>OZ246008.1:5000-3955000 GCA_965230525.1 Kangiellaceae bacterium
CGGTTCATGCGCCGAGTTAAGTCAGTGCCACCAGTAATATTTCCCCACTGATCACTACCGCCAATTTGTAGGGTGCAATCATAACGCCGATTAAGCTCTGCAAAATCATAAGACTGCAGAATCATATAGGTAAATTCCGTAAACGAAATTCCTTCACCTTCGCGATCGATTCGTTGTTTTACTGAATCTTTTTGGATCATGGCATTTATCGAGAAGTGTTTACCAACATCTCTTAAAAATGAAAGGACATCTAAATCCTTGGTCCAATCTAAATTATTGGCAACCAATGCTGAGTTCTCACCGCAATCAAAATCAATAAACTGACTGACCTGCTTTTTTAATTGTTCAACCCATCCGGATACGACTTCTTCAGAATTAAGTTGGCGCTCACTACTCTTGAAAGACGGGTCACCAATTAAGCCCGTTGCCCCTCCTACGAGTGCGATGGGTTTGTGCCCATATTCCTGAAAGCGTTTTAGCGCTAATAAAGGCACCAAGCTTCCTATATGCAAACTGTCGGCAGTTGGGTCAAACCCACAATAAACGACTCTCATCCCGGAATTGAGGTGCTCGTTTAATTCTTCATCAGCGGTCATTTGCTGAATCATCCCTCGCCAACCGAGGTCTTTTATTAAGTCTTGCTCTGCCATATTTATACCAATTATTATCTAACTCTGAGATTGCATGTTTTGTCTTTCTTGCTGAATGAAAAAAGGCTAAAATCAGCCGATAATCAACAAGATGAACTCTTTGATTAATTAGTTGTCGTTGAACTGACCGACAAACGAACGCGCATTTTATACGGAACTGATTGAAAGTTGTATGATTAAACACGATTACAAGCCACAAAATGACAAAAGAATCTTTAAAAAAGGCTTTTTCGATCGGCTTCCGGCTTGGGCCACCCATCCCTACATAATATTGTCGACCGCCGCGCTATTTATGTTGCTGGGGGTTTTATTGTCAAAGGACAATCAGCCCGACAACCAATCCGAACTTGAACTCAATATTGCAGAAACAACATCGCCACCACAGGCAACGGAATCGGGCGATATTCCACTGAGCTTATCGACACCCACTAAACCAAAAGCAGAACCCGTTATTTCTAGCATTGACCCAACTCCGCGAAAAACTGTGATTCGACCATCGGAAACCAATTATTCAGACCCGATAGAAATACCGTTGCAACTCGATTCGTTTATAACTGTCGAATCTGAACTTGATGTTTTGTCCGAACAAGCTAAATGGCTTGCGGCCCCGGTTAAAAAAGGCGACAACTTATCAAAGATATTCAAGCGAATAGGATTGACGCCGCAGCTTCTGTATAAAATTGTCAACCTTGATGAAAACACTAAGATACTCACCAAGCTGAAGCCCGGCGAAGTTATTCATTATCAATTAAATCAAGCTAAAGAACTGGTTGCGTTAAAGTACATTATCGACCTACAGAACACTTTATATATCAATCGACTCAGTGAAGATGATCAAACCGGGAAAGATTTTGCCAGCAATATCGTCAATAAGACCATAGAAAAAACAACCGCTTATGTCAGCGGAATGATTTCTGACTCGCTATTTATGGCGGGAAAAAGAGCTGGCTTGACTGACACTTTGGTGATCAATTTTGCAAATATATTCGCGTGGGATATAGATTTTATTTTAGATATTCGAAAAGGTGACAGCTTCTCAATACTCTACGAAGAACAATACCTCGATGGCGAAAAAATTGGTGACGGTGAAATCTTGGCTGCAGAGTTTGTTAACCGTGGCGAAGTCTATCGTGCAATTCGATATACCGACTCTAAAGGCAACACCAGTTATTTCTCAGATGAAGGCCGCAGCATGCGAAAGGCCTTTTTGCGAGCACCGGTTAACTTTAAATATATTTCCGATGGATTTAATCCGCGACGCTTTCACCCTGTACAAAAGCGAATCAAACCTCATCGCGGAATTGATTATGCGGCCCCCGTGGGAACGCCGATTAGAGCCGCTGGCGATGGCAAAGTAATCGCTTCGGGATACAACCGTTTCAATGGTAAATATGTGTTTATTCAACACGGCAATAATATTGTGACTAAGTACTTACACCTATCAAAGCGTTTAGTCAGTAAGGGTAAACGAGTAAAGCAAGGCCAAACTATCGGCAAGCTTGGCAGCACCGGTATGGTAACCGGGCCGCATTTACATTATGAATTTGTAGTCAATGGTGTTCACCGAAACCCAAGAACGGTTAAGCTCCCCAAGGCCGACCCAATTTCTAAAAAAGAAAGAGCCAATTTTATGCTCACCAGCGAGAAGCTAATCAGTCAATTAGAGGCTCGAAAGAACATTCAATCCCAAGCCCAAGTCGCTCGCTAATGAGCCAGCCTTGGCATGCTAGCTCGCAGCTTTATATTGGGCTTATGTCTGGTACTAGCGTGGACGGCGTCGATGTGGCACTGGTTGATTTTCAAGACTATCAGTGTCAGCTTGTAGCGAGTTTCTTACATCCCATTACGGAAGAACTTAGGCAAGTCATCTATGATATAGCAACACCTAAGACCTTCGACCAAGCGGATCCGCCACAAAATCGGATTGAACGGCTTGCTCACCTTGATGCAATACTCGGCCAGCTGTTTGCTGACTCAGTCAACAGCGCACTGACTCACTGGAAACTTCAAGCGAAGCAAATTTGCGCCATTGGAAGCCACGGCCAAACCATTCGCCACCGTGGAGACTATAGCCCAGCTTACACCTTGCAAATAGGCGACCCAAATATTATTGCCGAGCGCACAGGAATAAAAACGATTGCTGATTTTCGTCGTATGGATATTGCCGCCGGAGGGCAAGGTGCACCGCTCGCTCCGGCTTTTCACAATGCAGTACTCAGAAGTAACCAACAAACGCGGGTGATCCTCAACTTGGGAGGGCTCGCCAATATTACTTTATTACCCAGCAATCCAAACAGTCCCGTTATCGGATTTGATACGGGACCCGCAAATGGATTACTTGATGCTTGGTATCAACTTCACCATCCAAACGCCTCAGATAGTTTTGACCGAGATGCAGCCTTCGCACAAAAAGGCCAAGTGCTACCTGCGCTTCTGGAGTGTCTTCTTAGCGATCCTTATTTCAAGCTTGCGCCGCCAAAGAGCTCTGGCAAGGAGTATTTTAACGTGGATTGGCTGGAGAAACGACTGACTGAGCTATCAACAACCTATGCGTCATCAACCACATTTGAACCCGCTGATGTGCAAAGAACGCTATTACAATTGACCGTTGAGTCGGTGGCAGACGCGATAAAGCTGAGCTGTGAAGACTTACCCGCTTACAATTCGATTTTAGTTTTGTGTTGTGGTGGGGGAGCCCATAACCGCCTTCTACGAACATTACTAAGCGAAGCACTCAATCAACGGCAAGCGCAATACTCCGTCGATACTACCGATACGATAGGAATTAGTGGCGACTACTTAGAAGCAATGACATTCGCCTGGCTGGCAAAACAGCGGGTTGAATTACGCCCAGGCAACCTCCCCTCGGTTACAGGTGCTAAGCAGGCGAAAGTTTTGGGTGCCGAATACCTGCCTTAACCTATCGACAAAAGGTCGCAACACGACACCGCGCCAGGACACCATTAACCAAGAGAGTCACAGTGGTATTCGGGAAGATTAAACTCAACTCGTTGCTGGCTTTGTGGACATTGGAATGAGAGTCGATTCGCTCGTAGCATTAAATTGGCTTCGGATTGAGACTGCGCTTGGCTGTCTGGCTCATGCGCAGCTTGTTTTGGGCGCTCTGAGTACAAATAGTCATTCACAATCGCGAAGCCGGCGTCGGCTAAATGTCGTCGGATCTGATGTTTGCGACCCGTTTCAAGCCCAATTTGCAAGATACTTTGTTTTGCTTGGGGGCAAAAAGTAGCCGACAAAACATGAGTTGTAGCGGCTCGCCCGTCGATAGGGTTTTGAAAACAATTTAACTTATCTTGGGGAAACTCTCCCGCCACCACCGCACTATATTGTTTTGTCAGTGCTCTGGATTCAAACAGTGCCGATAACTGGCGCGCCATCACTTTTGTATGTGCCAACAACACCAGACCATTGGTTGCCCTATCTAGCCGGTGAACCAAATAAGCGTCTCGCTGTTCAAGACCTTGGTTTTGCCAACCAAATAATTCCACCCAACGAGCGATTGCGGTGTGATCCCCCCACTTAGTACCTTGCGAAAACATGCCACTTGGTTTATTCCAGACACTATAGGCGCCCTGATCCGCAACTAACAATGCAGGCTGAATAGGGGCAAATAATATCTCAGGGTTAAAATAAAAATGCAGCTGGGAATGCTTAGATATGACGCGCTTTGCGCGACGCACTCTTACCGTTTTGTGTTTAGAATCGGGCCCGGTCATCCAAACTGCGCCATATTTCATGGCTAATTTTATTTGCTGTTTGGAAATATCGGGGCAAGCGTCGGCAAGCAGCTGAATAGCCGTTTGCGAGTTTTCAATAACGTTTAAATGCTTTTCGAAAACCTTGGGCGAGGATTCGGGCATTATTCGAGGAGTAATTTAAATAGAAAAAGAAGAACCACACCCGCATGTGGTGGTTGCATTGGGGTTTTCTACCACAAAACGAGATCCTTCAAGATCTTCTCGGTAATCGACTTTAGAGCCAACAAGGTATTGAAAACTAAGGGCATCTACCAACAAACTCACACCATCTTTTTCAATGACCATATCATCTTCATTTTGTTCTTCTTCAAAGCTAAACCCATATTGAAACCCCGAACACCCGCCACCGGTGACAAACGCTCGCAGTTTTAAGCTCGGATTTTCTTCTTCTGTGATCAGCTCTTTTGCCTTGGCGCTAGCGGCTTGAGTAAAGATGATCGGACTGACGGTTGCAACTCCTGTGCTGCTGGTGGAGCTTGTTGACATGTGTTTTCTCTATTCTAGTTAGGCTTACATAAGTCCAATGACTCACTATTGAGGCATTTTATCATCCTCACCCCTTGAAGTGCTATCTTTCTTCACATCACTTTGAGATTGAGGATTCTTCTCTTGTGCATTCTTATCATGATGGGATAGTAGCTTTTGTTTTTCAACCGTATGTAACATTTGACCATTCACTTCTGCGCCCATTGACATCTCTATCAACTGATAATAAACATCGCCTTCAACTCGCGACTCGGCCATAAGCTCTACGTGCTCTAGCGCATGAACATCGCCCTTAACTCGCCCCAAAATCATAATATGAGGCACCTTAACTTCTCCCTCAACATACCCATTGACACCAATAGTCAATAAGGAATTTTCTAGCTCTTCCGAAGTAATATTCCCCTTAACATGACCATCCACATACAACACCCCATTGAAACTGATGTCTCCAGTAATTTTTGTTTGCTTGCAAATGAGGGTATCCGCTGCACCCGCTTTAGCTCGCGGGGTATTTTTTTTGTTACTACCGAACATATTATTGGCTCTCCTCAGGCTGCCAAGATACTTGTAAATTAGCTCTTTGATTTTTCCTTAATCCTTTAGTTTGAGCGTTCACTTTTATTTGCTTTGGGTTGAAACCACTCGGTAACTCAATCGTTCCTTGAATATTTTGGAAGTACTTAAATTGGAACTGAAAGTCTTTTGCTTTAAAAGTACCCAGTTCACGAATATCAAACTCTTTCATCTGGCCGTCTAACTCACCAACCACCTTAATCATTATAGACCCCTTTAAAAATTGCAGCTGTTTTCCTGCCTGAATCAAAGTGGTGGTAATTTGATATTCATTGGAACCATCAGAAGGAAATAACTTAATCGAATCGATGACTAAGCCATCTTTGTCTAATTCTGGCGCCATTATTTTTCGATAGAAGGTCAATTCTTCAATCAGCTTTTTATTGTTTTGTTGCAAACTTTTAACGCTGTTGATGAGCTCTTGGTTTGATAAGTTGTCAACTTGTGCAGATTGCGCTTGCATCACAAGACGTTCATTTAAGCTATTTAGCGCGTCTTGAGTATCCGCTAGCTCACTTTTCACTTGCGCCAAAGAGACCTTGGTCTTGGACAAGTCCTCAATAGCAAGGTATCGACCGGCTAAAAATGTTAACAATAGCAACAGTACAGCAAGCGCCCCTACGCCAACATACCAAGGTTTTGATTTTTGTTGCTTGATGACTAAATTATATTGCATCTTCTTTCTATTTATAATTTTAGTTTGTCGCCATTGTACGATTGAGTGGCTGGTCAATTGAGTCGCCGCTAAAAGCTAAGCGATAGGCTATTCAGTTTAGCCTATCCACCGAATTAATTCATAAAATAGCCGCTGGGATCAGGCATATTCAAGATAATCGATATTTTTAAAAAAGCACTAATGATTCCGCTATACTTAAGTGATCGAGACTGTTTTTTAACCAAAAGGTGTTAAATGCTGTACAAGTCAAACAAATCCACCAGACAACTTACTGCACTTCTATTTGGCGGTATGTTTTCTTTATCGTGTGCCGCCTTTATGTCGGCAGATGTTATCAAAGCGATGGATCAAGCAAACTTTTGTAAAAGAGCTAACCAAACTCTGGTTTTTGTCGAATGTATGCGTCGCAATAACGAATTTATTCGAGCGTCCATCAAAAAAAATACCCAGACCGCCATCGCTAAATTTAATCCTTACAAAAGAAAAAAACTTGAGCAAGGGGTCACCCAAAGTATTCATGAAAAAATCGATACTTGCATGAAAGAGCAAACTCGCTTTTCCGGAAACTCTGGCAATGATCGTCGCCAAGAATATTGTCTCTACGAAAACATGCTCGAAGTCCTAATCAATATTGACAAGAACATCGAAATTTATGCTCGCTAATAGAACATTCGCCCTGTGTCATGGATATTAGCTCCTTTTTATCCAAAAGCACACCCAATAGACTCGAAATGTGCGCTTTTTTGCACTAATTATATCTATTTATTTGGCTTTTTTATCAATAGGTTATATCCTATTCTTAAAGTAATTTAAAACTGAGAACCCTTTTCACTTTAATTTGAGTGGTTAAATGGTCACTTTTTATATGAAGATCGGTTAGATTCGATCATTTTGCGCTCCACAGCAACCAACCAATGAACCTATAACGAATGCCATTTTTTGAATCGATACGACTAAGACTAGGAAGCCTCGATGCGCTTCCTGCTTTGGCCGCACTCGGTTTTGTTTCGGGCATTCTTGCAGGTGGTGTGATAGTCCTATTTCGCTTGTTTATCGAAAGTAGCTTTGTGCTATGGCATACCGACGATGCAGTTGGCGATTTTGAAACTGCTCCGTGGTGGTTTAGGCTGATATTACCAACTTTGGGGGGAATCTTAGTCGGTTATATTCTCCACAAGGTCGGTAAACACTATCGCCAGGTGGGTGTCGGTCATGTTATTGAGCGTATGACCTTTCACCAAGGTTATCTTAACTGGCGTAACGCATTGGTGCAGTTTTTAATTGGTGGCTTGACACTCGCCACCGGCCAATCTGTTGGTCGAGAGGGCCCTGCAATTCACCTGGGCTCAGCATCCGGTAGCTGGCTGGGTCAGCAAATGAAACTCCCCAACAACAGTATTCGCATCTTAGTTGGTTGCGGAACAGCTGCAGCCATTTCTGCCAGCTTTAACACGCCCTTGGCAGGGGTAATTTTTGCCATGGAAGTGGTGATGATGGAATATACAGTGAGTAGCTTTATTCCGCTTATTCTGTCTTCTGTGTCAGCAGCGATTCTTTCACGAATCGTGTTTGGTAACGATATCGCCTTTATCGTACCGTCACTCGACCTTAACTCGCTCTGGGAAATCCCGTATTTTATTTTGCTTGGATTCTTAATCGGAGTCATTGCTAGTTTCTTTATTAAAGGCACCACCATCGTCGGACAAACTGCGGCTAAATGGAGTGCTTGGACAAGGTGCTCGGTCGCCGGAACGTCAGTTGGTTTGCTCGCTCTGGCTGCGCCGCAAATAATGGGAATTGGTTATGATACGGTTAACGATGCGCTACATGGCAACCTCACTTTACAAATATTGATCATAGCATTTGTTGGGAAATTGCTCGCAACCATCATCTGCTCGGGACTTTCACTTCCGGGTGGTGCGATTGGCCCGAGCATGTTTATTGGTGCCATGGCTGGCGGCATATTAGGCTCAATTGGTGCGATGTTGTTGCCAGATTATGCATCGGAATACGCTTTTTATTCCATGGTTGGTATGGCGACCATGATGAGTGCCATTCTACAAGCGCCGCTGGCCGCACTAATGGCATTGTTGGAGTTAACGAACAATCCAAATGTGTTATTACCCGGCATGATCGCGGTGGTCATCAGCAACTTAGTTGTCACGCAAATTTTTAAGCAAACCTCAATTTTTCACTCCCAACTAAGAGCTAAAGGTCTTGAGTTAAGAGTTAACCCACTTTCCCAATTCCTGCGAAGTGTCGGTGTTGCCGGTCTCATGGAGCGAAAATTATCAGTCCAAGAAAAAGTCATTAGCTATGCCGATGCTGAGAAACTCCTTGAGTCAGTGCCTCGCTGGATTTTAGTCAGACAAGATCAAGTGCCAACTTCCCTGCTCGCGGCAAACGATTTGGCTCGCTATTTGTTGGAGTTAAAAGAAATTCAGGCGGAAAAAGACAAAGAAGAAAACGATGGAGTTCCTCGCCCTATTGAAAAAGATATCGACTTACTGGCAATCCCCGCTGATCGACAAGACGTTGCCTCTGTCTATCTTCAAGCCAATTTGGAAGAAGCGCTAGATACCATGGAGCGCGAAAATGTTGAGGCAGTCTATATATTCCGGACAACCACCGCCACCTCCGACAAAATTTACGGCATTCTCACTAAAGAGGCGATTGAGTCGCACTATAGTTACAAATCCAAATAGCCAATTAAATTATAAACTCAAATAATCATTCTCTCAGGGGCAACTCTGCCATTATTCCAATTAAATTGTTATCGGGATCTCTAATAAATCCCTGCCAAAGCTCATGGTCAGACATTTTTGCGGTAAGTTGTGGCTCTTGAATAAAATCAATACCACTCAGTTTGATTTGCTCTACTGCAGCACTAAGATCCTTGACTTTGTAATAGATTACCGAGGTTTTATGATCCTTGGGATCACCTTGCAGTTTAGTGAGCATCAAACGAATATCGCCACAGGTGAGAAACGCCATATTGGGTGGAACTTCAAACAATAATGGCAAACCCAGTTTCTGGTGATAAAAAGACAACGAGGTTTCAAGATCGGTGATTGCAATGGCCACTTGACCAATCGATGAAATGATTGAGTTGACTGGCATAGAGTCGCTCCTTCCGGTTTGAGCACTGATTTGAAGTAGGCAATTCAACAAATGCCTGTGAATAACGCAATCACCTAATCGACTAGTGCAAAGATTGATATCACAGGCGTAGCTTACCCCATCTTAGCACTCTGTTAGTAAGCTGACAAAACACTGTAAATAAAGGTATTTAACGAAGATTTTGAGATAAAACTAATGCTATAATCGCGCCCCCAGAAAATCATCCAATCGAAAAAACCTGATAGATTATGACTGAATTTGCTGTTGGCCAACGTTGGCTAAGTGAAAATGAAACTGAACTTGGACTCGGAATTATTGAACGTATTGACCATCGGTTAGTCACCATTTACTTTCCTGCAACTGAAGAACAACGTACTTACGCCAGCAACAACGCGCCACTTTCACGAATCAGCTATGAGCAAGGTGACACGATAGAAACAGCTCATGGCGAAAGCTTTGTGGTTGAACAAGTGATGCCTCATAATGACACTTTAGTGTATATGGTTAAGGCTGATGCTGACAGCGATAAGCTTTTACCCATTCCAGAAACTCAGCTTTCACATTTTCTTGACTTAGAACGCGCTACCGACCGATTATTTTCAGGCCAACTCGATTCACTTAAGTGGTTTGAGCTACGTTACGCCGCGATGAAGGCCAAAGAAAAACAACAAAGCTCGCCAATCATTGGCCTTCAGGGCCCGCGAGTAGACTTAATCGGACATCAACTGCATATAGCCTCGGAAGTTGGAAATCGATTCGCACCGCGTGTACTGCTTTCAGATGAAGTGGGTCTTGGAAAAACCATTGAGGCCGGCATGATAATTCACCAGCAACTGATCAGTCAGAGAGCGCAACGAGTATTAATTATTGTCCCGCAAACGCTGATTCACCAGTGGTTTATTGAAATGGTACGACGTTTTAATCTACATTTTAATATCTTCGATCAATCAAGAATTGACTCGCTGACTCAAATCGATCCCGAGGAACTAGAACACTTAGGTCTTGATGATGGCTCCGACTTAGATCATATCCAACTCGACAATCCTTACTTAAGCGAGCAATTGGTATTATGTTCAACCGAATTTATGGCGAGTTGTGATATTAACAGTATGGCCGAAGGAGAGTGGGATCTTCTAATTGTTGACGAAGCACATCATCTTGAGTGGCATCCTAAAAGCCCGAGTAATGAGTATTTACGGGTAGAGCAAATTGCGGCAAAAACCCCAGGCTTGCTATTGCTCTCTGCGACTCCTGAGCAGCTAGGCCAAGATGGGCACTTTGCGCGACTTAGACTACTCGATCCGGATCGTTTCTTTGATCTTGAAAAGTTCATCCAAGAGCAGCAAGACTACTTGCCAATTGCAGAGCTGATTGGCGAACTTTCAGAAAGCACCAAATGGTCGACAGCGTTAAAACAAAAAACCGCAAAATATATTTCCGATTGTGAAATTTGCGAAAGTAACCGAGCAATTATATTGAACGAGTTACTCGACCGAAACGGAACAGGTCGAGTGGTTTATCGAAATACACGTAAACATGTTAAAGGGTTTCCTAACCGAGTTTTAGTAGAGCATCCATTAGATAACTCTGCTGAATATCAAGCAATGCAAATTGATTTAGCCAACGATCGCCAGCGCGCTATTGAGCAACTCTTGCATCCTGAGACCCAGCTAGAAGATGATAGTTGGTGTACCTTTGATCCAAGGGTAGATTGGCTCAAATCTTTTTTGAAATCGCATCGAAATGAAAAAATAGTGATCATTTGTGCTAGCAAAGACACCGCTATTAACCTCGATCTTTATTGTCGATTTAAATTAGGCATTAATTGCTGTACCTTCCATGAAGATCTCGATTTAATTAGCCGAGACCGAGCTGCAGCACACTTTGCTGATATGGAAGACGGTGCACAAGCTATATTTTGTTCTGAAATTGGTAGTGAAGGTCGCAACTTTCAATTTAGTCATCATCTAGTGCTAATGGATTTGCCGCTAAACCCTGATTTGCTTGAACAACGTATTGGCCGCCTCGATCGCATTGGACAAACTGAAGATATACAGATTCACGTTCCTTATATGCAACAAACTGCTCAACAAGTTTTGTTCGAGTGGTACCACAAAGGCATGCACGCCTTTGAAAAAACCAATGCGGCGGGAGGCAAGATTTTTGCTGAAACGAAAGAGATTTTAGAAGAGGCTTTATTTTCGCCATCCGACTCAGACAAACTGGAAAAATTGATCGAAATAACGGCGTCACTGGCCAAGCAAGTTAATCAAGATTTAGAACAGGGAAAAGACAAGCTATTAGAGCTATCTTCTTACAATTCTGAAAATGCTGCACATTTGATTGAATTGGTTCAGCAAATGGATGAAAAGTCACCTCAAGAATTTATGCAAAAAACCTGGCATCGCTTTGGTGTCGATTACGAAGATCACTCTGAAAACGCACTGGTCGTCCGACCGGGTGACCATATGTTCGTTGGCGCCTTTCCGGGTTTGTCAGACGAAGGCATTACCGCAACTTTTGACAGAACAACCGCACTGAGTCGCGATGATATGCATTACCTCACTTGGGAACATCCCATGATAAGCGGTTCTATTGATTTAATTTTGGGAGAGAACAAAGGAAACGCAAGTGTCTGTATATTGAAAAATAAAGCCATCAAGGCTGGGACTATTTTGGTCGAATCACTGTACAAACTTGAATGTATTGCACCAAAATATTTACAAGCACAGCGCTTTCTCCCTTATCAATGTTTCCGCTTTTTGACCGACATTAATGGCTCCAACTTAGCGCCAAAAGTTAGTCATGCAGCATTAAGTCAACAGTGTGCCAAACTCGACAAACGTAATGCGCGTTTGGTTTTAAAAAGTGAAGAAGCAAAAATAAAATCAATCATCGATAAAACCGACCGATTGGCGGATGCTCAGGCTCATCAGCAGTTGGATAAAGTTGTCGAAAAAATGAAGTGCGAACAATCTAACGAGCTTAATCGTTTAAAGTCGCTGCAACAAAAAAATCCGAGCATTCGCAATGACGAGCTAACTTTTATCGAAAAGCAAACGCAATTACTTGAAAAGTATTTGGCAGACACTCAGCTACAACTTGATGCCGTCAGAGTCATCGTCGCGGTTTAACGACCTCTTTCTATCCCAAATAAAAAAGGCCATGCAGAATGTTGCATGGCCAAGTTTAACTTGAGTAAATTTTAAGAATGGCAGATTCTATAATTACTCAACTAAAAGCTGTAAGTCGCTTTTAAGTAGTAATAACCGCCATTGTAATCAAATGGGCCACTCTCATAATAAATAGCACCTAACGCACCTAGCGTACCATCTTTTAATTTTTGAGCTTCTTGATCGAACAAGTTGTTCGCGCCCAAAGAAAGCGTCACATTATCATTCAAGAAGTAACTAACTTCGGCATCAAAGGTAAATGCAGAATCCGCGATTTCAGATCCCCAAGGCGAAGTGTCATCCGCGTGAGTCGCATAGTACTCGCCGTAGTAGTTAGCTCTTAAAAACATGCTTACATTATCCCAACTTTGCGCCATGGTAAATGTAGCACGATGTTCTGGCATACCGCGCTCTAACCGGCGCACTTTACCTTCGTCTGTGGTGTCAGGATTAAACTGATCAACGGTTGTTTCATTGTAGTTATAAGCGGCACTTAAAGTCGAGATCCCACCAAACATATCCATTGAATAGTTAGCAACAATATCCAAGCCCGAAGTGGTGGTATCAAAATCATTGGCATAATAAGTCACCGCCGATATTAGTTCTGGATTTTGCACACCAGCCGCTTCAAGTGCAGCGTAGTCTGCGGCTAACACCGGAATCTGGCTAGATTGCGCAAGACGGTCAGTCACTTCAATGGTGTAATAGTCAACGGTCAAGAAAAATTCACCTGACTCAAAAACAGCACCCAAAGCAAAACTCTCTGACTCTTCTGGGGTCAACTCTTTACCACCATAGAAAGAAGACAGTGGATCGGTTGGTGGCGCAATAAAGGTTTGAATCAAATCTCCATTAACAATGGATGTCTGAGTATTCACTACATTCGCTTGTCCAACGGTTGGCGCTCTGAACCCAGTGCTATGTGAACCACGTAATGAAAACTCATCACTGATCGCCCATTGGAAAGTAAGTTTATAATCAAGGGTGTCACCAAATGAAGAAAAGTCTTCATAACGAAGTGCTGCACCTAACAAAAAGTCATCTGTGACATAAGCTTCTAAATCAAGGTAAGCACCAATATTACGACGAGTGCTCACACCCTGTGATTCTGGGCCAAATCCTTTAAAACCATGTGAACCAATATTAAATCCTTGATCGGCATAAGGACCCGCTTCCCAAGACGCTTGCTCTCCCGAAATAATTTCGAAACTCTCTTCGCGCCATTCAATTCCTGTAGCCACATTGACTGGCTCAGCAAATCCGAAGTCAACCTCTTTGACTAAATCAAAGTTAAAAGTTTTTTCTAGCTGAATGTAGGCGCCAGTATCAAAGTCAGATGGCGTTGCCAAACCAAGCGATGGGTTCAAGGTATTTTTTAAATTAAACCGTGACTCACTTCGACCAACCGCACCACTGAGATCAAATAGCCAATCTTTTAAGAAGCCCGACCGAATCTCACCCGTGGTCCCGATAGTGGCGGCAGTATCTGTGATGTTACCGCCGAACTGTGGTGTGTAACCACCGGCATAACCTGGAACCATATTCATTGAGAAACAGTTAGGATCAGCAGCCATTTGCTGATACTCAGTTGTGTCCAATACATTGGGGACATTGGCTGGTACATTTGATGGTTGCCCTGCTCCATTGGACCAAGCACAGCTCGCTACGCCAGTGGTGGCTAAACCAACATCACCGACCAATAAAGTTTCACCTCCATCAATTGAGTAGACGTTTCCGCGATTATGTGGGTTACGATAATAAAAACCACCCGTCACATCCCGCTCAGAATAGTTACCAAATAAATAAAACTCTTTGCTGCCACCGAGATCTAATCCGATATTGGCAAACAAAGTAATGTCATCTTTAATTTCTGGATTACCCCAGATTTGTGCTGGATTTTTTATTTCTGTGTTGCCCGCTTCAAAAAGAGCTTGCGCGTCGGGACGTTGCACACTTCGACTGGTGGCATCTGCATTTTTTAACTGGAAGCTAAAGTTTGCAAAGCCAGCGTCGGTTAAAGGTAAACCTAAGTTACCATCAATAATGGTTGAAGTTCCGTCGCCCTCATAATACTCACCTTGCTTTACCGAAAAAGAACCACCTTCGGAATCATCTTTTAGCACAAAGTTCATTACTCCGGCGATCGCATCGGAACCGTATTGAGCAGCCGCACCATCGCGTAAAACTTCAACTTGCTTTAGCGCAACGCTTGGAATTACCGAAATATCTGCCCCTTGTGCGCCATCATTAACACCACCACCTTGGAAGGCGATAACTGAGGCACGATGACGACGTTTTCCATTAACCAAAATTAGAGTGCTATCTGACGGTAAACCACGAAGGTTCACTGGACGTATTAAAGTTGCCGCGTCACTAATAGGTTGTGCTCGAACGTTAAAAGAAGGAACCGAAGACGCTAGCATGTCGAGGGTATCAATGGCTCCTGACTTGCCGAGTTCTTCTGCAGAGATTACATCCACCGGTACTGGTGAATCTCCAACCGAACGTGGTGCAGCACGAGAGCCGACCACCACCATAACTTGGCCTTCATCATCATCCGCTGCGATTTCTTCTGCTGTTACCGTGGTTGCGCCAAATATCGACATAAAGGCTGCCGCTATTCCGGTAAGCGCTGGCGCTTTTTTGTTTGCAATGTTCATATTATCCTCAGGCTGTTTTATTGTTTTTGGTTCTTGTCTAGAGATAGTAATCACTCTAGCTTTAGTAAAGCCGCCTGTTAGATTGGTCCCGTCTAAAAGTAGTTTTAACGCATGAGATAACGTATAACTTCCCTTAACAGGATTGGTGCTAACGGAATCAATTTCGGTATTTTGAAATAATAAGGAATGTGATGTTTGCCGCGCGAGCAACTTAAGCCCTTCGCTCGCTGTAGTCGCTGGAATATCAAAAGTAAAAACTTCTTCTTCAGTCGATGCAACGGCATTTGCAGCAAATATCAATAGCGCGCCCAACAGCAACCATCGAAACCGACAGCCTTGTAAAGTGCAGCTAAATTTATCCCTTAATACTGAAATTGAAGCCATTTTTATCATCATTAGAATTGCGGCTTCATAGGTTTAGTACCTTCAAAACCAAAAAACCACCATTCATCTATTAAAAAAATTTTTCGAATTGAAATATTGTGAGTTTAGCGACTGAAAAATCCCTCTCATCGCTAATGAAGTAAGGAGCGAGGTCAAGTTAGCTGTTGCTCTTTTGCTTGCGACTCAGCCGCACGTGCTGGTCATTAACCTTTTCAATATCGATATCAAAAGTCATTTCAAGTGCGTCAAATAACGCTTGCAACTCGTTGGTTCTAAACAAACCACCAAACTTTAGATCACGAAGTTCTGGGTCTTGGATTTCTATTTTCATTGTGGTGTAGCGGCTTAAATCTTCAATCACTTCCACGAGCGGTGTCTCTGAAAAATCGAGCAACCCTTCCTGCCATGACAGCTTTCTTAAGATTTCTCGCTGAGAAACCGAATCGACCACTTTAGTATCTAACGGAGTGTCAGTTTGCGGATTATAAATAACACTTTCGCCAGCACTCATGTAAATGGATTGCGAACTCGCTGGCTGCTGTAAACTTGGCTGCGGCTCCGCCTGTGATTTCAACTCAAGACTTGCATCAACCGGCTCCAGCAGATTATTGGATAATTCAACTTTTCCCTCGGTCACCGTCACCTCAAATGATTTGGGCAACAAGCTAACCACAAAAGCAGTACCCACCGCTCTAACCGAACGCTCTCCAGCATAAACTATAAAGGGGCGTTTTTTATTATGCGCTACCTGAAAGAATGCCTCTCCATTTAATAACCTAACTTTTCGCCTGGTTTTACTGTAGTCAACTTCAACTTCACTATCAGTGTTGAGTTCCAATAAAGTACCGTCAGCCAACATGATTTTTCGATGCGAACCAACGGCGGTCTTATATAAAACTGGACCCGAATAGCCTGGTTCGTTATTTTGAATCAGGTATGTCCCAATAAAGATTGCAAAGACAAATGCAATGCAACTGCCAGCAAAGGTAAATGAGCGCCAAATAGGCTGTTTAATCACCAACGAACGACGGCGTTTAGTTTCGGCCGCTTGTCGCAGTGGCTCTGCCATTTCTGTCAAAATGTTTAATTCTTTAGAGAACTGGGCAAAGCGCAATAATTCCGCTTTATGTGCTGGACTCCGCTCTAACCACTCTTCAAATGCAATATGGTCACACGCAGTCATGCTTTCGCTTTCGATTTGAGCGATCCAAGCGCAGGCTTCTTGCGCTAGTTTAGAATTTGATGAAGATGTGTCGCTCATTGTTACTTTCTTTTTGACCTACTAACATTGCCAACCTTGCTTTCAGCAAGATTAACCGATTTTTGCTTTTCCAAAACCACCACTTCCGCTACCCGATTGTTACTTTGTGCTTCGACAAATTCGGCACATTTTAACAGCCCTGCGGCGGCATGCTTTTCCACGGTACTAATAGAAATATCCAGATATTTAGCGATTTGTTTATGGCTATATCCGTGCACTTTTTTCAAAATAAAAACTTTTTGGCATTGCGGTGGTAAAGTGGCGACCGCTTGCCAAAAAACTATCATTTTTTTACGTCCGTCTAATTCAGCCTCAATACTAGGCTCATCAGATAAGTACTCTTTGTCGCTATAATCCTCTATAAAATCAATTAATGACTTAGACTTTTTTTCGAGCGACTTTCTTGCAATATTTTTTGCCACACCAAATAAAAACGCTTTTGGCTCCTGAATTTCCTTTTGTTGTTCAGCGCGAAGTGCTCGGGTGATGGTTTCTTGACTGATATCTTCAATATCGTGGGAATTTGATGCATAACGCCTTAAAAAGCGTTTAATCATCAGCTCATTTTCAACAAACGCTCGCATGATCTTCGATTTAAACGTCTTTAAACCGCGTTTCTTTTTATCAAGCTGCATTCAGAGCTCCAAGGCGCAAACATTCGAGTGAATATACTGATTTAGCGATATCCTTGTCAATCGATCTGCGAAAAAGATACTCAACAATTCCGCTAATCTTGTCTAATTACGGTCTCGGCGCAAATCTCAGCACACTGGCCGAAACTGACTAGCGCACAAAATCGATTTGATGACCGAACTCGACCGAATCAGGCGATATTTTGGCAGTGTAAGCAACCACTTGCACACCGGCATCAATCGCCTGTTCAAGCAAATCGGCGTAGTCTGGGTCAATATGGCGTGCCGCAGAAACTGAATCAATACCGCTATGCTGCACCATAAAAAGGAGCATCGCGTTATGCCCCTGCGCCACACATAGCATCAACTCCCTCAAGTGCTTTTGCCCCCGAGTGGTGACAGCATCGGGAAAACAACCAGTGACACCGGGCTTACCGGCCTCAGATAATCCTTGGGGATCTTTTAATGTCACGCTTTTTACTTCAATAAAGGTTTTACCCTGATCTTTATGTTGAACAAGTAAATCAATTCGTGAGTTTTCTTCACCGTACTTTACTTCAGTTTGGACTTGTTCTATCTCGGAAAGCTGGCTCACAAGCCCTTGACTAACACCTTCGTAGGCTAGCTGGTTAGCCAATTGGGTGTTGACACCAATCAACTCGCCTTGGTCATTTTCGGCTAATACCCAAGAATATTGATATTTACGTTTAGGGTTTTTACTGTCTTGCAACCAAACTTTCCAACCTTCATCCCAGCAATTTTTCATCGAGCCGGTATTAGGACAATGCACAGTCATCGCTCCCAAACTGGAATGATTGACATCAGCTAAAAATCGCTTATAGCGCTTTTCTAAAATCGCAGATTCTAACGGTGGATCAAATATCATTTCGGGTTGGCCTTTGGCTGCCATCACAGGAAGGCCCACATTCTACAAAAATCTGAGCAAGAAGCGAGTGCTACTATTGCCCCGCATTTTTATTTGCGGCTTGGAGCGCCATCGCTAATCAGCAGATCAGCATAAACCAATCAAATACTTTTTAACTGGGGCACTCACTCACTACCGCATCCATCAATTCTCGTTTTACTTGATTACCTATTTGCTGGCTTGCTTGATTGGTGACTTTATCTGACCCCTGCGCACTCTAATTATCTCACCCCTCAATAAATTGCAGAGCACGCTGTTGCTGCGCTGCACTGATATCCACCTTTGCAAATGAGTAGCACAAATACAATCTTTTGGCTTTTTGTTCTCCGCGATCAACGCCTTTGCTAATTTTTTCAGTATGGCATTGTCGAATAAGTTTAAGAGCACAGATCGGACCAGAGCAAGTAACGACAATGTCTAGAGACGTTTACTAAAACACAACTCAAGATTTACATCTCAAAATTATCAAAAAGACGATTCCCACTCTTAGTCAAATCGTTTTGCACACCAACAACTGGTAAGTCCTCCGACCTCGGATGATTGCTTTGACCCGTCAAAACGGCTGGGATAGCGTGATTTAGCCGATTTGATTGTTTTAACAATTCACCCCATTGCTAATCAAGTTGTTTGGCTTTTTTTACTGCAATAATAATTTTAACTAACCAAGTAAGGAAATTTCGAAATGACACCACACTCTCAGATTAATAAAATCAAACTCACGCTGAGCTGCTGCTTAGCTGTTTTTGTGGCAAGCGCCTCCGCCGGACAACCTAAGCATGTTGCCGTAGCACCCAAAGATATGGACAAGCAACAGCTTGTCGCGGCCGAGCTTACTGGCGTATTTAGCCATTCAACCATGTTGCCAATCGACTTTAGTAAAGCGCAAACCATTAGAGCGGCTGACGGCAGTGAAAGCTTACAACTGACCCAAACCATTTATTTGGATAACCCGGAAAATTCACCCATCTTATTTTTAGGTCCACAGGCCGAAAGTTGGCAAGTAACTATCGCAAATCCTAATGGCATTGAATTGTTGAACGAGCAGTCGGGTAATGCATCCAGACTACCACTTCAAAGCTTTAATATTGGCCAACAAAGTTTTACCGGAAAACAGTTTTCTTCCAGCACAATAAGCAGTGGCGAATATCAAATTAGCCTAACCCGTCCAGCGACGCAGGCGCTACAGCGTGCGTCTAAAACCAATGGCGATGGTTTTTTAATGTTTAAAGGTGACCCAAGTTTCAAACTGTATTCTCACTATAACCAGCAGATGACTTTGCAGAATACCCCCCTGCAATTAGTGGCCTACGCTATTGAAGACAAATCTCGAAGCGCTGATCGTCACTCCATGCTCCACCAGCCCGCACTGGCCTCCAGCATTACCCATGCTTCTGTCACGATTACCTCGCCCACCAACCAACAAAAAACCATCATGCTCAATGATGATGGCATTGCTGGTGATAAAGTGGCTGGGGACGGTCATTTTTCAGCAAGTTTGCCGACCAACCAAATCGGAGTCTATACCACCCAACTACAAGTCCAAGGAATCCGTCCAGATGGCGCTCCCTATACTCGTACGGTCACTGAGCTTTATCCAATTGAAGCAAAGCAATATTCAATTCAATCAAAACCCGCGAAACTCAAACTGCAATCCGGCTATCGAGCAAGCATTGCAGTTCCAGTAAAACATCAAAGCAATGCTGAACCCGTTTATATGTCTGGCGAGTTATGGGGAACGCGCGCTGATGGCGAAAGAGTGGCTGCGGCCTGGCTAGGCGGGGTTGTCTCAGCGAGTGGCGCTGAATCCGATCGTCAACTGCAACTGTCGTTTGATACCCGTTGGCTTACTCGACAGCAATTGCAGGCGCCTTTTGCACTCAAATCGGTTCGACTACAAACCCTTGATACTAATGTGCCGATTGCTCAGCGAGACAGATTACTCATTGACGCCCAGCCAAATCTAGTGGCACAGATTTATCAGCAGGTTGCTTCGAAGGCCTTAAATGCTTCAACCACTCTTACCAGCGATACAATCGATCAACAAATGCTGATGGGACCGGCCCCAGAATCTCTACAACACAACCTCAATAATGCCAATGTGCGCGCAGCCAGTAATCCAAAATTGATGTTAGTCCACGGCTATTGTTCGGGAGACGCATGGCAAAGTAGTCAATTTAGTAACGCTATAGAGTTCCAAGATTTTAAAAAGAACCGCTCTCATGAAGAGT
Source organism: Kangiellaceae bacterium (assembly GCA_965230525.1). Taxonomy (GTDB): domain Bacteria; phylum Pseudomonadota; class Gammaproteobacteria; order Enterobacterales; family Kangiellaceae. Next base: position 25,548 of record OZ246008.1, read on the forward strand.
TTGCACAATTGATTTTAGACTTTGGTGCGCCTTATTCATCCTACGGCATTGTTGCTCACAGCCAAGGTGGTGCAGCCGCTCTGCATTTGTATAGTCGCTATTGGAGTGGCTTAGACTACGCCACCGGCGGGCGAATAATTCAATCGGTGGGCACTCCTTATCAAGGTACTGCACTGGCCGGAAACTTGGCTGCGCTCGGTGAAGTATTTGGGGCAGGCTGTGGAAAGAATACCGATCTGACCTATAGCGGTGCATCGAACTGGTTGGCCACAATACCTAGCTGGGCGCGCTCTCAGGTAGACTATTACACGACTTCCTTTAATACTAAATGGTGGCGTTATGATTATTGCCATTTGGCCACCGATCTGTTTTTAAATGATCCGGAAGACGGCACGACAGAAAAATGGTCCGGCCAGCTTTCTGGGGCAGTCAACAAGGGCCATAAGAAAGGCTGGTGTCACACCACTGGCATGCGAGATCCTGCGCAAACCACGGACTCTAGTCGTAATTCATCGATGAACTCGAGGGCAGCCCGTTAACCAAGCCATTCATCTCCTTGCTTTTAATCCCATCCATCACCATTTCTGTTGTGATGGATGGGATACTCCCCCGAAACGCTTAAGCCAATATTTAATCGGTCACATTTAGATCCAAATCTTGCATAACCTCGTAAAAAATGGGGTGTAATAATGCATAAAGAACAGATACAATCGCACCCTATTCCTTTGTCTACAGTGGATAGACGTTAAGCACCTAATAAATTCGGTTTCATCTTTCGCACAGGAAAAGATAAATATGGCTCAATACACTACCTTTACTTCGGAATCGGTTTCGGAAGGACATCCAGACAAAATTGCGGACCAAATTTCAGACGCCGTTCTTGATGCAATATTGCAACAAGATAAGCATGCTCGGGTAGCTGTGGAAACCATGGTAAAAACTGGCATGGCGATTATTGCAGGTGAAGTCACTACCAGTGCTTGGGTCGATTTAGAAGATATTGTCCGCACCACTATCAGCGATATCGGTTATACCAGTTCAGAAATGGGATTTGATGGCCAAACCTGTGCGGTGATTAATGCCATTGGTAAACAATCTCCCGATATCAATCAAGGTGTCGACCGCTCTCAAAAGGAGCAACAAGGCGCTGGCGATCAAGGTCTAATGTTTGGTTATGCAACTAACGAAACTTCAGTATTAATGCCAGCTGCCATTACATGGTCTCACCAACTGGTCGCCAAACAGGCTGAAATAAGAAAAAATAATGTTGTTTCTTGGTTAAGACCAGACGCTAAAAGCCAGGTAACTTTGCGTTACGAAAACGGACAACCGGTGGCCATTGATGCTGTAGTATTATCAACACAGCATCACCCAGATGTTAGTCAGAATGATTTACAAGAAGCAGTGAGAGAACTCATTATTAACCCAATCTTACCGAAAGAGCTACTTCACCCCGGCACCAAGTTTCACATAAACCCAACCGGTAATTTTGTGATTGGTGGGCCAGTTGGCGACTGTGGACTAACGGGCCGTAAGATTATCGTTGATACATACGGCGGCGCGGCGCATCACGGAGGCGGTGCTTTTTCTGGAAAAGATCCTTCAAAAGTCGACCGTTCAGCCGCTTACGCTGGACGTTATGTTGCAAAGAATATTGTTGCGGCAGGACTCGCCGATCGCTGTGAGATTCAGATTTCATATGCTATCGGTGTCGCTGAGCCAACCAGCATCAGCTTAAATACCTTTGGAACGGCTAAAGTTCCCGAGGCAAAACTTGAAGAACTGGTTAAAACGCATTTTGATTTAACGCCCTATGGATTAATTAAAATGCTTGATTTAATTCGACCTATTTATCAAAAAACCGCAGCTTATGGTCACTTTGGACGTGAAGATGCAGACTTCACTTGGGAAGCAACCGATAAAGCAGACGCACTCAAAGCGGATGCAGGTTTATAATAAGCCGAATCGATTAACCGAAAGAGAATTTTTTACGACGCCAATTGAGGGGCGCTGCAGCGGGTAGTCCTGGTTTTACCAATACCTGTCACGCTCAATTGGTTTTCATATTTTTAAAGGGCGCTCATTCTAAACTGATGTTTAATCTTAGAATGGAGATAACCTATGTCTGATACAAACAATTCAACCTTTGACCACGACGGCGACTACTACATTCGCGATCTGTCTTTAGCAGATTGGGGAAGAAAAGAAATCGCTATTGCGGAAACCGAAATGCCCGGGCTCATGGCCATGCGCGAAGAGTTTGGCGACTCCAAGCCACTTAAAGGCGCACGCATTGCTGGTTCTTTACACATGACCATCCAAACGGCTGTGTTAATGGAAACATTAATTGCACTTGGCGCGGAAGTACGTTGGGTTTCTTGTAATATTTATTCAACTCAAGATCATGCAGCCGCCGCTATGGTAAAAGCAGGCATTCCTGTTTTTGCTTATAAAGGTGAAACTTTAAAAGAGTACTGGGAATTCACCCACAAAATTCTTGATTGGGGCAATGGTGAAGTTGCCAATATGATCTTAGATGATGGTGGAGATGCAACCAGTGCAGTTGTACTGGGTGCAAAAGCAGCCAAAGATATTAGCGTGCTTGACAATCCTGGCAGCGAAGAAGAAATTGAAATGTTTAATGCAATAAAAGCGCAATTGGAAAAAGATCCAAGCTTATATCAGCGTTGTGCCGAAACAATTCAAGGTGTTACTGAGGAAACCACTACCGGTGTTAAACGTTTATATGAAATGCAGCAACAAGGTGGCCTTCCTTTTTCTGCTATCAACGTCAATGACTCTGTGACTAAATCAAAGTTCGATAATCTTTACGGTTGTCGTGAAAGTTTACTCGACGGTATCAAACGTGCTACGGATGTAATGATTGCAGGAAAGGTAGCGTTAGTTTGTGGTTATGGTGATGTCGGTAAAGGAAGTGCTCAGTCGCTTCGCGCTCAAGGTGCCACGGTAATGATCACAGAAATCGATCCAATTTGCGCCTTACAAGCGGCAATGGAAGGCTATCGAGTGGTTAGAACTGAAGACGTTTGTCACGAAGTTGATATTTTCGTAACCACCACGGGTAACTTTGATATTATCACTGAAGATCACATGTTAAAAATGAAGGACCAAGCAATCGTTTGTAACATTGGTCACTTCGACAATGAAATTCAAATTGCCGCCATGCAAAAATACACTTGGGAAAATATCAAACCTCAAGTCGATCATATTTTGCTGCCAAACGGTAATAAAATTATCATGCTTGCAGAAGGTCGATTGGTCAATTTAGGTTGCGCCACAGGGCACCCGAGCTTTGTCATGTCTAACTCATTTACTAACCAAGTATTGGCACAAATTGAACTTTGGCAAAATGGTGACAACTATGTCAATGAAGTCTATGTTCTGCCTAAGCACTTAGACGAAAAAGTGGCACGTCTTCACTTACAAAAAATTGGCGCTAAGTTAACCGTAATGAGCCAAGCACAAGCTGACTATATTGGCGTACCGGTTGAAGGTCCATACAAACCAGACCATTACCGCTACTAGTCGAGCAAAGAAGCTCGTTGACCGCAAGGTTAACGAGCTTTTTTTTATAACTCACTACTTGAGAAATAAGCATGCGAAGCCATCGCTTTTTTGCAGATATCCCACTTGAGTGTGGACAAATTGTCGAACTTCCAAGGGAAGCTGCTCATCACTGTAGCCAAGTGCTTCGTTATAAAGTTTCCGATCCCTTAACCCTTTTCAATGGCGATGGTTTTGATTACTTAGCCACTATCAACTCAATCAACAAAAAGACCTGTCAAGTTGAACTATTAAGCAAACAAGCCATAAGCAATGAATCGCCGCTTAGTATTCACTTATTGCAAGGCGTGGCTCGTGGTGACAAAATGGATTTTATTATTCAAAAAGCGGTCGAACTTGGAGTCACTGAAATTACCCCACTATTTAGTGAGCGTTGCAATGTAAAGCTAGATGCAAAACGGTTAGCTAAAAAAATGCAACATTGGCACAAAGTGATTGTTAGTGCTTGTGAGCAATCTGGCAGAGCAACCATTCCTTCACTGCATCAAGCCATTCGAATGGAAGCGTTTATTCCAAATTCTGACGATTTAAATCTTATCTTAGAACCGACTGCCAATCATTCAATAGCAACTCTTACTATCGATCCGCAGGCTAATCAACGGATTAATTTATTGGTTGGTCCGGAAGGTGGTTTTTCGGAAAAAGATTTAAGTCTACAACAAAAGATTGATATTAACACAGTGCGAATGGGGCCCAGAATACTCCGTACTGAAACCGCTGGGCTAGCGGCAACGGCTGTGTTGCAATCGACTTACGGTGATCTCAAATAGGTTCAAACGAAATTGACAGCCCAGTTAGCTTGATTAGGCTTGCTTTAGTCAAATGCCAGCGTGTCGTTTGGGATTTCAAAGAGATCGCTGATCGACATTGGCTTGTAAAAATAGTACCCCTGGATCAGATCCACATCTAAGTTGTCTAAGTAATGTAATTGCTCTTCGCGCTCCACACCTTCTGCAACAATTTTTAATCCCAATTTATGCGCTAGTGAAACAATATGTTCAACCACATAGCCTGAGCGAGTATCTTGCGGAATATTTTTCACAAAGGAATGATCGAGCTTTACAATATTTACCGGAAGGTTTTGAATGTAGGATAAAGAAGAATAGCCTGTACCAAAGTCATCCAGCGATACATGAAACCCCGCAGACTGTAGTTGTTGACTGATATTTATTGCAGTCTCCAAATCTTCGAGCATTGAGCTTTCGGTTAACTCCAAATCAATTTGTTCAGGGTTCACATTATGACGCTTACACTTAGTCAACAAATAGTCTAAAAGCGATGGTCGGTTAAATTGCATTGACGATAAATTAATCGAAACTCTAAAGCCAGCCGTAGCACCAAAATGGTGAGTAATGGAATCGATTTGTGAAAAAATAAGCTCCAAAATACAGTCTTCAAGTTGCTCCATTAACTCAGGAAAATTTTCCACCGTGGGTAAAAAATGAAAAGGGGTAAGTAGGCCATCATCCGGATGCTGCCAACGCATCAGCGCTTCAACACCTTCTACTTTTGCTGTGGTTGCATTCACTTTTGGCTGATAAAAAACCACAAACTCATTGTAAACAATGGCTTCCCTAACTCGACGATATAGCTCTTCCTGACGTTCAATATTTTCTGCAATCAGTTTATTGAAGAAAACCAATAATGGTGCGTTCACCGACTTAGCATGCTGAAGTGCAAGTTCGCCACGAATGGTCAGATTGGAATTATCTAAGCTAAAGTCCAACTCAATACCGCCGGAGTGCAACTTAATCGAATTAAGCGCCTTTGTTATCTCGAGAATAATTTGATTCATCCGACGTTCAAATTCACTGCGGTCAGTTGCTTTGCCAACAATCGCAAACTTGCCACCGTATAAACTAAAGCAGCGATCTTGTGATGCTTTTTTTTGCTCCAACATTTCACCGATTTGTTGAATTAATTGGTCGGCTTTTTGAAACCCTTGGGTCTTGTTGACCTTTTGAAGATTCGCAATATCAAACAACGCTAGATATCGATCACTTTTTTTTAGTTTACGAAACTCTTCAAAATGTAACAGCATGGCGGAGCGATTTGGTAAGAGTGTTAACTTGTCTTCAAAGGCAATTTTATCGAGATGCTCAACGGCTCGATTTAATTTCAATCGTAGTGAGCGATTCCAAAAATACATCATCGCCAAACACGCTAACACCACTGCAATAATCACCAGCAATTTTTTTTGCCAATGCTTATCACTTACCGATGGATCGTACACATAACGCGCCAGAAACTTTGCTTGGCCCGCTTGATAGTTATTAAAGGTATCAAACATTGCAGCCCATCGATCCGCACTGGTATTACCCAAAGGAATATTAGTCGCATCAACTAACTTGGCAGTTTGCTCAGCCTCATACAATTGATGATTCAAATCGTAAGGAACCGGGTTTTTGCTTTCTAATGTCAAAATATAATCAATCACTTCTTGAGGATTTTCTAAGGCATAATTCCAACCTCGGATCACCGCGCGCCTCACCATTTCAATGCGTTTTGGGTGTTCTGCTAATTCAGATTGAGTTGTGACTAGGCTATCACCATAAAAATCGAATCCATAATCCTGAGGCGCGAAAACGCGATTAGGATACCCCATTTGCTGTAATAAATAAGGTTCATTACTAATATAACCATAAATGGCCGCCACCGTTTGATCGGCGAGCAGATTAATATTTCCATCGTATTTAAACGCTTGATAATCCCCTTGCCTTAACCCATTTTGCGCCAGCATTGCCATTATTTGACCCGCAACTTCGTCACTATTCAGCATGATAGCTTGACCGCGTAAATCACTTAATTCAGTCACCTTAGCACTCTCTAGCGTGATCAATACTTCCGGGGAATGTTGATAGATTGAAGAGACGATAATAAATGGTGCCCCCACAGCGAAAGACTTAACCACTTCGCTGCCGAGGGTGGCATATTGAGCTTGATTGTTAATTAATTGATGCTGAGGATTAACCGCTGGCCCACCCTCTATCAGATCGACCTGCAACCCCTCTTGTTCAAAGTAACCCTTGAACTGAGCTGCGTAGTAACCTGCAAATTGATATTTGTGATACCACTTGAGTTGAATGGTTATTTTGTCGGCAGCCGAAACCTTTGCGCAAAACAAGCTTGCACAAAGCAACCACAAGATACCGAAAGATTTCAAGCTAAGCCCCCAATTAACAGGCAAACACCTTATAAAAGTATAGTTTAAGATTTTACTGTTTCAACCTAACCGGTCAGAAAGCTGAAAAACTTTCTCGTGAGAAGCCTTATTCAGCCATCTGGAAGTAAGCCATTGTGATAGAAAAGTTAATTTGATGGGGTATTCCAGCGTTTAGAGATAAACGCTGGATTGGATAGGGTTTACTTTGTAACCACGATTACATTTGTTTTTGAATATAGTTCTTCAAGCCAATCTTATCAATCAAGTCTAGTTGTTGCTCCAACCAATACATGTGGTCTTCTTCAGTATCTTCTAACAACTTAAGTAAGATTTGGCGGCTTTGAAAATCACTTTCTTGCTCACAAATCGCAATAGCGGTTTTTAGTTTATCGGCAACCTGGTATTCATACTCTAGGTCATTTCTAAGCATCGAAGGCACATCGGTCCCTATGATTAGCTTAGTGCGCTTGGAAAGATCGGGAGTTGCTTCAAGAAACAAAATACGATCGATTAACAATTGTGCATGTAACCGCTCTTCTTCAGCTTCGTGAGTAATACGCTCATCCAGCGCCGTTAAGCCCCAGTCAGCATACATTCGCGCGTGAATAAAGTACTGATCAAATGCGCTTAATTCAGATTCTAATAACAATTGAAGTTGCTCAATAACTTTTTTACTGCCTTTCATGGATTCACCAATAGTGTTTTAATATTAATTCGATTCAATTTAGTTTCAGCCAACGTGATCACTAAATCGGTTTAACGTTACAACGAACCTAATCGGGTTTGGCTACATGGCTGATTGCAAGTAGTTTTCCAACCCGGTATTTTCAATCAGGAATTGTTGTGACTCAAGCCAGTCGATTTGCTCTTCGCATTCTGCCAAGATTTTATCGAGACAATCCCGGCTTATATAATCTTGCACCGACTCACAATAAGCGATTGAATCAAGTAAACATTCGCGAAGTTCCGTCTCAAACCGCATATTGCCATCTAGGGTCTCTGGCACATTCTCGCCAATATATAGCTTTCCGAGGTCTTGCAAATTAGCAAGCCCTTCCAAAAACAGAATCCGCTTGATCACATCGTCAGACTCTTTCATCAGTTCAATCGAATATTTGTAATTGCGAGATTTTAATTGGTCGAACCCCCAGTTTTCGCACATCCGAGAGTGGAGGAAGTATTGATTAATACCGGTTAACAAGAGTTTTAACACTTGATTAAGCTTAGCATTGACCTTTTTATCGGCTTTCATAGCTCACCTTTGCTTGGAAATAACTGGAAATGAACACTTACTATACTCTAAATGATGATTATCCTAAAGCATTTTCGCTCGCAAAAGTGACGCTATCTTATTGTTTTAAAAACGAAAATACGAATTATTATCAAACGCAATCTCGACTGTAAGCAAAATATTGGTCATCCCATGCGATATTAATTAAGCGAGCAAATATTTATCAAATTTATGCAATAAAAACTTGACGCAAATGAGAATGATTCCTATAATCATTAACAGTAAGATTGAGGTATCCCATGTATATTTGTATTTGTAACGCAGTCACCGACAAACAGATTTTAGAAGCACAGCAAGAAGGCTGTCATTCTATAGATGAAATCACCAAGGCCCTTGGCGTGGGTGACTGTTGTGGTAGCTGTATTGAACAAGCTGAAGATTTGTTAATGCAAAATTCTGGCGTGCAGAAATATATTCCTGCCGCTGCGGTAATGGCGCTGGCCTAGCTCGCCCATTGCCCGTTTTTAATTCGCCCCCCTCAATTAGGTTAGTCCTTGGCTTCTCTAGCCAATTAATTTCCATTTCCTCACAACCTTAGCGTTTTAACCTGTTGTTTCTCTGTGTTTATTGGTACGAGCTTGCTTAGACTTTCCTAATTTTGCTGCATTTTTCTTATTTGTGCCTATTTCTTATTTGTGCCTATTTTTTGCTCAACTTGACATTAAACTTTAATGATAATGATTATCATTTGCATATAAAGACAAAGTGTTCTAATCTAAGCTCATCTTTTCGAAACTGAGGAATTTAGCTTGAGCTACCATATTGAAGCCTACCTCGACCAAGGCAACCCTACTATAAAAATTTGGGACAGTGAAAAGCAAGCATTGCATCTAAATTGGAGTTATCGTGCCAGCGAGGCTGATCACAATGACAAGCTGCAAAAAGAAGTTCACCAATTATTTCGGCAACTATTATTGTTGACGCTAAAACAAGATGTTAAAAATGTGAGAGTTTTCCGTTTAGCTTCGACCGATCATCCCTAGTGCCGATTGCTCGGCCCCAAAGTCTTTATCCTTAGATCGGGAAGTATTTATCGGACGCCCTTAAACGATTTTGCTTTGAGTTAGGAGCGGCACTCTATTTGAGGTAAGTGTAACTCGACAAACATTGCTCATAAAAATCCACCAGCCTTACGCCTTCTCTTGGACCAATTTCACCTTTGCTGATGTTTTTGTCGATCAAACGCTTAATTCGTCGGGCCATTAAATCAACATTATATTGCATAGTGCCAAGCACCCCTTCTGCCGTTGAACCAAGTACCACTTCCTCAATATAAAATCCTTCTGGTTCAGAATCACTTTTAAAAACATGGACCTCATTGACTCGCCCAAACAGGTTATGCATGTCTCCCATCACGTCTTGATAGGCCCCGGTTAGAAACACACCTAAATAATAATCTTCGTCCTTGTTGAGTGGATGAAGTGGTAATGTCGACTCAATGCCATGTTCACCGATGAACTTATCAATTTTGCCATCGCTATCACACGTGATATCAACCAGTGAACAATGCTTGGTTGGCTGCTCATCGAGGCGACTAATTGGCACGATGGGTAGCACTTGATCAATTGCCCAGGAATCTGCTGCCGACTGAAATACCGAAAAATTACAGAGGTATTGGGAGGACAACAAAGACTCCACTTTATCTAGTTCATCGGAATGAAATTCACCATCATTTAACCCACCATTAATACGCTTGATCACTCGCCAATAAAGCGTTTCAATCTCTGCCATTTCTTCTAATGATAAAATACCTAACTTAAAGGCGTTGACCGAATCCTCTTGAATTTGAACCGCATCGTTAAAGGTTTCTTGCAGATTTTTCTTTTGCTTAATGATGGCCAAAATTTCACGCATATTTTGTACTAATATATGCTCGTCAGTTGGCGATTCAAATTGATGCTTAACTGCGCTGGGATTAATTTCGCCAACAACCGGCATAATCACACAGCTATGGTGAGCAGTAATTGCTCGCCCACTTTCAGTAACAATATTGGGATGAGGTACTTTTTCCAAGTCACAAATTTGCTGTAAGCCATCGACCACGTCAGCGACATATTCCTCTAAGGAATAGTTTTTAGATGAGTCTGAAATAGATCGACTACCATCATAATCAACACCTAAACCTCCACCAACATCAATATAGTCAATGGGCAAATCCTTATGACGTAATTGCGCATAAATTCGACCCGCTTCTGCAACGGCTTCCTTAATTGCTCTGATATCCGTTAGCTGACTTCCTATGTGAAAATGCAATAAGTTCAAGCAGTGGCTTAAGCCTTCTTCTTTTAATAGTTCCACAGCGTTCAAAACTTCGGCAATGCTAAGTCCAAATTTAGCTCTTATACCGCTTGAGTTTTGCCAACGGCCTCGACTTTTGATCATCATTCTCAGTCGAATACCAATAGTTGGCTCTACCTTCATCTCTTTGGATATTCTGATTAAGTTTTCTAGCTCAGAGAATTTTTCGACCACAAAAATAATCGTTCGCTTCATCTTGATACCAAGCAAAGCTAGTCGAATGTATTCTTCGTCTTTGTAGCCATTTAAGATGGTTAAAGCACCTCGATTAGTGTTGTAAGCCAAAGCCGATAGTAATTCAGCCTTAGAACCAGCTTCCAAGCCAAAGCCGTAGGGCTTGCCTGCATCGACAATCTCTTCAACCACTTCTCGCATTTGATTTACTTTAATGGGATAAACACCGCAATAACTTCCTTGGTATTGATACTCCTCAATGGTTCGATTAAAGGCCTCATTAATAGCTATCACACGGTGTCGCAGTACATCATGAAATCGCAACACCATTGGAAAGCGAATGTCATTATCCTTAGCTTCTTCAATCACTGCACGAATATCTATTTCACCCATGCCCACTTGCTGCTCGGAACAGACGTGCAAGTTTCCGTTTTCACCCACTCGATAATAGCCGTCACTCCAGCGTGAAACACGATAGATTTGATCCGCTTGTTTAATATCAATTGACACTAATTAGACTCCGCAGTGTGATGTTGTTTATTGGCATTTACGCTCATACATAGAGCGAGCTCTCTAACTACTTTTGCCGCAAATACTGAGCTATTACCAGTGCTATCGATCGCTGGCGCCAGTTCAACCACATCCGCGCCAACTAAATTTTTATTCTGTAAAATCTTAATTAGGCTCACAAACGAATGAAAATCTTCGCCACCGGGTTCGGGGGTTCCGGTTCCCGGAAAATAGCTCGGATCAAAATAGTCAAGATCGAGCGTTAGATAGATGGGTCGAGTCGCATCAATGTCTGCAACACGATGCATAAACTCTTGGCGTGACTGACACAAAGTTTGATGCTGTTGCATCCACAGATATTCTTGCTTTGTTCCAGAGCGGATCCCGTATTGTAGCAACTCATGCTTTTTACCAAACTGTTCCTGTAAACGGTAAATAATTGACGCGTGTGAATAGTGATAGCCTTCATAACCGTCACGAAGATCAGCATGTGCATCTAAGTGAATTATTTGCAGGTCTTCAAACTGTTGTAAGTAACTGACGGCAGGCGCATAAGAAATAGAGTGCTCTCCACCGAGGGTCAACAACCGAATATCTTGACCGTGTAAGTCAACCGCTTTTAAAGAGTGTAAAAGCTCATCGGTGGCCATTTGCCATTGCTGCTCAATTGGTAGATTTGAATCAATGCGCAAATTCCCCAGGTCAATCAGCGGAAAGTCTTCTAAGTCTTTATCTAAATAGGGTGAATAGCTTTCAATACCAAAGGACACCTCACGAATAGCATTGGGCCCTTGCTTGGCACCTTTTCTAAAACAAGCAGTACCATCAAACTCAAATCCAATTAAATGCACACTGGATGGATAAAATTGGTGACCTAGCTTTGCAGTTTCAAATATAATGCTGGGCGCATCAAATCGACTTTTATTTGTGGAATCGGCAACCATGATAAGCGTCTCGTCAATCAGTGTATGCGCAACGGTTGGTCACGCGATTTAGCCAGCCACGATTATCCATGAAAATTGTGTTTTTGCTAGCAAATTTTAGCCGAGAAACACGATTATTCTGGTTTGAATTTACATATATGCACTAGAAAGATTGAACACTGGATTGGCAAGGATTCTGGTTGAATAATTGCCATTAATAAAAAACCATTTAATATCAAAACTTTAAGGAGCAAGCTGTTGTTTTTTGAAGGGTCAGAAAAGAAAGCTGAAATCATTTTGAATCCAAAGCACCAATCATTGTTGCAATGTTATTCCGATGATTTTTGGGCGGAAATGGTGCGTCATTGTAATGCCCAAATTTTGTCATCCACACGTAATTCAGAGGTGACTGCTTACCTTTTATCCGAATCAAGTCTGTTTGTTTGGAGCGATAGAATCTTAATTTTAACTTGCGGTGACACGCGACTGGTCGATGCTGTGCTTTATTTTCTCCAGCAAGTCAGTGAAGATTTAATCGAACAGGTCATTTATCAGCGCAAAAACGAGTACTGCTCTCACTTACAAGCTAGCCATGTTTTAGATGATAGTAAAAAACTTCAGCAGCTCGGTGACGGTAAGCTATTACGATTTGGCGAACTGGACTCGCACCACAGTTATTTCTATCACCTTGAGAATGACTACAAAGGAGATAAGAATGATCGTACTTATGAAGTGCTTATCTATAATATTGATGAATCCGTGTCTAAAAAGCTAACCAGCGGTGTTCAATCTAAGCAAGCTATTCGAACCTTGTTAAGGCTCGACCAGATGATTTCGGATTTTCAAATAGACGACTTTGTATTTGAACCATTTGGATATTCTTTAAATGCAATTAATGGCTCTGACTATCTGACCATTCATCTTACCCCTCAGCAGCATAATAGTTACGTGAGTTTTGAGTCCAGTCTTGACCTAACCGAATACTTACCGCTAATTCTTGAAATATTTTCTCCCAGTTCACTGGATATTATTAGTTATAATGAAGTCGAGCTAGAAAGCAAGTTGCAAAATAAAATGCCAAGCAACTATAACTTGAAGGAGCTGGTACAAGATAATTTTTCATGCGGTTACTTAGTAAACTACGCCACTTACTATATCCAACAATCACAAATCAACAAGCCAACCACCATTAATTTACGGAGCGAGCATCATGCATTCTGATCTTTGGGTAGAAGAAAAATTTGAAGATTTTTTGGGACTTCGCTTAAAAGTTGAAGAAGTTTTGTTTTCCGGCAAAAGCGAATTTCAATCTGTCGATGTTGTTCGCACCAAGGGACATGGAAAAATGCTGTTGAATGACGGCTTGATCATGGTCACTGAACGCGATGAAATGGCTTATCACGATATGATTTCTCATGTGCCGTTATTCGTTCACCCCAACCCAAAGAATGTACTGGTGATAGGTGGAGGAGATGGTGGAACAGCGCGAGAAGTCATTCGACATGCGAGTGTAGAAAAATGTGTAATGGTAGAAATTGATGCTATGGTGGTCGACGCTTGTAAGCAACATATTCCACAAACCTCATCGGCGTTGAGCGATCCAAGAATAGAATTGATTATTGGTGATGGCGTTAAATACGTTAAAGAATGTGGTAAACAATTTGATGTCATTATTATTGACTCAACCGACCCAATTGGTCCTGCCCAACCCTTGTTTGGTTCAGAGTTTTACCAAGATGTTTATAACTGCCTTGCTGACAACGGCATTGTGGTTTCGCAAGGTGAATCATCTTGGTACGCTATGGATATTCAAAAATCGTTATTACAAGTATTAAACGATCAATTTGAAAAAACCTTTTTATACAGCTTTAGTAACTTAACTTATCCCGGTGGATTATGGAGTTTTACCTTTGCCTCCAAATCACTCGACCCTATCAAAGATTTTTCAAAACAAAGAGTTCTAGATTCGGGTTTAGAGTTTGATTATTACAACGAAGAATTACATACCGCTTGTTTTGTTTTACCCAATTTTGTGAAAAAAGGGCTAAACGGATTAATTGTAAATAGTTAGGGTATGATATAGGCGCAGCAGTTGCTAGTTGCTAGTTGCTAGTTGCTAGTTGCTAGTTGCTAGTTGCTAGTTGCTAGTTGCTAGTTGCTAGTTGCTAGTTGCTAAAAAATATTAAAACGCTAGTATCGGCGTGACTAGCTGCTGTAGCAAAGTACTAGGAAACATTCTTTAAACTTAGAGAATAGAATAGTGCCGATATTTCAAATTCGCTTGCCGGATTGTATCAGTAAATGTTCGGGACTGTCCCACTGATAAAGCAGCTCATCAACTTTCGTTCCGCATGGCGCATTCCAAATAGCATCACCCACATATTTTCCGCCGAGCGATTGGTAAAAACCTATCGCGGCGGCATTATTCTTGAGTACTTCTAAATAAACCGGTAACTGCGGAAAATTTTGTTTAGCCCAGTTTGCTGCGTGATTAAGTAACTGAGTACCTATTTTTTGCCCCTTTAGTTTTGACTCAACATGTAAATTATCAACCATAGTGCCGTACTCTTTGTGGTGCTCACCATAAAGACAAATAAAACCAATCAACTGTTGTTCTAACTCGGCTTTTAACACCCATTGATTGGGTTTGGGATCAGTTAATCGAATTGTCCAAATGTTGAGCCGATCGGCGTCGGCTTGCTTAGTCAGATATTCATCGGAAACACTGCCTTTATAATTCTCTCGCCAGCTTTGTGCATGCAACCTTGCGATGCCTTGAGTATCTTTTATATTTGCTTCAGAAAATTGTATTTTATTCATAGTAGTTTTTGCCAATATCCCACATCTAACCATTGGTCAAATTTGAACCCCACTTGATTAAAGTGAGCAACCTTTGACATGCCAAATTTTTCATGGAGTTTTACGCTGGCTTTATTAGGAAGTGTAATTCCGCCCATAACAGCATGAATGTTTTTTGCTTTAAGAGTTTCGAATAACGACTGGTAAAGTCGACTACCCCAACCTTTACTTTGCTGTTGCGACTTTAAATAAACCGTTACTTCCACGGAATATCGGTAAGCTGTTCGAGGCTTCCAAGGTGTTGCATAACAATAGCCAATAATTTCGGACTCCTGTTCTGCCACTAACCAAGGTAGTTTATGCTCCATAACTTGCTCAATTCTATCCCGTATTATTTGCTCTGTCACAGGATCTTGTTCAAAAGTCGCTACCGAGTTTTTAATATAGTCATTATAAATTTCTGCAATTTGAGCCGCATCGTCGGTCGTTGCTTCTCTTATCATGGCGCTAATCCCATATCATCTAAACGCAATAAAATTTCTTCTTTATCAGCTCGCGCAACCTCTTGCCAATGACGATCTTGCTGTGCCCCGATAATAGCGTAAATCGAATTAAGCCCCGTTCCTTTAACTTCACGTTTAAGATCGGCATAAAGCATAAAAGGGTCACAACTTAAAAACTGATCAACCGAACAAACACCAACCTTGGCAAGTATTTGTTCACTCTTTGGACCAAAACCTTTTAAGTCTCTAAGTCGTTTATTATTGGTCATGTTGTCGGAGAATTCCCATAAAACCCATAAAACCCATAAAACCCATAAAACCCATAAAACTCTTGTACTTTCTTAGATTGAAAAAGCCGAAAGCAAAGCTGTCTGTCTTTAATCTTTCATCCCCGCTCCATCAACTTTAATCAAAACCAAATACTACTTATACAGGTAGTTCTTGTCAATCGTGGTAGATTAGGTTGCTTTAATCTTCCTTTTTATTGAGCTAACTATTTAAATAATAAGACCTATCTCATATTGTAATGGGAATGTTTCTCTAGTCAGAGTTAGATAAACATTCCGTTGCAAACTTAATCAATGAATGTATGATGTTGATTTAACTAAATAATAATCAAAGAAGCGAGATTGATGCGGTAGTTTAGGTTGATTTACTGCATTCAGTCAGCTGTTACATTTCAAAATAGATCGAGCATGGAACGAGCAGAGATAATAGAACCAGGTTTTTCAACCGCAGATGCTGACTTCCCCGACATCAATATGGATGAGGGAGACTTAGTTCTTAAATTTAAGGATTGGCAGGGAATTCAGCAAGAGGTGTTCTTTTCAGATGCCGTTGCATTTAAATGGCAAATGATCGAAACCTTTATAGAAGGCGAGGAATACGATAGAAGCCATATAATTACTGAGTCCAAATGGCTAGCAGAGCATATCAAGCAAGGTGAAATAGGGGCTCAAGAAGAATACAAGCATTATAAATTCAACTTTAATGGTAATGGGCAACTTGAGGTAATAAGCAATGGTTTCACCGTCAAAATGTAACAAGTCAAAGCACGCGGACTTGGAAAAGTTGTCACCTTTTTTGTTCCAAAAAAGCCGCCAACTTCACCAAGCCGGTGTTTGAGGCGTTATAGCTATGACTAAATCAAAGAACTACGAACGAAACTTGAAGGTTTTGGAAGCTTTAAGAAATGCTGGTGCTGATTCGAACAAAGAACACAGTATCGAGCACCATTTATATTGCTATTCTGAAGACGATTATAATCTGCTCATGAATCTAGGAAAGACTAATGGCTATCGAGTGGCGTATGAAGGAAAAGAGGAAGATGAGGACGGTACTTTCTGGCAACTAGATTTAGTAAAGTCTACTAAACCAACTTTTTCAACTATCGAAGCTCAATCTAAAGAGATCGAGTCTTTTGCTGAGCAAGCCAAGGCAGATTATGATGGTTGGGGTACCGAAGTTGAGAGCTAGCTATAACCATGCGCTGAAAAAGACGCAACAAACTATGCGCTTATTAGCTGAGCGTTATACCACAAAATATGAATCTATCATCTGAACAGCAAGTTAGACTTGAAAAGCTCCTGTATGAAGTAGAGAGCGAAAGAGAGTTCCTTCAACTATTTGCGCAAGTAGAGGATAAGTATGAGTTGCACGAGCTCGCGAGCAGTATGAACTGGGATGGTGGTTATTTCGAATTGAATCAAGTACTCAACCATCCTAACTTAGACAAAGGAACTGCTCTTTTGCTTTATTGGTATGGAGAGCCTGAATACTTTGCCGACTACTCTGACTTAGATAAAGTCGAAGACTGCAATAGGATGAATGGACTCTTTGTAAAAGCTGTAGAAACAAAGCTTCTTGATGATAATTTTAAAAGTAATAGTATTCGCTTTGACCCAATTGTGGACAGAGGGATCAACAAACTTCAGCAGAAAAAGCTGAAAGAGAACTCGGGGATACCGGAGGCTTTAAAAGTTGCCAATATCTAGGTATAACCATACATTGCAAAATATTCAGGCTAAAACATTCCTGAATTTTTGAATTAGGCGTTATGATTTTCGAGAGTCGTATGTATCGATATTTTCTTAAGGCTATTTTGATATTTACATTGGGATTCATGACGGGATGTATGCCGTTCCCGACTAAAAATGTAGATACACCAAAAATCGAGGGAAATATCTATTCGGATGAGAGCGAGTTAAGTGGTTATTCAATTTTTCTCGCTTACGATGTAAGTGATGCCTGTTCTACCAAAAAGGCAATTAAAGCTATCACGGGTCTTAATGGTCATTTTGTGTTCCCACAAACTTTTGAGTGGTCACTCATAAGGTGGGCTGTGCCTCTTGATGGGTATGCAGTATTCAATTTGTGTATTGTCAACCCTTCGGGGGTAAAGAAATGGGCTTATGTATCTCACATCAGAACTCCATCCTGGGCTCCGGACATAAAATTGTCATGCTCCTATGAAGAGCTTTTAGCTAAACCCGAAGAAATTGACCGCCAAAAAATATTTGAGATTGAGGTTGGGTGCAGGCCTATACAGGATTCATAACAAGTTGATGCACGCGGACACATACTGCTACGCTCGTTTTTGTGTGTCGCTGCGCTCCATTTTACACAAAAACGCTCTCCGCAGTATGTTCCGGTGAGCAAGGCGTTATGCGAGTATAAGAACAATATGGAACTTTTGATATTCTTATCTAATGTGAAGAAACGCCCAGGGATGTATATGGCTGACAACACATCTTTGCGCGACTTAGAACTCCAATTATTTGGATATGACGCTGCTCTTAAAGCGCATGAAGTAGAAAACGACTTCGCCGGATTCAATGTTGAATTTAGAGAGTATGTGTTTAAGAAAACACTTTGGTCGACGTCCCGTGGTTGGGCTCAAGCAATTATTGATAACTCGGAATCTCCTGAGCTGGCTGTAGAGACCTTTTTCAATTTAGCTAATGAGTTTTTAGATACTAAAGGTTTAGAGAACGCTATCGATGAATCAAAAGTTAAATAATTTCGAAGAATCGCATAACAAGACGCAGCAGCAGAAGATAAACTGCTGTGCTTGGCGTTAACAGTCCAAATACATCAGAAGGAGCTATTATGGAACTTGATACATTTATTAAGAATGCACTAGTTAAGATCGCTGCGGGAGTTAAAGATGCGAACTCTGAAATCTATGATAAGTATTCTGTGAAAAAAGACGAGCAAAATATCTATACTAATAGTCCTTTTAGATTACATAAGAATTTAGGTGATAGTTCGAAGTCGCAGCCTGGAATTGATTTTGATATTGCGGTTACAATCCAAGAAGATACTAAGTCTAGCGGTAGCGCCAAAATATCCGTTCTTAATATGATTTCCGCTGGAGTAGGTGTGGACACAAACGATTCTTCTAACACTCAGCATAGGATAAAGTTCTCTGTGGGCATAAGTAATGATTGGGATTAACTTTAAATTAAAACTGTTAACAAGGCGCGGTTATCGAAAATTTGCACTGCGTTCCAATTTCGAAAACGCTTGGCGTTAGGCATTCGATTGGTTAAGCTATCATCTTTAAATTGAGAAAATAATTATGTACATTTCGTGCGATTCTAAACTATCTAGGTACACAGCGATTGCAGTAGCAGTTGTCGCTGGTATCACCCTTATACTTCGAGTTGTACTTGCAACTCAAGAACATACCAGTGTCCTTTCAGGAATATCGTACTTATCCCAATTCTTTACGATTTTAACAAATTTTCTTGTTCTGATTACGATGGTGCTAATTGGAATTGGTTATAGGTTGCGCAAAGGAATTTTATATTCATTGGTGGTCGCTATTGTGTGCGTTGGGATTGTATATCACACTCTTTTAGCTCACTTATGGTCACCTCAAGGTCTTGCAATGCTCGCAGATCAAGGCGTTCATACAGTAGTTCCTCTGCTTACGTTTTTATGGTGGGTAGTTTTCACAGAAATGAATGGTACTTCTTGGAAAGTTGCATTTAAAGCTACAGTCTGGCCACTAGTATATGTTGGTTTTGCTCTTTTGCGAGCTCAATTCTCAGGGTTCTATCCGTATCCATTCCTTAACCTAGAAGAGCTTGGCACGATGCAGCTCGTATATAATATAGTAGGGCTGACCATCGTGTTTTTTATCATTGGTTTGTTGTTGCTTTCGTTTACTCGTCTCTGCAGTTACCTAAAACTCAGTAAAGATGGCTAACAATTCGCTCAAACACCGTTCCGGCCTTCGGCCTCCATTGGACGCCCAATGCGTAGCTCAGCGTTAGGCATCTATGGATTTGAGTATCATACTTTTTGCTGTATTGATTAGCATTATTCTTCTGGCTCTGTTTATAAGAGATGACTACCGTGAAGGAAAAAACAACTTGACGAGGCATTTGATGGACGAGACAATTTAACTTGCAGTGAATTTCACGAAAAGTATTTCAAAGAATTGGGTGTTGATCTGGCTATTGTCGAAGGAGTAAAGTCTATTTTTGAAGAACAGTTTGATGCTGATATGTCGCGACGTTCTTCTGAAGATGATTTTTCCAAAAATTTGAGCTTTTTGTGGGCTTGGGATTCAATGCCAGATGTCGAAATCGTAAACCAGCTAGAAGAAAAATTTCATATCAAAATTACAGATAGCGAAGCAGAGCAGGCCATACAGTAAAAGATATTGTCTTATTGGTAAGCCGTAAGGTAAAAAATGCCTAACAAGGCGGTCAAGCCTGACGTCTATTCCGTCGCTTGTTTATGTGGCGGTCGCTACGCTGCCACAACACAATCAACTACATAGCCGCAGCTTACCGCGGCGTTAGGGCAACAAAAAGAATGGAGCAAAAATTGGAAATCACATCTGCGGAAACATCATCATGGAACATAGCTGAAGGAGAGTCTGAAGGAAAACCGAGACTAATTCGCTACCGCCCAGATTTAGAATCACATATCGGAGATTCGAACTATCCTAAAAGATTAGTGATAATCTGGGATTACGAAATAGATAACACAAGCGGTATGCCCTCGGAACAATTAAGTGAAGAAATGAAGAACTTCGAAGATGCTTTAGTTGGTGCCCTCGATCCAGATCGTCTAGCAGTTCTTACCTTCGTTCTTACTAATGCTGGCAGTCGCGAATGGCACTATTACGTGAACGATGTTCAAGAAGTTGGGAGCAGAATTAATTCCGCTTTGGCTGAATTTCCTAAACTACCTCTTCATTTACAAGTAGAGGATGACCCTGATTGGGAGCAGTTGAGTGCAGTGTACAATATTTGCAAATAGCGGCCCCAACAACACGCCCTGAGGTGGACAACAAGTCTATTATTAGCTTTTCATAGCAAACTCCATGAGAGGGGAACCTTTTGATTCATACTTCAGAGAGCATTTGGAAGGATAGTGGCAAGGAAACCTAACAAGGGTTAGAAAATGGATTTGGCTAAAAAACAGCCTCACAATTTAAACAAACGTTTTGAGTACTATGAAAAAAATATCATTATTAATTTTGGCAATTGCTAGCCTTTCTTTAGGATGGTTTTGGTTGTCACCGGAAACTGACTACTGTACCTTGCAATACGGTTACTTTGGAAAAACTGATTCCGGAGATGCGGATGTATATAGCAAAGATAATCAATTTCTAATTGAGGTAAGTGATACCAATAACGATGGAAATATCGATCAAGAGCTTTGGGGCTATCCACAATTAGCAGACAGTGGAAACTTACTTCTAAAGGATCAAGATTTTGATGGTGTCTATGATGAAGCACTAGTTATGAAATTCAGTCCAACATATATCGATGTGAAAATTCCTGTGCCCTTGAAGCCACCTTTTGTCTGCAAAACTCATAACAAGGCGCTGAAGAAAGTCGCTGATAACAACAACGCTTCTTAGCGAAGCGTTACACACAAGGAAAATAATGTTCAAGTATTGTCTTTCAGGGCTAATATTTTTAGCTTTTTCGCTAAATGTATTCTCTAACGAAATCTACACAGACTTCCCAAATAAGGTAGATTCAAATCAGAAATATGTTTTCTATTCTCATGGGTATATTGTTGAGGGAGAAAATGAAAGACCAGTGCATCCAAGGTGGGGGGTGTATGATTTTCCGTCAGTAAAAGAGAGCTTAAGTGACAATTCGTATAATTTGGTAGCGCACCACCGGCATAAAAACACCAATTCATTTGAATACGCAAAAAAACTGGCAAAAGAGGTCAACTCTCTAATAGAGGCCGGCGTTCCACCTGAGAATATTACATTGGTCGGCTTCTCTCGTGGAGGGGCGATTACAATTATTGCCTCAAATGAGCTAAGAAATGAAAAAGTAAATTTCGCAATCCTGGCAGGTTGTGCAGGCTTAATCAAAACTAATCCCAAAATCCAACTTTATGGCCGAGTCCTTTCTATCTTTGAAACGTCAGATCAGGTTGGCTCATGTAACTTTTTGAAAGAACGCAGCAATGGAATAAAAAGTTTTTCTGAGATAGCCATTTCAACTGGTAAAGAACACGGTGCCTTCTACCTCCCCAGAGAAGAATGGGTTGCCCCGCTAAAGCAGTGGATGGGGGCAACAACCAAATAGTAAAGCGCTGCGGCCGGACGGCTTAACTTACTCAAGGGAATGAATCGCAATTGATAAATTTTTTAAAGAGTAAACCAAAATATATTTGCCCTAGAGCTAATCGAATTTAGGCTCCCCTACCAAACTAACCTTGTCATCCGCTGAGAGACTTAAGCGCCCTCTCATTGTTGCTTTTGCGGTTTTCTATTTTCAACTCAAAGTGCTTAAAAGCAGTCGTTTATTAATACTCTCAGAAATTTTTAAGACAACCAGTGAGATAGCTATGGCTTTTGTTGCACTAATCTAAAAACAAAGGATTCGTAGAAGCTCTCCCCCATCAAGATGTTCAGAGAGTGGGCGGTTAGCAATAAGAATTAACGGATAGCAAAAGGAGAATGACATGGGCAGATCTTGTGTTGAAATTGAAGAATGGATAGAAGAAGAGGTTCAACGGCCGATTGAGGAATGGGAAGAAAGAGCCGAAGAACGCTGTCGCAGACGCAGCTGTAATTGGTGGTGCCTTTGCTGTAACAAATGGTTTTGTTGGATAGAAATTGTATTAGTCAAAGTAATTAAATGGGTGACTGAAATCGTTAAAACCCTCGTCACCAGGGTAGTTTGCACGGTTATCAACGTCATACTGGATGTCATCGGGTTTATTATTGGACTAATTCTGTCCATCCCGATTATCGGCGGCATTATTCGAACTATTTTAAACTGGGTCACTGAAATCATTTGGCGAATTGTCGGTTTAGTCGATTTCATCGCCAGCTTAGCTGGAATAAGGCCACGCAAGAAATTATATTTTGGAGTGGTTATCCCTATTATTGATGACAACGAATTAGCCACCGAGGCTGAACTTCAACCACTGGTTGATGCGACCATAGAAATTTTCGACAGAACTTGCAACATTGATGCAAGGTTCACCGGCTTTTGCCGCACATCCATTAGCCCACCCGGCAACAGTATCACCGTAAATTGCGATGGAGCTGGCTTCTTCGCTGACTGGTGGTTAGATGGCTCGTGGTTTGAGCTGGTTTCAAGAACCTGCAAATTTGAAAGTAACTGGCGGCGTATCGCAGGCTATGGCGGAGAGATCATTGCTTTTGTAGTTAATGATATTCAGCCAGCCACAACCAATGGTTGCTCAATGTCAGGTACTCACGACTACGTAACAATCGAGTCAGGAACTTTGAGGCCAGACGCTTTAATCGCTCATGAAATTGGCCATGCTTGTTTGCTTGGGCATGACGAAAGCACAGACAATTTGATGAACTCAGCAACACCTAGTGTGGCGCAACCACTGCTAAGCAATTGGCAATCGAGCGTTGTTCGTTGGTCACGTCACGTGACTTATCTATAAGGAGAAATTTATGGTTAACGATAATCAAAAAGAATGTTCCGGTGGCCAGCACGGTGTCAATTGTAACTGCCCTCACCCCTTGATGGGACTTGGTGTTACAGTTTTACTGCTAGCAGTTATTGGGATGGCTTATATGGTCTTTGCCTAATGAAAGATATCTATATCGCTTCGGCTCAGGATCTGGAAAGTCTTTCAAGAGAATTCGGTGTTGGCACTATCCATGTTAACGTAAAAAGTAAACGGGAAAGTGAAAACATCGAATGGGAGGCTCGCTTGAATAAAGCGGTAAGAGCGTGCGGCTGCTTTGAAGGAGGCGCCGCATTTTTTATTGCTTTGACCTATATTTTTTACCGCTTTCCATGGCAAGTATCCGATTCGTTTTTATCGATAATAACATTTTCCAACCTTGGGCTGATAATTCTAGCATTGGTGTTCGGAAAAGCATTGGGCTTTCTGCGGGTGCAAATCTATCGATATTTTATCATTGCCAATGCCAAAGCATGGATTAAAAATTAATTGGCTGTGCAAATCA
Organism: Kangiellaceae bacterium; assembly: GCA_965230525.1. Taxonomy (GTDB): domain Bacteria; phylum Pseudomonadota; class Gammaproteobacteria; order Enterobacterales; family Kangiellaceae. Next base: position 49,240 of record OZ246008.1, read on the forward strand.
ATTGACTCAAAACAAAGAACAAAAGCGTTTGCACAAAAAAACATTCCCACGATAGCACGTCACTAGTAGTCTCACTCTTATACTTGCACTTGCATCTTAATAAGAGTGATGCCCTATCCCTTGAAGAGCGTTCACTCGGCTAGACTAAACACATTATCTTGTCGGTCTCGTTCTATAAAATGGAAAAGCGGGTCTAGCTCAATAAACATTGGACGTTGTTCGACTAGCATTTTTAATTGTGTTTTTTCAGAATGGAGCTTAGCGTTCTTTAATTCAATAATATGTTGCTCAGAAAATTCACCTGTCGTTGGCGGTTTGTTAAACAATCCTATTTGGATCTCATCTTGAAAACGCTGCATGCTCTCTTCACCAAATTTATCGGCGTAAAACTTTCGCGCCTCAATGTCGACAGTGATTTCAAACTGACCGCTCTCAATCTGTCTCGAGGTCGCACTAATAATTTCTAAGTCATAGAGCGTTATCTTCTCAAATAGTTCGGCAACCAACGGATGATAACTTTTTTCGATGTTAATTTTTAGTAATTCAATAAAATCCAACGACATTGTCTTTTAACAAGTAATCTTTTTGTAACCCAATACTGGGATCAGTATGAGTACTCATTATAATACTACCATTCTTGACCAGGTTAGTGCTTGGCGCACTACCGCTAAACCCTGGATACTCAGTTTCTAATGAATATTGAAATGGAATTGATTGACCCGGCTGCTTTGCTGTATAGAGGGTAAAGATAAAGTATTTAAACCAAGGGTCGCTTGATAGAAGTTTTGCCCCCAATAGGTTTGTATCGGTAATGGTCGCTTCTAGCGGAAACGAAAGATGAACTTGATCAATTGTTTCAGCGTTTGATTTATGGCCGGCTGACCGTTGTTGATTCTAAAAGTTACAAACTATTTTTTAGACTCAGGTTCTTGTAGTCTTAAGGGGTTTCAGTTTTAAAGGGTTGCTGTTTCAAGTATACATAAGCTAGGTCTGGCAAGACCAACGGCAGATTTTAAAGATAAAAACCTCACGGAAACAATATATAGGCGCATCTAAAATACAGAGCTGCTCCTAAATTAAATTAGCCGTACTAGTTTTTACCAGTGCCGTTGGTTGTTGCAAACCAAGCTATGGATTCTTTCAACAATCAGCCGGATTTAACTAGGCTAACTAATGCAGGATTTGATTTAACTTTTTGTAGATGCTCTAGGTACCGGTGAAACTCATTCTTAACCGGATACTCAATACTAATTGAACTTACCAACTCAAGCATTTCGTTTAGATTGGTGACAAATAAACTTCGATCCGGCAGCATGTATTCCCGCAGACTATCAATTGCAGCGATGTCTTTTTCAAACGCTCGGTCAAAACGAGGGTTCGCCTCTATGGGTTGACGGATATTATAATCACAACTCCAAGACTCTGTAATAAAGTACTCACCGCAGAATCTATCTTTTAACACTCGCAGCTCATTAGGGCTAACTCGATTGGCATATTCTTTATCTAACTCGTGTAAATATGCTCCCGACGAAAAATATTCCAAGGTGCCTTGAGGGCTATAACTTGCCCAATACTCATACCCAGCATCGGACTTCATAATTCCCAACTTCCTTGAACTCACCAACTTGATATTTTGTGGTACTTCAATGGTGACGTAAATTGACTGGCCTCGGTTGTAATGACCGTCCTTTAGAGTCCAATAGCGATTCATTTTTAGTTGGTTGTTTTCAAAGGTATAAAGAAAATCGATTGCGTGTGCGTTTTTTAGTGCTTGTCGCTCATCCGATCCGCTACTAGAGTAATCAAGTAATAAGTTTAAACGAGTAGTTGATTGATTGGTTCTTACTTTAAACTTTACATTGCCGTAAAACGAATCTTCTGGAAAGGCTTTATCGATGTCGATAACCAAGTGAGCTTGTTCAATTGCGAATTGTTTTTCCACTAATTCATGAACGTCTTCACTTTGTTGTTTGGTCATATAAGATGTTGCCATTACAATAATCGCTATAGGAAGGATTGCTGCTACTTTCAAGCGCTTGTCAACTTTTCGCAATGAGCTCGATAGATAGAATTCTCTGAAATAAATAGCAAGCAAAAGAATGACTAGATAGATAACGCTCAGGCAAAGGATTGTAGTAACTGGTCGAGAAAATAGATGACTGACATAAAACTCAGCCGTTCCAACACCAATCATAATGGCAATAAAAATAAGGAAGCCCGCAAAAACATTCTTAGCGATGCTAAGGTAGCCTTGTTTTCGATTTGCAAAATGACTCCCGATTACTGAAATGAGTGTCCCTATGATGGTGAACGGAAGAAACAATATCCGTTGAAGCTGCACCAAAGTAGAGTCTTTAGGAGCTTCAAAAGTGGCAATTTGGCGAGCGGTTTTTACTTTTCCATGGGCCTCCAAAGTGGAAACACGATCACTTGAATTATCAAGCGAAATCCAGAAAATTAGATAAAGCACTATGCCAATGCCAAACAGCGCCGTTAGCCCTAAAAAAGCCAGGCGAATGATAAAGGCGGGAACACCCCATCGCACAGCGAGTCCCGCACATACACCACCTAGAATTTTATTACGTGGATCTCTGAAACTTTTACGCGGCAACTCGACTTCTTGAATTTTCTCCTCGTCGTCGATAAACCCAACTTGTGCTAAAACATCATCAAGCTGATGAACCACAATGGCTTTCTGTTTATCGCTATTTAGCGCAAACAATAGTTCGGCAATTCTTAATTCAATATCTTGAAATATTTCATCGGCGCATTCATCCTCGGCCAGTTGTGTCTTAATTTTTTTAAGATAATTGCGAAGTGCATCATAGGCCTCTTCTTCAATCCAAAATACTTGTCCTGCAATTTCTATACTGACAACTTTATTCACTTTTAGTCCCTCTACGGATAGTTTGAACAGAGCCTGTAATATCTTGCCAAGCTTGATCCAATTCGTTTAAGTAAGTTAACCCTTTGCCTGTTAATGAGTAATACTTTCTAGGCGGGCCTGATTCTGACTCCGCCCAGTGATACTCCAACAGCTCTCCTTTTTGCAGGCGATTGAGCATGGGATACAAAGTACCATCCGTTACGATTAGGTTAGCCGCCTTTAAGCGGTCGATTAGCTCTGCGGTATAAATCTTTTCGTCAGCCAACAGACTTACGATGCAGAACTCCAAAATGCCACGCCTCATTTGCGTGATTGTGTTTTTAGCTTCCATGACAAAACTATATCGCATGCTACCTTGCGTTACAAGGTAGCATGCGATATAAATTACTCGTAACCGGCTTTTAGATAGGTTTTAAAGAATTTTTTCTTTTAAAAAGAGTAAGTTAGTGGAAATGTTAATAAATATAAATTTTGTATGACAATACGCCTTGCGCAAGCAGAGAGGCAAGTTAGCCATTAATAATTTATGATTGAGGTTAATAATTGGAGAAATTAGAGTCGAATTTTCATCAAGTCATCCACACTTTCAACTTGTCTTTGTTTCCACGAGACATCATTAACTCTTCGCCGCTTGATAATTTAACAACGTAATCACCTTTAGGTGTCGGGCGAAGTTCGGTGACCAAATTGTTATTCACTATGGTCGACTTATGAATGCGAGAAAATTGAAACTGCGCAAGTTTTTCTTCTATCGAACCGAGAGTCTCTCTGTGCAAAAGCGTTTTTTCATCCTTTAACACAATTTCCACGTAGCTGCCCGCCCCTTTTACATATTTGATAGTGTCCATTTCTATCAACTTAATTTTCCCAGTCTCTTTTAAGACAAGTTTATTAGTTTGGGTATCTTGCTTACGACTCAATACATGGTTTAAGGATTCAAATAACGCAACATTCTTTGCAGCAACTTTTCCTCTACAACGCTCTATCACACGTTCAAAAGCTTGATAAAAACGTTGGTCATCAAATGGCTTAAGCAAATAATCAACTGCATGAAAGTCAAACGCTTCAACAGCATATTGATTATAAGCAGTCGCAAAAATGATGGCTGTGGATTCTGGTATACGCTGCGCGACCTCTAGTCCCGAACCGCCTGGCATTTGGATATCCAAAAATACTATGTCATATTGATTGTTCGCGATTAACTTTATGGCTTGCTCACCGCTTTCGGCTTGATCGACTTTCGATACATTACTACATTTCTCTAGCAAAATAAGAACACTATTTCTGGCAATGACTTCATCATCAACAACCAATATCCTAAGCATTTTCTACCTCTAACGGTAATTGAATTAAAGTCATATAGCGACCGTCTTCGAGTACCCTAGACTCTAATTTATAGTCATCGCCGTACAAATGCTGAAGCCGTTTATGACTATTCATCAAGCCGATACCAAGCCCCGACTCATGTTGATTCTTGTTTATAGAATTAGCCAATTCAACGACCAGTCGATTATCAAGAACTTTGCAGTTCAACGAAATATTATAATTTTTTGAATTATCCTCGGCACCGTACTTTACCGCATTTTCAAGTAGTGTGTGAATGAGGAGAAATGGTATCTTAACCGACTCTGCCTTAGTTTCTATATCGAGGTCTACGCGCAATCGGTCGGCAAACCGAAGTTTTTGGAAATGCAGGTACTTTCTAATAAATGAAACTTCGTCACTTAGCAAACAAAACTGTTGATGGTTTTCTTGCAGTACAGCTCGTAACATATAACTTAATTCCGATAAGGCATGCACTGCATTATCAACTTCTTTCATGCGGATTAAACCGGAGATGGTATTGAGTGCATTAAATAAAAAATGCGGATTTAGTTGAGAACGTAGCACATTGAGTTGAGCACTATAGAGTTCAGACTTCAATACTTCATTTTTCTTGTCTTTGATTTTAATTTGGCCAATATAGTAAACAACATAGGCCGACATCATAACGGCTGAGTAAATACTTAGATCATACCACCACTGTGAGTTTTGTATCAGCGCTTGCATACCATCCCAGTAGTTTGTCTTTTGCACCAAACTACCAAAAGACAAAAACACCGACGCGCCAGTTGAAAGCATATACACCACCCAGAACACTAACAAGAATAAAAGATGTTTTAGTATCAGCGAAAATAGTTTTTGACGATTATGTAAGAAGGTATCAACACAATATATAACTACTGGGGTCAACCATATCCACGATGCATACCAAGGCACAATATTTGAAACTTGACCAATAAAAGAGCTATCAACACCGGAACGCAATGCGATCTGGTTAGATAGTGACGAGAAAAAAGCTAGCACTAGTAACCAAATGAGCGTACTTACCGCGGAAATTTTGAGCATCTTTTGAAACGACATGAATATGCAAACCACCAAATAATTTTCTTAGCTTTGGAATGACTAGGTTTATTATTGATAATCCTGTATTACGTTTAGATAGCAATACTCTAATCGAAAATAAACTCCAATTGATTCAACTCATTAAATCATATTATTCCAACGGTTAGAATGAATAATTTTAGCTCTTTGTCCCAATCGACTCTTGCGGCGCAATAAAAGTCTCGCCACAAACTCTTTGAAGAATTGTGGTCTGGTTTCGGTATAATTTTTTGGTTTGCCGTTTACTCAATTGACAACACCATACCCCCACCTTGCCTCAAACTCGTTGCAAAGCTGGATGACTCTCTCTAGTTTTCAACATGGCTTTGGATACTTATTTATATTTTTTCAAGTTTTTCCGAATGCACGTAATGTTTAGGTTCGGCCTCCTTGCCATTCATAAAACTCAGGGTCAAAAAAGACTTTTACCGATAACAAAGGGATAAAATATGAAATTTATTAGAATACTCAGTTTAACAATACTCTTTCTCAGCCTCACTAATGCCAATGCAGAACCAGCAGAAAGTCGCAAGGACATTGACTTGAGCTATGCTGTAATGGATGGTGTGCATGTACTTAGCAACGGCGTCATCATTGGTGCAGGCGGTTTCCAAAGTGACCAACTTTTATATATTAGGCAAGATGGTGTTACTTATGACTATATAAAAGGGTTTGAGGGACCCATTGATCTGACCCAAGTTCCAGATGGTAGTATTTTTGTCACTAACTTTAATAACGCAACAGTTTCTAAAATTAATACTGATGGCACTTTAGTGAAATTTGCTGATGTGTTTGAAGGCCCTGCCGGTATTACTTCCGATCAGCAAGGCAACCTCTATGTTTCCCACTATGGTTCGTTCAGCGGTGATGGCGATAGCGTTTTAAAAATCACCCCCGATGGTGAGGTGTCAGTTTATTCTAGTGGAGGTTTGCTAAGCGCTCCCATAGGAATCACAATGGGTGAACAAAATATGCTTTATGTCGCCAACTTTAATAACGGACTAGTATTACAAATTAATCCAGATGGCTCGCAAGCAATTATTGCTGAAATACCATCCGAAGTGGGATTTGCGATCGGTCACATCGAATACGTCGATGGCAAATTATTTCTATCAAACCCTGCAGGAGGTATGGTTTATGCGATGAAAATTGGCACTGATAGTGTCGGCCCATTGAGAGGGTTAAAAGCCAGCAAAAAACTAACTTACCCCAACGGACTTACTCATAATCCTGTGACTAATTCCATTATTGTAGCCGAGGTGCAACAGTCCAGTAAGCTAGTCAGTGTTAGTGTTGAAAAGCCACTATTTAAATCAAATAGTAAGGACTAGTAAGACTAGTAAACGGCCACAAAAAAACTAATCGTAAAAAACGAGTGTGGTATCGCGTCAGCACTATCAATGAACATATTGATAGTGCTTTTTGCTAATTCGAGATTAACCGTTTGTGTAACATCTTGATTGCTTGTTTTTGGACTTGAGCATAGCAATCCAAAACGAAAGCAGCGTAAAACAAGAGATTCCAAAAAAGTCTGCGAGCAGGTCTTGCCAATCTAAAGTTCTTGTATCGAGCCAACCCTGACTAAATTCCTCAAGCACAGAAAAGACAACCACCAAACTTGTCCCCCAGTAACAATAAAAGCTTTTAGTAACCTCGCCACTTTGAGAAAAGCAAAATAGTCGATAGGACTTAAATCCGCTAGCGAGATTAAAAAGTAAAGTAAGCATACCAAAAAGACCAAAGTGCCCGAGTTTATCGCCATAAGGTATTGCACTGACAAACTCAAAGAAAACACTAGAACGCCCTGTATTTGCTAAAAAAATGATCCAAAGTATAAATAGCAAAAAACTAACGGCAGCAAACTGAAATAGCCTCGAACTCATGATTTCTTGGCTTCCATTAAGTGCCGGTGCGGGTTTAGGTAAAACATTTTCTTCCATCCTTGGCTATCACCGTCAGCTCGCCATAAATAAGGTAGCAGCGTAACAATAGAGTAGTGTAAATGAGGTTGCTTACCAGCAGCGTTACCGGTATCACCAACCGTGCCTAACGCTTCACCGGCATCAACCAAAGAGAAACTATCTTTAGTGATTTTTTCCAAATGTGCATAGTAGTGAAGCCGCCATTTGGGTCCAAGTACCAGTGAAATTTTTCCACCTCGCTTGATTTCGCCCGTGTACAGAACAATACCTTGAGTTGAAGCGATTACGGATTGGCCACTAGCGGCGAAGATATCAATTCCTTTATGAACGCCGGAGACACCCCAAGGCTCATGCCAAAAGGTTTGATGATTCCAATCAGAGGGTGTCGCCCCAGCCACTGGGATGACCGTTTTCTCAGGGATCAGAAATCCGACTATTAATAAAATCATCAGAATCACTGAGATTCGTTTTAACAAACTTCGCTTGGCTTTTATGGTTGGTTCGTCTAATCGTTCAAGTGGCGTTTTCATGATCTTTCTTTCACTTTTTAGCTGGAGCCTTTTCCAGCAGAGTTTTTCGTATTGGAATTCTATTTTAGCCTTAACTAATGGCTTACCAATGTCCAAATCTGTTCGAATTATGCCAATGACCGCTTTCTTAGCTCGCCATTTGGCGCTAAATCAAGTTCAACTTGAAGCGAACCCACAATTCCAATCAAATTTTTGCTCTAACTACTCCATACATATTTGCATATATAAAGTGCGTTTGTGTCCATTACTCCCATGCTTTATTTGTCATATTATACATTTTGCTATGTGAGATTTACTTTTTGTCCGAAAACTACATAGCAAAAATAAGCCGTTCGCTTTAAAGATTTGGAGCAACTAAATTTATGGCGACTAATTTTTTATTATCGACGATAGATAGTAAGTGTCTGATGGAATTAGCAAATGACATTTAATTTAAATCAAGTATCCCCGCAAAACGGCCGCATAGCGATTGTAACTGGTGCTAATGCAGGATTAGGTTTCGAAATCACTTTATCCATGGCAAAGCTGGGCATGAAAGTTGTGATGGCTTGTCGAAATATGGAAAAAGCAGAAACTTCTCGCCGACAAATTTTAGCACTTGCTCCTGAAGCAGATTTGGAAATATTACATCTCGACCTAAGTAAATTAGCCTCTGTTCGTCGGGCTGCGGATGTATTTAAGCGCAGTCACAGAACATTAAATATACTAGTCAATAATGCTGGGATTATGTATCCAGAATACCTTAAGACTGAGGATGGCTTCGAAAGTCAAATGGCTACCAATTGTTTCGGGCATTTTCTACTTTCAGCTCTTTTGATTGACCGGTTTCCTGACTCATCGGACTCTCGCGTAACCTGGTTAGGCAGTAGCGCTCATAAAGCAGCTAAGATTGATTTTGAAAATCTCCATTTCGATAAAAACTATTCTAAAATTGCATCATATGGACAGAGCAAACTTGCTTGCTTACTCTACTCTTTTGAACTCAATCGAAAACTAAAAATTGCAGGAAAGAAAATCCTATCTAATTGTGCGCATCCTGGGGGAGTTAATACCGATTTAAGTCGTAACATGTCTCCATTTTTGTTGGGAATACTCAGACGAACAATACTCCCCTTTCTGACTCATTCAATTAAAAGCGGTTGTTCGCCTATTTTGCAAGCTGCTCTATCTAAAGAAGCTGAAGGCGGCAAGTATTATGGTCCTCAAGGACTTCTTGAAATGAGCGGTCCTCCTGGTATTGCTAGGGTTTCAAAAAGCGCAAAGGATCTCAAAGTAGCAAAAAAGCTTTGGCTACTTTCGGAGCAACTTACAGGTGCTCACTATAGTTTTTAGTTTCAAGCCTTGCGAAATAACTAATAGTAAATCGGCGCTCTAGCAACGCTCTAATGTCAGGAGTTGGAGAAGATCCTAGAGCGGATTCTCGATACTGTTCTGCTAACTCAAAATTGCCAGTTCTCAAATTCAAATACGCTAATACAGCGCTCCACAAATAGGAACCTTGCAACCAGCTAGGTGGTGCATGTTGGTTTAAAAATTCTAAAGCGACCGTTGGACCTTTCCATTCTGCTATCGAGACGGCGTGATTAAGGCGATGAATCGCGGAGGGTTCTTGCAGCTCTAACAGTTCATAAATTTCAGTAATTTGTTGCCAACGAGTTGACTCGAACGAAGCGGCAATACAATGCTCTGCTGCGATTCCGGCTTCGGCATGATATCTAGAAAATTTGTTTCCAATCGAAGATTTTTCTAGCCATTGAAACCCATTAAGAATATCAGCTCTATTCCATAAGGAGCGGTCCTGTTCTTCCAATAATAACAAACCTCCAGATTGACTCTGTCTAGAGCTAAGTCTTGCTAGATGAAAATACATTAAGGCAACCAGAGCAAAAGTTTGTGAAGTATTCGCTGTTGAATTCAACTCCAATTGTTCATCTATTAGTTTAGAAAGAAAAATTGCTACCAATTTCGATAACCGTAACGCTTCGCTACATAATTCTATCCTAATATTTTGGTTATGTGTTGTCGAAAGGTATCCTTCGGTGAATAGAAGGTACAGAATTTTATTAACCGCAGGAATCCGATGAGAAAGCTCCCTCTTGGTAAAAACGTGATCAGATAAACTCGAACGCTCTAGCTTTTTACGGGCTCTGGAAAAACGTTTATAAGCATTTTCTTCACTAATAAATAATCGATGAGCAATTTCTTTATTGCTAAAACCACAAACCAGCTTTAAGGCAAACACTAGCTGCGATTCAATTGGTACCTCTGGGTGACAACACTTAAACAACAAATCTAATAGATCATCGTTAAACTGACCAGATTTAGGTACACTGCTAGAATTGCCAAGATTTTCGATGAGCAGTTGCGAGTTTTCACTTAAAAGCCGCTCTCGATTACTCTTTTGCCTTAAGTCATCTAAAAGATGATTAGTGGCAACTTTGAATAACCATGCGGAAGGATTGTCTGGAATCGACGAGTTGGGCTCATGATTAGTTTTACTATGCTCGCCAGACCATTTTTCTAAACCTTTGAGCAAGGCGGATTGAGCGGCATCCTCAATCCTATCTAAAAACTGTATTCCGACACGCTTAGTTAAGGACGCCACTAACTTCCCATACTGGTGTCGGAAAAAATTTTCTGTTTCAAGCGGCTCAATCAAGGTTGACTTATTTCCCGAACTTCGACACTCGAACCTGGAAAGACTCCGGGGCTTTCTTGTGCGACTAGCACAGCTTCTTCAATGGTTGCGGCTGAAACAATCATATAACCACCGACTACTTCCTTCACTTCCATAAAGGGTCCATCGGTAGCGCCTTCTGTGGTGACCACTTTGCCTTCTCCTAACTTGCCTCCCATATCGATAATGTTTTCTTTAAATTTATCCTTCCATGCATTAAATTTAGCGTACATTTGTTCCATTTGATCAGGCGATGGAGGTTCGCATTTTTGGTTTTCACCTTCAGATTTGCGCATAATGCACATGTAAGTTTTATTTGACATGATCTTTCCTTCAATTAATAGTTTAAGTAGGGTTTTAGCTGAGATCCGTACCGAATACCTCATCTCAACACTACTATAACGATTGAGGGTGTTCAAATTGGACAGGACAAATAAAAAATATTAGAGCCGTTTATGACAACTCTTCGGCTAAGAAGTCGTAAACCGTCTTAACTCTGCGATTCATACGCAGTTCACGATGGGCAACTAACCAAATTTCACCTTCGTAGGGCTTCTCATTGGGTAGTACTTTAACAATACTCGGTTCGGCATCACCAGCTTCGTCAGCAAAAATCCCGATACATAATCCTTGTTTAACTAACTCCCAATGCACTAGTCGATTGGTACTATACAATGGAAAGTTATCTTGAGTTAGGTTTATCCCCATTTCCGATAACCTTTCAATCAATTCTTCATTTCTTTCGAACCCGACAAAGTCTGCGTTTTCTAATTGCTGATAACTAGTGGGATGACCAATACTTTCGATATATTCAGGGGTAGCGTAAAAGCTGGCTGTTACTGGCTTTACTCTTCGCGCTATCAAGTCATTTTGAGTCGGTCTGAATCCACGAATCGCAATGTCTGCTTCATGTCGTAACAGATCAGTTTCTTCATTATCTGCAATAATTTCAACCTCGATCCCAGGGTGAATTTGCCGAAGTTTTTTGACGATTGCAGGTAATACAAATATTGCTGCATCTTCAGTCGCAGTAATGCTAATACTTCCTTCAATATTTTGCGATTTACCAGACGCAATCAAAGACATTCGATTAGCGGATTCTCCCATTGAGCGAGCATATTCTAACAACTCTCCACCATTTGCAGTTAAGCTCAAACCTCTCCCCTTACGGACAAACAACGCGACTCCCAGTTCGTTCTCAAGCTGAGTAACTTGACGCCCTAAAGTAGGTTGACTCATGTCCAAAGCTTTAGCCGCGGCCGATAGCGAACCTTCTTCAGCCGTCACTAAGAATGCTCTTACTCTATTCCAATCAAATTTAACAGTTCGCCAATCCATACCTAAACGCATATTTCAAATACAATTATGGCTATTTTAACCCAGTTTAAGCCAGCATATAATGCATAAAAGCATATATTTTAACTGGCAGGCTTCGTTTAGGATGTTTGTCTAGCTTTTCCACATCATCAAAAAGAAGGATTACAAGGTGAAAACAAATTCTAAAATGCCTCTACTTTGCAGCCTATTACTACTCTTTACAGCGCCGACATTAGCCAAAGATTTAAACTTCTCGATGGGTGGCGGCTATCCATTTATAGCAGTACCTGAAGTTTCCATTACTAACACCGAACAAAGCAGTCGGTTGCACCTTAATTATAAAGCCGGACTAGACGATGGCTTTAGCCTTGGGTTTGAACAAGCAATTTCCAAGAACAACAAACATGCGGTGGGCGTTTTTATCGGAGCCATTGGCATTCATGAAGAAAACTCTCCCTGTTCGGCTCAAGCTCAAGCTGTCGACTGCCTTATTGATCGTCTCTTCGATGAAGAGGTAACCAATGGGCTAGGGCTAAGCTATGGGTATTATTTTGGTGCCATTAATAACCAAGGTTGGCATTTAAAATTAGAAGCTGGCTACGGCGAGGGACAGAAGAGCAAAGTCAAAAGAAGCGATGCTTCTATTCGGATCAGTTATCAATTTTAAAGGAAAATACTCCATGAATCGTGACGCAAAATTCTGGAACCGCATGGCCAGTCGATATTCAAAGCAACCCATTGCTGATGAGCAAGTTTATCAAACCAAACTAAAGCGTACTCAAACTTATTTTGAACCAACTATGAAGATACTTGAGTTTGGCTGCGGTACCGGTTCCACCGCCATTATTCACTCTTCTTTTGTAGCGCATATCAAAGCAATTGATATTTCGGAAAAGATGATTGAGATTGCACGCGCAAAAGCCACAAACCAAGGTGTCGAAAATATCGATTTTGAAGTCAATACGCTGGAAGGCTTAATTGATAAGCCGAGCTCCTTGGATGCAGTATTAGGATTAAGCATATTGCACTTACTCAGCAACTGGCAAGAATCGATTGAAAAAGTACACCAACTGCTTAAACCTGGTGGGATTTTTGTTTCCAGCACCGCCTGTATTAAACACTTATGGCCGCTTAGAGTACTTGGTCCCATGGGATATTGGTTGGGCCTGATTCCAAAGCTAAGTTATTTTGATAGCAATGAACTGAAACAAAGCATGATTGATTGCGGATTCGAAATCGAGCATTTTTGGCAGCCAGGCAAAAACAAAGGCGTTTTTATTATTGCAAAAAAGAAAGCCGATTAACTTCTGAATCCCCCCCCAGCTAAGACTTTAATCCGTAGAGCATCCGCAAACCGTTTATCGGCGATCACGTCACTATTTCCCCTATTTAGTGCGGTTTGCGGTAAAAATGCCGGTGATCCCCTTCGCTTTATCTGCTAGTCTATTGAAAAAATTTAGGGATATCATGGCTGATATCGTCTCATCGATTAACCAGGGTCAAAGGACATGCAAAAAACCATAACTCAATTTTTCTTATTAACACTAATATTAGGCTTAATTTCCGGCTGTAGTGAAAACCAACCAGAAGCTCCCAAAGAAATGAAAACAACCACCCAACAAGATACCCCACCGATTGCCAAAAAAGTCGATCATATTATGTCAATTCACGGCCATCAGCGAACGGATCCTTACTACTGGCTGCGTGATGATACACGTGAAAACCCGGAAGTATTGGCTTACCTCAACGCTGAGAATGAGTACACTGAAAAGAAAATGGCTCACACTAAAGAGCTGCAACAAAAGCTCTATGAAGAAATGATTGGGCGGCTTGAGCCCAATAAAGAGTCAGTGCCAGTTTTTGAAAAAGGCTATTGGTACTCAAGCGTGTTTAAAAAAGGCCAAGACTATCGAATTCATGTTCGCCAAAAACAAACGTTATCAGCGCCTCAAGAAGTATTACTTGATGAAAACAGTCGAGCCAAAGGATTTGAATACTATCGTCTTGGCGCCATGGAGCTTAGTAGCGACTTAAACTTGCTCGCGATTTCGGAAGATACGGTTAGTCGCCGACTTTATGAAATACGTATAAAAGATCTGACAACGGGTAAATTTTATCCCGAAGTTTTAACCAACACTTCAGGCCAAGCGGTATGGGCCAATGATAGCAAGACCTTATTTTATGTTAAGAAAGACCCTGACACTTTGTTGCCTTATCAGGTTTATCGCCATACGCTTGGCACACCTCAGCAACAGGACGTGTTAGTTTATCAAGAAGATGATGCAGAATTTTATACTTATATTTATAAAACCCGCTCGGAAAAATATATTGCCATCGGCAATTACGCCACAGAAAGTTCAGAACTTAGAGTTGTCCCTGCGGACTCACCAACAGATGAACTCACGCTTTTTTTAGCCAGAGAAGATAAGCATGTTTTTGAAGTCGACCACATTAATAATCGTTTTTATATACTCTCCGATTTCGAAGCGCCCAATGAAAGAATTTGGACTGTTGAAGAAAAGCAAATTGGCTCTAAAAAATACTGGAATGAATTAATAGCCCACCGTGATGACACGCTTATTCAATCGATTGAGCTCTTCAATAATCATTTAGTCACGAGCGAGCGAGTTGAAGGTGTCGAAAAGCTCAGAATTCGAAAACTTGATGGTCAGCTGTTTGACGAAATAAAGTTTCAAGATGCGGCCTACAACGTCAGTTTTGGCAATAATCCTGACCCCGAGTCTAAATTGTTTCGTTATTCCTACTCTAGTTTAACCACGCCTAATTCAGTCTATGATTACAACATTGAAAGCAAAGTGAGTGAGTTAAAAAAGCAAGACAAAGTGATTGGTGATTTCAAACCTGAATATTACTTTTCAGAACGAATCATGATCAAAGCACGTGATGGAAAAATGGTGCCGGTATCAATCGTTTATCGTAAAGACAAGTTTAACAAAGATAACTCAAATCCATTGTTAAACTATGCCTACGGCTCCTATGGCTCGACAATAGATCCTAGCTTTAGTAGCTCTCGGTTAAGCTTGCTCGACCGCGGTTTTGTTTTCGCTATATCGCATATTCGTGGCGGTAAGATGCTCGGTCGTCAGTGGTATGAGGAGGGTAAAAAGTTGACCAAAATGAATACCTTTACTGACTTCAACGACGCCACCAAAGCTTTAATTGAACAAGGTTACGGAGACCCCGAAAGAATCTATGCGCTAGGCGGTTCGGCAGGCGGAATGTTAATGGGCGGCATTATAAATATGCAGCCAGAACTGTATCATGGTGTGATCGCTGCGGTTCCATTTGTAGATGTTGTGACCACCATGCTCGATGAGTCAATTCCATTAACAACGGGCGAATTTAATGAATGGGGAAATCCAAAAGATAAAGAGTACTACGAGTACATGCTTGCCTATTCACCTTATGACCAAGTCAAAAAGCAAGATTATCCTCATCTATTAGTAACCACCGGATTACACGACTCGCAGGTACAATACTGGGAGCCAGCAAAGTGGGTTGCTAAGCTAAGAGATATGAAAACAGACGATAATCTATTATTGCTCGATACCGATATGGAAGTCGGCCATGGTGGAAAATCTGGCCGTTATAAGCAATTTCAAGATCAAGCCAAGCGTTACAGTTTTTTATTGGATTTGGCCGATATTAAAGAGTAATTGTAGTTTAGGTTTAAGGTCCGAAAAGCCGTTAGATAAGTTAGTTTTTTACTCGCTTATCTAACATTTTCTAACATCAACTAATTTTTCACTCTTTTTTATTGCTTACTTTTGAATTTAAAGCCCCAACGCTATCCAAAGCTCTCCCCCTTACCACGGCCAAAAACCAAGCACGACGCCAAAGATAACAAACTGAACCGTATGATACCCTCCGTCAATGAACAGCGCGCGAATAGGTCGATTGGCAAATTGGTAATTAATTCCAAAACTACAAAATACGAAACCTAAACCAATTTTGAGTCCTAAAATTGCACCAACGAGTAGACCACTTCCAACAACGATGAAGCTGGACATAATGATGCACGCGATGGTACTAAAAATAAAAGCTAGGCCAAACACTTTAGCGGAATGCGCTGATTTATCTTGTTGGATTTTCATATCCGCAAGCCAAGCGTTTAAGAACAATGCTGGCGAATACCAAAGGCCACCCAGTACAAAAGACGATATTGACGCGGCTAAAACGGCAACCCAATTAATTGATTCAATCATAAGTTTTCCTCGCTAAATTTGTTATTTTAATAATTTTACCGGCTGTTGCTCACTACTCTTTTTGCACAATATAAAAGGTATGCAGTTCTGGAAATTGGTCAAATTCAAAGTGTTTTAGTTGACAGCCAGAGTTTTCAATAATGTTTAGAAATCCATTTACTCCCAGAGACGAATAATACACGGTTGGTCCCATGGCATTATTTTCATGTTCGCCAGCTTGTTCCAGTCCGCCTGCAGAAAATAGGCAAACACCGCCTTTTTCTAATCCTGAAAATAGTTTTTTTAGTACCCCTGCTTGCTCCGACAACGGTACATGCCAAATACTATCCCAGGCAGTAATAAAGCTATATTTCTTAGGAAGTGACCAAACGCAAATATCTTGCAGATAGAAAGAAATTTCAGGATGTCGAGTAATGGCGAGTTCAACCATCTTTGCAGAAATATCAACGCCTTCTGGTTGAAAGCCGTTTTCTAACATCAGATCAATAAATCGACCGGTGCATCCACAACCAACATCTAACGCAGCGCCAGGATTTTCAACAAAGTGGAATGCTTTCTGATGAGCGACAACACCATTTTCGCGGTTAAACCCTTCACGCTCCCAAAGGTGAGTAATTTGGTCATAAGCTCGACCAATATCTTCTGGTTTCATAAACAATTAAACCTGCTGTTAGTTTTCAATTGACTTAAACGCGCCTCGACTTAGCCTCTTACTCTTTTGCAGGTGTATTAAACACATAAACACCATTGCTCACTTCAACATTTGGAGGTACTTTGTGGGTTTCAAAAAAGTCATAACCTTGCTTGAGATTGAGCCAAAAACTATACCATTTGTTTTCTCGGTAACGGGCTAAGTTTTCGTCCTCAAGTTTAAATGGAAAAGCATGTACTCTAAAGTAAGGCTGGCCAGCCTTTAGTGCTGCTTCGCTTAATGCATAAATCTCATTCATAAGCGGGTCGGTCATTGCGTAACAACCAATTGAAACGCAATTCCCATGAACCATCAAAGCACTGCCCGTCCGACCATGATATCTTTCGTAAGCATTTGGATAACCTAGATTAAACGAGAGGTGAAATCGGCTCCATGGATTTAGTCGCGACGAATTAACAAAGTAAAATCCTTCAGGACTTTGCTGATCACCCTGCTTTAATTTGGGACCTAGCTCACCTGAAAAAGTACATATCGGATAGGTTTTAAATAGCACAAACTGGCCATTGCTATTTTCTAACCAAAATTCTAATTGGCTGGATTGCTTAAAGATCCGCATGAAAATAGGTGCACCGTAAGTGAGACCTTTTTTACTGAGCTGTTTTTTCAGTGAGTCTTCAACTAATGCAATTGATTTTTTTGCGCGTTCACTTGAAGGAAAGTCTTGGGCCATAGTCAATGAGCTTATCGATAAGAGTAATATGCACGCAGCTATTCTTGTGATCAATTTTTTTCTCGGGCTTAATCAGTTTGGTTGGCTAGGTGAGGCAAATAATTATTGAGGAACTGGGTAAACAATTTATCAACCTCTTCGATGGAGCTATTTAGGCGATGATCACCGGAAATTAGATGTAGAAAGCAATCCCTTTCTTTTGCAAATCGAACCGAGTGTTCAAAGGGGATCACATCATCATTCCAACCGTGTACCACTTCAATGCGAATGGATGTATCAATCGAATCGGAATAATGTTGAACCTGATAATCAGGAATATAGAGTGCCGGCGCTAACAAGAACACCCCCTTAGGCGGCGCCTGCTTTGCCGTTACCAAAGATACGTAGCCCCCCATACTTGAGCCAACTAATAAATAGGGTTGGGTTTCATGTTTAAGAATGCCGGCAAGCTTGCTGACTCTTACATCTGGGTCATGTGAATCAGAATAGTCAATACTATCAACTGAAAAGCCTAAAGAGAGTGCTTTGTCAGCCAGTCTTTTGATTTTTGAGCCCCATGGGCCACTTTCTTTACCATGAGAAAAATAGACTTTCATAATGTTCCCTTCATAAGTAAACCGTTAATCTTTTGATTCGAACAGACTTTGGTAGTTTACTCTGAAAGGAACAAATTGTGTAATGCTTGGTTTTTTTGAGGGTTTAGTGATTTCAGACTCTCTCATACTCGCGCTGCTTTAAAGGCGCCAGCAAGATATAGAAAATCCATGCAAACCAAGAGATAAATAGCATTGCCAACAACCAGGCCAACTTTTCACCGCCACTGGTGCGATTGGAGGTTGCAACGACTAAAAATGGCGTTAACCAAATGGCAAACAAACCAGCAAGGAAAATAATCGAAAATTCCATGAAAAACGCTCCCCTCAAATAAGTAGATTTAGTATCTGTGTGAAGGTTTAACGTTTTTTCTTATCAATTATTCCAATCAATGAGTTGGCTTAATCAACTTGTCGATTAACCCAACCACACAAGAAAGCGAGATTAGCTTTCAACAAAGGCTCTCTCTACCACGTAGTCGCCTTGAACACCTTTTTTACGACTCTCTTCAAACCCCTGTTGATCGAGTATTGCGCAAGTATCAGTTAACATCGATGGGCTGCCACACAACATTACTCGATCATGTTTGGGATCGAGCGCGGGCAAACCAACATCCTGACAAAGCTTACCGGATTGCAACAGGTCAGTAATACGACCTTGGTTTTGGTAACGTTCACGAGTTACACAGGGGTAATAAATTAGTTGCTCGCTTATCATATCACCTAAGTATTCGTGACTTTTTAAGTCTTCACTGAGCATTTTGTGATAAGCCACTTCGTTGACAAAGCGAACCCCGTGAAATAAAACCACTTTCTCAAAGCGTTCGTATGTCTCAGGATCTTTGATGATACTCAAGAAGGGCGCTAGTCCCGTTCCGGTGCCAATCAATACTAAATTTCTACCATCTCGCAAATCATCAATGACTAAGGTCCCCGTGGGCTTGCTGCCTATCAACACTTCATCACCAGGCTTAAGATGTTGCAGCTTGGAAGTCAAAGCGCCGTCAGGCACCTTGATACTAAAAAACTCTAAGTGCTCTTCATAATTAGCGCTAGCAATACTGTAAGCTCGCATGATTGGTCTATCTTCGCCTTGAGCTAAACCAATCATTATAAATTCACCGTTTCTAAATCTGAGTCCAGGACTTCGAGTGGTCTTAAAGGAAAATAGGGTGTCATTCCAGTGAATAACATCGATAACGGTTTCGGTATTGTGTTTTTTACTCATGAGAACTGCGCTTTTGATTGAATATTTTTAGCTAGATAGGTGACTAGTAGAGTCGTAGGATTGGCTGAACCACTCGTCTAATCGGCATCTAGTAAATGGCGACGAATACTCGAATTTCAATGCTTTTCGTCTCCCGTTGATAATTGCCGGCGATTATACCCGAAATGGATCAATCCGATAACCAGTACACCTGTAAAAATCAACAGTGCAAATGGCAATGCTGTGCCGTCATAACAAAAAGTCAGCATCGGACCCGCCAGTGCACCGCTGCCAAATCGCAAAGTACCAATGACTGCCGTTGCAGTTCCGGTTTGCTGAGAAAACTTTAACAATACAAGTGCGTCGGCATTAATGATCAGCGCCATAAGACATCCCATAATGGGAAGAAGGCTGATGACAAAAAGACTCAACGAAAGTTGATTAAGCACTCCGACAACCAGAGTTATAGCCGCTAACATGGCTAACAACCAAAAGCTGCCCATGATTTTAAAAACGCCAGCGCCCTTGGATAATCGAGAATTAATAAAATTAGCAACCATTAGGCCAACCACATTTAATCCAAATAAAACACCAAAGACCAACTCTGAAACTTCAAACAAACTGATATAGACAAACGAAATGCCGGTGACATAGGTAAAAAAGGTAAATGAACCAACCAATGAAACTAACAAAAAGCCTCGCATTTCCTTGTCGGAAAGGATGCTTTGGTAGCTAGCCAAGTACAATGTTTTAAAGTTTTGTCGAGGTCCCAGCTTGGCTTGCAGATTTGGAAAAATTAACAGACTAATGGATAGAATCAACAACGCATAGGCAAACAGAAACCAAAAAATTGAGCGCCAACCAGAAAACTCCAATAACACGCCACCAATGGTTGGTGCTAGCAGCGGCGCGATCATCATTATTGAGGAAACATAAGATAGCCCTTTGACCGTGTCCTTTCCGAATAGCAGTCGAATTGTGCCCGGAATCACGAGTGTGGCAGCCCCTCCAAATAAGGCTTGTAGCGAACGAAACACTAAAAACCACTCGATTTGCTGGCTAGCCGCCAGCAGCAAACTAAACAAGCAGTAGCCAGTTAAACCGATAATCAACATCTTTTTGCGTCCGAATTGATCCGCCAGTGGACCAAATAAGAACATACCGAAGGCGTAAAAAAACAAGTACAGACTCAAACTGTTCTGCAAGCTTGTAATACTCGACTGAAAATCTTCAGCGATTAGCGGCATTGCCGGCAGATACATATCGATCGCCAGTGGCGTGACTGCTGTTATTGCAGCAAACAGAGGCAAGTAACGGTTTATTGACGGCGTTGACTGGCGGTTAGGGCTGGTATTGGAGTTCGGGCTGGGGTTTGATTTAGTGGTATCGGACATAATTTTCTAGTTTTGTTTGAAATTGTTTTTTAAACCTTCCAATCGAAAAGTGAAGTTAGAGTTTATGCGCCTGCCACAAATGAGTAAATGCTATATAATTAATACCAAGTATGCATAACTGGAATACCCATGCTGTCAGATTTAAACCTGTTAAAACATTTGCATGCCCTGCTGCATGAAAAAAACGTTTCTCGTGCGGCGCAAACTATGTCGATCACACAATCAGCGATGAGCCGATCCTTCGCCAAGCTTAAAAAGGAGCTTAATGATCCTTTGATGGTCAGGGTGAACAATCAATACACCCTGACTGAAAAAGCAATTGCCTTAAAGGCCGAGCTCGATCAATTAACTCCTCAACTCAATCAATTCGGCCGCTCGATTCCGCTTGACTTAAGTCAGGTGGATAAAGAGCTGCATATTGCCGGTACAGATTTAGATGTACTGTACGTTGAGAAAGGCATAAAACAAATACAACAGCAAGCGCCCAACCTTAGACTGTCGATCCGAAATAATCATTTAAAAATGATTGATGATTTAATCACCGGTGAAATTGATTTTTTAATGACCGCTGTGGATGATCAACGATCGGGACTGTATCGACGGCTTGTAGCTACCGATGAATTTGTCGCAGTGACCGGCAAATCTAGCCGCCTTAACGCTAAAAACTTCTCGCTAGAAAGCTACCTTAATCATCGACATGGTATGTTTTCTTTTGCCGAACAAAGCAGAGCCAGAGTTGATGCGGCTTTAGAAAAAATAGCCAAACAGCGTCAAGTGACTTTATCGCTACCAAGCTTTTCTCAAATAGCACCATTTTTGGAAAATGGTCAGTTAATATTTTCGGTACCAAGAAGGTTTGCGAATCATTTGAACCAATCAATGGATATCAAAATATTGCCTCTGCCATTTCAGGTTGAACCACTTACTATTTATCTGTATTGGCACGAACGAAATCTAACCAGCCAGCTTCATCAATGGGTGAAGGATTGTTTGATTTCTTTTAAGGATTTTTAGAGCGCTCTGTCGATTGCATAATCACATCGGCATATGAGTTTGGCTCAACCTGCAGTTGGCCTTTTTTGCTCGACTGTTTATTTGGCAGCCTGACACCAAGTCGCTCTAGTACTGGTTTGTAATTTGGAAACTGCTCGCTGTTGGCCAAGGTTTTATAGGATTGATAAAAGATTTTAGTTTGAGATAGCTCATCGAGCTTCTTCGCTAGCGCCTCACCACTCCAGATCTTTTCTGCTGGAATACAGCAGCGATTTAGTTTTAGCAAAATATCATTTAAACCGACTTTACCATCCGATTGTTTTCGCAGTTCAAGATCGGCCTTCATAAAATAGGCCGCGCCGCTCCAATAAATTCGCATTGTTCTTCCGGTTCTGCCACCTCGACTGCGACGATCTGCGGTATATTTTAGCGCCTCATTGGCAACATTTTGGGTGCCTTTTTCGCCCCGCTTCAACCCCTTGTAAAGCCTATACCAAGCACGCTCCTTATCTAAGTGACCCGATTGGGCCATCAGCACATACTGTAAATAGGAGGCCAACCCTTCGGATAACCAGATGTCATCATAATAAAGTTTAGGCAACAGCTGATGGCTAAACTCATGCGTGGCCGTCCAGTCTGCATAAAATTCTTGAATGTCAAAACTAGGGACAATGATAAAACTAATGCCATATCCATTTCCGCGACTAAACTCTCCCCAAGGCACGGGACCATGCTTTTTCTTATCTTTGGCAAATAAAATAACTTGAGTTTGCTTTACTGGGTACTCACCCAAATAATTTTGCAACGAGCGTGCGGTATCTAATAGCCAATTGATTAACAATGGTTTGTTTTCCAGGTTTCTCAGTGTCGCGATGCTTAAATGATATCCCGGTGAAACTTGATATAAAGCCTGACTAAAATCACCAATTAATAAAGTGTAACTCCATTCTTGCGGTTGATGGCCGAGTATAAACTCATAGCGTTGATTGTGAGTTTGCAACCAAGGTGCAGAGATCGCCGCCCACTCGGGTATTTCAAAATGCAGCTTGATTTCATCGTCACGCGATTGGTACTCGGGCAACCATAACCAAGTGTTGGAATTTATGTAAGCAATGTTGCGTCGGTTCTTACTAAATTTGGTCCGCTTGGCATGATGCCGTTCAAGGTTAACTTGATAATCAATACAGGCATTTTCTTCGAGATACTGAGTTTTCCAAAACCGGCCTTGAATTTCGACTTCACCCTGTTGAGAGTGAGGCAATTTGACGAGATCGCGATTAGCATACTTACTATCCACTGTCAGGAAACGTGGGGCGCTACCATCGAAACAAATATTCACCTTGGCCAGAGAAATTTTTTCATCAATTTCAATGCGATATTGATGAGTTGCCGCTTTGAGTAACTGCCCGTGAGTTAAAGGCAACAAAACGCCAATACAAAATAACGAAATTTTTACTAAGTTTAACATCAACTTATTTTCGCGAAATACTCGCTGAATACCTAATGGCTACTTGCAATATTGCTACTTCAAACATTAGAGGAGCGCCGCGAAAAAGTCGACTTGAGAATTGTAAGCATTTTATTCCAATAGCAACAACCGCCCCTTGTCGCTGGTTTGAGGCTAAAAAAGCCCCGCCAATGCTGCTTCTAGATCATTGATTGGTTTTTGAGCAATCAGCTTCTTACAGGCCATATGGAGTTCTTTCGATTCGGCCTTTTGCATCTTATCGATTTTATCTTTAAGGCTTTCATCTGACAGGCGAATAGCACTTCTATCCGCATGGTTCTTAGCCTTTAGTTGTTGATACAAAAATAAAAAGCGACCGATTACAACATAGGGGAAGTTAAGATTCTTAATCGGACCTATACACGCTTGATAGCCGCCTAAGGGTAATCCTTTTATCGCACTGTTGGCGAGTTTATCGGCTCCTAACCACGCACTGGTAAACCCAAGAATTCCACCACCAATCGCTCCCATCATCAAACTATGCCCGGCAACTGCCGCATCAATTGCTGCACCGGTAATAGCACCCGTCATGGTACTGACCGTGGTCAGCTGTTTTTTGTTCAGCCCCCAAGCATACCATTGCTCACTATCAAAAAGATCCGGCGGCAATTCAAATTGACTACTTTCAAGCACACATTGATGATGAGAAAACAAATCAGTAAGCTGTTTAAATGCTAATTTTTCACGCTCTTTCATCCAACCGTGATATTTTTTTTCAAGCACAGGTTTTAGTGATTTTGCCTGAGACTCGGTAATGACTTTTTGTTGTACTTGGTAGCTACATAAATCAATCAATAAATCAGCCAATAAGTGCTGGCTTTTGTTAATTTGAACCTGCTGAAAATTTTTTAAATCTTTAACGACTTGATTCAGGGTGACTGCCCAATTAGGCTCTAAATGAGAAAATGCTTCGAGTAATGCAAGCTGTTTTGAAAAATCGGCTTGCATTGGATTAAAAACCCGAACGATTTTGAAAAACTGCTGAAGCGCACTTTGCCAAGCTGCAACATGCGTATCGTTTTCGATCGGGTTAATTAAAGCCATACTAGGTCGACCTGTCCAGCGTAGAATTTCCATTTCCGCTTCATACTCGACTCCGTAAGGACGAGAGCCATCCACCACGTACAAAATTGCTGAGCCTCGCACCAGTGGTGTTAGCAGCTGAACTTCATCGGGATATTTTGATTTGCAGTCAGTATTTTCAACAAACTTTTTAACTGCTTCTGCTCTTTGATCGGCGCTGCTGGCATTTTGCTTTAGCCATTGAAGAACTTTACGAGGTCTTTGAAAGCCGGGAGTATCGATCAATTCGAAACCACCATGACCAGTATCAATCTTAAAATGATCGGAATGGGTTGTTGTGCCACTTTGCTGTGAAATAGCAATAGAATCATCTCTCGCTAAAGTCGAGACGATTGAAGACTTACCTTTGTTGGGATGACCAACAACCGCAAAGGATGGGCGAGACTGTTTAAAATGCACGCTTTAGTCCTCCGGTACTAATACTTGCCATTGAGCAAGCCCATGACAAAATCGACGCCACTCGAGCAAGTGATGATCAGATAAAGGTTTTAACTGTTGCTCACTCCAGTCAAGCGGCATTAAATATCCACGACCATTTTGCAAATAATCTAACAACTCTCCCAATGGCGGTTCCCAGCCTTTCACAATGACCAACTGAGGTTCTTGCCAACGCTCGGAAGCTAACTGTTCTGCCTGATTTGCCAGCGGCCCGGCTTTAAGTTCGGTCACCTGTTCGTGAGAAAGTTGTTCGAGCAATCGAGACAATTGCGGTTCCTCTATTCCACCCCAGTTAGTCAAAGCAAAATCTGATTGGGTGTCCGATACTACGCGCGCCAGTTCAGGCTGGTCACTACCTAATGGCTCGGACCGACGTTCAGTCACTAATTGAATATCATTTTTGTTGTTTTGTTTATTCGATAAAATCAAGTGGCACATAATAATCGCAACGCCACGCAACAAAAAGGCGTATATTAATTGTACTGCCAGAATAAACTGCCACCACTGACCCAATTGAGAAACGTCAGTATGAGTATTTGTCAATCTGGAATCTTGCGTAACCAATAGTAACTCCAGCTCAGGTTGTGCAGCTGGCCAAAAACCCCACGGATAAGCGAGAAGCTGCAAAAGTGGCAATACGTCTTCAGCGGATAGTAAAGTACTTCGCCAAATAAAATTAACATCCGTGGTCAGCAAAAGCACCAATAAAACTAGAATACTGGCTAGGCTAAAACTGATAGCTGCCAGTTGACTTTGATAGAATAAAACAAGTTTTGCATGGGGGCGTTGTTTTTGTCTTAAAAAGGCCATTTGAATTGGCTTAGACCAAACCGGTAAAACACTCACCAATTTGGCTAGGTTTATTCCATTCCCAAAGATCAAAGAAAGACATGAAATCAAGAGGCTGAGAATGGGAACGGCGACATAAATTAGCAATAAAAATAAGATATTGACTTGGCCTTGCTGATCGCCAGAAAGTAATCCCCAGCTGGCGATAGCCCCAATCAAAAAACCAATCCAGAGGATTGGTTTTGTTGTATTTTGTTGGTGATTTATTGTCATCTTAACAATTTATTCGCCACACTTTTTCGCCAGTCCAGCAAAAAACTTTTAGAGACAAAACAATATAGTTTAGGCGGCTTCATTGGCTTCTAAAACCATCGCTTCTAGCCTATCTAGATCGGGAATTGACGCCGCGATCGCATCTATTTCAACTCGCATTTTTTCTGCTTCCGATAAGTTTTCGTCAGCGACAAAACTAATATTATCTTCCCTAACATGAGATAGTCTCGGGATACCTTGTACAACAATCGCCAAGTAAGGGAGATCTCTATTTTGATTTAAAGTGTGAGTAATTGCTACCCGCGAACGCTTGTTTGCTTGTGCATCAGCTTCGCCTTTAATCAAGTCAATAGAAATCAACGGAATGTTGATACCACGCCACAATAAATGCCCTAAATACCATTTTGGCTTGCCTTGACTTCCTTCAAATAATTCAACATTACTGAAGGGGACCACTTCCGCCACATTGGTGTTGGGTAATAAGATATTACTATTCACGGTTGGAATCATTAAACTATAAATTTCTTGATTTTGCTCGGCCATAATTTTATCTCACTGTTAGTCAACTATGAAAAATCAAGTCATAGTGATAGTTGATTTTAAACTTAACTCGCTAAATAGTTGGCGAGCTGCTCCGCTAACATTTCGGGCGATGCAACCACATCCGTTAATCCCTCAGTGATAACGGCGTCTGGCATCGATGGATTGGCGCAGGTATCAACTGACTGTGCCCAAATTTGTCCGCCCAAGGCTTTCATTTTCTTTGCACCATTAAGCCCATCTTGCCCCATTCCGCTAAAAATGATCGCACCGCTTTTTTCTTTGTAAACCGCCGACAAAGATTCGATAACATCATCAATACAGGGAGAATAAGGCTCGCTCCACTTTTGCGAACGGTCAACCAGCATTGAACCATCTTGAAGAAAAATAGCTTTTCCATTGAGTGGTGCAAGATAAATATTGCCAGCCGCCATACTGTTACTGCCATTGGCAACTGTTACTTCAAACTCGCTACTACTCGTTAAAATTTCAGCGAGCACTGGCAAGAAGTTTTCATCAATATGCTGGGTGATGATAAAACTTGCGTTAATATTACTGGGTAAGCTTTGTAAGAAGCGCTTAACTGCTGCGGGTCCGCCTAACGATGCACCAATAACCCAGCAGGGACAAAGTTCGGTTTGTTTTATCGTGGGTTTTACTGGCTCTTCAAAATCTAAACCCGTGGCGGCATCATCGAGCATAGGAATTTCGAAAGATTCCGGTTCGCTCTCTTCGAGCAATTCATCGTCGAGCTCAATCAGCGTTTCTGAAAATTCTGCGGCATCATCGGTGACCGTGATTTCATCTTCGACACTGGCTTCTCCGGTCGGGTTTGACACTGGCTCTAATGAAATTTCAAGCTCATTGACCGTCTGCTCTTGTTCTGAAGGCTCTTCGACGGCTAAAGGTTCCTCTATAGCTGAAGGCTCCTCTACAGCTGAGGGCTCTTGACTATCGGAATTACAAGCCTGTTCATTGGCATCTGAGTCTTTCGGTTCATCATCAATAGTAAACTGAGCACGACCTGTCACTGGCTTTTGTTCATCACCAATCGACTCAAGGGTTAATCCTCCGTCTGAATAGGCGAGCTCATCACTTTCTTCTTGTTGAGGTTGCTCTTCCTGCTGTTCTTGTTCCTCAATAAATACCGCTTTACCAGTCACGGCAGGTGCCGGCTGATCGATAGCTTCTAGTTCCAGACCACTTAGTTGCGACTCGGTTGACTCTTCAACTTGTTCACTTTGCGGAGCAAGCTCGGTTTCAAAATCAAGCTGTGCTTCGGCATCATCTAAAGTTAAGTCGAGTTCGCCATCGTCCGCCAAAGATAACTCAATTTCAGAGTTATCGGCGTCTAAATCTTGGCTAGGCGAAGACTCAAAATTAGAGAAAAACTCTTCGGCTTCTTTGCCATCTGTGGTGGCACCGGATGAGGACGGTTCGTCATCATCGGTATCGAACACTGAGCTGGATGGTTGCTGAAAATCTTCTCGCGCAGACTCTAAAACAGGATTAACTTCAGCCGACAGATCAATTTCTTCATACATTGGAATTGATTCATTTTCGGCTTGATTACTTTCCGAGAGATGAGTTTCGGGTTGATGTTCATCTAATTGTTCGGAGTCAGAATCGCTATCAGCAAGCGACATGATCTCATCAGAAATATCTGCAGTTTCCGATTCAATTTCGTTATATTCGGGTTGCTGTAAATCTTCCGATTGCGGCTCAATTGTCGAACCGCTTGGCAGATCATCCAACATTTCAATCTGGCTTTCAGGTGTCTCAAGTGTGAGCTCCAATGAGTCTTCGGATTGGCTTTGTTCCTGAGCACTTGAATCCAGGAAACTAGCTTGCAAATCACTTTCAGAATCAAGGCTACTAGGTAGCTCATCTGATAGTTCGATATTATCGAGTTCGTCAAAATTTAGATCGTCATCGTCAAGATTTAGATCCGCACTTTCGAGCTCTAGTTCTACTTCTTCGACGGCTGAGTTCACTTCCGCCATTGCGGCGAGATCTTCTTCAGCAATCGCTTCTATTTCAGCACCTTCGACTTCGGGAATATCTACTTCTTCGGGTTCAACAATATCACTAATTTCAATTTCTTCGAGTTGGCTATTGTCAAATGATGCTGAGGAGCGTTTTAAATCTTCATCGATAGCTGACGACTCTTCGATGCTCGCTTCGAGTTCTGGCGAAATAGTTTCAAGCTCCGAAACTAAGTCTGCTGCAATATCACTGGGGATTCCAGCTGAGCTAGTTTCCAACTGATCTAATGCAGAGGTTAGACTATCGTCGTCCATTGAAGACTGTTGTTGCGATTGTTCAACGGGTTCTTTGCTGACTTCCTCAGCGGCACTCGGCGCGGCTTCTTGCTCAGAAGACTCATCAATGCCAGTTAGCTCGTATAATCGGCTAACTAAGTTGCGACACCAGTATTCGGGGTGAGATTGCTTGGATAAGTTTCCAGGCTCGTTAAAATAGATTGAAGCTTCAGACTCATCTAATAGTTGGTCGATATTGTCGTGCCAGTCATCATCATTAACATTCAATAGCCAAACGTTGAGTGATTCTGACTGGATATGTTCTGATTCAATTTCATCGGGGGATATATGGTAGGTAATTTCTATCCCCAACTCCTGTAACAGTTTTATTAACTGGTCACTCTCTTCGCTTGGTGACGTCACCAAGCCAATTGATAATTTGCTCACTTTGTTCCTCAGGAATTATCAGTTAATAAACCGTTAATAGTTTCCAATAAATCTACCTCGTTATATGGTTTACCCATATAGCGATTTACGCCAATCGCTTCTGCTCTTTCACGATGTTTTTCACCGGTTCGAGAAGTGATCATAATAATTGGAATTTGTTTTAGTCGTTCATCATGTCGAATGATAGTTGCTAATTCAAATCCATCCATACGCGGCATCTCGATATCCAACAACATGACATCTGGAACCGTGTCCGCTAAAACTGTTACCGCATCCACACCATCTTTAGCTGTGACAACTTCAAAGTCGTAACGTTCTAATAAACGCGTGGTTACTTTTCTTACCGTTATCGAGTCATCCACCACCATAACGGTTGGTACTTTTTCTTCTTCAACAACTTCTTCTGCAACGGCTGAGTCAATCACATGCGCATCAACACGTCGTATCAGTGCTGGCATATCCAAAATGAGTACAACTCGACCATCCCCT
Source organism: Kangiellaceae bacterium (assembly GCA_965230525.1). Lineage (GTDB taxonomy): Bacteria > Pseudomonadota > Gammaproteobacteria > Enterobacterales > Kangiellaceae. The sequence continues at coordinate 78,619 of OZ246008.1, forward strand.
TGAATGGTTGCACCCGATAGTCCGCTGACAGAACTCAGCTGACTTCCAATCGATTTTACAACGATCTCACGAGATCCTAGTAGGTCATCAACTTGCAGAGCTGTTGGGTGATCCGCTCCATGTAACAACAATACCGGTAGAGGTTGTGAAACACCGGCTAAGCTAGCACGGCTAGAGTGGTTTAACATTTGCCCGAGATAATACATCGAATAGTCGATTCCTGCATAGGCAAATTTAGATTCTGGGTTCGAATAATACTCTTCTAACTCAAATGGGCTTACTCGCACAATCCCTTCGATGTTGGAAAGCGGGATAGCGTAAACTTCTTCACCGATTTGCACCATCAATGCTTGGTTTACGGACACTGTAAATGGCAGTCTAACAGTAAATGTAGAGCCTAAGCCTTGCTCTGAGTTGATATCGATTACACCACCGAGCTGCTTAATTTCGCTATTTACAACATCCATTCCAACCCCACGGCCAGAAATTTGAGTTACTTTTTCTGCGGTACTAAAACCGGCTTCCAAAATAAGTTGATGTAACTCATGACGATTTAAATCGGTCCCTTCGTTGATTAATCCTCGCTCGATCGCTTTTTTGCGGATAGCATCTAAGTTTAACCCACGACCATCATCTTTGATTTTTACGAAAACTTCGCCGCCTTCACGATACAGCGAAATGCTTATTTTGCCTGTTTCAGGCTTGTTAGCATTTTTTCGGTCTTGAGGCGATTCAATACCATGGTCCATTGCGTTTCGAAGCATATGCTCTAGCGGCGCAATTAAGCGCTCTAAAACACTTCGATCCATCTCACCATCAGCACTAATTGACAATTCAATGGTTTTACCCAACTCGGTACTGATTTGACGAACCATTCGTCTTAAGCGAGGTACCAAGCTTTCGAAGGGGGTCATACGAGTTTGCATTAAACTTTCTTGCATCTCGGTATTTACACGCCCCTGCTGGAGTAGCAAAGTTTCTGAATCGGACGTTAGGTAATCTAATGTCTCTTTCAAGTTCATTAAATCAACCGCACTTTCACCCAATCCACGAGTCAACTCTTGTTGGCGGGTATATCGGTCCATCTCGAGTGGGTCGAAATCATCATATTCCGTACCACCACTAATTTCTCGACGATAAGATATCTGAGCTTCAGTCTCAATATCGAGGTTTCTGAGTTGATCTCTTAGACGCTCAACGGTTGAACTCATCTCGTCTAAGTTGTATCTCAGTACAGTCATTTGTTGCTCTAAGCGAGAGCGGAAAATACTCGTCTCACCGGCTAAATTTACTAAGTTTTCTAACTGATTTGAGTTTACCCGTACCGTATCCGCAACTTGCTGAGCAGGCTTACGACGTTCTTCATCTTGTTTCGCTTTACGTTTTTCAAATGAAACTATTTCGGCAGAAGGCGCTTCTTTAGATTGTTCTTTAATTTCTGCTGATGTCTCTTGCTCAGCAGGAGTTGCCTCGGCTTTTTCCTCAGTCCCTGACTGAATATCTTTTCCGGCAATTAAATCTTTCAATTGTTGGAAATACTCAACAGGCAGCGTCATTTGGTTCTGTTCTTTAACTTCTTTGACGAGGTTTTCTATGACATCATATCCGCGAAGCATAAATTGAACATGCTCCGGTTTGGTCTGAATTGAGCCCTCATTGACTTTTTCAAAGTAAGTTTCCATTTCATGGGTTAGGTCACCTAGAACCACTAAGTCAGCTAAGCGTGCGCCACCTTTGAAGGTATGGAAGTTACGTTGCATGGTATCAATTGCATCACTATCGCTTTGATCTTCACTCCATGCATGCATGGCTTCGTCGAGCGAAATTAATAGTTCGTCAGCCTCTTCTAAATAGATTTCCAGTACTTCTTGGCCATCTTCATCGAGATTAATCGGATAGACATTACCCGTGGCGACCACTGGTGCTGCTGGCGCTATGGTATTTTCAACGATGGTGGCTTCACTGCTAGGCGTTGCTTCTTTTTCAATGAATCCTTCTAGCACTTCATCCGCATGCGCAACTTCTTCATGAATGTCGTCAGCCAGTTCAGAGGTTGTTTCGGATTGCTCAACCGCTTCTTCCGTTGAATCTTGCATGGATTCACTGGTAAGCACTTCTGAATCTTGTGCTTCCGATTCAACTGACGGCTCTAATTCTGCTGACGGCTCTAGTTCTGCTGACGGCTCTAGTTCTGCTGACGGCTCTATTTCCGCGGAAGGCTCTAACTCCTCAGAATACTCAAACTCAACTGAAGGCTCTTCGTCTGTTAAGGACTCTTCGCTTTCAGCTTCTACTAATTCAGCTTCTACTAATTCAGTTTCTGCTGATTCGAGTTCAACGGACTCAAGAGTAATTTCTGATGTATCTTCGGCTTCCTCAAGTGTCGGAATTTGGTCATCGCTCAGCTCATCAGATAGTTCCTCTTCTGACAAGGGCATTTCTTCCGGAAGCGCAAACTCTTCAATAGTCTCATCCGCAGTTTCACCTGACGGAAGTTCAAACTCTGCCTCAACATCGGCACCGTCTTCACTGGAGGTTTGTTCTGATGCAATTGGTTCTGCGAACTCGGGTTCGGGCGCAGTATCTTCAATTTCTAATTCGAGACTTTCAGATTCAACAACCGGCGCGACTGTAACATCATCGGCTTTGGCCGAATCATCTAACGCAGCATTTGGATTAATATGAATTTCTAAGAGGTTTATTTCGTCATCCGCAGCGCTTGGCCAACGGTAACTACGTAGAACATCAACCATTTGAACTAATTTATCGGTGGCCATGTTAACCAATGAGAAATCTGAATCAGACAGCTTTCGGCCAAAATCCAAATGAGTATTGAAAATGTTTTCGACAGCCATTGCTAAGTCACCAATCGACATAGCACCAGCCATTCGAGAGCTACCTTTAAAAGTGTGGTAGATTCGACGCAGTTCTTTGGTTATATTGCCGCTTTCTAAATTATCTTTCCAGCGCTGTAATAATCCTTCGGCAGACTCGATAAGCTCATCAGCTTCTTCAACAAATAGCTCGACCAATTCTTCATCCATGTCTTCTGGCGCGCTTTGTTTAGACGCCTCACTTATCCAACTGATTATTTCATCGTTGAGTGCTTCAGGCGCTTTAATATCTTCTTCCGACACTAAATGGCTGAGCATTTGCGAGAGTTCGTCAACACCAGCTGATAGCAACCGTTTGTATTGCTGCTTGTCATCTTCCGTCGATACTTCGACCGCGGCTAACTGTTCACAGGTTGAAGCGAACGATTGAATTTCCTGAATACCAACCATTTCACTGCCACGCATAAAGGCGTGCAGTTCAGATGTAATTTGTTGGTGGTTAATTTCATCACCAGCCTCAAGTAGCGATTGCACTTCCGCAAGAATGTCAGAGCCTTCGGTAAGGAAAATAGACACCAATTGTTGATCGCGTTGCTGAACACCACCATCAACATGCTCACCGGCAGGTTTAGCACCTGTGATTGTATCGAGGCGTTTCAATAAATCGCCAAGAGGTGAAGAATCAACAGTTTGAGTTTCTTTCAATTGCTCAACCACATTGGTTAAGAACGTTGCACAATCACTTAAGAAAGCGATAGTTTCGCTATCGAAACGACGGTTGCTTCCTTTGGTCATTCGCGCATATTTCTCGATTGGACCGGTTAACTTGGCGATTGCTTCAACTCTCGCCATATGAGCGCTGCCTTTTAAGGTATGCAGTGCTCTGATTAAATCGTCACTAACTACAACGCTAACGTTGTTGCTATTTTCATCTACAAATTGATGGATCGCTTTTAAATGGACTTGCGCTTCGGTCACAAAGATTTCAAGCAATACCGGATCAATCGTTTCTTCTTCGGCTTCGGTGGCAACTTCTTCCGACAAAGTAGGAATAGCTTCTAGGTTCTCTTCCGCAACTTCGGGTGCTGATTCAGATGCAAACACAAAGTCAGTTAAATTGAGACCTTTTGAAATATGCTCTGCTCTTGCAATAAGCTCTGCAATATCATCACCTTGGTGCGCTTGATTTTCTGAAAACTCTTTAACTAATTGAGGCAACTTGCCAAGGGTGTCATTTAACGCACCCAACACTGGTTGCTCAGCGGGAATAGACTCCTCAATGACCTTGTTGAGCATATTTTCAATCGCCCAAGAAAGCTCGCCAATAGTTGCAGCGCCAACTAAACGACCACTTCCTTTTAGGGTATGGAAAGAACGTCGAATAGTGGTAAGCGCTTCTGAATTATTTGTATCATTTATCCATTGCGGCAAAGTATTTTGAATAACTTCAATTTCTTCTTCGGCTTCTTCAAGAAATATTTCGAGTACTTCATCATCGATTAATGATTCGTCCACCACTTTCTCAGCAGACGCTTGATTTATCGGAACCACTACCGCTGAGCTTTGCTCTTCAGTAACAGGTTCAATAGAAGGTTGCTCCACAGCTTGCTCGGCTGTTTCCACTTCTACATCTGTTTCAACCGGTGCAGCGGCTTGCGACTCCGCTTTCTTAATGGCATCGACAAGTAAATCGATGCTTGATTGAGCACTGTTTAAAATAGAAATAATCGCCTTACTATTGCCCTCTTCTGTTCCTTCTAAGTAGTAGTCAACACTTGTCACAATGTCTGCAAGTGCATCTAAGTATTCTTCGGTTGGCGTAGTTGAAACACCGATCAAACAGTTGGTCACATAAGCTTCTGCTACTTCAAGAACTTTAGCGGCCGCACGGTATTCAACAATTCTCATAGCGCCTAACACTTCGGTTAGTAGCTCGGGTACCACTTTAAGTTCAGCCGGATTAAATGATGAGGCAATATAATTAATCATGCCATCTTTAGCCAGCTGCAAGTTCTTTCTAGCAACACTAACCAACGCCACCGTTGCATCATCCACTTGGCTTTCAATTGAGCGTTGTTCACCGACTTCAGTAGCACTTTCCGCTTCTTCACTTTCAGCGGTAAAGCGCTCAATATCAAAGTTACTTAAGTTGGCATCAACAAATAGCAATGCACCCGCAATATCCATGATCGCTGCATCTGTGGGCAGGTCATTACTTTTAATTGCTTTCTTTAGTGTTTTGGTTTGCTCGCGTATTACATCACGCGGAATTGGCAGTTCAAGTACCGTTAAGGTATCGGCAATTTTATCTAGCGAGTCATTAAGAGCAACGAGTTGGCTTTGTTCTTTAGTGGTGGCTCTCACATAAAGGTCGAGCTGGTCTTTAACCGATGCAAGTTCCTCACTAATGGCCTCGATAACACTTTCCATAGCAGCGGAGTCAGGTCTAGCCAATTGCTGCTGTTGCTTTTTGATTGTTTCGCTTTCCGGTAGCGACTCTTCCAGATTAAATTCTTGCTTGAGAGAGACAACACGTGCATTTTTAGAATTAGAACGTGCAACAAAATATAACAACTTAGATAGTAATTGAGCAGGTATTTCGTCATTTAGAGCCACTTCACCTTCATCGGCTAAGCGTTTAATTTGTCGATCAACTTGTGCCAGAAGTGCATGCACTTCTTTCATTTTGTAATGGCCTTTTTCTGCAATTGAAAAAATAAAGCCATCGGCCACCCACCAAAGTCTAGCGACCGGTGTGCCCTCGGTTAATGCTTCTAATCTAACTAATACTTTATGAATTCTTGCTAAGCTTTCTTTAACGGCTTGACCACGTATCACTCCGGCCAATCCTTTCTGGAAATGAGCTCTCAGTTTCTTGCAGTTCTCTTGAAATGAAACTGTTTTTTCTTGCTCCGAAACTTGTTCATGTGGCTTTGGTGGCTCAACACTGGTGGTATCGGCAGAGAAAAATTCGTTTTCGTTAACCGGTGGTAAGTTTGAAGAAGAACGTAGTTCATTAATCAGTGGAAGCAAAATAACCGGAATGTCTTTTTGCCCGCTTTCAACTCTCTCGAGATAGCCGGGCATTTGCATCAAAGCACGCATCAGCACTTCAAATGAGGACTCCTGTACAGGACCATCTTGTTTCGACATTTTCTCAGCCAAGACTTCCATTTCAGATGCTAGTCTTGCGGCACCGTCAAAGCCAAGCATTTGCAGAGTTCCCTGCACTTGATGCAAGCAATTGATACAAAATTGAATTTGAGTCTTGTCTTGATTATCTTCAACAAAGGTTTCTAACCCTTGACGAGCTTGCTCAAGTGTATTGTTTATTTCTTTTCTGACCCAACTTAAAGCCAATTGGTCATAATTGTCAGTCATGCCAGCTCCGAATTCTTAGTTTGACTGTTTTCGCGCTTGATGTACGCTAAACAATGTTTATTATCTACTCTGGTCAAATTTTCATTGTCCACGTTTGTTACTTCACCGTGACCGAGAATTAAAATTCCGCCAGGTTTTAGCCGCTCTTCAAAATCTTTGATGATGGCTGATTTTCTTTCCTGTCTAAAATAAATCATGACATTTTGACAGTAGATGACATCGAACAATTGTTTTGGCTCACTATTCAATTCGAGAATATTTGCCTGCATAAAACATGTTCGCTTTTTAATTTCACTTTTAACTTGTATGTGATTGTCCGCCAGCTGATCAAAAAAATTATTAAATGATGTTGATGGCAAAAAATCCGAATTTTTGTTTGAGTAAATTCCTTCTCTAGCAACAGCTAACGATGGATAACTCACATCTATTCCAGTGACGCCGTAATAAGTTAAACGTTTCTGCTCATCTGACAGATTTGCACTTAACTTTTCCATTTCCATTGCGAGGGTATAAGTTTCCTCTCCAGTGGAACACCCTACACTCCACAACTGAATATCTTGGACTTGTTTCGGGTTTAATCGGAAGCCATGCGAAATTCGGTTGCGACAAAAACTGGTTACTAAATTTAGTGAGTCTAGATCTCGATAAAAACACGTTTCATGAACGGTTAACGAATCGACTAATCTTGCCCAGTCTAAACTTGAAACCTGACCACTATCGAGTAGGTCATAAAAATCTTTGTAACGCTTAATGCCTTTTTCTCTCATATGCCGATTCAAGCTGGTTACCAAAAATGCTTTTCGGGTTTCTGGTAACCATAAGCCGGTTCTCCGCTCTAACATTGACTGCCAAAGCAAAAATTCCTTCGCTTCCATTTCTGGAATCATAAAAGCAGACATTATTTTCCTTAGCGTCTATGCTTCGTCTGGCAATTTAAATCCGGCGATAGAATCGTTCAATTCGTCCGCTAGTTCAGCCAATTTACCGATAGAGTTTGCAGTATTTGCTGTACCTTCAGACGTTTGGTTTGTAATTTCCTGGATAACATTCATCGTATTAGATACGTGACCCGCTGATGCGGCTTGTTGACGCGCAGCGTTTGAGATGTTTTGGATTAAGTCCGCCAAACTGGTTGATACACGCTCGATTTCTTCCAGTGCAACACCCGCATCTTGTGCAAGCCTTGCTCCATGTACCACCTCTGCGGTACTGGATTCCATCGAGATAACCGCTTCGTTTGTATCCGTTTGGATTGCTTTTACTAGCGCCTCAATTTGGTCTGTCGCGTTACCCGATCTTTCCGCAAGTCGCTGTACCTCATCCGCAACAACCGCGAAACCACGACCGGCCTCACCCGCCATCGATGCTTGGATTGCAGCGTTAAGTGCCAGAATGTTCGTTTGGTCCGAGATGTCATTGATCAGGGATACGATATCACCGATTTCTTGAGATGATTCACCCAGTCGCTTGATACGTTTTGATGTTTCTTGAATTTGCTCACGAATCGTGTCCATCCCTTGGATGGTATTTCGTACAACCTCACCACCTTTTTTCGCGATTTCAACCGACTTTTCCGCAACCGTTGTTGATTCAGATGCGTTAGCAGATACTTGCTCGATGGAAACAGCCATTTCGTTGATCGCGGCTGAAGCGCCGGTAATTTCTTGTGCTTGGTTGCGCGATGCTTGTGCAAGTTCAATCGAGATGTTTTGCGTTTCGGTTGTCGCATTAGATAGCTTACCAACCGAGTCTTTGATTGTTGCAACCAGACTTCTCAATTGGTCGATGGTAAAGTTCATCGCATCAGCAATCGCCCCCGTAAAGTCCTCGGTTACGGTTGCATTTGCGGTCAAGTCACCATCCGCCAGTCCTTCCATTTCATCCAGAAGTCGAATGATCGCTTGTTGATTTCGTTCGTTTTGACGTTTTTCTTGGTCAGCGGTTATCCGTGCTTTTTGCGTTCGAACCTCATCATCACCACGTTGACGTCTGTATAAAAGAATCAAAAGTATGATAACGAAACCACCAGCTACCGCAGAATATAACCAGTGACCAGGTCCAGTAATATTAGTTTGTTCAGAGTAAGCGTTTTGTAAGTTTTCGGTTAAATCCAACATCGCGCTTGCTTGAACGAAGATTTCATCTGACGCTTCATGAACTTTAAATAACTCATCTTTTGAGCCAATTACGAAGGTCACATTGTTTTTTAATGACTCATACAAGCCAGCAATTTCATTAAGCGAGTCAACCGCTTCGGGCGAAGTGATTTTTCTTACCCCAAGCATTTCATCGCCTTCCAACATACCCGTCAAAATTTCACCAAAAAGGTCAACGTCTTGACCGAAGTTTTCAGATGCAATTTCAGCGTCTTCACCGCCAACTAGTACCTTTTGGAAGCTTCGAATAATTCGTTCTAGGTAGGTGGATTGTCGGGTTGCATACATAACTTGCTCAGCGGGAGCGCGCGCATCAAGCAAGATATCTTGTACATTAGTGTAGAGAAACTCCATTTGTGGAACCGATGAAGATAACTCTGTGGAAATTTGATAAAGCTTTACAACCGTTTCTTGAGCAGCAGAGATCTCTTCGGCGTTAGCTTGCATATCACTCCATAGGTCACCTACTTTCTTAACCTGATTGTTAAGAATGGCATCTGGAGAAATTCCTAATCCCTCAGATTCATTTCCTCGAGCAAGGTGATTAAACTGAGCCTGAAATTCCTTAACCCGTTGTTCCAACAAATCAAAGGCCGCGGGGTTACCCGTAGAGGCCTCCGCCGCATTCTTAGCGACCTGTTGGGATAGAACTCGTAAGTTACCCGCTTTAGTTAGCCGTTGCTGATTTTGTTGTCCTTGATAAACCCCGTAGGCAAGGTTTAACGCACCAAGCAAAATAGCCACTAGTAACAGGAAGATATACTTACCGGTGTTAGATTTAGTTCCGACTTGCTTGTTGTTGTTTTCTGCTGCGCTCATAGTTAATTTCCTGAAAGCAATATTTTATAAAAATGTGATTATGACGATGACTAAGTGAAAGCTACTGTGTCAAAGTTAAAATCATTTATAGAGCAACTCATTTATAGAGCAACCTGACGAAATGCGGGCGTATCAGCTAAGGTATATAAGCTAAACACATTCCACAATTTTTCATCATTGTAAAAACCACCTTTTAAGTAAGGTGCCATCGCCTCATCGGGTATGGCGACATCTTCAACCCAATCTTCATCTTCAAAGTGATTGAGACCTAAGATTTCGTCAACAATTACGCCACAATGAACACCAGCATGATTAACCACCAGTAGTCTTTGTCGACGTAATGAGGACGACGCCTTTTGTCCTAAAAACCCATGAAGATCCATAATGGGCAACAAAGTTCCTCGTATATTCGCTAATCCTTTTACCCAAGACTTAGCACCAGGCACTTTGGTATGTTGCGGAATTGACAAAATTTCAGCCACCTCATTGAGGTTAACCAAATAGTCATTTCCTGCCATTCGAAACCCAACCCCTGTCCAAAAGCGACTGAGATCTTGCTCTCGGGTTGAAAGCTGCGCATTTTCGAAACTACGCTTCTCAACATCCTTTAAGAATTCGAATGCTTGTAAATTAGTATAGTCAGCCATATCCGGTATTAGCTTCCTAATATCGCTTGAATGGTATTAATTAAATTACCTTCATCAACTGGCTTAGTTAAATAGTCTTTTGCGCCCTGTCGCATTCCCCATATTTTGTCAGTCTCCTGATCTTTGGTCGTCACAATAACCACCGGAATATGAGCTGTCGTTGGCTCTTTTTTAAGCTGTCTAGTTGCTTGGAAGCCATTTAAACCCGGCATCACAACATCCATGAGTACGAGATCCGGCATTTCCACCTTTGCCACTTCCACACCTTGCTTGCCGCTTTCTGCGGTTACAACTTGATAGCTGTTTTTCTCTAAAATGGTGGTCAGCACATGCGTTTCTGTTGGCGAATCGTCGACAATCAAAATTTTAGACATTTAAGTTCTTCCTCGTTTATCACTGCTGTGAAAATTTATAAATAAATAGGTTTTCGATCGTATGTGGGTGAACCACTAAGCTTTCGCAACATGTTGCGAAATTGCACCCAACAACTCATCTCGGCTAAAAGGCTTGGTCAAATATTGGTCAGAACCAACTATTCTTCCTTTAGCTCGATCAAATAATCCATCCTTACTCGATAACATAATTACCGGAGTCGATTTAAATTCTTTATTGTTTTTGATTAGCGCACAGGTCTGATAACCATCAAGTCGTGGCATCATAATGTCGACAAATATAATATCGGGCTTGTTATCAGCGATTTTGGCTAACGCATCAAAACCGTCTGTCGCTGTCACTACATCACAGCCCACTTTTTTGAGTAAAGTCTCGGCGGTTCGTCGGATAGTTTTACTATCGTCGATTACCATCGCCTTTAGGCCTTCAAAACTGTTTTCCATTCAACTGGTCCTCATCGAACGATTTGCAACTCGTTCATACTTTGGTTTGCGTTACGGGTTCCACACTCTCGTGCGCTATTTATTCTGTGGGGTTTTTATCACAAAAGGCCGCTATCTACCACACAGATATCCCGATTTTGCCAACCTATCGTTTTTTAATACTCAATGAGATATTAGAAAATAAAATGATAAGAATCAAACTTTTAAACTACTTGTTAACTGTAAGACTTTAAAAAGAGCATCTAAGTGTTTGATTATTATGATTTTATAGTTGTAAATTTAATTCGGTACCCTATAATAGGATCAGCACGTAAAATACATTTCCTACCTAACTATAGTAGATTTCTGAGATGACGCACAAAATTGCAATATTAATGGACCCAATTAGCGAAATTAACATCAAAAAAGACTCTAGTTTTGCGATGTTGGTCGAAGCAAAGAATAGAAAACACCAATTATACTACTTAGAGCAATCGGATTTGATTCTCAAAGAAGGCCAAGTCTTCGCGCAGATGAGCAAATTGGATGTCTTTGAAAATCCCGATAAATGGTACCAGTTAGAGCAACCTGAGCTATTGCCATTGAATGAAATGGATGCGCTGTTGATGCGCAAAGATCCACCGTTTGATATGGAGTTCGTTTATTCAACTTATTTGTTGGAACTTGCCCAAAATCAGGGCTTGTTGGTTGTGAATAACGCACAAAGTTTGCGAGATCATAACGAAAAGCTGTTTACTGCGATGTTTCCACAATGTTGCACCGATATGCTGGTCACTCGCAAAGAAGCTGAAATTCGACAGTTTATTGCTGAATTCGGCGACGTGATCCTAAAGCCGTTGGATGGAATGGGTGGTAGCTCAATCTTCCGAGTAAAAGAAAAAGACCCTAATATCGGGGTAATTATCGAAACACTGACTAAAATGGGAAGAGAGACGATAATGGCGCAAAAGTTTATCCCCGATATCAGCAACGGTGATAAGCGCGTATTAATGGTCGATGGTGAAGCCATTCCTTATTGCTTGGCACGAATCCCGGCAAAGGGCGAAACTCGCGGCAACTTGGCCGCTGGCGGTCGTGGCGAAGCCCGCCCCTTGAGTGAACGAGATCATTGGATTGCAAAACAAATTGGTCCCACGTTAAAAGAAAAAGGGTTGCTGTTTGTAGGTTTGGATATCATCGGTGATTACATCACTGAAATTAATGTCACCAGCCCGACATGCATTAAAGAAATTGATGCTGCCTTTGGAACCAACATTGCTGGAAATTTATTTGATGCTATTGAAGCCAAATTAACCGCTCAATAGTTAATCGCGACAATCATTGCTCAGAGAATAGTTATTCAGAAAATAGCTGTTGAAAAGCTAGTTAATAAGTAGTCACAGGTTTAAAAGAGAAGTCTAACCATGCAGAATCACGACGGGACAATTTCACTCGATTCTCAACCAAAAATAAGTCAAAACGACAAACTATTATTTTGTTTGTTTTTGGCATTGGCGTTTCATGGACTGCTATTTTTTGGCATAGGCTTCAAAGTGCCTGATTTATCCAGCAGCTCTTTGAATAAAACCTTTAATGTTGTTTTGGCACAGTTTGAGACCGAAACAAAACCAGAAAAAGCTGACTTTATTGGGCAGGCCGATCAATTAGGTGGTGGAGAGAGTGATGAGCTGCTAGCGCCGAGTGCAATAGAAAAGGCACAGTTTGATGATCCCAACAAAACCTCTAGCGAACCTCAGTTGCCACCTCAGCAATTGGCAGAACAAAAAACTAGCCCAGAACTGATCGCCAGTTCATTCGCCAAAAAACGTGCAAGTCAAAAAGTAGAAAATGAATCTCAAGCAACTGAAGCCTTGCCAGACACCAATGCGCTGCTACAAAAGAGTTATGAGCTCTCTGGATTAATCGCTAATTTGGATAGCGAACAGATCAATCAAGCTAAAAAATCTAATCGAAGACAAGTTTCGGCCGCCATTCATCGTTCATCGGATGCACTTTATTTAGACACTTGGCGTCGAAAAATTGAACGGGTTGGAAATCAAAACTATCCCGAACGCGCCAAGCTAGAAAAAATCTATGGCAACTTAACCTTAAAAGTCGCCATCAATCAAAACGGCACCATCAATGAAGTCACCATAATGAAGAGCTCTGGGAAAAAGTTGCTGGATGATGCAGCAATTAGAATTGTCAGACTAGCTGCACCCTTTAGTCCGCTCACCGATGAAATGAAAAAAGATACCGAGATATTGGAAATTATTAGGGTATGGCGATTTGAGCAAGATAATCGCGTCCATACGAGCTAGACTCAAAACTCAAAACTCAAAACGAAACTAACATCTGACTTTTGCAAATCCATTCACATTCGAAATTTGACAGTTTCTGGTAGCAAACAGATTTTATCGCTGCACGCCTGAATCGGCAGCGCTAGCACCCTTTTGGACTGATCCGTTTGCTTCCGCTCAATATGTATTTTAAATCGCCCTTCATAAAGACTTAGTGGCTCGTTTTGAAAGCCAAGCACTTTTTCAATTGGCTTAGGATAGCTAACTTGCCATCCGGACGGAACCAAAATATTAGTCGCAATTAAATGATCTTGTAGCGGTTGATTGGCATTTAGATGCCACCCTTTTTTTAAGTCGAAGTCAATCAACATCGACTGACAAAACTGCCCCATTGGCCGCAAACAGTTAAACTGTAATTTTACGTTTCCTCTGGCTAAGTAAGCAGTACTATTAATCGACAAAGTGCTTGAATAGTTGCTCGAACTTTCCCCATTGGTATCACCTGAATCCGCTAGCAGTGACAAAACATTAGCAGCATAGAGGTAATTTTGTGCGGTTTGATTTTGTTGCGCGCGGCTGACTCTGGCATTTACAAAACTGATTACATTAGCGTGTCGTTTGTTTGCTTTAAGAGTACCTAGGCGGCTTGCTATCTTCAAAATATTTTCAAGCAATACCGCTGCCGGTGGAAATACTTCTGAATCACTTATTTTACTCAAGCTTGGTAAAACCTCCTCTCGGCTTGAATTATGAATAGCTCCCTCTTCTGTCACAAATAATGCATTCGCTGCCTGATTGAGTTGTCTGGCTCGCATTAACCACACTTGATTGTCACTGGCATCAAATATCGAAATGAATGCGCTAGATAAAAACGCGTAATCTTCCAAGTACAACATCCGTTCATCAGCTTGCTGGTCGAGCTCTGCGAGAGAGGCGTTTCTACTCAGACTGCCAATACTTTGTTTAAATCGTTCATTCCAAAGCCGTTCCGCTACCGCCATGGCAAGTTCTAAATATCGCTTATTTTTACTAACTATCGCTAGCTGCGCTAACCCATTTATAGCCAACCCATTCCAACCTGTTAGCACTTTTGGGTCGGCATACAACTCACCTAAGGACCGCTTAAACTCCCGTAATTTTTCTAAGTCTTTTTGAAAAGCTAAACTATTTAATTTTTTCGCTGGACTATTTTTTAACAATAACCCAAGTTGCCCACTGCTAGGTACTTGGTAACTATGCTGCAAATCAATCGCTACTCCAACTTTGTTAAGCTGCTCAGGTAGCCATAAATAAAAACCGCCCTCCTGCCCCTTAAAGTCAGCATCTAACGCGGTACCAAAACCTAAAATATTTTTGTTATTTTTAGTCGGGATAGCAAAGGCATCAAGCATGGCATCTGCGGTATCTTCAGCGACCTTCAAATAATCGAGTTGATGCAACACTTGATAAGCCTTTAAATAAACTAAAATCAGCTGCGCTTGGTTATAGAGCATTTTTTCGTAGTGTGGAACCATCCAATCTTGAGTGGTTGAGTAACGGTGGAAACCACCAAATAAATGATCACGGATCCCCGATGTTTTCATTTTATCGAGTTGTAGCCGAACTAATTGCTCTAACTGTTCGTCTTGACGATAAGATAGCTGTGTCAGCGCATAGATTAACATCGACTCTGTTGGAAACTTTTGTCCACCCAAAAACCCGCCATATTCTGAGTCCAGACTCTTTATCAATTGTTGATTTATTTTCTCAAAGTCTATCGGTTTATCTGAACGACGATTCATGGCTGCATTTGAGCGTACTAAGTCATCAATACTCTTTGCCGACTGAAGCATAAATTCGCTTTGAGATTGCCACAACTGATTAACGCGACTTAACAGTTTGATCAACTTTGGCCTGGTGAGATAGGAGTCAATAAAAATCGGAAGTCCTTGTGCATTAATTATCGCCGTAATGGGCCAACCCGCCTCGCCCTTTACCTGCTGCAATGCGGTCATATAATACTCGTCAATCTCTGGTGAAAGCTCTCGATCGACTTTGATCGCGATAAAGTTTTGATTGACCAGCTTTGCAACCTCAATATCGCTAAAGCTCTGTTTGTTCATGACATGACACCAATGACAGGTTGAGTAACCAATTGATAGCAAAATCAATTGGTTGTGTTTTGCAGCTCTATCGAGTAGTGATTTTGACCAAGGCTTCCAATTAATGGGGTTGTCAGCATGTTGTAATAGATAAGGCGAGTGACTAGTAATTAGTTGGTTAATGTATTGCGGTTCTGCTTTTAGGTTAAGCTTGTCGGGACTGGCCTGGTACGCATCTATCCAAGTAGAAAATTGTGAAGCTTCGTGTTCCGCTAAAAACGGCGGAGCTTGAATGGTTCGGTTATTCGCCAATAAACCATCACTCAGCAAAAATAGAATGCCCAACACAAAAGCTTTAATCGATAGGGTCATTTTCTGCTCGCAGTTCCGATTGGTTTGCATCTTAATTATTGCAACTTAAGGCTGAACAATTCGATGTAATTGATTTACAGACAAACTAGACAACTGTTGATGCTGACCATTTGGCCAATAAATATCGATTGACTTGATGCTATCTCGGCCCAATCCGAAATATTGTACTTTGGGATGAACTGTCATATAACCCACCGAACTATGCACTTCACGCCATAGCCGTTTGCTGTTGTTAGTAGTGATAACAATTTGGGCACCAATAGCATCGCGGTTGACGCGTTTGTTTAGGTTGCCAACAAGTTTAATCGCTACCCAATGAGCCTCTCCTGATAAGTTATTGCGAAATAAATGAGCAGGCTCATTGAAGTTGTTAACCGCAATATCCAAATCACCATCGTTGTCAAAATCAAGATAAGCAGCGGCTCTGGAATTACCCAAAAAATCTAGCCCTGAAGATTCGGAACGGTTAATCAATTTACCATTATTATTTTCAAAGAAAAGGTTTACTTCTTTCTCAGCTACTGGAATATGTACGTTCCGCTTACGATTTGAACTATCAGTAAAATAGGGATTATCACTGGTGTACAGATTGTATTCGTTCATTCCATTTAATACATATAAATCGTTATCGGTATCATTGTCATAATCAAAAAAATCAGCCCCCCAAGACCAACCCGTGGATTCATAACCTCGCCCTACTGCATCACTTAAATAGTAACTTTGTCGACCTTTATTTTGCTGAGAAAGAAATAAGTCGTTGGCCTCAATTACTCGCATGGTCGCAAGTTTATTGGAGTCAAACTTCATCGGAGTATTTTCATTTGGCATGACGTATTTTTCATCTTTATTCATCACCACAATATTAGAGATATAAAAGTCAGGTAGTAGATCTTGATTCAAATCAGCAATGCCAATATTCATCGAATAGGAGGCTTTATCAGTACCAAATTGCTTGGCTAGATCCGTAAACTTAAAGTTACCATCATTTCGATAGTAAGCATTAATTCCAAAGTCGTTCCCAACAATAAGGTCTTGATCACCATCTCTATCAAAATCTGAATGACTGACGGCCTGAGCCCAACCTCGATTATCGACACCGCTTCCCTCAGTTACATTTTCGAATCTAAATCCGCCCAAATTTCTAAATATTTGATTGGGTGTTGCATTGGTATTGTTGCGCTTTAGGGTTGGTAAAACGCCTTGAGTAAACGGCCCAAAGTAAGTAATGTAAAGATCGAGTTTTCCGTCATTGTCAAAATCCGCTGCTGTCGCTGGGCCGCCCATTAAGCCGAGGCCGCCAAGTTCTGCCACATTGGTCATGTCTTTAAATGTAAAACCACCTAAGTTTTTATAAATTCGATGTTGGTCACCAGCATAGCTAATCAATATATCTTGAAGCCCATCATTGTCAAAGTCAGCTATGATGGGTTGGCGAGGTTCGCCAGGCAAATTGTCTTGGCTTCTTAACCAATTGAGCCCTGACTGTTCAGTCACATCGACAAACTTTTTGCCATTGACATTCTTTAATAAATAGTGCCCTGAGCCGCTTAGATAGAGTAAGTCAACAAAGCCATCATTGTCGATATCTTCAGCTGCCACACCCGCACCGCCAAATGCGGGTGGTATAAACACCACACCGACGTTATTACTTTTTTGTAAATAGCTTCGCAGTAATCGACTCAACCAATCTGAGGTGCGATGCTGAATGTTTTGACCAAGCAACGGCGTGACATCGGTAAACAACTTGTCTATATCGTTACGTTCTATCGCTTCATCACTGGAGTAGATAGAGACGTTTTCCGCCATCATAGGCTTAGCTTGCCGATGTTGCTGAAGTTTTTGTGATAAGCGGATCAACCCCTGCCGATAGTGCTCAGGAAGCAAATAATTTGCATTTGATTGTTTACCAATCAACCCAGACATTTTCAATGTTAGAACACCAAAGAGTGCGATGTTTTCAGCCATTAATTCTAGGGCGAATGGGTCCGGCTGAAGTTGCGGTTTTAAATTGGAAGAGTTGATCGCATTTAACAAGACTCGCCAATGAGTTGAGTTATCACGAAACGAATCTGCATCATAAGACTCGATTACAAGCCGTTCTTCTGGACTTAAATTAAAAAAGAACCAGGTATCCTCAAATTCGTCTACTTGATGAGGTATAAACTGCTGAATCAGTTGGTTAACATCACTCTCATTAATGGTTTTATGACCGTTTTCCAAGGCAATTTTTTCCGACTCTCTATATACATCAAAAGCAAACTGAATCATGGTCTCGTTAAATAGACGAGCAAACTCTTGCTGCTCGGTTTTGTCTTTGGTTAAATTCATGCGAGCGAAATAAACTTGCAAATTTCGATTAAATATTTTGCTTGATAGCTCGTTATAAGTTTTATACGCACTAATCTTTTGCTGAATGATCTTTCGTAATAAATTTAAATCGACAGACTTACTAAATTTAGTGCCATTCAATTTTTCTTGTTGCTTGATTGGTTTAGAGTTTAAAGCGTTGGCATCAGAATTCTTAGGTAATACTGCCGTCCAGATTTTGACCAGTTGAGCTTGTGTTATTTCTCGTTGTTGACTTTTTCGTGCTTGTTGGTCACTCAACTTTAGAACAGCCAAATTTAAGATATCGAGAGATTCTGTCAGGTGATTGAGCGCCTGTTTATCCAAAGGCAACAATGCCAGTTCAAAATCAAGCAGCGATTCTTGTTGAACCGCGAGTACTGCTCTTAGCGAATAAGCAATGGTTGAGTATTGACGTTTGTCGGTGTTATTGATCACCACACTGACGCCGTCTGAGAAATTAATTTTCCAATGTGATTCTGGTGTTCTGATGATATTGAAATATGTAGCAATTACCTTTTGAAGGTTCGCATCATCTATTTCGTTTTTCTGATTTTGCTTTGCCTTTTCGCTGGCTAATTGCCAGACTAATTTTACCCAGTCACTTTGAAGCTTATTTTTACTAAATCTCGCTTGGTCCGACAAAGGTGTACCAAACATAAAATCTTCAAGCCGCGAAGCCGTGGCATAACACTTGGGATCACGCTCACTTTCCAACGCGTTAATTTCTGCCACTATCGATTCGAGATAGTCATCGGCAGCAATACATTTAGAAACCAATAGCACTAAAATAATTAAAGCAATTTGCAGGCTTTTCACTTAACAACCTATTTGTCAATATCTATCAAAGAATTATAGTAAGCAGCAAACAAAACCACAATAAATCGCGATGATCAGCTATAATTAATAAGTGATGTTGTTGCCAAGCTAGCTCAATGACTGCCTTAACTCATCATTTAGCCCGCTTAATTCTCTTAAATGACTTGAATTCACGACCATTCAGCCCAACAATTAATTTATGAGCGAGTTTCCTAGTTTAAAAAATCAATTGCTAATCGCAATGCCCACTTTAAAGGACGCTGACTTTAGTCAGAGTGTCACCTTGATTTGTGAGCATAACGAAGATGGTGCGATGGGCATTGTAATAAATCATCCCCTGCAAATTTCCACGCTCGATTTACTTGAACACATGGAGATTCCATGTGAAAGAAGTAACAATCACAATCCGGTATTAGCCGGTGGCCCAGTTCAAACTGACCGCGGCTTTGTGATCCACAGGGCAGATAAGCTTTGGAAGTCCAGCATTTACCTCGATAACGATGTTGCCATCACAACCTCTCCCGACATTTTACATGCCATGGGCCGACAAGAAGTATCAGGAGAAGCATTTGTGGCGCTCGGCTATGCTGGCTGGGGACCAGGGCAACTTGAAAGTGAATTGCGCTCAAATAGTTGGTTAAACACACCGCTTGCGGCTGAACTGCTGTTTGAAACCGACATCGATATTAGGTGGAAGAAAGCCGCCAACTCACTAGGATTCAACATCGAACAATTAAGCTTTTTTAGCGGCAACGCATAATGTATAACCTCCTATCCAAACCCTATTTATGAGCCAAATTCTTGCTTTTGACTTTGGGCTTGCGCGTATTGGCGTTGCTGTAGGTCAACCCATTACCGCCACCGCTAATCCATTGGAAACATTGCAGGCCAAACAAGGTGTTCCTGATTGGCACCGTGTCGAAGCAGTGATTAAAGAATGGCAACCAAAACTCTTGTTAGTCGGCGAGCCGTTTAATATGGATAACTCCGATCAACAAATCACCGAACTAGCGCGTAAATTTGCTAACCGGCTTCATGGCCGATTCGGACTCCCGGTAGAAATGGTTGATGAACGCTTAACCAGCGCCAGCGCCCGAGAAGAAATTTTTGAATTTGGCGGCTACAAAAAGCTCAAGAAAACCCAAATTGATAGCATCGCAGCAGCACTTATTTTAGAGAGTTGGATGAGCACCCAACCGAGTTAGTCATCACGTTATTTGAAGAATTTCTGGTGTTTCGCCCAACTACATTTGTAACAGCTTGTGAATTAGTATATACTTGCTCAAATAATCAAACTAAAAGTGACAAGCCAAGGAGGCCAGAGTATGTATCGAGTGTACTCCGTACTGCTGCAGGTCAAACAATACCTTAAACTTATAATAGGCACCATATTACTCGTGTGCTCATCTTTTCACGCTGCCGCAGGGCAAAGTGAACACTCACCTTCAATCTTTCTTAAGTCCTGTAAAATCGACATTCGAGCGGACAAAGTTTACAACCGTTCCAACTCTATTGATTATTATGGCAATGTACAATTTCTGTACGGATTAGCTAACGTACGCACCGATCGAGTCACACTTATTAAGAATAAAGATGGAAGTTGCAAGCTAGTAGCAAATCAATGGGGCGCACAATCTCTGTCTAATAACTAATCCATCAAGGTCAGTAATCCCTCAAGGTTATTAATCCTTCAAAGTCAGCTGCGCTTTTTTAGAAAGTCTCAGTGCTTTACTTTTCTCAGATTTAACCTTGTGATTGGCGCGATTTCGAGTACCAGAAAGTGACCATCAACATAACGATTAAGATTGGAAAAATTATATAGATTAAGCGACTCCAACCAAAGTTGAACAGCATCCACCCCGCCGAGAGCGATGCAACCGCCTGAGTAAAAAAGATAGAAAAATCATTAACCGCTTGTGCTTTAAAGCGTTCGTTTGAGCGATAAGATTCTGGCAATAGCACCGTGCCGCTAGTAAATAAAAAATTCCAACCGATCCCCAGCAATACCATAGCCCACCAATAGTGCACTACTTGCTGCCCAGAAAGTGCAATAATGGTAACTGCGAGATAAATCAGCGTACCAATTGACATTAACTTGACCAGCCCTAAGTACCTGATTAACACTGCGGAAAAGAGCGAAGGTAAATACATTGCAATAATATGACTTTGTACAACCCACTTGGTATCGTGCAACGCATGCCCTTCAATTTTGTGCATGCTCAATGGCGACGCGGTCATTACATAACTCATCACAGCATAGCCAATCGCACCAGCGCAAACAGAAATAATAAAAATAGGCTGTTTTACGATCTGCGATAATGGTCGCGCGGACTGCTCAGAAGGCTGCTCTGCCACCCCAATAGGTTTTAGACTAAGAACCAAACCAATAGCAACCAGCAACATGACGCTTAAGCCTAAAAATGAGCCAGCAAAGCCGAATGGCGCATCAATCCAATCTTTTCCAACTGCCGCAACCTCTGGCCCTAAAACAGCCGCAAACATACTACCGATCATTAACACCGAAATAGCGGATGGAATTGCTTTAGAACTATCTAAACTCTCAATAACGGCAAAGCGCATTTGCGCAACAAATGCCATGCTAAATCCCAAACAGCCCGCTGCTGCTATGAGCAAATAAAAATCCGCTTGGGTCGCTGCATAAGAAGCAATAACACTGCCGATTACCGCTACGGATAATCCCAGGGCGGTGCCAACACGACGTCCAAATTTTTTCATTGCCATAGCAGCCGGAACAACTCCCGCTGCGGTCATAAGAATCATAAAAGTGAGCGGTAAGGTCGCCCATTGTGGGTTCGGCGCAATCTGTGCACCGAGTAAGCTGCCGGCTAATACAACTAAAGACGCAGATGATAATCCCAAAGGTTGAGCAACAAACAACAACCAAACATTGGATGGCAGCCTGGAAAACCGGTTTCCGATGATCGCCACTACCACTAACGCGGCAACGGTTATAACAAGCGTGGTTGGCATCATTGATTCAAAACCTTAGATTAATTCGAACGACATTATGACATCATTCAATAACAACTTCTTATAATATCGAGCGCAACCAAAAAGGCCAGCTTGTAGACTGGCCTTGGATTAACTCTAGCTGAGAAGCGTCTCGTTAAGATAAAGTAGACTAACGTGGCTCTTGCTCTTCTAACGACATTCCGCCTATTCCAGAATCAAATACTGGCTCACCATTTTCTGACGAATCTAACTTAATCATAAGTCTTAAGTCATTGGGTGAGTCTGCATGATGTAATGCATCTTCATAGGTCACTTCGCCAGATTTAAATAATGCAAATAACGATTGATCAAAAGTTTGCATGCCTTGCTCATTAGACTTACTCATTAAGTCTTTCAACAAGTGCAGTTCACCTTTTCGAATATGGTCCGAAACGAGTGGTGAATTGATCATGATTTCAATGGCTGGCCGACGCCCTTTTCCATCTGGAGTTGGGATTAGTTGCTGAGCGACGATCGCTCGCAAGTTTAAGGATAAATCCATTAATACTTGATTATGTTTTTCTTTTGGGAAGAAATGTAAGATTCTATCTAACGCTTGGTTAGCATTATTCGCATGCAAGGTACACATACATAAATGACCCGTTTCCGCAAACGCTACCGCATAATCCATGGTTTCACTGGTACGAACCTCACCAATCAAAATAACATCAGGTGCTTGTCGTAAAGTATTTTTAAGTGCGGTATCAAATGACTCAGTATCAATCCCGACTTCACGTTGTGTAATAATACATTTGTCATGGTTGTGAACAAATTCAATTGGATCTTCAATTGAAATAATATGGCCCGTGGTGGAACGATTACGATAACCAATCATGGATGCCAAAGAGGTCGACTTACCGGTACCGGTTGCACCCACAAAAATAACCAAGCCACGCTTAGTCAGTGACAACTTTTTAAGAATATTAGGTAATCGCAATTCTTCAATGGTTGGAATGGTAGTCTCTATTCGTCTTAAAACCATACCCACATGATTTCTTTGCTGGAATGCACTAACACGGTAGCGGCCAATTCCTGCGGCGCTAATTGCAAAGTTACACTCATGAGCGCGAGCAAATTCTCGGCGCTGCTCCTCATTCATAACACTTAATACTACTTCACGGGCTTTTTCTGGAGTCAATGCACGTTGGGTAACCGGCATAACTTTACCGTGGATTTTAATGCTTGGCGGAACACCCGCGGTGATAAAAAGGTCCGATGCCTTTTTGGTCACCATTAATTTTAAGAGACCTTCAAAATCCATTAAAATTCTTCCTTATTTTTGGCGGAGTGACGGGCATCTTCTCGACTTATCAGGCCTTTACCGAGTAAGTCTTTAAGACATTGATCGAGCGTTTGCATTCCAACACCCAAACCCGTTTGAATCGCACTGTACATTTGTGCCACTTTATCTTCACGAATTAAGTTTCTGATGGCTGGCGTCCCGATCATGATTTCATGCGCAGCGACACGGCCTCCCCCATTTTTCTTTAATAGGGTTTGCGACACAACAGCTTGTAGTGATTCTGATAGCATCGATCGAGTCATATCTTTTTCGGCGGCAGGAAAAACATCAATAATCCTGTCGATAGTTTTTGCAGCAGATGAAGTATGCAGGGTACCAAAAACCAAATGCCCTGTTTCTGCAGCTGTTAGAGCGAGTCGAATGGTCTCCAAATCCCGCAGCTCACCAATCAAAATAATATCGGGATCTTCCCGCAGTGCCGAACGTAATGCTTCGCTGAATCCAAGCGTATCGCGATGTACTTCACGCTGATTCATTAGACATTTTTTACTTTCATGCACAAATTCTATTGGATCTTCGATAGTCAAAACGTGGCCGTAGTGATTATCGTTAATATAATCAATCATTGCCGCCAGCGTAGTACTTTTACCAGACCCCGTCGGTCCCGTTACCAACACCAAACCACGAGGGTGCATACACATCTCTTTAAAGATGGAAGGTGCCGCCAACTCCTCGAGAGTCAAAACCTGAGAAGGGATGGTTCGAAATACCGCTGACGCACCGCGGTTTTGGTTAAAAGCATTAACCCGAAATCGAGCAATGCCAGGCAGTGCAAACGAGAAGTCAGTTTCCAAGAATTCCTCAAAGTCCTTTCGCTGTTTATCGTTCATGATGTCATAGACCAAACTATGCACCATCTTATGGTCCATAGGCGGTACATTGATCCGTCTAACATCACCATCGACACGAATCATAGGTGGCAGACCTGCTGATAAATGCAAATCCGACGCTTTGTTTTTTACGCTAAATGCCAGTAATTCAGTTATGTCCATCCAGTCTCACCCAAAGAAGTTTTCTTTTTTGTTTTAAAAATTCATCCGATGTTAAAATACTAGTAGAAAACTCTGAAGAAAGAGCAGAGATTTTGTATTAAAAGCGATTGATTTGGCGATTTTTGACCGATTACGCTTATTTTCATCAAAAAATGCCCCATTTTGAGTGATTTTTAGCCTATGAGCATAACAAGCCGAGTGAATGAGATTCGATCTCTAATCGCACAATACTGTGGCAAATATCGCATTAACATCAATGAGTTAAAACTATTAGCGGTGAGTAAAACACATCCTGCGGATGCAATTCAAGCGGCTTATGATGCAGGTATCACAGAATTTGGAGAAAGCTATCTGCAAGAAGCCCTCGCCAAAATATCTCAACTTCGGGAACTGCCGCTTAGCTGGCATTTTATTGGCCCCATTCAAAGTAACAAAACCAAAGATATAGCCGTCCACTTTGACTGGGTGCAAAGTGTTGATCGCAGCAAAATACTTAAGCGACTGGCCCAGCAGCGCCCAATAGACTTAGCACCACTGCAAGTTTGTGTGCAGGTGAATTATTTTGACGAGCCACAAAAAAAAGGCGTACAACGAGCACAACTGCCAGAGTTGCTTGAAATAGCAAATTCATTGCCCAATATAAATCTAAGAGGATTAATGGCAATTCCGCCAAAAACGACCAACTTTGAGCAACAGCTCTCTCAATTTCAACAGCTTGCAGACTGCTTCAAACAACAGCAACAGTCATTTCCTTCAATGGATACCTTGTCTATTGGTATGAGCAATGATATGCAAGCCGCAATAGCCGCTGGCTCAAATATGCTCAGAATTGGCACTGCACTATTTGGTCCGAGAAGCTAGTTTAGCCGTTAGATTAGGATAATATTGATTGGCAAAAAACATTAACTATCAAAAATATGGCTTAGCAAGAGTTGATCTAACCGTCGAAATCAGATTCAAAACCACAAGAACAGGGCAACACTTATGAGTAACACTCCGTTCGCGGGCAATATGAATAGTACCATCGCATTTATCGGTGCTGGCAATATGGCTAGCGCAATCATGCGTGGGCTTATCGGCAGTCAGTACGAAGCCAAAAAGATTATTGCGAGCAACCCCAGTCAGGCCAAGCTAGACCAGTTGGTAGAGCAATGTGGCATTCAAACAACCAACGATAACTTGAAGGCTGCCGAACAGGCCGAAGTGATCGTTCTTGGCATAAAACCTCAAAAACTCCCCGAGGTTTGCCGGCACCTAAGTCAATTGGATTTAAATGGAAAATTAGTTATTTCGGTGGCTGCGGGCGTAACTATCGCTAAAATTAACGAATATTTAAACCAGCCTTTAGCCGTTGTTCGAGCAATGCCAAACACACCTGCCACTGTATCAGCCGCCGCTACGGGAATGTTTGCTAATCCAGCAACCAGTGAATCACAAAAGCAACTGACCGAATCCATTTTTGCTGCCATTGGCGTGACCGAGTGGGTTGACGATGAATCCCTAATTGACGTGGTCACTGGAATTGCTGGCAGCGCACCGGCATATATTTTTCAGTTTATTCAATCAATGGTTGATCAAGCCGTGGTCGAAGGCATGCCAACAGAATGCGCCAGAAATTTAGCCACCCAAGCAGTGTTGGGAGCCGCAAAGCTCGCGCAGACACAACCACAAACAACGCTTGTGGACCTTAGAGTGGCAGTAACTTCTCCCGGTGGAACTACCGCCGCTGCACTTGCCAGTTTTGCTGAAGATGGATTTTCCAATATAATTCAAAAAGCGGTTGCAGCCGCTGTTAACCGTGGAAAAGAATTGGGAGAAAATGCTTAAATGAATCCGTTTGCACAGATTATTGATATCTTGATTGGGATCTATATCACCATTATTTTGTTGCGGTTTTTTCTGCAGTATTTTCGTGCTGATTTTTACAATCCACTTAGCCAATTCACCGTAAAAGCAACCGACCCACTGGTTAAGCCGCTCCGCAAAGTTATTCCCGGATTTGGCGGTATCGACGTATCAACAATGCTACTCGCTTATTTGGTGACTTTACTGAAATTCATATTTATTGGGCTTGTTTCAGGGCAACTCAGTTTTAATATTATTACCTTGCTGCTTTTTTGTGTACTGGAGCTGATCAAAAGCATTTTAATGCTCTTTATGTTCCTCATTTTTATCCGGGTAATATTGAGCTGGGTTTCGCCAACAGGCCCGAATCCGGTGATTGCCGTTCTTGGGCAAATTAGCGAGCCGATTGTGTCAAAATTTCGTGGGTTCATGCCTGCGACATCCGGTTTCGATCTTGCACCAATGGCCGCAACACTGTTTATTTTCTTTTTATATTCATCAATTAATTATTGGGTTTTGCCGCTGATATTTTAGCGGTAGCACCACTTGTTCATTCAAACCGCCGCAAAACTATCTCAAAAGTTGATATTTTTTGCTCGAATAGGGGACACATGGGGATTGAAACCCCAACCGGCTGATGACCCAAAATAGACCATTAGTCGAAAAAAGCCTCGCCAATTGAGATATATCTCTAATTTTGAGACCTAGGGTACGGATTTTTCTAGCTTTTCTGCTAACATTTTTCTACAGATTGCCGATAAGGTTAGACTAGCTCCAAGGATCTAGCCTTTGTGCTGAATCCAACATAACAACAAAAACGATACCCTATGACAAATAATTTTTCAGAGAATATTGACCAGTTTAGTGCTTGGAAAGCCGACATCGGAAAAACCATCAGCAAATTCCGAATGTGGCTTCGCCGCAATGATTTGTTCAATGATGACATCGACAACCGACTGTTCCGGTTGCAAGATTCTCTGCGAGAAGAATACCTTACCATCGGATTTGTCGGCGAGTTTTCGCGCGGAAAAACTGAGCTAATCAATGCCTTGTTTTTTGCTGAGTATGGGCAACGAATTCTGCCATCGGAAGCTGGACGCACTACCATGTGCCCTACCGAACTGTTTTACGACAAAAAAGAAAACCGTCCGTACCTGCGCTTATTACCAATCGAAACACGACTCGACCATACCACGTTAACCGAATTTAGAGACCTTCCTAATCTGTGGACCGAAGTGCCACTAATGACCAGCTCTGCGCATGAAATGACCTTGGCGTTACACACCATTACTCAAACCAAAAAGGTCTCTGTGGAAGAAGCTAAGTTACTTGGTTTTGACCCCGAAATGTTAGAGAGAAATGGCGACGACAACAAAATGGTTGAGATCCCAAGTTGGCGTCATGCCATTGTCAGCTTCCCTCACCCATTGCTCAAGCAAGGATTAAGAATTCTCGACACGCCTGGATTAAACGCACTTGGCAGCGAGCCAGAACTTACTTTAAAACTACTTCCGCAAGTACAGGCGATTGTGTTTTTGTTGTCAGCAGACACTGGTGTG
The DNA here is from genome assembly GCA_965230525.1 of Kangiellaceae bacterium. Classification (GTDB taxonomy): domain Bacteria; phylum Pseudomonadota; class Gammaproteobacteria; order Enterobacterales; family Kangiellaceae. The sequence goes on from OZ246008.1 coordinate 105,900, forward strand.
ACGGCATCCGACATGGCAATTTGGGAAGATTATATTCAAAACATTGAAGGTGATGACCTAGGTTTATTTGCGGTACTCAACAAAATAGACACCTTGTGGGACGAGCTAACCAGCCGTAAAAAGATCGACAAAGCCGTGACTAAAATGGTCAACACCACCGCAAGACAGTTGCAAATAGATCCTCGAAACGTTTTACCTGTTTCTGCGCAAAAAGGGTTGGTGGCTAAAGTTAGAAATGATAAGCCCCTGCTGGTAAGAAGCCATCTTGAAGAACTTGAACATGTGCTATCCACCAAGTTGTTAGAGAATAAAGAGCAACTACTGACGGGCTCATTGATTGAGGACATCAAAACATTAATTCATCAATCACTGCAAGTCCTCAATAACAAGCATGATCAGCTGACCGAGCAGGAAAAAGAGCTAAAATCTCTGACCGGAGCCAACAAAGATAAGATCCACGATTTAATTGAAGACAATCGGGTCGCGATGCTTGAGTTTCAGAAAAAATCACTTTCTGTAAAACCCAGCCAACGCCTACTGGAAAGACAAACCAAAATATTGTTATCGGTTGTAAGCTCAGACGCGTTAGCTACCGAAGTTGAAACTACACTCGATGAATTAGTTAATAGTAAAACAACCATCGGCTTATTCAGACAAATGAAACTTTTCTTTGTTGCTATTCGAACCATTATGACCGAGCTAAGTCGCGAAGCGGAGCTCACCAATAAGATGGCAGCCTCGTTATACAAAAAGTTCTCTAAAGACTTCAATGTTGATTTAATCGAACCTAAACCATTTCCTATCGTGAGATTAAATCGAGAACTTAACGAAATCATTAGACGATCTGATAAGCTCGATAAAAATGTGTTTCTTACCTTTACTGAGCATTCGGTTGCGGTAAAACGCTTTTTCTCAGGAACCGTCACCGATGTGATGAATTTCTTTAAGACTTCTCGTAAAGAAATGATTGATTGGAGCCAAAGTGTAATCAATCCGCTTAACCAACAACTTCGTATTCATCACCATATGATTATGACTCACCGCGCTGAGTTGGATTCTTTGCGGCAATCGGAGTCAACAATTGTAGGTAAACTAAAAGCGGTTAACACATTATTAGGTGATTTAGAAAACGAACGACAAAAAGCACTTGAGCTCTCTCATACATTAGAAAGCTCTAAATTAGTGGACCAAGATTTGGATCAACCGGACAATATAGTCCCGCTATCCGCTGCGTCCCGACGAAAATATTAATCTCCATTTCTTCTGTTAGCTCACTTGCCCGCTTTTTGCGGGCAAGTTACTGCAATCTTTTACTAGTAATCAGCAATCGATAGTCCTAAAATAGTGCGCTCTTGTCATTCCGACAAGCGCTAATCCATTTAAGCGCTAGGCTCTAATAGCTATAGACGATAAAAACTGTAGATGTTAAAACTAAAGGCTTTAACAACTAGAGCCGTTAGAAGCAGATTCTAATCACAATAAATCTACTAACTCGTTTTGTAGAGCTTCATTTCAGAGGACTTAACTATGTTCAATGCAAGACTAAACTCTCGATTATTAAGCTACTTTTTGTGCACTTGCCTGAGCTTTTTTTTGATGTCGGCAAAGGCTGAACAACACACCGTCGGTGAATACACGGTCCACTACAGTTTGATTAACTCTTCTTTCCTCACGCCAACAGTAGCCACTCAATACAAGATTAAGCGAAGTAAGAATTTAGCCTTGCTTAATATTAGTGTGATTAGAAAGTCTGATTCGGAAATGGGTACGCCCGTAATCAGCAATGTCTTTGGCAGCGGCAAAAGTCTCTCCGGGCAATTTAAAGAACTTTCGTTCAAAGAAATTCGTGAACCCAATGGCATTTATTACATTGCAACCTTTCCGATTGGAAATCGTGAAAGGCTGAGTTTCGATTTGAAAGTTCAACCTGAAAAACAGGGAAAACTCATCCCCATAAAATTCAAGCAACAGGTTTATACTGACTGATTGTGGTGCAATTAATCCAACGAGAGAATTAACCCAGACTTTGCCGAGTTACCCCAAACATTTGCAAGTTAACATTCTAATAGTCCAAAAGCTCTCACTGGAAATGTTCCCATTCCTTTCATTTTTACTGGCACAGCAAAAAACTTAAACCCCGAACTCGGTAATAAATCGAGATTGGTCATATGCTCGCAAATTGGTATATCCTTGGCTAATAATAAGCTATGACATGGTCTAGTATCGGCAGAAGTGTCGTCAATGTTGTAACTGTCAATGCCCACAAATTGAACTCCCTGTTGCAATAAATAATTGGCAGCGGCTTCTGTGACAAAGGGATGATCTTCAAAATAATCGTCAGTCCGCCACAACTTAGACCAGCCGGTGTTGAGCAATACTGCTTTGTTTTTCACATCCACCTTATCTAAATGTGCAACCTCGATCGCTTTAACGCCGTCAGGAATATCGATTTTTACAGCACTTAAATTGGCCAAGCGATCCAGCTCAAACTCAGAAAGATCTTTACCATCACGATAACGATGAAAAGGTACATCGACATAGGTACCGGTATTCGACGCCATGGTGACTACGCCAATTTGAAAACTAGTATCTTCACGATAATGCTTGGCCGAAGCTTCTCTTGTCAGGTAATCACAGATTATCGGTGCAGGTAAGCCCTTGTAAGTAATCATGCCATCTTCTACCGCATGGCTTACATCAATTAATTTGAATCCATCTTGCTCAAACACTTTCATTAGCTCTACCTCGTTGACGATTGTCTTTCTGAATTTTCACTAACATGGCGCAACCAATTGCAATCCAAACGATATTGACTGCGACCGACGGCAAAGCGCCATAATAAAATGAGTTAATCACTAACATTACGCTGCCAAATAAATTGCAAACTTGAAACGCTCTCGATTCGCCTTTGATTTTACCGATTGAAACCAAAAAATAGGGTAACAAAAGTCCCAATGCCCCTAACCAACCAATCAGGTCAACAACTAATTCTATGCTCATCGATCACTCGTTGTCTGTTTTATTGTTAGTTGAATCATGTGAGTTATTTTACACCTGCTCAACATTCGGATATATTGAATAATATAGAATAAGTAATTCGATTTATTTGAATGCAACCTTTGCCTGGAATTAATTATGAAACTTGCCGCTGTTCGAAGCTTTTTAGAAATTGTCAGCTTGGAAAGCTTTAGTCGTGCTGCACTCAATTTGCATTACGCTCATTCCACAGTCACCGCTCAAATCAAATCGCTTGAATCTGAGCTTGGCGAGTCACTATTTTATCGCGACAATAAATCAGTCACATTAACAGAGGCTGGCAAGCGTTTCTTACCCTATGCAAGGCAATTAATTGACCTTGAAAAAGATGCCAAGCTTGCCACCCATGCAAGCCCAGTATTACATGGCAAGCTCAAGATTGCTGCGGTTGAAACGGTGAGCACTTATCGTCTTCCTCGCTGGTTAAAGCGATTGCAACAAACAGCCCCCGGAGTGAAAGTTTCATTCCAAGTGATGCGCGACCAAGAAATTTTGGATAGCGTAAAATCTGGCACCCTAGACTTTGGTTTTATGGTCGAAGAGAACATTCAGGTCAAAGATATTGAAGCTTTCAAGTTATATCAAGAAGGCGTTTCTCTTTACGCACACCCGGACAATCCAATCGTCAAGAAACGAAAAATAGCTTGTAAAGACCTTGCAAGCCAATTTCATTTGTTATGGAATCTTGGCTGTAGCTACAGTCATGTTTTTAATGACCTTATGCAAAAGGCCGGATATCACGACTTTAACTACATGGAGTTTAGTAACACCGAATCCATGAAACAGTGTGTCTTGCAAAATATTGGCATCGCAACCTTAACGGATGTGACTGTTGCAACAGAAGTTTCGAACGGCTGGATAAAACGACTTAACTTTGACTTTCCGCAACGCTTTAACTCGTTTATGATGGTCAATACACACAGAAAAACTCGCCCATTGATCGAATTCTTTATGCAACTCATTCGTCAAGATATTGTTGCAAAAACGGATCAGTAAGGCGGAACAACTTTCCGCACCTCAATTTAAAGTGGCTGGATGATGAATTGAGTTTTACTGCTCTTGCAAAACCTTGATCGCGTTCTTACAAGCCATTCGATAATACATTTTATTTCGATAGGTTAAATAATTCTCTGGCACATCGAATTTAAAACTCTCTGCCCAGGTTAAAGTGTGAGCGAGCATCACATCTGCCATCGTAAAATCTTCACCGATAACAAACCCTTCGCCATCAAAAAGATGCCCTAATGCTTCCATAGCTTTATTAAACTCAAAGGTGGCTGTATTCAACATATCTTTAATTCGATACGCTTCCGGTAATGCAAACCGATGCTTACCATTACTCCACAACGCTTGCTCAAGCTCTGTTTGAACAAAAAACATCATTTCATCATATTTAGCGCGTCGCACTAACGAATTCGATGGAATCAGTGTAAGGTCGGCACTATTTGCGGCAATATAATTCAAAATGGCACCGCTCTCTGTTAAAACCAAATCACCATCGACCAAGGTTGGCACCTTTCCCTGATGGTTCAGCTTTTTATATTCCTCACTGAGTGCTCCATTTTCGGCACTGCTAGCAAACTCGACCGCAACATACTCATACTCAATTCCGGCTTCTTCTAGGGCCCACAATGCTCGAAATGAGCGAGATTTTCCCATACCATATAATTTCATTGTTACTATCCTAGTTTGATTGTCACGAGAGCTGTTATTTCTTTTGTAAGTCAAAACAGCTAAAATCTTGAACATACACATTAAACTAGATTGCAGCCTATGCCAACAACGAACCGCTCGAATCTTAATAATCAGACGATTGTTCTTGCCAGTGGCAATAAAAAGAAGTTAAGCGAGTTATCAGCAATCCTCACTCGTTTTGAGCAAGCTTTGGTTCCCCAGTCAAAGTATCAAATAAAAGACGCCATTGAAGATGGCTTAACATTTGTTGAAAATGCCATTATTAAAGCGCGCCATGCCTGTCAGCAAACCGGATTACCTGCAATAGCTGATGATTCCGGAATAGAGGTTGATTTTCTGAGCGGCAAGCCGGGAATTTACTCAGCCCGATATGCTGGTGAGCAAGCCACCGACCAACAAAATTTGGATAAATTGCTAACTGCACTAAAAGGGGTAGCAAAACAACAACGCAGCGCTCGTTATCAATGCGTCATCGTCTATATGCGCCACGCAGAAGACCCCACACCAATAATTAGTCAAGCTAGTTGGGAAGGTGTGATTTTAGATTCTCCGATAGGCAATGGCGGCTTTGGTTATGACCCAATTTTTTATTGTCCTGAGGCAAAAAAATCTGCGGCACAAATGCAGCCAGAAGAAAAATCGAACATCAGCCATCGCGGCAAGGCACTAAAAGAATTTGAGCGAAAATACCGGCAGCAGTCAGCCAATCAAGCTAAGCCGATTAATTCCGATGAGCAAGGCCAAAACTAGTGGCTATTACTGAATTACCGCCCCTTTCTCTTTACATTCATTTCCCTTGGTGTGTGCAAAAATGTCCCTATTGCGACTTTAATTCCCATACGGTCAAACAAACCATTCCCGAAGCCGAATATATACAAGCACTGTTAACTGATTTGGAACAGCACTTACCCGCGGTTTGGGGCCGCGCTTTAACGAGTATTTTTATTGGCGGAGGAACACCCAGTTTGATGAGCGTAGAGGCGATGGAACAATTACTCAGCGGCATTCGCGCAAGGTTGCCTTTTTTAGCTGATACAGAAGTTACCATGGAAGCAAACCCTGGCACCGTAGAAGCAGACAAATTTGAAGGTTTTTTTCAGGCTGGGGTTAACCGCATTTCGATTGGCGTACAAAGTTTCAACGACGTTTTTTTAAAAACACTTGGTCGAATCCATCAATCAGATGAAGCTAGACGCGCTTTTGAAATAGCTCGACAAGCCGGTTTTCAAAATATCAATATCGACCTAATGTATGCATTACCGGAACAAACCATTGAACAAGCAATCAGTGACTTAACGATTGCCACCAGCATGCAACCCGAGCACTTAAGTTGGTATCAATTAACCTTAGAACCTAATACTGCGTTTTATCACACACCACCTAAAAATATGGCCGATGATGACCTGCTCGCAGATATCGGTGAAGCAGGATTACAATTTTTGACCGATAAAGGCTATCATCGCTATGAAGTTTCCGCATTTAGCTTGAATGGAAAATTTCCATCTTGGCACAATACTAACTATTGGCAGTTTGGTGACTACCTAGGCATAGGCGCAGGCGCCCATGGAAAAATCACTCGGGCAGATACTCAAACAATCGTTCGCACCAGTAAGCGGCGCAGCCCAAAAGATTATCTTAATCCTGATAAAGCGTTTATTGATAATACTCGCGAACTGGCTCCGCAGGACTTACCGCTAGAATTTATGATGAACGCAATGCGGTTAAAAAATGGCGTGGCAATAGACTCTTTTTATCCGCGCACAGGGATTTTATTAAAGCAGATCGAACCGGCCATTGAACGCTGTCAAGCCCGTGAGTTGGCCGAAATCTCTCAGGGCATGCTGCGTCCTACCGCAAATGGATTTATGTTTTTAAATGAACTAATAAGCGAATTCATGCCCGAAAATTTCCCTGAGCTAAATATTGGTCAAAAAATTACCATCAAGGAACTTAGTTAGCCATGATCGGTTTTTTTAGACCTAAACCTCATCAACCACTTCTTCCTAAAGAACAAATAGCTCTCGAATATCGCCGCTTGCGCTGGCAAGTATTTGTCGGAATCTTTATTGGTTACGCTGGATATTATTTGGTACGCAAAAATTTCTCGCTTGCGATGCCCTTCTTGATTGAAGAACAAGGCTACTCGCGCGGCGAACTAGGCACCGCACTCTCTGCCGTGTCAATTGCCTATGGATTGAGTAAATTTTTGATGGGAAATGTTTCAGATCGAAGCAACCCAAAATATTTTCTTACCTTTGGGTTGTTAGCCTCGGCTGGCATTATGTTTGCGTTTGGGTTTGCTCCTTGGGCAACAGGCAGTGTCACGATTATGTTTGTGTTACTTTTTCTAAATGGTTGGGTGCAAGGGATGGGCTGGCCAGCTTGTGGCAGAACTATGGTGCATTGGTTTTCAAGTAACGAACGCGGAAAAACCGTCTCCTTTTGGAATATTGCTCACAATGTTGGTGGTGGATTGATCGGCCCCATTTTTATTTTGGGTATGGCATGGTTTAACGATTGGCATGCGGCTTTTTATCTACCCGCCGCTTTTGCCACACTAGTGGCATTTGTGGTGTTTGTATTAATGAAAGATACACCACAGTCCTGCGGCCTTCCCTCTATCGAATCTTATCGAAATGATTATCCAAACGACTACCACGAGTCACATGAGCAAGAATTTACTGCCAAACAAATATTTTTAAAATATGTGTTAAATAATAAATTGCTCTGGTTTATTGCGGCGGCCAATGCATTTGTCTATTTGATCCGCTACGGCGTTTTGGACTGGGCGCCTGTTTATTTGTCCGAAGTAAAAGACTTTACCGTTGATAAAAGTTCATGGGCTTATTTTGTCTATGAATGGGCTGGCATTCCCGGCACTTTATTATGTGGTTGGATTAGTGATAAGTGGTTTAAAGGACGTAGAGCCCCTGCGGCAATTTTGTATATGATATTGGTACTACTGGCGGTCATCATCTATTGGTTAAATCCAGCCGGAAATCCCAGTATTGACATAGCAGCGCTAATGGCAATAGGTTTCCTGATTTATGGTCCAGTGATGTTAATAGGACTTTACGCGCTAGAGCTAGTGCCAAAAAAAGCCGCGGGAACCGCTGCTGGGTTAACGGGCTTATTTGGCTATCTAGGTGGCGCCGTGGTGGCAAATATTGCTTTGGGATACACCGTTGACCATTTTGGTTGGGATGGTGGATTTATATTACTTACGGGTGGTTGTATTGGTGCAATCATTTTAATCGGCTTTACCCTTAAGCATGAACTAGCCCACAAGCGTGAAAATAAACTGGGTTGATCAATATTTTTCGTTGCCACTTACTGACTAACGACTAACTTTTAAACCATATAATTCAGGATATGAACTCTATGCGTTTTTCCAACCGTTACATACCATCTTTATTGATTGCCTTCTTCCTTGCCACCGCTTCACTCAGCGGCTGTACCAACTCACTCATAGCAGAGAAACACACTATGAAAAAAACGACCTCCAAGCCAACTCAAGACAGGCCGCTTGTTATTGCCCACCGAGGTGCCAGCGGTTATGCACCTGAACATTCGTTAGTGGCTAAAGCCATGGCTCATAGCATGGATGTTGATTACATAGAACAAGACGTCGTGATGACAAAAGATGATCATTTAGTCGTGTTGCATGATCCCTATTTAGACAGAGTCACTAATGTCATGACAGAGTTTCCGAATCGATTCAGAGAAGTGTTTGGTCAAAAACGATGGCTAGCGATTGATTTTACTTTGGCAGAAATTAAGACTTTGAAAATGACAGAGGGATTCGACTTCGACCATCAAACTAACACGACCACCCCGCTCTATCCCAACCGTTTTCCATTATTTAAATCGAGCTTTAGCGTTTCAACATTGCAAGAAGAGATTGAACTAATTCAAGGACTCAATCATAGTCGAGGAAAAGATATTGGGATTTATGTTGAAGTGAAAGCGCCTTGGTTCCATTTGATAGAAGGCAAGGACATCAGTTTAAAAACGCTCGAAGTATTAAAGCATTATGGTTACACCAATAAGCAGCATAAAGCTTACTTTCAATGCTTTGATCCGGATGAAACCAAACGAGTTCATGATGAACTTTTACCCCAGTTGAAAATGGATATTAAACTGATCCAACTCATTGCACATACCGGCTGGAATGAAACGATGCGACTAAAGGATGGCAAACTTGTACCATATAGTTATGATTGGCTGCTAAAAAAAGGTTCAATGAAAACAGTTGCGGAATATGCAGACGGGATTGGACCATGGATGCCGATGCTAGTCAGCACAAAGTCATCTGCTGAAAAAATTATTCCAAGTGTACTGTTACAAGAGGCTCGAAAGAACGATCTAAAAATTCATCCATATACTTTTAGAAAAGAGAAACAAAAGATCCCAAAGTTCGCAAAAGACTTTGATCACTTACTCGATATTTTTATAAAACAACTCGAAGTCGATGGTGTATTTTCTGATCACCCCGATAGCGTCATAGACTATTTAGAAAACCATTAATGATTGCCGCGCTTTGCTCGCAATGACAGATCTCTCAATCGACTGTCATAGCGAGGAGGCACGACGCGGCGATCTCGTTTTACCCCCACAAAAGATTGCCGCGCTTTGCTCGCAATGACACAACACTCAATCGACTGTCATAGCGAGGAGGCACGACGCGGCGATCTTGTTTTACCCCCACCAAAGATTGCCGCGCTTTGCTCGCAATGACAGATCTCTCAATCGACTGTCATAGCGAGGAGGCACGACGCGGCTATCTCGTTTTACCCCCACAAAAGATTGCCGCGCTTTGCTCGCAATGACACAACACTCAATCGACTGTCATAGCGAGGAGGCACGACGCGGCTATCTCGTTTTACCCCCACAAAAGATTGCCACGCTCTGCTCGCAATGACAAATCACTCAATCGACTGTCATAGCGAGGAGGCACGACGCGGCTATCTCGTTTTACCCCCGCCAAAGATTGCCGCGCTTTGCTCGCAATGACAGATCTCTCAATCGACTGTCATAGTGAGAAGGCACGACGCGGCTATCTCGTTTTACCCCCACAAAAGATTGCCGCGCTTTGCTCGCAATGACAGATCTCTCAATCGACTGTCATAGCGAGGAGGCACGACGCGGCTATCTTGTTTTACCCCACAAAAGATTGCCACGCTCTGCTCGCAATGACAAATCACTCAATCGACTGTCATAGCGAGGAGGCACGACGCGGCTATCTTGTTTTACCCCACAAAAAATTACCGTGTTTTTCTAGCGCAGATGCATCATCTAAGCAACTGTACAAAAATCAAAAAACTGTGCTAAGCTGAGCCGAATCATTGCAAAAACAATTCTAATAAAAGCTCACGGAGTGAATATGTTCGACTGTAAACGATCTGCTTTATTGTTCTCCATCGCACTACTTACTTTTGGAGTCTTCGCTTCAAAAATTCACGCGAAAACACTAGACCATAGTGAAGTTCAGCGAGGAATAGAACTATGGAAAGTTCCTGCATTTGCGACTTCCGTTGTCACAAAAGACACCATCAAATTTCAACAAGGGTTTGGCAGAACGAAACTAAACAGTGGTAGCAAAGTTAATGAACATACCGTATTTGGAATTATGTCGACGACCAAAGCGATGGTCGCAGCGGGAGTTCTAATCCTTGTCGATCAAAAAAAGTTGAGTCTAGATGATTTAGTGATTAAACATATACCGGAACTTCGATTTAAAGACTCACATTTGACTCAACAAGTGACTATTCGTGATTTACTGGCTCATCGAACTGGAATGCCCTCGACTGATCTTTGGGCGTTCTTACAAAAAATGCCATTAAAAACTCAAATTCAAAAACTTAATACAGTCGACCCTGATGCTCCACCGAGAAGTCGATTTATCTATCAAAACACCATGTATGAGTTAGCTGGTGAAATCATCGAGCGTGTTACTGGAAAACGCTGGGATAATTTTTTGACAGAAGCTCTTTGGCACCCGATAGGAATGAAAGAGACCTTTGGCACACGCGCTAAAATTTCTAGTCATTTAAAGCATGTATATCCCTATTTCATGGTAGACAATAAAGTCACCAAAACCGCTTGGAACTTCGATGACGATGAAGCCAATGCAGCGGGAAGTGCCTGGTCTTCAGTTCACGATATGAGTTTGTGGGCTCAGTTCTTATTAAATGATGGAAAAACATCAAACGGAACACAATTGATTTCTGCTGCAAGTATGCTAGAAATGTTTTCTCCGCAAATGCTAGTCGCAAGAGATGATTTCTACCCCACAACTAAACTGACTAAGCCTAATTGGACTAGTTACGGCCTCGGCTGGTTTCAACAAGATTTTCAAGGTAGAAAGATTGATTACCACACCGGCAGTCTCTCTGGTTTGATCGCAATTATTGGACTGGATAGAAAAAATAACAAAGCGATGGTTGCGTTAGGCAACCTTGATCATGCGGAAGTTCGACACGCACTGTTGTGGCATGTCATGGACGAGCAAAATGATTCGAGTTCGATTGATTGGAATCAGGCAGTATTTGATTTGTATAATAAGAAAAAAACAGAGCCTAATGACGATAAACCCCAATCTTCCGAACTCGCCAACAAACCGCACTTACTGCCACTAGAACAATACGCTGGTCGCTACACCAACGAAAGCTATAACGAAATGATCGTCGATTTTAACAATGACAAGTTAACTTTAAAGTCGGGGCGATTAGATTTTCCTCTGACCCATAAACATTTCGATACTTTTGAAATGAAATCCGAAGAGCTACACTTTACCGCACCACTCAATTTTAATCTTGGTGCTGACGGAAAGGTAAACACTATGCACTTTTTTGGGCTTAGTTTTGAAAAAATAAAATAGCTGACTAGCTGTGAGCTAGAGAAAATTTTTATTCGCCTTAGGATGGCTTAGCGTAATATTCAAGGGAACAATATGAAGGAGCATACAAACTTAATGGGTCAAACAAATCGAGTTGTAGCATTGGACGCGACTCGAGGTTTAGCTGTATTAGGGATGATTCTCGTGATGAGCCCTGGCTCCTGGTCTCATCGCTTAGCATTTCTCGAACATGCACCGTGGCACGGCTATACGCCAGCCGATATTGTATTTCCTCTTTTTCTTTTTTCTATCGGTGCCGCTATGGCCTTTGGAGGCTTAAAGATTGAAGACAAATTCCATACTACCGGACGTATTATTAAACGCGTCGCCTGGCTGATTTTGCTGGGATTGTTTTTGAATTTACTCCCCTCCTTTGATTTTTCTAACCTTAGAATACCCGGAATACTGCAACGTATTGCTCTATGTTATGGTTTTGTAGCTTTGGTTTTACTCTTCTTATCCCATTATTTTGAAAAGAATGCGAATCAATCAATATCATTGGTACTATTGCCTGCAATATTGTTGTTAGTTTTGTGGCAGCTAATACTAAGCTGCACCTCTGCACCAGGCTTTTCGCCAGGGGATTTGTCACAGGCCGGGACTCTTGCTTCTTGGGTAGACCGGACACTTTTCACGAGTTCACACTTATGGGCATATGGTACTGATTCTAGCGGGATTGTGGTGTATGACCCAGAGGGATTGCTAGCAACTTTTCCAGCGTCAATTAACATATTTTTAGGCATCTTGTTAGTCCGCTGGCTTGGTCGAGAGCCCATTTATAAGAAATTAGTTTTAGGGGTAGCTTTCGGTTTGGGTTTGGTCGCACTAGGACACTTGTTCGGACATTTTTTTGTCATAAACAAGCGAATATGGACTTCAAGTTTTGCTTTAGTTTCAAGTGGGTGGTCTTTTGTTGTTTATTGTTTAATTGTTATTGTAATGCGTAAACAGATCATTCGGGCTCTACTTCACCCCCTAATTGTATTTGGAGGGAACGCTATTTTAGCATTTTCAATTTTGCAGATATTGAGTGCGTACGCTTATATCAATATTACAGGTCAGCCCCTTCAAAGCTTCTTTTTTGATTTTTTCTTACAGTTAGTGAGACACCCATATATCGCGTCGCTATTTTGCTCGTTACTGGTAACCTGCGCAATACTAGCCATTCTATATCCCCTAGATCGGAAAGGGCTTCACTTAAGAATTTGATTTAAACCATATAAAAGCAAAATTTATTGTTCCAAAGCTAAGGCTCCCATCGAAACGAATCATTGCAACGGTTGGAGTGAAATTTAGTTCATTGATGGTATAGCCTAACCTCTAATCTAAACTAATTGCCACTTCAGAAATTGTGCCTGTTTATCTAACAAGTGAAGTACGAGTAATCCAGAAATCGATTTCTGGTGGAACTGCGCCTAGTGCAATGACACACGCAGCACTTAAGGGCACTTCGAAAATTCATCCTGACAACTTTATAAATGAGAAAGCCTTGACAAAACCATTCTCTTTCTCTACATTTGTAGATATAAATCACTACATATGTAGAGAAAGAATATGGAGTTATCTGATTTTGAATTAGAAGTGATGCAATTGTTTTGGAGTAATCCTAAATCAACTGCTCCACAAATACATCAGCTGATAGCTGAAAAGCGTGAAGTAAGCTACTCCACAGTCAAAACGATAATCGATCGTTTAGAAAAAAAAGGGGCTTTGGACAGATGTGGACATCAAGGCCGAACAATTTTCTACCAAGCTAATATCGAAAAAAAGCAATTAAGTCGTCCCATGATAAGGGATTTCATCAATCGATTATTTTTAGGCAAAAGCAGACCATTGGTTGCACATATTCTAGAAGAAGAGCAGCTTTCCTTGGACGATATAAGCTATTTAGAATCCCTACTGAAAAAACGAAAGAAGGAGCTTAAGTAAAGTGCTATTGTTCATTCTAAGTAATACAGTCCTAAGCTTGTTGGCCGTTATTTATAATCGGTTAGACAATACAACAATCCACTCGAAACTATTTCTCTCCAGTTTTGCGATGCTTTGCTGGGTTATCCCTTTTGTACATATAAGAAACCTATTTCCGAAAAACTTAACGATAGATATAGATTGGATAGCGCCGCAAACATTTGATGCTATAATTGTCGAGGCATCGAAATCGACGTCTTCTATTTCTACCTTGTCATTTTCCGATGTGTTTTTTATAGCCTGCTTGATCGGAATCGCAATTTCTATTTTTCAATTACACCACCACTCTAACTGGATTAAGAAACTAAGAGCGAGTTCAGATAACATCCCCGTCATAACTCACAAGGGAATCCCGGTTTTTACCAGTAATTTGATAAATAGTGCTGTTTTGATTGGTTTCAGAAAACCTTCTATTTGGATTAATCCAAGGCTATTCTACTCGCCGCACCGAAGCGTAATACTTGCTCATGAATCTGTACATAAAAGCTACATGGATAACTATTCCCTCTTGGTTATCGCGCTGTTACGTAACTTATATTGGTGGAATCCAGTAGTGAGGGTGCTAGCGAAAGACCTAATTGAGCATATTGAGGCTCGGTGTGATTATAACGCCAGCAGTTCGTTTCCAAACAATCAATATCAAACTCTGTTAGCGGAATTAATGCATTCTACCAAATCAGATCTAAGCATTAATTTTAGTAGTGCTGTGATTAGTAAGAATCCTAACATACGACGCCTTCAATACCTTTCCGAGGAAAATAAAATGAATCGAGCTTCAAAGTTCTACTTTGCCACATTCATAACCCTGACTATTCTGGTTTTAGCTTTGCCGGTATCAACATTGAGAGCATTGGCCGAACCCACAAGCAAGTCATATGCTTCTGACAAGAGGTTTAGTATGGATTTTGATGTGATTCCTATCTCTATGGCTTCAAAGTTTATTTCCGAGGTTTTTAAATTAGATGGTGTCGATATCGATAGCACAATTCGTAAAACTGTTTTTACTAATTTTAAGTTTGAAAACACTGACCTTGATGAACTATCAGATAAAACTAATATTAACTGGGATATCGAAAACAACACCCTAAAGCTAACTCCTCGAGCAGGCGTTGTCACTACTCAATTTTTCAGTGAGAGTGAAAGAGCTATAGTCAGTGCACCAGAAGTAAAATCTGATAATAGTAAAAATGAAGCTTCCGAATTTGGTGCATTGCTCGAGCTCAAAATCATTCGAAAACTGACAGTTAAAGACTCCAAAAATATTAAGACGGTAGATATGACTGTGTGGACTCACTTTAATAAAGCTTCAACAATTAAAATAGATGATGCTTGGGAAGCAACTTTCCAAATTAAAGAGTTGGATAATAAAGTGCTCCTTGCCTTGAATATCTTTGATTTAAGCCCAAAAAGAAATTTACTAGCATCTCCACGCTTATTTACCACTTACCGCCAAAAAGCGACAGTCGAATGGGGTGGAACCGGCCAGACTAAAGGTGAAATTTGGACACTCGAGGTCACTCCTAGTCGATCTGCCAATCCGAATTCGCAATAAAATAAAAAAGTCTCCTAGCCGCGAACAGCTAGAAGACCTTATTTTCTAATCCGTTAAATGTGTACGATATTTTAGTTGTTTTTGATTTCGCCTATTCATAATCTCGAATAAATTCCAAATTATCCAATATAATACTTCCTTTGGTTCCCGGCGCAAAAGAAATGAAAATCTCATTCACCTGCTCCAAATCCACCCCTGCGAAATCTTCAAGTGGAATAACAATCGTTTGCATGGTTGTATGTTTGTCGGTACTTTCAAGCTCTCGGTAGAAATACTGTGAGCCACCATTAGCACTGCTTAATCCGATCCTGATGTTCGCATTACCTGATTCATTGGAATACATTGGCCATGGAACTCCGTTCACCAACCCCGCACGAAGTGACAAATGAGTATATTCTGAAATATCTTGCTTGTCCCCATCAACTGCGAAGCCAATATATTGGGTATAAGAGATATCTTCCCAAGACACCCACAAAAATTTTGACTTATGCCGAATATTATAAGGCGCGGTTTCTAAGTTATTTTCGTAAACAGGAAAATCAAATACCTGCGCTGATTTACCGGTCAGCTCATAAAATTCATCCTCGAAGTTTTCTATCTGAAGTTTAAGTCTAGGGCTAAATTGATGTTTGATTCGCAATGCTGAGCCAGCTTCCTGACCTAATCCGTCGTCCGTATCTGAGACGATCATCGCGAGTGACTTAGGCAAAGCCCGATTTCTCAAAAAGCCGTTAAATCGAGTATCTCCATTTAAGTGCTTTCTTAAGAAAGCGTTTAAATAGGCTTTACCAATACAAAATTGATCATCAGTATTTAGATAAGGATGCTTCGGTATATCTGTATCGTCCACGTTTGGAGCACTCCAAGGAGCATTCGTATGTGTGCCTAAAAATTCGGCATGATTAGCACCGTATACGTAGACAGAAGTTTTGTCTATTTTGGGGGTAAACAAAATACAATTACCATCGCAAGTGGTCGATTCAGTACCAGCCATATCATACGCAGCGATCCCTTCGCTGACAGTACCAGACTCCCCTTTCATATCAGAATCTCGAGATCCCCATATTGATAAAAAGGCTTCTGCATGTTCGCCGGTAAGTTTTTGATCTTGCTCTGCAATATTTGGAGCAACATTGATGACTGCATTAATTTTATAACCATGCTGTAGGTTATGGTTTTCAATCGCAGCGTTGTTTACAACCAGACCCGCTCTACTATGACCGATCAAGCCGACCGGGCTATTCTGGTTTAATTTAGCATAATCAAATACCGCATCTAAAGTGCCTAGAATAAATAAAGGATCTTCACTTGCTCCACCATTATTTTCTCTTCTAGCCACAGCAATTAGAAATCCATTTTTTGCCAAGAATTCAGCAATATCATCGTACTCTTCCTTGGCATAAGAGTTGCCATTAACAATAAGAACCACCGGCATGTTTTTAGGTGGATTAAGACTCATTGATTTTTCAATATAAATATCAACACCAGTTGTGTTGGGAAACCCGGGAATCTCTAATGTAGCGATATTTTTTACAGAACCATCATGGCTCGTTAGAGTACAAGGATCGACGACCTTAAAATTAGGTACAAGACTGTCCAATGATTTCGAGGCTGAGGTGTTGAGCGCTTTAGCTTGCGACGAGTCGACTGTAAAAGCCAAACTAAAAATCAGCGTCGTAAATAAAATAGAATTTATTGATTTTTTCATCTTGTTAATTCTCCATCATGTTTATAAATATTTGAGATATTTTTGTTTGAAATACCTTAGGAGATTAGGCTGAATCAGATTTAAGTTCTTGATGTAAACTGGGAATGATTTGGAGGAATTGTAATTTCACAATGTGAGCAATTATGACCGTGCGGCGCAATTCTTAAAGAGTAAAATTCAACTATGAGATGATAAAAACAACGAGCTGACAGAACGAGCCAAACTCAACCGCATTAAGCCAACTAGTCTTGAGAGATAGTCTTGAAAAAGCAAGTCGCTAGTGATAGGTTCAAATGTGATGAAGCTAAAACTCCAACTTCATCAACATCTCAGCTAGATCTGGCTGCCATCCGAAGTGTTTGAGCTTCACTCGATTATTAAAAACCACAACCCCTTCTTGTTGCAATAATCCTTTTTGTTTTTCAGCTTGCGCGCTGCCCTTTTCGAAAGCCAACTGACCGTTACTTCGTAATATTCTATACCAAGGCAGCTGCATAGATGGCGGTGATAATCCAAGGGATTTTCCGACGAGTCTGGCACGTCCGGGCAAACCGGCAAGGTCAGCAATCTGCCCGTAGCTCGCAACTTTCCCTGCTGGGACGGCTTGCACCGTCTTCCAAATTCTTTTGGTTTTGTCGCTTGCTTTAACAACCATTGATTTAGATAAATCCTAAGTCGTTTAGAATAATGTTTGACTACCTGATCACAAATCGATTATCCACTCTCAATACTTGATGCTCAAGATTAAAACGCATGGCGTAAAGTGCGTTAATTTGTTTTAGGAAAGGTTCGATTTCCTTCTTTTCGTTAGCGGTTAGGGAATGATATAGATTGAGTGGTCTTTGCATCATCCATTGGACTTGTGGAAGTACTCCACGCTGCTCTTTTACGCCGTTAATGGTAAATTCATGGGTACCGAGTTTTCTTGGCACTTGAATCGGTTCTGATATCTCAATGCCATTGGTTTCTCGTTCAAACCATTCTGCAAGCTGGTTGGCGGTATCTTCCAACACCGGCCACTGAGTTTCAAATAAGTTATTCAAAATGGGATAAAGTGTTTCTGGAATTTGATCGTCAGCTAACCATTCCCCTTCACAATTTGACGCGTCATGCATTCGTTCAATCCAACTCACTACATTTGGCGCAATTTGCGCTAATATTTCACAAGAGTTTGGTTCGCGATAAAAATGGACAAACAACGGACCGTAAAAAGCGAAATCGGCAACACAGGGCGTCTCGCCTAATAAAAACGAGTGTTGTTGAAAGTGTTTATCAAGGTCAACTAAAAACTGTCCCTCAAACCATTCCTTGATGGCTGGGATGGACTTTTCGGTAATCCCCAAAACTTTAGTCATTCCCTTAAATCGATCGCCAATTTTTTTACCTAAGAAACCGCGGATAAATCCTGGCATTTTTGGGCTAATCACTTTGCCAAACTCGCGATAAGTAAAACTTAGATCTGGGTTGTTCCAGCGATAATACATTGCTGGGATCAATAGCCACTCATCACCATAAAGTTCGAGCAGTAATGAAACTAACCGTTGTTTTGGGGTGGTGGGATAAACGGCTCTTTCCGGAAATTGCATTTCTAACTGATCAATAATGTTGGTGGTATCTTGTAAGTACTCGCCATCTGGGGTTTTGACCACCGGAATAAAGCGAACACCGGTATTAGGTACGATAATCTCTTTATAGACTTTAAGGGTTGATAAAACTTCATCAAACGGGATTTTTTTGTATTTGAGATATGTCTTCGCTTTACCGGTATACAAGGAAAACTCGGTACCATAAAGAGTGTAGTTTGACATCGTTCAGTAACCCTATATTATTTCTGCTCACCATAAGTTTATACCAAAACCCAATAACGTACCTTAATTTCTCAAATTATGTGAATTGGAACAAAGAGTTAGGTCTAATAGATTAAAATGAGTAATAGTCACACTTGGATAGATATTGGGGTTAATTTAACTAACTCCCGATTCGACAAAGATCGCCCTCAAGTTATCTCACAAGCGCAAGCTCATGGCGTTATCGCGCAAATTGTTACCGGAACGAATCTGCAAGAAAGCATCAATGCTCATGACCTTTGCCAACAATTCCCTAATCAATTGTTTTCTACCGCGGGTTGTCACCCTCACGATGCAAAGAATTTTTTACCTGAGCACCTGCAGCAACTCAAACAGTTATTAAGCAATGATTGCGTAGTGGCTGTTGGGGAGTGCGGCTTAGATTTTAATCGAGACTTTTCACCACGAGATGTTCAACTTGAAGTCTTTGAACAACAGTTAATCTTAGCGAGCGAAACTCAAAAGCCTGTGTTTTTGCATGAGCGAGATGCATTCGAACCACAAATTGAATTGTTAAAGAAATATCGCGATCAATTAACCGGCGCTGTTGTTCATTGTTTTACCGGCAACAAGCAACAATTACTCGCCTATCTCGATCTCAATTTGCATATTGGGATTACCGGTTGGGTATGCGATGAAAGAAGGGGGCAAACATTGCAGTCCATAGTTCACCTCATTCCAAACGACAAATTAATGCTGGAAACCGATGCCCCCTATTTAACCCCCAGAAACATCAGGCCGCGACCTAAATCCAGCCGAAACCTTCCGCAGTATTTGCCTCATGTAGCGGCGGAAGTGGCAAGACTCAGAAATGTCAGTATCGGCCAATTAAGCGAGCAGTGTATGGAAACGACTCAGCGTTTCTTTAGCTTAGATTTAACCAACCATGACTGATCAAACGCCCGTTCCCCCTTCGCTTTCCCAGAATCAGCAACAGGTTGTTTTGTTGCATGGTTTAGGTCGCTCAGCAGGCAGTATGCGAAAGTTGGAAAAAGCGCTTATTAAACAAGGATACCGCGTTTTTAATCCCGGCTATGCGGGGATCACGGGAAGCTACGATTCAATCCTAAAAAAGTTAATGGCGCAATTACACGATTGGGTCATTCCGCAGAATACCCTGCATTTTGTGGGGCATTCTTTTGGCGGCATATTGATTCGCGGAATTCTGTCTGTGTGCAGCAACACATGGCAATTGGGTAATTGCGTCATGTTAGGCACTCCTAATCAAGGCACGCAAACGGCTCAGTTTATGACCAATCATCCAATATTAAAATACTTTACCCCAGTGGTTGCTAAGCAGCTTTTACCGACCAGTGAGCTTATTAGAGAGCTGCCGGAGCCACCGTTACCTACCGGGGTTATTGCCGGGAGTCAAAGCCGCTCGCTGTTAGTTCCAGTCACCTGGTTTTATAAGGCTGCCACCAACAATGCCCCCGGTGATGGCGTAGTAGAAATTAATAATACTCGGTGTCGCAAAATGTCCGACTTCATAGTCATGCCCTTGCATCATTCATTTATGATGTGGGATAGTCAGCTTATTCGGCAGGTTATCCACTTTCTAAAGTTTGCAAGGTTTAAGAATAGCGAGTACCAGCCACCAAAAAATGTAGCAAACAGCAGCTAAAAAAGTAAGCGGACTCGCGCACTGAGCAATTCAACAAAGGTAATTGATTTATGTCGGCAAACAAACCCGTTCAAGACACAGAACCACATCAATTTGCACTGTTAAAACAACGGCGATTTCTACCCTTTTTCCTTACCCAAGCTTTAGGTGCCTTAAATGACAATATCTTTAAGAATGCGTTAGTCATTATTATCGGGTTTCGCGGAATTAGTGCGCTCGGTATGGATTCCAAATTGTTGGTGACAGCCGCTGCCGTCATTTTTATTCTTCCGTTCTTTTTATTTTCTGCCACCGTCGGCCAATTAGCAGATAAATTTGAAAAGTCTCGCTCAATAAGAATGATTAAGTTAGCGGAGATAGGGATTATGAGCTTAGCGACTATTGGCTTGTATCTTGATAGTCCTGTTTTGTTACTCGGAGTCTTGTTTCTCATGGGATTACAGTCCACCGTTTTTGGCCCAATAAAGTACGGCTTGCTACCGCAGCATTTAGAGGAGGATGAGTTAGTTGGCGGTAACGCTCTAGTTGAGTCTGGCACTTTTTTAGCCATTTTAATCGGCACCATTATCGGAGGTGCAATTGCGGCATTAAACGCTGATATAGGTTTATGGTTATCTGCGACAGTTTTAAGTGTTGCAATCATCGGTTATTTTACTAGTCGCAGTATTCCTAATACTCCCGCAGTTGCACCCGAACTAAAAATTAATTGGAATCCGGTAACAGAAACTATTCGCAACCTTAAGTTTTTAGTGTCTAACAAAGTGGTATTTTTGGCGATACTCGGGATTAGCTGGTTTTGGTTTTATGGAGCCGTATTTTTGGCCCAAATCGCCACTTACACTCAATATACTTTAGCCGGTAGAGAAACAGTGGCAACACTTATTTTGGCTGTCTTTTCGATAGGTATCGGTATTGGGTCTGTACTTTGCGAAAAACTTTCCAATGGCCGTGTTGAAATTGGACTAGTGCCTATTGGTGCGATTGGCTTAAGTGTATTTGCAATCGATCTTTATTTTGCAAATCCAGCCACCGGCCTTGAAGCTGTCTACAATTGGAAAGAGTTTCTGGCCGACTCTAATAATTGGCGGATCTTATTTGATATCGCATTTATAGGAATTTTCGGCGGGATTTACACTGTTCCACTTTATTCGTTAGTTCAACAACGAAGTGATGAAAAACATCTGTCTCGAGTGATTGCAGGTAACAATATATTAAATGCATTATTTATGGTGATATCGGGGCTTTTTTCAATGATTCTATTGGCGAATGATTTTTCGATTCCACAATTATTTCTAATTACCGGACTCATTAATATCCTAGTCGCGATATACGTTTTCACCAAAGCACCGGAGTTTATTGCACGATTTATAACTTGGTGTTTAATCAATAGCATTTATCGAATTCGACAATTAAACCTTAGCTCAATACCAAAAAAAGGTGGCTGCGTTTTAGTTTGTAATCACGTTAGCTTCGTCGACGCTTTGGTGATTGGCGGTTACTGCAAACGTAATGTTAAGTTTGTAATGGATCACAAAATATTCAAACTACCCGTTGTTGGTTGGTTTTTTAAATTGGTGGGTGCAATCCCCATAGCGCCAGCAAGAGAAGACCAAAAATTAATGGACCGAGCCTTTGATAAAATTGCTGATGCGCTCGAAAGCGGTGAAGTGGTATGCATTTTTCCTGAAGGTAAGTTAACTGCCGATGGAAAACTTGGTGAATTTAAACAAGGCATCGAGAAGATAGTTAAGCGCACTCCGGTACCGGTTGTGCCCATGGCGCTACGCGGACTATGGGGCAGCTGGTTTAGCCGTAAAAATGGCGCCGCGATGACTGGCATACCCAAAATGTTTATGGCGAAAATCGATCTCGTCGTGGGAGACTTAATTCCCGCAGAACAGGTGGATAGGCATTTATTGAGGGAGAAAGTGTTGGCCTTGCATGGCTACAATCAATAGATTAATTGTTGGCTTCGCCTGTTAGAGCAGTTGATATTTCTCGGTTTGAAGAGTCGCTAGCAATTTACGTTTCAACGCATTTTTAAATGTTGATTTTAACCAAACCCAGTTGCGCGAGTACTGACGACATAGTTGAGATTGTGGCAAATGTTGAGCCCGTCAACACAGTCAATTAGTTTGGTTTTTCGTTCGTTTATTTACTCAATAAACCGCTTCTATCGTTATTGCTCAAATGCTAAGTTTTGATTGGGTAACTAGGCTTATCTAAGAAAATCCAAACCCGTTTCTATTTTATTAGAGTCAAGCTCTTCCTTAGATTGTTTATCAACCCAGTATGTAACTTTCGTACCACTCATTCTAATAGCATTTTTCTTAAAACTTGAAATCATTAACTTGTAAAAATCTCTAAGACTTTCTGGAGCGGCAATGTTAGCTCTTTGTGTTGTACTCCAATACTTTCTATGATAACCAATAAAACCATTTCCAATATAGCGAGTACCATCCTTGTCATATTCTCCACAACAATAGAGAATGATCGATGGCCCACCTGACTTTTGTCTAATAAAGTACTTCTTACTTAGTTCAACATCCGGAAATTCTTCCATAGTAAGCAGTTCTGGCTTCCAACTATCATGAAGAATAAAGAATAATTTAGTAGCTCTAAAATATTTTTTGAAATCACTTATTGTTGTAATCTCTTCATAGGCCTTTTTCTCGTAGTTTAAGTCGGGGACTAAGAACGCACCGGAACTCAAAACGCTGGACACAATCGTGAACACATCTGAATCACGCAAGAGGAGTTTAATTTCGGTCATTTAATTATCCAGCCCATGAGTTTCATGCTCAATTCCCAATCTATCATATTCCTTCTCTCTGTCTCTGTTTCGTTTACTGTTTGGAAGCCTTTGATCCTCAAACACCAAAAAACACCTTACATAAATCATTGACACCTTCACTGCATTTCAATTTGAGATATACAGTTGAATTTTATCTTTACTTTCAATGCTTCCTCAAATGTTACTAAGAGATTAATTACCCTCGGTCTGCAAATGATAGACTTCCGATTCCCTATAAGCCAACCACTAACAATACTAATCTGGTCGAGAGTCAAGTGTTTGGCCATTCGCCAGCTACGCACTAAATATTACACGGGAAATCTTGGGCCAAAAACTGGCTTGAGATAAATGCACCTTAACGTTAATGCTCGTAAATTCATCTAAGAAATTGATGCTCGAAAACATAATAATCCAAAATTCGAGTTTTTCTCCTTGTTATCGCTCGAGGAGTCTATCTTGCGTAGCTTCACACCATTGGTAATTTTTGCGAAAAGGCTAATTTGATTTTAAACAATTCTATTGACTTTCTTTCAACGGATTAAGCTGCTAAACCTAAATTTTGTACTTACCTTGTTTATTTAAATTATTTAAACCCATTGCACAGCTCGTTCTATACCTCACTTTAGAAAGACTTCTCTCTGGAAATCCCAATTATCGTAGAAATATGAGCATGGTAAAAAATGAGCGAAATTAGTTTAATCGTAATCTATTACCTTCAAAGGTATGTCCAGACGGTTTTGCAAAAATTCCCCTAGATATACACTCCATGAAATCGCAAAGATGCTATCTAATGCGAGTCTTTTATTGCTTCCCATCAAAGATATAATGTATCATTAAAAGTTACATCTATAAATCACCCATAAGACTAAAGTGAGGTTCGGGTTGAACAGACTAATCTACTTGCTAATACTAATCGCCTCTCCCATGGCGCATTCTTCAGCAGTCCAGCAAACTAAAGGGGACTTCATTGACAAATTTCGTCAATTGGATGAAATCCTACCAACACCAAACCAATATCGAAATGCCGCAGGTGAACCTGGCGTTGATTACTGGCAGCAACAAGTCGATTACACGATCAACGTTACACTCGATGAAAAGAAGCGAACGCTTAAGGCTGAACAATGGGTAACTTATCACAACAATTCGCCCTATTCACTTAGGTACCTGTGGTTACAGCTTGATCAAAATCGATTCAAATCTGATTCAATCGCTGAACGCTCTACAGAGTTTGGTGGTATTGGTCGTCGCGGACCTTCTACCAAAAAGGTTAATAATGACGGCGTTGCAGGAATTAGCTTAGCAGAGCTTCGGCGTCAACAGTGGTTGGATGATAATGAACCGGGCTACAAAATATTGGAAATAACAGACGCCAATGGGAAACCATTACGTCACACCATCGTAAGCGCACAAATGCGATTAGACTTACCTAAAGCTCTAAAACACGGTGACAGTTTTCGATTTAAAATTAGGTATGCATACAACATATTAGAAGAAAACGCAGTTTCTGCTCGAGCGGGTTATGAACATTTTCCAGATGATGCACGGAAAGGCGGCAATGATTTATTTCTGCTGGCTCAATGGTTTCCACGATTACAAGCCTATAGTGATTATGAAGCCTGGCACAATAAAGAGTTTTTAGGGCGTGGCGAGTTCACGCTCGAATTCGGCAATTATGAAGTCAATATCACCGTACCTGCTGACCATATTGTTTCCTCAACTGGCGAATTACAGAACCCAAAGGAAGTGCTAACCGAGCAGCAGATAAAGCGGCTAGAGAAAGCTAAGAAGGCCAAAAATCCTGTGTTTATTGTGACGGAAGAAGAAGCGCTCGAAAACGAAAAGGCAGGCACAAAGAAAATGAAGACATGGCAATTTATTGCCAAAAATGTGCGAGATTTTGCTTGGGCGTCATCACGCAAGTTCATTTGGGATGCTCAAGGCTTTCAACAAGGTGGCGACGAGGTTCCACTTGTAATGGCAATGTCTTTTTATCCTAAAGAAGGTGGCGATCTTTGGAAAAAATATTCAACCGAAGCAGTAATTCATACCATGGAAGTCTACTCAAGATTCTCTTTTGATTATCCCTATCCGGTAGCCCAGAGTGTCAATGGTCCCGTAGGCGGCATGGAGTATCCAATGATTACTTTTAATGGGCCACGAACAACTTGGCAAGAAGACGGCTCAAGAACCTATACCTTGGCAGAGAAGCGCTTTTTGATTGGGGTGGTCATCCATGAAATTGGGCATATCTATTTTCCTATGACGGTCAATTCCGACGAGCGTCAATGGACTTGGATGGATGAAGGCATCAATAGCTTTCTTGATGGTGTCGCCGGGCGAGAGTGGGACCCTAATATTCCATGGGGTGTAGAACCAAGAGATATTGTGGACTACATGAAATCAGATATACAAGTACCCATTATGACTCAGTCGGATAGTGTGCTTAAGCTTGGCCCTAACGCTTATACAAAACCTGCCGCTGCACTAAATATACTGAGAGAGGTTATTTTGGGTCGAGAGCTTTTCGACTTTGCTCTTAAAGAATTTTCACAACGCTGGAAATTTAAACGCCCAACGCCATCTGATTTTTTCAGAACTATGGAAGAAGCATCGGGTGTTGACCTTGATTGGTTTTGGCACGGCTGGTTTTACACAACTGACCATGTCGATATTTCAATTGATAAAGTTTACAAGTTAAGATTAGATACCAAAGATCCAGATATCGACTTTGAGAGACGCCGACAAGAAGAAGCAGACAAACCAACCTCGTTGTTTGTTGAAAGAAACCGAAAAGAAGGCCGAAAACTCTGGGTCGACCAAAATAGAAAGATTAGAGATTTTTACGATAAAAATGATCGTTTTACCGTGACCAATAAAGAGCGTAACGAATATCAACAATTTTTGGCTGATTTGGAAGACAAAGAAAGAGAAGCTTTAGAGCGGGCAATTAAAGAAGATAAAAATTACTATGTCGTCGACTTTTCTAATCTTGGTGGCTTGGTCATGCCCCTTTTGCTAGAAGTCACCTATGAAAATGATAAGACCGAGTTCATGCGTTTTCCTGCTGAGATTTGGCGACGCTCGCCTCACAAAGTGAGTAAGCTGATAGTGACCGATAAAGAAATAAAGTCCTTAACACTCGACCCTCAATGGGAAACTGCTGATGTGGATATTGAAAATAACTACTATCCACGCCGCATTATTCCTTCGAGAGTTGAAGCGTTTAAGAAAAAGAAAGATAAAGATCCTGTTTACAGAGACATTATGCAAGATATTAAAACCAAAGAAAAAGCGCCAAAGAAAAAGAAAAGAAAGAAATAGATGAGTGAATTGAAAAAATACATTGTCGTTATTATTTTATGCGTCACTGGTGGCCTCGTTGGAAAAGTGCAAGCACACCAACAAAAAGAGGCCATTTCAACTATATTGTTTAATGCGCGAACGGGCAACATGGAAATTGCCCACCGGTTTTACATTCATGACGCAGAGCATGCTGCCAAGAAAATTTTGAATGAAAAAGCGGACCTGCTAAAAGACAAGGTAATTCAGGCCGCATTCTCTCGATATATTGTTGAGCGTTTTTCATTAACCTTAAACCAAGATTCTAATTTATCCGTTAAATTGGTTGGGCATGAAGTCGAAGGGAAATTTTTTTGGGTTTATCAAGAACTCACTAAGTTTCCCAAACCTAAAAGTATTCAGGTGACCTATGACGCATTGATGGAAATCTGGCCGTCACAGCGCAACGTAATTAATATTGAAGGCTTGGGAGATATTCAATCGATTGAACTGTTCGCTTCAACCCCAAGTAAAACCCTGATTTTCTAGTTTTGGAGTCTCGCACGATGAATTTTTCATGTGTTTATTTGCTATTAATCGGATTAACACTTAGTGCTGTTGTCCACGCAGAACCTTCCAAAGCTTTACTTTCTAATGGTTCAGCTACCAGTAGAATCATTCAAAGTACCCCCTACCAAATCCCCTTTAAAAGCTATCAAGTTTTTATCGACTTTATGAAGAAAAGTAAATTCGCTAAACCGGCTTGGAGCGATACCCGACTAAAGAGCGCATTTCCAGAAACGTTATTTGATCAATGTCATTCGCTAAATAAAATTCAATTCAATGAAGTTTTGTATACTAGCGATACTGGGGTGACGAGAGGTTGGACAATAAGACCTCTCAACAACAAAGCGAACTTGCCAGTCGTGGTTTATAACCGAGGCGGCTTTGCCAAATGGGGACGGATCGTACCGTTTGAGCTTCTATCACTTTGTCGCGTCGCAGCGCAGGGCTACATGGTTATCGCCAGTGACTTTAGAGGGCTGAGTAAAAACAATAACAATCAAAATGAAAGCGCCAAACTCAAACAAAATAGGACTGATTTAGGGTGCGGTGATGTTAAAGATAGCTTCAATCTAATTGATGCGATTAGCAAAAAACACAGCGACATTGATATTCAAAACATCGCTGTTTGGGGTTTTAGTCGTGGCACAACAATCTCGATGATGATGGCAACCGAGAGTGATAACATTCGCCTTATCATACTACATGGCATGTTAACTGATGCTGTGAATGACGCTCGTCGACAAGAATTTGATCAACATGTTTATCCATTATTAGTGGAAAATTACCAAACGTTGTCGCAAGCCGAAAAAGATGCGCTTCTAGCGGGAATATCACCGAAGTTTTTGCTAAGTAAAGTGAAAGGCAAGCCCAGTTTCACGATTTTTCATGGTGCATTAGATGAACGCACCTCTGCCGCCAAAGCGCTTGGTTTTGCTAGTGAGCTGCTGAATAAAAATTATGCCGTTGAGTTTCACCTATTCCCCCGTTCAGGACATGGCTTAACGGGAGACTATAATGAGTATATCGAAAAGACAATAAATGCTCTGAACTATCAATTCAAAAAAGAAAATTCAGAGCGATAATTTTTTCGCTTTTCATTTAGGCGACAGACTGTCATTCAGTGTAAGGCTTTTCTAAAAAGCTCCTCTCACACCTATTCTAAAGTTTCGGCCCGGCCGCGGCGCAATATGAGTCAAAAACGACGAATGCACTCTTGCCTCTTCATCCATTAAATTAGCCACTTTTACAAAAAAGGTTAACTCTGATGTCTTGAATGGCATATGGTAGTTAATGCTCGCATCAACCCAATCGTACCCTTCCGTTTCACGCTCTAATCTGGCTACGTCATTCTGGTCGGCATGATGGATCCAACTTAAATTGGCTGACAGTTGATTATTTACATAATCTAAACTTGCGCCAAAACGCAGTGGCGGAATACGAGGCAAACTTCCTCCGTTATTCAACTTTGCTCTAACAAAGTCCGCGAACAATGTTGTTTTAAGATTATTATTTAGTCGCCAAACACCTTGCGCTTCAAAGCCGCTTAATGAAGCATCCGCACTTTGAAACAAAAATACGGGTAACTCTCCTGCATGCGTATGTTCTTCTTCGCCTACAGCCTCTTCTTCGTCCGCTTCATCATGGTGATGCCCTGCTTCGGCAAATAAATCTGTATCAAACTGTGTGTAGTAATTTTCTATTTGATTATAAAAAGCATTAATAATTAAACCCACATCGCCTTCAAACTTACGAAAGGTCAGATCAATGTTGTTAGACTTTTCCATTTTGGGGGCTTGTGCAATTGGCTCAAAGTGGATCGCTTCGCGTTCTTCATGTAATTCAAATAGCGCGCCTATTTCAAAAGTGCCAGTACCAATATGAGGGCCAAACGAAAGCAACTCAGCCGCCGAAGGTGCACGTTGAGCGTGGCTTAGCGAAACTCCAATGTTGTAGCCCGGGATAAAATCCCAAACTATCCCTGCAGATAAACTATACGGATTATAAGATTCATCAAACGCCAAGACTTCGTCAACATGATCTTCATGTTCGTCGTCGGTATGCTCATCTTCATGCTCTTCTTCGTCGTGGTGATGGAATTCTGCTTCGGTAATCGCAACCTCATTGCTTGTGATTTTCACTTGTTCAAA
The DNA here is from genome assembly GCA_965230525.1 of Kangiellaceae bacterium. Classification (GTDB taxonomy): domain Bacteria; phylum Pseudomonadota; class Gammaproteobacteria; order Enterobacterales; family Kangiellaceae. The sequence goes on from OZ246008.1 coordinate 135,015, forward strand.
GCGTGCGCCAATTTGAAATAACAGATCACCAAAATGCTTTTCCTCTAGCAGCGCAATTGCCAACGAGTTGGTTTTTGACGGCGGCGCAAATGCTTCTTCTCCGAGAGCAGAAAAGTCTACGCGTTTAAAGTCAAACACCAATCCACCATTCCAACCTGAAAGCGGTTGATGCAATGCTTCTATTTTGGCTTCTCTGGTCTTATTAGAAAAAACTGTGCCGATTGCGCCATTCTCAAATTCGATATGATCATAATCGGTAAAACCCAGCCGCGTGTTTATCGCTCGCAATAGCTTATAGTCAAAATTCAGCTCGCTAATAAATTGGTAACGGTTTTGTTTCAATCCTAGCGTAACTTGTTCATCTTCATGATGCTCGTTTTCAGGGTGTTCATCGTCATGCGCTGGCTCATCATGGTGTTCTTCGGCATGCTCTTGTTCGCCATGGGTATGGCCAGGAATCGCGTAGTCACGATCTAACCTACCAAAAGAGAGTCCAACATAACCATTGTCAAGTATAAGACTGCTCCCAATCGTATAACCGCTGGATTCCTCAGCAGTGTTCTCTACCAAACGCTCACCATGATCTTGGTCTATTTCTGGAGAAACCGGAACATGGTATTCATTGGCATCGCGCCAAAACCCGTCGAGATGAAATGCTAAATTCTCTGCGCCCGTATTCAAATTAAAAGCGGCCAAGTCTTGGTCATTCACTGAATCATGTGACCATTGCCATTCGCCCCAAGTCTCAGCGTCGATGGGCACCCGTTTGTCGACAACATTGACAACACCTCCGATCGCACCGCTTCCATAAAACAAAGTCGCTGGCCCGCGCAGAATTTCAATCTGTTCAGCACTCGACACTTCAGTCGCAACGGAGTGGTCTGGGCCAACTCGTGATACATCACTCACATCTAAACTATTTTGTGTGATCAAAACTCGTGGCCCGCTTAGCCCTCTGATGACAGGCGTGCTCGCCACATTGCCATGAAAATTGGTATGCACACCCACTTCAGATGAAAGCGTATCTCCCAAAGTTGCCGCCTGTTTATTTCTTAGATCATCTCCAGCCAGTACATTAATTGGCATCGCGGATTCAATATTAGAGGCATGCAACGGAATCCCGACTACATCGAGTTGCCTAATGATGGCCTGCGTCAACACAATAGTCTGAGTTTTGTTTAATTGCTGTTTTTCAATATGAATGGTCTTGTGCACAAACCCGTCCGCAATAATATGCAGTTCCGTGGCTGTATTAATATCTAAGCTAAAAGCCCCCTGCTGATCGGTGCTGGTTGAAATATTTTTGCCCACAACTTTAATTTCAGCACCAATGACAGCTTTGCCATCATTGGCGGTAATTTTTCCTTCCAACGCATAGGCTGCTGTTGAAACCCACGTTATCGCAAGCGATAGCAAACACCTAAACTTCATATTTACTCCAATTTCATTAACTTGTTTTATAATCGAATAACTTAATGTGGCAATTTGAGAATAAACTGGCAGGAAAACAGCAGAAACTAACTATATAGACCGAAATGGCGCACTACCTAAATCAGCCAAACATCGCACTTCAAACTACACTTCAAACCACACTCGAATGATACACTATATCATATCATTCAAACCCATTACGTTTCTAGTTTTTCTGCAGTGAATGATTGAGCAATTGCTAGTTAATGAGGTTTAAATCGAAGCGAGTGCTGATGACCTGTGAAATTCTCGTTGATTTAACTAAGCCGACTAAAGCCGCTGCTTTACCCAAGCCAATTGAAGTCTTCACAAAATTAACTGAATACCTTTAATTGACCGAGCTGGAATTAGTCAGCACGCGCCTTACTTTGCGCTTAATATTTCAATTTGAGATATATAGTTGAATTCGTCACAGATAGCGGGCTAGTCGCTTTCCACCTTGACTAAAAGTACGGTATTCTAACTGGATGCATAAATATAATAAGTTGCGGAATAAAAGCATCAACCTTTTAGCACTTATCACACCCTTCCTTTTGATGACCTCGGCAGATCTATCTGCGGATGCGCAATCGCTTGCCATTCAAAAAAACACCACCTTATTACAAGAGAATTCTCAATTTTCCACTCAGGGTGTGATTGGTGATCGCAATAGCTATGAATTCAAGCCAAATCAATCCGATGTAATTTTGCTTGAAGTTAAGCGATTAAATACCGAAGTAAGATTAACGCTGATTGATAAGACTAAGCAACAGTCACTTTTTACCGTCAGTTTTCCAACAGAGGATTGGCTAGCCGAACGGATCCTGATCAGCCAACAAGATTGTGAAAACTGTTTAGTAAAAATTGAACCGCTTGAACAAGGCGATCAGTCTGGTACTTATTCGTTAGTCGCTAAGCGACTATCAAAGCAAACTCACTCACAAAAAATTGAGTTCGAAACCCTTATGACGCAGGCGTCTATTCACTGGTTTAATGCAGGTCATGAACCTGAGCAACTCACCAAGGTTGCTAAGATTTACCAGCAGGCCATTAAACAAGCTGAACAATGGGGTGATATTGATGCCCTGCAACGCAGCCGCTACTTGGCGGCGCAAACTGCGCATTATCAAGACGACTACGCCAAACTTAAGCAACTAGCAACTCAAGTCGTCAAACAAACGGGTGGTGACGAATACCGATTGCGCGCTAACTATCTTTTGGGGATGTTCGCTTACGAAGAAGATTATCTCGATCAGGCAAGCGACTACCTCAACCAAGTACAGCGCTTAGCCACACAACACAACAATCAACACTATTTGGCTTCAAGTGATAATTTGCTGGGGCTGATCGCGGCTAAACAAGGCCGTTTAGAACAAGCCGCCCAACGATTCGAAAACTCGTATCAGAATTTTGTGCTGCTAGGCGATTGGCGACAAGCTGTTGACGGCTTAATCAACCGAGGATGGTCGCAATACCGACAGGGAAACTACCAACGGGCCCTGAGCAATTATCGCCAAGCGTTATCACTTGCTAAAACAACTCGCTTAACTGAACGAACTATCGATGCAACCTACAAAATCGGTGAGGTCTATGCACGCCAAGGCGACACAGGGCAAGCGAATCTGTTTTTAGATTCTGCACTGAGTTTAGCGAGCGCCCAAGAGAAACAAGTATGGCGTGGTCGTGTTTTACAAGTAAAAGCCAAACTGCTTTACGATGCGGGCACATTTCTATTAGCTAAAGTATTATTTGAAGATGCATTACAAGCCTACCTGGCCATCGACGATCGAGTTGGTGAAATCAATTGTCGCTATTACTTAGCGCGCATTCATAACAGCTTAGGTGAATATCAATTGGCCTATCAATATTTTGGAGAGGTATTGGCGTTTGATCTATTGGTTAACAATCAAGCCAATTTGGGTCAAAGCTATTTTCGGTTGGCAGAAGTCGCGTTTAATCAAAAGAATTATTCGCAAGCAAAAAAGGATATTGCCAAGGCAATCAACATCCTCGATAAAGTCGACGATGAGTACTTAAAAGGTCGGCTTTATAGCTTGGCGGGCTCTGTGTATTTTTACAATGGTGAAACCGAAACCGCTTTTGGTTATATTCAACAGGCTCAAGCCATTCAAAATGAAATTGAGGACAATCGTGGCCAAATAGAAACCGGATACCGAATTGCAGAAATTTATTCAACTCAATCCCAATACGATAAAGCGCTCAAACAGCTTGACTCGGTAATGAATAATATCGAACTATTGCGAAGTAAAATTGATCGAGAGGATATCAAACAAAACTACTTGGCACTTCATCAGAAAGTAGCCGCTCTCCAAATTAAAGCACTCTTTGCAAGGTCCTCCTCCAATCAATCGAACTCAGCCCTTGAAAGTCTTAAGATTGCCGAAAGTTTTCGCTCCCAAACCTTAGCGGAAGATTTATTAAAGCTGCAAGCGACAAAAACGGTACCGACTAAACTTGCTGAGGAGCGAGCTGAATTACAAAAACAATTGCAATTTGAAGTGGTAGACTACTTAAAACTATCGGACACTAAATCACGTCAAGCTATCTTAGATGATACTCGCCGACTGGCGGCTAAACTTCAGCAAGTCGAAGCCAAAATTAGCCAATCAAACCAGACTAAAATTAACAACTCGACCGCATCAGTGGTTTCAATTGCGCAAGTACAGCAAGAATTAGCAGAAGACAGTATTATTCTTTACTTTGATACTAATCCAGAACAAAGCTACCTTTGGACCATTACCCAAGATTCTGTTCTTGGCTTTGTACGTGATTCGGCCGGATCAATTAGTTTGCAAGTAGAACAAGCGCTTAAGTATATTGCTGTGCGACCGAGTGGCAGTAACACCCAACGACGAAAAAAGCAAAATGAGTACAGCAAAAAGCTTTCGCAACAGTTGTTTTCTGATATTCCCGTTGAATGGTCAAACTATCAACAATTGATCTTAGTCACCGATGGCCCACTGAACTACCTGCCCTTTTCCATGTTGCGTCTTCCTGATAGCAAACAACCATTGCTAAATCAAAAAGCGATAACCTACGCCCCTTCGCTTAATGTGTTAAGCCAGTTAAAAAATAAGACTTTAAATAAAGAAAGCTCACAGTATTCCAAAACGCTCGCCGGGCGTGGCGACAAAACGCCATCAATCAACAAATTACTATTGTTAGCCAATCCGAGTTTCGCAGGTCAGGATCAGGATGAACAATCTAAGCAAACAAATGCTCAACAAAAACCAGCGAACCCTGCCAAAGCTAAACTTGCCGAAGTGCGTTCGGGCTTTGCCATGACCCAACTGCCCTACAGCCAAAAAGAAGCCACTTCGATCACTCAAATTACCCCAAAACATGTCACGTTATTGAGTCAACGACAAGCGAGTAAACAAGCTTTTTATCAACATGCACCGCAAGATTACCCGATAATCCATTTTGCCACCCATGGCTTGGCTAATAGCGAACTGCCCTCGCTCGGAGGATTGGTTTTGTCTAACGTGGACTCAAATGATAATCTATTGCTAGCTCCTGAAATTTCATCGTTAAAATTATCCGCCGAATTGGTTGTCCTCAGTGGTTGCGAAACAGCCTTGGGCCGACTGATTGACGGTGAAGGTTTGCAGGGCTTAAGTCGGTCTTTTTTTGAGGCAGGTGCCAAGCGCGTAGTGGCAAGCTTATGGGCGGTTCAAGACGATGCCACCGCTGAATTAATGAGCGAGTTCTACCGTGCTTTATTATTGCAAAAACATTCGCCAGCTGAGGCACTTCGCATTGCGAAATTGCAAGTAAAGAATTATCGGCGTAAAAATAATAGTCGTCCGTGGCGAGATCCTTACTATTGGGCGGGGTTTGTATTACAGGGCATTGGAGAATCTTGGATTGAATAATATGACTGAGGCGGAAGCCGCCAAGTCGCTAGTAGAACGGATTCTTAAGGGTGACCAAACAGCAGAGAGTGAAATGGTCGAGCGGTACAACCGAGGGATGTTGTTCATGCTTCGTCATCGCTCCAAAAACCAAACTCTGGCAGAAGATATCTCCCAAGAAACTTGGCGAGTCGTGCTGCAAAAAATTAGAGCGGGCGATTTAAATGACCCAACGAAATTATCTGCATTTATCGTACAAACGGCTAAAAATCAACTACTTATGCATTACAGAAGTAGCCATCAAACGAAAATCACACTAGAAGATAGAGCAGATGAAACGGTTGATAATGCCGATCAACCTCAACAAGTATTAGAAAAGTATAATTTAGCGCAAGTAGTTAAAAAGCTAGTCGCCGAGCTTAAAACACCGCGCGATCGCGAGTTGATAATGCGGTTTTATATCCAAGAAGAAGACAAACATAGCATTTGTAAAGATTTTGATTTAACAGAGCTGCATTTTAATCGGGTGTTATTCCGAGCAAGACAGCGCTTTAAAGAGCTTTGGGTGGAACATATTGGTGAGCATCGCTGACCCAAGTAAGCTCAGGTCGCAATTTAGCTTGAGCAAGCTAGTGACCGCTCAAGCGATAGCTCGATTAAGCGACAGACCGGCTAAAAGAGAGGCTAGTCAAAATAAATATCGGTTAAGTGAGATAGTTTAAATATAACGCGCACTAACTAATTGTTATGCTAGCTCACGTTAGGAACAAATGAATCCTCAACAACAATGCTCGTGGCATAACGACTAACTAAGGTTGAATGGATATGGATAATATGGCTGCAAATCAACAAATTGAACGATACCTGCTGCGTCAAATGGACGAGCAAGAGGCCTCTGAATTTGAAGCCTATTATCTTTCCAATAACGAGTGTATTGATCAGCTTGAAATGGCAGAGAAATTATTGCAAGGCTTAAGGTTTGCTAAACAAACCGAGCCGGTTACACATCAAATTGCCGCCACCGGTACTGCTGCCAATGACAAACGCTGGTGGCAAAAAAAATTCCCCGCTTGGGCGACTGCAGCAATGCTAATGATTACTTTGTTACCCTCCGCATTAATGTATCAAGAGCTACAACAAGCTAACCAGCCAAGCTCTGAGTTATCAGTGGTAAGTTTGCCATTAACTGAAACCCGTTCAGGAAAGCAACAAGCGTTCAGCATTCCATTTACCCAGCAACGACTAGTACTGTCGATTTTTGTGGACACCGAATTAGAACAAATGCTCTACCCTAGCTATGCCTTTCAATTGACTGCGGTAAACGCGCGGAACGAATCAAATGTTGCTGAATCCGCACAAAGCAAAGCCCTGCTGATTAGCGACTTAAAGCTTGATCAGAGCGATATGTTGTACATAGACTTAGGAAAATCGACCGTTCAAGCTGGCGAGTACCAGTTCAGCTTATTGGGAATTAACGAAAATAATCAATCCCAGGTCATTAGTAGTGGCGCGTTTATTGTCGAATAATGATGTTAAATGATGCAAAAAGTTTGCTAGTTAAGTCGACGGTTTAGGCTGTTGGATTTGAATTAAGTTTTAAATTAAATTTTCGAATATACGCCCAGTGTGCGATTAATAAAATAAAAAACAAAACTCAATTAGAGGATGGAACTATGACCTCATCAGGAAACACTCCCCCACGAGATGAACACGATCACGATCACGATCACGATCACGATCACGATCACGATCACGATCACGATCACGATCACGATCATCATGATGATAATACAAATGACAATGATTCCCCAGTATCTTCAAACAAAGATTTATTTGAATTAGTCAAAAACTACCAAGGTGATCGTTTTGCCCCAGTTGATGAAGAAACTCGAGAGGTATTCTACAAATCCTTGGCTGGTCGTTCATTTAGAGTCGAGCAGTCAGACTTTATCAGTTTAGATCGTTGTCGCTTCGAGCTTTCCTTTGTAGCGGAGCGATCACTCGATGATCATCACGCGCATAGTCCGACGCACAAGCAGGGGCACGAGCATGGACATAATAATGGTCACGATCACGACCATCATCACCCAGCAGCAGATATCGATCTATTGATTACCCATCCCAAACGCTCGTCAATTCAATTTACCGCTTATGATGCCTCTATTCTAACCTTTCTAAGCGAAAGAAATTTTGTGATTAAATCATTTGTTCGGTTAGAAGATAACTTGGTCAAAAGTAAGAATTACGCCATGACCATGAGTGTGGTCGACAATCACCCGCATTCTGATTATGTTTTTTCCTTTTCTTTTACAAACCTCGAGGATGAAGACAAAAAAATCCGTGTTTATGTTAATCACAAGCAACCCGCTACGGCTGGTGTTGGACGTGAATAATAAAATTTTCGACCGGATTTAGATAATTATTTGGAGCACACCAATATGTTAGACCTCATTATTTTGTTCATCCTAAAACTTCTCAACATGCTTGGGCTTGTCAACCACTGTGTCAGTTACAGACTAAACCCTCGCGATAATACTGACGCAGACAACCAATTACTAAAACAAGCGGCAGATATCGCCACTGCCGCTTGGAACGCTTACGTGTCACCCAAAACCAACATTGAATTCGAGCTCTCCGCTGTCAATATATTCGAAAATACTGCAGCGAGAGCTTTTCAGCCAGATGGCCCTTCGTGTGAACGATTTGACCGCAGTTGGCACGTCGAAGTTAATGTAGCATTTATGGATCAATATGCGGATCGCGATGACCGAGGTGTCAATATTATTGCATCATTCATAATGCACGAAATTGCACATATTTACGGCATAGGCAGCCCTCTTTGGCAAAGCCTGTTTGATAGCGAAGGCTTTATTCGAGCCAAATACTATCAAAAATATCCCATTCTAAAAGGTAAAAAAATAAGCCACGACGGTGATCACTGGGATCATGAAGGTACACTGCTATCAGAACATATTGATGAAGATGGTCACTTTGCGCCGGAAACCATTGTTGTTATGGCACTTTTAGGACATCGAGTAAAACAGTTTCCAGCGGAAGATATGCAACTCGATAAGTTCTTGTCTGAATTTCATTCTCATCATTAACGCTGACTTAAAAAAATTTATCATCACCTGAGATAATTTATCGCGTCGCTGCACTCATTTAAAAGTTAACTAAATGAGTGCAGCGATGATGACAGCTAACAGGCAATCTACAAAAAACCACAGCAAGCACTTGCTGTTTCAGTTTTTAAATCAAAATATACCGATTAAACCGGGTCACAGACTCCCAAAAGAATTGACGGGCTACTTACGCATCGAAATTGATCGAAGCGAAGGTAAAGAGATCAATTTACTACTTATCAATGATACCCATACTCGTCGACTTAACCGTGCCAAGATCCCATCAAAAATTGTGATCAACAAGGCAGGTTTTATGGAGCTAAGCTTTTACTTTACCGAGATAGGGTTTGGCGCAGTCAAGCCGCTCGACACTTATCAGTTTACTTTTAAGCTATGTTTGCACCTGTCCATGAAGGGGAAAAGCGCTGGATTTCTTTTTATCAGTGAACCTGGTGAACAAGATAAATTTTCGGAAGAACTCTATCTCGGCAGAATGATACTTAGCCCCAAACTAAATTCACAAGATGGCTCAGCGGAAAACTCACCAATAAGTGCTTCAGGAGGCTCATCGGTCAGTTCATCGAAAAGTCCATCGACAAGTCCATCGGTCGCAGCAAAAGTAAATAAAAATAAATCTTGTCGACTAGTGGGATAATTTCTAACTGACGCGCACTAACTGGTTGTAGGCCCTCTGAGATCGCTTTGAGTTCCTTACGCAATCACGTCATTTTTGAATGGCAAGGAAGTCAAAGGGTTTAATTCAGAGCGCTGAATAAACTAACTTAAGGTTAACTACCTTTTAACCAAGCATATGGAGATGTAAGATGAAAAAAGCCAAACCCAGTCGTGCAACCACGTTTAAAATTTCCACATCCGATCGCCCTGATTTTTGCAGTGCTATCAGTGCAGCAGTTTTTGATTCAGCTGGAAATTTGTTAGAAACGAGTTCAATCCGAAACGGCAAGCTAACCAGTAAACTACCCGCCTCAACCCTCAAACGTTCAAGATTTTTTATTACACCGGTTGAGCAAAAACAGCTCGACAATGTCAATCTTGAAACCATGCAACGACTCAACGCTTATCAAGCGATTATTTCAGTTCATGGTCAAATAACAGATACCATAAAGGTTCCCGGTAATATTCTCGACCTATGGCTGTTCTGTAGTTGTTATGTGCATGGTCAAGTTTTACGCTCAAGCGATAATGCAGCTATTTGCGGTGCAAGAGTGCATATTTGTGAAGTCGATAAAGTATCGCTGTGGATACGCAGGCTTCCTGATTATGACCTATTTAAAATTCGCGAAGACTTGTTAGATGTTATCTACAACCCGCCTAAGCTAGGCCCTAAAGGCCCAATCCCCGATCCACCGCCTTTTATAAAGCAACCGCAACCACCACTTCCAAGCGACCCTGTTTTTCGCTTTAAGCAGGCAAATCAACCCAGTGCCGCAGCTAAATTCTCAAGAGATCATGCCAGCCTTGAGATTGCCAGTCCCAATCAAGTGCAAACCAAATTAGATAAATCACTGTTAAGCTCGGAGCTGTTAAATGGATTAAAAACACCCTCAGCTAGTGTGCTGCGTGATTTGTTAGCTAACCACTGGAAACTACTTTACCCTTGGTTTTGTATTTGGCCATGGTGGCGTTTACGCTGCGACGAAATCGCTGTCGTTGATACTGATAGCAATGGTCGATTTGAAACCACAATTTATTATCCGTGTGCAGGCGATAAACCCGATTTATATTTTTGGGTCGAATACGATTTAGGCAGCGGATATGAAACTGTTTATAAACCGTTAATCGGTTGCAACACATACTGGAATTATCAATGTGGAAGTGAAGTGACCCTTCGAGTCAGTGATCCGCGAGTACCCGGCTGTACCGATGAGCCTGACTTGCCTAACTGCCAAGTACTGATTAAATCCATTGGTAATAACGTGGCTGTTCGAGAAGTCAATACTTCAGCAGCCGGTCCAATGGCAGAAGGCTTACTGACCACTGGCGAAGCTTTTGGCGGCACTTTAGAGCCACGAGTGGGCTTTAGCCGAACTTGCTTAATTGAAGAAAAAGAGATCCCCTATTACCGCTGGTCATATCGGCGCTTAAGCGGTCCAGATGGTCTTTCCACAACCGCATCATCGCTGGTTTCTGAAAAGATTTCGACGATAAGTAATCCTGCTAATGCGCCAGCAAGCGACTGGACTATATTAACTAGAGAAGTCTTTAGACATTTTAAAGATGGCGCCAGCTATCCAGCCGATCTAATGGGCCCGATGCCAACCGTAGGTCCGAATGCCGCGCCGATCGAAAACCTCTTTCGTATTCGTCCGGTTGATTCACCTTCCGGTGAACCATGGGAAACTTTCGATCAACATGTGGATCTTGCTACCGGCTATTTTGAAACATCGAAACTACTTGGGACGCCCGCGAGTGGACCGGTTAATAACCTATCCCCTGCACCCGAAGACTTAGCCGCCGGTCGCTACGAATTAAAACTCGAACTGTTTGATAAAAATGGCAATCTAGTCAATTGGACTGACAACAATATCGATCTTCGAATTACTGAAAACGATGCACCATTTGGTTCTACCACAATTAATACAGTGACAGCCCCAGAGTTTAACCGAATTAAAAACGCTGGCGGCGACACTATCGGCTTCAAAATGACCCTAAGAGTCGATAATAACCATTGTTTTGCTGAAGTGTTGCCGGTGGAAGGTGACGTTACCCCTGATCCAGTTTGCGGGTTCCATACCTATGAGCCGGGCGATCAAGTTAGACTCAAATTCATTGCCCAGCACCCCAACCACTTAGCCAACTATACCTTTAACACGTTTAGAGCAAGTGGTTCAGCCTTAGCGATTGCAAACACTTCAGGTATTGCTGGCGAGGCAGGAAACAGCGGATATATCAATACCGGTAGTTTTAACTACCAAAAAGATATTGCTGTTTCGGGATTACTCGGTAGCTGCGCCAATGCGGCTTTTGCTAAACGGTTAGATGTGGTTCCTAAAGTGCAAAATGGTTACAGCACATTACACCACTTGCGTCACTCAGATACCGCGGCATTTGCCCTAGCACAACCTTGCTTACCTTGCGAATGTGATGAGGAATAGCATTTAATTTACCCTGGTTATCAAAAGCTCGGACTTGTAGCTCGCAACTGGTCGTCAGTCTGAGCTTTTGATTTTTTTATTGAAAAAACCACCCGCTAAGCAAGCCAACCGAGTGACTAGAACGCTTGGTCGGCTACTTTTATTTTTCTACCGTCATAGTGTCAGCGCACTACCTGTACGCCTTAATAATCACCCAGCTTGCGATTTCATTTTTGTAAAGTGCTTGTTGCGCTTCTCAAACAAGCAAGAACTTGTCTTTAACTCATCCAAGTCGGTTATTTTTCCGTAACAATAGAGATGTTTATCACACTAGGTTACTGCATCGAATTAAGCTATAGTAGTTGCTTAATCAACCCCCTAGCCAAAAATATTGAATAGTATGCAAAAACGACTGCCAGCAATTCTTACCGTCATTTTTTTTATCGCGCTTATCGGCTACCTACTTTGGCCTGCCACTCAACAAGACTCTCAATACCAAGCGCGAGTCACTAAAATAAGAGCCGCCGAAGCAGCACTCGCCGAGTTTAAAGATACCGTCGAAGCATTAGCCACTACTCGCGCGAATGAGCAGATTTTAGTCACCACCAAATATGCTGATGTGGTAAAACAGTTATATTTTGAAGATGGTCAATCGGTATCAAAAGGAGAGGTTTTGGTCCAGCTTGACCGCCAAGAAGAACAAGCAAAAGTCAGAGAGCTTGAAGCTAATCTGGAAGAAGCAGTAGTCCAACTAAACCGACTGCAAGACTTATTGAAAAACCGCGCCACGTCTAAATCGCAAGTGGATCAACAAGAAGCGACAACAAAAGCAATTCGAGCGCAGCTCACCAACGCCAGAATTCGACTTAACGACACGACAATTAAAGCCCCTTTTAACGGTGTGCTAGGATTCAGACAAGTCAGTGTTGGCGCTTATTTAGTGCCAGGAGATGTAATTACCAGCCTCGATGATATCAGCCAAATGAAACTCGACTTTGCCGTGCCTGAACGGTTCTTACCAACTATTGCGGTTGGTCAACCGATTAATGCCACCAGTGATGCTTATGGTGAACAATTATTTGAAGGTAAAATTACCTCCATTTCGCCGAGAGTGGACCCGGTTACTCGAACCTTAAGTGTCAGAGCAGAAATCAACAATCAACAAGGCCTCTTGCGTCCAGGGATGTTATTAAAACTTAAAATTGTTCGACAAGTTGAATCGGTCTTGCAAATTCCCGAAAGCGCGTTAATCCCCATAGAAGAGCGTCAATACGTTTTCATTGTTAAACAAGACATCGCCAAAAGACAAGAAGTAAAAATTGGCCGCCGCCAGCCAGGGTTCGTTGAAATCCTGTCTGGATTGCAACCGTCAGATCAAGTAGTAACCGAAGGTACCTTAAAAATCCGTGATGGTTCTCAAGTCACTCTGCTGGAGGACTAAGCCATGATTTTATCTGATCTATCAGTCAAACGGCCGGTTTTTGCCACGGTGATTAATCTCATTTTGGTCACTTTTGGGGTAGTCGCTTTCTTGCAATTACCACTACGAGAATACCCCGATATTGACCCTCCGGTAGTAAGTATCAACACCAATTACGCGGGCGCTTCAGCAGCTATCGTTGAAACCAAAATTACTCAGGTACTTGAAGACCGTATTAGCGGCGTTGAAGGCATTAAAAATATAACGTCTACCAGCCGAGTCGGCAGTTCGAGTATTACCATTGAATTTAATCTTGACCGTGATATAGATGCCGCTACCAATGATGTGAGAGACCGAATTTCGCGCGCGCTTAATAATCTCCCAGAACAGGCCGATCCGCCCGAAGTATTCAAAGCCAACGACGACGAAAATGTAATTGTTTGGTTCGTATTACAAAGCACGAGTTTATCCACCTTGGAACTCACCGATTATGCACAGCGTTACATCGTTGATCGCTTCGCGGTGGTTGACGGAGTAGCTCGGGTAAGAGTGGGAGGCGGACGCACCTACGCAATGAAAATATTACTCAACCGTTCTGCAATGGCAGCTCGAAATGTGACTGTTGGAGATATCGAGTCGACCTTGCGCGATGAAAATGTCGAACTGCCAGCGGGACAGGTTGAATCCATTGATCGTGATTTTTCCATTCGAGTGGAACGTAGCTATTTAACTAGCCAAGATTTTGCGGCGATGGTTATTAAGCGCTCAGCAGACAATCGTTTAGTGCGGCTTGGGGATATAGCGCAAGTCGAAGTTGCGGCAGAAGATGATGAAAACATGTTTCGTGGGAACGGCAAAAACATGGTGGGACTGGGTATTGTCAAACAGTCAAAAGCCAACACTTTAGAAGTAGTCAAATTAGCTCGAAAAGAAATGCAAGCGGTTCGCGAATCACTGCCCATCGGTACCACCATTACAAACAGTTATGATTCCTCGGTATTCATCCAAGGGTCCATCGATGAAGTTTATAACACCTTGATCATAGCCATGATCATGGTGGTATTAGTCATCTTTTTATTCCTAGGAAATTTAAGGGTAACTTTGATTCCGGCGGTTACTGTCCCGGTAGCGTTGATAGCTTCCATGATGGCACTATCTTGGTTTGGTTTCTCCATTAACCTTTTGACTTTGCTAGCCTTAGTATTAGCTATTGGGCTTGTCGTTGATGATGCCATTGTGGTGTTAGAAAATATTTATCGCCGAATAGAAAAAGGCCAAACTCCGCTAATGGCTGCCTACGAAGGTGGTAGAGAAGTTGCCTTTGCAGTGGTTGCAACAACGTTAGTATTAGTTGCCGTTTTTATTCCACTAATTTTTCTTTCTGGCAATGTTGGCCGTTTATTTACAGAGTTTGCAATCGCGATTGCATCAGCGGTAATTTTTTCAAGTTTAACTGCGCTGTCGCTGACCCCCATGCTGTGTTCAAAAATGCTTCAGCATCGCACTCGTAGTTCTTCGTTTGGTCAAATTCTCGATAAAAATTTTGCCAAACTTGAAGATTTTTATGCCAAAGTTTTGACCAACACGATTCACCAACCCATTTTAATTTCGATCATTATGGCGCTGGCATTAATTACCATTTACCTTGTGTTTACTCGACTACCTACAGAGTACACACCGAAAGAAGACCGCGGCAATTTATTTATTATGATGCAAGGAGCAGAAGGAGCCAGCTACGAAAGTAATGTGGCTAATATGCGCAAAATCGAAAATATTTTATTGGCCTATCAACAGCGCGGCGAATTAGATCGTGTCATTGTGCGAGTACCGGGCTTTGGTGGCAGTGGCGGAATTGCAATCGTTGGCATGCCCCCTTGGAAAGACAGAACCATAGGAACCTTCGACTTCATCAATAGAATTAATAAGGAATTGCAAAGCGTGGCCGATGTAAGAGCCTTTGCTTTAATGCGCAGCGGAATCAGAAGCGGTGGTGCGGGCAGCACCCCGGTTGAATTTGTACTGCAAGGAAATACTTATGATGAGCTCGCTCGCTGGCGAGATATTGTGCTTGAAAAGGCGCAAGCTAACCCGAACTTATCGGCAGTTAATAGTGATTACCGAGAAACTTTTCCTCAACTTTTGGTAAGCATTGATCGAAAACGTGCTTATGATTTAGGCGTTACTGTTGGTGATATTGGTCGCACTCTCGAAACCATGCTAGGTCAACGCAGAGTCACCACCTTTGCCGATCGCGGCGAAGAATATGATGTGATTGTCGAAGGTGATAAAGCAGACTTTCAGCGCCCAGATGACATTGAAAATATTTATGTACGCTCGCGTACCAGTGGTGAGTTAATTCCCCTTTCTAATCTAATCGTTTTTAAGGAAGACGCCACTTCATCCCGACTCAACCGATATAACCGATTACGCAGCGTGACCATTAGCGCTAACTTAGCCCAAGGTTATACCTTGGGTGAGGCTTTAGATTTTCTCAACCAAGTGGTTAAAGACTATTTACCGGAAACAGCTCAAGTGGACTATAAAGGTCAATCGTTACTGCTTAAAGAATCGGGTGATTCAATTTGGTTTATTTTTGCGCTGGCATTATTACTGACCTATTTGATTTTATCGGCTCAATTTGAAAGCTTTGTCCACCCATTTGTTATTTTATTAACGGTTCCGTTAGCACTGGTGGGAGCATTGACCGGTTTAGAAATAATGGGTATGAGTCTGAATATTTACAGCCAAATCGGTATTGTTATGTTAATTGGTTTGGCAGCCAAAAATGGTATTCTAATTGTCGAGTTTGCCAACCAACTAAGAGACAACGGTGAAGCCTTTGAACAAGCATTGATCCATGCAGCACAACAGCGATTAAGACCGATCGTGATGACGACCTTTACCACCGTTATGAGTGCCGTACCGCTGGTGCTTGCTAGCGGGCCAGGAGCAGAAAACAGAATGGTGATTGGGGTGGTTATTTTTGCTGGTGTTTCTTTAGCCAGCCTGTTTACCTTGTTTGTAGTACCCGGCGCTTATTATTGGTTATGCCGAAACACCGGCTCGCCTCAGCGCATTGCACAGCAACTTGAAAAGTTGCAACGGGCTGAATAACCTATCGCAAGAAAAACTGAAAACTATTAATAATGACAGCTATAACTAAGTATTGATCCGTTATACCTAGGAGATAAAGATGAAATATATTATTGCCACCATTGCGTTGCTCACCGTCGGGGCTTCGTGCGCTCAAGCGCCCAACATTCCAGCCAGCCAATCTTCCGCAGCTTATCAAGCCGAACTGTTTGTCGAAGGTATCGAAATACCCTGGGGAATGACTTGGTTAGATAAAAAAACACTGTTGGTAACCGATCGAAAAGGTGAGTTAATATTAGTCAAAAATGGCAAATTGATGGATAAAAAGATTCAAGGATTACCGACGATTATTGCGTCGGGACAAGGTGGATTGCTCGATGTCCAAGCCGATCCGAATTTTGCCAAAAATAACATAATTTATTTTTCTTATTCTGGTACAGAAGGTAAAGCGAAAGGCAACAATACCTCGGTGATGAAAGCTAAGCTAGATGGTTATCAACTGGTAGGGCAAACGGTTATATTTAATGGCGAGCCTAACACTGACAAACGTCATCATTACGGCAGTCGATTGGAGTTTGGTGGTGATGGAAAACTCTATATTTCAGTTGGTGATCGCGGAGAACGCGACGTGCATCCGCAACGGCTTGATCGTGATGCCGGTAAGATACATCGCATAAATCGCGACGGCACCATTCCCAAGGACAACCCATTTCTTAGCAATAAGCAGGCTAACCCAAGCATTTATTCCTACGGGCACAGAAATCCCCAAGGAATGGCCAAGCATCCGAAAACCGGCAAAATTTGGACCCATGAGCATGGTCCCAAAGGCGGCGATGAACTTAATCTAATTCAACCCGGAAAAAACTATGGCTGGCCGGTTATTACCTATGGCGTTAATTACAGCGGCACCACGATCACCGACAAAACCGAGCAACCTGGCATGATGCAGCCTAATTGGTACTGGGTCCCGTCGATCGCACCTTCCGGAATGACTTTTGTCACCAGCGAGCGCTACCCAGAATGGCAAGGTAAGTTGCTAGTCGGCTCTCTTAAATTCGATTATTTAGTGTTGTTAACGCTCGAAGGTGAAAAGGTCGTCAATCAAGAAACCGTTCTTGCTGGCATCGGCCGAGTGAGAAATGTTGAACAAGGCGCTGATGGATTTATCTATGTTGGAGTGGATGGTAAAGGAATATTGAAAGTGACAGCCAAGTAGCTTTGGCCTGGTAACGCTAGCAAGTTAAAAAATATTGTCATTCACTCATTTTGCTACTGAGCCCATTCATAAGTAACTCACCGCCAGTGGGCTCAGTTGTTAGTGACTTTTAGTCCTTTGAAAATCAAGATCAGCGCTTCCCCAACTCGGTAAATACTCAGTCTTATCGACCCTCCTCATGAGTTCAAGTCAAAAGACTCTTGCTATTTGTCATACAGACGCGCTAGGTTTAGACTTAGCCTATCAATCATTCATTTAGGATGCTCTTATTATGAAAATAATTGCTTTTCTTTGTTTAGCTTGTGGTAGTTTATTGGTTTCCGCGTCACCTGATCGCGTTACCGGTAATACCTCTGCGACTCGCTCAGAGGTCATCGCGCAAAATGGTATGGTAGCCACCAGTCAACCCCTCGCCACTCAAATCGGACTGGATATTCTCAAGCAAGGTGGCAACGCTATCGATGCCGCCATTGCGGCCAATGCTGCGCTCGGTTTAATGGAACCGACTGGTAATGGTATTGGCGGCGATTTATACGCAATTGTTTGGCATCAAAAAACTAAAAAGCTTTACGGCTTGAACGCCAGTGGTCGCTCGCCAAAAGGACTTTCACTTAACGATTTAAAGCAAGCACTAAAAAAGCAGGGGCGCGATGACATTCCGCCCTATGGCATGTTGCCTATCTCTGTACCCGGCACTGTCGATGGCTGGTTTGAGCTACACAATAAGTTTGGCAAGCTGCCAATGTCAAAAATACTAAAGCCAACCGTTGATTATGCGAACAATGGATTTCCGGTAAGCGAATTAATTGCATATTACTGGCAACGAAGTGTACCACGCCTATCACCGCAACCTGGCGATTTCCAAAAGGTCTTTACTATTAATGGCAAAGCCCCCAAAAAAGGACAAATTTTTAAGAATCCAGCATTAGCCAATACCTTGGCAGCAATCGCTTCAGAAGGACGAGATGTTTTTTATAAAGGAAAGATCGCCAAACAAATAGATGCTTTTATGAAGGCAAATGGTGGCTACCTTCGCTATCGAGACATGGCCGAACATAAGTCGGACTGGGTTGAACCTTTGTCGACTAACTATCGTGGCTATGACGTCTATGAGTTACCGCCGAACGGACAAGGCATTGCCGCGCTGCAAATGCTAAATATTTTGGAGCAATATGACTTAAGAAAGATGGGATTTCTTTCTCCCGAAACGCTGCATGTGATGGTGGAAGCAAAGAAACTGGTGTTCGAAGATAGAGCTAAATTTTACGCCGATTTGGATTTCTACAATGCTCCGTTACAAGGACTACTATCCAAAGACTATGCGAAAAAGCGAAATCAATTAATTGGCGACAAAGCACTACGCACCATTGATGCAGGGAACCCCGCACTTTATCAAGGCGACACGATTTACCTAACTACCGCAGATAAACACGGTAATATGGTCTCACTAATACAAAGTAACTATCGCGGTATGGGATCGGGAGTCACCGTACCGGGTCTCGGATTTATTTTTCAAGATCGCGGTCAGCTATTTTCATTAGATGACGATCATGCCAATGTCTACGCACCCGGCAAGCGCCCTTTTCACACTATTATTCCCGCATTTGTTATGAAAGACGGCAAGCCATGGCTTAGTTTTGGGCTGATGGGAGGCGCAATGCAACCACAGGGACATGTTCAAATTATTACTAACTTAATTGACTTTGATATGAACCTGCAAGAAGCCGGAGACGCTACACGTTGGCAGCATTTTGGCTCCACTGAACCCACCGAATCAAATCAACTTTCCGCATCACATGTAGGGCAACTTGCTATTGAATCTGATATACCCTATCAAACTATTAGGCAATTGATGGCCAAAGGGCATAAAGTGATTTTTGACCGTGGTGGTTATGGTGGGTATCAAGCGATTATGCGCGACCCGGAAACCGGCGTCTACTATGGCGCATCTGAAAGCCGTAAAGATGGTCAAGCTGCTGGCTATTAATATCACAGAGTGAGCTCAAAAATGATAAACAAACGTCTCTTTAAAATCGCATTATTACTGCTTGGCCTCACTCATTGGCAAGGCTTTGCTGATACTAAACAAAGCCTTCATCCCGACTTTGATTTAGCCAACTATCAAGGCAAAGTAGTCTATTTAGATTTTTGGGCTTCTTGGTGTATTCCATGCCGAAAATCCTTTCCCTGGATGAATGAAATTAGAAAAAAATATTCCGAAGACGAATTGGTTATTATTGCTGTTAATCTTGATAAGAAAAAGGAGCTAGCAGAAGCGTTTTTGCAAACCTATTCGGCTGACTTCAAAATTATTTATGACCCAAAAGGTAAATTAGCGAAACACTATCAAATACAAGGAATGCCAAGTTCCATTCTATTTGATCAAAAGGGCCAACCACAATTTGCCCACACAGGCTTTTTTACCGAAAAAATTTCTGACTACCGGTCCGAAATTGAACAGCTCCTCAAGCAAAGAAATTAATCAGCGATAAATTCAATGTTAACGTTTAAGCTGTCAAACACTCGAAGCAAAGACCCGAAAAGTTTTGTACCCAATCAAAAGAAATTTTATCGACTTTTCGGTTTCGCTTTAATTATTCTTCTCTCGGGTTGTTCTAGCTGGGGGGTTGATCCTTGGGATCGCGACTTGCTGGCCAAGCCGGAGATGGCAGTCAACGCTTCCCCGCTCGATCAATCAATCGATGATCATATTTACTTCAGTAAAGAAGCTTCCAGCGGTGGCAGAAGTTTTGCTGGCGGGGGCTGTGGATGCAATTAGACTCAAAGAAACAAAATAAACCTAACACTCGCCGAAAATCTGCTTCACTAACCGATAAACTCACACTGGCAAGTACAGCATTATTGGGCATGTCTGCTCAAGCCCAAGAAGTGGATGCCGAATGGAAATATTCAGCTTCGCTACTTGGTTATACTGAACCCGACAGAGTTAGTGCGACAGAGTTAATTGTGGCAGCCGATAAAGTATTTGGCGATTCGGCTATTGCCAATATTAAAGTTGTACTCGATAGTCTGACCGGCGCATCTGCCAATGGAGCGATCGAACAATCAGACGTGCAAACTTTTACTCGCCCATCAGGCAAAGGCCAATACCAAACACCCGCGTTCACTGCGCCGCTCGATGACACCTTTAAAGATACGCGATTACAAATTAATGCTAGTTGGAGTGATGTTTATTCGCAACAATCACGCTATACCCTCGCCACTAACTTATCCCGAGAATACGATTATCGCTCAATAGGAGTGAGTGGAGAACTTGCTTGGGATTTCGACCGAAAAAACACAACCCTTTCGGCGGGTCTTTCTTATGCCAATGACGAAATTATTCCGGAGGGAGGAATTCCGCTCGCCTTTGCTAGTATGGTTATCGATCAAGGTCAGTACGATTCGCGTGACGATTATTGGAGTGATTTTGATCTCACACGAAAAGGAAGAAAACGAACCACAGAAACCAAAGAAGTTTTATTGGGTTGGACTCAGGTAATTAATCGAAGAACCTTAATACAGGTCAATTATGGATTTGCCGACATGCAAGGCTATTTAACCGACCCGTTCAAAGTCATTAGCCGAGTCGACCTCAATGGCAATACCCAAGACCTTGTCTATGAAGGTCGACCAAGTACGCGAAAGCAACAATCGCTATTCGGATTAATGAAGTATCACTTTGATGATTCCATTTTTGATTTGTCTTATCGATTTATTCGCGATGACTGGGGAATGCGATCACACACATTCGATTCCCATTGGCGATTTTTAAATTCTAAAAGCGACTTTTGGGAAATTCACCTACGACTTTATCAGCAATCTGAAACTGATTTTTATCAACCTTTTCTTTTACAATCGGAGCCACTTCCGACTTATGCTAGCTCAGATTATCGAATTGGGAAAATGGATGCCTATACCATTGGTTTAAAATACGGGTTTGAACTTGGCCATGGAGACAGCGCTGAAGTTCGGTTGGAGTTTTATCAACAACAGCCAAAAGAAAGTATCATGCCAAACAATGTTTCTGGAATCGAACCGTTAACACTTTACCCTCGGCTTGATGCACTCATATTGCAAATCAATTATTTCTTTTGATCGACCTGAGCAAGATTAAAACAGCACCAAATAATTGTCGGCAGCCTGTTTTGAGTGAGTAAAGTTGACAGACTCTGCATTATCGGGAGTTTTTTCACATTATTTTACTTAACGAGTTATACTTAATTAATGTGTCTCAAATAAAGCAAGGCATAACCATTAAACCACTATGTCTCAATTTGAAATTAGCCAGCACCAAAACTTTTCTCGCATTGCCTACCGTGCAATGGCAAATCAATGCGAAATTCTCATCCGAAGCCTAGACACTATTCTTTGCGAAAAACTAGCTCAGTTAGCATTCAACGAAACCCAACGCATCGAGAATAAATACAGTCGCTACATTAAAAGTAATTTAGTTGACCAAATGAACAAAAGCGCTGGAAAAAAAGTCGCCATCGATGAAGAAACATTTTTGTTGTTAGAATATGCACGAGAACTTTTCGAATCAAGTGAAGGGCTGTTTGATATTTCATCGGGGGTTTTAAGGAAAGTTTGGAATTTTACCGATCATGCAAAGCCACCGAGCAAACAGCAAGTTGCCGCACAACTCAAACACATTGGATTTAACAAAATCGATTATGACCAAAATAGCTTTTATATGAATAAAGGTATGGAGATCGATTTAGGTGGTCTAGTCAAAGAATATGCGGTTGACCAAGTGGCACAATCAATCTTCACTGAGTGCGAAGCCATAGAATGTAGCTTTTTGGTAAATTTTGGTGGAGACATTTCAGCGCAGAAACTTGCAAATGATTCGCAACCTTGGACCGTAGGCGTTGAGTCTGTGGGTTGTCATGATGATTTAACCGGTAATGAATGGCCTAATTCGTTTCTCACAATTAGCCAAGGTGCAGTTGCCACCAGTGGAAATACTAAACGGTTTATTGCTCATAACGGCAAGCGCTACGGCCACATAATGAACCCCAAAACTGGCTACCCGGTAGAAAACTCGCCATTATCTATTACCACCTTTGCCGAAAATTGCGTCATGGCTGGCAGTTTTAGTAGCTTAGCTATGCTGATGGGTTCGCAAGCTGAAATGTTTTTGGATGAGCAATCTGTAAAGCACTTGTGTATTTGGTAAATACATTACTATCACCGCCTTGCCGACCGACTAAGTTTGAAATTTTGCCTTATTCGGTGCACAATATCGACGACCTTTTTTAAGCCTTTGAGCGCCCTAATGAATCGCAACCTAATCAAACTATTTTTACTTTTATCTCTCGCCGTGATTGCATTCTTAATTCTAAAGCCTGCACCCAAAGTACCGGTTTCAGAGCAAGAAATGGCCAATATCGCAAAGGCCGTTTCCAACGAATTTACCCGCGCCACCTCAGCTCAAACTAAACCAGCACAGGTAAACAACCAAAGCGCTAATGGTCCAGCTCAACAAAGTAATCCGGCTCAACAAAGTGGTCCAGCTCAACAAAGTATTATTGGTGCTATTTATAAAAAAGCTGACACCACATGGTTTTTTAAAGCCAAAGATACTCGTGAAAAAGTGGATGCCATTAACGCCGCGTTTAAAAACTACTTTGTGGACCAATTAAAATTTGACCAAGATGAGCAACCCATTTTGACCCATATTCCTGAATCGATGCGAGCGGCCAATACCTCAAGCATGCGAATCGCGACTTTCCGGCTCAATGGGGTTGAAGTGTCGGTCACTCGACTAGCTGGAAACCAAGATGTGAATGCTAATGTTCAACGCTGGATGAAACAAGTGGGGTTAGCACCAGACGCAGAGATTCAACTGGAATACAAAGATAATAAGAATACTATTCTGGTAAAAATGCCAAAATAAGCATTACCCAAGCCGCAAGCTTACCTGCCTGTGGCTGCTCCAATTTGGCTTTTACTAGCAGTTCAAATGAAACGTAACAGGCCCATCATTAACTAGGCTCACTTGCATGTCCGCACCGAACCGCCCTGTTTGAATGAAAGTGTGATTTAGTTTCGCCTGCTGCACCAAGTAATTAAATAATGATTCGCCAACTTGTGGTGGCGCAGCGCTAGAGAAAGAAGGTCGCATTCCTTTTTTGGTGTCTGCAGCGAGAGTGAATTGTGGAACTAACAATAGGCCACCGTTAATGTCGGCAACGCTTAGGTTCATTTTATCGTTTTGATCAGAAAATATTCGATAACCTAATAGTCGCTTTAATAGCTTATCTGCATTAGATTGAGCATCGTGTTTTTCAACCCCAATGAGAGCAAGAATTCCTTGATCGATTTTTCCAATCACTTCACCTGCCACAGTGACGTTTGCTTCAGTCACTCGCTGGATCAAGGCAATCATGTTTAAGCTCTTGGTACATACTTTTGGTCGCTCGAACTAAACCATCTATGATTCCGCTTTCAGTTGCAGAGTGGCCTGCATCGCGAATAATTCTGACCTCAGCTTCGGGCCAAACGGCTTGCAGCGTCCAAGCATTTTCTAGGGGGCACAACATGTCATATCGTCCGTGTACTATGATTCCAGGAATACCGGCAAGCTTATCGGCATTATCGAGTAATTGGTTTTCTTTGAGAAAACAGCGATTATAGAAATAATGAGCACTTATTTGCGCTAATGAAACAGCCAGATGTGGCTTTTGTAATGCATCAACCAAATCGTTATTCGGTTCCAAAGTTGCTACTTTGGCTTCCCAAGTCGACCAAGCTTTAGCCGCTGCCATTTTGGCGAGTTCATTTTCGCCGGTTAATTGTTGATGATAGGCTGCCACAATATCATCTCGATTGGCGGCCGGAATGGGGTGAATGAACTCTTTCCAATAGTCTGGAAAAATTCGTCGAGTTCCATCTTTATACAGCCAATCAATATCTTGCTGGCGACCAAGAAATACACCGCGCAGAATTAAACCAAGAATTTTATCTGAATGAGCTTGCGCGTAAGCTAAACCAAGCGTGGTGCCCCAAGAGCCTCCCAACACCACCCACTTTTTGATCCCTAATGCTTGGCGAATGTTTTCCAGATCCTCAATAAGGTGTTGAGTGGTATTATTTTCTAAAGTCGCGTGAGGGGCACTGCGTCCGCTTCCTCGTTGATCAAGTAATATGATTCGATACTTCTCGGGATCACAATAACGTCGATAGGTAGGACTTGAACCACTGCCGGGTCCACCGTGCAATACCACCAACGGGATACCGTCGACCGAGCCAGATTCTTCGTAATAAATTTGCTGGCCATCATCGGTTTCTAAGGTATAAGTTTGATTGGCTTTAATCTCTGGGAATAGTGGTTGCATTGTTCGGCCAGTCTTAATTCAATGTTCTTTAAGATTAGCATACTTTTGAATTGCTGCCATTTGAAGATTATGGATTCAGGCAAAATGGTATGGCTGCTCTAGCAGGAGCAGCTATGACGGAAGTCCATCGCAAAAAACTTAACAAACGAGGCTCCAAACGGCTTGAAGCCCTCGTATCAGCTAGTCTCGTTTATTTTCAATCGTATCGTTGGGATGATCAGTACCCTTTTCTTCTTTGGGTTTCGGCTGCTCAACATCCCCTTCAAGAATAATGACAACACCTTTGGGTACCTTTCTTGGTTCGAGTCCTTTTACCTTTCTTACTGTATCAAACGCTATTTGTGCACAGTTTCTGTCTTTGTTTATTTTTTCACAACGCTCAAACTCTAGGCGAAGCTCTTCGCTGACGGTTGTTTCCTCGGGAGGAGGAATATAGCCAAAAAGATGACGTACCACACCACAGGAACTTAATAGCACGACTAGAACAATGACAGTTAAAGTTTTCATCAACAACACACTTATTTAAGGTGAAAGTATATATAGAGGGTAGCAATTAATAATAGTTCAAACTAGCAAAATCTAATTTGAAATAATCCAGACTTTTACCACAACAAGCCATCGTATAGTGGGACAAAAAAAAGCGCCAATCAATGGCGCTCTTTTTTATCGATCTTCCTTTGGAAGTCTTGATGCTCGTTTACGTTCGTTTTCAGTCAGATATTTCTTTCGAATTCGAATGCTTTCTGGTGTTACTTCAACCAGTTCATCGTCATCGATAAATTCTAAACTTTGCTCCAATGTCATCACAATAGGTGGAGATAGCTGAATGTTTTCATCGGTGCCAGAGGCTCGAACGTTGGTTAACTGCTTACCTTTGAGCGGATTAACTGTGAGGTCATTATCTCGCGCATGAATACCAATCACCATGCCTTCGTATACTTCAACACCGTGACCAATAAATAAGCGTCCACGCTCTTGGAAATTAAACAACGCATATCCCAAGGCCTTGCCTGTGCCATTGGAAATCAATACACCGCTGTGACGCTGCGCTAGCTTACCTTTAAACGCAGGTCCGTAAGCATCAAACGTATGATAGATCAAACCCGACCCCGAAGTGGCCGTCATAAACTCAGTTTGAAAACCGATCAGTCCGCGAGAAGGGATGTAAAAATCGATTCTGACGCGTCCAGCACCATCAAGTTGCATATCCCGCATTTCTGCTTTTCGTTCGCCAAGGCGTTCCATGATAGCGCCTTGGTGTTCTTCTTCGATATCGACGGTAAGGTTTTCATAGGGTTCCATCATCACCCCATCCACTTCCTTCATGATCACTTCTGGTCGAGAAACGGCCATTTCAAAACCTTCCCTTCGCATGGTTTCAATCAATACTGAAAGGTGTAATTCGCCTCGCCCAGACACTTTAAATTTATCTGCATCGTCAAGTTGCTCAACTCGCAACGCTACGTTATGAATGAGTTCCTTTTCCAACCGCTCTAAAATTTGTCGAGAGGTAACAAACTTGCCTTCTTTACCAGCAAATGGGGACGTGTTGACTTGAAAAGTCATGTTAACCGTTGGCTCATCGACAGTTAGCGGTGGTAATGCTTCAACATGATCGGGGTCGCATAAGGTATCTGAAATGTTAGGCTCACCGATGCCAGTGATTGCAATGATATCGCCCGCGGTCGCCTCTTCAACTTCAGTTCGCTCAAGGCCCATATATCCAAGCACCTGACCCACTTTCACACGATGGGTCTTGCCTTCGGTGTCGATACTGACGAGTTGCTGATTCTTTTGAATTTTACCGCGAGAGACACGTCCAACCGCAATTGCGCCCACATAGCTAGAATAATCAAGGGAGGTCACTTGCATTTGAGTAGGACCTTCGATTTCCACCTGTGGATGATCAACATGCTCTACAATAGCTTTGAATAAAGGCTCCATATCACCTTCTCTAACACTATCATCTTCGGAAGCATAGCCGTTTAACGCCGATGCATAAATAACAGGAAAATCTAATTGCTCATCCGTTGCACCTAATTTATCAAATAGGTCAAAGATTTGGTCAATAACCCAATCTGGCCGAGCGCCCGGTCGATCAATTTTATTGACTACAACAACCGGTTTTAGGCCTTGAGCAAAGGCTTTTTGAGTAACAAACCGAGTTTGAGGCATCGGGCCATCAACCGCATCAACCAGCAATAGAACCGAATCGACCATCGACATGATTCGCTCTACTTCACCGCCAAAGTCTGCATGCCCTGGGGTATCGACGATATTGATACGATAATCGTTCCATTTGATCGCAGTGTTTTTTGACAGAATGGTAATCCCACGTTCTTTTTCAAGGTCATTGGAATCCATGATTCTTTCAGCCGCTTCGCCACGCTGTACAAGCGTTCCAGACTGCTGTAGCAATTCATCAACAAGGGTGGTTTTACCATGATCAACGTGCGCGATGATGGCGATATTTCTTAACTTTTCAATCACTGGCGGAGTGCCTCAAATTTGTTGCATTTAACCGGTGAACTTGGGGCCGATTAAAATAAAGGCGCGTATTCTACGCTTAATCCTGTCGGAAAGCACCGTTTTTGGCGACTTTTTGTGCAAAAACCCTCTGCATAAGCCGCATTTATCTGTTTTAGTAAGCCGCGACATAAATAACCAGACCACAATTTTTGAGCATAAACTCAAAACCAATTCGGGCGCAGGCAGTACAAGGCGAACAAGCGACTAATCATCGAATATCCCTCAATTAATTGATATAGTTGAAATAAACCATTGAGGGCAGACTATGAACTATCAACAACAAATCGATATTGGTTTAAATCGGAATAAGGTCATCGAGCTATTCAATAGCACAGAAAATCTTAAGCATTGGCAGCCAGGACTGATTAGCTTTGAGCACATCAGTGGAACACCCGGAGAGGTTGGCGCAAAATCACAAATTGTTTATCAAATGGGTAAACGAGAATGTTCTATGGTCGAAACCATCATCAGTAACCGTTTTCCGCAAGAATTTATTGCAGAATACCAATCCAAAGGTGTTCAAAATCGAGTAGACAATCAGTTTGAAATACTGGATGAAAATACCACTCGCTGGATTTCATATAACGAGTTTCAATTTGATGGGCTTATGATGAAGTTGATGGGTTGGCTTCTTCCCAATATGTTTAAGAAAGAGTCGTTTAAATTTATGCAAAGTTTTAAGGAATTTGCAGAGAAATCAAAATAAGCAGTCTGCGCTAACAAAATGGGCACTTTGATACTATCCGATTAGTTCAAATAAAGTATACTAACGCGTTAATCAAGCAAAACAACTAGCTAGACCGCTTTTTATAAAAGAACAAGAAATAACGAAGAACTCAATATAGCATGCAAAAACAGTCCCTAATCAAAGAATTAATTGACCGCCGAGTGCCGCAAATTGTCGGTTTGTATATTGCTGCCACTTGGATGATGATAGAAATGGGCGATTGGATGACCGAGCGATTTAATACGCCGGAAGCAATCACCTCCTATATTTTTATTGGAATGCTATGTTTTATACCTTCGGTTTTTATCCTCGCTTATCAATACGGTAAGCCCGGCAAAGATCCATTAAAAAAGACCACATTTATTTTTGTACCGAGCAATGTGATTATTGCTTTCGTTGCCATGTTTTACTTAGTTTCTCCCGTGGCAGCCACCGAAACTAAAATGGTCATTGATGAAAAGGGCAACAGTAAAACTTACGAAGTATCTAAACAAGAATATCGCAGTCCACTGGTTACTTTTTTCTGGGAAAACCAAAGCCAACAAGCAGAACTCGATTGGATGCGCTATGGAATGGCATGGTTGTTAAGCCGAGACTTAGATCGAAGTTTATTTGTTTCTTCCATCACACCATTTAATTCCGATGGCATGCTTTCTGGCATTATGAAAGCTGGATTTCACAGAGTCCTCGACGAGCCAAAGTCACTGCAGCTGGAATTAGCGCGAAAGCGATTCTTAAAATACATGTTAGCTGGCCGGTTTGATTTTAGAAATGATGTTTACACTCTAGAAGTCAATATCTACGAGGTAAAGTCTGGCAAGCTACACGCCACCCACTCTACCTCTGGAAAGGAGCTCTTGTCTCTCATTGATGACCTGACCATCAACATAAAAAAATCCATTGGGGTTCCTTTAGACATAAATGAGCAAACCACTGATTTACCTGTTAGTGAGCACACTAGCGAATCCCTTGAGGCAATTAAGAAAGTTGTTGAAGCAGATATTGCGCGCAAGCTGAATAACGACTATGAAAAAGCCAAATCATTATTAGAGCAAGCCATCGCTATCGATTTTAGTTTTACCAATGCACTGACAAAACTGGCGCGCACCAATCAACTAATGGGAATCACCAAAGAGGCGTCCGCCGCGCTTTCTAAAGCGCTAAAACATGAATACAAACTTACCACCGAAGAAAAATTCTTATACCGCGGTTTAGTTTATGGACTAAGAGGCGATTACCACTCCCAAGTTAAAGTCTATGACATGTGGTTAGAATTATTTCCTTCAGATATCGATGCCCATAAAACCATGTCTAGACTTTTGTTAGTCACAGGAATTGATCATGAAAAAGCATTAGCCAGCCTTAAGCGGCTGCGCGAGTTATCACCAAGCGATGACTCGGTGATTCGAAACATGACCACTCTTTATATTCTCATCGGCGACTTGCAACAGGCGGTTAAGACTCAACAAGAATATACTCGGCTCAACCCAAATGATAATAATGGTTTGCTTGAGCTTGCGAGCGTCTATGAACGCACTTCACAGTTTGATTTGGCAGAACAAACGTACAACCGAATTCTCTTGCTAGAAATGGATAATCTAGCTGCCTCGACTCGACTTGCTTTACTTGATTTAAAACGTGGTAATTTGGAGTCCGCAGAAAATCGATTGGCTCAATTGCTCGCCAACGCTAGTGATGATCGTCAGTCGTTCGATATTTTGCAAGCATACTCATTTTACTACTTGACCACAGGTCAACTCGAAAAAGTGCTGGCCACGTTAGAGCAAATGAGAAAGCATTCTCAACATTTACCACCGATTCTAAAAATCTTTAATATCGATTTTAGTGAGAGCCTATTTCAAGCTAACTTAGGGCGCTTTGATAATTCTCTCGACTCACTCGCGCAAGCTAAACAGCAACTGCAACCACCGCTCGACGCAATCATTGAATTAGGGGCTGTGGTGGTTCACATTCTCGCCAAAGATAAGCCCCGCGCGGAACAATCCATTCAGCAGCTGGGTGATTTTGTAAAACGCTTTCCAAATCCAATGATTTCAAGTGCACTGGATAGTTCTAAAGCGCTCTATTTGGAACTTGAAAATGACTATGAACAAGCCATAGAGCTCCATCAAAAAGCACTCGAAGCGATTTCTGGCAACGTGGTGAATACTCAAAATGAATCAAGTATTTTAACTCAAAAGGTCTCTTTGGCTAATGCAAAGCGTCTCGCTGGAAATATTGATGAAGCCATCTCCGATCTCGAAGGAGTTATCAAAGTGTTTCCTTCGCTTCCGCAAGCACATTTTCAGCTGGCACTTTGTTATTTTGCAAAAGGTGACTCAGAAAAGTCCAAGGCGTTTCTTGCCGAAGCACAAAAGACTTGGGCAAATGCAGACGCGGATTATTTAGAATACAAAAAGCTAGTCGCCTTTCGAGATGAGAAATTAGCTGAATAATAAACTTTAGAGGTAGTCTTAATTAATTGTTACCAATTCCAACGTCGTTGATAAGCTGGTGTTGCTTGAACGGCTCTAATCGCCTGGTTGAATTGTTCAATGATTTCAATCGGAACGGACTTTTTGCTAAACATTAGCGAGACCGGCGAAGTAGAAATAGGAATGGGGCAAGATTTCAGGACTTTTCGCCCGGTTGGGTTAAGTGTGGAGCGATAGGAAACAACAACAGGATCATCTATCACGCCATCAAGATCTTCACTTTCCACCAGCTCAACATGTTGTCTGTTGTTATCCACGTATCTTAATTTTTGATTGAGTTCGGGCGAGTTTTGAATCTTCCTGAGCTCTTCGCCGTAGTAAAGTGTGTGTTGAATTCCCAGTCGAAAACCATCTCGTATAAGTTCTTCAAGTGACATGGTTTGACACTTATCATGGTATTTTTTGGTTGAATAAAGCAACAAGAATTCATTTCGGTAAGGAATACTAAAGTTTGCATATTTTCGCCTTTCTTCAGAAGGGGTTGCATTTACCATAAAATCAACGGTGCCTGCTTGCAGCTCTTTAATTCCCATTTGAAACGTCATTGAACGATACAAAATTTGACATTGCGCTTGTGCTGCAATCTGCTCAATGAGTTCAACTTGCAAGCCGATAGGTTGACCATCGTCGGCTATCGCCTGATAGGGTAACCAATTTGACATACCAATGGTTAAGCGACACTCTTCTTTGGCAATAGCTAATGAATGCCCGCCCAACAATAGGTAAGCAATTCCAATAATAAGTGTAAGCGGTTTAACCATTCAAAAATTCGTTGATCGTTGCAAAAAGTGGCCTTTGCTAAGTCTAGTCCGTAAATGAAGTGCTTACAGGATAAAAGAATAACAATTCCGAGTAATGTGATTTATTACCATTTCCACCAAAGTGAAAGCGGCAATGCTTCTCGGTTTAAAGCATTGCTTGAGTATTTCATCATATTATTCTATCGTTATAGAACTTCACCTATCCAATTAATCGATTAAGACTTAATGAAGCTAGATTTAGACTCTATTCGCGTACTCGATACTATTGTCACTCAGGGCAGCTTTTCGGGCGCTGCAAAAGTACTCCACCGTGCGCAGTCAGCTGTTAGCTATCAAATTAGAAAATTGGAAAGCAATCTCGATATTTGCATTTTTGACCGTAGCCAATATCGCGCAGAACTCACTGAAGCTGGAAAGGTTATTTTGGCCGAGGGCAAACGATTGCTGGCCCAAGCTGAAAATATAGAGCAACTCGCAAGACAGCTAGGAGAAGAATGGGAACCGAGTTTTGAAGTGGTGGTAGATGGAATTTTGGATATATCGCCCGTGATGTCAGTGATCCGCACATTAATTGATGAAGACGTACCCACCAAAATATCACTGACCATGGAATACCTTGGGGGAGTACAACACCGTTTTGAGCAAAATAAAGCCGACCTGATGATTGTTAAAGAATATCAAGCATCAACACAATTGTTGTCTCAGCCGCTACCGGAAGTGGAGTGTTTGTTATGTGTTTCCAAATCCCACCCATTAGCCAACCTATCGCAAGTCGATTTAAATGATCTGCAGCAATTTATTGAGTTGAGTGTTCATGATTCGAGCGACCAAGAGCTTTACGAAGTTGAGCATATGCACTTCGGCGGGGAAAAGATGTTTTATTTGAGCGACTTCCAAAGCAAAAAACAAGCGTTGCTCGCCGGTATCGGGTTCGGCTGGATGCCGCATTATCTTGTCGAGAAAACCTTAAAGTCTGGAGAACTCGTTGAAGTCCGGTATCAACATGGTTCGCGGTTTAGCTTTACCCCACATCTGGTGTGGCGAGCCGATAACCCGTTAGGCAAAACCGGTCAGAAATTTATGGATAAACTCTTATCGCAGCCCTAACCTAAAAAAGTTTTCGATTTTTAAAGCCAAAAGCCCACCACTACCTGTGGGTAGACACTGGTTTGTGAGGCGAAGCAGCGGCGCATACCCGATTGCGGCCGGTTTTTTTGGCTTGGTAGAGCGCTTCATCGGCACGGTTAATCCAAGACTCTGCAGACTCTCCAATGGTATATTGTGCCACGCCAAGTGAAATAGTAACTGGCCTCTCAGAGACTAGCTCGTGGTTTTCAACTAACACTCTTATCTGCTCTGCAAGCCGAGTCGCTTGGTCTAAATCGAGCTCCAGCGAAACGATAACAAACTCTTCTCCACCAAAACGGTAAAGAGCATCCGTTGCTCGAATTCTTCCGTCGATAATTTCAGTCACGCGAATCAAAATTTGATCCCCGATCATATGTCCGTAATCATCATTAATTTCTTTAAAGTGATCGAGATCTAAAAGTATGACGGATAGCGGATAAGGTTTTCGGTTTTGAGTTGCTAAAAGCTCTGCCATTTTTTGATCAAGCGCTCTACGGTTGCCGACGCCGGTCAACGCATCCTTGGTTGCCATTCGAGATAATTGCTGGTGTTGTTCTAATACGCTTTGAGAGAAGAAATATCCAAACAAGCATGTCATAAACATGGTGGTAATCGAGCTAACCATTACTAACCAAGGCAACCCCTTATACATTACCGGTGAAACAAAACAGATCGTCAATAAGCTGAGCAAGATAGCTCGCTTAGGCGAGAATAGATAGAAGGCCGCAACCAGTGCAGGGTAGACCCAATATAAGTTTTCAACACCTTGTATATGCACCGTAGCAATCGCCGCTATACAGGTGACTACCGCCAAAACAATACTCGGCACGACTACCTTTTGTGTGGTATACACATAGTAAGCAATCGCCCACATTCCGATGCCTACAATGGTATCAAAAATTCCAATTACCCATTGAAACTGAATAAACCTTAGCACCGCAAACCCGCTGATACTAACAGCAGCAATCAGGCTTAAGACCAAGAGTAATATTTCTTTGTTGGTACGCTTCATTTATCTCAATTGGCAAAGACCACCAATAACATGGCCAATTGCTTAAAAGGCAATATACTGCTTAAAGTTTAGTCTATGCCATTCATTTTTCCATTTGGCTTTGGCAATCAGTCGGTTTTTGCGTGGATTTAAAGCGGTATCAACTCATTTTTCAGACCGACAACCCGCCAAAAATCCGATATACTTCGCTGCTCTTTTAGTGACAATTGCTCGTAACAAATCTATGTCGATTAAACATTGCATTATCCATTCCATTTCCAAAAGCTCGCCGGATCAGGACGTTAAAATAAACTTGCGAAACCAGGAGAACTCAAACGAAGGGCCTGCTGTTTCTCTATTTTTACAGCTAAAACAAGCACTTCAACGAAGTGCAACTCGGCAGTATGGCTTGTTCGATCCAGAGCAAGGTGATAATCCACTCCCCGGTTGGTTAAGCAAGTTTCAGCAACAAGAAATGGGGTTCGTATCAGTGACCCAAAAAATGACAGAGCAATTAAAGCTCAAACTGGCGGAGCACCCTGAGCCCTTCTCTGCTCATTTATTGTTTGTCGTCGAAGAACTTATGGAACACCAATATCTTTATCTTTATTGGCTAACCCATTCAGATGCTCAGTATATCGACGCGGAATCTGAGGTTGCGGACCTGTCATATGTCAATGCTGGAAAACTGAACTACGTTTTAAAATTAGACTTTTCTCAATGGGATGTCGAAGACTGGCAGCAGTACCTTACTTTTCAGATATCGCGTGGAAACAATGAGTTAGCGCATGCATTTACCCAGTTCACCGGATTTATTGCGGGGGTGAATTTACAACAACAAACCGACGAATTTTTAAATATTGTCGATAAATATACCGAATCATTAGAAAAGACCGAGAGCAACCAAGCTAAAAACACAATTGTGAATTACTGTGTCGATCAGGATATGAATGGAAACCCCATCAACTTTGACTCACTCTCCCAAGTGCTCAATGAAGACCAGCCTGACAAGTTTTCTAACTTTGTGGCTGAAAATTTGGAATCCCCCAGAGAAGAAATCTATACCCATAGAAATAGCCTTAAAAAATACGTCCGATTCTATGGCCGTGAAAAAGATCTCAGCATTAGCTTCTCCTCTGACCGAATGGACGATGGGATTACCTTTGACCCCGAATCGGGCACTTTAACCTTTACTCAAGTTCCCAAGTCTTTACAGGCGCAATTATCAAAGTATTTAAAAAAGCAATAATTCCCACCGGTTTCCCCGCTCTCGGTGGTTAATTTACTCATTGCACCTTGAATTTTTGGATTTCATACCCAGAAATTAGCGATGCAAGACTAAATTCGTTTAACCACCCGGAGCACAGTTTGGAACAATATCGCGGAACCACAATTCTTTCAGTTCGACGAAATGGCAAAGTCGTCATCGGTGGCGACGGTCAAGTTTCTATGGGAAACACCGTCATGAAAGGCAACGCCAGAAAAGTTCGCCGCTTATATCACAATCAGGTTATCGCGGGATTTGCCGGTGGCACTGCCGATGCATTTACCTTATTTGAGCGCTTTGAAGCAAAGCTGGAAAAGTATCAAGGCAAACTCATGCGCGCTGCAGTCGAACTCGCCAAAGATTGGCGAACCGATCGCATGTTGCGAAAGTTAGAAGCACTACTTGCAGTAGCGGATAAAGAGCACTCTTTGATCATCACTGGAAACGGTGATGTGATAGAACCAGAAGACAGTCTCATGGCCATTGGTTCAGGTGGCCCATTTGCTCAATCTGCGGCACGAGCACTGCTGGATAATACTGAATTAGACGCACGAACTATCGTTGAATCAGGGTTAAAGATAGCCGGAGATATCTGCGTTTATACCAATCACAATCACACCATTGAAGAGCTCGATTGTCATTAAATCTTGGCGAATACAGCTTTCGTCTTGCTTTAAAAATTTAGCATCGATTAAAAATTAACATTTTTGGAATTACATCATGTCACAAATGACTCCCCGTGAAATAGTTCACGAACTCGACAAGCATATTATCGGTCAGCACGAAGCTAAAAAATCGGTGGCTATTGCCCTACGTAACCGCTGGCGTCGCATGCAAGTCAAAGATGATTTAAGAAATGAAATCACGCCTAAAAATATTCTTATGATTGGCCCGACCGGAGTCGGTAAAACGGAAATCGCACGGCGCTTAGCGAAGTTAGCCAATGCACCCTTTATAAAAATTGAGGCCACTAAATTTACTGAAGTTGGTTATGTCGGTCGCGATGTCGACTCAATCATTCGCGATCTAGTGGACTCCTCATTCAAAATGCTACGCGAGCAAGAGCATGAAAAAGTAAAAGTCAGAGCACAGGACGCTGCCGAGGAACGCATTCTTGATGCTTTGTTGCCTCCAGCGCGCAACTTTGAAAATGAACCGACCGAGCGCGATGATTCAGCAGCCCGACAAATGTTTCGTAAGAAGTTACGAGAAGGCAGCATTGACGATCAAGAGATAGAAATTGATATCACCGGGCCCAGTGTCGGGATTGAAATTATGGCGCCACCCGGCATGGAAGATATGACCAGCCAACTTCAAGATATGTTTCAAAACTCAGCGCCTAGCCGGTCAAAAAAGCGCAAAATTAAAATCAAGAATGCCTTCAAATTACTCACTGAAGAAGAAGCAGAAAAGCTAGTCAACAAAGATGAATTAAAAGCCAAGGCGGTCGAAGCTGTTGAAAACAATGGCATTGTATTTTTGGATGAAATCGATAAAGTTGCCAAAGGCGATCGTGCGAGCAGTGGTGAAGTTTCGCGAGAAGGTGTACAGCGTGACCTACTGCCTCTGGTAGAAGGATGTACGGTTTCTACTAAATATGGAATGATTAAAACGGATCATATTTTATTTGTTGCTTCGGGAGCATTTCATTTATCCAAACCATCGGATCTGATCCCTGAATTACAGGGGCGATTACCGATCAGAGTCGAATTAAGCTCACTAACAGCCGAAGACTTTAAACGCATTCTTACCGAGCCAGATGCAGCACTCACCAAGCAATATGTCGCTTTGTTAGCCACCGAAAACCAAGAAATCGAATTTACCGATGACGCAATTGAAACCATTGCAGAAGTCGCTTGGCAGGTTAATGAAACCACCGAAAATATAGGTGCACGTCGCTTACACACAGTAGTGGAAAAGTTAATGGAGGAAGTATCTTTTAACGCTTCAGACTCCAATGAAAAGCTGACTATTGATGCCGCATACGTTAAGCAGCAACTCGGTGAGCTGGCTCAGGATGAAGACCTTACTCGGTTTATTCTGTAGCGAGCCTCCAGTTATTTTCTGGCGAAAATAATTTAGGATCAAAAAAGGGAGCATTAAGCTCCCTTTATTCTGCCTTTTGATTGGCCTTTTTTAAAGCTTAAAGGAAAATCCCTTTAAACATAAAGAAGAACATCATGGAGAGAATTGCACCAGCCGGTAATGTCACCACCCAAGAAACCGCAATATTCTTCAATACGCCAAGATTCAATGCAGCGATTCCTCGTGCCATCCCTACTCCTAGCACGGCTCCCACCAACGTATGGGTAGTAGAAACCGGAATACCGGTGCCTGATGCAACCACTACTGTGGTTGCAGCGGCTAACTCCGCAGCAAATCCGCGACTTGGTGTTAACTCAGTAATTCGTTTACCGATTGTACGCATCACCGGTGCACCAAATAACGCTAAACCGATGACAATTCCGCCGCCACCCAATAATAAGATCCACATTGGAAGAACTGATTTAGCACCAATGGTTCCACCACTTTCAACAACACTAACCACAGCCGCTAACGGCCCAATAGCATTGGCAACGTCATTCGAACCATGAGCAAACGCCATACCACATGCCGTTACAATCATTAGTATCGCAAACACTTTTTCTACACTGGTGTAATTAAAGTCTTTATCGTCATTTTTATCGACTTTCAGTCGGCTAATAAATACTTTTCCAACCAAAAGAACAATTATGCCAAAGCCAATCGCAATCATTAATGATTGTCCAAATGAAAGGTCGATCCCAACATGCTTAAGACCTTTCAGTAAAGTGACTAAGGCGATCATAAAACCGGCTAAGAACATATAGAATGGTACATATTTACGAGCATTCTTTAAGGGGTCATCTGTGTTTAGAATAAGCTTTTGTACACTTGTAAAAAGTGCAAAGGCCATGGTGCCGGAAAGTAATGGGGAGACCACCCAGCTGGCGACAATGGAACCAACTTTAGACCACTGTACCACTTCCACGCCGATTCCAACGGCAGCAAATCCAACAATTGCACCGACAATCGAGTGAGTGGTGGAAACTGGCCAGCCAAAATAGGAAGCGATAATTAGCCAAATGCCTGCCGCCAACAGCGACGCCATCATTCCAAACACCAGTAGCTCTGGCGTATCCACCATACTAGAAGCATCGATGATGCCTTTGCGTATCGTCGAGGTAACCTCTCCACCAGCAAGAAAGGCGCCAGCAAACTCAAAAATCATCGCGATGATGATCGCTTGCTTAACGGTGAGAGCCTTAGCTCCCACCGAAGTTCCCATCGCATTGGCAACATCATTAGCGCCAATACCGAACGCCATCAGTAGCCCAAAGACACCGGCCAGACCGATGAGAATCAGTTGATATTCCGTAAAAAACTCAGCCATTATCCTACTCTCTAATCATTTAATTTATTATTGTGTGGTTTGCTGTTAGCGAGCTAACAATAACTCTAATCGTGAACCAACTTGTTGAGACAAATCAGCTAAATCCCCGATCCATTCGATCACCTTATAGAAAAAGATGACATCCACGGCGGGTAACGAGCCTTCGATTTCAAATAACTGACGGCGCATCTTAATTTGCAATACATCGACATCATTTTCAATTTGATCAAGTTCATTGATCATTTCTTCGGCTATCACCACTTCTTTACCTTTAAAGCCTGACTCTAGCAGCTCATCGAGCTGGCTAATGGCTTTACCTGCTTGTTTTGCAGCGTCAATGCTACGAGATAAATAGGCTTTAAGATCGGCTTGTGTAGATTCAGGAAAGCTCATCTTGCGGCCAGTAATAAGACCAGCAATATCTTTTGCTTTGTTAGCAATTTTATCTTGAGACGATAACAGGTTAAGCAAATCGATTCGCGAGACGGGCATAAATAGCCCTTTGGGTAGGTTTAATCTAAGTGCTTTTTTAAGCTCATCGGCTTCATTTTCAAGTGCTCGAGTACGCTTTTGCATCAGCATCATCTCATCCCAGTCCTGAGCGAATACCGCATCAAGAAATCCGGGCAAAATATCGACACACTCCTCCACCTTTTGCATATGAGTTTGCATAGGCTTCATCGGCGATTCAGCGAATAGATCAAGAATTGGATTCATAGAGTTATCATCCCATTAAAATAATATGCAGTGATCTTAAATTGTGAAAATTGATTAGTCCAGTGAAAACTAGCGAAACTGTTGCAAGCCATTCGCTAGCTCGAGAGAATTCGGTAGTATTACCTCCTTTGCCCATTGATTAGGGGGCCAAACGCTCTATCTGCCACTCGCCTTCGGCGGCGGGTAAATAACTAAAACTGTCATGCAAGCGAGCACCTCCACCTTGCCAAAACTCAAATCGAGTCGGTTTAATCAAGTACCCTCCCCAAAAATCGGGTAGCGGAATTTTGCCATCCTTAAATTTGGCCTTCATTTGGGCAAACGCTTGGTTGAGCACTTGTCGAGATTTAATCGGCTGGCTTTGATTAGAAGCCCAAGCTGCTACCTGGCTATCTTTAGGTCGTGAAGAAAAATAGCTGAAGCTCTCTTTTGCAGATAACTTGTGCGCAACCCCTTGAATTTTTACCTGACGCTCTACTTGCAACCACGCAAAGTTAGCACTCACTTTATTATTTTGACTTATATCAACTGCTTTACGGCTTTTTAGATTGGTATAAAAAACCAGTCCGTTGTGGTCTAAGCGCTTTAGCAAAACCACTCGTTGACTCGGTTGTCCCTCAGCCGAAACCGTCGCTAAAGTCATTGCGGTGGGGTCGATCAGCTCAACTTCTGCCGCTTGTTTTAGCCAAGTTTGTAGTTGGATGATCGGATCGGGGTTTAACTGATGCCGATTAAGCCCGCCCCGCAAATACTCTCTTCTTACATCTTCAAGATTCATGGACCTGTCCGCCTTAACGAAAAAAAACCCCAATGCAGAACGTTTTCACGCTGTATTGGGGTCTGTTGTTAGTTTGCCTGCTGATTCTAAAGCTTATGGTTGCTCGGCAGGTCCACCAATTTGTGACTCACCCGAAACATCAGCTTTCTTTTTCTCAGCTTTAGGTGGCTGTGGGTGATCGCTATCATCCCAGCCTTTCGGTGGACGCGGATCATCACCATTCATGATGTCATCAATTTGTTCTGAGTCGATGGTTTCATATTTCATTAGAGCCATCGCCATCGCTTCGAGCTTATCTCGGTTTTCATGCAGAATTTTCTCAGCGCGGTCATAATTGCGCGAGATTAGCTCTTTAATCTCATCATCAATGATTTTGGCGGTGTCGTCTGACACATGTTTAGTCTGAGTGACCGAGTGGCCTAAGAAAACTTCACCTTCGTCCTCGCCATACATCAGTGGTCCCAGTTTTTCTGAGAATCCCCAATGTGTCACCATGTTACGTGCAATCGAAGTCGCAACCTTGATATCGTTTGAAGCGCCCGTGGTCACCAAATCGGGTCCATTAAGCATTTCTTCTGCAATTCGGCCACCGTAAAGAATGGATAACTTACTTTCCAAAAATTCCTTAGTATGACTGTGCCTATCTTTGTCGGGCAATTGCATGGTCACGCCAAGTGCGCGTCCACGTGGAATAATGGTGACTTTATAAACCGGATCGGAGCTGGGTGTTAAACGACCAACCAACGCATGACCCGCTTCATGCCAAGCAGTATTAAGTTTTTCTTCCTCGTCCATCACCATCGAGCGGCGCTCAGCCCCCATCAGGATTTTATCTTTGGCTTTTTCGAAAAACTCATGATTTACCGTTCGAGCATTGGCTTTGGCGGCAAATAGCGCCGCTTCATTGACCAAGTTAGCTAAATCCGCACCCGACATACCCGGTGTACCACGTGCAATCACCCCAGGCTTGACGTCATCGCCAAGTGGAACCTTGCGCATGTGAACTTTAAGAATTTGCTCTCGACCTTTGATATCAGGCAAGCCAACGGTGACTTGGCGATCGAATCGACCGGGACGCAGTAATGCCGGATCAAGTACATCTGGTCGGTTAGTAGCGGCGATAATAATGACACCTTCATCACCTTCAAAACCGTCCATTTCAACCAGTAATTGGTTAAGGGTTTGCTCGCGCTCATCATGACCGCCACCCAAGCCAGCACCACGATGTCGGCCAACCGCATCGATTTCATCGATAAAGATAATACAAGGGGATTGCTTTTTCGCCTCGGCAAACATGTCTCTAACACGCGAAGCACCCACCCCAACAAACATTTCTACAAAATCAGAACCTGAGATGGTAAAGAAAGGTACTTTAGCTTCTCCCGAAATAGCCTTTGCAAGCAAGGTCTTACCGGTTCCGGGCGGTCCAACCATCAAGATGCCACGAGGAATCTGGCCACCCAGCTTTTGGAATTTGCTGGGCTCTTTGAGAAACTCGACCAGCTCGGAAACTTCTTCTTTCGCTTCTTCACAGCCTGCCACATCGGCAAACGTGGTTTTAATTTGATCTTCACTTAGTAGCCGAGCCTTGCTTTTACCAAAGCTCATAGCGCCGCCTTTACCGCCACCTTGCATTTGGCGCATAAAATAAATCCAAACAGCAATTAAAAGCAGGATTGGGCCGAATGACATAAAGAAAGTGAAAATGCCGCTGTTACCTTCTTGTTCAGCTCCAGAATAGGTGATCTTGTTCTCTCGGGCAATTTTTGACAGCTCCTCACTCGAACCGTAAGGAATTTTAGCCGTAACTTTGTCGTTATTGTTCATCACCACTTCTGCGTCAAGTCCAGCCACTGTGACACTTTTGACCTTGCCTCGCTCAATATCTTCAATTAACTCTGAGTACTTGATTTCGCCCGCTTTTTGCTGAGCTGTCTCAAATTTATTAAAGGTCACCACTAGCACTAGGCCAATCACTAACCATAAAAAGAGATGTTTGGTTGTATCGTTCAAAGGGTTTTCCTCGTTATTCCACTATCTGGTTGTTCAGATTTAAATCACTTGCTTACTGCTAAGCCTAACTTAGTTATACGTCTTTTTCCTGAGTTTTGATCAATAATGCGACTTATTAAGTGTATCGCCATATTTCAAGATTCTTTCAATTGTTTAAGACTATCGTTCCAACATTTCACTCGATTTAACTATCTTTTCAGTCCTTGAGCGTAAATATAGACCTCACGAGAGCGTGCCCTTGAAGCCTTTGGTTTACGTATTTTTACTTGTTGGAAGCTTTCTTTTACCGTTTTTAAGTACTCATCAAAACCGCTTCCTTGAAATACTTTGACCAGAAACCGGCCATTTTGAGTCAAGGTTTGTTGGGCAAAATCGAGTGCTAATTCCACCAAATAGATGGACGAAGGCTGATCGATAGAGTCTACACCGGTTATATTGGGGGCCATATCGGATAAAACAAGGTCAACCTGGTTATTTTCTAGTTGGCCAAGAATTTCATTTAAAACAGACTCCTCTCGAAAGTCTCCTTGGATAAATGTGACACCCGGTAAGTGGTCCATTGGTAAGATATCAGTGGCAACAATGGTGCCTTTCTCTTTGAGCTTCTTTGCAACATATTCTGACCAGCCTCCCGGCGCGGCTCCTAAATCAACCACATTGAGGCCCGGCTTAATCAGTTGATCTTTTTGATCTAGCTCTTGCAGCTTATATACCGCCCGCGAGCGCACACCTTCTTCCTGTGACATTTTGACGTACCGATCATCAAAATGCTCTTTTAACCAGCCCTTGCTGCTTTTACTTTTTGCCATCCCAACTACCTAATTGCATTGATTAACAGACTTTACGACTTAGCCAAATGCCCGCTCACCATTAATATTTGCGCATAATACAACATTTACTGTCTTAGAATCAGGCAAACAGTGCTAAAATTGCGCCAAAATCAAACTTTGCAAATACAAAATTATGGCTAAATTAACTAATTCTCAAATTAAACATCTCAAAGGACTCGCCCACGACTTAAAACCAGTTGTGATGATTGGCGACAAAGGCTTAACTGATGCTGTGATGGAAGAAATAAAAATTGCCCTCGAAGCGCATGAATTAATCAAAGTTAATGTTCGTGCAGAAGAGCGAGAAGAACGCCAACAAATGATTGAAAAAATCATTAAAAAATCTCAATCGGTCAAAGTGCAGACCATTGGTAGTAAGTTGGTTATATTTAAACGCCATAAGCAACCAAAGCTCGAACTCCCCAAATAAACCGAATACAACAAGCTCAATGCGGACCCGCTAATTGTCCATGACTTACCCAAGCTATAATGTATTGCTTTACTTATTAAGCCCGATTATTTGGCTTTATTTTGGTTATCGGGGTCTAAAAGACCGCCGATACTGGCAGGGACTCTGGCAACGGCTGGGTTTCGTCGATAATTTAGCGGTGGACCGTCCAATCCACCTCCACTGCGCTTCCGTTGGAGAAGCCATTGCTGCGATTCCGCTCATTAAACAATTAACCATTGATTACCCCGAGTACCATTTGCTGCTCACCACAACCACACCAACGGGCAAAGCGGAAATTGCTAATATCATTAAACAACTGCAATTGAACCACGCCTATTGCTGCTATTTACCGATTGACTGGCGTGGCGCAGTGAATCGTTTTATACGCAAGCTACAGCCAAGCGTTAGTATTTTGATGGAAACGGAAATTTGGCCAAACTTAACGCGCCAGCTCAAAGTTAACAATATTGCGGTTGTTTTGGCGAACGCCAGACTTTCTGAAAAGTCTCTCGCTGGCTACCTAAAACGAGCTTCATTTTCAAAATCACTTTTTGCTAATCTAACTTTGGTTGCAGCACAATATGCATCCGATCGTGAGCGCTTTTTGTCAGTCGGATTAAACCAACAACAAGTTCAGATTGTCGGCAGCACTAAATTTGATATTCAATTGACCCCTTCGACCTTGTCAGAGCAACTTAAATTTCGTCAGTTAGTTGCCAATGACCGCCCGTGTTGGATAGCGGCAAGTATTCATCCTGATGAATTTGATGCTATTTTAAACTGCCACCGAAAGCTGCTTGAGACAATTCCCAATTTGCTGTTAATCGCAGTTCCACGTCACCCTGAAGCTTTCCCCGTATTTAAGACAGCATGCAAAAGTATTGCTCTCGATTTTGCAAGCCGAAGCAGTCTACAAACACCAACCGCCGAAACATCGGTGTTAGTCGGTGACACCATGGGAGAAATGTTATTGCTCTGCGGCGCTGCCGATGTCGCATTTGTCGGTGGGAGCTTGATCCCGCGAGGCGGTCACAACCCGTTAGAGCCTGCGGTGTGCGGCATTCCAGTCGCGATGGGTTCGAGTTGTTACAATTTTTCGGATGTTTGCGAGATTCTACAATCCCATGATTTGCTGACTCAAGTCGATTCTGCGCAGCAGTTAGCTGACTACATCGTTTCATGCCTTTCAAACCAAACCAAGTTGCAAAAAATTAAGATGCTTAGTCAACAGGTATTCAAAGAAAACCGCGGCAGCGCCGAAAAAATATCCAAGTC
Organism: Kangiellaceae bacterium; assembly: GCA_965230525.1. Taxonomy (GTDB): domain Bacteria; phylum Pseudomonadota; class Gammaproteobacteria; order Enterobacterales; family Kangiellaceae. Next base: position 179,002 of record OZ246008.1, read on the forward strand.
GCTAGCCGGCTTCTTCGCAAAACCTTAAAGGCTATTTTTAAAGTGCGCTCACTTGAATCGGGTTAACTTGTTGGTAACCAGTAAGTAGATGCTGCCAACCCTTTTCATCATATGAGTTGTTTTGATTGAGTGTTTTTTCTTTTTCGAAGGATCGCTTAAGTCGCTGCAAGTTACTGATCCACCACTGCGACGCTGGCGGTTGTTGTTTGCATTGGTCAAAATCAATTAGCCAAACTTTATTGTCAGCATCAAGCATGATGTTATGAGAATTTAAATCAGCGTGATAGATGCCGTGCTGATGAAATTTACCAATGGTTTTGCCAATGACTTGCCACGTTTCTGCACATAGCTTGCCCTCGCTGAGTAATTTAACTAAATCATTTGCTATAATTTTTTCCATCAATAAGTCAGCTGTGTAGCCTATGCCTTGCCGCCTAACTCTTGCGCCAATCGTTTTAGGAACAGGCAACGCCAACTGTCGCATTTTTTCGAGCAGACTTAGCTCTTTGTAGGGTCTAGTTTTTTTCAATCCGGTATACAAAAATTTATCCCGCGTTACTTTGGCGACTAGGCCACCTCGATAGTAATGCCTCAACACCCAATCACTTTCGCTTGTCATCGAGTCAAACTGCTGGCCTGTAGGGCGAACAAACCAGGTCGTGTTTCTGCCGCTCGACTGACCTACAACTAAGTCATTTGAATGCCAAAAGGCAGGTTCAAACCAGTCAGACACTAGCTTTGTACTAACCTCATCGGCGTTACTCGGCTGGAGCAACACACAGGTGTCGAGTTTTATGATGTCTATATTCAATCGGTTATTCACAAGTTGACAAAGCGGTTGCTGCCATTTTACCTGAGAAATCCGAAATTACATCTACCTGTGTTTGATTAAAAATCATAAAAAGTCCTCAAATTGAGCAAATCAAGTCTATATTTAAGGGTAACCGTGGAAATTTTTTAATTCCAATTCACACTGGTGTTGACTAAACAATAAATCGATTAATCAAAAGCCGCCAGTAATAAGTCATCAACTTCGATTTTTATGGACTTCGGTTTTTATGGACTTCGGTTTTTATTAACTTCGATTGTTATGAACTTACATTGCCATGCACCCCATTCAACATGAGAAAATTTGATATTGATTCAAAACAAAGCAAAGTCGCGTTAGAAGCGCTATTGGACTTTGTTGATCATGTTAATCAAATCGATTCCATTGAAGATGCCTGTTGGCACTTAGCTCAACATACCATTAAGTCATTGGGATTTGTTGACTGTGTGGTTTACTTAGTCGATCCAAGTAGTCAAAAGCTTGTTCAAGTTGCCGCATACGGTCCGAAAAATCCGCAACAGCGACAAGTTGTTAATTCCCTGTCGTTGGACTTTGGTGAGGGTGTAGTTGGCCAAGCCGCACAGCAGAGAAAAAGCCTATTAATCCCCGACACCCGTCAAGAACAAAGCTATATAGTGGACGATGAGTCGAGATTATCGGAACTTGCAGTACCAATTCAGCATCACAATCAAGTTCTTGGCGTGATCGACTCGGAACACCCAGATGCTAATTTTTTTAACGAGTTCCATTGTCGATACTTGGAAATTCTTGGTGGGATTATTGCCTCTAAGATCAGTTTTAATTCGGCTATAGAAACACTTGAAAAAACCAACTACACCATTAATAAAGCGAAAAACTTATCCGATACCTTACTGCTGATCTCTGAACTAAGTTATAACTCGAGTTCAATTGAAGATTTTTACCTTGGGCTGCATAAGATCATCGAAAAGCAAGTCGCCACTCATAGCTTTTTTGTGGTTCTTTATGACAAGACAAGTAAACAATATTCCTGTCCTTACCTCTACGATCAACAACAAGGCGGTGAATTTGATGCCAATATTGATCATACCAAAATGCCAGAAACATTAGTGGCTGAGGTGATCAGCAATCAACAATCTAGAATCGCCAACTACAGCGAATTACAACAGCGAAGAAAACGCGCCACCAGCAGCGCAAAAGGCCCCGACGTTCATAGTTGGCTAGCTGTTCCATTTATAATCGATAACGAAACTCAAGGTGCCATTGCGTTACAAAGCTATGACCCCAATATTATTTTTGATAAAGACAACGAACACTTCCTGACCTTTTTAGCACAGCATATTAGTACATCAATCGATAAGCGATTAAGACAACAAAAACTTCACTTTCAAGCGCTTCATGATTCGGTCACCGGCCTAACAAACCGTTCGCTATTTTTGGATCGTCTTGAACACGCTTTTTTAAGAGCTAGTCGCGCGAAAAAAGCTGACTTGGCAGTCTTATTTATCGATTTCGATGACTTTAAAGCCATTAATGATAATTTCGGCCATCAAGCCGGTGATGATATTCTTAAAGAAGCCGCGGTAAGAATGCAAAATCAATTGCGAAGCTCTGACACTTTGGCACGACTCGGTGGTGATGAGTATGCGATTTTGCTAGAAGATATAGAAGACGATGCTCTGGTGCTAACTATTTCTCAACGAATACTTACCGCAATGGAACATCCCATTGAGAGCGCCAATAATTTAATCACTTGCTCTATTAGTATCGGCATTTGTTTATTAGATAAAAATGTGAGTCACTTCGAAGATCTGCTCAAAAATGCGGACCATGCGATGTATCATGCGAAGAGCCGCGGCAAAAATAATATTCAACTTTACGAAGAAAAACTGCATCAATCGGTGCTAAAGGAACGCACTTTATTGCAGGAGTTGCGCGAAGCAATTGCGCAAAAGCAAATGACATTCTACTATCAACCCATTGTTGATTTAGTGAATCATAAAGTGGTTGGATTTGAAGCGCTGATGCGATGGGTTCATCCAGACAAAGGCATTATAGAACCTGATGATTTTATTCATCTCGCCGAACAACATGACCTGATGAGAGCAATCGATAGTCAACTGCTAGCCAACATTGCCGAACAAATTATTCGCTGGCGATTAATTTCTAAAGAAAAATTTTATATCAGTATTAACATCTCAGCTCAGCGCTTTATTGACTCTCATTTAGTCGACGAAATCTCTGACATTATTCAACAATTTAATATTGCAAAAGGCACTCTAGTGGTTGAACTCACAGAGCGAATATTGATGACAAATGTCGCTAAAGCTCGCAATATGTTTCATCAACTCAATCAACTCGGTGTAAAAACATCCCTCGATGATTTTGGTACAGGATATTCGTCACTCAGCTATATTCATCAACTTCCGTTTGATGTGATAAAAATCGATCGCTCTTTTGTTTCTAACTTGGGTAGCGGTAGAAACAATTACCCAATCATTAGCATCATAATAGCGCTAGCGGAAACATTAGATATTGAATTGGTGGCTGAAGGGGTTGAGTCTCCGCGTCAATTATCCGTATTGGTCGAAATGGGATGTCATCTTGGGCAAGGTTTTTACCTTGCAAAACCTTTAAAGGCAGATGAAACTGACTCACTTATTCGTGACCCACACCTGAGCTTGGCTGTGACTCCAAGTGCTTAATCAAAAATTTGTCCCTGCCCCCCCTGCCCCCTCGCTAGCAAGATAGGCTTGAATCTATTAGAATGCGGCTAGCAAACACGGCATTTTCTGCGCCTGAAACTAAACCAGCTGATACTAAACGAGCTATTCTTTAATGGTCAACCATCTTGCTTCGGCACCTTCCTCAATTTGTGTTGTAAGACTTTCCGCGATCGGCGATGTTTGTCACGCGGTGGCAACTGTACAGGCAATCCAAGCGAAATGGCCGAATTGCAAACTGACTTGGGTGATTGGCAAAGTTGAGGCGCAATTGTTAGTCAATTTACCCAACATTGAATTTATTATTTTTGATAAAAGCAATGGGATAAAAGCTTATCGTGATCTCTTTAAGCGCTTAAAAGGTCGAAAGTTTGATCATCTATTGCACATGCAAGTTGCGCTGCGAGCCAGCTTAGTAACCCTTTGTATCGCAGCTGAAAATAAATGGGGGTTCGACTCCCTTCGAGCCAAAGAAGGTCAATGGTTATTTACCAATCAAAAAATATCAGCTCAACGACAAGCCCACGTCGCCGAGGGCTTTTGGGGGTTTGCTCAAGCCATTGGCGCGGTAGAGTTAGGGAAACCCGTTTGGAATATGCCGATTGCCGAAGCCGACATGGCTTGGTCACAGCAACAAATTAACACCGATAATTATTTTGTGATTTCGCCTGCGGCCAGCAAAGCTGAACGTAATTGGTCTAGCCAGCGATATGCTGAAATAGCAGATTATGTCGCCAGTCAAGGATTGGCGGTTGTACTTTCGGGTGGACCGTCGGACATGGAGAAACGCCTTGGCAAAGAAATAGCCCAAATTGCTAGTTGCAAGGTGATCAATCTAATCGGCAAAACAAATTTACCACAGTTATTGGCACTGTTAGCCAGTGCCCGTTTAGTGCTCGCACCAGACTCTGGTCCAGCCCACATGGCCTCAAGTGTGAACACACCGGTGGTCGGACTTTATGCGCACAGCAACCCCGCACGCACCGGCCCCTACAATTCTCAAGCATTGGTGGTGTCAGTTTATGCCGACTTATTAATGCAACAAACTGGCAAATCCGTTGAAGCAAATCGTTGGGGAAAACGGGTGAAAGGTGAGAACCTCATGGATCTGATTAGTGTCGACGCAGTAAAACAAAAAGTTGATCAAGTGATCAGATAATCACTTTCACTTCTTTGCTAAGCCACTCAATTTACCCTATAATCCGCGCTCAACCTGAGGGGCGGTCACTGTTGTTTGACATTGACCTGAGATTTGTACCCTTTGAACCTGATCCGGTTAGTGCCGGCGTAGGGACAGGTGGAAATGTTTATTCACTCGCGTTGTGAGTTTTTTGAAAGCCCTAATTGACTCGGCTATGTGAGACTCAAACATTTCCTTCTTGACCACCGTCTTACCGGATCTCCATTTGAGAGTCTTTAGTAAAGATCACTAAAGCAGTATTGGAGATCAACCCAGTGAAAACCAAAGTTTTACAACTGTCGTTAAAATGTTCGGCAATTGCAACCCTAAGCTTACTCAATTTGGCTCTGCCAAATTTTGCCAAAGCAGAAGCATCAAATGACTCCGCTGAGCAGCAAGGTGAAATATTAATTGTTACCGCGGAATTACAAGACACCAATGTGTTAGAACTTCCCAGTAGTGTTACCGTAATTAGTCAATTAAATATTGAAAAGCGCAATGCTAATCAACTCACTGACTTATTGAATTTAGCACCCAACGTCAACTTTTCTACCGGTGCATCACGCGGACGATTTATACAAATTCGAGGTGTTGGTGAACGAAGTGAGTTTGTTGATCCTGTCAACCCTTCTGTTGGCGTAGTATTAGACGGCATCGACTTAACCGGTATATCAACAGCTGCAACCACCCTCGACTTACAACAAGTTGAAGTTTTACGTGGCCCACAAGGTACTTTGTATGGTGCAAATGGCCTCGCTGGCTTAATCAATTTGGTTTCTAATAATCCAACCGATAGTTTTTACAGTCAGCTTTCTGCCTCTTTCGAATCCTTCTCGGGCCAAGAAGTGGCGGCGGTAGTCAGTGGCAGTGCAACCGATCAGTTAGGTTACCGGTTTGCCGTTAAACAATTTCAAAGCGACGGCTATATGAAAAATATTTTTCTAAATCGCAATGACACCAATAACCTTGACGAATTAAGTTTTCGTGGCAAATTTGTTTGGCAATCTAACGACGATGTTAAGTTAACCACAAGTCTATTCTACGCCGATATCGATAATGGTTACGATGCATTTAGTTTAGATTCTACCCGAGACACTTATTCAGATCAGCCTGGCCATGATCGGCAAAAAACAAAGGCACTGGCATTTAACCTTGACTGGACACTCAATCAGGAGTTCTGGCTTGAAACAAACCTAAGTTTCGCTGATTCAGATTTAGAATACGGTTACGATGAAGATTGGAGCCACACAGGGATCTGTGATGGCACACCCTGCGATTCAGCCGACTGGGGATTTGATTGGTGGTATTCATCATTTGATAATTACCTGCGAGAAAATACCAATCAAAGCCTAGACCTAAAACTTCATTCGTCTCACGCGAGTGATCAGTTAAATTGGGTGTTGGGGTTTTATCACCGTAATCAAAGTGTCGATTTACAACGACAATATACCTACGCAGCAAGCGATTTTTTCAGTCAGTTTGATACCAAAAATACTGCAATTTATGGGCAAGTGATTACACCGCTCAGCGATACCATCAACTTAACCACCGGGGTTCGATTTGAGCAGCGCAAAGCCGACTATATCGACAGCAATGCCGCCGCGTTTGATCCCAAAGAAGACTTATGGGGTGGTAAGCTAGCACTAGAGTATCAATATAACGAAAACCGTATGTTGTATGCATTAATTTCGCGAGGCTACAAAGCCGGTGGCTTTAATACTGATGCGGCTCTTGCTGTAAACGAGCGCGAATTTGATACGGAATTTATGTGGAATTATGAAGCGGGAATCAAGGGAACGTTTTTAGAAAGCCAACTAGTTTTACAAGCTTCCGTTTTTTACCAAGACAGAGAAGATATCCAAACCAAACAATCGATCGTTCGTTCGATTGATAGTGGATTGTTAGTTCAGCAAGGTGGCGAATGCCCCTGCGACTTTACCGATCAAATTACCAATGCAACATCAGGAAGTAGCTATGGCCTTGAAGTGGAGTCAACTTGGTATGTTAGTGATTCAGTTAGCCTTTATTCAACCTTAGGTTTAATTAAAAGCCAGTTTGATGACTACTTGAATTACACCCATGCTGATGCAGACCTCGAAAGCATTCCACCCGTTCCATTTGATCTGGATGGCAGAGCATTTGCACATACACCTGAGCATCAATTTACTTTAGGTGCTGACTTTTATTTATCTGATCACTGGACGTTCAATACCGAGCTTGAAGGCAAAAGCGAATTTTTCTTTTCCGATCGCCATGAAGAAAAATCGTCAGGCTATGAGTTAATCAATTTAAGACTAACTTATCAGCAAGATGATTGGAGCGTTAAACTCTATGCTAACAATGTGACCGATGAAGATATTCAAACCAGAGCATTTGGTAGCTTTGGGAACGATCCTCGAAAATTTTATGAAACAGAACCCTACTATCAATTTGCAGCGCCAAGAATCATTGGCATTTCATTAGTTAAAGAATTTTATTAAGGAGTTTTATTGTGAATATTTCTGTTGAACTAAGTTTGTATCCACTGGATGATAAATTCCTACCGATCATTCAGGATATTGTTGAGCGACTAAATAGTGATGAACGAGTCAACTGTCTGACGAACACAATGAGTACCCAAATTTTTGGCGAGCTCGATAATGTTATGTCGGTGCTTAAAGAGATTGTCAGTTATTCATTTGAGCAATACGGTAAGCAAGTATTTGTTGCAAAGATTTTGAATAGTGATGTCTCACCCGAAGCATAGTTGCATAATCTAACCGAGCGCTAAAACCGAGAGCTCAAAACAAGAGCAATGCACCAAGATCGATACGTGAATTAACATGACAGACTTTTTCGAAAAATTTATTAGCGATCTGCAAGCCACTTCTCAATGGGAGTGGCTTGCGGTGATATTAGCGTTAGCCTATTTGCTGCTGGCAATCAGAGAAAGCCTGTGGTGCTGGCCGGCAGCGCTCATAAGTACTGCCATTTATATGGTTTTGTTTTTCGATGTTAATTTATATATGGAGTCTATACTCAATATTTATTACATGGTTATGGCAGTTTACGGCTGGACACAGTGGTACAACAAAAAGCCGAATGAAACAGTAAAACCAATTATTAGGTGGTCAATCAAAAGTCATTTACTTTGGATTGCAGCGCTTTTGCTAGTTGTCGCGCTGTCTACTTATATGTTGGGTCAACACACCCAACAAGCAATGCCGCTGCTTGACTCATTTACCACTTGGTTCGCAGTTTTTACGACCTATTTAGTCGCAAAAAAAGTCCTTGAAAATTGGTTTTATTGGATGGTTATCAACTCAACATCCGTTTACATTTACCTGACAAAAGGATTTGCACTGACTACCGTGCTTTTACTAATCTATTTAGTATTATCAGTTTATGGTTGGCTATCTTGGAAAAAACATTATGAACAACAAGTCGCTAAACCCGCCTGATTGGTGGCTGCATACTTTTTACGCATGGAGCGACTTGGTTTATTTTTTCTCGCAACCAAAAAAACAAGAATACGACACCACTAACCCTCCAGACATATACAATGCTAAGCTATGGAAGTTAGTACCCGGTGGTGAGTCACATACTAATTACCAATTATCGTTTGGCCAGAAAAAATTTTTTGTACAAATCTATAGTCAACAAAACACTAGGCTCCAGCCGCAGCTTAATATTAAATCCCTCTACACTAAACTAGCGCAACTCAACGCGATCACCCCATGGCTTGTCGAGTGTTTATACGAAACTAGCTATTTAAAAATCGATCGTTGGTTCGAAAATACCGGAAAACAACACCCTGAGATTGGACATAATCTATTTACCGAATCACTGATCGAATTTTTATGTCAGCTTCATCAGTTGCAAATAGATGCGCCCCCAGAGCAAGATGATTTAGCTGATCGCGCTGTTAATCAACTCCCCAAGATAAATATTCAAGAATATATTGCACGCTATCAACAGCAAGCCTTACATCACAAACCCTCTCACTGCGATGCGATTAACACCATTACCGAGCAAGCGGCGCAATTCATTCCCGATTTCTTGGCTAGTACTTTTTGCCATAATGATTTAAGTTTTAATAATATTTTATGGTCCGCGGATCAAAAATTAAAAATAATTGATTGGGAATACTGCGGCTTTTCCGATCGCTATTTTGAGTTGGCGAACTTAATATCTGCATGTCAGATGGATAGCCAGCAAGAAAAACGCTTTCTTAATAAATATAGTAATAAAGTCAATATAATCATTGACTTAGAAAAATTGAAAAAAATGAAACAATTGGCTTCTTGCATCAATCAACTGTGGTACTACGCGGCTGATAAGCTTCTGCTTAAAATTTAGTAACATTTAACTTGAGATAAAATTCAATACTTTTTGCAACTTTTACCGCCTGATTCTCATCTATAGTTAAATGAGTAGTAACAAAAAGAGAGCGCGATTATGAGAAGTTCAAATTATTTGCGTCAGGCTAAAAGACGACACACTAAGTCCATTGTTGATGATTCGAGAGTTTTCACCAGTAATGATCAAATCGTAGGTAAAGACACTCTAGCCAGCCTAATGGATGTAACCATTACTAGTATTGAGCGCTGGATTCGAGACGGTATGCCAGTTGAACAACGCGGTGATAAATTCAAAGAATGGATTTTTGACTTTAGTGCTGTCAAGCAATGGAAAATTGATAAGGGGAACTAGTCTGGTCTACTTTCGACTCGTTAGTTGGGTGGACTACAATTAATTATCAATAGCAGAAGCCTACATTTTTTGCTTTTTTAACTCAAAAGCGTTTCGCAGCGCTAAAGCTTTCCGGCGACATCCATTTGTCTGGCAACACCAACAGTAGGCGCTTTTAGGCGAAAGAACGCAAAAATGCCCTTTACGTTGCGCACTGGGCGACCGAAATTGACCTAATGTTTGCCTTTTGGTTCTAGGGAACGCCCACCACCTGTTCGTCTGAGAAGCCCATCCCATTGCTCCTTACTTCGAACGTTCATTTATCACACGTAATCGGTGAAGTGAATGACTTTGCCGAAGATATACCCGTCTAGCGGCTTATAACGGAATGGTGAAACTCATGAAGTAGCGGGTAGACAAGAAAAGTAAATGAGCGCCAACGAGCTCTTTTCTTCCGTTGACTCGCTTCCAGTGAATTAGGACCTTTCAGGCTTGAACTAACTTTCAACAGGCAAACAACTAGTTATTTTCAGCGCGAAACGCCTTCGACCTTGACAAAGAAAAGGTACTAAATAGGTTGCTGAGCGCAGACGATGCATTGACCTTGAGTTTGGTTCTTTAAAAGAGAACAACAAGCAAGTCCCCTTTGGAAAATTAGCAGCCTAAGGCTACTCACCTTCAACCGGAGCCTCTAACCCAACACCGACCACGTCACCTTCAGGCTGCTCGCCTTGAACAATGATCACTTCAACTCGACGATTAGTTGCTCGACCTTCTGCTGTCGAGTTGTCTGCAATAGGTTTAGTATCAGCGTAACCAGTAATCACAAATCGCTCTTTTTTAAGTCGACCACTTCTAAGTAATTCTCGGGTCACAGAGCCGGCACGACCACCTGAAAGCTCCCAATTCGATTTAAAGTATTCATTTTCAATCGGTAAATTATCAGTGTGCCCCGCGACTCTAATCTCGCCATCAGTCTCGGCCAGAATATCTTCTATTTTGCGCACTACCGGAATGAATTCGTTCTCAATGGTATCGGAGGCTGACGCGAAGGATCCTTTTTCCCGAATTCGAATAACCACGTATGCGCCTTTGGCCAACAGTTCAACTTGACCATCTGATATTTCTTCTGACATTTTTAACGCAATTTCTTGCGCTAAAGCTTCCGCGTTAGCCGCGGCTTCCTCAGCCGCTTTGGCCGCCTGTTGAGCTTCCTTAATGATCTCCGCGTCACTTTTTTCTTCTTTTGAAGTCGCATCATTATCTTGTGGGCCAATCCCCTTGTCTTTTTCAACGCCTTCGCCTTCATCTGGGTCATCCTCATCCGGCTCATCAAACTCAATAGTTTCTTTAGTAATATCAACGGTTTGTTGCATAACCGCTTCGATCACGGTTGGTTGTGGTTTACCAGGAGAAAACTCTTTGGCGATAATACTGGTGCCTTTGGGAATATCGCGCACTCTCACTTTGTTTTGCACCCCAAAAGCAAACTTCATTGAGCCGGCAATCTGTTTGAATTTTAAAACATCCATTTCAGCAAATGACAACAGCAACACAAAGAAACACATTAACAACGCCATTAAATCGGCGAATGTTCCCATGTATGCTGGAAGTCCCTCGGGGGGACAGTCGCATTCAGCTTCGTCACTCATGACTTAGTCTTCTGCCGTTGGACGCTTACCTTCTGCAAGATAACCGTGGAGTACTTGTTCAATAACGCGAGGATTCTGTCCGGCTTGAATACCCAGCAAACCGTCGATCATTAGGGTTTTAGACATGGTTTCTTCTTTATCGCGAAGGGCTAGCTTGTCACTGATTGGAATACCGACCATATTGGCCATTATTGCACCATATAAAGTGGTTAATAACGCAACCGCCATCGCCGGACCGATGGATTTAGGGTCATCCATGTTAGATAGCATGGCCACTAAGCCAATCAAAGTACCGATCATACCCATTGCGGGAGCAACATCGGCCATGGTTTTAAACACCCCACCCGCCAAACTATGGCGCTGAGAGGCCATTCGAACATCTTTTTCCAAAATACCACGAACCACTTCACCATCATGCCCATCGACTAACAGGCCAATACCTTTTTTAAGGAAATCTTGCTCGATCGTTGCCCCTTCTAAGGCTAACAAGCCGCTCTTTCGGGCCATGTCTGCAAGCTCAACGATTTGAGTGATTAATTCTTCATTGTCCATGGCTTTAAAGGTCAACACCTTCATGCCCGCTTTTGCGGCACCAAGAAAATCAGCTAAACTATAAGTCATCATCACAACAAAGTGAGTACCCACTACTACAATTAATATAGAGGGAGCATCAATAAACGTAACAATAGAGCCACCCAACACCATTGCCATGACCACCATTGCAATCGCACCAAGCAGACCTACCAGAGTTCCTAAATCCAAGCTTAATTACCCCTGTTAAAAAGACACCATTGCGCCTTATTCAATCAATCTTTTTATTGCCTTAAACAAAGAATAGGCAAGATTTCAAACAATTCCAGTCAGCTCAGGAAATTCTTGATAAAAAACAGCAAAGAATTCCTTTCAAAGCAAAAATGCGAGACAATAAGCCATTAAATTTAGGTCCGTATCAGAATAGTTTTGGTCGCGTGTATGAACAGTAAGAAGAAACCATCTTTTGAAGCGCAAATTGCAGCGCTTGAAGAAATTGTTGAGCATCTCGAAAAAGGCGATCTGTCTTTAGATGAGTCCCTTAGCCAATTTGAAAAAGGCGTAAAACTCACTAAAGAATGCCAAACGATTCTAAGTGAAGCTGAGCAAAAGGTTATGATACTCAGTGACGACGGTGAGTCGCTGGAAGAATTCGAGTAGCTTTAGACCATGTCACACCCAGAATTTCTGAGCGAAGTACAAGTTCGCACCAATCGCTTACTCGAAGATTTGTTGCCCGCCGAAGATTGTGAACCAATGCGTTTACATCAGGCGATGCGATATTCAGCACTCAACCCGGGAAAACGAGTAAGACCGGCTTTAGTCTTTGCCACGGGAGAAATGCTGGCGGCAGAGTCTAATAATTTAGATCTCGCGGCGGTGTCGGTCGAGCTAATTCATGCCTATTCATTAATCCATGATGACTTACCTTGCATGGATGACGATGATTTAAGGCGAGGTATTCCCACTTGCCATATAAAATTTGATGAAGCCACCGCGGTGCTAGCAGGTGATGCGCTGCAAACCTTGGCTTTTGAGCTATTAAGTCGAGCAACACCGACGGCTCAATGCAGCTTGAGTGATCATCAAAAATTGATGATGCTTAATGAGCTGACTCGCGCTAGTGGCTCATTGGGCATGGGTGGCGGGCAAGCCATTGATTTGCTGATGACCGATTCAACCAGCGACTTAAACACGCTAGAATCAATGCATCGCATGAAAACCGGTGCGCTGATCAATGCATCGGTTAGGTTAGGGTTTATTGCAAGCGATTGCCAAGATCAGGTGATTTTGACTCAGCTAGACACTTACAGCAATTGTTTAGGGCTGGCTTTCCAAATTAGAGATGACATTCTCGACATCGAAGGTGATACGGCAACCCTTGGTAAACCGCAGGGTTCCGATTTAGAAAAAAACAAGCTGACCTTTCCCTCCTTGCTGGGAATGGACGGCGCAAAACAAAGAGCAGCAGAATTAGTTGATCGTGCCCTTGAAGCACTAGAGCGCATTCCACTTAACAGTGAAAAGCTAGCCAGTTTTGCCCATTTTATTCTAACTAGAAACAACTAAATTCTAACTAGAAGTCGCTCATCGATTTCTAGTTTAAAAAATTAACAGAGCGAAACCAACGATAATGTTATGTGACCCAAAAATATATCCGTTACTCAGCAAAATTGATAAGCCTGAGGATTTGCGTCTATTGGAAGTTGATCAACTACAACCATTAAACGATGAATTACGAGAATTTTTGATTAATAGCATAGCCCACTGCGGCGGGCATTTTGCGGCGGGCTTAGGCACAGTTGAGCTCACAGTCGCTTTGCACTACCTGTTTGACACACCGACAGACAAACTAATTTGGGATGTTGGCCACCAAGCCTACCCCCACAAAGTTTTAACCGGCCGCAAAGACAACCTTCGATCAATTCGTCAAACCAACGGATTACACCCTTTCCCTAGTCGCTTTGAAAGTCAGTACGATGCATTTGGTGTAGGTCACTCAAGCACCTCGATTAGTGCCGCGCTTGGAATGGCTGTTGCCGCGAAGGCGCGTGGCGATGATCGCCGGTTTGTCGCGGTCATCGGCGATGGCGCAATGACCGCCGGAATGGCCTTTGAAGCTTTGAATCATGCCGCCGATCTTGACGTCAATCTGACAGTTATTTTGAATGACAATGATATGTCTATCTCGGAAAATGTTGGTGGACTTAATAATTACTTGGCCAAAGTACTCTCGGGCAAATTTTATTCCAGCATCAAAGAAGGCGGTAAAAAAGTTTTGCAAAACATGCCCAAAATATCTAACTGGGCGCACCGTGTCGAAGAGCATATGAAAGGCATGGTTTTACCCGGGACCCTTTTTGAGGAACTTGGTTTTAATTACATTGGCCCAATTGATGGCCATGACTTGCCAACCCTACTGACCACTATTGGAAATATTAAAAAATTATCTGGGCCTCAATTACTACATGTGGTGACCACCAAAGGAAAAGGATTTGCCCCGGCTGAACGCGATCCCATCGCGTATCATGCTGTGCCTATTTTTGATCCCAAACAAACTCAGCTTCCAAAAATAAAAAAGAAAGTCACTTATTCAAATATATTTGGACGTTGGCTTTGTGACATGGCCAAAGCAGATGAAAAACTAATGGGTATTACACCCGCCATGCGAGAAGGTTCTGATTTAATCGCTTTCTCTCGCGAATATAGAGATCGCTATTTTGACGTTGGTATTGCCGAACAACATGCGGTCACTTTAGCGGCAGGAATGGCTTGCGAAGGCGCCAAACCAGTTTGCGCCATCTATAGCTCCTTTTTGCAACGTGGCTATGATCAGCTAATCCACGATGTCGCCTTACAAAAGCTCGATGTGCTATTTGCTATTGATCGCAGCGGCTTAGTCGGTGGTGATGGCGCAACTCATCACGGCAGCTTTGATCTGAGTTATCTTCGATGCATCCCCAACATTATTATTATGGCACCCAGTGATGAACGAGAATGTCGTTTAATGCTAACCACAGGTTACAATTACCCAGGTTGTGCAGCGGTCCGATATCCTCGCGGCTCAGGTACAGGAATTGAAGCAGGCGATGATTTACAAGCGCTAGAAATTGGCAAAGCAAATGTCTGCCGCGAAGGCAGTAAGATCGCAATCCTTGCTTTTGGCAGCATGTTACATCATGCGTTAAAGGCGGCTGACACGTTAGATGCAACCGTGGTTGATATGCGTTTTGTTAAACCCTTAGATGAAGCATTGATCACACAGCTAAGTCAATCTCACGAGCGGCTAGTCACCGTTGAAGAAAACGCAATTGCCGGTGGTGCAGGCAGTGCGGTCAGTGAATTCTTAGCAAGAGCCGACATTAATATCCCGATTCAACATTTGGGTATTAAGGACGTCTTTATTGAGCACGGCGATCCCGAAGACTTAATTGCTAAGTGCCAGTTAAATGCAGCCGGAATCATTGAACAAATCGAGCGAGAAAGCTAATTCAAATTGCGCGGTTAAAAGTCAACAATAAATTAAATAACAAATCCCCCAATTTAATATTAATTTCAAAATCAAGGAGATTGAATGAACCAACTGATGAATAATCGAGATTTGGAGTTTCAACTCTACCAGCTTTTTGACATTGACTCGCTTTTTACCCGGGAAAAATTTTCCGAGCACAGCAAACAAACCTTTGACGCGGTTTTACAAACCGCTGAAAAAATTGCCTCCAAACATTTCCTTCCGCACAACCATCTTGCAGATCAAAACGAACCCAAGTTTGTCGATGGCAAAGTTGAAATGATCCCAGAAGTAAAATCGGCTTTCGATGCTTTTCGACAAGCAGGTTTTATTGCCGGAGGTATGGACTACGAACTTGGTGGTATGCAACTGCCCTTTTTAATTACCTTAGCTGCATCCGGCTATTTTACTTCAGCAAACCCATCAACAACGGGCTACGGCTTTCTTACTACCGGCGCCGCAAACTTAATTCGCACTTTTGGCAGTGAACAACAAAAAGCTGATTTTCTGCCGCCAATGTTAACCGGTGACTTTTCCGGCACAATGGCCTTGACCGAGCCGAGCGCTGGCTCATCTTTATCCGATATTATTACCCAAGCAACCCCGCGCGACGACGGCAATTACAATATAAAAGGACAAAAAATCTATATCTCGGGCGGTGACCATCAGCTGACTGATAATATCGTGCACTTAGTCTTAGCAAAAATCAAAGACGCACCGGCCGGCGTTAAGGGTATTTCACTTTTTATTGTGCCAAAATTTCGCTTAGACGCGGCAGGCAAACCCGGTGAATCTAATGACGTTAATCTATCGGGACTATTTCATAAGATGGGTTATCGCGGAACCACTTCAACCGTTCTTAGTTTTGGTGAAAAAGACGATTGTATTGGTTATCTAGTGGGTGAACCTCACCAGGGATTAAGATACATGTTTCAGATGATGAATGAAGCACGACTATCAGTGGGTTTTGGCGCAGCAATGATTGGTTATCGTGGATATTTAGAGTCTCTTAACTACGCCAAAGAGCGACCGCAAGGACGTAACCCTAGTGAAAAAGATCCAAACACACCGCAAATTAATATTATTGAGCATGCCGACGTAAGACGCATGCTGCTCGCACAAAAATCCTTTGTCGAAGGTGGTATGGCATTATGCTTTTATTCCGCTGGCTTAGTGGATGATGCGGAAACTCTCAGCGGCGAGGAGCAACAAGAAGCATTAAAGTTACTCGACTTATTAATGCCCGTGGTTAAAGCGACTAACTCCGAATACGGACTCAAAGCCAACGAGCTAGCTATTCAAGTTTTAGGGGGCGCGGGGTACACCAATGAATACCCTGTCGAGCAATGCTATCGAGATAATCGTTTAAACCCAATCCATGAAGGAACCAATGGAATTCAGGCGCTCGATTTGCTGGGAAGAAAAGTATGGTCACATCAAGGTCAAGCAATCAATCTACTGTCTGAACGAATTTTAAATGACATCGAAAATGCTAATCAGTTTAAACGCGCCCGAGAGTTAGGACAACAACTCGGAAAGGCACTTAAAGTTTGTGGGGATGTAACAAAGTCAATCGGGATTGAAATGAAAAACAGCGGCCCGGAAAAAGCCCTCGCTAATGCTGAATGCTATCTGTCACTATTTGGAAAACTCACCTTTGCTTGGATGTGGCTCCGTCAGGCGATTGTCGCAGAAAGTGAATTAAACAAAGCCACTGACCCAACCGAATCGGATTTTTATCAGGGTAAAATTCAAGCAGCGCAATATTTTATGCGCTGGGAATTACCTAAAATCGAACATGATGCTGCGTTACTGAAAACGCTCGACGAAACTTGCTTAAACATGCAACCCAATTGGTTCTAATAAGAATAGGATAAATCAATGAATTTAAATTTAGAAAATAAAAACGCACTCGTCTGTGGTAGCTCGCAAGGGATGGGCAAAGCCATTGCGGTTCAACTCGCAGAAATGGGCGCCAATGTGACTCTGTTCGCGAGAAATCTTGAAACACTTAATCAAGTCAAATCAGAACTGGCCAACAATGGTTCGCAACAGCATTTTGCGATTTGCGCTGACTTCAGTAAACCGGACGAAGTGGCAAGAGCGCTTGATGAACACTTAACCCTTGTGAGCGAATTCCAAATTCTTATCAACAATACCGGCGGCCCGGCACCGGGTCCCGCCAATACTGCCGACGCGAGTGATTTTCTCGCTGCATTTAATCAGCATTTAATTAACAATCATCAAATTGCGCAAAAACTTATTCAAGGTATGAAAGCTCACAACTACGGCAGAATTATCAATGTTATCTCCACCAGTGTTAAACAACCGCTTCCTAATCTCGGTGTTTCTAACACAGTACGCGGTGCGGTTGCTAGTTGGGCGAAAACCATGTCGAATGAGTTAGGCCCCTTTGGGATTACGGTTAACAATGTTCTACCGGGAGCAACCAATACTGTAAGACTGGAAGCCATCATAAAAAATAAAGCGGCGAAAAAAGGCGTAAGCATTGAGCAAATGGAAGAGCAAGAAAAATCTATTATTCCACTACGTCGCTTTGGCGAAGCTGAAGAATTTGCCAACGTTTGCGCATTTCTTGCGTCTCCGGCAGCGGGCTATGTGACCGGGGTCAGCATCCCTGTCGATGGAGGCCGAACCAGCTGTTTATAGCTAAATTTTTTGCTACTCAGCACGCATAGCGAACGATAGGACTAATGATGCAAACAATTCAAAACTATATCAACGGTGAATTAGTTGACCCAGTCAATCATGGTTATTTGGAAAACGTTGAACCGGCGACCGGGCGTGTTTATTCAAAGTTGCCAGAGTCGGATGTCGATGATCTCGAGCTTGCTGTTAATGCTGCCGCGCAAGCAAAAACCGAGTGGGCTAACATGGCTGCAGAGCAACGCTCTATCTTATTGATGAAGCTAGCGGAAGCGATAGAAAATGCAAGTGAAGAGCTCGCCGAAGCAGAAGCCATCGATAACGGTAAGCCGATTTCATTTGCTAAAGCTGTGGATAGTTATCGCAGTGCTGCCAATATACGTTTTTTTGCCAATGCCTGCACCCAGTTTGCAAGCGAGTCTCATGACATGGGCCCGGTGGGAATCAATTACACTTTACGTCAACCAGTCGGCATTGTCGGTTGTATTTCACCTTGGAATTTACCACTGTATTTATTCACTTGGAAAATTGCACCGGCATTAGCTAGTGGTAATGTGGTCATCGCAAAACCCTCCGAGATTACCCCAATGACCGCTTACTTATTTTCTAAACTTTGTATTCAAGTCGGCATTCCAAAAGGTGTGATCAATATTTTGCACGGCACGGGTCAATCAATTGGCGCCCCCTTGGTTGCACATAAAAAAATTAAGGCGATTAGTTTTACCGGCGGTAGTGCAACTGGCCGAGCAATCGCCAGCAAAGTTGCGCCTATGTTAAAAAAATATTCATTAGAGCTGGGCGGTAAAAACCCAACTCTGGTTTTTGCTGATGCCTGCAGTACTCCGGAAACAATGAAATCAACAATTAGCGAAGTCGCCCGTTCGGCTTTTTCTAACCAAGGGCAAATTTGTTTGTGTGGTTCGAGAATTTATGTTGAACGAAACATTTATGACGAATTCAAAAAAGCATTAGTGGAGAAAGTCTCAAAATTAAAAATTGGTGATCCGCTCGATAAGGAAACTCAACATGGCGCTCTGGTCTCAAAAGCTCATCTGGATAAAGTCTACTCCTATATTGAATTAGCTAAGCAAGAAGGCGGTCGCATTTTGTTGGGTGGCAACAAGGTAAAGCTTGAAGGTCGATGTGAAAATGGCTATTTCTTAGAGCCCACCATCATCGAGGGATTAAATGCCGACTGCCGAGTCAATCAGGAAGAAATCTTTGGACCCGTTTGCACGCTTCAGCCCTTTGATAACGAACAAGAAGTGTTAGGCTATGCCAATGGCACCGAGTACGGACTTGCCACTTCCATTTGGAGTAGCGACGTTTCACGCTGCCATCGTTTGGCCAAGCAGCTCGATTTTGGTATTGTATGGATTAATAGCTGGTTGCTTAGAGATCTGCGCACACCTTTTGGCGGTATGAAATCATCGGGTGTAGGTCGAGAAGGTGGGTTGGAAGCAATGCGATTTTTTACTGAGCCAAAAAATGTTTGTTTAAAATATTAGTATTCGATTAATTAAACAAGATTGTGGAAAGGAGATTCCCATGAAATGTAATCTACCTTTATTAGTTGGAGTCACTTTACTCTGCTGCACGAGCGGGTGTAACAGTTCTAGAGACTCGAAGGATCGAGACGACGTTACCTGTAGCAACACTATAGCTGTTAACCTTCCGTCGAGCGCTAGCATTTTACCTATCGAGAGCTTCGACCCCGACCAACAAAGTAGCTTTAGTCAATCCATATCACTGACAGCATTTGATATCTACGCACAAAGTTATTTGCAAACGATTTACTTCCTCAAGACAAGTGAAAATACTTGGATGGCAATGTTTTCACACGATGGTCTTCCGATCAGCGTAAAATCTCCGGCTTCGGGACAATTGTTAGTCGGGGCAGAACTCTCATTTGATGAACAAGGCGTATTACTAGGTATTTTCCCCGACCCGGTCTATTCTGAAGACTTAATATTTAGCGACAACGACTTTGTTCACCAGTTTAGATTTCGCTTCGACCCTTTTTCAACGACTCAATTGGATTCAGCCTTTGAAGTAAACATGCTGGAATCGGGTAGCTGTTTTATTGAATCCTAGCTTTAAGTTATGCAAAAAAAGGCACTTATATGGTGAGTACAATCTCGACAAGCGATACATGAGCACCATGATAGTGCTAGAATTGATCTATCTATTATAAAAATTAATACGTGGAGTAACGACAATGTATGCAGAAATAATTGGCTGGGGAAAATGTGCTCCTCCCGCAATTTTGACCAATGCTGATCTCGCGACGTTTATGGATACTTCCGACGAATGGATCTACACACGTACAGGAATAAGACAGCGCCACATCAGCCATGTTCCCGGTTCCGAAATGGCTAAAGTCGCCAGTCATCGTGCCATAGCTTGTGCCGATATTGACCCGAAAGAAATTGACCTGGTTGTTTACGGAAGTAATAGTCCCGATGAAATGATCCCAAATAGCGCTAGCACCATCGTTAACGCGATCGGTGCCAGCAACGCGACCGGGTTTGATCTTAACTCTGCCTGTACCAGTTTTGTTTATGCACTCAACGTTGCTACCGATATGATTAAAGCAGGCTCAATTAAAACCGCTTTAGTCATCGGGGTAGAAAAAACATCAACCATAATGGATTGGGGACGCCGCGATTCTTCAGTTTTATTTGGTGATGGCGGTGGTGCCGTTGTCATTCAAGCAACCGAAGAAAAACTCGGTCTGCTCGATGCAAAACTAAACTTAGTACCTAATACCCAAGATATGATTCAGATGCCAAGAATGGGAATGGATCAATCCCATGAAGAATTGAAAAATTATTACTATTCAATGAATTTTAAAGGCCAAGATATTTTTAAGCACGCAGTTAAAGGCATGAATGAAGCCTGCGATGCCATTTTGGCAAAGACAGGTATTGATAAAAACGAAATTGATTTTTTCGTTCCTCATCAAGCCAACGTTCGAATCATTCAAACCCTTGCAAAACGCATGGACTTTGATATGGAAAACGTTATGGTGTGTGTTGATCGCTATGGCAATACTTCAGCGGCAACCATTCCTTTAGCGCTTTGCGATGCGCTTGAAGAAGGCCGAATCAAACCCGGCATGACTATTCTCACCGCGACATTTGGTGCAGGTCTGACTTGTGGCGCTGGTTTGATAAAATGGGGAAATAGAGTAACTCCCTTAAAAACCTCCGATGCAGAATTACCACCTTGTGATAAAACCGCATTAGAGATTATTCAACCCGCCATTGAAGCGGCTAAGGCGCATTATTCGAATCAAAAAAATGATTAAGGTTGATCCAGTAGAGCTTGTCACGAATACTCAAAACGCTTCACGGGGCACCCAGCCCCGATTCAATGGCACAACTAAAACGATGATGCAATCTACTCTAGCCGGCCAAAGAATTAGAATTTGGCATCCTAAACCTTTAAAGCTTACTCTGAATTTATCAATAGCCTACTTTAATCCCAACTAGATTTCGGTGCCTTAAATAAACGGATTCACCACCTTCAATTTCGGGCAAAAAAGTAATCAATATTTCTTCATTCTCGATAGCAGTGGCGAAAGTTGTGCCACCGACCGGATAAAGCGCGTTTTCGTAAGGTATAGCATTGGCGTCTAATTCTGGAATAGAGATCGTCAATTTATCATTTTCTTGATTCACTATAATGGTTAGAGCACCAGCAATGTAACTGCCTTCATGTTTCGCATATTCGTTAGGATCTGACGGAGCAAAAGGAACCGCTTGTGGCGTTGGTAAATCTGTCACCGCACTTAAAGCCGCGATCATAGTTTTCGCAAAATCGTTAGCGTACCCACTACTCATTATAGAAATAGCAATATCTTTTTCGGGTAGTATCCAAAATGCGCTGGTATGCGCATAGGTGCCGCCGGCATGATGCCATACCTTCTCTGGATACCATAAATCGTCATACATAAAACCTTCATCGGTATATATCCCGTAACCATAATTTTGCGGTAATCCTGCAAACTCAATATCTACTTGAGGTTTGGTTATTTCTGAACGTAATTGTTCTGACAAGATATTAGAGTTTCCGTTGAGTAAAAACTCCGCCATTTTTAACTGTTCGGTTGGGGTTGACCAGGTCTCAGAACCTGCAGGTAGGATGCTAGGTGTTTCAAGAATTTGACTAATATCATCTAAGCACGTTTCTTCCTCACCAATACTTTGAAAGCCGAGCGCATAGTCTCCATCCGCGATAACTTCACTTCGACCGATAGTAGTCCGTTGCATCCCTAACGGTTCAAATACATTTTGTTGCATATACTCAACATAAGGTGTTTGGCTGAGATGTTCAATGATGGCACCCAAATATGACCAATTGGGATTACTGTAGTTATAGAAAATTCCTGGTCGATTCATTTGCGGGTTTTGTTGTGGATAGGTAAAGGTCATATATTCAACCAGTGAACTATCAGCATCTGCACCGACATAGGTATCGCTAAATCCTCCCTGATGAGTTAGTAGATGTTGAATATTAACATCTTGCCAACCTAACATCTGTTCATTGGGATACTCAATTTCGGCGAGTACATGAGTCAGCTTATCCTCAAAATCTAATTGGCCTTGCTGAATAAGTTGTAGCGTTGCCAAGCCCGTATGCATCTTAGTGGTAGAACCCAATTGAAAGAGTGTTTCTGATGTAGCTTGTTCTCCACTCCCTTTGATTTTTTCTCCGAAAGCCTCAGCAAAGACGATATTTCCTTGATGATAAATAGCGACAGAAACCGCAACCGCATTATTATTTTGCAAGTCCGACTCTATCACTTGACGAAGCGATTTAAATTGATCGGGACGTGGTTCAGGTGGAGGGGTCTCTTTTTTGGAATCCGAACTGCTGCAAGCAAGCAGTCCAAAAACAAGAAACAACGCAGAGATATATTTTAACATTTTAACTTCCTCAGTTTTGACAAGTTTTAAAAGTGTATCTGTTATGTCGCAACAAGACTGTCGAGAAATGTAGTTAAAATGTATATTGAATGTAGTACTTGTATATTGCTAGCAGTTTAGAGGTCGCATAGTTCCAGTAAAAAAACACCAAACTAAGCGTAAGTCAATGACCATAAATTAAAGCAACTTCGATCTTTTTGCTTCAAACTTCTTAATAATAATTTCGGTTCCAAGAACAACTATCATTGACATTAGAATCCAAACTAACCATTTGAATCCATTTTGGACCAATACAACATGAATCGGATTTCCCACGATATAATCCATCAGTGGTTGGCGAACAAACGCGCCATGTAATCCTGCGAGCAACACCGCGTAGCCAATTAATGCGTTGACAACACCAAAGGTTAATAACTTTTCTCGCAAGAGTAGATAAATAATACAGGCTGATATACCGTATTCAACCGATGTCACAGCAGCGATATAGCGCACATTCCACGAGGACATCACTTGAGTGCCCTGCATCTGAGTATTAATCCACATTGGTAGCCACTCAACAGTAACAATGTGAACAACAAAGCTACTTAATGATGCGAGCGTAGCGACAACTAGTATAGATAAAATCTTCATAAAATATCCTAAGCTTGATTTTTTAATGACTTTCACTAACTTTAAAAATTGAGAAGCGCAGTATTTTAATTCTGTTTATAGACCTAAATAATCATTAAAGTTCAGAGGAATTTTTGAACTCCTCTTTTAACCTACATTTTTTTATGCGGTTAACCATTCGTTAACCAACAAATCGTTATGCTCTAATTTTTCGTTGATTAATTTAGGATTGGCACCATGTCATTTTCGCTTCGTCTTGTATTTAATTCTTTCTTATTTATATTTCTTATCGCGCTGATTGCCTGCAATTCAAGTTCAAACCGAGACTCCGAAGAAGAGCCGCCCCCTTCGCTCCAAATGCAATTGCAAAAAGTTGTTGATGATGCGGTAAACAGTGGCCTGCCAGGTGTTTCACTCTATGTTCAGATAGGTGACGAAACCGTAAACATTGCAGGTGGGGTTCTCAATATAGAATCATCCGAACCAATGACAACATCAACCTTATTTCACGCGGCAAGTGTTGGGAAGACGTTTACTTCAACCATGATACTCCGCATGGTTGAGATGGGATTACTCAGGCTAGAAGACCCAATTGATTTATGGTTAGACACTTCAATGAGTTCAATGATAAACAACTCAGACAAAATCACCGTTAGAATGCTACTTGCAAGTACCAGCGGTATTCCAGATTATTACGATAGCGGCTCCGAGTTCTTTGCAAATTTTGCGGCATCAGCTGGAAGGGTCTGGTCAGCGGCTGAGTTAATAGAATTTATCGATGGTTTAGAAAACGACTTTGAGCCCGGTGTTGCATACCGTTATTCCAATACAAATTTTGTTTTACTGGGAGTCATTGCCGAACGTATTACAGGTCTTTCTTTCACCGAGGCACTGCGGCAATATATTTTCGACCCAGCCCAATTACAAAATACCTATGGCGTGTTCGAAAACTCTGGTCAGCGGGTCTTATCGCAGGGATACGTTCCACTGAATATTGCACAAGACTTAACTTTAAGTGACAACTTACCTGTTATTGGTGATGATGTCGATTCCTCAATTTTATTATATTCTGAAGGACTCGGCGATGCGTCAACTTTATCAACACCAAGCGATTTAAATTTATTTATTCGTAGGTTAATTGATACTGACTCATTGGTTTCCGGAGAGTTAAAGGCAGAAATGATGGCCGAGTCGTTTCCCGGAGCCTCAGAATATGGTCTTGGGCTTTTAGTTATGAACGATAATGGACTAACATTTGGTCACACAGGTAAAGGGTTTGGAGTTCATTCTGCGATGATTTATAAGCCCTCAAAAAATTTAAGCTTTGCGACCATAGTCAACGGTTCATTTGGAGACTACGATCAACTATATGACCAATATACACTGCAACTCGATTTGGTATTGGAACAATATCTAGAAAATTGAGTCAATATAGAAACCTGACCCTAACCCCAATAAGATTTAAAGGCTGGTAATCAAAGAATGTATCGAATCTCAAAGATTAAATTGAAAACTAACAAGCGTTTTATTCAATCACTTACTGCCATAAAGCTCATCATAATTTGTAATGTATTGATGACAAATGCGAATGCAATTATTTTCCGCCACGACATACCAGCAGAACAATTTGTAGCAAAAGAAAGCGATTTTCCTGCACTATTCGCGGTCTACGATGATGGAAAAATAAAAGATTGCGTCGCAACACTTATCTCGCCTTCTTGGGCATTGACGGCAGCGCATTGCACCGCCTATCTCGATAAAAGTAGACTTTCTGAAGAACCTCATGTGGTAAATATTGCTGGGAGTACTCACCAAATAGTCAAGCTTTTCTATCCTGAACAGTTCGGAGGTTATCGAATGGTTCGGGATAGTCAGGGCAGAGTAAAAGATATAATTGCGTCTAAGAACATTAATTACCAATATGACATTGCGCTTCTTAAACTTTCTAAGCCTATTAATAATATTGCGCCGATCCCTTTATATTCAGGATACGAGGAATCAGGTAAGGAGGTGATTTTTTTAGGTTGGGGAGATTACTCCACCGGTGAGCTTGGGGTCGATAGTGACAACCCAAATAACGATAGGCAGCTTCGTCTTGTTACGAATCAGGTTGACTCTGTTAATGAGACTCAATTGTTCTTCGATTTTGATGACCCAACGACAGCTGACTCCGACGCACGTCCGTTAGAAGGAATTAGTGGACCGGGGGACAGCGGTGGCCCAGCCTTACTCAAAACTACCAACGGCTATTCCGTTATTGGGATCAGTTCAAGGGGAGCATATAGCGCTACTTTATCGGCACAACCAAAAAACACTGGGAAATATAGCTGGTTAGAGTATTACACCAGAGTTTCAAGCTTCACCAAATGGTTGAGCAGTACAATGAGCCAGCATTGAGTATAAGCCTAAATCTAGAACATTACGAATACAATACAAAGCCTTGGATCAAAGTCTTTCACAATCATTCTTCAAGCTATCTAGCTCCCATTAAGGTTCTCTTGAGTCGGTTAACCAATCGTTAACCGACTCTATTATATCATTAACTCCTCACTTACTATCTTTGCCTCGCTCGATAACTATGTCCGTTTCGCTTCGCTCTATTCGTTATTGCTATCTATTTTTATTCTTTATCGCCTTAAGTGCTTGCAACTCAAGCACAAATAAGAATGCGAGAGAAGACAAAAGTCTCTCACTTAATGCGCAACTACAAAAAGTGGTTGATGAAGCAGTAGACAGTGGTCTGCCAGGGGTGTCACTCCATGTGCAAACTAGTGAAGGTTCTATCAGTATTGCTGCGGGTGTTTCAAATATAGAAACAAGTGAACCAATGACTCAATCGACCTTGTTTCATGTGGCCGGTATTGGAAAAACCCACATTGCAACACTGATAATCCGATTAGTTGACTTAAGGGTCCTTAGGTTAGAGGATCCAATTGCGCTCTGGCTAGATTCAACGATGAGTTCGTTAATTAACAATTCAGACAAAATCACGGTAAGAATGTTGCTCGCAAATACTAGTGGTATTCCTGACTACATTGATAGTGATACAGGTTTTTTAGTGGATTTTTTCGAATCAGCGGGAAAGATCTGGACGCCTAGTAAAATTCTAGACTATATCAAAGACTCTGAATACGATTTTAAGCCAGGGACAGGCTACAAGCATTCCAACACAAACTTTGTGTTGCTGAGTGCTATGGTTGAACGAATAACCGGCCTGTCCATTGCGACCGCCTTAAGGCTGTTGGTTTTCGAACCAGCGGGGTTAGTCAATACATTCGGAGTCTATGAAAATACCAACCAATCAATATTGTCACGAAGTTACGTTCCACTCAGTGCCACACAGAATTTTTTCTTAAACGAAAATCTTTCGATCATAGCTGATGATGTAGATGTTACTGCATTGTTGTATTCTGAGAGTTTTAGTGATGCCTTCACTCTTTCGACTCCCCGCGATTTAAACTTATTCATTCGTACGTTAATCGATACAAAAAAGTTAGTCTCTGGAGAGTTAAAAACTGAGATGATGACTGAGTCTTTTCCTGGTGAATCAGAATACGGGCTTGGACTTATGGTTTTGGGTAATGGCGATCTCACATATGGTCATGTCGGTAACGGAATAGGAGTACACTCAGCTATGTTTTATACACCATCGCAAGATTTAAGTTTTGCCACAATAGTCAACGGCTCATTGGGAAGTTATGACAAACTTTATTTTCAATACTTGGCACAATTGGTGTCGCTACTTGAACGAATCTCTTTAGGTTGAGTCAAAAGCCTAGCTACTTATCTCTGTGAGCATTAATGTAAATATGAACCAAAAAACTAAGTTAGCTGGATCGCTAAATATTTACTTTACAGTTCACTCGCTGACATAACCGAGGCTTAGAGAAACTTAATTATGCCCAAGCTAATGACATTGGCTAGTGCATGTTAGCCAGCGGTGTTTTACTTCGCTAAACCGGCCTAACGTCAGCGTTTTAGATCAAGAGTTTAGCTGAGTGGTTGTCTTATAAATAATAATTTAAATTGGAAAATAAATGACAGGAACGTTAACAGACGATTGTAAAATTCTACTTCGCATCTTAATTGTCGAAGATGATGTTTCGTTAGCATCTTCGATCGGTGAATGGTTTGAACTAGAAGGGCATGTCTGCGACTATGCAACAGATGGTCGTATTGCACTTTCTCTAATATTTAAAGAAAACTACGATGTTATTATTCTGGATGTAAATCTACCTTACATTAACGGACTCGAAGTTGCTCGTAGAATGAGAAAACTAGGTGACTCGACGCCAGTGCTTATGCTAACAGCTCGAGATGCAATTCAGGATAGAGTTTTAGGTCTTGATTCCGGTGCCGACGACTATGTAATTAAACCCTTTGCGCTAATCGAACTGGCTGCCCGAGTTCGAGTACTTTCAAAACGCCGTTCTGGTGAAGTAAAAAGACTGAAAGTGGGCTCTTTGGAGCTTTTACTAGATGAGCACCGAGTAATATGTGATGAATATGAATTCGACATTTCGCCAATAGGCTGGCGACTACTAGAAACACTGGCTCGCTCAAGCCCGTCAGTGGTTGATAAAGACACACTCAATTTCGCGGTCTGGGGCGACGAACCACCTAAAGCCAACAACTTGAAAGTGCAAATGTTTAAATTAAGAAAGGCATTGGCTAAACCATTTCAAACTTCAACGATTGAAACCGTTAAAGGCCGAGGTTACCGTTTAGTCGTGAGCGCTGCAACGGAAAAAAGCTAAACATTTTGAACCATGATATCACTTAAAAAAACACTCAATTTGACACTACTTTGTATTACCCTAACCATGGTCATTGGCTACACTTGGCTAATGGAAGCAAACCTAACCTCAGGACTTTTACTAGGCTCAGAGATTCGCTTAAACCGAACTGCAGATGCTTGGTTTAGAAAGCAACCGCTTCTAGCGACAGAACGCTCTATTATAAACAACACTCAAAGCAAAACCATGTCACTTCCGCCAAGCGATGGTACGCCAGTCGTTTACGACCATAGAGACTATTTACCGGCCATAGTTACCAATCACCTGCCTAAGAATCTTGTCGATGGTCAGTTCACTGTTATACAAATTGATGATACCGGCCTAATAAATACTGGATACCTATTACACCTTTTTCGCAATTCTCCGACTGAAAGTGAACTCCATATATTGCAACGATTAGTCCTTGCCGATCATGAAGTCGAACGGGTACAAAATTTTGACAAGCTAATGAATAAAAGAGTATTTTTTCCTAGTGCTATCTTCTTTTTCATCATGATATTAATAGTATTCTTATTTGGTCATCTGATTACAAGAGCAACAAAACGACTTTTGCATTGGTGTGAAAATTTGTCCATTGATTCACTACCAGAAAAACCAATCACACTTCCTTTCGTGGAGTTGCATCACTTTGCAGTGACTACTCTGACGACAGTAGAAAGGGAAAGTAAGGCGATCGCGCAAAAAGATCAATTTTTACGTTTTGCCAGCCATGAACTCCGTACACCCTTAGCCATAGCTTCAGCAAATACAGAATTGCTCGGAAAGCATGGTGTTAGTTCCGAAGCACAAAATGCACTGTCTCGATTAGAAAAATCACTCAAAAATATGGTTAACCTAACAGAGACGCTACTATGGCTGGGCCGTGGTGAAATTCCGCTTCCTGATGCAGAACCGATTGACTTGCTTGACCTTATAAGCGATATCGTCAAAGAGAACAGTAGATTAGCGAAAAATAATCATGTCGTCGTTGAAATCAACAGTATCCCTAAACTTCACGTTTTTCAACCGAGAATTTTGCTAATGATACTATGCTCAAATTTAATTGATAATGCTATTCGTTATACTCGTAACGGTCGAGTAGAAATTAGACTTAATGAAAATCTTATAGAAATTACTAATCATGGTGAATTTTTTGGTAGCGATGCTAGTAGCGGTGGACATGGGCTTGGATTAAATCTTGTCGCCTGGGTGATAGAACGAGCAAATTGGCAGTGGGATTTTGAAAAGGATGACTCTTATAGTAGCCATCGAATAACGCTGACCACCGAAATCGTTTAAGCAAAATTTTGAAGACGGTAACTTTAAAAGGTTCACAACGTCATGCTTGTTTACCAACCAACCTATAAGACCACAATTAGTCCGAACAACAATAAAGGTTAGGCTTTCATCTTTTATTATGCTGCTCGAATTGAGGCGAATTAAAGAAATGCAAACTTCGGATAATTGAACAGAGTCGGGTTTAGCTATATGCTCTACCCGACTTAGATTTTGTCTTTCTATACTTTATATGAATCCGCATCTATTTAGTCTGCTGCAATCTGTTGCTCGGTTTCAATTGAGCTCGCTAATTTTGATTTCAGAAAATCAAGATTTTCTAATACGATTGAGTTGTCGTCGATAGATACGGCCAACTCTAGGTCATTCAGAGCTGAATCTATTCTACCAAGTTTGTACTGAACAATCGCTCGATTGCTATAAGCAACAGATGTTAAATATCGGTAATGTGTGCCTTTTTTAGACTGATAGGCTGTTACTGCTTCACTACAACTTTTATCTGCTTGGCCTAATTTTTTAAGCATAATACTAGCAACACATTGCCCCATAGCGATATCATACCGACTTGATACTACTCCCGCTTTCTTTCCGAGCTTTTCTAAACCTAGTCTGTAGCGTCCCTTTAAGATTTCGTTGCTGCCTGTAGCGCCGTCAACCACAGCTACTTTAAATTGCTGTTTATTGTCTTTCGCATTCAGGTTGAAACAACATAGGCTGGCTATAATAACAATAAGGATTTTTTTCAATTTGATATTCATTTTAGACTCCAGTAAAACTATTTATTTAAGAGGGCTTCTAAACCGGCAAAGTATTCATTCCGATTAAAATCACCAATCAATTTATCTTGTCGACAGGTTTAATTTAGTCTTTACCTGACTCCCTGACAAACGATAAGAATCACATCGATAGGTGAATTTTTTTCACTTAAACGCTAATGCACTTCAGCCGCCTGTTTCAGTGACTCTCCAAACGTTTGTTTAACCCAGCTAGAAAAAGAATCTAGCGCCGGGTTCAGAGTAGCCGTTTCATTTTGAACTAAAAAATAGCGATCATTAGTTTCCAAGTTATCCGCAAAGAGTCGGAATAATAATTGATCATCAAACCATGATTGGCTAATAGGCATTGGGATTAATGCGATACCCATGCCTTTTTGCGCCGCTCTTGCCACCGAGAACATTGAGTCTAGTTGAATCAATTGAACCGGTTCAAAATGGTTGATAAACGCCCTGTCAGCCCATTGATGCCAAGCCCACGGACGAGCTTGATGAAGGATGAGCGGGACTGAGTCCAGTGCTTGGTAGCCTTTATCACACCACTCTTTATAAATCGTGCGATTACAGGCGGGTACATAGTTAAGTGAAAACAACTCGTGCACCACACTGTTAGTGGGAACACCGTTTGCTAAAACAACCGATAAATCACATGGCTTGTTGGTCGCCTGACTGGATTTGACTGTTTCTAGTTGCAAGTTAATATCTTGGTGCCGTTCCGACCATTCAGGCAGTTTAGGCACAAAATATTCGCTTGCAAAAAATTCCGGCATGCTGATCGATAGAGTTGCTTTTTCTTGACTGACAGAGAATTCATTAATCGATTGCTCCAATTCGTTAAGTATAGGGCGAATCGTTTTGTAAAACTGTTGACCAGTATGAGTCAACTCAATAGCCCGAGTTTGTCGCTTAAATAAATTAACGCCAAGTTGTTGCTCTAGCTGTTTAACTTGATGACTCACAGCTGAAGGTGTTAGAAAAAGTTGCTCGGCGGCTTTTTTAAAACTTAAGCATTGGGCAGCAACACAGAATGAACGTAGTCCACGGATTGGGGCTAATGTAGGCATATCAATAATTCCGGATTTGAATGGCAATTAGTAACTTCTGACTCGAGTGATAAGCTAACTACATAGCAAATTGAGTGCCTGAAATTTAGCCGGTAAAGGGCGTAATTGAATGGAGTTTTATTAAAACGACTCGATCTGGGAGTCTAGATTGGTTCTTCTAATCTAGAGGGTGCACCATTTTGGCGCGGTTGTACTAAGGTTAGCGCCTGTAGCTGACGCGCGCTTTTCTTCGCTAGTCTATTTTAGCGATGTTTCTATTGTAATTCCTTTTTTTGTTCTCTTCTTTAGGATGATG
The DNA here is from genome assembly GCA_965230525.1 of Kangiellaceae bacterium. Lineage (GTDB taxonomy): Bacteria > Pseudomonadota > Gammaproteobacteria > Enterobacterales > Kangiellaceae. The sequence goes on from OZ246008.1 coordinate 210,488, forward strand.
TACTTGCTCACTTGAAAACCTGTTGAAAATAAATATCCAGCAAGGCTCAGTACCATGGCAATAATGTCATACTTTGTAGTCATCCAGAAATCAGGGTGAACATCATTTTGAAAAATGATTGTCGTTGCTGTTATCGAGATTATAAAAATAACGACAAAAACAATCGTTAGTATACCTATCCTCACAATCAGTTTATTAAATGTGATCATTTCAATACATTTCAGTGTTTTAATTTTTCCATCTTAAAAGCCATTGTAAGGATAGTGTTCCATGACTCTATAGCTTCCCATCAATCTATAGCTTCCCATCAATCTATAGTTTCCCATCATTCTATAATTTTAAACTCAATACAATCAAAAGCAGAGAAACACTACATGCGATTATAGTTCTAATTTCATTTGATCTATTCCAACGACCCTCAAATTCAATGCGCACTGTTTTGAGCTCTTCGTCATTGGTGTGTTCGACATCTACTTTCTGCAATTTATTATTCAGTGGTAGGTGTATAACAATTGTGGGAACTTGAACACCAAAAATGTATGCCATTGAAGCTAATAACATCAGGTAAAAATCGATGCCGTTTAGTTTTTCAAAACTACTGATCGCGAAAACAATTATGGAAACCGCTGAACCGAGCCAAACTAGGAGAAACAATGGATGATTATCCTGAATAATACGATCTGTGACTTGAAACGCCTGAATAAAGCGTTTGTCATCTAGTCCCTTGAAACCAGGCATTACTACTATCGCATAGGCGAAAAGAAGTCCAGCAACGAGCGAGCACATCAATGTTGATAAAACTAATGCAATATCTGAAATAACCATTATTCAATCACTCTACTGTTTTTTAGCCTAACGTTTTGCTCAGCTGATCGCCTGTGTTTGTTAAGTGTTTTAGCCTTCACGGTATAAGCCCGCAAGAAACTCTGTAAATGAATCAGCTAGCTTAATCATATTTTCTTCCCAAGGTTCGCCATCATAGTTTGCAAGTTCATGATCCCAATAATATACAGAACCGAAATCTTGCTCCTTGAGACACAAGCAATATACATCACCTCCAGGGCTATCACCGATTGCCAAATAGTGAGGAAGTATATATTCCTTATACTCTTCTCGATTGAGAAAGATATCGTCTGAGTAAGTGTTAAAGCGCGCCCCATAAAAGCATGAGACATAATCAAAGTACTCACCCTCATATTTGACCGCGTCTGGATTAGGCTTACCACCGTTGTTCTTAAGCAAGAACTCTTGGTAATCGCGTGGAAGACTAAGACCAAGTTTTGCTTCTATAGTTTTTATATCAGTTTCATTGAGCGAAGTATAAGACTCGGTGATTACCACGATGTTTTTATCCTTACACGTAACACTTGTTTCATTAATTAATGAGAGCTTGCGAGTATTAACCTACTGCAAACTCTGGTTATATTTTTTTGTCAAAATTTAGTCGAACTAGATAGAATATGACAACGCCAATGAGTCCAACTACCAACCCAAACAAACTCCAAACTACCCTGCCCGACTTATTTCTCGCTCCTTCATACCAAAGCCATAATGCAGAAGCGACATTTTGCAATCCTACAACTAGCAATGAAATTAGTTCCCACTGCCTTTTTACGTCAAAAGGAATTTCCAGTGCTCCGTAAGTATTGGCTAAATAGATATCCCTGAAAAATGTAAAAATAGGACCGGCCACAGTGAAGATAATTGCAATCCATACGATTTTTTTGATGCTTTCCATATTCCCTCGCTAAATATGAAAGTGGTCCTACCCACGAAAATCTGACAATCGTTTATCCACATAATCGTTCATACTCATTCGGACATAAATACCCCAAAGCTGAATGACGGCGCTGACGATTATAAAAGATTTCAATGTACTCAAATAACCCCGCTCTTAAATCTTCAATGGTTTGATAGTTCTCTGCGTAAACAAGCTCGACTTTCAAACGACTAAAGAATGATTCCATCGCGGCATTAACCCAACAGTTACTTTTACGACTCATCGAAAAAATCTTTAATCTTTAGGTCGGACCGCCGTAATTCATTGTAATCATTGGAGTTCGACCTCAATATACAGCCATTTAATCGCTTAAACTAGCCTTTTTACCATCAAAAAACGCATTGTAAGTGGCAGCGGGTTCATTCACCACACAGGTATCATCTATCAACTTAATCTTCCTGTTTTGGCCTTGCAGACCAAGTGAACCAACAAATCCTTCGGTAAACGCTAGTCCGCCAACGACAAGGCTTTTGGTCCATTTTTTCTTCTCTAATATTCGTACCTTGATTTAGGCTTTCTTCAATCCATATTGCTCGAGCTTTTTTAAGCTCTATTCACTAGTTAGAGAAAATAACTCGAATAACCGTTTTGTATTGATCAGTATCGACCTCAGTTCCGTGATAACGATCTTCCCAGGAAGCTCCTTTTTATTTTTTCGCCGATTAAATTCTTGTGCGGTTCGGCCTGCGACTAGTTGCATACTGTTGGCAATCGATTGTTGAGAATTACCTTCGACGAGTAAGTGGATATGATTGGAGGTGATGGTGTAGTTTAGAACGTTTAAACCAAAGCGTTTTTTCGCTTCAAATAACCAATGTTTCAACAGGTCGCGATCACGTTTGAACTTGAGTAAAAACTCTTTCTTATGACGCCGGTGAACTCGGTGCCAAATATTGCCTGCCGTATTATGACGATTTCCTCTAGTCATTTGCTTCTTCCTTAAAGCATTGAAAAACATTCCAAAAAAGTGGTTTTAAGCGTTTATTTACCCATTATATTAACACTTTGTTTATCTTTTTCAATCAGTTACCGAGGTCCGACCCTCGATGCTTTTTAACGCCGCGCTTTGCGGCTATTTTGTAGCGCCAGCGGAAAAACAGTCCGACAACCGCGCCTTGTTAGAAGTAAACTGCTACGGAATATGAAACAGCATCACGGATAGCTTTACTTCACGGTTCTTATCGTCGTTGACATGAAACCGATAGTGATACCAACCTTCATCTTCTTCGCTTACGAACCCGAGGTAGTTATCATGTTCAGAAATACATTCTTTGGCCGTTTCTAAAACTGCCGTAAAATCCTTATTTCTAACGAACATCACAACGGCTGCCTTAGAGTCTCTCCAGGTTAGATAACCAAGCAATTGACTAATGGTTTCTAAAAAGCCTTTTTTACCGTGCCAGAACTTTAGTTCAGCGATAAAAACGTTCTTTCCTTCATGGCGAAGCATTATGTCCGTTTTACCTGACTTATTAAAAGTCTCTCCTGTTGCTGAACCTTCAAAGTTGGGCTCAAGTATGAGAAGCATATGATCTCTCAAATGCTCCTCATCCTTTCCAGAATATGTAGATGGCAAGCGTTCAAATTGCTTGCCTACATCATGTATTATTTTGAGTATCTGAGCGTATATCGTTGCATCTAGGGTAGGCTCAGGAGTATAGCCTTTCTCGGTAACTTGAGGCTTTGGTTTTGTGGCTATTGCCTTAGTTCTCTTTGCTGGAACTGAAAAAGTAGATGATTTATTTCCAGATTCCCTTACTGGAACACCTAAAGATGCTATTAGATCATTTTTACTAAGTAGCTGCTCTTTCCTTGCATCAAATATTCGGGATGCATGTTGCTCGATAGATGCATTAAATTTCTCTAGGTCATTAGTTAGGTAGCCATTTTGGGTTTCAAGGCTTTGTATTGTTCGTTTCGACTCTTGCTTGATTCGTTGCGCGTCAAGATTGAAGTTAATTATCTTAAAGCAAATACAACCTTGCTCCAGAGTGATCAGCGGTGCAGACATTGAATACGTACTTGCTCTAACCTTAAGTAATTCCTGATCGCCGGTAAACGGTAGGTGGAAAACAAGCACATCTCTTGGATATGAGCCCCCCCGATCCATAAAGTAAGAACTAGGGTGCATTTCAGCAGGTATCATTTCTTCGTGTGTAGAAACCGTAAGACCATCCTTATGAATCTCGATCGGCTCAATAGAAAATTCACTAACTAAGTGCTGAATATATTCTTCACGATTTACATTAAGGATGTAATCATCGTTTTGATGCTTAACAGCTTGATCAATGGCTGAACGCTGGTTCTCAAGCATCCTTAATCCATCAAATTCAGAAAAAGCGTGAAATCCGTCTCGTCGATAACCTCTCATAACTATCCTTTACTTGTAACGCCTTGCTAAGAAGCGCTGTTGTTAATGGCGCTTTTCTTCAGCGCCTGGTTATGTTTCTTTCCAAACCTGCGAAAAATGTATTTAAGCAAGAATAAACTTGAAATGATAACAAAAAGCCAAAAACTTAAAATCAGGACAACGACAACTGTCGGGCCAGTTGAAACTGAAAATAATCCACAATCGTAGCCACAAGTTTCATTTCTATAATATGACCATAATAGAAATATAAAGCTTAAACCCGCAGTTGCCGTATAGAAAACCTTTTCGTTTCTGCTAAACAACTTTTCCATAAGTTAACTCATATCTTAACGCTTCAAACAGTAGTTCATCTACTGCTTTGACTGGTTAGATTTTCTTATTAGGTCGAACTCAATGATCTCGATGAATACTTCATCGTGAGGCACAGCTGTTCTGTCAATTTCTATTTTGGTTGGATAAGCATAACCCCAGTGATGCATTACTTCTACTTTCATTGGGCTCTTCTTGTATTGCTCATCAATGAAATTAAATAACTCTGGTATAGTTTTAAAATTTTCTGGTTTCGGGGTCATATGTGTGTTCATTGTTGGATGTAAGTTCACTACCTTGTGAATCTTCCCATCTAACACGAATATCTGAACTAAGGGGAAGAGGTTAAGTTCATTGTCGTTACCGCCATTCTTTACGACAAATACATAATTCTGAGGATTAAAATCGTTCCATTTATCTTTCGGAGATGAATCTGGGTGGAATAAAAAGAATCTATCTAACTCGCGTTCGTCGCTTTCGAGTTCACTAACGCTTTCATTCGCTCCAGCGCTACTGATATTTAGTAGAAAGAGTAAGGGAAGTAATCTATTCATTTTTATTGTTATTCTCTTTCATTTACTTGATTAGTACTAACGACAATTCGAAGAAAAGGGGTTACGTATAGAGCAAAGGTCTTTAAACATCTAACGCCTCAAGCAGAATTGCGTTTTTCGCATATGCAGCCTTGACTGGTTATACATTTGCTCTTTCAACCCCTTGCTTAACCAGAGAGAAGAATAAAGCATAATAAGCTGGAGTTAGTGCTATGAAAATCCATGTAAAAATACTAGCAGAAATAAAGGCAGAGTAATATCCATAAAGCAGTACAACGTAAACCGCCCAATAAGCGGTTTGTGACTTGACTGTAGCTGGAAACCCAATAACTATTAGGGCTTCTATTACGGAAACTTCCTGATTTTTCTCACACGACTTGTAAACGCTAATTATAGAAAAATAAGAAACTAAAGCTGATACAGCAAAAGCGATGATAGTATACGAGTTAGCCCCGTAGCCAAATAAGAGCCCAGTGATAGAGAGCAATATCAATTGCAAGAAAAGTGTAGCAATGTAATATTTTGTCTTATCCCATTCGGACATGACTTTATCTCTTAAGTCCTGCGCTACTTTATCTACATCCCAAAATTTCATCACCACTCCGTATTGTTCTTTGTATAACGCTCGCCTCAATAGAGGCTGTTTTTTGTTTTTGCCTTCAATTGCAGGCAATTGTTAACTACTTTGTACATAAACAAGATAAAGCATGTAAATTGAAATTATGCTTAAAACAGCAAAGATAATAGCTCGAATAACTATTACAGGCCAGCTCGTCATAATTCTTTGGATTTTACTATTTCTATAATCACGATATAAATATAGCGAGATTACATAATGCAGAATAATTATTACTCCCGCTGCTTGTATTCTTCCCCCGATATCTGAGGCTTGGCCACCAACAAAATGATAAGTAACTAAACCAATAACAATTGGGATAATTAAAAATGCCCAAAGCAGTTTGGGCCGCTTACTAATAAAGTTAACATATATTCGCGGTATTGATATCATATGAGAGTTAACGCCGAGCACAACTGCAAAACGCTTTTCTGTTTTGTCGGTTGCTGCCGTTTGTTCTTGGCGAGTTAATATTAGCTATCAGTCTAGTGACGGTTTTTCTCACTTGATTGATACCTTCGGACACAACGAGTTTACGCGAGGAAGAAAACAAAGAAAACACGGCGACGGGACACGCTTCACTGTAAAAGCAAGTTCGGATCCGTTTGGAAACAAGCCGAGTTTCAACGTGTCCGCTCTTGCTTTTACAGTAATGCTGATAATTTGGCACGTCAACTCCTTTATTTTTTTAGGGCGCTTTCCCTGCTATTTTCACTGATTATTGTTGCAGTGACACAATCTCATTAAGCCATAAAATGGTTTCTGACTTGATGCCAGGAACGCTTCATTCAACAGATATTCTGTTGCAATGATTTGTTAATTGATTTGTCGTAAAACTTATTTATGACATACTGAAAATACATCACATGAAAAATCGACGAAAAATATGCATTCAACCATCGCTCTTGACCTTTGGTAGCACCCGAAAGCATGTTCAATTTATTTCTCACTTTTACGATCCAAACAACATCAAGAATCGAAGATAGAATATGAATCGGCAAATGAGTTTTAAGAATTTCTGTATCAGGCAAGTGAATGACTCCCCAAACAAGCGAAGCTAAAGAAATACCAAATAAAAACACTGTAAGCAATATAAAACATCCCGAAATCTCACTACTGTGTTTATTGATCTCTCTCGATAATTGAAAGAGTTTATAGATAAGATAAGCCCCGATTGTAACTACACAGAGAATTAACACCTTCAAAACCGACTCTTTTCTAAAGTTATATTCCATTATCTAATTTCCGGAGCCCATTTTGAAATTAACGCCGTATTCAGTTGCGGTTTTTGTGGAGCTTGTTTTTGGGTAAAATGGAGCGCAGCGACTACCCAAAAACAAGCGGAGCAAAAAACGTCAACTGCAATACCTTGTTAGAAGCGTTGCTGGCGACGAAAGCACCGACCACAAATAGTGACTTTATCACACTCCACTTCAACTCTTTCTGTACTATTAATGACAAATTCACTATTTTCACTATGGCCAATAGCTTTTCCAAATAACTCTCGATCAAAGTATGTTTCTATCGCTTCACTGAAGGCTTCAGGATGATCAAAAGCTTGATTGATTCCGACATAGCCCATTTGACTAAATGCAGATGTTTCATTGCATTTGAGATCATCGGCTTTTATTTCCTCTAAACAATTATTATATGAACCAACCATTAGAGTAATAAATTCTTCTCTAGCAATACAAAACTCGTATGGAAAGACCTCAACTTCATCAGAGTCGAAGCGGCCATAGTTGAGTCCGTCATTGAAGGTAACCTCATCAAATGATTTATCTTTTTCGCTGATGGAGACTTTCATCGATATTGCCTTCTAACAGCTGATTGTATTCAGTAAAACACAATTAAATTCAAACACCCGTTTTGATTTTACCGAATTTTTTATTAATATCCGATACTTACGCAACTTCAGCAAGAAGTCAATCCCGTAACTACGTAACTTTACTGAACATAGTTCCGGAATCACTTTTTAGCGCCCTTTTAAATCAATAACTTACAAATATTAGGCGTCGTAGTTACAGGAATCACAAACAATCAAGAGAGTTGCACAGATCAATTTCTAGCAACTGTATGCGCTTTTGGACTGTTCGGTATCTAGAACAACTGCTGGGTCATCCATTCTAAAGTTCACCAAAGGCTATGATAAACTCACAACTAAGTGCTCCCATCTACAAGCGAAAAACAATGTTACTTTGGATAGCTATTGCCGTTTTTGGATTTTCTATTGCGTCGACTTGGTACAATGCGTCAAAGAAAACCAATGAAAGAAAGAACAAATTAGACTCTATCAGAAAACAGATTGAAGAAAATGAAAAAGCGAAAGCGCGGGAAGCAAATAAGTAGCCTCAAGTCCAGCTCAAAAACTCCACTCCCCCACTAGAAAGGAGTTTAATTCCCCCAGCATTCTTAGTCTTTTCTCCGTGCCCTCCGTACCCACAGCGCTCCGCGGGGCAAGCTTTGCCTCCGTGGTGAATAATCTTTTAATCTTATAAGTTATTCGGAAAAATACCGCATAGCTACATTACACCTTTCATACTTACTACCATATTTTTTCATGGTTTCCAGATCATGCTTAAAACCCGCTTTTAAGTACAAGTGAATAGCGGGTGCGCATTTTTTATTGGTGAGTAAAAATAAATTTTCTGTTTTCATTTTAGTGGCTTGCTTAACCACGTGAGCCAATAACGTTTCACCAATTTTTTCACCCCGCGCTTTAGCAAGGACTCCCATTTTGGTCAGTTCAAAACTTCCATCGTCTTTCTTTAACAAGGCACAGGTACCAACGACACCTAACTTAGGCAACTTAGCAAAATAAATTTTGCCACCTTTATCAATGACTATTTCTTGCGGGTGATTCAAAATTTCTTTATCGCTCTGCTCCATTTCAAACATGGTTTCAATCCATTCCGAATTAATACTTTTGAAGTACTTGGCAAGCGCGGGGGTAAACTCTAAAATTTCAACATGGGGGTTGGTACTTTGTGAACTCAAGATTCGGTGAGTTCGTTCTGCCAACGAACTGTTTGACAATGCCTGTTCAAACTTTTTAATTCCTGCGAAAAAATCGATTCCGGTTTCTTGGCATAATTCTTTGGCGGCTTTATCCACGGCATGCCACATCAATTGCATATTTTGCACTTTAAGGTCGCCTTGGATTGTTAGCTTAAGAAACTTTTTACGAGAATCCTGTTTAGAAGGCTGACTAACAATTAACTTTTCTTTAATGAGTTCTTTCACAAACTGGCTGATTGCGGGTTGGGTCAATCCTAACAACTCAGAGGCTTCGACAATACTGACCGTTCCCCGACGGTAAAGTAACGCCAGCAATGCAAACCACTTGGGTTGAATATTTAATCCAAAGCTTTTGTAAACGGAAGCAGCATCCGTCATCATGCTATCGCTAAGTCGTTTTAAACGACTTCCCAGCGCCAGCTCTCCCAAATCATCTAAAAAATCATTTGATTGCATCATTGTCTTTACCTTAAAAATGCTTGACTAAAAAGCGCCTTACTAAAAAATGCCTTACTAAAAACGGTGCTAAAATATAAAACTAAATCCAAACGTCGTTATCTGCGGTTAATTCACCGCTTGCATCGCCAGTATTAACCACCCCACGTGGCTCAATTAATAGAATTTGGCACTCCTGCTCGGCATAAGGTTTATGCTCTACACCTTTGGGGACCACAAACATTTCACCCGCTCTAAGCTTCACCTCGCCATCCCTAAATAAAATCTTTAGGCTACCGTCTATGACGATAAACACTTCATCGGTATCAGCATGGTCATGCCAAACAAACTCTCCCTCCACTTTGGCCAACTTAAACTGATAATCATTCATTTCAGCGACCACTTTGGGTGACCAATGATCTGAAAACAAACGAAACTTATCAGCTAGATTAATGCCTTGGTAATCCATACAGCCCTTCCTATTCATTACTTAACCGTTTTATACATAAGCACTAATATAATAGCTTATGTTAATTTTTCAAGCTTTTTTAACATTATTCGAGAATAAATTTCGTTGCCGTCCCGTCACCCTAATGAACTCATTAAAAAAGGTAATCACCATGAAAAAGCTAAACACCAAAACTCATAACCTTTCCCCAGTTGCTGCTTTAGTCGCTACGATGATGCTATCTAGCGGGAGCCTGCATGCGCAAACAGAAGTTAATATGAACCTGGAGCTACACTCTCAAACCGAAGCTCATGCTTCTACTCACAATGATTCGCAACAATCAAACGCCGCTGTTGAGTCGGAGTCTCAAATGAGCGCAAACGCAAATGCCAGCGTATCAACCGAGTCAGAACCTGAGCAAGCTTCACAAGATACACGCCCACCGGCTAGAGAAGGTCGAGAAACTGCTCAGCCAAGTTCCGATAGTCAAGCTTCTAATGGCAATGACACTGAGTCAGCGACTAATGAGCTTAAATTAGGCTCAAGCATTAGCAGCTTGGCATCTTCTGGGTTAGAAACATCGCTTGTGTCTGCGGAGCAACCAGCGGCGGTAATCAATGCAAGCCTCTCTCAAGTGACTGAGCTAGCTTTAGATAGTAGCAGCCGTCTTGCAATGCCAACGGCGCCGGAGCAACTGCAAGCACTGGAACAACCGCAAGCACCTGACGCACCAGAAACCCCAGCGCTGACTGAACAGCACTCTGGCTCCGATGAAGCCCTTGAAGGTTCTGTCGAGCAGTTAGTATCGGCTCAAGCAGTGGTTAGCTCTACGATCAATATGACCAGTGATATTGCTTCGGGACAAGCACTACCTCAAGCAACCTTGCCTGAAATTGGAACGAATTTAGAGTCAAATAGTCAATCGGCAACGTCTTTGGCTAGTCAGATCTCACAGCAAGCAAGCTCAATTAATGCTGCAAGCCAAATGCAATCAGTCACCGGGTTAGCAAGCAACACTAACCTTGTATCGGGTGGAGGCGTCAGTGGTGCAAACAACCAAAATCAATTGAGCAATGTTAGTGATGCGACTGCAACCACTCAGCTTAATGACGCGGCCGGCGCGATGGGGCAAGTCGAGGCATTAAGCCAAGCCGCCACCATGACTGAAATGGGTACTGATTCACTGGTGGCTGGTGCGGTTGATTCAACCATTAACTCTGCTGTCGATGGCGCGATTAACGGTGTGGTAAATGGCACGGTCAATAGCACCGTTGAAACAGCGATTGAGGCTGCGGTTGAAAGCACGCTTGATTCAACTTTAGAAACTGCACTGGGCGATATTATAAATCCCTAGTCATAAGTCATAACCCCTATCGCTAGCTCAAACGAGCTTTTTACTCAACCTATAAACGCTTGGAGCTCCCCATCGTGGGGGCTCCTTTAAACCAACAAGCTGCCTGACCTAATTGCTAAATAAACAACACTGAAAGCTTAAGGATTTATTATGAAAAATTTTACTCAATTAACCACTTCAATTCTCGTTTTAATCGCCTCACCTTGTATTGCTTTTTCGGCCTCGGCTGACAACAAGACTAGCCAATCCAGTAGTTTTGAAGTGTCTGGTGAAGGTGAAATAGGTAGTTTTTATAATAGCCATCTACGAATTGATGAAATTGATCAAAATGATGCTGCTGGCGACCGTGCCAATACCTACCAATTTAAACTAAAGGGTGAACTTAAACCGACTGACAGATTGGCGTTTGCGACCTCATACCGCTACAGCAATAAAAACTACCTCGAAGCGGATGAATACGACCAACAGTTAGGTCATTTAGCCATCGATGCCAGCTACAAATTTGATTTTGCCAAAATAGCTTTGAATCATAATTTAATTGATGTTCAAATTGACCAACGCAAACTTTTTGAACTCAAACGAACGAGCTACTCGATTGGTAAACTATTTAAGCAGAATACCTTTGTAAAGCTTTCTAGCAATCGGCAAACTAAATCGTTCAAACAGCTAACTGATCGTAATGCCAAAAGTGATGGCTACTCCTTGGATACTTTTCTTTTTTACAACCAAGCTAAAAATTATCTGCATTTCAATTTTGAGCAGTATGACGAAACCGCTAACTTAGCTGAATTCGATTTTTCCCACACTCAATATTCAGTGCGATATTCCACTGGGTTTGAATTACTTTCCAAAAATAATCGAATAGATCTTGGCTGGAAGCATATCGAGCGTGACTACCCACAGCAGTTAAATCAGCAGTCTCGATTAAGAAGCGATTCTCGAAACTCATTAGACTTTCAATGGAACCTTGCGCTAAACAAACATTTTAGTCTAGTGGGTCAATTGGAGAAAACATTTGCGGACTCAAATGTGAGTGACAATGATTACGAAAAGGACAAGGCTTCGTTAACTATTAAAGCGAGTTTTTAGTCATTGGGTTGGCTGTGCAGGCGATTAATCCTTAGTTACATAATTATCACTAGCAAGATTGCAACAATGACTTTCCAATAAACTTCAAAATTTAACGGCCTTCCGGTCAGTGATCACTAACTTCAGGTAAAGTTCTAAGTCGCTGTCTTAAAGATCAAATTGGAAGCCATGCATAATTAGGCGTATTATAGCGCCTGATTATGTGTATCCAATTTGTTAAAGGAAGCCCAATGAATAGAAACTCTCTTATGTCGCGCTCGCTTAAATGTGCAGCAGCATTTGCATTAAGCATTGCAGTGGCTAGCTGCGCACAGACCAGCGTAAAAACATCCGATCGAAACTCCTTGGCTCAGTCCACTGGCAGTGATAGCAGCAACGATAAAATTTTCAACTTGCCCTATCATATGGAAACCCTTGATAACGGCTTGAAAGTTATCCTAGTAAAAACCGATTACCCAGACCTTGTCTCTTTACAGATTCCGATGCAAACGGGTTCGCGAAATGAAGTGGAACCTGGCAAATCTGGATTCGCACACTTTTTTGAACACATGATGTTTAAAGGCACACCTAATGTTAGCCAAGTCGAATATGGCAATCGACAAAAGAATGCTGGAGTGGATGGCAATGCCTACACCAGTGATGATTTAACCAACTACTATATTTCATTTCCAAAAGAGTATTTGGAAGAAATGTTGATGTTGGAATCAGACCGCTTTCAGAATCTTTCTTATACCGAGGCAGAATTTAGAACTGAAGCGCTGGCTGTAAAAGGTGAGTACCTTAAAAACTCATCGAGCCCATTTAGAAAAATGTTTGAAGCGATTCGAGAAATTGCGTTTCAAAAACACACATACCAACATACCACAATGGGCTTCTTGCGAGACATTGAACAAATGCCAGAGCAGTTCGAGTATTCCAAGACCTTTTTTGAGCGCTGGTATACACCGAACTATGCAAGTGTCATTGTGGTCGGTGATATCGACATCGAAAAAACTAGAAAATGGGTTAAGCAGTATTGGGGCGTTTGGAAGTCACATAAAAATGACATCACTATTCCAGAAGAGCCACCACAAGCGAAACAACAATACAAACATGTTGAGTTCAAAAAAACACCGAATACTTATTTGACCATGGCGTTTAGAGGGCCCGAGTTGGATGAAGAAAAGAAAGATAAGCCAGCATTAGATATTTTGGCCAATGCCTATTTTTCACGTTCATCCTCACTTTATAAAGAGCTGGTTGTCGATAAGCAATGGGTACAAAATTTTGGGAGTTACTTTCCAAATACCAAAGACCCTCAGCTTTTTTATATTTACGCACAACTTAAAGATGAAAAATACGCAAACCAAGTCAAACAAGCCATCACAGATACTTTAATCAAAGCGAGAACAGAAAAAGTTGAACAACAGCGAATTGATGAGATTAAAAACAATTTAAAATATTCTTTTGCTCGAACACTTAATTCAACCTCAAGCATCGCTTCGACTTTGGCTCGATACACGCATTTTGAACGTGATCCAGAGTTTCTAAATCGACTCTATCAAACCTTTGAGACGATTTCTGCGGATGATATTAAAAAGTACGCAAACCAGTATTTTATTGACAGCAATTTAACCATGATCACTATGTCGCCAAAAGCGCAGTTAGACGGTTTTGTTGGCAAGGTTGCCATTGATCAACCAACTAAGTCTGCCAAAGTTGCAGCTAAACCATCAAATATAGAAACCCTGTTACTGCCAGGTAGTTCTGATTTAATTGATATTTCCTGGTGGTTTAAGACCGGGTCAGCGGTTGATCCCGCTAACCAAAAAGGATTGGCGACATTAACCGCGATGATGGTGAGTAATGGCGGAAGTCAATCGCAAACAGTTACCGAAATTCAGCGTGCCATGTACCCACTTGCCGCAGGCTTTAGTGCTAATGTGGATAAAGAACTGATGGTATTCCGTGGTAATGTTCATCGTGACAATCTAACTCAATGGTATGATATTGTTAGCCAACAATTGTTAACACCTGGGTGGCGAGAAGATGACTTCAAACGAATTAAAGATCAATTGGTTAATCAAATTGAAAATGGTTTGAAATCCAGCAATGATGAAGAGCTTGGCAAAGAAGTACTTTATGAAGCGCTTTATCCAAATCATCCTTATGGAAGTTTAAACGCTGGTCACGTTGCTGATATCAAAAAGCTAACGCTAGACGATGTTAAAAATTTCTACCAAAGCAACCTGACTCAAAACAACCTCACGCTTGCCATTGCCGGCAACTATGGTGATGAGTTTAAGCAACGTGTACTCAATGATATGCAGCAACTACCGAGTGCAAAACCGGCAAAAATCACAATTCCGGCAGCACCAGAACTCAAAGGACGGCATGCCACTATTGTAGAAAAAAACACCCTATCAACCGCGGTATCCTTTGGATTCCCAATTGAACTAAAACGCGGTGACAAAGATTGGTTGGCACTTTGGCTGGTTCGTTCATGGTTGGGCGAGCACAGAAATAGTAACTCTTATTTGTATCAACGAATTCGACAAGAACGTGGTATGAATTATGGTGATTATGCCTACATCGAATATTTTCCATCAGGAATGTTCACCACCAAGCCAACGATTAATGTGCCACGTTCTGAGCAGATTTTTCAGGTTTGGATTCGTCCATTAAGAACAGTTAACGATGCACATTTTGCAACCCGTACTGCAGTTTGGGAGATCGAAAAGTTAATTAAAAACGGTCTTAACCAAGAGCAGTTTGAATCAACTCGCAACTTCCTAAAGAACTATGTTCCACAATTAGTGGATAGCCAAGGAAGAATTCTAGGCTACGCGATTGATTCACAATTTTACGGAACGGATAGTTTTGTTGACTATGTCAGAAACGGTTTAGCCTCGCTAACACTTGAAGATGTTAATCGTGTGGTTAGAGAAAACTTGCAGCTTGAGAATGTTCACTACGTGTTCATCACTAAGGATGCAAGCGATCTTAAAAAGCGTTTAAGTAACAATACTGACTCGCCAATGACCTATAACAGCGAGAAGTCACCCGAACTACTAGCTGAAGATAAAGTTATTCAAAGCTACAACTTGAATATTCCAACCAAAAATATCCAAGTTAAATCAATAGAAAAAGTTTTTGAATAATCTACTAGTCTATTGATAGCGAACAGCCGATAGCTATTACGATTGACAAGTCTTAAATAGATTATCTTATCTAAAAAGCGAGTTACCTACGTGACTCGCTTTTTTTTGTGGATAGCTTTAAACCTGGCAGTTATTCAATAATGCCATGCCCGTATTGCTTATCAAAGCCTGGCGCGCCCACATCAATCGCGTTTTTAATAAGAGCCGCTTTTGCTTTGCGATGGGATTGCGAATGTTGGAATCGTTGACAAGCCATTTTGGCTGCCACCACAGGCGCAGCAAGCGAAGTTCCACTCTCCTCGCCTATCGACTGATTTGCTTGAGTGGTTAACACTTCAACACCTAACGCTGAAAAATCGATGTAACTCCCTTGGTTAGCCCATCGATACAGGTTTTGCTGTCGGTCAATGGCAGAAACGGCAATCACGCCTTGATAGGCCGCGGGATAAAGCGGTGGAGATGCCGGCCCCTGATTTCCCGCCGCAGCAATCAGCGAAAACCCTTGATTGATCAGTTGCGATACCACCGCCAACAAAATTTTATTGTCTGGGCCAGTTAAGCTTAGATTAACCACCTTGATATTTTGCTCGGCGAGCCAATTCAGTCCATTCACTAAATTTAATACTGTAGCGCCTTGGGTCGAGTCGACTCGGTGGTAAAAAACCGAAGCCGCATAAATTTTAGCATTGGGAGCCACCCCGGACGCTTCCGGATGATGAGAAATAAATCGGCCAACAACCGCGGTCGCGTGATCGGTAGGAACCGCAAATTCTTCGTTGAGAAAGTTTTTGGTTATTATTTGACTCTGCTTTAAATAAGGATGATTGGATTCGATGGCGGTATCGACCATTCCTACCGAAATGGGATGCCGGCATATAGCATCTCCCCCATTTGTAACACTAGTAGCCTGCGCTTGTTCTTTCGTTTTCGACTTAACTGGGTCATTCTGTGGTGCAAAAACGTGATTGCGATCGAGTTTAGCCATCACTTCAGCGGGCAACAGCTCTGCCATTTTTTTAAAGCTATCCAACTCATCGGGCACACGAAAGCTAACCATTGTCATATCGAGATTTTGGTAGTGATGTTGCTGTAAATCACTGACCGGCAATTTCAACACAAGTTGCAACTGAGCCTTTGTAAGCAGCCCAACCCATTGATTAGCAATTGCCACAAAACCACCCTCGACCCGCTTTTCGTACTCAGCGTTTAACCCACCGTTAAGAACAACAGGGACAAGATTAGCTAACTCACCCAACGAGGCTGCGTTGGCCTCAATTTGTTCGCTGAGTTCATTTACTTTATCCTTTGCTGGCAACTCTGGTAATTTTTTAATGGGTGTACGCTTTACCCGGTCAAGGAGCTTGTTGCTTTTAGGCACGGCGGTGATCGGGCTCGCAGCGCTCGCCCAATCAAACGGAGCGATACCGCTAACTAACAGCAACAGAGCTAAATTTATTGCAATATTTTTCACTTTTTTAACACCTAATTTATAATATTATCAATAAGTTAACGGTTCAGAAAAAAAATAATTCTCGGTAGCGAGAATAAAATTACGTTTTATCCCGTCTTCCTAATATAAGAGAGGGAAAATAAATATGAAAGAGCAATTAACACAATTATTACCGATCATTAGACGCTTTGCCTATTCACTAACGGGCTCGACTGCGGATGCTGATGACTTGGTACAAAGTACGGTGGAGCGGGTTTTGACTCGCCCAGTACCGGATGACGTCGATTTGACCAAGTGGGTATTTAGGGTCTGCCGCAATTTATGGATAGACGAATACCGTTCTCGGAAGGTACGCCAAAAAGCGACTCAAAATCCGGATTTACAAGAGCAGCAAACCGTCGATGGTGAATCCGAGATCCATCGTCAAATGGAAATAGAAAAAGTTCATCAAGCAATGGACAGTTTGGTCGATGATGAGCGCTGCCTGATTGCATTAATTGCATTGCAAGGTATGTCTTACAAAGAAGCGGCCGAAACCTTAAAAATTCCGATTGGCACAGTGATGAGTCGATTAGCGAGAGCCCGACGAAATATTGTTAATTGGTTACAACAGCACTCAATGCCCTCATCGCATTCACAGAGCGGAGAATTCTCATGAAAATAAACGATGAAACGCTATCGGCGTTTTTAGATAACGAGCTTAGCGAAGCAGAAATGGAAACGGTACGCGAGGCCATGATCGAGGATGAAGCGCTTGCAGAACAGCTCGCTGAATTAGCCAGTGCTGATGCTGCGGTAATCAATACGTACAGTGAAATTGATGGTGTCCCTTTACCTCAGTCAATTAAAGACTTGCTGGATGAGCAAAACAGTGAGGTGAGTAAGGCGAGCAAAACTGGCAACAATGTAGTCAGTTTCCCGCTCTGGAAGCGCACCATCAATAAACTCGCTGAGGTCAAATCCTTAGCCGCGGCTGCCGCAGTTGCAGCAATAGTATTGAGCGGCAATTTACTGCTTGTTGATTCTGACAATAGCAATAATAAAACAACTCAGTTTGCACTGATTAATCAAGTGTTAGATTCACAAGCGAGTGGAATGCCAATAACAAGCGGTGATCAAGAAATATTGGTTAGAGCAAGCTTCAAGAGTAAAACCGGTGATTATTGTCGGCAATTTAAACTCACTCAAGCAAGCGCTAGTAGTGAAAAGATTGCTTGCAAACAACAAAACACTTGGCAAGTTGTAGCAAGCTCTGAATCAAAACCAGTCAATACAGAACAGAATAATCAGTACCAGACCGCGACTGGTCAGGGTGAACTCGACGCTGAGATCGACCGCTTAATCGATGGTCAGTTTTATAATCAAGAGCAAGAAAAATTATTAATCGAACAAGATTGGAACATTCAATAACTAACAGAGGAGTACACAAGTATGAAAATTTTATCTTTAATCATGATCATTATTTTGTTGTCATCATGTGCCTCACATTCAGGCTACCGCGCAGCGGTCGGTAAAGGTTATGGCTATCAAGAAACTAAACTAAGTGATACCCAATATCGAATTAGTTTTAAACTACGTGGCAACAATGCCGCCAAAGCAAAAGATTACGCACTACTACGCGCTGCGGATCTGACGCTTCAACAGGGTTACAGTTGGTTTCAAGTTGTAGACCAAGAACTGACACAGCAAAAAAACGGGGACGATAGTTTAGCGCTTGGCGCTTCGACAGAAACCACAACCACGACGAGTTGCGGATTACTCACTTGTCAGTCTCGCACCACACCGACGACCGGTTATCACGCTGCTGTTAACGTCGCAGGTGACTCAGATAAAGTTGAGCGGTTACTCGAAATTAGAATGGGTAAAGGCGTCCAACCTCAAGATGGCCGAAGTTACAATGCGAAACAATTAAAGTCGAACCTAAAAGCGCAATATAATTTGGAGCAATAATTTAGATGAATAATTTAGATCGATAACTTATTAGCCAACATTTGCTCAAGTTTAGGCAAAGGTTAAATCAGCGCTGGAAAAGCAAAAAGAATCAAACTTTTTCGGCGCTTATTTTTGAATTTACCCTGGCCGCCAGTGGATATCTCATGGCAAAAATAATCATAAACAAAGGCAACAACGAGAAAATCGCAAAGCCAACTTGCCCTGCAAACAATATCATTAAAAAAGAGCTCAGAAAGGTTAATCCCAAAATCAATAAACCATAAACTCTGGATAACTTGAAAATCAATAAGACACTGGCCAACACCTGCACAACACCAAATAACACTACCACCCCGTCTGAAAAGCCAAATTGTTGAAAAAATACGATTTCTTCGGGTGTTTTGGCTACTTTTGCAGCGCCTGCTGCAAGAGCCAGCAAGGTCAATAAAATAAGGTTAAGTCCTTTTAGTCTATTCATTTTTTCTAGTTTTATTCGCATGATTTTTCTTCCACTTGCACTCTTACCATAAGATTACCACCAAAATTAGCCAAGTAACCAGTTTATGTTTCAAACCATACAGCTTTTATTATTCTCTGGTATATCGATAGGCTTGCGGCTCTTTTTACCATAATATGACAAGATTAATCGGTAGTTTCGAGGAAGGTGACTTGTTGATATTGATTGATAGCGGAAGTCCAAACCCCGATTACCGCAGTAGAATTCTTAAACTCAAAGCGGACTAGAATGGTAACGCCTGACCATCAAAATTAAAAAAGCCACCACATTGAGCCTTGCCCAAACTATCAATGGTTTTAATAATCCCCTTTGCCGAGCTTTCGGTGGTTTGCTTGGCTATCGCTCCGCCCATATCGGTTTGCACCCAACCAGGATGGATTGCAAACACCGCAATTTTCTGGTCATTAAACTCGCTTGATAAATTATGTACTAACATATTGACGGCAGCTTTAGACATACGATAACCAAACCAAGCGGAAGGTTGTGGAATGGACAATGATCCCATATCAGAGGAAACAACCACTATTTTACCTCGTTCATTATTGATGACGGCAAGTAATTGATGAATCAAGTATAAGGGGCCAAGCGCATTAACGGATATCGATTGCTGAGCTGCCGAATAATCAATTGATTTGATGCTTTGATTCTGTCGGTCAAGAAACCCCGCGTTATTGATCAGCAAATCAACTTTAAGCCGTCTAGCGGTAACACTTTTAGTAAATTCTTGAATACTTGACGCATCCGATAGCTCTAACTGTTCAACTAACAGATTTTCAGGATAATTTGACTGAAGATTCAATAACGCCAGAGCATTATCTGGCTCACGACATGTCGCTAACACTTTAAACTGCATTGCTAGGTACTGTTTGACTAACTCAAGCCCAATCCCTCGATTAGCGCCAGTAATTAGAATCAAGTGCTTGATTTGTTTTTGCTCCATTTTTGCCTACTTATTCAGTTATGTTGGACTCAATAGCTATACAATCCATTGAGGATCAGAGACAATAATACACCTTTGTGGCTGTTTTCATCTTGCTCAGTGTGCTTAATTAAAAAAGCGGAATCACTCATTGTTTAATCGTTTGCTAATCCTCTTAACGATGACCATTGGAAGCATTGGGATGATGACCATCTCAGGGCCTCTCCGTGCACAAGATCAAGTTGCAACAACGCCACTAGAAATCGTCGGTGTAGACTCCGAAATTCAACAAAATATCGAATCACACTTGTCAATCACCGATGCAGGAATTCCTCTTTCACCACTGGGTTTTCCGCGGTCCGATGATTACATTAAAGCCAACACGACACTCGCACTCAGAGCGCTTGGCTACTATCAAGCAAAAATCGAGTTAAGTGGCAATCATGATGGCTGGCTATTAAAAATTTCTCCGGGCAAACCGGTATTATGGCTTGCGCCCAAAATCGAGTTTCAAGGAACCATCCAGCGACTCGATGCATTTAAGAATTTATTGGCACAAAGTCCTTTTAAAGCCGGCAAAGCGATGAATCATGGTGACTACAACCAATTCAAATCAAAAGTTCAGAGTTTTGCCGAAGAATATGGTTACTTTGAAGCCCAGTTTCTTAAGAGTGAGCTTAAGATAGATCAGCAGGCACTGACAGCGCAAGTCGAGTGGAAATTTGCTTCCGGAGAACGCTATGCTTTTGCCGAGATCGATTATCGAGGCAGTCATTTATCTAGCAAACTTTTGAGGGGATTTCAAAGCATAGAAAGTGGTCAGTTTTACCAGCAGGAGCAATTATTAAAGACCCAGCAAAACCTTAATCAAAGTGGCTACTTTAGAATGGTTAATCTCGATCGCCAAACTAACAGCGACGACAAAACTGTTTCTATCTTATTTATGCTAAATGATTTGGAGCGTTATGAGCTCAAAACTTCTTTAGGTTATGGAACGGACTCTGGTTCAAAGTTTGGAGTCAACTGGCTTGATCGACAATTTAATCAGCACGGCCACAAATATGCATTAGGGCTTGAACTGAACCAGCTCGAAAGCAGCGTTTCGGGACAATATCGAGTGCCACTCGACAAGTCCACCGATGAATGGCTGAATCGCATTAGTTATAAAATTAGAGATGATCGACTCGCTAAAACCACTTTAGCAACTTACGAGTCTATTTTGCTCTTTCAGCTAAATGACTATTGGAACAGTCAATACGCTTTAACCACCGCATTTGAAGAAGTCGCTGAGAATCAAAACATTCAAAAGCATATTAGCTATCTTGTGCCATCGGTTCAATATGACTACTACAGTGTAAAAAATCCCTTTCAGGCAGAAGACGGCTGGCGCTGGCAGCAAATTTATCGCTTAGGACACCAATCCATCAGTAATCCCGGTTTTAATTTTTTTCAAACTGAACAAAAATTAAAAAAAATCTGGTCAATCACCGACGATTGGCGAGTTATTGCTCGAACCCAAATCGGTTATACCAAAATGGATGACCAAGAGTTTGTCCGGTTAATGCCCACCAGCTATCGATTTTTTGCCGGCGGTGATATTTCCGTTAGAGGTTATGATTTTCAAAGCCTTGGTCCGACCGATAGTGAAGACAAACAAATTGGAGGAAAACACTTATTAACGGCTAGTGCCGAATTGGATTGGCGTTTTAACGAAGACTTTCGCTGGGCAATATTTTACGACCAGGGCAACGCCTTTAATGATTGGAACAAACCGGAACTAAAATCGTCGGCCGGAACAGGCATTAGATGGATTACTCCTTTTGGATCGTTTCGAATTGATTATGCTCGCTCGCTCGACTTGCCTAAAGAATGGCGCTGGCATATTACCATTGGTCCAGATCTATGATTGGATTTTTTAAACACCAATGGTTTAAATGGCTGACTCGCTCACTGTTAGGATTGCTACTATTTATCGGCGTTCTGATAAGTTGGATCTATTTTACGGAGTCGGGTCTTCAATGGAGTTTGCAGCGCGCGAAACCTTACCTGCCAAATAATTTAACCATCACGTCCATCGATGGAAGATTAAGCGGCTCAGTAAAATTAAACAAAATAATTTGGCAAGATCTCAATAACCAAGTGCAAGTCGATAAGTTAAAACTGCAGTGCGACTGGTTAGAGCTTCTCTGGAAAACCTTAAGTTGTCAGCGAATAGACAGCAGCCAACTTAAAATAAATTTGCCAGTTGCTGCGGTGAGTAAACCAGCAACTCAGACACCCCTTGCAATACTAGAAGAACCATTGGTTAATGCGATTCCAATTGATTTGCTCAAACAATTAGAGCTACCAGTGGAGCTAAAAATTGCTCAAACTCAGGTCGAACAAATTCTATTCGAACAAGGTGATGCCAGCCATCAAATTGACGCGTTCGCCCTATCAGATTTACAGCTAACCCAATCCCTCGAAGCCAACCAATCTAGTAAGCCTATTCAGATTGAATTTGCTCAACTGAGCTTAACTTTTCAACAGTATACGATCACCAGCGGACTCAAGATAAACACCGCCGAGAGGTTTGCTTATCGCTATCACATTAGTGTAAACGGAAAACAGGTGAAGGCTAATTTCGAGTCCAAAGGAGAACTTCTATCGACCTCTCAATTTAGCTTGCATAGCCAAAAGCCTCTCAAGAGTGAGGCTCAGGGCAGTTGGGATTGGCAGGAAAATTTTAAAGTGAACAGCTCACTGAATTTGCCGCAACAACAACTGAATTTGAATCAACAAACAAATTTAACGCAACAGCAAACGAATTTGACTCAACAGCAAACAAGTTCGGCAGAACCAACTATTCATATAAAAAGTACTAACCTAGACATTGAACTCAACTGGCCTCAACTGAGCGCTCGTTATGATTCCCGTTTAGATTGGTCGATCTTTAAGGCTGTTCACTTAACGGGTGAGTTGTCCTCAGAAAACTTGTCTCTTTGGGAAAAGGCAACTCAAGCAAAACTCAAGCTTAACGCTCAGGTTAAGTCCGATTCGCTGAAATCTGGCCAGCTTAACTCGAGCAATCAGAAACAACACTCTGCTCACTCATCTAAGGCACCGCTTACATTCAAATTAGAGCTAAGTGCCAATTTAAATGATTCGCAACTAACCATTCAAACCCAGCAGGCTAAACTGGCAGAGTTGATGACAGATTTTGATTTTAGAGCAAGCATTGCGCAAAACGAGCTAAAAAACTACCAGCTCAAAGCCAATGCTAAAGCAGACAATTTCCAATTGCTAGGCCACAATTTAACGGCACTTAATGCGCGGCTTGAAATCGCTGAGAAGCAAGGCAAACTATTGATAAAATCTGACGGAGATTTGGCATCATTTACGCGACAAAATATCCATGTTGACCAAGTGAGTTGGAACGCGCAACTAAAAGATGATTGGCAAGGTAAATTTTCCATTGAACAGTTTAAACTCGACGAGTTTGAATTAAACAAAGTTCAACTAGGACTAAACGGTACCCAACAGGCCCATCAGGTGAACGGGCAGTTTCAAGTATTTGATCATCGGCCAATTGAGTTTGATCTCAATGGCAACCTAAAACTTAACGATCAAACCTTTGCCAACTCAAAGCAGGCTTGGTTGATAGAACAGTTAACCGCATCGACCCAACTCAACCAGCCCTTCCCAGAAGAACGAGAAAGCCAAGAAAACCCAGAAAAGCTGCTTTTATCAAAAAGTTCGTCATCAGAAAGTTTTTTGCCGCAACAGCCCCTTGTTGTTTCGGCAAAAAATTTATACTTGTCTGAGACCGAACAATCCGTCGATTCGCTTTGCATTAAAAACTTTGGGTTTGCTTGTGTACAGGCAAAGTCTCAACAGGGACAGTGGTCAGCTAATTTAAAGCTTGAACAATTTAAAATGAGAGCGCTCACTCGACTTCCTTATTTACGCACTCTCTTTGGATTAACCGGTGAGCTCGATGGTATCGTCGATGTCAATGGCAATAAAAATGGTCTAGCGGGCTTAGTCATTGATCTGCGTTCACCTAAAATTAGTTTTCAGCGCGATAGCTATCAGGTCAGCCTTAGTCATTTTTCAATTGTAAACCAAGATCCGCAAGGCAAGAATATTCTTGCTCAATGGGATGCGCTCGAAGCAAATTATGCCACCCCACAATGGCAGAGTTTTCTATCGGCTGAAAGCGGTGATTCAAAACTCAAAATAAACCATCAAGGAGAGCTATCCTTTTCAGCGATGCAAAGTGCTGCGAGCTGGACGCTGCCCCTTTCGAAACTCGAACTACAGCAACTCGAATCGCAAGAACAAGCTCCCCTTCAGAATAAGCAGAAAGCACTTAACCTGGTTAGTATTGACTTCAACGGTGAGTTAAATAAAGCACAATTCAATAGTCAATTAAACATTCAACTCGAACAGCAAGACGCTATCAATGGTTCGGCAAAGGTCTCTTTACCGTTTAATCATGATTCCCAAATAGAAAGTAATCTCGACATAAAAATTTCCAATCTTGAATGGCTTAAGCAATGGCAGCCCAAAATTGACCGCTTAGCTGCCAGTTGGACTCATCAACTAAAATTTGTCGGCACTTTAAATAACCCCGAACTGACTGGACAAGGTGAAGTCGAGGTTAAACAATTATCCATTGAAGAACTCGGCATAGATGTTTACGACAGTAGGATAATGTTAGATAGCCATCAATCGACCACGCACGTTAATGGCACCCTAAAAAACAAGCAAGGCGAGCTGACACTCAATGGAAAAGCTGAGATAAGCCCAGAATTAAACGCGCAATTTGAAGTGGCAGGTGAAAAGCTTAGTCTGATAGACAGTAAAAACTACAAACTGGTTCTCTCTCCTCAACTCGAAGCGGGGTTTAACAAAAATCATTTAAAAGTACGAGGGAACTTGGATATCGACGAAGCCAAAGTCACTTTAAAGAAACTACCAAGTAAAGCGGTGCGCGTCTCCGAAGATGAAGTTATTGTAAATAAAAAGACAACGCGACAAGATCCTTTTAGCTATGATGTTGAGGTTAACATCAATGCTCAACAAGACGTTTCGCTAAAAGGTTTTGGGTTAACCAGTGATGTTGTTGGACAACTAGCAGCCAGTGCCAAAACAGGGAAGTCTGTGGCAATCAATGGCCAATTGATTCTAGAAAACGGCGAATTTGAGGCTTACAAACAAGTGTTAACGATTGAACAAGGGCAGTTGTTGTTTCTTGGAAACCCTGAGAATCCCGGTATTCAATTTAAGGCCTCGCGGAAAGTTGAAGATATTACCGTTGGGGTAATTGCCGATGGCTCGCTTGCTAACCCAAGCTTACGACTTTTCTCGCAGCCTGCAATGCCCGATGAGGAAGTGGTTGCCTTACTACTCACTGGACGATCACTGCAGTCACTCTCGCAGCAAGAAGGCAATGCGTTGGCCAATGCGGCAATTAGCTTAGGTGTTTCAGAGGCCAATCGACTCGCCGCAAAAATTGCCGACACTTTGGGTATTGAAAACATTAACATCACTACAAAAACTCAGGCGGATAGCACTCGCGTTGATATCGGTACACAGATTAATGACCGATTATCCGTTGGTTTTGGTACCAGCATTGATTCCGCCAACCAACTTAATAGCGGCTGGATCATAGAATATCGCTTATCACCCAATATTTCTTTTGAAGCGATTAGTGGTGAGGAAGTGAGTGCCAACATAACTTACAAAAAGCAGTTTGAAGATAAAGACAAAAAAGAAGACAAGCCTGTAAAAAAGCCGAATGACAAACAATAAGTCGCTCGCCTAAATAGCCAACCAACATTGGAGAAGCATAATGAATAGCAGCAACCGACGTGCATTTATAAAATCTGCGGGCCTAGCGATTGGCGCGATGGGAAGTTCAACATTACTCTCCTCTGCTGCAACGAATAATAACAACCGTATTTCTAATAGTACGCCAGCACTTCCCAATAGGCCACCGCTTAAATCAATAGCTCAAAACGAAGCATATTGGCAAGCGGTCGCTGCGCATTATGAGGTGAGTGATGAAATCATTAATCTAGAAAATGGTTACTGGGGCATCATGGCGAAACCGGTACTCAATGAATACCTCGCGATTAGTGAACGTATCAATCAACGAAATACCCTTTTTGCACGCACCGAATGGTGGTCTGAGTTTATTAAAATCCATCAGACCGTTGCTGATTTTTTACAAATTTCACCAAAGGAAATCGCCTTAACAAGAGGCGCAACCGAAGCACTGCAAGCATTGATAATGGGGTATAAGCATTTGAAGCCTGGCGACAAGGTTTTGTACGCTGATCTAGATTACTCCGAAATGAAAAATGCCTTTCGCTGGCTTAAAGAGCGCCGTGGTGTTGAGGTCATAAAAATCAATTTTCCTGAGCCTGCCAATTGGCAAAATGTGACTGAGTTGTATCGGCAAGCGTTTGAAGATCATCCCGAAATCAAGCTAATGCTTTTGACCCATCTAAATAATTGGACTGGCTTAATAAGCCCAGTCAAACAAATCGCAAAAATGGCAAAAGCTAAGGGGATTGACATTATTTTGGACGCGGCTCACTCGGTCGGGCATGTGGACTTTGACATTAACGAGCTTGGTTGTGATTTTGTCGGTGTTAATTTACACAAATGGGTCGGAGCGCCGATTGGTTGTGGTGCAATGATCATTAAACAAGATCGAATTGATGATATTGATACTTATTTAGGAAAGAATTTGCACAATCCAAATAAGCAACCCGCCGATATTTTAGATCGAATCGATACCGGAACGGCAAATTTTGCGGCCTATTTGACCATCCCCAGCGCCATTGATTTTCATAATAGAATTTCCACTGAGGCAAAACAGCTTAGACTAAAGTACTTGCGTGACGTTTGGGTCGATCAAGTTAGAGGGCATTCTGGGATTCAAATTATGACACCAGATGATGATCGAATGGTCGCGGCGTTGACTTCATTTCGACTTAACAATCAAACCAGCACCCAAGACAACAATGCTATCGCCAAACAACTGGCACAGCAATTTGGCATTTTAACAGTTAGACGAACTGGCCCAGCGAAGGGCGACTGCGTCAGAGTAACGCCTTCCATTTATAATACGCCAGCGCAAATGCTAAAACTTGCGAATGCACTTAAAGCGATGGCGAAATAAACGGTCTTGCTACTTAGTTTTAGTTTTTAGCTTTAATAAATAAAATCTTGATTAGAATCATACTAACTAAGAGTGCAATGGATGATACAGCCAACACGGGATCCAAAGTCTCTAAAGCAATGTAGTTTCCGTACACCAAAAATAGTCCGGCCAATAACCCCAACGAACCAATTTGATGCAAATAAAATTGAGCTTTAGCGAGTGTACTGGTTGTATTATTCAGCCATAATTTAAAGCAAAGCGCGTATACAAATGAGACAACAAAACCCACTAGCATGATGTGTGCATGTGTCACCATATGACCATGATTTTTAGTTGCGGCCATATAAATACCTAAGGCCAATCCTAAAATCCCATAGCCGAAACTGGTCATTATATATTTTCTATCCATTC
Organism: Kangiellaceae bacterium; assembly: GCA_965230525.1. Classification (GTDB taxonomy): domain Bacteria; phylum Pseudomonadota; class Gammaproteobacteria; order Enterobacterales; family Kangiellaceae. The sequence goes on from OZ246008.1 coordinate 237,987, forward strand.
TTTTTCCCCGTAGTTATTGTTCTCTATCCAATTTTACTATTCACTTTACTTAGATTATTTATCGATGACAATGCATTCATTTGCGATGATTTGTCAGTTATATACCACTCAAACTAGTTGCTTTTACATATTGTAATCAGGTTATTGATCAATATTTGGATAGAATTAATGTCCCATAAATTCATCGATTAATGTTGTGAGCATATCGCCTAAGTGCATCTCGACTTCATCCAAATCTTTATTAAATGCTTTCAAATATTGCCTCGCCTGATCTTCTAGCAACATCTTACCGAGGAGATGAAACTGCATTTCTGGCAACGACTTATCAAACCGGGGAACAATATTCCAAATCACAAAATCGCTATCGACTGCTGCAAACCGCTGTTGAGCAAATTCACAAAATGCTTCTGCCACTTCGACACCTTTAGGGCCAAGGCAACCCGGTTCAACACGATGAGTGATTGACAGTTTACGATCATCTGATAAGTTCATTGTGCTAGTCCTTTTGATGCGTGACACAAAGAAATAGAGTGATATAAGTCTAGCAGTTTTATTAAAAAACCACGCTATTTAACAAAAAATTAGCGTATGATTATAATAGTTCTCATTATTGAATCGCTCTAAGTAATGCCAGCTGATAGACACATAACTAATCGCTTTATAGTCACTCAGAACTCTCTTGAGCTGGCGCAGGATATTATTGCCACAGAAGAGCCAATGCAGCTTAGCCTTAGCCAAGCGGAGCTCAGTGAGGTTTATAGTCTCACTATGCGTACACCCGGCCATGATGAGCAGTTAGTTTACGGATTATTATTTTCTGAAGGCATAATACGATCGGCCAGTGATATTCTAGCTCTAGAACAAACAGCAGCAAACGATCAAACAACAGCTAATTTATTAACAGCCAAATTGCGACATGACTTGAAGCTAGATTTGGCAACTAATCAACGTCAGCACCCAAGCTACTCTGGCTGTGGTTTGTGCGGCAAGACCAACTTAGCCGCACTAGAACTAAAGGCCCAACGAAACCAAGTTCCCTGTAATCAATTATTAAATATAGAATTAGTTAGTACACTTAAGTCCTTACTCGCCAAACAACCTTTATTTTCAGAAACCGGCGGAGTACACGCTGCAGGATTAATCTACGAAAAGTCAGGAAAGCTAGATTTAGCAAACTCACCATTTTTCGAAGATGTTGGGCGGCATAATGCACTGGATAAATTAATCGGACACGAATTAATTACCAACAATCTGCAACAAGCAGGGATCTTGGTGCTATCTGGCAGGATTGGCTTCGAACTGGTGCAAAAAGCCATTATGGCAGGATTTTCTATTATCGTCGCACTGGGCGCGCCGAGCAACTTGGCAGTACATGCCGCTAACCAATTTGATATAGTATTAGTAGGCTTTGCAAAAGATGAACGATTCAATTTGTACACTTCTCATACCGAGAAGTTAGCGATGAATTAGTTCATTTCCCCCTTCGCCATAAGCTCATACCCAAAAAACTGACAGATTCTTTTGGCGTCTTAACCTTCATGGGCAAACTAATCTATCTCATTTAAAAGCAAATACAATGTCAAAGCTCTTTCATTAAAGTCTGGCCAATATCAGTACGAGCTAGTTCAGTCTAAGTTGCTCTCTTATAAACCCTATTGACTGCTCGAAGACTTGTTGTGATTGCTCTGGAGAGCCAAGTGAATGCGCTAGATTATCAAAAACTTTCCATTCAAATTTTTTGCCATGTTTCTCAAGCATCAGTTTAAGTCGATACAAATGTTCCACATCAACCACTCTGTCTTTTGCACCGTGCATAATCAAAATAGGGCGTGTAAGTTTTTCAATTTGATAAACTGGAGATATTGATTTGATTGAATCGTATTCTGTTTCACTATCGCCAACGTGTTCTCTTACCCAGTCAGCTTGCTCATCACTCAAATAAGGGGAGTTAAGATAGAGGTTAACATCACTAACCCCAGCGATACTCACTCCACACTGAAACAAATTAGGATCAGTGATCGAAAGCATAGTGGCAGCATATCCTCCATAGCTCATTCCAAAAATACACACTTTTTCGCGGTCAATATCATTTCGCTTAACGACGGCTTTGGTTGATTGGCGGATGTCCTCGAGCATCGAGTGCCCCCATTGTTTGGACCCAGCTTTTTTTAACTCTATCGAATGACCTCCTGAACCTCGAAAGTTCACCCTGAGTACTGCAAACCCTTCGGCATTTAAATATTGGATGGTGCTATCAAAGTACTTACTGTTAAATGGTCCGATAGGGCCTCCGTGCGGATGCACGATTAAAGGAAATTTACCTGCTTTCGAAGCACTAGGAATATTTAACAAATAGGGAATCTCGATGCCGTCGACTAGCACTTGCCCTTCGAGTTGTTTCGTTTTCAACTCAGCGGGGATTTTTGGAAAAACCTTTCCAATAATCGTCTTTGATTGACGAGATTTTTTTTGCAGAATAAATCGTCCGGGGCGATTGTATGATTCTGCATAGGCTACTGAAACGCGTCCATCCGCAGATTCACTAATGATTGAATAGAGAGCCCCCATTCTTTGAGGCCTATCCTCCCCAGCACTAAAGGTGTTGGTATAGTGATTAATAAGTTCACCGTTTTTCATAACTTTAACACCCACAACTTCACCAGAGTGTTCGGATGTAATCAGCCTAACAATTTCATACTCTGAGGATTCATAAATTAACGACTCAGAATCATCGTCAAAATTAACCTTATAGACAGAGCGGACTTCTTGCTCATTATAGTCAAGGCAATAGAAGGTGTTTTTTTCTTTTGCCAGCGCTATCGGGATTAACCTTTTAAATTTGTCCGTTTTTTTCCAGCGACCTAAGTCCCAAGACTTTAGTTCAACAAATTCATCATCTCCATTCAATGTGTTTAACGTTAGCTCTCCTTCCTCGTTAATACTAAGTACCGCTCTAGCATCACCTTTCGGGTTAAAAAACCAGCGAACGGCATATCCTTTGATGGAAACCACTTCATTTTTTTTCTTGAACTGCCCCCCATCCTTTTTATTGAGTTTACTGAGTCGTTTCTTATGAGGCGCGAGCAAGCTTGGCTTTATTTTATAAACCTTTGAATGAAATCCATTCTTGGCGTAAAGAAACGCGTCTTCTTCACCGTTGAGTGGATTGACCAGTTGCCCCTTGGTTCTGACACTCTTGATGACCGGCTTATCGCTATTATTTTGTGGAATTTGAATCACCAATAAGAAATTGACCGCTTTGGTGTCAACAAGGCCTTCGACCCCCTTCTTTATTTCTACAAACTGCGCGGATAAGGTTTTATCATCTAGCCAAACGAGTCGACCAATGAATGCATTCTCAGGAGTAAACTCTGATAAATTCAGTAGTTTCTTTTTCGGTCGATTATCTGCATAGCTTATAATCAACTCTTGTCCATCTTCGGAATTTACAATACTGGCAACACTTGTTCCCGATAAGTTGACTACTGCGGAAGTCATGTAGGGCTCGGAAAAGAATGGACTGGTTTTACTTTGCGCGTTCAAACCTGACACGTTAAAGCTCAAAAGGATAAGCCAAGCGAGAATAATATTATTGTATCTCGTTTTCACTAGCGACCTCCTCTGAATTATTCAGTGTTAAGAAAAAATCATCTCGCACACCAACACCGTTCCTCAAAGGAAGCATCGGAAAATTATGGCGACTGCGCTCAAGAATTTCTTGTTGGTTAGTTGCTATTCGGTTGATCAATTCAACCCTAACAGAACGTTCAGCTCTTGCTTTCTCAATTTCTAGCCGACCAATAAAATTAATTTTTTGTGGTTCGACGCTAAACCGCCAAACCGATCGATTTTCTGTATCTAGTCTAAATGGTAAATTGTAATAAGGCACTTTAATCTGCTTAATTTGATACAGCCCTGCTGGCGCTTTAAAAAAATAGTAACCAGCGGGTATGCCGGAAAAATTGAGTATATGAGTCTTTTTGTTGGTTTGTGGCTTTTGTTCAGCTTTCAAATAGCTTTGTCCACTCACCCTAAGCTGAGAAAACTCTAGGGACGACGAAGTCCCATCAACATCAATCTCAAGCAAAACGATGCCTTGATGCTTCTTTAATGCAACCTCACTGGCACTTTGGTCAAAAGGGTAGAGTTTAATCGGTGGAGGGGTCTTGCAAAGGGATGGAAAAGTAATAAATAGGGCAATAAAAAGTAAATACTTCAAAATCGGTTCTTCCTTGACTTATTCAGTTATCTCGATTCTCTGAATAGTTTCTAACATTAATGATTGACTTATGATACGTCGGTTGGCATCTTACCCGCAATAAGTAGCTTGTGGCAATCACAATTACAGAAACCCTGCTCTAATCCGATTGATTTTAGGACATTATTAAATACCAAGGAGTTCATATGAAACGATTAGGTAAACAACTTCACTCACATTTTAGTATTATTGGAGCCCTCTCGCTGGCATTTATTCTCGGTTGTGGTGCCAGTTATACCACCCCTAGACCCGTTTTAGACCAGAAGACCCTAGTCAAACCGGATAGCGGAATTGTCGTTGCAAGGGTCATTAACGCGAGTAGCTACCCGCTGCCATTTAATAACCTTACCATTACTCCAGAAAACCTAAACACATCAAAAAAAATAAAACCAAATGAACTGCAAGCCTTACATCCACTTAGGAAAGACACCAGCGTTTTCGCTTCATCGGTCCCTATTGGCAATTACTCCCTTCATCATATTAATGCTTGGTATATACGCGGTGAATATCGATATAGCTTCTTTATTCCTAGTAGTACTAAGTTTGGTACTTTTGAGGTAAAGCCGGGTCACGTAACGGATTTAGGAACATTGGTATATTACCCAAAACCACAAACAGATAATTATCTTAAAATTATTTCGAGAATTCCCGATACCGCTAATGGAGAAGTACTTAAGAATCATTTTCCATTTTATCAGTACGACCCAAACAAAGTTATTTCTTGGAAGGAAGATGGTTTAACAGAAGATCGAGAATCAATGTTTGTTTCCATCGCACAAAACCCACTGATTTACGATGAGACCTACCTTGCGCCTGATGGTTCAGTTCATTTCCTTTCTCGGTTGGGAATTATTCTTACCCGAACCAGTGAGGGTGAATGGCTCATCGACGGCGTGGATACTAACCTTAAGTTAAATGCAATAGCACAAAATACTAATGGCGATATGGTGGTCGGCGGCGCGGAAGGTAAGTTATTTCTAAAACTCCGAGACCAAGACTGGCAAGATATTTCGATTGGTTTCAATAAGGAAATTCTATCATTAAGTTTTAAAACACCATCAACCATCGATATGATAACAAACGAAACCAAGAGAGCTGCCATCTATAGAGCCAACATTGACTCATTAGAATGGAAAGAAATGAACGCTTTCTCAGCCAAGTCGGGGTGGACAAATTTTGACTCGCCAGAGACTAACAACCCAGATCAAGCGACTAAAGGTGGTACCAAGGTAAAAAGTGGTAAGTCATACCGAATATTCTCAATAAACACCCACGAAATTGAAGGTGAGCACATCATTGAGGTATCTACAGTTAGGTCCAGTCATAGTGGTGTTTTCGCAAGTGCCACTGATAAGTCCTTTAGCTATAACCCTGAAACTTGGGAAGTCAGTGCAAATCAGAGTAACTCTGAAATGGATTTAATTGTACAGTCGGGCAATGTTCAAGTCGGCATTGAAAAGGCAGGGTACTGGGATTGGGATGGACTTCCAGAATACTTTAGATATGACCAATCCTCTGAACAATGGATTGAATTCAAAAGCCAGGTCTATTTCTGTCCTGGCGATGTCTTTTCTACTAGTAAGTCCTGTCCTGGCAAGGAGGGTTCAAAAAAGAAGATTAAAGCGAAACGCCGACAATTTAAGTTTTACTCATTACCGCTTTTTAGCAGTGAATTTGATGCTATTGCATTAGTTAGTTTTCCTAAATTTGGCTACGCCAACAATGGTGCATCAAAAAAAATGCTGCTAAAAACTGAAGACGGAGGCAAGACCTGGAGCGATACCGGAAATTCCCTCCCAAGAGAATATTGCACTCAAATTATTAGACAAGTTACTGACCGTATATTGCTTTCTTGTGAAGGCGCTTCGACTGACTTTTTCGAATCATTTGATAATGGAGCCAGCTGGGAGCATGTTAGGCAACAAGAGGACTTTTAGTTTAACACGAGTAAACAACTGGATTGCCTTCACCTTGAGCACGGATATTAAAGCCTTTAAAACAAGCAAAATATTTGCACTGGTACTATAAGCAAACCCATGGGCATTACTGAAAAAAGCGCTTTAGATTGGTTATTAAACCAAGGGAATGCAATAACTTTTGACTAGAACAGCAACCAAAATAGAGATTTTTGAGGGTAATTTAGAGTAATATTAGATTTATGGATTAATTTCGAAAGATTCGATATTAATCCTTTTCTTTTTAGCCACTAGCCCTTTGGGATTTGTTATGTCAGAAAATCTTTCTCAACTATCCGCAAGAAAAGGCCTCAAGGAAAACTTATTCGAACAAGTTGTTCAGGCCAAAGGTGATCCTATTCGTTTGAAGGATATTGCCAAAGACTACAAAGTTGGCGAAGCTAATGTCTATGGGGCTTCAACTGCTTACGATTTTATTCAAGGTGATAATGCCAACAAAAAAGCCTACGTTTGTAATGGTTCGTCATGCTTATGTGCTGGCACTCAAGAATCAGTTAAGCAACAGTTAAAACAGCATTTTAATGAGCAGCAGATTGGCCATGTGACTTGCCTTGGTCGGTGTCACGAAAACAGTTCATTTCAGCTGGCTGGTCAAAACTATTCTGGCAATGATATTGAAAATTTACAGGCTATTGTCACCGACCAGTATCACTCCAAAGAAAACTATCATGTGGAGTGTCGACTAGAAAAACCTTTGCTAACCGAAGCAATTAAAGATATTGCAGAATATTATGGCTTACTTAGTAAAGTTGCCTCTCAGCAAGATCGCTCTCAGATTCTACAAAAGATTGTCGATTCTGGATTGCGAGGTCGCGGTGGAGCTGGTTTTCCAACAGGCTTCAAATGGCAGTCTTGTGCTAACGAAACCGCGGCAGAAAAATACATTGTTTGCAATGCAGATGAAGGCGACCCAGGCGCCTTTAGTGATCGTTATCTTTTAGAAGAGCGACCACATTCCGTTTTGTTCGGTATGTTAATGGCCGGCTATCTTGCCAAGGCACAATGGGGGGTCCTGTATATTCGCGATGAGTACCCTGAGTCGGTTTCGCAAATAGATGCTGCCATTAAAGATTTTGAAAAGCTAAATCTTTTACAAGATTTAAATTTTGATTTTCAATTTAAAATTGTTCGCGGAGCAGGGGCTTACATCTGTGGTGAAGAAACCGCACTCCTGCGTTCAATTGAAGGACAAAGACCAATGGTTTCTGTACGGCCGCCTTTTCCTACGGTAAAAGGTTTATTTGGCAAACCCACCATTTTAAATAATGTGGAAACCTTTGCGGCAATCCATTGGATCTTAGAAAACTCTGCCGAACAGTATGCGGCTATGGGTAATGGTCGCTCAACTGGCTCCAAACTACTCTCACTTGATAGTTGCTTTAAACGACCCGGTATATATGAAGTGGCTATGGGCGAGTCATTGGCTGATATCATTGAACAAGCGGGCGGATTTGTTAAGCCTGTTAAAGCATTACATATTGGTGGTCCGTTAGGTGGTCTGGTGCCGGTTGAAAAATTTGCTCAACTGACACTCGATTTTGAATCATTTGCTGAGCATGGATTTTTGCTTGGTCACGGCAGTATTATCGGAATTCCAGAATCCCAAAGCATTGCCGAATATATACAACATTTATTTGAATTTACCGAGGTAGAGTCCTGCGGAAAATGCTTCCCTTGCCGCATTGGTTCGGTCAGAGGAAAAGAAATGTTTGCGCAAGCGATAAACGGCGAAAATTTATTGGATAAAAATTTAGTCGATGATTTATTACAGACCATGGAACAAGGTTCTCTATGCGCGTTAGGTGGAGGTGTTCCGCTCCCTGTTAAAAATGCATTGCAATATTTCATGCCGGAAATGATGCATCTATTCGAAAGCAGTTCCTTGCAAAGAATTTCTGTGGCGGAGGTATAGACATGAGTAGAGACGATCCTAAAGATGCAGTTGAAACCGTTGCGTTTATCAATGGCCAGCCCTATAGAATTAAATCCGGTGAGTCGATCCTACAATTCGCTACACGTCATCAGTTTTCGATTCCAACCTTGTGTGATGATTCTCGGTTAGAAGCTTTTGGTGCCTGTCGAGTATGCTCAGTCGATGTCGCATTAAAACCCGATGGCCCCACCAAAGTGATGGCTTCTTGTCATACTCCCATCGCAGAAGGGATGCATATTCAAACCGACTCGCCTTCAATACGTAAGCTGCGCAAGAACATCGTCGAGCTGGTTCTTACCGATCACCCGCTTGACTGTCTAACTTGTGAAGTCAATGGCAACTGCGAGCTGCAAGATGTGGCTGCCGATGTCGGCATTAGAAATGTACGCTATAAAAATGCTGCAAATCATGGCCACTATGAAAAGGATACCTCTCACCCCTACATGCGAAGTGATCTTTCTAAATGTATAAACTGTTATCGTTGTGTACGAGCTTGTGATGAAATTCAAGGTGAATTTGTGTTGGGTATTGAAGGCAGAGGATTTGCCAGTAAAATCATTAAGGGGGGAAATTTATCATTTGATGAATCTGCCTGCGTCTCATGTGGAGCGTGTGCTCAAACCTGCCCGACTTCGGCAATCAGTGATGTATTTGAAAGTAAATCGGTACAAGCGCAAGAAAAGATTAGAACCGTCTGTTCTTATTGTGGTGTGGGTTGTAATTTAGAAGTGGCGGTAAAGAATAACGAAGTCTTGTCTATTAGAGCTCCTAATGATGCAGAAGTCAATCAAGGCCACACCTGTTTGAAAGGTCGATATGCATGGCGTTTTTATAACCATCCGGATCGATTAACTTCTCCGTTAATTAAAAAGAACGGCGAATTTGTTAATGCAAGTTGGGATGAGGCATACCGTTTAATCGCCTCCAAGTTAACGGAATTAAAACTAACTTTTGGTGGTGATAGTATTGCTGGCATTTCTTCTGCGCGATGTACCAATGAAGAAAACTATTTAATGCAAAAGTTATTGCGGGCTGTCATTAACACAAACAATATCGATTGTTGTGCGCGGGTTTGCCACTCCCCCACCGCATACGGCATGCAACAATCTTTTGGAACCGGCGCCGCCACCAATTCAATTAAAGACATAGAGCACACTCAATTTATAATGGTGATTGGTGCAAACCCCACATCAGCCCACCCAGTCACGGGTGCGAAGATAAAACAAAAATTAATGAAGGGGCTTCCTTCGATAGTAATCGATCCGGTACAAACAGAAGTGGCGCGCTACGCAACCTATCATCTGCAACTTCGCCCAGGAACTAATGTGGCGTTGCTCAATATGATGAGTTATTTCATTATCCAAGCCGATTTAGTTGACCAAGATTTTATCGAACAGCGTTGCGAAGACTGGCCAAGCTTTAAAGAGAATATTTTAGCTTTGGATATAAACCAGCTAGAAGCGATTACCGGCGTTAAACAAGAATTAGTCCGACAAGCTGCAATTGCTTATGCCAAAGCAGACCGCGCCATGAGTTTCCATGGTTTAGGGGTGACTGAGCATTCGCAGGGCAGCCGAACTGTTATGAATATTGCTAATTTGGCGATGATGACTGGCAATATCGGCCGGGTTGGCGTTGGGGTGAATCCCTTAAGAGGCCAAAATAATGTACAAGGTGCTGCTGACATGGGCTGCCAGCCTCATCAAGGCGCGGGTTACTTGCCGGTCGATATTGCAGAAAACCGCAAGAAATATGAAGTGCATTATGGTGTGGAAATGCCGACTACCGATGGCTTGAAAATTCCGCAGATGTTTAATGCCGCGATCGATGGCAAACTTAAAGCCCTTTGGGTACTCGGTGAAGATATAGCCCAAACCGATCCAAATCAGCAACATGTTTTGCAAGCACTCGAAAATTTAGACTTTTTAATTGTGCAAGAAATTTTTATGTCAGAAACGGCCAAGCTAGCTGACATAGTTTTGCCGGGCTCTTCTTTCTTAGAAAAATCAGGCACCTTTACCAATGGTGAACGAAGAATTCAAGCGGTTAATGCGGCCGTAAAACCGTTAGCCGGTTGTAAAACTGATGGTCAAATTCTTGCTGACATGATCGAGCGAATGAGTGGCAAAACGCAAAGTGCTGAGCCCGATGAGCTACTCAAAGAGATCTCGCAAATCGTACCTTTCTTTGCTGGGGTTAAGTGGGATGAATTAGGTCAACAAGGTAAGCAATGGCCGGTATTAGATGATGGAAAGGATACTGATATTTTACATATAGGAGAATTTAGACGAGGCAAAGGAAAGTTTCATTATTACCCTTGGCAAGAAACCCAAGAGATGCTCGACAATAGCCAAGCTTTTCCTTTTATTTTAACCACTAGTCGAGTTCTTGAACATTACAATGCCGCCACAATGACCAGAAGAACCCGTAATGGTGACATTGTTGATAAGGATATTTTATTAATTCATCCAAACGATGCCAAACAAAAAAACATTCAGAATCATCAGCAAGTCAAGCTAAGTAGCCATCGTGGTGAAATTGAAATGGTTGCCGAGTTGAGTGAAAAAGTAAAACCGGGGGTTTTGTTTACTACTTTTCATTTTCCCGAGTTGATGGTTAATCGATTGACTGGGGATGTTTGTGATACTGAGACAATGTGTCCGGAGTATAAAGTTGTGGCGGTGGACGTTAAAAGGGTTTAGGCTTTGTAAGTTGCGGCTTACAAAGCCTCTTATTCTAAGAGCGGTTTCGCAGCGCTAAAGCTTGCCTGCGAGTTACTTTTGGAAAGCTCCAAAAGTAACCAAAAGAGCTTATCGCTTAGTCAGCTGGACTCCGAGATTTAGCTAGCCTTTTTACTTTGCTTAGTCTTTAGCGCCCACCATCCGTTCGGCTTTAGGCCGTTATGCGGACACAAGTTACTCATTTGATTAGTGTGTATTTAACTTTAAGTATGTAAGAAACTATGCCTAAAAATTAAATGTTATCAAAATCAGAATTAGAAAATGCTTTATTGATGCGTAACTTGTCTAATCAAAAACTGCCTAAGGATATACTCGAGGTCAGGCGTTTTCTCTCACGTCAACTAAATTAGAATTTATGATAACGGTGCCCTGCTGGCCAAGCAATTGGCTTTTTTGTTTACTTTCGTCTAAGAACGCCTACTCTTGGTTTAGCTATTGAAAAAAGTAAATCGCAGGCAAGCTTTAGCGCTGCGAAACCGCCCTTAAGAAATCACTTAAACTCATTACCCTACACACAAAAAAAGAGCCATAAAAAGGCTCTTTTTTTAAATCTCCCATTTTAGTGATCCAAAACTCTACTAATCAATATCCCCGCTACAACAGCCCCTAACAAAGGCGTCTTAACATGCCCACAATGTCGACTATGATAATGCGGATGATATCGCCCTCTTCTATCATAGTATCCATAATCATAAGCGTGATAGTTGCCATAGATATCATAGTATCCGTAAAAGGTTCCATAGTAATCCGAGTGACTCGCTACATGTCTTCCGTTGTAATGGTAGTGACCATGCCCCCTATGCCAGCGACGCTTGTGCGAATGATGCTTGTGCGAGTGGCGATATTTTTTATGATGACCATGGTCGTGTCGATGCTTCGAATATCGACGATGCTTTTTTTCATGACGACGTTCATGACGTCTTTCATGTCGCTTTTCTCTACGAGATTGACGGTCTTCACGACGCGCTTGTCTTCTTTCTCGGCTTTTTTCGCGACGGTCTTTGGCCTTTTCACGACGCTCGCTTCGTCTTTCATGTTTTCGGTCTTTGCGATTTTCATCCGATTTGGCTAAACGATAATCAGCTTTGTTAACCCCAGTAAGACTTCGTTTTTCTCGACGCATTTTTGATTCAAATTGCGAAGCTTTAGCTTGTGGGTCTGTATGTTTTACAGCCGACTCAGTCGCTTGAGCCAAGTTGACCAACGAAACTGAACTCAACATTAATAGCCCAGAAAAAAATAACTTAGTCATGGTAGTTCTCCTACATTTGTTGACATGTTAGGTACAGTTTATGTCGAACTAAATGAATGAAAACTGAAGGCTATAAAAAGAATATTGGTATTAGTTCACAGAATCGCATTGCTCGCTAGCATAGAAAAGATTATCTGAAAATGCTTTGGTCCTTTCAAATATTAATGATTATTTAGACGTTTAAAATAGATAGCTGCGAGTCCAAGTAACTTAAAAATAACAAGTGTCAGAATACAAGTGCCAACCAGCCACCCCATTGATCCGTTTAACAATAAACTTGATTCAATTGAATTATTTAAAGTCGCTTCCCCAGCGTTATCGAGCAACGACAAGGATAGGGAAAATGCTAAGATGATGATTGCCATACTTATGATTCTCTTTTTTCTGGAGGTATTACTTACAATGCTTACTTCTGCGTTGAGTGATATAGGCATTACTTGCAAACCATACTGCAATTAAAAAGTTGTTGACCAACAAGCCTTGTTCTTTACTATCTGTCCAATAGGCTGAGAATAACATCGCGACAGCAAAAAAGAGGGCGTTTACAATAACTAAAGTTTTTGTGTTTTTCATGAGTCGCCTCGGTATTAGTTTGGTATCTGTTAATTTGATATTTGTTAATTATTAAATGTTAATCTGATGACTTATTGTTCATCTTCAAAAATTTGTTCAATCGGCATTTCAAATAGTCTGGCCGCTTTAAACGCTAGCGGTAAACTGGGGTCAAACTTACCTTTTTCGATAGCGTTAATAGTTTGCCGTGAGACATTCAACACTTTTGCCAGATCCGCTTGAGTCCAATCTCTTTCAGCTCGTAGGACTTTTAATCGATTCTTCATCGGTAGCGCCTCTGACCAAATATCACTCCCAACAAGTAAGTCACACCGATTAACATGACTAAATGAGAAATTTCGGCGTCAAATGAAATCAAGTTGATATTGTCTAAAGTCGAATAGCTAGTACCTGCAATGAGCCCGGCTCCTAGCGCGATTGCCATAGCGTCTAATTGAATCTTTTGCTGTAACTCGTCTAGCCCTTCTAAATGGCGTTTATTGGCAAATATCACGCCGATACCAATGAGTAAATTAATCACGACACTAACGACCTTGAGCCAAATGATTTCCGGCCAAACCAATAACGAACCAAAAGTTGCTATCGCCATAGTAGCTACCCACGCAGCGGTCCATTTAGCGAGGTTAATGGTGTTCTTTTTAGCTTCGACACGCCAGTCCGAACATTGCTCGTCCTGGGGACTATTCTCACCTTGGGGACTATTCTCACCTTGGGGACTATTCTCACCTTGGGGACTATTCTCATCTGCTGATGTCATCTGTATGCCTTACTTTACCTAATGTAAAACACACTTTACATTAAGTAACCCACAACTGTCAAGTTTAGTTTACATTTTGTCAAGTTTGGCTTTCAAAGTAGCTGCCGTGATAGATTATAGAAAGTAGCCATTAAAGCCTGTAGACTGGTTAGGAATCTGTAAACCGATTCGAGCCAATATAAATAGTACCCTTCAACATAGGTCCCTTAATGCTTATTCAATCATTCCGCCATTATCTTTCCTTTTTCATAGCTCTCGGTTTAATCCTAATACTCGCGATAGCAACGAAATGGCAAACTTCACCCATTCAACCATTACCAAAGGAAGCATCAGAACATGTTTTTTCAGCGGGAAGAGCCTTTGAGCTCATAGAGCATTTAACTCAAGAGCAAGTCCCTCATGTTGTCGATATGCCCGCCAATCGGCTTGTAGAAAAGCGAATTATTGAGTATTTAGAGAGCTTAGGCTTTCAACCGAGCATACAACAAACCGATGTTTGTAGAGCAAGGCGCGGTTCGGGCAGATGCACTCAAATTAGAAATATCATTGTTGAAGTTAAAGGCTCAGATCCGAGCAAAGGTATTTTGCTTTCTGCTCATTATGATTCAGTCGCTGCGGGCCCAGGAGTCAGTGACGCGGTCACCGCTGTTGGTACATTATTAGAGACTGCACGTTTGCTATCACAAACACCCCAGCCTAAAAATACTATTGTGTTTTTATTTAATGAGGGTGAAGAATATGGATTGATGGGTGCCAAGGCATTTATGGATGAACACCCACTCGCAAAACAAGTGCATATCGCCTTAAATATTGAAGCCAGAGGAACCACCGGAAAAAGTGTGATGTTTGAAACTGGAGAGGACAGCGGATGGCTAGTTGATATCTATGCAAAAACAACCCCGTCTGCCTTGACGAGTTCGTTATTTTACGAAGCTTATAAAGTTTTACCCAATGACACCGACCTGACTATTTTCAAGCAAGGTAATTTGCAAGGATTAAATTTTGCACACGCAGAAAACTTGCCTCACTATCACACGCCACTTGATAATTTAGAACAACTCAATTTAGGCAGTTTACAACATCATGGTGATAACATTTGGGGCGTTTTGCAATCCATTAAAGATCTCGACTTAAGCAACACCGAGACTGGAAATTTAGTTTATACCGATATCCTCAGCTTATTTGTAATTAGTTGGTCAGAGAGTATTAACTTAACTCTTACCTTAATCATTATCGGCTTGTTTATAGTGATTCGGCTGCTGACCATTAGGCAGTTTAATATTACTCGCGGCTCCATTTTTGTTTCCTTGTTGGTCATTCTAATTTCCATTGTCGTCGGAACGGCCATTTCATTTGGCTTACAATATCTAGTCCAAATACTAAGTGATAACACCACGCCTTGGCTAAGTAACGAACTCCCCATGCGATTTGCTTTATGGCTGGGCATTCTCGCGGCAATGACCTATATAGGACGTTATGGCTTGGCCAACCGCACTCCAATAGAAGTGTTGGCCGCACTTGGAAGCTTTTGGGTGATTCTCAGTATCATTTCTGCGATAGCGGTTCCAGGCATCACTTTTTTATTCTTAATTCCATTGATAATAACTACTGCCGGAATTGGTTTTATTTATGTTAAGAAAGCTTCCGAATCATTGGATGCTTTAATCGAAAAAACAATTATTGCCGTCGCGCTTGCGAGCTCAATTACTTTTGTTGCTGTCGCATTTGTTTTAGAAATTATGGTGACTTTTAGGATGTCCGTTGCAGTCGGCATTATGCTCAGCTTTTGTTTAGCTAATCTGCTACCAACCTTGGCGAACCAAAATAAAAATTCGAAAGAAAATTCTATACAGCCCATTGGCCTAACGAGCATCGCTCTTTTAGTAGTGTGTATTTTGTGGACCAGCTTTCAACCACCCTACTCTGCCACTAATCCGCAACATTTGAATATTGTGTATGTGCAACATCAAGATGGACAGAGTTATATCAACACCGGTAATCAGAATAGTCAAATTCCACAGTCGCTAAGAGACGCTTTAATTAAAGATATAAACCTTGAGAAGGTTTACCCATGGAGCGATTACCAACGACCATCGGTAATTGTTGAAAATAAACAACGGCTAAAACCGGTGGAATTATCAGTGACAACTAACGATTCCAACTCCAATCAAAAGCGATTACAAATTAACGCAGACTTTGCTGGATTTATGGAAATCAGTTTATACATTCCAAAAAGTTTCGATTTAAGAAAAATCACCAAAGGCAATAAAACAGTAAGCTATCGTAGAACAACATCTTATTACCCAGATTATTATGAATTTAGATGCCGTGGGAAGTCATGTGCAAATCAGGAATTAGTATTGGAGATTGGTTATAATAGCGATGAAAAAATCTTTGTGATGACAACTTATGATCATTTACCCAATGAGTTTAAGAGTTTGAAAAATGCTCGAGGGGAGTTAGCCGTTCCGGTGCATGATGGGGATAAATCTCAGGTGATTAGTTGGACTCAATTGGATTAAGTAATAGAGGATCGAAATTTCTGGATGGAAATAGCAATAAAGATACTAGTCTCTATGGTTTCATTCGTTTTTTTGAATGTTATATTTGCTCTGGCTTATGCTTCACCTGTCGATAAGAATAAAAACGAAAAGCTAGAAGAAATAAAACAGTATGTAATTTATTTTGGTACTGTTGCAACAGTATTTTATTTGATTTGGACTTACTAGTTTTAACTCATAAGTCAGCCCCATTGCAGGTCGGCGTAGAGCTTGTAGCGAATACCCGACTTACGTGTTACAACTTTCTAAACAAAGATTTAATTTCGGTACGGATACTATCGGGCATGTCTACCTCACGGCATGCCGAGTTCCAATAACCAACCCCAGCTATAACTTCGTCGATAATTTTTTGAGGATTTTTAATATCCGCAGATCGTCCTGCTGCTACTAGATCGTCCATTGTGAAGTTATCTCTTTTTCCGTTGCAACTCATTTGATGCTGACCAACGAACCGACTGCCTTTTTTGAAGGCAAAGCAAAGATCATAAGCTGGAGTTAACCGCCATCGTCCTTTACTGTCCATCATAAATGCATGATTTTTAGTATGGTCATCTTGGTTGCGAGCGATGATATTAAACACCATGCGTCGATAAAGTTCATTCAGAGAGTCTTGATGGAGCATCATTTTTCTCGCTGTTGAGAACAACGATTCATAGCCTACTTGGCCAACAGGATTTCGACCTTGATGTGACAACGAACAAAATGTTTGTACGTGAAATTTTTCTCCATCATTGGTTCTGTCAAACCGCTTGGTCATAAAGTGCGCTTGGCCATTATCTTCGATAAGTTGGCATTCTGTCATGTTTATTCCGGCCGCTTTTGCCATCAAGTGGTATGCCATTTCTATACGACCAATATGTTTATCGGTTTCGTGTTCTTTGTTCTCAACTTCACTGAGTTTTAATAGCCAATAGGTGAAGCCTTTTGGTGCTTTGACCTGTCCCGATCGCAATTCATTGGTTGTTTGATCCCAAGCGACGATCGCTTTTGCTTTTGCGCCACCGGCCGATGTACCTATTTGAATTAATTTGGCCGTTATATCCTTTCCGGCCAAATGCGCGGTTTTCTTTCCGGCGCTATCCATAATGTCTTGGCAGATAGCCGTCAGCTCTGAGGGATTTACATCGAATGAGTTATTGAAACTCATGTCACTATCTGGAAGATATTCGAGAGCGCCCATACCTCGGGTTCCAAGATAGGAAAGTCGTTCAATTGGATTTAATTGATCAAAACTGATCCCACGGTTTTCAAGCCAAGTGCGCATAAGCTCATTGCCAAAATCTTCCGGTAATGAATCTGCGATCAGTCCTGGCAGTCCTGAAAAAGACTTCCATCGATCTGGCGTACTGAGACTGGGAAACGAGTACGGCGCTTCGCGCAGGGGCATCATGATCGGGGATAGCTCGAGACCTGCTTGAATTGCCTCGGGGGTATACTGAAACGACCCAATGCCAGTCGATTCATCCCAACTGACCGCTCCAATAGTATTGCCCCAGAGTACAACTTTTATTACTGACATAGTGTCTCTTTGCGATCGTTAGTCTTCAAATTCTGGACCACTCATCAAACCGCTATTTGTTACTCTCTTTTTCTTCTTATCGATCAATTCGCGATCCAATAACTCTAGTGGCGTAGCCTTCGGTGTTTCCAGCAAACTAATGATGATATCCATTCGATTTAAACCTTTGAGTATTCGAAGAAGGTTATCAGTTGAAATCGGTTTTCCATCAAAAGTTCGGTAAAGCAAACTTCGACTCACTCCCGTCTGCTTGACGAATTGAGTAATGCTACATTGGTTTTTGACGCTTTTTTTAAGCGACTGACCAAGCTCCTGCATTAGCGCATCGATACTAGCGCTGTTTACGTCTATACTACTCATAGTGTCTCTTATGTATGACACAAGCACCAAAAATAGGTATTTATGTCCTGTATGTGGGACGAAGTATAGCAACAAAGACGGACACTTACAACGGAATGTCCTATAAGAAAGACATTACTGTATAATTATAGCTGCTATGCCTCATATGCGGGACATTTCAATTCAGAAGAAGCGGGTGACGTGGGGGACGTATGAGGTCAGTTCGAATTGAATATTGACTGAGTTGAATGGCGATTTTCATCCTAGTAAAGCACTATTAACTAACCATCAACCAACTCATCTGCATCCTCAATAAAAACAGCCGTACCATAAACCATCAACTCAGCTGCACCTGACGCTATTTGCGAAGTCGAAAACCGAATACCAACAATACCATTGCCACCCAGTTCTCTGGCGTCATCCATAAGCCTGTCTAAAACTTGTTCACGGCTCTCTGCCATAAGCTTGGTGTATTCATGAATTTCACCGCCAACTAACCCTCGTAAGCTCGCTAAAATGTCATGACCTAAGTGTCGAGTTCGAATGCTCGAACCTCGCACTAAGCCGAGATGACGGGTAATTTTTTTACCGTGGATCATATCCGTGGTTGATAAAACAACTTTACTCATGTGTTACCCTTTTCGACCTATTCGATTCATTCTATTTGTTCGATTAGCTAAATTTGGCATGGCTACATTTTCACCCGATTATATTTATCATGCTTAGACACCATCATTCGTTGTCTCAGTACGCTGAACAATAAAAACAGGCCCCCAGCACTTAAAAAGCCGATAGCAAATTTTAACCAAATACTAATCGCTTGATGAATTATCACCGCATACATAGTCAATGCCACTAAGATCACCGCACTAATCGCAAGTAATGCAAATCCAAATATTCGAGATGTTTTAGCGACCGGCTCTTGGAAGAGTTTATCGAGATGTTCTAGCTCACTATCTTGCAAACTTAAAGACTGCACTTCTTGGCGCATTGCTAACATTTCATCGTGAAGACGTCGATATTCATCATCGCTTTCTAGCAGCAACATCACTTTTTGTGCTTCTTGCTGAGTCAGCTCCTCATCTAGAAAACCCGACAACATTTCGTATTTACTGTTTTGCATACTCAAGCTTTGAATACTCTCATGTGACAAATTAGCGTCTTGTTTATGTTGTTTATTTTGCGACACGTTTTTTTGATAAGTTGATTTTTGTGGTTCGTTTTCGATCATGATTGACCTCCCAAGGTAATACCTCGGTCTATCAGAATTTCTCTAAGTGCCATACGAGCACGATGTAACCTTGACATAACTGAACCTTTTGCAATACCAAGAATTTTGGCAATTTCTGCGTAACTAAAATTGTGATAGTCACGTAGTAAAACGATTTCTCGCTGTTGAGTATTGAGCAGCTCCAACGCTTGCTCAATGTTTTCCTTAAGCTGCATCTGTTGCAATGAACGCTCTGGCTCATGCTTTTGTGGTGCTGCCGAGTGATATTCTTCATGCTCAACATGCGGCAACCTTTTTTTGCGACGTAAGATATCAATTGACTTGTTGCGCACTACGGTAAATAACCAGGGCTTAAATTCCGCATGATCGAGCGCGGGAGCATTTGGATGATTTAAGCCTTTCTCTATCGATGTCTGCACTACTTCCAGCGCGTCATCTTGGTTATTTAATAACCTTAACGCGAGCGAGTAGGCCTGACGTCGACACTGTTCAAATTCGTCTGACACCTGCATGGTGTAATCCCTTAAAGTCACTTTTTTTATTGAAGTTGGTAGTAATTCGTCTAAAACCATCAAATATTACGCCATTTATCGTGTAATTTGCACACCGTTTGAGCTTAACGAGCTTAAATTCACTATATTCCTGCTAATTCGGGTTATTTTTGAAATATTTGTATGATTCGCTCCCCCTTTACAAGGGATGGCCTTGATGATTAAAATAACCACAGATCCAACGGCCATGGCCCACTTACCCAAGACTTATGTTTTTAAACCAACCAGAAAAAACATCATTAAATATCTTTGCCAGTCTTGGTGGCTGCAAATTTATCCTAAACTAGCCAGTCTCATAGAGGGTTAAAGCCGCAAAAGTATAATTTTGTTCGGTTAAGGCGCCTGCTTACTAGGCCCCCTCCCATAAAAATCGTTTAACAGCCGTAACTTCCAACGCCACAATTTGATTCACTTTGGTTTCGATTAGAAATACCGATCATTTTGTCGCATAAACCAAAAATAGATTAGAGAGCAGATATGACAAATCAGTCGTCCAAGATTAGTACCGATAAGGCGCCACCTCCGGTTGGGGCGTACCCTCACGCTCGTCGAGTTGGCAATTTATTATTTTTATCGGGTGTTGGTCCTCGTCAGGCAGGAACTAAGGAAATCCCAGGAGTAACCTTGGATTCCGACGGAAACATTGTCGACTATGATATTGAAACCCAATGTAGAAGCGTGTTCGATAATATTAAAACGATTCTTGAAGAATCGGGGGCCAGCTGGATGGATTTAGTCGATGTGACGGTTTTTCTCACAAATATGGCAGATGATTTTAAGACCTATAACAAAGTTTACGCCGAATACTTCGCCGATAATCAACCCTGCAGAACCACCATTGAAATTAACTGTTTACCGACTCCAATCGCCATCGAATTGAAATGCATTGCGGCAATTGGAAATTAACTCAAGCGATAAGCTTAACTTTATTGGATTAGCACAATATAAGAGGTTTAAATCATGAGCGCGCCAATGCAAATCATTAATTTTAAGAAATGGATTGAGGACAATCGCGATAAATTAAAACCACCTGTTTGTAATAAAGAAGTTTATCGCGAAGGCGATATGATCATAATGGTGGTGGGAGGGCCTAATGGTCGAAAAGACTTTCATTATAATGAAGGGCCGGAGTTTTTCTACCAACTTGAGGGCGAACTTCTATTACGAACTCAACAAGATAACAATGTGGTTGAATACAGATTGGGAGCTGGCGATATCTTTTTATTACCACCCAAAGTACCTCACTCACCGGTTCGTTTTGAAAACTCAATTGGACTAGTAATTGAGCAAGTCAGACGACCAGAAGAAACCGATGCGTTAATGTGGTTTTGCGAAAAATGCAACCACAAACTATATGAAGAATATTTCCCCCTACGTGATATTGAAAATGATTTTGGCGCTGTTTTTGATCGATTTTTATCGAGTGAAGCGCTGAGAACATGCGAACAGTGCGGCGATGTGATGGCGCACAATAAGTATGAGTTTGAGTAATTTGTTTTGAATTTATGTTAATCACCAAACTTAGATATTTTAACCTCTTTCTAGCCCTCACCTTCCACGGAGATGGGCTCAGTGAGTTTACGCATTTTACCTGCCTCTTTCTCAGCAAGACGGATGCTTTAAACCTAACTTGGAAAACCCCATGCTAACCATCGATATACACACTCATATCCTGCCAAAAGAATGGCCCAATCTGAAAGAAAAATACGGCTATGGTGGCTGGATCCATTTAGACCATCACAAATGCGGTTGCGCTCGCATGATGAAAGAAGATCATTTTTTTCGCGAAATAGAATCTAATTGCTGGGACGCCGAAGTCCGTATGAAAGAATGCGACCAACACAAGGTTGATGTGCAAGTGCTTTCTACCGTACCGGTTATGTTTAGCTACTGGGCTAAAGCCGCAGATGCATTGGATATTTCAAAACTTTTGAATGATCACATTGCCGGAATATGCCAACAACACCCAAGTCGATTTGCAGGCTTAGGAACTATCCCTTTACAAAATCCAGATATGGCAATTAAAGAACTTGAACGCTGTGTAAATGAATTAGGATTATCTGGTGTGCAAATTGGCTCGCACGTCAACGAATGGAATCTAAATGCACCGGAGCTATTCGCCGTATTCGAAGCCGCGCAAGATTTAAATGCGTCTATTTTTGTTCACCCATGGGACATGATGGGTAAAGAGCAAATGAAAGACTACTGGCTACCTTGGCTTGTTGGCATGCCAGCGGAAACCTCACTTGCTATGTGCTCCATGATATTCGGCGGCGTATTTGAACGGCTGCCCAATTTAAAAGTTGCGTTCGCTCACGGCGGTGGCTCGTTCCCTTCGACTATTGGTCGGATAGAACACGGATTTAACTGTCGTCCGGATTTAGTGGCGGTCGACAATCCTATCAATCCAAGGGAGTATCTCGACCGTATTTATTTAGATACTTTAGTGCACGACCCAAAAATGTTGGATTACCTGCTCGATTTAATGGGCCCCGAGAAGTTAGCACTTGGCAGTGATTACCCATTTCCATTAGGTGAGCTAGAGCCAGGAAAACTGATTAACGAAACCATTTCAGACAAAGAGATAAAAGCGCGGCTATTGCATGGCACAGCGCTAGAATGGTTAGGGCTCGATATTAAGAGGTTCATCTGATCACTTATGCATACTCAAATCACAATTAACAAGCAACTATTTACTGCCGATCTCAGTCAGGGAAAAAGCATTGCCATCACGATGCTACCCAACGGTAAACAACCCAACCATTTTGGCGCTCAAGCCTGTACTAGCGAGCCATTAATTGACGGTGACTTTATCGGCGATACTCGCCAAGGCGGTAGCTGCAACGTGAATCAGTTAACTCTTGTGCCTCATTGCAATGGTACCCATACGGAGAGTATTTCCCACTTGGTCAATCAAGTGGTACCGGTTTATCAAGCGATCGAAAATTCGTTTTACCCCTGTGTACTGATTACGGTCAATCCAATACAAGGTGACGAAAATCGAGACCAATATGTTCCCGGTGTCGATCAAACTAATATCGTGATTACTCGAGCTCACTTGGAAGCCGCCCTTAAAAATTATTCGGATCGGCTATTGCAAGGTTTAGTTATTAGAACGTTACCCAATACACAGGATAAAAAGTCCAAAAGCTATGATCTACAAAACTATCCAGTGTTTTTAACCAACGACGCCATGCGCTATATCGTGGAACGACAAGTAAAGCACTTAATGGTCGACTTCCCCTCGGTTGACAAAATGTATGATGACGGTTTGCTAACTAACCATCGATTATTTTGGAACTTAGATCCTACGCAAAAAGATCTAAGTGACAAGAACCATGTCAATAAAACGATTACCGAAATGATTTTTGTTGATGACCGAATTGTTGACGGCTTATACCTATGCAACTTACAAATTCCAGAAATCGAAACAGATGCAGTCCCAGCTAGACCACAGCTGTTTCCGTTAACTCAATTATAAATTTATCTACTAAAACGCCTTTGCGAAAAAGAGAGTCAAACCATGCCATTCGAAAATAGTCATTCATTTGCTCAAAGTATGGATCAGCAAGATCCAATCGCGGCTATCAGAGAAGAATTTTCTATTCCAAAAGATCCTAAGGGAAATAATGAAATTTATCTTTGTGGAAACTCCTTGGGGTTACAGCCTAAGCTAGCGGCGGAATATGTTACCCGGGAATTGTCTCAGTGGGCCGAACTAGGCGTTAAAGGTCATTTTAGTGGCGACTTTCCTTGGATGCCCTACCATGAGTTTTTAGCTGAAGGGTTTGCAGAAATTGTTGGGGCGCAAACCAACGAAGTGGTTTCGATGAACACCCTGACTGCAAACCTACATTTTATGATGGTAAGTTTTTATCGTCCAACGGCATCAAGACATAAAATTTTGATCGAAGAACATGCCTTTCCATCAGATCACTACGCGGTCGAATCTCAAATTAAATTTCATGGATACGATCCCAAAGAATCAATGCTTTTTATTAGTCCTCGAGAAGGCGAAGAGACCATTCGTGACCAAGACATTATTGATTTAATCCAAGAGCAAGGAGAATCAATTGCACTGGTTATGCTTCCGGGTGTTCAGTATTACACTGGTCAAGTATTTGATATGCAGACGATTACTCAAGTGGCTCATCAACAAGGCTGTAATGTTGGATTCGATCTTGCTCACGCTGCCGGAAATATTCCGATGGCGCTGCACCAGTGGAATGTCGACTTTGCCTGTTGGTGTACCTATAAATACCTAAATTCCGGACCTGGTTCGGTTGCGGGATGTTTTGTGCATGCCAATCACCATAAAAATGAATCTCTACCACGTTTTGCTGGCTGGTGGGGACATGACAAAATGTCGCGTTTTAAAATGGAAAATAAGTTTAAACCGATGCAGTCTGCTGAGGCATGGCAACTATCCAATCCACCTGTACTTTCTTTGGCAGCGATCAGGGGATCACTAGATACGATAAAAAAAGCAGGCGGTATGCCAGTACTCAGAAAGAAAGCAATTAAGCTTACTGGTTTTCTGCGTTTTCTTTTGCAAACTCGTTTAAACCATGAGGTCAGCATTCTCACGCCAGAAGAAACTAAGCGCTCTGGTTCACAGTTGTCTTTGGCTATTAATCTTAAAAATGACCAATCCGATCAAGTCGGTAAAGCGGTTTTCGATAACATTGAAAGAGCCGGAGTGACTTGCGATTGGCGCTACCCCAATGTGATTCGGGTAGCCCCGGTACCGATGTACAATACATTTACCGATGTCTTTCAATTTGTTCTGCTGTTAGAAAACGCCATAAAAGAGAACCGCTAAACATGCAAAGTAATCAATCTGATCAAGTAATCACATTAATCGGCGCTGGATTAGTCGGCTCCTTACTCGCCGTGTTGCTAGCCAAGCGCGGATTTAAAGTTGAGATTTTTGAACGGCGACCCGACATGCGACGTCACGACATCAGCGCCGGCCGTTCAATCAACCTCGCTTTGGCAAACAGAGGGATTTACCCACTCCAGCAAGCCGGATTAATGGACAAAGTTGAACCGATATTAACCACCATGAAAGGCAGAATGGTCCATGATATTGAGGGCAACCAAAATTTTCAAAGTTACGGTCAGCGAGAGCAAGAAGTTATTTACTCTGTTTCACGCGCCGACCTCAACAAAATTTGCTTAGATGCGGCTGAAGAAACCGGTTTGGTGACGATTCATTTCGATACTAAATGCAGCGCCGTTGATTTCGACACCAACCAAATTCAATTGCAAGATGAAAAAAGTGGTACCCGATCAAGCCACTTCTTTCATCGTGTCATTGGAACCGATGGAAGTGCTAGCGCAGTGCGTGACGCGATTCACCAAAAAGCATCAAATCAATTGGATATTTTGCCATTAGGCCACAGCTATAAGGAGCTACGCATTCCTCCCGGTGAAAACGGCAGCTTTTTAATTGATAAAAATGCATTACACATTTGGCCTCGCGGCGGCTTTATGTTAATTGCCTTGCCCAATGAAGATGGCTCGTTTACCGTGACTTTATTTATGCCGAGCGAAGGCGAGTTAAGTTTCGCATCACTCAATGACGAACAAAGTGTACTCTCATTTTTCCAAGAGTTTTTTCCTAACACACTGCCACTATTACCAAATTTGGTTGACGAATTTTTCAACAACCCTACCGGAAAACTCGCAACCGTTAAATGTAATCCGTGGCACTATCAAGATCTTGGTTTAATTTTGGGAGATGCGGCTCACGCGATTGTGCCGTTTCATGGACAAGGAATGAATTGCGGGTTTGAAGATGCTATGGCATTGGCAGAATTAATTGATGAACAACTTCCACTCGAATCTTCAAGCCAGTGGGCGCAGGTGTTTGCCAAGGCCGATTTAGCACGAAAGAAAAACGGCGATGCAATAGCTGACATGGCTATTGAAAATTATGTCACCATGAGAGACTCCGTTCGTGACGAAAAATTTCTGCTCAAAAGTGCTTTAGCCTTTGAACTAGAACGACGATTTCCACAACGATTTTGTCCACGTTACTCGATGGTGATGTTTCATCGTCTACCTTACTCTCAAGCAAAAGAGCGCGGTGCTATCCAAGAGCAAATTCTTTCGCAATTAACCGCATCAATTACTGCTATTGAGGAGGTAGATTTTGATCTGGCTCGGCAACTGATAGAGTCAAAGTTAACCGAGGTTCAGCTCAACCCATAATTTGGTTGAGACTTAATGATTGTACCTGTATTAGGGGAAGTTTAATTATTCAAAATTTGTGAATCTTAGACTATAGTTGTTAAATACTTAGAAAAGCGGTTTCACGCATGGCTAACCTTGGGCAAAAGACTTTTTTCCCTGCAATTTAGTTTAGAGAAAATGCATGCGATTGAAGCGCCTAAATCAGAGAGTAAAAAATGAGTTCGTTTAATTGCAATCGATGTAACGCCCCCAACGCAAGTAATGCAAAATTTTGCACTAACTGCGGCGCCAGCTTGACTCAGAGTCAAAATTCTCCCTATCAATCACCTAACTCAGAGCAAGGCGGAGCAATGATTTCTGAATTTGCGTTCGCCGGTTTTTGGAAAAGATTTGTTGCATATATTGTGGATGTTATTCTTTACCTGATTGTGTTTGCAATTGTGGTCAGTTTACTTGGTGGTAGCCTATTTACTACGGCAACCTCTCCCGAGGCGATCCTTGCCGCTGCCGGTGTTTATCTATTCTATTATCCTGGTTGGTGGCTCTATTTTGCGTTGATGGAAAGCTCTTCGGCACAAGCCACTTTAGGCAAAAAGATTATGGGAATTAAAGTCACCGACCGATTCGGTCAACCGCTTTCATTTGGACATGCAACAGGTCGTCATTTTTCTGCTTTGATCACCCAGTTTACCCTAACTATCGGTTATTTAATGGCAGCTTTTACAGCGCGAAAACAAGCACTACATGACATGATTGCGAGCACTTTGGTAGTCAACAATCGCTACGAAGCATCACAGATCCGGACTGCTAGCGAAAATCCAGGCAGCGGCATGTCGGCAATTGGAATTGTTGCCATCGTATTTTTTGTACTACTAATTCCGGTGGGCGGTATATTGGCTGCAATCGCTATCCCTGCTTATCACGACTACACGGTTCGCTCTCAGGTGGCTGCAACTATTCATAAAGTAACACCGATTCAAACCACCATCAGCGACTATGCGAGCAATACTGGCTACTGGCCCAATAATTTAGAACAGGCAGGAATTCAACCGCAACAGTCCAGCACTCAGGACTACCAAATATTGTTAGCCGCAGAAGGTGCCTACATTATTGTATTTAAGAAACCCGAAACGCTTGCACAAAATCGATTAAGGTTTGATCCAGAGCTGATGAGTGATGGCAGTTATCGATGGCAATGCTCTAGTGATGACATTAAAAGAACTCACCTTCCAAGTGCTTGTCGACAAGATTAACTTATTATCTAAGCTAAAAGATTGAAAAATGAGTTAATCGAGCGAGGCCTCGACGGGAAGCGCAAACAACAAAGAATTGAGTTCAATGCCGCTTTTAGCGAGAACTAGTAACAACCGACGTCTTTGAGTTCGCCTGCACTTAAAGTAACACCTGCGATTGTTGACCAAACCATCGCTTGCTCATGTTTTCTAGCATTTCCATATTGATAGGCTTACAAATTACATCATCCATGCCAACGCTAATGCAGCGTTGTTTAATCCCTGAAACCATATTTGCGGTAAGTGCAACAATGGGGGTCTTTTGATTGGGCCCCGGTTGACTTCTAAGCGCCTGACAAGCATCAAAGCCGTCGACAACGGGCATCTGACAATCCATATAAATAAGACCGTAGTGATGCTTTAAAGCTAAATCGATAGCAATTTGACCATTGGTGGCTACTTCAGTCTGATAGCCGAATCGCTGTAAAAACAAGGTTGCCACTTGCTGGTTAGCAAAATCATCTTCGACCACTAAAATTTTGGGTTCCACCTGAGCGCTCCTTTAATCAATTATTGATGATAAGCGTAAAGCGATAAGTTCGGTCTTATAATGCTGGCTCAATACTAGTTGTTAACTTAGATAAAAACACACCGATAAAAATAGCAAAACCAACCCAGTTATTATTAAGAAATGCCTTAAAGCACTTTTCTGGCTGTCGGTTTCTACAACTATAAATTTGCCATGCAATAAGCCCACTGGCAACGACTAGACCAATAAAGTAAAAATAATTAAGCTCAAACTTAGTTCCCACTAACAACATTCCAAACAAGAATATGGTCTGAATAGTTGCGGTTATCTGCAGATCGGCCTCTCCAAAAAAGATTGCCGTAGACTTTACCCCTATTTTAAGGTCGTCTTTTTTGTCCACCATGCCATAAAGCGTATCATAAGCAAGCACCCAAAGCAGATTGGCGATATAGAGTAACCAAGCGGTCATTGGGATCTCATCAAGCACCGCCGCAAAAGCCATTGGTATAGCCATGGAAAAAGCCATACCTAAAACCACTTGAGGAAAATAAGTCACGCGCTTCATAAACGGATAAACTGTCGCAATAGCCAGCGCTACAAATGAGAGAATAACCGAGAGGCTATTGAGCATAAGCACTAAGCCAAATGCAAGCAGCGCTAATACAATAAACAATGCCAATGCTTCTCGCTCGGTAACGCTGCCCCGTGCCATTGGACGCTGCTTGGTTCGCGCCACGCCACCATCGATATTTCTGTCAGCGTAATCATTGATTACACAGCCAGCGGATCGCATTAAAAACACCCCAACCGTAAAAATAGCGATATGGCCAACATCTGGAAATCCTGGAGAAGCAAGCCATAATGCCCACAACGTCGGCCAAAGTAACAGCAAAGTGCCAATCGGCTTGTCGACTCTCATAAGCAGGCCGTATTCAGTTAATCGCTCACTCCAATGTGGGCCAATCAGTCGTATAAAACGTGCTCTTAGATTGTTAATTTTGACACTTAATTGGTTATAAGTGTATTTAACAACGTCAACAAAATTGACCTTGTTGGACTTGCGATTTGGCGAATGGCGGTTAGGCATACACAGGACATTCGGGTAGGAAGATTTCGCTGATCAACAGACGTCCCGTTTTAAGTTGAAAAATTGAGCGTCGTTGCCACAATGGAAAGTCGGTTGCAATTTCTAAGTGTTGTAAACCGACTTCGTCGGCAAACACTAAGTCTAAACGCATTTGCGTTCGTACGGCGTTGAGTTGTCCGAACAGCACTTTCCCCAGTGGGACTTTACCCATGCGAGACAAACGATTCGCTTGTTGGGCTAAAGTTTCTGTAGGGATCACCGTTCTTGCAAATAGCCAAGGGTGCTGCTCAGTACCCATGGTAATTTCTCTCACGTGCGCGACTCGTCTTGGTGGAATGCTGAGAAGCTCTCTCTCATCCCGAGTTACCGTCGCTCGGCCTTCAAATAGGCAATCAAGCGTTGGCGCTTTCCCTATTATCGACTTCATAAGCTCTGTTAAGCTGTCTTGCTCCGTTAAGAGGGCTAAACAATTGGCCTTCAAAGGGGTACTCGTATCAGTTTGCATAAATTGCGGGCAAGTATATCAAATCCGTGCGATGTTCGAATTGAATATTTCGAATTTTTTGTTTTAAAAGCACCTCTTGTAGTAAAATGCGCGATTCGGTATTTGATGTACAAAAAGTAACCAAAGAGCAGCAATATGAAAAAGTGGGAATGTATCGTTTGTGGATGGATTTACGACGAAGAAAAAGGCTGGCCAGAAGACGGCATAGCACCAGGCACAAAATGGGAAGACGTCCCGGAAGATTGGCTTTGCCCCGATTGCGGTGTAGGTAAAGAAGATTTTGAAATGATAGAAATTTAGCACTATCAACTAACCAACGATAAATTCTAAGTAATTAACCAAAGGAAGCGACATGAGTCTTGCAGATAGAGTTTTAGACGTTAATGATGATTTACCCATTCGAACAGATCTCCCAGTCCATAGTGGAAAGGTTCGTTCAGTTTATTGGTTGACAGAAGCTGACAGCGCACGATTAATCAAAGAGAAAGGTTACGATGTTGCAGAAGATTCTCCATTAGCAATTATGGTCATCAGTGATCGAATTTCAGCTTTCGATTGTGTGTGGCATGGCGAAGGCGGAATGAACGGCGTGCCAGGAAAAGGGGCAGCACTAAATGCCATTTCCAACCATTGGTTTAAAATGTTCAAGCAACAAGGGCTTGCCGACAGCCACATCTTAGACATACCGCACCCTTTAGTTTGGATTGTACAAAAAGCCAAGCCGGTCATGATTGAAGCCATTTGCCGTCAGTATATTACCGGATCAATGTGGCGCTCTTATGCCAAGGGTGAACGAGAGTTTTGCGGTATTCAAATTGCCGATGGTTTGGAAAAAGATCAGCGCCTACCAGAACTTTTAATTACACCTTCAACCAAAGGTATTTTAAAGGGGATCCCTGGGGTTCCTGAGGCTGATGATGTTAATATTACCCGCCAGAACATTGATGACAACTATCAAGCCTTCAATTTTAGATCGAAAGAAGATATTGACACTTACGAAAAACTTTTGAAAGAAGGTTTTGACTTAATCAGCAATGCGCTTGCTGAAATTGATCAAATCTTTGTCGACACAAAATTTGAGTTTGGCTATGTCAAAGATAAGCAAGGTGTTGAAAAACTGATTTATATGGATGAAGTTGGAACACCTGACTCATCTCGAATCTGGGATGGCGAAGCCTATAAGAATGGTAAAGTTGTTGAAAACTCGAAAGAAGACTTTAGACAATTATTACTAAACCATTTCCCTGATCCAGATATTCTTCTCAATAAAGATCGGATGCCCGAACGGCAAGCGCTTGCACGTGACAACGACTTGCCAGAAGAAGTTTTGATGAAAATATCGTCGACTTATGTTGGAATCGCGGAAAAAATTATTGGTGAAAAAGTAGAGATTTCTAAGAACCCAAAAGCAGAAATTTTAGACGTGCTTAAGAACCAATATCAATTGATTGACTAATCTCGCTTAAACGACCTTTAGGTGCTTATTCTGAGCACCTAGAGGTTTAGTGCCTTAGATTGATCACTTACAGGTTAAACCAACTAACCTTAAACTCTTGCCGCTTTTTCACTTCATTAAGAGCCTGATTAAATCGCTCTATAAACGCTTCACTTATCCGTTTTTTGCTGAACATAAAACAAGACTGATGCGATTGAATTGCAATCGGTAAGGTGGTCATCACCTTGGTTTCTTTTTTACTTCGGAACAGATAGGCCATAACATAAGGGTCTTCAACAAACCCATCAATTTGGTTCGCTAGTAGCTTATTAAAATTTTGGCGGGTATTGTCGGAATAAACAATGGAACGATTAAAATTTTGGTCGGCTTGCCATGCTTCTATTTCTTTACCGTACAAAAAGCCTCGATTAATTGCTAAGCGAAACTTCG
Organism: Kangiellaceae bacterium; assembly: GCA_965230525.1. Taxonomy (GTDB): domain Bacteria; phylum Pseudomonadota; class Gammaproteobacteria; order Enterobacterales; family Kangiellaceae. The sequence continues at coordinate 269,114 of OZ246008.1, forward strand.
CTTTTTTCAGATCAGAAATTTCATTGCCTTGATATTTGAGTTTATCATCTGCTCTTACATAGATGGCGAAAGTATCTTGTCGATAAGGTACCGAAAAATTGGCGTATTCAGCGCGCTCTTTTGTCATGGTTGCATCGGGGACAAAATCGATTGTGCCTTCTTTTAGCCCATCGATAATTTCGTTCCAATCACCCACGGTAAAATTCAAACTGCAATTCAATTCCGCGGCAATCGCTTTAGCGAACCCTACTTGAAAGCCTTGCGGACGTCCTTCTTGATCAATGTATTGCAGTGGTTTCCAGTCAGCCAAGCCAAAATTTAAATGACATTCTTGATTCTGATTAGGCGATCTAACCGTGATTTTTTGTGCTGCAATAGTCGATGAAAAAGCCACCAAAAAAATACAGCTCCACACGCTGATCCAATCGATAGCTCGGCTCACAACGAGTGACACCTTATCAACGGTGCAGCCAAATATCTAAGGCTTAATCGATTGTTCGAGTACAAACTCATCACTAGGACACTAACTCAGTCACTTTCGCATTGAGCGAAATTATCTTTTCTGCAAGACTGGTTAAAATATTTAGAAAGAGCTTGGGATGTGATTTAACCATTTTAGAGAACTCATCTTTGTGCACCATCAATACGATACAATCCGTTTTGGCGATAACACTTGCGGTTCGCTTTTGTTCTGTTAAAACAGCGATGGCACCAAAGATTTCATCTTTCTTTATTTCACCTACTTCTATTCCATTATGAACCGCGACGGCTGTTCCATCACTAATTGAATAAACAAAATCGGCTTCTTCGCCTTCGGTAATAATCGCCATTCCCGCCTTGTAGCGACCAAACCCTGGGTTAGCTCTTTCCTCTTTTTCCGTGAGCACCCCAATCATTTGATTCAACTGCAATTGGTTCAGTGCCGAAATTGACACCCATTGGCCGACCAGCTCAACATTAGATGCTAATACCTGTTGTAGTTTTTGCATCGGAATACTATCAACAACCACTTCAGATTTGACTGAATAATACAGCCCGGTTTCTTCTACATCATCAATACTGGGATGTAAGATTACATCGCCTTTTTCAAATAAGTAGAGTTCTTTGCCATCATATTCAGCGGAGATATTTCCCTCGATAATATAATAGAATCGATCCGGCCAAATCCCCTCATTTTGGACATCAGCTGTGCTTAATCGAGTAAATTCAACCCCCAAATCGTTTAACTCACTCATAAATGCAGCTGATTTAGTATGCATTTCGTGGTTTACGAAAGTAAATACTTCTTCTTGTTCGTTAATGCTTATCATTTTTGCCCTCCCACCACAATTTCTATAGCACTAAGTGTAGTCCAGAATGGCAAGATATCGAGCCGATAAAGATGAAAAAAGTCTCAGTTTTATTCAATTTCAATAAAATAGCCAACACTGCCCACTCTCAATCCTGAAATCCCATCGCAAACTGCCCACAAAACAGCTCATTTTGACCCATTGGCAGGTGGCCTAACTTACCTTCCAAGGACAAGGGTTACCAGTGGTCGCAAGTGATAGAAAGCGAACAGCTCGAGGATAAACCAAACTTAAATGGTCAATTTGTGGCTAGCGGGTCATTTCAGTTGATCTTTACGCATTTTTAGCAGCGAAACACCAATAAATATAAGGCAAAATCCAACCAGTCCACTGTAGTTTCCAAGGAATTCTGAGAAAAGCGGAAAAATATATTGGAATACTCCCGCAAGTAGAAGCAAGGTGCCGAATAGGCTCATTAATTTTGTTTTCATTGGCTATTCTGTCACCCTATGTTTCAAGAAACTCAACTTCCGTTCTTTAAACCGTTTTGCGAGACCTGCCGGTATTCTAACAAAAAACAAACCAAAAGCAGATGGGTAAAAAAAAGGAGCTATGAAGCTCCTTTCTCTATTTTTCTAGGCGGTCATCATCAACAAGCTAGATAACTCCACGTTTTTCTTGATCGCGTTCGATTGACTCAAACAAGGCCTGAAAATTTCCTTCACCAAAACCACGATCGCCTTCGCGCTGAATCATTTCGATGAAAATTGGGCCAAATAGGTTCTTGGTGAATATTTGCAGTAAGTAAGTATTTTCTGCTTGGCTATCAACAAGGATTTGATGCTTTTTAATTTGCTCTTTATCTTCTTTAACCCATGGCACTCGATCCCAAATGGTTTCATAGTACTCCGGAATGATGTCCAAAGTTTCAATATAGGAATCCTTTAGTAAATCACAGGATTTGACCAAATCCTCTGTTCTAAAGGCTAAATGCTGAACCCCTGGACCATCGTAAATTTCCAAGTATTCATCAATTTGATTGTTGTTATCATCTTTACCTTCATTGATTGGAATACAAAAAGTTCCACATGGACTCGCTAATGCGTAAGATAATAACGCGGTCTTGACGCCTTTAATATCAAAGTAGCGCACTTCGCTGAAACCAAATACATCTTTATAGAAATTAGCCCATTTTTCCATCGTGCCTTTGTAGACGTTATTAGTGAGGTGATCAATTTCGATAAAGCCTTTACTTGGTTGAATAATGGGATCGTCTAACGCTTCAAAATCAGTTTCCCAAATACTATCGGCTCCTTTATAACGGTCGATAAAGTAAATCAAGCTGTCACCAATACCGTAAATCGCAGGATAGGGAAAATCGGTCTTTTCGGCAGCTTTAGCGCCGCGTTTTACCGCTTCTTGGTGCGCAAACTCGGCGTCTTTAACTCGCCAGCCCATTGATGAAATTGCCGGACCATGAGATTTGGTAAATTCGGCAGAGAAGCCCGATTTTTCTTGGTTTAACAAAAAGTGAATTCTATTTTGGGCAAAATGATAAACTTCTTTTCCGGCAAACTTGTGAGTTTTGGAAAAACCAAAGTCCATAAAAACGTTTTCCATAAACTGACTGTCTGCCGAGGCAAACTCGGTAAATTCAATACCAGTAAGTCCGAGTGGGTTTGATGATTCTGACATACTATTTCTCCAAAACTTTTATTAGCAATTTAATTTCTTATTTAACTTTAAATTTATTCGAGCCAACTTTTGTTGTAATCTTTTTCCATACAAGCTTGAAAGTGATTGGTCACTTTCAATGGCGCAAAAGTATCGACCATGACGGCATACTCGTAAGTTTCTTTTTTACCGATTGATGCTTCTGTTTTTCCCGGTTGGGGACCATGCGGCACACCTTTGGGATGCAGAGTCATTGAGCCAGCCTCAATGCCTGTACGACTCATAAAGTCACCGTCAACGTAGTAAAGCACTTCGTCACTATCTACATTGGAGTGGTAATAAGGTGCGGGGATCGACTCGGGATGGAAGTCATATAAACGAGGCACAAAATTACAGATGACAAAATTGTTTGCGGTAAACACTAAATGAGCGCTCGGTGGTAAATGAATTTTTCCGACCAAAGGCGCAAAGTCATCAATATTAAATGCCCACGGATAACAAGCGCCATCCCAACCGACTAAGTCATAGGGGTGCCATTCCAAAATAGTTTTTTGATAACGGTCGCCATACTTAATGTGTAGCGGAAACTCACCTTTTTCAACAATTGCCGGTTGCAAACTAGGTGTTCGAATATCGCGCTCACAGTAGGGAGCAGTTTCAAGCATTTGACCTGTAGCCGTCCGATAGTGCTTTGGAATGGTCACCATCGTGGTTGACTCAATCACAAATAATCGCACGTCGTCATAACTATCAAACTTAAGCTGATAGGTAGTTCCTTTGGGAATCACCAAGTAGTCCCATTTCTTAATTTCAATCGTCCCAAATTCAGAAAATAGCGTTCCTGAACCTTGATGCACAAAGACCACTTCATCAGCATAAGCATTCCGATAAAAGTCATCGGTTTCTTCGGTGACTTTTGCGGTATACATTGCAACGTCAGCATTAAACATATGTTGTTTTCTTGCGGTAAAAAAATTACCGGCACTTTGCAAACGCGCGGTATGAATTTTATAGTTTTGTAATACCTTATCCTGCCATTCTTCGCCGTGCTCAAGCTGATAAGGCTCAACCTCTAATACCTTGGTAGGCATGTTATGGTGATATTTGTTTGAGTAGATATTGGAGAAACCATGGGTTGAGAAAAGCTCTTCTCGATAAAGTTCGCCATCGTTCTTCTTAAACGCGATATGTCTTTTGTTAGGAATTTCACCCTGCCGGATATAAAAAGGCATCCAAATACCCCTATTTGAATTAGGTTTAATCGTAAAAGATCCATATTAGTAGGCAGAAAAAGCTAAAAAAAGGATAAAGATTAGCTAATCCTAATCAATAATTTCGATAAGGTCGCCGACCGCCCTTTTTATCATCCGGGCTTCCGCTAAAAAAAAGTGAGTTTAGCTAGGTAGTCCAAGCCGCGGTTCGACTTAGCAAAAATAGCACTGAGTGCAGATAGTCGGATCGAAGAGAAAGTGGTAGCATAGCGGCTGAATTAAATTTTTAGCAGAAGTTACCTTTATGTCTGACAAATCATCGCAAAAAACTGGCTTATTTGGCTGGTTCGGTGGTAAAAAAGATAAGTCATCCAATGACGGCCCGCAAGAGACTGACACGAGCGATCAATCAGCATCTTCCGCAAATCGAGCAGAACAAACCATTGCCGACTCTGCGCCACCACAGCCCTCAGAAAAGACTACGACTAACCCTACTGAGGCCGCAAGCCAGTCTCAGCCGGAAGATTCTGAAACAGCCGAAAAACCAACTTCGCTTTTTCAGCGTTTAAAAGCAGGGCTTTCAAAAACCAGAAGCCAGTTTTCAGAAGGCATCGCTAACTTGGTTCTTGGCCAAAAAGAAATAGACGATGACCTTTTGGAAGAAGTAGAAACGCTATTGCTGATGGCGGATGTGGGAGTTGACACTACCAACACGATCATTGAAACCCTCACCGAGAAGTCTGCCCGCAAAGAACTCAAGGATACTCAGGCGCTACTCGCCAAACTAAAAGAGCTGTTACTTGACATAGTTGCGCCAGTCCAAGCCCCGTTAGTCATCGATAGCGATAAAAAACCATTTGTAATATTGATGGTTGGTGTCAATGGAGTCGGTAAAACAACCACCATTGGCAAACTCGCTCATCAGTTCTTAGCTGAAGGTAAAAGCGTTATGTTAGCCGCTGGCGACACATTTAGAGCCGCGGCCGTAGAGCAACTGAAAACTTGGGGTGACCGGAATAATGTCCCAGTGGTGGCACAACACACCGGAGCGGATAGTGCGTCGGTAATTTATGATGCAGTAGAACGAGGTAAAGCGCGTAACACTGATGTGATTATTGCTGATACCGCAGGAAGACTACACAATAAAAGCAACCTGATGGATGAGCTTGCCAAAATTAAAAGAGTGATGTCTAAAATCGATCCGGCGGCGCCACATGAAGTCATGCTAGTAGTCGATGCAGGAACCGGACAAAACGCCCTTGTGCAAGCCAATGAATTCAATAAAGTGGTGAGTCTTGATAGTGTTACCATTACCAAACTTGATGGAACAGCAAAAGGCGGCGTGGTGTTCGCACTGGCCGACAAAATGAAACTTCCCATTCGCTACATTGGTGTGGGCGAAGCGAAAGAAGACTTACGTAGTTTTAATGCCGAAGACTTTATCAATGCATTATTCGATCAGCACAAATCAACCTAGTGTTACTGGATAAGGAAAAATTTTAGATGATCCAATTTGCCCAAGTTTCCAAGCGTTATCCGAATGGCCAAGATGCCTTGCGCAATGTCGATCTGGAAATTAAGTCGGGTGAAATGGCGTTTCTGACCGGTCATTCTGGCGCTGGCAAAAGCACAATGCTGAAACTGATTTCCTTAATGGAGCGCGCCACCTCTGGGCAGGTAATAATCAATGGCAAAAACTTGAATAAAGTAAAGCGCCGTAAAATTCCAGCGGTAAGAAGAGACATCGGTATGATTTTTCAAGATCACCGATTACTTTTTGACCGAAGTGTTTTCGATAATGTTGCCCTGCCATTAATGATTGCCGGATACGACCATCGAGAAATAGGCCGTCGTGTGAGAGCGGCGTTGGACAAGGTGGGTTTACTTTCTAAAGAAAAGAATACCCCAATTATGTTATCGGGGGGAGAGCAACAGCGAGTTGGCATCGCTCGCGCGGTAGTCAATAAGCCGCCATTGTTGCTGGCTGACGAGCCAACCGGAAACCTAGATCCTGAGTTATCGGCAGAGATTATGAAATTATTTGAGCAGTTTAATCAAGTAGGTGTTAGTCTGCTTATCGCCTCGCATGATCTAAGCCTACTCGCTCAAATGCACTATCGCACACTGGTTATGAAGGAGGGCCGACTGGTACAAGATCAAATTGATGATGTGCGTGATATCGACGGTTTGACCGATTTTGAAGGCAACGCCAGCGAATCGAATGCGGAGCATGACGATGAGTTTTGATTCGCCAGCCGGTGCCAGTTTAACTGAAGGTGCAAGTGTTTCTGCGCGCTTTAAAATGCTACTGCGGCTTCACAAAATAGAAGCCAAACGTGGCCTTAATGACTTATTTGAAAACCCGTTTTCAAATTTTATGACGGTGCTAGTCATCGCCATTGCTTTAGCGTTACCTGCTGGATTACAAATTCTACTCGACAACGGCAAAACCCTGTCACAAAGTTGGGATGGCGCCAGTCGAATTTCACTCTATTTAAGTTTAAGTTCAGATAAAACTCAGACCCAACAGCTGGCTGAACGGATTCGCCAAAACAGTGCCATAGAAAGAGTCGATGTGATTCATCCAGAACAAGCTTTAAAAGACTTTAGCGCTCGCTCTGGATTTGCGGACGCGTTAGCAGAGCTCGATAGCAACCCGCTGCCCCCCACTTTAGTGATTCAACCCAAAGCCAGTCACACCAGCCCGCAAGCATCAGCGAAGTTATTAGCCGAATTTTCAGCTCTCACCCGAGTTGACAAAGCGCAACTGGATCTCGATTGGGTTAGAAAATTACATGCCATCATTGAATTAGCAGAAAAAGCCGCATCGGCACTTGGTTTAGCCTTAGGGCTCGCAGTTCTGCTGATTGTGGGTAACACCATTCGGTTATCAGTGCAAAACCGCCGAGAGGAAATCGAAGTAGTAAAACTGGTGGGGGCAACCGATGCTTTCATCCGCCGGCCTTTTCTTTATACCGGATTTTGGTACGGCCTTTTTGCCGGAATACTTTGCTGGCTAATTTTAGAAATATCATTAATTTGGCTGCAAGAGCCTGTGACCAAGCTTGCGGGCTTATATCAAAGCGAGTTTGCAGTCAGTGGACTCAATTTCTTACAAAGTATTCAACTCATCGGCCTTAGTTGCGGTTTAGGGCTACTCGGCTCCTGGTTGAGCGTGGGTCGTCATATCCGAAACATTGAGCCTCGTTAAGCATCTAATCTTTAACTTTAGGCTTTAATATTATATTTTAGGCATTGGCAAGTGAGTAAAGACTCACTTTTTGAAATTTAACCTGTGATACGCAAATATTTACACTTATTGATTGAATTTTTCCTTGAAATTACAGTCAAAGTACCCAATAACTCATTGAATTATATAGGTTAGTTGTTAGATTGCGGCTCGCTCAAATAACCCGCAAAATTATTAGCACTCTCAATACAAGAGTGCTAAACTAAGCGGCAAAGGATAGATTTTATTCCCATTAATGCCGTTAATTGCGGGCTAATTTGAAAACCGCACTTCTCGCTTAAGGCTTGAGAAACTGGCAATAGGAGAAAAGATTATGACAAAACAAACGACAAAGGCATTACAACCGATGAACTTGTTGCTACCACAAGGCAACATTGAGTCGTATGTTACTGCAATTCACGCTATTCCTGTGTTGTCTGCAGAAGAAGAAAAAGCACTTGCTCGTCAGTACAAAGAGACAGGTGATCTAGATGCAGTTCGTGGCTTAATCATGTCACATCTAAGATTTGTCGCGCACATCGCGAGAAGCTATAGTGGTTATGGTTTACCACAAGCTGACTTAATTCAGGAAGGAAATGTTGGACTGATGAAAGCGGTCAAACGGTTTGATCCTGAAGTTGGTGTTCGTCTTATTTCATTTGCAGTACATTGGATCAAAGCCGAAATTCATGAATTTGTTCTTAAAAACTGGCGTGTAGTCAAAGTTGCAACCACTAAAGCGCAACGAAAGTTATTCTTTAATCTTAGAAGCGCTAAAAAGTCACAAAATTGGCTAACTAACGACGAGATCAAGGCCGTTGCAAAAGACTTAGGGGTTGCCGAAATTGAAGTTCGACGCATGGAAAGTCGACTTAATTCTCGCGATACCGCTTTCGACTTACCTTCTGATGCAGATGATGAATCCAGCTTTGCACCAGCCGCTTATTTAGAAAGTGCTAATAGCGATCCAGCCGAAGCCTTTGAAGCGGAAGACTGGCAAGATCATCATCAACAAAAATTGATGAATGCACTTAAAACGCTTGATGAGAGAAGCCAAGATATTTTAGCCGCTCGTTGGTTGAATGAAGATAAAGCAACGCTCCAAGATTTAGCTGACAAGTACGGCGTTTCCGCAGAGCGTATTAGACAGCTTGAAAAAAATGCGATGAAAAAGCTCAAAAGCACGATGGCTTAATATCTCAAAAGTAGTTATTTTTTCATTCCAAAAAGCGCCGATTAGGCGCTTTTTTTATGCCTTCTTAGCCTGCTGTTTACCTCGCAAAATACACATTTTAGGTCTACACTTAAATATAGGAACACTACTAGGAGGCTCTAAAATGAATAACAAATTCTTTCCGCTAGTGGTTTTTGCATTCCTTACTATCCTGCTGTCATGCGATCAAAAACCTAAAGAATCTCAAGAACAGACAAACGCCACTCCCGCAACTAAACCCGTCGCTCAGGCAAAACCTGAAGTCAAGCAAAGCAAGTGCTCATTAACTATGGGGTGGGATCCTTGGGCCCCGTACCAATATTTAACTCCCGACAATCAAGTGAAAGGGCTCGATGTTGACCTTATATCGGCAATGGCGCGAGAAGCGGGTTGTAAATTAAGTTTTCAACAAAATGATTGGATGAGCTTACTGAGTGGAATTAGAGGCGGCTCGATTGATTTACTCGGAAGCGCCAGCCAAACCAGTGCAAGAGATAAATTTGCCTATTTCTCAACTCCATACCGAAAAGAATCATTTGTACTCTATGTTCGCTCGGAACAGGTCGACCAGTTGGCAAACAAAACATTGCAGCAGCTACTTCAAGAAAAGTTTCAACTGGGACTCACCGAAGATTATATTTACGGCGACCAAGTTTCTGCGATTCAAGATGATGAAATGCTAGCAAAGCAGGTCACCTATGTGCCAATCACTGAAGTCAACTATTACAATCTGACTCAATCGAAAATTGATGGGTTTATGGAAGATCCTTTTGTTGCAGCGTACACCATCAAAAGCAAAGGACTCTCGAGTCAAATTGCCGCGACTCAGATCCAAGTCAACAGCGGAGATGTCGCCATAATGTTCAGCAAAAAAAGTGTATCTGAAGAGACTGTAAAAGCATTTAATGCAGGACTTGAGGCGATCAAAACCTCGGGCGAGTATCAATCCATTCTCGACAAGTACAACTTGTAACCTATTATCTGTAGCCTTCAGTCTATAATTTACAAGCTAGCATTCAAACAAAAGGCCAAGTCAAAACTTGGCCTTTTTGCTCTCAACGATTTAATGTATTTGAATGCGTTTTTTATCTTGTTTGATGGGCGCCTTCGGAATAGTTAAATAAAGCATACCATTCTTACTTTCCGCCTTAATATCGCCATCATCAATATTATCCGGTAGAGAAAAACTGCGACTAAAACTTCCGTAGGAGCGTTCTATACGATGCTCTTTCTCATCAGTTTTTTCAACAAGCCTTTCACCACTAATGGTCAAAATATTTTTGTCGATACTGACATTAATATCGTCTTTGTCCACCTCTGGAAGTTCTGCTTTAATCAAAAAAGCAGACTCATTTTCGGTAATATCGACCGAAGGGACCCAATCTGCCGACAACATGCCCTCTTGTAGCGAGCGTTTCGCTAGGGCTTGATTAAAATTAGAAAACAAATCATCAAAGTTCCGAATTGATTGCCAAGGTGTTAAATTCATAATAGTGCCTCCTCAAAATTTACATTTTGCTTATTCAAATGTTTAAAAATTGAAAAAGAAACTATAAAACCGGTTTTAATGATTTCCTTTTGTACCTTATATATAAGGTTAAATTAGCGAATATCAAGGGTAGGCTTAAGTTTGCTGTATTCTGAGCGATTCTAGAGTTGCAATCCGATAAATCCCCCTGTAAAATCGCGCCTCCATTAAATGTGTATGGTATTTGACCAATATTGGCTCATCTGGCGATGCACAGCGAAAGCGAGATAAAATCATGAAAACAGATATTCATCCAAATTATGAGCAAATTACCGCTACATGCAGTTGCGGAAACAAAATTGAAGTTGGTTCAACGCTTTGTAAAGATATCAACCTTGATATTTGTTCAGAGTGCCACCCTTTCTACACTGGTAAGCAAAAATCAGCAGAGACTGGCGGACGTGTTGACAAGTTCAGAAAAAGATTTGCGGCTCGCTCTCTTAAGAAGTAGCATTTTGCGACTGACTCAAGTGAGTTCGAACCGACCAAAAAAGGCGCCTGTGAGCGCCTTTTTTGTTGCCATGTATTTATTGTTGGTTTTGCCTGCTTGGGCAGAAACCACAAATTGTCAGAATTTCAGTCAACTTCAATCAGGCAGGCTGAAACAGGATAAAGTCAAGTGGGTTGTTGATGGCGACACAATACACACCATTGGCGGCAAAAAACTAAGACTACTCCACATCAATTCGCCTGAACTAAACCCAACCTCGGAGAAACCGGCAGAGTACTTTGCCACTCAATCCCGACAAGCGCTATTAAAGCTAACCCCTAAAGGAAGTACCATCTTTTGGGTTAATGACCACGAGAGCCATGATAAATACGGTAGAGAACTCGCGCTCATACTGGATACTCGCAATCGACTAGTCAATTTGGAAATGGTTAAACAAGGTGCCGCCAGCGTTTTAGTCGTTCCACCGAATCAAAAACTTTGGCGTTGCTTTAAAGCAGCACAAATAGGCGCAGAAAAACGAAAACTAGGAATATGGGGAAATACCAGCAACCTGGCCATTGCGGCAAAACAATTAACCACTAACCATCGCTTTAGTTGGGTGAGCGGCAAGGTCACTCAGCGTCAGCTGACACGCAAATACCTTTGGCTAGTACTCGATCATAATTTATGGGTGGGAATTAAACGCAAGAACTTTGAGGAATTCGCGCCAAGGGATTTAAAAATAACTGAAGGCGACACTATCAAGGTGGGTGGCTACGTTTTCCATTCTCATGGCAAACTCAGAATGAATTTAAGACACCCAGCTATGTTAATCAACTGAGTGTCTTTTGAAATTAGAAAGAAGTACGGCGATATTCGCGATATTCTGGATTCCAAAAATTAGACTTAATTCGTTGAGCTAATTTTTCATCAGTGATGGTTTCTGCCACACCTTCTTTCATTGCTTGCTTGGCAACCGCCACCGCAATTATTCTGCTTACTTCTCTTATTTCGCTCAGACTAGGCAATAAATCTTCGCCTTGTGACTTCACCAGAGGCGAGCAACTAGCTAAAGCCTCGCTCGCCGCCATAAACATTTTTTCCGTCACTCGATTAGATTTTGCAGCAATAACACCCAAGCCAATGCCTGGGAATATGTAACTATTATTACATTGAGCTATGCTGTGCCGTTTACCTTCATAATTGACAGGCTCAAACGGACTTCCTGTGGCCACAATTGCATTACCCTCAGTCCATTTAAGAACATCTTCTGGGAGTGCCTCAACGCGTGAAGTGGGATTTGAAAGTGGAAGTATAATTGGCCGCTTACAGTTTGCGTACATAGTATTAATGATTTCTTCGCTCATCAGCCCAGGTTGGCCGGAAACCCCAACAAGAATGGTAGGCTTGGTTTCTCTCACGACATCCAGCAAAGTAATTTGTCCGCTGTCGCTACGACTCCAAGCCGCCACATCGGCTTTCGATTTAACATAGTCTTTTTGGAAATCTCGCAAACTATCCATATCGTCGGTTAACAGCCCTTTACTACTCGTCAAATAGATTTGACTATGAGCCTGCGCTTCACTGAGTCCCTCATCTTTCATGTGTGCTACAATTTGATTTGCGATTCCGCATCCTGCCGAACCAGCTCCCACAAACACCACTCGGTGATCTTTTAGCTTAGATTTTTGCGCGTGGCAGGCTGCCAACAAAGTTCCAACGGTCACACAAGCCGTACCTTGAATATCATCGTTAAAACAACATAATTTGTCTTGGTATTTTTGCAGTAAAGGCGTGGCGTTGCCCTGAGCAAAATCTTCAAACTGCACCAGCGCGTGTGGCCAGCGGTTTTTAATTACCGCCAAAAAGTCATCAACAAATTTAAAGTACTCATCGCCAGTAATTCGCTCATGTCGCCAGCCCATATACATTGGGTCACTAAGCAACTCTTGATTATTGGTGCCAACATCAAGGGTAATCGGCAGCGTATAAGCAGGACTTATTCCACCACAGGCTGAGTAGAGCGCAAGCTTTCCGATTGGAATTCCCATTCCGCCGATACCTTGATCACCTAAACCTAAGATGCGTTCGCTATCAGTAACCACAATAACTTTAACATTTTGTTTGGTGGCGTTATGCAACATGAATTCCATTCGATCTCGATCAGGATATGATAAAAATACCCCTCGCTTTCGACGATAAATTTTGGAGAACAACTGACATGCTAGACCAACCGTAGGGGTATAAATAATCGGCATCATTTCTTCGAGGTGATTGGTTATCAGATTGTAATAGAGGGTCTCATTGGTATCTTGAATATTACGTAGGTAAATATGCTTATCGAGGTCTTCTTCAAATTGAGAATACTGTTGATACGCTCGATTAGTTTGTTCTTCTATTGTCTCAATAGCATGTGGCAAAAGACCTTCCAAATTAAACTCTCGACGCTCGCGCTCGGTAAAAGCATTACCTTTATTTAAAAGCGATGTTTCTAGTAAGATTGGACCGGCATAACGCAAGTAAAGTGGGCGTCGTTTATTATTGGAATTTGTCATTAGCTGTAATTATAGTGGCTGGGGTTATTTTTTAATTGTAGTCTATCAGTTGCGGTTGATACAGTGTTGTTCAGGCGATTTCTGGTACAACCAGACTAAAGCGCTAATCTTTGCGCAAGTGGCAGACGTATAAAATTGACGATAGGTGTAACTTTTAAACCGCTCATAAGTTTTAATTCAGCTTACGATGACAAATCTAAATAACTAAAATTTTTACCATTAACCAGGAAAACTTAACATGAATGCAATCGCTACCCAGTTAAAGGCGAGCCTGTCTCTATTACTAGTGATATTGAGCCTCTATTTTGTCTCATTGACATCCTCTGCCGAGATGAAATCAATTCAGGCGGGTCCAGAAGTGGGTGAAAAAATACAGTCGCTAAATTTGCGAGATCAATTCAATGGTCGGCAACAATTAGACAATATAATGGGCCCAAAAGGTGCCGTTATCGTGCTGTTTCGCTCAGCAGACTGGTGCCCATTTTGTAAAAGACACTTATTAGAGTTAAATCCAGAAGTAGAAGCTTTTAATCAAGCGGGTTACGGAGTTACCGGAATATCCTACGACTCACCCGAAATACTGCGAATTTTCTCACAAAATAACAAGCTTAATTTTAGCCTGCTTTCGGACCAAAATGTCGAATCGTTTAAAGCGCTTAAGGTAGTAAATAAAGCCTATTCTCCCGGAGACAGGCACTACGGGATTCCTTATCCTGGCGTGATTGTGATTGATGCTAATGGCAAGGTTGTCCATAAATACTTTTTTGAGGGCTACAAAAAGCGAGTCCGATTTAAACAACTGGTAAAAATGCTTAGTCAGCCTTAACCAGCTAAACATTGCCAAGCTAAACTCACTAAAACTTAAATGGCTTAGCTTGGCATCACATTCATGGTACACGACTTGTAGAAAGTCTTGGCTTAGGTCAAAATAGCTTTTTGCTTATTCAACAAGTTTGTCTTTCCATTGAACAACTCACCGGCCAATCAAAATTCTAGCACTTCTCAACCACAAACTTGGTTTGTTGGTGTTGCCTTAACGGTACCGCTTCGGAGAGTGTTTGAATACAAAGTGGAAGGCAAGCAATGGAGTGAGCCTCAAATTGGGGTGCGAGCCGAAGTTAAGTTTGCCGGCCGAATAAAGATCGGCATTATTGTCACAGTTTCTGCCCAACCCAGCATTGAGCTAAAAAAAATACAAACGGTTAATCGCCTACTCGACGATGAGCCGCTGGTCGATCAACGACTTTTCAAATTAGCTGGTTGGATGCAAAAATACTATCATGCACCGCCAGGTGAAGTTTGGCAGACCCTTTTACCCAATGCGCTAATGAAAGGTGAGGCTTGCATCTTAGCCAGAGAAAGCCGCTGGCAACTCACCGAAGATGGACGACGTGCGATAGCGGAAAATCAAATCGCGAAAAATGCGGTAAAACAACATCAAGCAATGTCGATTTTACAAGCAAGTCACGGGTCAGGTGGGATAGCCAATAGTGATTTGTCCAGCTATGCACTTAACCGAACAACTTTACAAAATCTCGCCGGTAAAGGTTGGATTATTCAGCAATTTGAGACCGCGAAACCACAGTCTTCAGTGACCACCAACATTCCACCCGAGTTGGTTTTAAATTCACAACAGTCGGCGGCAATTGAACAAGTCAGCAAATCACTCGATCAATTTAAGTCATGGTTATTATTTGGAGTCACAGCCAGCGGAAAAACTGAAGTCTATCTCAGAATTATTGAAAATGTGGTCAATCAAGGACGACAAGCTTTAATTTTGGTGCCTGAAATCGGACTGACACCGCAAACGGTGAAGCGATTTCAACAACGATTTAATGTTGCCATCGAAACCTTGCACTCGGCAATGACAGAACAACAAAGGTTACAAGTGTGGCTAAGGGTTAAATCCGGTGTAAGTCAGATTATTATCGGAACTCGCTCTGCCCTTTTTGTCCCGCTCAAAAAACCCGGCATTATTATTATTGATGAAGAACATGATTCCTCATTCAAACAACAACAGGGATTGCGTTATTCAGCACGTGACATTGCGATGGTAAGAGGCTCCTTAGAAAAATTTCCAGTGCTGTTAGGAAGCGCCTCACCTTCTATCGATACCTTAATGAATGTCAGCAAAGGCAAAATAAGCCAGCTAGACTTGACTCAAAAAGCGATGACAACCTCTGCCATCGATTACAAAATTATTGACCTTAAAAATCAACCCATGAAATACGGCTTATCTTTTGCACTGATCGAAAGTATCGCCCACCATATGAAGCACCATGGCCAAGTTTTACTGTTTTTAAATCGACGAGGCTATTCACCGGTTTTGCTCTGCCATCACTGTGGATGGAGCAGCCAATGCCAACGCTGTGATACCCATTTCACCTATCATGGCCACGCACACCATAGTGCGAGCTTACAATGTCATCATTGTGGTTCAAGTCGTCGAGCGCCCCCACATTGCCCAGATTGCCTAAGTGAAGAAATGGTCCCCGTGGGTTTAGGTACTGAGCGACTCGAAGAAAGTATTAAAACACTTTTTCCAAACGCTCGAGTTAGACGCATCGATCGAGACACTACTCGTAAGAAACAAGCAATGAAGAGCTTTATTAGTGAAATCAAAACTGGCCAAGTCGATATTTTGATTGGCACCCAAATGTTAGCCAAAGGTCATCATTTTCCGGATGTCACTTTGGTTGCGCTGGTCGATATGGATGGCGCGCTATACAGTAGTGACTTTAGAGCACCTGAGTATGCCGCACAATTGATTACCCAAGTTTCAGGAAGAACGGGGCGTGCCAATAAGCCCGGTGAAGTATTAATTCAAACTCACCTCAGTGAACACCCAATGCTCAATCAGATTATCCATCATGGCTATCAAAAATTTGCTGCCAGCACTCTCAATGAACGAGTCGAAGCGAACCTTCCTCCCGCTAGTTTTAGTGCGCTGTTTCAGGCTGAAGCCAGTCAACTAGGTGCAATAAAACAATTTTTGCAGGAAGTAAAACAATTGCTGGTTGGGCAAATACAGTCAAAGGCAATGGCAAATGAAGTGGCACTATATGGACCGGCCCCAGCAGTGTATACCAAAAAGGCAGGGAAATTTAGATATCAATTGTATCTAGAATCAAACGCTAGATTGCACCTGCACCAACTATTAGATGCTAGCCTTCCCAGTATCGAGCAGCTAAAGTCTGGCAATCGAGTAAAGTGGCGCTTAGAAATTGATCCTATCGGGGACTAAGAGGTACATGCCAGGGGGCAAACTGAAGAGTTAAATCTAAACAGTGCAATCGCTAAGTTAAATACTCTTGATTGATGTGTGAGGTTTGACGGTTAGTACTTTTCTTACAAGCAAAAGAAAGGGCGATCAAATCGCCCGTATCTGTTTTTTCATCCTTTGAAAAAGTTTGCTTCCTGCAATTTCCCTATTTATCGTTTCCTTGATTCGAGAATCCCATCCCGATTGTCCTTTTATTCCCGCGTCATCCTTGTCGCTTGGTAGATAGAATACGTCGCCTCACAATTAAAACAAGCGGCTCAAAGACTATTTTTACCATTTATTTATAGTAAAACTTTTTCGCTCTCCTAATTAGTTATTATTTATCATAAGCTTACGGAAAATTTTTGCTATTTATTCAACTTATATCTCACCAATGAATAGAGATTACTGATGGGCCTATTAAGAAATATCTCACACCATTTGTAGGCGATCTCTCACAAATTATTTTCCTAACGATGACTCATCAATCAAATTTATTTGCCTCTCTAGCTAAATCTTTGAGACCAAGGCCTTTTAAGGCTAAGTATTGCTTATTGACTATAACTACTTATGCTAGTAGTATTTATGCAAATAGTACCAAGAGAGGTTATTATGTTGCTTCTAAATGATTTACTCAGTCAAAACACGCCACATAAAATCGAGCAAGGCATAGTCAGTCAGTATTTAGCCTTCGCCAATCAATCAGGTTTTTCAGTCCAAACTGCTGAGCAAAACTTGGTTTGGATCTTAAAACTAATGCGTTTTCATAACGGTCGTCATCCGGCTGATCTTAATGGATATGATATCGCTAGCTACCTTTCTGTATTGGCAACTGAAGAAAGCATCTCGGAGATAGCGCAAGCGTCGGCATTATCTGCTATCAAAGATTTTTATCGTTCATTCTTAAGAGTTGAGCTTGTTATTGAAAACTATAAAAGACCTAAAAAGCGTCGCGGTTTTGCCGATCGCTTTCCGACAAAAACTTGCATAAACATTATTGAGCAACTTAAAGGCCCAAGCCAACTAATGGCAAAATTAGCATTTCACTGCCAATTAAAGCTCCCTCAAGTCGCTCGCCTAAAGCTATCTGACATCGATCTAAAAACAGGAAAGCTAAGTGTTATTGATAAAGACAATTCTTTTAAATTTAGTGTCAATATTCCACTTAATTTACATTTAGACTTAAGAATTCAAATGATGCGTGCCAACCAAATCAATAAATCACTATACAAACTAAAGAAAGCGCATGCACGCTCAACTCACCCCGCTCAAATTGGATTATTTAGACAGCAGTCAAATCTACTTTTTGTTTTATCAGACATTAACCAAGCTAACAAAGCTGACTCTACGCTAGACATTAGCCCTGAGTCCCAATTGGCCATATTAAAAAGTGAAATTCAGCTTGTCGTTAATCGTCTCGCTCGCGCAGGAGCAGAGATAATCCCCCCTAAACTAAATCAAAAGCACTCCAATAAAAGCAAACGGATTTTGTTTGAACGATCTCGGCCGCACAACAGCCTACCAAAGTTATTAAGCAACCGAGTTAATTATGCCAATAACCATTCAAATCCTCAGCCGGACTTCTTTGCCAGTGGCGTTGCCTAATTGTTGCAATGAACATCCTGTTAAATAATGAGCAGAAACTGGCGGTTGAGCACGGAAAAATTGCTCCAGACAATCAATTTGTTAGCGAGCCCTTGCTAATCATTGCTGGCGCAGGCACCGGAAAAACCAATACTTTAGCGCATCGAGCAGCTCACCTTTTACTCAAAAATGTTGCGCCTGAAAGAGTTTTATTGATGACTTTTTCTCGTAGAGCAGCGCAAGAGCTAGCTGATAGAACAAAAAAGATAGTTTCCGAAGCAAATAAACAATCTAATAAACCCATCGTCAATGTTCACCTTCCATGGATGGGCACATTCCATTCAATTGCCAATAAGCTTTTAAGAAAGTATGGACAAACGATGGGGTTAGATCCAAACTTTACGATTATCGATCGAAATGACGCTGCAGACTTTCTTGATGTGATTAGACATGAGCTAGGACTTAGCACTCGAGAAAAAAGATTTCCAAAGAAGTCAACCTGTTTAAAAATCTATTCTCGTTGCGTCAACTCACAACTTAAATTAAAAGTAGTTTTAAAAGATGAGTTTCCTTGGTGTGACGAATGGCATGATGAACTAACCTTATTATTTAGACACTACGCCGAGAAAAAACTGGAGCAAAATTCGCTCGATTATGACGATTTATTGCTTTATTGGTATTACCTGGTGGACACCCCAGAAATAGCACAATTGATTGCTAAAAAGTTCGATCATATTCTTGTAGACGAGTATCAAGATACTAATCTTTTACAGGCAGGAATTTTGTTAAAGTTGTTTCCTGATGGCCAAGGTCTAACGGTTGTGGGTGACGATGCTCAATCTATTTACAGTTTTAGAAGTGCCGAAATAGATAACATTATTAACTTTCCTCAGCAATTTTCCCCGAGCGCTAAGGTCATTACCTTAAAATTAAATTATCGCTCAACTCAAACAATTTTAGATCTAGCAAATGAATTGCTTGCCCAAAGTAAAATTAGCTATAAAAAAGAGCTCATTTCTTTTCATTCGAAACAAAGTAAAGTAGCAGCAAAAAAACCACAAATAGTCACTGTTGAAGATGACTCTCAGCAAGCAAAGTATATTGTTGAAACCGTGCTAGCAGAACGAGAAAATGGCATTGCTCTAAGAGACCAAGCTGTATTATTTAGAAGCGGTCATCACAGTGATCGGCTTGAAATAGAATTGAGCCGACATGATATACCCTTTGTAAAATACGGCGGATTAAAGTTTCTCGAGGCTTCGCACGTAAAGGATTTTTTGGCGCTTATAAAGTGGATTGATAACCCCAAGCATCAGCTTTCTGCTTTTAGAGTTTTAAAGCTGCTGCCAGGAGTCGGTCCGAGCATTGCCAAGAAAGCAATTGATTATTTACAACTCAATGACTTTCAATTTTCATCACTCGCTCATTTTTCGATGCCAGCAGCGGCAATAAATTTTTGGCACGATTTGACGCAGCTGCTTTCAAAAACTCAATCAAGCAAAAATAACTGGCCCTCAGAAATGGAGCAAGCTAAAAATTTTTATCAACCGCTGCTGGAAGAAATATACGAAGATGCCTATGCGCGATGTGGCGATTTAGAGCAATTAACCAATATGGCCCAACAGTTTTCCAGACGAGAAACATTTATCAGCGAACTCACTTTGGAGCCTCCAATAGCCAGCGGTGACCTAAATAACGATTCTCATAAAGATGATGATTTCCTAATTTTATCCACTATTCATAGTGCCAAAGGTCAAGAGTGGAAAAACGTGTTTGTACTTAATGTTGCAGATGGTAACTTTCCCAACGAATATGCGACTGACACCCCTAAGGGGATAGAAGAAGAGCGACGATTATTAAACGTTGCGATTACACGAGCCAAACAGTCCCTGCACTTGATTCAACCGCTGAAATATTGGGTACCAGAACAACCAAAGTACGGCAGTAAACACGTTTATGGGGCTAAGAGTCGCTTTTTGACAACAGCCGTATGCCAGCAACTAGAAACCTGTTTTTACCCTAAAATATCTCAAAATGCCGCTGAGCCATCGGCAAAATATAGCGTGCTGGGTGATATTCAAAGCAAAATTAGGCAAATGTGGTAGATAACCAGCTATTTTCCGAATAAATAGCCCTCTGTCCGTTTTTTAGTCATCTCGCTATTTCAGCTAATATCTACTACAATTTATCCACAGTGGCTTATCAAACTCATACAACTGTCTGATAGATTCCATCTAGATTAACCGGCTCCAAACACAAGAGAACCGACTTATTTATGCAAACAAGTTTGCTCGATGACAAAGCCTGTATTTTGTTGGTTGATGATGAGCCAGCCAATATTCAATTGATTGCTGGCTACATCAAAGACGACTACCAAATTAAAGTGGCTACCTCGGGTGAACAATGCCTAAAAATTGTCAGCTCTGAGCAAAAGCCAGACCTTATTTTGCTCGACGTCGATATGCCTTTAATGAGTGGCTATGAAGTTTGCGATAAGTTAAAGAACGAGCCGACAAGTGCATCAATTCCCGTTATATTCGTAACCGCCATGCAAACCGAAGAAGACGAAGAAAAGGCCTTGATGCTTGGTGCCGTGGACTTTCTCACTAAACCGGTCCGCCCAGCAATTCTTATTGCAAGAATCAAAACACACATTATTCTCAAGAAACAACACGACGCACTTACTAACCTCGCCATGAAAGATCAGTTAACCGATCTTTATAATCGGCATTATCTATTGGAAATGGCTAATCACCGAGTTGCACGATCGATGCGCCAAAAGACTCCCGTCAGTGTACTTATATTGGATATCGATCACTTTAAATCGATTAACGATACCCGTGGACATATCGCCGGTGATCTGGTGTTGAAAACATTGGCAGAGTTACTTAAACAGCAGTGCCGTCAAGAAGATATACTCGCTCGTTTTGGTGGTGAAGAGTTTTTGATCTTTTTTGACGAATGTGATGAGAAAAGTGCGATTCAAATCGCGGAAAGAATTAAGCGAGAAATTGAAAACTTAAACCCATCAAACATTGCCATCACGGCGAGTATCGGTGTTGCTCAACTTAACAATGGTAAAGAAGGCTTTACAGAATTAGTAAAACGCGCCGATGATGCGTTGTATCATGCTAAGAATACCGGAAGGAATAAAGTGATCAGTCACAAGGATTTAGTTAAACAATTAACCTAACTGCAACTAAAACCAACACTCCCCCCATCATCCAATCAATAATGTGTCCTCGCTGCTGATACCATTTCAAAACAGCTTGTCGAGAAAACCACCAAGCAACCAACCAAAACCACAAGAACGTATAAAATGCTAGCCATGCACCATATAAAGCCTGAACACTTATTGGGGTATTTTGACTGACAATACTGGTAAACAAAGCGATAAAAAAAACCGTCACTTTAGGGTTTAAAACACTAACAAAGAAACCTTGCCTAATGGCGTCACGCGGGGAAATTTCACTCGCCTTGACTGGCTCAGCCGACGATTCACTTTTCGCTCGCGAAGCAAAGCACTGAATTGCAAGCCAAACCAAATAGCCGGCCCCAAGATACTTGATTAATTCAAATAGAAAAGGCGACTGAGAGAGAACCAGTGCCACCCCTAGCAAGGTATACACAAGGTGTACAAGAATTCCTAATCCAATCCCTAAGGCCGTAAAAGTACCAGTACGCATGCCTGAGCGTAGGGTGTTTTTTACCACAACAGCGAAATCAGCTCCCGGACTGGCCACAGCAAACAAGTGAGCAGTGGCCAATATTAGAAATTCATTGAGCAAAGGGACGCTTAACCTTTCGCTTCAATTTTCGCCCAGCTATCTCGAAGTGTCACAGTACGATTAAAGACCAGATTACCTGCATGGTGTTCATAGCGGTCCGCACAAAAATAACCTTCGCGCTCAAACTGAAAGACTTGTTCTGGTTTGGCTTCAGCCAACGACATTTCAACTCTTGCATCGGAAATAACTTGTAAACTTTCGGGATTAACAGCAGCCAAAAAGTCATCTTCCGCAGCAGGATTAGCAACGTTGAATAACCGGTCATAAAGTCGTACCGTGGCCGTTTTTGAATGACTTTCAGAAACCCAGTGGATTACACCTTTTGGTTTATAGCCTTCTGGATTCTTACCCAAAGTATTTTCGTCATATTGACATAGCAACTCAACAATATTGCCCTGCTCGTCTTTAATAACTTGCTCACAAGTAATCACATAAGCATTACGAAGCCTCACAGCCTTACCTAAGACTAATCGCTTATATTTTTTATTGGCACTTTCACGAAAGTCCGCTTGGTCAATAAATAAAGTTTTACTGAAATAGATCGTCCGTGTGCCCATGGCCTCTTGCTGAGGATGACACGGAGCACTTAACGACTCGACCTTATCTTCTGGGTAGTTGGTTAGGGTGACCTTGAGCGGCTTTAACACTGCCATAGCGCGAGGTGCATTATCGCCTAAATCCTCTCTTACCGAGTTTTCGAGCAAACTCATTTCAACCGTATGTACTTTCTTTGTCACGCCTGTACGGGTCACAAAGTCTTTGATAGCGGCCGGTTGATACCCTCGTCGGCGCATGCCTGAAATAGTTGGCATTCTCGGGTCATCCCAACCCTCAACAACCCCTTCGGTAACCAGTTGATTCAACTTACGTTTACTCGTAATAGTGTGTTCGAGGTTAAGCCGCGAAAACTCAATTTGCTGCGGATGGCAATCGATTGTGATGTTATCTAGGAACCAATCATATAATGGACGATGATCTTCAAACTCTAAAGTACAAAGTGAATGGGTAATCCCCTCAATGGCGTCCGAAATTCCGTGAGTAAAGTCATAGGTTGGGTAAATACACCATTTATCGCCAGTACGAATATGATGTGCTTTTTTGATTCGATAAATCACCGGGTCACGCATGTTAATGTTTGGTGAACTCATATCAATCTTGGCGCGAAGTGCCAAGCTTCCGTCTTCAAACTCTCCGGCACGCATTCTTCTGAAGAGGTCTAAATTTTCGGCTACACTTCGATCTCTAAATGGGCTGTTTTTGCCAGGCTCCGTTAAGGTGCCTCGGTATTCTCTCATTTGATCAATGTTGAGCTCGCAAACATAGGCTACGCCTTTTTCGATTAATTCTTCTGCATAAGCATATAACTTTTCGAAATAATCCGCTGAGTGACGAATCTCCCCGTCCCATTGATACCCCAACCATTGAACATCTTTAGCGATCGCTTCGGCGTAAATTGTCTCTTCCTTGGCGGGATTAGTATCGTCGAACCTTAAATTACACTTGCCTTTATAATCCTGTGCAATACCAAAATTAATACAGATCGATTTTGCATGGCCAATATGCAAAAAGCCATTCGGCTCAGGCGGAAAACGAGTGCATACTTGAGTGTGCTTTCCTGAGGCTAAATCTTGGTTAATGATATTTCTTATGAAATTAGTTGGCCCAGATTCCGAGCTAGGGTTTTCGGAGGATAGGTTTTCTTTGTCGCTCATAATTTGCCTTAAATGTCTTTATTTGGGTCGCTTGTTAAGGATTGTTTATCGGTCTAGCCATCTTTTATAATGACTAACTTAACAAATTCAAATTTGCCCACTAGGAATTTTCGCTTTGCCAGCGTGAATGGCAAGGATTTTACCCTAGATTACAAAGCTAACGTAGCTCTTATTACTGAAATTAATTAGAAGCGCCGCGGTTTCCGAGTAATCTTACGAGAATTCTAGCGGATTGGATAAACATCTGCCGCTAATAACTTAAGTTTAAAGATAATGAACTCACTACAACTCACTAATATTCAAGATATCATTATTAATTCGGCAAAATCCTATCCGGAACAAACGGCTCTGACTCACAAGTCCAAGTCATTGAGTTACCGACAGCTGCAAGCGAAAATTGAGCAATTCGCCGGCGTTTTAGGCGGCGTCAACCCGCTCGATATAAACATCGATACTGCTACGCTGAAGCCTGGGGACCGGGTGGCGGTGTACTTACCTAAACAGCTTGAAGCTGTTGTGAGTTTGTTTGCAACAGTGCGTGCGGGTGGCGTTTTTGTTCCCGTCAATTCGCTCCTTAAGTCGGCGCAAGTAGAATATATACTCAATGACTGCCAAGTTTCTGTGTTGGTTACCTCATTAAGCAGGTATCGCCAACTTAAAACGACACTCGCAAACTGCCATTCAGTTAAGCGAATTTTTCTAACGGACTGTGAACCGGCACAATGTCCAGAAGGATGCTTGAGCTGGCAGGAGCAGTCTGACGCACAGCCAGAGACAACTGACATTTCTTCAGAATATCACGCTCAATCTAACCGAGACGCTAATGATATTGCAGCTATATTGTATACATCAGGAAGTACAGGACAGCCGAAAGGGGTTGTACTATCTCACCAAAATTTAATTGCCGGTGCTAACAGCGTTTCAGACTACCTGCAAAACAGCGCCAGTGACAAGATTCTTGCGGTACTGCCGTTAAGCTTCGATTACGGCCTAAGCCAATTAACTACCGGCTTTTTAGTGGGCGCAGAAGTAGTGCTTCTAGAATATTTGCTGCCTCGTGATGTGATCAATGCGGTCAGCAAGTATCAAATTACCGGGCTCGCTGCGGTACCACCACTTTGGACTCAACTCGCAGAATTGCCATGGCCTAAACAAGCTCAACAAAGCCTGCGCTATCTGACCAATAGTGGCGGAGCGATGCCAACAGCGGTATTAGAAAAGCTTCAATCACAGCTGCCTAATAGCGAAATATTCCTTATGTATGGCTTAACTGAAGCATTTCGTAGCACTTACCTTCCTCCAGCGGAACTGGCCAACAGACCGACCTCAATGGGTAAGGCTATCCCTAATGCCACCGTTTTAGTGATCAATGCAGAGGGCGAGCTCTGCCAGCCTCATGAGCCAGGTGAATTAGTGCATCTTGGGGTGCATGTGTCGTTAGGTTATTGGCAAAATGAAAAAAAGACCTCACAAAAGTTTAAACGCTTACCGCCCGCTTTGCAGCCGGAATACGGTTCTGAGTTAGCTGTATGGTCAGGCGACATTGTGACTCGAGACGAGCAAGGCTTTCTTTATTTTGTCGGTCGTAATGACGATATGATCAAGTCCTCTGGCTATCGAATTAGCCCCACCGAACTGGAACAAGTGGTGTTTTCTCACCCGCAAGTGAGTGAAGCCGTAGCCATCGGCGTTGCCGATAAAACACTCGGTCAATCAATTTTATTGCTTGTGGTTATCGAACCGCAAAGCCAGCTAGAAAAGTCTGAGCTTATGAAATATGTAAAAAAGCAGCTGCCGAATTTTATGCACCCTCACCATCTTGAGTGGGTAAATTCGCTTCCCCGAAATCCGAATGGTAAAATCAATCGGCCACTGCTGCTTGAAAGCTATCAACATTTGGCCAAGTAGAAGACTTTTTGCCGCTAAACTGGAAGCAATTTGCATATGAAAGCCAAAGTTTCTCACACCCCAATGCAGTATTTCGATGTTCAACAAGGCGAACTACTCGTCAATAAAATTAGGCTCACTCACTTAGCGCTTAGAGCCGGACAAACACCTTTTTATGCCTACGACCGGAGCGTCATCGAAAAAAAGGTGGCGACTTTTCGTCAAACTATGCCCAACTCTCTTGGCCTTCACTATGCGATTAAGGCAAATCCAATGCCTGCACTGGTCGACTTTATCGCGCCATTAGTGGATGGCTTAGATGTGGCCAGTGGCAATGAACTCAATATTGCCCTTAACAGTGGCAAATCGGCTCAGCACGTGAGTTTTGCAGGACCTGGAAAACGCGAAACTGAATTAGCAATGGCAATTGCAAGCCAAGCAACCATTAATGTCGAGTCTTTCAAAGAGCTCGAACGCATCATTAAACTTTCCGAAGACATCGGCGTTACCGCTAAAGTTGCAGTGAGAGTCAATCCTGATTTTGAGTTGAAATCATCGGGTATGAAGATGGGGGGTGGCGCTCAACAATTTGGAGTTGATGCCGAACAGGCCCCCAAACTACTGCAAAAAATTTCTGATGCAAATCTTAACTATCAAGGGTTACATATATTCACCGGTTCTCAAAACCTGAACGCAAAATCTATTCAACTTGCTCACAATAATCTGTTTGAGCTGGCCGACAGATTAAGTCAAAACGCTCCGCAGCCCATCCAATCGCTCAACATTGGAGGCGGTTTAGGAATTCCTTATTTTCCGGGCGAAGAACCATTGGATTTACAACCGATTAGTGAAGCACTTGAACACCACATTGAATCCTTTAAAGCGGCCCACGGTGGTGTTGAAATAGCGATGGAGCTTGGTCGGTTCTTAGTCGGTGAAGCAGGTGTTTATGTCGCCAAAGTTACCGATATAAAAGAGTCTCGCGGTGTTAAATTTGCAATCATCGATGGCGGTTTACATCATCACTTATCCGCCTCAGGCAACTTTGGTCAAGTCATTCGTAAAAATTACCCAGTCGCCATTGGTAATAAAATGTCGGCCGCCAACGAATCACCATTACAGATTGTTGGACCGCTCTGCACGCCACTCGACCTTTTAGCGAACAAGTACGAATTACCGCACTGCGAAATCGGTGATTTGGTGGTTATCTATCAGTCGGGAGCATACGGTTTCAGTGCTAGCCCTCGAGATTTTCTCGATCACCCACACCCTGTGCAACTACTGGTCTAGGGATTTACCAGTAGGGTTTTGCTTAATCCCTGTAATTTACTTAAAATGAAAGACTGATATCGCCAAATCTGGCTTTCGATCAACGGTTGGATGTATATGCCTTTTAATCAGCTCTATCACAAAATAGTCTCAATTCCGCTTAAACTACTGGTAAGTAGTAAAGTGATTCCTGAATCACCAGTACAGGATTTAGAGATTGATACAGCATCTCCGATCTACTACGTATTGCAAAGACGTTCGACGAGCAGCTTTATCATGTTGCAACAAAAGGCGAAACGGCTTGGACTTCCCCAGCCTCGACTGATTCGCTCCAAGCAAACGTCAATTGAAAACGGCTCAGTCTTTTTTCTGCAATCGAAAAGCTTTTTTGGACTGGGCGGCAAGCCGGTCCAAAAGTATCAACAACTGTTACATACCCTGTTAGAAAAACAAAGAAGTGAGACGAATATTAAGCATCAACTTATTCCGCTCTCAATCTACTGGGGGCGTAATCCAGGAAAAGAAAACTCGCTCTTACGATTGATATTCACGGATACTGAAAGTGCTAACCCGATTCGAAAATTTTTGTTATTTATTTTTCAAGGTCGCAATACCTTTGTCAGAATCGCAAAGCCGATTGATTTGATTCAAGTTGCGGACGCCAGTACAAACACAGAAGTACAAGTCACTAAGTTAACTCGTACTTTGCGAGTACATTTTCATCGTCTGCGCCAATCGGCAATGGGACCATTGATCACTAACCGCGGCCAAGTTATTACCAATATATTAGTGAGTGACAATGTCAGAGGAGCCATAGAAAAAGAGGCTAAAGCGAAAAGTATTTCAACTCAAAAATCAGCAAAATTAGCTGAAAAATATGCCAAGGAAATCGCGTCTGCCTATTCGTACAAAGCCGTTCGTTTTATGGAGTCAATGCTCACCCATTTATGGAATAAAATTTATGATGGTGTTGTGGTACAGAATTCTGAAATGGTTCGAAACTTAGCGTCTAGTCATGAAATTGTTTATGTCCCCTGCCATCGAAGTCATATAGATTACTTATTGTTATCTTACACCCTTTACCACGAGGGACTTGTACCTCCTCACATTGCTGCGGGAATAAACTTAAACTTCTGGCCTGCTGGTTCCTTGCTTCGCCGTGGTGGTGCTTTTTTCTTAAGACGCAGTTTTGGTGGAAATAAGTTGTACACCGCCGTTTTTAATGAATACATTTTTCAGCTGATGGACCGAGGGATACCATTAGAGTTTTTCCCAGAGGGCGGCCGTAGTCGCACCGGTCGATTACTCCCACCAAAGACGGGTTTGTTGGCGATGACTGTGCAATCGCTACTCCGCGGGACTCGCAAACCAGTGGCAATTATTCCGGTGTATATAGGCTACGAGCGAATGTTTGAAGGTAAGAGCTATTTGAGCGAACTACGTGGTGCGGAAAAAAAGAAAGAATCGTTTGGGCAACTGCTAGGCATCAGAAAAACCTTAAAACAAAACTTTGGTAAAGTATATTTAAACTTCGCTGAGCCGGTTTTTCTTAATCAATATTTAGATGAAACCCAACCCAATTGGCATGAGTATCGAGGGCAAGTGGGCGCCAAACCCAGTTGGCTCACTCAACGCGTTTCATCACTTGCTGAAATCGTGATGCAACGTATAAATTCAGCAGCCACGGTTAATGCTATTAGTATGGTGGCGTTGGTTCTGCTTTCTACCGAGCGTATAGCTATCGGTCGCAAAGAATTAGAAAACCAACTCGATCTGTTATTAAAACTTTTGCGTCTAGCACCTTATAGTGAAAATACTCGAATTCCCAACGAGTCTGGCAAGGTACTTGTTCAGCAAGCGCAAAAATTGGGTACCATTTTTACCGTAGAAAATCCGATGGGTGACATTGTCACCACCGATGAACAAACAGCCATTCTGCTCACTTATTATCGGAATAATATCCTCCACGTATTTATCGTTTACTCCATTGTTGCTAGTTGTTTTGTGAATAATGAAAAAATGAATCGAGCACAGTTAGTTACTCGCTGTGAGGCTATTTTTCCATTTGTAAAGCGTGAATTATTTATAGAGTGGGAAATGCCACAACTTCAACAAAATGTTGATAAAGCGATCGATTTTTTCGTTTCGGAACAATTGCTAAGCGAGTCGGGTAACGAGCTTGTTCGTCCTAAAGGTACAGATGATAATTTTGAACAGTTAATGCTGATTGCACAATTTGTTAGGCCAACACTTCTACGTTACGGCATATTACTAACATTACTATCGAGTCAGGCAGGACATGGACGCACTAGCCGAAAGGAACTAGAGAAACATAGTCAACAAGTGGCACAACGGTTAGCGGCACTCTACAGTTTAAACGCCCCAGAATCGTTTGATAAAAACTTATTCAAAACCACAATTAGCGTTCTCAAAGAAGCACAATTAATCAGTACCGCGGATGACAATTCGTTTGATATTGAACCAAAACTTGCATTGCTGAATAAACAGATCTTGGATAACGTCAACCCATCGTCTAAACAAATCATGCAAAAAACAGCAAATTGGGCCAAGCAACACTGGGACTAAAACGAAACAGTAAAAATACTCAACAAACCTAAACGCGCTTTCAACCATAGCGCTTCAGGGTAACTAATCTATCGGTTCGATTGGCATTTCAAAGCAAGCTTTTAAACCGCCTTCGGGGTGGTTTTCAAGAATGATGGTGCCGCCATGCATCTCTGCGATTCGTTGAACAATTGCCAAACCTAACCCCGACCCTTTCCCGCCACGCGCTTTATCGCCTCTTGCAAATGGTTGAAAAAGCCTCGCTTTGTCCAAATCGGGGATGCCTTTGCCATGGTCTCGAACTATTATGCGTAACTTGCCATCATCAACTAATGAAGTAACCATTACCGGTGCCTTGCCATAACGAAAAGAGTTTTCGATCAAATTGCTCACAAGTCGTTTCATCGCCATAGGCTTAAATGCCAACGAGGGTACTGGGTTGAGTTTGGTTTCAATACCTTCATGTTGTTTAGCAGCGGCATCAGTCACTTGAGTGATCAATTCATTAATATCGCCCTGCTCCATCTTTTCTTCGCTACCATAGCGGACATAGCCGATAAATTGGTCGATAATGTCATCCATATCCTGGGTGTCAGCAATAAGCCCCTGCTTTAGCTCTTCGTCTTGCTCTGACATAAACTCTACGGATAAACGAATTCGTGTAATTGGTGTTCTTAAATCATGAGAGATACCGGCCAACAATAATGTCCGATCTTCTTCGAGTTGATGTACATCGGCAGCCATTTGGTTAAACGCAGAGGTAACCGCAACTAACTCTTGCGGCCCAGTTTCTTTAAGTTTTCCAGGGTAGTCGCCTCGTCCGATTTCTCGCGCTGCAAATGCCAAGCGTTTCAAGGGACGGTGGAGCTGATGAACAACAAGCCATGCGCCAGCCAAACTCAAGAATAGCAACATACCTGAGAAGATGACCATGGATATTGGCATGTCACTATCATATTCTCCAATCGGCATACGTATCCAATATTCTGGATGAGTGGGCTCGTTAACCCAAACATATACTCGATCGGATATTTCGACTTTGACAATAGTCCCCTCTCCTAGAAACTCTTTAGCGGCTTCGGTATAAGCTTGGTGCTGCTGCGATATTTCTAACCCCTCTGGTAAGGTACCACCGGTCAACCAAAATAACTCTAGCTCGGTTGTTTCACTAAATCCGACCGATAAATTTTTAGGAATATCAGTCTCTGAACCTATGTATTGCAATTTGATTTGGTTGGTCACCAAATACATGATGGTGCGGTCTTTTGCCCCCACCACATAATGTTCAATAGTAAAATAAGATATCAGATGGCTGATGATCAGCAAGCTAGCAATCATCAGAGAGTTTCGGCCAAAGAAGCTTCTGGGTAGAATATTAATGATAAGCTCTCGTGCAAAGCGGCTTCACCGTCCTAAAGCAAAGACAGCGAAACATTAATGGTTGAAAATTTTGTTCTAAATAATACCTGCTTTAATCAAGCGGGTAAAATTTAGCTGAATAATTCAACTTTTATAGGTTATTGAGCAAGCTTTGTTAAATCTTTTACTAGTTGCGACTTATCCTTCGAGGATAATGAGCTACTTTCCATAATGCCGTATCGGCGAGCTTCTGGACCAACGATAAAAATTCGAGCAGAATGGTCAACGGTGTAAAACTCACCTTCTTCCTTATTCAAGCTGTACACCCCACCCAAAGCTCTTACTACTTTATCAATTTGTTCTTTACCGCCACTAATTCCAACAAAATCTTGATGAAAGTAATCCAAGTATTCCTTTAAATGCTCAGGCGTATCTCGCTCTGGATCAACAGATAATAGAATAAATTGGAATTTAGCCTGGGTGTTCTCATCTAACAAATTATAAAGCTGGGTCATTTGCGTCAAAGTATTAGGACAAACGTCAGGACAGTGGGTGTAACCAATAAAAATCAAATTCCAACGATTTTTAAATCGCTCGTTATCAAAAGGTTTATTCAGGTGATCAACAAATGTAAAGTTAGGTAAACGATTTTTCTTTGGATAAATTAGCAAAGTTTCAAATCGATTATCTATTTTTTGCTGACTTGCAGTCACTTGATTATTGGTATCTTGAGTCGAGTTGTCAGCGGGTGAAAGCATGTGCTCTTTCAGTAAAAATCCTAGTACAACAGCAACTAAAATCAGAATATAAGGGACAAATTTATTCATAATGTTCTTAAGCAGTTAATATTTAAAGTAGTGATCAACAAGGAGTGCAACAAACATCAATAACAAATAATTTACGGAATACTTAAACGTATCCATAGCAATCTTACGCTCCTTGGATAATTTAAGTCGGATGGCATAAATTAAGAAAATAATGCCCAAGATACTCGAACTAACCAAATAGATTAACCCAGACATATGAGTTAAGTAAGGCAACAAACCCGCGAAAAATAGTAGGATAGTGTAAAGAATAATATTAGTTTTGGTAAATTCAATGCCGTGGGTGACTGGCAACATTGGAATATCCGCCTTGGCATACTCATCTCTTCTAAAAATGGCCAGTGCCCAAAAGTGGGGAGGTGTCCAGACGAAAACAATCAAAACAAGGAGTAGCGCATGGGGATGAATATTACCGCCGTAGCCATCAACCGCAGTCCACCCAAGCAGTGGAGGAATAGCACCGCTTAACCCTCCAATGACAATGTTTTGGGGTGTCGCACGTTTTAAATACATAGTGTAAACAAACGCGTAACCCACTAAACCAAAAAAGGTTAATAAAGCGGTTAACGGGTTGATGTAAAAGTACAACATTAGTAACGATGAAATGGATAAAAAGGCAGCAAAAACTATCGCCTGTTTATCACTAATTTTACCGCTAGCAACGGGCCGTTTCAGCGTTCGTGCCATAATCGCATCTATCTTTTGATCGACCACATGGTTGACCACTGCCGCGCCACCGGACGCAAAGCCAATTCCAATGGTCGCAACAATTAAAATATCCCACGGAACCATACCAGGTGTTGCCATGAACATGCCGACCACCGCAGTAATCAGGATCAATGCCACAACCTTTGGTTTTGTCAGTTCAAGATAATCGCGCCAAGTCGGTTTTAACTTCTGGCTCATCGGATTCTCTGAAAGAGTTTGTTTGGTGTTAGACATCAGCAGCCCTCGACTCATTACGTGGAGTCTCTGCCGCCTTTTCGGTCTGACTTTGACTAAACAATAGTGTGGCTAAAATTCCCATTACGACTAGCAGTATAGCGCCGACACCATTGTGGGCGACCGCATTATACAATGACAGCTGAAAGACAATATTAAACACGCCCAAAGTAACTTGTACTAACAAGAGCGCGCCGATGATCTTTCCGAAAGTCTTAAGTAAGCTTGACCCAGAATTGACAATTAATTTAACACTCAATAACAGCAATATAATACTGGCAACGATGGCACCGATTCTATGACTCGCATGAATGGCGATTCGAGCTTCCGCTTCTAAAATTCCAAACTCATAATTTTCTGCTTCTTGTGCAAGAGGGTTAAACCCTGTGACAAAGTCACCCTGTTTAAACCATTCACCTTGGCAGATAGGAAGTTCGTAACAGATGGTTGCGGCATAATTTGCTGATGTCCATCCACCCAACATAATTTGAAGTGTTAATACAACTAAAGCCAGAACAGTCAGTTTTTTAAATTGATTTTGAGTCTCGACTGAAATCGGCGAGACAAATTGATAGTGATAGCGACTTGCCAGTATTGCAAGCAACGTCAGGGTTGCAAATCCGCCCATTAAATGAGCCATCACTATGACTGGATGAAGCTTCATTGTGACAGTCCACATACCAAGCGCGGCTTGAAATATCACTAAAATTAACAAACCGAAAGAGTGGGTTCGCGCCGAACGATTCTCTGGTTTTAAACTTAACAGCGCCAATCCCAAAACCAGCAGTCCGAGAGTTCCGGCAAAATAACGATGCACCATTTCCGGCCAGGCTTTATCAAATTCATAAGGTCTTTCTGGAAAAGCTTGGTTGGCAACAGCAATATCAGCTTGTTTAGTGGGAATATGTTTAAACCCGTAACAACCAGGCCAATCAGGGCACCCAAGCCCAGCATCCGACAAGCGAGTAAACGCGCCTAACAAAACTACTACCAACGCAAATGCTGTAGCGGCAATTGCAAATTTTTTAATCATTGTTTGATTCATGTAAATCGTCTTAACCTAACTTCAAGTTCTAATTATCCAAGTCTTGAGTACTTGAACAAATGCAATATATCTTTTCTTAACTTACGGCTCATCAAAGGCGCATCCTTTTCATCGGTGACTAAGGGGTAGCGCATAAAAATATTGCCGAGAGGGTCCACTAAGTAAATATAATTGGCAGGTAGCGGTAATGATTTCCCGCTGTGAGTAGTCTCTCGCGGAACGACGCCAATGTTATTAAACTGGCTAGTCGCCATTGGAAACGCCCCAACGTCAATTTGATTATCTTCAGGAACCACTACTAACTGATTAATTCGACTCGCTTCTTTACCCAAACCTAAATAGGTTTGATTGACTGTATGTAAATTGATGTTTGCACAATTTTGGTCACAACGGCGAGTATCAAGAGGCACGATCCACCAATAAAGCGTTTCAAATTCTTTACCAGTAATGACTGTCTGCTGATCTTTAAAAAAGTCATAGTCTTCGATATCCGTAAGTTGCTCTTTAGCTATTAATTCTCCTTGAGCACCGGAAGCACCCGAAAACCAATTGCCAAAATAAGCGGAGTAGGCTAATACCACTGGTGTAATAAACATGACAAACAGCAGAACTAATGTTTTGCGATTCTTGGCAACATTTTCATTGTGCGACTGATTTTTGTTTTCATCAAAATCCACAATCTTTTCCTCTAAATTTCAAATTACTTTCTAACGACGAGATCACGTTGACGCTTTTTTCCATAAGCTCAATCGTCGACCCGTTTAATTAATACGAACAAACTCACAATTAAAAAGGCCAAGGATAATGAAAACCATTGAAACGCATAGGCTAAATGCTTTTCTGGCATCATGCTGACCCACGCCCAGTCAACCGTTAACGCGTAATCATTTTGCTTATCCATTCTCAGCAAATAAGGCTCAATTTTAATGTCCAACTTAGTTTCCAGTTGACTCACGATACTAGCGTCGAGAACAGGTACTCTGATGGTATTCCCAAACTCTTCTATTTCTGCATCGCCCGATAACACTTGGCGGTTAATGGGGTATAGCCGAGCCTTTAATTGCCAATAACTCGCAGGCAATTCCACTTGCGGCAGTTCACTTCGGTTGGCTAAACCAGCAATCCACCCCCGATTAACCAGTAAATTCTTTTTACTTTCAACATCATGCACGAGATTCAAAACGTGGTAACCGAGTTCGCCATTCTGAATTTTGTTTTCGACTAAAATATTCTTTCGTTTAGCGAGTTCGACTTCGAGTTGCACAGGCACAAACTGCTTCAGATCATCTTCAGTCAAGTCTAGCAATTGAGTTTTAAGTTGATTTTGATTACTGGCTAAAATATCCAGTCTTTGTTGCTTCTCTTGAGCTCGCGACAACTGCCAATAACCTAACTCATTGAGGCCCATTTGCACTAATAGAAAAACAATTAGGAACCAGAAATTAATGGTTAACTGGTATTTTCCGATTTTGTATTGCACAGAATGAGGCAAAATCGTTTATCCACTAGTAAAAAAGCCTTAGGGCGCGTATTCTATCATTATTACAAACCTTCAACCTAGGAAAACAGCTACAAATGATAGCGAAAATTCTTATACTGCTAATGATGATTGGCATTTTGTTTACCCTCTTTAGAGCGCTGTATTTTTTGGTCACAGGTAAACAAGACTCTAAGAAAGTAGTCAATAGTTTGAGCTGGCGGATTGGGCTATCCATTGCTCTATTTGTATTTATTGTTTTTGCGGTTTTTATGGGCTGGATTGAACCGCATGGATTACCCATCGTCAATCAACCCTAAATCTAATTTTGCGTTAACTTTCAGTAACATCCAAAGCAATTCTTTCAGACATAAAAAAACCGAAGCAAGCTTCGGTTTTTTTCGAATCAATTTATCTCTATAACAAGTAAACGAAGATAAATAGAAACAACCAAACAACATCAACAAAATGCCAGTACCAAGCACCCGCTTCATAAGCAAAATGATGCTTAGGAGTAAAATGACCTTTTGCACAACGTATCGATAACACAATAAGGAAAATAGTACCTATGGTTACGTGGAAGCCATGAAACCCAGTCAACATAAAGAAAGTAGAACCGTAAATACCACTTCCAAGTGTTAGGCCTAAATCATTATAAGCATGATAGTACTCGTAAACCTGTAAACATAAGAAAATGATACCGAGAAGCGCTGTAATCGATGTGTAGTTTAAAAGCGCTTGGCGATTATTTTCTTTCAATGCGTGGTGAGCAATTGTCAATGTCCATGAACTAGTCAATAGAATCACGGTATTGATGGCAGGCAGTCCCATCGCTGGCATCGCTGTGGTAGTGGTTCCGTCTGGCGTTTTTGTAAGCGGCCATTCGGGTAAGAAGTCTGGCCATAAAAGTGCGTGGGTCATCGCGTTGTTACCTTCCCCACCTAGCCATGGCAATACTAATTGACGTACGTAAAGTAATGCGCCAAAGAATGCTGCAAAAAACATGACCTCTGAGGTAATGAACCAAAGCATACCTTGCTTGAACGAACGATCCATTTGTGCGCTATATAAACCGCCCATAGACTCGCGAATAGTATCGCGCCACCAAGCCCACATCATATAAACCATAATAGCTAAGCCGAGGGTCATGATCATTCCGCCCCAATCGCTAAATAGCACTTGGAAGCTGAAAGAATCAGACTCTAAAGGAACATATTTGCCGGTGGTATTTTGAATGAAATTTGCCCCACCAAAGGCCAACAAAAACAAACCAATTGCGCCAATAATCGGCAACTTGCTCTGTTCTGGCACATAGTAGTTTTCGTATTTTTCTTCTGTTTCAGTGCTCATTGAATGATCTCCATTTAAGCGAATTTTTTCGCTTTATTTGGTTGCTCCCGCTGCAGCATTAACTGCCTCGGTCACATTAAATAACTGGTAAGACAATGTTAGTCGCGTAATATCTTCTGGTAAGTCAGCATCAATATAAAACTTCATTGGCATTTCAACTTCTTCGCCTGCCACAAGCTTTTGCTGATCAAAGCAAAAACATTCTGTTTTATTTAAATATAAAGCCGCTTCCCCAGGTGACACACTTGGGACTGTTTGACCCACAATTTCAGATTTAGATGGATTCTTGGCGTAAAAAATAACTTCATTTAATTCACCCGGATAAACTTCCATCGATTTTACTTTAGAGCCAAATGCCCATGGCATCCCACGATTAACATTTGTCAAAAACTCAATCGTTACAACGCGTTTTTTGTCAACCTCTACATTTTGATAGAGTGCTTGCCCTTTTGTTTTACCGTTGATGCCGGTAATGTCACAAAACACGTTGTAAAGAGGGATTAGAGCAAACGCAAATATAAACATACCGCCAATGATTGCGACCAGTCGCAAGATTAGCTTTTTGTTCTGTTGTTGCATTTGCTCGTCCATTTTTCCCCTACCTTACTTTAGTCTACTTTAGGTGGTGTACTGAATGAGTGATAAGGTGCCGGTGACGGCAACGCATCCCACTCCAATCCTGTCGCACCTTCCCATTGTTTATCTTCAGCTTTCTTACCATTTTTCAAAGTAAGAAGAACGATCACTAAGAAATAAACTTGAGTTAAGCCAAGACCAAATGCACCAATACTTGCCCACATATTAAAGTCTGCAAACATCATGTTGTAGTCTGGAATACGTCGAGGCATACCAGCTAACCCACTGAAGTGCATTGGGAAGAAAGTTAAGTTTACGAATATCATGGATAACCAGAAATGGATTTTACCAGCGGTCTCGTTGTACATTTTTCCAGCCCACTTTGGAAGCCAGTAATATACAGCTGCGGTAGTTCCAAAAATAGCACCCGGGAAGAGTACATAATGGAAATGAGCAACAACGAAGTAAGTATCATGATATTGGAAGTCAACCGGTGCCATTGCAAGCATGACGCCCGAGAAACCACCTATGGTAAATAAGATTACAAACGCAATTGAAAATAGCATCGGCGTTTCAAAAGTTAACGCGCCTTGCCACATGGTTGCAACCCAGTTGAACACTTTAACACCCGTTGGAACAGCGATTAGCATGGTAGCAATCATAAAGAATAGCTCACCGGCTACTGGCATACCGACTGCAAACATATGATGCGCCCAAACGATGAACGAAAGCAATGCGATGGATGCCGTTGCATAAACCATTGATGAGTAACCAAACAATTTCTTTCTAGAAAATGCAGGGATAATTTCAGAAACAACCCCAAACGCTGGCAAGATCATAATGTAAACCTCTGGATGCCCGAAGAACCAGAAAATATGCTGGAACATAACGGGGTCACCACCACCGGCGGCATCAAAGAACGCAGTGCCGAAATGACGGTCGGTTAACATCATGGTCACTGTTCCTGCAAGCACAGGCATAACCATAATTAATAAGAATGCTGTAATTAACCAAGTCCAAACGAACAATGGCATTTTCATTAGAGTCATTCCAGGTGCACGCATATTAAATACGGTCACGATAACGTTGATTGCACCCATGATGGAAGAAATACCCATCATATGAACACCAAGAATAAAGAAATCGGTGCTTGGTGGCCCAAAGGTTGTGGAAAGTGGTGCATAGAAAGTCCAACCAAAGTTGGGTGCCCCGCCGTCCATAAACAAAGAAGACAACAAAAGAGTGAAAGCGAACGGGAGAATCCAAAAACTCCAGTTGTTCATTCTTGGTAATGCCATATCAGGTGCACCAATCATCATTGGTACGAGCCAGTTAGCAAGACCAACCATGCTCGGCATAACCGCACCGAAAACCATGATCAAGCCATGCATTGTTGTCATTTGGTTAAAGAAGTCAGGTTGCACAAACTGCAAACCTGGTTGGTAGAGCTCGGCACGGATAACCATAGCCATCGCACCACCAATCAAAAACATAATGAATGAGAACCATAAATACATTGAGCCAATGTCTTTATGGTTTGTTGTGTATAACCAGCGACTAATGCCGGTTGGATGATGATCGCCCATTTTGATCGTCTCCTATTAGTTACCGGCTTTAAAAGCCTGAATGTCAGCAGGTTGAACTTTATCGCCGGTATTATTTTCCCAAGCGTTTCGTTCGTATGTTACTACAGCAGCAAGTTCTGCATCGGTCAGTTGCGGCCCATAAGCAGCCATTCCTGTGCCAGCCTTACCATTCACAACGATGTCGATGTGCGCCTCAACTGGCCCTAGAGCAATTGGGCTATCCTTAAGTGCTGGGAATGCTGGTGGCAATCCTAGACCGTTAGGCTGATGACACATGCCACATTTAGCATCGTAAACCTCTTTACCGAGTGTCATTAGCTTATCCATATCCCAGCTTTGCGCTGCCGCTTCAGCCGCTGCTTTTTCAGCAGCAATTCGTTCTTGGTCTTTTTGTTCCAACCAACCTTTAAAGTCCTCTTTACTTAGTACTTTAACCACGACAGGCATGAATCCATGGTCCTTTCCGCAAAGCTCTGTACATTGTCCACGGAATATTTTTCCAGCATGTTCAGCAGGAATTGAAGTCCAAGTTTCATTAATAAAACCAGGGATCGCATCTTTCTTAACCGCTAAATCAGGTACCCACCAAGAGTGAATAACATCTGATGCCGTAACCAAAAAGCGTACTTTAGTCTCCGCAGGAATAACCAACGCGTTATCAACTTCAAGTAAGTAGTGTTCATCTTTTTCAGTCAGAGAGCGATCTAAGTTACTAAAAAACTCTACATCATGCTCCAAGTATTTATAGTGCCATTTCCACTGTGAGCCTGTGACTTGAATGCTCATTTCTGGATTTGACGCATCTTCCATTTTTATTAGCAATTTAACCGCAGGGATAGTCAAGTAGATAAGAATAATGATAGGGATAATTGTCCAAATCATTTCTACTTTAGTACTGTGCGAAAACTTAGCAGGTACTGGATGCTTAGATTTTCGATGAAAAATGAATGAATATATCATCGCACCGAATACAAC
The DNA here is from genome assembly GCA_965230525.1 of Kangiellaceae bacterium. Lineage (GTDB taxonomy): Bacteria > Pseudomonadota > Gammaproteobacteria > Enterobacterales > Kangiellaceae. The sequence continues at coordinate 308,444 of OZ246008.1, forward strand.
AACCGAAATAGCAACCATTACCCAAACAACGATCATATGAAGGTTGAATGCTTCGTTACTCGTTTCAGTCACTCCGGGGCGCATATTCATATCAGATGCGGCCTGTACGACACCGTTAAACACAAAGGTTAACAATGAAGCAATGCCGGCAATCAACTTACGTCGAATGGCCATTGAGGGATCTCCACTTTTATTGTTAAAACGACAGAGCCGTCTTTTAGATTGTTTATTGGAATAAGGAATTTAGGGTGATTTTCGGACATTCATTGGGAAAATCATAAATAGACACCCATACCCCTCCTTATTGTGGTGGAATTATAAGGGCTGAGAGGTAGGAATCAAGCAAAATAATCGTCAATTGCAAAGTGACAAATTGCCGCATTATTGATTTGGCGCAATAGAATGTGTACTTTTTACCCGCATTCAGGCCTAAGCTAACGAGTTAATGCCTTTATTTGCTCTTCAATTGGGTAATCAGGGTAGACTTGCTTAAAGCGGTTTAACTCTGATTTAGCTGATTCAATACTACCAGCTTTTAGCAATTCGATAATATCTCGCGCCCAGGCATCCTGTTCGGGATAATCCGCTTTTTTCAATTCGTTGCCTGTATATATCCCTTTTTCCAGTAATTCGGTCGCATCAAGCTCTGATGAACCAATTTCAACCGCTGATGATTCTGATTGAGTGATAACTCGCTCTGGCATAACTGAAGGGTTTTCCAACGCTGGTAGTTCTCGCTTCTCACGGGCGACCGCCTCCACATTATCCTTTTCCGTGATCTCCTCGGATTGCATCTTGACAATGGTCGTCTCCGAATGAGTGGTCTCTTTATATGTCGGCTCGGGGAACAATAAAGTGTTATAGGCAAGCACCGTAAACACCATGCCAGACCCTATATAAAGCGGAAGGGCCAGTTTTCGCCAAAACGAAATACGATATTCTGTTGGCCTTTTTCGGTCAAGTTCTCGGTTAGCCGCAGCGATAATTTGTTTATCAATTACCGAGTCAACCGCTCCCATTTCTGAATCATCCAAGGCACTTTTCAAATGCCTGAGATCTGATTCAAGTTCAGCATCCAGTTCGTGCTTATTATCGAAAGAATTTGTAGTGTTCATTTTAATTGGCTCCAAAAGAGTTTCCGAGCGCCTCTTTAAGTTTTTTGGTCGCATATCGAAGGCGACTTTTAACTGTTTCCTTTCCGCAATTCATAATTTCTGAAATATCATCCAATGAAAGTCCTTCATTCAATTTAAGCAGTAAGGTATTCCTTTGTTCAAAAGGCAGTAGTGCAATTTGCTCCCTCAATTTTTCAACTAATGCTTTATTAACTTGATTTTCGATTTTTTCCGCCGCTAGATGAAAATCTTCAGCGACTTTATCTTCTTCATATTCGCAGTCATGATTCCTTTTTTTCTCTTTGCGATAAATATCGATGACATGATTTGTTGCGATGCGGTAAAGGTAAGTCGTGAAAAGTGCTTTTGGTTGATAACGAGACCTATTTTTGATCACTTTCATCCAAATCTCTTGAAAGCATTCTTCGGCCATTGCTCGACTAGAAAACTGCCTTAGACAATACCGCATTAAACTATTCTTATGTCTAGAATAAAGTACCTCAAATGCCTGAGAGTGGCCTTGAGCGTATTTAAGAATCAATTGTTCATCGGTGGTATCTTTTTGCATAGCCGTAGTGAACTTCAATTTACAGTCGTTTGCAACTGCAGCGTCAAAATTATCTATGGCGATAGCACTCGTTCTCATCATTTAATAAAGACAAACCATTAATAAAAAGAAATTGATACCTGTTTAAACTAATTTAGCCATTACTCCGGCATAAATTGTTGCCAAAAAAGCTCAAATCGGCTCACTCATTCAAAAATATCGATCTCTGCAAATATCTAACTCAATCTAACGTGATTTGACTGGCAATGGGGTTAAAATATTGTAATTGAATTTTCGCAGGGTGACTTTTAACAATCGTCTGCCGCTGGCACCTCCAATTTGTGCCATACTTACTTCATGAATTGCCGCCTAATACAAATTTGGTATTGGGTAAGTCAATCGCATTCTGATTTTGGTAATTAGGGGAAACAAATGAGCAAGTATAAGCTAACAAAAAACGCAATATTTATGCCGCTCCCCTTGCTCTTCATTCTGCACCTCTCCGCAGCAACCCAAGATGAAGCCGAATCTGCAGCAGTGGCGGAAACAACTTCTGTAGCTGAAGTTTCTCCTACTTTTGCTGCTGATTCCAAAGCGCTTGCCAAAACGACCGCAACGAACAATCAAGAATGGATCGAAGCACGTCAACAGCAACACTTAGTCATAAAAACTAAATTTAAAGGAAAAACCTTACGAGGACATGCCGTTATTTTTCATGCTCAAGGAGAAAACCCCAAACATGATCGGATTGTACTGCCGCTATCGCAACAACTTGCCGAATTAGGTTGGTCAATCTGGAGCCCCAATATTGCCAAGTCTGATTTTCCAGAAGTTCCAGAAACTCCGGAACAAACTTCCGATACGCCAGCCGAAAATGAAACATCCTCACAAGAACAACAAGAAGCTGGAAATCAACCGCCTAGCAGTGAATCCAATAAATCAAAAACGCAAAATGAATCTGAAAATGCAGAAATAGCAATAATCACCCGTCACTTTTTTGAGAACTCAGAAAGCTATCAAGGTTATTTCACTGAGGTTTGCCAAGAAACATTAAAATTAGTGCCTCAATCGGATCTCCCAACCATTATAATTGCAAACGGTAATGCCGCCTTTTGGAGCTTAGATTGCATAGCACAAATCGTCGAAAACCTTCCGGTTATTTTAATTCGGCCAAGCGCACCGAGGTTTGCTTCCAAGGAATTAAATGAAATGCTCAACAAAGGGCAAAAACCGCTAATGACTTTTTCAAACGACCTGACGGCGAAAAGCAAATTTGAACAATTGATTCAAAATGGAAGTTGGAATGCGGCTAATCAACGATTTGATAATTCACATTTGTTAAATAACAAACTTAATCGAGAAAATATCAGTGTTGCTAAGTCTATTTCGGGTTGGGTCCGATCAATGACTTCAACCTCAGAATAATTCCCTAAAATAGTTTTTAAAAATATCGATCAATTTAAAATTAATTTTAAATTGATCGTTTTTCTTAGTGTTTTGGAGTGAAAATATCTGAGAATTACTCAATTGAAAGGCTAAAACAGTAAAATTTAAAAAATAACTGCATTTTTTAGCTGATTTTTCAATTTTTTTTTTGTATTTTTTTCAATCTAGTTATACACTTCCAACTGAACTAACTACATTCAAAATAAGTGGAGAAAATCATGGCCAAAGCCGGCACTAAAAAAAGTGGTACAGATAAAGTAGCAGCTAAGAAAAAAGCAGCTCCTAAGAAAAAAGTAGCAGCCAAGAAAAAGGCAGCTCCTAAGAAGAAGGTAGCGGCTAAGAAAGCAGCTCCTAAGAAAAAAGTAGCAGCTAAGAAAAAAGCAGCTCCTAAGAAGAAGGCAGCCGCTAAGAAAGCAGCTCCTAAAAAAGCTTCTATGGGCGTTGATAAAGCAATTGCTGCAGCAACTAAAGCTAGCGACAAAGCAACAGCTGCGGCTAAGAAAGCAGAAACTACTTTAAAAGGTCTTACTTCTAAAGTAGCAGCTGCAACTAAAGCAGTTGCTGCTAAAAAATCTGTAGCAGCTAAAAAGAAAACAGCTGCAGCTAAAAAAGCAGTTAAATCAGCAATGGCTGCCAAAGCTAAAGCAACTGCTCGCGTTAAAGCGCAAAAAGTTAAAGTTAAAGCGGCAAACGAAGCTGTTAAAGCGGCAAACGCTACGCTTAAAGCAATGCAAGGTGTTCGCGCTAAAATGGCTACAGCAGCTAAGCGTGATGCAGCAGCTGTTGCTCGTTTACAAGCTAAGCAAGCAAAAGCAGCAGCTAAGTTAGAAGCTAAGCTAGTTGCAGCAGCAGCTAAGCCTAAAAAAGCTAAAAAGAAAGCTAAGAAAAAGGCTCCAGCAAAAAAAGCGGCTAAGTAATTACCCTTTAATTGCTGTTAAATGAAAAAGGAGGCTTTTAGCCTCCTTTTTTTATACCTATTTTTTGTAATTGAGTAGCTGATTTGAGTTCTTCTATCTTTAACTCACTTCACTGTCGGGCTTTAAGACTCTCTCTAATAGACGGTTTATTTCTTGCTTAGCATCTCTGGCGCCGTACACATCTTGTTGAAAAACCGTTTGTCCATTAGTGAGACTTCGTACGTAAATAGATCGATCCTTAACTAAGTGAGCACCATCCGCATAAAGTTTCATTGCTAACATCCTTTCATCGTGGCGGCGGGTGTCAACTGCGTTTACGCATTTAATAATTCGCTTGTCCCTAACCAGCCGTGAAGTACGGGCTACCGCTTTTAAATCCAACATGCTCGCTCGCATCGGCAAAATGATGGTTTCTTCGACTGGCACCTTTTCTAATGAAGGGGAATAGTCGCAAACTAACATATCGACATTAGGCATCACCTGGGGCATGTCTTTTACCACGGTGAATGGCAATCTATTTTCTGCAAAAACATCTACCGAGGATTGCTGGGGATCTAAATCGCAGACAATCACTTTTAATCCCGAGTAATAGGCTGCAGCAGCAAAATTTAGGGCAAGAGTTGTTTTTCCAACTCCCCCCTTAGGTGACCAAAATGCGATACGCCTCATACAATTGCCTTTATTCTATGTTATCGGATTACCCTTGATACTTAAGCTGTATCAGGTGGCTGCTGGATTTATGGGATGGCATGCCTAGTGACAGCGAACTATTTTCCAGCAACGGAAATTCTTCTCTTCTTAAGTAAAATTCTAGACCATTTTCAGGTTTTAGATAGCACCCATTAGTGGAATGGTCGACTAAAACGAATTTTCCTCGATTAAAACTAATATGACAGTGCTCTCTCGATACCTGAGTATCATCCAAAACTAACTGGCATGTAGATAGGTTTCTACCAATCATATAGGGTGTCATTTTAGGATCAATAACCACTTCTTTGTTGGCATATTCAATTGTTAATATTTGCTTGGTAACTTCTTCAAGAATGACATCCGTTGAAAGGAATCGAGTTTCATTATCAATTTCGGTTTCATCTTGCCAGTAAAGCCTAAAAATAGGAGAGCTTTCTTTGGCGCCTTTGAGTTTTACCCAATCAAATTCTCTTGCCTTAGACTTTTGCTCAAGCGTAAGCTCGCCCAACATTGACTCCGAAAACAAGATTTGGCTGCCTTTTGCTAGTTTGGTGAGATAAGCTGCATCATTAACCGACTCACCAAAGAGGTCTCCTTCATCCATCAATACATCACCGTAAGATATGCCAATACTTACCATCAGATGATGCTGGGTAAAGCTTTGTGCAAAGCTTTCTTGAATAGCCACCGCCGTTTCAATGCAGTTTTGGCCGGACAAGAAGCTGACCATAACTTCATCACCAATGGTTTTCACTACCCGCCCTTTATGCTGCACGGTTAACAGCTGAATTTCATTTAATAGATGACCAACGATGGATTTTGCTTGGCTATTTCCTTTGGTTTTGTAAAGCGCAGAGCTGCCGGATATATCTGCAAACATTACCGCTCTTTGTTTTTCCTTATTTAACATTGTTTTCCTAAGGGACCAATAGCAAACTAAAATTTCTTGCGCTGACCATACACCTTTGCCAACGGCATGACTATTTTTAAAACTAAATGGATTAGATAATATAACAGTATCGCTTTGAATAAAATGGCTTAATCACTTTCCTTTTGAGCGATAAAACTATTTACCGGGCGGCCGTCTGAAAGATAATCTATTTGGTCTAAACAAATAGTGTAGGATGAAAAGCACCGGGCTAACTCTCCCTGTTGTAATAAAAAGCGAGGATTTTTGGGACTACCAAATTTCTCACAACCCTGCATAAAGGTTTGATAGATGATATGGCCCGATTGATTCAGTAAACTATCGAGCTTAGTCAACAAGGGGCGATGTAAATAACGCACAACAACAATCAAATCGAACTTTTGTTTAGTGGCTAAGAATGAATCCAGCTCTTTTTCTAGATCCACCAGCTGGCACTGAATGTTAAGCTTTTCTCTTTGTGCGAAAGACTCTAATCGTTCTAGTGCATGTTGGCTAATATCAATTGCATGGACTTGCCAGCCATTTAGGCCCAGATAAACGCAGTCTCGACCGGCACCGCAGGCTAAATCAAGAGCTCGTTTATTCGCTCCGGTTTGCTGTATATTTTTACAAAAATGCGCGACCACACTGGCTGGTTGCCAATACCTTTTTGAACGCCCATGACTGGCCAAGAAAGTAGCGGGAAAGCAATCTGCAATATTGGATTGCGAGAGATCCAACACTTCAAGAATTTGATAGCCCTTAGTCGTCAAAAATTGCTTTGCCATTTGCAACTCTGGATGATGACCTATTAAGTTGATCGGGGTTAGCCTTTCGGGCAATTCATGAGTCCGCGACTCTAACTGCGATGCGGGTATATTTGCGGAGTTTTCCAGGTGCTGTTGGCGAAATTTTTCAGTAGGCCGAAGGTCAATGACCGGATATTGGGAGAAGTTGTCGGACGCCATTGATTAATCAGTCGTTATTGATTAACAATAGCGTGGCGAATTTGGTGCCATTCATCATCAACAATTTCACCCTGTTCATCAATTTTAGGCGTTCTGATCTGGTGCTTATCACAAAAGGCTTTAACTTGGGGATGAAGCCATTCGAAACGAAGTTTTTCACAATACTCATCAGAGAGTTGACGAGCGTCATACATGCCAGCTTGCTCTCTTTGTCGCTGTGCTTCATACAGGATAATTGCAGTAGCAACCGAGACATTAAGTGATTGCACCATGCCAAGCATTGGAATCAATACATGTTGATCGGCTAATTCAGCGGCTTGAGAACTCACGCCAAATTTTTCTGAGCCAACTAAAACGGCAGTCGGCTTGGTGTAGTCTATAGTCCGAAAGTCAACGGCTCTATCCGAAAAGTGTGCGGCAAGGACTTGCTTACCCTCCGACTTGAGCTGCTCAACACCGCTCGCTAAATGCTGATGAGTGTGAGTGGTCACCCAACGGTTACTTCCCATCGCAGTGCCGTGGCATTCACGCAAAACGCTTTGCGGATAAACGGCATGCACCTCACCGATTCCAATCGCATCACATGTTCGCACAATTGCCGCTAAATTATGCGGCTTGTGCACTTCATCCATAAATACGGTTAAGTCTTTCTGACGTCGGTTTAGTAACGCTATAATTTTGTCGTTTCGAGGATTATTCAATGTTTAAAGTCTTTTAGTCGAGAGCCGCCAGCAAGCAATTAGGATAAATTAATCCAGTTCTATAATTGCATCCATTTCAACTTGCGCGCCTTTAGGTAGCTCTTTAACCCCAACCGCAGCTCTAGCAGGATAAGGTTGCTCAAAATACTCGGCCATAATTTCGTTAACCAACGGAAAACACGAAAGATCCGTTAGAAAAATATTCAGTTTGGCGATCTCATTAAGGCTACCGCCTGCCGCTTTAGCAACCGCAGATAGGTTCTTAAATACTTGGTGAATTTGTGGTTGAATCTCGTCAGAAACAAACGCCATGGTTTTCGGATCTAAAGGTATTTGCCCAGAAACATAGACTGTTGATCCTGATTTTATCGCTTGAGAATAAGTTCCGATTGCTGCTGGTGCATCGTCAGTATGAATTACAGTTTTGCTCATTGTGGTGCCCCAAGGGTTATAAAAGTCAAAATAATAGTATCGACTTTTGGCTAAGTATTATCTTTTACGTGAAACTTTAATAACAAAATCAAACAATCTAATCTTTCGGATTAGATTGGCAAGCTGTAATCGACCTTTTAAGTCCAATGCAAAACTGAGCATATTGGTGGAGCCGTCCATCGCATCGATTGCAACATTAACGATATTAACACCTTCATCAGCGATTAAATTGGTCACTTTCGCAAGTACACCATGTCGATTCATTACTTCAACTTTGAGTTCAACTCTAAATAACCCTTCAACATTTTTCTCCCATTGTACGGGAACATACTTGTCTAATTTGGTTGAATGATCGGCAATGTTTCGGCAGTCTTGACGATGAAGAACGAACCCGCCACCGCTGCTGATGGTCCCCATGATGGAATCGCCCGGAATCGGATGGCAGCACTTCGCATATTCGATCATCATCCCTTCCGTACCCTGAATCGCTAGCGGCCGATTACTATCATGGTGTTTTTGAATTTCAGTTTCAGAACCAGGTGAAAGTCGATGTGCAATAATGACACTCGCTGTTTGCCCCAAACCGATTTCGGCTAAAATATCATCGAAACTTTCTTTTTTGGTCTCTTGAGTCACGCGCTCTAAAATAGCTTGATCAATACTATCAATTGATTGATTGCCCAATGATTTTTCGAGTAATCGGCGGCCTAGGTTGATTGCATCGTCCCTTCTTAGATTTTTAATAAAATGACGAATATTAGTTCGCGCTTTACTTGTTGCAACAAAACTTAACCAGCTTGGATTAGGTTTGGCACCGGGTGCAGTAATTATTTCTACGGTTTGACCATTAAGCAAAGGTCGAGATAAAGAAACGATGGTGCTATCGACTTTACACGCAATACAACTATTACCGACGTCAGTGTGAATGGCGTAGGCAAAATCGACAGGCGTGGCGTTTTTTGGCAGTTCAATAATGTTTCCATTTGGTGTAAACACGTAAACTTCATCGGGAAATAAATCGACCTTAACGCTTTCAATAAACTCAATGGAATCACCGCTGTTTTCCTGTAATTCCATTAAGTTACTCATCCATTCACGAGCTTTCACTTCGGCGCGATTAACATCCGAAGGGTTCTTGTAAAGCCAATGCGCAGCAACCCCGTTTTCCGCCATTTGATCCATTTCAGTGGTTCTAATTTGCACTTCAATATGCAATCCATGTGGCCCTTTAAGGGTACTATGTAAAGATTGATAACCATTGGTTTTAGGGATTGCGATGTAATCTTTAAACCGACCTGGCACGGGTCGATACAAATTATGCAGCTGGCCTAACACCCGATAACAGCTGTCTTCAGTATCGGTAATTACTCTAAAGCCATAAACGTCCATGACCTCTTCAAATACACCAACTTTGTTTTGCATTTTTTTGTAGATGCTATAAACAGACTTTTCTCTTCCTCGTATATCCGCATCAATCCCTTCAGCATTAAGTCGTTGCTGAATATTATTAGCAATACTATTAACGATTTCTTTTCGGTTTCCACGCGCTTTACGCACCGACTCTTTTAACACCCGACTGCGCATAGGGTACTGCGCGGCAAAGCAGAGCTCTTCCAGCTCTTGTCGAATAGCAAACATTCCCAATCGATTTGCAATTGGCGCATAAATTTCCATGGTTTCTTTGGCAATGCGAGTACGCTTTTCGCTATTTAGCGCGCCCAAAGTTCGCATGTTGTGCAATCGATCGGCAAGTTTAATCAGCACCACACGCAAATCTTCCACCATCGCCATCATCATCTTACGAAAGTTTTCGGCTTGGGCTTCTTTTCGAGAACGGAATTTTATTTGTGTCAGTTTACTAACACCCTCGACCAAGGCGGCGACTCTTTCACCAAATTGATCGGCAAGTTCTTCGCGGGTGACTTCGCAATCTTCAATCACATCATGCATCAATGCTGCCATGATGGTTTGTGCGTCTAAATGGAGTGTGGCTAATATTTTAGCGACGGCGACCGGGTGAGTGATATAGGGGTCGCCGCTTGAGCGGAGTTGGCCTTCGTGTGCATCACGCGCAAAAACGTAGGCCTGTTGAATTTTTTCAACTTGTGATGCGTCTAAATAGCTTAATAATTGCTCTTTAAGCCCAGTAAATAGATACACACCAGTCTCCTAGGACAACAATCGAAGCAATCTATGACTAAATTATTCTTCGACAGTTTCTTCGATCATTTCGTCTACTGGCGCAGCGCCCAGCTTATCGACATTTTCGGTAGATACTAAGTTTTCTTCAATTTCTCTTAAAGCAACCACTGTTGGTTTGTCGTCATCCCAATCGACCATAGCTTCTTTACCACCAGTAGCCAATTGTCTTGCGCGTTTAGAGGCCACCATAATCAAGTCAAATCGATTACCGATTGCTTCAACTGCATCTTCTACTGTTACTCTTGCCATTTATAAATCCAACCTATAAAACAATAAATTCAATTATTTAGAGTAGGAATTTAACCGAGTTGCTCAGCCCCCTACTCAAAAAGGCCGCATAGTTTACCTTAAAAAGCCCACTACTCCAAAAGATTGCACAACAATTGAGCATGTTTTTTGCTCTGAACTGCTAATTTTTGCCTCTCAGCGACAATAATCGCCTTAATTTCGGACACGGCTTGCTCAAAATCGTCGTTAATCACAACATAGTCGTATTCATTATAGTGCGACATTTCGCTAATTGCGGCATCCATTCTGCCTTTAATAATAGCATCGTCATCCTGCCCTCTTCCCTTCAACCGACTCTCTAACTCTTGTTTGCTGGGTGGCAAGATAAATATGCTTAAACTATCTGGCAATTGCTTTTTAATTTGCCGAGCACCTTGCCAATCGATTTCGAGGATCACGTCAATGCCTTTTTCTCGCTGATCAGCAATCGACGACTTACTGGTACCGTAATGATTACCAAAAACCTCTGCATGCTCATAAAACGCGTCTTCGTTAACTAACCGCTGAAAAGTCGCTAAATCGACAAAATGATAGTCAACACCATCAACCTCGGCAGCTCTTTTACTTCGAGTAGTATGTGAGATTGAGGTCTGCACATCATCAAGTTCGCTAATAAGCTTTTTCAGTAAACTAGTCTTTCCTGCACCAGATGGCGCGGATACAACGAATAGATTGGCTATAGCGGGTTTCATGAAGTTCGAAATGCTCTCTGTTGATCGTTAACGGGGTTGATTTGCTGGCTAACGAAAGTTTAGCAAGAGCTTTCGCCAAGTGCTAGTCTATTGCTGATGAAGCAAAGTAAGGAATTCTCATTTGCCGCTCTGCAAAACGCCTAAGCCAGTTTTTCTCGTTGCGTTAAAATCTATTCAATATTTTGGATCTGCTCACGCATTTGCTCAATCAGCACTTTCAATTCAACCGAAGCGGCGGTGGTTTTAGCGCTGATCGATTTTGAGCCTAGTGTATTGGCTTCGCGGTTTAGCTCTTGCATAAGAAAGTCTAAACGACGACCAACCACTCCACCTTTTTTAATTAATCGAGCAACTTCGGCAATATGGGCTTCTAATCGGTCTAATTCTTCATCGACATCAATTTTTTGCGCTACCATCACCATTTCTTGCTCAATCCGAGTTTCATCAAACTCCAATTTAATCTCTTCAAATCGACCGAGTATTTTCTCTCGTTGCCACTTAGCAATGGCAGGCATTTCTTCTCTAACATACTTCACCTGCTCGCCGATCCCTTCGAGTCGCTGCTGGATCATCTGTGCGATACTCTCGCCTTCTCGCCCTCTCATGGTAATTAATTGTTCAATTGCCTGTTCTAGCGCATCAAGAAGGTCTTTCTCCATTTGTTCGCTGTCAATTTCTAACTTTTTAATGATACCTGGCCAACTAAGCAATTTGGTCAAATCAGGCTGCTGGACTACCCCAGCCGTTTGTTGAAATGATTGATGGGTTTTAATCAGGGATTCAGCTAAAGGTTGATTGAGCGAAAGGTCTTCACCGGACTCTTGGTTAATCTCAAGCTTAAGTGTGCAATCAAGTTTGCCGCGACTGAGTCTTTTTCTTAACCTGTCTCGTAACTTAAATTCTAAGTAGCGCAACGAATCGGGCAATCTAAAATTAGTTTCCAAATAGCGGCTATTGACCGAGCGAATTTCCCAAGCACCGTTTCCCCATTCTTTCTCAATTGGTTGGCGCGCAAACGCGGTCATACTTTTAATCATACCTAGATTCCTAGTTTTATTGGGATAGTTTATAGCCATTGGCTTTCTGGACTGATGATTGTACCTTGTGTCGGGTCGTTTTTGAATCAACTAAATCAAGCCAATAGCCGCATTGAAACTCAACGGGATTTAAATGGTGTAAGAATTGGACTAATTCAGTAAAAAATCAACAACGTGTATGAAATGCCACGTTTTTTAGTTAAAATTTACTGCTTACAAAGCCCCTTCACTCCGGAGAAACAACATGCGACCAAGCGGTAGAACCAGTAATCAACTGCGCCCAATTCAAATTACCCGACAATTTACCAAACATGCAGAAGGTTCGGTCTTAATAGAAATGGGAGAAACTCGAGTGCTTTGTACTGCCTCCGTCGAAGAAGGTGTCCCGCGCTTTTTAAAAGGCAAAAAACAAGGCTGGTTAACAGCCGAATACGGTATGTTGCCAAGAGCGACTCATACCCGTAACAACCGAGAAGCCGCTAGGGGCAAACAAAGTGGCCGTACTCAAGAAATCCAACGCCTAATTGGCCGCTCATTGCGTGCCTGCATTGATCTATCATTACTAGGCGAATATACCATTATGATCGACTGTGATGTTCTTCAGGCTGATGGTGGTACGCGCACGGCATCCATCTCTGGTGCTTGTATTGCGTTAGTTGATGCGGTTAATCATTTGATTCGAAATAAAAAAATTAAAACTAACCCAATCAAACATATGATTGCAGCAGTATCCGTGGGTATTTATAAAGGTACTCCAGTGCTTGATTTAGATTATCCCGAAGATTCCGTAGCAGAAACCGATATGAATATTGTGATGAATGAAGAATCGGGCATTATTGAAATTCAAGGTACCGCTGAGGGGGCTACTTTTACTCAAGAGGAACTGAGTGAAATGATGACCCTTGGAAAGCAAGGCATTAAGGAAATTATAGAAGCGCAAAAAGCAGCGCTTGCTTAAATGATTAATCCCTTCTTTTAAGTGTAGTAGAGCATCTGCTTTGACATGCAGATGCTATTTAATTCAACCGCTCGTTTTCAAAATATATTCTTCGCAACTCGCAACTCGCAACTCGCAACTCGCAACTCGCAAACAATCTATTCAATTGTAAACAACAAGTAAACTAACCTCTTAATTCTTTACAAAAACTCGTCTTATCCAAATACCTCTCGACCGGTAAGCTTTGAATCATAAATTTTAATTGCCAGGAGAGTTACCATGTTCAGACGAGCAACCATCACTTTATCAATTATCGCCGCATTAGGCGCAACAAGCTTACCAACCACAGCTAATGCTCACGCTGGCAGTAACGAGCGAAAACATATTATTAAGCCGACACCAAAACACCACCCAAAAATTCAACTCGCTATTTTGCTTGATACCAGTGGAAGTATGGATGGTTTAATTGATCAAACTCGCAACCAGCTTTGGCAAGTGGTTAACGAATTTTCTAGCGCAAAACGACACGGTGTGACGCCGACGCTTGAGGTGGCATTATTCGAATATGGCAATGATGGAAACTCTCGAGACACTGGCTTTGTAAGAATGCTGAATAGCTTTACCAAAGAGTTAGATAAAGTCTCAGAAGGATTGTTTTCGTTAACAACTAACGGCGGTAGTGAATATTGCGGCTTTGCCATTAAGACCGCGGTTCATAGTCTCAATTGGAGTAAAAATCATCACGATATAAAGACAATATTTATTGCGGGCAATGAGCCATTTACCCAAGGTCCAGTTAATTATCGAGAGGCTTTGAGACTCGCTAGCCATAGAGGGATCGCCGTTAATACCATTCACGCTGGTGACCATCAAGTAGGTATAGAGTCCGGATGGCAAAATGGTGCGTTATTGGCAGGGGGTGACTACATGAGTATCGATTCTAATCGTCGTGCCGTGCATATTTTGGCGCCACAAGATAAGCGCATTGTCGAATTAAATGCGCAACTTAATCAAACCTATATTCCCTACGGTCAACAAGGTAAAGAGAAAGCTTTAAGACAGAAAGAACAAGATTCTCGTAGTGAAAGTATTTCCGAAAGTCTATTGTCTAAACGCGCAATTACTAAGTCATCCTCTTACTACAAAAATTCAAAATGGGACTTAGTTGATGCCTTAGAAGAAGGCGAAATTTCCGAAGAACAAGTGGTTAACATGGACGAAGCATTGTTGCCCAAGGAAATGAAAGCGATGTCAGCGCAAAAGAAAAAAGCCTACATTGCAGAAAAAGCCCAACAACGTGCCAAACTAAAACAAGAAATTAAGAATCTTAGTGAAGCGAGAAAAGCCTACGTTGCTGAAATGAAAAAGAAACAAGTACAGTCTGCACCGAGTATGAGTGATGCTCTGACAGCAGCAATTAAGAAACAAGCTGCCAAAAAGGAATATAAGTTGCAACCATAGTATAAAAAATGCTCCAGTGTTTGCCGAGGTAACTCGGCATCTTTTATTTTTCTTAAAGTTTTAATGTCTATCTTCAGCAAACCACTGTTGAAAATACTCGATACACTGGACAACGCTCGCGGGAACAAAATGACGCGCAGGATAAAGCGCATACAGAGTCAGCTTAGATTTTTCAGACGCAGCAAGTAGCTCAACAACCTCGCCGGACTCAATAGCCGATCGACACACAAACTCAGGAACCAATCCAATACCTAAACCACGCTTAATCGCTTCCATCATAAACGGTGTACTATTCACCCGTAAGTTTCCATTGACCCTTACTCCGCCCTCAATCGGCCAAAGATTTCTACCTTGAAAGTAGCTATAAACGAAACAATTGTGCGCCTGTAGGTCATCAGGATGATTAATCTTTGCGTGACCTTGTAAGTAGTTTGGAGAAGCACAAACTCGATAACTAAACTTTGCAAGTGGCTTACCAATATAATTAGAGTCAATCGGTTTACTTGAGGCACGAAAGCCTATATCAAATCCTTGTTCGACTAAATCCACGCCTTCATCACCTAAATGAATATCCAGTTCTATCGCGGGATTAGCAATCATAAAATCAGCAAATAACTTGTCGAGATCAGAGAGTCCCAGAGCCATCGGTGCGTTGATCTTTAACTTTCCTTTGAGGTCACTTCGGAGTCCCAAAACAAAATTATCGGCTTCTTTGAGTTTATCAATGATTTCTTTAGCTCTTTCTAAATAGGCCTCTCCGGCGTGGGTTAAGCCGACATTACGAGTCGAACGATGCAGCAAACGAGCACCCAAATTGGCTTCCAGCTTGCCAATTTCTTTACTCACCATCGATTTTGAGCAGTTGGTTCTTGCCGCTACGCGGGTAAAACTACCGAGTTCTGCCAGTTGAACGAAAAGCTCAATTGCTCTTAACTTATCCATATTATTTCCTTAACTAACACTCAATGCTCTTGATTTAAATGGCCTTATTGTTTCCATTAAAGAAACATTGCATCCTCATTGTAGATATTTATTAGATATTAGGAAAGGCCTAATATTAACTTTCCAAGGGTACCGAAGCTCTCATATCTGTTACCCAGAAATAACTTACATTGGATTAGAGGAAATAAAAATGTACAAACTTTACTTTTTACAGGGTGCCTGCTCTTTAGCAACTCAGGTAGTTCTTAATGAATTAAACCAACCTGTTGAACTGATTGATAAAACCAAAATTGCGGATTTCACATCAATCAACCCTGTCGGTACTGTGCCGGTTTTGGTTGATAACGACCAAACTCTCACTGAAGGCGCGGCAATTATGCTGCACATTTTGACTAAACACCAAAGCACGTTGCTTCCCCCAGAAAACCAAGCACGCAGTTTAGCGATTCGAAATATCATGTTTGCCAACGCTACTATGCACCCAGCATACAGCAGACTGTTTTTTATCGCACAATCTATGGATGATGATAATGCTAAGCAGCAAGCATTTAAGGCCGCAGAAAAAGCCATATCACACTTATGGGATGTGGTGGAACATCGTCTTGCAAATCAGCCTTTTCTTGGTGGGACAAAGGTTTCAGCGGCGGATATTATGCTTACGGTTTATTCCACATGGGGTGAAAATTTTCCCGTTGATATTCGAATCGGGGCTCGCTCTCAACAAATGCTTGAGCGAGTAAAATCTATGAATAGCTATCGTCGTGCGGTTGCACTTGAGCAAGAAGTAGTAAATGCCAATTAGGAGGAAAGCAATGATTGGTGGAAAATTTAACTCCGATGATTTTGCGCAGATTGAGAAAATATTGGTTTGTTATTTTGAAGGACTATATCGTGGTGATGTAAACAAGCTAAGTTCAATTTTTCACAATGACGCGTGGCTAAAATCTCCACACCGCCGTCGCTCTCTACAACAATGGCTACAGGATGTGGCCAAAAGAGAGTCGCCAGAAAGCCAAGGGCGAAGCTTCGACTTTCGGGTTTTGGCAATTGACTTAGTGCAAGATCAGGCGTTCGCGAAAATTTATTGCCCGCTATTTGATTTTGAATATATCGACTTTCTTGGACTTTTAAAAGAAAACAATAAGTGGTTAATCGTCAACAAAATGTTTACCGACATCAAACCCAAAATTGTTAAAACCGACGACTAATAATTAATACCAATTTTATAGGAAACTCATCTATGCCATATATTAATGTAAAAATAACGGATGAATCAGTGAGCAAGCTTCAGAAGCAACAAATTATTTCTGGGTGTACCAAACTAATGGTAGAAGTACTCAACAAAGATCCAGCGACCACTTTTGTCGTAATTGACGAGGTTAATACTGATAATTGGGGAATTGGCTTTGCTCAAGTATCCGATCTGAGGAAGCGCGATAATAATTCTATTAACGAATAATTATTGCCGGTGGTTAAGTCATAAATTTGTCACCGAATCAATCAAACTTGTCGTTTTAGAGGTGTTCGTTTTGAATACCTTTAATTAGCTTAACAACAAGGAGCCTTTGATATGTATTGATTATCAATGTTTTCATTAGAAGTTAAATTTTATCGATCCGTCTTGTTAAAAATTTCATAATAGTTCAAACGCTTTGATATTACTCTTCGAGCTTGTCTCCCCGACGTAGCATGTTAACCTTTGGAGCCCTTGAATTAAATCGTTTCTCCAAAATCTCAATCGCTAGTTCTGGCTTGGATTCGCCACACATAAAAATATCAAAGGCTGCAAAATTTCTTTCTGGCCAAGTATGAACACTAATATGAGACTCTGCTAAAACCGCAACGCCGGTCACACCATCATTGGGAGTAAAGTGATGAAGATGAATGTGCAGCAAAGTTGCGCCGCACTGCTGCACACACTCTAACATTACCGCTTCAATATAATCGATATTGTCTAAGTTTTCGGCTTCATACAAATCAACAGTAATATGCATTCCGGCAAAGGTCTGATCGCCTCTGTGCATTAAACTATCGACATGTTCATCCAGTAAGTCTGTGCTCATGCTATCGCTCCCATTGCCTCTAGGTCTGCTAACTGCAACCGTTTTGAGCCGGTATAAAAAATAGCCATACCGGGTTTAACCTCTAGCTCAAATGATGGATTAACCACCATTTCTTGGTCTTTCACAGCTATAACGGTTACCCCGGCTTTTTCTTTCATATTTATAAATAAATCTTTAAAAGAAATCGAGAAATTAGTGTCGCTTTCTAGATCAAGACGATACATGTTATCGCCGGCCAAATTTGAGATGAGGTTTTGGATCACTGTACAAGATTCTTTATCTTGTAGTTCTTGTGCCATTAAATAAATATTGGCTGGTAACACGACTTGATTATTGGCGACATCATTTGCGGGTAACTTTCTAATTTTTTCAACATGATCTTCGTTTTGCAGGCAACAGACTAAATGCGCACTGGTATTGATTTCTCTGACGGCATAAGCCGTAAAAAAGGTCTGATCATCATCTTTACCATGAATTAAGAAATTCTTCGCTTTAGATGCATTAGAGCGATCCAAAACATCAATTGATGATAGTTCGCCTTTAACAAAATGAATACCCTTGCCTTGAAATGGATTGCTTTCTTGTGAGCTAGAACATAACACAATAACTTCCTCTGGATTATTGCTTAATAACTCTGCAACCATTTTTTCGGTACTACCCTTTCGATATCCAGCGATAATAATATGATTTTCAAAAGACATGCGACTCAACCCTTTCGTTTTTCGATTTGTTAATTCAATAATTTTTTCAGCTAGCTTTCCTATTACCAAGCCGATGATTCCTATCCCGAGGAACATCACAACACCTGCAACAAAGCGCCCTTCGCTGGTGGTAGGCGAATAATCCCCGTAACCAACCGTAGTAATGGTCACCGAAAACCACCAAGTAAAGTTTTCTACGATTTGCTGCTCACCAAATGCGACCATGCAAAGCCACCCGCCGACATACAAAACAGCAATAGAGATAGCCACCACCCACCAAGTCTTCTCAAATAGGCGAATGACGACCTTTTTGTACACTCCCGACATTAAATTAAAAATCATTATTCATTAATCCAACTTTTGTCCACGTAATGATGTAATAAGCAAGGCTGCATTAGGGTATTAATGCAAGGATTTTCAACCGTTAACTCGCCTTTCCCAAACGCTAATGAAGCGACTAACACCTCAGGGGTTATAAATTGCGTATCGACTGCAAAATCTTTTACTTTTTGCAAAGTTTCTTTCACCTCTTTTGACGATGAACCGTGGGTCCAAGCAAGGTAGTAACCCCAATCGCCAAATGATGGAATATTCATTCGATAAGGTAGCACTGAAAATCCAGCGGCTTGTAAGGTACTGCCAATGGCCAAATATGCTGGCTTGGCATGAAAAGGCGAAGTCGATTGAATAGCCACAAATGCTTGTGGCGATAAATGGCGTTGAAGCGCTTGGTAAAACTGCTTGCTGTAGAGCTTACTTAACTCTATCGATGAAGGATCGGGCAGGTCAATAATCACCGCATCAAATTTTGTCTGTGGCTGCTTTCGTAAGAATTGATCCGCATCTAAATTGAACACTTCAACACTAGCCACCCATGCGGCCTGGCCATCTTTTTGGTAAGGCTCCGAAAGGAAGATACCATTTTTGTGTTCGAGGGGCTCAAGATTAAACTGTTCAGTAATTATTTTAGCGTTATTAAATGCGTTTTGATTTAGTTCAACCAATCGGCTATTGGTCGATGCCATTTTCACCATACCCGGATCTAAATCAACTAAAGTAACCGACTTAACTAACTGATATTTATTAACTTCCCGCAAGGCTAAACCATCACCGCCTCCCAGAATTAGTACATGTTCATATTTTGGCGCGATACTGAATAAGGGGTGAACCAATAAATCGTGATATCGTTTTTCATCAACCGAAGAAAACTGAGTATTTCCATTTATATATAATCGCGTATCATTCAATGCTTGGTTATGAGTAATGACTAAATGCTGATAACGCGTTGTTTCTTTATGGATGATAGGATCATCATAAAACCGTTGCTCTAACAGATCACTGATATCTCTATTTTGTGAATAGCCGAAAATCAATAAGGCCGCGGTAAAGCTTAGTAAACTAAATTGCAGCAGTTTATTGCCAATGATTCCACGTCTCATAAAATACAAAATAGTAATAGTTGCTACTATAAAATTGAAACCAGCAACAATAAAGCTGATTTCTGTTAACGGAAAATTCTTTAGTAAAAACTTAACCCAAATGACAGCGCCGATGAATGCTCCAACGTAGTCCATCGCATATACAATAGTTAAGTTAGTTTTTAATTTAATTTTATGCTGTTCGATAATTCGCATCACCAAAGGAATTTCAAAACCAATTAAAAAACCGACAGATAAAACGAAAAAGTAATGAACGATTTGAAAATTATGCTCCAAATAACCGAATGCCGCATAGATTGCCAAAGGAGCGAAACCGCCCAACAATGCCATTAACACCTCTACTGCAATAAACTTTTGCAGTAAGTTTCGGTCTGACATTTTGTTCTGTACAAAGCCTGACACGCCCATCATTAGCATCATACACGCAATTACCATTGAGAAATTCTCAATCGAATTTCCCAATATGTAAGTGGTGATAGTTGCTAATACATATTCGTTAACCAGTCCGCTTGCACCGGTCGAGAACATGCAAAAGGCCAGTAGTACCGGCAGAAAACGAGGAGCGGTCATAGCTGATTAGAAAATCGCAATACTAAGCAATAAAGCCACACCAATTTTTGAAGCCGTCAGCTGAATAACGGGAACTAACAAATCTTCTTCTAAAATATTGGCGACACGAGTACTGGTAACAATTACCCAATCAATAATATATTCGAAAACGTAGAGAAAAATCATACCTACGGCGGCTAGGGTCAAATAGTTAATCGCTAGTTCCATCGTCGATGCTTCAGTAACATTTCCGACAATAGCGCTCTTAAGGATGAGCGCATAAGCAACCAGTTTACCTGAAAGATAAACACCACAAGCGACATTGTTATTTTTAACCATACTCAATAAATTTGATTTACGGTGAGCTAGAAATTCGTAGGCTAGAATTAGCGCGACTAGCGTTAATTGCCCACCTATAAAGTAAGCAACACTTGAGAGCAGCCCGCCACCTTCGCCATAAATACTAGAGTAAGCAATAATACCCGTGGCAACCAGCATCCCAAATTCAATCATACCCACAGCAATATTGTTATCTTTAAGCGCTTGCATGTTTTCAATTTTAGGCAGTACTAGTTTATCCGTGACAACTAACGAGCTGACAATAAATATCGTTGCAAGCGCGCCATAAATAGCAGTTGTGGTTAAATCCTTGATTAAGGTTTCAGCATTACCACTAGCCATTACTCCCATCATTGCTATTGCTAAACCTAACTGAGCGCCACCGCGTCTAAGACCGACAGCAATGTTGCCACCTCGAATCATATCGTCAGTGTTGTAATGTTTTGCTGCGCGAAAGTTTAAAACTAACTTTAATACGACAGCGAAGAAAATATAAATAAGGGTATATATAAAATAAATACCTGCGGTCTCAAAATTCATTGTTGTTTTTCCTTATGATTAAATTATTTACCCGATCGCGATGGACCTTTGCCCCTGTTCGACGCGCCTGAACCTCTGAGAGAATCAGCGCTAGCACTTCTTTTTCCGGTCATAGCACCCTTGCTAATATTTGGATTTCGTTTGGAAAAAGCGCTGTTTCGATAACGACTATTTTGATATGTATTTTTACCAAAAGTACCGTACTGACCACTTGTGCCGTAATAGGGCCTTGAGCGATCTCGAGAAGAGTAACCATACCAATCATTGTATCCATAACGACCGGGACCGAAATCACCTAAAATCCGATACATACTGTAATAGAACCAGAATGAGCTACCGCTATTATCACGTCGCCATTCGCCATACTGATTTGCTCCAGTAGCGACTCCCTCCACCATTTCAGGTTTAGCTATTGTAGCCAGTCCAACTGGTTCAGGAGTTTTGATAGACTCGGACTCAAAATAACCAATCGGTTTAGTGACGAGGGCCATTCCCAAGTTTTCATAATGTTGCCAAAAATACTGATTAGATACCGCTTGCCAACGATCTTCATTGACTGAGCCGTCTTCGATTGTGGTATAACGGTGAAAGGTTTTAGCTTCGGTTTTATCTATCCAATACTCAGCATAAGGTTTGCTGTTATTCCACCGATAGTATTTATCAATTCCGAGCGCATCCCAGCGACTCTTGGGTATTTTCAAGTTAAAGCTTAATCGCCCCCAACTTCCCGAGTTGGTCGCAATGTTAGCTATGTTTAACTGCTCAAAATAGCGCATGGTATCTTCATCAACCTTGACAGCAGGATATCGCATTTGAGTGCCCTCTCTACAGTATTCGCCTTCACACCAATTTGCTCGCCCTACCGTAATGTAATAGTCAACCTTTTGATCGCTTAATACTTTTACAAAGCTTCGCTTAAGGTCTTTTATATCTTTACTATTTTGGGTGAGTTGCTTGTCTAACTTTAGCTTAGCAATTTGAGCTTGATCGTATGCATTACCAAATGCTAGATAGTCTGTTGTATTCGAATTATTTTGTTCCACCAACGTGTTCACATGTTGTTGTTGCTGTGACAACAACTCATTGATTTGTTCTTGAAACTCGTTGAGTTGCTTAGTTTTGTCAGGATACGTTTGACTCGCTATTTTTATGTCTTCAACGACCTTTGTGGCTTTGCTTTGGGTGTAGTCCAATGCGTTAGTAGCCGTTCGATAATATTGCTGCTGGTTTTTAATGACTTTGCTTATAAAATCCATTGTCTTTCTTGGCGTTTTTGCAATATTGAGCGCTCTTTCAGCTTCCACTTTAATCTCTTTAGTGGCCTGATTGAGCTGATAAACTTCCTTCTTATCATCTCTATCTAGAATAGGTTCAACTGTGTTTAGATATTGCTTTTCTAGTTGTTCTATTTGATCTTTAGCTTTAACAAATGCATCTTCCCACTTGCCTTTACTCGCATTGCTTTTAAAATTCTGCCAACTGTCTTTTTGTTTTGCTGCTTCCAAATAGAGCTCTTCTTCTTTGATCGACTTTTTATATCGCTCAAGCAGTATCAAAACAGATTTAGCTTCTTTTACGGTCCTATCTGGGATACTTGTCAGTTTTCCATATAACCAAAATATTATGAAAATAGAGCCAACGACAATTAATCCGCGTTTAATATTTTCCACTCAAAATCTCCCTTAAAAATCCCTATTAGTTTTGCAATACAACCACGGATTGTGGCTTTACCGATTGACTAATAAAGGCTTCTCGAGACGGCCTATCATCGCCGTCTTCCCAAGACTCGACAGTCAGGTAGCTTTCATCATCCGACTCAAAAGCATACATTCTAACCGGCAAGGCATTGGCATTGCTGTCTTTGAAATAAAGTGCCGCCCAGGTATCTTCTTCAACGTATTGATATTTTTTACCTCGACAAACGACCTCACCAAACTCCTCATCAGCTATTTCCTCAAGTTGTTTTCGAGTGAGAGGCTTGTTTTTAAACTCTATTTCGCGCATTTTTATTTCTGCTATTGTCTTATTGATTTCAAGTTCATCATCAACTTCCCACTCAATGTACGATGATTCGCCTGTTACCAAATTGAGCAACTCCAGCTCAGTAACCCAATAATCTGATTTTCGCTTTTCAAAACCTTCCCATTTCACGTCTAAATAACGTGAGACTTTAGTCACCTTATAGGTTTCACCCGAAATATCTAAGAAACCATTACTCTCCAATTTTTTGATGTTTAGTCGTTCGGGTTTTAAAGTTTGAGTTAAGTCCAGCTCTCTTATCGCCATCAAGCGCTGCTTAATATCAAGCATTGGAATTATCCCCCTTGGCATTATCTGAATCTAAGGTAAATGCATTAGCATCTTCCGCTATTGTTTTTTTGATTTCTTTCGCTTCATCGCGCGCTTGTTTGGTACCTGCTGCAACCGGCTCAAGCTCCTGAGTCATTTCCGCTAAACGATCACTCGCTTGTCTTGCTTTGATAGTGCTATCTGCCATTGTTTGGTTGGCTGTATTAACCGCTTGCATTAATTGATCAAAGCCTTCTTCTAACTTTTCTAATCCAATCACTGGATTGTTATACATATCTCCAACATTTTGAGCCGCTTGATTTACCGCCGCCGCATTTTGAGCCATCATGTCACCTAACCCATCTTGGAATCCTTTGACGGCTTTTTCAACAGACTTTTGTTTTGCTAGAGCCGCTTGTATACGCAATGCGTTTTGCATAACCATAGGACCAACAGTTAAAGCGCTATCTATTTGCTCACTTAGCAGAGAGTTAGTCGCAATGGTTTGATCAATACTAATAAAAAACTGAACCGCTGCCTGCTCCATGGTTCTTAAGTCTCGAATTCGTCTCATCGCTTGGTTCTTGACGGTTGCCAGTTTTTGTTTTTCTTGCACATCATCTTGCGGAGTATTAGCTTCTTCCTTTTCAAGTTGCTCTATAAAAAGCTCTCCTACATAAATTTCTGATTCAATTTCTCGTTTAGCGGCGCTAATTTCATCATACTGATGCTCTAACTCGATACTGGTTTGTAGAAGCTCATCTTTACCGCTACGCAGTCCATCAAAAATCTTTTGTACATGGGTCTGCATTGGTTGATATCGTTGAATAAACCGCGACACTGCCTTTCTTTTAATCCCTGTTGGCATCCATGAAAACCACCAACTATTATGCAGTGAGTGGGGGTTGAGCTCATCCATGGTAGAGCGCAATTCTAGAAGCTTTTCACCCGTTGGCGACTTTCCATCTAACCCCTTTAGCAAAGAATTGACGCTTCCAGCCATTAAATCATTGGCAGAAGACATTTTCTTTTTTGCCGGGGCACCGATGCCATCAATCACTCGAGTTAACGCCGGACCGGCCTTTTCTTTAGTGGTGGTCACTAGCTCGGAGGCTCGTTGTTTTAGGCCATCAATTTTACTTTGCTCTGCCCATTTTGGTTCGATTGCTTTTGTCATTATAAGTCTCCATTTTGATTAAACCGATGCTTTAAGAAAGTGGCTTTTTTATTAAACTCGTTCTCATCTCGATTGTTTAATAGCTGCTCAACCTCGGCAAGTTCATTGCTGAGCGCTTGTAAATTAGATAGAACAGTTTTTATCTTTTCAGGCTCCGCCTGTAGCTGAGGATTCAACTCAATATAAGGTCCAATACACTTGTTAGGTAAGTATTCTTTAGCGATTTGATTAACAGTCCATTTCATATCACTCGCCGACATGTCAGCTTGGTTAATAGCGGGTATTAGAGTAACTAATTGGTCTATTACCTGCTCAGACATAGTCGTCACTTCAGGGTTGAGTGCGCTTTTTCTAATCCTTAGGTTTAGTTTGACTAGATCGAGTTCTGGCGATTCAGGTTGATTTGCTGAGCTCTGCTCATTGCGAGTTTTTGATGACTCACCGGAAGTCTTGGACTTGGATTTGAAAAGTACAAAGGCAATACCTAGCACTACCAGACCAACGACAATCCACAATAACTCCATTTTATTCTCCTACACTTTATTTAGTCAAAAAGACAGGTTTTAGTAAATGATTCCCGCATGCATAACGAATGACATGAAAGCCTATTCCTCATTAAGGGTAAAATATCACAGCCCTATTTTATTCGGCAAACTGTACAAAAAACCGTCAATATTGGCTTATCAGCATGCCAGCCCATCATTGTTGGGGTGAATTTTTTACTTTACTAGGCCTATGCTAGTATGTCGAGTTCCTAATTAGTGGAGAGGATTAAAAATGAAATACAAAGGATGGCTATTGATGACCCTTTTAAGTGTAAATAGTGTCATTGCCGATGAAAGCAAAGACCCCTACTTATGGCTCGAAGAAGTCGATGGCAAAAAAGCCATGGCATGGGTCACTGAGCAAAACAAAATCTCAGAGAGCGAACTTAGCAGTTCACCGCTGTACAAGGAAATACACCAACAGACCTTAGATATTCTAAATGATAAGAACAAAATCAAATATGTGTCTATTCGTGGCGATAAGGTTTATAACTTTTGGCGAGATGAAAAGCATATTCGAGGCTTATACCGAGAAGCAGAATTAAAAGACTATTTGAATAATAAGCCCAAGTGGGAGGTCGTTTTTGACCTCGATAAAATAGCCAAGCAAGAAGACGAAAATTGGGTGTATAAAGGGATCAACTGTTTATTCCCTGACTATGAGCTATGTTTACTCAATTTATCTCGAGGTGGCGCGGATGCGACGGTTGTCAGAGAGTTCAATATTAAAAAACGTGAATTTGTAAAAAATGGGTTTTATTTGCCAGAAGCCAAATCCAGCGTGTCTTGGAAAGATAAAGACTCGCTCTATGTGGGAACCGATTTTGGTGAAGGCAGCTTGACTGACTCTGGCTATCCTAGAGTGGCAAAATTATGGAAACGAGGCACTAAAATTGACTTTGCTGAAACGCTTTTTGAAGGCGCTAAAAAATCCGTGGCAGCGGGTGTATACCGAAGCTTTAGTATTCACGGCAATACCGACTACGCCTATGAGTCGACTTCATTTTATACTAACAATGCCTTTTTGTTAGATGATGGCCAACAGATCCCAATCACCAAGCCAGAAAGCGCAGATATTGTTGGGATGTATAAGGACCAAATTTTTGTACAGCTCAAAAAGGACTGGAAGTATAAGAAGCACAGCTTCAAACAAGGCAGTATTATTACAGCCAGTATGAAATCAGTTAAAACCGGACAGCCCGACTATTCAGTTTTTGTAGAACCAAGTAGTGAACGAATCATTAATTCATTAAGCTTCTCCGAAAACTATATTTGGGTTTCTTGGTTAGATAACGTCAGAACCATTGTTGAACGATTTGAAAAGCAATCAAATGGCCAATGGAAAACCGCAAAAATACCATTAGACTCCAAGGGAAGCATTAGTGTTTTTGGCATGCAAGAAGACAGTGACTCGTTTTTTGTCACCTATGAAAACTTCCTTAAACCTGACACCTTGTATTTTATTAACGGTAAGTCCCTCGAATTAACAGAACTGCAAAGTTTAGAGGCAAAGTTTGACTCAGCAAAACTCAAAGTCGAACAACACTTCGCCACCTCTAAAGATGGCACTAAAGTCCCTTACTTTTTAGTGATGAATAAAGACACTAAACTTGATGGAAAAAATCCGACGTTATTATACGGCTATGGCGGATTTGAAGTGTCACTAAGACCCAGCTATTCCGCATTGAGAGGCACAGCTTGGCTTTCCCGCGGCGGTGTTTACGCTCTAGCCAATATTCGTGGCGGTGGAGAATACGGTCCGAGCTGGCATCAATCAGCGCTAAAGGAAAATCGACAGCGCGCCTATGAAGATTTTGAAGCGATTGCAAAGGATCTAATTGCCAAGAAAATCACTTCGCCTAGACACTTAGGCGCACAAGGTGGAAGTAATGGCGGATTACTGATGGGTAATATGATTACCCGGAGTCCCGAACTCTTTAATGCCATTATTTGCCAAGTGCCATTACTTGATATGAAACGCTACAACAAATTATTAGCAGGTGCCAGCTGGATGGCGGAGTACGGTAACCCCGATGTAGCTGAGGAGTGGGAATATATTAAGCATTTCTCTCCTTATCATAATTTAGCTGCCGATAAAAAATATCCGCGTGTATTTTTCACAACTTCAACCAGAGACGACCGCGTCCATCCTGCACACGCTAGAAAAATGGTTGCCAAAATGAAAAATATGGGACATGACGTTTTATATTATGAAAATATAGAAGGTGGCCACGGTGGTGCAGCCGACAACAACCAAACTGCTCACCTTTATGCAATGTTGTATAGCTATTTATTTAATCAGCTAAAGTAAACTATAAGCACTAAAGATACGGATGAGTTATTCAGCGAGCTCATCCGTCTTTTTCGCAATCTTTTATTTTTGTGTCGAGCGACGTTCATACCCTGTATTCGCTACTCGCCTGCTAACTAGCAATGAACCTGTAATGTTTTGCTAACCATTCCATCGTCAATTCGTACTGCTGATAAAATGCATTGTGTCGGCCTTTCGGATACCACTCAATACTTACCGCAGGATTTTCTATGGCCATTTGACGGACTAATTCGGGATGAATAACGTCTTCGTCCTCACCATGCAATACAAGAATAGGTGTCTTCATCGAAATTAACGATTCTCGACAATCGAAATCATTGAGAGTGGTTAAGTTAAATTGACTCGCCAATGGATGGTTAAACTGCCGATTAATAACATTCACAGCCTCATCAGGTAATGTTCGATTGTTAAAATAATGATAAAACTGTTGTTCCTGAAAAAGCTTAAAACCATCCTCAAGATATTGTTTAAGACTTTGGTCAAACTCCGCGGCAAAAGAATCAGAGAAATATTTACGATTATAGATAGATGGATTGGCATCAAAACTTCCGCACAAAATGAGGGATGAATTTTTTAGTCCGGCACTAACGACACTACCTGATTGAATCATTCCACCCAACGAATGACCGCCTAGTATTGGGCTTTCTATTTGATATTGTTGAAGGACTGCTAGGTTGAGATCAATTAAATCGCTAAATTGATAGGGTTGTTCTGGCATAGGTGTGTGACCATGTCCGGGTAAGTCGTAACTAAGTACGCTGTGACCTTTACCATGAAAAAACTCTAAAATTCCCTGTCCACAACTGCTGTTTTGGCTATTACCATGTAGAAAAACGAATGGGCGCTTACTTGAATCGCCAAGTATAAAATTTGGCTTAACCGTTGATAAATCAAGCGCCATTTGCTCTCACTTTATGATTAAATTTGGATTTATAGTTTTTCCATTAAAATGGATTCAAACTTAATTTGATCTTTGGCAAAATTACGAATTCCCTCCGCAGTTTTTTCGGTCGCCATTGCATCTTCATTCATTGCCCATCGAAACTCATCTTCTGTAATAAGACTTGGGCGTGTTTCGGAAATACTCTGTGGTGATAATTTTCTCTCAATAGTCTCATCGCTTTGACTAAGCTCAGCCATTAAATCTGGACTAATGGTTAAACGGTCGCAACCAGCTAACTCTAAGATTTCACCGACATTTCTAAAACTAGCTCCCATCACTACGGTAGGGTAGCGATACTGTTTGTAATACTGATAAATAGACTGTACTGACAATACTCCTGGATCTTCGGCAGGCTCGTAGGAGTCTTTGCCTGTCGATTTCTTATACCAATCTAGAATACGCCCCACAAAAGGCGAAATTAAGAAAACACCGGCTTCTGCTGCCGCTCGCGCTTGAGCAAATGAAAATAACAGCGTCAAATTACAATTGATGCCTTCTTGCTCTAATATTTCAGCCGCTTTGATACCTTCCCAAGTGGACGCAATTTTTATCAATATTCGTGATTTGTCATAACCTTGTGCTTGATAAAGCTCGATAATTCTTCGCGCTTTTGCCACCGTTGCATCAACATTAAATGATAATCTGGCATCAACTTCAGTAGACACTCTACCCGGTACTAACGAAAGCAATTTACAACCGATTAAGACATTCAGTTGATCGCTAGCCACACTCAACTGTTTGTCTTTGCTATCGGCAGCCTTTTTTGCGTATTCAATCACTTCTTGAACCGTCGACTGATACTCTGGCAGCGCCATGGCTTTTAGAATTAGCGAGGGATTAGTCGTTGCATCTTCCGGTGAAAACTCTGCGACTGCAGTAAAGTCGCCGGTATCGGCCACTACCTTTGTCATGGATTTTAATTGTTCGAGTTGATTAGGCATTGAATCTCTTTCACTCCGCTTGTTCGAAATAAATGCTAGGTTGAATGACGCTATAGCCTAGAGATTCCTTCAACCTAGGTCAACTAACTAAATGGACTATCTTAATACACTTTATAGATAGAGGGTTTGAACAGAATCAGTCTTGATTTAAATAGAATAGTATCTGCTCTCTATGTTTGTGAGCACTGAGCCAATCTTTAAAGGTTCTAACCATCGCTAGATCATCTTCTCCAACATATCGAAGCAAACGATTATCACGAGCATCTTGAGTCGCTTGTTTTCTCAATTTGGTTTGCCATTGCTCAGTAAAGACGAGAGGCATTCTAGTACCGAGTTCAAGCAACTTTAGTAAATGCCATTCCCCCTTATCTAACCATGCTTCATCACACGAGGCACATAGATCGAGTTTATTGTCACTCTCACCCGAAATCTTATATTTCAACATCACCCGGCTACATTTTGGGCAAGACATTGCCGATTGCGATTCTTCAGCAGTGCCAATAAAGGCTTTTAATGTGGTGTCTTCATCAGAAATTTCCAACTCGGACTGCGGCGTTCGCTCTGCCCAATCTCGGTAATATAATAGCGCCACTAAAGCACCTTCGCAGTCACTACATCCCATTGCTGAAAGTCCTTTTTCAAGTTTAGTGGGGTGCAGCTTACTCGAGTGGCATTTTGGACATTGCATATTTGAATCCTTGGTTATTATTCGACAAAACTAAATTAATTGGGTATTCACTTCGGAGATAATTTTTGATTCAATTTGGGCTCGCATGGCTCGATACATTAATCCCAAATTAAGAGTCAATTCGAATTTTTCATCAGAAATATAAATTTTTCCATTAGCGCCTTTGCGACGAAAACTAAACTCAGAGTCATTCTCCCACTCAGTAGTAAAACTGAGTTTATCCTCAAGCGAGCGCATTATCAGATCAATTTTTTCTCTTAACTGAATCACTGGAATATTATGCTGTCTTGAGATTTGAATATGAGCCATTAACTACTTTTCCTTTTTGCTAGATTTTTTTACAGTTTTGTATTCTGCCTCAATCTTTTCTAGTTTATCGTTTATTTCCGTCATTTTTTGATGAGTACCTAAGTCGAGGTCAAGTTTACCACTCATAATACGCATCAGCGGCGCTAGGCTTTGATTTAGCGCATTGGCCAATGCTTTGGCGAACTCTTCACTTTGTTTATCTTGTTGCCTACCTTGTTGCTTATCTTTCGCCATTGTTTGGGAAAGTTTATTGATCGCCGCTACCACTTTCTCAGCGAGTACCGCCTCTTCTTGGTTTGCCGTAGTTTCAAGTTGCTCCGTTGTTTTATTTGCGGTGAGCGAGCTAGCCAGCTCACTTAATGACTGCTGGCCTTTGATGGATGCTTCTTTCCAGTGATTAATACCTTCGACCAAATCATGTAGCTGAGCAACAATTTTGTTGCCAGCGTCAGCGTCATCTCCGCCAATGGACTGGTTCCTGATATAGTCTTGCTTAATTTTCTGCCAACGTTGTTGCTGCTCGTCATCCAAAACATCCCGAAGTTCCGCAAGTTTTAGTAGGTTCGCTTCGGTTCCAGTTGTTAATAATTGGGACTCACCAAGATAATGATCGTCGATTAAACGAGTGATTTCTTCATCAGTCATAATAGCGGAGATCTTCTCTGCCATTTTGTTCATATTCCGATACGAGCCTTGCAACTTAAAGGTCGGTTCGGTTCTATACTTATCATCTTGCGCGCTGGCGTCGATATATTCTCGGTTAACTCGCCAAACGACTTGTTGTACTGCTTGCATTTTTTGAAGTACGCCGACAATTTCTTTCACTTCGGCACCGCTATATTGATGTGAAAGCTCCGTCGCTGCTATATTCTTGCCTTTAGCCATATCGATAAACTTATACACGTCTGACATTTCTCGAGTTGCTAACGGTGCTAGCACAGGATTAGAAGTTAACGAGTTTTCTATATAACTAAGAGCAAATACTTCTTCTTTACCGCCCAATACGTCACCTAAGTTATAAATATCAGCTCGATTTGCCAGCATATCTGGAATTTGGAATGCTTCACCAGACTCGGTATAGGGATTACCAGCCATAACTACGCAGAATTTTTTTCCTCGCATATCGTAAGTTTTTGGTTGTTTTTTCCAAACACCTTCAATCCGTCTAGTCCCATCACACAGAGAGATGAACTTTTGTAAAAACTCACTATTAGTATGCTGAATATCATCTAAATAGAGCATCACATTATTGCCCATTTCAAGCGCTAGATTAAGTTTTTCTAACTCTTGTTTAGCTGCACTATTATCTGCTTGTTCTGGATCGATGGAAGTCACATTGTGACCTATAACTGGACAATTGATTTTCATAAAAATCAAGCCTAGTCTATCTGCTACATATTCCATTAAGGTGGTTTTACCGTAACCCGGTGGCGATATCATTAGCAGAAGCCCCATTAAATCGGTTCGCTTTTTATCGCCGACGGTTCCTACCTGTTTGGCCAAGTTATCCCCGATGAGCGGTAAATAAACATCATTGATCAATTTGTTTCTGACAAAAGATGATAATGGCTTGGCTTTAAATTCGTGTAACCTTAAACCATTTCTTTGTTGCTCGACAACACTTGCTCTTATCTCGTGATAACGCCGATAACCAGGCAGTACTACTGTTTGATGGAATTGATTTCTCTCTAAAAAGTCATCTAACTGAATATCTAAACTTCGATCACTAATGAGTTCGTGATTACCAACGAGCCCCTCAATCTTCATTTGAATATCAACTTGACGATCGTTTCTATCGATCCGTTTTTCAGCGTTTAAGATTCCAATTGCTTCACCGATAAAGCTACGGTACTCGGACTTTTTCTGAGAAATTGTAAACGCAGTTAACCAACTTTCGGTTATCGACCAACGTTTGCCTACTTGCCCCTTGATGTCATTCAAGACTTTCTGATAGTCGCCCCATGCATTATTAGTTTCTAAATGGGTTTTAAACGCCTCGCACAATTGACGAGCATATTTACTGGTCGAAAAACTTGCGACTTGATTAGATAACTCTTCTGCCAAATATTCACTGGCATTTGAAACATGATGTTGCTCCACCGGCAATTCGTGCTGCTCGACAAAGTCTTTTAGTTCGGTTTCAATTTCAGCTTTCAATAGTCCTTTAGCTTTACTGTCACCAAACACCGACAGCATTTGACTCGCTGAGCGAGCTTTTTGTAGCCATAACTTTTGAATTTCACCCTGTTGATGATTAGCCCAATAAATACATGCTAAGCCTCTTGCCAGAGGAGAGTATTGAAAAACATCTGCCACCTCGTAAACTGGTACCAGTTTTTCAAGTATTTTTGCCGCGTCATGATCGTGGATTCCTTTCTCATACCCTTCTCTAAAGCGAGGTGATGAGAATTCTCCCACTAACTTAGATAAAGACTTAGGATCGGCAATCGCTAGGGTTAATCGCTCCCAACTCAAGTCGTCAGTCCCTTTTTCTGCGGCGAGTAAGATTGAATAAGCCAAATATTCGGAACGATAGAGCTGCTGATTTTCCGAGGGGACTTCCATACCCCAGTATTGTTTGAGCTCACTCAATTCGTCATTATTCAATTTTTCGAAATAGTCTGTACCTGTTAAACGAATGTACAGTTGGTCATCTTTTGGCAGTATAGTTAAGTCTAAATCTTGCTTGTTGACCGCAAATTTATGCCGTGGGCCTAATTTAATGACTTGACCACCCTCTTCGTAGAGATCGGCCTTATCCCTCAAAGAACGAATTGATTGCTGTTTGGCCGCTTTTAGTTGTGAGTCTAAATCTTCGGCCTTTAGGCTATCATCGAGCTCATTTAACTGCTCTATGATGTCTCTAATTTTGGTAACAAGTCCGTCCGACGCAAAGAAGGTATTTACTTCATCTTGCTCGGAAAAGCGTTTGACCCGACGTTGAACACTTTGCAGGATTCGCTCACCCGCACTAGCTAATGATTGTGCTTTTCTCTGCCTTTGTTCGATTAAGCTTTGCTTATGCTCTTCAAAGGATTCAAATATTTCTTCGCGCTTGGTAATGACATCGGTAATAAAGTCATCATAATCACTGAACTCACCTTCCAGCTCTTCCAATTGAACCAGCAAGCGAGACACTTGTTCGTCGCATTTTTCGGGCGTTGTGGCGAGTCCGAGAGCATTATGAATACTTTGATTCAGTAATTTAATACGTGCACCAAATTGAGCAGTTGCCTCGACGCTCCCCATTGATTTTCGCTGATGTTCTAATTCTGCGCGTTGCTGATTGAGTTTGGCGTATAATTCAGAAATCGAATCGACAATTTTTGTTTGTAAGGTCGCGTCGTCAACCTGTAAGGTTGCCATCATCTCTGAGATTAAATCGAGACCTTGAGCAAGTTGTTCTACTTTCTCTAGATGAGGTTTTAACTCGGCATTCGTCTGAGATTTCTCAGAATTTTTTTGAACCTCTTTGAGAGTTTTGTAATAGCTCTCTAATGCGTCGTCCGAGGACAAAAACTCAACAGTCTTGTGACGTAAGTCTGTCTCTAACTCACTAATCGAGTCATCGAGTTGCGAGATTTTTTGCACATTAATATAACGATACTCTTTAATCGTCATTAAGTGGCCGCGGTACTTTCGAATTTGATTCAACCCATCGACAAACTCTTGAGGAGTATGCCAGCTGTCAGGCTCTATCGAGCGACGGATCTCTTTTTCACTGGCTTCCGCTTCAGTTAACGCTTGATCCGATTTCTTTCGAATGCTTTCGACTTTTTCATATTCATCGATAACCGATTCGGCGGTTTGGCCGATGGCTTTAATCAACTTATTAATGTCAGTTAGTTCATTGGAGTCTAACCAAAAATACGAATCAAAAATGCGCTGACACTGTTTACTTAATAAATCATAATGCTGGGCCGAGACATCGGTCGAGGCGACACTTTTAGAAATACCGTAAAGCTCAGAGATACCACGGACAAGTTCGGCATTACCGATCTTTGCGTAAAAATTTTGTGAAACCGGCTGCGAGCTTGCGTAAAGTTCAGAGCAGTATGGGGTTTGCCATATTTGAATTGGGTGAACACGGTTAGGCTCGTCATCGGCATAGAAGATAATCATTCGACCGTCTTCATAGAATCCGTAGCCATGACCGAAAAGTGGGTTCTGTAGTTTTCTTTCAATTAAGTTGTAGGCGTATAGAGCGATGACATTGGTTTCAGGCTGATAGAACACATACAGAACGTCTTCGCCATTCGGTGACTTAAGTGTCTTCTTGTAAACCAATCCATCTAAGTTATCATCAAAACTCTTGTGCTCGCCAGTTGCTAAGTAATAACCGCCAGGAAATATAACCCCATGGTCTTCGGGCAGTGATAAACAGGCATCACCAATCTCATCGATACGAACTATTTTTTGGGTGTTTTTGTTGAAAACTAAATAGCGGTAATCTTCCTCTTGGTAGGGCTTGATCTTTAGTATAATAACGGTGCCCAAATCAGCGTAAAAGAAATCGCCATCATCGAGAGACTGAGTTTCGTTAGCAACCGGTTCAGAATAAATTCCTAAGCCAACATTGGTGTTATCTTCGATCTTTATAGTGATATCACCGCGCGAACTGTCAACAAATAAGGTATCAACGATATTAATGTGCGGATTACGTCCATCAACCACATCATCACGGGTACACTCTACCCATTCGAAGTCATGGCTCGATGGAAGTTTTAGATCACGCTCTCCACGATTATCAATATAATCTAATTTAGAACCATCAGATGAAATTTGCCAACGAAAGACTCGAACATCGGATAATTTTTCCCCAATACTAAACGCTGCAAGTAACCGTCCGTCTTTGACAACTAGTTGCGATAAAGAGGCATTTTTATAATAGGTATAAAGTTCTTTAAATTCTGTTTGAAATCGAGCATCGGCCAAAAAAGAATCTTTACTAGGAACGCTACGTAATTCGAATTGACCATCGGATTCAGACAAGCTGTATAACGATAATACATCACTGATTTGAGTTTCCTTTTTCAAACCAATAAAAACGTTGTAACCAAATAACACTTGGTTGCCAACAATCACCAAATCTTTCGCTTGGCAGTTGTTTTCCGTCCTTAAACGCATTCGGCCTAGCACTTTCATTTCGGTGCTGCCAAATTCACGCTGCCTAGCTTGATTAATTTCAGCTATTTGAGTATCAAGCTTACGGCCTTGTTCCTCTAGGCGCTGGCGTATAATGTCATACGCTCCGCCTTCAGAAACCGCTTGCTCTACTTTATTGTTAGGCTGGCTCACGAATATCTCCCTTTTAATCAATTGAGTTACCACTCTCCAAAACGTGGAGAGTGAGGTCTATCAATAAACTCTAATTAGCGAATAACTCAACTAACTTAGATCTTTATCGCTAGCTCCATTAGACTCAATTTGAGGAGCACTCGCACCACCCAATAGTTTTTCCATTAATGCTTGTATGACAGGGCTTTTTTCCATAAATCCATTC
Source organism: Kangiellaceae bacterium (assembly GCA_965230525.1). Taxonomy (GTDB): domain Bacteria; phylum Pseudomonadota; class Gammaproteobacteria; order Enterobacterales; family Kangiellaceae. Next base: position 344,084 of record OZ246008.1, read on the forward strand.
ACCGCATTACCCGCGCCCATACCTTTGGCTAATTTGTCAAAGTAGTCGCCTTGACCACCAACGATATCGATGTTGGCACTTTTAAGGGCTGCTCCTAATACGTTCGCTTGATCGCTTGAGATTTCCTTATTCGCTTCAATCGACGCTAACACTTCTTTCAGTTGATATTCTAAATTCAATCTAAATTCTTCAAACTCTCTTGATGAAGTATCCATGTTATTCATGGCAGCAAACTTATCGACTAAGGCATCCGCTTCTGCTTTACCTTTTTCTCTTAATACTTCTGCAGTACTAATACCAATTTCTTTAGTAGCAACCGCTTCTGCTTTACCTAGCTCTTCCTGACCGCGCGCTTCAGCAGTTAGCTTCTCTTCTAGTACAATTGCCTCAGCGATACCTTCTTTCTTCAATGAATCAGCTTTGGCTTCTTGAACTCTGGCTTCAGCTAATCCTTCTTTTTCAAGAGCGTCGGCTTTTGCAATTAATACTTGTGCATCGGCTAGCCCACCAGCTGCAACGGTCGCTTGATGTCCTTCAGCAATTTTCTTTTCTGCTTCTGACTTCTTCGATGAAGCTTCCAACTCTGCTTGTGCAATTAAATTAATCTCGCGAGATTTGTGAACTGCTTTTTGCTCTTCCGCTTCCGCTTGTTTAACCATTTGTACTAAGCTCTCTTGAGCCGCAGCTTCAGCCGCCAAGATCTTAACTTGCTTAAGACGATCCGCTTCAGAAACTTCTTGAACTTCCTTAATTCGCTCTTCTTCTTCAGCAACTTTCTTTTCTACCGCAATTCTTTCACTGATAGTTTGTGCAATGATTTTCTTTTCTTCTTCCAGGGCTTTGTCTTTATCGATAATAGACAAATCAACTTCTCGCTCACGATTAACAGACTCCATCTGTTGCGCCTTAATTACTCGCTCTTTCTCGATAATGACGGCTTTCTCACGATTCTGTTCAGCCACTTCGATTTGACGCAACTTTACTTGGTCTCGAATAGCAAGTTGCTCATCGGTTTCGATAGAAGCCTGCTCAGCTTTCAAGCGTTCTTCTTCTTGAACCTTTTTAGTTTCAGCCTCTTCTCTTGCTCTTACTGTTTCAATTTCTCGTTTTTGCTTTGACTCAGCATCTACTTCCTGACGCTCGAGAGCTAACATTGCTTCTTTTGTTTCAACATTCTTCTTCGTTATGGCTAAACTCTCGTCTTTTTCCAAACGATTGGTTTCGACATTTTGAGCAGCTGTAATTTCAGTGATTTTTTTAATACCTTGAGAATCCAGAATATTGGTTGGGTCGAGTTTTGACTTAGGCGTTTGTTCTAGGTAGTCAATTGCGACATCTTCGAGAACATAACCATTCATGTCTTCACCGATAACTTCAATAATCTTCTCTCTAAATTGAATTCTGTTCTCGAATAGATCAAGAAACATCATATTTTTTCCGACGGTTTTCAATGCTTCGGAGAATTTCGCATTAAACAATTCATTTACCGCTGTTTTATCAGATGCTCTGTCAACACCAATTGATTTTGCTACTCTCAACACATCTTCCGGTGTTTCGTTTACTCTTAAGTAAAATGCAACCGTTATATCAGCACGGAGATTGTCCTTACAAATCAATCCGTCATTCGCTCGCCGGTCAATTTCAAGAGTGATTAATGATATTTTCATCACTTCCATTTTGTGTATTACCGGCAATACCATGCCACCAGTAAAGTGTACCTTTGGTTTGGATGACATATCATTTACAATTAGCGCGTAACCTTGAGGAACCTTTTTGTAAAAAGCACTAAACATAAATGCCAGTGCAAAGATCCCTAAAAGAATAAACCCGCCATAGGTTAGAATTGGCATTAAGGTTTCCATGTTAAACTTTCTCCTAATTTGAAAAGTATTGTTTGGTTTCTTGATTTTTGATTTGTGTTTTAATTTTTTGATACTTTAAAGTCGTTCTGATTCTCAACGAACGACATTGTTAAATATTTCCTATCCCTGCTGCTGATTGAATTCTTCTTGGGTGACTACAAGATATGAGTTGTCGGTCTCATCATGTTCGATGATGACAGCAACATCACCTGTTTTCAGGGTAAGATCGCCGCTTGTTTTTACCTTAACGATTAGACTTGCGCCATAATGCTCAGCCTCCGCTTGACCAAAAGTGTTATCGGCCCGAGATGATCTAATTTTGCAAAGACTTCCAAGTAGTGAGACTCTAAGGGGTTCTTGGTGAATTCGCTTGAACAGGCCTTTTAATGGCTTGATCATGGTGGCTGTAATAGGAATGGCAAGCATCAAACTTAGAACTGCAATACCGGTATTAATAGCAAACTGGATGAGGCTAATGAGCTCTGGAAAATTAGGTACTAAAGAGGATGCAAAATAGCATATGAACCAGCTATTTAGAATAAGTAAACTGAGCACAACCGTTATAGGAACTCCGGTAAGTCCAAGAGTTGTTAGTAAGCCTGCGACACCACCTACTTGAGAAACGTCTAAGTCAGTTTCAATTTCTAAGTCAATACCGACATCGAAAGCATCAGCATCGAACAGCCCAATCAAGGAAAGCAGCCAAAATCCACAGATCACAACTAACCCAACTGAAAAGATGATAGTTGGATAACTGCTTATATTAAGTAAGAATGCGTCCATATCTAGTCCATGTCTTTATTTTTTCTATTTGCCAAAACGACCGTCTTTGCTTTAGTGCTTTGTTTTGACTCTAGTTGTTCAATCCCGAAGTTTATTCCATTAATAAACATTGGTTATGCTAAACGAGTTTTAGCTAGACTGCCACTAGTTCACGCTTTAACTTCCCCGATGCAAGAAGCGGCTCGATACAGCTAATCCTTCATAACAAAATTGATGATTTCTTTGGCGGCTCTTTCTTTTATTGCTAATTTGTCCTCTGGGTCAACCTTATAGTGCTCAGCCAAAATCAAGTAATCCTCTTCCGACAATGAAATCGTCAACCTCGGTCGAACTGGCTTTTTGCTAGGTAGACCTAGAATCTTCCTCATTTGATCCGATGGCGAGAGGTCATTTTGAATGGCGGTTAACTTCAACCGCTTTTGCGCTTCGGTCGATATATCGAAGGCAATTTGGGTTGCTTTAACCGCTTTACTCTCTTTTTTCCAGCGTTCAGGCTGTTTCGATTTCATAATTTGCTCTTGCAAGTCACAACTGCATTGTCGTTAACTAAGATGAAGGCGAGTTTCTTCGCCCCATTGCTATTTTTTCTTCAATCTTGCTAAGACATCTTCAGCGGTATGTTTGTCTTGTTTAATTCCTGACGCTTTAAGCTTTTGCTCCAAATCATCGCCTTCAATGTCTTTCTTCAATTGAATACTGGCTTCTAGCTTATCCTGCTCACTCTGCTGCTTTTGCTTAATTCGCTCAAGAGACTCTCTTGCAGATCCTATCGCAGAATCATTAGCTGTGACTGTTTGGGTAACAGATTTAGTAGCATTTTGAACTGACTCGCGAGTTTTGACCATTGCCAATTCTCGTTCGTGTTCAGCAATGATCTTTTCAGCTTCTTTGATCTGGGACTTTAAAATTTCAGTATTTTGGCTATAACTTGCTAGTTCAATGTTTTTCTCTTCTAAGTTTGCTTCTAATCCAGCGATCTTTTCCGCCACCTGCAATGCCAGCGCTTCATCGTCTTTTTCAAGCGCTTTAATAGCGTATCCTTCATTCTCCGCAATTTCTGCCTTAGTTGATTCTATTCTTCTTTCAACTGCCATTTTTTTGGCAACAACTTCCGTTAAGCCCTTTTTGGCTAATTCCAAGTTTGCTTTAGAGTCGTGAATTTCTTGTTCAAAAATTCGCAATGATTGAGTATCTACAACCGCTTCACCAATTTCTCGCGCACTTCCTCTAATCGCTGTTAATAGCTTTGTCACTATGTTCATTTCTTACTCTCCTGTTTAAAATTAATTCTTAACTAAATAAATCTACTTCCATTTGCTATTTTATGAATTCTTCTAATGCTTGCAGGCTATCAACCGCATTGGCCGCTAAGGTCACTAGCTCATCGGCTATGCTCTCTATTGTTGAACCGCATGACAGCGCACCAAAAATTGCATAGTAATCATCGACGATGGCAAATGCACTGAGTGGCATCGGAACACTGAGTTCTAATAAGTATTGGTTTAATTCTACCGTTTTATTTTGATGAATCTCTTCCATATTAAATAAGTATGAGATACACAAGATTTGGGTTTCAGTAATTGTTAAAAAGATCGGCATTTCTTCTAGATCTGAAACTTCCACTCTTAAAACGTTGTACTCACCTTCAATGGTAAGGCAATTAAACTGGTGTCCCTTGTATTCAAAACCTGCGATTCGATTGGATAGTTCCTGAAGGTCTTGCATTAGCTTCTCCTTTGCATCTCTATCTGTTTTTGTCTTTTGACATAATATGTCACATAGCGTATCAACCCTCGACATATTATGTCAAGCTGTTTTGACTTAATTTCGACCCTAGAGGTAAAAATTTCAATCAAAATCGACAGCCACACGTGTTGAAACGCGCGACTCTCGGTGTTACCTTCTAGGGCTATCATATACTTGATTAGCCAAGCAAGACACGTAACGAGTGGTTTGGTCCTTTAATCCCCTAGGAGAAAATGAATGAATAAAATTAATAAGTATCTAACAACTCTAATACTTTCATTGTTTTGTTTTGCACCTTCGGCACAAGAAAAAAAACCTGAACTTAACTTCAAATCACAAGAAGTCGCTCCTGGAATCTACATGATTAGCGGAGTTGGAGGCTTCACTGGCGGCAATATTGGGCTTTCAATTGGTGATGATGGCGTGGTGATGATAGATGATTCTATGCCACCATTACTTGATAAAATGAAAAAAGCAGTTGCGGCAATTACCGACAAACCAGTCGATTTTTTAATTAATACCCATGTTCACGGTGATCACACTGGCAATAATGAGTCGATGGGCAAAGATGGTACTCGCATTGTTGCTCATGACAATTTACGTATTAATATGCTCACCAAAGGGATTGCGACGCCAAAGGGCAGAGTTAAAGCTCCCAAAAATGCCTTACCAGTGATTACTTTTTCTCATTCTATGAGCTTTCATTTAAACGGCGAAGATGCTCGAATCTTTCACGTAGAACATGCCCATACTGATGGCGATGCGGTAATTCACTACAAAAACGCCAACATCTTTCATACAGGCGATACTTTTTTCAACGGTATGTTTCCTTATATCGATATTGACAATGGTGGAAGCGTTGACGGCTATATCAAAGCTCAAAAGACGATACTTTCGTTGAGTGATGAAAATACCAAAATTATTCCTGGGCATGGGCCCTTAGCAAAAAAAGCGGATCTCAAAGCCGCGGTTGATATGCTTATTGAAAGCAAAAAACTTATTTCCAAAGCAATCAAAGATGGCTTATCCGAGGATAAAGTTGTAAAAATGAATCCACTCAAGAAATTTCATGACAAGTGGAATTGGGGATTTATTACGACTGAGAGAATGACTCGACAAGTTTATAAAAGCCTAAAAAAATAAAAAATGAAACCTCTGGTTGTAATCAACCAGAGGTTCTTAGTACGCCGCCTGTTTTATTACCGACAAATACAGTTTTTTCGCGCTTCTTAAGCCGTGCTTTTTAGTTAAGCTTTTACCGCCAAAATATCACACCTCACGTCATCCAAAATCTTCTCCACGGTACTTCCGATTAACCCTGAATGGTAACTGGTTCCCATCACCAAAAGATCGATGTTTTCTTTGTCCGCTAATTTAGGCAAAACTTGTTCAGGGTATCCCTCTTCCAAATGAAGATGATCGCTTGGGAAAGTTGCGGCTGCAATTGCACGATTAAATGACTCTTGATTATCTCTTTTGAGCTGTTCGATATATTGGTCATAGTTTTCTTGTCCAATACTAAAATCTGCAGGGCCCATACCCACCCCCATACCCACGCCAATATCAGTCCACATTTGTAGTGCAATGGGATCATAACAATGAGTGGCGTGTGGCGTTGCGTTAAGTTTGGCTGCAAATGATTTGGCGCTTGCTAGAATCGTCGGATCGAGTTGCTCGGAATGATTATGGCGGTTACTTGGGTCAATCGCTGCCATTATGTGTTGATAGTTCGTGACATTATTATCTTTTGCCAAAATCAGCGGTTTTTTGCAAGTTTTTAGAAGTTGCCAATCATTGGGGGTAAAGAAAATTTTATTTATCGTGGGGTGATTATGAGTTGATTTAATGACTAAGTCATATTGACCTTGCTCAGCTTTTTGGTTGATGGCTTCATAAATTGGTTTAGCCCAAACTACATCAATATCAACTTTTACGCCTTGTTCCACGGCTTCGCTAAGGAAACTCTCTACCCATTTTTTTTGGCTATTAACATAACCTTTTTTCGCTGCTTCAAGTTGTTCCGAATCAAAAAATAAATTTGAAACTAATCCTCGATTGTATACTACCAAGAACAAGGTTAATGTGGCATCAAATTGTTTGGCAAGATAAATGCCTCGCTTTAAGGCTGGCTGTTGTGTTTGAGTTGGATCAAGATCAACTAAAATCTTATTAATTTCATTCATACGCTTTGCCCTCGCTGATATTAGTCACTTATAGTCACTTTGATAGCCAAGCAAATACTCGGCAATCATTCGCTAATCAAAGGAACACTATTTTCATTCCGCTTTTTATCGGTAATCTTGTTGATGAGCCTATTATATCAAATGTGCAATCTTAAATTTTGATGTAAATCAATCCGAGCTACATTGATTTGCCTTGACCACTCTTAGCTTTGTTTTCATTGTTACTAGGAAACACTAATTCGCCGCTTGAGTAACTGCTGCCAAAAGTAGCCGCGGCTGTTGCAACTTGTCTAATTGCTGACTCTAATTCACCTTTTGTGATTGATGAGAGAGGATGAATAAACGCGGCATAAATAACCCCGTCTCCCAACGCATATCTCGCATCTAAAACGGTGTGGTAGTTCGCCTGCATGGCAGTATCCATCATTTCATCCGTCACATCAGACCGATTAGCAATCGGACTTAACATCCGCATTCGATCAGCATTGGCATCCCAAACACAGTAGAGTGGAACTTTTTGATATTCAAATGCAATCACATTACCTTGAATTTTTGCTTTATCAGCGTAATTGCTTATAACTTGGTGCATTTTTTCAGGTGTCATTTGACCATCTGATTCTGCGTGGGCTTGCGTGATTAAAAATGAGGCTATCAGTACTAAAACTATTGTTAGGGGAATACTTTTTCCATTAGACATCAGCGAGTTTCCTTTTTAGGTGTGTTTGTTATGTTCGATAAAACTCGAATCGAACGTGCAACTTAGACAATCCTATCATAAGTAGCTTGCTAATCCCGCAATCTCGCGCTTAACCAAGGTTTATACATACCAATAACCTTATTAAGGTTAACTTGGTCGTTTAAAACGGTTAAATTCTGTCAACTCTCGATGAGAAAAACTATAAGGAACTTGAAATAAAACTGGAATGAAAATTACACATGATCAAAAGTTAAAACCATGATCGGAACATTTTCTGGCGAGCCTAAACCTGTTTTGATGATGACAGGTTTAGCGTTCACCAGAGCCTTTGTTAAAAACCGTTCGAACTATTTTTTGGGTTGATGCTGACGAACACCGGTCGTTCTACCCGCCCCTTTTTCGTGAGTTCGTTTGCCTGTTGCCATTCCGCTACCCTTTTCGTGACCTCTTTTTCCAGTCGACTTACCGCTGGTTATATCTTTAGGCGATACACTTGACCCGCTCGTTTTATGCATTGGATTAGTCTTCTGAGTTGCTTGTGGCTTGTGTAAAGGGTTACTCGACTTGGGTGATGCTTTATCAAGTCTTTTGCTAAATGCTTTCGCCTTAGTGCTCGATTGGGGGGCGCTTGTTTGAGCGATTTGCGGGGTAGATTTATCCAGCTCTTTTTTGGTGTCTGCAAATGCCGAGGTTGTAACGATCAAACTAGTTAGCGTGAAAATTTTAATCATTGCGTTATTCATTTTTGTGCTCTCCGGTGTGGGTTAGTCATGATTAATTTACACCGGGCTAGCTGAACAAAAACTAAACAGTGGGCCACGTAACCCTGCCAATGTGATTACAATGAGACTTGATTCACGTTTTTACAACGTCAGTGGGTAGTCCACTATTCCTTAGGGTTAGGTGCGATCTGCAATATACTCTGAGGCTTTCATGGGAAAATAAGTCGCTAGTTCATAGCCAATATTAACTGGCTCAGGGTCGACTATTTCGATGGGTATTCGATTAGCAGCTGCGGTTTGCAGTGCCATTTGGGTGATGTTGACACTAAATGAGGTTCCCATAAATACGATTTTTCGTGCCGCTTCCATACGTTGTTGCGCCTCACTAATACGATAGAGATCAGTATAGTATTCATCAAAAAGCAGAACGAATGGTTTATATGAATAATCCAGCAGGGGATGTTCATCGATTCGGAATAATTCAAGCAGCTGCTTTTCTAAATCGCAATCATCAAGCGCAGGGTCAACATCATCCCAAGGCGCCTGCATCACTTCCACATCATCACCTTGATGATGAAACAGAGTCATTTGATCAAGCCTTCCATGAATGGCAATATAGTTTTGGTTGCCCGCCTTTCCATCGAGACCATCAATATTTTGAGTAATTAAATTCTTATCTGCGAGCCAATGATGAACGGAGTTCGCACCATGGTGTCGATAGGTTGCGAAGCGATGGTAGTACCAACTTAAAAACTGAGCCGGATTATCCTGATACATTCTTCGAGTAGCCATTTCTTGTGGGGTATAATTAGCGCTACCAATGGTCCAATAACCATCCTCCCCTCTAAAAGTGGGTATACCACTTTCTGAACTAACACCTGCACCGGTAATGTATAAGGTATCCATTGTGTGACCTCAAATTGCACTTAGCGATATTAGAAATCTTCTATCCAAGCGATGAACTCTTTAAAGGGTAACGGTTTAGAAAAATAAAATCCTTGCGCATAGTCACACTGAAGCTTGCAAATTTCCGAAACTGAGGACTTTGTCTCGACGCCCTCCGCAACCACTTTTAATTCAAACTGTTTAGCTAAAAATATAATCAAAGCGACAATACTACGATCTTGCGGCTCAATGAGAATGTTTTCAATAAAGCTACGATCGACTTTTAATTCGTGAGCAGGAATGTGTTTAAAATAAGCTAACGAAGAATATCCAGTACCAAAGTCATCAATCGAAATCTTTACACCCATCGCTCTGATTTTTTCTAGCTGTTCTAACGCGGAACGTTCATCACTCATTATCGCTGTTTCGGTAATTTCCACAGTTAATCGCTCTGCCGGCACGTTCCAAATAGAAAGCGAATCCTGAATAAGAAAAACTAAATCTGGAGTGGTTAAATTGTTAACTGAAATATTAATCGACAGATTGAATTTAGGATAGAGTTGAAGAATTTCACTGAGATGTTGAATAGCTGACTTAACCACCCAGCTAGTAATCAGTTGAACTTGTCCCGACTCTTCGGAGAGCGGAATAAAACTAGCCGGGGAGATTAAACCATGGGTTGGATGATTCCAGCGTATTAAAGCTTCACCGCCTGTTACCACCATAGCGTCGAGTTGAATTTTCGGTTGAAAATATAACTCAAACTGATTATCTCTAATTGCAATTTCAATATCTTTTTTGATATCCCAATCGCGTTTGATTTGATCTCGATAGGATTGTTCATAGATGGTGCAAAACTCTTTTTGTCGCCCCCCTCGCTGCAATGCAATCAGCGCATTTTCATAAATAATTCGACCACTATTTTCGCTGTCTTCTGCCGAAGAAATTCCGATGGAAGGTTTCAGTTCTATATTTTCATTCTCTACTGCAATGGGTTTACGAATCGTTCGACTGAGGGATTCGGCGACAATTTTTAAATGTCCAGCATTGAGCATTTTGGGAATCAGTACGATAAACAGATCCAAGGATAACTGGACCACAGATTGATGCTCTTTAGATATCGCTAATAGCCGCGCTTGAACTCGCTTAGATATTAATTCAAGGGACTCAAAACCAACCACCGCTTCCAAGTCGGTAAACTCTTGAAGCTTGATGAGCAAAAGTCCAACCTGGCGTTGTTCGGAAGCTGCGTTTTCAATGTAGTCTTGTAGGAATTGATAGACCGCCAGGCGCTCTTTGGTATTTTGAATTGAAAGCTTCAATTTGTTGTTACCCTAACAAGAGTTCACTTGGGTTGACGCCGTAAGATCCTGGTTCGAGACTTTGTTTAATATTTACTTCCTGGCCCTGTTCATCAACGGTGACTTGGTAAAGATCGATGGTAGGAAACTCGTCTAATAATCGCTTATCACAATCCAAAATAAGCATCACTCTCGGGCGTAAGCGTCGCGCCCTGTACTCAGACATGACGACACCAACCTCACCTGTAGACAACTCAACCATAGAACCTGCGGGATAGATTCCCAACGCTTGAATAAATACCTCGACTAACGCCGCGTGAAAATCAACATCTCGCCATTCGTAAAGCTTACGGACAGCTTCCGCGGGAGAGATTGCTTTTGCATAGGCACGATTTGAGGAAATCGCATCATAACAATCTACAATTGCGGCGATTCGACCAAACAGTGGAATATCATTGCCACGCAGTCCATTTGGGTACCCCTTGCCGTTAACTCGCTCATGATGATGTGCGATTAGATCATAAACATCTTTACTTAAATGGCTATTTTTGGCGATCATATTCAAGCTTAATCTAACGTGATCGCGGATCATTTCAAATTCATCATCGCATAGCTTGCCTGGGCGATTTAGTAACGTTTTAGGCAGTTTTAATTTACCAACGTCCATTAACGCCGCCCCCAATGCCAAGCTGTTTAACTTATTAGTTGATAGCCCCAGTTGACGTCCAAAAGCCACCGCTAGCACAGAGCAGCGGACAGAATGTTGATACAAATAATCATCATTTTGCTTAAGTCGAGAGAGCCACAAAATCGCATCAGGATTTCGAATTACACTCTCAACCATTTGTTTGGTCGACTTTTTGAACTTTTTAATATCCAGAGTCTGACCATGCTTAAGCTGTTTTACTAATTGTTCAGTATTTAAGGAAAAGTCATCAAAACTTGCGGATGCATCCGGAAGCTCCGCTTCCATCGGCCTCGAGTCGGCATAATTAGTATGATTGATAAGCAGCTTATCTCTATCAGAAAACTCCGACGCTTTGTGATGGCTTAACGGGCTATTGTTTTCTAAGGTCTTTTTTACGTCGATGTAAACAAAGCTACAATATTGATTTAAGTCGTCGATTTCTTCTGCCGAGCGAATGTAAAAGCCTTGTAACGGATAGGGAGACTCCAGCCAAGGCCGGTCAAGCTCGCAAACGTACATCCCGACTTGCAGGTTTGCCACATTAACCTTTTCTTTTACGATTACACCTGACATTGATTTGATAGCAAAATCACCCACAAAAAACTATCTATAAAGTATAGCTTGCTTGCAGGGGTTGGGCCGAGTTATTTTGCAGGTTAAGTTAGTTAGCGCTTGCTTTCGCTGTAAGTATAATAACTTTACGCCTTAGCTCAACGTCATCTTGCTTTCCATAACGAACAATGACTTCCTCCTTTTGATCATTATTGAGGTCGCTGGCAGATAACATCGATCCATCCTGTGGCAGCGCTAGTCGATGGCGCTTGGCCCGTGATTCAAACATTTCTTCATTCGATTTGCCTCGATAGATGGCCAACCTCTCTTCGTTAGCAGACAATAGCATCTCGTTTAACCCATCACCGTCTAAGTCTGATGACAAAATCACAGGTTGGCCAGAGCGCCCTGATGATAAGCTAAAATTAAGGTCAACTTCTTCAGAGAAAAGTGGCTCTGGATTAAATTTGTCTTCAGCATCAAGGGTAAAGAGGTAGACATCTTGATCGATGCTACCCGACATTAATGCACCAATAATTTGTGATACACCAATATCGAATGAAGAAACCAATATCTCCTTGCGCTGGTCGCCGTTCACATCAATAATTTCTAATCCAGAAAGGGTACCTTCTGCGGCAATTCGTGTATCGACTTCGGAACTAAAAGTCAGACTGCCCTTTTCATTCTTGCCATAATATATTTCGTAATTATTTTGTCGGTCTAACACACCGGAGCTTTGCGTTTGCTTCACCATCAAGTCACTAATGCCATCACCATTAATGTCTTCGATGGTTTCCACCATTCGGTGCTCTAGCTGACTTTGATCCACTGACTCACCATCAGCACCACGAATTGACCACCAAGGTAATGCACTGACCTGATTAGGCAGTGCAATAATATTTGATATAGAACTAAATAGACCGTCCTCTGTTTGTTCAAATGTAACCATTTGATTATCATCAATTAGCACAATGTCTTTACGTTGATCAAAATTAACATCAATATTAAAAATCCGCGGCTCAGAAAATGCGATCTCATTTTGACTCATGTCCACGAGTGCCTTAATTGGCAAATTAACAACTTCAAACTCACCGTTTTTTTGTTGGACAAAAATAGTCTGACGAGAAAAGTCGGTAATCATTAAATCATCAAGCTTGTCACCATTTAAATCACTGACCAACTTCTTCGCTGCAATAAACTGAGGATTAGGGTTTAGAAAAATAGAATCAACACTTGCCAAAGGTTTGATTAACCCATTTTCAAAGTTCAAAAGGCTGACCCCTTGGGCGCTGAGCAGTACTAGCTCGTCGACACCTTTCTGATTAGTCAGCAAATCGAATGCAACTGCGGTATCCGGTAAAACGATTGCAGGCATTTCGACATACTTTTGTGGCTGCTCTTGCCAAGAGAAAATCGACACTACTTTTTGATTGGCTTCATTTTCTCCCATTATTAATAGTTCTTTATGCTCACCCGGCAAAAAATTAGCGGTTAAAATTGGGTGGGTTGGGTCAAAAGAAAGGTCGAGTTCAGTTTGGCTAAAATATTGTTTTTTGGGTTTGCGTTTAGCGGCAACATCAAAACTACCTAATAACAAACTAGTTACCAAAACTAAAATCGTTGGCTTTAACATCACTTTATTCCTTCCAATCAAATTACTGCTAATCGGGCCATCTTGCTTTAACGCGGATGAACCTATGCTTAACCATTAGGGCAAGCTTGTCGTTGGTAGACGTTTTGCTCACAACAAAGTTCCCACAAAGTCATTATTTGGCAATGGAAAGTGCTGAAAAAGCTTGGCAAGTTGGCATAATTTCTAGCCGATTAATGTTGACATGAGCCGGTTGCGAGGCACACCAATAAATACTTTCTGCGATGTCCTTAGCAACCAAGGGTTGTAGCCCGCGATAAATAGCTGCGGCTTTTTGTTTATCCCCAGCAAACCGGACTTCCGAGAACTCCGTTTCGGCTAACCCAGGCTCAATATTGGTGACTCTGACCCCTGTTCCGGATAAATCAGCTCTCAGATTTAAGCTAAACTGTTCAACAAAAGCTTTGGTGGCCCCATAACAATTCCCTCCCGGATAGGGGTAGCTACCAGCAATCGAACCAATGTTGATGATATGGCCCGATTTGTTTTCAACCATATGCGGTAAAATGGCACGGGTCATTCTTGCTAAGCCAAGGACGTTGGTTTCAATCATAGTTTGCCAATCATTTAAATCGGCTTGATGAGCGGGAGATAGGCCGAGCGCCAAACCAGCGTTGTTGACTAATAGATCCACCGGCTGTGATAAACCAAGAACAAACTGAGCAAACTGCTCAATTGATTGGCTGCAAGTCACATCTAAGGTTTGAATAATACAATTGTCTTTACCAAGCGCGAGTTGTAACGATTCGAGTCGAGAGGTACGGCGTGCAGCCGCGATTACTAACCAGCCTTCTTGCACAAACCGCTCAGCGCAGGCTTTACCAAAGCCAGAACTTGCGCCGGTAATTACAACTAGTTTAGGATGCTGTCTATTCATAAGTAATGCCTTGTCAATACTCAAATAAAAACTATGTCTACATACGTCATCGGTGATATCCAAGGATGTTACCAGAGTTTTCGAAAGCTTCTCAATAAAATCAAATTCAATCCCAATCGGGATCGATTATACCTAGCGGGTGATTTAATAAATCGCGGACCCGAATCGCTAGCGACCATGGATTATGTTCTGCGGTATCAAAAAGCGATCCATTGCGTGCTGGGAAATCATGACCTCCATTTTCTTGCGGTCGCACATCATTGCCAAAATCCTCACCCTAAAGACACTTTTAATGACATCCTTGAGTCAAGGCGCAAAGATGCCATCATTCAATGGCTCAGCAGGCAACCACTGGCAATTCACTTGAAAAAGTTTAACACCCTGATTGTCCATGCGGGCATATTGCCGGGCTGGTCAGTTGAGCAGGCTCTCGACTATGCGGCAGAGGTTTCCGAGGTATTGCAATCGGCCGCTCGATATCAGTTTTACCTAGCCATGTATGGTAACCAACCAGAGGCATGGCAATCTCATTATCAAGGGACCAAGCGGCTACGTTTTATTACCAATGTGTTAACCCGCATGCGCTATTGCCATGCTGATGGGCGTGTTCAACTGCAAGCCAAAGGCCCGCTCGGTCAACAACCTGATGGCCTTGTACCTTGGTTTGAACTTGTGCACAAATCCTTAACTCACCAAATAGTCTTTGGGCATTGGGCGGCATTGCAAGGAAAAACAACCAGACCGTTTGCCCAGGCTGTCGATACTGGCTGCGTGTGGGGCGGTAAATTGACCGCGCTGCGGCTTGAAGATAACCAGCGTGTTTCGATTGCTTCGATTAATTAATACCCTAAACGGCTATTTACCCAAGATGATTGCTCCAATGTCCCTTAAACTAGCTTTAGGATGGAGGCAAAGTTCACATAAAATAGCCTTTTTCCATGACAAAAAGCCTTACCCCGACTAAACTAATAGCCTTAACAAGAAAACCGTTTGAACCATAGGGATAGCCGTGAAAAAACTATTTAAAATTCGACCGATATTGGTCGGTATCGCTTGCATTTTTGCTACAAACACATCCATCGCTTCAGAGTACCAAACCAAAAAACCATTAAAATTTGAAAACGAGTTTCGTTTTTTTATGGAAGTGGCACTCCATAAAGGCACCGACAACACCGAAAATATTCCGCTATATGCTCGAAATGGCGATTTTTTCTACAGCGGTGTTGAAGTAGCAGTGGTAGGAAACTATAACGGTGTTGCCAGTGACCAAGTTTATAGAGATAAAATAGAAGCTGGAGGTTATTTCAGAGGCTCATTTGGCGCGGAATTTCCAGTCGCCAAAAATTTAACTTTTTCTGCCTCCGCTGGTTACCTGTACGATGAAATAACGGGTAATTTAACCGACGGTTCGGGCGGACAAGGATACGCCAGCTTCCGTACCACCGTGGTCGACTTCCTTGGATTTTATAACCTTGGGCGACATCGTTTTGGCTTAGGCGGAAGCTTTCACTACAACCCTAAGTTTGATTACAAAGAGACTGGAAGTGGCTTTGAGATGCATGCCGTTTATCGATTTTCAAATGCACTTGGCGCCTCAATACAGTACGATTATAGAGTTAGTGAAAATACCACCATTGGTCTTCGCTATACCGACATAGCCTATGATTTTGAACACGTAGCGGTTGGCGACTATGTCGGACAAACAGGTGATCGATTCGTTGCCGATTGTGTAACGGATTGTGATGATTTTATTGACGCGAGTAGCTTTAGTGGTCATCTGACCTATCGCTTCTGATTGATGCTGGTCCAAGGTTAACCCTAATTAAAATAAATTCAAAATAGGTCAACATGCCATCCTCTATTTCTGTCTTTGCTGGTAAAACCGCGCTGCAAGCGATCCAAAAAAACGGGCTGACCAGTCAACAAATAAAAGTGATGGCGGGTGCATCGGGGGGGCCTAAATGGTTCACTCTATTTGGCTTAGATAAATACGTTTTCGGCGAGTTTTTTAAACATCGAAAAGAACTTTTGCACACCATTGGCTCATCGGCTGGGTCATGGCGGTTAGCTTGTCTAGCGCAGACTGACCCCGTTGCAGCTATTAGTCGACTGGCTAAATATTATTCTAACGAACAGTATTCTGCGCGACCATCGACCGATGAAATAAGCGATAAAGCTGATATTTTATTGCGTAAGGTTTTGGGTGAGTCTGGGGCAAAAGAGATCGCGAATAACCCCGTTATACAAAGCCATTTTATTGTCGCAAGAGCGAGAGGTATTGGTGCAGCCGACAATCGGATTGTTCAACTACTCGGCCTGATTGCGGCGGCTAGCTTTAACGCTGCTTCGGCCCGTTATTTAAAGTTATTTTTTGAACGCTTTGTTTTTCATTCTGGCCTTGGACTGACTCCGCAAGCCGAGCATTTTTTTAACTATTCAGGAAACCATACTCAGCACCGAATATTAACTGAAGAAATGGTTCATCCGGTACTGATGGCCTCAGGTGCTATTCCACTGATCTTAAGAGGTATTAAGAACATACCAGGGGTATCCAACGGCACCTTTAGAGATGGTGGCATCATCGACTATCATTTGGATATTGATTTTGGTCAACAAGGATTGGTTTTGTATCCTCACTTTTTCCCTAAAATTAAACCCGGCTGGTTTGATAAGAACCTTAGTTATCGTCGGGCTAAGTTGAAAAATTTTGATCGCGTCATCTTGATCACACCATCACCGGAGCACGTTATGAGGCTACCTTATCAAAAGATTTCAGATCGTTCTGACTTTACTAAAATGGAAACTCAGCAGCGAATTGACTATTGGCAAACGGTGCTTGCAGAAAGTGAACGACTCGCCGATGATTTTGCTCAATTGGTAGAACAAAATATCGGCCTAGAGCAAATTAGGCCGATAGAGCAGATTCTTAGTCAATAAAAATCAATCGGCGTGTCATTTTTGAGAAAAAGTGATTATTTAACGACTGGCTTGACGCAGCTTACGTTTTTCTTTCATCGCTTGTAATTTCTCTAACTGGTTATCATCCAATAGTTCTTCTATCTTTTTTCGGTTTTGTAGATTCGCTAACATTAAATCGGTTCTTAAATTCGCGATGCTGATAGCTGTACTTCTTAATGACTGCTCATCAATGACTTCTGCCTGTTTTAAATCCCGAATTTGCTCCCGAAGAGTTCTAATTTCCTCTCGTTTGGGTGCACCAGCTTGAAATCCTTGCTTGATTAACGATTTGATCTCAGTCTTCTGCTGCTCGCTCAGTTCAAGCTTTGCAAATGCGGCCATCATCCTTCGCATATTAAGCTTTCGTTGCTCAAAAGGCCCGCCATGGTAAGTTTTGTGCGAATGCTTATGATGATGGTGGTCTGGACCAGCTTGAACTGGCATATTAAAACTTGCGGCGCCGATAGCCACAACTAATGCTGATATAGTGAATGTTTTTTTCATGGGTAGTACCTCTCTTTAATAACAAATGATATTGCCGCAGAAAACTCTCTACGCCCTTTTAAATCAACCTCGAGAACTACTATATCGCGTAATGAGTAAAGTTCTGCATAGCCTTTGTAAAGGTTGTGTAAAGAGCCATCGCAAAATATTAACGCGCCAATAGCCTATGCTAAACTAGAACTATGAAACTACTTCTTGCCGATGATGACATTGAGCTTTGTGAATTACTCAAAGAATATCTTGAGAACGAAGCGATGCAAGTTGATCTTTGCCACAACGGTCAGGAAGCGTTAGAAAAGGTGCAACTCGCTAATTATGATCTTTTAATTCTTGACGTTATGATGCCTCAGCTAAACGGTTTTGACACCCTCACTCAGATTAGAAAAGCGAGTCATTTGCCGGTATTAATGCTGACAGCAAAAGATCAAAAAATTGACCGAATAGTCGGTTTAGAAATGGGCGCCGATGACTATGTCGCTAAACCCTGTGACCCTCGGGAGTTAGTGGCACGCATAAGAGCAATAATCAGACGCACCACGAAATTTGATAGCCATTCACATCAGCAACAACAAACCCATCTAGGTGATTTGACCTTGTCGCATTCCAGTCGAGAAGTTAAGGTTAATGATTCTCAAATTGAACTGACATCAACCGAATTTGATTTTCTCGAGTTGTTGATGCTCAATGCCGGGACATTGGTCACTCGCGAGACTTTAAGCCGGCAAGTATTGGGAAAAAACCTGCAAGCGTTTGATCGCAGTATTGATATGCACATAAGCAACTTGAGAAAAAAGCTAGGTACGCGACCGGATGGCTTAGAACGAATAAAAACCATCCGGGGTAACGGCTACCAGTTACTCAAATAAATGATCACCTTTAGAGAAAATTTCAGTGTTTAAACTAAGACTATTTTGGAAAATTTTATTTGGATTTTGGTTAGTCTTTGCTTCGGTATTTTCGTTTAATTTATTTTTAACGCAAATTAATAGCGAAAGCTCTAAGTTTCGTACACTCCCACCACACCTTTCAGATCAACTCGCATCTATACAAGAAAAGCTCGATTACTTATTTCAAGCGAACACTCGAGTTAATCGCAAGACTCGTCGCTTCTTGCGCAACGCCTATCTGTTAGATCAGTCAGGCAAAGACTACTTTGGAAAGAGAACCCCCAAGATGTTACTCGCGCTGCACCAACAAGTCATTGAAGAAGATAAGCCTATGACAGTTTATAAAAAGCGTTTTTTGTATTTTGGAGGGAATGAAGTTGTCGAAAATGGAAATCACTATCGACTGTATGTTTCTCAGAAGTTTTCTTTTTTAAGTCGCGGCTATCTTGGCTTTTTTATTAAAGAGTTTGCAACAAATTTAATTATCTCTACATTTTTAATTAGCATACCACTGAGTTTTCTTATGGCTTGGTTTTTCACCCGTCCGATCAAAAAGCTTCAACAAGCGTTTACGGAGATGTCAGACGATTTAAACAATAAACGTAGCCTCGACAATTTAACTTCTCGCAGTGATGAATTTGGTGATCTTGCGCGTGATTTTGAAAAGATGGCGAATCATCTTGCCACAATTATAGCTTCAAAGAATCGACTTTTAGGGGATGTTTCACATGAACTCCGAACCCCCTTAGCACGACTTCAATTGGCCATAGGTATCGCCAGCCAAAAAAAACGTGATGTTTTAAGCGATGAGTTGGCGCGAATTAAATTAGAAGCCGACAGAATGAATCAAATGATATCGAGCCTTCTAGACTACTCTAGAGTCGACAGCATCGTGATAGAGCCTCAATTTGAAAAAATCGACCTGGCTGAACTATTGCATTCCATCGTTCAAGATGTTGAATATGAAGCAACCAGTATGTCGCTGACTATTAATACTGATATTGTCGAACCACTTAATTTAATTGGCGATAAGGGCCTTCTAATAAGTTGCCTTGAAAATTTATTAAGAAATGCGCTCCGCTATGCAAGCTCTCAAATTTCGGTGGAAGCGAAAGTTCAGCCCGCGAATCACACTTACGACGAAGGATTTGCACATAAAGGTTCCACTCTATCTGTCGTTTCAATTGTGATTAGTGATGATGGTGATGGTGTTTCCGAACCAGAGTTAGGCAAGCTCTGTGATGCGTTTTATCGCCCTCAGCTCGACCGCTCAAGAAAATCGGGAGGTGTTGGACTGGGTTTATCTATCGCCAAAAAAGCGGTACAAGCTCACCAAGGGGAATTACTGCTGAGAAATCTTAAGCCGCGAGGATTTGAAGTGACGGTTAGTATCCCCACGGACGCTTGAATTCGAATGAACGGCCGTTATGTGACTCCCAATGCAAATTTTGACAGCTTATAACCAATAGACCGTTTTAGTCATTACCTTTGCCATACCTTTCATCATCAGCTTAGCTGGCGCAGGCAACGCTATACCACCTGCATCAATTGCAGTTTCTGCATGCTGTTGCTCATCAATTTCCATTTGCTGAATGACTTCACGGCTCTTTTTATCTTTTTCGGGTAACGAATCCAAATGAGATTGTAAATGCTTTACCACTTGATGCTCCGTTTCAGCAACAAACCCAAGACTCCATTGATCACCCAGTTTGCCAGCGATTGCGCCGATAGAAAATGAGCTAAGATACCAGATTGGGTTTAATACGCTGGTGTGGCTTTGCAAATTGTTGAGCCTGTCAGCACACCACTGTAAATGGTCATTTTCTTCAGCCGCGGCTTGCTCCATTTTTTGCCGAACTTGCGGTAGCTTGGCGGTCATGGCCTGCCCCTGATAGAGCGCTTGTGCGCACACTTCACCACAATGGTTTATTCTCATTAGACCGGCGGCATGGCGTCGTTCTGAATCAGTCAAATCAGCTTCGGGCGTGTTTGCAGAAGGATCAACCCTGCCAGTCACCTGATATCCACCAAATAGGGTCCGCAATGCATTATCAGCTGCACCAATTAAACTATCGAGAGGAGAAGAAGGGTACATAGTAATCTCTAATTTTGTTGATATTTGCTAGAATTGAACAATCGTATTAAGTTATTATCCTCCAGTTATTGATTTAGAGCAATGGACTGAGTCCTCTCCCGCCTATTTCAAAGATTTGAACTAAATGCAGTAGAAAATTGGAAAGTACCCATGAGTGGACAGACAGAATTAAATGATTTACGTCTCTTAGTTAAATCCAAGAGCCCCATCATTACCATTGAAACTCATGAAGAAAATCGCGCAATGGAGCTTGTTACTCAACTTGCTATTCATTTCAATAAGCCGGTATTTGGCTGGGACCGAGTTGATGGAATCACCCGCGTTGACCTAGCTCATGATTTAGCTGAAATAGAGGACAGCAAAGAGCCTCTTAATGCGCTCAAGCACATTAAGTCTGTGCAAAGGCCTGGCATTTTCATTTTATGTGACTTCCACCCTTATTTTGAGAACGAACCTAAAATTGTTCGCCTGATTAAGGAAATTGCCATTGATTATCATATTAAAAGCCATACTCTGATCTTTGTCTCTCATAAAATTGAACTCCCGGCTGAAGTAAAACGCTTTTCTGCTAAATTTCAGCTCGCGCTCCCCAATGAAACCCAACTGGAAAAGTTGGTGCGGGAAGAAGCCAATGTGTGGTCAAAAGCGCACCATGGTCAAAAAGTAAAAACTGATTCTGAAACGCTCAAAAAACTAGTAAGAAACCTTAAAGGAATGACCTTTGCCGATGCTCGTACCTTGATCAGAAATGTCATTAGTGATGGTGCAATCACCGAAGAAGAGCTACCCCAAGTCAACCGAGCTAAATTTGAGTTACTGGACATGGATGGCGTGCTCAGTTTTGAATATGAAACCTCAAAGTTTTCTGAAGTCGGTGGACTCAATAACTTAAAGCGTTGGTTACAGCAGCGTAAGGCGGTTTTTCTCGATCAAAATATTCCTCTTGATCCACCCAAAGGTTTGATGCTTTTGGGAATTCAAGGTGGGGGCAAAAGTCTCGCCGCCAAAGCGGTCGCTGGTATGTGGGGACTTGCACTGTTACGTTTGGACTTTGGCACTTTATATAACAAGTACCACGGCGAAACCGAAAAGAATCTTAGAGAATCGTTAAAAATGGCGGAGTTGATGGCGCCCTGTGTACTTTGGCTCGACGAGATTGAAAAAGGCTTATCAAGCGGTGAGAGTGATGGTGGTACGTCGCAGCGACTATTGGCAACACTGTTAACTTGGATGGCTGAAAATACTCATCAAGTGTTTATAGTGGCAACTGCGAATGATATCAGTAAGCTGCCACCAGAATTAATGCGTAAAGGCCGGCTGGATGAAATATTCTTTGTTGATTTACCAGAGCACCAAGCCCGGCAAGATATTTTTGCCATTCACTTAGCACGTCGAAAACAAAATGTCAGCAATTTCGATCTTTCAGCACTGGCCGATGCGAGCGAAGGATTTACCGGCTCCGAAATAGAGCAAGCGGTGGTTTCAGCGCTCTATCATGCATACGGAGACGGCAGCACTATGAATTCTCAATCCGTAGTGGATGCTCTCAATCAGACCAAACCAATTTCAATTGTTATGGCAGAAAAAGTGCAAGCGTTAAGAGATTGGGCCAAGGAGCGAACGGTTTTGGCTAATTAGTCGAAACCAGAAGCCTTACAAATTGATCAGCCGTTGTACTTAATTATCCAGCTTTTATCTTTTAACATAAAGAATCGGCAAAATTGACTAATCAATTTCGCCTTTTTCGCGCATGATATTTAACATATCTGAGTGGATCTGAGATTTATCAACACCTTTACTGACCAGCGCTTTATAAATTGCGGCAACCATTGGGCCAGAGCCACTAATATAATAATCCTTAGCGTGCAATTCATGCTCGTCACAGTCCATCGCAGGCTCGTGAGGAAAACCTCTTGCACCATGCCAATTTTCGTCTTCGCCGGAAATCACAGGGGTATAACTAAAGTTTTCGTACTGTTGTTCCCAAGATTTGATTAACTCATCTTGGTACAAATCGCTAGTCACTTGTGCGCCAAGGTAAAGTTCAATTTTTCGGTTGGTCTGTTGGGCAAATGCACTTTCAATCATGCTTTTCATTGGTGAAAAGCCCGTTCCACCAGCAATAATCACCAAATTACGATCACTGTCATTTAAATAGCATCCACCATAAGCACCTTCCAATTTGAATTCATCGGCTGTTTTAAAAAGCTCGATCATATCGGTAGCGAGAGGATGACCTTCGACTAATCGAACATGCAGCTCGATAAATCCGCGCTCTTCTGGGGCACTTGCGATTGATAGTGGTACGCGCTTGCCATCTGGCATATGCAGTACGATGTACTGACCACCCTTAAAGTCAAACAATCGCTCATCGTTGGGCACAATCCGAATTCGATGGATTTGCTCATTCAACTGAACCACATCTTTGGTTTTACAAACAAATTCCGTCATAGGCCTAACTCGTTCCATATTTTGTCAATTTTAGATTTAACCTGAAGATCTCGCTCTATCGCCTCGCCCCACTCGCGATCGGTCTCTCCAGGCCATTTATTGGTGGCATCGATTCCCATTTTAGACCCTAAACCAGAAACTGGCGAGGCAAAATCTAAATAGTCGATTGGTGTATTATCAATTAAAGTAGTGTCTCTGGAAGGGTCAACCCGTGTGGTCAACGCCCAAATAACGTCGTTCCAATTCCTAACATTGACATCTTCATCAGTTACCAAAACAAACTTGGTATACATAAACTGCCTGAGATAACTCCATACCCCCATCATGACCCGCTTTGCGTGCCCTGGGTATTGTTTTTTTATACTGACCACCGCCATTCGATAAGAACAGCCTTCCGGTGGTAAGTAAAAATCAACTATTTCTGGATACTGTTTTTGCAGTAATGGAATAAACACTTCATTTAGCGCGACACCTAATACGGCCGGTTCATCGGGCGGACGACCGGTATAAGTCGAATGATAAATCGGGTCCGGGCGGTGTGTGATTTTTTCCACAGTAAAAACAGGGAAAGACTCAACCTCGTTATAGTAGCCAGTATGATCGCCATAGGGGCCTTCATCGGCAAATTCGTCGGGATAAATAAACCCTTCTAGTACGTACTCAGCGGAAGCCGGAATTTGCAGATCATTGGATAAGCAATCGGCCACCTTAGTTTTTTCACCGCGCAGCAAACCTGCAAAGGCGTATTCAGATAAGGGATCAGGGATCGGGGTCACTGCGGCTAAAATTGTTGCCGGATCGGCCCCCAGTGCAACACTAACCGGGAATGGTTCACCGGGATGCTGCTGTTGCCATTCTTTGAAGTCTAACGCGCCGCCACGGTGCGATAACCAGCGCATAATAACTTTGTTTTTTGCAATCACTTGCTGGCGATAGATACCCAAGTTTTGGCGCTTTTTTTGCGGCCCCTTAGTAATCACTAAACCCCAGGTAATTAAAGGTGCAACATCGCCAGGCCAACAGGTTTGAATAGGCAGTTTACCGAGGTCGACTTGATCACCTGAAATGACAACTGACTGGCAAAGCGGTTTTTTGACTTCTTTAGCCGCCATATTGAGAACTTGCTTGAACAATGGTGCTTTATTCCAGGCATCCTTTAAACCGGCGGGTGGTTCAGGCTCTTTTAAAAAGGCCAGCAACTTTCCGACCTCTCTTAATTCGGACACATCTTCGCAGCCCATGGCCGCGGAAACGCGTCGCGCCGAACCAAACAAATTTGTTAAAACCGGAGTTTCAAATCCAACGGGGTTTTCAAACAGCAGTGCCGGGCCATCAGCTCGCAGTACGCGATCGGAAATCTCCGTCATTTCAAGATTGGGATCGACTGGATGTTGGATCCGTTTTAGATCCCCTTGTTGTTCAAGGAACTCAATGAAATCTCTTAGATCTTTATATTTCACTGACGGGTTGAGGATCATAGTTTGAACTCACTGACTCTTGTTAACTAAAACAGCAGTAAAAATATGGTTAATTTTTACCGCGTTGTTTCATTGAGTTAAAGAATTCATCATTGGTTTTGGTCATGGCCAATTTATCGATTAAGAACTCCATAGCTTCTATTTCTTGCATCGGATGAAGTATCTTTCTTAGTATCCACATTTTTTGCAATTCTTCAGAAGTGGTTAAAAGATCTTCTTTACGAGTACCACTGCGATTAAAGTTTATCGCTGGGAATACTCGTTTCTCAGCAATCTTGCGATCGAGGTGCAGCTCTAAGTTACCAGTCCCTTTAAATTCTTCGTAAATCACTTCATCCATTTTGGAGCCAGTGTCAACCAGTGCTGTCGCTATAATGGTTAAACTGCCACCCTCTTCAATATTTCTTGCCGCACCAAAAAATCGTTTAGGACGTTGTAATGCATTGGCATCCACACCACCCGTGAGTACTTTGCCCGACGAAGGAATAACCGTATTGTAGGCTCGCGCCAAGCGCGTAATAGAATCAAGCAAAATGATCACATCTTTTTTATGCTCCACCAGTCGCTTCGCTTTTTCTATTACCATTTCAGCCACTTGCACGTGTCGACTGGCTGGCTCATCAAAGGTTGATGCAACGACTTCTCCACGAACTGAACGTTCCATTTCGGTTACTTCTTCTGGCCGTTCATCGATCAGTAGCACAATCAGCAGGCAGTCCGGATGGTTAGCGGTGATTGATTGCGCAATGTTTTGCATCATCATCGTTTTACCCGCTTTTGGCGGAGAAACTAATAATCCACGTTGCCCTTTACCAATCGGAGACGCAAGATCAATAATTCGAGCAGTAATATCTTCACTCGAGCCATTTCCTCGCTCCATAACCATTCTTTCATCTGGGTGAAGCGGGGTTAAATTTTCAAACAGAATTTTATTTTTAGCATTCTCAGGGCTATCAAAATTGATTTCTCTGATTTTTAGTAACGCGAAATACCTTTCGCCATGTTTGGGAGGTCTAATCTTGCCTGAAATGGTGTCACCAGTGCGTAAACTAAAGCGTCGAATTTGGCTTGGCGAAACATAGATATCATCAGGGCCAGCCAAATAAGATGAGTTGGCGTTTCTTAGGAAACCAAAGCCATCCGGAAGAATTTCTAGCACACCATCGCCAAATATATCCTCACCACTTTTGGCATGCGCTTTTAAAATAGCGAAAATTATATCTTGCTTTCGCATTCGAGCGACATCATCAAGGCCCGCATCTTTAGCCATTTGTGCAAGTTTGGTAACGGATAGAAGTTTTATTTCAGATAGGTTCATAGGAGGTACTTTAGGTTAAGATTTTTTGGTTAATACAATAATTTGTTGGTTAATTTAATTAGTTGATCGTTACTATTTGGTTAAATTTGGGAGTCTCAATTTAGAAATGATCGGTGGGTTTTATCAGTAGCAAAGTTTTACAACACGAATCCTTATGACAGATTCAACGACACCGTGATCAATTGTCTGAACTAATTTAGATTTACCTATTTATAGGATTGCAATGAACACATTGCATTGAGTTAATTATTCGTTTTTATGAAATTAGTTGCTTATTTAAACTGAATATCAGCTCGATCACATACAGCCCGACTAAACAATATCAAAGGTGTTGATTTTTAGGGAATTTATTCGGGTTGGAGAGCTGCTCGAAACAAGCGATTGGGTGAAAAATAGCACTAAATCTATAGGTTGTCCAGTATTTAGCTATTTTACCGGCAAAATTGGAGAAAAATCACTAAATATCAACAAACTAGACTTTCCATTTTTGTTAAATCAACAAAAATGGCATCATTTTGTTGAAACAGCAGGATGAGGTATTGAGACTTAAACGAGCAAATGAGACCTAAATGAATTGGTATCTAAACGAACCTTTGTGACTTATATCGCCGCTGTCTGCAAAAGTCTCACAAACGGCCCGTTTAGACGTTCTGCTTAAATATTGCTATCAATAAATGCAGCTAACTGAGATTTGCTGACGGCTCCAACCTGTTGCGCCTCAACACTGCCATTTTTGACCAAGATCAGCGTAGGAATTCCTCGCACGCCATATTGAGGAGCGGTCGCTTGGTTTTCATCGATATTCAATTTGGCCACTTTGATTTTGCCTTGGTACTCGGTAGCTAACTCGTCCAAGATTGGCGCAATCATTTTACACGGTCCACACCACTCTGCCCAAAAGTCGACTAATACAGGAATATCTGACTGTAAAACTTCCGCTTCAAAACTATCATCAGTTAAATGAATAACTTGCTCGCCCATTTCTTTTAATCTCCGGTCAATGAATCGCTGAGAGTACCAACGCTTGCTGGTGGTATCAGTCTCTCTTCTTTAATGCTACTATTTGTTTTTGCTGGTCAAAAATTGACATATCGTCAAAAATTTAATTTTGGAAAATCTTGATGATATTCGCTCTATTTTGCAGCTTGCTTACACAAGTTGCAACTGCAGATGATAAAAAGTCTGGTATTTTTGGCATTAACAGTTCACACACCAAGTAAACCCGATACCTAAGGTAGAATACCAACCATGGTCACCCACTTATCACAGACTCGCTTTGACAGCATGGGGTTACACCCAAGTCTGATAAAATCTTTAAATCAATTAGGCTACGAATACGCCACCCCCATTCAAGCTGAAGCAATTCCGCTACTCATGTCGGGTAAGGATGTCGCTGGCCAAGCACAAACGGGTACTGGTAAAACCAATGCCTTTTTATTGGCCACTCTCAATGAGTTGCTGACTTTACCGGAAGTGGATGAAAGGCGTCCAAATGAACCTCGAGCTTTTATCATTGCACCAACTCGGGAATTAGTTATTCAAATATATGAGGATGCCAAGGTACTTGCCAAACATACCAATTTGAAGATTAGAGTTGCGTTTGGTGGTGCAGATTATGCGAAACAGCGCGACGCAATAGCAGGTGGTGTTGATGTGCTTATTGGTACTGTTGGACGACTTAAAGACTATCTCGATCAAAATATTTATAGTTTTTATGGCCTCGATTGTGTAGTGCTTGATGAAGCTGATCGAATGTTTGATCTGGGCTTTATCGATGACATTCGTTATTTCTTTCGGAGTATGCCAAAACCCAAAGAACGATTGAATATGTTGTTTTCTGCGACACTTTCTAATCGAGTGAAAGAACTAGCCTACGAACACATGAACTCTCCTACTCACATTCACGTTGAGCCCGACGAAGTAACCGCTGGTAAAATCGATGAGTTCTTGTTCTATCCTAGTAACCGAGAAAAACTCCCTTTGCTAGTTGGGTTAATGCAACAGCATCAGCCCACCAAATCAATCGTTTTCACCAATACAAAACGTAAAGCTGAACAAGTTTGGCTGTGTCTAAAAGCAAATGGATACAAGAGTGGATTACTTACTGGCGATGTACAACAGAAAAAAAGAATGCGCCTGTTAGATGAACTAAAGGATGGCGTTATTGACTGTTTAATTGCTACTGACGTCGCCGCAAGGGGTCTACATATTGACGCAGTTAGTCATGTTTTTAATTTTGATCTTCCCGATGATGCTGAAGACTATGTCCATCGAATTGGTCGTACAGCTCGAGCCGGCGCCAGTGGTGTTGCTATCTCTTTTGCATGTGAAGATGCCGCGTTTAATCTACCTGCAATCAAAAAATATATTGATCACCCCATTCCTACTAAAGATGTAACTAGCGAGTTATTGCCAGAGATAAAGATTCCGAAAAATAAACCAAAACCCTATAATAAAGGTCGGCCACATAAGCGCCGTGATCGCTTTTAACCTTAGTTTAACTGGTTTAATTGGTTTAACTGGTTTAATTGGTTTAATTGGTTTAATTGGTTTAATTGGTTTAATTGGTTTAATTGGTTTAAAAATAGCCTGACGCATGACAGACATTAAAGAACTCGAAACAACACAACTATTAAAAGTTGAGGGCCTGCGCTGCCCCGAGCCTGTAATGATGATCCGCAAAACTATTCGGGGTATGGCTTCCGGTGAAATACTGCATATTTATGCTGATGATCCCGCGACAAAACGCGATATACCGTCATTTTGTGAGTTTATGGATCATCATCTTTTGCAATCACAAACCCAGCAAACGCCCTATCAATATTGGATTAAAAAAGGTTAATCTCAATGCAATCCAAGACCCCATCGGTTAACTCAATACTTTCGCATGTAGGTGATCAAACCAAAGGGTTACCGCCGGTTGAGCAGTGGGATCCCCCCTATTGCGGAGAAATGAATCTGGTGATTCGTGCGAATGGTGAGTGGTGGCATGAAAACAGCCCGATTGGTCGAAAAAAGCTCTTCAGGTTATTTTCTACGATTTTAAAGAAAACCG
Organism: Kangiellaceae bacterium; assembly: GCA_965230525.1. GTDB lineage: Bacteria > Pseudomonadota > Gammaproteobacteria > Enterobacterales > Kangiellaceae. The sequence continues at coordinate 372,777 of OZ246008.1, forward strand.
GCGATGATTATTTTCTGGTCACGCCAGTAGAGAAAATAAAAATCACTGTCGAATGGCAACCCTTCACGATTATTGATTTTCAGAAAATAGAGCATCAAGGGAATGAATGTTTGGAGTTTGTTGACCAGTGCGACAACAAAATCATTTTAACGAACCCGCAACAGCTCAAATTTTCTGAATTCCAAGGCCAACAGCTACCCATTATTAATGTTCGCCGTAACCTATACGCTTCATTTAGCCGTAGCTGCTACTATCGATTAATTGAGCATGCTCAAATTACTCAACAAGCGCATGAGCAAAAACTCAGCGTGTTCTCGAATGGGCAAGAGTTTCTAATTGGCAGTGTTAAGGAGTCTTAAAGGATGATCAAACTGGTCTTTAAACCCATTCCAAAATTAGCAATAGGTTGTTATCTGCTGGGTTTAATTGGTATTTTGATTTCACTTTTTAATTATTTTAGCCCTACACCCTTTTTGGATAAAGTCACCATGCTTCAAGTCTTTTTGGCAGGCGCTATTGTAGTGGCAATCGGCTCGGTGATTAACAGCCTCTATCAATTTAAACGACCTAAAGATGATAATGACTAAGCTTGGTTGAATTAATCGGGGTATTTAATCTGGCGATAACGTTTCTTATCGATATTGTCTCGATACTCTTTCAGCTTTTTATTTGCCATTTCAAGCTGCTGAGCGTTCAGGTCGGCCTCAAGGGTGGTAACCACATCCCGAGATAGCTGATTAATGTGTTTGGCGACAGGGCTAGGATTAAGCGACGCAATTTTAAACCAAACATAAGATTCTATTGTATTCTGCTTTACCCCAAGACCTTTGTGCAACATAAAAGCAAAGTTATATTGTGCTGCTGCATTTTTGCGGATCGCAGCTTCAAAGTAGTATTCAGCAGACTTGCTTAGATTTTTTCGAAAACTACTGCCTCGCGGCGGCTTGTAGTAGTAATTACCCAGCACAAATAATGCATCAGGATCACCGAGTTCTGCTTGGTGTTTTAACCTAGCCCACTCAGTAATATAGATGTTATTTTGATTCCCAAATTCTTTCTGCCCCGCCGTTACAGAGCTAATGCCCGCAAAAAACGAAAAGCAAATAATGATTAATAGAAACCAAATGTCGCCAATACGTAGCAATTGATGTCCTTAAACAATATGGTCTGAGTCATGAAGCTACTGCAATTACGATTGATATCGGACACCCGAACTAACAAAGGCCACTAAAATCAAGTACTTACTCACACAACAAGAGACTGAGTATGACATAGTAACTTAATAAGGCGCAATATCACAAACTGAGAACTCCGCAGAACCGCTCAGACTTCTCTATAATATAAGTATAGGTTAATTGAAATGTCTAGAATGTAATTCCTATGCAAGAATAATGTGCATTATTTACACTCTATCCGTAGCATAAATTGTGTTAATTGACGTAAACTAGCACTGCGTAAATCGAAGGGGGCTAAAGCATGTTTGAACTATCTGAATTTGATCTTTTTAACTACTTGGAAAAACAAGAAGTTGAGAAAGTCTTATCGCATGTTCATTCCCGAAACTTTCGTAAGAAAACGCAAATTGTTACCGAAGGCGATGACTCCCACAGCCTGTATTTTTTACTAGAAGGACAAGTAAAAGTTTACTTAAACGATAACACGGGTAAAGAAATCATTATTAATACCCATAATCCAGGTGAATTTTTTGGCGAACTCGGTCTAATAAAATCTATTCCCAGAACCGCTTCAATCGTAACTATTACCGATTGTAAAATTGGCGTAATGCAAGAATTTGACTTTAAACACTGCTTGGCGTCTTATCCTGCTTTTTCAATCGCGCTGATAGAAAACTTGTCTACTCGACTCATCGATGCCACCGAAACCATTCGACAACTTGGTCTAATGGACGTTTATCAGCGAATAGCAGTAACTTTCTTGAATTTATCAGAGGAACGCGGTGAAGTCAGAATTATTCCTGAAAAGCTGACTCAACAAAATATCGCCAATAGAGTTGGAGCTTCCAGAGAAATGGTTGCCCGAATTTTGAAGGATTTACGATCGGGAGGCTATATAACGCAAGACTCAAATGGCATTACCATCCACAAAACACTTCCGCATTCCTGGTAAACACAACCATTTATAAGCAAAGACCTGGATTCTATCAAATAAAATCGCGCTGACCTGCATTGTAGCAAGGTTGAATTGTATCAAGTGAAAATTGCGCTAAAATTAGCTAGCCATCTGAACTTCAGAAAGCATGCGCTGAGCGCATCCCAAATCAAAGTTTTTGTCGTAAACAATTTTGCCAATAATAATTCCGGTTAGTTTACCCGCGTGCTCTCGAATAAGAAGCTCCAAATCCTCGAGTTTTTCAATCCCACCGTTGGCCAGAATTGGCAACTCAACCTGCTGAGATAAGTGACTTAAACTAAATAAATTATCGGCACTAACATGACCTGTTTGAGGCACCTCGGTAACAACCAATCCACCCACACCTTCTTCTTCTAACTGAGCCGCCACTTGGATAAGTTGAGTATCCATTTCACTATCGCCCGGTGAACCTTGGCGACTATCAATTTCGACCAATACCTTATCAGGAAACTCAACGCATATGTCGGACAGTAGATCTTTTCGGCGAATAGCCTTACTAGTTAAAACCAAGAAATCCGCACCCGCATCAATCCAAATAAAGGCAGAGTCGACATCTACAATGCCGCCGATCACTTGAATACATAAGTCGGGATGATTTCGTTTAATCTTTTCTAGTAAATCGACATTACAAGGCTCACGAGTCTCTATTGCATCCACATCGACAAAATGAATCCGCCTAATCCCCTGCGAATACCAATAGTTAACGGTTTCAAAAGGGTCACTACTAACCACATGATCAACGAATGCATTTTTCTTTTCGGTATGAACGCACTTTCCATGACGAATTTCTAAAACTGGGACAAGCTGCATAATTTAATTCCAATTGTTAGAGTTATTTTTAGGGGCCTTTATTTAACTATAGATGAGAAAAAATAAAATGCGATAACAGGATTAAGAAAAAGTGACGTGAATCAAGAATTCCTATGAGTTAATATAAGAACCTCAATTCTTATATCGAAACCTCCGAACACGACTGCCAAAATTTTAATCAATCGGTTAACATGTGGTTGCAGATTCAAGTAAATACGATATTCATGGACTCAAAAAAACAGCGAGAGAAAAAACGCCTAAAAAAAACGCCTCGACGCGCTGAACGTCGCTCTTTGAGCACAGTGCGAATTATTGGCGGGAACATGCGTGGACGAAAGATTTATTTTGCTGAAGCAGAGGGGCTGCGCCCAACTTTAGACAGAATAAGGGAAACGCTATTTAATTGGCTAGCCGGTGATATAGCTGGCGCAAACTGTTTAGATTTGTTTGCTGGAAGCGGAGCGCTCGGCTTCGAAGCGGTTTCTAGAGGCGCGGCGCAAGTTACCTTAGTTGACGCAAACGCAAAGGTCACCCAGCAACACATAGAGAATCAAGCTAACTTAAATATCAGTAATATTGAGATAATAACCAATCGCGCCGAGGATTTCTTACAGACCAATAATATAAAATTTGATATTGTATTTTTAGATCCACCTTTCGAAAAAGGTTTCTTACCAGAGGTTTTAGATTCACTTATTCCACATTTGAGCGACAATGCTTTGATCTATGTCGAACAAGAAGTTGCCAACAATCCTCCCACGTATCCAGAGCGGTGGCATGTATTAAAATCTAAAAAGACTAGTCGTTTTTATTATCAGTTATTAAGTTTTAGTGAAAACTAGTCGTTTTTTTTCACAGACTAACTTTTAACGATATCACAATTGTTAGAGCATGGTTATTTTATCGCTAAAACTACTCATCTTCTCGGATCGGCACCCAAGGGTCAGCTGAGAAACCAGCCTCATAATGGTTAGTTTTCGAGTTCTTTTGGCGGAGGGATGTATTCTACAGGTTCACCTGGAGGAAACTTTTCTTTGAGTAGTTCAATATGACTTTCCATCACTTCATCATTGGTTTGAGTAAGCCACTTTCCTTGAACCAAAGCTTTGACATCTTGGGAATGTTCATTGAATTCGATGTGAAATTTATCGAGCATTGGGGCAACTTTCTTTTCATAAACTAAATCATTGAAATCCCTAGTCGATATTTTGGTTTTATCGGGAGAATAGGTAAACCGGAGTTCCAGAAACCTGTCATTGCTTAAGGGCAATACATGAATATCTATCCGCTCCCAATTTTGTCCAGAAATTCCATAGCTAATCCATTTCGTACGATTAATAATTTCGTCTCTATACGTCGTCGAATAGTCATTTTTGAATCCGGAGAACAGCGAAGCACTGTAGTAGGCTAAATCATCGTTACCGTTCGCCCTCACATCATTATTGTGTTCGTCGTACATTTGATGAAATCGGTCATTTAATGCAAGCATTAAATCGAGTCGATCTAGAAGATCATATGGCCTATCATGGACGAATTGCTTTTTGTTTATTGGCGCTCTATGAACGCCAACTGACAGCATTAGCATGCCGATATATTTTCCAAAAATGCCCGGTTCTTTAATATCCCACCAGCGTTGAAGAAGAAAGCCGTTATCGAGGGATTCTAACGATTCGTCATGACGAGCGTCGACTTTTTCAATCAAGGGTGCCGCCGGCATATCCTTGCTAAAATCCTCATGAAGTGAAAAATACAGCTTTGCAAGACCCAAATCTACAATTCGCTCTGCGCCAAATGGTATTTCCTTGTTTGAAGAGAAAAAACCTAAAAGTCCTGACATAATAATACCTATAATAAACTTCACTTGTTTCCGTTCACCTAAATGCGTTCTTGATGTAACGCACTGACGAATTAATTTTTCTTCCCGCAGCATTATGAACTTTTTGCAAACGATTTCTCCCTTTCCCCGGGCCATTATTCATATTTTTATTCCAACTATCCATAGATTGCGTAGTCGTATGCGGACTTTGCACAATAGAACCACCAAGGACATGATTAGCGTAGATAACCGAGCCCAATAGTTTACGAGGGTTTAATGTATTGCTACCGATTATATTGGTCACAAAGTCGTAATCATGAGCCTTAATGGAAACGACTTTCACCCTGCTCTCTTGAACAATCGGCCTGATCGCCAATTATTGTTTGCGTTTCCATGTAAAACAACACTTTGCTTGTCAAGTAGCTTACCTTTTTTAGTGTTATTAATACCATTTAGGCTTAGCTTATTTAGGCTCCAGCTGCTTTCATGGTTCAATAAATACCTAACTCCTTCAGAAATAATAACACCACCTTGGCTATGACCTAACCAAGTTGTTTCATTACCTTGTTTTTGAGTTTCAGAAATAATTTTGGCGAATTTTTTTGTAACTGGAGTGGTGAATCCAAACTTGTCTTGAATTGACTCCCAGGTGTCTCCCGCGCCGCCAACACTGGGATTGTGAAACAAAGTAAATTCGTTCACTTCTTTGCCAAACTCGAAATCAAGATGAGCCCCCATCAACCAACGCGCTTTTGCTAAATTATTTGATTGACCGTTTACGGCGGCATAACGAGTGGTGACTTCTTCGGTTTTTCCGACAACACTCCACACGCCACTAGTTTTCTTTATTTTATAAAGCGAAGGCTTTTCTATGCCATCTCGAATTTTTTGAAATCGGTCAACCAACTGAATGTTAAAAATTATCACTTGACCGCTATGAATTTGATAATCCAACCTGTAAGTTTCAAATTCTGTGCTATGAGTGACCAAGCTATTCTTTAGTCGCCTAGCGCTGGGATTACGAGGATTTGATCTTAGACTACTTAGAGCTCTTTCGAGAGAGGCAAACTCGAATTCTTTGCGTTCTTTTTCAAATATGTATCGAGAGTATCCTGTCAGTAGGACATCATTACCATATCGCGGCCCGGGCATAAGCTGCATCGGCTGTTGGTTTAACCGCACAACCTCAAGCGGGGATACCTGAACATCGCCGTAGGTCAAGACTAATTCGGTAAATTTTTGATCACTCATTCTTGATCTTCCCTGTCAGAATTAATAGTTTGAAGAAGGCTAATAAGGTTTGAAGCTCTACTTAATGACTTAAGATTAACACTTAGACTTAAGCCATTTAAAGGAAATGCTTCCCAAATTGGAACTGAACCTTGCTTACTATTGACACATACTTCTAATTCAGCTTACTCACTCCCTTGCTTTTCCACTACCAAAATTCTCGCCTCACCTCGGGGATGCGCTACGTGTTCTGTACCGATCGAAGCGTAAAAAACATCCCCCGTTTTCAGAATGACTGACTGTTCCACCCCGTTCTGTTTGTAAAACATTTCGACTTCACCGTCGAGCACGGCAAAGACCTCTTCTCCATCGTTAACGTGCCAATGATAAGGTTGGTCAGTCCAATGTAAACGGCTTGTAACTCCATTGATACAGGCTATATCCAAAGCGCTCCAGGCTTTTTCGCCGGTGAATTCTTTCGCTCGATAAATTTTCATCAATCACTCCTTGATGACTTTAAGAGCTGCACGACAACATTGAGCAGCCCGCTTTATTTCTTGCCCATTCAGGCCGTTTTTGTGCGTAGGCTTCATACTCAGCATTGTCTTGATAAGGCTGCTGTAATAACTTAAGTAAGGTTTGAATTTCTGAGTAGTCACCTGACTCGGCTTTTTCAATTGCAACTTGAGCCAAATAATTGCGTAATACAAATTTGGGATTGACCGAGTTCATCATCTCAACTCGATTCTGCTCTGGAAGTGATTGCTGTCTTAATCTCGCCTGATAATCTAAAAACCAGGCAAAAAATGCCTCTTGATGTTCACCATGTAATTCATCGAATTGATAGAACGATTGGCTAATGCTATCTACGACTAATTCTTTGGTTATGGTTTGTTGAAAATCAAACCCACTCAAGCTACGAAAAAAGATTGTCATGTCGGTTTCAATTAATTGCAAAATTTCAAAGAGACGATCTATTAATTTCTGATCTTGTTCTCCTTGATGCTGTTTTAATCCCAGCTTTTTGGCATACATACGTTGTGATTTTTCAGTATAGTCGTCGGCAAACTGTTGCAACGACATCTCTAAATTTTCAACTCGACCAACAATCGGCGCAATAGCATTGGCTAGCTGATAAAGGTTCCATTGAGCGATTTGTGGCTGGCTTCCATAACTGTATCGCTTGCCTTGCGCATCGGTTGTATTAGGTGTCCAAAGCGGGTCATAGCTTTCCAACCACCCATAAGGTCCATAATCAATAGTGAGACCTAGGATTGACATATTGTCGGTGTTCATCACCCCATGGACAAACCCAACTCTCATCCAATCAACAATCATAGAAGCGGTGCTCTGACAAACTTGCTGAAACCACTGTTCGTATTTTTCAGGACCGGTAGACTTTATATCGGGAAAATAATTGTGGATGGTAAAGTCGGCAAGCTGCTTTAGTTGCTCTATTTCATTTCTTGCGGCATGAATTTGAAAATTTCCAAATCGCAAAAAGCTGGGGGCTACTCGGCAAACCACTGCACCGGGTTCAAGCTGAGCATTTCCATCATAAAACATATCTCGCATCACTTGTTCACCGGTTAAGGACAAACTCAGTGCACGAGTTGTCGCAATACCCAGTCCGTGCATTGCCTCGCTGCATAAAAACTCCCTTACTGATGACCGAAGCACAGCAAGTCCATCCGCGGAACGCGAATAAGGCGTAGGCCCGGCGCCTTTTAGTTGTAATGTTTGAAGCTGGTTATTTTTATCTCTTACTTCACCAAGATTGATGGCTCTTCCGTCTCCCAGTTGCCCAGCCCAATGACCAAATTGATGTCCGCCATAACACATGGCGTAGGGTTTCATCGATTCGGTAACTAAATTACCACTCACTAACCAAGTAAAATCTTGGCTATTTAAATATTCCTTGGTTAAACCTAGCTGCTCAACCAAAGGGGAAGATGTGGCAATAACTTGAGGTGCCTTAGTCGTTTGTGGTTTTACCCACGAGTAACAACAATCGGCAACCTGACGAGTGTAGTTTTGGTCAATGGGATCACCTGGGAGTGATTCGGTAAACTGATTATAAAAAGTTAGCATCGTCTCAGTCACATAACTTACTCAACAGCCAACTCGCGCTTCCATGCTAACTTTTTTTCGATTGAGGTCAGCATTAAACCAGCAATATCTTTACCAGTAGCTGTTTCGATTCCCTCAAGACCGGGCGATGAATTAACCTCTAATAACAATGGTCCTTGTTTAGAGCGAATAATATCAACGCCAGCAATTTTTAACCCCAGCACCTTGGCGGCTTTAATCGCTAGCGCTTTTTCCTCGGGGGTGATTTTGACAATTGATGCCGAACCACCCTGGTGAATATTGGCTCTGAATTCACCAGGGGCCGCAGTTCGTTCGATGGATGCGACAACTTTTCCACCAATAACAAAACATCGTAGGTCACGGCCATCGGCTTCTTTTATAAACTGTTGCACCAATAAATTGGCATGCAGTGATTTAAAAGCGTTGATCACACTTTCCGCGGCTTTTTTGGTTTCCGCTAAAACTACTCCTCGCCCCTGTGTGCCCTCTAGTAATTTTACAATTAACGGTGCACCGCCTACCATTTCAATCAAGTCGTTTGTATCGATTGGAGAGTTAGCAAAGCCTGATGTAGGAATACTAATGCCGTGTTTTAACATCAACTGTAAAGAAAACAATTTATCTCTGGATTGGGTAATTGCCGCCGATGTATTCACTGCATAAACTCCCATACTTTCAAATTGCCGAGTTAAGGCACATCCATAAAAAGTCATGCTGGGTTTAATCCGAGTGATCACCGCATCGAGGTCACTGAGTATTTTCCCCCCACGATAGTGTACTTCGGGCTCAAGGGCATCCAACTTGATATAACATTGCTTGATATTCAAAAATATCATTTCGTGCCCGCGCTCTTCACCCGCTTCCATGATTCGTCGATTGCTGTATAGATCTGGATTACTCGCCAGTAAGCCAATTTTTAGCCCAGTCTTGGTAGACTCTTTTTCTTTGTACATCTGGTCGAGCGAACTGTCTTTAACTTCGCCTAAACAAAAGCTTAGAGAAGGATCAACCAGCAATTTCCCGTGCATCGCTTCGCGGCCTAACAGCATTCGATAACCCATAGAGTCGCGGTTAGTCAAAGTAAGCTCTATATCCCACTGTTGATCACCCGCTTTAAGGCATGCGCCGACAACATAACGTCTCTCGGTGGTGCCACTCGAACTTTTTACCGTACGTTTATCAATAATTGGCTTCTCACAGCGAATCACCACACGTCGATTATTTTGTAATGGATGAACTTCAAAGCTAACCCAAGATTCACCATTCTTTTTAAACTTATTGATATTAAACGCATGTAACGAAGACGTTTTTGCGCCGGAATCAACTCGAGCTTTAACAGCCGGAATTCCTAAATCAGGAAATCCACACCACTCTTCACATCCAACTACGGTTTTGTCGCCTACTTGATTCACAAGCTACCTCAGAATTAGCTACTGACAATTTGTCATTTTATATACACATCAAATCGAAATTTTTTACCCGTAATTTGATGACTAGGATTTCTACCGGCAAGACTTTCGGCCCCTTTGGGTCGCTTAACAACGACCCTTGGTACATCGCACTCTAGCGCTGCTTCCAACAACTGATCGGCGTCTAAATCATCACCAGCAATGCGTTTGAAAAGCCGCATTTCTTTTTTTACCAAAGCAGACTTTTTTCTTTGCGGAAACATCGGATCCAAGTAGATTACTTGCACTCCTTTGGATTCACCGAGCGACCGTACACTATTGCTTTGTTTTAATTCTAACCGTTGAAAAATCGATTGGTCAAATTGCTGGTTTTTGGCGAGCCGTTCCACAGCATTTTTTAGCAATTTAAAAATCGCTGGATTACGCTCTTGCATTACCACTTCACACCCCAGCATAAGCATTATCAAAGAATCTCTACCCATGCCTGCCGTCGCGTCGAGCACCTTGGGTCGAAAATGAGGTTTACAACCGATGGCTTTGGCAATCAGCTCATTGGTTTTGCTTACTTTAGCCGCACGGTTAGCGAGCTCACCATCATCTAAACTAAACGCAAGCCGCTGTGGCTTGCCATCCAGTAACAAGTTGAGAATCAACTGTTCTGCTGGCTGCTCAAAAATCGCAAGTTGCTCAGTTAGCTCAGAAATATTTCGCACCAGAGACAGCTGTAATTCGTCGGCAAGCGTTCTATTTGTTGCGGCTAGGTCTAATTGCAATCGTTTTTTCTCACGCTATAACGGTTAAAAGATATAAATCGCTCTGGCTATTGAATACCTGAATGTCTAAGCAATGCATCCACTTGAGGTTTTCTTCCTCTAAAGTCGACAAATAACGCCATGGGATCAGCAGAGCCACCTTTTTCTAAAATAGCTTGAAGAAACTTTTTGCCAACTTGTGGGTTCAACACGCCTTGCTCTTCAAACAAAGAAAAGGCATCAGCAGACAATACTTCTGCCCACTTGTAACTGTAATAACCAGCCGCATAACCACCCGAAAAAATATGCGAGAAGCCATTTTGAAAGCGGTTAAACTCTGGCGGCATTAGCACCGCTACTTGTTCACGAGTTTGATCTAACACGGCCTGAATTTGCTCTGTGGAGAGTGGCTCTGAACTGTGAATTTTCATATCAAATAAAGCAAATTCAATTTGTCGAACCATCATCATGGCCGATTGAAAATTCTTTGCTGCAATCAGTTTGTCTAATAGTGACTTAGGTAACGGCTCACCCGTTCGATGGTGCGAACTTAAACTGGCCAATACTTCAGGGTGATAACAAAAGTTTTCCATAAATTGACTAGGAAGTTCTACCGCATCCCATGGAACATTGGCAATTCCGGAGGCAGATAATTCGTCAACCTTGGTGAGCACATGATGTAACCCATGGCCAAACTCATGAAAAAGCGTAACGACTTCATCATGGGTTAGTAGCGCAGGCTGATTGTCGACAGGAGGTGCGAAGTTGCAAGTGAGGTATGCGATTGGGTGCTGCGTTTTTTGAGGTGAAACTTTAAAACGGCTTTGGTAGTGATCCATCCAAGCGCCGCCCCGCTTATGAGGCCTCGCATACAGGTCAAGATAAAACTCAGCAACAACCTGCTGCTGTCTTTTTATCCGATAGTGGCGAACTTCTGGGTGCCAAGTCGCACCTTGCTTTTGTTGTTCAAACTCCACACCAAAATGATGCGCGGTTAAATCGAACATCCCCTGAATAACTTTGTCGACTACAAAATACTGGCGTAATTCTGTTTGCGAAATCTCAAACTGTTGCTGCTTAAGCTTCTCGGCAAAATAACCAACATCCCATGCTTCTATCTTATCTACGCCATGCTCCGCAGCAAACTCAGACAAGGCCTCAAATTCATCTTTGGCCTGCGCGTGAGCATTGTTGTTTAAATCATTAAGAAACGCCACTACCTGTTCTGGAGACTCGGCCATTTTACTTTCCAGTGAAAGCTCAGCATAATTTTTGAAACCCAGCAAATTTGCCTTTTCATATTTCAGCTTTAAAAGTTCAGCCATAATTTCGCTGTTATCATACTCTGGGTTTTCGGCATTCTCTGAAGCGCGGGTGACATAGGCTGTATAAACTTCGCGACGTAGATCTCGATTGTCGGCATATGTCATGATTGCCAGATAGCTCGGTATTTCCAAAGTAATTAAGTAGCCTGACTGGTCACGACTCTTTGCATTCTCCTTTAGCATGGCAAGTTCTGTATCGGGCAACCCTGCCAGTTGCGCCTGCTCATCGATTAACTTGGTCCACGCCATGGTAGAATCTAATAAATTCTGTTCATATTTGGATGAGAGTTCTGCCAATCGCTTTTGAATATCACTAAAAACTTGCTGCTGTTCTTGAGCTAAATGCAATCCTGATAACTTAAAACTAATCAGTGAATCTTTAAGTATTTGGCATTGAGATTGCGAAAGCTTGAGAGCCTCTCGATTATTGTAAAGCCGCTCTGTCGCATTAAATAACCCACGATCTTGACCTAACAGGGTGGCGTAGTCTGTGAGTAAAGCGACTCCTTTATCATAGGCTTCGCGGAGCGCTTTGGAATTACAAACACTGTTTAGATGAGACACAGGAGACCAAGCTTTGGCCAACCGGTCCTCCAAGATTTCAAGCGGTAACATAAAATTTTGCCAGCTAATTTGTTCTGGCGATTTTTCAGCTTGTTCTACAATAGCGCGAATCACTGACTTATTTTCTTCAATGATTTGTGAAATAGCGGGCTCAACATGCTCTGGCAAGATTTGATCCACCATTTCAATAGGATTTTGTAATAATAGAGGGTTGGTTATAGTCATTGTTAAATAGTCTTGCATTTGAATAAAGGGCAAACTAGCAGTATATACGTAAAGTGGTTCAATGTTGCAACCTTTAAGGAACTTTACACCATCTCAATAGCCGTAACGGCTAGATTAATCAATAAGGGCAAATTATGAGTAATCAAGACAATCAATTCGACTACGACTATATTGCAATTGGCGGTGGTAGCGGCGGAATTGCTTCCGCGAACCGCGCCTCAATGTATGGCCAAAAATGCGCTATCGTGGAAGCTAAAGCACTCGGCGGCACCTGTGTAAACGTGGGTTGTGTACCCAAAAAAGTAATGTGGTTTGCAGGCCAAGTGGCTGACACCTTTAAATATGCCCCGGATTATGGCTTTAAACCGACATTGGGAGAGCACTCATGGCAAACACTGATTGATAACCGTGAAGCATATATCGGTCGGATTCATACTTCTTATGACAATGTCCTAGGTAAAAATAATGTTGATGTAATTAATGGATGGGCAAGTTTCGTTGATAAAAATACCATCAAAGTCGGTGACCGAACCATTACCGCTAAGCACTTTTTGATTGCCACCGGTGGACAACCATTTGTCCCCAATATTCCAGGAAAGGAACACATTTTAGATTCAGATGGCTTCTTTGAATTAACCAAGCAACCGAAAAAGGTAGTCATTGTTGGGGCGGGCTATATTGCTGTTGAACTTGCCGGATTACTCAACGCGCTCGGCAGTGAAACCCATTTAGTGGTGCGTAAAACAAATCCACTTCGTGAGTTTGATGAGATGTTACAGCAAACCCTCGTTGAACAAATGGAACATGAAGGAATAAACATTCACCGGCACACTCAGATCACCGCAATTGAAAAAAATGAAGCCACCCAAGCTTTTCAATTACAAACCGACAGTGATGCTGATATTCCAGAGGTCGATGCTGTGATCTATGCAATAGGTCGTACCCCAATCACCCAAGGTATTGGCCTTGAAAACGTGGGAGTCGAGCTCGATGAAAAGGGATTTATCAAAACTGATGAATATCAAAATACCAATATTGACAATATTTACGCGGTTGGAGACAACACTGGGCGAGCGCAGTTGACGCCGGTTGCAGTGGCTGCAGGTCGACGGTTATCAGAGCGATTATTTAATGGCAAAACCAATGAAAAGTTGGATTATGACAATATTCCAACGGTGGTATTTTCTCATCCAGCCATTGGCACAATTGGGCTCACAGAGGAGCAAGCCAGACAGAAATATGGTGAAGATATTAAGGTATACACCTCAAGTTTTACCGCGATGTATACCGCGATAACCCAACACCGACAGCCAACCAAAATGAAGTTGATTTGTGCGGGTTCTGAAGAAAAGGTGATTGGTATTCATATCATTGGACTTGGCGCCGATGAAATGCTTCAAGGGTTTGCGGTAGCCGTTAAAATGGGAGCTACCAAGCAAGATTTTGATAATACCGTGGCCATCCACCCGACCTCGGCGGAAGAGCTGGTCACTATGCGCTAGCGAGAAGGTGCCGCAGCTCTCCTCTCCTCGGATTTTTGCGGCTTAACCTCTTGATAGCAGTTGTTTTAAAAAGCGCCCTATTAATGCAGCCTGGCGTGCTTGGTTTGAATCATTCGCCCCTTTTCAATCAGCTTTTCTATAAAGTGGTTTTTTTGAATCGCTTGGGGTTCAAACCAAGTTGCGCTAAAATATCGGCCTACTTCACTTTTACGATATGACTATGAGTATTCGCTCTTTCGAACACCATCAACCTCAGCTTGGTGACAAGGTTTTTGTTGATCCCACCGCCTTAGTTTTGGGCCAGGTCACCATCGGCGATGATAGCTCAATTTGGCCTATGGCCACGGTGCGCGGCGATGTTCACTCAATTTCCATTGGCGCACGAACCAGCATTCAAGATGGCTGTGTACTACATGTGACCCACGCTGGCCCCTACGACCCAGAAGGTCATGATTTGGTGATTGGCGATGATGTAACGGTTGGTCATAAAGCAATGATTCATGGCTGTACCATTGAAGATCGATGCTTAATTGGGATGGGCGCAGTGGTTATGGATAGTGCGATTATTCACTCCGAAGTCATCTTGGGCGCAAATAGCCTAGTTCCTCCGGGGCGTGAATTAGAAGGTGGCTTTTTATGGGTTGGCTCACCGGCCAGAAAGATCAGACCGCTTACCGAAGAGGAAAAAGGGTTCTTTAAATACTCAGCCAACAATTACGTTAAACTGAAGGATCGACATTTAGCAGGTTAAGCAATCACCGCAGCTTCAGTATGCTCGGTTTGGCAGTTCCAACAGGCTTGAAATTGACCCGGATTTTGCTCATCACAACTAGCACAAACCCAAGACTCAGGCTGTTGTGTTTCCGTGTCTAAAAGCTCGATGGCTTTTTGATAATCGAGATCATTCACCCAAAGCTCTAGCCAAGCTTGATGCCCTGGTATAGCACCGTCTGAACAGTGTTCGTTCTTAACATGCACGGCAATTCCAGCTTGTTCCAAAATATTCTTGCTGTTCATTGCTAACAGTCTGTTTTCATTGGTGAAAATCTGTTTCATGGTTAGCCTCTCCTTTCCGTCACAATGGCTCAGTCTATGGTCTGCACTTGATAACAGTGGATCTGGATTTCATCATTCCACTCATCACTAGCAAGACCCAGTTCGCTTTTTAATCGAGTAACAAACTCGTGGCCATTGGCAACTTGCTGCCAAACTTCGGGTAGATAGGTTGCCTGTTTATCAGCATGGGAAAGTACCACGCCACACTGATTTTTCTCGATAAACTCAATGGATTGTCGCATATTTGCCGAATCCAGCGCAATCAACTGAGAGACCAAGCTAATGGATATATGTACCACCGGTTCTTCTATATGGTTTATTGGCGCAAAACGCTTATCTTGAAAGGCCGACGCAAACGTATGATTGGCAACATCTTGCACTAATGGAAGATGAGGATGAACGCTGCCGATACACCCTCGCATTACATTGGATTCCCTTAATGTTACAAAGCTAGCTGCCTGTTGTTTAACACTCTCTGGGTATTTTTCTAATTCGAGTGGCGGTGGAATATGGTAGCTAAGCCCGTATTTGATAGCATGACGAGCAACCTCAAGCAGGCAGCGCCAATCTTGTTGGGAAAGTTGAATAAAACTCGGATTAAAGGTTTCAAGAGACATGTTTGTACCCGTCGAGATTAAATTCAGCGCGGGCGGAACAAGCTCGAAGGAATTATTTGAGAATGCCGCCGGCTTTTACAACTACCAGTTTACTCCTGGTAGGTGCCGACAGCAAATAGAGAGTACTTAAGTCATTAGATTCCAATTTGCTTGCTGAAAATGACTTAAAATCACTCCGCCTTGAAACTAAGCGATTAAACTCACTAACTCATCGAGGCTTCAATTTTGGGCAGCTTGCCATGCCAAATTTCAAATGACTTTGCTGCCTGTCCCAGTAACATCCCATACCCGTCGGCCATTAATTGAATATTAAGTTTTCGACAGTAGGATAGTAATGAGTTAGCTCTTTCGGCGTAATTTAAATCGTAAACGAACCCCTGAGGTTTGAGAAACTGGCTGGCTTGATCAAACAAAGCAGGATTAAAGACACTGGTTGCAGAAACAATTCCATCTAACTCCAATTCACCAAGTAAATTATCGGAATCAGCAGCCGCAAGGGATCTTACGGTGCCAAATCGACTTAATCGTTGAATCATATCCGCCACTTTTTGCTCGGTTCGATTAAGTATATAGAGTTCGACTCCCGCCTTTAGTAACTCAAGTGCTACCGGCCAAGCAGCACCTCCTGCTCCCACTATCGCAACCTTTTTCGCGTGGTCTATAAAGCCGAGCCGCTTAAGATCCAGTAAAAAGCCTGCACCATCGGTACTATCACCAACCAATTTTCCGAGATGATTCTTATAAATGGTATTAACGGAGTTACAGGTTTGTGCCGCTTCACTAAGCTCATCAAGGCATTCCATCACTTGGGTCTTAAAAGGTGCAGTAACATTAATTCCAACACCGCCTTGCTGATAAAAATTAATGATAAAATCGTTTAATTGCTCGCTGGTCAGCAAGACTTTTCGGTAGTTTAAATTGATATTGGTTTGTTCTGCGAAGCTGTGATGAATTTGAGGCGATAAACTATGTTCGATGGGGTTACCAATAACGGCGCACTCAGCATTAGGAATAAGATCAGATTGGGGCATGGGTAAAATTAAGTTGATAGCATTAGTGCTAAAACTAACAGCACTCACAAAAAATGCAAATAACTAATTATGGTTTTGTTAATACAAAGGTCCTCCATCAGCATTTTTTCTACATCAGAACTTTCTAGAATTCTAGCCTCCTTTTTCATTTAGCAAACAGACAGCTAGCAAAAATCGAATAAGGAGTACCAACTTGCCCCCCCGAATCCTACACGACTGATTCGAAACACCCTAGTTTATAATTTATAGCAAGTAGAGTGCCTATTTATTTTTAGGCTATTGCACAGTTCCAATCCATTGGCTATTTTTCATGAAGTTGCCAGAAGTTTTGTGGGTTGCGGGTGACGAAGGAACCCCAACAGCAGAGGTAGGGAATAATTTGAATCTCGTTGAATTTACAAAGTGGATGAATCAGTAAAATTCCGATTGTTTTTAACATTAGTTGTTGGGGTTTACAAAGCTCACGGCGAACCTACAATTTAGTCCGACTTTTCGTGTTTTTCGAATTATAAGCTAGCCCAACTTTGCTGATTAAAAGTGTCTGTTAAGCTTGTGGGGGGGTAGCTTCCATCTGACCTCAAACGCTTGTTATTATTTTTGGTCTTTAACATAATCTTTAACAACTTCTGTATTACTAGTTATTTCTATCTCGTCAATTTTCCAACCATCTTCTTTAATATATGAAATAGTAACTAAATAAAGCTCCATATCGATTAAACGAACATCTTTAACCGTAGCACCTTCTTTAGTGCACAAGAGTTGAAAGTAGTCTACATCTCCGGATTTACTCAAAAACGCAGTCTTTAATTCCATCTCTTTTTTTAACCTGAGCATTTTTCTATCAATATTTTTTTGGGCATAGAGCTCTATAGATTCTACGTTACTATTAAACGAAAAAACATTTTCAAGAACGCTTTCCGTACAACTAGTATTGATACTCCTTTCTGCTGAAAAAACGAAACCATTACCCACTATCAATACGAGTGATAAAATAAAATATTTCATTCGTGCCAACCTCCTGCTTCTCAGATCTGCCGTTCAATTTGCTGCACACGGTCTCTTAGTACTCTAGCAGCAATTCCAAGTAAACCGCTGTTCGTCATAACGTAACTAGTACGTATTTAACTCAAAGAATGCCTCTCCATAGAATTCTGCAACACCGGGATATCTTACTTGTCCGTCTATTTTAAAAATCAAATTACCATTACCTTTCGGAATCTAGGATGTCAGTGTAAATAATTCTTAAAAGAATCAATAAAACTTCGATTGTGTTTAAAGTTAGTTGTTGGGGTTCGCAAAGCTCACCAGCCAACCTACAATTTATTCCGACTTACCGTGTTGCGATTTACCTATTGTATTCATCATCAAATATAACTAACTCTGGAAAATTCAATTTATGTTTTTTGTAGTTTTCACGCGACTTACTTATAACTTCATTTAGCTTACCTGACCTTTCAAAATCTGTTGGAAATTCCCACATAGGAAGTTCAAAAAAACCGCTCATATCTTTAGATAAACCATCAAACACAATATAATCTGAGATGAACTCTTTAATATCATTTTTAAAAATCTCTTCGGTAAGCTTTCCATCGAGAACTTTGTCAACGAATTCTTCGAAATTCATTTTACCCGATAAGAGCTTTGGATAAGACGAGTGAAACGGCTCTGAACAAACAAAATCCTTATCTAGTACGCAGTTCTTGTATGCCCAGTCGATTATGAAGACAAATATTGAAGAAAAAGCGTACACATTGACTACCACCGCATTGTCAACCCAGAAGTCAAAATCACCTAGCTCTAAAAGAACCATTCTAAAATCTCCCTTGTAGGAACTACTTTTCTATCTGCTTGCCAATATCTTTGCTCCCCATGTAAACTGCAAAAGAAAATCCTGCTTGTTTCATTCTTTAATTGTCATATTGGTATATTCTCCAAACATTTGGGTTGGCTCAATATTAATTTTTGCCTTCTTAAGTAAATCTCCTGATTCACTTAAAAAATAACGGGTTCAGACACGTTACATAGTAATCAACTCTTCTTCAATACGCTTAACCTCTTTGCACCAAAAACCTTGTTTTATTTCCTGTCTGCTTCTTGTCAATGAGTCGAACATAAATACATATCAGGTTAGGATTATTCTACAATCCATAACTGACTCTTAACTCTTGTTAGTCCATCGTTCCAAGACCCAGAAGCGATTGCATTCCTCCGCAATTTATTTGCAAGGATGGTTGTATCAACAAATTTCGATGGCGTCGAACGTTAGTTGTTGAGCTAATCACCTCAACCTGCGCTGTTTTTTGCTTGTGCTTCCTTATACCAATAGTCATACATTTCAATAAATATAGTCGAGCTCCGCCTTCCTGCAAGCATTCCCTGCACTTCCGCAATCGCTCCTCCAACAGGCTCCAGTACGTCAACTTTTTCAAACCCTTTGAGAATTGGTAGATTAATTGCCGCATGACTTTTAGGTTTTCTTAGAATAGTCCAATTGACAGATGCTTCGCTCTTAATTAAGGACTGAGCTATCAGCAATCCCATATCAGCCGAAAGCGCATACCCCATATTTGTTAGTTCTCCACTTCGATTAAACGCACCAGTTCCAAAAACCTCTTGAAATTTTTGAGCAGCACCTACGATTAGTTTTCTTTGATCACATGTACTGCCATCCAAAGTGAGGTATTTTAATAGGAAGTTCACTCGCCCAGATTTGGACTCCATTAACCATGAAAAGTATTTGTCTGCTTGTTTCTTGTTCCAAGTTTCTCTCGAAATATCTATCAATTCATCGGGTGGTATGAACAGCGGATACTCATTCATTATATAGTCACCTCTTGTGGAGTCACCAACTTGTACGAATTTGATGGGTTGAATTTGTGGCATCAGGGCTTTATTTACTCATACATACTTTCACACTCAGTATTAGGAGTAAGATCAGATTGGGGCATGGGTAAAATTAAGTTGATAGCATTAGTGCTAAAACTAACAGCACTCACAAAAAATGCAAATAACTAATTATGGTTTGTTTGCGAAAACTTAGACTGGTACATCATTGACTGAGCGTGATTCATTAGGTCGGCGCTGTTGATCCCATCTTCAGGAAAGTTAGCCATACCAATACTAAAAGTAAAGCCATAGGGATACTGACTAATGGTTGTTCGTTTATCCATCACTTGTTGTAGTCGTGTGATTAGGTCATCGAGAACCAGCTCGTTGGTATAATCATCGAGCAATACCGCAAAATTGTCTGCCCCCACACGGGCAACAATATCTGTATCTCGAAAGAAACTTTGCAACCGTTGCGAAAAATGCACTAAGCAGGCATTACTCACTTGCTCACCGAATTGGGAAACAATGGCTGGTAAATTTTGTAAACCGATATAAAGAACCCACAAATGGGACTGGTGACGTCGTGCACTGCGAATCGATTTTGCTAAATGTTCAGCAAAGGCCAGTTGATTAATTAGCTTTGTCAGTGGGTCGCGAATAATATCTAAACTCACTTGCTCTGTTTGCACAGACTTGACCGGAGTCTTGCTGGCGATCACTTCGATACCGGCTAGCTCTCTGTTGCGGTCATATTTTGCATAACTGACAATGGGAGACTGAATTTCGTCGCCGTCTTTACATTTAAAACGGGCTTCGGTTTTTACGATGTCACCTTTTTCTTGAATAACTGATGCGAGTGTTTGAGCATACTGTTCACCATCCACATACAGCTCTGTCATAGGGCTTCCCACCAAATCAACCACTTGGTAACCCAAAAGTTGCGCGGTATACCGTGATGTTCTAGTAATTTTTCCTTCACTGTTAGCTTGTAAGTAGATGCTTGGAAAATTTTCCACCAGCAAACTAAGTTCTCTTTCTGATTCTACCAACGCGCGATTGAGGTTATCTTCGAGCTGTTTTTGCCGCACATTGGCAATTTGGTATAAGTTGCCATACTGATCAACAAAGTGCTGACTATTAAGCTCGATGGGCGTACTCGAACCGTTGCTATGTGCCAACACTAAATGATAACTCGGTGAGTCAGGATTAAGCCGCGCTTTAACGAGCGAAGGTTGCAGTCGCGTGACCGACGGCTGTTCGGGTAAATCTTGCATCTCAAGTGGAATGTTTTGCGGAAAAATAAAGGTATCGAACTGCTTGCCAATAAGCTCGTTACTCGAAAACCCCGTTAGCTTACAAAATGCTTTGTTCACTAATTTAAAACATTTTTTTTCAACTACAAACGCGCCTTCGGCTAAGGTATCGATCATCGCCTGATAAAACTCAGCATCAAATTCTTTAATTTGACGCGGTTCACCATTGTTGTCAGCGAAGTCATTCATAGTCGAGTTCAGAAGCGTATTTCCTATTTGATTAAGCTTTAGTTTTCAATTGATCTTTTGGCTTTCACCTGCTCCAAAAAAGAGCATTTTAGTGAACACACCATCATTAGATAACGTGTTACAACAGCATTAGTTATCCCGCAAAAACTAGGTCTGTTTTTGAAATACCAATGTTTTACTGGGTAATCTGGCTATCTACACAACGAGATCAATAACATTCTATCGTGAATATTTAGCGTAACCTTGTCTGCAAATCTCGAGTAGGTTGAAGTAGGGTCAACACTGCCAAGGCTGGTTGTAAAACCATATGAAGCCGGTTTTACCCCCTGAGTTTTGGCTCGAAGACTCAGCATTAGAGTAATTCAGAGAACTCACTCTTAACGCGAAAACGCCCGAAACTTAAGTAACATAGGCTGGCTAAAATTCTGTTTACTCTAAAATACGATCGGAAGGATGTAGTTTGTAGAGCAATATTTGACCATATTCTCACGACATGGCAATAATTCATAGCTCAAAACGAGATTTTTTTAATATTCATGACTAATTTTAGTCGCAAATCTAATTTTTATGTTTTTATTTTGAGCTAATTGAGCCAAATATTGCTAACGGGGCAGTACGGGGTATCAGTTAGATATATTCCACAAGTGTGATTTCATAATCAACATCACCACTGGGCGCTTTTACAATGACATCATCACCTTCGGATTTTCCGATAAGTGCTCTTGCAATCGGTGAGTTGACGGAAATTTTATTCTTCTTTACGTCAGCTTCATCATCACCAACAATTTGGTAGGTCACTTCTTGGTCAGTTTCCAAGTTAACAATGGTTACTGTCGTTCCAAAAATAACTTTTCCAGTTTTCGGTAGGCTAGCTACATCAATAATTTGAGCATTGCCCAATTTTGCTTCAATATCTTGCACCCGACCTTCAATAAATCCTTGTTGCTCCCTGGCTGCATGATATTCCGCATTTTCTTTAAGGTCGCCATGCTCACGAGCTTCAGCAATTGCAGCCACTACTTTCGGTCGTTGGTTTTGCTTAAGATCTTTTAACTCTTCCATTAAGGCATCGGCGCCTTGCTTGGTCATTGGAGTTTGTTTCATGTTTTAAAGTACCTTGTAATTAATGAGTTTCATTGACAAAAGTGTTCTAGGAACTAGTCCTTTTCAACCGCACGTTGGTGCAACTCTTGTACTGTCACAACTTTTTGTCTTGTTTGTTGCATTACTGCTTTTGCCGTAGCAAAGCCCGCCGCTAATGTGGTGGTGTAAGCAACCTTATGCTGTAAAGCTGATCGTCTGATCATGTAAGAATCAGCAACCGCCTGTTGTCCTTCGGTGGTATTTACAATGTAATCGATTTCATCATTTTTGATCATATCCACAATGTGCGGACGTCCTTCGTAAACCTTATGAATTCTCTGACAGAAAACACCTTCTTTAATTAGTGTTTTGGCTGTACCATCGGTGGCATAGATTTCATAGCCAACTTCAATCAACGCTCGCGCCGTTTCTGCAAGCTTAGCTTTGTCACTATCTTTCACACTTAAGATGGCTTTACCTCCTCTTGGAGCTTGTGAACCACCGCCAAGTTGAGCTTTGTAATAAGCTTCACCAAAAGTATCGCCAACTCCCATCGCTTCCCCGGTGGATTTCATTTCTGGTCCGAGAATAGGATCAGCGCCCGGGAATTTATTAAATGGGAACACCGGTTCCTTAACGGTAAAGAAGTCGGTCTTGATTTGTTTGGTATAACCTTGCTCAATCAAAGATTTTCCTGCCATGACACTGGCAGCGATTTTAGCTAAAGGTCTACCCGTCGCTTTGGAAACAAACGGAACCGTTCTTGACGCTCTTGGATTTACCTCTAGAACGTAAATATTGTCACCTTGGATGGCAAATTGAGTATTCATTAAGCCTCGAACCTGCAACTCCTTTGCCATTGCTTCCACTTGCTCTTGTAGTTTAACTTGCATTTCTTCGCTTAAACTATGAGGCGGAATACAGCATGCTGAATCACCGGAATGAACACCGGCCTGTTCAATGTGCTCCATAATACCGCCAATTAAGCAGGTTTTGCCGTCGTAAATGGCATCGATATCAACCTCGATGGCATCATTTAAGAAGCGATCTAACAATACCGGCGATTCGTTCGAGACAGAAACCGCTTCATTCATATATCGCTTTAATTCATCCGCATTAAACACAATTTCCATTGCTCGACCACCCAAAACATAAGACGGACGCACAACCAGTGGATAGCCAATTTCGTCCGCTAATCGAACTCCATCTTCAATGTTTCGAGCGGTGCGATTGGGTGGCTGTTTTAAGCCCAAGCGTTCAATGGCGCGTTGGAACCTTTCGCGATCTTCTGAGCGATCAATGGCATCGGGTGAAGTACCAATAATTGGCACTCCTGCCGCTTCAAGGTCACGGGCTAATTTAAGTGGTGTTTGTCCGCCATATTGAACGATAACGCCTTTTGGCTTTTCTTTAGCAACAATTTCCAGTACATCTTCTAGAGTGACTGGCTCGAAATACAAGCGGTCAGAGGTATCATAATCAGTTGAAACGGTTTCAGGATTACAATTAACCATAATGGTTTCGTAACCGTCGTCACGCATTGCAAACGCGGCATGCACACAGCAGTAATCAAATTCTATCCCTTGACCAATTCGATTAGGACCGCCACCAATAATCATTATTTTTTCTTTATCTGACGGTGCTGATTCACACTCTTCTTCATAAGTTGAGTACATATATGCCGTGTCTGTTTCAAACTCAGCCGCACAAGTATCGACTCGCTTGTAAACCGGATGAATATCTAAACCATGGCGTAGCTTGCGGATTTCTTTTTCGCTGACGTGCATTAATGTGGAAAGGCGGCGATCTGAAAAACCTTTGCGTTTCATATGCCATAAAATATCGCGATTCACATCCCCTAAGCTGAGCTTAGAGAAGCTTTTTTCCAATTTAACAATTTCTTCAATTTGCACTAAGAACCAAGGATCAATATTGGTAATTTCAAAGACTTCATCAACGGTATAATCTTGTCGGAACGCATCTGCAACGTAGTAGATTCGTTCAGCACCCGGTACCAGCAAGTTATGTCTCAGTTTTTCTTTCCAATTTTCTCGTTTGGTATTTAGCATTGGGTCAAAACCGTCAGCACCGGTTTCAAGTCCTCTCAATGCTTTTTGCATAGATTCTTGGAAGGTTCGACCAATTGCCATGACCTCACCCACCGATTTCATTTGAGTGGTTAGCGTGGCGTCTGAATTTGGAAACTTTTCAAAGTTAAAACGTGGAATTTTGGTAACTACATAATCAATACTTGGCTCAAAAGATGCTGGCGTACGACCGCCCGTAATATCATTGTGTAATTCATCTAAGGTATAACCAACCGCAAGTTTGGCAGCGATTTTAGCAATTGGAAATCCAGTTGCTTTGGATGCTAGAGCTGATGAACGAGAAACACGAGGATTCATCTCAATAACAATCATGCGACCATCTTTAGGGTTTACCGAGAACTGTACATTTGAGCCACCGGTTTCAACACCAACCTCTCTCAATACCGCGAGCGAGGCATTACGCATAATTTGATATTCTTTATCGGTCAATGTTTGCGCTGGCGCAACGGTAATCGAATCACCGGTGTGTACCCCCATGGGGTCAAAGTTTTCTATCGAACAGATAATAATGCAGTTGTCGTTTTTATCTCTGACCACTTCCATTTCGTATTCTTTCCAACCAATCAATGACTCATCAATCAGCAACTCGGAAGTGGGTGATAAATCGAGGCCGCGGGTACAAATTTCTTCAAACTCTTCACGGTTATAGGCAATCCCGCCACCGGTTCCCCCCATAGTAAAGGAGGGTCGAATAATACAAGGAAAGCCGACTTCTTCTTGGACTTTTCTGGCGTCTTCCATGGAGTGAGCAATTCCCGCTCTCGGCATATCCAAGCCAATTTTTCTCATGGCATCAGCAAATTTTTCTCGATCTTCGGCTTTGTCGATCGCTTCTCGATTGGCACCAATCATCTCGACATTGTGAATTTCCAGGACCCCGCGAGAAGCCAAATCTAACGCGCAATTAAGTGCTGTTTGGCCACCCATAGTAGGTAAAATAGCATCTGGCTTTTCTTTTTCAATAATCTTTGCAACCACTTCCCAGTGTATTGGCTCGATATAAGTCGCATCGGCCATTTCTGGATCGGTCATAATAGTCGCCGGATTTGAATTAACCAGAATGACTCGAAAACCTTCTTCTTTTAGCGCTTTGCACGCCTGAGCACCTGAATAATCAAACTCACAAGCTTGACCGATAATAATAGGACCTGCGCCCAAGATAAGAATACTTTTAATGTCAGTACGTTTTGGCATTAGCGATTACCGTATTAAATTAGCTTTCAATTTTTACCAGCTAGCTGAAATTATTCAAACCAGCTGGCACAACTTATTTGGTTCAATTAAGACTTTGCTTTATTCATTAACTCAATAAAATGGTCGAACAAAGGTGCCGCATCATGAGGACCAGGGCTGGCTTCTGGATGACCTTGGAAACCAAAAGCAGGCTTTTCGGTGTGCGCAATGCCTTGTAAGCTTCCATCAAATAATGATTTATGAGTCACTTTCAAATCACTTGGCAGACTCTCTTCAGAAACCGCAAAACCGTGATTTTGACTGGTGATTAAAACTGTTTTTTGTTCGATGTTTTCAACCGGGTGGTTAGCGCCGTGATGACCAAATTTCATTTTTTCTGATTTAGCACCCGCGGCTAGGGCCAATAATTGATGACCTAAACAAATTCCAAACATTGGAATATCGGTGGTTAGGAATTTTTTAATAGCCTCAATCGCATAGTCACACGGCTCTGGATCACCCGGTCCGTTGGACAAAAAGATGCCATCTGGGTTGAGAGCCAACACATCATCGGCACTGGATTGCGCGGGAACAACCGTTAATCGGCAGCCTCTGTCGGCTAACATTCTTAGAATGTTCTTTTTAACCCCAAAGTCATAGGCGACGACGTTGAATTTTATTTCATCGTCAGACTGGTCGGTATAACCATCAACCAAATCCCAAGATTTTTGAGTCCATTGATACGATTCTTTCACACAAACTTCTTTGGCTAAATCCAAGCCTTTTAAACCGGCAAATGATTTTGCTTGGTCGAGAGCGGTTTGCTCAGCATCGGCATCATCCGCTTGCTCACCGGCGATAATACAGCCAGCCAATGCACCTTTTGTTCTTAAAATACGTGTCAATCGGCGAGTATCAATATCGGCAATAGCCTGGACTTTGTTGTCATTCAAATATTCGGACAGCGTCTGCTGTTTACGCCAATTGCTCGACAACTGGGGGAGGTCTCGAATAATCAATCCAGCAGCCCAAACATGATCAGATTCAACGTCTTCTTCGTTGGTTCCAGTATTACCAATGTGTGGGTAAGTAAGTGTCACCATTTGTTTCGCGTAAGATGGATCGGTCAGGATTTCTTGATAACCGGTCATGGCCGTATTAAAGACGACTTCCGCGACAGATATGCCGTCAGCCCCAATCGATTTACCGCGAAAAACACTACCATCTTCCAAAACGAGTATAGCGGTCTTAAATTGAGCTGCGATGGCGGTTGAAAAGAGCTCGTTGGGTTGGGTGTTTTCGGTTAAAGACAAATCAGCCTCCGACAAATGGTCATTCTAATAAAAAGCGGAAAAGGTCTAATCAACCGCTTCCGCTTACTGAATTTTGCTTAAATTGGTTGCCAATTTGGCATTTTTTTCTGCGCTTTTGGCAAAATTGACGTATTTTACGCGATTTTTAATATTTATGTCTATTACTGAAAGAAATTTAGACGTAAAAAAACCGCCTAAGTTGGCGGTTTTATATTTGGTGCCGAAGGCCGGACTTGAACCGGCACGACCGTAGGTCACTACCCCCTCAAGATAGCGTGTCTACCAATTCCACCACTTCGGCTAATTTGTGCTTCAAAACTTTCTGCTCGTGTTTAAATTAACGACTAATTATTGCCGTCTTTTTTAGGTTCTTCTTCAACCACTTCTTCAGCAGCTTTTTGAATATCTTCTGCTTTCTCTTCGATTGCTTGCTTAGCGGCATCGACTTTATCGGTCGCAGTTGCTTTTGCTTCTTCAATGGCTTCTTCAGCTGGCGGCAGTTCAGACTCTAAGCCACCAGTTTGCGGCTCAGTTTTTGGCAGTTCTGACTCAAGTGACTGGGTTTCCGTGCCAGGAAGATCGTCATAAATTTCATCGACAACTTCATCCGGTGCTGAGTTTATGTAACTAATCGATAACGCAATTCCGAAAAACAGAATCGCCAAAATCGTGGTCGCTTTGGTTAATGCATTACCCGAACCGGCTGCACCAAATACGGTGTTTGCGCCACCTGCACCAAAAGAGGCACCCATTTCCGCACCTTTTCCTTGTTGAAGTAAAATGATGCCAACCAGAGCAATCGATACCACGAGGTAAATAATTAAAATTGTTTCTTGCATTTTTTTATCCTGCTGCAGAATAAATCTGTAAAAAATCTTCGGCTTTTAAAGATGCGCCACCGATTAGGCCGCCATCAATGTCTGGCTGCGCAAGTAAATCTTTGGCATTACCAGCATTCATGCTGCCTCCATATAATATTTGCAATCCATCAGCTACTTCCTGATCGTGACTTGCAAACAATTCCCTTAAAGCGTGATGAACTTCTTGAGCTTGCTCCGGAGATGCGGTTTTACCGGTTCCGATAGCCCAAATAGGCTCGTAGGCAACACAAGCATTTTTAAAAGCTTCGATCCCAACGTGCTCGATGACCGATTCACATTGCGCTTTCAAAACCGCAAGCATTTGCTGCTGCTCTCTTTGCTCTAAAGTTTCACCGATACATAGTATAGGCTTTAATCCATTTTTCAATGCCGCGGCAAATTTTTGCGCAACACGTTGGTCATCATCAGCGAAAAACTGACGACGCTCCGAATGACCGACGAGTAGATACTCAACTTGATAGTCGCCAAGCATGCTACTACTTATTTCACCGGTAAAAGCGCCTTTGCTTTCCCAATGACCATCTTGTGCGCCCAAAGCAACGTGACTATTGGCCACTAGCTTGCTGATATCCGCAAAATGAATACTCGGTACACAGATTAACAAATCGGCCTGTTCAGAAGCATCTGAAGAAGCCACTACATGACTAGCCAACTGGATTGCCTCTGATCGAGAACAATTCATTTTCCAGTTTCCAGCTATGAGTTTTTTTCTTGTCGAGCTCATATAATTCGGAACTTCCAGCGATTATTAATCACACCACGCGCAAAAGGGCGCAAATCTTACCTGACTGACTAACCAGATTCAACTGATTTTTTAGCTCGCAAGCCCTTGTTTTGCACACCTATCGACATTCTGATCCAATCGATGTGGTAATCAGCATGGGCTATGAACGGCGAGAGGCTAAAGATAAGAGGCTAGAGAGTTACTAAGTGTTAGACTTCGAGCTGCCTTTGCCGCTCGGAATACTGCACTAAAAAGTCGGTGAAGTCTTGTTCTTCAAGCGGCTTGGAAAAGTGATAACCCTGAATGTCATCACACGAGTTTTCACGTAAAAACTCTAACTGCTGGGCAGTTTCCACACCCTCAGCAACCACTTCCAGGCGCAAACTCTTGGCCATGGAAATAATCGCTAGCGTGATCGCAGTGTCGTCATTATCAACCACCAACTCATCGACAAATGACTGGTCGATTTTTAACGCGTCAAGCGGAAACCGTCGTAAGTAGGATAACGAAGAGTAGCCTGTACCAAAGTCATCAATAGCGATTCGAATTTGCATTTCTTTGATTTTTTCAAGTGCCTCAATGGCTTTGTTAACATCTCTCATTAACATACTTTCGGTGATTTCTACCTCGAGATAGCGAGGTGGAATTTTGTACTTTCGTAACACGCCTGCAATTTGTGCCGCTAAATCAGCTTGCTTGAATTGCATCGCTGAAAGGTTGACCGCCAATCTTATTTTGAGTCCTTGTTGTTGGCATTTGACTAAGGTTTTACAGGTGTTTTCAAGTACCCAATCACCAATGTCTCGAATTAAACCAGTACTTTCAGCAATTGGAATAAACTCGCCTGGGCTAATGTTGCCAAGCACCGGACTTTTCCACCTGACTAATACTTCTGCACCAATTATTTCATTATTCTTAAGGTTGAGCTGAGGTTGAAACACTAGAAATAACTCACCGTTTTTTATCGCACTTCGTAATTCGTTGGCCAATTGGTGCCTTCGATTGGCCAACTGGTTGAGCTCAGATTGATAAAACTCATAGGTGTTGCGTCCGACCTCTTTGGCCTTATACATGGCCGCATCGGCAGCCTTCATGAGTGAATCAACATCGTTACCATCGCTCGGATACATGCATACGCCAATACTAACGGTGGTATTCACTTCATAACTGGATAACTTGAACGGATCTTCAAAACTCTCAACAATTTTTTCCACGACATCAATAACGTTTTCGGTGTCTTGAATATGATTAAGAATAATCACAAACTCGTCGCCACCCAACCGAGCCAAAGTATCTTCCGAGCGAATTCGTTCTAATAAGCGCTGGCTGGTGGCCTTTAATAATTGATCACCCACCGCATGGCCAAGCGAGTCATTAACATCTTTAAAATGATCGAGGTCTAAGAACAGCACGGCCACCGCTGAATTAGCTCGCGACGCGCTTTTCAGCGCATATTTGATCCGATCCATGCAAAGCGCACGGTTAGGTAGTTGCGTCAAAGAATCATAATTGGCTAAATACTGTAAATCTTTAACAGCTCGCTCTAATCTTCGGCGGTTAAGATGAAGCGCTTCGTTGGCTTTGTCGCGCTCTAATTGGTTTTCCTCAATGGTCTCTAGCATTTGATTAAAGGATTTTGCCAATGACCCAATTTCATCATCTCCATAGCGCGGAACTCTAATCGAATAATTACCACTTTGGCTCACTTCTCGGCTGAGTTTGTCTAACTCTTCTAATCGAGCGGAAATACCGCTTTGCATTCGGGTCGCCACAACATAAGTCAGAATGAAAAGTACCGCCAAAATCAACAGGCTTGATAGCACATAAGTTTGCATGGTTTGCTCAAAAGCCTCAGTGGATGTTTTTAAATAGATCACTCCGAGCAAGTTTTCCGGATCACCAACCATTTGCCAAACGTATAAATAGTCTGGCCCCCAGTAATATTCGTTATTTCGCTTAAACTCCACTTCGCTGATATAGCTTGTTCCTTGATCGTCACGCATTGCAACTTTGCGACCAATCGCATCAAAAATTGCAACACTCGAGTTCTCAGCCAAAATTACCCCTCGTAAAATTGAGGTGGCGACTTCCGGACTTTCAAAGGCAGACGTATTGATGGTGTTTTCGGCCAGCATTTTAGCCTTGGCAAGGGTATCTTGGATCAAGGCTTCCTTGTGATTTTGGTGATAGTTCACCCCGATCACAAAAACCCCTAAACTCAGCGAAAGCACGCATATAGATAGGATAATTCCAAGCAGCTGATTCTTAATGGTTCCTTGCCAGCGCATTAATGAAACTCCTGCTTAATCCGAAAGTTAGTAATCACTTTCAAATTAGTCATGCGAGCATTTGGTGACAAGCCTGCCATTCGCGCTGTTAAGTTTTTATGATGAGTGAAAATGACTTAATTCCCTTAAAACAATCTTGTATTAGTTGGTTTTATTAAACAGTCCCCTCGGCCGACTACATCCGATTGTAATACTCACTGGCGCACAGGCGACTGCCGCATTTTGCGACCATTTATTAAATATAGCTGATAAAACTTAAACCTACCTAAAATTGTTAACCCATAAATCAAGATAAAATCGGTTGTTATAATTTACCCAGCACGTTTGAAAGCTGCAAACCAGCGAGTCAAACTATTGATGCGATGTGCCATCATTGCAAGGCGACAAATCCTTCATTATTAATAGCAAAAAACAACCACCCGCAGAATTAAAATTCTGCTCATAATTAGTCGTAATATTTGTTGAAATATACTGGTCAAATATCGATCGATCCCCGTATAATACGCGCGTCTAAATATCGGGCCTCATATCCGCCGCAAATCTTGGATAATTTTGGTGCCTCAATATGGATTTCAAACGTCGTTGAAAAGCCTGTATTTATTGGGCTGATCGACACACATTTAAGCAAACTTGAACGTTCTCAACTATAGTAATTGGTTAGAACCTAAACAAACGAAACCGCTGAAGAATCTATGATTAAGATAAACAAAGGTTTGGATCTCCCTATTACGGGGAAACCCAAGCAAGCTATTTCCGATGGTCCCCCTATCACCGAAGTCGCATTATTGGGTGAAGATTATCTTGGTATGAAGCCCTCAATGCATATTCGAATCGACCAAAAAGTCAAATGTGGTGACTTACTTTGGACCGATAAGAAGAATGAAGGTGTGCGTTATACAGCCCCAGTTAGCGGGACAGTCACCGCAATAAACCGTGGTGCTAAGCGAAAGCTTCTGTCAGTTGCAATCCAAGTTGAAGGCGATGACTTTGTTGAGTTTCCCAAATATGCAGCGGATCAACTCGACCAATTAACACGCGAGCAAGTTGTAGAGAACTTGGTAGAAAGTGGCATGTGGCCAGCTTTGCGTAGTCGTCCGTTTAGTAAAGTTCCAAAAGTCGACGACAAACCGGCGGCTATCTTTGTTTCGGCAATGGACACCAACCCACTGGCCGCTGATCCAAGTGTCATAATTGCTGAAAAAAATCAGCCGTTTAATCACGGATTAAGTATTTTAAAGCATCTCACTGAAGGCGAATTGTTCGTTTGTGAAAATCCTGATGCCGCACAAAAAATCAGCCAAAACCCTGTTGCAACTTATCACAGTTTCTCAGGAGTTCACCCTGCGGGTAATGTTGGTACTCATATTCACTTTTTAAAACCTGTCAGCGCAAGTCGCTCTGTTTGGTATTTGGGTTATCAAGATGTGATTGCCATTGGCGAGCTTTTTGTTACTGGACGATTAAATAGCGACCGAATCGTTGCTATCGCAGGACCGGTTATTAAAGAGCCTCGTTTAGTCAGAACGAAACAAGGTGCCAATCTAAGTCAGCTGCTTGAAGGTCAAATCGAAACCACCGATGAGCGCGTTATTTCCGGTTCAGTTTTTAATGGTCATATCGCAGTTCATCATCGCGATTATCTTGGCCGCTATCACAACCAAGTCAGTGTCTTAGCCGAAGGCCGAGAAAAAGAATTGTTTGGTTGGTTGCACATTGGTGTTGACAAGTTTTCTGTCACCAAAGCATTTATTTCTCATATTAATCCGAAAAAACGATTTGATATGACCACCTCAACCCACGGAAGTGAACGAGCCATAATGCCAATCGGTAGCTATGAGCGAGTTATGCCATGGGATATTTTACCAACACAATTACTTAGAGCAATTGTGGTTGGCGATACCGACACAGCCCAACAGTTAGGTTGTTTAGAATTTGACGAAGAAGATTTGGCTCTTTGCACGTTTGCCTGTCCAGGTAAATATGAATATGGCCCCATCCTCCGCGATGTACTCAACACCATTGAGAAGGAAGGTTAATGAAAAGTTTACGCGAATATATTGATCACCTTGAACCGCATTTTGAAAAAGGTGGCAAATACGAAAAGTGGTACGCACTGTACGAAGCGACCACCACTATTTTATACACGCCGGGCCATGTGACTCGCACAGCCTCTCATGTGAGAGACAGTATTGATCTTAAGCGAATCATGATTTTCGTATGGGCTTGTACATTCCCAGCGATGTTTTGGGGGATGTATAACATCGGTTACCAAACCGTTGATGCGATGGCCACCACAGGTGTAACTAGTTTAGAAGGTATGCGCGGTTGGATGATGAGTGCGTTTGGTGCCGAATACTCCAAAGATATTTTAAGCTCGATGTTTATCGGTGCACTTTATTTTGTGCCGATTTACGCCACCGCATTTATCGTCGGTGGATTTTGGGAAGTTTTATTTGCTTCGGTCCGTGGCCATGAAATTAATGAAGGATTTTTTGTCACCTCCATCCTATTTGCTCTGATCCTGCCACCCGATATTCCTCTATGGCAAGTCGCTCTTGGTATTAGTTTTGGTGTTGTGGTAGCAAAAGAAGTGTTTGGCGGAACCGGTAAAAACTTCCTCAACCCAGCATTAGCCGGACGTGCATTTTTGTTCTTTGCATATCCAACGGATATGTCTGGTCAAGTGTGGAATGTTGTCGACGGCTACTCCGGCGCGACACCTCTTGCTGCTGGTGCATCTGCCGCAGTTAATACAATTGACTGGGGAATTACTGAAGACTGGTGGAATGCTTTTTATGGCTTGATACCGGGTTCAATTGGTGAAGTGTCGACATTAATGATTTTGATTGGTGGTGTGTTATTAGCCTATTTAAGGATCGCTTCTTTCCGCATTATTCTAGCCGTTTTCTTGGGGATGGTTGCGACATCAAGCCTACTCAATTGGATTGGCAGTGATACTAACGCGATGTTTGAAATGCCGTGGCACTGGCATTTAGTCACCGGCGGGTTTGCCTTTGGCATGATGTTTATGGCAACCGACCCAGTTTCTGCCTCTTTAACTAACCGAGGTAAGTGGTATTTTGGATTCTTGATTGGATTTATGTGTGTGATGATTCGAGTGGTTAATCCAGCCTACCCAGAAGGAATGATGTTAGCGATTTTATTTGCCAACTTATTTGCTCCATTGATCGACCACTTTGTCGTTCAGTCAAATATCAAAAGGAGGGCCAAGCGTTATGTCAGCTAGCTCCGATTCTACAAAAAACAAAGAGTCCTTTGCGCGCACCCTCATTGTAGCGGTAGCGTTATGCTTAGTTTGTTCAGTCATTGTTTCTAGCGCGGCGGTCGTTCTTAAAGAACAACAAGTTAACAATGCCCTGCTCGACAAGAAAAAGAATGTTTTGGTAGCAGCCAACCTATTTAATGAAACAACTGACATTGAAACGGCTTTTGCCAACATTGAACAAAAGTTTGTTGATCTTGATTCTGGAAAATTTGTCGAGATAGAAAATCCACAGAGTTTTAATCAACGACAAGCGGCAAAAGATCCTGAAATGAGCGTCGCAATCGAAAATGATATTGCGCGCATTGGCCGCCGCTCTAAAGTCGTTCCAGTTTACTTGGTAAAACAAAGCGACCAAGTGGAAAAAATTATTTTGCCTATTCATGGGAAAGGGCTTTTCTCAACCATGTATGGATTTGTTGCACTTGAGTCAGATAAACAAACCGTGGTTGGTTTAAAGTTTTACGAACAAGGTGAAACACCTGGACTCGGTGGCGAAGTTGAAAATCCAAATTGGCTCGCTTTGTGGAATGGTAAAAAATTACTCAATGAACAAGGTGAACCCGCATTAAAACTAGTTAAAAGTATTCCTCAAAACGAATACGAAGTTGACGCTCTGTCGGGCGCGACCATGACGACTCGAGGCATTCAAGATATGTTGGACTACTGGTTAAGTGAACAAGCCTTTGGCAAGTTCCTTTCGCAACTTGATGTTAAGAAAGGAGAAGCGTAATGGCTATTGAAGCAAAAGAAATCAAGCAAGTTCTGGTTAAGCCAATTTGGGATAATAACCCAATTGCCTTACAAGTCCTTGGGGTCTGTAGTGCGCTTGCGGTCACCAGTAAATTAGAAACAGCTTTGGTCATGTGTATTGCTCTCACATCGGTTATTGCTTGTTCTAATGTCATTATTAGTTTGATTAGAAACCAAATCCCTTCAAGCATTCGAATCATTGTGCAAATGACAATTATTGCATCTTTAGTAATTGTGGTTGACCAATTACTCAAAGCCTATGCTTTTGAAACCGCCAAGCAAATGTCTGTATTTGTAGGTTTGATTATCACCAACTGTATTGTAATGGGACGTGCCGAAGCTTACGCGATGAAAAATGGTCCAGTAATGAGCTTTTTCGATGGTATTGGAAACGGCCTTGGTTACTCAGTTATCTTAATTGCAGTTGCGGTAATTCGCGAGCTCTTTGGTTCGGGCAGCATTTTAGGATACACCTTACTGACACCTATCAAAGACGGTGGCTGGTATCAAACAAACGGACTCTTATTATTACCGCCAAGTGCATTTTTTATCATCGGCTTTTTAATCTGGGCAATTCGAGCATGGAAACCAGAGCAAGTAGAGGAATCTAACTAATGGAACATTATATTAGTTTATTTATACGCTCTGTTTTCGTTGAGAACATGGCACTGTCAGCCTTCTTAGGAATGTGTACCTTTTTGGCGGTTTCCAAGAAAGTACAAACCGCAATTGGTTTAGGTATTGCGGTCATTGTTGTACAAGCGATTACAGTTCCAGTTAACAATTTGCTTTCTACTTACTTACTAAAAGAAGGTGCTCTTGCTTGGGCTGGTTTACCTAATACGGATTTAAGTTTCCTCGGGTTAATTGTTTATATCGGTGTTATTGCGGCATTAGTGCAAATTCTTGAGATGACATTGGATAAATTCTTCCCTGCGCTTTACCAAGCACTCGGGATTTTCTTACCCTTGATCACAGTAAACTGCGCCATCTTGGGGGGTAGCTTATTTATGATCCAACGAGAATACAATTTTACTGAATCAGTAGTCTACGGCGTAGGAAGTGGATTTGGGTGGGCACTTGCGATTGTAGCGCTCGCAGGAATCCGAGAAAAAATGAAATACAGCGATGTACCAGATGGTCTTAGAGGTCTTGGTATTACTTTTATTACAGTTGGCTTGATGGCATTAGCATTTATGTCATTCTCCGGCGTACAACTTTAATAGAAAGGAATTTTATTCATGTTAGAAACAATTATTGTTGGCGTATCTATGTTTACCTTAGTGATTGTCGCTTTGGTATTAATTATTCTATTCGCTAAAGCCAACTTAGTTAGCAGCGGAGCCGTGCGGATTAGTGTTAATGGTGATGAAAGTAAAACCATTGAAACCAACGCAGGCGGAAAATTGTTAGGCGCACTTGCTGATGTCGGCGTATTCGTTCCTTCAGCATGTGGTGGCGGTGGAACCTGTGGCCAGTGTAAATGTAAGATTAGTCAAGGTGGTGGCACATTGCTACCAACCGAAGAAGGCCACATCAATAAACGCGAAGCGCGCGAAGGCTATCGACTTTCATGTCAAGTTGCTGTTAAGCAAGATATGGAAATTGAATTACCAGAAGAAGTGTTTGGTGTACAAAAATGGGAATGTGAAGTTATCTCAAATGATAACAAAGCCACCTTTATTAAAGAGCTGAAATTAAAACTCCCTGAAGGTGAAAGTGTCCCTTTTAGAGCCGGTGGTTATATTCAAATTGAATGTCCTCCACACAAGCTTAGCTACAAAGAATTTGATATTCATCCTGAGTACCACCCAGACTGGGATCACTTTAAAATTTGGGATGTTGTTTCAGAAGTTAAAGAGCCAGTTACTCGGGCATACTCTATGGCAAATTACCCCGAAGAAAAAGGGATCATTATGCTAAATGTGCGGATTGCTTCGCCACCGCCACGAGACATGAGTTTACCCGCTGGAAAAATGTCGTCATACATTTTTAATTTAAAGCCCGGCGATAAAGTGACTATTTCTGGCCCATACGGCGAGTTCTTTGCAAAAGAGACAAAAAATGAAATGGTATTTATAGGTGGTGGTGCTGGAATGGCGCCAATGCGTTCTCACATTTTTGATCAACTACGACGAATAAAAACCGACCGTAAGATTTCGTTTTGGTATGGTGCTCGCAGTAAGCGCGAAATGTTTTACACCGAAGAATACGACCAGCTTGCCGCTGAAAATGAGAATTTTGAATGGCATGTTGCGTTGTCCGATCCAATGCCGGAAGATAATTGGGACGGTTATACTGGGTTTATTCATAACGTATTACATGATGAATACTTAAAGTATCACGAAGCGCCAGAAGATTGTGAATACTATATGTGTGGACCACCCATGATGAACGCCGCGGTGATCAAAATGTTAGAAGATCTTGGGGTCGAAAGAGACAATATCTTCCTCGATGATTTTGGTGGCTAAGGTTTTATTAGCGACTGCACGGAAAATACTAAAGGACAGTGATGCTGTCCTTTTTTATTGCGCTTGATAAAGTTTGCTCAAGAGTAAGACTTGTCCGTTTTCCGCGCCTCAAATCCATTTTTAGAAAATTATGATAACCTGCAAGTTAGTCTTTGCACAAAATAAACAATATGCCTGAACGTTTGCTAAAAATTTTACCCTTAATCGCCTTGGTACTGATTGTCAGTAGCTGTCAAAGAACTGACAACTATGTGCTAATTAACGGTTTTACCATGGGCACTAGCTATCAAATCACATTGAATGATCCTGCCGGAAAAGCGCCACAAATTCATCAACTCGTTGAACAAGAGCTTCGCTTGATTAATCAGCAGATGTCGACCTATATTGATGACTCCGATCTTTCGCAGTTCAATCAAATACCTTCAACCGATTGCCAAGAACTACCCGCGCCACTAATAAAAGTGATCGCTAGTGCACTCGAGGTCAGCCAACAAACACAGGGCAAGTTTGACGTTACCGTGAGCCCACTTATCGAAGTGTGGGGATTTGATAAGCGACAAACGAATAATGCAATTCCAAGCCAGCAATCCATTGAGACGATGCTCTCACAAATTGGCTACAATAAAATAACCATCAATGATCAATGCGTTGCCAAAACCAACCCAACACTGTCGGTTAACTTATCAGCAATCGCCAAAGGTTATGGTGTTGACCGAGTTGCTGAAATTATTAGACAACATGGCATCGAGAACTATTTAGTTGAAATTGGTGGTGAAACAGCTTCAAAGGGGTTAAACCCAAGCGCTAAGCCCTGGCGACTAGCCATAGAAGCACCGCAACAGCAACGAAAGATACAACAGGTATTTGCCCCACTGGGCAAAGGTGTTGCAACCTCAGGCGACTATCGAAACTATTTCGAGAAAGATGGTGTACGCTATTCCCATACAATCGATCCAACCACTGGTAAGCCTGTGACCCATGCGTTGGCTTCAATCACCGTACTGCATGAACAAACCATGCTGGCTGACGCTTACGCCACTGCATTTATGGTGATGGGAGAGACTGAAAGTCTTGCATTTGCAAATGAAAGGGAAATTCCCGTTTACTTAATTATAAAAACGCCCAACGGGTTTGAGTCGATTGCCAATGATTGGTTTCAAACACATATTCTCGCGGCAAAATAAAAGGAGCGCACCACATGTCACAATCGGAAACTCTTAAGGTAGCACTTGCACAAATAGCACCGGTTTGGTTTGACCGACACGCGACTCTAGAAAAAGTGATTAGCTATGTCAAAAATGCTGCGAGCCGAGGTTGTGAGTTAGTTGTGTTTGGCGAAGCCATGGTACCAGGCTATCCATTTTGGATAGATATGACCAACGGCGCAAAATTTAATTGTGAAAAACAAAAGTCTATTCAAGCTGAGTATTCCAAGCAAGCGGTACAAATTGAGCGTGGCGATTTAAGTGAGCTTTGTAGCACCTGTGAAGAACATAATATTGCGGTTTATCTTGGCATTATTGAAAAGCCGCTAGACCGAACCGGACATAGTTTATATTGCAGTTTTGTTTATATTGATCCTTATGGCAATATCCAATCAGTCCATCGCAAATTAATGCCTACTTACGAAGAGCGTTTAAGTTGGTCACCCGGAGATGGCCACGGTTTGCGCACGCATAGTTTGCCGCCTTTTACCGTAGGTGGATTAAACTGTTGGGAAAATTGGATGCCGCTTGCACGCGCATCACTTTATGCCCAAGGGGAAGATCTTCATGTTGCCTGCTGGCCAGGCAATATTCGAAATACCGAGGACCTTACGCCAGTTTTGGCCAAAGAAGGACGGTCTTACGTGCTTTCTGTTTCAGGGTTAATGCGACCCAGTGATGCACAAAAGTGTATTCCTGAGCTCGCCGAAGTCGCTGAGCATACTGAGCCATTAATCGCCGATGGTGGAAGTTGTATTGCCGCCCCTGATGGCAGCTGGATAATCGAGCCGCAGGTGGGAGAAGAAGGGCTGTATGTTGCTGAACTTGATCACAGTGTGGTTAGAAAAGAACGACAAAATTTTGACCCGGCAGGCCACTACGCTCGCCCCGATGTAACCCAACTTGTGGTTGATCGAACGCGACAGTCGACGGTGGTGTTTAAAGATTAGCTAGGTGGGCTAAACCCCGTCAAACCCAAATTGTTAGAGTATTAAGATTATGGAAATTTTTATTATCGCCTTTGTCCTTATGCTAGTGATTGTCGCGATCATGGCAATCGGCTATATGTTTCAAAAGAAGGAAATCAAAGGCAGTTGTGGTGGCATTAGCGATTTAGGTTTGGAAAAAGTCTGTGACTGTGATGAACCCTGCGACAAACGTAAAGAAATGATCAAGCGCCTAGAGGAGCAGAAGCGCGAGGAAGAGTTAATCAATATACGAATCGTTGAAGACTAAAGCCTTAATCATTATTACAAAGACTAGACCTACCTGTGTAAACTATTTGGCTAATTCAACCAAAGTTTACTAAGTGAGCTTATCGATAAACTCTCCTATTTAGAACAACAATTAAACCACTAACGCCGACAATGCCAATGATTTCTGTGCGACCAACACTTGCGTGACTTTTTGGGAGCCGCATTAACCACGACAATATTTCGGTCGTTATGCTCTGCATCGAGCACTACTAAAGTTTTAACCGGTGCGACGACTTTAACGCGGTGTGGTCTGTGAGCCGGTCTCACTATACAACCCGAAACGACCATAGCGGCAACTATTACCAAGACTATTTTTGTTTTCATTTGAATCAACTCTCCTAATTAACATCTTTATAGATAAAACGCGTTAGGGAGTGATTGGTTGACAAGTAATTTAATGCATCTGGCGATTAAGGAAAACACGGCCTCGCTCATGGAATGCCTAATATGACGTATTGGCCTGCTTAATAGCTTAGAAATATCAATCGTTCAAGATCATTTGACACCCGCACAAGCTTTCTTAAATTTTTGGGCATTTTCCATACAGCGCTCTAGACATAGCTTTTTCGGGTCGGGAGAAATAAAATCGCGCCCACTCGAAAAGTTATGAGTGCGGGAAAAGGCCCCTACCCATACCGCTTCTTTATCATTACCGAAGATATTCATACATGCCCTAGCCGAGTTAGGCGATTTATGCCGCCACATGCCATTAGTATATTCAATGGGCAGCTTGTGACAGCTAAAAGATTTCTCCTTATGTTTACACATAATATAAGGATCTGGGTTGCAATCTCTGTCCGCCAGAGAACATTTTCGTACTCCTTTAGTATTAGTCTGAGCGTTACTTGTTGGAGGTTCATCCCCCCGTGATGGCAAACTAGGTGAGGCTACTTTAGACGATTGTTGCTCAGAAGAACGTATTAACTCATCCGTTGTTTGTTGTAAGGATTGGCTAATAGCATTCAATCTTAACTTCGAAATTTCTGCTTCTCTTTTTTCTTCTTGCTTTCGATAAAACTCTTCTTGTGCTCGATATTGTGCCATTTGCTTAGCATATCGCCTCTGATAGTAGGCTTTAGCTTCTACCACATAATTGCGCACCTTTTCTGCGTACTGCGGGTCTTCAAATTTAGCTTTAAACACCTGAGCAAATGATTCTTTAGTCTCTTCTGGCGTAAAAAACAGGTTGTTCATTTCAAATTTCACAAGATTGCCGTTTTTCACTTCAAAGTAAAAATCCAGCGTAGGTATGATCCCTTTGGGACCACCAAAGGCCTGATCAGCACTTATGGCACACTTAAGTCGCTGAGTGTTACTACTTCTTTTTTCGTAGTAATCTATCGCAAATCGCCACTCATAGCAGTAAAAAAGAGGCACTCCTTTTTTTACCAGCCGTTTCCTAATAGCGTGAACATCAAGTGAGGGCGTCTTAATGTTTGGCGAGTAACTATCAGTAAGCTCTGGAAAATCTCCAATCGCTGAAGGCTCTCTGCAAGTTTCCTGACCTTGAACTCTCCGCGGGTGTTTAAAATCATAGGTTAACTTGGCGCTTAACAAATACTTTTTACGACTAAAGTCATAATTCCCTCCGCCCGCGATGGTTAGTTTTTTGCGCGCCCAATCCGTTGAGTTACAACTTTTGTATTCGCTGTTCATGTGGGAAGTATAGCGTAATGGTTTTGAAAGTTGCTTGTGTCCACACCAGAATTTATTGACGCCTTGATTGTGACAGTTTTTATCTTGATAGATTTGGCCAATGGGCTTATTCCAAACCTCTGACACAAACATATCAACTATGTCTTCGGTATTTTTAACTCTTTCCGCCTCCAACTGTGCCCGCAATTGTGCCCAACGCTGTTTTTGCTCGTCAGTCGGCCCACTTGTACATGAAGCAACCATCAGAAGCACACCCAACAAAATACTTAGTTTCATGAGTTCACCTTACTCAGTTAGAGTTTAAAGTTAGAAAATATCGATGTTGAGACCGATATTGATTGCGCCAAGGATCCAAGCTAATCCGTGATTTTAGTCAAGACGTTTTATTACTCCCCCCACCTTTTATAGTTTAGTTTATCTAGAAGATCACCTAAAAACTAATAATAATTGATAACCGTTGCCTATGCTTAACTCAAAATTACATTGCATAGTCAAGGTCATCGGGCTGCTTAAGAATTTCGATGAGTAGGAGCACAAGGTATTTGAATGGCATCAGGCTATAGTATTTCGCTGTTTCACGAATGCTGCAAACGTGTCTCGCTGAACTCGTTGGCAGACTTCATACAAAAGTTTTAATAAGCATTGCCAGCTACTTGGCAATGGAGTGAACGTGAGGGTTGCAATTCACAATGATTGTTTAGTCTCAAGATAAATCAAATTGAAGAGAGTTTAGACTTGTTAAGGTTTAATTAAAGGTGTGATTCCTCGGGCGCTTACAATTAATTTTTAAGAAAAATTCTTTTGGTAATAAACTAAAAAACGGCTGTATCTTACGATACAACCGTTTTTATTGGTATATCATGGTTTACTAGTCGATTTACTTTCCAGCAACAATATACATGGTTAAGTGATAATCACCTGAACGCAAAGCGCCATTTCCTGTCTCATCGAGTGGGAACAAGATTGGCTCGCCTGCTTCATCATAACCGAAGCTAACAAAGTTAGGCGCACTAACTTCAATCACGTAGTCACCTTTTTTCGCTAGAGGTGCATCAATTAAGAAAGCATCAAATCCTTCGAAGTTTTGGAAGTTTTCAGCAACTAAAGTCATTGATCCGTCTCGCTCAACGTAGAAAAGTCTCAGCGCACCGATAACGGAGTCTCCAACAGCCACATCAAAACCATTAAACTCTGCGCTTAACGTTAAGCCAGGCTTAGCATTGTAGAAACGGTAAAGGTCAGTTTCACCTGCAACGTCGATCGAACCTTCAATAATACCGGCTTTAATACGTAACTCTTTACCAGCATTGTCACCTGTAAGAATCGTATTAGGTACATCAACATTTCTTAAACGTAAACGAGTTTGCGCAGTTGAAAGATCCCCTTCAGGAGTTAAGCGTCCTCTTTCAGCAGCTTTAAGCTTGATTGCTGAGCGCTCAGAGAAGAAACGAAGACGAGTCGTGCTGTCAGTTAAACCTGAACCAACACTTGCACCTGATGCCATAGTGTGAAGAATCGCTTCATCACCTTCTTGCAATCCGTCAAATACTGGGAAGAACGCGTCTGGGCTTGGAACACCCGTTGACGGTAAACCAGAACCTGGTGAACCGAATGAATCGTGATGACGAAGACCTAGGTTATGGCCTAATTCATGAGCACCCGTGTTTGATGCTTGATTAACAATCGCAGTAGAAAGTGCGGCTTGTACATCACCATCAACAACAGGGATACCTGAAACGCGTGAGAAGAAGCCGCCAGTTGGGTCTAGTTGAACAGTTACTTCCCAAAGGTTAGCATCAACGAATGCGGTGTCATTTCTGTTAGCGTTACCTAGATCGATTGCTTGTGCACGACCAAATAAAATACCGCCACCAAAGTCGATACAGATACCGCTTTCGACTTGACACTCAAAGTTTAAAGTTGAGTAATCGCCCTCAGTCGGTTCTGTTTGGGTAAACTGGATATTGAAGTCTGTGTAGGCTTCTGCAATGTTAGCTTGAATCGCATCACGCTCTTCTTGGGTATAAACATGGCTAACAAAAACTTCAGGAACACCAGCAAAAGCTACTGCTTGGAAAGTTGGAGAGCTTTGCTCAAAGTTTAAATAAACCAGTTGTGGCACTTCGTGACCAACGCCATAAATTAAATCGTCTGACTCAGCAGCTGCTTGCTGAGGTGCAGTGTGAGTTTCACCACTAGCAGCGGCAGATAGCATTGACTGGAATTGTTCCATCGTCAATTCTCTTCTGTCGCCACATCCTTCGCCACCACAGTCATCGACGATAACCGGTAGAGAGGTGATTGAGTCAATATCAGCAGCAATGGCTGAATTAACCGATAAGGTTAGCCCAGACAATGCGACACCGGTAACGCCCAGTAATTTCATTGTTGTT
The DNA here is from genome assembly GCA_965230525.1 of Kangiellaceae bacterium. Taxonomy (GTDB): domain Bacteria; phylum Pseudomonadota; class Gammaproteobacteria; order Enterobacterales; family Kangiellaceae. Next base: position 416,274 of record OZ246008.1, read on the forward strand.
TTGTTCATGAATACTCCGTATTTAGTATTATTAATTTGCTTACTAGTTTTTATATATAATTATTTTTATGGGTTATTTGATTCGGCTTCGCGTTGATGAGCCAAGGTAAGGCGCACCGTTGCAGAGTCAAATACTCCCGTCATGTTAAACTGAGTTAACCTCAAAAAACCAATTGAATCGTTGGCAATATTAACATTCAATATTTATTCGACTTTTATTTACGAAAGCACTTTCAGATATTGTCTATAAACTGAACAGTGTACTAAAACTCAAACATGCTTACTGACATTCAATTCTCCATAACAAGTATCGCTACGTGCATTTTTAGCACACGGATCGTTAAAAATTCACCAACCCAAGAACTTAATGCTAGCTTTAACTGTATTGCTTGGCATAAATGATTGGCAAATTTGCCATTTTTAAATAATGCGGGAATCGACCTGATGGTTTGGTCATGCAGTAAAGACTAACTACTGACCTACAATGGTTCTAAAAGTGAGGTTGATACGCGGCTCGGTAACTTTTTTAGTCGGTGGAAGGCGATGTAACCAATGAGTTTGTGTTGCTCCTTTCATCACCAGCAGGCTGCCATGTTTTAAGGTTAATGAAACAACTTGTTTACTTTGTTTGTGCTTAAATGAAAACTTTCTTTCCGCACCAAAGCTAACACTTGCGACAGCACCATTTTTTTTCAGATCCTTTTCGGCGTCGCTATGCCAAGCCATTCCCTCTTGGCCATCATGATATAGATTAAGCAAACAAGCATTGAAGGTTTCATTGGCCGCCTGTTCAACGGACTGCTTAATATTCAGTAAATCGTTAGTCCAAGGTTTAGCTGTCTTGGTAGTTTTTGAATAAGTGTAGCTAAAGTCGCGTTCAGCATACCAAGCGACCTTTCGCTTGGTGGTAATCGTTTTCCCATAGATAACCGCTTGGTCATTTTGCCACTCGACTCCAGACATGAGACGCGCAAAGTGCTGGTCGGCGGATTGACCATCAAATAGCTCACCGTAGTAAAGCACCAAACCGTCTTGTTCGATAACGGCAATGGGCTCATCAACTAATCCGCTGAATAAATCCAAATAATGCTCCAAGAGTTTTTAACAAGAACTTACTGTTTAGCGTCATGAAATATAACACCAAGTGCATATCGTTCGCCTTGAGTAATTTCACTCACTCCGTGTTTCATGGTCACGCGATAATACCCGCGTGAGCCAGATTGTGGTCGAAAGTTTGTAGAAAAAATGACCATATCACCTTGTTGGGGTTGCAAAACCGTGGCTTTTGATTGAGCTCGAGGGATCTGCTGTGTAAGCACCAACTCACCCCCGTGGTAATCGACGCCGGGCTGGCTAAGATTAATGACCAACTGGATAGGAAAGTAAACCGAGCCATAAAGATCCTGATGCAAAGTATTATATCCACCTTGCTGATATTTAAGAAGCAATGGCGTTGCTAATGTTTGTGATTCCGCTTTGCACTCATTGAGAAAATCTCGATGTTGTTTTGGGTAGTTAACATTGATATTCAGCTGCTTCATCCAAGCGTTAGCCACTGGGACGAGTTTGGCGTAGATTTGTTGTCTTAACCATTCAATAGTTCGCGGCAACGGATAGTTAAAGTATTGGTACTCGCCCTTTCCAAATCGATATCGCTGCATATCAACGGTTTTTCGAAAAAGCGACTGGTTTTGATACTGCGTTTTTAGTTCATTGCATAATGTTGGCGTGAGCAATTTACTCACTTGAGTAAAACCATTAATCAACAGCTCATCGGTTGCTTGTTGCCAATCAACCTCTAGCAAACGGCGCGCTAGTGAATTCATTCTTGTAACGCCAGTTCAGCCGCTTCCCAAGCCACAATCGCGTGCTTGCGAGCTTTACCCCACCGATAACCGCCAAGACATCCACTCGACTGAATAACACGATGGCAAGGAATAATAAACGCGATGGGGTTATTAGCGATCGCTGTACCTACCGCCCGAGACGCCTTTGGCTTATCAATCTGTTTGGCGATATTGGCATAGCTAGTCAACTGCGCTGGAGGAATGTTGAGTAAACTGTGCCATACTTTTAATTGAAATTCAGTGGCGGCCAAATGTAACTTAACCATTTTTACATCTTCCCACTGGCGTCTAAAAATCGCTAGTGCCTGCTGCTGATAATCATCAGCCAGTTGGCGAAAGCTGGCATAAGGAAATTGTTGACTTAATCGCTTTAACCCTGCCGATTGACTCTCTTCAAATGCAAGACGACAGACGCCTTTAGCGGTTGAAGCAACTAAAACAGTACCAAACTGTGTTTCCGCAAAACAATAGTTTATTGAAAGCCCTTTGCCGCCTAATTTAAACTCGCCGGGTGTCATGCCTTCAATATTGACAAATAAATCATGAAGACGGCTTGAACCAGACATTCCCAAATCGTAGGAAACATCCATCAATGATTGATCACTCGACTCAAGTAATTTTTTGGCGTGTTCTAGACTTAAGTATTGAATGAATTTTTTAGGGCTGACACCAGCCCATTCTGTAAATGTTTTTTGGAAATGATAGCGACTCATGCCGACTGAATTGGCAATTTGTTCTAGCGATGGTTGTTGCTGGTAGTGCTCTCGGATATACGCGATGGCATTTTGGATTCGATTGAAGTTAACCTGAGTATAGTACTTTTGCATTATTTTTCTCAAAGCTGCGGATTTATCTTAAACATTTTGAATATCAACATGTTGACAGTTTACGTTGTTACCAGCGACCCGATTCTTGCTAGATCTTACTTACACATCAAAGCTTAGCTAGAAATAAAAACCCGCAAAATGCGCAACATTTCTATATTGGGTTCAAAAATTCGAATAATTGTCTACTATTTCCCTATCGCAAACTTACAGAATCCTATATATTCATAAGTTAGCCAATTTTATGACTTGAAATAATAAGTAATAAGGATATATTAAAATGAAATATTTATTAATTGCAGGGTTATTTTTTAGTTTAAATGCGTTAGCAGATTTACCACCTCCTAGTGGAGGCGGCGATGGGTTAGGCGATCCAGAAACTATAACAGTCTGTTCCTATAAAGATAACGGAGAAGTTGTTATGCTTCGAGAATACTCTGACGGTAGAAGCTGCACTCCGATTCTTTTCATAGAACATACTATTATGCATTATGACCCAGAAACTGGCCTAACAACCATAAAAAAACATGATCCTACTTGCGAGCTTGTTTTAGATATTGAAATAAAACAAAGAGGAAATGGCTAAGATATTTTGTCTAAGATAGCTATCAAGGTGATTTCTATTGAGTTTTAGATTTCAGGTTTCACTTTTTTTTTTAGTCTTCAGTCACTCAGTTCTGAGTGCGCCAATTGCGAAGTTTGAGCAAATCTGGGTAGACTCAGGTCTTCCCAGTCGTTCAGTATGGGCGACCGTACAAGATACTAACGGCTTTGTTTGGTTGGCTACTAGTAAGGGACTAGCCAAATTTGATGGATACTCATTCGTTACCTTTAATAATAAAATAAATGGCAAAAAACTGTCGAGCCTTTGGATAAGAACTCTTCTAGGAGATAAGCAAGGTAACATTTGGATAGGTACTGAAAACAATGGGCTAATTCAGTATCGAACTAAGAGCAATAGTTTCAAGTCCTACCCTGTCGCGACGCAAGAAACGACTAGCGTCCGCTCGTTAGCTTTCGATAATCAAGAAAACCTTTGGATTGGCACTTCAAAGGGACTAGCAAAGCTAGATTTTGCAAAAGATAATATTGACTTCTATTTCGATAGGTCTGAATTTCGGTCTTGGCCCAATAGTTTAGTTCGGAAACTATTATACACTTCGGATAATCAACTTTACGCTGGAACTAGCAAAGGTCTTTATAAGCTTAACCTTAACTCTTTATCGAGCTCCGGGCCATTACCTACCTTTTCGACAAATACGATTTATTCTCTCTACCAATCTTCAAATCAAGATTTATTTGTTGGTACTAAAAATGGGTTGTTTACATATAACATTTCAGGCAAAAAAATAATTAAACCTCTAGCAAACACCATAGTACATGCAATAACAGTAGATGGTCAAAACAACTTATGGGTAGGGACTTTTAGAAAGGGGCTATATAAAATAGCGCCAGATGGGAGCTTCCGCAACTTTCATTATGAAAAAGGTAACCCTCATTCCTTTAGTGGGCATGACGTACTTTCCTTACTAGTCGACAAGAGCAATACTCTCTGGGCTGGCACATTTGATGCTGGTATTAACAAATTGGATTTACTCAGCTTGCAGTTCGAATTCTATGATGACAGTAAGTCTAGTCTCCCTTGTCTTAAAGATAGTGTCATTTATTCAATCGTCGAAAGCTCCGATGAAGTTTGGCTAGGCACAGGAAATGGTCTGTTTAGTGTAAATCTTGATCATCAACAATGTAGAATAATAGACAATTATCAATCCGAGACATTGGGCAACTCAATACTAGCACTGGCTGAGTACGACCAGAACACTCTCCTTGTAGGGACTTTAAGAAATATAGAATTATTTAAGAAAGAGGGTAAGACGGCCGAACCGCTGTCTATGGAACTTATTGCTAATGATTTTTTGAAAGATGGGAACTCCGGTTACTACATTAGTACTAAATCTGGTGCTTATTATTTTTCGCGAGGGAACGCGCAAATAGAAAAGCTTTCTACAAGAGACAACTCTTTACAAAACACTGAAATTTCCAAAATTCAAAAAGACTCCATAGGCAGACTTTGGATGGCTTCAGAAAGAGGTCTTCTCGTAAGAAAGCCGGGCCTAGAAACTACAAGGGCTAAATTGAGTCATGATGTAAGTGGAGAAATTGGAATTATTTTCCTAGATCGCTCTAGCCGGTTGTGGGTTGGAATTGAGAATGAAACCTTACTTGTCTTTGATGTTAGTAGCAAAAATGTAAGACTTTTGCATTCGTTCAAAGAAATAAAATCGTTACATGGATTCACCTCAATTGAAGAATCTAATGGGTCATACATTTGGATTTCTAGCTCTAATGGATTGGAGAGAATAAACGCATCCAACTGGTCGGTGGATCATTTTGATAGTAGAGACGGATTGCAAAGCAACTTATTCACGAGAGGAGCAAGTTTTTCTAACCAAAAGGGAGTCATGTATTTTGGCGGTAGAAAAGGTTTGACACGGTTCAACTCAAACACTATTAAGAAAAATTCACACCCACCAAAAACTAAAATTTCAAAATTATTTATAGATGGCAGTGAGGTTTTAGATAGAAACATCAAGAATATCAGTTATGAGAACGGGCAGGTATCAGAGCTCTTACTTAATTATTATGAGAATAATTTCGGCTTTGAGTTTTCGGCACTTCACTTCGCATCTCCTAGCAAGAATAAATACACGTATATAATGGAAGGCTGGAATAACGGTTGGATTAACGTAGATTCCAATAACAGAAGGGTAAACTACGACAACCTACCACCTGGCGAGTACCAGTTTAAAGTAAAATCTTCCAATAACCACTTATTGTGGTCTAATCTCCCTGAAAAGGTTTCTATTACAATATCGCCACCTCCGTGGAATACTTGGTGGGCCTACATACTCTACTTAGCTTTATTATCTATAATATTTTACAGTCATACAAAATACAGAACTAAAAAGCTAGAAGAACGAGCCGAGATGCTCGAATCTTCTGTTATTGAAAGAACTAAAGAACTGGCTTTTGAAAAGGATAAAGTAGAGCGAATACTTTCCAAAAAAAATGAGGAATTTGCCAACGTTTCTCATGAATTTAGAACCCCGCTTACCCTAGTCATTGGCCCATTACAGAAGCTACTGATCGATGAAGCAAATCAAGATAGGAAAAATTCCTTATCAATGGTAAAGCGTAACGCATTCCGTCTCTTGCGGATGGTTGATCAACTGCTTCATCTTGAGAAGTTTCGGGTACAACAGATTGTAAAGAAAGTCCCCATTAGAGTTCAACCTATTGCCAAGTTAATTGCCGAATCCTTCGCTGAGCTAGCCAAAGCGAATAACATCACGATGACCATTGGGCGGATTGATGATATTTGGCTGCAATTTACTCCAGACGCGCTAGAGAAAATCTTGCTTAATTTATTATCAAATTCTGTTAAATACTCTCAGCCTGGAGACACCATAAACTTTAGTATTTTGAAAGACAGCGAAAATAGTCTTAAGATAGTAGTGGAAGATTCTGGTATTGGCATACCTAAGAATAAGCAAGCCGAGATTTTCGAACGCTTTTCTCGAGTACTAGATAACCACAGTGAACAAATTACTGGTGCCGGTATCGGTTTATCCTTAGTAAAAGAGTTAGTAGAAAGCCACAATGGTCGTATTACTCTTAAGAGCGCTTTAGGTGAAGGGTGTTGCTTTACTGTAACTCTACCAGCGATACCCGTACCGCGATCGACTCAAAATACAGACTCTAGTGTCGAAGAAGTAATTAAAGAGCTAAACAATGAAATATTAGATATGGAAATTGAAAGTCTTGTTGAACAATCTCGCAAGCCTGATATCGATAGTCAAATTCAAGGTTCGGATCTGTCTGATAGTTTACCGACTTTGTTAATCGTGGAAGATAATCACGATATGCGAAGTTATATTACATCGACATTGTCCGGGCGCTTTAATATTCTAACAGCGCCAAATGGTAAAGAAGGTTTGGCTTTAGCGCGCGAACATATTCCCGATTTGGTGGTCAGTGACGTCATGATGCCACAAATGGATGGCTTTACTTTATGTCATGAATTAAAGTCTGGTGAACTCACCAGTCATATCCCTTTGATTCTTTTAACTGCTCGTTCTGATCGTGATAGCCGTTTAAGGGGATGGAAAGAACAAGCCGATGAATATCTCACCAAACCTTTTGACGCGGAGGAGTTAAACCTTCGGGTTAACAATTTACTCGATATTAGAGAGTTATTAAAACAGCGTTTTTATTCCTCAATTCAAACTCAACCAGAACAGTTAAACCAAACCACTGCTGATTTAACGAAAGAAGAAGATGAGAATAGTCAGTGGGAAGAGCATCAAAAGTTATTTCTTAAACGCTTTATCGAACAGATAGAAAACAACATCGATAATCCACAACTAAAAGTCGCTGATATAGCGAGTAGTTTAACTATGACAGAACGACAACTTTATCGTAAGTTAAAAGGAGTGATAAACGTTACTCCATCAGAATACCTAAAAAATCATCGTCTAGATAAAGCGTTAAATCTGCTTAAAAATGGTGAGCCAGTAGGTAACGTGGCATTTGATGTTGGCTTTACAAGCCATAGTTATTTTAGTCGCTGTTTTAAGGCTAAGTTTGGATGTTCACCTAGAGAGTTTGGCGATCACTAACCGAAAATTAAGCTTCAGATTAGTCGAACTAGCATCAGTAATGATGTGTATTAGTACCGACTTAACCTGGCATTACAAGGTTAACGCTTAATTAATTCAAGAGAATTGACTCCCTTAAGTTTATTGCAATTATCTTCGCTTGATGGATCTCCTGATGAGTTAAATATTGTCGATAAAACTTTCTAACAGAATCGTTCATTCCTGATGTAGCATTCCCAGCCAAAATCCTGAAAGCTTCAGATCTAGTATTGTCCCCTAATCTAAAATAGTTTAATGCTACTCTATCTAAAGCCGCATAGTACCCGTTCTTTGCAGCTTCAATGAACCAAATATTCGATTCGTCATATGTGGACTTCTTTTGAGACAAAATATCAGCTAATAGCATCTGCGCATCTCGGTCATTATTTTGTGCGAGTATTCGTAGAGTATTCATTGAATAATCGTTATACGCATGTTCTGTGTAGTTAAAGGAATACCCAAAAGCCTTTAACCCAATAATACCAGTGCGCACCTCAATCGTGGTACCGTCTCTCAATTTATAAAGGATTCTATGAATATCGCCAAACTCGATAGTGCTCTTTTCTTCTGAAATGACCTCCTCTCTAAGTTTTTTAGTCGATTTCCAATCCTTCATATTCAAAAAGTCATCAAAATTCGAATCAAGCCCTCTCTTATCATAACTGTTAGCCGTAGAGACGTTGTCTTGAACTGAATTATCTTTAAAATTTGCCGAGGAAATTGGTTCGAAGAGAGTCAGAAGGTACACCATACAAATTAAGGCTACCAACTTGGCAAGGCTATCTAAAAAGCTGTGACAAAATTTCATTTTCCCCTCCTACTAAATCGATAACTAACGCCCTACTATGGATTCTTATCATAGCCACATACCTGCTTTCGCTCATTAAAGATTTGTCCGCCCGGAGTAACAACCCTAGTCTCAACCCAAACACAGGAGTAAGTAAAGTTTTCTAAGATATTTTGACTTAAAGTCGAATGAGCTGACAATGTAGTCCAATCTAATCCTTCAAAAGTGTGGAGTCCGTGCTCATCTGTTGAAACTGCGTGTGCAGTATCGATTGTTAGCTCAATACCGCTAGGGCCCACATGTTCTAGTTGAAACACAACAATACCGACAACATTACCTTCTTCATCATAAACAGTAACTACTCCTTGGTGTGGCTTGACTGTAATACTATCCAAGGTCATATTCATCATGTCTGCAAAACTTTCCATAGATAACGAACTATTTACCATGTTGTTAAAAACATCTGCAAAATAGTAGGTTGCTCGAGTATAAGCAATATTCTCAACAACACTCGCATTCTGACATTCGCTTAAACAAGTAGCTGAAATTTCAGTCTTAGTGATCTCAGCGTGAATACCAAATTGACTTTCAACTATCTTAATAGTCACCTTATAATTAATAGTATTTCCATACTCATCGAATATCTGGTCGCTAACAGTTTCATAAGTTGTAGTAGTCCCCAAAGGCCCACTTGGCCGACATTTCTCATCAAACTCTACAGACAGAGGATCTATTTCATCACAGTCAACAAGTGCATCATTAGGTAATGGCATATTATTTGATTGAACAGAACCGATGTAGGTTATATTTAGAAGAATCCCACAAAGAAAAGTGGAGATGATTGAGTTTGGTAATTTCATTGACGTTTCCCTATATTTTATATTTTGAACTAGTGAGCAATCAATAGATATCAATCAGCAAATAAAAGGCTCGATTAGAATTGGAAAAATATTAGCGCCAATACCTTCGAAATACACCGTCTTAAATGAGATCTGTGGACTATTTAGCCTTCGCTAGAAGCCTCTACAATTCTGCTAGTCAAAGAAGGTTTCAATATTCCCACACTCAGCACATATAACCTAAATCCACTTGATTATCCCACCCAAACACTACGCATATGAGGAGATATATCTAATGGTTACGATTAGCTTAAAAAATGTACTTTACAATACGTTAGTAATTTGCTGACAACCAATGTTAATATTCTGACAAGTTTGTGGGAGTCAAACTTATTAGAACATAATATATTTCTGAGGTTTTGGTTCAAGCTTGGCTAATAAAGTTTCTACAGCAAGTTCTGCAACACCATGAATTACTGTATGAACTAAATCGCTTAGTTCTCCGATGTTTTCAGATAACTCCTCATAAGTATATAGTTAATGCGTTTCAACATGGTGGTTCACTTTTTGTCCAATTGCATTTTTAAAGATACGTGGCTGGAGTTAATCAACTAAGTACCTGCAGACACGTTCTTCGATTTCAAACCATTTAGTGACCAAAACTGTACTTGACTCGGCGGTATATCGATAAGTCATATCAATTATGCATTGATAATGAACAACCAAGATATTCCTGGTCATTTTTAGACAATTATGGTTTTGGGGTTTCCGCGTAGACTAGTACTGGCATTAGCGAAAAGCTAAGAACTTAATTCAAGACCAAGCAAAAACCTCAACTAGATTCCTTTTATTCAAACGATCTAGTCAGATGCTTCTCTTTGCAAGCCTAAAGGTAGCGGCCATTTCGAGAGAAAAACAATCTCCTTAGTGCTCTACGCTTTTGCATAAATAAATCTACTCAGACTTTATCTATCAGTGTCTGGAGCATTAATTATTAACTCTACGATCTCACTGATATTCAAAAACATGGTGTTAATCAATTCTTAAATTTGATGGTGTCGACTGATTGAAAGGATTCCCTAAAACTAAATCAAAGATTCGTACTGAGATCTAAGCCTAAATCAAGTAAATTAGTTCATTTTTGACATTTGTAACTTTTTTTAGCTTTAGTTAGGTTAAATTGTCAAAATATTGGCAATAATTGTCAAAATTTTAATAACTTTGCACATGTTTTTTCAGCAACAATTAACCTTAGTCATCAAGCTTTTAGTTGACTTACATTAAATTACTTTAATTAACTTATATAAATGGAAGGAACACTTTAAATGAATAAATTACGTATTATTTCGGGAATCACCGTCGTCAGTGCTATACTTTTCTCAAATGTTGCAGCTGCCCTAGGGGGTTGTAGTTCACAAATGGATCGTGAGGAGAAAGCACAATCAAATTATAATATTGCTCTCAGTCGCGCATTTTCAAGCAATGCCACAGGTGAAGATTTAATAAACTTAGATATTGCAACTAGCGAATTACAGGCTGCACAGATAGCCCTTACTAGGTGCCTAGCAGGGAGTTTTGAAGAGTATGACGGAGAAAATTAGACTCTTTCAATAAATCCTAAAAGGAATTATTCTACCTAATCAAATAGGAGGAAAAGGAGCCTGCCAATCAGGCTTCTTTTTTATGCCATTAGAATTCCCTTCATTCTTTAATTTCCTTTTTGCGTTGCGATTAAACCCGCAACTAAATATTTTCGAATTGTAAATACAATGAGTTCTTTGACCGATTTTAAGAAAAATTATAGCTTGACCTTCAACTTTTCCAACAATTCATCATTTAACTTCAACTGCTCTTTCCACTGCTCAAAGTTTTTGGTGTATTGTTCTAAATCACCTAGATCACCGACTTTCTCAGAAATTTCATCACTAAATTTTTGTTTTAGTTTTTCGGCCTGCTGTTTCACTTTTTGCCCAATCGCATCTTTAAATAGAGATTCGATGCTGGAGTCAATTTTAAACTTGGGTTGCTCCAAGCTGCCTGTGACGGCGATTTTGATATTCAATTTGTCTTGTTGATTTAAGCTTTCGGCCATGGTCTTTTGCCAACCGCTAAGATTTTCTGGTGATTGGATTTTGGGTTGAGCTAATTCTAAAGACAGATCCAAATCAATGGTTTCTAGTGTTAATTGCCCGTTTAAATTAGAGTTGAGTTTACCGGAGTTAATCATCCAAGCGCCTTCTGATGTTTCCATCAATTGTAAGCTATTCAATGGCCAAGACTGAACCTTGGAAGTGATTGCTGTATTCATTTGTTGAGCGTTTTTCCAATCACTATTAAGCGAGAGGTTAGCACTCCCCTGACCACTCATATTGAGATCGAGCGTAGCGGGTGCACCCACTAACCAAGGAAAGTAGCCCAAATTACTTCCGTCTCCTGAAAGCGTCCAAGCTTGGTCCTTACCACTTAGATTTACTTTTTTAATTAATACATCTGGGAAAATTTGCTCATCCTTAAACTGCACTCTTAGGCCTTTGTCGGTCTCATAGACCAGAGTTTCTTCTGAACTGCTGGGTTTGGCTTTTAAACTAGAGAGCATATCGATGGCTTTCTTAATCCAAGGGGTAAACTCTGGACCTAAAAACTTATCTGAAAGACTATCAATTCCATTTGCTAGCCCCATATTATTCATAATTGCCTCAAGATCATCTTTTGGACCATTTCTGACCGCTCGGATCTGATTTTCAAGCAGTTGTTTATCTTGCTTATATTTTTCGTTTAAGTCTTCGAGCCGTTGCTGCTCTTTCTTAATTGCTTTATTGAGTTTTTTCCAATCTTTTCGATCAGCAATTAAGTTCAACTTATTATCTTTAGCCCGCTCCGTAAGTCGCTTAAATTCTTTTTCTAAGTCTTCAACTCGCGCTTTAGCAGCCTCATCATCGAGTGCATTTTTCCACTCTTGTTCAAGTCTTTGTTGCGTTTGATCTAATTCTTTCAATCGACTGACCGTTATTAGATCGGCTTTTTCAACCATTGCCTCAATATCCGATTGGCTTAACTCTGGAATTTCAATGCTTGAAACCTCTTGACTAAGTTGTTCTGTGGCTCGGCCGCCCGCGAGTTCACCGCTTTTTTCTCTAGCCGTGCCTAACTCTATCTCACTAATATTAAGCTCTTCGATTTGAAGTTTTTTCCAAAGTAACGCATCACTATCAACAGCAAACTTGATCAAACCCACTTCGACAAGGTTAGTCATAGGACTGTCGGGATCCGTTGCTTGAAGTCGCTTAATTTCAACCCCAGCAGGAAATAACGAGAGCTTGACCTGATCGATCTCTACCTTGGCACCCAGCGATTCAGTACCAACCGTTTCTAAACCGCTCTTGATTAATGATGGTGCAAGCAAATACCAAGCTGCAACGAGCAAAACTGCCAAAACAAAAAAGGCCGCAACGCCCCATAGTCGAATTACTTTCATTTATTATCCCTTATCTAATCCTGTTTTGTTTTACCGCAATCCTAGGATGCTTTATTCGGAGTAAAGCTGCCAAAACTTTGAAGCTTTTAGCATTCGAGTTACTTTAAATTTTTCGAATTTCTCTAGCCACTTTTCTCGATATTGATTGACTAGAATTCGAGTGATCGGAAAAAGCACAAGCCCAGCCACCAGTGCAATACTGAGTGAGCCAATCACGCCACTAAAATAAAAATTACTCCATCGCCCAACCACTGTATTAAATAAAGACTCCCATAATGGAATTAATGGTGCCGCCTGTAAAATGCTAAGACCAACCGACTCAAATACTGGGGAGAGTAAATAGCCGAGCAAAGCGAATAGTGGATAGCTTACTATCAATATACTCAGGTTTACCCTAAACCAAAGTGCAATAAGCAAAACCACCACATTATGCAACGACATCAATGGCGTTAGACCCAAAATTGCTGACAAACACACCGCCATTGCTATTTGATTTGGTGACTGCTCTGAATTAAGTGCTTTTACTAATTTTGCAAGTACGGTCAGCATACATCCTCCTGATTATAGTTCTGCGGGCTTGCCACTAACGCTAGCAACACATTCTTTTTTAGCGCAGTAAGTTTTTGGCGCAGTTAGCTGCTGGCATATTCCCATCATACCTTTTTTAGCGTTGTCTAATTTTTGTAATCCGTTAAAGACTGCAACCTGCTTTTTGAGCTCTTGCTCATCGGTGGCCTTATCGGAATAAACTAAATAATGCGCTGGCCCGCCACAAGGTCGACTTCCAACCCCAATGACCTTGCATTGGTTATCCGAATCACACTCGGTCCCTAAGAGCGATTGTATATCTGCGAAGGATATTGATTTGGGCAGTTTAATGGTGCCCTGCTTGCCATATCGCTGCTCCACAACATCTGCAGATGAGTCATTTACACGGCTACTTTCTACCTGCTCTTTATTTTCTTGAGTATTCGAATCTGTTTGTGCACAAGAAGTATTGGCGGTTAATATCCAAGCTAATGCAACCATAGTGTTTGCTAGTCGATTCATTGTCCTTATCGTCTCCCTAATTAAAACTTTAATCTAACTGATATGGGTCGCTGATTTCAAATAACAACCGTTAAATGATTTCAATCGACCCATGGCTTCAATAGAGTATTGTCACATTTATTTACATTTGGTAACTCGCTAAATGCAACTTTTACTCAGATACATCGTCATAATAAACAGATGCTTGATGCATCTCCCGCACCCCTCCTAATTGACGCGGGATGGGATTTGGTTTCCCCAAGCTAAATCCCTCATCGACTCCAAGATTTAAGGTCTTGGAGTCTTTTTTTATTTCTCTTACTCAACTTTTCAGCCTACTTATTTCTATGCAGCACTCAAATTGGCGTAAGCTAATACCAACCATTTAGCACCCACCGAATCGAAATTGACTTGCACCCTCGCTTGAGCCCCATCGCCTTCGCAATTTAAGATTACACCGGTACCAAATTTTGGGTGTTCAACTAATTGGCCCAAGCCAAAACCAGTTTCATCTTCGACCGTATGACCGCTGTTCGAGTGACCGCTATCAAAAGCAGGTGAAGTCACTTGCGAATTTAGTCTGACATCTTCTTTTAGCTCGGCCGGTATTTCGCGAATAAAGCGCGACACCGCAGGATAAGTCTCTTTGCCATACAAGCGACGCTTTTCGGTATAAATCAAATAGAGTTTTTTCATTGCTCGAGTGATCCCAACATAAGCTAGGCGTCGCTCCTCTTCCAGCTTGTCCGGCTCCTCCATCGACATCATATGCGGAAAAAGTTTCTCCTCCATACCAGCGATAAAAACCAGCGGAAATTCCAACCCTTTGGCTGAGTGTAATGTCATTAACTGCACACAATCTTCGTACTGCTCTGCTTGATTATCACCAGCTTCCAACGACGCGTGAGCTAAAAAAGCCGTCATCGGCGAAAGATCGGGATAATCGTCATAATCAAATTCTCGCGCCGCGTTGGCAAGCTCCGCCAAGTTTTCTTTTCGTGCGAGCGCTTTTTCGCCCTTTTCTTTGGCATACAGTTGATCGAGACCCGCGGACTCGATCGTAAGCTGAATCTGTTCCGATAATGGCAACTCATTAAACTCTTCAAAGCCATGTTTTATCAAACTCAAAAACGCCCCTAAGCTTTGAGTCGCTTTGGCTGGAAGTATTAAATTATCAACAATATGCAGAGCAGACTCCCACAAAGTCACTTGATTATCTCGAGCATACTGCCTGATTTGCTCAACGCTTTTTGGCCCCAACCCTCGCGCAGGTACGTTAACAATTCGTTCAAATGCGGCATCATCTTGATGGTTGTACATTAGTCGAATATACGCCAAAGTGGTTTTGACCTCGGCTCGCTCGAAGAATTTTAGACCGCCATAAATTCGATACGGTATTTGCCGTTGCAGTAAAAATTCTTCAAGCACTCGAGATTGCGCGTTCGAGCGATATAGCAAAGCACAATCTTTGTAAGCGCCACCTTGCTCGTACCAATCAGTAATTCGACTGGCAATAAACCTTGCCTCTTCTTGCTCATTAAACGCAGCGTATATTGAAATAGGGTCGCCTTGCAGACCATCAGTCCATAAGTTTTTCCCCATTCGCTCCTGATTATTGGCAATCACTGCATTGGCTGCCTTTAAGATGTTGCCGGTAGAGCGGTAGTTTTGTTCGAGTCGAATAATTTTGTTGTGACTAAACTCATTTTCAAAGCGCTGAATATTTTCAATCTTGGCGCCTCGCCATCCGTAAATCGATTGATCATCATCACCAACAATTGAGATCCGACAGTCCTTTGACGTCAGCAGCCGAATCCAGGCATATTGAATTCCGTTGGTATCCTGAAATTCGTCGACTAATAAGTGTTTGAATCGTTCTTGATAGTGCTCTCGTAAATGAGCTTTATCACGAATGAGTTCATAAGCTTTGAACAATAATTCGGCAAAATCGACTAGTCCGCCTACTTGACAAGCATTCTGATATTGAAAATAAACTTTGCTATGGATACTTGTGAACAAATCGCCGCGGTGATGAATGTCGGCAGGTCGCTTGCCCTCATCTTTTTGATGATTAATAAACCACTGTGCTTGCTTGGCTGGCCATTCGTTTTCATCGAGGTTCATTTCTTTCATTACGCGCTTTATCACACGTAACTGATCATCCGAGTCGAGGATTTGAAAAGTATCTGGCAACTCCGCCTCTCTAGCATGCGCCCTGAGTAGTCGATGCGCCAGACCATGAAAGGTGCCAATCCACATATTGGTGCTAGACCGACCAAGCAACTGCTCTACTCGACTGCGCATTTCGTGAGCCGCTTTATTTGTAAAAGTGACCGCCATGATCGAATGAGGCGTTAACCGCTCCATCGCAATTAACCAAGCGATTCGATGAACCAAGACTCTGGTTTTTCCGGAACCCGCTCCCGCAAGCACTAATAATGCGGGTACATCTGCTGTAACGGCTTCTCGTTGAGCGTCATTTAAGCTGTCTAAAATTGGTGTGACATCCATAAGGGCATTGTGTATCTTTAATAATCTATTGGCAGAATTTTGAAACTGATGAAAGTACTTATCAACGCTGCATTTTACCTATTTTTGCTGCGACCAACAGTAAATGCTGCAATAAATTCGATAACTAATGAAAGGAATAATTCACAAATCCATGCGCAAACCTTAATGTTCAGACCGTGCATAATTGGGAAAGTTTAACAACTTGCTGACTTGATTGGGCTTATTTGAGCTTGGCTAGTCTGCTCTGGTAATCCATTTTATCACTGATTCTCAACCACAGATTCAAATTAGGCGAAGTATTCCATTGGTGTATAATTTCTGAGTTCACTTTGCAACAACGGAATATCAAATGAGAAGCTTTAGCTCTTGATCAACAGGCTTCAATGCATGGGATTTAACGCCTTTAACAGCACAGCCTGAGCAAAATCTGCAAGACCCTGGGCACAATCTGCAAGACCCTAGGTACAATCTGCAAGACCCTAGGCACAATCTGCAAGACCCTAGGCACAATCTGCCGAGCTGTGTTTAGAGCGATTAATGCTTGCATTGAATAACTAAATGACTCAAATTTAGAACAAACAGCTAACACAAACAAGCAACACTATTTTAGAATCTAAGTGACTAGCTTTTACCCCGCACAACCGAAGTTCGATAAAAACATGAGAACCTAGTAATAGGAGAAGGACTATGCAGAGCACCGCGACTAATCAACAACCAGTGTTCAATCACTCCCCCAGTATGCATGACGTTGAGCAGCAATTAGAAAAGCTACGAAGTGCATACAATGCCAATCCTTTTCCCAGTGAAAAATTACGTAAACAGCAACTGAAAGCACTTAAGTCTGCATTATTAAAACACAAAGAGAAATTACTCAAAGCGGTTTCCGCGGATTTTGGCAATCGCTCAGAAGATGAAACGTTGTTGGCCGATGTAATGCCGGTCGTGATGTCAATTGATCACACCTTGAAGCATTTACGAGAATGGATGAAGCCAGAAAAACGTCGTGCTTCCATGTTATTTCAACCAGTCACAAATTTTATCACCTATCAACCGCTCGGTGTTGTAGGCATTATGTCACCTTGGAACTACCCTATTTTTCTTTCACTTGGGCCCTTAGTCGCCGCCATTGCTGCCGGTAATCGCGCCATGATCAAACCGAGCGAATTTACCCCTTACACCAACCGAGTGATCGCCGAAATTTTACGCGAAGCTTTTACCCCCGATGAAGTTTGTTTGATAGAGGGAGATGCCGAAATGGCCGCGCACTTTTCGGGGCTTGCTTTCGATCATTTAATTTTTACCGGCTCTACCCAAGTGGGTAAAAAAGTGATGGCTGCCGCCGCCAAAAATTTAACCCCGGTCACGCTGGAGCTAGGTGGCAAGTCTCCCGCCATAATCGCTGATGATGTCTCTGCCGAATTTGCGGTAGAACGTATGCTTTATGGTAAATGCGTCAATGCTGGGCAAACCTGCGTTGCGCCAGATTACATTCTTTGCCCTGAAAACAAGGTAAAAATGTTGGTGGATAGCTTCAAACAACAATTTTGCCAAATCTATCCGCAGATCGACAATGGTGAATACAGTTCGGTGATCAATGATCAGCAGTATAATCGACTCAAGAGATGGTACGACGACGCCGTAAAACGTGGGCAATAGCTATTCCTTTAGCGGAAACTAAAGACTCAGCAAACCAACCGGCGCGTCTGATGCCGTTAACATTGCTCCTTAACGTTAATGATTCGATGCAAGTCATGCAAGATGAAATCTTTGGCCCGCTGCTACCCATTGTGCCTTACCAAAGCATTGAGCAAGCCATAGAATATGTGCAACAACGACCCCGTCCATTGGCTTTATATCTATTTAGTCTTTCTAACGCCACACAACAACAAGTTTTAGAGGCCACCCATGCCGGTGGCGTCTGTATCAATGACGCAGCTACTCACGTTATTCAAGAAGATCTGCCTTTTGGTGGCGTAGGCCCTTCGGGTATTGGGCACTACCATGCCATTGAAGGGTTTCGGACCTTTAGCTCGGCTAAGTCTGTGCTCAAGCGCGGTCGGCTTAACACCGCTAAGCTTGCCCTCCCGCCTTATGGAAAGCCGATTCACAAGCTGATTTACAAATTTTTACTGAAATAACGGCGGCTTGATTAGCGAATTTAATATTCGCTGTCTATACTTTGTATACAACATGACAGTTAAGGCCTTTGCCCTGCAACTTAGGCTACTGTCTCTCGAAGAGCTTATTTCACTTGGGATTGAGCTAAGTATGCAAGGAAGTCATGATTAAAGTCTTGCTGTTTGAGCAGAGTAAAATCCAGTTTGCTCTGTTGTCTGAATGGCTTGCAAATTCAAAAGACCAGCAATATGAGATTTGCCGGCAAACTACCCTTTGCACCGAATATTTACAAACAAACCGCGTCGATATCATCCTGGTTGTGGAAGACGCCGGCTCATCGTCTGCGCTCAAACTGATTCAAGAGATTGTTCATTTAGAGTTACCGATCCCCATTATTTTCTTAGCACAAAATACCTCACGTGAAGCGGATGACAAGGTCATGCGACTTGGTGCCAGCGATTTTCTCCCCATTTCGGAACTGACGCCTTTGCTGGTAGAGCGAAGTATTCGTCACGCCATTGGCCGACAAAACACTGAAGCACAACTAAGCTTTGTGGCGACTCATGATCAACTCACCGGGTTGGCTAATCGTTATTTATTTCATGAGCACTTAGCACATGCAATCTCTGTTGCTAAACGGCGTAATAATTATTTTGGTTTGTTATTTTTAGATCTCGACCAGTTCAAACGAATCAACGATTCGCTGGGTCACGATGTGGGTGATATGTTGATCATTGAAATAGCCAACCGAATCCGTCAGGCGGTTCGGCTCACCGATATTGTTGCTCGGATGGGCGGAGACGAGTTCACCATTTTATTAGAGGATATAAAAAATAAAAAAGAACTCGCATTAGTTGCAGGAAAAATCCAAAAAGCCATTGAGCCAGTTATTAAAATTCAAAACCAAGAACTGTACGCTACCGTGAGTATAGGCATCGCCTCCTTCCCTGAATGTGGCATTGAAGTCCAAACGTTAATGAAAAGTGCAGATATCGCGCTTCACAAAGCCAAAGAAATTGGTCGCAATAAGTTCCATTATTTTAGCGATGAGTTAAATGAGCAGGCACGATTAAAATTGGAACTCGAAAAAAGCCTAAGACGCGCGCTCATTAAAGGTGAGTTTGAAATTTACTATCAGCCACAAGTGAACGCGAGCGACTTTAAGGTAAGCGGCTTCGAAGCATTGCTACGGTGGAACCACCCCACAATTGGGCTGGTATCGCCAGCCGATTTTATTCCCTTATTAGAAGAGCTTGGGTTGATGGTTGGAGTCGAGCAATGGGTGCTGCAACAGGTCTGTCAAACCGCAAAAAGAATCACCGACCAATACGGTCCGCTGCGCTTTGCAATTAATATTTCTGGGACTCACTTCAAGTTAGGCAATTTAAAACAAAGTATCTACTTAGCCATTCAAGAAAGCTCGCTGGATGCAGGATGTTTAGAAATTGAGCTAACCGAAGACATTATGATTGAACATGTTGAGAGAAATAATCATATTCTCAATGAGCTCGCAGAAGTGGGCGTTTCAATCGCTTTAGATGATTTTGGAAAAGGCTACTCTTCGTTGAGCTATCTTAAAGACTTCCCTGCCAATGTGCTAAAAATCGACAAATCGTTTATCGACAATATTCACTCGAGTGAGCGGGAGTCGTCGATTGTTGAGGCTATTATTGGTTTGTCACACCAATTGGGAATAAAAGTAGTTGCGGAAGGTGTTGAAGATGCGAACCAAGCGGAAATCCTTCAATTAAAAAATTGCAATTATATTCAAGGGTATCACTTCGCTCGGCCAATGCCGATCACTGATTTACAACAATTTTTAGCCCGCTCGTTTAAACCAAAAACGCTGCCCAAAGCGCGGAAATCACAAAATCAATTCGTTTGATTTTTCTCTAGCTCAGCCACGATTTTCTCCAACGCTTCAATTTTTTCCCGAGTCCTAGCCAACACTTTCTGCTGCACATCAAATTCCTCGCGAGTGACTAAGTCCATTTTGGCAACCAGTGACTGTAAAATATCTTTAAAACTTTTCTCGATATCTTGTTGAAAGGCTTTAGCGCCAGGCGGAATAGATTGGCTAAACTTGTTAGCAAATTCTTCGATTTTTTTAGGATCAAGCATAATGAAAACTCTCAGTGATCGGATTAAAATAAAACCTAGAACCGATTAACGACCTCGACTTAGCAGAAGTCTTTAATAGCAGCGGCCATTGAGCCAGGACAAACCCATGATAAATCCCATCGATTTGTGGTAAACAGCATTTTTAATCTGTCCTTCTGGTTCATTCTAACATGTGAAATCCCCTAATAGGTACAGTCAAGATTAACTCAACTTACGGGTTTCACAGCGTTCGCTCCTCCTACTAATCAATCGAGTTGCACGAGCTGTCAAAAGATCTCGCGCCAGTCAATAGCTAAGCCCTATAATGCCGTGTATAATACTTGGCCGCGAGATAATTGGCGGCTACTCCTTTGCTGCGGCATCCGTTAGCTGGTTAGTGGTCGGTTAATTATTGACCAACTGCGCGATCATAGAGCGTAAACCAAGCTCAACCGCTAAATGAAACAATTTTTATTACAGGATTAAAACTAGAAAACCAATGAACGATTTAATGCAATTTGCACAAGGCCATATTTTGATGTCTTCAGCGTGGATCGTCGTTGCGGTACTGCTTGTATTTACCCAACTTCGAATCATGGCATCAGGCCCAAAAGCGCTTAGCACTCAGATGCTTACTGATATGGTCAACCGGGAAAACGGTGTCATCGTCGATATTCGCCCTAAGGCTGAATTTAACAAAGGCCATATTCATGGTGCGATCAATATTCCACTTTCAACCTTGAAAGATCGACTTAAAGACCTTGAAAAATACCAGAACACTCCCATCATAATGGTTTGCGCGAATGGAATCTCAGTTGCAGGTGCTTGTAGCACGCTGAAAAAAGCAGGCCTACAGCAAGTACATAAACTAGCCGGTGGCATGAGTTCTTGGGTTGGGGACAATCTTCCTGTGGTTAAAAAGTAAACTTTTTTGTCCATTAGATTGAACCAAGAAGCACACTAATCAGGTTAATTTCATTGCAGGTTAATTTGAAAAAGACAAGCTCTATCAAAGACTTAAATTGCCATTAAGAGCATTTGTTACGATTTGTAAGAGTAAACATTAAAACACTTAAAAGATAAGAGAAAGTAGTTATGACTGATCAAACAGATATCACACCTGAAGCGGGCGCTAACAACGAAGAGCAAAACCTACCGCAAGCGGCCATCCAAAAGATTTATGTAAAAGACATTTCATTCGAGGCTCCAAACCTGCCAGAAATGTTTTCTGTGGAATACAAGCCACAAGTCAAGATGGAAATGAACAGCAAATCTCGCAAAGTCGCAGAAGATAACTATGAAGTTATTTTGACTATCTCAGTTAAGTCAGAAATTGATGAGAAAACGGTATTCTTGGCTGAAGTTCAGCAAGCATGTATTTTATTTGTTAAAAATGTGAACGACGAGCAGCTTCAACACACATTGAGTGTCATGGGACCAGAGACGCTTTATCCTTATATTCGTGAAACAATTGCTTCACTTATCGGTAAAACTGGATTCCCTGCGGTTCAATTAGCACCAATTAACTTCCAAGTACTCTACATGCAGAAATTGCAGCAACAGCAAGCAGAAGGTGGCGCAGCTGAAGGTACTTCTAGCGAAACGACTATCCAATAGTCATTTTTCGCGACTCCATGACTGATATTTATAACCAACCCATTGCAGTCTTAGGTGCGGGTTCATTTGGAACCGCACTGGCAATTCTGTTAGCCAAAAATGGCAATCAAACCAGACTTTGGGCACGGAACCCTGCGCATATTCAATCGATGCGCGAATCTGGCTTTAATCAAGCTTATCTGCCTGATATCGCGCTACCAGAAAACCTAGCGTTTTTTGATGATTTTAAGCAAGCAATCGCAGGTGTTTCCGATATATTAATCGTGACACCAAGCCACTCATTCCAGCAAACACTAAGCCAAATCAACCAATACAAGACCCAAAACATAAGGCTTGTTTGGGCTTGCAAAGGACTTGAGCCGGATACCGGTGCTTTCTTGCATGATCAAGTAATCCAACAGTTTGGCCAAGACAACCCCAAGGGGGTATTGTCAGGTCCTACTTTTGCCAAAGAACTCGCAGCAGGCTCTCCCACTGCTATCACGCTAGCCGCAGATAACAGTCAGTTTGCTGCCGATCTAACCAAGCGACTAGTCAATGAAACTTTTCGAGTTTACTTAAGTGATGACTTGGCCGGTGTACAGTTTGGTGGTGCCATTAAAAACATTATTGCAATTGGTGCCGGGGTGGCTGATGGACTGGGCTTTGGCTCCAATGCGAGAACCGCTTTGATCACCCGTGGATTGGCAGAAATGAGACGACTCGGAGAAGCGCTTGGTGGAAAAATTGAAACCTTTACCGGCATGGCAGGTCTAGGCGATTTGGTACTTACTTGCACCGATGATCAATCAAGAAATCGTCGATTCGGCTTAGCCATTGGTCGGGGCTCCAGTATTGAACAAGCCGCTAAAGACATTGGTCAAGTGGTTGAAGGTGTGCGAAATACCAAAGAAGTATTTAATTTGGCTCAGTCCAAAGGCATTGATATGCCAATATGCCAAGCGATTTATGACATTTTGTATAACAAACAAGACCCCAGAATCGCCGCCAAGGAACTATTGACTCGTGAAATGAAAGTGGAAGGCGATTAAGCCAAACTCTCCTGACCAATGAGTTGCCGCGTTTAACTTCACTTTTAGCTTAAACAAGCCCCGCTCTAATTTATGCTCGGGCTTGTCAGTTAGCCTAGCTTACTATACAATCCTCGGCATTAATTAGCCTAACTAATTAACCCGAGCGATAGCCCAATTACAGGCTATTTGACTTCAAATTCAATCGTTCATCGTCGATTCTATGAAGCTCTATCAACAGCTAGACCTATTATCGAGAAAATTGCGACAACTCGAGCAAAAACACGATAACAAAGAGTTATCGTCCGCCAAGTTGACCGCTTTGCAATTAATTAAGCAGCATAATCCATCCACTCTGAAAGAATTAGCTCACTATCAAGAAGTTGCGCTTCCCACGATGTCGAAAATTGTAGATGAACTGCAAAAGCGTGCGCTGATTATACGCGCACAATCTAAAGAAGATGCTCGTCAACGTTGGATAGTACCGACTCAACTTGGCATACAATTGCTTCAACGTGCCGAATCTCAAAATGATTTATTTTGGCAAGACCAATTGGCACACTTGTCGGCGGTGCAGCAAAAGCAGCTAAGCGATTCGCTTGATCTACTATTGGACAGCTTATGAACGCGAAACTGACTAAGCATGCCATTTTTTCCATTAACTCTCATTTCTTAGGTGCGCTATGCCTTGGTTGCAACTAAAACTAAATACCAACGATCAATTCTCTGATGAAATTGGCGAATTCATGATGACGCTCGGAGCCTTATCCGTCACCTTAATGGATGCCAAGGATGTTCCAATTTTGGAGCCTGCGCCCGGTGAAACTCCACTTTGGCATGAGCTATCCATGATGATGCTATTTGATGCTGATGTTAATACCCAATCTATATTGCAACAATGGCAGGCCAACCCGCTCTCAGAAAAGGCTTCCCCCGCTAAATTTGAACAGCTTGAAGACAAGGATTGGGAACGAGAGTGGATGGACAGATTTGAAGCAATGAAATTCGGCAATCGCCTTTGGATTTGCCCGAGCTGGAAACCAATCCCAGATCCCGATGCCGTCAATGTGATGCTCGACCCTGGCCTGGCTTTTGGAACAGGCACCCACCCGACAACCGCGCTTTGCCTTGAGTGGTTAGATTCAATTGATTTAACCGGGAAAACCTTAATTGATTTTGGGTGTGGCTCGGGGATCTTGGCGATTGCTGCGCTAAAGCTGGGCGCTAGTAAAGTTTATGCCGTAGACATTGACCCACAAGCGATTTTAGCTACCCAAGAAAATGCTAAACGGAATCAAGTATTTGATGAAAGACTCGAGGTCGATTATCCTTCCATGTTAAAAGGTAAAATCACCGACATTGTGGTCGCTAACATTTTGGCAGGACCTTTAGTGGAATTATCAAGCGAGATTGCAAACCACTGTGCAAGTAATGGCTTAATTGCACTTTCAGGAATTTTGGATAGTCAAGCAGAAGAGACACGTAACGCCTATCTGCAATGGTTTGAAATGAACCAAGCGGTGTTCAAAGAAGACTGGACTCGACTCGACGGCAAGAAAAAATAGTCGAAGTAAAAAATCGGATGTAGCCAAAAAAATAACATCATTCGTTTAAATGACACAACATGTAAAAAGCGCGACTGGAGAAAAATAACAAAGTGGAAAATAACACCTTATACACTCGCTGCCCGACTTGCACAACTGCGTTTAAAGTAACCGAAAAATTACTCTCGATGGCTGGCGGAAAAGTTCGCTGTGGCGCCTGCTTGGCAATTTTTCAAGCAACCGACTATATGCTGAAACCTTCGGAAAAAGCAGCTCATCAAGCTGAATCAACTTCATCAACCGAACAAGCAACAGCCAAACCCGAACCCTCGGGTAATCAATCACATATCGATCCAACAGACGATCTAGAACCGAACTTTCAGTCCGCAGAAGCCGCAAAACCTAGCCATGAATTTGAAAGTGAGCCGGAGTTTCAAGAGGCATCAGCGAATAGTTTCGACGCCCCCGAGTTTGAAAGCGAACCCGAATTTGAACCCAATACCAATCAACATTTGCCCGATGATTTTGAAATTGAACCGGATTTTCAAACTGATTCCGAATTTGAAACAGGTTCAGATAATCAGCCTAGTGATGTTAAAGCTAACGAGCCCGAAGGCACCTCCCCAAGTGCCGACCCAGAGATTGATATTGAACGTGTAACCGACGTCGAGCAAGAAGTTTTCACCGATGACCAAGGCGGCTCGACAGAGCAGCCAATGAGTGATTTCGACTATCAAAATCAATCGTCTGATTTTAATGATCAACCCGCTGAGTTCGACCAGGTGATTGAGCAAGCCGAGCAAATGCAACGAACCGAACCTTCATTAGGCGACGCAGACGACTTTCAGCCAGAGCCAATCGACACTGAAATGGATCAACTTGATCCCAACTCAGATGACTCTCTTAAAAGCGAACCACTTGATGACTTTTCTGCTGGCGGCGATGAATTAATTGATGAAGATCTAAGTACTGATGATTTAAGTGCTGATGATCGGGCAGTGTTAGATGAGACTCGCCAAGTCGTGGCAGAAGAGCAGCTTGGTGTCGAGATTGTTGAAGAGCAAGATATTGATGAGCAACTCGAATCCAATATTGAACCGCATTTTGGCGCAGAAAATGAGTTACCTTCCGATCCCAAGATGGATTCTGAATTTGACTCGGATCCTGAGCTTGATTCAGATCATGCTTCAGACCATGACTTGGAATTGGACGACAGTACACCGGAAGACCTTTCCGACCAGTTGGCCGAGCAAATGCAGCAAACTGATGCCGAACCTGACCCGTTGGATGAATTCGAAAACATCGTAGAAGAGAAAAACACCGATCTAAGACGCAATGTCATTATTGCTGCTGTCACCCTAGTTGTATTTATTGTTTTACAGCAGCTTTGGTCAAACCGGCAAAGCCTTGCTTGGAGCGAGTCCTGGGGTGGAACCGTTAAGTCTGTTTGCCAATTCTTACCCTGTGATTTGAAAGAACGCCGAGATGTCGCCAAAATTAAACTTCTACAAAGACAGCTTGCCCCCGATGAACAAAATGAAAATCAACTTGATGTGAAAGTGTTGCTAACCAATGAGGCCAGCTTTGATCAGCCTTATCCCACCATTAAGATCGCGTTTAGCAACAAAAACGGTGAACGCGTCGCTATCAAATCCTTTCCACCCGACTACTACTTGCAGGCTGATGCGGTTAATAAGCTTATGCCGAGTGGCACCGAAGTGCATATTCACTTTAAAACCGAACTTACCCATCCCGATGCGCTCGGCTTCGAGTTTATTTTCGAATAACTGTATTTGAGTAATTGTATTTGAGTAACAATATTCGACAACTCGACACCGCTGCTCGGCGATCACCGAGCAGCATCTACCCAAAAAATTTATCCGCGGTTAACTCGATTAATAGCCCTCAAGGGCTGCCTAAAATTGAGTGCTAATCTAACCTATACCCTTATCGCCGCAAACGGTATAATCGGCAAAATTAGCTGATTTTAATCGATATTGCGTGATGACTAAGAAAACAACTGCACTGATCATTCTGGATGGCTGGGGATACAGCGAGTCACCCGACTCAAACGCCATTATGGCGGCCAATACGCCGACTTGGGACAACCTCTGGCAAAACTATCCACATACTCTGATTTCTGGCTCCGGTGAAGATGTCGGATTACCTGACCAGCAAATGGGTAACTCCGAAGTAGGACACCTAAATCTCGGTTCTGGACGTGTTGTTTATCAAGATTTTAGTCGTATCAGCAAGGCAATCGCAGATGGCGACTTTCAGCAAAACTCGGTGTTGTGTGAAGCGATCGATAAAGCGGTCGGCAACGAGAAATCAATACATATCATGGGACTGCTTTCAGATGGCGGCGTGCACAGCCATATCGAGCATATCAAAGCGGCGATGAAGCTGGCACATCAGCGTGGTGCTAAAAAAATCTATCTACATGCGTTTTTAGATGGTCGCGATACACCTCCTCGGAGTGCCCAGCAATACATTGAGCAAATTGACGATTTGGGGTGTGGCCGAATTGCCAGCCTAGTTGGACGTTATTACGCCATGGATCGTGACCAACGCTGGGATCGTGTTGAACTCGCCTACAATATGCTAACTAAACAACAAGCTGAATTTCACTTTGCCAACGCTACCGAAGGATTGGCAGCAGCCTACCAACGCGATGAAAATGATGAGTTTGTAAAGCCCACCTTAATCGGTGACAAGGTGAATGTCGAAGCTGGCGACTCTGTTATCTTTATGAATTATCGTGCTGACCGAGCAAGAGAGTTAACAAGAGCCTTTGTTGACCATTCTTTTGATGGATTTACTCGCCCAGAAAAGCTCGCAGTTGCAGACTTTGTGATGCTCACCCAATACGCCGATAGTATCCAAACCAGTTGCGCTTACCGACCAGTAAGACTCGAAAAAGTATTAGGCGAACACTTGCAAGATTTAGGAAAAACACAATTGCGAATCGCGGAAACAGAAAAGTATGCCCATGTGACCTTCTTTTTTAGTGGTGGTGTTGAAAAACCATTTAACGGAGAAGATCGCGAGCTGATCCCTTCACCCGATGTTGCCACCTATGATTTACAACCTGAAATGAACGCACCGTTGCTCACCGAAAAATTTGTGGCTGCAATAGAAAGTGGTAAATATGACTTTATTATCTGTAATTTTGCCAACCCCGATATGGTGGGCCATACCGGTAAATTTGATGCAACGGTAAAAGCCATTGAGGCTCTAGATAGCTGCCTCGAAAAAATAATTACAGCGCTTCAAGCCAATGGTGGCGAAGCAATGATTACCGCCGACCACGGCAATGCAGAAAAGATGTCTGACCCTGAAACTGGACAACCACATACCGCTCATACAAACTTTCTTGTACCATTTATTTATGTGGGACGCCAAGCACAACCGACGACTGAGCGCGGAGTTCTTTCCGATGTTGCGCCGAGCTTGCTCTCCGTAGCTGGGTTACCTATTCCGAAAGAAATGACCGGTAAACCCTTGATGAAGCTCGTCGAATAAGAAGTTTTGATTTGCAAAAGAAGCCGACAAAAATAGTTTATCCGCAACGCAAAACAACCCCCTTTGCTTTGATCGATTTTTGTCGTCCTCCTTTATTTCTGTTGAGCATAGGATTGCTCGTAATCGCTTTGAGTTCTGGCGAGCTTTTAGCACAACAATCTGACGACGTAAAAAAACAGGCCGCGCAAAAAGAGCTCAAAGAGCTCCAATCAAAAATCAAAAATTTACAATCGACCCTGTCCAAAAAACGTAAACAACAATCGACTGCACTAAAAGGATTACGTGCTGCAGAAAAACAGATTGCAACCGCTTCTAAAATCCTTAAATCAACCATTGGCCAACTAAACAAAAAAGAGGCTGAACTAAAAAAATTACGCCGCCAACAAGTAACACTTGAAGCCGACAAAGCGACACAAAAGAAAGCGCTGGCAGAACAACTGCGTTCCGCCTATATGAATGGTCAGCAAGAATACCTCAAGCTGCTTCTTAATCAACAAGAACCCGATCAGTTGGGTCGTACTTTGGTTTATTACGACTACATGAACAAAGCTCGTGGCAAACAAGTACATGAACTGCAACAAACCTTGAGCAGATTAAAAAATATCGATCTCGCAATTCAAAATGAAATCCGAGAACTGAATATTTTAAAGAAATCGAAAGAAGATGAGACCAAGCGCCTTACCCGACTAAAGTTAAAGCGGAAACGATTGGTCGATCAATTGGCAAAAGAAATTGCCTCAAAAAGTGATGAGCTGACCGAGCTAGAGGTCAACGCACAAGAGCTACAACAATTAATCGACTCAGTGAGAGAAACCATTGAAAAAATGGACTTCTCTCAACCACTGGAAGGATTAAGAAAACTGCGCGGAAAACTTCGCTGGCCAACCCAAGGAAAACGCATTAGGAATTATGGTGAATCAAAAGATGGTCAACGCAGTAAAGGTGTATTAATTGCCGGAAACGAAGGTAAAGAAATCAACGCCATTCACCACGGGCGAGTTGTCTACGCCGATTGGCTACGAGGATTCGGGCTGCTAATGATCGTCGACCACGGTAAAGGCTATATGAGTTTGTATGGATACAACCAAGCCCTGTACAAAGAAGTTGGGGACTGGGTGGAAGCCCGCGAAGCTATTGCAACCCTAGGCCAAAGTGGCGGTCAAAAACAACCAGCGTTGTATTTTGAGTTACGTCATCAAGGCAAACCGATAAATCCTAAACGTTGGTTTCGTCGATAATTTTCTCTCGCCAACTTAACCAAATAATTTAATGTACTCTAAAATGCGTTAAATTAGTCTAATTCAAACTCAACGTTAAATGATTTTGTTAAGAAGGTATTGCCTTTGAGATCTTGCAACTCAACCGTCCAAACTCCTGGCTTCCTCATATTCTTGTCTTTGAACTTAAAGAATATGTACACCTCTTTATTGACACCGACGCGCGTTAGGAAATTCGACTTGGTTTCGGCTTCACTTTCTTTTTCATCACCTGCATTGAAGTCAGGATGATGCCAAACCTCTTTAAAAATATATACATCAGAACTACTGTCATTTTCATCCTCAATCTCTATGGTCAAGCCTAGAATCTCATTACTTTCCAATGTCAAATTAGTACTCGAGCTGCTATTCTTATATTTCCAGTATTTAAGATAGTATGAGCCGTAATCTTCTAAATTAACCACTGTGTCGGGCTTGATTGGGGTTAGTCCTGCCTTTTCAACAAACCCTATCGTCGTTTCCAATTGGTCCGCTTCTAGATTATCGCTGAACAATATTTCGTGAAAAAGATCTAATACATTCTCATTATCTGCTTTGATTAACTTTTCAATAAACTGATTACAAGATAAAAGGCTTTGTTCGCTCTTTATTTTGAGGCAATCAATCCTACCTATTTGATGTTCTGCCTTGTCATAGTCTAATAACAGTGCTTCATTGAAACTCTTTCTCGCTTTATGAAAATCTTGTCGATTGTATTTTTCGTCTAAATAGATCCAGCCAAGTTTGTAGTGAGCTTCCGCAAAACCTAATCGTGCTGATTTTTCGAATAGCTTAAGAGCCTTGCCAATGTCCTTTTCTACAAAATCGCCTCTAACGTAGTAATTAGCCAGATTATAGGTCGCTCTCGGCTCATCACCTCGCGCTGCTTTGCGATACAGTTCAAATGCTCGCTTTTGGTTATCTTCAACCTTATCGTCAAAATTATAACTATCAGCAAGTAATATTGACTCTTGGTCTATAATTTTTTGATCTGCTTTGGCTAGCGGCTTTAATTTTAGCTGCCTTCTAATAAATTCTTCAGTAGCAATGTGCTCGTGTCGCTCCCAGAAAAATGAATCATGGCCATGACCAGTATCCTCATAAAATAAGGTCTCAACCGGTTTTTCTAACTGTCTTAATCGGTATGCCATGCGGTTAGACTGTTCAAAGCCACTAATAGAATCGGACTTACCTGCAATTAAAAGCACTGGGCTCTGAACCTTTTCAGCAAAGTAGACCGGCGAATATAACTTCATTGATGGATTATAATCACCAACTGTATTGGAAATAGCCTTAATCTTTCGTTCACTCATTTGAATATTACTTGTATTAAATAGTAGTGGCAGATCATAAATACCATAAGCTCCGACAGCACAGTCGTAAGTTTCAGGATGATAAGTAGCCAGAATCACTGAGGAGTAACCTCCGTAACTACTACCGACCGCACAGATATTCTGATAGTTATAGTTTTTAAGCACTTGGTCTACGACCAAACTAATATCTTGTTCAATAATTTGACCAAATTGGCCAGTACCTTCACTTAAAAATTTCTTGCCGTAGCCATGCGAACCACGAAAATTAATATTTAGAACTGCGTATCCTCGGCTCGCGTAAAATTGATTACTACTACTATAAGTATCTATATTTCTTACACCAATCGGTCCACCGTGCGGCGAAACTAATAACGTGCCATTCGGTTTGTTGGGTATCGTCAATATGGCTTCTATTTCCACATCATTTTTCGACTTCACCTTGAAGTTCTTGGTGTCTGAAAATTTGACTCCTTCAAATTTTTGGAACCTTAAACCAAGGGACTCTGCCATATTTGACTTTTGGTTAAACCAGAAAAATTCACCTGGGTCTGTTGGAGAATTAACGAACAAGATCATTTTATCGCTGTTATTTTCTCTTGAATGAATTGTCACTTGCTTATCGGGAAATTTCTGCTTAAAAAGTTCTGACAATAACCTTTCTTTTTGTATAAAGAACTCTTTAGTTAGATTACCGTGATGATAGTAGCTAACTGACTCTACCAAACCTGACTCAGGTAATACCATTGCACCACTCAAATCATATCGCTCATGTTGATAAAGAATATCACCAAATTTTTTAGTCAAGTAATTAAACTCTTGAAGTACGACTTTATCCGTATCTTTGTTTGTTAATACAACCATTTTTCCTTGAGGTAAAATTTGAACAGGCTCAAATTTAAAGTCAAATTCACCGAATTCAAACAATACCTTCCATTCACTGTCATAATCTTCTAAATACCAAAACTTGAGGTTCTCACCCTCAATAGTTCCGCTGAATTGAATTTTCCCATTGCTGCCAGTGAAGTAACCTAGTGCACCTTCTAAATGCTTACTAAATTGATTTTGTTTTCTAAACTTGTCCTCAATCAAGTGTTTAGTCTTTGCAAAGTAAACAACTAACTTGTCCTCTACAACTTTGGAAACAAGCAGTTTATCGTCTTCAAATCGTAAGGTATCAATAACATAAGCATCTGAATCAAAATAATGCGCGGTTGATATTTTTTCACCCTTATATTTGAGTCTTTCGTAGTCCAGGTCGATGAATACTCGCTTATAAACATTTTTCTTGTGTCGATAAGCGATATAGAGCGTATCCTCATCGACCCAATCATAGTCTTGAATATAAGCGTACTTAACCACCTTAAGTCGAAACGCATCTGAAGAATGATTATTTTCAATATCAAAAATTTCTATTACATCATACTCTTTTCCTCGAAAATGATGTTTGGCTATATACCTACTGGAAGGGTTCATCTTCACAGAGTAAAGGTTAGGGCTAGAAAACAGTTGTTTTGCAGGTATGACCGCTGCATTTGATTTTAGATTTGTCGCAAGGAGTAAAACTAATAGAGCCGAGATAGATTTTACGATGTTTTTCATAACCCTCCCCCCAACTTACTTTTCGGCTCTGAATTTGATTGCTCCTCTCTATCAAAAACCAGATCAAAAAACATATCATTTCCTGGCCCATGATACTCAAGCTGTCGACTCGCTAAAATTTTAGGATATTTTATCTCCAGATATTCAAGAGCCTGTGAGGACTGATTTAATAGTTCAAAAGAAGATCTGCCAAACCCATAACGCTCAATTTTTAACTCGCCGACATAGCTAATAGTTCCTGGAGCCACAGAAAAAACCCAAAGATCTTTGTCTTCGTCTTCATCAAAATTATAGCGCCCACCCCAGGAAACACCAAGCCAATCGATTTGATAATCTCCGGCAGGCACAGCGACCAAGTAATACCTAACAGAGTCGTAAATATCAGGATTCTGAAGCGAAATATATTTCTCGCCGGACACTCGTACATCACTTATACTGATTGTTGAGTCAATAGAGATGAATAAGTAGCCTGTGTCTTCAGCTAATTGAGTGATTACATCAGTTTTTATGCTTTCAACTCTAGAAACACAGCCTGAAAGTAGAGCAAAACCAACAATTAAAACTAGGGATTGAAATTTGATTTGCACCTTATATCCTTTAAGTTATGATTTTCCGATAACGACTATACTCTATGATCTCTCTTAAAATTTCAATTGTTAATCATTATTTTGAAGAATTCGGAAGTCAAAAATTTTGTCACTAAGCTTATTGGAAGTTGTAAATTTAAAAGGCCTTATTTTCGATCTAGACGGAACTCTCGCCGACACGTCGCTTAACTTTGCTAAGATCTGTGAGGAAGCAGGCCTGCCTGTCGGGACAAAAATACTTGAACACTGTCAACAATTGGAAGATCTACGCCAAGTGGAAACTATTATGTCGGTGGTTGAGCGCCATGAGCTAGAGGGTGCTCAACAAGCCAGTTGGCTTTTAGATGCAGAGCCTGTGCTAACGCGCTTACATCATGCTAACATTCCACTGGCTATCGTTACACGAAATATGCGAAAAGCCGCCACAATAACCATGGAACGGCTTAATATTCCCATTGAGTTGCTGATCACTCGCGAAGACTGCGAACCGAAACCCTCTCCGCAAGGGCTGCTTATGGTGGCAAATCAATGGCAAATCGAGCCTAGCAATCTTGCCTATATTGGCGACTACCAGTTTGATATTCAGGCAGCTAAGCGAGCTAATATGATGTCTATTCTAATCGCGAATCATAGAAACCAGCATTTATTTGAATCTGCCGATTTAGTCCTCAGACAATTCGAGCAACTGACAGAAATCATCGACTCGACGAATCCAAAAGATTGAAACCTAAAGACTAAAACCGAAACCCAACCAAATTAAATTTAAACGACCAGAAAATTAGTAGCAGCAAAATAATACTATTAAAAATTAACCAAGCTCTCGTTTTAGTTTTTTTGGAAAAATCTACGACAAATCGCTTTAAACTAATCATTTGATAAAATAATCCAACTATTACTAGGGACAATGCAATTTGACCAACGATGGTCGAGAGATCTGGAAACTCTACATACACAGTCGGCACAAACGCAGTTGATGAAGTAGCAATGGTATATAACAGGCAGCCAACAAACACGCTCCACAATAACGCGTTTAAATTTGCCACACTATAAAACATTGTTTGACCCGTACTTTCTATTGTCTCCATCGCTATTTGGGAAAGACTAATCATCAAAACTAATAGAGATAGAATCAATCCTACAATATGAAAAAAGATCAAGTTGGTTGAGTTAGAAAGAAAACCAATTCGCGTAAACAACATATCATGGGATAGCAGTTGCATTTCATTATCATTGTTTAATTGAAAGGCTATTTTCTCTCCGGTGACTTCATGAGCGAAAACACCCTCGCCTTGTGGCAACCAGTTAACAAGATCAAATCCTACCCGGGCTTGAATATGATCTGAGTGCGGAATCACGTTGATCGAAGTTTTAGTCAGATTCTCGATGGTAGATTCATTGCCCCAAGCCATTTGATAGGTACCGGCATACTGTTGTAAATCATGCTTTCCTTTTGCAGCAATTACTTTGAAACCTTTATCGAAAAACTGGGCAATTAACTTCTGCTCAAACTGCGAGGTCAAAGTGTGTCCTGTCACCGCATTGGTCGTAATAAATATGCCTAAATCCAATTCTGGAAATAGGCTAATTCGAGACACAAAA
Source organism: Kangiellaceae bacterium (assembly GCA_965230525.1). Classification (GTDB taxonomy): domain Bacteria; phylum Pseudomonadota; class Gammaproteobacteria; order Enterobacterales; family Kangiellaceae. The sequence continues at coordinate 450,550 of OZ246008.1, forward strand.
CCATTAAGCACACCATCTTGCTCTAACACCTGATAGCCGCTCACCGTGTTTTTCCAAAAACCGAAGGTAACACCATCTAGTTTCGGATGGTTTTTCATGATTTCAGTGTGCATTAGTTTTAAATATCTAGGTTCAAGAAGATCAAGCTTTTTTGACAACCTTCCATTAAGTTGCCATTGAATAAAGCGCGCCATATCTTCTGCCGTGGTAAGCAAGCCAGCCGCAGGATATTGCCCTTTTGCTAAGTAGTAGTCACGATTATCGATATACTTTTTGCCACTCCAAAAGTGCGCTACCGCTTTATACGGGTCACCTGAGCGAGGAATTTTTTTGGAATTATAGGATGAAGACAACATTCCTAATGGTTGCAAAATTTGACTTTGCATATATTTTTCAAATGCCATACCAGACACTTTTTCAATAATCCCGCCAATAAGGTTTATGGCGTAATTACTGTAGACAATTTGCTCACCACTCTTTCTAACTCGTTGCTCTGAGTGAATTTTTAGATAGTCCAATAATGGCGGGTTTACGCTATTAGTGGTGGCCGCGAAAGCTCCTAAAAAACTTTCCTCAAATCCAGCGGAATGACTGACCAATTGGCGAACAGTGATAACTGACTCTTCTGCCTCGGTCACACCAAATTCTAAAATCTTAAACACATCATCCTCTAAACTAAGCTTTCCTTGCTCAACAAGTTTTAATAAGCCCGCAATGGTTAATACTTTGCTGACGGAGCCCACAGCAAACTGAGTATCAGATTCATCGGTATAGATGTTGTTTTTAAAATCGGATAAACCATAAGCTTTGCTATACACAATCGAGTCACCTTTAACTATAGTGACTGCTGCGCCAGGAATGCTCAGTAAACGTTGCGCTTTTTTAATTGTTTCATCGGTAAATGCTTTAAGATTTTCTTGATTAAAAACCTGCGGCGTATTGTTATCGGCGATCACCGAAGCAGATAAAGTTACAAGGAGTATCAGAATACTTCTCAGCAATAGCAAAGGTTTAATTCGCATTAGGGATAGGCCAATGGTTTTAGTTGGGTCGATAGTAACAGTAGTTTCATGTAGCGTCAATATTACATTTGTAACATTAAGGCTCACCCACCTATTAGAAGTCAATTGGCTAAGAATTATTTGCAGATTTGGTGAATTCCCCAACTTGGTTTAAATCTAAACTTTAGTCAACCCAAAACCTGATACAATAACGCCTTATAAAATTCTCTAACTTGGTCAACTACTGTGCAATCTAACGACTTTTCCAGTCTTTCTTTAAATCCCGACCTTTTGGCCAACTTAGATAGCTTAGGCTATCAACAAATGACCCCTATTCAGGCGCAAAGTTTACCCCTAATACTTGCAGGAAAAGATGTCATCGCGCAAGGTAAAACGGGCTCAGGTAAAACAGCTGCCTTTGGCCTTGGGCTTTTACAAAACTTAAACGTAAAACGCTTTCGAGTTCAATCCTTAGTGCTCTGCCCAACCCGCGAACTGGCGGACCAAGTCGCCAAAGAGATAAGACGCCTGGCTAGGGCTATTCATAATATCAAAGTGCTTACCTTATGTGGCGGTGTAGCCATGGGGCCGCAAATTGGCTCGCTTGAACATGGCGCCCATATCATAGTCGGTACGCCTGGCAGAATCGAAGACCACCTCAACAAAGGCCGATTAAATTTAGACAATCTTAATACTCTAGTATTAGATGAAGCTGACCGCATGTTGGAGATGGGGTTTCAATCAGCATTGGATTTAATTTTTTCATTGTGTCCCGCAAAACGACAAACCCTTTTGTTCAGTGCGACCTTTCCAGATCAAATTAAACCAATTGCTGAAAAGATTTTGTTCAACCCAGAAACCATTAAGGTGGCTTCAACTCATGATAGCAGCAGTATTAATCAGCACTTTTATCAAATTTCCGACAACTCTCAACGGTTAAATGCACTTAGAATTTTACTGCATAAATATCAACCTGCATCCTGTGTCGTTTTTTGTACAACGAAAGCAGAGACCCAATCCGTTGCGGATCAATTAGCTAGTTTTGGTTTGAACTGTTTAGCATTGCATGGTGACCTAGAGCAGAAAGATCGTGATCGAACCCTAGTTATGTTTGCTAATAAAAGTATTTCAATTTTAGTTGCAACCGATGTCGCCGCGCGAGGTTTAGATATTGATGATTTGGATGCTGTTATTAATTACCAAATATCACGTGACCCCGAAGTACATGTTCACCGAATTGGTCGAACGGGTCGAGCAGGCAGTAAAGGGATCGCCTGTTCCATCGTCGCGGAAAATGAAGTTCATCGAATCATCAAATTAGAAGACTTCTTAAAACAACCGATTAAGATGGAAGCACTACCGGATCAAAGTTACCTACAGCAAAAAATGAGAAAAGCACCAATGGCGACTTTACAGATTGATGGAGGGCGCAAACAAAAAGTCCGCCCCGGCGATATATTGGGTGCATTAACCGCTAAAAATAAACAAACCGGAAAAAGTGATATTAACGGCGATCAAATCGGAAAAATTCAGATCTTTGACCTAAAAGCTTATGTTGCTGTTAAGCGCAATATTGCGGATGCCGCATTGAAGAAAATTGTTAATGGAAAATTGAAAGGTCGAAGCTTTAAAGCAAGATATATTAGGGAGTAAGGGTTCGATTGCGGGGGTATCTTAGGAGGGTTAATTATTCAACCCTACCCCACTCACTCCAACTTCCGTCATACACTCCCCAATCTCCATACCCTATTTCATCTGCCGCTAATGCCAAAATACAAGCGGTCACGCCTGATCCACAACTAAATACCATGGGTTTAGGCGGTTTCGAAATTACCGAGTCAAACACTTGCTTTAAAGATTGTTTATCTTTAAATAATCCATCCTGCAATAGCTCGGTAAATGGCAAACAAGTCGAATTAGGTATGTGGCCTCCTTTTAGTTCAACTCTTGGTTCTGGCTCTTCACCATTAAACCGCGCGTAAGAACGTGCATCAAGCACTTGAAAGTCACCACTATGAATATTGTTCGATAGCTGCTCTCGATTAAATACCTGTGACTGTTCAAAGTTAGCACGAAAATCACCCAGTGTATCTCTGGTTTTGGGCTGGTTGTTTGCTTCAGTCTCATAGCCCATTGCCAACCAATGTGGCAAACCGCCATCAAGCACATAGACCTGCTGATGGCCCATTGCTTTGAACATCCACCAAGCTCGTGGTGATGAAAAAACTCCCATCGCATCGTACACAACAATTTTACTTGTTTGATTGATCCCTAGTAATTGCACGGCATGTTCAAATTGCTGAGCACTAGGCATCATGTGAGGTAAAGGTGAACTTTGATCGCAAATCTCGGTATCAAAATTAAATTCGAGGGCTCCCGGTATGCGAACCTCTGGGGAAGCAATGGCATCCCCGTTAGGTTTCTTCTTCATGGTGGCATCTAGTACGATAAGATCGGGATTATTTAAGTGCTGCTTTAGCCACTCCACAGAGACCAGATTGGTTGATTTTTTTGACATTTAACACTCCCCAGAAAGCAGGTTATTGATTAGCGACCAAATCCAAAGATTAGCTATTCTCTCCTGACATAAGGTTGTCAGGACTGCTACTCTAGAATAGCATAAATACTTATTCAAGAAATCAAAGCCCGATATGCCCGAGCCGCTAAAGAACTATTTCTCTGAACGTTTTGTCAAACAAGTTGCTGAGCAAACGCTAGCGCAATATGCTGACTTTAATGCCAAACAATTTGTCAATAATATACTAGCAAGCGATTGGCAGGAGTTAGAGCTAAAGCAACGGATGAGCCGAATTGCGACGTTTTTGGGAGTTCATTTACCAAGCGACTACCCCACTGCATTAAAGGTATTGCTCCCCGTGGCGGAAAATTTTTCGGGCTTAGCCCACATGTGCTTTGCTGAATATGTGGAACAATACGGCTTAGAGTATTTTGAACTTTCTATGCAGGCTTTAGAAGCACTGACTGAAAATTCGAGCTCAGAATTTGCTGTTCGGCCATTTATAACCCAGTACCCTAAACAGTCAATGAATCAAATGGCCGTTTGGTCCAAGTCAAAAAATAAGCACGTGAGACGGCTTGCCTCAGAAGGCTGTCGGCCAAGATTGCCATGGGCAATGGCTCTCCCCTCTTTCAAACAAGATCCGAGTCAAGTATTAAAAGTTATTCTCGGTTTAATCGACGACTCAAGCTTGTACGTACGACGTAGTGTTGCCAATAACTTAAATGATATAAGCAAAGATAATCCAGACGTCATTGTTGAAGTGGCTAAACAATATTATGGGCAATCTAAACAAACCGATTGGGTCATTAAACACGCCTGTCGCACTTTGCTGAAACAAGGACATAATAAAGTACTTGAGCTGTTCGGCTATAAAGCGGCAAAACACATCAACCTAAATCACTTTGAGGTTTCGCCTCAGGTTAAATTAGGCGAGAAGTTAACCTTTTCGTTTTCGTTACACACTCTCTCTGATCAGCTAGGAATGCTTCGTCTAGAATTTAAGCTCTATTTTCTAAAAGCAAACGGAAGCCTTTCTGGAAAGGTCTTTAAAATTACCGAAGGTAAATTTGAACAAAAGACTAAACAGATTGAGAAGTCATTTTCGTTTAAACCGATTACTACTCGAAAGTACTACCTAGGAACTCATTCACTTTCAATACTTGTCAATGGTGAAGAAAAACTCAATCAAGAGTTTGAGTTAATACAATAAGGCCTGACTATTTATCAGACCAAACCGCAAATTCATTACCATTAGGGTCAGCAAAGTGAAAACGTTTTCCTCCGGGAAAATCGAAGGTTGACTTGATAATGGTGCCACCATTTTGCTCGATTATACTTTTAGTTTGCTCAAGCAGTTCACTATACAGCACAACCAGCACCGCACCATTTTGAGTAGAGCTGGATTGTTGAGACTTAAAAAATCCGCCAGCTAACCCTGAATCAGAAAAAGCGCAATAATCTGCACCATAGTCTTCAAACTGCCAACCAAATACTTTCGCGAAAAATAGCTTCGTTTGGTACATATCTTTTGCTGGGAACTCCAAATAATCGATTTTGTGATGATTACTCATTTGCCACTCCGGTAGCTTTAATGTCAAACAGTTTATATACTCAGTATAACCAATATTAATTCCGACTGTTATCGATTAAGGAACTTGCATGAGCCAAACCGAAAAAGATGTGATTTATCATATTAGTCCAGAAAGTTCACTGGAACTGCTTTCTATTAATGAGATGCGCTGGTTAATCGAACAATCTAAAGGCGAGAAACATGAGCTAATTAGACGATGTGTTTTAGCAGTGTTAAACAGTGGATCAAATTTAGACAATGCTAAAGAGATCCTTGATAAATACCAAAGTTTTGACGTTAAGCTAAGTTGGCAGCGTCGAGGATTGAGGTTTGAATTGATTAACCCGCCGACGGCGGCGTTTGTTGACGGCGAAATGATTTACGGCATGCGCGAGCATCTTTCAGCGGTGGTCAGGGATTTGTTGTATAGCCCTAATCTCTATATTACGAATAACAACCAAGCGTTATGCGAAGGTTCAAGAATTACTGACTACATCTTTCGAATCTTAAGAAATGCTGAAACAGTCAGTCCAGGCCGAAGACCCAACTTAGTAGTTTGTTGGGGCGGCCACTCAATTCCCGAAATAGAATATCGATACACTAAAAAGGTCGGCTACGAAATGGGATTACGCGGCCTCGATATATGTACGGGTTGTGGTCCTGGAGTAATGAAAGGTCCAATGAAAGGTGCCACTATTTCGCATGCAAAACATCGCAACACTGATGCGCTGTACCTTGGTATTACCGAGCCTGGAATTATTGCTTCTGAGCCGCCTAATCCCATCGTAAACCATTTAGTCATCATGCCAGATATCGAAAAACGACTAGAAGCTTTTGTACGGCTCGCTCACGCTATTGTCGTTTTTCCTGGGGGTGTGGGTACTGCGGAAGAGCTGCTTTATTTAATTGGCATTTTGTTACATCCCGATAATCAATCACTCCCGCTCAAAGTTGTGTTAACAGGACCAGAAGCAAGTGCCGATTACTTTACTCAACTAGACCAGTTTATTCGAGATACGCTCGGTGAACCGGCGACTAAGTACTATCAAATCATTATCGGTGATCCCCGAAAAGTGGCTCAAGTAGTCAAACGTGGTGTGGAGGAGTTAACCGAATATCGATTAGAGAACAATGACTCTTTCCATTTCAATTGGCGATTAAAGGTAGATGAAAGCTGGCAGCTTCCATTTGAACCGACCCATGAATCAATGAGCCAACTTAATTTGTCCAAAGATCAACCAATCCATGAACTCGCACAAAATTTACGAAAAGCCTTTTCTGGAATTGTCGCGGGTAATGTTAAGCCCGATGGCGTTGCCCTAATCGAGCAACATGGTCCATTTGTTTTGAAAGGTAGCGAAAAAATCAGCCAATCACTCAATCAATTACTGGAAAGTTTTGTCGCCGCCAAACGTATGACACTCCCAACTAGAGAGTATATTCCCTGTTATCGAATTGAATCATAACCATGGCGGTCTTTACTCAATGACTACCCTAACCACAACAAAGTAACTCACTGTTTGAATACGAGCAGTGAGTTGTAAAAATCACCACTTGATTAGCGGTTCTAACCAAAAGTCATCGCGATCACCAAATACTTGAAAACAACTTATTTTTGATAGCGTGTCGCACGATTAAACCTTAATTCAATTTATTTTCAACCACTTAGGCTCATTTCTCCGCCGAGCTTCACCTCAAATTCAGCCAAAATTCAGTCAAACTTCGTTAAATTATTAGCTGGCATGAAATCTGCTAAATCACTTTGAACACTAAATTTAATCATCTCGAACTCAATCGTTCGAATTCGCAACTTGGAGTCTTTATACAATGAAAATAATTTTTAATTCCGTGGCAGCCATCCTTCTTACGCTTAGCTTATCAGGGTGTATTGTGGTTGGTGGGGGCGATTGGGATAATGACCGACATGCTGACTGGCGAGAGCATCAACGTGAAAACCTAAGAATTATCAATCAACTTGAAATTAATGATTCAAGAAATTACGTCGTTGAACAATTAGGTGCTCCGGACTTCTCTGAAGCCTTTGCAAAAGATAGCGATAGTTATCGAGTGCTATTTTACCGTACACAGCATAGACATTCTGATGGCGAAACAACCAAAGATGAAACAACTCCGCTGGTCTTTAAGAATGATCGTTTAATCGGGTGGGGGCATGACGCACTTGCAACCGCCAGAGGCTAATTAAAGTTACCAAAAAAACCGGTGACAGAAATCACTGGTTTTTTAATGTGGTAAATTAAAGGTTGCAGGTTCTTTGCGACTAGCTCTTTCAGCTTAACGCTTAAATCGAAGAGTGACAGTTAAAAATCCTTCATTGGTATATTGCGTATTCATCTGAGCCGAAGCTAGTACCGCATCTTGCCCAAGAAATGATGTGAGCGAGAGTGCCTGTTTCATTTTGGTGGTTTTATCAATTTCGCGATTGGGAATAAAATCTATTTTGCAGAGTGAAGTACGGCATTCTGCAGCAGAGTAGTCGAGTCCACCTTCTGATAAAATAACATAATTATCACTGTCGGTAAAAATAGTCGCGATTCGATCTTCAATTTCAGCAGCCCAGCTCTGGTCAACTTCTTCTGTCTCAATGCCTTCCTCTTGATCTTGATGGCTATCTTCAGCTTCAACTTCATCAAGTAGCACTAATGCATCATCTGGATCGTATGCAATTTGAGAGTCTAGCTCAGCTTGTTGCAATGGTTCATCGACTGCGACGACTTCGACTGGCTCAGCCTCAAAAGGCTCTATGTCGCCTTGCTCCGAAAACTTGTCATTTTCGCTATAGTCAGAGGCGGAATCAGCACTAGTTTGGTCGATTACTTGGTTTTCAGTTTGGTTTTCTATTAATTTCAAATTAACGTTTTGAGCTCGCTCATGGCTCACCTCGAAAGGCTCAGGCTGATTGAAGTCTTGATCAGAATCTTGGCTTTCTGAACGACTATGGGAGATTTGATCAGCCTTATTTGAGTCATCAGGGAATACCAAGTAGATCGCGATTGCAATCACGATTAAAATTACGATTTTAGCTAAGTACTTCACATCATAACCCTCACCAAATAGCTCTGTCTTATTGATGGCTAATTATTAATTGATGGTCGATTAGTTAGTGTCTAAATATCTAATCCAGTCATCCTAATAGTACTATTGAATCGGTCCTTAGAACTAGTTATTTTCTCTTCATTTTTAAGCGTGCGTTCATTGGATTTTATTTATTTTCGTACGGCACTTTAGGGCCAATCAGATTAAGCCTTACATGTGGAAATTTGCTATGCTAGCTCAATGATTAAAATAAGCTCTCAGCAGGCCGAAAAGAAACTAAGGCATATAGCTCTTACTGCCCAAGGTCTGAACAAAGTGAATCCCTTTGGGAAAGGATTGCTTGGGGTCAGAAAGACCATTCAGCATTTGGGGTATCTTCAGCTGGATAGTATTTCAGTGATCGAGCGAGCGCATCATCATGTGCTTTATTCACGAGTGACTGATTACCACCCCCACCAGCTGGATAAATTACTCGAAGATAAGGTCATTTTTGAGTACTGGTCTCATGCTGCCGCATTTTTACCTATAGAAGATTTTCGTTTTTCCCTCCCCTACAAGCATGCGATAAAATCTGGAAAAGTCCATTGGTACAAGAACCCTGACCAGAAGCTAATGAAAGCACTCCTTGCCCGTATTCGTGAACAAGGACCATTAAGAGCAAGAGACTTAGAAAGTAACAACAAAACCTCCGGATGGTGGGATTGGAAACCGAGTAAAAAAGCTTTAGAACAACTCTACATGCAAGGTGACTTAATGATCACGAGCCGACAGGGTTTTCAGAAAACCTATGACCTTAGCGAGCGAGTTTTGCCAAACTCGGTCGATGTCCGTTTTCCGAGTAGCCAAGAATTTGCAAAACACCTAATGGCTCAACAATTTCGTTGTCATGGTTTGGTTTCACAGAAAGGAATTAGTTATCTACGACGCAACCCTAAACTACGAGCAGCTATAAAAGCAGAATTGAAAAAAATGCTAAGCGATGAACAGATAGAACAAATTCAATTACCATCAGGCGAAATTTTTTACGCCGAAATTGGAGTATTCGAATCCGGCGCAACTCGAGTAAGTCAGCGTCTAAGACTAATATCTCCCTTTGATAATTGCATAATACAACGTGACCGATTACGCTCACTATTTAATTATGACTACCAGTTGGAGTGCTATTTACCTCAAACCAAGCGACAGTATGGTTATTTTAGTTTACCAATATTGTTCCTCGACCAATTTGTTGGACGAGCAGATTGTAAGGTGATGAGAAAAGAAAGGCATTTACAAGTTAGATCGTTGTACATCGAAAATTCGTCATTCAATTTGGATAAATTTATAAATGCTTTAAAAAATGAATTAAGCCGTTTTAAACGTTTTCAAGCTTGCGATAGCATTTCGCTTGACAAGGTTTATCCTAAAAAATTACAAGCAACCTTGGCTTTGGCAATTAACCAAGTGAATAATTAGTTATTAAAGATTAACAATTGAGAATAGATAGATAATTAATTTATTCTCAGAGATTGACTAAAGGTTAGCTGATAGGCAAGCTAATTTCGACTCTAGTACCGCCGCCCATATAAGATTCAATTTGTATTTTCGCCTGCAATAGTTCAGCGATTTGTTTAGCGACAGCTAATCCCAAACCAAGACCGTCGACGGGGCGAGTGTAGGAAGTATTTGCCTGATTAAAAGGTGAAAACATGTTACTTTGTAATTCCTCGGACATACCAATGCCGGTATCTTCAACGGTACAGACTAAACACTGTTTATAGTCTATTTTAGATATTTTCGCAGAAACACTGACTTTTCCTTTCTCAGTAAACTTAATCGCGTTGTCTGCGATACAGTCAAACAAACGGCTATAAATGTCCCAATCGAGTAGTAACGCATTGGGAATATTTTCCGAAATTTGAACAGTCAGTAACAGACCTTTATCATTTGCCTTTATTGCGTAATTACCAAGGTGCTCGTTTAATAATGCTTTAAAGTCCACTGCCTTCGGTTGCACGGTGATCTGTTGGCTAGCAATCTCCGTGATAAACAGCATGTTATCGATGATTTTCATCATATCATTGGAGCAGCTCTGGGCGTTTTCAACATAGGTTTTGAGGTCAGGTTCTAATGATTTCATTTCCATCAATTGAAGGTTTCCTGTAATCCCATTCATGGGAGTCCTTAATTCATGATTGACCACACTTAAAAACTCATCTTTTGCCTTATTATACTTTTCGGCGGCGGCGAGTGATTCAGCCATTTTTTGATTGGACTCTATCAGTGCTTGCTGTGCATGCTCATTGGCGACGTCCCGCTCAGTAATTAAATTACGCATTCTAAATGCTAACGCAGAGGACAATAAGATGGCTTCAATTGCAGAGCCAATACTGACCGCTTTAGTGGTGTAAAAATTGGGAGCCATAACTCCTTTGACGGTCAAGTTGTAAATCATTAAGCCGGTAATCAAAAAGACCCAGGAAGCCAAGTAAAAATAGGCTGGTGTGTAACGTTGTCTTGCCGCTTGTACGCCACAATAAATAACGGTAAAAATAAAACAAATATTAACTAAGGTGAGTAGAGAAACCGCAGAAGACTTAGAAATAAATAATGCTACCGGAATAGAAAAGTAAGCAAGATATTTAAAATAGTTCATAAAAACATGCATACCCGGCAAGCGTTTTTTAGTTCTTAAGAACTGTTGTGAAAAAGCCATCGCACCATGAAAAAGCATACCTAACCAAACGAAAGTAATAATATTTTGCAAGGCAACCGCATCGCGCCAAAAATATTTATAGCCCATACCACTGGTGTAAAGAGCAAAACCAATTAAGCTGACTAAATAAAAACAATAGTAAGCATAGGTTTTGTCTTTGGTGGTATAAAAAATATAAAGGTTATTCAAACCTAGCGCGAACATAATGCCCACTAAAAAAGCGATGAAAATTTTCGCAATACTTTCACGCTGTTCGAGTTGCTGTTCAGTGGAAAGCGATACCGGAAGGAACAAGGTACTTTTGCCGTAGGCTTTTATTAGTAGGGTGAAATGTCGATTTTGACGTAATTCAAAAGACGCACTTTGCGATAATGTTTGCAGCTTTCGCATCGAAAATGGACGCATATCGCCAAGCAAGGCAGAGTCTACGAGTCTACCCCGCTCGTCAATTAAAAAGAAGTCCAGATAATCTATCGCAACATTGTCAATAGAAAATGCCCACTGCAGGGTATCGGTGGTATTAATTAATTTAACTTTAAGCCACAAGGGTGAATCGCGATAGCCGAAATTTAATGATGGCTGTTGCTGTGATTGAAACAGCTCATTATTGTCATAAACCTGTTTCCAAGTGAGTTCACTTCCTTCTGGTTCTTCGTACAGAAACAATTCTCGCCAAAGCTCGACCGGTTTGTCGGTTTCACTGATACGGATCTCAGCTCGTGCGCTAGCAGCGATTAATAAGACAAGTAATAAAGTGAAAAGTCGAGTAATAACGGTTTCTCCAAGGGCATCTATAACAGCTTAAATATAGTTATCGATAGCTAAAAAATCTATTGTAAAGCAGTAAAAGAACGAAAAATAGCGGTAAAAATGTCACCTTTTGAGCAAAAAAGCCAAGTAGGCCATGTATTATCTAGAATAATGGGGTTATTTGTTTATTTGTTGGTCGCAAGAGTTAACAGTATTTGATCTGAATTTCTAAACAAGGTTATATTGATAATATCGACGGTCTTATTGGGTAGTAAATTTGCAACAGTATCATTCAGCACTCTATGTAGCCACATTGTTGGCAGCCATTATTTTAGCTGCCAGCCTGCTCAGCAAAACCCGCTACGGAAAGCCACTCGGCACAGCGTTGATCTCTATTTTATTGGGTGCCTTGCTTGCAAACCTGAGTATCATTCCTAGCGCTTCCAATAGTATTCCGCTCTACAGTCACATATTTCACTATATTGCACCACTGGCGATTTTTTACCTGACACTTGGGGTTAATCTAAATAAAGTAAAAAAAGCAGGCGTACCCATGTTGACACTCTTTTTTGTCGGCTCGATGGCAACGGTGGTTGGTGTTCTCATTGCGGATGCACTAATCAATCCACAGGTGGTACTCGGGGAAGATAGCGCAGCCATTGCAGGTATGATTGCTGGGACTTATACCGGTGGAAGTGTTAATTTCAATGCGATTGCGCTGCATTACAAAGTCAATGAAGCGGGAGTATTGTTTGCAGGCACAGTTGCTGCCGATAATATTCTGACCACCCTTTGGATTTTAGTCACCCTTGCTATCCCCAAGTTGTTACAACCGCTTTGGCCAAGTAAACAACCTCTAATAGATAATAAAGAGCAACGGGGAGCTTCAGAAAATGATACTCAATCAGCAAAAGTTACCGATAGTGAAAACACAGAAAGCACCAATCTTGCCGACTTAATGGTATTGATCACGGTTGGCTTAGCCGCGTTATTGCTCTCGCAAGGATTGAGTCACATTTGGCCAGCCGTCCCCTCAATTTTGGTGATTACTACCATTGGCCTGGTCTTGGCACAGTTTAGTTATTTTCATAACCTTGCAGGTAGTCATTTACTTGGGCTTTATCTCGTCTATCTTTTTCTTGCTGTTATTGGTGCATACTGTGAATTTTCTGCTATCGGTTCGTTAGGAGAGATAGGATTTACTTTGTTGCTGTTTGTCGCTGTTGTGGTTTTTTTCCACGGCTTAATCACTTTATTGGTAGGCAAGTTGCTAGTAGATGATTGGCAAATGATTGCCATTGCTTCGCAAGCTAACATTGGTGGAGGCACAACCGCAATGGCGCTTGCCGAAACGTTTGCAAGGCGAGAGCTGATTGTACCTGCTATTTTAATCGGAACCATTGGTAATGCCGCGGGTACTTATCTAGGATTTATGGTTGTCGAATTGCTTTAACTTTATGTACGATTAATCATTGATTGAGTCAAAGCACCTGCAATATTTATAGGAAATCGGATTATGAATAAGTTTTTTTTGATCATACCTTTACTGTTAACTCTTTCTGACTCTATCGCATCGCCCGCTGATAAAATTCATCAGTTGATCAAACAAAATCTCGAAGCTAACCAGTCGGAAAACATCGATCGGGTTATGCTAACTATTCATCCTCAATCGCCCGCATATCAATCAACACGAACCGAAGTTCAGCAGGTCTTTCCGCAATATGATCTCAGCTATAAACTGCTGGAATATAAGTTTATCGCTGTCGATGGTGAATACGCTTATGCACGAATGAAACAACGTACGCAGAAGCGCTTTGGCCCAGTGTTTAAAGATAATGAAATAGAAGCACTACGAGTTTTTAGAAAAGATAAAGGCCAGTGGAAGATTTGGACACAGGCAAACCTGCAGATTAATTATTTAAATTAATCTGCTATTTTTACTAAAAGTTTTCCGACGCTCGCTCGCTTAAATAAACTCGCCAAATATTCCGGAAGTTTGTCAAACCCTTCGACCACCGTCTCCTGATAATGCAGCGATTGCTGTTCTAACCAAGGCAAAATGCTAGCGAGCATTTCGTCCATACGATGACTATAATCACGTGCTAAAATTCCTTGAATGGTTGCACGTTGATAGAGCAAATGATGCAAAAATCTTGGTCCAAGTTCAACCTCATCCAATTGACCATTGTACTGCGACATTTGCCCACAAATTATGATCCGAGCGCGCTTATTAATCTGCGGGATCACCGCATCAGAAATTAATCCGCCCACATTATCAAAATAAACGTCGACCTTAATTGCTTGTTGTTTAAGATACTCATTCAACGCCGTGTGATTTGCAAAATTGACGTAGTTTATCGCAAGATCAACATTTAGTTGCTGTTGTAACCACTGACACTTTTGTTCACTTCCGGCAAAAGCTATCACTCGACAGCCTGCTTTTTTAGCAAATTGCACAACCAATGACCCGACAGCGCCCGCCGCTCCTGAAACCACCACTGTTTCACCTGGTTTAGGCTGCCCCGCTTCCATTAAGCCAAACCATGCTGTCCGTCCCGGCATGCCAAGTACGCCGAGCGCAGCGGTTACGGGCACCTTATCGAATTCAAGTTTTTCGACCATACTCTGATGTACTTTGGAATATTTTTCCCAGCCAATATAGCTCGACACCCATTGACCAACCGGAAATTCAGTCACTCGACTGGCAATAACTTTACTGATTACACCCGATTGTTGTAATTGATTTAGCGGGTGAGGGGCTTCCCATGTGGGATTCTTAGCCTGTTGAATGCGCATGTAAGGGTCTACACTGACAAACTGATTAGCCAGTAGCAACTCTCCTGCAGCCAAATCAGTATCCATTTGCTCTTCTTGCAACCGATAATGTTGTTTGCCTACCCTAGCTTCTGGCCTTGAATGATAGATCCAGCGGTGATTGGTGATGATTTTGGTGGCCACAGTATTCTCCTCAAACAATGGCTGCTAACTGTCTGCGATTAATAAATTTGAATAAGCAAGATTTTGGTTTACTATTGTTTCCAGTTCAATTCCAAACTGATTTGCTTTAATTCCATTTGGGAAAGATATGAATATTCAAGATTTAGAAAAATTCTTAGTGATTGCGGCCACCGAAAATATGCAGCTGGCGGCCAACGAACTTGATACTAGCCCGAGCGTACTGTCTAAGTCCTTAAAACGACTGGAACAACTGCTAAAAACCCAATTGTTCGACCGCATTGGTAAAAACATCCATCTTAATCCAGCCGGTGAACTCTTGAGGACTAAGGCGGCAGTTTTAGTTGCTCAAGCCAAACAAACTCGCGCGGAATTCAATCTACTTGGTCAATCTCAACACTACAAAATTGCAGGCCCCTCAATCTTATTGTTTCGCTGGGCCAGTATATTGAGTCATCATTTGATCCAACAATATCCGCTGACTAGCTTGAGGTTTGAATCGGAGTACGAACAAAAAGCATTAGAAAAAGTAGCCAAGGGTGAGGCCGATCTCGGCTTGATTACCAGCGCAATCCGGTCACACATTCCTGCCGGAATGCATGCGATAGAGCTTGAGGAAATTACCATGCAAGTTGCCGCAGCTCCATCACATCCACTGGTAAAGAAAATAAATGCACAACCGATAAAAGTGCAACTCAACAGTCTATTAGAATATCCCTTTGCGGCACCCAGTATTTCACCCTACTGCGGTGAGTCTCGTGGTGTTGGTTGTGATGGATGGCAAAACCAACTTTATCCAAGAAAATTGCAAATGGTGGTTAATGACTACAGTGTACTTTCTCAGTTGGTTAAGAGTGGTCAAGTGCTCGCTTACCTTCCGGATTATTGCCTCGAAGATTGGGGTTTACGGCAACTAACTGTCACCGATTGCCCATACCAGTGTGTTGAAAAACTTCTGTTGGTCAGTTGGCAAAAGCAACTATTGTTGCCTTTGCTTAATGGTTCCGAGCCGGAGTTAATTCAAACTTTTTAAACCTCGCATGCTAGTATATTTGTCCGTGAATTTTAATCGATAGTCCCCTCAGTATTTAGCTGATACCCATCCGGTACTTGCAAGCTAAATAATTGAGCATCATCGACTTGGTTATACTGTATTTGACCGCTAATATGCAGCTGAGAGGATTCAACTGAATCACCATCAAAGATCGATATTTCAACCGGAAGATAGGTTTCCGGTGAACTCCAAACAATTATGGAGAGTTCAGACTCTTGAATCAAAAAGCCATTTAGCCACTGGTTTTCTACCAATCGTTGATCAAGCTCAACCACCTCGCCTTGATAGTTTTTAACTAAGTCAAACCAGTGTAATGGATTCTGTTTAGGATTATTTAATGAGTCATTATCGAATGTCATTGTCATAGCGCGCATCGCCGCCGGAAACATAATCAAGCCTTGCCCATTTACAGAATCGAGTACATTAATCGTTTTAGCCTGCTCTCCATTAGGAGTCAGTGGTGTGGTTTCAACCCTGATCAGTCCTGGCTCTCTAAACCAAACGGACAAACTCATAATTGGTTGTTGTTGTATCGACATTTCACTTTTATAAAACAAAGAAGTCACCGCACTAAGTTGTTGTTGCACTTTAGCAAATGCCGGTGCTGTGCTGCCTCCCATGACTAAAATAAAACTCAACACTGTTAATGCAAATGCACTACTTCCCCAGTAAACACTTTTAACTTTAAACCAGAGAAAAAATGGTAAAAATCTTTCGCTGGTTTTAACCGAAGGCTGTTCATTTTTTGCTAAGAGTTTGGCTTCATTATTGACTGCAATTTTGATTCGTTTTTGTAGATTTAGAGCTGTATTTGGTTCAATGTCTTGGTCTTTCAAATACGCCAAAGTATCATCTAACCTTTGCTCAGAAAATTTTGGATTAGTCATAATTTTCTCCTAAGAAATTTGATTCGTTTAAAATACCTAATAGCTTTTTATGTGCTCGATGCAAAGTCACGCCAACCAAGCTGGCGGTAATTTCCAGCTGGTCAGCCACTTCTTGATAACTAAAGTTTTCGATTAACCGAAGAATAATCACTTCAGATTCTTGCGGCGATAATTGACTAAGTGCAATACGCACTTGATGAAGATCTCGACTAATATCCAGCTGAGCCAGTGGCGAGTGATTGGGAGATGCAAGATCATGCGCCTCCTCATCAATGTTGACTGACTGATGGTGTTGCGATGATCCTTTCTCACGCTTCAGCTGTCTAATCAAATCGATCGATGATGTGGCTGCTAATTTAATTAAATAGCCACGCCAGGCATTCACATTATTAAATTGCTTAGGCGTTAGTTTTAGTAGCTTTAGAAAAACATTTTGCGCAATATCCTCAGCTTGGTCAGGGTCGCCAACAACCCTTAACGCCGAAAGATAGACTTGTTTTCCGTACTGTTCGACAAGCTGATTGATTTTTTCTGCACGATTTTTGATTTCCAAAAAACTCTCCTTACGTCTTGCTCATTCTATAAGACGCTTAGCAGCTCAAAAATCTTACAGCTTTTGGAATTATTTCTTAGCTGAAAGGTAAATTCAGTTTAAATAGGTCTGTGTAACCGGCGAGCACGTTCAACTGTCTTTTTGATTAAAATAATGCAAAACTTTAATCATTGCGCTAGTCAACCCAGAAACAGCCAGCTCAAAGTTTTTCACAAATTCATGTTCGGAGCGATTATCTAGGTCAACAAGATTAGTAATGGATTTTATTGCCGTCATTGGTACTTGGTAGAGAGAAGCGACCCAGGCAATTGCTGCGGCTTCCATTTCTTTTGCAACCACCGGGTGAGCCTTGATCACACGCTGATCTTTAGGGTTTTTCTCGAGTGATGAACCAGTTGAAATAACGCCAACACCAAAGCCGAGCTGTTTGACCATTTGACCCAATTCTAACGCAGGAAAATAACCAACGCCGACCTGCTCAAAGCCGGGCAAAGGGACAATTCTGTCGTGAAAGACAAAATAATCTTTAGCCACGTAAATACTGCCAATTTCCGCACCTCGTTCTGCAAAACCGCCAGCCGTTCCAGCACTAATTATTAAATCGGGCGAGAGCTGCTGGATTGCTTGATGCGTCATTAACGTTGCGGCCTCACAACCGATATTATCAACCTCATAACGCTGATCTTTGCCACTGGTGATTAAGCTGATTTTTATCGTTGAAAACTGTGTACTTTGGATTTTGCTTGATTGAAAACATCGAAATGGTAGTTGCCTCGGAAAAAGACCATCAACTTCCACCAATTCTAAAGCGTCAATCAGTGAGTTAGCTTCCTCTTGCATTGCCATTAAAATAACAATGTGCTCTATTCGTTGCTTGTCAGTCATTATTTGGCACCCGAATGTCCATGGTATTGCGCCAAACATGCGAATAATCCATGCCAAATCCAAATACATACTCATCGGGCACGGATAACTCACAATAATCCGCGGTTTGATTAGGATAAGCTTTTCGCTGATGCTGTTTTTCGACTAGCACAAGCGTTTTTACCGAATTAGCTTGTTGCGCCAAACAATAGTCTTGAATTAACTTTAAGGTGATACCTTCGTCGAGAATGTCATCGAGGATGATAACATCTCTACCCTTGAGAGATGATTGAGGTTTTGCTTTCCAGATTAGCTCAGCACCACGTTGCTCTCCTTGATAGCGCGTGGCGTGACAATAATCTATTTCACACAGCAAATCGATCTTGGGTAAAAGCTGTCCAGCAAAGATCAAACCGCCATTTAATACTACGATAAAAACCGGAACTTTTCCGTGGTAATCAACTTCAATTTTTTGCGCAAGTTTCTCAAGCGCAATTTGAATGGCTTTCTGATCGATTAATACCTTTGAACGCTGTTTGACTTCTAGGAGTTGTTTTTGATTCATACTATTCTTTGATTTGAGTAATATCGATTAAACCGGCATTTCGATAATTAGGCTTATTTGTTTTAACCGTCGCCTGCGGCTTTTTTTGGGTCGGCTGATCACGTTGCTGACTGGTTTGAGTGTAATCACAGCTGACACATTCGACACTTTGATCATCCACATATAAAACCAAACTATCCATCTCGGAGCAGCTTGGACACACAGCACCAGCGATAAACTGTTTTTTACGAGTAGGCATATTAATGGCTCTTTACTAAGTTCAAATTTTACACATTTTTGGCTCACACAGAATTAACCAAACGCTTCTAATTGTTCTGTTAACTCGAACCACTCCTCTTCTAATTGTTCTAACTCACTAGCAACCGCTGTTGAGCGTTGCATTGATTCTGTGAGTCGTTGCTTGTTTTCTTCTTGATAGATTTCACTATCCGCAAGAATTTCCTCTAGCTCTCGTTTTTCTGTCTGTAGGGTTTGCATTAGCTGGTCAACTTTTTTAAGTCGGTTAGTTAATGGCGCTTTCTGCTTTCTTAACTCGGCTTCTAATCGCTTTTGTTCCTTACGAGACACCGCAGGCGAGTTAGCTTGACTATCGGGTTGACTGGTAGAGTTCATTTCAACGGTTGGCTTATCTGCACTCCAGCGATTATCATTAAGCCACTTTTGATAATCACCCAGATCACCTTTAAATGGATTTACTTTGCCATCGTTAACCAACCAAAATTCATCGACAACGCTTTCAAGTAAACTCTTATCATGAGCAACCAAAATCACGGCACCGTCATAATTTTGCAATGCTAACGCAAGTGCTTCACGCATCTCGATATCGAAATGGTTAGTTGGCTCATCTAAAAGCATTAAGTTAGGCTCCTGCCAAGTGATCATAGCTAAAACCAAACGCGCTTTCTCACCACCCGAAAAGCCAACCACTTTTTCTAGCGCTTTATCACCATTAAATGCAAAGCCACCTAAAAAATTTCTCGCTTGCTGCTCCGATATTCCCTCACCTAAAGATTGAATGTGCCAAATTGGTGACTGTTCAAGATTTAACTGTTCAACTTGATGTTGGGCAAAATAGCCCGCCTTAAAGTGTTTGTTATGAGTTAAGTCACCACTCAGTTTTTCCAGCTCACCACAAATTACTTTAATTAAAGTCGACTTACCTTCACCGTTGCGACCCAGCAGACCAATCCGTTGCCCAGCAAGAATTCGCATTGTGACATCACTCAAAACAACTTTATCACCATAGCCCGCGGCAACATTGTCAAGACCAACCAGCTCAGTAATATTTTTATTGATAGGCTTAAATTCAAAGCCAAATTTCTGCCGTATTTGGACGGCACTGACTTTATCCATTTTGTCGAGCGCTTTCACACGGCTTTGCGCTTGAGTCGCTTTACTTGCTTTCGCTTTAAACCGATTGATAAAGCTCTCTAAGTGAGCTATTTCTTTTTGTTGCTTCTCAAATTCGGCTTGTTGCAGCACTTGTTTTTGGTGTTTTTGCTTTTCAAATTGCGAATAATTGCCCGAATAACAGGTTAGTCCCTGATTCTCGAAATGTAAGATATGGCTGCAAAAACTATCTAGAAAATCACGATCGTGAGAAATCGTTAATAGCATCCCTTCATAACTTCGTAAAAACCCTTCTAGCCATAACACCGCTTCTAAGTCGAGGTGATTGGTTGGCTCATCGAGCAGTAATAATTCGGCCGGTTGAATTAACGCCTGTGCCAAATTCAAGCGCATTCGCCAGCCGCCAGAAAGCTCGCTAACCGATGCCTGCATTTGTTCCTCGTTAAAACTGAGGCCAGTCAGCATTTTGGCCACTTGCGCTGGTAACGACCAACCATTGATAGCGTCAAGTTTGGCATGTTGATTGGCTATTTCAATGCCATCTTCGGCAAGCTCTGCCTTAGCTAAGGCTTTTTGGATTAAAGCATACTCGGTATGACCGGATAATACATAGTCAACGGCGCTCAGCGGACTGGCTGGCGTTTCTTGACGAGCACTGCTAATCCGCCATTTAGAAGGAAACTCTAGCACTCCTTGCTCCGGACTCAATTCGCTTCTTAGCATAGAAAATAAACTCGATTTACCACAACCATTCTTGCCCACTACCCCTAACTTCTGGTCGGGATAGAGGGTTTGGTTGACATCATTGAGCAGCGCTAAGCTGCCCTGAAATAGAGATAATTGCTTAAAACGAATCATTTAATACAGAGTAAAGGCGGTAATAAGCCGCGGATTTTAGCATAAAAGAATTTTCATTGGAGTAAACGACCGGTAATGAGCTATATTTAAGGGGTTGCGAGAAAAGACATGAATAAAAAATAAACAAGAGAGGTCTATGAGTAGTTCCGCCGACAAAGAAATCGATTATCGAAAACTGAGCTTAATGCAACAAGCGATCTTTGATGGGGCTAACTACAGTATTATCGCCACTGATACGGATGGCTTAATCCGCTTTTTTAATCGCGGTGCAGCAAAAATGCTGGGTTATACCGCCGATGAAATTATCAACAAGCACACCCCTTCAATATTTCATAAGCCTTCCGAGGTGGTCAAACACGCCAAGGTCCTAAGCAAGGAATTAGGCCGACTAATAGAACCCGGCTTTGATGTGTTTGTGGAAAAAGCCAAAATGGGCACTTACGAGGAGCTTGAATGGACCTATATTCATAAATCGGGCCGTGAAATTCCGATAATGCTTTCAGTGACCGCTCTTTATAATGAACAGGGTGTGATTGATGGCTTTTTAGGGATTGCCTTCGATATTTCCGAAACCGTTTTGACTAAAAAAGCGTTGGAAGAACAAAAAGAACGCTATAGGCAATTGTTTGAGAGCGCTGGTGACGCCAGCTTCTTGATGAAGAATGACCGGTTTGTCGATTGCAACTTATCGACCTTGTCGCTATTTAAATGTACTCGTGAACAAATTATTAACACCACTCCATACCAATTTTCACCACCATTGCAAGCCAACGGACAGCCGTCAAAGACTGAAGCAATGAAATATATTCAAGCTGCTATCTCAGGTGAAACCCAACATTTTGAATGGACCCATGCCACCCTCGATGGAACGCCGTTTGAAGCTGAGGTTACCTTAAGTGCCATTGAAATTAATAACGAAATACAAATTCTAGCGACAGTGCGTGATATCACGCCACGAAAAAAAGCGGAGCAAGACTTGTTGTTATTTCAGAAAAAGCTGGTGAGCCAGAATGAAAGTTTACGTTTAATTAATCAATTGTCCGGACAGTTAAACGGAGTCGACTCATTACAATCGATTGCAGATATCACTTTAGAAACACTACTAAGTGTTACCGAAACGGCTCATGTGGCTATTTACTTAGTGAATCATGAAGTGCATTCTTTGGAACTGTTTGCAACCAATGGCTTTGCCCCACAAATAAAAATGTACCAGCACAACGCACTGGATAAAGGAATGAGTGGGGAAGCACTAAAAACCGGAGAAATTCAATTTAGTCCAGATTTTAAAAAAGACGAACGAATCGTTCCTCATGTGAAACAAGCCTTACTGGGTAGCAATATCTGCTCCGGGGTTGCGATACCATTAATTTATCAGGGCAAAAAATTTGGTTGTATAAACTTAGGTTATAGTTCGGTTGAAGGTTACCGAAATATTGAAAAGGAAACTTTAGATATTGTCAGCAATACTGTTTCACAAGCCTTAGCTAACGCACAACAAATGAAAGACTTAGATTATATGGCCCATCACGACTCGTTAACAGGCCTTTCCAATCGTTTGCTTTTTCATAATACATTCAAGCAAAAAATTGCTAACCCCCATTTTCAATCGGCCGCTTTATTATTGCTTGACTTAGACCGGTTCAAAGAAATTAATGATACTTTGGGTCATCATACAGGGGATGTATTGCTGCAACAGATTGGCCCACGGCTCAATAAAGTATTTGCAGGTCACAAAATTCTAATATCGCGGCTGGGCGGGGATGAATTCACCATTTTAATCGATGATGTCCATGATGATAAAGTTATTCATCTTTATGCAACCACCTTGCTTTCAAGTTTACGCGAACCATTTGATATTGAATCAATGATGTTGGAGATAGACGCCAGTATTGGGATTGCCAAATATCCTGAGGACGGCAAAGATAGCCATGCATTGCTCCGCTCTGCCGATGTGGCCATGTATGAAGCCAAAAGAAATGGTGGTGGCATTAAAGTTTATGATATCAATGATGATAAACATACCCCAGAGCGACTCGCACTCATCGCTGAGCTAAATGGCGCAATTAGAGACAACCAACTAGAGCTACACTTTCAACCTAAAATTGATTTATCCGTTGGCAAGGCCAGCGGCTTTGAAGCATTGGTTCGATGGCAACATAAAAAAATGGGACTTCTTTATCCCGACAAATTTATTCCGCTGGCGGAAATGAGCGATTCGATTCACAACATCACCGAAGCGGTGGTCGACCTCGCTCTGAAACATCAAGCAGGTTGGCAAGCCAAAGGCTATCAATTACCTGTTGCGGTAAACTTATCGGCAAGAAATCTGATAGACGAACGCTGCGTCAACTTTATTCAACGAGCATTACAAAAGTATCAAACTCAAGCCGGCATGTTAGAATTAGAGATTACCGAAACAGCCTTAATGCAAGATCCAGAAACCGCGGTAGAGATACTTAATAAATTGGCTGCTCTTGAAATAAAACTTTCAATCGATGATTTTGGAACTGGCTATTCGTCATTAGCCTATTTACGCCGACTACCAATTAATTTACTAAAAATTGACCGAGAATTTGTCTCCGATATGCTGTCCAGTACGCAAGACTCTATCATTATCAATTCCACCATCGCGCTAGCGCATAATCTGCGCTTACAGGTGGTTGCCGAAGGAGTAGAGAATGCTCAAACCATTAAGCGATTGAGAAATATGGGTTGCGATTTTGCACAAGGCTACTCGATATGTAAGCCCAAGCCTTGGCATGATATTGAAGCTTGGTTAGAGGAAGTACCGGAATTTTTCATCTAGCATTACATTTCTTAGTACCACTGACGATTGCGCTAATTTTCTTTCGAAAGCGATGGAAGTTTGCAACATTAGTGATGCTTGCAACTATGATCGTTGATGTAGATCATCTTTTGGCTAATCCTATCTATCAAGCCGATCGCTGCAGTATTGGTTTTCATCCACTTCATAGTATAATTTTAATGCCTGTGTATTTACTGGCTTGCTTTATTCCTAAGCTACGCCTTGTTGGTATTGGTTTAGTCATTCATATGATACTCGACTCTATCGACTGCCGGGTCAATACTGGATTTTGGTATAGCCAAATCACCGCGCAAACCCTAGCCGAAAATAGCAGTGATTTTGCTCAGATACTATTACTATGGAACTAGAAACTGAATTTCAAAAAGTGTACTCCCCATGAAACAAAGATTATTTTTACTACTGTTTGGGCTAATGTTTTTGTCTAGTTGTAGTGAACATTCAACTGATAAATATTTTTATCAATCCAAAGACTATCCGTTATTTTCGGTCGTTGAACTAGAATGGGATGGAGTTCCGCTGGCCAAAGAAATTGTCAAGCATGTGCAAATTGCAACTGACCGTGAACAGAAAGTATTTATTCAAATGACCGGCGAATGGTGTAGCCCCTGCAAGCTTTTACGCAAAAAAACGGAACAGCCTCTACTAATGGAAGCCTATAAAAATACCTATATTATTCGACTGGACTACGACGAATGGAAAGTCGACCTCGCTCAACTCGGTCTAAAAAAAGCCCCGGTTCCGAGTTTTTGGGAACTAGGCGAGAACAATAAAGTCACCCAATACTACATTAACGGCAACGGCTGGCCAGAAATAACCGCCGAGTCCATGGCTCCTATTTTAAAAAGCTACTTTAGTGGCGAAGCCAGAGCTTGGGTGGAAAGCGCCGATAAGTTTTTAGCAGAGTAGCCCGCCGTCGACCGGCAAGTTGACACCGGTTATGTAGGACGCTTCATCACTGGCCAAAAATAAAAATGCTGGAGCGATTTCTTCTGGCTGTGCCATTCTTGCCATGGGTATTAGCGGCAAAATTGATTTTAGCAACTTTTCATTTTTGGTCAGCGCAGATGCAAATTTTGTGTCGGTTAAACCCGGTAATACAGCGTTAACTCTAATTCCGTATCGAGCGGTTTCTTTAGCCATAGAGGCAGTCATGGAAATTACAGCGGCCTTAGTAATGGAATAAATTCCTTGCATATGTCCAGGGATCACACCGTTGATTGAGGCAGTATTAATGATACTTCCACCGCCACTTTGTTTCATTAACTTAGCCACCACCTGACTAATCGACAAATAGCCTTTAATATTCACATCAATGGTTTTTTCAACCATCGAGTCTGGTGTTTCAATCAACTCGCCAAAAAATGGATTGGTTGCAGCATTGTTCACCAAGATATCAATCTGACTAAATTGCGATTGTACTTTTTCTAAAAAACCTGCCACCGATTCTGCATTGCCGATATGGCACGCAATGGCATAGACTTTACCGGAATGACCTTCACTATTAATCACTTTGGCTAACTCATCAAGGGATTCCTGACGACGACTAGAAATGATTACCTGCGCCCCTTGTTGCGCGAATAAGCGCGCAGTTGCTTCACCGATACCACGACTTGCTCCGGTTATTATGGCGGTTTTGTTGGTAAGCGAAAATGCTGGCTGGCTCATGTTAGCGTTCCTTTTGCGAGTAATTAGTTAATTAGTGGAAGTTTCTTCGAGACATCGAGAAATAAGAATATTGACAAGTTGACCAAAAGATTTAAATTTTGGATTATCCGTTTGGCCGTGATAAAAACGATAATAAATTTGTTGCGCGATGACCGCTAAGCGAAATAGCCCAAAGACATAATAGGGTTTTAGCGTAGCGTTTGAAATACTTCTTAACTGACAATACTCATCAAACACTTGCTGGCGAGTCATCATGCCAGGCAAATGTGTCGGCATCATTCTAATCGCATGCAGGCTAGGATCATCTTTTTCTTCAATCCAATAAGCAAGTGAACAGCCTAAGTCCAAGAGAGGATCGCCGAGGGTAGTCATTTCCCAATCTAACACCCCAATAATATTTTCTGGTTGTTCTTTCTGTAAAATTAAATTGTCGAACTTAAAATCATTGTGCACCAATGATTGTAGTCCGGAATCGACCGGCAGGTGTTCTGCTAGCCAATGAAACACCGAGTCGATACTAGCTACATCATCGGTTTTGGCTCGAGCAAATCGCTCATTCCAACCGTGCATTTGTCTTTCCACATATCCTTCTGGCTTACCAAGGCTTGACAGGTTAGGTTGTGTAATATCAATTTGATGAAGCTCCACAAAACTCTTTACAAAGTTTTTGCAGAGCCGGTGTTGTTGCTCATTATTAAGTGTGACGGGAAGATCTTTGCCAATACCTAGCCCCTCAATTTCTTGCATAATAAAAAACTCATAACCAATAACTGACTCATCAGTACACAGAGCAACCGGTCTTGGGGATAACGGGTAAACGGGAGCTAACTGAGTGAGCACGTTGTGTTCGCGAACCATATCATGTGCCGATTTTGCCTTGGTACCACTGGGTGGTCGTCTTAAAATCAGCGCTTGCTCTCCATTAAAAATTCGATAGGTTATGTTGGATGCGCCTGCTGAAAACTGTTCAACATGAAGTTGATTTGCACTTGCAAATTGCGGCAAGTTTTTGCTTAAGTAGGTAAATAACTTGGATAAAGGCAGTTCATCCGATTTTCTAGCATTTTGGCTCAACATCGGCTGTTGTTCAGCATTTGATTTATCTTGGTCACTCATGGTTTTACCTCAATCATTTGATTGATCGCTTTTTCAATAAATTCAATATAGGCTTCGCAAGTTATTTTTTCTTGGCGATACTTGCCACGCTTAACATACCAATTTTGCAATAAACTTTTGATCATCAAGCTGGTCAGAATAGCATCGCAAACTTCAAACTCGCCGCTCTTTTGCCCGGCCTTTAATAATTCTTGAAACCAAATTTCTGAGCGTTGTTCGTTTTGCTTGGCTAACTGTTTGATCGATTCGCTCAGATGCTTGGTTTCCATAAACGCAAAGAAAAACCACGCTTGCAATCGTTCAGTAATAAAGATGTGTCCACGAATAAGCTTTGCTAATTGCAACTTGGCGGACTCTGACTTAGATAAATGGTCGAGCACACAAAGATCAAAGATATGTGGCAAGAATTGATGGATCATTTCGGCTAGCTGCCCTTTGCTGCCAATATACGCATACAGGCTTCCCATGCTCATTTTTGTTTCTTGACTTAAATCTCTGAGACTCATCAGTGCATAGCCTTTCTGATTAACCAGCTTGAATGTGGCCAACACAATGGTCTTTAATTTTTCGATCGCAATCGACTTCTTTTGAACTTTTATTTTGTCTTTATGCAGCTCATAAAACGCTGTCCATATTTCTGCTTCACTAATCGGCACAGAAGATTGAAACAACTTAAAGTCATTTTCACCCTGCCATGTTTTGGTATCAGACATTGCCAAGCTAATTAAGCCGGTTTGACTTTTTTAAGTAGATTTCGAGCAACCACCATCTTATGGACTTCATCAGGGCCATCATAAATGCGAGCAGCGCGCTCATGACGATAGAAGTAAGCCAATATTTTATCGTCAGTCATGCCGAGTCCACCTAAGCTTTGGATGGCTCTATCGATAACCCGCTGCATCACATTAGCGGTATGATATTTGATCATCGAAACATCATTTTTAGCCGACTCGAAACCAACATTTTCTATTCGCCAAGCCGTTTGTAAAACGAGCGATCTTGCGGCTTCCATTTCTGCCGCGGATTCCGCTATCCAATGTTGTATGGCTTGCATATCAGCCAAGGTATGCTTAGAGCTGATTTTTCGTTGTTGTACATAATCGATCATTTCATTAATCGCACGACGGCAGATCCCCAACCAACGCATACAGTGATGAATTCGACCTGGACCAAGCCTTTCTTGGGCCAAACTAAAACCACTGCCAACGCTACCGATTAAATTGTTTTTTGGCACGCGACAATTATTAAACTCAATTTCGGCGTGAGAATAGTAACCTGAACCTGCTTCACCCATGATGGATATATTTCGAACTAATCGATAACCTGGATTGTCTGTTGGTACAATAATCATACTGGCCTTTCGGTGTTTGACCTGTTTAGCATCAGTCACCACCATGGCAATGCAAAATTGCGCACCGTCGGCTGACGAAGTAAACCATTTTCGACCATTTAATACCCATTCATCACCTTCTAACACCGCAGTTGCCTCAAGCAATGTAGGATTAGAACCTGCAGTGTCGGGTTCGGTCATGCCAAAACAGCTTCTGATTTCACCCGCCGCTAGCGGCTTCATCCATTGTTCTTTTTGTTGCTCGCTGCCAAATTTATGCAGTAGTTCAATATTGCCAGCATCTGGCGCTTGGCAACCAAACACATAATGGCCAAGCGGAGTTTGGCCCAGCAATTCAGAAATTAAGCCCAATTGAACTAAACTCTTGCCACATCCACCGATCGACTCTGGAATATGTGGTGCCCACAAGCCAAGTGCTTTGACTTGCTCTCTTAGATCTTTCAACCGATCTTCAACTTCAAAGAAATCGCTAAAGATGATTGACTGTTCAATTGGGATCAATTTTTGATCAACAAAATCTTGGATTTTCGCAAGCTGCTCTGCTATCCAGTCAGGTGTTTCAAAATTCATTTGAGGGTTCCTCATCTAGCGCAAATGATCACCGTGGATAGAAAACCACAACAGCTCGCATTTGCTTATTCTAATTTAAAAGTCTTTGTTACTTTCTAGTAATCAACTGTTTATCTTTGGCCAAAATCAATGGGCTAATATTGTTGAAACTTAAGATCTCTCCAACAAGATTAGAGTCGCCACTCGGTTGTTCGTCTGCTAGCTTTATCTCTGTTAGGCTGGCATTATTTATGCTCAAATTCACCCGACTAAACTGCTTGTCGTTAACCCCTAGCAAACTCATTATGGCAAGCGAAATTAGTCCGCCGGAAGTTGCCACCAATACTCGCTGATTGGCATTCTGGTTAGCCCCCAGTTCGGTTAAAAACTGCTTGACTCTAACCTTAAATTTCAGCCAAGACTCAAAGCTCGATTGCTCATTATTCTGCCAAAGCTCGATTAGCTGACTAAATATCAGCCTAAAATTATCATCTGACTTAAACCAATTATTGTCTCCAAAAATCATTTGATGATGCCGTTCAGATTGTTTGGCCAATTGGGGCAAATAGTTCTTAACTAACGATTCACTATCAAATTCATTGGCACCCAAATCAGTGACCAATTGGGGCGAGAAGCTAATAGTCTTTGCAACAATTTGGGCGGTTTCTGCTTGCCGACTCATGGCGCCGTGAACAATTTGGTCAAATTGTATATCGCATTGATTAAAATATTCGCCTACCTTCTTTGCTTGTAAACGCCCTAATTCAGACAACTTATCATAATGACTCGAGCCAAAACTCGCTTGACCATGCCGTAAGAGTACTATTTTGCTCATCAATTCTGGTCCTGTCTGTTTGACCCTTCGTTGCTCTTAAATCTGCCGAGTTACGCCTATGGAAGTTATTCCTAGAAAAGTTAACCCCAGAGAAATGGCACTCGGTACCAGCGTTAAAACTTAGCTCAAAAACTAGCCTATACCATACGTTAGTATCAGCCGGCCTGTCAATAACGAGCGAGCGTTCGTTTTATTTTTAGCCTAAATGGTGTAGTATGATTACAAATTAGCCTATTTGAGTAGCTTGGAGCAGTCGAGTGTTAGCAAGATTTGAGCAAAAAAGAGTAATAATAACCGGTGGTGCGAGTGGGCTAGGTAAAGCTTTAGTCGAAGCATTTGCTCAGCTTAAGTGGCGAATCGCGGTTGCCGACATCAACTTTGAAGGGGCGCAAGCTGTCGCTGAACAGGCGAATCAAGCGGGTGCCACAGCCATTGCACTCCATTGTGATGTGTCTAATGATCAGGATTTTATCGATGTCGCAGAGCAACTTAAATCGAATTGGGGCGGCATTGATATTATTATTAATAATGCTGGTATCGCGACTATTGGGATGATGGTTGATTGCACCCCCGCTCAGTGGCAACGAGCTATTGATTTGAACCTAAATAGTGTTTTCAGAGGGTGCCATTACTGGATGCCCTTATTACCCGAAAATGGGCCCGGACATATCGTCAACACCGCTTCGTTTGCAGGCATTGCACAAGCACCCACAATGATTTCGTATAATGTGAGTAAAAGTGGCGTCATCGCCCTCAGTGAGTCTTTGTGTGCAGAGTTGGGTTATCGAAATATTGGAGTTTCAGTACTTTGTCCTGCATTTTTCAAAACCAATTTACTGGATTCCATGACACAAGGTGAACAAGGGGTGAAGCCGCTCGTGCAAAAATGGATGGAGCAATCAAAGGTGACCGCGGAAGACGTTGCGCGCGATGCACTTAATGCAATAGAAAAAAATACCTTAATGGTAATCAGCCACGATTACGCTCGTAAAGCCTATCGAACCAAACGTTTTTTTCCCAATTACTATCTTAAGCAACTGATTAAAAAAGTACCAAAAATTTTAGCCAGCAAAGCCAAACTTAAAAGTAACGCTTAGACAGTTTATTAAAGCAAACGAACATGTTATTGGAGCAAACCAGCATGAGCACAAACACCAAACAATTTATGATCTATGGCGCCAATGGTTATACTGGCGAGTTAATCGCTCGAGAGGCAATTAACCAAGGCTTTAAACCGATTCTCGCAGGGCGAAACCAATCGGCAATAGAACAATTGGCTAAGCAGCTTGATTTGCCTTATCGTATTTTTGATCTGACTTTTATTGATCAGGTCGCTCAAGAACTTGCCGAAGTCGATTCCGTGATCCATTGTGCGGGTCCGTTTTCGGCGACCGCAGAGCCAATGATGAAGGCCTGTATTGCCAGTAAAACACACTATACTGATATCACCGGAGAGATTAGTGTTTTTGAGCTCGCACAAGAACTGCATCAACAAGCTGAGCAAGCGGGTATCGTCATTTGTCCTGGTGTCGGATTTGATGTTGTGCCGACAGATTGTTTGGCTGCCTTGTTAAAAGAAAGAATGCCAGATGCAACTCACTTAGCGCTGGGGTTTGACTCGGGCAGTAGCATGAGCCCGGGCACCGCAAAAACTTCTATCGAAGGGATCGCCAGTGGCGGGCGGATCCGCGAAAATGGCAAAATTAAACAAGTACCACTCGCCTACAGACAACGCACCATCGACTTTGGCAACGGTGCTAAAAATGCAGTAACGATTCCCTGGGGCGATGTTTCCACTGCATACTATTCAACCGGTATTCCCAATATCGAAGTATATATTCCGATTTCGCCAAAGGGTGCCAAGGCCATGCGAAAAATGAATTGGTTAAGGTGGTTGGTCAAGTTTTCGTTTGTGCAAAATAAAATGAAAGAACAAGTAGAGAAAAAATCCAAGGGACCTAATGAACAGCAACGTGAAAAATTAAAGACTTACCTTTGGGGCGAAGTTAAAAACGCATCTGGAGAATGTATAACCGCTCGAATTGAAACTTGTAATGGATATCAGCTTACTTATTTGGCGGCATTAAAAGTTAATCAACACATTCTTAACCAGCCTGTAAAGCCAGGCGCGCAAACGCCATCAAAGCTTGTCAGTAATCGATTGGTATTTGAAATTCCTGGCACCTCAGAAATTGCTTTCGTCTAATTGGAAAACTTTTTATCCGATTAGATTTCTCATGCATCGAGTTTGTGGGCGGTTATTTTGGTTTAACTTCTAACAAATGACAGACTCGGTGCTTATGATTAAATCCCTTAAATTGTACTTCTTCAAGTTCTGAAAATTCAAATCGCTCGCGACACTGCGCGTAGATAGGATAACTCACCGCAATCTGCCCAGCGCCTGCATAATTTTCCAGTCTTGACGCAAAGTTTACTCCACTTCCTACCGCTCTAAAGGCCACAATGTCTTTCGAACCAAAATTCCCAACGGTGGCAAAATCTTGATGAATACCGATACGAAGCTTAACATTATGATCAAATCCTGCGTCCAGCCATTGCGCTGATAACTCATTCATTGCTTGCTGCATTTTTAAAGCTAATGCGGCGGCATTTTGCGCTTGTTCAATTTTACCCATACCGTCCAACGCACCGAACAACACCACCAATCCATCGCCTAATATTTCATTTAAGATACCCTGGTGAGTTTCAATCAGCTCGCCCATTTTGCCAAGAAAGCTATTTAATATATCGGTAATCGCTTCTGGTTCAAAACGATCAGAAACACTGGTAAAGCCTGCTAAATCAGCAAACAAGACGGTAATTTGTTTGCGCTCTGCTACTAATTGATTTTCACTACTACTGGTAATGATTTGATTAACCATTTGCTTTGGAAAATATTTCCCTAAACGCTCGCAAGCTTGTTGCAGCGTGTTTGCGTGCTGCTTCTGTCGTTTGGCCTCTACTAATCCACCGAGTAATCTCATGGTTTCGATACGACTAAGTAATACCGCACGCTCGATTGGTTTGGTGACATAGTCATTTGCTCCCGCTTCGAAACCTGTGGTGACATCGCCAGGTTGATTTCGCGCAGACAGTAATAATATTGGTAGCTCAATCGCATTAAATTTTTTGCGTAACTCTTTAGTCACTTCATACCCAGACATGCCAGGCATCATGATATCGAGAATGACAAGATCAAAGTTTTCAGACAATCCAAGTTGAGTGGCTTGCAATCCGTCTTCTGCCTGCACCACCTGATATTGATTCATTTGTAGTAAGTCACTGAGCACCTGCAAGTTAATAGGATCATCATCGGCAATTAAAATTTTACCTTTATTGGTTGCGGCAACAATTTTTGTATTACCTTTGGCTACTTTAGAATGCTTTGTCGGCTCTTCGGGCACAAAGGTTATTTTATCGGATGGCTCACTGACCTTGTCTTCCAGATGGAAATTTTCCAACCAGCAAGGCAAAGTAAAATAGAATTTTGAACCCTCACCTAACTTAGCATTTACCCAAATTTGTCCTTCATGTTGT
The DNA here is from genome assembly GCA_965230525.1 of Kangiellaceae bacterium. Taxonomy (GTDB): domain Bacteria; phylum Pseudomonadota; class Gammaproteobacteria; order Enterobacterales; family Kangiellaceae. The sequence continues at coordinate 483,107 of OZ246008.1, forward strand.
TCAATCAGTTGTCGGGTAACGGATAGACCTAATCCAGTGCCTTTTTGCTCATACTGGTCAGGTAGTTCTAACTGTTCAAACGGCCTAAATATTTCTTCTATTTTTGATTGTTCAATGCCTATGCCTGTATCCGTGACACAAATTTCTATTTCATTGACATTTAGTCTCGCCGACACCGTGATCTGACCTTGATTAGTATATTTAATTGCGTTTCCAATCAGGTTATGAAAAATTTGTTGTACCCGATCTTCATCGGCAAAAACCAACGGTAAATCATTGGGCAATTGATTAACAATAATCAATGATTTCTTTTCGGCTAGCGGTTTTAACAAACTAATAACCACATTTAAAACGGATTGAATATCGGTGGCTTTGCGTTGTAAAACCAAAGTGTGGTGGGTTAATTTTTTAAAATCTAAAATATCATTAACTAGTTGAGCAAGTCGTTTTCCGCCATCAATGATCAAGTCGAGATGACTTAAAGTCTTTTGGTTTTGCAAGCCTGCACTACCCGCTCGTAAAGACTCGGCGATGCCAATAATACCGTTTAGAGGTGTTCTTAATTCGTGAGAAGTATTAGCTAAAAATTCATCTTTTAACTGATCGACCTTTCGCAAATGTTCATTAATATTTTTTTGCTCTTGCAAGGTTTTCTTGTGCTTGATCAAATACAAAGTAATAAAGGCGGCTAGTACACAGACATAGATTAAAAATGCCCACCACGTTTGCCAAAGTGGAGGAAGAATAGTGAGGTTCATGGTTGTCGACTGACTCGGCCATTCACCGATTGAATTTGCCACTTGCACTTCAAATGTATATTTGTCAGGGTCAAGGTTAGTGAATACGGCTCGATTAGGAAAAGTGACTTCGGTCCACTCTTGGCTATAGGGCATTAAACGGTATCGATATAGATTGCGATTTATGTGTCTAAAATCGAGCGAGGCAAATTCAAACACAACATCATTTTGTTGGTAATTCAACTCCAGCGACTTAATGTCTATCACCACTCCGTCTGGTTTTAGTTGATTACCTAAAACACTGAGAGAAGTGATCACCAGTTCGGGTTGATAATTTTTTGGCCGAGTTTCTGTGGCGCTGACAATGGCCACACCATTCACACTACCAAAATAAATTAATCCATCAGAAGAACGAATCACTGCATTTCCATTAAATTCGTTGGCCGGTAATCCATCTTCCAATGAGTAATTATCAAATCGTGTTGCGACAGGGTCAAAACGCGAAAGGCCATTGTTGGTACTAACCCAAATATTGCCATTAACATCACCGGCAATTCCGTAAATCGCACTGTTAGGCAAACCATCTTTTTCCAGATAGCTGGTAAATTTTTTCTCGCCTGTTTCAATCGCTTCTGCGCTGAGCTTATTCAGACCATTAAATGTTCCCACCCAAAGATTGCCACGATTATCAAGATATAAGGAGCGAACCGTGTTGTTAGAAAGTGACATTGGATCATCAGGGTCATTTTTGTAACTGACAATGCGATCAAACTCCGGATCATATTTTTGAATGCCATTATTCCAGGTACCAAACCAAATATTGCCTTGATTGTCTTGCAAAATTGTTCGGATACTTGAGTCGCCTAATTGACCATCCTCGGCAAAATGATATTCCTGTTCAATCAAGCGCGTTGCGGAATTTATTTTCAGCAGACCATCGTCCGTTCCAACCCAGATAAATCCATTGCGATCTTTACTGATGACTCGAATTCGGTTGAAACTTACAAATCCGGGTGGAAAATTTTCTCGATTAATCAATGTGGCCACACCGGTAGTCTGCGAATAGACTCCCAGTTGTCCTTGTTGGTTGCCAAACCAAATGTCACGATTTTGATCAATAGTAAATGCTAAAATTCGATTCCCGATCGCTTGTTGGTCGCGAGTAATTAAAGAGGAAATATGACTAAATTCATCCAGCTTTGGATCATAACGATCTAATCCACTGAGTGTTGCAAACCAAATAGCGCCATCCTGATCTTCTTCAATATCCCAAACAAACTCATGTGAAAGCCCATTATCATCATAAGGAGAGTGGGTGAGCCTAGAAAACTGAGTGGCAAAAGATAAGGTCGTATTTAGTCCGCCACCGGCGGTGCCTATCCACAATAATCCGGAGCGATCTTGATAAATCGTCCAAATATCATTAATGCTAATACTGTGTGGGTCAGAAGAGTTTCGTTTAAACGCCTGAAAATGCTGATCGCCCTTACGTCGTACATTTAAACCACCTTCTTCGGTTGCTATCCAAAGGTCGCCATTTTCGGTTCGTAATATTTTTCTAACATCGTTAAAACTTAAGCTGTTTTCATCACGTTTATCATGAAAATAATGCTCAAACTCCGTCGCTTCCGGTCTTAAATGAAACAGCCCATCAAAGCGTGTACCGACCCATAAGCTGCCATCCGAATCTAAATAAAGGGTATTTAACTGGGAAGGCAAATTGCTTTGATCGTAGTAATTGAATACCTGCTGTTCAACATTAAAGTGAGCTAAGACTTCATTGGTTGCAACCCATAAATTGCCTCGCTTATCACCCACAATATCAACAATTGAACCGGGGGGTAATGAATTAGTATCCAACGGATTATTATAGAAATGTGCAAATGCTTTTTTATCAGGTAAATACAAATTAAGACCGCGATCAGTACCAATCCAGATGCGTTGTTGGTCATCTTGGTAAATGACGTTAACTTGAGGATTGCTTAAGCTATCAAAATCATCACTTTTGGAGAGAAAGCGTTCGAAAATTCCAGTTTTTGGATCAAACCGATTGAGTCCATTGTGTGCAGTCCCTATCCACAAATAGCCTTCATGGTCTTCGATGATCGATACCACAATATTGTTGGAAATTGACTGTTCGTTGGTAGGATCATTTTTAAAATTAACAAATTGATAACCGTCATATCGGCTTAGACCATCATAGGTTCCAAACCACATATAGCCACGACTGTCTTGAAAAATCGTGTTAACGGTACTTTGAGGAAGTCCATGTTTGGTACCAATGTGTTGAAAACTGATCGAATCTCGGGCCGCAAAGCCATAGAGGCTCCAGCCTATGCCAAGCAACCAAACAGCAAGAATTCGAAGCAATGTGGGTAACGCTTTTATCAAAATAACCTGTGAAAAACGACGATTGAATTTATAATTGTAACCGATCACGCAAAAACTAACCCATAATAATAGCAAGACTATGATGAGCTTGGTCAAAAAGCCACTCACCAGAGTATTCGACATTATAACGAGTAACCAGTATGCCTCAACTATCCGATGCACATATCACCGAACACCGTTCGTTAGATGATGTGCCCAATGCACCCGAACGGACTAAACCCGTCGGGTTCTTGTTAAGACTGGCTAAAGCACTGCATACCTATGGCCTACCAGCCTATGAGTTGGAACAGACCATGAATGGTTGCGCCGAGGCCATGGGCTACGGCATTCAGGCTATGTCAGTGCCGACTTCCATTAGTATTACGGTGCTTCCTCCTGACTCCGATCCACAAACGTTTTTGATTCGTGTCTCACCGGGTGAAGTCAATATTGAGCGTTTGCGTCAGACTACCGAAGTTGCTCGGCATGTTATTAACGGGGAAATAAATTCCGAAGAAGGTGCCCATCGGCTTAAACAAATTTCCGAAAATGAGCCGGATTATCCAAGCTGGGTCATAGTGATGGCGTTTGCGGTGGTTTCAGCATGTATCGCAAGAATTTTTTCCGGCGGACTTAACGAGATGCTGGTTTCTTCCATTATCGGTTTTATTGTTGGCCTGATTGCCATTGCCTCAACGACTCGTCCCATGCTGGACCATCTATTGCCAGCTATTTGTGCATTTGTTGCCACCTTCATGGCATTGGTAATTAATGATTATTTTGACGTGCATATGACCACTTCAGTGGTTATTATTTCTGGATTAATCATTCTCCTCCCGGGGCTTTCGCTAACCATTGCATTAGCTGAACTTGCAACCCAAAACCTAGTGTCTGGGACCGCAAGGCTATCTGGGACCATGACTATATTTATTCAGCTAGCGTTCGGCAGCGCTCTCGGTGCTCAACTTTCCAAGCGGCTTGGTTTTGAAATAGATGATGCAGTGGTGCACCCTGCTGAACCATGGACCATTTGGTTAGCCGCCGCAATCGCTTCATTGGCGCTTGTGCCTTTGTTTTCGGCGCGCAAAAAAGACTTTGGCTGGTTTTTATTATCCGCGGTCACGGCTTTTACCACCGTCCATTTTGCCTCTTTAGCACTTGGCCCTTCATTAGGAGCATTTGTTGGTGCTATCACCGTGGGACTGTTAGCCAAGTTTACTACTCGCTTTTTTGATTTGCCCGGTGCCATGGTGATGATGCCAGGGTTTATTATTCTGGTCCCTGGCGCGGTAGGCTATCGAAGCATTTTAGCGCTAGTAGAACGCGATGTAGTCGGCGGGCTCTCCACTGCCTTTGACGTTTCGGTGATTGGTATTTCTTTGGTGGCTGGCTTTTTGTTGTCTTCCTTAGTTCCACTCCCCAAGGATGTCTCTAAAGATCAATATTAATTATTTTCGCACTTGCTTAACGGAGAACCCCATGTGTCGTTGGATGGCTTACAAAGGAACAGAAATATTTATCGAAGATTGGTTACTCAACAGCCAGCATTCATTGATTGAGCAAAGCTTGTCGGCGGAAATGAGTATGTTTGAGGTTAATGGTGATGGTTTCGGATTGGGTTGGTATGGTCACAAACCCACGCCGGGACTTTTTAAGAGCATTCGGCCAGCATGGAATAATGCCAACCTGAAAAGCTTAGCAACCAACGTGTGTTCCGGACTATTCATTGCGCATGTCAGAGCGGCCACCGGCACACCTATCCAAGAGACTAATAGTCACCCTTTTCAATATCGCAACTGGCTGATGGTTCATAATGGCATTATTCATGAATTTGCTCGAGTAAAGAAAGACCTAATGGAAGCGATTGACGGTAAGTATTTTGGCCATATTCTCGGCTCAACCGATTCGGAATTGCTGTTTTTCCTTTTACTCTCCAATGGCCTCGAAATCGATCAGCAAGCCGCCATTCAAACAACAATTGAACAAGTTGAATCAATCGCCAAAAAACATCAAATCTATCCGGCTCTCAGAATGACCCTCGGGATTAGCGATGGAAGTTCTTTGTGGTGCGTCCGTTATTCGTCAAAGGCCGATTCTTGCAGCTTGTTTTACTCCCCCATAAGCCAAACCGAAGGACAACAAGTGTTGGTAGTATCTGAGCCGATTAACAAAGGCACCATTGACTGGCAACCGGTGCAAGAGGATACCATTATGCATTTCGATCAAAATAACCTGAAAACAGTGTCTAAGATACACAGAAGTTAAGCAAGTACTCACTTAGGTGTTTTAGTTGTTGGTTTCATACCCGCAAATGATGATGCAGTAACCCCTGGGTAAATTTAGCTCGTAAGTAGAATCCCCGAGGTAACGTCTGCCCGCTCTCACCTTGATCATCAACCACTTGAGTCAATACTCTCGAATTGGCCGCCTTGGGTCTCACTTGCAACACATCACCAAACTTTGCATTAAGTTGATGAACTTTACCGACAGAAATTAGCGCCATGGCGTCTTCCCAATCTTGCCGTATCAGCGCTTCTTGTTGGGCGTTCATTTGCCAAAGAAACGGGCTGGCAATAACCGATTGATGAATCGGCGCGCCCGGTTGTTGCGCAATAGGCACCCAGAGCACTTGTTTTAGCTTATGAAATACCGCACTTTCGCGCCACTGAACCGCTAAATTATTGTGCAAATTTACCACGCATACATAGGTTGATTCCTGCACTTTTCCAGCAAAATCAATCGGGATAGTTTTTAGTTCAATATCTAACAGGGAAAAGTCAGGGCGAGATTCATTACCGGCATCCGCGCCAAGGCAGCGCTCGATAAACTGACCTTGCCAGCCTTTTTGAATGCGCAAGTCTTGAGGAATACTGGCCTCAAAACGTTGCGCCAATTCGCCCAAAGTTTTACCGGCAATATCATCAATTCGTTGTCTAAGCTGCTCTATGGAAGACGGAGGGGAAAGCATTTGATCGGCAAAAAATAGGTCAAGTAAGCAATCATTAAATTCTATCGGTTTAGCAAAATTAATACCAAAGAAATTTGCCGAATACCCAATTGTGTGGTTGAATAAGTAATAGAAAAAATTTATTTGGTAACCATAAGTGATTGATTCAGAGGGATTTCGATCCAATGTCGGCATCATCGTATGCAACGACTTTGGGAATCTGCTTTGGACCAGACGCATAGGGCAAAACTCTTGGCAATTCGCGCAAGGCGGTGTTGACCCAGGAGAGTCAGCTGAACAAGCGATGTTCAGAGAACTCAACGAAGAGTTGGGGCTGGCGCGCAAAGACGTGAGAATATTGGGCTCCACCAAAGAGTGGTTAAAGTATCGATTGCCTAACCGCTATATTCGACAAGGAAGCGTGCCACTATGTATAGGTCAAAAGCAAAAATGGTTCATGCTGCGACTTACCAGCCATGAATCTGCAATACATTTTGATGCAACAGGCCATCCAGAGTTTGACCATTTTATGTGGGTCAACTATTGGTATCCACTTCGGCAAGTCATTGCGTTTAAGCGAGATGTTTATCGACAAGCGTTGGTTGAGCTGATGCCTTTTGTCATTGAACAACAAGCACGCCAGCGTAAAAAGCGCAAACGACCCCACCGAAACCATAAAAGAAAAGGTGAATCAAACGAATAGTTGATTGAGGAGGGGGAAGTCGCTTGACGAGCAAACTGTCTAGAATTACCCAAGCTGTGCGGTTGGCTGAAAACCAACAGCAAGCTTTAAACATCATCGTTAACAGTGTTTGCGATATGTTAGAGGTAGAAGTTTGTACCATTTATCTTGCCGACTATGAACTCAACCAATTCGTTTTAATGGCCGCTAGTGGCCTTGATCAAAGTCTTTTGGGTCAACTAACCATCGACTTTGATGATGGCTTAGTCGGCATGGTGGGCCAGCGCGAAGAACCCATTCAATTAACTACCGAGCTGCTAAATCGTCGCAGTCTTCAAACACCACCTTTCGGCCAATCCGAACTCGCAGCCAGCAGCCTTGGAAAACTCTCCGCTTATTTGGGTGTGCCGATTATTCACCAACGAAAAGTGTTAGGCGTTTTATCCATTCAACAGCAGTACGAACGCCGGTTTGAGATTGACGAAGAGACCTTTTTAATCACCTTAGCGACGCAAATTTCTTCTATGATTGCAGATAGCGAGAATGACGCGATAATCGATGATCAACGTGATCACTTGGTGCGCTGTATTAGTGGCAGCGCGGCCTCTAGTGGTGTTGTCATTGGCAAAGTGAAAGTGGTTTTTCCAAGCCTTGATATCAACACCATCCCTAATCGAAAAACTGATGATATAAAAATGGAGTTACGCTCTCTTAAAAAGGCGGTTCGTCGTACCCATTTACAACTTGAGAAAATGTCTAACCGTATGAAGGGCTTGGTTTCCGACCAAGAACGGTCGTTATTTGATGCTTACCAACAAATTTTGGGCTCAGCAGGAATAGAACAGGAGGTTGAACAACAAATAAAACGTGGTTACTGGGCACCCTATGCATTGAAACTGGTCATTTCGGAACATTTGAAAGCGTTTAAATCAATGGAAGATGCCTACCTGAGAGAACGTGCCCATGACATCGAGGACTTGGCTAACCGAGTACTTGGCAATTTGCTGCGTCGAGACTCGCGAAAAATCCATGCCGAACCGGGCACGGTATTAGTCACGGAATCAATCAGTGCATCAATGATTGCCGAGCTACCCACCGACAACATCGCTGCCATTGTCACCTTAAAAGGTTCCGCCACCTCACATGCCGCGATTTTGACCAAAGCACTCGGGATCCCGGCCATTATGGGTCTTGATCCTTGTCAAATTAATCGGCTCGAAGGTAAAACAGTGATAGTGGACGGCTACAACGGGCAAATTTTTGTGTCCCCACATCAAACCTTAATTCGGCAATTTGATCGACTGATCAATGAAGAGCATGCGTTTCATCAAGAGCTAGAAAAACAAACCCGCTCGCCCAATAAGACTTTGGATGGGACCCCCATTTCGATGATGGCCAATACTTCTCACCCGATGGATTATGAAAAAGCACGACACTCTGGCGCCAATGGTATTGGGCTTTTTCGAACCGAAATTCCGTTTATGGACCATCAACAATTTCCTTCCGAGAAAGAACAAATTGGCAACTATCAACAAGTGTTAAAAGGTTTCGACGGTTTACCTGTAACCATTCGCACACTCGACATTGGCGGCGATAAGCAGCTTCCTTACTTTAAAATTGAGGAAGATAATCCCTTCTTGGGCTGGCGAGGTATTCGAGTCACTCTCGATCACCCAGAAATATTTTTAGTTCAACTCAGAGCCATTTTGCGAGCTAGCTTTAATACCCAAAACCTAAGAATTGCCATTCCCATGATCGCAACCGTGTCGGAATTAGATGAATCACTGAGGTTGCTAGAACAAGCTTATGCTGAAGTAGAAAAAGAGACACAAGATATACCGGGACAATTACACCGTCCTAAAGTCGGCATTATTGTCGAAGTACCCTCTGTGGTGTTTCAGCTAAAAGCCATTATCAAGCGGGTCGACTTTGTTTCGGTTGGCACCAATGATTTAATCCAATATCTATTAGCCGTTGATCGCAATAATCTGAGATTAAGAAATTTGTACAGTCACTTTCAACCCTCCGTTTTGAAAATACTTAAAATGGTGATCGATCAATGCAAAGACGAACAGGTTGAAGTACAAGTTTGCGGTGAAATGGCTTCCGATCCTTTGGCGGCGATTGTTTTAGTGGGCATGGGTTTCCGCGAGTTAAGTATGAACGCGGGTGCGATAGCCAAAGTCAAACATGCGATCAGTCGATTTGAGTGTTCAGAACTCGAACAACTTGCCGCTGAAATTTTGCAGTTTGAAACCGAACCTAAAGTAAGATCGGCACTAATCGAAACCATGGAAGCAAAAGGGCTGAGTGGTTTAATTAGAGCGGGAAATTAATCGCTACTCCGGTTATTATCATACCTTTGTTTCTATCACTCCATTTTATCGGTATAAATTTCTATGCGTGCGCACAGTAAGGCTCTCCCTTGGAAATTTGGTTAGTTTTTGCCCTAACCGGACTGGCTGCGGGTTTTATGGCGGGGCTGCTTGGTATTGGCGGTGGTTTTGTGGTGGTGCCTTTACTGCTCTTAGTATTGCCACACGTTGGTATTCCACTGGCAGAGGCGGGCTATTTTGCTATCGGTACTTCTCTCGCATGCATCTGTGTAACGGCTTTATCATCGGCTTATTCACATCATCGTCGGGACGCTATTGCCTGGCAATTATGGCAACCATTAACGCCGGGCTTAATTCTGGGTTCGATGCTGGGGACCTATTTTGCTGCTTTATTGGCCGGTCCGGTCTTAGTCGTATTGTTTGTGTTAGGCGCGCTTATCACTGCAGCTTATCTTTTGTCGGGACATCGCGCTCAAAATGCCAATTCCCCTAATAGCCCATGGATGCTGTTTGCTTACGCTCAATTCACCGGGGCGATCTCGGCGCTGATCGGTATTGGCGGTGGCTCTGTATTGGTTCCGTTTTTAGTTTATCGCGGCGTGACCATGGTAAAGGCCGTTGCAACCGCAGCAGCCTGCGGTTTTCCGATCGCGCTGGTCGCAACCATTGGCTATATTTATGCAGGTTGGCATGAATCACAACCAATCCAGTTTGCAGTGGGTTATGTTTATCTACCGGCATGGCTCGGTATAACTCTATTTTCGAGTTTAGCAGCACCGCTCGGCGCAAAACTCGCCCATCACATTCAAGAAATTTGGTTGAAAAGGGTTTTCGCCTTATTTTTAATTTTCACCAGCGCGCAAATCATTTATAGTCAATGGTTTTCAGCAGCATAGAATAGTCCCCTCATGGAATTTCCCATAATCGACCCCGTCATTTTTCAAATCTACGGCCCAATTGGCCTTAATTGGTATGGATTAACCTATTTGGCAGGATTCGCCGGTGCCTGGCTTTTGGGTACTTATCGCGCGAAACAACCGCATGCTCCGTTTACCCCCGAGCAAGTCAGTGATTTCTTGTTTTATGCCTTTTTAGGTGTGGTTATTGGTGGTCGTGTTGGCTACGTGCTGTTCTATAATTTTGGCCAGTGGATTGACGATCCGCTGTATCTTTTTAAAATCTACGACGGTGGGATGTCGTTTCATGGCGGATTACTTGGCGTGATTGCATCATTTGGGTATTTTGCTCGAAAAACCGGAAATACGTTTTTCACGGTTGCGGACTTTTTTGCTCCGATGGCGCCAATTGGTTTAGCAACCGGTCGGATTGGTAATTTTATAAATGGCGAACTTTGGGGAAAGCCTGCTAACCCTGAATCTGTGCCATGGGCAATGGTTTTTCCAAGCGCCCCAGGTGGTTTAGAAAACGGTGTACACCGTCATCCATCGCAACTTTATGAATTTGCTCTGGAAGGCGTAGTTCTCTTTTTTATACTTTATTTCTTTAGTAAAAAGCCAAGACCGGCGATGTCGGTTAGCGGATTGTTTTTGTTAGGTTATGGAAGCTTCCGCTTTATTGTAGAATATTGGCGAGAGCCGGATGACCATTTGCGCGCCATGGCAGAATACATTTCCATGGGACAGCTTCTGTCATTGCCTATGATTATTGGTGGCATAGCCATGATCATTTGGGCTTATAAGAAACATCCGATAAAGTAACTTCAGCACTTTAAATTAGAACGTTAAACAGGATCAAATCAGTGAAACAATACTTAGATATGCTTCAACATGTGTTGGATAACGGTGAAGATAAAGGTGATAGAACCGGCACGGGTACTCGCAGTGTGTTTGGTTATCAAATGCGATTTGATCTGCAACAGGGCTTCCCATTAACCACCACTAAAAAATTGCACTTGCGTTCAATCATGATCGAACTATTGTGGTTTTTAAACGGTGATACCAACATCAAATTCTTAAAAGATAATGGCGTCAGAATTTGGGATGAATGGGCTGACGAGAATGGTGACTTAGGACCGGTTTATGGAGAACAATGGCGGCGCTGGAAAAAGCCCGACGGTGGCACAGTGGATCAAATCCAAAATGTCGTGGATACCATTAAAACCAATCCAAACAGTCGACGAATTTTAGTGGTTGCCTACAATCCCGGTGTTGCCGATGAAATGGCACTGCCACCTTGCCATTCACTGTTTCAATTTTACGTCGCCAACGGCAAACTATCTTGCCAATTATACCAGCGAAGTTGTGATATCTTTTTAGGCGTGCCGTTTAATATTGCATCCTACGCGCTGCTCACCCATATGATCGCCCAGCAATGTGATTTAGATGTTGGCGAATTCATTTGGAGCGGTGGCGATGTGCATTTGTATTCCAACCATTTCGAACAAGCTAAAGAACAACTCTCGCGTGATCCCTTACCGCTGCCAAAATTAAAAATCAAGCGCAAGCCAGCCGATCTGTTTAGCTATGAGTATGAAGATTTTGAGATTGTAGACTACCAAGCGCATCCGAATATCAAAGCGCCAATTGCGGTTTAGTGATTCGACTATTAATCAAAAAATTGCACTCAGCTTGCTCGGCTTAAGAAATAGATGACAAAAACAACGACTAAATTTATCGCTGTTTTTGTCAGTTATACATCAAGTTACCACCGACTAATAGTTCGAAACTTTGTTAGCCGCAGCCTGCATCGCCTGATCAACCACCAACGAAATATCATTTTCTAAGAATGACTGAATGGCTTGATGAGTGGTGCCATTAGGAGAAGTGACTTGGTCACGCAGTTCGGCTACATTTTGGTCTGAATTAAACGCCATAGTGAGTGCTCCCAAACCAGATTGCAAAACGGATTTTTCAGCTTGTTGCTGAGACAATCCCATTTTTTTAGCTGACTCAATCATAGCCTCCAAGAATAAGAAAAAGTAAGCGGGCGAACTTCCTGCGGCGGCCACCAGTGGCGCCATTTGCGTTTCATCATCTAGCCAAACCGCTTCGCCAATCTCACTAAAAATAGCATTGATAAGTTGCTGATCGCTTTGTTCACAGTTTGCAGCAGCCACTAAGCCAGTGACTCCTTGACGAACCGAGCAGGGTAAATTAGGCATTGCCGCAACCACTTTGCAATCACTTTCAAAATAACTTTGTAATTTTGCAATTGAGACACCCGCAGCAACACTGATAAACAACTTGCGGTTGATATCGGCCTTTGCATCAGGCTTGACCTCAGATTCTAAAGTTGACTTGAGTGTTGAATTAATTTCTTTGACAACCGTTTCAACTAAATTAGGTTTGACCGCAATGACAATTACATCGGCAAAGTTTAATGAATCTGAGTTGTCACTTGAAACATGAATTTTCAGCTGTTGGCTGATCGCCTTTCTGGTCTTTTCAGTCGGCGCGCAGGCGAGTATGTTTTCTGGTTTAAATCCGGCCGCTAGTAAGCCTGTGATGATTGAGCGAGCCATATTGCCCGCACCGACAAAGGCAATTTTTTTCAATCGAACATCCGTATTAATTAATTCCAAACCTTATGCCCTCACCTGTCCGTTACCTTTTACTAGAAATTTTTCGGTAGTAAGCGATTCGATTCCCATTGGTCCATAGGCATGTAGCTTGGTGGTCGCTATGCCAATTTCCGCACCTAGGCCAAGTTGTGAGCCATCAGAAAAACGTGATGATGCGTTGACCATAACCACTGAGGCATCCACTACTCGTTGAAACAATTCGCCCACCTGTGCATCTTCGGTACAGATGACTTCGGTGTGGTTGCTACCAAATTGATCAATGTGACTTACCGCTTGCTGAAAATCATCAACCACTCTAACGGCAATTTCTAAGCTCAAGTATTCTTCGCCAAATTTATCCAGTGCTAGCTCTTCAGCTTGGTCAAAATAGTTTACACTGTTTGCACAGGCATTCACCTTAACGCCAAATGCCTTGAATCGCTCCGCAACAATCGTTAGAAAATCCTTTGCGATTGCTTTATGAACGAGCAAACCTTCGAGCGCGTTACAAACACCCGTTCGTTGCGTTTTACCATTAAGCAATAGCTTTAGTGCTTTATCAAAATCTGCTGCTTTATCGACATACAAGTGACAAACCCCTTTGTAATGTTGAATAACAGGAATTTGACTGTTCTCGCTAACAAAATTAATCAAACCTTCGCCGCCTCGAGGTATCACCAAATCAATGTAATCTTTTAGTCGTAAAAGTTGTTTTAATAATCCGCGATCAGGATCGGAAATAACCGTAATAATATCTTCTGGCAGTTGATTTTGTTTTAACACCATACGTAGAACATTTGCGATCGCTAGACTGCTAAGTGACGCTTCTTTTCCGCCCCGCAGTAAAACACTATTACCCGACTTGATACAAAGTCCAGCAGCATCAGCGGTTACGTTAGGACGAGCCTCATAAATCATACAAATAACCCCCAAAGGGATCCGCATCTTGGCTATTTCTAATCCATTAGGACGGGTATTTTTATCTTTTAAGGTTCCAACAACATCAGGTAGATCCGCAACCGTTTCTAACCCTACCGCCATATCTTCGATCCGTTGTTCATTTAGCAGTAGGCGATCAACCATTGCCTCTTCTAGTCCGCTTAACTCTGCAAACTTAATATCATTACTGTTAGCTTTGAGAATTTCCTCTTGATTTTCTCTAAGTGCATTAGCCATCTCGCGCAATAATTTTGCTTTGGTTTCTGCGCTTTGAATAGCCATAATTTTTGCCGCTTGTGCAGCTTGGTTTGCCAGTTCTGTTATCGAATTCATTTTGACTCCATTAATGCGAAATATTGTTTAGAAAGTATGGGAGCTTGATTTTCCACAAGCTGTTCGGATATGTTTTCAATTTCGTTGTCTGTAATGAAATTAAGCAAACAACTACTGTAGTTGGTTTGAACCTTAGCGAGTTTTCGACCATTTCTCTTTCTCAAGAGCACCACATCGCCCGATGAAAAATCACCCTTAACACTGATCAACTCATCTGGCTCCAACAGCTCGTTATTTTCTTTTGGGTCAATTTCAAACTTGTTGGAAACAATTAACTCGCCTTGAGCACGCGTGGTATAGCGCATCCAGTGAACGCCATCTAACATCGGTTTTTTGTGAGGACTGAAGTAGGTGCCAGGATTTTTACCTTTTAACAAGGTGTCGAAGCTTTGCTGTTTAAATCCATTAATAATGTAAGTTTCAACGCCATGAGAAACGGCTTTTTCTGCGGCTTGAATTTTGGTTTTCATGCCACCGGTTCCAACCTCGCTGGTTGCACCGCCGGCCATTGCATAAATTTCTTGATCGATCTGATAGACATCTGAAATGAGCGTGGCATTTTGATTGATATGCGGATTAGAATCATACAAACCATCAATATCTGAGCAAATGATCAGCGCATCAGCATTGGCTGCTGTCGCCACCATAGCCGACAAATTGTCATTATCACCGACCTTAAATTTATCGGTAGTGATGGTGTCGTTTTCATTAACAATGGGCAAAATCTCGTTATTAAGTAACGCATCAATCGTATCTCTAATGCTTTCGTATCGTTCACGATCTCTTAAGTCAGCATGGGTAAGCAAAACTTGAGCCGAATGAAAATCGAACAAGCTATCCCAAGTGGACATCATTTCTGATTGCCCCGTTGCGGCCATTGCTTTTTTGGCGACAATATTATCCAGCTCACAGCCTTCAAATAAATAGGCCCCAGCCGCCACCGATCCGGACGAAACGAGTACCACTTGAATGCCCTTAGCGCGACATTGACGAATAAACTTGGCAATCCCCGTCAAATGACGTCGACTACAACCATTTTGGGTAGGCGCAATTAACGCGCTACCGACTTTTATGACAATTCGTTGCCAATTTTTTACTCTCACTTGAATACCTATATAAATTATTTAACGATTAAAAATAAATCTTATAAATTACCGGCCACCGATTTGATTTGATACTTGCTCAAACCAACTGATTGCTGATTGTTTTGGTTTTTCAGTTTTTAAACTCACCAAAATTGCGACGCCACCACTCACTAAAAAAGCAGGCAGAAGTTCATAGAATAAAGAACTTAAACTTTTTTGATCCGGCAGAAGCGGTAAATACGCCCATATGACTACAGCAATTGCACCTGCGACCATTCCAGCCACCGCGCCAGTATGAGTCAACCGCTTCCACCAAAGGCTCAACAAGATTGCCGGACCAAACGCTGCGCCAAATCCGGCCCATGCGTTAGACACAAGGTCGAGTACGCTGTTGTCGCTATCCATCGCAATTAAACAAGCCATGAGCGCAACAATTACAACGCACAAACGACTCGCCATTAATAGTTTTTGTGAAGAAGGTGTTTGAGATGAGTAAGCCTTGTAAATATCTTCTACCAATGAACTCGATGACACTAATAGCTGTGATGAAATGGTGCTCATTATGGCGGCTAAAATAGCTGCAAGCACCCAACCAGCAATCAGTGGGTGGAATAACAATTGTCCTAAATAAATAAAAATAGTTTCTGGATCAGAAAGGTTGCTTCCGCTTTGTGCGACATATTTTGCCCCCAACCAACCCACCGCTAGCGCACCGATGATAGAAACAGTCATCCACGACAAACCAATACGACGAGCTTTAGGTAAATTCTGGTGGCTATTTATTGCCATAAAACGAACGATAATGTGAGGCTGACCAAAATAACCGAGTCCCCAAGTTATTAAGCTCAGCGCAGCCATGATTTCGAAATTTGAAAAAACCTTAGTCATCTCATTTGTAAAAAGCGCGGGCTGGCTAAGGTCAAGCTCGCCAAAGGTGATCACAGGTACCGCAACCAATGCGATTAACATAATAATACCTTGCACAAAATCACTAATACTCACCGCAAGAAAACCACCCATTACGGTGTAAATTACCACGATGCTAACCGTGACAATGATGCCAAGGTGATAATTAAGGCCAAACGCCGATTCAAATAGTTTGCCACCAGCAACAAGACCTGAGGCGGTATAAACCGTAAAAAATACAATGATGATCACAGATGCAATAATACGAATAGAGCCATTTTCAAGCGCAAATCGTTGGCTTAAAAATTCGGGTATGGTTAATGAATTATTTGCCAGTTCGGTATACACCCTTAATTTAGGTGCGACGATTCGATAATTAACATACGCCCCAACAATTAAGCCCAACGCCAGCCAGATACTACTTAGCCCACTGACATAAGCTGCACCGGGCAACCCCATTAACATCCAGCCACTCATATCTGAAGCACCTGCAGAAAGGGCGGTTACCTTTGCGCTAACTCGCCGACCGCCGAGTAGATACTCGCCGTTGTCCGCGGTTGATCTCTTCATTGCGTAAAAACCAATAAAGATTAATAACGCGAAGTAGGAGAATATTGAAAAACTGGTATAACTGAGCATATATATACAGTACTAATTAATTTTTGAGGGTGCAGGGTTAGTTAATGAGCCAGTTTGCTGGCCAGAAAGAAAAATTATTTAAATTAGGGAAGCCCTAAAAGGCGCGCTTGTAGGAGATTAAGCGATTAAATGGGCTGGAAATGGTGTTATTTTGATAACAACGGCAGGTTTTCATTACTTAAGTCTAAGCCAACTTTATGATTGAATACGAATATTTCGTATACTAATGATAATTGTTCGAAAGATCAAGTCCAATTAAATACCCAGCCATTCTACTGACCTACTGATAGGTTGTTTTCCCCTATTCCTCTAAAGCGCTAGTGTTTATAGGCTATTAAAGATAAAATTCGACATCAATCGTTTTACTCTAGTTATTTATTGAGCTTATTTTATGGAAAGATACGAAGAATTATTCGTTTCAATACGAAAGATTATACGAGCAATTGATCTACGGTCTCGTAAATTAGCCAAAGAAGCCGGTATCACCGGTCCGCAATTACTGATCTTACAAGAGCTAGCCAGAGTCAAAGGCATCACCGCAAAGGACCTTTCAACGAATGTAAACTTGAGCCAGCCCACTGTTACCAGCATTCTCGATAGGCTCGAAGCAAAACAGTTTGTTAAACGAGTCCGCAGTGAAACCGACCGTCGAAGGGTTTCACTGTTCCTTACTGAGCAAGGTAAAAATGCGCTACTCAACGCTCCTCAACCGATTGAAGATAGTTTTGTTGAAAAGTTTAGCGCGCTTAAAGAATGGGAGCAGTTTCAACTGCTATCAAGCGTTGAGCGAATCGCTTGTATGATGGGAGCCTCCGAACTAGACGCCGCGCCAGTTTTAGACATTGGTGAACTAACCTCAACGGATCAGGTTTCTAAATCGTCTTAAACGAGTAGTTTAACCATTAATTAATGGGCTATGATATTATCCGTTTTATTGATTAACCTTCATTATTATTAAGCAGAAACGGCATGACCCAACCAAAAATATCACTCGTTTGCGCCATGGCAAAAAATCGAGTTATCGGCAAAGACAATCAAATGCCCTGGCATTTGCCCGCCGATCTCAAACACTTTAAGTCGGTCACTATGTCAAAGCCGATTGTCATGGGAAGAAAGACTTATGAATCAATTGGTCGACCATTACCCGGTAGACAAAATGTGGTCATCAGTCGTAATAAGGACTTTGTGGCTGAAGGATGCGATCTGGTAGACTCGATTGAAGCCGCATTCGATTTATTAAAAAACCAACCCGAGGTAATGATCATTGGCGGAGGTTTTTTGTATTCACAAATGATCGATCTGGCGGATCACTTATATTTGACATTTATTAATTTAGAGGTGGATGGGGATACCCAATTTCCAGAATTTGAACATTTAAACTTGCAACAACTCAATTCGGTCTCTCATGATCCCGACGAAAAAAATCCCTATGGCTACCAATTTGTTGATTATCGCGTTATCAAAGATTAACTATGACTAGATTACTTTTTGCCGTTATTTTATTAAGTGGTGTTTCTCAAGCTAACGAAATTAACTATCAGTCATTCGATGGTCGGTGGTGTGGAAAATGGGATAAGCTTTATTCCCTTTGTATTCGTTTAAATGATATAAAGAATAATCCAATCGCAGATTATCAATGGCAAGAACAAACCAACAGCAAGTTTCAACAAGCCAGCAAACGTATAACAATAGTCAACCAAACCACCATCAAATTAGAAAATATTTTTATCACCCTCGATAAAAACAATCCCAACCAAGCCAAAGCGATTGGTTTATTTACCCAACAAACTCGATACGCAGATTTAGTTAAGCAAGAAGACTAAATTTTAAAGTCGATTATTGGTTAGACGCAAAATGGCGTCTAATAAATTATGAATTGATCTTGATTTGAACCAGCGGGAGTATTAATTAATTTTCGAATGTTTTGTGATAGTTGTTGGGTTATCTCCGCCAAGCGAAACGAACGAATTCTTATCTGAATATGCGGAGTTTGAGTAGGTTGGTCAAACTGTCTAAAAAATCGTCAAATTGTCTATTCGACCAGGTAATGTCAGTACTAATGTCAAAATATTACACCTTAATGTCCGAAATTTGATATTCCGTCCGAGAGAAACTGGGCATAATAGACCCGACATACATTGCCTAGCAGATGAATAGGGTAGGAAACTGACTAACTTCTCTATTTGAGTTTTTTACACCTTGTAATTACATCTTCGATCATTAGGTAGTTGGATACGGAATATAGAAAACAGCGTATTTTTCGCAAAGGACGAAGTAAATGAAAATGGCCTCTAAATCATTATTAAAAGCAACACAATTTCTAGTCTTAAGCTCTATCGTAGCTTGCGGAGGTGGAGGTGGCTCATCAGAGCCAGATCCCACACCCAATGCAGTCCCAGTTGCAGTCGATGACTCAGCAACCGTGGTCGCCGGTGCGAGCGTTACAATCGATGTAACAGAAAATGACACTGATTCAGATAACGATAGTTTAACAGTGACAAATCTGACCCAGCCAAGCCAAGGAATGGTCTCGCTATCCAATAATCAAGTTTTGTTCGAAGCAGATAATGTCGCCGGGGAGTTTCAATTTAGCTATTCCGTTACTGATGGTAAATCAACCAGCGCCTCAGCGACAGTAACAGTTACTGTAACTGAGCCGCCTCCTGCAGCACCAATTGCTTTCGATGATAACGGAGAAGTTGAATTCCAAGGACAGCTAACCATCGATGTGCTTGCAAATGATACTGATGCTAACGGTGATCAGCTAACAATTACTAACCTCACGCAACCTGTAATCGGCAATGCCAGTATCGTCGATAATGCGGTCCTATTTGAAGCCGACAACGAATCGGGAGAGATTGAGTTTACCTACACTGCAAGCGACGGAGAACTTGAAAGTGAACCAGCAACCATACGACTAGTCATCTCAGCTAATTCTGCTCCAGAATCAAAAAATGATGAAGTTCGCATGGGAACGCTAGAAAGCATTCTAGTCGATGTACTCGACAATGATTCTGACGCAAACGGACATGAAATGATCGTAGAACTAGTCAGTCAAGCCTCACAAGGAACTGCAGAAATAGTAGATAATTCGATCCGTTACGAGGCTGCTGAACAATTTGGTCAATTCGTTGTTAGCTATCGAGTTTATGACGGGTTTGACTATGGCAATACAGCTGAACTAACTATTGAAGTAGATCACACAGACTTAACTTTAAAAGGTCGTGTGTCGCCGCCTGTTGAAGGGGTCGAAATTGTTGCAACCACTAATAATATTGATGGCATCAATGAAGAGTATTCAGTTATCACTAATGCTAGTGGTGAATATTCTGTTGACATGGAAGTGAAGGACTTTGAAGACTTTATTAGTCTCAGAACTGAGAGTCATTCAGAACAGTTATCCTACCTATCAAATGTTGGTACAGCAAACCATTTGTTTGACTTGGCTAGTGAGCTTAATGTTCTGGAATACACAAACTATAACTCACTAGAATTGTCCGCGTATTCCACTGCGTTATATGTTTATGCGAGTTGGTATGATGAAGACGGGTTCATCGAGAGTACCGCAGAGTTAGAGACTCTATATACGGCAATAGACTCTATTAAGGTCGTTAAGTTCGCCGCCAATTTAGGCCAAATTATATCCGGTGAACAAGATTTCCCAACCGACATAACAAGCTTTTCTCAACTTTATGCTGATCGTTCTAAAGTAGATTCAATATCAGCGAGCCTACAGCAAAATGAATTTAATCAAGCTTTTAATGCGCTAGTTGAAAATACAACTTTTATCGAAGAAGACATTAGTAAGATTATAGGAAATTCTTATGCATTTTTATCTAATGGTGGGCTGTTAGATACTGAGCGACAACCCATAATTTTTGAATTAAAAGAGAATGGAGATGCGAATTTCTCGGCTAACCATAAATTTAGGCCAAACGCTCATTATGGATATACACCGACCTTCAGAATAAATCATGAACTATTTTGGGAGAATAACGACCCTAAAAAATTGCGACTTTATACCACTGAAGATAAGCCTATTGAGTTTATTCGTCTAAATGCCCCGTCAAACCTTTGCGTTGATAATACGAATTTTTATACCAGTATTTCAACTATAGAGTTCTACCCTACGTATGTTGGAGAAAAGATAAATCAATATTTAGTTCATTACAAAGGTCAAACTCATGGAGGGCCGACACCAGAAGAGGCATGCGATGATACAACTATTGAAGATTTATCAATTTTGCAACTAGTCACAACTAAAACGTCTGAACCTACATTAGAAGAACAGATCTCCGGTAACTTGATTGCTGCACACGTCGGCAAGATTTTTGGCGATGATACTAATCATCAGCCAGCCTCTTCTTCATATATCGACTTAAACGGTGATAATTCTCTTAACCTTCGCATCAATTCACAGTCAGGCGAGTGGGAGTTCACAACAAACGGAGAATTGGTTTTAACTTTGGAAGATGAAACTGAGTTCCGTTATATCCCAACTGGAATCTTAGGGTCTGGGGTCCAATTTATTGCTAAGAAAACTTACCCTGATATGACAGCCGAAGTTTTTGGCGGTCTATTGATAGATGTTGACTCTAGTTACATACCAGAAACGATAGAAGGTAGGTTCGAAATTGCACATGGCTTTGGTCTCGATCCAACCTTTGCGTTTGCAATTCAAGATAATCAACTAGGGCGTCATGAGTCAAAAATAGGGCGTACTGAATGGGAAGCAAATGACTCACTAGGGGAAGGTGTTTCTATTTTTAACTGGCATCATTCTCTTAGTGGTACAGGCCTATATGGAGTACATAGCGCGATTCATAACCCGGAATCACCATATAATGCAATAGGGGTTAGTCCAGAAGGATGTGAGCCGGATAACGAGCTTTGTTTTGAATGGCGAACACGAACTATCTATTTTCTAGCCGAAGATGAAGAATATTTTTACTTAATGGAAAACTGGACCCAAGATTCTCGATTGTTTGCTCCCAATTCTCCGGAAGATATAATGTATAGTACATCCATTCGTTTGTATAAAAAAACTGACTTTATTATGCCTTATATAGATCGGCCTTGAAGTTTAAGCAGGGGCGTATTTCGCCCCTTAATCTTTCGTAATTATAAAAATAAGATTAGGAAAAGGGGGCACATATAGGAAAAGGGGTCACGTATATTTTACTATATAAAATGCTTTCTCTAACTTAGCGATGCTCTTTTTCCATAAACCATCTTTAACTTCTTTCCCTATCTTTGTTAATGGATAACAAACGCCCCCGACATGACTCAAATTGAAATACTCTGCGATTTCTTTATAGGTCGCGCCAGAATAATGCTTGCACGCATACATTGCAAAAGCTCGATTGGCCGATTTTGCTCGCGCCTTCTTGCCCGCTATTCTTAACTCTTGAGGTGTTTCTTTGGTTATTTCTGCAACCCGCTCTAGAACCTCTTTTATGGAAGGTCTGTCTTGTAGTGCAGCTCTTAACGTTAATAGATCGACTGTCTCATTTTCTTCTTTACAGGCTTGCCTAAATTCCTTACTGCCTAGGACACCTAAGATATTACCTTTAGAATAAAAGCGCTTGATATCTTCATCAATACCCTGCTCCACAAATCGCTGGTAGCCTTTATATCGGTGTTGAGCCCCCTGCATCTGATAGGTTTTCTCTCGAGATAGCCATGAAGGTGATTTGACTTGATTAATATAGGCAGGATAGCTAGACCAAGGGTAGTCTTTAAGCTGCTCAACCATTTTATTCTTGACCTCAAGTGGGTTTCGATGGATGTATCGCGACAGCTGCAATAAATAACTATCTTGGTCAACCAAAACGGACTTATAGCGTCCGCGAAACAGGGTACCATCTTTGCCTTTCTTTCGGTTATGCCACTGGGTGTATTTCCCGTTGATATGTTGCATGATTTGACTGAGGTTGGCTTTCGGCGTTTCAATCAACAAATGGTAGTGGTTTGTCATTAAACAGTAGGCATGAATAATCGCGTCATAGCGCTCACTGGCTTCTTTAAGGGTGGTTAGAAAGGCTTCAAAATAATCGGCATCATGGAAAATCGTCTGGCGATTGCGTCCCCGATTCATGACATGGTGAAAAGCACCTTCGTACTCTAGTCTTAGTGGTCTTGGCATGCTGGATAGTATGTCATGCCGATATATCTATTACAATATACATGACCCCCTTTTTTATTGTATGTCATGCCGATATATCTATTACAATATACATGACCCCCTTTTTTATTGATAAATAGACTTTGTAGTCTTGCTCTTCAAAAAAACAGGCTTCACGGTTATTTCCCCGCTGTATAACATGTTGCGGAACACCAGGTAAGTTGAGTCGAGGGAGTCGGGCCATCATAACGCTCTGAAAGATTGCTCAAAGTCACTATACTTCCTAGCTTTGGTAAAATCAATTACTCTGACCCCATTGATTGGTAGGGTTTCGCAAAGCTCACCGCCAACCTACCCGTTAGCCCAACTTACCGGGTTACAAATCAACCCAACTTACCGAGTTTACTGGGTTCAACTTGTCATCATCAAATAGAAATCTCTATATTTAACACCACCTGCGAGTTCGCAACACTGACTTACAACTTCAGACCTACCACTCATATTATGATAATTCTCTTCATTTGAAGCTCTAAATTCAAAATATTGATTTAGGACGGATAGCGCATTAAAAAAACTCTCTCCTTCGCGAGCACAATTCCAAAGCACATGAACTGTGCCCATTTCCTCTACGTAAATCTCATTTGTTTGTTCATCAACCATTAGAAGATCTCCTTCTACATACCCAATCTGATATTTATTTTTTAGTATCAGGGGCTTATTTTCGAACCTAACCATGCCAACTTCAATCGCCGATAAATCGAATGAACCAAACATATTTCTCAAATAAGGGTCTGTAACGTTTAGTTCAAGAGGTTTGCTTCTTCTGGTTATTTCGAAGAGTTTCTGAAACTCCCTCGCTTCATCAATAGAATACCCACTAGCTAAAAGTTCCGCCAATGTGGGCTTCAAGCTAGACATTTCTTTAACAAATTCCTCTTCTTTCATGAAAATCTCTTCAAACTAAAAATTTGTAATAGGATGTAATGCACTAAACCAGTTTTGATGGACAGACTCGGGTAACGGAGTAGCGATAGAACCCTGATTAACATGGTGGTGAATTAATCGCTGCCCCACAAACGAGCTGTGTTGTGGGAAATGCCTAATCCATTGCTCATTAAGAAAAAGAAAAAGGGGTCACGTATATTTTACTATATAAAATGCTTTCTCTAACTTAGCGATGCTCTTTTTCCATAAACCATCTTTAACTTCTTTCCCTATCTTTGTTAATGGATAACAAACGCTCCCGACATGACTCAAATTGAAATACTCTGCGATTTCTTTATAGGTCGCGCCAGAATAATGCTTGCACGCATACATTGCAAAAGCTCGATTGGCCGATTTTGCTCGCGCCTTCTTGCCCGCTATTCTTAACTCTTGAGGTGTTTCTTTGGTTATTTCTGCAACCCGCTCTAGAACCTCTTTTATGGAAGGTCTGTCTTGTAGTGCAGCTCTTAACGTTAATAGATCGACTGTCTCATTTTCTTCTTTACAGGCTTGCCTAAATTCCTTACTGCCTAGGACACCTAAGATATTACCTTTAGAATAAAAGCGCTTGATATCTTCATCAATACCCTGCTCCACAAATCGCTGGTAGCCTTTATATCGGTGTTGAGCCCCCTGCATCTGATAGGTTTTCTCTCGAGATAGCCATGAAGGTGATTTGACTTGATTAATATAGGCAGGATAGCTAGACCAAGGGTAGTCTTTAAGCTGCTCAACCATTTTATTCTTGACCTCAAGTGGGTTTCGATGGATGTATCGCGACAGTTGCAATAAATAACTATCTTGGTCAACCAAAACGGACTTATAGCGTCCGCGAAACAGGGTACCATCTTTGCCTTTCTTTCGGTTATGCCACTGGGTGTATTTCCCGTTGATATGTTGCATGATTTGACTGAGGTTGGCTTTCGGCGTTTCAATCAACAAATGGTAGTGGTTTGTCATTAAACAGTAGGCATGAATAATCGCGTCATAGCGCTCACTGGCTTCTTTAAGGGTGGTTAGAAAGGCTTCAAAATAATCGGCATCATGGAAAATCGTCTGGCGATTGCGCCCCCGATTCATGACATGGTGAAAAGCACCTTCGTACTCTAGTCTTAGTGGCCTTGGCATGCTGGATAGTATGTCATGCCGATATATCAATTACAATATACATGACCCCCTTTTCCCCTTGGATGGGTGTCCTTTACCTTCATTTAGCTCCCCAACTACCTAATTCTACAAATGCCTCCTCTAGCTCTTGTTTTACTTCTTTATTACTGACGTATTTTGACTCTTTTTTTAGTAATTCAAATGCCTCGCGCAGTTCAAAGTTTATTATCGCACCAACACACATTTCTGTACTCTCAATTGAACCTCTATCCCAAAGAGAAATTAATGAATTATTCAATTGAGGCACAATATCTTTTGATACTTTACTTCCACTATCAACTTGTCTAATTGATAATTCGAAAAAGGCAGATAGCTTCTCTATGGCATTTGAGCTGATTGTATCTAGAAGTAGCACCCTAATTTCTTTTTCAACATCTGAAGCTTCCATAGCATCAGGTAGACATTCGTAATACTCTAACTTTTTCAATTTGCGCGCCTTATTAAAGGAATATGAGTTCTATTCGTCTTGTATTTTCTTGTCCATGAGCCATTAGTCATCAGGTATTTATTACCCACACGTATCTAAGCTGTCCACACCCTTGCTGCGTTTGACCTCGGTTTTGATTTCCTCATTCCCAAATCAGGAGAATGAAATTTTATTTGAACTGGAACATCACCTATCTTAAATTTTTTGAATTTTTGGCCCGCAGGAATTCGATCATTTGGTCTGAATATGTTCTTGGCAGAATCCGGAACATAAGATAATAACTCCGTCATATCGATAGCTCCATCCTTGACCAACAATGATATTGAGCCCATCACTATCTCTTTAGATGGTTTAACATCTAAAGTTCTTAGGTTTATGAGCATTTCAGCTGTCGAAGAGACTGTGCTAACTGAGTCCGTGACAGTCATTGCCATTTCGGCACCAGCTTGTTCCTCTTCCGAAATATCAAACCTAATTGAAGATTGAATTGTTTCATCAGCGTTCACGATGAAACTTGAAGCCATGTCCTGAGCTTGTCCATCAAGGAAGTCTTGTGTGGTTTGCTTAACAAACCCCGTAATATCCGACCATAAGCTTCCACCACCACTCTCCTGACTGGTGCTTTCACCTAAAGTTCCCCCAGTTTCCCTAACCATTTTTGCATAGGCAGTTCCATCTATTCTGGTATATCCTTGAACGACTCTATATCCCTTGCTTTCGAGCTCCTCTCTTTCTTCATTGTCTTTTTTGTGGTTACCATCAAGTACTACTATATTACCATTATCTGTTTCAAGCTTTGCACCTTTCGCACTAGAACCCGAAAGAATTGCACCGCAATCATATTCATCACAGTCTACGCTTGCAGCAACTATTCCTAGATAACCACTCGGGTCAGTCCCCGCTAACGGATTATTCATAATATACGAATAAGGATTCATACTCTGAGAATTACCCGGCTCCTGAATAAACGGATCAACACTCAAGAATCGCCCAAGGTTATAATCATAAACCCGTCCATTCATATGGATCAACTCAGCATCATCCAAATGCTCATGGTCAGTAAATCCACGATTAGTAAGTAAGTCATACCCACCCAAGTCAGCCACTACACTTAAAGTAGCTAAACTACCTGGATCTACTAGCTCCATATCACCTTTTCTGACCTTACCAAAAGGGTCAAAGCTTTTGTTGTCTTCCACGGCACCTTGTTCATTGGTGATAGTGACCACTGAACCTAAACGGTCTCGATGAACAAAACCAACTTTAAACCCGGCTTCCGTTCCACCAATGGTTTCAGTGACAATCGCATCGCCTAAATAACTACGCTTTTTGGTAACACCATTGTGGGTGATTTCCTCATAAGATTTATCAATGTAAATGGTCGTTTCGTCACCACCGGATAACCCCTGCTTGATTTGCTTGTAACGCATTTGTCCTGAGTCATAACTAAATAAACTAGTGATACTTCCTTTTACAATCGACACGGGTTTGTTGAATGCATTGTAAGTAATGGTTCTACCATCACCGCTGGTCATATTGCCATTAAGATCATAGCCGTAAGTCACCACTTCATTATTGAATTCAGACGTCTTGACTACTTGACGAACTGCATTGGGTCCCGCGTTGCCATTGTTTCTCGCAAGGTTTCCATAGGTAAAGTTAGTACTAAAGTCATCCTTAACAGTAATGTTACCCACGGCATCATAGTTGTAGTTCAAAATATCCTCAGCACCACTAGCAGTGCGCTTGGACTCAACCAGTCGATGCAAGTTGTCATATCGATAAGTCTCATCAAATACATTCACTGAAAAATCAGATAGCATTTCTTCAACGTTTTGTAATACGAGATTTCCGAAATCATCATATTCATAAGCGATTCGATGACGTTGCATTTGACTCAAAGTTTCTGCTTTAACTAATTCCATTTGACCAGTAATTTCGGAGTATTTTCGCGTTTCAATGATTTCACCATTTGCTTTGTTTGCAGCGATTAACTGCAAACGTGCGTCCATATCGGTGACTTCTTGATATACATAACCACTGGCGGCATTAAGCGATTTAGTCGCATAGCCAAAGTCGTTGTATTGTGTTTCGAGAGTGATACCGCTAACAGTTTGTGAACCTTTAACGCGCCCATAAAAACTGTCGTATTGAGTGGCTTGAGTATATGACACGCCATCAATGGTTGTAGTCATCGAACTGCCTCGACACGAACTGTCGTAATAATAATCTCGACTAAAGTTTTCTCCGCCGGTTAAGTCTTCTCTAACTTCTCTGTCAATCGCACCTTTACAAACACCGTCAAATTCAAATGAAGCTTCGGATAAGTGTTGATTAGAGGCACTTGGTATTACATTGAGATATCTGTTCGTTAATCGACCAAGCACATCGTAGTCATAGTAATAACTATCATTGTTAGCATCTTTCTCACGATAGATTTCACCAAAGGCGGTGTACTCGAAATCTTTGCGTCCCATATTGGGGTCAATTACATATTTCTTTTGACCAAGGGCATTATATTCTGCGGTAATTGGATTGTTGTTAGCATCTTGCAGAACAATGGGGTTGCCCTGCGCGTCATAGGCGTACTCAGTGAGACCACCTATGGCATCTTCTGTTTTCATTAACTGACCAATACCATTGTAGGTGCGGCTCATTTCCAGTGTTTTACCCGTGCTCCCCACAGCTTGAATGGTTGTATCATGATCACTATAGCTATAGGTTGTAGTAAATGACTGAGGGTTACCAAAACGATCGGGTTGATCGATTTTCTTCTCCAGTAAGCGACCTTGTGCATCAAATGCTATCCAATGAGTTCCCTTATCTTTATATAAAGTTTCATCAATCAAGAAGTAAGGAATGGATTCGAATACTTTGCGTCCTAGTTCATCGTATTCAGTTCGCACTATGATTGAACTTCCATCAAACCCTTCTGTAACAGCAACTAACACTCGATTAAATTTGTCTTTGTATAAGGTTGTTTCAGGCGAGCCTGCCGAATAAGTGGTGACTTTGTAAGCGATTAGCGATGCGATATTTGATAACTCATTAGAGCCTATTTCAGTTGGCGATATATATGTAATATCATCACAGCCTCCTAAACAATTCGCAAATCGACTGTAGGCCGGTTGTCCTGTTCCGAGTGGTGGTGTCACCTTTTCGATTCGACCAAAGGCGTCATATTCAGTTTTAGTGATTAAATCATTTGCATCAATCACTTCTTTAACCTGACCATGTTCGGGGTAGGTTTTGGTCGTGACTGAGTGGTCTAAATCATTAGTAACTTTATAAACAAAATAACCGTCATTACATTGTGAATTACCATCGTTAGAATAAGTTGTCTCAATAGTTCTGGATTCGCCTTGGGAAGAGGTAGTGACTGTAGTTGGAAGCCCATAAGTATTGTAAACAGTTTCAACATCTGTGGTAAACCCGCCCCCTAACTTTGGCGCTACCTCGATATTTTTTGGCAGGCGGCTATCGTCGTAATAGGTATAAGTAGTTTTGATTTCCTTTTGAATCAATGGGGTCAGTGTAAATGATTCTTCAAAAACTGTGCCGATTTCCTATCGCCACCTCTCTGAGTGGGTGATACTCGTCTACCTGTCTTTCTTTCAACTTGCTTTTTGAATGTCAAACTACCTAATACCGAACTTCGATTAACGAAATCTCTAATAGCCTCCAAAGTATACTCTGATAGCGTTTGCTCAAACAAAGCCAGATATCTTTTTTGGCGTGTTTTATCCGTTTTGGCCAAATTTTGAATTCTACATTTTCGATGACTATAAGTGGCGATAGCATAGCTATTAAGATAATATCTAATCGATTTTAGTTAACCCTCACTTTGCTTTTTAAAATAAGAAAAGGAAAAGGGGTCACGTATATTTTACTATATAAAATGCTTTCTCTAACTTAGCGATGCTCTTTTTCCATAAACCATCTTTAACTTCTTTCCCTATCTTTGTTAATGGATAACAAACGCTCCCGACATGACTCAAATTGAAATACTCTGCGATTTCTTTATAGGTCGCGCCAGAATAATGCTTGCACGCATACATTGCAAAAGCTCGATTGGCCGATTTTGCTCGCGCCTTCTTGCCCGCTATTCTTAACTCTTGAGGTGTTTCTTTGGTTATTTCTGCAACCCGCTCTAGAACCTCTTTTATGGAAGGTCTGTCTTGTAGTGCAGCTCTTAACGTTAATAGATCGACTGTCTCATTTTCTTCTTTACAGGCTTGCCTAAATTCCTTACTGCCTAGGACACCTAAGATATTACCTTTAGAATAAAAGCGCTTGATATCTTCATCAATACCCTGCTCCACAAATCGCTGGTAGCCTTTATATCGGTGTTGAGCCCCCTGCATCTGATAGGTTTTCTCTCGAGATAGCCATGAAGGTGATTTGACTTGATTAATATAGGCAGGATAGCTAGACCAAGGGGAGTCTTTAAGCTGCTCAACCATTTTATTCTTGACCTCAAGTGGGTTTCGATGGATGTATCGCGACAGCTGCAATAAATAACTATCTTGGTCAACCAAAACGGACTTATAGCGTCCGCGAAACAGGGTACCATCTTTGCCTTTCTTTCGGTTATGCCACTGGGTGTATTTCCCGTTGATATGTTGCATGATTTGACTGAGGTTGGCTTTCGGCGTTTCAATCAACAAATGGTAGTGGTTTGTCATTAAACAGTAGGCATGAATAATCGCGTCATAGCGCTCACTGGCTTCTTTAAGGGTGGTTAGAAAGGCTTCAAAATAATCGGCATCATGGAAAATCGTCTGGCGATTGCGTCCCCGATTCATGACATGGTGAAAAGCACCTTCGTACTCTAGTCTTAGTGGTCTTGGCATGCTGGATAGTATGTCATGCCGATATATCTATGACAATATACATGACCCCCTTTTCCTTAAATACAGGTTGGAATTATTTTACAATATATAACTGACTTTCAAATCTTGTTATTTCAAAATTCCGATACCAATGAACGATATCTTTCCTTCGCGATTGATTTATAAGGATGGTTGCATCAATAAATTTCCGATGGAGTTGAACATTAGTTGTTGGG
Organism: Kangiellaceae bacterium; assembly: GCA_965230525.1. GTDB lineage: Bacteria > Pseudomonadota > Gammaproteobacteria > Enterobacterales > Kangiellaceae. The sequence goes on from OZ246008.1 coordinate 513,371, forward strand.
GTTCGTAAAGCTCACCAGCCAACCTACAATTTAGTCCAACTTACCGAGTTGAGGAATCCCCAAGACTTTTTTTTCAAAGAGTTTTTGTAGGTTGGCGGTGACGAAGGAACCCCAACGAAAGAGGTTGGGGATAAATAAAATCGAGTTGAATTTCCCAAGTGGATGAATCAATAAAATTCAGAGGGTGTTGAATGTTAGTTGTTGGGGTTAACCACCCCAACCTACGCGATAGATTTTTACCCCAACATACCGCGATGGCTTCTTTAAGGGTGGTTAGAAAGGCTTCAAAATAATCGGCATCATGGAAAATCGTCTGGCGATTGCGCCCCCGATTCATGACATGGTGAAAAGCACCTTCGTACTCTAGTCTTAGTGGTCTTGGCATGCTGGATAGTATGTCATGCCGATATATCTATTACAATATACATGACCCCCTTTTTTCTTTGATAAATAGACTTTGTAGTCTTGCTCTTCAAAAAAACAGGCTTCACGATTATTTCCCCGCTGTATAACATGTTGCGGAACACCAGGTAAGTTGAGTCGAGGGAGTCGGGCCATAATAACGCTCTGAAAGATTACTCAAAGTCACTATACTCTCTAGCTTTAGTAAAATCAATTACTCTGACCCCATTGATTAGGGCTTTGGGTACGCCTTTCTCTACTATAAATTAAACATCAAGTAAAAATAGTAAATATCAAGATCTGACCCCCAGCGTCGTCCCTACTATATTCTACTCTTCAACCTCAAACATCCTTCAATTTAAAGGACTCTAAAGTCGAGCTCACAATCTTCTGTAGCTTTTCAACTTCTTTTTGATCATCACCTAAATACTCAAAACTAAATACTAAGTAATGGCGACTGTCTAAAGCTAAAAAAGCACTTACAACCAACTGATTACCATTTCTTCCTTCACGTGTAACCCATGAATAATTCCCAACCTGAACAACCTTAAACTCCCTGTCAATTCCATATTTTTGCTTATAGCGGTAAATTTGGTAATTTTTTAAAGAGCTCGCCCCTGAAAGTCTCTCCTCAAATCGTTCATCAATTTTAGCTGCGGCTAAGCGAAGCGAATACTTTCCGCTAATCCTATTTTCTTTAATTCGCTCAAACGTAATATTAGCAAGCCAAATTAAGCCTTGAGCACTAGAGTCAATATCCAAGCTGGTGAAGCTGCTATAACTCGCCTTGGCTGGAGAAATAATATTAACTCCTCCGCTAGGAACTGAGAAACCTATTTGCTTATTATCATCATACAAAAAGCTCAACTCATTTTTTTCTAAAGATTCATTCATATGTTTTTCCGATGAAAAAGCGCAACCAAAAATAAAAACGAGTGCGCTGCTTATCATTAATTTTTTCACTATTAACCTCTCTAGCAAGTAGCCTTAGGATCTGGTTTACATGGCAAAGTATGTGGACTATGAGTTCGGTCTCTAAATAAATTTATAACTTGACCTAAAGATCTTATTCGAGTCCAAAGGCTCCCATTTCCACCGCCGATTTTATGTACTGGATCTAATTTTTGTGCTCTAAAAGCATACGATCCAGAAGACATACCAAACCGGTTAAACGATTGAGCAGCAAACTTATCATTAATTGGCGCTCCATGTAGTGCAATTCTGATATTAGAGAGCGGTTTCCCTCCCATATCAAAAGCAAAACGACTCGCAGCAGCGGTAATAGCACCTCCTTGACTATGCCCAATAAACCGGACATTTTTACCAGCAGCATTCGTATTTATCATGGCAACACCTAGTTCCATTGCAAGTGCTGTATAGCCTACTCCTGACTCAAATGCCCCTTGATCCTGTAACGCTTCAAGTCCATCGGTTAGAATGCCAACAGTAGGGTTATAGAACAAAACAAAATCACTATATTGACCATCAACCTGATAAATATGATCCCTTCCGTTTAAATCAATGGGGTCAGTGTAAATGATTCTTCAAATACTGCGCCGATTTCCTATCGCCACCTCTCTACAACTTAAGGGGTCAAGTGCATTACATACCAAACTGTGTTTAACGTTAGTTGTTGGGGTTCGCAAAGCTCACCAGCCAACCTACAATTTAGTCCAACTTACCGAGTTAATGATTTTTACCCCAACATACCGCGATTAAAATCAATCCTACCTACGGGCCTAATTTAGGAGGTTTATAGAAGTAACACAGATTTTTAAACACTACCTTACGGCTTTCAAGAGCACTTATTCCTAAATTTGATTAGATCGGCTTCCATGTCTCTTTGACTATACAAATTGAATCGCGTTATTTGAAAGAATACGATTTCATCTCGTTCTACGGTAAATAATCGACCAATAGTTTGCGTTTTTTTACCATCAAAACCAGTATTGGCAATATAAAGTCTAAATGTGGTGCCCTCTATAGTTATAAATTTTTTGAACGAATCGATATCATCATAGAGATCAAAGTGATTTTTTTCATAATCCTTTTCCAAGTTAATTAGCTTGTCTTCTAATGTGCTTCTACCGTTTAATGATTTAGTTTTTTCTCGGTAAGCCGTACGCCCATAAAAACCATCCCCTTCAAACTGAAATGCCAAGTGGAAACTATCTCCAGAAATTGAAGCGGACACTTCTTCATTTTCATTAAATACGGGAAAGGTGCATTTTTGCCTCAATTGCTCAACAGTAAACCCACTATTATTAGTTTCTGCTCGCAACACTAAAAAAACCAGCGTGGCGCATAAAAGAGCTATACTTTTAAATAGAATTTTTGAATTCAACCTCATTTAATTTCCTTTATTTTATATTTATACGGTTGCCAAAAAATCATTCTCTATCATACAATTACTTTGCTCAACAGGCATGTCTTTTATCGTCAACAAAAACATAAGAGTCAATCGACAATAAAAACCTTAACCCTAACTTACTTCGCTCCTTAAGAATTCAGTTTTCATTTTGCAAAAAGGTTTGATAAGAATGCACTATTGAGTATGTCTCTTTACAAACGTACTAACTTCATTGAAGAAATTAATTTTGTTTCCTAGATTCATAAATCCATGTACTTCGTTTTGGAAATACCGATGTTTGTATGGCATATCAAGCTTATTCATTAGGTAGCGCATTCTGAAAAAGTGTTCCTCATCAACAATTCGATCTCTACCACCTTGAGCGATAAATATAGGAATTTTCAGGTCTTCCAATCGATAAATAGGCGAGTACTGCTTTAGCGTTTCAAGTGACTCGTCGGGATTACCTAGGATATCAATTAACATCTTACGACTTTCTTTATCTTTGGCCTTATCAGATTGAGAAAATAGTAACGAAATATCTGTGACTCCAGCATAAGAGATTGCGCACTTATATAAATCAGGTCGTCTAATGGCGCTTATTAATGCAGAGTAGCCCCCGTAACTTATTCCGAAAATACAGGTCTTGTTAATATCAATATTGTCCAGCTTGGCAACTTCTTCAACAGCCGACTCGATATCATCTTCAATAAGCCTCCCCCACTGCTGCTTGCCACTGTTTAAAAACTTCTTCCCGTATCCAGCAGAGCCTCGATAATTAGGTGTTAGAACTGCAAATCCTTTACGAACGAAGTAATGTATTTCCGAAGAGAAGTGGCGAGTGTCTTGAACTCCCAGAGGTCCACCATGGGGAATAACCAACAGCGGAAACTTTTTAGCTTGTGAATCAGTTGGCACAGTCAAGTATGATTCAATAGCCAGTCCATCTGAGGACAATGAACGTATTACACTACTACGACCCAATTTGTATTTATCAAGCCAAGGTCTTACTTTTCCAAGTTCAATTTTTTCCCCTAAACTTCTATCAAACAAGAAGAATTGTCCAGGTTCATCAATTGAACCCGTTAGGTAAATAATTTTGTCTTTATTCTCATTATACCCTGTAATATAACTCTTACTCGCCTTCCCCTCATCACTTGCTTCGATGCTACCGAGATCCTCTAAATATACTTGCTTAATTTCTCCACCCTGCACATAGGTATAGCCGATAATCTTCTCATCATAAAAATCTGTGATAACTCCTTTTAGATCAGTGCTTTTTCGCTGGTATAAAACACCTTTGAATTCCTCTTTATCAACATCAAATTGGTAAAGTTTTCTATAGCCATCATCTTTATCAGAAACGACAATCAAGGTTCTTTCGTCTTCTATGTATTTGATTGGAATAAAGGTCGTCTCAATACTGTTATCCCAAATAAGTTTCCATCCACTCTTTCTAGTTTTCCGAACATAAACCTTATTTTTACCATCATTTTGGCCCCAATTAACATTCGGCCTCCCTGAAGAGCCAAGCAACCACTCACCTTCCTTTAAGCGCCCTTTATTGATCTTCTTTTTGCTTCGAAATTGGCCATCGAGGTCACTGTTTTTCAGGTTGATTCTAAACAGCTCCGCTTGACGATACTTATATCGAGCGGCAATAAAACGATCTTCTTGCCTTGCAAGCGAGTGAAAGACTAAAGTGTTTTCTAACATGACTCGATTGGTAATTTCAAAATCTTTCGATAGGTCATACACAAACAGCTTTACACCTCGATGCGAATGATATTTGTGATAGCTGAAAGTATTATCATCTATCCATTGTATATCTGTGATTGTAAATCGAGAGCGTTGTGACAGAGAGGTGACTTCATACTCTTTTTTGGTTTTCGTATTCATCACAACTAATCTGTATGACCCAGCATCTGCCTTTTTGATAAGCATTGCGGAACCAGAGCTATTCAGTTGTGGAGGGAAAATATTTGGATTTCTAAAAAAATCCCGACTTATCGATGCAAATAATTCAGTTGATAAGATAAGAGCTAAAACGAGAAAGACAATCCTATTATTCAGCATTTTTATTCTCCAAAGATCTCGCAAAGGGAATAAAATCATCATTCTCATCACTGGTGTTTACTAACTCATATTGTTTCAGTAATTCTGGGTACTTAAGCTCCAAATAAAAAAGTGCACGGCTAGATCGGTTATTGTAGTAAATTCTTGCGCCACCTAAGAATTCACTTTGTGAGGCATTCATTTCGGAATATAAAGACAAATGACCTGCATAACTTATTGTACCGGGCTCAACCTTAACGGTGAACTCCCGATCTTCTAGGTCGATATAGTGTCGCTTCGTAAAATAGAGTCGTTCCCATGTGTAAGTACCCGCATCCACGGCAAATAATCTAAAGTTCGCATTAACTGACAAAGATTCCATTTTGACCGTATCGCCGAACGCACCGCTTTCTGAGATTGTAACAAATTCTGGAATATACCCTTGCTCAACATTCAATACGACCAGCATATACCCCTGATTATTCTTCAAAGGCTCAATAGACCATGAATAAAAGGGAATGAAGAGTAAGATAGATAAAAGATATTTAGTCAAAGTAAACCTCCTAGTTATATTTATTTTTTCCTTCTTAAAGTCGGACTAACTTATACAAGCAAGACGCTATAGTCAAGTTTCAGAAATCTCGGTATACGCTGTTAAATTTTCTTTGAATAGAATGTTAGTCGAATGCGGACTCTTTATATAGGCACCTTTCATTGGTTGGATAGCAAGTGTAACGCTTTAAATAAAACCGCCGATGCTTTCCATTTAATAAATAGAAAAATTTAGCGCTTTATTTAGTTGCTCAAGAGCGTAGCTACCTGCTAAAGAATTACCGGCTTGATTTAGTTCTGGGGACCACACGCTGATTGTGTATTGTCCCGGATAAATTGCAACTATACCGCCACCAACACCACTTTTTCCTGGCAGACCAACTTTAAATGCAAAGTCTCCGGCTTCATCATATAGTCCACAAGTTGCTAACAGTGCGTTTATTCTTCTAGTTTGTTGCTTACTCAGAATTCGGTTGCCCGCTAGGGTCTTACCTTGATTCGCGAGAGCAAGGGTAGCGGTTGCAAGATCCAAGCAACTCATTTCAATGGCACAATGATGGCTATAGCTTTGTAAAACGCTATCGACTGAGTTTTCAATATTATCAAACGCTTGCATTAAGTAAGCCATGGCCGCATTTCTCGAGCCATGTTCAAGTTCGGAAAGCGCAACATTTTGATCAACTCTTATATTATCGTTATTGGATAATTCTTTGAGCATTTGGGTAAGTTGATAATTAGGTGAATCGCAGCGTGACTCTAATCTGTCGCAGACTAAAATTGCCCCTGCATTAATGAATGGATTGCGCGGTCGTCCCTGTTCGGTTTCGAGTTGTACTAACGAATTGAATCGCTGCCCGGATGGTTCTCGACCAACAGAGTCCCACAATTCATCGCCATAGAGTTGAATTGCTTGAATAAGGGTAAAAAGCTTGCTGATACTTTGAATTGAAAACGCCTGCTGGTAATCTCCAATACAATATTGGTTACCCTCAAGATCACAAATCGCAATTGCAAACTGGTTAGGATCGACCTTGGCCAAAGCAGGAATATAGTCCGCGACGTGACCTTGGCCGATTAACTTTTTAGAATCCTCCGTAATTTGATTTAGAATTGACTCAATTTTGGATTGTTCTATCATTTACAGATTAACTCCATTCAAGATTTCTGAAATTTAATTAGTAAAAAAATTAAAAACTAATAATTTATTCAGAGTATCATGCATGGGTTTGATTTAGAACAGCTAGCTTGCGAAGAACGACATTGACCATGGATAACAAACTGTCAGTTGCAAGTTATCGCAAGATTAGTAAAGCCCTCCAACCCATCACAAACAACTCATACGTTTCCCTGCTTCTTGCAATGTCTGATCGTGTTTCGCAAAACAAAGTCTAATCACTTTATCTTTTGTTGGTGTTTCATAGAACGGACTTAGTGGTACTGCTACCACACCGATCTTTTTTGCCATCCAATAACAAAATTCATAATCATTTAGATCAGATATTTCACTGTAATCGGCGAGCAAAAAATAGGTGCCAGAAGAAGGCAGCACTTTAAATTTTGAATTTGATAGTGCTTTAACAAGTACATCTCGTTTTTCTTGGTAAAAGTTCGACAAAGCGTCAATATGCTGAGGCGACTCAGCTAACATTTTCGCAATGCCTGCCTGAAAAGGGGTGGAGCTACTAAAAGTTACGAACTGATGAATTTTTCTGAACTCATCGGTGAGCGCTTTGGGCGCAATACAATAACCCATCTTCCACCCTGTACAATGGTAGGTTTTACCAAAACTTGAAATGACAAATGCTCTCTCAAATAATGGCGGATAGAGTAAAGCGCTTAGATGCTTTAACCCATCAAAGGTCATGTACTCATATACTTCGTCACTGATTAAATAAAGCTGATGCTCAATTACAAGTTGTTGTAACTGCCGCATGTCATGATCACTTAATAAAGTACCGGTTGGATTGTGGGGTGAATTAATAACAATTAGTTTTGTTTTTGAAGTTATTTTTGATTCGACCTGCTGCCAATCAATGGCATATTCTGGTGACTGCAGTGGAATATGCACACAACGACCACCAATCAGCTCAATCACTGGCTTATAGGAATCAAACGCAGGGTCAAAAATAATGACTTCATCATCGGGGTTGATTAATGCCTGAAAAGCAACAAAAAGTGCTTCAGTCGCGCCTGACGTGATGGTCACCATTTCGTTAGCTTTAATATCAACTTTGTACTGGCTCTTTGTCAATTTAGCTATTTCAGCAAGCAGTTCGGGTAGCCCTTGGGAAGGCGCATATTGATTTTTATTGGCCAAAATGGCTTGGTGAACACTTTCTTTTAAGAACGCCGGCGTTTCAAATTCCGGAAAACCTTGGGATAAGTTAAGCGCAGAAAGCTTATTGGCGAGACCAGACATTTCAGAAAATATGCTAGTACCGACATTCGGTAATTTTGAATCGATCGAGTTATTAGTCATGAGATTAGGGAATACCAATAGATTATAATCGTTACAATTAGACTTTAGTCTACAGTGAGTAGCTATGTTATTCTAGTCACTGTTTTTAGTGATGGTTTAATCTAAGAATGCGTTGGGGCTTTAATGATGTTGCGGTTTCTGGCAACGAATTTACAAACGACTAAAAGAGGAACAAATATTATGGCAGGACAAGGTTCGGGTGGAAACGTTATTGCGGCATTGGCTAGCTTTTTCATTCCAGGTTTAGGGCAGCTGTTGCAAGGAAGATTACTTCTAGCGATAGTCCAATTTGTGCTCGCAGGTATTTTATGGGTGCTATGGTTGGGTTGGATCATTCATTTATGGTCGATACTGGATGCGGCATTATTTAAGCCTAAGCATTGAGCCAAGCTGATTTAAGTAGTCCGATTAAATCAGTGAACCGCATTTTAGAATGCTTGCACCTAATCGCTGTTTAGCCAACAGCTGACTGGCGCCATTCCTGAAATTATTTTTTTGGCTACTCTCCTGACACTAAGCTGTCAGGAGCTACCAATTAAACTAATCCGTTCTTATCTCATTCTCACAACGGATTATTTATGATTAAACTCTTTGGCTTTGGTAATAATTTTGGTGTGGTTGATCCTAGCCCATTTGTATTAAAAGTGGATTGTTACTATCGAATGGCAGGTGTTCAGTACACAACCATTGTCAGCGACAATAACTTACGCCGCGCGCCTAAAGGCAAACTTCCCTTTATTGAAATTGAGGATAGCCTGATCCCCGATTCACAATGGATTATTGAAGCAGCGCAATCCCAGGGTAACGATCTTGATACGCAATTATCCGAGGAACAAAAAGCCACGGCCTACTTAGTGACTAAGTCGCTGGATGAGAATCTCTATTTTATTTTGGTTTATTCTCGTTGGGCCAGAGAAGATACCTGGCCCAAACTAAAGCAAGGCTTTTTTGCAAATTTGCCACTGCCCTTAAAATGGCTTGTTCCTTATATTATTCGAAAACAAGTATTAAAAATGCTGAAAGGACAAGGCACAGCAAAACACAGCGATCAAGAACTGCAACATGCGATGCGACGCACACTCGAGTCACTGAGCGCGTTGCTGGGCGATAAGGATTTTTTCTTTGGCGATCAACCAACTACTTTGGATGCGGCGGCTTATGGCCAACTCGCAGAATTTATCAGTGTTGAAATTGATAATCCATTTAACCAAATAGCGAAAAGCTTTCCTTCTTTAGTTGCTTTTTGTCAACGGATTGAAGAGCGCTATTACTGATGTTGGTTTAAGGTGGCAATACTCGCAGGATTCATCAACTGTGTTTGCTTGGTTCTGCAAGATTTGGTTCTGCAAAGTTTGGTTCTGCAAGATTTAGATTAGATTAGCAAACACCAACGGTTGGCGAGTCAAACAATAACACTTTAGTAGATTATCGATTGTAGAAGCTGGATCTTTGAAGACGTTTTATTTAATACTGATTCTTGAAGATTGATTGTCAGGATCTATCAGGTGGAACAAGCACTTAACTTCGTAACCAAACATGTTCCGCCCAATCCCATACATCTTCCCATGTTTCCTCGCAAATTTGGCCATCTTGCCACAACACTACCTCACCTTCTTGAGTGACACAGTAATAGCTGTTTGCCGCTTGACAGAGAACGAGCAGATCTCTTGGTAAACCCATGGCCCAAGCATTAGCTGTCACTTCGGGTAGGTGTGTGTGAGCACCTGGGTCGGCAACCGTCACAGGTTCAATGCTGCCATAAATCACATCACTCACTTGCAACAAAAACGAACGCATTTCACGCGGAATTGGTAATAAGATTTCTTCTTCAACCAGTACTAAGTCATCTTCTTCTGGCAACGCCATATAGCTTGCAGTAGCAACAGAAACTTCACGTAATTGATCAACAACATCTTCCATTTCGTTGGGACCTTAGGCGCTTTTTACTTTAGAAGCTACGGACTGTGAATCACAGGATTCAAAAGGGTACCAGGATGCAATTTTTGCGATCAATTCATCTAGTCCAATTTTATGTGTCGCAGAGAAAAGTTGACTGGTTATTTCAGTAGAGATGCGATCTAAGCGTTTGTTGGCATTCAGCAGCGCGGTTTTGCGCGCGCCACTTTTAAGCTTGTCCGCTTTACTCAACACCACATGAACTGGAATATTTCCACTCACGGCCCACTGCACCATTTGCTTATCCGTTTCCTTGAGCGGATGACGAATATCCATAAAAACCACCAAAGCTTTTAAACATTGACGTTCTTGTAGGTATCGACTCAATGTCTGCTGCCACTGCGCCTTTTGATCTTTGGAAACTTTGGCAAAGCCATAACCCGGCAAATCGGTCAATCGATGTGATTCATCAATCATAAATAGATTTATCAATTGAGTTCTGCCAGGTGTTTTACTGGTTTTGGCTAGATTCTTTTGATCGGTAATAGCATTGAGTGCAGTTGACTTTCCAGCATTTGAGCGACCAGCCAAAGCGACTTCGATGCCTTCATCCGGCGGTAATTGGTCGAGCTTAGCTGCGCCCATTAGGTAGCGTGAATTTCGAAATGGATTGTCGGCTTTTTTAGTCATATTATCGGAATAGTCAATACGCCATTGTCTATCGCTAATCTACTAGGAAAACCTTGGCAATTAGGTATATAATTCACGCAATCTTGTAAACGGTCGTTAAGTATAAAGAGATTGAATGTTTCAAGGCAAGTTTAAATGTGCCGTTGGTTGTTAATTCAGCGTTTAACCCGTCTAACTTAAATTTATTGAAAAAGGTAAAATAATGAGAAAAATCATAGGCTTGGCATTAGCCGTGTTGTTTTCGAGCCAGATTCAAGCTGGCGATGCTGCAAAAGGTCAAGAAAAGTCAGCCACCTGTGCGGCTTGTCATGGTGTGGATGGTAACAGTGCATTAGGCATGAACCCTAAGCTTGCAGGTCAATCGGAAAAATATCTTATCAAGCAATTAAAAGACTTTAAAAGCAAAGCACGAGATAATGCCGTCATGTACCCAATGGCTAGTATGCTAAGTGAAGAAGATATGGCTGACATTGCCGCGTATTATTCTTCTCAAAAAGTTCAACACACTGGCGTTAAAAAAGAATATGTAGAATTAGCTCAAAAAATATACCGTGGTGGTGATGCTGACCGTGATATTCCCGCTTGTATCGCCTGTCACGGCGCACAAGGCTACGGCATGGCCGCAGCTGGTTTTCCTGCCGTTGGTGGCCAACATCCTGAGTACACTGTTACCACCCTTAAAGCTTTTCGGGATGGCAAGCGCGCAAATGACGAAAACGGTGTAATGCGAGATATTGTTGCTAAAATGAGTGATGAGCAAATTACTGCCTTAGCTAACTATTTAGCTGGTTTACACTAAACCATTGCAGGCTTTTTACCAGCCAAAATAATAGTGATTCGCCACTCGAGGCGCTCACCCTATAAAAAAGCGACCAATGAGTCGCTTTTTTATTGCTTGAAATTTAACCAAAAACACCCCAAAAAGATTACTATAAGCTGAATTTTAGTGATCAGTTTATTCAACTATTTAATTAGGACTTTTATACAATGCTGCTATCCCCTTCGCTCGCCGTTACTTATTTCAAAAAGCCATCCGAAAAGACCAACGGAGTTTTTCTTCGTTTGATGGTGCTAGGCCTATTTTTTAGTGCTCTGCTGATCGGCGGATTAAGCCAGACCGTGTTAGCACAAGAAAGCGAGGAAGAATTTGTTTTAAATACTGACTACACAAAGCTAGTAAAGACTCACTTGCAAGAGCAAACAGATTTAAACCAACTAGAATCCATCACTCAAATTGAGATTTTCTATTGGTACGGCTGTCAATCTTGCTATCAAGTTGAAATGGCGCTACAAGAATATTTAGCGCAACACCCTGAAGTTACGGTACGACGGACTCCCTTAATCGCACGTTCGAGCTGGCGTCATCAAGCAAACTTACAGTCAATAATGGCGCAATTGTCTGAACAACCCAATTTACCGAGCTTAGCTAGCCTGTATCAAGCGTGTTTAGCGGACTGCAGCGTATTCGATTCTTTTGAAAATAATAAAGCTTGGTTACATGAATCCATGCAACTCGAGGAATTTCCGGTACTTGATATGAGCCGATTATGGGCAACTGAAAAAAACTATCAAAAACGAGCAGAATTATTTTCAATTGCCCAAGTTCCGACTATTATTATTAATGAATCTTATAAAATCGAAGCGAATCAAGCGAAAACCTCCAAAAGAATGGTCGAAATAGCTGATTATTTGCTAACTTCAGCATCGCCATGATTCGCAAATGATAACTGCGTTATAACGAGAAAAAGTGACTCAGCAATTAGTCACTTGAGAGAGGTTTTGCTATCAGTGCATTTAGACAAAATCAGCGCTTAAAACTATTAAGCTACAACTTACAGGTAGGCATCGATAGCCATGGGTACCGCGACTACGTAACCCAAAGCTGGCGACACTTTCTTCCTGACTCAAAACGCGCGCAAAACTTACGCCGGGCGGCAGACTGGATTTCTAGCTATGATATTGTCGCTCTTCAAGAAGTCGATGGTGGCAGCTTACGTTCTCAATTTATTAATCAGGTTGCATTTTTGGCAAACGAAGGCGGTTTTCCCCATTTTCATCAGCAACAAAATCGACGGGTAGCCGGATTAGCTGCTCATTCAAATGGTCTTCTCTCAAAGTTTGCATCCACCCATGCAATCCATCACAAGCTACCCGGAAGAATTCCAGGCCGAGGTGCACTGGAGGTAACCTTTGGGTCCGGCGACAAACAAGTGCTGGTGTTATCGGTGCATCTCTCGCTTAGCCACAACGCTCGTAAACTACAGCTGCAATATATCGCTGAGCTGGTGAAAGATATTCCTTACTTTATTATTATGGGCGATATGAACTGCCCGAGTGACAAAGTCTCCGACGAATTCTCTAAGTTAGGCATAAAGGTAAAACAAGGCCGCAAGCAGCACCCTACTTTTCCAAGATGGAACCCTAAACACTGCTTTGATCAGATCTGGGTTAGTGACAACCTCAAAATAATCAAAAGTGAAGTTCTTGATCTTGGGGTATCTGACCACCTACCGGTGGCGATGGAAATTGAGCTGCCGGACGACTTACCCAAAGTGCTCTTAGCTCAGTCCAACAACGAACAGACAGCGCACAAGAATAGCGCCATTCCCAAAAGCTTTCTTAATTGATCATGAGTGACTCAAGCGATCTTTCTGAATATGATATCGAGCAACTGCTCGCTACCTGCGCAGAATTAAAACGATGCTTGAGCCGATTAACTTATGTCGGGCTTGGCCACTCAGATGATCTGGACAAATCCTTAAAGCAACTACGCAAGAACATTAAAGATGAACAACCGATTGATGAAATAAAGGCGAATGTCGATCAGATCAGCAATATTTTACGAACGATGGATGATGAAGAAGATCAATCCATTGAAGTTGCTAATAATAAAATCGACCTACTTAATATACTGCTCAAAAAGCCATTACCTAAAGATTTAAAAAAGAACCTTAAATCGGTAAAAAAATCGACTCAAGCTGATGACGCTGCGGCAATCATGAACTCTATTGCGGAAGTTATCGATAGTTATATTTCGGAAGTTGAGTCAACCACCCAGCAATCAGCCGGAAATGACAAAAAGCCTGGATTCTTCTCTGGATTATTTTCTAAAAAGTCACCTTCCGATGACGCAAGTAGCGAACAACAAACAGGTTCGGCTCAATCGACGGCTTCGGATAATAGCCAGAGTAAATCAAGCGCTCCACGCGTCGGGATGGAATTTGAATTACCACAAAAACTAAAGGACTCGTTGCAATTACTGATTGATCAATTATCAAGCATGGATGGTTACTCTACCGTGGCTACAGCGCTAACAGATGAAATCAATAAAATTGACAAGCTCGATCAACTTTCATCCATTCTGGAAATGATCACTAATGCGTTTATTGAGGTTTCTGACCAAGAGCACGTTCAGTTTGAGAAATTTTTAAAAACTTTAAATAGCCGCATCGTTCGAGTAAATGATTTTATCAATCAAACACTTCAGTTTAGTAAAGATTCCAGCAGCGATAGTAAGCAACTCAGTTTAGATTTAAATACTAATATCTCTGGCATGAGAGACAGTTTATCGGGCTCACAAACAATCGATGATGCTAAATCAAGTCTGCTTAGTCATATGGATAATATTGTCAATCAAATTAACCAGTACTGTATTAAACAAGAAGCGAGCAGCGAAGCATTGGTTTCTCAGATGGACAAACTTACTGAACAACTGAGAGCCACCGAAGACGAAGCAACACGCCTTAAGGACGATTTGGCCGAACAACGGGTTAGAGCACAAACCGATCCGTTAACTGGTTTACCTAACCGCTATTCATATAACGAACGGCTTACTCAAGAATACAATCGCTGGCGACGCTATCGTCATGCATTGACTTTAGTTGTTGGTGATATTGATTTATTTAAACAAGTTAATGACAAACATGGGCATGCATTTGGGGATATTGTGCTCACTAAAATTGCTCATTATTTGGGATCAGGGGTTCGAGAATCAGATTTTGTTGCTCGATACGGTGGTGAAGAATTTGTGATCTTATTGCCAGAAACGGCCATTGTTGATGCAACTCGCGCAATCAATAAATTACGCTCGGCAATTTCTAAATTAGAATTTCTCGATCAAGGCGAAGCAGTGCCTGTAACCATGTCTTTTGGAATTTCGGAATTTGAAAATGACGACACCACAAAAGCGGTTTTTGAACGAGCTGATAAAGCACTTTATCGAGCCAAAGAAAAAGGTCGAAACCTAGTTTGCTGCCAACGCGCAAAAAGCTCATAATAGGCAATCATTTTAGCCTTTAGGTGCTCGCCCGCCCTCTCAATAGATGCCTCCAAGCGATTACTCCGTAGAACCTATACAAGATCCCATTACTTGGTTAACTGAATTAGCCGAAGTCGAATATATAAATTCAAGCGTAGACGATAGGCTAACCGAACAAATCGAATATTGCATCAATGCTATCTTTCAACAATTAACCGAGCTCGCCGCTCAATCAATTATGGCCCCCAAGCAGCAAGTCGATGAGTGCTCTCGACGCCTCCAAACGCTTTGTTTACAACTTGAATTTGATGCTCTGCAAGGCGGTTTAATAATGCCGATGCGAACGCCTGAAGAACCACATCAAAAAACACTGTTTGCTAAACCCATTCTGATCAATTGTTTGATTGCAGAGCTCTTACTCCAGGCAGATCGTTATTTATATACCGGTCAACTCAATCGAGTAGCACAGCAATCGATTGACTATTTAGTGACTCAACTAGAAAACAATAGTCAGCGACTAATCACAGAAGAGCCGGTTTATGCGCTTGCAAGCTTGTATAATAGCTTTGACCAATCGACTCTGCATCAAGAACTAGAGCAGCCCGAATTGCAGTTATTGACGGCTCTTATTTGTAGAGAGTCGCTCGCTCGAACTAACATCGTAGGCAATGGCGTACTGATTAGTTATAAATACCAATTAGCTGATGCCGCAAATGTCATCAACATGCCACTAAAGCAAGCCCAAATTATCGAACATTCAGTACGTACCAAGCTAAATCGATTAGCAGAATCAAAAGTACATCATTATGTCCCGATTGCTAATTGGCTAACTGCCAATTGTCGATTGTTGCAAACCATCTCTCAAGCTTTAGTCTTAGAAGATAAACAGGCATGGCACGAAAAAGTCACGCAACTTAACCATCAACTAATGACATGTTTAAAGCAAACTCAATTAACCGCGGAGCAGCGAATTGCCATAGTTAGCGCTGGGCTATTCTATTTACAAGTTGAATTCGAATGGTCTTGCGCTGACGAGCTGCTATCCCAACTGGAAAGCATTGATTTTGAATCTTTCGTTCCTTCAATGGCAGCTCAAGCGTCCGCCTCTGCCAATAAATCGCTGCAACAATTAAGTCTAATCTCGGAAGTCGTCAAACAGTTAAACCAAACGACGCTAGCAAGCATAGCGTCTCACCTTGAACCTGCTCTGGCTCAGTTTAATAATGGGCTTTGGCAAGTGGTATTACTAAAAGGCGACAGTGTCGAATTGGATGGCCAGCTGGTCAAGCTCAGATCGGAGTTTAACCCTTACCGATTAATTTTTTGCATTTAACAAAAGTGAATATTGCCTAATGCTGTTAACTCAGTTGCTTATTCCACTCATTGGCTAAAACGGCCATGACAATTTCGTCACACCATTCACCTTTGAAAAAACAATTTTTGATATGATGGGCTTCTTGGCGAAAACCTAATTTGGTAAACAAATTTAAACTCGCGGTGTTGCGAGGATCAATAGTAACGGCGATTCGATGTAATCGTTTTTGCTTAAAAAGCCAATCACAAGCAACACTAAGCGCTTCGTTTGCAAGGCCCCGTTTTTGGAATTTTGGATCCAATGCGACACCCAATTCCGCCAATTGGTGATTTTCTGGATCAACACCAATCGCCAAATCACCGATAATTTTTGCCGATGAATTTTCAATCACCCATTGCTCCCAAAGTCCTGCTTGGCAAAATCCAGCATTTGCCATAAGCTCAGCATGATCTGCGACATCCTTTGAGCTTTCAGGGCACCAGGCTTGATACAGTGCGACCTCTGGTAGTCGTCGATACTCAAAAACTCGCTGCGAATCCTTAGTACTTAAACGCCGCAACTTTACCCTACCTTTGGCACTTGTGAGTAAAAATTGAGTTTGTTGATTTTCCATCCGTCATCACCTAATTTGATGGCAAGTCTTCGCGCTAATCGCTTGAGCATCGTCACCAAACCCAGTATGCTCGACAGTCCAGATATAGACAAGGGGTCATCAATGATTAAGCCTAGTGTTTTTATTTTGTGTTGTTTAGCGATTTGTTGGCAGGCTAGTTCTGTGATTGCAGAAAACCACCAACTGACTCCGTTAATCAACAAAGTCGAACCTAAGGTCATTGAGTGGCGTCGTCACTTCCATCAATACCCAGAACTATCCAACCGCGAGTTTAAAACCGCCGAAGTCGTTGCAAAGCATTTAAAGTCACTGGGAATGGAAGTTCAAACAGGCATAGCCCATACCGGCGTAGTTGGTATTTTAAAAGGCGGCTTACCGGGCAAAGTGGTGGCATTAAGAGCAGACATGGATGGCTTACCGGTCACCGAATCTGTTGATTTACCTTTTGCATCAAAAGTCAAAACTACATTTGCGGGGCAGAATGTTGGAGTAATGCACGCCTGCGGACACGACACCCATGTTGCTATGCTGATGGGAGTGGCGGAGGTTTTAGCCCAAGTCAAAGACACCATCCCAGGAACCGTTAAATTTATATTTCAACCCGCAGAAGAAGGCGCACCTGAAGGCGAAGAAGGTGGCGCTGAGCTTATGGTCAAACAAGGAGTGCTCAAGTCTCCTGATGTAGACGCTATTTTTGGCTTGCATATAAGTTCTAAGACCCCAGTAGGCGTTATCGGCTATCGCCCTGGTGGGATCATGGCGGCAGTCGATGACTTTAGAATCAGAGTACATGGCAAGCAAGTTCATGGCTCGACACCTTGGAATGGTGTTGACCCTATTGTCGTTTCGGCACAAATTATTAATAGTTTACAAACCATTGTTTCCCGTCAAATGCCATTAACAAAGCAAGCTGCCGTAGTCACCATTGGTAGTATTCATGGCGGTGTTCGCTCTAATATTATTCCTTCGCAAGTCGAACTGATTGGCACCATCCGCTCACTCGATGAGGAAATGCGAAAAGACATCCACGCTAAGATCAGAAAAATAGCGACCCATGTTGCCTCCAGCATGGATGCCAAAGTGGATATCGATATTCCAATGTCGAATGCCTATCCTGTCACATATAATACGCCCGCTTTAGTACAGCAGATGCTTCCGACCTTGCACGCGCAAGCTGGGGAAAATAATGTGGTACTAATTGATGCCATCACCGGCGCAGAAGACTTTTCGTTTTTCGCTCAAGAAGTTCCAGGCTTTTACTTTTTTATTGGTGGAAAGGCTAAGGGCGTGAAAACCAAAGACGCTCCGGCGCATCATACCCCTGAGTTTTATATTGATGAAAGCGGTATGAAGCTTGGTGTTAAATCACTTGCAAATATGGCGCTCGACTATTTAAAACTTTAGCTGATTATGAGTAGTAGAATGCAAGCAAATCCCTCAGGAGTGACGCAAAAGTCAGGATCATCTCTTGCCGGACAGAAAAGCGGCGAACTCCCTAGCCCCTGTGATTTAATTGATGACTTTTGGCAGAAGTCGACTGCATTTTATGCGAAGTCCGACATTCAAAAACTATTATTATTTTTGCAAAATAAATATCAGTATCGAGTAAACTCGCTGTTATTTTGCTTATGGTTTAGTCAAATGTTCAAGCAACTACTGGATAACAAGTTGATTACCCAAAGCCAAGCGGAAATTGACCAAGTAGAAGCCACTGTCAACCAATTACGACAGCAACGACATCAACTCGATAACAATTTTGGTAAACCAGCCTCGGGCAATCTAGCCGATGCACGAAAGCTGATGCTTGAAGCTGAGCTAGCAATCGAAAAAGAAATTCAGCAACGTTTGGTGAATTGCTTATGCGACGGTAAATACCCGCCCATAAACCATATATCGGCGGAAACACAAGTATTCCTAATAGATGAAAACATTTCTTTGCTTTGCCCGCATCGCGGTCATGAAGAACAAGGCTTTCTACAAAAGCTTTCTGTGCTTTGGATCCAACAGCAAGATTGCTATAATCAGCCTTAATGCTCAGACAGTTAAGATTCCGTTGCGAGAATAAAACTCGCTTTCTACAACTTCTACAACCTCTAAGATTTTTCTATGACTAATTTAGAACAAAGTTGGCAACAATTTAATGCAAGTGGTGACTTTCTTGCCTTTACTCGCGAGTGGCAGGATGGCATCGACCAATCATTTCAAACAATTCTCACCAATGGACTGAGAGTTAGATTACATGATATTGGCATTTTACAAATCACCCCCAATGAGCCAAGCAATCAATACTTACTTATTTCCAGCGGTATTCACGGCAATGAAACGGCCCCGATCGAAATTGTCAATCAAATGGTAAAGGATATTTGGTCAGATCAATTGAAGGTCAAGGTTAATCTAATGCTAATCATTGGCAATCCACCTTCTATGAATATCGGTAAACGGTTTGCCGAGCAAAATTTAAATCGATTGTTTTCTGGACGTTGGAAAACAGCCAGCAGCGGTGAACAATTAGACTATGAATGTCGACGAGCCGAAATCATTGAAAAAGCCGTGACCGATTTTTATTTGACAAATGTTGAAGACGAAAACCAAGTGATCCGCTATCACTTTGATTTGCATACCGCAATACGCCCCTCAAAATTCGAAAAATTTGTACTCTATCCGTATCTTGATGGAAGACCTTGGGATAAACAGCATATCAGTTTTTTTGGTGGCTCAGATATAACCACAGTTTTACTTGGTAACCAACCTGCGGGAACTTTCAGTTATTATTCCAGTAATCGTTTTCATGCCAAAGCAGCCACGGTTGAATTAGGTAAAGTAAAACCTTTTGGCGAAAACGATATGCAAAACTTTGCTGGAATCGACCAAAATCTTCGACGCTTAATTCGTGCCGAGCAACCGAAAATTTTGCCCTTTAACAATGACGACTATATGGTTTTTCAAGTCAAACAAGAAATCATCAAAGCCAATGAGAGTTTCAAACTTTTATTAGATGATGATGTTAAAAACTTTACCTCCTTTGAAAAAGGTACGCTGCTAGCATCCGATGGAAATGACGGAAGCTATACGGTTGAAAACGACGGTGAAGCAATAGTCTTCCCAAATAACAATGTCCCCGTAGGCCAAAGAGTGGGTGTACTACTCGAGCGCATTGAGCTTTAATTAGAAAGAATTCAAAAAATTAACCAATAAATAGACACAAGGTGAATTATCATGAGTAAAACAAAAGTTTCGATTATTGGCGGAGCCGGTTACGGTGCTGCGGAAATTCTAAGACATATGCTTGTCAGAGATGACGTCGAAGTACTAAGAGTTTCAAGTAAAGATTATATTGGACAATCGGTAAGCCAAGTTCATCGTAACTTGCCAGGCTACGATCATATTAAAATGCAAGATATCACTCCGCAAGAATGCGTTGAGGGTGCCGATATTGTCTTTCTAGCTATGCCACACATTATCACCGCAAAGGTAGCGATGGAATTGTTTGATTTAGATGTCCGAATTATCGACTTATCAGGTGATTTCCGATTAGAGAATTTAACCGACTATACTCGGGACTATGCACCAGAGCATCCCTGTGCAGAACGTTTAGGCACTTTCGTTTACGGTATGCCCGAGCTAAACAGCGAAGCAATTAAAACAGCAAAACATGTTGCAAGCCCCGGTTGTTTTGCAACCGGTATCGCGATGGGATTATTGCCGCTAGCAAACGCTGAATTATTGAATGATACTAATGTTCGAACGGTGGCAATGACAGGCTCCTCCGGCTCTGGAGTAAAACCTCAAGCAGGTACTCATCACGCAGTCCGAGTGAATAATTTAAAAGCCTACAAGGCACTCCACCACCAACATCGTGCAGAGATTGTTCAGACCTTAGGCAAAGCCGGTGCATCTTCAATCTCGCTTGATTTTGTACCAGTATCCGCACCATTAGTTCGAGGAATTCTTGCGGTATCACAACTCGATTTAGCCGAGGGCCAAGATCAAGATAGTATCCAAAAAATTTATGAAGACTACTATGCTGATCATTTACTTACCAATGTGCGCCCTAAAGGAGCAGCGGCAGAAGTCGTCGCAGTTTCCGGTACTGCGCGAGTTGAAATTAGCATTGAAACCCGCATTGATGAAGATACCGGAAAACGAACATTGTGTGTGACCAGCGCAATTGACAACCTGATTAAAGGTGGTGCCGGTCAAGCAGTACAAAGCTTTAACTTAATGACGGGTAAGCCAGCTCATTACGGTTTAGATAACCCTGGCTTATGGCCATAATCCAACGGAAACAAAGCCAAGTTGCTTAGAGCGCCCCAAAATTAATCAAGGGGCGTTTAAAGCGATTACCAATTTATTTTTCAAACACTGTTTAGCGAAGCCTTTATGACTCACAATAGCAATGACAAAATCGCCGTGATAAAAGTCGGTGGCGATGTATTATTAGACTTACAAGAAAGCTCTGGCCTTGCCAAAAATATTAAACAACTCAGGCAACAAGGATGGGCAATTGTGGTGTTACATGGCGGCGGCCCGCAAGTCAACCGCTTGCAAGAATGCCATGGTTTAACACCAAACAAAGTGGCAGGCCGACGGATTACTTCAAAGGCGGATTTAACAGTGGTTAAGCAGGCCATTGTTGGCGAGGTAAACGTCGATCTTGTATCAGCATTAAGTGCTGAAGGATTACCGGCTTTTGGTTGTCATGGTGCATCGGCAGGACTGATCCAAGCAACAAAGCGACCGCCGGTAGTGGTTTCCGGCGGCGGCGACCAACCAATTGATTTTGGTCGTGTTGGCGATGTCACTGCAATTAATGGCGAGTTGCTTAAAGGTTTATTAGCACTCGACGTTATTCCCGTAATTGCAACCTTGGGAATCTCAGAAGATGCTAAAATTTTTAATATCAATGCGGATACCACCGTTGTTCAGATCGCAAAAGCCTTACAAGCAAAGTTACTTCTATTAACCACTCAAGTAGGAGCTGTATTTAAACAATTAAGTGATCCCGAATCGCGCATTAAACAAGTTGACCGAGCTCAAGCGAAGCTGCTTATTGAGCAGCAAATTATTCAAGGTGGTATGATCCCAAAAGTCGAAGAAGCCATGACATTACTTTCTGAAGGGGTTGAAACTATTGCCATCGTTAGCGGCAAACACCAAGGATCATTTGATGCCGTTGCCAATGGAACCGGTGAATACGGAACCCGAATTATTGCCTAAATCGGTTGCTTTTTTTTGTTTAGTTGAAGTTTGACCGGCTTGACCAAATACAGCGCCAAACCAATCCAAATAAAAACAAAACTGAGCAGTTTGGCGGTACTCAGTGGCTCATTATAGACCTGAGTGGCTAAAGTAAATGTGATTGATGGCGCGACAAACTGCAAAAATCCCATGGCACTTAACGGAATTCGGCGGGCAGCATTGGCAAACATAATTAAAGGCACCGCGGTAACGATACCACCTGCCAATAAAAGTAGGTCGGTTGATAAATCTAAATTAAGAAATAGCGCCTTTTGATTAATTAGAGTCCAAATAATATAACCACCCGCAAACGGCAAAGCTAGAGTTGTTTCAACCAAGAACCCATTGAGAGACTCGACTTGCAATTGTTTTTTTATAAAACCATAGATTGCAAAAGACGTAGCCAGACTAAGCGCAACCCATGGCACTTCGCCGTAGTTAAAAATTTGATTCGCAACGCCAATCACAACACATAAAACAGCCGCCCATTGTAATTTATCCAGCCGCTCACCAAGTAAAATCACTCCCATAACAATCGACATTATAGGATTAATAAAATAGCCCAAACTGGTTGCAAGAATCTGCTCGTGGGTGACAGCCCAAGTAAAAATAAACCAGTTTATGGAAATCAGCAAAGTGCTTGCTACAAGACCAAGAAATAACTTTCGATTAGCTAGGATACTAATGAATTCAACCTTTCTTTTTAGCATCAGCATCAATAATAAAGCAACAGGAATGCTCCAAACTATTCGGTGAGCAAGAATTTCCAGAGCACTGACATGATTAACAGCCTTGAAATAGATCGGCGCCAAGCCCCACCAAATAAATGCGGAGAAAGCCAATACCCATCCAATCAATTCGGTTCGGGAAGTAGTCATAATTTTATTCTTGTGCTTTGGCAGAAGTAGTCAATCTGAAGCGTTTGATAAAGAAGACCAAACGAGGAAACGACCGATCATTTTAAAAAGCTAACGATACGCTTTATCTAACTAGAAGTCTATAAACTCAAAGTTCTAAAGTGTCGCCAATAACGCTGCTAAATTGCCGATAGTCTAGGCTTAATTTTGAACAATTTGAGATTCAGCTAAACGCATTTAGCCCATCATGTAAGTGCCCGTCCCTAGTGCAATCAAGGTGTCCTTATCGTCGTGCAGTTCCATTCGAACCACCGCAACTTTGCTTCCACTTCTTAACAGTCGAGATTTCGCGTAAAAAGATTCTCCGCGCCCAGGCCTGACATAGTCGACTCTTAGATCAATGGTACCAATCCGCGCCAACCGCCGACCCAACTCCTGTTCATCGGCATCCGGATATTTGTCCATCATTCCGACCGCTGCCATGGCACCACCAACTACATCGAGAGCTGTTGCAGTAACACCACCATGCAAGATTTGCTGAATAAAATTGCCAATTAATTCTGGTTTATTCTCAAAGCTTAATCGGCACCCCTCTAACGAGAGTTGATCAAACTCAAAGCCAATAACATTATGAAAAGGAACGTGCTTGCTAAAGACCTCGGCAATCTTTGCGTAAATCGCTTGACGATTAGTAACATCTGTCATGGTTAGCTCTCGTATTGAAAATGGCTTGTATTCATTATAGGTCTAAAAAAGTCCTTGAGGTCAATTACACCACAATATTGACTATTTTACTAAATTCTAATCATCACACGACACAGAAAATATTAAGTTTATGACTATTTTTCAGTCACTTAGGAAAATACGTCGATTAGCCGCCGCTGGCAGGCATTTTGCAGCTTAATCTTTTGGATTTAATCACTTGGAATTATTGCATGTCGCTAAATGTAATCAGAAAAACTTGCATCTTATGTCTACCAATATTGCTTGCGGTAGCTACCGCTTTCTATTTTGGTCGTGACTCCCTTTTTAGCCAACAGCATACTCAGTGGATCGAGGCCTTTTATACTATCGCCCTGACGGCCAATATTGGCTATTTTACCAATTACATTGCCATAAAAATGTTGTTTAAGCCGCATTACAAAACAGCCTTTGGCAGACAAGGACTGATCCCCAAGAACCAAGAAAAGCTAGCCGAAAAACTTTCACAAACAATGATGGACAATTTTCTATCCAGCCAACAATGGCGCGAGTATTTGGTAAACTCTAAGCTGATTAGTCAAATTCTGTGTGATATCCGAAAAGGTACTTCTGAGTGGTTGGATAAGCAAAAGAATATCGAACTCATCGAACAATCTATTGCTCTCTACTTGACGCAAAATTCAGCCAACATCAATTCAGCACTCAATCAAGTTCAGCACAAAATGGTGCACAAGTTCGTCGATGATATCGAACCGCAAGACTTGCTAAAACAAGGGTTTGAGTGGTTAGCGTTTCAGTTTGAAAATGAGCCAGTCAAAATGCAACAGATGATCGAACCCATCATTCGAACCATCGCGGAAAATATTCCTGATATTGCACAGGGTTTAGCAAATGCTTTAGACGCCCATATCGAAGAGCAAGATACCATTAAGCGTGGCATAGCGAAAATGGCAAAATGGTCAGCCGATTTTGATAACGAAGATATAAAGAAGTATCTATTCAGATTAGTCGCTAGTTTTGAGTTTCGCGAAACCTTGTTCAATGGTCTAAAATCCTTAGTTTCTGACTACAAAAATCAATCCATTTTATTTAGTAGCACCGACTCACAAAATAAAACACATTCACCAATTAACCTTCAACAGCTACTAAAAAAATTAGCGACTGAAAAACTGGATAAAATTGACTGGGCAAATACATTAAAAGAGCATTTGATTTTGGCTGGAAACTGTCAACCGCTATTAAAGCAATTTCACCAGATTGCCTTTGACAAAATTGAGGAACAAATTAACAATGGCCAGCTTGATGATTGGCTTATCGACCGATTAATTGCCGTGATTGAAAAACTTGACCTGAAAAAATTGGTTAAACAAAAGGCTAACCAGTTTACACCAGCCAAAATGGAATATGTTTTTCAAAGCATGATCAGTGAGCAATTGGTTTTTATAGAGCTTTTAGGGGCTGTATTAGGCGCACTATCAGGATTAGCCTTGGTTGACATTAAACTTTTCGCGGGATTAACAACCACACTCTTAGGTTATTACTTGCTCGACCACTGGCTTACATCTAAACGAGAAAGAACAGCAAACACTACGCTCGAATCGACTGAATCGAGTTAAACTCAGTATTTTGCACGCCCTATTAAAATTAATACATACATAACTTTCTTAATTTAGCGATGACTCACCGGTAATTCACTCGTACTAGTTTTGCTCTCATTGCTAGATTGCTCTCGCTCTTCTGTTTGATAACCTCGGCCTAAATACAACGCCACCCAGGTCCAAATAGAAGCAATCCCAGCGCCCACCAAAGATACTGCCATTAACCCAAGCCCAATACCTTCCGTCAAAGTCGCAAACAGAGAACTGCTGACAGCATCCCCCCCACGGTAAACCACAATGTCGATCACGGGTTTAGCTTTAAAACGTTCATCTTTGGTGACATGGGTAAACAACATTTCTCGCGCCGGTCGCATTACAGCGTAGTTACCAGCTCGTCTCACCACTTGAATGGCTAATACCACAACTACTAGCGGTGCAAACGCCAAAATAATCATTCCAAAAACTAACAACAATGGCACAAGCGCTAAGGAAAATGCCATACCAAGGTTTTTGACGATTCGACCAGTTACAAAAAACGCCATCACAAAAGTAAGCGTATTCACAATCCAATCAATACTTCCCAAAATTTGAGTTCGTTCTGCCCGAGTAAATTCCGCCAGTAGATTCTTTTGTTCAAAATAAACAAATGAACCGATAAAAACATACAGTAAGATAAATGCACTTATCCCCAATAGTTTAGGATTACCGATGACCGAACGAAAACCACTCCACCATGCGCCTCCTAAAGCCGACGAAGATAAATCTGCACTGACATCAGCATTGTGTAACTCGGTCATTTTTAGTTTATAAATATACAGGGATATAGGAACAACTAGAATTAAACAACTGGCAGCAATAAGCATCAAGTTATCTTGACCTAATTTGTCGCTAAATAAAGCGGGTATCAAAGGACCGAATATTGCGCCTAAGCTTGCGCCAGCACCGATCACAGAGAACAGTCTTTTACTTTGATCGGATGAAAAAGTGTCAGCCATAAAACTCCAAAAAACCGACAGGTGAAAAAGACTAAAAGCACTTACCCAAACATAAAACGATTTTTCTGCTAGCACTGGATCAGTTAGCTGAGGAACCAGTAAATAAAAACCGACAAAACTAAGAGCGAAAAAACTATAAACGACGGGGACCACCATTTTGAACCGAATACGGGAAATCGCAAACCCGTAAAGTGATACAATGCCTGCACTGATAAAGAACTGCAAATTCCAAAGCATACTAACTTCAGAGTCTGTCCAGTCACTCGCCATTGCGTCTCTTACCGGGCGCAATATAAAGTAAGATGCCATTAACACAAACACCATCAAAAATGAGGCGATAGTAGACTTAAGTTCATTCGGTTTTATTTGCGACATCTTTTCAATTAAGGACAATAACAACGGTGCATCTTTGGGATTTTGTTCGGACATCGGATTGCCACTCGATGACTGATTGGAAGCAGTTTTTTTATTAGATGGAGATTCTCGATTCATAACAATTCTTACTTGTTGGTATTGTTTAAATTCTGATTTTTGCTTATTTGGCTTTTTGGCTATAATTTTTAATCGAATCTTACCACTCAGTAACAGCAGGATTAGTTCGTAAGCTAAATACTACACCAATTGCTTACTACTCGCTTGTTTAAAACCCGGCCAAACTGTTACGAGTGATGTCAATTGCTAACTACTTTGTTGTCTTTTTTGTGAGTGCTTCATCCAACCATTCGATGAGTTGTTCACGCTTGAACCGATAAGCTTGGTGATGATTAAGTTCGACTAGTTTAGCAATGCTACGTTTAATGGGATAGATCGCTTCTTTCTTAGATGGTACCACCATATATCGTAAATCGGGCTTGCTACTGGACAAAATCTTTATTACCGCTTCTGATACTTCATCGGGTTGCTTATAGCGGCTTCGATCCGCTTGCATAAACTTGGTCATGCGTTGGTAATGCGCTTTAAACAATGAGCCCTCAGCTTTTTGCTGTAACTTCGCCTCACGTTTTTGTAAGTTATCCATCACCTTTGAATTATAGTTTCCAGGCTCGACCAAACTGACTGCCACACCAAATTGGTTCAGTTCCGACGCCAAGGATTCTGAGTAGGCCTCAAGTGCAAACTTGCTCATACTGTAAGGGCCAAACATTGAACCAGTTGTGATCCCAGCAACAGAGCTAATATTAATGACCCTGCCCCGATTCTTAATAAGTAATGGAGCAAAGGCTTTAGTGACACGGTAAGGACCATAAACATTCACATTCATTTGGAATTCGAGGTCTTTTTCGCTCACTTCGATCAAGGGTTCAAATAAGGCGACACCCGCATTATTAACTATACCAAACAGCTTAAAATCAGATTGTTCAACTTGGTATACCGCGTTTTCAATATCGTCATTAAGCGTAACATCTAGCCGCACAGCAGTAATATTTTCAAGTTGATTGAGCGCAGCTAAGTCTTTGGCTTTTCTTGCACCAGCAAATACATGATAGCCGTTGGCTGCAAGCTTTTCGGCAATGTTACGACCGATGCCGCTACTTGCACCGGTTACTAAAATCGCAGGATGCTTATTAACCGCTTTCATTTGCTGAGCATTGACGGCTGAGTGATTCAATAAAGCTATCCAAAAAATATTTAGTAGAATAAAGTTAATAAGGGTTTTCATATTGCTCTCCTAGTTTGAATATGACTTAGAATAATCCAGAGATTTAATGCGATGCTCCACGGGATGCTGTATGCGGGAGAAAATACGCCATTGGTTTTGTTCAAGATGAAGTAAATAGGTACTACTAATTCGCTGGGTGACATTACCAGCATGATCAATCAAGTTAGCCACATTACTTGCAATGACAGTTTTTTCACCCAACCGCTTGAGCGAAATTTTTTCCCAACGAATAGCCTGAACATTTTGCTGTGCCAGATAATTAAGAAAACCAGCGTTGCGCTGTTTTACAAAATCTGGTTGTGCTGCAATCAACCGATTTCCCTTATTACTAATCCAAACAGCGGGATAGCTCATATCCTCAGCCGAGCCCTGTAACGCCTGTGCGTCGCTAGAATCTTTTAATATCGAATTAAAGTGCTCAAGGTAGCGTTCAAGAAATAAACTCACTTGTTGATAAGTTTTTTGATTCACGACATTGCTAGTTTGTTTACCGTCATTGGCGAAACTTGAATTGGCAATAATAAATAGAACTAATAATAACGCTAGCATTGATCCCGTTTTAATCGATGATCCCGTTTTAGTCGATAATATTCGAGCCAAGTTATTTCGCTCTGAGTGTAGTCTTAACATGGAAACTTCTCCTAGGGTGAACAATTCATCAGTCAGGAGAAAGTAACAGGCTTTTTAGATTGGACCATGGTTTATCGACGAACCCCATCTAATGATCGTCAAATCAATCGGTCTTTCCACACAGCCCACGGATTAACTTGGTTCTATATATTGGTCGACGAATTCTACTGATTGGTCGACTAACTCGACCTATTCGGTCGAAATCGGCTATAGTTTGTTTAGTCTCGAATGAAGTCTTCGCCCTTATGACACAATCACATCAATATTTTTTTGGATATCTAGCCTTTTGGGCACTGGTATTTTTGTTAGATACCGGTCCTCATTGGGAAAACTATACGACAGTTAGGGAAATAATCGAAACCATCGGACCACAGGTTTTCGTTCAAATGAGCATTGCAATTGCAGCGCTTAAATGGCTGATCCCGCGATATTTGAATCGAAATAGAAAGCTTTCGTTTTTTGTTATAATGGCCGTGCTGTTATTGCTTGGCTCGGAGCTGCTTATATTAATCCGCTATTTCTATATTGAGCCAACATACCCAGGAACTTATCGCCGATTTTTGGAGCTGTTTGGCGAGTATACTTTACAACAACGCACTATCAGTGCCTGGGCCTTCAAGTATATTTTCTATACTAAGTTTCCTCTGTTACTCTACCCTGCTGCAATTTTAATTGCGTTTGATTTTTACACAAAGCAAAAACGGTTATTGCAAATTAGCGAGCAAAAAAAGCAAGCTGAACTTACCGCACTCAAAAATCAGCTTAATCCACACTTTATATTCAATACGCTTAATAACCTCTATTCACTCACTCTTAGTAAGTCCGAGCTCGCCCCAGTTGTGATTGAAAAATTGTCAGACATTCTTGACTATATGCTTTATCGTTGTAGCGATCCATTTGTTTCCATTCAGCGAGAAATTAAATTAATCGAGAACTATATCGCGCTTGAAAAAATTCGTTACGGTGAGCGCCTATCAGTTGAACTTAATAATTCAGTCGACGAGGACCGCCTAATTGCTCCATTAATGCTGCTTAACCTGGTTGAAAATGCCTGTAAGCACAGTGCACGCGAAGAAATAGATATAGCTCGAGTAGAAATTACCATCAAGTCCGGGCAGCAGGACATTATAATAAAAGTCAAAAACTCCGTACCATCAACTCAACGCACTACGACAAGCGATACCAATAGAATTGGTCTTGAGAATCTACGAAGACAGCTCGACTTATTATACCCCGCTCGGCACAACCTTCAGATTAATAATAAGGCAAATGAATTCTGTGTTGACTTGCAATTGTTCAATTTAAATAAGAATATTCAAGAGGCCCGCCATGCCTAGTTACCAGTGTTTAATTGTGGATGATGAGCGACTCGCACGTGAATTGATAACGGCTCACTTGAAAAACCTACCAGACTTTGAAAT
This sequence comes from Kangiellaceae bacterium, assembly GCA_965230525.1. Classification (GTDB taxonomy): domain Bacteria; phylum Pseudomonadota; class Gammaproteobacteria; order Enterobacterales; family Kangiellaceae. Next base: position 543,082 of record OZ246008.1, read on the forward strand.
TGTTGCCTGTTGCGCAAGCGCAATCGAAGCTCAAAAAGTACTGCAAGAAAACCATATCGATTTAATGTTTCTCGATATTGAAATGCCAGTGTTAAAAGGAACCGATTTCTATCAGAACCTGCGAGACAAGCCGCAAGTTATCTTTACCACGGCTTATCGAGACTATGCCTTAGAAGGATTTGAATTAGAAGCTTTAGATTATCTGCTCAAGCCGATTGTCTTTTCACGCTTTTTTAAGGCTATCGAAAAGTTTAGAGCAAATCACGCATCTCGAAATCAGCAACTTTCATTCAATGCCAATACAAAGCGCCAACAACCGGCTATTTTTGTGCGAGAGAATCGTAGGCAAGTGAAATTAGTATTCAATAATATTTACTATGTCCAAGGTTTAAAAGACTACCTAAAAATTTACACTACTACGGGTCATCATGTGATAAAAAGTACCATGAATAATTTTGAGCGGCAGCTACCAAGCCAATTCATACGCGTTCATCGTTCTTATATCGTTAATAAAAACCATATCACCGCTTACACAAATCAAGATATTGAAATTAATGATCACGAAATTCCGATTGGCGAAAATTATAAGAAGGCTATTTGTTTGACTTGAGTACACGTGGATTAGCAGGTTGCTTTCTTTTCAATCCAACTCAAAGTGTTGCCAATCAACACGATCGAACCTGAAACCAAGCTAACCACCGAGCCTGCGGTGACCAAGAATACGACCTCGTCTAGACAACTATGGGCTCCACGGCAATTTAACGCAATACGCTGTTGGTCTTTCTTTAATTCCAGTTTCACTCTCGTTTCACCGCATTGATAGTCATAATAGTCTGTCATTTTTGGTGTCATCACGCAGCTGCTAAGGCAAAGTGAAACGATTACCGAAAGGAAGCTCTTTAGCATTCTTCAATTCCATTTTCAAGCGAGGCAAAGCTTATCTTAGTGCAACTGTATGAACCAAAACTGAACCCCAATTTAAGCGCATACTTATTCTGAATCCTGTTCTGGTTGAGAAACTCTCAGTCTGAGAAGTGAGCTGCCTGGGATAGGGGCCGTCTTTAAGAACCATTGACCAGAGCTATTTACAAAATTGTTTGAAAGTCTCTGTTCGAATGCTCCAGAGTCTAAAGCTGTAAATAGATTTTGAATTTAGTTAAACTATTTTGAAATAAATTGTTACAGCCATCGTTAAACAGCTTAGTAACCATCAATCGATACATTGAACTATGGATTTTAGTAAACGACTCAGACAGGCAAAAGACCAATTTAGGCTTATGGTTTCGCTGGAAATTGCCACTGTTATGACTCTCGTCATCGCGCTTGCAGGGTTGAGTATTTCAGTCACACCGACTTATATAAATAAGGCCAAAGTGACCGAAGTGTTAATGACGTTTCCAACTATTAGAACAGATATCTCACAATATTATATGGAAACCGGCCACTGGCCACCACAATCTAACTTGCAAGAGGGCCAGTCTTTTTCAAAAGATCTTATCACGCGGGTCGAATTCGATGGCAAAGGCACTATAAGCTATTTTCTTACCGACTATCTAAACAATTCGCAAGAGAGAGTGATTTCGTATACTGCAACCATCAACCCCACCAGTCCATGGCAAAACTTAGTCTGGGTGTGTGGCTATGCAAAGCCATTGAATGGTTATCGATTACAAAGTGAAAATTTGACCACGCTCGATCCCAGCCTATTGCCAAAGAGCTGTCGAAATTAGTGGTATTGGCGATTTATTTTGACCGCTCCTAAGCGTAGCGGTTATTCAACTACTTAAACGGTAACCATTTTTAATAAAGGAGTGAGTTATGGATGAAACTCAAAAAGCATTTATTCGACGACATTTACAAGTTTTAATCGACAAAGGCGTTCAACCCGAACAGGCTTTAAAAGAGTCACTAATCATTTTGTCAGACTCGAACGAAAGCAAAAAAATTCTCGATGAATACAAACAAAATAAGAGTCTAATTAAAACACTGCAATCTTTTAAGATCGTCGAGTTTGACAATGCACTACTTGAGACCTTAGCTCAACTAGAAAAGCGTCGTGCAAATGTTCAATTTGATTTTAATCATTTTTTGCAGGCCGATCAAAAGATAGATCAATTGCTCGCTTTGTATAAAACCAAACTCCGATTCGGCTTAGGCTATGCGCTGTGGCTTAGCTTTTTTGCAATCATTGTGATTAGTGTTGTTCAAGCCAAAGTACTGCCTCAATTCGAGTCGCTTTTTATTGATTTTGGAGTCGACTTACCAGAACTAACACAAATGGCAGTTAATTGGCAAAATAGCATCTTATCACCCGCATTTGTTGGTGTTTTGATGATGGCATTACTCGGTTTTATGCTGTTTTTGCTGCGCTCACGATCGCTGGCACAATTGATATTTTCTGATAGTTTTAACGCCAAGATTTTTCGCGCAATTCCTTTTACCAAATCGATTGTTGACTATTTAAAAAGTATTCGGTGGTTTGCGGGGCTTAGATGCTTAGCCGCCAACCAACAATCACTCGAGCAAAGCATTAATTTGTTACCCGCTTTTCCGACTGAAACCCATAAATCATTGCCTGAGTTTGAATCTTCGCTTAGAGCCGCCGAGAAGATTAATACCTTACTCACTGAAATCGATTTTCAACAAGAACAACTCGAGTTCATGGCCGAGGGAATCGTGACTAAAGCTACAACAAAACTGACCGCAGGGGTTATGGTTTTTGTGGTTGGTTACATTGCCTTTGTTCTAATCGCCAGCTATTTACCCATTTTTCAATTAGGAGCCATCGTATGAAGCCAATGCAATTAATAAAACGTCAACTGACTCGCGCGTTTACGCTAATCGAACTAATGATAGTTATCGCAATAATTGGCATATTAGCCGCAATAGCATTGCCCGCTTATCAAGACTACACCATTCGAGCTCAAATGGCAGAAGGACTATTGATGACTAATGCACTCAAACCCAAAATCAGTGAATTTTATAAGTACAAAGGCCGCCTACCAAAAGATAATGCAGAAGCTGGTTTACCGGATGCAAAATACTTAATCGGAAACTATGTTAAAAGCATGTCAGTTGAAGATGGTGCCATCCATATTGAATTGGGCAATAAAATAAATTCAAAGTTGGTCGGCAAAATTTTAACTTTACGCCCACAATACGTCGAAGAAACCGACATCACTCCGCTGGCATGGTTATGTGGTGGTAGCCCCGTGGTTGAAGGTATGCAAGCCAGTGGCGAAAATAAAACTAACATAAGAGCCGCTTATTTACCGGCCGCTTGTCGATAATAGCAAAGGCGTTTTGCTTTTTAGCAAAGCGCCAACGACTTGCCTACTCTAGCCGCAGCTCAACAAAGATAGTCTTGTGGACGCTGAGTCAAAGTCTTATACGCTTTCATATTGCATCACACCAAATTCGCCCTTTAGAGAAAGAGGGCGAGCGTTTTAGCTAACAGGCCAAACGGCTAGCTTACTATCTTTCAAAACTATCCGATATTTTATCTGACAATTTGCTCAGCTAAGACAATCGACAGTGTACAAAGCTCTATGGTATACACTAGTGATTAAATTTTTCCATTCGTTTTTTTGGGAGCCCACTTGTGAATATCAGTCGATTGTTACAACCTGTTTGTCTATCAATTATCTTATTTGCCCTACCATTATCAACCAGCATCGTTTTTGCTAAGTCTGACTCACCGATGACTTCGGCGACCTTTGATGGTCTTAAATTTCGAAATATAGGCCCTGCGCTTATGTCGGGTCGAATCGCTGATATCGATATTGATCTGAGAGACAAAAATGTTTGGATTGTAGGGGTGGGCTCCGGCGGAGTTTGGAAAACCACCAATGCTGGCGTGACCTGGCAACCTATCTTTGATGATCAAAGCGTTTACTCTATTGGAACAGTGACTATTGATCCCAATAACTCATCAACCATTTGGGTCGGTACCGGTGAAAATGTCAGTGGTCGACATGTTGGCTTTGGAGATGGCGTTTACGTCAGTCATGATGGCGGCCACACTTGGTTAGATCGTGGATTAAAAGATTCTGAACACATTTCGGAAATCATCGTTCATCCAAATGATCCTAATATAGTTTGGGTAGCCGCCCAGGGTCCTCTTTGGTCCAAGGGCGGTCAACGTGGACTATTTAAGTCTACCAATGGTGGTGAAACTTGGAAGCGGGTCCTTGGTGATAATCAGTGGGTTGGCGTGACTGATTTATTAATCGATCCACGAAACCCCGATCGGCTTTATGCCGCGACATGGCAACGTCATCGTACCGTTGCAGCATTGATCGATGGCGGAGAAGGCACCGGTATTCATCGTTCAGAAGATGGTGGCGAAACTTGGGTTCAACTCAGCCCAGCCAGCAAGAAAAGTAAAAAGGCCAACAAAGCTTTATCCAAAAAGAGCGGTTTACCTGATACCAAAATGGGGAAAATTGGTTTAGCGATTTCACCGATAAATCCAGATGTATTGTATGCCGCGATTGAACTCAATCGACGAACCGGAGCTGTTTACAAATCAACCGATAGAGGCGCCAGTTGGAGCAAACAATCTGACGCCGTTGGTGGTGGAACAGGGCCACACTATTATCAAGAACTATACGCCAGCCCTCATCACTTTGACCGCATCTACTTAGCGGGACCAGGCATGCAACAATCCAACGATGGTGGTAAAACATTCTTTCCGATGAAAGAAGAACACAAACACGGTGATAATCATTCCTTAACTTTTTCTGCAACTGACAAAGATTATTTGTTGATGGGATCTGATGGAGGAATCTATGAGTCATTTGATGATGGCGAAAACTGGCGATACCTTCCTAACCTTCCTATTACTCAGTATTACAAAGTTGCCGTCGATGACGCAGCACCCTTTTATAACGTTTATGGCGGTACTCAAGATAATGGCACCCAAGGCGGTCCATCACGTACCAATAATCGAAACGGCATCAGAAACTCAGATTGGGAAATGGTACTTTTTGCCGACGGCCATCAACCGGCAACCGAACCAGGCAATCCAAATATTATGTATGCAGAGTGGCAGCAAGGTAATTTGGTGAGAGTGGATCGAACTAACGGTGAGTTAGTATTTATTCAGCCACAACCGGCTGAGGGAGACCCTGAAGAACGCTTTAACTGGGATGCGCCCATTTTAGTCAGCCCGCATCAACCGACTCGAATTTATTATGCATCGCAACGCGTGTGGCGTTCTGATGATCGCGGCGATAGTTGGACCGTCATTTCGAGCGACTTAACTAAAAACCTTGATCGAATTAAACAGCCTATAATGGATGGACAACCCGGCTGGGATGCAGCTTGGGATATGTGGGCGATGTCAAACTATAGCACCATTACATCACTCGCTGAATCGCCTAAAAAAGAAGGATTAATTTACGCAGGCAGCGACGATGGCTTAATTCATGTGACTGAAAATGGCGGTAAAAACTGGCGGAAAGTAAAAGTTTCCAGTTTACCGGGTGTTCCCGATTCAGCATTCGTGAATGATATTAAGGCCGACCTATTTGACCCAGACACGGTTTATATCGCCTTAGATAATCACAAGTTTGGCGACTATAAACCCTACCTATTGAAATCAACGAATCGAGGCAAAAGCTGGAAATCAATCGCCGGCGACCTTCCTAAAAAGCATTTAGTGTGGCGTGTGGTGCAAGATCATATAAAGCCCAGCCTAATGTTTACCGCAACAGAGTTTGGTGTTTTCTTCACCTATAACGCCGGCAAAAATTGGATTGAGTTAAACGGTGGCATCCCAACAATTTCTTTTAGAGACGCAGCCATTCAGCGGCGAGAAAACGACTTAGTCCTTGCAAGTTTCGGACGTGGTTTTTTCATCCTAGATGACTACAGCTCATTGCGTGATGTCTCAGAAAAAAGCCTTGCTCAATCGAAATTATTTAAGCCAAGAAAAGCTTGGTGGTATATCGAACAAGGCCCTCTCTCTCGATTTGAATCCAAAGGTTATCAAGGTGCAAGTTTTTACAATGCGCCCAACCCAGATTTTGGGGCAACCTTTACTTATTATCTTAAAGATGCTCTTAAGACCAAAAAGCAAATAAGGCAACAAAAAGAAAGTAAGCTAAAAGATCAAAACAACATTCCTTTTCCAGGCTGGCAAGCAGTCGAAGAGGAACGTCGGCAACAACAACCAAAAATTTGGTTAACCGTAAAAAATGCCGCAGGCGAAGTTGTTCGGCGAATTCAAGGAACTAATAATAAAGGCTTTAATCGAGTCTCCTGGGATTTAGGTATTCCAAAGTCAGATGCGATCACCACGGCGAAGCCAGGTGATGATCAAAGCTACATCCAAATCAGCTTTTTATCGGCACCTGGAGAATACAGCGTTGAATTAAGCCAACAAATGGATGGTGTGATTAGCCAACTTGGAGAACCGCAAACGTTTATGGTTGAACCCATGGCACCCGGTTCACTAAAAGGCGCACCAACGCAACAGGTGGTTGATTTTTGGAAAGCCGTTAGCGATATAAAGGGCGAATCAAGTGCAGTGCACGTTAGTTTAAGCGAACTACAAAATAAAATAAAAATGTTAGCAATTGCACTAGAACGTTCCAATGCAGCTCCTGGCGAATTAGATAAGGAGCTACACAAAATTCGTAGTGAATTACTAGATATCGATTATCAACTCAATGGTGATCCGTCTAAATTTGAGGTTTACTTGAATAATGTAAAAACGGTTAATAATTTAATTGGTGTAGCAGAGTTAGGTACTTCATTTTCTACTTACGGGCCGACTCCGACTCATCGACAAAGTTTAAAGCTAGCTCGTAAAAAACTAGACCTTGAAAAAGCCAAGCTCAAAGCGATTATTGAAGTAAAAATTCCACGTTTGGAGAAAAAGCTCAAGGAAAACGGTGCGCCATGGGTTAAACAGCAATCCCTGCCTTAAAAAACAGAGATTGCTTCGTTCCTCGCAATGACAGTTTTAGGATTGCTTCCTGCCTAGCAATGACAGTTATAGGTTTACTTACGACAATCGATCCCTGTCATCGCCTCAAAGTGCCTTTCGGTGAATACCCACAGCACACTAACTTACTACTGCAATTGAGTCAGTTTATAACCAGCTTTTTTAAGCAAGTCGACAAGTCCTTTGTCGCCGACAATATGGCCAGCACCAACGACAACAAATAAGCTTTTGTTGGCTTCTAACATTTTCTGAATATTTTTAGCCATCTCGATGTTTCGATCAATGATCATGGCATCAAAGATTCCTTGCGCGCCCTCTTTATCAAGATCTTTGGCGAACATGTCGAGAATCTTGTCGTCATCGCCCGTTTTCCAAGCTTTAAAGAGTGATTCCATTTCTTTGGCATCGACTTCCAAACTTTGTACCAGCATTAGCTCTTGTTGTTTTTGATTAAACCCGCTGAGCATCTTTAGTTGAGCATCTGCGGTTTCTAAACTAATCACGTTTTTATTGGATTGATGGGCTAAATCTAAAAAGTGTTTATCAATACCTAAAGCTTCTTTATAACCGAGTTGTTGAATCATCATCAATTGAAGCTGCAAGCTTAAGAACCAAGCTTCATACGGCGCAAATTGAGCACAAGGTAACGATTTTTGGGTGCATGCTTTGCGATAAATAGCGAGGGTTTCTGGCGATAAGCGACTTTCTATCGGCGAATTTAGATTAATCGCAAGTTGTTGAACTAATGGCATTAACTTTTCTTGGTCGCCAGGCTTGAGGTCGATTTCGACGACTAAGTTTTGCGCTTGATTGTAGGCATCCTTTACGGTTTTTGATAGTGGGTACATATCCTCTGAACCGAGATGGATCGAGCCAAACAAATAACTGCTATTGCTGCCTTTTTCGATTTTCCATAAGTCAGGCTTGCCGTTATCGGCGGACACAGTCATTGTAAACAGTGTGATTGCAGCCATAATAAGTCTAGTGACGGTATACTTTTTCATAAATTTTCCTTGATAGGTGTTAAGTTAGCTGAATTAGTCTAGAGCCTGTCCTAATTATTACAATCTATTATTAACATTGGCTGTAAATTGATCCTCACGCTGTGAACAAGATTCCAAGTCTAAGGGCGGTTTGAATCACTGCTCTGATTTGTAGTCCGCGAGTATTAGGGATATAGTCAATACTCGTTGAAACCTAGGAGAATAATAATTATGACTGTTTCTATCGTTGATTTATGGCTCGCTATTGTATTGGCAGGCCTGTTTTGCTGGATTGCCAGCGCCATTATTCATATGGTACTCAAATATCACAATGCCGATATGAGTAGCCTTCCCAATGAAGACACTGTGTCAGATGCATTGAGGGAAGGAAATCCTAACCCCGGGCTCTACCACATGCCGTTTTGTGGCGATATGAGCGAAATGGGCAAGCCAGAAGTCCAGGAAAAGTTTAATCGAGGCCCGGTGGCGATGGTCACTATTTTTCCTTCCGGACTGCCACCAATGGGAAAACTGCTGACTCAACAATTCATATTTTTTGTACTTGTTTCCGCGTTGCTCGGTTACGTTATGTCCATGGCAATTCCAATAAGTGCTGATTACATGACGGTGTTTAGATTTGCATTTGCAATCGCTTTCATCGCTTACGGAATGGGTGGTCTTCCCTTTAGCATTTGGTATGGACATCCATGGTCTAATTGCATCAGGTTTTTACTCGATGCACTGATATACGCAGGAGTTACCGCAGGCACTTTCGCTTGGTTATGGCCAGCGGCAGTTTGACCCATTGGTAATGTCGGTCTGAATTCTGTCTGACTCGGTGCTTAAGGCCCCTGTTAAGCACCGAGATGCGTTGATGTATGACCTAGGTATTTGGTCAACCCCCAATCATTAGACCCATCAACTATTAGCTCGCGAAAGCGGCTGTTGTTATAATCGATAAGATATCGATATCTTCTATTTAGAATTCCATCACGCGGACCACCATCATGGCAGATAAAATCGAAGTCTTTGTTGCAGACTATCAAAATACGCAACATGCAGAAGCGCTGAGCTATCTTTTAAATTGCTATGCGGAAGATCCCATGGGCGGAGGCGCTTCTTTGTCCGATGAGGTGAAATCGACCCTCGCCAGCCAACTGGCTAAACAGGGTAATGCTTTTTCAGTTCTTTGTTATGTCGACGGAAAGCCAACAGGGCTGGTTAATTGTTTTTATGGTTTTTCTACTTTTAAGTGCAAGCCACTCGTTTATATTCATGACGTTGTTGTCATTGGCGAGCATCGTGGGCTTGGTTTAAGCCAAAAAATGCTGGATGAGGTCGAAAGAATCGCCCGAGATAAAAATTGCTGCAAACTAACACTTGAGGTTTTAGATGGGAATACTGTGGCCAAAAACGCTTACCTGAAGTTTGGTTTTTCTGGATATCAACTCGACCCAAAAATGGGCAACGCGCTCTTTTGGGAAAAAACCCTATAATTAATAGTTTTTGCCTATAAATAAGCGTTAAAAGCACCGATGGCAAGTTAAAAGATCGCTAAAAATATGCAACCTAATCAATCTTTCAGTATAATGCGCGATTAATTTTTCTATCACCTCAATTACACAAAGGGTACAAAAATGAGCAAAGCATTTGTTGCAATCTTAATGGGTTCAGATTCTGACTGGCCTTGTATGCAAAACACATTAACAGTTTTAAAAGACTTAGGTATTCACGCCGAAGTTAAAGTGACTTCTGCACACAGAACACCGGCTGCAACTCACGAATACGTGAAAGATGCTGAGGCTCGCGGCTGTAAAGTATTTATCTGTGCTGCTGGCCTTGCTGCTCATTTAGCAGGAGCGGTAGCGGGCCTAACCACTCGCCCAGTAATCGGCGTACCAATGGACGGCGGACCGCTTAACGGTCAAGACGCTTTATTATCAACCGTTCAAATGCCAGCGGGTGTTCCTGTAGCGACTGTAGCGATTGGTAAAGCCGGTGCAAAAAATGCCGGTTACTTAGCCGCACAAATGCTAGGTATTGCTGACGAAGACGTTGCCAAAGCAGTTGCCGCCGATCGCGCAGCTAATGCTGCTGCGGTTATTGAGAAAGACAAGCAGCTTCAAGCTACGCTTTAAGTTTTCGATGCCCAGCACATATGTGTTGGGTATTTTAAGATCCTTTCAGTGCACCCATGGCAATACCGAAGAGCTATCAAAACGCTTAAAGCTGGCGGTGTGATTGCTTATCCTTCGGAGTCTGTATTCGGTTTGGGTTGTGATCCTTACAATCTGCAGGCAGTCTCAGACCTCCTCAATGTAAAACATCGCAGCTACAAAAAAGGACTGATTATTTTAGTCAGCGATATTGAGCATGCTGCCCATTTCATCGCCCCCCTTACCTCTCAACAAAAACAACGCATTCAAAACCATACCGGTCGAGCGACCACCTGGTTAGTCAACAAATCCGCTAGAACCTCACCTCTGTTAGCTGGAAAACATGCTAAATTGGCGGTACGCGTGACCACCAATCCCGTAGCTAAAACCCTGTGTGAAATGATGCAAGGTCCTATTGTTTCCACCAGTTGCAATCGAAACGCTAAGCCTACGAGTCGCTCGGTGGCTGTCATTCGGAATAAGTTCTACCAACCACTCGCACAAATAATTCCTGGAGCATGCGGTGGCGAAGCCGCATCACGAATTGTTGATCTCGACTCAGGACAGATTTTACGCGCTTAATAAAGCTGGTCCTCGAACTAAAATAACGAGTGGAGCTGATATAAAATGGCCTGTCGCCCGCCTAATTCCTAGTAACACAGCAGTTCGCAACGCTGAAAAAATGAATTTGAGCAATTCAGCGGTTGCTTTTTAATAATGCTTGATCAATACTTGAGCTATCAACTATTAATCAAGTAAATAACCGAGCTAAATAGACCATCATGATTCAAGACTTCACTCCAACAATGAATTTAGCCATCGAATTGGCTGCATTAAACGTACAAATCAATAAGCGGGTTGACTCGCCACTTGGTTTTCATGGTATTAGCTTTACTGAGTTTTTGGTGATGCACCATTTAAGTCAGGCTAATCAACAATGCATGCGACGAGTTGATTTGGCCAATAAAGTTGGCTTAAGCGCGTCTGGAATAACGCGACTGATTAGCCCGATGGAAAAAATCGGGTTGGTACAAAAGCAAAAAAACCCGCGCGATGCGCGAGTTAGTTTGGTCAAATTAACCGAGAGCGGCGAACGGATTTTTATTGAAGCAAGAACGACCTTTGAGCAAAGTTGTGATACTGCTTTTAGAAGTTTAAGTGACAAAGAAATTCAACAATTAAGAGATTTGGCCATTAAGTTAATTTAGTCGAGTTAACTTTAATTATGATTTCGCTTGCGAAGCTATGATCATTAGTTATTTGATCTCCGAGGTGGATTCGATTTATGCTTTGTTCTCAATTAGTTAAAGGGAAAATTGGTTTTGCAAGAATCTGCTAACTTATTTTATGAAGCGGGTACGCTTATGCTTGTCGGCATGGCGTTTGTTTATGCTTTTTTGAGTTTACTGATTATTGTTATAAAAACGGTGATCGCACCACTCGGTAGACGATACCCGGACCCTATTGCTAAGCCAAAGACACCAGCAGTGAATAATTCAAGCTCCGAAAATTCAAATGCTGTCAGTGACCAACCGAATCAATCGATAGTCGCCGCGATTACTGCGGCCATCAATCAATACCGAAAGACCAATTAAATTATAAATACTATTTTGGACCAAGACCAAAATTAATAAAGTTACATCAAGGAAAACCATTATGTCCAACCCGTCGACGCCGCTAGGCATTACTGAAGTTGTTTTGAGAGACGCTCATCAATCGTTATTAGCCACTCGATTCAGACTTGCCGATATGCTCCCAATTGCCCCCTTGCTTGATGAAGTGGGTTTCTGGTCAATCGAGTCTTGGGGAGGCGCCACTTTTGATTCCTGTATTCGCTATCTTGGAGAGGATCCTTGGGAGCGAATTAGAGCGTTAAAAAAAGCCATGCCAAAAACTAAACAACAAATGTTGTTTAGAGGACAAAATATTTTAGGCTATCGCCATTACGCTGATGACTTAGTCGAAAAATTTGTAGAGCGTGCTCACATCAATGGCGTTGATGTTTTCCGAATTTTTGATGCGATGAATGATGTAAGAAATATGCAGGGGTCAATAAAAGCCGCTGTCAAAGTAGGTGCGCATGCTCAAGGCACTTTAAGTTATACCGTCAGTCCCGTTCATGATCTGCAAGGTTGGTTGACCATGGCAAAACAACTCGAAGACTTTGGTGCTCATTCATTATGTATAAAAGACATGGCTGGACTGCTTAAACCTTATGTTGCGGAAGAGTTAATCGGTGAACTCAAACAAACAGTTTCTCTGCCCATTGCATTACATTGTCATGCAACAACTGGATTGAGTGTGGCCACTCACATGAAAGCCATCGATTCGGGAATCGATGTGATTGATACCGCGATTTCTTCTATGAGTATGACTTACGGCCACTCCCCCACCGAAACCCTAGTTTCGATTGTGCAAGACACTCCAAGGGATACTGGGCTTGATTTGGCCAAGCTTGCTGAAGTGGCGACTTATTTTAGAAATGTCAGAGAAAAGTATGCTGCTTTTGAAGGCAGTTTAAAAGGCATTGATGCGCGAATTCTCACCGCTCAGGTTCCGGGTGGTATGTTGACCAATATGGAAAATCAGCTCAGAGAGCAAGGTGCAGCAGATCGACTGGATGAAGTGCTGAGTGAAATTCCTAAAGTACGAGAGGATTTAGGTTACATTCCACTAGTTACCCCAACCTCGCAAATTGTTGGCACTCAGGCGGTTTTGAATGTTTTGACCGGTGAGCGATACAAATCCATTACCAAAGAAACCGCCGGTGTACTCAAGGGTGAATACGGAACAACTGCCGCGCCGGCTAATAAAGAGTTGCAGCAACGTGTGCTTGATGGCGCCGAAGCAATTACTTGTCGACCCGCGGACCTGATTGAACCCGAGGTCGAAAGCTTAACAGCAGAACTCGAAAAATTAGCGACTGAAAAAAATATTACGCTGGCCGAAAATAAAATAGATGATGTATTAACTTACGCACTCTTTCCTCAAATCGGTTTAAAGTTTTTGCAAAATCGCGATAATCCTGATGCGTTTGAACCTGCACCTGAAAAGGCGCCTGTGCAAACAGAAACTAATGCCCCGCAAGCTACCGCTGGGTCCGGCACGATTGAAAATTATTCGGTACGGGTTGACGGAAAAGTGTACGAAGTCACTGTTGCCCCATCTGGAGAGATCGAATCAATTTCATCGTCCGGTTCAGCATCAACAAAACCAACATCTACACCTGAACCCGCCGCAGGCTGCTCGGTTGACGCCCCCTTGGCCGGTAATATTTTTAGAATGCAAGTCAACATCGGCGATCAAGTTGGTGAAGGCGATGTGCTTATTATTATGGAAGCAATGAAAATGGAAACAGAAATTCGCTCAACGGCGGCTGGAAAAGTGACCGCTATTCATATTAAAGAAGGCGACAGTGTGAGTGTTGGCCAATCATTAATTAGCATAGGATAATCGATTCATGGAATCATTGCTCATACTTTGGCAATCGACCGGACTGGCTAATTTTGAATTCGGTCAAATTGTAATGATGTTAGTCGGCTGCGGATTATTGTATTTGGCGATTGCTAAGCGTTTTGAGCCGTTACTTCTTTTGCCAATTGGTTTTGGAGCAATTTTAACCAACATTCCGTTAGCTGGTTTTACTGAAGTTGGCGGCCTTTTGCATTACATCTATTACGCTGGCATTGATACCGGAATCTTTCCGTTATTAATTTTTATGGGTGTTGGCGCAATGACTGATTTTGGCGCTTTGATTGCTAACCCTAAAATGCTGTTGTTAGGTGCTGCTGCTCAGTTCGGAATTTTTGCAACTTTATTCGGAGCCATAGCTTTGAATGGAGTACCGGGGATCGAATTCACCTTAAAAGATGCTTCGGCCATCGCAATCATTGGTGGAGCAGATGGTCCCACTGCGATTTTTCTCGCATCCAAGTTAGCCCCCGAACTACTCGGCGCAATCGCTGTTGCCGCTTATTCATACATGGCGCTCGTACCGATCATACAACCACCGATAATGCGCGCGCTCACCACTGAAGATGAGCGAAAAATACAAATGGCTCAACTAAGACATGTGACCAAAGTAGAAAAAATTATTTTTCCACTTGGCGTCTTATTAATGGCGATTTTGTTCTTACCCTCCGCCAGCCCATTAGTCGGCATGTTTTGTTTAGGCAATTTAATGCGCGAATCCGGTGTTGTTGAGCGATTAAGTTCAACCGCGCAAAATGAGTTGATTAATATTGTCACCATTTTTCTTGGTCTTGGCGTCGGTTCAAAATTAAGCGCAGATGCATTCCTAAATATGAAAACTGTGGGCATTCTAGCACTCGGTGCGGTCGCCTTTTCAATTGGTAGTGCGACCGGATTATTAATGGCCAAGTTAATGAATAAGCTTTCTAAGGATCCGATCAATCCATTGATTGGTGCAGCTGGTGTTTCAGCGGTTCCTATGGCTGCACGAGTTGCTAACAAGTTAGGACTAGAAGCCAATCCCCATAACTTCCTATTGATGCATGCAATGGGACCTAATGTGGCAGGTGTTTTAGGTTCAGCTGTTGCCGCGGGTATTTTGTTGGCACTGGTGGGGTAATCGGTTTTAAGAAGAACACCCACTAAAGTCTTTCGACTGCTCGACGAAGGTTTTCTCTCGCTTGGTTTTCATACCTCGTTTTGAAGTAATCATGATGATAGATGCTGGGCTGCTCAAGAAATGATTTAAGCAGTTGCTTTCGCTTTTTTGAGAAAATAAACTTTGGCACCAGTTTATATTCTTGCCGTACATTTCGTTCGAATTGATCATAAACAGATGGCGGAGTACCTAAAATCGTTAGATCAATATCGACGATCAGTTTTTCATCAGAACAAGTCATTGTGCCATTGTGTAGGGTAGCCATAATTAATTTAAAAACTCGTTCTGCGCCCGCTAAGTTGTAATCAGATGCTAGCAAAAATTCCTTAGCCCACTCTGCACTTTTAAGTTCATTGTCAGTCGAAAATGGTTTGTAAATAACATCGTGAAACCAGATAGCTAATTCAAGCTCTGCGGGGTGCTCAGCCAATTCATAAACACTATCAAAGTGCTTAAGCATGGCGTCAATGTGCTCATGGGTATGATAGTAGCGATGCCTCTCGCCATAAGCTTTGTCAATGGCGTGAAAGCAATCGTGTGAAGGGGGTATTGCGAGCGTCTTCATAAGCACGCTCCATCTTTGCAGTTGCATTTTAACTTCTTGGGTTAATAAAATTTTATTGCGCAGACTCAGGCCTTTTTGACAAATTGCGCTGTAACCATCATTTCGCCTGCCCCATCTACTCTGCAATCTAATTGGTGATCCTTTCCTTCGACAATTCTTCTAACAACAGCTTTGGTGCCTATTTTTAGTACCAGCGAGCTGCCCTTTACTTTTAGATCTTTAGCCAAGGTAATTTTATCACCTTCAGCCAGCAGCGTTCCGTTTGCGTCTTTGACTTTCGGCGAATCGTCTTCAACGACTTCGTCTGGATTCCATTCATGTGCACACTCAGGACAGACTAGCTGGCTTTGATCTTGGTAAACGAATTCGGATTGGCATTGAGGACAAGGCGGTAAAGACATTGATTTGGATTAAGATAAGTTAATGTAACCCTATAATACTTTACCTGTTTGGACTTTTCGAGCTTATTCGATGCTATTGCTACGAGGTTTGTGTTTATGAAATTCATTATAAACCTCTACTCGCTATTCTCTATACGCTATTCTCCATACGCTATTCTTTGCGCCGAAACTAAAATATTTTTCAACGGTTTTGACATAAATCCAACTTGCTAGATACTAACTATATAACTGATCAGTTGATAAAGCCTAATTTAGTATAATCTATTGGGCAGAGTCAATTACTCAACAACACCATTAGCCAAAGTCATTAAGGTCTTCAATGCAAAAAGAATTTGAGCAGGTAATAGCAAAAAATCAGGGAAGAATTCGCTATATCGCCTCTCGTTACTGCCAGCAAAACGATTTTGAAGATGTTTATCAAGAGATCTTGATGCAGCTATGGCGTAGCTTTGCGACGTTTAAAGGGAATTCTTCGCGAGAAACTTGGCTCTACAAGGTTGCATTGAATACAGCAACTACATTTGTCAGCAAGACCATCAAGCGAAGAGAGCTTAAGCAGGCATTAGCCCAAGTTACCGCTCCAGATGCGCAAGTCGGCCAAGAAAGCTGCCAAGCGGATATATTAAATACTTTTATGAACACATTGTCGGACATTGATGCAAGCATTCTTATGATGTACTTGGATGGGCTGACCTCAGAGAGTATTGCGGAAGTAGTCGGCATAAGTGCTAATGCCGTGAGAGTCAGAGTTAAACGAATTAAATCGACATTTGAAGAACAATATATAGGTGATGAATCATGAAGTTTGATGATTTAAAAACCGGTTGGAAAACCGAAGTTGAAAAAGCTGGTGAACAGCAAGATCTAACTCGCCTAGTTGAATCACTAGAAAAGGAGACCAACAAAGTGGAAAAATCAATTAAACGAAGAGATATAATGGAGATTTCTATTGCTCTACTATTAATTCCTGTTTGGGCATGGAAGTTATTCTATTCAGCGAGCTTATTACAAACCATTGGACTATGGGTTGCTATTATTGCTTGTCTTTATATTCCATACAAACTTCTAAAAGCAAGGCAAGTAGAATCAGCCAAGGATGATAGTTTGCTTTCATTTTTATTTGTAGAAAAAAGCAAGCTAGAAAAACAAAAACAACTTTTAGAAACTGTGGCAACTTGGTATCTCGGGCCGTTAACCCTAGCGATCGTTTTGATTACCGCTGGAGGAAGAGTTGATGAAACCGGATTGCCGCAAATATCACAACAATTGGCGATCTACTATTTATTTGTCGCGGTACTCTATGTCGGTATTTATTATATGAATAAAACAGCCGCTAAGAAAAAATTCGCACCACTGATAGATAAAGTAAACCAGAAAATTCAGGAATTAAAGTCTCTCGAAAACGTGTGATAACAGATTCATAACCATTTAAACTCAACAGGATAATAGATAATATGTTTAAACAACTAGTTATAATCAGCAGTTTAATATTTTTGAATAGTATTAATATTGCGAAATCTTCAAATAATAGCGCCTCTAGTAGCGAGGCCATAAAGGCATTGATTAATCACAAGATCGAGCAACAACAAAGAGCAGTTGGTGCGGTTGTTGTGGTCATTGAAGATGGCAAAACTGAATTTCTTAATTTTGGACTAATCAACAAAGAAAAAAAGATAGCATCAAGTTCTTCAGCGCTGTTTGAAATAGGATCTATTTCCAAAACCTTCACTTCCATTGCGCTTGCAAGCATGGTTGCAGAAGAAAAAGTAAAGTTAGATGATCCAGTGCAAAAATACCTGCCTAGCCAAGTTAAGCTTCCTACTAAAAATGGAAAAGCCATAACGCTAGCGAGTTTAGCTAATCACACCTCTGCATTACCGCGTCTGCCAAGCAATATGCCTTATAGTGACCCGCTTGATCCTTATGCTGATTACACCGTTGAAATGATGTACGACTTTCTTAATGGATATGAACTGACTCGTGATATCGGAGAAAAGCTAGAGTATTCCAACCTGGCGGTTGGTCTACTTGGACATACTTTGGCATTAATTGATGGTAAGAGCTACCAGCAAATGATTACAGATCGGGTGTTAAAGCCGCTTTCAATGAGCAACACTTTTGTCGATGTTCCAGTGTCCCATATCAGTCAGCAAAGTAACGGACATGATGCGAGTTTAAATAGAACTAAACACTGGAAGCTACCCGCGCTTGCTGGTGCAGGCGGCCTTAACTCAAACGCTAAAGATATGGCGCTGTATTTAAGCGCTAACTTAAATCCAAGCAAACATCTTAGCCAAGCTTCCATGATCGAAGCAATTAACTTATCTCATCAAAAGACCATTGATGCTAAAAAGCACGGTGCTAGCGTTGGCTTAGGTTGGTTTATTGCTGAACACAAAAATGGTTCCTATTTATGGCATAACGGTGGTACAGGCGGATTCAGATCGTTTATCGGATTCGATCAAGAAAACCAAAGAGGAATCATTATTCTTGAAAACTCTGCCAATGGCATGGATAACATTGGTAACGCTTTTTTAACCGGCAATCTTGCGAAACTAAAAAGTGATATTTTAGATGTACAAACACTCGATGAAAACCATCTAAATAAGCTTATCGGTCACTATGAACTAGCACCCGGAATGATTATGACCGTAACACAAAAAAATCAACAGTTGTATATCCAACTCACTGGCCAAGCTAATTATCCGGTTTATGCAAAATCAGATTTAGAGTTTGTTTATCGTGTGGTGGAAGCAAGAGTCAAATTTGAGCTAAATGACCAAGGAGAAGCAACATCTTTAACTCTGTTCCAAGGCGGAGCAGAGACTAAGGCAAAAAAACTTTCCAAAGAAGAAGCCGCCAAAAAAACCAAGAAAATCGAGTTAACGACTCAACAGTTAGAAAATTTAGTGGGAAAATTTGAAATCATGCCCAATTTCGTAATTGCAACTACTCATGAAAATGGCCAGCTGATTATCCAAGCCACCGGTCAACAAAAAATTCCTTTTCAAACCAAATCAGAATCAGAATTTTTTAATGCCCAAGTGCAAGCAAGAATCGTTTTCGAGCTGAATGAAAAAGGGAAAGCGATTTCATTAACCCTTTTTCAAGCCGGCCAAGAATTAAAGGGCGCGAAATCTGAATAGCGATCGCCACTCAGCTTATTCTAACTAGTATCCTTTTATCAGTAAGTTTAGAGCCTGCTGCAAACTGCAGGCTCATAAGGATTTAGTCTTATTCAAAGAGACGTGAGACTAGTCCTCTCGTCATGCATTGGCTGGCGTGTTTAATTCACTCGTTATTAACAAATGCTTTACTGACTAATTCCTTTTTAGAACCAAAGTCCTTGTCGATTGCCCCGCTTTAATAGTTATTTTTAATTCCTCGGAGTTTAGATGAGTTGCCAGCAACTTATGTATTTCGCACTGTTCATCATTGTCAATATTGCTCAGCTCTAAGTCGTTAACCCTGACAATCTGGTCATGCAAATTCACACCTTCCTTGGCAAGTTTTGAAGATTGATCTAAGAAACCGATATGGTAAGCGCCATTCTTAAGGTAAGGTTTAAAACCAAAGGATTTAACAGGAACCTGGGATTGGGTCTGATAGAAATAAACAGTGTGACTAGGGTAATCAAAAGTCACTATATGCGACTCAAATATTCTTGCACCGATAAGCGACGGGGGCTCATGACGAGTCCATACTTTAATATCTTTGAATTCAACACTACCAATTGAAAGCTTGTTGATAGGAACCAAGTTGAATTTTGTATCAGGGCCGCGTCCGCCGGCAGATTCTCCGAAGGTCCCAATGGCAGCACTGTCCACCGAAGATACAAGCTTTCTTCTTTTCAATTCCTCATATGCAAGCTTGTTTAAGTGCAATAGTTCGGTACTTCCAGTGTCGAACATCGCATTGTCTGTAAACTCATCGTTGAGTGAATGCGCTACAATCGGAGTAAAAGGATAACCGAAGATTTTTAGTTTTGCCTTCTTCGCATCGGCAAGGTATTTTAATTGTGACGCGTCATCTGTGATGCTCATTTGTAGTTCTTGTGTATTTACTTGCCATGTCGCTAGTGGAAGAATTTCTGAACCGATGACACCGCCATCTAAAATACAATCACCTAATGGAAGATTTGTAGGATCAAAAATAAATACCGGAATATTACGAATTGTTAGTTCGCCAATTTTTAAACTATCCAAAACAGATAAGTCCATTTTTACTAGATTACCGTTTGCGTCCTTCCCTGTATTTTCCCCCTTTATTTCTAAATTTAGCGCCTCCGCCACTTTTTTAGTAAGAATTGTCGGCGAACCGGTATCCAGAATAAAACGGTAAGACTTGCCGTTGACCTTTGCAAATAGATACACTTTGGTTTCCCATACTTCAATTGGTATGGTTATATTAAAATCCTTACTTTCTAAATAAGGCTTCGTTTTGATAAAGTCTTGAAGCGATGTAGCGATGGTTATATTTGAAAACGAAAGCAATATTGGAACTGTGATAAAGGTAAGGAGTGTTTGTAATTTATTCATTTCGACTCGTCATTGACTAAAAAAACTAGAAAATTTTTTCCAAATATCAGTTTGGGACTATTTTTCTTATGAGTCTTGTTTCTGGTTAAAGTTCACTCGTTAAGGAACTTCAATATGTTTACTATTCTATCACTCCTCAGATGATAGCTTTGTCAGACTAGATTATTAACCTTTAGCTTTTAAATGCTGATTGGGACATCATCGAGCGAGCTGCTTTGCAAAATGTTAAGTGCATGTTGGCGGTTTTCCTTGAGTGCTTGTTTATCGACATCAGTAAGCGACTTATTCATACCTTCAGCCAGTTTTTCCCACTGTTTTGAGGTACCCTTTTTATCTCGGCTGGATTGAAACTCATTTGCGAGCAACTCAGACAGGTGTCCATCACAAATCATATTAAATTTTCGCTCATTTAAAATCCAACTCTTTTCAAAGAAAGCAATGCTCGCATAAGCGACAAGAAGTGACTCACTAATCACCTTGCGATTACGTATTGACTGATAGCGTAAATGATTTAGGAATCGCTTAATTGCTCGAGGTGTTTCTTGCTTAACTTGAATCCAGTGTGTCCAGCGATTTAGAGCTTCTCTAAAATCATCAGAATCTTTAGAAAACTTTTGCTTCTGACGTTTAAAAATATACAGCGAGAATGAACTAAACAACAAGATAAACAATAACAAGACAGACCCTGAAAGTCGGGGCGAGGTATCTCTTTTCTCTGCTCTGAACGGGATAATTGCTTGGTAGCTTCTATCTGCATTATCATTTGCTCTAGTGTCTTCTGCTTGGCGACTATCAATTGTTGGCATGGCTGAATTAGTACTACTCGAGGAATCTCGATCTTGCGAACCAGCGCTATTGGTTCGCTCGTTTACTGAGCGGCTGGCTTTTGTCTCTCTTGATTGATTGGACGATTGGTTTTGTTTATCTTCCGTCATGGATAAAATAAGATTCAGCTTATCATTACCACTTCCTATGCTTGCAACCTTTAGTCCTTTGGAAGCAATTCGATGATCTGCTTCAAGGGCGATCTTGAATTCTTTTTTTGGAATACCATCTGGGTTGATCGCTAGTTCTGGATGCGATGATATTAAATTAGCTAAAGACTCCGCATCAATGGTTCCTAAACTCACCACAGAAGGTGGCTTTGGCTTAGGTTTTTCTGGTACTGATTTTCCGTAATCCCAACCTGCTTTAATTGCAACCACAATAAATATCAGCGGCATCGCACGATGCAATTGACCAAAGAGCGGCTTGATTGCAGATAACAGGCGTTGGTAAGTTGGGGTATCATTGTTTTCGTTGTCAGTTTGTTCGCTTTGATGTAATAAGCGTTCAATACTGTTTTCGGACATGCTTGGTATCGCGATTTCAATATTGATCATTTTCTCTAAATATTGATGAGCGAATGCAAATTTGTGTTTTTCTTTATTACTGACGCTAGCAATTTGCTCACGCTCCAATAATCGACTTTCCTCATAACGCTCTTTTTCCGCTATGTTTTGTGCAAGGGTCTCATAGGCGTTTGCAACACAGGCCTCTATATACTTGGGCGCCATTCCCAGCAGTAAGTAGCAATCTCCAGAACTTGATATAAAGTTTATATTCTCTAAAATATCAATTAAATTTTCTTGCGAACAACGGTCAAGGTCATCGATAAAAATGACCATTTTATTTGACCCCAGTGCAGTAGTGACATCAGCAAACTCTTCTGCAAATCTTGCCCTCGCGCCAGGATCGTAACCTTTTTGATCTTTATTTCTGTGGTCAACGCTAACTAGTTTTTCCGGACTGATGCCAAATCCTTTTACGGATTTGAAGAAAGCGATTAATGGCGCAGCAATTCCAAGCAGACTAGCTAACATGGGAACAACTCCCACACCAGAGCTTGCGTGATTAGTTTGTGTGGTCACGGAATTAGTTCCAAATAGCCCAGTCCAAAATTCGCTCCAGTTCATAGTTTGCAATTTATTGACTAAGGCGGTATTGCCATCGTTTATCGCCCAAGTCATAAATAAAAGAAACATCATTAACGCAAAAATAAACCAATGACGTCGCCCACGGATAGCAATTAATCTAGCTCTAAAAATTACACCGTCAAAACTAAACCAAGGTGGAATTGCTTGCTGCGTGATATGCGCGAACAGGCTCGCAAGTAACTGTTCACCTTTTTGGTGATGCCAAGCATTGAACCAGACCGGTAAAAAACCGCGCTCTTTCAGGTCCGCCCTAATTAAATTCATCAACGAGCTTTTTCCACATCCCCAAGGCCCGGTGATTGCTAAGGTTAAAGGCGCTGTGGTTTTGGGATTGCTTAAAAATGAAGTGACATCTGCCGCGATCTTTCCTAGGTTAAGCGCATCAGGATCCCCAGGTTGCAATGGCTTGTCAGACGCAGCCATACCAGCAATGCCTTCTTCAGGATTTGCCCCCTCATCACGTGGCCAAATTGTCAGCAAAATTAACCCAGCACAAAATAATGACGCAAAATACCACCAAGGAGCGACCCCAACGGAATAATGCAAGCTGCGGTTATTTTGATCCGCCATGATATTCGTTGTTAATTGCTGCCAAGTCTCATCGTTGCGATTAAAACGAGTAACAATGCCCTTCCGACTGACTAAGATAACCTCCGTTTGATTTAATAGCTTAACCGCAACAAATTCTTGATTAGATTTAGGCTGATAAGTTAGCCACGCGTTCTCGTTATTGGCTATTAACAATTGATTGTCTTGAGTTATTCCAACAATGGCTTGATTATTTGAATCCAGTGAGAGAATCTGAGAATAAAATTCTTGCTGTTGTGGGGTTGGCTGAGGACTTTGTTGTTGAATATTCGAGTACTGATTATTCGCGTACTGATTATTGATTTCATCTAAAGGTGTAAAGCGACCATCCGGTCCGCCAATGTACATCTGATCACCTTCCGTCACGAGCGCAACTTTTAGTCCGGCGACATTATTATAAGTGGTTGCTCGCCAATACAGCTCCGGACCTTGTGAGTAGTAAACTAATTCGTTCTTACTGGTAATCAACATGGAATCTCTTGCATTGATAGACACACTCAATAAATCTTGACTAGCTGATGTTTTATAGGTCCGCCAACTCTCACCTAGGTTTTTACTGATAAGAATAATACCGCCTTCTCCTACCGCGATAATCGTACTTTCTTGGGTGCTCGCGTTGAATTGAAATGCGACGGAATTTAAATCGAATTCAGAATACTGCTTTGCTTTAGTCCAGTTTTTACCACCATCGGAAGTGAGTAATATAGTTCCTTTTTCACCCACAATAACGCCTTGCTGTTCGTTGGCGAAAGCGATACTAGCAAGATTAGGAACGAAGTTTTCAGCAACATCAAGCCCTTCAACATAGTTATTTCTATAGGATGAGATTGGCGCGCTTTGAGTTGGCGTTTTATTTGGCTCATTCCTCGCTTTTGACTGCTCAATAGATTCATTGCTGTAGTTCGTTTTAGCAGGGGCTGATCGGCTAAGGCTCTGCTGACGTTTTTGTTGATAATTGTCCTTATCGGACTGTTGTTGATCGTTCGACGGCCGACTAGTAGAGGCGTTGGCTTTAGGAAATAACGTCATATTAGTTGGGAAATTACTCGCGAACGAAGGCAATATAGAGAATAAGCGCTCGCTACCAGTTTGCTCTTGAAGACACTCTGTAACAGCGGTTGCTGAGGAATCTGTATCGGATATTTCTACGGCATTATCCGCAGACTCTTGCGATTTCAACGTTCCTTGAGCATTCAAAATTCCTTGCGCTCGCCAAGGCCCTTGTGGTCGCCAACAATTTCCTGCATCAGCACTATGCACTATAGTACCCTGCTCGCCGATGACCCAAATATTACGTCCGGCGGTTGCCAAACCTGTTAGCTCGGCACCGATCCCTGCAAGTCGCAATTGGGGATTAGTTTCTTTTGGATAGAGAAAATAGTCCCAGCCGCTCAATTGCTTTCCAGCGACGGGATAAACGGGTTGATAAAGTGCAACCGAGGTGAACAATACAAACATCGCAGCGCAAGCAACAACAACTTGCTTTTTGAACTTAACAAGCCATGTCAACAGCGGAAATGCTTGTTTGCTAACGACAGTCTCTCCTTTATATTTTCGTGCTTTCATCCCTATTCCTTATAATTAGCTAATCACTCTATAAGCATTCGTTTGTTAAAGCCCCACCGCAACGGTTAGTACTGTCATTTTTATATTCGAGCACTTATTCTCAATTGTTGAGCTGGATACTTGTTTGATTAAAGCGAAGTAATGATTAAACAATTTTTATACGCTCTTTGGAGCGTCAAATCAATTCTCATATTGAGATTGGTGTGAGGGTAAAAGTGCGTATTAAATTTGAGTAACGCTCATCTAAGCTTATTTGGTAAGAATGACGTTATCTAGATTTTGAAATATGAATTCTTGTCGCTTAGTGACCGATATATTTAGGGAGTATCGATTTGACCCTTTTGAACTTCTACGAGAAACTATTAGACAAAGTCTCTCTTTATTCACCTTAATCATGGTTGAATAAATTTCTTCATGCTTCATTCTCAATCTATCTATCATTTAGGCCAATACTCTTCAATTTCATCACAGAATCCCTAGTTACGGCTTGGACTACCAATTCGAGGTAACTGTCGTCAGTATTCACCTAATATACATAATTATTTTCTATAAAAATTTCTGTGTAGTTTTTTAGTCGTCTAAGTTTGGAAGATTTAGTTTCAGTAATGTTCTCTAATTCAGCCACTATTTTTAAGTTACACTATCGACCGGTTCAAATTATTCTGAGCCCTCGGTCTTTAAAGTCCGTCCCACTGAATGTCTGAATATTGATAGCTTATATCCTTTATGGTAGGGTTGCTTTGAGTACGTTATTTTAAATAACAACAAAAATACATTTCTTGACGTAAACTGCCGACTTTACCCACTAACTTAAAAGGACTTAAGGGAATGAATCAAATCAAATCGCTCTTGATTGCGGTACTAATCATTATAATTTCAGGTTGCGCATCGGGCTACAAAATTCCACTGACTCAAGAGTTCATAGACTCTAAACAGAAAGTTAATGTTGGCAGCACAATTGCTCAAAAAGAAATAGATGCAAGAATGAAGGAGTCTAGCAGCGGAGCTAGCTCCGGCGCACAGTTCGGAGCGCTCGGCGTTTTTATTGGCTCTACTTTTGACCGTAGTGTCAATAAGGTCAAATTCAAAAGAAAAGAAACTCAAATCGCACCGCTTAGAGATGCACTAGTCGATTTTGATTTCAATCCTCGAATTCACCAGGCCAACATCTCATTAGCCAAATCGCTCGAATGGTTAAACATAAATAAAACTCGTCAAGTCGATGGTTATTCGATATTGAAGTTCGAAGAAGAGCAGTACTTTCTAAGATTTAATACTAGATATGACCTTTCTTTAAATTTTGATTCATTGGAAGTAGTCACCGAAGTAACGCTTGACAAGATAGAGCCCTTTAATTCAAAAAGGGTAAAGAGAAAAAAGAACTATACAGAAACGACCTTGTTTAGAAATCGGTATACCTATGTATCACCAAATATTCCTCTAAAGACGAAATCTCAGAGAGAAAGAACAGACGAAATAGCTAGTGTGCATAGCTGGTACGAGAAAGAAATCGCTAAGCTTGACGGTTTATTTACTAAACAACGAGAACCAAAATTGAAATCACTTAATTGGATCAAGAAAAAGAAATTGAAGAAAGCCAACTCCCCTTATACAGAGACGCAAAGAAATATTGCTATGTCTAAGGAGTGGGCAAAGAATAATGCAGAATTGGTAAAGCTGTATCTAATTGAAGGTCTGTCCAATATAAGTCAAATGGTTAAAAAAGATATCGGTGCATACGATCATCTCGCCAACTACAAAAGCAAGAGGTCAGCGCCTCGGCACGACAAAGGGTTTCAAAAAGTAGATGAAAGCACAGAACGAGTTATCTTGAGAAGTACTTCTCAACTCCAAGGAAGCTATTGTTCTATTAAGGTCGATATGGATACAAAAAGATGCGTTACAGCCAATTAATAGCAGTATCACACGACACCGTGCAAAGTTAGGGGCAACTTGATAAGCTCTAGCTTGTCAACCAATTGGATGCTAACTTATTGAACCAAGCTTATTTGACCCTATTAGGATTCCTTAGGGTCAGGATTCCTTAGGATCAGGATTCCTTAGGATCAGGTCTTTAATTGCCAGTTATCGCTTCGTATGCTTTTAGTCTTTGACTCACTCTACTGTAGTGAAGCCCCAAATACTCGCCTATTTCTCGCTGACTATAACCGCCAGAGTAATAAGCGGCTGCGATTGATTGGTCGCGATCATCACCTTTGAAGTAAGTTGAGAGTGCATACACTTTTCGTCGTTGCTTTTTGGGTATTTCAGACAATTCTTTTTGTTTGGCCTTTGGTAGCTTACTAAACGCTTTAGTGACAAACTGGTCACTTCCTAATACCAATTGCCCCTGCAATTGCTCTAGGGGAGAGCTTTGACCAACGCCTTCTTCAACAAAGTCCTGATACTTTGCGATTGCCCGTTTCTTTTGTTTAGAAAACTGACTGAGCATCCAGTCGACTGCCAACCAATCGCCTGTTTCAAAATAACCGACCATTGCTCGATAGCTACTCCATGGATAGTCCATCAGCTCCGAGGCCATTTTTGCTCGGATTGGGTTTAAAACGATGTATCGAGATAACTCCAATAAGTAGTTATCTCTATCGACCAGAATCGCTTTATATCGACCTTGAAACAAGTGACCAAACCGTTTTTCTTTGCGGGTGTTGTTGTACCACTGAGTATAAACACCATTCAAATGCCGCATTCCCTTTGACAGGGTGGCCTCTCGCGTTTCAATTAATAGATGATAATGATTACCCATCAAGCAGTAAGCATAAACACTCCACTGATGGCGTTTACACGCTTGCTAGAGTTATTTTAGAAAGCGATAACGATCCGCCTTGGTTTCATAGATTGCCTGTCGGTCATTCCCTCGAGAGGTGACATGATAAACAGCGCCAGGGTATTCAATTCGAAGTGGTCTTGCCATTGGCTTAGTGTATCAAGCCTTAATCAAACCGGCAATTAAAGACCTGACCCCATACACTCTGACCCCATACATTCCTAATCGAAGAGCTTCTAGCTTAAACTCTTTTGGATAGGTTTTGTAGGGCTTGCTTTTTCTTACCATTGGGACACTCCTTAGAGACAAAATAGTCTCTGATTAAGAGTGTCCGTTAAACTGGGATAGCTTCACTCAGCTCACTATTTTTGTTTTACATCCTCGCAATTTTTAATTGAACCGTAACCACAACTTCCCTTTAAGACAAAAAAAGATGAAACTTCATTCAACTTAAAATTAATGAATAGAACCCCCGAGTCTTTAGAATACCAATACTTCAATGTAGTAGTATCTCTCTTTAATTCAATCCGATTTAGTTCGAACAGTTCACCTAAAATGTAATATTCTGCTCGCGAAGAATTCTCGATTTTCCAGCCATTGTAATCGATTTTATCGCCTTCTTTTGTCAAAGCAAACATAAAGCCTTCAGATTCGAAACAAAAATCTAAATTACCTATTTTACATTTTTCAGCACCTACTTCCACGTGACCATAACCTATAACATCTCTTTCACCGGTTAGAGTTATAGTTAGATCTTGATATTCTATATTAGAGTAGACATAAACTTCTTTTGCTAAGGCTGGAACGCTGTTGAACAACCACGTAACTAATAAAGCTATGATGAGACCTGTTTTTTTATATCGTTTTTTACCTATCATTTATTACTCCTGTTCGTCTTCCCATTATGATATCTTCAAACCTATCAGCATCTCTTTCTGCAGGCGTATCATGTTCGCTTGGTGAAAGAATAGATCGCTGTCTACTAGTAGAGTCCCCCACAATCAATGGGGTCAGTGTAAATGATTCTTCAAAAACTGTGCCGATTTCCTATCGCCACCTCTCTGAGCGGGCGATACTCGCCTACCTGTCTTTCTTTCAACTTGCTTTTTGAATGTCAAACTACCTAATACCCAACTTCGATTAACGGACTCTCTAATAGCTTCCAAGGTATACTCTGATAGCGTTTGCTCAAACAAAGCCAAATATCTTTTTTGCCGTGTTTTATCAAATCAATGGGGTCAGTGTAAACGATTCTTCAAAAACTGTGCCGATTTCCTTTCGCCACCTCTCTGAGTGGGTGATACTCGCCTACCTGTCTTTCTTTCAACTTGCTTTTTGAATGTCGAACTACCTAATACCCAACTTCGATTAACGGACTCTCTAATAGCCTCCAAAGTATACTATGATAGCGTTTGCTCAAACAAAGCCAGATATCTTTTTTGGCGTGTTTTATCCGTTTTGGCCAAATTTTGAATTCTACATTTTCGATGACTATAAGTGGCGATAGCATAGCTATTAAGATAATATCTAATCGATTTTAGTTAACCCTCACTTTGCTTTTTAAAATAAGAATATGAAATATATTTTAATATTATTGTTCCTCGTTATTTCGCTAGTAACCTACTTTGTCTTATTCAACTCTTCACCAAATCAACAAAAATTCAATAACGACTATTCAACATTAAAAAACACACTAGCGCTCAAGAGGCAGTTCACCACGGAAGTATAAGAAAAATTTATGACGATAAAAAAGAAGAGCAAGAATCTCTCTCGTTTTTCAAGTATAGAATGAATGACTATTGTGAATGGTTTTTCCGCACTGGCGTCGACTCGATGGAATCCATAAATGAAGTGATGAAAAACAATCAAGTTCAGGCTTTCTATGCTGACAACGCATATCACCAAAGAATGCTAGATAAGCTCGATTATTGTTTGAATTTTTTGAAAATTGAAAGCTATAAAAATACCGAGAAACAAAAGATTTTGATGTCAGAAGCCCTAGACCAATCAGATCCAAATGCAATCGCATTAGAAGCATTTAACAGTTTATACATAGAGAAAAAGTCGATTAGTTACGCCCTAACAATGCTTATTCCTGCTCTACAACAAAACAACCCGAATGCAATTTTAACGCTAGCTCAAATGATTAGCTCACACTCACCTTCTCAGAATAATATTTTATTAGAGAATGCTCTCAGAATAATTTCATGCGAATATGGCTCTCAACACTGCGGCATTGACGCACGACTTGTGAAAACAACCTGTGAAATTAGTGGAATTTGCGGAGGCTCTCTTGAAGAAACTATTATCATGTCCATTCCCGGAGAGCTACAAAATGAGTTTAACTTGATTCTTGAAAATTTAACAGGCGTTGCGGAATCTAAGTCATGGAAAGAGTTTGTAAGGGAGAGCTTTGTTCTAGAGAACCCCTAGATAAATACTTTTCACTATACAAAAGACAGGGCACCTATCTAGTTTATAAATTCACTATTTTCCTTCAACGCCGTGGAATGCACTTCAAAACTACCTTTCGAATAGCTCTTCGTCCTAGTAGCCTACTCAACCAAGATTCTAGCCTCGCTTATTCAATTTGAGTTTATTGAGAATTTAGTCATTACACGCCATCAAGATAGCTTGCCAGTTGATCTAATAATTTTGAACACTCAGATAAAACTAAACTATCATTTAAAACGGATGAGTTTTTTACCAGTAAATTCAGTTCAGTTTTAGTTCTTCCGATCGCCATAAGGTTTAAAGTTAGTAGAATATTTTTTTGGGGATTATTATTAACTTTACACCGTTTAATTCTTTGCCAGGTAGTCTGGATTCGATAGGGACGAGAAATTTCAAGAAATTCTCCACAATGCTTAACGATTTTTTCATCGATAGAATTAAGTTTAATTTGGTAAGTACGCTTACAATCTAGATCGATTTTTACATCGGCAACTTTGAATTCATCAAACTGATACCATTGAGAGAGGTGCTCTGGTTTAATGCAAGCATCAAAAACGAGCTCTATATTCGCAGAAAAAATTCGTTTTAGCATCGATATATTTTGGGTTAACCTAGCGCTCATGGTTCGATTCACCCGTTTGCCAAAGACAGATTATTCTGTTGGTAAGATTGACTCAACATACTGATCAACCTGATCGAGTAACGATTGATCTTTGTTTGGATCGTCCCGTAATGTTTCCATCAGCTCGCGATAGTCTGAATAAACTAATGAGTTGCCCGCCTCTTTGTCTAACAACAATGATTTTCTAAGTTTTTCCCAACGTGCATGCTCTGACGGATTAAGCGAATCAAGTGCATTACGCGCTCGATAACGGAATAGTAACTCTTCCAAACGATTGTCACTAAAATGGAAATTGGCGTTGGCTAATTCTTGCCAATCAGATTGACGAATTTGTTCCATTTTATTCTTGTCGGCATTGCTAAAAAATCCGCCGGAATAAAGTGCGTGGTCAGGATTAGTGGTTTTTTCAAATGTTTTAGCGTTATAAACTTCAGTCAATTTTCTGTTTAAATCGGCTAAGCCTGATTTAAGGTATTCGGCTTTTTGCAAACACTCTTCTACGTCGATTAGTAATCGCTGCTGACACGCTTCATTCAGTACACCTAAAGGTGCAACCGCGGGGCATTTGTTGTAGTGCACTTCTTTAATTGCTATCCGCTCGATACCTTCGGGAAGTTCGTCTTGTCGAGTGAAAATGCGCTGACTAATTTCCTCAGGGGTTAACTCATGAATTGCCTCTATATCTCTTGTGAGGTCAATACAAATTACGCTGTTCTTGTTGGTAGGGTGAAGCGTAAGCGGCATCATTACACCCGTATATTGGTGTTGATTACCTAACATGCCAGAACAATGCACAAAGGGTTTATGACTCACCAAATCGATTTCAGCCATCACAAGGCGTTTATTTCTCAACCCCAACAAGTATTCAAACAATTTGGGTTGTTTCTGCTTGATTAGTTTTGCCATATTAATGGTGGCATAAACATCAGAAAGTGCATCATGAGCATCTTGATGTTCAATTTGATTGGCGGCGCTTAATAATTCAAGTCGAAAACTGACAACGCCTTGGTCATCAACAGGCCACTCGATCCCTTCGGGTCGAAGCGCATGCGTCATCCTAACTAAGTCAATGATATCCCAACGGGAATTTCCATTTTGCCATTCTCGAGCGTAGGCATCGTAAAAGTTTCGATAAAATCCGTGCCTGATCACTTCGTCATCGAAACGAATATTGTTGTAACCAAGAGTACAAGTATTCGCGACAGAAATTTGCAAATGTATTTGTTGAAAGAAATCTCGTTCAGGTAAACCTTTTTGTAAGGCCATTTGTGGTGCAATACCAGTGACCAAACATGCTTCAGGGTTGGGAATAAAATCGTTTGAAGGTTTACAGTAAATATTCAGCGGTTCGTCGATAATATTGAACTCAAAATCGGTTCTTATTCCGGCAAACTGGCTCGGTTTATCTTTCGCTGGGTTAACACCAAAAGTCTCAAAATCAAACCAATAAAACGTATCCATTAGGCAAGCGACTTTGAAGAGAGAGGATCGCGACCTGACTGGTTCGTTTCATCGCCTGAACTTGTTGGTGCAGTGGATGACTCGGCGTTTCGGGTGGATAAATTCGATTGCTGTTGTAGCCAATTTTTGGCACTGTTTTGAGAGTCGAAATATTTCACATTAAGTCCTTTAATATATCCCATATGACACGCCACTTGGGTATCGGAAGAGGAAAGATGATTCAAGTCTATCACTGCAAGGGTAAGATTAGCGGGTTTTAATAACGCCACCACCGCGCGGTAATTTTCTATTGCCTTAAACGGCTGGTACTTTCCTCGCAAGGCCAAAGTGACTTGAACTAGCGATAGCTGATTTTGCTCGCACTGCTTTAGCAATTGTTGCCAAACCGGGAGGACTGATTGCTCCGAGCGCTCCCCGGTAATAAAGCAAGACAGAATATCGGCTTCAATATTAAACGATATTTTTGGCTGCAAATGATCGGTCATTGAATTCTCGGCTGTTTGGTCAATGCGCACTCAGGTGAGTATTGAGGATGCCAAACCACCAAGGGAGGATCCTATTTCGCATTTTGACGCGTTGCTCTTATGGGTTTCAACTTAGCTATTCTAAGTTACCCAAAAAAAGCTTGCAAGGGTGCAGTCAAAACACACCGTGATGTAAAGGTTAAGTAATGTGTGAGCAGATTGGCTGCTAGGCACTACATATGGTGGCTTTTTGATCTTTTAAACGCCAACCGTTATTACCTTCTACAAAAATTGCATAAGCCGTGCCGCAGCCAACCCGCGAACCTCGGTTAGGCAAGTCCGGAATAATACACAAACCAACTCCATTGGATTTAGAGCGAAACCAGAGAGTCTGATAGCTGCTTGGGATAGCAAACTTTTGCTTATTGATCAGCATCACTTGCTGCGATTCGGGGATGTCACTGACAGTCCAACTGCCGTTTGTAAACCCTGGGCAGTGATAAGCGGGATCGGATTCAGCAACACCTGGTTGCTTTGTCGCACAAGCGCTCAGAAAAACTATCAAGGTATAAAAAATAACTCGCATGGTAGTAACAACTCTTAGTTATTCAGTGTGATGTGCTTTAGTATGAGTCAATGTTTAAGTTTGGCTGCATCTCAGTTTCAACCGATCACTTAAATACATCCTCTAAACTAAATACGAAAGCATTAGTAGTTATGAATTATTAAGAAAAACGGACATATTATCAACTACTAATATGCCCTTCTCACAATTAAGACACTTTTATTCGATAAAACGTTATTTCTAATTAGACGTATTTATTCAAAGAAAAGTTTGTTTCTTTTTTTAGGATGATGACCAACTTCGTTCATGGTTTGAGAATCGTACAAACGACCGTTTAGCATCACCATGCTGACATTATCGGAAGTGTATATATCCTTGGTGGGGTCGCTGTTGAGTATCGCTAAGTCAGCAAGTTTGCCTGTCTCAATAGAACCAATATACTTTTCCATACCAATATATTTAGCCCCATCTAAGGTTGCAGCCCGAATAACTTCTAGTGGCGTCATTCCGCCTTGGGCAAACATCCACATCTCCCAATGCGCTCCCAAGCCTTCACGCTGTCCATGTGCTCCAACTTGAACTCCCACACCTAAATCTTGCAACTCCGCTGCGACTCGCGCGTTGTTAAAATGGTTGTAATCTTCCTTAGGTGCCATATCTCGTCGAATCGAACGCGGGTAAAGAATGTCTTTGGGCACATAACGACTGAGTAACTCGTGCTTCCACACATCACTTTGCTGATACCAATAGTTTTCACCCCAAATACCACCAAACGCCACCACTAACGTTGGGGTGTAATTGGTTTCACTTTGCCCCCAAAGCTGCTTTACGTCCTGATAAATCGCCGCCATAGGGATCGAATGCTCAATACCAGGATGTCCATCCACAATCATGGTGAGGTTATGCTGAAAAGTGGAACCGCCTTCTGGAACAACCATCATATTGGTTTGTCGGGCAGCCTCTAGCACTTGTTGGCGTTGATCCCGGCGAGGCTGATTGTAACTTTTGACTGAAAATGCTCCTTGTTGCTTTAATCGCTCCAGATGTTTGCTAGCGTCCTCTAAACTATTAATTTCTGCGGTAATATAAGTTTCGGCACCATATAAAATCCGTCCTGTGGAAAAAATTCTCGGCGCAACGATTGTGCCTTTTCGCGCTAATTCAGCAGACGAAAAAATTTCAGCGGTGTCATTAGAGGGATCGTGAATTGTCGTTACCCCAAAAGCTAAGGTCGCCAGATTCATCCAGTTTTGCTGTGGTGTCAGTTGCTGACTTCCCTGACTACCATGCCAGTGCGCATCAACAATCCCGGGGATAATCGTTTTTCCAGCGAGGTTAATAGTTTTAGCATTGGCTGGCACGTCTAAGCTTCCAACCTCACCAACACCGGCAATTTTATTGTCTTTGATCAAAACATCACCTTGCTGATAGATTTGATCACCTTGCATAGTAATGACCTTTGCCCCCGTCAACAGTGTGGTTCCACGCGGGATATCACTGTTAACTTGAAATCCGATATTACTGACTTGCGGCTCGAGAGATTTGGCTTTCCAAAGCTCAACATCAGGTAATTTTAATTGATGAAGCTCTGCACCTAACGACCAATTGATAGAACGATTATCCTTGCCCCAAGATACATAACTTCCGCCCTCATCACTGATTTTAACCAAGGGTAAATTAGTCGATTTTGGCGAGATATTGATTGGCTTTGCGGCAAAAGTAAAAGGGATGACATAAAGCTGGTAACGCTCTCTAAAACTCAAAAACTGGTTGTTTGGAGAAAGCTGATACTCCGTTGCCCACTGACTACTCGCATGAGTGATAGCATCTAAACCTTGCAAATTAACACTCACCAAATTAGTTTTTCGGTTCTCAAATCGTGTTAGAAATACCCGTTTTCCATCAGTTGAAAAACTCGGCGCACTGCCATTATTGGTGATTAAAGTCGACTTACCGCCATCCGCGCTTACTCGATAAACGCCGGGGTTAACATCAAAGCTTGGTGGCAATAATCGGCCATGGGTCACTTTTTGATAAATCACTTGTTCACCATCCGGCGAAAACTTGGGGTTAATGTATTTACCCGGCTGTTCAGTCAGTTGACGACTGCTTCCGCCTCGCGCTCGGATCTTTTTCACCGCGCCCTGCTGTTGATCATTCCAGCTGGTGTATGTAATCCATTTGCTGTCTGCTGAATAGGAAGGATAGAAGGCAAACTCGTCTTTAGACTTAGTCAGTAACTTGGCTTTTCCGTCTGGAAGATTGCGCGTGTAGAGTTGTCCGAGCGCTTGAAACACCACTTGTTTACCATTTGGGCTAACTTGCACCCAGCGTAGCATTTTGGTATCAAACTTTTTCGGCGCAGGGTTTATCTCCTGCTTAACCGCCCTACGCATCTCTTTTTGTGTTTTGACTTTAAATGGAATTTCTTCCGCAACCAGAGTGACTCGATCGAGTTTATGGATTTTGCCGCCAGCCCAAAAAATCAAATATTGACTATCGGGGGTCCAAGCAATGTTGGGATAAACACCATGAATTGCCCAAGTTTCTTGCATATCTCTTTCAAGCTTTTGGTAAATTGGCTTTTCGTTACCAGTGGTTAGATCTTTCAAAAAAAGACTGGATTGATTTCTGATCCGCTTCACAAACGCTAGATACTTTCCATCGGGTGACGGTGTTGGCCTAACCGCGCCTCCCATCCCAGAGACTTCTTTGCGAATATCGCCCTTTAATCGATCGATGGAAAAAATTTCGTAGATTGTTCGATTTGAATCTTTGCTATATTCAAATACCGCTCCGGGGGTTGAGTCTCTGGAAAAATAGACTCGCTTACCATCAGCAGAAAAAGCGGGCTCGCCGATATCTTTTTGATCGTTTGGACGTTTATTCAATTGCAAACCAGAGCCACCAGCTAGGTGATATAACCAAACTTCTCCCGCACCTAGCGAGCGCTGTGAGGTAAAGTGTTTTTTTGCTGCAATGTATTCGCCATCAGGGCTCCATGTTGGACTATTTAATAATCGAAACGATTCTTTAGTGATTTGTCTTTGATTAGTTCCATCAACATGCATCACCCAAATATTGTCACCGCCACCTTGATCCGATGTGTAGGCCAACTGTTTACCGTCTGGACTAAACTTGGCTTGCATTTCCCATGCGATTGAGTGAGTCAATGGTTTCGCCTCACCACCTTTTATCGGCATGAGGTACAAATCACCAAGCAAGTCGAACACAATCTGTTTTCCATCGGGGCTTACATCCACATTCATCCAGGTGCCTTCTGTCACATCAATTTGAGCAAAATATTTCTCGCCTGGCGGATTATTAACATCCCAACTAGCAGTTTCTGCTGCTTTTTTATCATCGGCTTGAAGAGCGGTATTTATGCTCAAGGCACCGAAAATTAACAGACATAGTAAACTTGTATTGGTTTTCATATTTAGTTCCTTAAAATTTATTGCGTTAGCCCGCAACGACTTTAACGGGCACTCCATTTAGTGCGGCGTTACCGGTTAATTGATCGACAAATTTTTCATCAGTGAGCTGGTTCACGCTAACACCGGTGTGGGCATTGGCAATTGATAGCTTGGTTGCATCCACTCCGTGTCCCCAGCCGTGTGGAATGGAGATGACGCCCGGGCGAATAGTATCGGTCACTTCAACCGGTATTTTAATTTCTCCCACCCGTGACGAGACTCGAATAAGCTCTCCACTATTGATACTTAAATCTTTAGCATCTTGAGAATTAATGTGCGCAATGCAACCGGGCTTACCTTTGACTAACCGGTAACTATTATGCATCCAAGAATTACAGGTCCGTGGATCTCGACGCCCAATCAGCAACATTTGATTCTTGAGTTTAGGTTGTTCCGCTTTTTCAAGTCGTTGATTTACAAAACTGGTTTGCAGTCGGTTCAGATCATCAACAAACTCATTAGGAGCGACTTGAATTTTTCTATTGGGGGTTAAAATCCCTTGGGGAAATCTTGGCTTGAGTGGCCCCAAATCCAAACCATGCTTATAACCAATTAATTTTTTAATGGTTAATCCCCCCGTCAGTTCAGGTGGCAAATTATGACTGTTCTTTTTGCCATAAGGGCCCTTAATCAGCGCTTTGTTTAACATGCCTTTCGGGCCAAGTAGCTTCATGACTTTTAGCTTAGTCCAGGTTTTTACCCGGGACTTAAGATCGTCCGAGCAAAATGCTTGCATCAACCCTGTATAGATTTCACCCTCAGTTAAACTACCCTGCTTAGGTGCGAACATTGGCTCAGAATAACGAGCGTAGTTTCTTACCGCGAGTTGGTTAAAAATAAGGTCGTAATGAGGCCGCTCCAACGGTGATGGCGGCGGTAAAATAATATCCGCATATTTACTGGTTTCATTGATATAAAAGTCGATACTGACCATAAAATCCAATTGCGCAAAAGCCTCAGTCAGCAATTGATTATTAGGCGTTGAAAGTAATGGATTCCCAGCGGCAACAAACATTGCTTTGATTTGTCCCTTGCCCGGAGTCAAAATTTCCTCTGCCAAAGCAACCACCGGTAATTCGCTGATCGTTTCCGGGTAACCACTCACACGGCTGCGATATCTGGCAAACTTTTTGGCTTTTGCTGGTTTATGCCCAACTAAATCGACCGCCGCAGTGGCAAACATTGCACCACCGGGACTGTCCAAATTACCCGTTAATAAATTAAATAAGTTTACTAACCAATTAACGAGCGAACCAAACTCATGGGTTGAAACGCCTATGCGAGCATACAGCACAGCGCGCTTTGCCTGACAAAAGTCAGTGACCATTTTGCCAATCTCGGCACTACTAATACCCGTTAAGGACGCAACGGTGTCGGGATGATAGTCAGCTACCATTTGTTTGACTTGCTCAAGACCATCGAGATGAGGTTCCAGCCCATTACAGTGGACTAAGTCATGCTCAAACAAGAAGTGAAGCATTGCCATTAATAAAAAGGCATCGCTGCCCGGCTTAATTGGTAGATGTTGGTCAGCGATTTGAGATGTTTCAGTAAATCGTGGATCGATGGTGATTATTTTCCCGCCGCGCTGTTGGATAGCCTTAAGACGCTTCTTAATATTGGGCGATGACATAATACTGCCATTGGAAACCACGGGGTTAGCGCCCATAACGATCATATGCTCGGTTCGATCAATATCGGGGATCGGCAGCATCAACGGATGTCCAAACATTAACATTGCAGCCAAGTGATGCGGCAACTGATCCACTGAAGTGGCGGAATAGCGATTCTTGGTTTTTAATTGGCGAAAAAAACTCGGCGCATAAAGTAGTGCTTCGAGATTATGAACATTGGGGTTTCCTTGGTAAACGCCAACGGCATCGCGGCCAAACTCTTGCTGTATTCTCTTTATTCGCTTGGCGATTTCATCAAACGCATCTTGCCAACTGATGGGTTGCCAGCCATTTTTTGTCTTTTGAACAGGTGAGGTGAGTCGATCTTTATCGGTATACAAATCTTGCAGCGCAACCGCTTTAGGGCAAATATGCCCTTGGCTAAATGGATCTTGTTTATCACCCTTGATGGAATGGATCTGTTGACCGCTAAACTCAATTTTCAGCCCGCACATCGCTTCACACAGATTGCATGTTCGGTAATGACTTTCCAATCCCTTTGCAGGCATTTACTATGCTCCATGGCGCTTGTCGCGGTAAATCAGATGATTTGGCTATACTAAATCAACCTCTGTTTAATTGCTAATATTTGCCTACTTTGTGAATTAATCCATAAAATTCAATCGATTAGAGCACTTAATCAGGGTAAAAATGCGCCATTTGATTGCTTCTCGGACTATACTTACCGGTAACTGAATATATAGAGCCCTTTGCATTTTGAAAAAACCTACTCTGCCAGAATTTTTCTTACCCGACTTTTGTCGAGTACAGTCTATTTTTTTGGTGGTACTTATTGGTGAGTTGTTGGCGGTTATCTTTACTATGATCACCGCTTCACCCAGCACCGACGGTTGGCAAAAATTAGGACTTTATTCAATATCGTTACAGTGGATAAGTTTAAGTTCAGTCATGATCTTATGCTTTTTACGTCCTTCGCTTGCTGGTCTCAAAGATATTTTTGCAGGTGCAATTAGTCTACTGATCATTCTTACCGCCACCTTTATCTATACCTATGTTGCCATCCGCTTCTACTTTGGCTTAAATTTCGACTTAACCGTGTCCTCGCAATCACAATTTTTGTTAAAGAATATAGTTATTGCGGGTTTGATTGGCTCGGTTTTGCTGCGTTACTTCTATTTACAACAGCAATATCGTAAACAAATAGGGTTAGAATCCGCGGCTCGACTCGAAGCGCTACAGGCACGTATCAGACCACATTTTTTGTTTAACAGCATGAACGTAATCGCCAGCTTGACTCGCATCGACCCTAAGAAAGCAGAAACTGCGATTGAAGATTTAAGCGACCTGATCCGGGCAACCTTAGATACCCACAATGAATTAATTCCACTCAATACCGAATTAGAAAACGGCAAGCGCTATCTCGCTATTGAAAGCCTTAGGCTCGGCGATCGACTCACTATTGACTGGCAAGTTGAACAATCCTGCCTAAGTTGCTTAGTGCCGCCTTTATCAGTACAACCACTGTTAGAAAACGCGGTGTACCATGGCATTCAAATGGTGCCTGATGGCGGTGTTGTCACGGTCAAAATTGATAAGCAAAAAGATCATGTGGTGATTCAAGTAAGCAATCCGCGAGTCGACAAGAGTGAGCACAAAGGTCATGGCATTGCGCTTAACAATATTTCTCAAAGATTAGATGTGCTATTTAAAGGCCATGCTCAGCTCGAGCAACACAGTAATGGAGATACCTTTAGGGTCACCATGACTATCCCAACTAAAATGCCCGTTCAACTTAACGATTAAATTGACAAGGAAGGATCATGAAACTTCTAGTAGTTGATGACGAGCCACTGGCTCAACAAAGATTAAAACAGTTGTTGGCTGAAATTGAATCGGTCGAAACTATCACCACAGCCAATAATGGCTTACAAGCGATTGAGGCGTGTCAACAAGATAAACCTGACGTCATTTTAATGGATATTCGCATGCCCGGCATGGATGGCCTAGAAGCCTCACAACATATTTCTCAAATGGAAGCCCCACCAGCAATTATTTTTACCACCGCGTATGACGAATATGCATTAGATGCGTTTAAAGCCAATGCAGTGGACTATTTATTAAAACCGGTAAGAGAACAAGCGTTAAAAGATGCGATTAACAAAGCTTGCTCTTTAAACAGCGCTCAACTAGAAACAGTTCGTTCACAGCATGAGGGGCGCACCAATATTACAGCAAAAATCAGTGGTAACATTAAGCTAATTCCGGTTAAGGATATTATTTATTTTCAAGCGGAACAAAAATACGTCACCGTCAAACATTTACATGGCGAAACCATTATTGAAGATACGCTTAAAGAATTACAAAATGAATTTTCCAAAACCTTTGTAAGAATTCATCGCAATGCCATCGTTTCTAAAAAGTACATCACCGGTATTCATCGAGATAATAGTGGGCACTCTTTTGTGGTGCTCGGCGACGAACAAAAACACTTAGAAATTAGCCGACGCCATTTAACTGAAATTAAAAAATTGATGTCCGAACTTTAGTCAGTTATTGAGTGGCAAAATTTAATGAGTGAGCAGATCTATATCGGCATCTTGCCCATCAATCGTGGCGAGCCAAATTGAATTGCTTGTTGGTTCAAACTGTAATCCGGAAAAGTATAATAACTGTTTGATCGGCATCACTTGTTGCAATGAAAGATTATCGAGCCGCTTCTTAATTAATTGTGATCCATGGAGAGGGTCTCGCTTAATATAATAAAGTTCATCTTGGCTAACCGCCCAATTATTCCAGTCAACAAGTTCTAAATCGTCGACCAGTTGAACCGCAGGTTGATCGGGTTCAACTTGCCAAATGCCCGGCTGGTTTGGGCGACTAAAAAACCATTGGCCATTGTGACCAAATTTTAGTGCTTTTGCTGGCATTTGTTTTACCACCGAAGTTTGCTCAGAAACTGGGTCCCACTTGACGACTTCAGTGACCACCTGGCTTTGCGCCTCTCCAGTCTGTGTTTGCCGCAAAAAATACAATTGCTTGTTGCTAGGATGCCAAAGGGGTGATGATGAATTTTCTGACCCTGCTATGCTCACTACTTGTTGGGTTTCCAATTGATAAATATGAATACCAGCACCGGCTAGTTGATTACTACTAAATGCAATTGATTGACCATCAATAGACCAACTTGGCGACATTAACCATGGTCCGTTAAAATGAGTGAGCTGGCTAGTTGATTGGCCGGACTGCAACCATAATTCTGCATGACCACTGCGATTAGATAAAAAGACAATCTCTGGACCAACCGGAGATTTTTGCGCCCCCCAGTTAACGTTTTTACTGGGCACGATGGTCGATAAACCAGTATTCCAATCAACCGACTGCACCTGACTAGACTCAGTCCATCGCTCAAGCGCAATCTTGCCTCCCCTGCTGATGGAAATTTCTGACACATTGGGAATAGCGGCATCGATTAATTGCGTTGCGCCATTGGCGAGACTTGTCTGCCATAAACGGAACGGGCCACTGCGATTACTACTCAAAAATAGCGATTGATCATCCGCGGAAAAAGCCATCCCATGGATTTTAGTTTGCTTAAAACTTAATCGCTTCCAAAATTCTAAGCGAGCAATATCGGCGACAAAAATGTCCTCGACCCCAAGTAAAGGCGAGAGTGCTACCGCAAGCTTCGTACCACTATGACTTATCGCTAGATCATCCACACCAAGACTATCAACAGCTAGCTGATCAGCTCCAAGATCATCAACTTCACTTTGTTGATCTGAGCGCGCAAGCTCGGCAGCTTTCCATAAACCGGCGCGGAGAGGAATGGTGGCTTGCTCGCCGGTTTCAATGTTAAGTCGTTGCAACTGGCCCTTGGCAATACTCGAGGTTTTATCAACAAAATAAACAGACTGTTCAAGCGGACTCCAAACCATTGAGTAAACCCCTTGCGAAGCGCAGTCAGCTAATTTTTTATCCACCCCACCAATAATAGAAATAAGTCTAATTTCACATTGATTTGTCGCGGTGATCCGTGCAAAGACAATCTGCCTTGCGTCCGCGGTAAAAGTAGGCTGGTGATCATAGAACTCACCGCTAGTAATTTGTTGAACCCCTCGATCACTTAAGGATTTGACAAAGATTGCCATCCCTGAGGTCGTTGACTGCGCGTAAGTCAGCCAAAAGCCATCGGCGCTGAGTTCTGGATATCGCTCTCTTTCAGCGCTCGCTAATAACACGGTTCTTTGATATTGAATGGGTTCGGGGGAATCGGTGAATGTCGACAGCTTAAACAAGAATAAAAGTACCACTGCCATCACCGGCAATCCCAAAATCAACCACTTGAATGGCTTGGCTGGGATAGGTTGCGCTATCGGTTGTTCATTTGCTTGGTTTTCTCGACCAGCTAATGACTCAGGTGATTCGTTGACAGTAAGGCGATAGCCTTTTTTTGCCACTGTATCAATTCCTACTCCGAGAACTTGATTATTTTTGAAATGCTTACGAAGGACAGAAATGCACCTGACAAGCGAATCATCGGCGACTACGCGATCTTTCCACACTTGTTCAATTAAAAATGCCTTATCAACGACCTTGCCTCGTTGCTCTGCCAAACACGCCAACACTTGCACCACTTTGGGCTCCAATTTAATCGAACATTGATCAAAATAAATATGATTGTCCGCAACACTGACCCAACATTGGTTTAAGTAAAACCCATCAGTTTGTTCGGCTTGCGACTTATTGTTGGACACTAATGCTGATCCTTGGATTTTGATCGGAAAATGATCAGGATTTGATCGTGTTTTTTCCTCGATAATTCAATATGTTAAACACTCTTATCGAAAGGAGTGAAATAATGCATTTTGTAAATATCATAAAGCTAACCTTACTAATTTGTCTATATTCCTTATTTGGAATCAATTTTTGTTTTGCTAACAGTTATATCGATAACAGTTTGCCAAGAACCGCAGACTTGGGTTTTAGAACCGCCATCGAAGATCAGCAACTAATCATAAAAAGAGTCAATAAAGACTCTGAAGCCGCAAAAATAGGGGTAGCCGAAGGCGATATTATTGAATCCTTTGGTACTGGACCAATCGCTGGCCTAACGGCAGAGTCTTTGTTATCTGCTCAAGCTCAACTTAATAAGTGGCCTGCGAAAAAATCACTCACCCTCTCGTTGAATCGAGAATCGGGTAAAACAGAGCTAACTTTTATTCCCAAACCAAAAGCCCTAGAACAGATCCCAGCTGTTGATAGTGATTATTCCAGTGTACAAACCAGCGAAGGAGATCGATTAAGGACCATCGTGGCAACACCTAAAGATGGTAAAACGATTAAAAGACCAGCTATCTTTTTTGTCCAATGGGTCTCTTGTGGCTCAATAGAATACAACCCGAAAAGCCCTAGTCGTCAAATATTCGCAGAACTGATACAACAGACAGATCGTGCCTTACTGAGAGTAGAACGCTCGAGTGATGGCGATAGTCGTGGTCCTGCCTGTCATCAATTGGACTACAACACTGAACTTTCACACTACTATCAAGCCTATTTAGCGCTTCGAAACCATCCACAAGTCGATCCCGACAAAATCATTATTTATGGCTCCAGTTTAGGCTCTACAATGGCACCGCTTCTGGCTGAACGGCTGATAGATAAGGGAATTCCGGTGCAGGGTGTTATGATTCAAGGTGGCGGCGGCGTCACACACTTGGAAAGAATGCTGGCCTTTGAGCGTATTTATTTAGAACGACGTCCGGAAGTGAAGCCAGCTGATATTCACCAGCAAATCATCGATCGTATTCAGTTTCAGGTAGAATATTTAGCCAAAGGCCGACACCCTAATGAGATTGCTAAAGATTCGAAGGCGATGAAGGATATTCGCAATGATATTTTGGGGATGGACCAATATACTCATTATGGCAGACCCTTCGCTTGGCACCAGCAAGCGGCGCAACACAATTTTTTACAAGCGTGGCATAAAATTGAATCCCCGGTGTTAGTGGTGTT
The DNA here is from genome assembly GCA_965230525.1 of Kangiellaceae bacterium. Taxonomy (GTDB): domain Bacteria; phylum Pseudomonadota; class Gammaproteobacteria; order Enterobacterales; family Kangiellaceae. The sequence goes on from OZ246008.1 coordinate 586,910, forward strand.
CAACCAATTCGACCAGTTTGAAACAAGACACGGACACCAACTGATTACCCAGATGGTCAATCGTTGGCGAGCCAATTCAGCGACTTATATTGAACAGCCTAAAATGGGTCATGGAAATTATCAGTATCCATCCGCCGAAGCCGCTTACCAGTTTGCCGAAGGTAAAAAGGCAATTGATCAACTTGTGACTCATTTTGTAAGTTGGATTAAAAGGATCAAATAACAGTGACTAGCATTAAAAAATTACTCATTTTATGGCCACTTTTGTTGAATGGTTATCTTGAGTCATTAGCAGAGACCGAGAAGCAACCAACAACCCCATTAGCTTCAATCACCTCGCAGCTAAAAAATTATGATTCGTTAGCACAAGCAAAGGTTATGGTGGTTGCAACACCTCACTTTAATAAAAGCGTTTTAACGGCTGATGAGCAACAAAGTATTCAACTGTTGTTATCTCGAATAAAGGATTACTCTCCCACCAAAATAATTTTAGAGTGGGAGCCTGAGCGCTTAGCTTTAGCGCGTTGGTATCAGCGAAATATTCGTATGGCGGCTAATGTTTTAAAGATTTCACAACCTAATGATCGTTTGTTGATTTTTGTCGGCGATAACCACAAATGGGTGCTTGACTCATTGTTTGCAAAAATACCGGAATTAACCTTGGTCGATAGTTGGCAATATTTAGCCAATTAATATTGAGTTCTGGAAAACGATTAGATCGGTCATCGGCAACGTTCATAACAATCAGTTATCGGGTTTGCTCATCATGGAAATTCACTTGACGGCCATTTCAATTTAACACGCTTTAGTTTAGTTTGATTTGTTGTTATGGTAAGCGCCTTTCATCATGAACTTATTGGCAACGACGCATGTTACGAAAATTAGTTATTACTGCTGCAATTCTGGTGTTTACAGCAAATGATTTAGCCGCCGATGCAAATCAACAACCCTCCCCCTCTCCGATGTGGCCTGGGAGCGTTTATCAAGCAGATATTCCGACGGTTAAGCAAGTGCTTGACTATCATGTAGGCGAACGAATCTCGAATCATGCAGACATGCTGCGATATTTCGATGCACTAGCAAAAGCCGCACCTGATCGAATTAAAGTTTTCGAATATGCGCGCTCTTGGGAAGGGAGAAAACTGATTTATGCGGCGATTGGAAGTGCTAAAAACATTGCCGAACTAGACGACTTTGCAGACAAGATGCAACGCCTCGCCGACCCAAGAATCAGTGACCGTGAGCAAGCAAAACAGCTGATCAAGGAGCTACCGAGCTCAGTGTGGTTACAATACGGTGTGCATGGTAATGAAATAAGCAGCACTGACGCCGCCATGATGACCGCCTATCATTTACTGGCTGCCCCGCAAGATACCATCAATAAGAAAATTTTAGCCAATAGTTTAGTCTTTATTGATCCACTTCAAAATCCTGACGGACGAGAACGCTTTACCAGCCGCTACTACGCGACCGTTGGCTTACAACATAGCCCAGATAGACTCAGTGCAGAACATAATGAGCCTTGGCCGAGTGGACGCTCCAATCATTATTTGTTTGATATGAATAGAGATTGGCTTGCAATCACTCAACCAGAAACCGCGGGCCGAATAAAACTGTTAAATCAATACAAACCATTAGTCGTGATTGACTTACACGAAATGGGGGGCGATCAAAGTTACTATTTTGCGCCAGCAGCACAACCCTTTAATCCGCATATGACAAAGACTCAGATTGAAAATATGGATCAAATTGGGCGTAACCATGCCAAGCATTTTGATCGTATGGGATTTGATTATTTTACCCGTGAAATCTTTGATGCATTTTATCCCGGCTATGGCGATAGCTGGCCTACTTTTTACGGTGCATCTGCTTCTACTTATGAAGTGTCCTCTTCTCGAGGTGAACTGTATAAACGTAAAGACGGAACGCTACTCAGTTACCGAGATACGGTTCATCGTCACTTTGTTGCGTCCATTTCAACAGCGGAAGCAGTAGCCGACAATCGCACTAAATTATTATCAGACTTCTACGCTTATCAAGTCAGTGCTATTAAGCAAGGAAAAGATAATAAACAGCGAGTATTCATTTTACCAAACAACCGAGACCGAGCAGGAACTCATCGCCTTGCAGCTCTAATGGCTCAACATGGCGTGGAAGTTTTTCAGGCTGATAAACGCTTTAAAGCCTGCGGCAAAAACTATAATCAAGGCGCCTATTTTATCGATACTGCACAACCAAGAGGCCGATTTGTAACAACCACATTTAACCAACAGGTTAATATGGCAGATGCTTTTATAAAGGAGCAAGAGCGTCGTCGTGATCGAAATTTGAACGATGAGATTTACGATGTCACTGGGTGGTCCTTACCGCTTATGTTTAATGTTGATACCGATAGTTGCGGCAACGCGGTTCGAGTAAAGGCGCGTCGTGTTGAATTTAACCAACCATTGGAAAGTCAATTACAACTGACCTCGACAGACACCTCAAAACCGCCAGTGGCCTTTATCGTCCCCTGGGGAGATATGTCTGCCGGTCGATTTTTAACCGCAGCTCTGCAACAAGGTTTAACAGTAAAAAGTGCTGATCAAGCATTTCAGTTAGCCGATAAACGATCATTTCCAGCTGGCTCGTTAATCATCGAAAGCCGATCCAATTCAAGCGATTACGCCAAAAAAGTGATCGAAATTGCGACACAAACAGGCGCAGTTTTAACGGACACTCAATCGAGCTGGGTTATTCAAGGACCCAATTTTGGTAGTCACAAAGTGGTCACTATGCGAGCCCCAAAAATCGCTATGGCTTGGGATAGTCCTGTCAGCTCCTTGAGTGCCGGTAACGCACGATTTGTTATTGAACGTCAGTTTAACTATCCCGTTACGGCGATTCGAACGCAACAATTAGCCAATGCCGATCTTTCCAACTATCAGGTTTTAATTTTGCCGTCAGGCCGGTATCAAACAGCGCTCGGTAAACGCGGAGCCAACAATCTAAAGCAGTGGGTTAAGCAAGGCGGCGTATTAATCACCTTAGGCAGTGCTACTCGATTTGCTGCTGAAAAAGATATTGGGCTGCTCAATGTCAAACGGGAACTCGCGTTTTCTAAAAAAGCCAAAGCTAAAAACGATAACAAAAAAAGTACGACAAAAGGAAAACTCTTTAAATCAAAACAAGACTTGCTTGACGCCAGTATTAACGCCGAAAACTCGCCTGATTTTGTCGCAGGTGTTCTTGCTAATATACAAACCGACCAAGAGCATTGGTTAACAGCAGGCATCCACGATCAATTAGTGGCGCTTGTTTACGGCCGCGATATTTATCAACCGATACAATTAAAATCGGGCGATAACGTCGCTTGGTTTAATAGCGCAGATAAAGTTTTGGCGAGTGGTTATTTGTGGCAAGAAAACCAAAAGCAATTAGCCTACAAACCTTATTTAATAGTCCAACCTACTGGCCGAGGCATGGTGATCAGCTACACCCAAGATCCTACCACCCGTGCCTATTTAGATGGATTAAACGTGTTGCTAATGAACAGCATATTTAGAGCGGCTGCGCATGCATCCCCACTAAATTAGCTGAAGAATGAATACCGAGGTTTGTTGGTCCGCATAGAATCGCCGAGGCGTCTAAGATAAAAGTTAGCCGCTCGAATTGTTTTTTATTACGCGTATTTATTTTGTCAGAATAAGCTAGTTGAATTGCGTTTGAGATTCTGCTGCCGCTGAAACTGGCAAGATTTACAATCTTTGTCTATGGTTAAATCACCCGAGCATAAAAGGTATTTGATCGATGAAAAGAATTCTCTTGGCCCTTTCTATTTCAACGTTGAGTTTTAATCTTTCAGCAAACAGCCTCTCCGATAACATAAGTGATGAGGTGTTGGACTCGATTATTGCGGCCCACGAAAAGTTTATCAATAGCAATATTTTGTCAGAAATTTGCCGCAGTCCTAAGCTGCTTCAACCAAACTACGCCTCAAAAGAGTTGCAACAACAAATCACCACCGAAGTTCATGCGGTTGCGAAGCAACGCGGTATTAAAGAATATGATGCTAATCAAATTCGAGAACTTGCGGAACTCGAGTTTCAAGCTTTTATTGATGGCTCCCGATACGGGGTGTTTATCGCAACAAAATTCCAAGACACCATGGGAATTTCTGATTGTTCAGAAAAAGTAAAATCCACAATTGATGAGTCTCAAAAAAGTTTACTCGCCAGTGGACTTTATCAATTGGTTGCGCGCAAATAAAAAACTAACGCCAACTTGCTTGTACCAATTCCCCCCCTTAACACCCAAGTAGGGGTAATAATTTAACTTTATGATAAGTCAGCGCAAGTTGAATGCAATGCTTTAAGGGCTTGATTGGTAACGGCGAAGCCATGTCGAATTTAATTTCTCGATGACCAACAAATACTAATTGATCTGCATATAGCTCTCTGTATGTTGCTACCAATTTACTATTGCAATTAACGTAGAGCGAAATGGATTGCGGCTGTTTGGCATCCCACCCAAGCCTAATTGGACTGCCATTGACGGCTAAATAACTCGGCTGTCCCCATTTTAGGGATTCTTCAATATTGCCCAAATTTAGTTCATCGGCTACATCAAAGATCAATTGACGTAACTCGGCAAGCTTGCGATTAGCAGCGCTCGGATACGATTCAAATTTTTGTTTAACTCCTAAATGCATGAGATGGATTGTAGCCTAGGGTCATTGTTCAAGTCTCGATTTAGGCAACTCCCACGCCCATAGGTTTCAGATATCTGCAAAATAAAGCGAAGTATCCACATTCGTCACGTCACATGATATTCTTCACTTATTACAACAATAGAAGCAGGATTGAACGGTGGCAAAGCGTTGTATAAGCTGTAAACGGGATTTAGCAAAGGGTCAAAAGACCTGTTTTGTCTGTGGTTCTTCACAAAACATTATTAGCTATTATTTTAGTAGTGGCGTATTCATTTTGTCAGTGATGCTTGTCGCTGCACTAATTAGTTATTGGTACGTTCAGCAAGCCAACAAAGAAATCGATAACAGCTTAATCAAGCTTGAGCTAGCACAACAACAAATCGAACAAGCGGAAAGCAGAGCCAATCTCGCACTAAGCCAATTAAAGTCGCTTCAGCAACAAACCGCACAAGCCAAAAATGAAGGTCAAGAAGCGGCAAAACAAGCGCTTAACCAACAAGCACAAGCTCAAATAGCCGCCGCCGAGAAAAAGGCAGAAGACGCGCAAAAAAATGTCAATTGGCTATCTCGACAAAATACCCAACTTAAACAACAAGTGGAAACCCTTACCCAGCAACTCGCAGATGCGCAACAAGCGAACCAATCCAATCAAGGCTTATTTACCGAAGCGCAAGTGAATCAGCGGATACAACAGGCACAACAAGCTGATGCTGTGCTAATTCAAGGATTAAGAGAGCAGCTACAAAATGTTCAACAGCAACTGGCCGCGCTCGAAACAACCGACAATTAGCCGTTTCATTAAACTGGACTTAGGATAATTGCATTGTTGGCTACTCCCAAATTCCACTAAGTGGTAGAATTTGCCTCATCCCAATGACTACTAACGATTAAGGTTTCCGCATGAGCGAGATACTGCGCATCGCAACCCGCCAAAGCCCACTAGCACTTTGGCAAGCTGAGTTTGTTAAAGCTGAACTTGAACGCCTGCATCACCAATTAACTGTAGAGCTTGTCCCCATGGTGACTCGTGGCGATAAAATTTTAGATACGCCTTTGGCTAAAATTGGTGGTAAAGGGTTGTTTGTTAAAGAGCTCGAGCTCGCCATGCTTGAGAATCGTGCCGATATTGCTGTTCATTCGATGAAAGATGTTCCCATGGAATTTCCTGACGGACTCGGACTCAGTGTTATTTGCGAACGCGAAGATCCCCGAGACGCGTTTGTTTCCAATCAATATAAGCATATTGATGAACTCCCTCATGGCGCAACCGTGGGCACTTGTAGTCTTCGGCGTCAATGTCAACTACAAGCCAAAAGACCCGATATAAAAATACGCGAGCTACGCGGAAATGTCGGTACTCGGCTCTCCAAATTGGATAATGGTGACTACGATGCCATCATTTTAGCCGCCGCGGGACTCAAACGACTTGAGCTCAATCAGCGAATAGCGCATGAAATTGATACTGACTGGATGCTACCCGCTGGTGGTCAAGGTGCTGTGGGAATTGAGTGCCGCATGCAAGATCAAAAAACTCTTGATTATCTCGCACCACTAAACCACTCGTCGACGGCAACCCGCGTGATAGCCGAGCGAGCCGTTAATCACACATTACAAGGCGGTTGCCAGGTCCCAATTGGGGTGTATTCTACTTTAGATGAACAAAACCTGACTATCAGAGCGCTAGTGGGTCAAATCGATGGCAGCCAGATCATCGCCGATGAAATTAGCGGCAGCCAGCAAGATGCCGAAGCACTGGGTATCGAATTAGCCGAAAAACTGCTGGCGGCTGGCGCTGGAGAGATTTTAAAAGCAGTCGGCGCTCATTAACAGGCAAGCACTCACGGTTAGTCATCGAATATGTCGAAAACGACCTCAATGCCCATCAACCTAGTCACCACTCGACCCAACAATCGAGCGACCAACCTGATTAAGGCTTTAAGTAGTCTTAATGGCCAAGTGCATGATCTAACGGTTCACCATCAGCCCTTAATTGAAATTGAGGGCTATCAGGATGTTGAATTTTTCACCCAGTATTCAATCCAATACCAGAGCAACGCTGAAAATTCAGCAGAGCGCAAGCCATTCCCTGCGCAGGCTCATCTAAACTTCGATGGGGTGATTTTTATCAGTGGCAACGCGGTCGATTGGGCCAAGCAAACGTTTCCTCGAGACGTTTGGCAACAGTTGCTTGCTAATCCGCTGTACGCCATTGGTGAGCAGACCGCCTCAGTTTTAACCGCAGAAGCTACTCTACAGAATAGCGAGCTTAAAAACAGCTTATCGCCTCAGGTTAAACACCCGCGTCAAATGAACAGCGAGGGTTTGCTGGCACTTGAAGAATTGCATGAGGTTAACGGTCAACATTGGCTAATTGTCAAAGGGCTCGGCGGTAGGCAAACTCTTAAAACAACGCTACAAGCAAGAGGCGCGCGCGTTTCGGAGTGCTCGGTCTATCAACGTATGCAACCTCGTTTACAAGCTCAGCAGCGGATTAAAGAGTTACATAGTGAAAACACCGTTTGGTTAATCACTAGTCTCGAAGCGCTTATCAATTTATCTCAAATACTGAATCAGCGAGTTCAAGACTGCCGTATTATTATAAGCAGTGATAGAATTGCTCAACGAGCATCCCATTTGGGCTTTAATATTGTGGCTCAAGCAGACAATGCCAGTGACAAACAACTGGTAAATTGCGTATCTAATTGGATAAGTAAGCACAGGTAACATAAGTTATGGCCGACGATAAAGACACAAACGACAAACCGCAAGACAATGCTGATTCTGCCAACAAATCTGCACCGAAAGCAGATTCGGCGAAATCAGATTCGGCGAAATCAGGAATCGCTAAATCGGCAATAAGTAAATCGGATACAGAACAATCTGCGCCTAAACAACCTGAAACGGGTCAATCTGCAGCCAAGAGCATTCAATCGGGCAATCAATCGGTCGACTCAAGACGTTCTAAAAAAGGCCCGTCGTCTGAGAAGAAGCAAACAACACAGGCAGCAAACAGCACCAAAGCAACCGACTCCCCTTCCCAGCTATTTAATGCTGCACCGCTGCCTAAAATGCATGCAAAGCCTAACCGCACCAGTAAATTGATTCCTGCAATGATTGGACTTCTATTAATTGCTGCGATTGTGATTTCCGCCTGGACGCTTTATCAACAGCAACGCTTTTCAGAAAACTGGCAACAAATGCAGTCTCAAGTAGAAACCAAACTACAACAACAGACTAGCAGTATTACCCAAATCCAAAATGCAACACAAGCCACACTTCAATCCATTGCCCAAAACCAAAATCAACTCAACCAATTAAATCGAGCTAACCAACAACTTAGTGAATCACTACTCTCTACTCAAGAAAAAATAAAGGCTCTTTCGGGACGACAAAAGCAAGATTGGATGTTGGCGGAAGCCAGCTACCTCATTAAAATCGCTCAACTACAACTCACTTTGCAAAAAGACAAAGCCACCGCTGTGCAGCTTTTGAAAACAGCTGACTCAAGATTGATCGAAATTGCTGATAATAGTTTGTTGCCTATTCGTCAGGCGATTGCAAAAGATCTATCCGAATTAAGTTTAATAATGCAACCCGACCGGGTTGGCTTAAGCTATAGTTTGGATGCAATTAGCAAGCAAGTTCCGCAGCTTGAGATTGCAGCATTTCAATTCGAACCGCTCGAAAAGCAACACAGCGAATCTTTAGTGGAAGAGCAATCTGAAGGGTTTGAGTTCAAACAAATTTACGATAAGTTTCTAAAAGATTTTGTGGTTATCAAAGATCACAGCGACCCCATTAAACCCTTGATGAGTGCAGACCAAAGAGCCAATTTGAACAGCAATATTCAACTCGCATTACAACAGGCGCAAATTGCTATCGCACAAGGTGAAGAAGAGTTGTATCGGTTACATATTGAAAATGCGACTCTGTGGATGAGCGAGTTTTTCGTCCAAAACGAATCAACAACTCAGTTGATTGAACAACTTAACCAGCTCAAGAACCAACCGATAAAAGTCAGCTATCCTAAATCTCTGCATGCCAAGCAAGCACTAGATGAGATTAGTCAGCAACAAGTATATCGCTGGCTAGAAACTTCTTTGCAAAACAATTCCGTTAAGCGCTCACCGATTGACGATTCTGATTTGATACCAAGTAACAGTGAATCTCAAACTGAACAACAGGGTGGTGACCAATGAAATGGAAAATCGCGTTAGTTGTAGCGCTAGTGGTTGGCGGCATTGGTGGTTCATGGCTTAAAAACTTACCTGGTTTTGTCATCATTGCCTATGACAAAACCAGTTATGAAATGCGCTTGTGGATTGCCGTTTCATTATTGTTATTATTACTTTCAGTGTTGTATTTTATTGGGCTTATTATTCGCTCATTTATTTCTGGCACCCATCGAGTTAAATTGTGGCAAGGTGATCGTCATTGGCGTAAAGCACGCAAACAAACCATCAAAGGCATGCTGTCTTTTATGGAAGGCCGTTGGCAGCAAGCAGAAAATACCATGATTAATGCGGCAAGAAACTCTGATACAAAACTAATCAATTACTTAGTGGCTGCACAATCAGCACAACATCAACATTCGGAAGAACGGCGAGACGCTTACCTAAGACTAGCGCATAAAGCAGAGCCGAGTGCGCAAGTCGCTATTGGCCTGACTCAAGCGCAATTACAACTTGATAACCGGCAATTTGAACAAGCATTAGCAACTCTCACTGATTTAAGAGCCAATAATAGTAATCATCCTTTTATTTTGAAGTTGCTTTGCATGACCTATCGCAAGTTACAAGATTGGCACGCCATCATTCAACTCCTTCCCAGTTTAAAAAAGCAAAAAGTATTTAGAGATGAAAAATTAGCAAAAATTGAATCCGAAGCGATCACCGGGGTTTTGCAAAATGAAGCAGCCAAAGCAGAGTTAGAAAGCTTTAAAGATACTTGGAGCAACTTGCCATCATCCAGCAGAAAGAAAACCACTCATATTTTAAGTTATGCAAAGCATTTGATTGAATTTAATCAAATGGATGAGGCGGACAAAGTTTTAAAAGCGCTGTTTAAAAAAGACCCTTCGGACGCATTGATTAAACTTTATGGCGAAGTTAAATGTGAAGACGGTAATAAACAATTTACCTTTTTAGAGAATTGGTACAACAGCAATCCTCAAGCGCCTCACGAAATTTATTTAACGCTTGGAAAAATAGCCTTTCGATTATCGCTGTGGGGTAAAGCAAGGTTTTACTTTGAACGCTGTTTACGCGTTGCACCATCTGCGGAGTGTTACTTTATGATGGCCAAAACACTACAACAACTTGATGACGTTGAACTCGCCGGTGAATGTTATCGTCAGGGTTTAGAGTTCGTAGTCGACCCAAAAACACAAAGTAAAACCCTTTTGCTGGAAAAGGGGACTGACGACATAGTCTCTGCTAATATCTTACCCAAGTTTGAGAATAGCTAATTTTGTTAGCATTGCTCGCTGCTTGTCGAGTATTTTTAATAGCAGCAATCAGCTTTGGGCTAAGTTTTGGGGAAAGTTTTAAGCGCTGCGACGGACTGAAGTCCGCCCTGCATTTTTTGTGCTGACCTCAATATCTTTAGTACAAAAAATAGATCAAACTACTGATCAACACTCCGGACCAAATTAAGATCACGGTACAATAGCCCATAATTTGTCTAAGATTTAAACCAGCAATGGCTAACAGCGGAAGCGCCCAAAAAGGCTGGATCATATTAGTCCATGCGTCGCCCCACGCAACAGCCATGGCTGCATGATTAATTGGTACTCCAAGTTGAGTTGCTGCGGGAATTACAATTGGCGCTTGAACCGCCCATTGCCCACCGCCCGAAGGTACGAAAAAATTCACTATTCCGGCACTTAAAAACGTATACACAGGAAAACTCTCGGTAGTTGAAATTTCAACAAACCACTGTGACATGGATGCCGCCAATCCTGAGCCAACCATCATTCCCATGATGCCTGCATAAATTGGAAATTGTAGAATGATACCACTACTCGAACCAATCGCTTCTTTCATTGCGTTTAAATAATTATGCGGATTGACATGCATCGCTAATCCTAAAAGTAGTAAGCAAAGATTGATACTGTTTAAAGTTAATCCGTTGCCTTGAGAAAAATATTGCCATAAAAAAACTAACCCAATGGCCACCAACATGTAATTAATGAGAGGACTATGTTCCATCTTTTCTGCTGGGGTAAGTGATTGATGAACTATTTGATCGGGCTGCGTTTCTTTAGCTTTAAACCCAATTCGTTTTTCACTATCAGGCAACATCAACAAGTTTAAAATTGGTACGCTAATAACAATCGCGGCAATAATTATAAGGTTTTGCCAAGCAAAGATTGTTTGCGATAAATCGACGGTTTGACCTGCTAGTAGTTGACCGAGCGCGTCAGTTCCGGGTGAGGCTATTTTTAATGGAATTGATGCACTCAAGCCACTGTGCCAAATTAGCATACCGCTGTAACCGGATGCGATCAAAAGCGGGAAATGCACATTCTTAACAAGAGCCGCGACTTCGCGAGCCACCAAGGCACCGACCACCAAGCCAAACCCCCAATTTACCCACGAGGCTAACATTGAAACTAAGGTCACCAAAACTATCGATTGAATCGGGGACTTAGCAAGTTTAGCAATCGCAACCAAGCCGCTTTTTATCGGTGTACTCATTGCCAGAATGCTACCGAGTACTAGAATCAAAACCATTTGCATGGAAAAAGAAAGTAGCTTCCAAAAGCCACCACCCCAATGGTTAGCCATTTGAGTAATCGATTGCTGCTCAACCACCACGCCACAGAAAAAAACGATAACCGTGAGAATAATCGCGATGATAAATGCATCGGGTAACCAACGCTGCATTACACCACTAAAAAAATCTGCACTGCGTTTTATCATTGTCGTTTCGCTCCGAGATTATCTGTTAAATTTGGTTAACACGAATTTACTCAAGTTTACCCTAAAGTTGAGCAAAACTCTCACCAGAATCATAGTCGATCACTTACAAACACTATCTGACATCACGACTTATTGGCGGACTAAGATTTAAGTTAAAGTGACTGCTTTAGATTAAACACTACTCACCAAGGAATGGTATGTCGCTTTCAATTATTTATACTCGTGCTGGTGTTGGCATTGAGGCCCCCCTGGTTACTGTCGAAACTCACCTCTCAAATGGACTACCCTCAATGTCAATTGTCGGTCTACCAGAAGCGGCGGTAAAAGAGAGCAAAGATCGCGTACGTAGCGCGTTAATCAATGCCAATTTTGAGTTTCCGACGCGTCGCATAACGATAAACCTAGCTCCCGCGGACTTGCCGAAAGATGGCGGACGATTTGATCTGCCCATTGCGCTGGGGATTCTTACCGCTACTGGTCAGCTAAATGTTGATGATATTTTGCAGTATGAGTTTATGGGCGAGCTGGCACTTTCCGGAGAACTTAGAAAGGTAAACGGTATTCTTCCAGCGGTCTTGGCAGCAAAAAAGAACGATCGAAAGCTGGTGATCCCAGAGCAAAATCTAGCAGAAGCCCAACTAGTTGGCACTGAACATTCCGTGGGTGGAAACCACTTGCTGCAAGTGTGTGCCTACTTACAAGGACAGCGAGATCTCGATTTAGAGCCCCTACCAAGTATTCAGCACGATGGCTTTTTAAAGCAGCCTGATCTTCTGGAGGTCAAAGGCCAGTATGCGGCTAAGCGAGCATTGGAGGTGGCTGCTGCCGGACGCCACAATCTGTTATTTATAGGACCACCAGGGACCGGCAAAACCATGCTAGCCACGCGTCTTGCTGGAATTCTACCTGAACTTAGTGAACAAGAAGCTATTGAATCCGCTGCAATCACTAGCGTCAGCGATCATGGACTGGATACTCAAAACTGGAAACGGCGCCCTTTTAGAAGCCCGCATCACACCGCGTCAGCCGCAGCCATGGTGGGAGGAGGTAGCAATCCTAAGCCGGGCGAGATTTCATTGGCGCATCACGGCGTGTTATTCCTTGATGAACTGCCCGAATTTGAACGAAGAGTCTTGGAGGTGTTGAGAGAACCGCTTGAATCAGGAACCGTCACCATTTCTCGGGCTACAAGGCGAGCTGAGTATCCGGCTAAGTTCCAATTTCTAGCCGCTATGAATCCCTGCCCTTGTGGCCATTTTGGCAACCCTCAAGGTGTTTGTCGATGTACCTCAGACAAAATTCGACGTTATTTATTAAAACTTTCCGGGCCATTTATCGATCGCATCGATATGCATGTGGATGTACCCGCCATGAGCCAAGATCAGTTAAGAAATATCCCTGACACCAGTTCTGAATCTTCTGAAACCGTGCGTAAGCGAGTAGTCGCCGCCATGCAGCACCAACTTAATCAACGGGGAAAATGTAATTCATTTTTAAATTCAAAAGAGTTGGAAACAGCAATTAACTTTGAACCGGGAGCGGAAGATTTTATTTTAGCAGTTTTAGAAAAACTGAAGTTTTCAGCACGTGCCTATCATCGTATTTTAAGAGTATCTCGAACGATTGCCGATTTAGAAAAAAGTGAGCAGGTAAAGCAAGCACATCTTGCCGAAGCGCTCAGCTATCGACGACTTGAAAGGATGTTGATGCAGGTGGCTTGATTTGTTAGCTTAGGCGATCTTCAATGTAATCGCACTGACATTCTGTGCCCAATTTATAAGCAGTCGCTACGAGGTAAATTTCTTCCTATCAAAAGCTTTCGGATACACGATCTTCTGAGTTCGTCTGCTATCTAACTCGATGATATTATTAGCGGGAGTAGCCGACTGCTGCTCTGCTTTTTCATCATTTAGTAGTTTTTCGACAGCTCTTTCGATAAGACAGTGAGACATTTTATTTGGTTTATCTTTATTCATTGAGTCGTTTTGAACACTCATAGCGGTACATAAAGTGACCACTATTTTGGTTTCTCAAATATTTACTATATGAATAATAATAACGGAGTTATGAATCTCAGTGGGAAGAAATGTGGTGAAATATCTCAAGAATTGTTGTCCTATTCCACATATTTGTCATTTTATTTAACGCGCTAGTGCTAACACAGCCAAAAATTCCAAGATTTCTTTGTTAGATCGTTAAGTGATTGATTTGTAATTAACTTCAATTAATAGCTATGAAGGTAATGCATTAATTGAATCACTCTATCTCTAACAACACTTGCTCTGTATTGACCTCTCATCATACCCGAAGAGCTTCCAAAGCTATCTCGAGTCCAATTGTTCTTAATCAATTCGAATTCTGCATCACCATAGGTTAACCAATATTTTTTGAGACGCTTTCAATTCATTCTTTTGTGCCTCGGGTAATTGACCCATTAACTTTTTGTAAATGATGTTAAGTTCTTTATCCAGAAATATTAGATAGTCATCATAGGCTATTAAGTAGGCTCTGTTGGTATTACTTGGATTTTCAATCTTAGCTAGAAAAGGTATTTCCTGTTGCTTAAACTGGCTAATCACATCCGCAGCATCTGGATTATCTACAGCACAAGCGGTCAGTGATATTAGACTAATGATAACAAGACCAAATTCAATCATTTTTTTTCGTAAATTAAAATATTTCATTGCTACCATCTCGCATAAGTATTCTTAGAGTAAATGTTCCATTCTGCATTGCGTCGATTATCTAAGCCGCGACTGTGCCTGCCTTGCGATTTATTCCAAGCTTTCCAAGCCTGTTCGAGACTACTATAGGCGGTATTGGCCGCTGGATTATTGACTAGTTTTAGTACAGACGAACCCGACAATCCCGTTCTACCAATATTATAAGCTAATATTACTAGCGCATCATACTCATACTGAGCAATCGGGGCCGTAACCGATGTCCTCACGGTTTGTTCAAACGGCGCCAAATCTTTTTTGAAAAGAGCCAATGCTTGAGTTTGAGTAATTCCATTTTTGTAAGTTACCCATTCGGCTGATGATATTAAATGGCCATAACCAATTGTAGCGCCGGCGACCCAAGTTGTGATGTCACGTCCTGTTTGATCGTCATATGGCTTGAGTGCTAACTCTTCAATTCCTTTTAACAAGTCTGTCGCATTGCTACTAAAAGAAAATAGCGAGGCTCTTTTGGTTTCAGGTCTATTTACTAATTTTTTGAATGTCCTACCGTTAACATCGACGCGTCCATCAGGTTTAGTCATCAACAGTACTTTCTTCTGAAAGTCCTCGATACGAGAATAAGTCTGATTGCCAACTAACCCATCAACTTTAAGAAGAGTCATAATTCCAGGAATTTTATACCGATTCAATAGTATTTGTAAAAGTCTACAATCCTGAGTTCTATTTATCTCGCCTCGCCCTTCTGAAGTGTTGATTTTCGTTACATCTAATTAACCTGCCAACTCTTGGGGATTATTCAACGATTGCGCTTCTCTCGCTTGATTAGTCATTCTAACCAACGCTTTTCTTACTTCGATACTGGTGGTCGCAAGTGAATCAAATGCAATAAACTGCGGCTTCTTCTTATCAGCTCGAATGAAAAATCCATCCGGATTAATCGCAAGCATTTCGATATTATTTGGAAAGTAATTAAATTGTTGCATGCAAATAAGTTCCAAAGCTTCTGTGTGATCTTGATTCATATGAGTAACCATATCTTGCTCGCTTGATAACCATTCGGGATCTTTTAAGTTCCAATCTTGTTGGCTGATCCAATTGATATCACCAAATCCACCAATGTATCTAACCCGATGAGTTTTTAGTTGATAGAAATTGAAGTCATGCATTTTTTGGTAGTCGCGACTATCAGGATAGAGTGTAAAAAAACGCTGCTTGACTTGCTCGAGCTTTGTGTCATCTACTAAGATTGCATCTCCCATTATGCTCAGGCGAGCACCCGCGTTAGGGTCATTTTGATTGCCCTCAAACACTGTTAAACACATCTTTGGGTTTTGCAAAATATTCCGAGTATGCTGAGCCAAATTAGAGATGTAAAAAATTGGCTCTCCGTTGACCGTTGTTATATAGGTGGTTACCGAACCGAAAGGATAATCCGGTGTGCTTTTTGAGTGAGTCGATAAAACCGCGAGTTCTTGTTGACGCAATAACTGGCGAGCCTGAGATATTATATTTTTATCTTTCATTGTCGATTTTCCTATTTTTAGAATGATTGGTTAACCATGATCGGTGAATTTTGGGTGGGGTGATTGAGGATATGAACGTCGATTCCAAATCCTTGTTTTATCGTTTGCTGAGTTAATACTTGGGTGGGAGTTCCCACTTTGAGCAACCGACCTTGTTGTAATAACAAAATTCGATCACAGTACATTGCCGCCAAATTAATATCATGCAAAATAATAAATATACCGATATTTTTTTGGCTAAGTGCCTTTAACATTCTTAATGTTTGATATTGATGTTTTAGATCGAGTGCAGAGGTTGGCTCATCTAAAAATAAAAATTTCTCTTCATCATTGTCATAAGTAATTTGTGCCAGCACTCTTGCAAGCTGCACACGCTGTTTTTCGCCACCCGACAAAGTAGTGTAGTTTCGCTCTCTCAAGTGCCAAGCATTTACCTTACCAAGACACTGTTTAACAATGGCATACTGTTGGGTTTGACTAATGTTACGGAGGGATAAGCCAAGACGGACGACTTCTTGTACGCTAAACGGAAATGTTAACTCAAAAGATTGAGTCAATACTGCACGTGTTTTAGCAAGCGAACGATGATCCAGTTGAGAAATGTTTTTATTGTTTATGCTAATGTTTTGATGATGTGAGTGAACACCACTTAAACAATTAATTAGTGTTGTTTTGCCGGCACCATTTTCACCAACGACTCCGATGACTTCACCCGCATTTAAGGTAACCGAAACATTATCTAAAAGAAATTTTTGACCGATGTTAACGGAAATATTTTTAGCCACAATACTCATAACGCTAATACCAGTTTTCGTTTTTGTTGAATTAAAAGGGCGATAAAAAACGGCGCACCGAGTATTGCGGTAACCACCCCAATAGGTAATTCGGCAGGACTGATAATAGTTCGAGAAAGTAAGTCAGCGAGAACAAGTAAGCTTGCACCTAATAAACCACTATTTAAGATTAAGTAACGATAATCCGCTCCGGTTGCAACCCGCAATATATGTGGAACAACAAGACCAACAAACCCAATAATTCCACTGCATGCCACGGCAACCCCAACAATGAGAGCATTAAGCCAAAGCAATTGTATTTTAACTTTATCAACATCAACGCCCACATAGCGGGCATTAGCCTCACCGAGTAAAAGTAGGTTTATCTCTGTGCGTTTTTTATAGATTAGATACATACCGATCACAATTATCGGCGCACAAAGCGCGACCATACTCCAACTAGCACTGGCCAAACTTCCCATCATCCAAAACGTCATTAGCCTCAACGACTGGTCATCAGCAATATAGCTGTAGCTACCAATAATGGCACCGCCCATTGCATTAATCGCTACGCCAGCAAGTAACAGTGTTGCCACCTGAACCGCGCCATTGACTTGAGCTAGGTGATAAATAGCAAAGGTAGTCACCGCTGCACCGATAAACGCAGCGATAGAAACAAGATAGGGCTGCCATACGTCAGGAACGGCAATCTGATTAGCAAATACGATTACCGTAACAGCGCCGACCGCCGCACCCGAAGATATTCCGAGTAAACCAGGATCTGCCAAAGGATTTCGGCACACGCCCTGCAAGCTTGCTCCGCTGACCGCCAAAGCAGCGCCAATTAGAATTGTCATGAGCACTCGCGGCATACGAATTTCGGAGACAATAATCATCATTGAATCTGCGCTGCTAGTAATACC
The DNA here is from genome assembly GCA_965230525.1 of Kangiellaceae bacterium. Taxonomy (GTDB): domain Bacteria; phylum Pseudomonadota; class Gammaproteobacteria; order Enterobacterales; family Kangiellaceae. The sequence goes on from OZ246008.1 coordinate 604,426, forward strand.
TAACCGTTCGCCAATAAACTTAACTGGAAATAGCCAGTCTGTTTTAGCCGCTCCGATGGCAACAGCGCTCCAACAAATCGTCACTAATATCAAAGCCAAAACAAGACTTTGAAGAGTGCGAGTCTTGATTAACGGCATTGAAATAAACGTTTGTCTTATTACTCGCGTATTCATTGGTTTATAAACTCAACTTGATTCGCTGCTTCGATTATTTGCGCTAGTGCTAAATCAATGCGTGCGCCCATGCCCATCAGTAACAAGCTATCCATCACAATCACTTGGCACTCAGATCGCAAGGCAAGTTTAATAACAGCATGGCTACAAATGGCTTGTTTACCTCCCATAGCTTTTTCCATATGGGAAGGAATAAATATTAGGTCGAGCTTTTTGGCAATTAATGCTTCATTGTTGATTGGCTTGTAACCCTTGATCGACTCGCCCAAATTCTTCAAGCCAGCCTGCTCAAACAAAAAGTTTGGCATGGTTTTTTGACCTGCGATCATCGGTCCCCGCTGGCCGATACTTAGCAATGAGATCACATTGATTGATTGGTTGGGGTAGCTTTGTTCACGCTTTACCTGAGCAATATTTTTACTAACAGACGCAACTAAAGTGTTAGCGTTTGCGGTCTTATCAAAATACTCGCCCAACTGCTGAACGATGGATTTCCAAGATTCTAAACTGTAATCAATTTGATCAAATAGCTTGACTGTCACACCAACAGATTCCAACTGTTGCAACACTGCTGCTGGCCCAGCGCCTTTAGCCGCTACCAGTAAGCTGGGTCGTAATGACAATAATCCTTCTGCCGACAAGGATCTGAAATAACCGACTTTTGGCAAATGCTGAATCGATTCAGGATATTGACTGGAAGTGTCTATCGCGATGAACTGCTGAGAAACGCCCAAATGATGCAAGATTTCGGTAATACTACCACCGGCGCTAATCACTCGCTGTGGCTGTTGTTTTGCACTTTGCTCAGTTTCATTTGAGCGGGTATCCGCTGCGTTGAGCATGCCGTAGTGAGTGCCGATTAAAATCAGAATTACGCCCACCCGCTCTTTGCAACTTAAACTCAATCTCGACAATGCCCGTGGAAGCCAATTTATCTCAGGGCTCATGTTGTTACCTCGCTTTTGCAATTGATAATCGTACGCATATGTAAATGAGAATCATTTGTATTTGATCAAATTATCAATTATATTCTGCGGCCTTGTCAACTTCATTCGAGATAAAAATTTAATATGAGATATTTAAAACACTCGCTTTGCGTCGCTCTCCTGATGCAATCTTTGTCCCTGTACGCCACTGAAAACCTGGACTCCAGTTCTTCGGATGAGCTTGATTCTGAAGACACAAACCATCAAGTCATCACCATCACATCGACACGCTTGCCAAGAAATATTGATGAAGTGTCTAACACGGTAACGGTAATCAGTGCTGAACAAATAGAAAAAGAATCCGCTAAAAACATAAAAGATCTTGTTCGATATGAACCTGGGATTTCCGTTGATGGCGCAGGCCGCTATGGTCTATCCGGTTTTAAAATACGCGGGATCGATGGTGACCGAGTGCTGACTTTAATCGATGGTTCTCCGATTGCGGATGAGTTTTCATTTGGCCCTAACCTTTCTGCTCGCAGGGATTTTGTCGATCTTGATGTGTTAAAAGCAGTGGAAATCGTTAGGGGCTCAACCTCGAGTCTGTACGGAAGTAATGCGGTAGGTGGCACGGTGAGCTTTATCACTAAAGATCCCGAAGACTTTTTCACACAAAACAATAATCAATACATGTCTTATAAAACAGGCTATACCTCCGTCGACAATGGGCAACACCATTCCCTAACCTTGGCGGCAGGCAACCACACCCTACAAGGGATGCTAATTGGTAGTTATCGAAACCTGGAAGAAACTGAATCCTTTTTTGATGACGAGCAAATAGGAACCGATAGGAAATCGAGCGACCCGATGGACTACGTAGTGAATAACTGGTACGCAAAACTTCTATATCGTCCCTCAGCTAATCATCAGTTTAAGTTTATTGCCGAAAATTATTCCGGTGAAATCGAAAGCAATATTCTATCGGCTGCCGGCACTCTTGTTTATGGCACTTTGAAACAAGCGGTGACATCTGACGACCAACGAACGCGCGAGCGATACAGTGTGCAGTATGCCTATGAGTCAACCAACCTGTTGTTTGATCAACTCGATGTCAATGTTTATCAGCAACTCGCTGAGACCAACCAGCTCACCCAAGAGGTACGTTTAGCACCGGGTGATGTTAATCAATTGCGCCAACGAGATTCGCTGTTTGAACAAGATAACTTAGGGGTTAAATTTCAATTTAGTAAGGAAATACCAACGCAATCAGAAATTAACCACTTTATCAGTTACGGCATGGATTGGGATAAGAGTAAAACCAATACCTTGAGAAATGGTTCCACGATTAATAGCGACAGCGGTCAACCGATTCCCGAAGGCAGTAACTTTCCAACCCGCGATTTTCCCAATTCAGAGTATTTGAGCAGTGGTATTTATTTGCAAAACGAAATACAGTTTTTGAACGGTCGTTGGCGTCTCATTCCTTCTTTACGGTATGACAAGTTCAAGCTGGACCCCACTGTGGACAGTATCTACTTAAACGGCAATACCGGTTCACCTACGCCAGCTCCGTATCAGGAATCGGAGCTTTCGTTTAAGCTTGGAAACGTCTATCAATTTTCAGACCAATGGTCTTGGTTTATTCAGTATGCCGAAGGTTTTAAAGCGCCGCCGATGGATGCCGTTAATACTGGTTTTACTAATTTTTCCGGTGGCTACACCACCTTACCCAACCCTGATTTAAAAGCCGAAGTCAGTCAAAGCTACGAAACTGGCATTAGATATTATTCCGATCATGGGTCATTTGAAGCGGTTGTTTATCAAAATAACTATGATAATTTTATCGAGAGCCTTTCGGTCAAAGGGTTTAATCCAATGACTGGCTTATTGGAATTTCAAGCGAGAAACCTTGATCAGGCTAGCATTGAAGGCTTTGAATTCAAAGGTCAGCAGGAATTGTCCGAATTATCAGAGTCATTGGCCAATTTTAGTATTCGCTATGCGTATGCCTACAGTCGTGGAGAAGACTCTCAAACCCAATCCCCATTAAATAGCATCGACCCACAGCAATTAATTACTGGCTTAAGCTATTTGGCTAGCGATTCGAGTTGGAGCAGCAGCCTGTTATGGACTTATAACAAGGACAAACCGCTTTCAAAAATCGATAGCAGCGGCCTTCAGTCAAGAGCCCCAGGAGCACCTTCCGTTGATTCATTTCACGTACCAAGCAGCAGCGTGCTCGACTGGATAGGCTTTTATCAGTTCAATTCCACATTGCAACTGACCTGGGGAATTTATAATTTAACCGATAAAAAATATTGGTTATGGAGCGAAGAGCTCGTTCAAGATCCAAGCAACTTTAACCAAGATCGTTTCACCCAACCCGGAAGAAATTATTCGTTGAATCTTAAACTAGAGTTTTAGTGAATTAGATTTTGTCACACTGTAATAAAGTAAAGCTAATCTACCTTCCCTTTATTAAGAAATAGGTGATTAGCTTTCGTTAAATAGGGATAAACTACTCAATCGAAGAATCGTGAAAAGAAGCTCTCTGCCAGCGGTTCTTGGTGTATATCCAGACATTACTAAAACGAATTTTTGTGTCAAACGGCTCGCCATTACGAACACCATTAGAAAGAACAATACCTGTCACAAATGCAGTATTTTCAAACATTTCTATTTTAAGATCTTGCACATCATATCGCTTGATAACCTCTTTTCCACTCGCAATATTTTGCTGTCGTAGTTTGTTCCAATTAATCCAGGCTTGTTTATCGATTACACTACCCGAACTGCCATTAATGTGAATATAATTGTTGGTTAGTAACGGCTCTAATACCGGAACATTTGCGGCTGCATAGGCTTTCGAAAATATTTCAAGCGATTGTTTAAGGATCGCTACTTTTTCCTCTTTACTCATCGAAAAGCTATTAAAACTAAGCAACAATAAAACTGGTAGTCCTAAAAAATAAATACGTGGTTGAATTTGCATAGAACCTCCGTTTAAACGTTTTCAATAAAATTGTTTGGTCGTTTTGGTTTACTTTTATTAAAACCTCTTTTTTACAATCGCTTGCTCATCTTAATCACATGATTGTCGGCTCCATTAGCACCGACAGTGACCTCTCGCTCAATTTCAACATATCCCATCGCTCTATACAAAGGCTCTCCTGGTAAGGTAGAACCTAATTCAATGGTTTTAAAGCCGGCATTTCTGGCGGCATCTTCACCTAGTGTGATTAGTAGTTTGCCGATTCCTTGACGAGTCCAATCCGGATGAGTATACATTGCTCTGATACGAGCGGGTTCAGTGGCAGGGTCGCTAAACGAATCATCTCGACCCGAGGTATGATTACCTCCGTATAGGGTGCGGCGCTTTCCCCATCCACCGCATCCGACTAAAATACGATCTTTAGCTACGTTGGTTTCAATGACAAAATAAGTGCCATCATCAATTAAGGTTTGATCGACACCCATGGTTTCCTTGGCAGCCTCTATTTCTTTGTTGGTTAAAAACGCCTTCATATTAACTTCAATAGAGGCTTGCATGAGTTTAATAATATCGGCAACATCCGCCGGTGTCGCAATGCGATGAGTAAACTGGTTTAAGTTGGACCCCGACATAAGTTTTACCTTTGTGAAACACTTTCCAGTGCAGTTGTTAATATAACTGATATCCCTTTGCTAAAAATTGTTCCATCGCACTTTGGTCGGGATAACCATAATAATCCGATTTACCTTGTTGTTTGCTCGACGGTAAAATTTTACCCAGTCTAAGCTGAGCAATTGCCGACTTGATTAATTCGACTCCCGGTATATAGATAGCCAATAAATTCTGCAAGTAACTTGCGGCCTGGTCTCGTTTTATAGGCGCCTGAGCAATAATATCACCCGCATCAATTTTTTTATCTTGAATATAATGAAGACAACAACCTATCTCATTGGCATCATTTAACATCGCCCAAAACGTCGCCATAATGCCCTGATATTCTGGAAGCAATCCTGAATGTAGATTTATTACACCCTGTTTAGGAATATTAATAATCGGCTGCTGTAGAATTTTTCCAAAACGAATGGATAGAATTAAGTCGGGTGCCAGCTGCGATACCCAACGAATTCCTTCCACTTGATTAATATGGTTAATAATTTGTAGCGGATGATTATACTCATCGGCCAATTGCTGAAAGCTCTTTAACTTATTAACCGATGTGAGCTGCGCCGATTTGGCGAAAGGCAAAACGCCTTTGTCCGAACAGGCATCGGCCATTAGCCTTTTTTCATATGTGGCCAATAACTCAATCTCGGCAGGCAAACTCTGCACCCCACCTACTTGACTTGATTGTGCCAATATAACTTGATCTTTCTGTAAGAACTGATGCAGTAAATTCACCGCATACAAGCTCGCTAGGTCATTATTGCACAACAATAATATCTTCATTGAAGCTCATTTATATTGTCTATAATTTGAAAAAGAACTGATTCTAGTTTGAATTTATCATTTTAAGCTTCGTTAGGATAGAATTAGTCCTAATCAAAAACTCATTTATAAGATCAGTCACAAGATCTGCCACAACACTCGGAAATACGATTTAGATGAATACACCGCCCAATGATCAAGCCAGCGAACAACAGACTACTCAGTCTGAAGAGCCTTTGAAATCTGCCCCTCAACTAGAGCAAACACCACAAAGTGATGAGCTCGCGAGTGACACCGCAGAATCAGAACCTTCTCAAATAGCGGCGGAACCAGCGTTTCAAAATGAACCTTTAACACTTGGTTTTGATTCGATAGCATTTGAACCACTCTCCGAGCACTATCCCAAACTCAATGCGTTTAGTAGTTTTATTGGATGGGCGATCATTGCACTAATCATGTTGATTGTTGATTTAGCGGTCGACAAAATTAACTTGCATTTTTTGGTGTTAAGCGGGCTATTTTTGTTTGCGTTTTTGTCGGCGGTTCATGGCTATTACTCAGCCAAGGCGTGCGGCTATTTTCAAGATCAAAATGATATATTTTTTAAGCAAGGATTATGGTGGAAAAGACAAACCGCATTAAATTTTTCGCGTATTCAACACATCGATATTTCGCACGGCCCCCTCGAAAGGCGGTATAAAATGGCGACGATTAAATTTTTTACCGCGGGTGGCGCTGCGTCTGATTTACGTATTGCGGGATTGCCCAATGAAAAGGCTGAGCAGATACGGGCAGATATTTTAGAGTATGCAAAACAAAATGTAATTGCTGATGAATTACCAGAGATCAACTCACTCGAGTCCGATCATTCAGATGAGTCCGATCAAGAACCGGCTCAAAGTCATCAACCATCAAGCAATCCAAAAAGCCAAACAGGCGCAGCCAATGAGTGAGAGTAAGGCTTGTTTAACTAACCATGATTGGCAACGGCTGTCGCCCCTGTCGGTGGTCTTTTTTATCGGTAAGTTTGTCACCCATATCATAAAAGATTCACTTCCGAGCCTTGCGCCTGTCGCCATCGTCATTTTCAACTCGGACGATAAGGCTTGGCTTACCAGCTTAATTGCCATCGCCGTTTTAGTGCTGCTGCTCGGCGGCTCATTTCTACAGTATTGGTTTTTCAAATTTAAATTTGAAGATAAAAAGCTACTCGTCAATGATGGCGTTTTCAAAAAAAATCATCGCGTTATTCAGTTTGATCGAATTCAAAATATTAACGTTTTACAACCCCTATACTTTAAACCTTTTAATTTAGTCAATTTACAGGTTGAAACTGCTGGCGCAAAAGGCAATGAAGCGGATTTAGCAGGCATTGCCAGTGAATTTGCGGATCAATTGCGAGAACATGTTTTACAGGTCAAGCGACAAGCCGCTGCGCAACCGCAAGACGGGGAAACCACAGTACAAGATACTCCGGAAATCCTTGCGCAAGCCTCGTTAAGTGATTTAGTCAGTTACGGCATGTCAAGCAATGGAATCTTTTGGTTTTTTGTATTGATTGCACCGATATTTAGTATGATGGACGACATACTGGAAAAGTGGGTCACAAAGGAAGATGTTTCTCGACTTGCTGAATTTTTTGGTGGTGGGTTTACCGGTAATTTATTGTTAACCCTAGCAGGGATCTTAGCGACACTGGTATTGATGTTTGGTTTTTCTATTCTGGGTGCGATTTTACGTTACTATCGCTACCAGTTGAGTCTCGATCGAACTGAAAATGGCGTAATTAAGCCACTGGTTAAACAAACCTTAAAACGCAGTAGCGGTTTACTGACGTCGTATCAGGAATCATTAAAACTTCAAAAAGTGCAGGCTTATATTAGCCAGTCTAATTTTATTGGTCGCTGGTTAAAAGTTGAAAATATTACTCTTGGCCAAGTTTCCAGTGGTCAAAATCAACCAAAGAATAAGTCTAATTTATTTGTTATACCGGCAAGAACCAGCGAACAGTCTGCTCAGTTGAAGAATGAATTGCTTGAGCAATTACCCGAACAAATCCCCATGAGCGGAATCGACAAACGCTATGTCTATAAAACCCTCGCCGTTAAGCTGTTCTTGCCAGCGCTAATCATTAGTTTTTTGATTTTTGTTAACAAGCAACAACCGCTTATATTTTTAGCGCCGGTAGCAGCCTGTTTGATATTTCTGCCTTTGGTCATTCGTCGTTGGAAGGCGTATCAGTATGGAATGCAAGAAGGCTACGCTCGCTTTGAGCGGGGTTTGTTTGGATTTAGAAAAGTCACTTTTCCGCTCTATAAAGTTCAAAAGGTTGAAGTATTACAATCACCATTACAACGGCGTCGTAACCTAGCGACTCTAAAAGTATACTTGGCTTCCAATAGACTGCAGATGCAATATATTCCAATGCATACGGCTCAGCATTGGATGAGAATCATTATCGAGCAAGTTCAAGAGACTAAGAAGGCTTGGTACTAGCGATTATGTGTTGATCTTTGTTAGCCAGTTTAGCTACTCATTAGATAACTCAACACTCACTCTATTTCTACCTTCCCGTTTGGATTGATAGAGTGCTTTATCTGCACGAGTAATAATCGACTCTTTACTGTCGCTCGGCAACCATTCAGTCACACCAAAACTGGCGGTCAGTCCTTGGGCTGGAGAAAAATCGAATTGCTCAATCATTTCACGCAGTTTATTGGCAGCTCTGACAGCAGAATTAGCGCCAACACCGCTACAAATAATAACGAACTCTTCACCGCCCCAGCGTCCAAGTACATCATTATCACGTATATTTTCACTCAGTAACTTAGCGAAATTCACTAAAATATTATCACCAGCAACATGACCGAATTCATCGTTAATATCTTTAAAGAAGTCGATATCTAGCATAATCAGTGAAAGTTGATTCGAGTAGCGATTGGCTCGGGCGATTTCTTTATTAAGTTCACTATCGAGTTTATGCCGATTATAGGTGTTAGTTAACGAATCGGTGGTGGATAGCCGTTCTAACTCTTTAGATTTTTCTTTTAACTTAGTCTGAACTTTGGCAAGCCTTAAATTTAAAGCACGTAAGTACCGGATCCACCAAAGTAGTCCCAAAACAACGGCCAACATTGATAGCCCAATCATCCAGTACTTGGAATAATTATCTTCTCCGCTAAATACAAATAAAGCACTTTGAAGTAAGAAGTCATTAATTTCACGCTGGTTAGTGGTAAACACCGCTTTGTCCAGAATTTGGCTTAAAATAACGTCTTGTTTTCGTGTTGCTAGAGACACCACATCATCAAATTCGCGTGGCAGCTGACCCGCAATTTTTAGTTCATGAGTGCCAGGTTTGTTAAACAGATTTCCCACTGAGTACAAAGATGCAATACTGGCAAATGCTTTTTTATCGGCCACCAATTCTAAGCCATCCATGGTGTGCTTCACCCTCATAGTCATCAGGTTGGGATATTTTTGTTTAAGCTGAGTAACCACATGATTGTTCTTTTCGGTTACGTAAACTTTATCTAGGTACGACTGCACATTACCAATATAAGGCTGCTCAATACGAGTCACTAAAACTCGCACCAAACGGGCGTAAGGTCGAGTAAAATTCATGGTTTGCCGACGCTCTGCAGTATCGGTTGCCCATGGAAGGATATCGCATAAGCCACTGGCAAGCCCTTTTACACCTTCTTCCCAGGTTAAAGGCTTACTGGGTACCAGCTTGATACCAGTATTTGCGGTTATCAGTTTGACCACATCAAGTGATGCATTCGAGCCGACCGCTTGCGCGACACTACAAACCGTTAAAGTATCAATGGATTTTAGATATTGGCTTTGTTCGGAAGTTAGTATTGGATCGATTGAGCGCGTCGCATCACTGGCACTGACTATTTGTGTCAGTAACACTGCAAATGATAAAAACGCCAACACTATTTTGAATTTCATTATTATTGTTGTCCCCTAAAGCAAAAAGCCGCACGAGCAAACTTGTTGCAGTGTAGATGAAACAATAACAAAACTTGCGATTAAGATCGCATTCCTTAAAAATTTTTACTAATAACTCAGGCAACCTAGGCAATCGCAAAGTACCGCCTAGGTCAAAACCATTTAGTTAGTCATTTCATCCCAAAATGTCTTAACCCCATCCCACCAATTACTAGATTTGGGGCTATGTTGCTTTTTACTGCCATTTAAATAATCGTCAAATTCCTTTAGCTTGGCTTTTTGTTCTTTATTAAGTTTTACAGGGGTTTCAACCACCACTCGACATAAAAGATCGCCTTTCATGCCACCGCGCATTGGGGTAATTCCTTTGCCACGCAGACGAAACATTCTTCCAGTTTGAGTTTCGGCCGGTACTTTTAGCATCACTTTTCCGTCTAAGGTTGGCACTTCTAATTCACCACCAAGACAAGCGGTCGCAAAGCTGATCGGCATTTCGCAGTAGAGGTTATCGCCATCGCGTTCAAAAATAGCATGTTGCTTGACGTGTGCTTGAACGTATAGGTCACCCGGAACGGCTCCTGGACCACCCGCTTCACCTTCTCCGGTTAACCTAATTCTGTCACCGGTATCAACACCTGCCGGAATTTTTACGGAGAGCGTTTTTTCTTTTCTGACTCGACCTTGTCCTGAACAACTTGAACAAGGATCTTTAATCACTGAACCTTGGCCATGACAGCTTGGACAAGTTTGTTGTACTGAAAAAAAGCCTTGCTGCATTCGAACTTGTCCAGCACCTTTACAGGTATCACAAGTAGTCGAGCTGGAGCCTTTTTTGGCACCACTGCCATCACAGGGTTCACAATCAACGTAAGTTGGAATTTTGATTGTTTTTTTAACACCTCGGACAGCTTCTTCCAAGGTCAATTCCATATTATATTGGAGGTCAGCACCGCGACGTTGTCTTTGGCGTCCACCTCGACCACCGCCGCCGCCAAAGATGTCACCAAATACGTCGCCAAAAATATCACTGAAGTTTCCAGCACCGGCACTATGACCAAAACCGCCTTGGCTTGGATCAACACCCGCATGGCCATACTGATCGTAGGCTTGTCGCTTTTGTGGATCATTAAGAACTTCAAATGCTTCCTTGGCTTCTTTAAAGCTTTCTTCTGCGGCTTTAGAGTCAGGATTTCTGTCAGGATGATATTTCATCGCAAGTCGACGATAGGCTTTTTTTAGCTCTCTTTCGTCGGCTGACTTATCAACCCCTAGCACTTCATAATAATCTTTCTTTGACATTTTCTTTTCTCACCTACTTGGCAGGTTTTATGTTTAATGCGTCATTCCAATCAAATGAACAAACGACCCACTTATGTGATTCGGAATTGGCTGATCGTTCAACCACACCGTACTGTTATACTGATTAATAAACTTCTGGCTAGATACAGCAACGCGGGGTAACCCCCGCGCTGCTAACTAACATCAACTAGAACAGTATAGAAACTATTCTCGTACCTCACCGACAATTACTTCTTGTCGTCTTTAACTTCTTCAAACTCAGCATCCACAACATCGTCGTTGCCGGCTGAATTTTCTTCAGCTTGAGGTTGTTCAGCAGCACCTTGGGCTTGCTCAGCGTCAGCTTGAGCAGCAGCATACATGCGCTCAGCCATTTTCTGAGAAGCTTTGGTGAGAGCTTCTGTTTTTGCAACAATTGCGTCTTTGTCGTCGCCTTTCATAGCTTCTTCTAGTTCGCTAATCGCTTGCTCAATCGCTTCTTTTTCGCCATCTTCGAAGGTAACATTTTCTTCGCCCATGGTTTTCTTAGTTGCATGAATCAGTCCGTCAGCTTGGTTTCTAATTTCAACCATTTCTTGGAACTTCTTATCGTCTTCAGCATGCGCTTCAGCATCGCGAATCATTTGCTCTACTTCTTCGTCCGATAGACCAGAAGATGCTTTAATAACAATCGACTGTTCTTTACCTGTTGCTTTGTCTTTAGCCGATACATTCAAGATACCGTTTGCGTCAATATCGAAACTAACTTCGATTTGCGGCGTACCGCGTGGCGCAGGTGGAATATCTTGTAAATCAAATTTACCTAACGATTTGTTTTGAGCAGCCATTTTTCGCTCACCCTGACAAACGTGAACAGTTACTGCAGACTGGTTATCTTCTGCGGTCGAGAACACTTGGCTCGCTTTGGTTGGGATAGTTGTGTTCTTGTCAATCAAGTTAGTCATCACACCGCCCATTGTCTCAATACCAAGCGATAGAGGTGTTACGTCAAGTAGCAATACGTCAGTTACGTCACCCGCAAGTACTGCGCCTTGGATGGCAGCACCCATGGCAACCGCTTCATCTGGGTTAACGTCTTTACGAGGCTCTTTTCCAAAGAAGTCAGACACCGCTTGCTGTACTTTAGGCATACGCGTTTGACCACCGACTAAAATCACATCGTCGATATCAGAAACATTCAATCCAGCATCTTTGATAGCCGTTTTTAGCGGAGCAATCGTACGCTCGATTAAGTCATCAACCAAAGACTCTAACTTAGCGCGAGTCAATTTAATATTTAAATGCTTAGGCCCTGATGCATCGGCAGTAATGTATGGCAAGTTAACATCAGTTTGTGCACTTGATGAAAGCTCAACTTTGGCTTTTTCACCCGCTTCTTTTAAACGTTGTAAAGCAAGTGGATCGTTATTTAAATCGATTCCGCTATCTTTTTTGAATTCTTCTACTAGAAATTCAATGATTCGCATATCGAAATCTTCACCACCTAAGAAGGTATCACCATTGGTCGCCAATACTTCAAAAGTATGCTCGCCCTCAACTTCCGCAATTTCAATGATGGAAATATCAAAAGTACCACCACCTAAATCGTAAACAGCAATGGTTTTATCACCTTTACTTTTGTCCATGCCGTAAGCTAGTGCTGCAGCCGTTGGCTCATTGATAATTCGCTTTACTTCAAGGCCCGCAATTTTACCAGCATCTTTAGTTGCTTGACGTTGTGAATCATTAAAGTAAGCAGGAACAGTAACTACAGCTTCAGTAATAGTTTCGCCTAGAAAATCTTCGGCTGTCTTTTTCATTTTCTTTAGGACTTCAGCACTGACTTGTGGTGGAGCCATAGCTTTACCGTTACCTTCAACCCATGCGTCACCATTGTCTGCCTTTACGATTTTGTAAGGAACCATGGCAATGTCTTTTTGCACAACATTGTCATCGAATTGACGTCCGATTAATCGCTTGATTGCAAACAAAGTATTCTTTGGATTAGTAACGGCTTGACGCTTAGCAGATTGACCTACTAAAACTTCTCCATCTTCTGCGTAAGCAACAATCGACGGAGTAGTGCGTGCACCTTCGGAATTTTCGATAACTCGTGCATCTTTGCCGTCAAGTACCGCCACACAAGAGTTGGTAGTACCTAAATCTATACCAATTATTTTACCCATTTCAGTTCTCCTAATATCTTTTGTTTAAGTCTTATCGGCATTGGCTCGATACTTGACTCAAATGTAAATTGTGTAAATTTGTTTCGTTGCCCTTAATCTGGGGGCGCATATTTTTAATTCAAGTAAGATTAATGACTATTTTTTATACAACTTAAAGTCATTGAATTAAGCTTGTTCGTCAATTGGTACTGCCTTGCCTTTTGCCACAATTACTCGAGCAGGCCGGATTAAGCGACCGTTTAACTGGTAGCCCGTTTGCACTACCATCATCACGCTATTGGGCTCATGTTCCTCACTTTCTTGCATCACCATCGCTTCGTGTAATGCGGGGTCGAAACTTTCTCCTAGCGGGGAAATTTGCTCTACGTTAAACTTCTTTAAAGTGTCGAGGAATAGCTTATGTGTCAGGGAAATGCCTTCGTGCATGGCCTTTTGGGTTTCATCTTCGGCCTTAGTCTCTAGTGCCTTTTCAAGGCTGTCGACAACCGCAAGAATTTCCTTGGCAAACCTTTCTAACGCAAACTTACTCGCATTACTCACTTCGCGTTCAGCACGACGCCGAATATTGTCCGCTTCCGCTTTGGCTCTTAACGCCGCATCTTTCTGATTTTCTGCTTCCTTTAGGGCAGCATCTAACTGCTCGCTAAGTGAAGCGAGTTGTTGTTCTGTACTCTGCTCTTCACTTTCCGGCTGAGTTTGTTCAACATTCTCCACTTGCTCTTCAGCACTTTGGGTTTCCTCTTTTTTACTCATTCTGATGCTCCTAAAATGGACTGATCAGGGCCATTAACCCTATATTTCGTATGTTTTTAAAAAAAGATGCAGTGAATATGGGGCTAAGTCATATAGATTCAAGCTTTTAAACGAGTTTTTTCGGAAAATAACTCTACAAAAATCGCGAAAAACAAACTATGGCATCTTTTGCAGAGTTGACTAGCGGTTAGATCGGAGTATATACAGCGAAAGTGGCAAAATTAGTACAAGATCTGAAATCTGGCTAAAAATCCGTAAATATCCCCAATCATCGTCGATTTGGCTGCCTACCTTCGTGCATTTTTGAGCGCGTTAAACAAACATTTAAAAATTTTTTTCTCAAAATATCTCAGATAAGCGCCCGAAATATAAGGGAAAACATTTGACTAGGGGAATCTAGGGTATATAATTCGAGCAGCTAGAAAGTTAGTTCGATATTTATGCACAAAATTTAGAAGATTCACCTTTGGTCCTTCATTCTGTTTTTCATAAGTAATAGCAACACTTCCAGCAAAACCGTTTTTCAATCAACTTGTTGGTTGTTTAACATCAATTACTTTTTTTAGAATAGGATACAAACATGTCTGATACGACTACTGGTACAGTTAAATGGTTCAACGAATCTAAAGGTTTTGGTTTCATCGAGCAGGAAAATGGCCCAGACGTTTTCGCACACTTCAGTGCAATCAATGGTTCTGGTTTCAAAACTCTTGCTGAAGGTCAAAAAGTTGAGTTCACCGTAACTCAAGGTCAAAAAGGCCCACAAGCTGAAAATATCACTGCACTTTAATTTGAATGTAGCGATAGGTTGGCGTTAATCGCTAACCAATCATAAGGAAGCATTTCCCTTGGGAAGTGCTTTTTTTTTGCCTGTGGATTGTCATATAGGCAACTAGTCAAACCGGATTAAAGCTAGCTAGATTGACAAAACTTGTGTTAGTTTTGAACGGTTAGATGATCTAACCAAAACAATCGATAGTTAAAGCCACACAAGCAATTAAATAGAAAACGGCTTTCTCAAAGAATTACTCACCAACCCAGAGAGACATTTCATGAACAATCTAAAAATCGTACTCACTAGTCTATTGATTAGTCTATTCAGTATAAATGCTGTGGCCGACAAAAAAGTCGCAGAGGCCCTTGATAAAGCCATGAAGTCAGAACTTCGTAGCGAAGCAGAAGTGAAAAGAGACAATAATCGACGTCCTAAGCAAACCCTCGAATTTTTCGGCCTCAAATCCGATATGAAAGTGATTGAATTATTACCGGGTGGCGGTTGGTACACCAAATTATTGGCGCCGACTTTAGCAGAAGACGGCCAGTTTTTTGTCGCTTTGGGCACAGGCCGAGTTGCAAAAAATGTTGTTGGTAAGCCCGGCATGGAAAAAATCAAAGTCATTGATACCGAGGCTAATATTCGACGCGAAGAAGGTGCTCGCTTTTACACCATTGACTCATTTGACCTTGACGAAAAAAATGTAGATATGGTTTTTACATTCCGCAATTACCATAATTTTGACGAAAAGGGTCGCATGCGCATGAATGAAGCCGCATTTAAAGCATTAAAATCTGGTGGTGTTTATGCAGTTGTCGATCATACTCGTCGTCATATGCAAGCGCTCGATAACGAAAACGGTCGACGCTTCGACCCTGTACTTGCAATCAAAGAAATTCAAGCAGCAGGTTTTAAGTTTGTTGACTATTCAGACTTACATTATCGTGCGGATGATGAACTTCGCTACGAGGTAGGACGCAAAACGGTGACCGGTAATACCGACCGATTTACCCTTAAGTTTGTTAAGCCTTAACAGATTGGCGAAATAATCGGCCCGAAAGCGTAGGCAAAGCAATAGACTGCCTACGCTATTATTTCCACCTTAGGGGAAGTCTGAAACGAGAGATGCACCGCCACTCGGACTAGTGAGATAAATACTTTCCTTTATACCAGTTTTAGCAAAATAAGATTGCTCAACCCTTGGTACTACCTGAGTCACTAGCGCTTTGGGTAAAATCGCGACAACACAACCGCCAAATCCACCTCCTGTCATCCTCACCCCTCCTCGTAATCCAACTTCTTTACTTATACACTCTACTAAGAAATCGATAGCCGGAGTGGTAATTTCAAATAGCCTTTTCATGGAGTCATGACTTTCAGACATCAAGCGGCTCACTTTCTCTAACTGGTGATTCTTTAATGCTTCCATAAGTGCTACGGTCCGTATATTTTCTTCTATCACGTGTTGAGCTCGATTAGCAATTAACACGGGTAATTCATGCTTTCGACGGTTAAATTCTTCGAGTGATATATCGCGAAGCGAATTTACACTTAATCGGTTAGCAGCTATCTCACATTGTTGCCGCCGCAGATTGTACTTGCTATCAACTAATTCTCTCTCCAAATTGGAGTTAACGATCATGATTGCTAAGTCTTGCGCAATAGGAACTTTAGTCAAGTTAAGATTTCGACAATCGATTCCTAGCGCCTCATTCTGCGAGCCACAGGCGGAAATCAATTGATCCATAATCCCACAGCCACAACCAACAAAATTGTTCTCTGCGGCTTGGCATATTAGTGCGAGTTGCTTTTTGTCGATTGCCAATTGGTAGCACTCAACAATCGCAAAGCAAACAGCAACCTCCAAAGATGCCGACGAACTTAATCCGGCTTGTTGAGGCACGTCACCAAGAATAGCCATGTTAGCACCAGAAAATTCAAGGTTTCGGCTCTTAAGTTCACTGACTACACCACGAATATAGTTTGCCCACATTTTAGTTTGCTGGAATGTAATCGCTTGTTTAACATTGAACTCATCGAGTTGGTTTTCGAAATTCAAGGAACATACCTTAAATACACCGTCGTTTCTCGGAGATATTGCTACTAAAGTGGCGAAGTTAATCGCACAGGGAAGTACGAACCCCAGATTATAATCAGTATGTTCTCCAATTAAATTTACCCGGCCTGGCGCACTCACCACCAGCTTTGGCGGTTGACCAAAACGTTTACTAAACTCTCTCTTTAAATTTGATAATTGCTTAGAGCGAGTCATTGGAGTTTTCGGAATAATGTCGCGTAGAAAGAGCGCGCAACTGCTCGGCCGCTTGTTCAGCAGTAAGATCTCTCTGCGCTTCCGCTAGCATCTCATAACCTACCATAAACTTTTTGATTGTTGATGAGCGCAGCAAGGGTGGAAAAAAGCTTGCGTGCAACTGCCACTCTTTATGAATATGCTGATCATAAGGAGCGCCATGCCACCCCATCGAATAAGGAAAAGCACAACCAAACAAATTATCGTACTTGACTGTCAATTGGCTCAGCGTGTTAGCAAGCGATAGCTTTCTTAGCTCATCTAAATCAACCATTCTTGTCACTGGAAACTTTGCTAATAATAGAGTTTCGTATGGCCAAGCGGCCCAATAAGGAACAACAACCAACCAATCCTCATTTTCTACAACGGTACGTGCACCGGCTAACGATTCTTTTTTGGCATAGTCGAGTAACAAATTACTCTGATATTTTTTCCAATAGGCCGTCAAATTAAATTGTTTTTTAGCAACGATTGTCGGGATATGTTGCTGTGCCCATATTTGCCCATGTGGATGAGGATTAGAACAGCCCATAATCTCGCCTTTATTTTCGAAAATTTGAATCCATTGATAATCCTGAGACAGTTCTTCACATTGTTGTTGCCAAGTGTTAACAACGGCCAGTACTTGTTCAGAGTTTAGCTGTGCTAGCGAACGACTATGATCGGGGGAATAACAGATCACACGACTTTCACCGCGTTCTGACTGATAACGAAATAACGGGCTATCCTGTTGTGATTCCAAGGTATCAGACCTTAGTGCAGCAAAGTCATTTTTGAAAACAAAGGTCCCCGTATAAATTGGGTTTTTCACACCTGTAATTCGAGCGTTTCCCGCGCAAAGGTAGCACTGTTCATCATAACGCTCTGGCGGTTTATGCTGCACTTTTTCGGTTCGTCCTTGCCATGGACGACTCGCTCTTTGTGGCGAAACTAAAACCCATTCGCTGGTTAAAGGATTAAAACGACGGTGCGGATGATTTATTTTGTCGAACGCGCTCACGACATTTTTCCATAGCGATTTGCATTCAATGATTTTGTTGAAACTTTATTTTGATGACTAGGCATTGGATAGAGTCTGGCAAAATCGATCACGAATAGCTCGCTTATCGATCTTTCCCGTAGCATTACGAATTAATGGTTTTTCTGAAAGATAAAGTTCTTCTGGCAGTTTAAATTTTGAAAGTGTTTTCGCCAAGAATAGATTAAGCTCTCCTTTTCCGAGTTTATCTTTGTAATTTAAATGAATGGCTGCACAGACTTTTTCACCCAATCGAGTGCATGGCACCCCAAACACGGCAACTTCAGCAACACTTGGATGTTCATATATTGCTGACTCCACTTCGGCACAACTTATGTTCTCTCCCCCTCGTACTACAATGTCTTTTTTCCTTCCATTAATAAAAATTAGACCCGACTTATCTTGACGACCTAAGTCACCGGTTTTAAACCACCCTTGATCAAATGCTTCGTTAGTCGCTTGTTGATTATTCCAGTAACCTAAAATATTAGCAGGACTTTTAATCCAAATTTCCCCGACACCATCGGTCGGCAATTGACAGCCTTGTTCATCAGTAATCTTAAACTCGGTCACTGCCGGAGTGACCAAGCCAACAGAACTCGGGTTTAACTTATACAGTGCACTATTAATAACACACCCGAGACCATTTGTTTCGGTAAGTCCGTAGGCAGCTCCGGGACACAAGTTTGGAAACTTAAACAAGTTTTCTGCATGTGATTCAGGACAAGCGGCTCCACCGGCAAATACTTCTATCAGACTGCTTGTATTAAAGTCTTGAAAATTTGGATGATTAACCAATTCATAGGACATGGTTGGCACCCCATTAAAGTAGCTAACTTGTTCCTTTTCTATCAACCGTAGTGCATCGGTTGGGTCCCATTTATGCATCAATACCATTTTTCGACCACTTAATATAGAAAGCAAAAATACACTATGGCAACCGGTTACATGAAACAGCGGCACGGTGACTAGCGCAGCTAGCTTTGCATTAGGATCGGTTAAATCTCTGCTGTAGCCGGCTGAAGCACTGGTAACACTCATAAGCGCCCAGCTCATTAATGCACTTAAAATACAACGGTGACTTGACAGTGCACCTTTTGGAAAACCGGTGCTACCAGAAGTGTATAGAATGGTTGCATGGTCATCTGAAGTAATCGTTTGGGTTGGAAATTCACTATATTGTTTTTGTAATAAATCGGACCAGGCTGTGGTATCTGCTTGAGGATTTTCAGCAACCAGTATGTAGGATCTATTCTTATTTTTTTGCACACTTGATATTCGTTTTAAGCGTTCGGAGTCGACAATCACTAGACTTACATCAGCATCGTCCAACGCATAAACTAACTCATCGCCAGTCCACCAACCATTCAAGGGGACTGCCACCGCACCTATAGCTGTAATCGCCATAAATGCAATACACCATTGCGGATTATTACGCATTGCGATGGCAACTCGCTGACCTTTTTTAATTTCAAATCGTTCGATTAGTTGATGAGCTATTGTCGCAGCCTGTTGGTAACTTTGTTGAAAAGTGAGTCGTTGATCTTGGTAAACTAAAAATGGCTTATTGGCGTGAATTTTCATCATTTCATATAAGCCTGTTAAGTTTTCTGGCGCATGTTTGTAAGACTGATACTCTACATCATTCCGCGTAAAGGAGGTCAATTCAAATTGACTACCAGCCTCAGTAAATTGACGTTGGCATTGCTGAAGTTTAGTTACTATTGATTTTGTTTGATCGACCATGGAAAATCCTTTGACACTATTGAGAAGTACTAAATCCGTTGTTAAGAATGACTGAGCTAAACCAATTTGCACTTGCTTTAGGAACTCTTTGTTGAGTGGTGTAATCAACATACAACAAGCCAAATCTTGCGGAATAGCCCTCAGCCCATTCAAAATTATCCATCAATGACCAATAGAAATAGCCTTCAATAGGAACCCCTTCGCTAATCGCTCGATGAATGGCCTGTAAATATGACTGCATAAATTCAACCCGCATAACGTCATTACAGGCGCCCTTTCCTTCTATCGTCTTCACTTCATCTTCATTGGCCATGCCATTTTCTGTCACGATCATGCGACAGTGATATTGTTGATATAAGCGATGCAAAACCTGATAAATTCCTTCCGGATATACCTCCCAATCAAGCGAAGTCGTTGGCGCATTTTCACTTGGCGGTTTAACTTGTGAGTTGAATCCTGCGGGTGACTGCGGGTCAGGGTAAACCCAATATCGGGTATAGTGATTAACCCCCAACACATCGATTGGCGTTTGAATTAATTGGCTATCTGACTCTAAACGGGGCACCTTATATTCGCTTAACATTGTTTCGATCAACTCGGGATAGCGTCCCAAAAATAGAGGATCAAGATAAGCTCGATTAAAGCAAATCTCAGCAATCTCAGTTGCTCGAATATGCTCTGGTGTATCCTTAATAGGCTCGAATAAACCTTGATGCGTTACCAATCCAACTTGAGCATTATTGATATTTCTTCTTATTGTTTGCACTGCTGTGCCGTGCGCGACTAATTGATGGTGCATACAACTCAAATAATTTTTCATTCCCACTAGCCCAGGCGCATGCACTCCCAACAAGTGACCGTTTAATGCAAAAATGTTGGGCTCGTTCAATGTAAACCAATGCTTAACGCGATCACCTAATGCCATCGTAACCTTATCAACAAACCTTTCAAAAGCCTCAATCGTGTTTCGATTAGTCCAGCCGCCCTGTTGCTGTAATACTTGAGGCAGATCCCAATGGAACAAGGTGATATAGGGCTCAATATTCTTTTCTTTCAGCGCATCAACAAGACGATCGTAGAATGCCATCCCTTTCGGGTTAACGCTTGCTGCGCCATCGGCAAGTATTCTTGTCCACGCGATGCTAAAACGATAAGCCTGTAACCCGAGTGATTCGATCTGATTAACATCTTGCTGCCAGTTTTCATAATGACAACAAGCTTTCGCACCAGAGCTTTGATCAACAATTCGAGAGTGATCAGTGCAAAACTCATCCCAGATGCTTGGCACCTTACCATCGACGGTTGCCGCGCCCTCTATCTGGTAGGCAGAAGTTCCAGCCCCCCAAACAAATGCTCTTGGAAACTCAAATTTTTTTGTTTTCAATATACTTTCTCGCTGTAACTTGCTTGTACTCGGGCAAAAACAAACTCAATAATGACAACATATGTTTTCACAATAAGAGCTTTTAATACTGGCCTTGAAACAATTAATAGCAATCAATTAAACCTTTCTGAAAATATATCTTTTCATTTGTTGAGTTTCATGTCAATATTTAAATCAATAACGATGAGTGCGCTGATTGAGCTTCACAGCGCTTCGAATCAAAGCTAAGAAAGGAGTACTGAAATGCCCAATACCAACCCAGTAGATATACAGTTACCGATGGTTCCCGCGGCGGCCGGACAAGCAATCCATGTTGGCGCAGAGGAAATTCCCTACATTCCGATAGAAGAAGGTGTTGAGGTGCAAGTGCTACATGTCGACTTAAAACGAGGAATGTGGATTGTGAGAAATCGCTTTCAACCGGGAACCACCATTCAACGTCACTATCATACCGGTGCAGTCTATGCTGTAACTCTGGAGGGGCAGTGGTTTTATCAAGAATATCCCGATGAGATTAATAGTCCTGGTTCGTACTTATTTGAGTCAGCCGGTTCAATACACACTCTAACCATCCCTAAGGATCAGCAGGGACCCACGGTTGTTTGGTTTGCGATTACGGTCCTAATGTCCACTTAACCGAAGATGACAAAGTCGACAATATTCTTGATGCTAACACCATGTTACAAGGGTATCGACAGCTCACAGAAGCGTTTGGCCAGGCCAGTGATGTGCCAATCGTCGAAGGCGAATAACAAACCCATGCATATATTGATAACTGGCGCGGCAAGCGGCATTGGCAGGCAATTAGCTGTTAAAGGCCTCACTCTCGGACACACCATTACTGCCTGTGATAATGCCCCAATTGACATGCCTTCGGACCTCAGCTCCTTGCCCCAGCTTAGCACTCATCAGCTTGATGTGAGACAAGTTGAACAATGGCGAGAGATTATTGATAACGCATGGACTCGCTGCCCGGTTGATTGCATTATCAACGTGGCTGGTGTGTTGCGAGCCGGCGTCACGGGCGCTTTACAAGCTAAAGAAGTTTCGCAGCAATTCGAGGTAAATACCTTAGGCGTGATTTATGGTACTGACACCTTTGCAAGAAAAGCTATTGGTGAAAAAGCGAAAGGACATATTATCAATATTGGCTCCACCGCTGGGTTATTCGCAACCCCAGGTAACTCAGTTTATGCAGCGACCAAACACGCTATTCGCGGCTTTTCTATTGCTGCTGCAGGCGATCTTCGGCCACATGGGATTGATGTGAGCCTTGTCGCGCCGACTGCCGTTAAAACCGACATGCTCGAACAACAGCGAGGCGATCAACGTGCTGCTCTCACCTTTAGCGGACAGCGTGCACTGACCACGGCCGAAGTGGTCGACAAAATCTACCAAGAAGTTATTCCGAACCGCACTCTTGAAACATTTATTCCCAATGGTGAAAAGTGGACCGCCAAATTTTCCACATGCTTTCCCGAGCTGTTTCTTAAGCAAGTGGAAAAGTCTCGCCAACAAGGAGTCAAAAATTTCGACTCCAAATCGTTCTAGTAGGCGTTAAGTATTGGCTCTTAGCCAGCTACCTTTATTGATAAGTTAGAGTGTTTTATCAAGACCATACTCTTTCCTCATAATCCAATCTCTCAATGTAGCTGGAAATCGCTTTAAAGTTTGAAGTAGTCCATTGTTAGCGCCCGCGGTAATCAATCGAGGCGCTTTTTCAACAATTAATTTAGCCGCTATTTGGCGAGCAAACTGATTAACCTCCATGCCAGTCGCATCATTACCTTTAAATCGCTTTTCAATAAAAGAGTACAACGGCTGATAGCGAGAATCTGGCTGATTGTAACGCGACACTTCATGCGCAGAGCGAAACTCGATTTCGGTTCTAACACTCGCTGGCTGTACCGTAATTACATCTAGATTAAATGGCTTGAACTCCATTCGAAGCACGTCTGATAACATATGTAATGCCGCTTTAGTCGCACAATAAGTGGCGGTAAATGGCACCGGTAAATCACCGACCACACTGCCTATATTAACAACTCGACCATGACCCTGTTTAGCCATGGTTGCAAATGCTCGCTGGGTCACCGCCATGGTACCACTAATATTGGTATCGACTATTTGCTTTAGCGATTCAAACGAAGCTTCGGCAAATGGGCCAGTATGACTGATACCGGCGTTATTAATTAACATATCGATTTGCCCGACTTCGGCTAACATATCAGCAAAGGCTTGTTGAATACTATCGGAGTCTAAAATATCCAAAGCAAGCAGCGAGATATTGGGCGATTTTAAATCTGCTATAGCGTCTAATTTACGTGCCGTAGCAAATACTTGACAACCGAGCTTGGCAAGTTCGATTGACAAAGCTCTCCCGATACCTGTCGAGCAACCAGTGATTAGAACCGTTTTAATCTTAGACATTGGTTTATGATCCGATTATTATTTTTTGAAAAGACATATTTTCACTTGTGGCTTGCGCTGTCAATACCCATAATAGCGAATATGATTAATCTTTAGCTTATCTGAAATGCGCAAAGAAAATACTTTACTCAAAATCTTGCCAAGTGGCGACCTCAGCCAACGAGTTGGCAAAAAACTTACTCAAGAGCAACGCAATCAGCAGCGCATCGAACGAATGACAATCGCTGCATTTGATCTATTTACCCAAAAAGGCTTCCACAAAATAACCATTGAATCACTCTGTTCAGCTGCCAATGTATCGACTAGAGATTTTTATAAGCTGATTAAAACGAAAGAAGAGCTGCTACTCCGTGTCTACCAACGAGTATACAAACATGTGGAAAACTGCGTGACTTTAGCTCTCGCAAACGCGCCAGAAGATCAACCCGATGAACGACTTTCTATGGCTGTAGACGCTTTAGTCTATGCCTACACTGACGACCCAAGGTACGCTCAACTTGCTTATATTGAAGTTGTCGGTGTTTCCGAAGAAATAGAACGCTTACGTCGAGATACTCACAATCGGTTTGCCGACTTAATTAGGCAAGAATTCCAAAAGCGAGCGTCAGATACTCATTTGACTATGGACGGTAAACTACCGCTAGCAATTGTCGGCGCCTGTAACGAACTTATTTTAGATTGGTTACTCAGCCAACAACGCAGACAAGCCGATCAGTTGGCCAAAGACATAAAACAACTCTATGCCATCGTCTTGGCGGGCCTCTCCGTTTCGTAAGCTTGGCGGATGATATCTAAGTTGTTTAAAAACGAACACTTGCGTTAGCTGCCTGGCAAATAATCTGAGTTTAAACCCACTTCAAAGATGCAATAGACAGGTTTTAACAAACCGAGTTGAAGAAAACTCTTAGCAAAAGCCGTCAAACTATGGTAATTTATATTTTCATACGGAATTTGGGGTTACCATCTCGTGCAAAATCAGCCGTTAATACCAAGTAATTATTCTGACCATTATGAAACAAATGAACAAAAGGCAACCTTTGGTCGGTTCTTGCGGTTTTGGCGCTCTGTTCGACGACTTAGTCAAGAACAACTCGCTGAAAAGCTCGACTGTTCTACTCGCCATCTAAGCCGACTCGAAACGGCGTGCAGCCAGCCAAGTTTGTGCATTGTCATGGAGCTGTGCCAAGCTTTGGAGTTGGGCCAGCGTGATACCAACCACTTTCGTATAGCAGCTGGATTTGCCCCGATAAGGAAAGCCGTTAATTTTTATTCAGATAGTTATAGTTGGCTGAGAAAAGCCATGACGGCTAATATGCGTGCTCTTGAACCTTACCCAACAGTCCTGCTGGATAGCTCAAGTAATATATTGATGGTTAACCGACCTTGGATAGCATTTTTCAGTCAGTTGGTTTCCGATAACTTAGTACAGCAGGCTAACAACTACTTTGAGTTTCTATTTGCTAATGATGGCGTTGGTGCTCATTTACAAGATTCTGAAAACGCTTTAGCCGCTGTATTAATGTCGTTGACACAACACTATTTATTTACCAACGATGCACAAGATCGGGAGTTAATAAATAACTTAAAGTCTTGTGCCAATATTCCGATCAATTGGAAAGAAAAAGCCGCCTCCTTCGAACCCATGGCAAGCTATAAACTTAATTTTTTGATTAACGACAACGTCCTCAGTTTTTATAGCGTCATGTCGTCTGTGGGTGCCAATGGTCCAGCCGAGTACCAATCCGATCCTAATATTTCAATCCATACCTTTTATCCTGCAGACGATAGCTTAGATTTGGACTATCTGTGTCATCAAGATCTCGGCCACCCAAAGCTCTATTATTAATTGACCAAGAAACCTAAATGCAAATATCAAATAATAACCAGTCAGTGTCCGTCTCTAAGCCGCTAAATGCAAGAACTCAATCGATTACTTTTGCCACCCTATTTTTGTATGGACTACCGCAATTAGCGATAGCTTATATCGTACTCGGAATCGTAAACTTTACGCCTGCTTTTTATACCACGGAGATGAACATCTCGTTGTTGTCCATTAGCGGGCTAATGCTAGCATCTCGGTTATTAGATGTGTTTACTGATCCGCTAATTGGCATCGCAAGTGATCAAACTCGCTCTCGCTGGGGACGGCGCAAACCTTGGATTGTGGCTGGCATCCCGGTTTTACTCTTAGGTGTATGGTTACTCTTTTTACCGAGACAAAATGCCGATGAGGTTTATTTTTTCATCGCCATTTCGACTCTCTTTCTTGGCTTAACATTTATTCAATTGCCATACATAGCTTGGGGTTCTGAGCTATCGCCAGACTACGATGTACGAACAAAAATTACTGGCGTTCGAGAAAAGTTAGGCGCCATCGGTAGCATATTGGGCCTACTAACCGCCACTATTTTAAGTTTAGTCTTTTCTGACAGTTCGCTAAGATCTTTACTCGCAACCATGACAGTTGTTATTTTTATCATTCTTCCACTCACCTTCCTAATTGCACTAACAAAAGTATCAAAAACCGCAGTCCCTGTTGCTACAGGCGCACCTACTAAATTTTGGACAGGCGTAAAACTTGCTTTTAGGAACCGAATTTTTCGACTATTTAGCTTAGGCATTTTTCTGCTTTATTTTGGATTGATGCCTGGTGGAGCGTTGGGATGGTTTTTATTTGATCATATACTCGAACGGCCCGACTTATTTGCACCAACAATTTTGGGAGAATTTATCGCTAGCTTCATTGGACTGTTGTTTTGGACAAAGTTTGCAGTCAAGACTTCTAAGCACACCGCCACCACCTTCGCACTAGTCTGGATTGCTTTATTTACAGCGCTTGTTCCAGTGATGATCTCATTGGGCACTTGGTCCACAATTATTACCATTTTGGTTCGTTCGCTGGCATTAGGAGCACTGTTAATGCTGCCTTTTTCGATGATCGCCGATGTAATTGATTTAGATCGTGCAGAAACCGGAGAACTTAGAACGGGTATCTATATGGCGTTTGGAGGAATAGTTATTAAAATGGCAATTACTATTGGTGTGGCGGCATCCTTAGCATTACCTAGTTTATTTGGTTTTGAACCAAGTCACTATCAAAATACTCAAACCGCTGAGTTTTCCGTGAGCGCAACCTTTTCTTGGTTGTCAGGAATTACATTTTTAATGGCTGCCGCCATCTTTAGAAACTTTCCTTTGACAAGGGAAAAACTCTATCAGACGCAATCCAAAATTAAATCGCTGTGAATTGAATAATCCCGAATAAGTAACTTAAACTGGTGGAAAAATTAGTTCTTTGAACCAAGAAAAAGCGCGACCATAACATCGCCATGTTGTTGAACAGAGTTTACCCCAAATACATCTTTTCCATATAAAGAACGAATTTCTTCACTTGCCAATAGCGGCAAATGGACAGCGCCAATAAATGCATAATGCACCAAGATAGGATCCAGTCCTGCGAAATAGCCATGCTTCTGCATCGCCTTTATGTTGGCCTGAAATTCAGCATGCGCTTCTCGAATTACATGGTGGACAGCCCATGATAATCTCGGGTTTGGAGCATTAGTTTCTCGTATAATCATACGTGAGTAACCGGGTTTTCTTGCCGAATGCTCAACATAGGCTTTGATCCACTGCTCAACCCGATCACGAGAAAGCGACTCACCTTCACTCACTGGCGACTCAGGTAACCCTTCGATCAGTTCGTCATGGGCAAATTTGAGTGCGGCCTGCCAAAGCCCTTGTTTGTCATCAAAATAAAACTTAATTAATCCTTGGCTAACGTTAGCGCGCATAGCAATACTTCGCCAAGTCGCTCCGTCAAATCCACGGTCGCAAAATTCATCTACTGCTGCCTGTAAAACACGCCGTTGGCGAACATTGACCTTTGTGGGCAATTGCTCATTTGGGACGTCCGTAGTTGCTACCAAAACGACTCCTTATAAAAATAAAAAAGCCAGTAAGTTAAGTGATACTTAGCTTACTGGCTATTTAGGTATGAGATCAAGAACTGAAAAAGAAATCTGTTCCGACCGAACATCAAGTTCAATAATTAAAAATTGTATCCAAAAGTCACTCCAACTAGCCGTGGATCAATGATAAAGGTGTTTGTAAAGAGCCCTGCTGAGGCGTCCGCTACATACATTCCAACCACATGATCTTTGTCACCTCCATTCTTGACATAAGCTCTTGCATACCAAGTATCCTCATGAGAGTGCAATGTGACTTGGGCGTTCCACACACCCCAAGAGTCAATTTTGTCAATCGGGTCTCGGTTGTAGATACGTCCATACATTTCATCTTGCCAGTAATAATCTACTCTAAAAATTAAGTCGGTACTTGCCAGCTCCTGTGTATACTGCGCGCCGATATTGGCTGTTAATTCGGGCGAGTTAGGCAAGGCATTACCAGAAAGATCAACCTCTACGCCGGTCGCCAGTGTGTAAGGAGTAGGCAACGGGCTACCATCTAATAATGTCGGATTAACACAGCTGTTAAATTGACTCATTACGGGAGCGCTCGCACCATTATGAACGACAATACAATTAGAAGCTGACTCCAAATCTTTAATCAAGGTGACATCGTCACGTCCTTGGGTAGGATCTCTAGGATCAACCGAAGAAAAGTTTTTTACTTCAGTCTTAAGATAGGCGATGTTCGCATCGAAACGCCAATTATCATTGGGCACATAAACCAACTCAGTTTCCAATCCATAAATTTCCGCATCGGTGTTTTCGTTGAACGACGTTTGATCGATAATTTTTGAGACCTGTAAGTCACTGTAGTCGTAATAAAATGCCGTCAAGTTGAGTTGCAGGGTTTCCTCCCACATTAAGTTCTTAGTACCAACTTCAAACGAATCGACATACTCCGGCGAAAAGTAGGGATTGTAACTTAACGTTTGATCAGCGCTCACAGCAGGATTAAACCCGCCTCCTTTATAGCCGCGAGAAATCGATCCGTAAACCAATGTATCATCGGTAAAACTCACTTGTGGCGACCAATCAATAACAACCCGCCCAGTCCATTCTGACCATGAAGCAGAATCTTTTCGGCTCGGATTTGAATCTGACCAATCAATGTCACTGCCAAAAGGAAGCAGTACAGGCACCCCATCTGGTGTTCTTACCAACAAATTACCGATATCATCTATCGACTTTTCATCCTGGGTAAATCTCGCCCCAAGTGTTAATTTGAGATCATCTTGCAATTCAAAATAAGCCTCACCAAATAGTGCACTTGATTCAAGGTGATATTCATTGGTTTGATTTCTAAAATTAGGACTTACCCAACCCAATCCGTCGGCACCGATTGCAGCGGGAAAGACTAACGAGAAATAATCTAAGCCGGTTGCTGAAACCCAGTAATCATCTTCTAATGTCGCTTCCAAATAAAACGCACCCAATAAAAAGTTAAAGCGACCTTCATAGTTCGATGCAACGTAAGTTTCAAAAGAAAACTCTTCAACATCGTTATTGGATTGATCGATAGCATCTAACGTCTGACCATAATAGGCAATATTGCCACCCACGACGCCAGTGCTGTTGCCCACCCTCGCAGAGTTAGGAAATAAACCATCGCTAAAATAGGCCGCATAAGTGTTAGGTGCAATTATTGGCAATAGACTTGACGGTTGATACAGGTCAGCGTTGGCGTTCATATTAAAGTCTTGTTGCGAAATCAGAGATGTTTCGTGGTAGCTACCTTTAATTGACCAAGTAAATTCTTCAAATTCATGGTCGATGGTCAACATCACTAGCGTTTCGTCCATCATATAAACTGGGTCGAAATCCGCAGCCACTTTTCGCATATTAGTAGGGTTTGCTACAACCCCACCATTAGAAACTGCAAGCTCAGGAGCCAATGGTCCAAGCAAAGCAGGCAACGTCCCAGTTATTTGCGCAAGCGGATTAACATTGCCAAAATCTAGCCGGTCGGGCAAACAGCCTAATAGACCTGATGGGTCAGTATTACAAAGTTGCTTTTGACTTCGTGTTCGACTGCTATCTTCTTCCATTAAAGATGCAATCAAATTTATATCTGTATTATCGGAAGGCTGCCAATTAAAAGAAACTCGAGCAGACCACTGATCTCGACCATCAATGTCATTACCAGTAAAAAGGTTTTCCGAATAACCATCCCGTTCCAAAAAAATACCCGCAATTCGCATTGCGAACGTATCACTAAGAGGAACATTTACCGCGCCTTTTAATTTACGATGATTGTAATTTCCTAGCTCTGTTTCAAGGTGACCTTCAAACGCTTCATTGTTGGCACGTTTCGTTCTCATATTGACTGAGCCACCGGTAGAATTACGCCCAAATAGTGTTCCTTGAGGGCCTCGGAGAATTTCTAGCGATTCGATGTCGTAGTATTCGGTTTGAAACAGTCGCGGTTGCTGTAGCGGGATTCCATTAATGTGCACACCAACCCCAGTATCGGAAGCGGCGGCGATCACATCAGCTCCAACACCACGAATTTTAAAATTACTAGCAATAAAATTATCTTTTGAGTAGGAAACGTTAGGCGCGCTAAAACGCACATCAGCTACGCTTGCAATTTGCTTTGCATCGAGCATTTCTTCATTAAACGCAGTAACTGCGATAGGGACATCTTGAATACTTTCTGACTTTTTCTGCGCTGTTACGGTAACAACATTAATGGATTCATTATCTTGCGAGTCTGTTTTTTCTTCTTGCGCAAATGTGGTTGTCGCTCCCAGATAAGAAACGCCAAGCATGGCAATCACAAGTGGCTTTAGCTTTTTATTAGTTATGTAGTTCATCATTTTTTCCAGGCAGTAAGATTATTCTTTCATTCATTACTGAACGACCCAAAGCGAAGGAAGACTAGAGAAACCAACTTCTTCGACTCAGTCAACCGGCAGTTATTTAACATACGCTACCTCTTGAGTTGCTAACACGACAGCATATGTCTAGCTTAATTTGCCAGCCAACACGGCTTACATCTTCGAAAATACTTCCAATTGGCTAACCGGAATAACAACTTAGAATTGAGTGTTTGCTATATCAATATCATATTAATACCCTAAATGCCATACCTTTAAACTTGTTTTATTGAGCGTTTGCTATATTATTGAGTTTAAAATTTGTCTCCTGCATAGTTTTTCTTAAGTCGCCATGGCTCAATTCGGCAACATAAGACATTAATTATCTAATTGATATATAAGGAATAAAATGAATACTCTTACAAATTTTATCTGGTCTGTTGGTGAAGAAGCATCGGATCCTTGGGTCATTAAAGATCAACAACCATTCCGCATAAATCAGTTAGAATTGAGCAATCACTTAAACAATCAAGACGCCGATCTTAAATCGGTTGCTGAGTTAGGAATTCAATATTTTCGCTACGGAATGCCGTGGAAAGATATTGAAAAACAACCAAAAAACTATGATTGGGTACTTTGGGATCGCGCGTTCGAAGCTTGCCACAGCAATAAACTAACGCCCATTGTTGATTTATTACACTTCGGATTACCTGACTTTTGTGATGGATTTGCCGACCCAATATGGATCGAACATTTTATTCAATATACCGAAGCATTTTTAAGTCGTTACCCAGATGTTCGCTACTTTACCCCAATTAATGAACCTTGCTGGACTGCCATTACCGCAGGCCACCTCGGAATTTGGAATGATCAAAAGTCCAGTCCCGAAGATTTTGTCGCAATTTTGGCCAATCTAACTCTCGCTAACTTAGAAGCAATCCATCGAATTCAAAAACACCCAGAAAATTGGTGGATTAGCGCAGAGACTTTCAATATCCAAATCGCCACATCTCCAGAAATGCAAGCTCAAGCCGATCAATTCAAAGCCTTAGGTTGGTTAGTTTGGGATTGGCACTTCGGTATCACTCCTCCGGACTGTATCGCAGAAATTGTGGCAACAGTGTGCCCTGAAACACTCGCTCGTATCAGCGCATTAAAGGTAAATGAAAGGGTTCTCGCGGGTCACGACTTTTATCCATCGGGTATCCAATTTCATGGCGAGCCCCCCTCCCCTCCAAGTATAGACGAGCTATTTAAGCTCTATAAACGTGAAGCAACCGAGTGGTATGAGCGCTATCAACAGCCATTTTGGATTTCCGAGACCTCCAATTTCACCTTACCTGTTGAACAGCAAACCCTATGGTTAGAATCGTTTATGCAAAGCAT
Organism: Kangiellaceae bacterium; assembly: GCA_965230525.1. Lineage (GTDB taxonomy): Bacteria > Pseudomonadota > Gammaproteobacteria > Enterobacterales > Kangiellaceae. Next base: position 635,954 of record OZ246008.1, read on the forward strand.
TGATGAACTTCGTAAAGAGGGGGTTCCGGTCAATGGGTTTTGCTGGTATAGCCGACAAGATCAATACGATTGGGAGACCCTATTAGTTAACCCCACCGGCCGAGTGACCCAATGTGGCTTGTTTGATTCTGAAAGGCGCGCTCGACCCATCGTCGATCGATTTAAGCATTATGTAAACCAGTGTAATCGAAAGGCGCTTTAATTGATTGAGCGAGTAAACGACTATGATAGAAAACCAAACTAAACCTATTTTGCTGTATGGTGCTACCGGTTATACGGGGCAGTTGACAGCAGAGTTAGCTGCAAGGAAACAGAGTAATTTGGTGATTGCTGGCCGAGATTCAGCAGCCGTTTCGGAATTAGCAGACTCACTCGGATTACCCTGGGACGCGTTTGAATTGACAGACGTAGATAATATCGCCTCTCGCATCAAGAAATTCAGTGTGATTCTCCATCTCGCTGGCCCTTATCGCGACACCGCGCCGCTAATGAGGAAAGCTAGCCTTAAAGCTGGCGTTGATTACGTTGATATTACTGGAGAACTAGATGTTTATAGCGATCACCTAAGCTATCAAAAAGATGTTACAGCCGCTGGAGTCTGCTTACTAACTGGCGCCGGATTTGATGTGACTCCATCTGATTGCTTAGCCGCTTACTTAAAACAACAAATGCCCGATGCCAATCAACTAAACTTATTTTTTCTCGGTGGTGCTGGCATGTCACGAGGCACAATGGCGTCAGGACTTAACATGATCGGTGGGGGTACGCCAATCAGACGAAATGGGCAAATAATTAAGAAAATGCAACCACCATCTGCCAAGCTCACGCTGGCGGGAAAATCACAAACTTTTGTTGCATCCGCCTGGGGGGACTTGGTCACCGCAGGATTTTCTACTGGAATCGATAATATCACGGTTTACTTTGATCTAAGGACTTCGCTCATTGGTACTGGCTGGCTGGCACCGGTAAAAATTGGCTACTGGGAACTCGCCCGATTAAAGCCCTTTTACGCTGGATAATTCAGCGTAGCCCAAGTGGCCCAAATCAACTAGCGCGAGAATCCGCAAAACAGCAAATTATAGGCATAGTGACTAACTCAAAAGGGCAACAATTCTCAGCAAAGCTCACCACTTGCGAAGCTTATACGCTGACAACATATACGGCCCTGCAAGCCGCAGAAGCTCTACAACACAAAAAAACCTTAAAGCGAGCAGTGGGCGTACATACACCATCGACCTTACTGGGTGCTGACTTCATTTTACAATTTGAAGGGGTTTCGCGAACAGCTAACCCCGAGATTGAGCTAGCGTCCTTGAATTAACTCACGTTAACTTGCTGCAGCGCCTCGCAGAAAAGTCCCCTTTGTTGGACCCAATCAGAGTGGGTAAATTTAAGCGATTTCGAATAAGGCCGCCGCTCCCATTCCACCCCCCACACACATACTGACAACAACATACTTTGCCCCACGTCGCTTACCTTCTATCAATGCATGTCCGGCGGATCGCGCCCCCGTCATACCGTACGGATGACCGATAGAAATCGCGCCACCATTAACATTAAAAAGTTCTGGGTCAATGCCCAAATGATCGCGACAATACAAACATTGAACAGCAAAGGCTTCGTTTAACTCCCAAAGACCAATATCGTTAATGGCCAACCCATGTTGCTTGAGTAATTTTGGAATCGCATAAATGGGCGCAATGCCCATCTCTTCTGGCTGATTGCCGACGACAGTCATTCCTCGATAAAACCCTAATGGTTGAATACCCTGCTGACTAGCAAGCTTGGCATCCATCACTACGCAAGCTGAAGCACCATCAGATAATTGCGAAGCATTGCCAGCAGTGATAGTTCCCCCCTCTATTACGGGCTTTAGGGATATCAAGTCTTCCAGTTGGGTACTCGGTCGATTACCTTCGTCCTTATTAAGAGTGACTTCTTGATAAGTCGTTTCTTTGGTTTCCTTATTATAGATACTTTTGCTCGTCTTAATTGGCACGATCTCTTGCTCAAACAGCCCAGCCTGCTGAGCATGAGCCGTGCGTTGTTGCGACTGTAACGAATATTCGTCCATTTGATCTCTAGTGATAGCATATTTTTTTGCGACATACTCAGCCGTTTCGAGCATTGGCATATACGCATGTTGATTCTTGACTAAGACGTTTTTGTCGATGGTCTTAACAACCCAATCAACATAGTTCGATTGAACCGCTGAAATATTATCTTGACCACCAGCAACACAAACAGAAAAACCATCTACTATTATTTGTTTGGCCGCAGTTGCAATTGCCATGAGCCCTGAGGAACATTGTCTATCAATTGTTTGCGCCGATGCTGTCACTGGCAGACCAGCAGCAATAGAAGCTAAACGAGCAACATTACTCCCCGCAGTTCCTGCGTTAAGCACGGAGCCAATTACCACATCTTCAACCTGCGCCGGATCAATTCCCGCTTTAGCCACCGCATGAGAAATTGCATGTGCGGTCATGGTGGGAGACTTTATATTATTCAATCCACCTTTGAATGCTCGGCCGATAGGCGTTCGCGCTGTAGAAACAATCGCTGCTTCTTTCATTTTATTCTCCTCAGAAACGTCTAAAATTTTCGCTGATATTGAGCAAAGGATAACTGCTGATTAGCTAGCTGCTGCAGCAGTGGCGCAGGCTTAAACCAACGTTGCCCATACTCACCTAATTGCGTTTGGTAATGCATCAAACGTTGCAATACATGCTCCACACCCAATTCATCAGCATATTGCAACGGGCCGCCTCTCCACGCAGGAAAGCCGTAACCGTAAACGTAAATTAAGTCACAATCGCTAGAGCGCTGAGCTATCCCTTGTTCTAAAATAAATGCGGCTTCGTTGATCATGCTAAACAACATTCGTTCGATAATTTCTTGTGGTTCTATTTGCCGTCGTACCACTGCAAACTCGTGCGCGAGTGATTCACTTAATGCCGCTACCTCCGCATCGGGTAACTTCTCTCGACCTTGATAATGGTAAAACCCTCGTGCGGTTTTTTGTCCAAAACGCCCAAGCTCTGCTAACCGATCGGCGATAGCAGCGTAGCTTGAATCACCTCGAGACAACGCGGGTTGTCCTTTACGCACGGCATAACTGATATCAAGCCCCGCCAAATCAGCCATGGTAAACAATCCCATTGCCATGCCGAACTGTTCGAGCGCCTGATCAATTTGCTCCACACTTGCACCTTCTAGTAGTAATCGCATCCCTTCTCTGGCATAAGGCTCTAACATACGATTGCCAACAAAGCCGAAACAAACTCCGACAACCACTGCGACTTTTTTAATTCTTTTAGCTAAGGCCATACAACTGACGAGTACGCTTTCGGCGGTGTTCTCACAACGCACAACTTCTAGCAAAGGCATGACATTCGCAGGGCTAAAAAAGTGTAAACCAATCACTTTGTCGGGCCGCTCTGTCGCTTTAGCTATTTCATTAATATCGAGAGTTGAAGTATTAGAAGCCAGTATGCAGTCTGGGTGACAATGTAGGTCCAACTGCTTGAAAACTTCTTGCTTAACGCTCATTTCTTCAAACACCGCCTCGATAGCAAGGTCAACATTTTTTAGCTGGCAGTAGTCAGTTGTCACAGAAAGAAGTGAAGTTAAATGGTCGCTAGTTGCTTGATCGATCTTTTTCTTTTTAACCGCTGACTGATACTGTTTTTTTATGCGCTCAACTGCTTGCTCTAGCTGTTCTGCTGATCGATCGACTAAAACCACCGGTATGCCTGCGTTTAAAAAGTTCATGGCAATTCCACTTCCCATGGTACCAGCCCCAATAACGCTAACATTATTAATTTTAGCTGGGGTAACCTGCGATGAGATGTTATCAATTTTGCCAGCCTTTTTATCAGCAAAAAAAAGATGGATAAGTGCGCGAGCCTGAGCCGATGCCATACAACGCTTGAATAATTTTTGCTCTAGCAGTAACCCATCAGCCATTGATAGTCGTGTTGTAGCCTCAATTGCTTCGAGCGCGCAGCTAGTTGCTTTGAGCTGATGGCTTTTTTTCGGTAATGCTGCTGAGAACTCGGCAATATACTCAGTGACATCCTTTTGACAGGTCGCATGCTTTTGCGCAGTTGGAATAAGTGGCGCTTTGGCATCAATGAGTGAACAAGCATATTTAACCGCTTCATCATTTAGCTGGTCATCCACTAACTTGTCAAAAATGCCAGCACTTAGAGCACGTTTTGCAGAAATAGCTCGCCCGCTCAAAATCATTTCACAAGCGATTTCGATACCCGCCACTCTAGGCAATCTTTGAGTTCCACCAGCACCTGGAATTAATCCCAGCTTAATTTCAGGCAAAGAGATTTTAGTGCCTTGTTTGGCGATGCGATAATGTGCCGCCAATGCCAACTCGAGACCACCTCCAAAGGCAATGCTTTCGAGCGCGATCACTACCAATTTTGCAGAAGCTTCTATAATATTGATCAGGGTTTTAAGATCAGGATAAGCCAGCACTTCATCAGCGTTAGAAAACTCTGTGATGTCAGCTCCACCAGAAAACATGCCAATATTCGAAGCAATCACTAGCGCATCTATCTCTGTATCTGCTTGGGCTTTATTAAATGCGTTGAAAAGTTCAAACCGCATTACTTTCCCCATAGCATTGATCGGCTTTTGATTTAATTTGATAAGTGCCACTCGACCAATTTTTTGATAAATTACAACTTCTACTTGTTGCTCTGAATTAATTTTTTTATTCTCACTCATTCTAAAACCACTCTGGTTGCATTTGGAAACAAGTCGTATTGGCATCGAGCAAACATTGACATTGACTGTCGATTTGAACTAACTCCCACTCGATGTAATATTTAGCCGCTTGTATTTTTCCTCGATAAAACTGTTCCTCTTGCGCAACGGTTTGACCAGCTTGCAATTGGCTATCTGCAACTTGCGCTTGTCTTAGCCATAACCAACTAACCAACACCTTTCCGAACACGTCAAGGTATTCCGTTGCGTTCGCCAGACCTTGATCGATATCTTTCGACATTTGCTCAATGAGACTTTTGGTTGTTGTATCAAGTTTAATAACCGCTTGTTGAACTTGATTTGCCAGCTGGGACAAACGCTCATGAGACGTTAATGTCGAACAAGTTTCTGTTATTTTCTCAATGATCAAACGATATCCTTTTCCATTTTGTTGCAGCACTTTTCGACCCAGCAGATCAAGTCCATGGATTCCCTCAGTACCCTCGTGGATCGGATTTAATCGATTGTCTCGATAATATTGTTCAACTGGATATTCTCTGACATAGCCGGCTCCACCGAGTACTTGAATAGCATTTTCATTTGCCTTTAATCCATACTTTGATGGCCAACTCTTTACCATAGGAGTTATAAAATCGAGCAGTAGAAACGCCTCAGCTCTTGTTTTGTCATCTTCGCCTGTTAAATGATCTTCCATCAGGCTCGACGCGTAAAAACACAATGCCATTCCACCTTCTGCGAAAGCTTTTTGAGAAAGTAACAAGCGCTTAACATCGGCGTGCTGAATGATATTAATTTGTTTAGACAAAGGATCACGTTCTGAGGGTAACCGGCCTTGCGGACGTTCTCGTGCGTAGTCTAAAGAATAGTTAAACCCTTGATAGGCTAAGATCGCAGCACCTGCTCCCACTGCAATTCTAGCTTCGTTCATCATTTGAAACATGTAGCTTAAACCATGATTAGGTTTTCCCACCAGATAACCGATGGCACCTGCGTTTTCACCAAAATTAAGCACCGTGGAAGTGGTATTCCGAAAACCCATTTTGTGCAATAAGCCAGCTAGGTTTACATCGTTTCGTTGACAAGGCTTTCCATCACTATCAACCAAATATTTGGGCACAATGAATAGACTAATTCCTTTAGCGCCAGCCGGTGCATCTTGAATGCGGGCGATTACAAAATGAAATATGTTTTCCGTTAGTTCGTGGTCGCCGCCTGAAATATACATTTTATTTCCGAAGAGGCGGTAACTACCGTCTTCTTGTGGTTGCGCAGTTGTTTTTATGTCTGCCAATGCAGACCCTTGACCTGGCTCTGTTAGGGCCATTGTGCCACTCGCTCTACCGTCAAGCATTGCGGGTAAATAAAGAGATTTTTGTTCTTCTGAACCAAAGGTGTTGAGTAAGTTGGCCGCGCCAATGGTTAATGAGGAGTAACAGGTCGTTGCAATATTCGCAGCACCGAAATAAGCGAGCGCTGCGCGCAATACGACTTCGGGTAGTTGCATGCCGCCATTATCAAAGTCATGGTGTGCCGCCAAAAAACCCGCTTCTGCAAAGGCATCCCAAGCGGGTTTAGTTTGCTCGACCAGTACAATTTTTTCACCATCAAATTTCGGCTCATTTTGATCCGCGAGACTATTATGATTGGCAAAATATTTTTCAGCGATATTTTTTGCTGTATTTAAAGTTGCATCAAAAATCTCTCTTGAATGCTCTTGATAACGCGGGCGAGAAAGTAATGACTCTGTTTGTAAAAATTCAAAAAGTAAAAATGAGAGATCTCGGTCGTTTAATAATTGGTTCATAGTAAATTCACTTAATTACAGATTAGACTATGTTCCATTTGAACGGTTATTTGTCACTAGCTCAACGACTTGCGATGTCTACTCATAAAGTTATGAATAATTAGGTTGCTGCATCATCAATCGCTTTTTGTACCAGTTGAGCGTAACTTTTAAGCGCTTTGTTAGGAAATAACAATCGAAACCAATAAAGCATCCTTGTCATCAAATCCGAACGCGGTAAGAAGAATTGATGATATCCTTTAAGACTCATCAGCAGAGTTTGCAACGCAATATCTTGTGAAGAATATTTACATTTCTCTGCCATTTTATTAGCCGCTTTTCTCTGACTTTCTGTCATGGAAGAAGCGTTTAGAATATTACTGTTAAAATAAGTCGGCATTGCTGTGGCAACTTGAATACCCATTTGCTTATATTCCATTGATAAGCAATCACCAAGTGCAATCAATGCCGCTTTAGAGGTACCATAAGCAGCGCCGTAAATTTGTGGAAGAACGGATGCACTGCTGGCAATATTTATAATTAATCCATGTCGTTGTGAAAGCATAGTGGGAATGACCGACTGACAACCGTATGCGGTACCAAAGAAGTTGATATTCATTAACTGGTGCCACTTTTTCGGATCAATTTTGTGAATAGACTCTCCCAAACCGATACCCGCGTTATTAATCAGTATATCAATTCCCTGCATCGAATGAATAAAACTCTGCAACGCATTGTGAAGCGAAGTTTGATCGGAAACATCAACTTGAAACGTTTGAATAATTTGCTGCTCATGCTTGGCTGCAAGCGACTCGATTGGGTTTAAATCAATTGCCGCAATATGCCAACCTGCTTGATTAAACAAGTCGCAAAAGCTGCGCCCTAAACCACTGGCAGCTCCGGTAATTGCTACACGTCGCCCACTAAAACGACTAGTCAGTTTAGCTAGTACTGAATCCATTTAATTCCTCTAATCAAATTGCCTTATACTGGTTTTAGCAACGATTGAATAAAGCTAACTTGATCGTTAACCGCGCTTTCAAAAGCATCTTCAAGGTATATATCGAAATGACCTATTGGGTACTTGATAAGTGTTGCTTTCGTTCCTAGCTTTTTCGCGACATCGATAGCAGCTTGAGGCGATACAACACTATCGTACTTACAAATTTGAATTAGTACGGGATGCTTAATCTTGTTAACGTATTGATTGGGATGATAGTTAGCGCCGGTGATTATTAACCGTGCTGCAATCGAATTGACAAAATCTTCGGCTTCAAAATGGTGATAATTGCGATAGGTTTCTTCGCTTGACATTGCAGCCATTTCGCCGGGCTTTCCGATTAGCGGAATATAATGTGGAGACAGGCCAAAGGCTGACCGAATGAGATCATACAATCCATGGCCAACCAACCTTAGTGTATAGCCTAGGCCAGCGTACTCCATTAACTTTGCTGATGACGCTTTGCTATCGAGCATCGGGCACTGACAAATACACCCGAGAATATCACCGTCTTGTGCACCAACCACAAAAGAGTGACCGCCACCGTAAGAGGAACCCCATAAAATGATTTTTTTATTATCGAAGGTCGCAGATTGACGCACATAGTCAATAGCCGCGTGCCAATCTTTATGTTGTTCTTTGGGGTTAACGAGTTGCCGAGGTTCGCCATCACTATCACCATAGTAACGATAGTCAAATAGCACGACTGCACAACCAGCTAATGCAAATCGATGTGCATATTGTAGTAAACGACCACGCTTGGTACCGCCGAGCCCGTGTGCCATTATAACGCAAGGGAATGGCTCTTTAGCTGTACCTTGGGGAGCAATATACCATCCTCGAATAGTAGTACCTTGCGATTGAAACTCGATATCAACTACTTTATCCATCATAACCTTAGCGATCGTCTTAAAAACCAAAAACAGCATAATCAAATTGCTACAAAAGAACAGGAAGTTAGATGTCCGATTAGCTTATTTCGATTGCTAACCAATAGGCTCAAGTGATCGAGTTAGCGTGAGGAAATCGCTGAGTAAGCAGAAATAGTATGGATTTTTAATGATCCGTTCTTAATCGAAAATATTAACCCAAAGCGCTTTGGATTAAGGTTTTAACTTTCAAGTAATTAAGGATTCGAGAGCTGAAGATTCAAGAATTTAAGGCAAAAAAATAGACAATCAAATGATTGTCTATTCTAAAGTAGTGATCAGATTCTATTTTTGAAATATTTAACAAAATCTAACGATACTCATCCGGCGAAGGGCAACTACAAATCAAGTTTCTATCGCCATAAACATCATCTATTCGATTTACGCTTGGCCAAAATTTATTAATTTCTTGTCCGGCAACCGGAAACAGGCCGTCTTTTATCGAATAAGGTTTATTCCAATCCAGTAAGTCAACTTTGGTGTGTGGCGCGTTAGTGAGCGGATTGTTATCTGCTGGCCATTCTCCTGACTTGACTTTATCGGTCTCTTGTTTAATGGCGATCATTGCATCAACAAATCGATCAATTTCAAACAACGATTCACTTTCCGTGGGCTCGATCATAAATGTACCTGCCACTGGAAAAGACATGGTTGGCGCATGGAACCCATAATCCATCAATCGTTTAGCAAAATCGACTTCGGTAATGCCGGTTTCTGCTTTGATAGGTCGCAGATCAACAATACACTCATGAGCGACTTTGTTGTTTCGACCACGATACAAAATGGGGTAATGCTCACTGAGTTTATTGGTCAAGTAGTTGGCATTTAGTAACGCCATTTTGGTTGAATTAGTGACCCCTTCTTGACCTAACATGGCAATATACATCCAAGTAATCGGTAACACACCGGCACTACCATAAGGAGCTGCCGAGACTGCACCGTTAGCTTTCTCAACACCATCCACTTGGCGCACAGTGTGATTCGGTAAAAATTCCGCCAAGTGTTGTTTTACTCCAATTGGGCCGACACCCGGACCGCCACCACCGTGCGGAATTGAGAAGGTTTTGTGAAGATTCAAGTGAGAAACATCTGACCCCATTAAGCCCGGCGACGTGATCCCAACCTGTGCGTTCATATTTGCGCCGTCCATGTAAACCTGACCACCGTGTTCATGAATGAGATTACAGATATCCATAATTGATTCTTCAAATACACCGTGGGTAGACGGGTAAGTAATCATTAGGCAAGAAAGGTTGTCGGAAACTTGCTCTGCTTTGGTTTTTAAATCATCAAAATCGACGTTACCATTTTCATCACAGTTAACAATAACTACCTTCATGTTTGCCATTTGTGCACTAGCCGGATTAGTACCGTGCGCTGAACTTGGGATGAGGCAAATATTGCGATGTCCCTGGCCTTGAGACTCATGGTATTTTTGAATTGCTAGCAGCCCGGCGTACTCTCCTTGAGCGCCCGAGTTAGGCTGCAAAGAGACCGCATCATAACCGGTAATTTCAGCAAGCCATTGCTCAAGATCTTGAGTCATTTGCTGATAACCTCGACTTTGTTCCGCCGGTGCAAATGGATGAATATTAGAAAACTCAGGCCAAGTCACGGGGATCATTTCTGAAGTGGCATTTAACTTCATGGTGCAACTACCTAAGGCGATCATACCGTGAGCTAATGAGAAGTCTTTATTTTCTAGTTGCTTTAAATAGCGCAGCATTTCTGTTTCGGAATGATGCGTATTAAAAACGGGGTGAGTAAGAATTTCGTCTTCTCGTAACAATGACTGTGGAATTGATTGCGTCTCGCTCACCGCCTTGTCGAGGGACTCTAAATCCAGAGTTGCGGTCTCACCCGAAAGTACCTGATAAAGTGCTTGCAGCTCAACTTCACCAACCGTTTCATCAAGGGTCAAACCGAACTGCCCATTTCCATCAACTCTCAAATTAATTTTGGCCTGCGCTGCACGTGCCACAATTTCATCGGACAGGTGATCAAATGTGAGGGTGTCAAAATAGTTTTGGTTGACCAACTTTAAACCGCTATCAGACGCTGCTTTTGCAATGATTTGAGTGTAACGATTGATGCGGTTTGCGATCCGCTTTAGTCCCTGAGGTCCGTGATAAACAGCGTAAAAGCCTGCAATATTAGCGAGTAAAACTTGCGCGGTACAAATATTGGAAGTGGCCTTCTCACGGCGAATATGTTGTTCACGAGTTTGCATAGCCATTCTTAAAGCGGGACGTTGATTGGTATCAATCGAAACGCCGATAATTCGTCCGGGCATTGACCGCTTGAATTTGTCACGTGTTGCAAAAAAGGCTGCATGTGGGCCACCGAATCCCATCGGAACACCAAATCGTTGTGAACAGCCCAATACGATATCAGCGCCGAGTGAACCAGGAGAAGTAAGCATCACCAAACTCATAATATCCGCTGCCACCGCAACAATGGCATTGTTCGCTTGTAACGCTGGAATTATGCCAGCAAGATCAATCACTTCACCTGTTCGGCTGGTATATTGGATAAATGCGCCAAAAACATCATGCTGGGCAGCGTTTTCTGGCTGGTCGATAACCAATTCAAATCCGTAATGCTCTGCGCGAGTCTTGATCACATCGATTGTCTGCGGAAAAGCATTCTGGTCGACAAAAAATTGATTTGATTTCTTATTTTTGGACACTCGTTTTGCCATTGCCATGGCTTCGGCAGCCGCAGTGGCTTCGTCCAACAGAGAAGCACTGGCCAGCTCCATGCCGGTCAAATCAATTGTCATTTGTTGGTAATTAATTATCGCCTCTAAACGGCCTTGAGCAATTTCCGGCTGGTAAGGCGTATAGGCGGTGTACCATCCCGGATTTTCCAACACATTTCGCAAAATGACCGTGGGCGTTTCGGTGGGGTAATATCCCATTCCGATGTAGTTGGTAAAAAGCTGATTTTTGCCAGCAATTTCGGCCAAGTCTTTTAGCGCTTGCTGCTCTGTACGAGCATGAGGGATATTAAGCGCCTGTGGTAATCTGATTTTGTTGGGTACCGTTTCAACCACTAAATCGTCTAAAGAATCAACCGACAAGGATTCAAGCATAGTTTGAGTTTCTTGTTGATCGGGACCAATATGGCGATCTTGGAATTCTTGAACATTTTGTAGTTGGTTAAGACTTGGTTTCATCATCATTCTCAGTAGTAAAAATAATCTTTAATAGTGAATATACGAGTGCAATCTTGATTACAGCCAGCTCAAGACTGATTGAGCAGTCGATATTGGCTATTAAATTGAATAGGAGACAAACAAAAGCCCCAAATTTTTCATTGAGGCTTTGTTATATTATTCGGTAGCAATCGCTGATTTAATCTTCGATTTCGTTCTGGTAACTTTCAGCGTCCATCAGCCCTTCTAGTTCTGAAGGCTCAGATGGTTGCATTTTGAACATCCATCCATCGTCATAAGGCGAAGAGTTTACGGTTTCTGGCGCATCTTCTAAGTCTTCATTCACCGCAATGATGGTTCCAGATAGCGGTGCATAAATGTCAGACGCTGCTTTAACTGATTCAACTACAGCAATTTCATCTTCAAGTGCCACTTCACTATCAACATCGGGCAACTCAACATAAACCACATCACCCAGCAACTCTTGTGCATGGTCAGTGATACCAATTGTCACGGTACCATCCTCTTCCTCTCTGACCCATTCGTGGGAGCTAATATATTTTAAATCACTCGGTACATTACTCATTTTATATTCCTCAATCGTCTGAATTCTGCGGCTTACTTTAAGCGCGATAGTTTACACCAAAGCCTTACCCATGCGAACAAAAGTCGCTTTGACTACTTTGGCTGGCACTTGTTTTTTTCTGATTTCTACCATCACGGTTTCGCCGGTTGCTTTAGGTACTCTGGCAATACCGATACTTTGCTTTAAGGTGGGAGACATGGTTCCGCTAGTGGTTACGCCTTCACCAATCCCCTCAATAATAACTTTCATGTGCGAGCGAATAATACCTTTACCCTCAAGTACCAGACCGACCAGTTTATTTGCCACACCGGCCTCTTTTTGCTGCTGCAAAGCCGACCGTCCAATAAAGTCTCTCTCCTGAGGCTCCCAACTGATGGTCCAACCCATGTTTGCTTCCAGCGGCGACACGCTTTCGTCCATTTCGTTGCCGTAAAGATTCATTCCGGCTTCTAAACGCAAAGTATCTCTTGCACCAAGTCCACAGGGACTTACACCAGCATTCAATAATTTAGTCCAAAACTCAGCGGCTTGCTCTGCTGGGATCATGATTTCATAGCCGTCTTCACCGGTGTATCCGGTACGAGCAATAAACAATCCTTCACTGTCCACGCCAAAAAACACACCGAGTCCGTCAACAGCTTGTTGCTGCGCAGCGCTTAACACAGAATTGGTTTTAGCGATTGCATTCGGGCCTTGCACGGCCAACATGGCAAAGTCGGTATTTTCTGTCACATCGACATCAAATTTAGCAGCTTGCTCGGTCATCCAAGCCAAGTCTTTTTCTCGAGTTGAAGCGTTAACGACCACACGGTAATAGGTCGGATCGATAAAATAGACGATTAGGTCATCAATCACGCCCCCTTCATGGTTTAACATCCCGCTATACAAAGCCTTACCGGATTGCTGCAATTTATCTACATCGTTGGCTAACAAATAGCGCAAATAAGCTTTGGCATCGGCCCCTTTAACTTCAACTAAAGTCATATGAGAGACATCGAACATTCCCGCGTCTTGACGAACCACATGATGCTCTTCGAGCTGAGAGCCATAATGTAACGGCATGTCCCAACCGCCAAAATCAACAATTTTGGCATTGGCATCGAGGTGGCTTTGATAAAATGGTGTTTTTAGGCCCATGTGCTGTGCGCTCCATGATTGCTGGCGGGTTTCCGCCAGTTGGAAAAATTGCGCGAATTATACCCAGCAATCAGTCGGATTTGAATAGATTTAGGCTAAATAGCATCAAAAAAACATACGGCGAGTCATTCCAATAGCTGAACTAACAACAAGACTTATCATAATCACCATGATTTATCCGCTTTAAGAACAATTATCCGGAATATATCCAGACAACGTTCAATGGAACTCGAGCTTACCAGCTGCCAATATTTTCCATACTTGCCCAAGGTTCTTGCGGCTCTAAACGTTCGCCCGCTTGCAACAATTCAATAGAAATATTGTTAGGATCTTTTACAAACGCCATATGCCCATCTCTTGGCGGTCGATTAATCGTGACCCCCCTATTCATCAGGTGTTCGCAAGTTTGATAAATATCATCGACTTCATACGCCAAATGGCCAAACTGGTCACCACCACTGTATTCACGCTCCCCCCAATTGTGGGTAAGCTCTACCATAGGCCCCTGCTCACTTTCACCAAGAAAATACAATGTAAACTGACCAGCCTCCACTTTTTTTTCCTTGAGTAGCTTTAGGCCAAGTCCTTGGGTGTAAAAGTCGATCGACTGTTGCGGTTTGTTGGTGCGGATCATGGCGTGTAAATATCGCATTAGGATTTATCCTCGTCTTTGTATTCGCCTTCAATGACTCGTCCCCCCTTTGAAGACGAATTTTGATCGGCGGAAAAGTCAGTTTGTTGGTAGCTTGAATGATAAAAAGTACTGCTTTGATTCGCTTTGAACAGGCCTTTGGTAATCAGCCAACTGGCCAGATGTAATCTAACTTGCGGCACCATCAATAGAAAACCGATGAAATCGGTGACAAACCCTGGCGTCAGTAGCAGCCCGCCGGCAAACAGCAATTGAGCGCCAGCCGCCATCTCGACCGCTGGAATTCGCCCTTGCGCTAAGCTGGTCTGAATTTGTTGCCAGGCTTGAAAGCCTTGCTGTTTCAATAAGTTAACACCAATAACAGCGGTCAAAATGACGACAATCAGTGTCCAACTCAGACCAATTTGCTCACCAACCTGAATAAATACCGCAATTTCTATAATTGGGACTAAAATAAATAGAATGAGAAGAATTCTGAACATCTAATATCTCTTGTCAGGTTTGGCGAATAGATAGTGTGTAGTTTGGGCCTTTAGGTCGAAAAGCAAGAGAAAATGCTTTCTAAATGCCGAATTAGGCTATGTTAGCGACTGTCTAGGCTTTTTTCTAGCCAAAATAGCCGCTACTTTCGAGTAAATTTACCTCGGCTAAATCACACTTCTCTGATGTTTATTTGAAATAGCAATAATATCTTCGATAATTGATTGAAAAGGTTATTAAAACACTTTACAGGTTTAAGGCTCCAAATGGTCGAAACGATAGAAAAAAGCAGCTCGATAGCACCCGAAGTTCAGCGCCAGTTTTTTCGGCGCACGCCAATCAAATTGAAGCAGTTTTCGCGCCTTTTGAACGATATGATCGATCAACAAATCGATGCCTTAAGAATTAAAGCACTGTTGTCACAAGTCACTAAAACCCGCGAAGCATGTATCACTCATGAGTTTGAATCGACCGGAAGACTTCTGCATCAATTAATGAAACTGCTTTCTATGAGTCAGGAAGCGATCGAATCACAAAAACCTCTTCTAAAACGCCTGTCCCGTAAGTTAATGCAACATGCTGAAAAGCTAGAACTTGGGGTTAAACCGCAAAAAGAAACACCGGCAGCCCCGCCAAAAGCACAAACGACTGCACAGCTCGAACCGTCACGACCCGCATCATCACAAGCCGAACAATCTCAACCAAGAGCAGAAGTTCCGGCAGTTCGGCCCGACACCGATGCCGACCATAAAAACGATCAAGCGGAAAGTAAAGCGCTTGAACAAACCGATACTGGCACAAACCTTGAGGCTGCGGCTAGCCAGCAACTTGACACCGATTCGGCGGAAGAAACTGACCAATCAATTGATATGTTTCTTGATCAAGGGCAACTTATTTTTGTTGCCGATAATAAAGAAACTATTGGCTTAACGAGTAACGAGTTATGCCAACAGTTTGATTCCATGGGAATCGAGAGCCATTTGGCAGATGACTTAAACAGCGCATTGGAAACGGCCAAACAACAAACTAATTCCATTGTGATTGCACCACTTTCCTCTGTTGAGGCGCTCGATGTACAGCCGGATGAAGCGATAGAAGAAAGCAAAACGCCCTTGATATTTATTGCCGATGAAGACAGTCAAGAAAATCGCGCTAAGGGAATTCGTAACGGCGGCACTGGATTTGCGGTCGAGCCCGTCTCTTTATCACTGATTTATGATCAAATTGAGCGTGTATATGATGTGCAAGCAGAAGCGCCGAAACGAGTGCTGGTTATGGAGGACTCAAAAGCGCAAGCGCGGTACTACCAGAAAGTTCTGAGTAAAGGTCCTTTTGAAGTAAGAGTAGTGAATAATCCTGCAGTTTTCCTTGAGGCGCTCCGCGGATTTGAACCAGAAACCGTCCTAATGGATATGCAAATGCCTGATTCGTCTGGGATTGAGTTGACTCAAATGATCCGGCAAATGCATCGTTATGCCCATTTGCCAGTCATCTTTTTATCTGCCGAGGAAAATTTACGCAAACAAAATCAAGCGCTAATGTCTGGCGGTACTGCGTTTATTGTTAAGCCGGTACAAAAAGAACAACTCATGTTTATGGCCAACTTATTTACTCAGCGATACCGAGACCTGAATCCGCAAATCGAAATTAACCCCGATACAGGCTTGCATTATGCACCTCAATTTAAGCAAATGATTGCCTTAGAGTCAGCCAGAATGACTCGAAATCCTGGATCTATTGCGCTTGCCATCATAAGCCTCGATAGCGCTGAAAAACTGGCGTCGGAAGCTCATTTCTCGTTTATCAACAGTGCCATCCAACAGCTAGCCACCTTATTGAAAAAGCGACTACGTAAAACCGATGTTGTCGGTCATATTGATAGTGACAAGCTTGGTGTGATTTTAACCTCCGGAAAACATCCCGACTGGATCGACATTATGCGTAGCGTGCAACAACAGTTCGCCGAAATTCAATTTCATTTAAACAATGAAGAGCAACACCTGACAATTAGCATTGGTATTTCGACACTGCGCTCCAATTTTAACGCCCATCAATGGCTCGAACGAAGTCATGCGGCCTTAGCGCGAGCTATGGATGCGGGGGAGTCAGGGTTAGAATGCCATGACTCACAAGATAGTTAGGGTTAGAATGCTGATAAACCGGCAAAACCAATTGACCGATGGTGAAACAAACTGCGCCTAACTCAGTCAAACATTTCATCGATTAGCCGATAACTATCAAAAGATGACCGCTAGTTATTCCGCAAAATTTAACGAAACAACCAAAAAGTGGTGCGGTTCGTCGATTGATTAATGAATAGCTAGATAAAACTTGCACACGAGATTTTAAATGAAAAATTTGTTAACTACGCTTTCCGCCCTCATGCTATGTATCGGCCTAGGGAGCGGCTCACCCGCTATCGCTGAAGAAAAAGACTTATCTAAGTTATTCGGTGGAAAATCTGAATTTTTGAAAGTGGATGAAGCTTTTATTCTAGATACCGAGATAGTCGACAATGAAATCATAGCTCGCTTTGAAATCGCTGATGAATACTACATGTATCGCAGTCGATTTTTATTTAATGCCGAAGGCGCTACCTTAAAAGAAGCTTATATTCCCGACGGCAAGAAAAAAGTCGATGAATACTTAGGCAATGTTGAGGTTTATTACCACAACTTAGAAATCAGTATACCCTTTGTCGCTCACCAGCAGGAATTTACCTTTATTATTGAGTACCAAGGCTGTGCCGAAGCGGGGTTATGCTACCCGCCTGAAGAGAAAAAGGTTTTACTAACAGCTTCTGAGGTTGTTAAAGCTGCGCCTAAATCCGGTGGCTCAAAAAATCCTGCCATCGAAAGCCCGAGTACTCGCGGTGACAGTGGTTCGACTGCACAAGACAGCTCCACCCCAACCGGCTCAAAGGACCCGAATAGTCCTGACAGCTCAGCCAATTCAAAAAACTCGGGCAAAACTGAATTTGTCCCTGAGCAAGAAAAACTCTCGAACTTTTTGACCGACAAAAGTTTAATAGAAATTGTTTTCTATATGATCTTGCTTGGAATTGGATTAGCCTTTACACCCTGCGTATTGCCAATGGTTCCGATCCTCTCCAGTATCATCGTAGGTCAAGGTGAAAATATCACCACACGAAAATCGTTCTTTTTGTCATTGTCATACACCCAAGCCATGGCGATCCCATTTGCCGGCATTGGACTATTGGTCGGTGGCGCGACGCAATTATTTGGAGTAGATGTTAGTAGCAGCACTTTGCAAGCGCCTTGGTTTGTGGTCCCAGCGGCGGTGATTTTTTTACTACTGTCATTATCAATGTTTGGTTTTTACGAACTGCAACTACCGGCCGGAATGCGAAATAAACTGACCAATCTGTCCAACAGTCAAGAAGGTGGTACTTATGCTGGGGCGGCGATTATGGGTGCGTTATCAGCGTTAGTCGTTTCTCCCTGTGTTACGGTTCCAGTCGCTGGTGTTTTGCTCTATATTGCCCAAACAGGCGATGCCACCATCGGTGGAGTCGCACTTTATTCGCTTGCTGTTGGAATGGGAATTCCGCTATTGATGGTTGGCGTCGGTGGCGGCAAGCTGTTACCCAAAGCCGGTGCCTGGATGAACAGTGTCAAAGCGGCCTTTGGGGTTGGCATGATTGCTATGGCGCTGTACATTACCAAGCACATTATTCCAGATACTCTTAACCTTATTCTTTGGTCCATTTTGTTGATCGTAACCGCAACTTACATGGGTGCGTTCTCTGTAGTTGAAAACAATTTTGCCAAGCTTTGGAAAGGACTTGGGTTATTCATTTTTATCTATGGTCTATTATTGCTAGTCGGCGCGGCAATGGGCAACGGCGAATTGCTTAAACCACTAAAAGGGTTGTCGGTTTCCAGTAGTGCAAGCCACCAATCAAACCCTAATGCGACCGGCCATACCCCATTTATACGCGTAAAAACCATTGCCGATGTTGAACGTCAGGTCGCTGCCGCAAATGCTCAAGGTAAAACCGTTATGTTCGACTTTTTTGCCGAGTATTGTACAGCCTGTTACGAATTTGAAGAATTAGTTTTCCCAGACCCTGCGGTAGTGGCGGCATTAGAAAATAGTGTGTTGTTACAAGCCGATGTCACCGCTGATGACGAAGCCGATCGCGCGCTGATGAAGCACTTTGAAATTGTCGGCTTACCCAGTATTTTATTTTTCGATAAAAATGGATTTGAAGATAAACGACTTAGAGCAACCGGGTTTGAAAACGCAGAAACTTTTGTGCAGAGAATTGAAGCTGCCTATTCGGTTAATTTGTAAATCCCCTCCACTCGAGTTGCCACCATCGCAACTCGAGTTTTTCTAAATTCAACAATTTAAATTCGTAATTTGGTGGCCTATTTTAGGGGCTATCGAACAGCTCAACGTTTAACCACTTTTTTGATTATTTTACTAATTCAATAAAACCATTAGATTGCATACAAAGGTATTTTGAGTTTCAGGGTAAATTCAATTTTAGTTCAATATTGAAGAATTGAATCTTGTCGAATCAAGCCTGTATTATTCTTCAATGCATCGCCTAAACCACCTTACCAAAATTAAATATCATTTATTATCGGATGGTAGGATATTGGCTTATCAGGAATTTGGTGATCGTAGTGGTGTACCCACCTTTTATTGTCATACAACTGCAGGCTCTAAAACCGAGGGCGAGTTTTTCCATGAAACTGCACTCAAGAATGGCATTCGATTAATTTGTATTGACCGACCAGGAATCGGAGACTCAAGCTACTTACCCAAACGTAAATTACTTGACTATGCTGCCGACTTATCTGAATTGGCGTGCGAACTAAAAATTAATCAGTTTGGCATTATCGGCTGGACCGGTGGCGCAGCTTATGCCTTGTCAGTATGTCATGAACTTCCTGAGAAAGTGAGATTCTGCATCATTATCGCAGGGTTTAGTGATTTTCGTTCCAACTTAGATTTTTGTCAGCACCTTGATTCTGGTATCGAAAAACTTATCGTACATAATCATCGAAAATATCCAAAGCTGGTTCGGTTTTATTTGAATTTAGTAAACCTAACGACTCGCTCTTTACCGCAAATAAGTATTCGCAACTTAACTCGCTCGGTCAACCAGACCGACCAAGCAATAGTAGCCAATCAACAAATACGAGCGATTCTTTCTCGCGCGCAGCAAGAATCCTATAAAGAAGGACCAATGGGCTTAACCAAAGAAATACTAATCCATTATTCAGACTGGGGATTTAATTTAGCCGACATAAAGGTTTTTGTTGATATTTTTCATGGGCATCAAGATCAAATTGTACCACTGCTATTTAGCCAACATTTAAAAGATAATTTACCCGATAGTGAGCTTAACGTTGTGCCCGAACAAGGCCATTTTTTTCCTTGTGTGAGTGGTGATGTAATTTTTTCACTAGCGGCTCGTCGTGCAAACCATAAGCAAAAAGCACAATGGCGATTTTCGAATCGGTTGAGCTAAAATTATTGGCTCTACCGGCAGCCATTTATTTAAGCGATATTATTTTATTCAACTGCACCATTAGATTTCAGTAATTGATAAATATTATTGGCCAGCGTTTCATATCCTTTACGATTAAAATGCACCGAGTCTGATTTTAATGGTGGGTTTTTAATAATCTTAGCAATCGATTGATCATCAATGACCAGTCCAAAAGATTCTGCCAACTCGCCGTAGTAGTCAGCAGACGATGAAAAGATGCTTTTCTTGGGCACCCCAATCAGTACAAGAGGTATCGCTTGTTGTTGAGCAAAACTGATCATGCTTGCCAAGTTGGCTTTGGTTTCTTTTTCGGGAAAATTTCGAAGTATATCGTTACCACCTTCGAGCAAAATAATCAGATCGGGGCGATGCTCTTCAACCAGTTTTTTAAAACGCGCAACACCTTCGCGGGTGGTTTCCCCTGACACGCCCGCATTAATAACATCTAGCCCTGTTAGGTTTGCCAATACCGTTGGATAACTGAATTCACGATTGACCCCCACACCGGCAGTGAGACTATCACCAAAGGCTAGGATGGTTGCCGATTCACCTAACTTAGGGAGTTGCTGGTTAGAACAAGAAGCCAACACCAATAAAGCTATAAAAATAATTGGGTGATAAACTCTATTTTTAATCAGTAAAAAATTCATTAGCATGTCACTCAGGCTTATTCAAAATTCAACATTTCTTTAGCATGCGAAATCGTTTTATCACTGATTGTCTTTCCACCTAACATGCGAGCGATTTCGTCAATTCTTTGCTTTTGATCTAGCTGACTTATGCTGGTTGTGGTGGAGTCGCTCGCTTTGGTTTTGCTGGCTACTAAGTGATGATTACCGTAAGCCGCTACTTGAGGTTGATGGGTCACACAAAGCACCTGTCGGCCGGATGCCAATTGCAACAATAATTGGCCAACCGTGTCAGCCGTCGCACCACCAATTCCGACATCAACTTCATCAAAAATGATACACGGAATTAACTGTTGCTCTGAGGTAGTCGTCGAAATTGCCAGACTAATTCTCGATAGCTCTCCACCGGATGCAACTTTACTCATGGGTTGCAAAGGCTGGCCGGGATTTGCCGAAACTAGATATTCGACATCTTCCATACCCAGCGGTGAGTAATTTTCTCGTGACTTTATTTGAATAGAAAACTGGCCACCTTCCATCGCGAGGGGTTGGATCTTTTTAGTGACTAGTTTTTCGAGTTTGCGTGCCACCTTGGTGCGGCTCGAAGTTAATAATTTTGCTTGGCAAAGATAAGTTTTAACTGCATCTGCATATTCGCTTTGGATGCGCTCTAAGGCGGCATCATCTGATTGCAATTGATTCAATTGATTTTGCAGCTTTATGAAATGCTCCGGTAGTTCGGATAAATTAACTTGGTGTTTGCGCGCCAAATCATGAAACTGCGCTAATTGCTGATCGAGTTGCGCTAATTTTTCTGGGTCGCAATCCAAGTTTTCTCGATAACTTTCTAATTCTGAAGCAGCATCTTGGAGCAATGATTCGGCGTCCGTCAAAGTTTCTGCAACACCCCGTAAACTCGGATCGATTGTTAATAATTCACTCACTTGCGAAATCACCATACTAAGCGCATCCAAACTTGATTGAGTATCGCTACCCGATAAGGCTTCAAGGGCATTAGAGACGATCGATAAACGATCTTGCGAAGTAGCTGCTTGCTTATGTGCTTGTTCGAGGTTGTCTAATACAGACTGCTCCGGATTGGCAAGTTGTAACTCTTCGACTTGATAAGTGAGTAACTCCCGCTGCGAATCACGCGCTTGTTTTTGTTGCTCGAGATGCTTTTTTTTAGCTTTAACTTCAGCGAGCTGTTGATAAGCCAATGTCACATTACTGATCAAATCTTGATGATTGGCAAATCGATCTAACAGGCTTAATTGTTCTTTACCTTTGAGTAAGGTTTGATGCGCGTGTTGTCCGTGAATATCGACCAAGTACTGACCGAGATTTTTTAATTGACTCTGCGTCACAGTGCGTCCATTGATATAGCACTTAGAGCGACCCGCTTTGATGATCACCCGCCTTACAATAACTTCACATTCGACATCTTGAAAGTCTTGATTTTCTAGCAAATCATTTTGTTTTAGCCAAGCAAATGCCTCGCTGGATTGAGCAATTGCAAATACCGCAGATACTTCAGCCTGAGTTGCCCCGCTTGAAACCACTGTTTGCTCTGCACGCTCTCCGAGAGCTAAACCCAATGCATCAATCACAATTGACTTACCGGCACCTGTTTCACCAGTAATTACCGTCATTCCTTCACTCCAATCGAGTTGCAGTGACTTAATAATGGCAAAATTTCTTATATCAATTGACAGCAACATAATGGCGCAAACCCAAGTTTTATCTGGTATAGAGGATATCTCGATTCTATCGCAACCTTTAGACAAAAGCTACTTATACAAGTAGCTAGCTTATTGCTTGTGTTTTACTCCATTCGATTTAACCGATTTGAATCAATTCAAACCGAATCATTTGTGATTAAACTTTTTGATGGCTTTTTTGAGTGTGGGATCATCCGTGTGTTTGGCGAGTTTAAGATTTTGTTTTGCCAGCGCTTTCTCACCTATTAATTGATAGAGTTGCGCCATTCTAAAGTGAGCCCATGGAATCGGTGGAAGTGACTTCTGACCATTAAACTCAACCACATATCGCTTTAGCGCAGCAATGCCTTCCTTCAAATGAAGTTGACCGAATACCGCATTGCGACCAAGTTGATAAAGCGCACTTAATTGGTAGTTTTCACTGGATTCAAAGGAAATTACTCGATTAAAAGATTGAAATGCCATTTGATAGTCTTTTTGCGTTTGCAAATGCAGCCCGTACTCAAAGTGAACCGCTGCATTGCTGGGAAATTCTTGAGTAAATTGTTCGAATCGCTGTGTCAGTAAATTGGCCTGCTCAGTAGCACGAAGATACCTAATTTCGGCCTGCACTCCCTGCAAACTATCGAGTTTTCGAATCGCCTTCACTTGCTGAAAAGCGATATCAGTATCTCCACCGGCAATCGATGGCACTCCCAAATGGAAATTAAGCAACCCTTGGCGAAACTTTATTTGATCAGGTGCATTGTCAACGGCGAAATTCAAACATTTTAGGGCTTTTTTGGCATAACTCAATGCAAATAGAGTCGAGTCTTCCGCTTGCTTCCCCATAATGCGACCGCAAGTAAAGGCTATCTCTGGATCTGTTGGATTTATCGACATCGCCTCTTCAATTAGTTCTTCGGCTTGGTCTAAGTCTTTATGAATGAACGACTTGGCCTGTTGGTGAAGTTGTTCAGCCGATTGACTCGCCTGGCTAGCCCAAGGCGTTAAACCGATGATCAGTGCGATTAAAGGCGCAGTGATTCGCGCTCTCGATACAGTAAATTGCATGGTTAAGCAGTCCTAATGATGAATTTTGACTAGTTTAAGTGGCTGCTGGGGTGCCTTATAAGTGCCAAAAGTCACGACCTGAGCTTTACTAACAAGACTAAACGCTGAAATATGGCTGACTGAATCCTTCGAAATAATAAGTACAAGCCAACTAAGTTTTTAGAACACTGGCCTATTAATATACCCCGTTCAAATAAGTTGATCAGCCGCAACGCTGGCGGTCAACGGCCTTTATCCCGAAAAACCTCAATTATTGGACTATAGTTAATACAAATCGCTTTATGATTTCGAAGGGTGTTAATTGATGTTACAGCGTTCCCTATTATGGACGATAGTGGCCACTCAATTGGTGTTAAGTCCAGTCGTTGTGGCTGAAGAAGACGAATTGAATGTGCTTATTGTTACCGCACAAAAGCGAGAGCAATCAATTCAAACCGTGCCAATTGCCGTTACCGCTGTCAACAGTGATGCATTAGAGCAGTTCAATATATCCAGTTCCAACGAGATTGCAGAGCTCGTACCTAACCTAAATGTCGCTCGCAATTTCAACGGCACTCTCAATTACTTTATTCGCGGAATTGGCATGGACGACTTTAACCTTTCATCTATTCCAGCCATCGGCCTTTACCTCGATGACGTTGCTATTCATAACCCATTACTCACTAATTTTGCACTCTATGATATTGAAAGAGTTGAAGTTCTGCGTGGGCCACAAAATGCGTTATTCGGCAAAAACACCACCGGTGGCGCGATTAATTTTATTTCTAATGCTCGAAGGACCGATGATAGTCTCGATGGATTTGCGCAATTGTCTTTTGGCAATTTCAATCGGCGATTCCTCGATGCTGCCAGTCATGTAATCATAAACGACAACACCCACATGCGCTTTTCGCTATTTAACCATCAACGAGATGGGTTAGTAACAAGCCGCCTCGCCGACAATGACACTGAATATAATGATATCTCCCGATGGGGATTAAGAACCCAAATTGTTCACCAGATCGACTCTGATCGCCAATTGCATGCAAGCTTATACGGTGGAAAACAACAACAAATTGCGGAAGTGAAAACACTGTTACTGCCCCAAGGCAGTGAATTAATCATTGATTTGGACGATGCCGATTTAACCAAAAATGAATCTGCGTTGCTCGATCCGCCCAATGATATTGACTCGTTAGGCGGTTATTTAAAGTTTAAATGGGCACTTGAGCATTTTGAATTTACTTCAATCTCTGCTTTTGAAGACGTTGAATCTAAACGAACAGATGATTGGGGATCACAAACGCTTGCCACAAACGTTAATCAAATTATCAGCTTTCACGCCACAGATACCCAATTTTACAGTCAAGAGTTGCAATTAGTTTCGTCCAAGCAAGCATCGCTACCAATCGACTGGCTAGCCGGTTTTTTGTTTGATGTTGAAAGTGGCGACATATTACAGACCGCATTTATCGACCCGGGAGGCCCCGGCAGACCAGATGATGCCATCAATGACGCAGGCATCGGCCCGCTATTTGATCGCGGTGCTTGGCTTGAGTTAGATACTCGCACCTATTCTTTGTACGGCCAAGCCGATATTAAGTTAAGCAACAAGACTAGTTTAAATACCGGTATTCGATGGACTCGGCAAAATTTAAAGCCGCGAGTCAATACCGCAGGCATGCTGATGGACTTGCCCGAGATGCCCTTTCCGTTGGGTAGCTTTGGTTGGTACAGTTTGGGAAATCCAGGATTTGACCCACTACAAGACCACGCAGGGTTTTCAACCATTAACAACTTCTTTGAGGCTAACGGCGGTGCACCTGCGTCGGTAGATATTGATGAAACCTTTACACAATGGGGTGGCAAGGTGAGTTTAGATTATCAATATGATTCCGACATACTCGTGTACGGCTATTGGGCTAAAGGATTCAAAATGGGCTCGGTTAACTCTAATCCGACAACAGCCGCTTTCTTATCACTGCTAGATAGGTTGGTGAAGCCTGAAACACTGATCACCTATGAGCTAGGGGCAAAGTCCCAGTGGCTCAACAATCAAGTTCGATTGAACGCTGCATTATTTAACAACCAATGGGAAGATTATCAATTCTATCAAGTGTACAACCCTGGCAACCCTGCCAATTTGTTTGCGACGTTAGTGAATTTACCGGAGGCAAATTCCTATGGCGCCGAAGCGGAATTACAATGGTTGATTGACCAAAGTTTCGAAATCAATATGGGCATTGGTTGGTTAAAAACGAAAGTAGTAGATGGTCAATTGAATACCGATGGTATTCCAGCCACTTTACAGGATGATTTTCAACGACAAGTAGTAAAGGGAAACCGCCTAACCAATGCGCCTGAATGGGTCTATAACCTTTCTTTAATGAAGTCGTTCTTTTTTGATCAAAGCGATTTGGACTTGCTACTCCATTATGATTATCAAGGTGAGCATATTCATATGTTAGCCGGTGAAAACTCTGATGCTTGGCAGCAAAATTTTTCTGAGAAAGCCGTTGGATTAGTTAATTTTAATATGACTGTTAGCTTTGGAGATCTTCGTCAATACAAAGTAGCTCTATGGGCAAAAAATCTCACCGACGAGAAATACTGCCAAGAACGCTCGACCATTCCAGGTGCCAACACTGAAATTACCCGGCTGTGTATCCAGGGTCAACCACAAACCATGGGGCTAACGGTTAGCTACCGTTTTGACTAAGCTTTGTGATTAGATTCGATAAATCATTAGTATTTTCTTTTTGCGTTTTCTTGATTGGATTAACCATCACGACGTTTTTCTATCAAGTTCAGCTTGAAAAAAATCTTAGCAAAGCGGAGCAAGACTTTGCGCGCCATGCCAGTCTTCGTGCCAGTGATATTCAAGCTCAGCTCTACCGTTCATTCTTTCAAATTGAATCTGTTGCAAACCTATTTGCTTCTTCTGACTGGGTTTCTAATCGAGAATTTTCCGGTTTCGTCAACAAAGTGTTTAGCAATTTTCCTGAGGGTCGAAGAATCTCATATATCAGTTATACCGATCACCGAGAGCTCGACCAACGTATTGAATGGCTAAAATCAAACCATGACGATGAGTTTAAAGACTTTCAAGTGTTTGACCTGAAGCAAGGCAAACGAGTTTTTCCCGCCACCACTTACCAAGATCACTACTCGATTCTTGAATACACTTTTCCCATTCCTAAAGGGAGCAACTTTATTGGTCGAAATATTCGCCCTGACTCTCCTATTGGTCCACAGTTTTTTCGAGTCATCAAACAACAAAAACCCATTGTCAGTTCATTGCATTCCCCAATAGAAAATGTCACCGAAAAACCGTTTTTCTTCTATACCAGTCCAGTGCTTAAGCAGCAGGATAATGAGACTTTCGAACTAGCCGGTGTCGTTATTTCTAGTCAGTATATTGAAGATGTATTTACCGATATCGGTTTCGAACAATTCACTAATAATTTTCACTACATCTTTGAAGATGGCGAGGGAAATCAATTTTACTACCCTCAAAGACGCTTAGTCTTAAGCAAAGACAGGCCACTGAATACGACCGAGCCGCATCAACACCAACAATCAATTAAAATGCTCGGAGAAACTTGGACGATTAGGGTATTGCCGACTAACCAATTTACTCAGGTTAATGGCGAGTTTCTCGCCAGTATTGTTGTTGCCGGCATTCTTATATCTTTATTACTCGCTACATTATCTAAACAGTTACTATCCCAACAGGTAAATCTTGAAAGAGAAGTTGAACGAAAAACTAAAGCGCTTAACAAGAGTAATCATCGACTTGGTGAACATAAAGATCGATTAAACAGTAAAAACAAGCAACTCGAAAAAGCGTTGGAGAGCGCTAAAGCTGCAAACATCGCTAAATCAGAATTTTTGGCCACCATGAGTCATGAGATCCGAACCCCAATGAATGGTGTCATTGGCGCGTTAGGCTTGCTGCTAAAAGGACGGCTAGAGGACCAACAAACCAACTATGCTAAGCTAGCTCAAGAAAGCGCAAAGTCGCTACTCAATATAATTAATGACATCCTCGATTTTTCCAAAATAGAAGCGGGTAAATTAGAATTTGAGAAGATCGATTTTGACTTACTCCAACTGCTTGAAAACATCTCACAGTCAATGGCGTTAAAAGCGTTTGAAAAAGATGTTGATTTGATTTTGGATACCAGTGAAATAAAGATACGATGGGTCAATGGTGATCCTAGTCGATTAAGACAAATTCTAACCAATCTTTTATCCAACGCTATTAAATTTACTCACGAAGGAGAGGTGTTGGTTAAAGCACAAGCAACCCAAACCAATAGCGGGATACAATTTGAATGTAAGGTAAAAGATTCGGGTATCGGCATTCCGAGCAACAAAGTTGATTCACTCTTTGAATCTTTCACTCAAGTCGATGCCTCCACTACGCGAAAGTTTGGTGGAACGGGATTAGGCCTCGCGATTACCAAGCAACTTTGTGAATTGATGAATGGCGAAATAAATGTTTCTAGTAATGAAGGTGTAGGTAGTGAGTTTAGCTGTACACTTTCACTCGACACAACCAATAAGCCCATTGATTCTATCCCACTTAATTTTTCCTCGCATAATATTTTAATTCTTGGTCAAGAATGCAATTCACTAAGTGTACTCGCTAGAATGCTTGAGTCGCTTGGCGCTAAGACTCAATACGTTCCCACGCCACTTTGCGAGCCCATCGAACATTGCTTAACCAATGACTTAACTTGCATTCTTTATCAGCCAATAGATTTTAGTGGGGAGCAAATGAAACTAGTCAGCCAGTTAAAAACTCTTCCTAGTTATAATGGTTGCGATACATTTTTGATTCATCGTAGCGGACAAACCTTTGATACTAAGGCACTCGAGCGGTTAGGCTTCAATGGCGAAATCACTAAGCCCTATAGTCTGGCAAATCTCAGTTTGATTAATAATCGTTCGAGCTTTGATAAAGCACAAACTAATCAAGACCAGTTAGAATCGGAACAAGCTGCCATAGGACAAACTCTCTCGGCCAAAATTCTATTGGTTGAAGATAACCCCATAAACCAAGTCGTAGCAGAAGGAATTTTAGAAGCGCTTGGCTGTAGTATAGATATTGCCGAAAATGGTTTAGAAGCAATTGCATTACTTAATCAATCGGCCACGTTACAGCAGTACGATTTAATTTTTATGGACTGTCAGATGCCAGAGCTCGATGGCTATCAAACTACTCAGCGTATTCGTAATGGTTCAGTCAAAGGAATTAACAAAGCAATACCCATCATCGCAATGACGGCCAATGCTATGAAAGGCGATCGAGAAAAGTGTTTATCCGTTGGAATGGACGACTACCTAGCCAAGCCGATTGAGCCAGAAGACATTACTGAAAAATTGCAGCAATGGTTGCCAAAGAAAAATCTTAATTCAAGTTACCAAAATAAAAGCTAAGCAATTATCTTTGATAGTTATAGCCATGTTGCTTCAAATCAACTAAAGTCAAATCAATTAAACTCGAATCAATTAAACTCGAATCACCTTGAGTGCTTTTTATCAGAGTGTGAACGAGAGCAACGTTGTATCAAGAACCTAACGATAGGATCCTGACCAACAAAGTTTATATTTAAGGACCCATTCCAACATGTTTTTCAGACAACCAGTTAAATTTTTTAGCTTAATCATCTTGCTTGCTAGCTCTTCTGCGTTTGCGGAAAGTA
Organism: Kangiellaceae bacterium; assembly: GCA_965230525.1. Taxonomy (GTDB): domain Bacteria; phylum Pseudomonadota; class Gammaproteobacteria; order Enterobacterales; family Kangiellaceae. The sequence goes on from OZ246008.1 coordinate 665,044, forward strand.
AACTAAATCTTGGAGTTGCCTACGACCTCGATACAGGAATTACAGCTCAGTATAGGGGTTATAGCTTTTTCTTGAATGACGATGCTGCGGCTATTGACTATCGTTTAGAGAACTTTTCCAATACTCGCAAAAGTTTACATTTTTATATCGACATTGGTGGTTTCATCCAAAACGATCAAAGTAATAACGATAATAGCGACGATAGTGTTGGGATCAGAACCCCCATTGGAATGACTTTTGGATTTGCGAAAAATTTTCATGCTTATATTCAAGCAGTTCCCAATTATGATTTTAATAATGATCGTGGTTTCGATGTAGATGGCGCCATTGGTGTTCGCTATCAGTTTTAAAATAGCCCTAAAGCCCTGTACTTTTCACTAAATTCATTTTAATAATCACTTCAGCTGGTGGCGCTATTATTTGCCGCCAGCGCTAACTTTCTCTCGTGCTCGCAATCGGTTATTATTTAGTCACCCTCGGCCACTGTTAAAAATAGGATAACACGATGCGCTTTCTCATTAAGTTTACAGCCTCTTTGCTCTTGCTCTTGCTCTTGCTCTTCACTCAACTTCATCTTTCGGCTGCGTCTAATGATCACTGGTTACTTAACGATGTCGTCATCATTGATATCAACAATGGCAAACTGATACCCAACAGCACTATTCTTATCAAAGATGGCAATATAGCAGCCATTAACCCAAAATCTTATTCTCAGTCACTCAAAAAAGTATCCGGTGAAGGTCGCTTTGTTATACCCGGCTTGAGTGAAATGCATGCCCATGTGCCCAACGACCCGGAATACATTGAGCGCGTATTGAAATTATTTATCGCCCACGGCGTAACCAATATTCGTGGCATGTTGGGGCATCCAAATCATCTTAAGCTTAGACAGCAACTTAATTCCGGCAATAAACTTGGTCCCTATCTTGTGACTTCCGGACCATCCATTAATGGCAACAGCGTGCGCTCGCCTAAACAAGCGATCGCCACCATAAATGAACAGGTTGAGGCCGGGTATGATTTTCACAAAATTCATCCGGGTTTATCGGTTGCGTCCTATCAAGCAGTCGCTAATCGCGCACAAAAACTCAACAGCCCTTGGGGTGGCCACATCTCGATGCAAGTTGGCATAGTTGATACAATTAAAGCAGGGCAAGCAACCATTGATCATATGGATGGCTTTATTGAAGAACTGGCGGCGCGAAATGGAGGCGATATTTCCGAACGTGGCTTTTTTGGTTTTGCACTTGCTCATCAGGTTAATCAAGAATCCATCTCAAAGTTGGTCGAAGAGCTAGCAAGCTTCCCTTTTGCAATCGTACCAACCGAAACCTTAATGCGCAGCATCGCTGCACCCGGCTCAACCGCGACTTTAATGCAAAACCCCGCCCATCGCTGGATGCCAAAGCATGTAATCAGCGGCTGGAAACAATCTCGAGATAACTTTTGGAGTAATCCGGCAATAACCACCCAACAAGCTGATCGTTTTATACACGTCAGACGCTTATTACTCCAAGAGTTTCAAAAGCAAGGGGTTAGCATTTTATTGGGTTCAGACGCACCGCAGTGGTTTAATGTGCCGGGTGACTCGCTACATAGAGAGCTTAAGATAATGGTAGAGTATGGACTAACGCCGCTGCAAGCTCTGCAAACGGGCAGTAAAAATGTACATGCCTTTTATCAAGACAAACATCCCGTTGGGCAAATCGCTAAGGGGTTGCGGGCCGACTTGGTTTTACTCGACCGAAATCCTTTAGAGAACATTGAAAATACTCGTTCGATACATGCGGTAATCGTAGCCGGAAAATTATTGGATCGTAAGGCGCTTGATCAATTACTTAAGAGTCTTGAATAGTCGAGTTGTATCGACATTACTCCGCGGCACAATACTGATCGATATACTTTTGATGAGTGGGCATTTGTTCACACGATTGATCGATTACTGACTGTATGTGTTGCAACCTTCGTTTTATTTCCTGTTCAGAAAGATTATCCACGATTGGATGGTAACCTCCTGTTTTAATACCCTGCCCATGCATTACAGCCAACCAGCTAGTTTCATTGAATAGCTCATAGTGTTCTCGATATATTCGTCCGTGACTTTGATAAAGGTTTATCTTATTTTGTAAGAATTCGGGAATAGCCATCGTTCTGCAATGGTTCCAAAAGTCTGAATCATCTCTCTCAGTAACGTGGTAATGTAAGATAATAAAATCGCGTATCCGTTTTAATTCAAATTCATTTTGTCGATTATAATTGTCTATATCAATCTGGCTAAAGGATTTGTCGGGAAAGAGTCCGAGAAGTTTCGCAATCGAGGATTGAATTAAGTGAATACTAGTTGATTCCAATGGCTCTATGAATCCACTGGATAAACCGATTGCTACACAATTTTTATACCAAGCTTTCTTTCGCATACCGGTCACCCAACAAAGACGATTTGGTTGCGCCAGCGGCTCCCCATCCAGTTGACTTAATAATGTCTCCAGTGCATGCTCATCATCGCAATGTGCGCTTGAGTAAACAATGCCATTACCTGTTCGATGTTGTAGCGGAATTCGCCATTGCCAACCAAAAGGATGAGCGGTTGATTGAGTATATGGTTTAAGTGGCGCTTTTTTCTGACACGGTATGGCAATTGCTCGATCACAAGGTAGCCAATGACTCCAATCAAGGTATTCTACCCCCAGCGCTTTTTCGATTAAGAGAGCTCTAAAACCTGAGCAATCGATAAATAAGTCACCACTGACTACTTCTTTATTCTCGAGGGTTACTGATTCAATAAAACCGTCATGTGATCTCAAACTTGTACTCACAACCTTGCCTTCGATTCGTTTAACTTTTCGATGCTCAGCAAACTCTCTCAAAAATTTGGCGTACAAAACGGCATCAAAATGAAACGCATAGGCTATCTCTGACAAGGGTGAATTCCCCATATTGACAGGACGCATAAACCGATTTTTCTTAGCACCTACGGCAGCCAAGGAATAGGCTTCTATATCTGGCGCTTGATTTTGATTAAACATTTTTAGCCAGTAATGATGGAATTGAATTGCCTCCATATCAGTACCAAAATTACCAAATGGATGCGTGTATCGATGTCCTTTTTTCTTCCAGTTAATGAATTCAATTCCGAGTTTAAACGTCCCATTAGTCTTCTTTAAGAATTGATTTTCATCAATTCCTAGAATCTTGTTAAATAAACTAATTTGCGGAATAGTCGCTTCACCGACAGAAACAGTCCCTATTTGGTCTGATTCAACTAGCGTTATTGTAACATTGTCAGGATTTAACACCTTGGAGAGCGCAGCCGCAGTCATCCAACCGGCGGTGCCACCTCCCACAATGACAATGTTTTCAATTCTGCTAAGATCAGTCATATTAAGAGTTCCTATTTGCATTGAGGTAATTTATATATTGTTCTTGGCTCGGAATATTTTTAACTGCCGAGTATATTTGGTTTTTTAGAGAAGTGAGCTGTTGTAAATAGTGTTGTCGTTCAGGATGATTAAATAGCGGTGACAGCCGTTGTTGAGCTCTATTTTTTGCTATTAATAGATTGATCCAGTAATTTTTGGGTATCCATTGATAATCTTGTTGTATCAGTTCAGCTCTACGTTGAAACAACTCTATTCTTCTTCGGGTAATTTCTGAAATTGCCATTTGTTCATCAAACAGGCTGGTCGCTAATTCAATGAAAAGGTTTATCTGGTTACAATGGTAATATAGTTGCCTATTTAAGAAGGATAGAGCCGGGTCGGATAGGGTGTTTGTCGTTATCGATAACCACTGGGTAAGAAAGTACTCCATCTGATACAGTGCTGAGAAAAATGGATTGTCTGTTTGACTGACAAAATCACCTAGATTTCCTCTGCAAACCTGATTGCTATTATCAAAGAACAATTGTCGCGTTTCTTTTGACTTGTTCGACGATCTAATATGAGAATATTGTTGACGACTAGCCCCCTTGTTAGTTACTAATTGGGAAACTAATTGTCGTTGATATTTATCATAACAAACAACCGATTGGTCAGCTAATTCGTCTAGCTCAAATAAACCCGTTGGTGATGAAGTTGTATCTTTTGAAACGCCCTCCCCTTGTTTGAATTGCGTACAGTTTAATATGATATCCGCTTGGATAGTGTCTAGTTGCGTATAGGAAATAGATACAAATTTAACTCTTCGTTTCTCAGCGGCTTGCCTTAATAAAGTGACAAGAGGTCGACTTTCAACACATATGTTGTACTCCAGTGAAGAAAGAATGGAGGTTTGATTCTGCTGAGGATGAGCAAATTTATTTGCTTGTTGTAGTTGAAAGCCAAGGCAGTAGTCATGGAATTTGTTATTAGATAATCGTTCTTTTCGAGCCTTTTCTTCGGCAAACCAGTACTGATGAAAATCAATACCTAGAAAATCAACGCCCGTTTTACAGTTAGTTATAAATGTGCCTTTTTCCTCTTTTCCCCATTCCAATTGGTAGTATTGCCCATAGTTGAACTTACCATAACATTGATCAAATAATTCTTTTTCGCGAATACCAAGTAATGAAAGTCGCCGAATTATCTTACTGTTTAGTAAAACACCATGCATTTCATTCGCTTCGTAAGACTTTTCTAGTTCCCTTGAAGGCAGTTCGCAATGGCCAATGTGATAGCAAGTAATTTTGTCAAAATCTTTGTGAAGCTCATTCGAGAGCGCCGCTGCGATATAGTAACTACAAAGTGTTTCTATGTTAGAATCAGAGCTCGTGATGATTGCTATATTCAATTTATCTTAGCCCTTGATATTGACCGTACAAACTCATACTCGGACGATTGGAATTAAGTATTTTTCGACCTTGGATGAATTGATACAAAACGTCATGATGTGCGGGCATTCTGGAGACGTTTGAATCTATCGACGCTTTTAACTGCTGAAAATAGTGAGTGAGCTTTTGCTTGTCGATTGTATCTGCAATTCGGTTGATTGATTGCGGCTTTGCTCCTTGACCTAGATACACTGCAATCCAGCTAGGCGCTAAAAACAGGCCATATTCATAACTTTCAACGTGACCAGTTAGTTTGAATAATTCTATTTTTTCCGCAAGAGAATCCGGAATCAACATGTTTTTGCAGTGACGCCAAAATTCAGAATCCTCTCGCGCAGTAATATGGTAGTGCAAAATTAGAAAATCTCTAATTCTTACAATCTCTGTCTCCATTTGCCGATTAAATTCATCGCGAAGCAATTGATAATCGGTACACCCCGGTAAATACTCTACAAGTTTCATAATTGCTGATTGAATAAGATAGATGCTAGTTGATTCTAGCGGTTCTAAAAATCCGGATGATAAACCAATAGCGACACAATTTTTTACCCAATGTTGTTGCCTCGTGCCCGCTTCAAAAAAGAGTTTATTACGATGTCCTTGTTGTTCGCCGAGCGCTTTATCAAGAATATTATCCGCTTGATTTTGAGACATAAACTCACTCGCGTAAACGATGCCATTGCCTTGTCGATGCTGCAAGGGTATCTTCCAACGCCATCCTGCTTGATGCGCGATCGCTTTGGTATAAGGTAATGCTTGATTGTTTGATTTAGTAGGTATCGCAATTGCACGGTCGCAAGGTAACCAATGCTTCCAACTTTGAAAAGGTTGCTCTAATTGCTTACCGATAAGTAAAGATCTGAAGCCGCTACAGTCTATGAAAAAATCTGCTTCTAATTTATCTCCACCTTGCAAACAAAGTCGAGCAATATTTCCTTGCTGGTCCATTTCGCAGCCATCAATAATAGCTTCGTAGCGAATTACGCCTTTAGATTCAGAATACTTTCGTAGAAAATTCGCATATTTACCGGCATCAATATGATAAGCGTAAGAGAAACTTGAATTGATTGATTTATGATCGTTAGACGGGAAAGCAAACTTTTGTTTTTGCGCAAGCCGTACTGCAAAAGAATAGTCACCAATCGAGGAAGTAGGATTAGATTTTGAATACTTCAGCCAAAAATGATGAAAGGCGATATCATTGATCGGCTTTCCATAATCGCCAAAAGGATGAATATAGGTTTGTCCGTTTTTCCCCCAGTTAGAAAATTCAATACCTAGTTTAAAGGTGGCGTCAGTTTCCCGCATAAACTCCTTTTCATCAATGCCGAGTGTTTGATTAAAAAATCTCAAATGCGGCAACGTTGCTTCACCAACACCAACGGTACCAATTTGACTCGATTCTACAAGACAAATTTTAGTGTCACGAGGATTAACAAATCGAGAAAGTGCTGCAGCGGTCATCCAACCAGCGGTGCCGCCACCAACAATAATAATTTTTGCGAGCCCGGCTTCAATCATCGGATTTAGTTGTCATGGTAAACTGCACTTCAAGATACCTCAACTTAACCACAACAGGCTAATCAATTGCTGGCCTGTTGTGGTTCTTCAGATTTATCCAAGAACATTTTGGCTGACTAAAAGATTGCTCTTATGACTAATGAATAACGACGATCATTTGTGAACCAAGCTCGACCAACCCGGTCACCTTCTTCGTTCACCTGCATGCTCGTTAAGGTATCTTCGTTGGTTAAATTACTCGCTTGAAAGCCAATGGTCCAAACATCATCTAGATTATAGAAGAACGAAGCGTCTAATTGCCCACGATCTTCTGCATAGACGGGGAGCGTTGTAATCACATCTTTTGTGGTTAATAAATAATGTGAACGCCAGTTGTAAGCCAATCTAGCTTCTATATCATCGTTATTATAGAGCATGACTAAGTTAATATTGTCTTTGGAAAGTCCTTCGAGTGGAACGTTCTCGAAAGCAACGCCTTCGCCTTCAGTTGAATCCGGTTTGTCCGGTGCTAACTCAGGGTTTGGTGAACCATTCTCATCAATGTAGGTATAGTTAAATTGGACACCTAAACCATCCCAACCATCCGGTAACATATCAAAAAATTGTTGGTAGGCAAATTCAAACCCTTTAATTGATCCTTTCTCTCCATTAGTTGCCCCCCCAACTTCAACGACTTGAGTAGCACCGTTATTAGTAAATTCTCGGTTAAAAGTTCCATTTATAAAATAGTTCTTGAGATTTTTGTGAAAATAGGAAAATGCAACGTTTCCAACTTCGCTAAAGTACCACTCGTAGGTAAGGTCAAAATTAGTTGCCTCCATCGGCTCTAAGAATGGATTTCCAGATTTGGCGGTATATCGTTGATAGGCCGTACCAGTCGCTGGCTCAGTTGGGCCATTACCAAATACAGCGGTATCATCCTCACCTTGAATGGTTACATAGTTTCTTAAGTTGCCGAGTTGCGGGAGCGCTATCGCCTCAGAATAGGCAAATCGCATTATGTGATCATCGGCCACTTCAAATGCGATATTTAACGAAGGCAAAATTTTCTCAAATCGATTGCTCGCAGTTTGGGCAATGGAAGCGGCATTGCCAAATGCAGCTTGGTCGGGATCACGAACACTATTAATATCAAACGGAATATCGGGATCGACTCGGTCATCGGGGAAAACTATGAAGCCATCAGTTTCGTTTTCTATATTTACATATCTAAACCCAACGTTACCCCAGTAGTCTAGTCCACTGCCTATATTCTCAAAATTTAATTTAAAATAAGCTGCATTGGAAGTTTCAATGGTGCGATTAATTTCATTGGGTAAAAAGTGACCTTGTGCGCCATCTCGATCGGCAAGCGCATTCCATCCACCGTTTAAAACCGCTAGTGCATCTTGCGATCCTTGGTAATCTCTTGCAAGGTCCAATGATGGGAAAAGTAGTTGATTACCACCAGCGATATTAAGTACACCGCCGCCGTAAAAATCACTCCAATCAACCGTATCAATATGATCAGTTAAGCTCGACGCAGCTGCACTGTCAAACCAAGCGTTACCTCCACCAGACCAAGCTTCAGTTAAAACGCCCCAATTATAGATTGACTGTCGAGTGGTTTGATCACGTTTTGCATATCTCACACCCGACTCGATCGATTTTAACCAATCATTATCAAAGGTGTATTCCACATCAAAACGCGAAGCTAGTTCATCACCCTCATTATCCGAAATATGATCCATCGCGCTGCGCCAAAAGTAATTATTGGGATCAGTAAAGTGAGTATTGTCACCGCTGAATGCAGGGTCATAGAGATCAATATTTGGCGTACTGCCACGGGTATCAATTCCAACCACCGCACGCGTTGCTCCCATAATGGAGTAATCAAGAACTTCGGTAGTTGCATCAACATACTGAATATCAAAGCTACCAGTTAACCTGTCCGTCAATTCAAATTGAATATTTAAGTCGATCTCATCAACTGTTGATTTATCTTCTCTAAACCGCGACACCATAGCATGTTGAGCGCCAAATATTCCAGGTGGTTGACGTTCTGCATCGTTTCCGCGCCACCCCGCAGTTGAAGTAATAATTCCGTTTGTAAAAACACCTTGATTATCAAATCCAAACTCCGTTCCTGTAGCCGGGATCAAATTACCAACTACACCGTCATCAGCGAACTCGAGAGCATTTTCAGTCCAGGCTAATTTTGAATCGGAGTGAATAAATTGAGAAGTGACTAGCACGCCTTTGTCAGGACTTTCCCACTGAAATGCGAGTGAGGCGCCTTGCCTATCACGATCATCTTCCTTGCGCGTCAATCGTGCGGTTCGTGGAATCATGACCGACTGACCCGCAATTAGATCGTCATCCACATCGACTCGCCCAAATTGAGCGCCATCGGATTGCGCTTTTAATTCGGATTGAGCAACACTGACTAGAAATCCCCAGCGCCCTTTATCATTTTCCCATTGGGTACTGTATAAAGCGGAAGCTGAAGGAGTCCACTCTTCGCGCATATCGCCATAAGTCGCATCGATGGTAAATGCTTTAATGCCTTGTGAGCTATCAAAAGGCAGTTTGCTATTAAGACTAACGGTTCCCGCGATACCACCTTCTATCATGTCTGCCGTTTGATTTTTGTAAACAATGACACTGCCCATTAATTCTGGTGGGACATCTTCAAATCCTAAACCGCGGCCAGAATCGGCATGAAAGATATCCCGGCCATTAAATTCGCTACGTGAATGGGTCAAGCCACGTAATGATAAACCACTTCCCTCTACCCCAAAATGATCGGGATCGTTTGAGCCTGCAAATCGACCGATAGAAATACCTGGAATTCTTGACAACGCTTCGAGTACACTTCGATCAGGTAACATCGTTGCATCTTTGGCCGAAATTGCATCGACAACTGTCTCAGCATTTCTTTTTAGTTGTTGCGAGTCATGTAAATTCTGACGAATTGATGTAATCACAATCACATTATCATCTTTATCTTCAGATTGGTCAGTTTCGGCTTGTTCTGCATAGGCTGGCATCGATGCGTTAATCACTGCTGCTGCAACTAACGACAATTTGAAATTGCGCCTTTTATTCGACTGATTTTGATTTAAACCTTTATTACTCATTGTTCATTTCCCTCGATTATAATTATGGGATCATTTGTCGTTGATTTCCTGTCCATTTTGATTCGCTATTTTAAAAGACAGTACTCAATTGCCCACCTGATTGAGTGATAAATACCAACTATTATTATTTAACAAGTTCAGTGCATAAACTCGTACAGGCTAAATTAATTGCATACCTATGGACAATCGCCCGAGAATAACCACTCTCTTGTATTTGAACGTTCAAATTCAGGTAATGAAGAAGTTCGCACATGGTCTGATGGATACAATTTTATTGCTAATTCAACAAGTTAATTAAAGTCGTCAGCAAAAACATCAAGAAGATTCTACGACATCCTGTTTGTTAGTTTTCTTTCCAAGATTGGATTAGCTTTTTGGCCAATAAGCCCGCTTCCGTTAAATCAGAGTCGTTCCACTCTGGCTTATTAGCTGATTTAGGCTTAAAAATTGAAGCGCCCTCTTGTTTATCGGAAACCGCCCAATTGCAATGCGTTAATTTATTTTTTTGTAGAAATTCAAACCACTTTTCAGTTTGTTTGAGATTTGGCTTACCATCGCCATTCGCATTAACACTTCCCCACTCTGTTACCATCAACGGCAACCCTTTATCAATCGCAAACTGTGCTTTTTTTCTAAGTTCAGAATGATGAGTACTAGCATAAAAATGTAATGTGTAAGCGATATTATCGAAGCCCAGAATGGGGGAGATTGCCGCTTTATCTACATCTTGTGACCATGCTTGAGTACCCACAGTAATAATATTGTCCGGGTCGTTTTTTCGGATGATCTTAATGATTGTTTCTGCGTATGGTTTGATAACGGACTGCCAGTCAGTTTCCTTTAACGGCTCATTGTAGATTTCATAAATAATATTAGGTAGATGACCATATTTCTTTGAAAGGTAATCAAAGATTATTTTAGCGTGTTCCAAATAATCTTCTGCATGATGAGAATGGAAATCGACAATAACATAAACATCGTTAACAATGGCGGCATGAATTAATGTTTCAAGCCTCGCTAAATTGTCTTGATCATGCACTAATCCTCCATCCTCATCGACCCCCATTGGCGCTCGTATGATTGAGACTTGCCAGTCTTTGACTAAATAATCTACGGTTTTTTTATTAAAAAAATGCTCGCCTCCCCAACCGGTATTACTCCAGAAAAAACTCATTCCAGCAAGCGCAATAGGGTTATGCTGACTATCAACAATATGAGACTTTTCTATCGACAGTTGGCCATATTGACTTACAACGCCAGCTAAGGTGGGTTGGCCTAAAAATGTTACTAAAGTGATGAGAGAGAGGTGACGGAGAAATCGTTTTATTGTTATTATCAAAATTAGGCTCCTAGTAAATTGATGTTTAACAAGATACTAGTGCAGTTCATTTTTATTGTCGTTCAACTATCGGCGATCGCTCAAATTTGGACGTTTAATTAGTCTTATTTGATTAGCTCTTGAGCTCAGGTAGTTTCAGAGTTATTTATTCTTGCTTTATATTGACTTGGTGTCATGCCAACTTTTTTCTTAAAAAATGTATTAAAGGTGGCTTTTGAGTTGAATCCCGCTTGCTCCATGATTTCGAGCATCGATTCAGATTGTTTTTCGGGCATGGCAAGTAACACTTTACTCTCTTTAACTCGATAGGTGTTTATGAATTCAAAAAAGTTTTGTGAAAAGTGTCTATTAATAATATTTGAAAGTGTTCTTGGCGGCATTTCCAGTTCAGAGGCAAGCTGCGCCAAATTAAGTACACAATTGAGATAAGGCTTTTTGTTCTGCATATAATTTTCAATATGCAGAACAGCCTGATCATCGACTGGTTTTTTGTCGATAGTTTTATCTTTATCAGAAAAAGCAATGCCACTAAACAACGGACTATGACCTAAACTGAAGAAGATTAAGGTACTAATCAAGAACATCACGGTATAGTTAGATGCTAAGCCTAAGAATTCATAATCGACAAAAAAATCAAATTGCACGGAAGAAATAAGGGCAGCTCCTACGAGTACTGCATCCGCGCGAATAATAAGAAATCCTATCACTAATATTTTTAACCACGTTAAGTCGACCTTTTCAATATTCGAAAGCTCATTTCTAATTTGGGTTTGATAGCGAGCGAGTTCTATGACACATAAAATGCCACAGAACATTCGAAAAGACTCTCTGATAATCACAATCATGCGAGTATAATCAGGCGATTTCATTACATTGTAACCTTGCAACACCTCAACTTTTGTCGAATAGTCCAACGAATAATAGGCGTATATTTCCCAGCCGACATACACAACGAACGGCAAAAAGTACAACCAGTCCGCGCTGCTAATTCGATAGTCTCTATAAATCATTGAGCGCACGTAGAAAAGCAGAAATACAGCTTCTAACCAATAAGCCGTACCAAAAACGTAAAAGATGTTTGGCGAAAACTGAATAGCCCAATCTCTAAATGCTTCGCCGAAGTTTATTAGTGTATCTAAAGGAATAGCTGCGTATGAAAGTAGAAAAAGAGCTAACAAAATATTACTTTGTTTTTTACCTTTTTTAAGCGTAACCATAAATGCAGCGAACAAGATACACTGATAAACAGTGATGAGTAACACAACATCATGCAGGTTAAACAATACTTCTTTCAAAATGCTTCCTATAAAAACTAATCTAACTGGAATCAGTTGTTGACTACTATTTCTCAGTTAATCAAAAGTGTCAATCAATAAACCAATTTATTTCAAATTCTTAAATAATTAGTAAGTTCAAAATTACGTTTTGCACTAATACGAACATACGAATACGTGATCCTGAACGACAAGATGACAAGGAAAAGCGTATAAACAAGCCTGCTCACTGTAGCTTGGCTTAGTTTTGATGTCACTAAGCCAATCAATTAGACAATAACAATTTTTTACCGCAGGAGCCTGAGCTAAGAGTAATTTTATTCAATCCGAAGAAAAATGACTTTATTTCTCAACAGAGCGCTACTCAAACGGGCCATAGATTAGGAATAACAACTGAGAATGATACGGAAACGGTTATTACATATTACACCATACGCAATTCTGGTACCGCTACTGCTTTGCATCCAGTCCTGTAATGAAAAAACAAATGTGCAAACTCCATCACTTTTCGATGAAACCTCTGTGGTAAAGGTCAATTTAGAAAAGTGGCCAAAACAAATATCGCCCATTGTTGACAATAACGCGACTGAGCGACAAGTCGACCAACTGCTGACGAAAATGACTTTAGAAGAGAAGGTAGGGCAAATCATTCAAGCGGATATTGCCTCGGTGACGCCAGAAGATGTAAAAGCCTATCATTTGGGCTCGGTACTCAATGGTGGTAATTCCGCCCCTCATAATGATAACCGAACGGCTGCCGAAAATTGGCTCCAGTTAGCAGATGAGTTTTGGCTGGCTTCAACCGATACAAGCAATGGGAGAACCGCGATTCCAGTAATATGGGGAACCGATGCGGTGCACGGCCATAGCAACGTAGTTGGCGCTACAATATTTCCGCACAATATAGGACTAGGCGCAGCCAATGATCCTGAATTAATGCGAGCTATCGGTCGTGTGACCGCAACCGAAATGTTGGTTACTGGCTTAGATTGGACATTCGCCCCCACATTGGCGGTCGCACGTAATGACCGTTGGGGTAGAACTTATGAATCTTATTCCGAAGATCCGGCTATCGTTAACTCGTTTGTCGCACCGCTGTTGGAAGGCATTCAAGGAAAACTAGGCACCGCAGAATATTTGGACCAACACCATATGTTGGCAACGGTTAAACATTTTCTGGGGGATGGTGGCACGCTGAGCGGGAAAGACCAAGGCGAGAACGTATCCACTGAAGAACAACTCCGAGATTTGCACGCCTCTCCATACTACGAAGCTGTGAAAGCTGGCGCTCAAGTGGTTATGGCGTCTTATAACAGTTGGCATGAAAAGAAAATGCACGGCTCAAAACCCTTTTTGACCGATATATTAGTCGATCGCATTGGCCTCAATGGTTTTGTTGTTGGCGATTGGAATGCACACGGCCAAGTAGCAGGTTGCTCTACAACTTCTTGCCCACAATCATTTAACGCCGGTCTAGATTTATTTATGGCGCCAGACAGTTGGAAGTCACTCTATGCTAATACCCTAGCTCAAGTCAAAGATGGCACAATTACCCAAGCTCGCCTTGATCAAGCTGTTGCGCGAATATTACGAGTAAAGATAAGAATGGGACTGTTTGAGGCAGGTTTGCCCTCTAAAAGACCATTGGCTGGTCAATTGGCAATTTTAGGAAGCCCAGAGCACCGTAGTGTGGCACGAGAAGCCGTTCGTAAATCATTGGTACTTTTAAAGAATGAGGACCAATTGCTGCCACTAAACCCACGGATTCGAATTGGTGTGGCGGGTGACGGCGCGCACAATATCGGAAAACAGTCCGGTGGGTGGACTCTAAGTTGGCAAGGGACCGGCAATGAAAACCATCATTTCCCAAATGGAACTTCAATTTATCAAGGACTGGAACAGGCAGTAAATAGCGCGGGAGGTCAAATTGAATACAGTCATAATGGTGAGTTTAGTCAAAAGCCAGATGTAGCAATAGTGGTGTTTGGCGAAGAACCCTATGCCGAGTTTCAAGGCGATATCGAACACTTGGATTTTGAAGATGATGCTGGGTTGATGTTATTAGCAGATTTGAAACGACAAGGGATCCCGACGGTTTCTATCTTTATTTCCGGTAGACCATTGTGGGTCAACCCTGAAATCAATCAATCTGACGCATTTGTTGCCGCTTGGTTGCCGGGATCGGAAGGTGCTGGAATTGCTGATGTCATTCTACAGAAGCCGGACGGAAGTGTTAATCATGACTTTACAGGCAAACTTTCTTTTTCGTGGCCGAATAATGCTACTGAGAACGAGCTTAATTTAGGCGATCCTCATTATCAGCCTTTGTTTGCCTTTGGCTATGGTCTAACTTATGACGATAAAGGCGATCTTGCTCAGCTCAGCGAAAACTCAGGCTTATCAAACGATCAGTTAAAAGGCTTAACCAGTTTGGTGTACGCCGGAAAAGCAGCTCGCTCATGGAAAATCCAGTTGTTCGATGGTGGTAAATCCACCGATGTTACCAACCCATCTCAACTATCAGCACATCGCTCATTAACGATTAAATCTTCCGATTTTCGTCGTCAGGAAGATACCAGCATTGTGTCGTGGAGCAACAAGGGGTCATTAGTAGTCTCACCAAAGAACAGTTCTCGATTAGATTTAACAGAAGCACTACTTGATAATTTAGCGCTTGAAATAGAGTATCAAATTTTAGCTGCATCAAATGAGTCGGTGCATATTGGTATGGCCTGCGGCAACAATTGCGGCGGCCACATTGATATTACCGATGCAGTTCAACAAAAACAAGGAAATGGCTGGTTTAAGAGTAAAATTATGCTTGATTGTTTCGCCCAACGCGGTGCCGCTATGAGCAAGATAACTGCACCGGCAGTGATCACGGGTAATCGAGGATTAAAAATTCAAATTGCAAATATTGGTATTCTTTCCACCACAAAAAAAGAAAGCTGTTCGCTCTAAACATTCGCTTAATAGGTTGGGGAGACAAGGAATCCCGCTCCCGTCTTCTCAGCCGCCCTATTTTCTTAACTTAAAACCTTAGAGTAAACCCACACTTAGGTTTATGCATCGATGAATAAATCCGAAAAGCGCAAAAAACCTCACGACTAGATTGACTCCGTTACCCATCGCAAAGCTGTGCTAATATACGCACATACATCGACAAACCCTGCTGTTCAATGATTGTTCAGCTTTGCAATAATAAATCTTTGGCGATAAACCGATGACAATTGAGTCAACTTCACAAATTGATATTCTAACTGTTCGTGAAAGCTTGGGACAGATTCAATTGACTATTTCTGACCACTTGCCTTGGGAACAATCTGACAAGTTATTATTAATCCAACAGAAAGTGAATCATTATTTAGCCTTTATTGAGTCTGGCGAGATGGAATCACAGCACCCCAAATCCGCTACCCTCACACCGGTGCTCAAGTTAATTTCACTTTATCCACCTCAATCAACGGATCTCGAATTCTTAAAACAAGTTCAAGCCATCATTGAAGACGCTGGTTATGGTTTTGGTTGGCAATGTTTTAATCCTGAGAAAAACCAAATAATTAACACTGAAGAACTTTAGAACCTTATGGAAGTAATCAAAGCAATTTTTTTGGCTGGCGTTCCGGTCGGACTTTTTGGATTTGGGCTGGTGTTGTGGTCTATCAAAAATCAGTACATTGGAACTCAAGATAAACTTGATGTTTTAAAGGAAAAGAAAAAACTGAGTGACGATAAAGCTTCTGACTTTAAGCTGAATCCAGTCCATCAAAAATGGCTATTTTTTGGTGGCGGCTATTACGGCACCATGGCATTTATTACTTATATCTACATCGAATTTCTAGAAATCATTGAGTTTTTCACAAGTTACACATCGTTTGATAATATGCTGGATAAGATCAGTTTTGGCGCGTTAATTCAACTGCTTATCGAGAGTTTTCTAAATATTATTCCTGCATTTGTTTGGTTTACTTACTGGCCAAAAGTATTTGATATGAGCAACGGTTGGTACTGGCTTGTTGCTAGCTACGCAGGGTTCGAAATTGGCAGCTATTTGGCAAAATATTTCGCGCCAAGACTATTAAAAGAAGAGACGTTATGATGCAAATGCGATTAACTAGAACTGCTCGTCGATTATTACAACTACTGGTTGTTACGCTGCTGGGAATCAGTTGGATTAGCCACTCTAGCGAACACTCAACCCAAAACACGCCTAAAACTAAACCTTGGCAAGACTACCTCGGTGTATGGCAAACCATTGATGATAAGACCAATCAGCCTCGCTCACTGATCAATCTTTCGGTTGTCGATGGTGAATTACAGGCGGTGATCAGTAAAGTCTATCCAATACCCAACCAACCGAGCGAGCCTATTTGTAAAGAGTGTCGCGGCGAGTTAAAGAATGCCAAAATTATTGGGCTCAATATTCTAAAAGATATGCAATTTGATGATGGTCAATGGCAAGACGGACAGATCCTTGATCCTGAAAATGGAAAGTTTTATGACGCAAAAATTTGGCTCGAAAAAGATAAACTAAAGGTAAGAGGTTATATTGGTTTTTTCTTCCGAACGCAACAATGGCAACGAGTGTCCCCTGCAGAATAGCTCGACAACAATCACATTCTTCGGTGGTTTGATTCCGTGATGATTCTATCGGCTAAAAAGACGAATTATAGGCAAATAGAAATAATAAGTCGTTGAATGTGATTTTTGGTGATATCCATAGGTTTATCGGGTTACGGTCCGAATGTTAAATTTTAGCAGCATAAATTTGACCTTCTAAGGATTTAGAATGTTACAACTTACCCAGCGATTGCATTTGACATTCCATGGGAACGCCCGATAATGCTTGTTTGTTCTGGGAAACTTGTTGTTATGTCTATCGTGTAACGCAGCTAGGCATTGACGAGCAAGTGGTAACCAAGCGTTGTCACCAAGTAACTCGAAGAAAATATGATGACCAAAGACATAAGGCAATACCACACAATTAAAATAGAATCGACTTTTTAATCCAGCAATCATAAGAATCATTTTTATTATATGAGAAGGGGCATTATTTTGAACAAATTACCTAAATTTTTACTCTCCGCAACTTTTGTTGCCATTGTTTCAAGCTGTGGCCAACAATCTGAGCAAACTGATGATTCGGCATTAGTGACTGAAACATCTCAGTCTGAAGTGCTAGATACTGGCAAATCTCAAGGCCAGAGTGAATCAGAAAAAGCGAATGCCCTGTTCGAAGAAATATTCATGCAAAATGTCATGCGCAGTCCAAACTTCCAATCCTTCTTAGGCATTAAGACTGACCAAGATAAATGGGATGATTGGTCTGAACAAAGAGCGCAGGAAGACTTACAAATAGCCAAGCAAAATTTGAACAAAGTTAACGCTATTGATGCAAGTCAACTTGATCCACAAACAAAAGTTAGCCTCGATATTATGAAGCTTAATTTGCAACAACAGATCGAAGACTTCAAATGGCGCTATCATAACTACCCGCTCAACCAAATGTTTGGTATTCACTCGCAAGTTCCGTCACTATTAATTAATCAGCATACCGTATCAGAATTAGCTGATGCAGAAGCTTATATTTCAAGACTGGAAAAAGTATCTGCGCTTTTTGATCAAGTTATTGATGCCATCAACATTAGAGCCGAGAAAGGTATCATTGCACCCAAATTTGTTTATCCTTATGTAATTAGCGATAGCCAAAACATTATCAAAGGCGCCCCCTTTACCGAAGGTGACGATAGCACTTTGCTGTCGGACTTTAGTCAAAAAGTAGCCAACCTTTCCCTTTCAGATAATGATAAACAAGCCTTAATCGAACGCGCCAAAACCGCACTAAAAACCAGTGTAAAGCCGGGCTACGATAAACTGATTGAAGCCGTCAAAGTAATTCAAGCCAAAGCTGACACACGCGATGGTGCTTGGAAACTGCCAGATGGCGAAGCCTTTTATAACAACGCTTTGGCTCGAACAACAACCACAGATTTAAGCGCGCAAGAAATTCATCAAATTGGACTGAAAGAAGTTGCGCGAATTCATAAAGAAATGGAAGAAATAAAGAATAAAGTCGGCTTTAAAGGCGACTTGGCCGCCTTCTTTGAGTTTATGCGACATGATCCTCAGTTTTACTATCCAGAGACCGAACAAGGTCGACAAAAATATTTGACCGAGGCAACCTTGTTAATCGATACCATGAAAGGCCGCTTAGATGAACTCTTTATTGTTAAACCTAAGGCTGACTTAACGGTTAAGGCAGTTGAGCCATTTAGAGAAAAGTCAGCAGGAAAAGCTTTTTATCAAAGCCCTTCTTTAGATGGTACCCGTCCAGGAATTTATTATGCCAACCTATATCGAATGAGCGATATGCCAACCTACCAAATGGAAGCACTCGCTTATCATGAAGGAATTCCAGGTCATCATATGCAACGCGCTATATCAGTCGAGCTCGAAGGAATTCCAAAGTTTAGAAAATTCTCTCGCTTTACTGCCTATACCGAGGGCTGGGGTCTATATTCAGAGTTTTTGCCGAAAGAGATTGGCATGTATAGCGATCCCTATTCAGATTTCGGACGTCTTGCAATGGAGTTGTGGCGAGCTTGTCGATTAGTTGTGGATACAGGGATTCATGCTATGAAGTGGACCCGCGAGCAGGGAATAGAATACTACGTTACTAACACCCCTAACCCCCAACCCGATGCGGTTAAAATGGTTGAGCGGCATATCGTCATCCCTTCACAAGCGACAGCCTATAAAATTGGTATGTTAAAGATTTTAGAGCTACGCAGTAAAGCGCAAACTGAAATGGGTGACAAGTTTGATATTCGCGAGTTTCATGAAGTGGTACTAAAAAATGGTCCGGTACCATTGAGTGTCTTAGCGCAATATGTGGATGATTACATCAAAAGCAAGTAGTTGTTAAACCCATTTGTTATAAACGATTAGGAGATGCATTACCGATGCAATTTACAGGCACTGATAAATATATTGCGACCGACGAACTACAGATGGCCGTTAACGCGGCCAAAACATTAGAGCGGCCGCTACTTATTAAAGGCGAACCTGGCACGGGTAAAACGATGCTGGCAGAGCAAGTTGCTGAGTCCTTATCGATGCCACTCATTCAGTGGCATATTAAGTCGACAACAAAAGCACACCAAGGTCTATATGAATACGACGCAGTATCGCGCTTGCGCGACTCTCAACTTGGTGATGATAAAGTTCATGACATTGCAAATTACATTAAAAAGGGAAAGCTTTGGGAAGCGTTTGAATCCGAACAACAGGCGGTTCTATTAATCGATGAAATCGATAAAGCTGACATTGAGTTCCCTAATGATTTATTGCAAGAGTTGGACAAAATGGAATTTTTTGTTTACGAAACAGGAGAAACGATTAAAGCCCGAACTAGACCGATCATTATTATTACCAGCAACAATGAAAAAGAGTTGCCCGATGCGTTTTTACGCCGTTGCTTTTTTCATTATATTAACTTCCCAGACCACGAAACCATGAAACGAATTGTTGCGGTTCACCATCCCGACATTAAAGCTAATTTACTAAAAGAAGCTTTAGACATATTCTTTCAAGTTAGAGATGTGCCTGGACTTAAGAAAAAACCGTCGACTTCTGAGTTGATCGACTGGCTTAAATTACTTTTAGCCGATGATATTCCTGACGAAGTGCTGAAAGGCAAAGATCCATCAAAAGCAATTCCACCACTCTACGGTGCACTGTTAAAAAATGAACAAGATGTTCACTTATTGGAAAAGCTTGCTTTTATGATTCGCCGAGAAAATCGCTAGCTCAATGTTAATTAATTTTTTCTACTTACTTAAGCAAGTTGGTATTCCGGTTTCTATTAAAGAATTAATGACTTTATTAGAAGCCTTAGAAAAACGACTTGTTTTTTGTAGTCTCGATGATTTTTATCTGCTTGCACGGCTTTGTTTGGTAAAAGATGAAAAGTATTTCGATCGCTATGACCGGGCGTTTGCAGCGCACTTTAAAGAGTTAGATAGTCTAGAAGATATTTTACAAGCGCTCATTCCGGAAGACTGGCTTCGCAGTGAGTTTATGAAAACCCTGACTGAAGAAGAAAAAGCGAAAATTGAATCACTTGGTGGATTAGAGAAGTTGTTAGAGACTTTCAAGCAACGACTCGAGGAACAAAAAGAGCGACATGCTGGGGGAAACAAATGGATTGGCACAGGTGGCACCTCTCCTTTCGGACATAGTGGTTTTCACCCTGAAGGGATTCGAATCGGTGGCGAGAGCAGAAATAAAAGTGCGGTAAAAGTTTGGGAAAAGCGAGCTTTTAAAGATCTCGATGACTCTATTGAACTGGGCACTCGTAACTTAAAGATTGCTCTCAGAAAGCTTCGTAAGTTTGCCCGCACAGGTGCTGAAGAAGAACTCGATTTGGATGACACCATTGCAAGCACCGCCAAGAACGCGGGAATGCTTGATCTAAAAATGGTTCCGGAAAAGCATAACGCTGTCAAAGTGCTTATATTTTTTGACGTCGGTGGCTCAATGGATCCCTATGTGCAAATTTGCGAGGAATTATTTTCAGCCTGTAAGACTGAATTTAAACACCTCGAATACTACTATTTTCATAATTTTATTTACGACAGTGTATGGCGAGACAATGTGCGGCGGCACACCGAAAAAACGCCACTATCGGAAGTGTTGAGAACTTATGGAAAAGAATATAAGGTAATTTTTGTTGGCGACGCCTCCATGGCTTCTTATGAAATATCCCATGTCGGTGGTAGTGTAGAGTACATGAACGACGAACCCGGCTATGTTTGGATGCAGCGACTAAAAGAAGTTTTTGATAAGGTGGTATGGCTTAACCCTGTTGATCCACGCTATTGGGACTACACTCATAGTATTGGTATGGTTAAACAATTAGTCGACCAGCAAATGTTTCCATTAACTCTTAAGGGGCTAGAACAGGCGATTAAAGCCCTCAGCTAAACCGAAATCCTTTTTACACAATGACCAATCAACAAAAATAATCTTGGAGCTTATTAATGAGTGACACTAACAATATTGGCAAGGTCGAATGGTGTGATCTGACTGTGCAAGATGCGGAGACAGTAAAAGATTTTTATCAAAAGGTTGTCGGTTGGAAAACGCAACCGGTTTCCATGGGAGACTATCAAGATTTTAATGTGCAACTACCGCATAACGGCGACACTGTAGCGGGAATTTGTCATGCGAGAGGGCCCAACAAAGATATTCCACCGCAATGGCTGTTATATGTCAGAGTGAATGATGTTAATCAGAGCGCGCAAGATTGTCTCGAGCAAGGCGGTCAGGTCATTGATGGGCCACGCAGTATGGGCGAGAGCAATTTTTGCATCATTCAAGATCCAGCGGGTGCCGTGTTAGCATTAGTCTCTGACTAAAGCGTGTGTAATCTTAATACAAATTTAAGAAATTATTCAGCCTGAATATTTGACTCGACTATGCTAATTCCTTTTATCAGCCGTAAGCCCCTCGATTACCAGCGCAACTGGTTAGATCGATTTACAGAACTATTACCAAATTGTCGAGTCTTGTTAGCTAGTGATTTATCGCCATCACAAAGGGAAGTGTGTGAAGTTGCGATCGTCCTCGATCCAGACCCTCAGGTGGTAGCAAGCTTTACTCATTTAAAATGGATTCAAAGTTTGTGGGCTGGCGTGGAAAGTCTAGTATCACTCGCTAAGGCCCAGAATATTCAATTAGTCCGTATGGTCGATCCTAAGCTTGCTGAAACAATGGCAGAAGCTGTTCTCGCCTGGACGCTATATATACATCGCCAAATGCCAACTTACGCTGCTCAGCAACAAAATAAAATTTGGTTACAACTACCTTACCAGCCAGCGGAAAAGTGCAAAGTGGGAATTTTAGGTTTTGGAGAGCTAGGCATTGCTAGCGCCAAGATACTTAGATCTAACGGGTTCAGTTTAATGGGTTGGAGCCGAACGCAAAAAGACACTAGCGGTGTTCAATGTTTTTACGGTGCACAGCAATTATTAGAAATGGTCGAACAATCCAATATACTCATTTGTTTACTTCCACTCACTGACTCAACCAAAGGGATTATTGACAAAGCTTTGCTACAAAGGCTTCCTGAGGGTGCTTCGCTGATTAATTTTGCACGCGGCGAGCATGTTAATGAAAGCGATTTATTAGAAGTTTTGGATTCTGACCACCTCTATCATGCGGTTTTAGACGTCTATGAAAATGAGCCTTTGCCAAACACCAGCCCAATTTGGAGCCACCCAAAAATTACCGCTCTTCCACACATTGCCGCGACCAGTTATCCACAAACTGCAGCACAGATTGCAGCGAAAAATATTCAGCACTACCAACTCACTGGTGAACTAACTTCGGTCGTCGACTTGACTCGAGGTTATTGAGTTTGCATTATCCAACCTGTGTAGGCAGTTAAATTACTGCTCACCGCGCTAGTAGCACACTGTTGTAATTATTCATTCCACAATAACGAGAATCAACAATGAATCATTTAGTGATAGGCAACAAAAATTATTCCTCTTGGTCACTCAGACCTTGGCTTCTACTCAAAGAAAAGCAAATTGAATTTGAGGAGACAAAAATTCCTCTTTACCTAGAGAATTCGCGAGAGCAAATCTTGGCATATTCACCTGCCGCGAAAGTACCTGTCTATTTTTATAAAGAAACACCTGTTTGGGACTCACTGGCTATTTGCGAAACCATTTCGGAAATTTATCCAGAGAAACACTGTTGGCCGCAAAGCTTTGACATGAGAGCCATAGCTCGCTCAGTAAGTTTTGAAATGCATTCTGGCTTTGACCAAATTCGTGAAACGCTGCCGATGAATTGCCGAGTAAAAATGAAATTCCAACCAATCCATTCTGAACTTCAAAAAGAAATTGAACGAGTTTGTGAAATATGGCGAACTTGTCGCAAGCAGAATCCCAGCCAAGGCGATTTTTTATTTGGTGAATTCACCATTGCAGACGCCATGTATGCTCCGATTGCCATTCGCTTCGATCGCTACGGTATAGATGTCGGTGCGGTTGAAAAGCAATACATTAAGACCATGTTATCCCTTGACTCGATGCAAGAATGGATTTCGGAAGCACTCAATGAAAGAGAAATAATCGAACAGTGTGAGCTGGGTTGACTCTACCCGACTTATAGAAATGCAATCCTTAGACTTTTATGTCAAGGTTTCACTTTCTAAAAACAACTAATGTTCATTTAGCCGCCCTATTCAAACACAAAAATTACACAATCATTACCTACTCCACAGGTTTATTACCATCATTTCCCTTAACATTGGTGCTAATTAGAAACTGTTGCCTGTTATTTTTAGGCAAGAAGGGTAGATCAATTGCACAATCTCACACACTCAACCAATTTAGCAAAGCTGTCTGTTTATTTACTTGCTGTTATATTATTTAGCGGCCCCAGCTACTCAGATATCCTTCCTATCATTGACTCGGATCGGGACGGATTAGCTGATGATTTTGAGGATGCCAATAGCAATGGACTTGTAGATTCTAATGAAACTAATTTTTTGCAGGCAGATACTGACAGAGATGGATTTGATGATGGTATGGAAGTCACTCATGGTAGTGATCCGCTGGATGCTGATAGTATTCCAGCTCATGGGGATCTGAATAAACAGGCTTGTTTGGCCGATTTTCCCCAAGGCTCGGAGAGTGTGACAGACTCTCCGATCAGACTACCTAGCACGCTAAATCCTATTAACTATTTTGCCAATGTCACAGATCTTAGACTAGAAGGCTTTAACGAAATACCTTTTGCCATCGGAGCTAATTTTAGCATTAAGAATATTGAATCATTTAACGAGCCTTCCTTGAGTGGTGTCACTGGGAGTAATATTAACGGAATTTCGCCTTTGGTCATGCTCGATGATGGTGAACAATATTTGTTTACAACCAATCAAGATGGTCGCATTAGAAAGTACACAAGAACCGCAACCCTAGAGTGGGCGGTCGATGTAAGGCGAGTTGCTGGTGATTCACTATCCGCTGACCCCATGGTTCAGTTGAGACGGCTTTCCAATCAATCATTTCAAGATAGATATAGTGCTGATCTTGTCTATGTGGCCACCACTTATAGCAGTGCTACCAGAAATCGAATTTATGCTGTTAATGCAGACACTGGTGCTATTGTTTGGGTGCTAAACTCAAACGGAAATTTGGATATTGATGTTACTCGCCAGGGAATGGCAATTGACTACCAAAACAATCGGCTATTTGTCGCTACTGATCGAACCAATAGCACCGGTCAATCATCACTGTGGGCTATTAATACTCTAAACGGCACAGTGGACTGGTCTGCCAATCTCGGACAAAATTATGGTCGTCCGTTGTTTAAGAGCGGACGAGTATATACCAATAACCTGTTTGGCGAACTCCATGCCCTAGATGCAGCATCAGGAGAGATCATTTGGACCACTTCTAGCGGAAGCCCCCATTTAAATGGTGCAGAGATAAAACGAACCAAGACAGGTGAAACACTCATTGCTCGAATGGATTTTGATGGACAAATTCGACTATTCCGAGATGACGGAGACAGCGGAAGTTTAGTTTGGCAAACCACATTACCTATCAGTGAAGGCGCTAGTGATGCTGTTCCGGTGTTTGGCTTAGGAGACCAGTATCTCTATGTTGGAGGAAACGATGGCAGAGTTTATCAACTCTCTATAGCTACGGGGGAAGCGATTTCCGCACGAACCGTCAGTGAAACTGGTGCAATCAATGATATTGCAATTGTTGATACTGATCATAGTCGGCGAAAAACCACCCTTTATGCAGCGACCCAAAATGGAATCATCACTCAGAATTGTTTTCCATTTAGAACTCATCAAGCCTCTCAGGATTTTGATTTAGACGGCGTGACCGATGGTGCTGATAACTGTCCAGAGATTGTAAACCCCATTCAAGCTGATGCAGATTTTGATGGGGTAGGTGATCTTTGCGACTTTGACCAGGACAATGACTTTCTCTCAACGGAGAAAGAACAAGAGATTGGAACTAATCCTTTACTGTTTGATACAGACGGCGATCTCATTCCTGATAATTTAGATTCTTGTCCATTGTCTGTACAAGCTCCAATTGATAGCAATGGTGATGGTGCACCAGATACTTGCGAATTGGGACAATTTAGCATTGGGGGAAGTATAACTGGCCTACTAGCAAATCAGAGCTTAGTCTTGCAGCTCGACGTTTTCCCCACTAACAACCCTAACATGCAACAAATCCTTACGATTTTAAGTTCAGGCTCGTTTGAGTTCGATGAGCTTTATTTTGAGGGTGATTTCTATCAGGTGACATTAGTATCTTCGACTCAACAAGGCTGCGTTTTATCCAACGGCACTGGCAACATGCAAACCGAGAATGTGAATAATGTCACCGTTACCTGTAGAGAACAAGATCCTGTGGTTCAAGAACCACCCGAAGAAGATGACTCCTCAGGTGGCGGAGCAGTCACATCTATCCACTTACTCTGCTGTTGGTTGATTTTTTTACTCGGTCGACGCAATAACACAACAACCAGATAACCGTGTTTATTTAAATGTCGTTTGATAGGTAGTCAAATCACAATTAATATTATTCCCAAAAAAACGCTACTTAAACTTTAGTGAATAAGTTTGCTATTATGTTGCCATCCACTCATAAGGAATGACCATGCAACAGAAGCAACGATTAGTTTGGGACCTCCCACTACGATTATTTCATTGGCTTTTTGCCATTAGTATTTTAGGTTCATGGTATACCGCTGAGCAAGATGGTGAATTGATCGACCTGCACATGCAGCTAGGTTACTTTATTCTCGGCTTAGTGATTTTTAGAATTGTTTGGGGATTTGTTGGTACCAAACATGCCCGATTTGGCAGTTTTTTTCCCACCCCAAAAAGAATTAGAAACTATTTAAGCGCCAGCCATTCATCTCAAAACAATCAATACGCTGGCCATAATCCTTTAGGCAGTGTGATGGTTTTTCTAATGCTTTTTCTGATCTTTTTACAAGCCGTCAGCGGTCTATTTATAGACGATGATATTTTTTCATCAGGTCCTTATTACGGCCAATTGGGTGAACAAGTTGGTGAGGTCATGAGTTTTATCCATCACAATGCATTCGACGTTATGATATTTGCTATAGCGATGCATATTGCCGCTATTCTTTACTATCGCTTCGCTAAGCAAACCGATTTAGTGACCCCTATGATAACTGGAAAAAAACCCGAAGATTTAGTAAAAGAGAAAGACGCTATCACTCATTCTAAAATTTGGTTAGCGTTGTTGCTGGGATTGGTCGTTGCTGGGTTTGTTTATTGGTTGGTGGTCATCAATGTACCGATTGAAGAAGAGTATTTTTACTAGTTGGTATCGTGAATAACCCTATAGATTGCTGAATAAAAGTCGGGGCTGAATCAAAAAAATAATTCAGCCCCATTCAACTAGCAACTAGCAACTAGCAACCAGATAGCTTAGTCCGCTTTGTAGTCGTCGTGACAACTGCCACAGGTACTACCCACTGCGCCAATTGCTTTTCTGAGCGCTTTTTCATCACCAGACTTAGCCGTTTTATACAGTGCTTCAGATGCTTCTGTTAGCGCCTTAATTTTTTCCTCAAACTTTTCAGGCTGTTGCCAAATTTTATCCAGCGCATCAGTTTTTAATTTGAATTTGGAAGTGTCAGTTTTTAGATAATCTGACATCATTAAAGAAAGCTGGTTGATTCGCAATGCGTTTTTTTCAACAACTTGTGCATTCATTGGAATTTTGCCTCTTGCCATTGCACCCATAGGCCCCATATTGCTGCCCAATAGTGAAAAAACAGCCTTACGCATTTTTAAGGCATTGTCTGCGTGTTTTTGAGATTTAGCTGTTTCAGCCACGGTTGCAAAGGATGTGAATGCGAGCGAAATCGTAATTAGCCACTTGTTGGTTTTTTTCATTTTTGCTCCTAGTAGTCGATGTTTAAACGATTAGATCTGATTATTTAAATGGTTGGATGTTATTTAATGATGCTATGTATATCTAAAATCTGGCCTAGATACAACTACTTGGATGTAAATCTTTATCACATGGTTAAACACCACACATTAAATTAGGAAATTTTTACCGATAAGAAATAGCCTCCCTCTTTTAAGCTCGTGCTTCGTTTTTATGGAATCCACTCTGTTAGCTGCTTGCTATTATTGCTACTTATTGGGAACATATTCCGCTTAATACCACAACATGGAATCAACTTATGAAAGCGGTTGTCTATGATGAGTTTGCCAAAAAACCTTCGATAGAATATGTCGATGACCCCTCGCCCTCAGAAAAGGGGGTGGTGATAAAAGTGGCGGCAACTGGCATCTGTCGGAGCGATTGGCATGGTTGGATGGGGCATGATGCGGACATTAAACTTCCACATGTTCCGGGTCATGAGCTTGCTGGAACCATTGTGGAAATAGGCAAACAAGTTAAACGTTGGACAACGGGTGATAGAGTCACGCTTCCTTTTGTGTGTGGCTGTGGCGAATGCCGACAATGCGAGGGACATAACCAGCAAATCTGCGACTTTCAATTTCAGCCGGGTTTTACTCATTGGGGTTCGTTTGCGGAATATGTCGCCATTGATTATGCCGATACCAACTTAGTCAAGCTGCCGGAACAAATTGCGTTTACCACGGCAGCTAGCTTGGGTTGTCGTTTTGTCACTTCGTTTCGCGGTATTGTCGATCAAGGTCAAGTTAAGCCACAACAATGGGTCGCAATTCACGGCTGTGGCGGGGTAGGATTATCAGCAATAATGATCGCCAATGCCTTTGGTGCGAAAGTCATCGGGGTAGATATTAATGAAAGGAGTCTCGAGCTTGCCCGCTCTGTTGGTGCGGTATCGACCATAAATGCAACTAAAAACAGCAAAATTGTCGAGCAAATTATTGATATAACCCAAGGAGGAGCGGATCTTTCGGTAGACGCCCTTGGTAGTCAGCAAACGTGTTTTAATTCGATCGCTTGCTTGCGAAAACAAGGAAAACATATTCAAATTGGTTTGATGGTAAAACAAGAGGCTAACTCAGCGATCCCTTTGGCCAAAGTGATAGCGGATGAGTTACAAATCATCGGTAGTCACGGCATGCAAGCACATCGTTACGATACTCTGCTAAATATGATCCTTGACGGTCAGCTTGCGCCAGAAAAACTAATTGCTCAAACGGTTAGTTTACAAGAATCGATAGATTGTTTGACTAAAATGGATCAGTTTACCGGCCATGGGATCAGTGTGATTGATCAGTTTTAATTAATCACCATGGGCCTCTCGGTCAAAACTCATAAACCGAAGACTCGTTAACCCAGCGGTAAAATGACGGTCACTTTGAGACCGCCTTGTTGACGATTTGCGATCGAAATTTTACCACCGTGCGCTTCGACGATCTCTCGACAAAGTGGCAAACCTAATCCTGTACCTTCCGCTTTGGTTGAGTAAAAGGGTAGTAACGCGTTGCTTAAATTTGCTTCGCTCATTCCTTTACCTCGGTCTTTAACGGTTAGAGTAAAGCTGTCGACACTTGAACTTAAAGTGAGGCTCACTTTATCGCCAGAATCATTGTCGGAATCATTACTAGATTCGCCATCCTGCTCAAATGCTTCATGTGCATTTTTCACCAGATTAATAATAACCTGTTGTAATTGCGCAGGATCAGCATAAATATCGGGCGCGTCCTCGGGGCAAATCAATTCAAAGTTTTGGATTTGCTTTAACTTACTTAAAAACTCAAAACTCTTAATCTGCTGACACTGAGGATTTGGAAGTCGTGCAAACTTGGCATATCCTTCGATAAATGATTGCAAATAACGCGCTCTTTCTCCCATGGTAGAAAAGATGTCGGCTAGCTTCGCCTCTTGCTGTCGCTGGCTTAGCAGCTCACCCGAATGAGCTAAGGAGGTAATTGGTGCCAACGAATTATTGAGTTCATGGCTAATTAAGCGAATCACTTTTTTCCAAGTATTGACTTCTTGACGGTTAATTTCTTTAGTGAGACTTTTGAATAAGTAAAGCTGGTGTTTGCGCCCATTCAACAAAAACTGACTTTGGGTTAGATGGTAAGTATCTGAGCCTGCTTCTTTGGGTACCGTAAATAAACCGCTAAGCCCGGATTGAACCGCATCAATGAAGGGTTTTGACTTATCCTGTAACAGCTTATTCAATGCTAGACCATTGATTGCTTTGCCACTAAACAAGAGTTGTCTCGCCGCACTATTACTATAAATAATCGCACCCGAATCATCGACCAGTACAAGTGCAAGTGGAGTTGTTTGAATCACCGTATCGAGTAGTAATTCGCGCTGGTATAAGTTTAACCTTTCGTCCCTAAGTACAGCACCAACCTTGTTGTACACTAAAACTAACTGGCCCAACTCATCATCACGTGTTTGCGCTAAAGAGACACTAAAATCATTGTCTAGAAAATTATGAAAGCCATCGTTTAAAGCACTTAAGATGCGATTAATTGGCGCCATATAGGTGTGGATTATGAAAATGGCGATCGCTAAACTCAATGTGGCGGAGAGCAAGCTAGCGATTACAATATCCTCTATCCAATAGGTCAGTAATGCCATGCAGGTTGTAATTAACAGGACTAATAAACCCACTAATAGGGTTAGTTTTGCTTCGAGAGTAAGTTTAATTTTATTTAGCTTCATTTGAATGGTTTAGCCTAATATTCTAACGCAAGCCCAATTGCTTAAACAACTTTGAGATTTACAAGTCAGACTGATATTATCACTTATGTAATCAAATCGTCAGCGACATACCTGTCAGCTTTTGGTTGCGATTGTCTCTATGTTTGAAAGCTTATGTGTTTGAAAGCCTATTTTTTTAAAAAACTTCGTTTTTGAGCGATAAAAATATTCGCAAGCGTCAAAGAGTTGGCCTATTCAGTGAAGCAATTTAAATGAATCAATCTAACAACGCACCCAACAAGTATCTATTTTATGTTACTTTGTCATACTCCTTTAGCATACTCCGACCCATTGCTGAGGAAGTCATTAAACGTTCAGGCGATGTCGCATGGTTTATACCACAAGGCGCTGAAGCGGAAGATTTCTTAAAACCAAATGATAAGCGACTGAACACGGTAAAAGAAGTTATTGCTTTTGCAGCCGACGCAGTTCTCGCGCCGGGAAACTATCTTCCTGACTTTTTTCCTGGGATTAAAGTGCAAGTGTTTCACGGATTCGATTCGGGTAAAAAAAATAAATTTAATGTACGTGGCTTTTTTGACCTGTATTGCACTCAAGGGCCCAATATCACTAACGCATTTAATCAAATTCAAGATGGAACCTATGATGTTGTGGAAACCGGTTGGTCAAAGCTTGATGCACTCTTCACCCCACATAAAGATACGCCCAAATTTACCTCCAAAAGACCGATAATTTTTTATGCGCCTACCTTTTCTCCTAAATTAACTAGCACTTACGAATTATTTCCTCATATAAAAGCAATTAGCGAAAGTACAGATTGGCAATGGATTGTTAAACTGCATCCCAAAGCAACTCAACAAGAAATTGAGATGTTTAAATCTATCCAAAGTGACAAACTACAATTTGTAGAAACATCTGAAATTATTCCATTGCTTCAAGCGGCAGATGTATTAGTTTCCGACACTTCTTCGATATTGGCCGAATTTGCATTACAGCAAAAAGCGGTTGTTGCCTTTAAAAACCGTCGCCCCGAAGATTGGATGATAAACTTTGATGATCCCGATAAGCTAAAAGATAAAATTGCATCTGCACTGGCGATTGATGATTCGCAACTTGAAAAAATCAAACAACACTGTAACTCGATTCATCCTTATCGAGATGGTCAATCCAGCACTCGGGTTGTTGATGCAATCGATCAAAGAATCGCGGCTGGCATGTCCCATTTAAAACCAAAACCGTTGAATTTAATTCGGCGACTAAAAATGCGTAAAAAGCTTAAATATTACCGCTGGTGATTCTGCTTATCGAAATTGATATAGCCAATTTCGGTTATCGCGGAATACCAAACTTATCCATTCTTCGATACAAAGACTGACGGCTTAAGCCTAACTCTCTTGCGGTTTGCGAAACATTATTTTTGTTTTTTTGTAATGTGTCTATCAAGAGAGTTTTGTCTGGCTCCGCATTGATAACAAGTGGCTTATTTGAGATTGACTGCTCTGGTAAACCTAGATCAGTGGCAGAAATTAAGCCCTCTTTAGCTAGCAAACTGGCACGCTTAATTACATTTTCTAGTTCTCGAACATTGCCCGGCCATTGATGCTTTTGCAGCGCGTTTTCAGCCTCATTAGAGAGTCTAACCTCGTCGGGCATAAAATGCAGCGCAAGGGGTAACACATCTTCAACTCGCTCAGCCAAGGGAGCAACTTTAATTTCAATAACATTCAGTCGATAGTATAAGTCTTCACGAAATCGACCAGCGGCAATATCTTCTAATAGATTTGCGTTAGTTGCGCTGATTACTCGCACATTGACGGTTTTAGTTTGCGAACTGCCAAGTCTTTCAAATTGACCGGTTTGCAATACACGCAATAATTTTACCTGCCCAGACAAAGGGAGATTGCCGATTTCATCGAGAAACAACGTGCCTCCATCAGCCGCTTCAAACCGCCCTATTCTTTTCTTTTGCGCGCCAGTAAAAGCACCTGCTTCAGCACCAAACAACTCCGCCTCTAATAGCTCCATCGGTAAAGCACCGACATTGACTCGAATAAACGGTTTATCTTTTACTGAGGAGTTGGCTTGGATAGTTTCTGCAACTTTTTCTTTACCACAACCGTTGGGCCCGGTAATTAACACTGGTATATCTGAATGCGCGACTTGAGTTGCCATGGTCATGGTTTGCAACATTGCGGGGCTATTAAAAACCGTATTGCAAAGATCAAATTCACTGGCGAGATTTTTAGCCAAGGTCGATTTTTGACTGATCATGGTGTTAGTTTGTTGGCGTAATTGACCTAGCTCCATTAGATTCTTAACGGTGGTCACTAGTTTTGTGTCATCCCAAGGCTTAGTTAGATAATCACTTGCGCCCATTCTGACTAATTCGACGGCAGTTTCTAAATTTCCCCACGCGGTTAATAAAATTACCGGTAAGTCAGGATGATCATTATGAATCTGCTTAAACAGTTTGATACCTTCCTCGCCTGAAGTAGTATCTTCGGTAAAGTTCATATCTTGTATCACCAAATCAATGGGATTGCTTTGA
This sequence comes from Kangiellaceae bacterium, assembly GCA_965230525.1. GTDB lineage: Bacteria > Pseudomonadota > Gammaproteobacteria > Enterobacterales > Kangiellaceae. The sequence continues at coordinate 697,369 of OZ246008.1, forward strand.
ATAAAGCGCAGACCTTCTTGCGGATTACACGCATGCAAGGTTTCAATATCATAAATTGAAAAGAGAACTTCAAGCGCTTTTGCAATGCCCTTGTTGTCGTCGATCACTAGAATCTGATTCATTATGAGTTCATTATTCCTTTACAGCAGTTCTTTTGGCTTTGGCAAAGCTTGAACTGTACCAAGAAATTAACTCTTGGCACAGTTCAAGGTATATCTTTAAATACTTTGCGTGGCGATAGCAGGTGATACCTTCGATGCTCTTTGTGCAGGCAACCAAACGGATATAATACCGATCACAAACATAATCATGACACCAATCGGAATTAAGCTCCAATTAAAATTTGGCATTTCAAATTGCTCAGCCAAGAAGATGTTAAATGCGACCGTCATTAAAATCCCGACGACTAATCCTAACGAAGTGATTAATATATTTTCGGTCACAAAGTATCTTAAAATATCTACCCGTGTCGCTCCCAAAGCTCGACGAGTGCCTATTTGTTTGACTCGTTGACTCACATTAAAACTCACAATACCAACGATTCCTAAGGCGGTAATTAATACCAACAATATAACCACAACCCAAAGAATGGTCATCATCGCTGCGTCGTCTGAATAGGCTCGTTCAATCATCTCATCCATGGAACGAATGTTAGTGATAACCCGCTGTCTATTCCGTTCGATCAGTCGATTTTCTATTTCGCTCATTAGCTGAGTCGCGGTTGCTTTATCCTCTGCCTTAATCAAATAGCGTTGAAAGTTTCTGAGTGGAACAAAAGGAGTGAGCACATTATATTCAAAGTTAGACCAACTAACCCAAGACCCTGACATTTTTTCGACAATGCCAACAATAGTCATTCTTAAGTCGCCACCCATATACAGAGTGTTACCGAGCGCGTTACCGTCGGGATAGATTTGCTCGGCAAGTGCCTGAGTTATGATGACTGATTTAACATCGGGTCTACCGGTCGAATATTCGATTTCTTCTGCTGTGAAAAGTCTCCCTGCCGCCAACTTTACTCCCAGAGTTTCGATCATATGGCTATCACCATGAAACATTCCCGACCCAGTCATTTCAAGGTTATCTACCGCCTCTTGTGAGCCAGCTACCCCGCTCGAGTCACCGCTGCCGCTGATGGGTATCTGATTCATTGGCGCGGCCGATACTACACCAGGTAAACTGCGTATTAATTCAAGGTCAGCACGAAGGTTGGCTTCTAGATCATAGTTTTCTCCAAAAGCATTGATATTAAAAGTAAACAACTGCTCGTTGGCCATACCGGTTTCGCGAGACATTAATTCGATTCTTTGCTTAATGATCCCTGTAGAATTCACCACCACCGCAAAAGTGATAGCAATCTGCAAGATAATTAACAAGGTGCTACTTTTGTGCCTCAACAATGCGCTTAATATTGGTTTTATCTCAAACATTTTGAGCTCCTATTGAATCTTTAAGTAAACTGAAGGATTGGTTCGGCAGATTAGCCACGCGGGGTACATACCAGCGACCACACTTGAACCGAGCGCAATGGCTATTGCTAATAAGATCAGAGTAAAATCCATATGCACTAGCTGGCTATAAGACGAGTAGAGCGTCTTTACGCCGAGTAAACCGAATTGACCCAACAGCAATCCCAACGCACCTCCCAGCACACCAATTAATGCTACATCGACCAGATGTTGAATAAATATTTCTGTTCGACTGGCTCCCAAAGCTCTTCTTACACCAACTTCTGGCGCACGCCTTAGAAACTTTGCCAACAATAGTCCGATGGTATTAATCATACAAACGGCTAAAAACATAAAAGACAGTCCGACAAGAATTGAATTATCACTCGGAACGACTTGATTAACTTTCATCCACTGAATAACGTTTTTTAATGAAGCACCCGCTCGCTCATGTTCAAACCGACCCAGTTTTTTCTGTTCGCCAATATACCCTTCTAACCATTGTTGATAGGCTTGCTTAGTTTGCTCGTCAGGTAACTCAACCCAATATTGATTCCACATTTGCTCTGACGCTAACTTTTGTTGATAGTTATTGATTTCTTCGGTTTTCCAACCGTTATTGTTTCCCCAGCTCGGCAATTCATGAATGGGTAACAGAGAAAATGGAACGAAAATCGATTCGCTTTGATTAAAGTTACCATTATTTAAATCGTAGTATCTTGGCGCGGGTTGCCAGGTGTCGATGACACCAACAACAGTGTATAGCTCAGTATTTAAGTTAATCGTTTTACCAACACTATTCTCACCTTTGAAAAGTCGTTCGTTTAATTGTTTGTCGATAACCACCACTTCTCTAGCCGATTGATCGATCTCGGCGTCCCACGTTCCACCAAACAAGAATGGCACTTTAAACATACTGAAAAACTGATGATCAATCGCTCGCGCCGATTGCATAAACGGTGGTTCATCATTGAGTTCTGGAATGACGGTAAACCCTGTTGCCAAGCTTCGAGTCTTAGCCAATGGAATGTCAGAGCGATGAATATTCATTGCGTCGGGATAAGTAATTTGCAAAGGAAAGAAGTCTTCGGTTTGCGGATTGGAATGCCCCTTACCATAACTGTATAGCTGCACATGAAATAGCTGATGACTTTTTTCCGGTATAGGATCTTTGTCCATCATGTAATTGACTGTGAGCACGGTCATACTCACACCAATACCTAATCCAATTGCAACAATCATTAGGGTAGTTAGGATTGGCGTGCGTTTTATACTGAGCCAAGAAAGTTTTAAGTAGTAGGAAAGCATTGATATTTCTCCTAAGCTTCGGCCACATCAAGGACGGGTTGCAATTGCTGATAATCACTGACTTGACCATCAACGATATGGATATTTCTTTGCGCACGTCGAGCTAATTCTGCATCATGGGTCACCATAATAATGGTGGTGCCTTGCTGGTTAATTTCTTCGAGTAATTGCATTACTTGTCGTGCCATTAACGAATCTAGATTTCCAGTCGGCTCATCGGCCAATAAAAAGAGTGGTTCACCCGCCAATGCTCTCGCTATCGCCACACGTTGTTGCTGTCCACCTGAAAGCTGAGAAGGTAGATGTTTCATTCTTGCAGACAATCCGACTCGCTCTAATGCATTTTCTATGCGTTGTTTACGTTCTTTGGCATTAAAACCTCGATAGCGTAAAGGTACATCAACGTTATCAAATAGATTTAGATCGGGAATTAAGTTAAAACTTTGAAAGATAAAACCGATTTTTTCATTTCTAAGTTTTGAGCGCTGATTATCGTTTAATTGACTAACATCCCTACCGTCCAATAAATAGCTGCCGCTATTAAAGGTTTCCAACATACCGGTGATATTAAGAAAAGTCGTTTTGCCCGAGCCAGAAGGGCCTGTAACCGCAACAAACTCGCCTTCGTTCACCTCTAAACTAAAATCTCTGAGGGCGTGTGTTTCGACTAAATCAGTTCGAAAAATTTTCTTAATATTATTCATTTTTAGCATGGCGTTTTCCTTGAGGTTTAAATTTAAATTCTATACTTAGGTGTGATTATCCAATCACGATAACCGTTAGTTCAGGTTAAGCACTTTGGCGTCACCGACAAAATCTGTATTTGAAATAATAACGTTTTGGCCTTTTACTAAACCGGAGACAACTTCGATTTTGTCGATACTACGCGCACCGAGCGCAATATTGGTTAAGGTTGCAATTTCACCGTCAACAACAAACGCTTTAACTCCACCGTAATGTTGTACAAATGAACCGCGAGGTAAATAAAGTACATTATCTTTTTGCTCAATAATAACTCGACTAGAAACCCGCTGATTTTGCTTGATGCCCGGTGGAGGTTCTGCTGAAAATGCAACCCGCCCTTTAATCACATTATTGGTCACTTCTGGCGAGACACTGACTAAAGTTGCGTTGTATTCTGTTGCGTTGTAATTGACAAATACTGGCATACCGATACCAACAGAATCGGCATAAGACTCGGGAATATCGACTTCAACCTGAAACGCTGATAAATCGACAACCGTAAGTATAGGTTGGTTAAGCGTGACCGCCGATTTCTGCTCCACCGACCACGAACCAATGATGCCGGAAACCGGAGCCTGCATATTTAACTCTTTAACTAATCGTTCGGTGTTTTCTACTAATAATTTGTATTGGTTATATTCGGATTGTTTAGTTTTTAATTCAAATGAAAGGTTTTCTTGTTCCAGTTCGGCTTGCTCTTTCGCAAAGTCATATTTCAGCTGCGATCGTTTTAAGTCATCAATGGCTTTCTCATAGTCGAGCTGACTGAGCGCTTGAATCTTAACTGACCGCTCCGCTCGGCGCATTTCCCTTTCCGCTGCATCAAGAACAACTTTTTCCAATTGGATCTGTTGACGGCTTTTAATTTTGGCTTGTTTAGTGGCAATCTTTTGTCGTTCAAGGGCAATTTGCAAACTTTCTAGTTGCGATCTTTCTTGCTGCAAGCGATTGGTTAATTCGGGACTACTTAGAATGGCTATCGTGTCGCCTTTGCTCACTTGCTCACCTGGATTAACCAGCAAAGTAACGGTACCAACGGCTGGCGCATAGAGTTTCGGGCTATTAGCAGCGACAATATTACCCTGCAAGGAAAGATCTCGAATAAACTGGCCTTGCTCAACCTGCGCAATACGAATACGAGATTGACTCACCGATCGATCGGACGAAGACCAATTAGAAATACTGGGATAAACAATAAAGCTAATAACTAGAATTAAAATACTAGCCGCCGACACGACCCAAACTTTTTTGCTCTTTGGTTTAGTTATAATTACATCTTGCGATGAAGTGTCTTTAATCATAGTTCGCTCTTTAAATTTCCTAATTACAAGAATACAGAGCTAGATCTATGCCAACTTGATAAAACTGGGTTAAATTATTGATTTAAAAGAATATATCTATATTTCCAAATAGCTAGATTATTACAATATCAGTAATGGACAGTGTCCGAATTCAACAATCGGACAGGTTCGGACAAAATGAGGATGCTAATAGAAACGCAGAGCAAAAAATCAGGGCTGAAGGTTTCCCTTACATACCCTGATTTTGAATTTTTGTGCTTTCATACGGGATTAAAAGCACATTTAACAGCGGATGGCTATGGGTGAGAGTCAGGGTCGTTTGGATCAAATCCCCCTGTACTACTCGTTGAAGCATAACAAGCCAAAATCAGCTTACCATCGCTGCCATTATGGCTATTAGGACCTTGGTCGTCGTAATAGTTAGTACCAACACCACCATATCCCGAATCTCCGGCCTCAGCAGCATTACCTGGTGCACGACCATTGCCTGCAATGGTGGTCACGCCCAAGCTTGAACCGCCGCCGCCACCGTCACCATAACTTGTAGCACGTTGCCCGCCGCTATAGCCACCGCCGCCAGCTCCAGCGTGAGCGGAATAACCATTACCAGTCTGATCTTGGCCATTAGGATTCAGGCCGGTATTACCGCCTCCGGCACCGCCGTCACCGCCACCCCCATCGAGGCCTTGTTCACCGCCACCGGCGCCACCATGTCCGCTACTACTGTTTCCTGAACCGCCACCAGCTCCAGCGACGACTAACCGTCGATTATTAAATCGAACTTCAGTACTTCCGCCGCCACCGCCACCGAAATGACGAGTATCTCCACCTGTTGCACCACCGAAAGCATTATGGCTCATTCCCGAACCTCTCCCGCCTTCTCCGACAAAGAGTTGCATAACGTCTGATTCGTCGACTGCAATTGGGCTTTCAGCATAGCCTCCACCGCCACCAACACTTGAATTTCCATTACCACTCCAGTTTTGGCCACCTCCAGCGCCCCAAGCTTTTACCAACAAAGCATTACAGCTGGCTGGGATCTCATAACTATATTCACCAAAACTATCATGTGTGACTGTATCAAGCGCCGTCGCGCCGGGCTCGATAATTGGCCTTACAATGACTTCCTCTCCGTCGCTAAATCCGTCTCCGTCTGAATCTGAATTGTTAGGATCGGTAGAGTGTGTATTTAGTTCCGCACCGTCAGTGAGACCGTCTGAGTCAGTATCTGGATTCATCGGGTCTGTAACATGGGTATTGATTTCCTCATTATCATTCAAACTATCGCCGTCACTATCCGCTAAAAGTGGATTGGTACCGTGAACAATCACTTCATCATCGTTTAACCCATCTTCATCTGTATCCACTAAGTTGGGGTTTGTTCCATAGAGATTAACTTCATCGCCATCAGTCAAGTTATCTCCATCAGTGTCTGCAACCTTGGGATCGGTTGAGTGGTCGTTAACCTCCGTACCGTCAGTTAAACCATCTTCATCAGTGTCTGCAACGTTTGGATCTGTTTCGTGAGTGATTACTTCTTGGTAATCATCCAAACCATCAGCGTCGGTATCTGACTTATTAGGATCAGTATTATGGGTCGTAATCTCATCGTTATCATTAAGTCCGTCCTCATCAGTGTCGGCTAATGTTGGATCGGTGAAATGAACCAACAGCTCATCTCGGTCGAGCAAGCCATCACCGTCAGTATCATTTGTAGTAGGATCTGTTCCAAAATGATCTAGTTCCGACGAGTCTAGTATTCCGTCGCCGTCTGCGTCAGGGTCTTGTTCGGCAGGAATTTGACAATAGAGTGTTAACCGCCCGTCACTCCCACTTGTGCTGTTCGGACCTTGGTCATCATAATAAGAATTCCCAATACCACCAAAACCTGACATGCCCGCTATGCTCACGTTGCCCGGCGCTCTGCCATTACCAGCAACCGTGGTTTGTCCGAAGCTTGAACCACCGCCGCCACCTTGACCATAAGAAGTACCACGACCACCACCGGTGTAACCTCCGCCTCCCGCGCCGCTATGGGCCGAGTCGTTTTGATCTTCACCATTTGGGTTTTCACCGCTACTATCGCCGCCGGCCCCACCATTTTCTCCGCCGCCGTCTAATCCAAACTCGCCGCCTCCGGCTCCACCATTACCTACAGAGTAGTTGCCTGAGCCACCACCGCCACCAGCAACGATGAGCCTTTCATCGTTAAATCGTAGCTCGGAGCTACCGCCACCGCCGCCGCCAAAATGATAGGTCGAACCACCCGTAGCTCCACCAAATGCGTTGCTAGCAGAACCAGAACCTCCTTTTCCACCTTGCCCGACATATAGTTGCATCTGCTCGAACGGCATCATAATTAACAAGCTAGAGGCAAACCCACCGCCACCTCCGTAAGTCGAGTTGCCGTTAGATGACCAATTTTGACCACCTCCGCCACCAATCGCATCACCAGTCACCTGATAACAATAATCAGGAACTCGTAATTCAGAATAGCCAAAACTGTCTTGGTCAAAAATTAAAAGTGGATCGGAAAATTCGAGATGCTCTAACGGATTGGTTCGGTTGTCAATCTCATCACCATCGTTAGTACCATCAGCATCACTATCCGCTACTAAGGGATCGGTTCCATAACGCCTGGTTTCATGTGCATCGGCAATTCCATCTAAGTCACTGTCCTGTAACTCAACAGTAATAACATTAAATGTATCGCTAATTGTTCCTATGGTTAAAGTACTCTGCGTCTCGGTTAATGATTCAAATGAAGAGGTATGTCTGACCGCTATGAGTTGTCCATTATTCACTGTGCCTTCTTGATCGGTAAACTCACCACCGTCAATAGAATACTCACCATCAACAACACTTACAGTAGTCGCTGAATTAATTCCTGACACTGTGATTGAATTCGATGTGATCAGTTGCTCAATATCAACATCTATTTGATCAGTAAACTGAAATGCATCGGGATCAGTATCAATAGCCTCTGTTGTAACATTAAAGTTCGCTTCCACATTACCCACAGTGAGTGTCGTACTAACCAAAGTCGAAAATTCGTCCGCTGCGGTAATTCTTACTTTAACCGTTTGGTTAGCCGATATAGTACTGTCCTCAGAAATGTACTCAGCATCATCAATCGAGTATTCGCCATTACCAGAAATGCTTATGTCGGCAGCAGAATTTATTCCGCTGATGGTAATTTCATCAGAAACATTAATGGACTCCAAGGCCACAGCTATTTTTTCGGGAAAGCTAAAGGCATCTGGGTTATTATCCAATTCCACGGTCGTACTGGAAAATGATGCATTAACTCCTCCGATTGTTAGGGTAGTTTCTGTGACCGTATCAAATTCCGCAGAAGCAGTGTGTCGGACTGAAATGGACTGACCATTATTGATAGTCCCACTTGTATTTGTGTAGCTACCGTTATCGATAGAAAATTCGCCACCTGTCACACTAACAACTGCACTTGTATTAATCCCAGAAATTGTCACAGCATTAGATTCTACAACTGCAGAGAGCTCTACTCTATCGGGTACCGAAAAAGAAAATGAATTTGGAATACTATCAGGCTCCGGTTCGTCTGGACCGCCGCCCCCGCCTCCTCCGCCACACGCCGTAAACACGACTAAAACTAAGCTAGAGAGTAAAACTTTAAAGCGGTTTTTGAACGCTGAACTAGCAAATGAAGGAACTCCCATTACTGCAACTTCTCCTTTAAACAACAAGTAAAATTTAGCAAATTCTCGCTATCCTTAGCACACTCTTGGGCAACTTTTGGGACAGGTATTTTTGCGTAGACAATGTCGATATAGTATATCTACGTCCATTTAATCTGCCGCGTAAAAAATACCTAAACGAGGTAAATGTGGGATGAAACAAGTTTCATTGTGAACTGGTTCACAATATTTGATGGTTGATTCGAGCCAGCCGACTCCCGACCTTCTTTTACAAGAGCAGAATTATGATGAAGGATGATTACCAGTCATCCCGCTCAGCGCGAAGTGCTAAAAAGACATTTTGTGGAGGGGCATCGATGGAAAGCGCTAGGCTCTGTTTAAGCGTTGGATTATCCAGCCTAAGAAAAGTGTTAAAACCTTTTTCATCACCGATGGTTGTACGAACATCGCCAGGCACGTAATGTTCAGATTGTACTTTTTCCAACCAAGCTAACGCATTCTGATTTTGCGGCTCAAAGTTTAGCGTAAAACGTAAGTTATTTTCTAAGTAGTCATGCCCGGGCAGTACTATGATGTCATCATCAAGCGGTTGAAATTGCTGCGAAATAGTTTTATATAAGGTCTTTTCATCTCCACTGCGGCAATGCCCAACCCCTGCATTAAATAGAGTATCACCGGTAAAAACTGCCTTGGGCCGCTGATTTTCGACGACCAGAAAACACAAATGCGCGTACGTGTGCCCCGGTGTATCCATGACTTTTAAATAAGTATCATTATCTAACTGAATTTTCTCGTCCTCGCTAAGAGTACGAGATAGGTGAGGAATTTTACCTTCGCCATTTTGATGAGCCCACACTTCACACTGGTATTTTTCAACCAACGCAGAGTTGCCTTGAACATGATCCCAATGTTCGTGGGTATTGATTATCACTTTAAGTGCTAAGTTTCGATTAGTTAGCTCTTGCACAATTACCTCAGCGTCCCATGGGTCAATCACCATTGCCTGAGAGTCGTCAAGTTCTATGATGTAAGTGAAGTTTCTGAGTTCGTTATAGGTATAAAATTGATGAATCTTCATTGTCAAAATATAGCTTCAAAATAAAAGCGCAGTTTAGCATTGTTGTTCTATCGAATTAAATCCTTCAACGCTAATTGAGATGTCAATCAAGTTCAACAAGCGCTAAAATAACCGCTGACTAAATTAATCAACAACATTACGGACTAAGCGCTTCTCGTGAAAAAATTACTAGTGATAGGCTATGTGTGGCCAGAGCCAAATTCATCAGCGGCTGGCTATCATATTTTGTCGATAATGCGTCTCTTTGTTGGTCAACAATGGCAAGTCACGTTTGCAACCCCTGCGCAACAAACCGACTTTAATCATGATTTGTCTAGAGAAGGGATCGACAGCCATCAAATTGCTCTCAATGATGCTTCATTTGATCAATATGTCAGCGAAACTCAACCTACCGCAGTGCTATACGATCGCTTTATGATGGAAGAGCAATTCGGTTGGCGAGTATCTGAATCAGCGCCCAACGCATTACAAATATTAGATACTGAAGATCTACAATGTTTACGAGATGCCAGACACCAAGCGCTTAAAGCAAAAAAAGCATTTTCTCTAGAGTCATTAGTCAGCGATTTATGCAAGCGTGAGATCGCGAGTATATTTCGTTGCGATTTATCTTTAATCATCTCAGATTTCGAAATGAGCCTACTGCAAGATCACTTTAAGGTGAGCGCGGAGTTGCTTGTGCACGTTCCGTTTATGCTGGAAACCGGCTCTCTATCAGTTAACCCAGCGAGCTTTGAACAACGCCAACACTTTGTCACCATCGGCAACTTACGGCACGCACCTAACTGGGATTCCATTCTTTACTTGCAACAAATTTGGCCGAAGATTCGACAAGCATTACCCGCGGTAGAGTTACATATTTATGGTGCTTATACACCACCCATAGCGACCGCATTAAATAATCCAAAAATTGGCTTTTTAATTAAAGATCGAGCTGATGATGTAAATTTGGTTATGCAACAAGCGCGAGTCTGTTTGTCACCTTTAAGATTTGGTGCGGGAATAAAAGGAAAGTTTATCGATGCGATGCGTAATCAAACCCCCATTATCACTACCGATATTGGTGCCGAAGGCATGACCGCGGGGTTAGAGTGGCCTGGTTTGGTTGCTAACTCTGAGGAGCCTCTGATTGAATCGGCGATTAATCTCTATCAAACACAATCACTATGGGAAACTAAAAAAGATCAGTGTCACTCTCTACTAAAAGCAAACTATGATGGCCGTGAAATCGGTCTTAGATTAATCACACAAGTCGAATCAATACTAGCAAACCTTGAAACGCATCGAAGGAAAAATTTTATCGGTAGTATGCTTAACTTTCATAGTTTGCGATCCACTAAGTATATGTCAAAATGGATCGAAGAAAAAAATAAACAGAGTAAGAGGTCATCCAGCAATGATGCCTAAAGGTAAAAGTGCCTTTATTAAAGACTGGGGAGTTATTCGCTTTCTGCATACTTACTTGATGCTAAAGCTTAATCGACTTTTCGGCTTTCGTATTTCGATTGTTAAAGCACAGGAAATTAGCAAATCGCACATAGAACAATTTGAACAAGATGGTATTCGTTATCGCCCTTTAACACCAGAGGACTTTGGCAATCAATCGCTCAATCGCGAACTTGATATTAGCCATTCCTTTCTTAATAAAGCGTTTTCACAAGGCGACCAGTGCGTTGGTGCTTTGGTTGAAGATCAAGTGGTGGGGTATTTGTGGCGGACTACACAAGCCGTTGAGTTATCCCATCCTTTGTATATGGAGTTTGGCGATAAACTCTACTATCGCTATAAAGAATTTGTAAAACCAGAGTATCGTGGCCGCGGTATTATCAATCAGATAAAAAAACTAGCAGAATCCAAACAAATTGCAGAAGGCCGAAGATATGCTTTTGGCTGTATTGAAACGCACAACTATCCATCTCTGATCGCATCTAAGAAACATGGCGATCGCACCCTCGGTTATTCGGCGTTTATTTATAACCGATTTTTCTTTATTAATTGGAGTTCAAATAGGGCAAAACAGTTTGCTATCAAAGTGATCGCTAAACGCTAATCCAAAAACTAGCTGTTTAATTTTGGCCTCAGTCTATTCGCTCTTGGTGATATTCAATTTTTGCTTTAGCACCGTTGAACTCACATTTGGCGTGTAATCAAAATAAACCATATCACAACTGACCGGCGGGTATTTTCCTTTCCAATCGGAACCAACCGAAATCGCGTCAATATTATACTGGTCAACTATGGCTTGTTTGTTCTTACTGATTTGTGGGATGACTTCATCAACATAACGATTTGCTTCTAAAATTGAAATTCGCTCTTCAAATGGAATAAGCGGTGGTCTTCCTTTGGATTGAATAATCACTTCATCGGTGGACACGCCAACGATTAAGTAGTCACACAGCTCTTTAGTTTTTTTCAAAATATTTAAATGGCCCTGATGAAATATATCAAAGCAGCCCGAAGTATACATTCGTGCGTATTTCTTACCCTCTTGACCGACTTTAATGGTCGTATCGGTGCCACAAAGTGAAGTGAAGTCATTTCGCAATGTTTTTAGCAGTTCTTGATGATAAATGTTATCTAGGCTTAGATCAGCAGTAATGTCTGGCGGCCCAGGCCAAGACTCGTCAGCAAATTCTTTATCGCAAAACTCCACGGCATGTTCATAACGCGGCAATACATGAAAATGCACCGCAGGATCGACCATCATCAACATTAAGTAATTTATTTTGGAATAGTTAAAGCGTTTACTGAGTACGGATTCAATGTCACCTATCAACTGATGCTTTTCTTGCATCGCGGATTTTGAAATATCGGCATAATGACTCACATTTTCTTTGCAGATTAACACTAAGGAGCCCAGTGTTGGCTGTGCTGGACGCAGCAAAACGTGCCAATATTGGTAGCTTCTTATTAACGATTCTGGGTAACCGAATTTCTTGAGAGTGGCTTGCATTTGCGGCTAACTTATAACGGGTAAGTATGCGCTTAATTTTAAGTAATAATGCCTGCTTCGTCTAGCCTATTGATTGATATAGGGGTCGTAGGTAAGTTAATATTGGTTTTTTGGTTCTTAGGGCACCTTATGTTAGTTGTATTTGACACAGTCAATGTCTACTATTTGCCACAATTCTTGCCAATCATTGATATTCTTCAAAGCAAAGGCCACCAAGTAAAGCTTGTCTGTTACAAGAACAAAAACCGCAAAGCAACCTTTGAGCAAGTGGTCGCAAATTTAGGACTCGAGTGCCAATGGATTGCTAACGAACGAGAAGCTTTGAACGCCTACTGTGAACTAAAACCGCATTGGATTATTTTTGGTAATGCCTTTAATTATGTAAAAGAACTTCCAGAAGATACAAAAACCGCTCAAATCGGTCATGGAGTTGGACCTAAACCCAGCTACTATCATAAATCCAAGACGCCCATGACAATCCGGTTTATGGAAGGTCGTTTACGGCTTAAGACGATACAGCAGCTGTATCCTAATGATCAATTTGAACAAGTTGGTTTCAGTAAGTTGGATCCGATCTTTCGCGATGCCGAACCCGGCTTAGATATGCAAGCGCTTGGCCTTGATCCTAATAAACCGACCATCCTCTATGCTCCGACCTTCAACCCAAGCTCGTTAGAGTGTTTTCCTGATGATTGGCCAAGTGACTTTGAAGCCTATAATTTGTTGATTAAGCCGCACACTTTTACTTACACCCGCGCGCAGTATAAAAACCAACGCGCCAAATTAGCCAGCTGGGCAAAGTACCCAAATACTTATGTTGCACCTGAGCAAGACCTATCATTACTCCCCTTTATGAAGAATGCTGATTTATTGTTGAGTGAAGCTTCCAGCACACTTTTTGAATTTGCTGCGCTCGACAAGCCGGTTATTGTTTGTAATTTTTTTAAATTGAAGTGGTCGTACCGAGGCCCCTTTAAATATCGTTTTGAAAAGCGATTTGGCAAGGACAACGTGGTCTATGAAGAGATTGGATTACATGTAAACAGCTATTCCGAACTCATCCAAGCCATCCCCCAGCAGCTCGAAAATCCTCAGCAGTACGCAACGGCACGAAAGCAATATACCGAAGATCATGTCGGTCCGACCGATGGATTGGCTTCACAGCGTATCGTGGAATTTTTAGAAGGATTTGCCGCTCAGTAGGACTTTGTTTCAAGTCCAGCGGTTGTTATTCCCAACAAAGACTCAATGCCCGCAAGCGCTTGTGCAACGCCATCGGTTGGGTTAATCGATTCCATGCGCTCTACCAAAGCTTGCGCGCTGGTTTGTTCCATCGATCTAAGGGTTTTCTCAGCAATATCAACATCTCGACAGTCTGCGGCTAGCACCAACCCCAATTCACGACATTTTTCCAGTCTGACGGGCTGATCTTTAGAAACGGCAACCGCAACCGATGGTTTGCGCATTTCGATCACTTGTAGCAGCGTTGAACCTGCGGAAAGCACTCGAGCTTTGGCATGCTGTAGCAAGACCAAAAATTCATCAGAAGGGGTTGATAGTATATTAAGCGTTTGCTCCGAGGCAGGCAATGGATTCGGGTAATTAGAGCCAAAAGCCACGACTACACGACATTGCACTTGCTGACTGACCATAATTGCAGCGCGATAAAATGTATCGGTTGCCAACTCTCCATGCAATTCGTGACCGCCTGAGCCGGCACTGAATAAAATATAATCATCAGCTTTTAATGAATACTTATTCAATACACTACTAGCGTCAGCAGCTGCTGGCAAAATGGCACCAATATTTTTTGGTGCTGGCTTACCAGATAGTTTAAGTTTTAGTTTTTCAATTGTCGTCAGAGGTGATATGGCAAAGTCTGGTTGCACCACCCATTGCAAGTCGCAAAACAGCAGCCTTCTGAAGCTTAAGCCTCGCGCTCGCTTCTTTTTGTGTTGCGAAATAAAGATCACTTTAGCACCTGAGCGTTTTGCGTGTGCAAATTGCTTCGCTCTTCCGGCACAGTCAAAAATTACCAGATCGGGCTTTATTTTGGAGATAATTCGGTTAACTAATGGTGTGTCTTTGGTCGCAGAATGATCGGAAAGATGAGTCGTATAAGGACAATCAGCCGCCAGTTTCATATTTCTATTTAAGATGAAATGAATTTTTGCACCGGGTAGACGATATTGCAACGCGTCGGCGATAATTGCCGATCGTGTGTATTCTCCTACTCCTTTATCAGAAGACACAGGTACAAAAAGTATAACTGGATTGATCATCTATGATTATTCAGCGGCCAAATAAAGCTTAATTCTATCGTAACTGGCAGAAATTAGTTATTAAAAATTGTAAAAGTGGTCGCTAGGTTAACGAGTCGCCAACGATAAGCGCTAGATAGCGGCCCTTAATATCCCTCAATGGGTCTAAACAACGCTTGCCAGTCTTCTGGGGTTAAGTTCATGGTATCCAGTGACTCTTGGTCATACAATCCTTGAGCGAGTTTATGCTTTTGCTGCTGCATCTGCTGAATTTTTTCTTCCACGGTTCCTTTAGTGATTAATTTATACACAAAAACCGGCTTATCTTGACCAATTCGGTAAGCCCGATCATTCGCCTGTTGTTCAGCGGCTGGATTCCACCAAGGATCAAAATGTATTACTGTATCGGCTGCGGTTAAATTCAGCCCTACCCCGCCCGCTTTTAAACTGATCAAAAAGATGGGAATCTCGGATTTCTGAAATTGCTCGACCATTTTTCCGCGGTGTTTACTTTTACCGGTTAACATCAGATAGGGCAACTCCATTGACTCGAGCTCTTCCGCGATGATATCCAGCATACTGGTAAACGAAGAAAACAGTAGAATTCGTCGACCTTGCTGGACCATGGTTGGCAAGCGATCTTTTAACCAAGCAACTTTGGCTGAGGCATTGGTTTTTTGCGCTGATTCTAGTTTGATAAGGCGCGAATGACAGCAAACTTGACGAAGTTTAAGCAGCGCGTTGCCAATTAAAAATTGATTCCGGTTTTTGGTTTCCAACGACATTGCCTTGTCGACTTGTTCCATCATCGAAATTCGAATAGTTTCATAGAGATCGGCTTGCGCTTGTTCTAGCTCGATGAGCGTCACCATTTCTGTTTTGCTTGGTAACTCTTTAGCGACCTCATTTTTGGTTCGCCTTAACATCAGCGGCGCGACTCGTTTGGCTAAAAGCGTTTGACGATGGTAATCTTGATTTTTCTCAATGGGCTGACGATATAGCTGATTAAATTGATATTCACTGCCAAGAAAACCAGGCATTAAAAACTGGAATAATGACCACAGCTCACCTAAATGATTTTCCATGGGTGTGCCGGTTAAGCAAATTCGTTGGTCTGATCTAAGCTCGTTGACCGCCGTGGTAATTTTACTACGAGTATTTTTAATAACTTGCGCTTCGTCCAAAATGACAATGCTAAAATGTATTTTTTGTAGTTTGTTGATATCTCGTAACACTAACCCGTAGCTGGTAACGACCACGTCCATATTAGGGATCTTTGCATAAAGATCTTGGCGTTTTCCGCCGGCTAATTTCATAAATTTGAGTGACGGTGCAAATTTACGAGCCTCCTGCTCCCAGTTCGATAACAAGCTAGTGGGTGCAATGACCAAACACGGCGCTTTGAGTCGGCCCTCTTTTTTTTCTACCAACACATGAGTGATGGTTTGAATGGTTTTTCCCAACCCCATATCATCGGCTAACACACCCCCTAACTGATGCTTTTTTAAGAACTGCAACCAGTTTAATCCGGCATGTTGATAATCTCGCAATTCTCCCATTAGCTCTCGCGGAATCGTGATGTTTTTTATGCCTTTGTCATTAGCCAATTGTTTGGCTTTTTTGGCAAGGTGCTTTCCGCTAATCCAATCAATCTTTTGCGCTTTGCTCTTTTTACCTTTGCCGGTTCCTTTAAGCTCAAGTAATGGCACTAGTCGACCAAATTGACTTTTGGGCAATCTCAATCGACTTTGGGCGTTTAGACTTTTTTCATCATTCAGTTCAATGAACGATGAAAAGATAGAATGTACTCGCTGTTTTTCAAGCGCTAAAGTTTCTCCCGTATCCAGTTTGATGGTTACTTTTTTATCATCATTATCATCGCAGGGGCGGCTAAAATCGAGTTCTTCGCGTTGAATAAGCGAAACAATATAAGGCATTAAATTGATCGAGCGCCCTTTCACTTTGACACCAACTTCTAGATCAAACCAATCATATTCTTGTGGGTCGTTATTGACTTCTAAATCAGGGTCTTCACAAGCCAGTAAATCAAGTTGGGTCGGTTGGTTTTGATCGGTAACCGATTTTTTTCTTTGCTTAGACTTGCGCTTTTTTGTTTGACTAGTATCAGTCCCTTCACTGATATCGATGTACCAATCAGCAACTGAAATTTGATTGAGCCGAAAGCCACGGTCAATTTCTATTTTCCAACCAAGTTCAAACATACCATTGAGTATCGGTAACATATGACTAAGGTGGCTATCAAACTCTCGATCGCCGAAATGAAATTTTTCTATTAGAGGCAGTTCGTATCTAGCTTCTAATACTTCTAAATTTTCTATCTGCAATAAGTAGTTTGCCAGCTGTTCGCTGAATTCTTTTTTGGCTTCCCGCTCCATCACTAATGGTAATAAATTCTTCAGGGAAAATTCTTCGTCATTTACCCGAAATGCGATCTTAGCAACATCAAACGCCTTAACATCTTCTGGTCGCCAAGGAACCATCGTCTCGGTGCTGGTAACTTTTAAAATCGGCTGAATTTCGAAAGAACGTTTATTCATTAGTTGCCGAAATAATTTTGCACTCTTTTCTGCTGCTTCTTCAAATATCTCAATGACAGAATTGTGCTTTAAATCTAAAAAGTAATTTTTACTAATTCGGTCAAGATCCGTTGCTTGAGTGTCGCGCCAAAAATTAGGATTTCTAGCGGATAAGTGAAGTGCCGCGCGATGGCTTGACTGCCAGAATAATCTTTCGGTATTGGCCAAGGCTCTAATCATCTTATTGCCCGACTGGTCAGAATTAATAATAAACTGATTGGGCTCAAGTTTTAGTTCAGTGCCATCGCTGGCGGTAATACCTTTTGATGGACGCGTGCTGCCAAAGTCGTTGCTTACATAATAAAGTATTTGCTGATCGGCTAAGCTAAAAAATTTGGTTTGCTTTTTTCCATAAATTTCTGAGTCAATTGCCTCTTGCAAATGAATCGTTCCCTTGGGCTGATACTCAGACTCTTTAGTTAAGTAGGCCTTTTCAACTTCGATCACCCAAAAATCAGAAGTTTTGTGTAGGAGATAAATAACGCGATGTCTCGCCATAGCCGGAAACGGATCAAGCTTTTGTTTAGTCAACCAACCTTTAATATAACGCTTGCCCGAAACTTGTTTCATTTGTTGGTTGGTCGAAGGCGGTAAGCGATGAAGTCGAGTCTTTGATTCAATTGCTAAGGCAGCCAAATGCGCACATGGAAACGCTTCCAAATCTGTGAGAGACTGAGATTCCTCGCAGCTGCAACTACCAATTGCTTCTGTCATTGGCCAGTAGAGAATTTGTTTTGTGAATTTTCCATCACACAAACAAGTACCTTTTATGTACTTCTCATCAGCAATGTTTTGCCAGTTGACTAAATTGGTCTCGAGCAGAATTGACAAACCTTGAATAAGGCTTTTCTCAGAAAAAAAATGCGTTAAATGATCGACTGGCCCTTTGTAGGCCAGCGGTCTGTTGATCATAGAAATTGTCCGCGAGTTATTTTAATTATTATAAAGCATTCCAGTCTACCAAAATTTCACAGGTAAATAAAAGCGATTTAGAAATAAATTATATCGGCCCATCAATCATCGAATTTAGCGGTGAATACTTGGGTCATCGGTCAGACTTAATGGCAAAGTGTGATCAGTCTTACTACTTAGATAAAATGATGGCCTTGTTGAGCGTAATCGTTCTAACCGGAACATTTTCCCATAAGGTTTTGGGATGCGTATGCACTTGCGCTTTGGCAATTAACTCAAGCACTTCTTCGCCTTCAAGAACGGTACCAAATACCGCGTATCCCCACGTTTTGCCTGGGTCGAGTCCTTCATTGTCTGCTAAGTTGAAATAGAATTGTCGCTCGGCAGAGTGCGGATCATCGTCTCGCGCCATTGCGATGGTGAACATTTCATTCTTAAGTCCATTACCTGACTCATTAAAAATGGGAGCTACTCTATCTCGCTCTTTGAAACTTGCATCGTAGCCGCCACCTTGAATAACAAAATCCTTTTCAACACGATGAAATATGGTTCCATCATAGGAACCGTTATTCACATAATATAGAAAATTATTAACCGTGATCGGCGCTCGCATACGATCGAGTTCTACCTTTATTTTTCCAGCCGTGGTTTGCAATTCCACGATTGGAAATAATTCACCCGGAAGGATGTCTTCACCCGGCTGTTTAGCCGCTAATAAATGACTAAAACAAACGATGGTTAAAAGAATAGATATTTTTTTTAACATAATTTTAAAATCTCATTTGATTTAAAAAAATTATCCCAAACCTGAGATGGCTTTCACTTCTAAATAATCTTCAAAGCCATAAGCGCCCCATTCTCGTCCGTTACCTGACTGCTTATAGCCACCAAACGGCGTCATAATATCGCCACTTTGACCATTAATATTAATATTACCTGCCTTAATTTTTGACGCGACTTCTCGCAACAAGTCTTGATCGGTTCCCTGCACATAACCAGCTAATCCATAGGGTGTATCATTTGCAATTTGAATCGCCTGCTCGATTGAATCATACGGTATGATAGCAAGCACTGGACCAAATATTTCTTCTTGCGCTATCGTCATTTGATTATTAACTGCAGAAAAAACGGTGGGCTTAACAAAAAAACCTTGCTCCAAACCTTCAGGTTTTCCAACACCCCCACACACTAAACGTGCCCCCTCATCGATGCCTTGTTGAATAAGCCCTTGAACTTTTTCAAATTGAGTTTGACTGACCACCGGCCCCATTGTTGTGTCATCTTGGTTTGCCGCTCCGACTTTAACTTTGCTTGCAACAGTCGCGGCTATTTGCGCGGCGTCTTCCAATTGTTGTTGCGGAACCAGCATTCGGGTCGGTGCATTACAGGACTGGCCTGAATTATTGAACACAGCATGGGTGCCTTGTTTAACCGCTCGCTCAAAATCGGCATCAGGTAATATTATGTTGGCAGATTTTCCGCCGAGCTCTTGAGTCACTCGCTTAATACTCGGCGCTGCATTTTGAGCAACTAAACTACCCGCACGAGTTGAGCCGGTAAAAGATATCATATCGACTTGTGGGTGTTGACTTAACGCCGTCCCAACACCCTCACCATCTCCTTGAATTAAATTAAAAACTCCATGCGGAACACCTGCAGCGTCCAACACTTCGGCAAAAATATGTGCCGATAGTGGTGCTATTTCAGAGGGTTTTAAAATAACACAACACCCCACGGCCAATGCGGGCGCGACTTTACAAGCGATTTGATTAACCGGCCAATTCCAAGGGGTAATTAATCCGCAAACCCCGATGGGTTCTTTAACGATTTTGCTTTGACCTATTTGGCTCTCAAATTGAAAGTCACTCAACACTTTGTGAGCGGCTTTTATATGCGCTAGTCCGGCACCGGTTTGCGCTTTAATAGCCAATTGATTGGGTGCCCCCATTTCAAGTGAAATTGCTTCTGCAATATCATTATATCGTTTTTTGTATTGGTCTATTATCGCGGCCAGTAAATCTAGTCGCTGCTCAACGGGACTGCTAGCATATTGCTCAAAAGCGCAACGCGCGGCAACGGCGGCTTTATCCACATCGCCAGCACTACCTATGGATATCTGTCCACAAACGCTTTGGTCTGACGGGTTGATAACATCCATGAGTTTGGGTGCGACTGGGTCAACCCATGTTCCATTAATATAAAATTGCTGAAGTTGTTTCAATTTGATTCTCCGATTTCAATGCGATCGAGTGTATACAAAAATGATTATGAATTTACAGACCCATGGCTTTCTTTATGATTAACTCTTTCGCCATTGGAATTTTATTCAGGGTCGACATGGCTAAATTGCGAACTAAAGTGACCGGCATGGATTGGTTGGCAAATAAATGCTTAAATCCACTCATCGCATTTTGCATTAACAAGTTTTCAGTTTTTCGTTCTCTTTCAAACGGTCTAAGATTTTCCAGTAGCCCAATATCTCTAGATTTATGATGCAAGTTCTTAATTAGGCGCGTTAAGCAAGCAACGTCTTGGAAACCAATATTGACTCCTTGGCCAGCCAAAGGATGAATGGTGTGAGCCGCATCTCCAATCAGTGCGACTCGATGACTAAGATAAGTTGTCGCGTGTCGTTTGACTAGTTCAAATCCGCGAAAATCGGATATCAGTTCGACATCACCTAATCGGGATTCAAAGGCGTGCTGCAATTTACTCGCAAACTGTTGCTGACTTAAACCAAGCAACTGCTCAGCGTGTAGCTTGTCGATCGACCAGACAATCGAACAATGGTGGGCATTCGGTAACGGTAAAAATGCAACCGGCCCCTGCGGCGTAAATCGTTGCCAAGCTGTATTTTGATGAGCTTGTTGGGTTTTCACATTGGCCACAAACGCAGTCTGCTGATAGTCAGTTTGTGTTGTAGGAATGGCTAGCTTTTCTCGGACTAACGACTGTGCACCATCGGCACCGATCAATAGTTTAACTCGATAGTATTGATCATTGCTCAGTAATATTTCTAACCCTTGCGGCTCCGATTGAATACTTTCTACCTGATGTTGATCAATTAAGGTCACATTACTACACGTTTCGATTCGTTTTAGCAGTGCCGCTTTAATCAGTCGATTTTCAACAATCACACCTAAATCGGGTTGAGCGATTTGTTCCGCTGCAAACTCAATGTAGCCGGTACCATCGCCATCCCACACTTTCATCCAATCATAGCTTGCCTGAGCTTTTGCGGGAATAAATTGCCACGCTTTTAACTCGCTTAAAAAAGCTCTATTTGCGGGACTAATTGCACTGACCCGTAAGTCAAAATCCTCTGGCAAATATTCTGATTTGGTTAAAAGCTGATTGTTTTTCAAGCGGTCGATTGGCTGCTTTTCTAACAACAGAATATTTAAGCCCGTTTCGGCTAAAGCTGCGACAGCCGCAAGCCCAACCATGCCGCCACCCACCACGGCTATATCAAATTTTTTCGACATTTTTAAAGTCCTTTGCCTGAGTCAGTGGTTACTTTTTGTTGAACGCCGCGTGTCATTTTGGCCGATCTTCCGGTTAATCCCATCGCAGAGGCTGCCAAGTGTTGTTTTAGCAATGGAATCTTATCAAATAGACTCAACGCCTTATTTCGCGCGGCAACGACCGGCAAGAAGTCGTGACTAAATAATCTTACTAACCAATCCGTTGCATTGATAGTTTTATCCCAGTCTTGCTGGCGAGATTGTTGGTATTGTTGCAAAAACGACACCGACCCAAAATTGCGCTTTTTATTGAGAAGCGTCTGCTCGATACAGTCTACCAGCGCCGCAATATCGCGAATACCGATATTGAAGCCTTGACCCGCAATAGGGTGCAGAGTATGGGCCGCATTTCCTAAAAGCAAAACACCGGCTTTAAAAGGTTGTTTGGCAACTCTCAAGCTCAATGGATACTGATTTCTCTCACCCACTTTAGTAATTTGTCCCAGTCGAAAGCCAAACGCTTGTTGTAGTTGCTGTTGAAATTGGTCGACATCACATTTCATCAATTCTGCCATCTGCTCAGGATGTTTACACCAAACCAATGAAAGTCGGTTTCCTGTGAGCGGCAACAGGGCAAGCGGACCACTGGGTGTGAATCGTTCGTAGGCCCTATTTTGATGACTTTTTTCAGTCGTAATATTGGCAATAATGGCATGCTGTTGATAGTTTTTGTGACTGGTTTCTATTGCTGCAAGTTTTGCGACGGTGGAAAAAATACCATCTGCGCCAATGAGTAACTTAGTCACTAATTGCTGTTTGCGTTGCTCGCCTTTGTTTTCAATGGTAACCACAACCTGCTGATTGGTCGCTTGTTGTAGATTTGAGTTGTCTTGGCCTTTATCTTGTTTTTGTTCTTGATCAACTGAGGTCAGTTCAAATTGACTAAACAATTCAATGTTTGAAGTTTGTTGAAGGTGTTGCCACAAAATAGGGCCTGTCTCGTCTAGCGGAACCACTTCGCCGAGTGCATCAACTTGATAATCCTCAGCGTTAAGCCGAGCAAATCCAAAATGGCCTTGATCTGAAATATGGATATGTTTAATCGGTTCTGCCAGCGACTTAATGGAATCCCAAATATTTAACGATTTAAAAATTCTCACCGATGCCGCCGATAACGCGACAGCACGTTGATCAAAGCTAGTATTGGTAGATTGTTCCGGCGGGCTGGACTCAACGACCGCGATGCTTAGCCCCAATTTCGACAGTGCCAACGCAGCGGTAGAGCCAACCATGCCGCCGCCGGCAATTATTAAATCAAACTCTTTCATTAAGTTGATCTTCTTAGTATTTGCTATTTATTTTGATGCCATCAGCTTTTCAATCGCTTTAGCTTCTTTAATGGCAGTCTTAGATAAAACTTCATGCCCTTTTTTGGTGACGAGTACATCGTCTTCAATTCGAATCCCAATGCCCCACCATTTCTTGTCAAGCCCCTTGGTTTTCGGTGCGAAATATAGACCTGGCTCAACGGTGAGAACCATACCAGCTTCAAGAGTTCGCGGCTCTTTGTCAATCAAATAATCGCCGACATCATGCACATCAAGTCCAATCCAATGTCCGGTTTTATGCATATAGAATTGCTTATAAGCCTGTTGGTCTATCAGCTCATCGACTGAGCCATGTAAAATGCCCATGGCCACCAATCCTTGAGTCAAAACTCTGACCGCAGCATCGTGAGGAGCCATCCAAGAATTACCGGGTTTGACTTCTTTTATGGCCTGTTTGTTGGCTTTTAAAACCCATTGGTAAGCTTCTAGTTGCGCCTCACTAAATTTGCCATTGATTGGGAAAGTGCGCGTAATATCAGCGGCATAGCCTTGTAATTCACCACCTGCATCAATCAATAATAAGTCGCCATCATTAAGCGGTTGATCATTTTCAACATAGTGCAAAATACAGGCGTTTTCTCCGCCTGCCACAATTGAGTTGTAAGCTTCAGCACGCGCGCCCCGAATGGCGAATTGATATTTAATTTCAGCTTCTATTTGGTATTCATTTAAACCTGGTTTGCACTTTCGCATCGCAATCATATGCGCTTTGGCTGAAATTTCCGCTACCTCACGCATAATGGCAATTTCAGCCGGGCTTTTATATAGCCGCATGTCGTGCAAAATATGGCTCAGATCGATTAACTCACCTGGCGGATGAGCACCACTTTTAACTTGCGAACGCAGCGAATTAATCCAGCTCATTATTTGATTATCAAATTCGGTATGATTACCAAACTCATAATAAATTCTTTCGCGACCTTCCATGAGTCCAGGCAAAATATCATCAATGTCATCAATAGGAAAAGCATCATCACAGCTAAAATGTTTGACTGCACCCTGCTGACCATAACGTCTGCCATGCCAAGTCTCCATTACTGGGTCGTTTTCTCGGCAGAAGAGTATGTATTCACCTTGCTCTCGTCCAGGCAATAATACAATGACAGAATCCGGCTCCGGAAAACCAGACAAATAGTGAAAGTCACTGTGTTGGCGAAATCGAAAATCAGTGTCGCGACTTCGAAGCACTTCAGAGTTGGACGGTAAAATAGCGATCGAATTATTACCCATATAGCTCATCAGCTTCTTACGTCGTCGGGTATATTCTGCCTTTTTAATCATTTAAGCCTTTTTTAAAATATCAATAGTTTAGATTTTTATCGCACCGCTAGTGCAATGTTTGATTGCCAGTCAAATTGGCAGATTTGGTTCGCTGATTTTTAACAACCATTTCCAAATAAATGACCTTAACTGCCACTTTAATGTGCTCTACCACGGTCAAAAGCGCAGATTGTGAGTCCTCACTATCATCTGCAGCGACTTCCAATTGAGAAATTTGGCTAATATCGTTTAGAGATTCAGCAACTTCTTTGTTTTCCGCGGATTGCTTGCCAAGCTGTAGGCCAAACCCAAGCAAGTAACCCTGACACCAAAGTGATAGGGCCTCTAGTCGATCAACAAGCGGGTAATCATCGCCAGGCAGTAATAAAGGGGCTAATAAATCTTGCTGCTCAAACGCCAATAAACTTTGCTCAAACAAAGACTTTAATTGGCCGAGGGCAACTTCGGGAAGCGGATTGCCTTGATTAGCAACCTCAAGTAAGGTCGGTAACCACTTTTGATTTTCGGCGGTTAGCCCCGCAGAAATCATTCCAGCCAAAATACCTTGAAATTCGGCGGCATTGATCTCGCAGTCAGCATCGGCCAAAGATTCCTCAAACGATTCGTACCATTGGGCCGAATTTTCTTCAAATTCACTCATTTTTACTGCTCAAATACTCAATATTGACTAAATTATCTAATTTTTCAGCATTATATCATTGACCATTGCATAGATGCGCTCTATATTAAAATCATACCAAAAAACAATAGTTTGCCATGACAACCTCAAATCTTTCGCAACTTGAAGGCAGCGTATCTAAGCTTTTAGAGACCTGCGATACATTAAAAAATGAGAATCGACAATTAAAGCTCGATCGGCAAAACCTGCTCGAAAAGAACAAACTGGCCAGTTCAAAGATTGAAGCCATGATTGAAAAGCTCAAGGAAATTAGCTAATGGCGGAAAGTAAACCAGTCAGTATTCACATCATGGGCAATGAATATCACGTTGCTAGCCCAGCCGATGAAGTTGAAAAATTGGAACAAGCTGCCAAAGCCCTCGATAAGCGGATGCGAGAGATTAAGGAAGGCGGACGCATTATGGGGCTGGAAAGAGTTGCTGTAATGGCTGCGCTAAATCTATCTTATGAATTGATGCACGGTGAGCGTACCTCGGCAGAAGAAAGCAACGAAATCAATCAACGCATTAAAAAATTACAAGAAAAAGTGGATAGCGCGCTTGCTAGTACCGCTCAATCAGAACTAATCTAAATCCTCTTAATTCAATTCGAGCAATTCGCTCCGAGACTACACCTTCCACTCGAAGGGGTATATAATCCGATATCTGCCTGCCTTGTTCGCCAAGCTGTTGTAGTCCTTGAGCCGATAATCTCTTCCCAGGGTGTTCTTGTTGATTTTTGGTGAGCATGTCCGAGCAAGTCTCCGGACTTGGGTCGGAAAGCCTAAATTAAATCGCGGAATTCCCACCTGAACCTTCGGGTTCATGGGCGAGACCAGCAAACGGCAAGGTGGGTAGACTTTATAACAAGCTCATGCACAACAAATTAGAAAAAGCCCAAATAAGGCAAACCGTTCGACAACAGCGCCAGCAAGTTTCTGTCAGTTACGCCAAGCGAGCGCAACACAAAATCGCTGAATCACTTTCAGCTCATCGGCTGATTCATAGCAATCAACATATCGCGTGCTTTTTATCATTCGATGGAGAAATTGCTACCGATTCGGTTCTCGCTACTATCGAGAAAATGGGCGGTTGGTGCTATTTACCTAAACTAAGACCTTATAGACCTAATAAACTCTGGTTTTTACCTTATCATGCTAATGCAGCGATGCGAGTAAATCGTTATGGTATTCCTGAAGTGGATCTATCGGTTAATCATGCGATTAGAGTTTCGCAACTTGATGTTGTGTTTTTGCCGCTTGTTGCATTTGACACAAACGGCAATCGTTTGGGTATGGGAGGCGGATTTTATGATGCAACTTTTGCTCACCTAAAAAATCAAACAAAGCGCCCTCGATTTATTGGTCTCGCTTATCAATTACAAATGGTAAACGATTTACCAAGTGATCCTTGGGATCTTCCGCTAGATGGTGTGTGTACCGAAGAGAATTTTTATACGTTTAACTCTTAAACTGACGATGCAGATACAAAAAAGCCTTCATAAAATATTATGAAGGCTTTTTTATCAGAAATCGCTTTCTGAACTACATCATGTCCCACTTATTCGTGGAGTCTTGCTTGTTATTTGGTTCTCGTAATCTTTACTTCTTGTTCCGCATCAGCCGCATTTACGCCGCCAAAACTAGAGAAAATCATACCAAGTCCCAATAACGCTGCCAGAACAACTAAGATATCTGGTTTACGTTTCATTTTTGGTTCTCCAATCTCGCACCTGTGTTTCGAGGTAGCTCTTTTTATTATTAGCTGGAGTCCATAGCCCTTATGATGTCTTCCTTGCCGCCCCATCCAAACAAAAATTTAAACGAGCGGGTCAGCTACCATACTACCATTATAGTCTGTGATCAATACTAGCAAGGAAGAAAACGGTTAAATTGTACTCAGTTCACATAAAACTTAACAATTCTCCTCTATTAGACCTTTAGAAAGCTGGTTTTGGCATGAATTGCGAACCATTTCATGGTTTAATACCGGTTTTAGATCAACTCACGAATTTCTATCAATGGATAAACAACAGCAACTAAAAATCGAAGCAGCCAAAGCAGCAATCAAATATATTGTTGATGATGCAATCATTGGAATTGGGACCGGCTCAACCGTTAATTGTTTTATTGATTTATTAGTTGATCATAAACATCGAATTAAAGCAGCGGTATCCAGCAGTGTGGCATCGACTGAAAAATTAAAAGCCATAGGCATTGATGTTATCGATTTGAATGACGCTGACGATATACCGGTTTATATTGATGGCGCTGATGAATCCAACCATCAACTGGAATTGATCAAAGGTGGCGGTGCGGCTTTGAGTCGTGAAAAAATTATCGCCGCAGTAGCAGAAAAATTTGTCTGTATAGCCGATGAGTCTAAGTACGTTGAAACGCTCGGAAAATTTCCGCTGCCAATCGAAGTTTTGCCGATGGCTCGCAGTCATGTTGCACGTGAATTAGTTAAACTGGGTGGCGATCCGGTTTATCGACATGGGGTAATTACAGATAATGGCAACGTTATTTTGGATTTACATAACGTCGCTATTACTCAGCCAAAAGTGCTGGAGCTCAAAATTAACCAAATCACCGGCGTAGTCACCAACGGCTTATTTGCCGAACGACCAGCTGATCATCTAATTCTTGCCACGGAGCAAGGTATCAAAGAGTTTTAATGCTGCTCTATTGCCAAGCTTTGCGAAACTTTCTGTTTGAAAGCTAAATGACAAGACTGGCAACCTTGATACATTTTCAAATACTCAGCGGTTGCCGATTCAATATCCTTAGCTGCCGCATGTACCTTTATCTTTTCTGCCGCTAAATGCACTATTTGATCATATTGCTTAAATTTAAGCATCTGATCATTGAGGGTGGCTTTAATCGTTAATAAAGTTTGTTTGGCTGGTTTAGCATGATTTGCAACTTTGGAGGCGGCTTGTTGCATCGATTTAAAGTCTTTTAATAATATAGACTTAGAGAGCGATTGCGTTTGCACCATCAAATCGTTCATTATAGTTTTCAGATCAGTTTTGTGACGCTCACTATCGGCAACAGCACCTTTAATCATCACCATACTCATTATTATCATTAACCATTTCATTTGATCTTCTCCCTTTAGGTTTTGCCTAAGCTTAAACAATTGCTTGGGCGTATTTTGGATTTAGATCAAGTAAGTGGTTGTTTGATGTTTAGCGAATTAACAATCAAGTCACTAGGCCCTCTAAATAAAAGCCAAAAAAAAGCGAGGGATAGACCCTCGCTTTTTAAATGACACACTATCTAAGTCAATAACTTATAGATAGTTACCATTCTCATCAACACCGTTTAGGCGCATAGAGTCAGGATTAGTATCACTTGCATCAGGGATCCATTTAGAAAGACAAGTTCTGTCTTCAACACATGGGTCCGTCAATGTTTTCAAGAACTCAACTAGTTGAGCAACTTGAGTATCAGTCAAAGTAACGTTTTCAAGACTTGTAACACCTGCAAGTCGATTCGCTTCTAACTGATCGATTGCTTTTTGTGTGTTTTCAACCATATCAACAGCTTGGATGTTTGGTGAAAGTTGACTGAAATCGTAGTTATCAAGTGCAACTTGTGGGTTTAAGTGATGACGAACAACAGCTTCTAATGTTGTGTATCCGCCAGCATGACCCCATGGTCCAGTTGCCGTAGTATTTAACAAGGTTGGTGTTCTAAATGCGTACATATCAACATCTTCACCAGTCTCTCTGAAACGACCAAAGTCATCATTTCCGTTTGGACCGTCACCTTTACCACGACCGATTTGAGGCATTCCGATCACATGGAAACCTTCATCAGTAAAGAAGTCACCAGAGTGACAAGAGGCACAATTTGCACCGCCATCTGCAACTGAGTTGAAGAATAATTGAGCACCGACTGCAGCAGCTGGGCTAATTGCGTTATCATCACCTTCTACAAAAGCTTTCCAAGGTGTATCAACAAACACTTGAGAGTTTTCATAGGTTGCGATTGCATCGACCATGTTATCAAAGGTTACTAATTCTTCCGCCGTGCCTTCTTGATCTTCAAAACCATCACGGAACTCATCTAACCAGTTGTTCACTACTAGTGCGCCACCAAGCGGGTCACCATAGCCACCTAAACGCTGCTGTAAGTTATCCCTTACTTCGTCGTTAGTCGTACCGTCAAAGTTAGTAAAGTCTTTCATTTCTTCTGGAGAAGTTACTGGGAAACGAGCTTGAGCAACTGATAAGTTAGCACCTGCATTTGCATCGGCTACGCCCAAAGCTGATTCTGGTGTACGAATACCTTGACCGTCAGCACCGTTCATTAGCGGTGTACCACCTATACTTTCAACACGACCATCGTGGAAAAGTACTTGGTCCCACATTGCTAAGTTAAAAGTAGAAGGCGCGTTTCTTGGCACCGTAGGTCCACCGTCAAAGTGTTCACCTGACGCACTATGAAAACGACCAGGCCCTAACAAGTCTTGGTTCACAGCATCAACACCAACAGGTAGTGAAAGATCGTCACCGCCGCCTAGAGTCGGGTGATGACAAGTCACACAAGCTGCGTTCATATCGCCGCCAAGTGCTTTAGTAAAAAATAACTTCATTCCTAGCTGAGCTTTTGGATCATCAATGCTAGGTAAATCACGGCCTGCCGAAGGATCGCCCGTTAATCCTAAGCCCGCAATTGCTTCTCTTGCTTTTGTTGCTTCAGAGACAACAACTGGGGGAACTATAACGTCCTCTTCTGTGTCATTATCACTGCTACATCCCGCGAATACCAACGCCATAGCAACAGCCGCCGCGGTTCCATTTATCTTTTTTAGTAATTCCAATTTAGTGTCTTTCACAATTCACTCCTGAGTTCTTGTTGTACAATTTGAACGACCATTGCCTGTCAATTTCAAAACTACTGCATTTCTTCAATCGATCTGTAACATTAATATATTTCAATTGTCTGTATCTTGGTGGATCGCGTTATTAAAAGGTCAATAACGTGACTAATTTAACAATTTGAAACATTCTTAGTCTAGTAAAAATTTACTTTTTTGCTGGTTTTTTTGCTAGTTTCCGTTGAAGCGTCCGCCGATGCATGCCTAGAGCTCTCGCAGAGGCCGATATATTTCCCTGATTATCGCTTAACACCTTTTGTATATGCTCCCACTCCAATCGCTCGACTGACATGGGTTTTTCGCTGATTGGGGTCTCTTCACCACGCAGATTCTTTTGCTCAATATGAGCCAAAATTTCCCGCGCGGTCACCGGTTTTGCCATATAGTCGTTGGCACCTAACTTAATAGCCTCTACCGCTGTTGAAATGCTGGCATAACCGGTCAACAAAATAATAAAGCTTGTTTGATGGCTCGCTCTGATGGTTTTAATCCATCGCAGGCCAGAGTCCTGCTGCAACTTTAAATCTAACAAAATCAACGGATTAGTTGCGTTTTTGATCGCCTCTAACGCTGCTTCAGGCTGAGCAAAATGAGTGACTTGATAGCCCAAACGAGCAAAACTTCTCGCCAACACCTCGCGATAGGTCAAATCATCATCAATGATGATTAAGTCTTCGAATGCCATTATTGCTCTCCTAGCGGCAAGCTGATTCGAGTGAGGGTTCCACCGCTATCACTTTTAATCAGTTGAATTCTGCCGCCAACTCGCTCAATACTTACGTTTGATAGGAACATGCCCCAGCCTAGCCCGTCCTTTTTATTCGTTTCCAATATTTCGGCCCCCAGCTTTTGCTGCTCTTCGATAGCAAGCCCTTTGCCAAAGTCTAAAATATCAACTTGCAGTTGGTCGTCCTGTTGACTAAAAGTCACCTCCACACGTGAGCTTTGATTCTCGAGGCTGGCATCGGCGGCATTATCGAGTAGGTTAGTGATCGCTTGTTCTACACTGATGCTCAACTGAGTCGAGTGGTGTGCGAATGAGGATGACCAATGCTGTTGAAGCACTATATTGGGTCGATAGACCAACCAGTGATCAATCAAATCGGCAAGTTGCTGTCTCAGATGGGTTAATTCACCCGAAGCCTGCAATTGATTATTAGATTGATGTTGTAACTTGGCATGGTGGCTCTTTTTGCCAAGCTCCGCGATTATTTTTTTACAGTTGGCGATTTGTTTTGCTAGCAGTTTTAGATCGTCACCAATCTCGGTCTGACTGAGTTCGTGTTCGAGGTCTTCAACCACAATTGCCATGGTGGCCAACGGTGTGCCTAATTCATGAGCAGCACTGGCCGCCATTATTCCTAGGCCAAGAATTTGCTCATCTTGTAATTGGCGCTCTCTGAGTGATTGCAATTGTTTCTCTTTTCTCAACAAGGCATAACGCGTTACCAGCCCAAAAAACCCCAATAAGATGACCGTGAGAATAAAATTGACCCACATGCCGGCGAGATGTAAATGGAAAGAAGCCAAGGGGCTTTGCTCGCCGAGCTCTAACGGGCGCTGATATAAATTTAATAAAGAGTACAACCCGAGCTCCAGAAGGCTAATTAAAATCAATTGCTTTGGCTCCAACATGAACGAACCGAGAGCCACATAGAGTAAGAGCAAGTAAATAAAGGGATTGTTAGCGCCGCCTGTGTAATAGACCAAAAAAGCAAGAATGATGGAATCCAGTGCAATTTGCACAAACAGTTCAGTGGCTGAAAAGTGCTTTCCTGTTCTCACCTTCCAAACATAAAATCCATGTATTAATACTTCAACAATAATCACCCCCGCGAGGGAGCCTAGAGGCAACTTAAGATCCAAATAAATCACCGCAAAAGCAATCATGGTGATTTGAGCGACAATCGCGACCATTCTCACGCGATTCAATATTTGCACGTTCTCAGTGAGCGCATTGGAGGAATGATTCACTGTCTTTGTTATTGGGTCTAATACTTCAATCATTTGCGATATCAATTCTCATGGGAATCTTCAGCTAAAATCGAGCAACACTTGGTCGCATTGAAAACTAAGGGTAAGCCGGTCATTAGCGCAAGTCTAGCAGGAACAGGATGAGACGACACTGCGACAATTAGTCACATTTCATCAACAACAAAAAATGATTATGATAACGATCAGCGCAAAGCTTGCAAAATCGCCAATAATTGGTGAGTCCATGACAACTTGACGATCTCGCGGCGATGCCAAGTCATACGAAAGTAGACTTTAACGTCATTGGAGTTTCTCGGTAAGCTCTAATTTTTTAGCCCTAGTCTAACTCCTAGCTAGGGCTTTTTTTTTGCCCGATGGCAGTTCTTAAGAAGCAACTTTAGCGATGGAGTTTCTTGCTACAAACTCGGGGTCAAATAGGTTTTGTACCGAATCGATATTTTTTTGCTTGTAAACATTCTTCAACACCCAATGGGCGGTCGCTCGGGCCATGCGACCCAACGGGTAATTGATAGTGGAGAGTTTGGGATAGAGGTGAGCCGCAAAAATAATATTATCAAAGCCCACAATTGATAGATCGTCTGGTAACTGCAATGAGTGCTCTCTTGCCATTGTCATTGCGCCGGACGCCATTGAGTCATTGGCACAGGCGAGCCCAGTAAAAGGAATATTTTGCGCTAGCAAATACGATAACCCTTGCTCGCCCGAAGTCTCAACAAAATCCCCTTCATAAAACAATTTGTCATGATGAGAAACGCCATATTCTTGCAGCGCTCTTTGATGCCCCTTAAATCGTTCACTTGCATCAATTTTCCACAATGGTCCCGAAATATAGGCAATTTCGCGATGACCTTGTTCAAGCAATGCTTTAGCCGCCATATATCCGCCTAACTCATTGTCTAAACTGATACATCGATCAGCCAATTCTGGAATATGGCGGTTAATCAAAACAATGGGGACTGAGCCGTTACACAGCTCGATAAGATATTCGTCGGAAACCGACTCCACATGCAGAATCAGAGCATCGCAGCGACGCGAGATTAGAAATTCGATGGCGTCTTTTTCTTCTTGTTCTTCGCTATGACCAGCAGCAATAATGACGTGTTTTTCCGAGGCTCTAAGCACATCCTCAATCCCGCTCATCATTTGGCTATAGAACAATCCTCGTAATTCCGACACTAATATGCCAACACTATCGGACCGATTGGAAGCCAGCGAACGCGCAATGGTATTCGGACGGTATCCCAACTCTTTCATGGCTGCCAAAACTTTATCACGGGTCTTTTCACTGACCCGTGCATTCTTGTTCATCACTCTTGAAACGGTGGCTAAAGACACCCCGGCGAGCTCTGAAACTTCGTAGATAGTTGCCATAGATTCCCTAACGTATCAATTCTAATTTGGGCAATAGATTCCGCTTTTATGAAGCGCTCACTCTAACACAAAAAATTGTCAGATTAATTGCTTTTTCGTCGTTCAATTAAGTCAGATTCTATTTGCATCATTTTGTCATCAGTTAATGGATACCATAGCATTAAAGCGGCCGCAATTAACGCGAAGACGCCAGGAATCCAACTCATCAGCGATTTCAGCGCGGGTAACGCTAATGCGATTGTTGTGTCATCAGTTCCCACATAACCATAGGCCGCAAGTACCATCACAATTAATGCCCCAGCGAAACCGCCACCGGTTTTGTTAATAAAAGTCCCTGCAGAAAAGACCAGTCCGGTGGCGCGCCGATGATTTTTCCATTCAGAATAATCGGCAGAATCGCCAAGCATCGCAAAAAATAGAACCGGCATAATCGCAGCGAAAAACTCAGACGCAATACCTAAGCCAAATAATAATCCTAGATCCTCAGGACCGATAAAATAAATCATGGAAGTGAGCAAACCGCCTGCTGAAAGTATACTCATAAACAAATATTTTTTGCCGATGAGTTTGACCAAGAAACCAGTTGAGAGCGCAGCAATCACAGAAATGGTTAGCAAAGATGCAAAGTAAAAACTGAGCAGCGCTTCTTTGCCCTCAATATTGATCCATGACGTTGGCCACCAACTAATTAAGTGTGTAATTGAAATGGTTTCACTAACATAATGCTTAAAATAATAAGCCGCCGCGCCAATCTTAATGCCATTAGACATCATAAATAGAAAACCGATGCCCAGCAAAACCAGCCAAGGCTTGTTAGTTAACAGATCAACTACATCACGTTCTTCATCAGACTTTTCAACATCACTTTTGGCTAATAGCTTTCGAATCACATAGGCTGAAATGGCAAACACAATCGCAAAAATTATGCCGGTCATTAAATTGCGGTAGTAAAAAAACAAGGTAATTGAAATAAGCGGAATTGAGCCGAGCAACACATTAATTGCAAATCGGCCCCAATTAGTTTGAGAGTTTTTGGCTTGATTGACAGGCGCTTTTACCCGCTCTTTCGTTGAGAAAAAAGTGATGCTCAGCAAAACCACTAAAAGCGCTGCAAATAAATACATGGTGTATTGATAACCCAACTGCTCATTACCGCCACCAAAGTAATTTACCAAAACTGGGGTACCCACCATCACTGCGAATCCACCCATAAAAGCGCCAGCGAATCGCCACGCTGACAAATGCGTTCTCTCAGTATTACTTGGGGTCATGACCCCCATCAATGCCGAGTAAGGCACGTTATTCATGGTGTATGCAAGGGTCAAGCAAATGTAGGTAACGTAAGCGTATATGAGTTTTCCGGTTGGACCTAAATCAGGCGTGGTGAAGGTCAACGCCATAAACAAGCCCAATAAAGGCGCTGAAAATAAAATCCAAGGTCTGAATTTGCCCCAGCGAGAATCCGTTCGGTCGGCAACCATGCCCATAATGATGTCGGTCACACCATCGGACAACCTTACAACCAGCAATAAGGCAGCCACGGCTAAAGTTTCTAAGCCGAAAGTATCGGTATAAAAAACTGCCAAAAAAGCTAACGCGCCACGCCAAACCAAATTGGCTGCGGCATCGCCCATCGAATAGCCAACTTTTTCCATAAAAGGTAGTTGATGTGATTGATTGGTCATAAGCGTTCTCTTGTTATTTTTTATCGCTTAAATGGAGAGCTTGGTCATAAGGCTTGGTCCATCGGTTTTCATAACTGAATGGTTTGTCGGGCTAATTTCATACGGCTAGTATTCCGACCGATTTTTGACTAAGTCTCTATAAGCTAAACCACTTGTTTTTACAATTCTTTGCTGGCTTGGGTAATCAACATAAACTAAACCAAAACGTTTAGTATACCCTTCGGCCCATTCAAAATTATCCATTAAACTCCAAGCAAAGTATCCTCGCACATCAACGCCCTCAAGAATCGCTTCATTAACTGCATTTAAGTGCTGCTGCAAGTAGTCTAATCGTTTGGGATCATTTACTTGACCATTTTCAATTTTATCAGCATCAGCCATACCATTTTCAGTAATGTAAACTGGCGGTAAATCATATAGCTGATTCAGCGAAAGCAACAGATCCGTCATGGCTTGCGGATAGATTTGCCAACCTATATCGGTTAGCGGCGGTTGAGCCGGCAACTCTTCAAACCCGTATTCGTCATCGGAGGCGCAATACACCGCTCGAGTATAGAAATTCACGCCCAAGTAATCTATTTCGGTTGAGATGATTGCCATATCACCCTCCATAATATCAGGTCGATAATCGCCTGGAAGTTGATGGATTATGTCGGGGTACTTTCCTTCGAACAACGGTTTAGCATACCATTGATTAAAGTGATCATTGGCCTTGGCAGCGGCGGTTTGATCGGCTTCATTGTCCGTTTGAGGATATGCAGGGGTAAAATTGAGCACAATCCCTTTCATAATACTGGGGCAGTTTTGATTTAGAACTTGTATCGCTAATCCATGAGCTAATAACAAATGATGCGCCGCTTTTTTACCATATTCGCGACTCTTCATGCCTGGCGCGTGAATTCCAGCCTCATAACCTAAATATGCGCTGCAAAATGGCTCGTTTAAAGTAGCATAGGAATGTACTCTGTCGCCAAGCGCTTTAGAAACCTTATCAACATAATTACGAAATTGATAAGCTGTTTCTCGATTAAGCCAGCCCCCCTTTTCAGCTAAATAAGACGGTAAATCCCAATGATAAAAAGTCACAAACGGTTTGATATTACGTCGATTCAACTCATCAAGTAGTTGCGTATAAAATTCGACACCTTCTGCCCTCAACTCTCCTGCTTGGTCGATTAGCCGGGGCCAAGAAAGTGAAAGTCGATAAGCATCAACCCCCAGGGATTCAATCAAATCGATATCTTGTTTCCAACGGTTAAAATGATCGCAAGCTACATCGCCATTTGAGCCATCAGCTATTTTGTTGGGTTGGGCACAAAAGTCATCCCAAATACAGGGCAGGCGATGCTCTACCCCACCTTCAATTTGAAATGATGCCGTTGCAACGCCGTAAACGAACGAGCGCGAACGCATGATAGAAGGTTTTTTGATGGTCAAATTCATAATTATTATCTTTTGGTTCTAACTGGTTCTAAAGTCACGGCTGCTGATATTTAAAAAAACGTCCCAAGACCAATAAATTGGCGTTGGGACGACCAATGACAGAGGCCTAAAAAGCCCTCCACTTTTCAATGACAATCAACAGAAGCGCTCTAAATTTTCGTAAAAGCATTGATCTTCAACTCAAATATGATATAAATGAAAGCGCTTACATACAGATTAGATGTTTCTCAATTAAACGTCAACACATTTAATAAAGAGAATTTTGCAATCAATTCCAATCGCGATTCGATAGTCGCGTTGCGCCGTTTTTATGAATTCGGCAGGCAAGTGATTAGCGACTCTTGAGAAATCGCCAATAATAATTATTTGATTCGCTGACACTTTGGGAGAAATTCATGGCCGGTCCGATCAGCCCAACAACAATTCATTCATCATCCGGTGGCAATTATCGCTTTGCCTTGACCTCATTAACTTCATTATTTTTCATGTGGGGATTTATCACCGCGCTTAATGATATTTTGATCCCCTATTTAAAAAGCATGTTCGATCTGAATTACACTCAGGCCATGCTGATTCAGTTCTGTTTTTTTGGTGCCTATTTTATCGTTTCGGTGCCCGCTGGTTTATTAGTTAAGCGGCTAGGCTATCAAAAAGGAATTGTGATTGGCTTAGCGCTAGCGAGCGCAGGATGTATGATGTTCTACCCAGCTGCTTCGATGAAAGTGTACGGCATATTTTTAGCCGCACTCTTTGTTTTGGCCTCTGGCATAACAATTTTACAAGTGGCAGCTAACCCTTATGTTAGTGTTTTGGGTGATGCGAAAACCGCCTCCTCTCGCCTGACTATGACACAAGCCTTTAACTCATTGGGAACCACCGTCGCACCGATTTGGGTTGGACCGATTATATTGGCTACTTTCATCGTCAGCGGTGAACACGGAAGCACTGAACAGGTGCAAGGCTCATCGGTGCAAATGCCCTATTTAATTTTGGCTGCCGCCTTATTCTTGATGGCGATTGTCTTTGCACTGCTCAAATTGCCGACCATTGAACAACATAACGATCAACAACAAACTGAATTGCAAGGCTCCGCTTGGCAATATCGTCACTTAGTTTTGGGTGCTGTTGGCATTTTTGTCTATGTCGGTGCGGAAGTGGGTATTGGCAGTTTTATAGTCAACTTCTTAGCACTAGACAGTATTGCGTCCATGACCGAATCCGAAGCTTCAAAATACATAGGTTATTATTTTGGGGGCGCCATGGTAGGTCGATTTATTGGTGCTGGTGTGATGCAAAAAATAGCCGCCAATAAAGTACTCGCCGCCAATGCAATTGGTGCCTGCCTATTGCTGATATTAACCATCATGAGTTCTGGCGCGGTCGCCATGTGGGCAATATTGTTAGTGGGCCTGTGCAACTCAATCATGTTCCCAACCATATTTACTTTGGCCATACAGGGGTTAAAAGAACACACCAGCCAAGGCTCAGGAATTTTGTGCTTAGCAATTGTTGGTGGCGCGGTACTTCCTCTACTTCAAGGCATGTTAGCCGATCTGGTCGGTATTCAATTGTCATTAGTCATACCGCTGGCATGTTACTTCTTTATTGTTTACTACGGACTAGTTGGCAGCACACCTAAGCCAATTCAACATTAGATCCCACTCAGGAAAAACTTAAAATGTTAAGCAACTCAATCGGGCCCTGCTCAGGCGGGCCTATCAATATAAAGCTTGTCAAATTAACAGCAAGCTTACTTTTTGCTAGTCAATTAATGCTAACTGGATGTGAACAAAATACATCAACAGAATCTCCCGTTCAGAATAAAGCCGTTACCCCTAAAAAACAGGTGAGTGCATTTTGGCCTAAGTTAACCAGTGAAGTAAAAAAGGATGCAAATATAGAAGCTCGGATTCAGTCAATCCTTGCTGAAATGACGTTAGAACAAAAAATTGCACAGATGATTCAACCCGAGATCAAGGACTTTACGGTTGAAGATATGCGTCGATACGGTTTTGGTTCTTACCTTAATGGCGGTGGTTCGTTTCCCAATGGCAATAAGCATGCAACTCCGCAAGAATGGATTGATTATGCCGAGGCAATGTATCAAGCATCGGTTGATGACTCACTCGACGGTTCCAAAATTCCTACTATGTGGGGAACCGACGCTGTGCACGGTCATAACAACGTCATTGGAGCGACCTTATTTCCCCATAACATCGGTTTAGGCGCGGCCAATAATCCAGCTCTGATTGAAAAAATTGCAGAAGCCACCGCAAA
Source organism: Kangiellaceae bacterium (assembly GCA_965230525.1). Lineage (GTDB taxonomy): Bacteria > Pseudomonadota > Gammaproteobacteria > Enterobacterales > Kangiellaceae. The sequence continues at coordinate 736,096 of OZ246008.1, forward strand.
AGAAGTTGTCGCAACAGGTATCGAATGGATTTTTGCACCAACCGTGGCAGTCGTGCGTGACGATCGCTGGGGGAGAACCTATGAAGGCTACTCAGAAGATCCGGCCATCGTAAAAGCCTATTCGGCAGCTATTGTGAAAGGCCTACAAGGCGCCGCGAGCGAAGATTTTTTAAGTCAACAACGAGTCATTGCAACGGTGAAACATTTTGTTGGTGACGGCGGAACTGAAGGTGGTGACGACCAAGGCAATAACTTGGCGAGCGAACGAGAATTATTTGAAATTCATGCCCAAGGCTACGTCAGTGGCTTATCTGCCGGGGCGCAAACGGTGATGGCATCCTTCAATAGTTGGCATGGTAAGAAAAATCATGGCAACCATTATTTACTCACTCAAGTGTTAAAACAACGCATGGGATTTGACGGCTTTGTGGTTGGCGATTGGAACGGACACGGTCAAGTTGAAGGTTGCAGTAATGAAAGTTGCAGTCAGTCGATCAATGCGGGATTAGATGTATTTATGGTACCCACTAAGGCTTGGAAGCCTTTATTAGAAAATACCCTAGCGCAAGTAAAAAGTGGTGAGATCTCAATGCAACGAGTCGATGATGCTGTAAGTCGAATTTTAAGAGTCAAATTGCGTGCTGGTTTATTTGATAGACCCAGTCCAGCTCATCGTAAATTGTCTGGCAAGCTAGAATTGATTGGCGCCAAGGCGCATCGTGATATCGCTCGGCAGGCGGTAAGAGAATCGTTGGTTTTGTTGAAAAATAAAAATAATATTCTGCCCCTGTCGCAACACCAAAACATTCTAATAGCCGGCGATGCCGCACACAACATCGGTAAACAATCAGGAGGTTGGAGTATCACTTGGCAAGGCACTGGTAATCAAAACAGTGATTTCCCTGGCGCTACTTCCGTTTTACAAGGCATTCAACAAAAGCTGAGTAATGCCGATGGGACGGTTACTTATAGCGTAGATGGTCGCTATTCCAAAAAGCCAGATGTGGCAATTGTTGTTTACGGCGAAGAACCTTATGCCGAAGGAAATGGCGATATTGATAATTTGGAATATCAACGAAGTAACAAGCGCGATCTAAAGTTGCTTGAAGCTTTTAAATCACAAGGTATTCCGGTGGTTTCAGTTTTCATTAGCGGTCGTCCAATGTGGGTAAACCCAGAACTCAACGCATCGGATGCGTTTGTGGCCGCCTGGTTACCTGGCACGGAAAGCGCGGGTATTGCTGATGTTATTTTCCGCAAACCTAGCGGTGATATTCACTATGATTTTGTTGGTAAACTGTCTTATTCTTGGCCCAGTTCGCCCGATCAAACACAAGTTAATATCGGCGATAATCCTTATCAACCCCTATTCCCATTTGGGTACGGTTTAAGTTATTCCGATAACGATCAGCTCGGCGATGAACTAAACACTCAGATCGCATCAAATGGCCAGCGTTTGCAGCCGATTACACTTCTGCAAACGCCTTGGCGACCAGCATTTTATAATTACCCTAAAATGGATTTAATCGAAAGCAGTACAGCTGAAAATGAATTCTTAAAATATCGAACAAGCGATAAAGTCATCCAGGAAGATGCTCGAACTTTGCTATACAAAGGCGCGGGCTATACCGGCTTTGAACTTAATGATAACTTCCCGTTTGACTTACGTGGCTACTATGAAAAGCATTCTACTCTTTCATTTGAAATGAAAGCCAAAGCAACGCTTAAACAACCACTCATTCTGTCTATGCGATGTGAAAGCGAATGTGAAAGTAACATTGATATTCGCAACCTTATAAACCGGACTAAACCGAATCAGTGGCAGACTTATTCCATTGATTTTGAATGTTTCGCCAAACTCGGGGCGACCATGGACAAAATCGTTGCCCCCTTTACCCTGAGCACAGCGGAAGCGACCGAACTTGAAGTAGCTAATATAAAAATCATTCCCGACTCTGCAGAAAACGCATCAATGAATTGCCAGTAGACAAGTTAGATGTTCGGGGTATGATAAATGTTAACGAAAACGGATTGGCAGTAATTAAATAATGAGTAAACCGATCAAGAACATAGTGATTGTAGGCGGTGGCTCTGCTGGTTGGATCACCGCGGGAGTCATTGCTGCCGAACACCAAAGTCATTCACAAGATGGCGTTAAAGTCACTCTGATTGAATCGCCGGATGTCGGCCCCATTGGTGTTGGTGAAGGCACCTGGCCAACCATGCGCGAAACCCTCGATCGGATTGGTGTGAGAGAAACCGATTTATTTAAGCATTGCGATGCGTCGTTTAAACAAGGTGCTAAGTTTGCTCAATGGGTTACGGGTGAAAAAGATGATTTCTACTACCACCCACTCGTCATCCCCACCGGCTATACTAAGACCGATTTGGTTTATACATGGCAGAAGTATCGTGACAAGGTATCCTTTGCTGATGCCGTTAGTTTTCAAGGTCATTTGTGTGAGCGGCATTTAGCACCTAAGCAGATCTCGACCCCAGAATATGCTGCGGTTGCTAATTATGCCTATCATTTAAATGCGCCAAAACTAGGACTGTTTTTGCGCGATCATTGCATCGAAAAGTTAGGCGTCAATCACCTAGTTGATCATGTTACCGAAGTGAATGCTCATCAAGATGGAGATATACAATCCGTTTCAACTAAACAAAACGGTGATATCACTGGTGACTTATTTATTGACTGCACGGGCTTCTCAAGCATTTTGTTAGGAAAACACTATCAAATTCCGTTCATCAGCAAGAAGCATATTTTATTTAACGATAGCGCTTTGGCGACTCATGTACCTTACCTCAATGACGATGACCCGATCACCTCGCATACCGTCTCGACCGCACAAAGTGCCGGTTGGATTTGGGATATTGCGTTACCGGTCCGACGTGGTGTTGGCTATGCATACGCCAGTGATTATATTTCACAACAAGATGCAGAGTCCGAATTAAGAAACTATACCGCTGAGTCGATTGGTGCAGAAAAAGCATCGGAGCTTTCATTTAAGAAAATCCCAATCAATCCAGGACACCGGGAAAAATTCTGGCATCGAAATTGTGTAGCCATAGGTATGGCAGCAGGTTTTTTAGAACCGCTAGAGGCGTCGGCACTGGTTTTGATCGAACTTGCCGCAGCCAAAATTAGTAAAGAGCTTCCCGCCAATCGTGACATTATGGATATAACTGCGAAGCGCTACAACCAACAATTTTTGTATCGTTGGGATCGAATCATCGACTTTTTAAAACTGCATTACGTTTTAACCAAACGTACAGACTCACAATATTGGATTGACAATTGCGACCCAAAAACAATACCAGATAGCTTACAAGAAATGCTTAAACTTTGGCGTTATCAACCGCCAACCACCGCAGACTTTACCCAAAATGATGAAGTCTTTCCGTCAGCGAGTTGGCAATATATTTTGTATGGCATGGGGTTTCATACTGAGCCGCGACCAACCTCAAGAAATTATGTTAATGATAAAGTCGCAGAGCAGTTCTTTGACGAAAACTTAGCTAAAACCAAACAGTTTATTCAAGCCTTGCCGACTAATCGTGAGTTGGTAAATAAAATTCTGCAGTATGGAATGCAAAAGATTTAACTCAGATTTTGACCAACAATACATCTAATTCTCCTTCAAGGTGAGGCTATTGAAATCTATTTATTCCGGCCTGCAAGAATGAGTAGAACCAACACTCACATCTTCTCTTGTATTGGTAAATATTGCGCTTCAAAAAGATTGCCTCGTTAAATTTTTCAAAGCGCCTGTTAATTTGATGATTATGAATATAGTATACGCTTTAATATTAAAATCTAAACGAGAATACATATGTCGGAAATTCATATTGAGTTTGCAGTCCAATTTTCTGAACAGAATGACAAGCAACAGTTTATAAAATACCTAGAACAAAATTCCACCGAAAGAAAGGAAAATCTCTCTACTCCTGACAAGTCCGAACTAACTTTAGAGTTTATCCAGGGCGCGAATATATCCATAGATTACTTAAACGAAAAAGATGGGGTCATGTTGGGCAAACTGACAACAGGGACCATTAGTTTTGATACGAATAAATTCCAGCAGACACTACTCAGTGATCGTATTTGCTGTTCCGTTGTCTCATACTTTTTTGATCAATCGGGTGAGTTTTCCAATTTTTCAACGATAAATGGCAAAAAGGCAGGGATTAACAAAGCTTACGCCATGTTGGCTGAGACTAGCCCAAGCATTGCGCTGGCACTGGCTGTCACTAAAGGCAAAATAAAATTAGTTAGAGAGTATTTAGAAAAAGGAGCCGATCCTAACGCCTATTATCGAAATAGCCCTTTGATTTGTTGGGCAGCGAATTGGGAAAGACCTGCAATATTGCAAGAGTTGCTAAAAGCGGGCGCAGATATCAATGCACGAAATTTTTCTAAAAATTTAGCACGTGGTCATACCGGGGAAACGCCATTACATATTGCCACTCTTGCAGATAATCTCGAAGTCGTGAAAGTCTTGTGCGAGGCTGGGGCTGACGTCAATTCCCGAGATAAACTAGGAGAGACTCCATTATACGAATGTCTTCCCTACCCAAGCAGCCGTAAAGTATCAGAAGTTCTCCTGGAGTATGGCGCAGATATAAATTCGGTCGACCACGAAGGAAAAACGGTTTTGATGGCGTGTGGAAATACGCTTAATAACGCTAGCATCGTAAATTGGCTCATTAAAATGGACATCGATTACTCATTGAAATGCAATAGTGGCGGCAACTTACTTTGGTACGTCTATAAGGATAGTTTGATGGGGCGGCGAATGGTAAGGTCTGGTAAAGATGAGTTCTGCGTCCCTAACAACGCCTATGTTGCAAATAATGTATACGACCTGAAGAAAGCCTCAATTCATGGAGATAAAGCCGGCTGGAAAACTTTTTTCGAAGAATATCGAGATAAACTATCACAAGAAGATATGGCAATATTGATGGGCTTTGCAATACAAAACAATAATCAAAAACAATTGCAAATTTTAGTCGAGAATGGTTTTGACATTACCAAGGTTTCCAAAAAACTTAATCCAATTGACACTGCTAGGCACCATAAAAACTACCAAGCGGTAACATTCTTAGAAGAACGATTTAAGAGTGTGATCGAAAAAGAAGCAAATGATAAAGAAGCGGTGAGAAAGCAGTTCGAATCCTTTATGGAAATTGCAATGTCTATGGCAAGAGAACAAGCAGATGAAAGCCTAGCATTTAAATTCCTTACCAAAGATCTGATTGCCAAAAACTTCAATTGGCAGAATGTAATTACCATCATCGCCATAGGATTTAAGAAAAAGGGTCAAATCAAACGAATTGAGATGAAACACGATGGCCAAGATAAAATAGAAGTATTAGGGGTCCAACACCACAAAGGGATGGTATTTCGACGTTTCGAAAATAATTGGCTAATCGAATCTTTTATTTACTAACACTTTGAAGGTCGATTGAAATTAATTTATCTTATACTTTAAAAGTTAATAATTTTTTTCCCCGTATGCGAGACGAACAAACGATAAAAATTCTCTAAACTACAAAAGTTAGAGTCAAACAAGGGTATTTATGACAGAAGTAACGGGAAGAGTAGTTCTTAAATTAGAAAAGGAGCTTAGAGCGGCAGCTAAGCAGCTTTTGGATCACTTTGATAAGTCTTTACTGGACTCTTTATTTAAAAACTACACGCCTTATTTAAGATCGAGAGCAATCAAAGACTATCTCGATTCATTTGAGGAAGATCAACATAAACTAGATGATTTGAATGTTAAAGGCGCGTTGCTATCTTTCAAAGTGTCGGGTGATGCTTGGGACGAATTGACTGAGAAATTTTTAGCATTGCCGGGTATCCAATGTTGGGGTTTTCTATCCATTAGCGATGTGGGAGAGAAATATTTTGCTAAGACGAACAAGAAGCTATTTAAAGAGTACATATTAAGAGAACATGAATTAGATTACGAAAAGAGGCTAGAATCAGCTGAACTTGAATGGGGCAATTATATGACTAAAACGGTCGTTGCTCACTTTAAAAAGCAAGGCGAGATAACCGAGTTTATGTCTGCGTCTAACCAATACATGAAAACTAAACCTAAGCGAGAAATATGGTCTGAGTTTCATCATAAATTCAACCGAGACAGATTGCTAATTCATATTAAAAACGAGAATATGGCATTCACCTATGAATTGTATGATGCACTGGTGAATCAACTCAATTCAAAATCAGATGAGAGTGGTTCAATTTTCGAGATACTCAATAGCATACTCCAAGCAAAAGATTTACCAATTATCGAAGATAAAGATAGGTCGTTATTTGCTCCCTTTAACGAAGGATTTTGCTATGTTGAACTATACGAATCATCGTTATATGTCGGTTTCGAAGTTGATGATATGCAAGCATTTTTGGATGACTATGATGACAATGCGCGAGGCCACACAAGCGGAAACTCAGTCATTGATTTCTGCAAGTACTTTTTATATTTGGCTGACCAATACCAATCGAACATCTACGTTGGTAAAAAAGACCGCTATTACAGTATCTATCACTATACAGGATACTTATATTTGGGGTAATAATTAAGGCCTCACAAGAATACCCAACTCAGCTCGGTAAAAATAACTTATGAAGGTCAAGGTAAGCTCAAATTTCAATATTTCTGCCGAACAGGCTTGGCAACTTGTGCAACAAAGTGACACCCTGCTTTATGTCACTCGCGGGTTACTGGGGTTTCAACCACTTGAATCCGAGCTGCCAGAAAAATGGCGCTCTGGAATAACTGTACCATTGAGAATTGTGTTGTTTAGCTTGATCCCAGCTTGGCGTCATGAGGTGCGTTTTGTCAGTGTGTCAGAAGCGGATAGGCAAATCCTGACCAATGAGTCGGGTGGAGCGATAAAAACTTGGGACCATTTAGCAACGGTAAAACCAACCAATGAGGGCCGCTGCACTTATTCCGATGAGATTGAAGTAGACGCCGGTTTATTAACGCCCTTGATTTGGCTTTATGCAAACGCTTTTTATCGCTATCGACATTTAAGGTGGCGTCGTTTAATTAAAAAGAGTCTTAAGTGAGTGAAGTGAACTTCGGCGGGAATTATAATCCTATAAAATGGAGAATTCGTTAGATCAGTAACTTAGCTCAAAGAAGTAGTAGAATGGTTTGAAAATTTTTACACTTTTGAACTTTAATTGCTGTAGTTTGCTGTTATAACTATCGCTGGCGTGATTTCGATACGGTTTGGTTTTAATACGACTTTATTCCGCTAAGCTCTTAATCAAGCCAAGCTCTTATACACACTAAGCGCTAAACTGGCCGTCGCTGCCATCAGCAACATCAGATAAACGTCATAAAAACTTCAGGTATTTCTTTGATTTTTCTTTTATTATTTACAAGCTCGCAGTGCCGAACTTGCGTAAACGAACGGTATTCGGTCTAAGCCTAAACTAAATTTAATCAAGGTAATGCTGAAATAATGGAGCCCGACATGACAAAACTAACTCACTTACTTAATATTTTTTTAGTCCTCGCGATTACCTTGTTTACAATGAATTCGTTTGAGCTAATGGCCGAAGAATATGAGTACTCTCGGATAGGACCTCCACGCCAGCTAACCCCTCAACAGGCACGAACAGCCGAAGCAAACTACAAAAAATACTGTGTGCTTTGTCATGGTGAAAACCGGCAAGGTCACGTCAATGATCATGCGCCATCCTTAAAAAGTAAAAGCTTATTTGAATCAGGCGTACCACACGCTATTCTCAGGCCGCTATCCTATGGTCGTGAAGGCACAGCAATGGGCGGCTATTTAGATGAAGTCGGTGGGCCAATGACGCTCGATGAAGTTTGGGATTTAACCTACTGGTTATTTTGGCAATCCGGTGCTGAACGCGTTCGGCTATCCACTCAACCGGTAAACGGCAATATCCAGCGCGGTGAACAGGTCTATCAAAAGGAATGCTCAACCTGCCACGGCAAGCAAGGTGAAGGCATTACTGGACCAGCCTTGGCAAACCCATCCGCCTTAGCTCACAACACCGATGAAGTCATACGCTATGCGATTCGGCATGGTCGCCAAGATACTCCAATGCCAGCATTTGCAGATAAATTATCTTCTAACGATATTGATAATGTCACTGCTTTTTTGCGCAGCAAAGCCAGTGGTTGGGCGCAAACCAAACCAGTATTACGCTCCTTACCTACACCTGATCAGTATATCGTTAATCCCAACGGAGAAGCCCCCAATTTTGATTTGAAAGATGGCATGTACGTATTATCAAAAGATCTCAACCGGGCTTTGGTTGAAAAGAAGAAGATTGTAATGCTAGACACACGAGTCACTTCCGTTTGGCAAACAGCGCATATAGAAGGTTCCATCCCCTTTCCCTATTATTCCGATTTGGATGAGACCGTTAAAGATTTACCAAAAGACGTACAAATAGTTGCCTATTGCTCTTGTCCTCGCGCCGCAGCAGATGATGTTGTTAATAAACTACGTCGACGAGGCTTTAAAAATACCGCTGTGCTTTGGGAAGGGATATTTGGCTGGATGCATCAAGGTTATCCTGTGATGCGAGGTGATATTCGAGATTAGCATTAAAGCTAAATTTACCTAACAGGAATACCAATGAAAGTTGACGACATTAGAGTTTTCATACCTAGTAAGGATTATAAAGTATCACAATCGTTTTATCAGGCACTTGGTTTTAAAATGAGTGATGTGTCTGACGAACTTTCGTTATTCGAAAGTGGTGAATGCAGTTTCTTTTTGCAATGCTACTATAACAAGCAGTTCGCAGAGAACTTGATGTTACAACTTTCTGTTTTGGATATCAAAGAGGCTTATCGAACCCTATCTAATTTAAAGGGATTTGACATAAGATTTGAACCAATTAAACAAGAGCGTTGGGGTAAAGTCGTTTACCTTTGGGGGCCTGCTGGTGAGCTTTGGCATGTGACTGAGTTTAATAATTAAAATAATTTTTGAGTATTACCTTCCAACCAACAGCTCAAGTTATCATATTTTGATTCTATTTTTCCGATTCAACCAACTCAACCTTCCCAAATACACCGGCATCAATATATCCACGATTCTTATCACCCTTGACGGCTTTAATATCCTTTGAACCAATAAAGCTTTCTCGGTTAGCACTACCATCATTATCACAATAAGCCATCATAAATCCCATTTGCTTGCCTACTTTTAATTTCACGGGTTGATTTTTAGTTTTTTTATTGGGCTTAAACTGGTCATCATAAACCGATAACGCAACTTCCCAGATTATTTTTTGAGGCTCAGTTTCGCTCCGCCGCCATCTATTTTTAGCGTGGTTATTCAGTATTAAAAATTGCGGGTTCCCTTCACTATCTTTTGTACCGATATCCACCACCTGATTGTCTAGTGCTATATGATACGCAAAGGCATTAAAGTTAAATTGATGAATGCCTCCCGATGCATCTTCATCAATAAATATTTCTAAACAATCGTCGTCCCAATAGAAGTCTACTGGGTTAGGATGACCGTCAAATAATTTGTCATCAATAATCTCTGTAAGAATATAAACATACTGTTGATCCCAAAGAAGCTTGTATCGTCCGCTGAAATCGTCAGGGTCAGGAAGCGTTCCGATAATGGGTACGTTAATAGGATGCCATTCTGCCTTTTGCCAGATGGCTTCGGTCGATTTGCCATCAATAATTGGTGGTTTTTCGGCAAAGGCTATGAGTTGCTGTTGAGCGGCAACTGTAAAGCTCACTAAACAGGCTAATAATATTAATAGGTTTTTCTTATTCATTGATTTCTTGACAAGACCTTTACTATTTTTTATTCATTGCATTTAGAACAATCGACTGAGCATCGACAAGCGTCGCTTCTATCGACTCTCGCAAATTCAGTTTAAAAACATCCTTTTCTTCTTGGGTAGACTGCATTGCCGCAAGTTGGCTATCCAAGAGCTTAGCATTAAAGAAATGCTTGCCACGATTCTTAATATTGCTCGCCAGTTTGTCTCTACCTGCTACAAGGTGAATATAGCTAGTTTGATAGCCAAGTCGTCGAAAGCGATCTCGGTGGTGCTTCTTTAACCCGGAATAAGCAACAAAGCAATTAGTCTTTGACTCAACTAAGGTTTCCAAAGTAATACACATGCTGTCTATCCATGGTAGTCTGTCATTGTCATCAAGCGCAATACCTTTCGCCATTTTCTGCTTTGCCTGTTCTGTATGATAATCATCAGCCTCAACATAATGAAATGAATTAAGCTTGGCGAGTTGGTGCGCAATGGTAGATTTTCCACTACCACTTACTCCCATCACAATGAATAGAAAAGGCCTCATTATTCCTTCATTTGAAATGCAATCGATCATCAGCTCACCGGGAAGTTAACCGTAACTTGATAGCAACGGCCCGCTTCGATGCCTTTTATTTGATTAGAGTCCATTAGTTTACCATCAACAATTACTTGTAATTCTTGAATTGATGTCGCCCCCTGAAAGTCGAACTTAAATTCCGCGCCGCGAAATCGTCGCGTTGCTTGAACCGATCGCCAGTCTCTAGGAAATTTAGGTGCAACAACCAACCCTTGTGAGTCACCATACAAACCAAACAACTCTTCGATGACACAACGATAGTACCAGCTGACTGTTCCAGTATTAAATAATTGACTAGAACGACCTGCATGCTCTGGATATTGATGGTAGGCACCACGATAGTAATTAGGAATAAAATTAGGCAATTGCCCCCTTTTTTCTGCATCCTTGGTGTTGGGCAACATTTGCTTTAACACATGAAAAGCTTGTTCGGCATGATTTTGTTTGTACAGTGCAAAAGCATAAAAAACGGCCGCGTGATTATAAACAGAACCATTTTCTGCAACTCCTGGAGATTTTTGAGTAAGCCTACCAATACGCTCATCCATCTCCGTATAACTTGGTGCCAACATCATAGGACCAAAAGGGGTTTTTAAGCGTTGTTGAATCTGATCAATTAGCATGGAAGTATGCTCCGTTGAAATCGACTGACACAGCATTGACCAACTCTGTGGATTTAGGTAAATACTACCCTGTTGCTCTTGCTCAACTCCGAATAATTCTCCGTTATCTGTGATGCCTCGTGCGTACCATTTTTCTTGCCAAAAAAAACGATTAACTAACTGATTAAGTTGGTGGCTTTGTGAACGCAATTCATTGGCTTTTTCTATTCGACCTAATGCCTCACATATTTCTGACCATGTCAGAATTGCATACGACGTCGCCATGGTTAACCAAGATGAAACCCCTTTGCCTTTTGCCCCGACCATATTCATTGGATCACACCAATCACCCTGTTGGATTAAGCTAAGCCCTCTGTGATCTCGAGCATTAAGTAAGTAATCCATCGCTTGGTCAATATGTTGATAGATAGGTAGCGCTTTTTTATCGTCCGAGAATTCGATTTCGGTGGCTAAAAATTCAAAATCATTTGTTTCGCGCAAATAACTAGATAAACAAATTGGCAGCCACACACTATGGTCAGCGTGAGGAATTTGATTAATGTATTTTAACTCCGCATCCGGATGCAATAAGATGCCATCCGGCATTTCACCATTTGATTTTTGCTGACGCAAAGCATTAATGAACGCCTCTTTGGCAACCATAGAGTCCAAGTAGCTCATGCCCATATGGTCTTGCAGATAGTTGCGCGTCTGCGGATCATTGGTTAAGCGATTAATATCACCGTGATAAAATACTTGGCGCGGTAGCCAATAATTAACAAAATGGTCCAACTCTGAATCGGCTGTTTGAATAGTTAGACAACCTTTTGCTGGGCTTAGATAACGCCGGTATTCTTGGCGTAAACTTTGCTTATTGTCAGTGCGTCGCCTTGGATTAGAAAAGTAGCGATTTCGATACACATCAATTTCAGACTCTTCAAAAACTGGGCCAAACAGTAGCCGATTCGATAGCGCTTCTTGAGACGCCAATTTTTTACGAAATTGAAATGTCGCAATCGGCACTTCATATTGCGCATTAGCACTTGAGAGAATCTCGGAATTTAATTCATCAGGCCGACTCAGACCACCTTCCCCTTCAAATTTTGCTTGATTCGCACAATAAGAAGTAATCTTATTCTCCGACGCCAAGAATGTTTTGTCTTTGAATTTTTTTTGTTTCGGATAGTCTGTCAATTTTTGATAGGGTGTCACACTAGAGGCAACAATTGCATTATTTTTTATACTGTAATTGGCAGACTGGTTCATCCAAGACATATAACCAATAGTAAAACACGGATAGATAGAAATTTTTCTTTCGCTCTGACTAAGATTAATAATTTTATAATCCCAAATTTCAATAGGATCTTCTGTTGGGATCGAGAGTGTCAATTCTATTCGCAGCGATTGGTGTTCAACGACCCAATTAATTTCGGTTTGCGTAACTTGAAATTCAAAATGTTCAAGTTTTACTCTCACTGGCTCATAGGGCACCGAAAACAATTGCGCACTTTGTTTATCTTGTTCGTCCTTAATATAAAAAAATCTACCCGGGTGATGTGCATAATAATGAGGTTCGGGTTGCATAAAGCTGGTTGCTTCTAAGCAAGGGCCTTTCGAATACTTGGCCGGTTCTGGCTGCATAAATTGAGCATTAACAAACCCTCGACAGGTTGCTTGGACCAGTAGGTTTTTATTCCACAAATAGCCACTGGCTTTTGAAAGCTTAGTCGGCGAGTAAAGAGTGATATCGCCGTTATCATGATTAAGTTGATAGAGGTCAGTCTGTTGCACTGTTTTCAACTCCACCACTTAGTTTACGCAATGTTAATTCTGCTTGGATTTGCTTAAGTTGTTGCTGGCCAAGAGGATAATAATAAACAACGAAAGCTGCCAACAATGCAAAGCAACCGGGGATCAAGGTCATCAACAACAAAATACCATGCTCGGAAGCATCGTTTTGGATTTGATTGGCGACATATCCTAAGCTGGCTAACAGCCAACCCATTATTGCACCGGCAAGCGCACCACCCAACTTCTGAGAAAATGACGCAGCCGAGAACACCATTGCTGTGGCACGTCGACCGTTTTTCCATTCTGAATAATCAGCTGTATCTGCATACATTGAAAATACCAACGGCGATTTTGGGCCGAGGGATATTCCTATTAAAATCTGTAATGTAAAAATCGCTGTTAAATTATCCTTTGGGACCAAATAGAATATTCCAGATAGCAATGCCACCAACCCCATCAAGATCACTAACAACTTTCGCTTGTCGACAAGCTGGGTTAACAAGGGGGTAATCGCCGCACCAACCATTAGCGATAACATATAGGCGGTGGTAAATGCGCCAATTAGGTCTTCTCGCCCGACAAAATATTTAAAATAGAAAGTTCCGCTGCTTCCTCGTAAAGTGATGGTGAGCATTATGACTAACGCTAAGCTAAAGAGAATCAGCCAAGGCTTATTACCAATTAAGTCTTTAAGATCGCGTAAAATTGGGGTGTTCTGTTCAACAATGGGTTGTACTCTTTCTTTGGTGGTAAGGAATGAAATTACAAAAAGTATTGCGGCCACTGCACCGTAAAGCGCCATCGTTAATTGCCAGCCTAATTGCTCATTACCATTTCCTAACCATGCAACAAGATCTAAAGTAAAGTAAGCAACTAAGGTTCCGCCAGTAAACGCGCCAATAAATCGAAAACTGGTAAGTGTTGTTCTTTGTTGTGAGTCGCTGGTAATGACGCCTAATAGCGCACCGTAAGGCACATTAATGAAAGTGTACGCGAGCATCATAAAAACATAAGTGGCGAATGCCCAAATTACTTTTCCTTGTTGGGTTAGATCCGGCACAGTGAAGGTCAAAATACCTGCAGCGGTGATCGGCAATATGCCCCAAAGTAGATAAGGCCTAAACTTACCAAATTTTGTTTTGGTACGATCCGCAAGTGCGCCCATTAACGGGTCACTAAACGCGTCAATGAGTCGAGTGACCAAAAACATCGTACCGACAATTTCTGCTGGAATGCCAAACACATCGGTGTAAAAAATAAACAGAAAAACATCAAACATTCGCCAATAAAAATTAGAGGCGACATCACCACACGCGTAACCGAGTTTTTCGCTGAGTGAGAGTTTAATCATGTTGATAGTTTGTTTCATCAATCACCTTGTTATTGCCATTCACTTTCTTATTACAATGTATGCGCTTACATTTTTTATCGCTTTGACCTATTATCGAATACACCGAAATTATCTGAATCAAAGTAAAATTAAATTGCAGGCGCTTTGCAATATTGGTCAATAAAAGCCTGATGCGTGGGCATTTGTGCTACTTTGTTTTCGACACTGCTTTTTAAGCCATTCAAGAACCGGTCGAGCTCTTGGTCTGACATCATGTCGACTATTTGGTGATAGTTTTGCGGAATAATTCTTTGGCCAATCATCACTTGGGTCCAAGAATCAATTTTAAACAGCTCGGTGTCTGTAATACAAACTCGCGCAGTGTCTTTAAATAAATTCATTCGATGGGCGAGAGTGTCCGGTATTTCCATATGCTTACAATACGCCCAAAACGGAGTATCTTCCCTTTCGGTTGCTTTGTAATGCAGAATGATAAAGTCTCTGATCCGTTCCATTTCATTGCTGTATTGACGATTGTATTCATCAATATTAACTTGCGATATGCCATCATGCGGGAACAATCTCATTAACCGAACCACTGCTGCCATAATAAGATGAATCGCGGTAGATTCTACCGGCTCCAAAAAGCCACTGGCCAAACCGATAGCAACGCAGTTTTTGTTCCAACCTTTAATGCGCTTGCCTGTGTTGTATTTGAATACCTTTGGCTCGGTAATAGCTTTGCTTTCCAAAGCGTTCATCAAGGTCTCAACTGCTTGCTCATTGCTGGCATATCGACTACAAAAAACTAAACCATTACCTACACGATGCTGTAGTGGAATTCGCCATTGCCAACCAAAATCATGTGCAATCGATTGAGTGTACGGACGCGGCTGGCCAAATTTTTCAGTTTGAACGGCTACGGCGGAGTCACAGGGTAGCAAGTGTGCATAGCTTTCAAAGCCAGTATTTAAAGTGCCTTCGATGAGACGCGCAGCAAAGCCTGTGCAGTCTATAAATAAATCGCCGCTGATCACTTCATCATTGGTGAGTTTTAATGTTTCAATAAAGCCAGAATGTGGATTAGTGGCAACCTCAGAAATGGTACCTTCTATTCTTTTAAGACCGTGCTTGATGGCAAATTTTTTCAAAAACTCTGCGTAAAGGCCAGCGTCAAGATGATAGGCATAGTTAAGTTGGGTATCTTGAGTATGTCCAAATTTTCCTGCTTCGGCTGCTTTCAGTTCGACACAATAATCGCCAAATTTTTCGGTTCGACCTCGACGTTGACCTGCTAACCAAAAATGCTGAAATTCACCCGCCCAACAGACTTTACCGGTTTCACCAAAAGAATGAATGTAGCTATCACCTTTTCGGCCCCAATTTTGGAATTCTATGCCTAGTTTAAATGTTGCCTGACAACTCGACATAAACTCTTGATCATCAATACCAAGTAATTGATTAAATACTCTTAGCGGCGGAATAGTCGCTTCACCCACTCCGATTCGACCAATTTCTTCAGACTCGATTAAACTAATATCTAAATTTTTGCCAAGCAACTTAGTCAATGCAGCAGCAACCATCCATCCGGCACTGCCGCCACCAGCAATAACTATTTTTTGTATTTTTTCACTGCTCAATGATTACCTTCTCGCTCATTGGTTGATTTATGATTGTTGAGTAATTTGTTTGTTCTTTTTATGAATAAGGCGCTTTAAATTATTAATTGAAGCAATCACAATGTAAGCTGCCTGCAATAATCCAGATTTGCTGAGTTTTTCTAAGTTGGCGCCATCCAAATCTTTTAGCCGCTCTTCATGAATGGTATAGCATTCATCTATTTTTACTTTTTCACCATTAACAAATTCAACATCAATGGTGACTGGCTCAATTAGGTTTAGCTCTAGATATTCTTTAAACATCAGTTTGGAATACTCAACACCTTTGTGAATGCCCGCCAATATTTTTTGAATATTATTGAAGTAAGGCGTTTGATTTCCTTCATCATCAAACAATCGCTCTCCTCCTTCCATCGTGACTCGCGGAGAATCCATATCAATATTAATGATAGGCTCTTGAGCACTTTTTCCTTGGCTTTCTTGGTTTTGGAATCCGATTAAGAATGGCCCTCTAGCAATCGCTGCAGGCACGTAATCCGCATCCCAACCTTTATCAGTCAAATACAAGTTTTCGCCACTACTAAAACCAAGCATAACAAATGCACCAAACTCGCCAGTTTCTGGGTGCTTTCTAAACAAAATGGGGTATTCGTTTTGCACATTGCCAAATTCTGTCGGAAAGGTAGTGACATTAGAAACTTTGTCACCGAACCCGGTAGAATAATCGGTTCTGACTGTTAGATTTTTATGGGCTTGCGTATTTAATACTTGGTAGTTGGTCATTTTACTTCTCTTGGTTGGCGTTTTACTTTGGTTAGTTTTAATTGATCACAGGCTTGATTGGATCTCTCTTTTTGGTTAGTTAATTATTACTAGCCAAAAAATTGATTTAATTCCGCCATGTTTTCATAGTTTAAGCCATTAGTAAACCCAATAAAAAACCGCTAAACCTATTCCAGTGATTTAGCGGTTTTTGACGACATCTGTTCTTTTTAGTATGGATTAAAAAGTATAGCGAGCGCCAATACTAAACCGTTTACCAAACTGCTCCATACGCCATAGTTGTGCTTGAGTTCTTCCATGAGTCCGACGATTTTCTTCGGTTAAGTTAATTACTTCAAAATTAAACGATAAATCATCATTAAACTGATAACCTGCACTAAAGTCGATTTGCGAATAAGCTTCGACAAACTCGGGCTCAGAATTATAAATAGCCGCATTATTCAGGAATTTGTCTCGCCAGTTATAACTCAGTCGACCGTGCCAATTGTCTTTCTCATACATTAGCACTAAGTTAGCGGTATCACTTACTCCCACTAAGGCAAATTGAGTAACGTCTGGTGCCGCAGCAAGATCAAACTCGGCATCGGTATCGACTAAGGTATAGTTACCCTGAATCCCAAATCCAGAATCACCGAAGAAGTGCTGAACCGCTAGCTCCCAACCATCAATCGTTGCTTCTTTGTTATTCACAGGAGCTTGGAAAAGGAACTGCATCAGCGGGTCATCTGCGTTAGGCACAACATCCACCGCTGCCTCATATTCATTAGCGGTCATCGAATCAAAGGCGACTCCCAGTTGATTGGCAGCCATCATTGAGAATAGATTAGTTTCATTCACACTAATACCAAGGTCTTGGAGGTCAGCAATCGCTTGCTGCGCTCGAGGCCCGGCACTCGCGTCGCGCAAACCGTAAAAGTTTTGTACGATGGGTCCTGTACCAATAAAGTTCTCAACATCTTTTTTGAAGTAACCGGCCGAAACATAGCTGGCATCATCAAAGTACCACTCCAATGAAATATCATAATTGGTGGACTCCAACGGAACCAAGTTAGGATTACCACTGCTGGCACTGCCCGGTAAACCACTTCCTAAAATACTTGGCGCGGGCGGCCCACCAGTCACTGTGGCAGCGGCGCTTAAGTTTCCAAAAGTCGGTCTAGCAATGGTTTTACTGTATGAGAATCGTCCGATTAAATCGTCTTGTAGCTCAATATCAAAATCTAAACTTGGTAAGAAATGATCGTAATCATTCTCGACGGTAAAATTTGTTTTATCGTCAGGCGAACCATTAATCACCCGAAAGTCATTGTTACTTTCCCACAACACATGAACTGGGAAGGCTACATTTGCGGTTGATTTAGAGGTAGTATCTTCATAGCGGAAACCCACTACTAAGTTGTAAGGTTTTTGTCCAAGATCACCACTAAAATCAAACGAAGCGTAAATCGAGTTAACGTCTTCTTCGATTAACCGGTTAGTTTGCTCATTAGGATTGCGGTTGAAAGCAAAGTTATAAAGCTCCGCCGCCCACGCGCCCATCATTGCCGCGTCGCCTCTAAATCCTTGAGTCCATGCACCAGCGGTATTGTAGTCATCAAACTGTGATGCAAAATCTACCGGCGTTAAGAATCCTGCAGGTAATTCACCTGGATTTTCAACACCCCAGTTACCCATGGTGTCATTAATGTTCGATTGAATTGAATGGTTCGACATTGAGCGAGATTCGACACCAAAATCGATACTAAAAGAATCAAGCTCATAAGAACCATCAATTTTAGCCTGAGTGATTTCACTTAGATTTTCTGAGTAAGCACGTTGCTGAATCGAGGTACCGATATCGTCTTGATCAAAACTATTATTACAATTCAGTCCAATAGCGGCATTACAATCATCAAAACGAACGTTCATAATTGGTAAGCTATTGGTGTAATCAGCACCTTGTGCCGCGATCACATTAGCCCCAAGGCCAACTTTTAGAAAGTTTCCATAACCCTTGGTGGGTGTGGTTTCTGATGATGAATCATGAAGGTCAAATGACAAACCAAAATTATCGCTGACTTCCCAATCCAGATTGAAACCAATTGAGTCACTATCGGTTTCAAAGTTTTGATTTATTTGCGCAACCGCAATATCTCTTGGCGCCAACGCATTCCGCTCTTCGCGATAACGTATAGGCGTTTGACTGACGCCATTATCAAAGGTTAATGAGTCTTTATATTCTGCATACCAAATAGAAAGCTCAGAGCGCTCTTCATTTTGATAAAGATTAGAGTAGGTATAATCTAGCGTCGCGGTCATGTTGTTCGCTGGCTTAAATTGGAAAGTTAATTGCGCGTTCTTACGCTCTCTTTCGCGATCAGCCATGTAGTAAATTAAATTGGAAGGCAGAGCGTAAGTCGCTCCGGCCGCAGGCTCATTGATAAATTCGGTCGGATTTGCTGGGTCCATATCTGGAACGGTGCCATCCCATGCGCCAGAGCGCCATTGATCAACAGATGCGCCAACCACACCGCTATCACGTTTGGAAATATTGGCGTTAATCGAAAAACCGAATTTTTCATCGTTATTGGTCCAGCTCAAAATCCCCGAAACTTCAGGGGTAAAATCCGATCCTTCAATCACCGTTGAGTCATTTACTAATTTGCCGCCCACCGCAGCTCTGAATCCGGGATTGTCTAATGGTTTTGCGGTATTGATATTAACGGTAGCGCCAAGACCACCCGAGGAAATATGCGCTTTGCCTGTTTTATAAACTTCTAAGGACTGCACCGCATCCGACGATAGGTTTTCGAAGCTATAAGCTCTGGTGTCGGAAGCGCCGCCACCGAGCGGTAGCGAAGAGCTAGGCATGGTTCGACCATTCAGAGTAATCATATTGTACTGTGGGTCGATGCCTCGAACTGTGACTTGGCTACCTTCACCATTTTTACGGTCGATGGAAACCCCGGTAATGCGCTGTAACGATTCTGCTAAATTCGTGTCGGGGAATTTACCGATATCCTCTGCGGTTATTGCATCAACCACCCCAATCGCATCACGTTTACGATTCATCGAGCTCACTAAACTGCCACGGATCCCCGTGATTACAACGACTTGCTCATCTTCTGCACTACTGCCTTCCTCTTCTGCAGCATATACAGGATTGGCTGCAAGCGAACCTAAAATCAGCGACAGACTAGCCGCTATAGGCGTTTTATTAAACTTTTTATTTTTCATATGGTTCCGCTCCCACGATTTCTACCCCGTTTTATTACTATACTATTTTAGTTAGGAAAATGTAAGCGCTTTCACGAGAAGCCAAAAAAAAGCATGGGCAAATCGCGCCTTTTGTAAGCGCTTACATTAAACTAAGGGATTTGCCATATAAGGTCAACTATATTTTTGCACTTCACTAAAATTCTAGCCAAATGAAAGCCATCAAAACCTCCCCTTAGGCGCTCTTACATCTACTTAAATTTACTTATTTATCAGACACCTATAAAAAATAGCGATTGCTCCTATCGGGGAAAATTATTTCCTCAATTTTTATTTACTACAGTTGGCTTTGAAAGCCGATTTGCCATCAAATAGCTAAATTCTTTGCTGGTGGATTGCCGATCTCTCAAATTCAAATAGTCGATCTCGCACAACAATCCGCTGCGTCGACTTACTTACTCAGATGGGACAGATCCGTACAATGCGCCTCCACATCGTATCGGACAGTTGCAGGAATAATAAGAAATGGTAAACGCAAACCGCAAAAATGGTTATTTTCCGGGTACATTTTTTAATCGGACCAATCGGATTCTGATCGCCTCTGATGGCGTCTATTTTAGAATTAGAGAAGGTGAAATGGTTGGCCCTTTTGCCACCATGCGTGAAGCGGAAGTCGGCCTACGTAGTTTTATAAGAAAAGTTGAAAACGAAGGAGCATTTAATCCAGTCAACAACAAATCGCGCAAAGCGTTTCAGCAAAATTAGACGATACAGACACTAAATTTGGGAGCGAGGACTTAATACTTTAAATTAAGCGCGACTCACGAATAGATACTCGCAATAAGTCGCTAACAGCGATGACCAAATTTAACCTGACTTTGCTACACGGCGCTGTTCAGTATTTTCTAATATCTGTCGACGCCGCTGATTATCTGCGCTGTGCCAACCAGTAATTTCGTCGATGTGACGAAAACATCCCATACAGACATCATCATGGTCAAGACAACAGTTACTTATGCAAGGCGAAGTAACCATTGTTTGATTTTTTGGGTCGACAGATTTAACCATAATCGAAATATTGCTATTTAAGTGTAGAGGGTAGTCGAGGCGATGATAGCAATTGAGAGAAGCGCTTCCAACGGCCTTGTACCGATTGATCAGGGCCAGACTCCACCCATTTTTTAACCAAGTCTTTGCCCCAATTATAATTGATCACGTAAGCACCATAGGCTTCATAAAAATCGACTCGTTGATCGGCTTTTTCTGCACTTGATAGGGTATATTTTTGCAACAGCTTGACCGCTTCGGCGCGGTCAATTTGCTTGTTTAAGTATTGTCTTGCTACCTCATTTCCAGCGTAGCTAAGTTTGGCCTTCAATTTATTAAACGCCGCAAAATCGTCCGCAAGTTTAGGGTCAATGCCTGCCATTGGAAACAGCTTTTCTTTCTCAAATTTAATTTTTTCATCACCGGGGAATGCCATTTCGATCCCATAATTTGCACTACCTTCTGCAATCACTGATTGTGGTGAGAACAACGCATACACACTGAACTCAATCCATCCACGCTGCTTCACTAAATTCGCTTCTAACAGCGCATTGTAGGTGTGATGTCCCGGATAACCTTCATGGCAACCTAGGTCAACGGCACGCGAAATATCAATCGGTAGTTCAGTATTAACCTGAATTAATGAAAAGGAATTGCCTTTGTACCAGTTGTAGCCACTCCAGGGTTTATCGGTGACAAATTCAAGTTTAAAGTTTTCACCATCCAATAGGTCGACAAAAGGCTGTGTACGCTTTCGACACTCGGCAATGGCTACATCAAAAATAGCTTTTAACTTATCTTTAGGGATAATAAATTTAGCTTTAAAGGCATCAACTCGCTCACTGAGAGGGCCCTCACCCGGCAACAGTTTATCTAACTCTGCCAGAGTTTGATCAAAATCACTTAGCTTATGCTCAGGGGCTTTGGTGTTATAGAGCACTTTGCTTTCTTCATCAAAACTCAGCCGTAAGTCATTTTTTAGCATGATGGCTTTGGAATGTAACGCTGATAGTTGCACATCCAAATACTTGAGCCGAAGATTCAGCATTTCATCTTCAGAATAAGCACCTTCAATGTTGTCGATTAAAAAACGCGAAGCCAAAATAATATTTTTTAAAGGCACTTTTTTCTCATTTGCTTCTGTGCGCCAGTTTTTTGGCCCATAGTAGGCATCCACGTAAGCAGGATCATGAACTCCCATCGCCAGAACGAGCTTCACATATTGTTCTGAAATTTCTTTAAGGATTAGATCTTCATCGGCCGCGAGGTTAACGCTCACCAGCATAAAGATCGCTGTTATTAATTTTTTCATGTGTTTACTCCTGTCATAAATTTGCCAGATGTACTCTCTTGATTAGTTTAACTTCGCCAAAAATCAGGAGAAAATAGCACCAACAACGTAAATATTTCTAATCGGCCAAACAGCATCGCTAAACTGAGCACCCATTTAGAAAGGTCGCTCAGGCTGGAATAATTTGCCGCGACTTCACCTAACCCTGGGCCCAAATTGTTCATACAAGCCGCAACCGCTGAATAAGCGGTGATTTGGTCATGACCATCCGCCATTAAAATCAGCATAAAGATAAAAAATAAAACAATATAAGTCGCAAAAAAGCCCCACACCGATTCTACGATTTTCTCGGGCACTGCGGTTCCACTGATCCTTATTTTAAAGATAGCATTGGGATGGATTAATCGCTTAATTTCTCGCGTGCCTTGTTTAAACAATAGCAAAACGCGAATAACTTTCATGCCGCCACCCGTAGAGCCAGCACAGCCGCCGATAAAGCTGATAAAAATGAGTAAGACCGGTAAGAAAATAGGCCACAAGGTAAAATCATCCGTCGCAAAGCCTGTGGTAGTGCCTATGGAAATGGTATGGAAAATCGACTTAACCACCGCCTCAGAAAAGTCATAATGTTCATGATAAACCAGAATCGCAATCGCAATTAAAATCACCGAAAGCAAGATCGAAGCGTAAACCTTAAACTCAGTGTCATTAAAATAAGAACTCAAACTAAGCCGTCTCACGGCTACAAAGTGCAAAGAAAAGTTAACCCCGGCAATCAGCATAAACGCGCTACAAATCAGTTCGATTTCGGTGCTATTAAACCAACCAATGCTTTTGTCATGGGTAGAAAATCCACCAATCGCAATAGTTGAAAAGCTATGACTAATGGCATCAAATAGTGTCATGCCGGCAAACCAATAGCTCAGCGCACAGGCTACCGTCAAGCCAAAATAGATATACCACAGTGCTTTGGCTGTACCAGCGATTCGAGGTGTTAACTTAGCATCTTTTACGGGGCCGGGAGTTTCCGCGCGATACAGTTGCATTCCACCAATACCAAGCATTGGCAAAACAGCAACCGCCAAAACGATGATCCCCATTCCCCCCATCCACTGCAGTTGTTGGCGATAAAAAAGGATAGAATGTGACAGGCTATCGAGTCCGGAAATCACCGTCGCACCGGTTGTGGTCAATCCTGAGAATGATTCGAATACCGCATCGGAAATTCCAAAATTAGGAATGTCACCTAAATACAGTGGCACCGCTCCCATAAAACTAAGCACGCCCCAAAACAAGATAACCACTAAGAATCCATCACGAGTACGTAACTCTCCACGGGCGTCTTTGCGTGGCAAATACAAGATTAGCCCTAGCAGCAAACTTATAACAAATGCGGTAAAAAACGCCAGTCCACCCCCATCACCAAACTGGAATGAAACAATAATGGGCGGCACCATGGCTAAACTAAAAATCATTAGCAAAATGCCTAAAATTCTGATGATGACTTGAGTTTGCATTTAGTAAATCAACGATCCCAATTTGCTGCAAGAATAACTAATCATTAGCGACTAGAAAAAAGTAAGGTCGACTTGGAACAGTCGCTCCACTTCACCGACATATTTTTTATCGACTAAGAATAAAATGACATGGTCGTCAGACTGAATAACAATGTTGTGATGAGCAATAATCACTTTTTCACCTCGCACAATTGCACCAATCGTTGTGCCTTTGGGTAAATCAATTTCGCCAATCGCTCGGCCAACTACTTTGGAAGTATCTTCAGTGCCATGTGCAATCGCTTCCATCGCTTCAGCCGCGCCACGTCTAAGGGTATACACATTGGCGACATCACCGCGTCGAATGTGGGTGAGTAATATACTGGTAGTGGTAGATTGCGGTGAAACCGCAATATCAATTTCATTGCCTTGCAACAGATCGGTATAGGCGGGTCGATTGATCAGTACCATGGTTTTCCGCGCACCAAGTCGTTTTGCCAGCATTGCCGACATAATATTGGCTTCATCTTTATTGGTGACCGCTATGAAAACGTCCATTTGATCAATGTTTTCATCGATCAATAGCTGCTGATTGCTGGCGTCGCCATGCAACACAATGGTGTCATCCAAATCATCACTGATGGCCATGGCTTGTTTGGCGTTCATTTCCAACAGCTTTACGTAGTATTTATCTTGTAAGGCGCGCGCCAAGCCTCGACCGATATTTCCGCCACCCGCAATCATTATTTTTTTATAGGGGTTTTCTAGTTTTTGCAGCTCACCCATTATTTGTCGAATATGATGACTAGCAGCAATGAAAAATACTTCATCATCCGCCTCAATGACAGTATCACCCGTTGGCATAATGGCTTTACCGCGTCGGAAAATGGCGGCCACCCTAGCTTCAATGTTGGGCATATGCGAGCGCAGGGTTGATAAAGTATTACCAACTAGCAAACCACCGTAGTAGGCTTTTACCGCCACCAAGCGAAGTAAGCCTTCAGCAAAATCCATAACCTGCAATGCGCCTGGATTTTCTATCAGCCGGTGAATATGTTTTACCACTAACTGTTCAGGGCTGATAACCACGTCAACGGGCAAATTATCTGAATTGAATAAGGTTTTTTCTTTAAGGTAATGCGGCGAGCGTATTCGCGCGATTTTGGTTGGTGTATTAAAAACCGAATAAGCAACTTGGCATGCGATCATATTGGTTTCATCGCTATTAGTAACAGCAATCACCATATCGGCATCTTCTGCCCCGGCTTGGCGCAAAATATGCGGATGTGAGCCATAACCGACAATGGTACGAAGATCGAGTTGATCTTGGAGGGCTCTGAGCTTTTTAGGATTGGTATCTACCAGGGTAATATCATTGTCTTCCCCGGCTAGACTGACTGCCAACGTACCGCCAACTTGCCCAGCCCCTAAAATAATTATTTTCATACGTTATTATACTCAACCTGCTAACAGCGTAACCATACACCCAATCGGGCAAAATTGCATAAAAAAACCGTTTAGCTGGGCTTTTCCAAAGCACACAGGTAAAACCCATCCATCATCAACTCACCTGGAAATAATTGGTAGCCAACACTTGCCTCACGATTGAGTTGAGTTTCAAGGCTGGCTGGCAATGAAACTAAGTGAGCCGAATGCTCAGCTAAGAATGCTTCAATTTGTTTTTGATTTTCCGCTTTAAAGACCGAACAGGTGGCGTAGACCAGTCGTCCGCCCGGTTTTAGTAATTGCCAACTGCTGGAGAGTATCTCAGCCTGTAATTTGACCAGCGCAGCAATGTCCGTTTTTAAACGGTGCAGTTTAATATCAGGGTTCCGCCTAATCACGCCACTCGCGGAGCAAGGAACATCAATTAGTATTCGGTCAAACAGTTGTCCATCCCACCATTGGGCATGTTGCAAAATATCGGCACAATGGAGTCGACAGTCGAATCCAAGTCGCTGCAACGTTTGGCGAATACGAGGCAGACGCTTTTCAGACATTTCGACCGAGTCTAACTGGGTAGTAGGCTGTCGCTGCAGAATATGCGTGGTTTTCCCTCCGGGAGCGGCACAACCATCGAGCACTTTTAAACCCGGTTTTAAATCCATCAACTCAACCGGTAGTTGGGCTGCGGCATCTTGTACCGTGACTTTGCCTTGCTCAAAGCCTGGCAACTGATAAACATCACAAGCGGAGGCTAATACCACGGCGTCCGAAGCAAGCGGATGAGCGCTGGCTTGAATAGAATTTTCGGCGAGTTCAGTCAAATAGTCAGCACGAGTGATCTTTTGTTGATTAACCCGCAGACACATCGGTGCTTGCTGATTGTTAGCCTCAAGTATCGCAGATGCACGCTCACCCCAATCCGATTCAAATTGTTTGATTAGCCAATTGGGATGCGAATAAAGATAGGTTTTGGCTTTGGCTAATTTAGTTTCGATTGCCGGCAATTGTCGGAGATAGTTCCTCAAACACCCATTAACCAGACCGGAAGCCCATGATTTACCAATCGTTTTAGTCAATTCCACAGTTTCAGAAATAGCTGCATGATCTGGCACCGAGAGATATCTGAGTTGATAAATCCCCATGATCAATACCACCTGCACATCTTGGTCTTTTTGCTTTAATGGCTTTTCTACCAACTGATCTAAAATCGCTTTTAACTGATGAAAATAGCGCAAACTGCCAAACAAAATTTGCTTAGCAAATGCTTGCTCGGACGATGAAAGCTGTTGACAAAGATCGTGACGCGCTAGCAAATCATTGACTGAACGCCCATCGCTAACCACCAACGTTAACCAACGACACGCCAACTGCCGTGAAGATTTGATTAATTTGGTTGGTTTTTTAGACATAGTATTTAACTTTCCGTTGAAGCCTTTCCGAGACACTCAATTTCGCTAAACCAACTGCGTTTTGAATTGAGGATTTCCGCCACACTCATTGCTCGGCTGCCATCGGCTTGTAAATAATTAAGTGCCAAAACCTGACCATCGCCGCAAGCAACAATAATCTGTTGTTTACCGATTTCTATTATTTGTCCCGGCTTGAACCCTTGTTCTGGCGATTTATCGAGCGGTTTGCAGAGCGCTGCTTGCCACACTCTGATACGGTGCGGCCCAGCATAAGTAAAGGCAACAGGCCAAGCATTAAATGCTCTAATTTTGCGTTCAATCGTGGTTGCCGACTCATGCCAGTCGATTTCCGCCTCACTTTTACTCAACTTGTGAGCGTAACAAGCTAAATCATCTTGCTGTATCTCACCAGGCGCAAACGATGAACCAGACTGAGTATTAAAACTGGCTAAAAACTCCTTAATGGCCGAACAACCTAACTCGGCCAGTTGATCATGCAAACTCGCGCCAGTTTCGTCTTGTTTAAGAGTGTAATCCTGTTTTAATAACATTGCCCCGGTATCCAAACCTTGATCCATTTGCATTATGGTAACTCCAGTTTTTATATCACCGGCTTGAATAGCGCGTTGAATAGGCGCAGCGCCACGCCATCGAGGCAGTAACGACGCATGGATATTGACACAGCCAAAACGTGGCGTTTCCAATACCGTTTTAGGTAAAAGCAAACCATAAGCCACAACGATCATTAAGTCAGCTTGATATGATGTCAGTGTTTGCAAGGCTGTTGGTGCCTGTTGATCATCTTGAAGCTTAAAGTTTAGCGGCTGTTCGACTGGAATTTGATGCTCAAGCGCAAGTTGCTTCACAGGCCCCGCGGCTAACTTTTTACCGCGCCCCACGCGACGATCAGGTTGGCAATAGACCGCACAGATATTGTGACCCTGTTCAATCAGTGATTTAAGAATACCGGCAGAAAACTCCGGGGTGCCGGCAAAAATAATCCGAGGTGAATGGGATGATGACATATCTAGTTGTATCTCGAGAAAAATCTTATTTGATAAAATATTAGCTGGTAAACCGCAGCGTCTTGAGCAATCTATCGCATTGCGAGCCTAACAGCCTAATGGCGCCACGAATAACACCGCAATTGGTGCCGCGACGGAGCCACATCGAGTACCACACGGGACAGCGCACCGGATAGCACAATAGGCAATAATTAACGGCTACATTCCGCTGGTTGCTTTGGCTTTTTGCTCTTTTTCAAGTTTTTTCTTGATTCGTTGCCGCTTCAATGCCGACAAGTAATCGACAAATAGCTTGCCTTGCAAATGATCTAGCTCATGTTGGATACAGACCGCAAGTAGCCCATCGGCATCCATGGTAAATTCTTTACCGTGCCGGTCTAACGCCTTAATAGTGAGGGCGTCAGCGCGTTCAACCTTGGCATAAACCCCTGGAAACGATAGACACCCCTCCTCCATCTCCTCAACCCCTCGTAATTCCAGGATTTCAGGGTTAATAAAGACTAATGGGTTATCTTTATTTTCCGAAACATCGACAATAAATAACTGATAATGATAATCCACCTGAGTCGCAGCCAAGCCGATACCGGGCGCGGCATACATGGTTTCAAACATGTTTTCGATTTGAGTTTGCAAAGGTTTTTCAAAGCTATTAATTGGAACCGCTTTGGTTCTAAGCCTTGGATCGGGGTATTCTAGAATTTTCAATAAAGCCATAGTGTGTGACGCAAGTTATAGTAAAAACATAAGAAATACTGCTAAGATTATGATCATACTGGAAAATTTGTAGAGTTTATACTGGGTTTTGTGACTTATTTTGCGCTAAAATGGATGCAACGCTCAAAAATTCATCTATTATTTAAGCAATAACACAAGTAATTGCGAAGGAATCGGAGAATGAAAAAGTTAACCATTAGTCTCATTTCAGCTGCGCTGAGCTTTTCAGCACTATTCAGCGGCGCTGCAGAATTGCGTGAAGACCACCCGGAATTTCACGTGGTTCAACCTGGAGACACCCTTTGGGACATTTCTCAGTCCTTTTTAAAGTCGCCTTGGCTATGGCCAGAAATTTGGCATGTTAACGATCAAGTCGATAACCCGCATTTGATCTTTCCAGGCGATGTATTGTCCTTGGTTTATGTCGATGGACAACCGCGAATAACCAAATCAAATCGGTTACCTAACGGCACCATTAAACTCACTCCGAGAGCGCGTGAATTGGGCCCTAATCAAGCCATTACTACCATTCCACTAGATGCCATATTACCTTTTTTGACTTCAGCTCGGGTACTTGATGAAGAACAGCTGAAAATGGCTCCCTACCTCGTTGGAAGCGATAGTGAACGATTATTAGCCGCTCAAAACCATAAAGTTTATGTGCGCGGTATTGAGGAACAAACCAATGATAATTTCTCCTTCTTTCGGATTGGCGAAAACTACATTGATCCGCAAAGTGGTGAGTACCTTGGAACAGAAGCCATTCACTTAGGCGAGGGACTAAAAATTCAATCTGGCGATCCAGCGGTATTGCGTGTTAAGCGCTCTATCGAAGAATTACGCACGGGTGACCGAGTATGGCCGACTAATGATGACCAAATTAGACCTGTTTACTTCCCAAAAGCACCTGAAAACTTTGCCGGTGGGCAAATCATTTCTGTTTATGGCGGGGTTGAGCAAATTGGCCAATTCGATATCGTTGTGATTAATCGCGGTGAACGAGAAAATATGGAAGTGGGCCATGTATTAGATATCTATCAACGTGGTAAAACAATCGTCGACAAGATAGCCACTGAACGTCGCAGAGATAGTGATAATGTTGGCATGTGGACTAAAATAAAGGAAAGTGTGACTAACGAGAAGCAAAAAGTGACCTTACCTGATGAACAAGCAGGCCAACTAATGATCTTCCGCACCTTTGAAAAAGTCAGCTTAGCCCTAGTGCTCAAAGCAAATCGAACCATCCATACCATGGACAATGTAAAAACACCGTTATAAACTGGAGACATTTCTGATCAGCACGTTAACGGTGCTAAATCCCAAGGAGTGGGATTACAATGAGCTCGACCTCTGGCAAACAACAGCTTACTAGTGACTCGGACTTAGCCGAACAGGCTAATTCGGTTGCTAGTCAGGCCGCACAACTTGATAGTTCTACCCCCTCATCTTGTTCCAAAACAGCGCATTCACTCAGCCAAGCCGAACTTACCGACCTATTTAGGTTAAAAGCGATCAATGGTGTAGGCCCCACCGGAGCGAGCAAATTATTAAGCTATTTTGGTAACCCTACCAAGGTGATGCAGGCAAGCGACCAAGCCCTCAGAGAGTCAGGCTTGACCGATAAACTAATTAAAGCACTTAGGGCGGTCGATGATCAGGCATTCGAAAAAACCTTCGAATGGCTCGATCACCCAAACCATTGGGTCATCCCGCTTGATTCGACCCACTATCCAAGCCTATTGGCGCAAACCGCCACGCCACCTTTGTTTCTTTTTGCGGTGGGTAATCTGGAATTACTTCATTCTCCGCAAATTGCAGTTGTCGGTAGTCGTTCGCCTACCCCGCAGGGGAGCGCCAACACCCATACCTTTTGCCAACAGCTGGTCGCCGAAGGCCTCACCGTCACCAGCGGGTTGGCGCTCGGTGTCGATGGTGAGGCTCATCGCGCCGCGCTTGCGCATAAGGGGTACACCATTGCCGTTACCGGTACCGGTTTAGCACGAGTTTACCCCGCCAGCCATAAACAATTGGCACATGCGATTGCAAAGCAAGGCTTGCTAGTGTCGGAGTGTTTTCCCTATGAAGGCGTGTCAGCTGGGAGCTTTCCCAAACGCAACCGAATTATCGCAGGTTTGAGTCTCGGAACTTTAGTGATTGAAGCCGCCAAAAAAAGTGGCTCGCTCATTACTGCGCATATTGCCATGGAAGAAGCGCGCGAAGTGTTTGCGGTGCCAGGCACTATCACCAACCCAATGGCTCGTGGCTGCCACGCACTGATTCGACAAGGCGCTAAATTAGTCGAAAATGCCCAAGACATATTGGAAGAACTACCTGCTCTGATGTCTGCGCAGCGTCAAACTTTAGTCAGCGAAACTCGCCCTGAGCTCAATTTACAGGCAACAGAGTTCCTTAAACAAATTGATTATGAAACCACCAGCCTCGACACAATCATGCTGAGAACGCAATTACCCCTAGAATCCGTGACAAATATGCTGTTATTATTGGAACTAGACGGTTGGGTCACTAATACCACTGGTGGTTACATGAGATTGTAAACATCAACATAAAGACCGCAAATAGTATGAAAATTCGTTTTTTGGGGATATCAATGAAAACTGAATTGATGGATGTATTGCAGTACATTTTCGAACGTTTTCAAGACGATGCATTTGTAGCCATCGACGAGACTCATTCATTAGTCTCAGAACTTAAAGAAGTTGGTTTTAAATCGGGCGAGATCGATTTTGCCTTAGATTGGTTAGATGGACTAATCGACGCCAGCTCTGAGTCTTTTGCGCCAGTTGCCGGCAATCTTACCCAAACACGGATATACCATCCTCTCGAGCTCAAATATTTTTCCGTAGAAGCGCGCGGATTTCTCTATTTTCTTGAACAAGTTGGGGTGCTAGACAGCCACAGCCGAGAAGCCGTGATTGATCGAGTGCTGGCACTTGAATCGCCGCAGCAGATCGATCTTGATCAGTTAAAGTGGGTGATTAGCATGGTGCTGTTTAACATTCCAGGAAAAGAAGAAGCGGCGATTTGGCTAGAAAATATCGACGCTTGCTTTCATTAAGCAAGACATTCAATCTGTCAGAAAAAGCTTTTCGCTCATCCAATTAAGTCTCTCGTCGAATTATCGAATGCTCCAGTATTACCGAGCACCAACGTAAATCAAGGTTTGCGATATAGCTTGCTGCCGTCTGGTTGAGCTTTGAATCGTTTATAGTCCCAAACGTATTGCTCGGGATGTTTTCGAATTATCCCCTCAAGCTGTTGATTAAGCGCGGTGTTGAACACTTCCACATTGGCTTCTTGAGTGTCAAAATCGGCGGCTTCGATTTGTAAACTAAAGCCGGGTTGCTCAGTGTTTCTGATGCAATAGGCGAACAGTAGTTTTGCACCGGTCTTCTGAATCATTTTATGCAGCAAAGTCATGGTATAGGCGGGTTGACCAAAAAAAGGAACATGCACTCCAGCACCTTTTTGCGGCACCTGATCCGGAAGAATTACCATTAAGCCCCCCGCTTTTAATTTTCTGAGTAGATTCAAAACACCGCGCTGATCGGCTGCAAAGGGTTGACAGCCAAACTTACTTCGCGCGTGATAAATAAGACGATCAAGTTGTGGGATGGGCGATGCACTATACAAACCAAACATAGCATAATGAATTTGTACCCACTGAACCAAATACTCCCAATTACCAATATGCGGAGTAGCAATGATGACCGGTTGGTTATTCTGTACCGACGCATCAATCAAATCACGTTGCACCACTTGAGTAAATTCTGCTTTGATCTCAGCTTTGCTACCGAGCCATGCTTTGGCAAACTCTGCTAACAACTTGCCACTTGCAATACTCGCTTGCTTGGCAAGGCGCTTACGCTCGCTGTCTGACTTTTCAGGAAACGCGATTTTTAAATTAGTGTTTATTACACCTCGTCGTTTCTCCGATAACCAATAGACCAACAAACCTAATCGTCCCGCCAAGTAAACAGTTAAGCAATCGGGCAACCAGTGAATAATCTTTAACAAACTGACAATTAAAAAGCCTTTAATTGGAAAAAATGTTTGTTTAAATTGAGCCAATGACTATAGGTTCCGATATTTATTGATTAAGAAGGTTAGCAGGTGAAAACTGATCGGTGAGAGGCTCTACACTTTCATCCCAATCCACCTCATCGCTTATTTTAGAAAGCGCCTGATACAGGTTAACGCCAAATGGTGCTAAACGGTTAGCGAGCTGATTATCCATTTTGAATTGCTGATCAATTGCAGAACAACGACAACCAAAAATAATACGATTGCCTTTTGATGGTGACTTTAAGATCCGAATTTGATCAAACACTTTTTGATAAGTAACCGACTCATAATCGTAAAGCTTGCTGCCATTAAATGTATTTGCCGACAACAGTCCACCTTCGGAAAGTAACTGCTTAGCTTCGCTTAAAAATTCAATGGTCAATAAATGCTCGGGAATATAGTCACCATTAAACGCATCCAATATAATCCAATCGAATTTCTGATTGTTTTTTAATGCTCGCTTAACATAAACTCGGCCATCAACGATTTCTGTTTTAATAGTATCGCTTTCTTGATAATCAAAATAAGACTTAGCAAGTTTTACAACCGCCGGGTCTATTTCAACCGACACCACTTCAGTTTCTGGGATCACCTGAGCAAATGCTTTTGGTAAACTTCCGCCACCCAAGCCAAT
Source organism: Kangiellaceae bacterium (assembly GCA_965230525.1). Lineage (GTDB taxonomy): Bacteria > Pseudomonadota > Gammaproteobacteria > Enterobacterales > Kangiellaceae. Next base: position 768,940 of record OZ246008.1, read on the forward strand.
AATTAAAATCCGTTTAGGGTTTTGGTTAAACGCCAGCCCCGCCATAATCGATTGGGTATACTCAAAAACTAGCTTTTGCTTATAATTTAAATCAATACAAGCCTGATTAGAAATAGATCGTCGTCGAGTCTCAAATCGCATGCAACGCTTTTTATTATTTTCGGTGATTACAACATTTCGATAAATCGAGCGTTCTTTATGTATGGTTTTAGCGACCAGCTGTGATGATAATAATCCAGCTAAAAAAACAGCGGTGATTAAGTTTAAAAAATGTTTCAAATTTCTAATTCCTAAAATTGATCAATACAACAAGAGGTAGTCGAGTTATATTTTGTTGACTAAGCTTGATTGGCCACTGGGTCCGACTCTGGCTCCGACTGGTCGACAAAATCTAGTACCAAAGCCAAAACACCGGCAACAAACATGATGCCCGAGGTAAGCCATAGGATTTGATTAATCTCAAACCAAAGCACAAAATAAAAGGATGTCATGATAGTGCCTAATGCACTACCAAAAGTAGAAACAAAATATAAAAAGCCCGCAGTATGACCAGAAGAAGCCTTTGATTCAGTCAAAATTCTAACCGAGTAAGGTGCAATCATTCCCATGATAACGGTGGGAACAAGAAACATAATGGTCGACGCTAACAACGAGCCGTATCTAGGATCTTCGATCATCGAAAATACAAAATCCATCACCGGCTCTGAAAACCAAATCGTAGGAATGATAGTGAGCGCTGCAGCAATATAGATTATCCCGTATTTTTTGACACTGGGTTGAAAGAGAGAATACTTACCTCCCAGCAAATAGCCGATGGACAGTGCTAACATAAAGATAGTGATGATACTTCCCCACACGTAGACACTGCTTCCAAAATAAGGAGCTAACAGTTTTCCACCGATAATTTCATAACACATGATGGAAAATCCCGCACAAAAAGCGAGTAACAGTATGGTAACTTTTTTCATATTATTCCAAACAATCTAAACCTAATGCTTAAAGATACAGATGATCAAAGTTGACAGCAACCACAGATAAACGACTGCTATTGTAGTTGTGCTTTCAACCGCAATATCTTAGGCTATATGCCTGATTGATTATTACCCCAAAGAGCTGCATGCGCCGCGCCGACCGACTATTCCAAATTACCCAAATTCTGCGAAATCGCAGAATGGTCACAGCAAAACAACTTGCTGAGCGACTAGAAGTCTCTGAACGGACGATTTATCGAGATATTCAGGACCTGAGCTTATCGGGAGTCCCGGTAGAAGGTGAAGCCGGTGTGGGTTATATGTTGCGACACAGTTTAGATATTCCACCCATTATGTTTAGCCAAGATGAAATAGAAGCATTAGTACTCGGGGTAAAAATGCTCAAAACTTGGTCAGGTAATCAATTAGGTCAATCTGCACAAAGTGCTCTCGATAAAATTGAAGCGGTGATGCCCAACGAACGCCGAGTAGAGCTAGAACAACAAAAGCTGTTCGCACCGAACTATGGGGCGTCCACGCAGCAGCGGCGAAATTTTGAAATTTTGCGACTGGCAATCAAGCATTGCGAATGCCTTAATATTAATTATTATTCTATCAAGGGCGAATACTCTACTCGAATAATAGAACCACTCGGATTGTATTTTTGGGGGCGAGTATGGACGCTCGTAGCCTGGTGCCAATTACGCAAAAATTTTAGGGTGTTTCGGATTGATTTAATCCAATCGATCGAGAATTTACAGCAACAGTTTAGCTCGGACCATGGTCAGTCATTGGATGACTATATTGCTATCCAAAAGGCCCGATTCGCGGACTGTGATATGAGTCAGTAGCCAAAGTTCAAACGTCAGTAATAAGCACTACTTCAGTTTTGAAATGATGGAAAAAGCCCTCGACACGCCGCCTTGATTTACTCGTCTGTTATTTTCTTCAATCGTGGGTTCTTCCACAAACCGAGTCTGAGCTAAGCGATCGGCTAATGAGTCTTGCTCAGCGATGGCTTGCGAATTTCGCTCACTGCTTTGTACCACCACAGACTCTAGTTCAGCGAGGAATTTAGGATCTTTGTCACATAACTTTTCCAATTCTGACAAGAGTTTCTTGGTACGATGCAGTCGAATTTTTTCGCTACTCGTTTTACGATCAAAGAACTGATTAATCTGATTGACCCAGCCATCAAAAGTCTCAGTTTCTGTATCATTTCGAATAAATTTAGGGATTGCAGGAATCGGGTCAACATTAATCACTTCGGTGGTTTGCGGTTCGCTATATTGACTGGAAACAGGTTGCGATTGTTGGCTTGATTCCACCTCAGCCGCGTTAGACTCAGTGTCCTCAGCTAAAATTTGCTCAGAAGCTGACTTGCTTTGCGCCTGTGAGGTCTCGCCAAATGATGAATCGGAAGATACGTCGGAGTGAGTCGACGACGGGCTGCTCGCTGATTGCAGCGGCGCATCGAGCAAAGTTCGACCTAAAGTTCGCACAATCCGTCTTAGACACTGACTGGCCAAACAGCTTGGGCTGTAACTTACCACTGGCGTTTGGCTCAACACCGCAGCCGACATAAATGAATCTTCACTTATATAGCCTATGGCAGTGACCTGAGCGCCAATATATTTTCTCACTGCACCGGCAAATCGTTTATAAATGGTGGTTGCAGAAGCAGCATTGGTCACTCGGTTGATCAACACATTGTATAAAGGTTGAACATCTTTCATTCGGCGAATTAAACCGAAAGCATCGGTTAACGAAGTCGGTTCAGAATTGATCACCAATAACGCATGGTCTGCCAATGAGAGATAGTTTCTCACCCCTTCATCAATCCCGGCGGCAGTATCAATAATAATCACATCATAATGAGGTTTTAGCTTTTTCAACAGCAAGCCAATTTGAATTTGGCTCGGTGGAAGTTCAGACTGCTGCTCGCTGATACCAGATGCCGAAGGCAATACGTCAATGCCGTGTTCTGACTGAAGCATGCAAGACAAAGGATCAAAATTAGGTTCAAACAAGCCGCTAGGCGGGTTACTGGCACCAATCCCCAAGATCAAATTGATGTTCGCAAGCCCATGATCCGCATCAATCACACATACTCGTCGGCCAGTTTTGGCGAACAATACCCCCAAGTTGGCTGATATATGAGTTTTACCTACCCCACCTTTTCCGCTGGTAACAGCAATAATGCGTGCGTTTCTTGTCATTCGTACTAATCAGCCGGCGTATAACAATTCATATTGACTTGGTTTAAGCCGACAGTCCCTAAAGTAATTGATAGGTTAAAAGAGTAGTTATTCGAACACGTTAGCTCTTTTGGCTAATATTCGTACTATTCTAAAGCGGCCATTCATAATTAGCAATCAGCAATAGGCTACTTTTGGCGCTATTTTTAGCCAGTTTAATGCTCCCTTACACTTTAGCCATAGTAATCAGTCAATTCTCACGCTAGTATCGATTAAAAACGACAAGGAGCTCAAAATATGAACAGCACCATGCCAGTCAGCCTAAAAAGCATTCGTCCCACTCACCAAAAAAACAGTCAGCCAGTCTCGGCTAATAGCCTGAATTGGTTCAACAAAATGGTCTTAGCAGTTGGCATTTTATTGTTGAGTTTGGTCAGTTTAAGTAGTGTTGCAGAAAGCGACATTTACTTGGTTCGACATGCGGAAAAACAAGTCGATGGCAGTAAAGATCCTCACTTAACTGAGCAAGGTAAACGCAGAGCAGAGCTGTTGGTAAAGCAATTAGTTGATAAAGAGATTACCGCCATCTACTCCAGTGATTATCAGCGCACCAAACAAACCGCAAAACCATTGGCGAAAAGATTGGGTATTGAAGTCAGTATTTACGATCCAAGAAAGCTGCAAGAGTTTGCTGAGCGCTTAAAAGCGCTTAAACAAAATGTTCTAGTCGTCGGCCACAGCAATACCACACCGGCACTGGCTTATTATTTAGGCGGCAAGGCGTTTGGCGATATTGATGAGTCTGAGTATGATCGACTCTACCAGATAAAAATCAGCAATGGCCAAGTTAACACTCAGTTACTCCGATCTCAGCCGGTTAAACAATATGCCGCTTTCCAGCCGGTTAACATCGACCATAGCCGATTTTCGGCAGTAAAAAATACTTACCAAATGAGTTTTCGCGATAAACCTGTAGGCAAAGCAATCCACTTTTTGAAAAGCACCGATAACCAATATCACCTAACCGATAAAACAGTCATCGAAAGCTTTAAAATCGATGCAGATATTGAGCTCGCAATCAATAAACAAAAGCTGCAACCACAATCAATGAAAATGAGCGGCAGCATGGGCACACCGGTCGATATATCGTTAAGTTGGCAAGCAAACAAAGTCATGGGGCACTCCATACAAGCGCGCGCCGCCTACAAACCTCAGGGAAAAATTCGAGTTGATCAAAAATTTCAGCCGTTAACCGTTGAACGCAGTTCGGTATTAATGCTAGCTCACTTGTTTGATTTGAAGCCAACTCAGTTAAATACATTTCAATGGTACAACGGCTACGACAATTCACTCAAAGCCATCGAAGCGAGTTATTTGGGTGATAAGAAAATTACGGTTCCTGCCGGAACTTTTGATACCCAAATGATACAGTTTTTAGGTGGCGCACCTTCGCAAATTTTTTACGTTTCAAAAGAAGCCAAACCAAAGGTGGTTCAAATTGATGTGATTGCTAGTCCTTGGCAATATCAACTATTGGAGTCAACTCCGCTTTAATTAAAAGTTGATCAAATTCGGCAAATTTAGACTTCATGAATTTCGGTGATGACTTGAGTCTTCACCGAGTTAGCGATAAAGCATTGCTGATGAGATTGATGATGCATTTTTTCTAATTGCGTCCTCGTCGGCTGACGTTCACCAGAAAATTTAATTTTTGGCTTTAACACCACTTTGGTCATTGCCATGTTTCCTTCTCCGTCTTTGTCCATGGTGCCAACAGCTTCATCTTGATAACTTTCAATGACAAATTTTCGCTTAGCTGCAATGGATAGAAAAAACAGCATATGACAGCTCGACAATGAGGCAACAAACGCTTCTTCAGGATCAACATTTTGTTCGACCGAATAGGGCAGCGGTACAACATGCGGTGAAGAAGAAGCCGGGACTGAAACACCGCCATCAAAAGTCCAGCAATGACCACGGCTGTATTGATTGTCGACAAATTTTTCTTGTGCTTGGCGTGACCAACTGACCGTGGCAAAGTACTCCGACATTTCCCTCTCCTGAATCACAATTTGGTTTTGGCAGGACACATTCTGCCATTACACCACCTGAATGTTATTAAACAAACAGGTGACTAGATAATCTGAACACCAAGAGTAAATTAGCAATGTTATATTTACAAGTAGAGCAAATCTAAAGATTTGATGCTATCCAGTCAATCGCTGCACTCAAACCTAAGTCTTGTCGATTTTGACGTTGCTCTAAGGTAAAAAAGGGCTGTTGCTGATCCACTGGTACGCCAACACCTTCCCACTCTTCACCATCAGCGCTTAGGTAATACTCATTTGATAAACTGTAATTTAAGCCGTGCGGCAAAGACAGTGGCAAAATATCGGACAATCCGCCGGCAGAATCTTCACCAATGAGTAGACTATTTGTTCGCGCTTTTATGGCGATGGCAAATGTCTCAGCCGCACTCGAGGTGGTCATGCTGGTTAGCATAGCAACCGGCCCGGTAAACAAATGATTATTCGCCGGCTTAGTCACAACACGCTGAGCCTCTGTGCGCCCGGCACCAAGTCGCGCTTGCTTGCTGTAAACATGTAGTTCGGATTCAATTAGATGACTGACCACCATTCGCCCGACAAAATCATCACCGCCTCCGTTTGCTCTTACATCAATTATGATCCCATCGACATTGGTAAAATCGCTAAATATTTGCGCTAGATCCGATTGGATTAAGGCGGTATTTTGTTGCACTGAATTATCTTCTAAACCTAATTCTTGAGCTTCCATTGTGGTCATTAGTAAATAACCAATATTTTCTGGCAGAATACCCCACACCATATTTTCAGCGGCATTGGTACTTATCGCATCTTCACTGTCGAAAAAACTCACAATCGTTTCATTTACAATATCCAACTGCTCTTCATAATATTCAATAAACGCTTCAGCGTCTTCTTGAGTATAGGGTTCGTTGATCTGATAAATTTCGATGAATTCTTCTAGCGCAATATCACTTAAATCAGGCTTGCGATTAACACTAAAATTTTCACCTAAATTTTCATTTTCGACACTGACATGAAAATCCTGCAATGGCTCGATTAAAGCGGCAAAAACTGCAAATAACTCCTCTTCTGTAGTGCTGCCGTCAACCACCTGATCTGCTTGAGCATACAGATCGGCCCAGTCTACATCTTCAAGATGAAAAAACGCATAATGCTGATCAAAGGTTTGCCAAAAAATATCCAGCTCCTGTTGCGGGTCAAACTGATAGCCAGCATCCCCCTTTTGCGCAAGTACACCATGACTGCAACTTGCCGGTAGTGAGTCCTGCCGTTGCATGATAATGCCAGGCTGTTTAGCTTGTGCAAAGGTGACTTCAATTTGCTTAAAGTCATCACTCATTTGACTACTATCCACAAATTCCTGATAGCTAATGTCTAAGTCCCACTTTTGACAATAGTCTGTCGTGGTTTGGTAAAGCTCAATACTGTCCTGCTTTAAAGACGCGGTAATTCCGTAAGCAGCGGAATGCCAAATATCATTAATGCTGACTTCTTTAACCGCCTCTTTAACATCGCTGCTTTTACAGCCCAGTATGAGAACACTTAACAAGCCCGCACAGAGGGTTGCTGATGCGATAGGTTTCATATTTCTCTCCATTTCCATTTAATTAAGTAGGAGTAGATTACAAAACCAACGACTAACACTCAGTGAGTAAATTGTGGGTTTAATGTAGCAACTGTAGATTTTTGTAGAATAGCCTTAGTTGCGGTTTGCGAATAAAGCAGAGAATAGACTGCTAGGCAGCTTGTCGTCTAATGTTGAAATTGGTTTGCTAATTGAATGGTATGAGTCAGTAATGCTTGGTCGCCCATTTGTCCGTGCCCCGGAATTACTCGGTCAATATCAGCAAATTGATGAATCACTCGCGTTACAGAATCGGCCCAATCCTTTACCGAACCATCGGCACTATATCCCATACCACGCGCCGCTGCGCTGCGGATCAAGCATCCCCCCACCAACAGCTTTTCAGGTTTAATAAAAACCACAATATTATCCATGGTATGTCCAGGGCCAGGAAAGAAAGCTTGAATTTTGCCATCGGCTAACTCAAAGTGTTTTCCTTTGAAGCCTAGTTTAGCGGTTGCTTTTTGATTTTTATTGAGTAATTGATTGGTTAATTCGGAAGCCACCGTTTTAACCCCAAGACTATTTAAATATTGAATGCCTGATGCTCTATCATCATGAAAATGAGTCGCAATACTCGCCTTCAATTGGAACCCTTTTTGTTGGATCCAGTTGACCAAGGTGACGGTATCGGCCTCTAACCAAGGAGTATCAATAATATAGGCGTCTTGATTGAAGACCACTACCAAGCCATTAGATGGTGTGTATTGCCCTTTCCAAAGATTGTAGGAAACATGAAGGTAAACTTTGTCACTGAGCTTTTCAATTTCCATCTTGCCGTCTTTTTGATCGGCGAATGAAAAACCAGACAACAAACTAAGGATTATCAGCAGACTCCATCTTTGCATTGCAGACTGACGCTTCATAAAAATCCTTTTTCAATATTGGTAAGCGGACCTTGTGGACCCAATGGACTCAGTGTTAGTCGCTCTTTAATTTATCAGAGCGCAATCTTGCTCGGTATTTACCGCGAGCAAGCTCCTGCATATCTTCTACAGTATCGCTTTCATCAACGATTTCGCGTCCCAACAGAGTTTCGATGGCATCTTCTAGAGTCACAATGCCGGCGGTTTGCCCAAACTCATCTTCAACCAAAAATAGATGAGCACGTTGTTTAATAAAAAGATCAATCAACTGTTGAACCGGTAGTCGTTCAGCTACTCGGGTGATCGGTTTGACATGCTCTTTAATCGGCTCATCGCCCTTGCCTTGGCGCTCCAGCAAAAACAAATCTCGCTTGATCACTTTACCGACAATATCATCAATACTTTTGCCATACACTGGCATTCGGCTAAATTGCTGAGTTTGCGGTAAATCCAAAGCTTGAGTGACTGTGAGATCCTGGCTGATCATATGCACCACGCTGCGCGGGGTTAATACATGTTCGGTAGGAATTTCGCGTAAGCTCAGTATATTGGTTAAGTATTCGTTCTCTTGCGAAATTAGGTTACCATCTTTATGACCGAGCGATGCCAGTGCCAAAATTTCCTCTCGAGTAATTTCATGGCCCTCACCACTGCTAAATAGACGAGTAAGCCGCGTTGAGACCCAAACTAACGGATACACCAATTTTACCAGCCAGGTAATTAAAAACGCCGATGGAACGGCGAGTTTTCGCCAGAAAGTCGCGCCTAAAGTTTTAGGAATAATTTCTGAAAAATACAAAATCGCCAAGGTAAGTATGACGGCAATCAAAGTTTCCCACTGTGCACCAAACACTTTAGTCGCTTGCGCTCCCACACCGGCCGCCCCCATGGTGTGCGCAAATGTATTCAATATAAGGATACTGGAAAGCGATTGATCGAGGTTTTCTTTAACATTGACCAGTGACTTGCCTGCACGCGGGCGCGTGGAGCTTGTTTGCTCGACAAAACTGGGAGTCACCGAGAGTAATACTGCTTCTAGTATGGAACAAAGAAAGGAGACGCCAATAGCGATCGCCAAATATATAAACAACAATGTCATGTGGGGTAATAGATTCCGATTATCTCATTCACAAGGAGTTAGCTTTGTTGCAAGCAGCAAGTACTAATATACAACGAACCGATAAGGGTTCAAAGAGCTGTTTTGCAGGATATCACGATTGTTACCCGAAATTTGCTGATATTAGCTCAAATCCAATCAATTTCTCCCCTCTTTAACTGCTCAGTTTAGGGAAGAACCGCCACCACTTCAATTTCAATTTTTAGTCCCGGCTGAAACAAGGCACTCACTTGAACCCAGCTTGAAGCGGGGTATTTTTGCTTTTTGTAATAGGATTTTCTAAGCTCAGTTGCGGCTTTTAATTGTTCAATATCAGTAGTGTAGATCACTTCTTTTACAATTCGCTCAGTCCCCACGTTATATTCTGACAATATTGACTCAATCCTAGTGTAAATATCTTTCAGTTGAGCCTCAAAATCAGCTTTTCCACTGGTCAGTCCGGCTAAATACAAGGTCTTACCAACTTGGGTCACTTGGCTATAGCCCACCTGCTTTTCCCATGGAAATACATGCTTTCGCTTGATTTCATCTGCTGCAACCCCAAGTGAAACGAAGGCTAGAATATTGACCGTAAGTATGAATACTAATTTTTTCATGATTCCTCGCTTTTAGATAAGATCTGATTGAGTGTATCTAACGAATGAGATTCCACTCAAACCATCAGCAAACTATATCATTCATTACAATCGCTAATTGGTTGAAATTAGCTTTAAAAAGTCAAAATTTCCAACCACCACGGTTTTTCGTTGCAAGCGTCTTTTCAGCTTAGTCTTCAATCAAAGTTTGCTAAGTCGGGCTAACCAATCCGTTGCCAAGCGAAATGTCTGTGGCATGTTGTTGTGACCAAGGTCAGAAAATAACACGTATTGATAAGGCTTGCCCGATTCCATTAATTTGTCCAGTCGTTGCATCGACAAATCGACAGGCACGCTACCGTCCTGTTTACCAAATAGCCAGAGTCCAGGAATATTTAGATTAATCAGGCTATCACTTGGGTCAGAGTCTTTTCCTAAAAATTTTGGCCAAACATAAGGCCGTTTTTGGGCCGCTAAGGCTTGCTCAAACGCCGGAATTTTTTTACCATCACGATCAGCGGTGTATCGACTGAAAATATCCTCCTCGCTGACTTTGCAAACCGGCCCACTCCAAATCACCATAAATTCCACCGCAGAATCTTTTTCTGCCGCTAATGGAATAATCCAACCCGCCTGACTGATGCCTGCTAGACCAAGTTTGGATTCTTGGGTACGGGGGTGAGATTTTAAAACCGCAAACGCGGCTAGTGCGTCATCGGCTAATTGAATGATATTTTTTTCACTGACACTTTGGCGAGCTTCATAGTGGCCTGCTGATTGACCCACACCACGCTTATCGTACACCAGCGCAGCAACCCCGGCGTTGGCAAACTGCTCGGCCAAATAGAGGTTCCTTACTTGCTTTCCCGAACCATGTACAAACACCACCGCACTGTGGATCGAACCCGTCTTAGGAAGTACAAGTGACCCCGCCAATTGAACTCCCTGACTCATAAAAGTGAGATCTTCACGAACAAGATCAGATGCGAGTACCAGCGGCTGACCAATGCAGCAAGCGATAATAAAAAGAAAATGTCGCATACTGAAAGTTACTTCGGGCATAGTTACTTCGGGCACTGTTACTTCGGGCACTGTTACTTCGGGCACTGTTACTTCGGGCACTGTTACTTCGGGCATAGTTGCTCTCATTTTTAAAACGGTTAGCTATTGTTAATTTGAATCACGATTTTTCCTTTAGCTCGCCCCGACTCAGAATAACTAATCGCCGCAGGGACTTGTTCCAAAGGAAATACCTGATCAATGACTGGACGCATTTTTCCGCTAGCCATAAGTTCAGCTAAAAACTCAAAGTCTTGTTGATCAAAATGAGCAACGAAAAAGATGAGCTTTTCCTCAACAAAAGAGTCTTGAATCATCGCTCCGATCGGCTGCGCCAAGGGGCCAAACCAATTTCCTTTGGCACCCCCAACAATCACATAGCGTCCACCAGGCTTTAGCACTTTGCGATTATCCGAGATAGAGTGGTTGCTAATCATGTCTATAATTACATCAAAAGTTTGTTCGCCCTCGGTGTAATTTTCTTGTTTGTAGTTAAAAACATGGTCGGCCCCCAGTGACTTCACCATGTCCACATTGCGTCCACTGCAAACGCCGTAAACCTCTGCTCCCATGGACTTAGCAATTTGTACCGCATAGGTACCAACCCCACCGGAAGCCCCGTTAATAAGCACTTTTTCGCCTGCCTTCAATTGCCCTTGGTCCCGCAATGCTTGCAACGCGGTAGCCGCCGCGACCGCAACCGTAGCGCTTTGCTGAAATGTCACTTCAGCCGGTTTATGAACAATGCCTTGATCTTGTCCAATTGTTAGGTAATCACTAAAGCTGCCACGAGACCCGCCAAACACTGCATCGCCTACTTTAAATCGCGTGACGTCTTTACCCACCGATTCAACCACACCGGAAAAATCAGCGCCTAGGATGCTAGTTTCTGGTTGGCCAATGCCACTGCCTAATCGCATGATATAAGGCGCGCCACGCATCATATGGTAATCTAACGGGTTGACCCCAGCCGCATGAATTTTAACTAACACTTCATCCGCTGCTGGCACCGGCTTGTCCACTTGAGCTACTTTTAAATCATTCGAACTGCTATAGCATTGATGCACCACAGCCCTCATTTTTTCAACTGAGTTGGCGCTGTTGAGAGCGCTTAAACCATCTATATCCTCACAGTCGGTGGTGTAGCTCAGCGTGATAGCTAAGGCAGAGATGGATAGAAAAATAAAGCCTAATAATCCATTCATGATTTTATAACGGAGCTTCATAGCCGGTTTCCTTTTCAAATACTTTTCAATTGCGGTTATCAGTTATCAATGATGGTAGATTATTTACTGCATCCGAGAGTGAATGAGAACCGCTCATTTATTCGCACATCAACTTATCTCAAAAGCGAACAAGTAGACTCAGCAAATTTCATACCAGCTAAAATAGATAGTTTTAGTCGAAAACATTAATCGAATTGGCCAATTTCACTAAGCCAATTAGTCTAGTTCACTAATAAGTGTGGACAGAGCTATCCACAGGATAGCTGGGTTGAATTTAGAATTTGCTATACAAAGCTTGGGGTCTGTTTAGTTAGACTTTGATTTGACCCGCTCAAGAACCAAAGAATCTTCTTTCGGCTTACCATCTGAAAGATAAACTTCAGACCGTGTAATTGTTCCAGCAGGATCGGAAAGATCAAAAGCTAAATTGTGTTGATGAGACTGTTTTAAATTTTTTAAATTAGTGGCATCAAAAAATTCAAAGGCAAGTTGCTTTGGTTTGGAGGCTTCAACCATTTGTAATCGCGGCTGATTGCCTTGCGGACAGTAATGAGTGGCCACTAAACGCTGATTGTCTAAATGGTAAATAGTGAGCGAATGTTTTTTACCTTTTGAAAGCCAAGTTTCAAGCAATACCGAATTATTGGCGGTTAATTCAAATTGAATTCTAAAATCACGGGTAGAATCTTTTACCTTCCAGATTCCGGCCAATTGCTTCAAATCCTTAAACGCTGATTCGATATCACTTGAAGCATAACTAATACTAGAGCAAAAAAGGGCAAAAACGAGTGCGGGATAAACCATAAAATATTTATGGGAGAGTTTCATAAGGATTCCTTTTCAAATAGTTTGAATTTCCAAAACAAATAACAGATTTTTATTCTATCTCAGTTTTACCTCGATCGATAACAAAAAAGTGAGATACCCGTTTATCAAATACAAACCGAAAATATTATGACTTTCCAAGTGCCGCTGCCAACACTTTCTCAATTGACTTAAAATTTTCAAGTTGCGGTTGATGAGAAATTCTATTTCCAACCAATACGAATCGAAAACCTAGCTCAGTACAGGCCGCTTTATCCCATTCACCATCACCAAAATAGCTGCAAGGGTACTGGTCAGCTGAAGCTTTTTGTGCTGCGATTTTCATTATTTCAATACGCGAATAATGATCATCCGCTGTAGCAATGGGAATATCGGCATAATCAATACCCGCTGATTCAAGTTTGAGCTGCGCGCTTTCTCGCCAGCCACCGGTTGCGATTGAGATTGCAAACTCTTCACTCGCATTAAGGTGGTTTATCAATTTTGCAGCCCCGGCGATCGGCTTAACCGCAGATTTTGCCATGGCCACTTTAAGATTTTTTACAAATTGTCGTTTTATTTGAGCTTTGATCGGTTGTTGATCTATTTGCCGATCAATAGCTGGTGCTTGCTCAGAGAAATCATTGCTCGCTAAGAACTCGCGCAAAATACCAGAGTCGGTTACATGTTGATAGCGAGACCAATCAGAATCGATTGACTGACCGGTTACTTGCCTAACCGCATCAACGAAACACTCAGAGTCAACTTGAAAAGACTCTAATAGTGTTCCGTCAATATCGAACATTAGATGATGCAAAAGCCTTCCTTAGGTTAAGTCACGTGTGTTTTTCAATCACCTATTAAGGCTATTCAGTAAAATCATTTATTAATTTCATCGATCATCCGAATCCATACCATTAAATCTTCTTCCAGTGCTTCGATGCCAATAAGCGCTCGCGAGCTTCACTCGAAGCCATTAATCTAATATGCCCGCAATCGCCACAAACAAATGGGCAGACCTTAGCCACACCAAAGGCACCATCGCCAAGCTTGGGAAGGAGCTCTTCGCCCGCCCCACTATATTGGAAGTATTCCTTGTATTGATATATTTGATCAGATTGGCAAATAGGACAAGGTTTCATTATGTTCTCCTCAAAATCGAGGTCTCGAACGTTTATATCTAATGCCGATGCGAGCGCTTTTTTCGATTGCAACGATGCCGAGGCCTCGTTTTCAACTCGTTGTATGGTTCTAACATTGAGCCCACTCGTAATTGCTAGCTCTTCTTGCGACCAAGCTTTGTCTTTTCGAAGCTTGATAATTAATTCAGCATTGATTTTCATAATCGTTCTCGACAAGTTAATGTTGAGGCTTAAGTATTAAATATTATGGCACATCTTGTTACGGCAAACTCACGAAATTTTGACGACAATTACACGACAGTGCCGAGTTCTTGCGGCTCTTGGGCAATGTTAGGGCTCGTCTGGACCGTCAAAATTAGTTATTTTCCCAAAGTCGGTCAGCAGATTGAAATATCACTGCGTATCCTTTATCTAGTATTTGGCTTTAAAACTTTGCGTATTTTTTTATTGGTCAACCGTAATCTCGAGAACAATATCTTTTGAGTCGTATCGAACAATCACCAGACTAGGTAGCATAAAGTTGGTATATGAAAACGCATCTACTTTTTGATTGATGATCTTACCTTCCATTTCTACACTTTCCGTTGTTGATTCGTGGTCAAGGTATTTTACCTCTTCTGCTAGCTCTAAGACTTGCGATCGTTTCATACCGACCAATATTCTAGATTGAATCTCACTAAATCTACTTTGCCCTATATAAATTGAGGAATAATAATAAGCAACGTATCCTACAAAAGTAAGCATAAGAATAGCCGTTACTTGTATGTATCTGGTCATATTAAAGCCTTTTGGCAGCTGTGTAAGCAGAGTTGTTGTTTGGATTGAGCTGTTCGATATTTGATTCGTAATCTAGTAGGCATTTCAGATAGAGCAATACCAAATAATTTCGCCATCCGAAAGACATATTGCTATAAGATAATTTATCAAACGAGCATATTTAGTTAGTAAATTAAAAGATTACGTTTTAGCTCGTGTTGTTTTTATCTTATTTTTATTCTTCAAAATGAGGGAATAAACAATAAGAGACGGCAAAATACCGAGCAACATGATTCCATAAAGAGCCAGCTTGTTAATTTTTTTAGTGTCTGTAAATTCAAGATATGCAGAAGCACAAAATGTGATCCCTATTGAACAGATTATGCCACATAGTGTATTTAATGTCTTATGTTTAGGTTGCACAATGAATCCTGCAAATGCGCCTCCTACCAAGGAAAGTAGACAGATAATAAGTACTTGGTATTCTCCGAATAATAACGCTTTATCACTTGGTGAAAAGCTGCCAGAAGGCACAAGAACTAACAACACCATCGATATTAAGGCGGCAGATTGTCGCTTAGAAAATTGATCGTTTGAATTAATCATGTTTATTTCTAGATGTCGATTTTTTTTGTCTTTAGTTTACTCTATACTGATTTCCAAGTTTCGAATAGTCATAAACTCATCTTCCAACACTAACTCTCATTCATACTCCGAATAATAACTTTATTTAATTCTTCTGCAGCAAGCTGTCGAAATTTTCTCGCGGAGCAGAAACCATAAACGTCGATGGAAAATATATAGGTTACTTCGGTTAAGGCATTTTTAGATTTTGATGGAAATTTTACTTTCCCTTCAAAGTCTCGCGATTTATATATTGGCACAAAATCAAGAAGCCTCGGCTTAATCGCCATTTTGACGAAATGTATATTAGTTGTCGCTTTTATTTTTAGATTATTTCTAATTTCGATCCTTGATGAGCTTTGAGATTTGTAGAGATTAAGATCCAATAAACCGCTTTCTCTTATCACCAAGAGTGCGATAATAAGATATAAAAAAATACCCTTCTTTGTTTTTGAAAAGCTTATAAATTGATTCATGATATTTTAAAAATTCCTCGTGTTCTTTTTTTATTGGCATGTAAAGACTAGTAATACTAGTCACCGCCATCTGTGCCGCCGCCATCTCCACAGTCATCGTCGTCAGCACTTGAATGAAACGAAAGCCAAACTCCGTGTTCTACTCCATTGAGCATTGCGCCTCCTAAGATAAAGAATATAATACCCCAGAGTAGGTTTTCGTCTATAAATAGGTAGATCCCGATGGCTACAACACAGTAGCTAATTATCTTTTGCATAATCCTTTTTCATACCTTCTAAGATTAACCAGAGTTAAAAGTTCCTTCATATCGCCAGTGGTTTTAAAAGTAAATTGCTTCGCTTTGCTAATCTAATCTTTCCGCCACTAAACTTAATTTTTCACGATTGTTTTTAATATATTCAAATAGAGCGTATGTAGGTGAGATTTATTTACTCATTTGCGTTTGTCACGACATTTTTGGACTTGGCCTTCTACCCACCGTATTCTTTTAAGTGGCACTCAAAGGCTAGTTGCGTCTCGGATATCAGAGATACAGCTCCAAGCCTCACCCTTTTTATATTCATTTTCAAACATGACTGCCTATCTTTTCGGGGGTTCATTATCTAATTCTTCTCTCACTGAACGCCTAATGCAGAATTTTTAAATTATTACAAATTTTGGACTCTATCTATTTCTGATAGAAATCATGGTTAAACGAGGAAAATTTCATTACGATTGTATCATCCTCATCTAGGGTATCTAGGAATCGCCCTATTGGCTCCCAGCTAACATCTTTTGGAATATTTACCGAAAATAATTCTTTGAATGCTCCGCCTTCGACACTACACTCCATACTCCGAAGTTTGTCAATAATGAGCTCTCTGTCTGAATTGACTTGCAGCATTAGATTACTATTCCCTGATCGCTCAACTATTTTAGAGATCTGGTATTTTTTATCAGAAAGCTCAGTGAGCTTGACTACATCGTTGTAAGCGACTTTGCTTAAAAACATAGGCGCATTTTTTATTGTGTAGTTATCACCATCTACTTCACACCAAAGGCTTTCAATGCCAACTGGATATGGCTCGGACTCTTCTTCAGTCAGTTGAAAACTAATTTTTATTCGATTACTCAACCGTTTTTCCTTATCTAACGCTTTGCCCCTGTTGAGGCGCTTTTTATTTTTCCCTCAATAACAGGCTATGGTTAATTATTTCTACAGCTTTAAAAACATGTTCCACACTGCTATTCATACTATATTTAAACCCACCCTACTTTTTGAAAACAAAGGTCAGTTTTTGATAATCTTTATCAGATGGCAAATAGGTGACCTTGACTAATTCATAAATTGATATAGGTTTATACCCAGACTAACCTCCGAACATTACGTGTTCGTTTTTAAGGATAATAGTATCTGTTTTGTATTCGTCTACACAAAGTTTCTTATCTGTTTTACCTCGCATTCGATAATAGATATGTCTAGCGTATTCCGATGCGGACCAAACAAGAAACACGACTAATAGTCCAATAAACAGATCTTGTTAACACCTCACTTAACTTTCATGAGTAGGTAATATGCGAACGAAGGCCAAATCAAAAGAATGGCTATCATCCATTTTTTGTCTTTCGCTTGATAGGCTTTAAACTCAGCGTATCCCCAGCCAAAAATTAGGCTCGGAAACTGATATATAAAGAATACTTTCTCAAGTAAGTTCATTTCAGAATACACAAAGTCCCCGTCTTCCATTCTTACGTCGCCATTAAAGTCGATAAGAATAATGTAAAATCCGTAAACTAAAAAGACGACTAATCCAGATAGTCCAAAAAATCTAAATTTATTCATTATTTAAAATGTTGACGATTCCAATAGCATTTTGTCTATTGCGTTTACTACTTTGACTTATATCTATATGCCTATTCGAATAGAATTTAACCAGTAGCATCGTGATTATCTGGCTCATTGCCGACTTTCCTCTCAAATTTAACTGAAAAAGGTTCGCTTCTATTGAAGTAAATTGCAAAGAAAGCTCCTAAAAATGGTATCAACCACACGAATATTAATTGGTAATATCTTCGCTGCCTAACCTCGAAGTATGTGTTTAGAATTAAATATGAAGCTATTAAGTTGAACACTATCAATATTGCTCCAATTGCGAATAGTATTTTCAAAGCCAGTTCATCCATAGTCTTTACTCTAATTAATACTGCGCTCAATAAATCAGGGAAATATGGTGGGCTAAAATTGAGCGAAGCGAACAGATCGCTGTTTTTGGCCCTGTTGAATTGCTTGTTGTATCTGGATTTATAAAGCTACCTGATATATATCAATTTCAACTCCACGAAATACAGAAGATTTAATAAATTGAAAGCCTACTCTGTTTACAACTTTAACTGAGCTAACATTCTCGGACTCTATTAGTGCGTGCACCACGTTGAGATCTAATGAGTTTTTAGCAAAGTCTAAAACCCCATATATTGACTCAACAGCATAACCTTTACCTTGTTGGTTAGTGGCAAGACGATAGCTAATATGTATGACATCCTCAGAGTCCAATATGTGTTTATTCAAGCCACACACGCCAACAAAATCATCAGTAGTCGAGTTAAAAATTGCCCAATGCCCGTAGCCATTTAAATCATACTGTTTTTTGCAGTTAGCTATATAATCGTGGATTTGTTCTTCAGTGTGAACTCCTACAGTAGAGTATTGCATTACTACAGGGTCAGATAACACTCTTGATAGGTTTTTAGCGTCTTCGTTCGAAATTTGGCGAATACATAGCCTTTCAGTCTCAACGATAATCAATGCAATTTCCTAGAAGTATTACACCCACTTAGAAAAGCGAGCATTATCGAATCCAGTCCATATTTTCTGTGTACCACTTTCGATAAGATTGTTATGTATTTTTCTCAATAATTTGATATCGACCTGGAGAAACAACAATAGGCTCAGGAAAACCTTTGCCTAGAACTCGCATTCCATCGCTGTTTTCACCTTCTTCGTTTTCAAACCCTTTATTAACTACTTGTTCAAAATGATCATACGATGACCAAACAACGACATTAACATACCTTATCGAGCCGTTTTTATCTCTTTCTAATGATTTGTAAAACGTAGAGCTAACAAAACCTTCTTGCTTGCTAAAGTACTCTACATACTCAGTTCGAACTGACTCTGCTTTAGATTCCATACCTTCAGGAACCAAAATTGTATTTATTACACTGACTTGTTCCATTTTTTACTTTGTAACTCTCAATCCAGTGAATTCATAATGCCCAAATAAATTGAGCGTTTTAAAAGTTTCGATTTTCATTGTTTGTTAATGCTTAATGTTTGTTAATTTCAATAGAAGATAGAAATTTTTTAGCATCTAACCAAATATCACTATTTTCCTTTGGTCCGCTAACCCAAATGAAATAAAAATACTCATTCCCACTAATCTTAAATATTTCAGTTTTCCAAGTTTCGTCTGATTTATCTTCAAATTCAGTAATTATTAACCTTCCAACATTTTCTTTGCCAAGAATGCTAGTTTTTATTTCAGTCGGCTTACTGCTTTTACCGAAATCACTTCGATCATAGCCACTTCTAATACTTTCTGCAAAATCTTTAATTTCGAGATCATTTTTCAATTTCGATGATATAAACTGAACTGCATAGGACTCTGGGCACATAATATTTGCATTCATCCATGTTTTCTCTTCACCAGCGCTAAACTTACATGTTTCAGGGTATTCAAACACCAACTCTCCCCTCAACGATGCTACCTCACTTACAATTTTCTTGGATGGCTGATTCGTAAAACCTGATATAGCAGACGAAGCCATTGCACAAAAACATAAAATCATGCACCTAAAAACCATAATTCCTTCCTAGTGTAAACGTTGCCTACAACGGCAGATTTGCGTTTGGCCTCGTAAAACGCCTACAGTGGGCAAATATTGACTACTTCGCACTCGGGTACACTTGCAACACTGATAGCTTGAACCTCACGATAATATTTTGAATCATTATCTATTACTACTTTTTCTAGCAAATTAAATATTTCTTCGAAACTGCCATCAACTTGTCTCCTAAACCAGAAAAACGCAACATTACTATTTTTCATCGATTGCATATAGTACGACCCTTTAAATCTCCGCTCTCTATCTGGAAAGAACACTCCAAGATTTCGGCAGCCCATCAGTATTGACTGATTTATTGGTTTATTTTTGGATATTGCGTCTTTATATAGCGCTAAATACTTTTGATTGAATTCCGGACTGTTTTTTAACGAAAGTGCAATCGAATAGTAGTGCCTTGCGATATTTCTAAAATAGTCTGCATATATTGCACTTACTGCAGGCTTTAATTCACCTTCAGAATATAAAACGTTTAATTTTTCTATTGCAGATGGATTATAACGATTAAATGTATTAGCACTGGAATAATTATATGGGTCAGCTTTAGTATTCGTTTGAAACAATGGTTCACCGAGAATCTTTTCTATGCTTTGTATAGATACACTATTGCGTAATGCGCAAGTGATGGTGCGGAGGCCGATAGACTGATTTCTTAGGTGATAGCCATTTTCCTTACAAGAAAGCTCTTTCAAATCTTCATTCGTTGGAACTATTGCATTGCTCGAAAACACACAGCTCGAAATGTAAATAAATAGAAACAGTTTGGCTAATTGTGTCATGGTACCCTCCGTTTAACGCTTATTTAAATTGTGAGGTGTATATTTCGCCAAATCCATTGCTAATCCTTGTTAAGGCTCTTTCGCAACGAGAGTCACTACTCAATTTCTTCACAGTTAAATCTAGATGCGATTGTCTTATATGCTATCACGTTTCCAGAGCTATCTCGTATTGGCGTCATTGTAGGTTCATCAGACAATATAATTTGAACTAAGCACCTTGTATCTGCAGATGGATGACTTATTCCAAACTCAGCTAACGCTTCTCTCACTTTGGGCTGTTCAATTATAGCCTCGACAAAAGTTAGTGCTAAATCTTCATCATCAGACCCAGGCTCTGAGCTTTTTAAGATATTGATTATTTCGTCAGAATATCTTTGAGGATTCTCAACAACTATAGACATTGCTCCATCGTCGTATCCCCAGCCTTTCAGATACATATTATGTAGTCCCATCAATTCTACTTTCTTCATAGGGATGATAAATATATCTACCAGCAAGATCGTTAATACAATCCCAATGAGAGAGAAAACAATTAACTTGAGCTTGCGCTTCATATTTAGTGCCTTAATGCCAAGCGCGATCACAAAATTGCTAAGCGCAGATTTTTATCAAAAGCCGTATATGGTTAAGCATGGGGTGTAAGAATCCAAGTTACATTTTGATTGCTTGGAAAAAATTCAATATCCAATCCTCTCGCATTTCCACCTTGCCAGTCTGTTGCCCAACCAACACTAGTTCTTTCAAAATCCGTTTCGCTATCCATATCTAGAGGAAGCAGTTGATGACCTAGCTCATTTAGTTCGTCGATTATAACTTCACATTCTTTGAAGTAAGCATCTCGTTTCCTTCTATCAGTAACAAATTTATTGTCTATAGCACCTACGTTTTCTATTTCATTCTCGCTCTTAAATCCTTCGAGCACATTAATTATTCGAGATTGAATAATGTTCTGAATCTCAAGAAGAGATCGACGAAGATCTTCGGTCGGAAGATTCTTCCCCCCAAGCACACCACAAACCGTCATCATTTCTCTCATTTTAAGATTGAGGTAAGTTAATCGACCACCCCGACCATAAACTTACCAATCCGCCTTTTTCGAGTAATTCCGCCACGTCTTTGTTTGCCTAACGCTACCATAAGCGGCCTAAATTAGTTGGCTAAAATTGTGAGGAACGAACATAGCCAACTAATTTATGTCCGTTCTTGATGGCCTTTTTATTGCGAAATAGACTTTGCTATTGGTACATAAGCACCTTCCAAGTCTGTAGACAAACTACCATCTTTGATTGCCGCTAAAATTACACTTTTCTCGTCAGAATCTCTGAACGAATTCAACTGGAACTCAATTAAATTAATCAATCTATTCCGTTCAACTTTAACCTGACTATCATCGTGTGATTTCCAAACGATTCCTTTGTCATTATAAGTAGCGAGCTCATCAATGAGGCTTATCAACTTACGTTTTAAAAAGTAATGCCGAATCATACCCTTTCGCTATAACGCACAAAATAAAATGTACAGCATCATTTCGCTGCATCTTTTTTCATTGCCTTGTTATAGATATACCATTCAACAAGTTCGATATATCCTGTAGGCGTGCTCGAACCGCTACTCCATTCATTTTCACTGAATATGTAGGTGTCAATTTCCCCACCTTCATAATTTAGTGAAATTCTATATCTAGGAAATTCTTCCCAAGAATTTATTGATCCAAAGCTGCTCCAAAGCATCTCGATTGGATCAACTAGTTTCCTAATATCCTCAGGTTTATTGATTTCGATAATATGCGTAGGCTTACCCGGAGTTTCTCTCTCGAGTATTATCTGATTCACATTTCCGTTTACATGGTAGCTCGGATATACACCAAAAAATAAATATGTCCCAAGCAAAATTAGTGAAATAAGAACCTTTTTCATATTTTCTCTCTAACGCTCAACACTGAAGACGGCACGTCTTTTGTGCTGTTCTTTCAGCTGTTTCTTGTTACATATTTTCACTCTTTCAACTCTCGAAGCTTGGCAAGTTTAGGCTTCACGTCAGTACCTTCTGCATTAAAGTAAGACCAAGAACCTGTCGAAAACAGTACCAAGTCATTGTCTTGTAAATATACGACATATTCCGCACCTGTTAAGAGCGGAAGCATACAATTACCAGGGCCATATGGCAGCCCTTTTAGGATCCCTTCGTCAGGATTAGACCCTTTAAAAGATTCAAGTAATTTATATGTTGCCAGCACTACTTCGTAATTCTCTCCATCATGCTTTTCATTAGCTAGTTTAGTAGCAATAACTTTGGCTCTAAAAACTCTGTTAGCTTCACTAAATTGTTCTTCATCTGTTTTTTCTGGGAACGAACACGCATCCGAAAATGGACTGATTAAGCAGAGAACAAAAAGTAATGTTAGATTTCGCATATTTAGTATGTAACGCTTTGTTGTGCGGCAATGAGCGAGTGCGCGAGTGAATTGTCGCGCCACCAACGACTTGTTAACTTTTTTACTTTGCCGTTCATAATATCTCTTTTCTCTTTCTTTGTTCGCTTTTGCAGTACCTATTTTCCAACTCATGTATTGGTTAATATCATCAATCGCATCTTGCGCACACATTCTTACCCATTAGCTATCGTCTTTGATGCCTCTCAGTAAAATAGGTTTTACGATATTTTTCTCTAATTTTTTATGCGTCATAGCGGTATATGCTAATCCGCGAAACGAATTTCCTCTGACATTTTCGTCGGGATGTTCAGATAACTTTATACTTACATCTTGCACAAATCGCCAATTGTCATGATTAAAGCCTAGTTTGATAGGAATCAATTTCAGTGCTTCCAAATCATCTTCCTTGATAGCCTGCCAAACATCAGAATCAGAAAATTCATTTGTATGGACATCTTGATATATTAGTTTACTCATAAATCCTATGACAGTTAACGCCTTGCTCACAGGCTGACCGTAGTGAAGTGCTTTTGTGGTATAAGCGCAGCGACCGCAAAAGCACGAAACGTAGGGCAGTCCTTGTGAAGCAATTTGTTATGCATTACTCGTTTGACCTCATATAGGAATCGAAATTCTCGATATAATCACTAAGGTTTTCGTCGAGCATTTTTCGATATTCGGCTACGAAGTATTCCAGCGTTTCCTGCTTTGCGTCTGCCATCTCCTGACCACTGGCCCAACCACACGCACTAACCCATGCATTGAAGCGAGCTGTGGCATACATATTTGAGGCGCTTACTTTTCCAAGCGTGACCTTCTCATTCATCTGATCATTTGATAAATGAATGTGTGCATCAGCACGCTCATAAAATTCATCATCTACTTCTTTCACAGATCCTCCTTTAGTGCATAACGCCAAATTGAGACGCGCGTATCTCGCGTCGATTCCAATGATTGGTTATGCACTTACATTTCCATCCGAAAATAGAGACCACTAGGTGAATTCGATGCTACGTTAGCGAGCTTGACCAAGGAATTCAAAAGCTCTGTTAGATCACCTGTATTATCATAAGGACAGTCTTCATCACTCAACCATTTTTGGACAATATCATTTGTTTTACTAGGTTCTAATTCGCATAATGAATTAACGAATTCTGTGGGAAATGCAAATGTCATACTTGTGTATTCCTCATTTGTCCATACGTCATCGAGAGAAGTCGTTTTACCATCCTCCAAAATTGAATATAGAGACTCAACACTAGTATTCATTACTCGATAAAACAAACTTTGATTTTCTACTTCAGGCCGACCTTCACTACCGGAAGCCTGCTCCAGGTCTCCAACAAAAAAATACGATTCGATACTCATTCAGCTTCCCTTGATTGATTTAGTTTTTCACGCATAACGCTCAACACTGAAGACGGCACGTCTTATGTGCTGTTCTTTCAGCTGTTTCTTGTTACATATTTTCACTCTTTCAACTCTCGAAGCTTGGCAAGTTTAGGCTTCACGTCAGTACCTTCTGCATTAAAGTAAGACCAAGAACCTGTCGAAAACAGTACCAAGTCATTGTCTTGTAAATATACGACATATTCCGCACCTGTTAAGAGCGGAAGCATACAATTACCAGGGCCATATGGCAGCCCTTTTAGGATCCCTTCGTCAGGATTAGACCCTTTAAAAGATTCAAGTAATTTATATGTTGCCAGCACTACTTCGTAATTCTCTCCATCATGCTTTTCATTAGCTAGTTTAGTAGCAATAACTTTGGCTCTAAAAACTCTGTTAGCTTCACTAAATTGTTCTTCATCTGTTTTTTCTGGGAACGAACACGCATCCGAAAATGGACTGATTAAGCAGAGAACAAAAAGTAATGTTAGATTTCGCATATTTAGTATGTAACGCTTCATTCAGCAGAATACTCTGCTGCAATGACTGGTTAACTTTGATTTATGAATATTTCATTGGCATCTTCAATATCTCCCCAACGAGAACATTTATTATCACCATTGACTGTGATTGGTCTCCCTGAAGCCCATGCAGCCAATAGTATGGAAATCTGAGTTTTTCCCGCAGCAGAGTTTTCGTCTTTTATTGCCCAAGCTGTACTGGTGGCACAAGTTGGGCGACTATTGTGATCACCATCGACTTTAAAATAATGTAAATTATCTGAAGCCCGAACCCTCAGCCAGAGAACTTTTCCCGTGGCAGCACCTGCATAAATATCTTGTGCAACTAGTATTAATATCATGCAAATCAAATTTTTTCTCATACTCACCTCTTAAAAGTTAACGCTTAGCTAATAAGCGCTGCTGTTATTGGCGTCTTCATTCAACGCCTTGTTATAGTTACTTTCAAAATATTTCACTACATTAGGCTTTTTAAATAAATACCAATATGAAAGAAAAACACCAAAAAAACCACTTACAAATTCACCTGAAAAAGGGTTGAAAATAAGCCAATATAATGTCGCAATAACATACATAAGAACTACTAAATACCTAATCCAAAACAGTCGTTTCAAAAAGCCCCAAGATAGGGTGCAGCAAAACACCCAGTAGACCGCTGTAGTTATACTGTTAGAAAGTATCTGACCATTATTATGTACATACGAATTAAAGTCTTCACCGTCAAGCAAATCAATCAAAATCACGATTGGTAGAATTATGGCCATTCCGCCACAACAAAAAGCAGTAATCGATATTAAAACAGGTCTATCCAATTGTTCAGATACTCCTATCTACTATAACGCTCAAATAAAAAGAACGTAGTTTTAGTTTCTTTTTTCATTTTCTTGTTAAGTGTTTTACTCACTAGCATACCAATGATTGTAGAAGTCATCCTCATCAATCACTTCTAACGTTGTTGGCGCATGAAGACTATATCCGTTACTGAAATTGAGTAACAGCCCGTCTTCGACCGAGTACTTGAAACTCTCGAGAATTGTCTCATTTAGCGGATCCAACGCTGCACTCCATTTTGTGAATTCATTTTCATCTTCAGGATATTCTATCGAAGCTGTGACCTTAGTTTGGTTTTTCTCAAAACTCCAAGGAGGATCTATCCAAATGTAAGGCGTTTTCTCTCCAAATCTTATTTTGAGCGAATTGCACGCAAGCGTCCTTTCACATTTTCGTCCAATAAAGCTATCGATAATCTTAAGATCTTTCTGGAAGTTCATTTATACACTTAACGCTTCGCTAAGAAGCGTTGTTGTTATCAGCGACTTTCTTCAGCGCCTTGTTATGAGTTTTGCAGACAAAAGGTGGCTTTAAGGGCACAGGAATTTTCACATCGATATATGTTGGACTGAATTTCATAACTAGTGCTTCATCATAGACACCATCAAAATCTTGATCCTTTAGAAGTAAGTTTCCACTGTCTGCTAATTGTGGATAGCCCCAAAGCTCTTGATCGATATTTCCATCGTTATTGGTATCACTTACCTCAATTAGAAATTGATTATCTTTGCCATATACATCCGCATCTCCGGAATCAGTTTTTCCAAAGTAACCGTATTGCAAGGTACAGTAGTCAGTTTCCGGTGACAACCAAAACCATCCTAAAGAAAGGCTAGCAATTGCCAAAATTAATAATGATATTTTTTTCATAGTACTCATAACGCCGGTGTAATTTGCCGAGTGAAGCGAAGCGTAACGAGGTCAAATTGACACCTTTGTTAAGTGCCTACCACTTATTAGCTTAATACTGGGCTTTTCTGTAGAAATAACATCAACAATATGGTTTAAACAATTAAAACCATAATGCTTAAAAGGTCCAGGATATTCTGAAGTTGCTAAGCTCGCTTTTCTTAAATAGTTAAGATAGTGTGACCTTTTGTACACACAAAATAGCCTACCATCATATTCTTCGTAATCATATTCTTCGTAATCATCTACTCCGCAATAAGACTCATTTAGCACCGAGTAGCTGATATAGTTATCAAAAGTTACCTCATAGACACAGCTTTTGTCGGTTACCTCAATAGATCGAAGCCCTGACAATTCCGAACCAGAAACATCAATTGTAGTTTCCTCGTCAGATACCCCAGCCTCTTCGATTGTAAACCGCAAAACATTGTCTTCAGGCTCCCCGATGTTGCCGAGGTAAATATATTTGTGATCATTTATGTTATCAAAATACTTCATAGCACTTAACGCAAAGCTGATTTTGCGTGTGCTTTTACGCTAAATTCCAGCGTATTGTTAAATTTTTTCATTTGAAAACAATCTCACCGATATTAGACCAGCAATAAAAAGCCCAAGACCTGATGATACACTCATGACCGAAATACTACTTGCCCCAGTTCCGCGATACGCGTTAATAGTTGATATTCCCAAACCAAGTGCTATAAATATGCCGCCGAGAAGAAATGGCACTTTTAGCGGATTGTCCTTTACAAAAAGGTTCATATTTAGAGTTGGTACATACCATTTTGATTGTTTACTGAAACGTTTATATGCGTATGTACTTGCAATAACCATTAAACCGAAAACAAATGGTGCCAGAATAAAATCTTGTAGCTCCCATGAGAAGTTCATTTTGCCACTAAATAAAAATGCCTCTACTGCACCAAGCAGAAAACTAAAAATTAGTAATAGAATGTTCAAATATTTCCACATGGTTTTGTAATTTAACGCCCGCATTTGCGGCTGGCTTGGAGCGCAGCGGAAAACTAGTCCGACAACATGCGCTTGTTAGCATTGTAAGTACATTTCTGGTTTTGCCTTATAGCTTGGAGTTAAAGGAATACCCGATTCAAATTTTTGGTATGCCTCTGGGCCAACACTGTATGACTTTACCTTTTTAAAGTTCTTTAGAAACACTTTCCTGAAGGTTTTATAAAGTGATGTAGAAAAATCACTGATACCAGGAGAAAACTCACCTGGAATAAGGTATGCCTCTTCAGACTCCCCAGAAGGTACGAATCTAAAACAGATTTCCATTTCTTTATTCATATCATTTACTGAATACTTGATACCACCTCTACGCTGTGGAATTTCTTTTGGCACCACTTTAAAGTCGCTCGGATAAACTAGGTAGATCGGTTGAGAATTAGTGGTGCCTTGCGTTGATAGCCCGAAGTCAGGCAAATCTTTGTACGTCTCATACTCAGTTATCTCTGGCGAATCAAATAAACCAAGTCTGGTATATTTAATGGATACCTCTGATTCAATTTTTTCAAGTCCTGATTCCATATCTGCTTTGGTCGCAAAATAGAATATTCCTTTTCTAGGCATGAACTCTCCTCATGATGCTAACGCTCGCATTTGCGGCTGATTTTGAGCGCAGCGAAAAAGCAGTCCGACAACATGCGCTTGTTATCTGCTGCTTGCACGATGCTTCCAGTCGAATTTAGGGATATTAATTCTTTGATTAGTGGTGCCATCCCACTCTACGGTAAATCCTGCCCTCTCTAATTCTTGCTGCATGGTTTGAGCAACTTTAACTTTTTCAGGAACATCACCATTAACGTGATCATAAGCTAACATCAACCCACCACCAGAAACAGCTCGCTCTAAATCCTGACCATGATAGAAGCAATAGCCAAAAAATCTATCTTTTGGATATGCGCTCAATGCTTCGTTTGAATCTTCATGTCCATCAGACATTGTATAGCCAGCATTATGTAAGCAAAGAATACCTTTAGTCTTGAGATCTTGAAATACACCTTCTAATCGATCTACATCTGTGACTTGAGGCCATGTTTTTTCAGCTTCTAGCTTTTTCTCAAATTCGATGCTTACGGATTCTCGAAGCATCTTCTCATCAGCACCTTCTTCAAGTAAATCAGAAATCACTTCTTGGACATCTTCAGGCGTTCCAAATCCACCCCAAATATGAACTTTGATAGCATCTAAAATGTATTGATTAACTTCATTCATAGCTACTTCCTTGGACAAAGTAAGTCCACTGATTATTAGCAGTATTGATAGAGCGATAATTCTCATAGCAGATAACGCCCGCAACACCGGGCAATTTGAAGCGCAGCGAAAAATTGGTCCGCGTGGTTGCGCTTGTTATACGTGGTCTGGAGCTTTACCAATACATTTCGCATGACGCTCTCCGTCTTTTAGCCAAAAGAACTCTTCCGTTTCGGAATTTATAGACATACCTTTTGTTGCGCCACTTGACGGTAACCAACCCTGAGTTAAAGCCCACTTAATAGCTTTAGCCACATAACCCGGGCCAATTTCCGCCGAGTAAGGGAATGGATCTATAAAAAGCACGTATGGTTCTCCTGACTTCCCTGCTGTGAAAACATCATCACTACACCAAGGACAACACGCATCGTAGTGCCAAAGAAAACCCTCACCATCTATGATAATTTTTCTTGTTCCCTTTTTTGGCCATGCCATGAAAAATACTCGATTCCTAATTTACTTATAACGCTTAATTCAAAAATTCAGGTTGTAGTTTAACCTGAATATTTTGCAATTTCTTGTTAAGGATTTAGAAGTCAAGTTCCATGATCTTTTCTTCATATCCCCATCCATACTCTAGTAGTGCATAAGAATCATATGTCTTTGTGATGGCGCAAGTCGCACAAAGAATGGATAGCTTCTGCTCTTGATTTGGTTCATCAGGCAAATTATTCATCGCGTGCTTCAGTGCTTTCTTCGCACACTCTCTATATTTGTCTTTGGCCCATTCAGGACACGGAATAAAATTGTAATACTCTAATGATTGCATTACACGATAGATAAATCCTAGGTAGTCCCAATCTAAATCATCTGATTGTTGAAGAAAAATCTCATTAGCTTCTAATATCCAAGCAATAGATCCAGTTCCAATGTCTCCTTGGTGATAGAGTTCATCCCAAATCCATTCCTGAACTTTGTCGTATTCCTTATTATTGTAGTGCTCTAAATAAGGCCGAATATCACATGCGTCGCCAAAACAGTTAGTCAATTCCATCGGGGATTTTTATATCCTTAACGCCAAAATGAATTGAGCATGTCTTTTGATGCTTCAATTTCCATTGCCTTGTTAAGAGCTCTCATTTGCTCCCCCATAACTCAATAATTGTTTACACCCTACTATACCAAGAGTTCCAGTCCCTATCATATAGAACCCTTGAGATGTAAAACCAACAATGAATGGGGTCACTATCATTGTACAACAGAAACAAAAGATAACATATGCAGTCATTCTACTCGCCCTCTTAGAAGGTTTCTGCCTTTTGTTAATGCTGACACGAACAAATAGAGCTAGTGCACCGGAAAAGAACACTAATGACACAAATATTGGAATCCATGATTGGATAGGCGACTCTTCTCGTAAATACAAGAATATTGTTGCTGATAGTACTAAGGAAAAAAAGACCAAAATAATGATGGCAAGAACAATACCTAGCACTTTTTCCTTTTGAGTCGGAACTCTATCTAGAGTCCACTTTTTATCAATAGTCATATTGCTCTTAACGCCAAACACTGAAGACAGCACGCTTTCTGCGCTGTTCTTTCAGCTGTGAATTGTTAAGCATACTGCACTCCATGAAAAACCAAAAGATATTGAAAAATACCTGTAACAACAAAGCCTAAAATTGTACATCCTATACTGGAAGAATAAAGGACTAATTTTAATCTACTTCTCCACTCTTTTAGGTAACGCAGAAGCAATGCTGCACATCCAGACAGAGCAGTCGCTATCAAAAACAATTTGACCAAGCTTGGAACTACTAGACCACTCCCTAAACGAAAAGACTTCAACGAGGGAATATTTCCAGGGTCTATCAGTGACTCGCCATTGAAGAAAAGCTGATTTCCTAAATACAGAAGACAAATCGAAATCACAATAAGAACTATTGATACTGCTTTCAGAATTATATTGTTCTTCAAATTTCCCTCTTGTGCTTAACGCTCAGCTAATAAGCGCATAGTTTGTTGCGTCTTTTTCAGCGCATGGTTATAGCTAGCTCTCAACTTCGGTACCCCAACCATCATAATCTGCCTTGGCTTGCTCAGCAAAAGACTCGATCTCTTTAGATTGAGCTTCGATAGTTGAAAAAGTTGGTTTAGTAGACTTTACTAAATCTAGTTGCCAGAAAGTACC
The DNA here is from genome assembly GCA_965230525.1 of Kangiellaceae bacterium. Lineage (GTDB taxonomy): Bacteria > Pseudomonadota > Gammaproteobacteria > Enterobacterales > Kangiellaceae. The sequence continues at coordinate 799,598 of OZ246008.1, forward strand.
GTCCTCATCTTCCTCTTTTCCTTCATACGCCACTCGATAGCCATTAGTCTTTCCTAGATTCATGAGCAGATTATAATCGTCTTCAGAATAGCAATATAAATGGTGCTCGATACTGTGTTCTTTGTTCGAATCAGCACCAGCATTTCTTAAAGCTTCCAAAACCTTCAAGTTTCGTTCGTAGTTCTTTGATTTAGTCATAGCTATAACGCCCCACTTAGCTGCAGCCACATGGAGCTTGTTTGTTGTGTTAGCGTAGCGACAACACAACAAATCAAGCGGAATGTGAGCTGTCAGCTACAGTGGTTTGTTAAATGTATTCTAGCTCGTTGATTTAGCCAGCCATATAAACCCTATTATTAATAATGCCCACAACACTTGTGAAGCCTTAGCCATAGAAGCTGATGGCTTGATGATTGTGGATATTACCGGAACAAGGCCTGCAGCAACTAAAACCAAGATGCTAAATATGATGACAGTGAGATCAAAGGTCGTGGTCAATACCTTGAAATGGCTGACCTGCTCAACACTAGCCCCATTTTCAATTAGATATTCATATACCCTTCGATAAGTAAACAGCCATGTTGTAATCAGTGAAAAGATGGCTAGATACAACACATTGATTTTTGGGTATAGATTTAATGCAGATTTGATTCGATTCATGATGACATTTAACAGCTGACTGAATGCAGTAAATCAACCTAAACTACCGCATCAATCTCGCTCTTTTGATTATTATTTAGTTAAATCAATATCATACATTCATTGATTAGGTTTGCAACGGAATGTTTATCTAACTCTGACTAGAGAAATATTCCTATCTCAATATAAGATATTGCAAACAATTCAATTAGTTAGATCCATAAAAAGGAAGTTTAAATCAACCTAACCTGCTTGAGTTGACAGCAACTACTTATACGAGTAGTATAAATTGCTCGCAAATCTAAAAGGGAATTGATATGCAAACTACTCAGAAGGCAAAAGTTCTGCAGCAATTACGAATTGCCATTCGAAGCCTTAACTACGCATTAGCAACTGAAAAAACTTACGTATACTGGGTGTATAGTTTTATTATTTTTAATAATAAACGGCACCCCAATTCAATGGGTTCAAAAGAAGTTAGTGATTTTTTATCCTATTTGGCTGTGTCAAAAAACGTCGCTCCTGCGACTCAGAACCAAGCACTATGTGCCTTAGTATTTTTCTATAAGCATGTCATCAAGATCCCGCTCGACGACAATATTTGTGGCGTTAGAGCTAAGCGGCAGCGAAATATTCCGGTTGTTCTAACAGAAAAAGAGGTTCTAACGATACTTGAGTACCTCTATGGCCTACCAAAGCTTATGGCTGCTTTATGCTACGGAGCCGGACTTCGGAAAATGGAATGCCACCGGTTGAGAATAAAAGATATTGACCTGCAAAGACTAGAAATAACTGTTCGCAAGGGAAAAGGAAATAAAGACAGACGCGTTCCTTTGCCTAGTTCTTGCAAAAAACTATTAGAAGTACAATTAGAATTTGTTAAGTCATTGTATGAGAAAGATCGACAAGAAAATATTCCTGGAGTTGAATTACCTTATGCTTTCAATCAAAAATGCCCTAACGCTGGCATCAGTCTAATTTGGCAGTGGCTATTTCCTAGTTTGCAACTGAGTACCTGCCCTAGAACTTTAATCAGAAGACGCCATCATGTGCATCCGACTGTTCTAACGAAACACCTAAAAACTGCGGTAGAGAAATCAAAAGTCAACAAGCATGTCACCCTACATGTGTTAAGACACTCCTTCGCAACCCATTTACTCGAGTCCGGCGCTGATCTGAGAACTGTCCAAGAATTACTAGGGCACTCGGATGTAAAAACCACTCAAATATACACCCATGTACTTAACCGCAATAAATCGGGTTCATTAAGCCCTTTAGATAAAATTATCGCTAACAGAAAAAAGGTTAAAGAACCTCATGTAACCTATGTTTGCTAACTTTAGATGAATAATTTAATGCTTAGTTTAAGATTGACTCACCAGGCTATCGGGCTCTATAATGTACAGAATTCCGTACACGTACATTTTGGAGGTATCAATGGACGCAATTAGTTACACAGCAGCGAGAGCAAATTTAGCCAAAACAATGCAAGACGTCTGTAATGACCACGCACCAATTATCATTACTCGAAAGAGCGAAGACCCCGTTGTAATGATGTCTTTAGAAGATTATAACGCAATGCAAGAAACCACCTACCTGTTAAGATCACCTGCAAATGCCAGAAGCCTGCTTGAATCTATCGCTGAATTAGAAGCAGGAGACGGAACCCAAAGGGAGCTTATTGAATGACATTAACCTTTTCAACAAAAGCATGGGAAGAGTATCTTTATTGGCAAACTACCGATAAGAAAATACTCAAACGTATAAATTTGTTGATTAAAGATATTCAAAGAAATCCCAATGAAGGAATTGGAAAACCTGAACCACTGAAACATGGGTTGTCAGGCTATTGGTCCCGGCGAATAAATGATGAACACAGAATCGTTTATAGACAAAAACAAAAAACAATTCTAATTGCACAACTACGCTATCACTATTGATATCTGAGCTTGCCAAAACGACAAGCTCATTGATTGTTTTACTCTAGGCTTAGTCAATAACTATCAAAAAAATTTCAAACTACAACGCCTTCACAATATTATCCACACTGGCTTTAGCATCACCAAACAACATACTCGTGTTTTCTTTAAAAAACAGTGGATTTTGCACACCGGCGTACCCTGGATTCATTGAGCGTTTAAACGCAATCACATGCTTTGCATTCCACACTTTAAGCACGGGCATGCCAGCAATTGGACTATTCGGATCATCCAAGGCAGCCGGATTAACCGTATCATTGGCACCGATGACCAATACGACATCTGTGTCCTCAAAGTCATCGTTCAACTCATCCATTTCTAACACAATGTCATAAGGAACTTTAGCTTCGGCTAACAGCACATTCATATGACCTGGCAACCGCCCCGCCACCGGATGAATGCCAAAACGGACTTCGATACCTTTGTCACGTAATTTTTTAGTCATTTCATAGACAGGATATTGCGCTTGGGCCACAGCCATACCGTAACCGGGGGTAATAATCACCGACTTAGCATTTTTTAATAACTCGGCAACTTCATCGGCTTGAATTTCAACGTGTTCACCATAATCCTGATCGCTATCGACGACTACATCGGTACCAAAACCACCGGCAATCACGCTAATAAAAGAACGATTCATGGCTTTACACATGATATAGCTCAGAATGGCACCGGATGATCCGACGAGAGCACCGGTAACAATTAATAGATCATTACCAAGCAAAAAGCCCGCGGCAGCGGCGGCCCAACCCGAGTAAGAATTAAGCATTGAGACCACCACTGGCATATCCGCGCCGCCAATTGAAGCCACTAAATGCCAACCAAACACCAACGCGATAACGGTCATGATTAAAAGCGCAGTCATATGCCCTTGTTGTTGGACGAAATAAATCATCAGAACAAAGCAAACAATACCCGCTAGCAGGTTGAGTTTATGTCGGTGCGGTAACATAAGCGATTTACTGCTAAAAATACCACGCAACTTGCCATAAGCCACCACCGAACCGGTAAAGGTTACCGCACCAATAAAGATCCCCAGAAACACTTCAACTAAATGAATATTGAGCATAATGCCTTGCATCGGCTCATGCTCTAAGAAGCTATTGAATCCAACAGCGACGGCTGCAAGTCCAACAAAACTATGCAACATAGCGACTAACTCTGGCATTTCGGTCATTTCAACTCGTACCGCAAACCAAGTTCCTATCAAACCACCGATGATCATCGCCACGATAATATACTGCATATTGGTCACACTGGGAGTGGCAATCGTGGCAACCAACGCAATCGCCATACCAATAATCCCATACCACACACCATGCTCGGCAGATTCTTGTTTGCTTAAACCGACTAAGCTAAAAATAAACAAAATAGCTGCAACAAAATAAGCACCGTTAATCAGAGGTAAATGATTGGCAGCGGGCTCGATTAAGCCGAGTTTTTCACCGGCTTGCTGAGCCGCTTTAGTGGCTTTATCCACGATAGATTCACTGACATTGGCAACCAGAGAAATTATTCCATAAACAATACTCATGATTAATCCTCCTTCCTAAACATCTTTAACATGCGTTTGGTAACCACAAAGCCACCCACCACATTAATAAAGGCGATTAATACAGCAAATGCGGAAATCCACATTACCAAAGTATTGCTACTTGAAATTTGTAAAAGCGCACCGACCACAATAATTCCACTGATGGCGTTAGTGACACTCATTAAAGGGGTGTGCAATGCATGAGTAACATTCCAAACCACGTAATAGCCGATAATGCAGGCCAAGATAAATACCGTAAAATGTTGCATAAAGTCAGCGGGCGCTACCGTTGACATCCACGCAAAAAACAATCCACCAATTAGCAACAAAAGGTGCTTAGCCATGCCGTTTGACTTCTTTTCTTCGACCTTTGCTACAGGTTCGGGTGCCGGCGTTGGTTTGGCTTGTGGCGCGGCACTCACTTGCACCGGCGGTGGTGGCCAAGTAATTTCACCTTCTTTGGTCACGGTGACATTTCGAATGATTTCGTCCTCAAAATTAAGCACGATTTGACCGTTTTTTTCAGGGCAAAGTAATTTAATTAAATTTAAAATATTATTCGAGTAAAGATTACTTGATTGAGTCGGTAGTCTCGATGGCATATCGGTGTAACCAATAATAGTCACACCATGAGCTTCCACAGCTTCATCCATTTTAGTGAGTTCACAATTACCGCCACCAAGCGCTGCCAAATCAACAATCACGCTGCCGGGCTTCATGGACTGCACCATTTCTTTGGTAATCAGTTTGGGCGCAGGCTTACCCGGGATCATGGCCGTGGTAATAATAATATCGACTTCTCGCGCTTGTTCAGCAAACAGTGCCATTTCAGCTTCAATAAACTCTTTACTCATTACCTTGGCATATCCATCACCGCTGCCCGCCTCTTCCTCAAAATCAAGCTCCAAAAACTCGGCACCCATACTTTCAATCTGTTCTTTCACTTCAGGGCGAGTATCAAAGGCTCGCACAATCGCGCCCAGACTGCCGGCAGTACCCAGTGCCGCAAGTCCGGCAACGCCTGCGCCAATAATCATGACTTTGGCAGGCGGCACTTTTCCCGCAGCGGTAATTTGACCAGTGAAAAAGCTACCAAAAGTGTGTGATGCTTCCACCACCGCTCGGTAACCGGCAATATTGGCCATGGAGCTTAACGCATCCATTGATTGCGCCCGAGAGATCCGCGGCACTGAATCCATGGCCAACACATTAATCAGCTTATCGGCTAATAGCTTCATTAACGATTCGTTTTGTGCGGGCCAAAAAAATCCGATCAAAGTTGCGCCGGATTTCATTTTTGCGACTTCTTGTTCAGTGGGTGGGTTCACTTTGAGCAAAATGTCCGATTGCCAAACTTCTTGTGATGAGGAGATGGTCGCACCCGCGCTTTCATAAGCTTCATCTGAAAAGCTAGCTGCTAAGCCGGCATTGGATTCAACTGCAATTGAAAAGTTTAATTTGAGTAATTGGGCAATACTGGATGGAGAGGCTGCGACTCGTGATTCATTGGCAACCGTTTCTTTAACGATACCTATTTGCATATACAAGACCCTACTTTAGTGAATACCAAGGGCCCTTCGCAAAGAACAGGTTCAATACTGATAGACCCTATACGGACTAACACTTAAATGAGATTGGGTCTTTTTGGCGATCGGTGTTAAATGACCGTCCGCATCGAACCATCTCATCGAAGCGTTTCTATCGGTCTTCATTTTTTATAACGTCTTTTTGCTCAGCTATCATTAATCATTGTTGAACAAACTTAACGATGCCTAGAAGCTAAATGCGTAACTATGAAGTCAGGTGATATTGATGCTTAATTCTTGTTGCTAGACTTCAAATTACTAACCTCGCTGCCGAAAGACGGTGTTGAATGACCGAACTTCGTAGAAATTAGTGTGCAACGCCAATGTACGACTTCTCAAACTGAAAAGCAACGTATTAACCCGAGGATTAGATAAGAAAAATCACCCACACCGCTATTTTTGCCGCTTTTCAGGGTTAAGCCTGTTTGTTATATCCAAGCCTATGCAAAGTTTATGAAAAGCCAGCAGCCGTGCCAATTAGGTTGGCCAGAAAAAGCTCACCGCCTTAGCTAAGCATTGAAAGCTAACGGGAGATTGGCCTAACACCTCGCCATCAGGGATCAAGCGATTGGGTCGAGATTCAATCACTTCAATCTTTTCGGCTTGCAGGTATTCAATTTCCGGGTAGTTAATGTGGGAACCATCATAAATGCTGGTAAACAATCGCAACAACTTGAGCCGCGAAATGGAGTTGAGTAGTACGACATCGAGTAAGCCATCATCTAACTTGGCCCTTGGTGCCATTAAGAATCGAGTGCCGGTAAAACGAGAGTTAGCCACTTCGACAAACACTCCCTGACGTTCAAATGATTTTCCATCTAGCGTTAATTTAAGGGGTTGTGCTTTTAACGCAACTAGTTTTTGCAGGGTGGCCGCTGTATAAGCGCCATTACCCAACCATTTTAGCGGAATAGCCGCTTGCGCTACTTGGGAGACAAACCCCAACCCAACCATATTGATAAAGTAGTGCTGACTGCCTTCGCACTGAAAGCGGCCAATATCGAGTAATTTGCTTTGCTGGGCTATGATAATGTCAATCGCTTGCTGCCAGTCTTTTTCTTGCAATCCAAGCTCTTTCATAAAGGCATTACCCGTGCCATTTGGAATTAACCCAAGCGGTGGCTTTTGTCGAGATGGATTATTCATATAGCCATTTAGTACTTCAAATAAAGTACCATCCCCCCCGGAAGCAATAATACCCTGGTATTCAGTAAAATCCGTTTGGCTTGCCAATTCAACCGCATGACCACTGCGCTCGGTTAATAAAATGCGCACTTCAGCAGAGTGGCTGTTTAAGTACTGCTTGATTGGCGCTAACAATTTGGCCGCTCGACCACCACCGGCCTGAGGATTATAGATAACAAGTAATTTCATATTGGCTATACCATCCTGCGTGGCAAGGATTAATTCTGGGGCAAACCAAGGATATTTAGCCGCCGCGGGGCACACACTTTAGGCGGTTGCATGATTCTTGTCAAAAATAGCCCCGGCGCAATCTTTGGTAAAATCCGCCTTGTTAAAGCCTGAGTAGCGGTTATAGTCAATTTAGACTATGCTGCCCATAAAACCCAGTGTAAATACTTTGCATCGGTTATCCAGTAACTTAAAGATTCAATCACCATTAAGCGAGCAATTTGATGGCACAAACTAGCTTAATAATAAAAGCGTTAAAATCGAGTTTAAAAGAAAACAACCTAACCTATGTGGATGTCGCCGAGGCATTAGCACTGAGCGAGGCAAGTGTTAAGCGAATATTTTCTGAAGAAAATATCTCGTTACAACGACTTGATGTGATTTGCCAAATGATGAACTTGGAAATCTGCGATTTGACTCGAATAGCAGAGCAACAGCACCAACAAATTACTGAACTGACCGAAGAGCAAGAGGCAGAATTTGTTAAGCAGCCTAAGTTGTTGTTTGTTGCGTATATGCTTTTAAATGATTTCGATTTTCAGCAAATTCAAGAATACTATGAGATTGAAGAACTGGAGGGCATTCAGTTACTGGCTCATTTAGACCGAATTAAGTTTATTGATTTACTCCCGGGCAATCGAGTGAAGTTATTAACCTCTCGGAACTTCCGTTGGCGAAAACATGGTGCGATTGAACGCTTGTTTCATCAACATATTCGTAAGGAATTTTTTCAATCTAATTTTACGAAAAACAACGAAATGATGAAGTTTTCTGGTTCCATGCTTTCACGACCGAGTATTTTAGTCATGCACCGAAAGATCGAAAAGCTAATTTATGAATTTAATGAGCTTGCCAAAGCTGATGCTAAGTTACCCTTTGAAGAGCGACTAGGTTGCAGCGTGGTGGGTGCCATTAGACCTTGGGAATTTAGTCTTTTTGCCCAATATAGAAAATAAAACTAGCAACTAGCAACTAGCAACTAGCAACTTAAATAGTTTAACCGCATAGGTGAAATGATGGACAGCAACACCCTACAAGATTTGCTTGATCTACTAAGCTTAGAAAAAATTGAAGAAGGTATTTACCGCGGTAACAGCCAAAACTTAGGCTTACCTCAAGTATTTGGCGGTCAAGTCATTGGTCAAGCCCTGTCGGCAACTAAAGCCACACTCAATGATCATCGCCCTGTGCACTCTTTGCACTCTTACTTTTTGCGCCCCGGTGATGCGGCTCGCCCGATTATTTACGATGTTGAAAATTTGCGTGATGGCCGCAGTATTTCGACCCGACGAGTAAAAGCCATTCAACACGGTAAACCGATCTTTTTTATGACGGCTTCATTTCATGTTCATGCCAAAGGGCTTGAGCATCAGGCAGTGATGCCCGACGTTGAAGGCCCCGACAACTTAACCACAACGCGTGAACGAATTCGTAAACTTGCATTAGAAGAAAATATGCCGCTACCCGAGCGATTTGAACAGCAAAGTCCCATTATTATTAAACCGGTGGAATCGTTTAATCCTTTAAAACCTGAAGCGACCGCGCCGGTTAGACATGTTTGGATGAAAACCAACGGCGACTTGCCTGACGATCCACGGGTTCATAAGTATATGCTTGCGTACGCTTCCGACATGGCATTTTTGCCGGTTGCGGGTCAACCTCACGGCATTTCCTTTTTTACCAAAAACTTTCAAATGGCTACCATTGACCATAGCATGTGGTTTCATCGGGATTTTCGTTTTGATGATTGGTTGCTGTACCAAATTGATAGTCCGTCAGCCACCAATCAACGTGGATTTGTATTAGGAAAATTCTTTGATAAGAATGGCCGATTAGTGGCCAGTACCGCGCAAGAAGGTGTGATGCGAGAGAGCAAAAAGAAGTCATCTTAATGATCGCCATCTGTACCATGAATATCGGATGGCTACACTTTGTTACAGACTGATTAGAGTCGTTACGTCTAAAATACCTAACACTAAGTAGACTGAAACGCTCATTCACTACTGAACAAGGTTTTTTATCATGAAATTAAAGCAAATTAACTCTCTCCTGCTAGGGTTGCTGTGGGTAGGTGTTTCCAATATCACTTTAACCAACAACAGTTTGGCCAGCGGTATCACTCGCGATGTTAGAGGTTCCGTTAATATCGAGCAATCGGAACAAAACGGTGGCTATTTTGAACTGGGTGCCGGTGTTAGTGCTCGCAATAAAAACCTTTTTAAGGGCAATGAAGATGAAAGCAAAACGTCTTTCGGCGCACGAATCAACTTAGGTTACCAATGGAACGGGCTTTTTGTCGATCTTAACGATGATGATGGCTTTTCAATTGGTTATAACGCGCTAAACACAGAAAACTGGAGCTTTGATTTAGTCGGCGGCCGGTTAATCGGCATTGATAAAGACAACAGCGACTTGTTTAGCGATTTACGCAAACGAGAAAGCACAGCCACTTATGGCTTGCGAGCAACGGGCTTTTATAACAACACCATTCTTCAAGCAGAAATCAGACAGGCTCATCATGATGATTTTGATGGGACTCAAGCTTCCTTTTTGGCGGGCACCAGCTGGCAGTATCGTAACTTAAATACTCATTTGATCGCCGGTATTCACTACTCATCCGCCGGTATTAATGACTACTATTGGGGAATTAGGGAAGATGAAGCTAGCGAGTTGTTTCCTGTCTATTCCGCAGGTGATTCCGTCGCATTTTCGACTGAACTAGGGTTCACTTATCCACTTTCCCAAAATTGGATTTTAAAAAGCAAACTTAATTATGTCTATGGCTCTAAGGAGTTTGCAGACAGCCCGCTCAGAGCCGATGATTCTCAGCATTTTGTTAGTGCATCCGCCGCCGTTATTTACGTTTTTTAAGTTGTTTTAGGAGAAGCTAAAATGACTATAAAACAAAATCAACGAATCAAGGGTCGATTGCTTAACTTTATCGTCGCGAGCTGTTTCGGAATAAGCAATTCGGCAATTGCCCAGCAAAATGTAGAGCAGTCAACACAACTATCAATTTCTCCACAACAATGTGTTGCACTTCATCAGGGGCAAGTCTGTTATCAATCAGTTCAAATACAATGGCAAGCAAACCAAAAGCAAAACTATTGTCTATTCGATAGTACTAAGCAACAACCTATTCGTTGTTGGAAATCATCAATCAAGGGCGAGCATCGTTTTGATTTTCAATCGGATAAATCGGTAGTCTACCAATTACGGATTGAAAACCAAACTCAAGTCATTGCCGAATCTTCAATGACGGTCGCTTGGGTATACGGACAAAAGAAAAGACGCCGTGCTAGTTGGCGGTTATTTTAAGGAGCATGGCAGCAATGACTAAATCGGCTGACACTTCCTCTTTAGCCCATATTTTAGTGGTAGAAGATGATGCCTCGTTGGCAAACTGGATTATTGATTATCTGATTTCTCAAGACTTTCAAGTCAGTTTAGCCAACCGAGGAGATCACGCTATTGAAATGATTGAAGCGGATCAGCCGGATCTCGTGTTATTGGATATTAACTTACCGAAAAAGGATGGCTTTGATATTTGTCGTGAAGTGCGAAAGCACTATCAAAAACCCATCCTTATGATGACCGCTCGAGATGATGAAATGGATGAAGTGCTTGGCTTAGAGCTTGGTGCCGATGACTATATCACTAAGCCACTTAGAGCGCGGGCCTTGTTGGCCAGAATAAGACGGCTTTTACGTCGGTCGTTGCCTTCTCTCTCTGAAAAATCAAGCGATAAAATAAACATCGGACAACTTTCAATCGATTTGAGCTCGCGTACCACTAAGATTAGCGATCAAGTTGTGAGTATTTCATCCAATGAATTTGATGTTCTCTGGTTGCTTGCAAGTCACGTTGGTGAAGTGTTAAGTCGCGAATTCTTAATTCAAAACTTACGTGGAATCGAATACGATGGGTTTGATCGATCGACCGATATTCTGGTTTCTAGGCTACGCAAAAAACTAGGCTGCAACGCCCAAGGACAGCAACGAATTAAAACCGTTTGGGGAAAAGGCTATTTGCTTTGTCCCGAAGATAGAACCCATTCTAAGTCTTGAGTAACAGCATGAAAAAACTTTCACTCTCACTCATTGTCATCACTTTAATCAGTATTGTTATGCTTGGCTGGGCTATCGACAAATTGTTTGAACAACTTGCGGTCGATCAACAACAAGATATTATTGGACATTATCAAACCATTGGTCAACAACTCGCCAGCACCATTGATATATCAAATGATGCAGAGTTGTTTATCACCACATGGAATCAGTTAGATAAAAATCAACTTAGTCTGACCGCTCAAGGAGCATTTCCTTTACCCGATGAATTGATCAGCGATTTTAAAGATGGCAAACCCCTCGTGCTTCGCAGCGAACAAAATCTATCATTTCATTACTGGCTGCCTAAACAAAACAGCATCCTCACTTTTACTCCACAAGAACTAATTAACTTAATTGATAATGAGTCAACTAATTTGGCACTAACCGTACTTTTTTACCTCGGTATTGTTTTGGTAATAGCGCTTTGGCTGACACCTTTGATTCGTCGACTTCAATTATTACGACGTTCAGCGATGGCCTTTGGTGATGGCCAGTTTCAGCGTCGAATCAAGCTAAGTAAGTCATCGTTTATTGCAGATATTGAAGCCGAATTTAATCGAATGGCCGATAAGATAGAATCATTGATTGCCGATAATAAATTGATCAGTAGCGCTGTTTCGCATGATTTAAAAACCCCGCTTGCGCGCTTAAGGCTCGGTATCGATGTGCTTGAAGATTGCCAAGATGAAACAACGCGTACTAAATACATCGAGCGCTTAAATAGCGATATTGATGAGATGCAATCTTTAATAGAAGTCCTTATTGGTTATGCTCGATTGGAACAAGCTTTAATAAAGCTTGATAAATCCCCTATTGACTTGGTCGAGGTAGTGACTCATTTGCAACAACACTATCAACAACAAGGATTTGATTTTAAAATCGAAATTGCGTTGTCAAAAAAATCAATGATGATTGCTGGCGATAGGCACTATCTCCGAATGTTATTGCAAAACATTTTACAAAACAGTTTTAACTATTTTCAACAAGCAATAAAAGTGAAGATAAGCGACTCAACCGATCAAATCACTCTTGATATTCACGACGACGGCCCAGGCATACCCGAGTCAATTAGAGATGATGTGGTGAAGCCTTTTATTAAATCGGAAAGTTCTGGCCATGGATTGGGGTTGGCTATTGCTGAGCGAATTGCTGAGTGGCACAAAGCTAAACTCACTATTGCAGATTCAAAAGAATTAGGCGGCGCTCAGATTCAAATCGCATTTAAGAAAGTGGTGTAGTTTTATACCGCAAATATTTTAAAGGTGACGTTTGGAGTTTTTTAATGCACTCTAGGTCTTGTCACTTCCACCTTGTAGGTCGGATTTCATTCTGAAAAGGCTGTTTGGGGGGGAGCAACTGTATCGATTACTATCTCCAACCATCTTTGTTGACCCAAAGTTCAGCATCGCACTGAAGTACGACCTACCGATGGATGCGTTTAAGTATTATTCTTAATAATTCTTTTTATGTTCATTGTGCTTTGTAAGTCAGACTTCAGTCTGACAAGACTGTTTGGGGGAGCAACTGTATCGATTGCTATTCCCAACCATCGTTGCTGGCCTAAAGTTCAGCGTCGCACTGAAGTACGACCTACCAATCTATTTGTTTATATTTTTTTTCACAAAAAAAGGGAGTGAAAAATTCACTCCCTTTTTAACACGCTAAGCGCAAAGCAATTTTAGATTACTTTACTTTACTGCCTCAACTTTACTCATATCACCTGCTTTGATAATTGAGAAATTATCTAGCTTGATGTATTTGTTCATCACACGCTTTACTTCTTCAGCAGTGAGTTTTTCTAACTGCTTTTCATACTTTTTGTGCCACTGCATATTGCGATCAAGATCAAGGTTAGCAGCCAGTCTGCCGACTAACTCTCGGTCTTGTGAACGACTGACTTTTTTACCTTGGAGTAAGCCTGTTTTTGCATTAGCTATTTCTTCTTCGGTAAATCCATCATCAAGCATTCGCTGCACTTCTTCTTTAAAGCCTTTTTCGACTTTAGCTAGGTTTTGAGGTGCACAAATTGCGTAAGCTCCCATAGACGTTTTCTTGTCATAGCTGCTTTGGCCGATAAATGATCCGGCACCATAACTAAGACCATCTTTTTGTCTTAATCGAGTAGCCAGCCGACTATTTAAGAATCCGCCACCTAAAATGTAGTTGCCTAGTTCTAGGGCAGCCGCATCTTCATGGTTTTCACCAATTGGTAAACTGGTAACAGCTACAAATACCGCATTTTCCTTATCCGGAGTATTGAAGTCTTGATCTTTAACTTTTAACTTTTTGTACGGATTAGGGACGCGTTGATAGTTAACTTCTGATTCCCATTTTCCATAGAGTTTTTCCAGCTCACCGGAAACCACGCCTTCTTCAAAATCACCAACAACCGCGATTTGCATATTTGATGCACCGTAGAAACGTTCATGGAATTTTTTAAGATCTTTGTGCTTTAACTTTTCAAGTCTTTCTATTTGCTCTTGAATAGTCGGCACATAACGAGGGTGATCTTTTGGATAAGGATTTAAACGACGAGAATATTCATTAAATGCAATCGCTTGCGGATCTTGTAAGTTAGTTTCAAGATCAACTTTGAGAGTGCTTTTATATAAATCGAATTCTTTTTTGTCAAAAGCTGGCTGTTGCAGTACTTCCGTCATTAACCGAATCACTGGTACTAAATTTTCTTTAGTGGTTGTGACACTCGCAAACGCTCTTCTAGCACTGCCACCGATTTGCACGGTCGCTTTTAACTTATCAAACTCTTCTTGTAATTGCTCTCGGCTAAATTTCTCGGTTCCTCGCATCAACATTGAGCCGACCGCTGAACCCAAAGAGCTCAATCCTTTTAAGCTTTCTTCGGTACCGATATCAATACTGAAAGTTGCAACAACAGACTCACCTCGAGTTTTTTTAGAAAGTAACGCCATCTCAACGCCATTACTTAATGTGGTTACTCGTGTGCGTGAATCGATGTTATCGAAAGATGGCTCAAACGCTTCACCGGCAGCGATAGCTTGTTTGCCTTTATAGCCTTTTACCATTTTAGCAACACTTTCGACTTGCGGAATGTCAACACGCTCTGGGGTTTTGGTTGGAATAAAACGACCAATGGTGCGGTTGTTACGTTGTAAATAAGCTTCTGCCACACGTTGTACGTCTTGCGTCGTGACTTTTTCAATTCGGTCACGGTGTAAGAAATACAAACGCCAATCACCCATGGCTAACCATTCACTTAAGTTAAGTGCGATCCGCTCGGACGAATTAAACGACAGCTCAATATTTTTTAAGATATTTCGTTTTGCTCTTTCTACCTCTTCATCGGTAATCGGTTTTTTATTGATGTTTTCGATGACTTTCAACATCGCTGATTCAGTGGTTGCCAAATCAAATTCTTGATCCGCTTGCGCACCGTAAATCGCTAAACCTGGTTCGGCCCATTGAAAACCAAAGCCAAAAGTTCGGCTGGCCTTTTTTCCTTCAACAACTTGTTTGTGTAGTCGACCAGAAGGGGTATCACCCAAGATTTGATTTAACACATCAATCGCAGCAAAATCAGGGTGTGGGCCTGCAGGAATATGGTAAAGCGCCAATAATAGCTGGGCATCTCCAACGCGACGCACGTTGACCTCTCTTTCACCGTCTTGCGCTGGCTCTTGAGTATAAAGCGGTTGGATCTTGCGATTTGGTTTAGGGATAGGTCCAAAATGCTTAGTGACACGTTTGATCATGTCTTTATTATCAAATTTACCGGCGACAATAAGGGTCGCATTATCTGGTTGATAATATTTTTTGTAGAAAGCCTTAAGGCGATCAATTGGCACATTTTCTAAGTCAGATCGAGCACCAATGGTTGATTTACCATAGTTATGCCAGGAGTAAGCTGCCGCTGTTGCACGTTGCAGCGTCACTCGAAACGGGTTATTTTCACCGCGTTCAAATTCATTTCTAACTACGGTCATTTCACTATCAAGGTCAGACTTGCGAATAAAAGAGTCGACCATACGCGACGCTTCCATACTTAACGCCCAATTGATGTTTTCATCAGTCGCCGCAAAGGTTTCAAAGTAGTTTGTTCGATCGGTCCAAGTCGTTCCATTGGGGCGAGCACCGTGAGAACTTAACTCCGCTGGAATATCAGGGTGTTTTGGTGTGCCTTTGAATACTAGATGCTCAAGCAGGTGAGCCATACCCGTTTCACCGTAGTTTTCATGCTTTGAGCCAACGTTATAGGTTATGTTAACTGTCACTGTCTCTTTGGTTTGATCCGGAAACAATAACACCCGAAGCCCGTTATCTAAGCGGTACTCGGTGATTCCTTCAACTTCGGTAATTTTTTTCGCGCTTTTTTTAGCTGAAACCTGCGCACCAGAAACCGCCACAAACAAACAGCATAAAAATACTGAAAGCTTGGCCTTCCTGCGCGAGTTGAAGCTCTTGAGAGCAGAAATAAACATAAAATGTATTCTCCTTGTGGTGAATCTGATTACGAAACTGACTTGAAAATGCTTTATTCGCAGAACTGATACTGGAATTTTTCAGAGGACGAAACGTATCATACCTAACAAAACCGAAACTTGGTAATATTACAAGTTTGCTACTTAGAACCTCGGCAAGGCGATGAAAAACTGTTACAAAATATGATTATTCAGCCTTTCTAATGACATATTAGCGCTTTATCAGCGCTTCATAGCTGACGCTAAACCCCCATAAAACCAGCTAGCATATTCTTACCATACTGAGAAAGCACAGACTCCGGGTGAAATTGAATTCCTTCAATGGGGAGGTCTCTGTGCTTTATCCCCATAATTGATTCCATATTCCCATCAGTGTCGTTAGTCCATGCCGTCATTTCAATTTCTTTGGGCAAAGAATGGGGATCAACTACCAATGAATGATAGCGAGTGGCGAGAAAACCCTGAGGAAGATTTGAAAAAACGCCTTGATTGCTATGGTTAATTGCAGACGTTTTGCCATGCATGATTTGCGGAGCAGTAACTATTTTTGCGGCAAAACTTTGAGCAATAACTTGATGCCCTAAACAGATACCAAGAATGGGAATTTTATGTTTTAACTGTTCGACTAGTTCCAAGCAAACACCCGCTTGGTTTGGAGTACAAGGCCCTGGCGACAGCACAATGTGTGATGGCGCCAATTGTGTCGCTTGTTGCACCGTTATTTGGTCATTTTTGACCACTTCAACCGGCACATTTAGACCTTTTAAATAATGAACCAGATTAAAGGTGAAGGAATCGTAGTTGTCGATCATTAAAACCTTGATCATGCGATTGTCCTAGGCCCTCACCAGCACGAATTTCTTACTTGCATCAACCTTAAGCCATCATGGCTTTGGCAATATTTTCTCGCATTGCCGAAATGGTTGCCTTGTAATCGTCGGTATTAAAGATTGCCGAACCTGCAACAAATGCATCGGCACCCGCTTTGGCAATTTCTTCAATATTATCAATTTTAACCCCACCATCGACTTCCAAACGAATGTCATAGCCGCTTTCGCTGATTAGTCGTCGTGTTTCCGTCAGTTTGTTAAGGGTGTTTGGAATAAACGACTGGCCCCCAAAGCCGGGATTAACTGACATCAGAAGAATCACATCCAACTTATCCATAACGTGCTCCAAACAACTTAAGCTTGTGGCTGGATTGATTACTAATCCGGCTTTACAGCCCGCTTGCTTAATCAATTGCAAACTTCGATCAACATGTTCGCTAGCTTCTGGGTGAAACGTGATTATTGAAGCCCCGGCATCTGCAAAATCACCAATAATGCGGTCAACCGGCTTAACCATTAAGTGGACATCAATTGGCGCATTAATGCCATAGGTTCTTAAAGCTTGGCAAACCATCGGGCCAATGGTTAAGTTAGGAACATAATGATTATCCATCACATCAAAGTGGACCCAATCGGCACCAGCGTCAATCACATTTTCGACCTCTTCGCCGAGTCGTGCAAAATCAGCTGATAAAATTGATGGGGCAATAATAGGTGGTTTCATAGTTAAATTTCCAAATTATGGCGATTGGCCGTATTTTATAATGAGGTTGGTCAAATAACCTAATAGATTACTCACTAGATTATTTTTAAGCTCAGCTAGCTAGCTCGATTCAGCCCAAGATCGTATAATCAAGAGATGCCAATAGTAAACGCCTTCATTCAATCTTTTTTAGCAAACATCAGCCGACTTAAGATGACTAAGCTTTGTCGCTTGCTGTGTATAGGCTTGGTACTCGCAACCACTTCCTTAAAAGCCGCGGTATTAGTCAAAGATAAGCAATGGGACAATCAAACGGTTATTAATGTGGTCTTTTTAGATGGTCCGGCGGAAGTACATCAAAAAATCGAACAAATTGCGCCGATTTGGTTAGTTGAAAGCGGTCTTTCGTTTAAATTTTTTCGCGATTATGACAACTCACCAAAAGATAAACATATTAGAGTCAGCTTCAAATCTCATTCAGGCTCTCGACTCGGTAACCACAAAGATTATCACTCACCGCAAGCCACCATGAATTTAAAAGCGTTAGTCGATAGCGATTTAGGCCAACGAGAAAGCCAGCGCTTAATCTTGCACGAATTTGGGCATGCATTGGGATTAGAGCACGAATACCGCAGTCAATATTGGCCTTATGGTGATAAAGCGCTGCGTCAAATTAGAGAACGTTGTTATCCGCAGATGGAATCAATTGGCTACGATCCAGCTTCAGCGATTACTCATTGCGACCAAATAAATAGCCAACTTAAAGGCCATCAGGTCCATAGCACCGCTTATGATGAGCGCTCGATTATGAATTATGCTTTCAGTTTTCAGCAGGTAAATGGTCAGCAGAAGTCAATCCCAGCCAACTTTAAGCTTTCTTTATTAGATAAATATGCGATCAAAAAATGGTATCCCCAGTCGACTCATTCAACTGAGTCGATCAATGCAACAGAATCGACCGACTCTTCCAAAGCGACGCAAGCGGCACATGACTCGGATCGGGCCGGATCGGCTCAGTTAGCAAATTGAGTTAGTGTTAGGCTTAATCAGTGCTCGATTAGCAGTGCCGGTTAGCAATAGAATAAATTCTGAAACAAAAACCAATAATACTCGTCAGTTAGGAAACACTTAAGGGGGCACATTATGAATCTTGTCGAAAAATACTATCGTTTACATCGTGTTTTATTTGAAAGTAATTGGTTAGTCGGACTAGGACCACTTGGATTAAGGCTGTTTCTTTTCCCAGTGTTTTGGGTGGCGGGCATGAACAAATTAAACGGCTTTGAAAATATTGTCGAGTGGTTTGGGAACCCCGATTGGGGGCTTGGGTTGCCTATGCCAACCCTAATGGCGTTTTTAGCAACAGCAGCCGAGCTAGTGGGAGCAGTGCTATTGTTAATTGGATTAGCAACGCGTTGGATTTCGATCCCCTTAATGATCACAATGTTAGTGGCAATTTTTGCAGTGCATTGGCCAAATGGTTGGCAAGCCACTCACGACTTGCAAAGCTGGGGCGCCAATGAAAATACCGAAGAAGCGTTACGCCGTTTAGGTATTGCCAAAGATATTCTACGTGAACACGGAAACTATGAATGGCTAACTGAAAAAGGCTCGATTACCAGCGGTAACAACGGTATAGAGTTTGGCGTAACCTATTTTGTTATGCTACTAGCATTGTTTTTTACCGGTGGTGGCCGCTTGTTTAGTGTTGATTATTATCTGGATCGCTATTTTTCTAAACAAGTTCAAAGCTAGCTCATCTATGGCGGGTTATAGCATCTCGCAATCATAAAAAAGCCTTGTATCTAACAAGGCTTTTTATTTTTGGTTTCAGGTAAAACGAGATTTCACTAAAGATTGAGAAAATCTTTCATCGAGTATAGACCGTTTGCTTGTTTACTTAACCAGCAAGCGGCCTTAACCGCGCCTTCTGCAAAGCATTGACGAGATTGCGCTTTATGTTCAATTGAAATGATTTCATTTTCAAGAGCAAATAGCACTTTGTGTTCACCAACAATTGAACCCGCTCTCACCACCGAAATCCCTATTTCGGAATCTGTTCTCGGCTCGCTGCGCTGACTTCGGTCGTAGACAGCTTGTTCCGATAGCTCTTGATTAAGGCTTTGACTAATCACTTCTCCGATCTTTATTGCGGTCCCCGAAGGCGCATCTAATTTATGCCGATGGTGAGACTCAATAATTTCAATATCAGCAGAATGGCCTAATAGTTGGGTCGCTCGTTCTATCAGCGACAAAGTGGTATTAACCCCAATGCTCGTATTAGGAGCGAGCAATACTGGGATTTTTTGACTGGCTTCTTGTATTTTTTTAAGTTCGTCTTGGTTAAAACCGGTGGTGCCAATCAAGATTGGTGTTTTAGTTGAAACCGCTTTTTCTAAAAGCGCAATGGAAACGCTTGGCAAACTAAAATCAATCAACACTTGGCTGACGAACAACCCTGCATCAATATCATTAGAATATTTAACTTTGTGTCCACCTCGCACACTCTTGCCACGAAAAGGGTGTGCTGACCGACACAATGCGGCGGATAGTTCGCAGTCTTTAGACTCGACAATTTGATGAATGATTTGCTGCCCCATTCTACCGGTAGCAGCATTTACACAAATTTGAGTTTCTAACAGCTTGCTTGTTTTCACGAGTTTATCTTAACGACTGATTGATTGCCTCGAGCGTTTCGGCGCCGGGACAAAGTTCTTCCTTACCCATTAAACTTAAGGGTTTATCAGTTGTGTTAATAATCTCGTGGGTATTTTTGGAATCCGTATTTAAGTACAACAATCCAGTTAGCACTTGCTCGTTTTGTTTTGCTTCTTCGAGCGCGGTTAACACTGATTCACGACTTTGGATATCCAAAGCATTCGGCTGACGATGTAGCTTTAGTACAGAGCCATCGTGTAATTCAATGGTTTCTAAAACTTTATCTGGTTGTTGTACCACGATTTCTTGTTCTTCAGGCACTAAATCAATTGTGCCAGTCGCTTCTTTATGATCTCTTACCCACTCATAACTTTTGGTTGAAGAGCCGGTGTTATTAAAGGTTACGCAAGGCGAGATACAGTCAATAAGTGCAAAGCCATTGTGCTTAATTGCGCCTTCAATTAAAGGCACTAGCTGTGACTTATCGCCAGAAAAACTACGAGCAACATAGCCAGAACCAAGTGAAATGGCTAGTTCACAGAGATCCATGGGCTCATACATATTAGGCACACCTTTTTTACTGGCGCTTCCAATATCAGCAGTCGCAGAATCTTGCCCTTTGGTGAGACCATAAACGCCATTGTTCATACAGATATAAACCATATTGAGGTTACGTCTCACCAAGTGCATAAATTGGCCCATACCAATCGATGCGGTATCACCATCACCCGAAATACCGATATAAGTTAGGTCTCGGTTAGCCATATTGGCACCGGTAGTGACCGATGGCATACGACCATGGACCGAGTTAAAACCATGTGAACTTCTTAGAAAGTAAGCAGGTGTTTTTGATGAACAACCAATGCCTGACATTTTAGCAATTTTATGTGGTTCAAGAGATAACTCATAACACGCCTTGATGATAGAGTTGCTGACTGAATCATGACCACATCCAGCACAAAGCGTTGATAGAGCGCCTTCATAAACAGCCTCAGTGTAGCCAAGTTTATTTTTAGGTGACTCTGGATGACGGAATGTTGACTTTAAATAACTCATGACTAAGCTCCCTCAGCACTACTGTTTGCGGTGGTAAACGGACTGACTTTTTCACCAGCTAACATACGTTCAATTTTTCGCTTGATTCGGCGCGCTCTAATTGGCATACCATCGATATTAAGAATTGACTGCATGCGCTCAGTGCCCATATTAAATTCATTAATTAACAATGAACGCATTTGACCATCTCGGTTTTGCTCGATCACAAAAATTTTGTCATGTTCTTCAATAAACTTACCGATATCCGGGTGGAATGGGAACGACTTAATTCGGCAGGTATTAATCTTAACCCCTTCAGCTTCTAGTCCATCTAATGCTTCATAACTCGCTTGAGCAGACGTTCCATAGAATATTGCAGCAATTTTAGAGTCTTTGTCTCGATATTTGATTTGTGGGTGCGGTGCAACTTCTTTAGCCGTTTCCCATTTAAGGACTAACCGCTCCATGTTGGCCTCATAGGCCCCGCTGTCTTCGGTATAACCGGCATACTCATCGTGAGATGAACCGCGGGTAAAATACGATCCTTTTGTTGGGTGAGTACCTGGATAAGTTCGATAACCTACCCCATCTCCGTCGACGTCTTTATAACGCCCCCAACGCTCTTTCATATTTTCGAGATCTTCGGCGGTAAGCACCTTTCCACGATCGTAATCTTTACTGTCATCCCACTCAAATGGACGACTCATATGATCGTTCATACCTAAATCAAGATCAGAGAGTAAAATTACCGGAGTTTGGAGTCGATCAGCGACATCAAATGCTTTTGCCATCATTTCAAAACAGTCCGCAGGATCACAAGGGATCAAAACGACTTGTTTAGTATCGCCATGTGAAGCATAGGCACAAGAAAGCACATCAGATTGCTGAGTTCGTGTGGGCATCCCAGTACTTGGACCGCTTCGTTGTACGTCGACCAACACAACCGGAATCTCGGCAAAATAGGCCAAGCCTAAAAACTCGCTCATTAATGAAACACCAGGCCCAGACGTCGCGGTGAAGCCACGCGCTCCCATCCAGTTTGCGCCAATAGCCATACCTATTGCTGATAATTCATCTTCAGCTTGCAGTAAAGCGTATTTATTTTTGCCATCTTCACCAACACGAAACTTTTTAGCGTATTTTTCAAACCCTTCAACCACGGAGGTTGATGGAGTGATCGGGTACCAACCACAGACAGTTGCACCACCATAAATCGCACCAAGTCCAGTTGCGCTGTTTCCATCAATCATAATGGAATTACCAACATTGTCACGACGCTGGACTGAAAGTCCGCAAGTATCTTTAAAGTGTTCTTTGGCGTAATTAAACCCTAACTCGAGTGCACCAATATTAGGCGGAATGAGCTTTTCTTTTTTAGCAAATTGATCCTTAACCATGTTGGTTAAAACCTCAAACTCCATATCAAACAGATACGCGAGCGCGCCAACATAAATAATATTTTTAAACAGTTGTCGTTGACGAGGGTTAGTGTAGTTATCGATACACATTTGAGTAAGCGGAATGCCAATCTCAATTACGTCATCTCGTTTAAAATCTCTTGGCAACGATTTGGTAGAATCATATAAAAAGTAACCACCAGGCACTAAACCTTCGTAATCACTTCGCATGGTTTGGCCGTTGATAGCCACCACAAAATCAACATCTCCACGACTACCTAAATAGCCTTTTTCGGTAACACGCACCTCAAACCAAGTTGGAAGTCCTTGAATATTTGAAGGAAATATATTTTTCGGGCTAACCGGTACTCCCATTCGGAATACCGCTTTTGAAAACATGTTATTGGCACTAGCTGAACCAGTTCCGTTGACATTCGCAAATCGAATTACGAAATCATTAATAGCTTCAAGACGCATTTTTATCCTGCCTTAGTCACTGTATAGGTAAATTTCTGCATGTCCCAAGCTGCGGTAGGACACCTTTCTGCGCACAAACCGCAATGCAAACAAACATTTTCATCTTTTACCATGACCCGAGTGGTTGGCAATTCTCCGGAAACATAAAGATCCTGATCTTTATTGTTAGACGGCGCGTTGAGGCGAGTTCGTAAATCATCTTCTTCGCCATTTTCAACAAAGTTAATGCACTGTGTAGGACAAACGTCGGTACAGGCATCACACTCAATACACAGGTTGTCGGTAAAAACAGTTTGCACATCACAGTTAAGACAGCGCATCGCTTCTTCATAACCAAGATCTTTGTCGAAGCCTTTTTCCACTTCCATTTTCAGGTTTGCAAGTGCAATTTCTTTATCAACATGCGGGACTAAATGGCGTTTGTCGTGGTCAATGTGAGCATCATAAGTCCACTCATGGAAGCCCATTTTTTGACTCATTAAGTTAACCCCAGGTTCTGGCCTGTCGGTAACCGCCTCGCCTTGACAAAACTTGTGGATTGAAATGGCCGCTTGATGACCGTGTGCCACCGCGGTAATGATATTGGACGGCCCAAAGGCAGCGTCACCACCAAAGAAGACTCTTTCGTTTGTTGATTGGAAAGTTGTTTCATCAACGGTGGGCATATCCCATTTACCAAACTCAAGTCCAATGTCTCTCTCGATCCAAGGAAAAGCATTATCCTGACCAATAGCAATCAAAACTTCATCAGCTTCGATAAACACAGGATCTTCACCAGTAGAAATTAAGCTTCGTTTGCCGTTTTCGTCATATTCGGCACGCACTTTATCAAACTTCATGCCAACCAATTTACCGTTTTCTACCACAAACTCCATTGGTGTGTGGTTTTCGTAAATTGGAATATCTTCTCTTACCGCATCTTCGATTTCCCAATCAGAAGCTTTCATGTCAGCGCGAGGACTACGGACAATAACTTTTACATCGGTACCACCTAAGCGGCGAGCGGTTCGGCAACAATCCATTGCGGTATTACCACCACCCAGCACAATAACTTTCTTACCAATCGACTTAGTGTGCTCAAAAGCCACACTTTCTAACCAGTTAATTCCCAAATGAATCGACGCGTCGCCTTCCTGTCGGCCTGGCAACTTCGCCAAATCTCGACCATTAGGAGCTCCTGAACCGACAAAAATAGCATCGTAATCTTTTTCTAATAGACTTTTTAAGCTATCCACATAATGTTTGAAGTGAGTCGTTACACCCATGTCCAAAATGTAATTAACTTCTTCATCAAGCACAGTGGCTGGAAGTCGGAATGAAGGGATTTGGCTGCGCATAAACCCGCCACCAACTTCTTGCTCATCAAACAAATCTATTTCATAGCCCAATGGCGCTAAGCCTCTTGCAACGGTTAAAGATGCAGGCCCCGCCCCAACTAAGGCGATTTTTTTGCCGTTTTTAGGCTGAACCTTAGGCAATCGATGACTAATATCATCTTTATTATCTGCGGCTACACGTTTGAGGCGACAGATTGCGACCGGTTCTTCTTCAACCCGCTCTCGACGACAAGCCGGTTCACACGGTCTGTCACAGACTCGCCCTAAAACCCCAGGAAATACATTAGATTCCCAGTTAATCATGTAGGCATCACTGTATCGCCCTTCGGCAATTAGTCTTATGTATTCTGGTACTGGGGTATGGGCTGGACAGGCGTACTGACAATCAACCACCTTATGAAAATACTCAGGATCTTTTATATTTGTTGGCTTCACACCAAACTCCCGTTTTGTATGGTTTGTTTTAGAATAAAAACACTATTTAAGAGTTGTCTTGAATGGGACAAAATCACTAACCGTTAATGAATTACTATAATCATAGGCTAAATTCTTGAATAAGAAGGTGAATTATACTTTTTTTTGAGCATTTGTATCTATTTATTGACCGAATTCTGGCGCTTTTTTGGGAAAATTTTAGGATTCCTCAAATTATTACCGATTGCGACTAAAATAACTGGAAAATACCAGTAATTTCAACGCCGCAGGATACCTTAGTCAGACTGCAAAAGCTAATAACCTGACTTTCTATGCTTTTTACCCCGCGGAGAATTGTTAACGCGAAAAATAAAACTGGCAATTCCCGATATAATCGCTATTATATAAACAAAATACTTTACATAACATTCCCATGAATCCAATAAGAGCGAAAGCAGCATTAGCCACGGTCATGCTAGTCACCTTACTAGGAACTGCGGGGATCGCATTGCCCTACCCGATTTTGGCACCTTATTTTGTCGATGGCGCTACCAATGCGAATGATTTGGTGAACTTTATGGGTTGGCCGCCGAAACTGTTACTAGGGATAACCCTAGCAACCTATCCGCTCGGACTGTTGATTGGCAGTAATGTAATCGGCGCACTTTCTGATCGGTATGGGCGAAAAGAAGTGCTCAGTTATTCGCTTGTTGGCGGTGTATTGGGATATGCGGCAACAGCGATCGCCATTCAACAACAGGATTTTGTGTTTTTTATTCTAGCCCGCGTGATCACTGGTTTTTTTGAAGGCAGTATCTCCATCGCTCGCGCCATTACAGTTGAACTTCACCCCCACATTGAACGAACTCGCGCACTATCGCTACTTTACGCAACAAGTTATGCTGGTTGGCTGGTCGGCCCTTTAGCCGGAGGCTATTTGATGGATTACGGGGTGGATGTGGCGTTTTATGTTGCTGGGGCAGCGGTTTTTCTATCATTAGTGATGGTGGTATTGGTCCTAGAAAAATCTCCGCCGCAAAAACCAGCCGACCACTCGCTTTTCACAGAAATACGCAAGAATCACTCAGCCACTCTTTTAGTTAACAAAGAACTCAGGCAATTCATCTTTTTCTATTTCGTGTTTACCATGGGAATTAATACTTTTTACGAATTTTATCCCCTTTGGCTTGTCGAAAATTTGGCTTTCAATAGCAAACAAATCGGCTGGACTACAGTGGTGATCACTGCCTTTATGGTGATCGTAAGTAGTACTTTTGGGGTCAAAATTTCACGACATTTTGGACAAAGGGTGTCGCTGCTTTTTGGAAACCTCTTGTTCGGTACTACGGTTTTTGTGATTACCTTTTTATCTGCACCCACGGTATTGATCCCGTTCGCCCTAACAGGCGCAACCATAGCCGTGATTAATGTGGTCTTTCCAAGCATGCTGGCAGAATATTTCGGTCATCTCGGTCAAGGGAAAGTAATGGGATTGCAAGTCAGTGTGTTTTGTTTGACCAATGTTTTGGTCGCAATATTTGGCAGCTTTGTGTCGTTAATTAGTGCCGATGTTACCATGTGGTTAGCCTCTGCACTGCTTATTGGGTCTGTTTTCACCTTTAAAATGCCTAAAAAACCCCAGCAACCAACCGACCATCAAAAACAAGAGTTTGAAACTAATAATGCTGCCATTAATACCACTAGATCCGCGAAAACTTAAACCTTTACGGCTATTTGGCCAGCGATTGATCCGCACGTTCGGCTATTTTGTCGAGCGATGCAATCGCCCTGACAATTTTACCAGCACCAGTCTTGCCTGCGGCATCAAAAGACTCCACGGTAAAACTATATAGCCCCCACTTATGTTCAACTAAGGTGGCGGTAATTTGATAGTCTGCACCGACTGCGGTAGCAGCCAGATGACGCACATCAATATGCGCTCCCACTGAAACCTGATGTTCACTTAGCAGCGGTTTCATAATATCAGCACACACTCGCTCCATTTCGGCGATTAAAAAAGGGGTGCCTAATACAGGCGCATAAACTTCGTCGGGATCTTTCGCGAAACTAGCAGCTGTTTGCTCAGGTGCAACCTGTTTCGATTGAGTTAAGGGTTGATTTAGTAATCTCTCTAAAAGCGCTTTCACATTCGATTTTCTCATAGAATACAACAGCAAATGACACTCGAGCTGTAGTAATTAGTCCTTGCCAGAAAGCGAGCCCTGTTTGGCTGAGAGAATAAACTGACAGATAGGTTGGGCTGGTTTTAAGCTATGTTTGACCTGATCGACCGCTTTTTGCAATGTTTCTTGGTCGCAATCAAAATGATAGTTCAACTTACCATCCGGTTGCGTCTCTATTTGCACTTCTTGCCATTGCTCCTCGCTTGGCTGGTAATCGATCGAAACCACATCTTGCAATTTTATCGCGGGGTATTTTGCCCCGCCTATAAAAGTGATTAAATCATCTTCGACCGCCAAGCTTTGTTGTTTGCGGGGGCCTTCATTGGAGCCAAATAACTTACTAAACAAACTCATTTTGCCACCTTTATTCAATCACTCTAAATTGACCATTGTCAGAGCTTCAAATGACTAATTAAGACACTGCCAATAATCGCTTCAGTACTCATTAGCCCCACAGTATTATGACTGCAAGGATACTTGTTATACCGCTAGACCAATAAAAATTCAATCTTATGGCGACCTAAAGTGGTTATAAAGTGTTCGATTTGTTACGGATTATCATGTGAACCCGCCAAACTGCAAAGCAAAAAAACCTGGAAAATCCAGGTTTTTAAAGGCTTTTTATGTGTTGCGAACAGTCTGAATGACTATTGGCTGCTAGCAATCATATACTTTACGGTTTCCGCTATTTCTTCTGTTGTACAAGTCGCGCAAGTTCCCATGGCTGGCATGGCATTGATCCCTTTAATCGCGTTTTCAATTAAGGTTGCTTCTCCTTTAGCTATACGAGGCGCCCATGAAGCGGCATTTCCCATCATCGGAGCACCAACCGCATCTGTTGCGTGACAAGCTGCACAACTAACTTTATAAATATCTTCAGGACTTCGAGGACCAGTGGAGGCAACAACCGCAGGCTTAGAAACTGGAACATCATCACCTTCCAAATAAACTTTGCCTGTTGGTTTAATACGTTTTTCGATGGTGTGGCTTTCTAAGTGATCCGCAGAAACACTCCAGACTAAACAAGAGATAAAAACCACGATGGCCGATTCAATCACTTTCACTTTAACTTTCTCCTAAACTCGATTGGGTGGCTGTTTTTTGAACTCAGCCGAGAATTGCGCAGATTATAGCCGAGATGCTGACAATAATCATAGAAAAAAGCTGTAAAACATCTTTTTCTGCCGGATGGTTAGTGGTTTTGATTTATCAATTCTCTGTAAAATGCAATGAATTGCTAAATTAGCCCAAAAAATATCCAAATCTGGCCGTTTAAATTGCTAAATTAGCTAATAATTCAAATATTTACTACTTTTTTGAAGGTTATTTACTACAATTACCAAAGACCCTTCTTGGTTAATTGTCGTCCTAAAGTCACTCAATCGAGAAGGTGACGAGACACAATGACGAAAAATTTAGGAAAATCTTGATTACATGATGTGGGGATCCAACGCAAAACTCGAATCAAAGCGAGTATTAATATCACTGACAGAGCGTGAGGCTCGGCTGTTTCTGGTCGAATATCAAGCAGGTAATGTCAAGGTGGTAGATGCGACTACGGCAGAGTATTCTGGCCCAAAAGCCTTAGAAGCAACCCTCAAAGACTGGCAACGCAATGTCAAAATTAAAGGTCTTTGCTGCGACTGGTTGTTATCAAGAAGTCTCTACAAGACGTTCTCGCTTGCCGCCCCTAAAGTCCCCGACACGGAATTAAATAAAACGATTAAGTGGCTAATAAAGGATCAACTCGAAGAGTCCTTGGATAGCGTGTTAGTTTCATTCTACAAACCTTTTAGCTTAGAAAGTGATACTGAAAAACTGGTAGCTGTGTCGGTTGATAAAGAGTTTATCGAGAGCTTAATAGAGGTTACTGCAAACCTTAATTTGCAGCTAAACAGTATCCAAATAAATGAACTCGCGGCGGGCAACGCGATTAGCAGCTTAGAAAACGATGAACAAATTCGCGGCTTAATCGATGAAGATCATCAAGGACTGATTTTTAACTTTTATCGAGGGCAATCGCTTGCATTTACGCGGCATATTCGCGGCCGCTTTTTCCCTAACCAAGCTGATAACGGGTTTTCATTAGATGCAGATGACAGCGAAGAGCAAACCGACCGCTTTCTTTTAGAAACCCAAAGAACACTTGATTACTGTATTAGCCAATTCTTTAGGGCGCCGGTCAATCGCCTAACCCTTAACGCCACCAAAACCGAAAACAACCAACTGTTAGAATCCTTAGAACAAATCGCAGAGCTGCCGGTGGATTTAATCTCACTAGACCCGCAAGCTTCTGGCGACAGCAACAACAATATAGTGCTTAGCATTGCTGAGGCCGGTGCAACCATTGGCGGTTTCAAACCGAAAAATCAATGGATCGACTTTTATTTACCTCAGTACCGACCTAAACCACTGGAATTTGGCTTTAATTATGCGCTGGGGTTGTGCGGCGTAGCAGTTATCGGGCTATTGGTTTACGGTTTATTGCAGTCATCCGAACTTTCTCAAGTTGAACAAACGTTGCAAAGCAGCGACCTTAAACTTACGGAAACTCAAACAGCAATGCAGCAAGTAAGCCAAAAATTAGGTATTGTTGGAAGTAAACAAAATCTTGACCAGCAAATTAGCGTAAAACAAACAGAGTTAATTGCAAGCAGAAAGCTACTCAATAAAGTGGAGCAAACGTCACCAACAAAACCCGTTTTGTATAGTGAAGTTTTGGCGGCACTTTCCAAACAAAAAGCGAAATCGCTTTGGTTGACTCAAATCAAGTTGAGTCCGTATAGCATTGAGCTTGCTGGACAAACAACCTTACCTGAATCGATTCCAAGCTACATAAAGCAAATGAGTAGCAACGAAATTTTGTCGAGTCAGTTTGAAAATTTAAAGATTGAAAGAAGTAGTAACAACAATAAGTTGGTTGAATTCTTTATGACGAATGGGCGCTACTATCATGCAGAGTAAACTAGACACCTATTCTGAAAAATTTAACGCGCTTCCTCTGAGAATGCGTGCTTTGCTCTGTTTTGCTGGCATTGTCATTTTGTATATGTTGTTTGACTTATTTTGGTATAGCAGCACCCATCAGGCAATTTCTCAAGCAGAAGAAAAGATTGTAGAAAATGAAAAACAAACACAAGAATTGTTATTAATGCAGACAGAGCTTAATAGCAACGTAAGTCGTCAAAGAAACAACCCCAAGACACAAAAAATTTCTCAATTAGAAAGCGAGATAGAAAAAATTAAGCAACAGCTCACTGAAAAAACGGTCAATCTGGTACCTTCAAATGAAATGGCAGGAATGCTAGAGTCTATTATTGACTCTACTGACTCGTTAAAGCTAATTTCACTTAACAAGCAAGCCTCTACTCGACTTTCTGAAGACTTGCTGCAACCGTTGGAGCAACCGCAAAACATCAGTCTCTACCGACATTCTGTCGAAATTGTTTTACAGGGGAGTTACTCGGCGACATATGAGTTTTTGAAGAACCTAGAAAACATGGAACGTAAGGTTGCTTTTGACAGTTTTGTTTACCAAGTAAAGCAATATCCCAATGCTGAAATTAGACTTGTGGTTTCGACTCTCAGTTTAAATAAAGAATGGATTGGTGGTTAAGATGAATAAAATAATTTCATCAATACTGATTGCTACGTTGTTTTTATCCACCAGCAATGCGAGCGAAAAACTAGCCGACCCGACTCGGCCTGAGTTTGCCAGCGCAGTCTCGCCACAAGAGCCAACCGTTAAACAAACCAATTTAAACTTATCGGCCATTTTCATTAAGAACAACCAACGTAGCGCTATTATTAGTGACAGTCTCTATCAAGTTGGCGACACTTTTTCCGGTCATAAGGTAGTCGCTATCGAAAAGACGAGCGTGCTACTCAAAAATAACGATGGCTATCGCCGTTTGAAACTGATTAATACATTTAAAAAACGAAAGAAATAAACGAATGAAAAACCAACTATTAAAAATAACCAGCTTGTCGATGTTAGTACTTAGTCTTTCTTCGTGTGAGACTCTGTCAACTAAGCCCGAGCCAAAAAGTCGAATGGTAGTAGATGCTATTACTGAAGGCCAGGCGCAAAACGCTAAGCTTGCGGAACAAGAAAAGATTTCGGCCGATCAAGCGTTATCAACTTTGGTGATGGAAGAACCAAGCATTCCCGCTATCGTCGAAGACAAGTTTGACGTATCGGTAAAAGATGTTGATGTAAAAGGCTTCCTTTTAGGCTTGGTTGACTCAACGGATTACAACCTGATTGTCAGCCCTGATCTAAAAATGAATATTTCATTACAATTGAAAAACGTCACTGTTTCCGAAGTTTTACATGCGCTAACTCAAATCTATCCTATTTCCGTTAAACAAAAAGACAACTTATTTCTGGTTTCCTCAGCGGAAACCATGACCTCGGTCTATACCATTGACTATTTAAATATCAAACGAAAAGGTGACTCCAATACCAGCGTCGCAGGACAGTCAGTTCCCAGTGGTGACAACCAAAATAATCGCACTGCCGACTCCGGCAACCGCGGAGCAAGTAGCGGCGGTGGCAACAATATTCAGCAAGTTAAGTCGAGCAACGTTGAAACCAAAAGTGAAACTGACTTTTGGAGTGAGTTAACTACCAGCCTTAATTTAATTGTACAAAACGAACCGAAAGCCAGTGTGGTGGTTAGCCCTCATGCCGGTATTGTGGTGGTTAGAGCGCTACCGCAAACTCATCAACTCATAAAAAAATACATCCGTTCAACCCAAAGTAGTTTAGATCGTCAAGTCATTATAGAGGCGAAAATAATTGAAGTGAGTCTTAATGACGGTTATCAAGCTGGCATAGACTGGTCAAAAATGGGCACCACCAGCGGTGATTCGTTTACCATTGGTCAGCAAGGACAAGTTATTCGTCAAGCGGTATCAGAAACCCCGCTAAATGGGATATTTTCGCTGCTTTATCAGGGTGATAATTTTTCTGCTGCTATCGATCTATTAAAATCACAGGGCGATGTTCAAGTGCTTTCGTCACCGCGAGTGTCAACTGTTAACAATCAAAAAGCGGTTATTAAAGTGGGTAGCGATGAGTTTTTTGTCACTGACGTTTCCACCACGACAGTTACTGGAACCAGTACCGCGACCACGCCAAACGTTACTTTGACACCGTTTTTTTCTGGAATCTCATTAGATGTCACACCGCAAGTTAACAAAGCGGGTGATATCGTCTTGCACATTCATCCGATTGTTAGTGAAGTGACCGATCAACCTAAAACTCTCAGCTTAGGTGATGACAACTTTATACTGCCACTTGCTTTAACGAATGTCAGAGAATCTGACAGCATTGTTAGAACCCGAAACGGTCGAGTTGTGGTGATTGGCGGCTTGATGCAAAACAAAGTAAGTGAAGAAGATAACTCAACACCGCTACTTGGTGATATTCCTTTGCTGGGTAATCTGTTTAAGCAAACCCGCCAATTTCAAGTAAAAAGTGAATTGGTGATTTTACTTAAGGCGCACGTTGTCGATAACAACCAAACTGACATGCAGTTAGATCAGGTAAAGAGTCGATTTAACCAGTTTTAAGCATTATGTATCTCTACCACTATGCAATGAAAAAAATTCCCTTCGGTCATACCCCGGACACGGAATTATTTTGCCAAACAGAGACTCATGTTGAAGCGCTCAACGTGCTGCTTTTTTCTCTTAATAGTGGTGAAGCTTTTTGCAAAATTATTGGTGAAGTTGGGTGTGGAAAAACCATGCTGTGTCGCGTTTTGATCAGAAAGTTAGAGTCAGAGCGAAAACTAGCCTACATTCCCAACCCCAACTTAGACGCCAGCGCATTGCGATATACCTTAGCGAAAGAATTAGGGCTAAGAGTTAAAAACGGTTGTCGAGATGATCAACTGACTCAAAGCATACAAACACGACTAATCAAACTCAACAAAACACATGGGCCGGTGATACTAATTATAGATGAAGCCCAAGCCATGTCCGATGAGGCACTGGAAACCCTTAGGCTTTTTACCAACATCGAAACAGAACAGCAAAAGTTATTACAAATCGTTTTATTTGCACAGCCGGAACTGGATAAAAAGCTACAAAAAACTCATCTTCGCCAACTGAATCAGCGAATTACTTTTTCTTATCAATTAAAAAAACTAAATACTTGGCAAGTACAAAACTATATCCAACATCGACTGGACCAGGTGAGCTTTGGTAAAAAGGTCAAGATTGGACTGATTGCCGCTTTGTTAATTGGTTATTTTTCTCGTGGCACACCGCGCATTGTAAACACTCTTTGTCATAAAGCCCTACTGTTAGGCTACGCCAAAAAGAAACACCCACTCACTTTCTCTAATATTGTCAAGGCTGCCAAAGATACCGACGGTGTCGATCGCTTTTTATTAAAGCATTTCAAAACTGCAATTGCTTTTGGCTTATTGGGAGTCAGCAGTACCGCGCTGGCTTTTTGGGGTGCAGTATGAGTTTAGTCAACGAGATGCTAAATGAACTGCAAAAGGAAAAGCAAAAACCAGCAAACTTTGATGGAATGATCGCTGTAGAAAATAGCGTTAGAAAAGTTAAGTGGCTTTACTATATTATTTTCTTTGGATTACTGGCCATTGCGGCATCCTATTACTTTAGTTTTTTTAATTCTCAGGCGGGTAACGCGCTAATATCTGCGACAAGTGAAATCACTCAGAGCAATTCAAGTACAAAGCTTGGTTTAGACAATAGCACGTCAAATATCGAACAAGCAAAAATACCACAAACCGAAACATCTCGAACCAAAATGCCTCAAGCTAAAGTATCTCAAGCTAAAACCAATCAACCTCAAGAAAAAGAATGGCTGGTTAAAGCAAGTTCCGCGAGCCCCGAGCAACCTAGAATAGCAAATCTTAATACCGATGCTGTTCGACCGGCAGAGGCAAGCAACACCAAGGCTTCAACCATAGGCAATACACCTTTGGCTAATCAAGAGACATCTTCAGCGAGTAAACCAACCAAGCAGTTAGCTGTGGTTGAAAAAGCGGTGGTTAATCCTAGCGAGCAACAAGTTG
This sequence comes from Kangiellaceae bacterium, assembly GCA_965230525.1. Taxonomy (GTDB): domain Bacteria; phylum Pseudomonadota; class Gammaproteobacteria; order Enterobacterales; family Kangiellaceae. Next base: position 833,407 of record OZ246008.1, read on the forward strand.
ACCGCCAGACAGAAAAGACTTTAATCGCAAAGGTTGAATCCGATGCGGATCAAGTAAAACCCATGATCAAGGTGTCGAGAAAAAGCCTCGCTGATAAAAAATTTCGACAAATAGTCAGCGATTGGTCAACCCGAGATCAACAAGCAAATCGTGCGGAAGTTAATGTTTTTTTACAAGAGTTTAAAGAACTCGATAGCGCTTGGTTGTCTGCGGTTAGTTACCTAAGGAAAAGAGACTTTTCATTTTTCCAACAACTACTCGATCAAGCTTTGCTAAGGTTTCCTAATCAGCCAGCGTTTCGCTTGACATTGGTTAAACAAAAAATAGAACAAAATGACTATTCGGCTGCATTTAATGAACTACAAAAAATTGATGAGAAAAAATGGCAACAATCTGATTTTAAAATTGCTGGTTTTTTAGCTCAAAAAGTGGGCGATCATTTATCCGCTATTCGGTTTTACAATCAACTACTTCAATCCAGACCAAATCAAGGCGACATTAATATGGCGGTAGCAATATCGCTCGAAGCCCTCAACGAAAATGATTTGGCAATGGCAAAGTTTCAACGCGCTTTGGAGGATTCAAGTTTGAACTCCATTCAAAGACAATTTATTGCGCAGCGTATCGCTGTGTTAAAAGGTTAATCCATGCTGTTAAAAAAAGTAAGACTAGGCGACATGCTAGTCGAAAACAAACTGATTACCAACAAGCAGCTTGAAGATGCACTGAAAGAGCAGAAAAGCAATCGTCAACGGTTGGGTAAGTTACTGGTTAACTTAGGTTATGTTGAAGAGAAGCAATTACTCCAACTGCTCGCCAAACAACTTAATATTCAATTTATCGACCTGGTGGGTTTTAAAGTAAATACCCAAGCGGTGCAAAAACTCAATGAGATGACCGCGCGGCGACTCAGAGCACTAGTCATTGACGAAAAGCCCGATCACTTTTTGGTGGTAATGGCCGATCCCACAGACTTAGGTAAGTACGACCAACTCCAAGAAAAGCTTTCTAAGCCGTTGGAAATTTGTGTTGCAATTGAGTCTGAAATTATTTCAAACATCGACAACTTCTATCGAAGTGGTGACGAAATTCTCGATCTTGCAGGTGCACTCGAAGAAGATCTAAGTGAAGAAAGTTTTGATCTTCCAACCTTGAATGAGAATGTTTCCAATGACGAAGCACCAGTCGCAAAATTTTTGCAAGGGCTATTTGAACAAGCCATTCAAATAAAAGCCTCCGACATTCACATAGAACCTGATGCGCAAGTGCTGAGAGTAAGAATGCGGGTGGATGGTCAGTTGCAGGAACAAGTGATTAAAGAAAGCCGTATTGTTGCCGCGCTGGTTTTACGCTTAAAGCTAATGTGTGGCTTGGATATTTCAGAAAAACGAATTCCACAAGATGGTCGTTTTCGGATTCGAGCCAAAGATCATGATGTTGATATTCGTTTATCGACAATGCCAATTCAACATGGCGAGTCAGTCGTTATGCGTCTACTCGATCAGAGCGCCGGATTGCTAAAGCTAGAACATACCGGAATTGAAGCACAACTACTCAAAGAAGTTAGAACTTTACTTTCCTTTCCGCACGGTTTAATTCTGGTAACAGGGCCTACCGGTAGCGGTAAAACAACGACGTTATATGCTGCTTTATCAGAACTCAATCATCCGGAAAAGAAAATCATTACCATAGAAGATCCTGTTGAGTACAAACTCTCTCGAGTCAACCAAGTTCAAGTTAATGCCAAAATCGATCTAAGCTTTGCCAAAGTTTTACGTGCCGTTTTAAGACAAGATCCCGATATTATTTTAATTGGTGAAATGAGAGACCAAGAAACCGCAGAAATAGGTTTAAGAGCGGCGGTTACAGGCCATTTGGTTTTATCAACATTACATACCAACGATAGTTTATCTGCCGCGGTTCGGTTATCTGATATGGGGGCGGAACCTTACCTACTAGCAAGTGGTCTGCGCGGTGTAATCGCGCAGCGGTTGGTTCGTCGAATTTGCAATTTTTGCGTGGAAGATTATACCCCGAACGAACAAGAAACCACTTGGTTAAATAAGTTTCTTAAAGAAACCCCCAATGTTAACCAATGGCGTCACGGTAAAGGCTGCGTTCAATGTCACAACACTGGCTACCGAGGACGAGCTGCAATATTTGAAATATTAATTCCCGATCTGGAAATGCTGGAAGCAATTCGTACTCGCGACTATGCCGAGTTTGTTAAATTGGCACATCAAAGTGATACCTTTACCCCATTATCAACTTCGGCAATCAGTTTAGCCAGCCAAGGGATCACCAGCCTCGAAGAAGTACTCAGAGTTTGTGAGTCCATCGAAGATATTGCTAGGAACGAGTAATGGCTATATTTACTTACGTTGCTCGACAAAAAGATGGAAAATCCGTGAGCGGAGAAATGGAAGCTGTCAACCAAGAAGCGGCGGCCGACAATTTAATGTCGAGGGGCATGTTGCCTGTTTCATTAGATGAAGCGAAAGCTGAAAGTAGCTGGGCGAATATAGACATCGGCGAAATTTTAACTTCGAAGCGCGTCGACATTCAAGACTTAGTGATGTTTAGCCGGCAAATGCACAGTCTCACTAAAGCGGGAATTCCTCTTACTCGCGCAATCAACGGTTTAGTCGATACCACCAACTCCAAAGTCTTGAGAGTTGCACTTGAGGCAGTGAATGCAGATTTAAGTTCAGGGGTAAATTTAGCGACCGCTTTTAAGAAGCATGATCATATTTTTACGCCGCTTTATGTCAGCCTTATACATGTTGGTGAAAACACCGGTCGATTGGAGCAATCATTTAAGCAGATTGCTAATTATTTGGAATTAGAACAAAAAACTCGACAACGAATCAAAAGCGCAACTCGCTATCCAACCTTTGTTTCAATCGCAATTGTTCTGGCTGTTGTCATTATTAATGTTCTGGTGATGCCGCAATTCACAAAAATATTTGAAGCTTTTGATGCCGGTCAACTGCCCTTACCCACTCGCATTCTAATGAGCACCAGCTCCTTCTTTATTAATTACTGGCCTTACTTGTTGGTCGGCAGCGTTGTCATAATTTACGGTTTCATTAGACATATTAATACCGAGTCTGGCGGTTATTGGTGGGATAAATTAAAACTTAAATTTCCTATTATTGGTGACATAATTTATCGTGCGTTATTGGCTCGCTTTTCTAGAACGTTTTCAATGATGATTCAATCTGGCGTACCTCTCATTAACACCCTAAACATCATTGCCGAAGTGGTTGATAATGCTTGGGTCGCAGAAAAAGTACTAGAGATGCGAGATGGCATAGAAAAAGGTGAGTCGATTTTATTAGTGGCCGGTAAAACAAAGATGTTTTCGCCGCTGGTATTACAAATGATCGCGGTTGGCGAAGAAACCGGTCAATTAGACGAAATGCTAATTCAAGTTGCTGATTTTTATGAAGAGCAAGTGGATTATGATCTAAAGAAACTTTCGGACTACATCGAGCCTATTTTGATCGTCTTTATCGGCATCATTGTATTGGTGTTGATGTTGGCTATTTACTTACCTATGTGGGAATTGACATCGGCGACTAGGAATGGCTAGTGTACTAACTTCGACCAGTTCTAAAAGCGGGTATCTTTATTTAGTTTTGTTAGCCTTAGTCGTCACGGGACTGGTTTACTTGTTTGTGTTTGAAAAGCCGCCGGTAGCCAAAGACTGGCAGCGCCAAGCGTTTCGCTTGAATGCAGCTGCCTTTTCAAACGGCATTCATTTGGCACATGCGCGATTCTTAACCAACAACCAAGATAAAATACGGCAAGATTGGTGGCAAGATAAAGGAGTTGGACTAGACTACAACCCGATGGGGTTTCCGATAGGCACCGATATTTCGGAAATTAATTTAACGACTCCGGCAAGTGCGGAGAATTGTCGACAAATTTGGCAGTTTGTTCTCGGCCCGTTACAGCCGGAAGTAAGCCTTAAAAAGACCGATAGTGGCTATTGGGTGGAACTAACAGAGGATAAAATTTGCGTATTTTATGCCTTTGATCTGCAAAAAATGCAACTTAGTTACCATTCTCTAAGCGGAAAGGTCGATTTAACTGAATAATTCAATAAAATTGTGGAAAAACAAAGATATTGGACTAAACTTTAAACATTAATCTAACTTAATATTTCGAATATTTGCATTACTAAGAGGAAAAACACTGTGAATAAATCATTTTCTAAAACTGGCGGTTTTACACTGATTGAATTAATTGTAGTAATCGTGATTTTAGGCATCATGGCCGCAATTGCGGGACCTAAATTTATCAACTTGCAATCTGATGCTCGAATTTCAGTTATCCGTGGCGTTGAAGGCTCACTGAGAAGTGCTGCGACCTTGGTTTATTCTCGCGCACTGATTGATGGCACTGAAGCGGATGCCACAGGCACCGTGACTACTTCTGACGGAACTGTTGATACGGTTTTTGGTTACCCAGCTGCAACTGCGACAGGTATTGATGCGGCCCTGGACTTATCTTCAGATATCACTCCTAGCGGCGGCAGAGTTTTTACCCTTCGAACCGATTGTTCCGTAACCTACAATCCTGCTACTTCAGCAACAGCGGGTGCTACAGTTAGCGCGCCGGTTACAACTGGCTGCTAGACTAAGTCGTTAGACATTGAAGAAACACCTAAAGCCACCTCAATTGCAGGTGGCTTTTACGTTAATAGAGCTAATCGTTGTCGTTATTTTGCTGGCGATCATTAGCGCTTACGCCTTTACTAAATTCTCCTCCTCGTCTGGCTATCGACTGGACTCTACTGCCGAGACCTTGGTGGCAGCTGGTCAGTTAGCTCAGCAACTATCAATGAATGACTCGCAAAGAAACTTTTCGCTGTCTGTGCAAACTAATCAAATTGATTTGTTAGAAAACGGAGTCAGCTTTGCGGCCGGTGGCGAATTCCCTATCCAGGTAGACTCCTCAGTTTCTATTGCCCCGATTGCGACAATTACTTTTGATAGCCTCGGCCAGACAACGGCCACCACTTTTACTATTTCAGCTGATACAAGTGTAAATGTATGCTTTGAATCAAGCGGTTTAGTGAGACGTTGCTAATGGGTTTGCAACGATCAAACGCTGGTTACTCTTTGATCGAACTCATTGTCACAATCGTTGTGACGAGTATTGTGATTATTATTTTCTATTCAATTTTTGCACCTAACCAAAAAAACTCGGTATCCTCGGTCTTACAAACCAAAGCTGCGGAATTAGGCCAAGCTTACCTTGAAGAGATCAGCCTAAAACGATTCGATGAAAACTCTCCAGCTGGAAACGCATTGCGCTGCAATCAAGCAACAGGCCCGGCATGCGGACCGATTGCCACTGAAGAAGGTGCTGGCAATCGCGCCTTGTTTGATGATGTGGATGATTATCATGGTTTAGATGACCAACCAGCACAAGATGCCTTTGGTAACAATCGAGTTGGATTCAATGGTTTTCGAGTCACCGTTTCAGTTACCTATGCCGGGGGCGATTTTGGTTTGGCCGCTCAAGATTTAAAGTTAATTACTGTGACCGTTTTTACCCCCGAGGGTAACAGCTTGGTGTTTAGTCGCTACAAAGGTAACTTTTAATGACTAGACTGGGGTTTAATATGATGCGAAAACGCCTAGACGGTGGGTTTTCTTTGTTAGAACTGATTATCGTTATCGTGTTAATTGGTATTTTAGCGATTTCATTAAGCAAGCTAACCTCTAGTTCCGTGGTAGGTTATATCGATGCCAAAGATCGGAATCGGCTAAGCCAATCTGCCAAATGGGTGATTGAGCGTATTAGTCGAGATGTCCGAGAGGCTATTCCGCAAAGCGTTAGGGCGGGCTCAAGCGGAAATAATCATTGTGTTGAATTTATTCCCATTGAAAATTCTTCTACCTATTTTAATGTTCCCGCCAGCGGACCGGTGACAAGTTTTACCGCCGCTCAGTTTGATCTCGCTCTCGCAACTGCCAATTTTATTACCATTATGCCAATTAATACAGCGAGCTTATATGCCGGAGCTGGAACTGTCGGCACGGTTGCATCGATTGCCCCGTCGGGAACCCCCAATGAAGTGACTGTGACCTTATCTGGCCCCACTACTTTTTCCGGGCGCTCACCCCATCGGCGTTTTTTCTTATTTTCTGGGCCGGTGTCCTATTGTTTAAATGATAATACCGGACAGATGCTGCGTTACTCCGGCTATGGCCTGTCTGCCAGCCAACCATTTCCACCTGCATCGGGTGGCCAACTTGTTGGTGAGAATTTTAGTGCAAACACGACGGTATTTAACTATCAGTCAAATACTTTAGCGCGCTCAGGTTTGTTGCAAATTAACCTTTTTGCTCAAAATAGAAGCCGCTCTCTTTCTGGTTCACAAGAATCTTTTGATATTTTTCATGAGGTGCATATTCGTAATGTTCCTTAAACAAGCCCGATTAAAAAGTCACTCACGTTTGCTGCTTGGTTGGAATAACAAGCAAACGGGGATCAGTATGGCTTTTTTGCTGTTTACTATTGTCATAGTCAGTTTGTTAGCGGCAGCATTAATAAAAATAAACTCTCAATCGGGGCTGTCTGTCGCCCATCAAGTGATATCGACGAGGGCTTTTTTTGCTGCTGAATCGGCTGCGAATTTACAAGCTTTATCGATTTTTCCGGTCAATGGTGGTGCAGTTAACTGCAGCAATCAAAACTTCAATTTTAATACTCCAGGGTTAGAGGGGTGCAGTGCAAATACAACCTGTGAAGCGAGAGTCGTCAACACCGTGACTTTTTATCGTGTATTAAGTCAGGGAGTCTGTAATGTGGGCCAACCACTCCAAGCCACTCGAACCGTTGAAATAAGATTAAAAGATATTATTGCGCCGTAAATCAAAACGTTATAAAAATATCTTATAACGATCACCTATAATTAAGTTCCTCCTATGCAGCCTAACACCAGTATCTCTCCGGCAAACCAGTCACATACGACCAGCAGTTGCCATTGTGGCGGAACCGCTCCATTTGAAACCTGTTGCGAGCCACTGATTAATGGCACAGTTATCGCGAATTCACCGGAACAACTGATGCGTTCTCGATTTACAGCATTTAAGCTGCGCCATCATGACTATATTATGAATACCCAACAACTCGGTCAGTCCTACTCAATGGATAAAAAAGACTTTGACTTAAACATCGATTGGTTGGGTCTAATGGTGTTAGCGACACCAAGTCAAAACCAAGTTGAATTTACCGCTTTCTTTACCCAAAAAAGCAATCAAGCCCTCCAACAACTGCATGAGCTATCGGACTTTAAGCAAATTGAAGGACGTTGGTTTTATTGCCACGGCAAGCCGCTTCCCGCCATAAAAGTCCCTAGAAATAGCCGTTGCTTTTGTTTAAGTGGAAAGAAATATAAAAAATGCCATGCGCAGACTGGGCTTTAAGAAGGTAGATCGTCATTAGTCTCACAAAATATGGGATCAATGCAGTTTTGATTGATATAATCCCCGCTTATTAAAGGCAGTTTATTTAAGAGATTTGGAGACAATCGTTTTGTCTAAGAGTAATTCAGTCAAGGATCAAGCAACAACCCGATCAACCGGGATTGCCGGCGCCCCGGAAACTTTTCAGGGCCTGATTATGAGGTTGCAAGAATACTGGTCTAATCAAGGGTGTGTTATTGTGCAGCCCCTCGATATTGAGGTGGGCGCAGGAACTTTCCACCCCGCTACATTTTTGCGCGCTATCGGACCAGAGCCATGGAATGCTGCATTTGTGCAACCTTGCCGTCGCCCTACTGACGGTCGCTATGGCGAAAACCCCAATCGACTGCAACACTATTATCAGTATCAAGTGGTACTGAAGCCCTCCCCCAAAAACATTCAATCATTGTATCTCGATTCACTTAAAATGTTAGGGATCGATCCACTTGAACATGATATTCGTTTTGTTGAAGATAATTGGGAGTCACCTACTTTAGGTGCATGGGGTTTAGGCTGGGAAATCTGGCTAAACGGTATGGAAGTTACTCAGTTTACTTATTTTCAACAAGTCGGCGGGTTGGAGTGTAAACCTGTGACTGGCGAGTTAACTTACGGTCTTGAAAGAATTGCTATGTATTTACAAGGTGTCGACAGTATCTTTGACTTGATTTGGACAGAGGGTCCTCAAGGAAAAGTAACCTATCGAGACGTTTTCCACCAGAATGAAGTCGAACAATCAGCCTATAACTTTGAACATGCAGATGTTGATTATTTGTTCGGCTATTTTGAATATTGCGAACAACAAAGCAAACAATTAATAGAAAAAGGACTACCGCTTCCGGCCTACGAGATGGTTTTAAAGGCATCCCACGCGTTTAACTTACTTGATGCTCGGCATGCAATTTCAGTCACCGAACGTCAGCGGTTTATTTTACGAGTTAGAACACTTTCACGCGCTGTGGCTCAAGCTTACTATGATTCACGTGAGGCTTTAGGCTTTCCGATTTGTAACAAGGAGGACTTGTCATGAGTAATCAAGTCTCAGAGCCACAAGATTTTTTATTTGAACTCGGTTGTGAAGAACTCCCACCAAAAGCTTTGCCTAAGTTGGGCCGAAGCCTATTGAAGTATGTGAATGAATCGTTTGATAGCCTAGGATTAGCCTATCAGCACAGCGAGTGGTTTGGCACACCAAGGCGGATCGCCATCCGTTTTAACCAACTCGAAACAGCCCAAAAAGACAAACAAGTTGAAAAGCTTGGCCCAGCGGTGGCCGCGGCGTTTGACGGCGATGGAAATCCAAAACCTGCCGCTCTCGGTTTTGCAAAATCAAATGGCGTTACGGTCGAGCAACTATCTCGCAAACAAACCGACAAGGGCGAACGCTTGGCATTTATTGCTGAGGTAAAAGGTCAACAAACTGCTGATTTGCTGCAGGAAATTATTAGTAAAGCAGTCGCACAGCTGCCAGTCCCCAAGGCGATGCGTTGGGGAGATGAGAATTATCAATTTAGCCGACCGATTCATTGGGCTGTTGGACTTCTTGGAAATCAAGTCGTCCCGCTTGAAATATTAGGGGTTAAAGCTGACCAGCAAACCTTTGGACACCGCTTTCATGCACCGCAAGCGATTACACTGAATAGCCCGAGTGAATACGAATCAAAATTGAATGCTGCGTATGTAAGTACTTGCTTCGAAGCGAGAAAAGCCAAAATAAGAATTCAAGTAGAAGAAATCGCCAAGCAGTTAGATGCTCAAGCGGTGGTTTCAGAATCACTGCTTGAAGAAGTGGCTGCTTTGGTTGAATGGCCGGTGGCACTACTTGGAAAATTCGAGACCGAATTCTTGCAAGTTCCGGCAGAGGCCTTAATTTCATCGATGGCTGAACATCAAAAATATTTCCATTTGCTCGATAATGACAACCAATTGCTAGCAAACTTTATCACCATCGCCAATATTGAAAGTAGTCATCCTCAATCTGTGATTGAAGGCAATGAAAAAGTGATCCGCCCAAGGTTAGCCGACGCTAAGTTCTTTTATGACTCAGATCGCAAACACCCGCTTAGCTATTTTATTGAAAGGTTGCATAGCGTCGTTTTTCAAACCAAGCTCGGCACCTTGTTTGATAAAACCCAACGTATTAAAGCGCTTGCCTCAAAAATTGCAGCGCAACTTAATATCGATAATGAAAAGGTTTCACGTGCAGCCGAGCTATGTAAATCCGACCTTATGACCGATATGGTTGGCGAGTTCAGTGACTTACAAGGAATTATGGGTCGATATTATGCCGAGAAAGATGGTGAACATGTCGATGTTGCCGCCGCGATGGATGAAATCTACATGCCTCGCTTTGCAGGCGACGCTTTACCAGAAACTGAAACCGGTACGCTGCTGGCAATCGCTGATCGAATTGATACCATGGTTGGTATCTTTGGGATCGGTCAAGTACCTACCGGTGCTAAAGATCCCTTTGCGCTGCGAAGAGCAGCACTCGGGGTAATTCGCCTGATCGCTGAAAACAACCTCGATCTTGATTTAGCGGAATTGGTTGAGTGGTCAATTTCAATTTATTCGGCAACAGAGCTCGATCCCTTGGCTCGCTCAACCCAACAAGATGTTTTGGAATTTTTTAGTGCGCGTTCGCATTCCATGTATCAAGAACAAGGAATTGCGGTTACCGTTATCAAGTCTGTACAAGCCTTAAAAGTTACTCGTCCGAGTGAGTTTGAAGCGCGAGTTCAAGCGGTGCAAGCTTTTAGCAAAACACCTGAAAGTAAGGATTTGGCGGAAGCCAATAAGCGGGTAAAAAATATTTTAGAAAAGTCGGAATTCAATGACGCAGAAAGTAGCATTAATATAGAGCTATTTGAAAACGAAGAAAAAGTGCTTTTTGAAAAAATAGAGTCGATTAGGGAAGATGTTCAAACAGATCTCATAAAAGCTGACTTTAGCCGCGCATTAGAAAGACTGGCGACTTTAAAAGATCCGGTTAACTCATTTTTTGATAAAGTGATGATCAATGCCGACGATCCGGCTATCAGAGAAAACCGTTTAACTTTGATTGGTCAACTGAGAGCGCTATTTATTGGAATTGCTGATATCTCGTTACTGCAAAAATAATGTCTTCAAACGCTCAGCAAAATCGCCTGGTTATTTTGGATCGTGATGGCGTCATCAATTTAGATTCCGATGATTATATTAAGTCACCGGAAGAGTGGCTACCGATAGAGTCCAGCCTAAAGGCCATTGCCAAGTTAAATCGCGCTGGCTATAAAGTGGCAGTTGCCACGAATCAGTCTGGAATTGCGCGAGGCTATTTTGATCATGCCACTCTCGCACTGATGCATAAGAAGATGGAATTGGCTTTAGCGAATGTCGGTGGTCAAATTGATGCATTAGAATATTGCCCAGATCATCCAGAACAAGCAACGGTGTTTCGCAAACCTTATCCAGGCATGTTAACCAAATTATTAGATCAATTTTCTGCCGAGCCCAGTCAAACTTGGTTTGTCGGGGACAGTCTATCAGATATTCAATGCGCTATTAACGCAAACTGTATACCTGTGTTGGTTCTTACTGGTAAAGGTAAAAAGACCCGTACAAGCAAAAAGCTGCCCGATGGCGTGCTTTGTTATGATGATCTACAGGCTTTTGTGGAAGATGTTTTGGCCCAACAAGAATAGTATTCTTGATGAGCCGACAGATAGGCTATTTTAGACTTTCGTAGTAAGCGGCTAAATCTTCAATATCTTGATCGGTCAAGTTCGCTGACATAGGAGACATCACTGGATCTTTTCGGGTTTTGTCGCGAAAAGCTCTCAATTGTTTTGCTGTATAAGCCGCTTTCTGACCTTTTAGGTTAGGATACAGCGGGATCATACTAATACCGTCAACCCCGTGACAACCAACACAAGTAGCCGCTTTTTTCTTACCAGCAGCCGCATCGCCGGCGGCATTAACTGTGCCAGTAAAAGCGATAGACACCGCAAGTCCGGAAACTAAAGCTAACCTCTTCAACATTTAAATACTCCAATACATAACAATAAATAAACTAGACATCCAAATTGGCTACTGCGAGCGCATTGGACTCGATAAAATCCCTTCTGGGTTCAACATCATCACCCATGAGTGTCGCAAACAGTTGATCAGCAGCAACAGCATCTTCAATAGTGACTTGCAGCATACGTCGAGAATCTGGATCCATGGTGGTTTCCCATAATTGTTCGGGATTCATTTCGCCGAGTCCTTTATAACGCTGAATCGCTATTCCTCGTCGTGACTGCTGCATTAACCAGTCCAACGCCTCTTTAAAAGAGGCCACTTCTTGCTTTTTACCACCTCTCTGTATGTAAGCACCCACTTCTATTAGGTCGCTTGTTTTTTCGCCCAACTCGGTGATTTTCTTGTATTCACCCGAGGCAAAAAATGATTTGTCGAGAGTGTATTGCTTTTCATTACCGTGATGGATCACATTAATTTGCGGATTAAACTCATTTCGCTCTTCGTCTTTAATGACTTCAAACTCAAAGCGAGTTGCACCAATTTTTCCGTCTCCAACCAATTGTCTTTCTAGCTCGGTTAACCAACCTTTAACAGCAGCTTCATCTTTTAATGCTTCTACTGTTAGTTTTGGTAAATCAACAATGGTATTTAATATTCTAGAATCGTACAGTTGAGCTAACCGTGTAATATCAGCTTGTACTGAACGATAATCTTTAACTAGTTGCTCTAGCCCTGCTCCCGATAATGCCGGCGCTTCAGCATTAACATGTAATGAAGCTTCATCTAGCGCCAAACTAGTTAAGTATTCTTGCAGGCTAATATCATCTTTTACGTAAGTTTCTTGTTTACCTTTTTTAATCTTATAAAGTGGTGGTTGAGCAATATAAACATAACCTAACTCTACCAGTTCCAACATTTGCCGATAAAAGAATGTTAGTAGTAATGTACGTATGTGAGCGCCATCCACGTCAGCATCCGTCATAATTATTATTCGATGATAACGAGTTTTCTCTGGATTAAACTCATCTCTACCAATGCCGCAACCTAATGCAGTAATCAGTGTGCCCACCTCGGCAGATGACAGCATTTTGTCAAAGCGTGCTTTTTCAACATTTAGAATCTTACCTTTAAGTGGCAATATAGCTTGGTTCTTTCTGTTTCTACCTTGTTTAGCTGAGCCACCCGCAGAATCACCCTCCACTATGTAGAGTTCAGATTGTGCAGGGTCTTTTTCTTGGCAGTCCGCTAGTTTGCCAGGCAAACCAGCAATATCCAATACACCTTTACGACGTGTCATATCACGTGCTTTTCTTGCAGCCTCTCTGGCTCTTGCAGCATCTAGCATTTTACCAACAATAATTTTGGCTTCTTGCGGGTTTTCTAATAAGTAGTCGGATAGCTCCTTACCCATGGTTTGTTCAACTGCGGTTTTAACTTCTGAAGATACCAACTTGTCTTTAGTTTGCGATGAAAATTTAGGGTCCGGCACTTTGACCGAAATGACCGCAGTAAGCCCTTCTCTGGCATCATCACCTGTGGTTTGAGTTTTTCCTTTGGCATTTGCTGGGACTTCTTTTTCCATATAGTTGTTAAGGGTTCGGGTGAGCGCCCCTCTAAAACCAGCTAAATGAGTCCCACCATCTCTTTGTGGAATGTTATTGGTAAAACAAAAGATATTTTCTTGGAAGCTATCATTCCATTGCATTGCGACTTCCACTCCAATTCCGTCTTCACGAGCGAAAGAAAAATGGAACATCTTTTGGTTGATGGCTGTTTTCGCTCGATTAAGATATTCTACAAAGGCTTGGATACCGCCCTCATATTGAAAGTGATCTTCCTTAGCGGTTCGCTCATCTTTTAGTCGAATACTCACGCCCGAGTTAAGGAAGGATAATTCGCGCAGCCGTTTGGCGAGAATATCGTAGTGGAAGTTAGTATCTGTAAATATTTTTGGGCTAGGGTGGAATCGCAGCTCTGTCCCCGTGCGCTTGGTTTCACCAATGACAGCCAAAGGCGCCTGTGGCTCTCCTAAGACATATGACTGCTCATGTACTTTACCCTCTCTGCGAATGGTAATCGTAAGCTCATCTGAAAGTGCATTTACAACAGAAATACCAACACCATGAAGACCTCCAGAAACTTTGTAGGAGTTGTCATCAAACTTACCGCCAGCATGCAATACCGTCATAATAACTTCTGCTGCGGAAACGCCCTCTTCTTCATGAATACCAACGGGAATACCGCGACCATCATCAGTAACCGTGATTGAATTATCGGTATGAATAATGACGTTTATTTCAGAACAGTGTCCGGCAAGCGCTTCGTCAATCGAATTATCCACCACCTCGAACACCATATGATGAAGGCCAGTGCCATCGTCAGTATCGCCAATATACATTCCTGGTCGTTTTCTTACGGCATCAAGTCCCTTAAGAACTTTAATGCTAGAGGAATCATATTCGTTTTGATCGGTTTCGTTATTATCTGACATTCTTAAATGCTTTCCTTTTATATCTTCTAATTCTCTTACTGGTATTCATGAGGCTTGATGACCCCATGTTCCACGTGAAACATCTTAACGCTATTATACTCTTTTATGAGTGGTTTTATCATATCTGGTTGCAAACAAGACATGATAATTTGCACATTTTTTTGACCACATAAAGCCTTTACTAAAGCCATTTGATTGCTCTCGTCGAGCTCTGAAGAAAAGTCATCAATAATAAACAAGCTATCCTTATCGGTTCGCTGTTTTAGCAGTCTGGTTTGTGCCAAAAATAAGCCATTGATCAATACTTTCTTTTGGCCTCTAGATAACACATCCTTAGCGAGCACCCCGTTAATTGACATTTTTAAATCGGCTTTATGAGGTCCATACTGGGTGTTACAGTTGACCTTATCTCGGTCAATTGACTGTACTAACCTCTCTTCTAAATCCCCTGTATGCCCCGCGTAGTAACTTAACTTCACATCCTTGGCAAAGGTTACCCCCAGCTCGTTTAATACAGTCTCAAGACTTGTGGTTAAATCCTTAGCCACTTTGGTACGATAATCCCCGATTACCATTGCCGACTGAAGGTACTGTTTATTCCAAGTATTAAAGACATCTTGATTAAAACTATGCTTATTTCTAAGCAAAGCATTTCTTTGTTTGAGCATTCGGTTAAATTCGGACCAGTGTTTTTGGTAACGATGTTCCACGTGGAACAATAACCAATCCAAAAACTTTCGTCGCTCATTTGGCCCTGAATCGACTAAGTGATAGGACTCTGGACTAAGAGACTGTACTGGATAGATGTTGACCACTTCAGCCAAAGACTTTACCAACTCTCCGTTTAGCTTAAGTGTACGCAATTTTGCCTTATTTTCGAAACGAACCCCCAAGCGAGTACGATCGGAAAACTCTCCGAACAGTTCGAAGCATTCAGCCTCATATCGAGTGAAGGTCGCCTGCTTGCTAGAACGAAACGAACGAGCGCTGACCAAATAAGAAATTGCTTCAAGAAAACTACTTTTGCCGGCAGCATTATCACCAAAGATCACATTAAGATCCGCAGATAGCTCGACAGCAACCGGAGTGAGATTACGAAAGTTATTAGCCCGCAGGCTGGCAAGATGCATTAAGAACAGTTAATTAGCGAGTGTTTAAAGTCTCATTGGCATGACGACATATAAACTGTCGCTATTTTCTGCACTTTCAATTAGTACACTGCTATTTGCATCACCCAAATTGAAACGCACGGAATCGGTCTTTATTACGTTGAGCGCATCGACTAAGTAGTTCACATTAAACCCGATCTCCATAGCTTCACTAGAATACTCAACATCCAGTTCAATCTCGGCCTCTTCTTGCTCTGGGTTATTGGCATGAATAGTCAATTTGTCTTGATCTAATAGCAATCTAACCCCTCTAAACTTTTCATTACATAGAATTGAAGCTCGTGAAAAAGCGTCCTTGATACTATCGCGATTGCTAACCAATTCCCTTTGTACATTCTTAGGCAACACTTTGTCGTAATCCGGGAACCGACCATCAACCAATTTTGAAGTGAACACATATTCAGCCAAGGAAATTCTAATATGGTTGCTATTCAACTCGATTTTACAGTGAGAGTCTGAGCTAGAGAGCAGCTTGGCCGCTTCCATAACCCCTTTTCTAGGCACAATTGCTTGTACCAAATCGGCAGTAATCTCTTCTTCTAGCTCTATTTTTGATAAGGCAAGTCGATGGCCATCAGTTGCTACGGTCAATAATTTTTTGCCATCTAACTCAAACAACATACCGTTGAGATAATAGCGCACATCTTGTTGCGCCATTGCGAACTGAGTTTTATCAATAAGTTCTTTTAGTGTCTGGCTACCGATTTCTAATTTAGTGGTAAATAGTGTGTCTTCGATATTTGGAAACTCTTGGGCCGAAATGGTAGATAACGAGAACCGATTTCGTCCTGACTGAACCTTGAGGCGATTCTCTTCAAGGGTGACATTAATTGGTTTTTCCCCCGATAAGCTACGGCAAATATCAACCAACTTTCGCGCAGGGACAGTAATATCGCCTTCAAGATACTCACCTTCAAGGGCAATATTAACAGACATTTCTATTTCTAAATCAGTTGCCGTGATCGAAAGAATGCCTTTGTCTACTTTTAACAACAGATTAGCGAGTACCGGTAGCGTTTGGCGCTTTTCGACAGCCCCAGAAACGAGTTGCAATGGAGGCACTAGCGCACTTTGCTCGATAGTAAATTTCATGTCTTTTAGCTCCTAAAACCCTACCTTAAACTCAACTTAACTCGATAATATTCGAAGTAAGTTGGTGTAATCTTCGTTAATATCTTCTAATTCTTCTTTTAATTCTTTTATTTTTCGACAAGCATGTAATACCGTGGTGTGATCTTTTCCACCAAACGCTTCTCCTATTTCCGGCAAACTTCGGCTTGTTAATTCTTTAGAAAGCGCCATTGCAATTTGTCGTGGTCTAGCGATCGAGCGGTTTCGTCGCTTCGATAAAAGATCTGAGACTTTAATTTTGTAATACTCAGAAACTGTTTTTTGTATGTTTTCTATTCTAACCTGTTTGTCCTGAGCGGCAAGTAAATCCCTTAAAGCCTCTTTTACAAACTCGACAGTAATTTCTTTACCGGTAAACTGAGCATTAGCGATAACCCGCTTTAATGCACCTTCTAGCTCTCTTACATTTGAGCGTATACGCTTTGCAATGAAAAAAGCCACTTCATGCGGCAGCTCTATCGAAGACTCTTCTGCTTTAGACATTAAAATGGCGACGCGAGTTTCTAATTCGGGTGGTTCAATAAATACCGTTAGCCCCCAGCCCATTCTTGATTTTAGCCTTTCTTCAACCCCATCAATTTCTTTGGGATAGCGGTCACATGTGAGTATAACCTGTTGATTTCCTTCAAGTAATGCATTAAAGGTGTGGAAAAATTCTTCTTGAGAACGTTCTTTGTTAGCAAAAAATTGGATGTCATCAATTAATAACGCGTCGACCGAACGATAAAACTTTTTAAATTTTTCAATGGTGTTGGTTTGTAATGCTTTAACCATGTCAGCCACGAAACGTTCGGAATGCAAATAAACCACTTTACCGTTAGGCTTATTCACTAATATTTGATTACCAATCGCATGCATTAAATGGGTCTTACCAAGCCCTACCCCGCCATAAATAAATAGGGGATTGTAGGCTGTTCCAGGATTTACAGAAACTTGCTTTGCGGCAGCCATTGCCAATTGATTGCTCTTACCTTGAACAAAACTATCAAAAACAAAATTATGATTTAAGCTACTTTTTTTCTTCTCTAACGATTTGGTTGTTTCTTTCGACGTGCTCTTAGATTCGCTTTGTCTAGCGGGTTTAGATGGAGCTTCATTGTGAGACTCATAGACCGCTTTTGTATTGATAATGTCGAGAGAAATATCGACACTTTTATTTTCTGTTTTATTTAAAATTTCGCGAATACGAGGAAGATAGTTCTCTTTTACCCAATCGAGTACAAATCGGTTAGGTGCTTGAATTGATAAGCGGTTTGCATCGACTGACGCTTTTAGCGGGCGGATCCAAGTACTGAACTCAGTTGGAGGAAGCTCATCTTGAAGATGTTTTTGACAATTAACCCACATAAAATTTGTTACTTAGAATTATTCTTTTTTTGAATTGATGATTTTCCACAGAGGTAAGCAAATGAAAGGTGCTACTTGTGAATGAACGAGCTAGTTTAGATCGAATTAATAAAATGATCCACAGTTAAACTCATAAAATCTCATTTAATTGTCTTTGGGTGTTATTAGTGAAATGCTTAAATATCCCCCTATCGTGAATTAAACTAATCACAAAAGGCTAGAATTTATGTATAAAATACCTATTAAACTTGTTAATAAGCTTAAATCTTAAAATATTTTAATTATTGTACATTTTAATACCCCATTTAAACAGTTGTTATCTGCCATATAAACACATAGTTATCATTGATATAAATCATTGTTTTATATACATTAAATAGACTTATCAACAGATTATAGTGATCACTAATAATAACTATTATTAGATCTTTTCTTATTATTATTATTAATAGCTTGTGGTTAACTTTAGATCCTTTAGCTCCCAGCTTTTCTTTGAATAATGGATGTAAATAGGTCATATTGCGATAAAAGCCATAAAATAACTAATAATTTAAAAAAAAGGAAAATAAATTTTTATCCACAAAAAGCGAAGGAATTTAGCAAGTAAATAGTACATTTAGTACTGAGTTTTGCCATTTACTACCATATCTAGTGAGTGATGGTATAAAACGATTTAACGCATAAGTCTTAACTGACTAACCCGTTGAAAATATATAAACAAAAGCGATTGACAGTATAATATCTATACAATAGAATTTGCGCCCCTTTGAGGTACACAAGCTATTTTATCCCTTGGATAACTAGCCTCCTTAGTAATACAAGTAACGGATAGAACCATGAAACGTACATTTCAGCCAAGTAATATCAAGCGTAAGCGTCGCCACGGTTTTCGTGCTCGCATGGCAACTAAAAACGGTCGATTAATTATTAATCGCAGAAGAGCTAAAGGTCGCAAGAAATTAAGCGCCTAATTATTCAGTTGGTTAGTATCTGCTAGCCAATGTTAGACGCTCTTGTTGGAAGATGTAAGTGAGTACTCAATCTTATAACTTTCTGCGAGAGCATCGACTCCTCAATAGCAAAGACTATAGCCATGTCTTTGATAAAGCCTTCAAAGTCCACAATAAAGCATTTACCCTTTTAGCTAGAGCCAACCACTTGGATACCGCCAGGTTAGGTTTGGTCATCGCCAAAAAGAATCTCAAGTTTGCTCATCAAAGAAATCGAGTCAAACGGTTATTAAGAGAATCATTTCGACTACAACGGGCTGAACTCGCTAATTTTGATTTAGTCTTGTTAACCCGAAGAGATATTGCTGTATTGAGTAAAAGCGATATAATCCGTTATCGAGATGATATATTCGCCCGCTTTATTAAACGTTGCCCTAAATCATGAAATTGTTGTTAATCGGATTAATCAAACTTTACAAGCGAACCCTTAGCTTGTGGATAGGCAACAGTTGTCGATTTTACCCAACCTGCTCTAGTTATGGGATAGAAGCGATAGAAACACACGGCAGCCTCAAGGGAAGCTGGCTGACGATTAAACGCATCTGCAAATGCCAACCTATGCACCCAGGTGGAATCGATCCTGTGCCTGGTAGCTCTCATAGTCACTCGAATAACCAATCTTGCTACTCACAAAAGCAGCATAAGCACTCTATATAAGAGACAATTTTATTATGGAATCAGCCAGAACCTTTTTATTAATTCTTTTTGTATTTCTTACCTTCTTGCTCTATCGAGAATGGCAAAAAGAGCATGCGCCTGTAAAAGAGAATGTTTCTCAAGTCCAAAAGAAGGACTTAACTAGCGCGGTTGAGTACGAATTACCCGATCAAAACTCAGTTGTAGAAAAAGCAGAGAGTTCACTAGAGTCTGAGCTACCTCCTTCCAGTATAACGAAATCAACAAAAAACCAGAGCACAGAGGAAGAGCTTGTATTGGTGACCACTGACAAATTACGGGTAATGATTTCTACGAAGTCTGGTGATTTAGTTTCCGCAGAATTATTAGAATATAACTTATCGTTAAAAGAAGATTCTCCTCCTATCAACATTTTAGAAAATCGCAATGGCAGAATTTTTAGAGCACAATCAGGTGTTTTTGGGGTGGGTGCTCCAGATCAACAGAGGGTTACTACTTACTCTGTTGAGAAAACTGAATATGAACTACAAGAGGGAGTTGATGAATTATCTGTAAACTTATATTGGACTAATGAAAACGGTGTTAAGTATGTAAAAGAGTTTGTTTTTAACAAAGGCTCTCATCTAATAAACGTAAACTTCCATATCGACAATGGGAGCCCTGACAGCGTTACCAATAGCATGTTTATGAGGTTACGAAGAGATGCTTTGCGTAACGATTATGAAGAGTCTGCTGGGTTGGGAATGCAGTCAGCTTTGGGTTTTGCTTTCTCTCACGATGGTGAGTCTTACACAAAAAATGATTTTTCAAGTTTTGATGAAGATCTGAAGACTGGGATTATCGAAAAAATTACAACTGAAAAGGGTTGGATTTCGATAATTCAGCACTATTTCGTTACTGCCTGGGTACCATCAGCGGAATCGGGTTTGGAAATAACGACCAAAGTAGACAAAACTAAAACCACATACGACAAAGACTATTATCAAATAAGATTGAGACAACCGTGGACCACTATTGCTCCAGGTGAAAAGAAAACACTTTCAGCTTCTCTTTATGTCGGCCCTAAAATCCAATCTAAGCTAGAGCAAATTGCAGACGGCTTAGATCTAACAATCGACTACGGCTGGTTGTGGTGGATAGGTCAACCGATCTTCTACATGCTTATCTTTTTCCAAAGCTTTGTTATTAACTGGGGATTAGCAATCATCTTGGTGACGATTGCAATAAAAACCTTACTATATCCGCTAGCAAGAGCTCAATACCGCTCTTTTGCAAAAATGCGTTTGTTGCAACCAAAAATGACGGCAATGAAAGAGCAATATGGTGACGACCGACAAAAAATGTCGATGAAAATGATGGAGTTATACAAAAAGGAAAAAGTAAATCCGCTAGGTGGTTGTTTTCCATTGTTGATCCAAATGCCGGTATTTATCGCGCTATATTGGGTATTGATGGAAAGTGTTGAATTAAGACACGCACCTTTTATGCTTTGGATTGATGACTTGTCAGTGATGGACCCTTACTACGTGTTGCCACTGTTAATGGGAGCAAGCATGTACTTAATGCAAAAGATGCAGCCTATGTCGCCGACCATGGACCCAATGCAGCAAAAAATGATGCAGTTGATGCCGGTATTTATGACTGTATTCTTTATCTTCTTCCCTGCTGGCTTGGTACTATACTGGTTAATGAATAACTTGATTTCTATCGCTCAACAGTTGTATATCACCAATCAGTTTAATAAAGAGCAAGACGCTAAAAAGAAAAAATAGTCCGTTAACGATATAACGATCAATTAGCCTTGCGATAACAGAGAAAGATCGTTTGGACAGTTTATTAAAAAATCTATCTCAGAGCACAATTGCAGCTGTTGCTACTCCGCCAGGCAAAGGCGGAGTAGCAGTAATTCGCGTGTCCGGCCCGTTATGTCAAAGAGTCGCATCCAGCCTGCTTGGTAAAGAATTACCGGTTCG
This sequence comes from Kangiellaceae bacterium, assembly GCA_965230525.1. Lineage (GTDB taxonomy): Bacteria > Pseudomonadota > Gammaproteobacteria > Enterobacterales > Kangiellaceae. The sequence goes on from OZ246008.1 coordinate 854,650, forward strand.
CCAAGCCTGCTATCTACCCTTCTTTGATCATAACCAACAAATTATCGATCAAGGGATCGCTATCTTTTTTAAAGCCCCCCACTCTTTCACCGGCGAAGATGTACTTGAGCTTCAAGGCCATGGTGGTCCCATAATCATGGATATGCTGTTAGAGGCTGTTCTAAATTGTGGAGTCTATATGGCCAAGCCGGGCGAATTTTCTGAGAGGGCCTTTCACAATGACAAACTTGATCTAGCGCAAGCAGAAGCAATCGCTGATTTAATTGAAAGCGGGTCTCGACAGGCGGCAAAAAGCGCATTGCGCTCTTTAAGCGGCGAGTTTTCTCAAAAAGTGAATCAATTACTTGAGCAAATAATTCATCTTAGAATTTATGTAGAAGCGGCGATTGATTTTCCAGAAGAAGAAATTGATTTTTTGCAGGATGAAAAAATTGTCGAACAAACTGATGCGATTAAATTTGCCATGGCCTCGCTGCTCAAAAATGCCGAACAAGGGAGTTTGTTGCGGGAAGGTATGAAGGTTGTAATTGCAGGTAAACCCAATGCCGGTAAGTCCAGTTTGCTTAATGCTTTAGCGGGAAAACAATCTGCGATTGTCACAGATATTGCCGGAACGACGCGAGATGTGCTCACTGAACAAATTAATATTGACGGTTTGCCTTTGCATATTGTCGACACCGCCGGGTTAAGGGATGCGCAAGATCAAGTCGAAAAAATAGGTATCGAACGAGCCAGCAAAGAAATTGAGTCTGCGGACAGAATATTGTTGGTGGTTGATTCAACTGAAGAAATGCCAAAAGATATTCGTGCCGAACTTTCTCACTATATCAATCCCAATATCGAACTGCCGGTAGTGACATTAGTCAAAAACAAAATTGATTTACTTAATCAAGACGCAGCGATTGAAACAGGTGACGTCGAGACGGTTTTACTTTCCGCAAATACCGGTGATGGTGTTGAGCTGCTCAAACAACATTTAAAAAAATCGGTAGGGTTTGATGCCAGTGAGTCTGGCACCTTTATGGCGAGACGACGACACATTAATGCGCTTACCAATGCCCAGCAACATATCAACAAAGGTTTTGATTTGCTAGAGCAACACTGCGCAGGCGAGTTGCTAGCAGAAGAACTAAAATTGGCTCAAGACTACCTTAATGAAATCACCGGAGAGTTTACTTCAGATGACTTGTTAGGCAAAATTTTCACCAGCTTTTGCATTGGTAAATAGTCGCAAGACTTTGCTAAATCTCAGCATTGATCAAAGTGATTCTTCGAACATCATTAAAGGCGAATGGCGCGACTGTTCTGCCTTTGAATTTTCGTTGCAGTAAAATTACTGACTTACTGTTAACTGATTGAATATATCCTTCGACCCTCTTACCATTTCTTAAGTCGAGTGCGATTTTTGCACCTATATAGTCACGAAGCTGATACCGCTGTAAAACGGGATTTTCTATGGGTTTGGATTCGACTACTTCACCCTCTGATGTAACTGTTTCAACCTGCTCGCTCTCGCCTTTTTTGGTTAACGCAGCTTCACTTGCCACTTGATCAAAAATAACGTTTAAAGGTTCACTATTGAGTGCAAAGCTTAATCCTAATTTTTCAGGAAATTGATAAAAAGGCTCAAGCGGAATTTGACTAAACTTCTTACCTTCTTCGATATCTAATGCCAAATCAATTCGTTGTGGGACAAACATAAACTGGGCAACCGTATCCGGTACCTTCGGGTCGAAAATCAAATTATGATCAGCAGCTTTATCAATTAGTTGAGCCTTAGTGGTTTGTATAAAGTTATCTTTGTCTAGCTGTAAATCAGCTAAACATTTTTGAGTATTTTTCTGTAATAACGCGATATCAAAAAAGGCAATGTTAAAGTCACTGACAAAGCTACCGTCAGAGGAGCTTTCCGAATAATTATTAAGTTTTAATGAGCCTTTAATGTTGGCAAAATCTAAGCTTTTTGCTTGAAACGATATTTCGCTTACATCGGCAGTTCGATGAATCGCAAAATCCGCACTTGCGGCAAAACGTAACGGCGATAAATTCTTTTGTAAGCTTGCGATACATTGTTGAGGATAAAGGTAATCAAGATAATTAAAATCAAATTTGATGCCTAGTGTATCGGCCAGTCTTACAGGTTGGTTTGATGAACCATCAACAAGATTCACAGAAATATTTGCTGGAAACTCGTTATGAATAACGCTTTCTTGGGCGCCTAATAAATCAAACACACTCGGTAAAACAATATTTACTCTTTTAGCTGTTAAAATGGGCTCATCCCTAGGCTCGCCCATTTCTACATCGAGCAAAACGATTTGTCCGTTATGATCGAGTACAACCCATTGATAAGTGACTTCCCCACCCAGTTGGTGAGAAATTAAAAAAGCATCAACACCCTGTTTAGCTTGCCATACCAAATAGCTATACGGGATTAGTAATAAAATCGATAAATAAAGGAGAGTTTTACCTAGTAGCTTTTTCATCGGTCGCTCGGATCATCAAGTTGGTTAAATCTTATTCAGTAAAAGATTAGTCGAATAAATGGAAAATATCACTTTTTTCAAACACTTAACGAGAATTTACTCTGATATTTTGCGGAATTGAGGGGTATCTCTCCTTTCTAACTGAGTAAATTCCAACAAAAGCGTCATTCTAAGTGTGATTCTTGTTCATTTTTTATCCAGTTTTAGGTAAGATCCCCCTCCTTTTTTCTGTGCGAGATACCCAGCACCGATGTTTTTTGATGAAAGCTTTGATGTAATTGTTGTTGGTGGCGGTCATGCCGGGACCGAAGCAGCGTTAGCGGCTGCGCGAATGCAAGCCAACACCCTACTAATTACCCACAATATTGAAACCTTGGGGCAGATGAGTTGTAACCCTGCGATTGGTGGCATAGGAAAAGGCCATTTAGTTAAAGAAATCGATGCACTGGGTGGAATTATGGCAACCGCCATTGATCATGCCGGTATCCACTTTAAAAAATTAAATGCTAGTAAAGGTCCGGCAGTTAGAGCAACTCGCGCACAAGCTGACCGTACTTTATACAAAGGTTTTATTCGAGAATTCTTAGAAAATCAGCCAAATTTAAGGCTCTTTCAGCAATCGGTAGATGATTTGTTAGTAGAGTCGGGGCGAGTGACCGGTGTGGTCACTGAGATGGGACTTACCTTCAAAGCGAAAACCGTGGTCTTAACCGCGGGAACTTTTTTGGCAGGTAAAATTCATATAGGTCAATCAAATTATTCTGGCGGGCGAGCTGGCGATCCACCATCAATGGGGTTGGCGGCCAAGTTGCGCGAACTGCCTTTTAATATTCAACGGCTTAAAACCGGTACGCCACCGCGGCTTGATAGTCGCTCAATCGATTTTTCAGAACTCGAGGCTCAGCACGGTGATAATCCGGTGCCCGTGTTTTCATTTACCGGGAACGCCAATCAGCATCCACGCCAAATCCCCTGTTATATCACCAATACCAATCAGCGTACCCATGAAATTATTCAACAAGGGATGGATCGTTCTCCCCTGTTTACTGGTGAAATTGAAGGTGTTGGTCCACGTTATTGTCCATCGATTGAAGATAAAGTGGTTAGATTTGCTGAACGCGAGAGTCATCAAATATTTATTGAGCCAGAAGGTTTAAACACCCATGAACTCTACCCCAATGGTATTTCCACTAGTTTACCATTTGATGTGCAACTGCAATTAGTTCGCTCTATCAAAGGCTTTGAAAATGCGCACATTACTCGCCCGGGTTACGCAATTGAGTATGATTTTTTTGACCCACGAGAGTTAAAGAGTTCCTTAGAAAGCAAGCACGTTGATGACTTGTTTATGGCAGGCCAGATTAATGGCACGACCGGTTATGAAGAGGCCGCTGCACAAGGCTTAATTGCGGGATTAAACGCTGCCTTAAAAACTCAAGATAAACCCGCTTGGTCACCAGGTAGAGAACTGGCCTATATTGGCGTTATGATCGATGATTTGATTACTCGCGGTACCCAAGAGCCTTATCGAATGTTCACTTCGCGCGCCGAATACCGGTTGATGCTGCGAGAAGATAACGCCGATCTGCGGCTTTCTGAAATTGCGTTTAGCTTAGGTCTGATCACGGAACAACGTTGGCAACAAGTCAATCAAAAACATCAACAGATTGAACAAGAACTAGCCAGACTAAAGTCAACTTGGGTACAACCAGACTCTAAATCGGCTCACCAACTTAGCGGTCAGTTAAAAAAGCCATTGGCGCGTGAGTTTAGTCAGTTAGATTTACTCAAACGTCCAGAGCTGACCTATCAATGTTTACAACAGTCGGTAGAAGGATTTGCTGAAAATTTGGATGCCGCTGTGACTGAACAAGTTGAAATTCAAGCGAAATACTCTGGGTATATTGATCGCCAAAAAGATGAAATTGAACGCAACAAGAAGCAACAGAATGTGAAATTACCAGCCGACCTTGACTATTCGGCTATTGGTGGGCTGTCGTCTGAGATTGTGCAAAAACTGACTACCCACCGACCAGAAACCATTGGCCAAGCAAGTCGTATATCGGGGATCACACCGGCGGCAATCTCTTTGTTATTGATTACCCTAAAAAAGAAAGACTACAAAAAAGTGTTATCTGCCAACTTAAGTTCTGGCGGCTAGTATGCAAGCTCAAATCCAAGCATTAAGCCAAGGGTTAAACGATTTAGCTATTGAGGCGAGCCAACAACAGAAAGATCAGTTAATCAGCCTGTTAGAACAACTGTTGAAGTGGAATAAGGCCTACAATTTAACCGCCATCACGGATCCTGATGAAGCGTTAAAGCTGCATATACTAGACAGTTTATCGGTATTTGCGCTGCTAAAAACCGACCAAATTATTGATGTCGGTACTGGGCCAGGGTTTCCGGGCTTACCTCTGGCAATATTATTACCAGAAGTAAAATTTACTTTGCTCGATAGTAACAGCAAGAAAATTCGATTCATTTTACAAATGAAACATGCGCTAAATCTCGCCAATGTCGAGGCTGTGCATGCCAGAGTCGAAAATTACACCGAGAAAAAGTTTCCAGTAGTGATCTCAAGAGCGTTTGCTTCGATTGAAGATATGGTGCAAATGACTCGGCACTTGTTAGCGGAAAATGGTCGTTGGTTGGCGATGAAGGCTCAATTTCAAAATGAGTCGGTCGATTATGGTTCGCTCAAAATAGAGCAAATTGGCTACCACGAGCTTAGTGTCCCTGGGGTCAGTGCTCAACGTTGCCTGGTAGAAATTAAACCCTGTGGTTAAGTTTATTCCTGAGTTTAGCGGCTAAAGATTGATCATCTTAAAGATCAATCTATAATGCTTGGTTCGCCAAAAGGAATATGGGCCGAAATTATAGCTAATCTTGGTTGCGGGTTGAACCGGTTAAGCTATTAAAAAATTGATAAAAAACAATAAGATAACATCGTAAGATTGAAAGAAAGAGGCAGTTGTGGGAAAAATCATAGCAATCACTAATCAAAAAGGTGGGGTTGGAAAAACCACCAGCAGTATTAATATAGCGGCGTCATTGGCGGCGACTAAACGTAGTGTATTGTTAGTTGATTTAGATCCTCAAGGCAACGCCACCAGCGGTTGCGGGATCGACAAAGACGAAATTGAATACCACGTTTTAGACGTGCTGTTGGGCGAAAAGTCGGCAAAAGACTGTTTAGTTAACGCTGAACAAGCGGGTTTTTACGTGCTACCCACCAATTCTGATTTAGCCGCTGCCGAAGCTCATTTACTCAATCAGGACAATAAAGAAAATCGCTTAAAAAATGCCTTGGCTGAATTGTCAGAGTCATTTGACTATATTTTTGTTGATTGCCCTCCTTCTCTCAGTATTTTAACTGTAAATGCTTTGGTTGCAGCCGACAGTGTCATGATCCCTATGCAGTGTGAGTACTATGCGTTGGAAGGACTTAAAGCGTTATTAAATACCATCGAGCAAATTACCGAGCATGTTAATCCAAAGCTTGAAATCGAGGGGCTACTTAGAACTATGTACGACCCGAGAAATCGATTGGCTGTGGAAGTGTCAAATCAACTGCATGATCATTTTGGTGATAAGGTTTATCGCACTGCTATCCCTCGAAACGTTCGTTTGGCAGAAGCACCCAGCTATGGAATGCCTGCACTCATGTATGATCGATTATCTCGCGGTGCGAAAGCCTACTTGGCCTTGGCTGGTGAAATGTTAAGACGAGAAGAGTTGGTGCACTAAAGCAGCCACCTGATCAAATTAACTCCAATAAAAAGATTTAGCCTTTAGGGCAATAGTATAAGAGTATTTAAACATGAAGAAAAAATTAGGACGCTCTCCTCTTGATGCTTTTCTAAGTAAACCAAAAAAAACAGATTCTAACAATACAACTACCAATGACTCTGCTGACTCTGTAATTCCGCGCGGGGAACTGCGCAAATTACCAGTTGAGTTTTTACAGCCCGGTCAATATCAACCAAGAAAAATCATGACCGATGATGCCCTAGAAGAGTTAGCTAGCTCTATCAAAGCGCAAGGTGTGATCCAGCCAGTGGTGGTGAGAGAGCTGAGTAAAGATAAGTACGAAATTATCGCTGGTGAACGACGTTGGCGCGCTTCACAAATTGCTGGGCTTGATGAGATCCCTTGTTTAGTTAAAGATATTCCTGACGAAGCAGCGATTGCCATGGCGCTGATCGAAAATATTCAACGTGAAGATCTTAATGCCATGGAAGAAGCAGTTGCTTTGCAACGCTTAATGCAAGAATTTGAGTTAACCCATCAACAGACCGCCGATGCCGTTGGTAAGAGTAGAACTACGGTAACTAACCTTTTGAGATTGTTAACACTTTCTGAAGTCTGCCGTACGATGTTAGAGCGCGGTGATTTAGAAATGGGGCACGCGCGCGCATTGCTTTCTTTACCAAGCGAAGAGCAAACTTCAATTGCACGAGTGGTGGTGGCTAAAGGACTCACCGTCCGCGATACTGAAAAGCTGGTCAGAAAAGCCAACTCACCAGTGACCACCAAACAACCGCAAAAGTCAGATCCCCATATTGCTCAACTGGAACGTTCTTTATCTGACAAAGTGGGCGCACCAATCAAAATCCAACACGGTGCCAAAGGTAAAGGAAAGATTATTATTCAGTACAACAGTCTTGATGAATTAGATGGGGTACTTAATCATATGGGTGTCGAGCAGCAATAAGCCTGTTTTCACTATAAAACCATTAAATGCCAACAAGAATCGTGTTGGTTTTACCCATTAAACTCTGGCACAGGTTTTCAGTCCACAAGTTATGACAATCAATAACCTTCAAGATCTTCAAGAGCTGCCGGTTTGGCAGACTAAAAAAACGCCGGTTAAGTGCGTCAATATTATTCAAGAAACTCATGATGTAAAAACTTTTCAGTTTGAGGCGGAACAACCGCAACGTTTTCTCTTTAAACCGGGTCAGTTTATTGGCATTCAATTGGTCATCGACGGTGAACGACATAATCGTTCCTATACCATTGCCTCTTCTCCTTCTCGACCGCACCGCTTAGAGCTTACCATTAAGAAAGAGCTTGGTGGCGTGGTTTCTCCTTGGTTGCATCAAAACATTCAAGTTGGCTCAGTGATAGAAGTGCGAGGGCCTGCGGGTCGGTTCAATAATATGGATATTGAGTCGGACAAAGTGCTGTTAATATCCGCTGGTTCTGGAATTACCCCGATGATGTCGATGGCTCGCTTTTGGGCAGACACCGATGCGGAAAAAGATGTGAAGTTTTTAAACTGGGTGCGCTCAGTACAAGACATTATATTTCGGAGAGAGTTGGCATTGATTGATGCTAATTGTGCAAACTTCGAACTTGAGGTGATTTGTACTCAGCCTGGACTGACTGAAAATTGGCTAGGCCGTCGAGGCCGAATAAATGTCACCACACTAGAAGATATGGTCGAGGACCTTCATCAACGAGTGGTTTTTTGCTGCGGACCAGAAGGCTTTATGCAAAGTGTAAAATCTTGCTTGCAAGATCTTGAGTTTGATATGGCCAATTATCATGACGAATCATTTGATCCGGGTGGCAAAAAGAAAGCCAAGTTGGCTGAAATAGCCCAGCTTAAGCCCACCGCTGAGGCTCAACCGGAAATGAGCCATGTAATTACTCTTGCTAAATCTGATCGCCAATTTGAAATTTTAGAATCTGAAATTCTGCTGGAAAAACTAGAAGCTGAAGGGGTATTGATGGAATCAGCTTGTCGAGCAGGAAATTGTGGGGCTTGTCGAGTGCATAAACTAAAGGGTGAAACGGTGACTAAAAATGAAGCCGGTTTGCTAAGTGAAGATAAGGCAAATGGTGATATTCTGACCTGTACCACGCGGGTTCTTAGTGATATCAGTTTGGACTTGTAAGTCTTTAATGGCAGAGCCCATAGACCAAGCGATTAATCACTTGAGGGAGTTAGCAAACCCCAAAATTGCGGTACGCTCGCAAAAATTCTTTAAGTCTGGCCCTGGAGAGTATGCTGAAGGCGATCAATTCTTAGGCATAAGAGTTCCCGTCATTCGCCAGCAAGTAAAACGCTTTCAGCATCTGACGCTCGAATCCGTAATATCTTTGCTAGCTAATGAGTATCATGAAATTAGACTATTTGCGGTTTTATTATTGGTACAAATGTATCAACGAGCCGAACCACCATTAAAACAAGAAGTTTACCAAGCCTATTTAGCCAATAGTCAGTGGGTCAATAATTGGGATTTAGTTGATAGCTCAGCGCATAAAATTGTAGGTGTTCATCTGCAATTTGCAGACCGCGAACCACTCTATCGCTTAGTAGCTTCTGATTTATTATGGGATCGGCGTATCGCCATGATTGCTTGTTATCACTTAATAAAACATGATGATTTTGATGACCCCTTGAGCATCGCTAAACGACTCCTCAAGGATAAACACGACTTAATCCACAAAGCGGTTGGCTGGATGCTAAGAGAAATTGGTAAGCGCAATTTTGAATTAGAAAATGATTTTTTAAAACAACACTATCAAACGATGCCGCGAACAATGCTACGCTATGCCATAGAAAAATTTCCAATGCCACTTCGACAAGGCTATTTAAATTCGACAATTTAAGTGAATTATCTGCTGCGCACCCGCAGTAAAGTGTTCTAATCGATGACTAAATCAAAAAATATTTCGCCATAAAACCACCCAAATTAGCCAACAATTACACAAGATACTTTTTATTGGGTTATCTCAAATGAGTAACATTTCCTTTAATAACATGGAGTTATATAGCACCTCTTAAAATGGCTTTTGGTTCTGGTCAAAAATCCAAACCTATTTGCACTTAGCTTCAAGCAAATTGTGTTCGATTTATCACCAATAAACTGCTTCGCAGGGTTGCTAATGCATGCGTTGATCACTATAATTTGCGCCGCATTTGGATGGTTGCAGTGAGTCTTTCAAATAGATTCAAGCAACCGCAAGGTAAACCCGGCGAGATTAGAGCGAGTTATCCATGAGTCATGCTTTAGTCAAGCGAGGATACCAGCAAGCTAAACAGCTGATGCTCATACAAGCAATTATTTTGCTGGTCATCGCAAGTTTAGGCTTAATAAAAGATTTATCGGTAACTATTGCGTTGTTATCGGGCGAAATGTCGGTGTTTTTAGCAAACCTCTATTTCGTTTATAAAGTCTTTTCCAAATCGGGCGCGCAAGCAAGTAAGCAAGTTGTTAGGGCGTTTTATTTTGGAGAGACAGTAAAAATTGTGATTTCCGTAGGCTTGTTGATTACAGCTTTCATTTTGCTTCCGGGAAACGAGCTTTTTGTATTAGTTGGTTATATTGCGGCACTTTTAACCCAATGGTTGACGCCGGTAATAGTGAAAACCCATTAATTTCAGGACTATTGAGTTTATGAGTGCAGAATCAGGTAGCGGTTACATAAAGCATCACCTTCAGAATTTGCAGGTTTGCCCTACACAAGAAGGCTGGCAGTTCAACACCGCCGAAAACCCCACTCTTTGTAAAGGAAATATGAGCGCTATCAATGTTGATAGTATGTTCTTCTCTATCTTACTTGGCGTATTATTTCTTTGGATATTCCGCTCTGCTGCTAAAAAAGCAACAACCGGCGTACCAAGCAAGTTTCAAGCTTTTATTGAATTAGTGATCGACTTTGTCGGTTCAAATGTTAAAGATACCTTTCACGGCAAAAACCGCTTAATTGCGCCACTTGGTCTTACCATCTTTGTTTGGGTTTATTTAATGAACCTAATGGATTTAATCCCCGTCGATTGGATTCCTGGTTTTGCTCATTGGATCGGCATTCCTTTCCTTAAAATTGTGCCGAGCACCGATGTAAACGTGACCTTTGCAATGTCACTTTCTGTATTTGTTTTAATTATTTACTACAGCCTTAAAATTAAAGGTGTAACAGGTTTCAGTAAAGAGTTGATGCTTAACCCGTTTAATCATTGGGCCGCTATTCCAGTTAATTTAGTATTGGAAGGCGCTGCGTTACTCGCCAAACCTATCTCGCTGTCATTACGACTATTCGGCAACATGTATGCTGGCGAGCTTATCTATATTCTTATTGCAATGATGGGGCTATATCAGTTGCCATTGCATTTTGGTTGGTCACTACTGCATGTCTTGGTGACATTCCTACAAGCTTTCATTTTCATGATGCTAACTGTGGTTTACCTCAGTTTGGCTCATGAAGATCATTAATTAACACTTTTAATTTTAAACTTAACTATTCCTTACTAGGAGAAAACAATGGAAACAGTAATCGGCTTTACCGCAATCGCAGTAGCTATCTTAATCGGTCTTGGCGCACTAGGTGTTGGTATCGGTATGGGTCTTTTAGGTGGTAAATTCTTAGAAAGTGCTGCTCGTCAACCAGAACTAGCGCCAATGCTTCAAGTTAAAATGTTCATCGTTGTTGGTCTATTGGATGCGGTAGCTATGATCGGTGTTGGTATCGCTTTATTCTTCACTTTCGCAAATCCGTTCACAGAGCAATTAGCAGCTTTAGCAGGTTAATCACACTCGAGTCACTAATTTAACCGACATTTGAGGAGATTCCCGTGGATTTTAACTTAACACTGATAGGCCAAACGATTGCAATGTTCGTGTTCGTTTGGTTTACCATGAAAAACATATGGCCGTTATTAGACGCGGCTATCGTGGAGCGTCAGGAAAAAATTGCTGAAGGGTTAGCTGCGGCTGATCGTAGTCAGCAAGATTTAGAGCTTGCACAAAAAAGTGCGGCTGAAACAATGCGTGAAGCGAAAGAAAAAGCGGCAGAGTTGCTTGATCAAGCGAAAAAACGCCATGCTGAAATTGTCGACTCGGCAAAAGAAGATGCGCGACAAGAAGCTGAGAAAATCAAAGCTGGTGCAGAAGCAGAAATAGAGCAAGAAGTACACCGTGCTCGTGAAGAGCTTCGCAAACAAGTTTCAGTTTTGGCTGTTGCTGGCGCTGAAAAAATTCTCCAACGTAGCATTGATGCATCTGCCCAGGCAGATATTCTCGATAGCTTAGTTGCTGAACTGTAGATGAAGGTGGCCCATGGCTGAATTAACTACATTAGCAAGACCATACGCCAAAGCGGCGTTTGAATTTGCCATCGACGCAAAGCAACTACCCGAGTGGTCAGAGATGCTCGCTTTTGCATCTCAAGTGGTTGCTGATGAGGCCATGCAAGAACTGTTGACTAGCCCTCATTTTACTAAAGATGATCAACAAGCTGCGATGCTGAAAGTTTGTGCTGATAAGCTTAATGATAAGGCAACTAACTTTATCAAGTTGTTAGCACAAAATGGTCGCTTAGTAGCGTTGCCAGAGATTGAAGTTTTATTCAATTTCTTGAGAAGTGAGTTTGAAAAAACAGTTGATGCGACAATCACTTCCGCAACAGCATTAGATGATAATCAAATTAACCAAATTAAAGAAAAGCTTGCGGCTAAATTAGGTCGTAAGGTAGAAGCTAGTGTTGAAGTCAACGCTGAACTTTTAGGTGGTTTGATTATTCAAGCAGAAGATTTAGTAATTGATGGTTCGGTTCGCGGTAAGTTAGCCAAATTGTCGGATACTTTAAACGTATAAAATGAACGTAATAGACGTCTATTAATAAAGGAAATCTGAGCATGAGTATGCAACTGAATCCATCAGAAATAAGCGAGTTAATTAGACAACGGATTAACGACTTTGAAGTTGTTTCTGAAGCTCGTAACGAAGGTACTATCGTCAGCGTTTCTGACGGTATCTTAAAAATTCACGGCCTAGCAGAAGTAATGCAAGGTGAAATGATTGAGCTGCCAGGCGGTAAATACGGTCTAGCACTTAACCTTGAGCGCGATTCAGTTGGTGCGGTTGTTCTGGGTGATTACTCTGAAATCGTTGAAGGCCAAAAAGCGAAGTGTACTGGAAGAATCTTAGAGGTTCCTACTGGTGAAGCAATGCTTGGACGTGTTGTTGACGCTCTTGGTAATCCAATCGACGGAAAAGGCCCAATTGAAAACGTGACTAACGCACCGGTTGAAAAAGTGGCGCCAGGGGTTATTTCTCGTCAGTCAGTCGACCAACCAGTGCAAACCGGTTATAAGTCTGTTGATGCAATGATTCCAGTTGGTCGCGGTCAGCGTGAGTTGATTATCGGTGACCGTCAAACAGGTAAAACAGCGCTAGCGATTGATGCCATTATTAACCAAAAAGGTACCGGCATTAAATGTGTATACGTCGCTATTGGTCAAAAAGCGTCTACTATCGCTAATATTGTACGTAAACTTGAAGAACATGGCGCAATGGCTCATACCGTTGTTGTTGCTGCATCAGCATCTGATTCGGCTGCGCTTCAATTTATCGCACCTTTTGCGGGTTGTACGATGGGTGAATACTTCCGAGATAAAGGTGAAGATGCGCTAATCGTTTATGATGATTTAACCAAGCAAGCTTGGGCATATCGTCAAATCTCCCTACTTCTTCGTCGTCCACCGGGTCGAGAAGCTTATCCGGGTGATGTTTTCTACTTGCATTCACGTCTACTTGAGCGTGCAGCAAGAATTAACGCAGATCACGTTGAAAAACTGACAAACGGTGAAGTTAAAGGCCAAACTGGTTCATTAACAGCTCTACCTATTATCGAAACACAAGCGGGCGACGTATCGGCATTCGTTCCAACAAACGTAATTTCGATTACAGATGGACAAATCTTCTTAGAGACTGATTTGTTTAACGCGGGTATTCGTCCAGCGGTAAATGCTGGTCTATCGGTATCTCGTGTTGGTGGTGCTGCGCAAACTAAAATCGTTAAGAAATTAGGTGGCGGTGTACGTCTTGCTCTAGCACAGTATCGAGAGTTGGCAGCTTTCGCTCAGTTTGCATCTGACCTTGATGATGCGACTCGTGAGCAACTAGAGCACGGTCAACGAGTGACCGAGCTAATGAAACAAAACCAATATGCGCCGATGTCTGTTGCCTCTATGGCGGTTTCTTTATATGCCGCAGAAAAAGGTCATTTGCAAAACGTTGAACTTAACAAAATCTCTGATTTTGAAGCGGCGTTGCAAGATCACATGAGCAACAACGAAAAAGCGTTGATGGATAAAATCAATGAGTCTGGCGACTACAACAAAGATATTGAAGCTGAATTAGAAGCTGCAATTACTAAGTTTAAAGACACAGCTACTTGGTAGCATTTACTGCCCTCTCCTTTTAGGTTGAGGGCATTAATTAACTTAATTCTGGAATCGGTGTATGGCGGTCGGAAAAGAAATTCGTACCAAGATTGGTAGTATTAAAAATACTCAAAAAATCACCAGTGCTATGGAAATGGTTGCTGCGAGTAAAATGCGTAAAGCACAAGATCGCATGGAAGCTACCAAACCTTATGCAGAGAAAATTCGTGGTGTAATTGGTCATCTAGCCATGGGTAATACTGAGTATAAACACCCCTATATTATTGAGCGTGAAGTTAAGCGCGTAGGCTTTATCGTCATTTCCACTGACCGTGGACTTTGCGGTGGCCTAAATACCAATTTATTTAAGCTTGGGTTGAGTGCCATGCAAGAGTGGCAAGAGAAAGATGTAGAAATCGATCTTTGTCTGGTAGGTGCCAAAGCTGCGGGGTTCTTTAGCCGATTTGGTGGTAATGTGGTTGCTAAAACTGCAGGACTTGGTGACTCGCCTAATGTCACTGATTTGATTGGTACAGTAAAAGTGATGCTTGATTCTTTTGATGAAGGCAGAATTGATCGCTTGTATTTGGTTAACAACGAATTCGTTAACACTATGACTCAACAGCCAGGTGTTAGCCAGTTATTACCAGTAGCAAAACAAGAAGACGACGAATTGAAACACCATTGGGACTATATTTATGAGCCTGATGCGAAAGAATTATTAGATGTGCTATTGGTTCGATATATCGAATCTCAGGTTTACCAAGGGGTTGTTGACAATATTGCATGTGAGCAGGCGTCACGTATGGTTGCGATGAAAGCAGCGACAGATAATGCGGGCGATATTATTGACGATTTACAGCTTGTTTATAACAAGGCGCGTCAAGCAGCAATTACCCAAGAAATTTCAGAAATTATTAGTGGTGCCGCGGCGGTTTAACTGTCTCGAGCATTAAATACCGTTATAAGAATAACGGTTTAGATTACAAATTTTATATTTTACTTAATAGAGGAATAAACAATGAGTAACGGTAGCATTGTTGAGATCATCGGCGCGGTCATCGACGTGGAATTTCCACGAACTGATGTTCCAAAGGTATATGACGCACTCGATATCGAAGGCAGCGAGTTAGTACTAGAAGTACAACAACAGCTTGGAGACGGTGTGGTACGTTGTATCGCGATGGGTTCCTCTGAAGGTATGAGTCGCGGTATGAAAGTGACTAATACTGGTGCAGCTATTCAAGTTCCAGTCGGCCAAGAAACACTCGGTCGAATCATGGATGTGTTAGGTAACCCGATTGACGAAAAAGGCCCTATCGGTGAGCAAGAAAGAATGTCTATTCACCGCGAAGCACCTACTTATGAAGATCAAGCCGCGGCAAACGAACTTCTTGAAACCGGTATCAAAGTAATCGACTTGGTTTGCCCTTTTGCTAAAGGTGGTAAAGTTGGTCTATTTGGTGGTGCGGGTGTTGGTAAAACTGTAAACATGATGGAATTGATTCGTAACATCGCGACTGAGCACAGCGGTTTCTCAGTTTTTGCTGGTGTTGGTGAGCGTACTCGTGAAGGAAACGATTTCTACCATGAAATGACTGACTCTAACGTAATCGATAAAGTATCACTTGTTTACGGTCAAATGAATGAGCCTCCAGGAAACAGACTTCGTGTTGCTCTAACAGGTTTGACTATGGCGGAAAAATTCCGTGACGAAGGTCGAGACGTACTATTATTCATCGATAACATCTATCGATACACTTTGGCTGGAACGGAAGTATCTGCACTTCTTGGTCGTATGCCATCAGCGGTTGGATATCAGCCAACACTTGCTGAAGAAATGGGTAAACTTCAAGAACGTATTACTTCAACTAAAACAGGATCGATCACTTCGGTTCAAGCGGTTTATGTACCTGCGGATGACTTAACTGATCCATCACCAGCAACTACCTTTGCTCACTTGGATGCAACGGTTGTACTTTCTCGTCAAATTGCGGAACTGGGTATTTATCCAGCGGTTGACCCACTTGATTCTACTTCGCGTCAACTAGATCCGCTGGTTATCGGTCAAGAGCATTATGACACTGCTCGTGGCGTACAATCAGTACTTCAACGATACAAAGAGCTTAAAGATATTATCGCGATACTTGGTATGGACGAGCTATCTGAAGAAGATAAATTAACAGTAACGCGCGCTCGTAAAATTCAGCGTTTCCTATCTCAACCTTTCTTCGTAGCAGAAGTATTCACTGGTTCGCCCGGTAAATACGTATCTCTGAAAGATACTATTGCTGGATTCCAAGGGATCTTAAACGGTGAATACGATCACTTACCAGAGCAAGCTTTCTACATGGTTGGAACGATTGAAGAAGCTGTTGAAAAAGCTAAATCTATCAAATAAGTTTAACGGTAGATTTTAAAGGAAACTATTATGCCAATTACATTTCAACTCGACATCGTTAGCGCTGAAAAGTCTATATTTTCAGGAACTGTAGATTCTTTAGTAGCTACCGGTGAACTCGGTGAATTGGGTGTTAACGCTGGGCATGCTCCTTTGCTAACTTCGTTAAAGCCGGGCACAGTAAGAGTGATCGATACCGAAGGTAACGAGGAGACTTTCTACGTTTCCGGTGGAATGTTAGAAGTTCAACCACACGTTACAACCATTCTTGCTGATACAGCTGCTCGCGCTGATGATGTTGATGAAGCGGCTGCTTTAGCCGCCAAAGAAGCAGCAGAAGCAGCGATGGCAGACCAAAACTCTGAAATTGAATATTCTCGCGCTGCGGTAGAACTCGCGGAAGCGGTTGCTCAATTAAGAACTTTACAGTCTATACGGAAAAAAGCTGGAAAATAAGCTAGTCTTCGATAGGACTGATTAAAAAAGGCGTCTTTATGACGTCTTTTTTATTGCTGGTTCATTCGTTTTCAGGAAAATCATTTTCATAAATATTGGCAAATTGTTTATCTATTAATCTATTACCAGTAAAATGATGCGCCTACCACATTCTCTTTGGATCTTAGTGACTTATGGATATACAAACTATTATTCTAGCTGCTGGCAAAGGCAGTCGAATGAAATCCCAACTTCCCAAGGTGTTACATCAAATCGCTGGCAAACCTTTGGTCCAACATGTTATTGATAGTTGCCAATCTCTCGGCGCATCAGAGTGCCATTTGGTGGTGGGACACGGGGCTGATTTAGTCAAGCAAACCGTGACAAGTGGGCGTGTAAAATTGTCTTTTGCTGAGCAAACAGAACAGCTTGGTACTGGGCACGCAGTCAAGATGGCCCTACCCCAGCTTGCAGATGATGCCGCGACTTTAATCTTATACGGCGATGTACCTTTGACCCACCACAACACCCTAAACGAGTTGGTTGAGCTCCACCAAGCCAACTCTTCTGGGATAGCACTAATGACCTGTACCCTGGAAGATTCAACCGGTTATGGACGAATCGTTCGGGATGATAAAGGTCAAGTGACCGGGATTGTTGAACACAAAGATGCCAGCGATGAGCAACGCCAAATTAAAGAAATAAACACTGGCATTCTTTGTTGCAACTCAAACCAGTTAAAACAGTGGATTGCGCGGCTGAATAATGACAATGCTCAAGGTGAATACTATCTGACAGATATTATTGCTATGGCTGTCGAAGATGGCGAAACCGTTGAAACCGCTCAGCCGGTTAACCTTTATGAAGTCGAGGGCATAAATACTCTAAGGCAATTAGCAGAGTTGGAGCGTGTATGGCAACGTGAGCTTGCTAATCAATTAATGGACGGCGGTGTTACTTTTAGAGACCCTAACCGTTTTGATTTACGCGGTACGTTAACCTGTGAAGAAGGTGTGGCTATCGATATTAACTGCATTATTGAAGGCCATGTTAATCTACAGCAAGGCGCGCAAATTGGTGCTAATGTTTATCTTAAGGATTGCACCATTGGGGCTAACAGTGTGATTAAGCCTAATTCGGTGGTTGAAGATTCAGTAATCCATGACCAATGCAGCGTCGGCCCGTTTGCTCGACTTAGACCGGGTACTGTAATGCAATCAGACTCGCATATAGGAAACTTTGTTGAAGTGAAAAAGTCTACTATTGATCAGGGATCAAAAGCAGGCCATTTATCTTATATAGGCGATTCAGAAGTCGGTAAGAATGTGAACATTGGTGCTGGTACCATTACTTGCAATTATGATGGCGCTAACAAACATAAAACAATTATTGAAGATGATGCTTTCATTGGTTCTGACACCCAATTAGTCGCGCCAGTAAAGGTTGGCAAAGGCGCCACGGTGGGTGCGGGCACAACAGTTACTAATGATGTTTTGCCAGACGCGTTAACCATCTCTAGAGCAAAACAAAAGCAAATTGAATCATGGGCACGGCCCAAAAAGAACAAATAATCGGAGTTATATCAGAATGTGTGGAATTGTCGGTGCTGTAGCACAAAGGAATATTGCAGAAATATTAATTGAAGGACTCAAGCGGCTAGAGTATCGCGGCTATGATTCTGCTGGCTTGGCGGTTATTTCTGATTTTAAAATCTCGCGACTGCGGCGTGTAGGTAAAGTTTCTGAATTGCAAAAAGCGATTGATGAAAACCCTATTGATGGCAATATTGGTATTGCGCATACACGTTGGGCGACCCATGGAGAGCCCAATGAAAGCAATGCTCACCCACACTTTTCCAATGACACAATCGCGGTAGTGCATAACGGCATTATTGAAAACTATGAAAGTTTGCGAGAAGAACTAAAACTACAAGGCTATGTATTTACTTCGGATACTGATACCGAAGTTATGGCTCATTTAATTGAAAGAGAACGTAAAAACTCAGACTCTTTACTAAGTGCGGTGTTGAAGGCCACAAAACTGCTTGAAGGTGCTTACGGTACAGTGGTTATGGAGCTAGCCAATCCCGAATGTTTGGTGGTTGCTCGCTCCGGTAGCCCGCTTGTTTTGGGTAAAGGGATTGGTGAAATGTTTATTGCGTCTGACCAATTAGCACTTTTACCGGTGACTCGCCAATTTATGTTTTTAGAAGAAGGTGAAGTTGCCGAAGTTACTCGTCGTGAAGTTAAAATTTTGGCGCCCGATGGATCAAAAATTGAGCGTGAGTTTGAGGAAACATCAGTACAGCACGATGCCGGAGATAAAGGTAAATTTCGACATTTTATGATGAAGGAAATTTATGAGCAGCCTGATTCAATTAACAGCACTTTGGAGGGTCGACTAGCGCAAGACTCAGTCATTATTGAATCGTTCGGAAACCGCGCTCCGGAGCTATTAGAGAAAGTTGAGTTTGTGCAAATAATCGCTTGTGGTACCAGCTATCACTCGGCAATGGTTGCCAAGTATTGGATTGAGTCAATGGTTGGTATTCCTTGCCAAGTTGAAATAGCAAGCGAATACCGGTATCGAAAAACTGTCGTCAGCAAAAACTCGCTCTTTATCAGTATCTCTCAATCCGGTGAAACAGCCGATACCCTTGCTGCGCTGCGTATTGCAAAGGAACAAGGCTTTCTCGCTAGCTTGACCATTTGTAATGTGCCTGGCTCGTCCTTGGTAAGAGAGTCAGATATGGCATTTATGACGCGAGCCGGGGCAGAAATTGGAGTGGCCTCAACCAAGGCATTTACCACCCAATTAACCGGGTTGCTAATGTTGGCAGTGGCGTTAGCACAAACCAAACAAAGCCTTCCACAAGAGGAAATATCTGAGATCATTCAAGAACTTAGAACTCTACCTAATGATATAAATCATGCCCTAGAAATGGACTCGACGATTGAAGCAATGGCCGAAGAGTTTAACGAAAAGGAACATTGTTTATTTTTAGGCCGCGGTGAGCAATACCCCATTGCGATGGAAGGCGCGCTAAAGCTAAAGGAAATCTCTTATATTCACGCAGAGGCTTATGCGGCGGGCGAACTAAAACATGGCCCGTTAGCATTAATTGACCAAGATATGCCGGTCGTAGTGGTTGCTCCAAATAATGAACTTATTGAAAAATTGAAATCTAATATGGAAGAAGTGAGAGCGCGTGGTGGGCAGTTATACGTTTTTGCCGACAAGAACAGTGAAATTCAAGAAAATGAAGGGATCAAACTGGTTCGATGTGATGTTAAAGGAAGGTACACTGCGCCAATCGTCTTTACTGTACCGCTGCAATTATTGTCGTACCATGTGGCAGTCATTCGTGGAACCGATGTGGATCAGCCGCGAAACTTAGCAAAGTCAGTTACCGTAGAGTAACCAATTATTCCAGTTATCTTAATAAAATGAGGTTTACATGAAGTTTAAGGTTTTAGTTTTTAGTTGTTTTGCATTAAGCGCCGCATTATTTGCGATGCCAAATCATGCCGCTCAACGGGCATTAGTTGAGGGTAGTGATTATGAAGTGATGTCCTCCAAAGCATCCAAGTCTAATGAGTTGTATGAGTTTTTTAGTTACGCCTGTGGCGCCTGTTATACCATGGAAAACTACGTTAACCAGTTCAAAAAAGCTAATCCAGAAACTAAAGTTATCCCGGTACCGACGGATCTTGGTCATACACAGTGGCGTATTTATATAAAAGCCTACTACCTTGGTGAGTTGCTCGGAGTATTAGATGAAAGTCATCAAAAAATATTTCATCGAGTTAATATTGAAAAAAAGCACCTTATTAATGACGATGATCTAAAGACATTCTTCGTGGGATTAGGAGTGGCTCCAGAAAAGTTTGATGCTGCAAATAAGTCGTTTTCGTTGGATGCTAAAATAAGAAAAGCAAAACAACTGGTTAAAACTTATCGCATCAGCAGCACCCCAACCTTTGTTGTTAATCAAAAGTACAAATTAAACAATCGTGCTCTAGAAACCACAGACATGATTGATAAGGCGATAAAAGAGCTTTCTGCAAAGAACTAAATTAGTTTTCCAGTAAGGAGGGAGCTATGTCTTCCCTCCTTAGCCTAGCCCTACCCCACATCCTCGCCTCAAAAACATAATTCGTTACATTCTACCGCCAACCATTAAGAACTATTTTACCGACTCGTTCGACCTATTAGATAACATCAACTAATTCTATTGGGGAAATAATGAAAAAGACGCTTCTAGCTGTATTGGTATCTATCGTAAGTTTATCGGTCTCAGCAAAAGACAATCAAATTTGTGAGTATGGGCTTGATTACAATATTAATATATCCGAGAAAACCGTTAAATTTTCTGGCGCTGATGAAAAAACCATCGAGTTTGCCGATGATAAAGTCTATGTCGATGGAAAGCCGCTTAGATTAAATGCTGAACAACAACGTTATAGCCAAGAGTTTGAACAGGGAACCCGTGAAGTTGTGCCGAAAATCGCCGAAATTGCCATTGACGGCGTCGAACTTGGGCTAAAAGCGGCCACATTGGCGGTATCATCACTCTTTGGTGATGAGCAAGAGGTGCAAAAAGACCTGATTCAACCAATTGAAAAAATATCAGACAAAATTAAAGCCAATGTGAATGATCAAATGATAAACACTAAAACCATAGAACATTCATTTGACCATGAGTTGGAACAAGAAATAGAAGGATTGGTGGCCAAAGCGTTAAGCAAGTATTCCAGTAAAATATTGGGACAGGTGCTGAACTCTATGTTTAATAGTGATAGCGAAGAAATGAAAGACTTTGAGTTTCGCATGGAAACCCTCGAACACGATATCGAAACCTATGTAGATACTCAAGCGGTAGAACTAGAGAAAAAAGCAGAAATTTTGTGTGCTGATATTCTAGTACTTTCCAAGTTGGACCAAAAACTCACAGAAGTCGATGGCTACCCATCAGAAGGTCTGATTAGTCTAGGAAATGACCATCGCAGCAAGTTATCAAATATAAAACTCAGTTTCGATTAAAAATTCTCACCTTGAGATGATTTATAATGATACCGCTTTCTTATGTGAAAGCGGTCTATCAATTTGTCCACCTCATACTCCCCTGTGCTAAGTGAATACAGCGCTCACTCGCTATTCAGCTTGTTACCTTAATGGAAATAAGCACTTGCAATTAAAAAATAGATATCTTATAACCGGTAGTTAATACCTTGTGTAGGAAACTCACGGAAGGTTTCGTCGTCTCCATCGGGTGTTTGAGAATCATAATAAAACAACTAACTATCGAGAATAGGAAATTAATCATGACAAACAACTTTAAAGTTAAGAGCTTAATCTTAGCAATGGGAGTGACTTTTACGTCTGCGCCCGTATTTGCTGAGGAAGAAGCTGCTGCAGAAGATGAAGGCCAAGTAATGGTGGTTGTTGGTTCCCGTGCAGCTCCGCGATCTGTTGGAGATTCACCGGTTCCGGTTGATGTAATATCTGCTGAGGAAATGATGGCTAACGGTACTTCCGATATGACCTCACTCCTTGCTCAGGTTGCGCCTTCATTTAACGTTGGTGCTCAACCTATTTCTGACGCTGCTACTATGGTTCGCCCAGCGAACTTGCGTGGTTTATCGCCAGACTCCACGTTAATTTTGGTTAATGGTAAAAGACGACACCGCTCTGCGGTTATTGCATTTTTAGGTGGCGGTATTTCAGATGGTGCGCAAGGCCCAGACACCACAGTTATTCCAGCGGTTGCGCTAAAGCAAGTGGAAGTACTTCGAGATGGTGCTTCGGCTCAATATGGTTCTGATGCTATTGCCGGGGTAATCAACTTCGTATTAAAAGATAACAGCGATGGCGGTATGGTCGAGCTGAAAGTGGGTGAATATTCAGAGGGCGACGGTGACCAAATCACTTTTGCTGGTAATGTCGGGATGCCGCTTTCAGAGCGTGGATTCGCTAACTTTAGTTTCGAGTTCAACGAGCAAGATGCAACCAGCCGAAGTGTGCAACGTGCTGATGCGGCGGCATTAGCCGAAGCCGGTATTCCTGTTGCAGATCCCGCACAAATTTGGGGTTCACCGGAAGTTACCGACGATATGAAATTGTTTATGAATGTCGGTCTAGAGCTAGATAATTCAAGCGAAGCTTATATGTTTGGTAACTGGGCGGAAAGAACAGTTGATGGCGGTTTCTTCTTCCGTAACCCGAATACTCGTTCTGGGGTTTACGGTGGACCGGAGCTACCAGACGGCACGCCAACCATTTTGGTTGGTGACCTCACACCAGGTGCTCAAGACAACTCTAACTGTCCTGTAGTAACTATCGATTCAAATGGTGTTCCCGACCAAGCGGCACTCGCTTCTCTGCCAGGTGCTAACTGTTTTGCGTTCAACCTAATGTTCCCGGGTGGCTTTACCCCAAGATTTGGTGGTGATGTTACTGATGCATCGATCTTATTTGGTACTCGCGGTGAATTTAAAGATGGAACAGCCTATGACTTTAGTGCTGGTGTCGGTATGAACCGTGCTGAGTTTAGAATCAGAAACACTGTTAATGCTAACTTAGGTCCACTCACACCAACAGAGTTTGAGCCAGGTGCTTATGAGCAATTAGAAAAAGCAGCAAATGCTGACTTCTCTAAAGACCTCGAAACTGATTTATCTTCCATGACCATTTCTTATGGTTTTGAGTTCAGAGAAGAGTCTTTCAAGATCACTAACGGTGACTCTGCTTCATTTACTAATACATTAGGAAGTGAAGTCGACTTAGCGGTACAAGGGTTTAGTATTGGTTCTAATGGCTTCCAGGGCTTCAACCCTTCAATTGCGGGCACTTTCTCTCGTCGCAGTAAAGCGGCCTATTTTGATTTAGAAACCTACTTTACTGATGAGTTTATGGTTGATTTCGCCGCTCGTTATGAAGACTTCACTGACTTTGGTTCAACTTTCGATTGGAAACTATCATCTAAGTTTGATATCACCGATGGTTTCTCGCTTCGTGGCTCGGTGAGCACCGGGTTTAGAGCGCCAACCATTGGTCAGTCTAACGTGCAAAATGTTAGTACAAGCTTTAGCCCATCTGGGGGCTTACAAGAAATCGCAACAGTGCCACCAACTTCTGATACCGGTACACTGTTGGGTGGTAGACCACTTCAACCAGAAGAGTCTCAAAGTTTCACTCTTGGTGCGGTTTATGAAAACGGCGATTTCTTCATGACAATTGACTTCTTCGATATCGATGTAGAAGGCCGAATCAGTCAAACTTCTGATATTTCACTAACCGATGCGGATCGAGCGTTTTTGGTAGCTAACGGTAACCCTGATGCGATTAACCTTGCAGCTATCCGTTACTTTACTAATGACTTCGACACCAATACTCGAGGTGTTGACCTTGTTGCCAACTACTCTCACGAGCTTGGTGCCGGTGATTTGAAATACTCTTTCACTTACAACTGGACTGATACCGAAGTTACCTTTGCGGGTGATTTCGTAGGACCAGGTAAAATTGTTCAATTAGAAGACAACTTACCAAACAATCGTGCAAACTTATTGTTAACTTACACTCAAGATGATTGGCGTTTAGTGACTAAAGCTAGTTACTACGGTTCATTCACCGAGCTTCACTTAGATAGTATTGATCTGCCAATTTATGCAGGAAATGCAATTTTATTTGATGCAGAGTTTGCATACGATGTAAGCGAAAGTCTGACTTTCTCACTTGGAGCGAACAATCTGTTTGACGAATACCCAGATGAAAATCCTCATCAACTGGGTTGGGGTGCTAAGTACCCGACAACTTCGCCATTTGGATTTAATGGTCGATTCCTCTATGGTAAAGCGACTTACCGCTTCTAAATTGAAGCTAAGCTAGACAAAAAACCCAGCTTCGGCTGGGTTTTTTATGAAAAGCGTATGATAGGTAAATTAAGGTGAGCTTGTTTGGCTGAGATAAGTTTTCCACGCTTTTTGAACTTGTGCTTCTTCGGCGCTAGTTAATTCGCCGTATGCACGCGGGTATTCCCAGCCATACCCCCATCGGAATTTTGTTGGCCAATAAGGCGAACCCCCTACTCTGACACCCGCTAACATCAATTTCGCAATTTGTGGTTTGCCGACTGTTTCAACGCATTGCTTTAGCTTAAGATCGGAATCCAGCCGTTGCTGCTTTGTACCACCTTGCCAATAAGCTTTATCGTGCTCGACACAGCATCTAAGCCAGAGCTCTTTTTGTGCAAGGGTACCATCAGGGAAGGCAGAACAACCGTCACTAGTAAAAGGTTTAATGGTCGACGGGGATTCAGCTTGAAGTGACTCGCAATTAAATAACAAAAAAAGTGAAAATATAGAAATGATTCTGAATTTGCGCATAATAACGACCTTTTAATCGCAGGTTTACTCGAGTATTGTGCTAAATTTACACTGTTATCGAGCAGATAACACCGCACAATCGGGAATTTTTAGTGCTGCTAAGCGTTAGTTATCGGTAAGACTTGGCAGTCTGTCAAGAATAACCCTAATAAATACCAAATAAAGCATCTTGGCCTTTTCTAGGCAGATGATAAAGGAGTCTATATGTCGGAATTAACCTCAAAAGTAAAACCAAGTGGCGGCACTGTGGTAAAAGTGACAGCCGGAGTGGCCATTATTGCCGTTACCATCGCAATACTATTTAACTCATTTTTTTATGCTGAGCCAGGGTATATTTATCATGTTCGAACTGTGATGGGCGATGAAGAAGTCGTGACTGAAGTAGGATACAAATTTTATCCGTTTGGTCGTTATAATTCTTGGAAGCGAGCGATGACTGTACAATCTTTAAGTGGCGCTGGCAGTAACGCTATTCGTGCCGAAAAAGATTCAGATAATACCTCTGCAAGTCTTCCTCCCATGAGTATTATGTTCCTTGATCAAGTTGACGCTCATGCCGAAGCAACCGTGCGATTTTCCATTCCATCCGACGAACAGTCATTTCTTAAATTAGCACATGAATATCGCTCTCCAGAAAACTTGCTTAGAACAGCGCTCATGCCAGCGTTTAAAGAGACTCTGCAAGCAAATGCATCATTAATGACAGCGGAAGAATACTATGCAGGCGGCAGAACAGAATTTAATTCAGAGTTTGAGAATCAAATGAATTCTGGAATTTTCTTAGTGAAACGAGAAGAAGTTGAAGTAAAGTCGACTAGGCAAAGTAAAGCGAGTGCAAACGCGTCGCTTGGTACGCAACAAGAAGAGTATGGCGAAGATTCGAAGACGGTTTTTGAGGTTCAAAAGGTTTTAGACGACGATGGTCAACCATTACGTAAAAAGCAGCGTTTCTTAGAGTTTGGAATCACTGTGGTTTCTGCACTGGTAACTGATATGAGACCGAATCAGAAATTTGTTGAACGAATGCAGTTAAAACAACAAGCATCCGCAGATAGAGCTATCGCAAGAGAGCAACGGGTGCAGGAAGAAGAGCAGCGACTATTGGCGATAGCCCGGGGTGAGAGAGAAGTTGCAGAGCGTCAGGCTAAGGCTAAAGTTGAGCAAATTCAAAAAACAACCGAAGCGGAAACTGACAAACAGCTGGCAATTACACGAGCAGAAAAATTAAAAGCTGAAGCTGAGATTTCGAAAGAAACTGCGGAAATTAACTTTGCCAAGGCAAAAATCGAGGCCAATACCAAAAGAACGTTGGCTGAGGCCGAAGCTTATCAAAAGAAAGTTATCCTAGAGGCAGATAATGCCTTAGCTCAAAAGCTAGATGCTGAAATTCAAATCCAAAAACTATGGGCTGAAGCATTTGCTCACCGTAAGGTACCAACGACCGTTTTTGGTAGTGGTCAGTCAGGCGCCCCCGTAGGAAGTGATGGCGAAGTAAAGGCATTCATGCAAATGTTGACTTTAGATGCGGCAAAGCGTCTTAATTATGATCGAGATCTACAAACTAATAAACGTTAACCGAGATTAGATGATGGCGAGGATCATCCTCGCCTGAATTCTACTTTTTATCATCTACCACCCGCCAGCTTCCCTGCTTTATACCTCTTTAAGCAAATATTCCGTAAATTCAAAATAATATCTAAATTCCAAGAATTTGCGTTATACTAAATAAAATAATAGTTAAATCAAAAGCTTAATCAGCGACTTTCAATATTGTGAGCGACAAATTCGACTTCGAAGAAATAAAGCAAAAGGCGGCCGTCTTACTGCAGGATGGTAAGCGCAAATTTGCCTATTTGGTTGAATGTGTCAATCGCTTCGGCCCGTCTGGTTTTAATTGGTGGTTAAAAACACATCGACAGAAAGATGAATTTGAAGTAGCTCTGCAAGACCTGCGTGAAGAATTAAAAAAAGATGATGTTGAATTACTAGCGGTAGAACATGTATTTAGTGACTTTATAGTTCCAGAAGAGGATTTGGGCCATGTCTATTGGTATACCGACGCTCATAATAAACTGAAAAAGTTCGAGAAGGAGCTTTTAGAGAAAAACAACTTTAGCATCAAATTATTACAGCAAGCGATGAATGAGCTGAAATTTATCGGTGAGTCCGATGAATTTCACCAGACTTATCAACTTGAAGCGATTCAACAGAGGGTTAAAGATATGTATCATGAGCTGCAGCAAAAAATTGTTGAACAACAATCACTTGAAAGAGAACGAGTGGAAGCGGATAAGCAAAAAAATACTGTGGAGTTAGCTCGAATTGAAGCCGAAAAGGCTGCCGCTGTTGCAAAAGCAAAAATGATGGAAAGCGTAAAGGTTAAGGAAAAGCGGCTAGCCATAATTGAAGAAAAAAAGCGTGCTATCGCAGAAAAAGAAGCCTCTGAAATAAAGTTAAAAGAGCAAAATGAACTGGCTGAAATTAAAGCAAAAGAAGCAGAAAGAGAGCGACAAGCAAAACTGCAAGAGTCTTACCGAGAGTTAGAAATCAAAGAAAAAATTAAAGAAATGCCGCTCGAAGAAATGATTGAAATGGTGAACACTCAAATCGCTAACAAGAAAATTCTTACTTTTATTCAGCTTGACCAATTGTCTAAATTAAAACAAACCATTAAGGATAAAAAAGCTGAATAAACGCGCCTTGGTAGCTCACGCTAGGCGAGCTTTGCCCCATTGTTAATTGGTTTGTCGGGTACAGCTAACACCACCTCTCCCTGTTGATCGTAAAAACCCGTCACCAAACATTGTGACATGATGGGCCCAATTTGTTTTTCAGGAAAATTGACCACCGCAATGACTTGCTTACCGACTAGCTCGTCGGGCTGATAATGTGCTGTAATTTGAGCACTTGATTTGCGGATTCCGATCGCTGGTCCAAAATCAACATGTAGAATGTAGGCTGGCCGTCGAGCTTCGGGAAAGTCCAAAGCTTTAACGACCGTCCCAACTCTTAGCTCAACCTTTTCAAAATCGTGCCAATCGATTAGCGTCATTGAGCTATTTATTGCCGCAGTTAGATGGCAAGGCTAAAGTCTGATCAACCACTTCAAATACTTGCTCATATCCACCCGCGCTGGTGACATCAAACTTATATTTATGATTAACTAATAACGTAGGAACGCCAGCGACTTTATATTTAGCTAAAAGTCTAAAATTATCATCGAGTACGTTCTTCGCATTTTCTTGATCTTGTAAGGCGGTTAAGGCGTCTTCCTTAGATACACCCAAGCTTGCTAAAAACTCGGCAGCCTCATCTTCTGAAGAAAATCCTTTTTGCTCTTCGTGTAACCGACTAAACATTTTTGGCATGGCTTTATCTAAAATCCCAAGCACATTAGCAGCTTGATGGACGATTAAAAAAGCACCAAATTGCTGATTTCCTAAATGGGTCGGAATTGCTACAAATTTGACCTTACCTGCGTTCTTGGCTTTCCATTCCTGAACATGTTTTTCCAGTTTATAGCAGTGTGGACACTGATAAGCGAAAAACTCTATGACAATTGGTTGCTCACAAGCTTCGTCTGAATCAATCACTTCATAGGGTAAACCATCGTCTGAGCGCGCAATATTTTGATGTTGATGATCGTGGTCTTCTTTGTGTTGATGTGAATCTTCTGATTTCTCAGCTTTGGCAGCAACTGGTTTTTCTGCTTCTTTAGATTTCGATTGTTCGTCGGTGGCGGGTTGGCAAGCGCTTAAAAACAGCGCTAATAATGCTATTCGAGTTAATTTCACTTGGATACCTTTATCACTTTTGAATTAAAAGCTTGATTAATAAATTGGGTTGTTTGCGGATTGTAGCAGAGAAAATTGGGTGGTGCAGGAAGCTTATTCCACAAGCTTAAAAATGCTTAGTGATGGAGAACATTAACTCGGCCTTGCGTTGCACCCCCTTCTTAGCCCTATCGAGGCTCCACATGGTGGTTTGTTTGCCAGAGTTATGGTAAATGCTGCGACCTTTTAGCGTCAGCATATAAATGACGGGTTTTGTATTTGAAGCGCGATCTAAGCCAGGACCGATTGGCTTGCGAGATGAATAGTGAGACTCATTGCGGGTGTGACTGCTGGAATAGAGCGAAATTTGAGGTTCAAACTGATATTCATAGTGGCTTTTAAATAGCGGCTTGTTGGCGTTAAACAGAGAAAATTGAATCCCAGCGTATTCACTAAAATCGTTGTTTAGTGCGACCAAGTGGTCTGGATCACCGCTAAAATAGAAATCTTTGCTGTGATTATCAATCGGTCTTTCAGTAAACACTGGCTTATCGGTCAAATAGACATTTGCCAGACTAGAGCCTGATTGAGGGGGTACTCGCTCAGTGGGTTGTTTAGGCATTGAAATCTCAAAAAAGGCGCTATTAGTGGAATGATTGTCGCTCGCGAAAACTTCACCTGAGATTGGGGTTAAGGCTAAACTACTGGCAAAAATCCGCATAAGCCGCTGTTTTTTAAGCGTTCTATTAATAGTAGCGCGGGAGACCAAGTTTAATGAAGCTAGCGCAGTACCGAGTTTGACTTGACGTTGAGATTGAAAAGTTAGCGCTTGTTCTAGCTGAGATTTAGTGAGGTGTTGGCTGCTTAACAGGAGTTGACCGAGGCGTGAAGTTGATAAGTCAACAAAGTTGCGCATTCTCCGACCTCTTTGGTTAAGCGTTGATTAATGAATTTACCCTTTGGTTCACCAATTTTTATCGGCCAAATGTCGAATTTCTTGATGTTAAAATGAGTTTCTGCCGCGCTGAAGCGGCGTGTTGATGGAGCGGTGCCCCTATTGCGAGGCTTCTAGTTGTTTTTCAAGGGCTGTTACCAAATTTTCTCTGGCTCGTTTGAGTAAGCGGTTACTATCGTCGTGTTTCTTCCAGTAGGCGCTTCCAAATACAATATGATACTTTATTTCTGACGAAAGCGCGTTGAGTTGTCCATTAAGCGCGATGCTTATCTTTTCTTGCAGCTGCTCGAGTGCGCTGCTTGGGGTCTCCGGCAATACCATTAAGAAACTTCCACGACTAGTATTTCCAATCATATCCGCCCAGCGCAACTCATCTTGTAGCGTGTCTTTTATGGTTTGTTTAATTTCGCCTTCATCAAGGTGGTCTGGCTTTTGGTCGATAATCACGTGTAGCTTTAATACACAAAGTGGATTGTCATATCGACGGCTTCGACTGACTTCATAATCTAGAAATTCTACCCAATTTGCTCGTTTGGGTATTTTAGCCATTGCTAATTTACTGGGTTTAGAAGTGGCATCTCGATCAAGCGCAAAATAGTGTAGCGTGCCTTTGGTTGCGGGTGAGCGAGGCTCTCGCCAATATTGAAACTTTAATGCGGAAGAATTTTCTTTATCAAACAGCTGAACGAGATGAGTTTGCTTGTCGATTGCTTCCATTGGCAGTGCAGCCAACAATTGGCCCTCTACATTCTCGCGTGACAGCTTGGTATCATCGAGAAATCGTTGGTTACACCAAGTGATTCGTTGTTCAACGTCTGCTAATAAAATACCCAATGGCGACGCCTCAAGAATCTCACTATTGTCTATTTGCATGTTTATTTCCTAAAGTTCCCAAATACACCTTAAAGTTAGCGAATAAGCAATAACTAGAAGGTGTGATATTACTTACCTTTTGTTCGACTTCTTTTCCAGAATTTAGCAAGGCATTCAAAAATCATACTACACTTAAGTATATACCAAAAATCCATAGTGAATGTAGTTTCAGGCTTTTCCTAATTCTGAGACCTAATAGGCTAAATTGCCCGGTGAAAGAGAACCATCCTAGTGGCCGATATCGAAATTAATCAAAAACAACTCAAACAGATTAAAAATGATTTCTTGCGCTTAAGTCAGCGCCGATACTCTCGGATGGAAGCCAGTTTGAGCGGTGTTCAGGCAGACAAGCTAAAGCTTATACCGCTACTATTTCATGTAAACCATCCAATGTTGCCTGGCTATGTGGATAAGTTTACTCCTAGCGGGATCCCTAATTACACCCCTAGCCATGTTGAAAAACAAATAGCTAAAACTATCAGCCAGAGTTTTGAATATAAACCAAGAGCACACCTTAAGTACCGCATCGCATCACTGTTTTTAATGGGGAGCATGGGAACGCTTGGGCAGTCTAATAGCAGTGACATCGATTTATGGATTTGTTTATGCGAGCCGTTGGAAAGCAAACTGCTTGAAAAGCTCAAAAAGAAAGCAGAAGGCATAAAATTATGGTTGGCCGATTTTGGTATTGAGTTAAATGCCTATGTGGTTAATCACGACGAATTCAGAGACAAAAAAGTAAAAAAAATAGAGGCTGACAACTGTGGTAACACCCAACATTATTTATTGCTCGATGAGTTTTATCGGACAGCCGTTTGGATAGCTGGAAGATGGCCTTTATGGTGGATTATTCCCTCAGAATGCGATTATTCTAAATTTGCTAATCGACTGACCGAGCAAAAACACATTGATCATGCGGATTGGATAGATTTTGGTGAAGTAAAAAATATTCCAGCTTCGGAATATTTTAGCGCGGCACTTTGGCAACTCTATAAGGCGATCGAATCGCCCTATAAATCATCGGTAAAGCTATTGGTGCTGGAAGTTTATGCCAAGTTGTTTCCGTGTGCTGGAGTGTTGTCCAATGAATTTAAACAACTGGTTTATCAAGGGCAATCTGAACAAAGTAGCCTCGATCCTTATTTATTGACTTTACGGTTTGCAGAACAGGCTTTACAGGATAACGCACATCGATTGGAGTTTTTGCGCCGTTCTTTCTATTTGAAAACCAACATAAAAATTAATCTAAATAAAGACAAAAAAACTAATTGGCAATATCAAACTGTTAAGCAATTAGTTGTGTCTTGGGGCTGGCAGCAGTCTAAATTAGATTACCTCAATGGTAGAAACCTCTGGAGTATTCGAGATGTGAAAGAAGAGCGAAGAAATTTGGTGAGAGAATTGACAAATTCTTATCATTTCTTAAGCAACTTCTCTCGTGTTCATGGTGTGATCAATCGAGTGGCCAAAAACGAGCTGCTTTCCTTGGGACGAAAGTTATATTCAGCGTTTGAACGACGTAGTGGCAAGATCGAAATACTGAATAACGGAATTGCCAAAGATGTTTTTGAATCTTCAATAACCATCAACCAAGAGCAAATGAGCGCATGGAAAGTTTATATTGGTCATATTCCAGAAAAGAAACTGACTCAAAATACCGAAGCTTATCAAGCGCAGTCGTTATTCGAATGTTTGTTATGGGGATGTTGCAATCAAGTGATTACCTCGAAGACCAGCCTTCACCTTTATAATTCCGATGACTATTTAAACCTACAATACTCTAATGAACTATTACGGGATATTGAGGGGCTTCTAAAACAGTTCCGTCAGTATAAAGACCTTAACCAATTTAATAGTGAAGCCAAAATAGTCGGACTAGGGTTATTTGTTAATACTCGAAGCGATCCACTTTCAGAAGAAAAAAAGAGCAATCTTTATCGGATTGGTGAAGGTAAAGATTGTTTTTCGTGGGCAGATAATAAAATTAATTTAGCCAATCATTTTGATGTGGTGTTTCTTAATAGTTGGGGAGAAATATCAAGTAAACACTACACGGGAGAGTTTGCTTGGGTAGAGTTTTATAAAGAAAATGCTCAGACAATCTGCGAAAATGAAAACTTCCCTATTTATTGCCGTGGACTTGTACAGCGTGATCAAATCGTCACTCGGGTGGAGCAGCTATTTTCCAAACTAAATGGTCTTCGTAGCAATAGTCTGCGAACGGATCAAGCACACCGGTTTGTAATGCTGATGTCTGGACGACCGCAGATTATTGATATTTATAAAAGCGAAATAAGTTATTTGAGTTTTGCTTCATTAACAAAATTATATAATGGACTGAGTGAAAATCCCTATAGTGATCAACCTGAGGTGCGGATCCGTTTTACCATCGATGATTTTATTGATTTCAATCCGTTTATTCGTACAATAAGTCGCCGACGATTTAATGATCATCTTGATTTTTACGTTCATTGTAAAACCAAAAATTTGGTGGAAGTGATTATTCGTGCCGCCAATGGATCGCTTTACTACCAAGCTCACAAAAACATTAATATTGCTCAAGTTGTCAATCACTACCAGCAGTTTTTCGAAAAAATTCAAAACAGGCACTTGTTAAGTAGTGGCTTGTTAGAAACGGTAAATTTCTATCAAGTGCTTCAATCGGAGCAACGAGATAACCCGCGAATAAAACCAATCGCTCCCAAATATACTAATGAGTATCTCGATTTTTCTCTGGTGCAAGCGATAGCGACTCAAAAACACGTTTTTTCAGCTGGCTTCGACTTGTATACCGCCAATTCTTGTTTTCTATACTCGGAACACGGAGAAGGTGTCTATAAAAGGCTGCGAGATGAAGTACTCTCGATGCGAAAAGATACTTCAAACTATCCCATTTTTATCACTGACATCGATTTGTCAGCAATAGAAAGCGATGTTTCAATTATTGACTCACTGATCTACAAGAAAACCATCGAAGCCAAACTTAACAAGCAACGTTAATCAACAAATATAAGCTTGGAGTCATGCTGGTTTAATTGTACACTTGCGAAACACTTTTACTCATAGTCTTCCCACCCTTTGTGAAACGAAACATCGATTAAATGGCGACTAAACAGTAACTAAGCGAGAATCTAATATGCGATTGGTTTTAAAAATATTTTTAACGATTGGTATATTCCACTCCATTTCCCTCGCTGGGATTAATTTGGCCCAAGCGAGCGACCAGGTTGTCCCCGGTCAGTTTCCACCCAAAGAAATTCAGCAAAAAGTAAGGCCCTTGCTAAAAGAGATTCGAGTAGCGCAGGTGGCCAAAAATGAGAAAAGAGTATTAAACCTTGCCCAACAGATTATTCGACACCTTGGTCCTTGGGCAGCAAACCCTCAACATGCTCCCAATTATTTTTCGCCGATAAATCCTGCTGCACCTAACGCGCAAGAAGTAGCTTTACTTTGGAAAAAAATAAGCCCAAAAATGAAAACTAATGCGCTTTGGGTTGTCGTGCCAGATGGTGATCCAAAACAAATGTCTTATGGCCTGCGACAGGCAGCTCGGCCATTATTAGCGAGCATAGCGGTTAATAACAGTGCGCTAAAAGATAATTCAAATTTAGTCGAGTTTATTACCAAAGGGGCTGACTACCTAGTTAAATTACAGCGTAAAAATGGGTTGTTCCCAGCGCCAGATCTGCGCGGTGATGACCAAATATACACTTCATTTAATAAGCGTACATTAAAAAAGAATCCCGATGCCTTAGTTGAAGGATGGTTCGAAGATGACCATCGCGGAGAATTGCAGCTCGATCATGCGGTGAGTGCAATCGCCATGCTAAAGGCCTTTCAACTAACCAAGGAGCAAAAATATTTAAAAAGCGCGATTGCTGCTGCAGATTGGGCAATCGCCAAGGAGCTTGATACAAATTGGTCTTATAATTCATACAGTGCATGGCTGCTAGCGGAAGTGTATCAGCAAACAGGACAACCTAAATATTTGTTCCATGCGGTAGAAAAAATTAGGCTCGGCGTCTTGCCGGGGTTATTAGACTCAGGTCGCTGGTTTGACCCTATTAATGCGCGTCTTTTGTACCATGCTGCCAATGTCAGGGGGATGCTTGCGGTGTACCGAAACCTGCCAGCTGAAAACGATTTTAAGGCAGTACTTAAACAACATATTATTCGAGCACTGGATAATGCAAGTAAGCAGATAAATAGTAACGGGGCGTCCTCCACCACTACATCCACCGAAATGTTGATTGAAGGATTAAGAGAGCTCGGTGAAAAAGCTGAATGGCGAACCGCACTCAATATTAATATCAATGCAGCGATCGAATCAGCTGATAATGGCGATGCCAATATTGGGCTGTTTTTACCGAGTTATATTGAGTTTGCTTTTGTAAATAAATCTTAGTTTTCTTAGGATTTATCAAACAACCACTCGTGTAGCTCATGCTTGTTCTCGATAATCACTTGCTGAGCTTTCGGGTCATTATGAAGTTGCTTGCTGTTAATCCTAAGAAACTGAAGTAAATACTCAACCATTGCGCCACGTGATTTGAGCAATAAACAATTATCTTCCATGCCATAATCTTGTGCGATAACTGTTTGTTGTGAACGGCTTAAACGCGGGTCCGGCTTTATCTTAATCGTCACCCAACTATTCCATGCGTTATCCTGATCACGAGTATGCACTGAGTCACCCACAAAGTCATAAATATTGGTAATTCGCGATAATACAAAGTCTCGAAACTCTTGGCTTTTTTCGCAAAAGGCTCGCACGTGCCAACGATAGCCATTAAACACTAGCGTGTGTGGCACGATATTACGATAATCCTTTTCCGAAGTTAGCGAACTATACTCAATTTCAATACGCTGAGCCTCTCTACTAGCGCTAATAATGGGTCTAACTATGTTTGCGTTCACTGACCGAAATAAAGGTGACAGAACTTCGGACTGAGTTTGCGGTAGGTCAAGGCTAGCAAACTGAGTTAACAAGTCACTTTGACTGTTGAGCATATTTAAGTATTCATTGATTTCGCCTTTGGTCAAAATTGGCGAAAATTTTGGACTCGGAACATAGCCTTTTAGCTGTTTATCAAATACCAAGTTATTCGGAGCTATATTGGACTTATACTCATTAATATCTTTACTGGCTTGTTGTCGTCCAATGCCAAAGGCTTTTTGTAAATGGTTGCTGGTAAGTCGGCCTTCCCAAAGAGCAATGATTTCGATCATTCGATAGCGCAATAAACGATCCCAACGATAAGGCCAATCATTTTGCTTTGACGGCTTTGGTTGTTGGTCCTTAGTCATGGGACATTATGCCCTTTTGATGCGACCCAAATGCGATACCATTGCTCCCGCGTCATCGTTAAGGCTTGCGCGTTGAGCCCCGCTTTTATTCGGTCAAGATTGCCGCTTCCTAAAATGATAACCGGTGCGCTGGGCAGCTCGAGTACCCAGCGAATGGCGACTTGATCAATAGAGCTTGCGCCAATCTCGTCGCCTACTTGCCTTAAAGTTTTACGGAGTCGAGTCACTTGTTCGGACTTCTCATTAAATAGTTGACCACCAGCAAGCACCGACCAAGCCATTGGTCGAGTGGACAGTTGCTGCAGTTGATCGAGCGTTCCATCGTTGATGGCTTGCATATTTATCGGATTAATTTCAACTTGGTTGGTGGCTAATGGATAATCCAAACGAGATTGCAACAGAGAAAATTGACTGGGCGTATAGTTGGAAACACCAAAATGTAGCACTTTTCCGGAATGCTTAAGGGTGTCGAATGCGGCCGCAACATCATCAGCATTAAGTAAAAAGTCAGGACGGTGTAATAACAACAAATCTAAATGACTCACATTTAACCGTTTAAGAGACTGTTCTACTGAGGAAATAATCGCAGATTGATGACTTGTGTAATGCGAAACCATATCGCTATTTTGGTTAGATTCTAAATGAATGCCGCATTTGGAAATCAATTGAATTTGATCTCTAACACTTGGCTCTAGTTTGAGCGCTTCACCAAACCGCGATTCACAGGGAGGTGTGCCATAAATACTGGCATGATCGACACTGGTGATGCCGAGTTCAATGTGCTGTTTTAAAAAGTCTAACCGCTGGTTAGCATCGAGATTCCAATCTGCGAGCCGCCAATAGCCTTGCACGTAATTGGACAAACTGAGTGATTGCGGGTGCATTTTTACCAGTTTCGCTGGTTGTTGAGATAAACTATTCATACATTGATGGTGATGCTTGCACTGGCTTGGTTAAAAGTTGTTTAGGCTAATATACCAATAAAAAATTGATTTCCTTAAGAAAATTGTCGAAAATCAAGTCAGTTTGCTGATTTGTCTACGCTGGATGCTGGTTTTGATTAAAATTTCTACAATTGTTGTTATCGTTTGTTTGCTAGCCGGGTGTGGCGCAAAAGGCGATCTGTATTTGTCGAATGCTGCTAACAAAGTCAATCCAGAGGAAAAAACATCCACACAGGAATCGACCCAACCTCAACAAGCCGACACGAGTAAACAGTTACCGCAAGCTAAGCCAGAACAGAAAGAATTAGAACAAAGTGAGCAAAGCAGCAGCGATAACTTGAATCAGCTCTACCGGGAGAGACCGCTAAAATGATGGTGAGTTTCGCGAAAATGCATGGTCTGGGTAACGACTTTATGGTTGTCGATACCATTTCTCAAAATGTTTACTTCAACGAAGGTCAGATTCGCCGCTTAGCCGATCGAAATAAAGGTGTGGGCTTTGATCAATTGTTGTTGGTTGAACCGCCTCCTCAGCCCGATGTCGATTTTCACTATCGAATCTTTAATGCTGATGGCACCGAAGTTGGCCAATGTGGCAATGGTGTACGATGTTTGGCTAAGTTTGTTCGTCAGATGGGACTGACCTGGAAGCAAAAAATCAGAGTAAGTACGATTAACGGCATCATGGATCTACAGTTTATGCGCAATGGACTGGTCAGTGTCGACATGGGGGTTCCTCAACTTGAGCCGAGTAAAATTCCCTTGAATGTTGAGCGAGAATCTATTGACTACCAAATCGAGCTGGCAGATCGGCAATTATCATTTGGCTCAGTCTCTATGGGAAATCCACATTGTGTCATTACGGTGGATGATATCGACAACGCACAAGTTGACCAACTTGGCGATGCTATTAATCAGCATGAGTTATTTCCAGATGGTGTTAATGTTGGTTTTATGCAGGTTGTGTCTGATACAGAAGTTAAATTAAGAGTATTTGAGCGTGGCGCCGGTGAAACTTTAGCCTGTGGGTCGGGAGCATGCGCGAGTATGGTTGTTGGTAGATTGCAACAGAGGCTACAACAGCGAATCAAAGTTTTTTTACCCGGTGGTCATTTACATATCGATTGGCCAGGAAAAGGCGACTCACTAAAAATGGTGGGGCCAGCAGAGTTTGTTTATCACGGATATATTGAAGTATGAAATCACCACAAAATCAGATCTTAGAGCTTACAAAGTCAAATGAAAACTTGGCTCGTATTTATGAAATGATGGATGAAGCGAAAGTTCGTCAATATTTGCTAGATAATCCCGATTTCTTGGTGAAAAACCCAGAATTGTTGAGTCATATTGAGTTGCAATATGGCGAACAAGAAACCTTTTCGTTGGTAGAACGACAAGTTAAAACCTTGCGTGACAAAAATAGCAAATTGCAGGGGCAACAAATAGACATGCTGCAAACTGCTCACGCTAATGAAGAGCTGTTGGTTTCCTGCAATCAGTTTATGTTGGAGTTAGTGAAGTGCGATAGTTTGACCGCACTCACCGCCACAATTGTCTCTCAACTCAAAGCGAATTTTAACTTAGATGGTGTTGCAATAATTTTGGTCGGTGATTATGAGCCATGTGCGCCCGCTCAGGTGGTTGATTCAGCTGAGCAGATCAAACAATTATTGAATTGCCAATTTCCCGATAACCAGCCACTTTGTGGTCGCTTAGGACAGTCGCCTAAAGAGTCATTGTTTGGCGAGCTTTCGTACAACTACCAATCATGCGCTTTGATTCCGTTAGGCGAAGGCTGTGCAAATGGCTTACTTGCATTAGCAAGTACAGATGTGGCTCGATTTGATCCTGAAATGGGCACTTTATTTATCGAGTTATTAGCAAAGTTTGTAACCGCCGTTGTTACGCCTTATGAGCGCAGCTAAGATATCCGATGAATCTATCCTAAAGCAAGGTTTACACTTTGTTGATGAATATTTGAGAATGCTCAGGGAGCAAAAGTCCTACTCTGAGCATACTTGTAGCAATTACCGGCAACAATTACTCAAGCTTTTGGAATCACTAAAATCTCAATCTATTGAAAAGTGGAGTGAAATCGCACCGATTCATATTAGGCAAATGTCTGCGTTTTATTTCCGTCAGGG
This sequence comes from Kangiellaceae bacterium, assembly GCA_965230525.1. Classification (GTDB taxonomy): domain Bacteria; phylum Pseudomonadota; class Gammaproteobacteria; order Enterobacterales; family Kangiellaceae. Next base: position 893,531 of record OZ246008.1, read on the forward strand.
ATATTCTTCTGCCAGTATCGCATTGCTACTTTCGAGCAGCCGTAGTTTTTTTCAGTATTTAATTATTCAGGGGGTGATGCAACTCAATCCAGGCAAAAACGTACGGCCTCCAAAAGGCAAGAAAAGTCTTCCCAAAGTGATTGATGTCGACCAAATAAGTTTGCTTTTGGAAGCTATTCCAAGCGATGAAATCATTAACATTCGAGACAAAGCAATAGCAGAACTATTTTATTCAAGCGGTTTGCGGCTTGCAGAGTTGGCTGCGAGCAATGTAATTGACTTGGACAAGCAGCAACAATTGATGCGGGTGACCGGTAAGGGAAATAAAACTCGAATCGTTCCCGTTGGTCGGAGCGCGTTAGCGGCGCTCGAAAATTGGTTAAAAGTGCGATCTAACTGGTTGGCCGATGATCAGCAACAAGCTTTATTTTTAAGCAAGCAGCGTAGTCGACTTTCTCATCGAAGTATTCAAAAACGACTTGAATATTGGGGTAAACAAGTTGGCTTAAATTCGAGTCTGCATCCGCATAAATTTAGGCACTCATGCGCCACCCATGTTTTAGAATCTTCCGGTGATATTCGCGCCGTTCAAGAGCTACTTGGGCATGCTAATATTTCTACCACTCAAGTCTATACTCATTTAGATTTTCAAAAACTTGCTCAAGTATACGACCGCGCTCATCCAAGAGCTAAAAAGTAATGGCCGAGCAACCCTATAAACTGATCAGCTTTGATCTAGATAATACTCTGTACGATAACCGACCGGTGATCAAAACCGCTGAGCTAAAAAATAAAGAGTATCTACAACAAGAGTTTAAAGCACAACACAAAGAGTTTGATTTTGATCGCTTCCTAGACATTAGAAACCGTTTAATGGAAAGCAAATCGCAACAGCAAAATGAGTTTGCCATTGCGCTTGAAGATCTTACCTATTTACGCAAGCAAGTATTGCAAGAGTTTTGTGAGTGTTTGCAAAACGCGGATGCGATTGTCGAAAAGGCGTTGAACCTGTTTTTAGTCTATCGAAGCCGAGTTGAGGTGCCCGATGAAATAACCAAAATGCTGGCCACACTGTCAACACATTACACATTAGTCAGTATTACTAATGGCAACTGTGATGCGGATAAAACTCCAATGGCGGGCTTTTTTAAACGAAATTATGCCCCGCATCTTGGATTTCGTGCAAAGCCTCATCGCCATATGTTGGAAGAAGCGCTAAGTGACTTTAAGCTTGCACCTCATCAACTACTCCATATCGGAGACCAAATTGACACCGACGCAAAGGCGGCTGAAAACGCTGATTGCGCGTTTTACTACTTTTCTCCATTTGAAGCAGGACTGTCAGTCGACCAATGTTGTCAACAGTTACTCGCTCATCTCAATTTGAAATAGGGAGTAAATTATTAAACCCAACAGAGGTCAATTGACCTTAATCGGCAGTGGCATTCACACGCCCGCCCATTTAACTCAGGAATCGATTGGGCAAATTAAATCCGCAGAATTAGTGTTTGCCCTAGTACCTGACCCACTAGGGATGAGTACACTTAAAAATATTAATCCGAACCTCTCAAACTTGGCGGAATACTACTTTGACCCTAATGAAAAAGATCGCGGTCAAGACCGACTCGCCGGGTATAACAAAATGGTTGAAGTTGTTTTGCAGCAGGTAAAAAAAGGCAAAAAAGTGGTTTGCGTATTCTATGGGCATCCTGGCATTTTTGTTTACCCTGCCCATCGAATGATAGAGCTAGCTCGTGCAGAAAACTATCAAGCCAAGATGTTGCCTGCAATCGCGGCAAGTGATTGTTTGTACGCTGATTTGGGAATTGACCCGGGTGATTCGGGTTGCATTAGTTATGAAGCATCTCAGTATCTGTTCTTTAAGCATCAAATCAATCCCTGCGCGAATTTAATCTTGTGGCAAATCGGTGTGGTTGGTGATGAGTACCTTAATCGTTTAGAGCCTGCTGAAAACGGTTTAAAAATGCTAATTGATAAGCTGAGTTTGCACTATGACCTGCAGCATGAAGTTATTTTGTACGAGGCTTCGAGATTGCCGATAATGACGCATAGAGAGCAACGGTTGCCATTAGGCGAGTTAGTAAACGCAGAGGTAAAAACGATCACCACCTTAGTTGTTCCTGCGGCTAAGTCGCTCAAGATAGATCATGCCTTTTGTGAAAAGTGGCAAATCAACACCGAGCTATTATAATGACGTGGGTCCAGCCATTATTGATGTTTGTCAACAATGGCTGTATAAAGGATAGGCTTTTATTAATAAACAATAAGGAAAAACCTAATGAGTCAGGAACTAACAGACTTTTTGACCAACCTCGCTACCGATCAAGATCTGGTTGACGAATACAATGCTGATCCGGAAGGTACTATGATTCAACATAATGTGCCTCAGCACCATCGACAGTTAGTACTCGACAAAAACTATGATGAAGTGCAAAACGTATTAGGTGCAGATTACTCCATCACCAATAATCATGTCATTAGAGCCTACAAAAATTAAGTCGTTTTCGGCCAATCTCAAATGTCGTTATCTATCTCAATCTTTAAGTGGTTGCTAATTTTAATCGTAAGTTACGCAATTTCTAGCTTTTCTTTCGCCAATCAGGCTCAAACTAAATCAGCGCAACAGCTTAATGAAGCTGCTTATGAAAACTTTCAACAAGGTAACTACGAGACCGCTTATAAATTATCGAATCAAGCCCTAGCACAAGCCAATAGTGAGAATAATGCGAGTGAAAAAGCCAGAGCCTTTAATAATCTTGCTTCCAATCTGTTGTACTTCGGCGACTCAGAACGCGCCCTAGAACTTTATACTCAGTCACTCAATCAAAGTCTTGCTGCAAAAGACCTATCGGGGGTTAATCGTGCCTATAACAACTTAGCCAATGTGTATACCGATATCGGCGATATTGATGAAGCAACTAAGTTTCGTTATTTGCAATTGGAAAATAGCTTGCAGACAGGAGATTCATTGGACCAGGTTAGTGCTTATATTGGGCTAGCACAAATTATGACCGACAAAAACAATATAGAGTCGGCTAAAACTTACATAGAACAAGCGTGGCAAGCTCACGCTGAGCAACAAGATCCTTTTCTAGAGGTCTACATTTTGACAACCGCTGCAATGGTTGCGGAGAAAGAACAAAACTATGCCGAGGCTGTTACGGCTAACAAAAAGGCGGTCGCAATCGCTCAACAAAATGATTTTCATGGACTCGTTATCAGTAGCAAGGTCAACGTAGCCCGCAGCTACTTAAAACAGAAACGATTCCAAGAAGCGATAGATTTATCAAAAGAGTTACTACCTGAATCGCTTCGATTCAAACTGTCTTTCAAAAATATACAATTATATAAAATATTAAACCAAGCTTATGAGTCACTCGGAAACTTCGAACAAGCGTTATCTTATCAACGAAAAATCGAGGAGCTAGAGCAAGAGTTTGTTGGCGAAAAAATTAAATTCTTAGGCGAAGTTTTTAAATTAGATAGACAGTTTATGGAGCAACAGGAAAAGCTGGAAGAATTACAAAAAGACCAACAGATAATGTCACTAAAGATGGAGCAGCAAAAACAAAATCAAATCATTTGGATTTCACTATCGCTGTTACTGATCGCAATCGTTTCTTTCGTTTATTATCGATATATGAGTCGCAAAGAATTACAAAGGCAAAAATTGGTTAATCAAAGATTGCAAGAACTTGACAGAGTAAAGGATCGAGTACTGACCAATACTTCACATGAATTGCGAACGCCACTCAATGGAATCATAGGCTTATCAGAAATTATTATTCAAGATGAAAATAATAATTTTTCTGAAGCCAACTTAAATTGCCTTAAACTAATTAAATCTTCCGGAGAGCAGTTGGCTCGAGTGGTCAACGATATTCTCGAACTATCCAAACTAAGAAATAGCCAATTAACTGTTTTCAAAACTGATTTTAATATTGTTGAACTTATCGAAGATGTCGTGAATGTTTGTCAACCTAATATCAAGAGTAAATCAGTTGAGTTGATTAATCAAAATCGTGGCCAATCAATCTTGGTAAAACAAGATCGAGGGCGATTGCAGCAGGTACTTTTTAATGTGATCGGTAATGCAATTAAGTTTACTAATCAGGGATTTGTTCACATTACTAGCGAGCTGAAAGACAACCAGTTAACGATTTCTTGTACTGATACTGGGATCGGCATTCCAGCCGAAAAGCAAGCCAGAGTATTTGAAGGTTTTGAGCAAGTGGATGATGGCGATTCGCGCGCAAAGTCTGGAACAGGGTTAGGCCTTGCTATTACCAAAGGTATTGTCGAAGCACTCGATGGAAGGATTGAACTGTATTCCGAATTAGGCAAGGGAACTAAAATCAAAGTGATTTTACCCAACGTTAATACTACTAACTCATCATCCTAAGTGTTTACATTATTAAAATCGCAATGATAAACAGCTTAAGCCACCATCTACTTTTTGAAACTCAGAAACGTCGACTTCTATAACGTTATAACCCAAATCAACTATTTTTTGTTTGGTTTTCGGAAAGCCTTTTGGTGTTAATACGGTGCCGTTAATCCAAACACTATTTGCTGCATAGGCTTCGTTTGCATCAACTTCGACTCGGCAAAATTTTGAAAATTCTGGCTTTGTCAAAAATTCACCGCAGGCAAGCAGATTACTATCTTCTAAATAGCCAAGTCCCGTTTTTAAGTGGAGAACTTCGGTTAAGCTAACCACTGACCCCGTGTGGCTATGTTTTTCGAGAATTTTGATCAGTTGTGCAGCGCCTTCTGCATTAGTTCGCTCCGAAAGGCCAATATAAAAATGCGAACCAACCATCATGACGTCGCCAGCCTCAACCGTTCCTGGTGATTCAATCCGTTCCAAAGTAGGATAAAATTTCTCGATGGCTGCGGTAATAAATTGAGTTTCACCTTGGCGTGTGACAGCACCTGGATTAGTAATGACAGCGCAGTTCGGGGTTAATAGCGCCACATCTTCGACAAATGTTGAGTCCGGAAATTGCTCAAGTGCTGGTAAACAGGTCACGGTTAAACCGCAAGCTTGCAATGCAGAAATATATCGCTGGTGTTGCTGTAACGCTTTTTGATAATCTGGTTTTCCTAAATCAACACTGGTGAGTCCATCAATTAATGATTGGCTTGGGGTTCTAACAATAGCGTGTTTAAACATGGGCTGTTTCCTGCTTGTGATGAATCTTAATGGAAATCAAAATTGAATTAGTTTATATCTCTTAGGCTTGAGCGCACTAAATTTTGAAAATGTAGCACCCCACTTTCTCGCTTCATGCAAAGAGGTCCTGCTTGGTAACTCAACGAATCTAATCCGACTTGAACTTGTTCACAGATATCGATGTCTTCCTGTTGTACTTCGTCGCTGAATTCTTGATCTTGCTTGATCAGCTCCTGGGTTTGTTTGGATTGCTGATTGGCATAGTAATAGTCAAATAGGATCTTAGTTTTCGATTTGGATAGTGGCACGATCAAATTGGTTTGTAATCTGCCTGGCAAAATATTAAGCATCATGTTGGGATAAACACAATAGTAATGTGCACAGCCCTCGCCGTAATAAATGTCGGCCTGGTTATTATCTGCATTATCAAGCGGGCTATACTGATAGCTAAACCATTCATGAAGTTCGGTCTTATACTGACGATAATCGAGCAATTTATTTAAGCCAGGATGAACATGCGGTAAGTGATAGCCTTCAAGATAATTGTCCATGTAGATCTTCCAGTTACAATCAACAATATATTGATCTCGATGGCTAAAGCTCAGTTGAGTTAAATCTATCGGCTGAATATGTTGGCTAATACCCTGTAACAAGGAGTCGATATTCATCTTTGGCGGCTTAATTGAAGCAAATATAAATCCCTGCCACTGGGCAATATGAACTTCAGGAAGTTTGTGTTGGCAAACATCAAAATTTGGTGTTGATTGCATTTCCGGCGCAGACTTGAGTTGACCATCTAAACGATAGGTCCAGCCGTGATATTTACAGCGAAGCACTTTGCTGTTGCCATTTTCAGTGGCTAAAGGTCCCGCTCTGTGTCGGCAAACATTATGAAACCCTTTAAGTTCGCCAGACTCATCGCGAAGCACTATGACGGGGACTCTACCAATCTTGCCAACAACAAAATCACCTGATTGGGCTAGTTGACTTTGATGAGCCACTAACTGCCAATGGCACTCGAAAATCTTGGATTGTTCTAGATTAAAAACTTGTTCGCTAGTGTAGAGATCAGCGTGCAGTGCAAAGGCGTGGTTCTCGCTGGCATGCTTTAGATGTTCTGACAATCCTGGCATATATTGACCCAATGTCGCGGTTTATTAATCTTAAAATATCTGCAATTGAGCATGATTGCAATCTCATTTGATCCCCAACGGCTGAAAATTGACTTGTTTGAAAATAGCGCGTAAAACAGAAAGGTCAAATTATTAACTGAGTGGTCAATGCAGCAAGATAAAACCCAAAGTAAGCATCGCAGCAAAGTTGGCATTTGGATTTGCACGGCGTTAGTTGTGGGAAATATGATAGGTTCTGGGATTTTTCTCTTACCGGCCTCTTTAGCGCCTTATGGCGGTGTCAGTATCCTTGGGTGGGGGTTGACCACGTTTGGCGCATTAATGACGGCCTTGGTATTTGTTAGACTGAGTAGAAAATTCCCTCGTCAGGGGGGCCCTTATCGCTACGCCTATGACAATATTAGTCCTCTTGCCGGATTTTCAGTGGCTTGGTCATACTGGGTTTCAATTTGGTGTGGTAATGCGGCCATCTCAGTCGCAGCGGTGACTTATTTAGGGTTCTTTTTCCCACAACTAGCAAATAGCGCCAGTCTTTCGGTTGTCGTGACTCTAAGTATTCTTTGGACAATTACCTTCTTAAATACGCGTGGTGTTAGGCAGGTCGGGTTATTTCAATTAGTAGCAACCATTTTGAAACTATTACCCTTAGTCGCGATTGGTGTTATGTGTTTTGTGGTGTTTGAGCCGGCTTCATTTAAACCATTTAACCTCTCTCAAGAGCCGCTGGCCAGTTCAGTTGTGGCCACTGCAGCACTGACACTTTGGGCTTTCTTGGGGTTAGAATCCGCCACTATTCCGGCTGATAATGTAGACAACCCGCAATCGACCATTCCGAGAGCGACTATGATTGGCGTGTTGGTGGTGGCGGTGGTCTATTTGTCCAGCCAAATAACCATAATGAGTGTGGTTGATAATTCTCAATTACAAGTGTCTGGCGCGCCCTTCGCTGATGCAGCGGTGATTCTATGGGGAGACTGGGCAGGAAACATTGTTGCAGCCGGCGCAGTGATTAGTTGTTTGGGTGCACTCAATGGATGGGTATTATTGCAAGGTCAAGTTCCAATGTCGGCGGCTCGCGATAAGTTATTACCAGCAATATTTAGTGATCAAAAAAAGCACGGCTTATCGGTAGGAGCATTAGTTTTTTCTAGTGTGATTATTTCCATTTTGATAGCGGCTAATTATACCGATGGTATGGTTTCGCTTTATACCTTTGCCATTTTAGTTTCAACACTTGGCATATTTATCCCCTACTTACTTTCAATTTTTGTTGATTTAAAAATGCTATTAACGCAGCGATCAGCGGGGCCCGATTACGCTTCTATAATAAGCGCGATCTTAGCGCTAGTTTATTGTCTCTGGGCCATTAGCGGGATTGGTACTAAAGCCACGTTGTGGGGAGTTGTACTGATTTTAAGTGGCTTGCCTATTTATTGGGTTATGCTTCGATTGCAAAAGTAAAACGTTTTTAATGTTACTGCAAACATCACTCGAATTACGATTAATTCAACTTCTTGCTAGCGATCCTATCAGGCTGCGCGCTCTAGCCGCAGTGAGACGTCTGAACTTACCGGATGGATGGATTGCGGCGGGATTTGTAAGGAATTTGGTTTGGGATGAGCTGCATCAAATTAATACTCCTTTAACCGATGTTGATGTCATTTTTTATTGTCCACTCGATTTAAGTAAACAGCGAGAACGAGCGATCGAAAAACAACTTAGCCAAATCGAACCGTCAATTCCCTGGTCAGTCAAAAATCAGGCTAGAATGCATTTGAAAAACGAAGTGGCACCCTATCAAAATAGTCTTGATGCGATGAGTTTTTGGCCCGAAAAGCAAACCGCAGTGGCGGTTAAGATGGATAATCGAGGACAGCTCAAAGTTGTCAGTTGTTTTGACATATCCGTTTTATTTGCGAAAAAAATCATCCATAACCCTAGCGCACCTAAGCAATTGTTTGAACAGCGGATTCAATCTAAAGGCTGGCTTACCCGATGGCCAAGGCTTACAGTGTAAAATAGTCATCAGCTGAGCTGCAGATAGTTAGAGTTTTTGTCCCCAACCTAGTTTAGTTCTAAGTACTTCAAAGTAATCATAATCAAGCGGGTGAACTAAACACATTTCTATGGGATAGGGTTTGATCCGTATGCGATCGCCCGGTTGCAGCGAAATGATTACCTGACCATCACAACTTAGTTGCGGGTTGTGTCGGTTGGTTTCACTAATCACTATATCAATGACTTTTTCTTTATTAACCGCAATGGGTCGGCTAGTGAGAGTGTGTGGGCACATAGGAACTAATACAATGGTATCGGTTTGCGGGGCTAAAATAGGGCCACCACCCGACAATGAATAGGCAGTTGATCCCGTAGGGGTGGAAACGATCAAGCCATCAGAGCGTTGGCTGTAAACAAAGGTTTGATCCATGTAAAGTTCAAAGTGGATCATGCGAGCAATTTCGCCAGGATAAAGCACTACATCGTTGACCGCATTGGAAGCGCCTACAGATTCTTCATTTCGGAACACCTCGGCGTGCAGCAGGAATCGATTTTCAAGGCTGTATTGACCTTCTAAAATGGGAGGCACTCGAGTATCTACTTCGGTTGGGCGAATATCAGTCAGAAACCCTAGATGTCCGCGGTTAATCCCTAACATGGGTAATCGGCTATCAATTAGATCTCGAGCGGTTTTCAGCATACTGCCATCACCGCCAACCACAATAGCAAGATCGCAGTATTTACCGATATCATCAAACGGGATTTTCTCTGCCTTACCTGAGGGAAAATCATAAGTATCAGAGGCTGGCAAAAAAACCTCTAGCCCTAACCCTTGAATTTGCTCACTCAGTAGATCAACAGTTTCTTGCGCGGCCTTGCTTCCTGGTTTACCGATGAGTGCAATCTTTTTGAAAGGTTTTAAATTAGCCATAATTTATCCGCGATCGCTTAACGTGATGTTAAGGTAACGAGTTACAGGATTGATTTTGGCGTGATCGTCCCCATGTAAAACGAATACAGGTCACACCATTAATCTGCTTTATACAATCATAATCTCTGTTTTTCTATTGATTATCAATAATATAGTGACAATATAATTAAAAAGTTGGAAAAAAGACCCAAAATCATGAAAGAGCGCGATCTAATTCTAATGAAGTCCTTGATTGAGTCCTATGTAAAACAAGGGACACCGATCGGCTCTAAAGCATTATTACAATCATCGCATTTGTCGGTGAGCCCGGCGACAGTAAGAAACATTATGGCCGATCTGGAGCGACAAGGGTTGTTGCTTTCACCGCATACATCCTCGGGTCGAATTCCCACCACGCAGGGCTTACGAATTTTTGTGGATAAATTAATAAAGGTTCGCGCACTTCGTTCCGATGTGATTCAACACGTTAAGCAAAATCTTAACCCTATGCAGGAGACTAATGCGCTCCTTGGGAATGCATCACAGCTACTTTCCGAAATGACTAAAATGGCCAGTTTAGTGCAGATCCCTTGCTCTCCAGTTAATAAGGTACAACACATAGACTTTGTACCTTTATCTGGGAATCGCCTGTTAGTGGTGTTGGTGCTTGAAAATGATGAAATTCAAAATCGAGTCATTCAAGTTGACCGAAGTTATCAGCGAGATGAGCTGGAAAAAATGTCAAACTTTCTCAATCAGCAATTAGTCGGTAAAGATATCGCGACCGTCAGAGAGGCACTCTTAGCTCAGCTAATTAAGGAAAAGCAGCAATTAGACCAACTAATGCAGCGAGCAATCGATTTTGCGGCGCAAGGGTTTCAGCAAGGGGATAACTCTAATGGCGCTAATAATCAGCCATTTCACCTTTCTGGACAAACTAACTTAGTCTCCATGGCCTCACATGGTCAGTTAGAAAATATCGAGCAAGTTTTTTCTGCATTTAAACAAAAGCAACAGATTATGGGACTTTTAGATCGCTCATTAGCTGCAGAAGGTGTCAAGATATTTATCGGAGAAGAGTCTGGCTCGCAAGAGTTAAGTGGTTGCAGTATCGTTTCTGCGCCCTATAAGCAGAAAGGTAAATCAGTTGGCGTGCTGGCGGTTGTTGGCCCAACCCGAATGCAATATGATAAAGTCATACCGATTGTCGATGTGACCGCTAAAATGCTTTCTTCTGCGCTTGACTACAAAGCCAGTTAAGCAAAGAACCTGGCTAGGCTTTACTTGAGTCTTGGCGCATTTCGATATTGCTATTACTCAAAATATTAAAAAAGGTAGCCTTATGAAACACTGGTCTTTTCTTGCGGTATTACTCTTGGCACTTACTGGTTCAGCCAAAGCAAATCAAAGCGATCAACAGCAAATTATCGATAATATCCAGGCGATGTGGAAAGCGGTTGAGACTGACAATCTAAAAGCCTATCTCAAATACATTCATCCAGATTACACTGTTTTTGGTGAAGGTGATGCCTACCTGCATAAAGGTAAAGAGATGGAAGCAATCGACTACGCTGACTACATGGGCCGCTCTGAAGGGGTAAGAACCTTCATGCATCAGCCAGAAGTCACGGTAAGAGGCGATACCGCATGGATTACTTATTATTGGAGCGATGCAGGATATATTAGTGGTAAGCGGTTTACCTCCCGAGGTAAGTCGACTCGAATTTTTGTTCGTTCTAACGAGCAATGGCTGTGTATTCACTCACATTTCACCGAACTGCCCTAACCTATCACTCAGTTAATTCATTAGCCAGCGAGGCTATCGCTGGCTTTTGTACGCAAGCCAGCCAGAGTTTGAGAGCTAGGTCTAATATTAACGGAATATCCCGCTACTTTGGCAGAGATTAGGCTATTATTAAGGATACTCTAAACCAACCTGGTGATGGCTAAACCCCGCCGTATTCCAGATTTATTCCATTTAAGCACTGTAGTGACTGACTTATAATCGATGATTAAAAATACCCTCAAACAATCTGGGTGGTTCTATTTGTGGGTCGTTTTATCGATTGTTAGTTTATGGATCACTGCTAATAACCGTTTTGAATACTTCGAAAGTCACAATTTAAAGCTACTCAGTCAAATGCGGCAAAGTGAAACGCTAGATCCGCATATCATTCGTTTGGTAATTGAGCAACAGTCTTCTGATGATATTGCATTCTATCAATCGCTGAAAAAGCAATTTCCGGTCGCCACCGTGATTCTTGCTAATGATTTAGCTCAGCGCACTCAGTTGATGATAAACCATCAAGTTGATTTATCTGATCGTGTGATAGCGTTATCCAAAAATACAATAACTAGCGACCCACTGACACAAGCCGATCTTGTTAGTCAATTTTTACCGACTGCAAATTCGTCACTCAGTTGGTCTACTTTGGCAAACTTAGAACTCGCAGTGCAATCCGTTCCATCGCTAAACTCAACCAGCGCTGTTTTTCGAAAGGACGATAAAATTTATCCTGGTTTATTGGTTGCGGCGTTAATTAAGTACCACAACGGCAGTGCTAAACTTTCACAAAACCTCACCCACTTAACGCTGCAATTCGATTCGCAACGAACACAATTGTCTCAGTTAAATTTAGGACTCACCGGCAGGTTAATTAGTTTTGAAAAAAATGCGCCTTTATTTGGTATCGAGCAATTGCAAGCAGCGATTGACGCTAAGTTTGACGGTCTTTTAATTGTTGATGATCTTTCAAGCTCTGTTGGAAAAAATCTATACAATGCATTGCAGGGAATCCAAGCAAATGACTATTTAGTTGACAACCTATTTTGTTACTTGCTTATGTTTTTGGCTTGGGTTGTGATGAGCTTGATTATCTTTAAGTTTAATGTTCTTACCGTGGCTAGAAAAATCTTGCTAGTTTTTGCTTCAATAATTTCATTGTTGTTAATACAAATAGTGCTAAGTAAGTTTTCTATTTGGTTACCAATGACTAGTATTCTATTGTTTTCGATTTGTTCGATCCCTTTAATTTTTGGCGTTAACAAAGAAATGCAACAGAAGCAAAATATACACTCAAATATTAATAGTGCTGTGATCGAATCGGCGCTCTATCTGTTAAGAAATCAAAAAGCAAAAACATTATTAGATTTATTATCGAATTGTATTCCGACCAAAGCGCTCATCGATGTTTTGGTCGAGACTGCTGTGGAAGCAGAAACGCAACGCAACACCGCAGTCGCCTGCCAGCTTTATGAGTGGATTCTAACTCACGACAAAAATCATTCTATTAGTAAACAGCGGTTGGCAGAAATTAACGCTGCCGATGAGCCCGCTGAATTAGACCAAACATTAGTGATCGAAAATGGCCAACAGTCCGTTGCTAAACCGACCAATACTAATGGCATTTTAGCCATCAAAAATTTTGGGCGATACCAAGTAGAAGGAATCATCGGGAAAGGCGCTATGGGGATGGTTTTTCAAGGTGTGGATCCCAAAATCAATCGGCATGTTGCGATTAAAACTTTACAGCTTAATGATGAACTAGATGATGAATCACTAAATGAAAGAAAGCAGCGGTTTTTTAGAGAAGCAGAAACTGCGGGTAATCTAAGTCATGCCAATATTGTTACTATCTACGATGTCGGCGAGCAGAAACACCCAAACTCAAACCAATCGCTGGGCTACATCGCAATGGATTTACTCACTGGCGCGCCGCTTTCAGAGTTTATTAAGGCGGATAAACTCCTTCCACCCCCGCTAGTCTATCAATTGATGATTCAAATGACTGACGCACTTGATTATGCGCATCGACAAAAAGTGATTCATCGAGATATTAAGCCTGCTAATATTATATTCGATGATGATTTACAACGAGGTACCTTGACTGATTTTGGTATCGCTTATATGTCAGATCACAGTAAGACCAAAACCGGAACCATCATGGGTAGTCCCTATTACATGTCGCCCGAACAGGTTATGGGGCAAACCGTAGATGGACGATCTGATATTTTTAGCCTAGGTGTTACCTTCTATCAGTTGCTAAGTGGCCATCTTCCATTTAATGGAGAATCGATAGCCACGGTCGCTTTTCACATTACCAAAACTAAGCACGAGTCAGTTCGAAACATGAACAAAAAACTCTATGCAAGTTCAACTAGAATTACTAATAAAGCGATGCAAAAAGATCCGGTTAAACGATACCAATCGATGCAAGAATTTCGTCAAGCATTAGTGAATGCACTTAAGAGGGACTACAAAAAGTCACCGCTATAATGAAAACTCAAATATTATCAATCACTGATCGAGGTGCCTTCCGTCCTAATAATGAGGACACTGTCAAGCATGGACAAGCTTTTGATAGCAAGCTGGTTTGGCTAGTGATTGCTGATGGTATGGGGGGTCATTTGGCGGGAGAGGTTGCCAGTAAAACGCTGGTTGATGAAATCGAAAAATCCATTCAAGCAATTAGTAATCCCGATGAGGTTGATTGGCTGTGTTGGTTAGAAATTGAAATTAATCGAGCGAATAATAAAATCTTATCTGCCTCGCAAAAAAATATTGAACAACAAGGAATGGGGACTACCGGCGTTGTTGTGATCTTGTATGCAGGAACTTGTTACCTTGGATGGGTAGGTGATTCTCGTTGTTATCATTATCAAGCGAATCAGAAAAACCTCAATCAACTAACGGTAGACCATACCATGGTGCAAGCGCTATTAGACAAAGGTGCGATCAGCCAAAAAGAAGCTGATAATTCAAATAACAAAAACATGTTATCGAAAGCCATTGGTATTAGAAAAGGCGTAGATGTCGATGTTAAATCGTTACCACTTCACTGTTCCGATAGCTTGTTATTATCAACCGATGGATTACATGATAGTCTTAGTCAGCAAGAGTTGGTCGATTTTATTGAGCGTCTCGCCAAGGGTGATGATGTTAGTAAAAAGATGGTCACCAAAGCCATCGAAAATGGCAGCAAAGACAACATCACCTTTATTTGCCTAACTTTGCTAGATGAATAAACTTAACTTAATAAATTGGAAGTAAAATGGCTTATTTAGCTTTAATAGTAGAAGATGTAATTATTAATAAATGGGAACTTGTTGAAGAAGTAACCATTTTAGGCCGAGCGAAAGATTGCGATATACAAATTGATGATCAGTCTGTGAGCTCTAAGCATGCAAGAATTGTTAGCGAACCTGATCCATTTTTAGATGGCAATCGGATTCTTTTTATTGAAGATCTTAAGAGCACCAACGGAACGAAATTAAATGGAAAACCGGTTGCAAAGCAAAAACTGACTGATGGCGATGCGCTAACGATTGGGTTTACAGAATTTCAATATATTGAGAATGAAAATAACAATCTTGACGAAACCGCAGTCATTTTATCCTAATGCCAAATTGGTAATTACCTTTAGTTATTGCAAAAATGCCGACATTTTGTCGGCATTTTCTTATCCATTTTTTACCCAATCGGATAAAGGTTTTTAGCCAACGGCTTTGACCTTAAACACCCCTACCTCGACCGATGAAACAACCACTCGTTCACCGGCATCAATTGAGCTTTTGACAGAACTTGGATCTAACTCAACTTTCCAAGTCACGCCGCTATAAGCAGTTTTACTATCAGTGGTTTCGCTTAGTGGGCTACTTAGCTCAAACTCATGGCCGACCAGATCACTGCTGTTATCTTTTTCGGGCGCTTTGCTTCCCTGCAAACGCTTTAGTGGCTTCCAAAGTATCGCTACACTTAATCCACTGGCAATACCGGTACTCGCAATTCCGGCAATCCATGTTTCTGGAAGTATGCCGAACATCATCAATAGTCCACTAATGACCGCCCCGATACCGGCAAACAAAAACACTCCACTCACGAATCCCGTAGAGACTTCAATGACTAAGAATAAAAAACCTAATACTATCCAAAATTCAGCTTGGTGATTGATAATATAGTCATTAATCATAAATCTTTCTCCTAAGCAGTACCTTTGCCGGCGTTTAATTTATTGATGATGGTCATAGCCTCTGCAACTATGCTGGCTGCACCACTTTTTTCGTCTGGTAGCAACACAACTGTCGAATCTTTGGCAATCGCTTTTTTGGCGTCGATGGCTTCGCTGGCTAATTCCAGTTGGATGGCTTTTTGTCCTTCGCCGGTAATCGCGACTTCACCCACCGTTCTGATCGCTTCAGATTTTGCGTTGGCGACGGCAATAATTGCTTGCGCTTCACCTTCAGCTTTTAAGATTTGCTCGGCTTTTTCTGCTTCAGCCGAAAGTACTTGAGCACGCTTGGCGCCTTCTGCAACATTGATAGCAGATTGGCGGTGACCTTCTGACTCTAAAATAGTCGCACGTTTCTCACGTTCAGCTTTCATTTGTTGTTCCATCGCGTCCAAAATCGTTTTTGGAGGCTCAATATCCTTAATTTCATATCGTAGAACTTGGATACCCCAGGGTTCCGCAGCCATATTGATGGCTTCAACAATATTAGCGTTGAGTGACTCTCTTTCTTCAAAAGTTTTGTCCAGATCGATTTTACCAATTTCACTCCGCATGGTGGTTTGCGCAAGCTGAGTAACCGCAAACACATAAGCATCAACGCCATAAGAAGCTTTGTAAGGATCGAGCACTTTAATATAGAGTACTCCATCCACTACCAACGAAATATTGTCTTTTGTAATGGCTGACTGACTCGGTACGTCAAAAGCATGCTCTTTTAATGATTGGTCATAAGCGACTTTGTCGATAATGGGAAACAGAACGTTGAGTCCTGCCACCATGGTCTTGTGATATTTTCCAAACCGTTCCACCACAAATGCTCGGTTTTGAGGGACAAACTTGACCGAGAACTTAACCAGTACGATGACTAAAATGGCGAGTCCGGTCCAAAAGTTAAAAAGAATATTCATCATTTCTTCCGCGGCCATATTGTTTTCCTTTAATGATTGATTGACTAGTTGCGCTCCAACTAGAACGATTAAGTAAACTTGTTATTCCCTTTAGGATACATGAAAATGGTGCTAAAAGTAGCGAAACCGCAACTAAACCACTTGATTAGGATAAATTGTTATCAAGCGGTGTTTTTACTGAGATTTGAAAGGTTTAGTTGTATAATCCGCGAAATATTCACCATAAGTAGCCAAAAAGATGCTTTCTAAAGTTTTGCCTAAATTTGTTGTAGGTTCTTTTTCATTCTTATTGCATGTGGTTAATACCTTGTTTTGGGTGGTTCCCATTTTGGTATTCGCACTACTCAAAGTCCTATTACCGGTTCCTATGCTTCGAAAGGGGCTCGACCAGCTACTCAACGGTTGTGCTAGTTTATGGATTGGTTGCAACGGAATAATTATGCAGTCAACCAAAGCGATTGATTGGGATGTAGAAATACCAAAAGGGCTCTCTACCAAAGACTGGTATTTGGTGATGGCTAATCATCAAAGTTGGGTTGATATTTTAGTGCTTCAAAAAGTCTTTAACGGCCAAATTCCGTTTCTCAAGTTTTTCTTAAAACAGCAACTTATTTGGGTTCCAGTATTAGGCTTGGCCTGGTGGGCCTTAGATTTTCCGTTTATGCGTCGCTACTCTAAGTCGTATATTAAGAAAAACCCGCACAAAAAAGGCAAGGATTTTGAAACCACTAAAAAAGCCTGTGAAAAGTTTAAGTCTATACCCATTTCGATAATGAACTTTTCAGAGGGTACTCGCTTTACCGAAGAAAAACACCGGCGTCAAAACTCACCCTATCAACATTTGCTCAAGCCTAAGGCTGGCGGGATTGGCTATGTATTGACTTTGATGGGCAATGAAATCACTAAAATACTAGATGTGACTATAGACTATCCTAATCATCACTCACCAAGCTTTTGGGATTTAATGACCGGCACTTTAGACAAAGTCGTGGTGCAAGCAACTTTGTTAGATATTCCCAGCGAAGTTCAAGGTAGTTACATTGAGAGTGCTGAGCAACGTAAAAAAGTTCAACAATGGGTCAACCAGCTGTGGACTGCCAAGGATCAAAAACTGACTGAGATTCGCCGAAGCGAAACAGCCAGCACAACAAACTAATTGATTGCTATCTGAATAAGTTCCGTTACCAATAAACGGGCTTTTGCAGCGCATGAAAAAAGATTAAACCCACTGACACGAGAGCAATCAGTAACGCAACTCTTCGAGTAGCGGCTGAATTGGCTGGTTTTAATGCTATGCTGCCAGCAATAACATACCCTATCAGGAAAATGACCTTAGCGCCTAACCAACCCTGTTGAAACGGATATAGCTGTGTAACCACTGATAAATAGATGGCCGCTGCAAGTAACAAAGTGTCGTTGATATGTGGCAAAACCTTCACAGCTTTATGCTGCAATAGAGGATCGTTTTTGGACAACCACCATGCACGCAAAATAAACCCCGCAACAGATATGATCGCGGTCAAGATGTGCAGCTTTTTTACGACTAAGTAATATTCCATTCTATTTGTCCTTTAAATTGATTTGCGACTAAATGCTTAAATGATTCGGCTTGCTCGACGGCAATTTCGAAAGTTGCATGTACTTTGGTTTGATAATCGAGACGTAGCTCTTGATGGGTAAAATCTTTTAGCAGATGCTGAAAGTCGTCTAGCTGAGCATAATCTAATTCGCACGCTAAACCGCAATAATGAATTTTTTGTATGACGCTAAGGCTATCCAAAGCCAATTTGGTGCCACCACCGTAGGCTCGGGCTAGGCCTCCTGTGCCCAATTTAGTGCCACCAAAATAACGTGTGCAAACCACCACAATATCGCCAATGTGAGCATGTTGAAGTACATGCAACATAGGTTTGCCTGCGGTACCGGATGGCTCGCCATCATCGCTGCAACCAATAAGCGTTGTGGATTGTGGATTTCCCACAATATAGGCCCAGCAGTGATGTGATGCCTCAGGAAAACGCTGATTAACTGACTTTATAAATGCTTTAGCTTGCTCAGCGCTACCCACATTACTCACTCGAGTAATAAATTGACTGCCTTTGATCACTTCCTCAACCTTAAGTGAACTCGCAGGGACTAAGTAAGAGGCTAAACTCATTATTGACGGGCGGGCTTTAACTAGCTGAGTTCGGCGAAGGCGTTTCGAGTCAGGTTAAGCACTGCGTCATCTTGGAGCACGATATCATCTTCGATACGAATCCCGCCAAAGGGCTTGAAAGACTCAATTTTTTGCCAATTGAAATCTGAGTGATGTTTTCCATTGCGGTGTTGTTTGAGTAGCGATTCAATAAAGTACAAACCGGGTTCAATAGTGTACGCCATTCGCGATTCCATTTTTCGAGTGCTTCGTAAAAATGGATGTTGAGCTGGTGGCGGGTTCTGGGTTCCGCTTGGGTCGGCAAACTGACCACCGACATCATGCACTTGTAAGCCAATTAAATGGCCTAACCCATGTGGAAAGAAGCTATTTGAAATGCCGGTTTCCACCATTGACTCGGGTGCTAAGTTTACAAAGCCGAATTGTTGAATGATTTTTGCAATTTCCAAATGAGCAGAACAGTGTAAATCCACATAGCTTTGACCAGTCTTAATCGAGTCGATGCATGCCAGTTGCATTTCATCCATTGCGTTAATTAACTCGGCAAATTCATTATCAGCAAAAGCATACGTTCGAGTGATATCCGAATGATAACCATGCGCGGTGACACCGGCATCAATTAAGAATGATTTGGGCTGCTCAGGTTTGGCCGACTGGCATTCCATATAATGCAAAATAGAGCAATGTTGATTAAGCGCAACAATATTGCCATAAGGCATTTGGTGCTCCATCAAGCCAGTTGCTTCCACATAAGCAAGGTGAATTTGTTGTTCGCTTTTACCTGATCTAAACGCTGCTTCGGCAGCTCTATGGGCAACTGCCGCTTTTTCATTGGCCAGTTTTAAGCATGCAATTTCATAATCACTTTTATATGCACGTTGCCAATAGATTGGATTGATTAATTGCGCCGGGTTTTGTTGCGCTTTAGTCAGTTTTTGAGTGAGTCGAGTGTGCTCACCAAGGATCGCGGTTTGTTGATTATTTTCTGGAAAAAAGCGGATTGCTTGTTCAAACTCGGTGATCACTTGAATATCAAATTCACTTGACCAAAAACCGTTTGGATCTTCTGCTGGCGTATGCCAAAAGTCGACTGGTTGATAGTAGACTAAAGTCGGTTTACCAGTGAGTCCAATAATTAAATAACTATCTGGCAGTTCGGTCAATGGAACATAGGTTCTAAATAGAAAGCTTGATTTAAACGGATAATCCATATCATCCTGATAGATTCTGATCGGCGCGCCCGATGGCACAAGTAGATACTCTAAATCGTTTTGCCGCATTAAATCACGGTGGCGAGTAATTAGCGCTTGAAAGTGATTTTGAAATATATTTGCCAGTGTAGACATAGATAAACCGCAGTGAAAATATTAGGGCGGCTATTTTAGCATAGCTAGAGTCTGATGTTCTTTCATTATTAACCCTTGCAACGCTCTCTGTGCTAAGCAGGAGCAGCCTGATTCAAGTGGGATATTCAGCATATGTACAATGCTCAAAACTAAAAAACCCGTTAAAGACTAGGTCCTTAACGGGTTTTCCCTTTGACGGGATTGGATTAGATAGGTTTAACTTAAATTAGAAGCGGTAATTTGCGCTAACGTAAGTGAACCGACCTTGACCACTGTGAGTTGAATTAACAAATCCCATAAAGTCGTGATGACTGAATGGTGGTTCTTCGTTAAACAAGTTAGTGGCACCAAAAGTAAGGGTTGTATTTTCAATGCCTAAGTAGCTGATTGAGAAATCAACCGTAGTCATTGAATCAACAGTTCTATTTTCGAAACCACCGTCAGCATCACCTTTAAACGAATCGATAAAGTTGATAGCCGCACTAGCAGTTAATTCGTCTTTAGACCAGCTACTAGCAAGAGTCCAGCGCATTTCAGGCTGTTCGAAATCGCCTTCAACTTTGTTTACACGCTTGCCGCCTGCACCGTCTGGGCGAAGCTCTTCGTAATCAAGTACGTAGTTTAGAATGTACGAGAAGTCGAACTTACCCATTTCAGTATCCATGCCGTACTGAACATCGATATCAAGTCCAGAAGTGTTCAAATCACCAATGTTTTGGAAAGAATCAAACACATTAGCAATTTCACCTGGGTCGCCAGGAATAGTCGATGGTAGTCTATCAACAACGTTTGGATCTAATCCGAAAGTGTTAACAACAAACTGAGTATCGGAGTCGATCACATCTTCGATTTCATAGTTGTAATAGTCAACACTCACACTCAAGTCATCAGTTATTTCATAGATAACACCAAAGTTATAACTGGTTGACTCCTCTGGACCTAAGTCAGGGTTACCTTCAAATACTGCAGTGTATTCCCACGGACCACAAGCAATATCTCGAGCGGTTTCCACTTCAACAGAGTTGCCTGCACCCGCTAAAGCCGCACAACGTAGGTTATCAACCAGGCTAGGTGATTCATCAGTTCGGCCTAAACCAATTTGATGTAATGAAGGTGCTCTAAATGCCGTTCCGTAAGAACCACGCACAACCATGGTATCCATCGGTGCCCAGCGGAATGCTACTTTTGGATTAGTGGTTGTTCCAAAGTCACTATAATCTTCGTAACGCATCGCTAGCTGAAGTTCAAATGTTTCTAACAGCGGAATTGCGATCTCAGCGAAAATCGATTTGTTATCACGAACGCCGTTTGCCTGAGTGGCTTCAGTACCAAAAACGTCACCACGCAAGAACTGGTCATCGGGGTTATCGCTAATCGTTTCTTCACGATACTCAGCACCAACCGCTAACAATAATTCACCGTGCTCCATTTCGGTGATAGCACCGGAGATTTTTCCGTCAATAGAACGGTTTGTGGATTTACCGACACGGGTTGTATTGGTTTCCATAAAATCAAGCGCTTCTTGGGTATTGGTAGAAGGTTCAAACGGGTTCCATAAACCACTATCAATCGCTTCTTGTACTCGACGAGAATTCGGGAAACCATTGACTCCGCGCTCGATTGAATGGCTACGAATGTAGTTTGCCGCGACTTCCCAATCCCACTCGCCAAAAACACCATTTAAACCAACCACAGCACGGTAGTAGTTAGTATCAGCGATTTTTTCGCGATTACCGATTTCAACTAAACGACGACGCATTGTGAGATCTTCTTGATAGAAGGGATGGGTTGGATCCGTTGCGAAAGGATGATTAATATTATCACCGTCCATAAATAGCTCGTTAAAGCTTGGGCTCGCCGCACCTTTGATGTTCGACTTAGCACTTTGACCGTTTAATTCAGTGAAAATACTCAGATCTTCATTGATTTTATGATCGCCCATATAGTTAAAGCTGAATCGTTCGGTCGATGGAACCATTGTCATTACCGGCGCGTAGTCGTAACGACAAAGTGTGCCTACGATGTCTTCAGCCGCACAGACGTCATTTCCAAACGTGTCTGGAAGACGGTTGGATGGATCAGAGGCGAGTGCGATTGTTCCTGGAATACCAGAGGAGCTTCTGAAATCACTCGCATCAGAATCGTTTGGTCGACGAGCTGCTTGGTTAGCTGATTTAGAGTAATCTCTGTCAGCGTATAAAATCTCGTCACGTTGGTAGTAATCAAGAATAAAAGTATGGCTTGTGGTGGCGTTGGAGCTGCCCCAAACCATGCTGAAGTTTTGCTCTTCACCACCGCCATCAGCTGTGGTGCCTACTTTTCCTGAAATTTCAACGCCATCAAAGCCTTTCTTAAGGATGATGTTGATTACCCCAGCAATTGCATCCGAACCGTAAGTTGCTGATGCGCCATCTTTCAAAATATCAACTCGCTCAATTGCTGCAAGCGGAATATTGTTTAAATCAACAAACGCCGTATCAATACCTTTAGCAAAAGGAGAAACCGATACTCGACGACCATTGATTAGAATCAGCGTTGAGTCAGCACCGAGTCCGCGAAGAGAAACACTGGAGCCACCGTTAGCAGTGTCATCACTCGAGTTACCTTGGGTTGAAAATGTTCCTTGTCCAGAAATCGGCAGTTTAGTGAACAGACCAATAATATCTGTTACACCGGTTTGTGCGATTTCTTCCGCAGAAATAGTACTAATGGGTGATGGTCCTTCCATATCAGAACGCTTGATATGTGAACCGGTTATGGTAATTCGATTACCTTCGTCTTCCCCTTCTTCCTCTGCTACCGCTGTTAAAGGGATGGTTAGTGCACTGGCAAGTGCAACACGGAGAAGATGGTATTTAAATGGAGTTTTTGCCATCGTTTTATGTCCTGTTGGTTTATGTTGTCAGTTCCAGAAATACGACTTTATTGGTCTTAAACGCCATGTCGCTTATCTGGGATATTGTTATTTAATTATTTACCCGAATTATCAAATTCGGATTTGTCCCTTGTATCAATAAATTGGGCAGTAAAGCAAATATGTGAATATTCACAATTCACTAATTGGTTAATAAGGAGCGAATAAGTCTACCGATGCCGCTATTTTCTAGGTGATATTGAATTGTTGTTGAATATTAATGAGAACGGCAATTTTGCGATGCAGCAAAAGCGGTAAGGTTATCCTGTGAGCAAAATATCTCACAGCGAAATATAAAGTCGCTTAATCCCTTGCATTTAGTAGCCTAGCGAGATTTTCAGGACGTCGAGGTATGTCACCAATTAGATGAGTTTAGGCAAATTTGGATTTTTGCCTTTCAAAGGCTCGACGCTTTTCCACTGCCATAGGGGTAATTTCTTGCTCCAATTTTTTTAGGCTGCCTAGCGCAAAAAACAATTCTGCCAGTAAGAACATAGGGCCGATCAGTAATTGATTGAAATCATCGACAAATGCCGGCTTGGCTTTTTCATAATGATGCCCGATAAACTGGATAATCCAAGCGACAACGAAAACCGCAACAGCAATCCATAGTGCGTTATCTAAGTGGGTGATCTGAATCGCGCTGTAGAGTACCGGCGACAGCAATAGCATGGCTGCCACCGCGAGTGTGAGGTGAAGAAAAAAGTAATAAGCCAGTACAATTACAAAAAACAACATTGAAGCGGTAACTGGTTGTTCAGTCATTGGTAGCAATAGGGGTAATTGAATAAGGCTTAATAACACTAATAAAGACCAAATGATCAGGGGAACACCAATGATATGAGTCATCACATTTTTCTTATTGAGGTGAACGCTTTTATAGGTAGATAGTTGTTCTTGAACAGACTTCATCGAGGTTCTCCATGCTTTTTAGTCTGATTTAGAGTACCCAATCGTGATAGATGCTGCAACACACTGCATTGGATCGAACGCAACTTTAGGCACAGTGACAGGATTGCTTGGCGAGCAAGAATTAAATTCAAACAAGTGTTTGAATTATTCCTCAAACTCGCTATACTCGGGAACATCAATTTCAATCATTCCCATTAAAATGCGCGTCAACGCTTGTTTTGGCAACGGCTAAAACGAGTTTTGTTATCGCGAACAATTAATTTACTGGAGCAAACCATGATATATGAAGGTCAATCACTTCGTTGCGAAATGCTGGATAACGGCATCGCCGAAGTAATATTTGATAGTCAATCCGGCTCGGTCAATAAATTTGACAAAGATACCTTGGCAGAACTTAAAGCGGTTATTGAAGCCCTTAACTCTGCTCAAAATGTTCGCGGGGCAATTGTAACTAGCCCAAAAAGCGTATTTATTGTGGGTGCCGATATCACAGAATTTCTTGGTATGTTCAAAGAGCCCCGCGAGCAAATGATCGCTTGGTGCGAACAAGCTAATGCGATTTTTAGTGGATTTGAAGACTTGCCTTTTCCGACAGCTGTCGCTTTAAATGGCTTTGCCCTTGGTGGCGGAATGGAAATGGCTCTTGTCTGCGATTTCCGTATTGCTTCACCTGCAGCGCGGGTTGGTTTACCAGAAACACAGCTAGGGATTATTCCTGGTTTTGGTGGTACTACTCGCTTACCGAGGCTCATCGGTTTTGATAACGCGATAGAATGGATTGCTACCGCCAAGCCACAAAAACCCGAAGCGGCCTTAAAAGTCGGTGCCATCGATGCCGTAGTAGAAGCAGATTCACTAAAGCAAGTCGCGTTACAAATGGTGACTGATGCGGCTGATGGTAAGCTCGACTGGAAAGCGCGTCGCCTCATCAAACAACAGCCACTTAAACTGAATAAGCTAGAAAGTACCATGGCATTTAATGTTGCTAAAGGCGTGGTTGGAGCAAAAGCATTACCTCACTACCCAGCACCAATGGAAGCCATACGTGTGGTTGAAGAAAGCGCACAAATGTCGCGCGACGAGGCGTTAAAAGTAGAGCACGATGGTTTTGTGAACGTTTGTCAAACTTCGCAAGCGCGCGCCATGGTTCAAATTTTCTTAAGTGACCAGCTACTTAAAGCCAAAGCCAAAAAAGCAGCCAAAACAGCCACCAAAGAAGTCAAGCAGGCGGCGGTACTGGGGGCTGGTATTATGGGGGGCGGAATTGCCTACCAATCTGCAAGCAAAGGCATTCCAGTGGTAATGAAAGATATCAATCAACCAGCGCTTGAGCTGGGCATGAATGAGGCCATTAAAATACTCAATAAAGGCGTTAAACTGGGTAAATTGACTGCGGAAAAAATGGCCAAAGTGGTAGCCTCAATTACCCCTACTTTGGACTATGTCAATGTTAAAAACGCCGACCTAGTAGTAGAAGCGGTGGTTGAAAATCCAAAAGTAAAAGATAGCGTTTTACAAGAAGTCGAGTCCATTATTGCTGACGATGCCATCCTGACTTCGAATACTTCAACCATTTCGATTGATCTATTAGCCAAAAACCTAAAACGACCGGAACTCTTCTGCGGTATGCATTTCTTTAATCCCGTGCATAAGATGCCATTAGTTGAAGTGATTCGAGGCTCAAAAACATCTGACGAAACAGTGGCAGCAACCGTAGCTTACGCTAGCGCAATGGGTAAGTCGGCGGTTGTAGTAGAAGATTGCCCTGGGTTTTATGTTAACCGAGTGTTGTTTCCTTATTTCCGCGGATTCAGTTTATTAGTCAACGAAGGTGCTGACTTTAGACAAGTGGATAAAGTGATGACTAAATTCGGTTGGCCAATGGGACCTGCTTATTTGATGGACGTCGTCGGAATCGATACTGGTTATCATTGTGCTGGTGTTTTGGCAGAAGGATATCCTGATCGCATGTCGATGATTGAAGGTGACGTGATTGAAAAGCTTTATCAAGATAAGCAGTATGGTCAAAAAACGGGCTCAGGCTTTTACACTTATGGTGTCGACAAAAAAGGCAAACCGAAAAAAGAATTTGTCGAAGATGTATTTAAGTTAATTGGTACACCGGATAAACAATACGATGACCAGGAAATTGTAGAGCGAATGATGTTACCGCTAATTTTTGAAGTCGCTCGCTGCTTAGATGAATGCATTGTGGCTACCGCAGAAGAAGCTGATATGGCATTGCTTTATGGCATCGGATTCCCTCCCTTTAGAGGTGGTGCGCTTAAGTATGCAGACGAAGTTGGATTAGCCAATATTGTTGCTATGGCTGAAAAATATCAGTCGCTTGGCAGCTGTTATGAAGTGCCAGCGAGTTTCAAAGCGATGGCAGAAAATAATCAAACTTTTTATAACGCTTAATTAGAATTCGGGAGAAAGAAAAATGAAAGATGTCGTCGTAGTTGATGCAATCAGAACCCCGATGGGGCGTTCAAAAGGTGGAATGTTCAGAAACACTCGCGCAGAAGTATTAAGTGCGCGACTAATACAGGCCATATTAGATAGAAACTCTGCGCTGGACCCCGCGGAAGTTGAAGATGTGATCTGGGGATGTGTTCAGCAAACCCTAGAACAAGGTTTTAATATTGCAAAAAATGCGTCGTTAATGACTGACCTTCCACACTCTGTTGCAGGTCAAACCATTAATCGATTGTGTGGTTCATCAATGCAGTCAATTCATTCTGCAACCCAAGCCATTCAAACTGGTAACGGTGAAGTATTTATAGTGGGTGGTGTTGAGCATATGGGGCATGTACCCATGATGCATGGGGTTGATTTTGCGCCGCAGATTGCTAAACATTCCGCTAAAGGTTCTGGCATGATGGGCCTAACCGCTGAGTTGTTAGGAAAAATGCACGGCTTTGATCGGGAAACTCAAGACAAGTTTGCTTATAACTCACATCAACGTGCACATGCCGCTACCCAAAGCGGTGCTTTCAAAAAAGAAATCATTGCAATGGAAGGTCATGATGCAGCTGGCGCTTTAAAAACCTTTGATTATGATGAAGTAATTCGCCCAGAGACTAGCCTTGAAGGCTTGGCTCAATTACGGCCGGTATTTGACCCGCGCGGTACGGTGACTGCCGGAAACGCGTCAGCGCTTTCTGATGGTGCATCAGCAATGTTGGTTATGAGTGCAGAAAAAGCGAAGCAATTAGGTCTAACGCCAATTGCTAAAGTGCGCAGCATGGGTGTAGCGGGTTGTGATCCGGCCATTATGGGATACGGACCCGTTCCAGCCGTAAAAAAGGCATTGAAACGTGCCGGCTTAACTGCTCAGGATATTGACCTTTGGGAATTAAATGAAGCTTTTGCGGCGCAATCATTGCCAGTACTTAAAGATCTCGGTTTGTTAGATGTGATGGATGAAAAGGTCAATCTAAACGGTGGCGCAATTGCTCTTGGGCATCCGCTTGGATGTTCCGGTACTCGAATTAGTGGTACTTTGTTAAGACTAATGGAAAGCAAACAAGCAACCCTGGGTGTTGCTACAATGTGTATTGGACTTGGACAAGGTATCGCCACGGTGTTTGAGAAAGTTTAATTTAAACTTTCAGTAACTGGAAAAAGGCGACTATCAGTCGCCTTTTTATTTTAAGTGGTATTTTTTATTACCAATAATTGGCAGCTTAATTCTTAAGATTTGTAATCGTGCCGTTCGGAAGCTAGCAAAATTATATTTTGGTAAAAGCGAAAACAGTTATTTCTATTCGAATAAGTCATCCGAATCCTCAACTGGATAAAGGCTGTCGGCATCATCGTCGTAATTAAACGCACCCAATAAAGTTAAGTATTCGTCTGCATCAACCCCAGAAAGCTTTGCGCTGTATTCGTAATCAAACAACAAGACTATCCAAGTAATTTCGCTAATCTTTTTTTGTTTTGCTTTGCTGAGTAACGGCGCAATATAAGAGCTGGAGAAAGAGCATTGCCCTGCCGCTTTTTCAATCGCAACGGTGGCATCCATTGAACCGTTGGTTTCCATATCTTCAGGTCGAAAATATCGCATTTTAAAATTATCTGACCACCGATTGCGCGCGCGAGTATTATTTTTACTATAACTTTCTTCAAAATATTCATCCGGGATCTCAGCATAGGGTACGCAAGAAACCCAAACAGATACCTTATTCTTTTTTGCGAAAAGGAGACCCTTGTCGGACGCTTTAACGACCTTTTTCATGCACTGTTGACTCCTGTAATAGGTCTGATTTAGTGATTTTATCGCTGACTTAAGGCAAGCAACTTGCAAACCTTGCCCGCGCAAACCACAGACACTCATCCGCAGTTTGTCTGAATGACATAGTAAGTGAACTGAAAATTCCACTTTCTACGACTCGAAATTAATGCGAAGTATGTTACTCTTTTGTACACAAAAACCAATAAAATTAAGTGATCATACAAAAATAAATAATAAGGGGAGTGACTATTTTGAACGACTTGCTGCCATTGGCTCAATTTTCCGCAAAGGTTAAACAGCAGCCAGATGCTGATTATCTCCATCAACCCATTGATGGCGAATTAAGGGTATTCACTTGGAGTGAAGTAGACAGCCAAGCACGTTCGGTTGCATCCGCATTATTAGCGCTCGGCGCAACACCGGGTGATCGAGTCGGTATTTTTTCTAAAAACTGCGCTGAATGGTTTATTGCTGACCTTGCAATAATGATGGCTGGTCTAATATCAGTGCCCATCTATCACACTGCCAATCGCGATACGATTCGGTATATTTTGGACGACAGTGAATGCAAAGCTGTATTTGTAGGGAAGCTGGACGGCACTGAAGAAGCGGAAGCTGCTTTAGATGGTTCAATCCCTCGCATTATTTTCCCTTATCCCAGTTTAACCGGCGAGCACGCTTGGCCAGATCTACTCGCGCATACGCCGCTCGACACCATTCATCAAGCCGAAGAGCAAGATATGATGAGTGTCGTCTATACTTCCGGCAGTACAGGTAACCCTAAAGGGGTGGTGTTGGAGCACCAAAATTTTAAAGCGGCTGCGATTTCCGCTGTTGAACAACTCGATGCAACCCCAGAAAAGCGACTCATGTCATATTTACCACTTGCTCACATTACTGAGCGAGCATTGATTGAAAATTTATCTTTCTATGCCGGTTGTAAAATTTATTTCGTCGAATCCATTGATAGTTTTATAACTGACGTAAAACGATGCGACCCGCATGCTTTTATTTCTGTACCGCGATTGTGGAATAAATTTCAGAGCGAAATTTTGGCAAAAATTCCTGATCGCAAACTCCAGTTTTTACTCCGCGTCCCAGTATTCGGCAATCTTATTGCTAAAAAAATTCGCGCCGGACTTGGGCTCAGTAGTACCACGCTGTTTGGTTCTGGAACGGCACCAATCTCGCCTAGCGTATTGCGTTGGTATGAAAGACTCGGCATGCCGATTTCAGAAGGCTGGGGAATGACAGAAACAACAGGGATGTCATGCAGCAATCTGCCATTCAAAAGTGGCTCAGTGGGCACAATCGGACGGCCGCTCGACTGTGTGGAAATGAAAATTGGTGAAAACAATGAAATTATGATCCGGGGCGAAGCGGTATTTAAAGAGTACTATAAAAATCCAGTAGCAACGGCCAAAAGCTTTACGAATGGTTGGTTCCACACCGGTGATATGGGCGAAATCACAGAAAGTGGTGACTACAAAATTATAGGCCGGGTCAAAGAGCAGTTTAAGAGTGCCAAAGGAAAATACGTTGCGCCAGCTCCAATCGAAAATTACTTAGGCCGTAATAATGATATTGAACAAGTGTGCGTAATGGGTGAAGGTCGTAAACAACCGATAGCGTTAGTAGTATTAGGTCAACAGAGTGTCCGAGGATCTACTGAAATCAACAATAGTCTTAGTAAGACGTTGCATATTGTTAATAAAAAGTTAGAAAAACATCAAAAAATTGATCACATCATTGTGCTCAAAGAAGAATGGACAGTTGAAAACAACCTTTTAACTCCAACGCTAAAAATTAAGCGATCAGATATAGAAGCGAAATTTAAGCACATTTTAGAAATGGACATTGCTACACCTATTTATTGGGAAGAATAGCGCTATTCCTTATTCTAAGTATTAATCAGCTTATCAACTTAAATACCGGTCTATGCTAAGCCCATTGTCAAAAATGGGCTTAGAAATCGTTTTTATTTGTTAATATTGCGGAAGACCCCAAGTTTTTACATTGACATCTTTTTCACAGCGAGTAGGGTTTATCCATTAACAAGAAACGGCCTCACAAAAACAAAAGGAAGGTTGAAATGTCTCACTCTATCAAACAAATTGCCACCCTATTTAGTATCGTTCCCCTACTTTTTGCTTGCGGTGAACAAGAGCAGTCAGCAAAAACTAATCAGTCTGAAACGACTGCAAAAACACAAACTGTTAACAAGTCATCGACGGATTTTGATATTGATTATCAGCAATATCAACTCGCTAATGGACTAAAGGTCATTTTGCATCAAGACAGCTCCGACCCGATTGTGGCAATGGCTACCGTTGTGCATGTGGGCTCTAATCGTGAAAAGCCGGGCCGAACGGGTTTTGCCCATTTTTTCGAGCACATGTCATTTAATGATTCCGAAAATGTGCCGAAAGGTGCTAACCGAAAAATGATTCCTGAGTTGGGCGGTACTCGCAATGGCGGAACGTGGAGTGACGGTACCATTTATTACGAAGTGGTTCCAAAAGATGCCTTCGATAAGTTGCTATGGATTGATTCAGACCGACTTGGTTTTATGATTAATACGGTCGATCAAGGTACTTTGGAGCGTGAAAAACAAGTTGTAAAAAATGAAAAGCGACAGCGAGTTGATAATCGTCCCTACGGGCACACTGGTCATGTTATTAAAAAAGCCTTGTACCCTAAAGATCATCCTTACAACTGGACGGTGATTGGTGACTTAGAAGATTTACAAGCAGCAACCCTTGATGATGTTAGGGAGTTTTATGATCAATATTACGTGCCTGCGAATGCAACCTTAGTTATTGCCGGGGATATTGATATTGAACAAACCAAACAAAAAGTGGAACGTTGGTTTGGTGAAATAAAACCGGGCAAGCCAATTGATAGTATGAAGCCGCGTCCAGTGAAGTTGCAAAAAGACATCAAGCTTTATCACTTGGATAACTTTGCCAAACTGCCCGAGTTGCGGTTGACCTACCCGAGCATCGAGCAGTACCACAAAGATGCTTACGCTCTCAGCGCGCTAGCTCAAATTTTGTCACAAGGCAAAGAGGCAAGTTTATATAAGACAATTGTTGAAGAGCAAAAACTTGCTCCCGGTGTTGCAGCTTGGAATCGCTCAGAAGAAATTGCAGGCACGTTTACTATTAGAGT
The DNA here is from genome assembly GCA_965230525.1 of Kangiellaceae bacterium. Lineage (GTDB taxonomy): Bacteria > Pseudomonadota > Gammaproteobacteria > Enterobacterales > Kangiellaceae. Next base: position 924,423 of record OZ246008.1, read on the forward strand.
AAGAGCTAATGCAGGAACTGAGCTGGATAAAGTTTATCAGGGAATTCAACAGGCACTTGCCAATTTTGAAAAGAATGGCTTTTCTGATGAGCAACTTACTAAAATTAAAGCCAAACAAGAAACCGACTTTTATTATGATATTGAAAGTGTTCTCGACAAAGCGTTACAAATGGGAATTTACAATGAATATGCTGGCTCTCCGGATTTTATTAAGCAGGATGTTAAAAACATTATTGCAGTCACTCGTGAAGATGTCATGCGGGTTTATCATCAATACATAAAAGATAAGCCAGCGATAATCACCAGCTTTGTTCCCAAAGATGGCAAACAACTGGCCATTTCAAATTCAACCAAAGCCGACGTAGTCGAAGAAGAAATTAAGCAAGGCGCAGAAACAAAATTTGTTGAAAATGATGCGATTGAATATCAAAAAACGGTCACTAAACACGATCGGAGTGAGCCCCCATTAACAGAGCTTCCCAAAATCCAGGTGCCATCCGTATGGCGAAGCGCTACGAGCAACGGGGTAAAGGTTTACGGCATTGAAAGCACAGAGTTGCCAGTTGTGAATTTTAGTTTACGAATCGATGGCGGACAGAGTTTAGACCAAACCTCTAAGTTAGGTACTGCCTATTTATTAGCGCAACTAATGAACGAAGGCACAAAAACCAAAACGCCACAAGAGTTAGAACAAGCGATTGGCTTGCTCGGTGCAACTTTGTCAATTGATGTGGGTAAAGAAGCTATCATTATCCGCGGTCGGAGCTTAGCAAAAAATTTCCAAGCAACCGTTGAATTGCTTGCGGAAATGTTACTCGAGCCAAGGTTTGACGCCAAGGAGTTTGAACGGTTAAAAGCTGCGCGTCTAACAGGCATTGAACAGTCCAAAGGTAACGCTTCTCGAATTGCTATCAATGCGTTTATGAAGCTGATTTACGGAAGTCAGCATCTTCTCGGTTTACCTATGGGCGGAACAAAACAAACGGTTGAAGCTATTAACTTGGATGATTTAAAACAATATTACCAAGCGAACTTATCGCCAGCGAATGCAAGTTTTCATGTGGTGGGCTCGGTCGATCAGGCACAAGTAGAACAAGCACTCGCTTCGTTTAAAAGCTGGCAAGGTGAAGCGATCGCAATGCCTGAGCAGCCAACCGTTAAGCCAGTCTCTAAACCGGCTTTGTATTTTATTGACTTACCGAATGCCAAACAGTCAGTAATCTATGTTGGTAAGCCTGTGGTGAGTGGATTTGAAGAAGATTTTTACCCGATTCAATTTGCTAATAATCGTCTTGGTGGTGGCATGAGTGCGCGACTAGCACAAACACTAAGGATTCAAAAAGGCTATACCTATGGTGCTTATTCTTTTATTCGACCCAGTTATTATCAGTCTCCCTTTGTTGCTAGTTCTCAGGTTAGAACTAATGTGACTTTAGAGTCATTGGAGATTTTCAAAGATTTAATCGGAAACTATCAAGCAACCTATTTGGATGAAGACTTAGCGGTTGCTAAAAATATGACCATTAAAGGTAACGCACGACGCTTTGAAACACTTTCTCAACGCTTGGACATGTTACAAAATATTAGCTTATTTCAGTTGCCCAATAATTATGTGGAGCAACGACAAGCTTACGTTTCCGATGTGACCTTAGAACAGGTGCATAGCGTTATTGGCCAATATCTTGATGAGCAACAAATGATTTACCTAGTGGTCGGAGATGCTAAAACTCAACTACCAAGAATGAAAGGGTTGGGTTATGGTGAACCAATCGTTTTGGATATTGATGGTGAATTAATTCAATAAGTTATCGATTTGAACTAAGCTAAGTAGGTATGTAAAAATAGGTGTAGGCTAGCAAAAGCCTGCTACCGAGCATACCTATTAGCATGGTAAGATATTGGTTGGCTGGTAGTATAATTAATTTAAGTTCAGATTTAACAGAAGTAGCTGATTTAAAAGTAGTAGTGCGTAACGGAGGATTTGTGAGTAATCGAGATAGAAAGTTTGTCACCCAAGAAATCCTCAGTGCGATTAGTTCGAGCTCTAAATCTGGTAAAACCACCCAAGTGGCTTTCGAGTTATCGGATGAAGGCTATAAGCAACTAAAAATCGAAGCGGCCATGGATGACATAACACCGGCAGAAAAAGCCCGAGAAGCGCTTGGGCTAAGAGTAAGGACCAAAAAAGCTAAGGCGAAGTTAATTGTGCGACTATCAGAACGTGATTTCACCTTTTTAGGGCTCAGATATGGAGTCGATCCAGAAGATAAATTAACGATTCGTAATATCGCTGCCGAGCAGCTTGCAGAACTCTATTCGGGAGAGCAGGACGAGGAAGATTCTCGACCAGATTATCAGTGGCCTGAGTAATCTTGTTATGCCACAATCTTTAATCCCGCAACAGTTGTTTCAAGTTTAATTTCTCTCGCCTAATTCTTTCATGGCATACTATTTAAAATAGCCTGAATTCTCACCGTACTTTGCTTTCAAAATGGCTTGTTGGGTTGCGGTCAATTGGTTTAATGTTTGAAACTCTTCGATTTCAGTATTTGCCATGGGAATTTGAAGATAGATGGTTTTACCCGATACGCCAGCAGCGCGGGTATGGTAATAACCTTTGTCAGGCTCCGAAGTAACCTTGCCATCAATCACTAGCCATACATTCATTCCGGAATAGCCGTTATGAGTGATCACATAGTCACCATCAAAATAAGAAACACCCAATCGCTTTGCTCTGTTCTCGGTATCTCCTGGTAGTGCGAAATAAATCAACACACCCAAAACAACAAGGCCTAATAAGATGGCTAAAAATTTTTTCATGATTCTTTGGACCCCTAATTTGTCTTCTGCATTTAGATTATCACGCTTACTCTTTGTTTTGTAGGTCGGACTTTAGTCCGTCACTGCGCTATGAGGAGGCGAAATGCTTCAAAAATAAAAACATTTCACCACTAAGACACAGAGAATGAATTTTAGAATATATGTCTTTATGGTGGGTTGCATTTCAAGTTGCCACCTAAGGTAATTTAACTGGTAGCGAAATGGTATGTTTGACTTCTTGTAAGACAAACAAGGTTTGTGCATCTTTGATTTCTGGAAACGACCTTAGGGTTTTTAAAATGAAATGGGACATTTCTTTGTTGTCCCTTGCCACCACCTTCATAAGGTGATCATAAGGACCTGATAATGAATAACATTCTAAAATCAATGGATGATATTTTACCGCCATTTTAAATTTATCAAAGGCTGCTTCATTGGTTTGGTTGATGCTTACTTGGATAAACGCCATCACAGCAAATCCAGCTTGTTCTGCATCCAAGGTGACGCCATAGCCCTTGATCACGCCGCGCTCTTCGAGACTTTTAGTTCGACGTAAGCAAGTCGATTCCGACATGTTAGTTGCTTTGGCCAGTTCGACCATCGGCATTCGGCCATTGTTTTGCAATTGAATAAGGATATCTTGGTCTTGTTGACTGAGCATGGAGTTTATCACCATTTATTTGCACTTGAATGAAGAATACCACCATATTCGTACAGATCGAAGGAGATTTTGGTGAGTTCCGTCAGTAGCAATAGGGTAAAATAAGGACGAATTAAATCGACTTAATTGGAGCAGTGTCATGTCATCAGAAAAATTCTATCACGTCGGCGAGCTTAGCGCGGAGCAACCTGAAAAAACTCAATATGAGTCAACAAAATTCACCAAAGCACGCCACCCAGAACCTTATCGGTTTGAAGTGAATTTAAGCGCGGAAGCTGGAACTAAGCAAAGTAAAACCGGTGTTGTGTCGGTGAATATTCCGGGATTTAGTCCAGTAAAGCTTTATTGTGATGAGCAACCACCGGTGGGTGAAGACACTGCCCCACCGCCTTTGGCATTCTTTTCGGCCGGCATCGGATTCTGTTTAATGACTCATTTGACCGATATTTTGACCGCTCGAAAAATTCAGGTCGATAGTCTTAAATTGGAACAACGGATCGTGTTTAGAACTAATTTAGGTCATATGCGAGATCATGGCTATATGACCAATGGTGGATGCGATGTGGTCGAAACTCACGTGATCATTGAGAGTCCTGAACCAGAAGAAAGTATTAAAGACTTACTTGATGAGGCGGAAAATGGTTGCATGGCTCACTATGCTTTGAGAAACCCCATTCCTTGGTCGACTCGGTTAATTTATAACGGTAAGGAAGCAATCAACCGCTCAGGAAACTAAGCGTTAAAACAGCCGACAGTTTAGGTCGGCTGTTACTTAGCTTTAAATTCGGATCTCGCCAAATTTAGAGCATTCATAATTAAGACTAATCTAAACGATGTCCGCCCTCAGATAGTCTATTTTTAAAATCATCCTTTTTATAAAAAGCTTTCTAAAACGTGATGCCATTTCTTAGGGCTTTGGTTTGCAAGTTAGTCTCTTTAAGAAGATGAGCGGTTTTGATCAAAGTTTCTTCAGTGGTTTGCCAATCGATACACCCATCGGTAATGGATACCCCATATTGCAATTTGGATAAGTCATCTTGAATTTTTTGGTTACCGGCGTGCAAGTGGCTTTCTAACATAAAGCCGATAATTGATTGGTTGCCATCAACAACTTGTTCGATGACATTCTCAAGGACCACAGGTTGTCTTGCAGGATCTTTATTGCTGTTGCCATGACTACAATCAACCATAATATTGTTGGGCAATCCACTGGCTTTTAACTTGGCTTCGTAGTCGGCTATATCATTAGGGTGGTAATTCGGTTGAGTTCCTCCGCGCAAAATAACGTGCCCATGACGATTGCCAGTGGTATTCAATAAGGTCACTTGTCCTAAATTGTTGATCCCCATAAAGCTATGCCCAGAGGCAGCGGCTTTCATCGCATTAAGTGCTGCACCGGATGAACCACTGGTGCCATTTTTGAAGCCAATAGGCATCGAGAGTCCGCTGGCCATTTCTCGATGGGTTTGTGATTCACTGGTACGAGCGCCTATAGCTGTCCAGGCAATTAACTCGGAAAGGTACTGCGGACTGATGGGATCGAGCATTTCGGTGGCGACAGGAATTTCATTTTCGGCTAACCACAATAGCAAATCGCGGGCGATGGTAAGGCCCTCTTCTACGTCAAAACTATTGTTCAAGTGTGGGTCATTGATCAATCCTTTCCACCCCACTGTGGTTCTAGGCTTTTCAAAGTAGACGCGCATAACCAAGAAAATTTCGCTTTCAACTTCTTTGGCCAAGTGCTTGAGTTTAAGGGCATACTCTTTAGCCGATTTCACATCATGAATTGAACAAGGGCCCACAATGGCGAGCTGACGGGTATCTTTTCTGTCTAATATTGCTTCAATTTGTTGTCTAGACCGAGAAACAAAAGCGGCGCTAGAAGGTGGCAAGGGCAGCTTTTCTTTTAATTCTCTTGGGGTCATCAATACTTTTTCGGATTCAATATTGACGTTATTTACTTTGTTTAGTTGTGCAAGCGTTTGATTAGTCATGTCTTTACTCTGTATAAAATTAGTCGTCGAGAATGTGCTTCGCAATGAGCATAAGTCTCGAATTAATCCATCAATTAGTGATGGCAATATAGGTGTGTTGGTTTGGGCTTCGGCAGCAAAGATCGAGCCTATTCAGCTAAATCGTATTTAAGCCAAAATGGGTTTAAAGTTTAGTGACTAAAATAATAATAGAGTTGTCGAGATGAGTGATAAGACCAGAAATTGGAGAAAGACGATAGAAAGTCAGTGGCGTTATTGAGAGTGAGTTTGATAGTTGTTAAGCTACTCGGCTGTTGAGCAACTACTTGGGAACGCATGAATTGCGGTTCCTGTACAAGGCCTTGTGTTTGTGACACTGTCTTCTCCATTAAGAGTATTTTTGGGTTAGTTTGTTTAAGTATCGAACAAATTGCTAGTCAGAGGGAAATAACTTTTTGTCATGTTGCTGAATCGGATAAGATTTTAAGCGGCCGCAAAGCAATGTTTTAGAGAGTCTCGGAAAATATATGAGATTAACCCAGTAAATTTCTAGTATGGTAAATTGGTTGTTTAGCTATAAGACCTGACTTCTTATGCTTTTGCAGCTTGTTCTTTTTAGTCTTAAGCGCAACAGCTTTAACAATTGATTTAAGCCGATTAGCTCACTTTATCTTTTCACTTAAATATTCCTCAGCTTTTTGATAGCCGAGTTTGATCATCTCATCCGCTCGGTTCAGTTCTAAAATCCCGCATGCATTGCGAGCGATTTCAACGGAAAAATCAGGGGGGTATGTCGCTAATTTATGTCGAGCAATCGTACTTTGCATCGCGTCGAAGGCTTGGTTAGCAACATCGTAAACCCCCCAGTTATTGTGCGTACCGTTATCAGAAGAGCCTTTAAGAGATTCGATAAATCCAGTTATCCGTTTTGTCAGTGCTGAGGACTTCCTATTGCGTTGCGACTTAGATTTTTTACTGTCAGTGGTTTCCGGATGGTGAGTGTCGTCCACCTCCACAGGGCCACCTAAATTTACCGCTATAGTAATATCATTACCATCACCGAAAGTTGGTGCTATTGGAACTGGATTGAGTACTCCACCATCGATAAGATCGACGCCGCGATAAGGAAAGGGTGTAAAGAATAACGGCAATGAGATTGAAGCCCTGATGGCATCGAACAGCTTACCCGAATTCATCCAAACTTCTTTTTCATTCAGAATATCCGATGCGACCGCAGTGAAGCGAATGGGTAATTCATCGATGGTGAGATCGCCTACTAACTCTTTAAGTGTGTTAATTACTTTTTCACCTTTGACTAAACCGCTTTTTCGCCAAGAGATATCAAGTAAAGTAATAATATCGAGCTTAGTGATTGCCCTAACCCACTCCTCAAATTCATCGAGTTTACCTGCAGCATAGACTCCACCAACCATCGCGCCTACGGAGCTGCCAGAAATCGATTTTATTTCAACATTATGCTCCTCCAACCAATGGATTACCCCGATATGGGCTAAACCTCTGGCGCCACCGCTACCAAGAACTAACGAAACGGACTTTTTATCTTGCTCTTGCATTTTTCTGTTTCCAAGCCATCGATTCAGACAGATTACCACTGTGACACATTTTCAATTTCGAGTTAGTCTATCGAAGCAAAAATCACTGTCAACTATAGCAATAAGATTGATGGCGGAAATGCGACTTATTTAGTGGTCGTAGCTTACTACCCGAGTAATCGTCCATTGTTGGTCATGCAATTTCCAAATATGTACAAATTTAAAAATGCCACAGTCCTTTTTTCCATTAGCTAGGTGGCAGAATTGATGACGTCCTTCCTGAATTGCGCCGTACTTATTGATTGGAAAAATTGCAGTAAACTCAGGTAACAGGGTTCTTGTTAATCCTAGTTTGGCTTTGCAGTTGTTTTCACTTGATGTCATGGTTTGAGAATGGTCAGTTAGACCACTCTTGTCATGATAAAACTCCAAATCTTGGTCTAATATGTCACTCATTATGCCTAGGTCACAGGTGTTAAAGGCGTCAAACAGTCGTTTATCCATTGCCAAGATTTCATTTTCCAAATCGTTTAAGGGCTTATCGGTGGCGCTTGCGCCAAGCGATATCGCGGCTAAGAGAGTGAATAAAGGCTTTTTTAGGTAGTCCATTTGGTAACTCCAGCTAATGACATAAATTACTATGTTGAGCAAGAAATAGACCAAGTTTAGCAATACACAGCTCAAGGATAACTTTGTGTAAGATAGAAATGCCTTAGCGCTTGGTTGACAGATTGAATTAATTCACTTTTTCAGATAAGTGTTTTGTACAGCTTTCGGTAAATAGTCTAAGATCTAACTTAGTCTTAGGTTAGCTCCTGCTGAAGTAAGCAAGCGCGAATTTAAAGTTAGTCTGGGCGCGCATCAGATTAGGTTAGATTAAGGAAAATAGAATTTGCTACAAATCAATAATCAAACACCGTTTAACGCTGAATTACACCCCTATGAAGACCTGCACGGTAGAGATTATGCAATTATCATCATTAAAGGCACCTTCAATCCCTGTGGTGACCATTTAGGAATGACCCTTTGTGATGAGCAAGCGCCAATTCAACATGCTGATGAGTATTATGGTGAGCCGGGGCAATCCAGCATTAAATACCCCACAGATCTCGCTTTAGTTAAAAAATCCACCGATTTGATATTACTCGGGCACGGTTATGCTCCCGGTGGACGGGCCACCAATCAATTCGATGTTAGTTTATCGGCGGGTAATTTTCAGCATACCGTCAGAGTGTTTGGTAATCGCTTTTGGCAAAAAGAGGGTCTTACTTGGCAGCCTAGTCGGCCAGAAAGCCTACAAAAAATGCCGCTTACCTATGAAAACGCCTTTGGAGGAAGTGATCCTCATGCTGATCCACAAGGCAGCGAAGCGTTCGAATATGATCCGTCTAATCCGATTGGCAAAGGTTTTATCCCTAAAAAAGCAAATCCTATCGAAGGATTGGCTTTGCCTAACCTCGAAAACCCAAATGATTTAATCGTCGATGAAGATAGCCAGCCAAAGCCCTTTGGGTTTGGAGCGATAGCTAGGGACTGGCAACCTCGGCTTACTTGGGCCGGAAGCTATGATGAAGCCTGGCAATCACAAAGAATGCCACTATTACCTTTGGACTTTGACGCTCGTTTTTTCAATGCTGCCCATCCCAACTTATGCATCTCACCTGAACTTGTAGGTGATGAAGTGATGACGATCAAAAATGCTACTGAATCAGGCTTACTTTCATTTCAGCTCCCTAATCAACAACTAATCGCCACCGCAAGTATGCGAGGACAACAAGCCGATTTTATAGCGAAACTCGATACGGTTGTCATTGAGCCCGACGAGAACCGAGTTATGTTGACCTGGAGAGCGGCTATCCCAATCAAACGCAAGTTTCTGTATTTAGACTCTGTCACCATTAAAAGGCGTCACTAAAATGACTCATGCTGAGACTGGAACAAATAACTCAATTGTGATTACCGCAATGGGAGCGGTTACGGCTGTGGGTGGCAATGTAGAGCAAAGTACAGCGGCAATCGCAGCTGGCATTACACCTTTTGTTGAGCACTGCTATTACCAATGTACCCCCGCGGACCCAGAATGGGACGAAGACTTACCCGCCTATGTTGCAGCTGCCCCGTTTGTTGAGTTTCATGTCGACAACCTAGAACGTTTTAATCAATTGATCATTCCCGCTTTAAAAGAGTTATTCGCACAAAGTCACATTAAAAGACAAGCGTTGTCTAAAACTGGGCTCTTGGTGGCGCTGCCAGAGGCTGAAAGTGGATTGCAAAAACTAGCACTTGACGATCTGTGGTTAACTGATGTTCGACGTCACATGGGGTTAGTTGGACTAAAAAATGCTCGCACTAATCGCGATGCTCATGTTGGTGTTTTTAGCGCGATAAACCAAGCCATGGAATCTTTAAAAAATGGGCAATTAGAGCAATGTATAGTGGGTGGCGTGGACAGTTACTTGCTGCAAAGTAGAATGGCCCATTTTGATAAGCTCTGGCGGTTAAAAAGTAGCCGAAATGTAGACGGGTTCATACCGGGCGAGGCCGCTACAATGTTAATGTTAGAGACCGAGCAGCATGCGCTTGCTCGAGGCGCTGAAATTTTAGCGGTAATTGGAAGTGTTGGCTTTGGTGTCGAACCTAATCACATTTACTCTGAGCGAGCGAGTAGCGGTAAAGGTTTGACTGACGCAATTCGACAAGCGCTTGCAGCCGATTCAAGTGATCAAAATTTTGCCATGATCGGCTGTGACCTTAACGGTGAGAGTTATGCAAGCCAAGAACTTGGGTTGATTGGTACACGATTAGGTGATCGGTTTGGCGCTGATACCGAAATTAGCCATCCCGCAGACAGTTGTGGTGATGTGGGTGCAGCTTCAGGCGGGTTATTGATCATCAATGCAATCGATCGAATTCAGCAAACCGACACCAACAATCTATTATTGACCACTGCTAATGATGACGGTCGGCGCGGAGCGCTCATCATCAAAGCTCCTAGAAAGGCTTAAAAGTACTAAAAAAGCGTTGCGATAAAGTATAATTTAAAGGAAGTAACATGGCTGCAACTATTAATGTAAATAATCGAACTGTTGTTCATAAATCCAGTGATGGGATTGTCACTGTTTTCCCTGATGTTTGTAAAACTCCGACTCCTGGAGGGCCGGTTCCTATCCCCTATCCCAATATTGCGATGTCTTCAGATACTGCTAAGGGGAGTAAGTCGGTCAAAATGGACGGCAACCCAATAATGCTCAAGGGATCCAATTTTAAAACCAGTACCGGCGATGAGCCAGGCTCCTTGAAAGGCGTTGTTAGTAGCAAAATTAAGGGTAAAGCGGAATTTGTTAATTATTCTTTTGATGTCAAAGTGGAAGGAAAAAACGTTCCGCGTTTAGCCGATATGATGATTCAAAATAAAGGTGGCGTTGCCAATACTGCCCCTATTCCAGAGGTTCAGCCACCTATTGTTGTGCCTCCGCCACCAAGTCCAGAAGAAAACCAAATAACCAAAATTGAGATTATCTAAAGGAGTAGAACATGGCATTGGTGCAATGGGTTAATTTGGACAAGCATAGTGACTATGCGGCTGATTCTGATATTGGAAGTATCGATCGATGTGGCGCGCTAGAAATAAAAACCGCGTTTGCTTCGGGCAGTGTGCCCCTCTCTTACAAAGTTAAAGTGTCCCCTTCGGGTTCAGATAACGTCACCTACACGACGGCAGAATTAGGACGCAATAGTAATTTCAAAATGACCAAAGGAGCGGCAGATTTAGGAACCCAATCCGAAGTGGTTATGAGTGATACTGTTAAACTTCCGGCTGCCGGTGGGAATAAATATAAACTTGAAGCAAAGGATGCGAACGGAAAGGTTGTCTCCAGTCAGGAAATAGAGGCCAAGCGAAAACTTTATTATCAGTTTATGCACATGGAGGATTCTAACGGCAAAGTCACGCCCTATGCGCTTACTCAAATGGAAGGTCATTGTGCGAAGTATCATATTGTTTTAAGTAAAGCGGGTACGGATAAAAAAATTCCGTTTCGCAAGTGCATCAACTCTGGTCCCGGTGGTAGGTTTACTCATGTTGGTTTTGCCGCGGACGTAAATTCTCAATACGATTTAACCGCGCCGCAAAAAAAGGTTGGCTGTGTTACGGCACTATCAAATTATATTGCCTCGTTTAAAAGCACAACTAAAACGCTCACTCATTCAATAGGTGGTCCGGCTAATCCGAAAATATCGATCACACCAAGTGTGGCAGCAGGCGCTGCTACTGCGGCAGGTATACCCGGAAAAATTACCTTAGCCGTTTTATCGGGTTACGAGTTTTTATGGTACGGATTGGACGATGATGATGACCTGGCTAAAGTTTGGTTTATTGATGGAGCTGTGAGCTTTACTCCAAATACTTCTAGTTCTTCACCTTCTGCTATGGCCGGTCAATCAATTCAAATTAGTCGTTCGGATGTCAGTATAGGTGGAAGCAAAAAACGAACTCATGGCGGTTATCAAGAGATAGAAGTAACCATCAATCCAGGATCTACTTTAGATAATATGATTTCGCAAACGAGTGGTACGCTAGATTTTGCTTTTGAGTTGAATCGAGTAAAAGGCTTTAGTGGTGGTTTTAGTTGGGGTGGTGCTGGATTTGCTTTAACGACTTGTTGTACTAAAGCATGGTTTGAAGATAAACAGCCATCTGCTAGTGACGTAATATGGAATCACGAAGTAGGACATAGAATGGGTATGGTGGCATTTGGTGATAAGCCCAACGCTACTTACCCTAATCCGAAACTGCCAGATGCGCCGCCGCATTTGTACGGTGAGAAACGTGGGGTTAATGATAAGGGGCATCAAGGTCCTCATTGCGAAGAAGGGGCTGTCACTTACAATGCAACCACAAATAGCTGGAGCGGCACGCCAGGTTGCGTGCTTTTTGGTGCGACCGGTACTTCAGCAGCCAGCTCGCCGCTCGATTATTGTAGCGACTGTACTCCGGTAGTCAGAAAATTAGATCTTTCTTTCTAAATGGAATTTAAGAAACATTTACCGATCATACTTTTAGCTCACTTATGCGTTATATTAATTTCGTGCAAAGCTAATACTTCCAACAAAGGAGAAAGCCTAATGGCGGACCAACTTTACCAAATACCTAAAGATTGTGATTTTAGTAAAGTGCTAAATGGAGACACCCATTCCAACGAATGTACTCCGATTCTCGATAATAAATTCTTTAGCAAGTTTTCGGGAATTTTAATTAATGGCCCGGAGCAAGTGGTTTGGCCTAAAGATGGAAACCCTGAAGACTATCCAGTAGGGCCGTGGGGAACTTCCGAGGGACCATTCCGATTAATGCTTGCAGGGTTAGTTAGGACAGAATATAAAACCCTTGGTTTAAAGGGTGAGGCTTCGGAAGAGGTCTTGTTAGTTGCGGTTAATCAAAAAACGGCAAAAAGTTATTCAGGAAAAATGCCAAAGCCTGACGTCGATACTGCACCCGATTTTGATATGGGTATGGAAGAAATCCCGCTATCAGAAGAAGAGCAGAATAAACTAATTACCAGTTACTTTAATTTTGATCTCGTGCAAGATTTAGGTTTGCCGATTGCTAATGCCAGCTACAATGTTTATGCAACACTCGGAGAAATGAAATCCAATTCAATCATTATTCACACCAAAGTGGAATGATTGAAATTAGAGTTCTTAAATTTTTCGCTCAATTATATGCTAAAAGGAACTTCGAGCCTTGAAAGAACATCAACAAAGTTCAAACAAAATCATTATCGAAGCTATATCGGCGATTAAAGCTGACCCCAATAAAATAGTGATTCATGGAAAGTTTGATATCGAATATGAAGCTAGCGGTCTGTTGACTCGCGGCTCTGAAATCTTAAATCACATCATTCTCGTGGTGACTCGCTCAGGAAATTATCAATCTGTCACACCCTTTCAAGATGTTATTGCTTTTGAAGATGATGTCCAAGAAAATGATTCGGGCTGTAGTGGTGTTTTCAATATTGATCTATTCAAAAAAATTCTCTTCGATGGGCCGGGTGACTATTACATCCTCTGTTCCATTGGTTCTGTTACTTCAAATATCTTGCACGTTAAACACAATTGATATTCAAGCAAGAATTTCGATTTATGCTTTACTAAGAGTAGTCGAAAAATATGCATAGTCGCCTTTATGAAATTCCAGAACAATGTGATTTCTCTACAGTTTGGAATAATACTGCTAACGCTAACGAATGCTCTCCAAAACTTACACCAGAATTCTTTAACCCTTTTCAAGGAATCTTAATTAATACTCCAATCACAGTGGAGCTAGATGGTAACTTAGACCTCAAAGACTTCATAGTAACACCTGCGGGTCATCGAGAAGGACCACTAAGAATCATGTTGGCAGGTTCACTTCAAGTACCAGTCGGCACATTAAATAAAGACTGTGGATTGAATGAAAAAGTGTTGATAGTTGCTATCAATCAAAAAACTGCAGAAACGTTTAGTGGTTATATGAGTCTTTTCGGATTTAAAGTCGACCCCATTGAAATTCCGTTACCTGAAGGCGAAACAGAGGAAGATATCGCTAAAGGTGATGTTCGAGAGTTATTTAATGTTGATTTAATAGAAAACCTAAAACTCCCAATTATGACAGCGGATTATACTGTTTACGCAGTTCTAGGCGAGTATAAGTCGAATGTGAGAGAGGTCAAAGTGCGAGTAAAGAAGTAGCCTCTTTAGTTACTGAGTCTAATAGTTATGATTAAGAATAATTACTTTATAGCAATTGAAAATCCTTCAAAGACAAACAGTAAAGAAACTTTGATGATTCAAGGACAATTCAGAGTTCCTTATCATCAATCTGGTATTACTGTGCAAGGTGCTGATATGCTAAAACACATAATATTGGTTGTCACAATGGGTGGTGCTCGTGCAGTCGTTCGCCCATTTAAGGACTATGTGATTTTTGAAGATGACATTCAAGACGATGGACAAAGTTGTAGTGGCTATTTTAAATTCAATGCGTTTGAAAAGATATCGTTTACCGAGGGTGATCACTATTACATAATGTGTTCGATAGGAACCTTCACTTCTGATATTGTTAAAGTCTCAGTTTAATACCTTGTTGCTTTTACAATCAAAACTCTACAAATAAAAATATTTTTATTCTGCGCTTTGTTTGCGTCAAAGGCATCAGTAGAGAAGCCGATGAAAAATGAACATTATAAAATTCCTGAAAACTGTGATTTTAGTAAAATTTACAATGCGAATTCAGAAGAAAATCAATGCTCACCAAAACTAAACGACAAGTTCTTTAGTGAATTTTCTGGAATTCTAATTAATGCACCCAAAATAGTAGAATGGCCAAAGAATGTTCATTTAAAGGATTATTATCCAAGGCCATCAGGCACATCTTATGGGCCGCTAAGATTGATGGTCGCAGGTTTGATCCGGACGCAATATAAAACTCTTGGTCTAAATGGTGATACTAGCGAAGCCGTAGCATTGGTGGCTATTAACCAAGAGACCAAAGCTATACTCTCAGCAAGAATGCCTAGACCAGATTTTGATTTACCACCAGATTTTGAAAACGAAAGTCCTGAAAGAACTCGAAATGAAGCCGAATTAAACGCACTAATTACAAATCACTTTAATTTTGATTTAGTTCATGACTTAGGATTACCGATAGCGGAAGCTAATTATCAGGTTTATGCTACTCTTGGAGCAATGAAGTCAAATGTGGTGGAAGTTAAAACTGTTATCAAATAACCTTTATTTGCGTCTTCTTTAGAACTTCTTTAACCTTATTTTCGAATCTTTCACATTGATACTATTCGAAGTGAACTCAAGATACTTTGCAGTTAATTCGATATTTCCAAGCACATCTTCCAGAGCATCTTTAAAATAAACATCATCTACAGCTATGCTAAATTTCTCGGTTACTATTTGATCACATGGCTTTTGAGAGTATTCATCATATACTTGATTACCATCCCAAGAAATAGACAAATGATTATCAATTGATTCATACTCTTGTCCACTTTCAAGATTCTTAATAGTAAACATAATGGTTTCTGGAAATTGAGACCAAATGGCATATTGACTGCCGCAATTAACAAAAACTGAAAAACTTCCTTCAATCCTCAGTTTATTCTTATCATTTGCTGCATCATGGCTTAATTGAATTCTTAGTCCTTGAGTTTGGTTCATTCTTTCCTTTCCATTTACTTCACTAGTGTATGAGTATATTAGTGTCAGTAGAGCTAACGGTAGAACCAACGACGTTTTGTCTCTAAAATGATTCATTGTTTCTGAATCCTCAAAACTCATTTATTAACCCATTAAGCGCTATGGCGACTTGATTTTCAATTATATGTCACAATTAAAGTTATCTCGACTTTAACGGGAACTTCTATGTCTCCACTTATAATTATCGGCTTGGCCGTTGTGGGTTTGATTGGCTATATACTTTTTAAGCCAAGATGGATTGAATCTAAACGCAATCAAATCAAATCGCAGCCCTTTCCTAAAGAGTGGCGATCCATTCTTAAGCGAAACGTTCCCTTTTTCTATTCAATGCCCGCAGATTTGCAACTTCAACTTAAGCAACACGTTTTAGTGTTCTTGCAAGAAAAGACGTTCTACGGATTTGAAGGGATTGAAATAAACGATGAAATTAGAGTCACAATCGCAGCACAGGCCTGTTTGTTACTACTTAATCGAAAAACTAATTATTACCCCAAGCTGAAATCGATTTACGTTTATCCTGCCGCGTTTATCACTCGACATGCCACTCATGATTCTGCTGGCGTGTTACAGAATCAAGCAAGAGTTTTAAGTGGTGAGTCTTGGGAATTAGGTAAAGTGATACTTTCTTGGAAAGACAGCCAGCATGGTGCACAAGTTTTTAACGATGGGCACAACGTGGTGATTCACGAATTTGCTCATCAGTTAGATCAAGAGACCGGGATCGCTAACGGCGCGCCCTTCTTGAAACATAAAAACAAACAGTGTTGGTCACAGGTTCTATCGAAAGAGTTTGAAGAGTTACAGCGTAAGGCGCAACGAGGCGAGGATTCATTGCTTGATCATTATGGCGCAACAAACCCCGCAGAATTCTTCGCGGTTGCTAGTGAAGTGTTTTTTGAGCGGCCACAAGCCATGCAGCGACAGCATTCTGCGTTGTACCAGCAATTACAAGGGTTTTATCATATAAACCCTGCTATTTGGTAACCCCTGTTAACATCCGTTCACATTCTGAAATGAATAAAGGTAGAGTTTGTGCGTTGCCTATCGGTAGACTAGTCATCATGCTACAAAAGATGCATTGACTATTTTTTAATAGCGACAAAGTTTAGAGGGGGCTTTAAATGCAATCATTTTCCATTCCGGTCAAATTAGCGGACAGCTTAGAAGGGTTTGCGGAGTCTAAAGGGCTGCTAAGCGTAAAAAATGAGATTATCAAAATTCAATTTCAAACCGTCGACGCAATTTTAGGTGTTGTTAAATCGGGGCTTAATGAGGTTGAAATTCCACTGTCTCACTTGTTGGAATTAAGTTACAAGAAAAGTCTTTTCGGTAACAAGCTGATCTTAAAAGTCGATGATTTACGCGTAATCGAAAAGCTTCCCGAATGTAATAATAATGAAGTGGTCCTATCTATCGCACGTAAAGATATTGATGATGCCATTGATTTTGTAAGAGCAATAAAGATGGATATTTCTGAAAAGGAATATCAAGAAGCGCTTAAACAAGCTTAATTTCAATCTAAAGACCGACCTTCATAAAGAAGCGAATTAGCTGAGGGTCGGACTGCGCTCCGCTACTAATCCAGATCAACCCTGCTTGAGTGCGCTCGTTTTCTACGGAAAGCCATTCCTCATATCAATAAATTTCATCGGGTTTCAAAGACTTACGCATAGAATTTAATACGATTATCCGTTACATTAAGCCAGCTAAAAGAATTTATAAGACTCTAGCAGCAGTATTGTCATAACCAATTAAAACGAATCAATGGAGCTCGCTAATGAAACCGACACGTACATTGTTACTTACGGGGTCGCTACTGACCTTACTAGTCAGCGGCTGTAAGCCTTCGGAGCAAGATGCTTCGTCCGCAACTGAAAAAGTCGCTGAAGTAGCCAAACAAGCTGTACCAACCCAAGAAAAGCAGGTGTCTGTACCGTTTAAAGAGTATTCGGCTGAAGATTTCTTTAAAACTACCACGGTATTTGGCTCTTCAATAAACCATGATGCCACCGCAGTTCTGGTGACAAGCGACCAAACTGGGGTTTTTAATGCTTACAAATATCCACTTGACGGAAGTCCTACAACGCAACTAACTGACTCAAAAACTGATGCAATATACGGCGTTAGTTGGTTCCCAAAAGATGAGCGAATTCTTTACACCTCAGACCAAGGCGGTAATGAATTAAATCACCTATTTGTTAGAGAAATCGATGGTACTACCAAAGATCTAACGCCTGGAGAGAATCTTAAGGCTAGTTTTTACGGCTGGTTAGAGGACGACAGCGGCTTTTTTGTCGCGACAAATGAAAGGGATCCCAAAGCCTTTGACCTTTACCGCTACTCAATTAAAGATTATCAACGAGAGATGGTTTATAAAAATACTGACAACCTCTCGCTTGATACGGTCAGCCCTAATGGTCAATGGTTAGTACTCAATCGAAACATAAGTAATGCAGATTCTAATCTATATTTGATAGATCTTTATAGTAAAGAAAAATCGCCAGAACTTATTACCGAGCACACTGGAAATGTAAGTCACAATGCTTACACTTTTACGCCAGATAGCCAGCAGCTGATTTATGCCACCAATGAATTTGGAGAGTTTAATCAAGCGTGGAGCTTAAAGCTTGCCGATAAGTCTAAATCAATGTTTTACCAAGCTAACTGGGATGTATCCTTTGTTTATTTTTCTGATGATGGAAAATATAGGGTTGTTGGAATTAATGACGACGGGCAAACACGAATTGATATTGCGGAAGTTGCCACCGGTAAAAGTATTTCACTGCCTAAATTACCAGCCGGTGATCTAAGAGGGGTTAATTTTTCTGATGATAGTCAACGCATGGTTTTCTATATTAACTCTGATACATCGCCATCCAATCTTTATAGCTACCAAATTGGTTCAAACTCGGCAAAACGTTTGACCTCTTCTTTAAATCCAGAAATGGATGAGTCTCATCTAGTCGCTAGTGAAGTGAGACGTTTTAAAAGTTTTGATGGCTTGGAAATTCCCGGCATTTTGTATAAACCAAAACAAGCGAACGCGGACGCTAAAGTACCAGCATTAGTTTGGGTTCATGGTGGGCCTGGAGGACAATCTCGTAAAGGTTATCGCGCAGCTATTCAACACTTAGTCAATCAAGGTTACGCCATTTTTGCCGTCAATAATCGCGGTTCGTCGGGTTACGGTAAAACATTTTTTCATCTTGATGATAAAAAGCACGGTGAAGATGATTTGCAAGATATTGTCTATGGCAAAAAGTATCTACAAACTTTAAATTGGGTTAATCCAGAAAAAATTGGCATTATCGGTGGTAGCTACGGCGGCTACATGACTATGGCGGGAATGGCGTTTACCGATGAGTTTGAAGTTGGTATTAATATATTTGGTGTTACTAACTGGAAAAGAACACTAGAAAGCATACCACCTTGGTGGGAAGCATTTAAAAAAGCCTTGTATGATGAAATGGGTGACCCCGCAACTGATTCCGATCGACATTATGCAATTTCTCCTTTATTTCATGCCGATAAAATAAAAAATCCGGTTTTAATCGTTCAAGGGGCTAACGACCCACGGGTTCTTCAAGTCGAAAGCGACGAAATGGTTGAAGCAATCCGTAAAAATGGAGTCGAGGTAGAGTATGTTCTATTTCCAGATGAAGGCCATGGTTTCCGTAAGAAAGTTAATCGAATTACGGCCTCTAAAGCCTACGTTGAGTTTTTAGATAAGCATCTAAAATAGTTCTTATGACTGCTAGCGCAATTTAAATGCGTTAGTAGTCAACTCCTCCTTAATCAATACAATAAAGGTTGCCATGAATATCCTCACAAAAAGTTCCATAAAACAATCAATAAAACTTTTATTCACTTTAATCTTTCTGACGGGAGCCAATTACAGCTTAGCAATCTCCAATGATTATCAAGGCCTGACCGAATTGTTTAAGCAATGGCGTGCCTTTGAAGTGCCACCGCTTTATAAGGGTGCACCGGATTATCGTCAACAGACCTTTAACAAACGATACAAAGAGTTTGAGGCAATTCGCGCTAAACTTTTAGCAATTGATAAGAAAAGTTGGCCAATTAATCATAAAGTAGACTGGTTTATCTTGTGGGCCGAGCTAAATGGTTATGAGTTCAACCACAAAGTTTTAAAACCATGGCAACGAGACCCAGCGTTTTATAAATCAGTTTGGACTTATCGAAGTGATGTACCTGCACATGAAGGACCTACTCATCACGGCGTAACAGAACTATGGACCTACCAATTTCCACTCTCGGCAAAAGAACAAAAGCGATTGATATCCGATTTAGAAAAAATCGCTCCTATTAACGAACAAGCCAAAACAAATTTGACAGGAAACGCGGCAGAGTTATGGCAAGCAGGCATTCGTGATATTCGAACTCAAGTTCAAGTTCTCAAACAACTTAAAAACAAAATTTCTAATTTGGATAACAAAAAGCTTCATAAGCTGGTGGATGACGCCACAAAATCGAGTGAAGACTTTGCTGCTTGGTTGAGCAAAGAGTCAGTTAACAAAACCGGTCCCTCGGGCATAGGACAGCAATATTACACTTGGTATATGAACAATGTTCATTTAGTACCTTTAAATTGGCAAGAAGAAGTCACCATACTAAAACGAGAGCTTGATCGCTCATGGTCAACACTTAAACTGGAAGAGCATCGCAATCGAAAATTACCAGAGTTGATCCCTGCTGCTAATGAAGCTGAGTACAATGCGCTAGCTAAGCGCTCTGCAAAGAACTTTATCGCTTTTTTACGCGACCAAGAAATTGTCACAGTAGCTGATTACTTTGAGCCCGCTCTTAATGAACATTTAGGTCAGTTTGTACCAGCCAATAAGCGAAACTTTTTCTGGATTGGTGCACATCTCGACCCAACCCCACTCTATTCCCATTTTTACCATTGGTTTGAGTTGGCTCGCATGGATAATACCCCTCATAAAAGCCCAATTCGACGCGAAGCATTACTCTATAACATTTTTGATAGTCGCAATGAAGGCACAGCAACCGCGGTAGAGGAAATGTTTATGCATGCTGGACTTTATGATGACAATCCGCGAGTGAGAGAAATTGTTTGGATAATGATCGCACAACGCGCCGCGCGTGGGCTAGGTTCGTTATACGCTCACGCAAATCAAATGACCATGGAACAAGCCGGTCAAATTCATGCTGACAATACACCCCGTGGCTGGATGAAAGTCGAGCAAGACCTGCTTATTTTTGAACAACACTTGTACATGAGACAGCCCGGTTATGGTACTAGCTATATCACCGGAAAATATCTACTTGAAAGAACAATGGCTGATTACGCTATCCAACTTGAAGCTCAAGGGAAAGAATTTCATTTAAGAGAATTTTTTGACCGGTTGAATTCAATAGGCAGTATTCCCATTGCCCTAGGTCGCTGGGAAATGACTGGGCTAGACGATGAAATAAAATCAATTGTGGAGCGTTATAAGAAATTGGACAGTTTGATCAAGTAAAATAATCTTCAATAAAACAGCTTGAATCAAGACAGTCTTTCATTGCAAATGCTTAAACAAAAATTATTATTTAGGGAAAAAAATATGATAAAAAAAATTTCGTCTCACACAGTAGGATTATTTTTAATCGGATCTATCATAGCATGTAACAGCCACGAAGGTGAGTTAGATGGTGTGTGGGTATCGAGTAAGAGCCATACTCTTGAAAATGTTTCTAAGAGTATGACTCTTAGCGATAAACATAAAGCCATCCTTGGAAATCTAGTTGGTAAAATGACGCATAGAATAAAGGGGAATGTTTGGACTTCAACCTATGATGGTATTCAATCAGATTCCACTTTTACTATAACCTCTAAAAATGAAAACTGCTATGAATTGCTAATTGAAAGTAACAAAACCGTTCAAGCGTGTTTGTACGATGACCAACTGCACCTTCCTTCGGGAATAGCAAACGTTCAAGAGGTTTTCATAAAGCAATAATCAAAGACGCGTTAATTTTTAAAGTAGATCGGACTTCAGCACGTCGATGAGCTCTGGGGCTTCCCGGAAATATCGATTTTCGAAATTGAGTCCAGTGTCGGTCTAAAGGGTTTGATTTTCCTACCTTATATTTGACCCATTATTTCTCAAAAAATCCACAATAATCGCTAAACCCTGTTGCATTTGTTTTGTCTCCATTGCCGCAAACCCTAACCGCACAAAGCGATTTTGACTTTTTTCTTTATCTAAATGAAATTGATGTTCAGTTTGTAAATAGATGTCATTGGCTAAGCAATATTTTTCAAGCGCTGTCGCATTATTTTTAATGTCCAACCAAATTGCCATGCCGCCCGCTGGAAGTTGGTAATTGAGTTCAATACCTTCATCAATATATTGATCCAAGGCATTCACCAGTGCTGCCCTTCGTTGTTGGTAAGTTTTTGTCATTCTCCTTAAATGTCTTTCGAATGCGCCATCTTTCATCCATAGTGCGATTGATTCTTGAACTAAATTATTGGGTTTGTGATTGATCACTGCTCGATAATTTAATAACGCAGGCACTAACGAAGGGTCGACAGCCATACAACCGATACGGCTCCCCGGAAACATAATTTTTGAAAAGGAAGCCAGATAAATCACTTGTCCGTTCGGGTCACTTGCAGCCATAGGTGCCAACGGCTGACTGTCGTAATGGAACTCATGGTCATAATCGTCCTCTACAATAATCACACCAAACTCTGTTGCTAGATTATAAATAGCCATTCGTTCTTCGATTGGCAGGGTGATGGTGGTTGGATATTGATGAAGTGGGGTCAAATATATAAGCTTTACTTTTTTGCGGACAATGAGCTTTCTTAAATGCTCGACATCGATTCCTGTTGGGTGCTGCTTGATGGCAACCAACTCGGCACCGGCACTTTTAAATGCATTCCAAGCTGGTCGATAACCAAGTGGTTCAACCGCTACGCGATCACCAGTGTTAAGTAGTAGTTGCGCAACCAGAAAGAGAGCTTCTTGCGTGCCGTTTACCGCTATAATTTCTTTATCCGTGATTGAGCGAATTCTTCTAAGGTAAGTTTCTAGTTGTTGAATAAATGACTCTGACCCCTGATTATTACCATAGCCTAAGGAATCAATATTTGGCCGCAGTAAACTTTGATTCATATAATATTTAAATTCCTTGAATGAAAATAAATTCAAGTCTGGCATGCCACCCGCAAAATTATACCGAAACGCGCTCGTTGGTTTGTTGATTAACAGGGTTTCGAATGCCTTTTTAGTGGGCCAATTAAACCGAGTTTGGGGTTTATCTTTGACTGCGCTTGCTTGGCTTGAATCAATTGGCAAAAAAGATACGACGCGGTAATGCTTTCGTTCAATAGATTCTAGCCAACCTTGGGCGATAAGTTCTTGATAGGCAGACATTACAGTATGGCGATTGATGTCCAAAGTTCTAGCCAGCTCGCGAGCTGAGGGTAAAGGCTCCTTAGGTTTAAGTTGTCCAGTTTTAATGGCGGTACGTATCGCTGAGGCGATTTTTAAATAGAGCGAAGCAATGCTGTGGTCGAGCTCCAATATTAACCGACTCATAACGCTGGTATAGTCCAATAGTTTAATCTGGTTGTTTCAATTATACCAAAAAGCTGGAGAATAGGCATTTCTATCACCATAAAGCGGCCATTCTCAAACAATAGCGAGAGTTTAGTGACTCTTCTTGAGAAGGATTTGAGTAGGAGTTGACTTATGCTATCGCGACCAAGCTTTAACCCCCAGCCAATCGAGCTATCTACCAACAAAGTGAAACTCAGGCCGCTGACAATTGACGATACAGAGGCTTTTTATCACGCAGGCAATGACCCTCAACTTTGGTTATGGGTAGTGCCAAATCACTGCTTATCTAAAGAGTCGGCGAAACGTTGGATCCAAGAATCACTCGACCAACAGCAACAAGGAAATCATGTACCGTTTGTTATTATTGATCAATTATCTGGTGAACTGGTTGGTTCAACTCGCTATTGCTCAATTCGCAAACAAGACAGAGGACTAGAAATAGGCTTTACTTTCATTGCTCCAAGCCATCAGCGAACTCATGTGAATACCCATGCAAAATTCCTATTACTTGAGCACGCATTTGAAGCGCTTGGTGCGGTAAGAGTAGAGTTTAAAACGCATGAAAAGAACCAAAAATCGAGAAATGCAATTCAACGAATTGGCGCAACTTTTGAAGGGATCTTAAGAAACTTAAGAATCTTACCTGATGGTAGTTTAAGAAATACGGCGATTTTTAGTATAACCGAACAGCAATGGCCAAGAATAAAAAGAACTTTGCAAAACCAAATCACCACCCGAGACTAGGAGCAAATCGTATGTATGTACCAAACAGTCTAAGAATGGAACCAGCTAGCCAAATCGAGCAATTTATTCATGCTCACGGATTTGGCATTGTGGTTTCGCAATCCCTTCAAGCCAGTCATTTGCCCTTTTTGTTTGACTCTCAGGTTGGCAAGCACGGAGAGCTTTATAGCCATCTAGCAAAAGCTAATCCCCAATCGCAACAACTTGATGGTCAACCAGTTTTGATCATCTTTAATGGGCCTCACAGTTATATTTCGCCAACTTGGTATGAAAGTGGTCCTGCGGTTCCTACGTGGAATTATGCAGCGGTTCATATTTACGGAAAAATTGAAATTCTCGACGATAGTCATACATTACATATCGTTCAAGAAACAGTGAAAAAGTATGAAGCAGAATTGTTAAATGACCAAAGTGTTATGCCTGTCGATTATCAACAAAAACTCTGCAAGGCTATCACCTCCTTCAAAGTGACAATATCACGCATTGAAGCAAAACATAAACTTGGTCAGCAGCGAAGAATAGCAGATCAAATGGGTGTTTACATTGCCCTAAAGAATTCATCCGATCTTGATGCCAAGCAATTGGCAGATTATATGCTTCAAACTGGCGTTGGGTGTGGTAAGAATGAAGGGAACAGTGATTGAAAATAAATTTCAAAATATGGGAGAAATATTTTGCTAGATAATTCAATTTTAGCTTTTATTATTATGGTTTCCTTAATGGTGATGTCGCCCGGTCCAAATGGCGCATTAATCTTAAAGAATGTATCCACAGCTGGTAAACAACATGGTTATGTCAATGTACTAGGAATTGTTGTCGCTTTTTATTTGCATGGGCTTTTGTCGGCATTAGGCGTTTCCGCCATTATCGTTTCTTCAGCAGAATTATTCTTGGTTATTAAAATTCTAGGCGCAATTTATCTTGCTTACCTAGGTGGAAAGGCAATTTTGAATGCGATAAATAGCATGGCCACTGGACATTCGGTTGATGAAAACCTCGAGCGAAAAGTCCATGATTTGAATAGTCAGCACCGAGTAAACTTATTATCGCCACGAAGATATAGGACCAGTTTTTTCGAGGGTCTATTAACCAACCTATTAAACCCTAAAGTTTCAATATTTTATCTTGCGGCATTTCCACAATTTATGGAGACAAAACAGGACGCATTGTTGAGCGCGGCTGGATTAGTTACAATTCACGCCTTAATTGCACTGTTATGGTTTAGTATGATGGTCAAATTCATCGCCAAGTCTAAACAAGCGATTGCCAACCAAACTTTGCAAAGAATTTTACAAACCGCCGTTGGTGGCTTTTTACTTTGGTTTAGCTATAGGGTTGCGACTTCAAAATAGTCCAATTAGTCGTGGTAGATTCTAGTTCAGTCTTTTATTGAGTCTAGGGGCTTTCCCAAACATCGCGTTTAAGGTTAGTTCCATTATCGGTCTAAAGACCGACCTACAAAGATAGAATTCACCCCTTTAGGTCGGACTTCAGTCCGTCGCTGAAGGTTGGGGCTTCCCTGAAATCCTGTGTCATTAAAACGTTAATTAATTTAAAACCAACGGCAACTAAATCTTGCTTGATTGTTCCTCTACAGCGTGAACCAATTCATCGGGAATTTGTAATCCTCTTGCTAACAAATTGAGGTAGGCTCTGCCGTTATCTAGCTCGCTGTCTATGGCAAAATGTGAAGCGGTATAAACTTCTAATGCGAGTTGAGGGCAATCGCATTGTTCAATCACTTGTTCCAGTTTCATTGGAGAAGACATTTCTGATAACAGCATATTTTTTTCTTCTAGGGACAAGCCAATTTGGTCAGCTTTGCTCAATATTTTTTGATACTCTGTGGCGTCCACATGACCATCGGCCATGGCGGCTGCGACCATTGTTTTAAGTACAAATTGTGCTTGCTGCTCGGCTTGGTCGCCACCTTCTAAATTTCTAAAATTGCTCGCTTGAAGTCCCTGCCAACTCGGGGTTTGCGTTAATTTTTTGGTTAAGTCTGATTGGCTAGAGCTTTGCTGATTAGTTTGTTGGGTGTTAGTGGCATATTGCTTGTAAGCTTTCCAAGCAATCGCTCCGACTGCTGCAACGCCACCATACTTTAATAATTTCGCAGCACCCTTACGCCCTTTTTTACTTGTCAGTAAATTGGTTGTGGCACCGCCAGCGACGCCACCCAAAAATCCCTTAGCAGCGGAGCTAGAAGTCAAATTTCTTAAAACATTATTTACATCAATCATATTAAAGTCCAAGCGTTGATAGACAGTCTAATTCATTCCATTTTGAACGGATTAAGTATTCGCTAACTAAACATTTAGTGACTAGGCCGTTGCTTTTGAATCCGACTGCACAGTTTTAATTGAGTCGTCTTTGTCTTTGTTTTTCAAATAGCTTTTATTCACTCTGGCAATCACTAGAGCACCTAGCGCTGCTGAGAATAGTGACCCGACTAACACGCCTACTTTCACGCTTTCTTGTAAAAATAAACCGTTATGTTCGAAAGCCAAGGTACCGATAAATAAGCTCATGGTGAAACCGATTCCGCAAAGTAAACATACACCGTAAAGTTGCGACCAATTGGTGCCCTCGGGTAATCGAGTTAGCTTCAATTGCACTGCCAACCAGCAAGCGCCAAATATACCAACTTGTTTACCAACGAATAATCCAAGAGCAATACCAATGGTCACCGGGTTGAGTAAAGTCTCCATGCTCGCACCAGTTAAATTAACACCCGCATTGGCAAACGCGAATACGGGTAAAATAAAGAAAGTAACCCAAGGGTGAAGTGAGTGTTCAATGCTTTCCAGCATCGAGTCTTCATCGGAATCAGACTTAGACATTAGCGGAATAAACCAGGCTACCGCAAAACCGGCCAAGGTTGCATGCACCCCTGATTTTAAAACTGCCGCCCAAACGACTAAACCAATTAGAATGTAGGCAGCTTTAATATGGAGATTAAAAAAGTTTAGAACAAACAAACCGACTATACCGATGGAGGCCACCAAGATCGAAATCATTGAAAGGTCTTCAGAATAAAACAAGGCGATTATGACTACCGCCGCAATGTCATCGAAGATTGCAACCGATAATAAAAACAGCTTTAAAGAAAGTGGAAGGTGCTTTCCAAAAATAACAAACACACCCAATGCAAAAGCGATATCCGTGGCGGAAGGGATTGCCCAGCCGTTAGCTGCAATGGGATCCTCCGCATTGAAAAACATGTAGATTAATGCTGGCGCAACAATTCCAGCAACGGCTGCAATCAGTGGCAAAACCAGTTGCTTTGCATCTGAAAGTTGACCATTGAGTACTTCGCGCTTTATCTCCAGTCCAACTAAAAAGAAGAAGAGTGCCATTAAGCCATCGTTAACCCAAAGTAGCAAACCCTTATCAATTACAAATGTACCAATGCTAAACACCACTGGAATGTCTAACAATGACTTATACCAATCTTGCGCAGGTGAGTTTGCGATAATCATTGCAAGCACTGCGGCCACGACTAAGAAAATGCCGCCAGACGCCTCGCTTCGAAATAGATATTTAACTTTATTAACCACGACAATATTTCCTTCTAATAGTTGTTGGTGAGCCTAGAGACTCACCATTCCTGAGTTAAAGCAAAAACACAGCTCTGATATCAAGGTGCCACCGAGTGAGCTGCAAATTTTGAACTGAACTAATATATACGCTAACTCGTGCTACATGGATACTTTTGTTGCAAAACTTCTTGCATCGCAGTTAAGGCACTTTGATCTTGGTATCTGGAAGCATCAATATTAGTAGCCACAGTTTTGATCACATCTGCAATGGTGACTGGATGGCCCAAACAGAACTGGCCGTTTGACTCATCACCTAAAGTTAAGTGAGGTACGCGAGCACCAATGCGGTTTTGGATCGCTCTTTCCTTAAATGATGATAACGGGCGATCGGCCTGTTGTTGGCTTTTGGCAATGTCTGCGTCCGCTGCGATAGCGCCATCAATAAATCCCTTTATGTAACGAGCACACTCCATACTTTCAGTGATTTGTGGCTGACTTTCGTAGTTTGCACAAAGTTGGCTCAATTGATCAGACGATAAAGGCTGAACCGCGTCGGCACGCATTGCGAGCAATGCCAGTGGAACTAATATTAGAAGTGAAAAATATTTATTGAACATAACTTACTCCTTAGTAAATTGATCTGTCTCTATTTAAAAACACGTACATTGACATTACGGTTGTATTAATGGGTCCAGTGGTTAGCCTGAGTAACCATTATGCGGCTTAATTTATATTTATAAAAATATATTTAAATTAAGGATACTATTTATTATTATAAATGTATTAAGTCCTAAGATTTGGGAGTTATAACCTTATGCCACTGCCCCATTCCAGATTTCATGCGCGCTTAGGCACTTTTAGACAACTCGAAATTTTCGTTAAGTTTGCTGAAACCGGCAGTATTAGTCAGACCGCTCAAGAGCTTCATTTAGCTCAACCTTCGGTGTCAATCCAATTGAAAAAGCTGTCGGATAATTTAAATGTGGCGCTGCTAGAGCAAATAGGTCGCAAGCTCTATTTAACTGATGCGGGGCGAGAGCTTTACGCCAGCTCAATGGAAATATTCGATGCCGTCGGCCGATTAGAAAGTCGGCTTGGCAGTCTCTCTGGATTGCAAGCCGGTCTCCTTAAACTTTCGGTTGTGACAACCGCTAAGTATTTCTTTCCGCATTTGCTGGGGCCATTTTGTCGGCTATATCCGAATATTGAAGTGACTTTTAACATCGGCAATCGAGGCTCCATGATCCAGCGTTTAAGAGAAAACAAAGATGATTTTTATGTGTTTAGCCATCCGCCGGAAGACATTGATATTGAAACGCTGGAGTTTGTAAAAAACCCACTTGTGGTGGTGGCTCCAGCCGATCATCCGCTTGCCAATAAGAAAAATATTGATTTCGCAGCACTAGCGGATGAGCCCTTCATAATGCGGGAACCAGGATCAGGAACGCGTCATTCAGTAGAGAAATATTTGCTGGATTCTGGGCACAGCATCAACGAAAAGATGACCATTGAAAGTAATGAAGCGATTAAACACTCGGTAATGTCGGGACTTGGTTTGTCGATTCTTTCAGTTCACACATTGGCCCAAGAAAGCAATAAGGATATTTCGATATTGGATATCAAAGAGTTTCCAATGCAATTTAAGTGGTACTTAGTCTATCTTAGAAACAAACAGCTCTCGGACATTGCAACCACTTTTCTCAATTTCTTGAAAAGTGATGGCAGTGAAATTGCCGCCGAACTCTTGCAAAACTCACCGGCAAAAGACTATATCGACACTCTATAATTACTTTTTTCAGATCCGCTCATTAACTTAGCCAAGCTAATTAAAAACAATGAACCCCTTAAAACCTTAGCTCTCACCTCTGCAATATCCAATATATAGATTTATATAAATATTAATAGCAAATAGATTCTATTTTTATCTATGTATTAGTCGTGAAAGAATATCCTCATTGAATCCACTGACTGAGGAATATGAGGCTCTCATGACCAATTCTCAATTTATCTTTTGTTTTTTCGCCGGCAGCCTATTGCTCGCCATTGGTTTGTTGACAACAACGCTGTTATCGACCAATTGGTTTTTCGTGGCAATAGGCGGCTGCTTATGTTTGCTCAGCCTGTTGCAATTTAAGCGTGCACAACCAAAACGCTTGTTGGCTAGGACACCTAAGTCACTCCCTCAACAAAAGTGAGTTGTCACTTTATACCTGACTAGAGGAAAAAAGAAGTGCAACTCGACATAATGATACTGTTTTTCATGCTCGGCGTAGCAGCGCGCTTAATCGGCTCTGAGTTAAAGTTACCAAAAGGTTTATATCAAGCAATAAGCCTGTTCTTGATGTTGGCAATAGGCTTAAAAGGCGGTATGGCGCTAGCGGAGCACCTGTCATTTGAATTGATTACTCAGTCTTTAACCATCATGTTGCTGGGACTAATTTTTCCACTCATCGCGTTTCCAATTTTGAATAGAGTCGGCGCATTTTCCAAGAATGATTCAGCCGCCATTGCAGCGCATTTTGGCTCGGTGAGCATTGGAACCTTTGCAGTGGCAATTGCATTGTTAGAGTCGCGCAATATCCCTTATGAAACTTATTTTCCATTGTTTGTTGTGTTGCTGGAATTTCCCGCCATTATTGTCGGATTTTTACTCGCTAAGGACAAAAACTCCAATGTGTCGATGTCGGAGTGGGGAAAAGAAATCATTAGTAACCAGAGTATGATTTTGCTCTTCGGCGGCTTGCTCATCGGTTTGATTGCGGGTGACCAAGCGACCAAAGTGATGCCACTGTTTAATGATTTATTCTACGGGGTGTTAGCGCTATTTCTTCTTGAAATGGGCATCGTGGCTGCAGAACGAATCAAAGATCTAAAACAAAACGGACTCTTCTTAACAGCTTTTTCAATGGTAATGCCAATTATTAATGGTGTAATCGGAGGAGCGGTTGGCGCGCTGCTTGGCTTCACCGCGGGAGGTATTTTCCTAACCATTGTTTTGAGTGCGAGTGTTTCTTACATCGCCGTTCCTGTTGCAATGAAAAGTCTACTGCCGAGTGCAAATCACTCACTGGGTTTGACCGCATCGCTCGGTGTCGCCTTCCCATTTAACATTGTTATTGGCTTACCTTTGTACTGGCTAATGGCAAGCTGGTTGTTTAGTTTTGTTTCGTAATTTGGAGTTAATAAAATGTCTAAACCATTAGTCAGTATCATCATGGGTTCGCAATCCGATTGGAGCACCATGCAAGAAGCAACAAACTTGCTGGATGCAATGCAAATCGCTTACGAAACAAAAGTGGTGTCGGCGCATAGAACACCACAACGATTGTATGAGTTTGCTCAATCCGCCCAACAGCGCGGAGTTCAAGTAATTATCGCCGGTGCTGGTGGCGCGGCGCATCTTCCAGGAATGACGGCCGCTATGACTATCTTGCCGGTCATTGCGGTACCGGTGCAAAGTAAAGCACTTAATGGCATGGATAGTTTGCTCTCAATAGCACAGATGCCACGGGGCGTATGCGTCGCGACTCAAGCGATTGGTGGAGCTGGTGCATTTAATGCGGGTTTAATGGCAACTCAAATAATCGCCTTAAGTGATCAAAAAATTTCCGAAAAACTTAGCCTTTGGCGTGAACAACAAACCAGCGATGTCGCTGAGGAGGTAGCATAATGCATGTTGCAATTATTGGTTGTGGTCAACTCGCGAGATTACTCGCACAAGCTGGCAAAACATTAGGGATTAAAACTTCTTTCATAGCACTTGAAAATGAAGCAACTCAATGTGTTGAAGGTTTAGGGAGAATAATTCACTGGCATCGTCCCATGAGTATACAAGGTCTGCTCGACGCCCTGGATTATCCGGATGTAGTAACCGTAGAACGCGAAAATGTAGATATCCGGCTCATGCTCGAATTGTCGATGCATGTCAAAGTTTACCCATCCCCTGAAAGTGTGGCGACTTGTAAAAATCAATTGAAAGAAAAATTGGCATTAGGGAAATTAAACATAGCGGCGACACCTTGGTTGTCGGCCACTGATGCAGATTCTGCCAAAAAAGCGGTGGATACCTTTGGATTGCCGGTACTGATCAAGGCGGCGGAAGAAGGCTACGATGGTAAAAATCAGTGGCATATAAAAACTCGTAAGCAGCTTCATAACCTGCTCAATCAAACGCCACAAATTAATTGGATTATTGAGCCTAAAATAGATTTCATAAAAGAAGTTTCTCTGATCGGTACGCGTTCTGCCAATGGCGAATGTAAGTTTTATCCTCTAACCGAAAACCGCCATCAACATGGAATTTTACGTTCCTCGATTGCTCCCGACCGGTCGGTGGATGAGTCGCTTGTTCAATCAATTGAAGCCGATCTAACAAAGCTTTTTGAGCACTGGCAATATGTGGGTGTTATGGCAATGGAATTGTTCTTGGTTCATGACGGATATTATGTCAATGAACTTGCGCCCAGAGTGCACAACAGTGGCCATTGGACCGCCAATCAAGTGATTACCAGCCAATTTGAAAATCATTTACGAGCAATACTCGGTTTACCACTTGGACCAACTCACTTTAATCGCTTTGCGGGCATGGTTAATATTTTAGGGCAAACTGAAGTTAACCAATCTCAATTAGCTAACGACCCAGCAATCCTTGCCAAAGCCGATCGCGCTAGCCGAAAAGTTAAAAACAAGTTATCCGCAGGTGAAGTGTTTATTTACAACAAAACGCCCAGACCTAATCGTAAACTTGGGCACGTGAATTTGTTAGATGATGATCATCAAAGTTTGCTCAGAAAAATGGAGCAAACTGAAGCGGGTATCAACGGGTCAAATTTATTTGTAGCAAATAAAACAACTACTGTTAATGTGAGCACTTCCTAACGCCAGATTAACCAATAGGATCAAATGCGCTGAGGAACTGTTTTAGCGCATTTGCTTCGTTAGGGTTTATTAGAACTTTATCTGAACTAACGCTTGCCAGTTCTGTAATTCCTTTTTGCCAGTGGACATCCACTGCCGGCGCTGGCTTGTCAAAATGAATGGTTAATTGTTCACTCTGAATAACGACCCATGCCTGCGCCACGGCTTTTTTCAGGTCGATTTGATCAGCTTGGTTATGCTTCATTTCACCCTGCAAATCGAATGCAACACAAAGTGTTAACCCTTGGCTTTTAGTTGGATTAAACAATGACTTTAAAGCGAGCAAATCCCACTCGGGTCGGTGCAAATAGTTTTCATCAGACAGCGAATCACTAAATTGCAAGCCCCATCGAATCAATCCTAAAACAGCTGGTTCGAGTGCTTTGCCGGTCGAAGTGAGTTGATAGTAGCTTTGTTGCTTTTCAATAATTTGCAACTCACTAAGCTCTTTCAGCCGTGTAGCTAGCAAATTAGTCCCCATCCCAAGCAAATTATTTAATAGCTCGCCATATCGACGGGGTTTGAGCAGTAGCTCCCGCACAATCAGCAAAGTCCAGCGTTCACTCAATATATCAGCTGCAAAGGCTAGCGAGCAGTTTTGTTTATGGCTTCGTTTAATCATTGGACTCAATTTAACATTCTACTATAGATTTTTAAAGTAAAATGCTCTATGATTTAATATACTATATGTTTTTAAAGTATTTATTTCCAAATGGAATTATTTAAAGTGCGTATTCTTAAAGCATCTATACCAATTTTTAGCCATAAATCTATGGAGTGTCGCGAATGTCAGTAAACCCTAAACTTAAATTAGCCTTTCGATTTAACGCTCTATTTTCTGCATCTTGTGCAACGGTCTTGCTTCTCACTGCAAATTGGTGGGCTAATCAGTTTGGTCTGGATGAAGTCATTTGGATATATCTTGCTGCGCTAGGCTTACTTTTGTTTGCAAGCTACTTAGTTTGGCTTTCCACTACCCAACGTCAGCCAAAAGAGGCGGTTGTTAGCATTATTATTTCCGACTGGGCTTACGTTTTTGCTGCCCTGCTTGGTGTGGTAATCGGGTGGACGGTGATCAGTGCAATGGGGGTTGGTTTCTTAGTCATAACCTCAGTGGTGGTGGCTATTGCTGCCGAATGGCAACGGCGAGCGGCGTTTAATCTATCAATCACAAACAAGATTTCAAAGAATTCTTGAGCAGCGATAGAAGAAATTTATTTCATTTTCAGTTATGGTGTTATCTCCCAAAATATCTTGGATTTAGAGGAACACCATGCCACATTTGTTACCTGTTAAAGCGATCAAGCAATCTTTTCGTAAGTTTCTAATTTTTTTGTTTGCACTGGTATTAATCAGTTGTGGACAACAGCAGCAGCCAGAAGAGCAAACAGATGCAAAGTCTAAGGTTGAAACCAAACCAATGGCGCAGCTGGTGTTAAAAAATGCCAAAGTGTATAGCCTACGTTGGCCCGACCCAAATCCAGATGGTACTCCCGCGGCCACAGCGCCTTATGATGGTGGCTGGCATCCCGATGCAACCGCAGTGGCAATAAGAGATGGCAAAATTATTTATGTAGGTGATGATACTAAGCTCGGTGATTTTGTTGATGAAGCCACACAACAAATGGATATGCAGGGCGCAACCGTCATTCCTGGATTGATTGATTCGCATGTCCATGTTGAAGAACTTGGTGAAATGTTAAGACGCGTCAATTTGGTGGACGTTAAGTCACCACAAGAAGCCATTCAGCGAGCCAAAGTTTTCGAAAAGAACTTGAGCGCAGATGAATGGTTGATTGGTCAAGGCTGGGATGAAGGGGCATGGGCAACTAATTATCCCAATCGACAGATCTTAGACCAAGCCTTCCCGACTCGTCCGGTAGTTTTTAAAAGCCTGCATGGCTTTGCGATTTGGGCAAATTCTAAAGCCCTTGAATTGATTGGCATTAATGACAAAACGCAAGCGCCCGTGGGTGGTGAAATTGTTCGTGATGAGAAATTTCAACCAACTGGAATTTTTCTTAACAACGCAACCAACTTAATTAAAGACGGGATCCCAAAGCCTACTGAATCAGAATTTAAACAATTTGTTTATGACGGCTTAGCCCAGCTAGCAAAAGATGGTTATGTTGCGGTTCATCAAGCAGGCGCAGCAACAGAGCATATGAACGCATTTGAAAGTTTGCGGGCGGAAAATAATTTACCTATTCGAGTTTATGCGATGCTGTCGGCAAGAGATAAAGCACTCTCAAAAAAGTGGATCGAAAAAGGCCCATACACCGACCCCAAAGGTTGGTTAGATATTCGGTCGGTAAAAGCCTATTACGATGGAGCTTTAGGTAGCCGAGGCGCTAGACTACTAGAGCCCTATTCGGATTTGCCCGATCATAAAGGGGTTAGTGGTGACGGGTATGGCTTTGATGGTGATATTGTTAGAGATTTACTCAAAGCAGGTTTTCAGGTTGGGATTCATGCAATCGGCGATGCCGGAAATCGTGAAACGTTAGATTACTTGGCGGCTATTTATAAAGATAACCCGCGAGTCAAAAATCAAAGAAATCGAATTGAACATGCACAAGTGCTCAGTGATCAAGATATTCCTCGCTTAGCAAAAATGTCGATTATTGCATCAATGGAACCACCGCATGCGGTAGAAGATAAGACTTGGGCTGAAGATCGTTTGGGTAGCAAAAGGATAAAAGGTGCTTACGCTTGGCGAAGCTTGCGCGAAGCCAATGTGCTGTTAACGTTTAATTCCGACTTACCGGGTTCTGATCATGATATTTTTTACGGGCTGCATTCGGCAATCACCCGTCAAGATAAACAATTTCAACCAGAAAATGGTTGGTATCCAGAGCAATCCATGACCGCAGAAGAAGCATTGCGAGGTTATACAGTATGGGCTGCATTCTCTGCATTTAGAGAAGAGCAAACCGGGGTACTCGATGTTGGTCGATGGGCTGATATTACCGTGCTGGATATTGACCCTATGCAGCTTGGAGAAACAGAGCCAAGCAAGTTGTTTCAGGGTAATGTGTTGATGACCATAGTAAACGGCAAAATTGTTTATCAGAATCAAGCTGCGAAAATGCCGGGTAATCAACAAAATTAGTTTGACCAAACCAATTAGCGAGCGTCATCACAGTGGATCATAAACAAGCGAGAAAATATTTACTGGACAAGCCTTTCTCTGAAGAAACTTTCCCATTCGGGCCAGACGTTTCAGTATTTAAAGTGAAAGGCAAAATGTTTGCAACGCTTGCCATCGGAAAAATGGGTAACGGTGATGACCAAGGTAATCTGGATTGGTGGATGAACTTAAAATGTGACCCCGATGAAGCGTCTGCATTGAGGGATATTTTTAAATCGGTAATCCCTGGTTACCATATGAATAAACGACTTTGGAACACCATCATTTTAGATGGCACGATTCCTAGTGGTGAAATTGAGCGAATGATTGATAATTCGTTTCAATTAGTAGTGGACAAATTGCCGAAGAAGCAGCGACTAGGATTGCTGTAGATGCAATTTAGTGGATTAACTTTTGGGTGAAGTGTGAGAGCATTTTTTGCCATCGCAATTTGTGGGCTCAATTTTTAGCCTATTGCCTAGCAGAGTCGAAATCGGATGACGATATTTAGCAATTAATAAGTAAAACCAATGACAGACTGTTATTAGAACGGGCCAATTTAACGGGGCTACCCACAGCCCTTTACCGACTAATGTCCAAGCCCTATGGGTAACTTCGAGCCCCAATAAAAGCTTACCTTGATAATATCCATGCAAGATCTTCATTGCTTCAGAAAAATTAATTTCAGAATATTCTTTTGCTAGTTGCGGATTGTGCAAGTCGAATAAAATGATTCTATTATTTGTGTCTTGTCGTTTCAAACTGCGCATCTCTGCGCTGCAAAGCGGACATTTACCATCATAAAAAATAGTTAAACTATTTGAATTCGTACTCTCGGGCTGGTAACTCATAGCATTGTCCAAAAATATAAAGCTACTGCATGTAGCAATACCACGGCGACTGTTAAGTGAAAACGCATTTTTAAGTAATGATTTAAGTCATGCGTGTTCGATAAAAATTTTTCATAATAAAATAACCACAGATAGCCAACTGCCAAAATGACTAAGGACAGTGAAGTTTCAACTAGTAATGCAAGGAAAGCGATTAAACAGAACATATTGCTAATAATTTGTCGTTTAACACTACTTTCTTTGGTATTAACTTGCCAGAGCGAACCCGCCAAAAAACTTAAAATTATCGCGCTGTAAGAGATAAAAACTTGCAACCCTTTCAAGCGCCATTCTTGTACCAGAAAGCTAGCCGATAAAGCGCCTAAAAACGGTAATAACCCTAAGTAGCCGAGTGTCCGCCAAGTTTTCATTGGAAAAAACTTCTCGGTTGACAGGTTAGCGAATATAAGCCTAAACACAAAAGTAAATGGATACCTTTCATGTTACTTTAGCTCTTCTTTTATTCGAGTGGATTTATTTGGTTCGGCATAACTTAACCGAGAAATCCGCTTGGTAAGGTGGTAGCTATCGAGTCCAGAGTTAGTAACGGTGCCCAGTGATTCAATATCAATATAGCCATCTTCACAAATTGCAGATGCGTCACATAACAAATCAGTTATCTCACCGACAACGAGTTGCGTCCCGTTGCTGACAATGGGCAAAATTTCGCAAAGCTCAACCGCGTATTTCAATCGACTTTCCTTTACAAATGGCGCTTTGATGTTTTCAAAGAATAACTTTGTTAGACCTGTTTGCTGAAATTCACACTGTTGCTTGGAATATTTGGCAGAAGTCTGATGAGCAGCTTTGAAAAAATCGCGATTTACTTGGTTAATCGTAAATTGTTTTGTCTGTTGAATATTATCGAAAGTATGTCGCTCGACGATGTCTGGCCTCATTACAAATCCAACTAACGCTGGGTTAGCTCCTAGATGTACGACAGAACTGAAAATGGCCAGATTAGTTTGCCCGTGCCGATCTATGCTGCCTATGAGGTTCGTACTTTTGAACCCTGATAAGCTATTGATCAATCTCGCCCGGTAGCGTGATTGCATTTGGCTAAAGCTGTTTGTATCAAAATGCTGCAATTTAGTTTAGAACGTTGAATTGGTTAGAGCTATAGTTACGTTCAAAACCTCATTTGAGATCAGTTTGATCTGCGCTATAGCACGCATTCAATGTAATAAAATTTTTACCGCCAAATGAGGATAAAATGCCAACGATCTATGTGTAGCTCGACCAGAGGTTTAATTGATTAGAATTTTTCCAACCAATCAATTACATGCTGCCATAAAACTTGCGAACGCTTGCTAAAGAACTTCATATGACCAATTTCTTTTAGTTGATAGGTTTTTGGATCAAGAGTTAAGGTCTCATAATCAATATTTGAATACACCGAAATCATATCCTGAACATTCTTATTATTGGCAATGGGATCATCAACCGAATTGATCCACAATGATGGCAGGGTCAACTCATCGTAAAAGTGAGTATTAATGGTTTTACCAAATTCAGTTTTAACGTAGCCAGTGCCATTGCACCAGATTCGCCATTGTTGAGCGACACGCTTAGGCAAAGGCTCACCCATACCGACAAGCTCGCTTCGGGTATGCCCAAACAACAAGTTGCTGAGCGGAATAAAAACGTTCATAAAAAAGTGAGCTTGAAACCAAAACGGCATATTCATATTCCGTAAACTACCCGAGGAACAAGCCACATTAAATACCGAGGTAAACTCATGGGCATTAGGCATCAACCCGACTAACTGACCGCCTGCACTATGCCCGATTAAGTGATATTGAGTGTTAGGGAAATGCGCTTTTAGTGATTCAAATGCTGCGGGCATATCTTGCTCGCCCCAACTAATGATACTGGCAGGGCTGTTCTTAACCGAACCAGTTAAGGAATCACCAATTCCGCGGTTATCAAAGGTTAATACCGCATAACCTTGCGCGCATAAAAACTTAGCAAAGCTTGCATAAAATTGTCGCCTGATGCCAGTGGCAGGGCCAATTAATAATGCGCCTTTGAGTTGTCCAGCTGGAGCATAAGTTGAGCCGACTATATTTACCCTATCGTTGCAGGTGATGGTGATAGTTTGTGGCTGATTATCCGTCATAAAGTGAACCCTAGATGAGTTTGACTAATAACATACAGGTGGTCATACCAGTATGCAAGTGATAATTCGTGCGATCGTGTACGTTCACCAGTTGCGTTTAGTAAGCGTTGTCATTTCGATCTAAAAGTCCCCATGACACGTAAAACTTATCTAAGCACTCAGCTAAATAAGAGATACTGAATTGAAATCACTCAACCAAATTAAAGACATTCGATTTCAATTTAAACTTCTGCTTGGAGGTTTTTTGTTCATGGCGTTTTTAGGCAACTGGTTATTCGGTAAATTGGCGATGAGCGGGGAATTAGAGTCCGTTAATCGGCAAAATTTGGTTATCGATTTAGCGCATTCTAACGAGCCGAAGCGTTGGTACATTATCAATGATGGCGTAATGGGAGGTCGCTCTTACGGCGAGTTCCAATCTTTTCAGCAAACCGCAAAATTTAGCGGTGAAATTTCACTAGAAAACAATGGCGGCTTTAGCTCTGTTTATCGACCGATTAACAACTTTAATCAGGCGTATACTAAAGTCACCATTGATATCGTTGGTGATGGCCAAACTTACCAGCTGAGAACAACCAGCAACATTCAGGGCTATCGGGTGGCGTATAAACACGAATTTAAAACTCAGTCGGGAGAAAGACAAACAATTCAATTTCGACTCGATCACTTTGATGCAACCTTTAGAGGGCGAGCTATTCCAAATGCTCCGCTACTGACCGAGACTGAAATTAGGGAAGTTGGTTTTCTAATGACTAAAAAACAACCTGGTCGATTTGCACTGCAAGTCAATCAAATTACTTTTTCAAAGTAAAGTTTAGTCAACCAAGCTATCAAAATCATGATGAATCAGTTTCACCCTAAAGCACTATTAAATAGTAAATGGACTAAGGTTGAAGTGGCTAACAAAGAAAAGCATTTTACTGTCACCAAATTAGAGTTTGATGAACAGCAAAAGGTCATTGAATGTGTGTTAGAGGCTGTGATTAATTGTGCAGAATACTCAATCGATTGGAGGGAATTAAGAGACTCAAATCGGTGGAAAATTGGTTGGCAGTAAATATCTAATCAATCGAAATCTATTCTACCAAAGCCAACCATCCACATTGGAGCATCTAATAATTAAAATAACGGTAAATGACATCCTCAATTAACAAGGCTTTTGTTCGTAGATAGCTTGCATAGTGTTATGGTAGGAGCTCTTAGTGGCTTCCCTTCCCAAGTACGTGATTTAGTATTTGGGTCTGAGACTTTCAATCACCTGAGTGTCCACCCAATATTTCTTCCCAACATAATCACGACTTCCATCTTTTTTTACTTTCCATTCTCCTCTAGTAAAAAATAGAAATTTTCCATCATGTGTCAGCTGCGGCCCTCCTTCCGGCATTTCGGTGTTTATTGTTGGGCCCATATTGATTGCCGGTAACCAAGACCCATCTTCCTGCTTAAAGCTAATATACAAGTCTGTATCCCCATACCCATCTTTTCGATCCATATACCAGATTAAATATGATTCGTCTGGGGCAATAGTAGAGCCGCCGACATATTTTGCTGAACTAATACCCAGACCAATGATTTTCACTGACGGTTCGTACTTTCCATCTATAAGGCGAGAATAATGGATAGAGCCATTTTCACTATGTTCTCCCTTTTTATAGACAGTAATATAATAAGTTCCTTTTGCCGATATTGACATCCCATGTGCCATATCGTTAATAAAGTCTCCTGGGCTTTTGGGTTCCGACCAACCAGTATCAGTTCGTTCTCTATACTTTTTTCCCGTATACATGATATTACCGTCAGCGGAAAATTGCGGCCACCTTATATCAGTCTCAGATTCCTGACCCCAACGATCATTTTCATATCGAATAACAAAAAATGCACGCTTTTTATATTTTCCATGTTTTCTAGTGAAGTAGAACTCCTTCATATCTGGTGTAAACGAACCATGGTCAAACCTTCCATCAGGAGAGATTATTTTAGGATCAAAAAGTTTAGGTATCAGCCCAGGTGGTTTTTCTCCGAAATAATGGCTTTCTTCTGCTTGTGATTTATTTTTACCCTGACTATGGCCGCTCAAAGCTATAATTGAAAACAATAGACCAATTGAAATACTGATATGGTTCATAGTTTGCCTCTCCTTTGAATTCAAAGAACTTCCACATTGAAGTCCCTTTCTATTGATATATTGAATAATTGTGACATTTCGATTAGTTGTAATTGAACCGACGGTCAGAATAGTCAATCCGTTGTCAAATAACCTGACGTCCTTATGACTTCTAGCTGATATTGTTCTGACGACGATAAGTACCTTACTAGGTACATATAAAAATAACTATCATCGGTCGGGCCTCGCCAACTGATTGATAAAGATAAACAAAGTGCTAATACAACGGGTAAATAAGCGCTTAAAACCGCTTTTATGAAATACTTTTCAGTGCTTCAAAAAAAGCAAATAACTCTCGCAAATCGTCATAATAGGACAGGCAATATTTGCCACTTAGTTCATAGATGTCGTAAAAGTAATTTTTGACCAAGTTTAAACGAGATCTCAATCGGTTAAAGCATTGGTCATTAGAAGCCTAAAAACAGAAAAGATTAAGTTGATAGATGATAAATGTATTGTGAACAGACCAGCTGTCACTTTCACTATATCTTTTTATGGTAAAAAGGCTAGTTCAAGCGAATAAGTGGCTGTATATTGAGTTCGAACTTCAATGATGACAATTAATTACTGCGGTCCTACCTGGAGAGCTAGTATTAAAGTAGGAATTTTTTTACTGAGAATGGTGTGTTACTCTCAACAAACAACATACAAAAAGCGTTAAAAGAAAGAGCTAACTTGGGGAGAAAAAGTGAAAAACAGTTTGATAAAGGGATGTAGCTTATTTACAACAATCGTATTATTGCTGACAAGTTTTAGCCTAATGTCAGAAGAATCTGCTGGTGAATGGCAACTAGGAAAATACATTACAGTCGCACCAAAGGGGTTGGATGTTACTTTTCAACTACTTGAAGAGTACGACCCAAATCAAAAGCTAGTGATGGGTTGGAACGGTGAAGATTCACTCTTTACTATGGTGGTCGACGAGCAGCCAGGAGGAGAAAAAGTAGAACTCTATTGGAAAGGCATTCTTCAAGAAATGAAAAAAGCATCTGCCATTGACGTTGCTCATGAAGGAAGTTTTAAAAGTAATTCCGGCTTAGAGATAACATTTAAGGTAATTGCACTAAATATCGACGGACAACCTGCATTGCAGATTTATTATCTAGTAAAAAACGACAAGATTGCTTATTGGGCAATTGCCAATGTTTCAGATTTAAAAACGGTGAACGAAGCCTACCAGCAAAGCGCGCGGGTTTTAAAAACCGTTCAATTGACAAAGTAAGTTAATGGTGGACCAGTATTTAGGTTTATCGAAATTCTTAAGTCAGAGTACAGTGCTGCGAAGTCGTACCAGGCCGTTAAATTCATGTTCGAATTATTAAATTCCGTAGATACCATCTACCTTTCTTCTAATAATTAAAATACCGATAAACAACATCCTCAATCAACAACGCACTGGTTAGCCAAAAATTAGGATGTTCCTTGGCTGACTCTTTCAATTTATCAAGTTGCTCCCTTGCAACCCACTGCCCGTTTTTAATCACCGCGTTAGGCGTTTTTAAATGTCCAATATCATCACTGGGATCTTCCAAAGTTATTACCAAATCGGCAACCTTGCCTACTCTAATACTGCCATACTGTTCAGCAATTTTTAGAGCTTTTGCCGGATTAATCGTTGCGGCTTTAATGACTTCAAAATCACTTAAGCCAGATTGCTTTAGTAATGCCATCTCTCGGTGTGTCGACACTCCAGCTGCCATGTACATCATGCCAGAATCTGAACCGACTAAAAGATCGACTTGTTGCCGGTGTAATTCCTTAACGATTTGTTTTAAGAACTCGCCCTTTTCAATGTGAAACGCACTTTGTTCCGGGGTATCAGCTAGCCACCTTGCGATAGCATGTTCTTCTTCTAGACTGACTCTCACTGGGTTTAGGTAAGCTAAATCAAGTGTATCTATATAGCTTTGTTTGCCATTACTTAAATTTGTAAGATGATCAAAAACTGCCAGTGTGGGCGTCACCGGAACACCCGTATTTTTAATCTTATTGACAACCCCTTTAAGTCTCACATGATCAAATTGATAATCTAACGGACCTTGGTAAATATCTTCAACATGTTCCAATGACTGTAAGCCGTTAAGGTATTGCCAATCAGAACATTTTGCGGGGTGAGGGCCGTGTTTTGCAACGGCGATATCTAACTGATTCGCTCGCTCAATAATCGCTTCGAATTGCGCCGCATCTTGGTAGCCGTATAATTTAATCATATCGAAACCGTCAGCTTTGGCCTCCTCTACCAATTTATAGGCATGTTGCGGTGAAGTTACGGCTTGATTGAGTGCATGACTATTTGGGCTGGCCATGACCGGTGAGCTTAAGTATAGGTTACTACCAAGCCATTCATTTTGATCGAGTTCCTCTCGCCAAAGCAAATGCATCCGATAGCCGCGCATCATTCTAACCGAGGTCACGCCATGAGCTAAACTCAAGGCCAATGCTTTACGTTCTAAATGATGCACATGCATATCAAATAGGCCTGGAGTGACAAAGGCGTTGTTACCATCACGGTATTCAAAACCTTGTGGCACGGGAGATCCTGCAACTGCAATGCCCTCAATGATGCCATTGCGAATAGTGAGTTGTTGAGCCTTTTTGATCGCTTGTTCTTCTACCATGACCAAATTTACGTTATCTAGCACGTACTGATTATGGGCTTGAACCGATTGAAGTCCATTGGGCTTAATATATTTCACGTTAAATATGGCGAGAATGGCGACAAAAACAATGAGGAAAATAGACGCAAACGAGCGCTTTAGGCTTTTAAAAATTTGAGCTTTAGAAATCATTGGAGCAAAACTTTCTGTTGATTAGTTGAGCGTTAATTTTGGGGAATAGCCCGAGGTAATGCGTGCAGAATCTTGATCTTGCACTTCAATAGGCCAGAAATTTTGGGATTAAGTGTTGTTTTTTATAAATTGACTGGGTGTCATACCGGTTTGGCGTTTAAACGCCGAGTTAAATGATGACTTTGAGTTAAAGCCTGATTCCAATGCTACTTCAAGAATGGTCCTGTCGGTCAATGGTAGCTGCTTGATAACTGCATCGATTCTTAACTGATTGATAAATTCA
This sequence comes from Kangiellaceae bacterium, assembly GCA_965230525.1. GTDB lineage: Bacteria > Pseudomonadota > Gammaproteobacteria > Enterobacterales > Kangiellaceae. Next base: position 967,853 of record OZ246008.1, read on the forward strand.
CAGAAATTGGTTTTGCCAATCAAATTGATTGTGCGGGATATGTCTCTTTCTAAAAATGATGTTGCCTTTGATACATCGGTAAGGCTTAGTCGAGGTATTTTATAAAGTGCCTTTTCAATAAGCACCTTTTTCAACTCGTCAAAAATAAGCTTTTCAGCTTCAAGCTTGTTTGCTAATGCGTCGCTTGCTTCCGACTGTCGCGCATCATCCCTATTAGTCAACTTGGCATTATCCGAATTGTTCAATTGAGATTCTTCAAACGTGGCAAGCCCTCTAAAAAACTCTGATTGGTGCAATAGTTTCAGCGATAGCAATGCTATCAACGCAAAACTAATTAAGCTCATGACTAACTGGCCAATTAAGTTACTCTTTAGTGAGATGTAGGGTTGAGCATTCAGTCGAACTAAGTCTGCTGCTTCGGTCAGCAAAAATCCCACAAGTATTATTAAAATCCAATTGATACTAAGCGAGAAAGCGTGGGATTGTGTGGCGTAACTCGCCACGTGATAACGCTTTACTAGCAAATAAGTGAGTACTGCATAAATTAGCTGGCTAATCGTGCCAACCGCAATCACTATTTGGGGCCATTGGGTAAAAGGGATTGCGAGCAGCATGGGAACAAAATGCAAGAGTGCACTTCTGTCGATTATTGGTTGCCGGTAAATAAGCTTTTGAACAAAGAGAAAAAAGGCTGGGCCTTTTGCCAAGAGAAAAATAGGAGTAATCAAATAGTAGTCACGAGTGATATTTAGCTCTTCTAGCAAGTTAAAGCTCATCGCGACGATCACTAACACCAATAAGTAATTAAGGCTACGCAACCGCTTCTGCGGCCAAACCGCAAAGATTATAAACACGCATAGGGCTATGTAAATGCACTGTAAGAGATTGGTGAGTGATAGGGTTAAAATCATCTATTCTAATTATTAGTCGACTCAGTTTTACAAAGAGCGTAATTTGTTTATTTCTTAAAGTCTATTAATTCAGAAAATGCTGGTTGAAACCTAGTCAGCTTTTTTTAAATCTGCCTAGGTTGCCAAAATTTATACTAGAAGAGTTTTAAGTGATTGATAAATAAATACAATCTCCGGCTAAGATAATCTGTATATGTGCGTTTAGTGTCGGTTTTGCGGGTTTTCAATTTAGTGAATCTAGTGTAGCCTGTTGAAATTAAATAATTTATTAAAGTTCGGTAAAAAGTGCATGGGTGTACATGTGTCTTTACTGAAAATAATCAGCGTTAAGACTACAAGGGAATCATGATTACCTTAGAGGCAAAAGACAAATTTGAGTTGATGGCTATACACAAGCTCATCTATAAATCGAAATTCGCTGAAAATCCACCAGCACCGGATTGTGTGTTCAGTCCTTTTATTGCACGATTCGCAAACGAAGTTGTAGAACGAATTATCGAAGCGAATCGAAGTGAAGGAAACGAAGAAGAGGCGAATGGTTGGGTCAAGATGCTTGAATTGAATTCTGAAGACCACCATGTCGCCCTATTCAAGAAGTACGCCTCAGATGGAAATTGGTGGGGTGGCTTAAATGATGAAGAAAAGAAAGAACATGTTTTAGTTTTCTTCAGTCCGCTCAAGCCATCTGAACAAATAATATTGGACTTGTCGAAATATGAGTCTTAACAAGAACAGGCAAGTGAAGCGAAAGACGCTCACCTGCTGTGAACGTTAGTACTCAAGGATAGGCATGAACCGCACCCCACCTATTGAGGTGATACGCAAATTGCGAAATGAAGTTGGCTTTGGCTGTCCCATTGGCGAGTGTGCAAATCCATACTTGGAATGGCATCACTTCGATCCTCCTTGGCACATTGATAATCATCACAATCCCGAGGGTATGATTGCCCTTTGCACTCATCACCATAGAAAAGCTGATGGGGGGGCATACACAAATGATCAGCTAAGTGCTTTCAAAAACAACAAGGCTCACGCTGAAAAAGTAAAAGGACAGTTTGATTGGTTGAGAAATGACTTGTTAGCTGTGGTTGGTGGAATTTTCTATTACGAAACTTTAAAAGTTTTACAGATCGATGGGCACGATGTTATTTGGTTTAAGCGCGATGAAGAAGGCTACCTTAGATTAAATATAAAAATGCTAAGCGTTCTTCCTAGAGAGAGGGCTTTGATCGAAGATAATATGTGGACGAATATAGGGGAGCCTAAAGATGTTAACTCGCCTCCACAAGGGAAAGAACTTCGAATTGATTATGAAAATGGTGATCACCTTTTTGTTAAGTTCTTAGTCATACAAACAGCAGAGCAGGCGTATAAGAAATATAATAATGAGGCTCTTCTGAATAATGAGCACATCAATTTTCCAATTACTGTTGTAGAGGTAAATTATGTAATTGGGGGGACGGGTATAGAATTTAGGCCGTCTGGAACAAGCATTCAGACAAATAGTTTTAAAGGTGGCTTTATTTCACACTGCGGTACCGGAATGTGTATAAATACAGGTCTAATCTATCGTCAAAACCCATCTCTATTGCTTTATCAACCAGAATCCCGAGTTCGTGCTTGCCCTTGTGGAAGCGGATCGCGGTTCAAACACTGTCATGGTTTACTCGTATGAGCACTAACAAAGCGCTGCTGCGTATAATTTATTCGCTGGCGCTCCCAAATTTCAATAGAGCGCGGCGTTCACTATGAATAAAATACTGTATTTGTTTCTTGTTCTTTCACCGTTGGCCCAAGGCTGCGAATTGACCAAGGAATACCTTGAAGCACGGAGCCAAGTGGTAAAGGACTCCCGATATGCATATATGGCCTGCACTAGCTCCGTGGATGCATTTCACTATTGGCAGGAAGTAGCGCAGTGCGAAAAAGAGGGCCTTGGTAAAAATGTAGGTGGGGGCTGTCAGCATATAATAGCGAATCGTGTTTCATCAGTAGAGCGAGATTATGATCATTGTCAAGGATTAAAGGTTAGCAACCAGGAAGTTAAAAAATACTTGGAGGAATACGTGAAGTTCCAAAATATTATAAAGTGTTCAACGACCCTTCCTCCTTCGGTTTCACAGGAAAGTCAAAGCGATTCCGGTTAACACTGCGTAATGAGCAAGTGGACTGGATGATATTCTTACTTTCGGACGCATTCAAAACATCGCATTTAAGACGCGTAATTCTTTTCAAGGATGACTATAAAAATTAAGAAATTTAGAGCGCTATTTTTATAGTGGTACTTGCTACTATCGATATAAAGATTAACAATTACCGGTTTAAATATTGACATCAATCCTAAAGGATTGAATGATAATCAATGGATTTTTATTAGATGAATAAATTACAAAAGTTAGCTGGGATCGCCGCTATTTCTAAAGGGCTGATTTATATTTTCGCCTTCATCTATTTTGGCGCATTCTTCTCCTACCCATCAGATGGCAGTGCGCTGGAGAAAATGAATTATCTTGAAGAAGTTCAACTTCCGTTTTGGTTAGTTTATTTTTTAATTTACGTTGTATTCGGTATTCTTCTTGCTGTGCTTGTTATTGGATTACATGAAAAACTTAAACCGGCCAATAATCCCGCAGCAACAATAGGTACGTTATTTGGCGTAATCTGGGTTGGGCTAGTCATTGCCACCGGAATGATCGCCAATATTGGATTATCCCACGCGATCGATCTAACAGCTCAAAACCCAGAGAAAGCGCTTGACCTTTGGAACACTATTTCTGTGATTACAGAAAGCTTAGGTGGAGGAAATGAAATTGTCGGAGGATTATGGGTATTATTGATCAGCCTAGCCGCTATAAAGCAAAATTGCTTACCTCGCTGGCTTAACTTTCTTGGTTGTTTGGTGGGGCTAGCCGGTATTGTAACAGTTTATCCCGACGATTTGTTTACTGAAATATTTGGTGTATCACAAATTGTCTGGTTTATTTGGTTGGGTGTCTATTTATTGATAGCGAAAGAATCTACTTTTTTAAATTAGATAACTTAAGAATTCTGGATAATTACTGATTACTCGGCTATTTCAATACGCAAGAAAATTTCAAGATGGACTTGAATACAAGTCATATAATAGGCGCTCGAACTGAAATCATAAGGCAAAAGGAAAATGTATGCCAATTGGAGAAATAGCAGGCGACTTTCTTGGCGGAGTCGTTAAATTTATTGGTCGATTCTTTATAGAATTTGTATTCGAAATGTTGGTCAAAGGTTCTGGCTATTTCATTTGTAGACTGTTTTCGAAGCGCGTTGACCCCGATGGTATTTTAGTGGTCTTTGTAGGGTTGGTTTTTCTCAGTTTGATTGCGCTCGGTTCGCTAGCCGTCTATGACTTTGTTCAGCTACAAATAATGACAAACGAATAAGAACCTAGATACATGAAGGCATCCTATTTAAAATGCTTATAGTAAATCGCATAAGCGTCTTTCTTAGAGCGAGCTAAATAAGTCACTGGTTTGTTCGGTTTCCATTTATTACATCGCACTACTTCGCAAGTCTTGCGTCTAATGCCAGCACTTTCACAGATCTTTTTTGGAACTCTATATAAGCTATATCCTGAACCTTCTTTCCAAGCATAAATAGATTCACCTTTGATGGTTTCTATTACTGGCGTGTAAGAATAAGTCCAAACATTGGTATAATGAGAATTACCCCAATGAGTGCAATGAGGCAGGTCGACATATTTTATAATGCCGACTGAAAACGCCTGCTGAGAGTCCGGATACCAACTTACTTTGCCCGTCAATTCATTTTTTTTAAACTGCCCCTTTATGTCACCTTCTATATTGTAAGTATAGTATTGATTGTCCTTTTTAGAGATGTAAGCGATGCCCTTAGGGCCAACTGAATAGAAATTATCAATATTATTTATTCTACTCGATAGATGCTTCTCTCTCGCTAGTTGTTTTGCCGACTTTCTACTCTGTTGTTTAGTTTTATTTTTCGGTAGATTGGCTTTGGACTTACTGTTTTTCGATTGTTTCGGTAATTTTGCGTCTCGTTCTTTTGTAGCCTTTGCTTTTCTTGTTTTAAGTTTGCTGAGCAAATCCTGTAATAATTCCCCTTCGTCACTGCTGGGCAAGAAGCTGGATTTCTTAGTGGTTGGTAGGATTTCCTTGTAGTAGGCGTTAAAAAACGCCTGGTAAGCTTTAATTCCTGATACGCTGTCGCCATCTACGCCGAGGCGTTTTTTCTTATAGCTGGAAAGCGAATTGAGCCATTCCAGAAAAATTTTATTTTGCACTTTTAATGATGTCATATTCTTAAATTGAACGAGCCCAACTTGGTTATCTTTCACATGAATAAAACCGACAAAATGAATAGCTTTGGCGTCTCGGTCAAAACATCCCTCATCCGATAGAGAAGCTACGTAGTAATTGTCTCTAATTTTTTGTCCCGAGATATAATACGTTAACTCGCTTCCTTTCGTTTTGTAGCAATGTCCAACCAATGAGACTTTATAGGTTGCTTTTTTCGAATGATTTGGAAATACGTCAACACTTTTAAGCCATACTTCTTCTACCTTAGAAAGGTGTTTAAGTGTTCCCTCTTTCTCTAATGATTGCTTAATTTCTTGATAGGTTATGGGGGTGTGATAAGTGCCTTTATCGGGTATTGGAAAGCTAGCGGATTTACTACTGATAACTTGCTTATCGTTCTTATGTAGCGATTCGCATCCGCTTAAAAAGTAAATACCAAGAATAATAAGGCTTAGCTTGACGCTTCGATTAATCATTAGGTATTCCCTGCTCTTTGTGTTTCATCGAAAATGGTTCAATTCTGTCATTTCTAAATTTATTAGACAAGAGGTAATGCAGCGCATTATCATGTATTTAATAATTCGCAACAAGTCTGCTGGTTATAAAATTTAATATCTAGACGCTAAAAGAGCATGACACAGACAGGCACTATTAGCGTTAATGTTACAAAATGAAAATCAATTCAATGAACACGCTTGCGAGTATAATTGACTATAAATTCAAGATAAGGAAACATTTTGAAACCCTTTAAATTTTTTATTCTCCTATATCTCTATTCATTGTCTAGCTTAGTTGTTGCTCTAACAATCGATAATAAGGACAACGAACTCAATTCATTCATCAATGATACTTGCGACAAAAAGATAGTCTTATTAGGAGAAGACTCACACCATGGAAGTGGCAAAACGATGCAACTAAAAATTGAGCTGGTTAAGCGATTAGTTAACGAATGTAGCTTCTCCCTTCTTCTTTTTGAAAGCCCTGTCTATGAATTTACAAATTTGGCCACCGCTATTCATTCAAAAAAGTCAACTTCGAATCAATTGGCTCAATCCATTGGAGGAATGTGGTCAAATGCCAAAACAATGCAATCGTTTATTACATTTCTACACAAAAAAGCGACCAATGGCAGTCTAAAGTTAGCTGGAATCGACTTCCAATTTGGTGCAAACCAGCCCTATTCACAAAAAGAGCTTCCAAGATACCTCAGTAGCTATCTATCATCACCGCAAAAGGAAGAATGTGAAGTCGAATTACTAACCTATCTTGGTTGGCAGTACAGTGATGAGTCCCCCTACAGTGAGAAGACGAAGCAGCGAATCCTTACTTGTGTTAATACGATTCGGAAAAGCATCATGCAACAGTTTAAATCCAAACCGGATCAAAAAATCAAAACAGACCAATTTATAATTGATAACTTTTATAAATATTTAAGTTTCCAAACGGGTGACTATTTTAATTACCGCGATAAATCGATGGCAGAAAATGTTAACTGGCATGTTAATCAAATGCCAAGTGACTCTAAAATTATTATTTGGTGTGCAACTATCCACGCTGCCAAAAATCTAAAATTTACTGCCTTGAACAAGGTTCCAATGGGAACTCACTTACATCAATTATATAAAGGAGAAGTATTTAGCGTCGGGTTTAGTGCACTATCAGGATCCTATGGTAGAGAGAAAGGCAAAGTAAGGCAAATTGTACCATCACGATTAGAAAATTCTGTATTGTCTGGCTCATCTAAGTTAATTAGCTACCTTGACATCCTAGCGCTGGAAAGTTTGGGCAGCATAGAAGCGCAACCGATTACTTATGGGAAACCGGCGATAACAACATGGTCAACCGTGTTAGATGCGCTCATCGTGTTACGCGAGGAAAAACCGATTGAAGCCACCAATTACTTCAAAATCTTCTCACTTTCATCGGTCGGACCTCGCCAACTGATTGATAAAGATAAACAAAGTGTTAATACAACGGGTAAATAAGCGCTTAAAACCGCTTTTTTGAAATACTTTTCCGTGCTTTAAGAAAGAGAGCAAATAACTCGCGCAAATCGTCATAATAGGACAGGCAATATTTGCTACTTAGTTCATCGATGTCGCAAAAATAGTTTTTGATCAAGTTCATTTACTCGTCGAAGGTAATTCTCTAAAAGCGATTGCAAGTAGGATCTAACTGGTCGCGGGCCGAAATGCATATGATCTTAATCGGCGCGAAAATACAAATGTTAAGTTGATAGATGATACATGTGGTATGAACGAACCTGCTGTCACTTACAATGATTTATTGAGGGTAAAAAGGCTAGTTTAAGCGAATAAATAGCTGTATATTGAGGTAAAACTTCAATGATGACAATGAATTACGGCGGTCCGACCTGGATCGCTTTATGGAATTGAGTGTTCTCAAAAATTTTGTATTAGTCACAGCGGAGGAAGTTAGATGTCAGTATCAACCCAAGTTAAGCAGGTTCTATCCCAAATCACGGCAGCTGATACTAAGCTTGGTGACTTAAAAAAGCTGGCTGCAAAAATAAAGAGAGATCATGAATTAGCTTCGGAGCTATGGAAAACCAAACAGTATTTTCCACGCATGCTTGCAGTGCTCATCCTTGATAAAGCTCAATTGTCTGAGAAAGATATTCAGAATTTAGCTACTGACATGCTGCAACATGAAGAAAGCGAATGTACGCAACTAGCCGACTGGATGATGGCCAATCAACTTACCAAGAATAAAAAGCAGACCTTGCTGTTGGAGCAATGGGAAAGTCATCCTTCAGCAGTGTTGCGTCGTTTATTTTGGTATCACCAAGCACGACTTCGTTGGATGGGCAAAACACCACCTGATAATTCTGAAAGCCTGTTAACGTCTTTGGAAAAGAATATGGCAAGCGCGGAGCCCATAGTGCAATGGGCAATGAATTTTTGCGCTGGACAGATAGGAATTCATGAGCCAGCGTATCGAAGCAGATGCATTAAGCTCGGTGAGAAATTGGCATTGTATAAAGACGATATTGTTGCAAAGAACTGCACGCCGTCTTACCTCCCCGAGTTCATCAGAATTGAAGTCGCCAAACGTGAACTTAACAAGTGAGTGATGCAAATCCAGCCGAATGCTGAATGATTACAAATGCCCCACTTTCACATAAATTAACGCACCGTCTTCTTTGGTGAAGGGAGTGTGTTGACTTAAGTGCGGACTACGCAGCCACGATCCTTGAGGGTAGCTGCCGTATTCATCATAAAAGGTACCTTGTAATACAAAAATTTCTTCACCACCCCAATGTTGGTGGGACTTAAATTGAGTATGAGGCTCCCATTTTACCAGCGCAATATTCTCGCCTTGGAACTCATGCAAAGGCATCACGTTAAGCCCGTCGACCAGTCCCTGTTGCCAAGCTTTGTTTTGCGTTTCGATCACCTTTTGTTGAGTATCTTGTTCACTAAACTGCTGTAGTTTGACGAAGATTGTTGCCCCTTCAGGTCCAATGTGTGGTGTGTGCGATGTGCCAATTGGATTGCGTACATAGGTTCCTTTTGGATAATCTTGGTGCTCATCCGAAAAAACGCCCTCAAGCACCAAAAACTCTTCGCCGCCACCATGGGTATGTCTTGAAAACTGACTATGTGGTGCATAACGGACGATTGAGGTCGCTCTGGCCACTTCACCGCCAATGCGGTCAAGCATCATCCTTTCTACACCGGGCATTGGAGAATCAACCCACTGATAATCAGCGGGCTTAATCACAACACGTTGTTCAAAGTCTGCGTTAAGCAAGACACCTGAATTAGTTAAATTACTCATACTCATTCCTTAGTTTGTAGCGCTCTCCTAATTTCTGCCGGCCATGACTCCGCCATCGACATCCCAGATTGCGCCGGTGACCCAACTCGTTGAATCTTGTAAAAGAAACATAATGCTATTTGCAATATCTTCTGGAGTACCGATCCGTCCAATTGGATGAAATTGGTCAAAGTCTGTCAAGACTTTATCCACTTCGGTCGGGTCAATAAAGTGCTCGTAGATCGGTGTTTTCACAACCGCAGGTGAGACCGCATTGACCCTAATGTTGTGATCGGCTAACTCCATTGCCATATGCTGAGTTAATGCATGTAAACCAGCTTTTGCCATTGAGTAAGCAGATGACGGTGTGGCTTTAACCGCTTGTTTAGCCCACATTGAGCCAATATGTACGATAGAGCCACCGCCATGGATACGCATATTTTGGGCGACTGCTTGGCTTACAAAAAAGGCTGCGCGATTTAGTCCGGCGTAAGTATCATAATCTTGCGATTGGTGCTCCAAAAAAGGCTTAGGGTTAAAGTATCCGGCCGCATTAACAAAATATTTAATGTGTCGATTGTCTGCTACCAGTGTTTCGATAACCTTATCAACCTGTTGTTGATCAAGCAGATTCGCTTTTAGCATCTTAATGTCAATTGTACCGGCTGCAAGTTTGCTGAGTTCTGACTTTGCTGATTCCAGCTTTTCGGTATGGTTTCCTAGAATAACCAGATTGGTGCCTTGCGCTGCGAGTTGTTTCGCGGTGGCTAGGCCAATTCCGCTGGTACCACCAATAATTAAGGCTGTGTTTAATGCGTTCATTATAATTCTCCAATATGTGTTAAAGTTTGTAGATAAATTAACGAATAAACTAGGTATTAAAAAGTAAGTACATATTGGTAAGGTAGGTACTTTTTGGTACATCTTTATGAAAGACAACGAAAAAAAATATTTGAGAAAAACAGCACCAAGCGAAAGTGCGAAGATGGTTGAAACCATATATGGCTGTAAATGGTCACTTACCGTCTACCAACTGCTGGCTGATGGAATCAATCGACCGGGACAAATGGTCCGAAGTATAGAAGGGTTAACCACCAAAGTGTTAAACCAATGTTTGCGCAAAAATACTGAGTTTGGCATTTTGCAGCGAGTTTCTTACAACGAGGTTCCGCCAAGAGTCGAGTATCGCGTGACCGAATTCGGTGCCAAATTTATGAAAATTCTTGATGAGCTTGAGAAGCTGCAGCTCGAAATTGAAAATAAGGTCTAACTAGCAGCATTCATGCGCTATTAAAAAGACTAGTCTGAAATTAGCAGAAATTTTCTCTCTATCAAGGTTGTAAATTTCAACCCCAGCACGCGAAAGATAAGAAGATAAAACCAAATCGACATGAATAACTAAAATTAATATGAAAAAAACAAACAAAAAGATCTGGATTTTAAGAGCACTTGCAGCGGCGATTGCCCTCGGCAGTATCTATTTATTCGCACCGTGGCAAGCGGGTCTCGTATGGATAACGCCTTTGCCAAAAAGTGTACAACAACAAGTTGATGATGCCATTAACTATCAGCTGGATGGGATTATTGTCTATGTTGATCAAGCGGGACAGCCCGCTGAATTTTATGCCGCAGGCTGGAAAGATAGGGAACTTAAAGTACCCGCTGAGCCGCACGTATTATTTAAAATAGCGAGTATCAGCAAACTATACATGGCGGTTGCAGCGGCGATGTTAATTGACGATAAGCAACTTAACTTGGAGAGTAGTGTTGCAGATTACTTCCCTGAGCTAGTCGGTAAAGTTAAAAACGCCGAGCGTATTACCCTTAGAATGTTGCTGCAGCATCGAAGTGGAATTCCAAACTGGGTGGAAGATCCTGAGCGTTGGACTATTTCGTCGACAAACGTAAATGATTATTTGGCGCTGGTGTTTGATGACCCCGCCGAATTTGAACCCGATGAACGCTACCACTACTCTAATACTAACTATCTTTTACTTGGCAATATTCTCGATCAAACCTTGGACTATCCTCATCAGCAATATATTAAAAGTGAAATCCTTGATCCCTTGGGTCTCAATGAAACTTATGCAATATTAAGCGACGTGGATCTAGACAAAGTAATGAGTGGCTATGATATGGGTTACGATATGGACTTTAAAAGCCGGATTCATTTTGTGCCTGGTGGAACCATGGTCGCCACAGCTCAAGATACGGGTCGGTTCCTAAGAGCACTCAATGATGGAACACTGTTAAGTGATTCCCAACAGTCAATCTACTCCTCAATTTATGCCTATGAACATACTGGTTTAGTGGCTGGCTATTCGAGTATCGCGCGCTATCATAAAGACATCGATACGGTGGTTATTCAGTTCGTTAATACCAGTGGGGGTAATTCTTGGCTTATGACTGAAGTGAACTACAATCGAATTGTAGATATTTTGCGAAATAACCAGAAATAGCTTTCAGCTAACACCCCTTAGCTCTGCTTAGGGGCATAATTAATCTATCACCAAGGCTTAATTGGAATATTAATCTTTGAATCATTAAACCACTTTATGACTAATGGCTCTTTACCATCCGCGGCGGTTTCATCGCTAACGTCTTTACCAGTTCCCATATTTACCTGAGCATCAGGGTTTTTATTAACATTCAACACAATTGCCAAACGACTTCCCTTTTGTAACAATTTGGCAGTCATTCGCGCATTGATTATTGGGATTATTGTTTTTTTATTTGGAGTTAAGAGTTCTCGCTTTCCCATATCCTTGGCGTAACTCGCTCTGCTTTGATAATGATTTAAAAAAGTCACTTTGCCATCGGCTGCAATTTCGAAAAAATTATAGCCAATGTCGACATCTCGTTTATTTATTGATAGCGAGAAATGCCCCGTAATGGAACCCGCTAGCTGTTGATCCGATTTAAATGGTTTGGAGATAAATATTAAGCCATTGTTATCGATTAACTGGTCTTGGATCACTGGCCACGGTGACACATTTCTCAGAGTTTTTCGATCAGCTAGGTCGACTACTTGTTGATGACTTTGCAGCTTTTCAGGTTTATTTGATTGTAATAAATAGCAGCCTTTGTCATTTAGCGGGCCGAGATAAAAAGTGACAGATTCTTGGTTCAGTTGTTCTAACGAAGGATGATGCTGCCAGGTATTACTCCCCATCAATTGGTAATTGACCTTGTCTTTGATCAATTTGGGTTTTGCTAAACCGAACAGGACATGGTTAAACCATTCAAAGGTTATTTCAGCAGTATCTTTTTGCAGTGCGACCTGATCAAGTTGATAGTTGCTGTGATGTGAACTGGGAACTTGTTGTGCGGTTCGGTGATTATAGGGGCCAATTAGCAATGTATGATTAGCCTTGGGGTTGTATTTGTAATGGCGCTTGAGAAAGTCAACCGCTGATATTTGGCCACCATCAAAATAACCGGTAATGCTCAATACCGGAATATTAATTTTTTTATAATCGTTTTTATAGGGAAGCATGGCTTGGTAGTACTCATCGAAGTCGGGATGATTTAACCACTTTTGAAACCAAGGATTGGGCGTCCCTTCTACTTTGTCGATATCGCGAAAAGCTCGTCCACTTTCAAACAACTCTACTTTGGCATTTTGCCAATGCTGCCAATCAGAATACACATCGTGATCCATTGTTTTATTATTGGTGACATGAAATGCCCACTGATAATTAGGGGTGATAAAAATATTATTTTCTATCGGTAAACCCGTTAATGGGTTAGCGGCCGCATAAGGCACCATGGTTTTTAAGGCGGGATGCATATGTTTAGCCGCGGCCCATTGAGTAAATCCGTTATAGCTTCCACCATACATAGCAACTCGACCATCACTCCATGGTTGCTTGCTGATCCAATCAATCACTGCGTTGGCATCTGTACCCTCATGCTCCCAGGGTACTATTTTATCGGGACTTGCTCGTTTACCGCGTGTGTTGGCAATCACACCGACATATCCGTGAGCCGCCGCATGAATAGCCTCTTTTATGTGCCATGCTTCATCCGCATAAATTGTGAATTGAAAAGCTGCCGGTTTTTTATTGTTTTGACCACGCTTTCTGACCACTACAGCCGATAGCTTTACCCCTTGTTGGGTTTCGACCAGTACATTCGGTTCGATGATAAATCGTTTTTGCTGCTCTGCTGGCAAGGCGACTTTAGCAGCTTCTAATACTGTGTCGTACACTTGATAAAGCTGATAGTTATTAATCAAATTGACTGAGTCTGCCACACTAAGACGTTCACTTTTTTGATATCGCTGAAACAAGTACAGCAGATAATCTTGCCCCATTTCCAGTGACCAACCCAAACTTGAACTTGCATGGTAAAACGCTTCGTCGGACATGTTCGCAAGAGCGTTTGCAGCAATTTTTGCAGCCCTTTGCTCTATTGAAGTGAATTTATCTTGCGATTCGCCTGCGAGGTTTGCTGTTGCATAGATCGAGTAATGAAATAGGCTTAAAGGATTAAAACTAGAACTAACAAACTGCAAAGATTGCTCATGTTTGCTTTGGATTGAAGCAAGATTGAGCTTGTCTGTGTTAGTTAATTCCGAGGGCTTAGCAGAGGCAACAATTTGTTTGGCTATTGAATTAAATGAGTTTCGCAAGGAAGTTGATTGCAGCAACGCTAGCACGTCCTGACGATTCTCGATTTTGGCCTGAATCAACTTTTGAGGAACCGCAAAAGATAATGCTGTTGCTGATCGTGTGTTTGATCTCGGTTTTGAATTTGGCTGTGAATTTAGTTCGGCTGCTAGGCTTGAGCTGATAAGCAAAATAGCGGCTACAACAAACATAGCCATCAAAACTGATGCTTTTAACGTGCGGGCTTTGATAAGATTAAATAATTTCATGATGATTGGTTTTCCTTCTGAGTCATTGAAGCATTGAATTAGTATCTTCAGCGTAATCTTGAAGCTTTAACGAGTCGTGAAGGAATGGTGATTTGTTGTGACTATTGATGACCAAGTGGGTCTTTTATGATAATTTTCAGAAACTTACCTTATTAACGGTCTTCGGTAGATGCGTTGGCAAATTGAGCATTGGGTCTTTTGTGATCTTCAACAAACATTAACCAGTGATGAAAAAATTGTACAACTCGAACCCATGGTGGTTGAGTTATTAAGCTATTTTTGCCACAACTCAGGCAGAATTATTAGTCGGGATGAACTAGTCGAAAAGGTTTGGCTCGGTAGAACGATTACCGATAATGCCGTCAACCGTGTGGTTACAAAGCTACGCAAGGCGCTTCAAGACAACCCTAAACAGCCCAAATTTATCGCCACCTTCCCTAAAAAAGGTTACAAATTTATTGCTGAGCCCTTGGCATTAAAACAAGGGTTAGAGAACTCAATTGAGTCCAACTCGGCAAGTTCAAGCGCTCAGCTAAAGGTTGATCAAAACACTGGTGCATTGGTTGCTAAAACAAACGGCTATTCTAAAAGACAATTGAGCACTAAGACTTTATCCATCATGATGGTAGTCCTTGTTTTTGTGTTGGGTAGTTTAGGGATTATTATTTCGCAACTAAAGCAGTCTAATGTTCACCCGACTATTAGCCATATCAAAGCGTTGACACGTGGTGCTGACCGCGAGTCGCAACCCCGTATTTCACCAGATGGTCATTATTTGGCCTATGTTGAGTTCAACGGTGAAAAGATGCGCACTAAAATCAAATCACTTGCAGACTCTACTGAAATAGAGCTGAGTCATGGGGAGCAGTTGGATACTTGGGTTGGCTCACTGTCATGGCGTGCTGACGGGAAACAAATTGTCTATTTGGTGACAACGTCTAATACTTGTCAGTACTATATTCGAGACTTCCAAGCGCTGGTTTTGTCTGCTCCGAAGCTTATCTACAATTGTCCAGCGGGAAGCTACGGTAAAATCGCCTTTACCCACAATCATGATCGAGTGATCTTTTCAGAGTCAGAAGGTCGCAACAAACCATTTTCGCTTTTTGAGTTGAACTTGGCGAACGGAGATAAGCGACGGCTCAACCAACCTGAAATTTTTATAGGTGGTAACAGCCAATTCGACCTCCACCCTTCAGAAAACAAATTGCTAATTTCTTCTCCTGATAAGCAACAATGGGAAGGGTTTTACTCACTCGATTTAGAATCTGATGAACTCATCTTGTTATTTAAACAAGATGCTTACATTTGCTGTGGCATTTGGGACCACTCAGGTGAAAGAGTGGTTTTGATGGGGGAGCATCCAGCCTATCAGTTGGTAAGTTATGACCTCTCTGGCAATGACAGACAGGTGATTTATTCTGGGGGGCAGCAAATCGGCCCCCCTCAGCGCCACAGCAATGGTAAGGATTACCTTTTAACTGCGGGTGGCACCAATATGAACGTACTTTATTATCAACGAGACCATAAACAGCGAAGTGGTCAAACAAGGGTTAATCTGATTGCGGATTCCTCGGTTGATGATCGGCTGGCGCGGTTTGATTATCAGTCTAAATATATTGCTTATATTAGTTTAGCTTCGGGAAGCGAAGAGATTTGGTTGACCGACTTAACAGGCTCACAACCTCGAAAATTGACTCATTTTGACGATGATCGACACTATATTGACTTACTTTGGTCATACAATGGTTCATTTTTGGTTGCTTTGGCATTAAACGAAATTCATATAATCCACAGTCAAACCGGTGATACTTATAAACTCGATCTACCTCAATTTGAGATTCGAGGTGTGTCGCTGAAAGATGATACAACGATTTCATTTAGTAGTAAGGTTAATAATCAATGGCGTGTCACTCATTATGACTTAACTAGCAATCAACTAAGTTATTTGGATACCCGATGGCGCTATGTTCATTATGCGATAGAGCCTGAGGATAGTTGGTGGATGGATCAACAAGGTCAATTTTATATCGGTTCGGCTAAGGAGCGAGTGAGTACATCAGCGTTTGGTCAACTTGATGCTCTGGCAGGACGAGTTTTTAACCTTCGAAAATTAGCCAACCATTGGTATTGGCAATCCAGGGATAGTGCTGGTTATCAGTTATTTACCAGGGCTGTGGATGCTCGTCCTGATATGCTGAGCCAACTACTTCTGCAAAATCACAGCCATTCATTCGATCTATCTAAACACGGAATCTTGTACCATCAAGCTGACCAAGTAAACAGAGATATTTTTACTACGGTTAGCACACGGAATTAATGTCTTTGAGTCTGACTCCTATTTGTCTAGTTAGACCTATTCTAAATATCATCTCACAAAAAGCCGATGTCACATTAAACTCTTGACTTTACTGGTATTATTTGACGGATTGAGCTACATTTAGTAGTTACAATAAGGTCCAATTTAATACCAAATTAGTCTATTTAAACAGGTCGGCGATTCAAGTTAGCTTCGTTAAGTAGTTTATAGACCGAATTGTGGCAGTGCCGTGTAAGGACCAAATACCATAAAAAGGAGTGAGGAATGAGCAAGGCAAAGACTTCTCGTGGGTCAAAATCTTCCAAGACATCAGACAAAACCGATCCCAAAGCACACGTTCCCAACCCAAAGTCTCAGCTGTCAGAAATACGAGAGTTACTGTTCGGCGAGCAAGTGAGCGCACTTCAAGAGATTATCCAACAGCATCATCAAGAAACACAGGCACGGCTTGATTCGTTGGAAAACATGATTAATCAGAACAGTAAAGAGACCGCTAACAAAATTGAGCAGCTTAGCGCAAAAATCGCCGAAGATATTGAAACCAATCGGCTAGAACATGTGAGTCAAGAGGCCGTTCTTGAAGATAAGCTAGAAGGGTTAGATGGTAGTTTGAACACTTACCAGCAAGCCACCGAGCAAGAATTTAAGCAAACTCATGAGCTCATTACTAAACAGCATCAAGAAATGAGTAAGGCACTTCAAGGAGAAACTGAAAAGCTATCGAATCAAATTGATACAGTGGCCGAGGAACTGACAACTAACAAGGCTGATAGAAAAACTCTAGCTAATTTACTCGAAAGCATGGCAACCAATTTGACCGAGGCTAAAGCCTAACAATGCAAGAGCAAGAGTCGGAACTCAAAGGAAAAGAGAAGACTCCATCGCAATCAAATGATTTTTCGAGATTGCGCTCGTTAGTTCTTGGTGAAGATTATGAAGGCGTCATTAAGAATCAGTTAAATAAACAAGAAGTCAGTCGCGTTTCCGACGTTGTCTCCGAGGCTTTGGTAAAAAGACATTCTCAAGATGATTCAGTGATTAATGCCATCTCGCCTATTGTGGAATCATCAATTGATACCTCAATTAAGAAACACCCAGAACGAATTACCAACGTATTTTTTCCAATAATCGGTCCTTTGGTCCGAAAAGCTGTGGCGAGCGCACTGTCTGACTTAGTCCACAATCTAAATTATTTACTGCAACAGGGTCTTACCGCTCGCGCATTGGTTTGGCGATATAAAGCATGGCGGTTAGGCGTACCTTACGGTCAGTATGCTTTACTACAAACAGTCCACTATCAAGTCGAGCAAGCTTTTCTTATTCATAAAGAATCGGGGCTTTTAATTAAGTCGGCTCAAGCCGAAGGCATTAGCTACCAAGATCCCGATCTGGTTTCCTCAATGCTATCTGCAATCAGCGACTTTGCGAATGACTCTTTTGAACAAAGTTCACAAGGTCTTGAAACCATACAATTTGGCGACCTCAGTTTGCTGATAGAAACAGGTCCCTATGCTGTCTTAGCATTTGCGGTTCGTGGTACGGTGCATAATGACGTTAAGAAAAATCTTTCTGAGCTTAATGAACGTATTCATTCACGCTACGCTGAGCAAGCGCGACTATTTGATGGTGACACCTCTCATTTCGAAGGCTGTGTCCCTTGGTTAGAATCGGCATTAATCAAAAAACAAAAAAAAGATATTAAAACTCGCCCCTGGTTTGCTATTTTCGCGATGACATTGGCGACAATATTGTTGCTCTATTGGTTTGTCACTAACTACCAAACTAACCGAAGTATTGAAGAGTCGATACAAATTGCTAACCAAAATGGCTATCAAGTGGTTAATCACGAATACAAGAACCAAAGGCTCCAGTTGGATTACATAAAATCCACTCTGGCTATTTCGCAAAACGAGCTCACTGAGCGGCTCAACCAAATCGGCTTAATCTATGATTTAAATGAGGTGAAGATTAATCAAGACTTAACGCCACTTTATTTGGCCTATTTAGAGCAAAAATACGCCACCGACTTATCGATTAATTCAGACAAAGAAAGCAACACAGTGACTATTTCAGGTGTTATCTCTGAAGAGAATTTAGAGGCACTTGTCATTGATCCCATGGTTGTTGGACATTTTAATTTTGTCCAAGCACCAGAATTAGTCATTACACCCAAGCAGAGTGAAACTGAGAAAGCCAGAGCTCAGCTAACAAAAATAGTTGATGAAATTAATAGCCAATTTTTTTACTTTGAAGTGGCATCTGAGCTATTAACTGAATCAAGTCAACAAAACCTTGAGGAAACTATTCGCAATATTAAGCTAGCTCTTAATTTGCAATCCAAAGCGCAAGTAACGATTACCCAGATTACCGTATCAGGCTTTGCAGATCACCAAGGTACTCAACAAAAAAACATCGAATTAAGTCAAAAACGTGCTCAGTATGTGAGAGATATTTTGCAGAAAAATAACATTAATAAAGAACTGATTGTTAGTTGGGGTGGCGGCGTACGTGATTTAACCAGTGTACCAAGTGCAGTACAAAGACGGGTAAAAATAGAAATCTTCTATTCGCCAAATGGAGTAGAAGAAAATGCTCAATAAAAAGATTTGTATGGTTGGCGCATTTGCAGTTGGCAAAACCAGTTTGGTTAAACAGTATGTTGAAGGTATATTTGACGAAAAATATCATACAACCATCGGTGTAAAAATAGACAAAAAAATAATCGAGAAAGATCAAGATAACCAAACAGTACAATTAATGATTTGGGACATTGAAGGTTTGGATGAATTTACCAATTTAAAGCCAAGCTATCTAAGAGGCGCAAGTGGTATTATTTTAGTGGTGGATGGCACGCGAAAGAAGACCTTAGAGCCAGCCCAAGAAATTCTCGATATTGTTGCCGAAAACTTAGGCGAAATACCTATTATATTGTTAATCAATAAATCGGATCTTTTGACAAGCTGGCAATTCGATAAAGAAGATACCCAGTTTTTGAATGTCGATAAAAATAATGTATTTATGACAAGCGCTAAGAATGACGACAATGTTGAAAATGCGTTCGAACGGTTAGTTAAATTAGTGACGGGCTCAAGTTAGAAAATAGCTATCCAAGTATTGCCAACCCTCTTTAGGAGAGTCGATTGAATAAAGAAATTGCTGTACTTAAAACCATCTTACAACAAATGGGCGTTGCTGGGTTTCGGCTGCAAGATGATGGATTTTTTACCCCCTTATTTGAATTGCCAATTTGGTTTAGTCAACTTTACAAAAATAAATTTAGTTCGTTTCCAGAAGAGCAACGATATTATCTTGGTGTGGCCTTTCCTTTTATAGAAAACTTTCTATTTGATGCTGAGCAAGTTTGGAGCAAAATTGAATCTGATAATATATATTCTGGTCTTTGGACTGAAGAGTTGCAAGACGGCCACGAAATGTATTTGGAAGCCGTTGCAATTAATGCCAGCGGTGAACCAGTTTTGTTGTTTACCAATGAAACCAATCATTTCGACGTGAGACATAAGGTTTTTCAAGCAGCTCGTGATTTAGCACTTAAAAATGAGCAACTCGAAAATACAGTGCAAAAGCATCAGCGGCAACTCCAACAGCAACTTGAGGGTTTTTGTACAGAAAGTAGTTCATTTAATGAGTTAACTAAAGATATTGAAAAAGAAACTTCAGCAGTCCTTATCTGCCGACAGGATGGTGGTGTTGAGGTTTATAACAAAGCCTTAATCGACATTTATTCGCTTAACAACAAACTGGAAATGCAAAAAGAGTCGTTACTGGATAAATGGGTAAAAGAAGCGGAACGTATCTACCCAGAAATTCACCGCGTGCTTGAAGCCGGTGAGCACTGGGAAGGTGAATTCGAAAGTACTGACAACGTGAATAACAAAAAATGGATTCGGTTAATGATTGCGCCAATCGTCGATGATGAGCGTAATATTTTGCATTATATCTGTATTGCCAATGACATCAGTGAAAGCCGAATTTCATTAAGTGAGTTAGAACGTATCACTCAGGTTGATGCTAATACTAAATTGCCTAACCGCCGTAGTTTTTGGACTTATCTATCTGAGCAAATTGAGCAGAAGCGGCTAATTGGTGGTCAGCTTGGTTTATTCTATGTTGATTTGGATCACTTTAAACAAATCAATGATAGTCTTGGCCCAGAGCAAGCAGATTTTTTACTTAATACCGTTGCGACGCGATTAAAACGTAATCTCAAAAAGAAAGATTTTGTTGCCCATTTAGGCGCAGATGAATTTGCAGTAATTACTACCGATTATCGTGATAACGACTGCTTAACAAAAATTGCTGATCGAATTGTGTCCGGCATCTATCGAGAAGTTTCATTTAATGAAATGACGCTTAACGTATCTGCAAGCGTAGGAATAGCCATCTATCCACAGCATGGTAACAGCGCGCGGCAAATCGTTAAAAGTGCGGATTATGCCATGTATCATGCTAAAGAGATGGGACGTAATCAGTATCAACTTTTTGGACCGAACAATATAACCGAAAGTCTACCTAAATTGCATATTGAGCAAGGTATCCGCAAGGCTATCAGTAACAAAGAATTCGAATTGTTGTTTCAACCTCAGATCTGTATTGGTGAAAAAGATGTTTATCGCGCCGAAGCATTAATTCGGTGGAATCATCCCACTTTGGGTACACTAAAACCAAATAATTTTATTCCGATTGCGGAAGAGTCTGGTCTGATTATTGATATCGGTCGTTGGGTTATTACTGAAGCTTGTAATGCAATTAAGAATTTTTCAGATAATCAATTGATGGTCAAAATAGGTATTAATGTTTCACCAAAACAATTTAAGTTTTCCAATTTGGCAAATGACATCGTCGAGGGATTGTCGCGATATAGAATAAACCCTAGCCAGCTTGAGCTGGAGGTAACCGAAAGTGCATTTATGGAAGACATGGACGATGTGATAAAGCAATTGACAGAAGTAAGAAAACTTGGTGTTTCCGTTTCGTTAGATGATTTTGGTACAGGTTATTCATCGTTAAGTTACTTAAAAAACCTTCCCGCAGACTTGCTCAAAATTGACCGCAGTTTTATCAATGAATTACCACAAAGTAAGCAAAGTAAAACCATTGTTGAGTCGCTTATCCATTTAGCCCATGAACTTTCAATCGAAGTCATCGCTGAAGGTGTCGAAAATGAGCAACAATTACATTACCTTCAGGAATTGGGGTGTGATTATTTTCAAGGCTTTCTATTCCACTACCCACTGCATACCGATCGATTATTAGAACTGTACAAAAATCTGACTAAAAAAGAAGCACTGTAACTGACGATGCGAGCGAACCTAGCAAGCGCCCAGTAGATTTTCTGCAAAGATTTATTGTTCAGTGTTAAATCGCTTTAGTATTGAATATTCCGAGTGAAACGGGCTTATCTAGAACAAGCATGCTACTTTTGTGATGTGTTTACTGAATGTTTACTTGAAGACTTGCCTTACAAAGGTGTTTAATAGTATTTCGTGTGAACTCTAAACCTTTTTTGACTGTCTTAACAAGAATAAATGCAAAGGAATTAGCCATGTTGAAACAACTTCTACTAATATTCACTGTTTTCTTTTCAGTGAGTTTTTTGTTGTCGGCCAGTGCAACTCAGCCCATACCAGACGATTTACAACAATGGCAGGGTTGGGTTAAGTATCAACAAGAATATAGAAATTGTCCACTACTGAATGGAAAAGCAACCAACTCTAAAACTAGTTTCCTTTGCGCATGGCCCGCTCAATTAACCCTTGATGTCAGCTCATCGGGAGTTGCATTTACTCAACAATGGTTAGTCATTGAAGAAAGTAAGGTTCCGTTACCAGGGGAAAAAAATTATTGGCCTCAAGCAGTAACCGCAAATCAGCAGTCTGTGGTGGTCTTAGAGGAGGCGAATCGTCCTTATGTTATTTTGCCAAAAGGCAAATTTACACTGAAAGGTGAACTTAAGTGGAATAGCCAACCCGACTCGTTACTTATTCCTTCTCAAGTTGCATTGGTCAAATTATTAATCGAGGGTAAGCAAACTGAGCATGTTGAACGGCGTCGCGATCGGGTTTGGTTGGGCAGAGAAAGTAAGCCGCAAACCGAACAGCAAGCTTTTGCTAATTTACGCGTTAATCGGCTCATAACAGACAATCACCCGATGGAAATGACGGTTGCGGTCAATTTAGATGTAGGTGGCGCAGCCAGAGAAATGACCCTCACTCAATTTGATCTCAAAAAGCTCCAATTAAAATCGATTGATTCAGCTTTAAACGCGCGTGTCGACAGCCAAGGTAACTTGCTAGTACAAGTGAAGCCGGGAAGTCATCAGGTGCAATTGAGGTTTAAAATTCATGGCTTTCCTTCGAAAATAAACCTTACAGAAACCGGTGAGCATTGGCCGAAACAAGAAATTTGGGCCTACCAAAATAATGAGCGATTACGATCGACACAGATCGAAAATGTTGCACCAATTGATGCTAACCAAGGGTTTATGTCTGGCTGGTCGCAATTTCCGCATTATGTTATCAGTCAGGGTGAGACCTTTGTGATAAATCAACGAACTCGTGGACTGTCTCACAATGCAGACTCGTTAATTTTAAATCGAGAGATGTGGTTAAGCTTTGATCATCAAACTTATTATTTCTTCGACAGTATCAGTGGTTCCAAGTCGAAAGACTGGCGAGTCAACACCCTTTCCGACTACCGCTTGACTCAGTTAAGTAATCATGACCAAGAGAGGTTGATTACTTACGATCAGCAGAATCGAACCGGAGCGGAAATTCGCACACCCACCATCAATATTAAAGCCAGTGGTGAAGTAGCTAGCAATCAAATGAAGCATGCCTCCGGTTGGGATATGGAGTTTGCCAGCTCAAATGTAACCGTTAATATTCCACCAGGAAGAAAACTGATTTCAATATCCGGTGCCGATTCAACCACTGGTGATTGGGTTAGTCGCTGGAATTTAGTTGATTTATTTTTCATTTTAATCACGGTGGCATTGGTGTTCAAAGTATTTGGAATTTTGCCGAGTATTTTTGCTTTGATGACCCTATGCTTAAGTTACCACGAGACCAACATGCCAATGTTTTTATGGTTTAATTTTACCGTTGCATTGAGCTTGGCAAAGAAAATAAATCGCACTAACCTGAATAAATTTCTTACGATCTATAAATGGGTTTCAACTGGCTTATTACTGCTGGTGTTGCTGCCTTTCTTGGCTGAACAGATTAGGTTCACTCTGCATCCACAACTTGAGTTAAATCGCTCTCTTGGTTATCAGCAAGCCACAAAATCAAAGGAATTTATAACGGCTGATTTTGCTGCAGTAGAAGAGCTTGCAGAGTCACCGCCCGTCGCGGAGAGTCGAGTAAGATCGACATCGGCGGAAAAAGTTGTGGTAACTGGAAGTCGATACTCTCAACAAAGTGTTGAAAATAGTTACGAGCAAGACGCGGTTATTCAAGCGGGCAAAGGGCGTCCCGATTGGAGTTGGCAAACCGCAAGTTATAGTTGGAACGGGCCAGTGAAGGGCGATGAAATTGTGCGCCTTGTTGTATTGCCCGACTATGCGGTTAAACTGATGAGGATTGCAATTATTATACTTTCGTTATTATGGTTGCTTTCAATGCTGAGTAAAGAAGGCGAAATGGGGCGAAAGATTAAGTCGCTTATCACTTCAACAGCAAAGAGCAAAGTAACGGCAACAGTTTTTGCGCTTTGTTTGTTATTTCCCTTGAGTAGTCAGCTCCATGCCGATCAAATACCGAGTGAGGAGATGCTCTCAAAGTTACAGCAGCGGCTCTACCCTGCGCCCGAATGCTTGCCCGACTGTGTCAATCTCGCCAATGCCACTTTGCGAGTGAGTGAACAGGATTTAACCTTGTCACTTGACTATCACAGTGGGGCTGAGCTCGCTGCGCTAGTTCCTAATTCATCTGATTGGCGGATTGATTCGTTAAGCCTCAATGGCAAAGTGCTTAATCATCTTTGGAAAAATAGTGAGGGAGCCTGGGTCAAGTTACCGCGCGGCGTATCAGAATTGACGATACGCGCGAAGTTAAAAAACAAAACCAACTTATCAATTCAGTTTGCCGAGCAGCCGAAAGCATTTTTATCACAGCTAAATGGATGGGAGATTTCAGGTACTAGTGGAAACCGCATGGTCAGCAATAGTATCCAGTTAACCCGGATTGCCCTAGCGAATAATCTGCAAACAAAAAATGCCAATAACTTGCCGGTCGCGCAAGAGCAATCAATTGAAGATTTAATCTTGGTAACCAGACGACTCAACATTGCGACTCAGTGGACCATTGATACTTATGTTACTCGTCAAGCGCCACGACAAGGTACCATTACCACGGATGTTCCCCTACTCAGTTTTGAACAACCGTTAGAGATGACGGAGCACATAAAAGGCAACAAAATGAAAGTGGTGATCCCGAATAACAGTCACCGTATTCATTGGCGTTCCCGAATGAAAAGCACTGAGCCACTGACCACAGAAAGCGCGTCTCAGCAAACTAATGCGCAACAGGCTAATTTCGAAATGACAGCTTTGAACGAGCCAAATATTAGTGAATCTTGGGAAATTCTGGTTTATCCAAACTGGAACATTAATATTCAAGGAATTCCTGCGGTAATGCCTGCAAACTTAGCACCCACGAGTTATTGGGTGTACCAATATTTTCCTCGTCCCGGCGAAAAAATAACATTTGGTTTAACTAAACCACCGGCAGCAAAAGGTGCGTCAGTTGCTATATCAAAAGTGCAGCAAGTTCATACGGTCAGTAAGCGTAAAACTTCGAGCCTAATAAAAATTGACTATCGAGCAACTCGTGCAGAAACCATTAATATCGAACTTGGTGAAGCGCAATTGAAAAGCGTTAAACAAGACTCCCGTGCGGTTAACTTAGCGCCAGTCGATGGTGTGTTGTCCCTTGCCCTTTTGCCAGGCAAACACCAACTCGAACTCGAACTAGAAACGGCCAAATCGATAGGTTTTAAGTTTTCATTAGATGATATTAAAATTGATCAGTCTTATAGCAATCTATTTACGCAAGTGACTTTGCCGCAAAATAGGTGGTTGCTGTCAGCTTCCGGTCCCGGTTATGGCCCCGCCATTGTGTACTGGGGCGAATTGATCTTTTTTATTCTATTAGCCTTCGGTTTAAGCAAGTTGCCTTTTTCACCGCTTAGTTACTTACAGTGGTTAATTCTTGGCTTAGGAATGAGTACATTCTCATGGCCTGCATTAGCTCTAGTTTCGGTGTGGTTATTGGCGAGCGAATGGCGAAGACAAAATAAAAATGTGTTTAAGGATCACCAGATTGCTTTAAGTTGGCTCACAGTGTTTTCGACAGTGGTAGCTGTTTTTGCGCTCGTCTTGGCGGTGCCCTACGGATTACTCCAGTCCCCTGATATGGGAGTGAGAGGTAATAGTTCATACGCCAATCATTTAGTTTGGTTTTTGGATCAGGGCGAGCAGTCACTCGGTAGTTTCGCGGTTTACACATTACCCTTATGGGCATACAAAGCCATGATGCTAATTTGGTCAACTTGGTTAAGTGTGACCTTAATCAAATGGTTAGGTTGGATCTGGAATGATTTAGCGGATGCGCCTTTTCGACAAAGCCCAATTCTTAAAAGAGAACCTGTGAGTAAAAAGCAAGTGATCCAAGAGAAAGGAGAAAAGCCCAAAGGGTAGCGCTGGAATCTTAGATTTTGATTTAACCACGAACCGATAAATTAACAGAACAACAATAGGCTTTAGCTAGTGTTAGAGTTGAAGTCTTTTGAAGTCTAGCAAAGTCAGCAGATCCCGGTATTTAGCCGTTGCCATATAATGACCTTTGATAGAAGATAAATTCAAAGCGAATAACAACAACCAACATATTGAATGGCCACTTGTTTGCGGACAAAAAAAAAGCCTAGCTAGAAAGCTAGGCTTTAAGAATAATGGTGGCCCGGACCAGAGTTGAACTGGTGACACAAGGATTTTCAGTCCTCTGCTCTACCAACTGAGCTACCAGGCCACAAATCTTAATTCTCTTAATAACAACCACCTAAAAGGCTAGGTGTCGTCAAGAGCGCGCTATTAAACTAGGATCGGGATTTAAAGTCAAGAAGCAACCGGTAAATTTGTTGGAATTTATTGCTTATTGCTGAAATGGTGCAGAAATCGTCCTTTCTAGGAGTAAAACTAGCAAGGTAGAGGCATTCTTTCTGCAGATTATCCAAACGGCAGGCTATTCTTATTAAGTTCAATGCTTCGGTTCCGCTCGCATTCTGAGGGTAAACGCACTGTAAGTATTTTTAGGTCGAATAGCACTTTAATCGCGCTCGCCCATTGGGTAACGTAAAGAGTGCTTTTGCGTTCTTTCGCCTAATGTACCTACTTTCGGTGTTGCGCTAGACAAAAGAGTGTCGCGGCTAGAGCACAGCGCTGCGACCCCCCTACTCTCCTTCTGGAACATAGCCCTCAACTTTGTCATAGTCGCCGCCAAACAGGAATTTCTCCATCTCACCTTTGAGGTAATTTCGGCTTTCTGCATCGGCTAAGCTGAGATGTTTTTCATTAATCAACATGGTTTGATGTTTAATCCATTGTTGCCAGCCTTCTTGGCTGATGTTTTCCAGAATTCGTTGACCCAACTCTCCCGGAACGGGAGCAAAGCTCATTGGTGGGGCTTCTTTTTGTAATTTTTGGCAAAAAACCATTTTAAACTCTCCGTTAGCTATTTTTATTCGCTCTGATCGGTAATCGCAGCAAGATGCTTGCGTAAAAACTTGTCAATTGGCGTGGGCAACGCTAAGTGTCTTATCTGATCGGCATTATGCCATGCAGCGTTTGAGTTTTCCTCAACTTGATTGCTATCCGGGTGATCGGCAAGTACTTTTACTTCTAAGTGAAAGTGACTAAAAGTATGCCTAAATTGATCAAAGTAAGCAGACTCTGGCGCAGATAAGGCCGATTTGTCAGAAAGCTCAGGAAGACTCCACAAGCCACCCCAAATCCCGCTGGGTGGACGTTTAACCAATAAAATTTGACCATCAGCATTACGTTTTAACAGCATAGTTGTTCGTTTAGTCGGAATAGTTTTCTTTGGTTTTCGATGAGGGTATTCCTCTGTTAACCCATGCAATTTAGCTAAACAGTCCTTGGATAGAGGGCATTCGCTGCAAATCGGTTGATTTCGACGACAAAGGCTCGCGCCCAAGTCCATCATGGCTTGATTAAAGTCGCCGGTGCGAGTTTTCGGTGTGTATTTACGCGATAACTGCCAAAGTTGCTTGGTCACACTGCTAATGCCGTACCAGCCGTCGACTAAAAAGACTCGTGCTAACACTCGTTTTACGTTGCCATCTAAAATAGCTTCAGGTAATCCATAGGCTAATGACAAAATAGCGCCGCCGGTTGATTCGCCAATGCCTGGTAAAGTAATTATTTGCTCAAGCGTACGCGGAAATTCACCATCAAACTCTTTCACTACCCTTTGCGCGCAGTTGTGTAGATTTCTCGCCCGCGAATAATAGCCAAGACCAGCCCAGTGGTGTAAAACCTGGTCAAGATCGGCATCGGCTAATGTACGGACATTTGGAAAGCTTTTTATAAATTTTTGATAGTAGGGAATGACTGTTTTTACTTGGGTTTGTTGCAGCATGATTTCGGAAACCCAAACACTATAAGCGGTCTTATTTTTCTGCCAAGGCAGATCCTTACGACCCATTTGGTCATAAAACTTCAACATCTTGCTGGCAAATGAACGAGGACTAATCAAAACAGCGAGGGAGGGCTAAATAATGTCGTAATAGTAAGGGATAAAGAAAGACAAACACACCCACATAATTAATACCAAAGGGATCCCTATTCGCATAAAGTCTGAAAAGTGATAGCCACCGGCATTCATCACAAGCAGGTTGGTTTTGTAGGCCATTGGTGTGGCGTAGCTAAAGTTTGCGCCAAATAAAACTGCGATAACAAAAGGCTCTGGCGGTAGCCCAAGCTGTGCGGCAACACTGATAGCAATAGGCGTTCCGATGACCGCGGCTGCGTTGTTAGAAACAATATTAGTTAATATAGCTAATAGCAGCATCAAGGCGCTAATTATAAGTGCTGGATGTAATCCAGAGGTGGAGTATAAAAAGACCTCCGCCAGATAATTAGCACCACCCGTTCTCAGCAAGGCTTCACCCAGGGCCAAACTGGCGACAACAATCAAAATGACTTGTGTGCTGAGTGAGCGACCGGCATCAGTCCAGTTGAGGCATTTAGTGACTAGCAAGAGTAATACACCGACTAGCGCACTGATGGCAATCGGTAAAATTCCAAAGGCTGCGACACCGACAATGCCGAGCATAATCGCTAAAGCCATCGGTGCTTTTGAGGTGTGAGGAAGATCGGTGGTGGCATCGAGAATTAAAAAGTCACCCTTCTTTTTCATTTCTGCGATTTTTTCTCGAGATCCTTGGACTAATAAAATATCACCAACGTGCAAGGAGACATTACCGAGCTTTTTAAACAAGTCGACTTCCTTACCTTCGCGATGCAGCGCTACCGCAACCAGTGAGTACTGATCAACAAAACGAATATTTTTGAGAGTTGAACCGGCTAGCGGCGATCCGGGTGCGACAATCACCTCAACGAGTTGTTGATCTTCGGCGGTAAGCGGATGTTCTTCGTCGATTTGCTGTTTTCCAACAAACAGTTTTGCCCCAAGAATTTTTTCATAGTCTTTAAGGTTTTCAGCGGTATCAGAAACCCGCACCTTGTCACCTGCTTGCAAAATAACATCGGGCATTGGCATGATACGCACATCGGAACTGCTGCCCGACCGCTGAATTCGATCAACCTTCAACGAGCCATCGGTAATCTCAATGACATCAGCTAAGGTTTTGCCTACCGAAACGCCTTCGGGATCAATGGTTAAATGAGCGGTGAATATGCGAGGCGCTTCGCTATCCAGAGCTGATTGTCGTTCAGGAAGCATCCTTGGTGCAACCAGCCACAAATAAACAATGGCGACACTACCAGCGACTAATGCGGGCACTAAAAAGTCAAACAGTCCCATGCGCTGCATCCCTTGCTCTGCCGCCACCGCGACAACTAGCAAGTTGGTGGAGGTGCCGACCGTAGTCGACATACCACCGACGAGAGTAGCAAACCCCATCGGCATCAATAATCCCGAGGCTGAGGTGTTAGTTCTTACCGCTACACTGATCAATATTGGGAGCATTAGCACCACTATCGGCGTGTTATTCATAAATGCCGATAATATCCCTGAGACCACAAGCGTAATTAATAGTGAAAAGGTTGGACTAATCCGCCACAATTTCCCGAGCATTCGCCCTACGGGCTCTAGCGCACCGGTTCTGACAAGGCCTTGGCCTGCAATCATTAACGCACACACTGCGATAAGTGCTTCGTGACCAAATCCAAAGAAAAAATCGATTGCTTCAAGATGCTTCCCTGAACCATCGACAAAGGGCACGATTTCAAAGCCGACAGCGAGTAAAATCAGTACGCCCAGACAGCTTGACTCCAGCCGAATATCCTCTCGTCTGAACAAGTAAAGTGCTACCACTGTTAGAAGCAATACCGCTAAAGCGTGATAGTTTGGAATTGAGGGAAACATTAAATCGCAGTAGTCCGTGATTTATCGAGAAGTCTATAAGGCTTAAAGCTAACACTTTTTGACAAATGGTCAATAGATTATTTAGAAATTGCGATGCGCGATAATTTCAAGAAAATGGGCTCGATTTTGGACTAATTATCAGCTATCAAGCGCTAAGTTGTTGGGTATCAAGGGGGATGTTGGTATACTTCGCGACCTTGAATTAAATGACTCATAAAGCTTATTTGTGCAAGATATTAAACGAAAAATTCGCAGTTTCGTGCGTCGTGAAGGCCGTATGACACCTGGTCAAGCGCAAGCCTATGAATTAATGATGCCGGACTTTGGCTTTGAATATCAGAAGCAACAGCTGGATTTACAGAGCTTGTTTGGCAATCGAAACCCCGTGGTACTCGAAATTGGCTTTGGTATGGGTGCCTCTCTGGTGGAGCAAGCAAAACGCTACCCAGAGAGAAATTACATTGGTATTGAAGTTCACCGTCCGGGAGTGGGTTCACTGCTGGTACGTATGAAAGAGTTACAGGTAGAAAACATTCGAGTGATTTCGCATGATGCGGTCGAAGTTCTTGCCGATATGATCCCAGATGATTGCTTACAATTAGTTCAACTTTTCTTTCCCGATCCTTGGCATAAAAAACGTCATCATAAACGACGAATAGTAAACCCAGTGTTTGTTGATTTGGTCAGACAAAAACTCAGTGCCCAAGGTCATTTTCATATGGCAACGGATTGGCAAAATTATGCCGAGCATATGTTGGATGTGATGCAGCGAGCTGAAGGATGGAAAAACTGCTCTGAGACCAATGACTATATACCTAAACCAGAAGATCGACCTGTCACCAAGTTTCAAAAACGAGGTGAAGGGCTGGGACACGGCGTTTGGGATCTCATGTTCGAAAAAACTTTAACCATCGATAATTCTATTGTTTGAGCAGCCTCAAAATGACGATTAAACAGATTAGTGTTTTACAAGCGCAGCAATTGATTGAGCAACAGCAAGCACTCATTGTTGATATACGTGATCCTGCGAGCTTTGCAAATGGGCATATCGAGGGTGCAGTCCGAGTTGATAATGACAACATTAGGTCATTCATTGAAAATGCAGACAAAAGTAAGCCATTGATTGTCGTTTGTTACCATGGCAATTCGAGTCAACCTGCAACACAGGTATTCAATGAGCAAGGATTTGACGGACATAGCCTGATTGGTGGCATGACTGATTGGGTGATTAGTCAACCGGTAGTGCAATCGTAGACTAAATTGGCTCGCCTTTGACTACTTTGAGTCATTTCAGTTTTCATGGTTAGTTAGTGGTCACCTACCATCTATAGATTGATTTTTCTCGCATTCTCAGTCTTCCTTTTTCGCTTTCACATCTATCCTACAAATTGACTGATTAAAATTTGCTCAAATCGGGTAAAGTGATTGCTTCATAGCCGGTGTTTTGAGAAAATACCGCCCGTTCAAAATACCCCCCCTACAATTTAAGAGTTGCAACCCTTAGGAGTGTATATGTCATCTCGTTTTCAGCTAGCTAACGCAATTCGGGCGTTAAGCATGGACGCAGTTCAAAAGGCCAATTCAGGCCACCCGGGCGCACCAATGGGAATGGCTGATATCGCGCAAGTAGTCTGGGGAGATCACTTAAAGCATAATCCTAATAATCCAGAATGGTCAAATCGAGATCGCTTTGTATTGTCTAACGGGCATGGTTCTATGCTCATTTATTCATTGCTTCATCTAACAGGTTACGCAGTGTCAATTGATGACCTAAAGGATTTTCGTCAACTCCATTCTAAAACCCCAGGCCATCCCGAATTTGGTTATGCCCCAGGGGTAGAAACAACCACTGGGCCACTCGGTCAAGGAATTGCCAATGCCGTGGGTATGGCAATCGCTGAAAAAACTTTGGCAGCTCAATTTAACCGACCTGGATTTGATGTGGTTGATCATCATACTTACGCATTTGTTGGTGATGGTTGTTTAATGGAAGGTATTTCACATGAGGTTTGTTCCTTGGCTGGAACGCTCGGGCTTGGCAAACTCAATGTATTTTATGATGACAATGGTATTTCCATTGATGGTGAAGTGGAAGGATGGTTTACGGATGACACCGTTAAACGTTTTCAATCATACGGTTGGCATGTAATCGCTAGTGTTGATGGGCACGATCCAGAAGCGATTGAAAAGGCCGTGCAACAAGCTAAGGCAGAAACTAATCGCCCTAGCCTAATCTGTTGTAAAACAACCATTGGTTTTGGCTCGCCAAATAAAGGCGGTAAAGAAGACTGTCATGGTGCACCACTTGGCGAGCAAGAAATTGAACTTGTACGTAACCAACTGGATTGGCCTCACCCTGCTTTTGAAATTCCTGAAGACATTATGCAAGGTTGGGATGCTCGAGAAAAAGGTTCTCAACTAGAAAGTGAGTGGAATGAAAAGTTTGTAGCTTACACCGAAGCGCACCCTGAATTGGCTGCAGAATTGGGCCGCCGACTAAATGGTAGATTACATGCCGATTTCAATTCGATAGCCAAGAGCTACATTGAGCAAACTCAACAAGCAGCAGATAAGATTGCGACTCGTAAAGCATCACAAAACGCCATTCAAGCCTACTCCGCAGCCATGCCAGAGTTCCTCGGTGGTTCGGCTGATTTGGCAGGCTCAAATCTAACTAAATGGAAAGAGTCCCAAGTCATCGATGCAGATGATCCGAGCGGAAATTACATTAATTATGGCGTTCGAGAATTTGGCATGTGCGCCATTATGAACGGCATAAAGTTGCATGGTGGTTTCGTACCCTTTGGTGGTACTTTCTTGATGTTTATGGAGTACGCGCGTAATGCCATTCGTATGGCCGCGCTCATGAAACAACAAGTTATTTATGTATTCACCCATGACTCGATTGGACTTGGCGAAGATGGCCCAACTCATCAACCGGTTGAGCAGATTGCTTCAATGCGAAGTACACCTAACCTAATTAATTGGCGTCCGTGTGATGCGACCGAAACGGCAGTTGCATGGAAAATGGCAATCGAGCACAAGACTGGACCGTCGGCAATGATTTTGACTCGCCAAGGCGTTCCAACTCAAGCGCGTTCAGAAGTGCAACTTGCGTCTATTGAAAAGGGTGGCTATTTGTTGGTTGACGCTGGTGAAAATCCTGACTTAACCATCATAGCAACGGGATCAGAAGTTGATTTGGCTGTTAAAGCGGCTGCCGAGTTGAAAGATCACAAAGTCAATGTTGTATCTATGCCAAGTTGTGAAGTTTTCGATCAGCAAGATGCTGACTACAAAGCAAAAGTCTTACCAGCGAGCGGTAAGCGTATGGCGGTGGAAGCGGCAACTGGCGACCTCTGGTACAAATATGTAGGACTCGATGGAAAAGTTATTTCCATGGAGCAGTTTGGTGAATCAGCTCCAGCTGATCAACTATTTAAAGAGTTTGGGTTCACGGTAGACAATGTGGTCAACCAAGCGAAGCAATTGCTGGGGTAATCTACCAGCAAATTTATGCCTAGATAAGATTCGATAATGTTCGACGACCAGTGATTTGGTCTTCGAGCTTTGTCAGTTTAAGTAAGACAATCTTTTTGTTTAGATACAATTTTAGCGGGAAAATGTAATGACAGTAAAAGTAGCAATCAACGGTTATGGACGAATTGGCCGTATGGTTCTTAGAGCAATCTATGAATACAATCGTGAAGACGAAATCAAAGTAGTTGCGATTAACTCTTCACACCCTATTCCAACCAATGTTCACTTAACTAAGTACGACTCTACTCATGGTCGCTTTGAAGCAGACGTGTCTGGCGATGATGAGAACATGTATGTTAATGGTGACAAAATCGCGATGTTAGCGGATCGTAATCCTGAAAATCTTAAATGGAGCGATTACGGTGTAGACATCGTTTTAGAGTGTACTGGTCACTTTAAAGACCGCGAAGGTGCTTCTAAGCATTTTGTCGGTGGAGCTAAAAAAGTCCTAATCTCTGCCCCAGGTGGAAGTGACATTGATGCCACTGTCGTTTATGGCGTAAACCAAGATGTGCTTAAGGCGGAACACACCATTGTTTCCAATGCATCATGTACCACCAACTGTTTAGCGCCGGTTGCAAAAGCGCTTCATCAAGGTGTTGGGATTAAAAAAGGATTGGTTAATACCATTCATGCTTACACAAATGACCAAAACATCATTGATAACCAGCACAAAGATTTACACCGAGCAAGAGCCGCTGCGACATCAATCATCCCGACCAAAACTGGGGCGGCAAAAGCGGTTGGTTTAGTTCTTCCCGAGCTGCAAGGAAAGTTAGATGGATTCGCACTCCGTGTTCCAACCTTAAACGTATCAGTCGTTGATCTTACTTTTGAAGCAGAGCGCGAAACCAGTGTTGAAGAAATTAACGAAATTATGCAAAAAGCATCTGATGGTGTGGTACTTGATTACAACGTTGAGCCTTTAGTTTCTGTTGATTTTAATCACATGCCAGCGTCATCGTCATTTGATGCGACTCAAACTCGAGTGAACAAAAACTTAGTTAAAGTATTAGCTTGGTATGACAACGAGTGGGGCTTTAGCTGTCGAATGATTGATACAGCTTTAGCCATGATGGCAGCCAAATAAGTTAAGCTTGGATTTTACTATCTATCCACTTAACGCGACTCAATTAATTTTTAAACTAATTGATTGAGTGATTAAAAATAGCGGCTGCTTTTCGGGTAGCGGCTATTTTTTTTAGCCTAAACAGATTAACTTTAAGCGCTCTTTGAATGAGCAACACAAGGATATCAAGATGTCAGTATTAAGAATGTCAGATTTGGACTTAACTGGTAAACGAGTACTTATCCGTGAAGATCTGAATGTGCCATTTAAGGATGGCAAGATTACCTCAGATGTAAGAATTCAAGCCGCAATACCTACTATCAAATTGGCCTTAGAAAAAGGTGCCAAAGTAATGGTAATGTCACACCGAGGCAGACCAACCGAAGGACAGCTCACCGAACAAGATTCGATGGCGGCGGTGGTCGATTACATCAAACCACTAATCGATGCGCCAGTGTCTTTGGCAAGTGACTATTTAAATGGCGTTGAAGTAGCGCAAGGCGAAGTGGTTATTTTTGAAAATGTTCGTTGCAATAAGGGCGAAAAAGCCAACGATGAGTCACTTGCAAAAGCCTATGCCAAGCTATGTGACGTTTTTGTTATGGATGCGTTTGGTACCGCACATCGAGCGCAAGCATCAACTCATGGTGTTGCTAAGTACGCACCAATTGCATGTGCCGGACCTTTACTCGCTGGCGAACTAGACGCACTTGGAAAAGCTCTGGATAATCCAGCCAGACCAATGGTAGCGATTGTTGGCGGTTCTAAAGTCTCGACTAAACTAACAGTATTAGAGTCGCTTTCAGGAATCGTCGATCAACTAATCGTAGGTGGCGGAATTGCCAATACCTTTATCGCATCAGAAGGACATGCGGTGGGTAAATCTCTAGTTGAAATGGATCTAGTCGATGAAGCTAAAAAGCTTACAGCAGCAGCAATTGCAAACAGCGGTGAAATTCCTAAAACTACTGATGTGGTTGTTGGCAAAGAATTTTCCGAATCGACACCGGCAACTTTAAAAGCTGTTGCTGAAGTTAGCGATGACGATATGATTTTTGATATTGGCCCAGAAACGGCTGATTACTTATGTAAAATTTTGGCCAATGCCGGAACCATCGTTTGGAACGGTCCCGTTGGCGTTTTTGAGTTTGAACAGTTTGCCAAGGGAACCGAGCAAATAGCCCAAGCGATTGCTAATTCGAGTGCTTTCTCGATTGCAGGTGGTGGGGATACACTGGCCGCGGTTGATAAGTTTGGTATCAAAGATAAGGTTTCCTATATCTCTACGGGTGGTGGAGCATTTTTGGAATTCTTGGAAGGTAAGAAGTTACCTGCAGTAGAAATTTTAGAGCAAAGAGCAGCGGAATAATCGCTCCACAAAAATACTTATTCCAAAACAAAATTATTTAATGACATAGCAATGTCTTCAATAAATCGCGTTTATTTTATTGAAGATGACAACAGAATCGTAAAATGGAGAAAACCAAATGGCTTTAATTTCAATGAGACAATTGTTGGACCATGCAGCAGAGCACCAATATGGGGTGCCTGCGTTCAACGTAAACAACTTAGAGCAAATGCGTGCAATTATGGAAGCGGCTAATCAAACCGACAGTCCTGTTATGGTACAGGCATCTGCTGGTGCACGCTCTTATGCTGGCGCGCCATTTCTTCGTCACTTAATTTTGGCGGCAATTGAAGAGTTTCCACATATTCCAGTGGTTATGCATCAAGACCACGGTACCAGCCCTTCAGTTTGTCAGCGTTCGATTCAATTAGGTTTTTCATCAGTGATGATGGACGGCTCGTTAATGGACGATGGTAAAACACCGGCTAGTTATGAATACAATGTTGATGTGACTAAGCGAACCGTTGAAATGGCTCATGCTTGTGGTGTTTCTGTGGAAGGTGAACTGGGCTGTTTAGGTTCGCTTGAAACAGGCGAAGCTGGAGAAGAAGATGGAGTTGGTGCTGAAGGCATTTTGACTATGGACCAAATGTTGACGGACCCAGAAGAAGCGGCTGATTTTGTGAGTAAAACCCAAGTTGATGCCCTAGCTATTGCAATTGGTACATCGCATGGCGCCTATAAGTTTACTCGCCCACCCACGGGCGATGTGCTAGCAATCAGCCGAATTAAAGAAATCCACAAACGCCTACCAAATACGCACTTAGTGATGCACGGTTCTTCGTCAGTACCGCAAGACTGGTTAGAAGTGATTAACGAATATGGCGGCGAAATTCCAGAAACCTATGGCGTACCGGTAGAAGAAATTTGTGAAGGTATTAAGCACGGTGTTCGTAAAGTAAATATTGATACGGATTTAAGACTGGCTTCAACCGGTGCAATTCGTCGTGCGTTGGCGGCTAACCCTTCTAACTTTGACCCAAGAAAATACTTAAAAGCTTCCACCGATGCAATGAAAGATATCTGTATTGCTCGATACGAAGCATTCGGAACCGCCGGTAACGCAAGTAAGATCAAGCCAATTTCATTGGATGCGATGTTTGAACGCTATGAAAGTGGCGAACTGGCAGCAAAAATAAACTAATCGAATTAACTTCCCATAATTTGGCAGCTGTTAATTGAATTAGCCGGGCTACTGCGTTAAATTGCTTTGAGTAGAAGTTTCGTAGCCCGGACAGTTTCTTGCCTTGAGTGGACTTAACTCAATAACTGTCCGATAAACAGTGGTCGCCTAGATTAGTTGAAGGATGAATATGGTAGTAGGAAACAACAAGGAATGTTAGATACTACTCGGGAAATCGAAGTTCCTGAGGGAGTTGAATTATCGCTTGCGGTTGCAGGCGTAATCAGTCGTTCCTTAGCTTTTATCATTGATCTTTTGATCCGTTGGGCGGCTATCGCTGCCATCGCTAGTTTCCTAGGGTTTATGGGAAATTTTGGTCAAGGGCTTATCTTAATCATTGCTTTCTTGCTGGAATGGTTCTATCCAGTGTTGTTTGAAGTGTTTAACCATGGTCAAACAATTGGTAAGCGAGCCATGGGTATTATGGTGGTTAATGATGATGGCACGCCAATCGACTGGTCCTCATCAATTGTGCGTAATTTGCTAAGATTTGCCGATTTCTTGCCCGCTTTTTTCGGTTTTGGCGTGCTTTCGATGCTCATCAATAAAGACTTCAAACGGCTCGGCGATTTAGCTGCTGGAACTTTGGTGGTGCATAAAAGTAAAATCACACAAGCCACTCAAAAATTAGAGCAAGAAGCTACTGCTCCTAAAATTCCACTCACCCTTGCTGAACAAAGTGCAATTATAAGCTTTGCCGAACGCAGCCCAAAAATGTCGCCGTCTCGTGTCAATGAATTGGCAAGCTATTTGGCACCGTGGATTGATACGGATCGTACCGCAGCGGACCCTGAAAAAGCAGCACTCTCATTAAAACGACTCGCCAAATGGCTAAGAGGTCACCAATGAGGCAAGAGGAATTTGAGGAGCGTTATGCTGAGCAGTGGAATGAGTTTGAGACACAAATCAATTTACTCGAAGCGCTCAAAGTAAACAAAAAGAGTGGGCAAAAACCGCTTGAGGATTTCGCTCAGAATTATCGCCAACTTTGCTATTGCTTAGCGTTAGCAAGAGAGAGGCATTACAGCCCACTATTAATCAGTCGGCTTGAAGCACTCGCCTTTCGAGGCCATCAATCGTTTTATCAAAAACGTCTAGGTATATTTCAAAATATTTTTAGTTTTATCCTACATGGTTTTCCTCATGCGGTTCGTCAACAGGCTAAGTTTTTTTGGACCGCAACCGGTTTATTCTACTTGCCACTGATCACTATTTTCTTACTAACTTTAGTGTTTCCCGATTTGATTTATATGATTGTTGACCCAAGCATGGTGTCAATGATGGAAAGCATGTATGACCCTGCAGCGGAAAGGTTTGGCACAGAACGATCGTCTGATAGTGACTTCTATATGTTCGGTCATTACATACGAAATAATATTGGTATTGCCTTTCAAACCTTTGCGGGCGGCATTGTTGTCACTCTAGGTAGTCAGTTCTTCTTGCTGTTTAATGGATTTCTTTTTGGTGCTATTGCCGGGCATATTCATAATATTGGTTATAACGAAACTTTTTTCTCTTTTGTGATTGGGCATGGTGCTTTTGAATTGACAGGCATTGTCATTTCGGGTGCTGCTGGACTGATGTTGGGGTGGGCCATCATCTCTCCCGGTGTTTATACTCGCAAGCAAGCGCTGGTCAATGCCGGACGTTCGGCTGTGCAATTGGTTTATGGTGCATTTTTTCTGCTAGTCATTGCGGCATTTGTTGAAGCCTTTTGGTCATCAACTCACATGGTTTCAGCTAACACAAAATACTGGGTAGGCGGTTTTTTTTGGTTGCTGATCATTTGTTATTTCACTTTTCTCGGGCGTGGTCGTCGTTCAATCGATTCGGGAGAGCGTCATGGATCTTGAGAAAGTCACCGCGCAAATAAGGCCGCGCCGCGGTTGGGAAGCTATTGATCTTGGCGTTTCTCTGGTTCAACAGCACACAAAAGTGTTGTATAAGATTTGGCTACTCACTAGTTTGCCAGCGTTTATTTTGCTCGGGGTCATTTTCTACGATTCGCCTGAATGGGCGGCATTTAGCTTATGGTTAATAAAACCAATTCTAGAGCGCCCACTTTTGCATTTTATTAGTCGTGAACTTTTCGGAGAGTCGCTAAGCGTGAAACAGTGCCTCAAAGCCTTTTTCTCTGTAGCAAAAATACAATGGTTTGCCAGTTTGACTTGGCGACGTTTCAGCTTTACCCGTTCGTTGGATTTGCCCTTAATTCAGCTTGAAGGTTTAAGCGGTATGAAAAGAGCAAATCGACTCAAAACATTGCACTCTGGTGATTCGGGAAGTGCAGTGTGGCTAACTATTATGTTCTTTTGTATTGAGATCATTTTTTACTTTTCTATGTTCGCTCTAATTTACTTGTTAGTCCCAGAAATTTATCTTGAAGATTTTGACATAAATCGCTGGATTTTCGGTGAGCACGATAATCTTTTGGTCGCACATCTTCTTAATTTATTTGCGTTCATTGGGATGAGTCTAGTCGCACCTTTTTATATCGCGTGTGGCTTTGCACTCTACATTAATCAGCGAACTCATCTTGAGGCTTGGGATATTGAACTGTCCTTTAAACGCTTAGCCGCAAAACTAAAAATAAAATCTGAGAACTTAAACGTTAGATTAACCAGTATTGCGTTAGTCTTGGTACTTTTCTCAGGCTCCAGTTTAGTTTCTCTGGACGCTTCTGCAGAGCAAACTAATCTACAGTCTCAAGAGCCTCCACCGATTGTTGTTGATGGTTCCGATGCATTTGAATCGGCGATTGAAAATATGAAATCGAGGGAGCCAACTCAGCAAAATGAGTTGACTCGTGAGCAAGTAAAAAAGCTTATCACCGATATTAGGCAAGGACCCGACTTTGCTCGTATCGAAAAAGAATATACTAATCGATATCGAAATTCCGGCGACGAAGCGCCGCTTGATAGTGATAATGAGCCAAGTTCAATTCCTACTGGCTGGCTAACCTTTGCTGGGTTATTTGCAATTGTCATCGAATTTGCATTATGGATTTTTGTTGCAGTACTGATTCTGTTTTTAATTTTGAAATATAAACATTTGTTAGGCAATACTCGCTTCAATAAAAAGCTAAAACCAACGCGGCCCAAAAAGCTATTTGGTCTTGATTTGGATAGCGAGTCGCTACCTGACAAGCCTTGGGAAGTTGCTCGTTCATTGGTTGAGAAAGAGCAATACCGTCAAGCACTCAGCTTGCTCTATCGAGCGAGTCTTATCTGGTACATCGACCACAAAAACGTACTCATCAAAGAGGGTTATACCGAACTTGAGTGCTTACAACAAATAGTTAAAAATGTTGGCGCGGTAAGCCAAGGGTACATCAAAAAGCTGACCAATACATGGCGTGGTTTGGCTTATGCTCATATTCAACCTGACAAAGCGATATTACTGGATCTCTGCAATAATTGGCCAAAGGTTATGCAGGTAAACCAGACTGCCAATGACAAACATTCTGCTGCGAGTGACTTAGCGAATCAAACAATAGATAAGGAGAAAAATGAATAGTAAATTCTCCATCTCGCCCGCTACTTGGGTGATTATAATTGTTGCATGCGTTATTGGTGGCTACTCTTATTGGTTTTACACTCATTTCGATCGTGTTCAAATAGAGGTTAACAAAGGGGCATCAAAAGAAGCTCGAGCCAACCCATTTTTTGCCGCCATTAAATTAATAGAAAAAACCGGTAGAAGCGCAGATAGCCAAAAAAATTATTCGATTTTAGACGGTGCAATTGATGAGGTCGACACACTTATTATTGAAAGTACTCGAGTGGGACTGTCAGAAACTAAACGGAATCAAATTAAAGAATGGTTGCAGCAGGGTGGGCATCTCATAGCACTTGCAACAGAACGTTATGACGACCAGTTGTCGACAAGTCGTGATCTTTTGCTTGATGAGCTGGGAGTTAGGTTATATCAAAATCCCGAGTATAGCTGGAGTTACACCGACGATGAGCAATTAACCAGAGTTACTTTTGAAGGCACGGATAGTGAAACGGTCATTGACTTTAGGCTAACCAATTATTTGCAAGACTCGCGCGGTGAGGCGACATTTATTGGTGGAAGTGATTATGCTGACTCTTTTGCTCAGTATCGGTTCGATGACGGAATGATCACGGTGGTCACCGACATGAGTATTTGGAAAAATAGCCGCATAGTGAATCATGATCACGCGATGTTTTTACATCAGTTAATTGGTACTGGTCAGAATGTGATGTTCTTATACAATACTGTGCAGCCCTCTTTATGGTCAAGCATGCAAGATTTGATTCCGAAGGTAGTCATTTCGTTTTTAGTGCTACTTGTATTACTTCTCTTTTCTGCAAGTTGGCGTAAAGGTGCACCTAAACAGGACGACCGAAGAATCCGACGGGAGCTGATGCAACATATTGAAGCGGCTGGTGAATTTAATTATCGTAACGATGCAGGTGCAACTCTCCTTAATGATCTAAATAATTCACTTGAAACGCGTTTGCGAAAGTCTATTCATCAATACAGTTCGCTGAGTGACCAAAAGAAGTTAGAAAAATTATCGCAGTTGGTTAACATCAAAAAGCAACAATTAGCCATACTATGGCAACCACTTG
The DNA here is from genome assembly GCA_965230525.1 of Kangiellaceae bacterium. Taxonomy (GTDB): domain Bacteria; phylum Pseudomonadota; class Gammaproteobacteria; order Enterobacterales; family Kangiellaceae. The sequence continues at coordinate 1,009,497 of OZ246008.1, forward strand.
AACACACTCAGGATGACTTTTTACTTAGAGTCGCTTTAATTCAAAAAATTAAACGACAGTTATAGACACTTAATAAGAGAATGAACTTAAATTAATTAGGTCGCTAGACAATTAAACCTAAGCCTAAAATTGCGATCAAGCTAACACCAAAATAGCAGCTTGGTCACTACGGAAAAAACTTATGAATAATGATGGAAAAAGCAACACTTCGAATAATGCTGAAATCAGTGAAAAGCAGATGCCATTAGGAGAAAGCATGTCAAACGAAACCGAACAAAAACAACCAACACACGCGTTAACCGCTGACACAAACCAGGCCACGCTGGATACTTCCGGCGAAAATCTAGGCGACACGTTGTCAGCAAATAAGCAGGCAGGAATGACCATTGAGCAAGGTCATCAGCTTATCCAAAAACTGAGCGAAAATATTAACGCGACATTGATCGGTCAACAATCAATCGTCGAAATGACGCTTACTTGCCTATTTGCTGGTGGTCACTTACTCATTGAAGGTGTACCCGGTTTAGGAAAAACGCTACTTGTACGATCCATTGCAAGAAGCTTCGCGGGGGATTTCTCACGGATTCAATTTACCCCGGATTTAATGCCAAGTGATGTCACAGGGCACGCGATGTTCGATCAAAAATCAGAACGATTTAGAATTCGAAAAGGTCCAGCATTTACCAACTTACTGCTCGCAGATGAAATCAATCGAGCACCTGCAAAAACACAGTCTGCACTTCTAGAAGTCATGCAGGAAAAGCACATTACTATTGAGGGAAAATCGCATGCGGTGAGTAATCCATTTATGGTACTTGCCACCCAAAATCCGCTTGAGCAAGAGGGTACTTATCCGCTGCCAGAAGCTGAGCTCGATCGCTTTTTGATGAACATTTTAATTGATTATCCTTCAGTTGAAGATGAAGTGACTTTGGTCAAAGCGATTACCGTTGATACAATCGATGATTCGAATCTTATGCAAGATTTGCAAGCTGTGACTTCAGCCGAAACGATTATGGCACTACAAAAGTTGGCAGCCTCGATTCGAGTCGACGATTCTATTTATGAGTACGCGGTGCGTCTTGTGGTCGCTACTCGTGAATGGTCAGGTGTGCAAATGGGAGCGAGCCCTCGAGCCTCTATTGCCATTATTCGAGCAGCTAAAGCGTTGGCTTTGGTACGAGGCATACAATTTGTGACACCAGACGAAATTAAAGCGGTTGCACTTGCTGTTCTACGCCATCGTATAGTTTTATCTGCCGAATTAGAAATTGAAGGGATTAGCCTCGAGCAAGTCATTGCAGATTTACTCGCACAAATTCCTGCACCGAGACAGTAGTTATAACCGATGAAACTCTCGCGTCTTAGTATTTTATTATTGGTCGGTTGGTTTGTCATCGCGCTGAGTGATGCGCTTTGGCGTTTGTGGGATTTCCTGCAAACTACCGGTCGATATGATGCGGCCACAGCGCAGAATACAATTCTAGCCAAGTTGTGGTTTGCTTATGCAATTGTGTTAATTGCCGCTGCAATTGTTGATTATATTTCCCTGCGTGGTCATCAAAATCTTAAAATACGAAGACAAATCGCTAGTACTCTTCCGGTGAATAGTTATTCAGAAGTTTGCTTGGAAATTAGCTATGCCAAAGAACAAAGCGAAACGGGAAAAGACTCTGCCCGCAATTTATCGATTGAAGTTTTTGAGCACTTACCCGAGTGGTGTGATGTTAAAGGACTTCCAGCAAAGATTCAGCTTCAACAAAATCAAGTAGCAAAAGTTAAATACCAAGTTAAGTCCAGAGAGCGTGGTGATTTACTAATTAATACATCTGAACTGTGGGTCGATTCCATGCTTGGATTATTTAGCAAGCGATTTGAATTTGATTGTAAAACTAAGTCTAAGGTATATCCTAATTTTCGTTCTATTCATAACTATGTCTTGTTAGCAACGGAACAACGCACGAGACAATTGGGTATTCGACAGCGACAAAAGCGCGGACAAGGATTGGACTTTCATCAGCTTCGTGAATATCGAATGGGTGATAGTCTGCGACAAATTGATTGGCGGTCAACTTCTCGTTTACGAAAAATAATATCCAAAGAGTATCAACAAGAACGAGATCAAAATATTATTTTTCTGGTCGACTCTGGCCGAAGGATGAGAACAAAAGATGGCGAGCTTTCTCACTTTGATCAAGCGCTAAATGCCACCTTGTTAGTTTCTCACATTGCCTTAAAGCAAGGTGACGCGGTAGGGCTAAAAGTTTTTGGTAACGCCAATCGATTCGTGCCGCCCAAAAAAGGTCCATCTACAATCAGTGCTATGTTGAATCAAGTTTATGATCTACAACCTGCAAATACTGCATCAGATATCATAAGAGCAGCGGAAGAGCTTAATCGGTCATTTAAAAAGCGTTCTTTGGTCGTTATTGTTTCCAATATTCGAGCCGAAGATCAGTCGGAACTAGTCACTGCCGTCAAAATGCTTAAAAAACATCATTTGGTATTACTCACCAATCTCAAAGAGCAGGCACTTGAAGACTGCATTAATCATCAAGTGATGGACTTGAGAGAGTCATTAAAATACGCGCAAACCGTTAGCTATTTGCAGCAAAGAGAAAAACTTCATCAAACTCTTAGTCACGGCGGTGTTATCGCTGTCGATTCATTACCTAAACATTTGGCAATCAATATGGCCAACCAATATTTCGATATTAAACGTAGCGGTCGGTTATAGGCTTTTATTTTCGCTAGTTACAAATTGTTACGTTTAGCAACTCCGCTTTTCCTGATCTAATTAAAAATAGTCCTCGTATCAACAATCAATCACGGTGATAAGCTTCGTCGAACTCAGGAAGTTGCGAAACGAAGCGATGATTTTAAACGACTACAATACTCAACTTTTTTACAGGACAATCGATCATGAAAACTATTAAATCTTTACTACTACGAATTATTTCTCCTATCTTGTTAGTTGGCGCTTTTACCGCCTCTGCTGGAAACTACGCAGCGAAAAAAGATATCGTTGATGTTGCTGCGTCTAATAGCGACTTTTCAACTTTAGTAGCGGCAGTCAAAGCAGCGGGATTAGTGGACACTTTAAAAGGTGATGGGCCATTCACGGTATTTGCACCAACCAATGAAGCGTTTGCAAAGCTGCCAGCGGGAACGGTGGAAAACCTGTTAAAGCCAGAAAACAAAGACAAGCTAACTGCAATTCTTACTTACCATGTCGTACCTGGAAAAGTATACGCGAAGCAAGTCATCAATATTGATTCAGCTACTTCAGTACAAGGATCAAAAATTGGTATTTCAGCGGCCCAAGGTAAAGTAATGGTCGACAACGCAAGCGTTATCAAAACTGATATCAAAGCATCCAATGGTGTGATTCACGTGATAGACAGTGTTATTTTACCGAGCGAAAAAACCACATCAGCTGGTCGATAAGACTTTAAAGCCTGAGCTAAAAAGCCGCCAGTGACTGGCGGTTTTTTTGTTTGTGGCGGCTAGAATATCAGAATTTGAATATCAGAGTTAAAATATCGGAATTAGAATTGCCACTCACCAAAGGTTAAAAATTGTAGCTGATTTTTACCATCAAAGACTCTTGGGCAATGTCGTTAAAGTCTTGTTTTTTTTGAATATCAGTATCGTGGTATTCAAGTGAAAATAATAATTGCTTCAATTGATAATCAAGCGCTAGGTTCCACCAAATATAGTCGCTATTACTTAGTCGTGAACGATACATGTCAGTGTAACCAATTTGGTAGCGCCAGCTGAATACTCTATCTATTTGAAAGGAATGATCCCAATGCAACTTGGCATTATTGCCACCATCAAAAGTTTCACTGTCATCAGCATAAGTAAAGTAGAGAGCGGTATTGTCAGTTAATTTAAGCCCTGCATAGACTTCAAGAAAATATTTATCGACATCTTCTAAAGCAAGATTGAAGTTGTTGAGCAGTCCAAAATCCCAAGTTAACCCGAGCCAATCTTGTTCGCTACCAATACCAAAATCAAATTCGACCCCAAAATCGCCTGCGTACTTTAAATTGGAGACAAATAATCGACTGTAAATTACAGGCTCGATAGATGCCAGCTTCCAATCGTCTTGCCTAAACCATTGTAGCGCGGCATCACGGTCGGTTTGAGAAACACCATCGGACAAATAATCAGAAGCGATAACCGCCGTTTGAGAGTTTGAAATGGGTTTGACTGACCAGTTTATTGCCGCAGCTGGGGTTGTTATGATCGAAGTTAATAGCAGTGTAAAAATGAATGTTCGCATTTTATTTTCCTCAGATATCGCAAACGTGGCGCGATATTAGCACCAGTCGAGTGGCTGGAATAGCAAAATCGACGCAAAATATTGCAAAAAATATCATTGCAGATGCAACCAATAACTTGAAAAAGAAAGTAGCGTTATCCTATAATTAATAGAATTTATTACGCCTTTAGGATCTATTATGAGTGCACCTACTCAAAGCGACTCTTCATTCGAGTTTGATTGGAAAAAAGTTAGTTATTTCATGTTCTTATCGAGAGCAATGGATGACATAGAAGAACAGGAGCTCGTCCCAGCTAAGCTGGTTTTCAACCAGTTTTCCGCCCGCGGACACGATCTAGCGCAAATATTACTAGGCTCTATGCTGACTCATCCGCATGATGGAGCCACCGGTTACTATCGTTCTCGGCCGTTTGTTCTGAGCTTAGGGCTAGATATTGAAGATGCGGTGGCCTCTCCCATGGCCAAGTCGGGTGGTTATTCTGATGGTCGCGATATCGGCGTAGTCTGTAATTACCCCAATGTCGAAAGAAAAGGTGCGATGTTAATGCCAATGTGTGGCGGCGTGGGCGCACAATACACCCCAATTTCAGGGTGGGCTCAGTCCATCGTATATAACCAAAAAGAGCTTAAGGATGACAACTACCTCGGTGCAATTGGGGTATCCATGGGGGGTGACTCTTCCATGTCTACTAGTGGATTTTGGTCGGCTCTTAACATTTCTACCACCAACAATTTACCCCACCTTTTCTATATCGAAGATAATGGTTACGGAATTTCAGTCCCACAAGAAGTGCAAACACCCGGTGGCGATCAAGTGGCTAATTTGGCCGCCTACAAAAACCTCAAGATTCTCGATGGTGATGGTACCGACCCGGTGGAAGCCTCAAACTTAATTCAACAAGCTGTTGAGCATACCCGCTCAGGCGCAGGTACTTGTTTACTCAGACTTAAGGTGCCACGGTTGTGTGGTCACACCTTCCAAGATACTCAAACCTACAAGCCAGAAGCCATGATCGCAGAAGAACAAGCCAACGATCCGCTACCAAAACTAAAGGCGTTTGTTATTGAACAAGGCATTATGAGCGAGCAACAGTGGCTTGAGCTGCAACAATCAGCTTATGATGATGTAAAACAAGCTGTTGAACGCGCCAAGCAAAGACCAGAACCCGATACTAATAAGTTAACCAAATATGTATTTGCAGAAAAAGACCAGTTTGGAAATCCTGAAATACAACTTCGTGGTGGACTTCATGGTGATGGTTACCAGCCACCAAAAACGACGGAACAAGCCAATCCTCAGGGAGCTCGGCTAAATATGCTCACTGCGATTCGAAACGTGTTAGATCATGAGCTTAGTATCAATCCAAAAGTATTAGTTTTTGGTGAAGATGTGGGGCCAAAAGGGGGTGTACACGCGGCAACCTTGGGCCTCCATCAAAAGTATGGGAACCATCGAGTATTTGATACCAGTCTCTCGGAAGAAGGAATTATCGGCCGCTCGGTAGGTATGGCGCTTTCTGGCTTAATGCCAGTTCCAGAAATCCAATTTCGAAAATACGCAGAACCCGCGGCCGAACAAATTACTGATACCGGAATAATGCGCTGGCGAACCAATAATCAGTTTGCGGCACCAATGGTCATTAGAATTCCTGGCGGTTTTGCAGGACGGGGCGATCCGTGGCATTCAATGAGTGATGAAGTTGAATGGGCGCATAAAACCGGTTGGCAAGTGGTTATGCCTTCCAACGCAGAAGACGCAGTTGGGCTATTGCGATATGCATTACGAGATAACAACCCTACTATTTTCTTTGAACATCGATCACTACTAGATGGTCGTTGGTCAAGGCGACCCTATCCGGGTGACGAATTTATAGTCCCTTTTGGCAAAGGTAAAATGTTGACTCATGGACACAAGTTGACGGTCGTCACTTGGGGAGCGATGGTTGAACGATGTGAAGCGGCTGCGCTTGAGATTGCTAACGGCATTGAAGTGATAGACTTAAGAACTATTCAGCCTTGGGATAAGGCCATGGTGCTAGAAAGTGTTAAGAAAACTGGTCGTTGTTTAATTGTTCATGAAGATAATCTAACCGCAGGCTTTGGGGCGGAAATTGCTGCGGTATTGGCAAAAGAAGCTTTCTTTGATTTAGATGCGCCGATTGAGCGAATTACTATGCCAGATACGCCTAACCCGCATAATATTCACTTGATGAATACCGCGGTACCGAGCCAAGAAAAAATTAAGCAAGCAATGTTGCAACAATTAGAAATCTAATAGAAAAACAGCATTACTACCGTGTGCAAGCAAGCTTAGCTATTTTGAGAGAAACTTATGAGCCAAACTACAGATATCACATTACCAGCGGACCAGCTCGAGGGTACCGAAGCATCTTTTTCTGCTTGGTTAGTGAAACAAGGTGATCAAGTCACCAAAGGTCAGCCCATCGCGGAGTTAGAAACCGATAAAGTCGCCATGGAAGTCTGTGCGCCAGTTGATGGTGTGATTCAATCCTTAACGGCTGTGGTCGGAGAAAGTGTTGAACCCGAGCAGTCTTTAGGAACTATTTCTGATGGTTCGCTCGCCAATGACAAGCCAGCTTCAGAAACTGCCGAAGTTACTCCGCGAGCACCACAATCCGCCCCGAAAGTCTCCGAGCAGCCCGCTCGAGTTGCCACAGAGTCAGCAAGCAATAAAGATTTGATTAGTCCGGCGGTAAGACGACTTATCCATGAGCATAATTTATCGATAGACAATATTGTCGGAAGCGGTAAACGAGGTCGAGTGACGCGAGACGATGTACTCGCCTATCTCAAAACCGCACCGAGTGATACAAGTCAGTCAGCAACGACTTCAGCTGCAGCACAAAAATTAAATCAGCTGGCTTCGCCCTATTCCGTTGAGCTTCCAAGCGCGCGTCCCCTTGCGAGCACAATGCAGCCTCATTCCAATATGCGCAAATCTATTGCAAGTCATATGGTAAGTAGTTTGCTTGAGACTTCGCCCCATGTGACCAGCGTTTTTGAAATGGATATGGGTAATATTATTGAGCATCGAAAATGGCACAAAAAAGAGTTTGCTGAGCTCGGTGTGAAACTCACCTTTACCGCCTATTTCTTGGCTGCAATGGCCAAAGCGGTGCAAACAGTTCCACAAGTCAATGCTCGTTTTCACCAACACGCATTAGAAATTTTTGACGATGTAAATATTGGCGTCGGCACCGCGCTCGGCGATGATGGTTTGGTGGTTCCAGTTGTTCAACAAGTCCAAGCGATGAACTTATTTCAAATCGCTCACAGCCTAACTCAACAAACTGAAAAAGCGCGTACTGGTAAGCTTACGCCAGCCGACATGAAAAATGGTACTTTGACTATTTCCAATCACGGTGTGAGTGGAAGTCTATTCGCTACTCCAATTATTATTAACCAACCTCAAGTCGCGATATTGGGTGTTGGAAAGTTAGAAAAACGTGTGGTTGTTGAACAAATAAATGGTGTTGATCAAATGGTGATACGACCTAAATGTTATGTATCGCTATCGATTGATCATCGCGCATTGGATGCTCATCAAACCAATCTGTTTTTAGCGGAATTTGTTAATATCATTGAAACTTGGGGTGAATAGTCTATTGTCAGTCCACAACAAAGCTTGTAGGTCGGCGGCAGAACTTGCCGATACTCTGCGCGCTAGGTGAGATATACTGATCCGATAATACTTTCTAAGCCGGTATATTGCGCATTGATTCAACCAATGCGTCAGGATCTCTTGGTCTAACCGACCCACGGAATATCCTCAATAATCTCAATTCAATGTGATTGCTTGCTAAGGAGAAAAAATGAACAATCGACTAGACTGGTACTTCGACTTTATTTCTCCTTTTGCTTATTTGCAACTGTGCCACTTTGATAGATTGCCGAGCAATACATGCTTAAATTATAAACCGATTCTATTTGCTGGTTTGCTCAATCATTGGAATAATATTGGACCCGCAGAAATCCCACCTAAGCGAATTTTCACTTACAAGCATTGTTACTGGTATGCTCGAAAACATAATATTGAATTTACCATGCCTCCGGCACACCCTTTTAATTCATTGAGCGCCCTTCGGCTGGCCATTGCTTGCAATTGTGAACCCTTCGCGATCCGCACTATTTTTGACACTATATGGAAACATGGATTTGAGTTAGGCAGCGCTCAAGCTAATGAATATCTAGAATCGCAATTGGGATTAAAAAACATTGCCTCTTTGGTTTCTCAACCAGCGGTTAAAGACAAGCTTAAACAAAATACTGAACAAGCCGCCGAGCGAGGTATCTTTGGTGTACCAACTTTTTCTTTAAAGCAGTCAGCTTCTCAATATGAGAACTTTTGGGGCCTAGATGCTTTCCAAATGATGCTCGATTATTTAGCCTCTCCTACTGATTTTACAGATCAACAAATGCAGCGAATTGAAACCCTTCCAGAAGGTGTTCAGCGAAAGCGATAACTCATAGATTCTTACAATAAACTCATAGCCATATAGCTATAAAGCAGTAACTCCCCATTGCAATTGACCACCTAACTATCCTACACTCCGCGTCTCAAAACTTACTAACTTATTTGAAAACTGGGAGAGCAAAATGTCGATCGAATTACCGGCCTTACCATATGCAATGGATGCACTTGAGCCACTAATCTCAAAAGAAACCTTGGAATATCATTACGGTAAACATCATCAAGCATATGTGACCAAGTTAAATGATGCGATTAAAGGAACCGATCTAGAAAATGTTGACCTTGAAGACATCGTAAAAAAGTCTGAAGGCGGCATTTTCAATAATGCGGCGCAAGTTTGGAATCATACGTTCTACTGGAATTGTATGGCACCGAATGCCGGTGGCGAGCCTAGCGGAAAAATTGCTGACGCGATTAACGACTCATTTGGTAGTTTTGAAGCGTTCAAAGAAAAATTTACTCAAGCAGCTGCAACACTCTTTGGTTCAGGTTGGGCTTGGCTTGTACAAAACCAACAAGGCAAGTTAGAGATTGTTCAAGAAGTGAACGCTGGCAATCCAATGACTTCTGGACTAACACCATTATTAACATGTGATGTTTGGGAGCATGCTTACTACGTCGATTACCGTAATGCACGACCAAATTACATCGAGTCATTTTGGAAATTAGTTAACTGGGAATTTGTTAACCAACAATTATCCTAAGCTAGCAAAGCGGTTAGTCTTTGACTAACGGCTTAGCCGGTGAGCTAAAAAGCTTTATATTAATCCTAACCGACTTGTGCGGTTAGGATTTTCTATTTTGTACACTTGCTCAGGTTTCTCAGTCCCGCATTGGATTTATTCGATAAACTCGTCAATTGCAACATTTCGACTATTTTCATTGGCTTGCTTAACAGCTGCCAATATTTGATCAAGCGTATTTCTATCTAAATAGTGTCCGTTGCTCATCACCCCTCGAATTTTCTTGGTATGGCTAATATCCTCAAGTGGGTTGTTGTCTAGCAATACTAAATCTGCTTGATAGCCAACTTTAATCTGACCGCTTTTTGTCGACATCCAGTCTGCTGGAACCGAGGTTGCTGCGCGCAGCACTTGTGATGGCGTTAGCCCCATCTGGTTAAGCGTTTGCAGTTCCTTGTGTAAAGAAAAACCTGCAATCATGCCACATGCGCCTAGCGCATCAGTACCGGCAACAATAGCAACTTTGTGTTTCACCAAAGCGCGTGTCATTATTTCGATTGCTGAATTGTAGGCTTGGTAATAAATGGTTGCGGCTTTGATGCTCTCTGTATCAGTATTATTAGGATTTTCATAACTGTTGCCGCCGGGTAAACAGCCATTTGAAACCACGGAGCCTTCAAGCCAGCCAGGGTTTTGGTACTCTAGTTCAATACTGCGAAGAAAACTGGCGAGATCAAAGTCTTGCTGTGGTCGTGTTTGATGTAACCAAACCGTTGAAGCAAGAGTAATTCCTTTTTGTTTCAGTTTTTGTGCAATAGAGTCCGCTTGCTGTTCAACATGTGCAACAAAAGCCTCGCTATTTTCTACCCACAGTCCGCCAAACTCATTCATTAGGTTATGGGTAATAGAGTCGATATGCGCGAGCTGTGATTGTCCAGAACGATAAAGATCGCTCAACGTTAAGCCTACCGGTAAATGCCCAACCACTGGAATTTTTTCCTGTTGCGCTTGTTCTGTAATTACATAGTAAAGCTCAGGCTTTAAATGAGAACTTAGTTTGATGGCGTCAAATCCTGATTGTTTATAGTCTATGACGGCTTGTCTAGCTTCTGCCTCGGTCACAAAACTCTGATGCCTTTTTTCAAACTGACTTCTAAAAAAAGCCCTCGCTCCGGATTGGCTATTGAGCTTGGGTGAGGCAATAAATAAATCGGGGCCAATAGCACCGTTTTTAATCGCATCGCGCAAGCCAAAATGCTCTTGCAACCCGGTCATTTCTGCCACATGAGTCACACCATTTGCTATATACAATAATAAGTCGTTGTGACTTTTTTTCAGGTGGACATGAGCATCAATTAAGCCGGGTATTAAATAACGGCCTTGTCCCTGAACAACATGATATCCATCGGGCACCGCTAGCTGTTTTCCAATGGCCTCAATTTTGTGATCATTAATCAGCACGACTTGATTGGCTACCATATGACTCGAGTCGGCTGATAAAACCGCAACATCGGTAAAGGCAATTTTTCCACTGGTGGTTGAAAATTGAGACGAGTCGACTCTTTGTGTATTGCCACCCAACATCTGGTCAATTTGCCAATTAAAATAAAAATAAGTAACGGTAGCTGTAGCCAAACTAATAAGTAAAAAAATAAGCAACCACTTTTTTAATGAGGAAACGATGTTCATTGATTACCCCTTGGTTTGACGCTGTTGTTTGAAAGAGTTGATTTTTTTGCGTAGTAGGTCATCTTTGGTGGATGCAAGAATAGTTTCAATTTGCTGCATATTTTGCGGGCTGCTATCGAGCAAATAGCTAAGTTGCGCTAATCTAAAATTGACCCACTCATCACTGATGCTGCGCTCGTTGAGTGGGATTGCCAAATATTGCTTCATATGCTCGAGTCCCTGTGCCAAATCTGATTCCGATTCAGCTGCGAGTTTGCCAATTTGATATAAACGCATTTTCGCATAGCTTGGCGGTGTTTCTTGATCGTTCAATGTGATTGATAGTAATTCAGCAAGAGCATCTGAATAAAAGCCTTGATTGGAAAGTAACATCGCAAAGTCAAATTTGAAGTCGCCAGTTTTTACCTTAGATGGCGCAGCAAGAGCCTCTCGATAAAGTCTTTTTACTTCATCTATTTTATTATTTTTAAATAGAATCGGCGCACGAATGGAAAATGCTGCTCTTTTATCGACTGACTCTAGCCGGTCAATTAGTGTTGGGATGGAATCTTTGTCGCCGCCTGCGATAACAGGTGCTTGCTGGTGAAACCCTATCAAACCGATTAGCGAAGGTTGGTGGTTTTTATCAATTTCAAGGGCTTTGTTAAAGTAGCTTTTGGTGTCTTTGGCGTAACCGATTTTTGTAAAAATGCTGGCTGAGAGCGCCTGCTTGCCAGCGATACGCGCTGCAAGATAGAAATATTCAGGATCGTTAACTGAATTCTCAAGTAGGTTTTCCATATAATCTTCAGCTTGGTCGAAATCTTGCTGCAAATAAGCGATTTTGGCGAGGCCGAACTGAGCGGGAATATGAAACTCTTGTTGTTTTGATAACGGAGTCAAAAGTGTTTTGGCCTTTTGGTAGTCTTGTGCCGCGATGGCGGTTTCAGCCTGGCTCAATATAGATTCGCTCGCGATTGCCGTGTGTGGCTGGAAAGTGACCATTAGAATAAATACTAGCATGGCTGAGGCAATTGGCTTGGAGCTGGTTAAAAATGGTTGATCAGATTTTTGGTAGTTGAACATAAGAAACTTCCTTCATTTAAATAAGTTGGTCGATTGTTAAAGGTAAAGGGTTAAATAACCTCTCAAAATATATTTTGAGAATGAAAAACTTGGTATAGAGCAAAGATTAAATTTAAAACGGAGTAGGCTTAGTCGTGAGAGAGGGTTTAAAGCCCCTTAATTTAATCAGCCAGAAAAAGATATAGCTTACTCCAAGTACTGAAGGTACAAACCAATTGAAGTAGCCGGAGAGCAGGTTTTGAGCGACGAAAAACGCAGTCACAGCGGCAGTGTAACCGCCCAGCATTTTAGACAAATGAAGCATGAGCCAGGTTTTCTTTAGCTTGTTGGGATGATTAAAAAGTGCAATATCGATTGCCCCAAAGATAATTCCGAAGCTGCCGAAAACGATCCTCAGCGGGTTTAAATTATTATCCCATAAGAGAGAGTAAAGGATGATAGCCAAACTTGATAAGACGATTGTATAGGCCAGTAATTTATCGAAATAGAGTTGATGATCGCGCTGTTTAAAACGAATACTTCGATTACCTCCAATTAAAAAATAAAGGCTTAAAATACCAATATGGAAAAGTGTTGGACTAAAATGATTGGGAAGCAAGGCAACCACCAAGGTTAATGAAACAGACACCAACATGGAGTGATAAAAAAGCTTTCCAGATGCCTTGTGAAGAGCGCTTCCCTTTTTAGACAGAAGCGTTATGCCCCCGACTAAGAAAGCCACGCTGCCTAAAATCACATGAACAACAATGAGCGAGTTCGTTTGGCTATAGTGAAATAGCTGTTGCAAGATTATCCAGCCAAATAATGCTAAGCAGCTGGTGATTAAAAGTAACCGAGAGTGACTAAGTTGAGTCATAAACCTACCTTTGGTTAATGCGATGAATTTAGACCAAAAGTAACGAATTAAAGGGTTATAAGCCTCTTATTACATGTTTTGAGAGAAGATTTTTGAAAAAAATTAATGATTATTGTCAATTTGAGTCAAATAAGCCTTTGGAGAGATACCCTCAAATTTTTTAAATGCACGATAAAAGCTTGCTTGTGAATTAAACCCAGAGTCTAACGCGACTTGAAGCATCGACGATTCAGTCCCTTGGTCCAGCTGTTGCTTAACGTGGTCGACTCGATATTGATTGATCAGATCTCTAAAACCCATAGCAAACTTTTGATTAATCACTAAAGATAAATTCTCGGTCGTGACATCTAGCTGCGCGGCCAGCTTCTTTATAGTGAGTGAACCATCCAAGTAGACTGCTTCCTGAGTCATTTTGTCTAAAATTTGCTGCTCTAGTTGGTGAATTTGGCTGCTACTTAGCTTATCCGCTAGCGATTTTAGGTTTGTTTTGGAAAGATGGATTTTTAAACCGTCATTCTTATAACCCATAAAGCCCAGGTAATAGGTGACAAAAGCCAATGCTAGATTAAAAAATCGCCAACGGTATCTGGGCTCATCCATAGCAATTTTTAGAGTATCCATTAGTTGGTTGACCATCAAAATAATACCCAGAATCGCACTCCAGAAAATAATATTTTTTAGCCATTTATAGATAGGAAAAGCTTTATATTGGTTAAATTGCTCGAGCCACTTCAAATAGGCTGAAATATTCTTATACCCAAATCCAACGTAGACTAAGGTCATCATGGCAATAAGGTGATCTTCAATCCAATTCAGTGTGTCAAAGTAAAGCAGGCTGGCAACCGCATCCTTTTCAGGAATAGAATCGATGCCTATGGTGAGTAAATAGAGCGAAATATCGTAAATGGCGTATAACAATCCGGGGACAAAGTGCCATAAGTATTGCTGTTTTAGTGCAAATTCATTTTCCGTGAGAGAAAGCACATACAAGTAAACCAAAGGTGGAAGAAAAAGCTCCATCCCAACAGGAAAAAAATGAAAAACTGGCACATCCCATAAATTGAGCGAATGCAGCAAGACGCGGCAATTCGCAACACAAAAAACCAGTACGGTTACACCTAAAATCTTCTTGCTAAGTTGATGCTGCGGGCTGGTTAAAAGCAGTAGGCTGGTGACCAGCCCTTGGCTGATTCCAACGATGATGAGAATGTCAAAAATTGAAAATGAAATTGGCACTTGTAAAACATCCATTACTTCGGTTTAACGTTAGTGAGCCGAATAAAACCCGGCTTAGTGACTTAAATTGCTTGTTTAATGGACTCTCGATATCGTCGAGAAAGTTTCAATTGAGTACCATCCACTAAGATGATTTGAAAGTCGCCACTATCCAGAGGTTCGATTTGATCAATCCGATCAATATTCACCATGGTTGAGCGATGGATTCGCACAAATTGGTCGCTATCAAGTCTTTTTTGCAAATTTGCCATCGTCTCTCTGAGTGGATAGACTCTTTTGTTGGCATGCAAATTCATATAATTACCAGCAGCCTCTATCCAGTCTATATCTTCGGTTTTTAAAATAAATTCTTTGCCAATTTTTTTGACTATCAGACGTCGAGAAGTGTCAGTTTCCTTGGCATCTTCGCCTTCACCTATTAGGTTGGCTTCGCCTCTTAGTCTAGCGATAATAAACCGATAACAATAAATGATGACCAACAGTTCAAGGTAGGCGACACCATCTTTACGGTATTCATAAATCAACTCGCTGCTCCAATTTCCAAAGTCGTAGTGACTTCCCATGCTCAGATAAACAGCTTTTCTGATTAAAACCATTCCCACGACGTGAATTAAGGAATAGACGAGACTTATCATCATATGGATTGCAAGGGCTTTACCTATTTGTTGCCCCGTCAAAGGAAAGCGACGATTCAACCACACCACAAAAGGAATAAGCGCCAAACTGACTAGATGACTAGAAAATTCCCAGCTGTATATTTCCCAAGATTGAGTGGCGAGATTGGCTCGTAGATGATCGTCGATTACTGATTCGGCATTAATCCAAGCATTTAGAACACTGGTTACTATCCAAAAAGCAGCGATGTAGAGAATCTCATAACGGTCAAAGTGTTTAGTATTCAATCGATTATTCCAGCCTGTACGTTCGCTAATTTATTGTTAGGTTGTTTGGAAGCATACTCATCCCACTATCCTGCCGCTTATCCCAATTATATACAAATCAATCACTTAGGCATTGTTTAAATAACAAAGGCTTGCCAGTATACCAATTATCAAACGTGGTTCGAACTAGCAATGCTTGCTCGAATGAACTTAATAGAGGGCTCGCTTAGGTGAATTTTAAGTACCGACTTGCACAATTATATCAACCAGACCGTCAATATTTGCCCAATCGCCGCTACGATTTAGATTGGCTAAGAGTGCTAGCTTTCGGATTGCTTATTTTCTATCACTCAGGAATGCTCTATGTTGAAAATTGGGGTTTTCATATTAAGAGTCAGTACTTAAGTAGCCAGCTGGAAAGTCTGATGCTGTTGGTTAATCCATGGCGTATGCCAATTTTATGGATGATTTCCGGAATAGCGATTCGATTCGTGCTGGCCAAGGTTGAGTTAGGGCATTTTATAAAGTGGCGTTCCTATCGACTGCTTCTACCTTTGTTGTTTGGCATCTTAGTGGTGGTGCCACCACAGCTCTACTATGAAATCAGTTCCAAAGAAGGGCTTACCATTAGCTACTGGGAGTTTTTAGGTGCGTTTTGGCAACTAAATCACCCCTTGTTTGAAAACTATCAAGCAGGGATTTGGCCGCACATTGATGTGAATCACCTTTGGTATTTGCGTGAACTATGGACTTTTTCGCTTTATTTGCTGTTATTGGTGCCCTTACTCAACTCAAAATGGATGAACGCAATGACTCATTGGTTAGCTGCAAAGTCAGGATGGCTTAGTTTGTTAATCTTGCTAATACCTATTGTGGTGATTGAGTTTAGCTTAGAAGAAACGCGCGAAGCATTAGGTATGCTCTTTTTATGTTTTGGGTTTGTTCTTGGCTGGCATCCGCAGTTTTGGCAAAAACTCAGAAACAATGCTTTTCGATTACTTATCGCCGCGCTTGTCTGCTATTTGTTGCTCGCTTATTTCTATAACGTTTACTGGGTGGGACCTAATCGCACCAGTGATCAGCTGATACTGAGTATTGGACAAATAATTTATGGTTTTGATCGACTAGTATGGGTACTCGCGATTCTAGGGCTCGGCTTTCGCTTGCTCAATAAACCATCAACTCAATTGAGCTATTTTAACGACGCGGTCTACCCGTTTTATATCCTTCACCAAACGTTTATTATTGCATTAGGTTATGAGTTATCACGCTTTAATTTGGGTGGTCCACTGGAATCCTTGCTGGTGATTAGTTTGACCTTTGTCGCTTTATTTGTTTGTTATGAGCTCATTAGAAGAAGCAATATTTTGCGGCCTGTTTTTGGGTTGAAGTTATTGACTCACCCGCCACTATCGCTAATCGCTAAATTGTTGAGGCACAAAGTCACTCAATATTTGATCGGCATAATCTTAGTCCTATTTGGCTTAGAAATTCTACTTTGATCTTGACCAAAGAGTGACCTAGCCACTCGCTTTAATAAAATTTTGGGCTAAAGCATTACAAAATATCTTCAATTAGTTACAATCGTGTATCAATTTTTTCGGCCCGGCTGTCTGTCGCCATTTCGTTGGTGTTTAAACCAAGCAAGTGCGGCAGATTTTGCGCCTTTTAGACAGATGCTAGGAAATCATTATGAAGATACAAAGTTACGTTAAAGGTGAGTGGTGCAGTGGCAATGGTCGTATCGATACCTTAGTTAATTCAGTGAATGATGAAGTGATCGGTGAGGTTCATTCACTCGAGTCAGGGTTTGACCAAATTCTTGACTATGGACGCAGCGTGGCAGGCCCGGCGCTTCGAAAACTCACAATTCATGAGCGAGCCGAGTGTATTAAGCTTTTGGCTAAATATCTATTGGATCGAAAGCAAGATTTCTATCGCATTTCCTATATGACAGGCGCCACCAAGGCCGATTCTTGGGTGGATATTGAGGGCGGCATTGGCACCATGTTTAGCTACACCGGCATTGCTCGCCGAGAAATGAACAACGACACGTTTGTGGTTGAAGGGCCTGTTGAACCGCTTTCAGCAGGTGGAACGTTTGTTGGTCAGCACATACTTACTTCAAAGGAAGGCGTTTCACTGCATATCAATGCATTCAACTTCCCCGTGTGGGGGATGCTCGAAAAAATAACTCCGAGCATTATTGCGGGTGTTCCCGTGGTGGTAAAACCCGGGACGGTCAGCTGTTATTTAACCGAAGCAGTGGTTAAAGCGATTGTAGAATCGGAAATTCTCCCGAAAGGAACGGTTCAACTGATTAGTGGCAGTGTTGGTGACATTCTTGACCATGTTAATGAGCAAGATGTTGTGACCTTTACCGGCTCCGCTTCAACTGGTCAAAAACTAAAAGCGCATCCGAATATTATCGCTAAAAGTGTCCCCTTTACCATGGAAGCAGATTCGCTGAATTGCTGTATCTTAGCGCCGGATGTGAATGCCGATGACCCTGAATTTGATTTATATATTAAAGAAGTAGCACGAGAAATTACCACAAAAGCCGGACAAAAATGTACCGCCATTCGTCGCGCCATTGTGCCAGAAAATATGCTAGATGCGGTTAGCGAAGCGCTCACTTCACGATTACAAACTACTGTTGTTGGCGACCCATCTTTAAAAGATACCCGCATGGGCGCGCTGGTTGGTAAAACTCAGCGAGATGATGTGTTATCGGCAGTTGAGAAATTAATGGCTTGTAGTGAGACGGTTCTGGATGGTAGAGAGCGCTTTGAATTAAATGGTGCCGACCCCAGCAAAGGTGCATTTATGGCACCGACACTACTACGTTGTACTGATCCGCTAAACAATCTAACCCCGCATGAAGTTGAAGCGTTTGGTCCGGTCAGCACGTTAATGCCCTATCAAGGAATTGAGCAAGCGATTGAGCTCGCTAAGATGGGTAAAGGCAGCTTGGCAGGATCTGTCATTACCCGTTCATCGGATCATGCCAGAGATATTATTTTAGCAACGGCTTCTCATCATGGTCGTATGTTAGTACTTGACGCGGACTGCGCCAAAGAGTCCACGGGTCATGGTTCGCCACTGGCAAGCTTAGTTCACGGTGGTCCGGGTCGAGCGGGTGGCGGCGAAGAGTTAGGTGGCGCACGCGCTATCAAACACTATATGCAACGAACTGCAATCCAAGGCTCACCGACTTCAATCATGGCGGTAACCAACCAATATACTAAAGGTGCTAAAACCAAAACCGACCGCGTTCATCCGTTTAGAAAATACTTTGAAGAATTGGAAATTGGTGAGTCATTGACTACTCATCGACGCACCGTAACCGAGGCCGATATCGTTAATTTCGGTTGTTTATCGGGCGATCATTTTTATGCACATTTTGATGAAATTGCGGCCAAAGATTCGTTTTTTGAAAAACGAGTCGCACACGGTTATTTTGTGATCTCGGCGGCAGCCGGTATGTTTGTCGATCCAGGACAGGGCCCTGTTGTCGCTAACTATGGAATTGATAACCTGCGATTCGTAGAGCCGGTGGGAATTGGAGACACCATCCAAGTTCACCTTACCGCTAAACGAAAGATTAAGAAGAAGAAAAAGCCCGATGAGAAATACGATACTGGCATTGTCGCTTGGGCGGTTGAAGTGACCAATCAGCACGATGAGCCAGTGGCGATTTATGATATTTTGACTCTGGTAGAAAGGCAGAAACAAGACTAAAAGACATAAAGATTAAAAGACCTTACCACAGAGGCACAGAGAACACAGAGGAAAGATCTTTAGGGTATTGGAACTGTGGGAGTACAACAAATTGTAGGTCAGACTTCAGTCTGACGCCCAGCTTAAAGTGAAGTAAAAGCTAAAAAATATTCATCATAGAAAGCATTGAGCGACAATATTTAAAACGTCTTGTCCTTCTCAGTGCCCTCTGTGGTAAAAATGTTTTAGTCTTTAGTCTTATGATTAGAATCTTGAAAGCGTGGACGATTAGCTTGGATTTCTTCAAGCGGAGTGACTTCCCTTAAGGTGTTGATCGCTCTTTGGGATAAGTCGGTGTACTCTTGAGTCCCCATACTTTTCCATGAAAGCTCTTGATCGGTAATTTGGCGAACGACTTTGGCAGGAACGCCCATAACCATTGAACGAGGTTCACAGACAAATTTTGCTCTAACAAAAGAACTCGCTGCCACCATGGATTCTTTACCAATTACGGAATCATCCATGACCACAGCATTCATTCCAACCAGCGAGTTCTCACCAATCCGACAACCGTGTAATACGGCACAGTGGCCAATATGGCTGTAGGGTTCAAGAAAGCAATCTTTGTCTGGAAAGCTGTGAAGTACGCAGTTATCCTGAACATTACTGTGGTGGGAAACATGAATACGGCCAAAGTCACCACGAAGAACGGCGCAGGGGCCGATGTAACAGTTTTCTTCGATAATGACATCGCCGATAATTTCGGCGCTAGGATGAATAAAGGTATTTTTTTTGATAACCGGAACAAAGTTGTCGATAGCGTAAATTGGCATGATAAAGACCTAATTTAAAAGATTTTCACCACAGAGGCACAGAGTTCACAGAGATTTAAAAAGTTATTCAGAGGTGACTAGTAGAATTCAAACATGTTTATAGGTTGTATTCTTTCTCCGTGTTCTCTGTGCCTCTGTGGTAAAAGTGTTCTTGTGGTTTTCGAATTCAGAATTATAGATGAGGCGTACTTATGTACCAAACGATTGTTTTAGAAAAAAATAATGGAGTTGCTAACTTAACTCTAAATCGACCCGACCGATTAAACAGTTTTAACGTGCAAATGCATGAAGAATTGCAATCGGCACTGGATGATATTGCCACCGATGGTGAAACGCGATGCGTTGTATTAACGGGGGCCGGGCGCGGCTTTTGTGCAGGACAAGATTTAGGTGACCGAGCGGTTAGCGCCGATCAGGCTGCCCCTGATTTGGGCATCTCAGTGGAGAAGTTTTATAACCCATTGATTCGTCGATTAACCAATCTAAAAATGCCGGTGATTTGCGCCCTTAATGGGGTAGCTGCTGGAGCCGGTGCCAGTGTGGTAATGGCTTGCGATATTGTGATTGCGGCTAAGTCAGCTTCATTTATTCTTTCTTTTGCCAAAGTTGGGTTGGTCCCCGATTCTGGCAGTTCATGGCATTTTGCCCGCGCAATCGGATTACCCAGAGCCAAAGCCATGGCGATGCTAGGAAATAAAGTCAAAGCCGAACAAGCCGAGCAATGGGGGTTAATTTATCAAGTGGTTGAAGATGATCAATTACAATCAACCGCAATGGAAATGGGTAGTCACTTAGCCAAGCAACCCACCGAAGCTTTAGCCAATATCAAAGAGCTCGTTCATACCGCCTTTGATTACAGCTTGAACGAACAGCTAGAAAGAGAGCGAAAAGCAATGCAACACTTAGGCCGAAGTGATGACTATAGAGAAGGGGTGGCTTCCTTTATGGAAAAACGCGAACCCAACTTTAAAGGTAAATAAAAGACTTAGATAAATTCACCACAGAGGCACAGAGGGCACTGAGAAAAGATAAGGAAATCATTATATGGATATGAGACCTGAAGGAGTATTGTCTGGAAAAATTATCGGTTGTGCAATTGAAGTGCATAAGCAGCTTGGGCCAGGCTTATTAGAATCGATTTATGAAGAATGCTTATGTTATGAATTAACTTTGGCAGGTATTAGTTTCGAACGACAATACTGCGTGCCGATTGAGTATAAGACTAAACAACTAGCGAATAATTTACGACTTGATTTAATCGTTGAAGACATTGTGATTGTCGAGATTAAATCAGTTAATAAACTGGAGAATATCCATACAGCTCAGCTTCTCTCCTACTTAAAACTAACAAACAACAAGCATGGGCTACTAATTAATTTCAATGTGGAACTACTTAAACAAGGTATCAAAAGAATAGCAAACTAATTTTTCATTCTCAGTGTCCTCTGTGCCTCTGTAGTGAAATCTTTTAATCTTAAAGGCTAAAAAATGAATAAAGTATATATATGTGATGCAATAAGAACACCGATTGGTCGATTTGGTGGCTCGCTTTCAAGAGTGCGCGCTGATGATTTAGGCGCTATTCCAATTAAAGCGTTAATGGATAGGAATCCACAAGTTAATTGGAGTGAAGTTGACGATCTTTATTATGGTTGTGCTAACCAAGCTGGTGAAGATAATCGAAATGTGGGTCGCATGAGCGCATTGTTGGCTGGCCTACCTCAAGAAGTGCCAGCGGTAACCATTAATCGACTTTGTGGTTCGGGTATGGATGCGATAGGCACTGCTGCTCGTGCAATAGCTTGTGGTGAACAGTCGATGGCTATAGCTGGTGGTGTTGAACAAATGTCACGCGCTCCATTTGTAATGCCAAAAGCAGACAGTGCTTTTTCTCGCAAGGCTGAAATGTATGACACTACAATGGGGTGGCGGTTTGTTAATAAAAAATTAGCTGAGCAATATGGTGTCGATAGCATGCCAGAAACTGCAGAAAATGTTGCCGAACAGTTTAATATTAGTCGTGAAGATCAAGATAAGTTTGCTTTGCGAACTCAAGAAAAAACGCAAACCGCTCAATTGGCTGGCGTCTTTGAACAAGAAATTGTACCGGTAACGGTTAAAGTAAACCGCAAAGAAACAAAAGAGTTTGCCATTGATGAGCATCCCCGCCCTAGTACACTAGAGGGACTTGCTAAGCTCGCCACACCGTTTAAGAAAGACGGTACTGTTACTGCAGGAAATGCATCGGGTATTAATGACGGTGCCTGCGCATTGTTGATAGCATCAGAGCAACAAGTTGAAAAGCAAAAACTAAAACCTATTGCGCGTATTCTCGGTATGGCAACCTCGGGACTAGAGCCAAGAATTATGGGGTTTGGCCCAGTAGAAGCGTCACGTAAAGTGTTAAAAAACACCGGATTAGAATTAGCGCAAATGGATGTCATTGAGCTTAACGAAGCATTTGCGGCTCAGGGCTTGGCAGTGATGAGAGAATTAGGTTTGGCAGATGATGATGCTCGAGTTAATCCCAACGGAGGCGCAATTGCATTGGGTCATCCGCTCGGAATGAGTGGCGCTCGCTTAGTCACAACCGCGGCTTACCAACTGCAAAGAACAAACGGGAACTACGCGCTTTGCACTATGTGTATTGGTGTTGGTCAAGGCATCGCCTTGATTATTGAAAGGGCCTAATTCACTTAAGCTGAATTTTATTAATTTAAATTTTTTAAAGCATCTAGCAAAGGTTTGGGTATCCTGTTACTCAACTCTTTGTCTAGCGCTTCGAGATTAATTTGTTTTCGAAGCGCTTCCATCATTGTCGGTAAATTGACAACAAACTCTTGGAAGTAGGCTTGGTAAGAAATGTCGTCCATCGCTAAACTACCGCGATAAACCATTTGCATCTCAGATGACATACTCTTAATCGCTTTTTTTATCGAGCCATGTTCTGAGATATGCTGTTCCACTCTTTCTACTAACTTATCTGTTTCCGGGCTTGCAACAAAAGGTACGTACTTTAAAGCTTCAAAGACACCACTTGGAAGTGCCTTTTGTCCGTGAGAGATAACCGCAAACAACTCCGACAGTGACGCTTGGGTTGCTTGAACGGGATAAGTTAGTTGCTTATTTTCAGCCACTTTTCCAGAAAGCTCTCGACTATTTAATTTACTAAATAACTGCTTATCACTGCGTACAATAAACGCCTGCCCTGCTGTGTTAACGACATTAATTCCGGTGACACTTCCATCTAAATTATGAAGATATTGAGTCAACGCGCCTGATATCGATGAGCCGCGCTGTCGGCTTTTAAAGTGACGCCTTTTATCCTGCTCACGAACATATTGATCAATTTGTGAGCGAGGAACGCGCAAGTGACCAGCAGAAAATGAATCAGTAAGATAATGATCAGCAAATGCGTTAGTAAAAAGGGCCAATCGAATTAGTTTTTTCTTGGGTAACTCGCGTAGGTACTTTTTGGTAAATCGTTTACGAGGAAATAGTTTTGGAAAGTTTCTGTATTTCGATTTTAACTTGCTTCGATATTCTGAGCTGGCGACAAGTTCATTTATTAACTTTTGACTAGCTTCGCAATCACTCAATGACTGACTAATTTGCTTGGGTGTACACTTTAGATACGCCAATTGCGCAAACCATAGTGCTTTATTATGTAGCTCAGTATACTGCTTAATATTGTGCCATGCAAAGTGCTTATAATTATCGTGAGCAAGAGCAACATACTGTAATTTCTTTTTGGCAAAATCGAGGTCATCACAGCCAGAGTATTTTGCTTTTGTTTTTATCGCTTCAATCTCTTTCTTTATACATGTTTTTAGGCTCTTACGATTTCGATGAAAAAAGCCGTTGAAAAAGCCAGGGTCATTTAACGAAATTTCCTCAACACTGACATACATATCAGCCGACATCGCGATAAGTTCGCCATAAGAAAAGCTAATATCTGCTTCTAAGTTTCTAATCCGATTGGGAAACTGAGACTCAAATTTCGCATAAGCTACATCACCGATAATGGCATGTTCACCGGCATCAAAACTCATGACCTTACTTGATAATAAAGTCAGTAGGATAAACAAAGAGAATGCGTAACAATTAGATTGATTCATGAGGAGTGACTACTTAATAAGGTGTTTACTCAAAGTGCCTTCGGTTAATGCATAGTAGCCATGCACCGGGCCAAGATAATTTAATGAGTTTGCTTGTGATATTGAAAATACCAGCTTGGTAGTGTCTGTTGCGGTAATAATATTTGCTGTTGAGTGAAAGGATACTCCGGCAAAATCCAGTCGACTATGCTTTGTGGAAAATTCCCCATAAAACTGAGAAGCGGTTGCCGTCATCACACTGGCGTGAAAAGGGATAATTGTAGACGGTGTACCTATGTCGCTTTGGAAAATACTGACAAATGATTTTTTTGCAGAAAAGTTTTTTACGCGAACCTGATTTAAGTTTGCCAGCTTACAATTATTTAGAGTAATTGTATGATAATCACCGCGAAAGGTTGGAAAATCGTCGTCCTTGCACCGGCCAATTCGTAGAGAATTGTTGGCTTGAGATGCTTCTGGTAAGTCCAAGTTATGAATAGTAGGAGCGGTAAATTTCGCTAAATAGCTCAGCAAGAGTCGATTAAATTGCTGGCTGTGACTATTCATTGGCACATGCCCGGCAGAATTTATGATTTCCAGTGTTGATCTAGGTAGCTTTGCCTCGAGAGCTAACCCTGTACGCAGCGGAGCGATATTATCTTTACCACCCCAAATCATCAAAGTATTGGGCACACTGGCAAAATTGATTCGTGAGAAATCGGTATCAATCATTGCCAAAGCGGCATTAATTCCAGCTTGATCGGACAGAAATATTTTTCTCGCGATTTTGCTTTGGCGTAAAAATTTGCTGGGATCAAAAAACTCTCCAGATTTTTCTACCCACTTATCGCCAAAGTTTCTCAGGGTAGAATTTAGTCGAGACCACGTTTTAGGCCCCTTGAATTCTGCTTCAGGGAGTTTGGATAACTGCTTTAAGTAACTGGTGCGTTCTAATATTCCTGCCGCATCAATCAAAACAAGTGATTTAATGCTCTTGGGTTTGTTGGCAGCATAATAAAGGCTGATTGCAGCGCCCATCGAATGGCCGATTAGCACGGGCGGTTGTTCTAATTTGTAATCAATAAACCATTCGATCACTTGACTGTAGCTGTTAGGAGAATATTCAAAATACTTGTCCTTGGACAAACCGAAGCCTGGCAAGTCAATGGCCACCACATGATAAAAACGCTCAAGTGCAGGGATGACCTTAAGCCAGTCCTTTGAGGCTGCATCGCCTAAGCCATGCACTAATAGAAGTGGTGGATTGTTGGGATCACCTGCCTCCAGAAAAAATAGTGATGAACCAAAAACCGGCTCGATGACTCGGTTGAATCGAAAGTGACTGGGGTAGCCTGCTATTTCTTTTGGCTTTAGTGGTTGTGGGGTAACTTCTACTTTGGAAGCGCCGCTAATCAACCGTTCCTCGCTCCTGGTTTCAGGGAGTTCTAGCGAGGCTGCGCTACTTTTAGCAAAAAATAGTAAAAAGCCAAACAGAAAAACGCTGCTTAGTAAAAGCTTGGGTTGTAAGGTAAATCTAAATGGTTTCATAAAAACAAAAGCGGTTTGTGCAGCGGCGTATCGGGTGTCCATTGATTAATCGCTGCCGATTGTATCACAGTGACTTTGAATTAGACTGCAGGTTGAATAATATGATACACATATTGTTAAAAAACCGCTCTTTTGGTATCATTAAATATCCAGTGAATGAGGAGTAATCCAGCCATGCAAAGTGTTGATAACGCAGAAGCACAAATCGAGTTTGACCGCCGAATTGCCGAGGAGCAAAAAATCGAACCTACCGATTGGATGCCCGAAGATTATCGCAAGAATTTGATTAGGCAAATGTCACAACATGCGCATTCTGAAGTAATTGGGATGCAGCCCGAAGGAAATTGGATTACCCGCGCTCCCTCGCTAAGACGAAAAGCAGTACTGCTATCGAAAGTGCAAGATGAAGCTGGCCACGGCTTATACCTTTATAGTGCTACTGAATCTCTAGGAATTTCCAGAAGCGAGATGATTGAGGCACTGCAGACGGGTAAAGCTAAATATGCTTCTATCTTCAATTACCCTACATTAACTTGGGCTGATGTGGGTGCCATTGGTTGGCTGGTAGACGGCGCTGCAATTGTGAACCAAATTTCCCTACAGCGAACTTCTTATGGCCCTTACTCGCGAGCCATGATTCGAATCTGTAAAGAAGAGAGTTTTCACCAACGCCAAGGCTATGAAATTATGTACGAACTGGCGCATGGTTCGCCAGAGCAAAAAGCAATGGCGCAAGATGCAATGAATCGAAATTGGTGGCCTGCGCTGATGATGTTTGGCCCTCACGACAGTGATTCGGCTCACTCTGGGCGTTCAATGCAATGGAAAATTAAAAGGCAATCCAATGATTACCTACGGCAGAAATTTATTGACCAAACGGTACCGCAAATTGAAGTGCTTGGCTTGGAAATGCCCGATCCTGAAATAAAATGGAATGAGGAACTCGGTCAGTATGATTCGGGTGAAATTAATTGGGAAGAGTTCTACCAAGTGATCAACGGTAGCGGACCTTGTAATTACCAGCGTCTAAAACATCACAAAAAAGCGCATCAAGATGGTGAGTGGGTGCGAGAAGCGGTTAGAGCTTATAGCGAAAAGCAGAAAGCTAAAAATAACCAAGACGTCGCTTAGTCATTATTCGAATAAATATAGCCTGGTAAGGAATAAAAAAATGAGTAGCCAAGAATCTAGTACTATCAATCAAGAGCACTTAGCCTCTTACGAAGTTTTCGTACGGTCGAACCGAGGGCTTGACCATAAGCATGTCGGAAGCTTACATGCGGAAAGCCCAGAGCATGCGCTGATGTATGCGCGAGACTGCTATTTAAGACGCTCAGAAGGCGTTAGCGTCTGGGTGGTCAAATCAACTGATATTACCGCATCGCAAGAAGAAGACATTGCTAATTTTGTCGACCCAATGGACGACAAGCCCTATCGTCACGCGACCCATTATGTGTTGCCCGATAACGTCAATAACATGTAATTCAGTATCGCGTTATTGTCTTTTTTCTAAATCTAATTTTACACTTTGCTAATTTATTTCCAGTGATGAATAGCGAGTGTCTAAAACGACGAAATAACTTATGAACGAACAACAACAAAATCTCTATCGATTGCTAGTGGGCTTGGCTGATGATTCAGTCATATTGAGTCATCGACTTTCAGAATGGTGCAGCAACGGACCCTATCTCGAAGAAGATATCGCTTTGTCTAATGTTGCGTTAGATTATATTGGCCGGGCGAGAATGTTCTATCAATACGCGGTGGAAGTTGAAGGCAAAGGCCGAACCGAAGACGATATTGCTTACCATCGAAATGAACGAGAATTTACTAACCTATTAATTCACGAACTGCCAATTAATGATTTTGGTTTTACTATGGTTCGTCAATATTTCCTTGATGTTTATTATTGTTTGTATTTAGAACCGTTGATGCATTCCAGTGACAAAACCGTTGCAGCAATTGCCACCAAAGCATTAAAAGAAAGTCGTTATCATTTGAAGCGAAGCGAACCTTGGATCAAACAGTTAGCTGAAGGAACTGAAGAGTCAAAACGACGTGTTCAATTGGCATTAGATGAGTTAGAGAATTTTGTTGGTGAGCTTTTCTTAATGGAAGACTGGGAGAAAGAACTCGTCGCAGAGGGGATTGCTGTTGATAGAGAAGCTTTAAAATCAAAGTGGGACAACCAAGTTCAGGGATTTTTAGCTGAGTCGGGTATGAGTTTTCCAGAGAGCCAACTGCAAATTCGTGGTGGACGAAATGGCATTCATACTGAGCACTTAGGGCATTTACTCAGTGAAATGCAATATTTGCAGCGCAGTCACCCTGGGTTGAAGTGGTAGGTTTTTAGATTCAAAAGAACCCTCTCCCCAGCCCTCTCCCGAAGAGAGAGGGGGTTGATCGGGGAAGTCGTTGAGTGTGGTGTTTAGGTTTTTAGGTTAGAAGAGGATTCAGCTGTTAAATAGTTAAAAGCGGAATCTATCTGTACGTCCCCTCTCTCTTTAGGAGAGGGCTAGGGACAGGGAAAATGACGGAGTGGCGAATTAAATAAACTAAATACGATTACACACTCGAAACCATATAAGGTTAGTAGTTTGTATCGTCCAGATTCATAGAACAAGGAACTCTAATTGTACGCCCCCTCTCTCTTTGGGGGAGGGCTAGGGACAGGGAAAATGACGGAGTGGCGAATTAAATTAACTAAATACTATTACACACTCGAAACCATATAAGGTTAGTAGTTTGTATCGTCCAGATTCATAGAACAAGGAACTTTAATTGTACGTCCCCTCTCCCTTTGGGAGAGGGTTAGGGAGAGGGAAAATGGCAGAGCGGCAAATTAAAAAACACGCCAAATACTTACGTACCAACCAAACCGAATGTGAACAAAAATTATGGAAGCATCTTCGAGCTAAAAGATTTGAAAACAGAAAATTCTATCGTCAGTTTGTCATTGGCCCTTACATTGTCGATTTTATACAAAGACAAGCTAAAGTGATTATAGAATTAGATGGCGGCCAGCATAATGAAAATAAACAATATGATGATGACCGAACGCAATATCTGGAAAAGCTGGGCTATCAAGTCATCCGATATTGGAATAATGATGTAATAGAAAATATTGAGGGTGTTTTGAGTGATATTTCAGACGCCCTTGCGAGTAAAGAGTGAGTATGAATACTTTAGAAATCCCAACATCATCGCCTGAATATGCCGAGCGTCGTGCGCATCGGAATAATTCTAGCTATGCAAAAATATGGGATATTCTCGACTCTGTATTTGATCCAGAACTGCCTGGGCTAACCATTTGGGATTTGGGTATTTTACAGGATGTTAAAATGGATCAAGTGGATTCACTCGATTCACAAGTTGAGGTATTTATTACGCCAACCTATAGCGGCTGCCCCGCCGTAGATACCATTATCAATGATATTACTAAGGCGCTTAATCAAAGCGGCTATTGCAACGTTAAAGTGAAAGTCACACTGTCTCCCGCATGGACAACCGAAATGATGTCACCGGCTGGAAAAGCTCATTTAAAAAGCATTCAAATTGCACCGCCAAACCCACAAGACATTGTGAGCTGTCCGGTTTGCGATAGTCAGAACACCAAACTGATCAGTCAATTTGGCTCGACTGCTTGTAAGTCACTTCACCAGTGTAATAAGTGCTCAGAAGTTTTTGATTACTTCAAGCATTTTTAAAAAGAACGATTTAGGAATTTATTATGAGTACAGAATTCTATCCCTTGACGATTAGTAAAGTCGAACGCCAAACTGCTGACTCGGTCGCAGTTAACTTTACCGTACCTGATGAACTGAAAGAAAAGTTTAAGTACGTGCAAGGGCAACACTTAACTTTAAAAGTCGATCTTGATGGACAAGACATTCGCCGTTCTTATTCTATTTGTCGAGGCGTTGATTCCCAGCAATTACAGGTCGGGATTAAAGCCATCGAAGAAGGAATATTTTCTAACTATGCGAATAGCCAGCTCAAGGCTGGAATGACCATCGAAGTGATGCCTCCTCAAGGGCACTTTTATTCTGAACTTGATGCCAATAATCAAAAACACTATTTATTGATAGCCGTTGGTAGTGGAATCACGCCAATGTTATCGCATATTGAGTCTATTTTTGCGCGTGAGAAGCAATCAAAGATTACCTTGCTCTATGGCAATAAACGAACTCCCATGATGATGTTTAGGGAAAAGCTCTGTTTCATAAAGAACTGTTATCTCGATCGATTTAACTGGATAAATTTATTCACCAAAGAAGAAAATGATGCACAAATACTTAATGGGCGAATAAGTGCCCAACGTATTATCGATCTAGATGCGGCCAAACTAATTAACATTAAGCACTTTGACGATGTTTTTGTTTGTGGTCCAGAGCAAATGACAATAGAAATCGCAAATGCTTTTGAGTTTTGGGGATTTGATAAATCGCAGATTCATTATGAGCTTTTCTTCTCTGGTTCTGCGGAAGAAATGATGAAAAAAAATCAAGCAAAACGCGCAGAAAAATATGGAAAGAAAACAGCAAATGTTGCCGTTAAAGTAGCCGGTCGTAAAACCTTGTTAGAACTTGAAATGGGCGGTGATAATATTCTTGACGCCGCCATGGAACACGGTGCCGACTTACCCTTCTCTTGTAAGGGTGGTGTTTGTGCAACTTGTAAAGCTAAAGTGATTAAAGGACAAGTGGAAATGGATATGAACCACTCGTTAACCGATCAAGAAGTTGCCGAAGGAATGGTGCTGACCTGTCAAGCGCATCCAGTTTCAGAAGATGTAGAAATTGATTTTGATATCAACTAATCAATACTAATTATGTCAAAACTCGATTCCTTTATTGAGCAACGAGCTGAGCTTGCCAATATTAGCTGTCGCACATTTATAGTGACTGTTTTTGGTGATGTGGTTTCGCAACATGGAGATTGGGTTTGGTTAGGTAGTCTGATCGAAATTCTCAAACCGCTTGGCTATTCTGAAAGGCTCGTCAGAACTTCTGTGTTTAGATTGGTTAAAGAAGACTGGTTAGAAGTAAAAAAAGTGGGGCGCAAGAGCTACTACCGACAAACCGAGTCCGCTAATAGCCATTACGTTAAAGCGGCTAAGCGAATCTATTCAGCCGATACTCGCTTAAGTGAAAACAACTGGTCTATCTTGCTACCCTGCTTCGTTGACGAACCGGAATTATCGCTATTAAAAAAGCAACTCAACTGGTTAGGCTTTAGTGCCATCAGTGGTGGCGCGTTTGCTCATCCAAACTTTGATCAAAGCTCATTGGATGAAACCATAAATGAGTTAAATCTTGCTGATTCAGTCGTGGTTTTTTCAGCAAATACAATTGATGAACAGTCTGCTAAGGTTTTGAAAAAATTAGTTGAATTAAAATGGCAAATGCCAGCATTGCAAAGTCGCTATACCTTATTTATTGAAACCTACCAAAAAATCATGGATTTAATCGAGTCTGGTATTTCTGTTAGCGATGATCAGGCACTATCTTTGAGAATACTCATGGTGCATGAATATCGAAGAATTCTTCTCACCGATCATGAATTAGCTGAGGATATGCTGCCACCGGACTGGAAAGGACATCAAGCTAATCAATTAGTTGAGTCCCTGTATGCGGTATTATCCGAGCCCTCTTGTCGATATATTTGTTCCAAAATGCAAGCCATCGAGGGGCCGCTGGCCCCACCCAATGAGTTATTTTACAAGCGCTTTAGTCACTAACAAATCGAACTGGAAGCTATTAAGAGAAAATTATTATGACTTCACAAATTGTCCAAGTTAGCCGAAACAACCGTGTTGGAATCATCAGCATAAACTACCCGCCCGTTAATGCGTTATCACAAGTTGTAAGGCAAGGATTAGTTGATGGGATTGAGACACTCGAGTCCGATGCTGAGATTAAAGCCATCATCATTCGCTGCGCTGAAAGAACCTTTATTGCGGGCGCCGACATAAAAGAATTTGGCAAACCCCCTTTGCAACCGCATTTACCGGATGTGGTAAATCGTATCGAGGCCTGCAAAAAACCTGTGATAGCCTCGTTGTTTGGAACCACCCTTGGTGGTGGATTTGAAGTGGCACTAGCTTGTCACTATCGAGTGGTATTAGCGAGTGCAAAAGTAGGTTTACCCGAAGTCAACCTCGGCTTGATTCCTGGTGCCGGTGGGACGCAACGGCTGCCGCGAATTGTTGGCTGTAAAAAAGCTTTAGAAATGATTACAACTGGCAAACACTATTCGGTTGATGCTTTCGCTGATTACCCTCTTTTTGATGCGATTTTTGAGCAAAGCGAATCTTTGGACGAATTAAGTCTAAAGTTTGCCGAACAGTTAATCGAAGATTCAGTAGTCGACAAAGCTGGGTCAACTATTATGATAGATGATGTAGACGATTGGGATGCTCAGCTTGCCGTCATTCGAAAAAAAGCGCGAGGTAAAGATGCGCCGGTGGTGGCTGCTGAACTTATTAAAAAAACTCGAAATACCGATGTCTTACAAGGAATGAAGGAAGAAAGAGCTCAGTTTGTCACCCTGCGAGATTCTGAACAGTCGGCTGCCTTACGTTATGCATTTGCAGTGGAACGAACCGCTGCAAAAACTGACTTTTCGGCAAACCCGTTAGAGATAAAACAGGTGGGTATTATTGGTGGTGGCACCATGGGATCAGGTATAGCGACTGCATTTCTTGATAGTGGTTTTCAAGTCGTACTGATCGAACAAAACAACGACGCACTGCGAGCGGGAGTCGAACGAATCGAAAAAAACTTTGCCTCAAATGTTAAACGCGGACGAATGACTGAGGAAGCTGCCGCATCCAAGCTAACTAATCTGAAGGCGAGCATTGATTATCAATCACTTTCACACAGTGACATGGTGATTGAAGCCGTGTTTGAAAATATGTCAGTCAAGAAAGAAATCTTCGCGAAGCTCTCTGAAGTTTGTAATGAGCAATGCATCTTGGCCACAAACACCTCCTATTTAGATATCAACGAAATCGCGCAAGCCGCAGAAAGACCTGAGCAAGTTATCGGCATGCATTTTTTTAGCCCTGCCAATATTATGAAATTGTTGGAAGTGGTTCAGGCAGATCATTCCTCAGAACAAGCGTTAATCACAGCAATGAGCGTTGCCAAAAAGTTAAAAAAGATTTCCGTGTTAGTCGGTGTCTGTTTTGGTTTTGCTGGCAATCGCATGTACACCCGATATGGTCGAGAGGTACAACAAATGTTGCTCGAAGGGGCAAGCGTAGCTCAGATTGATAACGCCCTTACCCAATGGGGAATGGCAATGGGGCCATTGGCAGTTGCTGATATGTCGGGCATCGATATCGGTGTTAACGCAAGAAGCTCTCAGCCGTTCCCTGAGCATGATCCTGGCTACTTTAGACCTTCGGTGTTAATGTTTGAACAAAATCGCTTTGGTAGAAAAACCGGCGCGGGCTATTACAAGTACGATGAGAATAATAATGCCAGTGAAGATCCTTTAGTGGCTCAATCTATCCGAGAAGAAGCTAACAAGCTTAATATTAAACAGCGTAAGTTTGAAGAGAACGAAATTGTAGAACGTTGCTTATTGGCTCTTATCTCAGAAGGTGCGCAACTATTGCAAGATGGCATTGTTCAGCGAGTTTCAGACATTGATGTGATTTGGTTACATGGTTACGGCTTTCCTCGCCATAAGGGGGGACCCATGTTTCAAGCTAAGCAAATGGGCAAAAAGAAAGTACAACAAAGTATTAACGATTTGCAGGCAAATGGTGGTGAAATTATTTGGCCAAGTGTTGACCTTAGCTTTCTAGATTAAGATCGGTAGAGCACTCAAATGCCTCTCGATTTAAATCATTTAATTGATGCAATTGCTTAGTAATAATTCTTCACAAGTGAGGACTAATCAATAATAGTCACCTACAAAGTCAACTATTTTTCACTGGAGGTTAGCCCGAAATGGCTAGCAGTCAGTAAACCGGGCTGAAATAACGAAACTGAGTGAGTAGCAATGAGTAAAGCCGTCGACCTAGATAAGTACCGCCCCAAAATCGATCTTTCTAAGGCGGTTCGTTTTATAACAACACATCCCGGTTTAGCTGTGTTCTTGGTTTATGCCATCATCGCAATCGCGGGCTTTATCTATTTAGTGACATTCTATTCACACTTTAATCTTGAAGTGACCGTCTACTTGGAGATAACCGATATCTTGGTGGCTGGGATCAAAGATCCTATGGTAATGTTAATGGTCGCAGGTGCTTTTAGTATGGTGTTGTTTCTCTGGGGCTGGGTTTATGTGCAAGCACCTTTTAGTGCATGGCTCGACAGAAAGTTTGACCGTGGCTTGTTTCGCTTTATTCCCTATATGATTGGTTATCGTGGAGAAAAATCATTTTGGTGGACAGCGTTTGTCATACTCTTACTGTATTTTTATATGTTTATCGGTGTTCATTCTCAAAACAAAGCCAATAGAATTCTGAATCAAAAGCACGTGTTGGTAGAAATTAATTCGGAAGCAACCAATGACCTTAAAGCTGATCTATCTTTGTTGGGTACTTCGATCAATTACGTATTTTTATACAACCACCAAGCCCAACGCGCATTAATATTGCCATTAGAAAGTGTTAACGCTATTCAGCCCGTCGCATTAGAGACTACATTATCCACTTCAAATTTGAAAAAACAAACTGGAGGAGTCAATAATTCTGATTCTGAAAGCAATTAGCCTAATTCCACTGTTCAAGAAATATTTCGCCGTTTCCTGCGTAGCTAAAGGTCAAATCAACTAGGGCTTGTTGGTCGACTAAGTTAAGTAAGTCCTCACAGCTTGATTCAATCACACAAGTAAAAGGCTGACCAAGAAATTGATAGGCGCCATTTTCAAATGTTATGGTGTGGCCAAAAAGCTCAACGTTATTATAGTAATAGGAGGTGCCAATGCTATCTTCTGATGTTGAACGAATTGAAAGCAGTCGACGTCTAATATTTGAACCATCTGATGGCGGGTTAGCTAAACGCGTTTTTTTAACAACTAGCGTATATCGAGTGCCCCAGCTAAAATCAAAATCTTCAATATCAGGGATATGAGAATAATAATCGTTTTGATCGTCAAGGTCTTGTTTTGACTCATAGGAACGAAAACACAAGTATTGCACCATACCAAAACAAACAGATTTACTTGAATCGATGTAAAGTGTTTCTCGACTCGAAACATCGAGATAACAGCCGGAAGAACCAGCCACTAAAAAAGAAGTTAAGAATAAAGTGAAAAATTTCATTATTTTGAATGGTCGAATTAAAAATAGGCTGAGATGTGATTTAATAACTCCAAGTTTAGCAGCAACTAAAATTTTAGATTGTTATTAATTGTAATTGTTCATAGCCTTAATCATCCTTCTTTGGTTATTTTCTTCTAGCCCCAGGATTGATTCCATGTTTACGTCTGGGGTTAAGTCTAGGTCTGGATTTAAGTCTAGATCTGGCCTATCGGTAAATTGTCTTCTTCATAGGATTCGGATAGGATCGGTTTACAAAGGTGCGAATCAACATTTCACACTTAATCTCAAATGCGTCAAAGCAAACCAACACCCATAAAGAGCCAACCCATGAAAAAGACATTTGCCCTTACCCATCCCAAAATCAAACGCCCACGCTTAGTTGATGCGATAAAACATGAAGTCAAAAAATACCTCAAGCGAGAAAGAAACAAGCCCTTACCTGAAGGGGTTAAATACTGGGATTTTGATTGCCAATTTGGTGATACCGAAATGAGCGCTGCGGTTATTCATAAATCGGAGATCAATAAGTATATTGATCAAGCCGAAGAGAAAGGTTTAGATTCGTTCTACTTGGAAATATTGGCAAAGCCGGGGATTAGTAATCCGAAGGAATGATTAAGAAATTATATTCACCATAGAGGCAAAGCTTGCCCCGCGAAGCGCAGTGGGTACAGAGAACACAGAGAACACAGAGAAAGATAATTCTTGGTGTTTGAGTCCCTCTCTTCGGGAGACGACTCCAAGAACGGAGAAGGTAGAGCGACGCAGGAGGTTAAACCCGAGGGCTAGGGAGAGGGAGGTTTTAGCTCTTCCTATTAAGAAAAAATCAATTTAATAAATCGTCTTTTTCATATGCTCGGGGTAATTCTTGTCATACTCTTCCGCATCAAACTCAATCTGTTTCTTTTCAGTAAAATACTTTGCCATTTGCCCAGCCGTTGGTAACGAACTTCGTTCAACAAAACTTTGCGGGTCCCACAATTTTGAACGAGCCAACGCTTTTTGACATTGGAAATAGGCTTTTTCTACGGTGACGGAGATGACGCTTCTCGGTATCTTATCGTTAATAGCAAAACTTTGGCACAGCTCCGCATCTGCAATTATCTCAGCGGTACCACTGACTCTGACGGTTTCACCTACATTGGGTACCAAAAATATTAATCCAATCTTTGGATTCTCAACAATATTTCTTAACGAGTCGATGCGGTTATTGCCTTTTCTATCCGGTATCAGCAAGGTATTTTTGTCCACGACTCTAACAAAACCGGCGGGATCACCTCTTGGTGAACAGTCCATGCCCTTTTCACCATAAGTGGCCATGATCAAAAATGGTGAAGCTTCAATAAACTGCTGATAGTGCGGATTAAGATACTCTATTTCTTTCCACAGGGCGCGTTCAATTGGAGGGCCGTATAGTGCTTCAAGTTCGGCTAATGTATTTATCTTTGTCATACTAAGCTCCCAGTTTAATTTACAACCAACGATCACTAAATCGACCATAATTAAAGTAGCCCCATTGTCCCAGCCTTCTAAATCTGGCAAACGGAAACTTTGGTAAATCTGCAGTGTAGTAGGGTAATTTCGGTAACGATTCACCAGCCACCCATTGCGCTAAACGTTTACCGGCTTGCACCGCAAAAGATACTCCGTTACCACAATAACCCATGGAATAGGCAACATTGCCCTGCTCGTCGGCTTGACGAATATGGGGTAAGTCGTCCAAAGAAATACTTATCCAGCCCGACCAAGAATAATCAATTTTGAGTCCCTTTAATGGAGGGAAGCTGCCGATCAAAACTTTAAGTAATCGATTAGCGAAAAAAGGGTCTTCGGCATCTTTGCCTGATATTGCCCCTCTTCCACCGAACAAAATTCGATTATCTGGGAGCTTCCTAAAATAGTATTTTAATGCCCTAGTATCCATAACCACGTTGTCGCTAATAAAATTAGTGGCAGCTATTTGCTCGCTAGTCAGCGGCTCGGTAACAATAATTTGAGATAGTACTGGAAGGGTTCGGTTGTTGACTGCTGAATGAAATTGGTTTGGTGTGTAACCATTGGTGGCAATTATCACTTTGTTGGCTTTAACCTGACCTTGTGGCGTTTCCAGCAGTTGTTTGTTTTGGTTGGTATGCCAGCTTGTTACCGGTGAATTAGTATAAAGAGTCGCGCCCAGTTTTTGAGCTTTTTGCTGATAACCCCAAGCCAGTTTTAATGGATTAATGCCATAACAATCGTTAAAACGAATTGCACCATAAGCATCTTGGCTATCAAAATATTCTGCTTTAATTTGCTCGGCTGTTAACAATTCCGTTTGATAACCAAATTCTTGCTGCATCAATTTTGCTTGGCTTGCTAGCTCAGTAATTCTAGAAGGCTTGTGAGCTATTCTTAAATAGCCGTTAGATTGTTGGTCACAGTCTATGCCTTCACTGATTAGTTGATTAACCGTCTCAACACCTTCTGAGACTTCAGCATAAATCCCTTTGGCAACCTCTCGTCCCCACTGTTTAATCATACTAGAATATGGCTTACGGCCAGTGGACTTTAGTATAAATCCAGCATTGCGGCCACTGCACCCCCAAGCGGTTTGATTGGCTTCAATAATATGGGCCTTAATATTGTGCTGTTTAGCTAAGTGAAGCGCGCAAGATAATCCGGTGTAGCCGCTACCAATGATGGCCACATCCACTTCAATGTCTTGTTTAAGTGTTCCACTATTGTCTGGCGGCGTGCCTGAGTTGTTAGCCCAATAGCTGTCTGGGTAGGGTTGATTAAGGCCGGGCGAAGCATCTTTTAATGGGTCATACATAAGAACTGTTATTAACTCAAATTTTGCGTCGATTGGATTATCGAGTGGCGATTATGGCAAAATAACCGGCTCGAAGGAACTCCAGCGGCTATATCTCCAAAAGCCATATTCATTATCATACCTGCTGGGAAAGCCTAATTACCTATACAGAAAGGGCAAAAATGACTCAAGAATTAAAATTAGTGCCGCTAGAACCAAAGTATTTTCAAGGTGTTATCGCGTTGGGCAATAAAGTTCATGGGGATGCCTACCTAACGGATAGTATTATCGACAAAATCTACAACAAGAGTATTAAGGATGATGTCAATTGTAGTTTTGTCATGTTGGACACATCGCTTAGCCCAGAAAAAGTGGTTGGATTTCGGCTGACTTACGCGCCGACTAATTGGCCTGTTGATGAATGGTGTTCTCCAGATCTATGGAAGCTAACGATTGATAAACTGTGTTATTTTAAAAGTAGTACCGTGGATGCTGACTACCGCGCTAAGGGGATTGCTAGAAAGATGCTGGAGGCCAGTATTGAAGCAGCCAAACAACAAGGAGCTGAAGGTGGGATTTGCCATACCTGGATGCAAAGCCCAGGCAACGCGGCCTACCACTATTTTGTAAAATGTGGTGGACAACATTTAAAAACTTATCCCGACCGTTGGTTAGAAGATAGTTATGCCGGTTATCGTTGTATTGTTTGCGGAGTAGATGAATACTGCCGTTGCGATGCTGGTGAAATGATTTTGTATTTTGATCCGAATTTGAGAGAACAAACAAAAAACGGCTAGCAGTAAAGTCACTCATCGAAAAACAACCAATCAAAAGCGAGCAACTATTATGGACGATAAAAATTCGACTCCCATTAAAAAAGTGATTGAAGCAGGCAAAGTAAAATCGACTCTCGATTTACAAACGTTCTTACCCTACCGAATGTATCGACTCGCTGCGCAAATGTCGCAATCAGGTCATAAGCTATCAGACTTATTATTAGAAACAGGTGTTCCCATCGGTGAACGAGAATGGCGAGTGATTTCGGTTTTAGGTTCATACGGAGGATTAACAAATTCTCGAGTAGCAGAAGCGCTAAGAACTGATGCAGCAACAGTGACACGTGGCGTTAAAGTTTTAAAAGAATTGGGTTTTGTTGCCACCCGAAATTCCAAAAAAGATCGACGTAAAGTGTTGATTTATCTAACTCAAAAAGGAGCGGATTTTCACGACGAAATAACCCCCAAACGGATTGAAACGGGCGAACTAATTGAAAGTTGTTTTTCAGTTGAAGAAAAAGAACAATTGCATCATTTGCTTAATAAACTCGATCGGCATTTGTATCATTTAGAGAATGAATTTGAGGATGAATGGGAGTAAGGCTAAAAGTTTGAATCAAATTTTTATGAATTCTAATTGGCTTAGCTTTAAGTCAAAGTCAAAGTCAAAGTCAAAGTCAAAGTCAAAGTCAAAGTCAAAGGCGCTTTCGCAGCGCTTCGCTCTGGCTGCGAGATACTTTTTGCTAGAGGCCAAAAAGTACCCAAAAAGCCTCTTTACGTTGCGCACTGGGCGAGCGCGATTAAAGTTCTGTTTCGTTGGAATGTGATCTTTTGCGTTTGCCGTAATTAAGCGGTTTAAGATCGTAAAGGCTTGTTGTGGCTTTCTTCCTTTGCTTATTGATTCAGTGTTAGATCAGCTTCTCAGTCGAAATCAAGGTTGAGATCAAGGTCGAAGTCAAGGGCTGTTTCGCAGCGCTTCGCTCTGGCTGCGAGATACTTTTTGCTGGAGGCCAAAAAGTACCCAAAAAGCCTCTTTACGTTGCGCACTGGGCGAGCGCGATTAAAGTTCTGTTTCGTTGGAAAGTGATCTTTTGCGTTTGCCGTAATTAAGCGGTTGAAGATCGTAAAGACTTGTTGTGGCTTTCTTCCTTTGCTTATTGATTCAGTGTTAGATCAGCATCTCAGTCGAAATCAAGGTTGAAATCAAGGTTGAAATCAAGGTCGAGGTCAAGGTCGAGGTCAAGGGCGGTTTCGCAGCGCTTCGCTCTGGCTGCGAGATACTTTTTGCTGGAGGCCAAAAAGTACCCAAAAAGCCTCTTTACGTTGCGCACTGGGCGAGCGCGATTGAAGTTCTGTTTCGTTGGAAAGTGATCTCTTGCGTTTGCCGTAATTAAGCGGTTGAAGATCGTAAAGGCTTGTTGTGGCTTTCTTCCTTTGCTTATTGATTCAGTATTAGATCAGCTTCTCAGTCGAAATCAAGGTTGAGATCAAGGGCTGCGAAACCGCCTTTGACCTTAAAAAAGAATTAATTATGGAATACTAATTCTCCACAAACCCCAATTGCCGCCAAGCCTCATAAACAAAAATCGCCACACTATTCGACAAATTCAAACTCCGGCTATTAGCCACCATTGGCAAACGCAGGATCTTCTCGTGCTTAAGGCTATCTAATATTTCCATTGGCAAGCCTCGAGTTTCTGGACCAAATAACAAATAATCCCCTTTTTGGAAATTAGCCTCAGTATGTTTTCGGGTGCCTTTGGTGGAGCAAGCAAATAATCGATCTGGCGATTCCGATTCAAGAAAGGCTTGATAGTCCTTGTGAATCTTCAATTCCGAAAACTCGTGATAATCAAGTCCGGCTCTTCTCAAGCGTTTGTCATCCAGTTCAAATCCACATGGCTCTATCACATGAAGTTTGAATCCTGTGTTGGCACAGAGTCGAATTATGTTGCCGGTATTTGGTGGGATTTCTGGTTCAAATAATACGATATTTAACATGGCTAGGGTTAGTTCTCATTGATTTAAGCTGAACCAGTTTTTGGTTCTAATACCGTAATCCTATCATATTCGCATACTTCGTTTTAATTTCTTGTCAGTAAGAATTCCAGGTTCAAAAGTCGGTAGTACTCAGCGCTTATCTTAGGCATACTCTACTCTGTTGTTAGTCGCCAAAACAAAGCCACCACCTTATGACCAATCGCGATCTGTTTAATTTAGTTCTACTCGCTGCTATGTGGGGAGCTTCATTCCTATTTATGCGAATTTCAGTGCCAGAATTCGGTGCGGTGCCAATGATGACGTTTCGAGTGCTACTTGCCGGGTTCATGCTATTGCCGTTGGTATTTATAAAACGGCGCCAACAGGTGCTTAAGTCCAATTGGAAGGTAATAAGCTTTGTTGGTTTGATTAATTCAGCGATCCCCTTTACTTTAATCGCCTACTCTACTCTCTATGTCACCGCAGGTTTTGCTTCGGTACTTAATGCCGCTACCCCCATTTTCGCATCGTTAGTAGCATTAATTTGGCTTGGTCAACGGCTCAGTCGCTTAGCAGTGATTGGTTTGTTGGTAGGCGTCTTGGGAGTTGTTCTATTAGTCTGGAATAAACTCGACTTTTCGCAGAATCAATCTGTACTAGCGATTTCTGCAGGTTTAGGAGGCACCTTGTTTTATGGTATAGCAGCTAACTACAGTAAACAAAAGCTAGTGGGTATTGATTCTTTGTCGATCGCTGCGGGTAGTTTAGTCGGGGCAGGTATCTTTTTACTGCCGTTTGCGTTTGTTTATTGGCCATCGTCGATGCCGTCGACGCAAGCATGGATTAATTTAACGATTCTATCACTAGCCTGCACTGCTTACGCGCAACTACTCTATTTCAAGCTTATTGAAAGTGCAGGTGCAACCAATGCGACCACCGTGACCTTTTTGATCCCTATGTTTGGTTTGCTGTGGGGGTTCCTATTTTTAGAAGAAGTCTTTAAAGTGACCACTTTGATTGCCGCAGTGATTATCTTACTTGGAACCGGCATGACAACTGGATTATTACAGCGCTTTGCTCTGCCTCATAAAACAGCTAAATCTCAAAATTAGCAGATGCAAGCTTGCTAGCTTGATTGTAAAATAGCTTGGTGTCGAAACTCTTTTGTCTGAGAAACGTATAAGGATATTGTAGTGCTATTTATTCAAGCTAAGCTAAGAGCAATTTTGGTGTTGGTGTTTGTTGCTGCAATACTTACCTACTCAACACTTGTCCAAGCAACCCAGTCCTCATTTTCCTCACGCGCACTAGAGTACGCAAAACAGCTGGGTACTAATCCAAATTCGGTGATTGTTCAACTTGCAGATGCGGCAAAAGATGAAGCGCCAGTTTTAGTGCAAGCTGAAAATCATTTGTTATTGAGCTTGGCTTATAACCTACAAGTGCTTCCCAAAGAAGCCCTTGATCACAGCCAACATGGGCTTAGTTTGCTATCCAGTAAACAACAAGGATGGTTATATTACTACTTACTAATATCTCAAGGGCAAGCCTATGACTTACTTGGGGAGCCCCAGCGCAGTATTGACTTAAGTAGCCAAGCCATACAGTGGGCGGAGTCTAATCAACATAATTCATTGCTTGTAAAAGCGCTAGTCACACGTAGCCTTGCTTATAATACCCTGAGGAGTCCCGTCGAAGCTTTAAGCGATGCGCAACGTGCTTATACCCTTGCACCGAGTGAAGATCCGCTGATTGCTAAAGCGCAAATTGCTGCGGTTCTTGCGCTGGTCTATGAATATCGTCGCCAACCAGAAAAAGCCATTCCTTATTATGAAGAAGCTGTAGAGTATCATCGAGAGCATCAGCGCTTACGCGATTTAGGGGATGCGTTGTATGGACTAGGGCAGGCTTACCTGAATATTAAAAAGATCGAAAAGGGTAAAGCGCTACTGCGAGAGTCGATAGAGGTTGCGCGTAAAGTGAATGACGTTCAGGGCATTGCTTACGGTTTAAAGCAACTTGCTGGTCTTGAATTTGGGGACAAAAAACTAGATAAAGCAGAAGCGATGTTTCGCGAAGCGTTAAGTATATTCGAACAATCAGGCAACAAGTATATGCTGAGCGACTGTTTAATGTGGTTAGCAAAACTAGCATTGGCCAAAGAGCAGCCTGATACAGCGTTTGATTATCTGGCGCAGGCCGAGTCGCACATTAACATCGAGGCAATGCCTTCACACTATTATCGATTGCAATTGCAAAAATCAGAGATATATGAGGAGGTGGGTGATTATCAAAACGCCTATGAGTTGTTAAAGCAAAACTATAGAGATCGTCTTGCGATGTTAAAACGGCAGTATCTTAACAAATTCGAACAACTCGATAATGAATTTCAACTTAAGCAATTAGATAACGAAAATAAACTACTCGAAAAAAATAACCAACTAAGCGCATCAATTTTAGAGTCTCAAATTAAAAAGTCACAATATTTAACAGCGCTGATTAGTCTAACCGTGGTAATTTGTATACTACTGGTGATTATTGTGATCAAAGCCAGAAAAAGTAAGCGAGAATTTGAAAAATTATCATTGATTGATGAACTAACTCAACTGGCTAATCGACGTAGCGTCTTTCAGGTGATCAAGCGTCAAATTGACTTGTCGCATCGGCATCAGCAAGAGTTTGTGTTGGCACTAATCGACCTCGATCATTTTAAACAAATTAATGATAACTACGGGCATCAGTTGGGAGATGAAGTGCTAAAGTTATTTGCTAAATTATGCCAACAAACTTTAAGAAAAACCGATATTATAGGACGTATTGGTGGAGAAGAGTTTCTAATTGGGTTGCCACAAACCAATCCAAGTGATGCGATTAAAATTATAGATAATATTAGGTTAAAAACACTCGAGCTAGTTGAAACTAGTCCTAAGTTAAAAACTTTGAAAATAAGTAATGCTCAAGTATCTATTTCGGTAGGTATTGCGCAATTAACAAAAGACATGGTGCTCGAACAACTCTTTGCCAAGGTTGACGAAGCTTTGTATCAAGCCAAGGATAGCGGTAGAAATCAAATAAAATTCGTAAAAAAATAACTTATGAAGTTATGCAACAAGTACATCAAAGTTTTAATCAGTTCGATTATTCTCGGATTTGGTAACTTTACATTCTTACACCTTGAGGCCGAGCAGT
Source organism: Kangiellaceae bacterium (assembly GCA_965230525.1). Lineage (GTDB taxonomy): Bacteria > Pseudomonadota > Gammaproteobacteria > Enterobacterales > Kangiellaceae. Next base: position 1,052,901 of record OZ246008.1, read on the forward strand.
ATAAGAATCAGCCCGATTGGCTGACGGTTATTCGAGAAATCCCATATCAATATAGCAGCAATTTTCATAGTAACCTTTCCACAATAAGAAACTGGGTATTACTTGAAAAAGGCTTTTGTGAGAAAAAGAATCGGCACTTGTTCTTTAATCGGCGAGGCAAATTTTTAGCCTATGTTGATAATGAGTGGACTAAATCAGCAACACAAAAGAAGCTGAATGAAACCCGCAAAGAGCTGGTTAAAAAAGGCAAAGTCAAAAGCTGGATTGTTGGTAGTAAAGATGCCACTGGTTATCCATTTGCATTAAATTGCGATCAGCCCCATGCCGACATTTATCGAGCAATCGATCGGTTATTAGGAAAACGAAAATCAGATCGTCTCTGGGGAACTTGGGATGGCATTACCGCAGGTACAAAGTATTCGCCTGTGAGTTTATTTGAGCTTGTCGAAAAAGTTTATAAGATAAAGTCAGAGCGAATAAAACAACCCATCAGTAGCACAGAATTTCGATATTTCTTAGCGCAAATTATCATAGAAAGTGGCGCAAGGAAAAATCGAATTTCCAGTGAAAATGCCATTGGCTTGCTCCAGCTAAAACCCGAAGTATTAAGGGACTGCCAGATCCCTAAAAAGTTTTACAAGCATCGAATGGCACAAGTGGATTGCGCAGTCCGGCTATTTCAACAAAATCGTCGGAATCTAAGAAAAATATTTAACCCAATCTTCGGTCACCTCCCGCAATCCAAGCAAGATGTGCTCTTTTCCATGTTATTGATTCAAAGCTATCACAGTGGAATTGGGCGCATTTCTAAACTATTGGATAGTCAACAACAAGCAAAAGCGAGCCTCTATTTTGCCGAAAACCACAAAGACTTTAGCGCAGAAGATATTGCGACAGGGATTATTTATCACAATATGGGCCGAGAAGGGTTTGGTTTGGCGTCGCTCTACTATGTGATTGATGTGGCAATAGTAGCTGACAAAATTTGTGAGCAAAACACCGTCGCCAACAAATGGCTATGTGATTAACTCTACTTTATTCTAATGCTGCTAGTCTTTGTGAAGCTTGAGGGTGGCCTTGACCTGCTGCTTTTTTGTACCACTCCTTAGCAAGCTCTATGTTCTCCTCGACTCCAGTACCTTTTTCATAAATCAGTCCAAGATTATATTGAGCCCACTTATAATTCTTAGCAGCTGCCTTATTAAACCATAATCTAGATTTCTCGTGATCTAAGAAAGAACCATCTGCTAATTGGTATATTCGACCAAGCTCATTGGTTGCCCATAAACTTCCTTTTTCAGAAGCTCGAGTAAATAATTCAATGGTTTTAGCTAGATCGTTTGCCACACCTTGTCCGTAACGATGGAGTTCTCCAAGTCCGATGAGAGATACTAAATCGTCTCTCTTGACTCCTATTTTGTACCATAACGCAGCTTGCTCATAATTGACCTGCGTACCAAATCCGCTACTATGAAAGCTTCCAAGTTGTCCTATCGCTTTATCATGGCCTTGAATTGCTGCGGCTCGCATCCAGTTAAAAGCACTACTGCTCGCTGTATTTGATTTGAAAACGTTTAATTCCGCTAATCTGTCAGCTATGTTCTTATAATAAAGTGCTAAATCGTATTGAGCCAGCATGTACCAAGAGTTTGCTGATTTAACTAGCCAGTCTTGGGCAGCAACACGATCTATTTTTGTGCCTATGCCATGTCGTAACATTGTTGACAACATGAATTGCGCGCGCGGAAGGCCGGTTTGAGCAGACCGTTTTATATACTCATAAGCTACCTCTAGAGCTTCACCATCTTCTTTTTCGCTTGCTTCAAACAATTTCCATGCTCCCAACAATGCGAGCGAAGGTGGATCTTCACGTTTTGCAAACTGACTAATTTTTTCTTTCGCTTTATCCGCATCTTTGGATTTATCTTCGATCTTTTTTCTCAATAATTCGACATATTCAGTATTAATCTTGCCTAGTTCAGCAGCTTTGGAAAAATAGGCAATCGTTTGTTTATTTTTATCACCAAAGTACCCGCTGGCGTAATACGAGCCTAATCGGCTTTGCACTTCGGCTTCTCCTAGTTTTTGTTTAGCTAGTTGAAAAAACTGATTTGCGATTTCCATATCCTTGAAGAGCCAGATACCTTCTTTATACAAAGTAGACAATAAAATATATGCATCTGCGATTCCAAGTTCAGCAGCTTCGACAAGAAACTCTAGACAGACTTCGTTTGATAATTGCGGGTACTTTTTAGTTAAGCACACCTCGGCTAGCTTAATGTAGGCTACTGGACTACCAAAAATAGTAGCCTTCAAATAGCTTTCGACGGCTAACGCTATTTCCCCTTCAGCTATTAGAAAGTCACCGAGTGCAATGGCCGCGTGACTGTTCTCATTAGCCATTGTAGATACTAGACTGGCTCCTAAAATTTGCTCTCTACCACCGAAAATTCCTTCATACCCCATCGCAGAATTCATAAATCGAATATTATCAAAATAAATATCTTGCTGTTTGCCCGACTCTAAATCTTCGGCGATTACTTTGTAATACATCGCTTGTCCGCCAGCTTGTATTTCAAAAATATTGTCAATTGACTTCATTCCAGCTAGTTCAAGGATGTCTTCTACATCGCCCCATGACGCGACCTCATAGGCGTTGTAATATTCGGTACCAGTTCCACTTGCAAAAACCCCCTGTAGAATCATTGCAACAAAATCTTCATGATATTTGGCGGAATTTAGGTCTCCTTGTTGTGTATAACATTCAGCAGCGGATAAATGAGGCTTGATACTCCAATAATTTAGTCGAACAATTTCTTGCCAATTAATATCCTCACAAGTCTTATCTCCTGACTGTAGTTGAGTCTTTATGGCAAGATATTGGTTATGTTTAGTTCCTGAATCTTGTGGTTGCGAAGACTTTAAGTATGCATCCCATAGGAACGAATATGAAACTTCAGTTGGGTCGCGTCTATGTTCTGAAATCAAATCATAGAATTGTTCATCATATATATTATTTTGAACTACTCTTTTCGGATTGGAGCCGCAGCCAATAAGCCAAAACGCTAGCAGTGTAATCGAAACAATATCCTTAATAGATTGCTTTAACATGTTTATCCTTAACTTTTATTCAATAACTTCTTAGCTAGGTCTTTTAATCTTTTTTGTTGGTTTTTTACCGGCTTTCCAAAATTCGTAGGAAAAATAATATTGAATCCCAAGTTTTCTTTTAAGAGATTTACTTTTTCTATGTAATCAGCAGTTTGATCCGCTTCAACATGAGCCGCTTTGGCGCGGTAGATATGTGACACCGAAGCGCCATTATCCAAGTGCTTAACACTTTTAGAATATTGAAAGTAGATGTTATCTAGTTGAAAGCCGGAGTCATCGAAGCTTATCGGTTTATGGAGCGATGAGCGAATAGTTTGTTGATAATTTAATTGAAGATTTTCAGCAACATAAAATGGATGTTGCCTAACAAGACTTGCTGGGGAAGGTAAATAATCTCTTATTTCTGGAACATAGACGGAGACTATTTTTTTACCTGACTTATCTGTGGTCCAATCCTTGATTCGATAATTAGAAAGAACTCTAATCTTATTCTTTGAGGTATCATCAACAAGGTTAAATTCACCAAACGACTCAATTTTCGGAAAAGATTGAGAGTAAAAATTAAGAAAATTCTCGGCGAGTGCCTTTTTGCCATTTGATGCAACCGAATTTCTCAATATATCAGCTTGCAAGCCATGATAGATAGTTTCAACAGAAAGTTCTGTTACATGATTTTCTTCTTTTATAGCGTAGGTTTCTTTGGTTTCGATTAAATATCGGTTGCCCTCTGGAGGTATTACTTTTGTCAGTTTCTTTTCTCTTTTTTTCACAATTAAGGCTTGTTTATAGTCGATAAATCCCATATTTTCTATGCCACCACGCTGATGTGAAACGGTACCATCTAACCAGTAGTTTTTTCCGTTGTATTCTAATTTGACAATAACGTGATCAAATGCACCGGGGCTAGGAAGTCTTTCATTTAATACTTTTCCAGCATAACTCGAAACCAGAGCCGGATATGCGTTAAATCCAAATGACTCCAAAATGGTTATTAACAAGGTTGTTTTATCTTTACAGTCGCCGTAACGACGATCGAAGACAATTCCAGGAGAGAAAGGTTTATGCGTGTTCTGTCCTATTTCGATTCCGAAATAACGAACTTCGTCTTGTACAAACTGCAAAGCCGCTTCGATTCGCTCTTCAGGGGTTTTAAGTTGTGTTTTCCAAAGATTAATTTTTACTTTTAACGAGTCGGAGAGAGTTCTATCATTGTAGAGGGGATACGCCCAGTCGTTGACCTCTTTCCAATTTTTATATTCGGTGAACTCAATTGAGGAATAAGGGGTATACCATGAAGGCAGCCTGTCCTCTTGAGCAACTGCCTCAGTATCAGTAGTTTGCCAAATATGCTCTATAAAGTTGGGTCGAGCTGTTTGTTGATAATTAAATTTACTTTCACTTATATAGGTATTGCCATTTTTTTTAGTTAAAAGACGAAGATATAAGTTTTCAATTGGAACACTCCAGCTAGTGGCAAAATATCCAAAATGTTTTTCGCCTAAGACGGGATTCGAGCCGTTTATACTATAGGCATAACTTATGACATCACCTATTCTGATATCTTGTAAGATGGCTAGAGCCGTTACTCTTCCGTTGATCTGCTTATCCTTTAAACTCGCATCCTCATTTAAAACTTTAATTTTAGATGGGACTAAGCGGTTACTTTTTTCGCCACCTCTTGTCACCTCAATATGATGGATTTGAAGCTGCTGGAACTTTGGATTAAAACTAAAGCTAATTTCTGCGACATGCTGCAATCCGTTTTCGTTCACTGGTTGCATAACTACATGATTATAATAGTGTTTTTTCTTTCCTGAAATGTTGTACTGCTGGTTGTTATGTAGGTAGCGTACGCTAATATTCGGTTCTTTATTGATTTTTGAATCTAGCTTAGTTGTTGGTTGTGTCACCCAGTCGGGGCGCTCAACATAATAAATTTTCTCTGATGGGTCTTCCGCGACCGATTGCATGGATATAAAGAAGATTGAAAAGGCGAAGATGAACCGCATACTGACGTGTCCTTGTGGTGATTAATCCGAAGTTATTACTGTTTCACTTCAACGATGATAACAGTTGCTTTACTGGATTACGAATTATTGCTTGGTTTTTTATACGATACGTACTATTATAAAAATATGTATTAAATTCCTTTTAAAGATAGTTGGTATCGTTATGCCGAGATTATCCAAAGAAAAACAGCGTGAAATACGTTGTTCCATTATTGAGGCTTCTGTTGAGTTGTTTTCGACTCAGGGCTTTGAAGCCACCACCATGAAGCAGATTGCTCGTGAAGTGGGGATTGGTGATGCCACCATTTATAAGTATTTTTCAAGTAAAGATAAGCTGCTGTTCGGTTTTTATGGCCTGAGAGCCGAGCAAGCAGTTAATAGCTATCTGCAAGAACCCGAGTTAGACAGCTTCTCCCTGCAAGAAAAATTGCAGTTGTTGATTGATACTTACTTAGACAGTCTACTGCCAGACAGAGAGTTTGTTGCCACAAGTTTGCAGATGATCATGCAGTCACCTAGCGTCTTGTTTGAAGATGTGGCTCCCGTCAGAAAAGAGTTTGTTGGCGTTATTCAAGATATGTTGACTGAGGCGGAGCAATCCGGCGAGATCCAAAAATCTCCCTTTACTGGTTACATTTCTAAGCTGACCAACGACTTTATCTTAGCGATCCTGCTTTATTGGATAAAAGATGATTCCGATGAATTTAGTCATACCACACAGTTGGTTGATATGTCTTTATCACTGGGTATCGAGATTTTGAAGACTGGCATCATTAGCAAGATGACCGATTTAGCGAGTTTCTTTGTTAAGGCGCATCTATTTAAATTTATGGGAAGCGGGTTGTTGAACAAAATGATCTTGGCTAAATCCTTCGGCCGATAGGATGCTCATTATGGATAATGAAACAAAGATTCCAGTTTCTAAACTCAAACGCACTGCAATGACCGGATTAACAGCAGCTAGAGTGGGGGCAAAGCATGTTAGTTACAAAGCTAAGTCTCTGGTAACAAAACCTGAAAACAAAGCACAACACAAACTGCAATATGAACAACAAATTGCTGACATCATATTCTCCGTTTTGACTCAGTTGCGTGGAACGGCGCTAAAGGTATCGCAAATTTTAAGTATGGAAGCGGATATCCTACCACTTTCCATTCGGCAAAAACTAAAAGAAGCCTGCTACCAAGTGCCTCCGATCAATCGAGCATTGGTTAGAAAACAAATTGTACAAGAGTTTGAAAAGCCGCCACATGAATTATTTAGACAGTTCAATAGCTCGGCTTTCGCGGCTGCTAGTATTGGGCAGGTGCATCAAGCCATCACTCGAGATGGGCAAGCCATTGCCGTTAAAGTGCAATACCCAGGGATTGCAAACACCATCGAGAGTGATCTGAAGATTATTGAGAATCTATTTTCGGGGTTGTCGAGTACAACAAAGCTGATGCCACAAAAAGCGGTGCTAAAAACCATGATGAACGAAATGCAAGATCGACTTCGTGAAGAGGTCGATTATTGTAATGAAGCGAATAATATTGAGTGGTTTAGCGAGCAAGTAAAAATTGAAAATATCGTGATACCCAAAGTGATTCGCGAGTTCACCAGCAAGCGGGTTTTGTCTTTGCAAATGTTGCAGGGCATGCATATCAACGAATGGCTTGAAACTAATCCTTCTCAACAAAAACGAAATCTAGTTGGTCAAAGATTGTTTGACTATTTTTGGTATTGTGTTTTTAAACTAAAAAGAATTAATGCCGATCTACACCCCGGAAATTTTCTAGTTCTAGAAGATGAACAAATAGGTGCACTTGACTTTGGATGTGTTAGGCAGCTAAGCAACGAGTTTATAAGTAAATTTGTTAAGCTTATTCCAGCACTTATTGAGGTATTCTATCAGGGAAAAAATTCTCATGAATTACTCTCGGTTTACCAATCACTTAAAGTGATTTCAAATGAAACCAGTTTAATGACATTTGAAACTGAAATGTTGCCATCCATTGAGCCGTTCGGCCGTTGGCTCGCGGAAGCCTACGCCCAACCGAAATTTAATTTTGCTCACAAGCAGGCTTGCCCGGGTAAACCAAATGACAATAGTCGAAAACTTGTCAAACAGGTCGAAGGATTGTTTCAAGAGCAACTTTGTTTCGATCGCGCCCATTTGGGTCTGATGAACTTGCTGACTGAGATTAAGGCGCAAGTTAATACTGACTGGCTTAAAGATTACGTTCCTGTAAGGTGACTCACATGCAACAAATTCTAATAATTATCGGTGTATCAATTTTAGGATTACTTGGAACCATTCACTTACTTTATACCTATTTTAGCAACGTATTTGACCCGTTTGACTCAACTCTTAAAAAGCAGCTGAAAAAATCGACATTAGTGATAAGCAAACAATCATCATTTTGGGACGCTTGGATAGGTTTTAATGCGAGCCATAGTCTCGGTCCGATTTTCGTCGCGATCATTTATATTCCGCTAGCGATTGAATACCAAGCTATTTTATTCGAATCAATATGGTTAAGTGCTCTGCCTTCGGTTATTGGACTTAGTTACTTTATTTTAGCTTTGCGATACTGGTTTATAATACCTCAAATAGGGATGGCGATTGCCTCTTTATGCTTGTTATTGGCTAGCTATTTATATATTTTCTAATTTAGATAAAAGCGAATGACTTCACCTGATTTAAACACTAACTTACCTCCTGGCCAACGAGCGATAGAGGCGTTTCCTCGGTTTGGTTTAACGCCTTATGCTGAAAGATATCAAAAAGATTTTGGGCCGTTAAAGTTACATGTTGCAGGAGATTGTTTACAGCAAGCATTGGATTTAGAGGCAGAAGATTTGCAGCCGCTAAAACGAATTGAATTTAATGCAGACTTTCATTGTGTGACTAGCTGGACTAAGCAAAATCTTTGTTGGTCAGGTTATTCTTTTGAAAGCTTCTACACTCGTTATGTCATTTCAATTCTCAAAAATAACATTAAGCCTCATTGGGTTATTTTTAAGTCGATTGATGGCTATCGTTCTCGACTATTAATCGAAGATTTACTGAAGTCGAATGTTATGCTTGCAGACACACTAAATGGTCAGCCTTTGTGTGCTATTCATGGTGCACCTTTGCGACTGGTTGCGCCCAAGCATTATGGCTACAAAAATCCCAAGTATCTAAAATCGATCGCATTTTATGGCAAGGACTACCGTTTTAAGCCGCCGCTACTGTCGTTTATGGAGCATCCTAGAGCGAGAGTTGAACTGGAAGAGCGTGGCCAGTATATTCCGGGGTGGATACTTCGATATGCATATCGGCCGATGATTCAATCTACCATCGATTTGTTTAAGCGTACTATGTAACCCAATAATATTCTAACCGGGACTGAGGACGCTGCTATTTATCCGGAGAATTTGTTTTCTCTGATAAATTTGAAGCAGAAACCATAGCTGCTAGGGTTCGTGATTTAAACTCTCGCCGATACAATACCCCAACTACCCAAGTGGTCATAGCAATAAATAGAAACGGGTGAATAAACCACGCGATAGTTGCCATAGCGAAGGTATAAGAACGCAATCCATAGTTAAATGATTTATTCGCCAAAGTTAATAGTTTATTGGAGGCCTCTACATATTCATCGGCATTTGAAGATTCTGCTGGTGGGGCAGCACCAAACATCACAATCGAGAAATTATATTGTCTGACCGCCCATGAAAACTTGAAAAATGCATAAACGAAAATAAAAACCATGAAGAGAATTTTGGTTTCCCAACTCGCTTGACTGTGTTCAGCAACAAAAGGCAGTGCTTGCGCTAACCTTAACGCCTTATCAGATGCCCCCAGCACCGCCAGCAAACCCGCTAAAATAAAAATGGTCGTTGACGCAAAAAATGTTCCTGTTCTTTGCAGTGCAACTAATGCTGTAACATCAGCAATTTTAACATCGCGAGTTAGCATCGAGCTCATCCACTGACTACGTAATTCTGTCAGTCCACGTGATAAGTTGGGAACACGCAACATTTTGTAATTTGCATAGCTGGTATAACCGGACCAACAGAACAAAAACCAGATTAAAGCGATCCAATCAACAAGTGGAAAGATGGTCACGGCAAAGCCTATTTATTTAACGTGTTAGTTTCAGAAGGATAAGCGTTAGTTTAGCAGAGTTTTGAATTATTGTTTTGGAGTTTGATAAAAAGTGAAGCTGGGAATAAGTAAGAGCACCCCATCCTTTATTTTAGTGACCTCTTGAGTTGAGTTTACTTACCCTCAGCGAGAACAATTGAAAATAATGGCAGGTATCGCAAGCGTACCTGCACACTAGTGAGTTATGCTTGAACATAACTAGGTAACGAGCTTCTATTTCTAATGGTGAGTTAGGTCAACTTTCCACCGCTTTCCAAAATTATCTTTAAGCAACAACCAATGTTTTACGGCGTTTTCCGGCAGACAGTGCTTTTCTTTAGCTTCGCGTCTTACTGGTACATTTCGAATTCGATTTTGAAAGAACACAGAAGTGAGTTTACTGTCAACAGACTCGGAAACTAGCTCCCATTGTACCAAACAACGTTTAGATTCATCGCATAGATTTTCGGGGTTGTTAGCCAAATAAATTTCACTATCAAACAAACTAGGACTCTCGGCGCGAGGCAAAATGCTAAATTGCACAACTAAATCTTGATCTGATTCGGTTGCAAATTGAGAAAGTCTATCTCTGGAAATCGTCGACAAATCCTTCACAGGAACTTTACATTGCTTAGTGTTGATTGGCCTGAAGTTGGACCAATTTGCCGTCATTGTCGAATTAGTGGCTGACACTTGATTGGCATTTGAAGTCGCACGCCAAGGTTTGATCGGGTCATAGTAGCAACTGCGATAACCATTCTGACAGCTCTTACCCACAAGGCTATCTTGGAAGTAACCAGCACTTCTTCGCTCAAAGTGAAGATGTGCACCATTACCGCAACCTGATTTCGGGTAGCTTGATAATACCCCAAGGTGTTGTCCTGCATTAACTCTACTGCCTGCTGATACAGCGGGTTGGTTTAAGTGAACATAGCGCCACAGTGTCCCAAAATCATCTTCAACGTAGGATATATAGCCGCAACTGGCACTGTAAGTTGTGCTTTGTAAGACCCCGTCTTGAACCGCAACAGCATCTTTGTAACCACTTTTGGAGATATCTTGGCCAATGTGAGGGCTGGTACCAATATTTCGGCAGATACACCAACCAGAGGTGTAATAACCTCCGGGAACTGGAAAAGTCCATTCTGGTTCTGCTGGTGCAGTGACAGGTTGTTTCCATCCGGTATGACCAAAATAAACATAACCGGATGTAAAGCCGCATGAGTTCAATGACTCTGTCAGAGTTACTTTATAGTGAGTTGCATCGGCCTCTACTGCATCAGCACCTAGCACATAATAGGCAACTGGCATTTCACATTGATCAGTAGCTGGAAGTTGTGATGACTGTTTGGGTTCTTTTTTAAAAACCGTATCGTAGGTAATTGGCACGGCCAAAGCACCTGAAGTGGCATGCCCTTGCCAAAAATATCCCTGACTAAAACCGCAATTAGGCAAAAGCTCTTTTAGATTCAAATAATAGTGGCCGGCATCAACTTGAGGAATATCGTCTTGAGCGGTTAATACGGATGGTGCAACATCACATTTTTCAGAACTCGGCAATTGAGATGAATCTACCCGATGCTTTTTAAAAACAGTATGAGCAGTGAGTGTAATCAGTTTACTCTCACGATCGATATGCGGCTGATAAAAATAGCCTGTTAAAAAACCACAGTTCGATAAATTATTGTCAGTAGTTACCTTATAGTGAATGCTTGACAGTTCAATGCTCTCAACGCTGACTAGTGTTCCAGCGGGGACTAGACACTTATCTGCATCAGGCAATAAGGAAGATTGCTCAGCTGTTTTTTTAAAGTGTGTTTCGTAGTTAACTAAAATAGTTTCAGCTTTCGACTTGTAACAAATTAAGCAGGTCGTCAGTATCAAAATTAATTTTAAGTTCATGAGTTGTCTCCTTGATGACAAAAACAATAGGCTTCTTCATGGCCAACCTTGCTATCACAATTGAAGTTATGATTATTCCATTTAGTGACTTGTGAGTTTACTAAGGTAATTTGGTGATCGCCTTTGGGATCATTGATGGATGATTCCGTGATGCGACTACCAATTTGCGCACCTCGCTGCAAGTAATAGTCCTCCAGCGCCGCTACATATTGGTTAGTCGAAATGACATTCTTGTTTGCGGGAATTGCAATTGGTAAATCAATGGCTTCTACAGTGCCATTAAACGCTTTATCTTTACTTCGATAAAACTCATATCGATAATTCGCTGGCATATCGCGATCCCATAGAGCAACAAACTGATAGTAATCGTCTTCAAGTTTCCAAAATTGAGTGAGAGAAAAATAAAACAAATCTTCCTGATAACGTTGCTGTGGACTTGACTGAATTATTCGCTCAAAGTTTTGCTCTAGGGTTGTTTGTGCATTTAGCTGCTTCATCGAAGTACAGCTTGGATCCATAACGATGCTGGTATGACTTGGCGAAAATCGTGAGCTAGAAACTAAGTTAGGAGTATGAAACCACCAGGATTTGTCGATAGGGAAATCTTGATTGTCCTTACCTTCAACTGACGAATGACCATGTTGATGGATTTCATTCGAAAGTTCTGGCTTATCCCTAGCGGTAGTAATCGCTTTCTTAGTGTTTAAACTATGTGATTGACTTTCGTCCGCTTTCGACAGCTCAGTTGGTAATTCTTTAGGGTTGTCTTCATTTGTTGAGTTGACGATAAAATATATCACAAGCCCAATTGATATAACTGATATGATAAGCAGATATTTCTTCATTTTAACCTCCTCGCTTAATCCGTTGATATTCTTTCAATACCGCGTTTAGCTGTTGGTATTCTAGTGAATTTTGGGGAAGCTTTAGAGCGGCTTGTTGATATCGAATTAAATTTGAATCATTCAAGAAAGGTAATACTTTGGCACTCAAACTTTGTCGAACAAAATGACCACCACTTTGTACCTGTTGAAGTAACAAATCATCGACCTCATTAGAAAAAGTTTGCTGATGATAGCGCTCTAAAAGCGGCATGGACTTGGAAAGTAGCACCGAATCAAAGGTTTCTCCTAAGACTTCGTTAAGCACCAATAGAGTTTCGTAGTTAACCGGTAACGTCGCTAAAATTTCTATGGCTTTTGCTTGTACATGGCCATTGGGTACTCTTAAATAGCTGTGACAAATTTCTCTTAGCGCTTGTCGATCAAGCAACGATTCAGCCTGACCAAGTAATTTCATCATATCTCCACCCAATGCATAGCTATACGAGCGAGGATCTGTTTGAGGATAATGACAAGTTTCGTTCTTGAGGCATGCCAATAGCTCTTTTGAGCGCGCTTGAATTTGACTTTCTTTGGCTTTATTGGCTGGTGGACTCGTTTTAGATTCAGCTTTCTCGAAAACTTCATTCAATGGCTTCGCTTGAGACTTCGCTGAAGCGCTAAGCGCTGGTTGGCTTGATGGGTTAATGTCAAGTGCAAGTTCGAATTGCCAAAGAGTGGCAGCAACAAGAAATAACACGAGACTAAATAGACCTATTTTTCGCATAAGTTCTCTCCTCGAAATAACGCCTCTATTGAGACGTTCTCCAGCTTAAAAATCCTGATGCCGACCAGCGATTGAAATAGCACGCATTGCCACCATTAGCACTCAAACAGTTATTAACCATTTGACTATCAAAGGGACCATATACCTCAATAATCTCTCCTGCTTGGTTGGCTTCGACGCAATGCCACCCGTATTGTTCCGAGCGGACACTTCCGTATGGGCAGTCGCTATTGGTTCTAACACTCATAAACCAGCTAGTGGCCCACCGATTAAGCATCACAGTATTACCTTCAATCTCTGCACTGTACTCTTGATCACAAGCGGAGCCTCCGCCCCATTGATTACAGCGATCATGCATTTCTTTAGTGAATGGCCCGTAAGTATCAACTTGATTGCGGCAAACCATTAAGTCGGGGTCGTAGTGAGTATTGTCTGGGCAAAATGCTGCTTGTTCATTATTAGCAGGCTGTGTTTCGCTTACCCAATAAGAAATGCTTGATTCAGGTAGAGTATACCCAGCATAGATGTAGCCTTCATGACCTTCATGACTGATATGTAGATAGACTTCGTTGTTAGTATTCTTTATTACAGAGCCTTTCACTAAAACAGGGGTTGTCTGTTCTAAAACAGATATTATTTCTCCACCAGGCGTGGCTCTAAAATTAAGTAAATCGACTTCTACAGCAACCCAGTCATTGAGCACTGGAATGGTATAGTGAGATGGTTTGCTAAATGTTGGACTCACCCATTCTTGATGGTTATTTATATTTCCACCCCAAATGAAGCCAATACTATTTTGAAACTCGACCTTGTAGAACCGGTTGAAACTTTGGTTATCAAAAATAGAGACATCTAATACTTGCAAAACCGTGTCGGCCGGTACACTGCTAATTAACTCTCCATTAGGTGACTTTCGAAGATTATTCTCTTTCTCAAGCTGAACAAAGCTGCCCACTTTAACTAATCCAGAAACATTATCTGGACATAATAAATGGGGATCGTAAGTGCGCTGCGCTATTCCCGCAGTATCGCTTTCTGGGAGTTCAGTGACTACGGAAGAATCAAACGTCCCTACGCTAGCAAGACAGGCCGAATGACGCATATCAGCGACACAGTGCAATTGCTCTCCATCAAAAACACAGGCTTTACTATCGAAAGTCTGCAGTAATTTATTGTACCAATCACTTGTATCCACATCGCTTAGCGGAGGACAGTTAGTACCTCCGTTTGCTAAACAGCTAACATTGATAGTCGATGGCTTGCTAAGATCAGCAACATAATATTCCCAAGACTTTTGGTCGTATTTAGTGGCAAATCCAACATCATTGCGAGCCCAAGTGTGATTGGGGTTGGTCCATCGACAAGATGAGCTCGGCCCACCGTTATATTGTGAATAAGCCTCGCGAGAGCGATTGCGCCAGGTATTACCGTATTGTTGAATACACCATTTTGAGCTAGCGCTTTGCCATGCAACGTAATATTCATCCAGTGAATAAAGCATGTTTTCGACTAGCTCCCATCCTTTGCCTTGAAGTGCAGCACTATAGTGTGCTCGGTCATCGACTTGCATTAAACCGTGACCATGACCAAAATCGCCGCGCATCATTTTATAGCGTCCATCTTGACTGGCTTTACGATAGTGAGACCAAAAACTTTCTTGATGAGCAATGGCCAAAGTCGCATGTTGAAAGGCTGAGACTTCATTGGCAGAAACTAGCGGCTTTCTTGAACGAATAAAATAATCCGCCACCTCTTGAATCATTGAGTAGGTTTCTTGCATGTATCGATTGCGCTCAGTGCTGTAGTCGACACTTTGTTCAAAAATAACTGGATGATAGTTTAACGTGATGTGTTGATCGCTTCCAAAAGCGTCGGCGTCACAACCATAAGGTGCTATGCCAAATGTCCAGCTGCCAGATACTCGGTTGTAACACTTCCAATTATCTGGTGTGTAGTTCCATTCTCCTTTGCAAACTAGGCTAAAAAATAATAGTGCGACAAATGCCACTAACCGAAATAAACTTGTCATAATCGCTCCGTTGAGGAAAAAATAAAGTTGATTAAATCAAAAAGGGAAATTGTTAAATTTGGACGACTGGCGATCTACGACTTTTCCGGTCATTCGTAGTGCAAATTAAGTCATATCTTGTTAACTGATAACTAGTTCTCACAAATTTATCTCAATTAACAATAGTTTTAGAGTTGCGGTATTTAGTTAAACCGATTGTTAGTTTAAATAGGCGAGCCGATGGTAAAAAGGCACAAAAATATTGCTTAAAATAGAGGATTTTGAACGTTGCAAACGATATAATTTTGCTCACTAATATAAGGTGGGGTTTATGAATTGGGATCTTTTTTATTTACTCAAACAACTAATAAAAAATAATCAGGTCAGCATTTCTGAAAAAGAGCTTGAGAATAACTTCAAATTAATTGCCATGAGTGGTAACAAACAAAAGGCAATTTATTTATTGATAAAGAAATTAATTGAGGTAAGCCAAGACAAATCGCTAGGAATGAAAGCTGGAAAGCTAATAAGCCCTAATTCTTTTAGCGGATTAGGTTATTTATTTATGACCGCAAAAAATCTAATGACGGCGTGTCAACGGATGTGTGAATTCCCCTTGTTCTATCAAAATGTCGTGTCATTAAATACCAAATGTGACGAACATTACTTTATTCTAGTAATAGATAACAATCATCACGAACCACTAATTCGAGCGATTATAAATGAGGCATCGCTCGGTGTGATCTATCAGTATGTTAGCTGGTTAAATAGAGAAAATTTTGTGGAGTGTGAAGTTCAGCTCAACCATTCTTCGATAAGCAGTCTTGCTACCTATCGAGAGCATTTTCATAGGAACCCGATTTTCCAACAGTCGGAGAATAGATTGTGTTTCCCAATCGAGTTTGCCAAAGCAACACTGCGATCAAGTGACCCGGAGCATCATGCTACTTGGTATTGTCAATTAAAAGAAAAGCATGACAAGATTTCACAGAGTTTTTTATCTCGTGCGCAAACAGCTATTAGAAATGGCCTAAAGTTAGGCAATATATCAAGGCCAGATATTGCAAAACAGTTAAGCCTAAGCGAAAAAACACTCGAAAGGCGTTTGGAAAAGAGCAACTTTAGTTTTCGCAAACTAACAGAAAGCATTCGCCTAGAACTAGCGCAAAAGTACTTAGCGCAAGCCGAATTTTCAATCGAAGAAATTGCTCATCAACTTGGCTATTGCGATCGTAATACTTTTTCTAAAGCGTTCAAAAAATGGACAGGTACGACACCCTGTCAGCAGCGACGCGTATTTGCAAAAAACAAGGCCTATCAATAACAAGGCCAATCAGTTACAAGGAATAAACCCGCTAAAAGCGGTTTGCTTGTCAGCTCTTCACGATATTAGCGATCCGTCTATTGATAAACAGCGTATAAAAAACTGTTATCACTCTCGAAGGAATTTGTTGATGAAAATACCCTCAAAGACTAGCCTCTTGATCATCAGCCTTTTGGCGCTGCCAGCTACCAATATCACTGCGTCACAAGCTTGTGACGGTGACTACAAATTAATAGGCAGTTCAAGCTTTAGTGTCTGGTTTTGGGATGTCTACGAGATTGAGTTAAAAACTCAAGATGGAAGCTATACTTTAGGCCATTTTCCATTGGAGTTGGCGCTCACCTACAAACGAGATATCGACAAAGAAGATTTAATTGCCGAAACCAAAAATCAATGGGAAAGATACCAGCTCGATCCAGAAATCGAGAGTCAGTGGCTCGCCCAGCTCGACAAGATTTGGCCGAGCGTAAAAGAAAATGACCGTATCGCATTTAGAATTTGTGACAGCCAGCTGACTAAATTTTACTTTAATGACAAGCCAATCGGTGAAGTTAGCGATAAAGATTTTGCCAAGTACTTTTCTCTAATATGGCTTGATCCTAATGGGCCCTATCCAAAGCAAGTCAAGCGTTTAACCGGAAATTCATCAAACAAGTAAAGATCTCGCATTAAGTCAAGGCTGCGATTTTGCTTGTTGTTGTAACACAGGTATACTGTTGGTTAGTTATTTTCGAAGATAGACGATAATGATTCTACGCTTATTCACTTTTTTCGTTTTGTTTGGTTTATACGGTTGTGTCACCACTAGTCATAAGGTTTATCTTGCGCCTAAAGTCACCGGGCAAATTGTTGATTTGCAAACCTTAGAGCCGCTACAAGCTATGCATGTGGCGCACCGAGATAATTTAAATCAGTTTGTCATTACAAACGTTCAGGGCGAATTTAGTCTACCCTCAATTTCAGAAAAAGATTTTCGAGTCTTGTTAGCTAATCCCGAAACAGAAGGGCATTTAGTACTCATCTACAATCAAAATAACCAAATCGGACTCATGATCCCGTCAACGAAGGACAGTGCTTCCGAAGAAATTTTTAACCTCAAAACCATTGTGTTTGACTCTGAGCCAAAAGTGATCGCGCAGCCAAGCAAGCCAAGCTTTCCTTATCATGGTGAACTAAAACTTTTGTTTTCTTCTGATAAAGCACTAGTGAATTGCGACAAAATATTGTTAAACACTGCACTTGGCGCACTTAACACCTCAAGAAAACTAGCGGAAAAAGCCAGTGATAAAATAGAAACTACTCAAACCAAAGCTCAACGACTAAGAAGCTTAACGTTTGAAAGCTATCAACGCACTCAGGTGCTTTGGAAATATCTTAAAAAAAGCTGCCAATACCTTCCCGAACAATCAAAGCGCGTCGATAAGATGTTTTCCGGCATCGAACAAGAAGCAAGTTTCTTAGTATTTTAAATGTTTTCTTACTTATTCTTATCAAGTGCTATTAGACTCAATGTGATTAAGGCGTTTAGTTAGCCATGTTTGGTTTTCTAAAAAGTAAAAAGCAATCTTCGGTTTATCGCCATGTTAATGAAGCAAGGTTACGAGACTTAAGTACAAGCTTGCTAAGTTCAACGCCTATTGATACCAAGCGGTTGGTAAGTCAAAAAGACCATTATTCCCGATTAGACTGGCAACACCTTTATCAACAGCTTGAAAATTTGAGTGACGGCGAGTTAGCCGCGTTAGATACTCCCGAACATTACAATTATATTCAGTACCGCTGGTTACTCACGCTGCAAGATGAGCTTGCAGGCGAATATTCTCTCACTGAATCAGCACATTTTTTGTTGCTATCCAATACAGATCAAAAGAAAGCTAACTTAATCTTTCGTTTTTTAGAATCCTGTTACCCAAGAATACTTAATATCCTGCGCGGAATTGCTCAGCCAAGACAAGGTGAGAAATTGCCTGTTATTCTATTTGAAGATGTAGACACTTATTATCAATATATCTCACACTACTTCAAAAAAGACGGCGAGTATCAAATGAGTTCAGGAATATTCTTGACCGAGGGACTTGGACATTTTGCATTGCCCAATGCAGAGATTAGTGAGATTGAATCGGTTTTTGCTCATGAATTAACCCATGCTTTGGTCAATCACTTAGCTATTCCCACTTGGATAAATGAAGGGCTTGCGGTGAACACTGAAACCGAAATTACCGGCTACTCGCCCTACACGCTTAATCAAGAAAAGCACTTTCGCCATCGAGACTATTGGAATCAAAAAACTATTCAGGGATTTTGGTCGGGAGAGTCATTTAGTCAACCAGGTGACCCATCCGATTTAAGCTATCATTTGGCCCAACTGCTAATACGATCGCTTTCGAAAGACTTTAATCAACTGGCTGAATTTGCGAATGCTGCTCGCTATTCCGACGCTGGCGAAGCCGCCGCCATCGCTGTTTACGGTTGTAGCCTAGGCAGCTTTATAGAAAGCATTTACGGCGAAGGAAACTGGTCACCTCGCAAGCTCACCTAGGCGTTGGTGGTTTCGTTATTTCTTTATCAAGCGACGTCGCGCAGTCAACAATAGCAACATTGTTAGCATTGCGTTGCCAGCACCACCGCCACCACTTGAACTGGATTCTGGTATCTCGTTATTGCCTCCAGTTGATGGTGCTTGAAAACTAATTACTCGGCTCGTTGTACTGCTAAGGCCGCCATCATCGGTAACGGTTAACCCGACGGTATAAGTGCCATGGTTGGTATAGCTATGGCTAGGGTTTTCCTCAGTCGAAGTTTGTCCATCATCAAAATCCCATAAGTAGCTGACAATGCTGCCATCACTATCCGTTGAGGCATTGCTAAAACTGGCTGACTGGTCACTAGACGTTGTTGCAGTAAATGAGGCGATAGGCGATTGATTGCCACTAATTTCGGCTAAGGCGTGATTGACAGCTGCTAGCGCATCAACAATTCCATACCCATACAGGGTATCAGGACTTGCAGCACCGTCGGCAGTATTGCGCAAAATTTCTCTTACTTTGGTTGCACTTAAATTGGGGTTGGCTTGCAACATTAGCGCCGCAACGCCACTGGTAAGTGGACAAGCAAACGAAGTTCCGTTAACACTGATATAGCCTGAATCATCAACCGAGCTAGCCACGGTGACCGCGGTGCCCATGGCGGCTATGTCGGGCTTAATTCTGCCGTCAGCAGACGGCCCCACTGAACTAAATGATGAGCGCTGTCCGTTACTGGTAACTGCACCGACCGCAAGGACAAAGTGACCATCGGAGGGCGCGCCAATGGTATTTTGACCATTGCCAGGGCCGTTATTACCAGCCGAGTTAATGACCACAATGCCATTTTCTGCAGCGATGTCTGCACACTGGGTAACAATGGTGGTATCGCCATCCATATCTTGCCAAGTATAATCTACACCACTATCGAAATCGGTATAACCTAATGAGCTAGAGATTATTTGCACGCCATTTTGCTCTGCCCATTCTGTCGCTGCACACCAGTTGTCTTCTTCGACGTGAGTTTCTGATTCGTTGTTTTCGGTTTTCGCTAAATAGTAGCTCGCACCATAGGCTGGACCAATTAAATTACCAGAACTAAATCCAGCAATCGTGCTAAGAGTGTTTGTTCCATGCGAGCCGGTGCCAGTGTCATTATGATCACCAACATTCTCGTCGTTATTGACAAAGTCCCAAGTATCCACGATATTGATTTGCGCAAAACTTTCATGGGTAAGTCGGTTAAAGCCAGAATCGAATAACGCCACCACAACACCACTGCCATCGTATCCTAGCTCATGAACAGCAGGTACATTGATTTGCTGATTTTGAGTTAACGACGTGCCATAGTCGTGCATCATGGACTGAGTCTTGACGTTTAATTCGGATTTTTGTTCGGCTCGCCTGATGTCATTGGCTTTCAATTCGATCTGAGGTCGATTGAGTCTTTTTACTATTTCGACTTTAGCAACCCAGTCGCTCGCTAAAATCGTTTTCACTTGAGAGGGAGTTGCTTCGACTGAAACAGCATTCAAGGTCTTTAATTTGTGTCTGACTTTATTGACCTGTGGTGTTAACCAATCAAGATATTTGGTTTCAATGGGGATATCTCGATAGCTGACCAATTTCTCCGCACTCAAGTTGATGGAGCGACGTTTTAAGGTAGCTGGAGAGAGGTTATTTCGAGCCGCTGCTAGTTTCGCTTCCAGTTGGTCGCCTTTATCTTTAAAGTAAATGAACAAATTGATAGTTTGATCCGACTTAACCGTGGCCAATTGCTGTTGAAGTTTATTTGAAATCTTCGGTTGATATTCCGCAGCAACCATCCCGGAGGCACACCAGCCTAATAAAGATAGACTACATGCCTGAGCGACTCGATTAATTAGCTTCAATGGTATTTCCCTTTGATGTTGAGTGAGTAACAATAGCTGAGAAAGAAAGTAAAACTGACTTAAATTCAACTTAATAAAGTGAAGTTTATCCCAGCAATCTAGCCATTAATATTAAAATTCGGACAAACTACTGCACAAAATTACCAAAATCCGAGTAAATTTGATTCAAACATACATATTTTGTAAATTGGCACTCTATTTTGCAATTTGTAACACTGGCTTTTTGTTAAGCCGGATTCCCACTTGAGATCTGATAATGAAGCGAAAAAATATCCTCATCACCGGTGCTAGCTCGGGGCTTGGTAAAGGCATGGCGATGCAGTTTGCAAAACAGGGCTGTAATTTGGCTTTGTGTGCTAGGCGTCTAGAAAATTTGCAAACCCTAAAGCAAGAAATCGAACAGATTAATCCTGACATAAAGGTCTTTATTCGACAGCTCGATGTCACCGAATATCAAAATGTATTTGATACCTTCGACGCCTTTAACAAAGATTTGGGGGGAATCGATCGAGTCATTGTTAATGCTGGAATGGGTAAAGGCGCTTCAATTGGTACTGGCTACTTTAGAGTCAATCGTCAAACCGCTGAAACTAATTTTGTTGCGGCCTTGGCTCAATGTGAAGCGGCGATGACTATTTTTAGAGAGCAAAACTCGGGCCATTTAGTCACTATTTCTTCGATCAGCGCCGTCAGAGGTTTTAGACGGGCGATGACTGTTTATGCGGCCACTAAAGCGGCACTCACCTCACTCAGTGAAGGGATACGAATTGATGTTATGGGCACTCCCATTAAAGTGAGTTGTATTCATCCAGGATTTATTCGCAGCGAAATCAACGAAAAAGTCAAAACCGTGCCATTTATTGTTGATACCGAAACCGGTTGTAAGGCGCTGGTCAAAGCGATTAATTCCGAACGAGCTAATGCATTTGTACCGACCTGGCCTTGGGCTTTTTTACATTGGTTTATTCGGATTATACCGGCTCGATTTTTACGAGGCATGAGTTAGTGGTTGAAACTAATCGGTAAAATAAGTAGATTTGAACATTCGAAATCAATTAATGCGCAAAGCTCAAACAGCGCATCGTGTAATTTTATTAGCTGTTATATCTAAGATATGAAAAGTATCTATTGTTGAAAGTGTAAAGCTTATGTACCGATGCTAGAGAACTCGGAATTGGAGCGTTACCGAAAAGTTCATCGTCAATGTATAGAGGCGATACAGAACTATCGCGGTGAGCATGAAGTATCTTTGGCAGATACTCCACGCGATGAACTGGTAAAGCCTGCGTATGAACTTTATGAATCACTTACAGGATTCAAACCAAGTTCAGGAAGTTTCGACCATATATGCCAATGTTCTGGAGCTTGATGAAAATGGCGATGTTCTGAACGCAAAGTATGCTGAAAAAAGAGCAACTGATTATATTAGAGCTTATTGTGATTCAAGCTTTGAAGTGAATCCACCCTATGAAGATTGGGAAATTGAATTGTATTCTCCACCTCCTAGAGAAGATTTGGTTTGATCATTTTTTAATTAGATCTGGCTATAGCCAGTAACTGTTTGGAACTTCGTTTCACTCAGTCCAAAAAGTAAAACGTTAAACTAAACCACTTCGCAGAGCTTCTTACCCACCAATTACTCCATCTCCAACCACACTTTTAATAACCAATAACGGCTAATTAAAGGGTGAAGAGTGCAGTCTCAACTACGGCAACAAATAGCAGGTTTGTTGTTGAGCCAATTGGTTAAAAATATCAGCTTGCAATACAATTACCCCACTCACAAAAGCAACCATTGACGTGTTACTATAGATCTATTTTAAAGCTATTTTCTATTGATAAAAGGTGAGCTAACTACATGACTGGATTAAAAAAACACTGGTTATTGGTATTTTTTTTGACGCTTACTGTGTTTGGATGTGAGCAACATAGCCCTCAGTCAGACGAGCCCCAACCAGCCGACCTTGGGCAGGTCAATAAAACAGCAGATAGCAGCGTTCAAGCTAAAAAAGCAAAAACGCCAACCAACAAAAGTGTACTTAAGCCCTGGAGTCATATTACTGAGAGTGGGGTGATAAGAGCATTAAAGTTAGATTGGGAGCAAGAAAATAGTCTACCCCGCTCTGGCTCAACCAGCCTATATCATGTCGACCTTTTTACTGAGTTTGCCAACTTACACAACCTGAAAATTGAATGGATCAGAGTTAGCAATTTAACCCAAATGTTTGAGTATATTGGGGCCAACAAAGCGGATGTAATCCCTAGGCATTTGACGATTACAGAAAAACGCCAAGCGTTAATGAATTTTACCTTGCCAGTGCTCCGAGATCAGGAGGTATTGATTGGCAAAAGCAATGCAACAACGCCGCCGCTGAGTTCAGATATTACGGTCTCGTTACCTAAAGACTCCGCTTACATTGAAAGTATCAAGCAGGGCTTTCCTAATTGGAAAATAGCAACCCTAGAGTCGGGACTTAATTCTGATGAAATCGCTGATGATCTAGTCTCAGGACGTATAAAATATAGCGTGCTGGATAGGCGAAGTGTAGACACTTTGCTTGGCTACCGGGACGATATTAAGGTGCTTAAGACATTACCTCAATCAATTAATCTTGCCTGGGCAGTTAACCCTAAAAATACTAGTTTATTAGCCAAGCTGAATGAGTTTGTTTCACATCATCACTTACTAGTGAGTTCTAGGCCTGACAGAAGTGTAGATTTGAATCGTCTTAAACAAGACAATTTGGCATTGCGAGTCATCACCAGAAACAGCCCAGAAACCTACTTCTTGTGGCGTGGCGAACTGATGGGATTTGAATACGAGTTAATGCGCGAATTTGCTAAACAGAACGCCTTGAAACTGGAAGTTATTGTTGCCAAAAGCTATCAAGAAATGAAACAAATGTTGGCGGAAGGAAAAGGTGATGTGATTGCGGCAGGGCTAACTCGCACTGAAGAGCGGAAATCCGAACTAAACTTCAGCATTCGCTATAAGCGAGTATCTGAGTTGTTGGTCGCGCATAAAGACAGTCCCCCAATTAAAAGCTTTGAGGATCTGAAAGATCGCACTATTTCTATTAGGCAATCCAGTTCATTTTGGCCAAGTGCGCAAAAACTGGCCGCTGAGTATGGAGTTAAGCTTGTGGCAGCCGATGAGTCTTTGCCAACCGAACTATTAATCGCAGGTGTTGCTGACAAGTCGATCGATTTAACCATCGCCGATAGCAACTTAGTTAGCATTGAGCAACGTTTTACAGACAATATTATTACTCCGCTTACACTGCAAGAAAATATCCCTTATGCCTATGCGGTGAGAAAAAGCAATCCACAGTTACTCAGTGCATTAAATTCTTTCATTAGAAAAGAGTATAGGGGGACTTTTTACAATGTGATCAAAGCCAAATATTTTGCCAGTGAAAAAAGGATACAGCGATATCGGCAGGATCGAATTACCAGCGAATCTGGTTTGTCCCCTTATGATCAACTGGTGAAAGAAAACGCTAAAAAATATCAGTTTGACTGGCGATTGATCACAGCGCAAATGTTTCAAGAAAGCCGCTTTAATCCCAAGTCTCGTTCTGCAGCCGGCGCGCGCGGTTTAATGCAAGTGTTGCCGAGAACGGCTAAAGAATTAGGTTATTCTAATTTAGAAAAGCCCAAACAGGCGATTGCTGCAGGAATAGAATACCTTAATTGGACTCGCGACCGTTTTTCTGATGACTTACCAATGCAAGAAAAAATATACTTTGCATTAGCTGCGTATAATGCAGGATTTGGTCATGTCAAAGATGCACAAAAATTAGCAAAAAAAATGGGCTTACGCTCCGATAAGTGGTTTGGTCATGTTGAAAAAGCCATGCTGTTATTACAACAACCCAAATATTACAACAAAACACGTTTTGGTTATTGTCGTGGTAGCGAGCCAGTAAATTACGTTAGAGAAATTCAGCAGCGATATTTGAGTTATGTTGATATTAGCCAATAAGGAATGACCAATAATCTAAAACGATAGTTATTTACCGATATTGATCGACCGATATTGATCGATCGATCCAATCGACCAGTCTTATTAGAGCTGATAGGCGATAAGTAAAATAATACCTTCAGCCATTCTTTTAAGGTAACTGGGTGAGCGGCTGGAGTAACGCTCTGCTTTATCGATCAATGCCTTACTCCAATCTGCCAACCAGCTGATATCGGACTCATTGTAAAAACTACTCATCACTTCACAATTTAAAAATAGGCTGCGAATATCCAAATTGGCTGACCCGCAAAAAGCAACATTACGATCAAATACATAAGTCTTGGCATGGAGCATGGCGTCAGGTATTAACCAGATGTTAGCGCCTGCATCGTCGAGGTGGCGTAGCGATCGATCTCTGGCTTTGTCGGCAATCAAGTGATCGGATCGCTTTGGCACGATTATGTTCACTTCCACACCACGTAGTGCGGCTAATTTTATGGCTTGTTCGACGCCAGAGCCGGGAATGAAATAGGGAGTAACCAAAGTAATTGATTGCTTGGCGTCATAGCAAGCGCTCATAACTGCAGCGGGTAGCGGATCTTCGTGGACATCGGGTCCCGATGGAATTACTTGGACTAAACTATCTCCCTTACCTTCAGCTCGTTCTATGGTGGGCAGTTCTTTACCTTGATTGCCTGTCGCAAACGACCAATCAGATTCAAAAATAGTCGCATAGCAAGCAGCAACAGGGCCTTGTAGGGTGAAGCTCAGATCAATCCATTTATTGCTCTTATCAAAGTTAAAGTACAAATCGCTGATGTTTCGGCCACCACCCCAAATCCATTGTTGGTCAACAATTAACATTTTACGGTGCAATCGAAGGTTACTTCTGCCATTAAAAGGCGCTTGGAATAGCGGAATAAACCACGCATATTCGCCACCGTTTCGCTTAAATTGTCGCAATCTTTTATTGGGGAAATGAAATGAACCAACACCATCGATTAACAGTCTAACTTTAACCCCTTGTTCAATCTTTTCAGTTAGCAGCGCGAGTATTTTACTGCCTGATTCATCTTTACCGAAAAGGTAACAACCAATATCAATGGATTTTTCGGCTTTACTAATAATTTCGACCAGTTCATCAAACGCTTGCGCTCCGTCTTTATGAAAATGAACTAAGTTATTTTGAGTGGATGCGGGTACACCAAGAGCCATCAAAAGTGATTGAATTTCATTGTTATGGCAGGAATCGTTTTCGGCTAGTTTGAGTTTGAGTTTTCGTCTGACTTGCCAATGAAATTTTCTTCGACCAAAAAACAGATACAGTGGGATACCAATAAAAGGAATAATGACAATCAATAAAATCCAGCCAAAAGTGGCGGAGGGAACTTTTTGACTTGTCAGGATTTGCGCAACGAGTACCAGTCCAAGCATAAAGCTAACGATTGACGCAACCTGAATGAATATAGCCCACTCAAATCCTTGAATTTGAAATATCGACTCCACAGTATTTCCCGATTTGCTCAGTCTTTGGATAGACCCAGAGCTTAACTCAATTGAACTCCTTTAGGAATGCTATTAACCAATCGGTCGCCAAAAAGGTCTATTCTACCCTATTGAAAGTCTTGAGTTTCTAGATAATACAGTTTGGTCAGTCCGAGTGATTGATGTTCCGTAGTTGATAAAGTGAGAGGAACTTGATGGTTGAAGTTGACTAATTTCGGCAAAGGTTTAATGGCGCGGGTTTTTACTTGGAAGCCGACAACTTGATCAAAGCTGGGTGATTTTCCAATTCGATGGACCAGCAAGCCTGACCGGTCAGTGAATGGAATAACATAAAAGTAGCCATTGCTCGTTTCAGTCAACATTTGATTCAAGAGCAATTTTTTAACTTTGATGATGGCGGAAGGAATTTCCAGTTTTCCCTTTCGTTCAAAATGACCGCTGTAAAGCGCCACTTTTAATTTAGATATTTTATTAGCCATCAAGTGCGACAAGTCGAATCTTTCGGGAAGCATTGAAATGAGCAAATCATTATCGCTGATTTGTTGTAATCGTTGGCGCTGCTGAGTAGTCAAATCTTCGAATTCAAACACAAATAGTATTTGATGAGAATGAATTGAGTTAGCCAATGGCATATGAGAAGCAATCCATTTTTGCTGATGCTTAAAAATGGCCATACCATGAATCCCAGAGAGCGATTTGGGCTCGGATGCAGCACAAAAGCTGATGTTTGCGAGCAAAATTAGCCAGATGCAGGATAAATATTTCAACAGCGCTTTCCTCAGTTTGAAAATCGGACTTTCTAAGTTAGTCAATAAAACCCATTTTGTGACAGGTCAACTCTCTGTTAAGCATGAGGCGTTCTGTTAGGTGAATCAACAGCCAAATTGATGGATTATTGCCGATTTGGAAATGAACGCAAGATAGTTCTAATGATGTTTGGTTTAACAATGAGTAAACTGACTTATACCCGCTCTACTCGAGCTTAAGCCCTCAAAATATGGACTCTCACGATGCGACTTAAACGGCAATCAATCAAACGCATAATCAATTACTATCTGGCAAACGGCAAAGCGTTAACAGTTTTTATCTTATTGCTCTCGAGCGTCAATGTATTTGCCAGCAATTTGTCCGAATCATTGTTAGCAAAAATAGAGTCAAAACAGTGGCTACATGGCAGTGCCAACTGTTCGGAGTCGCAGCAACCTGCTATCGATCAGCTTAAATTAAACCAAACGACTTATATTTTTAGACAAAATAAATGCTCACATTTTGAAGCGCCATTCATCTATCTATTACTGGGTAGTGAGCGAGCCTTGTTAGTGGATACGGGGGCAATCAGTGATTCGACTCAATTTCCTCTCTATCAAACGGTGACAAAGATAATCGATCACTATGCAGCGCAAAAGTCTCTCGACCGCTATCCTTTGGTGGTTGTGCATTCTCATAGTCACGATGACCATTATTTGGGAGATTCACAATTTGCAGACAAGCAGCAGGTCACCTTAGTAAAACCAGATTCTCAGTCGGTTGCCGCCTTTTTTAAATGGTCTAATTGGCCAACGGGAAGCACCCAACTTGAACTGGGCAATCGCTCGCTATCCATTTTGGCAATCCCCGGCCATCAGGTTGATAGCATTGCAATTTTCGACTCACGGACTAATTTGATGTTAACCGGTGATAGCTTCTATCCCGGCAGGCTATATATACGTGATTGGTCGGCCTTTAAACAAAGTATTGAGCGGCTGCTTGAATTTAGCCAAATTCATAATGTAAAAGCCTTTTTAGGTGCTCATATTGAGATGGCAAAGGATGGTAAAGATTATCCCGTTGGAGCCACCTATCAGCCCGATGAGGTCGACTTAGTATTGACGCTCGAGGAACTAAAACAATTAAACCAACAGCTTAAGCAACTCGGCGACCAGCCAAGTCGCGTTAGGGTTAGGGATAGCATCATCTATCCTGTTGAATAGAGTCGAATTTTTGGCTACTTTTCAATGCGGCGATTTCTTGCAGAATCCCACTGAGCGTCTATTCTTAAGAGTGACTAACACCTAATTCAAAGGGATTTTTGATTAATCCTTGGATAATGCCGTATAAAGGCAATTCTATCGCTGAGTTTTTAATCCATCATAGTGGAATAGGTGTCGGGTAATGCTACTGCCAGATGATGAATATACTCGCAAAAATTACGGCTAAACAAAGCGCTTTGATCGGCGTTTTATTTCTGTGTATTACGCCCTTTCTTCTCAATCTGATTGGCCTGGACTTTTCTTCGGTTTCTGAGTCACTTCCAGCAAGCCTGCTATCTCAAAGTGAAATAATGCCATCGCAAATGTATGGTGCGCTGAAAGGCGCGTTTCATCACGCCTTGCTAGAGTGGACGGCCGTGACCATCGCATTGTTCACTGCAATTGCATCATTTGTTCATTTTTATCGAAGTAGGGACCTAGTCGTACCCATTATCGGGTTAGCTATTTTATGTGCAGGAATTACCGACGGCTTTCATACTTTGGCAGCAACCAGAATAATTTCCGCAACCGCCGACAATTCAGATTTTATCCCGTTTACCTGGGCGCTGTCTCGAGGCTTTAATGTCTCAATTATGATAGTCGGCATTTTAATCAGCCGATGGTTCACTAGGGAGTTTAGCTCCCAACCGGTGTTAGTGAGTCATCGACAATTACTAATTCTTTTAGCTATAGGTCTATTTTTCATTATTTTGACAGGTACGGTGGTATCGGTTGCTGCAACAAGTGATTCGTTACCGAATACCGTTTTTCAGAATGCACTGGTTTCTCGACCCTATGATATTCTGCCGCTGGCATTTTTTATGCTAGCAGGTGCGTTAGCTTGGGGGTGGTATAAAGATAGCCGTAGTAGTATTGTTTTTGCTCTTTTGTTGAGTATAGTGCCGGAAATATTTACCCAACTCTACATGAGTTTTGGCTCTACTCAACTCTATGACAATGCTTTTAATATTGCACATTTTTTAAAAATTATTGCTTACAGTTGTATTTTGTTTGGTATTTTATTTGATCTCTATCAGTCACATCAAAGCGATAAAGAGCATCAAAAAACAGCGCCAAGCAATCAAGCAATATCCTCTTCACAATCACTACTTAAAGTAGGTAGCGCAACTAGGCCACAGTCGGTTACGGTGCCCATAGGCGCATTTATTCTTGCCAGCATAATTTCATTTTCAGTTTCCTATTTCTTCTATGTCGAATCAGAGTCATTTGTTAAGCAAAAACAAATTGAGTTATTAAAAAGCGAGACGTTGCTAGTTGAACCAACGCTAAGAAATTTTGAAAAACAAATCAGAAATGATTTATACATGTTGAGTCAGTCACCGGCATTAAATTCGAAAATGCCCGCGTTGTCTGCTTCTGAGGGAAAGATAAAATCAGAAGACCTCGAAGACATTAAGTTTGTTGCTAGCCTTTTCTTACGCAAAAACTATGATTACTTGAGTATTAGGTTTATTAACCGTCAAAAACCACAAGTCGCATTTTTGAATGTCTTCAAAGATGAAGGGCTTAATCAAAATATTACCTTCACTGAAAATCAATCTCACCAGATAGACCGATCATTTTTAAGACGAACCTTTAATGCCCCACCTGCAGAAGCAATTTTTTCATCGATTGAAACGAGAATTAGCTTGGCAAATCACAACGGACAGACCATTCCAGTCTTAAATGTGGCGATACCTTTGTCTATTAAAGGTTCTCAGCAGGCGATTGGTGCAATTGTGATTGAAGCAAACTTTGAAGTGGTAATTGCAGAACTGACAACTCTCTTTAAAAATCGCTTTAATCTCTATCTGGCAAACCATAAAGGACGTTATTTCTATCATCCGCAAGTCGGTTCGAAGCGCTATAACTCCTATGCTACTTTACCATTACTCAGTGAAGAATTTGCAGCGCTATACAACGGAAGCCGAGACAAGAAAAACCGAGGAGTCATTAACATCACTCAAAATAGTGCTGGCCAAGAAGTTACCGAATATGCCGTGTATCGAGAGTTAAGCTTTAATGCCGATACGGTAATTGATGATATCAAGATGTTGGTTTCATATGACCATCAATTAACTCAGGCTGAGCTTAATGAATTTCGAAACCATAGTTTGCTACTGGGTTTAGCGTTAGCTATAGCCAGTATGGGGTTGGCTTTTGTTGGTGCTAAACGATTATCTAGCCCGCTATTAGAAACCGCCAAGGCGATTGATGTTTACGAAAAAAATAATCAACTTGTTTCGCTACCAATTGATTCTAAAGATGAAGTTGGGGTCCTTGCGCGTAGTTTTCACAATATGATTATTCGACAAGAGCAAAAGGATAAAGAATTAGCGGACCAGAAATTCGCCTTGGATCAACACGCTATTGTTGCGATCACAGATGTCAAAGGTACTATATTATCAACCAATAGGCGTTTTGAAGAGTTAAGTGGATACAGTAAAGAAGAATTACTTGGACAAAACCATCGACTGCTAAATTCTGGATATCATTCAATCGATTTTTGGAAGAGCATGTACAAAACCATTGCCAATGGTGATGTTTGGCATGGCGAGCTAAGAAATAGAACTAAGCAAGGCGAGCTGTATTGGGTTGATACAACCATTGTTCCAGTCCTCGATATCGAAACCAAAAAGCCGACGCGCTATATTAGTATTCGAACTGATATTACCCAACGAAAACAAGCCGAACTTAAGTTGCTTGAAACTGAAAAATTACTTAGAAAGACCCTTGCATCAACTGATAACGGAATCTTAGTCACCGACGAAGATGGCAACGTCATACAAAGTAATAAGCCATTTTTAACAATGTGGAATATCCCTAAAGACATTGCAATTAGAAACAACAATCAAGAGATGCAAGACTATGTTGCAAGTCTGGTTAAAAATCCGACTCAATTCTTAATTGATATCAATTCTGTTCATGGTGATGAAAAAGAAGAGACGATGAACACGGTTGAGCTTCTCGATGGTCGAACAATCGAAATGGTGTCCCGACCAATGGCAATCGGAGAAAGCAAGCTATACAGAGTGTGGAGTTTTAGAGATATCACACGTCGAGTACAATCAAGTAAACAACAACAAATTGCACTACATACGGCCAAAATTAAACTTGATATATCCACTGTACTTTCCTCGAGTAATCCGGTTTCTACTAAACTAAGTACAGTACTTATGTCGATTCTAAGTATCGCGCGAAGTGATGTGACAGCAAGGGTGGCAGTTTATCTGACCAATAGCGAAAAGCAGCAGTTAGAGTTGTTGGAGTATGTTGGAAACTTTGCACAAGAATTTGTAAATCAACAATCAATCGTGGCTTTTGAATACGGACCGATAGGGCAAGCGGCACTTAAAAAGGAATCTATTTTCAAAGTCAAGGATGCGGATTCTATTCCCGTGGGTGTTAAATCACTCTTGCTTGCCAATCAACGGCTCTACGTTTTTCCTATCATTGACCCTATAACTGCTCGCTCTCATTCTCTCGGCGTATTTATTTTAGTGCTCGAGGACAGTGATGATGAGGTGAATGACAAGAAAGTGTTAATGCGTGAAATCGCTGATATGGTTGCCTTAACATTGGTGAACGAAAGTGTTAAGCAAGAACTTGAATTTTCGCGACAACAAGCAGAAGAATCCAGTCAATTAAAAAGTGAATTCTTGGCCAGTATGAGTCATGAAATACGTACGCCAATGAATGGTGTACTAGGAATGTTGGGATTATTGCTTAATACAGAAATGACAGAGGAGCAGCGACGTAAAGCGTCCATTGCTCAATCTAGTGCCCAGTCATTATTATCCTTGATCAATGATATTTTAGACTTTTCTAAAGTTGATGCAGGAAAGCTTGAATTAGAAATTATAGAGTTCGATATTGCTAAATTGTTCAGTGACTTTGCTGAATCTTTAGCACTCAAAATGCATAATAAGGGGCTAGAGTTTATCTTAGATCTCACTGGACTTGAGCAAAACTTGGTAAAAGGGGACCCAGGCCGAATCAGACAAATACTCACTAATTTAGTTGGCAACGCGATTAAATTTACCGAACAAGGTGAAATTGAAGTTAAGGCTGAATTGATTCAACTTGAAAACGGTCGTACTAGGCTAAATTGTACCGTCAGCGACACGGGTATTGGTATCCCTGAAGCTAAGCAGAGTTCGCTATTTGAATTATTTAGTCAGGCCGATGCGTCTACCACTCGAAAGTATGGCGGCACAGGTTTAGGGTTATCAATAGTCAAGAAGCTCTGTCAAATGATGAATGGAGATGTGACTCTCGATAGTAACTATCAAGCGGGTAGTCAGTTTAATTTCTATATTGAGCTTGAAGAGTCAGTTCATAGCATACCGATAAAACCGATGGAATCGGTGAAGCAGCTATCTTTGCTTTTAGTAGAAGACAACTCTAAAACGAGAGATGTTATTTCGAAGCAACTGAAAATGTGGGGTGTTAATGTTGTGGCGGCTGACTCAAGTGCTTCAGCCATGAAATATTTAGAACAGGCTGTTGTTGAAAAACGTACGTTTGATTTAGCCGTTGTTGATATGGAGCTACCTGAAATTGATGGTGTTGAATTAGTCAAAAGTATTCGTTCCGAGCGTGAGTTTGATACTACTTTAGTTGCGTTGATGATACCGGTGACCAACCGACAAGATAACAGATTTTTTACTGAGCTTGGCTGTTCATTTTGTTTTCCCAAGCCGGCAGCGATCTCAGATTTAATCACTTTGGTAGAGCTTCCATTTGACAAGTCAGATCCTTCCCATGGAAAGAATACAAGTTTAGATATAGCCGAGGAAATAGAAATTAAAAATGCTGCGTCTTCCGCTATTGTTGAGGATATTGAGTGGAGCAAGTCAATTCGAATATTATTAGTCGAAGACAACCAAGTCAATCAGGAAGTTGCTCGAGGTATTTTGCATGAGTTAGGATTAAATGTGGATATTGCTGCGGATGGCCAAGAAGCGATTGATATGCTTATTGCAGCCCAAGAGAAGGATCTCTATTCGATTATTTTTATGGATTGTCAGATGCCCCGAATGGATGGGTATACTGCCAGTCGACTGATCCGTGAAGGCAGGGCGGGTGAAAGTTACTCTAAAATACCCATTGTTGCAATTACCGCTAATGCAATGAAAGAAGACAAAGAGAAATGCTTACAAGCAGGAATGAGTGAGTATATTAGTAAGCCAATCGATCCAAATGAGCTACTCGAAAAACTTTTGATTTGGTTTAAGCCAATCAAACAAGCAAAGAAAAAAATTCAGAACAAAACCAAGGTGAATACAATGAACGATGAACAACAAGCTGTCCTCGTGGTATGGGATGAGCAAGCTTTACTCAAGCGCTCGTTGGGTAACGATAAGTTAATGACTAGTTTAATAACTATGTTTGTAAATAGCACTCCAAAACAAATTTCAGAATTAGCCGAAGCTTGTAAAAACCAAGAGGCAGAAAAGGTTAGACATATAGCCCATACGATCAAAGGTGGTGCGGCCAACTTGAGTGCGTTGCAATTATAGCAAGCTGCACTGGAGTTAGAGATGCTAGCCAAACAAGAAAATGTTAGCGAGTTTAGTGCTTCCTTTGATGCTTTGAGTCAGGCGTTTGAGCAAGTATTGGCTACGTTTGAAAAGCATCTAAACAGTAATGTTCAACAATCTGAATCTGCTAGCATAGGCACAGACGACTTGATCTTGGAGTTAGATAAAACCGCAGCGGCGCTCAAAGATGGTGCTTATATTTCACCGGATGAACTCGGATACTGCGATCTTCATCAATCAGACGACCAGCTCAAACAGCAGCTTAATCAACTAAAAGAATCCGTTTTACAATTTGATAGTGAGCAAGCATTAGCCGTTATCGAAAAGCTTAAAGCGCAACTAAACTAGGCAACGGAATCTCTGTTGCCCTATCGCATTGTAGTCACTTCTACAATTGCTCTACAATTCCGCTACATTATTTCCTAAAGGGCCTTGTCATAATTTATTCATCGATTCTTTAATGATGTATTACAAGGTTTGAGTTATGAAAAATCAATTTTTTGGCACCCCTATTCCACTATTAACGCGAAGGTTTCGTACTGTGTCGCTTGCAACGTTTTTAGGCGTATTAGCGAGTGCTAGCGTTAGCGCGGCGGAACAACAAACAGAAACTGAAGTTAAATCTAAAGACACCAATGAAATAATAAAAGTCGTTGGTTCTCGAAATAGAGCCAATACAGAAGTGGATGAAGACACAAAAAAGCTACTCAAAGTCCCCGGAATTGATGGTGATCCGCTTGCTGCGGTATATAGCTTGCCTGGTGTTGTTATTGCTGGTGGTGACTACGGTGGCGAACCTGCGATTCGAGGCTCATCCCCTGACGACAACGCTTATTACATTGACTTCATGCCGGCTGGTTATGTATTTCACGCCTTTGGAACGAGCATTTTTAATGAAAACTTGGTGCAAAAATTTGATCTTTACCCCGCTGGCTTTGGCGCTCAATTTGGCGAAGCCACCGGCGGTATTGTAGACGTGTCACTGAGAGATCCAAGAAACCAAGAGTTAGCTGGGACTTTTGATTGGAGTTTGCTCAAAACTGGTATTTTGGTGGAATCAGGGCTGGGTGAGAATCAGGCTTTTTATGCGTCCTATCGAAAGAGTCTACTTCATCTTTATATCAAGGAAGATGAAGAAGACGAGGAAGGCATTACATTTTTTGAAGCCCCCCAATCTGATGATTATCAATTCAAATATCAGTGGATAATTGGTGATAATCAAAAGTTTACTCTGACTGCCGCGGGTGCAGGTGATTATACAAGAGGTAATATCTCTGAGGCCTCCGAAGAAGGAAGAGCCGATCCTGAAATAGCGGGCGATCTATACTATGATGATAGCTTCGATAGTGTAGGCGCTCGCTGGGAGCTGTTTTCTGAGAACGGAGGATATTGGAGTTTAGGCGTATCGAAGTTAGATAACACTAACCTGCTAACTTTTGGCGACGGTCAGTTCATTGACCAACAGTATAAAGAAACATTCTTTCGAGGTTATTATCAAAAAAATTGGTTCAAAGATCACAAACTTACTTTGGGTATGGAAGTAAGAGAATTTGATTTCACTTATGCGTTTGATGTTATCCCTTATTTTTGTACCGATCATCAGCAAGATTGTGAAGCACAACGCGGTGATAGGATTCAAGACTCTACCAGTTTGCTACAAAAAACGAATGCCGCTTATATCAGTAACCAATGGAAAGTTACTAACAGTATTGCCCTTGATGTAGGACTACGCGGTGAATATAACGATTACACCGAAGAAAAATTTGTTATGCCACGTTTTGCGATCGAGTGGTTTTTAGATTCTCAATTTTCATTGAACGCCAAAGCTGGCCAGTATACTCGATTTCCCGATGCTGAAACTGCGGTGCGAATATTAGGTAATCCCAATATTAAATCGCCTCGAGCTGAGCATTTTTCTGTTGGTGCAAAATATCGTTTCCAGTCGGTTTGGCAAGCAGGAATTGACGTTTATCGTAAGAACATGAGTGAACTGCCTTTGGCTTTAGCAGAGGATGATCCAGACTATGACATTCATTACACTAACGAGATGTCTGGAAATGCTCATGGTGTTGAGTTTTTGGTAGAGCGGGACCTTGCCGATGGTTGGTATGGTTGGGCGTCATTAAGCTGGTCTAAATCAGAAAGAACTAATGACCGCACCGGTGTGACCGAAGACTACTACCTCGACACTCCATTAATACTCAATATTGTTGGCAATTATGAATTGAATGAGCGTTGGAATTTTGGTGCCAGACTGACTGTAAGAAGCGGTCAAAAATATACGCCAATTGTAGGACTTAGACCTAACGAGTTTCACGATGGTCACTACTTGCCTGTTTACGGAGAGCTTAATTCAGAGACCCTGCCTACCTATCATCGACTGGATTTACAGGCTGAGTACCAATATCAAGTGTTTGGTCTGGATGCGGCTTGGACGTTTGCGCTAATCAACGCACTGGGCCAAGAAAATGTCGAGGGTTATCACTTTGCGCCAGACGGGAACGAAACCTTGGAAGATTTTGTTATCGCAGAAGAGCGCGGTATCGAACAGTTTCCGTCGGTTGGATTTAAGCTTCATTTTTAGCCAAATCGACCAATAAGGGCATTTCCCTCAATAGACTTTAAATTAGCCGCTAGCCTAGAGTGCTAGCGGCCTACAATTTCTGACAAATTCGAGACATCTTAGTTGGGTTAAACTGCGTTTGGTTTGCTATGATTATTAAGTTACTTGTCGCAACCCGGAACTTTCTTTAAAATGTTTAAGCTTAGACCCGCCATAAGCGCGCTGCTTTTTTCACTCAGCGCCATCAGTCCCAGCTTTTCAGTACTAGCAGAGAGCGATATCGCGAACACAAGCAGTGTGCGCGCTGAGTCAAATCAAAGCCCGCCAGTGATTGAGTCAGATCAGAACGAGTCAGAACAAAACGATGCAAATAATTTTTACCAATTTACCGGTATTTTAGGCGCGGGTTATCAGTCGACATTATATCGCGGCAACGAGATTGGCTATATTCCCATTTTGGCTCTCTCATTTGATGCAGAATATAATAGCTGGTTTGTTGAGTCCAACTCTCGGAATCGTGTCGGTGGGGTACTTGGTCGTTTTTATCTTGGTTATCATCTATGGGAAAAACAAAACCAACAGCTTGATATTGTTTGGGGGCATTATACGCCAGCTATTAATAAAACCGATGACGATGACGAAGCGATTCCAGAGCTGGTTAATCTTAAAACTCGCCGCGACGATGAGTTGTTGGGAATAAGATACAGTCATGGATACCAAGATACTTATTACTCGCTAGAAATAGCCTACGACATTTTAAATAACTCTCATGATAGTTTTGTCGCGGAAGCTTATTTCGGTAAAGTGGCGGCCATAAAAAATTGGGATTTGACTTATGGTATTGGGGCTACCTGGTATTCCAATAAAGTTGCTAACTATAATCTTGGCGTCATGCCATCAGAGTTAACCGATGATCTTAGCGTGTATTCAAGCGGCTCAGCCTACGCAATAGACCTAGAATTGTCAGCACAAACACCGATTTCAGAGAACTGGATTTTTGAAGTTGCGGTCGAATATTCACTTTTAAGTGATAGCATTAAGAATAGCCCCTTGACGGTTGCTGATGATCTAAGATCTGCCATTGTTGGTTTCTCTTATGTTTTTTAGTCAATGGCGTTTGTTAACAACAGGATGTTTGTTTGTATTGTTGCTAAATAGTGCGCAAGCGTACGCCTCAGATTTAGTACCCACCAGCAAAGAGCAACAGCCTAATCAAGTTAAAGTACTTAAACTTGTGCCCAGTAAATGTGTAGCGCTTAGAAAAGGCAGAAAATGTTTTGCCACCATTAAAGTTGAATGGCAAGCGCCACAAGTGGGAGATTACTGTCTACGACGACGGTCTGATCAAATGGAAATTAATTGTTGGAAAAATACTCACTTAGGCCAGTTTAAATACGTATTTGCTTCGAGTATTGATGAAAATCTTGAGTTAGTTAGGGCGAGCGATAGGCAGCCCATCGCCGTGTCATTGATCAAAGTGAGTTGGGTACATAACTCCAAAAAACGGCGAAAGCGTTGGCGAGTGTTTTAATTGTTGGAAATTCAGTGAGTTTAAATTATTCGCAAGTTTCAGCTTGTTCGGAAATGCTAGTTGATTGATGAATTCTGAGTTGAATTGCAATAAGTAAAAAGCAGGCTGACAGCATTTAGAATTTTAGAGGTAAAAAATGGAAAGCTACGGAAAAATATTGTTGGTGGAAGATGATCTATCACTCGCGCAATGGGTCCAAGAATATTTGCAGGAACACAGTTATCAAATTACCCATGTTGAGCGCGGCGATCAGGCGCTTGAGGTTTTTAATGGCGAGTCTTTTGATTTAGTTTTGCTCGATGTCATGCTTCCAGGAATTGACGGCATTCAAGTGTGTCGAGATATTCGTGCCATTAGTGCGGTTCCTATTATTATGCTGACGGCTCGCAGTGATGAGCTTGATGAAGTCATCGGTTTAGAAGTAGGTGCAAATGACTATGTGGTCAAGCCGGTGCGACCACGCGCATTGCTTGCTCGAATAAAATCGCTGATCAGAAATAAACAACAGCCCGAACCCAGTCAGCAACCTCAATCGCTGGATTTTGGTCAATTAAGCTTAGACAATCAAGCCAAACGGGTAATCTATCAGGCCGACGAGATTGAGTTTTCATCCAGCGAGTTTGATTTCTTGTGGTTTTTGGCATCACATGCGGGTGTTGCAGTTAATCGTGACCAAGTGTTTAAAGCGCTAAAAGGGCGCGAGTATGATGGTCAGGACAGGCGATTTGATTTAATGATTTCTGTCCTCAGAAAAAAACTGGGGGACAACTCACAAAAACCTCAAAAGATCAAAACGGTGTGGGGGAAAGGCTATCTTTTTGTTGCGGATGCCTGGGAGTAAAATTTGAAGCGCATTTATTTAAGCATTCTGATCACCGCGCTGGCCTCTCTCTTTCTGCTTGGTAAGTTTTTAGATCAGGTGTTTGACTCGCAAAGCGAAGCGTTTGATGCACAAGAATTTCTGACCGAAAGCAAAATGCTTTACAGCATTAGCCAGCAACTCGATTCAATTACACTCGAACAACTACCCAGTGAAGTGAATAAGTGGGCCAAACTATTTGATATTAACTTAGTACTGGAACAGCAGCAAAATCTGTCACTCTCGCCTAGTTTATTGGAAGAAGTGTACTCCGAACATGGCTTGGTGATTGATTCGGGAGACAGTGTCGAAATTACACGCGGTATGAAAAACCATCCCAACTTACTATTGGTTTTAACCCAGAGCAATAAACAGATCAGCCCTACCGTTGCCGATCAAGAATTAGAGATAGGCTTAACCTTATTGTTTTATCTTGGATTTTGTTTAGTTCTAGCCATTTGGGCGTTTCCGCTAGTGAAACGACTCAACAAACTTGACCAGTTAGCCTCTGCTTTTGGTAGTGGTGATTTAAGCAAACGAATTGAAACCAGTCGCTTCTCTTATATTGAAACACTGGAAACAAGTTTTAACCGCATGGCTAATCAAATCGAAGAATTAATCGCGGAAAATAAGCTGCTCGCCGGGAGTATTTCTCATGATCTTCGTACGCCTCTTTCCTGTCTTCGTTTTGGTGTTGATGCTGCTTTAGAAACGGAAACCAATGATAAGAAAAATTATTATCTAAAACGTATGGATAATGATTTGACGCGTATGGAAAATATGCTTGAGGCTTTTTTGGATTACGCTAGCTTAGAGCGAAAGCGTTTCGAGCTGGTTAAGTCTTCAGTCGAGCTTAACGAGTTAGTTAAATCAACCGTAAAGAGTTGTCAGCTGCTTGCCGAAAAACATAAAAAACAACTCAATTTTATTGATTCGCTTGATGCTTCCAGTGCTGTCTTTCAATTAGATCCCGGTTGGTTTTCTCGTGCAGTCATGAATCTTATAACCAATGCGTTATTTTATAGTGAAAGCAAGGTGTTAGTGAGTTGCTTACAAGTCAATGATAAAGTCGTTTTAATGGTCGAAGATGATGGACCAGGTATTCCAGCGGAAGATCATGAAAATGTGTTTAGGGCATTTGTAAAACTTGATAAGAGTAGAACCCAAAGCGATCATTTTGGCTTGGGTTTAGCTATCGTTGCGCGGGTTATGAGTTGGCATGATGCAAGTATAAAACTCGATCAATCTGAAGGCTTAGGTGGAGCAAGATTTAAAGTTACCCTGAATCATAAATAATGCTCCTTTCAAGGTTTCAGTCGTTTGTTCCAGTGAAACTCAATAACAGTTAAATCCAAGAACACTTAAATTTAAGACCGTTCAAATTCAAGACCATTCAAATTCTCAAGCGACTTATATGGCGGTTAATCCGCTCTCCATATAAAAACATGGCAAGTCCCAGCATGACTAGCACAGCGCCCATCAGCAATTTTTCGGTGACAGCCTCTTGATTAAAAACGGCCCCAAAGAACATCGCAATAACCGGTGTCATCAGTGTTACCAGCGCAACTGTACTGGCTGGTAACTTTTGTAAAATATAATAGTAGGCGACAAAACCGATCAAAGAGCCAAAAACACCTAAATAGAGAATCGAGTAAATCGCCCTACTTTGCCATTGCTCAAGAGGCAGCGTACCATCAGTAATAAACCAAACTAAAATAAAACCTGGCAAGGTAAATAGCAGCGCACCAATTGTCGTGGCAATCGGATTGATGGCTAAGGTGACACTTTTTACCAAAACTCCGCTTAAGCTAAAGAAAATGACTGCAGCTAGGATGTAAATGACGCCGAGCCAGTTATTCTGGTTAAAAGCCAAGTTGTCTGAGCAAACTACAGCTAGTCCAATCAAGGCAATTCCCAGCGCTAATTTTCGGATCTTACTAAACGGCGGCTCGTTGAGAATAGGCCGCGCTATCAGTCCAGAAAACAACGGTGCTAGGCCGAAAATTAGCGACATTACCCCTGAGGGTAAATATTGCGCAGCCATGTATGCACATGACATTCCCCCAAAAATACCCGATGCAGAATAACCGTATAACTTGAGCGCTGTTTTATGAGTTGGTAATTCTATCCGCTTAACCACCATTAAAACACCGCCTAAAATGACGGCAATCAACATTCTTAACAAGACAGCCATTGAAGGGTGAACTGATTCACTGCTCCACACAATCCCCAAGGGGGTTGTGGACCAAATGAGTACCACCAGCAGGTAGGCGAAAATTACTTTTGCATTCATTAACAATACGAGTGAGTAAGGTATTGTTTAATCATACACAATCCATCGGATTCGCGGTAATTTGTTTGGCTATATCGGCTTCTTGCCAAAGTGTTCATTTAATAGGCGTCATGAATTATTTTGAATAAGTAGACTGTTTTAGAATCGCGGGGTGCTCGAAACAGTGTATCCGGTTGGGCTATTTTTTCGTAAATAAAGAGTGACAAGGCGTTAATCTGCCCTATTGATCATTGCTGTTATTCAACTTTGGTATGAGCTCATGAGTGTTATTATTCTATATTTTTTGTATTGGCTGGCTAAATGGGGGTATGCTTGTTGTTATGAGTAACTCGTCAAGCGAATCGACACTGGAAAATCCAAACTACCAGAACCAAAGGGTTTTGGTTGTCGGTGGCTCCGGTTTTATTGGGCAACATTTAGTTAAACAGCTGTTAGAAATGAATTACCGGGTAACCGTGTACACGCGTAATCTAAGTAAGACCAAATCAATATTTTTGTCGGCTTATGTAGAGCAAGAACTCACGATCACTGATGAAATACTATCCTCTGAACATTATCAAATTATTATTAACCTTGCTGGTAAACCCTTGGACGAGTCGCGTTGGAATGACCGCGTCAAGGAGCAAATCTTGGCCAGCCGAATTGATACCACAGAAAAGATTATCCACTATATTCGCCAGACCGAGAACAAACCCGAACTATTAATCAATGGCTCAGCGATTGGCTTCTATGGACCTCGCGGTAGTGAAAAGCTGACCGAGCAAAGCGACGGAACGACTAGTTTTTCTCATCAACTTTGTCAAAGCTGGGAAAGGCAAGCGTTACTTGCAAGCGAATCTGGAGTCAGAGTTTGTTTATTGCGAACAGGTGTTGTTTTAGGTAAAGACGGTGGTGCATTGGCTTCAATGCTGACTCCTTTTAAACTGGGTTTAGGTGGCCCGATTGGCAATGGCCAACAGTACATGTCCTGGATACATATTGAAGATCTTGTGTCGTTAATCATTTGGCTCATGACCAACCAATCTATTGATGGCCCTGTGAATGGGGTAGCGCCTTCGGCGGTGACTAATGAGCAATTTTCGCAAACCTTAGCGAGTATCCTCAAACGACCATGTATGCTGCGAATGCCGGGATTTATGGTAAGACTATTATTTGGCGAAATGGCAGATGAGCTATTACTAAAAGGTCAAAGAGTGGTCCCAGAAGTTGCGTTATCAAATGATTTTACCTTTCATTTTCCGGTCTTAGGTCACGCCTTAGAAAACCTATTGCTGCCGCCGCCATCTTAGTCAATAGCTAACTAATCTAACTTGATAAAGCCCACTTCACTTGTTCTGCAATATAAGAGATATGACGCTGCTCAAACCAAGGATTACGTTTGAACCAAGCAATATTTCTAGGACTCGGATGGGGCAAAATAAGTTGCTTTGAGGGCGACTGCCAGCATCGTTTGATCTGCTCGGTCAAACTCAGATTGGCATATTCCGGTTGGTGCCAGTTGGCGGCATACATACCGATAACTAATGTGAGTTTAATTTGATTTAAATTTTGCAAGACCTTGACCCGCCATTGCTTAGCACAGGCTTTTAGTGGTGGCTTATCTCCTGAACTTGCTTTGCCGGGGTAGCAAAAACTCATCGGTAAAATAGCAATCTGTTGTTCATCATAAAACACAGACTTTTCTATATTCATCCACTTCCGTAAGCGTTGGCCACTGGCGTCATTAAACGGAACATTGGTTTGATGTACTTTTAGTCCCGGTGCTTGCCCTGCGATCAGTATTTTTGCATTAGGATGAATTTGCACCACCGGATTTGCCGAATTCTCCAGTTGCTCTTGGCAGAATTGGCACTGCAAGATCTGTTGCTTTAGTTGAGCGAATCTATCCGACATCATATGCACCTAATTGGGCTGGACTTGGCGTGAGTTGCACTGTTTTTTGGCAGCATGAATGGTTTCAAAATAACGAGTGGTTGATTTTAGTTGCTTGATCACTTGTTTCTATTTGGCACACCACTTGCAATTAATTTTTAGTAGCTTGAGTTAATTGCCAAATAGGTTTCAGTCGAGTGCGAACTATGACGACAAAATTCAAAAAATGAAACCAGAAAGCAAACTAACTTAAGATCCACAGATTGTGTTCAACGTTTTCGCCTAGTCCTTGAAGTTCCTACGAGGCTGTGTGCCCCCAATTAAACACTGTCATTCGGGACTAGGCTTTTTTATATTTTTTGGCAAAGCAAATTTAGCTAAAAATTAAATGCCGCAAATCCGATAAATATTTTTCAAACGAGCCGGTGTTAAAAGCAATCACTTTGTCGTTTGGCGTAATGGCTTGGTGAGCAACGGCATGCTCGAGTGCGGCGATTGTTGCTGCGCCTTCTGGGCAAATCCATAAGCCCGTTTGTTGATAGGTTTCTTTAAAGCTTTGCTCGATTTGCTGCTCGCTAACTGCGATTGCCATGCCGCCACTTTGTTTAATTATATCAAGCACTTTGAAGTGTCCAACTCCGCCAGGCACATTGAGTCCCGTCGCGATGGTACTTCCCGCATCCACCGGTGTTGAGTCGGTTTCTCCGGATTGGAAGGCATTAACGATGGGAGGTGTATTTTGCGCCTGCACAGAAATAATTTTTGGTCGACGATGATCAATCAGCCCAAGTGCTTGTAGTTCATCAAATGCTTTCCACATTCCCAATATTCCAGTGCCTCCACCGGTGGGATACAGAATGACATCGGGCAATGTCCAGCTATCATTCGAATCGCCCTTAGGCTCGGCTAGCTCCAGCCCTAAAGTCTTTTTCCCATCGATCCGCCAACCCGGTTCTTGGAATGTTGCCATATTAAAAAAGCCTTGCGGTAAGTACTTCTCTTTC
Source organism: Kangiellaceae bacterium (assembly GCA_965230525.1). Classification (GTDB taxonomy): domain Bacteria; phylum Pseudomonadota; class Gammaproteobacteria; order Enterobacterales; family Kangiellaceae. The sequence goes on from OZ246008.1 coordinate 1,096,536, forward strand.
ATCAGCATGCCGGCTTCTTTAATGGTTCCTTTTACGAGTTCTAGTTGAATATCGTCCCGCATTTTTGCTAGCGCCGCTACTCGGCCTAAAATCGGCATGGGGGTGTTATCGGGCATTATAATCACCGCGTGCATGCCAGCTCTAACAGCGTATTCTGCCATTGAGTCTCCTGCATTACCTTGGGTCGGAACTACAACTTTGGTTATGCCATAATGTTTTGCCATTGAAATGGCCATCGACATACCGCGATCTTTAAAACTGCCAGTGGGATTTGCTCCGCAACCTGGGTGTGGTTGACCTTCATCTTTAATCCAAAGTTTAAAGCCATGACGCTTTGCGATCGTCTGCTGATGATAAGGGACTTCGGGTGTGAATCCTTCGCCTAATGAAATAATAGATTGCTGATCTTGCGGATTATTTATATCTAGCCCTAACAGACCGCCAAAACGCCACATAGACTTTAAATCGGGTCGATACCATGTTGTGTTTGGCTGGCTTGCTTTTAGCTCTTCAATATCAATTACTAACTGAAGTGGTCGACCATCTTTTGGGCATAGGTTGTGAAGTTGATCAAATGGATATTGGTCACCGCAACCGCTGCACTTCATTCCGCTCACATAGCTCAAATCAATCTCTCCTAGCTTAGCAAAAGTAATTGGATATCTTTTATTGTTTGACTATATCAATAAACTTATTTAATTGCATTGAATAACCGATAGCGAGTACCCATCTAAACTACTCACTTATTAAAAATTTAATCATAGAACTAAAACCAGTCGAGTCGATACTTTTGCAAGAACAAGCGATTACAGTTATTTATCTATTTATTCCCTGGTTAGTGTTTGGTTTGAGTGGAGTGGTATTTTTTAAACTTTTTAGTTGGGCCAAGAAAAAGAAAACATCTGCACTTATTTTTGGCGCTTTGGTGCAAATGTTTATGCCAGATCCCTATGCTGAAAGAACCATTAAAGTTGTCACTCAAGAAGAAGTTAAAAAACACAACCAAAATGATACAGACGAAGAAGACTCTAAACTCGATCGGAATAAAGATTAGTCTTTTTGTTTGCGCGTTAAAGTATTTCTTCCCCAGCCTAGCAATGCGGCAGCTTCGGCTTTTTTACCGGCAGAAAGTTCTAGTGCGGTTTTAATCAAGAGTTGCTCAATATCTTGTTGGATAGAGCCTAAAATTCCCGAATCGCCATCGACGAATCGATTTTTAATATAATTTGCGAGCGATTTATTCCACTGGTTCTCAGTGGTCTTTTTGCTACTGGACAATTCATGGGGTAAGTCTGCGGGTGTTATGTACTGGCTATTGGCCATAACCGACAACCAGCGGCAAGTATTTTCTAACTGACGAACATTACCCGGCCAGTCAAATTGTTTCATTTTTTCTAGTGCTTGTTCTGAGATTTGTATTTTTGGTTCATTTAATTCTTGTGCAATTTTCGCTAAAAAGTAATCGGACAACAAACCAATATCATCCGCGCGTTCGCGCAGTGGTGGTAATTCCAATGGAATAACATTTAATCGGTGATAAAGATCTTCTCTAAACTCTCCTAACTCGACCTTCTTTAGTAAGTTTTGATGAGTAGCAGCAACAATTCTTACATCGACTGACACTGGATGGATGGAGCCGATTCTGTAAAAAGTGCCTTCTGACAGTACTCTTAGTAATCGCGTTTGAGTCTCCAAAGGCATGTCGCCAATTTCGTCTAAGAAAAGTGTTCCTTGATTGGCTTGTTCGAATCGGCCGAGAGAACGTCCAGCTGCGCCTGTAAAGGAGCCTTTTTCGTGTCCAAATAATTCTGACTCGATTAAGTCTTTTGGAATAGCCGCCATGTTTAAAGCGATAAAAGGTTTGTGTTTGCGTGGACTGTGTTGATGTAGTGCTTGTGCAACCAACTCTTTACCTGTGCCTGATTCCCCTCGGATCAATACGCTAACATGGGAGTTAGAAAGCCGACCAATCGCACGATATAAATTTTGCATGCTAGGTGCTTCACCCACAATAGAAAAACGATTGGTAATGGTGGCTGAACCGGATTCGCTTTTTTGTTGTTTGGGAGTAAGTGCTCTTTCGATAATGTCATTGACTTCATCAAGGTCGAAGGGCTTTGGTAAGTACTCAAAAGCACCTTTAGTATAGGCGGTCACGGCGCTATCTAAATCAGAGTGTGCAGTCATGATGATCACAGGTAATTCAGGAAAGTATTGCTGACAATGCTTCAGTAATTCTATGCCGGAAGTCCCGGGCATTCGAACATCAGAAATAATTAAATCGTAGTTTTCTGATTCGAGAAATTTGATCGCCGAATCAGCGTCACTGGTTTGAGTCACCTGTAATCCAAGATCAGCGAGAGCTTCGTTTAGCACCCAGCGAATGCTATCGTCATCGTCGACTAGTAAAATATGTTTAGAAGAATAATCAATATTCATAACTTTCCCGGAATGTTTTCATAATCACCAATACTTAGACCGGCAAATAAACACTAAAACGTGTAGGTGATGAACGTCGGTCTAATTCAATGATTCCGTTATGTCTTTGTACTAAGCTCTGCGCGATACTTAGCCCTAATCCGCTCGATTGTTTTCCGCTAATTGTCGGAAAAAATATATCGTTTCCTAATTCTTTACTGATTCCAGAACCATTGTCTTCAATATCAAATCGAATCACTTGTCGGTATTGAGATTGTCCAATAGTGTGTTGATGAACCATTCGAGTTCTAACTGTTAGCTGAGCTTCCTCTTTGTTGTGCTTATGACTTTGGATCGCTTCAGCCGAATTTTTGATCAGGTTTAAAAAGACTTGTTGAATTTGGTTTTGCGAAATATTGATATCAGGCAGACTCGGATCATAATCGCGGGTAATTTGAATGACTCTGGAAAACTGTAGTTCGACAATTTCTATGGCTTGCTCTAAGACTAAATGCGGATTTACAACTTGAGCCGGCTCTGGCTTCGCAGGCATTAAGAGTCTATCAACTAAAGCACCTAATCTATCAGCTTCTCGAATAATGACTTGAGAATACTTATTACTAAAATCATCGGGTAGCTTTCGTTCTAATAGTTGAGCAGCCCCTTTGATTCCACCCAGAGGATTCTTAATTTCATGGGCGAGGTTTCTTATCAAGTGTTCGCTTACTCGGCTTTGCTGTTGGATCTGCATATCTTTTCTTATATTTTGCAGATGGGCATTAGTTTGCAATTCCAACAATAGATCATCGTCAGACAGTATTGAACAGGGTGTCACCATCAAATTGGTACGAACTACTCCAGTCCCCACTCTTAACTCCACATCTTCGATAAAGCCGGATTTTTCTTGTTCGCGAAATACGTTTAATGCTGATGGTGTTAAGTCGCCAGAGACTAACTCATAGAATGTTTCATTTTCTATTTGGCGGTTGGAAAAGCCTAACAATTGTTCTGCAGCAGGATTCAACTGGCAGATCTTATCGGTATCATCAATCAGTACCAAGGCGGTACTGAGGATCGATATGTCTAATTTAGGATGCGCTTGTTTTTGAGACAAAATAACAGCTCGTAACGGATATTACTATATTCTACTCAACTTTTTGGTGCGTTGCACGGAAATGGTGCATAACTTATTTGTATATGCGAGGTTAGGTCTAGCTATTGAAGTATCTATCGAGTCACTCGGGCTATGAGCTATGAGCTATGAGCTATGAGCTTAGGTTAGTAAATGGAGAAACTAATGATAGAAATTGCGCATGTTGCGCAATTTGTAAGAGTGCTAATCACACAACCGGTTGAACATACGGCGTATTACACAATATGTTGTCTACATTGAATTGATACATTAAAGGTTAATTAAATAGGCACTCTGCCGTATTTGTAAGATGCGAGAAAGCCCGGTAATTTGTTACTTGTTGAAACTATGAGAAAAAATCTGTAAGTTCTGTGACTTGGATTTTAATTAATGCGCCAATCGCAAATTGAGCACGATGCGAAATTATTAACTGTTATGTTTCTAGGGAGAGAGTGTGTATCTGAATATTGAAGATAATGAATACGACAATTACATATATCGAATAATTTCATACGATAGATTTATTGAGATATTCAATACCAATAAGAATACCCTAGTAAAACCCAAGCTATGGGAAGATACTTTTGAGAATTTCACTTTAAAATCTAAGCTTAAATTTCCAGATGGCAATGAAATAGAATTAGATACGCACGAAAGACTGTATGGCCAGTGCTGGACGACTTCAAGAGCTTCAGATGCAATGTGGCGAATTTATTCCCCTGATAAGAAAGGTATCCGAATACGGACAACAATCAACAAGTTGCTATCAAGCTTAGATATGGCCAACGTTGATGTGGCGATGACAGAGTCTTGTATAGGTAAGGTAAATTACATTTCTGAAGCTAAAATCACTGAACAAGCTAAGAAAGCATTTAGCGATAATGGCCAAATGGCTTTTGGCAGCTTGTTTCGTTCTTTGTTAGTAAAGCGAAAAGCATTTGAACATGAGAATGAAATCAGGTTAATCCATCTAGATTGGGGGGATAGCCTCCCTAAAGATGATATCTATAACTATGACATCGATCCTCATGAGCTAATCTCTCAGGTTATGATCGATCCTCGTATTAGTTATGAAGAATTTCAAGAAATAAAAAATGAGATCAATAACAATACGGGATATCAAGGCGATATAAAAAGGTCACTTCTATATCGTTTGCCTAAAGCCGTAACAGTTGAAGTCAACCAAAACATAACAAGTAAAGGTACAGGACGCGAAAAAACCGCGCCTGTGCTTTAGGCGCTATGACAAACAATAAACTCTATACCGACTTCCTCAAGTACGCACACAAAGTAACACTGCGTACTGATGAAGCTGAAGATCTTCTCCAAACGGCACTTCTTGCAGCTATTGAAGCTGGTCGCGCTGATTTGTCTTGCGTCAATAACCGTCGTTGGTTAATTGGTGCAATACGAAATCGTGCAGCCTTTGACGCCAGAACGGCTGTAAGACGACGAGCACGAGAAGCCTCTGTAGCCTATTTAGATAACTCTCCAACAGAAAGTGCTATATCAATAACCGAATTTGTAAGCACCTTACCACCAAGTTTAAAAACCACCGCACTTTTGGCATGGACTGGGCACACTAAGGCTGAGTTAACCTGGCTGCTGCGGGTGTCAGATTCCGCGCTTCGACAACGCATTGTGCAAATCAAACGCCGTTGGAGAGATTTTGACGGGAGGAATATATCCAAGTTTGGCGGCTTAAGGGGCGGATTGGCGTTTGGTCGGATACGCAAGGCGCTGATAAAAGCACAGCAAAAAACACCTCATAATGACAAAGTGGCGCTAGCCAGCCATGACCCCGACGGTCATCTTTTTATGGTGAGCTCACAAAATGACTACTCGCGGCAACATAGGGTGATATCAACCGAAAAAGAGGAATAGAACATGCTAGGCAAGAACAAAATTGGAGCCATTTGTTATTACGTCAACGACATCAATAAAACAGAGACTTTTTACCGTGATGCGTTAGGGCTGGACATTCAAAGAATGGAAGATGAAGCTGGAGACTGGCTGTTAGCGACAACCGCGAATGAATTGGAATTGCTTTTCTTTGAGCAAGAATCTCGACCGGGGAATTCCCCGATTGTTGTGTTTGATCTGCCGGAAGGAGGCATCGATGATGTCGTAACCACTTTATCGGAAAAAGGCGTCACCATCGTGACACCGGTTAGCCATGCTCCCGGAGGGTGGTCAGCGGAAATTGCCGATCCAGATAATCATCAGTTATCAATGTATCAATCAGATCAAGTTCCAAGAAAAATCAAATGAGTCTAGTTTACTGACTTAAACTATTAAGTTGAAAAGGGAAAACATGGCAGTATCACTTCGCCCGATCACCAAGAGTAACTATGAGCAAGTTTGTGATCTTGATGTATCCGAAGAACAACAAGACTATGTGGCCAGCAATATGTGGTCACTGGTTGAATCATCATTTAATGATGGATACGAAACTCGAGCGATCTACTTAGGGGAAGAGCCTGTAGGCTTCTTTATGTGGGTAACAGAGACGCTTAGTAAAGTTTCAATCTGGCGGTTTATGATAGACCACAAACATCAAAAAAATGGGATCGGACGTATCGCTTTAAATCTAGCGCTCAACGAAATTAAGCTAACTGATGGTCTCAAAGAAATTGAGATTTGCTACAACCCGAACAATCCCGTTGCTAAGGCGTTTTACTCTAGCTTTGGTTTTGTTGAGGTCGGTATGGATGATGACAACGAAGATATGCTCGCTGTTATTACTCTTTAAAGGGTCTTGATTTTTGAAATGCCGGTTCACTTATCAGCTGAGCTAGTACCTCATCCAGCTTTTCCGCATATTCCTGATCAAAGCCTGAGTGCTTAAACAAAATATTGCCTTTTGGATCGATCAGCAAAGAAGTAGGCATTTTTTTTACTTTTAATACTTTTCCTATTTTTCCTTTAGGGTCATATAAATTAATAAAACTGACCGGGACCTCAGACAAAAACTGTTGTGCGTCTTTTTTGTCTTCATCAATATTCACTGCGATAACCTGTAACCCTTTTGAGTGATATTGTTGATGGAGTTGTTCCATCCACGGAAACGATTGTTTGCATGGAGCACACCAAGAGGCCCAAAAATCTAGATAGATATATCTTCCTCGGTAATTGTCTAACTCAATCGTATTATTGGAATAAAATTCTGGAGCAGAGTGAGATCCTAGTGGCCCCAAATTTTCCGCTTTAACTGAAAGCCCAAAGCTTGTTAAGAACACCCACAAAGACAAGTTCAGACATGTGATTAAGTGTCTGATCAAAACAAGTGTGTATAGGACAAAGCAAATGAATTTTTGGTGGTAAATTGCAATGTGCCTTCCAAATCGCGTGCTAAAGGAACGGTTCCAGATAAAGAGATTGTTGATTCTGGATTTAGCGAATAACTGATTGAAGGTGATAAATCGAGCCACCAGCCTCCAGTATTTGGGATCTCTCCTGAAAAGCGTGTATGAGGTGATGCATCGCGATAATTTAAAGACCAGTTTGTCGACCACTCAGCATTCAATGAGTAGTTTAAACCGGTCGTTAAGGTCCACTCATCTTCAAACGAATACTCGCGGTCATTGCTATTGACAGAAGAATAATTTCCATCGATATAATAAACAAGATCAGCTTGTTGATTGAAGGCATGGGCATAATGGAACCAAAGCGAATAACCCCAAGCACCCTGTCCCGGTTGAAGATCTTCCGCAAAACGTATCAGTTCACCATTATCATTTTCACCCGTTGGCGCTCTTAAACCAACACCGACAGCCCATTCATCTCGTGTGAAGGGATCGATCTTTTGTGGTGCATAACTGACTAGAAAAAGACTATCACCAACACCGCTTGATTCTTCATCGGCAGTATTGCTGATGGCAATGTTACGACGATGGTTGATGTAGGAAATAATCCCAGTGAGAGCCCAGTGGTCATTAAAACCATGGGTGGTTTTTACGATATAGCTTTCAGTATCTCGACTTCGCCCTGTTTCATCGTTAATTGTTCTAGTGCCTTCAACCAGCTCACTAATGTCGCTGTTTACAATACTCAATGTAACACTTGTGCGGCCAGCTTCGAATTCACCGATATTAATACCGTTAGCAAGCGGTGCACCGGCACAAGAACAAGTGGCGGCTTGCACCGGACTTTGACTTAAAACACACACGCCGGCAAGGCTGGCAGCTTTAATCGCTTTAAACAACACCTTCTCCTTTAAAAGCTATGAATATCTGGATTGGGATAAAGTGGAACCCAGGCAAACCAAAACGCAATATAATTACTTCGCAGGCTAAGTTGTTGGCCTTCACGAGGGCCGGAAACGGCAGTACCAAAAATATCCCACTGATTACCTTCGTTATCTTGCATAACAATTGGTAATGCCGAGTCAATTGCGGTAAAGCTTAGCTGTGTTGCATCATCGGTAGTTGCGTCAAAGGCAATCGCGAAATTCAATGATGAGCTACCAATAACCACATAGGGCGAGCCATTGTCGGTTTCGTTGATCACTTGTACGCTGCTTGAAAAATTGGTTATTTCATACACTTTGTTGTTGGTGCCGTCAGCTATGCCTAAAATTCGAGTTTTGGGGTGAAGTCGGTCATCCGATTCGGACACCGCAAATAATATTTCGCTGTCGGTTAGATAGCTACCATAGGGATAAACATTGTAATTTCGGCTGAAACCCGTATTCGTCGAAAGGACTTCGGATTGAGGATACATTGAGCGCCACGTCGCCCAACTGGTTTCTATCACTGGGAGTGTTTGTGCAACACTTCCAATCTCCGAACCATTGGCAGAGCGGCCATACATTTGTGGCCAGTTGCTGTCGGTTTCTCGGTCATACATGATCAAATTGGAATTATAGAGCAAACCAGAGACCCCAAATGTTTTATTGGTAAAACTATCAGGCACCTCCCATAATGCGGCAGAACCGGTTAGTGGGCAATAACTTAGGACATGATAATCGTTACCGGTTTGTACATTGGCAACTTCGTGCCAATTAAGAATAGCGTGCGGAAATGCTCGCATTTGCCCATTCACATTAATCCCAATTACCAGATCGCTATCTTGCAAAAAGTCGACTTGATCGACGCTCACGTAATTGGGGGTATCGAGCGCGGGAATACCATCTTTGCCCGGCCCGCCATCGAGCACAAAGTCAGTGTCAATGAGCCAGCGGTCATTGCTGGGAGGCTCCGGTGAGTCGTCTTGTCCGCCGCCCCCACCGCCGCACGCGGAAAAAATAGTCAGAAGGAATAAAGCCAGAAGTGAATTGGTGTATCTCATGGGACTAACCTTTATTGTTAATTTAGAGATGACAATAAGATGGCTATTCGACTATTTTGTTACAAAATTCCAGCTTGGGTCAACCACTAAAAAGCCGCAGAATAAGCGGCTTAAGAGTGATCTTGGTAAAATCTTAAAGACAATAAATAGACGGGTCTAGTAGAGAATCCGACTTTTTATGGTGCCTTCAATTTGTTTTAGCTTTTCAAATGCGCTGTCACTGGATTGTTGATCGATATCTGTTACTACGTAACCCACTGAGGCGTTAGTTTGCAGATACTGGGCCGATATATTCGCCCCTGTGGTCGATAAAACATCGTTGATCTTGGCCAAAATACCGGGCTCATTATGATGAATATGGCAAATACGGTGCTTCTTGACCAACTCAGGCAAGCCCACTTCTGGGAAATTAACAGATGATAGCGTCGAACCATTGTTACTGTATTTGACTAATTTTTCACTTACTTCAATGCCTATATTAACCTGCGCTTCCTTGGTGCTTCCACCGATATGAGGGGTCAAGATGGTATTGTCGAATTTTCTTAAGGGTGATACAAACTCGTCTTGATTTGATTTAGGCTCTGTTGGAAAAACATCAATGGCTGCGCCATTCACTTTGCCTGTTTCAAGCGCATCAACTAGTGCATCAATATCAACCACGGTGCCACGAGAGGCGTTGACCACAATTGCGCCTTCTTTCAATTGATTAAAAGCCGCTGCATCCATCATATTTTGGGTTTGTGCAGTTTCTGGGACGTGAAATGTAACCACATCCGAAGTGGCCAACAGTTGCTCAAAACTTTCCGCAGGTCTGGCATTTCCAAGTGACAGTTGTTTTTCAATATCAAAGAATTGCACTTTCATTCCGAGCCCTTCGGCAAGGATCCCTATTTGTGTGCCGATGTGGCCGTAGCCTACAATCCCAAGAATCTTTCCTCGCGTTTCGTAAGAGTTAATGGCGGATTTTTGCCACTCTCCACGATGAGCGGCGGCGCTTTTGGCCGGGACACCACGAAGTAGCAGAATAATTTCTGCTAATACGAGCTCAGCGACACTTCGAGTATTGGCAAAAGGAGCGTTAAATACTGGTATGCCCTGTTTGGTGGTGGCTTGAAGATCCACTTGATTGGTACCAATACAAAAGCAGCCAATCGCAGATAACTTTGGTGCGTAGCTGAGCAACTCTTCGGTGATTTGAGTGCGTGACCGAATCCCTAAAAAGTGGGCATCGGCTAGCACCTTGCGAAGCTCGTCTTGCGGCAAGGATTTAGCGGCGGTAAAAATATTATGGTAGCCATCATTTCTGAAGACTTCCTCGGCGCTCGGGTGAATGCCTTCTAACAGTACGATTTTAATATTGTCTTTTGCTAGAGATGTCGGTTGTGCCACGATGATTTTCCTAAACAAAGGTAACTAAGGGTTGGGTGCGATTGATTCGAAAAGCATATGAAAATTTTGCCCAATAGGCCAGCAATTTAACGGATAATTAACCAAGGTCGACCATATTTATTAGTAATAAGTACTAAGCGAGCGAAAATAAATATCAAGCTAGCAATAATTGGTCAGATTAAAACAAAGGGGGTTAGGTCTCTTAATCGCTAGCTGGGTAGATTGTTTGCTGGTAGGACGGCGCTAGGCTTGGATATGCTCAGAAACGAAATCAACCACGGTTTCCACAGACTCAAAGACTTCGGCGGTTAATTCATCGTCAGCGCTGGTAAACTGGTAGTTTTCTTCTAGCGCAGTAATGACTGAGACAATCGCCATTGAATCAAATTCTGGAATATCACCCAAAAGCAACGCATCATCATCCATTTGATCGGGAGTGATGTCTAAGGATAAGGTTTCAATTAATAATTGCTTAATTTCTTTGGTGAGTTGTGCTTTGCTCATAATCTAGCCAGGTCGCAACGAATTGCGGCGAATTCTAGCAATAAAAGCATTTAAATGCATCAAACAAATGTAGATGAAATCCGTTGAATTAGGCATTTTTCGCGGCTTTGCGGGATGAATAAACTATAATATGACAACAATTGTTGCGATTCGGCGTATTTGTCATAAAGTAGTCATATTGTCGATAGAAACTACCAAAGCATAAAAAATCAGGTAGTGAGTTTAAAATTATGTCATCAAAAATTATGTTGGTAGAAGATGAGCAGCCTATTCGCGAGATGTTGCGATACTCGTTAGAGAAAAATGATCATCTGGTCATTGAAGCGGAAAATGTTAAACAAGCCCGCGAAATCTTGATGACCAATCGACCCGACCTTTTAATCGTTGATTGGATGATGCCCGGAGAGTCCGGAGTAGAGTTTGTAAAACGACTTAAAAAGGATGAAATTTTGGCGGAGATCCCGACCATGATGCTGACCGCTCGAGTAGAAGAAATGGACAAGGTCAATGGTCTTGAAAGCGGTGCCGATGATTACATGACCAAACCCGTCGCTATTAAGGAATTTCAGGCGAGAGTGAAAGCATTGCTGCGCCGAAGCAGTAAATCGGTTGATAACCAAGTCATTGAAGCGCTGGGCATAAAACTTAATTTAGCCACTCACCAACTTTCAATCGATGATAAACTGACGTCAATCGGTACAGCAGAATTTAATTTATTAAAGTTTTTCCTGACTCATAAAAACCGAGTGTACTCTCGCTCTCAACTGCTCGACTTTGTTTGGGGACAGGGCGTTTATTTGGAAGAACGAACTGTTGATGTTCATATGTTGAGACTAAGAAAAGTACTAAAGCCCTTTGACAAACATTCTCACTTTATCACGGTGCGAGGCATGGGCTATATGTTTTCAGACGGGAATATTGAGTAGAGCAACCTTAAATGAACACAGCTTGGTCTATTGAGTTTTCTCGAATTCTGGTCACCCTTGTTTCCACGCTTCTATTTGGCTTCGTGTCCGACTACTGGGTCCTGTCAGTGGTTTTACATAGTGCTATCTATATTGGTTGGAACGTTTACCAACTCAGAATTTTTGAACGTTGGATTCGTAAAGGTGCTCCGGCATCAAGTGCCCCGGACTCATCGGGGGTTTGGGAACTCATTGTTCAACATATCTATCGTACACAAAAATCCAATAAAGATAGAAAAAAACATTTATCCAAAGTTGCTGGACACTATCACGCGGTGATGTCGGCTCTTCCCGATGCGACGGTTGTATTAAACGATAATTTAGAAATTGAATGGGCTAACAAAACATCGCAAGTCATTCTGGGGATTGACCCTAATATCGATTCGGGGCACAAACTAAGTAATATTGTTCGAGACACCGTGATGCTCGAACTACTGGAGTCTGACCTACCTGAACAAGAAATTGAAATGATCTCGCCCGTTGATCCAACAAAACATCTAATCGTTACTAAAATTAAATATGGTCAAGGAAAAACGCTCTTAACCGCAAGAGATATAAGTCAACGAATTGCACTGCAAAAATTACGCAAGGCATTTATTGCAAATGCGTCTCACGAACTACGCACGCCACTGACGGTCATTTCCGGCTACTTGGAAATGCTTGATAGCGATGATGAGCTCCCCCCATCGATGAGTAAAATTGTCAACAACGCTCATTTACAAGCGGTTCGTATGGATCAAATCTTAAATGATCTACTGATCCTTTCTAAGTTAGAAGAAAAAGGATACTCAGAAAATAGCGGTGAAACAGTGGCAGTTCCAGCATTGTTAAAACGGCTGGTGTCTGACTTTGAAAAAACCAAGGCGCGTGACACCCACCGGTTCGAATTGATAGTCGATGAAACACTATTTATCAAAGTCGTCGAAACAGAATTTTATAGTCTTTGTCAAAACTTATTGAGTAATGCAGTAAAGTATTCGCCTTCTGGGTCGACTGTAAGAGTTTGCTGGTCATTAGCTGACGATGGCAAAGCGTGCTTAAAAGTGATCGACAATGGTGAAGGCATAGCACAAGAGCATTTGTCGAGATTAACCGAACGATTTTATCGCGTGAGCACAACTCGAACGAGAAAAGTCAATGGAACGGGCTTAGGCTTATCCATTGTTAAACACATTTTGGACAACTACGGCGGGTACCTAGATATTCAAAGTGAGCTAAGTGTTGGCTCAACTTTTAGCGCCTGTTTCCCTAACTTTAGAGTGGAGAATAAAAGCCAATCTGATTCCAGTTCGGATTAATTGGCTTAAAAATACAAAATATGAATTTAAAAAAAACATTGGTTTACTCTTGAACGTCATTTTTGGCCTTCTCATTTTACTTTAAATTCCGCGTCAATTAAGTGCGCTTGATGAAGGTGGCATGGCCTACTTTATCGGTCGAATTCTGGGTGGAAACTTCTTTAGTATTATTGCGGTTATGGTCGGTATGTTGTTTTATAAAGTAGGCAAGTCTGATTTAGAATTATCACAAAACACTTCTGAAGAATCTTTTAGCGACATCACCAAAAAAAGCTAAACACTGATTATTGCAACCTCATTTTGCTACAACTGATTCCTTTCTGCCGAGTAGGCTTGATAATCAGGTACTCGATACTGATAAGTTTCGGTAAGCAGCGGAGAGCTAATCAAATAATCGGCACTGCTAGGATTACAGGCAACCGGAATATTCCAAACGGCGGCAATGCGTAATAATGCTTTAACATCGGGGTCATGAGGCATTGATGCCAACGGGTCCCAAAAAAATATCAGCATATCAATTTGCTGCTCCGCAATTCGCGCTCCAATTTGTTGATCGCCACCGAGTGGACCACTGAGCAGCGGGGTAATATCGAGCCCCGTTGATTTAGCAATACTGTTAGCGGTTGTGCCTGTTGCAAAAATTTGCTGCTTGGCGAGCAGATCAATATGTTTGTTACACCAATGAGATAGCTCATCTTTCATATGATCGTGAGCAACCAATGCAATCTTTTTGGTTGTCGGCGCATTTAATTTTGTATATTTCATTTTATTCGCTCTTGTCTATTTACTTTGAGTATAGCCCTTGGAGTATAGCGAGTCAGCTACTGATGTAAAAGGCTCAAAGGTTAATAAAGCACCATACCAAATTGTTCTATCGCTCGTCATCATTATGAAAGAAAACTGACATAAATTGGTTATAGAAATTAATTAAATTAATAGTTCTTAGTGACCAAGGGGGCAGTGAGCATGCCGAAACAAAAAATTTCATTCAGTGATTCTTTAATGTTTATCATTGTGATGTTTAGCTTGTTTTTTATAACCGACAGCATTGCAACAGCGGCTTGTTTATAGTCAGATTAAAAACTAAGTTGCTTCTGTGAAGAACTGAATCATCATCGAAGTTCTTTTAAGAACGGCGTTAAGTCGACCCTATTCAAGGTTGATAGTGTTAAAAACTTGTTCAAATGTGCACATGGCTTTATCCTAAGCGGATGAAGCTGATCCCCATTTTATTACAAATCGAGAAAGAGTTTGTTTCCGGGCAATTTAATATTCCCGCGTTACCAACCATTGCGTTAAAAGTAAAACAGGCCGTACAAGATCCTAATATGGATATGGCAAAGCTGGGCGCGGTGGTCAGTCTTGATCCGCCCTTTACCGCTTTTTTAATCAACATCGCAAACTCGCCACTGTTTAGAGGGGTAGCGACCATAGATTCACTGCCTAATGCAATTGGCAGAATTGGTTTAGAGTCGACTCGAAACTCTGCAATGATTTTTGCGGTGCGCTCCTTGTTAAGGACCCGCGATCCCTTGTGCAAAAAATTACTAACCCTTGCTTGGACTCAATCTAGGCAGGTGGCTGCATTATCGTTTGTGATTGCACAACACACTAAGAGCGTTGATCCTAACCGAGCATTAATTGCGGGTATGTTCCACAATGTAGGCATGATCCCATTGTTGGTTAAGCTCGCTCAGCAAAAACATCAACAACAAGACATCATGCAGAATTGGTCAAAAATAACTCACACAGCCAAGAATATAGGCGCTCGGGTACTTGCCCATTGGGGCTTGGAGTCTGATCTGATCGCCGTTGCAAAAGGTGCGAGAGAGTGGACAACCAGTCACGATGAGCCATTAGTTGATTTAGTCAATCTGGCGATTTGGCACAATCATCTTGGCAAGCCTGAATTTAAAGCTTTGCCAAAGCTAAATGAATTAGCCTATTTTCAGAACCATCCACTGTTAGAAACCGATGCGAGTGAAAGTTTGCTCTTTATTAAGCAAGCCAAGCAAGAACTCGATAAGATGGTACAAGCACTTAATCGAGGGTAGTCACTTAAGCACTCTCGATCTAATGAACGAGCCACAAATTCACCAATAGCTAACACGATTAAGGCCCCATGAATAATAAACAATTTTCTGAACAAGAACGCCAAACTCTTGAAGAAATTATGAGCCATCGACGCGATGTTCGAGGCAATAATTTCCAGACAAGGGAGCTACCCGATGATGTGTTTAATTCTATTTTGCAAGCGGCTGCATTGGCCCCATCGGTCGGATTTTCGCAGCCATGGGATTTTGTGGTAATTAAAGAGCAGGCTATCAAGCAAAAGGTGGCTAATATTTTCGCCATTGAAAATCAAAAGGCGGAGTCACTTTTTGATGACGATAAGAAAAAACTTTATTCTAAATTGAAACTAGAAGGCATCTTAGAAGCGCCCATTAATCTAGCGGTTTTTTACAAACCATCCGAAAAGCCTGTGTTAGGGCAAACCTCGATGACTGAAATGGGTGAATACAGTGTCGCTTGTGCAGTCCAAAATATGTGGTTGATGGCGCGCAGTCTAAATGTTGGAATAGGCTGGGTGAGCATCCTCCAGCCGGAAGCGGTAAAAGAACTGGTGAAAGCACCTAGTCACTATAAGTTAGTGGCCTATTTGTGCATTGGTTACGTCAAGACGTTTTATGATACACCCGAATTAGAGCGACTGCAGTGGGAAAAACGAAAGTCCATCCAACAGGCGGTTCACTTAAATTCCTTTGATAATTAAATAATGAGCGATTGCTCACTTGTCACCGCTTGATATATGACTCGTTACTGCTTGGAATTGCAGCCGATCGTTAAAAAATTTGATTAACCGCTTGAAAAATTTATCACGGATCCCCAGATCTTTGCACGAGTAGGAATTCAATAACCAACTCGGAATTAATTGCTTTTATTTATTATCTTGCTTGCACTGGAGGTATATTATGAACTCAGTTGATTTAGGTCCCTTTTATCGTAGCAGTGTCGGATTTGACCGACTCGCTTCATTAATCGATAACGCGTTAACTTCAGATAAGAACACGCAAAATTACCCACCCTACAACATCGAAATGCTCGATGAAAATCGTTATGCCATCACCCTTGCACTTGCAGGGTACTCGGAAGACGAGTTAGAGATCCAAGTTGAAAAAGGCGTTTTAACTGTTCGTGGTGAAAAGCAAAGCGATGAGAATAGTCAATTTCTCTATCATGGCATTTCATTTGGCACTTTTGAGCGAAAGTTTAACCTCGCAGAATACGTTGAAGTCAGCAATGCAAACTTAACTAACGGTTTGCTTACTATTAGCTTGATTCGAGAAATTCCTGAAGCCATGAAGCCGAAGAAAATTTCCATTAATAAAGGCGGAAACGTGCTCGAACACAAAGCAGAAGAAAAAGACAAATCCAAGCGAGAGAAAGCCGCTTAAATCATCTTGGAGGCGTCGTTAGTGCGCCTCCAATTTTTATTTCTTGAACAAATGTGGGGCATTTTTTTGCCACAGCTTCAATCGCTTTGTCGTTTGCTAGGCACACTCGCTGAACCATTTTTTATACTGAATTTTAAGTCATAATTTAAGGAGTATAGAGGTGAACTCTAAATACAAAATAATACTAGCCGCAATTCTATTGTTATTAGTGCTTCCGGCCCATACAGCGTTGCCTCGTACTACAATTGACGGCGAGGCGTTTCCGACGCTTGCTCCAATGATAGAGCAAGTACATCCTGCGGTAGTCAATATTTCGACCTATTCAAGTCAACGAAACAGCTACAATCCATTGTTTAACGACCCATTTTTTAGACGTTTTTTTAATCTTCCCGATCAAGAGCAACTTGAGCGGCAGCCAAAGCGTCGACAACGCAGTGCCGGTTCGGGCGTGATTGTTGACAGCTCTAAGGGGATTGTCATGACAAATCATCATGTGATTAAAGGTGCTGATGAAGTGCTGGTTTCACTGGCGGATGGTCGAAGTTTTGATGCCAAGGTACTAGGTGAAGATGCCGATCTCGACATTGCAATCTTAGAAATTGAAGCTGACGATTTAACTGAAGTTAAAATTGCCGATTCTAACCAAATTCGTGTGGGTGACTTTGTTGTTGCCATCGGTAATCCATTTGGTTTAGGGCAAACAGTAACCACTGGAATCGTTAGCGCCTTGGGACGAACCGGATTAGGCATTGAAGGCTATGAAAACTTTATTCAAACCGATGCTTCAATAAACCCTGGTAATTCTGGCGGTGCATTAGTTAATTTAAAAGGTGAGTTAGTGGGGATTAACACCGCTATCATTGCGCCGTCCGGTGGCAATGTGGGAATAGGTTTTGCTATTCCGTCCAATATGGCGAAGGCCAGTATGCGGCAAATTCTTGAGCACGGAAAAGTAAACCGCGGTCAAATTGGAATTAGTATTCAAAATATAACGCCTGATCTTCGTAAAGCATTTGAGCTTGAAAATGGCCAAGGCGGGGTCTTGATAGCGAATGTTTTAGAAGATTCGCCAGCAGAAAAAGCCAAGCTTAAGTCGGGCGACATTATTATTGAAGTCGATGGCAAGCCGACTAATTCAGCCGGGCAACTTCGCAGCCAAATTGGCATGAAATCGATCGGAGAAAAAGTGCAACTGACCATACTGAGAGATGGCGACAAGAAGAAAGTAAAGGTTAAGGTCGGTGATCCTGAGTCGTTTGCCAGCTTGCCTGGAAGATTACCGGAATTACTCGAAGGCGTGCAGCTACAAGAAACGGATAATAATCAGGGTGTATTAGTGGCCAACCTTTCTAATTCTTCACCGGCGGCGTATAGCGGTCTACGTCGAGGGGATGTGATTGTCGGCGCTAATAAACGTCGAGTGACTGATATTAAGTCGTTAGAAAAAGCCTTATCTCGTAATCAGTCGAACATTTTGCTTCAGGTTAATCGTCGAGGCGGTTCGTTGTTTATTGTTATTCGATAGGTGATGGTCTAACGTCAGAAAACAGCCTAGCGCAAAATTGTCGGCTAAAGACTAACCGACAAGAATCAGTAGCAGGCAAATAGTGAAGCTAGTGACAATTTGTTGATTTAGAAGATTCGAATAAACACCTTGTCGCTAGCTTACCGATACGACTACTGGCAACAATTTAAATCAATCGTTGCTTTGCAGTTCTTGCAATGCCGTCAATGCTTTATCAGCAACTTCCGATTGAACAAAGATATGATCGTGAAAGTAACCCGCCACAACGTTGGCACTTAGGTCATGCTCTGCAAGCTTGTTGGCAAAAGCAGCGGTTAAACCAACGGCTTGTAAACTTGAATGAACGGTTAATGTGATTTGCTGATAAGTCTGCTGGTATTTTATGTTTTGCTGGTCGGCTTGGTATTGTTCGAGAAATAAGGTTAATCCTTCCTTTTCCATGCAAGTTGCTATGGGTTTCAGATCTGCGAAATCCGCTAGCTCACCTTGGACAGAACAAATCACATACTGTTTTGGATTGAGTACTGGATCTATCGACTTCAGTAATTGTGCAAGGTTTTCAATGCCAGCCATTAATTTTAACTCTTTAAAGTGGTAGCAGTTGCCTACTGATAAGACTACTGACCCGCCTGTGATTGACGAATATAGTAGCGAGCATCTTTCGCATGCTCGACACAATTGTCAAAGTTTTCGACAGTTTGCATCGACTTGGCAAGCGTGATCAATCCCACCGCTTTAGAATAACTAACCGTACCAGAAAAACCTTCCGATTTAGCCAAGTTAAGCTCTTTCCAGGCTAAATCCACTTGCGTTGCACATGCCGAGCGATAGTTAGCTTTTCCCGCACAGCCGCTGACAATCAGCACGGATAAAACCAATAAAAAGTGATGTGGTTTGTTCATGATAAAGACAATGGTTAGTGATTAACTAATAATGACTATAACAATGGATTAGAGGGGCTTCAAGACGATTAAGTGGTTTAGTCTTTTATTTAATCAACAAATTAATATATATTGGTGGTTTAATCATAAAAAGCTGAGAATTAGTTTAAACAAAGACTATTGATTGGATACCGCATCAACGGACACCATATTAATTAGATGCAATACTAATTTGATACAATATTAATCAGATACAACATCAATCGGATACTACATTAATCGATCAGGAAGAACCCAATGAAAAAGCTCCTTAGTACGATATGCTTACTCGTATCGTTGCCACTACTTGCCAAATCAACCGACACTCTTCAGTTAGAGGATGTGTTTACTTTGGAATATGCATCTAACCTTCAAGTCACCGGTAACGGTACAGAAGTCTATTTTGTCAGAAATTACATGGATATTCACAGCGATAAAAAACTAGGTAATATCTGGAAGGTTGATAAAGACAAAAACTTAGTGCCCGTGACAAGTGGTTTACACATGGATTACTCCCCTGCTCTTTCGCCTGATGAAAAAAAACTGGCGTTTATATCCACTGCAAGTGGAAAACCGCAAATTCATATGAAATGGCTTGAAAATGGGCAATCAGCGGTGATGACTCATTTCAGTAATGCACCGAGTAATATCAGTTGGTCGCCCGATGGAAAATCGATTGCATTTACTCAGTTTGTTCCGGGCCAATCTAAATCGGTGGTGTCATTACCCGGTAAACCAAAAGGTGCTAAATGGGCCAAACCGGCCAGCTACATTGATGACGTTTATTACCGAGTTGATGGTGCAGGTTATTTGCCAGCCGGAAACACTCATATTTTTGTTATGTCAGCTGAAGGTGGCTCGGCACGACAACTAACAAAAGGCGAGTTTAATCATGCTAGCTCCCTCAGTTGGAGTAAAAAAGGCGATAAAATATATTTTTCAGCAAACCTCGATCCCGAAGGTGAACTAAAGCCACCCAATTCAGAAGTTTACTCAGTATCAGTTGCCGATGGGAAAGTGACTCAGCTTACCTCGAGAAACGGTCCAGATTTTAGCCCTGTCGTTTCACCTAACGGAAAATTAATTGCTTATCTTGGTTACGATCAGCAAAAAACTAATTATGAAAATACTCAAGTTTATTTAATGGGAATTGATGGAAGTAATCCGCGCTCGATTACAGCCGATCTCGATCGAAGTGTTGCCGGTATTCAATGGGCCGATAACAGTAAGAGTTTATATATAGAATACGATGACCGCGGTGATTCGGTGATCGCTTCGTTGAGCTTAAAAGGCAAACGTAAACTGATTACGCGAAAAATGGGTGGACAAGCTTTTGGACGGCCTTATACCGGCGGAGAGTTTGATGTTTCAGCTAATGGTACAGTGGCCTTTACCTATTCCGATCCACTAAGACCAGCCGATATCGCAATTAACCATCGTACCAAAACTAAAGTTCTAACTTCACTAAATGAAGATGCGCTCGCGCATAAAACGTTAGCGGAAGTGAAAGAAATTTCGGTGAAGTCTTCTTTTGATGGTCGTAATATCCAGGCTTGGGTTGCTTATCCGCCCGGCTATCAACAAGGGATAAAAGATGGTCAAAGTTACCCACTCATTTTAGAAATTCATGGTGGACCAACGACTGCTTACGGACCGCATTTTTCGACCGAAATTCAACTGATGGCAGCGGCCGGTTATGTGGTGGTTTATGCAAACCCAAGAGGAAGTAGCAGTTATGGTAAGGAGTTTGCACAAACTATCCACCACAATTATCCCAGTAATGATTACGATGATCTAATGTCGACGGTCGATGCGGTGATTGCCGCCGGTGGCATTGATAAAAAACGGTTGTATGTTACAGGCGGTTCAGGTGGCGGAGTTTTAACAGCTTGGATCATTGGGCATACTAACCGATTTGCAGCCGCAGTGGTGGCTAAGCCTGTTATTAACTGGTACAGCTTTGTATTAACCGCTGATTTTTACCCGTTTTTTGCCAGTAATTGGTTTGCAAAAAAACCATGGGAAGATGCTGAAGCCTACATGGTTCGTTCACCTATAAGCTATGTTGGCAATGTTGAAACGCCGACCATGCTATTGACCGGTGAGTCAGATTATCGAACACCCATTTCTGAAAGTGAGCAGTTTTATCAAGCGTTAAAGCTAGAAAAAGTACCGGCAGCGATGGTAAGAATTCCCGATGCTGGTCATGGTATTTATCGTCGACCAAGTAACTTGATGTCTAAGGTGGCTCATATTTTGTGGTGGTTCGATAAATATAATCCGCAAGAAAACAAAGACTAATTATTGTAGAATGATGAGTCAGTTAGTAATAAGACAGGCTAATCTCGATGATTCCGAAATTATCTTTGACTATATTATTAAACTGGCTCACTTAGAAAAATTTCCATTTGAAATTTCTGTCACCTTAGAAGCTTTACAGACTAACCTGTTCAGCGATGACTCGGTCGCTAAATGTTTGATATTTTGCATTGCCAATAAGCCTGTTGGTTTCGCAGTTTACTATTTCACCTTTTCAACTTGTTTGGGAAAGAAAGGGCTGCATCTAGAGGATTTGTATCTTGAGCCTGACTTTCACGGAAAAGGTTTGGGTAAGAAAATAATGCAATATCTTGCCAACATTGCCAAAATAAAAGACTGTGCAAGGTTTGAGTGGTGGGTGGTAAATACTAACCTACCGGCAATTCGGTTTTATAAAAAATTAGGGGCAAGGCCGCTTAATGAGCTAAGTATCTTTCGATTATCTGGTACTGATTTAGATAACTTGGTAGAGTAGTTTTCGAAAGGAGCATTCTTTAGGTTCGGTAGATAAGTGGAGTTCAACACAAAACTAACTAAAAAATTCGGAATAGGCAGATAGGAATGCGTCAGTAAAATCAGAATTTATGTTATCGGAAATAACTCTCATAAACTCGAAAATAGGCTCCGAATTATAATAGAATTCAGTGCTTGGTGTTACACGACCTAAAATTCAAAAGGAGAAATTGATGACTTCCCAAACTAAAAACAAAACCGGTGAAGTTAATGGGAAGCTATGGGGAGCTTCCGCAGCGGACTGGGCAAATATACAAGAGCATACATGCGCCGCTGTTTATCGCGCGGTATTTGAACGCTTGGCTGTCGCAACGGGTGTCAACTATTTGGATGTCGGCTGCGGTTCCGGACTGGCTGCCTGTTTTGCGGCCGAAAGAGGTGCTCGAGTTAGCGGTGTTGATGCAGCTGAATCATTGCTAGCAATTGCAAAGGAAAGATCGCCAAATGGAGATTTTAGAGTATCTGATATTGAGAATCTTCCCTTCGAAGAAAATACATTCTCCTGTATAACGGGGTTCAATTCCTTCCAGTATGCTGGCAATCCATCAATCGCTTTGCGAGAGGCCAAACGGGTTGCCACCGCAAATGCGAATATAGTCGTGATGACGTGGGGCAAGCCCGAAGGCATGGAGGCGGCTCAGCTTGTTGCTTCGCTTAAACCTTTATTACCACCTCCACCGCCAGGAGCCGCGGGTCCTTTTGCTTTGTCTGATGAAAAGTTACTGAGAGCGTTTGCTTCACAAGCAGGATTAAAGCCTGTCGAAGTATTTGATATTGAATCCCCGTGGATATATCCGAACTTGGAAACAGCCATGAGAGGTTTGCGTTCGTCTGGTGTGGCAGCAAAGGCGATCGAACATACCAGTTTGGAAGCCGTGAATCAGGCTCATCAAGCGGCGCTGGAACCTTTCGTTCAAGACGATGGCAGCTTAAGAATTGGCGCTACTTTTCGGTGTTTATTAGCGTCTCCATAAAGTACAGAACTCGGTATGATAAATTTTTCAGCGCAGCGCTGACGAATTTTCTTAAGTCTAAAAAGTTATATCTCATAGAATCCAATTTTTGGAAGTGGTAGTCTTAAATCATGCAAATAAACAATGCCTACAATCTCATCACTGTTTCATGGTGGCGCTCTATAAAATAGAGCGGCGCTGAATCACATTCATTCAAAGCCGTCGGAAGACTGCTATTGAATAAACTCATTGATGTCTCCGATGGTAAAAATAGGAGTCATACAATGGATAACTCAAAGAAAAGCTTTAAAAGAGAAAAAATATTAACCGGAGATAGAGCAACCGGTCAATTGCATCTTGGTCATTTTATTGGTTCGCTCCAACAGCGAGTTAAACTACAAAATGATCACGAACAGATTATTTTAGTTGCCGATTTACAAGGGTTAACAGATAACGGCCATAATCCTCACAAGGTTTCATCCAATATTTTAAACGTGGTTGCAGATTATTTGGCTGTCGGTATTGAGCCGCACAAAACAACCATTTGCTTACAGTCGGCTATTCCTGCTTTATCAGAATTGACAATGTATTACTTAAACTTAGTTTCCGTTGCTAGATTACAGAGAAATCCAACCGTAAAGAGCGAAATTTTAACGAAAACATTCGGCAATTCAATTCCAGCAGGTTTTTTAACCTACCCGATTAGTCAGGCCGCAGATATTACAGCATTTAGAGCAACTCTAATCCCTGTTGGTGACGACCAATTACCGATGATCGAGCAAACGAATGAGCTAGTGAGAAAACTAAATCATATCGCCGAGGATGATATTTTGGTGGAGTGCCGGCCATTGTTAAGTAAAGTGCCTCGCTTACCTAGTTGTGATGGCAAAAGTAAAATGTCGAAATCTATGGGAAATTGTATATTCTTAAGCTCAGATGAAAAAGACATATCGAAAGCGGTAAAGTCGATGTATACCGATCCAAACCATCTAAATATTGACGACCCTGGACAAGTTAGTGGTAATGTTGTTTTTACCTATTTAGATGCATTTCATCCTGACTCAGCATACATTGATGAGCTGAAGGTAAGGTACCAAAACGGTGGTTTAGGTGACGGCATAACCAAAAAAATTCTAGAAGAGTGTTTACAAGATCTAATAAAACCAATTAGAGAGCGCAGGGAAACGTTTATGTCAGATAAAGCGCAATTAATCGATATTCTTAAAGCTGGTAGCCAAAAGTCGCAAGAAGAAGCTAATCAAGTTTTAAATAACGTCAAGCGTGCATTTGGTCTTAACTTAATAAACTTAGAGCTGATCGCTTGATAATGTATAGTCGAGGTGAGCGTAAAGAGTAAAGCGTAAAGCGCTACATCGACCAGCATTTATTCTGATATTATAATTCCGATAATGTTGAAAAAGAGTAAGAATAACTATGCGAGAAGCTAACAACTCCTATGAAGCGCCAGTTGGGTAGGCTGGGTTGATAAACCCAGCGACAGAGTTTAAAAAAAATATTTTTTTTGATTGGTAAGAACTCAAATTGCACTCATATATGCCATGCAAGTTTTACTCTGTTGTTGGAGTTTCTTTGTCAATTGAAAGCGACTAAATCATTACAAGTCGTCCTTATACTGCTCAACCAAATACTTAGTGTAAGGAACATCTCCTCGGTACCTTGCCAAATGAGTTGTATCGCTAAACAAGCTGGGATTGATCACATCTAAATCTTGATGATCGCTTATGGTGATCCCTGTTGCTTGCTCAATCTGTTGAATTGCAGCAGCCAAGCGTTTTTTACCTTCGGGTGTGTTGGTAATCCATTTGGTATTTCTAGGTAGCATGATCACTTCAACTTGTTCAGAAAATTGTTGAAAGTTTTTAACAATTTGAATAAAGCTTTCAACCAGTAGCGGTTCAAAATGCAACTCCTCAATATCCGCGCTACGGATTCTGCTCAAACGGTCATTTTTCATTTGCGCATCGGTTTGACTTAAATCGTAGTACTCTTCAAATGTGGCGAGTGTTTCTTCAGAACGTTCTTCAGGGATGGTTCCTGCACCTTGCCATTCGTACATCCAGTCTTGATAGTTGAGGTCGGGATAATCCTTGTCAAAATGTTCGCCTAGTTTTCTTCCTATTTCCCGTCTGGCTTGTTGCACTTCTTCACTGTCTTTAAATTGTTGCCATTGAAAGGGCGGAAACATCATGCGGCCAAATGAACTGGTAATAATTTCAGAGGAAATATTATTTCGGATATAGCGAATGTTAAACAATAGAATTCCGCGGGTAATATCTTGTTTAGCTATTTCAAATATCTCTTCATCGCTTGCTAGCATGGATAAAAACGAATCCACCACAGGTTTTGCTCCCTGCCACCGGCGCTGGGTTGTTTGAAACGGATTGAATTCAATCAAGGCTAGCTTTAACTTTCGATCATTTTCGACAAACTGGTCTTTAATACGTCGCGATAAAAAATCTTGAAAATACGGATTGAGACCACCGAATCCATAATTAAAAGACTTTATATTTTTTCCCATTGCATTTAACTCTTTGTCAAAAAGTCTTGGAGAGAATCCCGCTCGGGTCATCGATGAGCCATAAAAAATAACCAAGTCATGTGGCTCTTTTACAATTTTTGGTAGTGCTTCTCTCGCAAGTGAAGTACGTGCAAATACGCCTTGATTTTTAGCATCTGCCACGGTTAAAAAGCCGTGCATAATTCCGACAGTAAGAGCAGCGCACAGAGCGATTGCTAAAATGATTTTTGCGTATACGACTCGTTCATTCATTGTAATTGCTCCTATGACTAAAATTGGAAGTAAATAAATTCGTTACTTGGCTCGCCGACCAAAATACAAATCGATTGACCAAGTATGATAAGTAGCCAAAATAGCCAAGATTTCTTCTCTAACTTGTGGGCACCTTTAATCACATAAAAATCCATAATATGTACTAGAAGCATCCAAATGCTGGTCATGGCAAAGATAGCCATAGCATGTCGGCCTACTTCGATCTCTGAGCCAAAGGTGTGGATGGTTTGCAATATTTGTAGTGCGCTGGATATATCCTCAGCTCTAAAAAATACCCAGCCAATTAAAATAAGATAAAAGGTGATAGCCCACTTGAAAAAGCTAAGCACTAGATTAGTTTTACCGTTGAAAATTGCAAAGATTTTTAGTCCAGATAAATAGTGAGTCAGGGTAATAATCGCACCGTGAAACGCGCCCCAAGCAACAAATGTCCAAGCAGCACCATGCCATAGGCCGCCTAACAGCATGGTGATCAAAACGTTTCGAGTACGATGTCCATTACGATTGCCACCCAAAGAGATATACAAGTAATCTTTAAGCCAGCTTGAAAGAGAAATATGCCAACGTCGCCAAAAATCAACCGGCGACACGGCAAAATACGGCACTCTAAAATTCAAAGGAATACTGAAACCGAGCAATAGTGCCAAACCAATGGCCATATCGGTATAGCCCGAAAAGTCACCATAAATTTGTCCAGCAAAGGCGAGAACGCCAGTCCACACTTCCAAAGTGCTTAAAGTTTCATGAGCAGCGAACGCTTTGTTGGCTGGAATAGCCAATAGGTCAGCACCCGTTTTTTTGATTAAGCCAACCGTAATAAGTAAAAAGCCATGTTTAACCGAATCCCATTTGGGTAGAGCAATACCATGCATTTGCGGTAAGATATTTTTTGCGCGTAGTATTGGTCCTGCAACCAGTTGAGGAAAGAATGATAGAGCGGCAACAAACTCCATCAATCCCTTTCTTGGCTTCATATCGCCGCGATAGACGTCAATGGTGTAACTTAAACTTTGAAAAGTGTAAAACGAAATTCCAACCGGTAAAACCCAACCAAGTGTTTCGATGGATGCCTGATAACCCATGACTGAAAGTAAATCGGCGACCGATTGAAGCACAAAGTCAGCATATTTAAATATAGCCAGTATCCCAAGATTCATTACTAGCGATAGAGTTAGCCAACGTTTCTTAATACTTTTTTCTGTACTGTTACCAATCGCTTGGGCAATAAAATAATCAGCCACTGCGCTGCCAACGAGCAAGGGAATAAAAGCGTAATTCCAAGCACCATAAAATATCAAGCTGCCAACAATGATCAAATAGATTCTAGGTTTTTGCTTTACGAATACCAGTCCGTAAAAAATGATAAAGATCAGAAAAAACCAAAAG
This sequence comes from Kangiellaceae bacterium, assembly GCA_965230525.1. Lineage (GTDB taxonomy): Bacteria > Pseudomonadota > Gammaproteobacteria > Enterobacterales > Kangiellaceae. Next base: position 1,123,414 of record OZ246008.1, read on the forward strand.
AAGATTGGTGTATTAAAAATCATAAAGTGTTCCCCATACTAGAGAAAATCTAAAAAGTGGCTGCTAACAAAAGACATTGCTCTTGCAAGTGATTGCTCTCAAAAAATCTCGAGAGCTTTTGTTTGTAAAAGCTTGTCGATGAGTCCTAAGTGCGATTACAACTTATTTTTCGATTGCCCCATTGTCGATCAGATACTGTTTGACCGCAGGCGTTTTTGCCATATTAAGTGGGCTTCTATATTTGGAGCCATCCAGCGCACCGGTAGTGACTGCCAAGTTGACATCGGCACCATGACTAACAAGAAGTTTTGTCATGTCTAAATAGCCCCGTCGAGTAGCGTTAATTAACGGTGTTTCGTCATAAGTCACTATTGCATTAACATCGGCACCGTTTTCGATAAGCAGTTGCGCTAGCTCAAGATTATTTCTCATCGCCGCTACAATTAAAGGGTTTCCGTCAAAACGAGAAGATTGATTGACGTTAGCACCTAGTTGGATTAATTCCTCCACCATTAAACGATTATTTTCTTTAACCGCAATCATAAGTGCGGTGCCATCACCAATAGCTGGGGTATCAATATCGGTGCCCCTCTGTTGGAGAAAACGGATGGTTTCAATGTCGTTTGCATACACCGCGGCAATTAGTTGTTTACCTATTCTCTGCGAGAGCGCAGAAAATTGTTTGGCTTCGTTCTTGGCTTTGACAATACTCACTTTCGGTGAGAAAGTTTGAGTCGCACCAACCGTCACTAGGGAGAGTGTTAAGCAAACACCGGTAACCAGCCAAAGACTTGGTTGAATTATTTTTTTACTCGCTAAAACTTGTTCGACTCGTTGTAACAATTCTTTCTTTTGACTAAATAATCCCATTGCTAAAACGCTCCTTTTTTGAGTGATCATCATTCGCGCACAGTCAATCAATGATTGTGCATATAATTTACTGCTAATTTGCTTTGCGGCTCTTAAGTCACATGCAAGTTCTCTATCGATATGAATTCGCTTGTTTAAAATTCTAACAATTGGGCTCCACCAAAATATCACAGCAATCATTTCTTGTAATAGACTGATCCATGTATCGCGGCGTTGAATGTGGGCTAATTCATGGAGCACGATAGGAGTGAGCTGTTGTAAAGAAAACTGTCTAATAAATTGACGCGGAATAATGACTTTTGGTTTAAATAGGCCAACGACTGATGGACTAGTAATTTGTTTAGACGCTAATATTTCAATTTGGTATTGCTGAGCTAACGGAAGTAGTTGTTCAGATCTTTGACTAGATTTGGCGAGTTTGACTGTTTTTTGGTGAGATTGGTACAAATTATAACAACGCCACAAACTACCGAAAACCCAAATCATGCAAAATAATTTTAGCAATTGATTCGAGTGAAAGATTACTTCGGTTGGCGCGATCCAAACGCGATTCGAGTCAGCAAAAATAGGTTCTCTACTTAAATTGGTCGAAGGTTCTGCGGTTTTATTTTGCTCTGCTTTATTGGCAAATAATTGCTGATTAGTCTTGTCATTAGTTTCTTCAATTAGGGTGACTGGTACAATGGTCGCCATACAAAATGCGGTTAACCATAGCCAACTCCTGAGTTCTGGTGATACTTTAACTAGGCCAAATAGCGTGCGCAGTAACACATACAACAACGCACCAATAATTAAATGGTGAGTGGCCAAAGTGATAAAAACTGTGAATTCTGCAATCATAATTTAATTCGTTCCGGAAGCTTAAATTGAATCACTGTTATTCGTCTGCTTGGTCAATCTTGTTTTGCAGTGCTTCAAGATCTTTAAGTTCAATGTCGGTTTCTTCTAACAAATGTTGTGCCAACACCTTTGGTGAACCGCCAAAAAATTTATTAAGCATGCTGGTCAGCGCACCTTGTCGTGCTTGTTGCTGGGTAATTTTGGCTGAGTAAATAAACGCCTTGCCTTCTTTATGAAAGTCCGCGTAACCCTTGTCAGCCAATATTTTGCACATCGTCTGTACCGTGGTGTAAGCGGTCTTTTTGTCTTGCGAAAGTATATTGGTTATTTCTCTAACCGAAGCTTCTCCTTTGTCCCATAGGATCTGCATAATATTTTGTTCGCTGTCTGTGAGCTGGGAAGATGGTTTTCTCGGCATTGGGTATTTCCTACTAATTATTTAGTTTTTAAGTTTATGGGATAGCCTAGCGGTTATCAACTAATAAATTAGTTTTTAGTGGTTTTAGGCGCGGCGGGCGACTCTAACCTATTGAAATAATGAAGAAAAATAATTAGTAAATGAATGTGAATTGATGGCTTGAGGCTAGCGGTTTTAGGCTGTAGATGAGAATTTTTTACCACTCAAGCGACGCTAACTAACTTCAGATTAGTTAGTTTTTTTCGAAAAATAACTGGCAATCCAGTCGTATAGAATTTGCGCCGTTAGTTTGTCAAACGCCATCATTTCAAACTCCTCTGCCGGATCTTTGTCTCGAAAAGAAAACTGATAGCGTAATATATCGGGGTCGGCATCATGCAAAATAATAATAATTCGCCGGTTGGTTTTAAGGCAATCGATGGTCATTGCATCGGCAGGAAATCCGCTGTCTCGCATGCTTCGGCTGATCCCTACGACCGGATTAATGTTGATAAAATCTTGCTGAATTCGAGTATGCGCTTCGGTGGCTAGATCGGAAAGTGTTTCTAACACGGGTGTAGTCAAAGTTTAATGTCTCAATCAATAAATGCTTGGACTTATTATAGCTTAACCAAGTGGCATTGTTTGATTAGATTGAGTTTACTAAAGTTTCCCCCCGAAAGTTTCCCCACCATATCTTCTGGGCCCAATAACTTGATGGTTATTTCTTGCAAACTGTCGCCACTTGCGGCGAGTTCTTGAGCTTGTTCACAGAGCTTTAAAATATTTTCTAGTTTGGTTTTTAGCACATCTTTTCCATTTTCAAAGATACCGCCATGAGGACAAAATAAAGTTTTAAAATCTAGACTAACCGCTTTTCTTAAACTGTTAACTAACTCCGGTAAATCTTCATCACTTCTTAATAGTTTTAGATTTCGGGCAATGTATAGGTCACCACTGAAGAAATAGCCTTGTTTGGGCAATAAGAAACAAGTCAGATCTTTAGCATGACCTGGAGTATGAATAGGTAAAATGGGACTTCCATCCGTTAAGTGTTCGGTTTCCTCTAGTGCGACACTAGCTGTTCTTTTAGGATTTCCCCAAATGATTTTTTGTATAAGTGGCGTTCGATAGCCATTGGTTAATTTCGCTTGCGATAAACTTGGTGCTTTTGGAACTAGTTTAAATAGCTTGCTAATACGCCCGGCGTTTCCACTGTGATCTTCGTGATGATGTGTCAGTAGTAATTGCCTGACTGTTGAACGAGATAAAAACTGCTTTACCGGCCGCCATTGATTACTGGGGCCGGTGTCAATCACGGTATCACCAATTCGATAGACAATAAATTGGGTATTGATGCCTAGATTAAAACGGCCAACTTTGCAGCCCTCTACTTCGTTGTGACGATAATATTGTCGAATTGGCATAAAGCTTTCCAATTGGAGTTTCACCCAGCTTACTCGATATCTCTATTGAGATCACGCCTTGGATTAGGCTCCCTATATTAGCCTATGCGCTGGTTAAAGAAACGAATACCAGCTTTATTCGAGTACTTTCAAGCTTTCCTTATCTAGCGGAACAACGAACCCATCAAATGCGCCGTTCGAGAGCCCAGTTAGGTTTGCTTCTGTCATTCCCGCAACAAATATCCTGTCGCTTGAAAGACTGATGTCACCTCGTTCTTCATGGGCAGTACCTATCTGTAGGCTTGCACCTAAAACTAGGTCAGTGCTTAGTGACTGTATAATGACGTCACCGGTGGTTTGGCTGCTATTCAGGTTATTGGACGAATAATCGCCATAACTATAGCCAACCGCAAACAGGTTATCATTAGCATCAATATAGAGTTTTCTGAACATATCTGATCGAACAGTTCCTAATTGAATAAATTCTGGGTTTTGTAATTGTGGGTCATATTTGGCGATAAACGCATCACCGTCTCCCAATTGTTGCTCGCCCAATTTGCCAGTTGTGTAACCGGCAATAAAAATATTACCCTGACTATCCACTACATTATCGAGAATCCAATCTGCTTGTTGGCCTGATGAAGCCAGCAGAGTGCTGGTGGTTCTAACGGGAGTGGCCTCATTTAAGTTTTGATAAATTCCAATAAAACTATCAGCACCTCCTGCGCTCATGTACCAGCCCGCTACCGTGATGCTCCCATCACCAGGAGTCGTGCTGGGATGATAACTAATGCCACCCCAAGCTTCGGCTACAAAAACGGTTGATACTGGAGGCGGCTCGATGACCCGCCAAACATTTTCCAAATCGCTTGCTCGATACTTTGCTAACAAATAATCGCCATCGGTGCCCGTCGCATCTTCAGGGCTTCCTGCACCTGAGACAAACAGATGACCACTATCATCTAATGTGACATTTCCATATCCATCCAAACCACTATTACCAAATTGGGTACTGGCGACCAAGCTTCCGTCAGCAAGTGCAATCTTGAGAATAAACGCATCCCAGCGACCTTGATTAACGAAGCCGGGTAGCTCGCCTAAAGTACGTCCAACTGCATATAAGTATTCATGGTCGAGGGTTGCATCAAAAATAAGGGTACCGTTGCTCACCGGCATTTCGAATATCCACCCGGTGGACCCATCGGGTAAGTGTTGGATAACAAATAGGCGATTATCTTCAATACTATCTGAAATTAAACTACCGTCAGATGCACCAAAACTATAAGTACTTCCATTGATATCGCTTACAACCCCAGAGACTATTTCCTTACCATTACTGCCAAATTGTGTCGCGGTCGTTGAGTTGATAGCAATATCGGTTTGTTTTGGTTGGGCAAATTTAAAGTTAATACCATCATCGAGCTGAATGGTTTTTGTAGAGTTGCATAAAACTTGGTCGTCTCGCGGCGGGTTTCCGCTGATCGTGGAACCTAAATCGTCGCATGGAAATATAAAGGCGATCAGATCGAGTTGTTGTTGTGAGTCAACATAAAACAAGTAAAACCCTTGCGTAGCAACACCTTCTTCCGTTTTCGCATGTAAAAGGTAGTAGTCTTGAGCGCTGCCCCCGAGCTCAATGTGTCCATGATTAAAATCGTAATTTTGTATGACTAAATAATCGTTATCGATATCATCTTGCCCTTTTACAAAAAAAGGTAAATCGTATTCAGTTCCTCCCAAGATGATCCGATCACCAACCGGCCCATCATAAGCTGCTTCAAGATCGAGATTATTGACGCCGCGCACCAGTTTTATAGTATCGCTACCCGGATATTGATTGCTTGGATCAACTGGAAAGAATGTGTCATATCCATTGGTTTCTCCCTCCATATAGTCGGTATCATAAATGGTGTATTCCAGATCATTGTATGGGGTTCCTGAGCCAAAACTAAATTCGCCAGTACCAATTAATCGCGCTAATTGCTCTGAATTACGAGGCATTTCGACGAACGATTGAGCCGCCAGTAGCGCTTTTTGTCGAAGGTCAGATTCAGGAACATTTTGGTCGTTGTCATCGGAGGAATTACCGCTGGAGCTACAGCCGAAAAAAATCAGCAAACTAGCGACTAGTAAGCAGCGAAGGATTATCATAATGGATCTCATATCGTTAATTGTGGCTTTTTATAATTAACGATCGACCAATGGTTCGGTTGACAGCAAAATGAAATAAAAAGTTTTTACCCGTAAAAGTAAGGCTCTATTACAAGGAGATAAGCCTCGTTAATGAGTAAAATCTAACCTTGTTAACTGAAGCTTTTTCGTCTGGGTGAGACAATTGGCAATTATTTTTTCGAAGGTTTTTGACTTGATAGGGAAACCAAGGCTATCCCAAGTATGATAAGCAAACCCGCTTGCAGCAGTGTCATTGATATGGATTCGTTGACGAGCAATAATCCCCCTAAACCAGCAATGACTGGGACCATTAATTGTGAAATTGCCGCTTGAGTGACCGATATTTTCTTAACGACGTAATACCAAAGGCTGTAACCCAACGCTGAAGCAAATATTCCTGATAAGCTTGCCCAGAGTAAACCCGATAGACTTATTGCAATTTGAGAACCAAAGCCTAGTTTAAAAACAAACCAAGTCAAAAAAGTCAGCGGAATACATCGAACAAAATTTTCTGCGGTGTTGATGGTATGATCCTTTGCGATCCTTCCGGCCAAGGTGTAGCCACCCCATGCGATCCCCGAAACTATCATCAAACCCAGTCCAAGCAAATTAGGTCGAGAAGCATTTGGGTAATTTAGTAGTACAAACCCGGTAAACGCTAACAGAATCCCGAGAATCTCTATTAGGCTGAACCGATGGCCTTTAATGACTTGCGCCGAAAGTAGAAAAATTTGTACAGCGGTAAATAAAATTAGCGCACCAGTAGCGGTATCCAACAAGGTGTAAGCAAAGGAAAAGAATATCGCATAACTAAATAAAAGTAGCGCGCCTATCCAATGATTCGACGATCGGGGAAAAACAATATGCGACCAATTTAAAGTGTTACCTTTTGCTTGAACTTTAATAATTAAAGCAAGTGCTGCGGCTCCTGATAATAGTCGAACGCTGGTAAAGCTGACCGGATCAATTTTGTGAGATAGTAACGCCAGCCGACAAAACACCGAGTTGGCAGCGAAGGCGATCAGTGCCAAGCTGGTAACAATTAATAATCTTAAAGAATGATTCAACGGCGTTTCTCGTAAACATAGGTAATGCCAAGTAATGGATAATAATCAGAAACTAGTTAACCATCCACTCAATTCATACTAGAATATTGGATCAAACCTCAAGTCCTGGAAAGTTATATGTCGCAAAAGCCATCGCAATCTCTCGCAACGCAGGTTATTCATGCTGGAATTGATAAGCCACAACAAGGCGCACCTTTTGTTAAAGGACCCACTTTTGCAAGTGCGTTTCATTTATCTGGTGAAGTCGATAATGATTTTCATCAATACGCTCGCTTTCATAATCCGACATGGGATTCGTTAGAGAGCGCATTAGGTCAATTGGAGGGCGGTAAAGCGCTGGTTTTTCCTTCTGGTATGGCAGCGGGCGCAGCGGTTATGACCGCGCTACTTGAAGCGGGGGATACGCTATTACTGCAATCCGATGGCTATTACGCAACACGCGCTTATGCGGAAGCTTATTTACAAAAATTTGGGGTTAAAATTCGACTGGCTCGCACTGAACAGTTACTTGAACAAGATTTTACTGGTATCAAGCTGGCCTTTATTGAAACGCCAAGCAATCCACTGCTCGATGTTGTCGAAATTCAAACCTTAGCCGACAAAGTGCATCAGGCGGGCGGAATATTAGCGATTGATAACACCACCAGTACCCCTCTGGGACAGCAGCCTTTATTACTTGGAGCTGATATTTCAATGTGTTCAGATACCAAAGCGGTGAACGGACATAGCGATGTGTTGTTTGGGCATATTGCTACTAATAACTCTGAACTGTTAGAGGCGATGCGTTTATGGCGAAAACTATCGGGCAATATTGCAGGTCCCATGGAGTCATGGTTAGTTCATCGAGGATTGGCCAGTTTAGATTTACGATTAGAAAGAATGGTAAACAACGCTCAAAAGATTGCTGAGTATTTGGCGAGCAACAGAAAAGTTAAATCAGTCAGGTTTCCAGGTTTAGTGACTGATCCATCTCATGCTATCGCAAGCAAACAAATGCATCATTTCGGATTTATCATTAGTTTTGACTTAGGTGATCAACAATCAGCAGATAAGTTTTTAGAGTGTTCGCAACTAATTTTTGAGGCGACTAGTTTTGGAGGGATCCATTCAATGGCTGAACGTCGAGCGCGATGGGGAACGGATAATGTGTCACCAGGGCTAATTCGATTAAGTGTCGGTTGTGAAAAATTAGAAGACTTGTTGGCGGATATAACTCAGGCGCTTGAGTAAAGCATAGAGCGGATAAATAGGTTTTTTTGGCCCTCGAAGGTTTAGGTGGCTAAAGCGCGAGAAGCGCTAACAGTAAATTACTCGCCATCCCAAATAAGCTGAGTAACCCTAAACTCATAAAGATTCCGCGAATATTATCTAAACCTTTTAAATAACTATAAGTGTAACCGAGTCTAGCGAAAGCAAAAATGCTTAACCAGACAGAGGCTGCCAGCACGGTTGGCGAGAACATCACAAAAAGTACACCAAGTAATACGAAATATACGGTGTTTTCCGTGGTGTTCCTATGCGCATTGTGAATCCTTTCTAACTCTTCGAGGCCTTCGCTAGATGCTCGCTGTTTATCTCTACCACTGTTTCGCCATTCTTCTGGTGTTGCATATAAACTATAACGCAGTCGGGTGAGTTCAGTCGCGGTCATTAACCAAGTGTGATTAGCTAGCAATCCAATGGTTGTTAGAATCAATACGGTAACAACCTGATCGTTCGGCGAACTGAATGTCAGATTGTTGATACCAAGCAATAGCCAATTCACGAGTATCGCGATAGTGATTAATGCGAATGGATAAACGATAATAAAGACCTTTACACGCTTTTGTTTTGATTCAGGTAGGTCGCTTTTTGGGTCATTCGTCATGTGAATCCGGTCCTACTGTGAAAATATTCGGATAAGCCGCAACTAGCTTTACAAAGTCTTTTTCAATGGTAGTTGCCGGCTTTCTTTTACCTAGAACAGCCTCTAGAAATATATCCTGATGAGGGTGTATTGTTGGAATTTCTCCGCTAATCAATTTTGCAATGTATTTTCCCGCATAACTTAGAAGGTGCTTGGTTCTCGGATCATATGAATCGTCTAACTCTAAACCTAGACCAGCGTTTTCTAGCATCTTCATATGATCTTCAGGAAATATGCTGGTAATTGTCGACATAGTTTCGAGCAGTTGATCGATCATAACTTGGCTTTCTAGGATATCGGTGTGGTTGTTTTTGAAACCTATTTGTAAGTTTGATTGGCGTTGTGCTATTTGATGGAGCTGGCTTGAAAGCGGAACCACACCATCACTATTCTCCCCTAGTTTTAGGGTGTCAGAATTATGATATGCGTAAAATAGGTGATGTTCTAAATCCGTAGGTAATTCGCGCCTATAAAGGTTTTGAATAAATGGACTAGAGGGATCTAAATCTCTCCAGGCTGGCAGTACGATTAGTCCATTTTCGACTCCAGACTTAGCATCTGGATGACCACCTAAGGGGCTTGCGATACTGACAAATAATTTCAGTCTATTCTCGTAATGGTCGCCTGAGTATTGATTAATCGACTCGCGAACAACCAGCCCTCCCATACTATGAGCTACCACAATCAGTGGCATATCACTAAGCGAGATAACTTTCCCTGAAAGAAATACATTATAAAATAATTCTGCTAACTGATTTAAGTCCCCACCAGACGGGTAATAGAAAAACCAGGGCTTATATCTGTTGCGGTCAAGCTGCGAAATAATCGTTTCGAAGGCTCTAGGACTGTCATCAATACCGTGAACAAAGATGACAGGGATCTTATGTACTTGATCTTCCTCAAGTGCGAAGAAAGTTGTAGGAGCATGTTCAAGGAATGACGCAGGATCGTACATCCCGAGTGTTGCGATGTTTTTATCGAATATCGGGTCGATAAGTTTTCTTATTGCGCCATTTGGAAAGTAGAGCGAAGGTTGTTCGACCTCGCTATCTTTCACAGGAAATGAATCGAAACTAATATGAGTTTTCGATTGAGTTAAGTCTATTTCAACTTGTGATACTATTTTCTGCGGGTGGGATTCCAAATTCAGTGTAATTGACTGCTCGCCTATTACTTCGTCACTTGCAAAAATTCCGTCATGATTGGTATCTCTTACCACAATTAGCTGAAATTCTCCGGCTGGGAGATTCAGTCCGAAATGGGTTCCCGAACGATTCAGATACATCGTATCGACTCTTTCGTTCAAAGAAAATTTATTGGAAAATGCAGCGACTGCCATTGGTGTTTTTTGCGATTTTCCAAGTGAATCGACTGTTTTCCCTACGACGAAAAAAGTGTTTCGGTCAAGCATATGCTTGAGAGTCATTTGGCTGGGTGAGGCATTTTGAATTCGAGCGTACTCGGCTTGAATCGAAGAATATTTCAAGTAAGTACACGAGCTAAGCAACATTGAAACCAAGACTAACCATCTAACTGGAGAGTGTTTCAACACCATTTCTAAATCCTAGCTTGCAAAGTTAAATCGTATTACTCAGTGACATCAGTGGTCATTGGATTCTTAGGATCCTCCGCCCACTCTTGGAGCGATCCCATATAAACCGCTACATTCTTGAAACCTAACCGATGTAAAGTGAATGCCGCACCAGACGCTGCCACGCCACCACCACAATAAGTAATGACTCGTTGCTCGCGATTACCTTCTTGCATCATATCGAGTTCATCGAATGACTTGTAATGGCCTGTTTCGTTAACCAGATCAGATGTAGGCATATTGCTTGCCGTAGGAATATGGCCTGGCCTGGCATACATAGAAAACTGGCCGCTATACGAGGCGGCAGGAAGTGCATCCACTATACGAACGGTTGGGTCGCTGATTGCACTAAAAACTTGATTGCGATCGGCGATTAATTCCGGTTTTAAAGCTAATTTAAACTTTTTTTCTGAAAACTTAGGTTCCTGACAGCTAATCGCTCTACCCTCGGCCTTCCAAGCGGCAAACCCGCCATCTAAAATCGCTACTTGTTCTAACCCAGCCCAACGTAGCATCCACCATAATCGAGCCGCCCACACATGATTATCAGTACTATAAATTACTACTTTGGAGTTGTTGTCGATGCCTAATTTGCCGAGCTCTGCAGCAAATTGTCTTGGTGTCGGCATCACAAAGTCTAACGGACTATCATGGCTTGACATCACACCTTTTAAATCAGCAAATCGAGCATTTGGTATGTGCTCCTGTTGATATCGAGGATAACCACTGATGTTGCTCATTTTGCCTTGTTCATCCATTTTTACGATGACAGTGCTATCAACAACTACCAAATCTGGGTGGTTCAAATTTTTACTAAGCCAATCCGTAGAAACAAGAGAATCCATTGGCGGTGTAGCCGTGTTATCGGGTTGTAGCTTTGTTACAGCGGTGCAACCGGTGACCAGGAAATTAGTTAAGATGATACAGGTAAAACCGAAAATAGCTCGTAAGTTAGTCATAGTGGTAACCCTTCTGCTTGCAGAATCTCGATATGCTTCAAACAACACAAAGTGCGTGAGCCTGACTATAGAATTCCTAAATTAAAACTACAAGGATAAATGGTCGAATAGTTACATCCATTTACACTTTATTTCTAAGCGGACAAATCTAATATGTCATAGTGAGCCCTACTCTTTGCTCGTTTGTTTTAGTAGTCTATTAGAGTTCAGCTTTCACGAGTATTCGTACCAATACGGGCCAAATACTTGTCCGTGAGAGCCTAAATCCGACAAATCTTAATCATCGTTTTTAAATTTCGAGACTTTTATAATTAATTTGCAAATAAACCAAACCATATTCAATCGCATTCGTCATACTATGCTATATGCAGGAACCTATCCAACTAATACAGCAAGCTAAGTCTGGCAACATGAAGGCTTTTCAGCAAATTGTGGAAACTTATAGCCACAAGACCTATGCGATCGCCTATCGAATCCTTAATGATAAAGGGCATGCGCAAGATTGCGCCCAAGAAGTGTTTGTAAAGCTATATCACAAACTAGGCTCGTTTGATCAAAGAGCCAAGTTTTCGACTTGGCATTATTCGATAGTAGTTAATTGCGCCATTGATATGCAGCGAAAATTGGCTCGTCATCAAAATAGTGTTGGGGAAGAACACTTGCAGCATTGCTTGGATCATGAAACAAATAGTCCTGAACAGCAGCACCAAAACCAGAGCTTAATTCAATCAACCTGCAATGCGCTTGCTAAGCTTAGCCCTGAAGTCAGAGTAGCGTTTGTTCTAAAACATTTTGAAGAAAGGACGATCGATGAAATCAGCCAGATACTAGAGGTTAATCCTAACACCGTAAAAAATCGCATATTTCGAGGGGTGTCTCGACTGAAAGAGCTTTTGAGTTCTCAGATTAATGACAGTGTTAGAGCCGTGGGCAGACAGAATGAAGGTGAAGAAATATGAGTAACATAGGACATTCAAATATGGCTTGGAGTGATGAGTCGTTGATCCTCTATTTTTACAGCGAACTAGACGCTATCGAAGCCGACAAACTCGAGCAAGAATTGCAGCAAAATGAAACGTTGCGGAATCGTTATCAAAACTTAGTGGAGGTTTTGCGGGTTAGTCAAACTGAAGCGATTCCTGAACCCAGTGAAATGCTGAATCAAAATATTATGGCGGCAGTGCATCGCTCGATTGATCAACACCATCTTTCGGCTGACGCGGACAACCACAATCAAAAGCAGAATATCAATAAACTACAAGCTTTCTTTCATCAGTTTAAGTGGCTTAATGCGATTTCATTCGCTGTGATTGCGGTGTTTAGTTTTAGTTTGTTCTATTTGGGGCGAATTAGCGTCGAACAATTACCAGAGCGAATGCATGCAGATGTGGAAAATTCCAATTCACAACAGCAGCCCAACTTTAGTAATTCTCAAAGTCAGCGGGTACTTTATCAAAGTCTGCAACAGCATTTGGATTCGAGTAACCGGTTACTTACAACGGTGAGCAATACCGAATCTCAAGAAGCGGCTTCGATTAATCAGCGAATGCAATATCTTGATGATTTGCTGGCGTTTAACCGACTCTATCGTCGACTACTAGAAAAAAATGGCGATCAACAACTTGCGCAAGTACTGAGACAGATGGAATCAATTTTAATTGAAATAAAAAATGCGGATTCATCGACGGACTCGGAATTTAGCTTGAATGAACAACAGCTGGAGTCAGTTAAGCAACGACTCAACCATTCCGATCTAATCTTTAAAATTCGTGTTTCTAAACAAAAAATAAAACAGCAAACGATTTAGCGACTGTCTATTGGTAGGCTGTTTATTAAAGTGCTTTTTAGTATTTGGCAATTTAAACCAAACCGATTTTAATTAGCTACGTCAAACAATAGGAAAGAACAAATTGGTGGCATGCTGCAGAATGTCGTGAATATCAGCACTCGAAAACCAAAGGTAACTATACAATGAATTTAATTAATCGACTAAAAGAACGTTTCGCGCTATACCTGAGCATCATAGTGTTCTGCGGTGCAATCTCTGTGGCGAATGTTTCGGCAAAGGAGTCTGACCCGGCTAGTCGTACTGATTACGCCAAAGGGCAACAATATCTCGATCAACAAGAGTGGAGGAAGGCAGCAAATCAGTTTGACAAAATCATAAAAAAAGGCGGCAAAAATCAAGACGCTGCGCTTTATTGGAAAGCCTATTCTCAATCGCAAAACTCAGAGTATCAAAATGCACTCTCGACCTTGAATCAATTATCAAAACGGTTTCCTAAAAGTAATTGGATCGATGATGCACGTGCGCTGACTGCTGAAATTAAAGATCAACTCGGTGAAGCATCGGAAATAACTGATGATGAAATGAAGCTTTATGCGATTAACTCTTTACTCAGCTCCCCGTCGGAAAGAAGTGTCGAGGTTTTGGCCAAAATTATAAAAAGTGATTCCAGTGATCGAGTAAAAAAGCGAGCTATTTTTGTTTTAAGTCAGTCTTCCCACAGTGATGCCTATCAACTGATGACCGACATCGCGATGGATAAATCAAATCCAGCATTACAACTTAGCGCGATCGAAACACTTGGAATGACCCGTTCCGAACGAACCATAGAACTCCTTAAGAAAGTTTATAAGTCGTCTGAAGGTTTGCCAGTGAAGCGCCAGGTGTTAAAGAGTTTTATGATTGCAGGAGAAAAGACTGAGTTACTTTCACTGGCTAAATCCGAAAACCAACCCGAACTGCAAAAGCAAGCGATTCGATTAATCGGTGTAATGCGAGGCAATGATGAGTTGATGGCACTTTATCAACAGCAAAGCTTTGCTCCCTTGCGGGCTGAAATTATCAACGCAATTGCCATAGGTGGCGGAGCAGATCAGCTAATTGGTATTGTGAAGTCCGAGACCGATTCCAAGTTAGTGGTCGAAGCGGTGAAAAAAATGGGGATTATTAATAGAAATGACTCAGGTAAAAAGTTGTTAAGTCTGTATCAGACTAAAAACAATCAGGAAGTTAAGTCTGCAGTTATACAAGCACTATTCATCCAGAATAACGCTAAGGGGCTGATTAGCATTGTTAAGTCCGAGCAAGATAACCGGTTAAAGCGTAAAGCGTTAAAGCGGTTATCCATGATTAATTCTGACGAAGTCATCGAATTTTTTAGTCAGTCCATAGAACAATAGGAGCGAGACAATGAAAGTATTTAATAAAGCGACTCATATTTTGATTGCAGGTATTAGTTTCTTAACACTATTTAACTCGGCAGCGCTTAAAGCTGCAACGGAATACCAATTAGCAAAAGACCAAACACTGTTAAATGCAGTGCAGTCAAATTCCAAGCAAATGAAGTCCACGCAATGGTTTAGATATCAGGTACCAATGGAACCGCAAAACGGCATGCCCTGTTGCTACTTAAAGCAAGGAGAAATGCAATGTTCACTTGATAAGCGCACCAATGCTTGGGTCAGTCGAAGTCAATTGGAACAACAAGATTCTAAAACCATGGATATTTATTTTAGTCGTAAACCCCAGGGGATTGATGATATGTTTATTGCTGGTAGCGAGTGTCCGGTTGACACGAGCGGCGCCAAACTGACCCAAATTACTCAGGTTTCTGCCGAGCAAAGTATTCAGTTCTTAAACCATTTGATTCGAAACAAGGCTGATAATCAAGCCGTGCATTCTTCCAGCCTGACTAGTCAAGCGCTTGCTGCATTAGCACATCATCAAGGCGCATCGGCACATCAAATGTTAGAACAGTATGCTTTTGAAGAAAACGCATCTCATCTAGATAGTGCAGTTTTTTGGCTTGGAGAAGCGCGCAATAAGGCAGGGTATGAATCTTTGTCCAAATTATTGGCGAGTCGCTCAGTCAAGGCTAGTAAGCAAAAACAAGCGGTATTTGCTTTAAGCGTCAATAGCTATGCGCAAGCCAAAGACAAACTGCTTGAATTGGCAATGTCGGCTAAATCCGACTCGATACGGGGGGAAGCAATCTTCTGGTTGGTGCAATCACAACATCCTAAAGCGCTTACGGCTATTAATGCGGTGCTTTCCAATCAGCAAGCTTCACAACTGTTCGACAAAGCTGTTTTTGCCCTTTCACAATTAAAATCTGATCGAGCTTGGCAGCGATTAGTAGAGATTGCTAGACAACATCAGTACGTCGATGTTCAAAGGAAAGCGGTTTTTTGGTTGTCACAAAATAAACAACGTGAATCGTCGGAAATATTGATTGAGATTGCCCTAGGTAACGCCCCGCAATCAGTGCGAGAGCACGCGGTATTCGCGATCTCTCAATTGCGCGGTAAAATCGCTACCCAAGGGCTTGTGAAGGTACTTAAGTCAACAAGCGCAAAGCCTATAAAACAAAAAGCCATCTTTTGGCTGGGGCAATCTAAAGATGAAGAGGCGGTTGATTATATCGAGTCACTAATTCTTGCGTCTAACCACTAAGTCAGTTTCAAGCGGCCAGTGTCTTGTCACGGTCGCTAAAATAGTCGGTCACCTAATCCATTTTAAGTCGCAAATGAGGGTTCGCTTAAAAGCGAACAGATTCTTCGTCAAGTCGATGTCATATCAAGTGTCATAAAGGCTGTCATATTTCATCTAAAAATAGCTATTTTTATCTGCTTTGGTGTCCTTTTAGGTCAAATTTTGGCTTAATGCAGAACAATAAAACTCAATAAAATCAATTGCATAGTGTCATTTATACTCTTTATCTTCAAACATTAGAGAATTATTAACAAATTATTCCAGAATGTCATAAATCTGTCATATAGCCCCCCTATCATAGCCACAACTTAAAAAATCACCGTTTAAACGCGGTCACAACAAATTGCACAAGTATTTTAATTTAATTTGGAGATTCATATGAAAGTCTTAAAACCATCTATTCTTGCACTTGCTGTTGCTGGATTAGTTTCACCGGCTGTAGCGATTGCAGACGATAACTGGGTTGATGTTTACGGAAAAGTGATGCTTTCACTCGACAAAGTCGATGAAGATAACGGTGATGATCAATGGGAATTTAACAGCAATGCAACTCGCTTCGGTGTGAAAGGCTACGGAGAGTCTGGTATTGATGGTGTTGAAGTTTTCTACAAAATGGAATGGGCTGTAGACGTTACTGACGAAAGCAAAGAGAAAAATATTAGTTCTCGAAATCAATTTATTGGACTTCGTGGCAGTTTTGGTGAAGTCCTTGCTGGGCGTCACGATACTCCAGCTAAATCGTTGGTCAAAAGTGTTGATCTCTTCAACGATTATCAAATGGAATTCAAAACCGCTTTCAACGGCGAGGTTAGAGCAAGCAACGTGGTTCAATACACCACACCAAAAATGGGCGGTTTTAAAGGTAAGTTAGCACTTATCCCGGGTGAAGACACAGGAAACAATGACGGATTAGCCGATGGAATCTCTGCATCTTTCGAATACCAAGCTGGCCAATTAACTCTTGGTGCCGCGATTGATGATGGTGTTGAAGGAGACGATGTTGAAACCTTAAGAGCTATAGCAAAATACAAAATTGATAACTTTGAACTGGGCTTTATGTACCACGATGCAGAAAATGGCGACCTATCTGGCGACGGTTATGTGGTAAGTGGTAAATACAAAATGGATAAGCATGCTTTTAAACTGCAAATTGTTGATTCCGACGCTTGGCAGGCTGACATTAGCTCTAAAGTAAAATATTCATCACAGACTTCTATCGGCTGGGATTACAAAGCCAGCAAGAAGACAACTTTTGTTAGTTACTTAAGCTTCAATGAAGAAGGTGGAAGTGGCGACGATGACACTATTTTTGGTGTCGGTATTGTACAAAAATTCTAATCAATTATTTTAATTTTTGTAATAAAAAAGAACCGTTTAGCTTAGGCTTTTCGGTTCTTTTTGAGTTTTATCAAGTTTGATTTAGATTGTAATAAAGCTGTCATAAATCAGTAATATATTAGTCACATTGGAATCATACACTGACTGCAAATCGAAACAGCCGGCAAACATTAAATAACGGTGTTTTAGGTTTAAAAGCGATATCCGAAGGGATATTTTGCGTTAACAATTTTAAGGATTTAATCATGAAAAAATTAACAATTGCTATCAGTTTATTAGCGACCAGTACTGCGGCTCTCGCAGCGGGTCGAGATTCTATTAATGTGGTTGGTTCGTCAACAGTGTACCCATTTTCCACTGTTGTCGCTGAGCGATTTGGTAAGTCAACAAGTTTTAAAACACCAAAAATTGAGTCTACCGGAACTGGTGGCGGTATGAAATTATTCTGTGCCGGTACTGGAATCGATACACCTGACATGTCAAATGCATCTCGACGAATCAAAAAAACTGAAGTTGAAATGTGTGCTAAAAATGGAGTTAAAAGCATCACTGAAGTGTTGCTAGGTTATGACGGAATCGTGATTGCTAATTCCAAAGCGGCAAAGCAAATGAGCGTATCAAGAAAAGAGTTATTCTTAGCGCTAGCAAAAGAAATTCCTGCACCTGACGGTTCAGAAAAATTAGTGGCTAACCCATACAAAAAGTGGAGTGAGATCAACCCAGCTTTACCAGCAACTAAAATCGAAGTATTAGGACCGCCGCCTACATCGGGAACACGTGATGCATTTGCAGAATTAGTGTTAGAAGGTGGTTGTAAATCATTCGCTTGGATCAAAGCGATGAAAAAAAGTAACAAAAAGAAGTACAAAGAAATTTGTCACGCGGTGAGAGAAGATCACGTTTATATTGAAGCCGGAGAAAACGATAACCTTATCGTACAAAAACTCACTGCAAACCCTGATGCGTTTGGTGTATTTGGATTCAGTTTTCTTGACCAAAATTCCGACACATTACAAGGCTCAAAGGTGGATGGCACTGAGCCAACTTTTGAGGGAATTTCAGATGGTTCATACCCTGTTTCAAGACCTTTGTATTTTTATGTTAAAAATGCCCACGTTGGAAAAATTCCAGGAATCTTAGAGTTTTTAACTGAATTCACCAGCGAAGAAGCAATGGGTGAAGAAGGTTACTTAACCGATAAAGGATTAATTCCACTAGGCGAAGAAAGATTAAACAAAGTACGCAAAGAAGTACTTTCATTAACCGAGTTAAAATTATAGTTAGATTCTTCTGTTGGTTGTTTGCTAGCGAGGTAACGGCTTAGGCTGTTACCTCAATTTTTTATATAAAGACTAGCTAAATAATACCAATGTTGAACTGTTAAAGCAGGTAGCAATTAATGAATTCATCCACACTTATTTTTGTTGTAGCGTTTTTAGCTTTGTTTAGCTATTGGTTCGCTATACAAAGAGCGGTCAAAGTCGCTGGTGGCGTTACCAAGGTTAAGCGCCTTACCTCTTTGCCGAGACAATTTGGCGCTTTGACTGCATTTTGGTGTGGCTTACCAGCGTTGTTTGTATTGTTAGTATGGAGTATTTTCGAATCCAGTATGTTGCAAGCACAACTATTGGATTATCTACCCACCGAAGTGAGTAAGCTATCAGATAATCAGCTCAGTTTGTATTTGAATGATATTCATGTTTTAGCCAGTCAAATTAGCCAAGGTGTTTTAACCCAAATAGATGAATCTAATCCGCAGCAAGCTGCGGCTCAGTTTTTAGTGGATGCAAAACAAAAGGCCAGTTGGTTTAAAACTGTTTTGGTGATTCTCGTTGCGGTGGCAAGTGTTGCAGCATTAGTCAGTCGATTTTCAGTAGAGTTTCAAGCGCGAGTCAAGATGGAGCGAGTGATTGCTGGTTTGCTTTGGACTTGCTCGGGAGTCGCTTTACTCACGACTGTTGGAATCATTTTTTCAGTTTTGTTTGAGTCAATACAGTTCTTCTCGTCAGTTCCACCATGGGAGTTTTTATTTGGCACGGAATGGAGTCCACAAATTGCTATGCGAACTGACCAAGTGGGCGGTTCTGGCGCATTTGGGGCTGTACCACTCTTTGCTGGAACATTGTTAATTACCGCAATCGCAATGCTGCTTTCAATCCCAACTGGATTAATGATTGCGGTTTACTTGTCGCAATATGCCTCTGAGCGAATGCGTTCGATTGCAAAACCTATGTTGGAAATTTTAGCTGGTGTACCTACTGTGGTATACGGCTTTTTTGCAGCGTTAACAGTGGCGCCCTTAATTCGTGATTTTGGCGGTTGGTTGGGTTTAAGCGTTGCCTCAGAAAGCGCTCTTGCCGCCGGATTGGTTATGGGGGTGATGATTATACCTTTTATCTCCAGTTTATCTGACGACGCGATTAATGCAGTGCCAAAAACCTTGAAGGAAGGCTCGCTTGGATTGGGCGCAACGCCTTCAGAAACAATCAAGAAAGTATTATTACCTGCGGCAATTCCGGGAATTGTTGGTGCCATTTTGTTAGCTCTGTCGCGGGCAATCGGTGAAACCATGATTGTGGTTATGGCTGCAGGTATGGCGGCCAACCTTACCGCCAATCCGCTAGAGTCGGTGACCACTGTGACGGTGCAAATTGTGACCCTGCTCACCGGTGACCAAGAATTTGATAGCCCAAAAACATTAGCTGCTTTTGCACTCGGTCTGATGTTATTTGTAACCACTTTAGCGTTAAATATTATCGCTCTTAAGGTGGTAAGGAAGTATCGTGAACAATATGACTAAGCCAAATAACGATAGTAATCATGACGATCGGCCTGAAGCGACTGCCATTTACTCAGTCACTGAAAAAGTGGCAGCGAGCTTAAAAAGTCGACATAAAAAGGAAAGCCGTTTTAAGGCGTTGGGATTTGGCGCGGTGTTACTCGGTTTCTTAGCTGTGATTGCACTACTTTCGGATATTACTTTCAAAGCGATTCCAGCTTTTCATCAGCACTGGGTGAAAATCGATGTTGCTTTTACCGGCGAGTGGTTGAATATTGATTCGGCCGACCAACAAAGTCTTCAGTCAGCAAATTATCGTAAAGCACTAAAGCGATCACTGTACCAAGCGTTTCCGGAAGTGAAAGGACGCAAGGACAAGCGTAAGCTGTTTGCTATGTTTAGTACTAATGCTGAATTTACTATCAAAGATTTTTTGCTCGAAAATCCTGATCAGTTTAATACCACTGCCGCTGTTTGGGTTAGATTTGATGATGATGTTGATACTTATTTAAAAGATGACCCTACACTGGGAGAAGCGGGTTCTCGAGTGGATACAAAACAAGCCGTCTGGGTGCAACAACTCATGCAACAAGCACGTGTAGAAAAGCGATTTAATTTAAGCTTCTTTACCAATGGTGATTCGAGAGAGCCTGAACTAGCCGGAGTTAAAGGTGCGTTTACCGGTACTCTGCTCACCATGTTGGTGACTTTGATTATTTCTTTTCCACTTGGGGTTGCAGCGGCGCTTTATTTGGAAGAGTTTGCACCAAAAAATCGCTGGACGGATATTATCGAAGTTAATATTAACAACTTAGCTGCGGTCCCCTCCATCATCTTTGGTTTGCTCGGACTTGCGGTAATTATTAATTTGTTTGGGTTACCACGATCCGCTCCATTGGTCGGTGGCATTGTATTATCATTGATGACTCTGCCTACTATTATCATTGCAAGTAGAGCGTCGATTAAAGCTGTACCGCCCTCAATTAGAGAAGCTGCACTTGGCATCGGAGCCTCAAAAATGCAAACAGCGTTTGGTCATGTGTTGCCGATGGCGATGCCGGGAATTTTAACCGGGACTATCATCGGAATGGCGCAAGCGTTAGGTGAAACAGCACCTTTGTTGATGATCGGTATGGTAGCGTTTATTGTTGATGTGCCCTCCTCCGTAACGGACGCTGCCACGGTATTGCCGGTGCAAATTTTTCTTTGGGCCGATAGTCCTGAGCGAGCTTTCCTTGCAAAGACTTCGGCGGCAATTTTAGTTTTGTTAAGTTTTCTTCTGGTGATGAATGTGAGTGCAGCCATCCTTCGTAAGAAATTTGAAAAGTAGGTTATAAATATGGTCGATATATCTTCTTCTGAAAGCTTGTTGTCTGATGACACGCAAATCAATGGCACAGTAGGAAATTGTTTTTCCGATGATGCCAAAATGTCGATGCGCAATGTCAATGTTTTCTACGAGAAAAAACAAGCGATAAAAGATGTTAGTTTAGACTTAGCGAAACACCAAGTGACTGCTCTAATAGGCCCGTCGGGTTGTGGTAAGTCAACTTTTTTACGATGCATGAATCGAATGAATGATACGATTCCTATTTGTCGAGTAGAAGGTCAACTGACTTTAGATGGCGAAGACATCTACGCTAAGAGCATGGACCCTGTTTTGCTAAGAGCAAGAGTTGGCATGGTGTTTCAAAAACCAAACCCATTTCCAAAGTCCATTTATGAAAATGTTGCTTATGGACCAAAAATTCATGGGCTTGCTTCTAACAAAGCGGAGTTGGATGAAATCGTCATTACTAGTTTACAAAAGGCCGGCTTGTTTGAAGAAGTGAAAGATCGACTAGATGCGCCAGGTACCGGGCTTTCCGGTGGTCAACAACAACGTTTGTGTATCGCCAGAACGATCGCGGTTAGTCCAGAAGTTATCTTGATGGATGAACCGGCATCTGCGTTAGATCCAATTGCTACCGCCGTAATTGAAGAGTTAATTGATGAACTGAAAGAAAAATATACAATCGCCATTGTGACTCATTCAATGCAACAGGCGGCGCGAATTTCGCAAACCACGGCTTATTTTCATATGGGGCAACTTGTCGAGATGGGAGATACAGCTCAAATCTTTACTAACCCGTCTCATAAATTGACTGAGAACTACATTACGGGAAGGTTTGGCTAAGCCAAACAACTTCGGGAGACTAAACATGGAAAACGATCTGCATTTATCGCAACATATTTCTAAGCGTTTTAATCAAGAGCTGGAAGAAGTTCGTAATCAAGTTCTAAAAATGGGCGGCTTAGTTGAACAGCAAGTTTCTGACGGATTAGTGGCTCTACTCGAGGCTGATACAGAACTGGCTAAGCAAGTGGTTGAAAATGACCGCCAAGTTAATGGAATGGAAGTTGAGATTGACGAAACCTGCACCGAAATATTAGCTCGACGCCAGCCGGCTGCTAGTGATTTGCGATTGATGGTGAGCATTATTAAAACCATCACTGATTTAGAGCGTATAGGCGATGAAGCGGAAAAGCTTGGGCGTAATGCACTTGAGCTATCGGATAATGAAGGTGGTAGTCGAGAATATATTGAACTCCGTCACCTTGGTGAAAGCGTCAAAAAAATGCTTAATCGTTCTCTCAATGCCTACGCAAGGCTAGATGTTGAAGAAGCATTGGAAGTGATCCAAAGCGACCAAAGTATCAATCAAGAGTTTGACAGCATTTCTCGTTTGCTTGTTCTAAAAATGATGGAAGATCCACGACAAATTAAAGATGCACTTAGAATATCTTGGTGTGCTCGTGCCCTCGAGCGAATTGGTGATCACACCAAGAATATCTGTGAGTACATTGTTTATTTAGTTAAAGGGAAAGATGTTCGTCACACTAATCTCGAAAAAATAAAGCAAGAAATCGATATTTAATCTCAATCGAGCTGGATTATTTCGAAGGAATAGTTGATTTCAACATTTGGTTTTAACATCAGAGCCGCTGAGCAATATTTGTTAATTGATAACTCACAGGCTCTTTCAACCACCGACTCTTTCAAGTTTTGGCCGCTCACCACGTAGTGAGCATTTATTTTGGTAAACACAGCAGGTGCCGAGTCGGCACGTTCAGCAGTCAGTTGACATTGGCAGTCGGATATTTGATGACGGCCTTTCTCTAAAATCATCACCACGTCAATTGAAGAACAACCACCGACTGCTGCCAACACCAGCTGCATGGGGGAAGGCGCGGAGCCCTCGCCATCCATTATAATTTTATCGCCTTGTTCGGTGGTTGCTTCAAATTTTTGCTTTTCTTGCCATTTGGTTGTAATTCGCACAATAATTTCCCGTATAATCTGGTTTGTAACTATTTATCCGTAATTATGCTTGCTTCTTTGCCATTAATCATTAAAAATCAGTATCTAAGAAGTATCGCATTAAAATACGATTTGTTTAGTATTTGTATTTTTGTTGTAGCGAATCTGGCATTGGTTAGTCGAACTCTTCAGTTCAGTCAATGTCAGTGACAAGTGTTAATTAGCACCTAACTGAGTTTGCGCTATAAATAGGCGAGGCTCTAAAATAGTATCGTTAGGTGATGGAAAATGAAATTATTGCAGGTATTGCTATGGCCTTAATTAAAGAGCCCCTTGTTCTTCCACACAATATACAACAAGACCCAACCCTTCAGTGGTTTGTTTCACAATGCCACAAAAGACGTTACGCCGCGAAAACCACCATTATTTTTGCTGGTGATAAACCGGAAACCCTGTACTTCATCATCAAGGGATCTGTCACCGTATTAATCGAAGATGACGATGGTAAAGAGTTAGTACTTGCTTACCTAAATTCCGGTGATTTCTTTGGCGAAATGGGATTGTTTGACGGTGAAAATAACCGCAGTGCTTGGGTGAGAGCTAAAGTTGAAGCGGATTTAGCTGAAATTAGTTATGCTCGTTTCGAGGCCCTTACCAAAGAAAAGCCAGAAATAATGTTTAAGCTGGCAGAGCAAATGTCGCTGAGACTCCGCAAAACCAGCCGTAAGGTTGGTGATTTGGCGTTTATGGACGTGACCGGCCGGGTCGCAAGAGCACTGCTCGATCTGGCTAAAGAGCCCGATGCGATTACTCACCCTGACGGTATGCAAATTAAAGTCACTCGACAAGAACTTGGGAGAATTGTGGGCTGCTCTCGCGAGATGGTTGGCCGTGTACTTAAGGTGCTCGAAGAGCAAGAGCATATTCATGTGAAAGGCAAAACCATGGTTATTTATGGCACTCGTTAATCACTATGCTCTCAAGTTAACAGATAATAATAAAAGGCCCTAGCAAGGGCCTTTTTGCTGTTTAATCATTGATTACAGTCAACTTTAATAAGGATGTCGGATTGATGTTTGATTTACCTCTAATCTCGCAGGCTCGCAAATTTCAAATTATTCTCCGGTCTGTTTTTATTAGTCTTTGTCTATCCAGTAGCACTGTTTATGGCGAACCAAGTTTTGAACAGAAATTAGTAAAGGCGGCTATTGAGCGAACCAAGGTGTCGGTGCGCTACGATGGCTCATATCGCAAAATTAGTTACCCCAATGGTGATGTCCCTGATCATATCGGCGTCTGTACCGATGTGGTAATCAGAAGTTACCGTCAGTTAGGTCTCGATTTGCAACAATTGGTGCATCAAGATATCCGTCAGTTTTTCGAGCAATATCCGTCTAAAAGAATATGGGGTTTAAAAAGGCCTGATACAAATATTGATCACCGCAGAGTGCCCAATTTACAAACTTTTTTCACTCGACACGGGCAGAAACTTTCAGTGACAAAGCGTCCCGAAGACTACCTTCCCGGCGATCTTGTCACTTGGATGCTACCTGGAAACTTACCGCATATTGGGATAGTGACCGATCGAAAGCTTGCTGATTCCAACAGGCCTCTGATAGTGCATAATATCGGCAGTGGTCCGGAGTTAAGCGATATACTCTTTAGCTACCCGATCACCGGACACTATCGATATCAACCGAAATGACAGGTCTACTTTAAAGTCGCCGTATTGCTAGAAATCGATTTCGTCGGCTTCTTCTAAATTATCACTATCGATGACTTCGTCAAGTTCATCCAATACATTCTCAGAAGGCGCTTCGGAGTATTCCGTTGGGGTGTTTTCAGCTCTAAATACTTCAAAGTTAGATTTTTGAGTGTTTGCACTGGCAAGCTTTCCATTGGTTAAATCAATTTTAACTTCCACAATACCATCGGGCCGCGGCAGGTTATATTGCTTAACGCCCTGCAATGCCTTTTCCATAAATTTTTGCCAAATCGGTAAAGCGGCACGCCCACCAAACTCACTTTTTCCAAGTTTCTTACTGTGATCCCTAAACCCTACCCAGGCAGATGCAACATAGCGATAGTTGTACCCTGAAAACCAAGCATCTTTTACATCGTTGGTTGTCCCTGTTTTTCCGGCGATATCGCGGCGCTTTAACAGTGGACTTTTTGACTGATTGAGTTGCCGCCAAGCGGTGCCAGCGTGGATCACATCTTTGAGCATATCGTCGATAATATAACGGTTGCGAGCTTCAATGACCCGCGGCGCTATTTTATCTTCGGCGATTGGGAGCCAAGGTTCGGCGACTAATATTTCACTACCAGCCTCTGCTAATTGTTGATTATCAGAGGTTGAAGCCGAGTTGTTTGTCACTGGGTTATCAAGTGATTCGGCCTGCTCGGTCTGTTGATCCAGTTCTAGATTGAGATCGGCTAACGCTTGTTGTTCAAGCAATGCTTGTTCGGCCTCAAGCTTCTTTTTATTGATTGCTTCCAGGCATTCTTCACAAACTTGAATGGGTTCTTGTTGAAATAATATTTGTCCATTGCTGTCTTCAATTCTATCGATATACCAGGGTTTAATTTGAAAGCCGCCATTAGCAAGAGTTGCGTATCCAGTGGCAACTTCGAGTGGAGTAAAAGAGGCCGAGCCGAGAGCCAAAGAGGGGTATGGCTGCATTCTAGCGCCCGGAAAGCCTATTTTCTCAAGGTATTGTTTGGCGAATTTTGGTCCAACCTTTTTAATTAATCGAATCGCAACCGTATTGATCGACCAGCTTAATGCCACTCGTAATCGAGTGGGACCGCGGTAGTTACCGCTATCATTTTCTGGTCGCCAAAAGTTACCTGCGGACACGTCATTTTCAATATAAGGTGAATCGTTAATTAATGAAGCCGCAGTGTAGCCTTTCTCAAGCGCAGCGGAATAAATGAATGGCTTAATATTAGAACCAGGCTGTCTTTGTGCTTGGGTCACCATATTAAATTTGCTGTTGCTGTAGTTAAAGCCTCCAGCTAGCGCTTCAACCGCACCATTCTTGGGATTTAGTACAACAAATCCGCCATTAACATCAGGAATTTGTGACAAGTTATAGATGGGGCGCTGCAAGCCAGCAGATGTTGATGCGTTTTCTATTTCTGCTGATTCGAGGTCAGTGTCTGCGGGAGTCTCTTGATTATCGTCGGCTTTTTCTGTTTCAGTTGGGGGCGAATTATCCAGTTGCTCAGTTGAAGCCGCATATTGGCGATCGCTACTCAGTACTCTTACCACATCGCCAGCAACAAAAATTTGCTCAATATCGGTTAATTTGGCGGTCTCCCGATGGTTCTCATCGATGTATTTTCTGGCCCAAAGGGAGTCCTCGAGTAAAATCACGCCTCTCGTATCATCGGGCAGTAAAATTTCGGCATACTCGCCTTTTGTAGCGAGCACGAGCGCAGGGATTAGTTCGCCGATTTGCGAAAAGTCACTAATATAGTCCAGCTTTTGCTCGTCATCGGCATTTTGGATTTCAGTAAAATGTTGTTCAACTTCTCGAAAGCCATGACGACGATCATATTCCAAAAGGCTCGATCGCAGCGCATCTTGCGCATGCTTTTGTAGTTTGGGGTCGAGGCTTGTATAGATTTTTAAGCCATCACTGTGCGCGGCTTCCTGACCAAATTGACGAATTATGTCCATATGTACCATTTCCGCAACATATTGCGCATCGACGGTGGTTTTTGCACCGTGTCGTTGGGTTCGTATGGGCGAAGCATCGGCTTGTTCATACTCTTGCTGCGTGATGTGACCTTCTGCAAGCATACGACCCAGCACATGCTTACGCCGTTGCTTGGCTAGTTTAGGTTTACTGATTGGGTTAAATATAGAAGGCCCATTGGGGATCCCTGCGAGTGTCGCGAGTTGCGGAAGGTTTAGTTGATTTAATGGCTTACCATAATAAACTTGTGCCGCCGCGCCCAGCCCAAATGCGCGGTGGCCAAACAATATCTTGTTCAAAAACAGTTCGAGAATTTCGTTTTTTGTAAGTTCTGACTCGAGCTTCCAAGCGACGAACATTTCAGTAAATTTTCGAGAGAAGCGCTTTTCTCGAGTGAGATAGTAATTTCTTGCGACCAACATGGTGATGGTGCTTGCACCCTGACTCTTGGTGCCGGTGGTGGCTAAATTTAATAAAGCCCGCAAAACGCCCTTGGGATCCACCCCAGAATGCTCGTAAAAGCGAACATCTTCGGTCGATAATAAAGCATCTATGAAATCTTGAGGAACTTGGTCTAGAGTTATAGGTATACGGCGGACATTACCGAATTCGTTGATGAGTTGACCGTCTTTGGCAAAGACACTCATTGGCGTTTGCAGTCGAATCTCCCGAATGGTTTCAACTTCAGGTAAGTCTGGGCCAACGGCGAGGTAAAGACCTGTGAATCCCATTGCGGTGCATATTGTGAACAGGGTCACGATATAGGCAAATTTAGCTGCTATCTTTGTGATTCGCTTCATACCGGTTTGATAAATAGATTGCCATAGTTGGATAGTCGACAAAGTATAACGGGATTTGTTCATCCTCATAACCTTTATCTTGAGGAAATGTGCGTAAATTCCCGAGATTAAAGAGAAAAAAATTAACACAAAAAAGTAATTAACAAAAAAATTCTTGAATTCAATACTACAATTGTGTTGGTCCCTTCTGATAATTGAAGGCGTTATGAACAGGGAATTTAGCCAAATAACGCGAAATTGAACACATAAAAACAAAAAACAGGTGAAATTTCTGATAGTTAGGGCTATTATTTAAAGTGAAACATAGTTTTCACTTGTAACTGAATAAAATGATAGGAAAATTTTAAATTATGCTGGCTAATTTATTCGGCTCAAAAAAGACAGCTTTAGTCGGAATCGATATCAGTTCGACTGCTTGTAAGCTAATCGAACTAGGTAAGGTTGGTTCTCGCTATCGAGTAGAAAGCTATGCAGTAGAGCCACTACCTCAAGATGCAATGGCCGACCGCGATATTCGGGACCCCGAAGTGGTTGGCGAGGCATTAAAAAGAGTCATCAGTCGTTCTGGAACGAGCATTAAGCACGCTGCGGTCTCTGTGGCGGGTTCATCGGTGATCACTAAAGTCATTCAGATGGATAAAGGCTTGAGTGAAGA
The DNA here is from genome assembly GCA_965230525.1 of Kangiellaceae bacterium. Taxonomy (GTDB): domain Bacteria; phylum Pseudomonadota; class Gammaproteobacteria; order Enterobacterales; family Kangiellaceae. Next base: position 1,151,697 of record OZ246008.1, read on the forward strand.
AGAGATGGAGAGCCAGATCGAAGTGGAAGCTGACCAGTATATCCCCTACCCGCTCGAAGAAGTTGCGCTCGACTTTCAAGTAATTGGTGAATCTGAAAAGGTTCCCGATAAGGTCGATGTTTTATTAGCTGCTTCACGCTCTGAAAACGTTTATAGCCGTGTGGATGCTTTGGAGTTAGCAGGCCTAACCGCCAAAGTAGTTGATGTGGAAGCTTATACGATTGAGCGAGCCTTTAAATTACTAGCCAATCAGCTGCCTGATCAAGGCGAAGGCCAAATTATCGCAATTGCAGATATTGGCGCGACCAACACGAGTCTAAGCGTGTTAGAAGATTTTAATACCATTTATACTAGGGAGCAGACTTTTGGTGGCTCTCAATTAACCGAAGAAATACAACGCCGTTACGGCCTCTCTTTTGAAGAAGCTGGGATGGCAAAAAAGCAAGGCGGTTTGCCAGATGATTACGAGCCCGAAGTGCTCGAGCCATTTAAAGAAGCCGTTATTCAGCAAGTCAGCCGTTCACTACAGTTCTTTTATGGTTCCAGCCAGTATGGAGAAGTTGACCATATTGTGTTGGCGGGTGGATGTGCAGTCATTGATGGTCTCGAAGAAATGATTGAAGAGAGATTAGGTACGACCGCTTCAACCGCTAACCCATTTGCAGACATGTCTTTGTCTTCTCGGGTCAATGCACAAGCATTGAGTGCGGATGCGCCTTCGCTGGTAAATTGCTGCGGTTTAGCTTTAAGGAGTTTTGACTAATGGCTAACATTAACCTTTTACCTTGGCGCGAGGAAGAGCGAGAGGAGCGCCAACGGCAGTTTATCAGCGTGCTGATACTAGTTGCCGTATTGGGCGCTGTAGTAATGTGGTCAGTTTATATGTATTACGGTGATCAAATTGAAAACCAACGTAATCGTAACAGCTACTTAGAAGCTCAAACCCGAAAACTTGATACCAAAATCAAAGAAATCACCACACTTGAAGCTGAGCGAAAAGAATTGGTTGACCGGATGGAGCTGATTCAAGACTTGCAAAAAAGTCGCCCTCAAATTGTTCACTTGTTTGATGAAATCGTACAAAAAATTCCTGAAGGAATGAATTTAATCGAAATTGAACGCCAAAAAGACCAAGTTATTTTCACTGGAATCGCAGAGTCTTCCCCTCGTATTTCTAACTTTATGCGTAATTTGGCAGCGTCTCAGTGGATTACGAAACCAGATATCGATGATATTGAAGACGATAAAGAGTCTGGTGCAGGTAGAAAAATGTTTAAGTTAAAAGCGAAAATTACCACACCCAATGCGGTAAACAAGGAGGCTGAATAATGGATTTAGATAGTCTCAAGGATTTTGATGTCAACGACATCGATTTTACCAATATGGGGTCATGGCCGACTGCTGGTAAAGCGGTCATGGCATCAATCGTATTTGGCGCTGTTCTCTTTTTAGGTTACTACTTTTTTATTGCTGACCAAGCCGATGCATTGGTCAAAATAGAACGCAAAGAAGTCGAGCTTAAGAAAGAATTTGAAAAGAAACAAGCCAAGGCTGTTAATCTGGAAGCCTATAAGCGTCAGATGCAAACCATCAAAGATAGTTTTCAAACCTTACTTCAGCAGCTTCCTAAAGCTGACCAAATGGCCGAACTTCTTGATGAAATTTCCTACGCCGCAACAGGTGCAGGATGTGAGATTTCGGCGGCATCGTTTAAAGAAGAAAAAGATGCAGAGTTTTACTCAGAAAAACCAATCGAAATTCAAGTTACCGGTGGCTATCACCAAATTGCTGACTTTGTAAGCCGAGTATCTCGGTTACCTCGTATCGTAACTCTACATGATTTCACGATAAGAATAGGCGATGGCGTAGTTAGTAGTGCACCTGATGAAAAGTTATTAGTTATGAATGTCACGGCGAAAACTTACCGTGCTGACTCGGGGGAAAAATAATGTCTAGTTATTTTAATCTCAGTCGCTTGGTTGCTAAACCTCTATTCTCGAAGCGTTTATTATCTATTGGTCTGGCAAGTGTTTTATTGAGCGCTTGTGGCGGAAACACGGAAGACTTAGAAACCTGGGTAGAGAATATTAAAGCTAAACCACCGGGGCGAATTGAGCCCATGCCAGATGTAAAAGTGTACCAACCACACGATTACTCCTCTGCAGCACTTCGTAGTCCATTTGCGGTGATGGAGCTGGAATTGGAGCAACAGTTAAAGTTATTACATGATGGTTGTGATGAGGCTATCCGACCTGACCCAGAGCGCAGGCGCGAAGATTTAGAACGTTACTCACTTGATTCGATGGAAATGGTGGGAACGCTTGATCGACCAGGCAAAGAGTGGGGATTAATTCGAATGACAGCCGGACCCATTGCAGGCAATGTGGTTAAGGTTCAAGTTGGAGAGTACCTCGGTATTAATCACGGTCAAATTAATGCAATCACAGAACAACAAATTGAGATTTCAACTTTGGTGCCCGATAGCAAAGGTTGTTGGGAAAAGAGAACAGTATATTTATCGCTGTCGGAAGGATAGCGGGCACTAGGAGCAATTATGAGTATTCGGGATAACACCAAATCAAAAAGAACAGGAGCGGGCGTTATGGCTAGCCAAAAAATGAAACACTGTTTGGCTTTTATTTTGACAATGTTTGTCAGTGTTGTAAGTGCCACAGAGATTTCCAACGTAGGATTCAATGTCCTGCCCGGTGATAAAGTTGAAATCAGAGTTTCGATGGACTCACCGCCGCCAAGTTTCCAAGAATTTACCACCAATAATCCTGCGCGTATTGCCATGGACTTTGCCGGTGTGACAACAAATTTAGAGAAAAAGACGCACAACATTGGTGTGGGTGTGACGCGAAGTGTCACAGCGGTCGAAGCAGGTGGTAGAACCCGTTTAGTGGTTAACTTAGTCGAAATGGCACCTTATGCAACACGAATTGATGGTAATGATTTAGTTGTCACTGTTGGCTATGGAACTGCGCCTTCAACAGCTTCTTCTCAGGGAGCTTCGGTTGTTTCACAAAGCAGCAAAAGCGCTTCAAGCAAAGATATTACCAATATTGATTTTCGCCGCGGAGAAAACGGTGAAGGACGTGTCATTATTGATTTGGGCAATACTAATCTAGGAATCGATTTACGTAAAGAAGGTCGAACTGTTCTAGCTGATTTTGTTGATGCTAGCATTGCTGATGAACTTGTAAGAAAGTTAGATGTAGTTGACTTTGCAACACCAGCACAATTGATTTCGACTAGTCGTGTTGGCGGTAATGTGCGGCTTGCTATTGAGACCTTAAATGAATTTGAATACCTTGCCTATCAAGCTAATAACTCTTATATCATTGAGTTAAAGCCGCTGACAGCAGAAGAGATTGAGCGAAAAAGTTTACAAGCACCCGTTTATACCGGTGAAAGACTATCACTTAATTTCCAAATTATTCCGGTGCGCTCGGCGCTCACTATTTTATCTGAGTTCACTAACATCAACATGATTACCAGTGACACGGTTTCAGGTTCGATTGCATTGCGTTTAAACCAGGTACCTTGGGATCAAGCGTTAGATCTTATTCTAAAAACCAAAGGACTAGATAAGCGTCAAACTGGTAATGTTATGCTGATCGCGCCTGCTGAAGAGATTGCTGCGCGAGAAGCGTTGCAACTTCAAACTGAAAAACAAATTGAACAACTTGCACCGTTACAATCAGAATTTATCCAAGTAAATTATGCGAAAGCAACTAGTATGTCTGAGCTAATTCTTACTAAAGGTGCGAACTATTTGAGCCCTAGAGGTAGTGTTTCGGTTGATGAAAGAACTAATACGTTGCTGATTCAAGATACCGCTAAAAAATTAGACTCAATTCGACAAATGGTTAACAAGCTCGATATTCCGATCCGTCAGGTCTTAATCGAATCACGGATTGTGGTAGCGGATAACGGCTTTACCGATGAATTAGGTGTTAAGTTCGGTGTGTCTGATTTAGGTAGTCAAGCTGCTATATCGGGCACTCAGCAAGGTACCAATAATTTACTGTTTGGTGCGGATCCAGAAGATCGCTCTCTATCAGTTAACTTACCCGTATCGGAAGCAGCAGGAACCATTGGTTTAACCTTCGCTCGTTTAGCTGAAGGGACCATCCTCGATGTTGAGCTTTCGGCACTAGAAAGCGAATCTCGTGGTGAAGTGATTGCGTCTCCAAGAGTTTTTACAACTAATAACAACGAAGCCTATATCGAATCAGGTGAGCAAATTCCTTATTTACAAGCCAGTTCGGCCGGTAATACGACAGTTACATTTAAAAAAGCTGTTTTAAGTCTAAAGGTGACTCCACAAATCACCCCTGATGATCGTATAATCTTAGATCTGCAAATTAATCAGGATACTCGAGGTGAAGATACGGTCTTCGGTCCAGCAATCAACACTCGAGAAGTTGGCACAAGAGTCCTCGTAGAAAATGGTGAAACCATTGTTCTTGGTGGTGTTTACCAACAGCGAGTTAACCGAGAAGTGACCAAGGTCCCACTATTGGGTGACTTGCCTGGAATTGGAGCTCTATTCCGTTCGACATCTGATTCTTCTGCAAAACAAGAACTATTGATGTTTGTTACACCAAAAATAGTCAAAGACACAATTCAATAGATCCATTAGAATGTTGGCGCAAACAACCCGCAGTTGCGGGTTCTTGCGTTTTAATGAGACTACAATTTAACGCGGACATAATAATAAGCAGAACTTATGAAAGGTAAACGCAATATATTCTTGGTTGGCCCGATGGGCGCTGGAAAAACCACCATAGGTAAGCAGCTCGCTCAATTACTTCATCTAGAATTTATCGACACAGATCAAGAGATAGAGTCTCGCACAGGGGCTCCTATTGATTGGATATTTGATATCGAAGGCGAAGATGGCTTTAGAGTGAGAGAAAAAGAAATCATTGCTGAGCTTTCGCAACGCCAAGGCATTGTGCTGGCCACTGGCGGTGGCGCGGTGGTAACACCTGAAAATAGAACTTTCTTGGCGGGTCGAGGAATCGTGGTCTATTTGGAAACATCCATCGAGCAACAATTAGAGCGAACTCGAAAAGATAAACGCCGACCGTTGTTACAAAACACCGATGACCCTGAAGCGACTTTGATTGCTTTGCATAAAGAAAGAGATGCTCAATACCGGGAAATTGCTGACGTTATTGTTGCCACCAATGAAAATTCAATAAAGTCAGTTGCTAACAAAATAGCAAATCAAATCAACCAAAGTTAAAGGGTTACCTAAATGCGACTTCTGCCGCTGCCCCTTAAGGAAAACCCTTATACAATCCACATCGGCTCTGGTTTGCTCGATGATAACCAACTTCTTACATCTTTTTGTCAAGGAGATAAGGTGTTGGTTGTCACCAATGAAATCGTTGCGCCACTCTATCTCCAACAAATCCAAGAGGCGATCCATGGAAAGCAGGTGCACCAGTTAGTTCTTGCCGATGGCGAGATCAATAAAGATCGTAACAACTTCTTTTTAATCATCGATTATTTGGTAGAAAATAACTTCAAACGTAATGACACCTTGGTCGCATTGGGTGGAGGCGTGATTGGCGATATGGCAGGTTTTGCTGCCGCCAGTTATCAGCGCGGCATGAATCTAGTTCAAATACCGACCACGTTGCTGTCTCAAGTGGACTCATCGGTCGGTGGAAAAACCGCGATTAATCATGAACAAGGTAAAAACTTAATCGGTGCTTTTTATCAACCGGTAGCGGTCATTATTGATGTAAACACATTAGACTCACTACCAGAAAGAGAATTCTTGTCTGGGTTCGGCGAGATCACTAAGTACGCACTGCTTGGGCAAAAGCAGATTGATGCTCTTTTAAAAAACAACGCAGAGTCTCTAAAAAAGCGTGATAAATCACTACTGCAAGAAATCATCTACTTAAGTTGCCAAATGAAAGCTGACATAGTGGCTTTAGACGAAAAAGAAAAAGGTGAAAGAGCGTTGCTGAATTTAGGTCATACCTTTGGACATGCACTGGAGACCTTGACCAATTACTCTCAATATTTGCATGGCGAAGCGGTTTCGATCGGAATTATGATGGCGCTCACGTTAAGTGCTAACAAGTCTTTGATCGATACCGACAAAGTAAAACAATACCATCAGCTTTTTATCGACCTAAATTTACCGGTAACTGCCGGTCAAAAGTTTGAAAGCTGCGCGTTTATTGATGCCATGCGAAAGGACAAAAAAAACCAAACTGATGCCATAAGGCTCGTTTTAGCAACTTCGGAAGGTTGTATTTTAGAAGAAGAAAAAGATCTAAGCTTAATTTTAGATGTCGTCTCACAGTATTGTCGGTAAGAATTTTTCTGAATCAAATTTGTCTGTGCTAAGATGGGCTAAAATTGCGTGTACAACATGGAACGACTGTGAGTCTCTACGTTAGCCAACAAAAATGTGAATTACTTGATTCTCTTGAAAACCAAGTGAGATTTTCGCAATTAGTGGCCGTTGTCGTTGCTAGCAAAGGGTTTGGTAAATCGTTTTTAGTTGAGCAACTGCAAAAGCGATTAAAAGATGAGGTCGCCTTGGCACATGTGGATGCTAGTATGGCCATGTCTGATGATCAGCTCGACAAGACCATTAGTTTGCAGCTCGGTCTAAGTTGGCAGGAATCGGAAGTCGACCTCGCGACACGTGTAAAAAACACGCACGCCGAAAAAGTCTTGATCACTATTGATGATGCCCATTTGCTATCCGCAAGCTGTCTCGAATTTATCCTCAAACTAAACCAAAGCCAACTTACTCAGAAAAATGCGTCGTTATTTATCTTATTAGCCGGCGAAGCCAGTTTGCCGGTGATGATTAACAAAACCAGTACTTTTGCTAAACATCCAGAAATGTGCGTGGTTTTTGAAATTGAACCGATCCAAAAGTCAGAAACTCACGCCATCGCCCAATCCTTCAGTCACCCCAACGCCGATCTGTTAAGTAACGCTGATCATAGCGCCAAACTAGAGTATTTTTGGCAATTAGCGAAAGGTAATCCGGCCGAGTTAAACTATCATATGTCACGTTGGTTGGATGATAATTCGCCCACGAAAGTGGTTGAAGTCAATTCGGATATTCCACCCAAAACTATTCTCAAAGCGGTGGTTTACTCCGTGCTGGCTTTATTACTAAGCACTATGTTGGTTTATCAAGATGAGATCAATCAATGGATTTCACCGGCCACAAGTGACACTTTTGATGATTCCGAGCGACTAGCGGACACACTGAATGCAACCAAGGAAATAGAAAAGGGTAAAGAGCAACTCCGTCAAAAAGAACCAGCGGATACAAAAACAATAGAAAATGAGCAAAATCCAAGCTCAAAAACTAAAACTTTCCAACCTGAAGAAAAAGACAGTGATTCCAAGCAAGGATCAGTCGAACAAGAGTCATCCCTCACTCAGCAATTTGAGCAAGCGCTTGCCAATGAAATTAAATCTTCCGACGCGGTGACTGATTCTGCGAAGGAGCTTGACTCTAAGCCTACCACTAAAGTTATTACCACCGGGGCAAGCTCAGAAAATGAGCAAAAAAACACATCTGAGAGCGTTGATAATGTTAAAAAAAACACGGACTCGAGTAAGCCTGTTTCAGAGACTGAGTTACCCGAGTCCAGTGATAATCAGCAAGTCAATTCAGCTAAAGCTGTTTCTCTGACAGGTGATGAAAAGGAGCTGTTGCAACAGCCTAACGAACATTTCGTGTTGCAATGGGCTGGTGTGAGCAGTTTAAAAGCGGCAAAAGCTTATCGAGAGAAGCACCTAGCGAAAGATCAAATGTGGATCTATCGTCGTTCTAACAAAGGTAAAGTCCTCTACCTTGTTGTCAGTGATAGCTTTTCGAATAGAGCGCTTGCAGAATTTGCGCTCAATAACTACTTACAACAAGGTGTCAAAGAAAAACCTTGGATAAAATCGGTAAGCCTTGTTCAAAAAGAAATTAGGCAATTTGAGTTAGCAGATTAATCCTGAGTCCAGCTAGCCAATATTCGGAATTACCCCAAACAGCTTATTTTTCTAGTTATTCTTTTGGTCTTGGCGATTTTTATTGCTTTTAACTATTCAGACCCCGCTAACTTCCCATTGTGTGAATTCTTGAATAGATTAAAGCTCATATATATCAAATTTATTCTTGCTCAGGTAGAATCCGATAAATTTGAAAATGAGTAACTCCAATTATGTTGAAAAATGATCGCTATATTAAAGCAGCGCTCAGTCAAGCCGTTGACAAAACCCCCGTTTGGATGATGCGACAGGCTGGTCGCTATTTACCAGAATACAGAGAGCTTAGAGCGCAAGCTGGCGACTTTATGTCGCTTTGTACTAACCCTGAACTGGCCTGTGAAGTCACATTACAACCGCTAAGACGTTATAAGTTAGATGCCGCGATTCTATTTTCAGATATCTTAACTATTCCGGATGCAATGGGCTTAGGCCTTTATTTCAAAACGGGTGAAGGACCAGCGTTTAAAAATCCGATTAATTCGCTCAATGATATTAATAAACTTTCGGTTCCCGATATTTACTCAGAGCTAAAATATGTCACTGATGCCGTCTCAACTATCCGCAAGGCGCTGAATAATGAAACACCACTGATTGGATTTTCGGGAAGCCCTTGGACCCTCGCAACTTATATGGTGGAAGGTGGAACGACTAAAAACTTTGGTAAAGTCAAAGGAATGATGTTTTCTGAGCCTAAGGCGATGCATCAATTATTGGATGTGCTTGCTAAGTCGGTGGTTGCTTATCTTAACGCTCAAATCGAGTCTGGTGCGCAAGCGGTGATGGTATTTGATACATGGGGTGGGGTTTTATCCACTCGTGATTATCAGGCTTTTTCACTTAACTATATGCAACAAATTGTCGATGGTTTAATTAGAAATAAAGACGGTGAGAAAGTACCGGTAACGCTTTATACCAAAGGCGGTGCTGGTTGGCTTGAATCAATGGCTGATACCGGTGCGGATTGTATCGGGCTTGATTGGAGCATCGATATTGATCAAGCAAGAGCACGTATTGGTGATAGAGTTGCGTTACAGGGCAATATGGACCCTTGTATACTTTATTCGACCCCAGAGCGAATTGACCAAGAAGTTGCCGATATCTTAGCGAAATTTGGTCACGGTAGCGGTCACGTTTTTAATCTAGGACATGGGATCCACCCGACCATAGAGCCTGCCAATGTTGAAGCGTATGTAAATGCAGTACATCAACATAGTGAACAGTATCACAAGCGCTAAAATTTTAACCGGCTGAGTTAAAGCTATTAGCCGCCTACAAATTTAACCATGTCCCGTCCTGAAATAAGTTGACGGTTTTAATAAGAAGCCAATTGAGTAATCAGTTGGCTTTTTTATGTACTTCATCAGGTGTTTTCATATTTAAACTTAGATGAGGTCGACAATGATTATACGCATAAATAGATTCGTCTAAAACCTTCTGAAGCGTTTCTTTGTTTTGGTATTTCTGAAGTAAGAACTCCTGTTTTAATATACCGTTTACTCGCTCAGCGAGAGCGTTCTGATAACAATCGTACCCGTCAGTCATTGAAGGCGCGATATTGTTACTCTCAAGAATTTTTTGGTAATCGGCAGCGCAATATTGCAACCCTCTGTTGGAGTGATGGATTAGTGACCTTTGAGTTGAGCGACCCCGAATTGCTTGCTTTAGCGCTTTAGCCACTGAAGCTGTCTTCATATCATCACTGAGCTCATAACCCACTATTTTTCGAGAGTAGGCATCCGTTACTAAAGATAAATAGTGCACTTTTTGCTGGCTTTCAATATAGGTAATGTCACTCACAAATACCTGCTCAGGCCTACAAACATGCATATCTTGATAGAGGTTAGGGTGTTTACGCATCCAATGCTTACTATTGGTCGTTTTGGTATATTGCTTGCGAGGACGAACTAATAATTTATGCTCTCGCAATAAATCAAATAAACTATCTCGCCCCAGCTTTATACCTCGTTCATCCAATTCGGGCTTGAGCAGATGGTATAACTTTCTTCCACCAAGCCGTGGCAGTCGACGCCTAATATCGGTGATGAGCTCTAAAACAGGGGATAACTCGATACGCCGCTGTCGACGACGTTGATAAACTGATTGCCTTGTAATGCCTATTAATCGACAGCTTTTAGACAAGTTTATTTGTCCTTTGTCTTGAGCCTCTTCGGCAACGAAGATAAGAACTTTTTTCTGAAGTTACTTCCAACCTCCCTATCAACGCGTTTAATGGTTTCTTCTAAAAGGTAGGCATAATCACTCTTATCTTGCAGTGATTTTTCTAACCGCTTGATTTTTTGTTCCGGGGTTTCTTTAGTCATTGGCACATCTCTCTTGGACGACCAATCCAACGTACCATGCTTTCGTAACCAAACCAAGACAGTGCTACGACCTTGAATACCGTACTTGTCTTGTATTTCTTTATAGGTGTATTGGCCTTTTTCTACTTGCTCAACCAATGACAATTTAAAAGCCAGTGAGTAATCTTTCTGAGAACGTTTTTTAACGGGTAATTTAGTGGTTTCCATAATAAGTCTCCAAAGTGTCAACTTATTTCAGGACGGGACACCACAAATAAAAAAGGCACCATTTAGGTGCCTTTTTTGATTCGCTTTTTATCTCTACTAATCAGTCATTGAGATTGATGCTGTTGTAACAGTGCCACTAGGTGTTGTCACCGACACAATCAATGGACCGGTGCTTGGCGTTGTATCAGGGGTCACAGACACTGAACAACTATTAATCGCAAAGGCACTTGAGTTACCGACGATACACTGTGATGGTCCAACTATTCGACCATTACCAGCTTCAAATGCAATCACAGTACCATTAGGCATTGAACCATTATGTAGGTCCGCAACATGTGCGATAAAGGTCGCAGGTAATGCTGTTTCTTGGAAGTAATTGGCACTGTCAGTATCGTCTAAGCCACTTTCAATTAAGCCGATATTAGCATTAGAACCGGCTTGTAAAATGGTGATATTCTTCCAAATGGTCAATAGCTGACGGCTACAGATTCCGGCTTGCTCACTAGCTACTGGGCAAAGCACACCGTTGTATAGGTTGTTTCCTAAATCAAAGGTTTGATTACTATTGAAGTCGACATACTCTTCATTGTCCCCACCCACCTGATAGCACTCAATGGTGTTTCCTTCTCCGTAACATTTGGCATCAACATCAGCCGCGCCTGCTGCAGGTGAGCCGTTTGCAAGTTTGCCGTTGTAAACTCCATCTTCATTGTCATCGGTAAACGCTTCGGTAAGGTCAGTGAAGGCTTCTCCTTGATCAAACTGGCCATTGGCGTTTGAATCGGTGAAACTTTCTTCACCTAAAATGGTTGCTCGAATAGTGACTCGGTTTCCATAAACTTGCCCAAGTCCGCCATAATTTGCTGCGGCAGATGTAGTTGCGCTGGTTGCATTAACATAAAAACAGGGTAGTCCAGCAGCGTTCAAGTTTGAATCTGCACCGCCTGCTTCTAAACATTCGCTTACGCCAACATCACCTATACGACGAGTGATTGCATTGGGGTCACGCAAAACAGGTAGTGGAGTTCTTGGCTCTCCGCTGGTCCAGGTGACCGAACATAATCCGTTTACTGTGGTGCATGATGGTTCAATCGAACCGAACTCAGTAACAAATGATATCGCAGTACCGTCTGGAACTGGGTTATTAAAGTGATCTGAGGCTCTTGCAGTAATTTCTGATTCGGTCCCATCAATATTCCAGCCTTCAGGCTGTAATGATGATGCCGATAAGCTCAAACTATTATAATCAGCTACACCAGTCGAAATAACTAATTCATCAGAAACCGTTGAGATAGTATCGTCCGTACCAAGCGATGCAACAACCCTAACCGGCGTAGGAATGGTGCCTGATTGAACGATTACATCAACACGTCCGTTAGTGTCTGTTTGAGCTGGTCCTTCAACCGCAGTATCGGGACTAATCGTGAGTCCGCCCACTGATGTTGTTAAAGAGAAATTAACCCCAACATTTTGTACTGGGTTGCCTATCGAATCAATCACTCGGAATGTAACGGTTGAGGTCTCTGAACGGCCAGAACCACCGGTTCCCTGCAGTGCGATGTTGGCAGGTGACGCACTAATAAACTCAATACTTCCCGCTGAAGCCGCTTGCACGTCAATAGTACCTGTTTGAGTCAATAGGGTTTGCCCTACCGTTGAACTAATACTAATTGTATCTGTGATGCCACAACCTTGGTCTTTATAAGTTGAGCGAGCAACCCCAGATACCGTGTCTACATCGGTATCGATAGTCGCAGTTCCTTGTTGCGAACATTCAGAAGTAAATTGAACAGTGGCAGTTTCGTTGAGTGGAGAAGTCACGCCACCGGTTGTTTCTGTAATAGTCACTTCGACCGTCGCCGTACCGTTGGCACCGATACTAGCTGGTGAAATCACAGGCGCGCTCATGGCAACATCGGTAGCGGAAATGCTCACTGAAAAATCGATTGATTGAGAAATACCACCTTCTATCGTCGCAGTAACTGTCCCTGCGCCTTCTGTCGAGCCTGACTGTAATATAATTGAAGCGATACCGTTCGCATCGGTTAATGCTGTACCACTGGCTGGATTTAGTTGACCAACGCCACCACTCAATGAAAAAGTAACTAAAACTCCTGTCGAAGGGTTTCCGCCATTAGTCAATGTGGCACGCAATGTTCCTGGGTTAGCTCCGCTGACATTGCTGGTTGGGTTACCACTGGAGTCAACTAGCGCTAGACTTAGATTTATGAAATTTGATTGACCATTGCCGGCCGTCTCAAATCCGACACTTGCTGTTGCACCCGAAGGAATCGTAGCCACGACGCTACCAGCCCCAGCGGCTTCGCCCGCCGTTAATGTAATAGTGGCAGTACCAGTCGAGTCAGTTAACGCAGTACCGGCTACCGGGTCCAATTGACCGGCTGAATTAGAAAGCGTAAAGGTCACAACAGTACCCGCTAGTCCGTCCGAGACGACTGCGGTCACAGTTGCAGGATTGGCTGGAGTAATCACACCCTCGGTAATTGAAATGGTCACCGTTGGCCCATTAGTGCCGCCACCGCCACCGTTATCACCGCCGCCATTATCAACAAAGCCACTATCTGAGCCGCCACAGGCTGCCATAATGGATAACATGGCAAAACCCGCCATGATATTAAATAACTTTAAGGGTGAGGATACTTTTTTTAACCAATCCATCACTAAAATCTCCCGTGATCTGACGTCCGATAAGGCGGCTGCAACGTATACAGCACTATAAAATTAATAAATTAGATAGGCTTTTATGGGGTGCTTACCTAAATCCGGTTAGGACAAATAATCCTAAAAAATAAAAAACATACTAAAAACAATGAGTTCTCAGTTAAAGTTAGACTAATTTCTCATTAAAACCAAGCGCTAATTGGTTTTTTTTGTGAGTTTGTTCATAAATATTAGCAGTTGTTCCTAAAAAGCTCGGACTTTTTGGTTTAAAACGTTGAATTATGCGGATAAACGCACGTTTTTTCGGGCTGGAGAATCAGTCCATTAACTCAGTTGAACAATTTAAAAAACACTTTAAGATGTACTTTGGGAAACTACTTTTTACACGATAGGGCAACAAGTTAGGGAACACGTCATCATGAAACCAACTCATCTATTTTATTTTTTCGCATTGGCGGCACTTGGACTGGTTGCTTTGCTGGCTCAGTATTCCAAAATATGGCTGCACTTGTTGTGGGTTTTGGTCCCGGTGATTGGCTTAGGTATATACGATATTTTGCAGAAAAAGCATACTTTATTGCGCATCTATCCGGTGATCGGCCACATTCGCTATTTAATGGAGTCAATTAGGCCAGAAATCCAACAATATTTTGTCGAGTCAGATACCAACGGCATGCCGATTAGTCGTGAATTCCGTTCGCTGGTCTACCAACGTGCCAAAGGTGTGCTCGACACTCGTCCCTTCGGCACCCTGTTTGATGTCTATAGAGACGGCTATGAATGGGTCCACCATTCGCTCGCGCCAACCGATGCATCAAAAGTCAATGTTGATGTCGTCTTTGGCAGTAGCGAGTGTAAACAACCCTACACCGCATCAGCATTGAATATTTCAGCAATGAGCTATGGTTCGTTAAGCAAGAACGCTATATTGGCTCTTAATCATGGCGCCAAACAAGGTGGTTTCGCACACAATACAGGTGAAGGCGGATTAAGCCCCTACCACCTTGAACCGGGCGGAGACTTGATTTGGCAAATTGGTACGGGTTACTTTGGTTGCCGGGATAACAATGGCAATTTCAATGATTTACTTTTCCAAGAAAAGGCTAGCCGAGCGGCGGTCAAAATGATTGAAATAAAGCTCTCTCAGGGCGCAAAGCCTGGGCATGGAGGAATTTTACCAGCCTGTAAATTAACCAAAGAAATTGCCGAGATTAGACATGTCCCCATGGGAGAAGATGTTTTATCGCCCGCGGCACACAGTGCTTTTGATTCGCCAACAGGTTTATTGGAATTTGTGCAGCGGCTTCGTCAACTGAGTCAGGGAAAACCTGTTGGCTTCAAACTCTGTATCGGACACAAGCGAGAGTTTATTAGTATTTGCAAAGCCATGTTGGAAACCAAAATCACCCCAGATTTTATCACCATCGACGGCAGTGAGGGGGGGACCGGCGCGGCCCCGGTGGAATTAACCAATTCAGTCGGAATGCCGGTTAAAGATGCGCTCGTTTTTGCAAATAATATGCTGATTGGTATTGGACTTAGAGACAAAATTCGCTTGGTCGCATCGGGCAAATCGTTATCTGCATTTCACTTGCTACGTTTGTTGGCGCTGGGCGCAGACACAGTGAATTCAGCCAGAGCGATGATGATTGCATTGGGCTGCATTCAGTCGCGTAGCTGCAATACTGATAAATGTCCAACCGGTGTCGCCACCCAAGATCCCGCACGCTACAAAGCATTAGATGTGGAAGAAAAAGCAAAGCGCGTTGCAAAATATCATCATGCAACCATTCACAATTTAAAAGAACTTATCGCTGCGATGGGCTTAAGCGACAGCAGGCAATTACAAGCCAAGCACATTCATCGGCGAGTCCAAGGCACCGAGGTGGCGACCTATGCGGATCTTTATTCCAGTATTACTAACCAGCAATTGTTAGATGAAACCAATGTGCCCGTCGAATACGCCCATGATTGGGCTGAAGCGAAAGCGTCTAGTTGGTAACAAATTTTGAATATTCTTCGCGATCAGTTTGAAGCGCCTTGGTGGGCGAAAAATAGACATTTACAAACGGTTTGGGGAAGTGTTTTTCGTCGTCTACCCGCGCTACCACCAATGTCGAAAAAACGCTTGGAGTTAGATGATGGCGATTTTATCGATGTGCAAATAAGAAAACGCCAAAATCAACCAACGGTTCTGTTATTGCATGGTTTGGAAGGCTCGATAGACTCGCCTTATATGCGAGGGCAAATTGCTGCTTTAGAGTCCCGCGGCTGGCAAATTGTAGCGATGCATTTCCGTAGTTGCAGCGGTGAGTCAAATCGATTGCTACGTAGCTATCATAGTGGCGTTAGTGATGATCTGGAACAAGCAGTCAGACTATTACAAAAAGAAAATATACGAGTTGATTTTGCGATTGGCTATTCTCTTGGCGGCAATGTGTTACTCAAGTGGTTGGGAGAAAAGTCTGATACGGCACCTATCAAGGCTGCCGTAGCGGTGTCGGTACCACTTAGACTAGATACTTGCGCTACTGAAATTCATCAAGGATTCTCTAGAGTTTATGAGGCGGTTTTGTTGAAGACTTTGAAGCTGAAAACTCTTGAGAAAATCGATCGATTTGCTAATAACCCGTTGCCAAGTAAAGATGAAGTTGCAAAGTTAAATTCATTTTGGCAGTTTGACCACAAAGTCACTGCGGCACTTCACGGTTTTGCTGATGTTGACGATTACTACGCTAAGGCCTCTTCACAACAATTTGTCAAATCAATTCGAGTCCCTACGCTAATCATACAATCACTCGATGATCCCTTTATGAATGAGACAGTACTACCCGATGAAAACCACCTGCCAGAACAAGTGATACTTGAAAAAAATCGACATGGAGGGCACGTTGGATTTATTGACGGCCCATGGCCATGGAAAGCTGGCTACTATTTAGAGCGTCGTATTCCAAATTATCTGGCAAGTTTCGAGTAAACTCGGTAGGCTTGTTAGTTATGATTTGTCGGCAAATCCAATTGTAAAAATGAAACGACGTACATTGCTCAAAACTAGCTTGGGGCTCACCGTGCTTTCGCTCGGTGGTGTAGGTGCCTATCAAGCTTATCGACAATCCTTTGATAAAACGCAAACATCGCCGGATGCATCACTTAAATTTTTACAGCAACAAGATGTAATTTTACTGCAAGCCATCACACCTATTTTTTTAGCTGAACAACTCGAACATACTAAGGTTTCGTTGCAATCGGTGATGAGTAATTTAGATGCCGCTATTATTCGCCTACCACTATCCACACAAGATGAATTGCGAGAACTGTTTGATCTACTTTCAAATATGCTTGGCCGACTGGTGGTGGCTGGAGTTTGGCTTAATTGGCGACATGCATCGGCTGATTCGCTGCAACAGTTCTTAGTTGACTGGCGAAACAGTCAATTAGAATTGCTACAAGTGGCTTATAAAGGATTGCATAAGTTAATTATTGGGTCCTACTATTCTGAATCCGCAAGTTGGGTCGCTTTGGGTTATCCCGGACCTCCTGCTATTAATTTGGGTGCCCAATGATTTCGCAATTTGAAAATGCCATTGATTACTCTATGCAAACCCCTCAAGCACAGCTTAGTTGTGATGTGGTTATTGTTGGCAGTGGTGCGGGTGGCGGCATTGCCGCAGAAATTTTATCCCGCTCGGGATTAAAGGTTATCATCGTTGAAGAAGGACCGTTGAAAACAGCTGCCGATTTTGAAATGAATGAAAAACAAGCCTATGCTGACCTTTATCAAGAAGTAGCGGGTCGCCAAACCGTTGATAAAGGAATTCAAATATTGCAAGGGCGAAGTGTCGGTGGCTCTACCACTGTTAACTGGACCTCGAGTTTTCGAACACCAAAACAGACTCTCGATTTTTGGCAATCTGAATTCGGTGTGGAAGGCTTTTCAGAAGCGCAGCTAGCCAAATGGTTCAGTTGGGTAGAGCAACGATTAAATATATCTCCGTGGATGTTACCAGCCAATCGAAACAATCAATTGTTAGCCGATGGCGCTAGCCAGCTGGGGTGGAGTTACGGCGTGATCCCCAGAAATGTAAAAGGTTGTGCCAATCTTGGGTACTGCGGAATGGGATGTCCGATTAACGCTAAACAGTCAATGCTAGTCTCATGCATCCCTACTGCACTTGCGAAAGGTGCCATATTAATTCATCGAGCCAGAGCCGAATCGGTGATTCATAAGCAGGGCAAAGTCACTGGTGTTTGGTTAAGCTCAATGTCAGAACTTGGCCAGCTTAAACAAAAAAATGTCACTCAAGTTTTTGCCAAAAAGGTGATTCTTGCTGCCGGTGCAATCGGTAGTCCCGCCGTGTTAATGCGCAGTAATCTGAATGACCCCTATAGCGTTTTGGGACGCCGAACATTTCTTCATCCTGTGACCGCTAGTATTGCAAAAATGCCAGAAAAGGTTGAGGCATTTTCTGGTGCGCCGCAAAGTATTTATAGTGATCAGTTTTTATGGCGGGATGGCGTCAGCGGCGAGCTTGGCTACAAAATTGAAGTGCCTCCCATGCATCCGGTTTTGTCTTCAACTTTAATGCTAAAACATGGAAAAGATTTACAAAAACTGCTGGCCGATTTTTCATTTTATCAAGCCAACATTGCGTTAGTGAGAGATGGGTTTCATCCAGATAGTCAAGGTGGAACTGTTAAGTTAAGCAAGTATGATTATCCTCAGTTAGATTATGAAATTTCAGATACATTATGGCGGGCACTCAAGCAAGCTATGTTGTCATTAGTTGAATTACAATTTGCGGCCGGTGCACAAACTGTATTGCCGCTGCATATGGATGCGAGCTTTGCAATAAGCTGGCAAGAAGCAAAAAAACAAATCAAAAATTTAGTGAGCGACAAAATGAGATGGCAAACCATGAGCGCTCACGTGATGGGCGGGTGCGCGATGGGAAGCGATGAAAAAAAATCCGTTGTCGATAACAATGCCAACCACCATCAGCTAGAAAATTTGCTGGTAATGGATGGTTCACTTTTTCCGACCAGTTTAGGTGTAAATCCTCAGCTCACAATCTACGCGATTACAGCCAAACTAGCATCACAACTGGCGCTGCAAATGAAGGCCGACTTGCCAACGGATTTGCCGAGACAAGAATAGTTTAAAGAAAGGTAAAAAGTCATGACAAAAATTGTGCTCTATCCAGGAACATTTGACCCTATCACCAATGGTCATTTAGATCTAATTGAACGAGCGACCCGATTATTTGATAAAGTCATTGTCGCCGTCGCTAGCAGTAGTGGCAAGAACCCACTGTTTGATATTGAGCAACGCATTGCACTAGTCGAAAAAAGTGTTGAAGGATTAGAAAATGTCAGCGTTTGTGGCTTTAAAGGATTGTTGGTTGACTTAGCAAAGGAAAAAAATGCCACTGTTTTGCTGAGAGGGTTAAGAGCTGTTTCAGATTTCGAATATGAATTTCAACTGGCTAATATGAATCGCCAGCTAGCACCTGAAATTGAAAGTTTGTTTCTAACGCCATCGCAAAAATATTCATTTATCTCTTCAACCTTAGTGAGAGAAGTTGCTTCATTAGGTGGTGATGTCGAGCGATTTGTACCGCCGGTAGTGCTCAAAGAATTACTACAAAGGTTCGAGTAGTATTAATGCAATATGGAATCGAAGACGCATCTTATAAAGCTGCGGGTGGGTTAGATGGAATTTCCAAGTTGGTTAATGCTTTCTATGACTACATGGAAAATCTTGAAGAGGCAAAAATTATTAGGGCTATGCATCCTGATGACCTGACTGTTTCTAGAGATAAACTAATCTGTTTTCTATCAGGGTGGCTAGGCGGACCAAGACTTTATGCACCAAAATACGGTCAAATAAGTATTCCTCAGGTGCATCAACATTTAGCGGTAGATTCTGCAGAACGAGATGCCTGGCTGTTATGTATGAAAAAAGCGGCAGCTGATCAACCGTACGAAGAAAGTTTTAAAAAGTATTTGTTAGAGCAATTATTTGTACCCGCCGAAAGAATACGTATGGTGGCTAAAAAGCCATCAGCATAAACTTAAAGGTGATATCGACCTTCTAGCTACTTAACCCTCAAAAATATTCTTTTTTGCTTGCTAAAAAATCTTTGCATAGCCCCAATTTTGCTGCCAGCGCTTTTGTTTATCTTGCTTTGTTTGGCCATCAAAATTAGTTTTGACACTAGCTGCAAATTCGAACTTATTCGACAGTATATTGGCGTTAATTATTCCATATAACTCTCCATCTATTTCTGCAGTTACTGCCACAACGCTTTGGCAGTAACTGCATTCATGAAAAAACGCGGTGTTACTGCCTTGAGTCACTATTTTGTGTTGCGTTTCGTCCTTTACCGATAGTTCGAAAACGGAGCCAGGCTTAGACACATAAGCGGCATTGTGCGATAGACAGTATTCACACTGACAAGCTCTCGGCGACATTGAATAATCAATGCAGTTCCATTTGATCTTTAAATTACCGCAACTGCATTGACCGTAAATGCTCATTTTATTTTCCCAAAGTTAAGCGTCATTTATCGATTGTATCTAATAACATCCTAGCATATTGGGTAGCGCTTGATCAGAAATCCAATAGCGATTTATTTAATCAACATCCACTCCGTTACTCATTGTTTACCTTTAGCTTCTCTCGAGTAATCGCTTTGCCGTTGATAATGACATAGTTAATATGATCGTACGCTGTAATTGTCTTAAGTGGATTACGGCTCAGTAGCAATAGATTGGCTTTTTTACCGGGCTCGACAGTTCCGTATAATGAATCTAAACCAAAGGCTTTAGCATTATTAATGGTCGCAGCAGCTAGAATGTCCTTTAACGCAATTCCAATCTTTGCCATATGTTGAAGTTCTTGATAGGTGGAAAGTCCAGGTTGTGCGGCAAAAGTCGGTGAAGAGGGGGTATCGCTTGCGAGAACCATTGGTAATCCGTGGTCATATAAGTTGTATTAATTCCGACTTCATCTGACACTTCAGCTTGACTAGAAAAGAGTTACCCGTTTTGATAAAGGTGTCGAATCTTAAATCAAAACAAAAGGTAACTCTCATGCTACATACTACCAGTCCAATTATTAAACACAAGGCTGGTTTATTAAATCCAGAAGAAGAGCTTGGAAACGTTTCCAGGGCTTGTAAAGTCATGGGTGTATCTCGTGATACGTTCTATCGTTATTAAGAGTTAGTCGATGAAGGCGGAATCGATGCCCTCATTGAAAAAACTCGAAGAAAAGCTAACCCAAAAATCGAGTTGACGAAGCAACAGAGCAAGCTGTTGTTGATTATGCTATTAAGCCAACTGTCACAAATTAAGGCGTTAAAACTGGTTCATTTTAATAAAGTGCCTGATAAATTTTCTACTCACGCTGTGTTAACAGGCAAATTAACCCGTCAGCACGATCAGGTTAGAGTGGTGATGCAAATTAAAGACGTAATAAGTCATCAAGTCATCTGGGCTAAATTTTACCAAGGAAAATCCAACGATTTGTTTGCCCTGCAAGATAGTATTAGTGCCGACCTGCTGGGAATATTTCAACCCACTGAGAGCATGACAATGATTGACTCGAGTATTACTCCCAAGGAATTTCAAAACTATTTACTTGCACGTCAATTATGGGAGCAACGAACACCTGAATCATTATCTAAGGCGAAAACAATTTACCAGCAAATGCATGATGCCGATAAGTTGTTTCCATTGGCGGCGGTCGGACTTTGTGAAACCTACCAATATTTGCACTTATATGCGGATTGGACTCACCAACAAGTGGTGGAAGGTTGCCAGCCTCTGCTTCAAAATGCACTTGAGCAACAGCATTCGCTTGGACAAGCTAAAGCTGCAATGGGACTTCTTAGGAGCTTACAAAAGCGCTTTATTTTAGCGGAAGAAAGTTTTTTGGCAGCAATTAAAGAAACGCCAAACTATGCCTTTAGTTACTTATGGTACGGCAATATGATACGCGAACAGGGGCATTATAAACAAGCGCTTGAAATGATAGAAAAAGCCTACGAATTATCTCCGATGAATTCTCAGATCAATCGAAGCTTGGCCTACGCGTACTTAAACCTCAGAAAAATAGAATCCGCACAGCACTTTTACCGTCGCTCTCTTGAGCTGGATGAATTGTTTCCACATAAAGCGGTCGCCGATTTAGATTTTTTTGCACTTAATATAGAGCGAGCGCAAGAATTTCTTGCTTGGGCTAATAACAACCAATCGATACTCACCAAGCAAGCAAATTATCGATTAACCGAAGCTCAAGTGAGGCTCTCTTTAGGGCAAGTGGCACAGGCAGAAAAGTTGATCAATGCGCTTGACCAAAAAATGGTTAACCCCTCTTTCTTGCTTTATATGCAAGCCTCACTTGCCTCCGTAAAGGGCGAGCGCGGCAAAGTGGTTGATTTGCTTAGACAGCGATTACTACTGCATCAAAATAATGAGCGATTTATACTACCCTATGTGTTGGCTCTCTATTTTGACCAGCAGTATCAAACTGCAATGGCAGTACTTAAAAAGCATCTACCTAAACTTGCCGATGCCGATGCCGAAATTACCTTCGATAACCAGTACGCTTTGACGATCTACGCGCAATTGCTCAGTAAACTTGAGTCGCCTGATAGTTCGCGTCAGTTAAGCGAGCGACTTTCTAAGTGGTTTATTGAGCAGCCGATTCGGCCGAATTTATGGATGGCAAACTGGTTAATTTACTCAGCTGAGCTCCCCAAGGCGCAAACAGTGCTAACCAGTATGTTACGCGATGGCTGGTTGCCTGATTTTAATTCTGATGTTTTACCTTTGGCATTTATGCAAAAACTATTTCAAGACGCCGGTTTACCGCAAAAACAACTTGCAGAGCAATTGCGAATAAATCGCAATTTAGTATTAAAACCTTTACAAGAGTAGTTCTACTTAATGATCTTTTAAATCAACGCTAGAACACTCACTAGACAGTCAGTAGAATCCTTTTTAAATCGGCAAAGCGATTAGCAATATCTTTGGAAAGACTTGCTTTGTTAGAACAAACTGCCAGCGCTTCGGGCAAGGGCAAATCAACTGCTAAAATGTCATCAACCGATTGTTTAAACTTAGCAGGGTGGGCGGTTGCTAGAAATAACCCATGTTCATCCTCTGTCAATGATAGCTGTAGGCCATGAAAAGCAACCGCAGCATGAGGCTCGCTGAGATAACCTAAATCTTGCAGTTGCTTCATTGCTTGTTTGGTTTGCTGCTCATCAACTTTGCATCCGATTAACTTAGTTGCTTCAAACTGATTGGATTCGATTAGATATTCGATTCGAGGCCAATTATTTGGACGACTAACATCCATGGCATTGGATAAAGTGGCAACCGTTGGATTAGGTGACCAAACGCCAGTTTGCAAAAACCTTGGTACGGTATCATTCAAATTGGTACAAGCGATAAAACGTTTAATCGGTAGGCCAAGCAACTGAGCGATGATTGCCGCGGTAAGATTGCCAAAGTTACCACTCGGAACAGATACCACAAGTTGCTGTCGTTGTGCATCGGTAAGCTGAGCAACTGCGTCAAAGTAGTAGCAAACTTGTGCGAGCAGTCGGCTAATATTAATCGAGTTTGCTGAGTTTAGACCAACTTGTGTAACAAGTTCTTTGTCATCAAAGCTTTGTTTGACCAAGTGTTGACAGTCGTCAAAACTGCCCTCAACCGCGAGTGTTGTTATATTGCCGCCAAGAGTAGTAAACATTTTTTCTTGCAGCTGACTAATTTTGTTTTTTGGATAGAGAATAACCACTTGAATATTTTCAAGCCCATAAAATGCACGTGCAACGGCAGCACCCGTATCGCCAGAGGTCGCTGTTAAAATCGTAATTTTTTGTCCTTGCGCAAGTTGGCCCAAACATTGCGCCATAAAGGTTGCACCAAAATCTTTAAATGCCAGCGTCGGTCCGTGAAACAGCTCTAAACTGCTGGTGTTAGAATTAATCGCGGCTAGTTTGGTTGGTATAGAAAAAGTCTGCTCTATAATGCTACGTATTTGTTTATCAGACAAACATTCTTGCAAAAATGGTTTAAGAATTTGAAAATTTCTTTCAAGCTTGGATACTTGAAACAAGGCTTCTATGTCATTCAATCGAGAGAAGCGTTTAGGAAAAAATAAGCCTTGTTGGTCACCTAGCCCGCGACGTACCGCAGTTGCAAAGCTAACCACTTGTGAATCCAATTTCAAATTATGAAACTTCATATCATTGCCTATTATTTGGCCTAATGTTTTAGGCTAGAGCGTTGTAAATTAGAATTAAATTATTTGTGTTCCCTGCAGATCTGCTTGACAGATTGCAGAGAAACTTTTGTCAGTATTAAGGTATTTTTTGTCAATACTGGCTTTCACTTTTTTGGCAATCTCTAAGTTATCACACACTGCGAAAATGGTAGGGCCTGAGCCCGAAATTCCTACCGCCAATGCGCCTAATTCGAGCGCTGACTTTTTAGTGTCGGTATAGTTCTTAAGCAGGCTGTTCCTGTAGGGTTCGGCAACCAGATCATCGAAATAAGCAAAGGCTTGGAGTTTATCTTGGCGATGACTCGCATCGATAAAACATGCCAAGCGTTGGCCGAACTTGACCAAAGTTTCTCGATCGTAGTCCTCAGGTAGAATTTCTCTGGCTAATCGTGTACTTACTTCAATTTCTGGATAAGCGATGACCCAATAGCAATCGTCAAAAGTTGGAATCGGCTGGGTGATTTTTTGTGGATCTTCAAGCATAAGTTGCAGTCCACCAAGAAAGCAGGGCGCAACATTATCGTAATGTAAACTACCACTAATCTTTGCTTCTTGTTCACCCATCATTTGCAGAATTTGTTGCTGACTGAAAGGGCGTTGATAAAATTCGTTTAGCGCCGCCAATGCCGCAACTACCGAACAAGCACTTGAGCCTAAACCACTGCAAACAGGAATATTTTTCTCTAGAGTAATTTTTAAGGTCTGAGGCTGAATCGCGGTGGTAGCAAGAGCCTTATGAAAGCCGAGCAAGCATTGCCAAACAATATTTTCTTCTTTCTTTTTGGGTAAACTGCTAACAAAGCTACCGGTACAAATTAGCTGGTCCGTTTGAGAGAGTTCGATGTGTACTCGATCGCCGAGCTTTTGATCGTCAATTGGTTTGACTGCGAGACCTAAAATATCGAATCCGATGCTCAAATTCCCAATTGATATTGGCGCAAATACCGAAACCGGTGAAAAATCATTTGATTGGTTCATTACTCTATTCCAAGTCCCAAACTAATGTTCTTAGTATATCAGCAAATAGGCCGGCTGCAGTGACCGATGCGCCAGCGCCGTATCCTCTAATCACAAACGGAGTCGGTTGGTAATAACGCGTATGCATGGCTAATGCATTCTCACCACCATCGACACCATACAGTGGATGGTCGGCACTGACAGCGACAATCTTTACTTGGCATTTGCCTTGCTTAATCTGCGCAATATATTTGAGCAGTTTACCCTGCTTTTCTGCATCGCTGACTTGCTCTTGAACGGCTTGATCAAGTGCCGGAAGCGCTTGCATAAATTTTTCACTCGAACTGATCTTTGCTAGTTCGGGGGTTAGAATAGACTGCAACTCAATATCGCCCAGTTCAAGTTGAAAGCCTGCTTCCCTCGCGATAATGAGCACCTTTCTGGCGACATCTAAACCACTCAAATCTTCAGCAGGATTTGGTTCAGTATAACCGAGTTCCTTTGCCTTTTTTGTCGCCTGGCTTAGACTTAAGCCTTGATGAAGCTGGCCAAAAATATATGACAACGAGCCCGATAAAATACCTTCAAACTCTACCAATTGATCACCTGCACCTAGCAAGTTTTGTAAATTGTCGATTACAGGTAAACCCGCAGCGACATTTGTTTCGTACAAAAAGCGGCGTTTTTGTTGTTGTGCTACTTTGCGTAGTTGATAGTAATAGTCGATATTGGTGGTATTGGCCTTTTTATTGGCGGTGACAACGTGATAGTCAGCACTTAAATAGTCGGCATAACTCATTGCGATCGATTCACTACTGGTGGCGTCAATGATAACGGGATTGAGTAAGTGGTTCTGTTCAACAAATTGATTAAGTTGTTGCAAGTTGAATTGAGCGGTGCTTTGTTGCAACTCAGCGCGCCAATCCTTATCGAGCGCAATGCCATCGGGTGTTAATAACAGTTTTTTGCTGGTGGCTATACCATACACCTTTAATTCGATATTTCGTTCGAGTAAGAACGCTTGCTGTTGTTTAATTTGATTAAGCAGTTCACTGCCCACCGTGCCGCAGCCAATTACAAAGGCATCAATACTAAAACGTTTTAAAAATAAATTTCGATGACAAATTCGCACAGCATCATCGGTTCTTAAATTTCTAATTACTGCGGAAATGCTCCGCTCAGATGAATCTTGCGCAATTGCAATAATATTGACACCAGCTTGCGAAAGCGATGAGAAAAACTTTGCAGCTATGCCCCGCTGTTGCTGCATATTATCGCCAACTAATGAAACGACGGACAAGCCCTCGATGATCTCAATGGGATCGACTCGCAAGTTTTCGAGTTCCAACTCAAATTCATGGCGTAAGCAATCGACTGCTTGCTCGGCCTGGTTAGCTGAAACACAGAGACTAATACGATAGGCCGCAGAAGATTGGCTAATTAAAATGACTTGAATATTAGCTCTACCTAAAGCTGAGAATATTCGACTTGTCATTCCAACTTTGACTTTCATACCAGGGCCAGCGACATTGATCATCGCTACATCATCTAAACTGGAAATCGCTTTAACGGCGGTTTCTGTGGTAGATTGCTGTGAAATTAAAGTGCCGGGTTTTTCCGGTGCAAGTGAATTTTTTATCAAGCAAGGAATATCGTGGGCACTCAGTGGTGTAATGGTTTTAGGGTGCAATATTTTTGCACCAAAATACGAAAGCTCAATCGCTTCACTAAAACTCATGCGTTCAACAAGCTCAGCTTCAGCCACCAACCTTGGGTCGGCATTGTAAACCCCGTCCACATCGGTCCAAATTTCGCAAACGCTGGCATTAACGCATACCGCAAGAATAGCAGCCGAGTAATCAGAGCCATTTCTGCCTAAAGTTGTTGTGCAACCTTGGGGCGAAATTCCAACAAATCCCGGCATTAGGCTAATTTGACTAAACTGATTGTAGCGCTCGGCAAATTTCTGTTTGCTCAGCGGAATGTTTGCTAAAGGATCGCCAGCTTGGTCTTCTGCAATCAAGAATTGTTCCGGTTCAATGAGAGTCACGTCTAGCGATTGATTGTTAAATATCGTAGATAAAAATAGAATACTGATGCGTTCACCCAGAGTGAGAATTTGCGCGGCGGTTTGCTCCGGACAATGACCTAGAAGTTTAGCACCTTCGATGAGTCGGTCGAGTTGAGTATACTGTTGTTTTAGATCTGAATTTAGTTGGTTTTCTGGATTCAACGCCGCGATTAAGTCATTGGCGATTGCGTCAATTGACTGCTTAATAATCGTTTCAACATGAGTAATTTCTTGGTTGTTGCGCAAACCCGTGAGTAAAGCTTCGAGCTGATTTGTGATTCCTTGCGGTGCAGAAAGAACCGCGCTCACTTGGCCGTTGGTTGCCTCCTCGCTGATCAATTTAGCAACAGAAATAAATTTTTCAGCATTCGCTAATGAGGAGCCTCCAAACTTTAAAACCTTCATTGTGCTTACCTACTCTTTTAGTGATATTGGTTAGTTCATTAATTCTTTTATTGTTCATACAAAAAAGCCCGTGGCTCTTAACTGAATCACGGGCTTGTTGGTGAACTATTATAAGTCGTCAGCCCGATTTCAGCAGAATGGTCATGGTCGAAATGCCCATCATGCCGGTAATCATGGTAATAATTGTATTCAAGCTTATAATCGTATTCATATTTGTATTCAAAATCATATTCAAATGAGTATTCATAGTGATGTTTGTACTAATTGCCTTGCTTACAATGCTTTGGGCATTTCTTTTTGTCGCTATCAAATTCAAAAATGGACTTAGTCTTAAAATAGATTTAGCCGTTAGACAAAACTTACACATTGTTGTGAGTAAGCTCGATCCATTCAACCGAATAATAGGCCAATGACCAAATAATAAGAGATGAGTAAAACTAAAAAACATCCATTGATAGTCAAATTTAAATTCGCCATCATCATTGCCCTGTTAATAGCTAAATAGCCGTTAGCTTTACTTTGGACCTGAACGAGTTGATTGTCAAATGCATTGCCGAGCTTAGGATATAGTTTCTGGTTATAACAACTAAAGAGAAAAAAATATCCAGATACCCATATCGAAAGGTTATATAGTCTTGAACTAAATTCTTAAAGCGACTAAGTTTAAACCATGAATACAATCAAGCAGACTACTATTTTAGTGATTATTCTCCTCCTCGGTCCACCGATGGGGTGATTTTGCGTACCTAAAATATGTAAAAAAATCAAAACCCCGAAACTGAAAAGCTTCGGGGTTTTTTTTTACCAATAGGTCAGCAAAATCGAATCAAGTAAAAAATCAGTTAGAAAAAAACTTGGTAAGAAATTAAGCGGAAGAAATTTAGTGAGAATAACGACCATAGCAAACTTAAAGGTGACTTATGCAATATCCACAACAATATGACTCGATGACGGTTAATTCTAGTAACCAGCAGCCAACAGAAGCTTATGCTAATGCGGTAAATGATTCGAACCAGCTAGCCCAGGCAGAGCGAAATCATCGAGCCGCAGAAAGCGTGGCGGTGCAAGATAACACGCCTGATAATAGCTATGTTGATGTTTTTGAATATGAACCGATTGGCTTTATGAGCAAAGGTCGATGGTAGCCACTTTATTTGAAAAGGTGTGGCAACGGCACTGTGTTATTCCAGAAACCGATGAAACCCCCGCTGTTCTCTATATTGATACTCATTTGATCCATGAGGTGACATCGCCGCAGGCTTTTCAAATGCTGCGCGATAATCACTTAACTTTGAGACGCCCCGATCGAACGTTTGCGACTTGTGACCATTCCACCCCAACCAGCAAACCAAATGATGCCGGTGAGTATCAGTTTTTTGGTGAACAAGAAAAAAATCAAGTCGAGCAATTGAAAAAGAATTGCCAAGAATTTGCCGTTTCACTTTATCAGCTAGGTGATAAAAAGCAGGGTATTGTGCATGTTATCGGGCCGGAACGCGGAATCACTCAGCCGGGACAAACCATCGTTTGTGGTGATAGTCATACCAGTACTCATGGCGCATTTGGTGCTTTAGCATTTGGAATTGGAACCAGTGAAGTTGGTCATACCTTTGCAACTCAGTGTATTTTGCAGCGAAAACCCAAAACCTTTGGCATTGAAATTAATGGAACACTAACAGAAGGTGTCACCGCCAAAGACATTATTCTCGCCATTATTCAAAAAATAGGCATTGGTGGTGCCACCGGTCATGTGATTGAGTATTTTGGAAGTACGATTGACCAGCTTGATATGGAACAACGAATGACCATTTGTAACATGTCGATCGAAGCTGGGGCAAAGGCGGGAATGATCGCGCCAGATCAAAAAACCTTTGATTACTTAAAGGGGCGAGAATTTGCTCCCAAAGGAGAGCAGTGGCATCAAGCATTAGCTGAGTGGAAACAACTTTATACCGATAAAACGGCTCAGTTTGATCAACAAATAAAAATTGACGCATCACAGATAGAGCCCATGATCACTTATGGAACCAATCCACAAATGGGGATTAAGATTGGTGAAGTAATACCCAGTAAAAACGAAACTCAAGCGCTTGAGTATATGGGATTCGCCGTGCAACAGTCGCTACTAGGTCAATCAGTCGATGTGGTGTTTATTGGCAGTTGTACCAATTCACGAATCAGTGATTTGCGCGAAGCAGCAAAAATTTTTAAACATCGAAAAACGGCTGGTCATGTGCGCACCTTGATTGTTCCCGGTTCGCATGAAATCAAACAGCAAGCAGAACAAGAAGGTTTAGCTGAGATTTTTCTGAGTGCAGGGGCGGAATGGCGGGAACCCGGCTGTTCGATGTGCTTAGGAATGAATGGCGATGTGATCCAAGATAAACAGTTTTGCGTGAGCACCAGTAATCGGAATTTTGAAGGGCGACAAGGAAAAGGCGGACGGACTTTATTGGCAAGCCCTCTCACTGCGGCTGCTGCCGCTGTTACAGGTAAAGTGACTGACCCACGTGAGTTATTGAATGAAGCTCAAAATAGATCGGAGGTACGATCGCATGGATAAGTTGATGGCCGTTGATTCCAAAGTCGTGGTATTAAAAATCGATAATATCGATACCGACCAAATTATTGGTTCAGATCATCTAAAAATTACCGACAAAAAAGGGCTCGGCAAACATTTATTTGCTGACTGGCGCTACTTAAGTGATGGGAAACCCAATCCTAATTTTGTACTCAACCAACCAACATGTAGCGCCGCACAAGTGTTGGTAACAGGCGATAATTTTGGTTGTGGTTCATCAAGAGAACATGCACCTTGGGCACTGCTAGACTATGGCATTAAAGTGGTAATTAGCTCTTCGATCGCTGATATTTTTTCTAACAATGCATTAAAAAACGGCTTGTTAGTCATTCAAGTTAGTCCACAACAACACCAGTTTCTTTTAGCGCAACATACTAAAGCAATCCGCGTGGACTTAGCTCAACAAACCATCACCTGTGATAACCAATGTTTTGAATTTAAGATCGAAGCATTTGCTCGATATTGTTTGCTAAATGGTTTAGACCAATTGAATTTCTTGCTTAGCAAGCTAGATGAAATCGAACAATATGAAAAACAAACCCAAAAGGAATCCGCATGAAGTTCAAGATTGTCAGCTTACCAGGTGATGGGATCGGTCCCGAAATAGAGGCTTCGGTTAAGCCTGTATTAAATCAAGTGGCGAGCTTGTTTGGACACCAATTTGAAATACAGCAGCAGCTGATTGGTGGTGCTGCGATTGATGCCACTGGCAGTGCTCTTCCTGAGAACACATTAAACGCATGTCGACAGGCTGATGCAGTATTCTTGGCGGCAATTGGTGGGCCAAAGTGGGATAACTGCGAGATAAGACCCGAGCAAGGTTTGTTAAAGCTTCGAGCAGAGTTAGCGGTCTATGCCAATATTCGACCCTTGTGCATGTTTCCGCAATTACAATCTGCATCTCCACTCAAATCAGAAATATTAGAGGGTACTGACTTTGTGATTGTTAGGGAATTAACCGGTGGAATTTATTTTGGCGAAAAGGCTCGACACGATAGTTTTGCAACTGATGAATGTAAATATTCAGTTTCTGAAATTGAACGAATTGCTCGCGTGGCTTTTGAACTAGCCGATCAGCGAAGTAAAAAACTTACTTCTGTAGACAAAGCGAACGTTTTAGAAACATCAAAACTCTGGCGAGAAGTCGTCACAAAAATCGGACAGCGAGAATTTCCTGATATTCAGCTTAATCACCAATTGGTCGACTCCTGCGCGATGAAACTAATTCAATCACCTTCAGAGTTTGATGTGATCCTTACTGAAAATATGTTTGGAGATATTCTATCGGATGAAGCAAGTGTGCTCGCAGGTTCAATGGGACTATTAGCCTCATCATCAGTTGGTGACCGGTATGGACTGTTTGAACCCATTCACGGATCAGCTCCTGACATTGCGGGGAAAGGAATTGCAAACCCTTATGCAAGCATTTTAAGTATTGCGATGATGTTGCGATGGCTCAAACTTGTCGATGAAGCGAACGCCGTGGAGCAAGCCGTTGAGACAGTGATAGCAAAAGATATTTTACCGATCGATTTGAAAGCCGGCAGTCATTTAACCACACAGCAAGCCATTGAAGCCGTGGTGAAAGAAATTGGCGGTCAGTAATTTTTAATGTGCTTGCAATGACAAGAATGAGATTGCCGCGCTGTGCTCGCTATGACAGGAATGAGATTGCCGCGCTGTGCTTGCAATGAAAAGAATGAGATTGCCGCGCTGTGCTCGCAATGACAAGAATGAGATTGCCGCGCTGTGCTCGCAATGACAAGAATGAGATTGCCACGCTGTGCTCGCAATGACAGGAATGAGATTGCCGCGCTGTGCTTGCAATGACAAGAATGAGATTGTCGCGCTGTGCTCGCAATGACAGGAATGAGATTGCCGCGCTGTGCTCGCAACGACAAGAATGAGATTGCCGCGCTGTGCTTGCAATGACAGGAATGAGATTGCTGCGCTGTGCTTGCAATGACAGGAATGAGATTGCCGCGCTGTGCTTGCAATGACAAGAACCGGATTGCCACATTGAATTGTGTTTCGGATTGATAAAGAAATAGGTTAGGAAACCATATGAATACCAGTGAAGTTTTTAACAAGAGTAACAATGTCATCATCTTCGATACAACTTTACGAGATGGTGAGCAAGCGCTGCAAGCGAGTTTAAGCGCGCGAGAAAAATTGCAAATTGCAATGGCTTTGGAGCGTCTGGGTGTCGATGTGATCGAAGCGGGATTCCCTGTATCATCTCCAGGCGATTTTAAATCGGTACAAAACATCGCGCGACAAATTAAACAAAGCAGAGTAGCAGGTCTTGCTCGGGCAATCGACCAAGATATTGACGTTGCTGCAGAAGCGTTGAAAGTCGCAGAGGCTTTTAGAATTCATACTTTTATAGCAACCTCCACCATTCATATTGAAAATAAACTAAAGAAAGGATTTGATGATGTTGTAGAGATGGCTGTGAAAGCCGTTAAGCGAGCAAGAAATTATACCGATGATGTTGAGTTTTCTTGTGAAGATGCTGGACGCACACCAATTGATGCTTTGTGTCGTATGGTTGAACAAACGATAAAGGCGGGCGCAACAACTATTAATATTCCGGATACCGTCGGCTACACCCTGCCTTCAGAATTCGGCAAGATCATTGAGTCCTTAATTCATCGCGTTCCGAACATTGATCAAGCAATTTTATCGGTTCATTGCCATGATGATTTAGGGGTATCGGTGGCCAATTCAATTGCCGCAGTACAAGCGGGTGCTCGTCAAATCGAATGCACAGTCAATGGCATTGGTGAACGCGCTGGAAACTGTTCTTTAGAAGAAGTGGTGATGATCATCAATACTCGTAAAGACCAATTAGGCTTGACCACCAACATCAACTCAAAGGAAATTCATCGCGCCAGCCAATTGGTTTCTAAACTCTGCAATATGCCAATTCAATCCAATAAGGCAATTGTGGGTAGTAATGCTTTTAGCCATTCCTCTGGAATTCATCAAGATGGCGTATTAAAAAGTCAGAATACTTATGAAATTATGACACCGGAAACCGTTGGATTAAATACTAATAAATTAAACCTAACTTCTCGCTCAGGGCGTCACGTGATTAAGCATCGACTAGAAGAGCTCGGTTTTGACCAAGTCGATTATGATTTAGATAAACTGTATGAAAGCTTTTTAAAGTTAGCTGATAAAAAAGGCCAAGTGTTCGATTACGATCTAGAAGCGCTAGTGTTTTTTACTAACCTTGATACTGAGGATGACTACTTTTGTTTAAAATCATTGTCAGTACAAGCAGGAACTGAAAATAGTGCCACTGCGACCGTTGAACTAAGTTGTGGCGATAAAGTGATCAAGGAGGCAGCAATAGGTAATGGACCCGTTAATTCAATTTGTAGTTGTATTAGTCGAATGACTGGTTACCAAATTGAAATCAAAGATTTTAAAGTTGCATCGACTTCGGAAGGGACTGATGCATTAGGTCAGGTCAATATTGTGGCAGAATGTAAAAATCAAGAAATTGCGAAAACATTTCATGGTATGGGGTTAGCAACTGATATTATTCGCTCTGCTGCCAAAGCGTTGGTTAATCTTTGTAACGATATTCATCGCTCGGAAAAAGTGGCTAAGTTAAGAGTAGTTGGTGGGGACGCTTAGCAAAATAGCGAACTCATTAAAACGACAACAAGAGAGTAAGTTGGTCTAACTGGTCAGTTGGCTAGTGTGATTTGTGAACACCAACAATTAACTAACGAAATAGCCGTCATGCTATTTCTGATTAACAAACTGTTTTGGTGTCATATTGTATTGCACCTTAAAACAACGGCTGAAATATGCCTGTGATGAAAATCCAACTTCAAATGCGGTGTAGTTAGCGGTTTTCCCTGAGCGCAAGATTTCTTTTGATTTTTCTAATCTAAAACGTCGTAAATATTCCGAAGGCGTCATATCAATAACGCTTCTTAATTTTCGATAGAACTGACGCTCACTCATATTGATGGCTTTAGCGATATCAACCACAGTGAGCTCGGCTTCCATGTAAACCGACTCAATATGCTGATTTAATTGTTCGATAAATTCCTGTTGCAGTCGTTGGGTATTTATTTCGACTATAGAAAGATTACCTGAATCCTCCTCAGGTGATTCTAATGTTTCTTCGGTTTTTTCGAAAACCGTCTCACTAAAGCGACGTTTCAAAATATTCCGGATCTCAATTAAGTTCGAAATTCGAATAATTAATTCTTCCACATCAAATGGTTTGGTGATGTACTCATCGGCCTTTTCTTCCCAGCCTCTCAGTCGACTATCTCTATCACCGCGTGCAGTCAGCAGTACTACCGGTATATGATTGGTAATTTGTGTCTCACGCAATGCTTTGGTGGTTTGATAGCCATCCATTACTGGCATCATAATATCACTGATAATTAAATCGGGAACTTCCTGTGTTGCCAACTCAACACCTTGCTGACCATTCACTGCCACTAGGGTGTTAAACTGCTCACTAATGCTTTCAACAATGTATTGCCGCATGTCATCGTTATCTTCAATGACTAATACGGTTGGTTTAGTTGATGATTGAATAACTTCTTTTGGCTGGGTGTTTAAATTTTCTTGTAGCTGACTATTCGACACATTCATCAATTCCATCGCTATGATTTCATCATTTTGATAAACGTTAATCGCCGATTCATCGACTTCATTTATGCAGCAGCCGAATTCGCGACAGTTGCTGACGCAGCACCAGTGTCACCCATCATTTTGGATCATGACATTGTTGGTGCACTTGAAGGGCAAGCGAGCGTATCCGGTGGCGCTGCCAACTACACTATTCCTATTGCTCTGCCACCAGGCCGCGCGGGAATGCAACCAAGCGTATCACTTAACTATTCATCGCGTAGCGGAAATGGCATCGCAGGCGTTGGCTGGAGCCTAGGTGTTGGCTCATCCATTCATCGTTGTGGTCAGATTGCGGCGGTTAATGGCGAGTTAAACTTTGGTGTGACTTATGATGCTGATGAAGATCGTTTATGTCTCGATGGTAAACGGCTTATTGTGACATCAGGCAATTATGGTTCTGGCGGAGCTATTTACCGAACTGAGTTAGATACCTTTGTTAAAGTAGTTCAAAGCGGCGGCATTAATTCAGCTAGTAGCTCATTCACGGTTTATCACAAAAACGGACGGATTGGTTACTATGGCAATAGGTCCGACGCTAGACACAGTGCCGACGGCCGAACTGAAAATCTTTCTTGGGCAATCGCCCGTGAGGAAGATCAATCGTCGAATAGTATTATCTACAATTACGCCACTTATGGGTTAGGCGAACATCTTCTAGAGTCGATCGAGTATACCGGCATCGGAGCCAACGCAGGTGATCGAATAGTTGAGTTTAACTACCAAGCGGGCGCTCGCTCAGATCGCAGTTTCTCCTATTTGGCAGGTGGTAAAACGGAACGCACCAAACTGTTGGAATCAATTTCTACTTCCTACAATGGTTCACCTATTCGAAACTATTACCTCAATTACGCAGCATCTGAGAGTGATACTTCTGAACGAACTATTCCGGATAGCGTACAAGAATGTGCGGTTGAAAATGGTACTGATGTTTGTTTGCCAGTCACTCAATTTGATACGTATACTCCTGCAATCGCGTGGGATGTGGAACAATCTAGTGATGGAACAAGCGGGCTTTATGATGAGATAACCAATTTCACAAGTGACGATCTTATTAGAATGAAAGATGTTAACGGTGACGGAATATCAGAGGTCTTACATTTAATACGCTACGAAATTCCTGTCTCGGGTCAACTATCTACTTATGCATTTAATGTCGATGTTTATCAGTTAGTGGAAGGTGAATACGTATTGAAAGCTCAAAGTACCGATGCGTCTTTAAGCGCTCAGATATACGCGGGCATTGATGGTGATATTAATGGCGATGGGGTCACCGATTTTATCAATATGGATGATAGCGACAACAGTTTGATCTATTACCAGTTTGACGAAAATTTTAACTTAGTATTGACCGACACAAACTTTGTACTCTCCACCAATTATGACCGTATTGAAATAGGCCAGCAAATTGAAGTCACGGATATTAATGGTGATGGCTATCAGGATATATTATTCAAGCGATTGGGGATTAATGGCACATTTTATGTCGCCTATTACCTTAACAAAGGCAATGGAAATATTGATTTCGATGACCCAGAAATTCTGTACACTTTTTCAAGTCAAACATCACAGTCAGCATCGTTGATGGATTTGGATGGCGATGGTTTACAAGATCTCGCTATCGTGGATTCATCATCAGACACTGCCGTTTCAATTGCATTTACTTCAATAAATAGCTCAGGCAGTCTCGACTATACTGAGCGAGATGCCACTCAATTGAGTTTACCTACCAACAATCGACTCAATCAATTTACCTGGGCAGACATTAATGGTGATGGTCTTAAAGATTTTGTTCGAGCCGTTGAAGTAACCACCAACAATTTTGATTGGCGAGTCCGAATGAATCAAGGGGATCGGACTTTTGCCGTTGAAAAATCACTTGGAACTGATACCGGTATTCACAAACGAAATATTGCAATTAACACTTTTAAAATTCAAGCAACCTTTGGCGCGATGCACGTTGCTGATCTAGATGGTGACGGGGCAGATGAGCTACTGGTGCCTACTACGAGTGATGATTCCCTGTGTATCAACGCTAGTGGTTTTCTACTCAATACACCTTCACGAACAGTCCGTTTCGAAACCTGTGATGATGATATTCACAACTTCGAACAAGACGATTTAGAAAGTGCAACTGGCGATACCTTTGAAGTGGATTGGAGTCAATATGACTTTAGACGATTCCATTGGAGTGTGTTGGATTTTGAAGCAACGGCTACTGACGAATATAACAATTCAAGAGTGATTGAAAATGTCGCCTACGCACCGTTAACAGATTTGGGTTTTATTGACGGAAGCAGCATTAGATCTCTCAGCTTTTTTGATTATGACAGCGACGGTAGTCTTGATTTCTTTTTTCGAACCAAGAACAACTTTATAGCAA
Organism: Kangiellaceae bacterium; assembly: GCA_965230525.1. GTDB lineage: Bacteria > Pseudomonadota > Gammaproteobacteria > Enterobacterales > Kangiellaceae. The sequence continues at coordinate 1,188,309 of OZ246008.1, forward strand.
GGCATAACATTCAGTTAGAGGGAGACTTCTTAGATGTCGAGGGGCGTGGAGCAGACTTTTTACCTAATGCTTTTTTTAATGTTTCGTTCGATACTACCAGCCCAGGTGATAACTTCTATTCACAAAGGAACTTAGCCAATGATTTGGCCAAAAATGCTGACACCATAGAACGAGCAGAAGATGGGTTAGGCCGTGTTGCACGTTGGGAATATGCACCAATTTCTAGGCCAGATTTTGTGAATGGCGCGCCGCTTTACACTGTGCCACTAGACAGAGAAGACTGGTACACCAACGAAGACCCAGCCCGTGAACATTTCTATTTCACATCGAGCATGCCAGTGGTCACCAATTTCTATGAGTCCGATGGCATTGGCGGTGAAAACGAAACCACTTATCGATATAAAGAGGCGATCTACAATCGCAAAGGAAGAGGGTTCCAAGGGTTTAGAACGATTATTGTTGATAATGAGAGTGATATTCGTGCTGTTACTGACTTCCATCAGATTTTCCCCAAAGCGGGACAAATTGAACTGGCGACTACATGTCTAACTTCAAGTGATGAGTTTTGTTCTAGCAGTCAAATCAGTAGCACTAACATTACTTATTTTGATGTTAATACATTCAACTCAGATATTTACTGGGTAGTCCCCGCAGAGAGTGTCGCAACCACTTATGATGTGGTGAGTACCAACCCGTTATCCGTCAAAACCACTACGATCAATGAAGCAGATGTCGATAGCCTTTATGGGAACGTTTTAACCTCTACCCAAACGATTAATACGGGCAGTACTTTCAGCCAGTTGTTAGTTACCACAGTCAATACCTATGACACGGCAGATGAATCCGAATGGTGGATTGACAAACTTAATACAACTACTGTTACTAGCCAAACGACTACAGGTTCCGCGCTGCATGATGCGACTTTAGATCCGACCAAAGAAGTTGAAACGAGTTATACCTGGACAACTAATCGTTTACCAGAAACGGTCACGGTAACACCTAAGCAAGGTGGTGGTAAATCAACGGTGGTGGAAACTGAATACACCACTTATGGTTTACCGGATGTTATTTCTACCTATGAAGTAAATGACAGTGCCAACGCTCGTACCGTCACCACGGTTTACACTAAAGATGGATATGGTGACGGTGGGTCAGGCAGTGAAGAAGGTTATTTCGTTTATAAAGTGACTAATGATTTAGGACACGAAGTGATCACCACCACTTTCCCTGAGCATGGTCAAGTTGAGTCGGTAACTGATGCAAATGGTTTAACCACAGAAACGCTCTATGACCTATTTGGTCGAATTGAACAAGTCACTCCGCCTGTTGGAACAGGGCAACCCGCCTATAGCCGATTCGCATTATGTGATGGCGGTTGTGATACCGAAGTGATGAATATTGAGTCAACTTTGCTCTCTAACTTGGGCATTGCAGATATTACTGATTTGATCAGTTATAAGGTAACGACCACTACCGCGGGTGCACCTGAAACGACGCTCTATAAAGATAAGTTCAATCGAGTGCTGGTTGCGACTACCGAAGGATTTGACGGTAAACTCATTCTTGTAAGGACGGAGTACGACAAACTAGGCCGTAAAGTATTTGAATCAATCCCTTATCTCTACGACGACAAAGATCTGTATGAAGATACGGGAATGCACTGGAATTCATTTGACGCACAAGGCAGGTTGCTTGAGAAGCGAATGGATGAACCTGCAGGCCAATGGTTTACCACGACCTATGGTTATAGTGATCATGAAACCACTATCGATGCGGTTGGGACAACGAAAACGTTGCCAAGAATGAGTCGCACTTATAACGGTATTGGTCAGTTAATGAAAACCACTGATTCCATTGGTGGTGTCACTGAATATGCTTACGACTCTCAAGGTAACCCGATAGTGCTTCAGGATGCCAATGGCAACCCTATTACGGCAGAATATAATGCGCTTGGACAAAAGCTTTACGTTGATGATCCCAATATGGGCGAGAAGTCTTTTGAGTATACGGCTTTTGGTGAAATCGAATCAGAGACCGATGCACTGTCGGTTGTTACGCAATATGAATACGACGCAACTGGGCGACTCGAATCTAGGACTGCGGGAGGTATACCGGAAGCAACCTTTACCTTCGATTCTGCTTCAAAGGGTGGCACGGGCGAATTTTGTGCCGGAGCTATTCAATCGGAGGTTCGCGAAGATTCCGGCGCTGATGCTTTCAATAAAGCTTATGCCTATGATGACTATTGTCGACCCAGCAGTGTGACTACCAATATCGGAGTAGATTCTTATACTCAAACCACTCAGTACGATAGTTTTTATGGTCGTGTTAAAGGGGGCCAAACGGTATCCGGTATTACGCTTGAAACGCAATACAATGACTATGGGTATGTGACTAAATCATTGAATGCGTCCTCTCAATATGTGTATCAAGAAGTCACCGAAATGGATGCTCGCTTAAATCTAATCGCGGCGGCAAAGGCTAATGGGATCATTAATGAAACTCGAGAATACGCCCCAGAGACTGGGCAAATGCTACTCGTGCTTGCCGAAACCGATGCGTCCAGCTCTCAACGTCATCGAATTGCTTATGAGTATGATGATTTTGGAAATCTCGAACGACAACTTGTGGAAAATATCCGCAGCGGCAGCGTGATTGAATCAGAAGAAACTTACCTTTATGACGATGTTCATCGGTTAACTTTATCGTCACAGCTAATTGATGGTGTTAGTTCTTCAGTGAGTTACGCTTACGATGCCGTTGGTAATATCACCAGCAAAGGGGATTTTGGCAGTGGGTTTGCATATGGAGACATTAGCAGAACTACTGATAATGCCGGTCCTAATGCTGTAATTAGCGTCAACAAAAACACCGGTGGAACGGCAACTTACCAATATGACCTCAACGGCAATATGACCAGTGGTGATGGTAAAACACTTACATACAACGCATTTAATAAACCGCTAACAATTACAAAAGGCAGTATCACCAGCACCTTTAGCTACGGCGCTGACCAAATGCGTTATAAGCAAGTCAAAACAGGTCTTCCTAGTGGCACTGAAACCACCATTTATATCGACAAATCGTATGAAGAAATCATCCAAGATGGTGTGACAAAAAAGCGTAGTTATCTAGGGGATGCGATTGTTACCGAAACGATAGGTGGTCCTGATGCAGGCTTTAAAATTGGCTTTGTGCATCGAGACCGATTGGGCTCTGTCGTGACCATTACTGATGAAAATGGCGATGTGGTGGATAACAAGAGTTTTGATCCGTTTGGAAAGCCGAGAAAGGGCACATTTGAAACAGTGAGTCCTGCCACGCTAACGGCGGTTAGAGACCTTGAAATTGCCACTGGAGAAGCCTATGAGGAGCACTCGAGACGCGGATTTACTGACCATGAGCATTTGGATGATGCTGAGTTGATCCATATGAATGGACGGGTTTATGATTATAACCTTGGGCGATTCCTCTCTGTTGACCCGTTTATCCAGGAGCCAGGTAATTCACAGAGTATGAATCCTTATTCGTATATAATGAATAATCCGTTGGCTGGGACGGACCCTAGTGGATATGAAGCATCTACTGGAGGTGGCCGCGGATTTGGTTGGAGAACGATATGGAATAGAAAAGATCACATAAAATATAGAATTGAGCTCGCATATGAGAATGGGACTAAAACCATTACTGCCACACAGAGGCAAATAATAAGTAAAAGTATCCCCGAGTTGGAAAATGCGACTAAGGAAGGTCTTCAATCGATAAGCATTGGAGCCTATGTTGCACCAGTAATTCCCAAAACAGGTGCTACAGAAACAACCATGAAGGTGGTTGAAGAAAGCAGCAGCACGAGTACTCCACAGAGTGGAAGTGATTCAGAGTATGTTCCTGCCATGATTACTGGACAAAGTTTAAACAGTATTACCATCACAGGCATTATTCCTAATGCTGCTTCAAAAACTATGAGCTTTCCTGTGCTATCAAGAGCAGCACTGGGGAGAGTCGCTGGGGGGCTAGCCTTTGGACTTCTGTTGTTCGAACAGCGAGATATGTATCGAAGAAATCTTCATTTATTGTGGGCACTACATGGTACATTTGCTCAAAGGCTCAACCCTAAAAGTAATATGCGAGAGCCAACTTTGCCGGCTGATACGGGGAATCCTTGTGGTTCTGACTCAGACTTTTGTACTGAAGGTGGTGATGAAACGGAAGATGATTATGAGAACCCCGGACATCATGACCCTTCAGGCACCGGACCAAATCCGTACAATAGTACCAAGAGTGTTCTTCCCCAAAATCACAGGGCGCTTTGGAAGGCAAGCAAGAGAGCCGGTGATGGCAATCGGTGGACTAAAGTTGGTAAAGGACGAAAAGCTGAGTATCATCGGTTCCAGAATGATGGAAATGGAAACTGGCACTGGAACGGTTCTACAAATGGTGTAACTCGTTCTGGTCAACCTCGTGCAATAAAAATGAATAATGTTCCTAAAGAGGTACAACGATGGTAATAATACATGATTAAAGGCAGAAAAAAAGTATTCGCAGTAGAGTGGTGCGAAAGGTCAGTCATGAATGGAATTGCAAGACTTAGACTTTGGATTGGGAACAATTATCTTGGCACTCTCGAAGAGCCACAAATGTATGGTGTAGTTTTTGGACAACTGAGGAGAGCGATAAACAATCGAGCAGAATTAAAGCTAGGATATATCGCAAGCAAAAAGGAAGACATTTTTCAGGTGCTGTTATCGGAAGAAAGCGGAAAATATCTGCTCTCTTTTGGAGAAGCATTTGACGATTTTTGTATTTTTGGATTCGTTCATGAATCCAAAATGTACTTTGTTTGGCAGTTAGAAACAGAACCTTTTTTTTCTTATCCAAATTATAAACGAGAAGTAATTATGTGTTCTGTACCTATTTTGGAAATTGAATCAGTAATTTTGAAGTGCGAATCTAATCTTTGTAATTCAGCAAAATAGTGAAAAGAAAAAATAGGGGTCAGAGTCTGACGGATCCCCACAAAATTTAACAAGTACAACATTCAAAGCCATTGGTATAGATTTTTAATTCATCAATGGCTGTTTTTAAATGCTGCAATTTAGCCCTAAACCGCTTACTTAAAATACTTCGAATTCCCAATGTTTGAAACGACAATACGCGACGGTTTTTTATTTTGTTAGCTTGATATTGCCCATGTTCATTTTTTATGTAAACAATTAAACCGATAATGGTAAGCATGACATTTGCAAAACTCGCTAAAAATACCAGAACTTTCATTCGCTCCAGTTGAGTTGTCTTGTTTTGATTGAAGCCTAGGCCATATTGCCGACTTTTCATATTTCTAAACTCTTCTTCAATTTGCATTCGAGTTTGATAAATTTTTACAACCGTTTTTGCTAGGCTTCGACGCGAGGGTAAAGAAGCGAAATAGGGGGTCATGTATATTGTAATAGATATATCGGCATGACATACTATCCAGCATGCCAAGACCACTAAGACTAGAGTTCGAAGGCGCTTTTCACCATGTCATGAATCGGGGGCGCAATCGCCAGACGATTTTCCATGATGCCGATTATTTTGAAGCCTTTCTAACCACCCTTAAAGAAGCCAGTGAGCGCTATCGAAATAGGGGGTCATGTATCGAAATAGGAGGTCATGTATATTGTAATAGATATATCGGCATGACATACTATCCAGCATGTCAAGACCACTAAGACTAGAGTACGAAGGTGCTTTTCACCATGTCATGAATCGGGGGCGCAATCGCCAGACGATTTTCCATGATGCCGATTATTTTGAAGCCTTTCTAACCACCCTTAAAGAAGCCAGTGAGCGCTATGACGCGATTATTCATGCCTACTGTTTAATGACAAACCACTACCATTTGTTGATTGAAACGCCGAAAGCCAACCTCAGTCAAATCATGCAACATATCAACGGGAAATACACCCAGTGGCATAACCGAAAGAAAGGCAAAGATGGTACCCTGTTTCGCGGACGCTATAAGTCCGTTTTGGTTGACCAAGATAGTTATTTATTGCAGCTGTCGCGATACATCCATCGAAACCCACTTGAGGTCAAGAATAAAATGGTTGAGCAGCTTAAAGACTACCCTTGGTCTAGCTATCCTGCCTATATTAATCAAGTCAAATCACCTTCATGGCTATCTCGAGAGAAAACCTATCAGATGCAGGGGGCTCAACACCGATATAAAGGCTACCAGCGACTTGTGGAGCAGGGTATTGATGAAGATATCAAGCGCTTTTATTCTAAAGGTAATATCTTAGGTGTCCTAGGCAGTAAGGAATTTAGGCAAGCCTGTAAAGAAGAAAATGAGACAGTCGATCTATTAACGTTAAGAGCTGCACTACAAGACAGACCTTCCATAAAAGAGGTTCTAGAGCGGGTTGCAGAAATAACCAAAGAAACACCTCAAGAGTTAAGAATAGCGGGCAAGAAGGCGCGAGCAAAATCGGCCAATCGAGCTTTTGCAATGTATGCGTGCAAGCATTATTCTGGCGCGACCTATAAAGAAATCGCAGAGTATTTCAATTTGAGTCATGTCGGGAGCGTTTGTTATCCATTAACAAAGATAGGGAAAGAAGTTAAAGATGGTTTATGGAAAAAGAGCATCGCTAAGTTAGAGAAAGCATTTTATATAGTAAAATATACGTGACCCCTTTTCCCTTTCGAGGTCGTTGATAGCATAATTGCTAACAAAAATTACTATTATCTCTGAACATAGCCTGCGATCAATCCCATTATACCTTGAGATAAATATTCTGGCTTTTAGTTGGTAACCCTAATTCGTTGCGCACTGCAGATTGCAACCCGGCAAATAACACTGAAGTGGATACGACTCTTTTTGTTCAGGTCGCTCAAAAAAAAAAAGAGAGTGCTTCTTGAATATGTAGCAAGTAACGACGTAGAATTTAGCGACACTAAGAAAGTCAGAATAAACGTTAACTAACCGGTAATAGAAAGAGAGCCTAGACTGTACGGCTCTCTTTTTACCTTTTCTTTTGTGAGCTATATGTTTTTGGTATTAAAGTCAACTAAGCAGCCTTGAGGTTATATTTGCGCTGCTCTATTCACTTCTCGTTAGTAACCGACTCCCAAAACTGTCGGTCAAATTCCGTTAAATTGTTTATTCTAATCAGTGACTTTAATTCTTTTACGTATTCCTCTCCACGCTCGGAGTAGCCGGTTAATCCTTCAGCTAATTCGAGCCCGGTGACCAGTTTTCCCTGTTGATAAAGTTGGTCGCGAATTCTTCTGAAATCATCATAAGTGAAGTGAGTATTTAAATTTCTAATATAACTTCTTACGGAGCCTTCGGGTGATTTAAACTTTCTCACCTCGTGAACTTGATCATCGCTTCGTTGTTTAGGAACTAAGCCACAACCGCGAATAAAGCACCATTGTCCAAAATAATTATTGGCATCCGTTGCAAAACGCGAGGTGCCCCAAGCCGATTCATTGGCAGCTTGTGCGAGCGCTAATGAAGGAGGAATAACCCGAATGTACGGTTGTAAAATTTTTGCGGTTTTAATGGTGTTGCTTGAGTCATGATCTTTTAAATAGAGTTCTGACAGTTCGCTAATAAAAGCGCGCTCCTGTTCAGTGATGCTTGAGGGTTTTTTGTTTAGAATCTCTTCGATCTTGAATCTTCGATCGAGTACCTCAAGATTAACCTTTTCAATAAAAAAATACATATAGTCAAAAAAAGCTTGTTTCTTGTCTTTGACATCAGTAAAAGAGGTAAAGTCTGGCTTTTTTGGGGGAGGGCCCAAATCGTGCTTTCTGCTTGACTTATTATCAGCGCTTTTTTCTCCGCAACTAGTTAATATAAACAAAGCAATCAACACTATTGCCGTTAGTTGTTTCAATGTAGCAGGTTTTGTAGTTGGTACATTCATAGATTTCTGAAATTATAATGTTTAATTAATGGTTAATCGGAATATGTGATTGCGGGGTAAATTCATAGTATAAGTGAACGTTATTCTCGCGTTAATATTTCCGGCAAATTGTTATTTAATTCAAAATCTTCTTACTTTCTTTAGCTTTGGCCAGAAAATAGTCTAAAAAATGAAATACCTTTCATTCTAAACCTTGAGAGCATGAAAAATTTATTCTAATAAAACAATACCAGAATAGTTGCCAATACTGTTAATAGTAGTCAGCTGGATTTTAATTCAAAAAACTCTTTTAGCGACCTTAGGTTTGGCATGCTCATTATCGTCTTAACTACTGATGGAGATAGAGACCTATAGCTAGCAAGCAGTCCGACATGACTTTTCTCTAGATCTTTGTCTGCCAATCGAGTCGCGTGTTCTGTAAGCATTAAAACGTTTTCCCATTTAAAAGGGTATTCATCCATAAGGTTAAGTGGGTTCACTGTATACCCAATAGCGTTTGATGGTACTTCGACATCAACAGAATAGGATACTTTATTAATAGCGATTTCAATATTCTCGATTGAGAGCTTAATTTCACTTTGAGAGTTTGATAACCCCAACAGAGCGATCTCGTTTTCGCTCCAGCGAGCAACCAAATGAATACTCTTGTTATCTTTGTATATTTTTTCAGATAGGGTCGAAATAAATTGAGAGTGCTCACTTTTACTTGTTTTGCTAGTTGTGAGCCTGACAATCACACAAAATAATCTTAAGTTATTATTAGCCTTGGTTTGGTTTCGGAGTATTTCTAAACTAATTAGTAATTGTTCACTAAAGAAATTTTGATTTGGTAGGCCTGTATCTAAATCGGTGGCACTATTTATTTCATAATTATTGAGCTGTTTTTTTAGTATTTCGTTTTCTAATTCTATTGAACGTGTGCCTGCTTCAACTTCATTTATAACTTGCTGCTTAAATAAATCTTGATTAGCGATACGTTTAGCTTGCGATCGTATGAGTAGAATTAAAAGACCACAGAAGATAATCGAGTAGATAGTGAAAGCCCACCAAGTTTCCCATGGCGCGGGATGAATGGTGACTGGAAGGTTGACCGATTCGTCGCTCCATAAACCATCATTGTTACTTCCTTTAACTTTCAGCAAATACTGACCAGAAGGTAAATTGGTATAAGTTGCTCGGTTTAAATTTTTACTGTCTATCCATTCTGGGTCAAAGCCTTCTAGTTTATATTGGTATTGGTTTTTTTCCGGCTGAGAATAATCTAGCGCAGCGAACTCAAAGGTTATTAGATAATCTTTATGGCTAAATTCTATTTTATCTAGCGAAGCTATAGATTGAGAAAGTTTTAAAGGTTTATTCTCGCTTAGAATACTTGTAAGAATTATGTCAGGCTTATTTAAGTTTGAAGTGATTTCGGTAGGGTAGAAGGCACTGATTCCATTTAATCCACCAAAGTATAGGCGACCATCTTTTGCTCTTAACATGGCTCCTTGGTTTAGTTCGTTATCATGAATTTCCAGTGCTAGGTTGTAGTGTTTAAATTGGTCTGTATCGGGGTCTAATCGACTGACCCCCTTATTGGTACTTATCCAAATAAATCCTTGTTGATCTTCAAGTACCCCATTAACAGTACTGCTAGGTAGTCCATCAGCAACAGTGTATCTTTGGAAATTGTTTTCTAGTTTTCTACGGTTTTCTGGCTCCCAACGATTTAGACCTTTTCCTTGAGTTCCGATCCAAAAACGACCTCGACTATCTTGAAAAATGGACCAGGTCGAATTACCAGTGAGAGAATTGGGTTGATCGACTTGATGCATAAAATTAATAATTTCATTGGTATTTTTGTCTAATCTCGATATGCCACCACCATCAGTCGCAAGCCATATATAACCTTCATCATCCTCAAGTATTTGTAATACGCTATCGCTTTGTAATAGGTTATGAGTTGTACCTTTACGATAGTGAGTAAACTTATTGGTTATTCTATCTAGACGATTTAGTCCCGCCGTATAGGTTGCAATCCAATAATCACCGTCAGAGTCTTGAATAATATCGGTGATACCATTAGCAGATAAACTTGTGGGATCGTCTCTATCATTTTGATAATGAGTCATTAGCTCTTGCTCGTGTGAGAGTACCGACACTCCACTAGAAAATGACCCGATCCAAAGGTTTTGTTGAGAGTCAACCATGAGTGACATGATTCTGTTTTCTAGGTTAGCAGCTTTTTTAGATAGAGAGTATGTAATCTGATGCCACTGGTTTTTATCGACTTTATATTGATTTAATCCTCCGCCAAATGTAGCAACATAAATATCGCCAATACTATTTTCTGCAAATCCATAAACAGTATTATTGGAAAGACTATTTTTATCTTCGGCAATACTTCGATAATGCACAAATTTAGAGGTAACCGGATCCCAGAGATCGAGTCCTGACATCGTTCCTAACCAGATTAATCCTCCCTTACTTTCTAATAGGGAAAGAACTCTGTTGTGGCTTAGTCCATTTGGCTGTGAAGTATAATGTTCGATTCTAGTAAATGAGTCTGAACCAGATTCAAGTAGGCTAATCCCTCCATCAGTAGCAACCCACAATCTCCGTTGAGTATCTTCGAGGATGCTATAAACCCGATTGTTACCCAGAGATTTCCTATTTTGGGGATCGTGTAAATAGCGATGAAAAGTTTTAGTTCTTTCTTCGAACCGATTGAGGCCGCCGCCACGAGTTCCAATCCATATTTGACCTTTGGAATCTTCAGTAATCGAACGAATCCGGTCGTGTGAGATAGACTTTTTCGAAGTTCCTCTCGAAAAATTAGATGGTTTCAATTGGCTGTTTTCCTCTAGCCAAACTCCATTGCCGTCCGTCCCAAACCAAGTTCTATTTCGAGAGTCCTTAAATATTGTTCTTACATCTGTTTTAGAAAGCGAAGTTAAATTTGAAGGAATACGGGGTTCGAAAGTGTTTGAGTTTGTATTTAAAGTGAAAACGCCATTCCCATCGGTTCCTATCAGTAAAGTTTCTCCGACACTTAATAGGCTATATAACTTTGTGACTGTATCTCCAAGACTTGTCTTAATTGGTATTCTCTGAATAGATTGATTACTTGTGTCGTATCGGTTTAAACCGTTGCTAGTGGCAATCCACAGATTCCCATGTGAGTCTTCGACGATATCTCTAATTACATTACTTGATAGGCTGGCAGAATTGCCTTGAATATTGGTGAAAATTTTAATTTCTCGTCCATCATAGCGATTTAAGCCTTCTTGTGTGCCAATCCAAATAAATCCTTGTCGGTCTTGAAATATGCTTTGTACTGTTTTTTGCGATAATCCCATTTCTGTGGAAATATGTTTGAATTCAAATGATCCAAAGCCCAATGCAAACTTTGGGAGTAATAAAAGAGTATAGATACAATATGCTAAGAGATATCTGAAAGTTCTATTTAGTGGCATCTTTATCCCAATTACTACTTACAAAAAAGCCGTGATGACACACGGCTTGGTCGTTTAGATAATTATTTATCTTTATTCTTGCTCAACCCAAATGTTAATAGAAACTGATGCATCGTCCCAAGCGGACGCATCGTCCCAAGCGGATGCATCGTCCCAAGCGGACGCGTCATCCCAAGCGGATGCATCGTCCCAAGCGGATGCATCGTCCCAAGCGGACGCGTCATCCCAAGCGGACGCATCGTCCCAAGCGGACGCGTCATCCCAAGCGGACGCATCGTCCCAAGCAGATGCATCGTCCCATGCAGATGCATCTTTCCAAGCTTGCTCTGTCATCCAGGTGTAGCCGGAGGTTTGCTTGGTTATGCCAGACCATACCAATTGTTCATTTTTTAAAAATTGGTACTGTCCCGAATCGTTTAAAATGGTTGGGCCCGCGTAGTGCTGCAAGTCTTCAACGTCGTTTGCTATATTCAAACCATTATTAGCACAACCTGCCGCATTACTATTAACAGCGGCCTGTGCATCAACTTGCCCCATGCCCTGTTCGAATGCACTATAAGCCCATTCCCCTTCCGCATTCCTTGCCGGCTTAGCAGTACTCATTAAGCGACACTTGATATCATCTGGATTAAGTTCAGGGTTTTGTCCTAACATCAGTGCGACAATACCGCTGACCACCGCCGCCGATTGCGAGGTACCGGACATTTGAAAATATTGACCACCATCGTGATATTCTGGATGGTCTTTAGCCAACACAGCTTTAGACTCCATCAAGCCCATCATGTGACCGCCCGGAGCGACTAAGTCGGGTTTTACAAATCTTTCGTAGGTAGGACCGCTAGAAGAAAAAGTCGCAAGCCGGTCGTCTGAAAAATCATCAGGCGTGTAATTGTCGGTGACAGCGCCTACGGTGATGACATATGGAACATTCCCTGGAACACCTATTCCCATGGGGGAATTACTTCGATTTCCGGCGGAAGCGACTACCACAATTCCTGCTTGCCAAGCTTTCATTACCGCTTGATTCAGCGGATCTTTCCAATATAAAGATCGTGGGTCTGCGCTAAAAGACATATTCAAAACTCGAATATTGTAGTTGTCCTTATAAGTAATGGCCCACTCAATCCCTCTAATAATATCTGCGTAGTTGCCTTTGCCCGTTTGATCAAAGGCTTTAATACTGATTAATCGTGCGTCAGGAGCGAGGCCGTAGTATCGACCGTAGGCATCACGTTCGCTATTGCCCGCAATGCTGGTTACGTGGGTGCCATGGCCGCTGTCGTCGCTATTGTTAGTGACTTTATTTTCAATGGCATTGTAAGTTCCGTAAACTTTTTGACGACCGTAAGCATCTTGCCTTAAACCTGAAAGCGGCTTGAGCCCAGAGTCTATTACCGCAATCGTAACTCCATTACCAAAAACGTAATCCTTATGAAGCGCCTCGGCGTTCGACATTTGAACGGCCGAAGACGGTGTGTAATCAATCCGTTGGCCCCAAGCTAAGCCTGATGAACGAGCGGGTTGGTTAGGCGTTAAATTCACACCCATCTTACTAATTTCTTGGAACTGTTGTTGGCTTAGATTCGCAGCAATGCTATTGATTATATTTAGTTCATGGGTAATCGTTCCGCCAACTGCCAGAACAGCCTCGCGGCTCTTTTTGCCTTTTATTAGAAAACTTTTGTGTAGTTTTTGGTCAGCTGATATTGAATGCGAGACAGCGTTAGAATTGTTTTTGTTACTCGTACTAACAATTACCGGGGAAATTACGAGAGCAGTCGCTATTGTGGTGACTAGGATCTTTATCGCTTTTGTCTTAATGGTTAACATTACCCCTCCTTCACAATATGAATTTGGCTTTCTATTGTTTTTATGCCAAAACGCAATCACATGCGAAACTGATTTTACTGCACCTATCTTGTTGAATATTAACTAATTTAGCTAAATCGCAATCAGAGATTGGTCGAATGTTGCCCTCGAGTTTATAAGATACTGTGACTTTTATCACGTTTTTTATCAAGAAATGTGAATTTTACAATTAAGCGCTTTCTCCAGATTCCGGCTAAAGCAGGATGATTTGCTTTTCTAAATTCTTTTGGCGATGATGGCGCTCCTAATTGAAATAATACTCGTTAGTCAGATCTAATGTGGAATAAATCCAGCGCTTTTATATTAACTTTAGCCTTTCTCAGCGTGTTGCTGATTCTACAGATCATCCCTGCTTTTAAAGAAACAAGTATTTATTGGGCCGTGCTTTACTTAGCGGAACCTATTGCGCTGCTAATTGTTGCGTTAGCAGCATTTTTTAAAGCGAGAGAAAGGAACGAGAATCTTGAACCCTTGTTTTGGCTGTTAATTACCGCTGCCTTTTCCACATGGTTGCTGTTCGATATTGTCCGGTATTTTTTTCAAGGTCCAAAAACTAATAGTGGCCTGATCGCCGATATCAGCTATTTCGTTTTTTGTGCATTGATGGTTTCAGCTATCGAGGTTAAAAGCTTTACCAATGTTAGAAAAACCGTCAATAAACGAAACCTGATTACTTCGTTGAGTTTGTTTTCCTTTCTAATCGGTGCCTTTAGTTATTTTATTCTTGCCCCTAGTGAGTCGAGTAAAATGCAAAATTCGCATAATAATTCATTTTATTTTTACGCGATGATGGACTGTTATCTGTTTATACGCTGGTGGCATATCGCTTATCAAGAATCGCCAAGCTTTCGACTGAGCTATCTTTTTTTGGGTGGAGCGAGTGCCGTTTGGTTAATAGATGATTTTATTCGTGTGAGTTCAGTATCTCAGTCACCATCTAATTGGCAATGGTTAAACTTTCTACCTTTCTTGCTGTTATGTCTTGCTATCCACTTTAATAAGTCAGCCAATTCCAAGGTTGCAAAACCGCATTATTTTAGACGCTATCATATTTTTAATAGTCCAATTTTCTTTTTGGGCATTATTCTAATTATTGTAATAACTTTTGATAAGTTTTTGCTCATAGAAAAGTCAACAGCAGTACTGAACACTGAAATAGTATGGGTCGTAATCATGCTGGTTTTGTCGTTATTGCAAGTGTTTGGGTTATTGGAAACTAACAAGAATAGAAAAATAGAAATTGCGAATATTAGTCAATCGAACTCAAAGATTTTGAAAGATCTAGAAGAAAGAACTAAGCAATTAGACCATCAAGTTAAAAACAATCAGGCGATACTGGATTCGATTAACAATCCGATCCTGACTTTACGTCTAACCGGCGAGATCCTGACCTGCAATTCGGCAACTCAAACTCTGCTGGGATATCCAGAAAGTAATCTTATTGGTCGATGCTTTTCAGAGCTGGTTCCAGAAACAGAAGAGTTCCACCATTTTTTCGATTACCAAAGTTATCGCCAACAACTTGCGAAAAATAACCAAGGCCTTGAGCTAGAGTCTAAATTGATTTGCTGGTCTGGCGAACATCTAATTGTGCATATTAGCCTGTCTCAAGGACAGAGTTTTACTCGAGACAAAATAATCGTCTCAATTGCGGATATCAGAGAACAAAAACAAGCAGAGCAACAATTGCTTGACCTGAGAGATGAATTTACCGCCAATATTTCTCATGAATTTAGAACACCGCTAACAATTGTTAACGGTATAGTTGATGAGCTAATTGCAACTCCAAACCTAAAAGAGCAATTGCCGGTATTAGAAATCGCTAAACGAAATAACTTGCGATTAATTCATATGGTTGATCAGCTACTAGAATTGTCGAGAGTAAACTCAGAAAGCATCAAGATTGTAGATCTGGATGCGTCAGACTGGGTAAAACCGTTGTGTTTGTCCTATCAAACCATCGCAAAGGATAAGAATATCGATTTTCATTGTGCCATCTGTGATTCGATTTTTATCCGAGGTAACCAACAAGCGTTCGAAAAGATATTGTATAACCTATTATCCAATGCGTTTAAATATACTAAAACGGGTGGTTCAGTGAACGTTGCCTTGGAAGAGCAAGAAAAGGTTTACCGGCTGGTGGTAGCAGATACCGGTATTGGAATATCAAAACAAGAACAAGCTAATATATTTGATCGATTTCAGCGCTCGGAAAACGTCAGCGAATACGCTGTTCCAGGAGTTGGAATTGGCTTGTCGTTAGTCAAAGATTTAGTAAAAACCTTGGGGTGGCAACTTAGTTTAAGCTCTACTGTTAACAAAGGATCTCAGTTTACTGTAGAAATACTTAAAGCAAAGAATCCACAACAGCTTATAAAAAAGCAAGGCGAAGCAACGCTTAATTTTCAGCAATTAGAATCTACCGAACAATTGATCAACAAGACCGAACCAACCGTAGTACAAAAAAAATCCAAGTACATGGTGTTGGTGATTGAAGATAACTTTGATATGCAGCGGCATTTAGAAAGTATCTTATCTCCACATCATCAATGTTTGGTGGCTAGCAATGGTAGTCAGGGGTTAAGTATGGCGGAGGAGTTTTTACCTGATTTAATTATTTGTGATGTAATGATGCCAGGGATTGATGGTTTTGAAGTGCTGCAGAAACTAAAAAGTCATTCAGTCACTTCGCATATTCCTGTGATAATGCTTACGGCGAAAACCGATCGAAAAAGTAAAATTAGAGGTTTAAAGAAAGAAGCTGAAGACTATTTAGGCAAGCCGTTTGACGCTGAAGAGTTGTTGATCAAATTAAATAATCAAATTAATCTTCGTAGAAAGTTGCAACAAAGGTATGAAGCTCAATGGACTGGGTTTTCACAATCGAGCTTTCAGCAGGGTGGCCTAGAAGAGCGACCGCCCGAAAACGAGTTCTTGTTAGAGCTGAACCAACACTTTGAACAGTGTTATTCAGATCCAGAATTAACTATGACTCATTTGGCTAATAAATTGGCAATGAGCGATAGACAACTTCAGCGCAAAGTGAAAGCCTTGGTGGATGTGAGTCCATTAGAATTGTTGAAGCGATATCGATTAGAAAAAGCAAAACAGCAGTTAAAGCAAAAAGTCCAAATTGGATTAGTGGCACAGGCCTGTGGATTTTCCTCGCAAACTTATTTCGGCCGCTGTTTCAAAGAACACTTTGGTGTCACTCCAAAAGTTTTTCAACAATCATCTTAAACAAAGTTTCAGTTTTTAACTCCTTTCTCTGAGCAAGCAATCATTATTTTGAGATATTGTCGATTTTGTACGAAAAACAGTCGCATTTCTACTATTTAATAAACTTCCAACAAGGATAATTATGAGCGCTCTATGCAGTTTATACAGAGTCGTTTCAGAGTATTTCAATAACTATAACTTAACTAAAGTAAGTGGCTTGCAAGGGAAGTTAATCATTTTTTTAAGTGATAACGATTGGACCGTTTTTGCGAGTCGTTTGCAGGAGAATACAATTAATGAAATTATCAACGTTATCCGGTGCAGTAGCACTTGCGCTTTCTGGGTCAGTAATGGCTGACAAGCCAAGCAATTCAATAGACACGGAAATAAGCAATGTTCACAATCGCTGCATTGTTCAGTTACATCAAGGTATCAATAAAGAAGACGTGTCTGGATTAGCAAATTCGCTGGCAGCTAGGGCGGCAAGTTCGTTGAGACATGTCTACAAGAACTCGATTAAAGGATTTACCGTCAACATGCCTTGCCACGCCGCTCAACAAGCTTTCGGAAATGACAGCAATGTTCTTTCAATGACTCCCGATAGCATCTTATCGATTAGTAAGGGTAAACCTGGTGGCGGTGGTGGAGGCGGACAACAAGCTTCTTATGGTACCGCTAGAGTGGGTGGTCCAGTTGATGGGACTGGTCGTACTGCGTGGGTTATCGATTCGGGTATCGACTTAGACCATCCAGACTTAAATGTTGACTCAAGTCGCGGGTTCACTTCAATTAGTCAAGGTGGAATGGATGATCAAAATGGTCATGGGACTCACGTTGCTGGAACCATTGGGGCGATTGACAATTCAATTGGTGCCTTAGGCGTTGCGCCAAATACTACGGTAGTGCCGGTACGAGTATTAGATAGGCGGGGCTCGGGTTCTACGTCTGGCGTTATCGCAGGTGTTGATTTTGTTGGTGCAAATGCTAGTGCGGGCGATTGTGCCAACATGAGTTTAGGTGGAGGTATTAGTCAAGTTTTAGATGATGCGGTGGTTGCTGCATCACAAGCTTCGGGTGCTTTTTTTGTATTAGCCGCAGGTAATGACGGCGATGACGCGAATAACCACTCTCCGGCAAGAGCGAATGGCAATAAGGTTTGGACTATCTCAGCGACCGACTCTTCTGACAAAATGGCTTCGTGGTCTAACTACGGTAACCCTCCTGTAGACTATGCTGCGCCAGGAGTGGGAATTTTTTCGCTGTGGAAAAAAGGCGGTACAAATACGATTTCCGGAACCTCTATGGCCGCACCTCACGCGTGTGCTGTGCTCATGATGACTAATGGAAACCCGAGTACCGATGGTACAGCCAGTAGCGATCCTGATGGAAATCCAGATTCCATTATTCATCTGTAATCTTTATTAAGTCGTAACTTTCATTCTAAAACAGCTGTAAGAAAGTCGAAGAGTGTTTAGGCGACTGCAAAAAAAGTGGCAAGCTAGGGTTGATTGACCCAGCTTGCCGTTTTAACCCACTCTTTCCTCAGGCCAGTAATAATGCGACATTTTCACCTTAAAATGTCGCTCTAAGTCGAATTTTGGTCGGTATTTTACTATTCCAGTTTAGTCTTTCCGTTGAATAATGGTTGTTCACAATGGATGTCGTTGCTACCCATTTTTATAGGAGGGGGAGCGCTCGCTAGAAAAAACAATAATCAAATCTAGCCACAATTGAAAACACTCTCAAAATCGAATCACGACAATAATCGATGAGAGCTTGGCATTAAACAACACAAAAACTGGAGTATATTCAATATGGTTTCAAAGTTAACAAAGTTATCTGCAGCTACCTTGCTTGCGCTAGGAGTAACAGGTCAGGCGATGGCAGAAGACGATCGCTACTTAATTCAGGTGAGCAACAATGGTAAAGGTATTGTTAAGGCGCTAGCGGCTCAAGTGGGTGGAGATGTACATATCGAAGGTAATGGTTTTATTGCTGCAACATTTACTGGCAAGAGCATTGATGAAGTCAGGGGCGTAATGAATAACCCACATGTATTGCTTGTAGAAGAAGATGTTCGAAGAATGCCACTTGCTATTTACAATGATGATGCCGGCGATCCGACCACAACACAATTAACGCCTTACGCAATCTATCAATCTCAAGCCAACCAATTGACACTTCAGTCTGGACAAAAGGTTTGTGTTATCGATTCGGGACTAGACCAGACTAATAATGACTTTGACTGGTCAGTGATCACCGGTGATAACGACTCGGGTACTGGTAATTGGTATGAAAACGGCGGTCCTCACGGGACTCATGTTGCAGGAACGGTTGCTGCTGCAGACAATGGCTTTGGAGTGGTTGGTATGGCTCCGGGCGTACCATTACATATTATTAAAGTTTTTAATGCGTCTGGTTGGGGTTATTCATCGGATTTAGCTCACGCTGCTGATCTTTGTGACCAAGCTGGAGCCAATATTATTACTATGAGCCTTGGTGGCGGTGGAGCAAACAGCACTGAAGAAAATGCGTTTAATACCTTTACCGACAACGGTGGTTTAGTATTAGCGGCTGCAGGTAACGATGGTAATAATGTTCGTTCTTACCCTGCCGGTTACAAATCAGTCATGATGATTGGCGCTAATGATGCGGATAATAATATCGCTAGCTTCTCACAATTTCCTTCCAATAGTGTGACCGTTGGTAGAGGTAAAAACCGAACGACTGAAGTTGATGATGGTTATGGTGTTGAAGTCACAGTCGGTGGCGTTGCAACTCTTTCAACCTATCCAGCAGGCGGCGCAACATTATCATCATTAACAGCGGGTGGTACGGGCTACGCTTCTTCTGCGATGGAAAATTCTGGTTCGGCTTCTGCTTCTACTTATTTTATGGGAACCGCCGAGTCTTCGGACGCTGGAGCCAATGGAAAAGTTTGTGTAATTGATCGAGGTGTTATTTCTTTCTTTGACAAAGTAGCCAATTGCGAAAACTCTGGGGGTGTCGGTGCGGTTATCATTAACAATGAGCCGGGCATGCTTTACGGAACATTAGGTGAAACTAATACGACTTCTATTCCAGCGGTAGGTGCTGCTCAGGAAGATCGAAGTGCCATTTTGGCAGCATCAACTGCAACTGTTTCTGTTGAAGCGGGAGACTATGGTTATATGGATGGTACATCCATGGCAACTCCAGGTGCTGCTGGTATCGCCGCTTTAATCTGGTCCAATAATCCTAATTGTACCGGTGCAGATGTTCGAGCTGCGATGAAAGCAACGGCTGATGATCAAGGTGCGGCAGGTCGAGACGACTACTTTGGCTACGGGATAGTGAAAGCTAAAGCGGCTAACGATTATCTTGCGGCTTCTTCATGTGGTGGCGGCACACCTCCTACAGGCAACCTTAATCCGGTGTCTTCTTTTACCAATAGTTGTACTGACTTAGCATGTAGCTTTGATGGAACTGGTAGCACCGATAGTGACGGTACTGTGGTTTCATACAGCTGGGATTTCGGCGATGGAAATTCTGCGACAACCGCTACGGCATCAAATACATATGCTGCGAATGGTACTTACACTGTTTCTTTAACGGTGACTGATAACGAAGGGGCAAGTAATACTTCTAGTCAGTCCGTGACTGTGAGCGACGGTACTGAGCCACCAGCCGAAATGACTTTAAGCGGTTACCGCCAAAAAGGAAATAAAGAAGCTGTGCTTAACTGGTCAGGATTAACTGGAACTAATGTCGATGTTTATATCAATGGAAGTTTGAATAATTCGACAGCTAATGACGGTTCTACAGTTTACTCAGTGAATAGAAACTCAAGTTACACATTTGAAGTTTGTGAGACTGGATCAACTGTTAACTGTACAAACTCAATTACTTTATAGTTAACCGAGTTCATTTCCTAAAATAATTATAATAAAGTTAGTTGCAATTTATACGGGCCTTTATGGCCCGTTTTTTATGGGATTAAACTAGATTGCTACTAAAACCGGAGTGTTAATGTTGAGAACGTCTTTGTACTTGAGTATTACAGTTTCCTATAGCTTGAAACTAAATCCCAGATAACGAACAACGCAATGACACTTAAGGTAATTTGAATGTTCAGATCGATGTTAGCAATAAATTCACCAACAAATCGTCCCGTTTCCACATCAGGGTTTACCGTTGCGTATTGGTCAAACTGAAGCATAATAGCAATAATCACTAAGTCAGCGACAGCGATAAGAATGTTGACCATCAAACTAGAACGATTCCAACCTGCGTTTACAAAGTTGTACAGAGAGACCGAAATACTGAGTGCGCCAATAATATTCACCGGCCACTGCATTGAAGCCATGCTATCACTCATGCTCATGGCATTAGCGAAATCGGTACCAACAAAAAATACACCACTGCCAAACAAACTATTCCACCAACTCAAAAACAAAGCAATAAAAATAATTTCAAAACCAGTTTCAACTCGGCTTAATGAAAATTTGATGCCCGCACCCGATAACTGTTGAGGCGACCAAGCATATAAAAAATCTATATTGGTTTGATATTTTTCTAGCAAGTAAAAAATAAACGTGACCCATGCAAATACCCAAACGGCTGTTTCTACCAATGAAGAAAAAATAACAATTGGTGTGGTGATAAACGAACCATCGACCAGACTAATGTTAAACGGAAGCATGCGTAAAATAGAGATCGCGGCATAGATCCAAAATGCGACCGCTAAAACCTTTTTATAGGCTGGAAAGTACTCTGCACCCACTAAAGCTTGGTGAGGTGAAAAGCCAGCAGCCACTTTCATAGGATGCCCCAATTTCTGCAATATCTCAGCTTGTTCATCTTCGTTTAAGGGACGATTAAGCTCAGACTCTTGATCGTCGACTTGGTCGAGCAGTGAAGCTTCAAATTCTTGGCGAATTTCTGCCCGAGAGTCCTCTGGTAAATAACTCTCAAAGTTATCGAGATAGTTTTGAATCATATTCATGGGTTACTCCTAAGCCGCTACGGCTAATATCAATCTAAAGGCTGGAAGCCGTTTTATTTTAGAATTTGGTTTAAAGTTGTTTCAGTCGCATACCACTCTTCGGTGAGTTGAGCTAAAACTTGTGTGCCGGTTTCGGACAAACGGTAAAAACGCTTTTTACGATTGTTCTCCATTCGCCATTCGCTCACTAGTAACTGCTGCTTTTCCAGCCGTCTGACGAGTGGGTACAGGGTGCCTTCGTCGATTTCTAAACCTTTGGCACTTAAGTTCTTTCGCAATGAGTAGCCATAATGCTCAGCTCGTAATTCAGCCAGAACCGCTAAAATGAGCACCCCGCGGCGTAGTTCAAGCTTCAGTTTTTGATAATGTTCACTATCAGTCATCGGTTTAATCTTTACTGTGTGGCGTATAGTATGCTTATACTGTATGGCAAATAGTATGTGTCGTCAAGTAAATTTACTAATCACACTTTCGAGAGTTGTTTCAGGATGTTTTTGGGAGGTTGAATTGCGAGCTGCGAGAAAAAAATTTGTCATTGCGAGGAACGAAGCAACTCGGGGTTGGGGTTTCGATCGAAGTTATGGGATTGCCCCGTCGTGCCTCCTCGCGCCGAAAGTAGCCGCTTTTAGGCGATGACAGGGATCGATTGCCATTGCGAGGCACGAAGCAATCTCAGCTCTTGCTATGCTAATATACTTTACTTTATAAAGCGGTTAGCCTGCGTCTGCATTAAGGATATTATTTGTTTTACCTTATTCTTCTCGTCATCATTGTGTTATTGGTGTTTGCACCTCAGTGGTGGGTTAAGTATGTGCTTAAAAAACATGCTGTAGAGCGAGATAATATGCCGGGGACGGGGAGCGAGTTAGCACGGCATTTATTGGACCAATTTGGTTTACAGCAAGTTACGGTTGAAACCACTCAGTCGGGGGGAGATCATTATGATCCACAGGATAATGCGGTTCGGCTTAGCCCTGATTATTATAATGGCAAGTCACTCACAGCGGTTGCAGTGGCAGCTCATGAAGTGGGTCATGCGATTCAATTCAATCGCGATGAGCCGGTCAGCCGGTTGAGAAAAAAGTATTTAGGCAGTGCTCACCGGTTACAAAAAATTGGAAGTGGTTTGCTCATGGCGATCCCAATTATTGGGTTGCTCATCAAAATCCCACATGTTGCAGGGATTATGTTGCTGATTGGACTTGGAACGCTGCTTATCTCGGTATTGGTTTATTTGGCGATATTGCCAGAAGAGTGGGATGCTAGTTTTAACAAAGCTCTACCCATACTAGGCAAGGGGCAATATGTACCTGAACAATATATGCCTGCAATTCGGCAAATTCTTCGCGCGTGTGCACTTACTTATGTTGCCGCGGCTTTAGCTGATGTATTGCGCTTATGGCGTTGGTTGGCCTTGTTTAGAATGATGCGTTAGCAAACAAGCAACTATCTACCTCGTGGAACCCGTTCGCTGTTTTTTTAACCGCTTTTCTCTTCGTTTAATTTCATCCAAATAAAGCTCTTGGCCGGCAGGCTGCCTTTTAAAGCGTTTATAGCCCCACAAATATTGCGAAGGGTTACGCTCTATTATTGATTCTATATGCTGATTAAGTTGCGCGTTAAATTGCTCAAGAGAAAGGTTTTGGTATTCAAAGTTGGGTTGTTCAATGGTAATGGTATAACTCCCGGATATTGAATTGCTGCTGCCTTCGCTATCCGCAATGCAACTGCCAAATAGCAAGGCTGCGCCGCTTTTATCAATCAGCTTATGTAGCATGGTCATGGTGTAGGCGGGATGTTGGTAAAAAGGAGAGTAAATACCACTGCCTAGCTTTGGGGCTTGGTCCGGTAAAATCATCATCACTCCGCCTTTCTTAAGGTTTTTAATGAGTCTTATTAAGCTTTTTGGTGTAGTGTCGAAGGGCTGGCCACCAAAACGTTTTCTTGCTTTTAAAATTAATCCATCAAGTGGTCGAAACGTCGCCGGACTGTAAAGTGAGATAGCAGGATAATTAAGTTGTAGCCAGTGCCAAAAAAACTCCCAGTTTCCAATATGCGGAACAGCAATAATGGTCGGCATGCCCAAATTGTTTTCAATTAACGATTGACCAATTGTGTTAGCGAATTTAGCTTCGATTTGTGCGCGACTTCCAACCCATGCACAAGCCGCTTGTTTAGACATAAAAAAATGGTTATTAAGATAGTTCAAAGTCAATTTGTTAATTTCGGCTTGGGTCATCTTAGGAAAACATAATTTGAGATTGGTTTTCACTATTCGCACGGTTTTGGTATTGAATAAAATTAATATTTTGGCGAGTAAATGGCTTGCTCCTCGGTAAAGTGGAGCTGGAGTCAGGTGGGCCAACCAAATAAAACATCTGATGAAAAACTGTGCCAGGCGCAAAAGCGATCTCTCTTAGCGGTTGCGGAGATTTAATATTAGCTATCAGTTGCTAACTGAATTAATCATTTAAAACCAAATTAGCCGAAAATACTACCAAAATTTACCCATTGGTCGGTTAAATATTAAGTATCAAGTATTGCGGATAAGCCAATTAAGCTTGTTGAAAAAATCTCATAGTGCAATTATTTGAAAAATTGTTTTTTCCCATTAAATCATCGCCTAGCGCTGAAATTTTCCACGCAAGACCAATGTTTATGGGGAATTTGTCGGAATTGTTCAAACTTTTGTCTGAATTTTGATAGTTGCTGGCCACCAGATTTCTTATTCTAGGGGTGCCAGTCGATGAACTGTTTGACGATAAATTGTCTTAGTAGGTTGAGGTATGTAGCAAAATTAAAACATTGGATAACCAGTGTCTTAATTTCAGTAGTCATTAGCTGGTCATAGAATAGATATAAAATCAATAGTGAATTTTTAGCCAGGTGAATTTATGGAACGATATATCAATTTTGGTGGCGACCCCGACGTCTCGGCGTTCGATATTTTAAATGATGCCATTAGAGTAGAGCTGAGTAATGGTGATATTTTTTTATACACATCGCGAGGTGCTGGAGAATATAATATTGAACAGATGAAGTCGATAGCCATCAACGGCGGCCCGTTAAACCAGTTTATTCATAATAATGTGGTCGGTTTACACGATATGAAAGTGAGTCATTTTACTAAGGAAACGTAAGCTACCTACTATTCAATGGTTTGGGTTAATTATCAATAAAACTTGGTAAAATTGACTGTTCTAGAATATTACGAATGCTGCGTTCTTCAGGTTGACCATCATCGTAGGCGCTCCCAGTCATGGCGACAACTAAGTTAAGCGCTGGAAACACGAAAATATACTGACCACCAAAGCCGTCGGCATAATAAGTGGAATAAACTTGCCCGTTTGCAGTGAACTGCCCCATCCACCATTGATAGCCATAACCAACGGTACCCGACTCATTGACATTGACGCGTTGTTGAATGGAGGTATTCACCCACTCTTCTGAGACAATTCTAACCCCATTCCACAAGCCTCCGTTCAAAAACAGTTGCCCAAACTTTGCCATATCGCGAGTAGTTAGATATAAAGCGCTTCCAGAATGATATTGGTTATCTAATTGCCAATAATCGTACTTAGTAATATTGAGCGGCGTGAGTAAATTTTCGACCAAATAATTATTAACGGATTGTCCACTTGCCAGTTGAATAATTCGCCCGAGACCAAATGAAATTCCCGTTGAATAAGCAAATGTAGAACCTGGCGTTGTTGCCATTGGGCGATCTAGCAAAAATTGGATCGGGTCACTGGCACTATTCATTTGGGCGTTTAAATTACTTGGATTAAGGTAGTTGACATTCCATTCATCCCACTGATAGCCAGACCGCATATTTAGCCAATTTTCGATGGTGATAGCTTGTTTGTCATCAGTCCAATTAGCGATAGGTAATTTGTGCTGAAAATAATCATGCACTCGCTCATTGACTCCCGAAATATGTTGTTGATCGATGGCGATGCCGAGCAGTACCGAATTGACACTTTTGGTCACCGAGTTGATCACATGTAAATCTATATCGGTATTTCCCGCCCAGCTATCGGCTACGTCTAGCGAGTCTCTTAATTGTTGTTCGAAAACTAACTCACCATTGAAAGCAATCACCAATGAATCAATGTGCAAGAATCCAGCACGCTGATTATCAATATTATCAATTAGTGTTTCGATTGGCGTTGGGTCAATGTTGAGCTGGTTTAAATCAGCAACTTGCCAGCCATCATTTTTTGCAGTGGGTGGTGAGTAAATGTAGGGGGCTTCGGTTTTCTCAGACGAACTTCCCGATGAACATGCGATTGATGATGCTAAAAATAGGACACTGATCAGTGGAACGAACAAAGTAAACGGGTTGCTTTGTTTGCAATGAGTGTTATCGGTCTCAATGAAATAATTAGCGCTTTTACTATAAAAAGAAATTTTAGCAAGCACGCGGTTAATAGAAAAAATCATAGCGAGACTCTCATTTGAAATTGCGTTACACCAACTTACCAATGAGGAGAATGAGTTTCAAGTTGAAAATTGTAAATAATAGGAGCTGGTTGAGTGAGTATCAATAATGACATAAACCTAATTGACGGTCGGTTTATTTTTAAAACAGTTTTAATTCGAACTGTTATCCAGACATTTAAGAATATAGGTTATGTCATTATTTTAATTGGTTGTCGTAACACTAAAGCCCGACTTTCTTAATCGCTTCTTCCGTAGCTAAGATGATGTGCTTTTGCATCGAAGATTGAACTTGTTGCTTCTGCTCTTCAGATAATTCAGGCCATGTGTCGGTTAAGCCTTCCAGCTCTGTTTCCTTAAGGTATTGGTGAACAATATTTCTTGGCTCATCGTTCTGCAGTTTGACATTGAGACTATAAATCATGAAAACATTTATCCAAGACTCAGCAGAAAAAATAGTTCTTCGCTGTAAGCCGTAGCCATTTGTAATGCGGTTACTATCCATACCTGGTCTAATGTGGATTATCATATCATAGTTATTTTGCTTAGTAAGTTCAGTTAGTTCTGCTTGATAACCTTTGTTTTGTAAATAGGTTAGTGCGGCGTGCGAAACTTCATCTTTTAGTCCTGATAGTTTCATAATTGAACCGTCATGGTTGAGATTAGTCGTTCCTAAGGTAATGTAACTTGGAAACTCAGGAAACGAGTTAATTACACCGATTTTTTTCACTTGCTTAATTTCTTCGGGATTGTATTGATTAGATGCGCACCCCTGTAAAAGCCAGGCGAAGCTAATAAAAACAAAAAGGGAAAATAATTTAATAATATACTTCATCACATGACTCCATCTTTTTTTATTTTGTTTTAACGCGAACATATATTTCGTTGCGGCTAAGGCCATTCAACTTTATTGAGCGGCACAATAAAGTGTAGAATAGATTTGAGTACGCTGTGGTTTTTTTGATTACCAACTGTTTTAATTTAGTGCGACGTGTTAATCAAACAGACAAACAGACTGGTTTCGACCTTTCTTCTTCGCTTGGTACAAAGCATCATCGGCGAGTGAAATAATCGAATCCATTGAGGTTTCGGAAGCTGATGTTAAAACACCCACGCCAATGGTAATGGTGACACGATCGGCAATCGGTGAATCGGGGTGCGGTAGGTTTTTCTGAAAAACTCTTTCACAAATTATTGCTGCGTAATTTTCGATTTTTTCGAGTTCGGCATCCGAAAAAATAATTGCAAACTCATCACCGCCATAACGCGTTACAAATTCGCTTGCGCGATTACAGGAGTGAGTTAACAAATCGGCAATGGCTTTGATGCAACTGTCTCCTGCGGGGTGACCGAGTGAGTCGTTGTATTGCTTGAAGTAATCAATGTCGACTAACATTAATCCGATTGCGCCATTCTTACGTTGCACACGGCGGCACTCATTCAGAAAAATCTCGTTAAATGCTCGACGATTTAGAATGCCTGTTAAGCTATCTTCGGTGGCGATTCTTGCCAATTTTAGGTTGGCACTTTCTAACTCAATCGTTCGCTTTCTGATCAACTGTTCTAACTGTTGATTTCGATGTTTTATACGCACCAGTCTGAGCGAGTGGAGTAAGTAACCTAAAACAATTAAGCAGGATAAAATTAATAAGCGAAACCACCAAGTTTCATAGTAGCGAGGTTTAATAGAAAACAATAAGTCGGTTTGAGGACCGTTCCAAGTGCCATCAGTCGTTGCCATCACTCTAAATCGATATTCGCCACTGGGCAATGCTGAGTAGTATGCAGTGCGCCGAGTGCCTGCTTCGGTCCATTCTTGGTCATTATTCACCAACTTATAGCGAAAGCGAGTATTTTCTGGATGAGTTAGATGAGTCGCAGTGTAGTTAATTTCGATTGAACCGGAGCGCTTTTCGATATTGTCTAAATTGGTAAAGCCAAGTGCCTCACCATTTAGAGCAAAGGATTCAATGATTGGTGGTTTGTTGATGAGCGTTTGTGGTCTTTCGCTCGGGTTAACTCTAATCACTCCATCGGCAGTTGGAAACCAAATAGTACCTTGAGCTGTAATTAATCCTGCATTTGAACCGCCGTTACATTCTACATTTCTCATACCCTGATTTAGGCCAAATACGGTTGACTCTAGTTTCTCTAATCGTCCATCTGCAACGGCATTTAAATCCGACTTACTAACTTTAAAAATGCCCCGATTACTACTCATCCAAAAATAGCCATATTGATCTTCAATTATTTTGTGGATCACATCATCAAATAGCCCGTCTGATAGACGAATTTGTGTCAACTCGCCATTTTTAAGTCGATTTAATCCACCTCCGTAAGTGCCAACCCAAAGGGTTCCTGAATCGTCTTGATATAGACTAAAAACCAAGTCATCGGATAAACCGTTTTCAGTGGAGAAGCGCTCGAAATGATGGTTTTTAAAACGAAATAATCCGCCGCCTCTTGTACCAATCCATAGATTTTGTTGCGCATCTTCAAGGATCACATTAACAATACTGTCATCAAGTCCTTGCGCCTTGCTATAGGATGTCATTTCGCCATCGCGCCAGCGGTTTAGCCCTCCAGCGAATGAGCCAATCCAAATATCGCCGTTAGTGCTCTCATGCAGCGCCAATATGATGTTGCTGAGTAAACCATCTTGAGTAGCAATGGTCTCAACTTGCTCATTACCTTCTTGATCTCGATAAATTCGAGTGATGCCATTTTCAGTACCAAACCATAGTTCACCATTTGCATCCTCCAAAATAGAATAGACCTTGGCATTATCTAAGCCATATCGAGTTGGCAATGCTTTGAATTCTCCTTGTTCAAGATAGCTTACCCCACCGCCTTCTAAACCAACCAGTAAAGTACCATCTTTCTTTTGATAGATGGACCGACTCGATGAGGCGGTCAGCCCTTCGGGCGGGCCAAAGGGTGTGAGTAAGGTTTGTCTTATTTGACTTAAACCAAATAAATGAGAGCCAGCCCAAAGATTGCCTTCATCATCAAAGAAAATAGTGTTTATTGCCCGTCCTTGAAACAGTGCTTGGGATTTACTTTGCTGCTGAGAGTCTTCGGTGGGTGTTTGTTGATGGCCAAGGACCTGGCCTTCAAAATCTTTGCTAACGCGAAGCAATCCCGAGTGTTCAGTAGCAATCCAATAATTGTGACGGTTGTCTTGAGTGATTGCCAAGGCGGTATTTTTAGCAAAATCAGGTAGTTCATTAGGGGCTTTAATTTGCTGATTATGCAGTAAGTAAATGCCAGAATCGGTGCCCATCCACAAGGTGTTTTGGTGGTCAAAAAATAAAGAGCGAATGGTGTTGTTTGCAAAATCAATTGAACTTGCGAACAACTCGGCCTGATTTTGCTGGTTAATATTAACTAAGCCAAGTTCACTGGCAACCCAAAGGCCCGAATCATTTTCTGCAATCGCGCGAATGCTCTTACCCGCATCAACGATACTATGTTGTGCTTCAAAGCGGCCGTTAGTTAGTTTAGTCAAGCCTTCGCCATCGGAACCAATCCATAGGTGATTGTTACTATCTTCAAATATTGCAAGGATGCGTGCGTGCTTTAATTCGCCACTGTCAATGTGATTAGTAAACTCAGATTGCTGATAGCTGAGCAATCCGCCACCTGAAGTGCCGATCCACAGCGTTCCATGTTGATCGGTAAATAGCCGGGTGACCATATTATGCTTGAAAGCTGAATGAGTTCGACTATTAAAATGAGTGAACTGCAGGCCATCAAATCTTACTAGCCCTTCTAAAGTTCCTATCCATAAATAGCCATCCTTGGTTTGAGTTAAAGCCGTCACGGTATTTTGTGGCAAGCCATCAGTATTGGTCCAATTTTTCTGCTGATATTGAGTTAACGCCAAGCTCGGATCGAGTGCTTTGGCAGAAAAGCACACTAGCAGCGCGATTAGCGCTAGCCACAATGGGTGATTAATTCGTAGAAACTGTGTAATCAAAAGTGAAAGCCGATGAAAATGAGTTAGATTTAGAGTCGTTAGAAGCCTTGCGAATAGTCATTTGAATAGTCATTAAGGAACAGACATTAGTATAGCTGTTTATAGTTAACAATTCTTGCAAAATAACTTTATCGTCATTATTAAGCTTAGGGCATAATGCAGCAATGAAAAAAATACACTTTTCCCATGCTAATGGCTTTCCGGCCAAATCTTATCAGTTTTTCTTCTCTCAGTTTCCAGGGTATCAATGGGATTACATTAATACCTTGGGTCATGCTAACTACTCAAACAAGTCAAACTTAGGCTTTTTAAAGGAGGAGTTATTAGATTATGTTTGTGCCAATAATACTGAACCGGTAATCGGTATGGGGCATTCATCGGGCGCTGCAGCAACCTTGCTAGCGGCTGCGGAAAAACCTGAATTATTTAGTCAGATTATTTTGATTGATCCAGTGACCTTAGGCAGTAAAAAACGAGTCGCCGCAGGACTAGCCAAAAAGCTTAAGTTGTGGGAAAGGTTTAGCCCTGCCTATAAAGCCAAACGACGCCGATATGAATTTGAAAGTCGTCAGCAAGCGTTCGACTATTACCAAACCAAGGCACTGTTTAAAGATTTTCATCCAAAGTGTTTTGAAGATTATATCAATTATGGTTTACAACCAGCGGATGATGGCTACCAGTTGACGTTTTTACCGCAGGTTGAAGCGGATATTTTTAATCATATGCCGACTAAGTTACCTAAAGATTTAAGCCAAGTTGAAGGAAGCATTTTTTATGCAAAAGATAGCAACATTTTCGGTCCATCCGATATCAAATGGTGGCGTAAACGGCATCCTCATTTCAATCTAATTTGTTTTGACGGCTATCATTTGTTTCCATTTGAGCAACCCGAAAAAGCAGCTAAAGCAATTGCTGATTTGATTTAAAGCTCACCTAACTGGTGAGAATTATCGTTATAAGGTATGCTTCGCAAAA
Organism: Kangiellaceae bacterium; assembly: GCA_965230525.1. Lineage (GTDB taxonomy): Bacteria > Pseudomonadota > Gammaproteobacteria > Enterobacterales > Kangiellaceae. Next base: position 1,219,149 of record OZ246008.1, read on the forward strand.
ATAATTTTGTTCGTTCGAACTTTACCAATCAGAGCTGTTAAATAACCATGGATAAATATATTGTTCCTTTGACACTAACCTTGATTCTAATTGCTTTCTTTTATTTTAAAAGCAGAGTGAACCACGAAGAGGTAGCAAAGAATCTCGCTGAGGGCGAACAGCTTCTTGCTTCTAATCGTTCTGTAGAAGGAATTGTTGAGACGCCATCAGGGCTGCAATACCAAGTACTAACGGCCGGTACAGGCACGGTTCATCCAACCGCAACCGATCGGGTCAAGGTTCATTATCATGGTACTTTAGTTGATGGAACAGTATTTGATAGTTCTGTGGAGCGCGGGTCTCCCATCAGCTTTGGATTAAATCAAGTGATTCCTGGCTGGACCGAAGGCCTCCAGCTAATGGTGGTTGGTGAGAAAGCCCGACTCTATATACCCGCAAACTTGGCTTACGGAAATCGCGCTACCGGTAAAATTAGCGGTGGCTCACTGTTAATTTTTGAAATCGAACTGCTCGGAATTAATCAATAACTTCGAGTTTCTTAAGGTAATTTAATAACTCCATTGATCGCTATCCAGTAGCAATACGGCAGATTGAAAGCGATAAATGCGGGTGTTATACGATGGAGTAGTATAACCCCTCTAAAAACTTACTCTTCTCGCCACTAGCTGATTGATTGGCATTAAGCTCCTTAATAATTCCTCCACATTGAATCTTAACTTCCGGTAGTTTTGCTTGGCCTTTTGCATGGGCAATAATGAATTCCCTAGAACTGCTTTCGTCCTCTAGATGATAAATGTTGTAATGTTCCATCATAGGAATCATAACCATGGTCATCGCGCTACCAGCCATAATCGGCACTATTATAAACCCCTTAAATTCAGATTTTCCTTGGATATGTTTTGGTGTACCGGTAATAATCGCGGAGCTGCCAATAATTCCAGAGTCCTTCGCTTGTTGAGGAGTGAGCATTGCAGGGAGGTGGTCGCAAGCAGCAGCTTGAAGCTCAGGAGTTAACTTTGAAAGCAACTGTTTTCTATCTGTCTTTGTTAAGCTTTGAGTGGCGAGCTCTAAAAACAGCATCATCTTTTGCTCATCTCTAAACACGCCAGCAACTTTCCCAAGTTCTTCGGGCTCAATTTTTCCATCATTTGCGTCGGTAAGAAAATTAAAAAAGCGACCACCATTATCAAGTGCTGTCATTGCTTCGCTGTTTGAATTGTAAGGTGTGATTAGTTGCATATTGAGCTCCCGCAAATGAGCATGGTAAATTATTGAAATTTTATCTTCAACGAAGTTAGCTAAAAATTATTCCAAGTTGCAGGCGGTCTTAAAACAAAGGTAAGTCAAAATTAAGTCGCTAATAGTAGGTCGCACTTCAGTGCGTCGCGGTGGTCGGGTAAAAAACACTAATGCATTATCAGAGCGAATCCAGTCCAACAAATCTCGTTCGGTTTCTATCCTATGCAGGTCGCGCTCGAATGGGTCAGAATGGTCGATGAACAGCAACGAACCTATTGCCAGGCTTTTCTGTTCTAACGACTTAAGAATGCTTTATAGGCTTTATTATCGGTTTCTTCTTGCCATTGATAACCAAGTTGTTTGAGATGCCTAAAAAATTCTAACTGCTGATTACTCGGCACTTCAAATCCAGCCAACACTTGGCCAAAAGCAGCGCCATGATTACGATAGTGAAATAGTGAAATATTCCAATGTTCGCCCAGAGTATCAAGAAAATTTTCTAACGCCCCCGGATACTCAGGAAACTGAAACCTGAAAATTCGCTCGCATTGTGGGGGCGATGAACTGCCGCCAATCATGTAGCGAACATGTAGTTTAGCTAATTCGTTCTCAGTGAGATCTTCGACGGGGTAATGAGCTGTTGTTAGATCGCGGACTAAGTTTTTTCTTTCACTTGCTTGCTTTCCTAAACGAATGCCAACAAAGATTTGCGCTTGCTGACTATGGCTTGCTATTTCGCTTGAATAGCGATAATTAAACTCAGTGATCACGCGGCCGTTTAGGCTTTTGCAAAATCGCTTAAAACTGCCTTTTTGTTCAGGGATGGTTACCGCGAGCACGGCTTCCCTGTTTTCACCTAGTTCGCAGCGTTCGGATACATAACGCAAATTATGAAAACTCATATTGGCCCCTGACAAAATAGCTACCAAGTTTTGCGGCTTTTGAGGTGCTGGCTGATGCTGGGTGTTTTCGCTATTTTCAAGTTGAGTGTTATTCGAGCAATACTTTTTTAAGCCAGCTAAAGATAACGCACCCGCAGGCTCTGCAATGACTCGTGTTTGTTCGAAGATATCCTTTATCGATGCGCAAATTTCATCGCTATTCACGGTAATAACTTGGTCGCAATATTGTTCAATTAGTGCAAAGGTCTTTTCACCAATTCGCTTTACGGCGACACCATCAGCAAATAAGCCAACGTGTTCCAAGTCCACGGGTTGTTTTGCTTTAATTGCTTCGGTTAAACAGGCAGAATCTTCAGCTTCAACGCCAACAATTTTTATTTTCGGACTAAGCTGTTTGATATAAACTGCCATGCCCGCTAGCAGACCACCGCCACCCACGGGTACAAAAATAATATCGCTGTCTGGTTGTTGTTCGAGAAGTTCCTTGGCAACGGTCCCTTGACCACTAATCACATCGATATCATCAAATGGATGAATTAATTGCAATGAATGTTGTTGAGCATAGGCCACCGACTTTGCTTGTGCTTGATCAAAATTTTTGCCAACAAGCTTAACGTTTCCACCAAAACGTTCAACGCTTTCTACTTTGATTTCAGGTGTGGTTATCGGCATAAAAATGGTTGCTTTTAATCCTAAGTGACGCGCGGCTAAAGCGAGCCCTTGGGCGTGATTACCGGCAGAGGCTGCAACGACCTCTTTAATTAAATTTGCAGGCTCGTTTGAGGCTGTTAATTGCGCTAATTTGTTGTAGGCGCCTCTGATCTTAAACGATTGAACGGGTTGTTGATCTTCTCGCTTTAGTAAAATCGTTTGGCCGAGTTGCTGTGACAACTTGGTCATAGGCGTAAGCTGGGTTTCGCAAGCGACCTGATAGACTTTGCTGTGTAATATTCGCCGGATATAATCCATCCCTGAATCCAAGTCTTTGGGCTCAGGTTGTTGCAAAGAAGGTTGATTGGCAACATTGATCAGCATAAATCTAATCGCTCGCCAGCAAGTCAAAATCGGCATCGAGTATGGCGCGATTTCTGACCGCACCTTTATCTGCGCTAGTCGCAAGCATCGCATAATTTTTTAACGCATAGCTAATCGGACGATCGCGATTACTCGCACGCCAAGCTAGCTTACCCTTGGCAAGCATTTGTTGTTTTCGTTGTGCCAGCAGTTCATGGCTAACATCAATTTTAATACTTCGACCTGGAATATCGATGACAATCAAATCACCATTTTCGATTAATGCAATATTGCCTCCACTAGCAGCCTCAGGCGAAACATGACCGATCGATAATCCGGAAGTGCCACCCGAGAATCTGCCGTCAGTGACTAATGCACATTGTTTGCCGAGTCCCATGGATTTAAGGTAGGTAGTTGGATAAAGCATTTCTTGCATACCTGGACCACCCTTGGGGCCTTCATAACGGATCACAACAACTTCACCGGCAACCACTTCGCCAGACAAAATGCCTTTTACTGCATCATCTTGGCTTTCGTATATTCGTGCTGGACCGGTAAAAGTCAAATTACTAGAGTCGACACCGGCTGTTTTTACAATACAACCGTCTTCGGCTAAGTTGCCACTCAAAACAGCTAAGCCACCATCCTGTGAAAATGCATGCTCAGCTTGGCGAATGCAACCTGACTGTCGATCGGTATCGAGGGTATCAAATCGGCAATCTTGGCTAAACGCTTGAGTGGTTCTAATGCCAGCCGGTCCCGCTCGAAAAAAATCTTTGACGGATTGATTTTGAGTCAGCATCACATCGTAGTCTTGAATAAGTTGTTTGAGTGAGTGCCCAAAAATATTTTTAGCCTCGGTATTGAGTAGTTTAGCTCTGGCCAATTCTCCTAAAATGGCGATCACCCCACCGGCGCGGTGAACATCCTCCATATGGTATAGCGGCGTAGATGGCGCTACTTTGCACAGATGAGGTATTTTTCGGGAAAGTTGGTCGATATCGGCCATATTAAAATCAATTTCGCCTTCTTGTGCCGCAGCCAATAAATGCAAAATGGTATTGGTTGAGCCGCCCATGGCGATATCTAAACTCATGGCATTCTCAAAGGCACTCCGGTCCGCAATATTTCTTGGTAAAGCTGATTCATCATTTTGCTGATAGTAGCGATTTGCTAAATCAACGATCTGTTCGCCGGCTCTTAAAAACAATGATTCTCGATCTTTATGAGTTGCTAACATAGAACCATTTCCTGGTAGCGCTAAACCAAGCGCCTCCACCAGACAGTTCATTGAATTGGCTGTAAACATTCCCGAACAAGAACCGCAAGTAGGACAGGCAGAGCGTTCGATCTGTTCGCTCTCCTTGTCTTCAACACTCGGGTCGGCACCCTTGATCATGGCATCAACTAAATCGAGTTTAATGATTTGATCTGAGAGTTTAGTTTTTCCGGCTTCCATCGGACCGCCAGAAACAAAGATCACCGGAATATTTAATCGCATTGCTGCCATGAGCATGCCGGGAGTAATTTTGTCGCAATTCGAAATACAAACGATGGCATCGGCGCAATGCGCATTAACCATATACTCAACCGAATCTGCGATGAGGTCTCGGGAGGGTAAACTGTACAACATGCCCGAATGTCCCATCGCTATTCCATCATCCACTGCAATGGTATTAAATTCTTTTGCAACACCACCGGCTTTTTCAATCGCTCCCGCTACCAGTTGCCCCATATCCTTTAAATGAACATGGCCGGGAACAAACTGGGTAAATGAATTTGCGACGGCAATAATTGGCTTCTCAAAGTCACCATCTTTCATTCCGGTGGCGCGCCAGAGCGCTCTGGCACCAGCCATATTTCGACCTTGAGTGGTGGTAGCTGATCTTAACTTTGGCAAAATAAACTCGCTTTTAATTTTTAAATGAATGAACTGAATGACTGATTTAGCTAACTGGTTCTAACCAACCGTACTTATCTTTGGTTGAGCCATCAAATAGTCCGAAAAATGATTGTTGTAATTGCTTAGTGACCGGCCCTCGAAAACCAGCTCCAACCTTAAGTCCATCGATGTGACTGACGGGTACAATTTCGGTAGCGGTTCCTGTCATAAAAACTTCATCGGCTAAATAAAGTGCTTCACGTGAAATAGGTTCCTCACGAACTTCTAACTTCGCATCCCGCGCTAAACAGATAACCGCATCTCGAGTTAAGCCTTGTAGAATTGAAGCGGTTCCTGGCGGAGTATAGATAACACCTTTTCGTACTAAGAAAACATTCTGCCCGGCCCCTTCACTGACATAATGATTAACATCGAGCGCAATCCCTTCGGCATAACCATGGCGAGCGGCTTCGCAAGAAATAAGTTGTGATGATAAATAATTTCCACCTGCCTTTGCTGCTGTTGGCATAGTATTCGGTGCCAAGCGATTCCAACTTGATACGCCAACTTCAACACCTTTTTCGATGGCTTCCTCGCCAAGATACGCCTCCCATGGAAATGCGGCGATCATAACATCGGCCACTGCATCGAGAGGCGGTCTTAGACCCATGCCGACTTCACCCAAAAAAGCTAATGGGCGCAAGTAAGCAGACTTTAGATTGTTTTTTTTCACCGCTTGTTTACAGGCTTGCACAATTTGTTGATTGGAATAGGGAATATTGAGTCGATATATTTTTGCAGAATCAAATAGACGATCAATATGCTCTTGCAGTCGAAAAATACAGGTGCCTTGATAAGTTTCATAAGCGCGAATACCTTCAAATACTGACGAACCATAGTGTAGTGCATGACTCATCACGTGCACGGTTGCATCTTGCCAATTAATAAATTTTCCATTAAACCAAATTTGATCTGAATTAACTTTTGCCATGAGTGTTCCTAGTCGCTATACGATAAAATAATTGAGGTAGAGTCGAGTCTTGTTAAGCCTGTTGCTTAACGAGTTGATCCTTGACAAGATTAACACGTTTAATATCGAATAACTTATTGAGTTGATTGGTGAGCTTATGCAAATTGTTGCCGGTGTGGTCAGTTTGTTGGGCGGAACAATCAACGGATAATGTGATTTCTAAATCTTGTTGTTGTTTTACACTATTGACTGAAAGTTGAAGAATCTTAAACCCACGAAATCGAGTCACTTGTAACAATCGCTCTAATGCGGCCGGTTGATTATGGGCAGTTACTTCAAGGGTGTGGCATTGTGTGTGAACAGAATTCATATTTATAATTTCCGATGATTAAAAGTTAATGAGTGCCGGTGAGCATTTTATGGTTAGCGGTTTCGGGCGGAACCAGTGGCCAGACATTTTCTTGTGCATCTATTTTTACCTGTAAAAGGTAAGGCCCTTGGTGTGCCAGCATGGTTTCGATGGCTTGGTCAATTTGGTTTTTTTTCTCTATCATTTGCGATTGAATATCAAAAGACTGCGCAAGAGCAACAAAGTCAGGATTATCTGATAAGTCTGTTTCGCTATATCGTTGTTCAAAAAACAATTGTTGCCATTGCCGCACAAGTCCAAGGCGACTGTTATCGATAAGTACAATCTTAATGGGAATTTGATAACGTTTTATGGTGGCCAATTCTTGTAAATTCATCATAAAAGAGCCATCACCGGTGATACTTAGGTTCAATGTGTTCTTTCGGCTAATTTGGGCACCAATGGATGCAGGGATCCCAAAACCCATCGTACCAAGACCACTGCTGGTTATAAATTCCTGAGGCTTATTAAAATTCATATGTTGAGCTGCCCACATCTGGTGTTGGCCAACATCGGTGGTCACGTGATATTCCGCATGGTTTAGTTGATTAAGTTTTTCACTTAATTGGTTGAGCAATTGTGGCGCGAAAATTCCACGATTCGTATTTTTTTCATAATCAACGGTCTGTCTTTTCAGTTGTTGACAGTATTTTCGCCAAGGCTGATATTGCTCTCCAGTATTTTTTGTTTTTTTAGGATCAACTTTTTCGGCTTGATCAAAGCTTAGGGTTAATCGGCTGAGCAAGGTAGGTAAACTGCGCTTGAGATCGGCAACTACTGCAACATCGGCAAAGCGTCTTTTATTGATTTCTGCTGGATCAATATCAAAATGTATTACTTTGGCGTTTGGTGCAAACTCGGCCAATTTGCCCGTGGCGCGGTCATCAAATCGTGCCCCTAGTACGATTAACAAGTCTGAATTTTGAATGGCTAAATTAGCAGCTTGCGAACCATGCATGCCGAGCATCCCAAGGTAATACGGATTGTGATAATCAATCGCACCTAGTCCTTTAAGCGTGGCCACGCAGGGAAACTCCGTTAAACGAAGCAGTTGTGATAAATGGTTGACACTATCTGCCATACCTACGCCACCACCCACGTAAACTACTGGCCGTTTGGCATCACAAATTAATTCAACTGATTGATCAATTGCAGTGAAATTTTGCTTTGATAATTGCGCTAAAGTAGGAATAGCTTTAGTGAGCTTTTTAGAGCGTTGAGTTGGCAAATCGAAATTTATTTTAGCGACTTGGATATCTTTTGGAATATCAACAAGCACCGGTCCTGGTCTTCCGTCAGTTGCAATGGCAAACGCCTTATCAATGCAGTCTTCAAGTTGCTCTAGATTTTTCACCTGAAAGGAGTGTTTTGTACAGGCTAAACTGAGACTAATGATGTCGACTTCTTGAAATCCATCCGTTCCCATGGCTTTGGTGGGGACTTGTCCAGTAATTGCAATCATTGGAATAGAATCCGCCATCGCATCGGCGAGGCCAGTAATTAAGTTGGTTGCTCCTGGTCCTGAAGTGGCTACGCAAACGCCTATTTTACCGCTGGCTCTTGCATAGCCGAGTGCTGCAAATGCTGCGCCTTGTTCGTGTCGGCACAAATAATGATTAATTTCACTTTGATAGATGGCATCATACATTGGCATGATTGCACCACCGGGGTAGCCAAAAATATCGCGTACTCCATGTTGTTGCAATAGAGCTAAGGTTAGCGCTGCGCCAGTGGTTTGGGTCTGTTGCTTACTATTTTTCATATTAAAGTTTTCTGGTAACTTTTTGTTAGGTCAAAAAAAACCCCCGGTCTTTTCAGAGCGGGGGTTTTGATTGAAATTTTACTTTTTCTAGCGCAATACAATCCCCCGCGGCGATAAAATAATCACCACGACGAGAATGTTAATAATTACGAGAGTAATGTTTTTCATAATCTTTATTTCAGCTAATCTTCTCAGTGTGTATCTTAAAAAATTAATCATCTAACAAAAACAAATTTATTTTTATTAGCGGGTAGGTTTGATCAAAGTGTAGATCAGTTTTACTTACTTGCGATCATTTTTATCATAGGAATTGATTTAATCACAAGGTAAAAGCGGTATTTAATGCAAATTGTCCATACCAATTAGTTATATCGAGTTTAAGAAGGCTTGAACCAGTGGTTGAGACTGTTCACTTGAACGACAGCAAATACCCAGCTCAAAAGGTTGGATAGGGCCCATATCTTCGAGATATTCGACACGTTGTCTAACCGGACTATTTTCGACCACTACTTTGGGGGTAATTGCGATACCACAGCCGAGAGCGACCATGCTGACCAACGCCTCGTGTCCTGAAACTGTGGCATAGATAGTGGGTTTAAATTTGCTCTTGCTTTTAAACCAGCGGTCAAAACGCTTTCTGGCTGGGCCATGATCTGGAAGTATAAAAGGGATCGATGACCAATCAATTGGTGTCGCCTTTAGTTGACTGCGAATTTCATTTGAAAATACCGGCGCGATTACCGCAAAGGGTACTTTGGCAATTTGCTGGAAACTAATTTGTGAACCTAGGTTATCAGGTTTTGCAGCAATAGCTAAATCAACTTTTTGTTCTGAAAGTTGGGTTAGCGCATCGGCGGGATCGCCAGTGATTAATATTATTTCGACAGAAGGGTGTCGTTGTCGAAACTGGTCGAGTAACTCGGGCAAATGACTGTAGGCAGCAGTGACCGAACAAAAAATCCTAAGTCTTCCAGTCAACTTAGTTTGCGAATGCTTTAGTGAGTCTTGAAGTTGCTTCCATTGAATCAATTGCTGATCAACAAAATTTAAAAATTCTTCTCCTGCCGGAGTTAGCTGTACGTTTCGGTTTGTTCTGATCAGTAATTGGCAGTCGAGTTGTTGCTCCATCCGCTGAATTAACCGGCTTAGGGTAGAAGGGCTCATGTGATAAGTGTTGGCTGTTTGAGAAAAATGTAAGCAACGAGCCAAAAACTGAAAAATCTGAAGTGACCTGATGTCCATGGGATGCTCGCTCAATAATTTGAAAATGAAAATATTGAATATTGCAAATGGTGCAATATAGCGTTGATTATATATCATTTTACGCAACAAGTGCGGCTAACTATTATTTATAGCACTTTAAAATTTTAACGTTTTAAGGGTAAGTTGCATGAGTAACTACTTTAATCGTCTTAGTTTACGTGAAAAACTTAATCAACTTGGACAGTGTCGATTTATGCGTCGCGACGAGTTTTCGTCAGGCTGCGCACTACTGAAGGGCTGGAAAATTGTGATCCTCGGCTGTGGTGCCCAAGGGCTTAATCAAGGACTGAACATGCGTGATTCCGGGTTGGATATCAGCTATGCCTTGCGAGCGGAAGCAATTAACCAAAAGCGCCAGTCCTGGCAATGGGCAACAGAAAATGGGTTTAATGTGGCAAGTATTGAAGATTTAGTGCCTGAAGCCGATCTTGTGCTCAACTTAACCCCCGATAAGCAGCATACTCATGTGGTGAACAAGGTGATGCCGTTGATGAAACAAGGGGCAACACTTTCTTACTCGCATGGATTCAATATTGTTGAAGAAGGAATGCAAATTAGGTCCGATATTACTGTGATAATGGTCGCTCCGAAATGCCCTGGTACAGAAGTTAGGCAAGAATACTTGCGAGGCTTTGGGGTGCCGACTTTGATAGCAGTCCACCCAGAAAATGATCCTAATGAGAATGGTTTAGATATTGCCAAGGCGTATGCTGCGGCTACCGGCGGTCATCGCGCCGGAGTCTTACATTCGTCGTTTGTTGCTGAAGTGAAGTCCGATCTAATGGGAGAGCAAACGATATTATGTGGCATGCTGCAAACCGGTGCGATTTTAGCGCATCAACAGTTGGTTAAACTCGGTATTGATGCTGGTTATGCGCGAAAATTAATTCAATATGGCTGGGAAACCATCACCGAAGGGTTAAAGCATGGGGGGATCACTAACATGCTCGATCGACTGTCTAATCCAGCAAAGATTAAGGCGTTTGAGATGGCTGAACAGTTAAAAAAGATTCTTAAACCACTTTTTGAAAAACACATGGATGACATCATTGAAGGAGAGTTTTCCCTGAAAATGATGCAGGACTGGCAAAATGGCGATGCTAATTTATTGAAATGGCGAGCGCAAACCGCGCAGACCAGTTTTGAAAAAGCGCCCGATTGTAAGCAAGCTATCTCGGAGCAAGACTACTATGACCAAGGGATATTTTTGGTTGCGATGGTGAAAGCCGGGGTTGAACTGGCTTTTGAGACCATGGTGGCGGCAGGTATTATCGAAGAGTCGGCCTATTACGAGTCACTTCACGAAACACCACTCATCGCCAATTGTATCGCACGAAACAAGCTTTATGAGATGAACGTGGTCATTTCAGATACGGCTGAATACGGCAATTACTTATTTACTCATTCGGCAATCCCGTTACTGGAAGAGTTCGTATCGCAGCTCAGTTTGCAGGATATTGGCCAAGGTCTCGCCGAGCAGGGTAATCAATGTGACAACCAGAGATTAATTCGCATTAATCGAGCTATTCGGTCTCATCCTGTGGAAGTTATTGGCGAACAACTGCGCGGATTTATGCAAGATATGAAACAACTCGCCTAAGCGTTAATGCGGGCTCTCTGTATCAATGCGAATAGCTACTTTTTGCCTTTAAGGTTGTTTGCGGAGCGGATTAGCTAAGGTACAATGCCGTCATTGCTAATCCGCTGAGAATTAACATCATGTCTTTAATCATTACCGATGAATGTATCAACTGCGATGTTTGCGAGCCTGAGTGCCCAAATGAAGCCATTTATCAAGGCGAAGAAATCTATGAGATTGATAAAGACAAATGCACCGAGTGCGTAGGCCACTATGACGAGCCGCAGTGTCAGCTGGTCTGCCCTGTTGATTGTATTCCGCTCGATCAAAACAATCAGGAAACGCGCCAGCAACTTATCGAAAAATATGAAAATCTGACCGGTCAGACATACCAAGACTAAATACATAATCTGAGCTAGACTTATGCTATTGCTATGGTTATAGTAAGCAAGATTCCCTCAATAAAACAACAGAATAACAACTAGTTAGTGGCCAAAATCAAAAAAACTGGTCAAAAAACAAGCACTTCGAGGCCGTTTTGGTGCCTATAGAAGTGGCGAAATAACAGGATAGAAGATGCGTAAACACAGACATATAATTGAAGATGAAACTGAAGTCGACATGACCCCGATGCTTGATATTGTATTTATCATGCTAATTTTCTTTATCGTTACCACTTCGTTTATTAAAGAAGATGGTATCGAAATTTTGCGTCCGAATGATAATCAGTCCGAAGCGCCACCTAATCCAACATCTCCAATTCTTATCAGAATTTCGGATTCTGGCGACATTAGCTTAGGCGGACGACTAATCGATGTGGCGGCTGTTCAAGCCAACGTTGAAACAGAGCGTTCGAAAAAACCTAAAGCGGCGGTAATTGTTTCAGTAGCAGAAAAAGCTAAAACCGGCATTTTAGTCAGCGTGGTTGACCAAGCTAAAAAAGCCGGTGCACCACAAGTGACTGTGACCAAACCTGCGAAATAACTTCGAGCAACGGTTTACATCAATTAACTGAAAGGGTGACTCACTAGTCGCCCTTTTTTGTGGCTGCTATTAACTCATTAACAAGCGTGTTAGAAACATTCTTATGAAAAAAATATTGGTGAAAAGCTTATGTCAAAGGTAGTTGGACTATTTGCGATTGCTTTGTTTGTTTGGTACTGGTCGTATTCGCAAAAGGTTAAACAATTGGCGTTACGAGCAGGGGTTAATCGTTGTCGCGAAGCTGGAGTCCAATTCTTAGACCATAGTGTTGTCTTGCATAAAATTGGTTTTAAGAAAACCAGCAGCGGTCAGTGGAAAATGACGCGAGAATATCGTTTTGAATTTACCTCCACAGGAGAAACTCGCTACGTTGGCAGGGTACTAATGCAAGGCCAGCATTTGCTGTCTACCGACTTGGAACCTTACAGTCTAAATTGATTGAAATTGAGGATTATAGCCCGTTGAATGCTGAAAGTTTACGAGTCACCCGGCTTAGCCACAAAATCGGCGGTGTCGATCGAATCAAGCAACTCAGTTTAACCCTAAATTCGGGTAAAAAAGTTGCATTGTTGGGACTCAATGGGGCCGGAAAATCAACTCTTATTCGGTTGCTGGTCGGTGAAATCGCTCCCACCCAAGGGCAGCTGACTTATGATCTAAATCAACAGCCGTATAGCGCTACTGATTTAGCCTTTAAACAAGCGCTAGGCTATCAAGCGGACACGATGTTATCGATTGCTGAGTTGACCGGTGAAGCCTACTTAAAACTTTGTGGCCGCCTTAAGTCAATCACCAAAGAAAACTTGCAACAACAAATTAAAAGGTTGGCAGAGCAGTGGCAAATTAGCGATATTCTTGCGCGCTCTTTGTCCTCTTTGTCTAAAGGTAATCTACAAAAGCTGGCTATTACACAGGCCTTTTTAGGCAAGCCTTTGTGGTTATTTTTTGATGAACCCTGCCAAAGTCTCGACCCGGTTGAGCAAGCTAGATTTAATCAAAATATTGCTAGGTTAGAAAATTTTGAGATTTGCTTAATATCGACTCATAATGTTGAGCATGCGCTGGAATTTGCTGACCAAATCATACTGTTTCATCAAGGCCAGTTGGTACATCATTTTATTTTGGACTCGGTTGAACGTTTTATTATGCCGATTAATAAGATGACTACAACTGAGTTTGCTGAATTCACAACGCGCTTACAATCGCTAAACATTGTTTACACACTATGCTTCGATCAACTCTGTATTGCACATCCTAATAATAAAATCGAATTGCAAGCCCTAGAAAAATTTGCAGAACAGTACCCGCAATGGGTTAAATCCTTATTGCCAGAAAATCAAGCGTTGATGCCATTATTTCGATTATTAGCGAGTCAAGAATTGACCCTCGAAAACAATTTACAATCGAGTAACAATAAGGGTGATCATTAAAGCGCATGTTTGAATTAACTCGTCAGTTAACGATTAACTTATTTAATCGAAAAAGCATTCAAGTAGTGTGGCTTTTATCGATCATTGGATTAGGTATTTTTACTGCGCTGACCTACCAGAGCTTTCTCTATTTGCAGTCGCAAAACATCAGTCAATTGTCGCTTTATAATGAAGTCATTAAACCTTTGGTTGGGTTAACCTTGGTATTCCAAGTTTTATTCATGTGTTTGGCCGCTTCTTCTCTGACACCTTACCTAGCCAGCCGTGGGCAGCTAGGTATCATCTTGCACTCGGGGTTGAGCGATTTAACAATATTCTTAAGTTTGTATTTTGTAATATTGATTTCAGGATTGTTTCCGCTAATAAACTTTGTTGTTATTACTTTATTTTATTTCAATATCAGTGAAATGGATTTTGCATTGGTGGTTAGTTCCATTGCAGCACTTACGGCAAGCTTACTTCTTTATTCTGGATTGATTTTAGCTTTGGCGATGAAAGTCAAGAACACTATTTTGGCGATGCTAGTTACTTTATTTGGTGTTGTAGTGTTTATCCTCGCCGATGAATTGCTTCGAATCACACCCAGCCTTAATAACTATGCGCTGGCGTTAGATCTTATCTTGCAATTACGCGCCGGACTTATTGTGCCTTCTTCTATTGCCAGTTGGTTGCTGTGGTGGATAGTGTTGCTATTAGCCGGACTCGCTGTGTTGCAGTCGATTAGGCTAAGAGCCAATAAGCCCTTGCGAGTGGCAATCCTACTGCTAGCGGTTGGCATTTTTCTGAATGGTTGGTTTAAGCCTGCTGCAAGTATTAATTCAGTTGATGTTTCGATAGAACACTTAAATTCACTTGCGCCGGAAAAAGCCAAATTGATTGCGGACATTGAACAACCAATTCAAATTTCAGCGGTGATAGATGACGAGCAAAAACATGATGAGATTCGCCAAGCGTTTAATATTCTTCAGCAATATCATTCAGCGATTGAATTAAAGTTTACTAATCGACAAGCGCTTGGAGCTAAGTCAGAATTTGTTGACCAATTTGTTACTGTGCAAATTGGCGAGTTGCAACAAAGCCTGCGTTTTCCTTTTGATAGGAGCGCTAAACAAGCGCTTTCCGAATTGATCATTCAATTGTCGACTCGGGCTAATCAATGGATTTTGTTTGTTGAAGGGCATGGTGAAGCATCACCGTTTGGACAAAGTAATCGAGCCCTAAGTTCTTTTTATCAATCATTAAAATCACTTGGATGGCCGGTAGCTATGCAAAACTTTGCAAAGCAACCCATGGTTAGCAAAAATACCAAGCTTCTGATTTTGGCGGCGAGTCGTCAGCAATGGTTGCCAAAAGAAATCGCCTTATTGCAAGACTATTTAGAGCAAGGAGGCAATCTATTATTATTGCGAGAAGCGGGCGATAAGGTGCCGTTAGCTATTCAGCAGTATTTAGGTGTTGGTTTAGTCAAAGGTACTTTGATTGATTGGCTCGGTTATCAAAGTGGCACGCCGCACCCCGCTATTTTGATCGTTAATGAGTTTGAGCAACATCCCATCAATACCGGAGTAGAAAGTTTGTTGGCTTTCCCTTGGAGCAATGGCTTACTAGTGCCACCACAAGAAAGCTCACCACGATTTGAAATTCTGCCGGTACTAAAAACTCATAGCGGAGTGTGGTCAGAGTTTAATGATGATCAACCACAACTTGCTTTTAATCCCGAGCAAGGCGAATTACGACAAGCGTTTAATTTAGCGGTGGCGTTAAAAAATAAAACTTCGCAGCAAAGAATTGCGGTAGTCGGTGACAGTAGTTTTCTTTCTGATTCAGCAATCAATAATTATAATAATCGTCAGTTCGCATTAAACTTGGTCGCCTGGTTAAGTTCGCAATCTATTACTCAATCGAATGAGCAGTATCGTGATAATTACATTAAAGCAACGCCTTTGGTTCACTGGCTACTTCTTTGGGGATTTTCATTGGTGCTACCATTGAGTATTGGATTGATCATGCTTGTCTTTCGGATTATCAAGCGACCCTCTAAAATAAGAGCAACTGAGCAGAGCGAAAGTTCCTAATGGCAAAAAGCAAAACGACACAGAACTGGCTAAACCTAGTGATCATAGCGATTTCTGCACTGATTCTGGCTTTTACTTTGCTCGGACGTTTTTTTGAAAGTGGTGAGCAACCAAGCGATTCAACGACGGAATATTCGGCACAGCACTATGAACTTGTCGGAATTGATTTTGGTCAGTTACAGCTTGAAAAAAAGCAAACCACTTGGCGCGCGAAACCCGATGGTGTCATTAGTGCTCAGCAGCTGCAACAGCTCATCCAACATTGGCAACAGCTGCTAACCCTAACGCCAGACAGGCAAGAGCCACCCGCAGATGCTGAAATTCTTTCCGCAAACACGGTACTTTTGTATTTCGACGGTCAAACGACACCCGTAATTTGCAAGGTGGTGATGACGACTGAGTCAGCATTTGTTGAGTTTTTGGGTTCCAATCAAACGCTTTTAATCGAAACGAGCCGAGCCAAAATATTGTTACCAAACAGTAATATTGAAAGCGAGCTATCTGATGCCTGAGTTACCTGAAGTTGAAACCACCATGCGAGGCATTATGCCTCACGCCAATGGCCAGTCGATTAAAAAAGTTGAGGTGCGGCAATATAAATTGCGTTGGCCAATTGATGCCAAAATTAATCATCGGCTTGCAGGACAAAAAATCACTAATATTTATCGCCGAGCAAAATACTTATTGTTAGAAACTGCTGCTGGTGATTTGATGATCCATTTGGGAATGTCGGGTAGTTTACGTGTAACGAGTGATCAGCCCGCAACCAAGCATGATCATGTGGATATTCACTTATCGAATGGCAAAGTGATCCGCTTTAACGATCCTCGCCGTTTTGGCAGTATTATTATTAATCGAGACAAAATGGCTCACCCATTGCTGAAAAAGCTGGGACCAGAGCCCTTATCAAGTGAGTTTGACGGAAACTACTTGCATCAGCAGGCCAAAGCTCGAAAGGTGCCGATTAAGTCGTTTATTATGAACAATCATATTGTCGTTGGAGTGGGTAATATTTATGCCCAAGAGTCATTGTTTTTAGCGGGCATTCATCCCAAGCGCGAGGCATGTAAAGTTTCCAAGCAACGGATGGTTTGCTTGGCTGAAACTATCAAGCAAGTGTTAGCAAAGGCGATAGAAGCTGGTGGTAGTAGCTTAAAAGACTTTACTGGTGCAGATGGAAAGCCCGGCTACTTTCAACAAACTTTAAATGTTTATGGCCGGTTTGGCGAGCAGTGTTTACGCTGTGAGACACCACTCAAACAGGCGACTATCGGCCAGCGAACCACGGCTTATTGCCCAAAATGTCAGCGATGAATCAGTTTAAATCTCCCCGTTTAATTAACTACCTTCAAATAGGTAAGGGTCGTTTGGGGCAAAGAATCATGCAAGCCATTCTTGCCGACCCAGCACTTAGCTCGCTGGCCGCTAACAATCGCATCTTGACCGCACGGATTGACCAACAGCAAGGACTGGATATCATAAATCGTGAAAGTTCCGCGATGCATATTAAGCGGTTACTCATTTGTATTGCTCCTGGGGCAGCCAAGCAATGGCGTTGGGAAACGATTTTTGACGGTCTTATTAATCAAGTAAAACAAAACAAATTAACCATTGATGAGCTAATTTTTATCGGCTCAACTCGCGTTTATGATGGTATAAATCGTGGTGTGGTGGACGCATCAACGGAACCGCAGGCCAGTTCAGAGCGGGCGCAAAGTTTATTGCTCGCGGAACAAAAGCTTATGTCAATAGCAAACTCACATTGTATTCTGCGCTGTTGTGGTTTGGTGGGAGACGATTATCAGCGCTATCAATTGATCATAGAACAAGCTGATGAGAAGGCTCGATTTGCAGTCAACCTTGAGCTAGTCGTTGAAAAGGTGACTGCGCGGCTTAGTAGTTCACATGCTACCAATCAACAATCGATTGTGACTGATGGATACTGCTACTATGCTGGGAAGCGGCTTAATATGGAGCAATCTTTGGGGCTGGCCAACGAGCATCGAATTCTAAAGCAAAGCGATGCATTTCAGTTTATATAATTTGTTCCGTTTATATCGTCTATCGCGCTAATCAGGCAGTGACTAATAACTGGGATTGACAACCGGTCGTTAATTGCCGCTATCGGATTAACGAGTTCGCAAGCAAAAGGCAATAAAAAACCCGGCTTAACCGGGTTTTTAGAGGCTACTCAGCAAATGTGGCCGTTGGCCAAAAGCAATTACTTAATTTTTGCTTCTTTGTACATTACATGCTTACGAACAACTGGATCGTATTTTTTGAATTCCAATTTGTTCGGAGTGCTTCTTTTGTTCTTATCAGTGGTATAGAAATGACCAGTACCAGCTGATGAAACTAATTTAATTTTATCTCTCATGATCTAGACTCCTTAAACCTTAACGCCGTTTTGACGAATTGTTGCTAAAACAGCGTCAATTCCTTTCTTATCGATGATTCGCATACCTTTTGCAGAAACCTTTAGTTTCACAAAACGGTTTTCACTTTCAACCCAAAAACGGTGGCTTTGTAGGTTTGGCAAAAAACGACGACGGGTACGATTTTTTGCATGGGATACATTATTTCCAGCTACTGGTCTTTTACCGGTAACCTGACAAACTCGTGACATGACTCTAGCCTCTTTAATATCAACATTGACTTACGAGCGGGTCTTAAAGACATTGCTTTAAGTCAATAAATTTAAATCTAAAATTCTGGTTTTTGATGTTCGCTAACAAGTAAGTCTCAAGCCTAACATCAGGGCGACAATTCAGTTCTGAAAAACTGATTTTCCTTTCTGTCGCGGAAAGGGCGCACTTTATACCAAAAACTGATTGATAATACAACCAAATAGACTAAATAACCGAAACTCGGGATAATAAAACTCGTTTAGCAAGATAATTTTAACGTTTAGCCTGTTGAGATTGATTTTCATCGGGCAGTTTTAACCTGCCTGCTCGATTTAACAGCCACTAGAATCAAAGTCATTAAATAGTTAATTTCTGGTGTTGTGGCGTGGCTAAATATCCCATTCTCTCGAAAGTAGCCGTGTGGTAGCAACTTTTTTGCATGTGCCGTTGCTGGCTGCCTTTTCGCTCAAATTTGGCCCCGTTCTGCCAGTGAAACAACTTGATGGCCAGCGACCACCAAATGGTCCAACAATCGCATGTCGAGCAATGCAAGTGCTGCTTTAAGGGTTTGGGTAATATCAATATCAGCGGGACTTGGTTCTGCTACACCAGATGGGTGGTTGTGGGTTACGATAATTGCAGCGGCATTATGAAATAAACCTCGCTGTGCAACCACTCTTGGGTGCACCGACGAAGCGTTTATAGTGCCAAAGAAGAGTTGTTCGAAGGCAATTACTTGATGTTGATTATCCAAAAACAACGCTGCAAACACTTCATTTGGTTGATTTCTTAAGTGCGTCTGAACATATTTCTTCACTTGTTCTGGATTGCTAATGGCATCTTGTTGCTTGATTTGTTCGGTGGTATAGCGTTGGCTCATTTCCAAACAGGCCTGTAATTGCACATATTTCGCTTGGCCTAAGCCTTTGATTTGGCAAAATTCCTTTTCAGTGGCCGCAAACAGAGCTGCTAAGCTATTGAAATGAATCATAATTTCTCTGGATAATTGCATCACATCTTTGCCGGTTGTACCGGTGCGTAAGAATATTGCTAATAATTCTGAGTCTGATAGGCTTTCAGGGCCTAGTTTAAGTAGCTTTTCCCGCGGTAATTCCTGCGAAGGCCAAGTCTTTGCTAACGACATAATTTTTTAAATCCCTGTAAAAATAATAGCGAGCGATGCACAAAATAATCCCAAGGCAGGCAGTCAGCGCTCAGTGAGCTCATGATAAATGATGTTGAAAAGTATCGGTGTGAGAGAAAAGCCTCAAAAAGAGTGAGAAATGACAGTTTTTGTTTGCTATTATAGATGTAAGTGAGTGATCAGTTCGGCTGTACTGGTTTGTTTAAAAGGCGAGCCAAATAATAACGAATCACCGAAGAACAATAATTATGTTTGCTCTCCACTGGGCAAGCTCTGGAAAATATCTTGTCAGAAATAAAAAATTTGGCCCAATCAAAGCGAGTTTTGGTTGGTATTAGTGGTGGTATTGCCGCTTACAAATCTGCTGATTTAGTCCGACGTTTGAAAGAGCGCGGCCATGATGTGCGTGTGGTGATGACAGAGTCTGCATGCCAGTTTATTACCCCGCTTACATTACAGGCCGTTTCAGGACATCCAGTTCATCTTGATTTGTTTGACCCCGACGCAGAAGCCGCAATGGGACATATTGAGTTAGCCAAATGGGCGGATATGATCGTCATAGCTCCTGCCACAGCCAACACCATGGCCAAAATTGCGCTAGGCTTGTGTGATAATTTACTCACCACCCTAGCCGTTGCCAGTGATGCTAGGCTTGTTTTAGCGCCGGCAATGAATCAACAGATGTGGGCAAATTCTACCACCCAGGCTAACGTCGCTAAGCTGCGACAAGCGGGTATCACGCTTATCGGACCTGCAGCGGGAGAGCAAGCTTGTGGTGATATTGGTGAAGGGCGAATGCAAGAGCCTATTGAAATTGCTGAGCAACTGTCAGCAATATTCAGTGGAGTGGACGCAAACAAGGTCAAAACCTCGACACTTGCAGGTAAAACAATTGTAATTACCGCTGGACCAACTGTAGAACCAATCGATCCTGTCCGCTATATTTCTAATCATAGCTCCGGAAAAATGGGCTATTCGCTAGCGAATGCGGCAATAGAGCGAGGCGCTCGGGTTGTTTTAATCTCTGGGCCTGTCAGTTTGTCGGCTCCGGATGGTGTGGAGCTAGTTAAAGTTAAAACAGCTAATGATATGTTGATGGCAGTTAAACAGCATATTGAGGATTGTGAGGTCTTTATCGGTTGCGCAGCGGTGGCGGACTATACGCCAATTACGGTGGCTGATCAGAAGATTAAGAAAACTGCAGATGCGATGAATATCGAATTAACAAAGAATCCGGATATTATTGCCTGGGTTGCAGCACAAGAACAGAGACCATTAGTGGTTGGCTTTGCCGCTGAAAGTCAAAATTTAGAAGGTTTTGCAAAAGATAAACTGCAGCGCAAAAAGTTAGACATGGTTTGCGCGAATGATATAAGCAAAAGTGGGCTAGGATTTAACAGTGACGACAATGAAATTGTGATTATTCTAGCCGATGGCAATCAAGTCAAACTGCCAGCAAATTGCAAGTCAGAAATTGCCAGCAGTATCCTTAAACAAGTGGAAATGGCTCTAGAAGTTAAATCGGCCAATTAAAGAATTGAACTAATAACCTCAAACAGAACTCGGAGAGTGTTTGTGAAAATAGAAGCAAAAAAGGCAGAAAAAGTTAAAATTCCTAAACTGGAAAAGAAGACTTTACTTGCCTACTCATTACCTTATCTATTGTTATGTGTACTCACCATAATCTTCGTCGCGATCGTTCAGTACTACATTATTGTTGTCCAACCCGCTAATGATCGACGTGCCACTTTTGTAAATGTCACTATGACTACTTATATGGAGCTAGTACTGAACCGACTTGATTCCATTGGCGAGTCGACACGTACTGTGTTAAGTGATCCGACTTTGATTAATGAAATCAAAAGTGCCACCCCAGCGCAAATGAAAATTATTGAAAGCCGATTGGCTAATCGAATTCCGTTAGTTGACGGGGTTAGAATTTTAGAAAGTTCCACTCACGAAATTGATGCAGAGTCGGTACCGTCGATTACTAACGTTACCTTGCAGTTAATGCGGAGTTTAGAATCTAATAATCGCGTTATGCATGAAGCAATTAACGCCGGTGCCAAAGACCAACATATCGCCGTGCTACTGCGGATTAATGGGACTGACAAAGTTGCCTTGATCGGTGTGAGTTTTGATATTTTCGATAAAGTGTTACCCGAAGAGCGATTAGTGCCCGGGTACTACGAGTTTTTACAAAGTTTCGCTAATCAAAATAGAAAAATTACCAGTGTTGGTAATCCGCAATATAAAGTGGGTGATCCGATGGGGATCGCATCCTTGAACTCGACCCAATGGCGTGTGGCATTTTGGCCGGCATACCCAGAAAAGTTCTCTTCAGAGTTTGAATTGCTAATCTTTTTTGGTGGCTTAGCGATGGTGCTTTCACTCGTGGCTGTTGGTGGGTTTATCGGGCTTAAGAACCTACAGACCAAGGTGAGAAGTGACGCGTCAAGTTTCCTACGGTGGATTCTGGATAATTCAAAATCATCCAGTGGGATCGCGTCACCTGATTACTCTTTGCAGATTTTTACCGATATGTCACAAACCTTGTCACGAGAAAACTTGTCTTCCGGAAAAAACAAAGCGAGTGTAGAAAATCAAGAAATAGAAGCCGCGACCAATGCTCTTACTGACGAGACAAAGGGCGGGTCGCTCATTGCAGCATTAGAAGATAAGACTTCGGGACTCGAGGTTGTAGACAAAAAACATGCTGCTGATCAAGGCGATGAAATAGCCGACTCTATATTCCGTACATACGATATTAGAGGAATCGTTGGTGACACCCTCAATGAGCAAATTGTGACAGAAATCGGTCGTGCGATTGGTAGCGAAGCGTTCGAGCGCGGCGAACAGCGTATCGTGGTTGCCAGAGATGGCCGACTGTCTGGACCTTCATTATTAGAAGCACTTAAAAAAGGCCTAATTGAAAGTGGCCGAGATGTTATCGATATTGGCGAAGTTCCAACTCCACTCGTCTACTTTGCAACTCACTATTTAGATTCAAGTAGTGGAGTGGTGTTGACCGGTAGTCATAACCCGAAAGATTACAACGGACTCAAAATAGTAATAGGCGGTCACACGCTTTCAGGTGATGAGATCACAGCGCTGAAAACTCGAATAGATACCGGCAATATGATGAAAGGTAAGGGTAGTCAAGAAACCACTACAGTAGTTCAAGACTATATAAGCCAAATTACTGGTGATGTTGCTTTGACCCAGCCATTGAAAGTAGCGGTAGATTGTGGAAATGGGGTGGCCGGTAAAGTGGCTCCTCAGTTACTTCAGGCACTGGGTTGTGAGGTCATTGGTCTTTATTGTAAAGTTGATGGCAACTTCCCAAATCATCATCCTGACCCCAGTAAACCGGAAAATTTACAAGAGTTAATTGAATTAGTAAAAACTGAACAAGCTGACGTTGGTTTGGCATTTGATGGTGATGGTGATCGTCTTGGAGTCGTCGATTCAGATGGTAATATTATTTGGCCGGACCGACAAATGATGCTGTATGCCATGGACGTTCTTTCGAGGAACCCAGGGGCAGACATCATTTATGATGTGAAGTGTAGTAAGCATCTCGCTAAAGTTATTTCTTCTAACGGTGGTCATCCGATTATGTGGAAAACCGGTCATTCTTTGATTAAAGGTAAAATGAAGGAAACCGGTGCATTGTTAGCGGGTGAATGTTCAGGTCATGTTTTCTTCAAAGAGCGGTGGTATGGCTTTGACGATGCACTCTACACCGCAGCTCGGTTACTGGAAATATTGTCGGCTGATACTCGTAAGTCGGTGGATATTTTCGCAGCCCTTCCCAATAGCTTAGCAACACCAGAAATAAATGTCCCCATTGAAGATGAGCGTAAGCACAAGTTTGTCGAGCAGCTAACAAACCAAGGCATCTTTGGCGATGGCAAGTTAATCGATATTGATGGCGTACGGGTAGAATTTTCACACGGGTGGGGATTAGTTAGAGCTTCTAATACGACACCTAATTTAGTGATCCGCTTCGAAGGCGATGATCAACAAAGTATCGATAAAATGAAACAATTGTTTAAACAACAAATGTTAATGATCGATGGTCGTTTGCAGTTAGACTTTTAGGAAAATCGATAGGTTATGAACGATAAAAAGAAAAATCGAAAACAAGATATTTTGCAAAACCTCGCCCTGATGTTGGAAAGCGAGCTGTCAGAGCGAATCACCACGGCAAAGCTAGCCAAGCAGGTGGGTGTTTCTGAAGCGGCCTTATATCGCCACTTTCCAAGCAAAGCTAGAATGTATGAGTCGCTGTTGGATTTCTGTGAAGACAGCATTTTTGGCTTAATCAAAAAGATCGATGCTGAGCCGCTCAGTGCCGCTGAAAAAATTCATCAGATAAGTCATTTACTGCTTGGATTTAGTCATAAAAACCCAGGAATAAGTCGATTGTTGACCGGTGAAGTCTTATTAGGTGAGCCATTACGCTTAAAAGAGCGAGTATCGCAATTATTTGACCGGTTTGAGCTGGAGCTAAAGCAAATTCATCGAAATGAAGCTGTCAGCCAAGGTCGGTCTACTCTCGATTCTGCAGCGGTTGCAAAGTTGGTGACTTGCGTGTTGGAAGGAAGAATTCAGCAATTTGTTCGCTCAAAATTTAAAATATTGCCAACAGAAAACTGGGACGCTCAATGGCGATTTATTCAATCAGCAGTTGAATAAAAGCTTGTCGTAGCGATTTAATCTAGAAATTTTTCATTCGAGCACGCAAGTATTCTAAGTAATTCTTGCGGATTGCTTTCACTTCAGGTGTCTTGCAGAATGCCACCCCTGCTTCTTCCGGTGAGCATGAAACTTCAAGTACTATTTGAAGTTTGTTTTCAGGAGCCGGTATTCGAGAAAAGGAAAGCGCAATATCGGTCGCAGATTCTGGGCGGCTAGTTAATATCAGTGAATTAGTAATAATTTCAATTTTGCCGGTGGAGTTGTCTCTGGCATAGATCTGCGCCAGTTGCCAAGCTCGATCACACCCTTGACTGTCTTTACAAGTGTAAATCACTGGCTCTGTGCCTTCTTTTTCTTTGGCATCTTTCCTGAGTGCTAGGCGCACACTTTCTAGTTCTTTGTAGCGAATAATGTCTCGCTCAAAACTTTTTTCAACTCTTACCTTTTCTTTTTCTAAAAAGCCTGTGTTGATTTCATTGTTGGCAATTTGGTCTTGAGTATCTTGAATATCTTTAAGTAAGGTTTTGGCAACGCGTTGACCTAACCGCTCGTAGGTTGCTGCTTGCTGCTGTTGATCTTCAAGCTGGAGATGAAGTAAGTCTTTTTTACTATTTTGAATCCTGATCCGTTGCTCTAGCGCGAGCAGCTGCGAGTCTCGATTTCGAATAATATCGCCAATCGAACTGAATTGTCTTAATAAGTCTGCATCATGTCTAAGTTGTTGCTGAAAAGCGATTTCTTTGTTTCTTTCTTCTATGCGCTTGAGGCGATCTTGTTCCAACTGTGCCAATGTTTTAGTGGGTTCGACATGTTTTATTAGTTTGCCGGTTTCACTGATCACGTCATAGCCAACCAGCTCCATTTCCTTAGTGATTTTATCCTTAATTTCTACCGCACCTTCAGGGTTTTTGTAGCGATAAAAGTTTTTTGCTACCACTGACAAACTGGTAGCTGCAGAAATCAAACAAAATGTGATCCAAATGGCTTTTTTCATAAATGTACAGATCGCTCTCTGTTTAGTTATTGGTTGAGACACCAAATTCACTACGATAGTTCGTAATGGCAGCTAAATATTCGTTGAGGTCAGCTTGCCCAGCAATATATTGGTGTAAATCGTCCAAATTAATAATAGCATATACCGGCAAATTATATTCTTTTGCGAGTTCTTGGATAGCTGACAGGTCGCCTTTGCCTTTTTCTTGACGATCTAAGGCAATCAATACGCCTGCTGGAACCGCTCCAGCTTGGTTTATAAGGTCTATAGATTCTCTTATCGCGGTACCAGCGGTAATAACATCATCGATTATAAGAACTTTGCCTTGCAACGGTGCGCCGACCAGCTGACCGCCTTCACCATGAGTTTTAGCTTCTTTGCGGTTATAACAAAATGGTGCGTCAATATTGTGTTTACGAGCTAAAGAGACAGCTGTTGTGCAGCCCAGTGGAATTCCTTTGTAGGCAGGACCGAAAAGCATATCAAAGTCAGCATTCGCATTAACTAAGGTATCAGCGTAACAATCGCCTAATGTTGCGAGGTCCGCGCCGCTATTAAAGAATCCCGCATTAAAAAAATACGGACTTTTGCGGCCCGATTTTAGGGTGAATTCGCCAAATTTTAGAGCTTTACGGGCAATTGCCAGCTCGATAAAGGTTTGTTTAATGGATGACATATGACGGCTTAGTTTTAAACGATATCTAATCCACAAGTTTACCGCGAAAAAATAAAGGGTCAAATATAACCGCTCAAATCGCGCTATAATCCGAGTAAAAACGCCGCTTAATTGAAATTTTGAGAATTAGTAGACCCTCATTTTATTAGCAGCCTTTAATCTTTTCCCAACGTTTTTGTGATAATTGCTTGTCTTGAGAAGGAATTCTTCCAGCACGCCTTAATCGTTTTTCTCGAGCAGCAATATCTGCTTTTAGCCGCTGGCAGCGCTTCGAACGGGAGGATTGCGCGCTGGTTTGCCGGTTAGATGGTATATAAATGGGCTTTATTTTTGGTGTTTTAGCAAACTCGGTTGTCTCAGTGCTGACAATTATTTTTTCCGGATTAACTTCTGTTTTGGCCACGCTTTGGTCGGAAAAATGCACTTTGCCATCTTTGTCTACCCAACGGTAGACTTCACTTTTGGTCACGTTGTTTTTTTCTGGGGCGCTTGTTTCTTCTACCACTTGCGGGACTTCTGCTTTTGGCTTTTTAAATCCGTTTAGTAGTCCGAGCTTTTGAGTAATCACGGCAGCAGAAGCAAGTATTATAAGGGCAAGAATAAATCGTAACATGGATTAGTTTGGTAAAACGCTTGAGTTAATCATTAATATAGTCGGAATTATCGCATATCTCTAAATTAAGGCTAAGCTTGAATCTGGTCACAGCGATTGAATCTCAAACAAAAATAAGGATAATCAAGCTATTAACAAACTGTGCCATTGGTTGTTTTAGTGAAAAACTTTGATAATTTGGATACTGATATCTTAACGGTATTATATGAAAATGCAGATATTACAAATAAAGACTTGGCAGAAAAACTTGATTTAGCCACCTCTACCTGCCAAGAAAGAGTTAAAAAACTCAAGAAACAAGGGGTTATAAAGGGCTACCAATGTGAGCTGGACTTGGCTCAGTTTTCTGGTCATATCGAAGCGATGGCTGCGGTTAAAATGGTTAAGCATACCGGGCCCTTAGCAGATAAATTGCGTGACGATTTATTACAACTACCCGAAGTGATTCAAATCTTTCATATGGGCGGCGAAAATGATTTTAATGTCCACGTCGCTGTGTATAACACGGCTCATTTGAGACAGCTCATTTTCAAAGAATTTACTTCCCGGAGCGAAATTCTCAATGTCGAAACTTCCTTAGTGTTTGAGCACCGCCGCAGTAAAGTACTGCCAAAGCTTCAGTTTCCTGGTCATGACTAGTCCACAAATTGCCCGGGATTAGATTGAGTACCAAATACGGCCGAGCATTTCATGCAATGCTCTTTGGCTTTTAAGCAGCCCTTTTGCGCTTGGAAAGTAGTCTGTCCAGACACTCTTATTTGACTGAAAGGCGGTGGGAGCCGGAATAAGATTCAAACTCGATTGCTCAAACTCAATCAGCGCGCGCTGCATATGATCAGCATGAGTCACCAAAACAATCTGATTAATACCGTTACGTTTTAGAATTTCTGTTGAAAACTTGGCATTTTCGGCGGTAGTTTTGCTTTCAGTTTCTATCCATCGAGGGGCAATTCCAAAGGAGGATACCATCACTTGATTCATTAAAACTGCTTCCGCAGTAGGCTCGCCATAAACACTACCGCCGGTGACCAAAATAGGCAATTGGGTCTTTTTATGCAACCAGGCAGCGTATTGAATACGTTGCAATGTTTTAGCGCTAACAGTGTCGATACCGCCATATTCTTCAGCTAATGAAAGTCTGCCACCTGCGAGCACTACGATCGCTGTAGTGGATGAGTCGCCTCTTGCAAGCTGCTTAACTTGTTCGGACGACAACGCCGGAGTGGTTTGCAGGCTCCTCAACAAAGAATCAGCCACCCAAGGGGTGCTAAGCAGGATTAAACTAATGAGAGATATAAAAGCAGTCGCTCGAGCGAGAAGTCTTCGCTTAAACTTAAACAGTACTATGCTAGCAATAAATAAAATTATGTTGAATCCGGGTGGCAGCAACAACAAGCCACCCAACTTACTAATCAATAACCCCAAGTCCATTATTCGACCACTCGTAACTTGACCAAGCTAGACTATACAGCAATTGAAATGCTTCTGTGAGTTGTACCAAGCACAATATACTTCGGAACTGTTTTAAGCTTGATTTTCTAGCCCTGATAGGCAACGAAATAGCTCCTCGCTTGCACTTTCCATTTTTTGTAAGTGGCCACGCATTGCAGCTAAGTCGCCTGCCTGAAAACTGCGCATCGCTTCGACGCCACTATCATGCACACGCTTATGCGGATCCTCTATTGCGGTATAGGCCGATTGACCCGCAAGCTCCTTTCCCTCGCCTTGGTAGTACCATTTTCCGAGTCGGCAATTGTGATGATTAACAAAGTCATCAATAGCAAGGTCGGCGCTTTCTAATATCACAGAAAATACATTGGATTTCCAAACGATATGATCGAGTTTTACGGTTTGAATAAAGGCGCTCATCGCGGAGTAATTGATCACATCTCTCATTTCTTTGGACGAATCTAAGATATGCTGATAGGAGTCACCGAGGGTGTTGTTTTGCTCTGATATTGAGGCCGTGTAGTCGCATAGTTGCTCAATTTGAGTAGCCGCAGTGGCAGAGTCGCTATCGATAGTATCGATCAAGCTGCCTATTTCACTGGTAGCGTTTCCGGTATTTTGAGCCAGTGAGCGAACCTCATCCGCGACTACCGCAAATCCACGTCCTTGATCTCCTGCACGAGCAGCCTCAATTGCTGCATTTAATGCTAATAGGTTAGTTTGATCGGAAATGTTAGTTATCACACTAACAAAATTTGCGATGCTATCGGAAACGGCTCTGAGAGAACTCATTTTTTCACTGCTTTCATTTGCGCGGACGCCAATATCATCAACAGTCGAGCTTATGCTGGCTAAAACTTCACTAGAAGAGCTAAATACATCACTTAGATTTGTCATGGCACTGTCTTTTTCCATGATTCTATTGGATAGCTCAGCGGCTGACTCTCTAATTTGTTCGATATTTTCTATGGAGCGGAGTAGCATTGCATTTAAATCTTTGTTTAAATCGATTTGCTGGTCTTTTTCTAAGAGTTGCTGATGCAATGAGTCAATTTGCGATTGAAGCTCTGCTGTTTGATCATTAGATTCCGCTAATTGCCGCGTAAGTTCTTGGTTTTTAGTGGTAAGTTCTTCTAATTGTTGTTTATTTCCGAATAACATGAATAAGTTACCTGTAAAGTTGACGTTGTACAGACAATCGTTTTGAGGTCAATTCATGGGAGGCAAATACAAGGCATCTCCCTGCTACATGACAAATTAATTAGATACATTGTTAAATGTAGCAGAAGAGTTTGATTTTTGTAGAGATTATTCAGTTTTAAGTGGTTCGCGCTCAACAAACCGACTAATCGCTATGTGAAAGTAAATTTTAGCCTATTTCACTCGACGAACTTTGGCAGTCGCGTTTAGCCCTTCAACTTTTGCGGTAAACCCTCCGAAAAAGTCTTCGGTAATGGTGATTTTGGGGTTGTCCATCTTTTTGTAGCCGCTGCTTGCACGTTTAACAACCCAGACTTGGCCATTTTCTAAACGAAGTTTCTGGCCTTTGCGCCACTTTTTGAACTGGCCAATAACACGAGAGTTAATTGATTGAGGTTGTTGTTCTTGTTTCTTACCAAAGTCTTGCTCTGCTTTACTAACTGCAGGTGGCGTGGAGTTTTCACTTAGATTTTCCTTCGGCACTTCGGGATTAGCCGCCGACGGACTGGGCTTTGTTGTGGTCTTGGCAATTGCTTTTGCGGCAGCGACAGAAGTTTCGGGCTGTGCGACAGAGGTTTCTAGCTGCGGCTTTTCCAACTCTATATTTTTTGCCTCAGCGCTGGTTGGCAGATGTATTGAGACCAGTTGATCAAAACAACCTAAACGGTCCGTTTTATTTTCAATTTTTTGGCAATCTGCCAGTTCGTTTAGAAGGCTTTGGCTTGTTTGGGCAATGACTACCGGTGCGAAAAAGTAACCGGATAAGATAATAGAAAGAATTGCTAAAATGGGTTTCATGGGGTTTGCCTAGTCAAGTGAATTAGATTGTTGTTTTTTACTTCCCATTATCGCGAAAACCAAACCTAATTCAAACAATATCCACATAGGAATCGCAAGTAGTACTTGCGAGATGACGTCAGGGGGCGTCAGTAACATACCGACAACAAACACCCCAACTATTACATAGGGACGCTTTTGTTTTAGACTTTCAACGGTAGTGAGGCCAGACCAAACCATCAGAATAGTCGCAACAGGGATCTCAAAGGCCATGCCAAATGCGAAAAACATTTTCAGCACTATGTCCAAATAGCTACTGATATCAGGTAGCACTTGGATACCTGTTGGGCCGGCAGCCGTTAAGAAAGCCCAGGCCATAGGAAATACCACAAAATAGGCAAAGGCTAAGCCGGAATAAAAAAGTATAATACTGGAAAACAGTAACGGATAAGCAAATCGCTTTTCATGTCGATAGAGGCCGGGCGAAATGAACCCCCAAGCCTGATGAAGTATAAAAGGCATCGCCAAAAATACCGACAGCACCGCAGTCATTTTAAAGGGTGTTAAAAACGGAGCGATGATATCCGTAGCTATCATATTGGACGACTCTGGCAGGTGCACGAGTAGCGGAGCAGATAGCAGCAGGTAGATGTCGTTTGCCCAGTAGATTAAGCCAACAAATACCACGACAACTGATAGAACCATGCGCAGCAGCCTGTCTCGCAACTCTAATAAATGCGAAATTAATGGCATGTCTTTTTCAGAAGAATCTTGCTCGGTCATGGTGGACTATTTTTTAGGTTGTGGTTGGTCGCTTTTATCCGCATCAGGACTAGGCGATTTTTGAGACTTTTTTTCTGCTTCTAAAATAGCAGCATTGTGTTGTTCAATTTCTTGGTCGAAGTCACTTTCAAGCGCACTCGCTTGTGCGTGAATAGTATTTTTAACTTGATCAACTTCATCTTTGAGCTCGTTTAACCCAGAAGACTGCTCAAGGTTTGCTTTTTGCTGAGCGATTTGTTCTTGTAATTCTTTGACTTTGAGCTCTCGATCGATTTCGCTTTTAATCGATTCAAAGCCCTGTTTGGCCTTGCCCACCCATAACCCAACGGTTCGCGCCGCTTTTGGCAAGCGCTCAGGCCCAAGCACAATCAGCGCGATCACACCGACAACTAACAGCTCCAAAAAGCTCATGTCAAACATTAAGCAAGCCCTTACTTGTTGACTTTATCTTCTTCTTTGACGACCTCGCCTTCGATCACATTGGCGTCTTTTTTGTCTTCAATGGAATCATCTTTTTTGTCTTCACCGTCATTAACTGCTTTTTTGAAGCCTTTTAACGCACCACCCAAATCACTTCCAATATTTTTCAAGCGTTTGGTGCCGAACAGTAAAATTACAATGACCAAAATGATTAATAATTGCCAAATGCTGATGCCCATATTTAATTCTCTTTTTACTTAGTTTTGGTTGAGGTTCAAGTTCGAGGTTCAAGTCTGAACGCAACGAGTTATTTTAAACGAAAGGTAATGGTCCACCACCTAACAAGTGAATATGTAGGTGGAATACTTCTTGTCCTCCACCTTTTCCGGTATTGATTATAGTTCTAAAACCATCAGATAAACCGTGCTGTTTCGCTAAATGCGGTAACAATAACATCATTTTACCGATTAATTCTTGATCTTCTGGTAACAAATCATTTAAACCAGCGACGTGTTTTCGTGGGATAACCAGCAAGTGCACCTTGGCTTTTGGGGCTATGTCCTTAAACACAACAATCTCATCATTTTCGAAGACAATATCGGCCGGAATTTCACCTTTTTCAATCTTACAAAATAAACAATCGCTCATATTAGCCCCCAAATGGTGTTAGCCAGCTATTTCAGTTAAATATATCTTATTGTCGCCTAAATGCCGCAATAAAACTAGCCAAACTCAATCCCATTAATAAGCCATCAATAATGCCGTTTTGTTGAAGCGCGGCTGGCAAAAATGTCGGCATTGGAGCAACACTTGCCAACATAAGAGTGACTCCTAGCAATGCCCAACGAATTTGTTTTGTTGATGAGGCTTGTGAAGCTTTCAGCGAATCGATAGCACCAATTAAATTGCTCTGTTGCTCCGACTGTTGGCTACTGTTACTGAGGAAGACATTAATTTTTTCAGGAATTTCCGGCAACTCTTCTAACCATCGTGGAGCCTTTTGCTTCACTTTTTCTAAAGCTGCCCACGGGCCATAGGTATCTGCTAACCACTTTTTCAAAAATGGCTGTGCGGTTTCCCATAAATCGAGTTGTGGATAGAGTTGCCTGCCAAGCCCCTCAATGTAAAGTAACGTCTTTTGTAATAAAACCAGCTGAGGCTGAACTTCCATTTCAAAGCGTCGAGCGGTTTGAAATAGCTGAACCAAAAAGTGGCCAAATGATATATCCGCCAGCGACTTACCAAAGATTGGCTCACACGCCGTGCGAATAGCAGATTCAAACTCTTCTATTGAGACCTTTTTGGATACCCAGCCTGATTGCACGTGCAATTCAGCTATTCGTCGGTAATCACGATTGAAAAAAGCCACAAAATTTTGTGCCAAATAGCGTTTATCTGATTGGTTAAGCGTGCCCATTATTCCGCAATCAATGGCAATATAACTCGGTTTTTGCGGATCGTGGCAGTCGACAAAAATATTGCCGGGATGCATATCTGCATGGAAATAACTGTCTCGAAATACTTGGGTAAAAAATATTTCAACACCACGATGTGCAAGCTTTTTCATGTCAACACCGGCATGTTCAAGTGCTTGAATATCACCGATTGGTATTCCAAACACCATTTCTTGAATCATTACCCGTTTGCGAGTGTGTTGCCAGTAGATGTTAGGGACATACAGCAAATCCGAGTTCTCGAAATTTCGCTTGAGTTGAGTGGTGTTGGCAGCCTCAATTCGCAAATCTAGCTCGTTAAATAATGATTCCTTATAGTCTCTGACAACTTGAATAGGGTGGATTCGTTTGCCCAGCTCTGAATTTGTTTCAAACCACTCTGCTAGCAATTCAAGTAATTTAATATCAGCCAATATTTTGCGGGTAATACCTGGGCGAATCACTTTCACTACCACTTTATCGCCGTTTTTCAAAACAGCACTATGCACTTGTGCGACGGATGCTGATGCAATCGGAGCTGGCTCAAACGACTCAAACACTTGCTCAAGAGATTGTTGTAGTTGTTGCTCGATTGAGGCTATCGCTTGGTCGCTCGCAAAGGGTTCCACATCGTCCTGAAGTTTGGCCAATGACAAGGCCAAATCTTCGCTGAGTAGATCGCGACGAGTCGATAACATTTGCCCTAGCTTGATAAAAATCGGACCTAGCTCAGTGAGCGCTAAGTTTAATCTTTCACCTCGGGACAGTTGTCGATATTTATTAGGCGTAAGTGCGAAAGCCTTAAGAATAAAATTATACTTCGCAAAAGGGGTTCCAGAAATAAATTCATCTAATCCATATCGAATCAATACTCGATTAATAACAAAGGCACGACGTAATATAAATAACTGTTTCATAGGACTGGTTTAGCGGCCTCAGGGATTCGAGTCAGACGAAGTGGTAGCGTTATCTGGCTGCTTGCTTGTTTGGTTTAATCGAGCAATGCGAGCGTTTAATCTATCCGTTTTACTTCTTATCTGATCAACTTGGTCAAAAAATAGCTGTTGCTCTGATAGCGACGGCGCTACTTTGGCTTCTTCTTGTAGGTATTCGGAAGCATCTTGACGCATGCTGTTTCCTGTTTGTATCAGCCAACCAGAAAAGGATTTAAGTCCTTGCGACAAGGTGTGGCCAAGCGGGTCGCCAAACACCTTGGCTATTGGTTCTTGCCAATCAATTTCAAGTGACTGGACAAAGGATTGAAACTTTTGAGCAGTGGCAATTTCGCCAGTGAAATGGAGTTCGCCTTTAAAGATGGCATCAGAGCGATGCTGACTCGTTGCTGCCGCGATAAATGCGGAGGATTGACCTTTGATGGCTGCCGAGATCGCCGACGAATGAGATTCGCTGATTTTGATTTGCCCTTTGTTAAAGCTAATGTAATAGCGAACATTAAAGTCATCAATTTCAACTAAAATGACCTTGTCATCAAAAGCCGCCAGCTGAGAACTCGCTTGAGCATCCAGTGAGATTAGTTTTTGTGCTGCGGATTGTAACAGCGAAGCTGAAATTCGATTAAATGACATAATGCACGGGTATCTCTAAATTGGTATTCGCTTCAATATTTAAAGCCGCGATGTAAGGCGACAATGCCGCCGGTAAGATTATGATATTCGCAATCTTCAAAATTTGCAGTTTCAAACATCGATTTTAGTGTTTCTTGATCGGGGTGCATTCTTATTGATTCGGCCAAGTAGCGGTAGCTGTCTTCATCGCCGGTCACCCATTGACCGATTTTAGGCAATAAATTAAATGAGTAACTATCGTAGACTTTGCTCAGTAGCTCGTTGGTTGGCTGTGAAAACTCAAGCACCAAAAGTCGCCCGCCCGGCTTCAAAACTCGATACATGGATTTAAGCGCAGTTTGTTTATCGGTAACATTTCGCAGACCAAATGCCATGGTAATGCAATCAAAATAATTGTCTTCAAAGGGCAAGCATTCGGCATTGACTTGCGCAAACTCAATATTGTTTATTAAGCCACGGTCGATCAGTCGATCTCGGCCAACTTTTAGCATTGAATCATTGATATCGGCCAGTACGATTTTGCCCTGTTCGCCGACGATCGGAGAAAATAACGCAGCTAAATCGCCAGTACCTCCTGCTAAGTCTAAGATTCGACTTGCCTTACGAGCACCACTTTTTTCGATGGTAAAGCGTTTCCAGAGTCGATGAATACCTGCCGACATTAAATCATTCATCAGGTCATATTTGACGGCGACCGAATCGAAAACTTGTGCGACTTTGCCTTGTTTTTCATCCACTGGCACGTCGCTAAATCCGAAGTGAGTGGTTTGTTGTTTTGTCATGATAACGATGATGATTATTGATAGTGAGCACAAGTATATCAATACTCTCTGGGATAATCAGTTAAATTCATGTTTCGATTGCGCTGGATCTAAATGGAATTTAAGGTAAGATCTGCGAATAGTGTCATGCCTGCAACTTACCCCTGAATCTGATGGACCTATGAATCAAGCTGCTACTGATCAAACTATTTCCAGCACACAACCAAAACCACAGATAATGGGGATCTTGAATATCACCCCGGACTCTTTTTCCGACGGTAGTCAGTATAACTCTGTTGATGCGGCTTTTGAGCGGGCTCAACTTATGCTGCAACAAGGTGTCGATATATTTGATATTGGTGGTGAGTCAACTCGGCCAGGGGCCGACCCCGTTTCAGCTGAGCAAGAAATAGCGCGCGTGGTGCCAGTGATAGAAAAAGTAGCCGCCCTGGGCCTGCCCATTTCGGTAGACACGAGTAAGGCACAAGTCATGCGCGCAGCGGTTGATGCCGGAGCAACCATGATCAACGACGTGAGAGCACTTCAGCAACCAGGCGCATTGCAGGCGGCGGTGGATTTACAGGTTCCTATTTGCTTAATGCATATGCAGGGGCAGCCAAGGCAAATGCAAACTAACCCCACTTATGTTGATGTCGTTGAAGAAGTGACTGAATTTTTAGTTAATCGTGCACATGTTTGTCAACAAGCCGGTGTTGGCAAGCATTTGATCAGTCTCGATCCAGGATTTGGTTTTGGCAAAACGTTGCAACATAACCTAGAATTACTCGATCGAATGGACTATTTGGTTTCTCAGGGGTATCCCGTGCTTGCTGGATTATCGAGAAAGTCGATGTTAGGGTTAATTACAGATAAACCGGTGGAGCAAAGGTTATCAGCAAGTTTGGCGGTCGCTTTGGTTGCAATGCAAAAAGGTGCTCGCTTTATTCGTGTTCATGATGTGGCGGAAACATTTGATGTTCGTCAGGTTTATTGCGCGTTAGCTGAGTTAAACTAAGCAAGCGCTCGCGACTACTAAGCTAATCGAGATTAAAGCTCTGCACGCGAGAAAGTGACGAGCAATTTAAATTATAAAATAGGATTTTCAATGTCAAAAAAGTATTTTGGAACCGATGGTATACGCGGTCAGGTTGGTGAGTATCCAATCACTCCTGAATTTGTAATGAAGCTCGGTTGGGCAGTGGGAAAAGTACTGGGAAAACGACCTCAAGATAGAATTGTCATCGGAAAAGATACCCGTATATCTGGCTATATGTTTGAGTCAGCGCTTGAGGCAGGTATTGCTGCTGCGGGTATGAACGTACAACTCCTTGGTCCGATGCCAACGCCCGGTATTGCTTATTTAACCCGAACATTTCGAGCTGCTGCGGGAATCGTAATCTCTGCATCACACAACTCTTATTTGGATAATGGAATCAAGTTTTTCTCGGCAGAAGGTACTAAGTTAGATGATGAAATTGAAAATCAAATAGAGGCCTACCTTGATAAAGAGATGACAACCGTTCCTGCGGATAAGCTAGGTAAAGCCAAGCGAGTATCAACCGCGGCTGGGCGGTATATTGAGTTCTGTAAAGCGACTATTCCTGCAACATTCAGCCTCGACGGTTTAAAAATTGTTATAGATTGTGCTAACGGCGCTGCTTATTCGGTGGGTCCTAAAGTCTTTCGTGAGCTCGGTGCGGAAGTGCAGCCGGTCTTTAACAACCCTGATGGATTAAATATTAATGAGAGTTGCGGTGCCACGGATGTAAGCTCGCTGGCAAAAATTGTGACTGCGAACAAAGCGGATTTAGGTATAGCGCTCGATGGTGATGCTGATCGACTGATAATGGTTGATCACAACGGAGAAGTGGTCGACGGTGATGAGTTACTCTACATAATCGCAAAAGGCGCACAAGACAGCGGGCGATTAGAAGGCGGAGTGGTAGGAACGCTGATGTCCAACCTTGGTCTCGAAAAAGCGCTAAACAGCCACGGAATCGAGTTTTTGCGAGCCAAAGTTGGCGACCGTTACGTGATGGAGTTGTTAAAAGAAAATGGTTGGAATTTTGGCGGCGAGTCCTCTGGTCATCTAATTTGTTTAGACAAAAACACCACCGGAGATGGGATTATCGCTGCGCTGCAAGTATTGGCGGTTATGGTCACTGAGGACAAATCGCTTGCTGAACTTAAAGGTGGTATGTCAAAGTATCCGCAAACCATGATCAATGTTAAAGTAACAAAACGGCAAGATCCGATGCAAAATGAAACTGTGGTCGAAGCCGTACGCGAAGTTGAGGCTGTTTTGCAAGATACTGGTCGAGTGTTATTAAGAGCATCAGGTACCGAGCCTCTCATTCGAGTCATGATCGAAGGTGAAGATGCAGCGTTAGTAGAAAAGCTCACCACACAGTTAGCCGAAGTGGTTAAAAACACGCTGTAAACTAATAAAATCAAAGAGGATATATTGAATGCTTAATTCTTTATTGGTCAAAGACTATATGGCGTCAGCAATGATTACCTTAAAGCCGGACGTTGATATCGTAGAAGCTGCTCAAACTTTACAAGAATATCGCTTATCGGGCGCACCCGTGATCGATGATCACAATCGAGTCATTGGATTTCTGTCTGAGAAAGACTGCCTACATACGGTATTGAGTGCAGTATACAACCAAGATTATGGCGATTTAGTCGAGGACCGAATGACCAAGAGTATTCGCAGTGTTCATCCTTCCGACAATATCACTGATATCGCTGAAAGATTTCTTAAAGACGGGGTGAGAATGTACCCAGTGATCGATAAGAATGTTTTGGTGGGCATGATATCGCGACAAAGCGTGTTAAAGGCTTTCTGCCAAATCAGTAAAACCGTTCCTCACAAGTAATTGCGTATCCATTTTCTCAAGGTTTTCAAATTAAATGCCACAGGTTTCCCGAGTAAAAGATTATCTACTCGATCTGCAAGATCGTATTTGTTCAGAGCTCGAAGCGAGTGATGGTAAAGCAAAGTTTATCACTGACGAGTGGCAGCGAGAACAAGGTGGTGGCGGACGAACTCGAGTGATAAAAAACGGCGGCGTGATTGAAAAAGGCGGCGTCAATTTTTCTCACGTTTATGGCGACTCAATGCCAGCCTCTGCAACCGCGCACCGACCTGAGTTAGCAGGGCGAAGTTTTCAGGCAATGGGCGTGTCATTAGTCATTCACCCTGAAAATCCCTATGTGCCAACATCGCACATGAATGTTCGCTTTTTCATCGCTGAAAAACCGGGTGAAAATCCGGTGTGGTGGTTTGGTGGCGGTTTCGATTTAACGCCTTATTACGGTTTTGATGAAGACTGTATTCACTGGCATCAGGTTGCCCAGAAGGCCTGTGCGCCGCTCGGTGAACAAGCCTACAATAAATACAAAAAATGGTGCGACGACTACTTTTATATCAAGCACCGTAATGAACAGCGCGGCATCGGAGGGTTATTCTTTGATGACCTCAACCAACCCGACTTTGAAACTGCGTTTCTATTTATGCAAAGTGTTGGTGATCATTACACTCAAGGAATTCTGCCAATTATTGAGCGCCGCAAAAATACACCGTTTAGTGCCGCACAACTCGAATTCCAAAAAGTGCGGCGTGGCCGGTATGTAGAGTTTAATCTAGTTTATGACCGAGGTACTTTATTCGGGCTACAAACCGGCGGTCGAACGGAGTCGATTCTCATGTCACTACCTGCCAATGTCGGTTGGGAATACGACTATCAAGTAGCGCCTGGCAGCGAAGAAGCCAAATTAACCGATTACTATTTAAAGCCACGAGATTGGCTCTAAATGGTTTATTTGTTGTTGAAATAAGCGTTTGCTGGCGAGCGAATAACACCCTGCTAGGAAAGCGCAAGAGGTTCTAATCGGAAAAATCTTGAAATGGAAAGCGCTTAAAAAGGAAGAATCTCGAAAAGGTGAACCTCAAAAAAAGAGCCGCGAAAATAAGATTTGTTATTAACAACGGACTCCATTCAACCACACACAATGCAAGCTAAAATTTGCATAAAACTAGGAATGAGTAATGGCTAAATTTACCACTCACAATCAGTATCCTTCGAGCAGACCGCGGCGAATGCGCAGTGATGAATTCAGCCGTCGTTTAATGGCGGAAAATAAGCTATCAAGTGACGATTTGATTTATCCAGTATTTATTCTCGAGGGCGAAAGCCGAGTTGAAGATGTCAGTTCGATGCCCGGTATTCAACGAAAAACCCTAGATCACTTGTTATTGGAGCTTGAGTTAGTTACAGCGCTGAATATACCTGCAATTGCCTTATTTCCAGTAATCGATGCTGATAAAAAGTCCGAGCAAGCTGAAGAAGCCTACAACCCCGATGGTTTAGTGCAGACTGCGCTGCAAGCCATTAAAGCGCAATTTCCAAGCTTAGGAGTGATTACCGATATTGCATTAGATCCCTACACCAGTCATGGACAAGATGGGATCATCGATTCCCAAGGTTATGTGCTAAATGACATCACCGTTGAGGTGTTAGTCAAACAAGCGTTAAGCCATGCCAAAGCCGGTGCAGACATAGTTGCCCCATCCGACATGATGGATGGCAGAGTGGCTGCAATTCGAGACGCACTGGAGAGTGGCGGTTTTGTTAATACCAAAATTCTGGCCTATTCTGCAAAATACGCATCAGCTTTTTATGGACCATTTAGAGATGCGGTTGGGTCAGGCAGTAACCTTGGAAAGGCCGATAAAAAAACCTACCAGATGGACCCTGCCAATGGCGATGAGGCCTATCACGAAATAGCGATGGATATCCAAGAAGGTGCTGACATGGTTATGATAAAGCCCGGAATGCCTTATCTTGATATCATTTTGCGAGCGAAGCAAAATTTCAAGGTGCCAGTGATGGCGTATCATGTCAGCGGAGAATTTGCGATGCTGAAAGCTGCGGCGGCCAACGGATGGTTAGATGAGAAAAAATGTGTTTTGGAAGCAATGCTTGGGTTTAAACGCGCTGGTGCAGATGCAATCTTGACCTATTATGCAAAAGATATCGCGAATTGGTTGAGTTCAGAATAAGGTTAATTCGCTGCAAATCGAAATAAAGCCAAACCTGAGGTCAATGTAAGTACGCTTTTAAATTGTGTTTAACTTGAAATGCCCTCGTTTCTAAGCGACCAAACACTCGACCCGTCCAATACTCACTTGGTGCAACACTCGATTATCCCTGTGCTCAATGAGCTCAATACCTAATGGTTTCAGTGCTCGCCTGTGGGAAAACCTTCAATTTCGTGAGTCAGAATCTGATGTCTCCGAATTGTCGCGTCGAAGTCCACTTTTGGGTTATGCACAATGCAGTTTGACTTATGCACAGTTTATCCAAGCGCGCAGTTTAACCAGCAAAAACAATCTAACCTATTGATATATAAGCGTATTAGTAGTGGCAATTAGGTCGCCCTTAACAACGGACGATTATAAATAGGCAAGATCCATGTTTTTTATGCACTTTTTTATCCACAGCTTTTTAAGCTGTTTAAATTAACGCTTATTTTTTAATAGCTTAACGAGATTTCTTATAAAATACTTTAAGATGAAACATCGTATTTTAGGCCGAATTAGGCCTGTTTTAACGAGCGGAAATCGGCACAATTTAATTTAACCTAGTCGTTAGATTCTGAGTTAAACTAGCTGACTAATTTAACGCTAATTGGTTATATCGCCAAACTGTTCAAGTCGATTATTAATTGTCAGAACGGATAAACTCGATTTTTAAATCTTTGCATCACCTTGAAGAAAGAGAATATTTAGGAATTTCTATGCCAGCAAACCAAAACCAACCACTTATATTAGTGGACGGCTCATCTTATCTGTTTCGTGCTTATCATTCCATGTCGCAAGCCGGCTTTACAAACTCTAAAGGGCAGCCCACCGGTGCGATTTATGGTGTGATCAATATGTTAAAAAGCCTTTGCAAGCAATATAACAGTAAGCGAATTGCTGTGATTTTTGATGCAAAGGGCAAGACTTTTCGAAATGATATATTTTCCGAATACAAAGCAAATCGACCACCCATGCCAGATGACTTGCGAACTCAAATTGAGCCCTTACATAACATCATTAGAGCGCTTGGCTTTCCGATTTATGCCGTGGAAGGTGTTGAAGCTGATGATGTCATTGGAACGGTATCCCACATTGCAACGCAACAAGGTCAAGAAACCATTATTTCCACCGGCGATAAAGATATGGCACAGCTTGTTAACTCGCATGTGAGTTTAATTAACACCATGACCAATGAGTTTTTAGATGTGGAGGGGGTGAAACAGAAGTTTGAAATTCCTCCAGAGCATATTATTGATTATCTCGGGTTGATGGGAGATAAGGTGGATAACATTCCAGGCGTCCCGGGTGTTGGCAAAAAAACCGCCCTTGGGTTAATTCAAGGGATCGGGGGAATCGACGAGATCTACGAAAATCTTGATAAGATTGCTGATTTGCCAATTCGTGGTGCCAAAAAATTAGCCGAAAAAATGGCCGCAAACGAAGAGCAAGCACGTTTATCTTACCGGCTCGCGACGATAGCTTTAGATGTTGAAGTGCCCTTTGATATCGAGCAACTCGAAATACAATCACCCGATAACGAATTGTTGGAAGAGTATTATAAAGAATATGAGTTTAGAACTTGGCTCAAAAACTTAAAGGCCGGGCAGCCGGCATTACCCAGCGCGACATCAGCAGAAACCGCCGATAATATTGAACAACAGGCGGAGCGAGCAATTGAGTCTTCCAGTATTGATCACAGTCAATACGAAATTATTCTCACTGAGAAACAACTATCTACTTGGGCTGAAAAACTGAGTCAGTGTGAGTTATTTGCTATCGATACCGAAACCACTTCTTTAAATATTATCGCGGCTGAACTTGTTGGAATATCTTTTGCCGTAAAACCTGGCGAAGCGGCTTACTTACCATTAAATCACCGCTATCCGGGTGCACCGGATCAGCTGGACCAAACCATTGCTCTCGAGCGACTCAAACCAATCTTGGAAGATTCTGAGATTGCTAAGGTCGGGCAAAACATAAAATATGATATGAGTATTTTCAAAAATGTTGGGATTCGATTAGCCGGCGTAAGATATGACACAATGTTGGAGTCTTATGTCACCAACAGTGTTGGTAATCGCCATGACATGGGAACACTTGCCAAAAAGTTTTTGGATCACGATTGTATTAGTTTTGAGAGTATTGCCGGCAAAGGAAAGAAGCAGCTCACCTTTGATCAAATAGATTTGGAAATTGCCGGTAAGTACGCCGCCGAGGATGCTGATGTGACCCTGCAGCTTCATCATGCCCTTTGGCCCGAACTCAATCAGCAGGAAGGCCCCAAGGGGGTGTTCGAAGAAATCGAAATGCCGCTGGTGGAAGTGCTTTCCGATATTGAGCACCGCGGTGTATTAATTGATGCGACTTTTTTGAAAGCAAAAAGTCAAGAGTTTGGTGCGCGCATAATAGAGCTTGAGAACAAGGCCTATGAGCTAGCGGGTCAGCCGTTTAATTTAGCGTCGCCAAAGCAACTTCAAGAAATTCTATTTGAGAAAATGGGGCTTCCAGTACTGAAGAAAACACCAAAAAAACAACCATCTACTGCTGAAGAAGTTTTGATCCAACTAGCGTTAGATTATCCGCTACCCAAAGTTATTATGGAGTATCGCGGTTTAAGTAAACTTAAATCAACTTACACCGATAAACTGCCTGAAGCGATTCAAACTAAATCGGGGCGGGTACATACATCCTATCACCAAGCTGTGGCGGCCACAGGTCGATTGAGTTCCAGTGACCCAAACCTACAAAATATACCAGTCAAAACACCCGAGGGGCGAAGTTTAAGAGAAGCATTTGTAGCCCCCGATGGCTATAAAATTCTGGCTGCGGATTATTCCCAAATTGAGTTAAGAATTATGGCTCACTTGTCACAAGATGAAGGTTTACTAAATGCTTTTTCTGAAGGTTTAGATGTGCATAGTGCAACTGCGGCAGAAGTTTTTGATGTCGAAATTGAAGATGTGACAACAGAAAATCGTCGACACGCCAAAGCAGTAAATTTTGGTCTAATTTATGGCATGTCGAGGTTTGGACTTGCGAAGCAATTAAACATTAGCAACGATGAAGCCGCTCATTATATTGATACCTATTTTGCTCGCTATCCTGATGTCGGGACCTACATGGAGTCAACCAAACAAAAAGCCAAAGAGCTTGGATACGTAGAAACTTTGTTTGGAAGACGCCTATACCTCCCTCAAATCAATGCAAGCAATGGTATGTTGCGACAAGCTGCTGAGAGAACAGCGATTAACGCGCCAATGCAAGGTAGCGCAGCAGATATTATAAAGATTGCAATGATCGAGGTTAATAACTGGTTGTTGCAAGAAAAACCAGACTGCTGTGTGGTCATGCAAGTTCATGATGAACTTGTGTTTGAAGTCGCTGAAAGTAAGGTTGAGGAGTATAAAAAGCGAATTGTTGACATCATGACCAATGCAGTTGAACTCAGCATTCCGCTTATTGTTGACGTTGGAGTCGGCGATAATTGGGAGCAAGCACATTAATCGTAAATATGGGGTTAAACGAATTTGAGGTTAAATGATGAGTAGCTATAGAATTTCAAGTGACCCCAAAGATGTCGATAGTTTGGTTGTACATGGTTTTTTAGTAGAGTCTTATTGGGCGAAAAATATTCCACTGAGTGTTTTACAAAAAGCGATCGAAAATTCGTTATGCTTTTCGATTATTTTTGAATCGAATCAGCAAGAAGAAATGGTTGGGTTTGCTCGGGTTGTCACCGATAAAGCTACGTTTGCTTATCTGGCTGATGTTTTTGTTTTGCCACAGCATCGAGCAAAAGGGTTAAGCAAGATATTAATGGAATCGATTCTTAAGCATTCCGATTTACAAGGCTTAAGAAGAATGTTGTTAGCCACTCAGGATGCCCATTCACTCTATCAACAATTCGGATTTAAAACACCGGCGAAACCCGAAACGCTTATGGAGTTATGGGCGCCCAATGTTTATCAACAGAAGGTCGATTGATAACAGTGACCTTAGAGAAATCATCAGATGAATAAAGTCGCGTTAGTAACAGGGGGTAGTCGTGGAATTGGTGCTGCCACCTCAGTCTTGCTAGCGAAGAAGGGGTTTGATGTTTGTATCAACTACAAACAAAACACTGCGCAGGCTGAGATATTGCTAGCGGAAATAACAAAATACAATTCGAATTGTATTGCTGTGCAAGCCGATGTATCCGATGAAGCGCAAGTCTTGAGGCTTTTTAAACAAATTGATAATAAACTCGGCAGTATAAGTGCTTTGGTCAACAATGCCGGAATATTGAAAAAGCAATCGGATATTACCGGGCTCACTGCTGATAGGATTAATTCCATATTAAGCACCAATGTGACTAGTGCGTTTGTCTGTTGCCGTGAAGCCGTCGTTAGAATGTCAACAAATTTGGGGGGAGCTGGTGGCAGCATTGTCAACGTGTCCTCAGTCGCTTCTCGGTTGGGGGCTCCCGGAGAATACATCGATTACGCCGCATCCAAGGGCGCGCTGGATTCACTAACCATTGGGTTGTCAAAAGAAGTGGCGGCTCAAGGTATTCGAGTCAACAGTGTGCGACCGGGATTTATTTACACCGATATGCACAGCGATGGAGGGGAGCCCGATCGAGTCAGTCGAATTGCTGCTAGTATTCCGATGCAACGGGGTGGTCAACCTGATGAGGTAGCTCATGCCATCCATTGGCTTTTGTCCGAAAGTTCTTCTTACATAACGGGAAGCTTTATCGATGCAGCCGGGGGACGATAGTTAGTCATGAAGTTAGTTTTGCTACCGGGCATGGATGGTACGGGCAATCTATTTTACCCACTGTTGCAGGAACTTCCGTTAAGTTTGGATGTTAAAGTTATAACGTTTTCTAGCCGTAGTAAGCAATCCTATATAGAACTGCTCCTCGAAATAAAAAAACAGTTACCCAAATCGCCTTTTACTTTAGTGGCTGAGTCTTTT
The DNA here is from genome assembly GCA_965230525.1 of Kangiellaceae bacterium. Lineage (GTDB taxonomy): Bacteria > Pseudomonadota > Gammaproteobacteria > Enterobacterales > Kangiellaceae. Next base: position 1,263,873 of record OZ246008.1, read on the forward strand.
TCAGGCGTATTGGCTTATCGTCTTGCATTAGACAAAGAGGTTCCTATACAGAAACTTATTCTTATTGCGACATTTCTTGAGAGTCCCAGGCCTAAACTTTTACGAATTATAAGATTCTTACCGTTGTCCTTTGTGTTTTCATTGCCATTACCGTCTCTTTTATACGAAATATTTTGCTTTGGAAATAGAGGTGGTATGAAGCTTGTAAACGTATTGAAAAAATCGCTAAGTCAAGTGAAAGGAGAAATACTTTCACATCGGCTACGACTCATGTCAGATATGGAGCTTTGTCATAAAGACGTGACAGTGAAAACCTTAATATTAAATCCTCTAAACGATCGTTTGGTTCCTAAACGAGTGAGCGACAGAGTATCCACTCGATTTATTAACTCTGTCGTTAAAGGTGTCGACGGTCCACATTTTCTTGCCCAAGTTAGTGCAAAGGATATTGCAGCATTAATTCTAGAGTTTGTTCACGAGCCATCGAGCAGATAGTAGAAAGATCTGAGTAAAACGCTTTCAGCATTTTATAGTATGATTAAATCATTAACCAAGTAACGAGTCGTCAATGAAAATAGCACCGCTAAGCCCTGAACAATTATCGGCCAATATTAGTGTCGAAAACTTACCCTTTAAATCTTTTGAAGAAGTGACACCAACCACTGAATTTCTCGGACAAGAGCGGGCTAAGTCTGCTTTGGCTTTTGGTTTGGAAATGAAACGTTTGGGTTATAACTTATTTGTGATGGGCAATACAGGGACTGGCAGAATTTCCATGGTCAAGCAGCATTTAAGCGCTAAGGCCCAACTTAAAAATTCGCCTCCGGACTGGGTTTATGTCAACAATTTTGAAGATGTTCGCGAGCCTTGGGTGATTGAGCTGCCAACTGGAATGGGTAAGAAGTTGGTGACTGACTGCCGGCAGTTTGTCGATCGCGTATTAGCAATTTTACCGGCAGCATTTGAAAACCCTGGTTATCAGCGTCAGAAAACTGCCATCGATAAAATTTTCAACAGCAAAATAGAAAACGCAATTTCAATTTTAGAAAAAGAAGCGCTTGAGAAAAATATTTCTCTCTATCAAGAAGCCTCAAATATTTCCTTTTCTCCCATTATTGATGGTCAAGTTGCGGATGATGTGAAATTTGCGAGTCTGTCGCAATCACAGCGGGACCAGATTAGCCTGACTATTAGTCAATTAGAAGACCAGTTAAACGAAGCTTTGTTGGAGTTACCCCAGTGGAAAAGAGAGTCCTTTGACGCATTGCAAGCTCTCAAAACCGCAACCATCACGCAAGCCCTAAAGGGGTTTGTTGATGAATTAGAAGGTAACTACTCAGGATTGCTGGGGGTGCAGATCTATTGCAAGGAAATAAAGAATAATCTGACCCCATTTATCCTTGACCACTTTGAATATATTGAATCGCCAGATTCCAAAACAGAGGCTGCACTTAAAGAACTCTTGCAGCAAACCTTTATCCCTAACTTATTGATCAGTAATAATCCAGTATCGGGGGCACCCGTTGTTTATGAAGCTCATCCAACTTATAGCAACTTATTTGGCCGGGTCGAGTACTGGAATGAAGGTGGCACCAGCACCACGAATTTTCAACATATTCGCAGCGGTGCGATTCACCGTGCGAATGGCGGCTATTTAGTTCTAGAAGTCGAAAAATTGTTAGAAGATCCCTACATTTGGGAACAGCTAAAACAAGTGCTTCAGACTCAAGAGTTGAAGTTTGAATCACCGCTAATTGAGGTCCAAACAGCGTTAACCATGGGTTTGAGTCCACACGGTGTGCCGCTGGATTTAAAGGTGATATTGGTTGGAAATCGTGATTACTACTATCAATTACAACATCACGATGCCGAGTTTAGAGAGTTGTTTAGAGTATTAGTAGACTTTGATGAAGAACTAGAGCGAACCGATGAGTGTCTAATGCATATGGCACAACTTGTTAAAGGGTTTAGCGAACAACACAACTTTTTGCCATTAACGATTGATGGTTTTGTTGAGTTAGCTCGATTCAGTGCACGGACTTGTGGTCATCGAGATAAATTAAACGCGCGATTTGGTGAAGTCTTTGAGTTGTTAGGCGAAGCCGATACTATAGCTCGTCAACAAGGTGACACTAACATAGCTGCGACTGAAATTATTGATGCGCAAAATCAACGCGAGTTTCGTCACTCTCGAATACGAAATAATATGATGGAAGACGTGCTTGATGGCCAAATCATCATCAAGACAGACGGAACCATGATCGGCAGTGTTAATGGGCTCACAGTTTGGGAAATCGGCTCGACCGAGTTTGGAACACCGGCGCGAATTACTGCAACCGTTGCTCCAGGGCATAAAGGCATAGTTGATATCGAACGAGAAAGCGAACTGGGCTTGTCAATTCACTCCAAAGGGGTACTAATTTTATCTGGTTACATTGCTACCCAATATGCCAAAGAATTTCCGTTAACCCTGTCGGCCAATATCGTGATGGAACAGTCTTACGGCTTGGTGGATGGGGATAGTGCATCGCTAGCTGAACTATGTGCATTGATTTCAGCAATTACGGAAACACCCGTGAGCGAATCATTTGCCGTCACAGGTTCTATCAATCAATTTGGTGAGGTCCAAGCAATCGGTGGCGTCAATGAAAAAGTTGAAGGTTTTTTTATGCTGTGCCAAGCCCGAGGACTTACTGGCCATCAAGGGGTGATTATCCCCAAGGCGAACTTGCCTCACTTAATGTTGAAGCCCGATGTTATTGAAGCCGTGGTTAACCGGCAATTTGCTATCTATGCGGTCAGTGACGTTTCCGAAGCGATCGAATTATTGTGTTTGCCGGCAAAGAGTAGCCTGGAAGAGTTTAATCAACTTATCACTGAAAAACTAAAACATCTTCATGATATTTGTGATGATGATGAAGAAGATGAACAATCAGAGGCCGAAGAAGCGCGGCTGTTAACCCAAGAGTCCAAGCAAAGCTAATTTTTTTACTCTGAAAGTCGCTGGCATTGAGGTAAAACAAAACGCTATACTAAGCTGTCACTCTCGAATTATCTCGCGTCCATTAAAGCGCAGATAGAACTAACAACTATTTGGTATTTTTATGCAACAGATTACTATTCAAGCCCCAGACGACTGGCATCTGCATTTTAGAGAGGGCGATATGTTGACCGAGACCGTTGCAGCCACTGCTCGCTGTTTTCGTCGGGCTATCGTGATGCCAAATTTGGTGCCGCCGATTACTGATGCAGAAATGGCGTTGGCCTACAAAAATAGAATTTTAAATGCCGTGCCGGATGCCAATCAGTTTGATCCGCTAATGACACTTTATTTGACTAATTTGACGACTTCACAAACCGTTATTGATGCCAAAAAAGCTGGGATCCCCGCAATTAAATATTATCCTGCCGGAGCGACCACCAACTCTGATGCGGCGGTTAAACAGATAGAGTCGCTTTATCCTGTTTTGCAGACTATGTCCGATGAGGGTGTACTGTTATTGATCCACGGTGAGGTTACAGAAGATCACATTGATATTTTTGATCGCGAGAAAGTTTTTATCGATACTATTTTGTCTCAAATAGTCACCAGTTTTCCCGAACTCAAAATAGTGCTGGAACATATTACCACAAAAGATGCTGTCGATTTTGTAAGTCAAGCTGGAGATAATATAGCAGCAACCATAACTCCCCAACATTTATTACTCAATCGCAACGATTTACTCGTTGGTGGGGTAAAGCCGCACAATTATTGTTTGCCGGTACTTAAACGCAATACACATCAAAATGCGCTTAGAGCAGTAGTTGCTAGTGGCTCAAACAAATTCTTTTTGGGCACTGATTCAGCACCTCATGAAAAAAATAAAAAGGAAAATGCTTGTGGTTGTGCCGGTTGTTACAGCGCGTGGAGTGCACTAGAGCTTTATGCCCAGGTTTTTGAACAGCTTGATGCACTCGATAAGCTAGAAGGGTTTGCAAGTCACTATGGTGCGGATTTTTATGGCCTGCCGCGCAATAAAGGTTCAGTGACTTTAGTAAAAGAAAAGTGGAAAGTAGCGCAAGAAATTATTCTTCCTAATGGTCACTCTATTGTTCCTTTTTATGCCGGAATGACGCTTGATTGGAAGCTGAAAGAATAATTTTCGCGTAATCAGCAGGTCGATTACTTTTTCTTTAAAACAGCCATGGTAAGTCGAGCAATACAAGTCGGTTGTTGTTTTTGATTTACCAGTGGAATATCCCATACCTGAGTTGTTCGCCCAATGTGAATCGGCTTGCAAGTAGCAAAAACTAACCCCGATTTTACCGCCTTTAGGTGGTTGGCGTTGATATCGAGCCCGACACAATAGTGTTGCTCATCAACCGCCATGTTTGCCGCGATACTACCAATGGTTTCCGCTAACACCACCGAAGCTCCGCCATGCAGAATTCCCATTGGTTGATGTGTTCGTGGTTCGACCGGCATACTGGCGGTCATAGAGTGATCATCAAACTCGGTGACAATAATTCCAAGTGTCTCTACTAGCGTATTTTTTCTGGATTGATTTAGCTGCTCTAAATTAAATTCTCGTTTCCAAATAGACATAGTAATCCTCAGTCTTTGTGAATCCGGTGTTTGCTAATACAAGAACTTGGATTATAGTCGACCTGTTTGCACGACTTCAATTAGCGCCAATAGCGCTCTATCTGACGGGCTCTTTTCCATTAATCGCTGATACAGCATTAGTGCTCGTTCATCATCGCCTTTTTTGTAGCTCTGCCAGGCTTTGATCATACCGTTTTGATTATTAAGCTTTTCCTTTCTGACACTGATTGTGTCTTGTGAAAAAACTTCATATAAAGTAACTGGCTTGGATTTTCCTTGCACAAAGCAGGTTGCTATAAAGCGAATATTATTTTTATCAAAATGCTCAAGTCTCAGTCTCAATTCTTCTGAGATTAAGATTGGCGCGTTAAATGTTTTTGTTAATGCCTCTATACGGGCGGCTGCATTAACCGTATCTGAAATTACCGTAACATCCATTCTTGAGCTGGTACCAACCGTTCCGAGCATCATTTTCCCGGTATGGAGTCCTAAGCCAATTTTTACCGTCGGCAGATTTCGCTGTCTTAGCTTCTCGTTATATTTATCGAGCGTTTCCATCATGCCAACGGCTGCTTGAACGGCATGATCAGCTGAGTTTGGAAACAATGCCATAATACCATCGCCCATGTACTTATCGATTGTGCCACCATATTTGTTAATAACCGGCACCATGATTTTTAAGTAACGATTGATAAAGCTAAAGTTCTCGCTCGGTGGCATCGACTCGGACAAGCTGGTAAACCCTCGAATATCACAAAACAGTATGGTCATTTCTTTTTCTACGCAGTCACCTAAGGCCGTATTTTTGATCCCGGTCGGACTAATCAATTTTAGAATTTGATGAGGAACAAAGCGGCTATAAGCTTTGTTAGTGCTTACTAATTCGTTACGACTGACTTGCAGCTTTAAAATCATTAAATTGAATTGCTTTGCCAAGTAAGTAAAACCACCAAAGCCAGATAACGACAAATTAAAATTAAAATCATTTTTAATTAATCGTTCAATAGCGTCAGTGAGCTGTTCGAATGGACCGGTGATTTTTCGAGCAAAAAAGATCGAAGCCACCAGTAAGCTAATAAACAGGAAGCTAATGGTAACTAACATGGATTCCAGCAACTTCTCCTTTAAATGAGAGACTTGGTGATTGGAAACTTCAACCACAACAATCCCAGCGGGAGTATTTTTGGAATCCAAAATAGCAGCAAAGCTTATGTATTTTTGTACGTTTGCAATATCCTTAAGCAAAACCGTTTTACTGGTCTGTTTGGTCTGGTGAAATTCTCTGATAAGGCTCTCGAACCCTTCGCTTGTCACAACCTTACTGCCGCTTAAAAATAGCGGAGTTTTTTGTTCCTCTTGTCGTATATCGGGGATTACACCATAAAACATCTTGTCAGCCGATTTTGAAAAGTTGACGGTATAGATAAAGCTAGCGAACTCATCTGCTTGCATTGTTTTTAACAAGGCCGTGTTGTATCGGAGATAGGGTTTAGAATTCATCGATTTAGGCGAGTTAAAGCCTCGATGAATATTGCCATCGATAAACGCTGCCGTTGTTTCAGCTTGCATCATTTGCCGGTGTAGGAATTTATCGATTAGATAAACTTCGGCACTGCGATAAATACTGTATCCAGTAATGGTAAGGATTAACCCCGCAACGAGCAAAAACCACACGATAACGTGACTTCGGAATTGTCGATTGGAAGAAATAGCCAATATTTTTAGACCTTGTAGTGACAAGAAGGTCTTTTTTAAGGACCCTGCATTTTTTATTAAGGTAGATATAAATCTAGGCGGAATCGCTAAAAAAGCAAGCAGCAAACTTAAATAAATTGGTATTTGAGATATTTGTTCTAAAATTTTTTGAAATCATCTTAACGAGCAATATTTTGATCGTTGCAAAGCCCCCGCCAACTATGATTCTCAGCATATTCTGCATTTATAGTCTAGGCTGAGTGAGTAACGCACCAGATCAGCGCGAATCAGTAAGACCGGCGAACTAAAAAGGTGCGCGAATCGCTTTGTATGAACCAATATGGTGCGTTAAGATCCAAAACATAGATTAAACACTCAGCTAAATCGTCACTTAGCTGAAATAATTAGTTGGCATCATGCTTGCATTGACTGGCAACAATAAGTTTTTAACCTTTTTTAATTAGCGTTTGAGGAATTAAGCATGTCTAACAACAAGATCTTATCAATGATCGAAGAAAATGATGTCAGTTTCGTGGACTTACGGTTCACCGATACTAAAGGTAAAGAGCAACACGTGAGCTTACCAGTTCATTGCGTTGATGAAGATTTTTTAGAAGAAGGGAAAATGTTTGATGGATCTTCAATTTCTGGCTGGAAAGGTATCAATGAATCCGACATGGTATTAATGCCCGATGTCGAGACCGCGGTAATGGACCCTTTCTGTGAAGACTCTACTCTAAATTTGCGCTGCGACATTTTAGAACCGGCTACCATGCAAGGCTATGATCGCGACCCACGCTCTGTTGCAAAACGTGCTGAGGCCTACCTTAAATCAACGGGAATTGCTGACACCGCTTATTTTGGTCCTGAGCCAGAATTTTTTATGTTCGACGATGTTCGTTTCCAAATTGATATGAAAGGGGCGTCATACAAAATTGATTCAAACGAAGCTGCTTGGAACTCTGATCGTCGTTATGACGACGGCAACATGGGTCATCGCCCAGGTGTTAAAGGCGGCTATTTCCCGGTTCCACCTGTCGATTCATCGCAAGATATTCGTTCACAAATGTGCTTAGTGCTAGAAGAAATGGGTGTAATGACTGAAGCGCATCATCATGAGGTAGCAACAGGGAACCAAAATGAAATCGCAACTCGCTTCAACACCCTAGTCAACAAAGCGGACGAAACTCAAATTCTTAAGTACGTTGTACACAACGTTGCTCACGCCTATGGCAAAACAGCTACTTTTATGCCGAAGCCTGTTGTTGGTGACAATGGAAGCGGTATGCATGTTCATCAGTCGCTAGCAAAAGACGGGGTCAACCTTTTTGCTGGTAACAAATATGGTGGATTATCAGAGACGGCTCTCTACTACATTGGTGGAATCATTAAGCATGCAAGAGCGATTAACGCCTTTGCAAATGCATCAACAAACTCTTATAAGCGTTTAGTTCCTGGCTTTGAAGCGCCAGTAATGCTAGCTTATTCTGCGAAAAACCGAAGTGCTTCCATTCGTATTCCACATGTACCCAGCGAAAAGGGACGACGCATCGAAGTACGCTTCCCTGACCCAACAGGTAACCCTTATTTGGCATTCAGCGCAATGATGATGGCTGGATTAGACGGTATTCAAAATAAAATCCATCCTGGGGATGCAATGGATAAAGATTTATATGACTTACCAGCTGAAGAAGCTAAAGCAATCCCAACGGTGGCTTCTTCATTAGAGCAAGCACTTGAAGCACTCGACACTGATAGAGAGTTCTTGACTCGCGGTGGCGTATTTAGTGATGACTTTATTGATTCATACATTGCACTAAAGTCTTCTGAAGTAGAAAGACTGAATATGACAACTCACCCTGTTGAGTTTGAGTTGTACTACAGCCTGTAGACTTTTTGTTGTCTATTAAAGCCAGTCATTTTGACTGGCTTTTTTTTGCGTCAAATTCGAGAATGCCGGTTGCTCCACTGGTTCGGAGGAGTGGTGAGGTTGCTAAATGGGGAACTCTGTCGCTATCTCACAGACTAAAACTATGAATATTAGAAATAGTTTGCTAGTTTTAATGTAATCCCTAATTAGGTACCTGAAAAGAATGTGCTTACATAAGAAATCAAGTTTGTTTGTTGGTTTAGTCGCAATCGCAACTAGCCTGTTGGCTTCTCCTGTCGTGATGGCTGAAGAATCGAGCAAAAAAACAAAACAACAAGCCGATGCGGCAACCAAAACCAGCAAAAAACTTTATAAAACAGTTGATAAGAACGGCAATGTGCATTTTTCCGATCAACCATCACCAGGGGCCAAAGCGGTGGTCATTGAGGAAGTAACCTCCATCCAAATGGACAAACCTAAGGTGGATATTGGCTCATTAGTTGAAGAAAATCAGGTCAAGCGCGATCCCAATGCGCCTTATTACAATTTGATGGCATTCCAGGGGTTAGAAAATGAAGGCGTAGTAAGAAATAACGGTGGAACAGTCCCTTTGGCTGTCGTGTTACAACCAGAGCTAAGCAAAAGCCATTATTTAAGGTTTTATAATGATGGCCAATTAATAGGAGATAAACAAAAAGAGTTATCCATTACAGCCACCAATATTGAGTACGGTCCTCACGTAGCGCATTTTGAAGTGGTGGCCAGCACCGGAAAAGTGGTTCAACAAAGCGAAAAAGTGAAGTTTAATCTATTGCATGTAGTGAGAAAGCGAGTTGGCAATGTAAATAGTCTAACCAACGATGTGCACAAGAACTCTCTGCCGCAGCACCCCAAAGTACCGACCTACCAGTCAATGAAGAAAACTGATAACTAGTTCGTATTAATAGAGCCTTTGGTTATATAAGATAGCCTTTCTAGTGACCTGTTTTGATATGGCTAGCAAAGCCCTCTAGCGATATTGACCGCTGTTCTTTCATTAGATTTGTAATACAATCCCTGAGTTGCCCGCTTTTAGCGGGCATTTTTTATTGGGGTCATAAAGTCTCAGGTAGGCTAAAGGCTTTCGTTTTCTAATTTCTTTTCCAAGTAGTGGATGTTAGTACCACCTTTTTGGAAGTTCTCATCGGCCATAATTCGTCGCTGCAGCTCTATATTGGTTTTTATACCATCAATTACCACTTCGTCTAAAGCCATCTGCATACGAGCCATCGCCACTTCACGGGTTTCACCATAAGTAATTAACTTACCGATCATCGAGTCGTAATAGGGTGGAACTTTATAACCAGAGTAAACATGAGAATCCCAACGAACACCCGGTCCGCCCGGAGCGTGATACCGAGTGATGGTTCCCGGAGAAGGAATAAAGGTTTCCGGATCCTCGGCATTGATACGACACTCAATTGAATGGCCGCGTAACTGAATGTTTTCTTGTTTAAAGGATAGAGGTTGACCTTCGGCGATTCGAAGTTGTTCTTTAATAATATCAACGCCCGAAACCAGTTCCGAAACGGGGTGCTCAACCTGGACTCGCGTATTCATTTCGATAAAATAAAATTCACCTTTTTCATACAAGAACTCAAACGTTCCCGCTCCGCGATAGCCCATTTCAATACAGGCTGCGACGCAGCGCTCGCCAATATAACGACGCTTTTCTTCTGTGATACCAGGCGCAGGTGCTTCTTCAACAACTTTTTGATGGCGACGTTGCATAGAACAGTCTCTTTCGCCTAGGTAAATGGCATTACCATGATTATCAGCCAAGATCTGAATTTCAACATGTCGAGGCGTCTCAAGAAACTTCTCCATATAAACCATGTCATTGTTAAATGCCGCCTTGGCTTCAGATTTAGTTAACGCAATCGATTCGATAAGATCTTCTTCTTTTCGAACCACACGCATACCGCGGCCACCACCGCCACCAGAGGCCTTAATGATGACCGGGTAGGCGATACGCTTTGCCAGCGCAAGATTGGTTTTATCATCATCACCTAGCGGCCCATCAGAACCAGGGACGCAGGGCACACCAGAACGTTTCATGGCTGCGATTGCCGAAACTTTGTCACCCATCAGTCGAATTGATTCAGCACTCGGTCCAATAAAGGTAAAGCCGCTTCGCTCAACTTGCTCAGCAAAGTCAGCGTTCTCAGCTAAAAAACCGTAACCTGGGTGTATTGCCACCGCATCGGTGACTTCAGCTGCAGAAATGATTGCTGGGATATTGAGATAGCTCTCTAATGGTGACGCAGGTCCGATACATACTGACTCATCGGCCAACCTGACGTGCATTAGATTTTCGTCGGCCGTCGAATGAACGGCAACGGTTTTAATTCCCAGTTCTCTGCATGCTCTTAAAATACGTAGAGCAATTTCTCCACGATTTGCAATGACCACTTTATCAAGCATTTTATTTTCCAGAAAATTCGTTTTACTTTGCAAAAACAAATGACATATTTGTTTTCATATCACTAAGTTATTTCTTAGGTGAAGTGACTCGTTAGCTAACGGTCTCTTCAATTTATTCAATAATAAATAATGGCTCGTCAAACTCGACAGGCTCACCGTCACCGACTAATACAGCTTTAATAACCCCTGCTTTGTCAGCATCAATTTGATTCATCATTTTCATCGCTTCAACAATACATAAGGTGTCGCCAACGTTAACTTTATCGCCAACATTGACAAAATTATTGGCACCTGGGGACGGGGCCAAATACATGGTTCCCACCATTGGTGATTTTACTTGATGTCCGCTTTCTGCCGCTGGGGCTTCTGCCGCTGGTGCGTCTGATGCGCTAGCTGCTGGAGCGGTGGCATGCACTTGAACCGGAGCCGCAGCCGGAGCTACTGGAGCGGCAATCGGTGCCATCGCACGACTGATGCGTACGGACTCTTCTCCCTCTTTAATTTCTATTTCTGCTACCCCAGATTCTTCGAGTAATTCGATTAGTTTCTTTACTTTCCGAATATCCATAATGCTTATACCTTTTTGTAAATGGTTATATAAAAAATATTTTCTAAGTTAAATCTTGTATCAAATGAATTTCTTCTAATTTTGACTAATGCCTTAAATGGCTGATGGCTGAATCTAGCGCCATCAAATAACTGTTAACGCCGAAACCTGCAATTATCCCAACCGCAAGATCGGAAAAATAGCTGTGTTTTCTAAACGGCTCTCGAGCGTGTGGATTTGATAAATGAATCTCTATAAATGGCAGTTTAACGCTTGCTAATGCATCTCGAATAGCGACACTCGTATGGGTAAAGGCTGCCGGATTAATTAATATAAATTCAAAACCTTGCTTCAAACTTTGTTGTATCTTGTCAACTAACTCATGCTCTGCATTCGATTGAAAAGTCACTAGCTCCACTTTATGTTGTAAAGCATTTATTTGTAGTTGCTTTTCAATATCTTGCAAACTTAACGAACCATAGATTTCGGGCTCGCGCTGACCAAGCATGTTTAAATTAGGGCCATTTAATAATAATATTTTCATTTAGTTTAAAGCTGCTAGCCAATTCATCAGATGTTAACCAAATATTTAATCGCGTTCCCAATAAATAGCGGCTAAATGTCGTTAAAATCGGTAAAACCTCGTTAAATCAAACTCTACGCTGATTTAAGTCAAAGTTAAAGTACTTTCTCGAATAATTATGCGCTTATGTTCACGTTTGTGGATTTTAGCGACATAAGCGCGCATTTTATGCTTATTTGAGATGTTAGGTGGACGAACCAGTTAGCAGGGCCATCGATTTTATTTTTGAAAGAGTTGCTGGTAGCTATTTTTAATCATTAAGCCGGCTAGGAGCGCCGCAGAAACGAGATAGATCATGGATGTTTCCATGGCGTGTTCGCTTGCTGCAACCATTGGGATGTGGATATCTAAGACGGAAATTATCCAATTGGTAAAATAGCCCAGCGCTAAGCTGGCCGTGAGTAGACTGGTCAAATAAGCGATTAATACCTTGGCGCCCATTTCTTGCTTAATCATACCCATTGTCGCGATGTTGGTTGCAGGGCCTGCCAACATAAACACCAAAATAGCGCCGGGGGATATGCCTGCAGCCAAAAAGCCTGCGGCTAATGGTGTGGAAGCGGTCGCGCAAATGTACATTGGGATGCCAATCAAAGCCATGACTATCATCGCTAGTAAGCCGTCACCCCATTGCAATAAGAATTCCGTTGCAACCCAAGTCTTTATAGTGGCGGCTAGTAACAAACCAATCAAAAGCCACTTTGTGATATCTATGAGTAGTTTGCCTGTTGCAAATTCGAGCGCGTTTTTAGTCAGCTCGGGCAATCCTAATTGTTGGTCGTTGATTTGTCCGTCTAAGTCATGTTGATGGGCTGGCTGGGAATCTTTCGCGTCAGTCTTGCTCGCACAGCAAGATTTTTCAGCGCTTGTTTGGGGGTCTTTAAGTTCGGCATCATCGTTTTCTGACGCGAGGCTAAGTTTAACCAAAATACCAGCGTATATCGCGGTTAAAATCGCCGAAATAGGTCTTATAATAGCAAAAAAAGGTCCTAAAAGAGCGTAAGAGACGGAAATAGAGTCGACTCCGGTTTCTGGCGTTGCAACCAAAAACGAAACTGTACTTGATTTAGAAGCGCCCGAACGTCTTAACCCAATGGCTGCAGGAATGACTCCACAGGAACATAGTGGCAGCGGAGCCCCGATAATCGCCGCTTTAACAATTGAAGCGATGCTATTGTTGCCCATGTGCTTTTGCAACAGAGTTATTGGAACAAACCACTTCATCAGACCGGCAATGACCAGACCCATTATCAGCCAAGGTGCCGATTCGACGAACAAAATCACAAAGTTGTGTATATAGGTCATTAGCATTTGAGTGGCTCTGATGAATGAATCGCTTGAGCGTTTTTCGATGAAGCACTAGTGTTGGCGGCGGTAAATAATTGCTTTTTATCCAAGCTTGATAAAATAGTGCAGTCAGTAGCACTTTCGGAACCACCGCAGCAGGCCTGGTAAAGATTATTCAAAGCGACCTTTATACTCACTAGATCGGCGATTTTCGACTCAATTTCCTGAATTTTCTTACCGGTATAGGATTTGACCTCCTCACAGGTGTGGGCATCTTTATCAGCTCTAAGTGAGAGTAATTGCTTAATTTCTTGCAGTGAAAAGCCTACTTTCTTTGCTTGTAGAATAAAGTTGAGGCGTTGTTGGTCGTCGCAACTATACAAACGATAGCCTGAAGGACTTCGATGTTTTGGTGTGATTAACCCTTCACTTTCGTAAAAACGCAAGGTTTCTACTGACACTTGATAGTGATTAGCTAGCACACCGATTCTGATAAGATCACGAGTTTTCATAGCACACAATAAGCTTAAACCAGACAATAAAGGATTAATACGAAGTATAAACCCTAAAGTAAGCTTCAGGGTCAATAATTAAAATTGAGATTGTTAGGGATTGTTACCGGTGCTTGCTTATGAAATTCAATCTCATTGCCCTCACTTAGTATCACTTAATAATTCGTACTACCTTTGTACCCGCAATTAAGTCGTGCACGCAGCGACGATCACCTCTAAAAATGAATAATACGTCGACTAGCGCAAGGATGTTGATGGCGGGAATCATCTGAACGACCCACAAAGGTAAATACCGCATGGAGATAAGTTTACCGAACTGAGGAAGGTTACCTTGAAGATCCACTATTTTTATTCCGAGTATCATTTTACCAATGGTTTGGCCCTTGGTTTTTAATAGGTAGCCGTGCAATAGCATAAAAATTGCAATTCCAATTACACCAAACATTAGGTTTGAGCTAGTCTCCACGTCTTGTCCTGAGGCGATCAGTTCAAATACCCCAAAAGAAAGCATTAAAGGCATGATGATCAAGGCTGCAAGGATTCCGTCGATTAGTGCGGCGAAAAAGCGTAACCAACGTGACGCATCATTGCGCAGTCCTTCATTTGGCACATCGACATTCGATTCGGGGGTATCATAGGGGTTGCTTGGCTGAGACATAGTACTTTCCTTAATAACGCAATAGATTGAATTAGTAATCCAAGGATACTAAGCAATTTCTGCCGGTGTCCAGTTTAGTCAAATATTTTCATTTTTTAGCACTCATTAGGGTTGAGTGCTAAAAAATGATCCCCATATACCCCCTGTCATTTATTTATTAACCACAGCCAGTCGCGGAATTCATAAGAATAATCAGGGTTGGCAACTATTAGGAGACACAAACAAATGGGTATTCGTCCTTTACACGATCGCGTACTAGTTCGACGCATGGAAGATGAAACAGTAAGTGCTGGCGGTATCTTGATTCCAGATAACGCAAAAGAAAAACCAAGCCGTGGAGAAATTCTAGCCGTTGGTACGGGTAAGCATTTGGACAATGGTGATGTTCGTCCGTTAGAAGTGAAAGTTGGCGATAAAGTATTGTTTGGTAAATATTCTGGAAACGAAGTCAAAGTTGACGGAGAAGAGTTATTAGTAATGCGTGAAGACGACATCGTCGGCATTATTGAATAGAGCAGAATTATTTAAGAAATTAGCGAAAATATTAAGAATATATAAGAGGAATCAATCATGTCAGCAAAAGACGTAAGATTTGGTGATGACGCACGTGCTCAAATGGTCAACGGCGTTAACACTCTAGCAAATGCGGTAAAAGTTACCTTGGGTCCAAAAGGCCGAAACGTTATTCTCGATCGTTCATTCGGTGCGCCAACAGTGACTAAAGATGGTGTTTCTGTAGCGAAAGAAGTTGAGTTAGACAACAAATTTGAAAACATGGGCGCCCAAATGGTTAAAGAAGTGGCTTCTCAGACTTCTGATGTTGCCGGTGATGGAACAACAACCGCAACGGTTTTAGCTCAATCTGTTTTAAATGAAGGATTAAAGTCGGTCGCTGCAGGAATGAACCCAATGGACCTAAAGCGCGGAATTGATCAAGCGGTTAAAGCGATCGTTTCTGAGCTACAAACTATTTCTGTTCCTTGTGAAGACGACAAAGCAATTGCTCAAGTTGGAACAATCTCTGCTAACTCTGATAAAGATGTAGGCGATATCATTGCTACCGCAATGGCCAAAGTTGGTAAAGAGGGTGTTATCACTGTTGAAGAAGGTTCTGGCCTCGAAAATGAACTCGACGTAGTTGAAGGTATGCAATTTGACCGAGGTTATTTATCGCCATACTTCATCAATAACCAAGACAGCATGTCAGTTGAATCAGAGTCTCCATTTATTCTGATTGTTGATAAAAAGATCTCTAACATCCGAGAACTTTTACCGGTACTTGAAAATGTAGCGAAAGCCGGTAAACCATTATTAATCATAGCTGAAGATGTCGACGGTGAAGCACTAGCGACTTTAGTTGTGAACAATATTCGTGGCATCGTTAAAGTTGCAGCGGTTAAAGCACCTGGATTTGGTGACAGAAGAAAAGCGATGCTAGAAGATATCGCTATCTTAACGGGTGCCAATGTTATTTCTGAAGAAGTTGGAATGTCACTAGAAACAGCTACTTTGGAAGATCTAGGTACAGCTAAGAAGATCTCGATCACTAAAGAAAACACAACCATTATTGATGGTGCTGGTGATAGCGCAAACATTGAAGCACGTGTTGAAATGATTCGTCGTCAAATCGAAGAGACTTCTTCGGATTACGACAAAGAGAAACTTCAAGAGCGTGTAGCTAAATTAGCAGGTGGTGTGGCTGTTATTAAAGTTGGCGCAGCGACTGAAATCGAAATGAAAGAGAAAAAAGCTCGCGTAGAAGATGCTCTCCATGCGACAAGAGCTGCAGTAGAAGAAGGTGTTGTTCCTGGTGGTGGTGTTGCACTTGTACGAGCTGCAGCAAAAATTGGCACTATCAAAGGTGATAACGATGACCAAACGGCTGGTATTCATATACTACTACGTGCGGTTAACGCGCCACTTCGTCAAATCGTCAACAATGCTGGTGATGAAGCTTCAGTGGTTTTAAACAACGTTGCTAACGGTGAAGGTAACTACGGTTACAATGCTGCAACCGGCGAATATGGCGACATGATTGAAATGGGTATTCTTGATCCAACTAAAGTAACACGTAGCGCATTACAACATGCGGCATCTGTTTCTGGATTAATGATTACGACAGAAGCGATGATTGCTGACCTTCCAGCCGATGATGCACCAGCTGCACCAGATATGGGCGGCATGGGTGGAATGGGTGGCATGGGCGGCATGCCAGGTATGATGTAAACTGATTCACGCTTAGACTAAAAAAGGCTCCTTCGGGAGCCTTTTTTGTTGTTAAACTGTCGCTTTAAAAATAATACCTCAAATCCTCGATGAAACTTTTTTCTGAAGCTTGCGAACGTAATAAAGATGCCATCCTTAAAGTTATCATGCCCTTGCTTAGCAGTAAGCAGAACCTGCTCGAAATTGGCAGTGGAACAGGCCAACATGCCGCTTATTTTGCCGAAAAAATACCTTCTTTAATTTGGCAAACCAGCGATCTTGTGGAAAATCATGCCAGTATCCAAGCCTGGATTGATGACAGTACCGCAGAAAATTTGAGATCACCAATCGAGCTAGATACTTCAGCCGGTCAGTGGCCGAGCCAAGACTATGATGCAGTTTTTTCAGCCAATACCGCTCATATCATGCCTTGGCGCGCGGTTGAAGCGATGTTTCAAGGGGTGGCCAAAGTCTTGCACCCTGATGGTTATTTCCTACTTTACGGGCCGTTTAACTATGACGGAAAGTTTACTAGTGAAAGTAATCGTCAGTTTGAGGCATGGCTTAAGGGGATTCATCCGGAACGTGGCATTCGCGACTTTGAAAAAGTCGATCAACTGGCAAGCGCGGTTGGTTTGAGATTGCAGCAAGACTTTGAAATGCCCGCCAACAACCGGCTGTTGGCTTGGCAAAAGGGATCGACCAAGTAAATTTAAGCGTATTATGAAGTAACTGAGCACTTAATATTTGATAACTAAGTCACTATTCAGCCTGGATTCAAATCTATTTTGGTATTTTTGCGCTGCAATATCTATAGTTATCTGTAGCATAATAGCGATGAACTTACATTTTTAAAACTACGAGACAATTATATGAATAAATTACTCACTCTTTTCTTTGTCGTTGGACTCAGTTCGCTTGCCGCATGTGGTGGCGGTGGTGGTGGCGACGACGCCGAACCAGAAAATAGAGCGCCCACGGCCAGAGTAGCCGCTGACTTTGGTGTTTTTATTGGTGATTCAGTTACCTTAACGGGCGATCAAAGTTCTGATTCAGACGGCTCCATTGCTAGTTATGCCTGGAGCCAAACTGCTGGAACTCCAACGGTAACATTAGAAAATGCTGATTCCGCAAATGCTACTTTTACCGCTCCGGAAGTTACCGCAGACACCGACCTGACATTTCAACTTACAGTGACTGACAATGAGGGAGCAACGGGAACAGCGACATTGGTAGTTTCTGTCAATCTCGATGATCCACCAGTAGCGGTTGCGCCAGAAGATTTTAATGCGATCGAATTAACCAGTGTTTCGCTAGACGGTTCTGGAAGTACAGATGACAGAGAAATATCGAGTTACTCATGGACTCAAACTGACGGTGATGCGGTAGTTTTGGAAAATGCGAATTCAGCCATTGCGAGTTTCAGCGCTCCTGAAATGGCCGAAGATCAAACATTGTCTCTTACTTTTGAATTAACAGTAACGGATTCCAACAACGCCACCTCAAGCGACACAGTTGTCGTTACGGTTATTGACACGCCGGAAGTTTCGACGCTTGAAGGGAAAGTGACCTACGATCATGTATTGCATAATACTTCAACTAATATCCTTGATTATGATGGAGCTGTCACTGCAAATGTTCGTGGCGCAACTGTCGAGCTGCTGAATGCAGGTGGAACTATTTTGCAAACTTCATCGACTGATGAAAATGGTGATTATAGTTTTACGGTAGACTTTGGTGTTGCTTATACCGTTCGGGTTAAAGCCGAACTCAAAAAGACAGGTACAGCGCCAACATGGGATTTTACCGTGGTCGACAATACCAGCTCTGAAGCGCTTTACTCAATGGAATCTAGTGTCTCGGCGATTGGAGCAGCTCTCACGACCCTCAATATACATGCGCCTTCTGGCTGGGATGGATCCGGGTTAAATAACGCTAGAGTTGCGGCACCATTTGCGATTTTAGATTCTGTCTATGAAGCGAAAGAGAAAGTTGTGGCAGTTGATGGCGATATTGATATGGTTCCTCTTAAATTAAATTGGAGCGTTAATAATGTAGCTGTGAATGGCGACAAGAATAGCGGTCAGATCGGAACTTCTCATTTTGATGGCACCGAGATATTTATTCTTGGCGACAAAGTATCAGATACAGATGAGTACGATGGACATGTCGTTGTTCATGAGTGGGGGCATTACTTCGAAGGTCAGCACTCTCGATCGGATTCAATTGGTGGGCCTCATTCGGGGAGTGATAAGCTAGATATAAGAGTCGCGCTTGGAGAAGGGTTCGGAAATGCGCTGTCTGCAATTGTTACTGATGATTCTTTTTATAGAGATTCATTTGGCAGCAGCGGATTTGCAATAAATGTTGAAAGTAATCCTTCGGGGGTAAATAAAGGTTGGTTCTCTGAATCTTCCGTGCAGAGCTTGATCTACGACTTTTACGACAGCAACAATGATGGTTCGGACACAGTGAGTTTAGGCTTTGGACCTATCTATGAGGTGTTAGTGGGAGGCGAAAAAACTACCCCAGCATTTACTTCGATTTACTCTTTTGCGAATCAGCTCAAACTAGTCACACCTGCAAATGCTGGTGCGATAGACTCGCTGCTCTCCTCACAAGATATCAGCGTGATAGATGATTTTGGTACCGGAGAAACCAACAACGGTGGCGACGCTCGCAATCTACCTGTTTTCAGCAGTCTTACTGATAGTGGCAGCATACAAGTTTGTAGCTATAATACTAACGGTGATTACAATAAGCTCGGTAACCGCAAATATGTCAAAGTCGAAATTTCTACCACAGGTTCTTACACATTTACCGCTAGTGGTACCTCTTCTAACGATGATCCCGACATGGTGGTTTACCAGCAAGGTGAACTCGAGTTTAGAAGTGACGAGAACGGTGATGAGTCGACAACTCGACAACTTTCTGCAGGTACTTATGTTATGGATGTTTATGAGTTTTCAAACGTCCAAGGTAGCGGAAAAGACACCTGTATTGATATTACACTAACGGCTAACTAGAGGAAAAATTAATGAACTATAAGAACATATTGGCTTTAACGCTTTCATTGGTAATTGTAGGATGCAGTACAGAAAGCCAAAAAGTAGTTAGCAACGAGCAAAAGGTAGTTAGCAAAGAGCATGATGAAAAAGCAGCTCATGCATCAGTTGGCAAGCCTAGTGCCCCGATAAACATGAGTTACAAGGTTTTAACTGAAAACCCCGTACCGGGCCAAGAAATAGAAATTCAGGTAGCTTTTTCTTCACCATTGAAAACTGCAATTTCAGCTGAAATGAAAGCGACAGAAGGGCTTAGTATGGTCAGTCAAGAGAAGTCTTGGAGTGCTGAAGTCAGTAAGTCGGGTGAGTATGCGGGATTGCCTAACATCAAAGTCGTTGCGCCTGCAGATGGTATTTACTACGTTCATCTTGTGGCGCAGGTAATGGAAGCTGGGACACCTCAATTCAAGCCATTTACCATTCCAGTAAAGGTTGGTTCCGGTGAAGTGGACTTGGAGTCACCGGGAGAAGTTGTTGAAGATGAAAAAGGACAAAAAGTAATCATCCAAAAGGTTGGTGGCAACAACTAAAAAAATCGCACGCTTCTAATGAATCTATTAGGAGCGTGAAATCCTCTCTCTCGAAATAATCAAGCCTTTACTTGAGTTCAATATTACTTTAGAACGCGGGTAGTTTTGAAGGCAAGTAGTTTCGAACGAAAATAATTCCGAACTCAAATACTACCGATAGCAATTACTAGCCTTGGCTATTTTGCTACTGACGAGCCAATATTTTCAAAGTCTTGTTGCGGTTTAACGAGTTGGCTGATACCCACTAACTCAAATTCTTCTTTGACGAATGCAATATTTTTCTGCAGAAAAGCCAGGGTTTCTGGGTAGGGATGGCATATGACCACAGCGTGGCCTACTTTTCGAGCGATTTTTTCTGCCCGTTTAAATTGTTTTTCAAGGCTTAGTTGAGCACCTTTGTGATCTAAAAAAATATCTCGACTGAGAGTCGGAACACCATGCTTTACAGCGACGCCTTCTGCGATTGAAGATTGCGATGTTTTTGAGTCAAGAAACAGAAACTCTAACTGCTTCGCTTCGGACATCAACCAGTGCATTTTTTCTTCGTCATTAGTGAGCAAGCTGCCCATATGATTATTAAACCCGATGATTTCGGGAATTGATTCAACATTATTTCTTAAGGTTTCTGAGAAAGTGTGTTTATCCATATCTTTTAATAACGCACCAGGCCCAAGAAGATCTGGCCGGCTGTAGGCTTCCATTGGTAAATGCATAATCACATCATGTCCATGCTCAGTAGCCAATTTAGAAATAAGTTTTGCGTGAGGGGTGTGCGGTAATATCGCGGCTGTCATTTGACCCGGCAACGCTAGCATTTTTCTCGCAATAATCGAGTTATCACCGAGGTCGTCAATAACAATCGAAATTTTTGGTTTTTGTGATTTAGTTTGTGCGTTTGATTCTGCAAAAAGCAAACTACTGAGGCAGACGCTAGACAATACTAGCGCAACGATAAGTTGAGTAATTTGCTTCATGGATTATTTTTTTCTGAGATTAGCTTATAGGCCTGAAGCAACTCTAAGTCATTAAGAGCTTCGGAGTCTTGATTGTTTTCAAGTCCGGCCGTTTTAAACATCACATCAGGTTTGATTCCGACATCCTGTATTTTGTTACCATTAGGCGAGTAGTATTTCGCGGTCGTAATTTTTAACCCCGTTTCTTTCCTTAAGAAAATAATTGATTGGATTGAGCCTTTTCCATAAGAAATGTCACCAAGAATGGTTGCTTTGCGGTGGTCTTGTAATGCGGCTGCTAATATTTCACTTGATGAGGCGGAGTTTTCATTCATCATAACCACAACTTCAAAATTCAAATAAGGTGCAATGCTACTCGCGCGAAAGACTTCATTGGCATCTTCAGTTCTGCCTGAGGAAGTAAGCAAAATGCCGGAGTCGATAAATAGGTCAGAAATTTCTATAGCTGATTCGAGCACCCCACCGGGGTTGTTTCGCAAATCTATGATTAGCTTATTCAGTGGTCCGCTTTGCGACATACGATTGACGGCTTGGATAAACTCAACTGGGCTTTTCTTAGTAAACTGAGAAATGGCTAAATAGCCGACATTGCCTGGCAAGCGTTCGCTAGTAATACTCGGGAGTTGGATTATTTCGCGGGTTAACAAATAATCTTTGAAGGTCGAGTCTTTTAAATCTGGGTTATCGAGCACCGTCAACTTAAGTTGCGAGTTGGCTTTGCCATAGAGTAGCTTGTAGGCATCTTCGGTAGAAATTTGTTTGATATCGATGTTATTGATCCGCGAAACCACCATACCAATGTTTAACTTAGCACGGTCGGCCGGGCCGCTCGGTACGATGGCACTAATTTGAATACCGTTGGAGTGATCATTAAAGCTCAGACCTATGCCTGCATATTCGCCTTCATTGTCCGCGGTGAAGTTAGCAAATGCAGAGGGGTCGAGATAACGAGAGTGATTATCCAAACTATCGACCATACCTCTAATGGCGGCATCAATTAGCGCCTTGTCATCAATTTCATCAACATAAGTCGATTTCACATAATAATAGACTTCACTAAAAGAACGCAGTTCTTCAAGTGGCAGTGGTTGTTTCTTTGTTTGCGCGGCCTCGGGAGAAGCATAGCTCGCCGTTGCACCTATCAAAAGTGATATTGCAAACACAGACGAGATAATTTTGGATAAGGTCATTGAGTTCCTTGCCTATATTTTCTTATTTAGCCTAAATCATTGAATCTATTGGCCATATACTTGAATTCGTCTAATATAACTAACCCCAAATCGTTCAACAAATATAAATTAATCATAATTTGAATAAAACGCAAAGAATTGAGTCATAGAATCACTCATTTAATTTATCGGCAGATTGCTAAAAAACTGAAATAATTGAAGTTTTAGAGAGTTCTTCGCAATTTGTCTTTATGCTAACCGAACTAAACGATGAATATCACAACACATGTCGCTAAATCGACAAAGGGAGACAATGCTAACGTGTTAAATAAGATTAAGTTGACACTGTTGAGCTTGATCGGAGTTCTTATTTTGCTCTATATGAGTTCACCTTGGTGGCTGGTATTGGTCGCTCGTGAAGTGATGCCGAACTCGCTTAGCAATCTGAGTGCTGATTTGGATTATCCTCAATTATCTCAAATAGAAATTAGCAAAGTACAGGTTTCAATGCCGTCCGCGGCTGTTGACTTTAAACTGGAAGGGTTAGTAAGCGATTACGCACTTAAAAATATAACGATAGCAAGTGTTACTATTACAAAATTAGCTTGGTCAGAAAATCAATTAGAGTTTAATGTTGATCAAGAATCACAGAATAATGAATTGGCTAGTTTGCTCGACGTGCTCGACCAAATTTTTGAAAGCAACTCAATAATGCAAAGCGTTGAACAACTAACGATAGGGCAACTTAAATATGTTGACCCATCAGCTTCCAAAAATTCGCTAAGCCAGTTGCAAGTTAGTCAATTGCAGCTGAATCAAACGCAGGATTTAATCAAATTGGCCTCAGGTCAGTTAGATTTTAAAAATTCGTTTATCGATGCGCCTTTTTTTGAGCAAATCACAAAGCCAAGCCAATTAACTTTGGCGATCGATCGAGCATCGCAGAATTTGCAAATTGACTGGTATGCTGAAACTTCAACGCTGATTTCGGTAAATTATCAGCGCGAGCAAAACGATAAAGTCGCTCAAATTGAACTCGATTCCGAGTTCGTAAATAGCTTATTGTCGAGTCAATACGCTGGTGGGATTCGGGTTGAGAACAAACAAATAGAAACTATTCTGAGCAGTCAACACGCGAGTCAGACAATAATGTTACAAAGCAACAATCAATTTAAATTGCAGCGTGACATACTTAATCAATTGCTGGCGGAATCGTTTTCGCAATCTAAGGAACTGGAGGTTGCGCAAGATCTTCATTTTTCCGCCAGTCTTTTACTCACAACAGGTCAGCAAAAAAGCTGTCTAAAGGCCCAACCCTGCCAACTCGAAGTAGCTCTCAAGTTTAACAATCCGTTGATCATGAATAGTGACTCAAGTCAGTTGATGCTCGATAATTTTCAAGCTTTGTGGCGCGCCGATATACTCTCGAATGATTTTTGGCCGGACAATGAAAGTATCGCTGCCACGGATTTTAATCAAGTTGAACTAAGCGTAGAAAACAATACGTTTGAGTGGTCCGTAGAGCAATTAGATATTTCACATCAGCGCGAATCGATGCGCTTTAACGAGTTAAAGGGAACAAGCGAAATAAATTTTCCAACTTCGAGTTTAAGCGATTTATTGGGCTCTGATTGGACTGCAGAAAACAGGCTCTCTGCACGGGTGGTTTCAGCTACTATTCAGTCGGATCTAAATAGTCCCGAAGCCGAATCAACCTCTAAAGAGTCCGAGGCACAAACCACTACCATTCACCTTAAAAATGGCTTGTTAGCAGAATTTTCATTAACCAATTTACAGCAACTCATAAGTACAGGTCGTTTGATTGCAGAGCCTGTTATTATCGATGCTAATTTCGTGAATGCCGATGCAGCACTCAGTTTAAATTGGCAATCTCTCAATATGAATCAGGGCATTGCCAAAGCAAATTTAACTGCATCATCGGTTAGCCTGTCAGATGTGTCTTTTGACTCGCTAGCCATTGAAGCCGACTTAAAAGCTGCCGAAAAGACAATGAACGGGAAAATATCAGTTGCAATTAATGATGTTCCGGTATCACCAATTTCTTACAACTACTTAAAACAAAATCAACAAACTAAACTGGTGTTTGAAGAGCAGGCAATCGACTTGGAGATTATTAACCACTTACTCAACACCATTGGAAAGAAATACAAAATTCCATTGCAAATCGCGAGTGGTACGCTAAATCATTCAGGTGACATGCTATTAACTAAATCGGCGTTGCTTTCAAGTTACTTTAAGGCCGATCAGGTGACCTTACTTTTTGGCAAGAACAAAGTAATTGGACTTAAGCTTGATCAATTAACAACCTCAATTGACCCAAAACAATTTGAGAGTAATATCAGTATTGAGTCCATTAATTTTTCCAGCGGACTAGAAATTTCTAATATCCTTGCCAACGTTAAAGGGCGACAGCAAGCTTTCCAAGACGTTGTCGAGTTCTCAAACGTTTCTGCAGAATTATTTTCAGGGATATTAAGCACTCAAAGGCTCAGTTTTAAGGAAACCTCACTTCAACCATCAAAAGTATCAATTGACTCGTTAGATCTTGCTGCGTTGATTCAGTTTTTAGATATACCCGGACTCGAGGCGCAAGGGAAACTACAATTTGAAATACCGTTAAGTAGTATTAACGAGCAACTTGTCGTTAAGAATGGACGGTTTCAATCGGAAGGCCAAGGCATCATACGATATCGTGCTAATGACCAAAGTGATCAAGCTGAGCAAAATATCGTTTTTCAAGCTTTGCAAGACTTTCATTATCAGTCATTCGATGGTGATATATCTTATGACGAAAACGGAGACTACAAAATCAAATTACACCTTTTAGGGTCGAATCCGTCATTTTACGATGGCTACCCTATTGACTTTACCCTGAACTTAAATGGGCAGCTTTCAGGGGTATTTCGATCGCTTTTTTTAAGTGGCAATTTTGAGCAGGCGGTGCTGGATCAAGTCGAAGCCGAACGAAAAAATCTCAAAAAACGTGATGTAAAAACGAGAGGTGGCGCAGGCTAATGGGGCGGTGAGTATGATATAACTCATACAATTCACTTTCTATTCATCTAGAATCGCGTATTATCTGGAACAGAATATTACTAAAAAGGAAGTCATATGCAAACGAGACTAATCGCGCTATTGGGTATGCTTGTATTAACGGCTTGTAATCCAACCGTTCGTGTAGAAGCACCTAAGGAGCCAATACGAATAGAAGGCAATTTTACCATTAAGCATGAAATTAAAATTGTTGTAGAAAAAGAAGTTGAAGAAATTTTTGAAGATGATGATCTGTTCTAACAGTATTCGAACCATCGCTCGAAAACTTGTAAGAAAAATAGAATTTAGATTTGGAGATTGACCCCATGAACACAGTTAAAAAGATTATTATGGTGAGTTTGTTGATGTTTGCTTCGGCATTACAAGCTGCTGATTTAACCTCGGCAAAGGCTAGCGGGCTGATCGGAGAGCAAGCCAATGGATATATTGGTTTTGTAAAACCCGTATCAGAGGAAGTGAAATATTTGGTTAAAGAGGTCAACGCGAAACGAAAAGCGAAATACAAAAAAATCGCAAAAAGCCAAGGTATTCCACTTGAAAATGTTGAGAAAATTGCCGGAAAAAAAGCGATCGGCAAAACCTTGTCGGGCAACTATATCAAACCCAAGGGAAAAAAGTGGCTTAAAAAGCCTTAAGATTTTGCGTTCATAATTTTACAAAAGGTGCCAAGCGGCACCTTTTGTATTTTAATTAGACGAGCTTGGCGTTTTCAAAGCATTGACGCGTAGCAAAGTTTGAGTGAAAGTCAGCCAACTGCGGTAATCCGTCTCGCCAATTATATTCACTGTGTCTAAAGTCGAGATAGTTCAACGCGCAAATAATGCTGATATGCAGAATGCAGAAATCGCTAGGAAGAATGGCGAGTCTTTTTTCTATTTCAGATAAGGTCCGCTCAATCGCCATTTGATAGCGCTGCCACCAAAATTCGGAGCGAATACCCTCTTGCTCGCGCAATTTTTCAATGCGTCGATTAACACTTAAGTCAATCAAGCCATTGCAAATAGAATAAAAGGTTTTTAGTCGCCAGTCGGCATAAACACTTTCGAACAGCTGACCACCGCTTATATTCGCATCAATGTAGTCGCAAATAACTTCACTGTCTAAAATCGCTTCCCCGTCATCGACTAAGCACGGTACCTTGCCAAGTGGATTAGCGGCTAAAAACTCGGCATCATCCGCAAAGGGTTGGGTTTCTTGCATTTCAAATAAGTGATCTGCTTTTAGCTCGGTTATGGTCGCGCGAACGCAAGCAGCATACGGAGATGAGAGTGTATAGAAGAGTTTCATAGGATTTCCTATTCAAAAAGAGATGCTAGTTTATGCTGTCCTTTATATTAAATGCAGCGTAAATAAACATTAGCCATCCAGTAATCATTAAGGTTCCACCAATCGGCGTAACCGGGCCTAACCACTTAGCTGTCGTCAGCGCCAAGCCATAAAGAGAGCCACTAAAAAGTAACACACCGAATATAAAACTCATTGCTGCGCGAGCCAACCAAACCGCGGTTTTTTCAGTTGGCGTAAACTGTAAAATCAATAGCCCACAAGCAATCACTGCGATGCTGTGAAACATTTGGTACTGTACACCGGTTTTGATAATTGCTAGAGCGTACTCGCTTAGATGTGGTTTTAATGCGTGTGCGGCAAATGCCCCGATGACTACCGATGTCATCGCTAAGCAAGCGCCAATAATTAAAAAAGGTTTGGACATTTATTTTCTATCGCAAAATGGTTGAAGAGCTACTGCTGATTTATCGACTCGATGATTTTTGTGGTAGAAACCCCATCAACAAATTGAAGGATTTCCACCTTGCCACCATTAGCCATTACTTGTTTGGCTCCGGCAATGTCTTCGACTTTGTAATCGCCACCCTTCACCAATATATCCGGTAATATTTCTGAGATGAGGCGTTCAGGTGTTTCTTCAGAAAATTCGACTACCCAATCAACCGAGCCTAATGCAGCTAACACCGACATACGACGATCGCATGGATTAACGGGGCGTCCGGGTCCCTTTAATTGTTGAACCGATAGGTCACTATTTACTGCCACAATGAGTCGGTTGCCCAGCGCTTTGGCTTGTTGCAAATAGGCCACATGACCTGCATGGAGAATATCAAAGCACCCATTGGTCATGACTATTTTTTCACCGTGAGCTTTGGCTTCTTCAACCGCAATTTTTAGCTGTTGTTGGTTCATGGTCCCAGTACCGGAGCTGCCTTGAGAGCGAAGCTTACGTCGTAATTCGTGGGCGCTTACGGTGGCAGTTCCCAGCTTTACAACGACAATGCCAGCAGCTGTATTAGCCAAAAATACCGCCTGTTCAATAGAACTTCCCGCCGCTAGTGCGCTGGCAAGTGTGCCAATGACCGTATCGCCCGCGCCGGTGACATCGAATACTTCTCTGGCTAGGGCTGGCAAGTGAAGTTCTGGCATATCAGGTCTCAATAAAGTCATGCCTTGCTCACCACGGGTAACTAACAAGGCGTCCCATTGATGCTGTTTTAGTAGTTGATTACCTTTCTCAACCAACATTTGTTCGTCTTGGCAAACGCCGACAACGGCTTCAAACTCATTTAAATTGGGAGTCACTAGTGTGGCACCTTGGTAACGGGCAAAATCAGTTCCTTTAGGATCGACTAACACCGGAATATTCTTTTCTTTAGCGAGCTGAATTAAGGGTTGAACCTGATCTAAAGTGCCTTTGGCATAATCAGAAAGAATGACTGCGCCGCAGCCCTCGATTTGTAACCGCATTTTATCCACTAGCGCTTGAGTCCCACGCCCTTTAAAATGCTCTTCAAAGTCGAGCCTAATGAGTTGTTGTTGCCGACTTATGACCCTTAACTTGGTAATGGTTGGTAGCGTTTCAATTTGCTCAAAGTCACAACTGACACCCGCTGCGGTCAGCCTTGTTTTTAGACTATCGGCCGCTTCATCTTTTCCGGTTACCCCAACTAATCGACATTGGCTGCCCAAACTGGCAATGTTGAGAGCCACATTGCCTGCGCCGCCAGGGCGTTCTTCAATTTGATTGACATTCACCACCTGAACTGGGGCTTCTGGCGAAATTCGTGAGCTTCCACCGTGCCAATATCGGTCCAGCATTAAATCGCCGATGACTAAAACTTTGGCTTGATCAAAAGGAGGCAGTTGATTATTCATGAGTTTTGCTCAATTTAAAGGCTTGTTTTCTGGCGCTGATATTATCATAAAAGAATTAAGATGGCGTGCTGGAGAAATTGCTCTTGTGAAAGCCTCGCCGAGGCAGGTTGGGATAAGGCGGGTTCGCCAGCTAACAAGTGCGAATAAAGTACACGCCGCAACACGCCGAAAATACTGGGTATAACTAAAAGTTATTTGCATTGAGAGTTTGGTTTAGTGACCATGTTGGCATGAACGCAAATATATTCACCCAATTAAATGCAGTTGCAGCTGCTCACCATCATCACCATCATTTCAAATGGCGGTGTTTTTGTGCGTTTGCGTAATAATTAATTAGCAAATATTTATAAAGCCCCGCTTACATTGTAATCGGGGCTTTTTTTATGCCTTTTATTTAATCAAACCAAGAGAAAAAATCATGACTTTAAAATTAGTATTACCCAAAGGAAGAATCAGTACCAAAGTATTAGCTTTGCTTTCAGATTGTGGCATTGAGCTGATTGGCGATGACCGTAATTATCGGCCAAAAGCTTACGGTTTTGACTTTGAAGTAAAGTTGCTGAAGAGCCAGAATATTCCTTCAATGGTTGAGCTGGGCCAGCACGATATCGGTTTTGCAGGGATCGACTGGATTCAGGAAAGAGGTTGTAAAGTTGAGATCCTTAAAGATCTTGGTTATGACCCTGTGAGAATTGTTGCCTGCATTCCCGAAGATTGGGATTGGGAAGAAATGAAGAAACGCAAATTGATTGTGGCATCAGAGTACAAAAACATTAGTGGTGACTATTTAGAACGCTTGGGAATCGATTATCAATTATTACGCTCTTACGGCGCTACCGAAGTGTTTCCACCAGAGGATGCCGATATGATTATCGACAACACTTCAACCGGAACCACGATTCAAGCTAACCGGCTTAAGATTGTTGATACCGTCATGGAAAGTTCGACCCAGTTCATCGCTAACAGTGACTCCATTAAGGACCCTGGGAAAAAGCGCGATATCGACGACTTGCTGACCCTTATGCAAGCCGTTATCAACGGGCGAGACAGGGTACTATTGGAAATGAATTGTGCTGCCGATGCAATTGAAACAGTTGTCGACCTTTTGCCTTCGATGCGTTATCCAACCGTTTCGTCGCTCTATCAGGACAAAGGGTTTGCGGTAAAAGCGGCAGTACAAAAAAATCAAATAAGAGATCTAATCCCGCAGTTAATTCAAGCTGGCGCGACTGACATTCTCGAAATGCCTATTCGCAAAGCGATCTAATAGCGAGTTAGTGATGAATAATCCATTAAAGTTAGATTTCAATGAAAGAAGCGACCGGGTTAGTCCGCTAGCCGCAAAGTTTAGCTTCGATGACTCTCTTTGGCAGTACCCCGATCGAGCGCCGCTAGAGCAGGCAATCGCTAAGCAGAACCAACTTGAAGCCAATCAAGTGCTATGCACTAATGGCGGTGATGAAGCGATAATGATTCTGATGCGGATGGTAAAGGAAGGAACTCGCATGATCCTGCCACTACCAGCTTTTTCCCAATACACTTGGGGGGTAAAAAGTTGGCAGCAAGACGCCATTTTGGTGCAGCCTAAGGCTAACTTAGCGATAGATGTCGCGGCGACCGTTAAGCAAATTGAAGGTGCGGAAAAAACGGTCACTATTATCACACGTCCTAATAACCCGACCGGCGAAGCCATTTCAATCGATGACTTGGAAGCCATTTTACAAGCCGCGCAAGCCAGCAAGAGTTGGGTCTTTTTAGACGAAGCATACATTGAATTTTCAGAATTTGAATCAGCTGCGCAACAGCTCTTACCTCAATATCAAAACCTAGTGATATTAAGAACTTTTTCAAAAGCTTATGGACTAGCGGGGATTCGTCTTGGCTATTTGTTAGGCGGTTCGCAATTAATTGAAGCATTTAAAGAACGGTGCATGCCGTTTAATGTTGCTACTCCCAGCCTGAAAATTGCTGAGTTAGCAATGCAGCCAGAAAACCAGAAAGAAATGCAAGAATACTGTCAATTGATCAAAGCAAATCGAGCGCTATTAATCGACTGGCTACAACAAAATGAATTTCAAGTATTTCCTAGTCAAGCAAATTTTGTACTGATTAAATTGCCAGCCAAAATGAGTAAAGCGGTAAAGTCTTTTCTGGCCAAACAACAGATCTTAATTCGAGACTTTACTGAAGATGAATTAAAAGACTGCATTCGAATATCAATTCCAAGCTGTTTGCAACGGTTGATGAAAGCTCTTAAGCAGTGCCTAAAACCTGAGTTGGTCTGTTTTGATATGGATGGTGTACTGATTGATACAAGCGGGAGCTACGACCAAACGGTGATCGCAACCGTAAAATCGCTGGCAAACAAGATTGTGAGTGTTGAGGACATTGAAGCTCTGCGGCGACAAGGTGGCTATAATAACGATTGGGTTCTTAGTCGTCGTTTACTCAGTGATATGGGCTTTGAGTTCTCGTTAGAACAGGTGACCGAAGTTTTTCAATCACTTTATCTGGGAGAAAATAATGATGGCCTCGTCCGCAACGAGACAGCAATCATTAATCCATCCTTCGTTGCAAAAATTAAGCAATCAAAAAGTAACTATGCTGTGGTTACTGGACGACCAAGAAAAGAAGCAAAGGCTGGTCAAGTATTTGTCGATTTAACTGACCTTGATCTTATCAGCCTTGACGATGTGAAGGAGGGAAAGCCTTCTCCCGAAGGAATTCAAAAATTGCAAAATAAATATTCAAAATTGAGTTGGATGTGTGGGGATAATCCGGATGATATGCAAGCCGCTGTGGCGTCGGGTAGTCTAGCAATAGGGGTCGGTGAAAATAAAGTTGAAGCACTCTACCAAGCAGGTGCCGATATCGTACTGAAAAATATTAATGAATTGGAGATGTGGTTATGTCAATAAACTTAAATGACGCCATTCAAGTGTCGAGAAAAACCAAAGAAACATCCATTGAGCTAGCGCTAAATATTAACGGGAGCCAGCAAGTCAAAATTGATACCGGAATTGGTTTTTTTAATCACATGCTTGAGCAATTGGCTAATCACGCTCGCTGGGATCTAAGTATCAAAGTGAGCGGTGACCTCGAAGTTGACGACCATCATACCGTTGAGGATGTAGCAATTTGCATCGGGGGCGCGCTTCAACAAAGTTGGCGAAAGCTGAGTTCGATGAAACGCTATGGCCAGCGACTCTTACCTATGGATGAAGCCTTGATTATGGCTACAGTCGATATTTCCGGACGCGGCATTTATGTCGGTGAACTCGATTTTACTCGCGAAACAATCGGTGCCATGAGTACCGAAATGTTCGAACATTTCTTCAATACCTTGGCGCTGAATGCCGCGATGACATTGCACATTAAACCGATGTATTTTCGAAATAACCATCATTTAGTCGAGGGGTGTTTTAAATCAGTGGCGTATGCATTAAACGAAGCTTTAAGTGCGTCAAGTGGTGAAAATACCACTAAAGGGAGTTTATAGGTTGTGAACTTTTCTAACACTAAATTAAAACGGATTCAGCGGATTCGACGTAAACGAAAAGAGCGACGCTTATGAATGACTTACCGCTACGAAAAAATGCTAAAAAAGTATTAATTGTTGATACTAAAGCCGGAAATCTATTTAGCTTAAAAGCGGCCATTGAACGGCTTGGATTTGCTGTTAGCATTTCCGATAAGCCAATCGCTGAAAATTTCGACGCTATTGTAATTCCAGGACAAGGGCGTTTTGGTACGGTGATGAGCAACCTTAATAAAAGTGGCTGGGTAAGCTATTTAAAAAGCGCGTTTGACTTGCAAATTCCAATGTTGGGTATTTGTGTCGGGATGCAAATCTTTTTCGAGGGAAGCGAAGAGGACCCCGAAGCGGTCGGGCTAGGTTGGCTTAAGGGGCGCGCAGAAAAACTCGATTTTCCGAAAAAGCCAATGGTCGGTTGGGCGAGACTAAACAGCGAAGTTTGGTCTGAGGCAATCGTATATTTTGTTAACAGTTATGCGATAAAGCAAAGTGAATACAGTATTGCTACAACCACTTATGGTGAGACCTTTTGCGCAGCAGTTCGACAAGGCAGTTTTATTGGAGTGCAATTTCATCCAGAAAAATCGGGGAGTCAAGGTAGTGAGTTAATCAACCAAGCGTTGACCCAGGCAATCCATTTAGTGGAGAAAAAATAATGAGTGATGAAAATAGCCTATTACCCAGAGTGATTGTTTGTCTTGATGTTGATAAAGGTCGTGTGGTTAAAGGTACTAATTTTAAGCAGTTACGTGATATGGGCGATCCCGTTGAACTTGCTGTTGAATACGAACAACAGGGCGCAGATGAGTTAGTCTTTTTGGATATTTCAGCTAGTAATGAGCGTCGACCAACGGCGTTAAAGTTAGTGACCGATATTGCGCGTCATCTTTCGATTCCATTTACCGTTGGTGGTGGATTAAAAAAGCTTGATGACGTTAAGGCTTTTCTTGATGCTGGTGCCGATAAGGTCGCCTTAAATACTACCGCAGTACTGGCTCCAGATATTATCGACCAAACTGCTCTTGCTTATGGTAGTCAGTGCGTTGTGGTTGCAATTGATGTCAATGCAGAATCATCACAACATCGCTTTTATATTAACGGTGGTCGAACTTTGGTTGATAAAGATTTTTTCGCTTGGACTCGAGAGGTTGCGGACCGAGGAGCTGGTGAAATTTTGTTAACCGCAATGCATAAAGATGGTACCGGTAGTGGCTTTGATACTGAGTTAACCAAGACCATTAGTAACCAAGTTCCGGTGCAAGTGATTGCCTCGGGTGGGGCTAAAAATGCTAAACATTTTGTTGAGGCATTTAATCAAGGAGCCGATGCTTGTTTAGCTGCTGGAATGTTTCATTCAGGCGACTATACAGTTACCCAAGTAAAAGAATATATGACAAAAAATGGGATTACCACGCGCTTGTCGTAATCTTATTCATTCACTCTGACTAATAAAAACTAGGTAAATTTATGTTAATTCCTTCAATCGATTTAATGAATGGTAAAGCAGTTCAATTAAAACAGGGGCAGGCTAAAGATAAGGTCGTTGAACGCGAAGATGTGTTTGAACTACTTGAAGAGTTTTCACTGTTCGGCGAAGTGGCCATCATCGACTTAGATGCAGCGCTAGGTAAAGGTGATAATAAAGCACTAATTAAACAATTGCTTAAAAAAAGAGCCTGTCGAGTCGGAGGCGGGATCCGCGATTTTGATACGGCGCAGGAATATATTAAAGCCGGTGCAAGTAAAATAATCATAGGTACTAATTGCCGAAAAAGTTGGGTTAAAAAGTTGTCAAAAGATGCATTAATTTTTGCCATTGATGCAAAAGGTGATTATTGGTCTACCCAAGGCTGGCAAACCACAGAAGGAGAAAAAGTACTCGATCTTATTCCTGAGCTGGCAAAACATTGCAGTGAATTTTTATACACCCAAGTGGAAAAAGAGGGCCTATTGCAGGGGCTGGATAGAAAACGAAATCAGCAAATAATCGAGGCGTCACCCATTCCAGTGACTATTGCAGGTGGCATAACCACCCTGGAAGATATTCAATGGTTCACCAAGCTTGGTGCAAACGGACAGATTGGCATGTCTATTTACACCGGCAAGTTATCATTAGTTGACTGCTTTTTGACCCAAGTCGATTTCGAAAAGCTTGAGCTTATTCCAACCATTGTTCAGGATGTTGATACAGAGAAGGTATTGATGCTGGCCTATTCTAATCGTGAATCGTTAACTCATGCACTCGAATCTCGAACTGGTTCTTATTGGAGTCGTAGTCGAAATGAATTATGGCAAAAAGGATTGACCAGTGGAAATCAGCAACAACTGATTCAGGTCGATGTGGATTGTGATGGTGATTCGCTATTGTTTAGAGTAAAACAGCGAGGAAATGCATGCCATTTTGAACGCTACAGTTGCTTTGCTTCTCAAAAGAAACCATTTGATCTTAATCGTTTAAGTGAACTATTAATAAAGAGAAAGGCGTTATTACCTGAAAGTTCTTTTACTACCAGCTTATTTAAGTCGGCGGATTTTCGTGCCGAAAAAATTCTAGAAGAAGCGCAAGAGTTAATTGATGCGCAAAGCTTTGAAGAAGTGAGATGGGAAGCTTCCGATCTAATCTTTTTTGCACTGGTCGATGCGCTAGCCAAAGGCGTCGAAATTGAAAATATAGTATCTGAATTGCGAGGTCGATTTAATGATAATTAAAGCGCAGCAGTGGCAGCGAAAAAACCTGAATAACGATCCAAAACTGGCACAAAAAGTTTCTCAAATGCTAGCCACAATTGAGTCACAGGGCGACCAAGCTATTCAAGCGATGTCGAACGAGTTTGATCAACAAGAAGTCATTGAGATCGAGTTAAAGCCATTTGATGAATATCAAATTGAGACAGATTTGGCAGAGGCTATAAAACTAGCCGCCAAACGTATCGAACGATTTGCCTGTTTCCAAAAGAAGACTATTTCGAGTGCTTCGTTTGCCGACGAATACGGTGAATACCAGCAGGTTGTCGAGCCGATTGAGCGTGTTGGCGCTTACATTCCTGGTGGACGCTTTCCATTAATTTCCACTGCGCTAATGACTTTAATACCTGCTAAAGTCGCCGGTAGTAAAGTGCGTATCGCATGCTCTCCTTCAGACAATCCTGCCTTGCTCGCGGCAGCTTCTCTTGCCGGAGCGACAAAATTTATTCGCATAGGTGGTGTTCAAGCGGTTGCCTCGCTGGCTTTAGGTTATGCAGATGAAAAGCCGGTTGACGTGGTTGTAGGGCCCGGCAATGCTTGGGTTAATGAAGCCAAAAAACAGGTACAAGGTAGAGTAAAAATTGATGGATTAGCAGGGCCCAGTGAGCTTTTAGCTTTGTGTGATGGGAAACAACCGATTGAATGGCTGGCGCTGGATGCACTTGCACAAGCGGAACATGATCCCATGGCCTGTTCGCTCATTGTTAGTGACGATTCTAATTGGCTAGTTTCAATGTTGAGCTTCTTAGAGGAGCAGCCAGCCACGCAGGAATTATTGGCAAACCAGCAAATCGAACTAATCTTTGCAGAAAATACTCAAGATTTAGTCGCTTTCAGTGAAAAGTATGCGCCTGAACATCTAATGCTGTGCCATGAACAAATAAAGTCAGAGTCTCTCACTAATTATGGCTCTCTATTTATTGGTGCAAATAGCGCTGTCGCTTTGGGCGATTATATTAGCGGGCCAAATCATACTTTACCCACCCTTGGTAATGCCAGGCAGAACGGCGGGCTAAATGTAAATACCTTTTTACGTTTGTTAACGACTCAAAAAATATCCGATCAAGGCAGACAGGTTCTGTCTAAAAGTGCGGCGCATCTAGCTGATGCCGAAGGGCTTGGTTATCACAGCAAGAGTCTTAAGATTAGAATTCAGTAGTGGTTGTTAGGACTTATCAAAATTCTACTTAATTAGTCATATTTTTCGTTCATACAGCGATAGGACTCGGCGATAAGCTGCTTTAATATTTCTAAATCAATGTCCGCAAGCTTATTGATGTTGAGACAGGACTTTCCGTGTTTGTGTTTTCCTAGTTTGGCGAGCAACTCGTCAAACTTTTCAAAACCATTCATCAAATAAACACTAATGTAGTTTTTTCTTGGAGAAAATCCTGTTTTCATCCAGTCGCCCTCGCGACCACTAGCATACACGTAATGATAGCTTCCAAAGCCAACTATCGCTGAGCCCCACATCACTGCGGGCTCTTTGGTGATCGAAGAAAATAGCTCAAGTAAGGTGAGAGAGTCTTGTTTTCTTATGGGGTGCTGTATCGTTTCAATAAACTCACTGGGTGATTGTTGATTTGGTACCGTTTTAAGTTCACTCATAAAATGTTTCCTCAAGTAAATTAAAATGAAGATCCGGGTTGTGCCAGAAACTCAATTTCTTGTGGTGTTGATTTTCGACCGAGCACCTTATTTCTGTGTGGGTAGCGAGAAAACTGCTTAATAATGTCTCGGTGTTTTATTTCAAACGCTAGATTATTCTCCAGACCAGCATCGCGGAATAGTTCAACCGCTTTATCATGAATAATCAAAGACTCTGAATGCATAAAGGGCATATAAAGAAAACTTTTCTTTCGGTCAGAGAGTTGCGAGTCGAAGCCTTGCGATATTGCGTGCTGAGCAAGTGATAAGGCTAAACTGTCAAACTCAAAAGCTTGGGCTGAATCACGGAACATGTTGCGTGCAAATTGGTCGAGGATGATCACCTCGGCAAGGCTTCCTTCAGCGGTTTCTCGCCAGTGATAAAGCTCGCAACGACTTGCTGATTGGAAAATTGAGTGAAAGCGTTGTCTAATTTGTTGGTCAAACGCATCGTCCTTTTTAAACCAATATTTGGAATCTATCTCGTTGAACCAAAAATCAATAATTTCTTGAGCCTTCATGGTCTCTCCTTTCTATCGAGCATGTTAATCGATAAATTGTTAGTCAGGGTTTAATGGTTGGTCTATCACTGTCTAAAAACAATAATAAGGGCGGCAACAATAAGAAATCAACGATTAAAGCAAATACTAATGTTATTGCCATTAGCATACCAATCGCAGCGGAGGTATTCATATGTGAAACAGCTAAAATCATAAAGCCGCCTGACAGCACCACAGTGGTAGTCAATAGTGCTTTTCCGACTCGCGCAAATGTGAGTTTTATTGCGTCTGGCGTCGCTAACCCTGATTGTTTGGCCACTCGGTATTTATGTAAAAAGTGCACAGTGTCATCAACGACAATGCCAAGAGTAGAACAAGCAACAATTGAAAGGGATATATCAACGTAACCGTACATTAGTCCCCAAAGACCGTATGCCATTGCCGCAGGAATGATATTGGGGACCAGACTTATAAAGCCATATTTGAAAGAGCGAAATATGATCATCAAAATAGCTGAAATCCCAAGCAATGCGATTAATGTGCCGACTAGCAAGCTACTAATATTACGTTGTGCAATGTGGGCAAATACCATCCCAAGCCCGGTGGCTTCAGATGTATCGAGTGACGGCGCATTAGACACTAACCATTGCTGCGCTTTAGCGTCCAAGGCAAGCAACTCGTCTGAGCCTGCATCAGTCACGCTCACACTAAATCTGGTCGCGTCTTTATGAATGGTGACTAAATTATTTAATCCCAATTCAGCGGGCAATCCGAATTCGTAAAAAAGCAAATACTGAGCTGCCAGATCACTTGAGGTTGGTATTTTCAGTTGCGCTTCTTGGTCATTATGCATGGTTCGATTTAACTCTTTCATCAAACGACTAAAACTAGTGACTTTGACAACTTTTGATTGTGTCAGAAACCATTGCTCGAACTGGTCGAGCTGTTGCAAATACTGAGGTGAAAATATGCCTTCTGGAGAGTTTGACTTTATTGAGTATTCGAGAGAATTGACCCCTGTTAAATAACCATCGACTTTTCGCACCAGCTTTACAACTTCAAATGTTTGATCAAAGTATTGCGCCCAATTGTCGGAAAGCTTGTTTTTTGAAATTGAAAAGGTCAACAAAACCACCGTAGTGAGCATGCCTGCAAACAGCCAATAACGCTTTTGAATTACCCAATGAGCAAACACTTGAAAGTCCATGGATACACTCGAAAGAAACGATTTTTTCTCGGGCAACTTTATTAACAATGCTGGTAACAAAAACAGGCTCAGCACTAAAGCGACAAATACGCCAAACGCCACCATGTTCCCTAAGTCTTGATAGGGAGGAGAAGAAGAAAAATTTAAGGTTAAG
This sequence comes from Kangiellaceae bacterium, assembly GCA_965230525.1. Classification (GTDB taxonomy): domain Bacteria; phylum Pseudomonadota; class Gammaproteobacteria; order Enterobacterales; family Kangiellaceae. Next base: position 1,302,044 of record OZ246008.1, read on the forward strand.
AAGCCAATAATTGTGGTGATACTCGTCACTAGCACAGGCATAAAATTTAACCTTAAACTTTCCAACAATGCTTGCCTTTGCGCTTGGCCTGCATGTCGAAATTGATAGTAACTCGTTAAAATGTGTACGCTATCGGCAACCATAATTGAAAGTAAAATACTTGGCGCAAATCCAGCGATAGGAGTAAGTACAGGCGATAGCCAACCAAACAATCCAAATGTGATCAACAAGCAAGTACTAATCAAAATAAAAACCGCAACCGTTCCGCTCAGTCGCTTCAAAAACAAAATGAGTCCGATAAAGATCAAGAAATAACTGATCGGTACTAGCGTGGTTAAATCATTGGCCACCGCGCTTGCTAAGGTGGCATTAAATGCAGTGGAGCCCCCGTTATCAATTTTAAACTGAGGGTAGCTCGCTCTTAACTGATTTCTTAGTGACTCCACTTCTTTTGTTACTAATATAGAAGCATTTTTGGCGGTTTTATCTAGTCGAAGATTGATTACTATGACGCTTAATTTTCCGTCTGCGGTAATCAGCGATTGAACCAACCGACTTTCCGAGAGGGCGATTTGTTTTATTTTTGCAAGCTCGATAGCGTCTAATGAAGCCGCATCTTCAACTAAATATCGAGTCTCGATTTCATCGTTTTTTGAGCGGGTATATTGATAGTTGGTGAGCGAAGATACGCGGTAGGCACCGCTCACTTGCCAAGCAAGTTCCGTCGCTTGTTCTATCAGTTTGAGACCTTGATGTGTAAAAAGATCGTTAGTCTTAGCTTCGACCACCAAAGTGGCCGAATCTGACCTGACATAGTTGTCTTCAAAGGCTTCAAAAGCTAGAAGTTGTGGGTTGTCTTTACTTAGATAAACTCTAAAGTCATTACTGATAGTTAGCCGCGGAAGGCCGAGTGAAAGCAAGACTAACAGCAATAAACTACAAACAATGATTTTCTTAGGGTTATCTACAATCCAGCAGAAAAGTCGCTCACGCGAGTTTAGGTTTTGGTTCATTGATTAATCACAACGCAAAAGTTCGCTCTTGATAGTACCTCAATTCTTATCCAAGGCCGAGTGGTAGTATCGTCCTTGTCTGAGTGATGATTGATGATTTGCAAGGATAGAAAGCGCACAATTTGGGTTAAACCATTGTATTTTCGAGTTTTTGTGGATTATTTACCAAGATTTTGCGATGCAACATAACTATACTCTCGCTCCGACCAGTTGCAACTTGACCCTACTTTTAAGAGCCTGTTGGTGCGAGGTTGTGTGTTAAATGATCTGAGGATCACCGCACATTCGTACAAGCTAATGGGGCTTTTGTCTAAAATAAATTGCAATTGTCGAACTTTTTAGTTTAATTGTTAGGTCAGCAAGAATTAAGTAGTTATTTTATTAGTGCTTAGAGACAAATGGTAATCACCTGTCTAGCGCTCGATACACAATTTAGAATCTGGGAGTGGATATGCTCAAACTAACCAATTTATTCCATAGTGCTTTATTGTCTTTGTTATTGCTAAGCCTTGGCTGTAGTGGCGGAAGTGGAAGTGATGATGACGATAATGGTAATGGTAATGCCGGTCCCACTTGGACCTTAAATGTATTTGAGGACGAGGACAATTTTAAAAATCTTTGTGAGGTGCCACGAACTGGTACCGATCCATTTAGTGGTAGAGCCTACCCTGATCGAGCTGGATCCACTTTGCAAGAAAACCATTGGCTTCGCTCTTGGAGTAATAATACTTACCTTTGGTATGACGAGATTGCTGATGTCAATCCAGCACTTTATAGCAACACGTTAGATTACTTTGCAATTCTTAAAACCAATGAGCTTTCGCCTTCCGGTCAGCCTAAGGATAAGTTTCACTTTACCTATGACTCTGCTGAATGGCAGCAATTGACTCAAGCGGGTGTATCGGCAGGATATGGCGCCGAATTTGCGCTGATCGCCAGTGCTCCGCCTCGTAAAATTGTAGTGGCTTTCACCGAGCCCAATTCGCCTGCAACTCAGGCCGGTCTGCTCCGCGGCGCTGAATTACTCGAAATAGACGGTGTCGATGTGGTAAATGCAGGTGATCAAGCCAGCGTTGATATTCTTAATGCTGGTTTGTTTCCAAGTGATATTGGTGAATCCCATGAATTTGTATTTCGTTTAGTTGGCGAAACCGAAACTCAAACGGTTACCATGATATCTGCCGAGATAACCGCGTCACCAGTACAGTACACACAAACTATCGATACAGAAACAGGCAAAGTTGGTTATATGATGTTTTCAACGCATATTGCCACGGCAGAGGCGCAACTTATTGATGCAATCGAAGAACTGCGAGATGAAAATATCACTGACTTAGTGCTCGATCTTCGGTATAACGGTGGTGGCCTTTTAGCGGTTGCTAGTCAGCTGGCGTACATGATTGTTGGCGACCAGCCAACAGCCGGGAAAAATTTCGATCGTCTCGTTTTCAATGATAAGCACCCAAATGTAAATCCAGTTACTGGGAATAATCTATCTCCGACACCATTCTATACAACTTCATTGGGCTTTTCTGTCGATCAAGGACAAAGCTTGCCAACACTCGATCTTGATCGTGTATTTATTTTGTCGACAGATGGTACTTGTTCTGCAAGTGAGGCGATCATAAACGGACTTAGGGGGATTGATATCGAAGTGATTATGATTGGTTCTACGACTTGCGGTAAACCTTACGGATTTTATGCAACCGACAATTGTGGAACGACTTACTTCACTGTCCAATTTAGCGGCGAAAACGACAAAGGCTTTGGTGATTTTTCTGACGGTTTTTCGCCAATGAATACGGCAGGCACTGTCGGTGTTGTTGTTCCAGGTTGCTCCGTAGCCGATGACTACAATTTCGCGCTCGGCGATCCTGAAGAAGCGCAGTTCAAAGCAGCGCTAGATTACCGAGATACCGGAACTTGTCCAACACCCAGCGCTAAGGGAGTTAAGCAAGTGATTAATAAAGTTAATACAGGATTGGAAGTTAAAGACACACGGCCGTCCGCCTTCTTAAAGAATAATCGAATTCTTCAACAGTAGAGGTGACTGACGGATGAGCTTTAACCAAATTAATCCAACGCCCCAGACAGCATTTAGGTCAAGCTTAATTTCGATTTTGCTTTCTTTAGGCTTGCTTTCGGGATGTCAATCTGCACAGCTTGGCGAGCCTCAACCTGCAGTGTTAAATGAGCAATCTGAAACTAATAATCAACACTTAGAAGCCGCAGTTGCTGAATTGCTTGGTAGCAAAACTGTTCGAATTGCCAGCGATGCGTTTGTTGATAAGAGCTGGATTGTGATTACCCGTCAGGCACGACAAACGATCGATAACCGGAATATTCAAGGGCTGGATTTGCAGCAGCCGATTAGGGTTGAATTGGTAAAAGTAGCTGAGGATTGTTACTTGGTTGCCAGTAACAATCCAAAGCGATTGAAGTTATCTAAAGTCGCTTGTCGAAGTCTATAGCACTAATTCTCTTCTGCATCAGGGACAAATACGTAGCCAATCCCCCATACAGTTTGTAAGTAGCGGGGTTTGGCTGGGTCTTCTTCAATCATTCGTCGCAAACGAGAAACTTGTACGTCAATGCTTCGTTCGAGCGCGCTGTAATCTCGACCTCGTGCAAGGTTCATTAGCTTGTCCCTTGAGAGAGGTTGCCTAGGGTTAGTCACCAAAGATTTCAATACTGCAAACTCGCCGCTGGTTAGGGTCATCGGCTCGCCATTTTTGCACATTTCTCGAGTTGCTAAATTAAGCGTAAACTCGCCAAACTCAACCATTTTTTCTTCACCACTAGGCGCGCCTGGCAGTTCGTTGGTTTTGCGGCGTAAAACCGCCTTAACTCGAGCCAGTAGTTCTCTCGGGTTGAATGGTTTGGCTAGGTAATCATCAGCACCAAGCTCTAAGCCGATAATCCGATCAACATCATCCCCCTTGGCGGTGAGCATAATAATAGGAATGTTATTGTCCATGCCACGTAAGCGGCGACAGATTGATAGTCCGTCTTCGCCGGGTAACATAAGGTCGAGTACCATAAGGTGATAATTTTCACGCTCCAAGAATCGATCCATCTGCTCTGAGTCGGCCGCTGCTTTTACAATAAAGCCTTGCTCTTTGAAGTATCGTTCCAGCAAACTACGTAGGCGAAGATCATCATCAACAACGAGTATTTTTTGGGTTTCTTCACTCATCCTTATGTCTCCTAGTGAGAGTGTTTAGTTGTTTCGAAGTTTTATTAGGCATTCCAATTTCCACATTAAAGAACGCCTCAGAGGTATTTAGCAAGAAATTGCCTCAATAGTTTATAAATAACTGATTGAATTGCCTAGCGATTTTATTGCGGAATTGTTACAGAGTATAACCCATCTCAATATTTTTACCTTATCGACTAGCATTTTCGCCCTATTCATCTGATCGTTCCAAAGCGTTAATGGCCGAGACAAAGCGCCGGTAAAAATTAAAATCGAATAAAAAATCACAACCTGTGTCATGCAATCGTTTATGGTTTTGTATATAATCGCCAGCCGAAATTGATACCTTTCATTGAACGTTCAAAATCTAATAAACCCCACTTATACAATTGTTATTAGGACCAAACATGACAAATATCGCTCAAACTATTGCGAAAGAACTTGCTGTTAATGAAAAACAAGTTGCTGCCGCTATTCTTCTGCTGGATGAGGGCGCAAGTGTCCCCTTTATCTCACGATATCGGAAGGAAGTGACAGGGGGCTTAGATGATAGCCAGATGCGAACGCTAGAAGAGCGCTTGGGCTATTTAAGAGAGCTAGAAGATAGGCGTTCTGTGATTCTAAAAAGCATTGAAGAGCAAGAAAAGCTCACACCCGAACTTAAAAGTAGCATTTTGGCGGCGGAAACCAAAAGTGAGTTGGAAGATCTGTATTTACCTTACAAACCTAAGCGTCGTACCAAAGCGCAAATAGCGCGCGAAGCGGGACTGCAACCCTTAGCTGATAGCTTGTTAGCCGACCCCACAAGCGACCCAGAAAAAGCCGCAGCAGACTATTTAAACGCCGAAGCCAAAATAGAAACGACTAAAGATGCTCTTGATGGGGCGAAACAAATCTTGATGGAGCAGTTTGCAGAAAACGCACAGCTACTTTCTGATATAAGACGTTACTTGAAAGAGAATGCTTTTATTCGCTCTAGTGTAATGAAAGGCAAAGAGTCAGAAGGGCATAAGTTTGCAGACTATTTCGAATATTCTGAAAAGTGGAACAAAATCCCTTCTCACCGAGCGCTAGCACTTTTTAGAGGGCGCAACGAAGGCGTGCTCAGCATTGAGCTAGTGGTGGACGAACAACTATTGAAAGACGATAAAGCAAGTAACTATGCACAATTCCTAATTGCAAAGCATGCCGAAATATCAGATCAAGGTCGAGCTGCAGATAGTTGGTTGCAAACCGTGGTGTTGTGGACTTGGCGAGTTAAGTTACATAGCTTCTTTGAAACTGAATTGCTCGGAGAGTTAAGGGATCAAGCAGAAACTCACGCCATCGGAGTATTTGCTAGTAATTTAAGAGATTTGCTAATGGCTGCTCCCGCAGGAAACTACACTACCATGGGGCTTGATCCTGGGTTGCGAACTGGAACCAAAGTGGTGGTGGTTGATGACACTGGAAAGCTATTAACTCAGTCGACTATTTTTCCGCATGCACCGCAAAATCAATGGGATCAATCTCTCGCTAAGTTAGCGACCATGTGCAAGCAATTTAAAGTCAAACTGGTCAGTATTGGCAATGGAACGGCTTCCAGAGAAACGGATAATTTAGTCGCCGAATTGGAGAAAAAACACCCCGAGTTAGGCTTAAAACGGATCGTAGTGAGCGAGGCGGGCGCTTCAGTTTATTCTGCTTCTAAGCTTGCTGCTGAAGAGTTTCCAGACTTGGATGTTACTTATCGTGGCTCGGTTTCAATTGCTCGTAGACTGCAAGACCCACTTGCTGAGCTGGTTAAAATAGAGCCCAAAGCAATCGGCGTCGGCCAATACCAGCATGATGTCAGTCAAAGTCAGTTAAGTAAAACCCTAGGTAGTGTGGTTGAAGACTGTGTCAATGCGGTTGGTGTTGATTTAAATACCGCCTCTGCACCGTTGTTAACGCATGTTTCGGGGTTAAACAAAACCTTAGCGCAGAATATTATTAAGTACCGTGAACAGCATGGACGTTTTGTCAATCGTCAGCAGCTAAGCCAAGTAGAGCGATTAGGGCCAAAAGCCTTTGAACAAGCAGCAGGATTCTTAAGGATTACTGATGGTGATAACGCTTTAGACCGTTCAGGCGTGCATCCCGAAACCTATCCAATTGTCGAAAAAATGCTGGAGCGTATTACCGGTGGCATCAGTGCCATAATGGGAAACAAGCAAGTACTGAGCGAAATAGATGCAAAAGCTTACGTCTCGGATCAATTTGGATTACCTACCATTTCCGACATTTTAAAAGAGCTAGAAAAACCAGGACGCGATCCTCGTGGTCAGTTCAAAACCGCAAAGTTCAAAAAGGGTGTTGAAACTTTATCCGATCTAAAACCGGCAATGGCTCTTGAAGGCACGGTTACTAATGTCACCGACTTTGGTGCATTCGTTGATGTCGGCGTTCATCAAGATGGATTGGTTCATATTTCATTGATGAGCGACAAATTTATCTCTAACCCGCGAGAAGTGGTTAAAACGGGAGATATTGTTAAGGTACATGTGGTTTCGGTTGATGTGCAAAGAAAACGGGTCAGTTTGTCGATGGTTGGGCCACAACCTGAGGAATCGACAGCAGATTCGAACTCAAGAGCAAAAACGCGTGCAAAACCAAGAGCCAAGGGGCATCAGCGCAAGCCACAAAAAGCAGCCCCAGCTAATTCTGCGTTTGGAATGGCACTTGCGGATGCGCTCAAGGGTAAAAAATAGCCAGGCAGTAAAATTCGCTATTTGAGATAAATTTTCGGCCAATTTGTAAAAAATTGTTGCAAGCTCAATATCAGTTTGTTATAAATGTGACCGCTAGCGAATAATAGAAGCCCGAAGTAACGGGACCTGCAGACTGGAAACTTTATAAGCCTCTTGATTGAGGCTTTTTTATGTCTGCTCGATCCATCGTTATTTTTAAACATTTTCTCGCCATTCTTTTTCGCGCATCGTTGTGCTGCCTGCAGTTTTCCGATAACCTGAGCGGGTTTTCCTAATAGATTATTCGATAGGCTTTTAGATGTTTGAATCTCGCGGTTTCAACCTTTTTATGGCGTTTGTTTGTCATCAGTTATTGATCGTCGCATTTTATTTTCAATATGTTGAAGGCATGGAACCTTGTCCTTTATGTATATTTCAACGTGTCGCCGTTTTTTTCCTTGGCTTGTGGTTTCTGCTTCACGGTCTCCATAAACCGCTGGCAGGGAGTCGATGGCACTACCTCTATAATATCGGAGGCTTACTAAGCAGCTTGATTGGCGCAGGTATTGCGGCTCGCCATGCCTATTTGCAAAACTTACCGGCCGATGAGGTTCCAACTTGCGGACCTTCTTTGGATTACTTAACTGAAATGCTGCCTTTCTTTGAGTTGATCGATGTGGTCCTTAAAGGATCCGGTGAATGTGCCAAAGTCAGTTGGAGTATGCTGGGCTTAAGTATGCCGAGCTGGGTGCTTGTTTTCTTTATTGGAACAAGTTGTTTGCTGATTTGGCGTCTATATCGAAATTTCCAACCAAGTCGCCGACTGTTTAGTTAATTTAATCTTAACAGGCCTCAAAGCTGAGACATTAGAGCGGCAATTCGATCTGCTCATCATGATTGCCGCCTTGGTCATTATCTAAAGTCGGAATTAGCGGCAGCCGAATGGTAAATCGGCAACCTTTAGCAAGTTGCGATTCCACCGTTAGCTCGCCACTTAATTGCTCGGTTATGATGAAATAAGATACAGACAATCCTAGCCCCGTGCCGGTTTTTTCGTCTTTGGTAGTAAAAAATGGCTCAAACACACGTTTTCTAACCGACTCAGACATTCCTGGGCCGTTATCGATAAATTCGATCACGGCAGTCTTGCCCTCGCGTCTTAATATAATTTCAATCAGCGGCTTTTTCTGTTGTTGGCTCTCACTCGCAAGTGCTTGGGCTGCGTTGATTAACAAATTTAGGAACACTTGTTCTAATTGGTTTTTCTGGGCGAAAACCGCACCCACATTAGGTGCATAAGTTTTACGGATTTCAATATTTCTAAAATCGAATTGTTTTTTCTGATTGTAATCCTTGGCAGACAATCGAATAGCCGCGTCCAAGGCTTCTACCAAGTCCACTTGACTAGACCGTGGCGCAATGGGTTTGGCAAAATTCAACATATCTCCCACGATATTGGCGGCGCGCTCTCCTGAGGCCAAAATACCATCTAAAAAAGTATCGATGCTCTGTTGTTTGATATACCCGGAAATTTGTTTAAGCGAGAGTTGATTGTCGTGAGCAACTTTGTGATTGCGAGGAAGTTCGCTGCTTAAACGTCGTTTTATATTTTGGGTGCTTTGCATGATCGCGCCAAGCGGGTTATTGATTTCATGTGCCATTCCCGCAGCAAGGCCACCTAAGGAAAGCATCTTTTCCGTCTGAACTAATGTTTCATCTATTTTTAGTTTTTTTGTAATATCATCGATACGAATGACCTCACCGCTGACTTCTGACGGATCATTATAGATACTGTAAATCATCACTTCTAAGGTACGCATCGACAAGTTGACTTCTTGTTCAAATCGAAACGATAAGTTTTGGCTTAGTAAATCCCTATTTTCTTTGGCGTGACGAATTTTTTGGTCAAGCATTGGGTATAAGTCCACTAACTGCCTGCCAATCGCTTCTTCTGGCTCAATACCTGTCATATCTTCAGCCGCTTTGTTCCACTGCAATACGCGGTTTTCACTGTCGATCGCGATCAGAATGGATGGCATTGAGTCGATTAACTTCGCTAAGTAGGTTTGGATGGCACCAAACTGTTGTTCCGCGATTTTTCGACCTTTTTTCTGTTTTTTAATTTCACTTGAGTGCTGAGCGATCCGAAGCTCTAGTAGATTTCGTGTTTTTTCAAGGGCCTCATGTGACAGATGCAATTCTTTTTCCGCTTCACGGCGATGCGAAATATCGGAAATAAACTCTATATAGTGTGGATGCTCTAACCAGCCAGCCATTCTGGCGCGACACTCGACCGGTATCTTGTTGCCGTCTTTTTGTCGGTAAATGGTTTCATAGTAGACATCTTCACCATTGACGATCGATTTCACCAGCTCTGGGCTGCGTTGCAAATGGCAATCAATATCGAGGTCGAGGGTCGACATATTGAGTAATTCATCTTTGCTGTAGCCCAACCGGTCACAAGCTTTTTGGTTGACTTCTTTTATTAGCCCCTGGGGATTGCTGACAATGACCATATCGACGGCTTGGTCCATTAATAACAAGAAGTCTTCCTTAGTATCATCCCATCGAGACGCTTGTGAGGCTTCCCAGCGGAGTAAATAAAAAGCAGGGTAGGCGACGAGAGCAAGGGTCATACAGGCCACGCCGATTTCTAAAATGGCTTCATTCCAGTCAATGTAGCCATCTAGCCAAAAATTGATACCCAGTGCACTGGCTGCTGGTAACAGCGCGGCGATAATGATGAGGGTCGCTGTAAAACCACGAACTGACCAGTGTTTTGCAAATTGTACACTGGAAGATTGAGTGCTCGAGTTTTCAGACTGCATGCGAGATCCAAATTGAAAAAGAGAATTTTGGTTAAGAATTAGGCTGTCGAAGAAAACTTTAGTGTTTATTTGCCTGATTGTAAAATAATTCCGCTTAAATAAATCTAAAATAGTGTTTTTTAAAAGCTGAGAATGTGGTAAAAATATAACTAACTATTGTTAGAATCCATTTGCAGTGAGGCGGTCTGAACTATGTTAGATACACAAACAAATAAAATCGATAACATAGACAATAAGAGTGAGGCTGTCAGCAACTGGTTAGCAGAGCGTAGTCAAGTGATTGTTATGTATTGCCGACTCTCTGGATTTCGAAATCAAACCAAACTTCCGGAAAACGATCAAATTAACGGTTTTTGCGATGTTCTGATCGATTATGTTTCTGCCGGCCATTTTGAGGTTTATCAACAAATAGCAAGCGATTGTGAAATCAATGGTCCAAACAGCATAAAATTGCTAAACGAACTCTATCCTGATATTTCAAAGACCACCGATATTGTTGTTGATTTTAATGAAAAGTATTCCAAAATGATGGCATCAGAAGACATCGAGATGATGTCAAAGTTTGATAGAGATCTATCGATCCTTGGAGAAGCCATTGCTAAGCGGGTTGATCTTGAAGATAACTTAATAGAAACTTTGAGAACTAATCATTAAAACTTGAATTGCTATCGTTTTAGTAACGCACTATATTAAGACTCGTAAAAGACTCGTAAAAGACTCGTAAAAGACTCGATTTAATAAGTTCTACACATCAAAACAAGTTTATAATACGGCTAAAATAAACCATCAAACAAAGCACATATTGCATAAGGCCACAGCATGATCAGAGTAATTATTGAACGAAAAATAAGTAATGGAAGTATTGATGATTACCTGGAGCTAAGTCGACGAGCGCGTAAGCGAGCGAACTCAATTGAGGGTTTTATTGCTGGAGAACTCTTGCAGGAAAAAGATAACCCTAATTTAGCAATTATTATTTCAAGTTGGGAAGATATAGAGTCTTGGGACAAGTGGGCAAAAGCCAAAGAAAGACTTGAAATCATGCAAGAAATGAGACCGCTATTATCCGAAGATGAACGGGTAGTGGTTCTAGAAAATAGTAATATTCTTGGTTAGCTTATCACCTATCGCAACTCTTAAACGATACTTCCATGCATTAGCACAAGTCTAATCCAACTTTATCTAAGAAAGGTTTAGACTTAATGCTACAACGAGTGAATTTGATTTGGAGTCATTTGAAAAAGTCTCGCTTAAACTTGTGACATCAATTCTACAAATTCCGGAATAGACAATGCCAACGGCATTTGCCTGCAAGATTCATCGGTCGAATAGTCTACCTCCAGGGCAACCGCGTTAACTCCCAAAGTTCGAAGGCTATTCACAAGCTTAACCAGCAATCCCATGTTCATTTGTTGATTCTTAATTTCAATCAATAGCGGCAAGTGAGTTTGACTTTTTAGGGAAACGATTTTATTAAGAGTGTTATCTGTTGAGCGCGACAAATCATATTCCAAACTCAATAGTATTTGCTGATTGCCTTTTAATGAGACTAATTCAGCCGCTGAAAGTAATTCATTAATCGAAGTAGTGTCATTGCATTTTAAAAGCACAGGTGTTGCCAGTGAACCTGCCGACTCTAGTAGAGATTGATGCTGAAAATAAGCACTGTCAATCGATGGTGTTAACTCGTGTTCCGCTGCTTGTAATAACTGTTGTAAGTTATTAACCGAAATAATTGCGCTCAGAGCCAAACTGTTACTTAACTGTTGTATTGATTTAAATTGCTGCTTAAAACCCATGGGTTCAGTTGGTGGGCATTCAACGAATTCATCGATTTTGCTGCTGAGTATTTTTGTCCCACTATCCGATAATTGGTTTAAGCATTGTTGCACTTGCTGTGTGTTTTTGATGGGAGCGATATTGGCCACTAACTCAAAATACTGCTTGCCAATGTATGTGCCTGCAAGCTGAACAATTGTTTCCTTATGGTCTTCTGTATTTGCAATTCGTTTAGTTGGAGAATCGCTTGTCAATTGCGACTCAGATTGCTGTTGATTTCTAATTAGGCTAGCGTTCGCCAACTGTTCAGTGGGTACTTGCGTCGCGGTAATATTTTCCGTTGGATAGCTACCAAAACTTTTAACGAATTTACAATAATGACAAAGTTTATCGAGCGTTTTGCTGACGAGGGGATCCTTAATATTACCATCGAAATCGATATAAAAGAGTTGCTCCCAGGGCTTGTCGGGGATCGGGCGAGACTCAAGTTTAGTTAGCGCTATATTGGCATTTTCAAATAAGCTGAGCACTTTGGCAAGTGATCCGGGATGTTGTGCCGTCGACAAGGCAATGGTTGTTTTACTTTGTACAGATAATGAAACGCTAATCGCTTTTTTAGATAACACTAAAAAACGGGTAAAATTTTGTCGCTGGTTGGCGAGGTTCTTCCGTAAAACTGTTAGCCCGAATAAGTTCGCGGCTTGCTCGCTGGCAATTGCTGCAACATTGGTATTTTGTTTTTCTAGTACTAACTGCAGTGCGTGTGCGGTACTTTCTATTAAAGAGATTTTTGCACTTGTTTTATTTGCTAACTCTTCGCTGCATTGTCTTGCCGCTTGTGGGTGGGCGACTATCTTTGTTACTTCTGTTAGCTTCATTCCAGGTTTGGCGACCAAGCAGTGATTAATCGCAAGTTTTTGCTCGCCAATAATTTGTAATGAGGAATTCAGCAATAGATCATAAACCTCGGTGATCCCGCCTGAGGTTGTATTCTCAATTGGTATAACACCGTATTTTACAGTTTCATTTTCGACTTTATCTATAATTTCTTTAAATGAGTCGCAAGCTTGATACTGATGGTCGTCATGATTAAAAAACTGTTCTGCCGCAAGGTGAGAATAAGCACCTATTCCGCCCAGTACGGCAATTGATTTGCTGGTTTTTGCTTTAATTTCTGGGGTCAGTTTTGCCTGAAGATATTGTTGTTGATGACGCACGGAATCTTTAATAATTGTTGTAAATAGCGCAGTGATATATCGGGATTCAATTCCAAGCAGGCTGGCCTTATTAACTAATGACTCTAGCAGTTGTTGCTCGCGAGTTTGATCTCTTAGCGGTTTGTTAATCGCTTGTTTAATTTCGGCAACTGCTATGCTTAGCTTTCTGCGCTCAGCGATCAATGACATTAGCGATTCATCGATATCACTGATGCTTTCTCTAATTTTCAGTAATTCTTTTTGTTGTTTGTTTGAAATTTTATCAAGCATGTTGATCGTTCCCTAAAACAAGGCAAAAAAAAACCTCCTGAGTTAGGAGGTTTCTTATTACCGAATAATAACCAGCAACTACCTCTCCAAAGGGAAGATAATAAAGCGGCTAAATTTAAACGGTGCTGTCAGATAGATTTTCATTACAAATTACTTTAACGTCTTTATTTAGATTAGGTCAACTATTTTTCTTTTTTACATATAACACTAAGTTATGATCGATAAGCTCATAACCATGTTCTTCGGCAATTTTATGTTGTAAGTCTTCTATTTCCTTGTTCACAAACTCAATTACTTCATTGGTGTCCACACAAACCATATGGTCATGGTGATGTTCGCTACTTAATTCAAACACCGCGTGACCTTCTTCAAAATTATGTCGACAGACTAAGCCAGCAGATTCAAACTGAGTGAGAACTCGATAAACGGTTGCTAGACCAACATCTTCGCCAGCAGCTAAAAGCAGTTTATAAACATCTTCAGCACTAAGGTGTTTTTCTTCAGCTCCTTCCAAAATATTAAGAATTTTTAAGCGAGGGAGTGTTACTTTTAGTCCTACCTCTTTGAGTTGTTGATTGCTCAATGCTTGCTCCTAAATAAATATCACTTTCAATTGAATTATATTGCCACAAAATTGACTATAAGAGGGCATTATAAACTTTTTTTACCCTGTTTTGCATAATTTCATATAGAATACGCGCTATTCAAGTGGAATTGTAAATGAGTGTAAGTCTGCTCGTGGCCCCCTTAAGGCTGCGTCTATCGTTACGTCAATCAAGTATTATAGTTTTAATAGGTATATCAATGGTTAGGTTGTTTTGTTTAATTGTAATTTTGTTTACTTCATCGTGTGTTTACACTCTGGATATACAGCAAGGAAATATCCTCGATCAAAAAGAAGTTGACCGATTACGGGCCGGTTTAAGTAAGAACCAAGTGATTTTTGTATTAGGCAGCCCAGTCGCTGATGATAGTTTCTCGGATAATCACTGGGTCTATCTGTATACCTTTACCAATGACAACCGCGGCGTAAACCGTAGCAAAAAGCTTGAGTTGTTTTTTCAAGACGATAAGCTAGTGAGTGCCAAAGGTGACTACACAATCCCCGACGAGCTCAAAACCGAACCGTCTGAATAGCAATCACTGTTAAATAGCCGAATCCAGAGTTATCCGCGCAACGCGGTTTGCTAGTAAGCTCGAAACCTTGCAGTTTAAGCGCCCAGAGATAAATCATTGGTTCACACTAGTAAGCTGAGCTGAGCTGAGCTGAGCTGAGTCGAGTTAAGTTAAGTCGGTTTGGTCTGGTTAAGAAACTATTTCAAAGCGCCTGAGGCTGTGTGCGGATAGTCTTATCGGTGCTGTTTTATCGGAATAATTGTATCAGCATAATCTGTAGTCGTATTGTTATTATTATTGTGTGAGTATAAATGGATGGTGGGCTTGGCATGAATAGCCTAATTATTCTGTTTTATTAGACGTACCTTCACAGTGTAATTCGCGGTACTGTTCCTCGACCGTTGCTTTAACGGACTCGTTTGGCTCCACATCGTTATCAAGCGCTGCCACTGTTTCGCTTGATAAGGCCAATTGATCCACATAGCGACCACAGTGTTTGCACATCAATAAGTGGATCTTTAATTTCAGCCATGCCATCCCGGTGAGTGGGGTGTCTAGGTTCTCGGAGGCCTGCTCGGCTACTTGTTTGCAATTAGGCAACATTAGCACTCTCCAGTGACTTGGAAATGATCAATAACACGTAATACTTTGTCTCTTGCTCTGTGTAACAAAACTCTGACATTAGAAGAACTGACTTCAAGGATGTTACACAACTCATCCATTGATAATCCCCCTGAATCTCTCAATCTTAGTGCAGCCAACTGATTTTCGGGCAGTTTTTGCATGTTTTTTTCGATACACTCTCTAAGCTCATCGGCCGCCAGTAGGTCTTCTGGGGTATCGCCATGCCATTGCGAGCTAGGATTCTTCCAACTTGAGTTTTCTGTAAACCTCGGATCAGTCGACCAGCTATCTTGAATCGCTTCGAGCGAAACGGAGCGATTTTCTTTGCGCCTTCGAGTCTTGGCCTCATTGGCCACAATCCGTATTAACCAGCTTTTAAGGGATGAGCGACCTTCAAATTTTGGTAACGCTTTTAGTGCCGAAACCCAAGCCTCTTGCACAACTTCATCGGCAATCACCGGGCCTGCTATCGCATAAGCAACCGATTGCATCGAACTGTAATACTTCGAAAACACCTGTTGAAAAAGCGGTTCATTGCCTTTAAGCAACTCCTCAAGGATTTGCTCTTCTGTCATTGTTGAGAGTTCAGCCATTGTTTACTCCGGTTAGCGAGCGACATGATGCGCCGGCAAAAATTATATCATAAGGCATATTGTCTCAAAACAAAGGGGGCAAGTTATCGCAGAATTATCACAAATAAAACAATTGATAAGATTCGTGCAATGTATCACTTAATAGAGCGTCGGCTAGGGCGAACCAACTAACCACTTTTCGCCATAACCCGCTGAACTTTCAGAATAAATAAATTGATCGTCCGGAGTAAAGGCGAGTGAATAAATAATAGCGCCACTTGGCTTCCACTGGTTGCGTGTTCTGGCTTGCCAGCGTTTTAGTTGTTTCCCAGATTGACTACTCCACAAACTAATATTTCTGGCGGGAGCGCCAGTTACCAACCACTGTTCATTGTTAGAAAATCGTGCTGCGGTTATCACATACTCGCGTTCCTTTAGCGCAAGCTTTGCAACTTGTTGTCCGGTGGTTAAATCCCATATAAAGGCGTTGCCCTTAGTGCCTGCAGTAAATGCTCGTTCACCTGAATTGCTTAAGCGTAATAAAGTGACGCGAGTCGTATGCTCAAACAATCGTTTCGGTTTACCGGTTTTGGTATTCCAAAGAACTGCACGATAATCAGCACCGCCAGTAAATGCCCAAAGGCCGTTGGCAGATAAGTCAACGTCCGCGACTGCTTCCTCGCGATGTCCGGTAAACTCAAGTCGTCTGCCGGTATTCATATCGATATGAATAGCGCGTCCATCTTCTAGGCCAAGCAGAACATAGCGCCCTTTATTTGAAAGCGCCACCGCTCTTATTTTGGCAGGGGCTTGCCAAAAGCCATAGGATTTACCGCTGTTAGTATTCCAAATACTGAAGTTGCGGCTATCCGCGGTAATGGCTCGACTACCATCGGGTGAAAGGTTCGTGGCAATTATTTCCCGCTCTGGCGCATCACCATGGTCCCAATTATACAGTCGTTCGTTGTTTTTGATGTCCCAAAAGCCGGTTCCATGGTTTACCGACGAAATAATTGCGTAATTGGCATCACGGGAAATCACTGCATCGAGACTACCTGCGGCAGCATGCTTGACCTCGTCTACCGATTCTTCGTACTGATTACAACCACTCGCCAACATGGCGAGTATCGCAACAAGAGTTATTTGCAACAGTAAATTTGTCTTCATTCAGGTATAGAGTCGCAATTTTTGGGTTTTAGGGCGTTGTGCCCTGTTTTTTTGACTAGTTAAAGTATAGACTGCTTGGCTGTTTTAGGTAATTTATCTCGATCATTTGATTGAGGTTGCCGAATTAAACGCAAACTAACGATAACGAGGCATATTGTGACAAATTGGGATATAAAAAAACTGGTTCTGACTGTTTCTGCAGCACTCTTGTTGACGGCTTGTCAGCAGGCTAAACAGGATGAAAAATCAAAGGATTCCGCTGAAAAAGGAACGGAGCAAGTCGAAACATTAAAAGAAGAGGATAAAATTGGATATGCCGTAGGCGCTAAAATGGCAGCCTTTATTCGAAATGACCTCGCTAAATATGAATTGAGTGGTATTAACAAAGAGTCGGTCATTGCCGGATTCGAAGATTCTTTAAAAGATCAATCAAAACTAAATCCAGCTGAAATGGAGCAAGAGTTTGTAAAGTTCCAAGAGAAGATCAGAGCTGCTCAAATCGCGGTACAAAAAGAAGCCGAAACAAAGGCACTGGCGGAAGCGGAAGTCGAGTTCAAGGACAAAATTGAAGAAGGAAAAGCATTCTTAGCTGAGAATGCGACCAAAGAAGGAGTGAAGGTCACTGAAACAGGATTACAATATCGAGTAATCACTGAAGGGAAGCCTGATGCCGCTAAACCAACGAGTGCGAGCGACCGAGTGAAAGTTCATTATCACGGTACTTTTATTGATGGTAAAGTGTTTGACAGTTCTGTCGAGCGCGGACAGCCAGCATCTTTTGGACTAAATCAAGTGATTAAAGGTTGGACAGAAGGTGTGCAACTGATGTCGGAAGGCAGTAAGTATCATTTTGTTATTCCATGGGAACTCGCCTACGGCTGGCAAGGTCGACCAGGCATTCCTAAGTTCTCAGTATTACAATTTGAAGTAGAGCTTCTAGCGGTTAACCCTGATGCTAAAAAAGCAGAGGAAAATCCTGCTAAATAGCGCTCAGCATCGATTGTAAAAAGCCCCAATTTTGGGGCTTTTTTGATCCCGCCGACTAATTGAATTCATTCTATTCAAGCAAGTTGTATGATATAACTTGTTGCAGAAAGAAATTTTCTGAGAAATCGCATCTCAAAAAGTCAAAGCTTAAAAATATTTTTTTAAGTGAAATTTATTTCTAAATGGAGGGCACTACAGTGAGTCAGCAGTTCGAGCCGAGTAGCGAACGTTATCAATCATTTGATGCATTTTGGCCCTATTATTTGCATGAGCACCGATTAATCAATTGTCGCGCACTCCACTATGTGGGGACTGTGTTGTCGGCAGTCTTATTGATTTACTTTCTGATAAATCAGATGTGGGCGTGGTTACCTTTAGTGTTGCTAGCTGGTTACGGTCCTGCTTGGGTTGGTCACTTCTTTATCGAGAAAAACAGACCCGCGACATTTCAGTACCCACTTTGGTCATTAATGGGGGATTACAAAATGTTTTATATGGCAATCACAGGACAATTACGCCCCGAGTTGAGTCGCCTTTTTGGTAAGCAAGCCAATCAAGCAAATGCAACGCGAGGAGACTAATTCTGTAAACCACCTAGAGCAGTGAACTTATGGAATTAAGCTAAAGCCCTGATGCTGTAGCTGAGTTGATGTTGTCATGGCAGATAAAGCCAGTTTAATTGGCGAGGCTAAATCAGACTTTTGTTGCCCGGAAAACGAAAGGCTTTGACCGCACAAATAGAAAGTGACCCCTTTTTCAGCCAATTGTTTGACTAAATCTAAGCTAGGATTATCTTTTCCATATCGCTTTTGATGGGCTTGATGATTTAGTGCATCTCGAGTGGCTTGGCCGTGTAGTACTACCGCAATTTCCATGTCTTCTAATTTAACGCCATTGAGAGCATGCATATTAATAAAGCGCGCAACACTTTCAATGGCTCGATTGTGTTGAGTTAAACTATCTGAGGTTTTAGTAATATCAAAAAAGACTTTGTAGTTAAAGTTAGTCGCCAATGCAATATCTCTATCAGCAACCTTAAATACAGGTCCGTACCGCTTAAATATTGGGCCTTTTTCCGCACTTAGTGATGGTTTATTTTGTGCAAGTAGACTTGTGCAAAAAGTAACAGTGAAAATCAAAGCGATAACATTTTTAATCAACATTTTAATTAGGTCCTTAGCATAATTGAGCTTGATTAACTTTATCAAAAAATTTGGCTATTAAGCGAATCATTAGCGCTTAATTCGAGATTAGTTTTTCTGCGCCGAAACTTGAGAGATTAGTCTTTAAGATTTATTGAGTTTCACTCACTCTACCTTCAATTAAGGCGTTTCAGACCAATATTTCCTTTCTATCCAAATTAGCCCTGCAGAAAAAACGATGATAGACCAAAACCACCAGTCAGAGAGTGGCTGCCAGTGTTCTGCAACTGAGCTCTTTGTGGTTTGTTGCTGTGCTCTTAGTTGAGTGGACTTGATCGAAGTATGTTGTTGGTGGGCTTGCCAGTCAGTCTGAGAATGTACAAAGACAGATTTAACTAATCCAGCCAACTTAATTTGATGCCATCCGGCATCATGAGGCCAAAACTTCCCGCAGTAATGATTTAGTCTTAGCGGACTGGGTAACAAAGGAATCGTTAGAGTGTTATTTTTGGAAGTAACAACTTGAGCAAGCAGTGGTTCGCTCTGTGCATTCGCCAAAAGGTTATCGTCTGAACTAGCCTGATAACAAATGATTTGAGCTTGATTGATCCTTGCCAATTGCTGGATCGGAAACTGGCTTAAGTTGGAATTCAAACTTGAGCGAGCGGTACGATGAATCAAATAGCTCCATAACTTTGCATAAGATTGCAATTGATCGGATGTACGTAATTGAAAGCTCTGTTTGATAATACTCACTGCAACTTGCCCCATGCCAACGGACTTGCTAGCAACTACCACATGACCTTGCGGGTTAACCACCAACGGCGAATAAGCTTGATTAGGTTGCTTGAGAGAAAACAATGGTTGAGAGGTCAGCAAAACGCTTTCCGCGAGTTTATCTTGAGAAGATAAACGGTCAGCTCTAATCAAGTCGGTTCTTATGTCAGTTGCTAGCGTTCTGTATTCAAAATCAAAACTAAAAGAACGAGGCAGTTGCTTAGTTTTTAAATGTGCAGCCTCTTTTTGTAAGTTTAATCCTTTTGATTGGTTTGGTGATCCGTCTGCCAAAATGAGTAGGCCGAGCCCTTGCCTTACTGCTTGCTCAAGATCTTGTAATTGCCGCGAAGTAAGCAAGCTTAATTCGCGTGAGTCGATAATCAATAAATCAAATTGATTATAACGATCAGGGCGAATACGATTTTTATTGATGGTGTCTAACAATTCTTTAGCAAGATTAGTAGACCGAGTAATAAATTTTTGTTTACTAATTCTCGTCCTAATCAAAAATTCGGCCCCTTGCTCGGAGGCCCAATTTTGTAGTTGCTTGGTTTCAAATGATGGTGAGGATTGTAAAACCAGTACCCGTACCGCAGATGATTTGGTAATGCTTACGGCTAACCTTTGCTCGCTGATAATATCACCTTGACTGTTGGTTAATTTTAGAGAGTAAAGGTGTTTACCTACAATTTTTGCGACATCTCCAAGTTCAAAACTATTTCCATTGATTAAGCCAGCTTCATGGACGACTTGTTGAGCGGGGTCGAGCAATTGGAGATTATAAACTTGTTGATTATTGGCTTGAAGACTGCCAGAAACGATCAATCGTTCTCCCAGTTCTATCGATTGATTCCAGTTGATATCGACTAGCCCTAAAACTTCTAGAGGTGGCTGATAGTTGATTTTTAGATTAGCAAACTTTGTTATTTCTTCGGGTACTACGCCATCACCAACAACAGTGAGCTCGTTTAGATTAGGTTCCTTTTCGAATAGTTGATCAATATCGAAAATAATTTGTTGTTGATTGCGAATGATAAAGTCGTTCGAAATTAAGTGAACTTTATTAAGCAGTAAGTAGCTGTTTTGGCTAAGCTGAGTCGGTAGAGTGACTCCTTCGGTATACAGCGTTACTGTCTGGGGAGTGTTTACTCTGATACTAGGACGCAGCAATAGTCCAAGCAAAGAAATACCTAGCATAATATTGAGTGAAATAAATATTAGTCGATACCAAATCGCTTTGTGTTTTGTTCGGCGGTTGAGCGCCAATAACGAATAGACTAAGGCAATAACAATTCCAACTAAAGTTGTTATCGCAAGAGAGCTAAATGTTGTCGATTGCCAGTCAATCATAAGTCCTCCTGAGGACTCAACTGTGATTTCACTGCACCGGAATTACTAGATTGTGCATTTAGAAAATAGCTAAATTCGGATGCTTTTGGTTTTATCGGCCGTGCTGTTGGTGGCGGTATCAATTGCCAGAGTTTTGCTGCAAGCTGGTCAAGACACTGTTCACAACCTTTCAAATCAAATGATTTGGCTACTTTAATTCTCTCTGCAATGGTTGCGTATTTAACTAAAGTTGGTCGACTTGATGACATAGCTAGTAGTGTTTTGCTCAGCTGCTCAAACAAAACGAGGGCTTTAGTGTCAAGCTCGGTTGTGGAGTAGCTTCGAGCATGATCGATGAGTTGATAGCAACGACCAAAGAGTAAACTATCTGCATTCGGATCGGGTTGGTCAACCACCGAGGTTTGATATTGTAGTATTGAATTTAGCTCGCCGCTGAGTCGTCGTTCTTCAGTGACCGGTGGTGGCTCAAACCCAAGACGCTTTGCATAAACGCGTTCAGCTTGGCGCGCCAGTTTCAAATATTTGTAAGCTTTATATTCATAAGGTAACGCCTTACGAGGTTCTGACAACATTAAGTGAAGCTCGGCTTGCCACATTTCGTTAACCGCCATTTTCATCCAGGTTTTCGGATCTTTTTGCGACAGTGGCGCAACCTCAACGCTTGAATGATTGTGAGTGAACTGCTCAATTAATTGCTGTGCGCCACTCAGGTCTTCGGTCGAACTAGATTCTTCATGCCCATCGTGTTGATGTTGGCTCGCTTGGCCTTTCTCACTTAGGGCTTGATGCTGGTCGGTAGACTGCGCCGCATGCTCATGTCTATCATGCTGAAGTTGATCCGATTGCTGCTGATCGTGCTCATTCTGGTCATGTTCATGCTCATGTTCATGCTCATGTTCATGCTCATTATGTTGATGTTGTTCCTTTTTTGATTTGAGTCCTGCGGTCGCCTCACCCGAAGACATGCTCTCACCACCATGATAACCATCAGCGAGGCCGAATTGAGCGCCTTCATCCTCACCAAATTCATCCCCCAGATATTGGCCATAACGTTGTTTCAAATCACTTTGTGACACGCCGAGATCGGTTGAAACTTCATTAAACTTTTCCTCGGACAAATCATTTTCATCGGCAATGAGCTGTTCTGTCTCAATAATAATTTGACGTTGACTGCGAAAAAACTCCGGAATGAATTTTATTTGTAATCCGTCGACAGCAAGCTCAACTTCATCTTCATCAAGCCAACGAACAATATAGCTACTCGATTTATTTACTTGAGGTTCAGGCTGTCGATTATCCATAACTTGAATACTAAAGTAGGCTTCATCACCTGGCTCCATTTGTAAATCCGTTAGCTGCCATGTCTTTCGATATTGCGCATCTCGATAAAAACCAAATTCGCTAATATCTTTGGTATTGTTTGGCGTAATCTCGCCAGACTTAAATTTGAACTGCCTATCTCTAAATTTAACTGATTCGCCCGAGCCTTTGGCGACTGAGGCTAAAATTTTAACTGCGTTAATACCGTAGTCATCTTTAATCTCAGCAACCAAGCTGAATTGAGGAGTAGCAGATTTTTCAAACTCTAATAGTGTCAGCTTGGGCTCTTTAACTTTGATCTTTGGCGGTGCGTCAAGGATTGCCGTCATCGCGTAAACACCTTCAAGTGGAATAAACATGTTGTCTTGTTTGATACTGAAATTAACCAAAGCTGTGTTTTCTATGGTATCAGCGAACCGATGAATATTACCTTGCTTGGACATCAGTTTTGGCGATGAGTTGGAACGCGTGTAGTAGTAATCATATTCAGGGTGGCTAAACTCAATCAGACCCTGAATATCCGCATTAATCGGTGCTTCAAAATTGAGTGAGTTAATAGTTTTCTGCTTCAGTTGTGTATAACTTGGTGAGGTAATTATCACTTGGCTTGACACGATAGAGGGTAGCGTTTGTTGGCTTGATTTGGTTAATAATGATTGCTTAGATTTCGTTGCTTGAGCTTGAGAGCGACTGTCTTTTAGCCAGCTCTTTAGCTTGCCATGCTGTGAGAAATTGAACATTGACAGTGTAATTAAAACGACAGGAAGCTGTAAGTTTAGCTTGGGTATTAATTGTTGCAGGCGTCCTTGTTCAAGATCTTTAACAAACTTTTGCGTTACTTTCTTTTGTTGGATTAACTGAAGTTGAGATAAGTCTTGGTTGCTCTCGATAAGCTGAGCGCTTTCTTGATAGTCGTGAAAATTTCGATTTATATGCTCGAAAAAATTATCTGAATTGATTCTTTTATATTCTTTCGACGATAGCCTAATTAAAAATGCGATAAGCGCAATAACAGATCCAATACCAACGGCAACTGAAGGGGATAGCAATAACGCTAATGATGCAGAGAATACGCCAAGTGCAATTGATAGCAGTAGTGCATTGAGAATATAAACCCGTCTGTATTTGACAACTAAGGCATTAATCATTACGTGTCCTCTTACTTTCAGAGAGCACTCTTTCCAATATCCAAACAAGCACTAACAAAAAAATTAAAGCATCGCGATGATCATGAAAGCTGAATAGGCTCAGCAAGTTCGATTCCAATTTGCTATTCTTATAAAGTTGTAAATTAATTGGCACGATCGGTTGTTGAAGGTTTTCTAATTCTTTTAGCTCGAAAAGTTGACCGAAGAAATCGACTGCTTTTGGTGTGTTAAGTATCGTATTGGCTTTGAGCGAAAGCTGGCTATGGAATTGGTAATGTTTTCCTTTGCCTAGGGGTTTATAGCTTAATAGCAGGTTTCTTCTACCTCGCCATACGGCAATCTCGTCGGTTTTAGTAATGCTAGCGAGTGGGTGAAAAAAGTCGACGGTGTTGCCCACTATATTTTGTTGTCTTATTTGATGATCTTGCTTAAGTTGATGGTTTTCGCTGAACAAATAACTACCCTCTATAATCTTATCGAGTAGACCTGCAGGTGGAACATCGCTACTTAACCAGATATACCAGTCAAGGGTGGGAACTTCAGATTTCAAATTCTCTAGCGAGTCTAGCCACTTATTGCCATCTTCACGGGCAATCGCCCTATAGTTAAAGGAGCGACCTTTTACTATTTCGCTGAGTTGATTAATTGCGGTTTGAATTGCTTCTTGGTCGGCGGCTCGCTCGCTATCATAAAGTAATACAATTTCAATTGGCTGAATTTGATTAGCAGTCTTGCCCGAGGGAATCCAATGAATGTCTACTTTTGATAATGCGGATTGAACAACAGGGTTTCGACTGTTTGAAAGCGAATCCATACTCGGTGCGTAGTAAACATGATTGGTTTGAGCCAATCTCGAACTGATAACTAAATCACTCAATAAACTATCCAAACTTCGTTGCTGAGTGGCTTTGGTGTTAGCTTTTACAGTAAACCCTTCGATACTGTCAATCTTAGGCCAACCTTCTGCCATTAAATATATGTCAGATCCATTATGTTGATCTAAAAGTATACGCTTGTCCGTTTGTGTTGCACTTTTTAGCCAGCCCTTAGTAATAAAAACTGCACTATCGGCTTGTCTACCTTGGTCGTTAGGAATTAATAATGCAATAAGTATTAAAGTTAATAACACTAAAAAGACTAAACGAGTCATTAGCAAAAGCCATTGGCGTATTTTAATTTGAGTGACTCGTTTGTGTTTGAGCTTGGCAATCAACCGAATATTGCCTATTAATACTTTTCGACCTCGATTAGGGTTAAATAGGTGAATCAGTATGGGGATACATAAACTCAATAATCCTAAGCTTGCAAGTGGTTGACTGGCAACGGCCTCTAGCAAAGACATCATTATTGCGCAACCTTATTGCGCAGCTTCATATAATGATACAAGGCATTATCAAGCGGGTGATCAATGTTCAGTTGGTGGTAGCTAATGTTATTCTTGGTTAGTAGCGAAATCAGATCTTGCCAGTATTGCTGATAGGCATTTAAATAGGTTTTTCTTGCAGACTGAGCAGAGACTAATATGCTTTCTTGGGTCTCTAAGTCTTGAAAGCGTATTGCACCGGAATAATCAAATTCCAATTCATCTTGGCAATATAACGGTAGTGCAACCACCTCACACCGCGAAGTATTTAATTTGCAACAAAGCTGTTCAATTTCGTTGTGTTGTTGATAAAAATCACTGATAACAAATATAACTGACGGTGTATTAAGTTTTTCGATATATCGTGTGAGACGATCAATTTTAGGAAAATAGTGACCAGATTCTAAGCGATAAAGATCAATCAATAATTGTTGCCAATGTCGATCACCATTATTTGGGGGAATAAATACGCTATCTGAAGACGGTTGATTTAATGATCGATCGTTAAGAGAAAGAAAGCCAAATGAGTCGCCCTGACGGTTTGCTAAGTAGCTTAAGCTTGCAATTAAATATTTAGCATAATCAAGTTTAGTCAAACTGCCTTTATTCTCAGTTGGCTCAGAGCGCTGAAGCATTGAGGCGCTACTGTCGAGTAGAAACCAAATATTTATCTCGCTTTCTCTCTCGGCTTCCCGCACGAAATAGCGATCGCTACGAGCAAAAAGTTTCCAGTCAATTCTAGCTAGTTCATCGCCTTCTTGATAGGCACGGTATTGACTAAATTCGATCCCCACACCGCGCTGAGTGCTCGACTGGAGTCCGAGTAGAAAACCTTCAGCAATTGTTTTTGCAACCAAAGGAAGATCTTTGATCTTTGCAATCGTTTTTAAATCGACAAATTGATTCATTTTAAGTGTCGTGTTATGGAGCTATAGCTTGCTGCTGGGCTTTTCAACTTCAGCTAACAAATGTTCAATCAGCTTATCAGTCGTGATGCCATCTGCTTCAGCGTGAAAATTAGTAAGCAATCGGTGTCTTAAAATGGCAGGTGCTACAAATTGAATATCTTCGAGAGTGACAGCAAAGCGACCAGCCAATAACGCGCTTGCCTTGGCACATAATATTAATGCTTGTCCAGCTCGAGGACCGGCTCCCCAGCGAGCGTACTCAGTGATAGTTTGAATGTTTGAGTCATCGGGCCTTGTCATTCGGACTAAACGAGTGACGTAATTGACCAGCGCGTCAGAGATTTCAACTTCTCTAACTAATTGCTGCAATTCGACGATATCCGTGGCCGACATGATTGGTTTCAGTTCTACTTGCTGGGTACCGGTTGTTCGTTTAAGAATTTCGATTTCTTCTTGTTCAGAGGGATAACTGACTCGTATAAACATTAAGAATCGATCGAGTTGTGCTTCAGGCAGCGGATAAGTTCCTGACTGTTCGACCGGATTTTGGGTGGCCAGCACAAAAAAGGGTTGGGCTAACGGATAAGTTTTGCCACCGTAGCTAACTCGTTTTTCCTGCATTGCCTCTAACAGTGCGGCTTGAGTTTTTGGTGGGGTCCGGTTGATTTCATCAGCGAGTAAAATATTGGTAAATATTGGACCTTGTTGAAATTTAAAAAATCTTTTCCCGCTGGTATGATCTTCTTCAAGAATTTCGGTACCTATAATATCGCTCGGCATCAAGTCGGGGGTAAACTGCACGCGGTGAAAGTCAAGTTTCATGGTTTCAGCCAAAGTACTCACTAAAAGTGTTTTTGCCAAGCCAGGAACCCCTTCCAATAAGCAATGTCCACCTGCCAGAATGCTGATGAGTAGTTCATCGATTATTTGTTGTTGACCAACAATTACTTTAGCTATTTCTGATTTAACAATAGTTAGTTTTTCAAGCTTTTCTTTTATTAGTTGCTCACTCATCATTTTTCCGGTTTTGTGTCAGGTCTAAAATTTTGGCTCATTATGCGGTCATTGCATAAACAACAATATTAACTGCAAATTTAGTGTTATCTTCTGCTAAAAATCGCTTATTTCTAAAGTCGTAGTCCCATTCACAACCTAAGTCTTTGTTGCTGTATAGCACCGCGATTCGACCATCGATTTCAATTGCTTTAAGATAGTCATGAACTAAGTCATCTCCCCAACCATTGAGTTCCAAACTGGTATCGGGAGGTCCATCAAATTTGAAAAAAGCTGAATAGATAGGATGATCGTTAGGAATTTTTTTAAGTGCGTTAGGGCCAAATATATCAGCCATTTGTGCTTCAAAAGTTCTTGCAAATACGCCATCAATGTCATGATTACAATCATCGACAAAAACGAAGCCGCCGTTTTTCACATAAGTCTCAAAGTTTTGTCTTTCGGCATGATTAAACTCAACTAATCGGTGTCCTGCCAAGTAACAAAAAGGTGCAGCCAGCATCGCAGGGTCTGCCAGCGGAATAATACGCTCATTAAGATCGACACGAATGGTCGTATACTCAATTAAGGAATTAAGAACATTGGCAGGCATTCGCTCATCGACATCCCAATTTCCCGACTCATAACTTAAACGAGTAAAGTAAAAATCATAGTAAGGCTGGCCATTGAGATTAAATATCGGCATCGTGCTCGCAGCAGCACTCGACAGAATAAGTTGTTTAATCAGTTGCCTTCGTTTCAATGTGTAATCCTAGCCAAATTATGGTTTATTCAATTCTGCAGCAATAAGACCCTAAAAAGGCGCATGATAGCGCCTTTAAAGGGATGGGTTTGGTTGCTAACAATCTTAGCTGTCAGCGATATTTATACCCTTATACCGCATCCGAAAGACTGCTAAAGGTAAAGTCGCGAACCTTCATCGGAGGTACCATATTACCATTGATTCGAACAGGTTTTCCGAGCGCTTCAATGTTATTTAGCATAACAATTGGGCTTTCATTGAAACGAAAGTTTTTAACAGGATATTTAATTTTTCCATTTTCAATGTAAAAAGTACCGTCTCGAGTGAGACCTGTTTGCAGTAAGGTTTGAGGGTCGAGTTGGCGAATGTACCAAAGACGCGTCACTAAAATACCACGACGGGTATTTTTGATCATATCTTGTAAGCTTTCATCGCCACCATCCATAATCCAGTTTCCACCAATCGCCGTTGGATTGTATTTGGTTCCTGTCTTATCAGCCCAGTAACGTGAGTTCTGCATGTTGGCAATTTTGCCTGCTTTGACCCAGTCGGTGCGCTCAACTGCTGCACCATTACCAGCAAAGGTTGCTGTGGGTACTTCAGGATGATGAGGATCTGAGTAGATGTTAACTCGCTCATCAAAGACTTTCATGCCAAGCTTATTTTTCGGCGGATTTTTCTCACCTTCTTTGCCTTTGTAGCTTAGGAAGCTTCGACCTTCATCAGCTGCTCGTTGCCCCATGGCATTGACCAAGCGGCTAAGTAAGCCAACACTTGCGGCAGGTTCCAAAATAACGGTGTATTTTCCTGGCTCCAACTCTTTAGCGTCAACCGAGCCGATCGATTTTTCAATGGCGATTTTAGAGGCTGCAGCGGTATCCATTTTGTTCACATCTGAATAGTCTCGTGTAACCCAACCAGATCCTTTACCGTCGGCAGTTCTAATGGTGGCAGAAAAGCTGACATTGGTTGCAACATTGTAAGCAAATAGACCATTTGAGTTCATTACTGCTGTCATAGTATGTGAGTCGGTTAGGAATCCGCTGGCCACTAAGTTTTTCTTTTTAGACGGCGTAATACCATCATCCGCAGCCTTAGCACGATACTCTGGACCGACGTTCGCAGTCGACTCAAAATAAGTATTCATTTTTGAATATTTTTGCGGTTTTAGATTGGGCATCATTTCAGGGTTGTCTGGCGCTAACTTGGCTAATTCCTCGGATCGTCTCACGACCTTTTCTAATGATGCTTCGTCAAACTCATTAATGGTCGCGACGCCCATTTTTTTGCCATAGGTGGATTGAACCGCCAGAACCATATCAGTGACTTCACCCGCGGTAGTCACAGTGTTTCGAGCATAGCGGATATTTCCAGTTAGCTGGCCATTCAAGTTGCACTCACACTCATCAGCCTTAGAGAACGCCAGTACTTTCTTGAGCAGTTTCTTTGCTTCTTTTTCAGTTATAATTGACATTTTATTCCTCGCTTATTCTTCTCGCTGAAACTCTACACTTTACGCTTAGTGTTAAGTACATTTATGTTGTTAAATCGGGTTGTTGGACAACCATGTGATACAGCACTAACTTGTGATGGTTGACCTTTACCATCAAAGAAAGAACCGCCAACTCGATAATCCGATTTTCCGGCCAGTTGAGCGCACGAGTTCCAAAATTCTTGAGTATTTGACTGATAGGCTACATCCTCAATTTGGTCAACAATTTTTCCATTTTTGATTTCATAGAAAAGTTGGCCACCAAATTGGAAGTTATATCTTTGTTGGTCAATCGAAAATGAACCACGACCTGCGATATAAATACCATCATCAACGCCTTTAATGACGTCGTTAGCACTAAGGTCTTCTTTTGGATTTGGTTTTAGGGAAACGTTGGGCATACGTTGGAATTGAACATCACGCCAGCTTTGCGAGTAACAACAGCCATGTGATTCGTTTTGATCAATCATATGAACTTGGTCTCGCGTTGCTTGGTAGTTAACTAATATTCCATCTTTAACCAAGTCCCATTGTTTGGTTTTAACCCCCTCATCATCATAACCAACATAGCCAAGTGAGTTAGGTTGGGTTTTATCGGCAAATAAATTAACGATGTCAGAACCATACTGGAATTTTTTGCTTCGCCATTTATCCAGCGTGGCAAAGCTAGTCCCTGCAAAGTTGGCTTCATAACCTAAGACGCGGTCCAGTTCTAGTGGATGACCAACTGATTCATGGATAGTGAGCATCAGATGGGCTGGGTCTAAGACTATGTCGTATTTTCCGGGCTTGACTGATTTAGCTTTTAACTTTTTCTGCAATTGCTTACCAGCATTTTTGGCGTCTTCAATCATGTCGTAAGAATTGTGATAGCCAATGTTTGCGCCGTCGATATAGATTTTATCTTCTTCTTTTCCATCGAGGTATTCAAATCCCATTCCCACAGGGTTACCTAAGCTAGTTCGTTGTTTAAAGCCTGACTCACCGACGGCGCTTGCAAAGAAGGGAGCCCATAAACGATGGACATCTTGATCAATGTAAGAGCCTTCGGTAGAGGCGAAGTATTTCTGCTCGTTAACTAAGAAAAAGATTGAAGTGATATAACTTGCGCCATTGCTCATCGCGGCATTGTTCACTTCAAGCAACATGTCGGCTTTTTCTTTAATTGGTATCTCAAAGGCGTTTTTAACGATAGGCGTTTTCCAACTGACTTCGCCGTAGCTTTTTACCGGGGCTAGTTTCACCGGCTCGGTTTGAAATTTGGAATTGGCTTTGGCAATCGCGACAGCTTGTTTGGCAGTTTTGGCGATACTATCGGGGGTCATGATTGAAGTTGAAGCAAATCCCCAGGTGCCGTTGGCGATGACTCGTATTCCAATCCCAGCAGACTCTGTGTTGACTACGTTGTTAACGACTTTTTCTCGAGTCGTAATAAATTGATTTAAGTAGCGCCCTATCCGTGCATCAGCATAAGTTGCACCGACACTTTTTGCTGCATTTAGAGCAACATCAGCGAGCTGCTTCTTCATCGCTACATCCATTGGTTTTTCGAGGAGTTGCGCAGCGGATACCACATTTCCGGTGATTGGGAGCATTAATCCTCCGACTCCCGCGCCGGTTAACTTAATGAAGTCTCTTCTTTCCATTATTTTCACCTATTCTTGTTTAGGTTGTTATGATTCTCTGATTAATAATCAGGCTTTATTCTAATGATCCGTCCAAATACTCTCTGTTTGCTCGGCAAAACGCAAATATGAAAATGTAAGATTCTGTTCATAAATCATTTTTTATCAAAACTTAAATATAAAAAACCTTTAAAAACAATGAGGTAGCTTGTTTTGACAGTGTGAATATTTACAGATATCTCAGAATGCGGTGCTATACTTAAGCAAGGTTTTTAACGAACAAAATTAATGCGCCGTTTTTCTCTATTTTTAATCCATTTGTTAGCAATGTTGGTTTGCGCCAATGTGGCAGCGTCCCGTTATGTCAAACTCACCCAATTTACCACGGAAGATGGGTTAAAGATTAATAATGTTGTGAGCTTGCTTCAGGATAACGAGGGATACCTTTGGGTTTCAACGCCAGAAGGTATCACGCGGTTTGATGGTTATCGTATGCAATCAATTGCTAGCCCCAATAATAGCTTGGCCAACCTCGGCACGGATCTGGTATGGCAAGATTCAAAAGGGCTCATTTGGTTTGGCTCATTTGCTGATAGCAACTTTGTTTTGGACAAGAACAATAATTCACTCAAGGAAATTGAATTAGAGGTTCCTCTAAAATATGATGTTAAGTTTCCAATTTTAACCAAAGCAATCGAAGATAAAGAGGCTAATGTGTGGTTAGCCAGCTACGGCGAACTGTTTTTTTATCAAAGAGATGAGGATCAGTTTCACTTTGTTCTATCGATTGATGACTTGCTCGGTCAATCGGGGCCCAAACACCTCATTCGCGGACTGCTAGCTGTCGATCAATATCTCATTATTGCCACTTCGAACGGGGCGTTTGCATACAACAGAACGACTCGACAAACTAAGTCAATAAACCACTTACCCAAAGGTCAACAATCGGAAGAGACACTCAACGTTAAATCGCTTCATCTTAGCGGCCAGAAGATTTTGTTTGGCACCGTAAATGGCCTCTTTGAGTTTGATAAGAGTCAATTACGGCTCGAATTTGAGCAACAATCAGGGGTAAAGGTTGTTGATAATTTAAATATTTGGGAAATTATCGAAAAACAAGACTTTTATTGGCTTGCAACTAACCTCGGATTGTATCGCTATCATTTTAATGGTGATTTGGAATTTATTTTTAAACTCTCTGACACACCATTTAGTACAAGCGACGATGATCTGGTTACTATGATCGAAGATCGTGAAGGCGTGCTTTGGTTTGGAACTAAATCGGATGGGGTGTTTAAATGGCGTCCAAACCCCGCTATTAAAAAGCATCTATGGAGTAAAGGAAAGGCAAATTTCAAACTTAATAATGACAACATCAACAGCGTATATCGAGATTCAAACGAAACCCTATGGATTGGTACCAGCAACGGGTTAACAGAGTTGAATAGCAGGACCTGGGAGGCTCAGACTCACCTAGTCAACCCTGATGAAAAAGCGGTAGGTACCGCAAGTAGTATTTACTCAATCAATGAAATTGATGACAAGTTGTGGCTTGTTACAGGTAAAGGTTTGCAGGTTTACAATAAGCAAACCATGATGAGAGAAAACATTATTTTCCCTAAGACCGAAGAAGAGCTATTTTCTAATCCGAGTATTGCTCTCAACTTCATTTCAGACAAACAAGTACTTATTATCGGAGAGCGCGGGATCTACGACTACAACCCGCAGTCCAATCAAATAAACTTTATTGAGGGAAGCGAATATCCTGGAAATTATTTTCACGGTTTAATTAACTTCTTCGAGCAACTGCCAAAAAACAATAACCAGCGATTTATCGCGGGTTTCGATAAGCTTTATTTATATTCGATTGACTCAGGTACGACAGAAATATTTCATCAAATTAAGTCGACCAAGGTAAGAAACGTTATTGTCGGTGATATTCATAAGGATGGCGATACGCTCTGGGTTACTTATCCGGGACATGGTCTTTATCAGTTAGATTTTTCAACCGGCAAAGAAATAAAATTTTTGAGCAGTAAAGAGATAAAGTCCGATTCGGCGATGGATCTTTTTTCCGATCAAAGTGGACACTTATGGTTTACTTCCAATGATGGTTTGTTTCGCTTGAATAAGCTGAATTTACAAGTGACGAAATTTGATCGCTATGATGGCTTTGCCAGTAGTGAATTTAATAGTGGTACTGCCACTACCCTAGATAGCGAATCGCAAGCCCTTGGCAGTGTAAAGGGGCTTTACATATTCGAACCCGAAAAAGTACAAGATAAAAATGATTTTAAAATCAAACCCCTATTAACTGGGATTGAGTTACTTTCCGCAGAGAGCAGTTATTCACTTGCTCATTATGATAATCAAGCCGTTGAAATGGACTACCATGATTTCGGTTTGCGAGTTCAATTTTCGGCGATGCTGTTAGACAAGCCCGATCAAGTCAAATATTTCTATTGGATGGCTGGCGATTCTAAATTAGAGAAGACGCCTATTAACGAGAGTGAGTTATTTTTTCCACGATTTGAGCCAGGTAATAATACTCTCTACATCAGCGCAGTTGATTATCGAAACGGCACTGAATCGATGCCTACTTCCATCGATATTATCAGCCACCCTGCTTGGTGGGGGACACTGGCAGCCAAAATTAGCTACATACTTACAATACTCTTGATACTAGCCATCGTATTTTATCGACACCAACAAAAGCTGATTAAGAGGGAAATAGTTCATGACAAGATAAAAAAAAGTGAAGAACGACTAAGCCTGGCGCTAAGAGGTAGTCAAAGTGGGTTGTGGGATTGGCATGCCGAAGATAACTCTGTGTATGACCCGAGAATTCCTAATGATGATGTGGTGGCAAATGAGGGAAGCGTGCCTATCTCGCAGCGTTTCTTAGCGATTCATTACAAAGACCAAAATAAAATTACCGCCAAGTGGCGCGATTTCTTAAGAAATCCTCAAGGCGTATTTAGCGCAGCTTATCGAATGCGAGATGAAGATCAAGAATGGCAATGGTACCGTGATATTGCAATGGTTTCTGAGCGCGACCAATTAAATAATCCTTTACGTGTAACTGGCACCTTCACCAATATCACCGAAATTCAAAATGCCACTGAGAAGACTCGACTTTACTCTAGCGCGTTCGAAAACACCTTGGACATCATTGTCATCCTCGATCGGCATAAAAAAATTACCGCTTGTAATGATGCGATGAAAAAGATTACCGGATGGTCTTTGAAAGACATAGCGGGTAAGACTTTGGACGACGTATTAACGGCTGAAAATAATAGGAAAATCACCAATCATATCTTTGAAAAAATTGATAACAGCCGTCATTGGAAAGGTGAGGCGCTACTAAAAGATGAGTCGGAGCAGAGGATCCCCATTCTTGTTAGTGCAACCATATTTGTTGAAAACGATACTGAGCAATATTACGTATTCTCTATGTCTGATATCAGCAAACAAAAAGAAGCAGAGCTAGAACTAAAAAAATTAGTGAACTATGATCCGCTCACGAGTATGCCTAACCGGACCTTACTATTAGACAGAATATCGCATGCGATTCCCCACTGTGCACGATATAAGAAACAACTTGCAGTATTCTTTGTTGATCTTGATCGTTTCAAGCAAGTTAATGACACATTAGGTCATGAAGCCGGTGATCGGTTGTTGATAAAAACAGCAAGCATCTTGCGGGAATGCTGCCGCGAAGACGATACTGTGGCCAGAATCGGTGGTGATGAGTTTGTCGTAATGCTTGAGGATATTGACAGCGTCACTGTGATTAATCGAATTCTGCAAAAAATTCTTAATCGTATGAATGAACCTATGACGTTAGGTGACAACCGAGTCACCATATCAACATCAATCGGAGTATCAATTTACCCGCAAGATGCCAGCGATGCTAAGACCTTATTAAAGCATGCTGACATTGCGATGTATCACGCCAAAAGCAAAGGGCGTAATAATTTTCAGTATTTCCAAGACTATATGAATCGTGCGGCTAGGCATCGCCTTACCCTTGAAAATAAAGTTCGAACTGCGGTTTCTAATAATGAGTTTAGTCTAGCTTATCAACCGCTGTTTGATCTTGAAAGCGGTCAAATAAAAGGTGTTGAAGCTTTAGCCCGTTGGCATACAGAGTCTGGGGAAATGATTCCACCTTCTAGTTTTATTCCTTTAGCGGAAGAGTTGGGACTTATTATTCCAATGACAGAAAGTTTAATTCGTCAGGCGTTAGATGCGCTAACGCGTTGGAAGCAACTGGGTTATAACCTAAGCTTAGCGTTCAATATTTCTGCATCACATATTTATCATAAAGATTTCGCTAATTTTATTGGTTCGTTAGTGCCGGAGTACCCACGTGCAATTTCAAATTTAGAGCTGGAGTTGACAGAAAGCATTTTGATGGAAGATGTTGACAAGGCCAGACGAGTTCTCGAAAAAATTTCCGAATTTGATATTGAGGTTGCGCTCGATGATTTTGGTACCGGCTATTCCTCACTAAAGTATCTGAGCCGATTACCAATCAGTAAACTAAAAATCGATATGAGCTTCATCCAACAAATTGGAACGAGTTTTGAAAATGACGCGGTGATTGAAACCATTATTTCACTAGCTAAATCGTTGCGATTAAAAACGGTTGCAGAAGGAATTGAAACCCAAAAACAATTCGAATTTTTGAAAAAATCGAAGGTTGATTTTGCTCAAGGATATTTACTGTCAAAGCCAACTACAAGGGATGAGCTAGAAAAAGCTTTACAAAAAAATTTGTTTCAAACGGGGAAAATAAAGCGGCTTATCAAACCGGTTGAATAAATCTGATAAGCCAATTTACGGTAACTATTTTTCTCGAGCTATTGCGCGATAACCAATATCATCTCGATAATAGACATCATCCCAGTCAATCGATTTAACTCGTTGATAGGCGAGGTTTTGTGCTTCAGTTACAGAGTCACCAAGTGCAACCACACATAATACCCGTCCACCTGAAGTGACAACATTGTTATTTTCAACGCGAGTACCAGCGTGAAAAACTTTACAATCATTGATGTCATCTTCAAGTCCTTTGATCGGATTTCCTTTCGCATAACTGTCAGGATAGCCGCCAGCCGCCATGACGATGCCCACGGCATATCGTTGATCCCACTCGGCCTTTGCTGAATCGAGTTTTCCTTCGAGCGCTGATAAGCAAAGTTGACATAGGTCGGATTTTAATCGTGACATGATTGGCTGGGTTTCAGGGTCGCCAAAACGACAGTTGTACTCTAATACTTTTGGCACGCCTTCTGGTGAAATCATAATACCGGCATATAAAAAGCCTGTGTAAGGGTTGCCTTCTTTGGCCATGCCTTCTACAGTGGGTACAATCACTTGTTGCATTATGGCATCATGCATCTCGTCAGTGACAACGGCTGCGGGAGAGTACGCACCCATACCGCCAGTGTTAGGACCTTTATCACCATTATCTCGTGCTTTATGATCTTGCGATGTAGCAAGTGGCAGAATATTTTTACCATCCACCATCACAATAAAACTGGCTTCTTCACCTTGTAAAAACTCTTCAACTACCACTCGGTGCCCTGCGTCACCAAACTTATTCCCGGCTAACATATCTTCAATCGCCGCAAACGCTTGTGTTTCGTTCTCCGCAATAATCACACCTTTACCTGCGGCCAAGCCATCTGCCTTTATGACGATTGGAGTGCCTACTTTCTTTACATAATCTTTAGCTTGTTGAATGTCAGTAAAGTTTCCGTACGCAGCGGTTGGAATATTGTTGCGCGCCAAAAAATCTTTAGTAAAGGCTTTTGAACCTTCTAGTTGGGCTGCTCCTTTGCTAGGTCCAAAACACTTAAGTCCAGCGCTGGTAAACTGATCGACGATGCCTAAACAGAGAGGCGCCTCTGGACCAACAATGGTTAGGTCTATTTGCTTTTGTTGTGCGAAAGCTAATAGGTCGTCAATTTGTTCGGCTCCGATCGCCACGTTTTCCAACTTAGACTCTTGCGAAGTACCAGCATTACCTGGCGCCACAAAGACACGCTCTACATTTTCTGATTGTGCGGCTTTCCATGCTAAAGCGTGTTCTCGACCACCGCCACCAATAATTAGTACATTCATTTTATTCTCACTTTTCTAATACTTATTTAATTGATATTAAATTTATTTTCGCGCTTTAGCTGACTAATGCTTAAAGTGACGCATGCCGGTAAACACCATTGCCATGCCAT
Source organism: Kangiellaceae bacterium (assembly GCA_965230525.1). Classification (GTDB taxonomy): domain Bacteria; phylum Pseudomonadota; class Gammaproteobacteria; order Enterobacterales; family Kangiellaceae. The sequence goes on from OZ246008.1 coordinate 1,338,644, forward strand.
GTTCATTGGCCGCATCAATCACTTCTTGATCTCGCATTGAGCCACCCGGTTGAATAATGGCGCTAATACCGGCCTCAGCGGCAGCATCAATACCATCGCGGAATGGGAAAAAAGCATCCGATGCCATTACACACCCTTTCACTTCGAGTCCTTCATCCGCCGCTTTTATACCTGCGACTTTTGCCGAATAAACGCGGCTCATTTGACCGGCACCTACACCGATTGTTTGAAGTTTATTAGCATAAACTATGGCATTTGACTTAACACTTTTGGCGACTTTCCAACAGAACAGTAAGTCCTCGATTTGTTCTGCAGTGGGTTGTACTTTTGACACAACTTTGAGATCGTCTTTGCTGATTTCGCCTAAGTCTCGATCTTGAACAAGAAGACCTCCGTTTACTTTCTTATAATCCCACGAAGGGACGCTCTCTTGCCATTCGCCGCATTCAAGTAATCTGACATTTTTCTTATCTGCAATGACTACTTTGGCGCGCTCGGACACTTTAGGCGCGATAATGACTTCAACAAATTGTCGGTCAATGATCTGTTTTGCCGTTTCCGGAGTAAGCTCTCGGTTAAACGCAATAATTCCGCCAAAGGCTGAAGTTGGGTCAGTTTGAAACGCTTTGTCGTAAGCTTTTAAAATATCCTCAGCAACTGCAACGCCACAAGGGTTAGCATGTTTCACAATAACGCATGCAGGTTGATCAAATTGTTTGACGCACTCTAGCGCGGCATCAGTATCTGCAACATTGTTAAATGATAATTCTTTACCTTGAAACTGTTTTGCGGTGGAGACTGAAGCCTCTTGAGGATTAAGCTCGGTATAAAAAGCAGCTGACTGGTGAGGGTTTTCACCATAGCGCATGGTTTGTGCTTTTTTGAATTGCACGGAGAAGCTTTCTGGAAATGCTTCCGGTTGCTGTAAATCGTTTATGCGCTTTCCAAGATAGTTGGAAATTGCGGAATCGTAATTAGCGGTGTGTGCGAAAGTTTTCCAAGCTAAACGATAACGTAGCCGATAGTCTGTTGCTTGTTGTCGATTGAGTTGCTCGAGAACAACTTCATAATCTTCGGGTTCAACAATGACAGTCACATCATTATGATTCTTGGCCGCAGCGCGTAACATCGTAGGGCCGCCAATATCAATATTTTCTATTGCATCTTCAAGCGAGCAATTTGGATCGGCAACGGTGGCTTGAAACGGATAAAGATTAACAACTAACATATCAATCGGTTGGATATCATGTTGCTGCATAACCGCTTCGTCCGTTCCTCGGCGAGCTAAAATACCGCCGTGAATTTTCGGGTGGAGAGTTTTGATTCGACCATCCATCATTTCTGGAAAACCGGTGTAGCTTGAAACCTCGGTTACTGGAACGCTATTTTCCATGAGTAATTTAGCGGTACCACCAGTCGATAGAATTTCAATATTTTTATCTGCTAATGCTTTCGCAAATTCTAAAATACCGGTTTTGTCTGAAACACTGATTAGTGCACGTTTGATAGGTCGTAGGCTAGTCATAAAGTTCTCATTAACAATGAAACAAAGTTGATACAAAAAACAAACGGGCTAATGCCCGTTTGTGGTATATGTTAGTGGCCAAGTTCAGTAAGATACGTGCCACAATTAGGGTGATTAGTTTAAGCCGTGTGTTTTTAATTTCTTTCTTAACGTTCCACGGTTCAAACCAAGCACTTGTGATGCTTTAGTTTGGTTACCTTGAGTGTAACTCATGACAGCTTCCATCAAAGGAGCTTCAACTTCAGCCAATACAAGATCATAGAGATCGCTGGGTTGTTCGTTATCGAGTTGAGTAAAATAGTTCTTCATGGCTAGCTCAACACTTTCGCGTAATATAAAGCTGTGCTCTTGTGATGCAAATACGTTGCTTTCACCTTGCTCTGTGTGAGTTGAGCTTTCGGTTCCTTCGAGATTGATACTATCTAAATTCATCTGATTTGCCTTAAAATAGATTGAGTAGGTTGTCCTACTTATTGTTTAAAATAGTCTGCCAACGCACTGAGTTGTTGATCGGCAGTTGATAAATAATTAAAACTTTTTTTAAATTCTTTAGCCGTGATTGGGTCATTGACCTGGTCATCGGCTAAATACCAAGAAGTGTGCTTTCTTGCGATTCTCACACCTTGGTGTTCCCCATAAAAGGCATGTAAGGTTTTTACATGCTCAGTTAATATGCTTTCTATTTCTGCTTGAGAAATTTTTGGTAAATGTTCACCGTGTTGCAAATAGTGACTAATTTCTCTAAAAATCCAAGGTCTACCTTGGGCTGCTCTACCAACCATTAAACCATCGACCTTGGTATAGTCGAGTATTTCTTGAGCCCGTTCCGGGCTAACAATATCACCGTTGGCAATCACCGGAATTTTTACCGACTGTTTTACCTGGGCTGTTGTATCATGTTCGGCCGTGCCCATATATTTACAGGCTCTGGTTCTGCCATGAATGACCAGTGATTGAATGCCGTTATCTTCCGCTAATTTTGCAATTTGCAGTGCGTTTTTGTTTTCCTGGTCCCAACCCGTTCTAATTTTGAGTGTGACCGGTACATCGACCGCAGCTACCACGGCTTTTAAAATTTCTTCAACCAACTTAGGGTCTTTCAATAAAGCTGAACCCGCCGCCTTTTTGCAAACCTTCTTAGCAGGACAGCCCATATTGATATCGATGACTTGGGCACCTTTTGCGGCATTAAGGACTGCTGCATTTGCTAGCATTTCAGCATCACCGCCAGCAATTTGTACGACTCTTAAGCCGACGCCTGACTCAGATGCATTGCCATCGAGCTGACTTTGACAGTCTTTGCCATGAGGAGCCGGTTCAACTTGCAAACTTTGTGCAAGCCTTAATCGAGTCTTGCGCGAGTTTTGTAATAACGGATCCGAAGTCACCATCTCGCCAACCACCACACCTGCGCCCAAGCGTTTACACAAGCGTCGAAAAGGTAAATCTGTCACACCCGCCATTGGCGCGAGAAACAAATTGTTATCAAGCTCGTAAGGGCCAATTCTCATAACTATTAAACCGCCGTCAGAATAGACGGCAAAGCTGCTGTCGAGAAATACTGATTGGTCAAGAAAGCGGCAAATTCTACACCTTTTCAAGGCGGATGAAAACGGCATATGTCAGAAAATTGTGGTTTTTTTGACCAGTTATTTGAACGCTAAATATTGACATTTTATTTTCCTATAAGAATCAATTAAATAGCTAGTTTAAGGGTAAGCTGAGAGGCGCCTAATTGGTAAGAATGAAAACACCAAGCAAGTTGGATGAAATAGATAAATAATGAGAATTTCGCCATTATTTAGCGTGACGAGCTAAAAGGTTTTGCTTAGACACAAAATGTCGCAACACTATATCTTTAAAAATCAGTAAGTTACGAATTGGCTTGTTTTTTGCTCTGAATTTATTCATCAATCAATCTTTCTGCCAGGTTTATAGACGGCATAATTTCAGTTAAGGAGAAAATTATGATTTATTTGATTATCGGCATCATCATTGGAGCGACTTTTCATGAGTTTTGGGAGCAAGTATTTAAATTTGCCAAGCGAAAAGTCTCGGAGTGGACTAATGACCAAAAATCCTCGATAGAATAAATTGCTCAATCCAGTCCCCTGTGATTTGGGTGCTGGAAGGGTATTTAACTTATTACAGGGAGACTGGCGTGTTACAGAGAGACTGGCGTGCCAAGCCTAATGTTTTGCATTCGGTCGTGTATTCGCTGTTGCACTTGCTCTCTAATCGATGGGCTACCTGATTCGGCTCCAATGACCGTAATTTCAATACGCCATAACTCACTCATACCAAAGATAATACTGCCCAGATTATTAGTCAGCTAATTTTACTCCGCGCAAAATGGATGTATGATTCATCTACGAAGGCTTGATGACATCTATCAATGGTAGGTTTGCAAAGCCAACTGCTTGAAATAGCAGATTAATTACTGTAACAAATAAAATAAACGGTGAGGCAGCTATGAACAAAGTATTAAAGTGGTTTGGGATCTTATTGTTAGTTTTGGCAGTCGTTGGATTGATTATTCCAAATGATGTCAATGTGACACGCAGTATTGAAATTGACGCCACGCCTGAGCAAATTCACTATTATATCAACGATCTTGAGCAATGGCCGAGTTGGTCTCCGTGGGTAACTGCTGATCCCAGTATGAAAACAACCATTGGTGATATCAAGAGCGGTGTGGGCGCCACTCAAAGCTGGCAAGGCGAGAGTGGCAGTGGCAGCTTGACCATTACCGAATCCTCCGTGGAATCCGGGGTGGTTTATGATATGAGTTTTGAAGGTGATCCTGGAGTCTATCAGGCTGGTTTAGTCTATCAGCCAACAGACAAAGGTACGCGAGTCACTTGGTTTATGAAGGGGAAAATGAAACCAATCATTATTGGCAATTATTTTTCTTTGTTGATGGACTCATTGGTTGGAGGGAGTTTTGAACAAGGTTTGCAAATGTTGAAACAGCAAGTCGAACAGGCTGAGCAAGCAAACTAATAATTAGTACATACTATTTACCAAAGGTTTTTTTACAAAAACAATGCAAGCTGATTATCAATTTCGTAACGCAGTGGTAGCCGATGCGCCGATGATTAGTCGGCTTATCTGTGAAGTGGTAGAAGCCTTTATCATTTCAGAATACAGTGCTCGCGGCGCTGAAAATATGCGTAAAATCATTAGTCCGTCGGCTATTGCTGGGTATATTGAACAGGGAATTGAGTATCAGCTAGCTTGCTATCAGGGGCGCATTGTTGGGGTATTAGCGATTAAAAACCAATCGCACATTTATCACTTTTTCGTTTGCAAACATCACCAAAAAAAGAAGGTAGCCTATCGATTATGGCGAAACTGGTTTGATTTAAACCCGCAAACACGTGTGACCGTGAGTTCTTCTAAGTTTGCTTTGGCCTTCTACCGGTCCCTTGGTTTTAAGCAACATATGCCAAAAAGTGACATCAATGGCATTGTCTGTTATCCGATGGTTCGCGAGCGAGAGCCTAAGGTTTAGTCTTCTAGTAAGTACTCCAGACCCGCACCGGCGCTGTTTGTCCATGCGATTCTTGCCTTAATGATGGGGGCATCCTCATAACCTTCATCCGACTGCACGGTAAGCCGCGATCCCGGTTCCAGTTTTGCCAATTCAGGGTCGCTAACAAAAATTCCGCCATCCGAAAAATCTTTGGTTACAACCTGACGAGTACAGTAGTTAGCGGAGCTTATTTTCACCTTCATTTTTATCGGTAGGCGAATATGTGCGCGTCGTGATTCTTTTTCCATAGAGTATAGAATTAAGTAAGTGATAACCTTAGTATAGCCTAACCTGCAATTTGGCCATGAAAAATCTAGAGGTTCGCTATTTTAATGTGTACAGCGACGCTAATTGAGGATCCCTTTCTCAATGGCCATTAACACTGCGCGAGTTCTATCTCTTACACCTAGTTTTGCGAGTAAATTGGATACATGGTTTTTGATTGTTCCCTCGGACTTATGTAGCGCTTGGGATATCTCTTTATTGGAGCAGCCACTCGCCATAAGGCCAAGCACTTCGAGCTCTTTGGGCGAAAGCGTCTCGATGGTATCCGGGACTGAAAACTCTGTTTTGACCCCTTGCAGTCCTTGTAACAGTCGTTCAGTGATAGCTGGTTGCACAAGCCGTTTACCGGCTGCTACGGTTTCAATTCCACTGACTAAGCTATCTAACGATACGTCTTTGAGTAAATAGCCCATTGCGCCCGCCTGAATTCCTTTCAAAATGTATTCATGATCGTCAAAGGTGGTTAAAATGATCACCGGAATATCAATTGCCTGTTGCCTAAGCATATCTAAGGTTTGCAAGCCATCCATTTTAGGCATGGAAAGATCGAGCAAAATCACCTCGGGTTGGCTTTTTTCAATGGCCTCTTTCACTTCGCTGCCATCCGCGGCCTCGCCAACCACTGTGACTTTATCGGACAGGTTTAATAAGCCCTTGATGCCTTCTCTAACCAACATTTGGTCATCCACCAGTAAAACTCTAATACTCATAACTGGTTAATCTCCGCTTTGTTGAGGGTTGGGTTGGCGCGGGATCTGAATTAGAATTTTGAGTGCCTGTTGCTCTCTGCCAAACTCAATGCTGCCATTGACCGAATGAATACGCTCCTGCATACCTTTCAGTCCGTTGCCCTGGACAAGTTCTCCTCGCAGTCGACCATTGTCCTTGATGCATAGCTTAATAAATTGATCATCACTGGTTAAGTTTATCCAGAAGTCGCTTGCACCACTGTGTTTTAGGCTATTGGTCATCGATTCTTGAATACAACTGAGTAATTGTGTCGCGGTATCAATATCTTCTAACTGCAAGTCGGCTTCGATGTCGCTATGTACTTTGAGATTTGGCAAATGAAGACTCAATTGCTCAATCATTGATTCTAAGTCCAAAGAATTACTTTCACGAAGTGATGTGACTGCCTCTCTGACATCACTCATCAAAAGCTTTGCTAGACTATGGCACTGGTCAATCTTTTGTTTCGCCTCTCCTTGCGTAAGGTGATGGGCAATCTGCAAATTGATGATTAGAGCTGTCAGATGGTGGCCTAATAAGTCATGTAGATCTCGAGCAATTCGGGTACGCTCATTTTGCCGAGTTGCTTCAGAAAGTAATTGCCGAGTTGAAATTAACTCTGCGTTGAGTTGCAGCGCTTCTTCCGTCGCTTTTTCGGCCGCTTTGGCATGATGCATCATTAAAATAGCAAACATATGAAATGCGGTGTAAAGCATGCCAGAGAAAAGCACCGGCTCTTGCCAGCGATAACTGTAAATAGCAAACCACGCAATAATCGTGCTTAAAGTGATGATTACGGTGCGATTGATGCTGGTCACATGGGGCAAAATGGAAGCCCAAATAATCGTTAGTATGGGCAAAAAAGATAAAGGGAGAAGCCAAGCAAGTGCAAAAGCACTTGCCAGTTGAAGTAGTAGAATAGTCCAAATGGACTTTGTTTGGGTGATAATCGGATCATCACGGGTAACCAGATAAAAGCACACCAAATAGATAATGAAAAAACAACTTACCAGTGGAATTTGCGGATGATAGCCCTTAGCGGACTGAATTAACCAATACAAGCTCAGGCCAAACACCATTGCCCAAGTGCCCATACCAGCAAGATCAGTAAACTTTATTTTTAATTGCTTCATCCTATTATTATTACAAATCCGGCCACGACATAAAATAGGCCGAAAGTCATGGTTTAGATTGATGACTTTTAGCACTGATGAATAGCCTGCCGACTCGATAAAATAAGCTTATCCTACAACAAAGGTTCGACTACGGGGTGAGACGTTATGGCAACCACACATCAGATTCTTTTTTATATACATGTTTTTTGCGGCTCGATAGGGTTGATTGTTTTCTGGTTACCTTTAATGGTCAAAAAAGGTGGCAAGCTGCATGTGAATACCGGCAAAATTTTTACCAATGGCATGTTGATTGTATCCATCAGTGGGTTAATTATGAGCGCAATGCTACTACTCGATCCCATTGCGGTTCGTTACCCAGAAGGTGGACTATCAGCTGAGAAAGCAGAGAGAGTCATCATACAGAATCGCAATGTTGGGGTGTTTCTCTTGATGTTGTCTTTATTAGTTTTTGTAAATGTTAGGCATTCTGTCTTAGTGCTAAAAGCCAAAGCTGATAGAAGCAAACTGAAAAACTTTAATCATTTGGGCTCAATTTCTGCCTTATTTATTGCAGGTATTGCGGTCGGCCTTTTGGCATGGGACAAAAATAATACGCTGTTTGCAATATTTTCACTGCTTTCGATTATCTCTTCGATCGGCTTAGCTCGATACGTATTTAAAGCCGAGCTAAAACCAAGAGAATGGTTGATTGAGCATCTAACAAATATTATCGGTTCTGGGATAGGTGCATACACTGCATTTTTTGCCTTCGGAGGTCGACGCTTTTTTAGTGAAATTTTGGTTGGCCAGATGCAGTTACTTCCTTGGGTTTTGCCTGGAATTATAGGAACGGTCGGTTCAATCTATTTAGCGAATAAATATAAAAAACAATATCGAGTCAGTTAACTATCGAGTAGATAACGGCCAGTCAATTAAACATAATTAGTTACACAGTGCATTTTATTCTGCGGAAAAACGATGTTAGCCTTATTTCTCAAACTAGGATTGCCAACAGATTAATTGACTTGGGGGTAGCATGACTTCTCGAAGAAGCTTTATAAAAAATGCATCACTAACTGCGGTGGGCTTATCTAGCTTATCGATTTCACAATGGGCTTTTGCTTCCAAGAAAAAATTGTCCATTTTAGTTTTGGGCGGTACCGGTTTTTTGGGGCCTCACACCGTTAATGCAGCCGTTGCTCAAGGGCACCAAGTCACTTTATTTAATCGCGGCAAAACCAACCCTAACCTGTTTCCAAATCTAGAAAAAATTATCGGTGACCGTAATACAGATGACATTAAAAAACTGGCTAATCGTAAATGGGATATGGTAATTGACACATCAGCCTATTACCCTCGCTCGGTTAATATGGCCATGGAAGTTTTAAAACATAATATTAAACAGTACTTATTAGTTTCTACCATTTCCGTTTATGCAAATTGGAGCAAGGTTGGAATGGACGAGTCTGCACCGGTTGGTACCATTGAAGATCCTACTACTGAAGAAATTACTGGGGCTAGTTACGGTCCACTCAAAGCATTGTGCGAACAAGCGGCTGAGAAACACATGCCGGGTAAAGTTACCATTATTCGACCGGGGCTTATTGTTGGGCCGCGTGATAAAACTGACCGATTTACCTACTGGCCAGTTAGAATCAAAAAAGGTGGTCGTGTTTTAGCGCCTGGTAACGGCCAAGATTATATTCAGTTTATCGATGTGAGGGACTTGGCCGAATGGATGGTTCACTGTCTCAATCATAACATCGTGGGGGTTTTTAATGCACAATCAAACGGTGCCGACATCACCATCAAGCAATTGTTGGACACTTGTGTCAAAGAGTTAAATCCTAAGGCGGAACTAGTCTGGGTAGACACGGAATTCTTACAAAAACAAAATGTCGCGGCTTGGCAGGAAATGCCAACCTGGATACCACCCGAGGGCGACTTTTTGGGAAGTGGTACTTTAAGTTCGAAGCGCGCCTATGCTAATGGATTAAAGCAACGCCCTCTCGATGTGGTTGTCAATGATTGCTATCAGTGGTTTAGTTCGCTTCCTAAAGAGCGGCAGGCAAAACTAAGAGCAGGAATTAGCGCTGAAAAAGAAACAAATGTTATAAAGGCGTGGGATGCGCATTTAGCAGCGCAAAAAACTGAGAAAGCCTAAAGGAAATCCCTTTAAGCTTGGCAATCTGTGGTTGCTCAAAGTGCGATAAGTGCCTCTGAGCAACTACAAGATTAATCATTACTTGGCCGTCAAAGCACTTTCAATGACTTGACCGTGTTGTTTGTAAAGCACGCCATTTTTCATCACTAACTTCACATCGGCTAGCAAGTTGATGTACTTTAGAACATCACCTTTCACTGCAATAATGTCAGCATATTTTCCTTCGCTAATGGTGCCAGAAACGTCGGATTTACCCATCAACACTGCGGGCCAATAAGTCGCGGCCCTAATGGCATCCATAGAGGATATGTCCATTTCATTGACCCAAACTGCCAATTCGTTCCAAGTGCTTTGGCAATGAAACTTGGCGGGAATTCCGCTATCAGTGCCAATCAAAAAAACAACACCTGCATTTTTCAATTGCTGAATTTTTCGCTTTAGTGTGGTCATTCTTAGCGGTGTTAATTGCATATACTCTATTTTTCCCGGCTCCTTTAAAGAGTTTTTAATGTCCTTAATGGTGTCTGGTTTTAATCCACGGTGCCAACAGTCAGTATCGAGCTTTTCGGGGTTTTCAACTAATGAGGTGTAATTCCATAAACCTTCAACTGTCGGTGTCCAATAGAGTGGGCCACCTGCCACTCGGCCGGTCGCCGTTCGTTCTTTTAATTTCTCGATAATATCTGCAGGGTATTCAGGTGCAGTGGTTAGTCCTGTGTGCTCAAAATTATCAACACCAATTTCTAGACCTCTACGAATTTCATTTGGGCGGTGTGAGTGGGCTACTACTTTTAGTTTATATTTATGAGCTTCATCAACAACTGCCTGTGCCACTTTTAGCGGCATATGGTCTTGATCGATCAACTTGATTACATCGACGCCCGCGTTAGCCAAAGTAGCAACTTTCTTTTTTGCTTCTTTAACACTTGAAACTCCCCATCGATAGGCGTCTGTTCCAGGATAGGGTTTGTGTTGAATAAAAGGACCGGACACATATAATCTAGGTCCGGGAATTTCACCATTCTCAATGCGGTTTTTGATAGAAATTGATTCTTTTAGTGGTGCACCCAAATCTCTTGCGCTGGTTACACCAGCCAGCAAAAGCTGTACCGCGCTCGCCGGCATAATCTCATTTTCAAATCGGCTGGGATAAGCTTTGTGCCAATGACCGTAATCAGCGTGACCATTGATCATCAAGTGAGCATGGTTTTCCCAAAGCCCCGGTAAAACATCCATACCTTCAGTTGATATAATTTGGTAGCCTGGGGGCACAGCAAGGGTAGCAACGGTCCCCACTTTTTCGATGACACCATCTTTGACTAAAATAACGCTATTGCTGAGCGGTCGATGTCCATAGCCATCGATAAGCCTTCCACCGACCAACGCCTTTAATTCTGCTGCCAAGCTACTCTCAATGCAAAGCAATAAAAACAAGCTGGATACAAACTGTTTGCAAGTGCGGCTTACTCGAATGTTATTCATAAAATATCCCCGGTTTAGTTGCTAGTATTTATTTTTATGTCTCTATTATTTAAATCGACTCAAAAAACGTTTTCATTTTTTCTCGCTGAGCTTGATTAGGTAGTTGTCCCGTCATTGCAGTCATATTATCTTTCATGTGTTTGACTTTGGAGGTGGCCGGAATAGCGCAGGTGACAGCTGGATGAGAAATAATGTATTTGAGAAAAAATTGCCCCCAACTCTGACAGTCAAATTCATGCGCCCATACTGGAAGCGGTTGTTGCTTGACCCGATTAAAAAGCCGTCCCTTCTCGAAAGGTTTATTGATAATAACCGCAATTCCCTTGTCTTGCGCGAGGGGCAGAATGCGTTGTCCAGATTCGGTATCTTGAATATTATAATTCACCTGAATGAAATCTAGTTTCTGGGTTTTCATGACATGCTCAAAATCATCAAATTGACCATTAAAAGACGTGGTAATGCCGACATAGCGAAGTTTGCCAGTGGCTTTGAGTTCATGCAGTGTCGGCAGGTGCAGCTTCCAATCTCGCAGATTATGAACTTGCATTAAATCCATCTTTTTTACCCGCATGCGACGCTGGGTTTCTCTTACGGCTAACATGCCTTGTTTTTTGCCATAGGTCCAAACCTTACTGGCGGCAAAAAGTCCTTTGCTAACATCGGATTTTGCGAGCAGCTTGCCTAAAATGGTTTCAGAATTTCCATACATTGGTGAGGAATCAATTAATTGTCCACCCTGATGGAAAAATTGAAATAAAACCTCCTGCAATGTTTCCAGCTTTGTTGAGTCAGCAGCAACGTCGAAAGTTTGATAAGAGCCCATGCCGATTGCTGCAAGTGGTTCGCCACTGCCAGGTATGGTTTTATAAATTCGTTCTAAGGCGTTGGTATTGGTGCCGGTCGTGGCCGCATTGAGTAGGCTAGGTGTTAAGCCGATTAAAGAGGTGGATAGCAAGGATTTTAATAGTGTGCGTCTGGAAGTCATGGTAATGCTCCTATTTAGCAACGGAAAATAAAGGTATCAATATTTGTACACCGAGGCAAATGAATTAACTTGAATAATGGTAACAAGCGGGAAATATTGATTCCTTACAGCCTGACTATTACCAATAGAATATTACTGTTAATATGAATCCCTAAATATGCTCAACAAGGAGACATTTTTATGCAAGATAATAATCAGTTACAGGTGTTGATTACGGGCGCTAATCGAGGCATTGGACTCTCGCTTTGTCAGCTTTATAAAGAGCAGAACTATCAAGTCATCGCGGTATGCAGAAATTCATCTACAGAGCTCGATGACCTTGGGGTAGAAGTTATTGATGGTATTGATGTCGCGAAGGAAAATGATGTTGCCAAATTGGCAGATACGCTTCGCGATAGAGCAATTCATATTCTTATCAATAATGCCGGCATTCTAAGAAGCCATAATTTAGAGAGCTTAGACTTCCAAGAAGTTATAGAACAATTTGAAGTCAATACGATGGGACCATTAAGAGTTGTTAATGCGCTAAAAGAACAGTTATCCAGTGGCAGCAAGATTGCCATGATTACGAGTCGCATGGGATCGATAGAAGATAATACATCCGGCGGACAGTATGGGTATCGAATGTCGAAAGCGGCACTAAATGCGGCCAGCAAATCATTAGCACACGATCTCAAGCCTCGTGGAATTGCAGTGGCGATCTTACATCCCGGTTACGTACAAACTGGCATGGTTAACTTTGGCGGTGAAATACCACCAGCAACCGCGGCTGAGCGATTAATTAAAAGAATCGACGGGTTAACGTTAGCGAATTCTGGAACCTTTTGGCATAGTAACGGTGATGTTCTTCCATGGTGATAGAGCAGCTAATTTTGTAAGCCTTTTATGTTTGAGCTTAATTCACAATTTAGTATTGCTGATGTGCTAGTCGAGCCAGACGCTAACCGATTATCCCGATCGCAACAACAAGTTTTTATCGAAGGGCGGCTGATGGCTTTGCTGGTGTTCTTGTGTCGTCATGCAGGTCAAGCGGTTTCTCAACAACAGTTGATGGAAAGTGTTTGGCAAGGGAATGTGGTCAGCCCAAGCGCGATTTATCGAGCTATTGCAGAACTTCGAAAGGCGTTGGAAAAACACTTTGGTTTGCAAAGCGTCATCCAAACCATTCCAAAAAAAGGTTATTTAATTGACCCTGATTTACTTTCTGAAGAACCACACGCCGGATATCTTGCAAAGAATCGATATGCGTGGTTAAAACCCAGTGGATTGTTTCTAGCATTTCTGATTGTCATATTTTTACTCATAGAGCACAGCGAACTATCGCAGAAAAAAAACGCTACCAGTGCTTTGCGTGTCAAAACCCTTACAAGCTTATCAGGGACTGAATTTAGTCCTGCACTCTCTCCTGATGGCGACTGGCTTTTATTTTCGCATCGACCTCAAATGGGAATGAGTAGTCGACTGTACTTGCTGCGGTTGGACAAGGCGTCGGATAAATATGCAAATACCAAGTCTACTGAAAATAAACAGCCATTAGATGCAATATTGCTGAACAAACACAATCAGCAAGCGAGCTTTTCAAGAGTGGCCTGGTCAAGCTCGGGAAAACAAATTGCTTATCAGCGATTAACAGCAAATAGCTGTGCGATCGTTGTTGCCGATATAAATTTAGAACGCCAGCAACTAGAAAATCAGCAAGAAGTTTCCCACTGTACCGGCAAAGTAATCTCAGCGATTAGTTGGTCAAATGATGACCAAAATATTTTTTATATCAGTGCGCTATCGGGGAGAATGGAAGCTGTTAATCATCATCTTAAATCGCAACAAGTGCAAAGTATGATGTCTCCAGAAAACCCATTTGCTTGGAATAACTTTGTTGTCAGCTCTCCATTTGAATCTAAAGTTTTAATATTGTCTTTTATTGATTATCGACAAACACAATTTATTTTGTACGATTATATTAATCGTACGCATCAAATTATCCATGATGAACCGCATGTGATCCGATCGGCGAGTTGGGGGAACTTCTCGCAACAAATTATCTATGAAGTCAACGCGCAACGGTTAAAAATGTTTGACTTAGAATCTAATCAAACTCAGGTGTGGTATGAACCGGGTATTTATCTAAAGGGAGTTACTCGCAGTAAAAACAAGCCTCTGTATGCTGTTGGACAAATGCAACAGGCCGAGGAAGCAATAAAAATTGCTCAACTTGAAGATCAGAAGGATGTTTCTCAGTTGTGGCAAGTCAACTCACCCTTGATAGACAAGCATCCCGAGTTTGCTAACTCAAGCAATCAACTTGCGTTTATTTCTAATCGAAGCGGTAACGATCAAATATGGATCCGCAATGAAATTGGCGTATTAAATAGAGTTACAAATTTCGACGATGAAAAATGGTTTGGACGCTTAAGGTGGTCTAAGGATGATTCAAAAATTTTGTTCGCGCGAGGCGAAGTGATTTATTGGGTGGAGGTTGATTCAGGGAAGCTGAAAACCTTGTTAAAGTATGATAGCGCCGAAAACAAAGTTCCCTATGCTCCCAATTGGTCATCCGATAACTCGAGTGTATTTTTTTCGTTACATCAAGGTGGCAAAAATTCCGTTTGGCAACTTAAACTCAATTCGCAATCGAATCGATTAGAGCAAATTTCATCTGGCAATAGTCGAAATTTGCAACAGTCAATTAACGGCAACTATTTGTATTTCACTACCATAGGGATGCCTGGTCTCACTCGATTTGATATGACATCGGGCGTTTATAGTAAGCTGTTACCCGAGCTTCACCCAAATAGTTGGAACTCTTGGAAGGTAACGCCTGGCGGAATTTATTATCTCGATATTAATCAGGTCCCAGCCGCGGTCTATTTCTATGATACGCACTCAAAAACACAACATCAGCTGTTTGAATGGGATGTGGTAAGCGGTGCACAGTTCTCCATTTCTCATGATCGATCATTGTACGCTAGGGACTTGTTTGTTGATTCGGAAGCATCAATAGTAAGAATTTCAGCAGAATAAAACTGCATACATATCAATTAGATAGATCGCCATAAGATTCTCATAAGCAGCAAAATAAGAAAATCATAAGATGCTTGCTCTTGTCTGCCTTGCTCAATTTGAACAGGATAATGCTAACGGACTGTGGTCCATTTCAGCTGCCAATTATCCCAACTTGAATAGAGTGAGTATCCATGATTAATATGTTTCTAAATGCAATGCGAACCCAAGCACTTAGGCTTGTTATTTTTATATTCTTCGCCATACCCAGTCACCTTCATGGCGAAGAGCATGTTAGCTTATTTGCCGAAATCGATGCGTCTGATGGGCTGGTGTTCGACCTCGACAATAATTTGTATGCCGCAAGCTACTTGCATGGTGAGATATACAAGGTCACACCCGATCAGCAGGTCAGCCTATTGATTGATACCATATCCTCTGGACCGGCAGGAATGATATTTGATGGTGAGCAAAATATGTACATTGCATTATACAATGATAATGCGGTTTATCGTATCGACTCCTCAGGTGATAACTACAATTGGATCACCGGGCTGAAAGGGCCTATTGGTTTGGACTTTGATTCTGAAGGAAATTTATACGTTGCCAACTACGCAGGAAATCCAACAATCTCTAAGATTTCGCCATCGGGAGAAGTGTCTGAATTTGTGCAAATAGATAGTGTGCAGCGAGCCTCAAGTGTTGCTATTGACGACCAAGACAACGTTTACCTAGTAAACTATTTTGACAGTCAAATTTATAAGATAACACCTGATGGGGATTATTCCCTAATATCTAATGAAGGCGGGCTAGGTTATGGTTTTATTGTTTATAAAAATCAAGAGTTTTTCCTGACCCGCAATCAGCCCTACCGTATTGAGAAAATGGATTTGTTAGGCAATCTAGAAGTTTGGGCCGGAACTGGAAAAAGCGGAAGACAAAATGGCCCTGCTGCATCAGCGGAATTTCATAAGCCAAATGGGTTGGCGGTCAGTAGTGATGGGCGCACCATTATGGTGGCGGAAGGCGAAGCTTCTCGAATCCGAAGCATTGAAGTGAAACAACCAGGTGAGCAAGTTCCACCTTATTTTGTTGGCGAACTTCCGAGTAGCGTTATTCAAGAGCAAACCTATAGCGCAACCATTATTGCCAATGATGCCAATGAAGATGAATTAACAATAGAAGTTGTAGGTCTACCAAGTTGGTTATCCTATGACAACGCTGGGACTATTTCCGGTGTGCCGACTACTTCAAATGCTCCTGGTGTGTACGAAATTTCTGTGAGCGTTACAGACGGCGTGATCACATCGCCTGTAGTCCGAAAATCAACTATTGAGCTTATTGCTAAACAAACTGAGACAAATGAAAGTTCCGGAGGTGGCTCTGGAAGTTATTTGCTGATTTTGTTTTTAAGTCTCATTTGTGGGACTAGAAATTTCGCTAATCGGAAATACAGATAATGTTAAAGCATGCAAATACTTTAATATGCAGTTTAGCTTTATTCTTGTCTGTTGCGTGTTCGAGTTCTTCAGACAGCGAGCAAGCTGTTTACCAATATCAAATTCCGCTTAATAAGAATGATGGCATGGTCACTGGTGCTCTATCTGAGCACTCAATTAATCAGTCGATGATAGAAGCAATGTTGGGCGCAATTCACAATCAAGAATTTACTGGAATCGATTCTGTATTAATTATGCGAAATGGTGTGCTAGTACTAGATGAATTACTAAGAACAGAGCTTGGAGAGCATGACCACTTTATTGGCAATCAAGATTTAAATGTCCACTCGATGCAATCAGTCAGTAAGAGCTTCGTTTCTGCGGTAGTTGGAATCGCCATCGATCAAGGTTATATCGATTCGACGCAAGATCTGATGTTAAATTATTTCCCCGAGTATTCAATACTTCAAAATGACGATGTTAGAAAGCGAAATTGGCGTATCGATGATTTTTTAACAATGCAAACTGGTTTGCTTTGGGACGAATGGACACATCCGTTTTCTTCACCAAATAATAGTCTAGCTAATATCTATCGAACTAGTAATGACTATGTTAAAGCTCTGTTTAATT
The DNA here is from genome assembly GCA_965230525.1 of Kangiellaceae bacterium. GTDB lineage: Bacteria > Pseudomonadota > Gammaproteobacteria > Enterobacterales > Kangiellaceae. The sequence continues at coordinate 1,355,533 of OZ246008.1, forward strand.
TACCTTTGGAAGATAACCCGGGTGAATCCTTCGCTTACTCAACCATTGCAAGCGTTGCTTTAGGTGCTTTGGTTGAAAACGCTACTGGGGTTCCATTTGAAGAGTATGCAGATAAACATTTATTCGAGCCGTTAGGTATGAAGTCGGTGATTTGGGGGACCACGCCGACCGGCCGAATACATACCGGTGGTGGATTATGGTTATCTTCGCGAGATATGATTAAATTTGGACAGCTCTACCTGCAAAAAGGGCAATGGAAGGGAGTACAAATAATTTCTGAAGAGTGGGTTGAGCAATCTACAGCACAACATTTAACGCTTACCCAATATCCGCTATGGCACGGCTATGGTTATCAATGGTGGATTGATGATTTTAGGGATCAATCCAAACAACTCTTAGGGATTTATTCTGCCAATGGTAATGGCGGCCAATTTATCTTCGTGTGGCCGGAGAAGGAAACTATCGTGGTTTTTACTGGGCAAAACTATGATTCGACCGCGCTCTACCAGCCGCAACAAATACTTCGAGAATATATTATACCAGCTATTAACTAGCGAGCTTAATTATTTAGCTCGCGTAAGATAATAGTTGTCGATATTGAGTGACTCACGCCACGAATAAATACAATTTATAATAAAAAAAATATTATCTTAATGTGGCGACGCATTTTTGCGTCAAAATATTTCAATGTGCGATAAGCATTTTCCTATCCCGCATTATTCCTAAGCTCCATCTGAATAGCGCTTTATTCTATCGTGTAAAACTAATTTCATGCATACGTATTCATAATTTTTGGTTTGATCTGAATCAAACGATTATGCCTAAATAATTTCAGCAAAATACACCAGAACGAAAAAGCATAACAACACAATTGGTTATCAATATGGCCAATAAAATAAATCCGTTAAGTGTCAAAACAATTTGCTTTCGTTGCCTTTTCGCTAGCTAGGAAGCCCGCGTTGACGAATAAAACCAATTCACAATGGGGGTGAAAAAATGAAAGAAAAAGAATCTATACTCGGTAGAGTTTGGCTGAAAAAAATAGCTGCGAATGCCTTTGTCTTATTAAGCTTACTTATCTCTTCGCAGCTTCAAGCAAGAACGGCTTTTGTACATCTATTTGAATGGCAGTGGAATGATATTGCAAGCGAATGTGAAAATTTTTTAGGTCCTAAAGGATTTGCTGCGGTACAGGTCTCGCCACCACAAAAATCAGTTGGCGGCAGTCAATGGTGGACTCGCTATCAGCCAGTTAGCTATTCAATCGAAGGGCGCTCTGGAACGCGTGCAGAATTTTCTAGTATGGTTTCTCGCTGTAAAGCAGTTGGTGTCGATATTTATGTGGATGCGGTCATTAATCACATGGCGGCGTGGGATCGTAATTTTCCAGAAGTTCCTTATAGTCCAAATGATTTTCACAATTGCACCGATGGCATTGACTATGGCAATCGTTGGTCAATTCAAAACTGTGATTTAGTTGGATTAAATGATCTGGATACCGCTTCATGGTATGTACAGCAAAAGATTGCAGACTATCTTAATGATTTAACCTCGTTGGGGGTTGCTGGTTTTAGAATTGACGCAGCCAAACATATGTCTGCATCAGATATTCAAGGAATTAAAAACCGATTAACGGGTAATCCTTATATTTTCCAAGAAGTGATCGGTGCCGGAGGCGAGCCTGTTCAACCTGACGAGTACGTCGGTATAGGTGATGTCACTGAATTTAACTTTACTGATACTATTGGCCACTACTTTAAATACCGCGGACCAATTAAAGAGATTAGTAACATTGGTACTTGGGGTGGCTGGTTGGCTAGTGACAAAGCGATTACCTTTGTCGCCAATCATGATAATCAGCGTCAGAATACTAGCAATATTATTACTCATAAAGACGGTAATAACGCTAACACGGTTGCTCACGTATTTATGCTGGGTTGGCCCTATGGCTATCCGAAAGTCATGTCGAGTTATGACTGGAGCGATCATGATCAAGGTCCTCCGTCTCATGGGGCAAGCTCTTGTAGCGGAGGATGGTTATGTGAACATCGTCAGCGAGCGATTGCTAATATGGTTGGTTTCAGAAATGCCACATCCAGTGATCAGTCGGTGACTAATTATTGGGATAACGGTAGTCATCAATTAGCTTGGGGAAGGGCAGGCAATGGCTTTGTTGTGATCAATATGGAAGGACAAGATCTTAATCGCCGTTTTCAAACCGGCATGCCCGAAGGCACTTATTGTGATGTGGTTCAAGGTGATTTTGACGGCACTAATTGCAGTGGCCCAACGATTGTTGTTGATCAAAATGGTTTTGCCGAATTCAATGTATTTTTTAAAAATGCATCGGCGATTCACGTGAACGCAAAATTAACCGGCGGTTGTAATAATTGCGGTAGTGAGGTTGATGTTACTTTTACCTGTGATCAAGGCTATACCTATTATGGTCAAAGTGTATATGTCGTTGGAAATCTTTCTGAATTAGGAGGCTGGGATCCAGCCAATGCAGTCATTATGAATCCGAGCGGTTACCCTAGTTGGAGCAAAGAAATCACATTACCAGCCAATACTGCAGTTGAGTGGAAGTGCCTAAAACGCGATGAATCTAATCCGAATACTGGAGTGCAATGGCAAGGTGGTAGTAATAATTCGTTGAACACTGGCACTAGTGACACTTCGACTACAGCTAGTTTTTAAGTACGCTTAAGTCGATTTATCATCATTCAAGACTAAGATTATGACCATTGTTATAAATGTCTAACAATGGTCATTAGCCATCCGATGATATTTGAATTTTATTTTTATCAAAATTTAAATCGCGGCAGCAAGTTAAACTAAACTATAATCCACAGGGAATATTAATAGTAGAAGCGGATGCTAAGGCTGCTAAGGCTGCTAAGGCTGCTAAGGCTGCTAAGGCTGCTAGGAATGGTGGTATTCTTGTAGGCACTCTGCTATTTGCCAAAAATTTCTTGTTACCGATTTAAGTACGGCAATCGTATAAATAGCCGATTGTTCTTAAACCTACTCATTTCATTCTAGCATTCAAATCCACTACTTAAATCGGCAAAATGAAACCTATTAAGTTCTCTGTAGGGCTTTCCGTTTTCTATCTCAAATCTCCTGGCAACATCTCAAAAATTTTCAAAATTATCTCAAGAATTATCTTTCAACAGATGAATGATAAATTGTTTTTGTGCACAATTAGGGTGGTAATGATTCAGATTGGATCATTCTAGTAACCTCGGTTACTTTCAATAAAAACTAGAAATCACACTTACGGAGCTAGTTTTTTTCTTAGGCTTAGCTATCAATTCAGTGTGGCCAAGTCGTATCTTTTAAAACTATACATCAAGGACATTTTATGAAAAATTATAATCAAAAAACAAAATTAAATGCACTCCCTGTATTAGTTAAACAGCATTGTGGAAAAGTAGCTTTGTCGCTATTTTTGCCTCTTGTTTCACTATCTACCGGTGCGGTTGACACTCATGATCATGCCGTTGCAGTCAGTCAAAAAATATCAAAAAAAATGGCAGCTCACACCGATGCCGAGATACTTGCAGGCGAATTAGGTAAAAGTGTTGAAGAAATAAAAGCATCAATTAGGTTTCAAGAAAAGTTTGGTAAGTTCTACAAAAAGCTTGTTAAAAAGTACCCTGATCGAATTGCTCGAGTTTGGTTAGCGCCAAAGGCGGAACAAAGAGCGCATATTCAGTTTGTTGGCAGTGTTCCAACTATTGATACCAGCTTGAATGTTGAAATGCTGAGTGGGGGAAAGTATTCATTTCAACAACAAGAAGGGCGAGCCAAGTTTTTAGCCAAGCTGTTAAAAGATAATGCCTATGCTAATTTTATGACTTACTTTGATCATGCTTCTGGTCAAATAAAGTTGGAAATGAAAACTGCAGATCGTGCTAGGGCTCTGTCACTGCAATCGCTCGAAAGCCTCTTGTCGAATAAAAGTCGAACAATAAGCTCCGATGAAAGCGCTGCATTTGACAATATGACCATTGACGAGATTGATTTCGAGTTAATTGAAGCTCCCGGTGAAATTTATCAACTTGAGTACGCTCGTGGTGGTGAGTGGGTAAGAGATGATGGGGTTCGAAAATGCACCAGCGGTTGGTCAGTTTCGGGGCCTAATGGCGATGGAATTGTAACCGCAGCCCATTGCACAGGGCTTAACGAGTTAGAACATTCATATACTTCAAATCACCCTAGTATGACTTGGCGTTCGCAAGAGCGCGGCAATGGCGATGCGGAATATCACACAACCTCACATCAAGAACTTGCCGAGTACTATGCAAAGGCAGATGAAATAAGAGATGTCACCGGAATACGTTCCACTTCATCTATGATTGCCGGGACGCAGGTTTGCGAATATGGTCGATCTTCTAATACTCGTACCTGTAATCATGAAGTGATCTCAAATAATGTAACGGCCACTTTTTCTGATGGTGTGACAGTGAGTAATTTAGTCAGAGTGAGCGTTGACAACTCGATTGGTGGTGACAGCGGTGGTCCTTGGTCTTGGGGGACAACTGCTTGGGGAGTGCATAGTGGCTCAAATGGTACGACATCGCTGTTTACCCCTGTGCAACGTGTCCAATCTGAACTTAATGTGACACTAAAAACTAAATAGTGCTGACTAGCTAACTCGGTAAGTTGGACTAAGCTGTAGGTTGGCTGGTGAGCTTTGCGAACCCCTACGGCAGAGGCTAATAACGACCCCAAGTAATTTGATTTCCAAGAATGGAATTATCAATAAACTTCCGTTTATCTTGAAGGTTAGGTGTTGGGGTTTGCACTGCCAACCTACACGAGTTACTTTACCTCAATATGCCGAGATGAATTCAGTAGTGGTAGCTGATTGAGATCGAACCGCTACTGAATTTTTATGCTCGATGTTTGCCCATAAAAATGTCCAGTTATTTCGACTAATAAACTTCTCCAGATTCCTGTTTTTGCGGTACTGCTTATTTTCTTTCTGTCAAATCCTTAATAATCGAAAAATTCAGAAATTATCTCAAGAATGCAATTAAGTTCATGGGATAAGGACTCTCTTTAATGCACCAATCGTATAGCAGGGAGGCTTTTTAAGATTCCTGCTTTTTGAGTAGTTTAAATATCTTTCAAACAAAATATAAAGGAAATATTATTATGAATGATTACCGAAAACATGGATTGGATGTAATTTCATTGAGCGCCAAGCGAAATTTTGCGATTCTAGCATTAAGCGCTTGTTTACCGTTTGCTTCAACTGTTTCTGTAGCGAGTGAAACGGATGAACATCGGGAGTTTAAAGTAAACAAGATATCTCAAGAAATGGCTGTAGCGAGAGACACTGCCACTCTTGCCGTTGAATTAGGTAAAGAGGTTGAGGAAATCAAAAGTGCTTTGGCCTTTCAAGATAAATTTGAAGACTTATTTAAGAAAATAGTCAAAAAACATCCGGGGAAAATCGCTAGGGTTTGGCTAGAACCTAACGCTGGGCATAAAGCCTATATTCAGTTTGTTGATACAGCTCCGGAGTTAAAAACGGATTTGAATGTTGAAATTACCGATGGAGCTCAATATAGCTTTCAAGAACAAGAAGGACGAGCTAAATACTTATCAAGGCTTTTGCGGGATAGCGCTTATAACAACTTTCTTACCTACTTTGATCATACCTCTGGCCAAATAAAACTTGAAATGAAAACTTCGGATCGCTCAAAAGCGCTTACAGTTCAGTCACTGCAATCTTTACTGTCTAACAAAAATGCCACACTTGAAACTGATGAAAATAGAGCCTATGGAAATATATCTATTGAAGATATTGACCTTGAAGTGATTGAGGCCCCTGGAGAAATTTATGAGCTTGAATATGCTCGTGGTGGGGAGTGGTTACGGGATGATGGTGCTAGAGAGTGCACTAGTGGTTGGGCGGTATCCGGTCCGAATGGTAATGGTATTGTTACCGCCGCACATTGTACTGGCCTGAACGAACTTGAACATTCCTACTCCACTGTCGATGTAGATATGACTTGGCGCTCTCAAGAGCGCGGAAATGGTGATGCTGAATATCACACAACTTCTCATACTGAAGTAGCGGAGTATTTTGCAAATGAGAGCGAGCAAGACATTCGGGATGTTACGGGAATAAAGTTGACATTTCTGATGTTGCCTGGACAGTCAGTATGTGAATACGGACGTTCTTCCAATACTCGAACTTGTAATCATACGGTAATCTCTAACAATGTAACGGCAACTTTTACTGACGGTGTCACGGTAAGTAATTTGGTTCGAGTGACGGGTGATAATTCCATCGGAGGCGATAGCGGAGGTCCTTGGTCTTGGGGAACCATTGCTTGGGGAGTACATAGTGGCTCAAATGGTACAACTTCTCTCTTTACTCCTGTTCAGCGAGTTCAGTCAGAACTAAATGTGACTATTCTAACCCAGTAATTACACCACAATAAAAACAAGGTCAGAATTATGGCCTTGTTTTTAACCTACTAATCATTACCACAAAAATAAGTAGATACAAGGTCGGGGTAGCCGCTTAAAATTGAGAAGAACAAACTCTAATCGTGAATATTCCCAATCTAACTCTGAGATAATTAGAGTTTAATTGCGTTTTAATTTTGCTTTGTATGAGTACAATGCAATTTCGCGCCAAAAACAAACCATCGAATTTTAATCTGACGATGGTGTCGCTATGAACATTCTCGAAAATATTTCGTGGTTTCATCAATCGCGAGGTTGAATCTCAAAACTTCATAGCAAGGCGTTTGCCATTGCTGTCAATGAGCGCTATAGATTACGCAGTTAAGTATTTATTCCAATCATTATTATGGTAATTCGTTGTAAGTTTGATTTTATAGTCACGTATAAAGAATTTTTTTCGTGACTCATCATCGGATTTATTAATACAAGTTCAAACACTCAAACAATACCAAATCGAGTGAATGCATTGAGCTTTGAATAACCTCTATTCTAGGAAAGGCTCAATTGTTCCTCACTCCGCTAATAAGAGTGTCTTTCTTTTTACACCATTGAACCACTTGGAGAATAGAATGAATAGTAGAAAAAGTTTTAAATCGAAAAAGCGTTTTGCGCTTTCAGCGATTAGCTTGAGTTTACTTGTTTCTGGAAATGTTTTTGCAGAACCTGCACAACGCCTGATTATAAAATACAAAGAAACCTTATCGCAATTTTCAACCGCTGAAGAAGGTGGTCACAGCATATCGCAAGCAATTCAGCGCAGCTATGGCGTCAACCTGCAGCATGTGCGAAGAATGGCTTTACAAAGTCATCATGTAATGCGTTTAGAACAGCGCAAATCAAAAAGCGAGCTGAATGAATTAATTACTAAGCTTGAAAGCGATCCTAATATTTTGAGTGTCGAAGAAGATGTTTTGTTAAAACCCACTTTTGTTCCTAATGATCAGTTTTACGATTTACAGTGGCACTATCATGAAGCAACCGGCGGAATGAATGCTGAAGCGGCATGGGATACTCATACCGGTTCCGGTGTGGTTGTGGCGGTGATTGATACGGGGTATGTTAACCATAGCGACCTAGATGCGAATCGCCTGCCCGGTTATGACTTTATTGGTGATACAGCGGTCTCCGTTGATGGAGATGGTCGCGATAACGATCCGAGCGATCCAGGTGATTGGGCATCGGCTGGCGATTGTGGAGTGGGTGAACCAGCGACTAATTCGAGTTGGCATGGTACCCATGTGGCTGGTACTGTAGCCGCTGTGACAGACAATTCTCAAGGGGTTGCAGGTGTTGCATATGGCGCTAAATTTGTTCCGGTAAGGGTGTTAGGAAAATGTGGCGGTTATACTTCTGATATTGCCGATGGCATTATTTGGGCTTCTGGTGGTTCGGTGCCCGGAGTTCCAGCCAATGCCAATCCTGCTCAAGTGCTTAATTTAAGTCTTGGTGGTGGTGGTTCTTGCCAAAGCACAACCCAAAACGCTATCAATACGGCTCGAGCAAATGGAGCGGTAGTTGTCGTGGCAGCTGGAAATAGTAATTCTAATGCCTCGGGGTTCACGCCAGCTAGTTGTAGTGGTGTTATTAATGTTGCTGCAACTGATCGACAAGGCAATCGTGCAAGCTATTCAAATTTTGGTTCTAGTATTGATGTGAGTGCGCCCGGTGGTGAGGTAAGCCCGACTGCGGCAAATGGTATCGCGTCAACTTTGAACGACGGAACTCAAACTCCTTCTAGCGAAAACTATGTTTACTTCCAAGGCACTAGTATGGCTGCCCCTCATGTAGCTGGTGCTGCTGCGCTGTTATTAGAGGCCGATCCTAATTTATCACCTGATGACATTGAAACTATCTTAAAAGATACCGCAAGAGCACTACCGGGTAGTTGCAGTGGCGGTTGTGGCGACGGCATTATTGACGCTCGAGCTGCGCTTGACTCGTTAGGAACCCCACCCCCAGGCGGCGATGTTATTAGTTCTGAGAATTTTGAATCTGGATTTGGAAGTTGGAGCAATAGCAGCGGTAATGATTCGCATAACTTTACTCGCGACTCCAATGGAACGCCATCAAGAGATACTGGACCGAGCGCAGGCTCTGGTAGCACTTGGTACGTGTTCCTTGAAACCTCGAGTGGCAGCGCGAATAGCTCGGGAAATAGCGCCATCTTAAACAGTGAAAATATATCAGCCACCGATGTGCAGTTTAAGTTTGACTACCATATGTATGGCAGCAATATTGGCACCTTGTCAGTTGATGTGAGAACCGGCGGAAGTTGGACAAACGATGTATGGTCTATCTCTGGTCAGCAGCATACTTCCCATGGAGCGGCCTATTCCACTGCTACGGTTGATTTAAGCGCGTACTCGGTTGATCAAATTCGTTTAAGAGCGACTGCTGCTGGTGGATGGCGAGGCGATATTGCATTTGATAATCTAGAAATATCGGGCACTTCGGTCACTCCACCGCCTGGCGGAAATTTCTTTGAAACAACGACCGATGTTAGTATTCCAGATAATAACTCAACTGGTGTCCAAAGTCCTTTGAGCGTATCGCGCTCCGGCAGCTCGGGAACGGTTGATGTGAATGTGAACATTATTCACACCTATATCGGTGATCTTATTGTTGATTTGATTCATCCGGACGGTACAGTTTACAACTTACATAACCGAACCGGTGGAAGTGCAAACAATATTAATCAAAACTATTCAGTGAGCGTAGGCAGTAAAGACTCATCGGGCACTTGGAATTTAAGAGTGAGAGATTTGGCTAATGCTGATACGGGAACGATTGATAGCTGGTCGATCACATTTTAGTAAAGTGATTTAAAACTGATAATAACGGCTCGTTACGCGAGCCGTTATTTGTGTTACTTAATTAAAGCTTATGTTCTTTTAACTAAAGAACTAGCAGTCAACGGTAACCGCTGTCACCGTACAGTTAGGATTGCCAAATGAATCGTAAATTACATAGCAGCCGCTGTTGGTGGGTACTGAAAAGCCAGGAATATCATAACCAACTAAAGTATAACGGTTGTTAAGTTGGCTGGTTAGTTCGCCAGACTCAGTAAGATCAATGTAGTCAATCATGGTTAACTGATCGGCAAGCTCAGCGCGACTTTCTGGACATAAATTTCGCCAATCAACTTCGGCACTGCCAATATTAGTTGTAACGATATAGTCGGCTTGATTTCCTGGGTTAGCGGTTGTTGTTGATAAACCTGAAATAACCGCTTTCGATCGAATTAAGTTGGCAGTGGTTTTCATTGAGCCGGCAATGCTTTCAATCACAGAAATTCGTGCTGAAGATTTAAAATTAAAAAGCTGAGGCGCAGCAATAGCGGCAAGTAAGCCTAGCACTACAATCACTACAATCAATTCTATTAAAGTAAAGCCTTTAACTACTTTGCTGGTCACAATACTTCCGATTAGCTTAAAACTAACACACCAAAGATCTAATTATAGAACGAATTGCCGATTTGGTAAAAAATGCAACATCGTCGGGTTGGCGGTGCTTCAATTATTGAAGAAACGATTTTGGGTTATCAATAGCCGCGTTCTAGGTCAACCACCGATAATAATTTGTCGCCATTGATATATCGCTGTAAATTTTCTTTAACTAAGAGCATTACTCTTGGCCGAAGTTTTTCAGAGCGGTAGGCAACATGAGGTGTGATAATCACTCGAGGCGTTGTCCACAATGGATGATCTTTGGGCAATGGTTCGGGGTCAGTTACATCCAACCCTGCGCCCGCTAACTGACCATTTTTGAGCGCAGCAATCAAATCATCGGTCACCACACTTTTTCCACGACCAATACTAATAAAATAAGCATTAGGTTTCATTGCTTCGAAAAAATCTTTGTCGTACATGCCTTTGGTTTTTTCGGTGAGAGGTGCGGTGTTTATGATCACGTCAGCTTGCTTGGCCAAATCTAATAATTCGTTTGCAAGCCCAACATAACTGACAAATTCTGGACCGCTTCTTCGGCTATTTCGAGTCGCAATAACCTTCATCCCCAACCCGTGGGCTCGACGCGCAGTTTCTGTGCCAATGCCACCCAGCCCAACAACCAACAGAGTCCGTCCTTCTATTTCCCAAATTTCATTCGGATCAGGTGCGATGCTTCTGTCCCATTTAGATTGAGCTTGGCTCTGACCATATAGATCTAATTGCCTCACCAGCGCAAACATTAATCCAATCGCATGCTCAGCAATCTCTGGTGAAGAAAGTCGCTGAGTGTTGGTAACCAGCACTTGATTTTGTTTCAGTTGGCTTGAGCTAGCGCAGCCCTCAACCCCAACACCCATCGATTGAACCCACCTGAGCTTATTGGGTATTTTTAATAGTGCTGGAATGCAAAAACCAATGAAGGCATCGGCATCAGCTAAATGCTTTTGCGCAGTGTCTAGGTTATTGGTGGCAACGAGATTTAGCTTAGGAAACGCTTTTTTAAGCAGTAAACTTTGTTCATCACTTCCCCAAAACAATACTTTTGAGGGCTTTTTCCACTTGGGATGTAGACTCGAGGGGGTGGAGCTTTCACGCAATTCAAATCTTTCGATTAGTTGCTTAGCTGTATCGGCTGCTAAAGCATGATGATTAGCCGCGACAAGCAAGGAAATAGTTGAAATGAGAATTAAGCAGGTTTTATTCATATTGTGCCTCAAGAACGTAAATGATCCCAGAAAACCCAACGAGTATACCACCAAACGTGCCGGTGTAACTTTTGGGCCTCGTGAGTACTCCTTTAAAACAATGTAATGACCGCAATCGCATTGGTACACAAATACAACCCAAGGCAGAAGAAATTAATCGTTTATTGACAAAATGTGCTAGTCTTAGTGGCATCAAATTCTTCCAAGTTAATCATTAAAGACTCCATCAGGATTGAACTAACTGAACGGTCGTCGCGTAATGGTTACAAAGCAGTTGCTCAACTCTATCTGTGTGAAATGGGTTAATAACGGTGAAAAGCGAGAATTTATTATCTAAAAGTTGGACTGCCTGTCCGCACGAACTTGCCGCCATTCGAAAGAGCGTGAAGGGGGTTTGTGCTGAGCTTAAATTTTCCAAAAAAGAAATCAATGAAATAGTGCTTGCAATTGATGAGGCTTGTACCAATATTATCCGCTATGCCTATAAAGACTGTCGTGATGGCAAGATTTTTCTGGAAGTTAACCGAGATAAACAGCAAGTCATATTTAGATTACATGACTACGCCAAACCCGTGGCTAATGACTGCTTAAAACAAAAATCCGATGACCCACTAAAGCCCGGTGGCTTGGGGGTGATGTTAATGCGACAGGTGATGAACTCTGTCAAGTTTGTGCATACCCAGGCGTGTCCGGGAAATATTTTGGAATTGAAAAAAGACTTACCACAGGAGCGCCCTTAGAATGAGTTTTGACTGTTCAGAACACTTGAATTACAAAGTGTTACATTTAACCGGCGAGGTTGATTTATCAAACTCTTCGAAAGTGAGACGCTGTTTACTGGATATATTAGACAAGGGGCAGTCTGTGATAGTTGATTTTTCCGAACTGACTTACATAGACTCGTCAGGTATGGCGACGCTGGTCGAAGGGTTGAACACCGCTAACAAAAAGAATTTGTCGCTTTCAATTGCCGCTGCCAATGGCGCGCCGTTACAAGTATTAGAATTAACGAGATTAAACCAAGTGTTTAATTTAGTCTCTTCCGTTGATGAAATTAAGGAATAATGACTTTGAAACAAGCTTCGTCTTCATCCTCACAGTCGTCAACTAATCAAGTTGATGAGGCGCTGATTCGAGTGGAAGAATTAGAAAGCGCTTATGGCGAACGTCGGGTTTTAAAAAGCATTAACTTGCAGGTAAAACAAGGAGAAATCCTAGTCATTATGGGTGGTAGTGGTTCGGGAAAAAGTACACTACTCAAAAATATGCTCGGCTTAATGCAGCCCACAAATGGAAAAATATTGTTTGGTGACTCCGACATTAACCGCGTTGATCAAGCGCAAATGTTAGCCCTAAGACGAAAGATGGGAGTAGCATTTCAAGGCGGTGCATTATTGAGTTCGATGAGTGTTGGTGACAATATCAAGCTTCCACTAAGACAGCATACTGATCTTGACGAAAATACCATTAGTATCATGACCCGGCTCAAACTAGAGCTTATGAATTTAGCTGGATTTGAAGACCTAATGCCGTCGGAATTATCAGGTGGCATGTTAAAACGAGCAGGCTTGGCTCGGGCGGTAATTATGGACCCCAAAATTTTATTCTTTGATGAGCCTTCCGCTGGTTTAGATCCAGTGACTTCGGTCGAGTTAGATCAATTAATATTAGAGTTACGCAAGGCGATGAATATGACCATTATTGTGGTAACGCATGAATTGGAAAGTGCCTTCAAAATTGCCGATAGAATAGCGGTGTTATATGACGGGGAAATCGTTAAGACCGGAACCGTGGAAGAAATCAAAGCCTGTGATGATGAGCGGGTTGCTAATCTAATCAATCGAAAACCTCGCGAAGTGCAAATTGATGGAGAAAAATATTTGTCGCGTTTAACTGGAGGAACCGACTAAAGATGTTTTCCCGAATTGAAAAGCTAGGCAGTCAGACCATTCAGGTGATTGAAGAGCTGGGCCGCTTGGGAAAATTCCTATTAACGGTTGTTTTAAGTATCTTCTCGAGACCTTTTGGCTGGCAGGAGCTAGTCAAGCAAATTGCTTTTATTGGTGCTCGCTCAATGCCGATTATTTTGTTGTCTGGGCTCTTTACTGGAATGGTTTTAGCGCTGCAATTTTACGATGTGCTGGCGCGCTTTGGTTCTGTTGATTTGATGGGGTCAGCGGTTGGACTCAGTTTAATTCAGGAGTTGGGGCCAGTGATGACAGCGCTTATGGTGATTGCTAGGGTCGGTTCATCAACCTGTGCCGAAATTGCAATTATGCGTAACGAGCAGCAGTTTGATGCGTTGACCTGTATGGCAATTAGTCCTTATCGTTATGTCATGGTACCAAGATTAATCGCTGCTGTTATATCTATTCCGTTGCTGACCGCCATTTTCAATTTGATCGGTATTTTTGGTGGCTACATTGTTGGGGTCTTTATTAAAGATCTTAGTGGAGTGGCCTATATGCAGACAATTATCGATACGATTACTTGGTCGGATCTAAGAATGAGTATTGTTAAATCGCTTATATTTGCTGTAATCGTTATTTGGATTGCAATGGGCAAAGGATTTTACGTACATTTAGAGAAAGGGGTTTCTGGCGCCGAAGCGGTTGGTAAAGTGACCACCAAAGCCGTTGTTGCAAGCGCCATCACTATGTTATTTGCTGACTATATCGCAAGTTCGTTTTTAATTTAAGGAGTTATCGGACTAATGAAAAAGCTATCTTTAGAATTTATTGTTGGTCTATTTTTACTAATCGGGCTAGGCGCTATCACTTACCTATCGGTCGTGGTAAGCGGGGTGTCCGGGTTTAGTGCCAATGGCTATCAGCTGAATGCTAAATTTTCCAATTCCTCCGGTTTAAAGCGAGGCGCAGTTATCGAAATCGCTGGTGTAAAAGTGGGTCAGGTAGAAAGCATCTCATTAGACCCTAAAACCCAAGAGTCGTCAGTGGTGATGTTAATTAACCAAGGAGTGGAAATTCAAGATGATGCAATTGCGTCGATTCGAACCGCAGGAATTATTGGTGATAAATTTATAAAAATTTCAGTGGGGGGCGGTGCACCGCTCGACGATGGCGATGAAATAATTGAGACCGAACCGGCAATCAGCATCGAAGAGTTAATCAGCAAGTATATTTTTGAGAGCTAATCGCCACTTTTCTGCGTTTAATCGCATTAAACTTCGGCTAGTCCATAAATTAAATGGTTAGGACATCAAAGGTAACAATTTATTGATTGCGACGACGAAAATATTTGTTAAATTGCAGTCAAATTTAAATCGGTATCTGCATTTAATTTGCAGTTGCCAAAGATTAACCCAGATTCATTTATCGACAAATTATCCAGACCGTTTGTTGAAACCAGAGGAATATTCATGAAAACTTTACTTTCGGCCAGCCTAATACTTTTGGTCTTTTTCAGCCAGCATGTATTAGCTCAATCCCCCACACAAGCGCTTGAGTTAGCCGTCGATAAAATCCTAAAAGTCGCGAGCGATAAGCAGATGAACGAGTCTGATAAAAAGCAAGCATTAGCTAAAGTCCTCAAAACCGAAATTGACTTTGAAAACCTCTCCCGTCGGGTGGTATCAAAAACATGGTCTGAAGCAAGCGACCAACAAAAGGAAGAATTTAAAGCCTTATTCTTAGAGGTAATGGTCGATACTTATGCTAATTTATTAAGTAATTACTCTGGCGAAAAAGTCGAGTTTGAAGGCGAACAAATTAAAGCGAATAAGTATGCTATTGTCGACACAGTCATTATTTCTGATGGTAATAAACGTATCCCGGTTCGTTATCGATTGATCAACGAAGGCAGTGGCTGGAAAGTTTACGATTTTATTCCTGAAGGTGTTTCATTTGTTTCCAGCTATAAAAGTAATTATGCGCGCATTTTGCGTAGTGACGGCATGGCCGGGTTGCTCACTGAAATGAAAAAACCAAAGTAGTCTAAAATAATGGACTTGTTATGCAACTTCTTGCGAGTTTAAGCAGTGACCAAGCCTACAGCAATCCTTTATCAGTATTATTAGAGGTTGTTGGCACTGAGTTAGACTCATTCAAGTTGGCAATGATCAGCAGTCATAAGCTCGACCCGGCACAATTTCAGGTAACAGGGTTTTGTGATGAACATCATTGTCCTATTTACACCGCAGAAGAAATGCTTAATGGCAGCCCGAACTTTCCAATCCTTGAAGGCGAATTTATTGAGGGTTGGAAAACCAACCATTCACCGTTAAAAATTTCGTGTGAAACCTGTCCTGACCTATTTCAAGACGAACTCAAGTATTTTGGAGAAGCGCTTGTAATTCCTATTTGGATCAAAGGTAAAGTTGCACGTTGGATTATTATTGTTGACTTTCAATCTAATTCTCGACGCTTAGACCTAGAAAAACTTGCGCTTTTGCTCAATTACGCTTTAACCAACATACTTCGGAGTGAACAAAAACGACAGCTGGACAAAGCACGCCACTGGATTGATGAAGAACTACAAGAAATCTCTCGCCTACAGTCATTACTGTTACCTCGCGAAGATCTATCCATTCAAGGGATTGATTTGGCGTTTAAATTTGAAGCCTATAAAGACGCTGGCGGTGATTATCTTGACCTGTTTCAACTTCCTTCGCCCGGCGGTGATGCAAATATTATTCGTTGGGGAGGGATTATCGCTGACGTGACAGGGCATGGTCCAAGTGCTGCTGTTGAGGCCGCTATGGTTGATGCAATATTGCGAACTTTTCCTGGGAACGACCAGTCAACCCCCGCGGATGCTGCCAACTATTTGAATCGACATTTCTTTACTCGAAAAGATCGCGGCAAGTTTGTGACAGCAAAACTTTTCTCCTATCGAGGCGATACTGGGATTTTGAAATACGTCTCCGCTGGCCACCCAAACGGTTTTATCAAACGAGGAAACCAGGCCATTGAATTGAATGAATCAGAAGGGATCCCCATTGGTGTGTTGCCTGATTATCAATGGCAATTTAAAGAATTTAAATTAGAGCCTAATGACATTTTGTTTATTTACACTGACGTTGTTCTGGAAACTCGAAGTCTCTCGGGGGAAGAGTTTGGTAGCCAACGACTGGTGAGAGCCCTCAAACAAGCACCAGATAATCCTCAGCTATTGATCGACCATATTCAAAATGCATTGTTTGAGTTTAGCGGTCGTTCGGCTCTAAAAGATGACCTGACGCTTTCCGCAATTCGATTGCTCTAATTGACGTTTTCGTTTATTCAAAGGCTATTTAGCCGAGGCATACATTTGCTCGGCTGACTTGTAATTGATCCATGAGGCCAGCACATATTTGTCATTTGAGATAGGCACACAGCCACGATGAGTATGAGTAAAGTTGACAGGCGCAAGGATTAAACTGCCTTTGGTCGGTTTTACTTGTGCTTGCTGATAGAAAAATTCAGTTTCACCACCCTGTTCAACATCGTTCAAATAAATTAACCAAAGCAGGACTCGATGAAGCGACTTTTGCGATCTATCAGTTGGGTGAGGATAATGCTCAGAATGCCAATGATGATAGCCTCCACTGCCTTTCGTGTAGCGCTGCAAATTAATTCCGTCACATTCAAAAATAGCACTGCTGAGTGATTCAATTTGAGGATCGCCTAACTTGGGAATGTCTTCATGAGTAATGGTTCGTAGCTGCTTAGTGTCTGGATCTTGTATAGCGGGCGAAACAGCGCCGGTAATCACAAAGGGAAACTGGCGAATATAAGCTACTGTCGCTTTTGCAAGTAATTGATTTAATTCAGTACATTCTTGTTGCCACTCTTTAAAACTGGTTATGTGACAATCCAAACTGTCTTTTTTAGATTTATCGACGCCTGCGCCAGTTCTTCCGGGTTGCTTTTTGGGAAAATTTTCGAATTTTCGAATAAATTTGTCGCATTGCTCATTTGATAATGCATTTTTAAATTCAATAATAAAATTTGACATACTATCCTCGCTCCCAATCAAGCGAATCATATTAGGTGAATTGACATCGAATGTCCAAGCTAGCATTGGCTCTCGGTATTATTACCTTTAGTTGGCGCAGCTAACGCAATACTTGATTAAACATCAGCTCAGTCTACTTTGGTTCAATCTCCAAAAGTAAGCAAAAAACCAGAGTTTAGACTAGGCTAATTAAAGGAAACCTTTTGCCTGCGCAGATGCAGTAAGGTGTGGTCATTTAACCTTATGTGCGCATATTAAGTAAGCGTTTACTCCTTCTATATTAGTTATTTTTTAGGGTGGATTTCCTGCATTTTCGATAAAAGGTAAATAGATGAAAGTTAAATTAAAAATTCTGTTGGGCTTTGGTGTCATCCTTCTTTTTGTACTGATTATCTCAATTACAAATATTCTTAAAGTGGATAGCGTTTCTGAGATTGAACATCAACTTATCGATATTCGATTTCCAAGTGTACTGGCAGGGGCAGAGCTTAATGATGGTATTAACACCTCATTGGCTGGGCTGCGCGGTTATATGATCCTCGGTAGTGATCCTCAATTGGCAAAGAAGTTTGAACAAGAATTTTTACAGGGCTGGGAGCTGATTAATGCTTCGATTAATAATTTGACTCAACTTTCTAAAGAGTGGAGTGACCCAGAAAGCATTAAAAAACTCAATCAGCTGATAACGCTTGCCAAAGAGTTTAGAGCAGCGCAAAATGAAATCTTAAAAATCTCTCACACCCCCGAAAATACCCCAGCCTTTAATCTATTACTTACCGAAGCCGCGCCTCGTGCAAGCCAAGTGCTTGACGCCATTACTACCATCATTAATCGAGAAGATAGCCTTGCTGCCAATAGTGATCGTAAAAAACTCTTAAAACTGCTGGCTGATAGTCGCGGTACTTTTGCCATTGGGTTAGCCAATATTAGAGCCTTTCTGCTGACCGGTGATCAAAATTTCGCTGATAATTTTAGGCAAAAATGGAAACAAAATGAGCAGGCGTTCCAACAGCTCAATGCGTTGGAAGACCTATTTGATTCAAATCAAAAGCCTGCGTGGCAAACCTACAAGTCGATTCGTGCTGAGTTCAAACCGCTTCCAGAAAAAATGTTTGAGCTGCGCAACGGCAAAGATTGGAACTTAGCTAACTATTGGCTTGGAACCAAGGCCGCTCCCAAGGCACAAGCGATAATTGACATACTTAAACAGTTACGTGTGGAGCAAGAAAAATTGGCGGTCGAAAATCAGGCGGACTTGCGCTCGGAAGCTTCGACAATTAAAACGGTGATAATAATCGGTGCTCTCTTGGTATTTGCTACGGGAATACTTTTGTCAGTTTGGGTGAGTCGAATGATTAGCGTTCCGCTAGCTAAAGTTGTGAATCAAGCTAAAGCGATTGGAGAACGCGATCTTTCCGGACGCTCTATTCAAGTGAAGGGCGAAGATGAGCTCGCGGAATTGACCGTTTCGGTCAACACCATGAAACATAACCTTCGCGATGTTGTGCGGTTAATAATGGAAACTTCTGAACAACTAAATCAGTCGGCGGGTGGATTAAAACGAGTTTCACAGCAAGCTGAAAACAGTATCAATGAACAACAGTTACAAACTGAGCAAGTGGCTACGGCGATGACTGAAATGAATATTACAGTTGAGGAAGTGAGTAGCAATATTTCTGAAAGCGCTCGAGCCGCGCTAGAGGTTAATAAGGTTACAATAGAAGGCAGGCAGCTAGTAGACAGTGTTATTGCGGCAATAGAGCGACTGGTTAGTCGAATTGAGCGAGCAGCAGAGGTTATTACTCGTTTAGAGCAAGATGGTAAAGAAATTAGCACCGTGATGGAAGTGATTCACGGGGTTGCTGAACAAACCAACTTGTTGGCTCTCAATGCTGCTATTGAGGCAGCTAGAGCTGGCGAGCATGGTCGAGGGTTTGCCGTGGTTGCCGATGAAGTAAGAGCGCTTGCAAGTCGAACTCAAAACTCAACCGAAGAAATAAACACCGTTATTGAAAAGCTACATCGAGGTTTTCAAGAGGCGGTTGAGGTGATGAACAAGAGTCAAGATGAAGTGAACCAAGCGGTTCAACAAGCTGCGCAAGCTGGACAATCATTGGGCACAATTTCAACATCAATCGAGCGGATTAGTGATATGAGCACGCAAATAGCAAGTGCCGCCGAAGAGCAAAGTGCAACCACTGAAGAAATCAGTAAAAATGTTGTAATTATTTCTGACACGTCAAAAGCTAATGCAAAGGGCGCGATGGAAACGGTGGAAGCAACCAATAACTTGACCAGTCTGGCGGTTCGACTAAAAGAACTATCAGCAAGTTTTAAAGTTTAACAATTATCAGAATAACTCAAAGTAATTATCGAGAGTACAATCCAGCGAGCAAAAAAACCTTATAATATAGGCTGTTTAAGCGATTCGTCGATTTACTATTATGGTGATTCTATCTATACTCAGAGTGAGGTAGAGAAATAGAAAGAATGAAAAGTCGGGTCAATTATATTCTAAATAGATATGTTTTGTTTTTTGCTTTGGGATGTGCGTGTCTTCTCAGTGCAACGAGCTTTGCCTATTCGATTGATACCACTTCATCTTCTAAAAAGTCATCCCCAACCAGCGCCATTTTTACCGAACAAAGTATTAATGAGCGAATTACACAACTCGCTAAGCAAAATTCTAGCGCCCCCAATGCAATCCTAGAAGAACTCGATAGATTAATTTTGCTCAGCGAGAAAAATAGCTGGTCAGCCAACGTGGTTAAAGCCTCGGTGGTCAAAGCCGAAGTTTTTGCCCGCCTCGAAAATGTTACTGAAGCGCAAAAAATTATTGACGCTAACTTACCTTTGGCAAAGCAGCTGGGTTTAGAAAAACAAATTACTCGGCTAGAACTCACAGAAGTCAGCATATCGGTAGGAAAAAAAGCATCGATTGAATCGCTGCAAAAACGTCAGGCGATCCTCGCGAAAGCTGACTCCACGGATGATATCGAACTAGCGGCTGAAATTTATATGGTGGTTGGGCAAAGCGAGTATGCTAAAAGTCACACCACCCACGCACTTAAACATCTTAAACAAGCCTACCAACTTGCTTCGCAAGTCGATGCTCATAATATAATGGGTGAAACTCTCAGTTCTCTCGCGAATATTTATGTTGGCTTAGATGATCCAGAAACCGCTTTGGACTATTATCGTCAGTGTTTAGAGCTTAATAAGATTGTAAAAAGCCCGCTTGCTGACACAATTATTTTATACAACATGGGCAAGGCCTATTTGGCCAACGAGAAACTCGAACAAGCTAAAAAACATTTTGAACTTTCACTTGATAAAAGTATATCGATTAAAGATGAATTAGGTATTGGGTGGAGCCGAATATCATTGGCCGAGCTTGCGATTAAAGAACAACGGTTAAAAGATGCGATTAAATATTTGGATGACGCTAGTTCAACAATTGAAAAATCAGGAGATAAGCGAATAATATTCAGACTGCAGCATAGTAAAGCGCTTAGTCATATTGGTTTAGCGCAATTAGATAAAGCTAAATATGCTTTACAGCAAATGCAGCAACTTAGCTCAGAGCTAGAAGGTTTGGAATATTTGATGAGTTACCATCATACTCATGCAAAATTTCTTAGTGCTCTCGGTAGCTATAAAGAAGCTTTAAACGCGAAAGAGAAATATGCAGAACTGTTGAAGAAGAGCTTTTTGGATAAGCAGCGAAATATTGTACAGAAGTATCGTGTGCAATTTGATAGCGAGTTCAAGGAGAATCAAAATCGAGTGTTAGTTAAAGACAACGAACTAAAGAATCTCAAGATAAAACAGCAAGAATCAGAGAAGCAGTACTGGCTGCTGATTGTTATTTTAGCAGGTATCATAATCGTTATTGTTATTTTTCTACTGTTTAAGCAAATTGATAACCGTAATCAATTCAGAAAAATGGCGCTCAGAGACTACCTGACCAAATCACCAAATCGCAGAGCTATATTACGTGAAGCGGAAGAACGGTTTAATCGTTCATTGCAGGGAAAACAGCCATTTTCCATTGGCATTGTTGATTTCGATAAATTTAAAACTCTCAATGATACTTATGGCCATGAGGCTGGTGATCAAGTACTACAGCGGTTTGCTCAAGCCTGCCTAAGCGTGCTACGGAAACAAGATGCGTTTGGTCGTTATGGGGGGGAGGAATGGCTAATTGTTTTTTCCGATACCCAAAAAGAATACATTCACTCGATCTTTGATCGGCTCACCGAAGCGCTCAATAAGCACCCGATTACAGGAATTGAACAAGCCGGAAAAATCACCTTTAGTATGGGAGTCGCAGAGCTTATACCAGAAAAAGATGCGACACTAAGCGCTTTAATTTCTCGTGCCGATGCTAATCTATATATTGCTAAGGAGAATGGCCGCGACCAAGTGGTTCTCTAATTTGGCTCCTTTTTAGCAGGCTTAGTTTATCAATAACTGATTGTTTTTATTAAATAAATACCCTCCATCTTTATAATTGCCTAGCTCACTCAATTGCTAATCTTGGCTGTTTTTTATACATCCTGCTTGACAGCTGTGTATATATGTATATACTGTGTATACCCAATATGCACAGATAAGCTAAGATAAATTAATGCCAACTGATTTTATTTTGTCACAAACCGATGGACGGCCGATGTATTTGCAAATTATGGAGCAAATCAAAAGCAGAATTACGATCGGTGATTGGCCCGCTGGAAAGAAAATTCCATCGATTCGCGAACTGGCTGCCGCCACGCGAGTGAGTGTAATCACAGTTAAGCGAGCGTACCAAGAATTAGAGACAGAAGGGGTTATCGTTACTCAGCAAGGCAAGGGCTCATTTATCGCAGAAACAGGTAATTTAAGTATTAAGTTAAAGGAGCAAGAAATGGACAAGCATTTACAGCAAGCAATTGATATTGCTCGTTCACTTGGACTAAGCGTGACAGAGTTACAACAGCGAATTTCTGAACTAAGCAATTCGCCTAGCCGGAAATCTTCGGAGGGCGAAAAATGAGTGAGCTTGCGTTTGAACTTTGTGACGTTGAAAAGCGATATCCGCACTTTGAACTTCGCGATTTAAATCTGAAGTTGCAAAAAGGTGCCATCATGGGATTTATCGGGCCCAATGGTGCAGGAAAGTCGACAACTATTCGAATACTAATGGGTCTTATTCAGCAAGATGCTGGGCAAGTTCAAGTGCTCGACCGTGCTATGCCAAAGCAACAAGTAGAAGCGAAGTGGGATATCGGCTACGCATCTGAAGACATGCGACTCTATGAAAAAGGTAGCATTCAATGGCATATGGATTTTATGAAATCAATATTTCCTAATTGGGATTCTAACTATGCCAACACCTTACTTAAACGCTTTGACCTTGTCGCCAATCAGTCAATCAAAGGACTGTCACATGGTCAGCGAGTCAAAGCTGGACTATTAATGGTATTGGCCAAAAAGCCAAAGCTATTGATCTTAGATGAACCAACCACAGGACTTGACCCGGTTGCCCGACATGAAGTATTGAATGAATTAATGGATGTGATGCTCGATGATGATCGAAGTATTTTATTTTCATCTCATAATACCCAAGATGTTGAACAACTCTCGGACTTAATTACCTTTATCGATAAAGGTCAAATCATCGAGTCAAAAGACAAAGAAAGATTTCTGCAAAGCTGGCGGCGAATTCGTATGAACCTTGCGCAGGGCGCAAAATTAGCAAAGCTACAAGGTGTGGTCGAACAGCGACAAGTGGGGAGTCAAGTGGTGGTCACGGCAAATGGTTTTACTGATGAAATGGCCGATACGTATAAAAAGTGTGGTGCTGAAATCACGGCAGTTGAAAACATGACATTAGAAGAAATATTTGTCTCTGAAGTGCTTTCTAGTCGACAGACAAATGAGAGTAATTCGCGCGGGCAAGGAGTATAAGATGAATTCAATGACTTTAAAAAATCGGTCGATCTTTAACAACATTGTGTCAAAAGATTTTCACTTTTCAAAGTTGCCTTTACTAGGCTACTTAACGATTGGCATCATCGCACTATCGATACTTGCCATCTTTCCATCATCAGGGTTTTACTTAGCCATTGTATTAATTATGTCAGCGATAATTATTGTTGGTGCTCATTTGATTTTTACTACGGTTATAGGAGAGCGCAAAGCCAAAACACTGCCGTTCTTAATGGCGTTGCCGATCAAATACAGTCAGTACACAAGTGCAAAAATGGCAATCAACCTATTTGGATTTGTTATTCCTTGGGCCATTCTGGTGATAGGTATGATGTCGGTCATTTTACTTAACGATACTCTCAAAGATGGCCTAATCCCCTTTTTTACTATTGTGCTCACGGAGCTATTGGTAGCCCATGTTCTAATTTTAACCATTGCGATGACAACTGAATCGGAAGCTTGGACAATTGTAATTATGACCATTTGTAACATCAGCGTCTCATTATTCAGTATGTTTGTGGCTCGCTTTACTGAAATAAATCAATACATGCAAACTGATCAAATCGTATGGAACTGTACAGCACTAACCATGCTTGTTTTAGAGCTAGTGATTATCTTGGGGCTGATTGGGATAACCTATTGGTTGCAATCTCGTAAAACCGATTTTTTATAACGCTCCCACTTAGGCAAAATCAAAGCTAGTTTACTCAATGAAGCAGCTATTCGAGTTTTTAACTCCAATATACAAAAACTAACCGACTAGGTTTCAAAATAAGTGCAAGCAACTTAATTTGGGGTTTGCTTGTACCTCTAATTCTTTTATAGGTGACAAAAAATGAATCACGCAATTAAAGGCGAGGATACTTCTCGCACTGAAATTTTTAATAAAACAGAAAACCGAACATCACGATTGTTCTATATGGATAATTTACGAGCATTGGCAATGTTGGTTGGCATTTTATTTCATGCTGCATTGGCTTACAGTCCGCTTATGCATAATCTATGGTTTACCAGTAGTCATGATAGCTCTTGGGCTTTCGACCTTTTTGCCTTTTTTACTCATCTATTTCGTATGCCTGTGTTCTTTTTGATTTCTGGCTTTTTTGCCCTGATGTTGATTGAAAAAAGAGGCATCTCCGGCTTGCTAAAGAATCGATTAATCAGAATAGCGTTACCTTTTATAGTATTTTTTCCGTTGCTACTTATCGCTTACATGGCGGTGCTCGGATGGGCCGTCGAGGAGGTTAAGAACTTATCCCCAATGATGCAATTTATAAAGATGATGGCAGCCAATCCCAATGCACCTAAGCCACCACTAACGACCATGCATCTGTGGTTCTTATATAATTTAATGATGTTTGTATTAGTCGTTGCTGCTTTATATAAAACAAAATTTTTTGATAGCACCCTAATTAAAAAACTATGTTCAAAGCCCGTTTGCTTACTCGTGTTTCCTTTGTTGTTAGTACCTGCATTTGCCAACCAATTTGCACCTCATCCAGCGCCCGAAAAATTCTACCCGGAACTTTGGTCTTTTGGGCTTTATGGAATGTTCTTCCTATTTGGAGCTGTTATATATACTCAACAATCAGTTTTACAACTTTTTGACAAATATAAACATCGACTGCTATTCGTTGCATTGGTTGCCTATGGTTATTTTTATTACTCGCTGCCAGCCACGATTTCCCCTGAACAGACAATGAAAATGATGGCCGGATTCCAGTTCGATTTAGCTCATCTACCAATAGCCATTGCTGAAGCTTATGTAGCCGCTTACATGTCGTTCTATCTAATAGCTGCGGCAAAGACAAGCTTAAATAAATCGAGCAAACTTATGAGGTTGATCGCCGACTCATCTTACTGGATTTATATCATTCATATGCCAGTGTTGTTGATGATTCAATTTACATTGGCCGATATTGAATTGAACTTATGGATCAAGTTTGTAATTAGCTGTAGCGGCACTTTTCTAATCGGCTTGTTGAGCTATTTAGTCTTAGTGCGGTGGACGCCAATTGGTTGGATGCTAAATGGAAGAAAAGAAACAGAGAAGCCTAAAAATTTCGTTTTAACACATTAGTACCGAGTACGGCGGTATCCATCCCGTCAAAAACCGGCAGACCGTGTTTTTCAAATACGGTCTTGAATTCTTGATAGGGCACGCCAGCGTCTACAGCCACGCCAATCAGTCTGCCACTATACTTGGCCAATTTTTGTAAGTTGCTTGCAAAAATTTCCGTTTGGTGAAGTTGTTCGGTTTCTAGCTTTTCTGAAAGTGGAACCAATCCTAGCATGACTATCCCAGCACCAAACTCAATCATTGATTTTACGCTGTCGTAGTACATAGATTCATTGGCCATCGGGGTAAGATCGAGAGGATTGGTAGGGGCTACTAAGCCCTGTAATTGGTGGCGCTTGATGACTCGCACAAGTTCTTGTCGATCATCATGGTTTAAATCGTAGAGACGGCCAGACTCATTATCCCCGAGCGTGTCAACGCTGCCCACTGTTTCATAACCAGCATTAGTGACTATCGCAAGCTTCCCCAAGGTGTGCAGATCTGGGTAGGCAGAAACCCACTTAAATACGGCATTAAATTGGTTAAATGATTCAGCAATAATTGCACCTGCTTTACTTAGAAGTCGCTTTTGAACATAGTAGTCACCAGTCATCGCGCCGGTATGACCCGCGGCAGCGGTTTGACCTAATACTGAGCGTCCCCCTTTATAGATAATTACATGTCGATTTTCTTGTCGTAGCAATTTGACTAATTCGGCCACGGCGCAAACATCATTGTCTACAAATCCTTCAATATACAACCCGATAACTTTAATCGATTTATCGCGATAAATTAGTGCGACAAAATCCGAGAGTTTCATATCAAGTTGATTACCGATTGAAAAACCATATTTTAGACTTAAGTTTGAATGCCGAGAAAGGCGAGTAATTAAGAAGGCTCCGCTTTGGCTGATCAACGCGACTTGCGAATGACTATCAAAGTTAACATTTAGTTTATTCTGCGGAATGAATAGACTATTTAAATTAAGCGGCGATAGAAGCATGCCTAATCCGTTGGGGCCGACGATTGCCGGACACCATTTCTTTTCACTCCGATGTTTAATGATCAGGTGTTGTAGCTCAACGCCAAAACCAGATTGATCCGCTCCATCACCAATTCCGCCAGCAACAATATAAATAACATCAGCACCGCCGCCCTGGTTACACAATTGTTTAATGGTGGCCACGGTTATTTTTGCCGGCAATGCTAAAATCAAAATATCAACCTGTTCATCTTTAAGTTGAGCGACACTGTCAATACAACTCACCCCCATAAAAGTTTTTAATCCGGGTTTTATCACTTTTAAGTTTTGTTTAGTCAGATTGGAGTGAGCTAAATTCTCTAAGATCAAACTCCCCACATTTCCTGTTTTTTCCGAAACACCTGCAATCGCAATACGCTTCGGATTTAAAAAGCTGTTGTCGTTAACGGGAACAGCACCTGTCGGTGTTATCGCTTTTGAATATAAGCCCACGCCGTCCAGTGCAACGAATTCATGTTGTTGATCGATCACAAACGGGTTTACTTCGAGCAATCCAATGTCTTGTTCTTGCATCACTGTTTGCAATTGCCATAGCTGCTTTAAAAATTGGCTAATATTCTCCCTTGAAATGAGTGCCGATTGCTGCCGAACTTGCCCTAACAGAATTCGACCCAGCCAATGAGTTTCTAATTCTTCTAATGCATCCTCCGGCGAGTAAACCGCTGTTGGCCAAACTAAAAGTGAGCGCTTTAATTCTCGAGACCATTCTTCAGTTAATAGGCCACCAAAGCCCATGCTGATGACAAACCCGGCATTATTGTCCTTTTGTAAACTCACAAAAATTTCGCTTGGTGCGTGTTTAGCTGAAACGAAGTCGACTCGCTCGGTAATTAAAGCACCGAGCCATTCATGTGATTGGCCAACCGATTGTGCCATTTGTTCTACTAAAGCTTGGGTTTCACTGGTTTGATACTCGCAAAACTTTAGTGCGCCTTGGTCAGATTTATGCCAAAGATCTAGCGCCATTCCTTTGATAACAATTGCGTCACCTGATTTAAAATTAAGCGAAGCTGCTTCATTAGGGTTGGTAATAAATTGATGCTTCGGTGTTTTTATACCGACACTGCTCAATAATTGATAGATCTTATGTTCGGGTATAAAGCGTGAAGACATGTCTATAAAGCTCTAAAAATAGCTTGAATGAATAGTTATTTTAACCAGAGAATTATGCTCCAGCTTGATGCAGATCAGTGGATTAGAAAGTTATCAGTTTGTGACAAAGGTATCTGTTAATAGAATATCGAGTGTTAATAGAATATAGAGTATTAACAGAAGATCGAAGAATATCCGTATGTTGATAGAATCGTTTAAGGTTGTCCTAAACGATCTAAAAGTGGACGTCCCAATTGAATGTCAGGCAAACACTTAAGAAAGCATGACAGGGAATCATCCACTGCCATGCCAGAAATTTGAGTTAGAAATTCCTAAACCACTCAATATTATCGATAATTATAGAGCCTTGGGTATTTTGGTCAAAGGCAAATACCACTTGTTCAACATTGCTCAGGTCTATATCCTGATACCGACTCAACGGGATTACGACGCTACCCATAACACTCATTGTGGTTCCGTCGGGTTTAAAGTCATTATGCGCAACTTTAGCGTAGTCAGAGCTCCAAACCCATCGAGTGGTCGAGCCATCCGATAGACCAACAAAAATATCATGAGTCACGCCTGGCAAGTTAGCGATATTCGATTGACTCAGATTGAGTTCTCCAACCCTAAAAGATAAATGAGACATATTGGAAGCATCGTTACTGTAAATGCTTGTTTCGATGGAAAACAACTGCCAATTAGGTTGTTGTTCCCAGGCGACCGCAAGCGCTACTGAGTCGTGCCGATTATTTCTGGGGTCGGTAACGTAATCAGGAATACTAAGATCTAACAAAATACTTCCGGACAATGCACCGAGTTGATACCACTGATCTTCAAAATTTTCGATACTAATTTTATCTTTAGGGGAAAACTGCATTGAGATGTTTAAATCGGAGCCCGCTGGATTACCTTGGGCGTCGGCCAGATTAGTATCGATTTGGGAAAATGCTTTAGGCGTTATCTTACCTTTTAATAGATTGTCATAATAACTTTCATCTTCCAGTGACTTCTTTAGGACGGCATGTGAATAAATTTTGTTTGTACAAAACTGATCAGCGATTGAAAGATAAGATTGATAGGGACTACAATCCAATCCACCAGCCCCACAGTGTTCCGATTGGGGCAAACCGAAAAATCCTGCATGGTCAGCACCGTATACCAACGCCATGGTCTTGTTCATTTTGTTCTTAGATGCATAGCAAAACGCATCGTCGCAGGTCGTGGTGTACTCTGTGCCAAAGCGATCATAAATCCCAAATGCGTCCGTCAAATTATCTGAATCCCCTCCGACATCACCATCTTGCGAACCGTAGAGCAAAAATACATGGTCTATTGATTCATTATCGAGTATCGAATCAGCGTGATTAATATAAGGTGCTACCCCAATAAATGATTTAACATTGTAACCTTTGTTTGATGAGGCGTAGTCATTGATAAAGTCAACACCAGTCCAAGCTCCTGCGCTATGGCCAATAATACTTAGTGGGTGGCTGCCTGAGAGTTCATAGTGTTCAAATAATGCTTCGATGGCATTGTGAGTGGCTAATAAGTGCGAGTTGTCTGACGCATTGGATTTATCGATAACTGCGATTCGGTAATCTAGTTCCGCCAAGTAGTTAGCATAGTCAACGTAATCGCCAATGGCATAACCGTTGCCGTTAATAAGGATCACGAGCGGCGTGTCGCCATCCGCTTTGCTTGGAGAGTAAACAGAAATCGCATAATAGGTATTTCCATCTTCGGCCGGTTGAAATTCGCCTTTGCTATATTCGAAATGCTCAACTTTAATTTTTTTCTTTTTGATACTGCCGGGTGTCACTGGATCAAAAAGACTTGGCTTACAACTTAGTTCAGGGTAGTTATTGATCGGCCAGTAAATATCTTGATCTGCGATGACGTTTTTTTGACTTAAAAAACTGCTCGCCAGAAAAATGTTGATTAGTATTGTTTTGCCTAATTTATTCATTGGTTCAAGCTCCTTGTTTGAGAGTGTCCTAGATTAGAATAAATAAGCGACTTAAATCGTGAACCAAATGGGATGAATTTTTGATGGAGTTTGGACACTTTTTACAACATAAAATATCCAATTTGTCTGCAGTACCTGAAATTATTGATATCGGGGTGAACAGTCTCAGTTTGGTCACAAGTTCACCTTAATTGACTTGAAAGTGCCGACTTGTGTCTATTCATTTCCTAACTAATGAATCGATAACCTTGCGGCATTGATAAATTAATAAGGGAACAACTTGTTGGAAGGGGGTATCGACAAGTATTCGATTTTAATTGGCTAGTGAAAATTCGATTGCCGCTCTTGCAAGCAAACGATTTGAATCCAAAGTCGGCAAACTGGAATTGTGATCGTCAATAATGAGTGGAATTTCCGTACAACCTAAAACCACTGCATCGCAACCTTGAGATTTAAATTGAGCAATAACCGCTTGAAAAAAGCTCACTGAAGTGGGCAAGAATTTGCCATAGACTAACTCCTGCATAATGATACGACCCAACTCTTTTCTCGCCGAGTCCGAAGGTCGTTGCCATGTTAATCCGACTGCCTCGATCTTACGAGGATAAACATCACTTTCCGTGAGCCATTGCGTTCCAAGAATTCCCAAGTTTTTATATCCACAAGACTTTGCCCGTGCCACCACCACTTCAGCGATGTGTAACCAGGGCAGCGGTGATTTTTCTTGCACATAGTCAAATGCTTGGTGGATAGTGTTGTCAGGACATATCAGAAAGTCGGCGCCGATTGCCGCTAACTTATCGGCCGAAGACAACATAATGTCACCAACACCTTGATGATTGTTGTCATCTAACTGCAAAACATACTCATGCATCGAATGAGTATGCACTGAAACTTCTGGGTGCGCATGTAACCCCATCGCTTGGCTTGCTTCTGTACAAATCGTTTTGTAGCACAAAGCAGCTCCTTCCGCAGAGCAGCCAACAATACCAACATGTTTTGCATGACCAATGTGTTTTGCATGAGTGCTAGTTCGTTTTTTAGAAGCCATCAGTATTTATTCCGAGTTAAAGCGTTATTCATCACGTTATCAAACTAGCTCAACTAATATCAAGCTTAAATTGCCCGCAGCCGATTAGTCACTCGATGCGCTAACCCACTAAATCAAAGTCATTTGAATAGTCACTAAAAAACCATTAAAAAGTCGAATTACAAAAGGTATAACTTGTGAGTACTCAAAGGGCTTGTTACATTGATAACCTGCCTCCACATTAGCCATTATGGAAAACAAAATTATGCTCGAAATGGCCGTGATTTACTTAGCCGCTGCGGTTATAGCCGTTCCGATTGCCAAACGAATTGGGTTGGGGTCGGTATTAGGTTATCTGCTAGCGGGCATTCTTATCGGTCCCTATCTGTTGGGATTGGTTGGCGACCAGACTGATGTTATGCACTTTGCAGAGTTTGGTGTTGTGATGATGTTATTCCTAGTAGGACTAGAGTTACAACCTTCACGGCTTTGGAAATTAAGGACCGCTATAATTGGACTAGGAGGCTTACAAGTCTTAATCACCAGTGTTGCGTTGTTTGCAATTATTTGGCTAATTAGTGAAATGGCGTGGCAAGCAGCCTTGGCCATAGGTTTAATGCTAGCGCTCTCTTCGACTGCAATTGTTTTACAAACACTTAATGAAAAAGGGTGGACAAAACTGAGTGGCGGACAAAATGCGTTTGCAGTCTTACTGTTTCAAGATATTGCCGTTATTCCAATGCTTGCAGCTTTGCCTCTGCTCGCGTTTGTCGAACCTAGTTCAGAATTAAACAGCAGCCACAGCTTTATTGAGAGCTATCCAACTTACCTCAAGGTGTTAATTTCTTTCGGAGTTATTATTGGCATCATTGCCATGGGAAAGTACTTAGCTGGGCCTTTATTTAGATACATTGCCGAAACTCGACTAAGAGAGCTATTCACAATATTTGCACTTTTTCTCGTCATCGTCATTTCTGTAATTATGCAAAAAGTTGGTCTGTCACCAGCACTCGGTACTTTTCTAGCGGGAGTAGTGTTAGCCGAAAGTGAGTTTCGACATGAATTAGAAGCGGATATTGAGCCGTTTAAGGGATTATTACTAGGGCTATTTTTTATTACTGTGGGCGCCTCGATAGATTTTGACTTGTTGGCAGAAACATTTATTTTAGTGATTGGTTTAGTTGTTGCTTTGGTTTTAGTTAAAGGGGTTGTACTGTTTCTATTAGCTGGCGTTTTCGCTATGAGTAGCAAGCAAAAATGGCTATTTACCTTGGCCTTGGCGCAGGGCGGAGAGTTTGCATTTGTTTTGCTCTCATTAACAACATCGCTAGAAATTCTCAATCAACAACAAACCAAGATAACGACGCTAGTGGTTGCCATTTCAATGTTGATCGCTCCGGTTTTGATGATCGCCTATGATAAATTGGTGAATCGAAAACAAGATTCCAAAAAAGACTACCAAGAGCCGGAAGAAATAGAAGCAACTAAGAATGTTATCATTGCTGGGTACGGCCGCTTTGGTCAAATTATCGGTCGTTTACTGGCTGCTCAGGGCTATCATTTATCGATTCTAGATCACAGTCCAAGTCAAATAGAGCTATTACGACGATTCGGCAACAAAGTTTTTTACGGCGATGCTGCTCGGTAT
This sequence comes from Kangiellaceae bacterium, assembly GCA_965230525.1. Lineage (GTDB taxonomy): Bacteria > Pseudomonadota > Gammaproteobacteria > Enterobacterales > Kangiellaceae. The sequence goes on from OZ246008.1 coordinate 1,387,441, forward strand.
GAGCTATTAGAAGCTGCCGGCGCTGCAGATGCACAGCTACTCGTAATAGCCATTGATGATGCTGACAAAGTGATTGAAATGGTTCATTTAGCCAAAAAACATTTCCCTAACTTAAAGATTGTGGCGCGAGCTATTGATCGGCGCCATGCTTATCAATTAATGAACTTGGGAGTAGATTGTTTTAAAAGAGAAACCTTTGATTCGGCGCTTAGGCTTGGTGTTGAGGCGTTAAAGCTATTGGGAAATAGCGAGCAAGACTCGGAACAGGCTGGTGAGTTATTTGCAAAACACGACGATGACACCCTTGAAGTGTTGGCCGATGTTTGGGGTGATGATCAAAGTTATGGGGTTGCTGTTAAGCAACGACTTGAAGATCTCAAGCAAGTTCTCAATCAAGACAAAGCCGATCATGGGCAATTAAATACCTGTGGAAAAGAATCTGAACAAGCGAACGGAGTAAAGCCAAATTGAATTTGGAATTTTCGAAGCCTTATTTCGTCTTGGCAAGGTGGCTTTCGCTTGGTTAGCCTTTTTAATTTGTCAGCTCGTCAAAATTAATTGATAATTGCTTTTTCAAGTTTACTCATTCGATACTGTTAAGGGAGTTTTATGGAATATCTAATGTCATTGGTCTATGACCCAAATGCTTGGGCTGCGTTGATTGCATTGACGACAATGGAAATTGTACTGGGAATCGATAATCTAATATTTATTTCTATATTATCCAATAAACTGCCGGAAGAATTGCGGCCTAAGGCGCGACGAATTGGTATCTCTGCCGCGTTAGTCCTTCGACTTGCCCTTTTGGGAGGTGTTGCCTTCATCGTCAAACTGACGGATCCGGTGGTCACCTTGTTTGAACATTCATTTTCTTGGCGCGATATTATTCTAATCGCCGGTGGCTTTTTCTTGGTTTGGAAGTCTACATCGGAGATCCACCAATCAGTCGACCCCGATCCGGGACCTGACGCACTCAATCCGAATGTGGCAGTAGCAAGTATTACTGCAGTGGTGATGCAAATTTTGTTATTGGACGCGGTATTTTCGGTGGATAGTATAATCACTGCGGTTGGTATGACAGAACATATTCCGATCATGGTCATCGCGGTGATTTGCACAGTGCTGGCCATGTTGTTGGCCGCTGAGCCACTGTCTAAATTTATTCATGCGAACCCCACTATTGTGATGTTAGCGTTAGGCTTTTTATTATTAATAGGTACTACCTTAATCGCGGAAGGATTTGGCGCACACATTCCTAAAGGCTACATCTATTCAGCAATGGCATTCTCGGTATTAATTGAGGGATTAAATATTTTATCTAGACGAGCTCGTCGCAAGAAAGCTGAACGAAAATTAGCACAACAAAAAGCGGCATCAGAGTGATCGTAATCTGCGCTTGGCGCTAGTACAGAAAAGCCAAACTGATTTTGTTGCAATTGGTCAGTTTGGTTTTCCTAAGTTATTTTTTAATTTCTTCGGCACACTGCTCCAGCATACTTTGTATGTGAGGGTGAGTCAGCGGATCATAACTCGTAAAACTCACTGAGTAGTTCAAATCGAAATCGATACCTAAATCGGGAAAATTTTGCTCAACGCTTTGTTCTAGTCGCTGTAAATAATAGCGAGATTTGTCGATGTCAGCATTGTACAGTAACACCGCAAACTCATCGCCACCGGCTCGGCAAAATAAGTCGGAACTTCTGAAACTTGCTTTGAGTTGCTCGGCAAAAAACTTAAGAACTTGGTCGCCTTGGTTATAGTTATTATTTTGATTGATTGGAGAAAAATTATCCAAATCAAAATAAGCCAAAGTGAGATGCGCTTTTTGACGTTCAGCCATCGCTAAACAATGGGTAGCAAGTTGGGAAAAGCCCCTGTTGGAAGAAAGTCCCGTCAGTTCATCAATAGTTGCCATTTGCAAAGCGGCGAGCTCTTCTTCCACCGTATTGGCAAGGTCATCAAGTACGGTAAAGTCTTTTTCTGTTAGTTTTTTGGGGGAGGGGTCGATAATACACAAGGTTCCCAAGTTATGACCATTCGGTGCCTTCAATGGGCGGCCAGCGTAAAATCTTATGTGTGGCGGGCCCGTCACCAGCGGGTTGTCATGAAATCGAGGGTCTTGAGCTGCGTCTTCGATGTAAAAGATTTTATTATCTAAAATAGCATGTCCGCAAAAGGAGATGTCCCTTGCCGTTTCTCGAGCGTCAAGTCCTACACAAGACTTAAACCATTGCCGATTAGCGTCCACCAAGCTGACCAAGGCAATAGCGACGTCAAAATACCTTGCCGCTATTCGAGTGATGCGATCAAACTGCTCTTGAGCTGTCGAGTCAAGAACATTCATCGACCTGAGGGATTTTAATCGGCTTTCTTCATTGTCAGGAAACGGGGGTGCAAGCATATACAGGATTAATTATCTGATTTTTATAGTATTTCTAAATTGTAGACCAGAAACTCCAAATTTTCTCGCTTTTTTGGTGCGCTAATTAATCTCAAGCTACTGATAAATATAAATTTTGTATGAAGTTGCAAATATCGACTACACTTATTCTTAATCGATTTTCTCAGCTAATTTTCTTAATCGACTGTTAACTGCATGATTTGTCGTCTGAAAATGACCCGCACAGCTTTGAGCTAGGAACCTTAAATGATTGAAAACTATAATAAAACGATTTCTAAGATTGGTTTAAACCAACAATCTCTTGTTCTTACTATGACAAAACTGATGGGGCCGTCGGTCGCTATTCTGGTCATTGCCTCGCTGCTTTCTCTGTGGCTTTTCGATCTATCTTTGCAGAATTTTTTGATTCAACTTGGTGCAATATTTGTTGCTTGTGTGGCCGGTATTTTTACTTCTAATGCGCAATATTTTAGAGGATTCGCGCGACTTATTGCGCATGCTAAGGGCGTAAGCAAGTCGCCAATTGTTGACTATCAAGCTCGATTTAATACTGAGAATGCCGGACTGTTTACCAATGCTTTTGAAATATTAAATGCCCAACGCCAATTAATTGATGATATTTTAAGTAAGCTTTATCGATCATCAGCACGACTAGAGCCTATGTCGGATGAACTTAATAATGTTTATGCCACTATGAATCAAAAAGCTCATATGCAAAATCAACTTGGAAAACATTTGGCGGGGGTATTAGAAGAAGTAAAGCAAACTTCCGAGTCACTACATGCTAACCTCGTTGAGGTGTTTGCTCAGGTAGAGTCCTCACAACAAAATAGTACAGAGATTGAAAGGCTGTCAGTTGAAAATTCTACCAATGTAAAAGGTTTAAGTGAGCAGATGACTCAGGCGGCGGCACTGGTTGAGCAATTGAGCACAGATAGCGAACAAATTAATTCAGTGATTGATGTGATTAATTCGATTGCCGAACAAACTAATCTGCTCGCTCTGAATGCAGCAATCGAAGCGGCAAGAGCCGGTGAACAAGGTCGTGGGTTTGCAGTGGTAGCTGATGAAGTTCGAGCTCTAGCTGAAAAAACAGCAGTGTCCACTAGCGAAGTGAGTAAAATGGTGCACCAAATTAAAACCGGCACGTCCGAAGTTAATCAGGTTATTACCGAAGGGCTTAATACCTCAATGTTAGCGGTGACCTCTACCGAGGAGACCGCAGCAAAAGTGCATGAAGTCATAGAATCAATTAATAAAATCAGTGATCTTTCATCTGAAATTCAACAAAGTTCGGTTCGACAAAAAGAAATTGCGTCCAATGCTCAATCAGAAATTGTTGATATGGTTCACCTCAATGAAGAAGTCTTATCGAGCACTAAGGAGCATGAGGTTTCTACAATTGACCTGACTAAATTATCGCAAAGCCTGAAAGAGACTTTGGATATGTTTGTGTTCAATGATGCGGAATGGGATAACAAGCCACGCCCTAAAAAGTCGACAGTACAGCGAAAAATCGAAAGCGCGCAAGTGAGTAAACCTGCCAGTGAACCTTCGGATGATAGCGATATAGAGTTATTTTAGTTATTATTCTTCGAGAATTTTAACTAAAGAGGGCTTAAGCGTGGATATTTCTATTTGCGAATGTCCTGCAGCAGACTTTGCATTGTTGGGAGAGCTCACCGTGCAAGTTTATGCCAACCTTCCCAACATGCCAGACCAACAACAAATGCCCAAGTATTATGCTCGGCTTAGGGATACTGAGTACCGCGCCAAAACCCCCACGACAAAAATTTTCACCGCTTATGATTCAAACCAGACGTTACTCGGCGGGGTCACTTACATGGCTGATATGGCTTACTATGGGAATGCCGGGGGTGCTAACCGTTTAAAGGCATCAGCGGGATTTAGATATCTTGCGGTTTCGCCAAGTGCTCGCGGTTTGGGCGTGGGAAAAGCGCTGTCACTTTATTGTATAGAACAAGCTCAATCACAATCGGTAAAACAGTTAGTGATTCATACCACCCATTCGATGGAAACTGCATGGAAAATGTATTTAAAGCTGGGGTTTGAGCGCTTTAAAGAAATTGATTTTGAACAATCAGGGCTTGCCGTTTTTGGTCTCAAAAAGCGACTCTAATTTATTGAATAAGGAAAGTAAGGGCAGAGAGAAATTAAAACAGAAGAAAACAACAGCTAAAGAAAAGGCGGTTACACCAAATAAGACTGCGGGGAGCTAAAGCTCCCCGCACATTAATCAATAAACTCGAGTAATCAGTTCTATAAGTTTTTAAGTACGTTTTCTGCACTAGATACTTCAAACTCACCCGGAGCTTCAACAAAAACGTGAGTGATTTTTCCGCCATCAATGATAGCAGCAAATCGCTTACAACGCTGACCCATGCCAAAACCAGAACCGTCAAAGTCAAGCCCCATTGCTTTTGAAAACTCACAGTTTCCATCAGCTAGCATTTCTAATGCTTCGGCATTGCTGGATTTACCCCAAGCGCCCATCACAAATGCATCGTTTACTGACATGCAGACGATTCTATCCACGCCTTTTGCTTTGATTTCATCAGCTTGAACAACAAAGCCAGGGAGATGAGCCTGCGAACAGGTAGGAGTAAAAGCGCCTGGAAGGCCAAATAAAACGCTTTTACCGGAACCGAAGTACTCTGCGGTATCGACTTCTGTGGCTTCGCCACCAACAATTACTTTTACTTTAGCGCTTGGAACAGCATCATTTACTTGAATAGTCATATCTTATCCTTAGTGTTGGAATTTTAACGCTGACTTGCCATGACATGACTCATGGGCAGTTCAGCATCGGTGAATAATATTGAATGAATATACTAATATTGCTGGGATCTGATTACTAGTATTTTTAGCATAGAGTAAAACTATAAGCACTTTATTAGTGGTCAAAGAAAAACATTGGCATGATTAATAGTGGATTGAGATATTTCACCTCGCCGTCGCCGCAACCCAACAAACTTTTCTAATTTCGGCTGCAAAAATGTGATTTATTGGCAAAGAGATGCTTTCTTATGTGAGCCAAATAAAAAATTAACGCTGCTGACACTACCTTGTCAGTAGCAGTCGTCTAGGATTGTTTTGCGCGGAATGGCCGCCTAATAATTGAGGAAAACACAAATGATTGGATATGTCACCCTAGGAACTAACCGGTTAGAAAAGTCTGTGGCTTATTATGACGAAATAATGAAACTGTTTGGCGCCGGAAGATTTATGCAAGATGACAGTTTTGTGGCTTGGGCTAAGTCTCCTGAAAGCGTCGCTTTTTCGGTGACCAAGCCATTTGATGGCAATCAAGCATCTGTTGGCAATGGTGTAATGGTTGCCTTGCAAGCCGAAAATCCTGAGCAAGTCGATCAGGTCTATCAAAAAGCCATCGAATTAGGTGGTACCGACGAAGGTAAACCCGGTAACCGCTCCGAAAATTTTTATGCGGGCTATTTTAGGGATTTGGATGGAAATAAATTAAACGTTTTTTGTTTGGTTGCTGAGCCTAGCAACTCGTAACTCAGCTATTGAATTTTAATTCCTCGCTGCTTTGGTTTGATGGCAGTGAGGAATGAATGTTGGTCAAAACGATTTGAAATTGATATGCTTCTCGGCAAATTTCAATTTTGAGCGCTTTGCTATGACCATTGAAACAGATCAAGATCTCCAACATTTAAAAGCTATTGGCAAAATTGTTGCTACCATTCTTAAGAGTATGATTGAAAAAACCGAGCCTGGCATGACAACGGGCGAACTCGATCTGATAGGTAAGCAAATGCTGGACTTTTACCAAGCCAAGTCCGCACCAAAGATCTCTTACAATTTTCCAGGTTATACCTGTATCAGTATTAATGAAGAAGCTGCTCACGGCATTCCGGGGCAACGAGTAATCAAAGCCGGCGACATTGTTAATATCGATGTTTCAGCTGAGAAAAACGGCTACTTTGCGGATACTGGCGGTACCTTTGTTGTACCACCGTCCAGTGGCTTAAAAAATCGTTTACTTCACTCCACTCAGCTCGCTTTGAAAGAAGCTTGTCAACAAATCTCAGCGGGTAAACCGATTAATGGTATTGGTAAAGCGGTACAATTGGTGGCCAAACAGAAAGGCTTTAAGATTATAAAAAACTTGTGCGGTCATGGTGTCGGTAAAAGCTTGCATGAATACCCTAAAGAGATCCATGGATTTTATGTTCCGCAAGATAAACGAATTTTAAAAGAAGGAATGGTGATTGCGGTAGAACCCTTTTTATCCACCAAGAGTCAACATGTCGATGAAGCTGAGGACGGTTGGACATTGGTGGGAGAGCCCGGTAATCTTTCAGCTCAATTTGAGCATACTATGGTAGTTACCAAAGGTAAGCCGATATTATTGACTGCGCTTTAATCTGAGAAACTATTCATAGGATAAACGGCTCACTTAATCGATGATAAAACTTTATCAGTTTCCAATTTCCCATTATTGTGAAAAAGCGCGATGGGCACTAGACCATATGGAGTTTGATTATCAAACCATTAACTTGGTGCCTGGCCTGCATTTAAAAACCATCAAAAAATTAGCCGTTAAGTCGTCGGTGCCAATTATTCAATACCAACAAAAAGTGATCGAGGGTTCAAACAATATACTCGATTTCTTGGAAACATTATCCCCTGAGCGTTCGTTATTATTTGAAGATGCAGGACTTAATCAGCAAGTCTTTGATTGGGAAAAACGACTCGATAAGGTCGCAGGTGTTAATGTGCGCTTGGTGGCCTACCATCTATTACTAGAACATCCGAAAATTGTTAAACCTTTTTTTGCACATCAAGGGCCTTGGTATGCCGCTTTATTCTTATTGCTTGCATACCCGAAACTGGCTAAAACAATGCGAAGACATATGGGGATCAATGAAACGAGCTTTGTTAAAGCTAAACAAGAATTACATCAACTCTTAGACGAGTTACAAAATTGTTATCAACAAAAAACTTTTTTAATTGGTGATCGGTTTTCGCGAGCTGATCTGACCGCCGCTTCACTCTTTGCCCCCTTAGTGATGCCTGCTGGATATGGTTTGATTTGGCCTAAAGATTTACCTTCCGATTACGCCAGTTTGGGCAGTGAATATGCTGAGAAATTAACCTGGGTAAAAACTTTATATAAGAGTTACCGGTAAATTCTTTCACCATCAGGGCAGGGGTTGTAATCGGGATCACTGGATAGATTAACAAGTTCACGATAAGTTAATTCAAGGGCTTTAGTTTCCCCATATAAGCCAAGATTTTCCCACCAGTATTGATTAACGGATGGGTCAACCCCGCCGATGTGAATGGCGAGCGCAAATCTAGTGGTAGCGAGCTCGAAATCGGCTCTGAGCTTTTCAAGTTCGGCAATTTTTTCTGGTTGTTCAAGTTGGCGAAATACGAGTTTCTGTTGAGCTATACCAAAATTTTGCTCTAATAGATTATCACCCATCAAAAATTGATTTTTCCCAGAGTCCAAGCAAGCTTGTGCTACATCGGCACGCTGCAAAGAGTATTCTCGACAAAAGTCAAACAAAGCGCTTGGGCTTGTCAAACTAAGACCTGAGGAAAAGCCAATCGCCATCACCTGCCTAGGAACCGTTTCAGCCATTCCAATTGCGGTTAAAGCTTGTTCAAACAAGTGGGTCGACTGAGGCCAATAGCTGTTGTAATTTGGTGCGCTTATCTGGTTGTTAAGTGCGTCGAGGGTAGCCTCAATATTATTGGATTTGGCATAGTGCATCGCTAGCTGCTTCCACAACATGCCGTTGTACGGGTCATTGGCAATGGCATTATCAAAAATGGCTTGGTTGCAGTTGTTGCTGCGAACGCAATTTGTCACTAAGAAAAACTGAGCAATTTTGTTGCTTGAGTCATCCTTGACGATCTGTTTTAACGCTTGTTGCTTTTGCTGTAATTGAACTTCATCTTGCGTATTTTGAGCCAGTACTGCGGCTAGCCTCACTAGCGGTTGGTTGCTTTTTGACCAGTTTTCAATTACTTGCCGCGCATCGAAGTTTTTGTTTGTGGCATATTCTGCAAATTGAACATCAAGTAAATTATCCAGGTTTTTACATCCAATCACCTTTTGCTGACTTAAGGCCAAAAGCCCCTCGGCAAAGGAAAGTGTTGTGTTTGGTTTCGCTTTAGTTTGAGCTTGGGTTGGATCTGGCTCTGGTTGAGTCACTGGGGGAAATTGTTGTTGAGACGTATCGCCAGCGAGATGATGTTGTTGAGGCGTTGCATCTTCAATGCTAGAAGTTTGATTGGTTGGCTGTTGAAATAAATAAACCAACAGCGGCGCAAGGATACCAGTACCGATCGCAAATCGTTGCCATACTTTCATTAAAATCCTTCTCGCTGTTTAATTGTTTGGAGTGACTCTTAAGCTGATCAATAGCGCGGCGAATAATGCCAGTCCCGCCGCTAGGTATAAACTGGCTGGAATATCTATCGCATCGGCTAGTAAGCCCGTTGCAATGGCACCAATTGCATAGCCCAAATCTCGCCAAAACCGATAAACACCCAAGGCCGATGCTCGCCAGCTTGCGCCCGATAAATCAGAAACGAGTGCAAGTAATGTCGGGTAGACCATCGCGGTTCCGAGTCCGACTACTGCTGATGCAGCGATGTAAGCCCCATAATTATTCCAAAGAACAAATGAGACTAATCCGATCGCTTGGGTTAACATACCGAGAGCGATAATCATTCGCCGTCCAAGTTTGTCAGACAGAGGTCCAAAAATAAGTTGTGCGCAACTCCAAACAATCGGGTAGGTTGCCACAATGACAGAAATTTGCGCGAGCGCCAGTTCTTGAGAATAAAGATAGATTGGCAACAACCCCCAAAGCATTCCATCTTTTAGGTTTGTGACTAGACCGGCAATGCTAGCCGAGGAAAGACCAGCATGCTGCCAAGTAGCTAATTGAAAAACTCTCTTTAACGGCAGTGGCTTTTGACCGTTGCTGTCGTGGGCATTTGCGCTCGCTTTATGGGCGTGCACTCGAGTGTCTTCCACCATGGTCGAAAGCAAAAGCCCAACTAAAACCAGTACTAAACCAACATAAAAAGGCTCAGGACGTAACCCATAATCAGTAGCGATTAAACCAGTTACAAAAGCAATGACGGCAACACCGCCGTATCCTGCAAATTCATTTAATCCAATCGCTAAGCCACGTTGTTTATCGCCTGCGATATCGACTTTCATTACCACCGTCATTGACCAAGTCATAGCTTGACTAACACCCAGTAATACATTGGCAAACAAAACCCAATACCAGTGATCGGCCAACATAAGAATTAATGGAATAGGGATAGCGATCATCCAGCCGAGTTGCAGCACTCTCACTCGTCCCCAGTGATCCGAAAGACTGCCTGCGAAAAAATTGACTGAAGCTTTGGTTAAACCAAAAGTAGCAATAAAAGACAAAACCGCAACCGATGAAGTAATACCAAAATCAGCTTCTGCGATTAGCGGGAGCAAGGTACGTTCTAGCCCGACCATCCCACCGACGAAAAAATTGGTGATCACCAGAATTGTAAACAACAACAAATGCTGCTTTAAGTTGGATTGTGACGTTTGCATGCGGTATTTTCTTGCAGAATTAATTTATAAAGTATTTAGTGAATTTACCAAAGCATCGACCTGCATGGTTTGCACTTTGTCGACTATTGGAGCCAGCTTATCTAGCCCACCAGCCGACCAGCCTGAAACTTGGTATTGATGAGTGATTTTTGTTTTGCCATTTTTCAAAGATTCAAATTTCCATGACATACCGCCGTTAACACCCATCATCTGCAACGGACCTAATCCGCCCACCATTCGAACCTCTTTGTCAGGTTCAACATAGCTGACCATCATATGCATTACCTGCTTGTCGCCTTCTATTTCGCAAAAGCAACCTCCAGCACTGAGTTCGAGAGAGAGGTTTTGTGATTTTCCAAAATAAGTATGATCGGCAATCCACCACTTGTTTATTTGTGAAAAATGTTGGTACGCAACAGAAGGCGCAACATCAACTTGCCTTTCTACTTTGAGTACAAATCCGCCCGGCGCACTATCGACCACCTTCGCTATCAGGTTTAAAGGCAGCAATAATAAAGCAAACATAAGTGGTAAAGTGCAAGTTTTTATCAAGGAAACTTTTTGTGCTAGCATGGTCTATCGTTTGTCGTCTGTTGCGATGGTTGTTCATCCTATACCAATGACAGGGCTGCTACAACTTGCATTGAAGGGTTGCAACGAGGCCAAAGTTTGATTCATTCCTTCGAAGGTGTGATTTAGAACTGGGCAATATTTGCGTAACACTTGAGTTAAAAGGCTGCAATCGACCTTAACGGCATACCTAGAAATAAAAGATACCTATGTCGATAACTATAATAATTTAAACAATAGGAGATTAAATCATGACTTCAGAAAATACAGTGCCGACCTGGTTTAGTGTCGTTGCTTGGATTGCTTTTGTATGGAATTTATTGGGCCTGTTTGCTTTTGCAGGGTAAATGATGATGACCCCAGAAATGCTGGCCGCACTCCCCGAAGCTGAGCGCGCACTTTATGAAAACATTCCAATGTGGGCAACTGTGGCGTTCGCTTTAGCGGTATTTGGTGGGGCAATCGGAAGTTTATTGCTCGGGTTAAAAAAATCAATGGCATTTTACCCGCTAATAATTTCAGCCGTTGGTGTCTGTGTGCAAATGTATCATTCGTTTTTTGTTATTGATTCGGTGGCAGTTTATGGGCCGGGTAGCGCGATTATGCCAGGAATGGTGCTAGTGATTGCGATTGCCTTAGTATGGTTGGCCAAACACGCTAACGCGAAGGGCTGGACCGCTTAAACCAGCACTTTTAGCAAAATGGCTTAAATTGTAGTTTTATTGAATTCTCGAGTGAATTACAATGGGCCTATTGATTACCTCTAAGGTAATTACTAGGCTTGTTGCTGGTTTGCTCGAGCAATTACTCAAACCTTCCGGCAGTACCTGCCATGAGAAACAACAATCCGGTTTAGACTCAACCAGTTAACACAAAATCCAAATTCATTGTTATTATTTGATGTAGCGAGAACTCTAGTTAGTGGCCACCGTTCGACTAAATCCCCAGCAAGATCAAGCGGTTAAATTAACCACGTCGCCGCTTTTAGTATTGGCTGGCGCAGGCAGTGGTAAAACCGCGGTTATTACTCAAAAAATTGTCCATCTTATTAATCGTTGTGGCTATCAAGCAAGAAATATTGCGGCAGTGACCTTTACTAATAAAGCTGCCAAAGAAATGAAGGCGCGAGTGACCAAGTTACTTGGAGATTCCAATGCCAAGGGATTAACCGTTTCTACCTTTCACAATTTAGGGTTAAATATTATTCGTCGAGAATATAAAGCACTGGGCTTTAGGCCTAACTTTACAATTTTTGATGACCAGGATTCCTTTCAATTAATCAAAGAATTATGCAAAAAGAGTGACGATGCAGATAAGAAGGAAATGCTCGATATCCTGGCGCAAATTTCCCGTTGGAAAAATGACCTAATTCTACCTGAGCAAGCTATTGCCATCGCCGACAATCAAGAACTTGTGTTAGCGGCTAAGCTTTATGATGCATACACTCGCAGCTTGCGCGCATTTAATGCGGTCGATTTTGATGATCTCATTTTGATTCCAACCTTGCTGTTAAAAAATGACAAAGCCGTTCGCGAGCGTTGGCACAATAAAATTCGCTATTTATTGGTGGATGAATACCAAGATACCAATACCAGTCAGTATGAATTAGTGAAACTGATTACCGGACGGTTGGGAAACTTTACCGTGGTTGGTGATGATGACCAGTCAATCTATTCGTGGCGTGGTGCCCAGCCTAAAAACTTAGAACTGCTGCAAAAAGATTTTCCTAATTTGCGAGTGGTAAAACTTGAGCAAAATTATCGCTCTGCTGGAAGGATCCTTAAATCGGCCAATGTGTTGATTCAAAATAATGAGCATATTTTTAAGAAACGATTATGGTCGGATAAACACTACGGTGAACCAATACGTATTCTCTCGGCCAAGAATGATAATGATGAAGCCGATCGCGTAACTAAAGAAATCTTATCGGCTCGAATCAATAAAAACATTCCATACAAAGACTTTGCTATTTTATACCGTGGAAATCATCAATCGCGGCTACTAGAAAAGTTTTTGGTTGATAAACAGATCCCATACAAAATAAGTGGAACAACCTCATTTTTCGCACGCGCCGAAATAAAAGATATCATGGCTTACTTTAGATTACTGGTCAATCAAGATGACGATAATGCTTTTATTCGCATCGCTAACGTACCTCGGCGTGAAATCGGTGTGACCACTTTGGAGAAGTTAGGCAGCTATGCCAACGAAAGGCACATTAGTTTGTTCGACGCCATTTTTGAGGTCGGCCTCGAGCAAACTTTAAATGGCAAAGGATTAGCAGCAGTTCGCCGTTTTGGTGAGCTGATTGCGAAAGCTTCCGACAATGTAAAACGTGGCGATGCCATGAGCGTGATTAGAGAAATGATTGCTTACATTGGCTATCAGGGATTTTTATTTGATAATTCTAGTTCACCAAAGGCGGCGGAATATCGCTGGAGTAATGTTGAAACTTTGTTAGGTTGGATCGAAACCGGCTTAGAGAATAATCAACTTGCCGATGATCCCTTTGCGGAAACTATTAGCAAGTTATGTTTACGAGAAATGCTCGACCGCGGCGAAGAAGAACAAGAAGATGCAAACGAAGTACAATTAATGACTCTGCATGCCTCTAAAGGATTGGAATTTCCTCATGTGTTTCTGGTTGGTATGGAAGAAGAACTATTGCCGCACAAATCATCCATTGAAGAAGATAATATCGAAGAAGAGCGCCGGTTAGCCTACGTAGGGATTACAAGAGCAGAAGAATCTTTATCGATTATTGTCGCTGAAAAACGACAACGCTATGGTGAAATGGTCGACTCAGTTCCAAGCCGGTTCTTGGAAGAAATGCCTCAAGAAGACCTGGAGTGGGAAGTTGATAAAGTGCCACTTACCGATGATGAAAAGCGAGAGCAAGGCAAAGATCGCTTAGCGGAAATGCGCAAGCGTTTGATGTCTTAGATTGCATTTCAAATAAAATAGGGCGTTGACGAAACTAACTAACAACTTACCAATACAATCGTCCTAGGGTCGCGTTAGGATTCGATGGAGCTTTAATGAAGCAAAGAGTAATCGGATTTGACTTAGCACGAGCGCTGGCAACTTTCGGCATGGTTATGGTTAACTTTAAAGTCGCTATGAATGCTGAAACGGGTCATCAATTAATCAAGAATTTTGTTGGCCTTTTTGAGGGGAGAGCCTCGGCTCTGTTTGTCATTTTAGCGGGTATTGGAGTGACCTTGCTAACCAATAAAGCCAGGGTAACAAACGACAAAGCGGTTGCACAAAGTGGGCGGCTATCGCTGATTAGACGCGGCCTGTTACTTATTGTTATCGGTCTGATATACACGCCAATATGGCAAGCTGATATCCTGCATTTTTACGGATTTTATTTCCTAATCGCTTCAGTGCTATTCACGGCGAGTGACAAATTATTATTCTTAGCTTGTGTCGTCATCATGCTGATGTTTCCTGTTTTGATGTTATTTTTTAACTATGAGCAAAACTGGAACTGGGTTACTTTGGCTTATAATAATTTCTGGTCACTTGAAGGAATGGTTAGACGTGTTCTTTTTAACGGCTTTCATCCTGTATTCCCCTGGGCTGCTTTTTTACTGTTTGGCATGTGGTTAGGTCGCCAAAATCTAGCTCAATCGAATAGGAGAAAAAGACTGTTACAGTGGTCGGTCATTACTTTGGTGAGCACCGAGTCTTTGTTCTTTTTAATAAGAGCTGCTATTGGAGATGGTAGCTCTGTGGAAATAAAGCCGGAAGAAGTAGCATTCTTATTTTCGACTTCCATCATACCGCCATTACCACAATACATAATATCCGCAACAAGCTCGGCAGTAATTACTTTAATTGCTTGTTTATACTTTTCAGATAGATTCGCAGAAAGCAAGGTTGTTAAGTGGTTATGTCAAACGGGAAAAATGTCACTCACTCTGTATGTTGCTCACGTGATTATAGGCATGGGTATACTCGAGGCCCTTGGTCTACTAGAAAAGCAAACAGTTAATGTTTCACTGTTTAGCGCATTGATATTTTGTATTTTTGGAATGCTTTTTAGCGTTGTTTGGTTGAAGTATTTTAAATCCGGACCGCTAGAGTGGCTCTTTCGAAAAGTTGCAAACTAAGAAAGCTTAGGAAAAGCATCGGTGAATAAGTCATAAGCTGTGACACTTTAGGAATAAATCGTCTTGTAGAATCGTGTGAATCTAAATGCACTTCATTATGAGGTGCCGAAGCGAACTCCGTTACTTGTTGGGGAGTCATAAATAGGTAAGGTGGTAATAATAACTCACTAGCGTTATCCACAAAGCATGCGTTAAAGGTACACGGTACTATGAAATACAGCAAAAAAGGTATTCGAGGAAACAATAAAGTTTCTAATGCGCTTAATAAACCCATTTCGGGAAAACTAGCAAGGCGGGTATCATTCAAAACCAAAGCGATTATATTCACTTTGGCCTTCTTAGCTTTTTTAACTGCTTCGATAAATAAACTTGGAATTGAAACCGGTTTATATTTTGCGATAGGTTTCTCTATCTTCGGCGTCGTTATCTATTTCAACTCGCGACATCAAACGAATGTGCGTGAAAAAATAACAAAAAAGCGCTCGAGAAATAGTTCTGAAGACCCTGAGTGATAGAAAAGAAGGAACAAGTATTTTTAGCGAAGGTATGCTTCAAAAATTGTTCAAGATATCTAATCAATGCGATATTTTTAGTAAGTTTAAGTTTAAGTTCAAGTTTGAATTTAAGGATAGAGTGTTTTTTTAAAATAATGTTTAATCAGTGAATAGAACCGAGCAACATGAATAGGTTTCTGTTTGCCAAATCGATGTAAGAAATGGAACGGCCATGACTTTCCATGGAATTTTCTTGCGACTCGAATTAGCTTGTTTGACTCCATTGGCTCTCTAAGAGCAAACTCTGGCAAAAGCCCTACTCCCATGTTTTGAACTATCATCGCAATTGTGGAGTTGAGGGTATTGCAGTTAGCAGTGTCGCGCGGAGTAATCTGATGTGGCAAAGAATTGGAGTTATGATAAATGGTGAAAGTTTCTGTTTGCCATGGCGCTTTCACCCATCGACAGTTGTTTAAATTGTCAATGCTATTGATCGATTTCATTTCAGTTAAGTAGGTTGGGCTGGCGCAAAGGATTTCACTCGCGCTCTCAAGTGGTAACGCGTGATAATCACTATCCTTTGGTGACCCCGCAAAAATTGCAATGTCTAAACGATCTTTAATCAAGTCTTTCGCTTTATCCGAAACGATTAACTCCGGTTGCAGTTTTGGAAACTCTTTACACATTTGAGCGAGTGCCGGGACCACAACATTTTGCTCTAAGGAGTGCGGGGCCGTGACAGCAAATCGGCCGCTAGGTACTTTGGCACTAATGGCTGCTTCTTTTAGAGCTAAAGCGACTTGATCGTTAAGTAGTTCCCCTCGACTAAATAGTACTCTTCCAGCCTGAGTCAATGAAATCCCTCTGGTCGTTCTAGTCATTAGCGAGACACCCAAGCTACTTTCTAGTCTAGCAACATGTTGACTCACTGCAGATTTACTCATACTTAAGCGAACAGCAGCCTTAGTAAAAGAACGATTATGCGCGACTTCGGAAAAAACAAGTAAACTAGAAACGAGCTTTATATTGTTCATATTTGTGAACAGTCTGTTAAGTAATTAGTTATTGTTCAATTGTTAAGGTTAATTTAATCTGAGTCAACTTTTCAGGCAGAGCCAGCAAGTTGAACAATGCTTTAGCCATTGAATCCAATCACAGAGAGAAAAAATAATGTCAGCTTTAATGATTATCGATTTTACCCCTATAGACCCAGAACGAATGAAAAAATATAGCAGTCAAGCTGCGCAGACCCTATTACCATTTGGCGCAGAGTTTATTGCTAAAGGCGAACTGAAGATCCTAAAGGGAGAGACTGGGTTTGCAAACAAGGCTGTCATAAAATTTCCAGATATTCAAAGTGCACAAGATTGGTATCATAGCGAAGATTACCAGCGACTAACCGATGAGCGAGATCAAGCGATGCACAGTCAGTTCCACTTGATAGTGAATTAAGCTTCCGCCCTAGCATTAAGCTTGAAAGCCAAAATTTGTATGGAAAGTTGTAATCTCAGCTAGAAAATCGAAATTGATTTTCTAGCTAGAACAGATTTTTACTGACAAAAATTTGCGTTGTAAGTGATCATCGGGGGATGTTGCCAGCTTGTTGCTAAAATAACTTATACTAAACTGAGACACTCCAAAGCAAACAATTACCTCAACACATCAAACTACAAAGAAAAACGTTTGGCTGGCATTAGTTCCACTTTGGTTTGATATTGGCGTCCGTCGCGTTCTATGACCAGTGAAACCACATCACCACTTTTGCGCTGTTCTAAGACATTGAGTAAATCATCGGAGTTTGAAATTTTTTCACCGTCAATACTCACGATTAAATCACCAATGACAATATTTCCTCGGCGATCCCGGCTCATACCAACAATCCCAGCTTTATCAGCACCGGTGCCTGGTTTGGTCCTTAAAACCAGAACCCCATCAACGCCAATTCGTCTTGCCCAGTAATCGGGAGCCATTTCAATGCCTAAGTCTGGTCTTACAATGCGTCCGTACTTAATTAATTGCGGGACGATCTTTTTTACCGTGTTGACCGGAATGGCAAAACCAATGCCCGCGCTAGCACCTGAAGGGCTGTAAATTGCGGTGTTGACACCCACTAATTGACCGAGTGAATTAAGTAAAGGTCCTCCCGAGTTTCCCGGGTTAATCGAGGCATCGGTTTGAATAACCCCTCTTATCTTTCGATTAGACACAGCATCAATTTCTCGATTGAGGGCGCTGACGACACCAACGGTTAAAGTGGTATCTAAACCGAACGGATTACCGATGGCAATCACCTTACGACCCACTTCTAATAACGATGAGTCACCGAGCGGAAGTGGTGTGAGTTGTTTGTTCGTGTTCACTTTTAAAACGGCCAAATCTTTATCCGGGGCAACTCCGACTAAGTTAGCCTCAAGATCGGTGCCGTCATTCAAGGTGATGGTCACTCTTGAGGCGCCCTGAATCACATGAAAATTAGTGACGATAATGCCGGAGTCATCCCAAACAAAACCAGAGCCAGTACCTTGAGGGATTTCTTGCACGTTAAAAGAAAAGAAACCACGCTGTATGGTTTTGTTGGTGACATACACGACCGAAGGGCTGGCGCTTTTAAAAATCTCAATATTATTGGCTTCATCCTCTGTCTTAAAACTTAAATAGTCTTTGGCAAAGGCTAAGCCAGGAAAAAGACCAAGTGTCATGACAGCCAGCAGTATTGCGAGGGGCGCCCTAGTAGCGAGAGGAAGTTTTTTCATAAAAATCGTCACCAATTTGCGATTTAGCCAATGTATGTCATCAAGTTGTCACACCAGAAGGCTTAAATCCTAACAATTATAAATGCTAAGCACTATAAAAAAGTCTTACGATACCGCCAAGTTAAACACTAACCTGTAAGGCCTTTAAAAAGTAGTGCCGACCATTAAAATATTTTGTCGTAAAAATTAAAAACTTTAGTTTCTATTTATTAAAAATTGCCGCATATAATTTAGGCAGTCACCCAATCTTAGTGAGGAAAAAAGGTGGAAAGTTCAAACAGAATCGTTAGGTCAGCACCTAAAAAACGGTTTTATGACGACGAGTATTATTCTGAGAAAAAACGTGGTCATTGGACGAGTCGTAAATCAGTAAAGAATAAACGTTTTGAGGCTGACGATAGCGATTACCACTAATCATTTTTAAACTGGAAAGAACACAAGGGAAAGAGTCCGAAGGAGATGGACTTGAGAGGCGGAGGTCAGCGATATTTACATAACTTCGAACGCTGGCTTCCGCCCCCAAACTGATAAATAGCAAGTCATCTAACCTCAACAAAACCGTCTCAAGCTCAATCAATCCAAGTTTGAGATAAAAAAGCCCAGCATCATCGAGTCAAATTATTGGTATCGACTGATCACTTCTAATGCTTTATCGAGCAATTTGGTGTTTCTATTTTCGCTGTGTTGACTAGCGTAAATCGGACGATTGAATGTGGGTGCTTGTTTAATTTCAAACAATGAATCCCCCAAATGCTCGGTTAACATAGCCTTAGGCAAATAAGCGCTTCCGCCATGGGTAAGAATGAATTCCAGAGCGATTTTAGCGTGACTGGTATGTAACACGGGTGGCAGGTATTCGGGAAAGGTTTGACCAAAATTAATATCAAAAGCGGTGCCCCAATCAATCGACACAAAATTGTGATTAATTGCCGCTTCTGCCGATTCTTCTTGTTTTGCGCTGACAAGTACTAGTTCGGCTTGGGCAATTTCAATCGAATGCAATTCGGGAACTTTGGCTGGCTCGTAAAGCAGCCCTATATCTAGGGTACGTTCCATGAGTCGACGAATTAATACATCCTGCCCATGTGATTCGGCTCGCAGTGCAATCTCAGGGAACTCAACATGCAAGGTGCTTAATGCTTGCTGCAACATAAGGTCCCATAGGCCGCTAGTTGCACCGAGTGAGAGAACATGGGCCTGATGTTTTTTTAAGGTGATATCGGCTTTCGCACGGTCCCATGAAACTAGGATGGTTTCTGCATGAGTGACCAAGCGCTCGCCTGCGGCAGTGAGTTGTAAATTATTGCGGTAGCGAGTAAAAAGCGGGACGCCTAAAATGGTCTCAAGCTGTTTTATTCTCGCGCTGACGGCAGCTTGAGTCAGGTATAAATTTTCTGCTGCTCGGCCAAAGTGACGAGTGGTTTTTACTTCCAGAAAGGTCTTAAGCAGTTGAATATCCACGCAATTCTCCGCTCTAAATGATTGGTCGCCAAAGGCGTAATCTATCGATAACAACCGGTGGCTGAATCATAAAACATTTTTATCGTAACCTTTAGTTTTATTTGTTTTATTTTAGCTCAACATTCGGTTAAAAAGTTGATTCGTTACAGTGATTAGGTCAACACATCGAGGCGACGTAAATGAGTTCAGTGCTAGATATTCAAGGAACCCCTCAAACAAGAGAGTTTTATCTTGCTAAGCGGTTTTACGACAAACAAAAATTTCCCTATAACTTCAGCCGCAGTGGCGATTTTACAATCTTTGAGGCAAATCTCTTAGAGCGATTTGGTTCATTGTTTACCGCGTTACAGCAAGGGCTGGTGAGCAATCCTAATGACGATGACAAACACTTTCTTCAGGTAGTGCAAGGTCAAGTGCCAGCGGAATCTTTGGAAGAAAAAATTTGGATGAAATATCTACGAATTAAGTCTCGCAGTCAAATCTGGTTGGTTGATCAAGAAAAAGTGCAAAGTTCACAGGTCTCTTCCGATAATGATGATTCCTACGATATCGACGATGATAACGATTTTGACAATGATTTAGTTGATATCGAGTAGTTAATCAAGCTTTGCCGCTCGAGGTTCTCCTTAGCGCAGCCCCTTGTGTTACTTGCATAAGGGGCTTTTTGTTTGGCAAATAAATTCCCGCCAAATCCGATAAATTCCGCAATGTTAACTGCAAACCGAGTCGTATTCACTTATGCTATCAAATCGACTGATTGAACGCTCGCTTAAAATAAGGGTCTGATAGAATGGCTGTTTTAGAGCCGCTTTTGTAGGGCTGCAGGGTGTCAGTGAGCCTCGATTCCAATTATTGCAGGAGATATCTCGATGAAAAAAGTACTCACATTGGTTGTTTTTTTGGGGTTGTTAAGTGCCTGTGCCTCGAACCGTCTTACCAGCGAAGAAAGAGAAAAGCTGTTTGCCGACTACTTAACAGAGATTAAAGCTGAGTCGCAAGATCGGATTCGCGCTTTTCGATTTTATGGTTGGCAAGAGTTGGGCCACCGGCATTTAATCCTTTCTACCTCACCAAAGCGTAAATACTTTATTACCTTAAGAGGGCCTTGTTTCGAATTACCTTTTACCACAACCATTGGTATTCACCGCACGGATTCTTCATTAAATGCCAAATTTGATTCAATTTTTGTTCCGAGTATCCCTGAGCAGCGTTGTCATATTAAGACAATACACAAAATTACCGATGAGCAAGCGGATCAAATTGTAGCGCTTGAAAAACAAGCGACAAAAGAGAAAAAGTTAGAAATGCAAGGCAAAGAGCTGCAAGCGACTCAACAAAATCACTTGACGGAATCCAGCGAAAAATAGCCAAATAAGGGCAACGCCCTTATCGTTCAAGGCATTAACTTGGAAGCGGTTACTATTCAACGTCGCTATTTGCCGCCTTGGATAAGCGATTAATGAGCCAGCGACTGTAAAACGTCTCGAAAAATCCTTTCACACCCATTTCACTAAAAATTCGTTAGAATAGTTAAACTCTAATTTCCCTGGCGGCTGCTTAGTTTGAAACAATTGTCAATTCTACTGGTTGAAGACAACCAAGATATAGCGACCCAGCTATGTGAGTACTTGCAAGAACTTGGTTGGGTGGTTGATTGGGCGAGCACTGGTCGACAAGGGGTTGCGCTGGCATTGGCCAATCCATTTGATGTGGTGTTGCTTGATCTTAACTTACCAGACATTGATGGGCTGGAAGTCTGCCGGAAGATAAAAGACCAGTCGCCAGTGTATTTGCCGGTGCTTATGCTAACGGCTCGAGATGCGATTGAAGATAAACAACTCGGGTTTGGTTTAGGGGCCGATGATTATGTCACCAAACCGTTTGAATTTAGAGAATTAAGCTTTAGATGCCAGGCTTTGGCTAGGCGAGCTCAGCTTCATCAAAGTAAGCGAATAGAGCTAGGTGATTTGGTTGTTGATCAAGGTGCTCATACTGCATCACGTGCCGGAATTTCATTAAAGCTAACCAACGTTGGATTCAAAATTTTGCATAGTCTCGCTCGCGCATATCCGCAAGCCGTTTCAAGGACTCAAGTGATCCACGCGGTGTGGGGAGACGAGCAACCGGATAGTGATGCCTTGCGATCGCATATCTATAGTCTACGAAACTCTTTGGATAAACCCTTTGAATTCGCAATGTTAAAAACTATAACAAATGTTGGCTATAAATTGGTGATTGATGATGAGGATTAAGCGTTCAATTGAGCGTAAGGTATTTATCTCTTTGGGCGGCTTAACCTTGTTGGTTGCGTTATCTTTTTCATTGGTGAGTTTGCTGGCAGCTTTTTCGATTGAGGATTCCATACTAGAGAAGATACTTGCCCATGAAGCCAATGTTTTGCTCGAGTCTTATCAGCAAGGCAATCTCCAGCCGACCGCACGATTAGAGTATATGACGTTTTACGCTGACTTGTCAGCGGCACCCAAAGATATTGTTGAAGCAAAACTAAAAAATCCACAAACCACGGAAGTTTTTTCTGACGCAAACCATCACTATCATATTGTCGATCTAAAAACTCAAGGGCAGCAAATTGGTTGGCTAGTTGCGGATGTAACCAACTTTTTATCAGTGTCTAGCCACTCAAGTAATCTGTTGCCCATTGCGATTACTTTGCTGACCCTTGCAATTATGTTTTCGATTTGGCTTGCCTATCGAATTGCGTTACGGACCACCAAACCCATCTCTCATTTAGCTCGTGAATTGGAAAAGCAATCGAACCAAAATAGTCAGCTAGATATTTCGCAATTTAAAACCGGAGATGAAATTGAATATCTTGCTTCGACCATTGATTCGACGCTGCGGGCGTTGAATGCATCACTCAAACGTGAAAGTGACTTTAATCGCGATGTCAGTCATGAATTGCGTACCCCACTCACAGTGATTAACAATACCCTAACGCTTTCTCAGCAACGCGAATTGCAACAAAGCGATCTCAAAAAGCTCACTAACAGTGCAAACAAAATTACTCGAATAGTTAAAACTTTGTTAGCTTTGGCTCGCTCGGAAACCCTGCCTCTCAAACACGTCAATTTGCGTGGGGTGCTCGAAGACAGTGTATTGCTCTATGAACAAAAGTTAGCAGAGAAAACTTTTGAAGTTCATGTAAAGGTTGCAGAGCAAGTGACAGTACTCGGCAATCCAGAACTAATGATGTTGCTCTTTAACAACCTAATCGAAAATGCGCTAAATTATGCCAGTGAAAACTCCTTAGAAATAGTATTAGAGAATAAGCAGCTCAGTTTCACTAATCGCGCAACAAGTCAGTTCGTTGTTAGCTCGGAGGCGATGACCCAGCCAAATATAAGGCAACCGGACAGTGCAGGAATAGGGCAGGGATTGTATTTAGTGAGCCGTATAGCGACTCGGCTTGGTTGGAAAATAACGTTACTCAATAAGGCTGGGCTCTATAAAGTAAATTTCGAGCTACCTGATGAACCTGGGCTTAATCAAGTTAACATTGAGTAAGCCAAAACGTATCACTTATACCAATGCATTAGTTTTTTATTGCAAATGCAGTTTAGGTACTATGACTTTGTTGTTGCCGTTTAGTAGTTGAAATATAACTCGGTTAATTGTTCACTATTAATCCCAGTCTCGATCATTTGATTTTTATGTAAACGGTTTAAATTAAGTAGCTCGTCGTCCACCGAGGTACAGGTGTTGTTGTCGTTAAGTTTTGATTTGACTGTTAATAGCATGGCAGAAGATAAACGATCAACATACCAAATACCGCCGTTACTATCTTTTAAAATTGAGCCACTTGGCGAGTCGACAAAACTATCTCCTTCACAGTTCTCAGCTAAATAGTAGCGTTCTTTGATGGGTAGCCCTAGTTCGCCTTGGGAGTTCACTACAAGTTGATAACCTGTTTGAGTTTTTCCGGTGTATAGTTCGCCGCTGGCGTTGACAGGCCTTAACTCAGAAATAAGTTCGCCATTCTGATCAACCAATGCAGCGCCCTGATAAGGCTCATCATTATTAGTTGGTTCAGTCTGAGGTAGTTTAGCAAGAGATTCAAGACGCTGGTTTAAGCGAAGTATTTGTTGTTCAATTTCGAGTTGTTGGGCACTAGAACTACTTAATGACGCGAGTAATTGCTGATTTTTATCTTTCAGTTGCCACAATTGTGAGAACACCAGCAGCAATAAAAAACAACCAAATCCACCAAGACCTATGGCGACTTTTCGATAGAACTTTTTTGTCAGCTGCTCTTGCGCTTCAATAAACTCGTTATGTGATTGCATTCTGTGAAAAACAGCGTGCTCAAAGCTCTCCAACGTCTGGTGAAACTCTCTTTTTAGTTGTCGGGTTTGTAGTTTGGTATTGAGTTGAATTTCGTTGACATAATCTAACTTTGTCTTGTTCAAATAGGGCTCGGCTTTCTGAACCCAAAACGATTGCCACACTGGCCCTTCTCGCCCAGCGGCAAGATCTTGAACAACATGATTGCCGCCAGAAGTCGGTGTAGTCGCAGTTGGAGGTGATGCGGGAGTCGGTCGAGTTTGCTCCACTTCGGGCGAGAGTAATCCAATTTTTGATAAAACCCGGGTCAAAACATTTTTTTCTAAGCCTTTAGGAAGTACCTCTATGGCACCGAGTTGTTTTGCTCGCTCTGCATAGATTTTGCCCTCTTTGGCGGTGTACATCAGAACCGGTATTTCTGTTAGGGAAGGTTTATCTTTTATAAGTTGAATCAACTCTAAACCACTGATTCCCGGCATGGTGTGGTCAAGAAAGATAACATCCGGAATATGAGTTTGCAGGTACTGAAGCGCGTCTTCAGCAGAGTAGACAGAAAAACTCTCTATTTCCATTGATCCCAGCATATTGGCCATCACCTTGCAGGCGAGGCGAGAGTCATCAACTATTAGTGCCTTTTTCATATTTTTGGCAACCCTTGTAATCTATCGACTAAATGCGACAAAACATCCAATTTAACTAACCATTATATATCAATGGTTTAAAGTTTTTGGGAGCAGATCACATCCTTCAACTTATCAGTTGCTCGATTAATTTCATCAACGTGTGTTTCGGCCTATTAAAATGCAATCATAGGCTGAAATTTAATGGTTGCTTCTGAGATGCCGACGGTTTTCGCACCGAATTAAGGTTACATGTTCACAAAATACAAAAAAACATTGAATTTATGCTGCAAAAATTCAAATCTTTTATATACTTACGCTTTTTGTTTCAAATAATTCTTAGGTAGCCACGTATGCGCAAAAGTTCGTTTATTCGCCGGGTCTCCGCGCCAATAATTGTGTTGTTTGTCTCGTTCCTCGCCAGTGCAGTTAAAGCGGAAGGAATTTATCAATTTGGCACGGCGTTAAATCAGCCACTCCGTTCAACAACCACAGTTTTCATTCATGTTCCTAACGCGGGTGATTTAATTCGAGTGCACCTTTGTGAGCGCGGCGACGATACGGCGACTGTCAACGCAGAAATATTTGATACTACTGTGGTTGCGGACCAATACACCGCTAATACTTCGCTTGCGAGTTTGTCTTCGGTTGGCGCCAACATTGATTGCGCCGATCCTATGACTAACCCATTACCAAGAACCCCAGCTATGGGTGATATCATGGAATTTGCGGTGCCTAGTGCTGGTGTCTACGCGATTCAATTGGAAAATGACAGTACTAATTATGATCGTTGGGACTTTTCTGTTGTTGACGGTGGATCGCCAAACGACCCAGTTGATGCAACTGCCGAAGTGGGTAACGTGTTTTCTTACCACTGGATATTTGACACCGACTCCTTTGATATCGCGGCTGGCGCAACTGGGCGAATGTTTATTCTTGTGCCTGGCGGATTTCCGAATACAAACTACGTATGGGCTTTAGATTTACAAGAATTTTCGGGTAATGTTTACGATATCTTGGCTAACGACTTAGGGCTTGATGCCCCACTTTCAGGAATTTCAGCGCCAGTTTCAGGTAATAGCGTTACCGATAAATACCCCGTATATTTAACTTACCCAACCGCAGCAAACCCATCACCGGCACCAACCCAATTTCCAGCACTAACTGACACGTTAGTGTTTGTTGATGATGCCGGTAACGATGCAGTTATTTCACCCGATGGTGACGCCATAGAAGAAACCGGTAATTTTGAGTTCACGCCTGATGTGGATGGCACTTACGCGATTACTATTGATATAAACCGAGATGGTCAGTTTGGCGCTAATGACCGTCTTTTGCTCGGCCGGATGACCGCCAATATAAAGAGCGTGGTTAATTGGGATGGCACCGATGCGTCGGGTGATGTAGTGCCGAATGCGAGTTACCCGGTACGTTTAGAATTGCGAGTCGGTGAATATCACTTTATCGCCGAAGATGCTGAAACCAGTGGCGGTGGAACCAATGACGATGGCACCGGAGATGATGATGGTTTGACCATACTTCAAGCGACGGATGCCTCGACAGTCGTGGGAACGCAGGTTTATTGGGATGATGAAACTTTGTTGGGTGGAAGTTCGAATTTACCCGACGGAGTTCTTTCGAGTACCGCTGTCACAGGCCCACATCGCCATACTTGGGGAAGCTTTAACCCAAGCGGAATAGGGGACAAGACATTTATTGATACCTATGTTTTTGGAAACTCCACCCAAGAAACCGTGACTGCTATCGTTGCCGCTGCTAATACGCCACCGACGATTGATGATGGCACTTTTAATGTGGATGAAAATAGTGCTAATGGCACGGTTGTTGGAACACCAACCTTCAACGATCCGGATGGCGATTTCCTAGAGTTCACAATTACAGCCGGCAATACGGGTAACGTATTCGTAATCGACGAGTTAACAGGAGAAATTACCGTTAACGGCGCGCTTGATGAAGAGGCGACTGATCAATATGTTTTAACGGTTGAAGTCACCGACCAAGCATCAACTGACACTGCGACCATTACCATTAATATTAACGATATTAATGATGCGCCAGTGGCTAACAATCAAACCGTTGCGGTGGTTGAAGATATTGCGCAACCAATCACCTTAACTGCGACGGATCAGGATTTAGATACCCTTAGTTATACCGTTATCAGTGGGCCGAGCAATGGCGTGCTTTCTGGAACAGCGCCTAATTTAACTTACACGCCGAATGCGAATTACTTTGGTGCTGACTCTTTCACTTTTATTGCCAATGACGGTACCGTGGATTCCAACACGGCAACGATTACCATTAATGTCAGCGCGGTCAATGATGCGCCGGTGGCGGATTCACAAACTGTAGCTGTGGTGGAAGAAACACCAACCGCAATTACTTTGACGGCATCGGATGTTGAATCTTCTCCCTTGACCTATACGGTTGTCAGTGGGCCAACCAATGGTGTGCTTTCGGGTACCGCGCCTAATTTGACTTACACTCCAAACACCAACTTTTTTGGCAACGATTCATTTACCTTTGTTGCTAACGATGGCGCGCAAGATTCGAACACCGCCACCGTTACCTTGAATGTGAGCAATGTGAATGATATGCCTGTTGCAAGCGGACAAACAGTGGCAGTGGTAGAAGATACGCCCTCGGCAATTACTTTAATTGCCACAGATGCCGACGCTGACCCGCTGACTTATAGCGTCACCAGTGGCCCTAGCAACGGTGTACTTTCAGGTACAGCACCCAATTTAACCTACACGCCCAACGCGAATTATTTTGGTGCTGACTCCTTCACGTTTATTGCCAATGACGGCACTGTGGACTCCAATACGGCAACGATTACCATTAATGTCAGCGCGGTCAATGATGCGCCGGTGGCGGACTCACAATCTTTAACCGGTGCTGAAAATGTCGCAATTAATATCACCTTGACAGCGACTGACGATGATTCAGATCCTCTGACGTTTTCAATTGCTTCTAATCCAAGCAATGGAACACTTAGTGGTACTGGCGCGAATATTACCTACACGCCAAATTCCGATTATGTTGGATCCGACAGTTTCACTTTTACCGCAAATGATGGCACGCAAAATTCTGCACCTGCGACCATTTCATTGACATTATTGTTGGACACTGATGGCGATGGTAATCCTGATAGTAGCGACCCTGATAACGATGGTGATGGGATTCCAGATGATGTTGAGGGAAATGACGATGCTGACGGCGATGGGATACCAAACAGTGAAGACCCTGATTCTGACGGCGATGGAATCGATGACAGTATCGAAGGTGACGTGGATACCGATGGTGATGGTACACCGGATTATTTAGATGAAGATTCAGATGGGGACGGGGTAGACGATTCCGAAGAAGGCACAGGTGATGTTGATGGCGACGGCACGCCGAACTATTTAGATGACAGTGCCGATGAAGACGGCGACGGCATCCCTGATATTGTTGAAGGTACTGGTGACTCTGATGGCGACGGGCTTGCTGATTACCTAGATGTTGATAGTGACAATGACGGTATTTTAGATTCAGTAGAGTCTGGTGTATCAGGAAATGACCAAGATGGTGATGGTATCGACGATCGTTTTGATGTTGACCAAACTGGCGGAACCGATGCCAATGGTGATGGCATCGACGATGACATCATTGCAATCGATACCGATCAAGATGGCACCCCAGACTATCTAGATATTGATAGTGATGGCGATGGTATTCCCGATGTGATTGAGTCTGTATTGCGCGAACAAGATACTGATGGCGATGGGCTGAATGACAATGTTGATGTTGACCAGACCGGCGGAGCTGATAGCGACGGTGATGGAATTGATGATGCGTTCGATGCGTCAGTGACCGGAGGACTCGATACAGACGGTGATGGTGTCGATGATTTGCGCGATCCACAAAGCGGCCGAGACGGAGACAGCGTTCCTGATTATCTAGATCTTGATAGTGATAATGATGGGATCACCGATACCGCTGAGTCTGGAATTACCGGAAACGATACTGACGGCGATGGAATCGATGATTCCTATGACGTCGATATAACCGGTGGCTTTGATATCAACAACGATGGAATCGACGATGATGGTTCGGTGGTTGACACTGATAGTGACGGCGTACCGGATATGCATGATCTTGACAGCGATAACGATAGCCTGTTTGACACGGTAGAAGCTGGGGTAACTGATGACGACGAAAATGCGTTAAAAGATGATGAAAACGTTCTAGTTGATGACCCGATTGATACTGATGGTGATGGTATCGCTGACTTTAGAGATGTTGATAGTGATGACGATGGCACTAACGATATTGACGGTACCGATAACGCTGATCTCGATGGCAATGGCGATGGGGAGATAGACTCGACGGTTGATAATGACGGCGATGGCATTGATGATTCATTTGATTTAATGCCCGATGTGCACGGAACTCGTCCAGCTGATCGCGATCAAGATGACGATGGTATTGCGGATATCACGGAAGGTACAGACAATACAGATGGTGATGCTGTAGCGGATTATCTTGATCGTGATAGTGATAACGATGGTTTATCTGACGCCTTTGAAACGGATCGTCCTGCACCGTCAGGTAATGACTCTGATTTAGATGGTTTGGATGATACCTACGATGTTGATAATACCGGTGGATTAGATGTCAACAACGACGGCGTTGATGATCTGTTTGTGGAAGTCGATACCGATGCTGATGGCGTTCCTGATTATCTTGATACTGACGCAGACAACGACGGCATAAGCGATAGTCAGGAGCAAGTACTGGTTGCGTTGTCGGGTGTCGATTCAGATAGTGATGGGATCGATGATGCGGTAGATGTTGATGCGACTGGCGGTGTTGATGCCAACTCAGATGGAATTGATGATGCCACTCAAAACCAAGTTGATTTGGATAACGATGGTATCGCTAATTTCAGAGACCTTGATAGCGATGGTGACGGTATTTTAGATAGCGTTGAACGCACTCTCGATGTTGACGGTGATGGCATACCAAATTATTTAGATCTTGACTCTGATGGCGATGGCATTCCTGACTCAGAAGAGGGAATTGATGATGCCGATGGTGATGGACGACCAAACTATTTAGATCTTGATTCAGACGCGGATGGCTTATTGGATGAAGAAGAAGGCTCAGATGATTCGGACGGCGACGGCCTACCTGATTATTTGGATCCCGATTCGGATAACGATGGAATTTTGGATCAAGAAGAAGGTAACGAAGATACTGATGGTGACGGTGATAGCAATCACATTGATCCAGATTCAGATAACGATGGAATCAACGATGGAGATGAAAATGGTGACTTTAACAATGACGGCATTAACGACCGCTTGCAGGCCGCTGGTATGGTAGAAACAGGACTTACCGGTGCGGGCTCTAGCAACTTGCTAGTTGTCATCGCATTATTCGGATTGTTATTAGTCACACGAAGAAAGCAGCTTGCTACATTAGCCGTTGCTTTTGCTTCCCTCGTTTCATTGAGCGCTCAAGCAAACGAGCCCTGTGAATTTGGTGAAGCCTTTGGTAACGGTGAATGTTGGTACTTAGGTGGCGGTATTGGGGTATCTAAGTTAAGACCCGATCCTAATGGAACGGCGTGGCGAACATTTGATGATTCCGATACCGCGCTTAAACTCATTGCCGGTTTTCCGTTTAGCGAGCATCTGTTTGTTGAAGCTGCCTATGAAGATATGGGCGCTGCTAAAATGAACAATCTAAATCCAAGTATTAGCGAAACTCTAAATGTTGATTACCAAGCATTTGGCGCAAGTGTTGGTTATTGGTTAAAGGATCAAAAAGAAGAATGGAATGTTTATGCCAAAGCTGGCTTGTCATTTATGGACACAAAGCAGGGGCAGTATGTCGACCAAGACTATGGTACTCAACTAACCTTTGGCGCTGGAGTGCAGTGGCGATTTACCGATAACTGGTTTGCGAGACTCGATTTAACGTCTTACGACAAAGATGCGCGAGTGATTGGTTTAACATTAGCGAAATATTTTGGCAGTTCGAGTAGCCGTCAACCTCAGTCTGTTAACAAGCCCACTCCAGCGGTTGAGCCACCGGCCGAAAAGACATTGCCGGTCGAAAAGCCTCAACCGGTAGTAAACCCTGATTTGGATGGTGATGGTGTGCTTAATGAAAGCGATCGTTGTCCTGCAACACCTATCGGAACTCAAGTCAATGTCAATGGATGTCCGTTATTAGAAACCATCACATTGAGTGTTCAGTTTGATACTGCAAAATCGGTTGTTAAACAAGAGTTCTTAAATGAGATCAACGAAGTGGCAGAAAAAATAAAGCAACGTGGTGAAGTTAAAGTTACTGTTGAAGGTCACACTGATTGGCGAGGAAAGCAAGTGAATAATCAACCGCTTTCTGAGTCTCGTGCAGCTGCGGTTGCTGAAATTCTTAAACAGAAAACGGGTTTGCCTGACGATGCTTTTGAAATTGTTGGCCACGGAGAATTGAAACCAGTTGCCGATAACAACACCGAACAAGGCCGATACAAAAATAGACGCGTTGTGGTGATTATTTCTCAGAAATAACTAGAAACTGCATTGCTTTTAATAAAAAACGCCACGATTTATCGTGGCGTTTTTGTTTGCAATCAACAAACCCGACATGCACTTTCACTAAGCTAGAAAAAATTTGAATTTGTAATATTAGCTTAAGGTCAGCTAATTGCTGTTGCCCTTGCCAAGGCCCTTGGAATAAAAAAAGCCTATCTTCGTTGGGTTATCTATCGGTTGCAAAAATACAAAGTTAGGAGATACTTATGATCAACGCAGAAGAAAAAAACGATATCACCCCCTTATGTCCCCACTGTGAAAAGCCTATTCGAAACCTGTGGTATAACCAAGTGAAAACCTTTCTAGGTAAACGCTATATTTATTTCTGTAGTGCTTGTCGTAAGACCCTAGGTGTATCCCATCGAAAAGGCTTTTGGATGGGGTAAGTTGGTAATTAGCATAACTTTACTCAACTAAACTGGCTGAGGTCGACTATTATTATTGGTAAATGAATCATTTAAATGCTTAGCGGCTCGAGCAACGAAAGTTCTGATGTCTAGTCACCATAAACCCAAAAGACCAAATAACTCCAAGAGTTCATTGGTTTTTACCTATATTTTTTGGTCAGCGCTGATTCTATTGTTATTCACACTCGGATGGCAGATCGCTGACCGCATCAGGTACCTAAACAATAGCCAAGTTTTGTCTGCGGAAATTGTCGATAAATCGAGTTATCGAAGCAAAACAAGTAACTCGCGTCACTATTCGACCAGCTACACCGTGACCTATCAATTTGAAAATCCTTATGTGAAGCAAAAGTTTGAGCTCGAGTCAGAGCTGGCGCCCTTAGTCTATCCGTTGGTTGAAAAAGGCCAAGAGATATCGATTTATTACAATGAATTCTCTCAGCCCAAATCCCAAATACGTATGCCGCATCATTTTTGGTTAGGTTCGTTAGTTTTGCTGCTCATTATTGTTTTTGTCTATTTAATTACGCGAACCTTAATTCGTCATCAACAAAATATTCAAAGCCAAATTGTTCGTTCAAAATTATCGTTAGTGGCGGCCTTTTTTATTCCATTGTTGATTAGTTTGTTTTTTGATTCACAATCCAACCAGGTAATTAAAAAAGAATTGTTACTGGAAAAAAGCTGGCCCGCTTGGCCAGCGCTTGAAGCGGCGGTGGCTAAACCGATTTGGTGGAATGAGGTGGCAATTAAATACTTTGATCCTATGAATTATACATCGGAGGAATATTCAGCCTATCTAAAAGCTAATACCGGTGATGACAAACGCCATCGACAATTTAAAGTGGCCTATGCTTTTTTATTAAAGAATCAGAATGACCCACTGCAAATGGGCTGGGACTTGGCTAAAGGAACCAATCGAGAATTTATGCCACTCTACGAGTTTTTTTTAGAGTATTACATGCATACCGAATGGCAAGGGAATTGTAGCCAACCCTGTAGTGACGCTACTCAAATGGTGGAAATGGCTGGCGATTTGCTATCGATGAAATTGGATGAAAATCAAATCGAATATTCGCAGCAACTGATTGCCGATATTATGAAATACAAATATGATCGTGCAAACAATCGCGGTAAATACTATTTTCTTTACGCTTACCGGCGGCTGCTCGAACATACCCATGGCAAGGAAGCAGCCCATCAACTGTTAGACGAATTGGTCAACGCCGGACGACAAGAAGCGGCTAACTCTGGCCCCGACTCAATGCGCCGCAAGTGGGCGAACTTTTGGTCGAGTAGTCAACGTAAAGTGGGTATGTTCAGTCGTTAACAGCAGGTTTATAGCAAAAGTTTTTATGCATAAGCCTTACTCGCATTATTAACAAAGTATTGCTAAAAACCCGCGATGCTTTTCTGTTTAAAAAATTCCCAAAGGTAGTCAGCCAATATGACCGGATGGTTTGTACCATTAGGGTATTGATGCTCTAAGTCATCAATCACCAGTACAACAAACTCATCTTCGTTTTCATTTATTGAGTCAGAAAACTGAAATTGACTTACATTGACGGAATTGATTGTCATCTCACTAAATTGGTAGGTTGGTCTAAATTGCAATGTAGCAAGCAGAGGGTCGACTATTGTTGGACCGAAGTCGGGAACTTCGTTGAACAACGCTTCAGTGAGTGGTATTTCAGAAACATCGAAGAGTTGCATAAAGCGACTGTCATCAGTACCAACACTAAATACAAACGAATGTGGCCTTGCCTGTATGGGATCAACACTTAGTACTCCTGCTGCGGCAGCGACTGATGCAAACCTGTATGAAAGCTCGGCAGAAAGCCTTGACGTCATCACGCCGCCGTTTGAAAAGCCAGAGGCATAAACACGATTCATATCCACGTTATATTCGACCGTTAGAACATTCAAAATAGAATCAATAAATAAGACATCATCTGCGAGTGGGTGGTCGACTAATGCTTGCTGTTCGCTACTCAGCAAAGAGACTTCTTCGTCTGTACAAAGAGGCATATGAGGCTCACCTAAATCGCCGGCTGCCCATTTGGACTCTACTCTTAGTTCTCCGGGATCATAGAGTTCGCCATTTAAATTACGGTCTTGGCGAAAGCAGTGAATTAAAGCCGAAGGAAAAACGGCGATAAAATTCTCTTGGTCGGCTTTTTCTTTCCATTGGGAAAAGTTATAGAATTTTTCTCCATCTCCACCCGTGCCATGAAGCATAAATACAGCCGGAACAGTATCTAATTGTTGTACTTCTGCGGGGAGGTAGACAATAAACTCTCTTGTTGTACTGCCAACTATGATTTCTCTAACTTCCTTTATACTCTGAAATTGCTCAGACTCGGAATCTTTGATTTTACATGCCATAAGAGAGTGAGCTACCAAACCAATGACTAGAACATTAATAACGAGCGTATTCTTTGCGCTAGAAGTTAAATGACGAAACAGACCTAAGGCGCTTGTTAAATTCAATATCATTGCTTGGGTCCCCCTGTCGGTTGACTAGTGGTTAAAGTTGGCAGTATAGGGGCGACATACTTATTGAGCCAAATTTGGTAATTCCCTGTCAAAGAGTCTTCTTGCTCCCAAACAGCAATTGCATCGCCACTATTATTGATCACCACTTTAACTAGCCCAGCATCTTCGCCTATTAAGTTTGTACTAATAGGTTCAGGGGCAGACCAAGTGCTGTCATCGATGGAAAACCGGCTCGCTCTAATAATTCGATCTCCCGTGGCGTTTACGTCTTGTGACCAGCTGATAATTGCATTTCCTAATGTGTCGACAGCCAAGTTTGGGAGGTCAAATTCGCTATCAGATATTCCGTGGGGCATTGTTCTTAATTCGATGTTGGAATCAGCGATCAAGGTTGGTGGCTGAAGCAAGCCGGGATTCCAACTGTTCGAAACGTTAATGTATCGTCGCGCGTAAATGTCGTAAAGATCATCACTTGCGGAACGTTCTAACCACATCACCACAGCATTACCCTGTTGGTCAAATTTCACATCGGCATATTCAGAAGTTTCAAAGCTGTGATCAAGTTGAATAACGTTACTCCAACCGGTGTTTTGATCATAGCGCTTAGCCAACACTCGTCCATTTTTTAGTGAGCCTGACCCAGTAGTATCATTCCAGACAATCATCGCATTGCCATTAGTGTCCATATCGACCTGTGGGTTAAAACCAAGTAGGTATTCGCCTGGTAAACCAGGAAATTCATCGGTCACCTCCTGCGGAGGCTCCCACATTTTGCTGCTCGGGTCGTAAAAGCTAGCATGTAAACCGGTAAGCAAACCGTCATCATTTACCGTGTTCATGGGCCACACAGCAATAGCCCTCAGTGATGGTCCGTCCTTGTCTAATGCGATCTCAAGGGGGGTGCCTCCACGTCCTTCGGAAATTTTTTCAGCTTCAGACCAAGTTCCTAGGATCGGATCAAACAGACTATATGAAAGGTCAAATAGAGCAGGAGAATTTGATATTTTTGAGTTCCAAATAGCGAATGTATTTCCAGCTTGATCGCTCACAAGGCGAGTATCCTGATGTTCTATTTCTCTTTCCAAGAGATCATGCTCCAGACCCCAACCAGCTTCATTATCATATCGATTTACAGAAGCTTCACCACTAGCCCACCCAGCAAAAGAAAGTTCGGAAGAAGATATACTGACATCAAAATCGTTGGCGGAATCACTAGATGGGTTTGAGATAGAGCGCCATCCTTGCTCTGGAGAATAATGGGTAGAAAGTAGACCTACTCCACCGGCTAATGCGGTGTCATACCAGCTGACAATCACATGACCTTCATGAGTCGCGTCAATTTTAGGTAGAATTCCCGCACCTTTCCCTACGCCAAGAGGATCTATTTTTTGAGGAATGCCCCAGCCAACGCTATTGTCATCATTAATAATTGAGCCGATAGCGAAAGAATTGTGGAGGTGTGCATTGTTGCTAATATTGCTTAGTTCAACGGTGAAAATTTCATCTTGTTCGTTGCTGGTATCACCAATAATAGCTATCCTTATTTCGGCTTCGATATCACCAACCGGAATAACTAAAGTGCCACTAGTAGGTGAGTAGTCATCATCTGAAGCTGTCGCCGTTACATCGACCACATTATAGTCGACACTTACATCTTGACTTGATGGAGTGCTTAATTTAACTTCGAAGATTAAATCAGATTGCCCTGCATTGCCTTCTTCACTGCCTGCGTCAGATATGGATAGATCGGTAAACGGGTCATCTGTTTCAATTAAACCAGTTGCGCTTGAATCTCCCACCGCGACATCGCCACTAGAAACTAAATTAGTTAACTCCAAGGTAAACGTTTCATCTGCCTCAACCACGGTATCACCAACAATCGGAACCAATATGTATGCAAGCTGTGTGTTTGATGGGAGTGTGAGAGTGCCCGAGGTCTGAAAGTAATCATCAATCGCAAGCGCTTCCTTATCAACTGTTAAGTAATCGACGGTGATAGTGTCGTCGAAGGGCTCGGTTAAGGTGACGCTGAAACGAAGAGTTTGGGTACCACTATCTCCCTCAATAATGCTTGCATTATTAACATCCAAAAATATCGGAGGTTCCACTTGAAAGTCATCATCAATTATTCTCGCAGTGACCTGTTTGTCTAATAATTCGATAGATTCAGGTGGTCGCTCAAAAACTAAGAAAAATTTTCTGTTTGCTTCAATTAAGTCGTCACCAACTATTTGTACGGTAATGGTTGCCGTTAACTCGCCCGCTGGAATTTCAATTTGGCCATTCGAGGCGATATAGTCTGTAGTTGGTAAAGCACTGTCGGCGATAAATTCGTAGGCAATTTTTAGATCATCAGTGATAGGTTGGTCGAGGCTAACCGTAAATACCATGTCTTTTAGTTCGCCGTCAGCTCCTTCAACAACCGACTGAGGTGGTATAGTTAACTGGGGATTTTGCGAAGTGGTATCTTCATCATCATTGATAATTGTTCCAATAACATTAGGAACATCATAAGTTGCGCCTACTATATTATTAATGTTTAGTCCAAACTCTTCATTAGGTTCATGAATATTGTCGCCGATGATGCCAACCGCTATTTCTGCACTAGTTTCTCCTGCGGGTATTATGATGTCTCCTGAGGTGAATAGGTAATCGCTATCGGATACCAAAGCTGTCATATCAAATGTAGAATAACTAAAGCTAACTTGTTGTTGCGATTCTTCAACAGAAACAAGAAAAATCATTGTTGAAGTTTGGTTATCTCCCTCAGCTATTTCTGCTGGGATAATGACTAAGTTAGGTAGATCGTCATTTAAGATTGTTCCGAATGCACTTTCTGAATCCAGTAGAGCATGATGTGAAGGGTTAGATAAACTGATCGAAAAAGTTTCGTCCGACTCAAAAGTGGTATCGCCTATTATGGCGACATCAATAATGCTTGTTCTTTCTCCTGCTGGGATCAACAAAAAACCACTGGTTTGAGTATAGTCAGTTGGTTGCTCTGCACTAACATCGCTAGTACTATAGTTGACTGAAGTGTCGTAACAGCTAGGGCGATCGAGATCGACTGCAAAGCTTAAAACAGAAGTATTAGTATCCCCTTCATTGGTAATAGCATCAGAAAGTGATACTTGAATTCTTGCGTCATCGTTAAGTATAGATATTTCGCTAGTTGAACTTACAATTTGGGCATTGCTTGATGCGTTTGATAAAGACACCGAAAATATTTCGTCATCTTCGAAGCACTGTTCAGCTAGAATCTCTATTGCGATATTCTGACTGGTTTCTCCTGCTGCAAAGGTTAAACTACCAGAGTTGTTAACATAATCAATGCCGGCTGTCGCAGAAATATCGCCCGTCGCAAAGTCTACTTTTACTTCGTTATCGGTTGCCGAACTTAAAGTTACGGTATACTCTAGTACGGTTGACCCTGAATTCCCTTCGGTTATTTCAACCGAAGGTTGGATGCTAATATTGACAGTTTGTGGAAGGTTCGGGTCAGTTGTAGAATCATCTTGACCAGAACCGCCTCCACTACCGCAACTTGTAATGTGAAAGAATAGTAAAATATGAACTAGTAGCAAAAGTGTGTTCTTAAATTGATTGCCCATAGGAATAGCTCCTTGATTGTTTTCCATAGAAAGTCTGTTAACGAAACAAGATGTATTTCTAAAACTCGTTGTTTATGGATACCAACCGGAAATAAACAAAAATTGTGTCACAATATAAAAAATATTCTGAATAACTCTGGCAGATATTAGTATTGTGTTTTAATAATTGATTAATTCGAGTCTTTTGTTAACAATATTCAGTTCAAGAGGAGAGCATCGTGTCCCATGAAATTACAAAGCTGTTAGACTTAGCCAGTAAGGGGGACGCTAAAAGCTCTGAACAACTATTTGAGCTGATCTATTCAGAACTTCATATCATTGCCAAAGCTAATCGAAATCGTTGGTTCGGTGATCAAACGCTCAACACTACGGCGCTCATTCATGAAGCTTTCATAAAACTGCAAGGTAATAAGGCTTGGAGCTCTAGAAAACATTTTTATGCAACAGCAGCAAAAGCAATGAGGCAAATTCTCGTTAACTATGCTGAGAGGCGCAAAGCAACGAAGCGCGGAGGCGACGAAGTCGATTTAGTTTTTGAAGAATTTCTTCTTCCATCTGACAGTGCGGTTGAAGAGGCGATAAATTTAGAGAAGGTGCTTAGCCAATTAGAGTCTCACAAACCCCGTTGGTGTCGTATCGTTGAATGCCGATTTTTTGCAGGGATGAGTATTGAGGAGACTGCTACAGTTTTGCAAACATCGACCGCAACAATCAATAGAGAATGGCGGTTGGCTTCAGCCTATCTATACTCTAAATTAAATGAGCAAGATTAAGTTCGATTTCACTTAGTCTGTCATGGCGTTTAATCATAAACGACGAAAACATGATTTGGTTTGATACAATTATTCAATCATTCTTGTAAGTCTTGATATAGGTCTCAAATTATAGAACGATGAATATGCTCTTTTCAAAAAAACTTGAAAAACTATTTGAAGAGGTAATTAGTTTACCCGAAAAAGAGCGGGCCAATTTTATATCCGAATCTTGTGGAACAGATGCAAAACTTAAGACGCAGTTGAGCAACTTGATTCTTGCTGCTGAGAAATCGGAGGATTACTTTGGCAAGCTATCAACCTTGTTTGGTTTAAAGAATATTCTCGATGGGCGATTCGATTTTGCAAATAATAAGGTTGTTGGTAACTACCGGCTGCTAGAATTGATCGGTCGTGGTGGTATGGGGGCGGTGTATTTAGCCGAAAGATGTGACCAACAATTTGAAAAAAAGGTGGCGCTTAAAGTTTTACCAATTAATGCCTCGGGTGAAAAGTCACTCCATTATTTCTTTTCAGAGAGGTCGATTCTCGCGAGCTTACAACACCCACACATTGCCGGTTTGCTTGATGGCGGAATTGCAGACCATGATACCCCTTATTTTGTGATGGACTACATTGAGGGTGTGAACGTAGAGGAATACTGTCGTCGAGAGCAGTTAACAATATCACAAAAATTAGAGCTTTTTCTTCAAGTCGCTTCCGCAGTTGATTATGCGCACAAAAAGCTAATTGTTCATCGGGATATTAAGCCTAACAATGTGTTGGTAGATCAACAAGGGCAAGTAAAGCTGGTTGACTTTGGTATAGCGAAAATACTAGATGAAAAGAGTCAAAGTGATTTACTGACATCAACTGCTTTTAGGCCAATGACCATTTTATATGCTAGTCCAGAGCACATAAGAGGTGACGGTGGGGCGATCACAATGGATATCTATTCACTTGGCATGCTTTTGTTTAAATTATTAACTGGAACCTATCCTTATAGAGTTAACCAGCTCGATATATTAGAAGTTCATAAGAGTATATTACAATCACAACCATTACTAGCAAGTAAAGCCGTATTAGAATTTTGCGAAGAAAATGACTGTACTGGCTCACAACCGAGTGCTGAAGCTATCAAGAACAAAAACTTGGCAAACCGCCTATCCGGAGATTTAGATGCGATTATCAGCAAATCGATATCAAAAAATCCAAATGACCGTTACGCTAGTGTTGAACAATTAATCGCGGACATTAACTGTTTTAGTAATCAGCAACCTGTGGCAGCAAGAATTCCGTCAAAGTACTATTTAACTAAGATGTTTATAAAGCGAAATTTGTTACTGGTGAGTAGTCTAACTATCATATTAACAATGACCATTGGATTAATTATTTCTTCCCTCAACTACAGTATAGAAACTAGAAATCAATCAGCGCAGATTGCAAAAGAGCGAGATGCCGCTATTTTGATTAAAAATTTTATGCTCGGTATATTCGAAAATACACATCCAGATAGTCTGAATGGAAAGCAGTTAAATGCTTTGGAACTACTCGATTTTGGCGCGATGAAACTCGAGCAAGAATTGAACCAAACCCCTTTAATTAAGGCCGAATTATTGCAAACCATTGGTGGGCTCTATGCGAGCCGAACCGAGTGGAAAAAAGCAGAAGACCAGTACCAAGCAGCACTCACTTTAATTGAACAAAAATACCAGAAGACCGATCCCATCTATATTGATGTCCTGTTCAGGCTAGCCCATGCTTTGGAACAAAATGGCAACTACCAAAAAAGTAAAGCTTTGTCGCTAGAGGTGCTACGACTGAGTGAAAAAGTACAATATAAACAAGGAATCATTGAAAGCTTAGTCTTGTCTGCTCGAGTCCTGCAAAGATTAGGTGAGCAAGAATCCATAGAAGTTAAGTTACTCCGTGCTCTTAATCTTCAAAAATCAGTAATGCCGAAAAATAAAGCGGATATCAGTAATACGCTACAAAACCTTGCTGCAATCAAATATCAAAACAACGAATTTTCTGACGCGAAAAAGCTCTATCAAGAAGCACTTGAATTACTGGGCACAGCCAAGGGAAAGGAACCCCTTGCGAGTATTGGTTTGCTATACGCGCTTGGTAATGTTGCTAGAAGAGAGAAAGAATATGAAGTTGCTATCTCGTATCAGGAGCGCGCGCTGGAGCTATCGAAAAAACTCGTTCCACAAGGCTCTGCCGATACGGTTTACATGTTAAATGGACTTGGTAAAGTTTATCAAGAATTAGGACGCTATCACGAAGCTGCTAAGAACTTTGAACAAAGCGCGCAAGTCGCTAAAAATTTTTTCGGAGAAAGACATCCTAATCGAGCTTTTGCGCTTCATAATTTGGGGGCCGTTTTACTGGAGCTTAATCAAGTAGGTAAAGCAAAATTTATTTTAAAAGAGGCACTTTCCATAGTAGACGAGAAGCTTCCTGATCATCCTATAAGAGAAGCCATTAAGGTGACCCAATCCAGAGCGGACAAACACTGATAATTGTCCGATTCCAATCGTCTAACTTAGCTTCTTTCGCCATGGGGCACACTATTCTCGCCACTCGCCACTCGCCACGCGATATCTGAACCCCGGTATCCGATATCCAAAACTCAATACTCAATCGCAGTAATCACAAAGTACTTTCTGCCGCTTGGAAGATGAATTGATACTTCATCATCAACTCGCTTTTTCAAAAGCACCTTTGCAAGGGGGGAGTCAACCGAGATGTAATGCTCCTTAAAATCGAATTCGTCAGAGCCAACAATTCGATATTTAACTAAATCACCTTGTTCATCCTCAAGCGTGACTGTAGCACCGAAAAAAATCGTCTCTCGGTCGCTTGGCAAGTGTTCTATCACATTCATTTCAGAGGTACGCTTTTGCAAGTATCGAATGCGTCTGTCCATCGCTCTTAGTTGTTTCTTGCGATAAATGTATTCCGCATTTTCTGAACGATCACCTTCCGCTGCTGCAGCCGTAATCGCTTTAGTAACCTCGGGTCTTTGATTTTTCCATAAATCAGCTAACTCATTACGTAACCGAGTAGCGCCTTCTAAGGTGATGTGGTTGGAGCGTTTCATGGTGATGTAGTATTATTCCAAAATTCGGGGCAATAAAGTTAACTTCAATAATAGGAGCTGATTCGATTGCTTTCAATGGCCTTGTAACCTATATCAAAAATCAACAGGCTGCAAAATAAATCTCGGAGTCAATTCAATACATGGCGGGCCCACTCAAAGGCGTAAAAGTACTCGATCTTAGCCGGATCCTCGCAGGACCTTGGGCCACCCAGATTCTTGCCGACTATGGGGCGGATGTTATTAAAGTAGAGCGTCCCAAAGTGGGAGATGATACCCGTCAATGGGGGCCGCCCTATCTGCGTGATTCGCAAGGAAATCCGAGCGATGACGCAGGGTATTTTCTAGCCGCCAATCGTGGCAAAAAATCGCTTACAATTGATTTCACACAAGCTGAAGGAAGGGCCGTTATTGAGCGGCTAGTTAAAAATAGCGATGTGTTTGTCGAAAATTATAAGGTGGATGGGCTAAAAAAATACGGGTTGGATTATCAATCGATTAAACAGCTTAATCCCAAAATAATCTATTGTTCGATTACAGGGTTCGGTCAAAGCGGACCTTATGCAAAGCATCCGGGATACGACGCTATTATTCAGGCCATGGGTGGATTAATGAGTATAACGGGCGAGCCAGAGGAGCAAGGTGGAAGGCCACAAAAAGTGGGTGTTGCTGTCGCCGATTTGATGACAGGGATGTATTCGGTGTCAGCGATTACTGCGGCGTTATACCATCGAGAGCAAACTGGCGAGGGCCAGCATATTGATATAGCCTTACTCGATAGCCAAGTGGCGTGGCTGGCTAATCAAAATATGAACTATTTGCTCACGGGGCAAGATCCCAAACGGCATGGAACTGCACATCCTAATATCGTGCCTTACCAAGCGGTTCAATCGCAAGATAGCTATTTTATGCTGGCTGTTGGAAACGATAGCCAGTTTAAAAAACTTTGTGATGCCCTTGGTCGCAGTGAGCTAGGTATCGATAATCGCTTTGCAACTAATCAAAAGCGGGTTGCCAATAGGCAAATACTGATTGAAATTCTTGAAGCAGAGTTTTCCCAACAAAGCGCTCAATATTGGTTAGATATCTGCCAATCGGCCGGGGTACCTTGCGCCCCAATTAATCGCATTTCGCAAGTTTTCGATGATCCACAAGTCAAACATCGGCAAATGCAAATTGAAATGCCCCATCCAATGGCGGGGCGCGTCAAGCAAGTGGCTAATCCGGTAAAATTTTCAACCAGTCAAATAGAATATCGAAACCCACCGCCAACGCTTGGCCAACATAACGACGAATTATTGCGCTCTATTGGTTTAGATCAAAAGCAAATCGACGCTTTGAAGGATGCTGGAATTATCTAAACTAGTTTTTCCCTAATGACTAAATGTTGCTAAAAATCAATCACTATCAAATAGTGGATGCGGTATGATTTGCCAAATCAACACACTGAAACTATTTAGTCAGGGATCTGTTTATATACACAGCCGTAAATAGTGACTATTCTAATCAATTTAGTCTGGCAGCAAGAGAACACGACTAATGCAACAAATAAAAAATCAAGCCATTATCAATCGCAGTTCCTTTATCAATGGAGAATGGTGTGCGTCAGAAGCCTCATTTCGTGTGATTAATCCTGCGACCAATTTAGTCATTGCGGAAATAGCCGAAGTCGAAATAGAGCAGGTGATCAAAGCCATCAACGCGGCAAGCGAGGCGCAGCTTCAATGGCAACAAATGGAGCCTCAAGAGCGTTCAAAGCGACTTACTGATTGGGCGCAGTTAATGCTGGAAAATATAGTCGATTTATCTCGCTTGTTGACCTTAGAGCAAGGTAAACCTCTGGCCGAATCAATGGCGGAAATTAAGCATGCCGCCGAATACACCCAAGTCTATAGTGAAGAAGCACCTCAATTGTTTGAGCCGCAATCGATTAGTGCGCCTGCTGGTCAGCGCGCCTTGGTGGTTAATCGGCCAGTGGGTGTTGTGAGTGCAATTACACCATGGAATTTTCCTTGTTCAATGGTGATGAGAAAAGCCGCAGCTGCCATTGCCGCGGGATGCAGCGTTATCTTAAAACCTTCAGATCTAACACCGCTCAGTGCATTGGCACTGGCAAAACTCTCCCAGCAAGCGGGCATACCCAAAGGGGTTTTTAATGTGGTAGTGGGGACTAACGCGCAAGCCATTGGCGAATTGTTATCACAGCACCCTAAAATTGCCAAACTGAGTTTTACTGGCTCAACCGCCGTCGGTAAAAAGCTATTGGCTCAGTGTGCACAGGGAGTCACTCGAACCGCAATGGAATTGGGTGGTAATGCACCATTTATAATCTTTGAAGATGCGGATATTGATGCCGCAGTCGAGGGCGCAATTGCAAGTAAATTTAGAAATGCAGGGCAAACCTGTGTGAGTGCGAATCGGTTTTTAGTTCAGGATAGTATTTTTCTGGAATTCAAAAATAAGCTGATCAACAAGATTAAACAATTGCAAATAGGAGATGGTTTGGTCGAGCTAAATAC
The DNA here is from genome assembly GCA_965230525.1 of Kangiellaceae bacterium. Lineage (GTDB taxonomy): Bacteria > Pseudomonadota > Gammaproteobacteria > Enterobacterales > Kangiellaceae. Next base: position 1,431,262 of record OZ246008.1, read on the forward strand.
CATCGGTCCACTGATCAATCAATCTGCCGTTGAAAAAATGAAACGCCTCGAACAAAGCGCCTTAGCAGAGGGAGCGGTGATCAGTTTTCAGGCTGAGCAACATGCACACAAGGGTTACTATTTTCCGCCGACGGTATTGGAAAACGTCACCGCTAATCATGCTATTTTTGAGCAAGAAATATTTGGCCCTTTAGTATGTTTAACTCAATTTACAACCGAACAGCAAGCCGTTCAATTGGCTAATCAAACTGAACATGGATTGTGTGGCTATGTTTATACGCGCAGCGCGGAACGTCAAGCACGGTTGGCGGTGAATTTATCATTTGGTATGCTGGGTATTAATCAGGCTAAACTCTCTAACCCTGCAGCACCCTTTGGTGGGCAAAAGCAATCCGGAATGGGGCGTGAAGGTGGTCGCTACGGTGTTGAAGAATACCTTGATCCACAATATTTGTGTCGACCACAAGATTGATTCTATTTGAGCATTTGTTTTTCTTGCTCGGAAGCATATTTAGCATCCCACTCAGCAAGTTTTGGTGCCATTAATCGAAACCACAGTGGTGGAATCATAGTAATCAAAATGGTACTTAAATAACCGCTGATCATTTCCGGTGCATCGCTCATTGGTTTTAGCTTATGAAACGGCAAAATCCCTTTGGCGTGATGATGTGAATGGCGGGTCAGATTAAACATCGCCCAAGAACTGATCCGCTTATTCGTATTCCATGAATGTCTCGGGGCGACCGGTGTTTTGGGATCTCTAACTAAACCATAATGTTCCATGTAGTTGACGATCTCTAAGAGTGCCTTTCCCCAAACTCCTGCGCCAATAAAAGCCAATAATCCAGAGGTGCCAGCGAGGTAGTAGGCCAAGATTAGCAAAAACACACTCATTAAGTAGCCACGTAGCAGTTTATTATGCAGGGTAAAAAACTTTAGTCCCTTTTTATCGAGTCGTCGCTTTTCAATATGCCAAGCACTTCGGTTACCCTTTATGGTTGATATGATGATGTGTTGATAAACATTTCTTCCACGCGGTGCTGTTGCCGGATCGATATCGGTGCTGACATATCGGTGATGGCCATAAACATGTTCAATCGAAAAGCTTGAATCAAAGCTAAAAGCAAGTAGCCAGCGGCCAATACATAAGGATATTTTGTCGCGGGTTCGATGCACGAGTTCATGAGCAGTAATGGTGCCGATCATGCCGATATAAAAACCGGTCAATAAAATGCCAGAGGTGAGCTGAAACCAATTAGCCTTGCCTCGATTTTCAAGAGTTTGCAAATTAAAACGAGTATCTAACCAATGCCCAAAACCGAATAAGTCTGTCGAAGCAACTTGCCAAATAAGAGCGAAAACAATCAGCAGCAAAAGCGGTAGCGCTGACCAAAGCTGAGCAGTTAAAACCCCAGGATGATGGTACTCGGGCGCAGAGCTATCGTTACCAAGCAGCAGGTCGCCAAGAACAAAAGCAACTATCGAAAAAGCGAGTCCTATCACCAAAAAATTGCCACCTAAAATAAGAAACAGCGCGGTGAGTAGGCCCATTATGTGAAAAAGCGAGTATTTAGCGTATTTTAGCATTAGCAACCATGGTGATTTATTTAAAGTATTTTTAGTGAGTTTTGAGCGCGATTTAGCAACGATAAAAAGTCAAATTAACCCAGCATCTCACTGTCTATCATCAAGTATAGCCTGACGATGGCTAAATGATTGAGAGTCGTAAATGACAAAAAAGGGTTATTTCTTGCCAAATGGCTGAAAAATGCTCACACTGTGGGTCATTTATTCGAATAATCCTGTGTGCGTATATGGCGAAGGCGCAAGTTAGCAATCAGTCCCTATTAATACCAACCTACTACTTGCAGCAGGTTTTTGATCAGTTGCAGGCTTACCCCGAAAAGCTGGAACAGCTAACCCAGCACTACGGTTTATCATTTGACAATATTTCCAAAGCAAACAGTTTAATTTCACTCGGAACATTTAAAGAAATTATTCACCAGGCTATTCATATTACCGAAAAACCTTCTTTAGGGTTAATTGTTGGACAGCAGCTCAACGTCACTACTCACGGCATGCTTGGGTTTGCCATTATGGCCAGTCGCAATATACGAGAAGCGCTTGCATTAATTGAAAAGTATTTGAATATAAGAACGCCTTTGCTAGAAATTAAACTAATAGAAGCTGAGCGGAATATTGAAGTTCGACTTTATGAACGCTATCAACTCGGAGATATTAAACGCCCATTGTTAGAGTCAGTGGCAAGCGCTCTATATACCATGCTCAATCATATTGCCGGTGAGCTTTCGCCGGTTGCAAGCATTTGTTTTGATTTTGAAAAGCCCGCCTATTGTTCCGAATATCAAGAGTTCTTCGATTGTGAAGTAGACTTCTCGCAATCTAATACGGCGTTGATATTGGATAAGGGAAGTTTGGATACAGCTCTTAAAATGGGTAATGCAGATGCTTTAAATAATGCTCTGCAAATTTGTGATAAAGAGCTCTTAGAAGTCCGTGCAGGACAAACCGTACAACATAAAATTAGAATGATTTTATTAAGTGAAGAACAGCAATTTCCTAATCTGCGGAAGGTTGCAGAAACCTTGCATCTTTCCACTCGAACAATGCATCGGCATTTAGAAAAAGAAGATACCTGCTTTTCCGAAATCCTCGGTGAAATTAGAGCGCTTCGTTCGCAAAAATTGCTTAAGTCAACACGATTGACAGTTTCAGAAATAGCGCATCAACTCGGCTACAGCGATTCCGCTAGTTTTAGAAAGGCATTTAAGAGCTGGCTTGGAATGTCACCTAAAGCTTTTCGTCAATCGCTTGAAAAAACTGATTAACAAAATCGGCTAACGAGCTATTGGCAAAATAATTCTAAATTAAAAATGATACTTAAATAACAGACTGGCCGTATTTTGATTAGTATCAAAATCAGTTCTATTTTCTATGCCATACTTTTGTTGCCAGTAGTCGTATTCAAGACCGATATACCATTGCGCACGGCTGTCAGTCAGCTTCTTCATATCAATTTTAATTTGTGGATTAAAATGAAAGTGGGGCTCTGTTTCGCTACTGCTGATGACCCAATCAAAGTAGCCATCGATTAATAAGGGCAAGCTAAACATCTCGGTAGGAAATCCCCAAGTGGTAGTAATTTGCCAACTGTCGCCCGACCGATTTGGCGCATCTCTGTGATAAAAATTACTGGTCAAATAATTAAAACCCGCGACTTTAAAGTCTAAACCTAACCCAATTAAATTGGCCTTTACGCCATTCTTTCCTCGTTCAAAGGTTGTTGCCAAAGTTAATTTTTTTAGTAATTGCTCAGATTGAAACTGATACAGTTTCAGCCGAGGAGAAAATTCACCATAATAACTATCGCCTTCACCACCGTAGAACTTTTTTTCTGCAAACATAAATAGGTCGATGTACTCCCAAGCGGCTGCATATTCAAATGTGACAGTAAGCTGTTCTGCAGGCTCCACCACATAATTATCGCCATATAGCAAGCTAATACTCGGATTGTGAAATTTGGCGGCATTGGCAGTACAGGCGACCATGGATAATAAAATAACGACCCAATACTTTATGACAACGGAAATCTTTGTCATTCTGACGTTCCACCGCCAGCTTGTTGTTGCGATTGGCTTTGTGGTTCCTGTTGTTGTTGCTGTTGCGCCGTTCGTCCATGAAGCTGATCTAAGCTATGCTTAAAATCGTGTTTTGAAGCCGGTTTGCCGAGATAGTATCCTTGACCAAAATCGCAACCGTTGCGTTTTAAATATTCAAGCTGAGCTTTGGTTTCAATACCCTCTGCCACCACTGAAATATCTAACTGCTTTGCCATCGCTAATATGCTTTCGATTAGCGTTTCGGCGGAAGTTGACTCACCGATATCTTGAACGAAGCTCTTATCTATTTTGATAATATCTACGGGATATTTGATCAAATAAGACAGCGATGAATAACCTGTACCAAAATCATCAATCGCAATTTTAATTCCATGCTCGCGTAAGTCCCTCAGTACCACTAATGCGGCTTCAGAATCGTCGGTGAGTAGTCTTTCAGTAATTTCCACGGTAATTCTAATTTTAGAATTAATTTCTTTTATAGTTTCAACCCACACTTCCAATGCTTTATCTTTAGTGTGAAAAAGTCGAGGAGATATATTAATCGAAAGTCCAATGTTGTCCTCGAGCTCATGCAAGAATTGACCGGAATTTTTTAGCATGAATAAATCGATTCGATTGATCAATCCTGATTCTTCCGCTAATGATATGAATTCATCAGGCGAGATAAACTCTCCTGTAGGTTTAATCCAGCGAGCAAGCGACTCACAGCGTACTAACTGGTCGCTTTCTAAGTCGTAAATAGGTTGAAAATATGCTTCGAGTTCTTCATTGTTAACGGCGGCGATCAAGTCATTTAGCAAGGCATGGCGGTGCTCAGAGCGGCGTTGCATCTCTTTAGTATAAAATTGACAGCCATTTCGCCCGCTGCCTTTTACTTCATACATCGCCTGGTCGGCTTTTCGCAATAAAGAATCAGCGCTGTCTGCGTCGTTCGGAAATAGTGCAATGCCGACGCTCGCGCTTGAATGTACCGAAATTTCGCCGAGGCTATAGGGCGTTTGAATTTTTTCAATAATATGTTCTGCGATCTGCCGAATATCCTGATAGCCTTTAACATCATTTAGGATCACTGCAAACTCATCACCGCTTAATCGTGATACAGTATCGGATTTTCTGATCGCCTGTTTTATTCTATGGGCGGTTTCTATTAAAATTCGATCACCAGCTTGATGACCATGATTATCATTAATCGGCTTAAAACGATCGAGGTCAACGAATAACACAGCCAGTATTTGCTCTTTTCGCTTGGCCATTTCGATCGACTTTTCTAAACGGTCGTTGTAGAGCACTCGGTTAGGTAGACCGGTTAAGCTATCAAAGGTGGCTTGATGCTCAATCAACTTAGCACTGAGAACTTTATTAGTAACATCTTGAATAGTCCCGACTATGGCCTGCTCATCATCGTGCTTAAGTCCATCAGACATAATGCGAAGCCAAACGGGAGCACTGTTCTTAATGGAGAGTCTCACCTCAATATCAAAGGCCAGCGAACGATTGACCGCTTGCTTTATTTTGGAGCTAACCAAGGTGTAATCTTCTTCCGCAAAAAGTTCTTTTAGATCCGCCAATCGTTTTGGCGTAAAGTGTTTTGATTGCCCCATCAGGGTTGAGCAATAAGCTGACCACTTAATAAATTGCAGGTCGAAATCTAATTTCCACCCTCCAATTTTTGCAACACTGCCAACGGATTCTAATAGAACTTTGTCATCCTTTATTTTTCGTTGTAGCTCATTTTTCTCTTCTTGCTGTTTAAACCGAAATAAAACAAATACAGCTAATAATAGCGTCGCGAATATAAAGTAACCACGCAGTGCATAGATATCACCGCTTAAGTCGCTCAACTCCTTTTTAGAAACTGCGTCAATATGCCAAGAACCACCACCAACACTTATTAATGAGCTTGAGCGGTTTGAATTTAGCAGAACATCGGGGTTGCCGTAGAATACATCGCTTTCATTGCCTATGGCGTCAAAGCTTCTGATAGCTATATCAATCCCTTCAGATAATTTCTCAATTTCAGCAAACTGAAATAGTCGAGTCGCATCGAGTGGCGCGGAGATAATTCCCCAAAGTTTTCCATCGCTGGTGTTGATCGGTGCACGACCGATAAAAGCGGTGCCACCTTGCACTAGGTCAACCGGACCAATGACCAACATCTGGCCAGTATTGACCACCTGCATCACCATGCCAACCTGTGCCGGTGTTCGCCGATAGTCCAGACCAATGACTTTTTCATTGCCCTCTAGCGGATAAACATAATTTACTTTTAAATTCTTGGCCGCTGCGAAATTAATCAGCAAGGGGTTTTTGCGAAATAATTGCTGAGCGTATTGATTGAAGTCTTCATAAGTCAAATCCGGACGCGCAGAAATATAAGCAGCAAAGCCTGTGAGCATTGATAAATTAGTTTGTAAATTTCCTTGAAGCTGCGCCGTAATCGTATTGAGCTGTTGGTTAACTGAAGCTTTTTCTCGATGCAAAAGGTTTTTAGTTAATGACTTTTCGATGGTGTATTCAACTACGATTGCGGTCAGAAAGATGGTAGCTAAGGTAAGCGTTCTGTGTTTTCTAAACCAAAATAAAAAGCTTAGCGGTACCAGAAATAGCAACAGCAATAAGATGACCAACCCGGGACTAAAAGTGCTGGGTACTTGCTCGCTATCAAAATAGAAATTATTAATATCAAGTTGTGTTCTAACTAGGCCTAGCGAACGAACTCGCTCATTCATGTTAAACCATTTCGCTTTATTAATATGGCCAAGCGGGTATTCGGGGTATTTCAAATAGTCATCGATATCTTCTGAGAAAGCTAAATTGTATTCATAAGGATCTTTAAACTTCAAAGCATAACGAGGTAGCTCTTCAGCAATTCGTTTAACCAGCGATTGCTTGTTGGCAAGTGCGTATTTCCAGCCCCTAATACTTGCCTTTACAAATCGACGGGTAATATCGGCATTGCTTTGAACAAATTCTTGAGTGGAGTAAAGCGTATCACCATAAAAGCTCAACCCGTATTCTGAGGGGATAAGCTCATTGAGTTGAACACCTTTTTCTTTTGCCTCGTAGCGGGCAGATGTACGATAAGTCGCAATCACATCCGCCTCACCGGTAATTAGGCTGTCAATGGTAAGCGGACTATCTACAAATTCGATTTGATGCTTTACGTAACCATGGGATAACAATAGCGATTCAATTTCTGAACGAGTTGCTTGCGAGGCGGTCGCGGCAATTTTTAGAGACGCCAGCTTTTCTATGCTGCTAATGTCGGTTGATTTAAGTGAAAATAACGATAATGGGCTTTTTTGAAAAATAGGCGCTAACACGACCGGTGACATACCATCAGCTCGGCCCAACAAAATATCCAGTGCACCCACTGCAAATTGCGCGTTGCCAGTCATTAATTCTTGATTAGGTGAGATGATTTTCTTGTCAGGACCGACTGCCGATCGGATTTCTACCTCAAGTCCTTCGTCTCGATAAAAGCCTTGCCAATCCGCAGCATAATAGCCGGCAAACTGGAATTGATGCTCCCATTTGAGTTGCAATACAACTTTATCCGCGGCTTGAATAAAAGGACCGAGCACAAAAAGGCAAATAAAGAGGACAATGTTTCTGAACATTTATAGTTATCTTATTTGGCGATATACCTATAAATTGTAGTTCAAAGATTGGTGATCTGCGTGATTTTAATGCGGATTAACTGAATTCCAGTTGATCGGCTGTTGTCCCTGCGCTTTAAGCATTGAGTTGGCCTGAGAAAAATGCTTGCAGCCAAGAAAACCGCGGTGTGCAGAGAGGGGCGAAGGATGTGGTGCTGTTAAAATGTGATGACGAGATGGATCAATTTGCGCACCCTTTTTTTGCGCGTGAGCTCCCCACAGTAAAAATACTAAACCTTTAGCTTGCAAATTTAACTGCTCCACTACTTTATCAGTAAACTGTTCCCACCCAAGGTGTTTATGAGAATGGGCTTGGCCTTGCTCCACCGTTAGCACGGTATTCAATAGCAGTACCCCTTGTTCAGCCCAGCTTTTTAGGTAGCCATGCGAAGGAATTTGAAAGCCAGTTATGTCCGCTTGCAGTTCTTTATAAATATTGACCAAAGAAGGAGGCGTTTTGACGCCAGGTTGTACCGAAAAGCATAAACCGTGTGCTTGGTTGGGGCCATGGTATGGATCTTGACCCAAAATAACCACCTTGACCTGATCAAAGGGCGTTTCAGAGAACGCACTAAACACTTGGTCTTTAGGTGGAAAAATGGTGACCCCTTGTGCTCGACGTTCAGCGACATAGGAAAGGGTCTGTCTAAAATAATCTTTTTGTTTTTCTGCGGCCAGCAGGTCAGTCCATGTTGTCATCGGTTCTAATTTTTTACTTAGTTTTATCAATTAAATGTTAGATCGTCGCTCAACGGGGTTGGTTATGATAATCCGCCGTTGGTGTAGCGACAGGGATTAACTAGCCATCGTACCGAAACCTTCTGGAAAGTAAATGCCCAGCGTTAATAAATAATGAACGAAAAAACTAGCGAGCATCAATACAACAATTGGCCCGTGAGTTTAATGCTTAGGAGTGCTTAAACCACCACTTGAAAGTCAGAATCGTCGAGCAAGTTTAAATGGTTGCCCACTCTGTCGAGCGAATCAAGCGCGGATAATATTTTCATCCCTTGTTCTCGCTGCTTCTTTTCCAACGGGCAGTAAGGTAATCGAAACACCGGCTGAATGGCTCCAGTCATGGCTAAGGCGGTGTTAATGGCAATTGGATTAGGTAATTCAAATAGCCAATTAAACAAGGGGAGTAATGATTGGTTGAGCGATTGCGCGTGCGGCGAATCCATTAGTTTTCGCATTAAGCCTGGCACAATATTGGAAGTCACCGAAATGACGCCGTGAGCTTTACATTGGTGTCTTGCCTCAAAAGCTTGGTCGTCGTTACCCGACCAACAAGCAATGCCTTGCGATTCATACTCAGCGATGCGTTGGTTACCTTGGCACTCCTTGACCCCAACAAAATTACCGTGATCAGCGAGCGATTTAATCACGGAGGGTGGAATATCCTGCCCGGTCCTTGCCGACACATTGTAAATAAAAGCAGGGCCTAATTCTAAGCCAGCCTGCAAGTGTTTTTGTACACCTTGCAAACTGGTTTTACCGTAATACGGGTTGATCAGTAACGAGGCATGCATTCCCGACGCAAACCCATATTGAGTCGCTTTAATTGCCTCGCGGGTATTGTTGCTGCCAGTATTACCGATGATAACTAGCTGATCCGCATAGCGATTGACGGCGTGTGCAATCAACATCAAATGTTCTTGCCAATCGAGTAAATGCCCTTCACCCGTGGTGCCACCAATAATAAGACCTTCAACACCATGTTTTATTTGCTGCTCAACTAAATAGTCAAAAGCGACCAAATCAATTTTGCCTTTGGAGTCAAAAGGAGTTTTTATCGCGGTAATCAGACTTTTTTGTCGAATTTGAGAAATATTCATCGTGCTCTCAATGCTCTTTAATAAAAATGTTGGCTTTGCCAGCAAACAGGTTTGCTGATTTGTGAAACGTTGAAAACTAATCGCAACACGCTCGGATTCCAATCATTGCCATTTGCAGGCAATTAGTTTCAATGTTCTAACAACTTTGAAGATTCTAATGATTTTAAATTATAGATAATTGCGTCATTGTTCCACCAATAACCTTGAGTTATGAGTTTACTGTGATTCAGGTAAGTTAAACCGATTACTATTAATTTCATTGTAACCCGTGGGCGGCTTAGGTAAAATCCGCGACCTTCTTTGATAGCGGCTTTTGCAACAAAAAAGTCTCTATTTCACGATAAATAAAGCGGTTATTCAGTGATTAGCCTCGTTAAGTGCTATTTTTATAACACCGCGTCAGTCAATTTTTAGGCTTGCTTATGTTACTTCATTCCACCAAACAAGATTGGTTAGGCAATATCAGAGGCGATGTACTCGCTGGACTGGTGGTTGCGCTAGCTCTTATCCCTGAAGCGATTGCTTTTTCCATTATTGCTGGTGTTGATCCCAAAGTTGGATTGTATGCATCTTTTTGTATTGCGGTTATAACCGCGTTTGTCGGCGGTCGACCAGCCATGATTTCTGCGGCAACTGGCGCAATGGCGCTGCTCATGGTCACTTTGGTAAAACAACACGGATTAGAATATTTGCTGGCAGCAACCTTGTTAACTGGTGTTATTCAAATCGTCATGGGTTACCTAAAACTAGGAAGCCTAATGAGTTTTGTTTCGCGCTCAGTGGTTACTGGCTTTGTTAATGCTTTAGCCATCCTCATTTTTATGGCTCAGTTACCTGAACTCACCAATGTGACTTGGCATGTTTACGCCATGACTGCAGCGGGCTTGGGGATTATTTATCTATTTCCTTATATTCCTGTGATCGGAAAACTGGTGCCATCACCACTTGTCTGTATTCTTTCATTGACCGCTGTGGCGATTGTGGTGGGTATTGATATAAGAACCGTGGGTGATATGGGAGAATTACCTGATACCTTGCCAGTATTTTTATGGCCCGATGTGGCAATGACGTTCGAAACCCTAGAAATTATTTTCCCTTATTCAATGGCGCTTGCAGTAGTTGGATTGTTAGAGTCTCTGATGACAGCAACCATTGTCGATGATTTGACTGACACCCCGAGTGATAAAAACCGAGAGTGTAAAGGTCAAGGGATCGCCAATATTGGCGCCGGTTTACTGGGCGGTATGGCTGGTTGTGCGATGATAGGGCAGTCGGTGATCAATGTTAAGTCCGGAGGCAGAGGTCGGCTATCAACACTGGTGGCAGGTAGTGTGCTGCTAATTATGGTTGTATTTCTAAACGATTGGGTAGCAAGAATACCAATGGCTGCTTTAGTGGCTGTTATGATCATGGTCTCCATCGGCACATTTGATTGGAGTTCGATCAAAAATATTAAAAAATATCCCCTTTCAACAAATTTGGTCATGATATCAACTGTAGTTGTGGTGGTCTGGACACATAATCTCGCCTACGGAGTGTTTGTCGGTGTGTTATTAGGATCGTTATTTTTTGCTAATAAAATCAGTCATTTCATGTACGCAGAAAGTGAGTTGGATGAGCAGACAAATACTCGAACCTATACCTTCCATGGTCAAATATTTTTTAACTCAGCGGCCAAGTTCTTAGATAACTTTAATTTTAAAGAGGCGGTCTCGCGAGTTGTAATTGACTTAAGTCGAGCGCATTTTTGGGATATTACTGCTGTACACTCACTCGATATGGCAGTGATAAAATTTAGGCGTGAAGGTGCCCAAGTTGATATCATTGGACTGAATGAGGCGAGTGAAACCATAGTCGATCGATTTGGGGTTCATGATAAGCCAGAAGAACTCGAAAAAGTATTGGGAGGTCACTAAATGACAAGTCTAAAACATTCTTCAAGCGAGCCAACTTCGTCGCTGTTTAGTGGTCGAGTGGTTTTGGCCTGCTTAGATGGCTCGTCAACCAGTGAACATGTTTGTGACTACGCCAGTTGGATGGCAAAAAGAATTGCCAAACCGCTAAAGTTATTGCACACCATCGAACACAACCATAACCCAGCGGTAAGTGATTATAGTGGCGCCATTGGGCTTGGTAGCCAGCAAGAATTGCTCGCGGAGCTTACTGAGGTTGAACAAAGTCGGGCCAGTTTATTAATTAAAAAAGGACGCCTAATTCTTGATGCCGCAAAACAAAAAGCGCTTGAGTCAGGGGTTAAAAGTGTTGAAACTTATCAACATCACGGCACTCTGGCAGAGTCTTTGATTGAAATAGAAGATGAAATTCGGGCAATGGTGATTGGTATTCGCGGTAAACAGCACGAACATCAAGCGCAGGGAATAGGTCATCAATTAGAATCGGTAATTCGCTCGATGCACAAGCCTATCTTAGTGGTCAATAAAGCCTTTGCGGAGCCCAAGAAAACGATGCTGGCTTATGATGGTAGCACTAGTTGTAAAAAAGCCCTGCAAATGATTGCGGAGAGTCCTTTGTTCTCGGGGTTGCCTTGTCATGTTGTTCATGTTGGTCAACATGGTGCAGCATTACTTGACGAAGCCGAAATGGTGTTAAAAAATGCGGGCATTGAGGTAACCTGCGTGCAACTTGAAGGACCCGTGGATGAAGTCCTGGCTAACTACCAAATTGAAAATGATATCGAATTAACACTGATGGGCGCCTTTAGTCACAATCGGTTTAGAGATCTACTACTCGGAAGCTTCACTGCCAAAATGTTAGAGGCCACTAATCGTCCGCTTTTATTGTTGCGTTAAAATTAGAACTTGTTGAACGGTTAGAATTTTGGACGAATTACTTGCAAAATAATTGCCACAATTTAGCCATACAACACTGCTAGCGAGGCTCGATTGGCTAGGCTTAATGGCAGCGTTTTGGTTAACGCGGCTGGTCGAGATGAGTGATATAAATATCCGCTTGCACTGAATCCGTTTGACTATAAATTAGTTGCGAATGATCGCTGTTAACATCAATTGAAAGTCCCACAGTCGAAGGCAGTTCGGAAGTCACTCGTTGCTCCGCTCCAGAGTTAAGGTTACGCCGCCAAATTCCGCGAGAACCTCGTGTTTTGGGATAATATAAAAAGTCACCCTGTACAGTCCAAAAGCCATCCAGTGTTCGACTAAAAGATGCTAATAGTGTTTGAGGGTTGTTGCCCTGATTGTCCATCAAGAATAATCCATCCTTATTGGTTAGGCTGTAAATAAGGTCTCCTGCCGATGTGATTTCTATTCGACTAAAGCTTAGTTGGGAAACTGAATGAGACGCGCCATTGCGATCAAGTTTGATTAACCCGGAATTCCCATTATGCGTTTTTAGAATCGCAAACATCCCTCCGTCCTGGCCGTAAACACAAGCGAAATGATTTTCAACAATATTGTCGATTACCGTTTGTTGTTTGGTGTGTAAATCAATCTCTATGCATCGATAGCCAGCAGGGCCTCGCCGTGAAACCACCACTTTGTTTCCTTGAGGAGACCAGTTTGGTAAAACGAGATCATGCTGCGGCAATTTATATAATAACTGTTGCTGTTTTGTAACCAACGAATATAACCAAAGCTCACCGCGCCCGCTTCGATTGGAAATAAACGCTACCTGTGTTCCATCTGGCGAAAAGGTCGGGAAGTTGTTGTACTTAATTGATTCAATAATTTTTTCTGGTTGTGGGTTTTCATCGGTCAAGTCAAGCCGCCAGATGTTGGCGTTAAATTGAACTTCTCGATAAGCCAAGCGCGAGTTGTTACTATCCAATGAAGGGAACTGCGCGTCTTTTGCGCCTAACAATTTCAGTTGTTTATTTTTAATGTTTGTTAACCAGAGTTTTCGATCGCCAAATTGATTGCTATCAAAAATAATATGTCGGTTATCACTCAACCAATCAAAGCTAGTAATATAGTGCTGGCCATCGGTAATAGCTGACGCTTGCGACGAGGGGGCAAGCGCGGTGATGTAAATGCCGCGACTGGATTTCGTGCCACGAGTGAATCCCAAATATTGCCCATTGGCAGAAAAGCGTGGTCTGGTATCAAATTGATTTTCTTGACTCGGTTTGGTGAATTGCCAAGTTTGCTGGGTGTCAATTTGATATAACCAAATGGCAGCCGAATCGGTGGCTTGATCTTTTACAACATAGGCTAATTGTTTGCCGTCGGGCGATTGATCGAGAATACCCGCCATGGTGGGCATAAAACAGCTGATCAATTCCTCCCTGATTAATTGTGGAAGTTGATAGCGATAGATGGTGCACTTGCCACTTGCTAAACCAGCAATAAAAATCGACTGGTCATCACGAGCAAAGGTTGCTGAATAGAGGTTTTGCGTAGGGTCCTCTATATCATAGAGGTGTTCACCCTGAGTACTCACAATGCGCACAATCAAGCGATTTTCTTTTTGTTGGCTAAAGGCCAGCAATTGACCATTGTTTGACAGTTCTGGGTGAAGTTCCCGTTGATTGTCAGTGGTTAAGCGAGTGGCATTGAGCAAACTTACTTTGAGTTCAGTGGTCACATCGTCGCTTGAAAACGACCAATATAAAGTCATCGCTATCGTTATCACAGCGAGCCAAACGAATATCGTTTTGCTTTGCTGTTTTTGTGCGGTAATTGGATGGATAAACCGATAGCCTTTCTTGGGAACGGTTTCAATAAAAATTGGGGTTGTTGATTTATCCTTGAGGGCTGACCTCAGTTCGGCAACACAGCGAGACAGCGCATCTTCATTGACGACTTTGTCTGGCCAAAGGTTGTCGCTTAATTGTTCACGGGTTAACAGCTGATCAACATTGGCTAAAAATATTGAAAGTAATTTTGCTAGTCTCGGTTGTAATCGAACTGATTCTTGCAGGTAGTACAACTGACCATCCACAGGATCAAATCGAAATTCGCCAAACTGGCATGGTTTCGTCAAGATTGGCAACGGCTCTCGGTGCATAAATGGAGTCAAGTTAGAGTGGCTAAATAAGGCTGTAAAATCTAAGTTGTTTGATCAAACTAATTAGATCATTCAAGCGTTTTTAATGATTGATAAAAAGCCTGCTTTTCATAAAGGTCGCCGCACACTTCAATCAAGGATTAACAGAATATCACCCTAGGAAATTTCTGACCAGTTAAATCAACAAATTCAATAACACCAATAGACAACTAGTCACCTATTTCTAAAGCACTGATTTATAAGTCTTTTAAAGGTAGCGGAGGTTTTCCGGAAGTATTTAAGAAGTGCTCTGGAGGCTTTTTAGGTTCAACTTAAGTAGTTTGATTTGCAAATAAGTCAAATCTAAAGAGGAATCTTATGCGCTATTTAAAAATGACATTAGTCACCTTGTTACTGCTACCCACCTGCCTTTTTTCATCGATGGTTCTTTCAATGATACCTGACCTAGGTGATGATGAGTGTGATTCGCTGCTGCTGGTTAGCAGCTGGACTCGCAATAACGTAAAAATTTATGACGGTTGTAGCGGTGAGTTTATCCAAGATCTCGATAGCCAAAATTTAATTCAAGGGCCGCTCGGTATTCTGCAAGCACCTGATGGTGATTTGCTGGTGGTTAGTGAAACAAACGGACGACTGCTTAAATTTGATCAACAAACCCTTTCGCAAGGCACTGTCATTATGGGCGATGATCCATCCACCACTCCGGTTGAAAATAATTTTATTGCCGGCCCGTCAGGGGCAGTCCTAGGCGAGGATGGTTTTATTTACGCCGCCAGCTTTACCAGTAATCGAGTGGTTAAAATTGACCCTCAAAGTTGGCAAATTGTGGATGAAATGTTGCCCGCCAATTCAGGTCAAATTTCAGGAATTGATGCCGGATTGACCATTAGTGATTCTGGGGAGCTGTATTTGCCGGGCTACAATAGCGACAATATTATTAAGATTAATTTAACTTCAAAAGCAGTTAGCGAGGTCGTCACTGCGGGCAGCGGGGGACTTGATGCTCCGAGAACGATCATGATCAATGGTCAGGACCTAATTGTCACTGGCGAAAGAAGTAACAATGTAATGGTGTTTGATCTAAATAATGGCAACTTTAAACAAACGCTAATTGAACTTGCCGGGCCTACTGGAATGATGGCTGATGGTGATAATCATTTTATTATCAATAATTCGCGTGCGGTGTTTAGGGTAAGTAACGACGGAAGTGACATTCAACAAGTCGTTGCTAATGGTGCAGGTGCACTCACCGGCGGGACGTTTGTCTATCGTATGCATAAAATTTCAAATGATAGCGATCAAGACGGACTGACTGATGAACAAGAAACAGATACCTACGGAACTGATCCCAACAATCCTGATACCGATGGTGATGGATTGTCTGATGGTGATGAAATAAATACGTACCAAACCGACCCGCTGCAAGCCGATAGCGACAGCGATGGAATGACCGATGATTATGAAATTAACCATTCCTTAGACCCCAACCTTGATGATGCCGCATCTGATTTAGATCAAGATGGACTCACTAATTTTGAAGAGTTTCAAATCGGCTCAGCGGCAGATCGCTCTGATACCGATGGTGACGGTGAAGCCGATGGTGTCGATAGTGACCCTTTAATACCTAATACTGCCCCTGAATTATCGGGCTCGCCTACAGAGTCTGTTGATCAAGATAGTGACTATGCATTTACCCCAGAAGTTAGTTATCCTGGGGACTTAAATACCATTAGCTTTTCCATCGCAAATTCTCCGCAGTGGGCTAGCTTTGATCAACAAACAGGCGCGCTTACCGGAACTCCAAGCAACGATGATGTCGGGGTGACTAATGATATTGTGATTACCGCGACCAACGGGTTTCATGTGGTCGATATGCCAAGCTTTTCGCTTACGGTCAACAACATTAATGATGCGCCAAGTCTAATCAATTCAATTCCTTCACAATCTGTGATCGCCGGCCAAAACTTTAACCTTCAAGCGAGTGACTTCTTTACCGATGTGGATGCTGGAGATACTTTGACTTACACTGCTACGGGGCTACCTGGTGGTGTTTCTCTCGCCGAAAATGGAGCAATCAGTGGAAGTCCAACTCAAACAGGTCAGTTTCAAATTAATATCACCGCAACTGATTTATCTGGAGCGTCACTCAGCGAAAGCTTTAGTTTAACGGTTACTGAAGAGCCTAAGTCAGGTGGCGGTGGAAGCATTTCTTTTGGCGTATTATTTTTGCTCGGACTACTTTGGACTGCAGTATTTGGCGTGCGTCGCGAAGGTAAGCCAAAATAATTGTTGTTGAGTGAAAAAACGTAAGTTTTTAATTTTGCGGATGAAACAGCTTGTAAGAAAGCTGTTTCATTTAGCTCAACTAGTTTTGCAAGGGCTGGTCGGTACCACTGTTAGCATTAACCCCTACCTCTATATCCTCCCTAAGTTCAATCTGTCTCAAAAAAGCGGCAACATTATCAACCGCTTAGTTGTCTATTCGCTTTGTTACTCATTGCTTTATTCTCAAGTCTTAGAATAAATGACAGCACTAGCAAACTTGGTTAAACTGCAATTCATTTTTATAGACTTTTGATAGCCTGAAAATTTATGTCCGCGAAAGCACTTTCAAGAATATTCTGGCTGTTTGCCGTTTTATGTTACCTCTTGTTGGTGCAAACAGATGATAAACCCCCCAGCCAAAAAAGAGTTCCCATAGAGCGACCAGCACCAGTCACGGTTAAGCAAAACACTATTCAAAATCATCCAGAGTTTTATCAAGCATATAATGAGTTGTTAGCAATCACTGATGACAATAAGAAGTTGCTTGCAATCGAAAAACTATTAACGCTAGCCGAGAACAATCGCATTAATGATATAGCGGTGTTGCAAAATCTTAATTTAATGGTGGCCACTATTCATGAATCACGTTGGCACATGGTGTATGCCCTAGAGTATTTTCAGGCAGCGCAAGCCGTTCGATTTGATAAGCGGGTCGAGCATAAAATTGAGGCCATTGAAGACTACTTAAGCGGTGTTGAAGCGGAAAGAAATTTAAATTCGCAATATATTGCGACAAAAGATACCGGCCCTGCTAAAGCGTTTAGAGGAAAGGTGTTAGTCGCGTATGTCTTTGTGGATGATGGCATCAAAACACGTTGGAGTAATAAAACGCGCCAACGAACTCAACTTGTCATGCAAAGTGTTCAGCAATGGCAAACAGCAAGGGCTCAAGAGTATCAAGTAGACGACATCGAATTTATCAATAAAACCTTTATTGCCAGCCGAAATCCAATTTTAAAGCGCCCCAAATCGGTTTCTTTTACCAGTTCGCATCAAGAGATCAGTGCATATGTGAAATACATTGCCAATACATTGGGAGCCGAATCAATTGGCGACTTTATTACTCATCAAGTGATTAAGGCGGGAGCAGATCAGGGTGTTGTCGTTCTGCACAGCAATCTTAATGAGCGCTCCTTTGCAAGCCGCTGCGGTTACACCCATCGCCAAAACTTTTGGAGAAACGGCAAGCTCGAAACCAAACTCATTTCAAAATGTAAAGATGAGTATGTGATGTTAATGGAGCAAGTTCAGCGCAATCGTTGGGATAAAATGCACTATGCTCAGGCTCACGAAATGATGCATGTGTTTGGTGCGGCGGATTTATACAACATTAAATCAGCGAGCCAATACGCAGTCACAGATATTATGAATTTTCAAAGCAAAAACCTGATCCACAGTCGAGTAGATCCAATTACTGCTTATGCGATTGGCTGGCAGTCACAGCCGCCGCAAGCACCGTTTGAAATTTTAGAAAAGTAACCGTTTTATCATTTAATTATTTAATTGGGGAACATTATGGAAGTTAGCTCACTTGAACAAACTCTAACATTTTTGGGTATTAATTTGGTTTATGCATTGATCACTCTGCTGGTTAGCGTTTTTGCGTTGGTTGTGATTGATAAATTTGTGTTTACCAAAATAGATTTTATTGAAGAGATTAAAAAAGGCAATATTGCGGCAGCCTTATTTCAGAGTACTATTCTGATTTTTATCGGCCTGGTGGTGGCGGTTTCAATGAGTTAGTAGACGAAAACCTTGAACGGGATTACTGAAGACTTTGCCGGGTTGCATCGGAAATAGGAGCAGGGGCGAAAGCTGTGTGAAAAATGCACAGTTGCATAAAAAATAAACAATGGTATGATGCGCAGCCTCTTGACCGAGTCTAGTCGGTAAATCCGTCGAAAATAGGCGAAATGGTCACAAAATTCGGGTTTAAGCCCTTAATGTTAGATGAGCATTTGCTTGTTGTAGTCAATATTAAGAGAAAATTTATGTCAAATACCTATAGTGTTGTTTTAACAGGAAAATTACTCGACGGATACGAGCCAAAAAGCGTTCAAGAGTCGTTTTCTGAGCTGTTTAAATTAAGCCAGGACAAGGTTCAAGCTTATTTTAATGGTCAGCCTAAAGTTGTTAAAAAGGCAATCGACCATCAAACGGCGGCCCGCTTTAAGGCTAAAATTGAGGGATTGGGCGCGTCTGTTGAACTACGTCCGGTGGCGAGCTCTAATAATAATGTTAGCCAAAAAAGCGTTCAGCAAGCGCCCGTTAAAGCAAAGCCAGTGCAAAAGTCGCTTCAGTCAAGTGTTGAAGTTAATCCAACAAAGGCGGCTAAAGCGAAGAAAACTAAAGTCAAAAAGGCTTTTACTGAGTTTACTTTAGATGATTGCGTGAATGAGATTGACTTCGGCCGAAAGAAACAACTGACAAAAATGAAGGCCGTGGAAATTGTTGATGAGCCTAGAAGTCGAGTGACCATGTTGTTGGGCTTAAGCTTTATTACCTATGCATGTGCCGATCTTGCACTTGCTTACACTGGTATCATGCAATTGACAGGGACTTACTGGGTACCTGCGGTATCAGCGTTAGTTGGATTAGTTGCTATTAAATCCAGCTCAGGTAAGTAACTGACAAAAAAGGTCAGCAATGAAGAGGCTATCGATTTGCTACCTTAGAAACAGCCAGTATTTAAAAATGCCGTTTTTATAAACGGCATTTTTTTGGCCAATCGATCTTATTTGGGCTGCCAATAAGCCAATCGGTTATTCAACCACGCGCTCCAAATGCCATACCTTAGAAACAATACACCAGCCATCAGCATCTTTAACAAAACTTAAGTGATCAACAAATACGTTTTGATGTGCGCGGATTCTAATTTTTACAGTTGCACAGTCTTGCGATAACCAGTCCACCATAATAATTTCATGTTCTCGTTCTTGTTTAACGCTTGCAGGCGATGGACGTGTTGCAACATCCTGCCTAAAGCTGGCAATTGGGTCGACATAGAGTTTGCCCTGATCGACATCGAACAAACTGGAGCTAGGATGAAATACTATGTCCAGTAAGTCAGTGTCACAAAAATACAATGCATCAAAGTAAGTGTTTACTGCGGCAAATAGCTCTTGTTCTCTCATGATTTAATTCCATATTAGTGATTTGCGAATGCATATTTTAGTTGGTTGAAAGTAAGATTGATATTGGCTTAAAAGATATTATACGATAATATTCAGCCATTATTTAATGGGTACGTAGCTTATTCAAAGGAGTTCATGGCTAATTCAAAAGAAGACGCTTCTGTTAAATTCGCGCCGCAAAACCGAGTCGCCATTGTTGTGGATGAGAGCATTGCATTATTTGAATTGGGCTGTGCTGTTGAGCTATTTGCCCTGCCAAGACCCGAGATTAACCAGTGGTATCAAACCGAGATTGTCACCTTTTCATCGGGCTCGCTTAAGGCGACTGGTGGAATCGCAATGTCGGTAAAGCAAGTAACCAGTTTGACGGATTATCAATCCTTGGTTATTCCAAGCTGGCCGACCAACAAACAGGCCCCACCAACGTTATTACAAGCGATAGTTAACTTTTATAATAAGGGCGGGCGAATATTGTCATTTTGTTCAGGAAGTTTTTTACTGGCACAAACCAACTTGCTCAATGGGCGTTCGGCAATCACCCATTGGCGCTACGCCGATCAGTTTAAACAACAATTTCCAGAGGTCGATTATGTGGAAGATGTACTTTACGTTTTAAAGGGGCAGATTGGTTGTTCGGCAGGAAGTTCCGCCGCAATTGATTTAGGAATTGAAGTGATACGAAAGGATTTTGGTTATCAGATTGCAAACCAGGTAGCACGTCGTTTAGTTTTAGCGGCACATCGTAGTGGTGGTCAGTCGCAGTTTGTGGAAACACCACTGCCAAAAGATTCTAGTCAGTTTTCTGCGACTTTGGATTGGGCGATTCAACACATCGATCAATCCTTGGATGTTAATCAGTTAGCCGAAAAAGCCAATATGACCCGCAGAACCTTTGATCGTCATTTTAGAAATACGATTAACATGAGCCCAAAAGAATGGTTGATTCAACAACGGTTAGAGCGAGCTAAATCGCTTTTAGAAACTACCCAACATAAAGTAGATCAAGTGGCTTATAACTCCGGTTTTGAATCGGCAATGTCTTTAAGACATAATTTTCGTAAATACCTAAGTTTGTCGCCGACTGATTATCGTAAGCAGTTTTTTAGGTAGGCGAGTTAGACAGCGAAATTCTGCGCAGTTTGGGATGAGTGTCGGGTATATCGAATGTAGCATAAATAAAATTTTGTCGCATAAATTCGATTATGCGACACGAAGTTATGAAACCATAGATCAATTAAGAAAAGAAGGTGCCGCCTCTGGTTTTCTATAAGGAATTAATTCTAGATTGGAATCGCTTACTTAGTCTTAGCAGCCAAATGCGCCACCGCAATTTCCACTCGTTTTATTTCCCGCATTAACGAACTTCGATTCATTTCCATAAATAACCACTGTTTGAGGGCGACTTGGGCAAAAACAGCTAACAGCAAACATACGCCCCAAAAAACTTGATCGCGAACGACTTCGCTAATAAAAAACTCATAACCGGTCCAAACCATTACGCCTGTGGCTAACAGGGTGAAAATATTAACGATGATTACCCATCGCCCCATACCGCCTCTGAATGAGCCAAACACTAAGTCAAACATGCCTTCTTTGTCTTGAGCGATTTCTTCATAATTAGGCGAATCATTGAGTAAGTCTCGTTTAATTTTTTCGTCTATATTCATAATCATTTCTCCAATGAGTGATTGAAATTAGTTAAGCGTGCTGCGATAAATATTTTTGCTTTAGAATATTTCTCGCTCTATTTAGTCGTGACTTCACCGTTCCGGTTGGGATATTTAAAATTGCGGCAATTTCAGCGACTCTAAAATCTTCGATATAAAATAAATGAATCATTTCTTTTTCGACTTTGGGTAGCGAGTCGATAAAGTCAACCACTGACAAGTCATAATTAGCGACGTTTTGTTCGCTTTTTTCTGATGGTTGATTGTCAGCGATGCTAGTCTCATCAAAAACTTCTAATCGTTGGTTACGTTTATTTGCAGATCGCAGTAAGTCCAAAGTTTTCCAGCGCACCAAACGATAAATCCAACTTTTAAAGGTTCTTGGGTCGTTCAGTTGACGAATATTTTTAGCGGCTTTAACCCAAGCATCCTGGACGGCATCATTGGCTATTTCACTATCTCCGCTAAGCTTATGGGCAAATCCGACTAATGGACTTAAATAATGTCGATAAAGAACGCCAAAGGCTTTACTGTTTCCTTGTTGGGCGGTTATCACCATTAAGTCTATTTCGGCTTGAATCATGGGTTAGTCTCTATCTGCTCTGTTCATAAGACGATCGCTATTTAGAAGAGGTTCATTTTAAAACGACTTTTATGATAAGATGGCTGTTTGCAACATAAAAATTATAATATCTATGGTGAAATCTACTTCATCTAATGGATCTAATTAAGAACTAACTCAACTAGGGACTGGGCATGGCTAACTTAATCAACAAGAATATCGCTTCATTTCTATTTATCTTTCTATTGCTTCAACTTTTGGCTTGCGGTGGCGGTGGCGGTGGCGGTGGCGGCGATGATGAAGACGACACACCAACTCTTTCAGCACCATCTTTGAGTAATGCTAGTTCCCAAGTTTTTATTTCCGACGAACCAATCAGTAGGCTACGTTTCTCTAACTCGGGTGGAGGCTCGCTGAGTAGTTGCGTTGCAGATAGTTTACCTGTTGGGTTGATAGTGGAGGTTTCTTCTAATAACGCGACCTGCGAAATTTCAGGGCAGCCTACCTTAGAACAGTTAGACCAACTTCATTCAATTACCGCAAGCAATTCTAGCGGCAGCTCTACTGCTTCAGTCAATATCATTGTTATAGGACCTCCAGTTCTTACGAATATTGAAGCTAAAACTTATATGTTGAATGAGGCAATTGATATTTTAAGCATCCAAACATCTGGGATATCGCTGATTTTAACCTGTTCTGCAGACAGTTTGCCTGAAGGGCTTGTGGTCAATGTTTCCGAGTCTGGTTTAGCGTGTGAACTAAGTGGTACACCAGCAGCTGTGCAGTCACAAACTAGCCATACGATTACCGCCGAAAATGAAGCGGGAAGCAGCTCTACTATAATTGAAGTCGCAGTAGTAACCCCGCCATCATTGCAAAACTTTGAGCCTCAGTCGTTTAGTAAAGATGAGCAAATCGAGACAGTTAGTTTTAGTAATACTGGTGGTCTATTAAATAGCTGTGAAGCGGATAGCTTACCTGCCGGGCTAGTCGTTTCACTTTCTACTGACAATTCTACCTGTGAGATAAGCGGTACACCTACCGAGGTGCAGCCTGAGACCATTCATACGGTGACGGCAGTTAATGCTGGTGGAGTTAGTAGTGCAACGATTTCGATTACGATAAATGCTCCACCTGAACTCTCTAACTTAACAGCGCAAACGTTCGTGATAAATGATCAAATAGCTAAGTTATCTTTTTCCAATACCGGTGGCGACAATTTAACAGAGTGTAGCTCCAGCCCTTTACCAACGGGATTATCGGTTTCTGTCTCTGAGGATTTGTCGACTTGTGAAATTAGTGGGACTCCCACTGAAGTCACACCGGTGTCTGTATATACTGTTACCGCTATAAATCCGTTGGGTTCAAGCGAAGCTACAGTAGAATTGACAATTCGTGATGAAAGGAAGTTTATAACCACGTGGGATACTGAGGAGTTTGGCTTCACTGAAAGCAATCAAATAATGATTACCACTTTTGGCGATGGATATAACTACACAATTGATTGGGGAGATGGGACCATCGATGAAAATGTTACCGGTGACATTACTCATACCTACGATGTAGCAGGTATATATACTGTTATGATCAGTGGGGATTTTCCGCAGATTTATTTTGAATCTTCATTAACTACTGATGCTTGGAAGTTATTAACATTAGAACAGTGGGGAGATGGCAATTGGCGGTCTATGAATAGAGCTTTCAATCAATGCGCAAACATGGAATTGAATGCGACTGATATTCCAGATCTTGCTTTAGTTACTGACTTTACAAGAATGTTTAATGGAATTTGGGCTATTAATTCTGATCTGAGTCAATGGGATGTCTCTAAAGTTACGAGTATGAATAGGATGTTTGCATCAGTTAGAGTATTCAATCAAGATCTGAGTGGTTGGGATGTTTCATCAGTAACAGATATGGCGTTGATGTTTTCCGGAGATATTGAGTTTATTAATGACCTGACAAGTTGGGACACTTCGTCTGTGACAAATATGCAGGGAATGTTTTTTGGCGCTACAAGTTTTAATCAACCAATCGGTAACTGGGATGTCTCTAGTGTTACTGATATGTCGTTAATGTTTTCTGGAACCGAATTCAATTCTGATATTTCAGGTTGGGATGTGTCTTCAGTGACGAATATGAGCATGATGTTTTATGATACCCCGGCGTTTAACGTTGATATCAGTTCGTGGGATGTATCCTCGGTTACGGATATGAGTAGAATGTTCTGGTGGGCCAGAGTGTTTAATCAAAATATCGGAAATTGGGATGTATCATCGGTCACTAATATGAGCGGAATGTTTCAACTCGCTTTTATTTTTAATCAAGATCTGAGTTCTTGGGATATGTCTTCGGTAACTGATATATCTTTAATGTTTAATCAAGCTGAAGAGTTTAATCAGGATATCAGTAGCTGGGAGGTCAACAGTGTCACCACGATGTTGGGCACCTTTGCTGGCGCGTCATCTTTTAACCAAGACATCGGAAGTTGGGATGTTTCATCCGTGACCGACATGAGCTCCATGTTTTCTGACGCTATCCTATTCAATCAAGATATTAGTAGTTGGGATGTATCCTTAGTAACCGATATGAGTCGAATGTTTGATGGTGCCGAAGTTTTTAACCAAGATATAGGGGGCTGGAATGTCTCAAATGTCACCGATATGGAGCAAATGTTTTTTGAAACAATCGCATTTTCTCAAAATTTGAACGGCTGGAATGTCTCAAATGTCACCAATATGCATAGTATGTTTAGATCCTCTAATTTTAATGGCCTAATTGATGATTGGGATACCAATGCCGTCACTACTATGCGAGCGATGTTTGAAGATAATATCGTGTTTAATCAAGATATTGGCGATTGGAATTTGCTATCTGTTACAACTATTCACTCTATGTTCAGTGGGGCAAACTCGTTTAATCAAGATCTTAGTAATTGGGATGTTTCTTCTGTTACCACTGCAAGGAATACGTTCAACGGGGCGACATCATTTGATCAAGACATAGGTGGATGGGATATAACTTCGATCACTAGTATGATTGATATGTTTAATGGTTCTGGTTTATCTACATCTAATTATGATTCAATACTAATCGGCTGGGGCGCTCAAACACCCCAATCAGGGATTTGGGTAAACTTTGGTTCCACTGCTTACACTAGCGCTGCTGAGAGTGCTCGTGACGTCCTTATCGACACCTATAATTGGAGAATAGATGACGGAGGGCTGGAGCTCTAACCGCATATATTTATTCCTTCCTTTGTAATAATTAATACATCTTCACTTTTTAAAGCGACCTTACTTGTAGCTCTGAGTATGGTCGCTCTCCAGCTTCACGCAATGAGTACAGCGACTGTTCGATAACGAACACTTGAATTTAATGCCGTTCATTTACGAACAGTGAAGCTACCGCATATCCTACCATCTCGTTAGTATTACCCAGCTAAACAACTGATTTAATTAAAGATAACAAGTTTGCGTAAACTTGGCACGAATCCTGATAATAGAGGAGGTCATCTATCAAATAAAATTAATTAGAGTCACACCATTATCATGGATCGCCCGCTTTCAGAGTCCGAACAAAAAACTAATCAACTCAAGGTTGTCATTAAAGTTGCGAAGTGGTGTGCGCTGATCGCAATAGTTGTGTACCTACTGCACTGGTTTTTTTCACCTTCAGTTAATCGTAGCACGCTTCGAACGGCCACGGTTGAGCAAGGCACAATGAAAGCAACGGTGAACGCAGGAGGGATTGTGGTTCCGATGATTGAAGAAACCATAGCTAGCCAAATTGACTCTCAATTGGTGAGGGTAATTGCTCAACGAGGAGCCAAGGTTAAGCAAGGCGAAGTGATCATGTTGCTTAACCCCCAAGGAGTGGAATTAGAGATTGATAACATAGAAGAAAAGATTGCGCTTAAAGACACTCAAATTCAGACCAAGAATTTACAGCTGGGCAAATCCATCAATGATATTGATAGTCGAATCGAATTACTTGAGGTTGATTTACAAAGTCGGGCAACTCGCGCTGAACGGCTTAATCAACTCAGTGGCATTGGCGCATTTTCTAAGCATGAACTTTTAGAATCTGAACTTGACGTCAAGCGAACTAAAATAGAGATACGTCAACTAAAACAATCTAAGCAAGATCTAAAATTAACCACAAAAGCAGAAATAGAAGGTTTAAACCTCGAAAAGTCAATCCTTAAAAAATCCTTACTGGAGCAACAACGAATTTTAGCATCTGCTAAGGTTAGAGCCACAAGAGATGGAATTTTAACATGGTTAAAAAATGAAGAAGGTGCGAGCGTTTCAATCAGCGAGCCCTTGGTTAAAATTGCCGATCATTCTCAGTTTAAGATTGAGGCTACCTTATCCGATTTTTATGCCTCTCAATTAACCGAGGGCATGGTTGCAGAAATCTACCATGACGACGCGGTGATTCAAGGCCAACTCGCCAGTCTTTCTCCAACTATTGAGAATGGTGTGATGAAAATACAAGTAACCTTATCGGACAATTCAAATCATCGGCTTCGTAGCAATCAGCGAGTTGACGTTGGATTAGTTTCCAAAACCATTCCGCAAACTTTGATGTTGCCGAAAGGACCTTATGTTTCTGGGAGCGGTATTCATTCGGTTTTTGTTATTCGTGGCGATCATGCATTTAGAACTAAAATAGAAATCGGTATCAGTAACCCACATCAGCATCAGGTTATCAGCGGATTAAAGCTTGGCGACCAAGTGATTATTTCTGATGTCTCTGACTATCTTCACTTACCAAAATTCTCATTAAATTAAGGAATCCAATTTATGTTAAAGCTAAATAATATTAGTAAGACTTTTCAAACGGATAAAATTGAAACCATTGCGTTATCTGAAATCAATATGCAGATTAACAAAGGTGAATTTGTATCAGTAATGGGGCCGTCGGGTTGTGGAAAAAGTACTTTGCTTAATATCATGGGATTGCTTGATCAACCGAGTACAGGCCAAATAGAGGTCGATTCGAAGGCTATAACCTCTTACAAAGATAAAAATATTACCGAGTTAAGAAATCAAAAGATTGGTTTTATTTTTCAGAGCTTTCATCTTATTCCTGATCTTCGCGTGATTGACAATGTTGAACTGCCGCTACTATATCGAAAAATTTCTGCCAAGCAAAGGCGGAAACTCGCTCAAGAAGCACTTGAAAAAGTCGGTTTAAAAGCGCGTACTCATCATTACCCTACCCAGCTATCTGGCGGTCAACAACAGCGTGTTGCGATTGCGCGAGCGATTGTTGGCAAACCTGAGTTGTTGCTCGCTGATGAGCCAACTGGGAATTTAGATAGCCATATGGGGGATGAAATAATGCAATTGCTAGAGGGTTTACATCAGCAGGATAACGCCACCATTGTGATGGTGACTCATGACGAAGAGATGGCTAAGCGCACTCAACGAATCATAAGAGTCTTTGACGGCCAACTAGTTCATTAGAAAGGAGCGCAATATGCTTTATAACTACATACTAACGGCTTGGAAAGTTTTCTTGCGGCGTAAGTTCTTTACCTTTATCAATTTATTTGGAATTAGTTTGACCTTGGCGGTGTTAATGATTGCCACCAGCATGGTTGATAGCTACTTGTACCCAAACGGACCAGAGAAAAACAGCGCTAACTACAAAGTAATCGATCGTTTAACCTTAACAAATGAAAAGCATTCCAGTACTTATGGTGGTCGACTCGGTTATAAGTTTATAGAAGAGAATATTGCGCGTTTGACCGCGCCAGAAATTATTTCATTTAACTCTGGAGCAGCCGCTGTTGCCATCTATCAAGATAACCAAAAGCTCGCAAAGACCTTTCGAAGAACCGATGCTAATTATTGGAAAATTCTTGATTTCAAATTTGTTGAGGGTCGACCGTTTGATCTAACGGAGGTTGAGCAAGGGCAATTTGTTGCCGTGATCAATCAAAAAACAGCAACAGAACTATTTGGTGAAACGTCAGCCGTGGGCCAAAGCCTTGAGCTTAGTCATCAGCGGTTTAAAGTAATTGGAGTTACTGAGAATGTATCCGAAATAGAACGCAATGCCACGGCTGATATATGGACGCCGTATACGACTATGCCATCGACATCGTACCAGCAAGATTATCAAGGCGGCTGGGAAGTGATTCTCTATCATTCGAATGCTTCAATGTTAGACGAAGTACAAAAAGAATATACCAACATGCTTAAAAACGATCTTTCAATCGATCGCAAAGATGGAATGAGCATTGCCTACAGTGGCGCATTTAGCAAGTTTGAAAATGTCGCCTATCAAATGTTTGCCGATGAATACAGTTACCAAAGCGGTGCCGCTACCTTGGCGACTGTGTTGGTGGTGTTGGTTATTATTTTTATGCTACTACCAAGTATTAATATGATTAACTTAAATATCAGTCGAATTCTAGAGCGATCTTCAGAAATTGGCGTACGTAAGGCGTTCGGTGCATCCGCTGGACAGCTAGTAACTCAATTTATTGTTGAAAGTATTTTAATCACTTTTGTTGGCGGGCTAATTGGCATTGCGATTAGTCTTGTTTTGCTTAATCTGATTGAGCATAGTGGTCTGATAGCCTTTGCCGAGTTTGAAATGAATTTGCGAGTATTAGCGTTAGGTTTTGTAATGATTTTGCTGTTTGGTTTTATCTCCGGCGCCTATCCTGCATTCAAAATGGCACGGCTAAATCCGGTAAGTGCCTTAAAGGGAGGAGAGTAACATGCTCATGCATATCTTAAAAATGGTTTGGAACCGTAAGAAATCAAATGCATTAATAGTTGCCGAAATCGCAATCGCTTTTTTAGTGGTCTTTTCTTTAGCGGCACTTGCGCTACGTAACTATCAACTCTATCAAACACCGCTCGGATTTAACTACGACAATATGTGGCGAATTACCATAACCCCTTCTGCAAGATGGGAACCTGAGAGAGATGCTGTCGCGGTAAAACAGATTCTTTCGGCGCTAGAAAACCAATCGGAAGTAGCCAAAGCGCAATTGTTGGATAATCCAACATTCCTAAGCTGGAGTTGGACTAGCTCTTATGAGTTAGATGGTCAATTAATTCGTTACACCGGCAATCGGTTTGATGATGGTGCAGCTGAAACTTTTGGAATGACTTTGTTGCAAGGTCGTTGGTTTGGTCCGCAAGACTCAGGACAAAATTACCGCCCTATTTTAGTGAATAAACGGTTTGTTGATCAGTTCTTTCCAGGAGAGCAAATTGTCGGCAAAAACATTGCTGAGAATAAAGGTGAAGACTATACCGAAAGAAGAGTGGTCGGAGTGTTTGAAGATTTCAGACAAATGGGCGAGCTATCCAAACTGACGCCCTATTTATTTGAACGATTAGACCTTAACACTAAAGTGGAGCGGCCAGTCAGAGGGATTGAAATTAAAGTGAATCCAAACACTCCAATTATTTTTGAAGAAACCATTCAAAAGCTAATAAAGCAAATTGCGCCGCATTGGGAGGCTGATATTAGAAGCTGGGAATCAAAACGCCAAACTCACTTAAAAGAAACCTTATTACCCATCACCATCTTAGCTATTGTCGGTAGCTTTCTTATGATTATGGTTGCCATGGGATTATTTGGCGTACTGTGGCAAAATGTCACCTCTCGAACTCAAGAGATCGGTTTGCGCCGGGCTCTCGGTTCCACCGCCAAAATGATTCATCTGCAAATAATGACAGAGCTGATGGTGGTCAGCTTTTTTGGGGTAGTGATTGCCGCTGTCATTTTGCTACAGTTTCCATTGCTTGGAGTTTTCAGTGAGTTGACTTGGGGACTTTTTGGTTCGGCTTTTTTGGTGGCGTTGCTGGTAATGTTGGTACTATCGGTGATCTGCGCATTTTATCCCGGTAAAATGGCGACCAACTATTCGCCTTCGCAAGCGCTTCATTACGAATAGTGTAAGCGATGAGCAAATGTACCACAGAGCCCGATTAGCCCAATCTATCACTTAGCCTAAATTAATGGACATTGAATTAGATGAATAAAATGTCAGAAAACGCAATCACAGTCTTAATCGTGGATGATGATCATTCGGTGACTGCGTCTATCGCCATGTTGCTTAAACAAAACGCTATAAGTGCAATGACTGCAGCTAATCCACAGCAAGCGCTCGATGTACTGGCTGAGTCAGCAATAGACTTAATACTGCAGGATATGAACTTCTCTCGTAATACTAGCGGTGAAGAAGGCATGCAATTACTCAAAACGATCAAGCAACAGTATCCAAATTTGCCAGTAATTTTAATGACCGCTTGGGGCTCAATCGAATTAGCCGTTGAAGGCATAAAACAAGGCGCTGCAGATTTTATGACCAAGCCTTGGAGCAACCAGCAACTATTAAAAACAATTTCGACCAGCTTAGAGTTAAACCAGAGTGAGCACACCACTCCAAGCGGTAGGTCAGAATTGGACCAAGCCTACGATTTTTCAGCGATTGTTGGCAACGACCCAGCGATGCTTGATATGCTTTCCACCATTGGGCGAGTTGCATCTACCGACGCACCAGTACTCATTTTAGGTGAGAGCGGTACTGGTAAAGAATTAGTTGCTGAAGCAATTCATAAAAATTCTCATCGAAAACAGGGGCCGTTAGTAAAGTTGAATTTGGGCGGGATGAGTGCGTCGCTGTTTGAAAGCGAAATGTTTGGACATGTAAGAGGTGCATTCACGGATGCAAAACATGACCGCAAAGGTCGATTTGAAGTTGCCGATACAGGTAGCATCTTTTTGGATGAAATGGGCGATTTGGAGCCGTCTTCGCAGGTAAAGCTTTTGCGAGTTTTACAAGATCAAAGTTTTCAACCAGTGGGTTCATCAGAAACACGTAAGGCCAATGTTAGGGTCATTTCCGCGACTAATCGAAACCTATACGAAATGGTAGCAGATGGAAGTTTTAGAGAAGATCTTCTTTATCGCCTCAACCTAATTACAATTCAAATTCCACCGCTGCGTAACCGTCGAGGCGATATTCGGCTTTTAGCTAATCGGCATCTTCAAAAAGTGTCAGAGATTTATAATGTACCATTAGTTTCAATTGATGAGAGTGGCATGAGCTGGCTAGAGCAACAAAGTTGGCCTGGCAACGTCAGACAACTCGCGCAAACTATTGAAAGAGCGGTGTTAATGTCGGGGCAGACTCAATTGAGCCGAGATGATTTTCAATTTGATCGTAGTCATCCGACTCAATCAAATGACACGGAACTGCCGGTCGGCTCAATGACCTTAGATGAAGTGGAAAAGTTAATGATTGAAAAGGCAATAAAAGCCTATAGCAGCAACCTCTCCAAAGTAGCGCAGGCCCTAGGAATCAGCCGTGCTGCGTTGTATCGCCGAATCGAGAAATATGGATTAAATCCATGACACTCAAGCGAAAGCTCTATTGTTCCAATGCCGCTCTTCATTTGGCCTTGTTGTCGCTAACCCTATTCTTTTATGCCGAACTCGGTGGTTATTTAGTTGTAGTAGAAATCGCTTTGCTCGTCAGCGCTATAGCTTTTCATAAAATGATTCGAAAAGCACTGCAACCACTCGAATACGTTGATATGTTTTCGAGTGTATTAAACGAGCGAGAATTTACCGCTCGGTTTAGTTATTTATCTCAACCCGATCTTGATCGACTGATTGAGAAATTTAATCAAATGTTGCAAAGGCTGCATCAAGAGCGACTCGCCATTGGCGAACAGCGCGGTGTTTTTGAAAAGCTGATGGCGGAATCGCCAATTGGTGTAGTCTTATTTGACTATGAAAACAAACTATCTGAGCTGAATCCAGCGGCCGAAAAATTATTATCCGTCGACCGTCAACACTTGTTAAATAAAAACATTTCTCAAATCGCTAGCACCAGTTTGCAGCTGCTTAGTTCTGTACCTGTCGATTCCCATAAATTAGTCGTCACTGAGCAAGGTCGGCAAATTAAAATAGGTCATTACGCTATCTATGATCGAGGATTCGAGCGTTCATTTTATATGTTATATGAAATGACTACCGAAATATTAGAGTCGCAAAAATCGGCCTACGAAAAATTAATCAGACTGATGTCGCATGAGGTGAATAACACCATTGCGATAACTAACTCTCTATTAGAAAGTTGTTTAAATTTTAAACCTCAATTAGACAGAGATTCGCAACTTGATTTTGAAAAAGCGGTGAGTATTGTGATTAATCGCTGCGGAAGCTTGAATGAGTTTATGCAGGGCTACGCCGAGATAGTGAAGTTAGCCAAACCGATTAAAGCTGAGTTTAATTTAACGAAGTTAGTGAAGGATTTAACCTTCCTATTTCATGCGGAATGTGAGACCCGTCATATTGATTTAAAATTTCATTATAATGAAGATTTTTCAATTAATGCGGACGCCAGTTTGATTGAGCAAGCCCTAATGAATGTGATCAAAAATGCCATCGAAGCGGTAGCAGAGTCAGGTGAAGTAGTTATTTCAATTAATAAGGCAGAGCATGGAATGATTGAGCTAACTGTGATTGATAACGGCTGTGGAATAAGCAAGGCTATTCAGCATCAACTCTTCACTCCCTTCTTCACATCAAAAGAATCAGGTCAAGGGTTAGGTTTAATGTTAGTCAGGGAAATATTTCGATTGCATGAGTTTGAGTTTTCTTTGACAAATCAAGAAGCTCAACCTGGTGCGGTATTCAAACTACTAATTCCTATTTCTGAGTGAATGGCTATGTGATCAGCTAACCCACTAAATAAATTAGTGATCGGTATATTTTTATCTCGTTCCCACGCTCCAAGGTAGTAATGCATACCGGGGGTGAAGTTTGATTGAGATATGAATTCCCACGCGAGAGCGCGGGAACTAGAGATAAGGATCGAGCTCGAGATCTCGTTCCAATGCTCCAGCGTGGTAATGCATACCGGGGTTGAAGTTTTAATGAGATACGAATTCCCACGCGGGAGCGTGGGAACTAGATATTCGGCGACAACTAGTCTTCAGAATTTTTATTTATTTTGATTCGCTAAGGTTTAATCTCATCTCGATCAAATTCTGATAAAAACCGGCTTTTTCGTAAGCTCTGATCGCCGATTGGTTTTGCGAAAAAACGGTAAGACACAATACTTTCAATTGTTTGGATTTAGCCCACTCAGTTAATTGAGCTACGACTTTTTGATTAATCCCTCTGCCGCGATATTCGGGATCAACGTACATAAAACCAAGATAGCCATGGTCCTGATGATCTAAATAGTGGCGCGCTTTGCGAATATGAATAAAGCCAGAACCAACTAATTTGGCTCCACCTTCAGCGTGTAAGTCTTCTGCAACCACAACTTGAGCATTTTCGAGTTGCATCATTTCGGACAGGTCGTAATAGTGAAACGGGCTAGTCATCATATTTGGCTCCATTGGCCGTTCAAATTCGATGATAGCTTGTTCGAATTTTAAAAGAGTCTCCAAGTCGCTTGATCTTGCGGGTCGAATAATAATCTTTGATGGCATAGTGTCAGAAAAATTAGCTGTATGATTTAGCTATACTATCAATTAATTGATGAGATCTGAATGCTTAGAAGGTGAGCAATTGAGCAGCTGACAATTTGTATGAGTAGTGAGCATTTTTTAGTTAAAGCGTTTGAGGTAAATTTCGTCTGGCGTAGTCCAGTATAAGGTGAGAAGCTTGTTTGAATACCCCTTTAGAAAGCACCCACGAGTGCCAATACAAATGAGTTGTCAGTTGCTTATTGGGTAATAAATTAACTAAGTTACCGTTTTTAATTTCTGATTGGATTTGCAGTTCGGGCAATAGGGTATAAGCAACACCGCACTTCGCCAAGTCTACGAATGACTCAGAAGATCTAACATGATGGCGTGGATAATCGTGACTGAATAACCCAAAATATTGCTGAATGAAATCAATATGCATGCTATCCATTTGATCAAAAGAAATGCCTGTGGCGCTTCTTAAAGAGTCACTATTGATACCATTCTTGAAGTACTTTGCTTGATAGTCCGGGCTTGCGACTAATATGTAATTCAGATCTCCGACATACTCAGCTTTATAACCGGGAGCGGGATGCGAGGTGGTGCTTAGTGCGCCAAACGCCTCACCGCTTTTAAGTTTTTGGGTGGTTCTATTTTCATCTAGTACATGAATATCTAATTCAACGGATTCGCTTCTAAGCAGCGGGGCCAAAGCTTCGATAAACCAGATAGAAAGACTGTCGGCATTAACAGAGAGAGATAGTCGAACTGCAGATTGAGGGTTGTCAGCCTGAATATTTGGCATAAGTTCTCTCTCTAGTAGTTCCACCTGTTTGTAATGATTTATCAGCAGTTGGCCAATTTCAGTTAATTCGATTGGTTTGCTTCTTATCAATACGGGGTGACCAACAAACTCTTCTAATAACTTTATTCGCTGTGAAACTGCCGATTGAGAGATATTTAAGCTGATTGAGGCAGCTTCAAAGCTTTGCGTTGTGATGACCGCACTCAGCGCCTTAAGTAATTTGTAATCAATATTCATCTGAGAATCTCTACAAATTGGTCAAACTCGAAATGGAATTCATTAATCGAATGATATAAATAATACTAATAATAGATTAGAATATTTAATTTTACTTAATATCTGTTGGATAAGATACTGCGCGCTGTTAACTAATTCATTCAAGCAGGAGTTGCAGTATGAGCTTATATCCAATTGCCCAAGGATTTGTTTTAGGTGCCAGTATGATTATTCCTATCGGTGCTCAAAATGCTTTTATTCTTAACCAAGGGATTAAACGGCAGTATCATCTGGTTGCGGCGACAATATGCATGCTCAGTGATTTTGCCTTAATCACAATCGGTATCTATGGTGGCAGCCAAATTATTAACGCCAGCTCAGTGGCATCTACCTTGTTGACCTGGGCTGGGATCTTGTTCTTGTTGAGCTATGGAGGGCTCTCTTTGAAAGCGGCATTTTGGGCTCCAATGATTCCGGCCGATCAAAATCAGAAAGTTCTACAAAACGCGCAAACTCTGTCAAAGGTGGTTTTGACTTGTTTTGCGGTCACCCTTTTAAATCCGCATGCTTATATTGATACCGTGATTATTCTAGGTGGTGTTGGTGGACTATTTGCTGACGATGCTAAGTTATTTTTTACCTTAGGCTGCATGCTAGCATCGATTGTATGGTTTTACGGTTTGGCGATGTCGGCGGCAAGATTCTCTGACTATCTAAGCCGTCCCAAAGTGAAAAAAGTAATCGATATTTTGGTAGGTTTTATTATGTGGGCGATTGCGTTAATGCTATTTAGAAGTTGGCTGTTGAGCTAGGTTTAATTCGCCTAAGTATTGCTGTACAGGTAGTCGTGGTCATCGACTACCTGTACAGCAATACAGCCAGGTTTTTTAGGAGGCCGCGAGTTGAGCTTTTATCTTATCCGCAACCCGAAAGGAGTTTGCATAAATAGTAAATGTGGGAGTGACACTACCACCATTCGGCATAAAACTACCATCAGTAACAAAACAATTTTCAGCGCCATGGACTCGGCAATCTGAATCTAGCGCAGAAGTTTTCGGGTCATTGCCAAAGCGCAAGCCGCCGGCAACTAAATTAGACGTCGGTGACGAGAATGCACTTCCTGTGACTGTTTTTGCACCCAAATTCTTCATTACTTGTTTGCCTTTGTCCACAATATATTGCCCCACCTTTAAATCATGCGGATGGGTTCCAACTTTAACTCGTGCAACTGGCGAGCCCCATTTGTCTTTTTCGTTTGGGTCTAAACTGACATAACATTCATCGTTAGTTAACCAGTCACAAAACACTTCAAACTTAAAATCTTTAGACTGAGTAAAAAATGATTTTATTTTTTGCTTAAGCGGCGATCCCCAAACCAAGTTACCATCTTGCCACTTTTGCGAGTTGGCATCCGCCGCCGGGGAAGGTGGATCAAAAACAAAATCAATAGTGCCACCTTTTATTCGTTTGCCGAAGGCCTCTTTATCATCAATAAAATACCAATCTTGCAAGGCGCGATTAAAAAACGGCCCTCGTGTGGTTAATTGTTCCACTTGCGAGTCGCTAAACTGAGTTAAATCAAATATTCCATGGCCCGTTCCTCCGGCGCAACAATGTAAATTTTTTCCCACTTGGTTTTGATTGTTACCTAATCCGTTTTTGTGTTTTTCGCCAGGAGAGCTCAGTAATAAACGTGCGGACTCAATCGAGTAGCAAGCGACTACAAAGATATTGGCCCTGACTGATTTTGGTTCTCCCTTTGAATCAAAGTAGCTCGCTGAAGTAACCTTTCCTGTGGCATCACTGTTTAAACGATAGGCTTTTGATTCTGTTCTGATTTCACAGCGGCCCGTGGCAACGGCTGCATCCAGTAATGCAGCCCGCGAACTTGCTTTGGCGCCCGATGCACACCCATAACTACCGCAGTATCCTGAATATTCGCAACTACGCCGATTGTTAAATGGCTGGGACAAAATTCCTCTTGCCATGGGCAGCGGATGTAACCCCATATCTTCGCAAGTCTTATCAAACCACGAAGCAATTGGATGCTCGGCAGTAGGAGGTAACGGGTAATCTGGAGTTGAGCGAGGCTCTAAGAAAGGGTGCTTAACAATTTTTCCAGAAATGCCAATGACTTGCTCGGCCTTGGTGTAATAGGGCTCTAAGTCGTCGTAACTAATTGGCCAATCAACAGTGTTTGCGCCTTCTATTTTTCCAAAGGTGGAGACTAACCGGAAGTCTTCTGGTTTTAATCGATGAAAATAGCCGCTCATAAAGTTTGATGCGCCACCGACAATATTGCCTCCCCAAAACTGTGCGGTCGTTTCCTCACTCCAGCCATCACCATCGGGTTCTTGCAAAACATGACGTTCGTCTTTTAGTTTGGAGCGAAAGATATTGTGACGATAAAGTTGTTCATCTTTTTTAAAGTCTTGCTCTTTGTACCATTTTCCCTTTTCTAAAATTAGAACGCGATAGCCCGCTTTGGATAGCTCGTAAGCCACAGGTCCTGCTCCCGCACCACTGCCTATAATGCAACAATCAAATTCGCTCTGTTTACTCATAGTCTTCTCTCGGATTAGCCTGTCTTATTTAATCGAATGGCTAGTAAAAATTTCGGTAACGAGTGGCTTTTGTCGGTCTTGGAAAGCCGGGTTGGTGTTCAAGCCACTTCCAGCCAATTTGATCGGGGTTGCCACCGTAAATGGGATCGAGGGTGAGCGCTTCAATCAAGTAATAAATTAATAACGATAACCAATTTTCGCCGGCACTGGATTGACTAATTTGATTAAGTATCTGATCTTGTTGTTCTGAGGGGAGTCTTGCAAATTGATCGCCTTTGGTTTGTTGTGACAAACCATCCAGCCATCCAACCCCTTTAACAATAAACTCTCCGTCACCATCTGCAGCGTTATCAGGATCAGTGAGTGCCCATTGCAAATAAGCCAATGCATTTAATTGTTCGGCCGACGGTCCATCACCATCGTCTGGAAAAAGCTTTTGTTGAACTTGTTGAATGGTCGTTTTTTGGTGCTCAGTCAGTTCAAAAATTTCTTGTGCACTGTTGTTGGCTGATTGTTCTTCGGTTTTGCTTGAGGTTCGGTTTTCTTTACTTGTCTGCGGAATGGATGGTTTACATGCCGCAATACTGGCGACTAATACTGCAGCGCCAGACTGCTTTATAAAAGCGCGTCGATTGAGCCCGCTTGACAATGGGTTTATCAAGTGGCCTTTAGTTGAGCCTTGCTTTTCCCTCGCACTATTTGCGTTAGCCTGGTGAAAACTTTTAGTGTTGCCAGATTTTAACAAATTTGTTTCTCCTGCTCGCATTCATTATTTACAAGTAATGATTTATAGTTAGCGCGATGGTCAATCATATTCCAGTTGCTTAAATGCTCTGCCAGATTGTCTGGTACTCCATCTCGATGAATAACCACGCCGTTAATATCAATAATAAATTCTGTTGGTGTTCCCCAAACGCCATATAAGTCAGTGACCTTTTTTCCAAAATCAAACGCCAGCGGATAATGAATGTTTCGCTCTTTTTGGAATTTTAGCGCCTTCGCAAAGGTGTCTTTAACACTGGTATCAATAGCAATAATCTCGATTTGCTTATCTAAGATTTTTGCGGCATGTTGCAGCTTAGGGATTTTCTTTAAACAATAAGTGCACCAGGTTGTCCAAAAAACCAAATACACTGATTTTTTTCCTCGATAGTCGCTCAATCTAAAGGTGCTACCATCGAATCGCTTAATGCTAAAGTCGGGGGCTAGTTGGCCTTGTTCCACTTCGGATGCAGTCGCTGTCGTTGAAAAAGTAAAGCTGAATAGTAGCGCAATACTTAAAATAACTAGCTTGTTGAAGGAAATTGGTTGCATAAGTCTAATAAATCTATTGAATTAACTATGATTGAATGACCGGTCGAATAGATCTATGTTACAGCGACCAAATATCTTGTTACAACAAGCTTTTAATGACATGTCTGGCGAAAAATCGATTTTATCGCTGCCCTACCGCGAGCCGATTATCTTTTAGATTCAGCGTAAATCCATTTTTTTGGATAAAACTTGCTCTGGCATCACGATTGTTGCCTAGTGTAAACTCAAGTAAATCTTGTCGTCTAGTGAACAAATGTTTTGAATTGTGTTTCATCCAACAAATCCTTAAGTAAACTTACTACTTTTAAGGTAGAAGCGAAAGCTGCTCACTTTATACAAATTGATAGTGTTGACCAACTTATGGACGTCGCGCAGGTCATTGCAGGCTACCCAAATCGTTTTGTTTTGGGGGGCGGCAGCAATGTGTTGTTGGTAGGTGATGTGGATGGATTGGTGATTTACCCTCAATTGTTCGGTATTGAGATTTTAGAAGATTCCACCGATTGGGTTCGTTTAAGCGTTGCGGCGTCTGAAAACTGGCATCAATTTGTTTGTTATTGCTTGCAGCAAGGCTATCACGGCATTGAAAATTTAGCGCTTATCCCGGGAACGGTCGGCGCAGCACCAGTGCAAAATATTGGTGCTTACGGTGTAGAAATAGAACAATTTATTGAGTCGGTTGAGTGCTTTGACTTGGTTGAGAATAAATTACTAAAGCTGACCCATGAACAGTGCGAATTCGGTTATCGAGACAGCCTGATAAAACGTGCCGGTCAAGGGCGGTATTTGGTCACTCGAGTGGTATTAAAACTTTCCAAATTATTTTCACCCGAACTCAGTTATAGCCCATTAGCTCAATTTTTTGAAAAACACCCTGTTACCCCCGAGGCTTTATTTAAAAGGGTCTGTGACGTACGACAGACTAAGCTACCTGACCCTGAAAAGTTGGCGAATGCTGGAAGTTTCTTTAAAAATCCAGTAATTTCTGAACAACAATACCTTAGTTTAAAGGCTAAGTTTCCTCAGCTGGTTGCTTTTCCAGTCTCTCAAGCGGGTGCACAAAGTTACAAAGTGGCCGCCGGTTGGTTAATAGAGAATGCTGGTTTTAAAGGTAAGCAATTTCAAGGGGTTGGTGTTCACACAGAGCAGGCATTGGTTTTAGTGAATTATTCTGAGTCAGATGGTGGTAAGATTTGGCAGTTAGCAGAGACCATCATGCAAGCAATTACACAGCGATTCGACATTACACTCGAGCCAGAAGTAAGAGTTTTGGGACAATAAAAAGGAACTGGTAGGGCAAACAAAGGAGGTAGGCGGACATTGAAAACGGCAAGTTTAAAACGGTTACAACAATTGGTAGTTATTTTATCCGATGGCCAATTCCATTCCGGAGAATATCTAGCAGACCAACTAGGAGTATCACGAACCGCTGTTTGGAAGTTGATCAACAAACTACAAAGTTGGCAAATTTCTATATTTGCAGTGCGTGGCAAAGGCTACAAGATTCCAGATGGTTTATCTTTGATCGACAGTGATTACTTAAATAAAGAAGTAATTGCTCGCTCCAGGCTATTTGCCCAGCTAAAAGTCTTACCGACCATTGATTCAACGTCCACCCATATGACCCAGTGGTGGAAAGAGCAGCCTGGCGAAGGCAAGATATGCATTGCTGAGCATCAAACCGAAGGGCGTGGACGCAAGGGAAGAAAGTGGGTATCTCCTTTTGGTGCCAATTTGTACTTTTCGCTCGGCTTAAATCTACCAATGGGGTTAAGTGCGCTAGGCGGACTAAGCTTGGCAGTCGGTATTGGTTTAACCAAAATGCTAAATAAATTGACGAGTGAAAAAGTGACACTCAAATGGCCAAACGATATTCTCGTTGATGGCCGAAAGCTTGCAGGAATTTTAGTAGAAGCCAGTGGCGACAGTACTGATAATAGTTTTTTGAATATTGGTATTGGGATCAATTGGGCCATGCAAGATGATCATCAAGAAATTGACCAACCTTGGGCTAATTTAAAGTCAGTATTAGCGCATGATATCGACAGAAATGAGCTGTTGGCGAAAATCTTATTAGAAATTGACGGATTACTAGATCAATACATTGAGCAAGGCTTTGATGGCTTTAGAGCCGATTGGCCAAGGCAAAGTGCATTTTACGGCCGACCCATCGTTATTCATACTCGCAATGGTATAGTGTCTGGAACAGAAATTGGGGTGGACCGAAGTGGTGCGATTCTTATAAAAACTGCAGAGGGTGAAAAATCGTTTTACTCGGGTGAAGTGAGCTTAAGAGCGGGCGCGGGAAGTGTCTAACGTGAGCCGGCGGCCCCATTCAAGTTGTAAACAGCATTTTAATTTACATGTTGCACGCTATGTTGATTAGGTAACTTAATGAATTTACTAATCGATTGGGGTAATACACAGCTGAAGTCCATGGAATTGAACGATTTGGACATGACTCATCAGCAACTACTAGAGTGGCCTACTAAAAGTTTCGAGTCGCTTGACGCATTCATAGATACCATCGAGGCATCATTCGGCAAGGGGCATTTTGACGGTGTTCTATTCGACAAAGTATTAATAGCTAGCGTAAGAAATGCACAACAAACCCAAAAGCTAGTCGACTATTTTAACTCTAAAAGCAATTTATGTTATGTCGCAGAGACTACTGCCGAAAGTAGTGGAGTCAGGTGCGCTTACCAAGCCCCTAATCAGTTGGGGATCGACCGTTGGCTTGCAATAATCGCAGCGAGTCGTTATGCAAAGACAACAGCGGTCCTCGATGTTGGCTCAGCAATCACTTTAGACGTGGTAACTGGCTCTGGTCAGCACTTAGGAGGTCATATCGTTCCGGGGCTTAAGCTACTACGAAATAGCTTGCTGACTACCGATCGAGTGATAGTAAGCGACAAGCAGTTTGTTGCGCAATCATTTGAGCTTGGACAATCAACTATCGATTGCGTTGATTATGGTATTCATCAAATGATCGAGGGTTATTTAGTGAGTGCCATTAACAATGCCATGCAACAATTTGACGTTGAACTCTGGATTTTTACTGGCGGTGGCGGGAAGAGCTGGTTACAGCGCCTTCAGATCGAACAAGGACTAATTCCCCACCGCTCACTTCGTTATGAGCCAAATATAGTATTTTTAGGGTTATTGATCGAATTTACCCAAAACACGTCAAAAGCCCGTTAATTAAGGCCTTGAGCCGAGCATATTTAGCCCTATAGCGGAAGCCGTAGCTCGTTTTTGATTTTTTTTGAAAAAATCGTTGATCATTTCAAAATAACTCATTAGAATTCGCGTCCCTGCTTAAGGAGGCGTTGACTGAGAGCTTTCTTATTTAGGTGCTTTCAGCCGATTCTATTTGGCCTAGATAAGCATGATTTTGCCGGTTTAGCTCACTTGGTAGAGCAACTGACTTGTAATCAGTAGGTACCCAGTTCGATTCCGGGAACCGGCACCATTATTTTTGGCTGTGGGGTGTTCAGAAATGAACACCCCACAGTTGTAGAAGACAGTTGCTTAATTGAAATCAATCAGCTGTTTCTAGCCCGATAAGACTGTCCGTTCAAGTGCACTAAGAAAATACGCTTAACACCTTGAATTGAATGGATAAAAGACTTGCTTTTTGCTAGCCAAGTTGTCATTATTCGCGGCTCTTTTCCTATGTGGCATATAAAACATAGGAAGTAGCGTTATTTGGTGGGGTTCCCGAGTGGTCAAAGGGATCAGACTGTAAATCTGACGGTTCGCCTTCGAAGGTTCAAATCCTTCCCCCACCACCAGTATAGTTTGGGTAAGCTAGTCTCTTAGAGTCGAATTACCTTTAAAGTAAGTGTTTTGTTTGTCGTGATGAAGCATGACTTGCGAAAAGCGAGTTGAATAGGCGGGTATGGTACAATGGTAGAACCTCAGCCTTCCAAGCTGATGATGCGGGTTCGATTCCCGCTACCCGCTCCAGTTCGAACAAACAGCCGATATGGCTCAGTCGGTAGAGCACTCCCTTGGTAAGGGAGAGGTCACCAGTTCGAATCTGGTTATCGGCACCATTTTTTCCCGGATTAATCGGTCGATTGTTCCGGGTTTAGTTATGTTTGGGAATTCGAGTTCAAGCCGATTTCTAAGCTAACCAATTTTTAATTATAAATTTAAGCTTAACTCTTTTGGAGGCATTTATGTCTAAGGAAAAATTTGAACGAACGAAACCCCATGTAAACGTCGGAACAATCGGCCACGTCGATCATGGTAAAACGACTTTAACAGCGGCAATGTGTACCGTTCTGTCAGCAACCTATGGTGGTGCTGCCAAAGATTTCGCCGAGATCGATAATGCCCCAGAAGAGAAAGAGCGCGGTATCACGATTTCAACCTCACACGTAGAGTATGAGACGGAAGGTCGTCACTACGCACACGTAGACTGTCCAGGACATGCTGATTACGTTAAAAACATGATCACAGGAGCCGCTCAAATGGACGGCGCTATCCTAGTTTGTTCAGCAGCCGATGGCCCCATGCCACAAACGCGTGAGCACATCTTGTTATCACGTCAGGTTGGTGTACCAAAGATCGTAGTTTTCATGAACAAATGTGACATGGTCGATGACGAAGAATTACTTGAGCTAGTCGAAATGGAAATCCGGGAGTTACTAGATGCTTACGAATTCCCAGGTGACGACACGCCAATCATTCACGGTTCAGCGTTAAAAGCGTTGGAAGGTGACGAAGGTAAATTAGGTAAAGAAGCAATCATCGAACTAGCGAAAGCATTAGATGACTACATTCCAGAGCCAACTCGAGAAGTAGAAAAAGATTTCATCATGCCGATTGAAGATGTATTCTCAATCTCAGGTCGTGGAACAGTAGTGACGGGTCGTATCGAAAGCGGTGTTATCAAAGTTGGTGAAGAAGTAGAAATCGTTGGTATCAAAGAAACTGCGAAAACAACAGTAACGGGTGTAGAAATGTTCCGTAAGCTGCTAGACGAAGGTCAAGCCGGCGACAACTGTGGTATTTTGCTACGTGGAACGAAGCGAGAAGAAGTAGAGCGTGGTCAAGTATTAGCGAAGCCAGGTTCAATCAACCCACACACAAAATTTGAAGCAGAAATCTACATATTAAGTAAAGATGAAGGTGGACGTCATACGCCATTCTTCAAAGGGTATCGTCCACAGTTCTACTTCCGTACAACGGACGTGACAGGAGCATGTGAGTTACCAGAAGGTGTAGAAATGGTAATGCCAGGTGACAACATCAAAATGTCAGTCGAGTTGATCGCGCCAATCGCGATGGACGAAGGTCTACGTTTCGCTATCCGTGAAGGTGGCCGAACAGTGGGTGCTGGCGTTGTTTCTAAGATCCTTGATTAGTTAGAAAATAGTACTTCGATTTATAGTTGATTGAAGTACGACGATTTACAATTTGTAAATCTTGATTGTAGACATCGCGATTTCGATAATAATCGAAGTCGCGATTTTATTGCAGGCCAGTGGCTCAATTGGTAGAGCAGCGGTCTCCAAAACCGCAGGTTGGGGGTTCGAGTCCCTCCTGGCCTGCCACTGCAATAAAAATGTTATTAATTTAAGATTGCTGGATAACCTTGAGTTATTGAGTAAATCGAGTAAGAAAACGGTTGAAAACTCATGAGTGTAAACGAACAAGATTCAGTTGCTCCATTCAATGGTATCAAATGGCTGTTAGCTTTTTTGGCCTTAGGCGGTGCTGTTTATGCGAATCACGCCTTAGTTGATGAATCAATCCTCATTCGAGTTGCTGTCATTTTAGTTTTGGTTGCAGTTGGTTTTGCAATTGCTCTAACCACTACAAAAGGTCGAGAAGGTCTAGCCTTTGCCAAAGAATCCCGTATTGAGGCAAGAAAAGTTGTTTGGCCTACTCGGGCAGAAACCGTTCAAACCAGCATGATCATCATGGTAGCAGTCATTATTATGTCCTTGCTTCTGTGGGGAGTTGATGCGGTTTTAGTCAATATTGTTAATTTTCTAACCGTGAAAGGGAGCTAGTCTTTATGGCGCTTAAGTGGTATGTGGTACAAGCATATTCTGGCTATGAAGGCAAAGTCAGAGGTTTCTTAGAAGACCGCGTAAAACAATTCGGTTTAGAAGAAAAGTTTGGGCAAATCTTAGTTCCAACGGAAGAAGTTGTGGAAATGAGAGATGGCCAAAAGCGTAAAAGCGCTAGAAAATTTTTTCCAGGCTATGTGTTAGTCGAAATGGAAATGGACGATGAAAGTTGGCATCTTGTTCGAGACACGCCACGAGTCCTTGGTTTTATCGGCGGGACTAAAGAGCATCCTGCACCAATCAGTCAGCGAGAAGCTGACCAGATATTAAACCGTCTAGAAGAGTCAACTGACAAGCCTAGACCAAGAACATTGTTTGAAGTGGGCGAGGCGATTCG
The DNA here is from genome assembly GCA_965230525.1 of Kangiellaceae bacterium. Lineage (GTDB taxonomy): Bacteria > Pseudomonadota > Gammaproteobacteria > Enterobacterales > Kangiellaceae. The sequence continues at coordinate 1,475,855 of OZ246008.1, forward strand.
AGTAATCGATGGACCATTTGCCGACTTTAACGCTGTTGTAGAAAACGTTAACTATGATAAGAGTCGTTTATCGGTATCGGTCATGATATTCGGACGATCTACACCAGTAGAATTAGATTTTAGCCAAGTCGAAAAAGGCTAAACGATAGAATTTTAGCTCAGCGGGATACCCCGTTGACTAATTTGAACGAAAGACGTTCACGCATAAAACAACCATAGCTTGCCAAAAGCCGTGGGTGTTTTTTTTACGTTAAAGAAAGGGGAGCCTAAAATTTAACCAAGTGGTTAAAAAGTACGGCGCTTGAACCCACATGAGGTGAAACATGGCTAAGAAAGTCTCAGCTTATATTAAGCTACAAATTGGCGCTGGTGCTGCCAATCCTAGTCCACCGGTTGGACCTGCATTAGGTCAACACGGTGTCAATATTATGGAATTCTGTAAAGCATTTAATGCGGCTACTGAAAAAGTAGAAAAAGGATTACCGATTCCAGTTGTTATCACGGTTTATGGTGACAGAAGCTTTACTTTTATCACAAAAACACCGCCAGCTGCAGTGTTAATTATGAAAGCTGTTGGTTTGAAAAAGGGTAGTGGTCGTCCTAATACTGAAAAAGTTGGAAAAATCACTCGCGCTCAGTTAGAAGAAATCGCTAACACTAAAGAGCCAGACCTTACTGCTGCTGATATGGATGCGGCTGTAAGAACGCTAGCTGGTACTGCACGCTCAATGGGCGTGGATGTGGAGGGATAACCAATGGCCAAATTAACTAAAAGACAAAAAGCTATCAACGAAAAAGTTGACGCAAACAAAACTTACACGTTTGACGAAGCAATCGAAGTATTAAAAGATGTTTCTTCAGTAAAGTTTAGTGAATCTTGTGATGTTGCTTTAAACCTTGGCGTTGACCCAAGAAAATCCGATCAAGTCGTTCGTGGTGCAACGGTACTTCCAAACGGTACCGGTAAAGACGTGCGTGTTGCCGTTTTTACTCAAGGTGCAAATGCTGATGCTGCTAAAGAAGCGGGTGCTGATATTGTTGGAATGGATGACCTTGCTGATGAAGTTAAGAAAGGAAACATGGACTTTGACGTTGTAATTGCAAGCCCTGACGCTATGAGAGTTGTTGGTCAACTTGGTCAAATTCTAGGGCCACGCGGTTTAATGCCAAATCCAAAAGTTGGCACCGTGACTCCAGATGTTGCAACAGCGGTTAAAAATGCTAAAGCGGGTCAGGTTCAATACCGTACAGATAAAGCCGGTATTATCCATGCAACTATTGGAAAACTAGCTTTTGAGCCAAAAGCGCTCAACGAAAACTTAAGTAGCCTATTAGCAGCTATCAAAAAAGCAAAGCCTGCTTCTGCAAAAGGTACTTACATGAAAAAATTATCTCTAAGCTCAACCATGGGACCTGGCTTACAGGTTGACTTGGCGTCTATTGAGATTAAAGACTAGATTGAATTTAGTTAGCTCGTCAAATGGCGAGTTAACTAATGACGATCTTGGGTTTTTGATGGCAAGTTTTACTCACCATCAAAAACCGTCAAAGACCGTAGGTGAGGTTTTTGAATGTTGTTCACCTTTATGAGGTGAATTCAAAAACTGTCTTAAAAAGGCCTACGCAGACGGTGGGACCCGATACAGATTTCTGTTCGGTTCACCGTTTACGGGAGTTTTGATCGAGTTGCAAATTTTAGCAACTCGATAAACTCAATTTGTAAACCTTCCAATCGTAAGGTTGGAAATAGTGGAGGTGAACGACGTGGCACTTGGACTAGAAGGTAAAAAGCAGATTGTTAAAGAAGTAGCAGAAGTTGCTTCTGGCGCGATGTCTGCCGTTATTGCCGAATACCGTGGCATGACAGTTGAGCAATTGACTGAATTGCGTGTCAAAGCTCGAGCCGGTGGCGTCTACTTACGAGTAGTACGAAACACTCTTGCTAAACGTGCTGTAGAAGATACAGAGTTCGCTTGTTTAAACGATGCTTTAGTTGGTCAGGTTATTTGTGCGTTTTCGCTAGAAGAGCCTGGAGCAGCCGCTAGATTGGTTCGCGATTTTTCAAAAGATTGCGATGAACTAGTAGCAACAGCTATTGCTGTGGGTGGTACTTTACACGGTCCAGATCAATTGGAAGCCGTTGCAAAACTGCCAACCAAAGACGAAGCAATTTCGCAATTGATGAGTGTAATGAACGGACCGGTAACCAAACTGGCTCGCACATTAAACGAATTCCCATCACGTATTACGCGAGTAATCGATGCGGTTCGTACTCAGAAAGAAGCGGCATAATATTTCGACCCTGTTTAAAACAGAGTGAATTTAAATACAGTACGGGATTCTTTATAAGAATCTTTTTAAACAATTAATTTGATAGAGACTTAAAAAATTAAGTCATCAATAAAACTTAGGAGAATGAGTAATGGCTCTTTCTAAAGACGATATCTTAAATGCAATCGCTGAAATGTCAGTAATGGACGTTGTTGAACTAGTTGAAGCAATGGAAGAAAAATTTGGTGTTACTGCTGCTGCAGCTGCTGCTGTAGTTGCTGGTCCAGCAGGTGATGCTGGTGCAGCTGCTGCTGAGCAAACTGAATTTGACGTAGTTCTAACTGGCTTCGGTGACAAGAAAGTTGGTGTTATCAAAGCTGTTCGTGGAATCACTGGTCTTGGACTAAAAGAAGCGAAAGAAGCTGTTGAAGGCGCACCTACTCCAATTAAAGAAGGCGTAGAAAAAGCAGAAGCAGAAGACATCAAAAAGCAGCTTGAAGAAGCTGGTGCTACTGTAGAACTTAAGTAATTTAAATTTGTCGTCTAAGACGAATTTTTTATTTTGCTTATCGGCTGGTGGTTTTTAACCACCGGCCGTTTTGCCGTTTTAAAAACAGCGGTTATTCAATGTAATTTTGCAGCTTTTGATACGGGCCTAGTTTGAATATAAATTCGAACAACATTTGACTCCATGGTTGGGTTAAACGAAATAGGTTTGTGAAGTTTGTTTGATTATTTTAAGAAAAAATACTAGTCAGTTTCGCCGTATCAAGAATTGATTAGTCACGAAAGTGATAGCTAACTGAGGAGCCCAGATGGCCTATTCATATACTGAAAAAAAGAGAATCCGTAAGGATTTCAGTCGAAATAAGAAAGTCTTAGAAGTGCCTTATTTGCTAGCCATACAGCTAGACTCATATCGTTCATTTCTAAACTTAGAGAATATACAGGCGTCTGGATTAGAAAAGGCGTTTAAGTCAGTATTTCCCATCACCAGTTATTCTGGTTCTGCGGCATTAGAATATATTAGCTATACACTGGGTGAGCCAGCGTTTGATGTTAAAGAATGTCAAATGCGAAGTGTTACTTACTCGGCTGCGTTACGCGTAAAAATTCGATTGGTCATTTACGATAAAGAAAACAAAAACAAGACTGTGAAAGAAGTTCGAGAGCAAGAAGTCTATATGGGCGAAATGCCCTTAATGACTGATAACGGAACTTTTGTTATCAACGGTACTGAGCGTGTCATTGTATCCCAGTTACACAGAAGTCCAGGTGTATTCTTTGATTCTGACAAAGGTAAAACACATTCATCAGGTAAACTATTATATAACGCACGTGTAATTCCATACCGTGGTTCTTGGTTAGATTTTGAGTTTGATCCTAAAGATTGCTTGTTCGTTCGAATCGATAGAAGACGTAAGCTTCCAGCCTCAATTCTTTTAAGAGCGCTCGGTTATTCGACTCAAGAAATGCTCGAAATGTTCTTTGAGTTTGACAAAATTGAGCTAGGTAAAGACGGCGAGATCTTACTTGATTTAATTCCAGAAAGACTAAGAGGCGTGACCGCCACTTTTGATATCAAAGGTAAACGAGGTAAAGTCATCGTTGAAGAAGGACGACGCGTTACTGTTCGTCATATCAAAGAGCTAGAGAAAGCCGGTGTTAAAAAACTAGAAGTCCCTACGGATTATCTAATCGGTAAGGCGATTGCAAAAGATATTATTGATGTGGAAACCGGTGAAGTATTAGTTGCTGCTAACTCGGAAATAACAGAAGAGTTATTAGAGAAATTAAAAGAAGTTGAAATCAAAGAATTTGAGACTCTTTACACTAATGATTTAGACCGTGGTCCGTATATGTCGGATACGCTACGTATCGACCCAACCACTAATGCATTAGAAGCACTAGTAGAAATTTACCGAATGATGCGTCCAGGTGAGCCACCAACCAAAGACTCTGCTGAAGCGTTATTTGAAAACCTTTTCTTCAGCAAAGATCGCTACGATCTATCTCGCGTTGGACGAATGAAGTTTAACCGTCGTATCGGTGCAGATTCTGATGAAGGTGAAGGTACACTTTCTAAAGAAGACATTATTGCTGTAGTGGAAACACTTTTAGATATTCGAAACGGTAAAGGTGTGGTTGATGATATTGACCATCTTGGTAACCGTCGTATTCGAAGTGTTGGTGAAATGGCTGAAAACCAATTCCGTGTTGGTATTGTTCGCGTAGAGCGAGCTGTGAAAGAGCGACTCAGTATGGCTGAAGCGGATAATCTAATGCCGCAAGATTTGATCAATGCCAAGCCTGTTTCTGCAGCAATCAAAGAGTTCTTTGGTTCAAGCCAACTTTCACAGTTTATGGATCAAAATAATCCGCTTTCTGAAATAACCCATAAGCGAAGAGTATCTGCATTAGGCCCTGGTGGTCTAACTCGTGAGCGAGCTGGCTTTGAGGTTCGCGACGTTCACCATACTCACTATGGTCGTGTTTGTCCGATTGAAACACCTGAGGGTCCAAACATTGGTTTGATTAACTCTTTATCTTGTTATGCTCGAACAAACGAATACGGTTTCTTAGAAACCGCTTATCGTCGTGTTGAAAATGGCAAAGCGACCTCTGAGATCGATTACCTTTCAGCGATTGAAGAGGGCGAATTCCATATCGCACAGGCGAACGTGGCATTAAATGATAAAGACGAAATGACTGATGAGTTAGTTTCTTGCCGATATCAAGGTGAGTTTACATTAACGACTGCGGACAACATCCAGTATATGGATGTATCACCGCAACAGATCGTTTCGGTCGCGGCATCCTTGATTCCATTCCTAGAACATGATGATGCTAACCGTGCATTGATGGGTTCTAACATGCAACGACAAGCAGTTCCTACCCTGCGTGCTCAAAAGCCGTTAGTTGGAACCGGCATGGAAAGAACTGTAGCGGTTGATTCCGGTGTAACTGTTGCTGCTGAACGTGGCGGCGTTATCGAATTTGTTGATGCGAGTCGAATCGTGGTTCGAGTTAACGATGACGAGACGGTTGTTGGTGAAGCCGGTGTAGATATTTATAACTTGAGAAAATACACCCGCTCTAATCAAAATACTTGTATCAACCAACGTCCAATCGTCAATATTGGCGATAAAATTGGACGAGGCGATGTTTTAGCTGATGGCCCATCAACGGATCTTGGTGAGTTAGCACTTGGACAAAACATGAAAATCGCTTTCATGCCTTGGAATGGCTATAACTTCGAGGATTCAATTCTTATCTCTGAAAATGTGGTGAAAGAAGATCGATTTACTAGTATCCACATTCAAGAAATTACCTGTATTGCTCGAGACACTAAATTAGGTGCTGAAGAAATTACAGCTGATATTCCAAACGTAGGCGAAAGCGCACTTGCTAAACTAGATGAGTCTGGAATCGTTTATGTTGGTGCAGAAGTTCGCTCTGGCGATATCTTAGTAGGTAAAGTAACGCCAAAAGGTGAGACTCAACTTACTCCAGAAGAAAAACTTCTACGTGCAATCTTTGGTGAAAAAGCGAGTGATGTTAAAGATACTTCGCAGCGTGTATCAACCGGAACTATCGGTACGGTAATCGATGTTCAAGTTTATACTCGAGATGGCGTCGACAAAGATCAACGCGCGCTAAGTATTGAAGCGAGTCAAGTTGCACAAGCCAAGAAAGACTTAAATGATGAATTTACAATCTTAACTGGCAACATCTATAACCGTGCCTATAAAATTCTCGAAGGCGCTGTAGCAGAAAAAGGCCCCAATAAACTTAAGAAAGGTACTAAGCTCACTGCCGAATATCTCGAAGAAGTGGGGGCAGAGCAATGGTTAGATATTCAGTTACGTGAAGAAAGTGCACAACAAGCACTGGAAGCTTTATCGACTCACTTGGAAGAGAAGCGCCAAGAGTACGATAACCGTTTAGAACTTAAGCGTAAAAAAATTACTCAAGGTGACGACCTTGCTCCGGGTGTCCTTAAAATTGTAAAAGTTTACATGGCGGTTAAACGTCGTATCCAGCCTGGTGACAAGATGGCTGGTCGTCATGGAAACAAAGGTGTTATCTCAAACATTGTTCCAGTTGAAGATATGCCTTACCTAGAAAATGGTGAAGCGGTTGATATCGTGCTTAACCCACTTGGTGTTCCGTCTCGGATGAATATTGGGCAAATCTTAGAAACTCATTTAGGTTGGGCTGCTAAAGGTATTGGCCGAAAAATCGACACCATGATCGAAGAGCAGCAAGATATTGCTAAAAAACGTGAGTTCCTCGCAAAAGTTTATAACCATCGCGATGAGCCGACTGTTGATTTAGATAGCTTATCCGATCAAGAAATCATCAAGCTTTGTGAAAACTTAAGAGAAGGTGTGCCAATGGGTACTCCGGTTTTTGATGGTGCTGCTGAAGTTGAAATCAAATCAATGCTTGAATTAGCAGATGAAAACCGCTCCGGACAATCTTGGTTATTTGATGGTAGAACTGGGGAAAAATTTGAGCGTCCAGTAACTGTTGGTTACATGTACATGCTCAAGCTGAACCATTTAGTTGACGACAAAATGCACGCTCGTTCAACCGGTTCTTATAGTCTTGTTACTCAACAGCCGCTCGGTGGTAAAGCGCAGTTTGGTGGACAAAGATTTGGAGAGATGGAAGTGTGGGCGCTTGAAGCTTATGGCGCAACCTACACACTACAGGAAATGCTTACAGTTAAGTCTGATGATGTGACTGGACGAACTCGTATGTATAAAAATATTGTTGACGGCGATCACCGTATGGAACCTGGCATGCCAGAATCCTTTAATGTACTAGTGAAGGAAATTCGCTCTCTAGGTATCAATATTGAACTAGAGCAAGAACATTAATTAATTACGGTACTTGTTGCTCAAGTGAGCGCTTGAGCAACGGATCAAACCCTCAGTTTTTATTTCACTCCGGGAGGAGAAAAAGTTGAAAGATTTATTAAACTTTATAAAACAGCAAAATCAAACTGAAGAATTCGATTCGATCAGAATTGGGTTAACGTCACCTGAAATGGTTCGTTCATGGTCTTATGGCGAAGTTAAAAAGCCAGAAACTATTAACTACAGAACTTTCAAGCCGGAAAGAGATGGTCTTTTCTGTGCAAAAATTTTCGGCCCAATCAAAGATTATGAATGTCTTTGCGGAAAGTACAAACGTTTGAAACACCGTGGTGTGATTTGTGAAAAATGTGGTGTTGAAGTTGCGTTGGCAAAAGTACGACGAGAAAGAATGGGTCATATTGATCTCGCTTGTCCTGTTGCACATATTTGGTTCCTTAAATCACTTCCGTCCAGAATTGGTTTATTGCTTGATATGACTTTAAGAGATATTGAGCGAGTACTTTATTTTGAAGCATTTGTCGTGACTGAGCCGGGTATGACTACTTTAGAGCGACGTCAATTATTAAACGAAGAAGCTTATTTAGATGCCCTTGAAGAATTCGGTGACGAGTTTGAAGCGAAAATGGGTGCTGAAGCTGTTATGGATCTATTGACTCATATTGATGTTAATGAAGAAGCGAAAAATATTCGTGAAGAAATTCCAAACACTAATTCAGAAACTAAGCTTAAGAAATTCACAAAGCGTTTAAAAGTTCTAGAAGCTTTTATCCAATCTGATAACAAGCCAGAGTGGATGATTATGACAGTACTTCCAGTACTGCCGCCTGATCTTCGTCCATTAGTTCCACTAGAAGGTGGTCGTTTTGCGACTTCTGATCTTAACGACTTATATCGCCGAGTAATCAATCGTAATAATCGTTTAAAGCGTCTGTTAGATCTTAACGCACCTGATATTATCGTTAGAAACGAAAAGCGTATGTTGCAAGAGTCGGTGGATGCATTGCTTGATAACGGTCGCCGTGGTCGCGCAATTACTGGGTCAAATAAACGTCCATTAAAATCTTTGGCCGATATGATCAAAGGTAAACAAGGCCGTTTCCGTCAAAATCTACTTGGTAAGCGTGTTGATTATTCTGGTCGTTCGGTAATTGTTGTTGGACCTACCTTACGATTGCACCAATGTGGTCTACCTAAAAAAATGGCGCTTGAGTTATTCAAGCCATTTATTTTCGGAAAATTAGAACTTCGCGGCTTAGCAACTACAATTAAAGCCGCCAAGAAAATGGTTGAAAGAGAAGAGCCAGTGGTATGGGATATTCTCGAAGAAGTTATTCGCGAACATCCTGTCATGCTTAACCGTGCTCCAACTCTGCATAGATTGGGTATCCAAGCTTTTGAGCCTGTATTGATTGAAGGTAAAGCGATTCAGCTTCATCCATTAGTTTGTGCAGCATACAACGCTGACTTCGATGGAGACCAAATGGCGGTTCATATTCCATTAACCATCGAAGCTCAGGTAGAAGCTCGTGCGTTAATGATGTCCACCAACAATGTTCTAGCACCCGCTAATGGACAACCAATTATTGTTCCTTCGCAAGACGTTGTATTAGGTCTTTACTATCTTACTCGTGAAAAAGTTAATGTTGCGGGTGAAGGAATGGTCTTTGTCGACACGGCTGAAGTACTGCGTGCATACCGTACGGGTGTTGCTGAACTTCACGCTAAAATTAAGGTAAGACTAAACGTAACCGAAACGGATGAAAACGGTGACTCTGTTGAAGTTTCTAAACTAGTTGATACCACGGTAGGTCGTGCATTGTTGTACGAAATTGTTCCTACTGGTCTGCCGTTTGATTTAGTTAATCTTAAGATGACTAAGAAGGCAATTTCCAACATTATTAACCAGTGCTATCGTCGACTAGGTCTTAAAGCGACTGTAATTTTTGCTGACCAATTGATGTACACCGGATTCAACTATGCAACGCTTTCTGGTGCTTCTGTCGGTATTGACGATATGGTCATTCCTGATGAAAAAGCAACCATCATTGAAGAAGCTGAAAGTGAAGTTAAAGAAATTGAAGATCAATTTGCTTCTGGTTTAGTTACTCAAGGTGAGCGCTACAACAAAGTTGTCGATATTTGGTCTCACACCAATGAGCAAGTTGCAAAGAAAATGATGGACAACCTAAGTACTGAAACCGTCGTCGATGCGGAAGGTAACAAGGTTGAACAAGAATCTTTCAATTCAGTATTTATGATGGCTGACTCTGGCGCTCGTGGTAGTGCTGCTCAGATTAGACAGCTAGCCGGTATGCGTGGATTGATGGCAAAACCAGATGGCTCCATCATTGAAAGCCCAATCAAAGCGAACTTCCGTGAAGGTCTAAGCGTTTTAGAATACTTCATTTCTACTCATGGTGCGCGTAAAGGTCTTGCTGATACCGCACTTAAAACAGCTAACTCGGGTTACTTAACTCGACGACTAGTTGATGTAGCACAAGACTTAGTAATTACTGAGCATGATTGTGGTACTGAAAAAGGATTGAACATGTCACCTTTGATTGAAGGTGGTGATGTTGTTGAACCGCTCGGTGAGCGAGTTCTTGGGCGTGTTCCAGCAGAGCATGTTTACAAGCCTGGTACCGATGAAATTCTGTGTGAAGCCGGTACATTACTTGATGAGAAATGGGTCGAAATTTTAGAAGAGAACAGCGTCGACCAAGTTGTCGTACGCTCGGTAATTTCTTGTGAAACTCGTCATGGTGTTTGTGCGCTTTGTTACGGTCGTGACTTAGCTAGAGGACACTTAATCAACATAGGTGAAGCGGTTGGTGTTATTGCTGCTCAATCTATCGGTGAGCCAGGAACGCAGCTAACAATGCGTACTTTCCATATCGGTGGTGCGGCGTCTCGAGCAAGTGCTGAAAACAATGTTCAAATTAAAAACGATGGTGTACTAAAGTTACACAATTCTAAATTTGTAACCCGCAAAGATAAAAAGTTGGTTATCGTTTCTCGTTCAACCGAATTAACGCTAATCGATGAGTTTGGTCGTGAAAGAGAGCGTTATAAAGTTCCTTATGGCTCGGTACTAGAGTATAAAGACGGCGCTAAAGTGAAAGGTGGCTCAATTGTCGCAAACTGGGATCCACATACCCATCCGATTATCACAGAAATCGCAGGTAAGCTGAAACTAGAGGACGTGATTGAGGGAGTCAACATGACTCGCCAAACGGACGAGATCACAGGTCTTAGCTCGTTATTGATCACTGAATCTAAACGAACCGGAACCAAAGCAAACGACTTACGTCCACGAATTATCTTATTAGATAAGAAAGGTAAAGAGCTTAATATTCCTGGTACCAAAACGCCTGCTCAATATGTACTACCTGTTAATGCGATTGTTAGTATGGAAGATGGCTCCGATGTAGGTGTTGGTGAAGCGATTGCTCGTATACCGCAAGAGGGTTCTAAGACCCGTGATATCACGGGTGGTCTGCCGCGTGTTGCTGATTTATTTGAAGCACGTAAACCTAAAGAGCCAGCAATCTTAGCTGAAATTTCGGGTATGGTTAGTTTTGGTAAGGAGACCAAAGGTAAACGTCGACTAGTGATTACACCGCAAGAAGGCGATGCTTATGAAGAACTCATTCATAAATGGCGTCAATTCAACGTATTCGAAGGTGAAAAAGTTGAGAAAGGTGAAGTTGTTTCGGATGGAGCTGATAATCCTCATGACATCTTAAGATTGAAAGGTGTTAGCCCACTTGCTAACTACATCGTTAACGAAGTTCAAGACGTTTATCGTTTACAAGGTGTAGGAATCAATGACAAACACATCGAAGCGATTGTACGTCAAATGCTGCGTAAGGTACTTATCACAGATTCCGGTGACAGTATGTTGCTCAAGGGCGAGCAAGCTGAATACACTCGTGTACTAGAAATCAATGATAAATTAGTTGCCGAAGGCAAAGATCCAGTTAAGTACGAGCGCGTACTTATGGGGATTACCAAAGCGTCACTTGCTACTGAGTCATTTATTTCTGCGGCTTCGTTCCAAGAAACAACTCGAGTATTAACTGAAGCAGCAGTCGCAGGTAAGAAAGATGAGCTTCGCGGCTTGAAAGAAAACGTTATCGTTGGACGCCTGATCCCTGCGGGAACAGGTCTAACTTACCATGAAGAACGTCGTAAGCGCTTGGCTGGCGAGTTTGAGTTTGAAGCAGAAGAGTCAGTATCGGCAGAAGATGTCGAAAAGGCGCTTAGTGATGCACTTAGTTCTTCTTTAGCAGAATCAGAAGAAGGTAACCAAGAATCTTAGGTAAATTTAAGGTTGGCTTTGAATTAAAAGCTATCCGAGAATTGCCCTAGAAACAGTGAGTTAGCGGCTTTGAATAAGCTCTGTCGCTAGCTTGCTTGACATCCTACTAGTAGGCCATTACAATGCCGCTCCCTTATTGCTAGGTTGCGCAAAAAATGATCTATTGATAGGGTTTTTATTAAGTAATAGAGCTGGAGTTATTGTAAACAATGTCAACTACTAATCAGTTGGTACGCAAAGGGCGTAAGAAAATCGTCGCTAAGAGTAAAGTACCTGCGCTAGAAGCTAATCCGCAAAAGCGTGGTGTTTGTACTCGTGTTTATACGACTACTCCTAAAAAGCCTAATTCAGCACTTCGTAAAGTTGCTCGTGTCCGTTTAACAAATGGATTCGAAGTAACATCTTACATTGGTGGTGAGGGTCATAATTTGCAAGAGCATAGTGTTGTTGTTATCCGTGGTGGTCGTGTAAAAGACTTACCGGGTGTACGTTATCACTGTGTACGTGGAAATCTTGATTTAGGTGGAGTTAAAGATCGTAAGCAGGGCCGTTCTAAGTACGGAACTAAGCGACCTAAGTAATTACACTTTGTAATACCAAGTAAAAATTGCATAAATCTGTTTTTGATTTGTGAGAGTAAAAAGCAAACCGTTTTTACTCAAGAAACTGACATTTACAACACACTAGTTTTCTCCTAAACCTGCAACGGGTTTAGGTGAATAACTAAGTAAATGTTAACTTAATTTAGACATCCCTTTGAGATGTGAGTAAGGCCCGGACACAGTTCTGGATTAACCTGAAGAACACATAGGAAAATATAAAATGCCAAGAAGACGCGTCGTCGCCAAACGTGAGATCTTACCTGATCCTAAGTTTGGAAGTGAATTGCTAGCAAAATTCATCAATATCCTTATGGTTGATGGAAAGAAATCTGTTGCTGAAAAGATTGTTTATGATGCACTCGACATTATTAAAGAAAAGAAAAATGTTGATGATGCCATGCCTATCTTTGAAGAAGGATTAGACAAAATAAAACCACTGGTTGAAGTTAAATCTCGCCGTGTTGGTGGTTCAACCTACCAAGTTCCTGTAGAAGTAAGACCTTCTCGTCAAACTGCGCTTGCAATGCGTTGGTTGGTTGAAGGATCACGTAAACGTGGTGAAAAATCAATGAACGCTCGATTAGCGGGTGAGTTGATGGATGCTATCGAAGGTCGTGGTTCATGTATCAAGAAACGTGAAGATATCCACAGAATGGCAGAAGCTAACAAAGCTTTCGCTCATTACCGTTGGTAAGAAATACTCAATAGAGAAAACGTTATGCCACGTAGCACGCCAATTGAAAAGTATCGCAATATTGGTATTGTCGCTCATGTTGATGCGGGTAAAACCACAACAACTGAGCGAGTTTTGTTTTACACCGGTTTGTCACATAAAATCGGTGAAGTTCATGATGGCGCAGCCACTATGGATTGGATGGAACAAGAGCAGGAGCGGGGCATAACCATTACTTCTGCTGCAACTACAACTTTTTGGAGTGGTATGCAGCAGCAGTTTGATCAACACCGAATCAATATCATCGATACTCCCGGACATGTTGACTTCACCATCGAAGTAGAACGTTCGTTACGTGTTCTCGATGGCGCCGTTGTGGTTTTTTGCGGTTCGTCTGGTGTTGAACCTCAGTCAGAAACGGTTTGGCGACAAGCCAACAAGTATCAAGTACCCCGCATGGTATTTGTGAACAAAATGGATCGTGCTGGCGCTGATTTTCTTCGAGTGATCGACCAAATAGAAAATCGTTTGGGATCGACTCCGGTTCCAATTCAACTCCCAATAGGTGCAGAAGAAGAATTCAAAGGTGTTGTTGACCTTATTTCAATGAAAGCAATCTATTGGAATGAACAAGACAAAGGAATGACCTTTGAATATGCGGATATCCCAGCCGAAATGCAGCAGGATTGCGAGAGCTATCGCGAATCAATGATTGAAGCTGCGGCTGAAGCGAGTGAAGAATTAATGGATAAGTACCTAGAAAACGGTGACTTGTCCGAACAAGAAATTAAACAAGGTTTAAGAACCCGCACAATAGCTAACGAAATTGTCTTAGCTACTTGTGGAAGTGCTTTTAAAAATAAAGGCGTTCAAAATGTATTGGATGCGGTCGTTGAATATATGCCTGCGCCGATTGATATTCCTGCAATTAATGGTGTACTAGAAGATGGTGAAACTGAGGCAACTCGACCAGCCGATGACAAAGAGCCTTTTTCTGCTTTAGCTTTCAAAATTGCAACCGACCCTTTTGTTGGAACTTTGACATTCTTCCGTGTCTACTCAGGCGTTCTGAGAACCGGTGATCAAGTTTATAATTCAGTTCGTCAAAAGAAAGAACGCGTTGGACGCATAGTGCAAATGCATTCAAATAGCCGTGAAGAAGTTAAAGAAGTTTACGCGGGCGATATTGCAGCTGCCATCGGTATCAAAGATGTCGTAACCGGCGATACTTTTTGTGATGCTAACAAGCCGATTATTCTCGAAAGAATGGAGTTTCCAGAACCGGTAATATCGGTTGCCGTTGAGCCAAGGACTAAATCCGACCAAGATAAGATGGCTACCGCCTTGGCTAAACTAGCTAAAGAAGACCCTTCGTTTAAAGTCGAAACCGATGAAGAGTCTGGGCAAACGATTATCTCAGGAATGGGTGAACTTCATTTGGATATCTTAATTGATCGAATGAAACGAGAATTCCAGGTTGATGCCAATATTGGTAAACCTCAAGTAGCCTATCGAGAAACTATCCGTAAAAGCGTTACAGCAGAAGGTAAATTTATTCGCCAATCGGGCGGTAAAGGTCAGTATGGTCATGTCATTCTTAAAATTGAACCGCAAGCGTCAGGCAAAGGTTTTGAGTTTGTTAACGAGATTGTCGGTGGAACAGTTCCTAAAGATTATATTCCTGCGGTTGAAAAAGGCTTGCTTGAACAAATGCAAAATGGGGTACTAGCTGGTTACCCCATGGTTGATATCAAAGTGACCTTAGTTGATGGTTCTTACCATGAAGTTGACTCGAACGAAGTGGCGTTTAAAGTTGCAGCGTCTATGGGGTTGAGAGAAGGGGCTAGCAATGCGGGTCCAGTGCTTTTAGAGCCGATCATGAAAGTTGAAGTGGTAACCCCGGAAGATTATATGGGCGACATCATGGGCGACTTGAATCGTCGACGTGGTGTGGTTCACGGTATGGAAGATAATCCATCTGGAAAAGTGATCAACGCAGATGTTCCCCTCAGTGAAATGTTTGGCTACGCCACAGCAGTCAGAAGTGCATCACAGGGTAGAGCGAGTTACTCGATGGAGTTTTTAGAGTATGCCGAAGCTCCTGCAAGCGTCGTTGATGCGGTCACCTATTAGTCATATTAATAACGCATTATTGAATTATTTTTATAAAGTAAATTTTAATCTATAAAGAAAGAGGAAATATCCATGTCAAAAGAAAAGTTTGAACGAACGAAACCCCATGTAAACGTCGGAACAATCGGCCACGTCGATCATGGTAAAACGACTTTAACAGCGGCAATGTGTACCGTTCTGTCAGCAACCTATGGTGGTGCTGCCAAAGATTTCGCCGAGATCGATAATGCCCCAGAAGAGAAAGAGCGTGGTATCACGATTTCAACCTCACACGTAGAGTATGAGACGGAAGGTCGTCACTACGCACACGTAGACTGTCCAGGACATGCTGATTACGTTAAAAACATGATCACAGGAGCCGCTCAAATGGACGGCGCTATCCTAGTTTGTTCAGCAGCCGATGGCCCCATGCCACAAACGCGTGAGCACATCTTGTTATCACGTCAGGTTGGTGTACCAAAGATCGTAGTTTTCATGAACAAATGTGACATGGTCGATGACGAAGAATTACTTGAGCTAGTCGAAATGGAAATCCGAGAGTTGCTAGACGCTTACGAATTCCCAGGTGACGACACGCCAATCATTCACGGTTCAGCGTTAAAAGCGTTGGAAGGTGACGAAGGTAAATTAGGTAAAGAAGCAATCATCGAACTAGCGAAAGCATTAGATGACTACATTCCAGAGCCAACTCGAGAAGTAGAAAAAGATTTCATCATGCCGATTGAAGATGTATTCTCAATCTCAGGTCGTGGAACAGTAGTGACGGGTCGTATCGAAAGCGGTGTTATCAAAGTTGGTGAAGAAGTAGAAATCGTTGGTATCAAAGAAACTGCGAAAACAACAGTAACGGGTGTAGAAATGTTCCGTAAGCTGCTAGACGAAGGTCAAGCCGGCGACAACTGTGGTATTTTGCTACGTGGAACGAAGCGAGAAGAAGTAGAGCGTGGTCAAGTATTAGCGAAGCCAGGTTCAATCAACCCACACACAAAATTTGAAGCAGAAATCTACATATTAAGTAAAGATGAAGGTGGACGTCATACGCCATTCTTCAAAGGGTATCGTCCACAGTTCTACTTCCGTACAACGGACGTGACAGGAGCATGTGAGTTACCAGAAGGTGTAGAAATGGTAATGCCAGGTGACAACATCAAAATGTCAGTCGAGTTGATCGCGCCAATCGCGATGGACGAAGGTCTACGTTTCGCTATCCGTGAAGGTGGCCGAACAGTGGGTGCTGGCGTTGTTTCTAAGATCCTTGATTAGTATCTATTAGCATCATTGCTTTTAGTAGCAGACTAAAAAGACGCCATTTATGGCGTCTTTTTTTTTGTCTCGATTTGAATATTCCCGCAATAAAAAGCTAACTATACTTACTTTAGTTTTATTATTACTTTTCAACAAGTTAATCGAAAAAATTCGTCTCTGATGAAATAGCTTAGCACTCATTCTAAACTGACTGTTCATGGCGCAATAGCACAAATTAGTTAAGCAAAACCCGTTTAGATGCACTAGACATTTAATTGTTACAAAAAAAAGCAAAAAACTTGCAACCTTCCCCACCATTATATATATTAATCTCAGCCAGTTATTATTAGCGAGCGTTTTATCTGGTCAGGGAGCGATAAAAATAGCTGCCAATAGAAGCAGCAAAAGGGATTTTTTCCTGTCGACTCAACTCAAATATTGTTTGATCTTGCATTTCCTCTGATGATCACCTCATCTTGAGAAGGAAAGCCTTAACACACTTGTGCCCAAATGGTGCACGACTATAGGAGTTACTATGAGTATTAATTCTCAGGACGAGGCGGCAAAGGGCGTGCGCTCCTTTGCATTGTCAAAGTCTGTATTGTTAAGCTCGGTTTTACTAATAACCACTGGCTGTTTTACTGGTGATGAGACCGTTGAAAACATAGAACCACTTCCCATTGTTGTGGTGACCCCAGAACCTGACCCCTCAGAATTAACCGGACCCGTATTTGGTGATTTACCAGACGGACTTGAAGAAGCAAATCATGGGGCGTTTGAGGGCGGAGCAACGGGCACAGGCGCTGATACCTCAATTAACAACGTTGTACAGGCAGACCAACAGCGAAATGCGGGTACCTATAATGTTCCAACTAATGGTGCGCCAAGCCCGCTATTTGGAGCTGAGCCTTTTACCCAGCAGATGATGCGATTTGAAGAGTTTGGCGCTGGCCCACTTAACTTAGATCAAAAAACAGCGCCCGCGGATTGGGTTGATTTACCAGTCCCAGAGAATGCAACCAGTATTCCTGACTCCGAAGATTTAGAGTCTTTCCTAAGCCAAGACATTTGGCCAATTCCGACTAAGTATGCCAATACCGAAAAATTTAACCCTTGGCAAAGTGAGATTGAGGCTTATTTAGGGCGAGCATTAGATACACCGCCTGCGGAGGGGCGACCACCCGGACTAGGTTGGTCTCATCAGCGATGGGAAGAATTCAAACCAGAAACATATTTTCAAACTGCCACTACCGGCGCAAGAACTAATGGTGGTTTCCGAGATGGTAAACAAGATCACATGTATGCCGTTGGTGAATTTGCGGAAGGTGGTTTATATCATCAAACGGCTGGTACTGAGGCTACAGCCGGTACTACAAATGGAATTGATATTCGCTTCCATCCCAACATGCCTATCCAAGACCCAGATGCGCTCTGGACTTTTGATGGAACGTTACCGCCAAAACTTCTTAAAGTGAGATACGGCGAGCCCGTAGTAATGAGACACTACAATGCGTTACCCATTGATGTTTCAGCTAATCGCGGGTTTGGAATACACACCTTATCGACTCATGAACATAATGGCCATAACCCTGCTGAGAGTGATGGTTATACTAATTCATTCTTCTTCCCTGGTCAGTTTTATGACTATCGTTGGCCAATACCATTGGCGGGACATGATTCAATCAATACTGATGCGACTGATATTCGGGCTGGGCGTCCGGATGGTAATGGCGGAATCACCAAAATACCTGGAGATTGGCGAGAAACCATGAGTACTCATTGGTTTCATGATCATATGCTAGATTTCACTGCGCAGAACGTTTACAAAGGTGATGTTGCAATGATGAATTACTACAGCGCAATTGATCGCGGCAATGAAGCTATTGATGACGGGGTTAATTTACGACTACCGAGTGGAACCGCTTTAGATTGGGGAAATCGTGACTACGATATCAATTTAGTACTCGCTGAAAAAGCATTTGATTCGGAAGGCCAACTTTGGTTTAACCCGTTTAATCTTAAAGGCTTTATTGGTGATGTCATGACCGTAAACTTCTTATATAAACCTTATATGGATGTTAGAGCAAGACGCTATCGTTTTAGGTTGCTCAACGGTTCGGTATCACGCTATTTCAAAACTGTATTAGTGGATGAGTCGGGAAATAGAGTTCCTTTCCATATGATCGCGAATGATGGAAACATCATGGAACATGCGGTGTATTTTGAAAATGGAGAACTTCCAACTCACGGTATCGCAGAGCGATATGACATCATTGTTGACTTCGCTCAATTTAAAGAGGGAGATAAACTTTACTTTGTCAATTTACTTCAACATAAAAATGGTCAAGTTACTGACGTTAATATCCCATTAGGTGATGTATTAAGCGGCGCTTACGCACCAACGCTTGCAGATGATAATGGTGATGGAACTTACGATCGATGGATTAATGGTGATCCGGTTGTTGGTAAATTCTTGGAATTCCGCGTTAAAAAATACGTTGGGGAAGATAACAGTTTGAACCCTGTCGATTATGTCGAAGGTAAACGAAAAATGATTCCACTTCGTCGTCCAACAGAGCATGAACTTGCCAATGCTCTTCATAGAACATTCGAGTTTGAAAGACAACCCACTGATGAAAAGCCTTGGGTGATAAAAACTGATGGTGGCTCCGGATTTAATATGGATCCACGCCGACTTTCGGCAGCCCCATCTAAAAATTCAGATGGCTTAGAAGTATGGCGAATCATCAACAGTGGTACTTGGAGTCACCCTGTTCACATTCACTTTGAGGAAGGCATCATTTTGAGAAGAAATGGAGTCGCACCGCCAGAGTGGGAAAAATGGGCGCGCAAAGATGTCTACCGAATTGGTCCGCAACCTGACAGCGGAAGTATCGTGGAAATTGCCTTAAGATTCCGAGAGTTTGCTGGTACCTATATGGAGCATTGCCATAATACTCAACATGAAGATCATGCAATGTTATTACGTTGGGATATTGAAAATCCTGGTCAAGTTAAATTGATGCCAACGCCGATGCCTTCTTGGGATGGAGTTAGCTACGTTGATTCCGTTGCGCTTCCGACCGCGAGAGAAGGCGATGGATTTGGGCAATATGGACCGCAAGTTCAACCTATGTCAATTTGGGTAGAGAGCGCGGTGGTTACTGAGCTTGATAGAATCAATGACTTGCCTCTGGGCGATGCTCTATCTGAAGAGGAGCCTGCCAATGAACGAGGGGTAGCGACTTTCCCACTCACCAAAGGAACTAACATCGATGCTAACGGCGTAGAAACCGAAGTTTGGTACTTCTTACATGACGTAAGTGATGAAGAAATTGCGGAAGAGCTAGGTCTTGCATGGGGCGGCGCTTTAGCCTTGACTCCGGAAGCCGCAAGTTCTCCAGCTTCTATCGATGAGAACGGTCACTGGACATTTGAAGGTGATTTACCAAATCCGATTTGGGCGAACCCACCGTGTCGAGTATCTGATGGAACCGCAGCGAATGGCGCCGTTTGTGAAAACCCGGATGCGATTCCAGATGTGTCTGCGGATAATACTTATTCTCCACTTCGTCGCGTGACCTATAATGGAAAAGAAGTTATTTTCAATGCGATCATCGTAAAATGGGGTGACCAACCTTGGGAAAGAAACCGATTAGATAAATCCTGTGTTAGCTTCCCTGATCTTCCTGCTAATACGACTTGCGTATATAACGGAGACGTTTGGGGAGGGTTGAATGCCTCTGGTCATGTTGTCGCAATGAATACAGAAGGTGAAAACCCTTACGTATCTTTCAAGCTTCATAAATCTTGGGCTGCGGAAGGTGATTATTTGCCTTACTATATTGTATTAGATACATTCCCTGCAGGACCGGCCAGAGCGATGGGTGTCCCTTATGTTCCAAAGCATGAGCACTTAGCCGCTGCCGCGGTACCACTAATACAGTTTGTACCACCAGCGCCAATTCGTCCAAGCTACCCACCTACGCCAGCTGATGGCAATGGTATTTTGGGTGGTGGTCCGTTTGGTAGCCAAGTCGGCGTTCCGTCATACTTTATGCCTGAAGATGACTACAGCCCAATGTGGCACATCGGTTTTGCGCATTGGCTTGAGCCTGCAACGGAAGTTGTAAAAGGTCTTGATCGAATAAAAGAACTTCGAGCAGAAGGTAAATTGGAAGTTGTGGAATTCCCACCACCACCTAATATGGGCTCAAACAATTACAATTTTGAGAACTTAAATTCTCCTCATGTTGTAAATTGTCCCACTCCGATGACAATTGACCGAGTGATTCATGATGTTAGAAATGCTGGGAAATTTGATTAGTATTTTTAGTAGATTGAACTAGTAAATACCGCAGTGAATCTTGGATTCACTGCGGTTTTTTTTGAAAAACAATTAAACCTAATTCTTGTAACTTTTAGATAGGATTAATCATGAGATATATTAGTAATGCTGTGATCGCAGTGCTTGTTGCAACTAGCTTTTGGATTTCTAGTAAGGCTTTTGCTGCGTGGGGGCCTGAATATTTTCCAAACTTTGTACTGACCGACCAAAACGGAAATAAAGTAAGATTCTTTGATGATCTTCTAAAAGATAAAATTGTTGCGATTAATTTTATTTACACTACTTGCCCTGACTCTTGCCCTTTGGAAACGGCTCAACTTGTTAAAGTCCAAAACATAATGAAGGATAGAATTGGTAAAGACGTTTTTATTTATTCTATTACAATCGACCCGGATGTCGACACGCCGGAAAAGCTTAAAGAATATAAACAAAAGTTTGGTGCAAAGTGGGATTTTTTCACTGGTGATGAGCAAGAAATTATTACTATACGACGTAAGTTGGGTTTGTATATTGAAGAGCTCGCAGAGGGCTCCAACAACCACAATGTGAGTATGATTGTTGGCAACCAAAAAACTGGACGATGGATGAAGCGTTCTCCGTTCGAAAATCCGTATGTGCTAGCCGATCAACTGGGTAATTGGCTTGATGGTTGGAAAGCCCCTCAGCCTGAACGCGATTATGAAAATGCACCAAAATTAAGAAATATTAGCCAAGGCGAGCAACTTTTTAGAACGCGTTGCGCGATTTGTCATACTATTACTGGTAATGAATTAGAAGGAGCGGTTGGACCTGATCTTTTAGGTGTGACTCGAATCAGAGACAAGCGATGGCTTTTTGATTGGCTAAAAGCGCCTGATCAAATGCTGGCAAGAAAAGATCCGCTCGCCATGGCTTTGTACAAAAAGTATAACCGCGTGGCAATGCCAAATATGCGACTGACCCAAAATGAAGCCATCGACATCCTCACACATATTGAAGCTGAAACCGCTAGGCTTTCGCCAAATTTCGGGAAAGTGTTTGGCAATCCACCTGAACAAGAGGCACAAGAAGATTTAGTCGCGGTGATGAATGCTTGGGTGAGAGAACCCATTGTAGAGTCAGATACGCACGCAGGATATTTTACTTTAGTGAATGTTTCTGAAACGGATTTAGAGCTCGTTGGAATTGAGACAGATGCTTATGAAACGGTTGAAATTCATCAAATGACGCATGTAAATGGTATGATGAAAATGTCCGAAATAGAGTCGCTTAACATCGCAGCAAACGGCAAAATAAAATTAGCACCTGGTGGTAAGCATCTGATGTTAATTAATCCCAAGCGAGTAATTAAATCTGGTGGAAGAGTGACTCTAACGCTGAAGTTCAAATCAGGTCACACCCAAGTGGTCGATCTTCCAATCAAATCCAAATAACTAAGAATAGTTATCAAGTTAAAATTATTCGATTAAAGAAGTTAAATGAAAGTTTTGGGATGGAATAGCAAGTAATGAAAAACATTTTAACAATAGCAGGTTTACTTTTGGCTTTTGCGCTCGCTGCGTTTGTGCTCGTGGAAGGGGAGAGTAATAACGATCAACAAGCATTAGTGGAAGCAGCTAAACAGTATCACAACCATTTAGCTGTTTTTGAAACTAACCGGGGCAAAATAGCGATTGAACTTAATGCCGAAAAAGCGCCAATTAGTGTGCTCAACTTTGTTAGTTATATCGAAGATGGTTTTTACGATAACACCATTTTTCATCGAGCCTTACCTGGGGTGATTATTCAAGGCGGAGGGTTTGAATCTGGTATGATTTCAAAAACCACCAAAGAGCCAATTATTAATGAATCTGCGAACGGTCTGCTTAATGTCAAAGGCACCATCGCAATGGCTCGAAAGCGTGCTGCTAATAGTGCTAATTCACAATTTTTTATTAACTTAAGAAACAATCCCAAGTTAGACTATTCTGATAAAAAAGCAGGTTATGCTGTGTTTGGTAAAGTGGTTGAAGGATTGTCTATGCTAGAGCAAATAGCCAAGTCGGAAACTAAACCCTTTGGAGCTCATCAAAACGTTCCAGTTGAAGAGTTGAAAATTATCTCGGCAGGTTTAATTGCGCCACTCAAGCTAAAGGAGGTTGGTGCAGTAAAGGAAACCACGGACAAAAATGAAAAGTATCAAGAAGGTATTCACTATCTCAAACTCAAACAACCATTGTCGTTATTGAACTCGAATAAGGTTGAAGTAGTGGCAGCTTTTTCCTATGGCTGTGGACACTGTTACGGGGTTTATCCAGCGATACAAGAGTGGAAAGCAAATCATTTAGACAAGATTGAATTTAGCTATTTTGCAGCAGTCTGGAGTGAAGCAATGCGACTCTATGCTCGCACTTATTATACTTCAATTGCATTGGGCGTAGACGAGCCAATGCACTTACCTCTGTTTGAAGCGATTGTTATTCACCAACAAAAACTAAGTAATAAGGAGGAAACCGCGACTTTCTTCGCGTCCTATGGTGTGCCCAAGGATAAATTTATCGAAACGTTTGATGCGCCAGCAACTATTAAGCGGGTCGAGCAGGCAGAGCAATTAACCAAATCCTTTAATTTGGCAAGTGTGCCTGAGTTTATTGTTGCTGGAAAATATCGAGTCGATCCAATGCGGGCTGGAGGTCAAAAAGAAATGTTTGACGTGATTGAGTTCTTGGTGGAACGAGAAATAAACGCGGCAGTTAAATAGAAGATAGATACAATAAAGTTTGGACTAGCCATCACCAAATGAAAAGTTGCTTTAAATGCAGCACTAGAATTTAGTGCTGCGTTGTATTACCAATCAACGCCTGATGGTTTTTAATATGTAGTTCTGTGAAGTCAAATTTAGCTAAGCAAAATTCACACTTTACCGTTACCTTCCCTTTACTTTCTAACAGCTCATTGATATCGGATTCTGGAAATAATGCTACAGAATCTAGCATTTTTTTACGGCTGCAACCACAATGAAATTTCACCTCTTGAGTTTGAAGTTCACGAATACTTTCTTGATGAAAAAGTCGGTTAAGTAAAATATCAGACTCAATCGATAAACACTCTTCGCGAGTTAGAGTTTCGGAAAGGTAAACGAGATGATCAAATGAATCATGACTCAGCATATCGGGAAGTGCTTGAAGCATTAGCCCTTTGACTTGATGAGGGTCACTAAACAACCAAATGCGTGTTTTTAATTGTTCAGATTGATTAAAGTAGTTTTCTACACATTCGGCAAAAGTATCTTTTGCGAGCTCAACATAGCCTTGGTAACGTTTTCCTTTTTTAGGTTCAATGGTAATGGACAATCGGCCATTTTTTGCTAAGTCCTTAAAACTTAGTTGACTATAATCAGCGCTTTTGTCGTAGCGAGCAATTCCTCTAAACCCTAGTTTGTGGTTGGCTTGTACAACCAATAGTTTGAGTTTATCGGTGCTTTGAAGTTGCACCGAAAGTTTGCCTTCGAACTTGAGCGTTGTCGTCATTAAAATAGTAACCGCGGCTACTTGTTGAAGTAATTCAGCAATGACTGGCGGGTAGTTGTGTTGTTCAAGCATTCGTTGCGAGGTTTGTTCAAGTTGAACAAATTCGCCGCGTATGCCGAAGCTATCAAAGATAAAGCGTTGAATTTTGTCGGACATTCAATTAAACCTCAATCAGTTGCATCAAAGGCATGAGAATAAAAATTAGATTAATTGAGGATTATAACACTATTACTCAACTCGAATGGCTAGCGAGTACACGCTTTACACCAATCAAGTCGAGATTGCGCCGAAATAGAGGTTGGTTCTGTTTTAGGCCGCTTTGGAGTCAGTACTCTCAAAAATTTTATCTGCAGATGAAGCGATAAATCCTTGAAAGATTTCGCCTGAAGCCATGGGATGTCTTAATGCGAACTCGTAGAAGCAGCTCGGGATCGACAGGCTTTTATCGATGAACGCCACTTCAACTGAATTGGCCATGGTTGAAGATTGTTCAAGAAAAGTCTCGGGAGTTCCTTTAATCTCACCACCTGCAGCGTTTAAAGTAAAACCGTTATCTTTTAGGAATTGGTTCACTGCTTGAATTGACGAGAATTGTTGTAGGTGATTAATCGAGACAGTAAAGTGATTAGGTCGATAACCAAACGCTGCAACCCAGGCAGCATATTCGCTCTCTTGCAATAACCTTTCATATACCGCGCTGCTTAAATTCCAATGTCTACCCGAATATAAAAATTCAGCGGATGCTACTTCAGCAAGTTGCATTTGTGAGGTGAGTTGACGAACAATGGCTTGTAACTCAGGAGTAAACTCTTCAACAATTAGTTCACTAATAAATACCAGTGGCATGCTGTCATGTTGATAATGTTTAGCACGTAATTTTTTCTTTTCAAAATGGTACGATTCTACCTCCCGATAACCTGCTTCAATCAGTGGTTGAGCAATGTCTTCCACTCTCAATCCATCGATACCAAAAGTTCGAAAGGCCACATGGTCGTTAACCACCGTGTTATTCTGGTTAAATAGCTCATAAATATTTTGAGCTTGTGGGTTGAGTGCAAGGTAGTCTTGCCACATATTTTCAAAAGTTTGTTCAATACCACTGGATTTGATCATTTTTATCTCTAAAAGGGGGTAATAATGTTTTCTTGCAGCGCACTATAGAGATTTTTTCGATAAAGGAATAATATTGTTTATGTATAATTGATATAGCTCAAAGCTTTAACTGGATACTTTGCGCTATGCTGTCTGTCATTCGATTAAAATTGAGAAGAAAAACATGGACTTAAGAGAATTACGCTATTTCGAATCAACGTACGAACTCGAAAGTATTAGTGCCGCGGCCAAGCATTGTTTTGTGTCGCAGCCTTCGATTTCGGCAGCAATTCAAAACCTCGAAGGCTTCTTGGGAGAGCCTTTGTTCGTAAGGCATGCCAGAGGCGTAACCCCTACTGATGGCGGGCATAGGCTCTATCCTTTGTCGCAGCAATTAACTGGGCAAGCGCGTTCGATTAAGCAAATCTTTCAAAAAAAGTCGACCGTGAAGCCATTTCGATTGGGAGTGGTTCCTGCTCTAGGAGCATCGCGCATGAGTCACCTTCTCAAAGAAATAATCGATTCAGTTGATGGTTTAGAGTTGACTTTAGTGGACTCCGAAAAGCGTCAATGTGAGGCTCGTATAATCGCGCATAATATGTGTAAAGCAGATGAAGTATTCATGCCATTTTGGCGAGATCAATTTATGATGGCGCTTCCACCAGGACATCCGCTTTCTTATAAAAAGGAGCTCGAATTTGACGACTTAGATGGACTCAATTTCGTTTTGAGAGGGCCTAGCTTAGTGACTCGCACGCTCATGAATGCCATTGCGCCACTGGATATTAAAATGAATAATCGCGCGAGGGTAAAAACAGTGGAGTATGCCGTTGAGTTGGTTGCTGCTGGTGTCGGTGCAGCAATTGTGCCCAATCACCCGAGTTTTTTTAATACTCAACAACTCACTCTATTACCAATAAAAGGGATGCAATTTGATCGAATAATCGGTTTAGCTTGGCCTAAAGAAGAAGAGGTTGATAGCGTATTGCAGTCGGTTATAGATGTTTGTAAGGTTAATAAAATAGACCACTTTGACTTTTCGTCTTATGAGGTGAATTAGCGATCTCTTAGAGAGTTAAGTGTTGGATCGGCTGGCCAAAATTGGCATTGTAAAATAAATCGAAAAGCTGATGTAATGAGCAAAAAAAAGGCCTGAATGGTTAACCATGCAGGCCTTTTTATTTAAGCGAAATTACTTATTTCTTTTCGTTTCTTTCTCTTACTTCTTCAATAACTTTATCCGCAACACTGTTTGGACAAGGCATGTAATGAGAGAATTCCATAGAGAACTGTCCACGACCTGAAGTCATTGTTCTTAAGTGCCCGATATAACCGAACATTTCAGATAAAGGAACGTCAGCTTTAATTCTAACACCGGTCACACCAGCTTCCTGATCTTTGATCATGCCACGACGACGATTTAAATCACCAATCACATCACCAACGTGATCTTCTGGAGTAAATACATCAACCTTCATGATTGGCTCAATTAGTTGAGGGCCAGCTTTTGGAATTGATTGACGGAAAGCACCTTTCGCTGCGATTTCGAAAGCAACTGCAGAGGAGTCAACCGCATGGAATGCACCGTCGAAAAGCTCTACTTCAACGTCTAGTACTGGGAATCCAGCGAGAACGCCTTCGTCCATCATAGTATTGAAGCCTTTTTCTATGGCAGGCCAGAATTCTTTAGGAACGTTTCCACCAACAACAGATGATGTGAAAACAAAACCAGTCCCAGGCTCACCCGGCTTGATTCGGTAGTCAATTTTACCGAATTGACCTGAACCACCCGATTGCTTCTTGTGAGTGTAGCTGTCTTCTATTTCTTTCGTGATTGTTTCACGATAAGCAACTTGAGGCTCACCAACTTCCAGCTCAACACCGTAAGTTCTCTTTAAGATATCAACTTTGATATCTAAGTGAAGCTCACCCATTCCTTTAAGAATAGTGTCACCAGTTTCTTGGTCAGATTCAACGATGAATGATGGATCTTCAGCAACCATTTTACCGATAGCGATACCCATTTTCTCAGAACCGCCTTTGTCTTTTGGTGTTACAGCAATCGAAATTACTGGCTCAGGGAAAACCATTGGCTCAAGAGTACACGGGACTTTCACATCACAAAGAGTGTGACCAGTTTGAACGTTTTTCATACCAACAACAGCGATGATGTCACCCGCTTGTGCACGGTCTAATTCAGTTCGTTCGTCAGCATGCATTTCAACCATACGGCCGATTCGCTCTGTTTTTCCTGTAAAGGAGTTAAGAACGGTATCACCTTTGTTTAATACACCAGAGTAGATTCGAATAAAAGTTAGCGCGCCAAAACGGTCATCCATAATTTTAAACGCCAATGCTCTTAGAGGCTCATCAGGAGAAACGATAGCGAATTCGCCAGTCTCTTTACCTTCTTCGTCTGTAAGTGGCTGTGGGTCAACTTCAGTTGGTGAAGGAAGATAATCAACAACAGCGTCCAATACGTTTTGAACACCTTTGTCTTTAAACGCACTACCACAATAAGTCGGGAAGAAAGCCAATTCACGAGTACCCTTACGGATACAAGCTTTGATTTGCTCAATAGAAGGCTCTTCACCTTCTAAGTAAGCTTCCATCAGGTCATCGTCTTGCTCAACCGCAGTTTCAACTAACATTTCTCGGTATTCAGCAACTTTATCAACCATATCTTCTGGGATGTCGCCAATTTCAAAATCTTCTGGAGCGCCAGTTTCGCCCCAAATGTAAGATTTACCTTCTAATACATCAACCACACCGACAAAATCGTCTTCGATGCCAATCGGTAATGTCATAACAAGCGGTGTTGCTCCAAGAACGTCTTCAACTTGTTTTACCACACGGTAAAAATCAGCACCCATACGGTCCAATTTGTTTACGAAAATAATACGAGCTACTTCCGAATCATTCGCATAACGCCAGTTAGTTTCCGATTGTGGCTCAACGCCACCGCTTCCACAGAAAACACCAACACCACCATCAAGAACTTTTAACGAACGATAAACTTCAACTGTGAAGTCAACGTGTCCTGGGGTATCGATGATATTCATTCGATGGTCTTTCCAGAAACAAGTTGTCGCAGCTGACTGAATAGTAATACCACGCTCAGCTTCCTGCTCCATGAAGTCTGTAGTCGACTCACCGTCATGTACTTCACCGGTTTTATGGATCTTACCAGTAAGCTTCAAAATTCGCTCTGTGGTCGTGGTTTTACCAGCGTCTACATGGGCAAATATACCTATATTTCTGTATTTGCTTAAATCAGTCATTTTCTTACTCTATTTTGATGTTAAATTCGGATAAATTTCTTGTGAAAATTCCGGCCGCAATTGCGAAAGGCGCGCATTATACACTAGATATAAGGCAAGGTGTACCAGCATTTTGCATAAAAATTAAACAATTCACCGGTTGCCGCAGGCGGGCAGTTAAAAGCCCTCTGCAAGGTCTTAAAATCGCACTGTCATTTGAGTGTTTAATGTAATTAAAACAAAGGGATAGGTAGTAGTACCGACAGATTATTGTTGTGACATTATATTTTTGAATCGATGAATTTGACGCCGCTGCTTTTTATCAGGCTTTCCTTCGGTGGCTGGAGCGGAGAGTTTCCTTAAATTAGTGATTTCCTCCCGTTTTTTAATGCTTTCGGGGGTTTCTTGATAAAGCGTTTGAGCTATGGTGGCCGATTGGCGACGATCGGAAAGCGCCTTAACCTCGACGGTTTTTTCATCATATCCTTGTTTTAGCCGGACTAAATCACCGATTTGTACCGATTTGCCCGGTTTTGGCTTAACCCCTTGATAATGTACTTTTCCTCCATCAATGGCGGCTTTTGCAATAGCGCGAGTCTTGTAAAATCGACACGCCCACAACCATTTATCCAGTCGAATAGCAGGATTAGATTGGCTTTCTTGGTTAGCAGTTGGTTTTTTAGTACCCATTCTTAAGTTTGTACCTATGTCCAAATTTGAGCTGGAATCTCGGTTTGAGTCTGAATCTAAGCGAGCAGCATACCTTTTTCCGCACGCAACCGTTGGCCCCGCTTGTTTTCAGCTCAATCTGCAACTCAGTCGAAAAAGTTAACCCTTTTGACAAAGAACTAGCGTTAATTAACCCAGAAGTCACAGTCGAAACAGAGACTTGGTCGGTTTTTGACCAAAAATGCCAAGTAAAGATTCAACCTGTGCATTTTAACATCAAACTACGGTTAAAAAACTAGCGTAATTCCGGTAAACTAGCTCGGTTGAATAGCTATAAGAATTAGTGCTCACTACCAAGGAACTCAACTGAGTGTGATTGCTAATCGTTAAAAATTGGATTTGAATGAAAATATCACAACAAAATATTATCGAATGGGGTAAAAGCTACGCTAATTGGTGGCCCATAATCCAGTGGCTTGGTTGGTCGGTGATTGTTTATATTTTAGCCAAGTTGTTTTGGTTGGTCACTGTTCATTTCACCACCCCAGACCCGTCAACCCAAAGAGTGGCGGCAGCTAAGACAAATACCGCACGTGCCACTGGGAGCGGGGTAAATGTTAACCAGCTAGTGCAAAAGCATTTGTTCGGTCACGTTGAGAAAACCACAGAAGCGCCGGTTAAAGTAGAGGCAGCGAGAGAAACTCGCCTAAACTTAACCCTTCGAGGGACCTATGCAGCCGATAATACGGCTAACTCAAATTCTATTATTGAGGATGGTAAAGGCAAACAAGAAGTTTATTTTATTGGCGATAAACTTAAGGTTTCGGGACGGGTCTTTTTAAGGCAGGTCTATCTCGATAAGGTAATTTTAGAAACTAATGGTGTGATGGAAGAGTTACGCCTCAAAGACTCGCTGCCTAGACAACCAAAAACAGCTCGTCGCGACCTGACGGTAAAACGGCAGAGCAAGACTCGAGTGGACGATAAACGCAACAATCGGCAAATTACTCAGTCTTTAAACAAGTATAAGAAACAGTTTCAGGAAGACCCACTTAGTTTGGTTGGGTTAGTTAATTACAAGCCTAAATTAGATAGCAGCGGCAATATGCTTGGCATTGAAATATCCCCCGGAAAAGATAAGCGTCTATTTACCCAGCTTGGATTGCGTCGACGCGATCTAATTACCTCGATCAATGGTGTTTCGATGACTGACCCTCAAGAGGCACTTTCATTGTTAACTGAAATACAAGGTATGCAAGAATTGCAAGTCGACATTACACGCGGGAATGAAACCGTTAATTTAATGTTAAATATGGATTCGACCGCAGAAGAGCGTCGAGACAGTGGCCCAAGCCGCAAATAATTAGGGACGAATCAATCGATGTCTACTCAAATAAAAACTCTGGCTCACAGTCAAATCAACAAACAAGGAAATTCCGCAGTGGTTAAGTCAATTTCAACTACCATTTTCACCTTGCTACTAAGTTTTACCTTATTGGTATCTGGTGCTCAAGCTGACAAAGCGACCCTCAATCAAAAAGAAACCGATATTGGTGTGTTCATTGAAATGGTCAGCCGGTTGACTGGTAAAACCTTTATTGTTGATCCTCGAGTGAGAAATAAAAAGATTACCGTAATCGCACAACATGAAATGGACGAAGACGAAATCTTTGCACTTTTTCTAAGCGTATTAAAGGTGCATCAGTTTTCAGCGGTAGAAACCGATGGTATTTACAAAATTGAACAGCTACAAACAGCTAAACAAGATTCGGTTGATGTTTACACTGAAGGTAAAAATTACGCCGGCGATCAGTTAGTCACAAGAGTCATCAAAGTTGATAATGTTGATGTTGGTTTGCTTGTTCCATTATTAAGGACTCTCATCCCACAGCAAGGTCACATGGCACAATATAAACCCACCAATGTCATTGTTATTCATGACTCGGCGGCAAACCTTGAACGAATCGTACAAATTATTCGTAAGATTGATAAAGAAAGTAATGAAGAAATTGAAGTGATTGAATTGGAGCATGCATCCGCTTCAGAAGTGGTTCGAATTTTAGAAAACTTAGAAAAACAAAGTGGCTCTGCAAAAAAAGCGGAAGCAAATAAACCAAAATTTGTTGCCGATGAAAGAACAAATAGCATTTTGCTAAGTGCTGAGAAAAAAGCATCCATGCGACTACGCGCGTTAATCGCACAACTCGACTCGCCACAAAAAAATTCCGGTAACACCAAGGTACGTCATCTTAAATACGCTAAAGCAGAAGAACTGGCGACATTACTAGAAGGCGTTGCGGAAACTATTGAAACAAAAGACGGTAAAAAAGGCGCGACTTCAAGTCGTCGAAATTCAGATAAAGAGTATTCTATCAAAGCACATACCGAAACCAATTCTCTAGTGATCACTGCGCCACCCGATATCATGAAATCGTTTGATTCTGTTATTAATCAACTGGATATCAGACGTCAGCAAGTTCACGTTGAAGCGATTATTGTTGAAATATCTGAATCGTTAAATAAAGAATTAGGTGTGCAGTGGCTTTCTGACAAAGGCATTATCAATTACTCTAATACATCGCCTAGTATTTCTAGCTTAGCGGCTGGGGTGCTTGCATATAACGGCCAATCTCAAGGTTCAACCGTTACTACCACAGCTCCCGATGGCACCATTACTACGACTGAGCCGGCTGATAATGGTGATAACGGAGCGGCAATCGGACAAGCTATTTCTGGTTTAACCGGTGCGTTGTTTGGGTTTTCAGATGGTAAGTCATGGGCGGGTCTGCTCAAGTTATTATCGACAGATACTGAATCAAATGTATTATCAACTCCCAGCTTGACTACACTCGATAATGAAGAAGCAACAATTAGTATTGGTCAAGAAGTGCCAGTCATTACCGGCTCTCAATTAGGTAGTGGCAATGCAAACCCATTCCAGTCAGTTGATCGATTAGATGTTGGTATCAAATTAAAAATTACACCACAAATTAATGAAGGCGACGCAGTCGTGCTAACCATTGAACAGGAAGTATCTGGCATTGCCGGTGCGACTGCAGTTGATGTGATTACCAACAAACGACAAATTAATACCACGGTATTAGTTAATAGTGGTCAAACGATTGTGCTGGGTGGATTGATCGACAACGATGTACAAGAAAGCGAACAAAAAATTCCATTATTAGGCGATATTCCTTGGTTAGGTAAATTGTTTTCTTCGACCGGAACAGCGAAAAGAAAAACCAATTTAATGGTTTTTATCCGACCAACCATTATTTCTGGCGCACAAGCTTCAGACACGATTAGTTCTGAAAAATATAATTACATGAGAGCGCTACAGCAAGATAAAAAAATGCGTGGCATTTCATTGATGCCAATGACCGATCCAGAGGTCTTACCGGAGTGGGACGACACACTCTCGCTTCCGCCATCTTATGATGAGTCCATGAAAAAGTTAGATGAGCTTGAAACAAATAAAGGTTCAGAGAACAAATAATGGCTGTCAGTGAATTTATAAAAAGCAGTGAAGAAAGCAACGCTGATTTGCTACAAGCTACCGAATCAGCGGAAGCTTCCAATGAAGAAACACTGCAAGACGAATTAGCCGAAACTCGCTTGCCGTTTTCTTTCGCAAAACGTCAGGGGATCGTGCTACAACCAAAGCAACAGGATGAAGAGTTTGTAAAAGCGGTCACTCGTGCCAATGTGTCGGTAGCGGCAATCGCAGAGGCAAGACGATTTGCAAATCATCCGCTTAGGTTTGAAGAAGTTAGTGACGACGACTTTGAATTTATCTTGGGGCAGGTCTATCAAGATAATTCAGGTGAAGCGATGGCTGCCATGGAAGATATTGGTGACGACCTTGACCTGTTTAAACTAGCCGATGAGCTGCCCGAAACTGAAGATTTGCTAGAAGCAGATGACGATGCTCCGATTATCAAGTTAATCAACGCCTTGTTAACCGAAGCGATTAAAGAAAATGCATCCGATATTCATGTAGAGACTTTTGAAAACGAGCTTAAAGTTCGCTTTCGTGTCGATGGTGTATTACGAGAAGTTTTAAGCCCCGGTAAAAAACTAGCACCACTGCTGGTCTCGCGAATTAAAGTCATGGCAAAACTCGACATCGCTGAAAAGCGAGTGCCGCAAGACGGTCGAATTGCACTCAAAATTGCCAATCGCGGAGTCGACGTGCGGGTTTCTACTATCCCTTCGAGCCACGGTGAACGCGTAGTAATGAGACTCCTCGACAAACAGGCAGGGCGGCTCGAATTTTCTCATTTAGGTATGCCTGACAACCTAATGAAAGAAATGGACAACCTGTTGCATAAGCCGCATGGCATTATTTTGGTAACAGGACCTACAGGATCTGGTAAAACTACAACGTTATATGCCGGCTTAACGCTTTTAAATAGCTCCTCGCGAAATATTTTAACGGTTGAAGACCCGATAGAGTACCTACTTAATGGCATTGGTCAAACTCAAGTTAATAGCAAAGTTGATATGACGTTTGCGAGAGGACTAAGAGCCATTCTTCGACAAGATCCTGACGTGGTGATGGTTGGTGAAATACGAGATTTGGAAACGGCAGAAATTGCCGTGCAAGCTAGTTTGACTGGGCATTTAGTATTATCAACATTACATACCAATACTGCTTCGGGTGCGGTAACCCGTTTGCAAGATATGGGAATCGAGCCTTTCTTACTTTCTTCAAGTTTATTAGGAGTGCTAGCACAACGTCTGGTACGAACCTTGTGCCCTGACTGTAAGAAACCGGCTAAGGCGAGCGACAAAGAATGTGAGTTGATGGGGTTCGATTTGGCCGAACCACCAACCATTTATCATGCGGCAGGGTGTCCAGAATGTAATCGCTCCGGATACAAAGGTCGCCAAGGTATTTTTGAGCTGGTCACCATAGATGAAGAAACCCGAAGCATGATTCACCGTGGCGCCGGTGAATTAGAAATCGAAAAGCATGCACGTAATAAAGGGTTTAGTATTCGACAAGATGGTAAACGCCGAATTCTTGAAGGAATCACCACTGTCGAAGAAGTATTGCGAGTAACTCGAGAAGATTAATGGCTGCTTTTGAATACACCGCGCTAGACCTTTCAGGAAAGCAAAAGAAAGGAATTTTAGAGGGCGATACGCCTCGTCAAATTCGCCAAATGCTTCGCGAAAAGCAATTGATCCCGGTTGAAGTTGAAGGGGTAAACCAATCAAGCAAGCAGAAAAAAGGCGAGCGAAAAAGTCGGTTATCATCGGTTAAAATCAGTGCTGCCGACCTCGCGCTGATTACCCGTCAAACAGCCACTTTAGTACGCGCCGCAATTCCGGTCGAAGAAGCCGTAAAAGCGGTAGCAGAGCAATGCGAAAAACCTAAGCAACAAACCATGCTAATGGGAATCCGTGCACGTGTTGTTGAAGGGCACACATTAGCCGACGCATTAACTGAATATCCCAAAGTATTTTCCGAGCTTTATTGTTCAATGGTCGCGGCCGGTGAAAAGTCAGGTCATTTGGACCATGTATTGGAAAGACTTGCCGATTACACCGAAGCCAGACAAGCCATTTCTCAAAAAATTTCTGGTGCATTAGTTTATCCCGTGATTTTAACCGTGGTTAGCGTCGCTATTGTGACCTTTTTATTGGGTTATGTGGTGCCACAAATTACTGAAAGTTTTGTGAAGTCGGGACAAGACTTACCTTGGTTAACACAAGCACTTCTCACAATGAGCGAGTTTATCAAATCTTGGGGACTGTTAACCGCCATAATTATTGTGTTGTTGGTTACAGGTTTTAAGTATTTACTCACCAAACCTAAAATCAGGTTAGCTTGGGATAAATGGAAAATTAATGCTTGGGTTATTGGAAAAGTAATTAGGGGATTGAATGCCGCAAGATTTGCTCGAACTTTAGCGATTCTTAACGCTAGTAGTGTTCCTTTATTAGAAGGGTTAAAAATTGCGGGCGATGTAATGACCAACGTCGAACTTAAAAATGCAGTACGAGAAGCTGCATTGAGAGTGAGTGAAGGCGCGGGTCTTAAAGTTTCATTGCAGCAGTGCGGTTATTTCCCACCGATGATGTTGCACATGATCGCCAGTGGAGAAAATTCTGGTGAGCTTGAGCAAATGTTAGATAGAGCAGCTGATAATCAAGAGACACAATTTGATAACTTGGTTAGTGTAATGATGGATATGATAGGCCCAATAATGATTCTAATCATGGGGGCTTTTGTATTTACCATTGTATTGGCCATTATGTTACCCGTATTTGAGCTTAGTGATACGCTCGCATAAATTTTATATCGACAAAATAAAGTCGTTATTCAGTCAAAAAATGAGGTTTAAAAAATGAAAAAGCAAGCAGGTTTTTCTTTATTAGAAATTTTAGTTGCGATGGCTATTATGGCTATTCTAGGCGGCGTCATGGTGATCAAATTTGGCGGGAAAACCCAGGAAGCTAACTTACTCAAGATTAAAACGGATATTCAAGCGTTAGAGTCTGCGCTCATCCAATACAGTTCAGATAATTTTATGTATCCCACCACCGAGCAGGGGCTTGAAGCATTAGAAACTAAACCGACGAGCCGCCCTGAACCAAAACAATATGCGCGCAATGGTTATATTAAATTAACCAATGATCCATGGGGAAATCCTTATCAATACGCCTATCCAGGAGAGTTTGGAGAGTTCGATATCTATTCATTGGGGGCTGATGGCGAAGAAGGCGGCGAAGGAATGGCTGCGGACATTGGAAATTGGAACGCTGACGAAGTGATCAGAGCTTTTAAAACGGGCGAACAGTAATTGCTAGCTCGGGTAAAAGGATTTAGCTTATTTGAAGTTTTAATCGCCATGGCAATTTTGGCGGTCATGGTGGTGTTTGCATTTCCAAGATTGGCTGGAAACAGTGATAAATTAGCGAAACAAGAAGCTCATCGGTTGGTCGCTGCTATTGAGTTGGTGAGAGACAGGGCGATAATTCTTAATCAAGAATACGGTCTCAACATCGATGAAGAGGGTTATCAGTTTTTAATCCTCGACGAAACTGATGATACCAAACCACCAGAGTGGAAGTTAATTGAAGATATACCCGAGCTACGCTCATATGAGTTTCCAGAAGGACTTGAAATAAACCTAACGATTGATGGTGAAAATGCCTTTAGCACGGCCGAAGATGAGATAGAGATCTTTGAGAAAGAGGTGGAAATTTTTACCGACGAAGAAGAACAAGAGAAAGTTGAACCGCCACAAATTTATTTTTTATCAACTGGCGAGCAAAATCAGTTTTCCATTGGATTAGCGGTTGAATCAAGTGAGCTAAATGACCAAGATGAGCCTCGCTTTTTTAGGATACAAGGATTTTTAACTGGCAACCTGAAATATCGGGGACCACTTGAAGGTAATCTTTTTCAAGATTTGGACCGAGAATATCCTGAAGATGAGCTCGAATAAAGCGACTGTTTGTAGATTCGAGTCTTTGACCAGCGCAACCCATAAACTAACTATAATCCAAATAATTGAGAGTAATACGTGAGATCAACACAACTAACACACAGCAAAGCATTTACCTTGCTCGAGGTGTTGGTTGCTATGGCGATTTTTAGTTTCGCGGCGGTTAGTTTGTTAGCCAATATGACCCAGTATCAGTCTGCTCAACTTAATGCGACTCAACGAACTGTAGCGCATTGGGTGGCGATGAATGAAATGGCCAAAGCTCGCCTTGAAAAAGAGTGGCCCAATATTGGTGTCACTCGCGGAACCGCGGATATGGCAAATCGAACTTGGTTTTGGCGACGTACGGTCAGTAAAACGACTGAAAAAGATTTGCGACAAATCGAAATCGAAGTTCGCTTTGATGAAGATGATGAGTTATCTACCTCTCGATTCGTTGGTTTTATTGCCAATAAGGCGGTGACCAAACCATGACGCCATTTAGTCGAAATCAGCAAGCTGGATTTACCCTACTGGAAATTGTCGTTGCAATGGCTGTCGCGGCGCTGATCGGTGTCGGTGCCATGAAAGTCTTAGATAGTGCAACCGTTACTCACAAAAACATTAATAAAACGGGTGCTCGATATAACGAGATAGAGAGAGCCTTGTTGTTTTTATCAAATGATTTGCAGCAAATTGCGCCTCGACAATTTAGAGACGAGTTTGGAGATTTAAAGAATAATCTAACAAGTGACGACTCCATAGGTAAGACCCATTTAAGCTTTACTCGCCTCGGACGTCGAAATCCAGCACAACTGCCTCGCTCAAACTTAGAAAAATTATCTTACGTATTGGAAGAAAAAAAACTACAAAGAATTAGCTTTCTCTATCCTGATGGCATGAATGCGGATCAGGGGTTAGCGCGAGATATTTTGCACCAAGTGGAATCATTTAAAGTTAACTTTTTTGACGGTGAACAATGGAATGATTTTTGGCCTGTTGATGATGGAAGCCAAGCTCCCGATGATAATTCTAGCGAGACTCTGCCCGTAGCGATCAAGGTTTCACTAGAGCTGTCGGACATCGGTTTAGTGGAACGACTCTTTGTAATCTCTGATAAGCGTGGAGATTCATAGGGTGGGTAACATTGCTATCAACAATGCACACTTTTCAGCGAAACAGTCTGGTACTGTTTTGGTGACAGTGTTGTTGGTTGTAGCGTTTGTTGTGCTACTAGTGGTTGAAGTGAGCAAGTCAGTTAACTATCAAACCAGTCTGAATAGAAATCTAATTAATCGCGATCAAGCTTTCTCTTATTTGGTCGGTATGGAAGAGCTAGCAAAAATTTACCTGAAAAAAGCATTTGATGCGGAAAAAGAGGATCGTGTTCATTTAGGCCAGGCTTGGGCGCAAGATGATATTACTTTTCCGATTGATGGTGGCGCGATGACAGCATCAATCACCGACATGCAAAGTTGCTTTAATATTAACTCAATTACAACACCCGACCCGTCTTCCAATGCGACCAACAATAATGCAGCTCAACCTTTACAATCGGCAGGCTCAAGAAATAATAATCAAGCGCCTGTGAGTAATCGTGGGCAATCGGGTAACCAAACACAAGGTTCCAAAAGTGGAGAGGTCGTACTCACAAATTTACTGGAGCGTTTATTAGATAGTACAGAGGTTCAAGTCCCTGCAATGGTGGCAGCCTTGACAGACTGGATTGATAATGATTTTAAGCCAAGTGGGCCGGATGGTGTGGAAGACTTGTATTATCAAGGACTTGAAGTTCCCTACCTTCCGCCGAATGGACCGATTGCACACGTCAGTGAATTACGAACTATCCGCTACTTTAATGCGGACAGTTATCAAAAGCTAAGGCCCTATATTTGCGTATTGCCTGATGCAAAAGAAACACAGCTTAATGTGAATACGATTACCAATGAAAAGGCCGACCTTTTGTACGCTGCGTTAGGTGGCAAGATTCCACAAAACGAAATTAATGACCTGATTTCGCAGCGGCCTGAAGCTGGTTATGATATGCAGTCTTTCTGGGATAGTTTGAGTGACTCCGGAAAAATAAGTAAAGGATTAAAGAGTCGACTCACTGATACCAGCCGCTATTTTTTAATGGATGCAAAAGCTGAGATCGGAACAACTCGTGTTTATATGAAAACGGTATTTATAAAAGAGGATAGCAACACTTTTAAAGTGGTATCCCGATATTTTGGAAAAGAATAATGAATGAATTAACACTGTTTTGGGGAAACAAAGAGAACCCAACGTTTTACTGGCAATTTACCAGTCAGGAAGAAACGAGCAATGGGCAGACGGCACTGCACCAACTGGAAAGCCATGAAATACTAAAAGCCGATCTAAGTTGCATGGCAGAAATGGCTACTAATGCTAAAGTCACCTTGGTTATTTCTTGCCAAGATGTTGTCTGCGCCAATGTCCAAGTACCTAACAAAGCGCAAAAATTACTCCGCAAAGCCGTACCCTTCATGCTAGAAGATGACATTGCGACGCCGGTAGACCAATTGTTTTTTGCACTTGCGGATAAAGCTGATAAGTCTGGGCTTGCTGTAAGGGCAATTGACCGATATTACTTAGAGAGTATTCTTAACACTTTTAAGAGCGCAGAAATCAAGCTCAACCAATTACTAATTGATGGCGATTTAATTGCTAGGCCTGAACAAGGCTACAAAGTCTTTATTGAGCAGCAAAATTGCTTGGTGGTAGACCAAGATAATCATCGCTGGCATTGTCACCAAGATGATTTTAGTTGGTTAATCCAAAAGCAACTTAATCAAACAGAAAGTGAAGATGAACTACCGATTGCTGTGCCGCTAGAAATTGTCTCTCAACAGGCAACCGATGAATTCGAACACCAACTGCCAGTGGGCCGCTTCGCTGTCGAAAGTCATCAAACTGACAATTACTATCAACAATTACTCGAAGAAAATGCCGCGCCACTAAATTTGTTACAAGCTGAATATGAGCCCGCCAAAGAGTCTTCTAAGCTTAAACAATTCGGATTAAAGGTTGCTTCAATCGTAGGTTTAGTATTGTTTTTCCATATTGTCTATCAGGGAGTAAATATTTATGTGCTGTCGGAGACGCAAGAAAACATCACAGCGCAAAAGCAAGCGCTCTTGAAACAAGCCTTTCCACGAAGTAAAAAGCCTAGCGAGAAAGATCTACGAATATATATGAAATCTCTCGGCGGTAGTACCGGTGAAGGTGGATTCTTAGAATTGCTGAGTACAGCGAGTGAGTCGCTAACAGACTTAACCAAGATATACCCTACCAACATTAGTTATGACCGAGCTAAAAATGAATTACGAATGGATGTCATTGCTTCAGATTTGGTGGTGCTGGATAAATATGCGGAAGCCCTAAAACAAAGCGGACACCAAGTTGAAAAGTCTTCTGAAACTCAGCGTGGGGATGGTTATTCGAGTCGACTTACAATTTCGCGTTAGCGGTTGAATAAAATAAATGAGCGAATGAGAAAAACTTTTTCGAAGAATCAAAAAAATGAAAATCAATTAGAGCAAAATAATTATGGAACAACTAAAACATTGGTTTAACGGTTTAGACCAAAACGAGCAAAAAATCACATTGACAGCAGCCATCTTAGTGTCTTTATTGTTGCTTTATTTGTTAATTATTGAACCAATTAATGCAGCTGCCGAGCAACTATCAAGAGAAGTTGCGGCAAACCAAAAGTCACTCATTCGTATTAAACAACAAGTGCCTATTGTATTAGCAAGCAAGCGTTCTGGTGGTGGCAATGTTAGCGGTTTACCCTTGACTTCAGTGGTTAATACAACAACCTCTAAGTACCAGCTTCCGGTTTCTCGACGGGACAGTAAAAGCCCCAACGAAATGCAAGTTTGGTTTGATAATGTGTCGTTTGATTCGTTTTTACAATGGGTCGCTGAAATCAATCAAAAGCATGGTGTTACAGTGACGTCGGTCAACGTACGTAGTCAAGATAGAAACGGCATCACGAGCATAAATGTTAAATTATTAAAGTAATCAGTTGTATTATTGGTCAATCAAAACTGAGTCAAATAAACCTTTAGGAATTCCATGAAAAATAAAGTCATTGTTTTATCTTTACTTTTTTTAGTATTTATTATTGCTTTAGCGCCAGCAAGGCTGGTTCAAAATCTACTTCCTAACAACAGCAATATTACTTTAGAAAACATGTCTGGCAGTGTGTGGTCAGGTTCCGTTGAAAAAGCGTCTGCACATGGTTGGGAGCTTGCAGGAATTGATTATCAAATTAGTTTTTTGAATTTGCTGCTGGCTTCTGCGGCCGGCGATGTCAGCATTGGTAAAGGTGATGTTGTGGGGGATTTTGATTTCTCTGCAAGCGATGCTAAAAATCTTTCGCTCAGTAATGCGAATCTTGAGACAACTGCCGACAAGCTCGCTACTTTAATTCCGTTTCCTGGTATCGAACTTGAAGGTGATCTTTCAACTCAAGCATTTGAAGCCACGCTAACCGAGCAAAAAATAACTCATTTGGCGGGAACGACCAGTTGGAAAAATGCAATTGTTACCGTTAATAAGCAGCGTTGGGAATTAGGTGAGTTCACCGTTGAATGGACAACAAATGATAGCGATCAACAAATATTAGGACGACTAAAAAAGACTAAAAACCTATTGCAATTAGAAGGTAATGTTTCTCTAAATGCATCAGGCGTTCTAGAATTTAATGGAAGCATAAGTAGTGCGACGGACCGAAACCTATATACAGCCCTTTCACTATTTGCCAATGGCAAGGTTGAACTTGGTCGTTTACCGATAAAGTTCAAAAAGAAGATACAGTAAATACTTTTGTTCTGTGTTGAATCTTAGCATTCAAATAGTCGAACTAATAAAGTCGGAAAGGTATTTTGGATAAGATTACGCTGCCTTGGGAATCAATTGATTGTGTTTTGCTTGATATGGATGGCACACTGCTTGATTTACATTTCGATAATTACTTTTGGTTGGAATATTTACCGCGCTATCTCGCCAAGCTTCAGCAGCGACAATTAATTGATTGTCGTCAACAATTAGAGACCTTGGCCGAAAGTGTCGCGGGAACTTTAGATTGGTATTGCTTAGACTACTGGAGCGAGCAACTTGCGCTTGATATTCCGAAAATTAAGCTGGAGCTAAGTGACAAGATTGCGTTTAGACCTAATACAATTGCCTTTCTGGAAAGTCTAAATCAGCGGGGTAAGCGAGTAATTCTAGCAACCAACGCACATCCAAAAACCCTTGAACTTAAGCTGATGAAAGCCGATTTTGCACGTTATTTCGAATATCTATCGAGTTCACATGATATTGGCTATCCCAAAGAGTCACAATGCTACTGGAAGAAACTTATGCAGCAATTCAAGCTTGACCCGGAGCAATGCTTGTTTATTGATGATAGTGTTACGGTATTGCAATCTGCTCAAGATTTTGGAATTGGACATATCTTGGCAGTAGCGCAGCCCGATATGAGTAAAAATCCTCGAGATTGTTCGCCATTTACTGGAATTCAAAATTTTAGTCAGTTAATCTAGCGACTAGCCAACGTCATGCAACGCCGTAAACGGCAAAACGTTATCTGACTTAGCTACACCGGCTGGGCTCAAACATTATCTTGGCATTAGTTACGGCTAGTTTGAATGTCCACAGCAAATTTTTGTAACCAATAGCTACTGAAATTTAAGCTTTATACGAGGTAGCTTTTGAATGATGTCGTCGCTTTATTATGAATAAGAAGTCTAAGATTACCAGCAAGCCGAAAATACTTAAGCAGCAGAGTATTGCTAAAACGCGAGTATTTAATGTTGAACAGTTAGAATTGGAATTTTCTAACGGCGAACAAAGAACTTATGAACGATTGGTTTCTGGACCCAACGGCGCGGTTATGATCGTCCCTATTTTAAACAACAAAACAATCTTGTTGATCAGAGAATACTCCGCTGGTACACACGACTACCAGTTAGCCTTTCCCAAGGGCTTAATGGAACCAGGGGAAACGCCAGAGCAAGCGGCAAATCGTGAGCTAAAAGAAGAGGTTGGGTTTGGTGCAAGAAAATTTTTCGCTCTCAAATCAATGTCGCTGGCACCGGGCTATTTTACCCATCGCATGAATTTAGTGTTAGCTGAAGATCTATTTCCGGAGTCTTTGCAAGGAGATGAGCCAGAGCCGCTAGAAATTGTGCATTGGCCACTGGAAGAGATTGATGCGATCTTAGAGCAAGAGGACTTCACCGAGGCTCGCTCTATTGCGGCGCTTTTTCTCGCAAAACAGTTCTTACAACAAGCTGACTAGCCGCTTAACGCGACTCTAACATGACTAAAGTTGCTATTAGAATAAACGCTAGTTTTCTAAATAATTAAACCGAAACAATAAAAAGGGATGAAATGCAAACGTTATTAAATGATGTTATTAAAGTGGCCAAGCAAGCCGGAGATGCTATTCTTGAGATTTACAACTCGGATGATTTTGATGTCCAGCTTAAAGGTGACGACTCACCCTTAACGAAAGCAGACCTTGCTGCGCATAATGTAATTGTTAGTTTTCTAGAGGCACAATATAGTCACATACCTTGCCTATCAGAAGAAAGTTCGGGAATTACTTTTGAACAACGCAAGCAGTGGTCCGAACTATTTATTATTGACCCATTGGACGGCACCAAAGAGTTTATCGCTCGCAACGGCGAATTTACCGTCAATATTGCATTGGTAAAAAACGGTAAGTGTGTTCTTGGTGTTATTTATGTGCCCGTCGCAGATGTGCTCTATTATGCAGCAGATGGAATCGGCGCATTTAAGCAAGAGCAAAATCACCCAGCTGAAAAAATCCAAGTCAGATCATTATTGCAAAAAGAGGGTCATAATCATTTTACCGTTGTAGCAAGTCGTCGACACGGGCTCGACAAAGTAGAAACCTTGTGTCAAAACTTTGCCAGTTATGACCTGACGAGTCGCGGAAGCTCTTTGAAAATGTGTATGGTCGCCGAAGGAAGCGCCGATTTCTATCCTCGCTTAGCATTAACATCTGAGTGGGATACTGCAGCGGCACAAGCTATTGTTGAGCAAGCGGGTGGTAAAATTGTTCAGTTGGATTTCTCTGAAATGACATACAATCAAAAAGAAAATATACTAAATCCATTTTTTCTAGTACTTGGCGACCCCCAGTTTGACTGGCAAAAAGAAATCGTAATACCAAAACTCGATTAAGATGTTCAGAAATATTCTGAATAGTGAAACAAAAAGATAAAAAAACGAAACATAAATAC
Source organism: Kangiellaceae bacterium (assembly GCA_965230525.1). Taxonomy (GTDB): domain Bacteria; phylum Pseudomonadota; class Gammaproteobacteria; order Enterobacterales; family Kangiellaceae. Next base: position 1,519,583 of record OZ246008.1, read on the forward strand.
ATAAATACATAAATACATAAATACATAAATACAGAACAAACAGGGCTAAGTACAACCATTGGGAGTATGTGACTAATTTAGTCACTTAAAAACTAACGGAAAGAGGGTGACATTAATGTTTAAGAAGCTATCAATCATAACGCTAGCCATACTTATGGTGGCGTTTAATTTTCAAACGCTAGCCAAGCAGAAAAAGCAATTTTCTCTAAAGCAACTGGTTGAAACGAAGTCAGTTATTGGCTTAGAAGTATCACCCAATGGTCAACATTTTGCTTACTTAGTTAAAGTACCAAGAGAAGTCTATGTGGATGAGGATGGCGAGCATTTTGTCGAACTATTCGTTTCCGATCGGCAAGGTAATACTCGGCCATTTGTCACTGGCAAAAAACGAATTGCTAGCATTCAATGGGGAGCTAATAATCGTCACATCTACTTTCTAGCCAAGCGAGATGAAGATAAGTTTGCAAGTATTTATAAAATTGCAGTTGACGGAGGTGAGGCACAAAAAGTGATCAGTGCGCCAAATAATATCAGTGCTTTTAGTGTTAATCGCAACGAAACTAAGCTCGTTTATATCGCTAAACCCAAAGCAGATAAAAATAAAGATAAGCTAAAGAAGAAAGGATTGAAAGCAAAGGTTTATGAAGAGGCTGACAAATATAAGTCAGCTTACTTTGTTGACTTAAAAGATCCTAAGTCTCCTCACATTCAGCTCGATTCGGCAGAGCACTTTTTATCAGTTCAATTTAATCCTCAAAATGACAAGGTACTGGTTCTAACAACGCCCACACCGTTAATAGATGACCGGTATGTTGCCTCTCGCTATAAAGTTATGGAAACTGATGGAGAGCTGGTTGCTCAGTTTAAAACGGAGGGTAAGCTCGGTGACGCACGCTGGTCGCCGGATGGAGAGAAAGTCGCTATTATCGGTGCTGAGGATAAACATGACCCAGCAACGGGCCGGTTGTTTTTAGGTGAAGTCGCCTCTGAAAAAGTGCGCGAACTAAATAAAGGTTACCTAGGTCAAGTTAAAGATATTCAATGGCGATCAGATTACCAATTGACCTATCTAGGTCATGTGGGAACAAAGAGCGAAGTCGCGACCATAAATTTAGATAGTGGCAAAACAGAACAATTCATTGCACCAGGAAATGAAGTTATCTTTGAGCTTCGAGCTAGTCACTCTGGAAAAATTTTACTAGGTGTGGCAAGTTCTGATTCACATCCTAATGAAGTGTTTGATTTAAGTGATGGTAAGCTGACAAAACAATCATCTTCAAACCAGTGGCTAGAGAAGGCTAAATTACCAGAGCAAAAAACCATAAGCTTTAAAGCCAGAGACGGAGTCGAAATTCAAGGCGTTTTGATCTATCCAATGAATTACTCCAAGCGCAAACGATACCCCTTGATTATGATGGTTCACGGTGGTCCGGAAGCGCACGTCAGTGATGCGTGGTTAGATCGTTATTCATACCCAATCAAATATGCAGCGGAAAGAGGTTATGCCGTTTTCCTACCTAATTATCGAGGCAGTACGGGGCGTGGCGTTGAGTTTTCTAAAATGGGTCAAGCTGATTATGCCGGAGCAGAGTTTAATGACCTAGTCGATGCGATCGCTCATCTTTCTGAAATTGGTTTGGTCGATAAAAAACGAGTCGGTATCACCGGTGGTTCTTATGGTGGTTATGCATCAGCATGGGCGGCTACAGCATTAAGTGAGCACTTTGCTGCGAGCGTGATGTTTGTTGGAATATCAAATCAATTATCCAAATTTGGTACGACTGATATTCCGAAAGAAATGCATAATGTGCATGCCAGAAATTATCCATGGGACAAATGGCAATGGATGTTAGAGCGCAGCCCAATTTATCATACCGACAAAGCAAAGACTCCCATCTTAATTATGCATGGTGAAAAAGATACTCGAGTTCACCCTAGTCAGTCGATGGAGCTTTATCGCTACATCAAAACCCGAACCGATACACCGGTAAGATTAGTCTTTTATCCCGACGAACCTCATGGAAATAAAAAAAGTGCATCGCAACTAGACTACGCCATCCGGTTAATGCGATGGATGGATTTTTACCTTAAAGGTAAGAACAAAGGCAAAAAAATGCCACCGTATGAAATTGATCATGGCAAATCCTTAAAAGAAAAAGACGAGAAGTAGAGGTTTCTCGTTCCCACACTGCAGCGTGGAATTGCATATGGGTGCCAAAAGTTGAATGAGGTATGAGTTCCCACGCGGAAACGTGGGAACTAGTTGATTAGTAGGCAATAACCTAAGTGGAAGTTTTGTTTAGAACAAAGGAAAAAACAAATGAATTCAACGAAATTTGAAAATTGTTTAATGGCGGTATTTGGCTTAAGTCTAGTCTTGATGACTGGATGTAACAGCGAGTCGGTTGAATCCGAAGATATCCAAACCTCTGGTATTTGGGCAAAGATGGAAGTCAATGCGCGAGAAGACCAAAGAAGTCGAGTGGTCGTTGAGCTGAATGTTGGTGGAGAATTTGGAACCAATGTGGAATTGTCTGATGGTGAATATTTAGAAGTCGAAGCAGGAGGCGTTGTAAAGCGACTCGATGAAGATACTGATATTCTAGATATTGATTACCAAGCCTATATGGATGTTGTGGAGTCGGATACGTTGTTTACTATTCGGTTTTATCGCAGTAATGGAGAAAATATTGTTAATTCTACAGGGAGACTGCCGACCACCTTTGATATCACCAATCCGCAAGACAATACTCAATTTGGATTATCTGAGAGTGTTTTACTCACTTGGGCTCCCAGCCGTGATGGACAAAGCATTCATTTATATTCAGGGGTTACTTGTACAAACACAGAAGGAAATAGAACAACCAGCGCCACCTCATTTGATATCGATGATGATGGTCAATATGAATATGATATTTCTGGTAATGATTTATTTACCAATGGAACTGCAGGGTTAAACACTTCAGCGCTTTGTGACTTGAATTTGAGGTTAGAGCGAGAGAGTTCTGGGGTGATTGACCCGGCATTTGATTCTGGTGGTGAATTTAAAACGACCCAAACCAGAAAGACGATTGGTTTATCTGTAAACCTCGAGTAGTGCTTTTACGTTAATGCCACTATTCTTTCTCGTTCCCACGCTCCAGATAGGGATGAAGGTTGAGTGAGGTATGAGTTCCCACGCGGGAGCGTGGGAACTAGAAAAAGCGCTTAACAAAACTGATTCGCAATTTTTTTAAGATCATCTAGCAAACCATCTTTAAGCATGTAGCGTGGAATCTGCCAACTCTGAGTGGATCGTGTATCAATATAGTTTGAGCGGCTACTATTCCAAACCCTGTAACCAGGCACGTTTTCAGCACAGCAATGCATCATCACGTTAATGCCAACTTTTTCGCCTTCAAATTCTGCTGATACGCTGCGCTCAAAATCGGATAGCCCTCCCTCAGAAGGCTTCTTCCAAAAGCCGTTTTCTATTCGATCAATAATCCATGGGAGTGAGGATAACGGAAACTCTTCTTGAGTTTGACTCCAAACTTTGTCTATTTTATCGAAATACTTAGTAGAGATAATCAATAAATTTTGCTTTAGGATGAGAAAAGTTTTCTCGTCAGGAAACATTTCATAATGAATTGGAAATAAGAGTTTTTCGTCGGATAGTAAATTTTCTGGGTCGATAACTCCTAATGGCTCTTTTCTATTCTCTTGCATATTTTATTAACCTTTAATTGGACTCAACCTAATAGTTTTAACATTTACCATTCTTTTAATTGGTGGTGGGTTATTTTCCAAAGTAAGTGTTTCTACAACTCCGTTACTGTTGCCAGAGTGGCGACATTGAGTCATACCATTGCCAGTAAACTCATTATTTGCTCCAAACTCGGTTCTTAATTCGTGGCGAGCTTGAAATTTATTTCTATTCTTTGAATCTAATGTTGAAGCGAACCTGAGTTGATCTCTTTCGTTAAACTCACTCAACCCACTTTCCTTATATTTCGCCATATGCACAGCATACTCCTTTTGATACTCAGTATTAAGCACAGACTCCAAAGTTTCTTTAGAGTGGGTGTCGCCTAAATAATCCTTTGCAGGCTGTTTTAGATTATCCCAAGTTGGAACAATGGTGTTTTCACCAAATCCTTTTAGGTTTTCACCACGGTCGACGATATGCATTACATAGTCTTTAGCTGGATCATAATCGGTTGCGAGTAGGTCGGCAATTATTTGCGGATCGGTGTCGGCATTTTCAATCATCTCTAAACTGGTTGCCCACACCGCGACTAAGCCGCTTTCCTTTTGGTAAGCGAGTTTCGCATTGGGGTCATTATTAACGGGTTGAAAACTCACTAAAAAGCGGGCTTGACTAATTTCATCTTGATTTACCATTTCCTCTAACTGCTGATCACTGTATTTTGCCTTGTAACCATTTTGCTTAATTAACTCTCGGGCCGCTTTTAATCTTTGCTCGCAGTCTTCGAGAGACTTAGGAGGCGCTTTAGGAGAAGGCTCGGTATTCTCCACTGCTGGCGCTGAAACGATTGGGATGGGTCTTGGTGCAACATAAGGTTCCGAAACAAAGGCCGCATCAGGGTCATCATTAACCTTTGATGATGGTAGGCTCAACTTGAGATTGTTATACGGCAAAAAAGCATAGAATTTTTGGTTAAATCTAAGTAACGGCTGCTTTACCGCTGACCAACTGCCATTGCGTTTTAAATAGCAACGAAGCTCAGGCTCGCTCTTATATTTTAGGGTTTGCTGGTAGTTCAACGATATCCAATAGGGCGTTTTTAAATCGCTTCTTATTTCGCTGGGCAAGCCTGCATATTGAATAAATGACAGAGGAGGTTGACTATCCCAATCCTTAGGTGACTTGTGTTTCAGTTCCATGAAAAAAATTGTGTTTACTGCTTCTTAATAATGACGGGATTTTACCAGTTTAGTGGTTGAATTAAAGTGTCAATTTAGTGGTTTAGTCGACAAAAAAGCAAAAAAAACGGGGCTAAATGCCCCGTTTCAATTAGTCTGCTCACTTGCTAGAACAAATCAGAGCAAGTTTCAGCTTCGTCTTGAAGTTCTTTTTCAGAAGCTTTCATTTTTTCAGTAATAAAGTCACTGTTTTCAAGCCCTTGAACAATCGTCCAATCGCCGTCTTTACAGGTAATCGGGTAAGAGTAGATTAAACCTTTTTCTATCCCGTAAGAGCCGTCAGAACAAACCGCCATTGAAATCCAGTCGCCTTCTTCAGTGCCTAGTACCCAAGATTTCATATGGTCGATTACACCATTAGCTGCCGAAGCTGCTGAAGATGAACCACGCGCTGCAATCACTTCTGCACCGCGCTTGGCAACCTTAGGAATAAACTCTTCGTTTGCCCATGTTGAGTCGACCAAGCTTGGGGCTGCTTCGCCACCAATAGTCGTGTGAGAAATATCAGGCACTTGAGTAGTCGAGTGATTACCCCAAATAGTCATTTTTTTGATGGTATTCATCGGCTTGCCGGCTTTTTCTGCCAATTGGTAGATAGCTCGGTTATGGTCAAGTCGCATTAACGCACTGATATTACGTGGATTTAGGTTAGGTGCGTTTTTCATTAGGATATAAGCGTTGGTGTTAGCAGGGTTACCAACGACACAAATTTTCATTTCTGGATTAGCCACTTCATTGATGACTTTGCCTAAAGTACTGAAAATTTTGCCATTATCTTTCAACAAGTCAGCGCGTTCCATGCCTGGACCACGAGGTTTTGCTCCAACCATCAAGCCGTAATCAGACCCAGTGAATGCTACTTTAGCATCGTCAGTACAAATAACATCGTGCAGCAGAGGGAAGGCACAGTCATTTAGTTCCATTTTTACTGCTTCAAGCACTTTAAGTGCAGGAGTGATTTCAAGCAATTGCAAAATAACCGGTTGGTCGTTCCCTAACATCTCGCCAGATGCAATACGGAAAAGCAGTGAGTAGCAGATTTGCCCGGCTGCACCGGTTACTGTTACGCGAACAGGTTGTTTCATTTCTTAATCCTCAATATAAACGATGAATGGGTATGAAAGCTTCAAGTATCCAGAAACCGCAGATTTTAACACAAACTTTTGTGACAGGGTCACTGTCTTACTAAAGTCTTATGGATTTCTTAGTAAAATAGCACCAGGGGGCTATTGAATCAGTTTAATCAGCGAGGAATCACCTTAAGATAATCCAGTGAGGCAAACTTGGTGGATACTCAGCGGCATGGATTTCGGTTAGAATGGTCGTCACAACCCCTGTTCTTTATTACGGCTAAATACGCACTAGGGAAAGAGACAATGAAAAAGCTAGTATGGATTCGTCGAGCCCACAAATGGTTGGCGTTAATTGCGGGTGTTCAAGTTACTGTGTGCTCTTTAAGTGGGGTGTATATGACGGTGGTCGACCTGAGTGTTATTCACGGCGACCATTTAGTTAAGCCGGTGCCAGAACCTCGATTTGACCATGCTAAAATCCAACCCATATCACCCTCGTTATTAAGCGAGTATGCTCCGGTTCATTCAATAAAATTGACGAGCTATTTTGGCGCTCCAATTTACGAAGTTAAGATCAATCGAAAAGAACGTGTGATTGTTGATGCGCTCACAGGAAAGCTAAAAGTTGACCTGTCAGAACAACAAGTTCGAGCAAACGTGGCCGAAGTTTATGCGGGTAAAGCTGCAATCAAATCAGTAGAAAAGCTAGTGCAATACCCTGCCGAAATCGGAGGCAAAAAACTCCCAGTTTGGCGAGTCGAATTTGACGACCTATTAAGTTCCACTCTTTATTTTCATCACGCCAGTGGAAGGCTAGTTTCAAAGCGCAGTGATCTATGGCGAATATTCGATGTTTTTTGGGTACTCCACATAATGGACTATGCCGGAAGCCGAGGATTCACTGGTTATTTATTTCGATTTTTTAGTATTTCAAGTCTATTGCTTGCAATTTTTGGTACGTGGCTGCTGATCTATCGGTCACCTTGGAAGTCGGCAGCATGAAGATAATTGATTCGCTCAAAAGAGCGCATAAATGGATTGCAGTATTGGTTGTAATACAATTGCTATTGTGGATTATCAGCGGACTGGTTTTTAGTTTTATTAAGCATAAAGAAGTCGGTGGAAATTTTATTTTCCGAGATCATCAAAAGTCAGCTGTTCACAACTCAGCCAGCTTTGCAGCCATTGCTGCGCAATACCCTACTGCCAAAAATATAAGCTTGTTGAGTCTACTTGATGAACTTGTGTTTAAAGTTCAACTAGAAAATCAAACACATTTAATTAATGCAAAGAGTCTAAAACCGGTTTTGATTGACCAGGCTCTGATAAAAAAAATAGCACTTGCAAGTTATCAGGGTGCAGGGCAAATACTCAATGTAAATCTGGAGACGACGCGCAATGACGAAAACAGGAAATTCACTTTGCCCAGTTGGAAGGTTGTATTTGATGATAAGTATAAGTCGCATATTTATTTTTCGGCAGTCACTGCAGAGTATCAAGGAATACGAACAGATAATTGGCGAATCTTTGATTTTTTCATGATGCTTCACTTTATGGATTATGGAGAACGAGGCAATTTTAATAACCCGCTTATCATCTTGTTCGCTAGTTTGTCGTTGCTATTTAGTCTCTCGGGAATCTTACTTGTTTACTCCAGTTTTTCAGCCAGTGATTTCAGTCAGCTTTGGTATCGCTTAGTTGATAATCAAATGATTAAAATAGTGATCCAAGATCAATTCGGCCAAAACTTAAAACTAAAAGTAAGTAAAGACACTACTCTTTTAGACACGCTGCTTGAACATGAAATTGCGGTAGAGTCTGAATGTGGAGGCGGAGGAATTTGCGGAACTTGTCGTGTTAAAATTGATAATATACAGTCTTGTCAATTCGATGATGTTTCCGAGCACACCACCCTGTCAGACGATGAGCTAAAAAAAGGTTATCGTTTAGCATGTCAACTGCCAGTGACAGAAAAGCTCTCCATTGTGCTTGATAAAGAAATAAAACTCAGCGATAAAGGTTTGGTATAATTTAGTGATTAAGCGAAAAACGTGCTAGAGTAATTCCTATAATCGTTAGATTAAGCTGCTATTCAGGTAGCAGACGCTACGCTTTAGGCATCAAAAATCAAAAATAGTTTAGCTGCAACTATAGATAAAGGAGAGACGTCGTGGCACGTCCAAAATATTTTGCAACTTTGGTAACGACTAGTCTTTTTTTTAACGGGGCGTTAGTTAAAGCCGGTGTTGTGGATGTTGAGGAAGGTGCAGTTATCACAGAAGTTGCAGCAGTTACAGAAATTGCAGATACAGAAGGTACAGATACAGAAGGTGCAGATATAGAAGAAGCTGCCGATAGTGAAAACGTCACCTTAACCGCAAGCGACACAGCCCTAATAATTTCACCTTCAGAAAGTTTCCATGTTTCTCTTCCTGAGATATTTCAATCGATATCAAATCAACATCTAGTCATAGAATTAGATCAAATTAATATTACCGAACTGGTCGAACTGAGTGGAAATAGTTTGACCTATCAACCAACCTTGGCGCTCGAGCCGGGCATTCACCACTTGATTGCAACAAATGATGAAACTGGTGAAATGATAGCCCACTGGCAACTTGAAGTAAGCCTTGGCGACAGCGTTGAAAGTAGTTTTAGTGCGGATACGCAAATAATTGCAAGTCAACGAATTGCAGAAAAAAATATTGGTGATCCCGCGCCGGATAAGTTTCATGGTCAAGCTAATACCCAAGTAAGTTTTTCTCGTGTAACAAGTCAATGGCAAATTGATGGCGCATTTGACCTCTATTATGACAGCGTTGAAGAGAACCGTTTTTCCGAGCGAGCCATTGACAACGGCGAATTTTTAATGTCGGTCGCAAATCAATATGCAGAAGCGCATATTGGTCACCAAATTATTGGTAATGGAAGTTTTGTCATGGACAATTTTTCGCGACGAGGAGTGAGTGTTGCCGGTAATATTGACTCGATGGCTTCTAAGGTCGCTGGCTTTTCATTATCGAGCAATGAGATCTATGGATTTGGTGGCGGGTTGGGAATTGGCGACTCCCGTCAACGGGTTGATGGTGTCTATTTTGAAAGCTCACCGTTAAGTGAGCAACCTGAGGCATTAACTCTATCGGGTACTTGGCTTGAAGGTGAAGTGAGTTTGGCGGACGAATTTATTGTGCAACCCACGATTAACGGTGGCGGTTCAGTCAGTCAATCGTGGTCCCTTGCTGGCGAAAGTTTGTTACTTGATGACCGACTACATATGTCCGCCGAATATGCTCGTTCAGAGTTTGATCTTGACCGCTCGGACTCATTTGAGGCTGAACAAGATGATGCCTATAAACTGGCGTTAAACTATTCCGACATTACCGAAAATGAAATTGCGTGGAGTATTGGATTGGCCAAACAACAAGTTGGTACATTTTTCCAATCGATAGCCAATCAAGGACTCGCCACTGACAAGTCGATTATCCAATTTAGTGGTTCATTGCAATCGGAAAACGCTATCGCTGAATTTTCTTCCGAGACTCATCAAGATAACGTTGAATCGATTAAGTCGTTGCCCACCATCGAAACGCAGTTAAACAATCTCGCACTTTCATGGTCGCCAGTGTTGGCTTATCAAGACAGTTGGCTCGGTGCACCGAGTTTTTCTTTAGTATTGTCTGAGCAGGATCAAGTCGAAACTCGAACGCCTGTGGGGTTAACTAGCAGTGTGGCAAACGAAGTTTTTAGTTGGCAAGTCAGCAGTAATTTTGCTTATGAAGTCAATAGCTGGGGGATCAATTTATCAAATACTGATTTCGTTGATCAAACAGGCTTTCAAAACGACAACAATACGATTGGTTTGAGCGTATTTTCAAGTTTAGTTTTTGAAGAGAGGGCGACCCTATCGGCAAGCATTGGCCTAGATCAAATCGATGATTTAGTAGTCGGAACAAGTTCCAAGTCAATGAACTATGCGCTACAGGCTTATGTTGCAATCATTCCCGATGAGCTAAACTTATCCTTCGATTACGCTCATAACAAAAATCAAACAAGTGATCTTTTAATTAGCGGCTCCAACACAACGATTAACTTTGCGTTGCTCTGGACAGTTCAGGAACAAGCCGTGAATCAATTTGGAATCGAACTTGGCTTAACTAGCTCTCATAATGATTTTGACGATAAGTTGATGAGTATCAATTCACTCGAATCAAACCAAACTTTTGTTACAGTGACCGCAACCTTGCCGTCACGCTTGGGTAATTCACAATGAAGAAACTAACAAGACTGATTTGCATTGCTGCGCTATCTGCCGCTTCGCTCTTAGTTGCGCAATTTGCGCATTCTCAGATTCTATCGGTGGCCGCGGATACTAGCAATAACCGAGTCAGTCCCAATCTTTCGTCACAAGTACAATTAAATTGGAGGGTAGAAGTTCAGGCTAGAAATGCGGGACTGTTAACCGTGCGATCGGTAAACGGTCTATTCCTTGCACCCAATCGTGAAACGCAATTGGGTACAGCCGCTACTTTACTCACACAAAATAGAACGCTTAACCGAGCACAACGAGCAACCATCAATATTCGAGAATCTTTAGTGGTTCCTCAAACGGTAGTACGGCAGGCTCAGCAGTTAGGATTTAGTCAAATACTGTTTTTAAGAACCTTTAATGATACACCGGAAAATACAACTGCAACTGCTATCGTTTCAATCAATTTAACCAGTTCATCCGGGGTTGGACAGGTGACGATTGACCGTATTCAAATGCAATTCAATAATGGCAAGCGAATCACTCAGCTTTCTGAAGGTCAGGAGTTGCAAGCCGAAGCGCTTGTTAGATATCGAGGCTCGGGTATGATCGAATATACTTGGGAAATAGCATCACCCCCTAGCACTCAAGGGCAAGCGTTTTTTACCCCAATGTTAAGTCGTAAGCAATTTGTATTGGCGGGTTCGGAAATTAAACTACAGTCTCCGGTCTTGCCCAATACTCGTCGCGGGCTCTATTTGGTGAGATTGAAAATTAACAATCCCAGTCCTAATTTTGAAATCCCCGCATTACGATATACTTTAGTACCAAGTCAAATCGAACAACCTAAAACGCTGTACCTAGGTGGGCCACCGGAAAGCGCTGTGTTGTCAAACAAAACGCGGTTTAGTTGGCAGCCTGTGCTGGGAGCAAAAATCTATCAAGTGGAAATATTTGCTGGGCAGGTAGGCGACAGCCAACCGATGATTAGCCAACTTAAACGGCCAATTACCGGGACTCAAGTATTAGCTGATAAAACGCAACTTCAATTCAATTCCGTTTCATTATCACACCTTAGCTCTGGCAATGATTATTTTTGGCGGGTTATCGCAATCGATCAACAAGGAAAAGTATTGGCAATCAGCAAGTTACGTCGCTTAAAATACTAATAAACATGCGCTTAACGTTAATGACCAAGCAAAGCAGCTCATAAAGCGATAGTTTGAAACATTTTGAATTTGGGTGTATCTTTATTCTGTTGGTTCAATTGTTAGTTTTACTATTATGAGATAACTTTATCTTGAGACTAAATATTCACAAGCTACTAATAATCTTGGCACTGTTTACTTTTGCCTTACAGAGTATTGCTGCGCCACTATTGTCATGTGATATGCCTCTCATTCCATCGCAAAGTAAACCTCATCACACTTACCAATCCACTCAAACTGATTCCGCTGAAAAGGCGCACTCTAGTACGAGCCGTTCGGAAATGAGTCATGCAGATATGAACCATTCTGAAATGGACCATGCGAATATGAATCATGGAAATAGGGACCACTCTAAAGGAGAGCAAATGCCCGCGGATGGTTCTCACTGTTGTGAAGGATCCAGTGACTGCTCTATGGGGAGTTGCAGCGCAAGCGTATTTGTTTTTAGTTTTGAGCAACATTTTTACAAACCATCGGCTATCGGTTTATTTGAACAAGCCATTCCAATGCTACTTCATCCTACATTTTCTTCCCCTTATCGACCTCCTATTGTTAGCTAACTCAATCTTAGATTTTCCTAGGCTTTCTTGAGCTTAAGCTTGTCGGTAACTAATGACGGTCAAAGCCATCGCTATTCATTCAGCGGTTGATTTTCTCTACGCAAATTAGTTGCTCGCACATCACCTAAGCCAGAGTTGCCTGTTTAATACAATGATAATTTAAAAGCCAAAATCTTCATAACAATCAACATTTCGTCAAACTTGGCGCGTTTGATAATGACGGCATTGTTAAGACAAGGGTATTAGTTTGCGAATTACCAAAATAGACTCAAGTCCGACATGAGTATTGAACCGATTTTTAGTGAGCTATAGATAGTGATTATGAAAACAACCATCGAGTATCAGCCAAACATTCAATTGGGTGTCCCTGATAGATTAAACAACAATTCCTGTTTTATACAGAACAAAAAGCTTAATACAGCGGGGCGATTAAGGGCAAAAATCATACGGATTTTCATAGCAGTATTATTGTTAAACGCTTGGTATTCTCTGATCCATGCGAGCGAGGGAGCCTTTACTCAAGTAGGCTTTTCTGATGCCATTAATCGAGCTATTTACAACGATCCTTGGTTATTTGCCAATTACGCTTCGCAACAAGCGATCTTAGCGAAAGGCAATACCGAAGAGCAGTGGGAAAATCCAAATTTTTCGGTTGACGTAACTAACTTAGCCGCTGATACATTTGATTTTAATCAGGAGCCGATGACACAGTTTAAGATCGGATTTTCTCAAAAGCTACCACGAGGCGATTCAAACAAAATTAGGGCTTTACGTGCGCAAGAACTAGCAGCACAACATCCCTTTCAACGACAAGATAGGATGGCGAAAGTTGCCGTCACCGTCGGTTCCTTGTGGCTCGATGTTTACAAAGATCAAGAAAGCATTCGTCTAATAGAATCTAGTAAGGGATTGTTCAAGCAATTAGCTGATATTGCTCAGGCTAACTACGCTTCGACGATTGGTAAAACTCGCCAGCAAGACATAGTCCAAGCACAGTTAGAGTTGACTCAACTTGAAGATAGACTAATTTCTTTGACTCAGCGAAAACACAGTGACTTGGCCGAATTAAAAGCATGGCAAACTAATTTACATTCATCACAGGCCAGCTCAGAGTTGCGCAATAATCGTATGGAAGTTGATCGCCTAGTCAACAACAGCAAAAAGAATGTCGATTTACATGAACCCTCAATTGATGCAGTTATAGCTGATTTGCCCAATTTAAAGATGTTAAGTCCAGCAAGCTTGGCAAATCAACAAATGTTATCAATTGAGAAGTTTAATAAGCTAGTGCAAACGCACCCTGCTATTAAGGCGTTGGAAAAACTTATCCTGGCCGAAAAAGAATCGGTAAAGCTAGCTGAACAAAGTAAAAAACCAGAGTTTTCATTGAACACTAGTTACGCTTTTCGAGCGGATAATGAACAAGCGAGTGATATGTTTAGCGGTCAACGATCCGATCTCTTTTCAATAGGTATTAGTTTCGATATGCCTATTTTTAATTCACGCGCTAACCAAGGAATGGTCAACCAAGCTGTTGGCCAACTGAGTAAGGCAAAACAGTTGAAGTGGCTTAAGGTGAAGCAAATGTATCGCCAACTGTTATCGGTGAGGAGTCAGTTGATTGGACTTCTATCACGAAAAAAGTTATTTGAAAGTGACTTGTTGCCTCAACTTAATCAGCATACCGAGGCCTCACTGACGGCGTACACCAATGATGAAGGTAAGTTTTCTGAAGTGGTAAGAGCAAGAATTAATCAATTGAACGCTTCACTCGATTACCTAGAGATTAAAGTTGCCATTCAAAAGAATATTCTTCAGCTGAATTATTTCTTTTGCCAAGAGGCATCACAAGTTTTTCAAGTCAAAAAAGTAGTAAAGTCAATTCAATCTTTAGAAACAAGAGGTCAATAGGGCTATGACTAAAGTTAATCGATTTGCCAAATCATCGATAGTGAGCTTTGTATTGGGAGTAACCCTCGCTTCTATCTTTTTCGTCTATTTCTTGGAAAATAACGCAGTCAAGGAAGAGAAACTCAATGCTAACGAACCGCTTTATTGGGTTGCTCCGATGGACCCCAACTTTCGCCGAGACGCGCCGGGAAAATCACCAATGGGAATGGACCTAGTGCCAGTTTATCCTGACCAACAAAACCAATCTTCCGGAGGCGCTGGCGCAGTGTCTATTTCGCCAGAAGTTGTCAATAACCTGGGTGTAAGAATTGCCAGAGCAGAACAAAAATTACTAAATACTAAAATCACCACCGTCGGTTATGTAAAGTATGATGAAGATCAGCTGTTGCATATTCATCCTCGCGTCGAAGGTTGGATTGAAAAACTTTATGTCAAGGCTGCTGGTGATCCGGTTAAGAAGAATCAGCCACTTTATCAAATTTACTCTCCAGCGCTGGTCAATGCCCAAGAAGAATTGGTTCTGGCACTAGATCGAAACAATACTCGGTTGATCGCGGCCGCCCAAGAGCGGTTGGCTGCCTTGCAGTTACCAAAGCCCGTTATCAGCCAAATAGTAAAAACTAAAAAAGTGCAACAAACTATTCAGTTTTCTAGTCCTCAAGACGGAGTGGTTGACAACTTAAATATTCGAGAAGGTTTTTATGTTGGACCCGGTACCACCATCATGTCAATCGGTAAACTCGACCATGTCTGGGTCGAAGCTGAAGTCTTTGAGCGGCAATCTCATTTGGTAAAACAAGGACTTCCTGTCGCAATGTCGTTGGCATATCTTCCTGGAAAAATATGGCGAGGTGTGGTCGATTATATTTATCCAACACTGGATCCAAAAACTAGAACATTGAAAGTGAGGCTGCGATTCGAAAACCCTGAAAAACGACTGAAACCCAATATGTTTGCTCAAGTAAAAATCTACTTAAATGAAAGTCAACCGACCTTAGTAGTACCGAGAGAGTCAGTTATTAGAACGGGAAATTCAGATCGTGTGGTACTTGCACTCGGCGAAGGACGGTTTAAATCGATTGAAGTCAAAATAGGCGACTTTGATGAACAATACATTGAGATTTTGAGTGGTTTACAGGTTGGAGATGAGGTTGTTAGCTCGGCGCAGTTTCTATTAGATTCCGAGTCCAGTAAAAACTCTGATTTCAAACGGATGCATTTTCAAGCCGAACTCTCGCAAGCGCACTCTCAAAACAACACAGTCACTGCAACCGTTAATGGTGTGATAAATAATCTCGATCCCGAATCAAATATAGTCAATATAACTCGAGAAGCAATTCCTAAATGGCAAAGAGGTCCGGCGACTTTAGATTTTAAACTCGCAAAACATCTTGATATGAATCAGTTAAAGATTGGCAACGAAATTAATTTTACATTTGAAGTGGCAGGTGGCGAATTTACCATCATCGAAGTTTTATCTTACTCAGATAACGATAGCAAGGTTGAACATTCTTCAAATGGCACCGCTACTCTTAGTAATAAGGGGGCGTCATGATTAGTGCGATTATTCGCTGGTCAATTGAAAACCGTTTTCTGGTTATTTTTGCGACGTTACTATTAACCGGAACGGGGCTTTGGGCAGTCAAACAAACGCCGGTAGACGCGATACCCGATTTATCGGATGTTCAGGTGATCATCAAAACCACTTACCCAGGACAAGCGCCGCAAGTGGTTCAAGATCAAGTTACCTATCCGCTCACGACTGCCATGCTATCGGTACCAGGGGCGACCACAGTCAGAGGCTATTCTTTTTTTGGTGATTCTTATGTCTATGTCATTTTTGATGACAAAACCGATATTTATTGGGCGCGTTCTCGAGTGCTCGAATACCTGAGTCAAGCCGCGCCGTTGCTTCCCGATGGTATTAGACCACAACTTGGACCCGACGCTACAGGCGTGGGCTGGGTTTACCTCTATGCGCTAACAGACCCAACCGGTCAACTTGACCTAAGTCAGCTTAGAAGTCTACAAGACTGGTTCTTAAAGTATGAACTTCAAAGTGTTGCTGGAGTTTCTGAAGTGAGTGCTTTGGGCGGTATGGTGAAACAATATCAGATCCAGGTTGACCCTGAACGGTTAAGAGCGTTCCAAATTCCATTGACTCATATTCAAAATGCGATTAGACAAAGTAATCAAGAAACCGGTGCATCGGTTGTTGAAATGGCAGAAGCAGAGTACATGGTGAGAGCAACCGGTTACATTAAAAATAAAAATGATCTTGCCAATGTTCCATTAGGCGTCAATCAAAATGGCACACCATTATTGCTCAAAGATGTCGCAGATATCGCCATCGGGCCACAAATGCGAAGGGGGATAGCTGAGCTGAATGGTCTGGGTGAAGTGGTTGGCGGTATTGTTGTGATGCGCTATGGCGAAAATGCGCAATTGGTAATTGAGCGAGTCAAACAAAAGCTTGCTGAGCTGAAAAAAAGCTTGCCGGCTGGAGTAGAAATTGTTTCAGTTTATGACCGAAGTGAGCTAATCGAAAATGCGGTTAATAATCTTTGGTCAAAACTTTTAGAAGAATTTATTTTAGTCGCCTTGGTTTGTTTTATTTTCTTATTTCATTTGCGCTCCGCGTTAGTCGCTTTAATAAGCTTACCGATTGGCATTCTCACGGCATTCATAATAATGCATTGGCAAGGATTGAATGCCAACATCATGTCGTTAGGTGGTATTGCAATTGCTATCGGCGCAATGGTCGATGGTGCAATTGTTATGGTGGAAAATTATCACAAGCATCTCGAAAGACAAACCGTGGATTCAAACAATCGATGGCAACTTGTGGTTAAATCTGCCACCGAAGTGGGTCCCGCATTATTCTTCAGTTTGTTAGTGATCACTGTAAGCTTTATTCCTGTTTTTACCCTCGAGGCGCAAGAAGGCAAAATGTTTGCGCCACTAGCGTATACCAAAACTTATGCGATGGCAGCGGCGGCGGGATTGTCGATTACATTGATTCCAGTTTTAATAGGATTGTTCGTGCGAGGCAAGATCACAGAAGAAAAGCGTAATCCTGTAAATAGAATATTGGCTCGATTATATCTACCGGTACTTTCTCTGACACTAAGGCATCCTAAGTCGACTTTGCTAATTGCTGTCGTTTTGCTTTCATCAGTTGTTTGGCCGTTGAATAAACTGGGAAGTGAATTTATGCCGCCACTCGATGAGGGTGACTTTATGTATATGCCGACCACTTATCCTGGCATTTCCATTGGTAAAGCGCGCGAGCTTTTACAGCAAACTGACAAATTAATAAAAACAGTACCCGAGGTCGAAACAGTGTTTGGCAAAATTGGTCGTGCAGATAGCGCGACTGATCCGGCTCCGCTGACAATGATTGAAACGTTCATCCATTTAAAACCTAAGTCGCAATGGCGTGAGGGAATAGACATTGATCAAATTAAGCAGCAATTAGACTCGTTGGTCAAATTGCCAGGCGTCAGTAATGCTTGGGTTATGCCAATAAAAACTCGAATCGATATGCTTGCAACAGGCATCAAAACGCCTGTGGGAATCAAAATTGCTGGACCTAATTTGGATTCCATTCAGGCGATTGGTGAAAAGATTGAAAATATTCTTACTGCCGTGCCTGGTACAGTATCGGTTTACTCCGAGCGTGTCGCCGGTGGTCGCTATATTAAAGTAGATATTTCTCGTGAGAAGGCTGCGCGATACGGGTTGAGTGTCATGGATATTCAACAAGTGGTTTCTACCGCAATTGGCGGAATGAATGTTACCGAAACGATTGAAGGGCAAGAAAGATATCCGGTTAATATTCGCTACCCACAAGATTATCGAGATTCACCTGAGCAGCTTGCTTTGTTGCCAATTGTTACCAGCAGTAACCAACGTATTTCATTGGCGGATGTTGCCAAGGTTTACATTGAAGATGGACCACCGGGAATAAAAAGTGAGAACGCTCGAATTAACGGCTGGGTGTATGTTGATATCAATAATGTTGATGTAGGAAGCTATGTTGAAAATGCAAAGCAAGTATTGGAAAAACAACTTGAACTACCAAATGGCTATTCAATCGCTTGGACTGGTCAGTATCAATATATGCAGCGCGCTAAAGAAAAACTGAGTTACGTAGTCCCCCTAACGCTCGCAATCATTCTATTGCTACTTTATTTGAGTTTTAAAAAGCTATCAGAGGTGCTGGTGATCTTGGGAACTTTGCCACTAGCCTTGGTGGGTAGTTTATGGTTAATGTATTTACTCGGCTTTAATTTTTCGGTTGCTGTTGGTGTCGGGTTTATTGCCTTAGCAGGTGTTGCGGTTGAAATAGGGGTGATAATGTTAGTTTACTTAAATCAATCCTATCAGCAAAGCCAATCGTCGATAGGCAACCAACCATTAAGTCAATCGCAACTAGTTGACGCAGTAATTAAAGGAGCAGGTCAACGAGTGCGACCTGTGATGATGACTGCCGTATCAATTATTATAGGATTATTGCCAGTGTTATTTGGAGAGGGGACCGGCTCAGAAATTATGAGTCGAATCGCTGCACCGATGGTCGGAGGAATGTTAAGCACTTTGCTTCTCAGCTTGTTAATTTTGCCGGCGGTGTTTTTACTTTGGAAGCAGCGATGGGGACGTTGATTTTCAATGAAGTTAAAGGGAAATCCGACAGTTCGGTGACAGACTGAAGTCTGACCTACAGAAAAATACGAACCGATTATTTGTAGGTCGTACTTCAGCGCGACACTGAGGCTGAGGGGAAATCCGATAGTTCGGTGACAGACTGAAGTCTGACCTACAGAAAAAATACGAACCGATTATTTGTAGGTCGTACTTCAGCGCGACACTGAGGCTCAAGGGATACCCGATACACTAAAAATTAATGACTAAGTCGTATTCTTCCCAGTCTCTTTAGATCCAGCCATTTCTTCCAATAAACCTTTAACCTCATCAAGTTGCAGCTGTAAGGCGGTAATCTGAGCGCGGCTGGCAGGCTCGCCTTCTTCCAAGGTTTCACCATGACTTTTCGCTCGGTCACTTTCATGTTCTGCTTGCATCACTTCGAGTACGGTTCCGACCATCATATTTAAAAACACAAACGCGGTCAGGAATATAAAGGTGATATAGTAAATCCAGCTTAGCGGGTGAACTGCCATCGTTTCGTACATAACATCGGTCCAATCTTCGAAGGTTGCGATACGAAATAGAGTTAGCATTGCGATTGACACATCGCCCCACAAAGTCTCGTTGATATCTTCAAACAAAATGCTTCCTACCGCACCGTAGATATAGAAAATCACAAACATTAGTAACGCGATGTAACCCATTCGAGGGATAGCTTTTAGCAGTGCATTGATCAACAAACGAAGTTCGGGAACCATGGAAACTAGCCGCAGCACTCGGAAAACTCTGAGCAGGCGCGCCAATAGTATTCCTGAACTGCCTGTCGGAATTAAGCTACCAATGACGATGACTGTGTCAAAAATATTCCAGCCGCTGCTAAAGAAGCGTTTGAAATTGCCAATGGCTAAATAACGAATCACTAGCTCGACCACAAAGAACAGAGTGATAGCAATATCAGCGATGGCTAATATCTCTTCAAATTTACCCGGTAAATTATGTGTCTTTGCGCCAATAGAAAGCGCTGAAATGATGATCACCAATACCACAGAGGTTTGAAACACTTTACTTTCGTTGATCTTTTCGAGTTGGTTTAAAAATTTAGTCCACATGGCATTTACACCGCTAATAGCAAGAGCTGGGGATAATAATAAAATCCTTTATCGAGCGCAAAACAATCAGGTGAGAATTTGTTAACAGCAGTGTATTTATGAACTAAGAAGGGTTTAAAGTGCTTAAAAAGGTTTAAAGTGCTTGTAGAGCAAGAATTAGGTGCTTACTTGCAGTAAGTCTCGATTCGTAGTCTAATTCTGCATCATTCAAGTGAAATTTTTGTGGGGTATTCAAATGAAAATAAAATGGCAATGGTTTATGTTGGTACTTGCGCTTAGTGGCTGCCAAGCGATTGCAGAAGAGGATAATCCTGCGCCAGCGCCACCTGACACAGAAATTCATTTATTCAAGTTAGGTGTCAAGGATGGGGAGTATGTTGCCTACCAAGGTAAAAATATTTCTAATAATATCGGCTATGATAATCAACCGTTTTTTACTCCAGACGATAAAAGTGTGCTTTTTGTCTCGCAAAGAGACGGCAAACAAACCGATGTCTACGAGTATGAGCTAGCCAGCCATCAGACTCAGCAGATTACTGACACACCGCACAGTGAATACTCGCCCAAAACCTTTGATAATAATGCTCAAGTCACTTTTGTTTCTGAAGGCGGTGTCCCCTATCAAACTGTCTGGGCGCAAGATCGTAAAGATGGTAAAAGCCAATGGCTGCTTAATTCTAAAGAGCCTGTTGGCTATTATGCGACCAATGAAAAAAACTCAGATGTATTGTTTTGGTCTCGGTACGGATGGAGTGTGCAATATCTAAACTTGGAAAAGAAACTTGCTCGCTTTGTCAGTGGTAACGCACTACCAAGTTCTCCTCAACGAGTTCCTAATAGTGATTTATTTAGCTTTGTCCATCGGCAAACCAATAGCGAAGTTTGGATTAAAGTCTTTGATCCCAAAGACTTTTCGATTACCCCAATCGCTCCTCTTTACGATTCAAACTATGAATATTCTTGGGCGCCTAACGGCGATATTTTGCGGTTCAAAGATAACCGAATTCAAGTTTGGCCGCACCGGAGCAAGGGCTATCGCTGGTTAGAAGGGCAGGATTTATCGGGCTATTTCAAGGGGAAAGCGGGTCGTATAAAAGTGAGTAATACTGGGAAATTTATTGCGGTTGTTGAGAATAAATAGTCACGATTTATATTCTTAAATCGTTTCTAATAAAGAAAGAGCAAATCACTCCTTATTATTCAAAAAGAAACTCAACCCACTTGCGACAGCGATAAACACTCCTGATACCACCAAACACCCCAACAGTCCAGCTTGTTGATATACCCAGCCCGATAAAATGGTGCCGACTAATCGTCCCGCCGCATTCGCCATATAATAAAAACCAACATCGATCGAAACGGATTCTTGGTTGGAATAATGCACAATTAAAAAACTATGCAGCGATGAGTTAATCGCAAATGCGGCACCAAATATAATCAGACCAATGATTAACACTAAGGTCGGTGATAAGGCGGTAAGTCCAAATAGTAAAACTATAAACACTGTCACAAAAGTCAAAATAATTGACCAAAACCGAATACTTTTTTCTGCTGGTTGATGACCGGTAATTTTTGGAGCATTTGCTTGAATAACTCCGTACCCAAGTACCCATAGGGCCATAAAGATTCCAACTTGCCAAAAAGTCCAACTCAGCTGGCTTGACAGGTAAACCGGCAGTGCTACTACAAACCAAATATCTCTTGCACCAAATAGAAAGAATCGAGCACTGGATAAAAAATTGATGGGGCGACTTTTTGAAAATAGCTGAGAAAATTTTGTTTTGATACTGGCTTTACCCATTCCGGGTTCGAGCTTTATCAAGCTCATTAATAAAATCAAGCTTAGTACCACCGCCATAAAAAGCGATGCGTTTTGAAAACCAAACACTTGCAGTAAGATTGCGCCCAAGAAAAAGCCGAAACCTTTCATGGTATTTTTTGAACCAGTCAACAAAGCCACCCATCGATATAGCTTTGTCTCCGCCTTATCCTCAGAGACCAAAAACTTAATCGCACTTTTGGCGCTCATTTTATTCAAGTCTTTAGCAATACCCGATAGAGCTTGAGCAATCATCACCCAGATAACAGTTAGATATTCATCAGGCGCTACCAGCATTAGCAAAGCGAAAACTTGAATGGCTAAGCCAATATTCATGGTTCGATTAAGGCCGGTTAATGAACCCAACCATCCTCCGAGTAAATTGGTCACCACACCAAAAAACTCGTAAAAGATAAACAACATGGCAATGGTAAAAGGTGAATAACCCAGTTGGTGGAAATGTAGTACCACCAACATTCTTAACGCACCGTCGGTTAAAGTAAATGCCCAATAGTTGGCTGTTACCAATAAGTATTGTTTAACGTTGGCTGGTAAGTCTCTAATCGAAGGCATTAGGTTAGTCTATAGAAGCGGCGACCAGCTGAACCAATTCAATCGTTCGATTGATGTATCCCCATTCGTTGTCGTACCAAAGATAGAGTTTTACTTGTGTGTCATTAACTACCATGGTGGAAAGAGCATCAACAATACTTGAGCGAGGATCTGTTTTATAGTCAGCAGAAACAAGTGGTCGTGTCTCGTAGCCCAAAATGTCTTTTAGTTCGCCTTTGGCTGCTGTTTCCATTAACTGATTTACTTCTTCAATACTGGTGGCGCGATTCATTTCAAAAACGCAATCGGTCAAAGAAGCATTGGCAATGGGTACTCTCACCGCGTGGCCATTTAATTTTCCTTTTAGTTCAGGAAAAATATGAGTAATAGCTGTCGCTGAGCCTGTTGTTGTCGGAATAAGATTAGTTCCACAGGCGCGTGCTCTGCGTAAATCCTTATGTGGGGCATCCAGAATAGTCTGAGTATTGGTGATATCGTGAATAGTGGTCATTGAACCGTGTTTTATTCCGATCGATTGATGCAAAACTTTAACCACCGGCGCTAAGCAATTAGTAGTACAGGATGCTGCGGTCACTATATCAAACTGTTCAGGGTTATAAATTGAATGATTCACCCCCATGACGATATTGGCGACACCTTCTTCTTTAACTGGCGCTGTAACCACCACTTTTTTAACACCTTGCTTCAAATATTCACTTAGTTTTGCTTTGCTCTTAAATTTCCCTGACGCTTCGATAACAAGGTCGCAATCACCCCAATGATTTTCTGAAATATCTTTCAATTGAGAATAACGAATTGAGTGTTCTCCAATCTTTATTGTTTGATTTTTGACACCCCCCGACTGTTTATTCGCTTTAGCCTGTTGCGACCAAGTGCCATGTATCGAATCGAAGTTGAGCAAGTGAGCCATGGTTTCAGCATCGCCAGCAGGGTCGTTGATTTGCACAACGTTAAGGTTAGCGTGTGGCCAAATCGCGCGTAACGCTAGTCGTCCCATTCGACCGAATCCGTTGATTCCTACTCTTATAGTCATTTTTAATAACCTGCTATTCTTAAAAATTTAGATAAAATTAATGCGGACAGATTTTAATCTGAAGGCGACCTATCTGTATAGTGACTATTTGATGAACAAGGTTTAAATTAGCATTTTGTCAGTAACTTCGAATTATCGAATCTAGCAACTAGACGATTAAATGATAACTCGGCGCGACGATCGAACAAGGATAAAAAATGCGAGCATCTAATCAAGATTGGAATCAGTTACCCGACTACTTGAAAATTTTTGAGTCGATCACGCGGGCCTTTATGCAGAGCCTCGATTCTGAAAAGGTGGCAAAATTAGAGGTTGAACTGCCTGAATATAATCTGACTTCGGATGGCCATTCACTAGCGCAATCTATCGACTATCTAAAGAAAAATATAATCCCTCAACTATCAGCAGCAAGAGGCTCGCGGTACTGGGGGTTTGTAACCGGTGGTGCGACACCAATAGCGACCTTAGCAGATTGGCTGGTTTCAAGTTTTGACCAAAATGTTTCCAAAGAAGGTGACTCGGTTGCAACCGAAGTGGAGTGGCAAACCATTCAATGGCTCTGCGAACTATTTGATTTACCGCAACAATTTAAGGGATTAATGACCACAGGCGCAACGGCTGCCAACTTCATTGGTGCGTGTGTTGCGCGTCAACATGCCGGAAGGTTGCAAGGAATTGATGTTGCAAAAGACGGCGTTTATGGACTGGATGTTGAAATATTTTCAACTACGCCACATGCTAGTATGCTCAAGAGTTTGGGTATGTCGGGATTAGGACAAAGGCATGTCAGCAAGGTGAAATCAATCGAAAACTCTGAAGCAATGGATGTTGACGCGTTAGCTGACGCGCTCGAAAACAGTGAGAGTAAAGCAAAAATTATCATTGCAAGTGCCGGTACGGTGACCGCCACAGATTTCGACGATTTACAAAAAATATCAGGGCTAGCTAAGCAATATGACGCCTGGCTTCATGTGGATGCGGCGTTTGGCTTATTTGAGCGATTAATCAGTGGTGTTAACGGCAAAACTAAAGGCTTAGAGCTGGCAGATTCAATCACTGTTGATTGTCATAAATGGTTAAATGTTCCATACGATAGCGGAGTGTTTTTAACTCGTCATCTCGATTTATTAGAAGCGAGTTTTGATGTGCCAGCCCCTTACTTGGTGAATACCGGAACGGTGCCGAGCTTTATGTCGTTAGGTGTAGAAAACTCACGACGCTTTAGGGCGTTGCCAGTTTGGATGACCTTATTTGCATATGGAAAATCGGGGGTGACTGAGTGGGTTAAATCCAATATAGCATGTGCAAAATCGTTAGCTGATTGGATAGACCAATCGGATGATTATGAATTAGTTTACCCGTGTCAAATGAATGTGGTTTTGTTTCGCCCCAATTGTCAGGGGCTTGATGCTGAGCATAGTGATTTGTTGACGGCCAAAAAACTTGACGCGATTAATCGCGATGGCAGAATATTTTTGAGTCCTGGGGAATGGCAAGGGAAGAAAGTTATTCGAGCGGCGTTGAGCAATTGGCAAACGGACCAGTCAGATATTGATGTTGCTATTGAGGTATTGCAGGGGGTTGGTTAGGTCTCTAAGGTCTCTAAGGCTCAAACAGCTTTTCCACTAATCCGATGGACACGGGGATGTCGGGTTGCTCGTAGCCACTGGGCGATAAGAATTAGCATCATCCCTAATTTACTATTTCCTCAGTGTTCTCCGTACCCACAGCGCTCCGCGGGGCAAGCTTTGCCTCCGTGGTGAATGCTTGTGCTCTTTTTTGTTTATGTCGTTTTAAGAATACTATTAAGACACTTTTTTGGGCCAAATTTTACAATAGTTATGCCCATTATCTTGTAATCGATGACGAATCGATTCGGCTTTACGTTTACTACCAAACGGACCTAATTCTACCCGATACCAAGTACCAGACTTCACGTCAACTTGATTGATTTTTGATTCGTAGCCAACGAATGCAATTTGTGCTTTTAACTCTTCTGCCCGAGCGAGATCTCTAAATGAGCCGCAAGGCATTAGATAGACATATTTATTGGCATTTTCGGGTAGCTTTAAATCTTCGATGGGGATTTCGACTTTTTTATTGACGATTTCTTCGTGGGTTTTATAAAAAGGGATGTCGGCTTCATCTTCCACTTTTTGATCGTTGGCTAACTCGGCTTTTTTATCGACTTTTGGCGCTGTCTTTTTAGGCTCAGTGATCTTGGTCGCAGGTTTGTTTTGCGTACCTTTGTTGGGCATGTACCATTTCAAATAAACTAGAAGCGACACTAAACCAGCGACTAATAATATGACAAAGAAAACCATGCCTTTAGAGACCGATTGATCATTGCTTCGGCTTGCGCCCGACTTCTTGCGTCCTTTCTTTTTCTTTGCGTAATCTTTTGCCATAGTAAAACTAAACGTTAACCCTTATAAAACAACTTTCTTACATTTTTTCTGGTGCACTTACCGCTAGCAGGTCTAAGCCGTTAACAATGACTTGTTTTACCGCTTTGATTAGACAAAGTCTGGCATTGCAAAGTTTTTCATCATCAACAATCCAGCGATTTTCGGCTGAATCAGAGCCAGCTTGATAGTAGCCGTGTAATTCTGCGGCTAGTTCGCGTAAGTAATGTGCAACCACATGTGGTTCTGTATTGCTGGCAGCCACATCAACTAAGCCCGGATACTGATTTATCTTGTCCATTAACGCAAGCTCTTGCTCGAGGGTTAATAGCGAAAGATTCTCCATTCCGAGAGGTTGGTCAAACTTTTGCCCAACTTCTTCTAGTTTTCTAAAGGCCGAGCAAATTCGTGCGTGGGCGTATTGCACATAATAAACAGGGTTGTCATTAGTACGAGACTTGGCTAATTCTAAATCAAATGTCATTTGCGAAGTTGATCGTCTGGCCGCCAAGAAATAGCGTGTCGCATCTCGGCCTACTTCATCGATAATATCTCGCAGCGTCACATAACTTCCTGCTCGCTTAGAGATCTTAACTTCTTCTTGTCCACGCATAACCGTGACCATTTGGTGTAGCACAACCTCTGGCCAGCCTTTTGGAATGCCTAAGTCAAGCGCTTGCAAACCGGCTCGAACGCGATTGACGGTACTGTGGTGGTCTGCGCCAAACTCGTTGATCACCCGCTTAAAGCCCCGTTGCCATTTGTTCACATGATAAGCGACATCGGGTAGAAAGTAGGTGTATCCACCTTCTGACTTTCGCATCACTCGATCTTTATCATCGCCATACTCAGTGGTTTTCAGCCAAAGTGCACCTTCTTTTTCATAGGTATGGCCTGCACTGACTAACGATTCGACGGTTTTCTCAATGTCGCCATTTTCATACAATGAAGATTCTAGGAAGTAAACATCAAATCCGACATCAAAGGCTTTGAGATCGAGATCTTGCTCGCGTCGCAAATAGGCGACAGCAAATTCTTGGATAGCATTTAAATCTTCAATATCTGCTTTAGCTGTCACATGCTTATCAGCGGCATCAATGGTTTCACCGGCTAAATAATCTTTTGCAACATCTTTTATATAGTGCCCTTGATACCAGTCATCTTGCCAATCTTCAGAGTCGGGACCAATGCCTTTGCAGCGCGCTTGAACAGAGGCTGCCAGGTTGCTGATTTGTTGGCCTGCATCGTTGTAGTAAAACTCTCGAGTTACGTCCCAACCAGTTGCTTGTAATAAACGAGCAATACAGTCGCCCACTACAGCGCCTCGGCCATGACCAATATGCAGTGGTCCGGTCGGGTTTGCTGAAACAAATTCAACCCCAACTTTTTGACCTTGTCCTTTGTTGTTGTGGCCAAATTTATCTTGTTGTTTCAAAATTTCTACAATTACTTGGGTGGAGGCTTCTTGGCTTAGGAAAAAATTTATAAAGCCGGGTCCCGCAATTTCCATTTTGTCTATTTGTGGATGTTCGCCGAGGATATCGACAATCAGTTGGGCAACATCGCGAGGTGGGCGTTTAGCTTGTTTGGCAAGCATCAAGGCGGCGTTCGATGCAAAGTCGCCATGCGCTTTATCTTTGGTGTGCGTTAATTTAGCCTGCGCACTAAATTCGGCAGGTATAATGCCTTGAGACTTGA
The DNA here is from genome assembly GCA_965230525.1 of Kangiellaceae bacterium. Classification (GTDB taxonomy): domain Bacteria; phylum Pseudomonadota; class Gammaproteobacteria; order Enterobacterales; family Kangiellaceae. The sequence continues at coordinate 1,546,791 of OZ246008.1, forward strand.
GCTCGGTAATGGCCTCATTAAGCCAAGTTTCTACTAGGTCTTTCACAAATAGTTGCCCTTGTAATGATATTTGCTTGCTGAGTCACTCAGCTCCTCAAAAATGGACAGCTATTATCCTTAAAATTGAGCGGCGATGCGAGCTAAAAAAGCCCGCATTTAAGCACTCTAAGTGTTTTTTAATTAACTTGAGCTTGGGATAAGAATGGATTTTGCTATCCCTAGTTCAAGTTAACCGGCATCCGCATGGACTAAGTATTTTCACGAACGAAGGCTTCAAACTCGGTAAAGCCACCAATGTGGTCATTGCCATGGAATATTTGAGGGACAGTTTCAACAGGACGGCCAATGGTTTTCGCCAGGTCTTCTTTGCTGATTCCTTCTTCCCAAATATCGACGTACTTAAACTCAAAGTTCTTAATTTCACAAAGTTGCTTTGCTCGGCTGCAGTAGCCGCATCCAGGTCTGCCAAAAATAGTAATCTTTTTCATATATATACTTCCTAATCGGGTTATGATTAATTCAACGAGCCAGATTATCTGCGAATGTTACAAAATAGTCTAATACAATCAATCTATAGGTTTAATAGTTTTTGCTTGTTTTCGATTTATGAACTAGGCTTAAAAATGTGATCCGCATCACATATCGGGTTGAGTGAAGGAACGAGTTATCCATTTCTTTTAATAAAAATGGCAGATTGCGATATCTCAACTATATTTTAATCTCGCATAAGTAATCAGAGAAGAATTACACGTAGTTATTATGGGGTTCAATCAGGGGAAGCTAGCCGTATCGAATAGATTTATTTCTATGTGCGCGGCATTCTACCTGTTCATTGGAGCCGCTTTCCTTTTCCCCTCAGCCCATGCTGAACCAGCCTTTCAATTTCACACCTTAGACAAACAAGACGGCATGATTTCCAGTGTCGTGTACGACATTGCTCAAGATAATGATGGTTTTATGTGGTTTGCCACAGAAGATGGATTGGTTAAATATGATGGTTTTGAGTTTATTAACTATCGTCACAGTCGGTTAGATGAGAATAGTTTGTCTAATAATAATGTCCGCACTCTTTTGGTCGACAAAGATGGCAACTTATGGGTCGGGACCGATGGGGGGGTAAATCTCTATTCAAAGGAGTTCGATAACTTCGAAAAAGTAGTTATTTCAGAGGATGAGAATTCATTCGCAGATCAAGTGCGAGATATTTACCAAACGAAAGATGGAATTCTATGGTTCGGTACAGGTCTGGGACTTACTCGCTATCAGCAAAAGTCGAAGTTGGTTAGCACGTATAAAATCGCCAAAGTTAGAGCGATTTTCGAGGATCAACAGAAGAATCTTTGGATTGGAACCCTCGGAGAAGGATTACATCTTTTCAATAGAAAGGAAGAAAGGTTTCTTAGTTTTAATGAAGTAGGCTCTAGCGAAAGCGATTTAACTACTTCTCTTAGTGATAGTAGCATCATCGATATATTTCAAGATTCCTACGGACGACTACTAGTCGCTACTTGGGGAAGAGGAGTTTTTAGGATCAACTGGGAATATCGAAACTTAATTGATTATGATGCAGAGCTGCCAAGTCAGTACGTTCGGACTATTTTACAAGACGAATCCAACAACCTTTGGTTTGGTACTGATGAAGGAATCAGTATTGAAAATTCAATTGAACAAAAAACAAGAATACTAAGAGGTAACTCTTTATCTCAAAATAGTCAAAACGCTGAAAGCGTATACCGACTCTATCAAGGAAGCGATAGTACCGTTTGGGTCGGTACTCAGGGAGGTGGTGTGAGTCTTCATTATCCAAATAGTAGACAGTTCGAAACCTTTGGTGTGCACGAAAATAACAAACTAGGATTAGTTGATCCATCCATATACGCACTACATGAAAACAGTGAAGGTGATGTTTGGATAGGGACTCAGACTGGAAATATTTCTAAGTTTAATACTAAATCTCAAGAGTTCTCACATTATCCAGTGTTCTTAGACCAAGAGAGATATACTGGTAGAATTTTCGATATTTTGGAACTCAATGAGGAATTACTACTTATAAGCTCAGAGCTTGGAATATTTTGGTACAACACTCAAGACAATCGACTAAAAGTAGTTGAAGAATCTTTGGCACAAGCGCTAAATCCTTCTAAAAGCGCTCAGTTCATTATGAAAGATAGTCTAGGTAGAATTTGGATTGCTCAGAATGATGTGGGGGTATTAGTTCTTAGTTCAGTTTCGTCATCGAATTCGAGAAATAAGTTTAAGTTGGAGTATGAAATAAAACTGGAGTTTCCTACAAGTATTCACGAAATCGATTCTAATAATTACTTAATTGGAACCGCAGAGCGGGGTGTACGAAAAATTAGTTTTAACAAAAAAGGGTTCACAAATGAGCTCTTGGAAAACTCTCTAGGAGTCGATATTTCGGATTTGACTTTGGACAATAAACAAAACGTTTGGTTATCTACGTGGTCAAACGGTCTCATTGCTATTAAAGAGGGAGAAACAATTGGTCATGTTGATGAGGATACCGGATTGCCTAACAACGCAGTATATTCTGTATTTTGGGACGATGCTTCGGGTAAAATTTGGGCGGCCACCAACCTTGGAATTGTTTCTGTAACACCTAATTCAAATACGATTCAACACTTTGATTTTACCGATGGGTTGCAGGCAGATGAATTCAATTCTGCAGGATTACAAGCAAGCAATGGCTATTTATATTTCGCAGGGATTAATGGGTTTACACGATTTCTTCCAAGCATAATTAATAGAGATTCTGTTGTTCTACCCGCTGTCATTACCGGTTTGAGCATTGCAAATAAGCCAGTTGATATTGGTGGGAGTAGGGAAGGTATTTTACAACGCTCGATTCTTGTCGAAGATAATATAGAACTACAGTACGATCAGACTCCATTCACATTGAAGTTTACGAGCCCGCAATTTAAAAAAGTTGATAATATAGAATTTCGCTATCGACTAATAGGACTCGATCAAAAGTGGATCACTTCAGAGTCAGCTTCAAGAGTTGCTACTTATACTAATATAGACTCAGGAGATTACATATTTGAAGTTCAAGTGAGGGAGTCTGGCGGAGAATGGCTTCAAAGTACTGTAACTAAGTCAATATACATAAACCCTCCGTGGTGGCTGACAACCACAGCGATTGTAGTTTATTCGTTTCTAATCTTGAGTTTACTTTCCCTTTTCGTATACCTAATTTGGCAAAAAAGAAGGGCAGAGCTACTCACCCAAAAAACAGTGGAAGAAAGCGAAAAACGATTACGACTTAGTTTATGGGGGGGCGGTAACGAAATATGGGATTGGAATATTCGTTCTGGTGAAGTCCTTCGTTCAGATGCAGATAAGCACATAAATATCAACTGTTCCAAACTTTCTAGAAATCTAAAAGAACTTTCCACCTACATCCACAAATATGACGTTGATCGAGTGCGGCTTGCTCTGAATGAACACTTGAGTGGGAAAACAAATTCCTTTGAGTCTACTTATCGAATTCAAGATGAGAAACTAGAATGGCGTTGGATTCAAGACAGAGCCAAAATTGTTGAAAGAGATGAGAACAATTTGCCTGTCCGAATGTCGGGCACTCAAAAAGATGTTTCTGAGATCCACAGAAAAGATGAGGAAATTGAACGCTTAGGCCAGGCATTTAGAACGACCTCGGACGGCGTTTGGATTCGCGATGCTAAATGGAGATTAATTGAATGTAATCCATCTTATGAAAAAATCACAGGCTTTACCTTTGCGGAAAAAAAAGGTGAAGAGCTTTGGTTCCCCGATGTCTCAGAACAGTCAGTGAATATCATTCAACGGATCCGACTTAGCCTTATGGAAAAAGGTAATTGGCAAGGTGAAGTTTGGGCCGAGCGAAAAGATGGTGACCCGTTTCCACAAAAACTAACTGTTGATACTATTTTAGATGAGAAAGGCTACGTACGTTACTACGTAGGAGTATTCTCCGACATAACTTTCCATAAGAGAGCCGAAGAAGAGTTTAGAAAACTAGCTAACTTTGATGCGCTCACAGGTTTACCAAATCGAGCCTGTTTATATGACCGATTAAATCAAACCATTGAAAAAACCCGAATTCGTCGAGAACGCTTTGCAATCTTTGTTATCGACATTGATAACTTTAAGCGGGTGAATGATTCTTTGGGTCACAACGTTGGCGATATGCTAATTAACGAGGTTGCGCAAAGACTGACCAGCCGAAATCGAGACGGCGATACCATTGCTAGAGTCGGAGGCGATGAGTTTGTAATCATTAGAGATGATATTCAGTCGTCGACCGAAGTTGCATCATTTGCCGAGTCAATGCTGAAGGAGCTCAACGAACCTGTTTATATAAAAGGTCAAAAGCTCAGCTTGAACTTTTCCATAGGCATTACAATATCACCCGATGATGGTATTACAGCAGAAAAACTGTTGCGTAATGCTGATACGGCAATGTATGAAGCAAAAAAAGAAGTGCTTAATTCGTATCATTTCTATTCGGTTGAATTAAACGACAAAGCGCGTAAAAAATTAGCTATGGAAAATGAGCTTCGTCGAGCGATTGAGCGAGGTGATATCGACCTTGCCTATCAACCGAAAGTTGACCTTAGCACCGGTCGTGTCTGCGGAATGGAAGCATTAGCTCGCTGGTCGCATCCTAAGTTTGGTTTTGTGAGTCCCGAAGAGTTTATTCATTTGGCGGAGGAAACAGGATTAATTCAGCCGCTAGGCCATCAGATCTTAAGAAAAGCCGTAAGACAAACTCGTGAATGGGTTGAGGCAGGTATAATGCGAGGGAGAATGAGTGTTAATTTGTCGGCACACCAATTTTGGCATCGCGATCTAACTTCAGAGGTTAAAAGCATACTTGAGCAAGAATCTCTAAATCCTCAATATCTTGAATTAGAACTGACTGAAAGTGTGTGTGTGCAGGAAATCGACCAGACCATAATGCAAATGGAAGAGTTGAGAGCATTAGGGATCAATTTAGCACTGGATGACTTTGGAACCGGTTATTCTTCTTTGGCTCAGCTTAAAACGTTGCCACTTAATGTTCTTAAAGTGGATAAAAGCTTTATTCAAAATGTGGAAAACAATAAACAAGACGGAAATATCGTCAAAGCGATTATTGATATTGCAAGTAATCTTGAGCTCGATGTGGTTATCGAAGGGGTTGAAAGCAAAGATCAGTGCGATCATCTATGGCGTAGCAAAGCAAGATTTATCCAAGGCTATTTCTTTAGCCGACCAGTTCACCATCTCGAGCTTGAGAAGCTCCTTTCCAAGAAATGGGAAACCAAAGAGTATCTCAACGATATTGCCGATAACGTTACTAACTTTACGGCATAATGCTAATTAAACTTCTTTCTATCTAAAAATCGGGCTCAGTTGCGCCCATCAAAAATGAATCTTTGAACAAATATTCATAATCTCAAAGCGAAATAACTCATCTCAACCTACAATTCTTTGTCAAAATCTCTGTAACTTAGCTCTCAGTTTTCCTCAACCTACCTATAAATCCGACCAAAAGCTGGTTAAATATTGACCAGTTGTTTTGTTTATGTAAACAAAACAGAGTCAAAATCTCATATTGAGAATGTTTGATTTAGGTCATGTGAACCAGTTCTCACTTGTTGATCTTTACACTTTAGCTCTGTATATTGCCAAATAGCATAAATAAAATTTTTCTTAACCTAAATTGCATTATGAAATGCAAGTAGTTGTGGAGTATCGGTCATGTTTGGTAAATACGCTTGGATTGTATTGTTTGTAACAAATGTTTTAGCTCTAACATGGATAAGTTCTAATTTGAGTAAATTAATTCAAACCCAAGTTGAAAGGAAGTCGACAGTATTTTCTAATATTGAATACTTGGACTCAGCAACGATTCGGCTTTCTGGACGAGGGCAAGTTGACCCAGCAGCCGCTCGAATTGCCGGGCGGGGACAGGTTGACCCAGCAGCCGCTCGAATTGCCGGACGAGGGCAAGTTGACCCAGCAGCCGCTCGAATTGCCGGACGAGGCCAAGTTGACCCGGCAGCCGCTCGAATTGCCGGACGAGGGCAAGTTGACCCAGCAGCCGCTCGAATTGCCGGACGAGGACAAGTTGACCCGGCAGCCGCTCGAATTGCCGGACGAGGACAAGTTGACCCGGCAGCCGCTCGAATTGCCGGACGAGGACAAGTTGACCCGGCAGCCGCTCGAATTGCCGGACGAGGACAAGTTGACCCGGCAGCCGCTCGAATTGCCGGACGAGGACAAGTTGACCCGGCAGCCGCTCGAATTGCCGGACGGGGACAGGTTGACCCAGCAGCCGCTCGAATTGCCGGACGGGGACAGGTTGACCCAGCAGCCGCTCGAATTGCCGGACGAGGACAAGTTGACCCAGCAGCCGCTCGGATTGCCGGACGGGGACAAGTTGACCCTAAAAACAAGGCTGTGTAATATCAGTTAATTTAAATTATTTGTTTCGAGCTTTCTCACAAAAAGTTTACCGGCTAAAAGTTACCCACGTGTACCTAAACTAAAGTACCGACAAATATTTAGAAAGCTAAGTCAACAAATTCTAATAAGTATTATTTAATCGAATTAAAATTGTTTTGATTGAGTGTCAATCTTATTATTACTAGACACAAACTCAGAAGGCTTAATACCAACATAAGCTTTAAAGCAATTTGTAAAATAGCTTGATGATGTAAATCCAACCTTAAAAGCAGTATTTGTGACCGACTCGCCTTTCGCGAGTAAGTCTTTCGCTCTTTCCAGCCGGTACTTTCTTAAATATTCTGTGGGTGTCATATCAACCGTACTTTTCAATTTTCGTAGCAATTGGCGATCGCTCATTGCGACTTTGGTTGATAGTTCAGAGACTTTAATTTGTTGATCTTGATAGACTTCTTCTAAAATCTTATTAAGATTATTGATAAAAAGCTGTTCCTGATTTTCGCTTTGGTCTTCCACTTCCGTTACTTTACTTTTCTTAAAGACTGAATCGGCAAAACGCTGTTTAAGCAGGTCTCTGATTTCTAATAAGCTTTTAACACGGATATTTAACTCATTAATATCAAAAGGTTTGGTTAAATACTCATCGGCTTTTTCATGCCAGCCTTTCATTCGACTCACTTTGTCATCTTTGGCGGTCAACAGAACAATTGGGATATGGCTGGTGGCTGTGTTTTGCCTTAGTTGACTCGTTACTTGGTAGCCATCCAGTTTGGGCATCATGATGTCACTAATAATTAAATCGGGAATTTCGTTAATCGCGATTTGCACACCTTGCTCACCATCTGAAGCAGTGATCACAGTGTAAGTTTGCGCGATACTTTCTTTGATATATTCACGCATATCATCATTGTCTTCAATGACTAAAATGGTTTCTCTTTGATTAGATTGTTCACTCGCTTGATAACTAATTTTTTGAGGCGCGTGAGATTGCGCAGCCAATGTCATCATCTCCACATCTATCATTGATTCATCAATTCGATAGATAAGTTCGGCATTATTTGTCGGATTTATTATTGGAAGTATCACAGTAAATGAGGTGCCTATCTGTGGCTCGCTCTCAAGTTGAATTTGACCCTGATGTAGCTCGACAAGGTTTTTAACCAATGATAAGCCAATTCCTGCACCTGGAGCATTTTCTTGATTAATATTGGTAGAACGATTAAAGCGCTCAAAGATAGTTGCCTGCTCATCTTTTGGAATGCCTATACCAGTATCTGAGACTTTCAACATAAATTCATTTTTATTGGTCCAGGTTTTTAAGCGGATAGTTCCATTAGCTGGGGTGTATTTGAATGCGTTTGATAATAAATTTAGCAGTATTTTTTCATAGGCATCAGGAGTAAACTCAAAATTAATATCCTCGATTTTTTCGACTGCAAATTCACATTGTTTTTCCTTTGCTAGTTCAACGAAACCATCGGCAATTAAGCGAGTGGTTTCACCAAATGCAATGGGTTGTTTCTGTATAATCGACTTAACCTGAAAGGATTCAATATTTAGTAGTTGGTCAACCATTCTTAATAGGCGATAACTATTTCGTTGAGTTGTTTCGAGCTGCTTTATTTCATTTGGTTGTGTTTTTGGGTTTAGCTTTTTCAAAACATTGGCAATAGGACCGAGAATTAAGGTTAGTGGCGTTCTAAACTCATGCGAAATATTTGCAAACTCTCGATTCTGTTTTTCTAGTAACTGTTCAACTTCCTTCGTTCTTGCTGAGACTTCTTTTTCCAATGCCTTTGAACGTCGAGTTAAAGCGATAGTTCGGTATTGGATAACGGCGTAAAAGACAAATGCGATGATAAGAGTATAAGCAATGTAAGCCCAAGTGGTTAACCACCACGGTGGCGAAATGGAAATAGCTAGTGTTCGATCGTTTTCGCTCCAAACTCCATTTTTATTCTTAACTTTTACTCGAAAGGTATAGTCTCCATGAGGAAGGTTGGTATAGTTAGCGACTCGTTTTTTGTAATCTACTTCGCGCCAACTTGTGTCGAAACCGTCAAGAATATAAGAGTAGGTCAGTCGCCTTTGTTCTATCGGTAGCGTCGGAGCTGAAAATTCAAGTGCCAGACTATTTTGACTTGCTAATAATTCTAGCGACTCAGTGCTGGAAATAGAGGTCTTCAAAACTGATGCGCTGTTTGGTGATACAGAAGTGTTATTTATAATTAATTTTGTCAAATTTACATGAAGGGGCGTTGTCTTATGGTTCGTTTGGTTTGGGTCGAACCTAATAAAACCTTGCGCAGTCCCCAGGTAGAACAATCCATTTTTATCAATTGCACGTGGCCAATTAAACTCGCTACTGGGCAAACCGTCAAATTCATCAAAGAGCTTCCACTCTTGATTGGAAAGATTAAACCTATAGAGACCATTCAGAGTGCCTAACCAAACTTCATGACTCTTCGAGTTATAAAGGCTTGTTACCACGTCATGAAATTCACGAGTTGTATTTATTTTAGTAAGCGATTTAAAATCATTTGCAGGTGCCTGGAATATACCTAGGTCTCTAGTTACGACCATAAGTTTAGCGTCGTCGTAGTATACTAAAGCGGAGCTTGTAGGAATTGTAAATGTGGAAGAATCGACTATATTTAATCGGTTATTCGTCCAACGAATTCTCATCACAGGCATTCCGCTAAGAGAAATTACAATATCTTCTTTTGATATCCAAGTGCAACCGCAGTCGATAATTCCAGGAGGGATCTTGATATTTGAGTGTGCGACAGGCTCAGTAAAACCTAAGTTATTCCATTTTAACAGAACTAAAAAATCCGTTTTATTGTCCTTGCCAAGTAATAAATCTCTGTCCCCACTATTACCTATTAGAGTATAGCGCGTTTGATCTATTTTTTTGGCTGGCTTGGTTAATAAATTTTCTTTGTCATAATTTAAGTGGTAGACGGCCTCAGACCAGTCTGCATAAAGTCTAAGTTCACCCTCTGAAACCTTGTTTACCTTGTTGATTCCCAACGATGAAAGAGCTTCCGGTGTAATTAAGTATCGGTAAGCTTGAGTTTTTAAATTATACAGCCATAGTTTATTTGACATAGTACTGATGGCTAAAAGATTGTGATTTAGAAATGTTAATTCAGTTACACTATTGGCGTAGTTTACATCGTTACTTTCAGGAACTCTGAATGATTCGAAGTTGCCCTTTAAATAATTATGAACAAAGACACCAAACCCAAAAGTTGAGATCAGAAGTTTACTATTTTTTGTTAATGAGATATCTCTAAAAGCAGTTGCAATATCGATTTCTGTCCCCGTATTTTTAGATACTAATTTAAGCTTTTTTATTCCCTCGCTTCCATGATAAAGAGCTTCATTAGAGCTCATCCAAAAATTACCATTTTCATCCTTTAGCAGTTTTTGAATAAACATGGGATTTCCTTCGACAGGAATACGTCCAATTAGCGAAAACTCTGAGTCCAAATGAATCAGACCTAATCCCCAAGTCGATAAGTAGATATCATTGGCGTCATCTACAAAAATGTTAATAATCGAGATATTTGATAAAGCGGCGTAGTCGAAATTTTTGAGGGAGCTATTGTCACCATATCGTTTGAGGCTTATCTCGCCTTTGTTAAACAATTTCTTGCTCACTCCGGTCTCTGGGGAAAATTCGAAAAGTCCATTGCCCAGTGTTCCTAGTAGAAACTGGTCACTTGAAATTTCTTTAATTGACCTGATTGTAGGCAAGTTGTAATGGTTAACTTGTTTAGTTTCAATGTGGTAACTGGTTAAACCATAATACGAACCAATCCAAAGAATATTGTTGTCAGATAAATGAAGTGCTCGGATTCTAATATTGTTAGATCTAGTATTTGATATTCGTTCTATAGAAGTCTCAATGTTTACTCTTGTAAATTTTTCCTTAGAAATGTCGTAACGCAAAAGTCCAGCATCTGTACCTATCCAAAGCGTTTTATTGCGATCAAATACAATTGCACGACTCTCATTAATCGGAGAACCCACCACTTTGTTCATGTCATCGCGAAAGGACACGACCTCATTTCCATCAAATCGCTGCAAGCCATTTGCTGTCGCGAACCAAATAAAGCCGTTATCGTCTTCTAATGTCATAAAAACCGAGTCAGAAGTCAGTCCATCCTCACGACTAATGTGATGAAATTTCTTAATCGGATTAGCAACTACCGAACTGCTCATCAATATCGCAATAATAAAAATCAACGTCGCTTTGATTAGCGCAAGCCAAATATTCATAAAAGGTAATCGGAACACTAGACGTCTAACTTATGACGGGATTAAACTGAAACTCGACCTTGATAAAAAAGAATGGATGACACAGGGGAAACTGGCTTTATATACAACATTGTAAATTCCTTTTTCTTATTTTTGTAAGCAGATGGCTTTTGATGTTATTTGTCGGTGTTATTTGTTTGAAGAACTAAATAATTCGTTCAATGCTAAATTCTACGAAATCTTAACAGTGGAATCAAAATTAACTTAATTTTGGTTTATATCTACCAAGTGTAAATAGTGACTTTCCACAACCTGATTGACCTTTAAATAGTAAATTTCACCAATATAGAACCGAGCAGAATGTATAACTTGTTGAATTTATTATTGAAAATAGTTGGTATGTAATTTGTATTTAGAATAATAATCTTGTCTGAATTAGGAATACTATGTCTATTTTGCTAAATATCTTATGGATTATATTAGGTGGGTTGTTTGTTTTTTTAGGTTACTTTACTGCGGGAATTGCCTTGTGTTTTACCATTATCGGAATACCTTGGGGCATTCAGTGCTTTAAATTATCGATACTAGCCTTGTTTCCTTTTGGTTCAGAAGTGACTACTCGCTTTCCCTATAGCACGCCAACTAGTGGGATAAATATTCTGTTAAATATTGTCTGGTTACTATTTGGCGGGATCTGGGTGGTTTTAAACCACTTAGTTTGGGGTTTCCTACTTTGCCTCAGCATTATCGGTCTGCCTTTTGGGATCCAACATTTCAAATTGATGAAGCTAAGTTTTACACCTTTTGGCCGCGATATTGTTGATGTATAAATTTTAACTATAACGACCAACTTGACTTTTAAGACGATCGGTCATATATTCTCCCCATGGGAAGAATAGGCCATTGCAGACAACATATACTAGACGCCGGTATCGGAGTGCTCACCAACAAAGGGTACAACGGAACGGGGATTAAAGAGATCGTGGATGCAGCGGGTGTCCCTAAAGGATCTTTTTACAATCACTTTGCGAGTAAGGAAGCATTTGTGGTCGAAGCGATCGAAAAGATTGCTACTGAAAACCTCGATTGGGTCAGTTCAATATTAACAGATGAGTCAATGTCTCCTAAACAGCGATTGCTTAACTTTTTTGATGCTGGGCACGAACTGCAAAAGGAGCAGGGATTTATGGGCGGCTGTTTTATCGGCAATTTATGTTTAGAAATGTCCGATGAAAACCAAGCTATTCGAGTCGCTACCACCCAGGTGATGTCGAAAATCGTAAAAATGATGGGCGATTGTTTACAACAGGCTCAAAAGCTCGGTGAGCTACCAGAGAAAGTCGATCCCTACGAGTTGGCGGAGTTTATTCATTGCGCTTGGGAAGGCGCTGTAATGAGAATGAAAGGTCAACGCAGCTGTCAGGCTTACGATATCTTCCGTAAACAGGTTATCGGTTATTTCAATTAATCCTTTTCAGTAATTAAAACACTATCGGTCGTCATAGGTGAACTATCCCCTTTTATAAGTGATTGAAAATATTAGTTACAACAAGGTTTTAGGTAAATGTAAAACGACCGGTCATATTTAATTTGAGAGGCTCGCAGTTTTAATCAAGCCAAAGTAACAGGATGCTAAGTGGCGTTCGATTAAAGCTAATTAGAATTAGGTTTTAAGTGAGTTTAATACGACCGGTCATATATTTTAGTAATTAAAGTGCAACTTAAGAGTTGAGTAATCAGTAAAATGAAATTTCTGCAAATTGTCTTATCAATATGGCTCTTTGGGCTAGCTGCTAACGTCGCTGCGAAAGATAACAATGATCAGCCGCCCGTTAAAGTTGCTGCCAAGTCTTCAGTCGATCAGTCTGAGCAGCATCAATCTGGGCAAGCATTAGTTGCCACCATTGATTCAGAAAAGCGAGCGCGCCGGGACTGGATTTGGGAGTCTGAAATTGAGCCAAATAATACCGGCTGGTCTCTATATTTGGATAACGACCTGTTTGCGTTAAGAGATGGCGATAGAGACTACACCGGCGGAATGTCGTTGACCCTTTCTGGCTCGCGGGCAACTGATTATTGGTTTTCGCTAAACCCCGTTTTGCAATCAATCGATAACCTTAGTTTTATCGGTGATTTACATCGCCATGGTGATAGGCAATTACACAGTATTGAAACGGGCTTTACGGTTTTTACCCCGGCCAATATCAACCAAGTTGATAAGCAACTCGGTGATCGACCTTATGCCAGTCTCATTTACCTTTCGAACACAAAAGAGTCGATTGACTTAAAAAACGACTCTGCCTGGGTTTCCTCATTTACGATTGGTGTGTTGGGCTCTTCTATTGTTGAAGAAATTCAAACTGAAATCCATAAAGCGACTGGCAGTGAAGAGCCGGTAGGGTGGGAAAATCAAATTAGTGATGGTGGCGAGCTGACTTTTCGCTATAGCTTGGCAAAACAAAACTTATTTCATTTTAATTATCAGGGAGAAAATCGAGTGGAAGTAAGTACTACCTCACAAGCTAGCCTTGGCTATTTAACTGAGTTTTCGTTTGGAATGGCAGCTCGAGTCGGTGAGTTTAATACCCCTTGGTACAGTTTTAGGCCACAATTCAATGATTATTCTGAAAAGTCATCGAGCTTGGCAGGCACGCAAAAAGGCAGTGAAGAATTATACTTTTGGGCGGGTTTCAACCTGCATGCTCGGCTTTACAATTCATTTTTACAAGGCCAGTTCAAGCAAACTCAATCTGCATTTAGTGCTGACGAGCTTCGACATTGGGTGGTTGATGGCTGGCTTGGGGTGACCAAGCAGTTTAATACCGGCTGGCGGGTCAGCTATTTATTAAGAGGTCAGTCGTCGGAAATAAAAAAGGGGGTCGCTGATCGGAATACGGTTTGGGGCGGTTTTATTATTAGTAAAGCGTGGTAAATGTTGAGATTTAGTAGGTTCGGTTTATATAACTAATGGTTCCTTAAATCGGCATTAATATTTCGAATTTGGTGTTATTTTGATTGTTTTAATAGCGCGTTTTGATAATATAATTGCCCTCTTGCATGACTTCTTTTATCAAGGACGAGTTCCATGAGTCTAACTCAATGAATAATATCGCGCTTTTTCTCACCTCAGCGTTTATTTGGGGCTCAACTTGGCTAATGATCACCTTCCAACTTGGGGTTGTGGCGCCATTAGTGTCTGTGGTTTACCGTTTTTTCTTGGCGAGCTTAATTCTATTCGCATACTGTTTATGGCGTAGGCGACCTTTTCAATTTTCACACTCTGATCACTTTTGGATTTTGGTCCAAGGGTTAATGTTATTTGGTTTTAATTATTGGTTGACCTATCTTGGGATTACTAAGATAACCAGCGCGTTGGCGGCAATTCTCAGCACGAGTATTGTCTATTTTAATGTTGTTTTCGCAAGGATTTTCCTCGGCGACAAGATTAAGCCTGAAGTGGTGGTGGGCGCCAGTATTGGTGTGATCGGCATTATTCTTATTTTCTTGCCCGAGGTTGATTTGGGAGAGCGTCATGGATTGAATGACCAGATAGACTGGGCGCTTTTCTTTAAGAGCGATGCTTGGGCAGGAATTGTCATGGTTTTGACGGGCAGTATTTTTGCGTCGCTGGGCAATATTGCCTCTGCAAAAACTCAGCGCCGAGAAATTCCAGTACTTCAAGCGAATGCTTTGGGCATGGGGTATGCCTCGATTTTCCTTGCACTGATTGCTGCAGCCAGTGGTTACCAATTTGCATTTGAATGGACCTTCAGTTATATCGGCTCGCTAGTTTATTTAGCGCTGTTTGGTTCAGTGATTGCGTTTGGCGCTTTCTTAACCTTGCTTGGTAAGATAGGGCCCGACAAAGCGGGTTATATCTCGTTAGTTTACCCTGTGATTGCAATGATCTTTTCAACCTTCTTTGAAGACTATCAGTGGACCACAGAAGGTATCTTTGGACTAGTGATCATACTTGTCGGCAATTATATTGCGATGGGCAAGTATAAGCAGTTACCCTTTTTCAAAGGCCGCTCACCGACTGCCTAAACCAGTTAATTTATCAGTTGGATTTAAACTGAGTTAATGTAAAATTAGCCGCCTAATGGCGAAGTTTAAATCGCCTGCCTAAATTAACGGTTCTTCAGGTGTCATAAATGAGCAAATCCTTCCTAGAAAATCTACAAGATCAAATTGATGAATTACATGAGCAAGGCTTATATAAAGACGAGCGCGTGATCGATTCGCAACAGCAAGCAAATATTCACGTCACTAGCGGCGAAAATGTTCTTAATTTTTGTGCCAATAACTATCTAGGGCTAGCAAACAGTCCTGAACTGATTGAAGCGGGCCGCCAAGCATTGCAGGAGTGGGGCTATGGAATGGCTTCGGTGCGGTTTATTTGCGGTACTCAAGCGGTGCACAAGCAACTAGAGGATCGCATCAGTCAGTTTCTAAAAATGGAAGATACTATTTTGTATAGTTCTTGCTTTGATGCGAATGGCGGCTTGTTTGAAACTATTTTGACTGATCAGGATGCGGTTATTTCTGACGCCTTAAACCATGCCTCGATTATTGACGGTGTTCGGTTGAGTAAGGCGAAGCGATTCCGCTATGCCAACAATGATATGGCGGATCTCGAAAAGCAACTGCAAGCCGCTGTGGAAGCCGGTGCGCGTTATAAGTTGATTGCAACCGACGGGGTTTTTTCGATGGACGGCTATTTGGCTAACTTGACGGCAATTTGCGATTTAGCTGACAAATATGACGCTCTCGTTATGGTTGATGACTCTCACGCTGTTGGTTTTATGGGTGAAAATGGCCGCGGAACGCATGAACATTGTGGCGTTATGGACAGAGTTGACATCATTACCGGGACCTTGGGTAAAGCCCTAGGTGGTGCATCCGGTGGATATACCTCAGGTAAAAAGGAAATCATTGAGTGGCTCAGACAGCGCTCACGTCCTTATCTTTTCTCAAACACTTTAGCGCCAGTAATTGCGGCAGCGAGTATCAAAGTGATTGATCTGTTGGAAGGCGGTAATCAACTGCGCGAGAAGCTGAATAATAACGCCAATTACTTCAGAGAAAAAATGGCATTGCTTGGTTTTGAGTTACTTCCTGGTGAACACCCCATTATTCCAGTGATGCTGGGTGATGCCGCACTTGCTAAAAAGTTTGCCGACGAAATGCTAAAAGAAGGCATTTATGTGGTTGGATTTTCATTCCCCGTTGTTCCAAAAGGACAGGCAAGAATTCGAACTCAGATGTCAGCAGCGCATGATTTCTCCCATATTGACCAAGCCGTGGCCGCCTTTGAAAAAGTTGGTAAAAAGCTAGGTGTTATTTAATTCGCCGTGTTTTGTAAAGCCGCGAAATTAGCGCTTTAAGCGAGCAAAAGAGACAAATTTATGAAAACTCTATCGAAACTAAAAGCTGAAAAAGGAATTTGGCTGTCACAGGCTGAGGTACCCGAGTGCGGTTACAACGATGTGTTGATAAAAATAAGAAAAACAGCGATTTGTGGCACCGATATGCATATTTACAATTGGGACGAATGGTCACAAAACACCATTCCCGTGCCTATGACTGTGGGTCACGAGTTTGTTGGAGTGATTGAAGCGGTAGGCGAGGGTGTTAGCGGTTTTAATATTGGCGATCGCGTATCTGGCGAAGGTCATATTACCTGCGGGCATTGTCGAAACTGCCGAGCTGGCCGTCGTCACCTATGCCGAAATACCGTTGGCGTGGGGGTCAATCGTTCGGGCGCATTTGCTGAGTACTTAAGTATTCCTGCGGTTAACGCGTTTAAATTACCCGCCGATATTAGTGATGATATGGCTGCTATTTTTGATCCGTTTGGTAATGCGGTACATACCGCACTCTCATTTGATTTGGTTGGCGAAGATGTTCTAATCACCGGTGCGGGACCGATTGGAATTATGGCCGCTGCAGTGTGTCGTCACGTCGGCGCTCGCCATGTTGTGATAACTGATGTAAACGATTATCGCCTCGATTTAGCCAAACAGTTAGGTGCTACTCGCGCGGTCAACGTGCTTAACACCGATCTTAAAGATGTGATGAGTGAGCTCGGCATGACTGAAGGCTTTGATGTGGCACTAGAGATGTCTGGGGTTCCTTCTGCGGTACAGTCTATGCTGGCAACAATGAATAATGGCGGTAAAATTGCCATGTTGGGGATCCCACCGGCTGATATGGCGGTAGATTGGAATCAGGTGATTTTTAAAGGCTTACAAATTAAGGGTATTTACGGTCGAGAAATGTTTGAAACTTGGTACAAAATGGTTTCATTATTGCAATCTGGATTAGATATTTCGCCTATAGTGACTCACCAATTCAAAGTGGAAGATTTTCAGCAAGGTTTTGACATTATGGGGTCAGGCCAGTCAGGTAAAGTGATTTTAGAATGGTCTTAGAGTAGTTTTAGGCTGATAATAGTCAAGTTTTAAGAGGAGGCGAGCTTGCTTCCTCTATACTCCGGATAATCCCTGATTATTTAGGATAATTCTCCGGTTTATTATCGGCTCCCCAATTATTCTTATCACCGCTAAACCCAAAGGTTATCACTGATAAACGTAATTAGTGAACAGCAGATTCTCAACAATATCCACACCAATTTCTTCTTTTAATGCTTCTTTGACCGCTTCCATAGCGGCTATCCTCAACTGCTCACGTTCTGCGAAGGGTTGGATGACCGATTTATCTTGACGATTAAAGAATTTAATCAAGGTATCCTGTAGCAGAGGAAGGTGTAATTCGACTAAATCGTAGTTGTCTTGCCCTCGAACGGCAATATTAACCTGAACCACCACATAACCAATCTTTTTTCCGGTTCCTTGATAGAAGGTTAAGATGTTAGGTTCAATTTCGTAATACATTAATTCTGCTTTTTCTTGTTCTTGCTCCGCTTCTTCTTCCGCAACAACTAAGTTTGGTAGCAACCAAAAGCTGGTTATCATGATAAATATCAGCAGCTTACCTATCTTTGTTAACATTATCTTCACCGTCGATTTAGACCTGTTTTTAAGTATAGTTTAATCAATAAAAAAGTGAAAAAATCTTCTTAAAAATATTCTAATTGATGAGTTCCGGCAATAAGGCGAAAAAAAATAATCTCAAAAATTGTTAAAGAAATTTTGACTTCGTTCGATAACAAAAAGTACTTACCAACAATTCAAAGGAAAACAGCATCCGATATTTGTGCGGTTATCGGAAACAAGTAAAGAGGGCGATATGATGAATAAGGTTCTTCACAAAAGTAAAATAATAGCAGCTGCCTTTTTGTGTGTAGCAGTACTTATTTCTCCACAGGAGTCCAAAGCAGGAGACTTGCAACGACTCGCAGAAAACTTATGCGATTATGCCAAAAGCAATAATCGGGCAAGCATGAGAAAGAAGTTGAAATCAGCAAGAATGAAACTCAAAGTAATTTATCCAGGATTAATCTGTGGTAAGGGCGGGAGTTTAATGCGAGTTGCGGTGACCAATGGCTCAATCGATGCTGCAAAATTTATTGTGACCAAAGCAGGTAAAAAAGGTCTTCAAGTTGTCGAGAAAGACGGTAAGACTGTTTTGGAATACACCGAAGGCTTAGTTGCTGCAGGTGACGCCAGTAAGCAAGCGTATGTAGATATGATTAAATCTAAGCTTTAAAAAACAAATTTAACGAACTAACGAATTTAATAACAATAATAAACATCAACAAATTTTTATCTCTGTTGTTCATGTCCTCACTCGCCGGGAACCATTCCCGGCATTTTTTTGCCTGTGACTTACTGAATATCAACTTGACTAGTCTCAGTAACATCTAAATCCGCAACACCTGAATACATAACTTTAGAAAAAGCGATGGTTAGCATTGCATCATTTTGCATTTTATAAGGCTCTGTAACTCGACTAACCAGTCTAAATCGTTGACCAAACTCTCAATTTTCAAAATAGTTAAAAAAAAGGCTAAAGAAAATTGAAGATCACGCGATAACTATAACAAGTGCTCAGATGATATTGTCAAATGACCAACTACAAGTTCCAAGAATACAACTACAAGTACCAAGAATAAAAGTTAGTACAACGGAATAAAGGTTAGTACCAAAAAACTAGGTCAGTATCGTGATGATGCAGTACATGTTTTCGAGAGAATGAGGATATAGAAAATGAAAAATATAATTTTAAAAACTAAAATCGTGGGTGTAGCGTTAGCGGTCGGCCTGTTGAGTGTAGCGCCACAAGAAACACAAGCAAGTGACCTCCAGCGTCTTGCAGAAAATCTATGCGAGTACGCTAAAACTGATAATCGAGCGAGTATGCGTAAAAAGCTGAAAGGCGCTAGCATGAAATTGAAAGCCATTTACCCCGGATTAATTTGTGGTAAAGGTGGAACTTTGATGCGAGTGGCTGTTGCAAATGATGCAATGAATGCTGCTAAGTTTATCGCTTCAAAAGCGGGTAAAAAGAGCTTAAGAATTGTAGAAAAAGATGGTAAAAGTGTGCTTGAGTTTACCGAAGAGTTAGTTGCCGGCGGCGATGCAGGTAAACAACCGTTTGTTGATTTACTCAAGGCAAAACTATAGTCATTTTTGATAAAGCATTTTAATTAAACAGTTTAGTCTGCAGGGATACAGTCCCTTTAAAAACCGAATCTTAACTTTTAAGGTTCGGTTTTTTCTCATCTGAAATTCAACTCATTTTGTCAAGGTAGAAATAAAACGCTGATCCCCAATAATAATCTATGCGATAATCGCGCATCATTGAGTAATTGAAAGACAGGATTAAACATTGCGAGTCGTTGTTTTTTTGGTTGGCTTAACAATCTTACTGGGAAGTTGTGCTAGTAAAACTACTTCACCAGACAAAACATCTGTCAAATCAGCAGCCAAGCCACCGGTTAAGAATATCATTCTGTTTATTGGAGACGGAATGGGGCCTGCTTATTTAAAAGCGTATCGACTTTATCAGGATAACCTTTCAACCCCATCCGTTGAGCCAACGCTTTTTGACTCAATTTTAGTCGGCGCTTTGCGAACGGACCCGCTGGGGATTTCTGGAGAAATTACCGACTCATCTGCTTCAGCTAAGGCTTTAGCCACGGGTTTAAAAGCGGTTAATGGTCAGGTGACAGATTCAGCCGCTTCCGCAACTGCTTTTGCTACAGGTCTTAAGACTCTTAACGGCGCACTTTCGGTCGATCCCAATAATAGGCCTATGCCAACCGTTCTTGAAAAAGCGAAAATACTAGGCAAGTCCACTGGAATGGTGGTGACTTCGCAAGTTTATCATGCCACTCCTGCCGCATTTGTGGCTCATGAATTGGATAGAGATAATTATAAAGAAATTGCCAACCAGTTTTTTGATAACCAGTATCAGGGGTTGCCGTATGTCGACGTTTTACTTGGCGGTGGCCGCAAGCATTTTATGGGGAATGAGCGAAACATCGCAATGGCTTTTCAAAATGCAGGCTATGACTTTGTCACCAGCCGAACTGAAATGTTGGCCTCTCGGAATGATAAGCTGCTGGGGTTGTTTGCCGAGATTGGGCTCGACAAAATGTTCGACAGAGATGTTAATACACCTTCGTTACGGGAGATGACTCGCGCGGCGATTGAAAGATTATCAAAAAATCCTAACGGCTTTTTTCTCATGGTGGAAGGCAGTCAAATTGATTGGGCTGGCCATGAGAATGATATTGTGGGTGTGATGAGTGAAATGGCTGATTTTGAAGCCGCTATTGCGGAAGGTCTAAACTTCGCAAAGTCAGACGCACAAACTCAGGTCATTGTTACCGCCGATCATTCCACAGGAGGCCTCTCTGTTGGCGCAAGGGTCAATAAGGTGGATCACTATCAGTGGAATAGCCAAATCGTACGATCATTTAAAATTACACCCAATAAAATTGTGCAACTCGCTCAAGAGTCGGGCGATTTATTACGGGCTTTTCAAAGCGCAACTGACATTCCATTATCCCTAAGCGATCAAAAAATGCTAGCAAATGCACCGATCAAAGATTACTACCAATCGTTAGCGGTGGTGACCGATTTAATCAATCGATTAAGTTACACCGGGTGGACCACTCAAGGGCACACCGGCGTTGATGTGAACTTGTATGCATTTGGACCGGAGTCAGCCAAACTGGTGGGCAACTGGGATAATACTAAGTTAGCCGAATTTATGTTTGAGCTATTGCAAAGCTCTCGGGCAGACGCGAGTCACTAAATTTCTGTGGGCAATAAAATCCTGCAAGTCACTAAAGTCCGCAATTAACTAAGCTCCACAAGTCTCTAAACCCCTACTAGCAATTTAAAACAGTCTCAGATAAAACAGCGGTAGTTAAAACAGTGTCAGTTAATACAGTATCAGTTAAAACTGTCTCAGTTCTCTGCGCAATAATTTGCCGACCGCAGATTTTGGTAGCTCGTCCAAGAAAGCGACTTGCTTTGGAATTTTGTAGCCGGTTAAGTTTTCTCGACAAAAACTTATCACATCAGCCTCTGTAACATTGGGATCGGTTTTAACAACAAAAAGCTTTGGTGCTTCGCCTGTTTTTTCGTCAGCAATTCCAATACAAGCGGACTCAAGAATACCCGGCATATTAGCCATCACTGCTTCGATCTCGTTGGGATAAACATTAAACCCAGAGACTAAAATCATATCTTTTTTTCTATCGACAATATGAAAGAAACCTTTTTCATCCATAACAGCAATGTCGCCCGTTTTAAAATAACCGTCTTCGGTCATCGACTCTTGAGTAGCCGTAGTGTTGTTCCAATAGCCTTGCATCACCTGTGGCCCTTTTGCACAAAGTTCGCCAGATTCGCCTTGTGCAACATCCTCATTTTGGTCATTTCGAATCGCAATATCTGTGGAGGGGAGCGGTATGCCGATTCCGGGTTGGTATCCCTGCTTGCTTCCCAAGTTTAATGACAATACCGGCGAGGTTTCCGATAATCCATAACCTTCCATAATTCGCTTGCCCGTCACTTCTTGCCATTTTTGCGAGACTGCTTCTTGTACAGGCGCGCCACCACCGACAGTAAGTTTTAATTGACTAAAGTCTACCTCAGAGAAGCCTGGTGTATGCAATAGGCCGTTAAATAAGGTGTTTACCCCAGTAAAAATAGTTGCTTTAGTTGCTTGCCAAGTCTTAACAAAAGCAGGCATGTCTCGAGGATTAGCAACCAAAACATTAGTGGTACCAAAACTAAAATAGGAGAGAGTGTTAACGGATAATGCGAAAATATGATACATCGGGATCGCGGTGATAATCGTTTCGTTTCCGAAGTTAATTTTATCTTTAGCGAACTCTCGATATTGTAAAATATTTGCAATAATATTACCGTGACTCAGCATTGCACCTTTTGACAGCCCTGTGGTGCCTCCGGTGTATTGCAAAAACAACAAGTCGTTCTGAGAAAGTGCTGGTGGTGCGAAATTTTGATTGGTCTCAAGTGTCTCTTTGAATTGAATGGCATTTGCCAGTCGATTATCACACTCAGGGCTAGGTAGCCCTTTTCCAATTAGGTCATCTAAGTTAACTACGATGATATTTTTAACTTTTGTATGATTAATAATTTCTGCGAGAACGGGAGTGGAAGCAGCAAATATAACGATGGTTTCCACTTGTGCATCATTGAGTTGATGTTCGAGTTCCGTTGGCGAATAAAGTGGATTGACATTAACTTGTACCGCTCCGCACCGAATAATGCCCCACATAGACACTACAAAGGGTAAAGTGTTTGGGCACATTAGCGCAACTCGATCACCCTTCTTAATTGCCAATGAGTTCTGTAGATAACTGGCGAATTTTTCTGATAATTGTGAGACTTTAGCGTAACTCAAATCCTTTCCAAAACTTTGAAAAGCAACTTTGTTAGCATACTCATCCACGGAGCTATTTAACAAGTCAACCATGGAATGAAATTCAGAGTGATCGATTGTGTGACCACAGGCTTGCGGATAGTGTTCAAACCAAGGCTTCATATTAGGGTTGCTCCTTTTTAGTTTGGGTAACTTGCTTTCCGATGGAATTCAAAGCAGAAGAAATTTTTTGAACGAGTGTGTTACAGCTTGATAAACTATGTCGAGCCGCAAGGTATTCGGGATTATTAAACGCCAACCAAACTACACCTTTCGAATCTTTCCAAATGAGGGCTTTTTGAGGTAAGTCGATGGCAGCACTTTGTGAACACTGCATCAAGTGACTTCCTATTTTCGGATTGCCAAAAATAATAAGCTGAGTATCTCGTAATGAAATGTTGTTTTTATTGGCTGCTTTAGCGTGATTGATATGATTGAATATCACAAACTGTTTTTGTTTAAGTTGTTGCTTTAAGTGACTTACCGTTTGTGCAACTGTGTGCTCGCTCTTAAATTGAAGTAAACCGTTTTCTTGCGCTTGGGCGGCATAACTCAAAAACAAAAGAACGATTATAAAAACCTGTTTAATCATAAGTGATACCCGATTAATTTAGTAAATACTGACTAATCATAACAACTTAAATTTCCGATTTCCAAGGTTATTAAGTATTCACTAAACTTGGCTGAGTTGTTCACCTTGTTTGACCCAGCGATTGAGCAAGCCTTGAATGATTGCCGGGTGTTGTTCAATGATAATATCTGCATTTTGCTGGACCTGTGGAAGTAGTTGTCTATCTCTCATTAAATCAGCAAAACGAAAAAGAACCTCACCGGTTTGTCGGGTTCCGAGCACTTCACCTGCACCGCGTATTTCTAAATCCTTTTCTGCAACCACAAATCCGTCACAAGTTTCTCGCATGACATTCAAACGTTGCTTTGCATTGTTAGAAAGAGGTGGGTGATACATTAGAATACAATAGCTTTGCAATTCGCCTCGACCTACTCGGCCACGCAGTTGATGCAATTGAGAAAGGCCTAAGCGTTCTGGGTTTTCAATAATCATTAAGCTAGCATTTGGAACATCTACACCCACTTCGATGACAGTTGTGGCAACTAATAAATCGATTTCTCCGTGCTTAAATCTCTCCATCGTTTGATGCTTCTCGGCAGGCTTTGATCGACCATGGACTAATCCAACTTTTAAAGGTGCCAGTTGGCTACAAAGATCGTTATAAGTGGCTTCGGCCGCTTGGCAAGCGAGCTCTTCTGACTCATCAATTAGAGTACAAACCCAATAGACTTGTCTGCCGTCTGTCTGACATGATTGCTTAATTCGCTGAATGACTTTTAGTCGATTGGCATCACTAATTACTGAGGTCTCTATCGGTTTTCTTCCTGGAGGAAGTTGATCGACAATTGACAAATCTAAGTCGGCATAGGTCGTTTGGGCCAGCGTTCGCGGAATGGGGGTGGCGGTCATAACGAGTTGATGCGGTTTTAGAATTTCGCCTGATTTTTCCTGTAAGCCTTTTTCTAATAGAGTCTTGCGTTGTTCAACTCCAAACCGGTGTTGCTCATCAATGATGACAAAGGCCAATCGACTAAAGTTGACCTGCTTTTGAAAAACTGCATGCGTTCCGATAACGATTAAACAGTCTCCGTTACTAATATCTTCGAGGGTCTGTCTTTTTTCTGCGGTTGGTAAGCTACTGATCAATAACTTGACCTTAATTCCCAATGGAGCAAACCAGTGACTAAACGATAAAAAATGTTGCTCGGCTAATAACTCAGTGGGTGCCATTAAAACCGTTTGCGACTGACTAGAGGCTACATTCAAAGCTGCAACCGCGGCAATGAGAGTTTTGCCACAACCAACATCACCTTGCACCAGCCGCATCATTGGAATACTTTTTTCCAAATCATTTTCCACCTCGTTAATAACACGCTGTTGGGCATCGGTGAGTGTGAAGGGAAGTGAATTCAAGAATTCCTGTTTTTGATATTCCGCTTTGCTAACGGGAAAACTTTGATGACTTTGATGTTTTTGCTTAAGCCTCTTTAATGCGATGTGATGCGCCATTAATTCTTCAAATGCGAGTCGTTTCACTAATGGGTGCTCACCATTTTGAATATCGTCAATTGATATACCTACCGGTGGGTTGTGCAATAACTTGAGCGCATCATGTAACGGAGGAAAGTCCAGTTTGGCTAATAAATTCACGGGTAGTAGCTCTCGAATATTAGCCTGTGTGAGTTTTTCGAGTGCTTGTTTAACGGCCGATTGGAACGTTCTTTGTTGCAGTCCTTCAGTGGTTGGGTAGATGGCAGTTAATCGATTATTAAGCTGCGGGGTACTATTAGACTTTAAAAATTTCATTTCTGGATGAATCATCGAAATACTTCGACCAGAATGTGAAACCTGGCCGTAGCACTGAATAAATTCGCCACGCACGAATTGTTTTTTTTGTGCCATTGAAAAATAAAACAGTCTTATATCCATTATGCCGGTCGAGTCCGAAATTTTACAGACCAGTGAGCGGCGTTTACCAAACACAATATCAGCCGCTTCTATTTCGCCAAATACTTGTGCGGTCTGCCCGTGAACTAAACTTCCTATTGGACTAATTTTACTTCGGTCTTGGTATTTGTAAGGGAGATGGAATAATAAATCTTCGAGCGTGTCGATACCTAGCCTAGAAAATTTTTCTGCGACTTTGGGTCCAACACCTTTCAATGTTTCGATGGATAAATGCGCCAGTTCCAATTGCGTTCTCTAACTAAATCATTAGTCTTTATTGATTGGGATTAGGTCGACTTGTCCCTGAAGTGCCTTTTGCATGCACTCAGCAATCACCATCACTGCTTCTTTTCGTGGATAACTGGCTCGCCACGCAAGTACCACTCGTCGTTTGGGAACTGGTTTGCTGAAAGGGCGTGAATCTAACCCAGGGTAATCTGCTTGCTTTGCTAAGGCGGTAATAGGCATTACGGTGATCCCGAGTTGCATCGCGACCATATGACGAATCGTTTCTAACGAGCTTCCAACAACCCAATCTTCACTTCGCGATTGGGGCGATAGACACTGCGGGCAGGCGGCTATTACTTGATCGCGAAAGCAGTTTCCTTTGCCCAGCATTAGCAATTCGTCAGCAGGAATATCTTGTACCGAAATTTCTGAACGCTTGGCAAATGGATGACTTTCATAAAACAGCGAAATAAAATCTTCGCTATAAAGCTCTAAGGTTTCCAACGCTGGATCTGAAAACGGTAGGGCAAGAACTGCAATATCGATCTCAGCCTGAAGTAATTTTTTACGAAGGTTTTCGGTGTAATCCTCATCAATGTGAAGCGGCATTTCGGGATGTTCTTTTCTCATCGTTGGAATCAAAGATGGAAATAAATAAGGGCCAATGGTGAAAATCGCACCGAGTCGAATGACTCCCTCAAGCGGATTTTTTTGCTTACTTTTTAAGTAGTTTAGCTTGTCAGCTTCTTCTATAACTCGCTGTGCCTGTTGGGCCACCGCAAGCCCTTCTGGAGTGATATCTATTTTTCGTTTTCCGCGCTGAAAGATGGTCACTCCAAGCTCATCTTCCAACTTTTTGATGGCAATACTCAAACTCGGTTGACTGATATTGCAAATCTCAGCAGCCTTACTAAAGTGCTGAGTTTGCGCCACAGCCACGACGTATCGAAGTTCATTAAGAGTCATAGTATTCTTAAAATAAGAGTAAGTTTTGATATGTTATAACTATGGCTCAATGATTTCAATGCTAATTATGCTTATTTACCTTGTGAGTGAGGGAATTTGGTAGGACCACTGAAAGGTGGGTCTCTGGTATGAGAATTGTTAAACTCGCGTGTTGATAGTTAAAGTCACCACTGGATAGAGATTACAGCTGCCAAAATCAACCTAGAAAAGTGACTTTAGCTGCAGATTTATCGATATTTGGCTGATTATTGAGTTGGATTGATCACAGCTAGAACAGATCTAATAACAAGGTACTGCTATTTTGACGCATTCTGCGGTAGACTACTGTCAGGTATTACTCGCGAAATTGTTATAACAAGTACTAATAATGAGACGTTATTTAATGACTCGTCAAGACCGGAAAAATGGATTTAATACAAAGCGCTTATCTCTGCTAGTGGCGGCGGTTTCATTGAGCTTGCCTGTGGCTAGCTTTTCTGTAATTGCAGATGAAAAGAAGGTTGAAGCGGGCGAGTCAAACAACACTAACAAGGTGGTTGTAACAGGGTCGCGAATTAAAAAAGTAGATATTGAAAATTTAACCCCCATTTTTACTATTGATCGCGAAGAGATCGATAAATTGGGTTATGCCAATGTAAAAGATGTTATTGATAATATGACTCAAAACAGCGGCGGCACGTTTGATAATAGTGCGACTTTTGGTTTTACCCCAGGTGCCTCCGCGGTTAATTTTCGCGGGTTAGGATTTGGTCAAACATTAACCTTAATTGATGGTCGTCGGTTACCCATCTATCCGATCGGCATTAACGGAACCACTAACTTTGTCGATCTCTCTGCCATTCCTATGGCTTTTGTTGAGCGTATTGATGTTTTAACCGATGGTGCGTCGGCAATTTATGGAAGCGATGCGGTGTCTGGGGTTATTAATGTGATCACCCGTAAAGACATTGAAGGTATTTCCTTAAACTTTAGAACATCAACAACAACCGATGGTGGGTTTGATACGCAGCGATTTAATTTGCTCACCGGCGCGAGAAATGGGGATACTCAACTCGATGTTATTTTAGATTATTGGTTGCAAGACCCGCTGTGGGCGAAAGATCGCGATTATGCTGATTCGGATGTCGCTAATCCGCGCGGTCAGTATAGTTTTGGTGGAGCCTCGTTTGTCGGCCTTCAAACCGGCACGGTTTATCAAGACCCCAATTGTGGAAATGCAGACGGCGCGTTGCAAGGCAACGGGGTGCCGGATGTTAATTTGCCCGTATATTCCAATAATGATCAATGGTGTGGGTATGATCGTTCTTTATCTCGGCAGCTCATTGCTCCTCAAGAAAGAATTTCATTGATGACAAGGATTCATTATGAGATTAACAGTGACCTAGTTTTTTTTAGTCGCTTGGGGTTATCACGACTCAACACCAGTACTCAGCTGGAACCTAATTTTTATGGTGGCGGATTATTTACTGGGTTTGGCAGCTTAGTGCCCAACAATGGTGGTTTGGTAGTAGCGGGTGCGGCCAATAATCCTACGACCGGAAGCGCACTTGAAGAGAGCGGAGTTTTCGTAAGACGGTTAGTCGAGTTTGGACCACGTAAAACAGAAATTACTAATGATGCTGCCAATATTTTAACTGGGCTCAATGGAACGATGAATGACGGCTTGTATGACTGGGAGTTGGGGTTTTCGTACAACAAGACAGAACTCGACATAGACTCCAATAATATTCATTTGAGTGGGCTTAATGCCGCGGTAGAAGCCGGATTGGATTTATTTCGTCCAATCCCAGAAGAGGTGGTTGAGCTGTTGCGGTTTGATGCCAATCAAAATGCCTATTCCACTAATCGAGTAT
Source organism: Kangiellaceae bacterium (assembly GCA_965230525.1). Lineage (GTDB taxonomy): Bacteria > Pseudomonadota > Gammaproteobacteria > Enterobacterales > Kangiellaceae. Next base: position 1,574,943 of record OZ246008.1, read on the forward strand.
TGGACTTCTCTATTTCAGGTGACTTGGATCTCCAGCTTAGTAATGGACCATTAAAATTTGCCATAGCCTTTGAACATGTCAAAGAAAGCTACAGTGATCAACCTGATGCAACGGTACTTAAAGGCGATGCTTTTGATGGTTCCTCAGAGGGTGAAGGAGAGCGTGACCACATGGGGATTGGTGGTGAGTTAAATTTTCCGTTTGCCGAAAACTTTGATATGAGCATCGCATTACGTTGGGATGATTATGATGATGATTCTGATGTTAACTCAGCATTTAGCCCAAGACTGGCTGCAGCCTATACCCCCACAGAGGATTTACTTTTTCGTTTTTCATGGGGCAAAAGCTTTAGAGCGCCGGATATGCAACGATTATTTGGTGGTGAAACGAGGGGCTTTAATGACATTGTAGACCCAGAATTCGATGGCCGTGTTATTCAATCCGTAGCCACTTCAACTCGATCGAATATTGAACTAGAGGAAGAGCGCGGAACCAATATTAATTTAGGGATGGTTTGGCAGGTTAATAAAAACTTCGACCTATCAATGGATATTTTCGATATTTCATTAGATGACGTGGTGGCGGCTCCTTCACCTCAGTTTATCGTTAATGCTTGTTCAGAGTTTGATCTATTATGCGATTTTGTGATCAGAGATGATGCGGGCACCTTGAGCGGAGAAAACGCTTTAATCGTATCGGGCCCCGTAAATTTTGCGAAGCAAGAAACTCGAGGAATTGATTTAACTGGAAACTATAATTGGGAAAATAGTTTGGGCCGGTGGAACGCGACGTTAATGACCACTTGGATTAATGCCTTTTATTTTCAGGCTGTGTCTGGAATAGACAAAGTTGAAAATATTGATTTAGGCGTGTTTCCTGAATTTCGTTCGAACTTTCTATTTGATTGGCAAAAAGAACAAATTGGCGCGACAGTGAGATTAAGTTACATCGACGAAATTGCTGGAAGTTTTTGTGTTGTTTGTAGTCAATCTGAATATATTGGTTCCTGGTTAAGTCTTAACGCAAATGTACGATATAGCTTTTCAGAGTCTTCACGAGTTAGTCTGGGGGTTAACAATTTAGGTAACAAGGCTCCTCCTCAAGATCCAACCCAGAATAATTGGCCTTGGTATACCAACTCAGGTAGCTATTATAGTGCCGCTGGGCGAGAAGTTTACCTACAGTTGGATACTCGTTTCTAGAATCTAACACAGAGAACAGGTATTTTTCTCTGTCGACCGCTATGCGAACCATCGCTTTCCTTATCCATTCTTTATCATCGTATTCTGTAGTGTCCTAGTCTGCTCATTCGAAATCCTTTCCAGAATTTAGCACTGTAGCATAAGAGCAATTGCTCGAGAATCAACAAACAAAGAATTAACTTGTTGATTATCTGTTGAATCTTCCTTGTAATATTTTTTTTGACATTGCCATTATTTAAAGACGATTTAAGCTACAACTTCATCGATATATTTTTACCTGAACACATTTTCTTACGGTTGCGAAACCTATGCTTACCTATTTTTGCTTATTATAGGCAGTTCGAGGTAGGCAATTTAGATAAATATTCCGAGCGTTGTAACTGACATATGAATGATGATTTTGCCTCCGAAAGGCGTTATTTGGAAATAGAAGATTATCGAGTAGAGTTTTCGAAAAACTTAGTTTTTCATCAAGGAAAAGCGATTCAAGTTACTCCTAAAATGCTCGCCGTATTGAAGGTGTTAGCTGAAAATCAAGGGCAAACGGTAACCAAGGAGTTTTTACTTGAGTCAGTCTGGGATGGAACAGTCACGACTGACATGGTGTTAAGTCGTGCCATTTCCGATCTAAGAAAATTATTTAACGACTCCGCAAGAAAGCAATCATTTATATCGACTATTAGTAAACAGGGTTACTGTCTAGTTAAACCTGTCACTTGGAAGTTCGCTAAACGCGCGGTGGAAACTTCGAGGCTAGATAAGCTCGAATATAAAGTCATACTAATGTTGCTATTTGTTGCAGCAAGCATTTATCCGATCTTTTTCGCAAACCAAGCCTCTCACCCCGACGAGTTTTATTCAGTACCAAAACTCACCAATTTGACTGCAGATAAATCCATGCAACGATTCACACGCTTTAGTCGAGATGGTACCCAAATCGCGTATTTACAGAGAGAAGAAGATAGAGAAATAAAGGTGTTAGTGAGGCAGTTAGAGGATGACAGCATTACAACGGTTAAGAGCTACCAGGCCAGTAAAAATATTCTGACTGTGAATTTTGCGTTTTCTCCTGAAGGTAATAAATTAGCCATAAAAGAGATGCTTATCGACTCTTGCACCATTTCAATTGTTGATCTCGAGACGTTGGAAGAGCATGTTCTCAAACATTGCCCTAAGTCTACGATAGCAAGTGTTGACTGGTCTCCCGATTCAAGGGAGCTGGTGGTGACTAATTTTGAGCAATCGACTCTAAAAGTCGGACTCTCAAAAATCAATATTGATTCTGACGCTATGCAAGAATTTTCGATGCCATCGCAACAGGCGAGCGGTTTTCTATTTCCGCGCTACTCGGCGAGCGGAGAAAGTATCTTAATTGTTACCGCTGAGCCCCGATTAGACCGCTGGGGAGTTGCCATAGTTGACTCTGTAAGCGGTTCGGTTGAACATTTACTACAAACCGAAAATAAAATTAATCAAGCGGTTTGGAATGAGTCCGAAAAATCTATTTTTTACGTGGTCGACTCCGGGCACCAACCTGGTATTTGGTATTACGATTTAGTAAGCAAGACCAAAAAATGCATTCATACCATTGATCGCACTATTAGAGATCTAGATTTCAGCTTTCAAACGAAACAATTTAGTTATATACAGGAGGCCTATGATTTAGATATTTGGAAAAAGAGTATCGATGAAGATGGTCAGCCCTATGAAGAGAAATTGACACTTTCGAGTATTCAAAACTCTAACCCGCGGCTTTCGCCAAATGGTCAGTTTCTAGCGCTGTTTTCGAAAGGCAAAGGAGAGCATGAACTAATTGTTAAGCGGTTAGAGAACGAAGAAACAGTACTCCAATATTCCCGCAAGGGAATGAAGTTTGTTGATGTAAGCTGGTCGCCAAATAATCAACAATTATTACTTACTATGGCCAATCATCATGAGTCGAAGTTATTTAAGGTCGATATTAATAATGGCAATGCTATCGACATTAAGACAGAGCAAGGGATCAACCCACTTCGCGGTCGCTGGTCAGCCGATGGTCAAACAGTCTATTGGTCTGAGCAAGGCGAGAGCGGCTGGCGTGTTGCGGAGCTTTACACCCAAAAAACGATGGACGAGCAACAAAGAGTTGAAGCACAAACAAATTACTACCCGGTAGACTTAAGCCAAGAACACTTCTTTGCAAGTGATGGGTACGTTTATTATAAAAAAGGTGGGCATTTCTTAATGGAAAATCGTATCTACCGTTGTCAGTTAAAGCAGAACGATTGCAACTCTCATATGACCGGTGCAGCCGAGGAAGTAGTGCTGAGCAGCCGATACCTAGCTTTGTGGGAGTTAAAAAACAATGTCATTTACTATGCGACTTTCCAACCGGATACTTTTGATTATCGATTTTATAAAATGCCCCTCTCAACTATGGAATCTGTGTACCTCTACTCTTTGCCAAGAGAACTGTTGCCAGTTGCAGGTCAATTATCCATATCGGCTGACCAAAAAACGGTTTACTTTACTAAAAAGCAACGAACTAACTTTGATATTATTATGATGAAGCAACGAATTACATCCTAAAAAGTTAAAATATGTTTGACCAGTTATAACAAGCAGTAACCAGTTTTAGGAATTGTTATAATACGCAGCTCCGGGCAGCCTAGTTGTTCAAAAATTCTTCTGAGCTTACAAATAGTATGAGTCAGTGCTCGCTCACCAATGTAGTGGTTTCCTGCCCAAATCTGATTAATTAACTCTTCTCTAGTCACTACTTGCTGTCGTCTTTGTGAAAGTAATCGTAGTACTTGGTTTAGTTTGTATCTTAGCGCGATAGTTTCTTGATCAGTATAGATAACCTGAAACGCAGGGTTGTAGTTTAAGCTACCTAACTTAATAGCTTCTTGGTTGGGTAGTTTGTAAGCAAGATTATTCATCTTAAGACTCCTTCATTCTGAGTAAATAGCTTACCAAAAGTAATTAGCTCGATAGTCTTACTGGTAATGTGAACTATCGTTAGCAATGTGATAAGACTGCAAAAGCTATGCTACAAACGAATCACTATTTTTACCTGAGATTCTGTTTGGATTTTGTTGACATTCAGTTGAAGTGAGCTCGATTTTTGAGTGAATTTGTCGGCGATTTTAACGCTTAGAATATTAACCAAAAAAACTTCTGAGATATTGTCGAGTTGTTACAAGATGTTTATATTTTACGATCGATAAATTGAACCTTTTTAAGATTCTCTGGAATAATGTGAGCCATTAGACAAAATAATATTTTGTTAATTATTACAAATGTTTTTTCAATAAAAATACAAGGGAAGTCGAGTTGTAGTAGGCGGTGAATTGTAGTCTTATATACGTGTAGCTTAGATTATAAATTTCTGTGATTTGAACATCGATAAATCGATGAACTAGTCCAGCAAAATGACTCAATTTTAAGCTACACCCTGGTTGTTAGCCCTCACGATCTGCCGATTGGAGGGCTTTTTTTTTGGCTTTTGAAATGTTGGTTAATTAGGTGACTATTCGGAGTCCTTATTTTAGTCATAACGTATGCTAATATGTTTGTCACAATTAACTCCATATATTTCACGGTTTAATGACTCAAAATAAAGGCTTAGTAGCTGCATTAGAAATAATAAATAGCTTAATTCAAGAAGGTCGTTATTCAACAGCAAGACAGCAGCTGGGTTCGCTTAATAAAAAATTTCCGAATAACTTCGATATTTTATGTCTTATTGCTGGCATAGAAGCGACGACAGGAAACTTTCAACTGGCAATCGATTTTTACAGCAAAGCACATACGCTCACTAAAATCCCTGAAGCTTTAATCGACGTTTACCTTAATTTGGCAAGGTGCTTAGAGATAATCTCTGATCATGAGCAAGCCGCTAAATTTTACCTAGTGGCATTAGAGCTAAAACCAACGGCGCCATCGTTGTGGTTCGGGCTTGCGCAAAACTATTTAGTCTTGGGATCAAAAAAGAAAGCATACAACGCCTATAAAAACGTTATCTCGTATTCCGATATTTCTTCCGATAGCCAGATTCGCAGCAAATCATTCTATGCAATTAGTCAAGCTAGTGAAATTTCTGCAGAACACCTTGCAACTCTTGAGCGTGATATTGAGATTTGTAGTGAGCCTAATGCTAAATCAAGGCTATATTTTTCTATCGCCTACATCCATGAGAACAATAAAGATTACCAACAGGCATTTAACTACTTTAGGTTGGGTAATGACACTATGCTCGACTGTATTCAACCTTATCACCATGCAAAAGTGAAATTTCATGCCAATCATTTAATAGAACTCTTTAATAATGTTTTTGTTCAAAGAGTTCAAGAAACGGCCGAAAAAGCAGCTCAAGCGAGTGAACGCCCCATCTTCATCGTCGGTTTACCAAGAAGTGGCTCTACTTTGGTTGAGAGTTTGCTGGCAAGTAATGAAAACGTTATTGCATTGGGTGAAGTTGAACAAATGAGTAATGTTGTAAACAAAGCAGCGATGCTATCACCGAGTGTTGCTTATCCAGACTCAATAGCGCACTTCAATTTGGAACAATTGGAATCCCTGAGAAGCGAGTATCAAAAAGTATATGGAGATTCAACGCAATCGAAACAAGTGAGATATGTTGATAAATTTCTAGCTAATTTTTGGAATATTGGGTTGATTAAGTCTCTTTTCCCAAAAGCGAAGATCGTCGCATGTGAAAAGAGCCTAATGGATACTTGTTTGTCACTTTATCGCCAGCATTTTGATCAAGGACATCCTTATTCATATTCACTCAGCGATTGTGAGAACTATTTTAAAGTGTATTTACGCCTGATAGAGCACTGGGAACGAGTTTATCCTGATAGCATTTTTAGGCTCAAGTATGAGTCGCTCGTTGAAAGGCCAGAACAAGTATGTGTCGAACTATTTAAATACTGTGAGATTGAATGGTCTGAACTATATCTTTCAAATTTTGTTAATAGGCGGTATGTAAAAACTGCAAGTGCAATGCAAGTTCGAAGTGGTATTAATCGAGTCGGTGTCGAACGTTGGAAAAACTATCGTGAACAGCTCGAGAGGTATATTAGCAAGTAAGTCAGATTAATCTAGTTTTATCAGCCATCTCCATCGTCTATTTAGAAACCAAAAAAAAGCCGGAAGTTAATCCGGCTTTTTTGTATCAAACGTAACTTCCTGAATATTAAATTCTAGAAACTTACATTCCATTGCACATAGGCTTCTCTGTCTTTAGCGTTATAGTAACCGCCAGCATTTAAGAACCAAGGCCAATTGTTTTGAGTTGGATCCTCTGGTGGCTCTTCTGCTAACAGGTTATTAACACCCACTAGAATACGTCCTAAGTCACCAAAGTCATATCCCACACTTGCTGCTACTGTGGTATATGAATCAATAAACTCAGAGTCTAAACATGGCGTATTTAAACAAAATCCACCAGCAACTTCATCGATGTAAGAAACTCTTAGCGTTGCGTTCCAGTCCTCTGAATTCCAACCCTGAACTAAATTGATTCTTGTTTCAGGTAATGCGCCTAGACCTATGTTTTCAACAGGATCACTGTTCTCATCAAATTGGGTAACAAACTCATCAATCCAAGTGACCGCCACATTAGTATTAAAGTTACCTACTTCAGTCGACCAGGTATAGTCAACAGAAAGGTCGATACCTTTAGTTTCATTTAGTGACAAGTTTTGCGCCACTGCAGAGATAGATGCCGCATTTCCTTGCAGAGTGCCCGCACCATCAAAGATGATTGAATCACATAGGTTTCCTGAACCTCCAGCTCTTTGGTTGCCATCTGCATCAGTGACAAAAGTTCCGTCCCAGCCAGAAAAACAAGAGTTGAGGATAAACTGTGAAGTTGGCGTAGCAATAATATTTTCTAGCTCAACATTAAACCAGTCTGCGGACATATTGAGCCCTTCAGCAATCTCCCAAACAATTCCTATACCATAGTTTTCGCCTTCTTCTTCTTCTAGCGCAATGTTTGAGCCAGTCCGAGTGTTAACCGATTGGACAGTCACACCGCCATTGAAGGGGTCGGTAATCGTTATGAAGCCACGAGTAGTTGCACCAAACAAGCGTTGCATATCAGGTGCTCTAAAACTTTCGCCCCAGCTACCACGAAGTAAGATGTCTTCGGTAGGACGATACTCAAAGGAAACTTGAGGACTTGTTGCTGAACCTGTACTTGAGTCATCATCGTAGTCGTCATACCTTGCGGCAAGAGATACGCTTAAGTTTTCCATGAACGGTAAATAAACTTCTACACCGATACCTGAGTGTTCTCTGCGACCACCACCCGCTGACGCACCGTCGAAACCTTGTCCTGCAATTGTTAATGCATCGGGACGATCATTGTATGATTCGCTCACAGATTCACCATGTACCGCAATGCCCAAGTTACCACCACTTAACTCAAGTGGTAATTCGCCAGAAAGACTAAAATCGAGTCCTTTCAAAGTTGAACGAGAGTAACGGATAGAAGAAAAGCTAGTCGCATCTATTACACTTTGTGGAATCTCTTGAAATAGATCCAAGCCATTGTCAACCTGTAAGTTCAAAGCCGATAAGATGATATTAGGACGTCGGTTTGTAATCTCAGAGTTAGCATACATATAACCGATTTCCCAATCATATGCGCCGTCACCAAAAGTACCCTCTAAAGACACTAATGCATTTTGTCCATTGTCATCAATATCACTCGTTCTTGGACCATACTCAACCAATCGACGAACAAAGAATCCATCTCGCTCATTTGCCGTTCCAGTCGTTGGATTGTTGGCAGCTCCAGCAGGTACTAACGCACCATTGTTTGGAACTAAAGTCCCCGTACCGGTGAATAGTCCACCACCATAAAAGTTTGGTTCAAGTTGAGTATCTACTTCGTTACGAGAGACTCCAAAACGAGCGTTTAATGTAATGTCGTTTTTAAAGTCATGAGTTATTCGGCTCGAGATAGAAGCGTTTTTTTGTGGCGCTATTAGCTGTCGAAACGCTGTACGATCGAAACCACACCAAACTTCGCTTCCGGTGATAATTGGGATCGCTTGATCGGGTTGGCCTAGGCCTCCTAACGCATCATTAGGAGTTCCACAGTTAGGATCTTGAATCGTTTCAAAATCAGGGAATGTGTAAAAAGTTGAACCACCAATTGAAAAAGCGCCACGAGGATTAGCGTTATCTGAACCTGCATAATCACGTTGATTTGCCCACAAAGGTTTTTGTTGATAGTAGTCAATAATGAAATCAACATGAGTTGAGCCAGTTGTTAAGCCACCCAAGAAATTTACTCGACTTGACGATGCGCCGCCCTCATCAGTGCCGGATGCACGCGCTTCAAAGTTAGCGCCTTCGATATCTTTTCGCGTAATTACATTGATAACACCTGCAATTGCATCGGAGCCATAAATTGCTGACGCGCCGCCGGTCAAAATATCAATGCGCTCTATCATTGCTGTTGGTATTGCACTTAAGTTGACGAAGTTCGTTGTACCGCTGATACCAGTTGGATAAATTGGTAAACGTCGTCCGTCAATTAAGACTAATGACCGACCAAAACCTAAACCTCTTAAATTAACTGAAGATGCCGCTGGCGTAAAACCAAAAGTGAATGATTGATCTAGTGTCCCCCCTGCATTTTGAGAAAGACCGTCAATAACATCAGCTACTGTTGCGTAACCTTGTTTGTCCATATCTTCTCTCGAAACAGAGACGATTGGAGAGGGACCTTCTGCATTAACTCGCTTAATACGACTGCCCGTAATGACGATTTTTTTCTCATCATCTTCTTCAGCAATAACGACCGTTGGCGTATTCAAAAGAATCGCTCCGGTCGTTGCAATCATTGCGGAGCGAATCGCTGTCGCAATAGATTTTTTTCTGTACTTATTAATATTCATAATTTGTTTACCCTGTTGATCATGTGTTAGTTGACATAATAGTTAGCAAAAAAAACACTCGTGTTTTTATGTGTCATTCGCTAGTCAATAAAAACAGATTAGAAATTCAATATCAATTCAAGAAAGTTGATTTGTTATTGACAAAACATTGAATTTATATTTCCTTGATGTCACAAATTATTTCTAAAAAAATTAAAAAATATTTAATTTGAGATTAAGTAATATTTAATAATAAAAATCACAAAAATAAACACGGCCAACTGCAAAAATAACAAGTGAAGGAAACACGTGCTGATAAGTTTGAGGGTGGAGTAAAAAAATAAAAATACAACTGTGGTTTAGCTCGGGGCGCGAGTATTGGCGGGTTTTGTTTTTATAAATAGATTATAAAAATAAATGTGTAGATTTTTAGTGAAATAAACACAGTTTTGACTCGCTTTTGCTACTTTGAAGCAAGTCGAAAATGATTATTTTTAATTTAATAATTTCAGTGGTATAAAATTATCCGCCCATAGAATTAATTCTTTTTTTTTTGAATATTATTTTTTGCTTGGTTGTAAGCAACTACATTTTCATTACTATAAGTTTGATAGTCTGGTGTGGAATCTTGTAAAACATATCCTCGCTTTGGGATAGTTGTAATTTTTGCATTAATATCAAATTTTTTAATAAGTCGACGAAGGTGACAAATAGTATGGGTTAATCCTTGTTCTCCCGTATAACTATTCCCGTTCCAACAAATATCAATAAGTGTCTGTCGAGTAACTAGCTGGTTTCTATTTGCTACAAGATGTTCAAGTACTTGCCACAGTTTGCTGCGTAATCGGATAAGTTGATCGTCGACTTGAATGGTTTGTAACTGACTATTGAGTCGATTGCCCGATAGTTCCAATGGGTGGGTTTCATTTGCGACGTTACTCAAAGATGACATATTACCTTCTCCAATCTACGAATCAATTCCTACGAACTATGTCGTATTTAACTACGAAAAAAATCGTATAACAAGTATAAATTCCTCTTTTTATTAAAAAAGTGGCCATAAAATCTCTATAAGAGATATTTTTGCGCAAAATCTTTCTCCCATTACTTGGAAGCCAAGCTCGCTCGGTTTACTTGAAACTCATTAAAATTGGACAAGTCGACTTGGGTAAACACATAACCTTGCTTGGAAAGTGTGGTGATGGAAACCGAAATGTTGAGTTCTCTTAATATTTTTCTTAATTGGCAAATCGCATGTGTAACCGCTTTTTCTCCTGTGAAGCTGTTGCCTCCCCAGCATTGATCAATAAGTTGCTTGCGAGTAACTAAATTATTTTGATTATCGACTAAGCATGACAGTACGGAGAATAGTTTACCGCGCAGACGTACGACCTTATTCGGAGTGGTAAGGGTTTGAAATGCGGGATCGAGTTGGCAGTTAGCAAATTGCTTTTTAGCGGTTGATTGGGGATGATAGTTCTGCAGCATCGAAAGTTCTCCTAATTTTTATTCGCAATGCGAGTTGCGTTTTAACTTAAGTTAATCTTACGGCTTCGCTTAGCGGCAATCTGCCGGTTAATGTTTCGCTTGGTTTCAAAATGTGACTGAGCGACTAAAAAACGACAAATTGCGACATAATCAGGTGCTTTTTAAAGCTGGAGTGATAGCGATTTAGCGCGAAATATTGCTTAATTGGCTTAAGAATGTTGAAGATAAAGCCCTTTCGAGCATAAATATGCTTAGCGAGCCTTGCCTGTCGATAGGCTCTCATGTAAAATCGCGCCCGTCTTGGCAGAGCTGAATTAGTGATTGGCTTTGCTTTATATTAATGCAGTACTATTTTGGAGTATATTTAATGTCACTAAGTGCAGAAGCTAAAGCTAACATCGTCAGCGAATACGGTCGTGGTGAAAACGACACCGGTTCTCCTGAAGTTCAAGTAGCCTTGTTAAGTCATCAAATTAATCACTTACAAGGTCATTTCAAGCAACATATCCATGATCATCACTCTCGAAGAGGTTTATTGAGAATGGTAAGTCAGCGTCGAAAGCTACTAGACTACCTGAAGGGTAAAGATGTGACTCGATACACAAGCCTTATCGGAAAACTTGGCTTACGTCGATAATCAAGAGATTTAAAGAAAAGGGGCTTTGAGCCCCTTTTTTGCAATTTACGCTCTTTGAGTATTAGGTATAATAACGCGACCCCTTAATTGGGGTGTAATCACGTCTAGGTTATTCTATTGAGGTTTTATTAAAGACATCAACTGAATAGTCTAGGCAAATTTAAAAATAGAAAAACAAGGAATACGAATGAATCCTATAAAAAAGTCATTTCAATACGGTAATAGAACCGTCACTTTAGAAACTGGTGAAATCGCCAGACAAGCCTCAGGATGTGTCATCATCGATGTTGAGGGAACCACAGTATTAGTATCTACGGTTGGTAAAAAAGAAGTTAAAGAAGGTCAAAACTTCTTTCCATTAACCGTAAACTATCAAGAAAAACGTTACGCAGCAGGTAAAATCCCGAGCGGCTTTATTAAAAGAGAAAACAGACCTTCTGATGGCGAAACATTGACGGCAAGATTGATTGACCGCCCATTAAGACCACTATTCCCTAAAGGGTTTATGAATGAAGTACAAATTGTTTGTACGGTCATTTCTATTAACCCGCAAGTCGATCCACAATTGGTCGCATTAATTGGCGCATCTGCTTCGCTTTCTGTTTCTGGACTTCCATTTAATGGACCTGTTGGCGCTGCAAGAGTTGGCTATAAGAATGGTGAATACATTCTTAATGGTAGTGTGGACGAAATGGCAGAGTCTGAGCTCGACCTTGCGGTTGCCGGGACAGAAAATGCGGTGCTTATGGTTGAATCGGAAGCGAAAGAGCTTTCTGAGTCAGTTATGTTAGGTGCTGTAATGTATGGTTTCAACGAGATGCAAGTGGTGATTAAAGCCATCAGCGAATTTGCAGCAGAAGTCAACACGCCAAAATGGGACTGGCAAGCACCAGCAGAAAACACCAGTGTTATTACCCAGGTTGAAGCTAACTCAAAAGAGGCGATTACAGCTGCATACGCTATTGCTGACAAAATGGCTCGTCAAGACAAGCTGTCTGAAATTAAGGAAGCTGCAGTAGAAGCATTAGTCTCTGACGCAGAAGACTCTCCAAGTGCGGATGAAGTTAAATCAGCATTTTCAAAAATTGAAAAGTCAGTGGTAAGAACGCGTGTAATCGCGGGTGAGCCTCGAATCGATGGTCGTGAGCACGACATGGTGAGAGCGCTTTATATACGTACAGGCGTATTACCAAGAACTCATGGTTCGGCTCTTTTTACTCGTGGTGAAACTCAAGCCTTAGTTGTCGCAACTTTAGGTACAGAACGAGATGGTCAGATCGTTGATGGATTGTTTGGTGAATCGAAAGAGACATTTATGTTGCACTATAACTTTCCTCCTTACTGTGTAGGCGAAGCTGGGTTTATGGGCGCGCCAAAGCGACGTGAAATTGGCCATGGAAAGCTAGCCAAGCGCGGTATGCAGGCCGTAATCCCTTCCAATGAAGAATTCCCATACACCATTCGCGTTGTTTCGGAAATCACTGAGTCAAACGGTTCAAGTTCTATGGCTTCAGTTTGTGGTACGAGCTTAGCGCTTATGGATGCCGGTGTTCCAACTAAAGCCCCCGTTGCTGGTATTGCCATGGGATTAGTCAAAGAAGGTGATAACTACGTAGTACTATCAGATATTCTTGGTGATGAAGATCACTTAGGTGATATGGACTTTAAAGTGGCGGGTACTGAGGCAGGTATCACAGCACTACAAATGGACATTAAAATCGAAGGTATCAACCAAGAGATTATGGAGAAAGCCCTTCACCAAGCAAAAGGTGGACGACTGCATATCTTGAAAACTATGAACGAAGCGATTGCTACGCCTAATAGTGAAATCTCTGAGTTTGCACCGCGAATTACACTTGTTAAGATCGATCCCCAAAAAATTGGCGATGTTATCGGCAAGGGCGGCTCTACCATTCGTGCTTTAACCGAAGAAACCGGAGCAACGATTGAAATCGAAGAAGATGGTACGGTTAAAATTGCAGCGGTTGAGAAAGCGGCTTCTGATCTGGCGATTCAACGAGTGAAAGAACTTACGGAAGATGTTGAAGCTGGCAAGACCTATAACGGAAAAGTTGCCAAAATTGCAGATTTTGGTGCATTCGTTGACTTTATGGGCAATAAGACAGGCTTGCTTCATATTTCTCAAATTGCTCATGAGAGAGTTAACAAGGTGGCTGATTATCTTGAAGTGGGCCAAGAGCTTGATGTCAAAGTGTTAGAAGTCGACCGACAAGGAAGGATCCGCTTGAGTCGTAAAGCATTGCTTGATCCACCTCCAGCGCAAGAAGAAGCAACTGAGCAAGCCCCAGCTGAAAGCTCAGATGACAATTCAGGTAACAGCTAAGGTTGTATTTTTGCATGCTTCTTATAGGCATGACATCAAACAAAAAAGCCGCTTTTTGCGGCTTTTTTGTGGCAATAAGATAAGCAAACATAAAGGGAATAGTACTTGAAAGCGACTATTCACTGAATAATCGTGAAATAAACTTGAGTTCGGGTTGTTTTACCTAAATGCATTCTATATAATGCGCCTCCCAATTTGGCTAAAGCCGAGTTGAAAAGCCTATCAAAGGGCTCTGTGGCACAGTTTTAATAGGGTGCCATAACAACCGACCTAATTTTGGTCGATAAGAATTTTAATCCGCGTTCCTTAATAAGATTTAGGGGAGGGCGGTTTTTAACTGTTTATTAATTAACTTTGGAGTTTCTTTGCTATGGCTAAGCAGCGAATCCGAATACGTTTAAAATCGTTTGATCACAAGCTTATCGATTTATCGACTCTTGAGATCGTCAACACTGCTAAACGTACTGGCGCACAAGTTCGTGGTCCTATTCCATTACCTACGCGCAAAGAGCGATACACCATATTGATCTCTCCGCATGTCAACAAAGACGCGCGAGACCAATACGAAATACGCACGCATAAACGCATGGTAGATATCGAAGAACCAACAGAAAAGACAGTCGATGCTTTAATGAAGCTCGACTTAGCTGCTGGTGTCGACGTACAAATTAGTCTTTCGTAAGACGATTATGAGTCGTTTGGTCGATGAATTTCTTGACCGAGCGGAATTTTAGTTGCGTTGCTTCTAGCTTTGTTAGAGCAACAATTAAATAAGCAACATCAATAGAGGGTTTTTATAATGGCAATCGGAATTGTTGGTCGCAAATGCGGCATGACCCGAGTGTTCGATGAAAATGGTGTTTCTACACCAGTTACAGTGATCGAAGTCGCTGCAAATCGAATCTCCCAGGTTAAAACAAAAGACAACGACGGCTATCAAGCAATCCAAGTGACTACCGGTGAGCGTAAAGCGAACCGAGTAACTCGCCCACAAGCTGGACACTTCAAAAAAGCAGGTGTAGAAGCTGGACGAGGTCTTTGGGAATTTCGCCTTGATTCTTTAGACGGCTACGAAGCCGGCGGAGAAATCAAAGTTGATATTTTTGAAAATGGTCAGCTTGTTGACGTGACTGGCATGTCAAAAGGTAAAGGTTTTCAAGGCGGTGTAAAGCGATGGAATTTCTCCATGCAAGACGCTACCCATGGTAACTCTATTTCCCACAGATCGAACGGTTCAATCGGACAGAACCAATCTCCAGGTAAAGTATTCAAAGGCAAGAAGATGTCTGGCCATATGGGTGCTGAGCGTTCTACAACGCAAAACCTAACAATTGTTCGTGTCGATGCTGAGCGAAATGTTCTTCTAATCAAAGGTGCTGTACCTGGCGCCAAAGGCAGCGATGTAATTGTACGTCCAGCTGTTAAGCTTTAGGGGAGAATGGATAATGGAACTTAATTTATCTGTAACAGGTAAGAAAAAAGCATCATCTGTTGAAGTTTCAGATGTAGCTTTCGGTCGTGAATTCAACGAAGCACTTGTTCACCAAGTTGTTGTTGCATACATGGCTGGCTCAAGAGCTGGAACGCGAGCTCAAAAAAATCGCAGTGCAGTAAGTGGCGGTGGCGCTAAGCCATGGCGACAAAAAGGAACTGGCCGTGCCAGAGCTGGAACTATTCGTAGTCCTATCTGGAGAACGGGTGGTGTTACTTTTGCAGCGAGTCCACAAGATCATTCACAAAAAGTTAATCGCAAGATGTATCGCGGTGCTATGCAATGCATTCTTTCTGAACTTGTAAGACAAGAGCGATTATTGATTGTTGAATCGTTTGATGTTGAAACACCAAAAACCAAAGGTTTGGTAAGCAAGTTAGCAGAATACGGATTGACTGAAGCTTTAATCGTCACTGATAAAGTTGAAGAAAACCTATACTTGGCTGCCAGAAATCTACACAAAGTAGATGTACGTGATATCCAAGCCTGCGACCCAGTGAGTTTAATTGCTTTCGACAAAGTTGTAATGACTGTTGAAGCAGTTAAGAAATTAGAGGAGTTGTGGGGATGAACCAAGAAAGAATCATGAGCATCTTATTAGCGCCTCACGTATCTGAAAAGGCGAGTTTCGCAGCAGATCGTGGTGAGTTCGTTTTTAAAGTTGCAAAGACTGCGACAAAACTAGAAATTAAAAAGGCCGTTGAACTTATGTTTGATGTCAAAGTTGAAAACGTTTCAACTCTTGTCATGAAAGGTAAAAACAAGCGAACTGGTCAAATTTCTGGTCGTCGTTCCGATTGGAAAAAAGCTTATGTCACGCTTGAAGAAGGGCAAGACATAGACTTCGTAGGCGCGGACGCGTAAGGGGAATTAAGATGGCTCTATTAAAAGCTAAACCAACATCTCCAGGTCGTCGCTTTGTTGTCAAAGTGGTCAACCCAGATTTGCATAAAGGTGCTCCTTACGCGCCTTTACTAGAAAAGAAATCTAAGAGTGGCGGTCGTAACAACAACGGTCGAATCACAACTCGTCATATTGGTGGTGGGCACAAGCAACACTATCGCATGATCGATTTCAAAAGAAATAAAGACAGCATCCCTGCTAAAGTTGAGCGTTTGGAATATGATCCAAATCGCAGTGCAAACATCGCACTCGTTCTTTATGCAGATGGTGAGAGACGATACGTTATCGCACCAAAAGGGATGAAGGCTGGCGATCAAATCCAGTCAGGTGAAGATGCTCCGATTAAGTCGGGTAATACTTTACCACTTAGAAATATTCCAGTGGGTACAACAGTACACTGTGTCGAAATGAAGCCTGGTAAAGGTGCTCAAATCGCTCGGTCTGCTGGTACTTACGTCCAATTGATTGCTCGTGACGGTGCTTATGCAACTCTTCGTTTAAGAAGTGGAGAGATGCGTAAAGTTTTAGCCGAGTGTCGTGCAACTGTTGGGGAAGTTGGTAACGCAGAACACATGCTACGTTCACTGGGTAAAGCCGGTGCGTCTAGATGGCGTGGAGTACGACCTACTGTTCGAGGCGTTGCTATGAACCCAGTCGACCATCCGCATGGCGGTGGTGAGGGAAGAACCTCAGGTGGTAGACACCCCGTTTCACCTTGGGGTACGCCAACTAAGGGCAAGAAGACTCGTAGTAACAAACGCACTGACAAGTTAATTGTCCGTCGTCGTAATCGTAAATAGAGGATTAAATCGTGCCACGTTCACTTAAGAAAGGGCCATTTATCGATCTTCATCTTCTTAAGAAGGTTGAAGACGCAGTGGCCTCAAATAGCCGAAAGCCGATTAAGACCTGGTCTCGTCGTTCAATGATTTCGCCAGAAATGGTTGGATTAACGATTGCCATTCATAATGGCCGTCAACACGTACCAGTATCTATCAATGAAGACATGGTTGGTCACAAGTTGGGCGAATTTGCTCCAACGCGTACTTACCGTGGACACATTGCCGACAAGAAAGCGAAGCGATAGGAGAAAATGATGGAAACTCAAGCTGTTTTACGTCACGCAAGAATCTCTCCTCAAAAAGCTCGCTTAGTTGCGGATCAGGTGAGAGGATTGCCAGTAGAAAATGCGCTTAACTTATTAAAGTTTAGCAACAAAAAAGCTGCTGAGATGATTCAAAAAGTTTTAAATTCTGCCATTGCTAATGCCGAGCATAACGATGGAGCAGATATCGATGAGCTTAAAGTATCAACCATTTTTGTTGATGCCGGTCCGACTTTAAAGCGTATTAAAACTCGCTCTAAAGGTCGTGCGGATCGCATGTTTAAGCGCTCTTGTCATATTACCGTCAAAGTATCGGATAACTAGGAGATAAACCATGGGTCAAAAAGTACATCCAACCGGTATTCGCCTAGGCATCGTAAAGAAGCATAACTCTGTTTGGTATGCTGAACGCGGTCAATATGCGGATCTATTAGCCAGCGATATTCAAATTCGTGAATGGCTATTTAAAGAACTTTCTCGTGCATCAGTATCAAAAATTGATATTGAGCGTCCAGCCAAAGCTCTACGAGTAACAATTCACACGGCTCGTCCAGGTATTGTTATTGGTAAGAAAGGTGAAGACATCGAGAAGTTAAGAAAGAAAATTGGTAAGTTGGCCGGTGTACAAACTCAAATCAACATTGAGCAAGTACGTAAGCCAGAATTAGATGCACAACTAGTTGCTGATGGCATTGCCTCACAATTAGAGCGTCGAGTGATGTTCCGACGTGCGATGAAGCGCGCAGTTCAAAACACGATGCGCGTTGGAGCGGAAGGTATCAAGGTTCAAGTAGGTGGTCGTTTAGGTGGTGCAGATATCGCACGTGCAGAGTGGTACAGAGAAGGTCGAGTGCCTCTACATACTTTGCGAGCAGATATTGATTATGCAACTGCTGAAGCAAACACAACTTACGGAATTATTGGTGTTAAGGTCTGGATTTTCAAAGGCGAAGTTTTTGGTGAGCAACCACAAGCAACGACTGAAGAAAAGCCTAAAAAAAGACCTTCCCGAGCTAAGAAGAAGTAGGGGAAAAGACCATGTTACAACCTAAAAGAACGAAATTTCGTAAACAGCACAAGATGCGTAACCGTGGCGTTGTTGACCACAAAGTTAGCTTCGGTGAGTTTGGATTGAAGTCAGCTGACCGAGGTCGAATGACAGCACGCCAAATTGAAGCAGCTCGTCGAGCAATGACTCGTCACATGCGTCGTCAAGGTAAAGTTTACATCAGAGTATTCCCTGACAAGCCGATTACTAAAAAGCCATTAGAAGTTCGTATGGGTAAAGGTAAAGGTAGTGTGGAATACTGGGTAGCACAAATTCAACCAGGACGTATGTTGTTTGAAGTTGAAGGTGTGCCAGAGAACTTGGCTAGAGAAGCGTTTGAGCTTGCATCAGCTAAGCTTTCTATCAAGACAACTTTTGTAAAGCGGACGGTAATGTAATGAAAGCTTCTGAGTTGAAAGAAAAGAGTGTCGAAGAGTTAAAGAATGAGCTTATCGAACTACGTAAAGAACAATTTAATTTACGTATGCAGCGAGCAACAGCTCAGACTGAACAAACTCACACTTTAAAAAATGTACGTCGCGATATCGCGCGTGTTAAGACTGTTTTAAATCAAAAAGCCAAGGCTTCTGATAGTTCAGTCGCGGAAGGAGCAGCCTAATGAGCGAGCAAAAAGTAACTAAGCGAACTCTGACTGGTAAAGTCGTTAGCGACAAGATGGATAAAACCATCACAGTCAAAATTGAGCGTCAAGTGAAGCATCCTTTATATGGTAAATTCATTAAGCGTTCTACTAAGGTACATGCTCATGACGAAAGTAATGAGTGCAAGATGGGCGATACAGTCACAGTTGCAGAAAGCAGACCGCTTTCAAAAAGCAAATCGTGGATGTTAGTCGAGGTTGTTGAAAAAGCTTAATTTAAGTGGCCTAAAATTTAGGCCTGTTAAAGTTAGCTGAATCAATTAAATGATGGTATACTCCCGCGTCTTTTGGCTGGTGCACCCTAAAATGTGCCGGTTTTACGTGGGTAAAGTTGGAGAAAACCAATGATCCAAATGCAAACAACACTCGATGTTGCTGACAATAGCGGTGCTCGTCGAGTTCAATGTATTAAGGTTCTTGGAGGCTCACACCGCCGATACGCAAGAATCGGAGATGTGATCAAGGTCAGTGTTAAAGAAGCTATTCCTCGCGGTAAAGCGAAGAAGGGCGATGTAATGAACGCTGTCGTTGTTAGAACCCGAAAAGGCGTAAGACGTCCAGACGGATCCTTGATTCGTTTTGATGGAAACGCTGCGGTTCTTCTAAATGCAAACTTACAGCCTGTAGGAACTCGTATTTTCGGACCTGTTACACGTGAATTGCGTGGTGACAAGTTTATGAAAATTGTTTCTTTAGCGCCTGAAGTTCTTTAAGAGGAAACGCAAAATGCAAAAACTGAAAACAGGTGATGAAGTTATCGTTTTGACCGGTAAAAGCAATGGTCAACGCGGCAAAATAACCAAAATCATTAATGATAAAGGTCGTGTGGTAGTTGAAGGCGTTAACATGATGAAAAAGCATGTTAAACCAAACCCGCAGGCTGGTGTTCAAGGCGGGATTGTTGAAAAAGAAGCTCCTTTGGATATTTCAAATGTTGCACTATTTAATGCCAAAACAGGCAAAGCTGACCGAGTTGGTTTTAAAGTGCAAGAAGATGGCAAACGTGTTCGAATTTTTAAATCGAACGGTGAGCTAGTCGATTAATTTTTTGACAGATAACTGTCGATAAAATTGGGTATATTAAAATGGCGAAACTGCAAGACTACTACAAGAAAGATGTTGTCCAAGCTTTGACTGAAAAGTTTGGCTACAAGTCTGTCATGCAAGTCCCTAAGATTACCAAGATCACATTGAATATGGGTCTGGGTGAGGCTGTTGGGGATAAAAAAGTTCTAGAGAACGCTTGTAATGACTTAACAGCTATCTCAGGCCAAAAGCCTGTTGTGACGAAAGCCCGCAAATCTATTGCTGGATTCAAAATTCGTGATGACTATCCTATTGGCGCTAAGGTAACTCTGCGCGGAGAGCGTATGTGGGAATTTATGGAACGTTTAGTTTCAATTGCAATTCCACGTATTCGTGATTTCCGTGGTTTAAATCCTAAGTCGTTTGACGGTCGTGGAAATTATTCTATGGGTGTTAAAGAGCAAATTATCTTTCCAGAGATTGACTACGATAAAGTAGATAAGATCCGAGGTATGGATATTACTATTACGACTTCCGCGACAACAGATGAAGAAGGCAGAGAATTACTGAATGCTTTCCGATTCCCGATAAAGGGCGCATAACAATGGCTAAAGTATCAATGGTACAGCGCGAAAAGAAACGCGCTAAATTAGTTGCTAAGTACGCTGCAAAACGTGCTGAGTTAAAAGCAACTATCGTTGACCTCAACAAAAGTGACGAAGAACGTTGGGAAGCTCAGGTAGCACTTCAAAAGTTACCTCGTGACGCTAGTCCAGTTCGTCGACGTAATCGTTGTAATATCACTGGTCGTCCACATGGCTATTTACGTAAGTTCGGCTTAAGCCGTAACAAATTACGTGAACATGCAATGTCAGGCGATGTTCCTGGTTTAGTGAAAGCTAGCTGGTAATTGTTGGGAGAATAACAAATGAGCATGCAAGATCCTATTGCTGACATGCTGACTCGGATCCGTAATGGACAATCAGCTGGCAAAAAAGTTGTATCAATGCCTTCATCAAAAGTAAAACTTTCAATCGCAAATGTATTGAAAGAAGAAGGTTATATCACAGATATCAAAAAAGCAGATGTTGACGGCAAAGCCGAATTATCCATCGAGCTTAAATATCATCAAGGGCGTCCGGTTATTGACATGATTAAACGTGTTAGTAAGCCAAGCCTACGTATTTATAAAAAATCAAATGAGCTACCACGTGTACTAGACGGTTTAGGTATTGCTATCGTTTCAACTTCTCGCGGAGTGATGACGGATAGAGCAGCCAGAAAAACCGGTCACGGCGGCGAAGTTCTCTGTATCGTTTCTTAAGGAGAGCGCAAATGTCTAGAGTAGCAAAAAGTCCAGTCGCGCTTCCAGCAGGTATTACCGTTGATGTTAAAGGTCAATTGGTTTCTGTAAAGGGCGGTAAAGGTAGTCTACAGCAGGAAATTCACCCTTCTGTAGAAGTTAAAGTTGAAGACAATCAGATTGTTTTTGGTGCCAAAGAAGGTGAGTCTAACGGAATGGCGTTAGCCGGAACTATGCGGTCACTTGTCAACAATATGGTTGAAGGTATTGCAAACGGTTTCGAAAAGAAATTGCAGTTAGTGGGTGTTGGTTACAGAGCAAAAGCTGCTGGCAAGTCACTCGATCTAACTTTAGGTTTCTCTCATCCTGTTGTATTTGACATTCCAGAAGGAATTACAATCGAAACGCCATCAAATACTGAAGTTGTTGTTAAAGGTATTGATAAGCAATTGGTTGGTCAGGTCGCAGCAAACATTCGAGCTTATCGTCCACCAGAGCCTTATAAAGGTAAAGGTGTGAAATACGCGGATGAAGTTATCCGTCGTAAAGAAGCTAAGAAAAAGTAGGGCAGCATTATGAACAAAAAAGAAGCTAGAATTCGTCGCGCTACTAAAAGCCGATCGAAAATGAAGGCGTTAGGTGTTAATCGTTTGATCGTTAACCGTACACCTCGCCACATATATGCACAGGTTGTTTCTGCGGAAAACGGAAAAGTCTTGGCGGTTGCATCAAGTGTTGAAAAAGACATTAAAGCAGCTGGTAAAGCAACAGGTAATGTTGAAGCAGCAAAATCTGTTGGCGCTTTAATCGCAGAGAGAGCAACCAAAGCTGGCGTTTCAAATGTAGCATTTGATCGCTCTGGTTTTAAATATCACGGTCGTGTTAAGGCATTAGCTGATGCTGCTCGCGAAAGTGGACTCCAGTTCTAAAGGTGAAATGATGGCTAGACAAGATACAAACAATAGCGACGGATTAGTCGAAAAGTTAGTCAACGTTAACCGTGTTGCTAAAGTTGTTAAGGGTGGACGTATATTCTCGTTCACAGCTCTAACAGTTGTTGGTGACGGAAATGGTAAAGTCGGCTTCGGACGTGGTAAAGCTCGTGAAGTTCCTGCAGCAATTCAAAAGGCAATGGAGCAAGCGCGCAGAAACCTTATTCAAGTTGAACTAAAAGACGGTCACACGTTACAGCATCCAATCAAAGCTAATCATGGCGCTTCAAAAGTGTACATGCAGCCTGCATCACCTGGTACAGGTATCATTGCTGGTGGTGCGATGCGCTCTGTTTTTGAAGTTGTTGGCGTTGAAAACGTATTAGCAAAAAGCATTGGTTCAACTAATCCAATTAATATCGTACGCGCGACTATTCGCGGTTTGAATGACATGGTTTCTCCGGAAGATGTCGCTTCAAAACGTGGAAAGTCTGTTGCTGAAATCATGGAGTAACCCATGGCTGCAAAAAAGACATTTAAAGTGACTCAAGTGAAATCGTCTATCGGACGCTTGAAGAATCACAAAGGTTGTTTAACCGGTTTAGGTTTACGACGAATTGGACATACTGTTGAGGTTGAAGATACTCCTTCAACTCGTGGTATGGTTAACACGATTAACTATTTGGTTCGAGTGGAGGATTAGTATCATGCGTTTAAATACATTACGTCCTGCTGAAGGATCAAAAAAACCTGCGAAACGAGTTGGCCGAGGTATCGGTTCTACTCTTGGTAAGACTTGTGGCCGAGGTCATAAAGGTCTTAAATCGCGTTCGGGTGGTAAAGTAGCGCCTGGTTTTGAAGGTGGTCAAATGCCTCTAAAACAGCGTTTACCTAAGTTTGGTTTCACTTCACGTAAATCATTGGTTTCTGCAGAAGTTCGTTTAGCAGAGCTAAACAAAGTTGAAGGCGAAACAGTTGACTTACTGTCGCTAAGAGCCGCTGGATTAATTACTAAAAATATTGAGCAAGTGAAAGTTATGCTTTCTGGAAGCATCAATAAAGCAGTGAAAGTGGGTGACGGCGTTCGTGTATCTAAAGGTGCACAAGCAGCCATTGAAGCCGCTGGCGGATCTGTAGCATAGTAACTTGATTTAGGGATTTGTAGAAATGGCAAAAGCTCCAATTGAAAAAAAGTCGGGTGGTGGTTTAACTGAGCTAAAGCAACGATTAATGTTCGTGCTGATGGCTATTATCATCTTCCGGATGGGTTCTTTTGTTCCGGTACCGGGGATTGATTCCAATGTACTGGCGCAGTTTATGGACCAGCAAACAGGTACGTTATTGTCTTTATTTAACGTATTTTCTGGTGGAGCTTTAGAAAGAGCGAGTGTGTTTGCGCTAGGGATCATGCCCTACATTTCTGCATCGATTATATTGCAGGTTCTTAGTTTTGTTGACCCAAGACTGCAAGAAATTAAGAAAGAAGGTGAAGCTGGCCGTCGTAAGATTAACCAGTACACACGCTACCTGACTTTAATTCTTGCGTGTTTACAGGCTATTGGTATCGCTACTAATTTCCCTAACATGATGACTGGATTGGTTCCTAACCCAGGCTTCAGCTTCTATTTTGGAGCAGTAGTGAGTTTGGTGACAGGTACCATGTTCTTGATGTGGCTCGGTGAGCAAATCAATGAGCGCGGTATTGGTAACGGTATTTCAGTACTGATTTTTGTGGGTATCGTCGCTGGTCTTCCAACAGCAATGGGACAAACTTTCGAGCAAGCTAGACAAGGTGAGATTAATTCACTTGGTTTGATTATTATCTTAGCAGTTGTTGTAGTAGTCACCGCATTCGTAGTATTTATGGAGCGAGGACAGCGTAGAATTGTGGTTAATTATGCGCAACGCCAACAAGGCCGCAAGATGTACCAAGCTCAATCGTCACATCTACCGTTAAAAGTTAATATGGCTGGTGTTATTCCAGCGATATTTGCGTCAAGTATTATTTTGTTTCCTGGCACCATTGCTCAATGGGTGGGGCAAGGAAACGAAGATATGTTGTGGTTGCAGAGCTTTGCTCAGCAAATGCAGCCTGGAAGTCCGTTATACATGCTAATGTACGGAGCTGGAATTATGTTTTTCTGCTTCTTCTACACTGCGCTTGTATATAATCCAAGAGATACGGCCGACCAGTTGAAAAAATCTGGAGCGTTTATTCCCGGGATCAGACCTGGAGAGCAAACATCCAAATATGTTGATAAAGTTATGACTCGGTTAACCTTAATAGGCGCACTCTACATCACCGCTGTTTGTCTATTACCGCAGTTCCTAATTTTGATCTTTAACGTGCCTTTCCAGTTTGGTGGAACATCGTTGCTAATTATTGTGGTTGTCATCATGGACTTTATGTCTCAAGTGCAGGCACATTTAATTTCTCGCGATTATGATTCTGTCTTGAAAAAGGCAAACTTTAAAAACTACGGCTCTTCAGGAATTAGGTAACTAATTTCCGTAAGTCGCTCTAGCATCGGAGTACGAAAATGAAAGTTCGAGCTTCTGTAAAGAAAATCTGCCGTGACTGTAAAGTTATCCGTCGTAACGGTAGTGTTCGTGTGATCTGTAGTGATCCACGACACAAGCAACGTCAAGGTTAGAAAATCTCTTAATAAAGAGAAACATAGCGCAATTTGTTTTGTATAAGCGTGTAGCCCGCTTGAGATATAAAGTAAATCGCATAAATTTGAATATTCGGTTGATTTTTAACCGTTTGGAAGCTATCATTGCGCGCCTTTTTATAGGGCGACCACCTCATAAGTTCGGGTGGGTGCAAATGATAGAGAAAGAACTAATGTTGGGAGTAGGTCAATGGCCCGTATAGCTGGTATTAACATTCCAGTCCATAAGCATGCGGTAATTGCTTTAACATCGATTTATGGTGTTGGTCGCAGCCGTTCACAAGAGATTTGTGATGCAGCTGGTATCGATCAAAACAGAAAGATTAAAGATCTTACCGAAGCAGAGATAGAATCACTGCGTGGACAAGTCGCTAAATTTACAATTGAAGGCGATTTGAGACGTGAAGTATCTATGAATATCAAGCGTTTAATGGACTTAGGCTGTTTTCGTGGGATTCGCCACAGAAGAAGTCTTCCTGTTCGTGGACAACGTACTAAAACAAATGCGCGTACTCGTAAGGGTCCACGTAAACCAATTAAGAGATAACGATTATGGCAAAGACACCTCGTTCTCGTAAAAAGGTTAAAAAGCACGTAGTAGACGGAATGGCTCATATCCATGCGTCTTTCAATAACACAATCGTGACTATAACTGACAGACAAGGCAATGCTCTAGCTTGGACTACTGCAGGTGGTTCAGGATTCAGAGGTTCACGTAAAAGCACGCCTTTTGCTGCACAGGTTGCGGCTGACAGAGTGGCTCAAATGGTTAAGGAAATGGGAATGAAGAATATGGAAGTATTCGTCAAAGGCCCAGGTCCAGGTCGTGAGTCGGCTGTTAGAGCTTTAAACAATGCGGGATTCAAGATTACCAACATCACAGATGTTACTCCTATCCCTCATAATGGATGTCGTCCGCCTAAAAAGCGACGCGTGTAACTTTAGGTTTGCTGGAGAATAGAAAATGGCAAGATATATAGGACCTAAACTCAAGTTAGCACGTCGTGAAGGCGTTGACTTAATGCTGAAAAGCGGCGTTCGTGCTATTGAGGATAAATGTAAAATTGACCAAGTACCTGGTGTGCATGGTGCTCGTCGAACTCGATTGTCTGACTACGGTCTTCAATTACGAGAAAAGCAAAAAGTACGTCGTATCTACGGTGTGCTCGAAAAGCAATTTAGAAATTATTATAAAGAAGCGGCAAGATTGAAAGGTGCGACAGGTTCAAACCTTCTTCAATTGTTAGAATCTCGTCTTGATAACGTTGTGTATCGAATGGGCTTCAGTAGTACTCGCTCAGAAGGTCGTCAGCTAGTAAGCCATAAAGCTATTTTAGTTAATGGTAAAGCTGTTAATATTCCTTCTTATAACGTTTCTGCATCAGATGTGATCTCTATTAGAGAAAAATCTAAAAAGCAGGCGCGTATTGTTGCTGCGTTGGAACTTGCGGCGCAAAGAGAGCGTCCAGCTTGGGTTGAAGTTGATGATAAGAAAATGGAAGGTACATTTAAGAATGCCCCAGAGCGTTCCGATTTACCATCTGATATCAACGAAAACCTAATCGTGGAACTTTACTCAAAGTAAGACTTTAAGAGGATTAACTATGGGCAATGTCACTGAACTTCTGACTCCGCGTCAGATAAAGGTGGAAAACTTAGGAGAGCGTAAAGCTAAGGTTGTTCTTGAACCCTTCGAAAGAGGTTTCGGGCACACTTTAGGGAACTCTCTCCGCAGAATACTTCTTTCTTCTATGCCTGGATGCGCAGTAGTTGAAGTTGAAATAGATGGTGTGCTTCACGAGTACACTACAATCGAAAATGTCCAAGAAGATGTGATTGATATCCTACTTAACTTAAAGGGATTAGCAATTAAGTTGGAAGACAAAGACGAAGCCGTTCTTGTCTTACAGAAGAAAGGTGAAGGCGCAGTGACAGCTGCTGATATTGAAGAGCAGGCAGGTGTTGAGATTGTAAATCCAGAGCACCATATTGCTACGCTTACCAAGAAAGGTTCGCTCAATATGCGTCTTATCGTACGTAACGGACGTGGTTATGAAACCGCTGCTTCGCGTAAGGATGACGAAGAAGAGAACTTGAGTATTGGTCGATTGCATCTTGACGCATCGTTTAGCCCAATTCGTCGAGTTTCTTATGTTGTTGACTCTGCTCGTGTTGAACAGCGTACTAACCTTGACAAGTTGACCATCGATTTAGAAACAAATGGCACAGTTGAACCTGAAGAAGCGATTCGTCGATGTGCGACTATTCTTCAACAACAACTCGCTGCATTCGTTGACTTAAAAGATGAAAAACAGGCTGAGCCTGAAAAAGAAGAACCAGAAATTGATCCGATTCTTCTTCGTCCAGTAGATGATTTAGAGTTGACTGTTCGCTCTGCAAATTGTCTTAAGACAGAAAATATTCACTACATTGGGGATCTTATCCAACGTACTGAAGTTGAATTACTCAAGACGCCAAATCTTGGTAAAAAATCGCTAACGGAAATCAAAGACGTACTTGCTTCTCGCGGATTGTCTTTAGGTATGCGATTAGAGAATTGGCCCCCAGCGAGTATTCTTAACGACATTTAAAATGAGACCTTGTTAGGCTCAGGATAAAGTCCAGATAAAACCCTACTGTAATATGTGGGGTTTTATCGTTTAAAGCGCTAATAGAAAGTATTGATCCAGTCGATTACTTTTTACATAACACAAACTAAATAATATCAGTACTATTGCAGGCTGATAACTTAATGCAGGTAAATTAAAATGCGTCATCGTCATAGTGGTCGTCAATTAAATAGAAACTCGAGCCATCGTCAGGCAATGTTCAAGAACATGTCTGTTTCTTTAATTGAGCATGAATTAATTAAAACTACACTTCCAAAAGCCAAAGAGCTTCGTCGTGTTGTAGAACCTTTAATCACATTAGCAAAAGCAGATTCTGTTGCTAATCGTCGCTTAGCTTTTTCAAGAACTCGTTCTAAAGAAGCTGTAGGAAAGTTATTTGATGAACTTGGTCCGCGTTACCAAGATCGTCCAGGTGGCTATCTACGAATCATTAAAGCAGGCTTCAGAACAGGCGATAAAGCGCCGATGGCTTATGTAGAACTAGTCGATCGTCCAGTTATCGAAGAAGATGAAGACGAAGTAGAAGAAGATTAATCGTTCACTCGTTTAAATATTTTAAGAGCCGGGTATATCCCGGCTTTTTTTTAGCTTTTCAACCAGTAATCGGTTAGCAAAAACTCAATCAACAGAGAGCTGCGCCTCAACCAGCAAACACACAATAATCCAACAGCCAAACAGCCAAACAGCCAAACCATCAAACTTTGATTGAACAGCAGCGCTAGAAGCCGACTTAATGCTTAGATGCCGTTTTTGCATGTAATGAAAAATAGAGCAGACTTGCGATTAACATCATAAACGCGCCAATTTGAGAGCCACTCATAAACCAAAGTATACGCTCATTGGTTGTCAGAAATTCAACTAGAAAGCGACAGAGGCCCCATAGACCCATTAGTGTGAAGAATTGTTCGTAAGGTTTCTGTTGCTTTTCATCGCGTGTGACTAAAAATGCAAATATTAGCAAAGAGTAAATAATTTCATACAAAGGAACTGGATGGACTTTCTCAAGGGTTGGTTCGATACCATTAGGAAAAGCCATGGCCCATGGCACCGAGGAAGCAATGCCGTGACAGTCGTCTCCTGACAAAAAGCAGCCGACTCTTGCAATTGCGTAAGCTAAGATAGCGGCTGGTGCAGCAGCATCTAATAATTTGTGAAGTTTGACCTTGTTTAATTGGGTGTAGATATAAGTCGCTAACAGTGCGCCTAACAGTGCGCCTTGGCTAGAAAATCCTGTTCCAGAAAATAGCAAGTCAGACTTCTCAGGGTTTTTTAACAAAAACATGAGTTTGGCGCCTAGCACCCCAAGTAATAAGAGCATAATGATTAGTAATTCAGTGTTCTTGGCGTTGGGAGCCTTTTCGGCTAAGCGCGCTAAGAAATACCAGCGTCCAGTTAAATAAGCGATTGCCAAGAACAATCCATAACTGCCTAGCGTGAAGTTATCTGAGCTGTAAATGTTGGGATACATAGAAATATTCTTTTTGTACGATGATATTATTCTGCGAGTTTATAAGTGAAGGCTAATTTTGTCTATGAAATAACTCATTGTGGGATAAAAATATTGAATTTAAGTTGTCCGATCTTGCTGATTTTATTAGAGTTTTGTGGAATAAAGCACAACAAATCACTTACCGAAAAGATATGATATGTGCTATATTCTGGCAACGATTGTTACTAAGCGTTCGTTCTTAAAGCTCTAAAAAAATAGTTTTTTATTACATTTATAGAAATATTTGTATAGAATATTTGTTTATCCAAGATGAGCCTTTAAGATAACGAAGGAAAGGGAGAAAGCAGGTTGAAGATTGTTGCAACCCATAGGATTGTCGAAGCTCAAGCAAGGTATCCCGCGGCACACGATCATCTACAGGGATGGTATCAAATAGTAAGTCAAACTGACTTTAACAATCCCGAGCAGCTTCGAGATGTCTTTGGGGATATGCGAGGCTTCAATTCTTCATTTAAATTCCCTATTCCCGAGTCTAATTTATTAGCTCATACTGCTATCAATTTTGAAGCAAAAGTTATTCTTGTTGAAGATGTTATCCCGGGTAATCACTAAATCGGTAATTAAAGGAGACTCACTGTGAATCCATTACTTGAAAACGCAATGCAGCACTGGAATATGGTAGCGCCTGCCATTGATTGTCCCAAGAACCATCAAGATTACGTGACCCTTCTCAACAATATTGAAGATGCTATTGAGCTGGTTGGAAATCGAGAAAATAGCCCGCTGTCTGGATTAATAGAAGCGATGGCCCTAGCCGCTCAAAAATATGAGAAAG
Source organism: Kangiellaceae bacterium (assembly GCA_965230525.1). Lineage (GTDB taxonomy): Bacteria > Pseudomonadota > Gammaproteobacteria > Enterobacterales > Kangiellaceae. The sequence goes on from OZ246008.1 coordinate 1,604,554, forward strand.
CACAGATAGAATCATTAAACGGCGGTGGTCTTGCTGCATTGAAGTACTTGATTAAGTTGCATGGGGTGCGCCAGTCAGAGTTAAAAGAAATTGGTAGCCAAGGCGTTGTATCTGAAATCCTCAATGGTAAGCGAGCGCTCACACTAAGACATGTAAGAGAGCTATCGAAAAAGTTTAACGTCTCCGCTAATGTCTTTGTGAATTAAATCATGCTCGCAAGCTTCAATCAGGTTTAATGCTGTAGCTTTCAAAGGTATTGTTAAGCTTAAACCCGATTGACTGATAGAGCGAACGAGCGACCGCGTTAGTTTTGGCAGTGACTAGTTTTACTGAAAATACTCCTTCGCGCTTAGCGTTTTGTAAAACATACTCAATCAGATCGCGAGCAATCCCCTCGTTACGATAAGCTTGCCCAACAAACAAATCATTTAACGTCCAAATTCGCTGCATGGCGACGGATGAAAAGCTGGGATATATTTGCGCAAAAGCCTGAGCAGTTGCGTTTTTGTATACCATAAAGATAAGTGAGTCGTGTAGCGTTAACCTATCTTTTAAAAAGTTTTTGCACTGAGGCAGGTCTTTTTGCATTTGGTAAAACTGACGGTAGCCGTCAAATAATGACGTTAAATCATCTAATTCAGCGATGCTCGCTTTGATTATTTTACGATTCAAAAGGGTTCCCGAGAATTGCCTGGATTAATGCCGTTTGAGTGAAATATGACCTGCGTTAATTAGCAGCACTCGCATTACATGCCAGCTTCTTCCAAAATACTATTGACGATCGCGATAAGGCTAAAAACAAAAATTGCCACAACCACGATACCGACGAAGATATAACTACCCATGCTTCCATGCTTAAAGTCTCGTTCACGATTTTCATCACTTTGAACACCTATCATTGCTGCGAGCACACTAGAGATTACATTCCATGTAGTCGGTGCTTTTTCTTGCTTTTCATCACTCATATTAATAACCTAAGTCTAAAATGACTAAATTTTCTATGTGCTAAACTGTTAGATAATGGCAAATACAGACGACCTGATTGAAATTAGGACCATTTATGCACTCGATAGTCATGGATTATATCAAAGCAAATGAAAACCAAGTAACTGAATATCAATTGCTTAAATATATTGACACAAATTATCCTAGTTTTTTCGACGGCTGTGCCGACGAGCCTAGTCTGTATCGTAAACACTTTCGCCTATTTAACTTGCTCTATAAAATTGACCAGCAATTAGTGCTGTCTGGGCAGCAACTCGATATCACTCCTCTACACATCCGTCTCATTGATTGTAGCCAAGAAGGAAACGCGGTTGGTGGATTAGATGAATTACGAAAGTTCTATTTGGACAAATCTAATTTTGACCTGAGTGAGACTGAAATCAATCAAATGCTAAGCAATTTTTGGGAGCGCTACCTAGCAACTAATGATCTTTCAAACCACCTAAAGAAATTAGAAATAGCATCGGATGTCACCGTGAGTTTAGCACTGATCAAACGACAGTATAATCAACTCGCATTTCGACACCATCCCGATCAAGGTGGAAACGCAGAGCGTTTTGCCCAAATTACTGATGCTTATCAGCAGCTAAAGAAAGTTTATGGACCAGAAAATTAAAAATCACCACTTAGCATTTTGTCTCGACGTTCAATAATCCCTTCCAATTGCTTAGCTTCTAACCAAGGACGAATCGTTTCGAGTTGTTCTATGGTTAATTTTTCTAGGGCTTTTTTAAAGCGATTGGTTACTGATATTTCAAGACCTTTTAAGGGTTTTGTGCGTCTTGCCTTTACCCCAAAAGCACGAGAATGATCGATAAACCAAATTTGCATATCTTCTTGTGAATACAGAACATTTGATTGATTTCTGTCACGATTGGCAATTAAGTAGTCAAAGGCATTAAGAAAGTTCTCTTGGCGTTGTTGGTCGCAGTAACCACTATACGGGATATTTTTTTCTAGCATGTCTAGCTCAGAAATAAGCCTATCAATCCAGACTTGCACAATCCCTCTTTGACCACTAATGGTGCGTTCAACTGTAACTGGAACTAAGCCAATACCGAGCATCCGATCAAGCTTGTAAGCGGCGATTTCATGATGATAGCGGTCACTTGTAAACTTCTTTCGTTTGCTGCGAGTATTGGAACTTGAGTCAAAATACTTAAAAATTCCTTTAATCAGTTTGCCATCTCGAGTTAGTTCTACTTTGAATGGACGCGTTTTCCCTTCTTTGGTTTTTCCCACTTTCTTGATTGAGGCATTACGTAAAAAGTCTTCGACTTGAGCATCGCTAAAGTTAAACGGGTTGCTCCATTCTCGCGCCGGTGCTGTGGTTGATTGACCTTTTTTGCCCGTTAGGCCGTGAACAAAAGTGGCAGGTTGACCATTGCTTATCTTTGCAATCCAAGGCGCGCCTTTATAGTGACTGGCTAGCATACCGGTATCAATAATGGTTAACTTGCCATCTAATCGATCTAATGGTTGGCGACTTTGTGAAGTTGTATGACCTACCCAAAGTTGTTTTGCGTCCCAGCGAGACAAGGTTTTATCTAGAATTTCTTGTTCAAAATAAGGGTGACATAATGCATTTCCACGATACCATGTCGGACCTTGAGAAGTTAAGATAAAGTGACTCTTAGCGCGAGTGTATCGCTTAAAGTCTTTCGATTTAGCACGCGATTGAATCAGCTCTGTTCGCTGTTTATAAGGTGTCAAAAGCGAGAGCGAATATCGATTTGCAATGAGCTGCCACAGCTTCAAGTATTTAACCAGGCCTTCTTTAGCTTCTGCATTAAACGCTTCTAATGAGTAGTCATGCGTTAATTTAGAAAGGCCGCCATGTGCAAAAAGTTTGTCATTTATTTGCACCACAAAGGGAAGTTTTAATAACCAGCTGCCATATTTACCTTCTGGAGAAAAGGCGTTTAGTCTAGCAAAGTAGCCGGCTGGGTAGGCTTTTTCAAAATTTTCTTTTAGCTCTACTGAGTCTTTTGCGTTATTGGTTTTCAGAAAGTTCAAATAAGCTTGTTCACGCATCTGTACGGTTTCATCAGCGGCAAATTCTGCAATCTCCTGCTTAGAGAGATACCTTAAGTCACCAATTAGATTCATAACTTCATGGTTGCCCAGCACTATATGAAGTCGACCACCAGCCTGAGCGGCCTGTTGCTCTAACTTGATGAATAGATCCATCACTTTGCGACTTGCGGGGCCTCTGTCTAGCAGATCACCTAAGCTGACTAGGTGTTTTGATTCGCCAATCCAGTTTTCAGATTCATCAATAATTCCCACTGTTTTTAAAGTCTGCTTTATTTCTTTATAGGCACCATGAATATCACCAACAACCAATATATCTTGTGTGGTTTCAAACTTTAGCTGAGAGTAATCAATACTGATGGTTTCATTATCGGCTTTGATCTTTGCTTCAATCTGGGTTTCGGCGTTAGTGTTGGTTTCTATACCGTCTTCTTTTGTCGCTGTTTCAGCAATCACTAAATTAGAAATAAAGCAAAGATTGAGAACAATTAGAATGCGGCCGAAGGATGCACTAAATGGTAAATGTTTCACTTTGTATTCCTCTGTTAGCTGGCGGTACTGTAAAAACGTACTTGAATCTCTGTGGATGCTGTAAGTCCCTCGAAGTCGGTAGCAGTCACCTTTATATTGTATTCTGCAACATGTTCTTCGGGCGGACTAAATGTAAAAGTTCGAGTAATTCTGTCAAATTTTATCCAATTTGGTAAAGGGGCTCCATCTTGTAACATGGCGTCGAATTTTAGTGCGTCGCCAATATCCGGATCGACAAATGTGCACTCACTGATGCTAAATTTTGAAAGCGCCCCAGAAGGCATATGTAAATTAGGAACCATCGCTTTTACTTCGGGGGGTGAGTTGCCCTTGGTTTTTTGAACTTCCAGTAAGTTACTATGACCAACTTTCCACGCTAAGGTAAAGAGAGCCACTGCCAAAATGAGGTTTGCAGCAATAAAATGGCTCACGCTTAAATCAAAGTATTGAGTACCAATAAAAATAAACCCACCGTAAAGTAAATCGCCAAATCGAAAAAAGAAGGTATCAATGGTAGTTTTTCCAAGGTACTTTAACTTTCGTGGCACCGGCAAGAAGAGCGCATGACGCGTGGTATTTTGAATCGAATAGTTGGCGCTATTTTCCGCGGTCATCAATATTTTAATCAAAGAAAATATCGGAAAGAATAGCATCAAGCTATAGCCAATAATCATAATGACCGGGAGAATTAATACCGAACCGCGTAAACCTAGCCACTTAAAAAGCCGCGACACAAAAAACAGTTGGATAACAAAGCTTCCCAATGTTATCCATGAATAATAATCCGAATAAAACTGGCCTTGCCACTGCGCTTCGTTAGTAATAGCTTGACTCGCCATTAAAGCCGCACTTTCTTCACTGACTAATCGAGCTAAAATATATTCACCGGTGGAATTGATAAAAACAAGCAACACCACAAACATGGCTATTTTGAGAAGATAACTGCTATTAAATACCACTGCAAATCCATCTAGCCACTGATTTCCTTCCTCCGCTTTTAGCGGCTCGTCGTTGGCCGCCTCCGATGGAATGGTTTGTTCGACGGAGGCAGTTAAATAAATTGATAGCAGTAGTAATCCGCTAGCTATCAGCAAAATGCCGACGATGCCAACAAGAGGAAAGAGTGGACCCGCTACCCGAGAGCCGACCCAAGCACCAAATGTTGCACCAACCGCAAGTATGACGAAAAGCCTTTGGCCGCATTTCACACTAAAACAGTCCGCCGCGAAAGCCCAAAATTGAGCGAGCACCATCACGCTAAAAATTCCCAGCCAGACATAGAATGCCATTCCAATATTGACATTAAAATATTGTAGTGCGGCGAAAAGTAACAAGTTTGCAACAAAAAACAATAGAACTTTATTAGTGATGTTACTGCGATTTTTTCGGTCAGCATATCGATGATAAAGGGCCGAAAAGAAGGGCAGCATTAAAGTCAAAAGACCCGCCTGAATCGCAGTGGCATAACTCTTATATTCAGCACCGCCGTATGCAAGTACTAGCGGTTCTCTAATAACTTTGAGTAAATAGTAGGCAGTGAGTAGCGCACAGGCATTCAAGGTAAGCAATAAGGTACTTTTACCTTCACCCGGTTTTACGACACTTACTATATTTAGAATTCGCTCGTACCAAGTATGGCTGTTGGGCGAAACTGTCTCCATCAAGTCTTCCTATTGTTTTGGTCTCGATGGCCATTGGCGTAAAACGCTTTGGCTCATAACTTTGAGTTTATTATGTCTTGTGATGTGACCCTGATCGATTCGAAATTTGTAAGTTTTTTATTTAATCGTAACAAACCGCTACCAGTTGTAATTGTTCAGTTACTATTGATATGTCGATTATAGTAATATAGTTCTTTTGAGATCAAAAATCGAATTTGCCATGTCCAAGAACAAAGTCCAGTACGTTTGCAATCAATGCGGTGCTATTTCGCCTAAATGGGGAGGGCAATGCGCTGATTGTGGCGAATGGAACAGTTTGGTTGAACAAGTGGATGCTGGAAAACAAACTACCAGTGGCCGCTTTGCGGGCTACGCGGGTGCCAAGGCTCAATTACAGAAACTGAGTAATGTGAAGCAGTCTGACACTGTCCGAATTGCTTCCAGCATGAGTGAACTGGACCGAGTGTTAGGCGGCGGACTGGTACCGGGTTCAGTTGTGCTGCTAGGTGGTGATCCCGGAATCGGTAAATCGACTATTCTATTGCAATCTCTGTGTAAGCTTAGCGAGTCGTTGGACGCCATTTATGTCACCGGCGAGGAGTCAGCCGAACAAATTTCGATGAGAGCCGCTCGGTTGGGGTTAAACGGGGATAATCTAAATTTATTAACCGAGACTAAAGTTGAAACCATCATCGCTACAGCGCAGCTGCATAAGCCCCAAGTGATGGTGATTGACTCTATTCAGACCATATACACCGAATATCTTCAATCAGCGCCTGGCGGAGTTGCTCAGGTCAGAGAAAGTACCGCGCAGTTAGTTAAATTTGCTAAACAAATGGGGATTGCATTATTTGTGGTTGGTCATGTGACCAAAGATGGGGCGTTGGCTGGCCCCCGAGTTCTGGAACATATGGTTGATGCGGTGTTATATTTTGAAGGCGAGCGAGACGGTCGCTATCGTATCCTACGGGCGGTTAAAAATCGGTTTGGCGCGGTTAATGAATTAGGCGTTTTCGCGATGACCGAGGAAGGCCTCAAAGAAGTACAAAACCCATCCGCAATTTTTCTATCACGCTATCAACAACCGGCAGCAGGTAGTGTGGTGACGGTTACTTGGGAAGGTTCTCGACCAATGCTTGTCGAGGTCCAAGCGTTAGTTGATGAGGCTCATGGAAGCCATGCTAAGCGTGTCGCAATTGGGCTGGATCAAAATCGACTTTCAATGCTGCTGGCGGTTTTATCACGCCATGGCGGTGTGTTTTGCCACGATCAAGATATCTTTCTAAACGTCGTCGGTGGGGTTAGGGTCATGGAAACCAGCGCCGATTTAGCGCAGGTGTTAGCCGCCGTTTCTAGCTTACGAAATCAGGTTTTGCCACAAAGTTTGATCGTCTTTGGCGAGTTGGGGTTGGCTGGAGAGATTCGACCGGTTCCGAATGGTCAGGAACGTATAAAAGAGGCTGCTAAGCATGGTTTCAAAACAGTTATTACGTCAAAATCTAATACCCCAAAAAAAGCCATTGCAGGGGTCAAGGTGATCGGCGTTAATCACTTACAAGAGGCGCTTCAAGCACTTACCGAGTTGTAATATTGAATTAATTCACTACAAGCTGTTCGAGATCGCGGTCGAGTAGTTCAGGGCTGGTTGAGTTTAATTCCACAATTTGACGTAAATGGGTAATGCTATCGAGGTCAATCGATTTACAACAGAACCCAAGGCCGTCAGGATTAGAGTGCGCCAATTCTATTTCCATCACGATGTTTAGATCCGTCTCATCGTCATTTTCCACCAGTGGAATCGTCAAAGTAAACAGCGCGCCAATCTCGGCACGAACCACGCCAAATGGTCGAATTAAAACGCCCTTTAGTGATAAGTCGGTGACCTGGCAAGCAAAGGTTTGTTCGCCTGAGGTAAGTTGTGCATTTCGGTCGAAACTGACACGTTGGTACATTCTTCTATCTGTTTCGCTCATTTTTCCTCCTAAATAATGACGTGATTTTACCGAGCTGAAGGAAAATCTCTGAAAAACGTCATATTTTGATAGATCTAGCAAATTAATAGATAATGTTGTTGTGTTGATTGTAGTCTATTGAAGGAAGTAATTACAAATGGCCATTCAGTGGTACCCAGGGCATATGCATAAGGCTCAAAAAGAGATCCGCGAAGCATTGCCCCAGGTTGATCTTGTGATCGAAGTGGTGGATGCTCGAATCCCATATAGCAGCACGAATCCAATGGTCGCTAAATTGCTTGCCGATTCTGCGCGCCCGAAACCGGTGATTCGAGTACTTAATAAATGCGACCTAGCCGATCCTAAATTGACATCTCAATGGATCGAAGCGTTTGACCAGCAGCAAGCCACTAAGTCTTTAGCTGTAAGCAGTCGCCAGCCGGAGCAAGTAAAAAAGTTGATGACCCTCTGTCACAAGCTTTTTCCAAACCACGCTGCCAAAGATAAACCGATAAAAGCCATGATAATGGGAATTCCTAATGTTGGGAAATCCACCATCATTAATATTCTTTCCGACCGAACCATCGCAAAAGTGGGCAATGAGCCTGCGGTGACCAAGCGCCAACAACGCATTGATCTGGACTCTGGTGTGATTTTGTTTGATACCCCCGGTTTCCTTTGGCCTAAAATCGAAAATGACCACTCCAGTTATCGACTCGCAGTGATTGGCTCAATAAAAGATACGGTCGTTGAGTACTCCGATATCGCGTACTATGCAATTGAATACTTGCAAAATGCTTACCCAGAACTGCTGGCTCAGCATTATGAGTTAGCCGACTTGTCGGTTGAACCAATCGAACTGTTAGAACAGATCGGAACGAAGAGAGGCTGTCTAAGAGCCGGTGGTCGAGTCGATCTCGATCGCGTATCAAAAATAGTGATCAATGAATTGAGGACAACCGTTTTTGGTAAGATAAGTTTAGAAACGCCAAAAATGGTCGAGCAAGAATTGATCGAAGTAGAGCGCATTATTAAGGAAAAAGCTGCCAAAAAGGAAGCGCGCAAAAGCAACAAAAAGAAGAGAAAGCGCTAAACACTTAAAGGAATTCAATGTTCGATCAAAATAATCTCAAGCTTGTGGCTAATATGAGCATGCCTTTTGGTAAATACAAAGGCAGAAAGCTAATAGAATTGCCAGAACCTTATCTTGTTTGGTTCGCTCGTAATGGTTTTCCTCAAGGAAATCTAGGCGAGTTACTGCAATTAACTTACGAAATAAAAGTAAATGGATTAGAGCAACTAATCTATCCACTCAAAAACAATTAAATGCGAACTGAAAAATGACAATTCAACTGACGGGTCTCTATCAATACCCAATCAAATCAATTGCCGGTTTATCGTTAAACCGAACATCGGTAGAACCTTTTGGCTTAGCCGGTGACCGCTGCATGATGCTTGTGGATGCCCAGGGAAAATTTATTTCTCAACGAAAACATCCCCAGCTCGCTATGATAAAGATCAATCAATTGCAACAAGCATTAAGTTTAAAACATGCTAGTGTGGGTGAGCTACAACTGGACGCCTCTGTGTTTACTAAGAATCAAAAAGAAGTTGAAGTGTGGGGGGACCTCTGTAAAGCCTTTGTTGCGAATGAGCAAACTAACCAATGGTTTAGTCGCTATCTAAATCAAACGGTATATCTAGTGCAGTATGATTTCAATCAACCTAGAAAGTCCGATATTAAATATTCCCAACAAGGTGACGTTGTGAGTTTTGCCGATGGTTTTCCTATTTTACTTATCTCAAAAAGCTCGCTCAATGATCTCAACTCTCGCCTCGATAAACCGGTTTCAATGCAGAATTTTAGACCTAATATTGTCATTGATGGCTGTGATGCTTTTGCGGAAGATGAATGGAAAAAAATTAAAATCGGTGATCTTACATTTGATCTGGTCAAACAATGTAGCCGATGTGTTTTGACAACCGTTGATCCCAGTACCGGTAAGAAAAACCAAGAGGGTCAACCATTACGAACGCTTTCTAAGTATCGCAGAAATCAAAATGGGGTTATGTTTGGTATGAATCTAATCGCTAGAGATATTGGCGAAATATCAATCGGAGATTTGGTTCAAGTTATTCGATAAAACAACTAAAACAGAGCAATTAATTCAAGAGAAATCAATATGAAACTGACACCATTTCATTTAGCGATCCAAGTGAGAGACTTAACCGAAGCGCGTAAATTTTATGGCGAAATTCTTGGCTTTGAAGAAGGTCGAAGTAGTGATTGCTGGATCGATTTTAATATGATGGGACATCAATTAGTCACCCATTTAAATCCCAATATTGGCAAACAAGGAAAAGTTGAAAATAATTCGAATCATGTCGATGGCCATGGAGTGCCCGTTCCACATTTTGGTGTTGTGCTTAAAATGTCAGACTGGAAAATTCTTGCAGACAACTTATCAAAAAGGATTGATGAGTTTATCATTGAACCCTACATACGTTTTGCAGGGCAGCCCGGAGAGCAAGGGACACTATTTTTTAGAGACCCATCTGGAAATGCTTTAGAGTTTAAAGGGTTTAATGACATCGAAGCTGAATTATTCAACAAATAATTAATATGATATCTGGCTTAGCGATTGGTTTTTTAAGTCCGGCCGATAAACCCAAACCCAAACCCAAAACGAAAGCCTAAAATTTATCTCTCGTTCCAATATCAATAATTCTATTGGCTTACTCCGTTGCTGGAAATTAGTTTTCATCATCTACTCTAAGTAGGAAACATCTCAATCAATAGTAAAAATATTGAATTAATATTGAGTAAATATATCATTTTTATACTGCGGACAATGCTCGCCTCTAAATTATCCCAACACCGATTTGATTCAACATAAATACAATAATTAAACAACCTTTAGTGCACGATTTTTCTATTTTTAATCGTTAATATTTCAATCGGTATCTCATGTTTCTTAAACACAGATTACTTAATAAAGCTATCAAAGTAGTTCAGTAAACAAAACGATAGACTAAAAGAAAAATCCATGACACAGTAGGAGAGCAACGTTGAATTCGAAAATTAAATTGAAAAAGTTAGCGCGTGCGGTCAAAACAAGTTTGTTACTTGGTTCGACTGCGACGCTACTTGCTACCCCAAGCGCATTCGCCGAAGAACAAGACGAAGAAGAAAATAGAATTACCATTACTGGTTCGGCTATCAAACGAACCGATGTCGAAGACTCGCTTCCAGTGACACAAATTACTCAGGAAGATATTGTTAGCTTAGGTGTAACTAGCGTGCCCGAGTTGATAGAGCAAATGCCAGCCATGCAAGGTTTTACAACCGCCGCGGATAGTGTGGGCGGTGGTGGTGGCGGTGTCCAAACCGCATCGCTACGTGACCTTGGTGGTCAATACACTTTGGTATTATTAAATGGTCGGCGTATGGCATCATCTGGTTCAGGGAGTAGTATCGATATTAACTCGATTCCGCTTTCTGCAATTGAACGTGTCGATATTTTAACTGATGGCGCATCAGCACTCTACGGCTCAGATGCTATCGCCGGTGTTGTAAACTTCATTCTTAAGAAAGATATTGATGAAACAACTATTCGTGCTCGCTACGATAAACCTCAAGAAGCCGGCGGAGAAAAGCTAAACTTTTCTTTAACGACTGGCATGGTTGGAGATGGTTACAGTATTTTATTGGCCTACAACCATGACGAGCAAGAAGTGCTTAAATCACAGGATAGAGATTTTGCAAAAACTGGACTAATTCATTTTGAGTATCAAGGTGAAAATTTAGTTTGGCAACGTACCTCTGCTAATGCGATTCCTGCGAACGCCTATTTAACTTTTGATGGTGGCGTAGCGGCAAGAAACTTTAACCCCTATCGCGAAGCCAATGGTCAATGTGCGCCTAACAATGCGCCTGATGGCACAACCTGTATTTATGATTTTACCGAGACTTTAGAAATCTTTCCTGAGAGCGTAAGAGATAACTTATACCTCAGTGCCAATTTTGAGTTTAGTAGTGACTTACGCGGCTTTTCAACTTTGGCCTTTGGTAAGTTTGAGCAGACTATACGAATTGCTCCATATCCAACAGGAACCTTTACCCTACCTTTAGATTCTCAAATTGTGGCTGACAATATTATTCCGTATTTAACTCCGGAAGAGGAAGCTAACTTATCAAGAGTAGCAGTAAGGTGGAGAGCACGACCTGGTGGCAATCGAACGACAGAATGGTCCACAGAGACGCTTAACTTCAATGCGGGTATTGAAGGTGAAACCGGTGATATTGCTTATGAAGTGGTGGGAACCTTCGCAACTTCAGACCGCGACGAAAATCGTATTACAGGCTTCCCAATTCAAGAACCATTTTTGAACTTACTATCATCAGGAGCGGTAAATATTTTTGATACTCCTGAGAATTTATCAGCTGAAGCGAATCAAGCCGTTGCAGATACCATGTTTAGCGGCAACTGGACCAATACCGAAACTTCGATGAAGGCGGTTGAAGGAAAGTTCTCGATGCCAATGTTTCAAATGTCAGGTGGTGATGCTTACTTTGCATCAGGTTTTGATATGAGAGAGGTAGAATATACCGCCACTTCAAGCCAAGCCAATCTTGATGAAATCGTGTTGTTTGAGTCTGCCACACCAGAGTTCGATCTATCTCGAAAAACTTATGGCGTATTTGCAGAAGCAGTATTTCCGATTACTGATGATTTAGAAGTCACGACTTCTTTACGCTATGATAATATCGGAAAAATTACCGACACAAGCAGACCTTCCGGTCAACAAGCGGTTAATGACGATGTTAACGATACAACTTACAAAGTACATATGGCTTATCGACCTAATGATGACTGGTTAATTCGAGCATCGGTTGGAACCGGTTTTAAGTCACCAACAATGCGACAAATCGCTGAACCTCGAATTGAGTTTGGTGTAACTTCGTCTGCCTACGAATGTCCGTTTGCTGCAGGTGATCCTTTAGCCGATCTTTGTGATGCGAATAGCATTCAATATGACGTATTCCGAGAAGGCTACTCCGAACTTCAACCTGAAAAATCCGAGCAAGCGTCAGCAGGTTTTGTCTATGCCCCATCGAGAGACTTTAGCTTTAGTCTTGATTGGTGGCAAGTAAATTTAACCGATCAAGTTGCTCGTGTAACACAAGACCAAATTTTCGGAGACCCTGTCACTTATCGTGATTTATTTACATCGCGAATTGATCCTGGAACAGGTGATGAAGTATTGGCTATCATTCAGGCGCCAGTAAATATTGGTGAGTCGAATAATGCTGGGTTTGACTGGGGGCTTAACTTAACCAATGAATTTTCTTTCGGTAAGTTAAAAACCTCCGTCAATGGTACTTATATTACCGAGTCGGAATCATTAGTTGTTGGTACTGAAGATGAATTTCAATCCAGTTTGGGTGAGTTTGGGCCAAACCAAGCGGTTACTTTTAGAAATATTATTCAGATCAACAATACATTGAGCACGGAAAATTTTGATCATCGGCTTAATATTAATTATCGCAGTGGTTACCGTGATCAATATTTTGCAGGTGGCGCTAACCGCATTCGCTTGGCTTCAGATTTGAGTCAAAACTATGATGGTGGTGTGCAACTTTATGTTCCATCTTACATGACGATGAACTACTCGACTACTTACCGGGTGAATGAGGACACCAATGTAACGTTTGGTATTAATAATCTAATGGACAAGCAACCTCCGTTTACTTTACGTACCGGTGGAGCTGGACATCAAGTTGGTTACGACCCTCGCTATTCAGACCCCTTTGGTCGTACATTCTATGTCAGCGCAGACTATACTTTCTAGTCAAGCGTTGTAAGCTAAAAAAAAGGCGATGTCTCCGAAAGGAGCATCGCCTTTTTAAGTTCTAATGTTCTTAACTAAGCTTAATTATCGCCAGATTCCTTCTTTTGAGTTTTCTCGACGGGTTTCAATCCACTTGAATTTTTATTAGAGCGAGAAGAGTTGTAATCAGTCGCTTGCGATTTGCTTTTTTTGGCCGGTTTATTGTTAAGAAGCTCTTGTCTCACTCCATCCGCTTTGTTAGAACGAGATGAATTGTAATCGGTCGCTCGGCTACTTGCATTTTGACGTTTTTCCTTGCGTAATTTCTCCAACTGTTCCTTTTTCACTTTGCCTCGATTAGAGCGAGATGAATTATAATCTTTCGCTTTTGATGATGACTTAACTTGCTGCTTTTTCTTTTTCATCATTTTTTCTTTCATGGCCTTTTTGCATTTCGGATCTTTAACATCACAGGGCTTACCGGCCATGTTCACATGTGGTTTAGATCGTTCAAAATTCTCTTTGGCAGCGAAGCTTGATTGGCTCGCAAAGCAAAATAAAACTGTGGTTGCTAGTAAAATAGTGTTGATTTTCATGGTAACTCCCCTCCGGATGAAACTTTAATATAGCAACCTAAATCTGAGTTCTCAACAATCCGGCGGTGTTCGCCCGATTTTTCAGTATGTTAGCTGCGGTCGTGCTAGTTATCCTAGTCTCCCTTTTATGAATCTTTCCTGAATCATGTCTGGGCAACATCTTCGATAGACATTTCAAATACACAGCTTACGGCATTGCCTGCTTCGTGTTAACTGTTTACTAAGGCCTCAGGTTTACCGAGGCCGAAATAATAATATCCCCGTTAACAAGGCTCAGCGCATTAGACATGCCATCAATCACTTGGCCAAAAACTGTATAATGACGATCTAAATGGGTATTGTCTGCAAGGTTAATGAAAAACTGCGCATCGCCTGTATCTTTGCCGCTGGTTGCCATGCCTATGGTTGCGGCAGAGTGAGTTAGATAACTGAGTTCCTCTCGAATAGTTAGTTTGCTGCCACCTTCGCCGTTACCAATATTATCTCCACCTTGTGCAACAAAGTTGCCTATCACTCGACTAAAGTAAGTGCCATCATAATAACCTTGTTTCGCTAAACGAATAAAATTCAAGCCGGTGTAAAAAGCGCGATTGTTCAGTTGAATTTTAATTGGCCCTTTGCTGGTCGTTAAGGTGACAATCACCTGATCTAAGTTGGAGTGGTTCAAATCGTAAGTTGCTAATGGCATGGGACTGGCAGATTGAACTTCTACAGCTTTAGTTTTTGAAGTTTGTACATCACCTGATAAGAGCAAGCTTTTGGCATAGCTAGAAACACTCTTATTTTTATTTTTGGCAAGCAGCTTCAAAACGTTTTGAAACTCATTGGGATCTTTCTCATGTAGCATTTGCGCAAATCGAATTTGAACATAGGCTTCTTTGTGAGACAGAATTTGCATCGCCCAACTCATTTCATCTTTGTCCTGACGTTTCAACAGGCCGCTAATTGCTTCAACAACTAGCGCGGGTTTATCACTTTTAAGTTGTTTACGAAGTAGAGAAGTTATTTCTCGCCCTTCAAGGTTAGATTCTGCAAGTGCTTTTAAAGCCGTTTGAGCAATGATTGTTTTTTTAGATGCTTGTAATTTGCCGAGCTGAATCTTTGCTTGGGGAATGTAAAGTAAATTTCTCATGGCACGAATCGACTCAGTAGCAAGGCCAACATCGGGCACTTCGCTTTGCTCAATTAGCCAAGACAATAAACGCCGGTTAGCCAAGTGATTTCGCTTGGCAACTTTGCCGATTAATTTGGCAAACACTTTTTTTGTATTGGTGTTTTTTAGTATTCGAGTAAATTTTTGTAATTGTGCAGGACTAATTCGTTTTTGAATGTTTTTTATTCTGGCTAAGAAGTAGCCCGCTTGATAAGCGACTGGGTCGTCTCCTTCAAGCAAGGACAGAATCTCAGAAAAATCAATTACCGATTGACTCTTTCGCATGTCGATATTATCTGAAATAGCAGGATGATAGGTCACAGCAAAACTAAGGGCTTGAAATATACTAGCGATGACTTGCGGGTCTTTTTCCTGAGGATATCGATCGAGTAGACGTTTAATAATGTCATTCTGGCCTAGCTTGCCGAGTGCTAAGTAGATTTCTTGTTTGACCTGGCTGGCATTTTCTTGCGCGAGCATTTCCCACAAGAGGGGAATGGCTTGTTTGGAACCGGACAGACCAAAAGAGAATGCGCAAATTCTTCTAATTTGTGTGGACTCACTAGGAAGTTGTGAAGCAATAAATTTAACCACCTGATCGCCGCCAATTCTCCCAGCACCTTGAATGGCCATTTCGGTCAATTTTGGATCAGCTTTACTCACGAGCTTACCGAAGTAACTTGCATCAAACTGACGCTGGTCGACATGAAGTAGAAGTTGGGCTTTGTCTGACACCTCATGCGTTTGCAGCGGAGGTGTTAGTTGGCTCGAATTAGCAAACGCGGCGACCAACAATTGGGAAGATAAAATCAAACAACTTAAGGCCAAGGAAATAAAATAGGTCGGTAATACCGAAATCAAAGCTCTAATCATGTAGGTGTTCTCGATAATTGCTAACTGCTCTATTGAGTTAAAAGGCGAGTGGAAAAGTGTATTTTACTGCTGCTAGCATTCAAGAATTATGAAATAATGGCCGCATAAAAGCAATTTAGTCAATTAGGATAGAAATTATGGCGCAGTATATCTACTCAATGAATCGAGTGAGTAAAGTTGTTCCTCCGAAAAAAACCATACTAAAAGATATTTCTCTCAGCTTTTTTCCCGGCGCAAAGATAGGCGTTTTGGGCCTCAATGGCTCGGGGAAGTCGACTCTGTTACGAATCATGGCAGGGTTAGACACCGATATTGAGGGAGAAGCTATTCCGCTTAAAGGAATTAACATTGGTTACCTTCCGCAAGAGCCACAGTTGGATGAAAGTTTGGATGTGCGTGGCAATGTCGAGCTGGGTATCGCAGAAATCAAAAAGGTTCTAAATCGCTTTGACGAAGTGAATAACGCCTTTGCTGACCCTGAAGCGGATTTCGATGCCTTGCTTAAAGAGCAAGCAGAATTACAAGATAAAATTGAAGCGGCGGGCGCTTGGGAAGTTGACAGAATGCTCGATAAAGCAGCCGAAGCGCTTAGATTGCCGCCTTGGGATGCGGATGTAAAGCACCTTTCGGGTGGTGAGAAACGACGAGTCGCTCTGTGTCAATTGCTGCTGTCCAAGCCCGATATGTTGCTGCTCGATGAACCGACTAATCACCTGGACGCAGAGTCTGTTGCATGGTTAGAAAGATTTTTACAAGATTTCAAAGGCACCGTTGTGGCAATCACTCATGATCGTTATTTCTTAGATAACGTTGCAGGCTGGATTCTCGAGCTAGACCGTGGCCATGGCATTCCATGGGAAGGAAATTATTCTTCATGGTTAGATCAAAAGAGTAATCGACTGGCTATGGAAGAAAAGAAAGAAACAGCTCATCAAAAAGCCATGAAGCAAGAACTTGAGTGGGTGCGTGCCAACCCTAAAGGACGCCAAGCTAAGAGCAAGGCACGGATAGCAAAATTTGAAGAGCTATCTTCACAAACCTATCAAAAAAGAAATGAGACTCAAGATCTGTATATTCCACCAGGTCCGCGATTGGGCAACTTAGTGATTGAAGCTAACCACTTGCAAAAAAGCTTTGGCGACAAGTGCTTAGTGGATGACTTAAGTTTTAATTTACCGCAAGGTGGCATCGTTGGAATTATTGGTCCGAATGGCGCCGGTAAGTCAACTTTGTTCAAAATGCTGGTGGGTCAAGAAAAGCCTGATAGCGGTGAGCTGCGAGTAGGCGAAACGGTTAAGATTGCTTACGTTGATCAGTCAAGAGATGCATTAGATGACAATAAAACCGTATGGCAGGAAATTTCTGATGATTCTGACACCATTACCGTTGGAAGTTATCAAGTTTCTTCACGACAATATGTAGGTCGTTTCAATTTTAAAGGTGGTGATCAACAAAAATTTATCAAAGACCTGTCGGGTGGTGAGCGCAATCGAGTGCATTTAGCAAAATTACTCAAAAGTGGTGGTAACTTATTGTTACTCGATGAGCCAACCAATGATCTCGATGTGGAGACACTACGTGCGCTTGAAGAAGCGGTGTTAGCGTTTCCAGGTTGTGCTGTCATTATTTCGCATGATCGCTGGTTCTTAGATCGTGTGGCGACTCATATTCTTGCGTATGAAGGAGATAGTAAAACGGTTTGGTTTGAAGGCAACTACGCAGACTACGAAGCCGATAGAAAACGGCGACTCGGGGCGGACGCCGACGCACCTGTTAGAATTAAATATCGAAAAATTGGTTAATGACTGATTCAAAGTGGATAACCGATTGATATGAGAAAAATACCAAAGAGTCTATTTTTAAACGGCCTAGCGATTAACAAGTTACCTCCATTGTTTCTTTTGTTTTCGGTTTTGCTCAGCCAAAATAGTATTGCGGCAGGAGCAGGTGTTTTAGTCTATTGCCAGCAAAAGTCAGAGGTATTGGTTCTGATTGCTGATCATGTGAAACCATCTCAGGTTACTCGTGGCTGGAGCTCGCTTGGGGGAACCATTCAGGAAAATGAAACTCCCCTAGCCGCCGCCATCAGAGAGGTCGTGGAAGAAACTCACGGCGTTATTCATGAGCAAGTACTTTATAAGCATACAGACAAAAGTAAAAAGGTGGTTACTCCTGGGTTTACGATTTTCTTTGCGAAAACGCCTTGTTATTCAATTGAGGCATTCAACCAGAAAATTAATTCCGCTGAGGCTGTGGTAGAAAGAGGTCCCTACCTTTGGCTTCCGGTAACTCAGATACATCAAGCGGTCAAAGACTTTTCTCAGCAACAAGCATCGCTCCCAAAATCACAATCGCCTAAAGTGAGTTTGGCACAAGCGCTTATTCCGCAAAAGGCACAAACGGATTGGTATTTTAATGCTTTTCTTGCCGCGATGGCGTTGGTTTTTAATGACCCAATAACCCCAGTAGAGCTCAAGTAACTTTTGCCCTTAGGAACTTAAGGTAAAAAGGAATTAATAATTTTTCCTGCATGAGAAGCAAGTAGCGAATACCGACTTGCGAATACCGGCTTGCAAAATGCGGACTTCCGATTAATGGATTAGCGATATATAACCAAAAAGAAATAATAAGTGAACCAATGAGATATGGAATTCCTTTCCAGTCTTTGGCAATGTGGTAATCACTATATCTTTTCAAAATAGACCGCATTTTAAGATACACAGTCACAAAAAAGCCAGCGGATGCTGGCTTTTTTAGTTGTCGATTTTTACTCGTGGTTTTTAATCAAACCAGTAAGCATCGAGTTGCACATCGCTTGCAGCGGCGGTGCCTCTCACAATAATAAACCAAGTGCCAGCGGCAGGGTTGGTAATGGTACAGTTGTGAGTATTGCCAGCGCCCATTTCAAGACAGTCATTGTCAGTTCGAGTCGGGGCTGAGCCAAAGTTAATGACTAAGTCCGCGTTACCCGTTCCACCGGAAGTATCAATCACAAGCGAAGTTGCGCCTGCGGGTACATCAATGGTGTAAGACAAGTTCTCGCCTCGTGCTGGGCTTAAACCGGTTTCGGTAAAGCCACCGGAATTACCACCACTTTGCGAAACCGTGACTGATTGTGTTTCGGTATCGCTGGCACCTTCATTGTCGGTGACGGTCAATGAAACACTATAAGTGCCTGCTGCAGCATAAGTATGCACTGGGTTGGCTTGGGTTGAGCTATTGCCATCGCCAAAATCCCAACTGTAGCTAGCAATACTGCCATCACTGTCGCTACTTGAATCAGTAAAAGTTGCTTCTAATTCATTGGTTGCCACTGAGAATCCAGCGGTCGGTGCGGTATTGCTTTCGCTGACGGTGACGGTTTGAGTGGTTGTATCACTCGCGCCTTGGTCGTCTGTTACTGTCAAAGAAACACTATAGCTTCCCGCCGTGGAATAGCTGTGAACCGGGTTCGCATTGGATGAACTGTTTCCATCACCAAAGTCCCAAGAATGAGAAGCGATTGTACCGTCGCTATCATTACTCGCATCGCTAAAGGTGACTTGTAATTCATTGCTAGTAAAGTTGAAGGCAGCTGTTGGGGCTGCATTCCCGGTTGCTTCAGCGGTCCAATAGGCATCCAATTGTACTCCCGAGGAAGCTGAGGCACCTCGTACGATAATAAACCAAGTTCCTTGTTGAGGATTGGTAATAACGCAAGAATGTGAATTTCCAGCACCTTGCTGAATACAATCATTATCAAAACGTGTTGGTTCAGCGCCAAAGTTAATGACTAAGTCCGCATTTCCTGTTCCGCCAGACGTTGTTACTTCTAATAGTGTGGCATTGGCTGGCACTTCAATGGTGAAAGAAAGGTTTTCTCCCCGCGCAGGACTTAGATCCGTTTCGGTAAATCCTCCGGTTGTCGTTGTGGGGATTTGCGCGACTTCGACCGTTTCTGAGGCAGTATCGGTCGCCCCTTCATTATCAGTGACAGTGAGGGTGACCAAATAACTACCGTCGTCGGCGTAATTGTGAGTTGGCGCCTGGAGCGTACTTGACTGCCCATCACCAAAGTCCCAAAGGTAACTTGAAATAGTGCCGTCAGGATCATTACTAGGCGCAGCGTCGAAGTTACAGGCCAACTCAGTACAGCTGCTAGTAAATTCCGCGGCAGGAAGCTGGTTGCTGGAAATAGTCAGTTTGCTCGCGGTTGGTACACCAACATTGCCAGACTCGTCGTAGGCTCTGATATAGACGATATGATCGCCATTGGTTAATCCGGTGGTATCTATTTGCCCATTGAATAATTCGACCCCAGAACTTAAGTCGCCATCGTTGCCGGTCAGCTCTATCACTGTTGCAGTGGCTTTCCAAACAGGCGTATCAATCGAGTATTCAACTTTGCTGATGGTGTTGCCGGTGGAGGATAGCTGAGTTCTTGTGGCATCGGCTGTGGCGACTAAATCAACTGGCGTTCCTGCGGGAACGCTGGTTCCAGTGGCACTACCGGCTAACTCTATTTGAGTAACTTCTGGACCATGACCTAGCAAATAGGGTGCAGCGGCTACTTTTGCAGCGTAGATCAATGCCGGTAAGTTGTCAGGTTTGATGGTATCGTCATAATCAGTACATTGTTGAAAAAAGGAAGTCCCTAATTCAAAGGTGAAAGCGGCAATACCAAGCTCGCCGTAGCTTACATCGTCAGAAGTGCCATCGGTAGGATACAAACCAACACTTTGTTGTGGTGTGTAGTCATTGAACCAAGCCAGTTTGTTTCCGAGTGCCACGAAACCATCATTGTTGGGGGAAACGTCAGTGGTTTGTCCCCAAGGCCATAACACTAGTTCGCTATAGCTATGAATATCAATATGCATACCGGCAGTATCGACGGGGGCGGCATCATTGATGTTATCCCCACGAACATCAGGAAAAATGCTTCGAATATAATTAGAGACTGCTTGGGTTTCAGGTTCTGACTCAGGCGCATCGCCTCGAAAGGTACTATCACAGGCAAAACCACTTGAACCATTGCTAGTGGTATTCCAGAAGTAGGCGAAGTTACGATTTAAATCGACTCCAACATTAAAACCAGGACAATGATTTTGATTTGTGTTTTTTCGTTGCAACACCCCTGTTTCTGCTATTTTTCGACCGTCTGGATTCATATGAAATAAGATATGCACTTCGTGGTAATCAAGAATCCATTGAATATCAACGTCAGTGCTATAGCCGTTAAGCAATTCTTTGGCAAAGTCTAAGGTTAACGCCGCGGTGGTATATTCTCTGGCATGCATTGCGCTATGAACAAATAGCTTTGGTTTTTCTTCTACTATAGATTGATTGGTCAACTTTAATACCATTAAGTCATAACCACCTTGATTATTGGCCTTATTCCACGAATCACCTATGTCAATCCATTCGGCCAATGTTGGGTTATCAAGTGCAAGTTGCGCGCCTTCATCTAAAGTTTCTTCAACCGTTGCATAACACTCAAAACCTGGAATTCCATCCATCAAAATGCCTTGGGATTTTTGTGCCAGCCGATGCTCCACGTTTTGTTTGAAGAGTTTGTATTGCGCATTCCATTCGGTCGCAAGCTCAATTTTAAGTCCATGGCTTTTTAACAACGCAATTTCATCTTGGCTCAAATCTGCGATGATGTAGTCTTGTTGGTAATTGGTTTCAAGTATGGCGTGATGAAAAGAAATGGCTATTTTTCTCGCTAATGCATCATCAGCTACTTCAATTTTATAAGCAACCAATCCTGTTTCAACGGGTTGTACAAGTTGAGAAGTAAGATTAGCGATTCCTGTTGTTTGTGTGGTTTGGGTTTCTGTGTGACTTTGAACAGCAAGCGCGGGTGCAAGTAGAGCACATGCGCCAATTAAAATCTTTGAAACTTTATTATGAGGAAGTATCCTTTTATTCATTATTTTAGTCTCTTATGGTTAATTGTATTGGTACCAAAATGCAGGCTAACAGAATGACTAATTGAATAATGTAAAATATTACCTGCTTGGATCTCCGATTTGATTGAATGTAGAAAATCGTTGCATAAGTTGTTCGGCTTTTTCTATCTCATTATGAGTTTTATAAAGTTCAATAATGCACTCAATGGTGCACAGCCCATTTGGTTTTTGATTTCGCCTTAACAGATAATCTGACGGAGAGTTGCAACGCAGAGAGTAGCTAGGAATGGATTTTAAATAAGTTGTTCGGTTAAAAATTTTTTGAGATTCTTGCCAAGTTGCATCAATAAGTACAAAAGCTGGACTAGTTAAACCAGAGCCCGTCGATTCGAATAATTCGCTAATCGGTTGACCACTAGGATGCAGCAGTGCCAATTGATTTTTTTCAGCGAGATTACTTAGTTGCTGATTGGGGGTAACTCGACTCCAAACGATTCGCCTAATTTCTTGAGGGAATAGTTCGATGGCTAATCGCCCTGTATTGGTTAAACGATCACATTCTCGTTCGTGAGTGAGTAAATATATTTTCATTCTAGGGTAAGCTCGAGCAACTTTACACGCTGTCCGAGAATACGATTAAATTTCTTTTGCGCTGATTGAGGATGAGTCGAATAAAATTGATTTAGCCCTTGATGTGTTTCTAGATTAATTTGTCTGTTAAGTCTTCTCTTTAACTCATTGGCGACTGCCTGGCTGCTCTCAAAAATTCTTACTTGATTCCCCATTATTTGGCTGATGGTATCGGTAAGAAATGGATAGTGCGTGCAACCCAGAACGAGCGAGTCGACCTCGGCGTTCTTAAAAAAGTCTAACTCGGACTCGATCAGTTGAACTTCATGAGAACTTAACTGTTCGCAGTCCTCAACCAATTGTACAAAAAGCGGTGAAGCCTTTTCAAAGATACCCAACTCTCCTGCTAGACTTGACTTTAACGTGAGATATTTTTGGCTGTTTAAAGTCGCTTGGGTAGCCAAAACGCCAACTCGTTTATTTGGACTGTATTCAATTGCGGGTTTTAACGCCGGCTCTAAACCTATTATTGGAAACTGGTATTGCGTGCGTAATTGG
The DNA here is from genome assembly GCA_965230525.1 of Kangiellaceae bacterium. GTDB lineage: Bacteria > Pseudomonadota > Gammaproteobacteria > Enterobacterales > Kangiellaceae. Next base: position 1,627,210 of record OZ246008.1, read on the forward strand.
CTAATCGCCGCAGCGGTAGCGGTATTGCACGCAACCACAATGGCTTTAACTTTTTGTTGGTACAAAAAACTGGCGATAAGCGACACGCGTTGCTCAATTTCAAACTCATTACGGTCGCCATAGGGGGTATAGGCGCTATCTGCCACATAAATTAAATCTTCTTGAGGCATTAGCTGACGTATGGCTTGGAAAACACTTAAGCCACCAACGCCTGAATCAAATATACCAATAGCTTGATTATTAATACTAATTTATCCCGTGTTAATGCTAATCTTTTTGAGGCAATAGCTCGCATTTTAAAATAAACAAGTGCCTAAAATTTACCTCAAGTTTACCTAATTTAATTTGGCCCCGTACAGGCCTATGATAGTATGCCTGAAGGATTTTGAGGAATCATTTTATTTATGCTTTTTAATTGGTCAAGACTTTTTCCATTAGTGGTTGCGGTAACATTGCTGAATGCATGTGCGACTTATCGCCCAAGCAACCCGAACGATATTTGTACCATATTTCAAGGTGAGCTTGATTGGTATGAGGCAGCTCGAAATGCACAGCATCGCTGGGGAACCCCTATTTTTGTCATGATGGCAATTATGCACCAAGAGTCTCGATTTGTTGACGATGCACAACCGGAAAGAGAGTGGTTTCTTGGGTTTATTCCGTTACCTCGACGCTCTTCAGCTTATGGTTATGCCCAAGCGCAAGATCCGGTTTGGGGGGAGTATCTAAAGCAAGCTGCAAGTTTTGGTGCTGACAGAGATGAGTTTGAGGATGCTATCGACTTCATTGGTTGGTATACCGCGGAAAGCAACCGAATTTTAAAGCTGTCCAAGTGGGATGCATATGCACAATATTTGGCCTATCACGAAGGACGCGGTGGTTATAAACGAAAAACCTATAACGCCAAGCCATGGCTAAAAAAGGTGGCCGCCAAAGTTAAAAATAAAGCGGCACTCTACAATCGTCAACTTAAGCGATGTCAAGCGCAGCTAGATGATCAGTTAGATAGCTGGTTTTAGTGTGAATCTACCCGTGACCTAATAATCACACTATTAATTAAAAGCACTATTATTATTTCAACAAGCGCTATTTACGCCTAACCTTAACATTTTGCACGGATAATTTGATCAGATAACCCTGCCGAATCAACAATCTCAGTCTATACTTAAATGAGACCATGATGTGAATTTACAAGGTGAATAGGGGAGTACAATGATGGCTACTGAGAAACGAGGATATCCAAGACAATCAGAACAAGGGCCCATCCATGTCGATGTGTTAGAAATCTCTGATCAATCACTTGCTGAAAGTGTTCGGTTTGAAGGGGCTATGAAAGACCTGTCACGATCCGGCATAAGGCTGCATGGAAAACACCCTATTTCGCAAGGATCGACTTTACAATTATTAGTTGAAGTTGAATCGAAACAGTCCAAATTTCATTTAAAGGGAAATGTGAAATGGGTTTCCGAAACCACCGAGCACGAGTTTGTGGCCGGCCTAGAGATCACTGAAGATAGCCAAGATTTAAATGATTGGCAGCAAAGTTTCAGTAGCTAGCAAACCAAATTTGCAAAAATGCAAAACTAAAAATAAATTGCAACTGTGGCTAGGTACGTGAAAGCAGGGATTGCCTTGCTTGACTCTCATTCAGCGGATCTGAAATAAAATAACCCTGCCCATATTTACAGGCGTGCTGCGTTAAGAAATTTAATTGCTCTTCATTTTCGATGCCCTTGGCAACGCTACCAATGGTTAAACTCTGCATTAAATCTAACAGTTTAACCAACATATCATCGTGGGTTTTACTGCGTCCGATACTTCGTATTAAATCCTTTGAAATTCTTACAGAATGAAATTTTAGCGCGGTAATATCTTTTAGAGAAGCTCGCTGTTTTCCAAATTCATCCAAAACCATATTTAAGCCTAAACTATAAATTTCGTTAAAGTATGGCTCTAATTTTGGGACTGAAAATTCTGGGTCATCTTCAAGGATTGATATAAATACGAATTTTGGATTGATTTTATGACTGGCTAATTTAGTTCGTAAAAATTCAATAGCGTGACTTGTGGCTAAATATTCGATACTTAAATTAATATTTATGCAAACTGACAAGCCTTCTTGATTCCAACGCTGCAGCGTTGCGAGAGCGTTGGAAATTAGCCAGTCTGAAAATTCTCTTATCATGCCAAGTTCAGAAATAAGCGGCAAAAACTGTGAGGGGTAGATAATTTTGTCGTCATCGGTACGCCATCGCCAGTTGACGTCGAGCTCGATTATGTTTTTACTGGCGAGCTCCAAAATCGGTTGAAATACTAAAAATAATTCGCTTTCTTCAAGCGCTCGGCTTAGCTTGTTTTCCAATGCTACTCGCTCTAATGCCTTCTTATTGCTATCTTCATGGTAGTATTTAAATAGGTTAGAGCCTTGTTGCTTTGTTTGGGCGAGTGCGGTTTCTCCCTTGGTAATTAATTCGCTCCAGTTCTCACCATCATCAGGGTAATTTGAAATTCCGGCACAGGCAGAAAGGTTAATTTGCTGATCATTCAACTCAAGCGGTTTCGAAAGCTCTCTTAAGAGCTGGTTAACGGTATGCAAAACATTGCTTTCATCATTGGCATGTTGAAGCACTATTAGGAATATATCGGGCTCATAGCGCGCTAATAGGTCGTTTTTTCGAATATAAGGTAATAGCCTTGAAGTTAATTGTGAAAACAATGCATCGAGGGATGCGGGACGAAGCGCGGTTTTTAATCGGTTAAAATGATCGATACCTAAAAAGATTAACGAAATTGCGCCACCGTTTTTTCGGCATCGAGCAATCTGTTGTCTCAATCGGTCGAATGCCAGCGTTTTACTTGGCAAGCCCGTTGAGCGGTCATAGAAGTTGTTTTTTATACTACGATTTTCAACTTCTTTGCTCTGGGAAATTTCACTCATGACCACCACATAACCCACTTTTTCATTGTTTTGTTCGATCAGATTTATTTTCACTTCAATGGGAAAACTCGCGGCGTTTTTTCTGGCTATGGAACTTTGACCATGCCACCGGTTATTTTGTTTGAGTTGATTTAGTATATGTTCAGTTTCTTTACCCGACGCGCGAGACATAGATACATCCACCATGTTTTGCCCAACGAGTGCGTCCGCCGAGAAACCAGTGGTAAACTCATAAGCGTTGTTTACAAACAAAATTTCAAAATCTTTATCCAAAATTAAAATAATGTCTTGGGTGGATTCGAATGCTGTTGAATACAGATTAAGTTTTGTTTCTAAACTCTTTTCTTTGTCAACATTTTGCCATGTGCCAGTTGCTCTACGCGGCGTACCATTTTTATAATATTCACTGATTCTTCCTTGAAACCGACACCAAAACCAGCGTTTAAAAAAGTAGCATCGATAAGTAATATCTAACTCTTCCACTTCACCGTTAATCAACTGTTCCCAGCGAAGTTTGCTAGCTGCTAGATCGTCAGGGTGAATCGACGCAATATACTTTCCAATACTTTGTTCGAGCGGCTGGTGTTGATGTTGGTACAAACTAAACTCCGAATTCATCAGTATGTCAGAATTGATACAACAATCCCAGACACCTTTGTGCTCATCCAATAGAGCAAGTTCTAAACGTCGTTCATTTTTTTTGATACGCGCAATAGCGCGTTGAGAGTTTTGATAATGCTTAAAAAGATAAAAAACGACTAGGCTGATTAATATAATCATAGCGACCAGTGCAAAATAATTGGTCGCAGTGGTGAGTTGACTCGTTTGGGTGACGTTAATGGTGAGTCGGTGGGCTGCTGAGGTGTTAGCACTGTTCAATATTTTGGTACGAATATTTAGGTAGTGTGTGCCCGGTGTAAGATCGGCAAGTGTTAACCTTGAATCGGTCGTGTAGTAAATTTGACTATTGTCATCCGAGTCAAACCAATATTCAAAGACCGAAGATTTATTTTGCATAAAGTCAAAATCGGTGAGCTGAAGATTCAATAAGTCACTTGCTTCCGAAAGCTCAATTTGATCGTGTATCGGCCAAAGGTGAGTAATTTGATTGCCAGAAAATACTTTGGCTTCCGAAATTTTTGGTGGAGGAAGTTCGCTCGTGCGTAGTAGCTTTCTAGGTGTTACCTTGGTTAAGCCGCGGGTGCTACCCAGTAAAAGATCACCACTGTCTAATAGTACCGAGCTGCCTTCGTTGAATTCGTTACTTAGAAGACCATCGTTGCTGTCGAACAACGCATGTTGACCAGTCTGGATATTTATCCTTAGCAGTCCTTGAGATGTGGTGGCCCAAAGTAAGTGCCCAAGCTTTTCTAAAGCAAAGATTTGATTATCTGGCAGGCCGGTGCTGGTGTGGTAGCGTGCCACCTGTTCAACCCGATCATTATCGAACTTGAGTCCATAGATCCCATCACCTGCAAAAGCGACCCATGCGATATCGCCTTCGACCAATAGGTCGGTGATTAAAAAATGCTGGCCATTGAAATCTTTTTTCACCTCAAAAATGACTTTGTTTTTATTGGTTGCCAAATCATAAGCAAATAGTTCTTGCTCTGTTCCAACCCATAATAGGCCATTTTGATAACTTACATGACGAGTCTTTGTTGCGTTAAAGCGCGTCATGATATTGCGATTGTAGGTAAATTCGTTGAGCAGAATGTTAAAGCTCATGAGCCCCTCATGAGTTGCTAACCAAATTATCTTATTATCAATGGACGTCATGCTCAGTATGGTAAATGGGTCTGTACTTTCCAAGTGGCGAGGAAGGTGTTGAAACACTTGTTTTGTGGTTTGGTTAAATTCAATTAGTCCGTATTGGGTCGCTAACCAAAGGGTATTTCCCAGTTCAATGACATCGAAAACATCAGCTTTTGTTCTATCGGAAGCGAGTTGGCTCATATCGATTAAATGAGTCACTTTTCCTGATTCCGCATCGACCAAGTTTAATCCTTTGCCGGTGGCCGCTAAGTAGTCGTTGTTTTTGTTTAATTTGACACTCCATATTTCATCATCATCGAGCCGCCAACCTATTTCTTGCGAATGAGTACTCCAGGATTCAAATGTCGGGATTTTGGTATCCCATAAAAACGCGCCCTGACTTTGGGTGCCTATCCAGAGTAAGCGATTCGAATCTAGAAATAAGCTCGAAATATGATATTCCGAAGATTTTGGTAAATTGTCTTTCAGGGAAAATAAAAACGTCGATTTATTGGTTGATGGTAGATAGCGAAAAATTTTGTCGCCGACTGAGTAGAAAGCGAGGCTTTGCTTATCGCTTGTCGCAGCCAACGGCGTTTCGCTCTGTTGAGTTTCGTGTATTGCCATCAATCTGCCCAGTGAGTCTTCACTGACACTGAGTTGGAATATTCCGAGGTTAGTGGTTAAAAGCAAATTTTTTGAATTAAGCGACTGGATGCCAGAAATTTTAAAATTGGGACGTGGGTTATTGATTGCCAGTTTTTCTAGCCGTTGCTCGTCACTGTGATAAAAGTACAGCCCGTCCGATGTTCCCAACCAAAAACCACCGTGAACTCCAAGAAAACTTAATAAGTTCAGCGATTTGGAATGAAATGCTTGCATGCTGGAAGGCTGACGAATATCTTTTTGCTCTGGAGAGTATAAATACAGCCCATTCCAAGTAAATACAGCCAAGGTAGATTCATCGAGCGGCGCACTACCCACCAGCATATTAGCCTGTGACCAAAAACGCTGTTGCGCGGGAAACTGCGCTAATTCGACCGTTTTGGCGCTTTCTGAAACACGAATTAAGCCTTCGCGACCGTTAAACCAATAATTTCCTTGCAAGTCGCTACTGACTGAATTGAAGGGTTTGCGGGTAAATAGCTCATTGGGGTCTTCGATTTCGAGCATTTGAGTCCCATCGAATCGATTGACTCCCGCTAAGGTGCTAATCCAAATATAGCCGTCTTGGTCTTGGTAAAATGAGTTAACACTATTTTGACTGAGGCCATTTTGACTGGATAATTGCCTCAATTGTGGCTGAACTAGAGCATGATCCGTTGCGTGTGAGCGGATTACTGCGCTAGAACCCAACAGCAGCGCAATGAAGAGTGCGAATGGTTTAATTGGCCAAAGTACACTCTTCAACCAAACGCTGTTAGTTTTTATATGCAATTGTTTTACTCATCCAATTTATCGGGGTTGCCATTGACTTTGAATCGGATCCCCTGTCCTTTATTTACTAGAAGTATAAATAGCTTGATAGATAAGCTCAAAAATTATTATAAGCAGCGGTTGATAACTCGCCAATTTCCGATAATTTGGGTAAAGATTAAACAATGATTTGCGGATACTAATTTGCTGGCGAATTTATTAACAAGATTCCATAATAAAGCTTGTCATCCGGAATCGCTTCCGATAGAATTCCGTCCACGTTGATGCGGGGTGGAGCAGCCTGGTAGCTCGTCGGGCTCATAACCCGAAGGTCGTTGGTTCAAATCCAGCCCCCGCTACCAATTTTTTAGACGTAAAAAGCCCCTTTATGGGGCTTTTTCGTAAGCTTAGTTTGGTATTTAGCATCCAACTGCTAATCTCATTAGTCAGGCCAATATTAATTATTGGTAGATGCTTAATTAGAATAAAGCGATGACAGTAAGGTGTTGGCTTTTTGAACAATAGATTCACAAAGGCCAGTCTCCAGCAGTATTTGGAATGGGCCTTATGAGCCCATTTTTTGTTTTTAGCGCAATGACATAGCGCGTTGATTTGGCTTGAAATTTCAAGTCATCACAGCAATAAAGTGTAGAAAATGGCGAAAATTGATCAATTAACAGAAATGCTTCAACCTGCCGCGGAAGCGCTCGGGTATGAATTCCTTGGTGTAGAATATGTTAGCCAAGGCGTTCATTCGGTACTTCGAATTTATATTGATCATGACAATGGGATCACTGTCGATGACTGTACTAAAGTTAGTCATCAAGCCAGTGGAATACTTGAAGTAGAGGACCCTATTAATTCTCAGTACACACTTGAAGTGTCATCGCCAGGTATGGATCGCCCGCTATTTACCCTGCCTCATTTTGAGAAAGTGGTGGGCCAAGAGATTAACCTTCGTTGTCATCTTGGTGTTGACGGACGTAGAAAATTTAAAGGTGAATTAGTTGAAGTCGATGAAAATCAATTAGTTATCCGAGTGGATAACCAAGACTATACTGTTGATTTTCAGGATGTCGATAAGGCAAATGTCGTCCCAGTATTTGATTAATATTTATTAATGGTTAACAGCAGATATTTTATCCGCAGAAAATGTTCTAAAATGAACGCGAAACCACACATAGAAACTAATGAGTGGGTTTGATTGAGGTTGATTAGACTATGAACAACAAAGAAATTTTATTAGTGGTAGAGGCCGTATCTAACGAAAAAGATATTGAGCCAGAAATTATTTTTCAGGCGATTGAAGCTGCAATTGCGACCGCCACTAAAAAGAAAAAAGGACTCGACATTGATGTGCGCATTGATATTGAGCGCGAAACAGGTAATTACAAAACCTATCGCCGTTGGTTAGTAGTCGACCCGAGTTCTGAAGAAAATAATGGGCTTGAAAACCCGCTCGCAGAAATTACATTAGAAGCTGCACAAATTGAAAACCCTGAGATTCAACCGGGCGAGTATATCGAGGAAGAAATTGAGTCGATTGCATTTGGTCGAATTGCAGCGCAAACGGCTAAACAAGTCATTGTTCAAAAAGTGCGTGAAGCAGAGCGAGCAAAAGTCATTGATGCGTTCGAATCACGCGTCGGCGAGTTAGTGACTGGGGTGGTTAAAAAAGCTAATCGCGATTCTATTATTATTGACTTAGGCGGAAACGCAGAAGCGATTATTCATCGCGAAGAAATGATGCCAAGAGAAGCGGTTAGAGCGGGTGACCGATTAAGAGGCTATTTATATGCCGTTAATCCTGAAGTCCGCGGGCCGCAATTATTTGTTAGTCGGGCTAACTCTGAAATGCTCATCGAGCTTTTCCGAATTGAAGTTCCTGAAATTGCTGAAGAAACCATCGACCTAATGGGCGCGGCTCGTGACCCAGGTTCGCGCGCCAAGATTGCGGTAAAAAGCAACGATAAGCGAATTGATCCAGTCGGCGCTTGTGTGGGCATGCGAGGCTCGCGTGTACAAGCCGTTTCGGGTGAATTAGCCGGTGAAAGAATCGATATTGTTTTATACGATGATAACCCGGCACAGTTTGTAATTAATGCGATGTCGCCAGCGGAAGTCTCCTCTATTATTGTTGACGAAGACAAACACACCATGGATATTGCGGTTGAAGAAGATCAACTGGCTCAAGCCATTGGTCGAAATGGACAAAACGTACGTTTGGCAAGTCAGCTAACAGGCTGGTCTTTAAATGTGATGACATTAGAAGATGCCGAAAATAAGAGCAAAGAAGAGAACAAAGGTCTAGTCGATAAATTCATTAAAGAGTTAGATGTTGATGAAGAGTTGGCTGAGGTTCTGGCGCAAGAAGGGTTCACTTCGATCGAAGAAGTTGCCTATGTTCCTTTGTCTGAAATGTTAGACATTGAAGGGTTTGATGAAGAGTTAGTCGAAGCATTAAAAGCGAGAGCGAAAGATGCGTTATTGACCAAAGCGATTCGCACTGAAGAAAAACTGGAACAGAATGAACCTGCGCAAGACTTGTTAGAGATGGAAGGTATGGATCGTCATCTTGCTTTCGTTCTAGCGAGTCGCGGTATTATTACTATGGAAGATCTAGCAGAGCAATCGGTTGATGAGCTGATTGAGCTAGAAGAATTAGACGAAGAAAAAGCCGCTGCTCTCATTATGACAGCAAGAGCGCCTTGGTTCGCGGAAGAGTAATTCGTTACAGCTTGAACTAGTAGTAATTGTTTGGCTAAATGGTAGCGAGAAAGGTTAAGAGTACAGTCTTAGTACTGGGAGATTTATATGTCGGAAGTGACGGTTGAAAAGTTAGCGAAAGTCGTCGGTACGCCGGTCGACAAACTGCTTGAGCAAATGAAAGAAGCAGGAGTGCTTTTAAAAGGCGCCGACGATATTGTGTCTGACGATCAAAAAAAGGCATTACTGGCGCATTTACAAAAGAGTCATGGTGAAACGGATACTGGGGCCAGTCCAAAGAAAATAACCCTTAATCGGTCAAAGAAAAGCTCGTTAAAAATGGCGAGCAAATCTGGTCGAACTAAAAGTGTTGCGGTTGAAGTGCGAAAAAAACGCACTTACGTTAAGCGCCCTGTTGAAGCAGAAGAGACACCCGCAGTAGAAGAAGAAAATACAACAAATGCTGCAGAAGAGGCTAACGCAACCACTAAAGTAGAACCGCAAGAAGCGGAGTACGCGGTGGTTGAAGAAGTGGCTGTCGATTTAGAAGCTAAAAAGCGTGAAGAAGAAGAGAAAAAAGCGCAAGAAGAAGCGGAAAAAGCGAGAAAAGAAGCCGAACAAAAAATTCGTGAAGAAGTAGAAGCTAAAGCCAAAAACGAAGCTCACCGAATCGTCTCTAGCCGTGTAGAAGCTGATATTCAGGCACGACTAGAAGCTAAACGAAAAGAAAAAGAAGAAGCTGAGAAGGCGCAGAAGCTTGCGGATGCGGAAGCGAAAGCTGCACGTCAAACTCGCTTTAAAACAGTTCAACCCACTGTTGATGTTGAATCCGAAAGTGACAAGCGCAAAAAGAAGAAAAAGAAAAAGAAAGGTCGCAGCGATAGCGCCGGTGGAAAAATTGACATGCTGGCGGATTTCCGACGTCCAGTACATAAACGAAAAAGTGATGAAAACCCGTTATCAGAAGGTCGTAAAAAAATGGTCGCACCCAAATCTATGAAGCACGGGTTTAAAAAGCCGACCACTGAAGTGGCAAAGTCTGAAATTAATATTGGTGAAAGCACAACCGTTGCGGATTTAGCGCAACAAATGTCTGTGAAAGGGGTTGAGTTGGTTAAAACCTTGATGGGCATGGGCATTATGGCCACCATTAATCAAACAATCGACCAAGAAACCGCTCAGTTAGTCGCTGAAGAAATGGGTTACAGCGTCAACTTAGTGGCTGAAAATGCCGCTGAATTAGAGTTATTGCAATCGGTTGAGCAAAGCGGCGAGCTAAAAAGTAGGCCTCCGGTCGTGACTATTATGGGTCATGTTGATCACGGTAAAACATCGCTACTTGATTATATTCGTGCATCTAAAGTTGCCGACGGCGAAGCCGGCGGGATAACCCAGCACATCGGTGCTTACCACGTTGAAACGCCTAAAGGTATTATTTCTTTCCTTGATACTCCAGGACATGCTGCATTTACAGCGATGCGGGCACGTGGTGCTAATGCGACAGATATTGTGGTGCTAGTGGTTGCTGCTGATGATGGCGTGATGCCACAAACCATTGAAGCGATTAAGCATGCAAAAGCTGCAGAGGTGCCATTAATCGTCGCAGTGAACAAAATGGATAAGCCCGAAGCAGACCCTGACAGAGTAAGAAATGAGCTATCTCAGCACGATGTGATTTCTGAAGAGTGGGGTGGTGATACTGTATTTGCCCCGGTGTCTGCGAAAACAGGTGATGGCATTGATGCGTTGTTAGAGAGCATTGCTATTACCGCTGAGTTGCTTGAGTTGAAAGCGGTTGATAAAGGGCCCGCGAAAGGTATCGTGATTGAAGCTCGCCTAGACAAAGGTCGTGGAGCGGTTGCTTCACTGTTGGTTCAATCTGGTGAAATCAAAATTGGTGACATCGTATTGGCTGGGTTCCACTACGGAAAAATCCGTGCCTTAGTTGATGAGAATGGTAAAAATATTAAGTCGGCAGGGCCGTCTATTCCGGTTGAAATTCTCGGTTTATCGGGAGTTCCTGAAGCCGGTGACGAAGTTTCTGTGGTTGGAAGTGAGCGAAAAGCCAGAGAAGTGGCTGCCTTTAGACAGACTAAACATCGTGAAGCGCAAATGGCGAGACAACAAAGCGCCAAGTTGGAAAATATGTTTGCCAACATGGGTGACAACGAAAAAGTTAATCTTAATATCTTGGTTAAGGCAGATGTACAAGGTTCTGCAGAAGCGATATCTCGTTCCTTAACTGATTTATCAACGGACGAAGTATCGGTCACCATCATATCGCAAGGTGTCGGTGGAATTACCGAAACAGACATAACTTTAGCTTCGGCTTCGCAAGCAATCGTGATTGGATTTAATGTCCGGGCTGATGCAAGTGGTCGAAAAGCGGTTGCTAAAGAAGGCATAGATTTACGTTACTACAGCATTATTTACGAAGTGATCGACGATGTGAAAGCTGCCATGAGTGGTATGCTATCACCTGAAAAACGACAAGAAATTGTTGGTTTGGCGGAAGTAAGAGATGTCTTTAAGTCGCCAAAATTCGGAGCGATTGCGGGTTGTATGGTTATCGAGGGTGTGGTTAAACGAAACAATCCGATCCGTGTACTTCGAGATAATGTCGTTATCTACGAGGGCGAGTTAGAGTCGCTACGTCGATTCAAAGACGATGCCAACGAAGTAAGAAATGGTATGGAGTGTGGTATCGGTGTTAAGAACTACAATGATGTCAAACCTGGTGATCAGATTGAGGTCTTTGAAATTGTTGAAGTGGCACGAACTATCGAATAGTTTAAGCGTTTCAACTGACCGACCAAACGCAGGTGTTTGTCCGAAATGATTTCGGAAGACTCTGCGTTTTTTCGTTTAATAACGAAACTGTCAATTTACTTAAGTAAAGAATGAGTTAGAAAAATGGCAAGAGAATTTAAGAGAACCGATCGAGTTGCGGAACAACTGCAACGAGAGCTCGCACAAATTATTCAGTTAGAAGTGAAAGATCCTCGAGTGGGCATGGTTACTGTTTGTGCGGTGGATCTGTCCCGTGATCTCCACTATGCAACCGCTTATGTCACATTTATGGGTATCGAAGAAACGGTTCAAGCAACCCAGTCTGCAGTCAATATTTTAAACGAGGCTGCCGGATTTATTCGTATTCAAATCGGCAAGCGAATGCGAATGCGAGCAGTGCCACATGTTAAGTTTCAGTTCGACGAATCCATAGCAAGGGGTCGTGATCTTTCCTCGTTAATTGAAAAAGCCCGAGAAAAAGACTCATCACCGCAGACTGATAGCGAAGACTAGATAAAATACCATGGTGAGAAGAAAAAAAGGCCGAGCGGTCAACGGAATTTTATTACTCGATAAGCCCCAAGGGTTGTCTTCAAATGCAGCCTTACAACAAGTAAAGAGATTATTTCATGCTGCTAAAGCGGGGCATACTGGCGCGCTCGATCCTCTCGCAACGGGTATGCTGCCGCTGTGTTTTGGAGAAGCCACCAAATTTTCTCAGTTTTTACTCGATTCTGACAAAGGCTATCGGGTGATTGGTAAACTCGGAGAAAGAACCGACAGTGGTGATTCTACCGGTGAAATCATAGAAACTAAGCCAGTCGATGTGAGCAAAAGTCAGCTGGAAAAAGCATTAGAAAATTTTCGCGGTGAGATCATGCAAGTGCCTTCAATGTTTTCGGCGTTAAAACATCAAGGGCAACCTTTATACAAGTACGCTCGCAAAGGCATTGAGATTGAACGTCCAGCTCGGCCTGTCACGGTTTATGAATTAGAGTTAATTCGCTTTTCAGAAAACCAAGTCGAGTTATTTATCGAATGCAGCAAAGGGACTTACATTAGAAATATTATTGATGACTTGGGCCAACAACTAGGCTGTGGTGCCCATGTTACTATGCTTCATCGCGAGTTTGTTGCCGATTATCCGGTTGATCAAATGGTTACCTTAGAACAACTCGAAGCCGACCGCGAACAAGGCTTAAGTCTTGATGGTTATTTGCTACCACTCGACAGTGCGGTTTTATACTTAGACTCGGCCGAGTTAGATTTTGAAAGTGCTAACTATTTTTGTCATGGTCAGCCGATAAATTATCCAAACTTGAGCGAAGGCGATTTGATTCGAGTTTACGATGAAGAACAACAGTTTTTGGGGATCGCAGAAGTCGATGACCAAGACATGCTGGCACCGAAACGAATCGTGGTTAAGCAGTAGCGCTGTTTAGGTTTGTTGAATCGATAGACAAAAGCCCAGCCAACCAAAGAGACCACGAGTTAAACCGCCCTGCCTGATTCCAGTGCTCAAATTAGCGATTGCCAGATGACTCTGTTAGGATTTGAGTCGAACTCACTTAACCCATGTCCATTCAACTCTTTTTTGCTAATTTTTCAAGAGGTGTCATTTGAATCAGTCTGCTATTTTTTTACCTGTATTGACCCAGATAGGTTTAACTCTGTTTGTGTTTATTCTGTTGGCCATACGAAAGTCTGCGGCGGTAAAAGCAGGCGGAGTGGATCGGCAAAAAGCGGCACTTGATAACAGTGCTTGGAATAAAGAAGTTGTTCAGGTTTCTAACAATATCGCCAATCAATTTCAAACCCCGGTGCTGTTCTATATTCTTGCAATCTATTTTTATTCGGTTGCTGCGGTGTCAACGCTGGTTCTTGGTTTAGCATGGTTCTATGTGGCGTCTCGTTTGGTGCATGCTTACGTTCATGTAACGTCTAATTACATTCCTTTGCGTTTGGCTAGTTTTACTCTGGGTGTGTTGTCTTTGCTGGTGCTAACAGTGATTGGTTTTATCGGCCTACTGGTTTAAATTATTGACACAAGACTTGATGGATTGGCGTTAGGTAAATGAATGAGCTAAAAACAGATGAAAAGTACCGGACAAGCCTTTGATAGCCTGACAGCAGAGCGACGTGCTCAACGACAGCATTGTCATGATATATGTCGGTTGTTTAATCGCTCGCCGAGCAAAGGTAATTTGAAAAAACTAGAAGCGCTGTTTGCCAAATCGGGCAATGAATTGCGGATCGAACAAGGATTTTATTGTGATTACGGCAACAAAATATCTATCGGCGACCGAGTATATTTCAATATTAACTGTACTTTATTAGACGCTGGTCACATTTCAATTGGTAACGATGTATTAGTTGGACCCAATGTTCAAGTGCTCACCGTAAATCACCCTCTTTCTGCCACCGAGCGCTTAACTAAGGCTTCATATGTAAAAGATGTGTCGATAGCTGACAACGTTTGGATCGGCGCGGGAGTGATTATTCTGCCTGGTGTTTCAGTAGGTACTAACTCGGTGATTGCGGCGGGTAGTGTGGTCACCAAAGATGTTGCGGCAAATACCTTAGTTGCTGGCAATCCAGCGAGTTATATAAAAATACTGAGTTAAGGTTTTGCCCAGTTGCGTGCTTTTGAGTTGATTTTCGCGTTGTGTAGAAGCCTATAATCAACTACTAGCAAGTTGTGATAATTGTAACTTGTTGTTGATTGGGTTGACTTTGCACGATAATCCGAGTAACTTCGATTACAACTGTAACAGTATTTTAATGGTATCCATGAAATCGAATTCAAACAATGACCTGCCTGATCTAAGTCGCACAGAATTACAAATCCTTAATATTCTCTGGAAAAGTAAAGAAGGCCTATCGGTTCGCGAAGTACATGAGCAAATTAAGGAAACCTTTAATTGGGCTTATTCAACGACTAAAACAACCATGGATCGCATGGTAAAGAAAGGCTTACTTAAGCGTGATGACTTTCATGGTGTATTCTTATATCAAGCGCAAATCTCAAAGCCAGCGGGTTTAGCACGGTTATTGAGCTTTTTTATGAACGACTTACTTGAAATGGACCAAAGCGCGTTAGTTTCTTTATTTGGTCGTAGCAAGGCACTTTCCGAATCAGAAATTGACGAGCTTGAAGGATTGTTAGAGCAACAAGCTGAAAAGAAAGAAAAATCTGAAACTTAATTGAATCGCAGGTACGCTACCGATGGAGCTTTTGCAGTCACTATTTGCAAATTCTGAAGCCATTTTCCGGTTTCTGGTGTTGAATGGGCTGTATTCAGCAATTCTAGCTTTCTTCGTTCTATGTATTAAACTGATTTACCCCAAAATTCCTCGTACACTTGAATACAGCTTGTGGTGTTTAGTGTTGGTGCGATTAGTACTTCCTCCAGAGTTTTCAATCAGTTACTCACTGGGGTATATCGGTCATGCTTGGTTAGATGCGGATGTGCCTACGGTACTCAATGCTTCTGATTGGTTTAGTCAAATTTCCCAGTCCACTCTTTTTGAACAAGTGAATTTAAAAATGACTTGGTTGAACTTTTTGATCATACTTTGGGCGGTTTGCTCATCGGTTGTGGCTTATAAGTTTATTTCACTCAAACTGAAGCTTTCGAAATTATTGGCCACGGCACAGCCAGTTGAAGATGCTTGGCTAACAAAGCAAATTAATTATTGGCGTAGAGAGTTTAAAATTACTCGTCAAATAATTGTGATAGATTCAGATGACTTTTTGTCCCCTTTTACTTTTGCGACTTTCTCTCCAGTTATATTTATACCTCGACAGCTTCTGCAAGAAGGCAATCGTGCGGTTTTGGGGCCTATTATCGCCCATGAGTTGGCGCACGTTAAACGCCTCGATGCAGCATGGCTATTATTCCAAAATATTATTCAGATCTTCTATTGTTTAAACCCAATAGTTTGGTTAGCGGTTAGACGTCTTAATTCGCTGCGAGAAGAAATCTGTGATCAAAAAGTTCTTAACGCAAAATCGATTTCTAGCGAGCAGTATGGGAAAAGTTTACTGCATGTTTTGCGGCTTAATATTGGGCGAAAGTCACCTGAATTATTTGCGACTTTTTTTCTCAGTCACAAGAAAGTTTTTACTAAACGAATTGCTGCAATTGGCAGAAATCGAACCTTCGGTGGAAAAATGATATATCAGTATCTAACCGTTATTGCTTGTGCATTATTTTTCTTGCCACTTAGTTGGCAACCGGCAATTGTTCCTGCGGTGGTAACACCACAAGAAATAATAGCGAAACAGGAATCTCCTTTTCCTGATCATATTAGAAAAGATTTTCAAGCGCCCGTTTTACTCAAAGAAAACAAACAAAACAAAACCTCGGAAGAGCTAGAAATTAACTAATTTGTATATTAGCTTCTTCCCGAGTGGCCAAAGCCACCTTCACCTCGGTCACTTGTATCAAAATCTTCAACGACTTTAAATTTTGCCATCACTACTGGCAGAAATACTAATTGTGCCATGCGATCACCAGGATTAATTTCAAACGCGGTGTCACTGCGATTCCAACAAGAGATAAAAATTTGACCTTGGTAATCTGAGTCAATTAGTCCAACGAGATTGCCAAGTACTATGCCATGCTTATGCCCTAATCCAGAACGCGGTAAAATGGTTGCTGCCAAACTCGGATCGGCGATGTGGATCGCAATACCTGTCGGAATTAATTTCGTCTCTCCGGGCTGCAAGCTGATACTAGCATCAATACACGCTCGCAAGTCCATACCTGCTGAGCCAGGCGTTGCATAATCAGGTAATGGAAATTCGTTACCAATTCGCGGGTCTAAAATTTTTAACTCAATGTCTTTCATTATTTTGCTCTTATTGGGTGAGAGGGATTGACGTGTATATTAATCTTTTAATTGTGTATACGCCTATTAAAATGAGGCTAAAACTTTTCTCGTTTTATCATTTCATAGGCCGATTGAATTTCTTGTGATTTTTCTGTTGCCACTTTGACCATTTCTTCAGGCATGCCTTTCGCAACCAACTTATCCGGGTGATGTTGTGACATCAATTTTCGATAAGCTTTTTTAACCTCCGGATTGCTGGCGCTCATATCTAAACCAAGTACTTTATAGGCTTGTTCCAATGTGGGGCCAGACTGATTGCGTGAAGCGCCAGAACCTCCTTGGTGAAAAGATTGTTGGGCTTTGACCATTTCAACCAAGCGATCGAGGTGCGCAGGGGAAATTCGAAAAGCTTGACCAATTTGATACAAAATTTCTCGCTCAGATGGGCTAACATCGCCATCGGCAGTGGCTGCTAAGATTTGAATTTCCAAAAACATTTGAATAAGGCTGGGTTTTCGTACGCAATGTTGAATCAATGATTGCAAACTACTATTTAAATCAAAGTCTTGGGACTTACCTTGGCCAAAAGCCGCAATCGCTTCTTGTCGCTTGTATTCATCTAGACCAAGTTGCGCCATGACCTGTTCTGCGGTGGCAATTTCTTGCTTGCTAACCACGCCATCCGCTTTGGCAATATGCCCCATGACCGCGAAAGTGCTGGTAAAGAATATTCGCTGCGTTTCAGCAGGGTCAGCATGGCCAAAAATTTGGTCGAAATTTTGGTTGAGACCGCGATCAAACCGATGCCCAATCCAAACGCCAATAATCAAGCCAATCAAGTTGAGCAGCAAAAAACCCAAAAAACCGCCAATGAGTTTGCCCCAGATATTTAATTTCAAGCTAAAAATTCCAATTCTGATTAATGAAAAATGTCAATCTATTACTATGCGGTCAAATTGTATCATTTTCAATCTTAAGACATAGCAATACTTATCCTTGATCGGGTGGGATAAGTGCTCATTAGTAACTCAAATGTAATCGGTTTTGCTGGTAGTCGATGCGAAATTCGAACCGGCTAAGAAAATCCATACCTAATAAACCATCAAAATTAGGATTGTCAGAGAGTTTCATGACGAGCACCAATGCATTGTCAATTTGAAAGTCTGCAACACTTAACTGTTGCATTTGATAAAGCTTGGTAAAGGCAAAGCCGTTCGCTGTTTCCGCATGACCGGAAATTTTCAAGTCAGTCACACCCTCAGTCATATGCCGCAAAACCTGAATTGCATTTGGTGACAACACCGTTCGGCTCGCACCAGTATCAAGCATTAAATTTAACGAGTGTTCCTGATTGAATGTGACTTGCACTATAAAGTGATTGCCCATTTTTTGTAGTGGAATTCCACTTTCTGAACTCTGGTTAACCGCCATGGTTTGGCTTAACCGCTTATTAAGCTGAGCGATAGTGACTAAGTTGTCGACATCGGGAGGCACCCGACCAATCAAGTTTTCAGCAACTGCATACTCACCCACTAACAAGTGATGGCGAACCAGTGCAGTTATTACTTCTACATTGTTGGGTTGCTTTTCGTTAGCGAGGTTCATCACTGCCGTGAATGTATCGATTGGGATCAAATGATTTTCGGAAAAGTACTGCTGTCTAACATAGTCAATCAACACGTCAATTTCGGCTTGGAACATGTCGAGTCGCTCTTCATTGATGGCTGATTGTTGTGCAGAAAAAAGCGATTCTAGCGCGGCTATAAAGTCAGATGTATAAAAAATGTGGGCTTTGGCTAATAAATGTTGCCTAGAGCTTTCGCTGAGGGTCAATTGTTCCAGCGCATTGTTAAAAGAAGTAAACGATGTCCAATGATTTAATCGTGAAAGGTCTTGAGGCAAAATATGACGAGTCCGGTCAAGCTGAGTGATAAGTTTTGCGGAAGCCGGTTGGTCGAGATCGGTCTGGTAGCTAATATCACATTGCTCAGTGTTGGTTGCATTGCGATCAATGAAAGTTTGCGAGTTATCTGAACGGTCGGAATGTGGCTCGAGCATTTTGCCTGAGTGATGACCGACTCCGCATTCGGAGTGTGTTAACTTAGATTGGTCGACTGCAGGCCGGGATTTGTTAGAAAACCAAGCACTGGTGGTAGCAACGCCGATTAATATCCCCACTAACAACACAAAGAATATTCGATTGTTAGACATTTTACTTTTCCCTGGTAGGTCAACACGATTTGATTCTAGCCAATAGTGCCTGAGATATCTGATGATTGCCTTTATTTACCCAAAATTCAATCATTTTGTGAATCACTTGATCTGAGACTTGAGCGTTTATATTAGTCGGCCGGAAAATTTGCAGGGTTTTACCCCATATAACTACCGATTATGGCGACAGCCTGCAGCTAATTCGATACAATAGCGCCATTTTTCACTTAAGCCAAAAACGCGTCACTGTGGACCGTTTTATCCAATACCAAGGAATACAACAATATGCTTCATAACAAACAATCGCTCGCAGAATATGACGCGGAATTATGGGACTCGATCCAAGCCGAAAAAAAACGCCAAGAACAGCATATTGAACTGATTGCCTCAGAAAATTATACCAGTGCAAGAGTTATGGCGGCGCAAGGTTCGGTGCTTACCAACAAGTATGCAGAGGGTTATCCGGCAAAGCGTTACTACGGTGGTTGTGAATACGTTGATGTCACTGAGCAGCTAGCAATTGACCGAGTTAAAGCGCTTTTTGGAGCAGATTACGCTAACGTTCAGCCTCACTCGGGGTCTCAGGCCAACTCAGCTGTTTATATGGCATTGCTAAATCCGGGTGATACCGTGCTCGGTATGAACCTCAATGAAGGTGGCCATTTGACTCACGGCTCACCCGTCAATTTTTCAGGAAAAATTTATAAGTCGGTTCAGTATGGACTAGACAAAGATGGCTATATTGATTTTGAACAAGTTGAAGCATTGGCATTAGAGCACAAACCTAAAATGATTCTGGGCGGTTTTTCCGCTTATTCGCGCAGTGTTGATTGGGCCAAATTTAGAGAAATTGCTGATAAAGTGGGCGCTTATTTTATGGTTGATATGGCGCACGTGGCGGGACTAGTTGCCGCCGGACTCTATCCTAACCCAGTGCCACATGCGGACGTTGTGACTTCAACCACTCACAAAACCTTAGCGGGACCGCGCGGAGGTATCATTCTTGCGAGAGAAAACGAAGCTCTTACCAAAAAATTTAATTCAGCTGTTTTTCCCGGTAGCCAAGGCGGCCCTTTAATGCACATTATTGCGGCCAAAGCGGTTGCATTCAAAGAAGCGTTAGGTGACGAATTTAAACAAACACAAGCGCAAGTGTTAATTAACTCAAAAGCAATGGTTGAAGTGCTACAAAAGCGAGGCTTTAAAATTGTTTCTGGCGGTACTGACAACCATTTATTCCTAATTGACTTAATTGACAAAGATATTACCGGAAAAGATGCTGAGGCAGCCCTCGGGGCAGCGTTTATCACGGTAAACAAAAACACCGTTCCCAACGAACCGCGCTCTCCATTTGTAACCAGTGGGTTACGTATGGGTACGCCAGCGATTACGACGCGTGGGATGAAAGAAGCGGAAGCTTCACAACTAGCTGAGTGGATTTGCGATATTCTTGACGATATTGAAAATCAACAAACCATTGCAGAAGTGAAGTCAAAAGTTCTTGAGCTAACCGCCAAGTTTCCGGTTTACATCGACTAACTTTAACACGACTATAGGCGATACCATGCACTGTCCGTTTTGCTCGTTTCAAGACACCAAAGTTATTGACTCTCGATTAGTCGCCGAAGGTGGACAAGTTCGGCGAAGACGAGAATGCATCGAGTGCGGTGAGCGCTTTACTACCTTTGAAACAGCTGAGCTGGTAATGCCTAAGGTGATTAAAGGCGATGGTAGTCGTCAGCCGTTTGATGATAATAAGCTTAAAGCCGGTATTTTAAGAGCAGTTGAAAAAAGACCAGTTTCGGTGGAAGCAGTGGAAGAGTCGATTATTGCCATTCAGTCGAAATTGCGAGGAATGGGCGAACGAGAAGTAAAAGCAACCGTGATTGGCGAATTGGTAATGGATGCGCTTCGCAAACTCGACCAAGTTGCTTTTGTGCGGTTTGCTTCGGTTTATCGTCGTTTTAAAGACGTTAGTGATTTCAGAGAAGAAATTGAACGTCTTGAATCAAAAGACTGATTTAACCACATGAACACTCAATGGTCCGAGCAAGATCATCGTTATATGGCGGAAGCGATTCAACTTGCCAAAAAAGGCGAGTACACTGCGCGGCCAAACCCTATGGTCGGTTGTGTTATCGTTAAAGATGGGCAAGTGGTCGGGCGTGGTTGGCATCAAGCATTCGGCTTTGCGCATGCAGAAGTCAATGCCCTCAAACAGGCTGGCGAGCAAGCCAGAGGCGCAACTTGTTATGTGACGTTGGAGCCATGTTCTCATGTTGGTAAAACCGGTGCGTGTGCTGAGGCTTTGAAAAATGCCAAGGTGGCTAAAGTGATTGCCGCTATGCAAGATCCGAATCCGCAAGTCAGTGGGAATGGAATAAAAACCTTGCAGCAAGCTGGAATCGAAACGCAAGTGGGATTATTGCAGCAGCAAGCTCGGCATTTAAATCCAGGGTTTATTTCGCATTTTGAGCGGCAGCGACCCTTTGTCACGGTAAAACTTGCGATGAGTTTGGATGGTCGAACGGCACTTGAAAATGGCGACAGCCAGTGGATTACCGGCAGTGACGCACGAGCCGATGTGCAACACCTGAGAGCCCAGCAAGATGCCATTATCACCGGTATTGGTACTCAGCAAGCTGACAACCCCAGTTTGACTGCTCGGCTTGATTTTTCACGGTTATCGGCAGAGGTTGAAGCACACTTTCAGCAACCGCTGAGGGTTTTAATTGACCGCAAGGGTAAAGCGAAATTAACTGATAAGTTCTTTCAATTGAATGCGCCACAGTCTCACGCTATTGAGCGACCTGAGTCTGCCGATATTTGGCAAGGAAAACAGGTTTGGTGGATGACGCTTTCCGATCAGGCCACTAATCTGAGTTCAAAGGATTATTCACACATACATTGTGAAAGCACTACGGCAATATCCGAAGTGCTGCAGGCATTGTCGGCGCGAGGGGCCAATCGTGTTTTAATTGAGGCTGGTCATCGACTCGCGGGAAGTTTTTTGCAGTTGGGGCTGGTGGATCAATTGGTCGTTTACATGGCTCCAAAATTGATGGGCAACAAAGCAATGGGACTGTTTGAATTAAATATTGATGAAATGAGTCGCTGTATCCCGTTAAAGCTCAGCGATATTCGGCAATTTGGCGACGATATTCGCTTCCGCTATCAGCTAGATTCTAAGCTCGATTAAGGCTAAGGGGACTTATGTTTACGGGTATAATTGAAAGCGTCGGCCGCATTGAAAAAATTGAACCACGGCAGGGTGATCTGCGGCTCACGATTGCGGTCGGAAAATTAGATATGTCTGACGTCGCGTTAGGTGACAGCATAGCTTGCAATGGAGTCTGTTTGACCGCGATTGCATTTGACCAGCACCGCTACACAGCGGATGTTTCAGGCGAAACAATGAGGCTCACCACCATCGGACAGTTACAGGTAGGCACCGAAGTTAATTTAGAAAAAGCGTTAACGCCGAGTAGTCGATTGGGCGGGCATTTAGTCAGCGGTCATGTTGATGGCCTTGGTGAAGTGACATCGGTGAGCAGGGATTCGCGAAGCGTTCGATTTACCATAAAAGCGCCCGATGAAATCGCGCACTATATCGCCAAAAAAGGTTCAATTTGTGTTGATGGCGTCAGTTTAACCGTTAATCAAATCAACGGTTCAGCATTTGAACTTAATTTAGTGCCTCATACGGTTGCAGAAACAACTGCGGCTCACTATCAAGTTGGAACACAAGTCAATCTTGAAGTTGACCTGCTGGCTCGCTATTTGGAGCGCTTGCTTACTGGGCAAAAAAATGAATCTACGGCTAATATTACTACTAGCCTGTTACAACGGTCCGGTTTTATTAAATAGTCGGACTAAATCAATCACAGCATCGTAAGATGTGACAATGACAAAAAATTTGAGTTAACTCATGCAATTGAATACAGCAAGAGAAATAATTGATGATATCGCCGCCGGAAAAATGGTGATATTAATGGACGACGAAGATCGCGAGAATGAAGGTGATTTAGTCATGGCTTCGAGTATGGTTAGGCCAGATGACATTAACTTTATGGCCAAGTATGGACGCGGTTTAGTCTGTTTGACGCTCACCCAAGAGCGCTGCGAGCAGCTTAATTTGAGACTGATGGTGGATAAGAATCAGGCATCGTTTGAAACTAATTTCACCTTATCCATTGAAGCCGCTGAAGGAGTCACTACTGGGATTTCGGCTGCGGATCGTGCAAGAACCATTCAAGCTGCGGTCGCCGCGGATGCTAAACCGAGTGATATCGTCCAACCTGGGCATATTTTCCCTATTATGGCGAAAAAAGGTGGGGTTCTGGTGAGAGCGGGGCACACCGAAGCGGGTTGTGACCTTGCTCGTTTAGCGGGATTTGAGCCGAGCGCGACCATCGTTGAAATTTTAAACGAAGATGGCAGTATGGCACGCCGTCCGGATCTTGAAGAGTTTGCCAAGGAGCATCAACTTAAAATAGGAACGATTGCGGATTTAATTGAATATCGCATGAATACCGAAAACTCGGTCACTAAGGAGTTTTCCACCGAGTGGCAAACAGAGTTTGGAGAATTTCAGCTACACGCTTTCCAAGATGATATCGAAGGACAGGTGCATATCGCTTTGGTCAAAGGTGAAATCAAGCCCGAAGATGCCACCTTGGTCAGAGTTCATATTGCGGATGTTGCCACCGATCTTTTAGCAAAAGAGAAAAAGGATCATGGAAGTTGGACTATTCGCCGAGCACTCCAACGAATCGCCGATGAAGGTACTGGTGTGGTGCTGTTATTAGGGAATCAATCGTCACCGAATTCGATTCTTGATAGAATAGCCAAGTTAAGCGGGCATGAGAGACCCTCAAATGTCGCACAAGCCCAGCAAAGTCGGGCAACAAGAACAGTCGGTATAGGAAGCCAAATATTGGTGGAGCTAAACGTACGCAAGATGCGGTTATTAAGTCCGGTCAAAAAATATCACTCACTCGCAGGTTTTAATTTAGAAGCGGTTGAGTACATTGAAGATAATTAACAGCGCATTTGAGCAACAAATAAAGTTGCGCAATGAGCCAAAAATAGCCAAACAAAAGGTTTAAAAAAATGAAAACAGTTGAAGGTAAGTTGGTGGCGGGAAAAGCCAAGTACGCAATTCTAGTCGCAAGGTTTAATAGCTTTATAGTAGAAAGCTTGCTTGAAGGTGCAATGGATACACTAAAAAGACACGGCGTCTCTGAAAGTGATATTGAAATTTATCGGGTGCCGGGTGCATTTGAAATGCCCATCGCGGCACAACGAATTGCTGCTAAGAAACAACATCAGGCCATTATAGCGCTAGGAGCCGTGATTCGCGGTGGCACGCCGCACTTTGATTACGTTGCCGGCGAGTGTGTAAAGGGGTTGTCGCAAGTCTCTCTGAACGCTGATATTCCTGTCTCGTTTGGTGTTCTAACGGTCGATTCCATTGAGCAAGCTATTGAGCGTGCAGGAACAAAAGCTGGAAATAAAGGTGGCGAAGCGGCCATTACCGCGCTTGAAATGGTTAATCTATTTGAAGAAATGGGTAGCTAGTTGAGCATGGAAAATACGCCTCATTTACAGAAACCTTCGATTCGCAAGAAAGCTCGGCGATACGCTGTTCAAGGGATCTATCAGTGGCAGTTAAGTGGTAATCCGGTCAAAGATATCGAAACGCAGTTTTTAGAAACCATAAATGCCAAGAAAGTCGATATTGCTTATTTTCAGGAAATTTTGGTGAATACTTTAACCAGCATTTCTGAAATTGACGAGTTGCTGACACCGTTATTTGATCGTGATTTTGAAGAAGTTAACCCAGTAGAACTCGCCATCATGCGGCTCGCTTGCTATGAGCTTAAGTCGCGAATGGATATCCCCTACAAAGTGGTGATCAACGAAGCCTTGGAATTAACTAAAACTTTTGGCGCATCCGAAGGTCATAAGTTTGTTAATGGCATACTTGATAAATTAGCTCGCCAGTTGCGAGTATTAGAAATTAAAGGCTAATTCAAAGAATAATTGCTTTAACTTTATGATTTAAAACAATATTCATACGTTATTGAATTAGCACTCAATATAATCAAGGCGCTCTAACTAGCGCCTTTGTCTTTTATGGTCGGTCGCTGATGGCTTTGAGTCGAATCTCAAAACGAAATCATTTGACCCTAACTAAGCCATAAAAAATGTTAAGCCATAAAAAGTGTTAACGGACTGAAGCCTTCCTAATTCGCTTCGGGCGCGTTAACGACTTGACGAGATAAGCGAGACTTGCCGATTCGGCAAGTGAACGCGCAGGATATCTATGAAAGAATTCGAAATAATTGATGAGTTCTTGGCGATCAAAGTCAAGAATCGAAAGGACGTCATCCACGGTGTTGGTGATGACTGTGCACTGCTTAAAGTTCCAAGAGGTCAGCGATTAGCGGTTTCTATGGATACTTTGGTGGCGGGTGTGCACTTTTTAGCGGATAGTAACGCGGCAGACATCGCCCACAAAGCCGTGGCAGTTAATTTGAGCGACTTGGCCGCCGCAGGGGCCGAGCCCTCTTGGATCACTGTCTCACTAACCTTACCGGAATATAACAGTCGCTGGCTAAAAGATTTCAATACTGGGCTGGTGAAAATGTTGGATTATTTCGGTATCCAAGTAATCGGAGGCGATACCTGTCAGGGTCCATTGTCGGTAACCATTCAAGCTCATGGTTTTGTGCCCGAAAAAGTCTTTTGTCGACGGGATTCAGCAAAAGCAGGTGAGCTTATTTGCGTCACTGGCGAACTTGGTGACGCCGCACTGGGGTTAATGCTAGCTCGAGATGAAATTAATGTTGTTAATCCCGAGTACAAAGAGCACCTGTTGAGTAAATATTATCGTCCCTACCCCCAAGTTGCCGCTGGCATCGCGTTAAGAAGCCGAGCCACTGCGGGTATCGATATTTCTGACGGGTTACTGGCTGATGTAGCGCATATCAGTCACGCAAGTAACGTCGGCGCGCTATTGCGCTGGGAACGAATTCCACTGTCAGACGCCGCAAAATCCCTTGATGACACCTCAATGGTTATGAAAGCCGCTTTAACGGGTGGCGATGACTATCAGCTCTGTTTTACAGTCGCAGAAGACGAACTCGAAGCAACCGCGCAAGCGCTTGAAACGGTAGGTAGTCGCTGTGTTCCTATTGGTCGACTGACCGGAAAGCCAGGGGTAAGAGTTCTGCACGATGATAATGAAGTCGATTTAAAAGAGTTAGGCTTTAGCGGTTTTGGCTATCAACACTTTGGCTCGCCCAAGCCGGCATGAGCAGGGTGATATAATGGCAGCCTCGAAAATCCCTACGAAGTTAGTATTTACCAACCCTATACATTTCCTAGCGGTTGGTTTTGGAAGCGGGTTAGCGCCTAAAGCGCCAGGCACTTTTGGTACTTTAGCGGCTGTGCCGCTGTATCTCGCCTTGGCGCAACTTGAACCGACAGTGTATGCTTTGGTCTGCGCTGTCGTTTGTTTGTTAGGCGTCGGGATATGCGGATATACAGCTAAAGCCCTGAATACCCATGATCATCCTGGCATTGTGTGGGATGAGTTTGCCGGTTTTCTTATCACCATGTTGGCGGTTCCACTCACCCCAATCAATTTAATCCTTGGTTTTATTTTGTTTAGATTATTTGACATTCTTAAACCTTGGCCGATAAGTTGGTTAGATAAGCGAGTTTCTGGCGGACTCGGCATTATGATTGACGATATTGTTGCAGGGGTGTTTGCCTTGTTTTCTCTGCATTTAATTCTTTACTTTTTTTGAGGCTTTTGTGAAAAATTACGGTTCGATAAAATGGGCGTTAATGAGTTTGATTTGGCTGTCGCTATGTATTAATGGCCAATCGATTTATGCCGAGCAGCCCGAACCGATTGAGTTTAAAGTTATTGCGCTGTTTAAAAATGCCGCCATGATTGAGCAAGGTAGTAAGCAAAAGTTGCTACGTGTTGGGCAAACATACAAGAGTCGCATAAAGTTGATTGCCGCCACCAGTCATGGAGCGACTTTTGAAGTCGATGGCAAAAAAGTTGACTTAGGGTTGCATGAGTCAAAATTAGGTAACGCAATTGCCTCAGAAAGCACATCATCCATTAAAACTGTGAGTATTCCTAGAAACAGAATGGGAATGTATAAAACGGCGGGGTTTATCAATGGTTTTCCGGTCAATTTTTTGGTTGATACTGGAGCATCCAGTGTCGCGATGAATGAATCAACCGCTCAACGCATCGGTTTACAGTATCAAATGAAAGGCCAAAAAATATTGGTATCAACCGCTTCAGGAACAGCAAAGGCTTGGAGCATTATGGCTGATAAAGTCAGTATCGGCAGTATTCAGCTAACTCATGTTGAAGCTACCGTAGTGAAAGGAAATGGTCCTCATGAGGTTTTGCTGGGCATGTCTTTTTTGCGTCGATTAAAAATGCAAGACGATGGCAACCTTTTAAAACTTTCAACTAAGTTTTAACGCCACACTGGTGTGGCATTCGTTTTAGCTCTTCAGAAAAAGTTTAAGCGTCCAAGGCTAATGCACAATCAAGGCTAATGCACAATCAAGGCTAATGCACAATCGAGATACAGATTAACAGGCAAATAGATTGACCGTGCTAGACATCAGAATAAAAATTTCATCGCAAAGCCTAAATAGTTAGGCTTTCATCGCTAAGTCTTTCTCGGACACATATTCATCAACTGAACTCTATCAATCGATATTCGTCAATTAACTTCAAGGGAAGTCGCAGCAACTACTCGCTGCTTACACTTGCGAAAGCACGATCGGCCGCCGACAGTGTTTTTTCTAAGGTTGTTTGATCATGGGCCGCAGACACAAATCCTGTTTCAAATGCTGATGGTGCTAAATAAACCCCTTCGTTCAGCATGGCATGAAAAAAGCGTTTGAACATGGCTTGATCGGAATTAACTACCTGAGAAAATCGAGTCACCTTCTTATCCCTCGTGAAGAACAAACCAAACATACTGCCAACATAATTGGTGGTCATTGGGATCTGGTGTTTATCGGCCAATTGTTGCAACCCTTCGACCAATTTTTTGGTGTAGTCATAGATAGGTGCGAAAAACTCAGGCTCGCTCAACATATTTAATGAAGTTAATCCCGCCGACATGGCAATGGGGTTTCCAGATAAAGTGCCCGCCTGATATACCGGACCCGCCGGAGCCAAAAATTGCATGATTTCTTTCTTACCGCCAAAAGCACCCACCGGCATACCGCCGCCAATAATTTTTCCTAACGTGGTCAAGTCGGGCGTCACATTATAAAGTTGTTGTGCAGAGCCTGGACCCACTCTTAAACCACACATCACTTCATCAAAAATTAGCACGGCTTGATATTCATCACACAGCGCTCGTAATCCTTGCAAAAAACCATCTTCTGGGGGAATGCAGTTCATATTGCCCGGAATAGGTTCAACAATCACAGTGGCCACTTGATCTTTGTTGGCTTCAAGTAATTCTTTAACACTCACTAAATTATTAAACTCTGCTGTTAATGTATGTTTAGCAAAGTCAGCTGGAACCCCTGGAGAAGTGGGTTCACCTAATGTTAGCGCCCCCGATCCTGCTTTAACCAATAAGCAATCGGCATGGCCGTGGTAACACCCTTCAAACTTAATAATTTTGTCTTTTCCCGTAAAACCGCGCGCCAGTCGAATTGCTGACATCGTTGCTTCAGTGCCAGAGCTGACCATGCGGACCTGTTCAATTGACGGGATCATTTGGCAAACCGCTTTGGCCATTGTTAGCTCTATTTCTGTGGGCGCGCCAAAGCTCAGCCCATTTTGAGCCGCGTCGATAACAGCTTGTCGAATCTTTGGATGGTTGTGGCCGTGGATCATCGGCCCCCATGAACCAACATAGTCGATATAGTCTTTGCCATCCACATCGGTAAAGTAAGCTCCGTCTGCTTTTTCGATAAAAACAGGTGTACCGCCAACGCCATTAAATGCGCGAACAGGCGAGTTCACCGCGCCGGGAATGTACTGGTTTGATTGTTGATATAGCGCTTCAGATTTGCTCATTGTGTGGGTTCTTTTTATTTAGAAAGTTAAAATATTAAACTGGATCAAAACTAGAATTACACGATTATTACTGACTCTTCAGTGGTGGTTTTGGTTATTCTATTTGAGTCCAACTTGCCAAGTCACATCGCGTTGCGTTTGAGTCACTTTATCTTGCACACCTAAAATACATGCAAAAAGTGCCATTCTTACTAACACGCCGTTATCAGTCTGACGAAAAATGGCTAATCCTGGTTCCTTGTTTAAATCATTATCTAACTCGTTGGCATTATTGCGCGAATCTCTTGGAAGAGGGTGCATAATCACCGCGTTGGGTAAGCAATGATCGGAATAGATTTGTTTATTCAAACGGAAATAGCCTTTGTATCGATTGGCTTCTTCTTCAGAAGCAAAACGCTCTTCTTGAATACGGGTTTGGTAAATAATATTCGCTTGAGACAAGCCTTTTTCAAGATTACTGCCAATTTCAACTTGGTGTCCTGCGTTAACGAGCAAATCCACATATTGGCTGGGTAAGCTAAGGGCTTCTGGTGCTACAAGCTGAATTTTTAATCCAGAATAGAGTGCCAGTAAATGGCACAGCGAGTGAACGGTTCGACCGTGTTTCAAATCGCCCAATAGGGTTAAGCTTAGTTGGTGAATGGATTGCCCAAGTCGGGCCAACTCATCTTTAATCGTAAACAAATCGAGCAACGCCTGAGTCGGGTGCTCATTAGGGCCATCACCACCATTAATTACGGGGACTCGACTACCAGTTGAAAATTCCGCGACTGAATGTGGCTCCGGGTGTCGCATTACAATTATGTCACTGTAGCCGGATAATACTTGAGCGGTATCATAGAGTGACTCGCCTTTAGCTAAGGCTGAATTAGAGAGGCCTGTGGTTTCTCTCACTTCACCGCCTAACAAGTTAAATGCGCTACCAAAACTGACTCGAGTTCGAGTGCTCGGCTCGAAAAACATATTTCCAAGCACGGCACCTTCTAATACCCGGGTGACCTTTTGTCGACCCGCAAACGGGCGCATTGCTTCAGCAACTCTGAATAAGGTATCAATAGAATCTAGGTTTAAATCTTTGACTGAGAGTAAATGCTGTCCAGTGAATGGCATTGTCATTCTCACTTAATTTCAAATGCGGCTATTTTATGCTTTTTCGTGGCAATTGGGTATTTATTTAAAGTCTAAAACTTCTATTGTTGCAATGCTAAAGCATGCTTGGTGCGTGATCTGACTGGCTATTTTGTATTTATTCGGCTAAAAGGGTAGGATTGAAACATCCGAGTCGGCCCGTACTAGCCATAAATAGCACTTTTCAGTGGGGCGGCGCATTGTTAATCTAAGTAGTAAGGAATCGTTAGGGGCACAAACGCAATCATGTTTCGCTTATTAGTCAGGTTGTTGATTTTCGCAGTGGTTATTAGCCTCAGTCTATATGTTGGCGTGCAATGGAAGTTAAAACAAGATCTTGAGCAAATTGATAAGCAGCTGGGTTCGGCAATTAAATTCAGCTACGAAACATCGGCCATCACCCTGACCGGCCAAGTTGTTGTAGGTGGTGTTGAACTAAGGTTTATTCATCCGAAAATTGATGTTTCGGTTAATAAAGTTAAGTTAAGTACCGGCTCAATTTTTGATATGGCATTTTTGAGCTCACTGTTCCGAGAAAAAACACTACCCGAAAATTTTAGCTTAATTCTCGACCAAGTCGTGATTCCACTTACCCCCGATTTAGTCAAACTGATCACTGCAGTGGAACAACCTGATAGCTGGAGTCGGATGGCTGCAGTCGGCTGTGGCGAAGTTCGTAGCATCGGTATGAGTCAATATTTTGCAATGGGATATGACTATTTAGTTTTCTCAAGTGAAACTCGTTATTCACGAGATAGTTTTAATGGGCATTTAATTGGCTCAAGCCGTTTCTCAATAGAAGAAACGGCTGATGTTGTTTTGAAATTTGATATAGCTAATTTTTTCGAAAGTCTTGATACCCGAAGCGCAAGACCGATTGAACCCTCAATCGAGTCCATGACCATTGATATTTTAGACCGCGGTTACAACCGTCATCGCAACGAATATTGTGCAATTAAATCAGAACAAAAAATAGAAGAGTATTTGGGCAATCATGTGATTGCAGTGAAACAAAAGTTTGCGCAAGCAGATATTAATATCACGCCAACAGGAATTCGTTTTTACACCGAATACTTGCAGCCTTCGAGCCGACTAAATATCAATATTACACCTAAACCAAGCTTTTCGTTGGCCGACTTTGGTTTTTATAATGAAAGCGAAATTCGCGATATCTTAGGCTTAGATCTTAAGCTAAATGGCAAAAATATCGGTTTGTTATTTAAAGATTGGTCTCATGATAAGTTTGCACAAATAGCGTTTACTGACTCTTCCAGCTCTCAGAGTGACCAAGAAACAAAACGGTTTGAAACTGTTGTGGTTCGCCGCACATTTGAAACAGCGCCAATATCAAGCATTAGAACACAAGTCGGTGCGCAGGCCCGATTGACTCAATATGATGGCAAAGAGTTTCTTGGTAAAATCATAAAAATCGAAGACCAGCGAGTGTTTCTTGCAACTCCACGAGATGGCGGAACGGTTCAACGTTCTCTGCCGCTAAGCCAGGTTAAGAAACTAGAAATTCTAACTCGAACTCCCTAGCAAATGAGTAACGCATAATTCCTTTTTTAGTATTTCTTTAAAATTGTGGTTTTATAACAACAAGAATAACCACAGCAAAAAGAATCAACACTGGAAATTCGTTAAACCAACGATAAAAAACATGCCCATGTTGCGAATTTTTTTCTGTGAATTTTTTCAAGTAATGGCCACACCAAAAATGATAAACCACTAATGTTGCCACCAGTAAAAACTTTATTTTAAACCACAATGCACTCATTAGTCCTGGGTTTAAATGCACCATCCAAATCCCCAATGCAATGGTAATTAGCATAAATGGTGTGACAAAACGATAAAGTTTTCTCGCCATGTTTAAGAGCTGTTGATAACCTTGATCAGATTCCGCCATTGCAAGGTTGACATAAATTCTAGGTAGATAAAATAACCCAGCAAACCAGCTGGTCATAAAAATAATATGAAAGGCTTTTAACCATAAGTAGGTCATATCAATACTCGTCAAACTGCACTTGCGAGTATCTTATCCTAAATGAAGAAAGTTTGTAATATTTGTCCTTTTTATACTGATTGTGCGTCTTACCATGGAAACCAAATCGTGATTGCCGATAAGCAATAAAATCATAATCAGGGCATCAGGCATAAAAAAAACGGGGACTCCATGAGTCCCCGTTTTGTTTTAAAAAATAGCAGAACAAATTTTATTTAATCGACACAGGGCCTTTTACATCAGTCATTTTTAAGCCGCCGCTGCCTTCTTCCAGAATAGTCAGTCCGTTGCGCAGCTTTTTAACATGAATACTGCCAGAGCCATCGTCTATCGTGACTAGGCCACCCACATCGTAAACTTCAAGGCTTCCAGAGCCGTCTTCAACATTGACCGTACCAGTGACTTGGCTGATATCCAAACTGCCAGATCCATCTTCAACATCTAAATTACCGGTGACATTAACAATATCGAGACTGCCAGAACCATCGTCAACCTTTAAGTCTCCTTCAATATTTCTTATCTTAGTGCTGCCAGAACCATCATTTACAGACACATCATTTTTAATATCTTTGATGGACATCGAACCTGAGCCATCTTTTACATCGAGAATCAAACGCTGAGGCACCCGAATGGTAAGATCTATTTTAGGGCTGTCTCCGCCCCAGCTAAAACCGCTTTTACTACCAGCGTCCGCTTCAAGTTCAATAGTGTCGCCAGATTGCTCTAGAGTCAGTTTTATATCTTCATCTTCCGCTAAAATGTCAGCAGTTACCTTGACTTCATCGAGCCCAGCTTCACCAACTATTTTGAGGAATCCTGCGCCTGCATCTATTTTCAATTTTGAAATACCTGAGGCAGAAATTTTCATTTCGCGCGTATCTTCATATTCAAGCGGACCGGCATTTACCGCGAAACTTGCCGCAATCGCAAAGCTTCCGGCAATAAGTGCTGTTGTTTTGTTTAGTTTTGATGAATTCAACATGGGTGGCTCCCTTTAGTGTTTTATAAATCGGGTTTTTTATTTGTTAATCTAAAAATCAGCATTGTTTGGTCAAAAAACTACTGACCATATTTAAACTAAAGCCAATGCTTTAGTACTGCTAGAACTATTAGCAAACGACGTGCCAGAATAAAAACACCCTAAAATCAATAAGATAGTTGATTTATGTCGGGCGAAATCCTTAGCTATTAATGGTCGACTTGGCTAATTTAGCCAAATTAGCCAAGTCGACCAATATTTACCCCTCATTATAGAGACGTAATCACTGCTCAAATGGTTTGAGTCAGAACCTCACCTCGGGAAAATCGTCAGTTAGGGCTTGTATTGCTCAAAGTATTCGACAAACGCTTCTGCAAAGCGACTAGCCGACTGATCATCCATATTAAAATATAAAGATGGTTCAATGAGTTCCGCTTCCATAATCGCAAAACTTGATTCAAAACGCACAAAATCAAGGCGAGCATATAGCGATTGGTAAGGGATGGCCGACAAAACTTGCTCCGAAACATCAAGTAGTGTTTGTTCAGGTGTAATGCTAGTAAGCTGACCGCCGAACTCTTCTTGCACTCTAAAGTCATTTTCTTTTGGGCTTTTTAAAATGCAATGGCTAAAGTGTCCGTTAAAAAAGAAGATTGAATATTCACCTTCATCGATAATATTTTGTACAAATGGTTGAATCATAAATTCGCGTTGACTAAACAACTTAATCAGTTCATCTGCTTGGGCTTCTGCCTGCTGTTTATTCAATCTAAAAGTGTCAAATGCTCCGGCGCTAATGCATGGCTTAACAATAATGCAATCACTATCAAACTGCTGAAAGGCATTTCGTAATATGTCGAGAGAAATAGTTTCTCCCCAATAGGTGGGAACGAGTTGAACACCTTTAGTCTCAAGTGCAGCGAGATATTTTTTATTGATATTCCACTTAACAAGATCGATAGGATTGGCGAGCAGCGCCGAGGATGCTTCAATGGCTTCTAATACGTTTAAAAAGTCCTCACAATGTTCTTGATAGTCCCAAGGCGAACGAATGATCACGGCATCATAATCGTCCCAGTTTACCTGAGTATCGCGCCATGAAATATCAAACGCTTGCCAACCCAGCTTTGCGAGTGGTGCATGTAACAGTGAATCATAAATTTCAAATGAACCCGAATCGTCCATGGTTAGCAAAACGCATTTTTTCATTGAGTGATCCTCGGCAATTGTGTCGATTGTCTATTTGTTAATTAGTTTATTCGCATATTTCTATTGATTTTTACAAAATCGTACTTCCTAAAACGCATTCTCTAAAATACATTGCTTAAAATACAGGTCAGCAGATTCTAGCTGATTGTGACTAAACACTTTAATTTGATGCTGTCTTAAAAGTCGCGTGGTCAAACCTTCGCCTTTAATTTTA
This sequence comes from Kangiellaceae bacterium, assembly GCA_965230525.1. Taxonomy (GTDB): domain Bacteria; phylum Pseudomonadota; class Gammaproteobacteria; order Enterobacterales; family Kangiellaceae. The sequence continues at coordinate 1,661,478 of OZ246008.1, forward strand.
TTCCCAGAAAAATTCCCATCATTAATAAGGCTACTGCCACAGGACGGACTACCCTCGGTTAATATCGCCAGTTTAATATTGTATTGTAAACAAAGCTGTAGAGTATGGTTGGCGCCGTCGGTAAACGCCTGAGTTACATCCTCACCTTGGTTGGTGAGCACGGTTATCGCGCTGGCCTCGGCATCTTGGATTTCAGCGGGGGGGCGAGGTATGCTCAATCCTCCGCTTACTTCCGGGCATTGTTTAATTAAATATCCGGCTTTTGACCATTGCTCAATAATCGGGTGAGCAATCAATTTATGTTGGCCATCATATCGAACTGAGTCGCCAAGTAAGCAAGCGCTGATAAGTATTTTAGGATTAGAAGTATTCAATTTGATTTAGCGCGTCGGGTGATAGAGTCGTCACAATATGGCGATTGCGTAAAGTGGCTATCTTAGCTAAAACCAAACCAAATACCAATCATTGTAAAACACTCTCTGATAATGCAAGGGTTATTATTTGCTGGATTGCAATTTAGAACCAGAATGAACAAGTGGCAATGCATACTCGGTCAAAAAATCGAATTAATGGTTCAAAAACACTACACTTAGCGAAATCGAGATGTTATTTTTATGCTGTAATTCTGGGCACAATAGAAACTACAACACCTCTCAAAAAACTAAATAAGGAACAAATTATGATCAAAGTCTTGAGTCAGCGTTTTTCAAAGTCACTAAAGTGGGCAGCTCTAGCTGTCGGATTGAGCGGCTTAAGTGGACAGGTAATCGCCCAAAACTCATTGCAAGAGTTGGCTGTGGGCAAGCATCGTAGCGAACAGCATATTCAGCGTAATCAATACCGTAATCCGGTAGAAACACTTAAATTCTTTGGCATTAAACCCGACATGACCGTGGTTGAAATATCACCGGGTGGCGGCTGGTATACTGAAATTTTAGCCCCTTACCTTCGTGAAAAAGGTCACTATATTGCGGCGGGATTTGATCCTGAGTCTAAAGTAAATTACTACAAACGAAATGCTAAGAAATACGCGGATAAATTGGCTAAAAATCCAGAGCTTTACGACAAAGTCGAGTTAACCATCATGGAAGCGCCAGAAAAACTTGATTTCGCTAAGCCGAACTCAGCCGATATGGTGGTATCTTTTAGAAATACCCATAATTGGGCTGGTCGTGGACATGCGGAACAAGTCTATCAAGCTATTTTTAAAGTACTAAAGCCTGGCGGCATTTTTGGTTTAGTACAGCACCGAGCTGGAAAAGAGCATCCAAAAGATACTAGCGGCAAGTTAGGTTACTTGAAAACTGAGGAAGTGATTGCAATGGCTAAAAAGGCTGGCTTTAGGGTTGCCGAGCAAAGTGAAATTAATGCCAACCCAAAAGACACCAAAGATCATCCTCATGGAGTTTGGACGCTTCCACCCAATTATCGACTAAAAGATAAAGACAGAGAAAAATATCAAGCCATCGGTGAAAGTGATCGAATGACCATTAAGTTCGTAAAGCCTGCGCTTAAGTAAAACTTGATATTAATAGCCCTCAGGAGTTTAACTCGTGAGGGTTATGATTACCCAATTTGTTATTAGTACCTTTGTTTGAAAAATACTTCCCACACAATCCGCGCAGCGCGTGCCGAAGAAAGTCAGCAACTTTCCGAACTGGCTATTCGATCAAAAGCTCATTGGAATTATTCCGACCAATTTATAAAAGAATGTGTTGACGAGTTAACTTATTCGGCCGAACAAATTTCCAGCACAGAGCGTTGGTTTTTTGTAGTCAGTTCAGCTCTTGAATTGAAAGCATTTTATCAGTTAGTAAAAATGAATCCTGATGTGCTCGAACTAGATGCTTTGTTTGTTGAACCACAATTTGTAGGTCAGGGATTAGGAAGAATTTTATTTGAACATGCTGTTCAACTTGCGAAGGGCATGGGCTATTCTAAGATTGAGATTCAGAGCGACCCTAACGCAACCGAATTTTACCTTAAGATGGGATGCGTTCAGGTTGGAGTGTTAGAATCGCAAAGTATTGCTGGTCGGTTCTTGCCACTTTTAAATTTTGACCTAACACTTTAGTGAACCCGATTAACAAGGAGTTAAAATGTATTTGCTGAGTTTTTATGTACCAGAAACTCACTTAGAACAAGTGAAGTCTGCTTTATTTGATAGTGGTGCAGGGCAAATTGGAAACTATCAGTCTTGTAGTTGGGAAGTAAAAGGCCAAGGCCAATTTAAACCGATGGATGGCAGCACCCCCTTTCTTGGTGAATCGGGAAAGGTTGAAACGGTCACTGAGTATAAAGTTGAAATGGTTTGTGAGTCCGAAAAAGTAAAGGTCGTTATTAAAGCGCTCATTGACGCCCATCCCTATGAAACTCCGGCTTATCATCTGCAACAGGTAATGACATTAGATGATTTGTAGGGAATCTTTTTAATAGATCGGGGTAGAAAGAGAACTCTTGAAAGAATTGACCCACAAGAAATAGCATCTTTAAGTGTGTTAAGAACTTTGCAAGGATTCGCAGAAATAACAGATAGGGGATTTACAGATCACGAACACTTAGACGAAGTAGAATTGATTCACATGAACGGACGAGTCTACGATTATAATCTTGGGCGATTCTTGTCGGTCGATCCGTTTATTCAAAGCCCAACTAATACGCAAAGTCTGAATCCCTATTCATATATTCTGAATAACCCATTAGCTGGAGTTGACCCATCAGGATATCAATCTTGTACGAAAAATGATGACGTAGGCTGCTTGCTCAGCAAAGATGACGTTATTAATACTCTAGAGGATAGCGATGGAAACACTATCGCATCGTTTGTGCACGTTGGTGGCGGAAAGTTTGACGTGTATAATGGCGCTTTGAGTCAGAGCAAGGTTAATCAGGTAACTGCTGATTTAATAAAGAGTACTGTAAGTTTGTTGGCATCGGATAAGCTTGGCCCCAATGAAAATCAACACGTCCCACTAACCAAGGAAGAGCGAGCATTCGCCGCAGACGGCAACCTTAAAGACTACTGGAATTCTCGAAATGAGCGTGTTGACCCGTGGGCAAAAGCAGGTTTGGCGCTTTGGGACCCAGAACATAAAGATGTCACTGATGCTCATCGTGACATGGCAAAAGTTCTTAAGGGAAGACTCCTCTATGAAGGCATTATGTCTGGCAATATATCTTCCGATTCCACTGTCAAAGAAATGCAGGTCTTTATGAGAAAAGTCGGCGTGGCCGTAATGGAAGGTCATGCTCAAGCTGTTTCGGTTGATTACAACGATAGGCTAGGGAACCGATGGGGTGTATTAGATAAGTTCCAAGGTGCAAAATTTCATCATAAAGTTTTTCAAAGTATGGGATTACCGGCAGCAGTGTACGGAGGTACGCCCATAGGTGTTGGCGGTTATGTTCCATTCATTGAAATACAAGCGAACGTTTCAAATTGGGTTGCAAGTTTAAATCCTGACATAAAAGCTCACTGTGGTTATATGTGCTTTGGCCAAGGCTACATTTCTAATGAGGATACCCATCATGACCCTATGCAATAAAGTGGCAAAAACAATGTTTCGTTTTATATTTTTAGGTTTAACTTCATTAGGTGTTAGCTCTTGTGATTTGACTAACAGCGTTACTATTGTTGAGGAGTACCCTCTTTGCATTCCCAGTCAGCAACTTGTTGCGGTTGATTGGGATGAGAATAAAAAAGCTAAAGAAGTGACTTTTTATTATGATATGAAATCAGTGATTCCAAAATTTAAAGAGCTTGTTTATGTGGATGCAACTGCAAATAATAAACTAATAAGTTCTTCATTTTTCAGGAATCTACAAGCTCAGATTAATGCCGTCAAGAAGGATGATTTGAATGAGTCTTACGGCTTAAGACGGTTGGATAGTGATGATGCTGTAGGTGTTTACCACTTATTTGATGATGAAATGGATTTGTCTTTAGATGCTTATATAGGTAGCTGCTATACGCTTTCAGAATCAAAAGGAGAATGTAAAATTGAAATGGACACCAACCAACATCATTTAAAAGTTGACTTTGATTTAGCTAATTTAAAACATTGGAAGGAAATCAAAGAGCATGTTCCTGTCTACATGAAAGGGCTTCATTGCAATTAAAACTACTGAGCAAAACATCATCAAAAGCCCAATCTAACCCGTTGGGCTTTTTAGTATCTGGAACCTTGTAAACCGTTCAAATGTTACTCATCGATCGGGGAGCGATCGATGACACCGTTTCCATCATCATCACAGCTTCAGCATTACTAGCAAACTCTAACCATCTCCAAATCTTTCCCATTTTCAGCTATAATCGGGAAAGTTAACTGGAGCAACTATGAGAGAAATCAGCTATTTAGACGACATCAGAAACACCATCCCAACCATTGAAAATCGGAAAGTTCTTCCAACCCCACCCAAATATAAAACCGTTCGTGAACGAGAATATCTAACTTCATCAGAGATTGACCAAGTTGCCAAGGCAGCAAAGTCTATTGGTCGTCATGGTCACCGAGATTACACCATCATCATGATTGCCTATCATCATGCATTACGCGTGAGTGAGTTGGTCGGATTGAAATGGTCACAGATTGATTTGAACCAAGGTCTGATTCATGTGAACCGATTGAAAAATGGTGTTGCCAGTGTTCATCCCATTAGTGGCAATAACATTCGGGCTATAATCTGGGTGTCTATTATTCTTTTGCATTAACCGTTAATTTCGAAAATGATAATTTATACTTTGATGTAGTTGGTGTCGGCTCAGGCAGTACTCCGAGCTTTAATAATTACGTTGGACACGGGTTGTATCGACCTACAGTGTCTGCAATTGTCAGAAAATATGGAAACTAACCATGAAGATTGTGTGCTTAACACTTGCGTTCCTTTTAATTTTTTCATGTGGTCAACATAACTATGAAGAACCAGATTTCTATTTTCAAGGTGAATTCGATTCATCTTTGGTTAATGTTTTAGACAAATATATTAAGGAGCTAGCTACAGAGCAAGGTTTTTTGATTTATGAAAAAAAACATTCTCAGATGGAGACGTTAACGAACGGAAATGATGCTTTTTACATTTCATTCTACGAGAAAGATAGTGATGCCCTTGTATTATATATTACTAACGTTGGAGTAGGAACAGAGCTAACATTAGGGTTATATGCTACTAACAACATTTCTTTGAAGAGAGCTAAGGAACTATCGGCGACAATTACAAATTACCTGAAAACTGAATTGAATGTAGAGATGATTTTAGTTGACCCAATTGCGTTCGAGAATTAATACACCAGTGCGAAAAACAGCTCGACTCCGGAGACTTTGGAGCAAGATGAAATAGATGCCGCAGGAAATAGGTTTAAACAGTCAACAATGAAGGGTAAATCAAAAAACAAGAAAAGAAAGAGTTCGTTGCCTTTGAAGGTCCGTAGGTTTGACTGATTTTAAGAAACCCAACAACATATGTTCAATCAAGCCGATATCTTATTGATAACAGCCGACTGATAAATCAATATATTCCGATTATCCCAAACCTTGGCCGTCCGAATTCTAGAAAACCTTAAATTCATGCCAGTCTTTTTGAGGCCAACGGCACCTACTTAATCAACGCCTGATGTGTTCGCTAGATAGGGTGAGTCTGAACAGCATAAACGTGAGTGATGGTTATGGTTTTTTGCATGGCTTAAACAGATTAGATCCAAATAATTATTCGGTCTTAAGGCCTTTATCCTTAGCAAAGCCGGTGAATCCCTGTCAACGGCTTGAAAAGTCTGGATTATTAAGCCCACCAGCCACTTTTAACCCAGATCAAAAACCACTAATTTTTCCTCAAAAATCACTAGTATTCCCTTATACAAATATGTATCGTTGCGAAATATAACCACCCTCAGGATGAGATTATTTTTCGCGCACGAATTAAGAGAGTAAGTGTATGTTATTTAATGAAAAATTTAGCAGCGATGATTTGTTAAGACAAAAAATTCGCGAATTTTATCGAATTGATGAGAGCCAAGCGATTGATTTGATTCTACCTGAGGCCGAAGTGAATATGCGGGCCCGAAGCCGTGCCTGGGATCGCGCTCGAAAAATGGTACTACAAATCCGTCGTGAGCAGTCGGGACATGGAGGTGTTGATGCACTTTTAAATGAGTACTCACTATCAACTGAGGAAGGCGTAGCACTGATGTGTTTAGCCGAGGCTTTATTGAGAGTACCGGACAAAAAAACTCAAGACGAATTAATTCGAGATAAATTATCTAAAGGCCATTGGACTCCTCATTTAGGCAATAGCGACTCATTATTTGTTAACGCTTCTTCCTGGGGGCTGTTATTTACCGGAAACATGGTGGATTATGCCAATGAGCGTAAAACCCATCAGTTTGGGATTTTAAAGAAAACGCTTGGTCGTCTGGGTGAACCTGTGATCCGACGAGCGATGAATATCGCCATGAAAATCATGGGACGGCAATTCGTAATGGGAGAAACCATCGAAGATGCGGTTGAACGAGCCAAGCAAAAAGAAACAAAAGGCTACGTTTACTCCTACGATATGCTAGGTGAGGGCGCTCGTACCATGGAGGACGCTAATCGCTACTTTAAAGCCTATGAAGATGCCATAAAGGTCATTGGCGTTGCCGCGAAAAACAGAGGGCCTAGAAAAAGCCCTGGAATTTCAGTTAAATTATCCGCGATTTACCCGCGCTATGAGCCGCATCACCGAGAGGCGGTTCTTGAGCATATTCCAGCTAAACTTAAGCAGCTATGTATGCTTGCTAAACAATATGACATTGGTTTAACCGTTGATGCAGAAGAGTCGGAACGCTTGGACATTTCACTCGATATCATTGAAAAAGTCTTTGCCGATGACGACTTAGGCGATTGGACTGGATTTGGTCTTGCGGTGCAGGCTTATCAAAAACGTGCTATTTGGGTGATTGATTGGCTAAAACAACTGACTGACCAAGTTGGCCGAAAAATGATGGTTCGACTGGTGAAAGGAGCCTACTGGGATACCGAAATCAAAAATACTCAAAGTGATGGGCTAGAAAGTTTTCCAGTGTTCACGCGTAAGTCATCAACCGATGTGAGTTATCACGCATGCGCCAATAAATTGCTGGCTTATCGCGATACAATTTATCCCCAGTTTGCCACGCATAATGCTTATACTGCGGCAACAATTGTTGAGCTAGCCGGAGATGACAAAGAAGGATTTGAATTTCAGTGCTTACACGGTATGGGCGATACACTTTATGATCAAGTGGTTGAGCAAGAAGCGATTCAGTGTCGAATTTACGCACCAGTCGGAGAGCATGAAGACCTACTGGCTTATCTTGTTCGTCGTCTACTTGAAAATGGTGCTAATTCCTCATTTGTTAATGCCATAGTCGATGATTCCCAGCCGGTTGAAGCGTTACTTGAAGATCCCGTTGAAAAAACACAACGGTTAAAAACAAAATACAACGTACAAATCACCAAACCTTCCGAGTTGTATGGCGAAGAACGAAAAAATTCTAAAGGCTTAGATTTAACTGACATTATCGCGCTCGAAGATCTAAAACTGAATTGTGATAAATGGTTTAGCGAGTTAACCCTTGAGCAACCCGATGATGCGGACCCTAACTTTTTTGTTACCAACCCTGCCAATGTTGAAGAAGTGATTGGTTATCAACCAATGCATGACGAATCACAAATGGCACAAATGCTTACCAATGCAGAAAATGCCTATCAAGATTGGTCGAAAACTGATGTACAAGAAAGAGCTGAATTACTTCGTCGGACTGCTGATATTTTAGAACGGCATATGGATGAATTGATTGCGATTTGTATTAAAGAAGCAGGCAAAGTTGCTCAAGATGGTGTTGATGAAGTACGTGAAGCGGTCGATTTTTGTCGCTATTATGCGGCTCGAGCTGAAGAATTGTTTGAAGATGAGCGAGTGACACCGCGTGGTGTCATTGTTTGTATTAGTCCGTGGAATTTTCCGTTAGCGATCTTTTTAGGTCAGGTGGCGGCCGCGATTGTGACTGGTAATACGGTGCTAGCAAAACCTGCAGAGCAAACCAGTTTAATTGCAACTCGAGCCATTGAATTAATGCTTTCGGTTGGCTTGCCAGAACATGTTGTTCAGCTATTAATCGCGCGAGGCTTGCAAGTTGGTAAAACAATTTTGCCGGACGAGAGAGTGCGTGCGGTCATGTTTACAGGCTCGACTGCGACAGGAACTTTAATTTCGCAAATTTTAGCGGAGCGAGGTGGTGAGCAAGTTCCATTAATCGCTGAAACTGGTGGTCAAAACTGTATGATCGTTGACTCCACAGCGTTACCAGAACAAGTGGTTGATGATGTGATTGCCTCTGGCTTTCAAAGCGCTGGACAACGCTGCTCGGCGTTGCGAGTTTTATTTGTACAAGAAGATATCGCTGATGATGTCACCAAAATGCTGATTGGCGCAATGAAGGAACTGACGGTCGGTGATCCGAGTTTGTTATCCACAGATATTGGGCCAGTGATTGATCAACGCGCATTAGAAACACTTGAACGACATGCCGAGTACATGCAAGAGCATGGCGAATTACTTTACTGTTGCGAGCCCACAGGCGGTGTCAGCAAGGGCACCTATTTTATGCCGCGTTTATATAAAATTGACAGCATCGACGTATTGCAACAAGAAGTGTTTGGACCGTGTGTCCACATTGTGAGATTTAAGGGGGCAGACATCGATAAAGTGGTTGACCAAATCAATGGCACTGGCTTCGGTTTGACCATGGGAATTCATTCGCGAATAGAAGAACGTGCATACGAGCTAGCAAAACAATCTCGTGCCGGAAATATTTATATTAACCGAAATATGATCGGCGCAATTGTAGGTGTGCAACCATTCGGTGGACGTGGTTTATCCGGTACAGGACCAAAAGCTGGTGGACCGAATTATTTACTTAGGTTGACCAAAGAAAAAGCAACGCCTAAGGAAGTCTTGCATGACAATATTACCGACGATGCGGCGATGGAAACTGACCAAGCCTCTGAAAAAGAAGCGCAAGAAATCATGCTAAATTCAATTGCTGTTGAAAACCAATGGCGACTAACTGAATTAAACGACAGGGTCAGTTCGGTACGCCAGCTGTTAGCAAAAATTGCTACAGTAGAAATTGTAGATGAATTGGCAGACGATTTAAATCGAACTCTGGCTAATGCTCGCTCACAAATTTCCTTTATCGAAAGAAAGCTAAAAAATCCAATTCAATTGCCTGGACCCACTGGCGAGTCCAACATTTTATATTATGAACCGCGAGGCGTTTTAGTTTGTTTTGCGGATAAAGACGTAACGTTTGAATATTGGACTCAATCGATTGTAACAGCACTGGCAACAGGTAATACCGTGGTGTCGGTTGTATCGGATTTATTTTATAAAGAGGCATTGGCTTTTAGAGATAAGTTTGTCGCAACGGGAGCACCGAGACATGTATTACAAGTCGCAAGGTTGAAGCATTTAGACACCTTGTTAATGGATGAGCATTTAGCCGGAGTTGTGGTCGATAGTGAGACCGACCGAAGTGCTTATATTTCAGCAAGACTCGCTGATCGAACCGGCGCTATACTACCGGTAATTACGGCAGAGTATTTAGATAATCTTGTGCAGCGATTGTTAACTGAAAAAACTATCAGTATTGATACCACTGCATCCGGGGGTAATACTTCTTTGATGACAATGGTTGAAGATGACGATTAGGGGTTTTATTGCTGTCGATAATATTATGCTCGCTTGCATGTGATTTTATCGTTGTTCAAGATGGAATAAGTAAAAAGTTTAATATCTACGAACTAATGCCCAATGAAAAAAGGACGGCAATGCCGTCCTTTTCTATTCGTCAGAATGGAATATCAACTTTCCATCTTATTGCTAATTACTTTTAATGGCGAGAAACAACTTCATCACCTTTTTTAGCAATAACAATTTCAACACGACGGTTTAGCTGACGACCCGTTTTGGTTTCGTTAGTGGCCACCGGGAATTTTTCACCGTAACCTTTTACACCAATTCGGTCGCTTTCGATGCCGAGTGACTGTAAAGCAACTTTAATTGCTTTAGCGCGTTCTTTTGATAGCTCCTTGTTGTAGCTTGCTTCGCCGGTGCTATCGGTAAACCCTTCAATTAATAAATTCCGTTCGGGGTACTCTTGCAAAAATTTAGCAAGTTTTTCAACGCTGCGTTCAGAGCCTGGTTTTAATGTCGCTTTGTTTAACTCAAACAAAATATTATCCAAAGTCAGCACTAAACCACGCTCAGTTTCTTTGGCTTTGAACTCGGCGAGCATTGATTCCATGCGAGCTTTTTCTTCCTTGGTAAGCTGTAATTGCCTTCTCGCATCAATTGCTTGATTTGCAAATTTACTGGCAAGTTGCTTAGCATCTTCTGCTTCTTGTTCTTTGATCGCAATGATCATGTCTTTGCGGTTTATTTCAGCTTGAGAAATCGTCTTTTCCGCTAAAGTTAATTCCGCTTGTTGTTGGGCAATACTACTTTCTCTTTGACTAACATAAGCTAAATGTTTTAATTCACTTTCTTCAGCACCAGCCTTGGCGCGCTTTTTCAATTCATCCAATGCTTTCTCAGCATTGTCATAAGCGATCGGTGCATTGGATTTAACCAGGGCTGAATCAGCAACCTTAGAAAAATGACTTTCCGATTGACTCACGGTTGGGTGGTCAATTTTATTTGAGGCACATGCAGTTATAAGTAGCGCAGTACCCGCGACAAGAATAGGTTTTAAATGATTACTATTTAACATTCGAAACTCCTAAATAATTAATTTAAATTCGATCCAAAAAATCAGGACTCTTAGCTATTTTTTACTAAGCTGCTCTTGCAATGCAGAAATACTCGCTTTGATTTCTTTTACTGCAACTTGGGCCTTTTTGTTTCGAGTGCTAACATCCGCTAATTCAGCTGCAGTAGCCGCTTCGTGGGCACGCATTTTGGCAACTTTGTAATTTTCTTGAGACATCGCTTGTTTAGCGAGTGCCAAATTTTCTTCTGCCTCGTTATACCAACGTGGAGAATGCGTTGGGGCATCCACTTCCTTCGCCTGTTTTAAAGCCTGCTCCGAACGAGCAATACTTGAGTAGTCGGCTCCAGTTGTTGTACAAGCAGATATGACTAATAAAGTAGCCACTACCGCGATGGGTTTAGTTAATTGCGTCATGTAATCCTCCCTTGTTATCGATTGATAGTGAGCACAGAAAATTTAAACCTCTACTCAGTTACATTAGAGTTATTACAATATGCGTGCCAATTAGGTTTGTTAGTTTCAATGCGCTTCTAAGTGACTGAGTATTAAGGATTATTTGCGTATTTTGTTAGCTTGTAGAAGTTTCAGGTTTTGTTACTGAGGCGTGTAAATATTACCGATAAGGTGAAAATATTACGTTAAACAATGGGAGTGATAAGTAACCTTTATACTTTAGCGATTTGAAATTGTGTTGCGTTTACCGGAGCAAAGCTTCTCAATCGAGTATGCGAGCCTAAAACTTGGCTGATAAGCCCTAGGCTATTATTAGTTCTGCAAAAGATGCTTACAACATTTGACTTTTTTTAGTAAACACTAGTCGGATATACTAAAGGCGTGTCAAATCTTACTAGAGGGATTTTGCAAATGCTTAAATGGTCTCATTTACGGCTGATAACTATTTCTTTCGTTATGTTAATTTCGCCATTGGTTGCTAAGAGCGAACCTGAATATTTAGTCACTAAGTCTGTAAGGGTAGGGAAACTTATTATTGACTATCGTTTTCATGATAAAGAAAGCCAGCTTCTCGAGGCCAAAATAAGTCATATAATTTCGCAAGCTTTTGAGCATTTTTCACAGCTTTTTAACGGACATCCCAGAGATCTTAATGCAAATGAGTATCACAAAATAAAAGTCAAAGTGAACTACAGTGATCGTATTGGCGGTGAGGCAGATCCTCAATTTATTGAGTTAACTCTTTCTAATAAAGAATTATTCGGCTATGCGAGTTGGGAAACTGTACTCATCCATGAAGTATTCCACTTGTGGAATGCAGAATCATTTCGATATAAAGATGGCAGTGAGCAGTGGTTTAATGAAGGGGTATCCGACTTTTATGCCTTTCAAACAGCCGCTGCGTTCGGTATACATTCACCCAGTGAAGCGCTTCATAAGGCGGCCTTACCAATTGCTTATTACACTTCATCATCTAAGCAGCACCCCCTTTCCATGAGAAAAGCAGGTAAGAGTAAAAAGTCGAAAATAGAAAATTATTTCCTAGTTTATAACGGTGGCTGGGTTACAGCAATGGTGTTGGATTTTCAAATTAGAGAGCAAACACAAGGCAAAAAAAGCCTCGACGATTTAATGCGTTGGCTCTACAAAAATTTTCCTAGAGATAAAAAAAAGTATGAATTAAGTGATATTAAAGCAGGACTGAAATTGACTACAGGTAATGACTTTTCAGACTTCTTTAAGCGATACATTGAGGGGAGTGAAACCATTCCTGTCGATGCCTACTTCGATATAGGAAAAGCCAGTTGGGCTTATGAATTTGAAAAGAGTTCGGCAACCAGCAAACCTAATCAAACTCATAACACACTTTATCAAGTGCTGGGAATATACCCTAAATAAAGCAGGAAGGCTGGAGGTACCGTTATTTCATGTCTACTGTTTAAGATTTTTTACTCGAGAAAAAAGTTATATGTTCATTTTTTTAAGTAGTTGCTTAATGCGAGATCTCGAAGGGTGATTGCTATTTAGCGTAAATTGACTTAAGTTCCTTTCCTTCAATTGGGGAAGGCATGTTGTGCTCCGATAAATACGGTAAATGCATTTCGAGCCCACACAGCAGCGGTTTCTTTGTTCTTAGTTAGTGCTGTGCAAGGCTCGGTGCAATACTACAATCTCGTTAAAACGTGTATCGAATTCCCGCTAAGAAATTTCGACCGGCACGCGGTGCTAAATCTTTAATAAACGAGCTATGGTCGCGTGCTTCTTCGTCGAGCAAGTTTTTTCCTTTTAGGAATAAAAATAACTCTTGTTCACGAATAGGTAAGCGATAACTTGTTTCAAAATTTAGAATGTCGAAACTTTCTGTTGGTAGTTCGTTGGCGCCAAGCCTTGTCTGTTCACTGTGATGAACCCAAGCAATATTGGTAGTCCAGTTTTGATAACCGTAGTTAACTTGTAAGCCGGTTTTATTTGCTGGGATTCTTGGTAAGTTCTCATCATTACTTAGCTCTGCGATAACAGTGTCAGCAAAAATTTCTAAAGAAATTTCATGGCCATCCCAGGCTGCAACAGGGAACTCCATGTTTAATTCCGCACCTCTAAAGTTAGCATCTTGTTGCTTATAACAAACAGTCAACAACTCTTCTTCTTCGGCTTCTTCGATAATCTCTGGAGTTACACAGCTGTCTGTTTCAGAAACATTCTCTGCATAGATAAAATCACTGAAATCATTCCAATAAAGATTAATCTCACCTTTTACCACATCATTTTCAAAGCGGTAAGAAATATCAAGGTTATTGGAAGTTTCATTTTCCAAATCACTGTTTCCAATTTCATAAGAGCGAGTGGCTAAATGTGCACCGTTAACAAAAAGTTCTTCAACTGAAGCAAAGCGCTCAGCGTGAGAAAGGTTTACCGCTAGCTTGTTGTGGGTAGCAATAGAATAAACACCGCCAACAGAAACGCTTAAACCATCACTATCAACATCTGAAAAACTGTCAGTTGTGATAGTCTGTTTTTCATACCGTGTTCCAAGCTCCCACTTTAAATCACCAAAGTATTTTTCTTCCAACCAGAATAGTGCCCAGCTATCAGTGTCGGATGCAGGAATAATTGCCTCATCACCAACTACGCTAAATTCTCTTTGTTTAGCTTGCAAACCGATAACACCGCTCCAACCATTCCAATCAGCATGTTTTATATAACTCCTAAATTCGGAAGCTTTGTTGGTAAACAGAGTGCCGATTTCATCGCCCTCTATCTCTTGGTGCTGATAGTCGGTGTAAGATAACCCGGTGAAGAAAGTATCGATGCCATTGAATGGGTTTTCGAAACGGGCTTGTAAGTCATATCGAGTTTGTTCCATTTCGATACTGACTCCTTCTTCATCATGGTGTTCTTCTTCATGATTCTCTTCTTCTTCGTGCTCCTCTTCTTCATCATGATGTTCTTCTTCATGATGAGCATGGCCAGGCACGCCATATTCTTTATCGATTTTGCCTACAGAAAAGCCGATGTAGTTTGCGTCTGAAAACAAAAAGGTTGTACCCAAATTAAATCCAGTCGTTTCGCTGGCGCTATTTTCTAGTACTCCAGCTTCTTCTTCATTATGATGTTCTTCTTCTTCGTGATGATCTTCTTCACCTTCTTCATGGTGCTCTTCTTCTTCGTGCTCTCTAAAGGCATGTGACTCGGCGAAACCGGGTATTTCAATATTGCCCGATTCACTGGTAAAGCCATCCACATGCCAATTCCAATTTTCAGAACCGCCATCTAAAGTAAACACGGCTGTTTGTTGGTCGGTAGCAGAATCGCCAGCTCTCAGTTCAAGTCCGCCGGTGACACCGTCGGCTGGACCGCCATTAATTTTTCGATCGGTGATATTAACTACACCGCCGATAGCACCGCTACCATAAAGTAAGGTTGCAGGGCCTTTAACCACTTCAAGTTGCTCCGCGAGCAGCGGCTCCATACCAACATCATGATCAGCACTATTGGTAGAGGCGTCCATGACACTCATTTGGTTATTGGTTACTTTGACTCGTGACCCACTAAGCCCACGAATGACTGGGCGAGACACTGCCGGACCAAATGATGACACGCTAAGCCCTGGCTCATGCTGTAGCATTTCTCCAAGCGTGCCTGCTTTATTGGCAGTCAATTCATCACCGGCCATAATAATTACCGGTGTTGCCATATCAAGCGAGGTGTGCTCCAGTGGATTGGCATTAATCACAATCTTGTGCTCTGGCTCACTGCTCATCGATATTTCAATCGGATTGCTTGGTGAAGTTTGTTGCGAATCTAAAACCTGTATTTCGTAATGGAAATGCACTTGGTTTTTTGCTTCAACGTCAATGGTATGCGTGCCAACAGGTATGTCGAGTTCAACTATGCCTTGTTGGTTGGCAGTACCTTTAAGTGAGGTACCCCTTACTTTCACAATGGCATCCGCCAAAGGGGCATCGTCTGTATGACTAATTTTTAAATAGATTTGCTTTGCGCTTAGAGTAGTTGATAAACAGGCACCCGCAATTGCAGTTGCCACAAGTAATTTCTTCATGGATATCTCTCATTGTCTAACACACAGCCAAAAGCGGTGTGATTGATTAAATTTTATTTTGGATGCGCGAAAAAGTGCGCAGGTTAATCACTTATGAGATGACAAAGGGTGGGGCACGAGCCTGAAAGCTAAGCGACTCAGCTAAATTAGTGCTGCTTGCTAGTGAGGGAGGGCAAACTTTGGACGGTTTTTCTAACTCTACCTCGTTAGCATCTGAAATGAGAAGGTCATCATTGTCATTAACAAATGACAAACAGATGTGAGAGTCTGTTTGTGACAAATGCTCGCTCGTAAACTGGTGGTCTAGCGAGATACTTTGAGCAAATATCCAGCAAAGAGCCGCCGTTAGGGCGATAAACTGTGTTGATTTAACCTTCATGGGCGAATGCTCTCATAGTTTTGAGCAGAAATTCAAGGTATTAAATTGTTAAATTTGTTTGCAGGTTGGCCGATATATAAGGCCGAAATACTAAGTTTCAAGAAAAACAATAGCAAAATGAGATAAAAAGTGGTGCCGTTATTCGCTATGTGCCTA
The DNA here is from genome assembly GCA_965230525.1 of Kangiellaceae bacterium. GTDB lineage: Bacteria > Pseudomonadota > Gammaproteobacteria > Enterobacterales > Kangiellaceae. Next base: position 1,677,312 of record OZ246008.1, read on the forward strand.
ATTTCTAACTATTATTAATATAAGCTTCGATCAAGCGAACTCGATTTAGTCGGCCCAAAATTACAGAGGGAAGCCCATAAGGACTGCATCGCCACTGGATGTTTATTCACATCTAGACTAACGATTAGTTTTTTCTTTTTTACAGCATGCTGTCATTTATTACTGTTACATACGCCTTTCAGGTGATCAGCTCGGTGATCATTGCCTTAGTGCTGCAAAAGTACTATCGGATATATTCAAGAGAATATCTAAAATGCTGGTCGTATAGCTTTCTATCGCTTGCTATTTACTTGACGCTAGCGGCGTCTTTGCAAAGCCTTGCTGCACAAGGTTGGTCATATACCAGTTGGTCGATGTACTTTTTGTCACTAATTAAGGTCAACGCCGGTTTCCTACAGATGACTTGGTTGCTAATGGGCACCTTATTACTGGGTAAAAGTGCTCAACAGCCGACGTTTAATCGCAATAAAATTATAGTTTCGGTGATGGCCGTGGCTACCCTGTTTGGTACTTTGTATGCGTTTGACCCAGAGGGCGGTTGGATGCGAAACCTTTTTCGTAGCGGCTCTCGCTATCTATTTGGTGGCATGGCTTTTATCGCCGCATTTGTGCTCACATTAAGGCTTATCAATCGAGATTCTCTTGGTAAATGGCTCGTTTCTTTGTCTTTTTTGGCCTACGGAATCGAAATGACAACCATGGGAGTACTTAGCGTTAATATTATGTTCGGTGGAAGTACGGACTTTTTGGTCACGCTAGTGACTTACCACGGACTGATGGAACTGATTATTTATCCCACAATAGCATTAGGGTTGGTCATCTGGTTTTTGGAACATGAGCGCCGTAAGGGACAATTAATTTACGAGAAACTGGCCATCATCAATGATTCGGATGCCTTGACAGGGCTGGCCAATCAAAAAGGATTCGAAAAACTACTATCGCGATGGCAAACTTCGCACAGTGAGTCCGCAGCAAAATTATTAGTAGTATTGATCGGTATCGATCAATTTAAGCGAATTAATCAGGCTGGCGGGGTGCGACAGGGCGACAAAGCGTTAATTGCCTTTGCTGACCGAATGACCGAAAAATTAGGCGCTTATGCCAATCAGGCAAGAATTAGTGGCGATGTTTTCGCTTGTGTGCTCAACGAAAATCGAGTCGATAACCATAGTTTAACTTGGCTTACCAAGCAGTTTTCACGTCCGCTCATTATTAACGAGCAGTCGATTCATATTGATGTCAGTATTGGAGCGACCTGGATGGACTCAATTGAATCGATAGATGTCGCAATGCTGCGAGCTCAACGCGCGTTAGATGCAGCTAAAAGCATGGGCGGTCGCAAAGCTTTATTATTTGATGACAGCATGCCCGCAAAATCCAACTCTCTCGCATTGGAAAACCAACTCAGAGAGGCGATTGCACAAAATCAATTTGAAATATATTTGCAACCGATTTATTCAACTCAGTCCGAGCAGGTAGTGGGGTTCGAAGCCCTGACGCGATGGAAGCATCCTCAACGCGGTATGCTCGCACCGTTTGAGTTTTTGCCTTATTTAGCGCCTTTAAATTTACTGCCCAGTATTGATTTGTGGGCGTTAAACGAAGCGATTAATTTACTTAAGAGTTGGCAGAAAACGCAATTGGCCGATCTTTTTATTGCGGTTAATTTATCTGCCGAAAGTTTGCAAGATGACGAATACCTCGCCAAAGCTCCACAGCTTATTCGTGAGCTAAAATCAAAAACCAACCTTTTACATATAGAAGTGACCGAAAATTCTGCCATAAAAAGTATTAACGCCGGTAAACAAACTCTCAGCTTGCTGGTTGAATCAGGCATTAGTGTTTCAATTGACGACTTTGGAACTGGTTATTCATCATTAAATTATTTGAAATCGCTTCCGGCAAACAAGGTGAAGTTTGATCGATCATTTATCAGGGAAATGCTGCATAGCGATGCGACCTTAGAAATACTAAAATCCCTCGTTCCGCTTTGTCAAAAGCTGGATAAACTGGTGGTGGCAGAAGGCATTGAAACTCAACAGCAGTTAGAAATGGCTAGAAAAGTTGGTTTTGACCAGCTGCAAGGGTTTCTGTTTTCAATGCCGTTACCACTTGAAGAGGCGATAAAAATTGCAACACCCGCAGAAAAATTTAAAGCAACCCATTAGCCACCTTCGATGAAACCTTCTATGCTAAACGAACTACCCCAGGAATTAGCGCTTTGGCAGAAAAAGCAAGGGGCCGGTCCTGGGATGCGTGGCGGAGAGAGCTTGTTTCGTCGCTATCAATTTAAAGATTTCGCAGAAGCAATGAGTTTTATGCGGCAAGCCGAAGCGTCTATCGAGCAACAAAATCATCATCCCTGTTGGCAAAATACTTATAATCAATTAGATGTTTGGCTGACCACTCATGATGCAAATAATCAAGTGACAGAAAAAGATTTTTTATTGGCTAAAGCATTGGAATCTTTATGGCAGAATAAATTTAAGTAATCATCGCTATTGGATTATCTTCTGCTAAAACCTTGGCGATTAAATTTTATTGGATTCACAGGCTTTGTTATTTATTGCGCGCTTATGATTTTTTAGCTTAGTCAATTCTCGATTTATTTGATCTACTTTGGCGTTTAATTCAACCATTGACTCCAAATGTCGCACGGTCTGTAAATGTTGCACAGACTGTAACTGGGCGAGTTTTTCTAGCTTAACTGCGCGCGGTAAAGCCGCCAGTGTTTGCATCTCACTAGTGCCTTGCTTTTCAAGGGCTAGCCATTGACTGAGGGAGCGTTGGCCCTGGGTTTCTTTGTTTACATCTGCGCCGCGGTTTTTTGCCATTCGATAATTCGTCGGCGAGTTTGACTGTGCCAATGTCTCTAAATGTTGCGCTGAGTTTGTGAGTTGAACTTTAGCGAGAGTCGAATCTGAATCAATATGTCGTATTGAAGGCAGATTAATCGTTAATAGCGCACACATAACACTTGAAGCTATCATTGAAAGAAGCGGGTTTTTCCAGTATTTGTCGTTCATTTTTAGCGGCCTTTAGTCCTGCTTTTCATATTAAGACGCTCACTCCCCACAAAAGGTTTGTTTTTATCTTTAAAAAAAGCAATCTCACTTGCCAAGGGCGAGTATGTTCTGGGGTGGTTTAGCCCCCCTTTGGAGCTTGCGCTTGTTGCGGGTCATCCGATAAAAATTGTACTGACTGGCCCGGCATTAAACGCTCTCCACCTCGAATAATAATCGCGTCGCCTTCGTTTAATTCGCTCGCAATCGATACAAAGCGACCATCAGCGGCAATAATTTGGGCACTAATGCGCTCAGCAACCATCGACTCAGAAACTCGAAAAACATAAACGTCCGTACCTTTAATGATCAGTGAATCTCTTGGAATGGAGACGCGTTCAGCCGCTATCGCACTTGGCACCGCTACTTGTACAGAAGCGCCAATGATCCAGTTTTTTGCTGTTGGTGTGAGTCGTAAATTTATCATGCGTGATACCGAGTCACCGACCGGCACAACTGCCTTAAGTTTGACTTGCTCTGAGACGAGTTTTGATTCTGCTTTTAAAGAATCACCGACCTTTAAAAAAGGCAAAAGGTCGATAGGAACATTCACAGAAATTTCCGGCTGAGTGATATCAACTAACTGTAAAAGCGGGCTGCCGGCCATTAAAAACTCACCCTTACTTGTGTAGCGTTTGCTGATAGCGCCATTGAAGGGAGCGCTGATTTTAGTCAGTGAAAGGTCATATTTTGCTTCTGCCAAGGCCGCTTTAGCCGCTCTAATTTGCTCCACTAGCATGGCCTGCTTAGCTGTTTCTTCTTGTAGTTTTGCTTTTGAGGTATTGTTTTGAATGGCTAGTTTTTTCAGTCGTTTGACTTCTTGATTTCTGAATTCTAAATCCGCTTGCAAAGCCTTGATTTGCGAGTCCGCCGTCTCAACTGCTAGTCGATAGCGTGTCGCGTCAATTTCTGCAATGGTTTGCCCCTTGGCAACTTTGGAACCAACTTCTGCGAGCCAAATTAATTCACCGGTGAGCTGGCTTGAAATTTGTGCATCGTTAATGCTCACCACAGAGCCAGAGGCAATGCTGGTCGGTGCCATAAAGCGTTTTTCGGCTTTGACCACGGCAACCTGTGCGGGCGGAGCCTGATATTCAGCATTGGCGGAATTTGCTAGAGACAAACTGCTCATCGCAATAAATAGACTGAACGGGCTAATAAAATTGCTAAGTTTTTTCATGAATAAGATTCCGCAGACGCTGTTGAAGTCGAAGTTGAAGAGTTTGATTTTGGGCCAGTGAGCTGTAGTAAGCTAGGTAACAGTACTAAAGTGAACAATGTTGAAACGCTCATGCCACCCACGATTGCGGCGGCCATACCACGATATATTTCACTGCCAGCTCCCGGAAATACCATTAGTGGCAGCATTCCAAACAAGCTGGTGAGCGTGCTCATAAAAATGGGGCGCAAACGCAACCTAAGTGCTTGATGAACCGCATCTTTACGGTTAGCACCTCGCTGCTCAGCCTTTTGCGTTTGTGCTACTAGCAATATGGCATTGTTGACGACAAGGCCTAATAGAATGATAAATCCAATCATGCCCAGTAAGTCGAGGGGTTGAAATTTAATGGCGTTCATCAGAGTAATCATCAAGATACCACCCACCGCCGCTAAAGGAATCGAAATAACAATTAACACGGCTGATTTAAGCGATCGAAACAATACCGCCATGATTAAAAGTAACAGAATAAATGCCATGATAAAATTGACGCTCAGAGTTTTAATTGCTCGACTGAGATCTTCAGCACTTCCGGCGTAATTGATTTCGCCATCGCTCGGCAGACTTTGTTGCAAAACGGGTTCCACTTTGGTTTTTAATTGATTGATTAAGTCTTCAAGCGACATACCTTCTGGTGGATTCACGACTAAGCTATAACCTCGTTTGCGTTCAAATCGAACAATAGCACTTGGTGAAGGTACTTGTGAGATATTGGCAAGCTCTCCAAGCGGCACCACTCCACCTTTTGGGGTGGCAACCGGAATTGCCTGCATTGCTTCAGGCGAGGCAAGCGGAATCGATTTAACAAAAATATCGAGCCGCTCTTTACCGTCAAAATACTCGCCAAGCCAAGCGCCTTGGCCCAGTTCCATGATGACCGTGGCCAAATCCTGACGAGCCCAACCAACCTCTGCCAGCCTGACGTCATTTGGGGTAAAGCGCAATTCGGTTGCGTCGGCAAATGGGTCGGGTTGTGGGTTGGCATTGCTTCCGGGGATTTCCGACATCACAAGCTGCATACCTTGCATAGCCACTTGTTTAAGCGCATTGAGATCGGTGGAGGTTATTTCCATCTCTACACTATTGGCATCACTGAAGCCGCCAAACAAACTGCGCCGCATGGAAAAGCCGAACAAGTCAGGAATTCCGCTAATTATTTGGCTTTGAACCGTTTGTTGCAAAACTTCTAGGTCAGCATCTTCATCGCCATTAATGGCTAACCAGCCACCGGATGCACCGGGAAAAGACCAAAAGAAGTAGTCCCTTACTTTAGGCGTTTTTTCACCTTTAAGGTGTGGCTGAATGCGCGCATCAATGACTTGAGCAATTTCCTTGTCGGCAGTTTTCACATTGGTGCCTGGAGGAAAGAATAAAAAGCTATCGACAGTATCACGCTTGACGGGAGGCATGTAATTGCTGGTAGGCCATAGCCAGATTGAAAAGCTAATTGAGAAAAATATCAATCCAGTGACCCAGCCAAGCTGCTTACCTTTTGAATTGGTGAGCCTCATGAGTTCGTCCGCCATTAGATTCCAACGAGTATTCTCATGCTCACTTTTAGGAAGTTTTTTAAGCCAAAACTTCGCAGCTGTCGGCAAAATGGTAATGGCGACTAATAAAGATACACTAACACCAATGGCTATCGTCATCGCTAAATCGGCGAACATTTGTCCTTCTGCATCTTGCAAAAACATAATCGGAATAAAAATAGCGACGGTGGTAGCAGTTGAGGCCAATAATGCCCCCCAAACCTGAGTTGCCCCTTGATCACTGGCATCTTGTGGTTGCTCGCCACGCTCTCCCAATCGAATAATATTTTCCAGTACGACAATGGCTGCATCAAGCACCATACCCGTGGCAAAAGCAAGTCCGGCGAGCGAAATAACATTGAGTGAACGACCTGCTAAATTGAGAACGATAAAGGTGGTTAGCAGCGAAATGGGGATTGCTAGCGCAATCAGAAAGGTCGCCCGCCATTGCCTCAAAAATAGCCATAAAACGCCAATGGCAAGAAAGATCCCGAGAATCAAATTACTGCTTAAAAGATTCATCGACCGCTTAATATAGCGGCTCGGGTCGAAAGAAAATTGGGCCTTGAGGCCGCGCTCCTTAAACGCATTTTGGTTCAACTCATCCATTTTTTGTTTGATGATTTCCAACGCTTGCAGCACGTTAGCATCGTTAGTTTTACCAATCGAAATTCTGAAACTTTTATTGCCGTTTTGATAGATAAATCCGTCTTCTCGTCCGGGCCCAATTTTAAATTCGGCAATGTCACCCATTTTTATCGGTTTGCCATCTCGCCAATCTAAAATCAAGCTTGATAGTTGCTCAAAGTCATATCGACCCTCAAACCGCATGATGTATTGGCGCCGACCAACATCCACAAATCCGCTCGAAATATCCGCTGAGCGACCGATTTGTTGGGTAACTCTTGCTATATCAATTCCAAGTTCTGCTGCTCGGTAGGGATCAAAAATGATTTGCAATTGGTTGCTTTGTCCCCCTTTACCATCATCGTAGTCGACTTTGGAGACGCCGTATAAACTTTGTAATTCAGGAATAATCTTGTCGCGCAAATATTTAGAATTTGCCCCCATATCAAACCTGGCGTCAGGGAGTTGCTGAACGTAATACTCGATTAGGGTGTCATTGGCATCGCCCCATTCACCCATCATAACCTGAGGCTTTTGGGCGTTTGCAGGTAGAGGTTTAAGCCGGTTAAGTCGACTAATAACCTCTATCAACGCCCTTGTCATATCTGTTTCAATGGCAAACTCCATTTGCATAAAGCCAAAATTTGACATATTCCAAGAGACCAAATCGGTCATTCCGGGTGTACCCAGCAATACTTCTTCCACAGGCACTGTGACTTCTGATTCTATTTCGGTAGGAGAGGCTCCCGGCCAAGAGTTGATCACCGTTATGATGGGTTTTTCTATATTAGGAAGTAGTTGAGCTGGAATTTTTGCAATTGAAATTATTCCAAGCAGCACAATGATTGCGCTTATTACCGCAACGGCGGCAGGATTATTAATGCTCTGACGTGTTAATCGCAATGCGGTAGTCCTTTTGGTCTTTGATTTTACTTGCTTAATATTTACTGATCAGTAAGTTTGCTTATCACTATGTTTACTTATTACGATGTTTACTTATCACGATGTTTGCAGCAATGAGTGCTATTAAACAGTTGTTTTTGTTCTAGTGGTGGTCTAGCAGTTAATCGTACCGCAAAAGGCGTCAGTAAAGCTAGTTGTATAAGTAGTGTTTTTGCGTTTTTTACCCAGTTTTTGTCAATTAGAGTTTAAAATTTGAAATATATTTTAGTCGGCTATTTCGTTGGCTCCGTGAATTGGGTCGCCATCAACAGATTTTTTGTTAGTAAATGGTTAGTTAACACTATTAAGGCTGTCACTTAGCGTACAAAATCGTTAAAATCACTCCCTATTTTAAGGTGCTTTGCACTTTTCAACCATTGAGTCTGATCTTGAATTTGCAAGGCTAATTACTCGGTACAAATATTCTGCTGAGTGAAAGACAGGTTGATTGGGTATTTGGCTAGCTGAAAGTTAACCACCAAGCCTACAATCGGCCGCTCAACAGCATTTAAGATCAAGCATTAATCGCGATAATTTTAGAGAATTGATAAGCATGCAGCAATCAAACAGCGCATCAAGTAAAAGCGCTTCACAAGACGTTTCAACACAAGCCAACCCGCAAGAGTATAACCCGCAAATAATTGAATCTCGGGTACAGCAGGTTTGGGATGAGAATAAAGTTTTTAAAGCGGTTCAAGATGCCAGCAAAGAAAAGTTTTATTGCTTGTCGATGCTACCTTATCCGAGTGGCCGACTGCACATGGGGCACGTTAGAAACTATACCATTGGCGATGTGATTTCTCGTTACCACCGAATGCAAGGCAAAAACGTATTACAGCCAATGGGTTGGGATGCGTTTGGTTTACCCGCGGAAAATGCGGCAATCAAAAACAAGGCACAGCCAAGTAAGTGGACTATTGAGAATATTGCGTACATGAAAAAGCAATTGCAAAGTCTTGGATTTGCCTATGACTGGGAACGAGAAGTAACCACCTGTCAGCCGGATTACTACAAATGGGAACAATGGTTTTTTACTAAATTGATCGAAAAAGATCTGGCTTACAAGAAAACCTCAGCGGTTAATTGGTGCCCAAATGATGAAACTGTTTTGGCGAATGAGCAAGTCCATGATGGGCTTTGTTGGCGTTGTGAAACACCGGTTGAGAAAAAAGAAATTGATCAGTGGTTTTTAAGAATTACTCAGTATGCCGAAGAGTTGCTTGAGAGCATTGACAAACTTGATGGCTGGCCGGACAGCGTGAAAACCCAACAACGAAACTGGATTGGTCGTTCTGAAGGGGTTGAAATGAACTTTGCTCTCGAAAACTCTGATGAGTTCGTTAGCATCTATACCACGCGCCCCGACACGCTCATGGGAGTGACTTATTTAGCGGTGGCGGCTAAGCATCCTATTGCTACCGAAGCGGCTAAAAACAATCCAGCACTTGCAAAGTTTATCGCCGAGTGCAATCAAAGCACGACGGCAGAAGCAGACATCGCCACCATGGAAAAGAAGGGCATGGCAACCGGTGTGAAAGCTGTGCATCCTGTATCGGGTGAGCTAATTGATATTTGGATCGCTAATTTTGTCCTAATGGATTATGGGTCCGGCGCGGTAATGGCTGTCCCTGGGCATGATCAACGTGACTGGGAATTTGCAAGCAAATACCAAATTGCTATTAAACAAGTTATTCAACCATTACCTGATTCTGAATTGCAGTGTGATCTAACTGAGTCCGCATTTACTGAAAAAGGAATATTAATTAACTCCGGCGAATTCGATGGGCTAACTTCTGAACAAGCTTTGCAAGATATTGCGAAGTGGTTGGAAGACAATAACTTGGGCAAAAAACAAGTCAATTATCGAATTCGAGATTGGGGTGTTTCAAGGCAACGCTTTTGGGGGGCTCCGATTCCAATGATCAAATTGGAAAATGGGGAAATGGTAACAGCGAAAGAATTTCCTGTTGAGTTGCCGACAGATTTGATCTTAGACGGCGCTAACTCGCCACTCATTGATAACCCTGATTTTCAAGATGTCATGGTCGATGGTGTGCCGGGTAAACGTGAAACTGACACCTTTGATACTTTCATGGAATCAAGTTGGTATTACGCTCGCTACACCACACCAGATTGCGATACTGCAATGCTTGATAGTAAAGAAGCCAATTATTGGTTGCCAGTTGATCAATACATTGGCGGTATTGAGCACGCCACCATGCACTTACTTTATTTTCGATTCTTCCACAAACTTATGCGCGATGCTGGTTTGGTTGATTCAGATGAACCAGCCAAAAATCTGTTGACTCAGGGAATGGTTTTGTCTGAAACCTTTGTGACTAAAGATCCCAAGGGTGGCAAGCATTATCACTCAATTGAAGATGTTGAGGTAGTCAAAGATAGTAAAGGTAAAGCGATTAGTGCTTCGCTCAAATCAACCGGTGAACCAGTCATTTTGGCAGGCATGGAAAAGATGTCGAAATCAAAAAATAACGGTGTTGATCCGCAAGCACTAATTAATGAGTACGGTGCCGACACCTCAAGACTTTATACTATGTTTGCTTCACCGCCGGAACAAACTCTGGAGTGGCGAGATGATGGGGTTAACGGCGCGCATAAATTTTTGAAACGACTTTGGAAAGTGTATACCGAACACGGTATCGCTGAGCCGGGCAAGTTTTCTGTTGATGAGCTTAACAAAGCGCAAAAAGCTTTGTATCGCAAAACTAACCAAACGATCGAAAAAGTGTCGGATGACTTTGGTCGTCGTCATTCTTTTAATACCGCAATCGCCGCAGTGATGGAACTGGTCAATGCGATAATTAAGTTTTCGGTCAACGAGCCGTTAGATAAGTTAGTTATCAAGCATGCGTTGGATAACACTATTTTATTGTTGTCACCGGTGGTTCCGCACATCTGCCAGGAATTGTGGCAATTGGCTGGCAATAAAGAATTAATCGTTGATGCACAATGGCCAGTGTGTGACCAAAAGGCGCTGACTAAAGATGAAGTATTAATTATCTTGCAAGTCAACGGAAAGACACGAGGCAAAATTGAGGTCGCGGCCGATCTTGATAAGTCTGCGATTGAAGCCTTGGCCTTAGAAGATAGTAATGTCAAAAAGTTTACTGATGGCAAAACTATTCGCAAAATCATTGTTGTTCCTGGTCGGTTAGTTAATATAGTTGCTAATTAATGGAAAATACGTTGCTCATTAAATGGTTTAAAACAACGCTGTTATTTGTCATTGGCATTCAGTTACTATCGGGCTGTGGTTTTCATTTGCGTGGCCAGGGACAAGCGTTAAACGATACCCGTTTGCAAGGGGTCAATGTTTTCCTTGCTGTTAGTAGTGACGACAACCTGTTACGCCGCCAAATCACCAACGATTTACTCGCACTTGGTATGAATGTGGTAACCGAACCAGAGGCATCATCGAATCATCTAGTGGTGCTTAATTCAAAAGTAAACCGACGAGCCATTGGGGTTGATAGTAATGGCCGAAATAATGAGTTTGAGCTTAATCAAGAAGTAAGGTTTTTAGTGAATTACATTGAAATTGACTCTGCCGATTCGTCGAATCAGTCAGCCAGCAAAAAAACAAAATCAACCAAATTAAAAAAAGCTGTTAACAGCAACGAAGATGTAATGAATGTTGCTGCTCGCAGAAGTTTTTATTTAGATAATATCGACTTGATTGGTAAACGAGAAGAAGAAAAAGGCTTGTTGGATTCTATTCGACAAGAAGTTTCACGTAAGATTATTAGTCGATTCGTGGTTTCCCTGGACCGACAGTTGAAGCAACAACTCGAATCTTAATAATGCAAACTTTTGTACACATTGTGACTAGCGATGAAGTTCTCCTTCAGCAAGAGTTATGTGATCAAATTATAGAAAAAGCAAAGCAGTCTGGTGTAACAGAACGTAAGGTTGTTGATGTCGTTGATAAGTTTTCTTGGCAAGAGTTTTTAGCCGAGTCATCGAGTCTATCGCTTTTTGCTGAAGCAAAGATAACTGATATTCGATTTGATAAAGCACCTAAAAAAGATGCGCAACAAGCGCTTGTTGATTTAGTTGCCGAAGCCGCACACGATAATCAAATTTTAATTCGATTACCTAAAATTGAAAAACGTACTAAAACAACTAAATGGTTTAAGAGTTTAAGTGAGAATGCCGAGCTGAGAGAACTTTGGCCGCCAAAACCCTATGCGTACCACGATTGGATTGCCGCTAGAGCCATGCAAAAGCAAATCACCCTTGAGCCGGAAGCTGTGGCCATACTCGCGGAGCAAACCGAAGGGAATTTGTTGGCTGCGAGTCAAACCATCGACAAATTGGCATTGCTTTTTGAACAGCAACGAATTGATAGTGATAAACTTAAAACTGTCATTTCCGACAATGCCCGTTATTCGGTTTTTTTATGCCTCGATGAAGCCTTAGCAGGGCAGGGACAGCGTGCTGTCAGAATGTTAAAAAAGTTTCAGTCAGAAGGGGTCGCGCCAATTTCAATTTTGGTCAATTTATCAAGAGAAGTTGGGTTATGTAATCAAGTCGCCACTGCCGTTGCGCAAGGCAAGCCAGCAATGCAAGCTTTATCAAAAAGTTACATTTGGGACAGTAAGAAAAAAATGATCATTAATGCTGCCAACCGATTGCCGTTAGCAATTTGGCAAAAGCTATTGGTTCGCTGCGGCTTTTTGGATCGTATGGTCAAAGGACAAGAGCAAGGCAATATTTGGCAGGAATTGGAGTCCTGTCTTTGGTTGATGAGTGGAAAGAAAATTTGGGGTGTGAAGCGCTAATCATTTATGAGTGATGTCGAATTCATTTTTGGTGGTAGTTTTGATCCCATACATCACGGGCATCTGAGCATACTGGAGAGTTTACACGCTTCGCAAGCGAGCTGGAAAGTAAGACTAATCCCCTGCGCAGTTCCTGCACTTAAACAAAAAACCAGTGCATCATTTGAACAGCGGGTAGAAATGATTCAACTCGCCGTTGCTGGTAATCAACGGGTGACCATTGATTGTCGAGAAGCAGAGCGAGTGGGTAAGTCTTATACTTATGACACCTTGGTCGAGCTGAAAAAGGAAGCTAAAAACCGACGGTTAGTGCTAGTGATTGGTAGTGATAATTTAGCGAGTTTTGATAAATGGTATTCGATCGAAAAATTTTCGAACCTTTGTCATTTGTTGGTGGTGAATCGTCCTAAGTCAATTATTGATCAGTACCTAGATAAGGTTAAGCAGGTTGGTTTTAGGCTAAGCGATTCGTTAACAGAGCTTGAGCAGCAACTCTGCGGACTCTGTTATCGACTAAAAATGCAAGAAACCAAAACTTCGTCGACCGAAATTAGGAAGCAATTAAAGCGTGATTTACCAGCACAGTGTTTCGATCAATCGGGATCGAGTATTGATACACCGGAAGCGGTAAAAGCATATATTCGAAAAAATTTAATTTATAGTTAAGAGCATATTGAATGAAAAATGAAAAACTAAAGAACTTTATTCTTGAACAGTTAGAAGAAATTAAAGCCAAAGACATTAAAGTGTTGGAGCTTGCAGATGATAATACCATAGCTGATTTTATGATTGTCAGCAGCGGTACCTCTTCTCGCCATGTAAAATCAATCGCCGTACTTTTAATCAAGGCGCTAAAAGAAGCCGACATGCCGCCGCTTGGGGTAGAGGGTGAAGATGCTGCTGAATGGGTATTGGTGGATTGTGGCGATGTGGTTGTGCATGTGATGCAGCCAACGGTACGAGACTACTATCAATTAGAAAAGCTCTGGGAATAGAATTCTAGTCGCTGATCATTGGTATCCGGTAAATGAAGATAAAGCTCATCGCGGTCGGACAAAAAATGCCCAATTGGGTGGAAACTGGGTTTACCACTTACGCCCAGCGTTTGCCACGTGATTGTGCTTTGGAACTAATTGAGATTCCTGTAGCCAAAAGAACACGCAATCAATTAGTTGATAAATGGATGGAAAAAGAAGGTGAAGCAATACAAAAAGCCATTCACCATTCCGACTGGGTAGTGGCTCTGGATGTGAAAGGGAAGCAGTGGAGCACCAGTCAATTAGCCAACCAATTAACAAACTGGCAATCGCTCGGTTGTAATGTTGCACTGCTGGTTGGGGGACCCGATGGATTATCCTCGGCGTGCTTGCAACGAGCTAATCAAAAGTGGTCGCTTTCAGAGTTGACGCTACCACACCCTATGGTTCGAGTGTTGTTGGCTGAAGCTATTTACAGAGCTTGGTCGGTAACGGTGAATCATCCTTATCATCGAGAGTAAACTCAATAGCGAACTCGTTAATTTCATATGATCAAAGGTAATCAAATAAAAAGTGGTCACGCATTTAAAGATCACCGCCAAGAGCGGCAGATTTTGGTGACTCGTACTATTTTTGCATTTATCTTTGTTGCACTTTTGATGATATCGTTAATTGCTCGCGGCTGGTATTTGCAAGTCATTAAGCATGAAGATTACCAAACCCGCTCCAACAATAACCGAATTAGCGTGCAACAGGTTGCTCCCAACCGTGGTCTCATCTATGACCGAAATGGAGTGTTGCTGGCTGAAAATCGCTCGGTTTATTCGCTCGAGATTATTCCGGAACAAGTATCGGATATTGACGCAACCCTTGCGATTATCAAACAATTAGAATTGATTGAAGATAAACATATCGAATCTTTTAAAGAACGTTTAGCCGGTGTCAGACGATTTAAAAGTGTTTTGTTGAAATCTCGCTTGAGTGAACAAGAAGTGGCGATTTTTTCTGCTAATGGGCATCGTGTAAAGGGCGCACGAGTCGAAGCGCGACTGGTAAGATATTATCCCTTTGCGGAAAAAGCGGCACATGCCATTGGTTCGGTTCGACGTATTAACGATCGCGACTTGCAACGTATCGACCAAGCCAATTACCGTGCTACCCGCCACATGGGGAAAGTGGGCCTAGAAAAATTCTATGAAAATAAACTGCATGGAACCATAGGAAGTCGAACTGTTGAAACCGATGTGCAAGGCCGTGTGATTGGTGAGCCGCTCGCTGAAACCCCGCCCATCCCAGGGCATGATTTAAAACTTTCTCTCGACATTAATTTACAATTAGCCGCAGCCGATGCCATCGGTGAGTATCGCGGCTCCGTTATTGTTATTGATCCACGTAATGGCGATGTGCTCGCTCTGGTCAGTAACCCCGGTTACGATCCGAATGATTTTGTAACCGGTATTTCAACCGAAAAATACGCTAAGCTAACGGGGTCAGCCGATCAGCCTCTTTTTAATCGCGCTCTTAGAGGATTGTATTCTCCCGGTTCAACGATTAAACCAATGCTAGCTTGGGTCGGCTTAGAAAACAGCTTTGTCAGTGAAAAGTTCACAATTAACGATCCTGGCTATTGGGTTATCCCTAACAAAGAAGAGCGTATTTATCGCGATCATATTCCTTGGGGTCATGGCAAAGCGGTGAATGTGAGTAAAGCTATTATCGAATCTTGCAATCCGTATTTTTACGATCTGGCCTATCGTATGGGGATCGATGTGATTTCAGAGAATATGTTTAATTTTGGTTTTGGTCAATCAACAGGAATTGATATGGGAGAAGAGCTTACAGGGATCATGCCGTCGAGAACTTGGAAACGCGCTAATAGACGGAGTGACTGGTATCCCGGAGAGACCGTTTTAACCGGCATTGGTCAGGGGTATTGGAACGCAACCCCACTTCAATTGGCCAATGCGGTGGCGCCAATTGCCAATAATGGCAGCCGCTATAATTTGAGGTTATTGATTGCCGAAAATGATGGTCAACAGTGGCTAGAAAGACAACCCGTGTTAGCGGACAAACAGATTGACATTGGTGACGGGAAAAATTTAGCCGTGGTCAAACGCGCGATGGAGCAGGTCAATAAAGAGCCTTTTGGGACAGCTCGAAAAGCATTTAACGATGCGTGGTACACCTCGGCGGGGAAAACCGGAACTGTGCAACTAAGAACGCAAGTGCTCGACGAAGACGGTAAGAAAATAAAGCCAACACGAAAAAAATATAATGATAATGCGGTTTATGTTGCTTATGCTCCAGCAGAAAATCCTGAAATAGCGATTGCAGTTGTTACTGAAAATGCTGGTCATGGAGGAGAGGCCGCCGCACCGGTTGCCCGCCAAGTTATGGATGCCTATTTTAAGCGGGGCGAACAGTAAATGGCTTTTATCGATAACGACATTTCTGATCGCAGAGGCAAAAGTATTGCCGCGCGACTGCATCTTGATATGCCACTTTTGGCTGGCTTGCTGGTACTGATCGGTTTCGGGTTACTCATTCTCTACAGTGCTTCTGGTGAGAGTAGTTCGCAATTACAAAAACAGATTATTAGGCTGGCCGTTGCATTTATGGCAATGATTTTTCTGGCTTGGATTCCTCCAAGAATCTACAAAAAATGGACGCCCTTTATTTACGCAGGTGGCGTCCTTCTGTTGTTAGCGGTAGTTTTTGTTGGAGAAGTTGGTAAAGGCGCTCAGCGCTGGTTAAATTTTGGTTTTTTCCGATTTCAACCTTCTGAAATTATGAAGCTAGCAGTGCCAATGATGGTTGCTTGGTATTTTAGTGAACGAAAACTTCCGCCAACTTTACGCGAACTTTTTGTGGTTGGCGTTATTATTGGTGTACCCACTTATTTAATTTTGATCGAGCCGGACTTAGGCACCTCTATTTTAATTGCCAGCTCTGGCGCTTTTGCCGTTTTTCTTGCAGGCATTCGCTGGCGATTGCTGTTGTCGTTTGTAGTCATTGTGATTGTTTACGCGCCCATTCATTGGCTATTTGTGATGCAACCCTATCAAAAGCAGCGAGTCCTGACATTTTTGGATCCAGAGCAAGATCGATTGGGCAGCGGTTATCATATTATTCAGTCGCAAATTGCAATTGGCTCGGGTGGGCTACACGGCAAGGGATGGTTACAGGGCACTCAATCACAGCTTGAGTTTTTGCCTGAACGAAATACCGATTTTATTTTTGCAGTGCTCGGCGAGGAGTTTGGTTTCTTTGGGGTGTTGTTACTTATCAGTATTTATTTATGGATTATTGGAAGAGGTTTTTTTATTTCTGTTAAAGCGCAAGAGACCTATACCCGACTATTGGCCGGTGCCATCACTTTGACATTTTTTGTCTATGTTTTTGTCAATATTGGTATGGTCACAGGAATTTTACCGGTGGTAGGATTGCCACTTCCCTTAGTGAGCTATGGCGGTACTTCTATGGTTACTTTAATGGCGTCTTTCGGTATTTTGATGGGCATTCAAACTCATAAAAAATTATTACCAGGTTGATAGTAGATGTTTAACCCAATTGTAAAAAGCATGGTCATAAAATTAGCGCTTATTTTGCTGCTAACCAGTTACTTGTTCGGTTGTTCAGTGATCGAAAAAAGGCATCTGCAAAAAGAGCAGCAAGATTCGGCACCCAGCAATCCAATTGATTGGACTCAAGTCAGGCCTATCGTTCCCAAAAAAGAGCCAAAGAGTCGTTATGGAAATCCTGAAAGTTACGAGGTCGATGGAATCACTTATTATGTCCAGCAAAGCGCTAAAAACTTTCGGCAAGAAGGAGTAGCGAGCTGGTATGGCACAAAATTTCATGGTCGTCGTACATCTAGCGGTGAACCATATGACATGTTGCAACTCACCGCAGCGCATAAAACATTACCTATCCCCTGTTATGTAAAGGTCACCAACAAGGATAATGGTCGCGAGCTGATAGTCAGAGTGAACGATAGGGGCCCATTTGCCAAGTCTCGAATTATCGATTTATCCTATGCTGCTGCCCACAAGTTGGGGATGGCACACAAGGGCACCGCCAATGTGGTGATAGAAACCATCGATTTTCCTGATACGGTAAGCCCAGCAGCGCCAATTTCATCCAATGAGTCCAGCAATGGCAAAAAACGATTTGTTCAAGTCGGTGCTTATTCCAATAAAGCCAGCGCGCAAAAGTTGATGAAAGTGCTCGATCGGGAAATTGATTTACCGGTCACTATTTCGACCATTAAACGGGCCGGAAAAAAGCTACACCGAGTTAGAATTGGGCCAATCCCACAATTATCGATAGCTGAAGAGCTGGCAAAAACCTTGGATATCGCGGAATTGGGTAAACCAAGCATCGTTTATCAATAATAATGGTATAATCTGAGATTATTTTTGTGTAGCCACACTACACCATATAAACACGTTAAATTTAGGGTATTAAATGTTTAAATTAATTCAACATCTCGCCGTTACGCTCATGTTTGGGATAGCGACGGTCAATGCAACAGCCATCATTCCCGCTGCGCCGGATCTTGCTGCCAAATCTTACCTGTTAATGGACTTTGATAGTGGCAAGATAATTGTAGAGCACAACGCAGACATGCCGGTACCACCCGCTAGTTTAACCAAAATGATGACAAGCTATGTGGTATCTGCCGAGATTGCTGCCGGAAATCTAAACTTAAGTGACAAGGTCACTATTAGTAAAAATGCTTGGGCTCAAAATCCGCTGTTTGCTGGTAGCTCGCTGACTTGGATTGAGGTTAATACCGAAGTGAGCGTTGAAGATTTATTGAGAGGTGTGATTATTCAATCAGGTAACGATGCATCGGTTGCGTTAGCGGAACACATTGCAGGCAGCGAAGATGTGTTTGCCGATTTAATGAATCAACATGCGCAAAAATTGGGAATGGTTAACACCAATTTCGAAAACTCAAATGGCTTACCGGCAGAAGGTCACTTATCGACAGCTCGAGATCTAGCTCTTTTAACCGCCGCAATGATCAGAGATTATCCTGAAGAATATGCCATTTATAAAGAAAAGTGGTTTACCTACAACGGAATAAAACAAGCCAACCGAAACAAACTACTTTGGGATGAGAGTTTGGATGTTGATGGTGTTAAAACTGGGCATACCGAAGCTGCCGGTTACTGCTTGGTTTCTTCTGCGAGCAAAAATAATATGCGATTAATTTCGGTCGTGATGGGGACTAATAGTAAAGAAGTTCGTAAAGTTGAGAGCAAGAAATTACTTTCCTATGGCTTCCGCTTCTATGAAACGATTAAGCCGCTTGAAGCTGGAAAGCAACTTCACCAGCAAGAAATTTGGATGGGTGAACAAGATATTGTTAACTTGGGGATAGCAAGTGATATTTACCTGACGATTCCAAGAGGTCAAGCTAAAAACCTTAAAGCGCGTTATGTTGTTGAAAAAGATATTGAAGCGCCAATCCAAAAAGGTCAATTGGTCGGTAAGGTATTTTTTTCCTTAGGTGAAGAAAAGTATGCTGAGTATCCTCTGGTGGCGTTACATGCTGTTGAAGAAGCTGGGTTCTTTGGTCGAATGTCCGATTCGGTTAGCCGTTGGTTTGGTTCAATTTTTTAACTATCAGCAAAGAGAGTCGTGATGAATAACGAAGAACTTTGGCAGTTTCCCTGTGACTTTATGTTTAAAGCACTTGCGCACGCCAATTGCCAAGCTGATGAAAAAATCGTATCGGTGATTAATCAGTTTGTGCCGGGAGATTATGTGCCTAAGATAAACCCGAGTAAGAATGGTAATTACGAGTCAGTGACCGTTACATTTAGAGCGTCGTCTAAACAGCAACTGGATGAAATTTATCTCGCTGTGAATGCACTAGACTGCGTCAAAGTCTGCCTTTAATCGTCGGCTTTAAGAAAGAGTAAAAATGTATGGCGTTGGTTGAGCAACAGTGTATCGTCAGAAATTTGGGAGAAAAGGACTATCAACCCATCTGGCGAGCAATGCAACTGTTTACTCAAAAGCGAGAACAGCAAACAAATGACGAAATTTGGTTTGTTCAGCATCCGCCAGTGTTTACTCAAGGGCAAGCTGGTAATCCGGAACATTTGTTGATGCCAGGAGATATTCCAGTGGTTCAAGTCGACCGTGGTGGGCAAGTAACCTATCATGGTCCAGGTCAACAAGTGGTTTACTTTTTGCTCGATCTAAAACGAAAGAAATTGGGCGTGCGGCAGTTGGTGAGCTTGATCGAAAATAGCGTCATTGAACTCTTGGCTCACTATCAAATCAATTCGGCTGCGAGGCCTGATGCTCCGGGTGTTTATGTCGAACAAAAAAAGATTTGTTCGCTGGGGCTAAAAATAAAACACGGTTGTTCGTTTCATGGATTAGCGCTCAATGTTGATATGGATACTGAGCCTTTTAATCGAATTAATCCATGTGGTTACCAAGGGCTAGAGGTTACTCAAATGAGTGACTATTGCCAAACAATTGAATTTGATGATTTGCAAGCGCGAATGCAAGAAATTATTCTGACTCAGTTAGGCTATCAAACAGTCGAACGTTATTCTGAGTTAGGTGCGGAGTTAAGTTGATGAAAGATGACAAGTCGATTCCAATTAAAGTTGTTCCAAGCGGTAAGAAGTTTTCAACCGAGCATGGCTTTAGTGCGATTAAAGATGGAGTCAAAGCCCACCGCCATTCCGCACCTAAAATTGTCGGCGGAAAACCCAAATGGTTAAAAGTAAAGTTACCGAGCGGCAAAGGTTACCAAGAAGTCAAAGATAATGTTAAAGGACATAAGTTAAGTACCGTTTGCGAAGAATCCAAGTGTCCAAATATCGGCGAGTGTTGGACGGCAGGAACCGCAACCATCATGTTAATGGGTTCAGTTTGCACTCGTGCTTGTCGGTTTTGCTCGGTTGATACGGGAAACCCTAACGGTTGGTTAGATCCTGAAGAACCCGCCAATTCTGCCGAGTCGGTAAAAATAATGGGGTTAAAATATATCGTGTTTACCTCTGTCGACCGAGACGATTTGGAAGATGGTGGTGCACACCATTATGCGGAATGCGTTAAGGCGGTAAAGCAGGTTAATCCGGAAACCAACGTTGAAGTGCTTACTCCAGATTTTAAAGGTAATTTGACCGCTCTCGAAGAAGTTTTGGACTCGGGAATTGTGGTTTTTGCACAAAATATTGAAACTGTTAAACGCCTTACTCACCCAGTAAGGGATCCGCGCGCCAGTTATGAAACGACTATGAAATTGTTAGCGCATGCCAAACAATATCGTCCAGATATACTCACCAAAACAAGTTTAATGTTGGGACTCGGCGAGACCGACGAAGAGATTAAACAAACGATGCAGGATTTAAGAGCGATTGATTTAGATATCGTTACCTTGGGCCAGTATTTACGGCCTACACCAAACCACTTACCGATTGAGCGCTACGTTAAGCCGGAGGAGTTCGATCGATATCGTGATTGGGGCCTAGAGATGGGTTTTAAAGAAGTTGTTTCTGGTCCATTTGTTCGTTCTAGTTACCGCGCAGAACGCGCACTGGAAGGCAATAATGCAGGGATTAGCAACCTCAATCATTAATCAAAGCCAATAGTCATCGAGTCTTACAGACAAGAGCGACTGTTAATACTAATAACAAAAGTGAGCGCAAAGCGATGAGTCAAGATTCGCTGGCAAAGACAATAGACGAAAATTCGAGCGACCTCAAACAATCCAGTGAGCCGGTGGATAGTCATTATGAATATTGCTCCAATTGCGGAGTAAGACTCGCTGGTCTCTACTGTCACCAATGCGGTCAGTCCTCTAAAAGCATGATCAAGTTTTTTGGCGAAGTGGTGAGGGAGTTACTCGACGATACCATTGGCTACGATTCTCGAGTTAAACATTCGATTATGCCGCTTCTTTTTAAACCTGGAAAGATCACTCTCGACTATATAAAAGGCAAACGCTTTTACTACGTTTTACCTTTTCGGCTTTATTTAATCACTAGCTTAGTTTTAATTTTGTTAGTGCAAGCGTCAGTCGATACTAATGAATTAAAGTTTAATGAGATAGTTAAGGTCAATGGCGACCAAGAATCCGTTCAAGAGCTCCAAAAAGAGATTAATCAAGAGGTTAATCAAGAGCTCGATGAATTGAATAAAACGCTCAACCAAGCGAAAACCAAAGATAAAACAACAGCAAAAAATGGCCAGCAACCGAAAGACTCCTCTGCAGATAGTGCCAGTAATCGAGTGGCCCAAGAAAGACCAACTCAAGAAAAAACAGCCGAAGAAAAACCAGCAAGCAGGCAAAGTGAAAATGAAAGTGAAAGTGAAAGTGAAAGCAAAGCTGATTCGCAACCAAGCTTGAAGGTCGGTAGTGATGATGAGTCAATCAATCTTAATTGGAATGAAGAGACTCAACAGCTTGAAGGGGTAGACGACCTTAGCGAAGGCGTGCTTAAAACTTTTCTGGTCGTTATAAATCCTAAAATTAAAAACTGGCGAGAAGATCCTAAACCAATAATTGATGAGTTTTTCGAGGCTCTTCCTTTTATGATGTTTGTTATCTTGCCTATCTTCGCGATCTTTCTAAAAGTATTTTACGCGTTTTCAAAACGTTACTACGTTGAGCATTTGGTATTTTTATTGCATAACCATTCGTTCATTTACTTGGTAATGATGATCGAAATAATTACTGAGTTCTTTGCCGTTAAGTTGGCTAATTTTGACAATGGATTGGCCAATGTTACTGCAGTTGGACTGCATGCTATTGGTAAGTTGTTATTTTATTGGACTTTCATCTATGTTTTCCTCGCGATGAAACGCTTCTATCGACAAGGTTGGTTTTTAACGTTTTTTAAAACCATCAGCTTAGGTGCAATATATTCGGTATTGATCCTTATGGGGTTTGTCTTGACCCTGGCTTATGGTGCCTATTCGGCTTAAGTCACTAAACCTAACTCTAATTCATGCAATCACTCACCGACACTATTTTACAAACGATTCAGCAACATGCTGAGTGGGCTTGGGTGATTGTTTTTATGATTGCGTTTCTTGAGTCAATGGCAATCATCGGCTTATTTATTCCGGGCTGGGTGTTGTTAGTCGGTGTCGGAACCATGATTGGTGCGGGGGTTCTTGAGTTTCCACCGATTGTCGTTTCGGCCTATTTGGGGGCTGTTATTGGGGAGTATTTGAGCTACTTTTTAGGCTATTATTACCACGAGAAAATTGCACGCTGGCCGATAGTTGCCAAACGGCAGCAGCTACTAGAGCAGTCGAAAGCGCTATTTGAAAAGTATGGTGCTTACGGTGTGTTTTTCGGTCGATTTATCGGCCCGGCTCGCGCGGTTATCCCCTTGATCGCGGGTATCTCTGAAATGCCCAAACGAACTTTTGCGTTGGTTAATCTTACCTCGGGTTTGTTTTGGGCGCCGCTCTACATCATTCCTGGGATACTAATTGGTGCAGCCGTTGAAATGGATCAAGAGCAAGCGGCGGGGCTTTTGTTTATTGTATTTATTTTAACGATTCTGGCTTGGGCGCTGTTTCGGCAAACGAAATTGCTCGTTCAGGTAATGCAAAAACAAAAAAATCGAAACATCTATTTTGCTGCGCTCAATGCCTTCTTGATTGCAGCCGTGCTACTCACTAGCTTAACTATTGCTATTCAATCCAGCTACTACGAATTTTTTGTCGAGATATTGGGTATACTCAATCAACGAATTTGGTAAATTGGTTAGTAAAAAAGTTTATTTTTTACGGCTTAACTAAATACTCTTTGCGTGACGTGTACTGCCATTGGTTCGAGCATCTGCAATGCTGGTTGCAAAATCACGATCAAAAGTATCCAAATTCTGCTCCGCAATATTCTGCATTTGCATGGTTTGATTAGTCCCTAACATACTATTTAGTGGACTTTTTAGCCCAGCTCTTTTTTCCATAAATAATTTTACACTGTGCTCCAAAAATCGACTCATCATTGCTTGCATGGAGTCGCCATAGAAGCGGACAAATTCTTGTAAAATATCAGAGGTTAGAATCGGACTTCCGTTGGCTTCTTCTTCAGCAATCAGTTGCATCAAAGTACAGCGGGTTAAATCTTCTTTGGTCTTAGCGTCGATGACTTTGAAGTCACAGTAAGACATGACCAGTTCTTTAATATCTTGAAGTGTAATGTAGCTACTAATTTGAGTGTCGTATAAGCGACGGTTGGGGTATTTTTTTATGATGCGAGTATCTGACACTAGAGTATGGCCCTTTAATGAATACTTCTTATTATGAGAGAATTATTACTAATTCGAATTTTTTAATTATTATTTAGCGCTGAGATAATTAACCGAAATAATGCCAGCTGATTAAAAAACGCTCAGTCGAGTGTAGCAAGTTCTTTTGTTGCATTCCAGCATTAATTCACCACCAAGGTCTAAAGGACGAATACCTTGGTGGCTTTTGTTGTTTTTGATTAGCGGTTATTCTTGAGGTCTTCGACGACCGAAGGATCAGCCAAAGTAGAGATATCGCCGAGTTGATCAAACTCATTTGCAGCGATTTTTCGCAGAATTCTTCGCATAATTTTTCCAGAGCGGGTCTTAGGTAATCCGGGTGCCCATTGAATAAATTCGGGCCTAGCAATTGCGCCAATTTCATCGGCAACAAATTGACGAAGCGTTTGACGTAATTCCTCGCTTGGTGTTTCACCTTTCATCAGAGTCACATAAGCGTATATGCCTTCACCTTTAATTTCATGAGGAAAGCCAACCACCGCAGCTTCGGCAACTTTTGGGTGAAGAACCAGTGCGCTTTCGATTTCGGCTGTACCTAAGCGATGACCAGAAACATTTAACACATCATCCATTCGGCCGGTAATCCAAAGAGTGCCATCGGCGTCGCGTTTTGCGCCGTCTCCAGTAAAGTAATAGCCTGGGAATTGAGAGAAATAAGTATCAAAGAATCGTTGTTGATCACCGTAGACACCGCGCATTTGTCCGGGCCAACTTTGCGCCATGACTAAGCTCCCAGCTGCTTCACCGGTTAATTCTTTTCCTTCATTATCCAACAACATCGGTTTGATGCCAAAGAAGGGTTGAGTCGCCGCGCCGGGTTTTAAATCGTGAGCGCCGGCCAGTGGTGTAATCAAAATTCCACCGGTTTCGGTTTGCCACCAAGTATCAACAATAGGGCAGCGGCTTTCGCCCACCACTTTGAAGTACCACTCCCAAGCCTCCGGATTAATCGGTTCGCCGACGGTTCCGAGTAATCGGAGACTGGCGCGAGAAGTTTGGGTAACGGGTTGGTCGCCTTGTGCCATCAGCGCTCTTAGCGCAGTTGGGGCAGTGTAAAAGATAGAAACTTTGTGTTGATCGACGACCTGCCAAAAACGGGATACATCTGGGTAGGTGGGGACTCCCTCAAATACCAATGTGGTTGCGCCGTTGGCTAGTGGACCGTAAAAGATATAAGAATGACCAGTGATCCAACCTGCATCAGCTGTACACCAATAAATGTCGCCATCTTGATAATCAAAAACATATTTGTGGGTGATTGCGGCGTAGAGCAGGTAGCCACCCGAAGTATGTAGCACGCCTTTGGGAGTACCGGTTGAGCCGGAGGTGTAAAGAATAAATAACGGATCTTCTGCTTCCATTACTTCCGGTTCACAGTTTGGCTCGGCTTTTTCTCTAGCGACGGCATAGTCAACATCAATTTTATCATTCCA
The DNA here is from genome assembly GCA_965230525.1 of Kangiellaceae bacterium. GTDB lineage: Bacteria > Pseudomonadota > Gammaproteobacteria > Enterobacterales > Kangiellaceae. The sequence goes on from OZ246008.1 coordinate 1,702,204, forward strand.
ACTCACTTCGGCCTGGGTATGTTTGATCACGATGACCGAGTGGACATTTTCACAGTCGGCAATTGCAGCGTCACAGTTGGCCTTAAGTGGGATCTTTTTTGCTCCCCTCACGCCTTCGTCAGCAGTTATCACAGCTCGACAATCAGAATCTAAAATTCGAGTTTTTAATGCTTCTGGTGAAAAGCCGCCAAAGACCACAGAGTGCACAGCACCAATGCGAGCGCAAGCTAGCATGGCATAACCAACTTCTGGGATCATGGGCATATAAATGCATACCCTATCACCTTTTTTTACACCTCGGGATTTTAGGATATTGGCAAATCGACAAACCTCATCATGAAGTTGTTGATAGCTAATGTGTCGGTGGTTGCCGGGTTCATCGGCTTCAAAAATGATGGCAGTTTGATCGGCTTTGTCTGGTAAATGTCGGTCAATGCAATTGTATGAAACATTCAATTGAGCGCCTTCAAACCAAGCTATTTTTGCTTGATGGTAGTCAATATTGCTGACTGAATCCCAAGGTTTAATCCAATCAATGAATTTTTCTGCCTGCGCTGCCCAGTAGGCGTCTGGGTTTTCAATGGAAGCCTTGTATTCGCTCTGATAGCGGGCTTTATCGACGAGCGCATTTTCAACGAACTTAGGTATTCGAGAGTGGGCATTTACTTGAGTCATTCGCATCCTTCCCTTTTTATACTGCGTGTAATTATTTTTTGCGTAGCCTAACCTTATCTAATTCGATTAATGCTGTCCAACAAATGTCTCGTAGCCAAACTGCTTGGTATAAGGGAAGCTGAAAATGGGCTTTTGTTCTGTGCAGTAAGCGCCAGTATAGGTCCTAGCGAGAACAAACCAACAGGGTGTGTCCTAACCCAATGCCGCTAATTTGTTCGTCAACTTTAAGCCCGGCTTGTTCAATCAGGGCTAAAAACTTTTCCTTTTCATAAAAGCGACTGTCGCCGTTAGCTAGTGCAGTAAAGTAAAGCGAGATAGCATTCAAACTGTACCGAGCAGCATGTGACGTTTGTTCGTCCCACAGCAGTTCCATAATATATATTTTAGATTGGGGCGCCATGACGCGGCCAATGTTACTGAGAATGGAAACGATTTGCTGTTCTGAGAAACAGTCTAAAAACTGGCTCATCCAGTAAATATCGGCGTGCTCCGGTAGGGTAGGCTTCTTTAATAGTAAATCCGTTTCTATAAAACTTGAGCGTTCGGCAAAGCCTGCATTTTCAATATTTTGGCGAGCACGAGTAATTTGCGCTGGTAAATCAACCAAAGTGATTTGAACCTCAGGGTTGTACCTCAAACATTCCAAACTCCATTTACCAGTATTGCCTCCAATATCGCAGAGAGTTTTGGGCTTTTCTCTAAAAACTAAAGGCAGAGTCACGGGAAAAGCGCGATCGGAATAGTAGTGATCGAAGTCGTGCCATGCTTGCTTTGCTTTTTCTGGCAATTTTGCCAGTCCTGGATAAATCGTAGGCCAGTCTCCCAGTTCTTTTAAACCTTCTGGGGCTCCGTTTTGAACTGACTCAGTTAAATAGGAGAGCGCGCGATAGCAAACATCTTGACTGAATGCTAAGTTTATATCAGTCATCTGATCATATAACACCACTTTACCCATTCGGGCGATTTTGAAGTGGCGATCCTTGCATGTCACCAAGCCAATGGTGAGTCCCATATCTAGTAAAACGCTGATTCCGTAACTTGATATCTTGGTTAGTTCGGCTATTTGTTCAAGCTGAATACCTGATTTTCCCGCTTCATCAATGGCTTTTAGAATACCAAGGTCTTTCATGCTGCAGGTGGCTTGAAAGGCAAAAGGGGAAAAAGCTAGTTTTTGCGCTTGGTCGAGTGCTTCAAGGGCGTTGTAGGGGTCAACTTGATAATGCGATGACACGCGCGAATCCTTAACGAGATAATAGTTCGTGAGTAGTATTGGTTTGTGAAATAATCATTTTAAACCAAGTTCGTTTCAATCTAGGAAGAATCTGGTTAAAATCTATCCATTATCCACAAAATGAGATAATTGATTGAATTTGCTGGAGAATAATATTCGAGCGAGAATACTAAGTAAAGCTTTGCTGCCTTGAAATGTGCGCAAGTGACTAAATATGCTGCGCGGAGCGCCATTTAGAAGTTGTATTGAATAGTCAAATATGTGAGAATCCCGCGCTTTAATCGTGCGGCGTAAACGACAAGAGATGAAACTTAAATTTTCCATCAATTCTTGGACGGCATGGAGCGCATCGCGTGGGGCCAAGTATAGTCATTCAACCAGCATTTATGCGAGTGAAGACATACAACAAGCCGAAACGGTTAATTTGAGCCTAATTCCTGCGATGAAACGACGCCGAATGAACGCTCAATGTAAAATGGCTATTTCAACCGCGCTCGATTGTTTAAACCAAAGTGAATCGCAATCTCCTCAGTGTGTTTTTGCTTCTCAGCATGGTGAATTGGGAAGAAGCACTAAAATCATTAAATCGATGATTGAAACGGGAGAAATTTCCCCAACAGATTTTAGTATGTCGGTTCATAACACGGCATTGGGCTTGCTTAGTATTCAATCAGCTAATCAGCAACCGGGGACTTCTATTGCCGCTGGGGACGATACCTTCGGTCTAGGGTTTTTGGAAGCATTGTTGCAACTCCAAGCAAATCCAGAGAAGCCGGTTTTATATGTTTATTTTGACGAGCCATTGCCTGAAGTACTGGCACAGTTTGATATAAATAACGCTGAATCGCGATGTATGGCTTTGTTGATGTCTGCGGACACCAGCCTGCCACAGTTTGAGTTTGAAATGTTGCCGTCTGATGACAGCAAAAATTCGGTGCATCTAGGTTCCGAAGGCTTAAATGAGTTTATAAATTACTGCAGCTCGTCTGTTGAACGACTAGAGTTAAATACAAGTAGTCATCTTTGGTGCTGGAATCGTCTGTAATGAGGTGGCTCAATTACCTTTGGCGACTGCTAGCGACAGGGTTTAGCTTTACTATATTTGGGGTTGGCGGATTAATTCTGACAATCATTGTGTTTCCACTCATTAATTTAATGAGCAGAGATGCCAATGTGCGCAAAAAACGTGCGCGAAAGGTGATTCACCAGAGTTTCAAAATATTTATTGGGATGATGGGAACCTTTCAAATGTTTGATTTTGACGTCTATCAAGATCGTCAAAAGCTACTGGAAAGTGGTGGGAAGATTGTCATTGCTAACCACCCTACATTAATTGATGTAGTGGTTTTGTTAGCAATCATGCCTCACGCAGACTGTATTGTTAAAGAAGGCTTATGGAAAAACCCGTTTTTGAAAGGGGTGGTAAAAGCCGCGGATTATATTAAAAATTCGCAAGATACCGACGAATTGCTAGCAGCTTGTAAACATTCACTGAGCCAAGGTTATTCGCTTATTATTTTTCCAGAGGGTACTCGCACAAAAGCCACTGGAGACATAACATTACAAAGAGGGGCCTCTAATATAGCGATCCGCTGTGATGCGGATTTGGTGCCAGTGACAATCCGTTGTCACCCGTCGACCTTAAGCAAAGAGGAGTCTTGGTATCATATACCGAGTAGAAAAGCCCATTTTTTATTAAGAGTAGAAGATGTTATTGAAATTAAACAGTTTCAAAAACAAGGAACAAGTCTTTCAATCAGAGCAAGACGTTTGACTGAGTATCTAAAAGAATACTTTATTGGAGAGCAAGAGAAATATGCAAGATCTTGAAAAAGAAATAAAAGAGCTGATCATTGAGTCGCTAGATTTAGAAGATGTATCAGTCGGTGATATTGAAACAGATGATGCTTTGTTTGGAGATGGTTTAGGGCTTGATTCAATTGACGCATTAGAACTAGGGCTGGCACTTAAGAAAAAATATAATATTGTGTTGGAAGCCAATTCAGAAGAATCAAGAAAACATTTTTATTCAGTAGCAAGCTTGGCAAAGTTTGTTTCAGGTCAAGAGAGTTAAGTCATGAAATCTAGAGAAGAAATATTAAGTAAGCTTACCGAAATATTGGTAGAAGAATTTGAAATTGATGCTGAGGCGATTACTCCAGAAGCCAACATGTATACTGATCTTGATTTAGACAGTATTGATACCGTTGATTTAGTTATCAACTTACAAGAAATTATCGGTAAGAAAATCGATCCAGAAACATTTAAATCAGTAAGAACGATTGAACATGTAGTGGATGCCGTCGAAGCGCTTATCAATAATTAATGAACCTTTTTTGGAAAATAATGGCCACCATTTTGGTGGTCGTTTATCCAATAGCCATTTATTTTGGCATTCAACATTTTGAACCCAAATTTCTTGCCCTACTTTTATTGGCAATCCTAATTTTAAGATTATTATCACCAAGCAAATCGCAACAAGCGCTTGCAAGTCCAAAAAGTAAATACATTATATTCTTTGCCGGACTCTTACTGATTGGCGCCAGTTTCTTTTTTAATTCCTTGGAAGCTTTAAAACTCTATCCGGTACTGATTAACCTTTCTATGTTAATTTTGTTTTCAGCAAGCCTATACTACCCGCCGAGTATCATCGAAAGATTTGCAAGAATTAAAAATCCAGAGCTGCCGCCTGAAGGTGTTGAATACACCAAAAAGGTGACCAAGGTCTGGTGTGGTTTTTTTGTATTGAATGGTCTTATTGCACTCTATACAGCGCTATTCACAAGTAACGAAATTTGGACGCTATACAATGGCTTGCTGTCATACCTTTTAATGGGTGTGTTATTCGCCGCCGAGTTTACCTATCGAAAACTATTTGTAGAATCGTCTAACTAGCGTTTGAGACTATTATGCGACTTAACCATTTACTTGCAAATAATTCAGATTTTAGTGTTGCAATAGAAGCGTTTGGTGATCGAGCCATTAGCTCTAAAACGCTGTTGAGCGACATAAGAAAGATGCGCTCACAGCTAAGCCTGCGAAGTGAGCAGCGTTGGTTATTAACTTATGAGCAACCCTATCTTTTTGCTATCGGACTGTTTAGCTTGTTGAGTTTAAATAAAACGGTAGTATTAACTGCGAATCGAAAGGCCTGTTGGTTAGCTGAAATTGAACAAAGCTTCGATTGCTTATTGGTCGATGGTGTCGAGCCTATACCATCAGATAAATACCAATTAGTTTTTAACGAAGCGCAATTGACGACAGAAGTAGAAGCGAATCAAGCCACAATCTCGTTTTCTGGCAATGAACAGATTATCTTTTTTACCTCGGGTTCAACTGGGCGGCCTAAACAAGTGGAAAAAAAACTTAGCTACCTAACTAATGAGGCGGAAGTTCTGGAAACCACTTTTGGTGAGTTTCTTGGGCAACGAAAAATTGCGAGCAGCGTTTCACACTTTCACATTTATGGCTTGTTGTTTAATTTAATATGGCCGTTACAAAGCGGTCGAGCTTGGTGTACTGAAATCATTGAATATCAAGAACAACTTGGGCAGATTGAAAAGGCTCATTCGGTCGCTTTGGTGTCGAGTCCCGCATTTCTATCGCGGTTAGATCAAAATCTCAAACTTCACAATCGTTGGCCCGTTTTTTCGTCCGGTGGCCCTCTGAGCATGAATGCAGCAACCAATACTCAAAGTTTGTTTGGAGAGAGACCCTTCGAGGTTTACGGGAGCACCGAAACTGGCGGTATTGGGTTTAGACAACAGCGGCAAGAAAATCAGCCTTGGCAAGCTTTCTCTGGCGTGACGTTTGAACAAAAGGACAATCAAACTTGGGTCAAGTCGGGGCATATTGGGCCACAAACTCAATTAAAACTTGATGATCAATTGAGTTTGCTAGAACACAATCAATTTATATTATCGGGCCGTGCGGATCGAATCGTTAAAGTTGAGGAGAAGCGAGTTTCTTTGACTGAAATAGAGGCTTTTATCTCCGAGCTTGCGTGGATTAAAGAGTCGGCTTGCGTGGTCATAGAAGGTCAGCGAATTATTATTGGGGCGGTGGTCGTTTTAACCGAGCAAGGCGAACAAGATTTAACCCAGTTGGGGCGACTCAAGTTCTTCCAGAATATAAAAGCAGTCATGAGAAACCGCTTTGAAAATGTTACAATTCCGAGGAAATGGCGTGTTGTTGCTGAAATTCCGTTGAACCAGCAAAGTAAACGCGAATATTCTGAACTAAAGGCGCTTTTTGAAGGCACTAATTAAACCGAAATAGACCTAAATAATGAACCTCCCAGAAATAATTTCATCCAGTATTGTTGACGATGTGGCTAAGTATCGTTTGGCTATTTCGGCTGAATTGCAGGCATTTGAGGGCCACTTTGATGATGCGCCTATTATTCCGGGCGTTGAGCAGTTGCGCTGGGTGATGCATTTTACGCAGCAAGCTTTTGAACTATCACAACAACCGGAGGTTGGTCGTGTCGATGCACTTAAGTTCCAAAATGTGATTCAGCCAGGCTATGAAATCGAGCTACAGCTACAGCTAAAGGAAAATAGAGTCGATTTTCAGTTCACCTCGACAGACTTAAGACACTCTTCAGGAAAGGTTTTTTTCGACTAGTATGAATACCTTTTCTCCCTGTTTTATTATTCCTAATTACAACCATGCAGAAGCTTTTTCGCCGGTGGTTGAAAAGCTGGTGGCGTTTGAGCTGCCAATAATTGTCGTGAATGACGGGAGTAATCAGGAAACCACTGAGCGATTACGTGAGATTGAGCAACAACAGGACTTAGTGACTCTGCATGAACTGCCGCAAAATCAGGGGAAAGGTGGCGCGGTAATGGAAGGCATGAGAGAGGCCCATAAACTCGGCTTTACCCACGGGTTGCAGCTTGATGCAGATGGACAGCATAATCTTGATGATATTGAGCTGTTTCTGAAAAAAGCCGAGGCATTTCCAGCTTCCTTGGTTTGTGGTTATCCAGTTTATGATGAAAGCGTCCCGCTTGGCCGTCTCATTCCGCGCTATATTACTCATTTTTGGGTTTGGGTGGAGACTCTCAGCTTTGCGATAAAAGATAGCATGTGCGGGTTTAGAGTTTACCCGCTCGACAAAGTTGTACCGGTCATTAACAACGCCAAATTAGGCAAGCGAATGGATTTCGATATTGAAATTTTGGTTCGACTTTATTGGGATCAGGTAAATCTAGAATTCATGCCCACCAAAGTGATTTATCCTGAAGATGGCACATCGCATTTTCAGCTCTGGCGTGACAATTGGCTAATTACCAAAATGCATACGCGTTTGTTTTTTGGAATGCTGTTTCGCCTGCCTCGACTACTCAAAAATAACCATAAGCGGCGTCAGTTAAGACGTCAGCTGCATTGGTCTGCTCGACAAGAGCGTGGCACTCCCGTGGGGCTTAAGCTACTGGTCTGGAGTTATAAGGTGTTCGGCCGTACCTTCTTTAAATTGGTGTTGCATCCGGTGATAGCTTATTTCACGCTATTTGCTGGAGAAACTAAACAAGCGTCCATACAGTATCAACAAAAAATGCAGGCTTACACTGGGCAAAAGGGAAGAATTGGCTGGACTAAAGTGTATGCACATTTTTACCAATTTGGATTAGCAGCAATTGATAAGATTGGTTCTTGGATGGGGGATATACAAGAAAAAAATGTCACTATCCACAATGATCAAATTAATGATGAGATTGCCCGCAGCGGAAAGGGCGCAATTTTTATTGGCTCGCATTTGGGAAATTTAGAATTAAGTCGTGCGATAGGTCAAAATCGAAAAAAATTAGTGATTAATGCGGTGGTTTTTAACAAGCACGCACTAAACTTTCAAGAAGTGCTTAAACAAAGCAATCCCAATACCATGCTGAATTTAATTCATGTGGAAAGTGTTGGTAGTGATACTGCAATTTTACTTAAGCAAAAAGTCGATCAAGGTGAAGTGGTCATCATTGTTGGTGATCGAACTTCGGTAAATTCAATTGGTCGAGTTGAGTATGTTGATTTTTTAGGTACGCCAGCACCATTTTCGCAGGGGCCATTTATCCTTGCTGGAATATTGGATTGCCCGGTCTACTTGATTTTTTGTATCAAGCAACAAGACCGCTACCATGTGTATCTAGAACCGTTTAAGAAAAGCATGAAGTTGCCGAGAAAAGATCGGCGAGAGGCTTTAAGAAAGATCATTCAAGAGTATGCGGACCGATTGGCTTTTTATGCTCAAAAAGCGCCACTTCAGTGGTTTAATTTTTTTGATTTTTGGCATAAAGATGACGAACAGTCAGTCGTTCGGAATAAAGATGAAAAAAGTGTTTAGCAATATTTACCAACTGGGGAAAAAACAGTGATTACGTTTGGTGAAAATAAGATTGGTATTGAAGATGTGGTAACCATTGCAAATAGCAATCAGCCCGTGACCCTTAATCAATCAGAGTCATTTAGAAAAAAAGTTAATTCAGGTGCCGAGTTTTTAGATCGCCTTCTTAAAGAAGATGGTGTTATTTATGGCGTCACCACGGGGTATGGAGATTCATGCACCGTTAATGTGCCCATTGATAAAGTGGAAGAGTTACCATTAAATTTAACTCGTTTTCATGGATGCGGTTTAGGTGATATGTTTTCGCCACAAGAAGGTCGAGCGATTTTAGCTGCGCGTTTGGCTTCACTGTGCCAAGGCTATTCAGGAGTTAGATGGCAGCTATTAGAACAAATTGAAACTTTGTTGAATAAGAATATTGTGCCCGTCATTCCGCAAGAAGGCTCCGTAGGAGCAAGTGGTGACTTAACACCATTATCGTATGTTGCCGCAGCCTTAGTGGGTGAAAGAGATGTTTATTTTGACAATCAAATTCATAAGACCACAGAACTTTTTGGAAGGTTAGGAATTAGCCCGATAAAACTTCGACCAAAAGAAGGTTTAGCCATTATGAATGGAACTGCGGTGATGACCGCATTGGCTTGTTTAGCCTATTCTCGTGCAGAATACTTAACTCGTTTATGTGCGCGAATCACTGCGATTAGTTCGTTGGCACTTAAAGGGAATAGTAATCATTTTGATGATATTTTATTTAGTGTTAAACCACACCCAGGACAAAATCAGATTGCTGAGTGGATTCGTCAAGACCTACACCACGATCATCACCCAAGAAATTCATCGCGGCTTCAAGACCGTTATTCGATTCGTTGCGCTCCCCATGTGATTGGTGTTTTACGTGATTCGCTGCCGTGGATGAAGCAGATGATAGAGACTGAACTAAATAGTGCCAACGATAATCCCATCGTTGATGGTGAAGGTGAACACGTTTTACATGGCGGTCATTTTTATGGTGGTCATATTGCCATGGTGATGGATTCCATGAAGAACTGTGTTGCTAATTTAGCCGATCTGTTGGACAGACAAATGGCACTGTTAATGGACAATAAATTTAATCATGGATTGCCGGATAACCTTTCTGCAGCGAAAAGTGATCGCAAAATGTTAAATCATGGATTTAAAGCAGTACAAATTGGAGCGAGTGCTTGGACCGCAGAAGCGCTAAAGAATACCATGCCTGCCAGTGTATTCTCGCGCTCGACGGAGTGTCATAACCAAGATAAGGTCAGCATGGGAACCATTGCTGCGCGCGACTGCTTGCGAGTTTTGCAGCTCACCGAACAGGTCGCTGCGGCGGCGCTAATGAGTAGCACACAAGGCTTGCAAATTCGCTTGGCAAACAATGAAATTGAAGAAAGCTCGCTCGCACAATCCATTCGAACTACCTACGACGAAGTGTTTTCTCAGTTTGAGCTCGTCACGGAAGATCGTCCGCTAGATAGCGATTTACGTCACTTCGTGGAACGTATCCAACAACAAGCTTGGACCACGTACTAGCGCAGGTTTTGTGAGGTAATAAAAGGAAAATGATATGTCTATAAAGTTACCTTCAATCTCAGTTGATATTCAGGTGCCTTTTTACGATTTGGATCCAATGCAAATTGTATGGCATGGCAATTACTTAAAATACTTTGAAGTTGCTCGCTGCGAGTTGCTCGAACAATTTGATTATGGTTATTTGGCAATGCAAGAGTCTGGATATATGTGGCCTATTGTAGACTCGAGAATTAAATTTATTAATGCTGCGAGTTTCGATCAGAAAATTCGTTGTACTGCCTCCTTATTAGAATTCGAAAACCGAATTAAAATTGGCTACGATATTAAATGTATCGAAACCGGAAAGCGTTTAACCAAAGGTTATACTACTCAAGTCGCGGTTGATTTGGAAAGCAAAGAACTGCAATTAGTTTCTCCCAAGATTGTTTTTGAAAAATTGAGTCGGTTGTCATGACAAAGGATTTAGCCATTTCCTCAATGTATACGCATCTACTGTTTTGCTTAATCGGCTCGCTATTTGTTGGTACAGCAAAGGCAGAGTGTTCTGTTGAATCGATTACTAATCTATTGTCTCAATCTAAACTCAACGCGACTTTTGTTCAACGTAAAGAAATTAAGGCTTTAAACAAACCATTGCTATCTTCCGGAAAATTATGGCTAGCCCCGCAAGCGAAATTAGTCTGGCAAGTGAATAAACCGATCAAGTCGACTTTGGTCATCGGTGCCGATGAAATGACACAGTACAATCGCAAAGATCAGCCTGTCAGCGCACTCGGCAATATCGCGCCGCAAGGAATTAGTCAGCTTTTTCTTGCAATAGCACATGGTAATTTAGCCGGATTAGCGCAAGGATTTGAACTGCAGTTAGCCTGTCAAAAGGAGGGGTGGCAGCTCGCGCTTACTCCGAAACAGCAGCAGCTTAGCCAGCTCATTAGTGGCATTACTATCACAGGGCAACAGACCATTTCATCATTTAGTTATGTTGAAACTCGCGGCGATCGCACAATGGTCGAATTGACTCATCAAGCTGAATCGTTATCAACCGAACTCTCAAGGTATTTAAAGTAGATGAGTAGCCGACTCACGAGTGGGATATTATATCTCAGCACCATTGAGGAAACCTTGCTTGGCTAGTCGTCGCATCAAAGGATTTTTTGGCCCTGTCATCTGGCTTTCGCTCATTGTGTTGGTCGGATTGTTTTTGTTTGAAAGTCGTAATCAACTTAAAGTAGAAACTAATATTCTCAGGTTGCTTCCTGCAACTGAAGCGGATCCGATATTGGATATCGCATTCGAAAACTATGCTGAGAAAAATATGCAGCAATTAGTTTTTATGCTGGAGGCAAACCAAAAAGACACCGCTATACAAGCTGCTCAGCAATTATCTGAGGCTTTGAATAACTCGAATTATATCAGTCAAATTGATACCCAAATCGACCAGCAAAAACAGCAAGCAATTGGTCAGTTTCTATTTCGTCATCGACATCAGCTAGTTTCAGCGGAGCAACGTCAAACGTTAATCGAACAACGATACCAAGATTTTGTCGCGGAAAGTATAGAGTTGCTCTTCTCGCCACTGAATGGCGGATTGGCGAATCTCTTAACTAAAGACCCGCTACTGCTGTCTTATCGATATTCTCAATCAATAAATTCGCAAACCAACATGAGTTTGCAGCAAGGTTTTTTAACTGCTCAAGTGGCTACTAATCACTATGTATTATTAGTTGCTTCACTTTCCCACAGTCCATTTGAGCAAGCCACCCAAAAGAGTATTAGTCACTTAGTTACTCAGCTTGAAACCGACTGGTCCAATCTGCAAAACCCACCTCGTTTGATGACCACCGGTGCATTGTTTTATGCCGCAGAAGCTTATCGTACCGCTGAACGAGAAATATCCACGATTGGCGTGACTTCACTTGCTTTGGTGGTTTTGTTGATCGGGTTTACTTTTCGGTCGCTTACTCCGCTGGCTTTAACTTCCCTAGCTATTGCTGCCGGGGTGGCCTCGGGACTTAGTCTTATTTTGTTGATCTATGGAAAGATTCATTTGATCACTTTAGTGTTTGGCGCTAGCTTGATAGGTGTGGCGGTTGACTATGCTTTTCACTATTTTGCAATATCCAGTGAAAAACAAGGTCAGCAAAGGGTAAAGAAAATCTTGCCCGCAATCAGCTTAGGGTTACTCTCAAGTGTGGTTGGATATCTTAGCTTGTTAACGACACCTTTCCCTGGGTTAAGCCAAATGGCACTTTTTTGCATCATTGGATTGACCATGGCTTTTTTAACGGTCACTTTGTTTTTTCCACTGTTTAAAATCAAAAAAGATGCGCGAGCGACCATTTTGCAAACTTGCCAGCGATTTTTAATCGCTTGTAACCGTTTTTCTAATTTCAGCTTTTGGCGGGTACTCTGGCTATTGCCAGTGATCGCAATCGCCTTGAGTTACACGCAACCCATTACCCAAGATAATATTAGGCAATTTCAAACTACCAGTGAGCGTTTGATTAATGATGAGAAAAAAATAAAATCAATTTTAGATTTAGAGGCCAGTAATCAGTTTTACTTGGTTATTCAAGAATCGCCGCAAGCCTTACTTAGGCAGTTGGAGAAAGTTCAGCCTAAACTTCAAAGTTATGTCGAACGCGGAATCGTAGATGGCTTTGAAAATATTAGCTTAAGGCTGCCCAGTTATCAGCAGCAGTCGGAGAACTATCGACTGTTGAGTGATTTATATCAATCCCCTGCTGTTCGTGAATTCATAGAATTAGGTCTGCTATCGGATACGCAATGGCAAGCGGTGAAGCAAGCACTGATTGATGCTGAGTCGAATAAAATGTCGGTCGATGCTTGGTTGAACTCCGAATTAGGTAAACCATTTAGCCGATTGTGGTTAGGGCAGGTAAAGGATGTTTACGCTGCTATTATTCCGATTAAAGGCATTAACCAACTCGATGCCTTAAGTGACATAAATGAAAACGTTATTTTTGTAGATAAAGTGAGTAAGATTACTAATATTTTCGCCGAGTATCGAGTTCAAACCTCTTTGCTATTATTTATAGCGCTGGTATTGATATTTTTGATTTTATCGGTTCGTTATAGGGTTAAAAAATCCTTGGTGATTGTTTCCGCTCCGATTTTTTCGATTTCAGTGACGGTGATCCTTCTGTACTTTTTGAGTGTTAATTTAACTTTATTTAATACATTGGCGTTATTCTTGGTGATTGGAATTGGAATCGATTATGGTTTGTTTTTCGCGGAATCAAAGCGGCTGAGTGAACGCACCTTTTTGGCGATATGCCTTTCCGCATTAACGACCGTATTTTCATTTGGATTGTTGGCTTTAAGTGATACCCTTGCGATTCATGCTTTTGGGTTAACCATGTTAATCGGTATTTCCTGTTCGTTTTTATTGTCACCCGTTATTGGAGCATTAGTTTTGCAACAACAAGGTTCAAAAAATGGTAGTAACTAGTCAACCACATCAGCTAACCGAACAAGTCGATATTTTGGTTATTGGGGCGGGGCCTTCGGGTAGTGTTTGCTCCGCGATGTTAAATCAAGCTGGTATCAATGTTTTGGTTATTGAAAAACAACAGTTTCCACGCTTTTCTATTGGCGAAAGCTTGCTACCCCAATCAATGGTCTATATTGAAAAAGCTGGGATGCTTGACGCGATAGAGTCAGCGGGCTATCAATTTAAAAATGGTGCCGCATTTCGCGATAAAGAAGCATATAGTACTTTCGACTTTCGGCAAAAATTTAGTCAAGGCCCCGGAACAACCTTTCAGGTCAAACGAGCCGACTTTGATAAACGATTAGCCGATCAAGCTGCTGCTCAAGGGGTTGAAATTCGCTATCAGCAAGAAGTCATTGCTATCGAACGGTTAAATGACAAGGTCCAACTCACCATCGAAGATAATGACGGAAAGCGTTATCAAGTGATTGCCAACTTTGTTTTAGATGCAAGTGGTTTTGGTCGCGTGCTGCCGCGTTTGCTCGATCTTGAAAAGCCGTCTAATTTTCCGATGCGGCAATCGGTGTTTTGTCATATTCAAGATAATATTACCGATACGAATCATGACCGAGAAAAAATATTAGTGACTGTCCACCCTGACAATCAAGACGTTTGGTTTTGGTTAATTCCTTTTTCTGACGGAACCAGTTCCCTCGGGGTTGTTGCAGAACCTAGTTTTTTTGAAAAAATTGAAGGAACACCTGAGCAAGTGCTTATGACCTGCGTGAGTCAAGACAAGGCGCTTAGTCAATTGTTAGCAAATGCTAAAGTCATCAATACTGTGAATCAAATCAACGGTTATGCTGCCGATGTAAATTCGTTAGTTGGTGATAATTACGCGCTGCTTGGGAATGCCGGTGAGTTTTTAGATCCTGTTTTTTCATCTGGCGTCACCATTGCTGTTAAATCAGCAGACCTTGCCGCTAACTTGTTGATCCGAGAACGTGCTGGTGAAAATGTGTGTTGGCATGCCGATTATGCAGAACCACTTAAACAAGGGGTCGACACTTTTAGGGTTTTAGTTGAGGCATGGTATGACGGCCGACTACAAGATATTATTTTTTATAACGATGCATCGGATGATGTGCGAGCGATGATTTGCTCAATATTAGCAGGCTACGCATGGGATGATAGCAATCCCTATGTGACCAAAACAGAAAGACGAATGAATGTTCTCGCGCAAATATGCAAAAGATAGTTTTATTATTGAGCGTAGTTATTAGTTTATTTGGTTGCACCAGCCAGCGGCTTATCGATCTAAGTGAAACCGAGGTTGAGCTAGGTCAGGGTGTGGTATTTGATTTATTGCAACCGGCTTCGTTAGGTCGAGAACTCAATGTGACACAGATTGCAGCGATTGAGTCGAGCCACGGCAACCATGAATTGATCTTTGTACTGCAAGTGCAGTCTAATGAAATGACCGTTGTTGGGTTACTACCTAGCGGCACACGGGTGTTCTCTTTAGTCTATGATGGTAAACTCATTAAAAGTGAAGGGTATAGCCAACTGATAGAAAAGCTGGATCCTAAATATTTAATCGCGGATATACAGTTGAGCTTGTGGTCGGTAGCATTACTCAAACAACACTGGCTTACAAAACAATCTTGTTTTAAGACTAAAAAATGTGATTTGTTGGAGCATACAGAACAAAATGATAAGCGTCGCGAGTTGGTTTACGGCCAAGATACACTGCTAGAGATTAGCTACAAACAGAGTGATTCGAATGCCGAAATCATTCGTCTGGTCAATCCAAAGCGAGGCTATCAAATTCAACTGGAAGCGACTGAGTAACGACGAGTTCAAGCTCCAATAAACGATAAACTATTAAAAGCGAAATACTGAACGTGAATGCTAGTCCTAAAAAGCCAACCATCAATATTAATGCACTTGGCGTCATCAATGCGCTTGGAAATGATAATCAACAGGTGCTGAGTAGTCTTCAAAAAGGTGAATCGCGAGGAATGCGCGCTTTTGCAACGGAGCTGCTTAACAGACCGTTTCATTGTGGCGTGGTTGATGCCGAGTTGCCCGAAATTCCCGATTCAATGGCTCGGTATGACTGCCGTAACAACCAACTGGCCTTGGCCGCACTGTTGCAAATTGAGCAGGCTATTTCGCTTTCTAAGGCCAAATATGGCACTGATCGAATTGGCGTAGTAATGGGCACAAGCACATCTGGAATAAAAGAAGCTGAAATTGCCTTGTTAGCCAAGCAACGCACTCAAAAGTTACCCGTTTCATTCGATTATAAAATGCAGGAAATCGGCGCGTTAGCAGAATTTGTTTCGCTTTATCTTGGTTTGTCAGGCCCTAGTTATTCTATTTCAACCGCGTGCTCTTCCAGTGGAAAAGTATTTGCGGCCGCTTCAAGGTTATTAAATTGCAATATTTGTGATGCGGTAATTGTCGGTGGTGCGGATTCGCTATGCGACCTTACACTTGGCGGATTTGAATCCTTAGAAGCTATTTCTGGTGAACCTACCAACCCGTTTAGTGTGAATCGCGAGGGCATCAATATTGGTGAGGGCGCCGCCATGTTTCTGCTCACTAGGGAATGTCTTGCGGATGATTCATTGTCAGAACGGCCTGATTTTTGCGGCTTGCAGCTATTAGGTGTGGGAGAATCGAGCGATGCGCATCATATGTCAGCGCCAGAACCAAACGGGGCAGGGGCACTAGCAAGCATGCGCGCAGCGCTACAAGCGGCTGCTTTAGCACCAGAACAAATCGATTATCTTAATTTACACGGTACAGGGACGAAGTTGAATGATTCGATGGAGGCCAACGCTGTTAACCAATTGTTTGGCAGTCAATTGAGCTGTAGCTCGACTAAACCCATGACCGGCCATACTTTAGGCGCTGCAGGAGCTACCGAAGTCGCAATATGTTGCTTGATCCTGCAACAGGCGAGTTTTAAAATAGCGCCTATCCACTTGTTTGATGGGCAGCCCGATCCAAGTTTAGCTAAAATAAACTTGCAGCAGCAAACATGCTTTGAAAAGCCCATCACCACTGCCATGAGCAATTCGTTTGCATTTGGCGGCAATAATGTCAGTGTTATTGTTGGTATACCGGGCGAGATAAAGTAGCCCGATTTTTAAAAAGTGTCACTAACAAGCACTAGGATTGACCCATGTCGACGCCACAATTTAACTTCAAAGATTATTCGGTAGAGGAGTTGATCCCACATTCGGGACCCATGGTTTTACTCGATGAAATTATCGAATATTCGGAGCAGCATTTAGTCGCCGAAATAAAAATAGAAGAAAATTGCAAGTTTTATCAAGCCAGCAAAGCCGGTGTGCCCGCTTGGGTTGGCGTAGAATATATGTCACAAGCGATCGCGGCTTTAGCCGGAATCTTTGCAAAACTACAAGGTAGACCAATAAAGTTAGGTTTTTTATTGGGTACTCGAAAATATAATATATTCCAAACGATACTTAAGAAAGAGCAAATTTTTCGTATCGAGGTAAAGCAGCTTTACAAAGATGAATCCGGCTTGGCGAGCTTTGATTGTCGAATTATACAAACCAATCACTCCAATGAGTCCAGTGATGATTCGGTCGAATGTGTGCGAGCGAAACTTAATGTTTTTGAAACGGATGATTTGCAAGACGTGTTAGAGAATTAACTATGAAGAAAAGAGTGTTAGTCACAGGATCGAGTCGAGGGATCGGAAAACAAATTGCGTTGGAATTAGCGCGTTCAGGATTTGAGCTGGTTGTGCATTGTCGAAGTGGGGTTGAGCTGGCTGAACAAGTGATCGAAACTATCCAGTCAGAGGGTGGAGTTGCGTCTCTATTGCAATTTGATATTGCTGATCGGCAACAAGCCAAACAATCAATCGAAAAAGATATAACACAAAATGGTGCCTATTATGGTGTGGTGTGCAACGCCGGCATAACTAGAGATAGCGCTTTTCCTGCTATTACCGATGCTGACTGGGATGATGTTATTCATACTAATCTTGATGGCTTTTACAATGTTGTACATCCATTGATTATGCCAATGATTCGCGCTAAAAAAGGTGGTCGTATCGTGGCCATGTCATCGGTTTCGGGTGTGGTTGGAAATCGCGGACAGGTCAACTACAGTGCTTCTAAAGCGGGGCTAATTGGTGCGGCTAAGGCGCTTGCGGTTGAGCTCGCGAAGCGCAAAATAACGGTTAACTGTGTGGCACCAGGGCTAATCGATACCGACATGGTTGATGATGAGCTGGTTAATGAAGCCCTAAAAATAATTCCTGCTAAGCGAATGGGTAAAGTTGAAGAGGTCTCTGGTTTGGTAAGCTACTTATTTTCAGAGAATGCTGGGTACTTAACACGGCAAGTGATATCGGTAAACGGAGGGATGGCCTAAATGCGCAGAGTCGTCGTCACAGGAATGAGCGGAATAACTGCTCTTGGGAGTGATTGGCAATCCATTCACAGGGCATTTCTGAGCGGTAAAAATGCTGTACGTTATATGCCCGAGTGGGAAATTAGTGATGATTTACGTACTCGACTTGGAGCACCAATTGACACTTACGAATTTCCAAAATTTTCTCGAAAACAAACCCGCAGCATGGGGCGAGTATCACTACTTTCGACTTGTGCCACACAACAAGCCATTCAAAAAGCAGGTTTAACCGATAGTGACTATTTGACTAATGGCGCTACCGGAATCGCCTACGGCTCTTCTTCGGGAAGTATTTCACCGATTAATGATTTTAGTCGGCTTTTACAAACGGGCTCAATGAAAGGGTTTAATTCATCGTCTTATATCAAAATGATGGGACATACCGCGCCGGTTAATATGGGCGTATTTTTCGGCTGTAAAGGCCGGGTCATTACCACCAGTAGTGCATGTACTTCGGGCAGTCAAGGTATAGGCTATGCTTACGAGGCAATTAAATACGGACAGCAAGATATCATGATTGCGGGTGGAGCCGAGGAGATTAGTATCACTCAGGCAGCCGTATTTGATACCTTATTTGCCACCTCAACCCGCAACGATCAACCCGAATTAACACCACGGCCATTCGATAAGGATCGTGACGGACTGGTTATCGGTGAAGGCGCGGGCACACTGATTTTAGAAGAGTATGAGTTTGCTAAGAAACGTGGCGCGACTATTTATGCGGAGATTGTAGGATTCGGTTCTAATTCAGACGGCGCTCATGTGACCCAACCTAAAAAAGAAACCATGGCCGTTGCTATGAGTTTGGCTTTAAAAGACGCAGATTTAAACCCAGATGAAATTGGTTATGTGAATGCTCATGGCACCGCGACCGATCGTGGTGATGTTGCTGAAACACAAGCAACCCATAGTATCTTTAAGCGCTCAGTGCCGATTAGTTCGTCTAAAAGTTATTTTGGGCATACCTTAGGTGCTTGTGGAGCGATTGAAGCGTGGTTGTCCATCGAGATGATGAACAGTGGTTGGTTTGCACCGACTGTAAATCTCACTAATATCGATCCAGATTGTGGAGATTTAGATTACATCACAGAACTCGATCGAGAATTCGATTGTAATTATATTATGAGTAATAATTTCGCCTTTGGTGGGATAAATACTTCACTAATTTTTAAAAAATTCAAATAACGGAATGAGGATTACAAGATGATGACAAGAATAGCTTTAGGTGTTTTATTGGTGCTTTTTTCACTGAGCGCAAGTGCAAGGGATGATCGTTTAATGTTTCCTGTTAAAGCGGCAGTTGAGCGTGGAATTGAAGAAGGCATTATCGACGGTAGCGTTAAATTTT
This sequence comes from Kangiellaceae bacterium, assembly GCA_965230525.1. Taxonomy (GTDB): domain Bacteria; phylum Pseudomonadota; class Gammaproteobacteria; order Enterobacterales; family Kangiellaceae. Next base: position 1,721,264 of record OZ246008.1, read on the forward strand.
ATTTTGGTGATACTGCGCACCCTAAAGTCAAGTCTGAGTTTGGTGAGATCAAAACTAACAAAAAAACCAATGCATTCAATAAGTCAGATCTAGAGGCGTGCCAGTGGGCGTTTTTATCTGCAATTAAAGCATTTCATCAAAAAGCAAAAAAATTGGGTGCCAATGCAGTGATTAACATTCAAAGCAATTACAAAAACAATCCAGTGAAGGATGATGAGAAGTTTCAATGTGGCGCGGGCTCTTGGGTTGCTGGTGTCGCTTTAAAAGGCAATTTTGTTAAAATTTAAGGCTTGTTTCTAACGTCTAGCCAACAAGGTTAACGATCAGTGGTGACTTACTAAAAGTCAACTAACTGATCGTTAATGATTTTATCCCAAAGCTGCTTCCAAACTTTCCACTTATGGCCTCCCGGCATTGTAACCACATTTTCTTTGGCTAAATCCGCTGCCAAAACGTTTGCTTCTACCGCCATTCCATCTTGCTCGCCAAAGGTTAAGACGAGTTTGGTATTGTGTTGATAAATTAAACGATAAGCACGTTTCCAAGCCATAAGGGTTTGCTCCAAATCATCCATTTCTGGGTCAAACTGTGCACCTTGTTGGTACCATTTAGCTAATCCGCCTGCGTCATGAACGACTTTAGCAGCTTCTCTATTTCCAAGATAAGGGGCAATAACAATAGCTTGGTTGATTATTTCCGGATAATCATCGGCGAGTAATATGGCGCCAAATCCACCTAATGAAGTGCCCACTAAGGTGATTTTTTGATAGCGTTTAGACATGGGGTCGAGAATGTCTTGTTTGATTCGTTGCGAAATTTGGCGGCTAGTGTAGTAACCGAGGTGAGAGTCCACTAGTAAATAATCAAACCCCTTTTGCTCACTGAGGTCGTTAGCAAAAAACTGAGCTTCCTCAAAGGCAGAGGGCTCATCACCGAGCCCAGGCAAGAAAATAAACAAATGGTTATTTAGTTTTGACTGATTGATAGATGCTTGGTATGGGATTGGGGCTTTTGTCGACTTTAGGAAGTAACAGCTAGAAAGTGTTACTATCAATAAAGCCGAGAACAAGAACCTAATTAACAAGCGAATGCTATACATAAGTTAGTAGCCTTTTGTTTCGCAATATTTTTGCAGAATTATTTGCCATCACTTTTTTGAAGCGTTCTGGCGGCTAAATCTTCAGCAGATTTTTGTTTCCAAACAGGTAAGTACTCCTGATATTTTGATTGGATATCGTTTTGATGCTTCTTGAACCATGCTTTAGATTTTTCGGAATTCTCAACAAGCTTAGTATCGAATAATATCTTTTGAAATTCTTTAGATGCAGTATGGTATTTAGTCGTGCCGTCGTTTTTAACTGGCCATAGTGAAAATCTAGCTTTCCAAAATCCCATTCTGGGTGTGATTATGCTGTAATAGGATTTGCCTGCAATTACATCGGCTTCCAAAAAGTCGGCGGCTTCAGAGACAATCATAAAGGTGTGTTTGCCAGGACTTGTGTTATACGCAATTTTAGTACCATTCGCTATAATTCCGATGAATTTTGGTTCACCGCTGGTAACATCATACAGCGACGCATTAATAGCGTTACCAAGAAACGAAGACCGAACAAATACTAACTGAGCTTCATTGGGATTGGCTTTGCTCAGAGTTTGATTTGGTGAAACCAGCATTGGATTTGATGCACAGCCAGCAAATAGTAGGGTTAAGGATAAAACCAATAATCGAACAATATTCATTTTTAAAAACTCCAGTTGCATGTTTGCGATGACGTTGACATCGCGATGATCGATTAGTCGGTAATCGAAACTTCAATATTATCTAGTAATCGAGGTTGTCCCATCCAAGCTGCCGCGGCCACTAATAGTTCTTTGTCTTCGGTCGTTGCATCTTCGAGAGTGGTTTTGTTGCAAATTTCAAAGTAGTCAACCTTAAAGTTTTTAGCTTCAAGGTTGGTGATTGCATGTTGTTTGAGGTGGTGGTAATTTCGCTCACCTTGGTTGATTTTTTTAGCGGTACCCAACAATACTTGACGCAGATAACTAGCTTCTTGTTTTTCTTGCTCAGTTAAAAACTTATTGCGTGAGCTCATTGCAAGACCATTGTCTTCTCTCACAATTTCACCACCAATAATTTCAATTGGCAAAAACAAATCTTTTACCATTGCGCTCAGAATTAAATATTGTTGATAATCTTTCTTGCCAAAAATAACTAAGTCCGGTTGAAGAATATTAAATAAAATATTCACTACGGTTGCCACGCCGCGAAAATGTTTGGGACGACTGCCGCCGCATAAACGTTTGGTTAATCGATTCACTTCGACGCTGGTATTTTGTTTAGTACCAATTGGATAAATGGTTTCATTGCTGGGCGTAAACAAATAATCAACATTAATTGCTGTCAGTTTTTCTATATCTTGTTGCAGTGTTCTTGGATATTTATCTAGATCTTCGTTGGCACCAAATTGCATCGGGTTGACAAAAATGCTGCCAACTAAAATATCACAATTCTTTTGCGCTAGTTGAAATAGTGAAAGATGACCTTTATGCAGATTGCCCATGGTAGGAATTAGGCCAATCTTTTTTCCCGACATCTTTAAGTCACGCAATTCTTGTTGAATTTTGTAAGGATCGTCGAATATTTTCATTTGCAACGGAAGTCTCTTTTAGGCGCAGTCAGCTTGATTATTCAAAGCTATGTTCTTTGGATGGAAAGCTTCTATCTTTTACCGCGGCCACATAGCTTTTGACAGCGTCTTGGATAGAAGCAACCTTTTCTTCGAGAAAAAAGTTTTTCACAAATTTTGGTTTAAAGTCACTGTTCATCCCGAGCATATCTTGTAAAACCAAAACTTGTCCATCTGTTTTGTTACCTGCGCCTATGCCGATGGTAGGTATCGCAAGTTGACGAGTAATTTGTTCCGCTAGCAGTGCGGGCACGCATTCTAAAACCAGTAACTTAGCACCAGCTTTTTCCATTGCTTTTGCGTCACGCAAGATCTGGTTTGCGTCGTCTTGGTCACGGCCTTGGATTTTAAATCCGCCGAGCGCATCAACCGATTGAGGCGTAAGGCCTAAATGGGCGCATACCGGAATACCACGCTCGGCCAATAATTCGACACTAGGGCATAGCCATTCGCCGCCTTCTAGTTTGACCATGTTAGCTCCTGCCTGCATAAGCTTAGCTGCATTGGCGAGAGTTTGTTGCTCGGTTGCGTAAGCCATGTAGGGTAAGTCTGCCACTAGAAATGAAGATTGATTCCCTTTTGCCACACATTGGGTGTGATAAATCATATCGGACATGCTAACTGGAACAGTAGAGTCTAGCCCCTGCATTACCATTCCTAGGGAGTCGCCAATCAAAATTATTTCGACACCTGATTCAGATACCAGTTTAGCAAAACTTGCATCGTAAGCTGTTAGCACAGCAATTGGGCTTTTATCAACTTTCAATTGCTGAATACTATGCAAAGTTTGCTTTTTCATAATTTATTTTACCATGGTCGGGTTAAAGTAATGTCGGCCACTGGTAGTGGTTTCGATACGCTCTAACAATTGCTGGTAGTCCTTCTGGCTATTCACCAAGTCAATCCCTGACGCATTCACAATCAAGAGTGGTGAGGCATTATAATAATGAAAAAAATCAGTATACGCACTAGACAATTGGTTTAGATAGTCCTGATTAATGGTATTTTCCATAGCAACACCGCGTTTTCTAATGCGCTTTAGCAAAACATCAGAGGGTGCCTGCAAATAAATGACTAAGTCGGGAGTTGGGGCATCTATGGTCAAGTTGTCGTAAACTTGCTCATATAAATTAAGCTCATCACTGTCAAGTGTGACTCTAGCGAACAGTCGGTCTTTGTCCATTAGGAAGTCAGCGACATGGTTTGGTGCGAACATATCGCCTTGCCTTAGCTCTTGCAGTTGCCGAGTTCTTTGGAATAAAAAATACAGCTGTGCGGGCAATGCACCTGCTTTGGGGTCTTGGTAAAACTTCTCCAAAAAAGGATTTTCCGCTGCGCCTTCTAAAAGGAGTTCGGCACCGAACGAATGAGCTAGCTTTTTTGCTAAGGTGGTTTTGCCAACACCAATTGGGCCTTCGATGGCAATAAAGGTTTTGTTGCTGGGTTTGGTAGCATCGTTTGCGATTGTCGAATTGTTGTTGTCGCTCACAACTTGGTTAGTCCTTGTAAGGTTAATTGATTCGCTATTGAGTCGAGTTGTGTCCCATCGGGCAAAGTTAAGTCAGGTGCAATTTCCAATAAAGGATAGATTACAAATGCTCGCTTTCGCATTCCGTAATGAGGTACAGTTAAGCGCTCGCTCACTATTACTTGATCGCCAAATAATAGCAAATCAAGATCTAAGGTTCGAGGTCCCCATCGTTCTTTCTTGCGAACTCGCCCATGAGTCTGTTCTATGCGCTGCAGTTGCTCGAGTAATTCTAGCGGCGTAAGTTCAGTGTTGAATCGAGCAACCGCATTGATATAGTCGTTTTGATCTTGGGGCCCCATGGGGGCACTGCGATACAATGAAGAAACCACAAACTCGTGGCGAGACGCCATGCTTTTGATTGCTTCACAAGCCGATAGAATTTGTGCCACCGGTTGATCCATATTAGCGCCAAGCCCGATGTAAACCGTTTCCGTCATATTGCCTATTAGCTTTTCGAAGGTTGCTTGGAAGCTGGTTTACTGCGCTTGGAACTGCTGGTGCGTCGCTTGCTCGAACTTCTTCGCTTTTTCTTGTTATTTTGTCCGTGATCCACGGTTGCAATCAGTTTTAATTTGCCATCGTGGTCTGCATCTTGGTAGTCGGTCCACCATTGGGCTAACGCCACAAGTTCTTTATTTTCGCCCGCTCGCAAGCATAGAAAATCGTAAGCCGCTCTAAATCGTGCGTGATTGATTAAACTCTGCACACTTTTTTTTCTTCGATTAAATAATCGGTGTTGCAAGCTCCATATTTCTTTTGCCACTAAAGAAAAACGTTTAGGAATTGCAGTAACCTGACGTTGTTGTTCCATAACTTGTGCCGCTGCCTTTTGGCTAGCTTCGTAGGGTGGTTTACCTTTCGCGATAAGCTTTTCTGTCAATGTTTGAACTGGTTTCCATAAAATAACGGCAAACAAAAACGCGGGGGTGACAGGTTGTTTTAAACTAATCCGTTTGTCGGTATTTTTTAATGCGGCCGCTATAAATTGTTCAAATCCCTTGACCGATTGGTTGTTATCATTCAAGGCTTTGACAGTTTGAGGAAACAAAAATTCTGAGACGCCTTGTTCAAACAATTGGTTCCAGGTTGCCTCTGCATGTCCGGCCAATAGCATTTTATTGCACTCGTCCCACAAACGAGCAGCTGCAACATGAGTCAACAAGTGTGACAAAGAGCGGATAGGCTTCTGAGTGGAGCCAGCGATGGTTAAATTAAGTTTACACGACAATCTAATCGCTCTCAAAATACGGACCGGATCTTCACGGTAGCGCTCAGCAGGATCTCCGATTAATCGAATTTTTCGCTCTGCTAAATCGTCCAGTCCACCAGTGTAATCTAAAACCGAAAAGTCTTTTACAGTGTAATAAAGTGCGTTGACGGTAAAATCTCGCCTAAACGCATCTTCGACTATCGAACCGTAGACATTGTCTCGCATAAGCATGCCTTGATCGCTAGTGCGAGAGAGTTCATTTTTTCTCGACTGGGCTTTAACTTGAGTTTGTTCTTCGTGGCCAGCACGAAATGTGGCAACTTCAATCACTTCACGACCGAATAAAATATGAGCTAGCCGGAATCGCCTGCCGATCAATCGGCAATTTCGAAACACCGCTTGAATTTGCTCGGGAGTGGCATCTGTCGCTACATCAAAATCTTTTGGTTGCAAGCCAAGCAATATGTCACGGACACCGCCACCAACTAGGTAGGCTTGATAACCTGCTTCATTAAGCCGATACAAAACCTTAAGCGCATTCTTACTGATCTTTTGTCGGCTAACCGTGTGCGCGTCCCGCTTCAAAACAACCGCAGGCTGTTGTTGAGAGCGCTCAGAATTGGGCGCGCTGTTAGCCGATTTTTTGCGCGAAAACAGACGTTTAATAATGCCAGCCATTTAACTATTATTACTCAAAATGCTAAAGGTCGCATAAATAGCGGGCAATCGATCTTACTCCGCGGCCGGTAGCTCCCGCCGAGAAGTGACTATTGCCCGAGTCTCGGTAACAAGCTGCAAGATCAAAGTGAATCCACTGTTTATCTTCAAAATTAACAAAACGAGACAAGAAACCCGCCGCATTACTAGCACCGCCAACACCACCACCTGGAATCGGTTTACTGTTGGCTGTGGTCGCATAGTCAGATGGGCAGTTATCTTGGTGAAATGGTTCTAATGGTAAGCGCCACAATGGGTCGTGTTCTTGTTTTGCAATGTTTTCGAAAGTCGCGACTAATTTATCATCCATACTAAACATCGCATTGTAGTGATCGCCCACAGCGACACAGGCAGCGCCGGTTAAAGTTGCCGCATCAATAATCACTGGTGCGTTGCTTTCGTCCGCAAGGATTAAACCGTCGGCAAGTACCAGTCGCCCTTCAGCGTCAGTATTCACGACTTCAACAGTGACACCATTTTTGTATTTAAGAATATCGGATAATTTATAGGCATGTCCGCTCACTAAGTTTTCGGCACAACACAAATAAAGCTTAACCCGTTTACTGAGGCCATTGGCAATGGCAAGTCCGAGAGCGCCCGCAACAGTAGCCGCACCGCCCATGTCACTTTTCATATGAAGCATGCCTACCGAAGATTTTAAGCTATAACCGCCACTATCAAATGTGATGCCTTTGCCTACCAAGGCCGCAGCAGGCTGATCTTTTTCTGTACCAGGAGGGCAGTAGTCTAATTCTAACAAGGCCGGCTCTCGTTCGCTTCCACGGCCAACATTAAATATACCAACTAAACCTTGCTGCTTGAGTTGCTCGCCACTGACAATGTTATAGCTGACGTGATCGGGGGCCAGTTGAGTTAAAAATTCCCCGGCTTGGGTAGCAAGTTGCACGGGAGAAAGTTCTTCAGGTGTGTCGTTAATAATTTTTCGAGTCCAACCAATCGCAACAACGCGATTATTAAGTTCTTTCATTTCTCTTTCGGCAAGTTCTGCAAATTCTACCGTCGGCATCTTTAGGGGAGAACTGATGCCTTGCCAGAAATGCCATTGTGCGTCTAAGTCCCACTGACCGATTAATTTAAAATTGGGAATGCCTGATTGAGCGAGTTTGCGAGCCGCTTTTTGAACTTTTAATCTTTCGTTTAATGTGTTTTCTTTGCTAGAAAGGTGAATGGTGGCGCCCGTTTGGTTGTAGCTTAGAATATTATCGCTGCCCCATCGCTTTGCACTGGTTTGGTATGAAAGTTCAACTTCAAATGCTTGACTCATAAAAATGTCCTTTGTATTTGTTTTTTACCAATATTATTACAACAAGTGGCCCATTTTGCCGGTCTTGGTCGACAAGTAATGTTCGTTATGAGGGTTTTTACCATATTTTAACGGTACTCGCTCAACCACATCAATTTGCGCATCTTTAAGGGCTTTGACTTTTTTTGGGTTGTTGGTCATTAACTTAATTTTTTTGATGCCCAGCGCACCCAATAGCTCTGCAGCCGCTTCAAAGGTTCTGAGATCGGCGTCAAAACCAAGGTTGATATTCGCTTCCACAGTATCTTGCCCCTGATCTTGCAATGCGTAGGCCTTAATTTTGTTAAATAAGCCAATACCGCGCCCTTCTTGGCGAAGATAAACCACTAAACCACGTTTGTTTTCGGCGATTTTTTGCAAAGCTGCGTCAAGTTGCGGTCCACAATCACAGCGCAAGCTGGCAAAAGCATCTCCAGTAAGACATTCTGAGTGAACTCTGACCAACAAGGGTTCTTCCGATGCAAGATCGCCCATCCCAAGCCCAACATGTTCTTTAAGATCTGAAGTAGGCTCCACCGCATACAAGGTAAACTCACCCCATTTAGTTGGCAGTGCGGCCTGTAGAGTTTGTGGCGCTTTTGGTGTATTTGAGCTCATATAGTGATTATTTCTATCCGGCAATCGGGTGATCGTCATGTCTGCGGCCTTTGCAATCTCGAGACTAGCGTTTACGAGATTGACAGTACCATAGAGCGAATGAGGCGGTATTTTACACTTAATAGCCACAAATGGTAATTGAGAATTTGCAGAACATTGAGTTTGTAATTACCGATCAGAAGGTTACAATGCGGTATTTGAATCAAAAGGAATGCCAAGCTTTTGATGATGCGGTTGAAACAAAGTAGTTTGATTATAGAAGCGCTATTGGATTGGTCAGCTAGAAGCGCAAGAGTTTTGATCATTTTATCCAGTGTAACGCTGCTAGCTGCCTGTGTAACAACACCTCTCGTTGATAAACCGGGAGCAGCTAAAGAGAGTTCTAGTTCGAACCCAACGCAAACTTCCAAACCAATTATCGCACCGGAATTATTGCAGCTTGACGTAGAACAAATCATTAACAGTGTTGAGCAAATTCACCCTGAAGCCTTTTCGGTGGTAAAAAAGCACCAGTTTTTACAAGCGGCGCAGCGGGTCAAACAATCGATTTATTATCCCATGTCTGCGACTGAGTACTATTTAAGGGTCGCGCCCCTGGTAACAATGTTGCGAGATGTGCATAGTCATATCGCTATTCCAAAGCAACCACTTTTAGCCCAGCACCTCAGTAAGCAAAATTCAGAACATTTATTGTTCCCCCTCGCGGTACTGTACGAAGCCAATTCGCTCTACGTTGCGGCCGATTTGTCAGATAGACCAAGCGTTCCCGCGGGCGCAAAAATAACCTCGATTAATGGCATTCCTATCGACTTTATGCTTTCCAAAATGACACGGTTAATTGCATGGGAAACTGAAACTGGACTTCGCCGAAAAGTACAAATTGAATTTCCTTGGCTGATTTTGGCGTTAGGCTATGCCGGCGAGACTTATGCCATTAGCTATCAATGGCAGCAACAAACTTACACTCGAAGATTACCGGCAATTAAGCCCGTTTTACCCGCGACGGATGTGCTGAGTAACGCTGATACGAGTGAAACCAATGAGGCTGGGAAGTCACTCGCAAAGCAATCAAGCACTGAGGATGATTCCGCCATTGTCGAGTTAAACTCGCAGAATTCATTTTATGGTTACAGCCAAATTGGAGAGCAAACGGCGCTACTCTGGTTTAACGATTTTTACGAATCACCAGAAGTATTTGAAAGTTTTTTACAGCAACAGTTTGACAAGTTTGCAAGTCATGGGATTGAAAACTTGATCATCGATTTACGTTATAACGACGGGGGGCGCTCGCAAAACATCAAAAGTCTACTGAGTTATTTGAGTCGGGAGCCTCTCTATTGGAGTCATCGAGCTGAAATAAAGATTAGCCAACCACTGCAAGCTTTGCATGCATTAAACACGGAAAAGCGCCGCCGAAGTAAGTTTAGTTGGGGTCTACAATGGTTACCGTTGGAATGGACCGATTGGTTGCAATATGAAATTTCTTGGGCCAATGCGGGTGAAAAGGTCATTGTCGATTTTGAGCCTATTCAACCAGCCGACCCCGTTTTTCAGGGGCGAATTACGGTATTAACGAATGGTTTTTGCTACTCCGCGTGTGCGGCGTTTGTGGCAACCGTGAACTCCCATGGAATAGCCGAGACCATTGGAGAGACCGCCGGTAGCATAGCCCGCGTTCAATATGTGTATCCGATAGCCACTCGGCTAAAGCACAGTCAATTAACCCTTACGCTACCCACGGTCAAAGTCCAACATGGACAAAAGTTGACCACTCGCCAAATCGCTATCGGTGTATCCGATAAGTTGGTGAGCCCTAACATACCGATTGAGCGAAGTATTGAACAGATATCGACACGACAAGATGCCATTCTTCATGAGGCACTTAAACGTGTTCAAGTGCACTAATCTTGCTTAAATGCTAAGTTAAAAACTAGATTTTTAACGGTAAAACTCAGTAAAGCGGCAAAAAAGGGACTAAACTTAAAGTTATATCAGTGAATTTAAACAACAGCAGGACTTTTACTATGGCACGATGGGTTACCGAAGAATTAGAGAATTTACTCCACCAAATCAATGAAGTGCCGTTTACTGACAGTCGCGAGCACCAACAGCTGACACTTCTTATGAATGGCTTTGCCCAGCTCAATAATAAGGTCATGGATCGTGCAGCGAGCAAAACCCGAAAGGAATTCAGAGGCTGGAGTTTGGAGGATATTTGTTCCAGTGAAGATCCAACCAATGAAGAACTTACTCGATTGCGGCCAATACGTTAGAACACTGACTAATAGCTTGACCCCCGTTTGCAAAAGATTTTCCTCTCTTTTTGCCTTTTGAGGGCTTACCACAACCGTACTTAGCCTACATTTTCATGATAATCCTCAACTGACTTGTTTATTGTCTGCTGGTTGAGTGAGCATAATCCCTACAAATATAGCGTTTTACGCGTTTGCGATGCTATAATCCGCGCCCGATTTCAAATTTCCAATTTATATTGACCAGCAATTTATGAGCAAGAAGCTATTTATCAAAACTTGGGGCTGTCAGATGAATGATTATGATTCATCAAGAATGGCGGATCTACTCAATCAAACCCACGAATATGAAATGACAGACGATCCCAAGTCTGCGGATTTGTTGGTTCTAAATACTTGTTCTATAAGAGAAAAAGCACAAGAAAAGGTTTTTTCAAAGCTTGGCGAGTGGAAAAAATTCAAAAAACACAACCCCGAATTAATGATAGCGGTAGGCGGCTGTGTTGCAAGCCAAGAAGGCAAAGCAATACGCAGTCGAGCTCCTTATGTCGATATGGTCTTTGGTCCGCAAACGTTGCATCGCTTACCTAATATGATTAATGAGGTTAAAAAAGACAGCAAGCCGGTCATTGATACTTCGTTTCCAGAAATTGAAAAGTTTGACAATTTACCGGCACAGCAAGTTGAAGGTGTGAGTGCGTTTGTCTCTATTATGGAAGGTTGTAGTAAGTACTGTACTTTCTGCGTTGTTCCATACACCCGAGGAGAAGAGGTGAGTCGTCCGTTTGATGACGTGATCGCAGAAGTGGTTGCAGTGGCTGAAAAAGGTGTGAGAGAGGTCAATTTACTTGGCCAGAATGTTAATGCTTATCGCGGTAAAACACATGACGGCGGTGAAGCGGATTTGGCCGACTTAATTGAGCTAGTCGCTGCGGTCGAAGGTATTGATAGGATTCGTTTTACCACTTCACATCCGGTAGAGTTTTCGCAAAGCTTGATAGACGTTTATGCACGAGTGCCAGAATTGGTGAGCCATTTACATCTGCCAGTTCAAAGTGGCTCAGATCGAATTCTTGCTGCCATGAAACGCGGGCATATGGTCTTAGAATATAAATCTAAAATCCGCAAACTTAAAAAAATACGCCCCGATCTCAGCATGTCTTCCGACTTTATCGTTGGATTTCCGGGTGAAACAGATAAAGATTTTGAAGATACCATGAAGCTTATCGCAGACATTGATTACGATATGAGCTTTAGTTTTATTTACAGTGCTCGACCCGGTACGCCAGCGTCTGATATTGCTGACGAAACGCCAATGGAAGTTAAAAAGCAGCGATTGGCTATTTTACAAGAAAGACTGAATCAACAATCCCATGCTCATGCAAGACGTATGGTGGGAACGGTACAAAATATTTTGGTTGAAGGCCCATCTAAAAAAGATCCGATGCAACTTGCTGGCCGTACTGAAAACAATCGAGTGGTTAATTTTGATGGTCAAAGAGAAATGATTGGTCAGTTTGTAAAAGTCAAAATTACCGAAGCATTACCCAACTCAATGCGAGGCGAAGTCGTTGCCGAGCCAGTTGAGTCCGTTGGAGAGCTCCATTAATAATGCCTGCCAATAGTTTAGAGTTTGTTCTCGACCCATTTGACAATCAAAAGTTAGCTAATCTCTCCGGACATATCGACGAGAATTTTAGGTTGATTGAACGACGAATGGGCGTCGAAATCTCCAATAGAGCCAATGTTTTTAAAGTTGTCGGTGAACAAGATGCGATTGAAATCGTTGAAGAAATGTTGGTCGAACTTTATCAAGAAATCGGTCACGATAACCCGCTGTCGCCGGAAACATTGAATGTTGTTATTCAGGCCGGTAGTCAAGCGTTAACCGATGCCAGTCGAAAACATAAAACTAAGCACCTAGTCATTAATACTAAGCGGGGGCAAATTAGACCGCGTGGTTTAAATCAACAAAAATACGTAGAAAACATTCTTACCAATGACATCACTTTTGGGGTTGGACCTGCTGGAACGGGTAAAACTTATTTGGCGGTGGCGGCAGCTGTTGATGCATTAGAGAGACAAGAAGTCAGACGAATTATATTGACTCGACCAGCAGTAGAAGCCGGCGAAAAACTTGGTTTTTTACCCGGTGACTTGAATCAAAAGGTCGACCCTTATTTACGGCCACTCTACGATGCGCTTTATGAAATGCTCGGCTTTGAGCGCGTGGCTAAACTGGTTGAAAGTAATGTGATTGAAGTGGCACCTTTGGCTTATATGCGTGGTCGAACCCTCAACGAGTCATTCATTATTGTTGATGAAAGCCAAAATACCACCAAGGAACAAATGAAAATGTTTCTTACTCGAATTGGCTTTAACTCCAAAGCCGTGGTCACTGGCGATGTAACCCAAATTGATTTGCCTAATGGAAAAATGTCTGGGTTAAAGCAAGCGATAGAAATTCTTGATAAAGTCGATGGAATTAGTTTTAGCTTTTTCCACTCTACGGATGTTGTTCGTCATCCAGTGGTGCAGCGAATTGTAGAGGCTTATGATGCCAATGATGCGAGTGAAGGCTAAAAATTTCTAAAGTGAGCTGCTTATGGCAATAATGATTGAACTGCAAAATACCATTGATTCGCAGCAGCTCCCAAGTGAGTCACAACAAAAGGGCTGGCTGTCGACCGCACTTCAAGTGACTTTTGAACAATATCCCGATCTTGCAACCAGTTCAATCGAAATTACCATCCGCGTTGTTTCAGACGATGAGAGTCGGCAACTAAATTCTGACTATCGCGGTAAAGATAAACCAACCAATGTTTTATCTTTTCCTTTCGAAATGCCGGATATGATACCGGTTGAAGCGCTATCAAATTATCTTGGTGACTTAGCCATTTGCGAAGCGGTGTTGATTCAAGAAGCGAGAGAGCAAGCCAAACCTTACCATCATCACTATGCCCATCTATTAATCCACGGCTTGTTGCATTTATTGGGCTTTGATCATATCGAACCTTCTGATGCTGAACAGATGGAAGCGCTTGAAATTTGCGTTTTAGAAAAACTAAATATCGCCAATCCATACCTACAGAAAGACCAGTAACTTAGGGCAAATTAATGACTGTTTGGACGAGTATAGAATCCGCCATACAGCAAGCCGGGTATAGCGGTTTTTCAATCAACCAAAAGCAAAGTGTGGCTGGCGGTGATATCAGCCAAGCCTATATCATCAGTAATCATCAGCATCACTTTTTTGTTAAATTAAACCAATTAAGTTTTTTCGATAATTTTGAACAAGAATCATTAGGGCTGAGCTTCTTGGCAGGTGCTGATCAGTTTGTGGTACCCGAAGTCATTGGATTTGGCCAAGCCGATGCTAATAGTTATTTGGTACTTGAGTATATCGCCATGAACCGACAGGGTGATGAGGGGCTTTTTGCCAACGCACTTGCTCAACTTCACTCAATTAATCATGCTGAGTTTGGTTTTCAAGCAGACAATTATATTGGAGCCACCGCGCAGAAAAATCGATGGATGAGCCAGTGGGGCGACTTTTTTGTGGAGCGCAGGTTAGAACCTCAATTTCAATGGTTGCATAAGCGTTTAGCGTCAGCGATCCCCAATCATTTAAGACAGCAACAGCAGCCCCTACTGGAAAAGTGTCGACAGATTTTAAATATTCATGCTCCTCAGCCGTGTCTTGTTCACGGTGATTTATGGCAAGGTAATTTTTCCTTTTCAAAAAAGGGAAAACCGATTATTTACGACCCGGCTTGCTATTTTGGTGATCGAGAAGTTGATCTCGCGATGTTAGAAATGTTCGGTCAACCCAGTGAGCATTTTTATCACAGCTACTATCAAATACAATCGAAGCAGCCTCAATCAAAAGTGCGAAAAGAAATCTACAATCTTTATCATTGGTTAAATCATGCCAACCTTTTTGGTCAGAGTTACTTATCGCAAGTTAGTTCGACCGTTAATCGAATCATGTCGTCTTAAGCTTTTTTCTTGATAATTCTTCGGCTAGAGTTGATGGACGGATAGTATCTAGGTTCTGCTTGGTTGATTTATTATTTGGATTGTTTGGTTTGTTTTCTATTCTTTATCTTTTATGTCACGCCTTTTGCGATTAAAAAATCCGCGTATTCTCGATCAGATTTTTGAATATGATTGATTAACCAATTTTTAAGAAATTGCATTATTTCTAATCCCAACGAGCCAGAAAGGTCTGATTCAAATCTCATTTTTAGCGAACTAACTTGCTCCAACAATGCTTTATGTTCATGTTTATGGCTTGTTGTACTCGGATAACCGTGCTTTGCAAATAATGCTTCTTCATACTCAAAATGCTGTTGAGTGTATTGCCCGAGCCCTCGTAAAATATTACCAATAATAATGTTGGCTTCACCGGCAGCCATTGCCGTGTTAAGTTCATTGATAAACGAGAGTAACACTTTGTGTTGCTCATCAATGCTCTTGATACCAACACTATATTCTTCACTCCACTGAACTGCAGACATTAGTATCTCCTCGTTTACAGGGGAAGACATTAGCAATGTAAATAGTGACCCTTTGGCAAGTAGACCAAAAGATATCTCACCCATAGTTACAGACTAAACCGAAGCAAGGAAGCGAACTTTGACTTAGATCATGATGTGGCTAAATTAGCAAAACTATTTTCGAAATAGGATTCAGGCTTTGTTGACATGGGTCAATTTCCAATTGCATGGGACTGCTACTCTTTTAATTAGAAAGTAAAACGATTTATACCATAAAAATCTTTATCAGTTCTTTTAGCGAGTGAAAAAATAATGAGCCAATTAGCCGAAATAAAAAAACAACTGTTAAATAGAAAGATAAAACTTGAAGCAAGAGTCACAGCAATCAATGACGATGTTAGTCACAAGCATCAGCCATTATCTTCTGACTGGTCTGAACAAGCGGTAGAACGAGAAAATGAAGAAGTGTTAGAAGCGCTAGGCAATGCCTCTCTTGAAGAAATCGCTCATATCAATCTAGCGTTGCTACGAATTGAACAAGGGCTCTATTTTGTCTGTCATGAGTGTGGTGAAAAAATAAATGAAAAACGATTGGCTCTTATTTCCTATACCGACTGTTGCGCAAACTGTGCAGCGGAACAAGAAAGCGCGCTCAGTTAGTTGGGTCCTCATTGGTAATTATTCGGAGTAAAATCCATGTCTCTTGAAAAACACGACTTAATTCATGAACTCCCCGAATTCAGAGAGCAAATTCATCAGTTGAAAATGAACGATGCCCATTTCGCTAAACTTTTTAAACAGTATCACGAGGTTGATCACGAAATACATCGTATTGAGACAGGTGTTGAAACACCCAGCAACGAGTATCTTGAACAAAAAAAGAAACTTCGCTTAAGTCTTAAAGATAAGCTTTTTGCTATGCTAAAAGCGAGTCAACCGGGTACTTAAGTTCAAGAAAAGCGACTGAAGATAAACTGCTTAAGCCAATACGTACCAATAGATGGATAAGAAGTGTAAACCCGCGCCCGCAAGTACAAAAATATGCCAAATGGCATGATTAAAAAATAGCGATTCCCAGGCATAAAATACCGCGCCAAGCGTATAGCTTATTCCACCTGCTGCGAGTAAGTAGAGCCCACCCTCCGGAACATTGGTTAACATGTCATTACCAGCGAATACTACAAACCAACCCATAAATAAGTAGGATGCTAAACTAGTTTTGGGATAGCGATGACCTAAGGTGAGTTTGAATAAGATACCTAATGCAGCAATTATCCAAATTGAAGTCAAATAAAACATACCATTACTTTGTTCCAGACTTATAAGCATAAAGGGTGTGTAGGTACCTGCGATCAAAAGATAAATCGCGCAATGGTCGAGGGTTTTCATGAGTGCACGGGTTGAAGCAGTTTTAACGCTGTGATAAATGGTCGAAGTCAAAAACAATAAAATCATACTTACACCATAAATCGTCGAGCTTAGCAATTTATTGCTGTCGTCCGCAGAAACGTTCAACATCAAGATCAGGGCGACAATTGACAGGATAACACCCAGTAAATGACTGAGTGCATTGGCCAGTTCCTCCGCAGCAGAATAAACGGTGACGGTGGTAGGCTCGGAGTTATCAGGTTGTTGATGAGAGGTTTGCAACGTATATTGCCAGATTGTGGGAGTCGGTGGTTTTATTGTAGCAATTTTTTAAATGATTTTATAAAACCTTTTTTAGTATCCCTATCAAATTTTTTCTTAGAATGGGCTTTCTTAAGAATCCATCAAATATTTCTCGCTTATTTAACGATTCTCGATCTTCCAATGCTGAGGCAGTCACAGCAATAATTTTACAATCAAGCAAGTCTCTGATTTCCTGGGCGGCTTGATAGCCATCTAAACGAGGCATTCGTATGTCCATTAGAATGACTTCAGGACGATGCTCTCGAGCCAGTTCCACCGCTTGTTGGCCATCTTCAGCCAGTAAGATGGTAAACTCATAATCCGCTAAGAACTTGCTCAAAATTATGCGATTAGTCTTTATATCATCGACGATTAAAATGGTCGCGCTCGGTAGGTCAATATTTTGCGCTTCCGCTTTTTCATTGTTGATCATCTCGGTAAGTTGAACGTCATGCAGTGTTAGGGTAAAGCAGCTCCCAAAGCCCACTTGGCTGGTCACGCTTAGTTCACCGTTCAATTTTTCCGCGAGTTTTTTACTAATGGAAAGCCCTAAACCCGTGCCCCCGGTTTCTTGTTTAAGGGAATGCGGGTTTTGTACAAAGTGATCAAAGATCAGTTCTTGTTGTTCATGGTCCACTCCGATCCCTGAATCACTCACTTCAAAATGGAATCGGTAGCTTTCATCGTTTGCCGCTTGCTCAGCGTAAATCAAAAGTTTGACAAAGCCTTTTTCAGTAAACTTATATGCATTACCGACTAAATTAATTAAAATCTGACGCAATCGATTATGGTCAATTAACACCCTGTGAGGGCAGTTCGAGTCTAAGTTAACGCTAAAGTCGAGTTGCTTTTCTCTCATTGGTCCAGAAAAAAGCTTTTCAATGTCTGCGGCTAGCTTTTGTAAATCGGTCGGCGAGTAATCGATAGTCACCTTGCCGGCTTCGATCTTGGAGATTTCCAAAACATCGTTGATTAAATGCAGTAGGCCAGTGCTGCCGACCTGAATTGATTCCAAGTATTGGCGCTGCTCATCATCCAATTTGGTCGCCGCCAATAGCTCGGCGAAGCCAAATACAGCATTCATCGGCGTTCTAATTTCGTGGCTCATATTAGCAAGAAATTCCGATTTTGCAGCGTTTGCTCGGTCGGCTTCCTTTCTGGCAACGATTAAATTAACTTCTGCTGATTTTCTCAGTTTTACTTCTCGCTTTAGCTGAGTTATCCAAAGTAACGCTAATGTGATCAGTATTCCGGAAATTAACAATATCTGCCATATAACGGCAGGATCAACCCCTCGCTCCAGCTCGACACCAAACCAATTATTGATGATCGTTTGTTTTTCCTTGCTGGAAATCAACGCGAGCGATTTGTTAATTATGGAAACCAACTCAGGGTTTCCTTCAGCAATCATAAACCTTACTTCAGATAACACATCAACAGAGCCTGAAACTTTAAGGGATTTATACTGAGAGTGTTGGAGGCGATAAATGGAAACTGCCATGGTCCCTAGAAAAGCATCGGCATCGCCGCGATAAACGGCTTCAAAGGCAGCATCAACATCTTCTACTAAATGCAGCTTTATTTGTGGGTGATTAGATTTAAGGAAGTCGACCGAGTAGTAGTTTTTTGGTGCGGCGACCGTTTTGCCATAAAGCTCTTCTATCTGTTGAATATAAGAAAAGTTATCCCGAGTCACAATAGCCATCTTAGAGCTAAAATAGGGGGCACTAAAATCAGAAAAAAGCTCGCGCTCTGGTGTTCTTATGGTCGCCAGAGCGAGCATAATTTGCTTGTTCTTAAGGCGCTCTATTACTTCGCTAAATGTTTCGGAATAAACAAACTTAAATTGAATGCCGGAAATTCTTTCGATATGAGTGAGGAACTCAGGTGAAATCCCTTCAAGTTGTTGACGATTATTTAAATAAACAAATGGTTGCCAAGACACATCATCACTATATAAAACAACAGGATTATCCAGAATCCATTGCTTTTCTTTGTCGGTCAGCTGAAGAAGCGAGCTTGAAGTTGCGGGCGTTCCTGAGGGTGTATTGGTCGCGCCTTGCTCAGCGAGGCTCAGATTGGCAATAGCGGAAAAACAAAGTACAAAGGTTACTCTGAAAAGTTTATGCAAGAAGTGGTCGAAAGCTGAGTCTTTAATAAAATCGATCCTAAATAACAAAACCCCAAAAGCAAGCGGCTAATTTTGCCCTGCCCAGCGATAATATCTCAATTCAGTATTTAAAGATTAGTTGTAAGCCAGACTATAAGCAAGTAATAAGGCTGTATTTACGGGCCAAAAGCGCTTTCTTGACTATTTAAATGTACCTATTCCACTAATTATACTAATCACTGTATCGGATTGCGAAAGCTAAAAGCCAGAAGGTAGGCAATATCACTGCTTATCTATCGGTTGCTTGTGAACGGCAATGTTAGGTTTCTAGCCGAATATTTGATCAGGTGATAAACCGTTACACTGTCATAAATAATCAAGTGGTGCTAG
Organism: Kangiellaceae bacterium; assembly: GCA_965230525.1. Classification (GTDB taxonomy): domain Bacteria; phylum Pseudomonadota; class Gammaproteobacteria; order Enterobacterales; family Kangiellaceae. The sequence continues at coordinate 1,740,252 of OZ246008.1, forward strand.
AGGCTCTGTAATTTATCATAAAGCGCTTTAGCATTGTTAATGCCTAGGTCCATGGCTTTTTTTGCATCCACTTTTGAGCGTTCATAATCGCGCATATGATAATAAGTTCCGGCGCGCTCCAGATAAGCCCTTCCATCAATGGGTCTTAGATTAATATATTGATCCCAGAACTCGATAATCACATCCAGTTTGCGCTGTTTGAACAATGCTAAATCGATGGCGCGGTAATATTCAAATTGAGTGGGCGCCATTTTGATTGCTTGGCGCAATGGTGCTTCGGAACGTAGGTATAATTTTGATGATAGTAAATAATGACCTTTTTTAAAATAATGATGAGGATTGTTAGGCTCTGCGGTAATCTTGGAGTCGAGCGCCATTAATTTTTGGTCAAAGTCTGAAAGTGACCCTTTGCTCTTTCCTGCACGCCCAACAGCGCTAATCACCAGATCGTCGTTACGACTATTATTTGGTTCCAACAATGCCGCTTTTTTTATGTCGCTAAGTGCCTTATCAAATTTAGCCACCTTGATAAAGGCGAAATGTCGCATGCGATAGTAGTCTGCTATTTCGGGATTAATGCGAATTGAGGTGTTGAAATCGGTAAGCGCTTGTGGGTATTTTCCCTGACGATAGTAGGCTTTTGCTCGCCAAAAGAAAACTTCGGGATCCTTGCCGAATTGTGATGCGCTATTTAACTTAGTGATGGCTTTAGCATACTGTTTTCTATCATAGGCTGTGCGAGCTATCGCTGCATCAGGTGCACCTAGCAGTAATTTAAGTTTTGGGTTCTTCTTTGCGTTAAACTGGGCGCTTTCCGCAAATATTCGCATTGCTTCAATACTGCCTCCCCAACGAGGCTGTAAATAGTGCATAAAGGTTTTTCTTAATTCATAAGAGTTAGGATTAATTTTTAGCCCTTGGGTTAAGCTGGCTTGTTTTTGTTGTTGATTATTTTCGGAGCCAGCCATTTCAATGCGCATTAAGTAAGGCAGGATAGAGTTTGGATTAATGGCTAACGCTCGCCTCAGTTCAGATTCGGTTTTTAAAAAGTATTCCTTCATTTTGGCAAACTGTGCATCGCTGGTGTTATTGACTGTTTTTGTTCCTCGTGCAGTCCAGCCTAGCTGAAAATAAAAGCGTGCTTTTGCAATACGCGCAAAATAGTTATTGGGTGAAAGATTCAACCATTGATCAAACAGGCTAAGTTGAGTGATATCGTTTAATTCGAACGCTCGAAAACTGACGACAAATTCAGTCTCATTGGCGATGTTATGGCGTGCTTGCTTTTGAAGCTGAGAGAGTATTTGCTCAACCGCCGCAAACTCTTGCCGAGTAAAATGATCTCGAATTCTGAGCACTAAACTATTTTGAGGTCCGCGGCTAACTTTTGAGGTCGCAAGCGTTGCAGAATTGAGTTGGCGCTTTTGAAGGCTAGGTTGGTTTTTCGGTGGTTTATCACCGTAATGAACTTTGCCGTTTTCATCTACCCACTTATGAATCTTTGCCTTTATCGGTTGGCTACAAAACAGTGTAAAAATCACGGCAACGATGCACGACCAATAAATGACGCAAAATTTTTGCTGATAGTGAATTGGTGTATGAAAACTAATGTAGTTCATTTTTCTATTCCTTTAGGTAACGCATGCTTTTCCTTGATTGTAGCAAGACCGCTCAAATCGTAGACGAGCCCATGTAGGGCTATGAGCGTAAGGCAGCATAGATTGTCGCCAATTCTGGACGTTAAAACAAGCTTCTGACGCTAATTCAATTTCTCTGGTTAACGACAAGCTTTAGTGAGTCGTTTTAAATAGCTTTGCTAACTGGTTGAGAGTCAAGCCCTGACTTAAAGGCTATTGCGATTTACATGGCTAGATTCTTGAACTTAACCACCTTATACTTAAGTTTTTCTCAAAAGCTAAAACTAACGGAACGATCATCGATCCACTAAAACAAGCTGGTTTATTAATCAATAATAATCAGTTGAGTCAAGCCGCCCATCTATTACGCGAGCTACTCAATAATCAACCTAATCACTTACAAGCGCTCTATTTGTTAGCGCAAACCTATGTGCGCGCAAATAAATTTGAAAAGGCTTTAACATCATTAAAGCGATATATAGAAATTCTAACGAACTCTAAAGACTCTGCTTCACAAAATGCTGCGCTAAAGGAAACGTATCTCCAAATTGCACAACTACAGGCAGAATTAGGTTTGGATGAAGAGGCCGATTATAGCTATTCGAAGTTGGTTGAAAAATTTTCCGACTGGCCTGTTGGGTTATTTAGCTACGCTGGATTCTTACAGTCTTACGGGCAGCTAGAGCAGGCGAAAGAGACCTTAAATCAACTTTTGAAGTTGCAACCATCACACTCCGGTGCGCTGTTAGCGCTATCGCTGCTTACCCGATTCAATGAGCAAAGTAAGTTGTTTCTTGAGCTTCAACAACAGCTTGAAAAAATCGAATCAACCACCTTTTCAATGGATACCATGAAGTTACATTATGCTTTAGGTAAGGCTTATGATGATTTGAGCAATTATGACAAGGCGTTTCAACACTGGCAAGACGCTAACCAGATTCAGCTGGCCAGTTGTCAGTTTCGCGTGTCACAAATGCAGCCTTTTTTTGCGCAGTTAAAAACGGCTTACAGTAAGCTTTTTCAAACCGCTCAACCATCGTCTCTTAATTCCTCTAGCAGCTCTCATGCTTCGAATGGTGAACGCAGCAATGAGCAAGTGGCTATAACACCTATTTTTATTGTTGGTTTGCCCCGAACGGGTTCTACCTTGCTGGAACAAATGTTAGTACAACATACACAGATAAGTTCGATGGGCGAAACCAATTTAGTCGCACAAAATTTAGCCGCTGGTATTCAAACGATAACCAAGCAAAGCTATCCGCTTGGTGTTGAGTCCGTTGAGAATTCCCAGTGGCAAGAATTGGGAGAGGTGTACCTTACAGATGTTTCTAAAAGAATGCCGAACAGTCGATTTATAATCGATAAGTTGCCTGCCAACTTTCAATCAATTGGCTTGATAAAAAAGGCCATACCTCACGCCATTATTGTGCATTTAAAAAGAGATATTAGAGCTGTTGCCTTGTCTGTATTTAGAAATTACTTTGCGGCGAATGAGCCTTATTTTTGTGATCTGAATGAGTTTGCGAGTTATTCTGAACTGTATTGCGAGATGATGGCGTTTTGGAAAAAGTTATTGCCTGAAGCATTTATCGAATTGGATTACCAGCAACTAGTCCTGGAACCTAAAGCACAACTAAAACGGATTCTTGAACTTTGTCAGCTCGATTGGCAGTCGGCTTGTTTGGATTTTCATCAAGCTCATTCGGGGGTTAAAACCATCAGTAATATACAAGTCAAACAACCCATTTATCGAACTTCGCTTGATTCGTGGCAAAACTATAAAGCCCATTTAATCCCTTATTTTGCTAACATTTAGTTAAACCGAGCGGTTAAACAGGGAGTAAATACCTTCGAGTTAAGCTAAATATGTTGAATAATCGGCAAATAATGCACATTATTTTGATATTGCCGCCATTATTCCTGACTCAGACTTGGCTATTTGGCTAGATTTGCTAAACTTGTCGAGTCATTGGTAAACAGAGCACAATATAGTCCATGAGCGACGATAAACCTCCCTCGACCAGCCCAGCGCTTTCAACGGGTTTAAAAAACGGAAATGTCGAGAAAAAAAGTTGGTTCACACGACTTATTCAATTCTTTCAAGAAGCACCGCAAGACCGAGAGGAACTGTTAGAGGTTCTTAAGAGTGCTGAACAAAACACCCTGATAAATCCAGAATTACTGTCCATGATGGAAGGTGTAATGCACATTTCCGAATTGCATGCTCGCGATATTATGGTTGCCCGACCGCAAATGGTCGTGGTTAATGATGAAATGGATTTTGAAGAAATGTTAGCGAGTATTGTTGAGTCAGGACATTCTCGTTTTCCGGTCATCGGCGATAATCGAGACGATATAGAAGGTATTGTACTGGCTAAAGACCTGCTGCATTTTACTGCCAAAAATGCCCATCAAGAAAACATAAAGTTTGAGATTAAAGACTTTCTTAGGCCGGCTGCAATTATTCCAGAAAGTAAGCGCCTTGATACATTACTTAAAGAATTTAGAACCAACCGTAATCATATGGCGATTGTGGTTGATGAGTATGGCAGCGTGGCTGGTTTGGTCACTATCGAAGATGTACTAGAGCAAATTGTGGGTGACATCGAAGATGAATTTGATATTGATGGTGAAGAAGAAACCATCCAACCCATGGGCGCCAATGAGTTTGTAGTGAAGGGCAGTACCGAAGTCGATGACTTTAACGAGTTTTTTAACTCAACCTTGGACGAAGATGATTTTGACACGGTTGGCGGGATTTTGATGCAAGCGTTTGGTCATGTGCCGACCAAAGACGAATCAATCATTGTCGATGATTTTAAGTTCCAAATTATCAATTCTGACACACGAAAAATTAAACTGGTTCGTGTGTTTAAATTGACCAAATAAACTTATTCTCCTAATTGACTTCTACTATGTTCTCATTGCTCAGCAAGCTGCATAACCGCTCAATTTGGCTAGAGCGCAGTCTTTTAATCTTGATGGGCGCTATTTACCCACTTGGCTTTGCACCAATTGATATTTGGCCGCTAACATTATTGTCTTTAGGGTTGTTGTTTAATGAAATAATCGCTAAAGCTGAATCCGATAAATCACTCGGGCGCGCTGAACAGAGCAAGGCTGGACAAATTATTCTGCCCACAGCACGCTCGTCTTATTTTGCCATTATCTTTTACTGGTGCATTGGCGCATTTGGTGTTGGGGTTAGTTGGGTCTATGTCAGCATTCATGAGTTTGGCCATGTTCCGGTGATTGGTGCTATTGGCATTAGCTTTTTGCTGGTTCTAACGCTCTCTGTCATCAAGGGATTCGCTGGGTCTTTAATCAATCGTTTTAATGGTTATTTGACACCCATTCATTTAACGCTTTTTTTGCCTTTAATATGGGTTATTTTTGAATTTATTCAAACCTTTATTTTTAGTGGATTTCCTTGGCTTTTGGCGGGCTACTCTCAATTGCAAGGTCCTTTAGCCAAGCTTTCGACCTGGTTAGGGGTTTATGGTGTAAGTTGGTTTATAGTTGCGATAACCGTAAGTTGCGTTATTTTGCTGCGGGTGCGTGCACAATCAGAATTAGAATCAAGCAAAAACCCTACCAGCAAGCTAACTTTGACTGTTCAACTCGCTATAGTTATTGGGCTCTTTATCAGCTTTCCATTACTTGCCTATTTTAGCCAAGCTGAAAAAATCGTTGCCGATAAACAAACTATCGACGTCGCTTTAGTACAGCCTAATATCCCTCAAGAACAAAAATGGGATAGGCAATATTTTAGCAAAGTGATTAATATTTTATTTGAGCAAAGTGAAAAACACTGGGATGCCGATTTAATTGTTTGGCCTGAGGGGGCAATTCCAGCCTATCGTCATCAAGTCAGAGATATTATGGCTGAGCTCGATCAGCAATCACGCCAGCAGCAAACGGATCTATTACTCGGGCTGCCAATCTACAAACCTGAAATTCAAGTCAGCTACTCTGCACTCATTTCACTTGGTCAACACAAGCAAGATTACCATAAACAAGTTTTGGTACCCTTTGGCGAATATGTCCCACTCGGAAACTATTTGCGCGGTGTTATTCAGTTTTTAAATCTGCCAATGTCAAGTTTTTCCCCAGCGGAGGCGAACCAACTACCATTTGAGTTTGAAAACTATCAAGTGATCCCAGCAATTTGTTATGAAATAGCCTATCCCAATATTGTGCATCGGTTGGCCAAAAGTGCCGATCAAGCCACTCAGAAAGCCAAGCTATTGGTCACAGTGAGTAATGATGCTTGGTTTGGGGACTCGCTTGGGCCATACCAGCATATGCAAATGGCGCAAATGCGAGCACTTGAGTTAGGAATGCCTTTAGTGCGCTCAACCAATGATGGTATTACCGCGGTGGTGAATGCGCGTGGCGAATTCCTGTCCAAGCTCGATCGCTACCAGCAAGCCACCTTACGTGTTCAAGTTCCCTTGGATAATTACCTCACCCTCTATCGCCAATACGGACTAATAGGTGTTTATTTGTTGCTAATGGTTAATTTGTTGGCATTGTTGACTATTTATCTGGTGCGCAAATAATTAGCCATTTATTTATAGCCACTTATGTATAGCCACTTATGTATCGCAACTTATGTATCGCAACTTATCGCTCGCTGCTTTTCAATAATCGTTTGGTTGAGCGGCTCCGCGGTCTGTGTGGTGCGGTTATTAGAATGAACTGGTTGATTTTTGCACAGTTTTATCAGTGTTTTTCGTCGATTAGTCGAAGATTATTGTGCAGTGCATTGAAACTACTCAGCCAGCCGTAAAGCTAAAAAATAGTCAATCGACAGACAAGGTTTTCCTCACAAGCTCTAAATAGCGCTTAAAATTGAATTAAATCAATGAGTTTTGGGCTATTTAAGGGCGCGCCATGGTGCCTGATCAATTATTTTACGATTTGTTAGTGACATTGATGGGGTTTACCTAATATTATTGGTGGCAACTAAAAGAAACAAAATCAAGACCACTATTGCAAGATCCAGATTGAAAGTCATACTGTATAAGATAGAGTAATAACTGTAGCATCAGTAAATGCTGTGAAGCTGTTATTAATAAACGGGATAAAGAATGTTAGAAAACTATTTACCCATACTTGTCTTCATCGTCATTGGCCTCGGCTTTGGCGCTTTCCTAGAAATTGCCGGCTATTTGGCCGCTCCTCGAAAAGAAAATTTTGATAAAACCTTACCTTTTGAATGTGGCTTCGATGCATTCGAGGATGCTCGTCATAAATTTGATGTTCGGTTTTACTTAGTTGCGATCTTATTTATTATCTTTGATTTGGAAGTCGCCTTTTTATTTCCTTGGGCTGTAGTGTTTCAAGAACTCAGTTGGTTTGCGATTGGCGCAATGGGTATTTTCTTGGGCTTGCTAGTAGTTGGATTTATTTACGAGTGGAAAAAAGGAGCGCTTGAATGGGAGTAAAGCAAAAACACGACCCTTCTGCACCCAACCCTTTAATTTCACCGACATTGCCAGAGCTTGAAAAAGCACTGTCGGAAGAAACTGGTGGCGTAAAGCAATCAGGTAAAGGCTATTTGGTCACCGGGATAGACACCTTAGTAAATTGGGCTCGAACCGGTTCGATGTGGCCCATGACTTTTGGTTTGGCATGCTGTGCTGTCGAAATGATGCAGGCTGGAGCTTCGCGTTATGATTTCGATCGTTTTGGGGTTGTTTTTAGACCTAGCCCGCGTCAATCGGATGTAATGATTGTAGCCGGAACCTTGACCAATAAAATGGCACCCGCTTTACGGCGTGTTTACGATCAAATGCCAGAGCCAAAATGGGTAATCTCCATGGGATCTTGCGCAAATGGTGGCGGCTACTATCACTATTCCTATGCCGTTGTTCGGGGCTGTGATCGCATTGTCCCAGTTGATATTTATGTGCCAGGTTGTCCTCCAACCGCCGAAGCGCTAATGTATGGCGTGATTCAGCTGCAAAATAAAATTAAACGAACCAACACCATTATGAGGCAAGCTTAAGACGGTTATGGCTAGGTCAATTTCAGATTTAAAAAATGCAGTTGAAGCTCACTTCGGGGACAAATTATTATCATCCAAGGTGGCGTTGAATGAGCTTACTGTCGAGATTGCCGCGCAAGATCTTTTAGCTGTACTTAAAGAGCTCAGAGATGATGATCAATTCTTGTTTGAGCAACTGATTGATGTTGCCGGAATAGACTACCTCACATACGGAATGGACGAATGGTCAACCCATGAAGCGACCGGAGCAGGTTTTGAGCGCGGGCGTCAGGTTGATACTGAAAGCAAGTGGCAAGGAGAACGCTACGGGGTAGCGTACCATTTACTCTCCGTCACTCTCAATCATCGAATTCGCGTCAAAGTGGCAGTCAGCGAAGAGCATATGATTATTCCGAGTGTGGTTGAGTTGTGGAACGGCGCAAACTGGTTTGAAAGAGAAGCCTTTGACTTGTTTGGTATTTTGTTTGATGGGCATCCTGATTTGAGGCGCTTGCTCACGGATTATGGCTTTATTGGCCATCCGTTTAGAAAAGATTTTCCGGTGATTGGCGAATTAGAAATGCGTTACGATGAAGAGCAAGAGCAGTGTGTTTACGAACCCGTTTCAATTGAAGAAAGAATATTGGTACCACGAGTCATAAGGTAAGCTCTTAGCCGTGGTCTTTGCCGCTTTTTAGTAATTTATAAGCGCTCAATTTTAAAAAATAAAACGATAAAAAAGTTAATTTTATGGCTGAAATCGAACATTACACCCTAAACTTTGGCCCGCAACATCCCGCGGCCCATGGTGTATTGAGAATGATCCTCGAAATGGATGGCGAAGTCATCGAAAGAGCCGATCCACATATTGGACTGCTACATCGGGGAACGGAAAAGTTAGCTGAAATAAAACCCTACAATCAGTCCATTGGTTATATGGACCGGCTCGATTATGTTTCCATGATGTGTAACGAGCACGCCTACGTGTTGGCAATTGAAAAATTGCTTCAAGTCAAAGTGCCTAAGCGAGCTCAATATATTCGAGTCATGTTTGCTGAAGTCACTCGTATTTTGAATCATCTTATGTGGCTAGGTGCCCACGGGCTCGATGTCGGTGCAATGACCATGTTTCTATATTGTTTCCGTGATCGTGAACCACTAATGGATGCTTACGAGGCGGTCTCTGGTACAAGAATGCACGCGACCTATTTCCGTCCGGGTGGAGTTTATCGAGACTTACCCGAGCAAATGCCACAATATGAAAAATCACCTTGGCGAAATGATAAAAAACTAAAAGAACTGAATGCAAACCGACAAGGTTCGTTACTCGATTTTCTTTGGGATTTTACCGAAACGTTTCCCGCCAGTATTGACGAATATGAAGCCTTATTAACCGAAAACCGAATTTGGAAACAGCGGCTTGTTGGTATTGGTGTGGTTTCTCCGGAGCGAGCATTTCAGCTGGGGCTTACTGGACCGATGTTACGCGGCTCAGGTGTTGAGTGGGACCTGCGCAAAAAGCAGCCTTATGATTGCTATGCCGAGTTAGACTTTGATATTCCCGTGGGACGGAACGGCGATTGTTATGACCGCTATTTAGTTCGGGTAGAAGAAATGCGTCAGTCTAATCATATTATTCGACAATGTATTGAGTGGTTACGCGAAAACACGGGGCCTGTGATTATTGACGATCACAAAATTACGCCACCTAGTCGCGCGGCAACTCGAGAAAATATGGAGTCGCTAATTCATCACTTTAAGCATTTTACTGAAGGTTATTGTGTGCCAGAAGGCGAGGCCTATGCGGCCGTTGAGCACCCTAAAGGAGAGTTTGGTATTTATCTTATGTCGGACGGTGCAAATAAGCCTTACCGGTTAAAAATCAGAGCGCCAGGATTTGCTCACATGGCAGCGATGAATGAAATGTCAAAAGGGCATATGTTAGCTGACGTGGTTGCAATTATAGGAACGATGGACGTGGTATTTGGGGAGATTGATCGCTAATGACCGATCTAAGTTATGATAAATCACTGCATCTTAAAGAGTTGATTCCGCAATCGGAAATCGATGAAATAGATAATTGGATAAAGAAATATCCAGCTGAGAGAAAACGTCCGCCAATCATGCCCGCATTGAAAGTCGTGCAAGAACATAATGGAAATTACCTCACTACCGAAATGATGCAAGCGGTTGCTGAATATTTAGATGTTCCGCACGTGGCGGTCTATGAAGTTGCCACCTTTTATACCATGTTTAACCTCGACAAAATGGGTAAACATGTTTTGTCTGTTTGTACTAATTTATCCTGTTCACTTCGAGGCTCCGACAAAGTCGTTGAGCATTTACAAAATCGCTTAAATATAAAATTAGGTGAAACCACGCCAGATGGTTTGTTTTCTTTAAAAGAAGTGGAGTGTATGGCGGCTTGTGGTGGTGCACCGATGTTAGAGGTGGACAAGGTCTATCATGAAAATTTAACAGAAGAAAAAATTGACCAAATTCTTTCCGATATTGCGGCTGCTGAATTACCTGCAAAGGAGCAAGACTAATGGCTAATGAAGTTTGTTTTAGAACGCTTCATCTGGATACGCCATGGTCACTCGAGGCATATCAAAGTGTGGGTGGTTATTCGAGCTTACGAAAAATTGTTGAAGGTAAGCTTTCTCACGAAAAAATTATTGATGAGCTAAAACTTTCCGCTCTGAGAGGTCGTGGTGGCGCTGGTTTTCCCACTGGTTTAAAGTGGAGCTTTATGCCGCGTAACATGCCAGGCCAAAAATATGTGGTTTGCAATTCCGACGAAGGCGAACCAGGCACCTTCAAAGACAGAGATATAATGCGTTATAACCCTCATCAATTGATTGAAGGTATGACCATCGCGGGTTATGTGATGAATGCAACTGTGGGCTATAACTATTTGCGTGGCGAGTTTTACGAGCCCTTTGACCGAATGGAACAAGCGTTAGCAGAAGCAAGAGAAAATAATTTAATTGGCGACAAAATTCTGGGATCTGATTTTTCGTTTGAGCTGCATAATCATCTGGGCGGTGGCGCATACATTTGCGGAGAAGAGACTGCTCTAATCGAATCGCTCGAAGGTAAAAAAGGCCAGCCACGATTTAAACCACCTTTCCCTGCCAACTATGGTGTTTTTGGCCGACCCACTAATGTAAATAATACTGAGAGCTATGCGTCTGTTCCTGCCATTTTAGAAAAGGGCGGGCAATGGTTTTTAGATTTAGGTAAACCAAATAACGGTGGCACAAAAATATTTTCCGTGTCGGGGCATGTTAATAATCCTGGCAACTTTGAAATTAATCTTGGCACGCCATTTAAAGATCTTTTAGAAATCGCTGGAGGCATGTTATCGGGTAACAAGCTTAAAGCAGTTGTTCCTGGAGGCTCCTCTTCTCCGATTTTACCGGCGGAAGTCATGATGGAAATTACCATGGATTATGACGCCATTGGTAAAGCTGGCTCAATGTTGGGCTCGGGTGCGGTTATTGTTTTAGATGAATCAGTTTGTATGGTCGAGTTTGCTGCTAGAACTGCACATTTTTATTACGAGGAATCTTGTGGCCAATGTACTCCATGCCGCGAGGGAACCGGTTGGATGTCGCGAGTGATTCATCGAATTTTACAAGGCGAGGGTAAGCCCGAAGACCTTGAAAATTTAGATCGGGTAGCGGGTAACATCATGGGCAGAACTATTTGCGCATTAGGTGATGCCGCGGCTATGCCCATCAAAGGATTTTTGAAGCATTATCGACATGAGTTTGAATACATGATCGAGCATAAACGAAGTATGGTAAAGGGATAGCCTTTAATAAAAACCAATGACCCACACAGGTATTTTTTAAGAAGCATGGGCGATTAAGAAGAATGGGCAAAGTCAATATAGAAATAGATGGTAAAAAACTGGAAGCCGATGTCGGTTCAATGATTATTGAAATTGCCGACAAAGCCGATATTTACATCCCCAGATTTTGTTACCACAAAAAACTTTCGGTCGCTGCTAATTGCCGCATGTGCATGGTAGATGTTTCTAATCTACCGAAAGCGGTACCGGCTTGTGCGACGCCGGTTGCGGATGGCATGGTGATTCAGACTAAAACTCCGAAAGCCGTCGATGCACAAAAATCAGTGATGGAATTCTTATTAATTAATCATCCACTTGATTGTCCCGTCTGTGATCAGGGCGGTGAGTGTGAGTTGCAAGATCTATCCGTTGGCTATGGCGAAGATGTTAGTCGCTATGTTGAAGGTAAACGGGTTGTCAAAGATAAAAATTTAGGCCCGCTAATATCAACCGACATGACCCGATGTATTCATTGTACGCGATGTGTTCGTTATGGCCAGGAAGTGGTTGGTATTCGAGAAATGGGAGCTACTGGGCGCGGCGAACACGTTGAAATAGGCACCTATATTGAGTCCACAATGGACTCTGAAGTTTCCGCCAATATTATTGATTTGTGTCCGGTTGGGGCACTAACCGCAAAACCATCACGCTACAAAGCACGGGCATGGGAACTGCGCGAATCTCCTTCAATTGCGGCGCATGATTGTCTTGGTTCCAATGTGAATGTGCATCATCGGCGCGGTGAAATTATTCGAGTCGTTCCACGAGAAAATGAATCAATTAACGAAGTTTGGCTGTCCGATCGAGATCGATTTTCTTACCAAGCGTTAACCGAAGGAAATCGTTTACTGAAACCACGAATAAAGAAAAATGGTGAATGGCAAGAATGTGATTGGCCGACTGCGCTCAATTATGCGGTTTCAGAAATGAAACGAATCATTGGAGCATCGAAAGGTGAAGAGTTTGGTGCGATTGTTGGCAATAATTCAACTCTAGAAGAAAGTTATCTCGCACAAAAATTACTTCGTGGTGCGGGCTGTAACAACATTGATTTTCGTACTCGACGACGAGACTTTTCAAAAGATGAACACAGTGGTGTGAGAGCGGGATTTAACTTTCCGCTTTCAGATTTAGATAGTATGGATGCCACGCTATTAATTGCTGGCGATATTCGACATGAACAACCGCTTGCCACATTGAGAATCCGCAAGTCGACCGGTTTTGGAAAAGCAATGGCGATAAATCCATTTGACGGTGAATACAATTTTAGACTGTTTCAAGAAATTCAACCTAAGCCGCACTTGCTAGCTCAAGAATTTGCGAGTGTTCTTGCGGCAGCTGCGAGCAAGAAGCCGGATGAAATCAATGCGGAAGTGAAAGAGTGGCTGGAAGGAGTGACTTATACCGAACAGCACCAGTCTATTGTTGAAGAGCTCACTCAAGGTGAACAAACTTGTATCATCATGGGTGTTTATGTCCAAGAACATCCTCAAGCGGAAACCATAACTTGGATTGCCGAACAAGTGGCCAAACTAACTGATTCAAAATGGGGATACATGACCCAAGGATGTAATGCCGCAGGCAACAAAATGGCCGGTGCCGTACCAAACCAATCGGAGTTCGGCGGTCGCGCCACATTGGGCAAAAACGCCAAACAAATGTTGACCGAGGGACTTAAAGGTTATCTCTTGCACAACTGTGAGCCGGACGTTGAAAGTATTTGGGCTGAACAAGCATTAGCTAATTTTGAAAAAGCGGAATGTGTAATTGCGTTAACTTCTTACGCTGATGGACGAATCAGTGAATACGCCACCGTTATGCTACCTGTTGCCGGAAATTATGAGACCTCAGGTACATTTGTGAATATTGAGGGACGTTGGCAATCTTTTGCGGCAGCAGTACCCGCCCCAGGGGAGACGCGACCAGCATGGAAAGTTTTGCGTGTACTCGGCAATTTACTCGATGTTGCTGGGTTTGATTACGAAGATTCAGTACAGATCCGTGATGAGCTAAAAGAAAAACAGGAAAACTCTAGGGATAAGAAAGAAGCTAGAAGAACTCCGCCGCCTTTAGCACCAGCAAACCAAGAAGAAACCAAAAGAAACTCACTTGGGTTGTATATGGTAGACCCGATGGTAAGGCGTGCTAAAGCATTGCAACAAACTCCGAAAGCTTCGACTCACCCGATCAGTATTTCGAGGGTTAAAACATGAGCGAAATCGATTTCGTTGAATGGGCGACTACCCTAATTTGGATCTTAGTAAAGATCGTTTTGATTATTTTGCCCTTGGTATTGGCTGTGGCATATGCTACTTACGCCGAGCGAAAGCTGATTGGTTATATGCAAATGCGGGTTGGACCCAATAGGGTCGGTCCAAAAGGTTGGCTGCAGCCTATCGCTGATACCGTCAAGCTCATCATGAAAGAAATTATCGTTCCGCAAGGTGCGAGTAAAGTGTTGTTTGTGATTGCGCCGGTATTATTTATTGGGCCTTCTTTTGCGGCTTGGGCAGTGGTCCCGTTTGATGCTGGATTGGTGTTAGCTGATATCAATTTAGGTTTACTCTATATTTTAGCGATGACTTCGATTGGTGTGTATGGAGTAATCATTGCGGGTTGGGCATCAAACTCAAAGTATGCGTTTTTAGGCGCGATGCGTTCCGCTGCGCAAATTGTTTCTTATGAGTTGGCGATGGGCTTTGCTTTGGTCGGCGTTCTGATGTGTGCCCAGTCGACTAACTTAGGTGAAATCGTCATGGCGCAAAGTGGTGGTATTCTCTCTTGGTATTGGTTACCGCTATTTCCATTATTAGTCGTCTATTGGATTTCTGGGGTCGCAGAAACCAACCGTGCGCCTTTTGATATGGCGGAAGGCGAATCTGAAATTGTGGCTGGTTTTCATGTAGAGTACGGTGGAATGGCATTCTCGCTGTTTTTCCTCGCAGAATACGCCAATATGATTTTGATTTCGTTTTTAACCGCAATTATGTTTTTTGGAGGGTGGTTATCACCCTTCGAAGGATTAGGTGTTTTACATGAATGGACTGCTTGGATACCAGGTACTCTGTGGCTGCTGATTAAAGCTTCGGTATTTTTATTTATGTTGTTTTGGCTTCGAGCAACCTTTCCTCGATTTAGGTACGACCAAATCATGCGTTTGGGTTGGAAAATTTTTATTCCGGTAACTTTGGTTTGGTTACCAATTGTAGCGCTTTGGATTAAGGCTGAAGTTTGGCCTTTTGGCTAACAGCGCAGAAATGATTGTGACAATAGTTCATGAAGAAATTTAAACAATGAAGAAATTTAAACAATACCTCAACAGTTTTCTTCTGGTGGAGCTACTGAAAGGTTTGATGGTGACTGGGCGACATATGTTTAGTCGCAAAATTACCATTCAATACCCAGAAGAAAAAACACCCCAGTCTCCTCGCTTTAGGGGAATCCATGCACTGCGTAGCTATCCGAACGGTGAAGAACGGTGTATTGCCTGTAAGTTGTGTGAAGCAGTTTGTCCAGCCGCAGCGATTACCATTGAGGCAGGGGTTAGAGAAAGTGATGGTTCTCGTCGAACCACCAAGTATGAAATTGATTTATTTAAATGTATCTTTTGTGGTTTTTGTGAGGAATCTTGCCCAGTTGACTCAATTGTAGAGACTCGTGTGTTTGATTATCATTTTGAAGAGCAGGGGGCGCAGATTTTAACTAAGGAAAAATTATTAGAAATTGGCCGAATCCATGAAGAGCAACTGGCCAAAGACATTGAAGTAGACGCTAAATATAGATAATTGAATAAAGCACTATAAGTAATAACCCAATACTAAAAAACATTAAAAAATGCAAACTAACCAAATAAAAATGCTAAATCCATTAGGACAACAACAATGACTTTTCAAGTAATTGTTTTTTATTCATTTGCTGCGTGGGTAATTTTCTCAGCGCTAATGGTGATCACCAGTAAAAACTCGGTCAAGGCTGCGTTATTTTTGGTGTTGACTTTTGCTTCGGCGTCCGCGATTTGGCTTTTATTACAGGCAGAGTTTCTAGCACTCAGTTTGATTGTTGTCTATGTGGGTGCGGTGATGGTGTTGCTGTTGTTCGTGGTGATGATGATGGATATCGATTATGCCGCATTGAGACAAGGATTTGTTAACAAGCTGCCGTTTGCTATTGTTACCTCGCTGGCATTTTTCGGTTTGCTTTATTACTTTATTACCCACGGAGAGTTTGGTCCAGCCAACTATGCCCAACCCGAGGCTAAAGGTGCAGAATATTCAAATATCAAAGAATTAGGAAGAATTTTGTACACGGAATATGTAATTGCTTTTGAAGCTGCGGCGGTCATTCTGTTAGTTGCAATAATCGCAGCAATTGCACTGACATTCCGAGGAAGAAAACATCGTAAGGCACAGGTCATTAGCAAACAGCTTCAAGCAAACAAACGAAATAGACTTAAAATTGTGTCCATGGAACCTAGTGTTAGTTCAGAAACAGAAGTAGATGATAACCCTGATTTAAACGTTCAAGCAGAAGCGAGTTCTACGGATAAAACAAACCAGGATAGTAAGGGGGAAGGCCAATGATTGGGTTATCTGACTATTTACTATTGAGCGCAATTTTATTTGCCATTAGTGTGGCTGGCATCATCATTAATCGAAAAAACGTAATTACTTTATTGATGTGCATTGAGTTAATGTTGCTCGCAGTTAATACCAACTTTATTGCGTTTTCCCATTTTTTACAGGATACCGCAGGGCAGGTTTTTGTCTTTTTCATATTAACGGTTGCCGCCGCAGAAGCTGCAATTGGCTTAGCAATTATTGTTGTGTTGTTTAGAAATAGAGCAACGATTGATGTTGAAGAAATTAACCAATTAAAAGGATAGCTGGATCTAACTATGCAAAATCAACTACTTGCTATCGTCTTACTGCCACTGGCTGCGGCCGTGTTTACCGGACTTTTTGGCGGAAAGTTTGCGCGAGAATGGGCGCACCGAATTACTATTTTAGCAGTAGCTATTGCCTGTGTTTTATCCATTAAGATCGCATATGGTCAATTACTCGACTACGCGCAACCGTTAAATTACGACTTATACACTTGGGCTCAATTAGGGAACTTTACCTTAAGCGTAGGTTTTTTAATCGACGATCTCACCGCAAGTATGATGGCCGTGGTGACCTTTGTTTCGCTGATGGTTCATATTTACACCATTGGTTACATGAAAGATGATCCTGGCTATCAGCGATTCTTTTCTTACATATCACTGTTTACTTTTGCAATGTTGACTCTGGTGATGTCAAATAACTTTTTGCAGCTTTTCTTTGGCTGGGAAGCGGTTGGACTCGTGTCTTATTTATTGATTGGATTTTGGTACAAAAAGCCGACTGCGATTTTTGCCAACTTAAAAGCCTTTCTGGTAAACCGTGTAGGCGATTTTGGATTTTTACTTGGTATTGCATGTGTCTACATGGTGTTCGGTACGCTCGATTACGCAGAAGTCTTTCAACAGGTTAAAGCCGGATTTGAAGATGTTGAAATTGCAGTGACCAGTGAATTAGCTTGGTCCGCGACTACTTTTATGTGTATTGGCCTATTTATTGGTGCCATGGGAAAATCTGCACAAGTGCCGTTGCACGTTTGGTTGCCTGACTCGATGGAAGGACCTACCCCGATCTCTGCGTTAATTCATGCGGCGACAATGGTGACAGCAGGTGTTTTTATGGTCGCTCGAATGTCTCCTTTATTCGAGCAATCTGAAATTGCCCTCAATTTTATCTTAGTGATTGGTGGAACGACTGCATTGTTTATGGGCTTTTTGGGTGTGATTCAAAATGACATCAAACGTGTGGTCGCCTATTCAACACTTTCCCAATTGGGGTACATGGTAGTCGCACTTGGCGCATCTGCTTATTCGGTGGCAATTTTCCACTTATTAACCCATGCGTTTTTTAAAGCATTGTTGTTCTTAGGCGCCGGTTCAGTAATTATCGCCATGCATCACGAACAGGATATGCGAAAGATGGGCAACCTGAAAAAATATATGCCTATCACTTATGTAACCATGTTGATTGGTTCGCTGGCGTTAATCGGAACACCGTTGTTTTCCGGATTTTATTCAAAAGATGCGATTATTGAAGCCGTTCATTTCTCCGAATTAAGTGCAGCGTCTTATGCTTATATTTGTGTGTTAGTCGGGGTGTTCTTTACTGCGCTTTACAGCTTCCGATTGTTTTTTATGGTGTTTCATACCGAAGAACGAATGGATGATGAAACTAAGTCTCATTTAAAGGAAACTCCCGCGGTTGTTTGGGTACCCTTGGTCGCATTGGCAGTCCCGTCAGTAATTGTCGGCTATCTTCTTGCTCCGAGTATATTGTCGGGAGAATATTTTGACCAAGCGATTACCGTTGCCGATAACCATAATACTTTGGCGCCGATCGTTGAACATTATCAACATCCATTTAGTTTGGCGTTAGCTTCACCGACTCATTGGCCTCTTTGGTTGGCGGTATTAGGAGTACTCACCGCTTATGTGTTTGTTGTTCTTAAACCCAACTTGGCTAGCGGGTTCAAGAAAGCGCTTGGTCCGGTTAATCACGTGTTAGAAAACAACTATTACTTTGATCGTTTATACATTAACTATTTTTCTGCCGGTGGAGTAGGGCTGGGTAAAAAGTTTTGGCAATGGATAGATGTTGCGATAATTGATGGCTTAATGGTCAACGGCACTGCTAAGTTAGTGGCAGGTATCTCCGCTCGTGTTCGAAAGGTACAGAGTGGCTATTTATATCACTACGTTTTTGTAATGGTTTTTGGATTATTAATCTTGTTGGGCTGGTTGTATTGGCGAGCATTAAACGGCTAGATGGAAAGAAATACTATAAACAGGTTTAAACAAAAATAATGTTAGAAAATTTACCTATTTTAAGTTTATTGATATGGATTCCGATTGTCGGTGCCGGTCTTATTATTTTCGGTTCTGGGCAAAAAAATCCACAAGTGACTCAGTGGCTTGCGTTACTCACTTCGGCCTTGACGTTTGCTCTCAGCCTAGTGGCTCTAGAAGCTTTTGATTACAGCCGTTTCTACTTGCAATTAATCGAAGATAAACCTTGGATCGAAACTCTCAACATTAGATATTCGCTTGGGGTGGATGGTATTTCATTGCCTCTGATTGTATTGACATCGTTAATGACAATGGTAGTAGTTATTTCTAGCTGGAATAATATTAAACTGCGGGCTTCGCACTATCTTGCTGCATTTCTGATTATGTGTGGACTAATGAATGGTGTTTTTGCAGCCACCGATGCGATACTTTTTTATGTGATGTGGGAAGCAATGCTGGTACCTATGTTTTTAATCATTGGTATATGGGGCGGCCCAAATCGTATTTATGCCACACTGAAGTTTTTTATTTATACCTTTTTCGGTTCTGTTTTCTTACTAATCGCATTGATCTATTTAGGTAATAAGACCGACAGCTTCAATATCTTTAAAATGCATCAATTGATCATTGATGCGGATACCCAGTTACTAATTTTCTTTGCTTTTTTAATCGCCTTTGCGATCAAAGTTCCGATGTGGCCTGTTCACACTTGGTTACCTGATGCGCATGTCCAAGCTCCGACCGGTGGCTCGGTCATTTTAGCTGCCATTATGCTTAAAATGGGAACTTATGGCTTTATTCGTTTTATGTTACCGATTGTGCCTGACGCATCGTTAGAAATGGCCAACGTGATGATTATTCTTTCTTTGATTGCGGTAGCCTATATTGGTTTTGTGGCATTGGCGCAAAGTGATATGAAAAAATTAATTGCGTACTCTTCGATAGCGCATATGGGCTTTGTCACCTTAGGTTTGTTTATTTCGTTTTCCTTAATCGCAAGCCAACAAATCGATGCGGCAATTATGGGGATCCAAGGTGCGTTGGTTCAAATGATTTCACACGGTTTTATTTCCGGCGCATTATTCTTGTGTATCGGCGTACTATACGACCGAATGCATTCTAGAGAAATTCAAGATTACGGTGGTGTTATCAACCGCATGCCAAAATTTGCGATGTTCTTCATGATTTTTGCCATGGCCAATGCCGGACTGCCAGGTACTTCTGGTTTTGTTGGCGAATTTATGGTGATTCTATCGAGTTTTCAAGTCAGCTTTTGGATTGCTGCAGTGGGTGGGCTGACTTTGATTTTGGCGGCTGCTTACACTTTATGGATGTATAAGCGGGTGATGTTTGGCGATATTGCCAATGATAAAGTCGCAGCGTTAGAAGACATTAATGCACGAGAAATGATTGTATTTATAATTCTTGCTTTATTGGTTTTAGTTTTCGGTTTTTGGCCAGCTTACTTATTAGATGTGATGGCGCCAAGTGTCCAACACTTGATTGACTGTAATTTGGTTTCAAAACTTTCACCTGAAGGGATGTGCTCGTAATGGCCGAATCAATTAACTACTCAATAATATCCTCCGAGATTTTCTTATTGATCGCGCTTTGTGTCATTATGATCGTTGATCTTTTTCAAAGAGACAAAGAGCGAAAATTAACCTTTTTATTGACTCAAGGTTCATTGTTAACCCTCTTTGTGATGGGGGCGCAACAACTTGGCCTTAACCCGCAAACTGGATTTTCCCAGCATTGGGTGCAAGATCAATTCTCTGTTGTACTGAAATTGGCGATTTACTTAACCGCATTCTTGTCACTACTTTACGCACGGCCTTTTATTCGTGAACGCAACCTAATGCGCGGTGAGTATTATTTACTGACTTTGTTTTCGGTGCTTGGCATGATGGTGATGGTGTCTGCCGGCAGTTTGTTAATAATTTATCTAGGGCTTGAGTTATTGTCGCTCTCCCTCTATGCCCTAGTTGCCCTCCAAAGAGATTCTAATGATGCCTCTGAAGCAGCGGTAAAATATTTTGTAATGGGCGGTTTGGCCTCTGGATTTCTACTTTATGGGATCTCACTAGTTTATGGTATGAGTGGCAGTATTATTATCGCTGATATTGCTAATTATTTAGCTGCAAACGAAGCCAATTTAATGATTCAATTTGGTTTGGTGTTTATTGTGGTCGGGATTGCCTTTAAATTTGGTGCGGCGCCGTTTCATATGTGGTTACCGGATATCTATCATGGGTCACCGAGCTCAATCACTGCCTATATTTCTAGCGTCCCCAAGATAGCTGCTTTTGGGATGGCATTTAGAGTGCTCGAAAGTAGTTTTGGTGCCGCGTCTGAACACTGGACAAGCATGATCATGATGGTGGCAATGTTATCGGTAATTCTTGGCAATATTGTGGCACTGATTCAAACCAATTTGAAACGCATGCTTTCTTATTCCGCCATAGCACACATTGGTTATTTTCTACTTGGCATTGCCATAGGAACTGATGAAGCTTACTCGGCGGCGATGTTTTATATCATTGTGTATGCGATTATGACCCTCGCTGGTTTTGGAATTATTATTTTCATGAGCAGTGATAGTAAAGACTATCAGAACATTTCTGATCTAAAAGGTATGGGACGATATCATCCTTGGTATGCACTGATGTTTACTATAGTTATGATTTCCATGGCCGGTATTCCACCGTTGATTGGATTTTGGCCAAAATTAGAAATCTTCCGGCTGTTGGTGGTTAATGATTATGTTATGGCTGCACTGGTTGCCATTGCCTTCTCAGTTGTTGGTTTGGTTTATTATCTCAAAGTTGTTAAGGAAATGTTTTTTGCCGATGCCAGCGTTAGTCCCAATGTGTCAAAGAGTCGCGCTCTAAAAATCGCGTTAAGCATCAATTGCATGTTGTTAGTTATTTTCGGTTTAATGCCCGATCAGCTCTATCAATACTGTATTTCAGCTTTTGCCAGCCTTAATTAGTTGAGTTGATCATATGGAATGGTTGCAAACCGCAATTCAAGAATACCTACCTTTCATTTCTGAAGATCGGTTAATTCAATCTGCGCTTATTTTCTTTTTTGGTGCGTTGGTCGCCACGGTTGTCGCGTTTATTATTCAACGGATTCAAATTATTGGTACCAAACGTACTAATAACCCCGTAGACGATCATATTCTTGAAGAATTAAAACGCCCAGTTAGAAGCACTATTATCATTATTGGCACTCGCTTGGCAATTGGTCACTCACAGCTTCTAGAGAAAGATTCAAGCTACCTTGGGATTATTGAGTCTATTTTATTAACCGTTGTTATTTATTATTGGTTTCGGTTTGTAATTAATGTATCCCATTTCTTACTGACCTATTTAAGCAATAGCAGTCGTAAAGTAAAAATTGTGCAAAAACACACTTTGCCACTGTTTGATAATTTGGCTGCAATTGTGTTCTATGCGATGGGAATCTATTTTCTCCTGATTGCTTGGAATATCGATATCTCTGCTTGGCTAGCATCAGCGGGTATACTGGGTTTAGCATTGAGTTTTGCCGCCAAAGACACCCTCGCTAATTTATTTGCAGGTGTTTTTATTTTAGCGGACAGCCCATACAAACTTGGCGACTATATCGTTCTAGAAAGTGGTGAGCGTGGTGAAGTGACCCATATTGGAATTCGAAGTACACGAATTTTAACACGTTCGGATGTAGAGATTACGATCCCTAATGCGATCATGGGTAATACCAAAATTACCAATGAAACCGCCGGTCCACATAAGAAATATAGAATAAGAATACAAATCGCCTGCGCTTATGGTGAAGATGTTGCACGAGTGAGAAAGGCTCTCATGGATATTGCCGAAGCTGCGGATAATATAGAACGCGATCCAGCCCCACGGGTGAGATTTAGAACGTTTGGCGATTCCGGTTTGAATTTTGAACTGTTGTGCTGGGTGGCGGAGCCGGTACTAAGAGGTAAGGTCAGCGATTCACTAAACGAGGCGGTTTATAACAAATTCTTAGCAGAAAAAATTGAAATTCCATTTCCGCAACGCGATGTCAATATTCGTTCACTTCCCGATAACTTCAAAGCGGACTAACAAGACTTTCTATCAAACGGCTTAAATAGGTCATCCCGATTAGCCTGCTAACCGTATAGTCTTATTATCGTTTGGAAATTCTCAGCAAAATCTCTTGCTGATAAGATTAAAGAGTCAAGGATAATTATGAAAATAGCTCACGGTTGGTTGATCTTTGTTGCGGCTTTTTGTGGCGTTTGTTTTGCCGAGCCTGAGACCGCCAATAGAAAAGACGGTATAACATACCAAAATAAAATTAAGCAAGTTTTAGACGCCCGCTGTGTGGTTTGCCACGGATGCTACGATGCGCCTTGTCAGTTAAAATTATCTTCACCAGAAGGAATTCTCAGGGGGGCTAACAAAAATAAAGTTTATGATGGAACACGCTTGATCGCAGATGAGCCATCTCGACTATTTGTTGACGCTCATTCCATTTCCGAATGGCGGGACAAAGGGTTTTATTCTGTACTAAATAGTGCGGAAGAAAAGAATGCTAAAGCCGATTCGAATTCTTTTGGGGTTTTCGAAAAGTTACTGTTTCTTAAACATCACCACCCACTAGCAAACAAAGCGGCCGATAATCAATTATTACCCGATGATTTATTCGACTTTTCTCTCAATAAAGAGTTGCAATGCCCCACGGGAGATGAGTATAAAAATTATGAAAAGGATTTTGCCTACGCTGGTATGCCATACGCATTGCCTGGGTTGCAAACAAAGGAGCTAAATTTACTGACTAAGTGGCTTAGTCAGGGGGCCCCTATGGGCAATTCTCCTCCCTTGAGCAAGGAATATCGCTCTAAGATTAACCACTGGGAAAAATTTCTTAATGGAAGCAGCAACAAGCAACAGTTAGTTTCTCGTTATATCTTTGAGCACCTTTTTCTAGCGCATTTATACTTTGATGAACTGGAATCTTTAACCTATTTTAAACTGGTTCGCTCAACCACGCCGCCAGGTGAACCTATCAAAATTATAGCAACTCGCCGACCGTTTGACGATCCGATGCAAGATCCACGGTTGAAAAAGTCCGATCAAAAACTTAAGCAAGTTTATTATCGGATACAGCGAGTTGAGAGCAGTATTGTGGCGAAAAACCATATGCCTTATGCGCTAAATGAATCGCGCATGGCTCGTTTCAAAAAATGGTTTATTGAACCAGATTACAAAATTTCTAAGCTACCAGGCTACCAAATCGAACTGGCGTCAAATCCATTTGCAACATTTATTGAGTTACCAGCAAAGTCTCGTTATGAGTTTATGTTGGATCATGCTCAATTTACTATTAGAGGGTTTATGAAAGGCGCTGTCTGCCGAGGGCAAGTAGCGTTAAATGTCATCAACGACCATTTTTGGGTGGTATTTGTTGAGCCTGATCATTTAGTTTCAAAACAGATTTATACCAATTTGCCGAAACAAATCGAGTATTTGGACCTACCAGCAGAGCGAGAAAGTACGGCCGGATTATTAAGCTATTGGACAGAATATTCGGCGTCTCAAAAAAACTATTTGCAAATAAAAACTCAATCACTTAACGAAGTCACGAAGCGCACTAGACCTTCATTGGACTGGATATGGCAAGGCGATGGTGAGAATCAAAATGCCGCACTGACTGTGTTCAGGCATTTCGATAGCTCATCGGTTGTTAAGGGATTGGTTGGTGAAAAAGCTCAAACAGTTTGGCTGATTGATTATCCTATCTTAGAGAGAATACATTACCTATTAGTTGCGGGATTTGATGTTTACGGAAATGCGGGTCATCAGCTTTCTACTCGGCTTTATATGGACTTTTTAAGAATGGAAAGTGAATTTAATTATCTCGCACTATTACCTAAGCAATCACGCAAAAAATTAAGAGATCGCTGGTATCGAAAAGCTGATGATTCGGTAAAAGATTTTGTGTATGGGGACCATGCTTATTTAAATTCAACGAGCGCAATAGAATACCCAGCGGGCGAAGCTCCGGAATTAATTTTAAATCAAAAAATCAAGAAACATTTATCGCGAGTACTTTCTAAGAAACATGATATTCAATCTTCTACAAAGCAGGCAAAAGAATATTCAGGCTTACTACGAGGTTTACTCGCAATCAAAGGTAAGGCCGCCAGTTTGATGCCGGAAACCAATCATTTATTGTTAGTCAAAGGTAACAAGCCAGTTAATTTGTACACAATTTTAAGAAACAGCGCTCATGCAAATGTGACCAGTCCGTTTGACGAGGAGTCCAACCGATTGCCTGAAGAAGACTACTTAACGGTCCTTCCAGGAATTGTAGGCGCTTATCCGGATGCTTTATGGCGAATTGAAGTTGAACAATTGGAACGATTTGTAGAAAAAGTAACACAAATAAAAAACGAAAAGGATTATCGATTGTTGATGGAGAAATTTGGTGTAAGACGATCCAATTTTAGTTTTTGGAAAAATAGTGACGAGTTGCACCGCCTTTACCAACGATTATCACCAATAGAGTTTGGGCTGCTGGATTACAATCGACTCGAAAACCGCTAAGTTTAACAATTGATTAAACTACCGAGGATCTAGATGATGACGCTTAATCAAAAACAACAAAGTTTATGTGACAATCATGCTTATGATTTTTCTGGTTTGTCAGCAATTATTTTAAACTGTACTTTAAAACCAAGCGAAACCTTATCGCACACAGACGCTCTGCTGAAAGTCCCTAAAGCGATCTTCAAACAAAATAAAATTAGCTGTGAAACTATTCGGCCTGTTGATTTCGATTTAGCGCCCGGAGTGATGCCGGATATGACTGAGCATGGCGCGAACCAAGATGATTGGCCGAAGCTTTCAAAGCAAATAATGCAGGCCGATATTCTAATTTTAGCCACGCCTATTTGGTTGGGAGAGGAAAGCTCTGTTTGTCGGCAGGTGATTGAGAGGTTGTACGCTGAGTCGGGCAAGTTGAATGAGAAAGGGCAATACATTTATTATGGTAAAACCGCGGGCTGTGTCATTACTGGCAATGAAGATGGCATCAAACACTGCGCTATGAGCATGTTATATGCTTTGCAACATCTAGGTTATGCCATTCCGCCACAGGCAGATGCTGGATGGATTGGCGAAGCCGGGCCAGGGCCGTCCTATGCAGATGAAGGTTCTGGCGGCGCTGAAAATGATTTTACCCAACGTAATATTACTTTTATGACTTGGAATTTAATGCATATGGCGCTAATGCTAAAAAGCAATGGCGGGTTTCCTGCTCATGGAAATCAAAGAAAGCAATGGGACGCCGGGTGTCGTTTTGATCACCCTAATCCCGAATATCGATAGCCATTTATAGACCACTTGTTTGCTTGTTAAGTACTGCTGCTGATAACTTTTCCAAAAGTAACTCGCTGTCTTGCCAACCCAAACAGCCATCGGTAATACTTTGCCCAAAGGTTTCGGCTTTGCCGTTGGTAAGTTTTTGATTGCCCTCAACTAAAAAGCTTTCCGCCATCACGCCGAAAATAGCTTGTTCACCATGGTTAATTTGTTCACAAACTGTATCGCAAACTTCAAGCTGCCGTTTAAATTGCTTAAGACTATTTGCGTGACTAAAGTCAACCATCAGCTTTGGGTTTAAGTTTGCGGTAATGAGTTGAGCTGTAATCGCTTTAATATCTTCTTTAAAGTAATTGGGCTGCTTACCACCGCGTAAAATCACATGACAGTCTTGGTTGCCGGTCGTTTCTACAATAGCCGAATGGCCAAACTTGGTCACTGAAAGAAAATGGTGTGGGCTTCCGGCAGCGCCAATGGCATCGACAGCAACTCGTATACTGCCATCAGTCCCATTTTTAAAGCCGACCGGACAAGATAACCCAGAGGCGAGTTCTCGATGAACTTGCGATTCGGTAGTACGAGCACCAATTGCTCCCCAAGACATTAAGTCGGCAATATATTGCGGCGTAATCATGTCTAAATATTCGCCAGCCGTGGGTAAGCCGAGGGTATTGATATCCAGCAATAATTTACGTGCAAGCCTCAAGCCTTCATTTATTTTGCAGCTATTATCTAAAAAAGGATCATTGATTAGCCCCTTCCAACCGACGGTTGTTCTCGGCTTTTCAAAATAAACACGCATTACTATTTCGAGGGTATCTTGGTACTTTTCTCTAACTTTAACTAGTTTTTTGGCGTAGACCATTGCTGCTTCTGGGTCGTGAATAGAGCAAGGCCCAATGATGACCAACAAGCGTTTATCTTGGTTATTCAGGATTTTATGAATGGTTTCTCTGCCATTGACCACGGTTTGCTGGGCTTGCTCTGTGGCGGGAAACTTTTCGAGTAACGCGATTGGTGGCAATAATTCTTTTATTTTATTGATTCGCAGATCGTCTGTTTGATACGGCATGGTTTTAGATGACTAGCCTAGATGGTTGAGCTTGAGTGATATTATTGGATAATTAACTTTTGATTTCCAACTATATTCTGCTTAAGGATCAATTAGTTATTAGATAACTGTGGGCTTTTCTAATGCTTATTATTGAGAATCTGGTATTTTAGCTAAGGATATCGATGATTTTGACTGAGATAAGCAGAATTTTCTTGTATCATACGCAGCTTAAGCCAATCTGAAGAGTAAACTCTTTGAAGTCTCGTTCCGTTACACAATCAATCAGTCCTACTGTTACCAAAACATCGGTTTTTTGGCTTGGAATTGTGGTATCAATTCTCTCGTGTAATACCTATGCGGAACAGCTTGAAACAGATCTAAATGTTCAGCCAACCGAAAATCCAGCATTGTTTGAGTCACGATTTTCATCTTCGTTGAATAGCAGAGAGATTGAAGTGTTCAATTACTGTGCCGGCGATTCGGATGTAAAAGATGCCTTTGCTCCGGCGTTAAATAGCAATACTACCGAGTCCTCTGGCTCTCGCACCGTATTACTTCGGGCCGATAAAGTGCCGCAAAATACCGAAACTGTGTTGGCTCTGGAAGGCAATGTTTCGATGACTTCAACCGATTCGCAATTAAAAGCGGATCGTCTCTTTAGTGATAAAACCAAACAGGAAATTACCGCGTCCGGTGGTGTCTCGGTAGAAACCAGCGATTCACTGCTGAGAGCTGAAAGCTTTATTGGCAATCAGCAAACCAAGCAATCTAAGTTGAGCGATGTCGACTTTCACTTTTTTAGTAACAACGCCAACGGAAAAGCAGAGTCCATCGAGACCAACGAAGAAAATGTTGTGACGCTTTCAGATCTGACCTACAGCACCTGCCCAACCAATAATGAAAGTTGGCGCTTTTCAGCTTCGGAATTACAGCTTGATCAAGAGACCGGGTGGGGTGAGGCCTGGGGGATGTGGTTAAAGGTTAAAGGGATTCCAGTATTCTATTTTCCTTATGTTAATTTCCCGCTAGGAGAGCAGCGAAAAACCGGTATTTTGCAACCCGCGCTCAGTAATGATGACAAGAACGGCTTAGATGTTTTATTGCCATTTTATTGGAATATTGCGCCTCATGCTGACGCGACAATTAACCTAAGAAGTATTCAAAACCGGGGATCCCAATTTGGCTCAGAGATTCGTTACCTGTCTGAAAACACACGGAGCAAGTTATCTTTTGAGTGGCTCGCCGACGACAGGTTAGTTAAAGAGTTGTTGTCGAATGACCCAACGTTGGCCAATGGTCGCTATGGCCTGGCAGAGGACCGCTGGGCGCTTTCGTTTAATAGTAAGTTTAATTTGAATGACAATTGGTCTGGTAATATTAATGCCAGTAAAGTCAGTGATAGAGATTACTTTACTGACTTGGGCGCCGGAGCGATCGACTCCTACGGAACCAATAGTCAGACTCAATTAGTCAGCCAGTTTGATGTCTCTTATCAAGATGAGATTTGGGTTGTTTCATTCTTAGCCGAGTCAACTCAGTCATTGGTGGGTGATGAACCTTATCGGATTTTGCCAAGTTTGTTAGCCAGTGCTGATTACTACCAGCAAAGTAGCGGTTTACATTGGCAGTTTGATAGCGATCTCACGCGATACTCTCACACCAATGCAAGCCAAACTGAGGGAGTGCGATTAAATTTAGCGCCTTCAGTTAGCTATCCGATTAGAACAACTTATTCGTGGTTTACGCCTAAGTTGACCTACCAATCCACCCAGTATGAGCAGGATAGCGCTAGCGACGATTCGCGAATTAGCTTGAGTCGAAATCTACCAATATTCAGTCTGGATAGTGGTTTGTATTTTGATCGCACCATTGAATGGGAAAATAAATCCGTCACTCATAGTTTAGAGCCAAGAGCTTTTTACGCCTATATTCCCTATCGTGAGCAGCAGCAAATTAATAATTTTGCGAGTCGTCTGCCGGAGTTCTCGTTTTCACAACTCTGGCAAGCTAATCGGTTTGCGGGTGTTGACCGAATCGGCGATACCAACCATCTCGCCTTTGCTTTGACCAATCGATTTACCGATGATCAAACTGGAGAGCAGTTATTTGCATTTTCTTTTGGTCGTAAAAACTATTTTGAAGATCGCCGGGTATTGTTGGATGAGGTCAATCGAAGTGAAATTTCTACCCACTCCACCTGGCTGGCCGAATTAAGTTATCAACCCAACCCAAAAATCGAATTAAGCGGCTTCATTGAGTGGAGTGATGATAATAGAGATGCAAACATAAACAGTGGGACAAATTTGGCTCGAAGTCAGATTAAATTTGAACCCAAGCCCAATCATATTGTCAATTTATCCCACAGGCTTAGAAATAAAGACGGTTTCAACAACGAAGAAATCGATTTATCCTTCGCTTGGCCTATAAATGATGAGTGGCGAGTGGTGGGAAGATGGTATAATGACCTCGAAAAAGGCCGTACTTCCGAGACCTTGTTTGGATTTGAGTATCAGTCATGTTGCTTTGCTATTAATCTGGTGACTCGGCGGTACTTGGATGTCAGATTGGACGCATTTGGCAACCCCACCACGGAAAGTGCTTCGCAAACTGCTGATGAATTTAATAGCGGTATTGAGCTGCAGTTCGTCTTTAAAGGGTTTGGCAGTGCAGGAAATGATGTATCGCGACTGTTAGAGAAAAGTATTAGAGGTTATCGCGCTCGAGACTAAACTCTCGAGTAGTGAAAGGTTTAAACGTAAAGTTTTGGTATTAGAGTCACGCTTAATTGGCGTGTAAAAACAATTGAAGTAAATTGGTTAATAAATGAATAGATTAGTAAAGTGTATCCTCGTTGCCGCGCTGGCATTTAGCGTTCAGGTTTCTCATGCTAAAGAGCAAATGCTCGATCGAATTATTGCGATAGTTGATGAAAGTGTCGTATTGGAAAGTGAATTAGTTCGTCGTTCGAATGCGATAATTGCGCAAATTAAATCGCGAAATCAAAAAGTCCCATCGTTAAAAATTCTTAGAAAACAGGTTCTTGATCGCTTAATTGTAGAGTCTCTGCAGTTAGATACCGCGAAAAGAGTGGGTGTTCGAATTAGTGATGGCGAGCTTAATGCGACATTAGAAAAAATTGCAGAAAGCTCCAATATGTCAATTCAGCAGCTACAACAAAAAGTTGAAAGTGATGGTACGTCATGGGCGATTTTTCGAGAAGATATTCGAAACGAAGTCATGATTGATCGGGTGCAGCGCGGAATGGTGCAGCGTCGAATTCAAGTGAGCGAAAAGGAAATTGATAATATTGTCGCTCAGCTTGATAAAGAAGGTGAGTCGAGAACTCAGTATCACCTAGGTCATATCTTATTGGCGCTGCCGGAAAGTGCGACCCCAGAAGAATTAACCGCTAAACGAGAAGAAGCGCGAAAAATTATTGAAGCACTCAGAGGTGGCTCAAACTTTGAAGAGTTTGCAGTTGCATTTTCCAGTGGTCAAAACTCATTAGAAGGTGGTGATATGGGCTGGCGAAGCTTAAATCAATTACCCACCTTGTTTGCTGGCACAGTTAAGAATATGAATGTCAATGATGTCAGTGAGCCGTTAAGGAGCGGAAGTGGACTGCATATTTTATTCCTTAAGGACAAGAAGGGAGGCTTTGCCCAGCAAGTTGTTGTGCAAACTAGAGTTCGGCATATTTTAGTGACCCCTGACGCGATAACAACTGATCAGCAAGCTAAAGACAAAATCGAATTGGCTCGAGAGCGTATTTTAAAAGGTGAAGACTTTACTACGGTGGCGGTAGAAATTTCCGATGACAAATCCAATGCTGCACAAGGCGGCGACATGGGGTGGGTTGATCCAGGCACCTTTGTCCCTGAGTTTTCTGAAGTGATGGATAGTTTGCCATTGAACCAATTAAGCAAGCCAGTAAGGACCCAATTTGGTTGGCATATTATGGAAGTGACTGGGCGGCGAGACCAAGATCAAACTGAAGAGAGAAAACGAGACCGAGCTTATCGCATACTTTCAAGTCGTAAGTATGAAGAAGAATTGCAAACATGGATCAGTGAACTGAAAGACCGAGCTCACATAAAAATTATTGAAGCCTAATTCAGTAAGTTAAAATCAAGCTGGGCATTTTCCAATGAAAATGATCAAGAGAATCGCATTGACAATGGGCGAGCCCGCCGGCATCGGCCCGGAACTGCTGGTCAAAATAGCGCAATTAGAGTTCGATGCTCAAATAGTTGTGTTGGCCGATTCTGTGGTGATACAACAGGCTGCTAAGCAATTAAACTTATCCCTCAAACTAGTTCCTATTGACTGGAAAGCGCCTGCAAGGCCACATCAACCGGGTCAACTATTAATAGAGCCGTTTCAATTGCCTTCGCCTGTGGTTACAGGGCAACTCAGTTCGGATAATGCGCTGGCGACGTTAAAGATGTTAACCAGAGCGGGTGAACTTGCGCTGAGTAAACAAGTGGACGCCATCGTGACTGCTCCTGTTCACAAAGCGACTTTAAATCAAGTTGAAGCGAGCTTTTTAGGTCATACAGAGTTTTTTGCTCAACAAGCTGGAATCGATAAGGTGGTGATGTTATTAGCCACTAACCAGCTTAGGATCGCTTTAGCAACCACTCACTTGCCGCTCAATCAAGTAAGCGCAGCGATAGATGCTGACTTAATCGAGCAGACGGTTTCGGTCATACAGCAAAGCTTTCATCAACTAAACCTAGCTCGACCTAAGATCGCTGTGTGCGGATTAAACCCTCATGCAGGAGAAAATGGGGTGTTGGGTAGCGAAGAAATTGACACCATAGAACCCGCTATTCAAACAGCGAGAGAAAGCGGCATCGATGTACACGGCCCCTTTCCCGCGGACAGTCTATTTACACCTCAAAATCGAGCTAACTACGACGTGTTTTTAGCCATGTATCATGATCAAGGGTTGCCGGTGGTCAAAGCCATTGGATTTGGTGAGTGTGCCAATATAACTCTGGGACTTCCTTACATAAGAACTTCAGTCGATCACGGTACCGCTCTCGATATTGCCGATCAGTTTTGCGCTTCAGAAAGCAGCTTGGCTTTTGCAATAGACTATGCTCTTAAATTAGCTAATGGTAAGCTGCCTTCATGAAAACTTTTGATCCTTCAACACACCAAGCCAAAAAGCGGTTTGGCCAAAACTTCCTGCATGACAATGCGATAATCGATCGCATTGTAAAAAGTATTCGCGTTAAATCGACTGACAATATAATCGAAATCGGTCCAGGACTCGGCGCAATTACTCAACAAATATTGCCGATAACCGGTCAAATTAATGTGATTGAACTGGATCGCGACATAATCCCAAAGTTGAAGTTTAACTGTGATGGTTTAGGCGATTTGAATATTCTGCAAACTGATGCACTTAAAGTGGATTACCATGAATTTGCAAAAAATGGCCCGCTGAGGGTTGTTGGCAACCTACCTTATAATATTTCGACTCCGCTGCTGTTTAAGTTGTTTGAATTCTTAAATGATATTCAGGATATGCATTTTATGCTGCAAAAAGAAGTGGTTATGAGAATGTGTGCAACACCGGGTAGCAAAACCTATGGTCGTTTAAGTGTGATGACTCAAAGCGTTTGTGAAGTTAGATTGCTATTTTTAGTGCCACCCGAATCCTTTACTCCGGCGCCTAAAGTCGACTCAGCGATAGTTTATCTTGCGCCAAGGAAACAGGTTCTTGATATTACCGATCGCGCTTTGTTTTCCACAATCGTTACAGAAGCCTTTAATCAACGTCGTAAAACTCTCAGAAACGTTTGGCGAAACCGCATTTCTGCTGAGGACCTAGAAACTCTCGGTATCGATGCAAGCTTGCGTCCAGAAAACGTTAGCCTGATAGAGTTTGTCAAAGTAGCGAATTATCTGGCCAGCAATTCCGAATAAAGGGCATTGGGGTCGACTCTGTCTATCTAGAACCTTCGCGGCGCGAGCTGCCTATTCAGCTTAGATTAATCTTAAAGGCTTTAAACTCGCATTATTATAGAGAAAGGCAGGATTAGGCTGTGAAAAATCGATTTAGTTTTTGGTTGATACCGCTAGTTATTTTACTCACTGGGTGTTCGACCCGTGTTTCTACACACCACCGACACCATGATCACCATGCCGGTCATCACAAACATGTCTCGGTTGGAGTACATACCCGTACTTCTGGCGCTGGAATTTTAGGGGCGCTCATTGTCGGTGGCATTATTAACTCGATTATTCATGATCGCCAACATCAAGACCACCAGCAGCACGATGACCAAGAGTCAACCTCACTAGAATCGGAATCTCTAGAATCGAAGTCTCTAGAATCTAAGTCTCTTGATTCGGAGTCGGGACAGCAAAGTGATTCAGATGCTGAGGCGCTGATTAACGGCTATGCTATTGAGTCACAAGGGGAATCGGGTTCTACTGAGCAATCTCAAGATGCTATGGCCGATGAGGAGTACTCGACAGCCAAGCAACAACAATCCAAGCCAGTGCAGTGGTATCAGGTGGGTCAAGATGGTAAATGTTACCTAATGGCCGTTAACAATGGTGTCACCGATGTTGTATCGGCCGTTCCGGATTCAAATTGCGATCAGTAATCGAATAGCCCCAGATTGTTTTTATTCGATAGACTCACAGTCCGGAAGCGCTCGCATTCTGGGCTTAATTCCTTTATAGTTTTGCATCAGAGGCCTTTATTTTGGCTATTTAACCTTGTTTTGCTTTAGGTTAATAAATGCGTTTGCAATCGTTAGCTCATCGTCTGCCTCTTTTTTTATCTTAAAACATTGTTGAACCGAGGGTTGGCTGTGTTTTAAGCGATCTAGTAACCCAATAATAAATAATTTAATAATAGGAGCTTGGGATGGAAATCGAATATATCGTAAACATGTTAGCACGTTGGGGACACTTGCTTTTTGGTATGACATGGATTGGTCTGTTGTATTACTTTAACTTTATTCAAGGCGGATACTTCAAGTCCGCTAGCCCTGAAGGCCTAGCCGACGCTAAGGCAAAGTTAGCCCCAGAAGCGTTATGGTGGTTTAGATGGGGCGCAATGTTCACTTTTATTACCGGTATTATTTTGCTCTACGGTGTCGAAAAGATGGGGCAAATGAATAGTTATATCGTTATTGGTGCTTTGTTAGGTACATTTATGTTTTTAAACGTTTGGTTGATCATTTGGCCAAATCAAAAAATCGCTTTGGGAATGGTGGAAGGTGATGCTGCGGCTGCAGGTGGGAAAGCCTTGTTAGCTTCTAGAACCAACACATTGTTTTCTGGTCCAATGGCATTTTGTATGTTGGCAGGTCCACATTTCGCAGGCTATGCCAAAACCTTATCAACTAACATGACAGCATTGTATGTAGCGCTAGCGGTTGTCATTTTGCTAGAAATTAACGCTATTTTTGGTAAGCAAGGTCCCATCGCAAGTGTACGAGGTGTGATTGTTAGTAGTTTAGTGTTAACCGGTATTATTGTTGCTATTTTGCAAATGCTTTAACCGGCGGTAGGTAGGTTTCATTAAGCTTCAACACAGCTTAAATCAATAAAAAACCGGCTAGAAGCCGGTTTTTTATTGGAAGTTTATATCCGCTTAAATTTACTCATCAAGAAAGCTTCTTAACTGATCTGAGCGTGTAGGGTGGCGAAGCTTACGGAGTGCTTTAGCCTCAATCTGACGAATTCGCTCACGGGTAACGTCAAACTGTTTACCTACTTCTTCAAGCGTGTGATCCGTATTCATACCGATACCAAAACGCATTCTAAGAACTTTCGCTTCTCTAGCCGTCAAGCCGGACAGAACTTCTTTGGTCGCTTCGCCGAGGCTTTGCGAAGTAGCAATATCAATTGGAGAGTCCTGATTAGCGTCTTCAATAAAGTCGCCTAAATGCGAATCTTCGTCATCGCCGATAGGTGTTTCCATTGAAATAGGCTCTTTAGCAATTTTGAGAACTTTGCGGATTTTATCTTCCGGCAATTCCATTCTCACTGCCAATTCATCCGGTTGCGGTTCTCTGCCCATTTCTTGAAGCATTTGTCTTGAAATACGGTTGAGCTTATTAATCGTCTCAATCATGTGAACCGGTATACGAATTGTTCTAGCTTGATCCGCAATCGAACGTGTGATTGCTTGTCTAATCCACCAGGTCGCATAGGTTGAAAACTTATAACCACGGCGATATTCAAATTTATCGACCGCCTTCATCAAACCGATGTTACCTTCCTGAATAAGATCTAAGAATTGTAAACCACGGTTGGTGTATTTTTTAGCAATCGAAATGACCAGTCGAAGATTGGCTTCTACCATCTCTTTTTTGGCTCGTCTTGCTTTAGCCTCACCAATCGACATTCGACGATTAGTTTCTTTGACTTCAACAATTGTCAGCTTACTTTCTTCTTCAATTTTGGCGATTTTATTTTGGCATCGAATAATATCTTCAGCTAACTCTTCCAAGGTGTCGTGATATTCGGTTTCTTGGCTTAAAATTGAGTCAATCCATTTGGTATTGGTTTCGTTGCCTGGAAAGGTTCTGATAAAGTCTTTACGCGGCATCTTTCCTTGTTCAGTGGAAAGTCGCATTATCAGTCTTTCTTGAGTTCTCAAGCTGGTCATTCTGCGCCGCATGCGGCTTGACAGCTTGTCGAACATTTTTGGTAGTAGTCGGAATTTAAGAAATTCTTCTTTCATTAATTCAATATGTTTTAATGCGTTTTTGTGCTTGCGCCCATATTTATTAATTGCTGCAATGGCATTTTCGTAATGTTTGCGTAGCGCGGTAAAAATTTCTTGTGCTAATTCAGGGTCAGGACCCAAGTTTTCATCGGCGTCATCATCGTCATCGGCTAATCCATCGTCGTCATCATCCATTTCATCTTCAGGAACTTCTGAGCCGACGTGAGTTGCGGCTTGAGCGGCTTCGGCGAGGTTGTCTGCATAACCGGTGATAATATCGGTTAATTTAATTTCTTCCGCTAAATAGCGATCGTATTCGTCAAGTAAAGATGCCACTGTTTCTGGGTATTCTGCGATTGAAGCAAGAACCTGTCTTATGCCTTCTTCAATTCGCTTGGCGATTTCAATCTCACCTTCTCGAGTGAGTAGTTCTACGGTGCCCATTTCACGCATATACATACGGACAGGATCAGTGGTTCTGCCCAATTCACTTTCAACGCTTGCCAATGCAGCAGCGGCTTCGTCGGCTGCGTCCTCATCAGTGGCAGCATTTTCATTCATTAACAAAGCGTCGGCTTCTGGTGCAATTTCAAAAACTTGAATTCCCATATCGTTGATCATGCTAATGATATCTTCCACTTGATCGGGATCGACGATATCGGGTGGCAAGTGATCGTTGACTTCAGCATACGTCAAATAACCCTGCTCTTTACCACGGGCAATAAGCAGTTTTAGTTGCGATTGTTGTGAAGGTGTTTCTTTAGGAGTTTCGTCTGACATTCAGTAAACCTTAACTGTTAGGAAGCCGTTGCTAATAAGCTTATATTCTGCAGCGATAAAAGCCTCTGCAACCGCCTCTTTCAACTTAAAAATGGTACGTTTTGCGTGCAGAACACGGAACGCGCAATTATACACAGTGTAGGTGCTGATCAGCAAGAAAGCGAGCCACATCAGAAGTGAATTTACTCTTTATTTTGGTGTTTGAGCTGCGGATCGCAAATTATTGATAATTTAGGCTGGTTTTAGTCCGCTAACCACGGGTTAACATTTCTTTTTGCAGGGACTTTAGGCTTTGTTTTTCTTGCTGCGTTAGCGGTTGTTGCTTCGATTTAGCAATTAATCGGTCCCATTCGTCAATGATCAGTTCTTTTTCAAGTCGACTTAGTAAGTCGGCGAGTTCTGAGGGGATTTGCTCTCGGTTAATCAATAGGTCGCTACTGGCCAACGCCTTGAGGTGTTTCTCTTCGGGTTTGCCGCGCCAATGCTCTACCAGCATCCCAGTGGTAATACTTTCATTATTATCAATTAAATCAACAAGTTGCTTGAATATCTTGGCGCCAGGTTCATCAAGTTGGTCCACCCAATCGAGTTTAGCGGCAGGCAAAGCATCCGGATTTTGCAAAAGTAATGTGATTGCCCTACGAAAAGGCGCTTTTCCGTGAATTTTGATCGGTTTAATGGCGGTTTCCGGTGTTGCGCTTTCACTCTGGGGAAAAGGGGAGCTAATCTTGTTCTCGGTGGTTGCCGGTGCAGTTGCAGTATTGCTTGGGTGGTCCTGAATGGCCTGTTGTATATGTTTTTCACTGAGTCCAGCGAGTTGAGCTAGCTTTTTTTCAAAGCGTGTTTTTAGCAATGCATCTTCAATGGCTTGTAAAAACGGCTTGGCCAAATGAACGAGTTGAGTCGGTCCTTCAAAGGTATTCATATCAACCTGTGAGGTCAGATGTTGAATTAAAAAATCAAATAAAGTGATTGATTCTTCCACTTGCCGTTTAAAATCATCGGCACCAACCTTTCGCACCATGGTATCGGGATCTTCGCCATCGGGTAAAAACATCATTCGGACTTCTCGCGCACCGCGCATCAATGGCAGCGCATTTTGCAGTGCTCTTAGTGCCGCCGCTCTTCCGGCTTTATCACCATCGAAACAAAAGACCACCTTAGGGCAGATGCGAAACAAAGTTTGTAAGTGCTCACTAGATGTAGCTGTTCCTAAAGTAGCCGTAGCGTTAAAAATACCAAATTGTGCCAGTGCCACCACATCCATATAGCCTTCAACAATCATAATGTGTGATATGTTACGTAATTGCTTTCTCATCTCAAACAGGCCGTAAAGCTCTCGACCCTTGTGGAATAACTTGGTTTCTGGCGAGTTTAGATATTTAGGCTCACCCTGATCGATGACTCGTCCGCCAAAGCCTATTGTTTGGCCACGACGATTTCGAATCGGAAACATAATGCGATCTCTAAACCGGTCGTAAGTATGTCCTTTGTCGTTTTTGATCATCATGCCGGTGTCCACAAGATCATTTTGCAGGTTCTTACTGGCATGTTTAATTTCCATGAGATTCTGCCACCCGTCAGGTGCATAACCAATGCCATAAGTTTTAGCGATTTCGCCACTCAAGCCACGTTTTTTTAGGTAGTCAATCGCTTTTTTGCCCGCGGGATTCGACTTTAGCTCGGCCTGATAGTGCTCTGACACTTTATCCATGAGTTGGTAGAGTTCTTGATTGAAATTTTGTTGTGGGCCCGAGTAGCTTTCTCGTGGAATTTCCATTCCCATTGATTGCGCTAAGTCTTCAATAGCTGGAACAAATTCTTGCCCCTCGTATTCCATAATAAAGCTCAAGGCGTTACCACTAACGCCACAACCAAAACAATAGTAGAACTGTTTGTCTGGACTGACTGAAAATGAAGGGGTTTTCTCGTTATGAAAAGGACAGCACGCAGAATAGTTCTTGCCAGTTTTTTTAAGAGAGATTCGGCGCTCGATAATATCGACAATATCAACTCTCGCGAGAAGTTCGTTGATAAATGATTGAGGGATACGACCGGCCATAAATTCTTATTTGGGATCTAACAAACGATTAAAAGGATCAGAAGTTTAGCACTTGCTTGTGGTGCTGACGAGAACAAGATTTAAATCGAGTGGTCTATTTAATTGATGCCAATAACCTGCTCAGCTGAGTGACTAGTGTAAAACCAACAGTAGCTAAAGGCTTGGATTTAACGAATGAGTTTTTAACGACAGGAGGTGCTTAATTAGCTAAGTTTAGCTTTGATTTTACCACTAACAGCGCCCATATCGGCTCGGCCTTGAAGTGCTGGCTTAAGAATCGCCATGACTTTGCCCATATCTCTCATGCTTTCAGCACCACTTTCACTCAGCGCTTGATCGATTAATGCAGCAATTTCATCATCTGATAAAGGTTGAGGCATGTATGCTTGAAGTGCGTCGA
Source organism: Kangiellaceae bacterium (assembly GCA_965230525.1). Taxonomy (GTDB): domain Bacteria; phylum Pseudomonadota; class Gammaproteobacteria; order Enterobacterales; family Kangiellaceae. The sequence goes on from OZ246008.1 coordinate 1,778,984, forward strand.
TCTCTTGCTTTTCAATTTCGGCAAGCTCGTTTCGACCGGCAGCTTCAAACTGAGCGATTGAATCTCTGCGCTGTTTGATCATCTTGTCTAATACCGCCAGAATGTCGGCATCAGTTACTTCTTTGCGTTGATCCACTTCGATTTGCTTAATAGCAGCTAACAACATGCGAATGGCTGCGAGGCGCTCTTTTTCTTTGTTGCGCATCGCATCTTTCATGCCGCCTTTTATTTGATTAAGCAAATCAGACATTGATCGAATTTTCTTTTAAATCGAGAATCGACTTAAGATTAGTACAAACGCTTTCGCTTGATCGAATCGCGTGAAACTTGCTTGAGGTGACGTTTCACAGCGGCCGCTTTCTTACGTTTACGTACAGAAGTTGGCTTTTCGTAATGCTCACGTTGTCTAACTTCAGCAAGAATTCCTGCTTTTTCGCAAGAACGCTTGAAGCGTCGTAGAGCAATATCAAACGGTTCGTTATCTTTAACTTTCACTGCTGGCATTTAAATTATCCTAGCTAATTTATGTCGGATCCCTTATCTAGGCTCCGGTTTCTAAAATATGGTTAAAATTTCGTCACAATCGACGAGGGCGCAGATTCTACAGTTTTTTAGGTTTGGATGCAAAGAAAAATAATAAAAATAGTTCCAAAGTCGGTTGCCTAGGTTGATTATGCAGATTAGAGTAGCTCCTCGGCTCCGCGAGTACCTACAGGTACTGAAGGAATTGGGTCAAGAAATTCAATATTTTGATTTGTAAATGCAAGCAAGGACCGAAATATAATATATAAAAATCAAATAGATAGATGATTTGTACTAGTTTTTGTTATCATCGGTGTATATTTTTATGGCTCACTTTTGAACCCACTCTACAGAACGCACGGTACGCAACCAAATGAGTAAGATTTTAGGCATTGAGACTTCCTGTGATGAAACCGGAATAGCTATTTACGATAGTGAGCAGGGGATCATTGCGCATCAATTGTATTCTCAGGTAAAGATGCACGGTGAATACGGTGGTGTGGTACCAGAACTCGCCTCGCGAGATCATGTACGAAAAATAATTCCTTTGGTGGATGCTGCGCTGGATCAAGCTGAGATTCAAGCCAGCCAGCTTTCGGCGGTCGCTTATACCCAAGGGCCCGGGTTAATTGGTGCGCTGCTTGTCGGTGCAACGGTCGGCCAATCTTTGGCCTACGCGTGGGGCTTACCATCAATTGGAATCCATCATTTAGAAGGGCATTTATTGGCACCCATGCTGGAATCTGAAAAGCCAGAGTATCCATTTCTTGCGTTGCTTGTTTCAGGTGGGCACACCTTGTTGGTAGATGTGCGAGGACTTGGTGATTACCAGATCATTGGTGAGTCGATTGACGATGCCGCTGGCGAAGCGTTCGATAAAACCGCCAAAATTATGGGGTTGGATTATCCAGGCGGACCGATTTTGGCGAAACTCGCTGAAAAAGGACAGGATGTTGGTTTGCGTTTTCCGCGACCGATGACCGATCGTCCTGGTCTCGATTTTAGTTTTAGTGGATTAAAAACATTTGCCGCCAACAAAATTGCGGCCAGTGATGATTCAGAACAAAGTAAAGCGAATATCGCTAGAGCATTTCAAGAAGCGGTTGTAGATACTTTAGCGATCAAATGCAAACGAGCAATAAAGCAAACTAATCGCAAGTCTTTAGTAGTTGCAGGTGGAGTAAGTGCTAACATATCGTTGAGGGCAAAACTCGCCGAATTGATGCAACAGGCGGATGGTAAAGTCTATTATCCACGTACCGAATATTGTACCGATAATGGTGCAATGATTGCTTACGCGGGATATTGTCACTATATCAAAGGAAAAGATTCACCGCCTTCCGCCTACCCGATCAAAGTATTTCCACGTTGGCCCTTGACCGACGCGCCGAAAATCTAAACCCAAGGAATAATGGCTTTACCGCTCGCAAAGCTTAAGTCTTACCGATTAACGGCTCATTACCGCTAATCAAGTTAGCAATATTAGAGTGGTGTCGGAGTAGCACTACTGCTGATAAAGCGCACAGAGGGACAAAAAGTTCGGGCTTAAAATGAAAGCCGTAGAAGGGAATAATTAAGCTGGTGAGTAAAGAGGCCACCGAAGAGCGACCAAAGGTGTAAGCGCTCAATAGCCAAGTACCAATTACCAGCAATGCAAAAGGGCTAATTACTAATCCAACCACTGTCATCATACTTGCAACTCCTTTCCCTCCGCGGAATGAGAAGTAAATAGGAAAACAGTGACCAATCACGGCCATTACGCCTACCCACAAACTTGCCTCACGGCCATAATCCAACTTATAAACTAACACCATGGGAAGTGCGGTTTTTAAAAAGTCGCCAAGTAAGGTTAAAAAGCCTACCCAACGACCACCGATTCGATGAACATTGGTCGCGCCCGCGTTTTTAGAGCCTTGGGTGCGTGGATCAGGCAGTCCCATAAGACGACAAACGATAATCGCTGAAGAAATCGAACCCGCGAGATACCCCGCGATAAGACTAAGCCAGAAAATCAGGTCCATAGGTTATGCTAACTTGGATCAATATGAGGAGACCTATTGTAAATCATTGATGATGCAAATAGTATTGGCAAAATTCGAGCTAGTTCATTTGAAGTTTAAATTGTTAAGGATTCACTGAGTGATGGATATTGTTTTTATTCGGGATTTAGAAGTTAAGACCGTGATTGGTGTCTTTGATTGGGAACGAAAGATTCGCCAACGATTGGTATTTAATATTGAATTAGGCACTGACATTTCAGCCTCAGCTAAATCCGACTCTTTAGAAGATACTTTAGATTACAAAGCAATTTCGCATGCCATTGAAGAATTTGCCGAAGCAAGCAGCTATCAATTGGTCGAAGCGCTGGTGGAAGCGGTTGCTGAAATGGTACTGCGCGACTTTGAAGTGCGTTGGATATCGATCACTTTAGACAAGCCTGGGGCCGTTAGCTGCGCTCGTAGCGTGGGAGTTAAAATTGAGCGAGGCGAAAAGTGGTAGCCGTTTATATCGGTATTGGTAGCAATATTCAGCCGGTCGAAAATATTCACCAAGCCAAAGCCTTACTTGACAAGCAATTTCCGAATATTACTTATTCTCGAGTTTTTGAAAGCGAATCGGTTGGGTTTGAAGGCAATAATTTTTTGAATTTGGTTGCCTGCTTTAACAGCGAACAAAGTCTTAATCAAGTCGTAGAACAGTTAAAGTCAATTGAAGATCAGATGGGTCGAGTCCGCGGTGCTAAGAAGTTTTGTGATCGTCAAATTGATATTGATGTACTGCTTTACGGTGATGCAATCTTATCTCAACCAGTTGAGGTGCCGCGCGGTGAAATATTAGAAAATGCGTATGTGCTTTGGCCACTTTCTGAACTTGCTGCAGAATTAGTGCACCCAGGAAGCACATTAAATTATGGCCAGCTCTGGCAATCATTTGATAAGTCATCCCAAAACCTTACGCCGGTTGATTTATAAACCAACCACTCATTTTAGCCGTTTAGATATAGAGCTGTCGACCGCCATCGACGGCAATCGTTTGTCCTGTGATATAGCTTGCATCCAGCAACAAAAATTCGGCGGTAGCGCTGATATCCTGAGGAGCTCCGATACGCATTAATGCGGTGTTTTCGATAATTGACTGTTGTTTTGAGAGTTCAACCGCTTGAGCGTGTGGGTCATCTTTATTGCTGTTTTTAGGCGCTGTGTCTGGCCATAAAATCGCGCCGGGTGAAATACCATTTACCCTTACCTCTGGAGCCATTTCTACAGCCAGTTGGCGAGTCGCTTGTAACAATCCCGATTTGCTAGCGACATAAGCGGAATGTTGACAAAGCCCAGCGCGCGCATAAATATCAATTAAGTTTAAAATCGCACCGCTGGTCCTACTCAAATGAGGTTGTGCCGCTTTAGCAAGTTTAATAGGGGAGCGCAAATTAATCTGCAATAACGGCTCAAAGTTATAATTGTCTGAAAAAAATGGCGTGGGATAAAAGGCCGAAGCGTTATTAACCAAAAAATCCAGTCGACCAAACTGCCGAATTGTCTGGCTAATTAAGTCTTGCTCACAGCCTTCAATCGCAAGATCGGCCTGCTCTGCAATCGCACTCTTGGCGCGTAGCTCGTTTAATTCGGCAGTTAACTTATCCGCAGGTCGATTCGAGTGATTATAATGAATAACAACATTAATACCCCGCCTATGCAGCGCTTTGGCTATTTGTTTACCAATCCTCAGAGCGCCGCCGGTAATTAGCGCCACCGGCATTGGCGGTTGATTTGAGCTCATACTGTCACCGAAAAGCGTTGGTTTTTAATTGTTTATAAACGAATAAATATCAGCGATTAAATAGCAATTAGAAAATAAAACCAATTTAATATTAATTTTGACATGATCAGGTTTATCGGTAGACTCTAGTGATTATTCGGTCACACAAAGTGATCATATACGTATGCATAATCGCTCCATAATATAACAAAGACCCAACGATGCAACCTTCTCCCAGCCTAGAAAACCTAGCGATTAGCGAATCCGCAAAAAGCATCCAAGAACAGCTTTGCGAAAAGATAAGAAATGCCATCGATCACGCTGGCGGCCAAATCACTTTCTCTGAATTTGTCCGGTATTCGCTGTATTCACCAAGTTTGGGATATTACCAAAATGAGTTACAAACATTTGGTGAGTTAGGGGACTTTGTAACCGCACCAGAGCTAGGTCAATTATTTGCTGCTGGCATCGCTAATAGCTTGGGTGAGTTATTAGCCACTGAGTCAAGCTATTCATTGCTCGAGATTGGAGCAGGAACCGGTGCATTGGCAGTAGAGCTACTCAATCAGCTTGAAGCGCAAGATCAACTACCTAAGCAATACTTGATTTTAGAGCCCTCGGCAAGTTTACAAAAACTTCAAAAACAGCATATTAATCAATGCACATCCGCTATTAGAACAAAAGTAGAGTGGATTACAGCCTTGCCTTCACACTTTGAGGGCATCATTTTAGCCAATGAAGTGGCCGATGCGATTCCGTTTGAGCGAGTCAGTTGGGTCGCAGGGCAATGGCGACGACTTGGGGTCAGTTACGATAACGCGGGATTCAAAGATTGTTTGATGGATGTGATTGAGCCTGAGGTGGTTAACCAACAACTCGACAAATTAGCGGCAACTGGCGAGTTGGTAGAGGGTTACACTACAGAATATCGCCCTCAATTAAATGGTTGGATTAAGTCGTTAGATAATTGCCTGGAAAGTGGCGCAGTGCTGTTATTTGACTACGGTTATGTGGCGAGCGAATATTACCATCCGCAGCGCGCTTCAGGCACACTCAATTGCTTTGTTCGGCATCATCGACATGACGATCCTTTTCGCTTTATCGGCCTGCAAGATATTACGGCACATGTCGATTTTTCACAATTAGCGAGAACAGCGGTTCAAGGTAGTTTAGAAGTTTGCGGCTTTACCACGCAGGCGGCTTTTCTTTTAGAAAATGAAGTTGCGCAAAAGGCCGAAACGCTAGCAATCAATATATCTGAAGAGCAACGTTTTGGATTAAGCCAGCAAATGCAGAAGCTATTAATGCCTGGTCAAATGGGTGAGGTCATTAAGGCGATCTTACTGACCAAGTCGAACCAGCCCAATAATTCGTCCTTTGACGCGATAAAGGGGTTTTCTTTACAAGATCATCTGCATCGCTTGTAGTAGAATACAGCGCGTTTTTAGTCCGCGAATTGTCAGCGAGAGGGAGAGCTAACCGAGGGTACTCTTTAAACAAGCGTCGCCAAATGCTAACTAATAGCCACTAAAAATTAGAGATATCAACCCGTACGAGATTCAGAGGCATAAAATGACGGTTCGAATTATAGTTACAATCGGCTTGCTACTCATTAGTCCATGGGCACAAGCCGCCGACATGGTTTCTTGGAAGAGTTATTTGTTTGTGGTGATGGCTATCGCTATGGCCGCGGGCATCTATTTAAGTGCGCGCAATGAAAAAGCGGAAGGTCGGGCCGCCAAAATAATCTTGGCAGGTGTGTATTTTTGGATTATTACTTTTGCGCAACTAATCGTACTTGCTGTGATCTATCATTTTACCTCGAATTAAATCTTCTGATTAAATCGTCTAGATAAATATTACTACTGGGAACTCAAAATTATGGATTGGATACAGGCCGTACTCTTAGCAATTCTCCAAGGACTCACTGAATTCCTGCCAATATCTAGTTCGGCGCATCTTATTTTGCCCTCACAAATTTTAGGTTGGGTGGAGCAGGGCTTAGCGTTTGACGTGGCAGTGCACGTTGGATCATTAATTGCGGTATTAATCTACTTCCGTAAAGAAGTGGCTAATATGATTGCTGCTTGGTTTCTTTGGGTCTTTAAGGGCGAAAAGTCCAGTGACGGTCGATTGGCTTGGGCAGTGATTTGGGGAACTTTTCCTGTCGGAATAGTTGGCATTTTATTTAGCTATTTCAAAGTCGTCGAGCTTCATTTAAGAGCAACCGAAGTGATTGCTGCTACCACGATTATTTTTGCGCTGGTACTTTGGTGGGCAAATAACAAAGCACAAGAGTCTCGAGATGAATACAGCTTAAAAGTGAGTGATATTTTGTTTATTGGTTGCGCTCAAGCAGTTGCTTTGATCCCAGGGACATCGCGTTCAGGCATTACCATGACAGCGGCATTAATGCTGGGGCTTACGCGCACTGCGGCGGCACGGTTTTCTTTCTTGTTGTCTATACCAGCGATAGTCTTGCCGGGCGGATTAAAATCCTATGAGCTAGCGAGTGGCGAGTTACCGGTGGATTGGTCGATGATTTTTCTAGGTGCAAGCGTTTCAGCGATTGCTGCTTTGACCTGCATTCACTACTTTTTAATTCTACTTGATAAAATTGGCTTTAAGCCGTTCATCTACTACCGGTTAGCGTTAGGTGCTGTGCTGGTGTTGATGATGCTCTAGTCGTTCATGTGTTTAACTCGGCTTACTCTTTGGCGATGAATTTCTTCTCCAACTTGTGGGCCGTGATAGCCTGCCGCAACAATCGCTTTGACTGAAATCGTTTCACACACGGCGAGCGCTTTTCTTAATATATCCGCTTGCGGGTATGGCCTCTCTTCAAACCCTGTCCGGCCGCGAAAATCAGCTTCGCAAGCCAATAAAAACTGTTCAAAGCGATCCTTTTTGCGAAAAGCATCGGTTCGTTCCAGCACTTTAACAATGGTTTTTGGTGTAAGCTCTTCCACACGATGTAAATGCAAATGGAATTCGCTGACGAGTTTTGCCAGCTGGTTATATTTTGTTGGGACTTTTAATCGTTTGGAAAGTTTATCAATGATTGGGACCCCGAGTTTTTCATGACCACGGTGACTCGGCCACATGGCTTGAGGGGTGACCCCTTTGCCCAAATCATGGCATAGAGCTGCGTATCGGGTCACAGTATCATGGGATAAGAAACTGCTTTGCTCCAATACCATCATGGTATGAATGCCGGTGTCGATTTCTGGGTGCCATTGTTCCGGGTTTGGAATGCCCCATAGGCACTCGATTTCAGGAAACCAATCTTTCAGTCCTCCGCATTCACGCAGCACTTCAAAGTAGATGTGCGGTGACTTTTCGCCAAGCGCGCGCTCCGTTTCTTGCCAAACACGCTCAGCAGTCAGGTTTTTTAATTCGCCACTCGAGGCCAAATGGTTCATCAGTCGTTTGGTTTCATCAGCAATTCGAAAACCAAGGTGGTAAAATCTTGCCGCAAAACGAGCAGTACGAAGTACTCTAAGCGGATCTTCTGAAAAAGCCGACGAAACATGACGCAAAATCTTGTTTTCTAAATCTTGCTGGCCATTAAACGGATCCACCAGCTGATCATGCTGATCCATGGCCATCGCATTAATGGTCAGATCACGCCTTTCGAGATCTTGCTCAAGGGTGACTTCAGGTGCCGCGTAGACTTCAAAACCATAATAGCCTTTGCCAGATTTGCGCTCAGTGCGAGCCAGCGCATATTCTTCCCCAGTGTGAGGGTGAAGAAAAACCGGGAAATCTTTTCCAACTTGTTTAAAGCCCTTGTCGAGCAACTGTTGAGGAGTAGAACCGACGACTACCCAGTCATTGTCTATCACTGGGTAATCGAGCAGTTTATCGCGTACTGCACCACCAACTAAGTAGGTCTGCACTTTAGCTATTTGATAAACCGAAAGTTAAACGGATAACGGAAAGTTTGACCTTCGTTGGCTTTAATGGCGGCAACTATTACCATAATCAGTGAAAATAATGCCAAACCAAATAGTAAGAAGATTCCGATGACAACTAAAAACAGAACCAGAGAAACCAAGTAGCCAATAAGCATGGTCAATTGAAAGTTTAGTGCTTCTTTACCCTGATCATCGATAAACGGTGATTGGTCTTTTTTCATCAGCCAAACCACTAATGGTCCGATTATCGAACCAAACGGAAAAATAAAGCCTGCCAAACCTGCCAAGTGACAGAGCATCCCCATGGTTTTGTCATCCTGGGTCAGAACCCCCTGTTGAACGTCAGTTGAGGTTTCTTCTTGACTTGAACCAGTATTCTCACTCATTATGCTTTCCTTAAGTTGGATTTAGAACAAGAGTACAATATACCTGTAATTGCATCTCAATCCAAATTTCAAAAAGAGCAAATAATCACGAAAATCAAATCTTAAAGCAAGAGCATGTACTTAAGTCACTTTTCCCTAAATGAACGGCCGTTTTCGATTTCGCCTGACCCGCGCTTTCTGTTTATGAGCAATCGCTACCGAGAGGCGCTGGCGCATTTGACCTATGGTGTGGAAGATGGCGGAGGCTTTGTTTTGTTAACCGGTGAAGTCGGCACCGGAAAGACCACTGTTTGTCGCTGTTTGTTGCAGCAACTAGCCGATAACACACGGCTAGCATTTGTGTTAAACCCTAAACTCAATAGTCTGGAATTATTAGCGACGATTTGCGACGAGTTAGATATCAAATATCCAGAAAATTGTGACAGCCTGAAAGTGTTGACTGACAAATTAAGCGAATATTTGCTCAAATGTTATCAAAAAGGTTTGAGCGTGGTGGTTATGATTGATGAGGCGCAAAATATTGCTACCGAAGTTTTAGAGCAAATCAGGCTGCTCACCAACTTAGAAACTAATCAAAAGAAGCTGTTACAGATTATTTTAGTCGGACAGCCGGAATTGCAAGAAAAGCTTGCTAAACGCGAGTTACGCCAACTCGCACAGCGGATTACAGCGCGCTACCACCTGCGGCCTTTAAACCTAAAAGAAACCATGGCTTATGTGATGCATCGTGTGCGCATTGCAGGCAGCAAATCAAGTTTATTTAGTCGCAAGTCGATTGAGCTGCTTCATCTTAAAACTGCTGGAATTCCTCGATTAATAAACACGATTTGTGATCGCGCTTTGGTTGCGGCGAGTAGTCGTAACAAATTGCAAGTGGATCACAAAATTATGGCAGAAGCAATTTCTGATGTAATGGGCAGTGTCACGAGTAGTGAAGGGCAAATTAGCACACCATCGTCCAACCTGTGGTTAAAAAATAGCGCCATCGGTTTGGCTGGGCTCGCGCTGTTAATCAGCGTTTATTGGCTAGGCTCACAGTCAAACGAATCGAGCAGTCACGCTGAGCAGCCGGCAAACAATATGCGCCTGCCGCAACAGCCAGTATCCAATGCAAATGTTGAAGAAACAACAACGCAACTTGCTGAGAGTAATAAAAAAGGAACAATCGGAAGTAATGATTCGAGCAATTCCAGTTTGGTAGAACGGTTACTCGGCTCTGAGCGCTGGGATAATAATGGCCTTTGGTCGATGAAACAACTACTTGCACTTTGGAATATTGAGTATTCGCCGTTAATGGACGGGCCGGGGTGCGAATTTGCAGCTAATTATGGCTTAATTTGCTACCAAGAAAGCGGAAACTGGCAGCAGCTAAGGGAGTTTAATCGCCCAGCAATATTAAAGTTTTCGGCTGGCTTGCAAGGTGAGTTTTGGGGTACGGTCAAGTCACTCTCTGGTACAGAAGTCAAACTGCAATTCGGTGAGCGACAAGCTACAGCAAAACTAGATGAATTATCGATTCTTTGGACCGGTGAATATAAAATGGTTTGGCAAGCGCCTGCCGGATATCAAGGCGGGTTAAAACTTGGTGACAGAGGTCCCGCGGTAAAATGGCTTCGACAAAAAATGCAATTATTGATGAATGCAGAGCTTGTCGAGTCAGATTTATTCGATCAAGATTTAAAACAGCTTGTGAGTGAGTTTCAGCGACAGCGAAATATCACTGCCGATGGCATCGCAGGTATGCAGACTATCTTGACCATAAACGGTGAAACCTTAGACGGTATCCCGCTTCTTCAGCCGTAATTAATAGAGTTCATTGGAAATCGATCATGTCTATTTTATTGGAGTCGCTTAAACAATCGACCGACAACAAAGATAAAGATGTACCCGGTGTTGGGGATTCGCATTTTGACGATGAAATGTTGAGTGATGAGTGGTTACTGGCCAAGCTAAGGATGTGGAAGCTAATTAGTGCATTGTTACTAGTTGCATTAATCGTGACAACCACCGGTTGGATAATGAGTCGCACAGAAAGCCATCATTTTACCAACAATGCAGATCTGCAGGCTCAACAACAAAGTGAAACGAATCTGGTTGCTGATACAGCTACTCAGAAATCAAGTGCCGAATCAACGGTCACTAATCGTTCCCAAGAACAGCAAACATTACCAGCCACTCAGGCGAGTGCGATTGAGCAAGTTGCTGAGGATAATTCAGAGCAGCGGAAGACTAGCCCAGTGAAACAAAAATACATTCCTCAAAAGCGGGCGCAACCAGTGGTCACAACCCCTCAAGAAAGTTCATCGAGTAGTAAACCGGCGAGTCAAATACCGCAAAATAAACCAGCGACCAATCCGCAAGCACAAGCAAGGCAAAATGTAGGTGCTACAGGTGCTACAGGTGATATTGTTGATTATGAATCTCTTTCAATTCAACAACAAAATGAGATGCCTGAGCTAGAAATAAGTTCTTATGCGGTTTCCAGTAATCAAAGTAAAAGTTTTGTAGTATTAAATGGCGCCTTCTATGGGCAGGGCGAAACCATCGCTCCTAATTTAGTGCTCGTCAGAATCGAAAAAGAAAGTATTGTGGTTAGATACTTTGATCAACTTATTCGAAAAAAATATGGCTTATAATGTGCAATCCGCATAACGTTGCAAAAGTTTCTTAAATTCTACTTCAATGACCAAAGCTAAAATTTTTATCAAGCTAAAAGCTTTCTTTATCAAGCTGGCTGTGTTGGCGGTTTTTTTATTGTTGTTCTTGACGATTTATCTTGATTCCAAAGTCAAAGATGCATTCAAACAGCAAGCTTGGGAAATTCCGGCAAAAGTTTATGCACGACCACTTAACTTTTCAATTGGTCAATCATTGCCTGTGGCTAGTCTAATTGAAGAATTAAACCTATTAGGTTATCGCAAGAAAATTAAAGCCACTAACAATGGGGAATATGAACAATATCAAAACACCTTTGTTATCCATACTCGCCCGTTTGACTTTTGGGATGGTGCGCAGGAATCTCAGATTATCCAACTGACTGTCGAACAACAAAAAATATCAAGCCTGATCGACTTTTCAAGTGGCCAAGCCATCAATTTTATGCGGCTCGACCCGCTATTACTCGGCAGTGTTCAGGTGAACCCTAATCGAACTGCTGAAGATCGCCAGTTGGTCACGTTGGATTCACTACCCAGCCACTTTGTCAGTGCTTTATTGGTTTCAGAAGATCGCAATTTTTATGACCACTGGGGAGTCTCACTCAAAGGCACAGCGAGAGCGCTTTGGCAAAATTTGAGCGCGGGAGAAATTACCCAAGGTGGCTCTACCTTGACGCAGCAATTGATGAAAAATCATTTTCTCAGCAACGAGCGAAGCCTATGGCGAAAAGGTCAAGAGGCTATTATGGCGGTGTTGACAGAAGTGCATTACGATAAAGGCACCATACTGCAAGCTTATATTAATGAAGTCTATCTTGGCCAACAGCGAAATACCGCAATTCATGGATTTGCTCGCGCCAGTGAATTTTATTTTGACCGAAAACTGACTCAACTTAATCTACCTCAAATCGCATTACTAGTTGGCATGGTGAAGGGACCTTCCTATTACAATCCGAGACGATTTCCTGAGCGAGCCAAGCAGCGGCGTGATTTAATTTTGAAACAAATGTTGGCGCATCAACTTATTGATCAGCAAAGTTTCGATGATGCGGTTAGTCGGTCACTCATGGTAGTCGCCAAGCCGCCAATTCAAACCAGTAAAGTCCCCGCCTTTATGGGAGTCATCAAAAAAGAGTTAGCCGACGACTTTTCCAGTAGTGAACTTAATCGAGCCGGACTAAAGCTGTTTACCTCGCTTGACCCACTCATTCAGCGAGAAGCCGAGAAAGCCCTCAAGCAACGGCTCGCAAAGCTTGACCCCGGCAAAAAGCAACTGCAAGGAGCAATCGTTGTTACCGATGTTAGTAGCGGAGAAATACTTTCCGTGGTTGGGGATCGTAATCCAAATTACATTGGGTTCAATCGCGCGATCGATGCTTATCGTCAAACGGGCTCTGTAATAAAACCGTTTGTCTATTTAACGGCGCTGCAAAGACCACAAGATTTTAATTTAGTGACGCCAATTAAAGATCAGCGCTTTTCCCTCAAAGGCACCGATGGCAGCATGTGGTCGCCAGAAAACTATGATCGAATTGAGCACGGTGATGAAGATTCTAATGTTCCCCTGCAAGAGGGATTAATAAACTCCTATAACCTCGCGACGGCCAAGCTGGCCATGCGAGTCGGTATTGCTGAAGTTGCGCAAACAATAAAGAGCGCTGGGTTTGAACGTGAGCTTCCTGAATATCCATCGATCGCGCTTGGTAGTAAAGAAATGTCACCGCTAGAAGTACTTCAACTTTACCAAACTATCGCTAACCAAGGGGTTGCCATTAAGCCTCAAGCTTTAATTGCGGTTCAAGATCAATTTGGAAAACTTTTAAATCGCTACCCTCGAAAAAGTCAGCAAGTGCTTGAGGCTGAAGCCAGTTATTTGGTGCAGCATTTACTTGCTCAAGTGACTAAACGTGGCACGGCTAAATCGCTCTCGTGGCAATTTCCTGAGGTTGAACTAGCCGGTAAAACAGGTACTACTAATGATTTACGTGATAGTTGGTTTGCTGGATTTGATAACGCTAAGCTAGCGGTGGTTTGGGTCGGCAGGGACGACAATCAACCCACGGGACTGACGGGAGCAAGTGGTGCTTTAAAAGTTTGGGCGGATCTGTTTAAAGCAATCGGCACCGAGTCTATCGTTTTTGAACCACCCGAAGGGATTGAATTTGGATATCTGCCGACTGGCTTTCTAAGTCGTTTTGCTCGTTGCGAAAAACAACTGTTAGTACCTTTTTATCAATCTCAGCTGGCAGCAGATTATAAGATTTGTGATTAGTTAGCAGCGAAGTTTTTTTCGCCTGCTCACTAACAACAAGGTAAAACAACTGAGTGACCATCCGAAGCTCCCACCACCACCACCTGAGTTGTCACCAGATGCATTGTTGCCTCCCGAGTTATTGCTGCTGGGAAAGTTACCATCATTTTCATTAAGTTTGAGCACAAACAACCCATATGAAGTATCGCTCACAATGATACTTCCACTCGGCAAATAGGGGTAAACACCCCATGCGCCATTAAAATCAGCTAGGTCATTTGCTGGTACCGCAAAGGTATCGAACAAAGCAACATCTTTCATATTGCTGGGGTCACTGACATCAATCACGCTTAGTCCACGACGATAGTTCGACATGTAGTAATAATTACCTAAAGTAAATCCGTTATGATCGATAGCCTGTGTTTGGCCGGTATAGGTGCCAACAATTGTTGGATTGAGCAAGTCGCTTATGTCGAGCGCGCGTAGGGTGGTGTTTAGTCCTCTCTCTTGTTCGTCCAGTTCATCTTGAATAAACAGTGTCATCTTATCCTCTGACCACCAACCTGAATGGGTAAAGGAGGCACCTGAATAGCCTGTGCTACTAAGCATGGTTGGTTGCGCTAGGTCAGTTACATCCCATATATCGACTGTGTTCTCATTGAAATCAACAAATAGCTCACAGGGATTATGGCCATTCTGGCAATCTGATGTTCTTGAATCCGTTATGATCAGGCTAGTTGCATCGTGGACATAACCAGTGCCGTTCGGTGGCCGAGCTTGCAACTCCGGTGTCACTGGATCATTCAAGTTATAAACTCTGAACGCGCCATTACTTAGATCCGCACCTTCAATGTATAGGTAGGCGGTGTGTCCGGGCAGCGCTGTACTATTAGAATAATCAACATTACTCACATACACATTATGAGCGGTCGAAAAAGCATCGACGGTGGCGGCAAGGGTGACTTGATTAGGTAGGTCGGTTAAATCCAAAACTTGCAACCCTTGCGCCCTTGCTTCGGTGGTAACGTAAGCATAGGCTTTATAGCGAGAGTCAGCTTGGTCGAAATACTGATAGACCTTAACGTCTCTCCAGGTGGATCCTCTACCAAATATAGTGCCAACTTCAAGCGGTTGCTCAGGGTCGGTAACATCTATAACGACGGTTCCATTTTGTAATCCCATCAGTGCATATTCTCGTTGATTGTTTAAATCAACAAATCCCCAAATATCACTCGCGCTGGTTGGCGTCGAGCTGAGTTGATTAAGCGGAATATGCGAAAGCATATCAATGTTGTGACATGTGTAAGCTCCTGCTAGTCCATCAATACACTCGAGCGGACCTTCGATACTATTGGTAATTTTTTGATAGGTTTCGATGAGTTGTTTGTCTTTGACGTTTTGTGCAATATCAAGGCCTTTGCGGTCTCGGATCAAATCAAAGCCCCGTTGAGCTAGTTTTTCTCTGTAATCGACAGAGACTCCCGAAATACTTGCTCTAAATTTAGCTTGATCAAACGTCCTAAAATCTTTTGAAAAGCCGCCTTTTATTTCAACCATATCGCTCAATAGATAGATGATGTCTAACCCTTGCAGCGGATATACACCTTGTGCAACATGGATTTTGTCGCCCTTCACCGCTTGATTAACTGCATAAGGTATTGACCGACAGGGAAAACTCGGATTGTTACAAACGCCCTCATCGACTCCTGATTCACTAACAAATCTAATCGGGTTTTCTCCGCTATGACCCCAGCTTGTCAGTGGGAGTATGCCAAGTAAAAGTGATAAGCTGATAAAGCAAACAGCACCCAAGGTTTTCATTCTTACTCCAAGTAATCTAGAAACTATAAAAATACCCATCAATACACGGCGCAGGCCAAGTTTGTATCTATTAACCATAGCAACTTTGGGTTAATTTTGCTCTATTAGTAAAGCGTAATAGTGTCAATTCAATATTATTGATTTACACAGATAGCTTAACTATTTGATGGCTTAAGCAAATCAGAAGTCAAATTTTACGGGGGCGTGGTGCACGCATTGATTGCACCTTGCTCAGTGACTGGTTAGCATAAAGCACTAAACCATTGCTTAACACTAAAGCCGAGAAAAATATGGACTTCAGACTAGATGAAACCCTTGCATCAGATAGCCACCTGATTGGTCAATTTGAGCTGTGCTTACTGCTATTAATGAATGACAGTCAGTTTCCCTGGTTTACCTTGGTACCTGCACGCCAACAAGTGACAGAGGTTTATCAGCTTTGTGACGCCGATCAACGGCAGCTATGGCAAGAGTCGAATATATTGTCTAAAGTGATTATGCAGTCATTTGGTGGCGACAAATTGAATATTGCCGCGATTGGAAATATTGTTTCACAACTCCATATTCACCATGTGGTACGGTTTAAGCAGGATGTCTGTTGGCCCAAGCCGATTTGGGGGCAGCGGCCGATGGTTCAATATTCTGAGCTAGAAGCGAATAAGATAATTGTAGATATATCAAAAAAGTTACAAACCTACGGCTTTAAGCCGGAAAAAGGCTGAATGTCGGTACTTTTGGCAAGGGTAATATTTACAAAATTTTATTGTTCTATGCACAGGTATATGCTATAAATCCGCGCCTTGATAGAAAGTCGAAAACTGAAACTTTGAATAAAATGCGATTTAACATCATTAACTTGTTAAAAAGCGCTTAAATATCAAATAGTTAACCTGGCGGAGAAACGAATGCCAAGTAAAAAGAAACCTACAGCAGCCACAGCAACGACTCTTGGTGCACTCGGTATTGAGCCTTATCAGCCGAAGAAAAACGAAGAGTATATGAACGAAAATCAAGTTAAGCATTTTCGTGCCATATTAGATGCTTGGAAAATTCAGCTCATGGAAGAAGTCGATCGAACGGTTTCTCATATGAAAGATGAGGCATCCAATTTTCCAGATCCAGTCGACCGTGCAAGCCAAGAAGAAGAATTTAGCATCGAGCTTCGAACCCGCGACAGAGAGCGCAAGTTGCTCAAGAAAATCGGCCAATCAATTCAAGCCATTAATGACGAAGAGTATGGCTACTGCGAATCTTGCGGTATTGATATCGGAATTCGTCGCTTGGAAGCTCGCCCGACTGCGACACTTTGCATCGATTGTAAAACCCTCGATGAAATAAAAGAAAAGCACGTAAACCGATAGTTTCAATCTAACTGTATACCTTTCAAGCGCCTTTTGGCGCTTGTTTTGTTTTTGCCTATTTGTTTTCAGTCGGTTGTTGTCTAGCGCTAGCGGTTACCCTAAACTAGCGGCATGTCAGAAACATCAAATACCCCCAACTCCTCGGCAGAATCCACCATCATTGGCCGATTTGCGCCTAGCCCTACCGGTGCTTTGCATTTAGGTTCTTTGGTAGCTGCAGTTGCTAGTTATATGATTGCCAAACAGGCCAACGGCTTATGGTTAGTTAGAATCGAAGACATTGATCGACCAAGAGAGGTACCCGGAGCGGCCAGTCAAATTTTATCTATGCTTGAACAGTTTGGATTGCAATGGGACGGCGAAGTGGTTTATCAAAGTCAGCGGACTGAACTATATCAACAAGCATTTGAGGAATTAATTCAAAAGCGAGTCGTTTATCATTGCGATTGCAGTCGTAAATCGGTCGAGCTGAGAAATCAGGGCGTTTACGACGGTTTTTGTCGCGGTTTAAATAAATCAATTTCTGACGATGTTGCATCCAGAGTTGTATTTGCCAAAGGTTTTGAGTCTTTTCGTGATCAGTTATTAGCCGAATGTTGTTTTGATTCTGCTGCCGACACTCAAGACTTTGTGATTAAACGTCGTGATGGATTGTTCGCCTACCAGCTTGCCGTTGTCGTTGATGATATGCTGCAAGGCGTAAACCAGGTTGTTCGCGGCGCTGATATTTTAGATTCGACGCCACGGCAAAACTTTTTGTATCATTGTTTGAATCATCCAACACCAAGCTATTATCATGTTCCCTTGGTAGTTGATGCTCAAGGTCGAAAGGCGAGTAAACGGTTTCAAGCGGATGCGATTTGTGAACAGCAAGCGACTCAACATTTATTAGATGCCTTCTCTCATTTAGGGCAAGCTATAGAGCCGTCGATGAAACAGGCGACTGCTAACGAGTTAATAGAGCACTTTGTTAAACATTGGAATACAGACGCAATTCCCACTAATGTGGCTTGTTTTTCGTAAGCTACAAGTGTCTCTCAAAAAGGAATTAATTGACCCATGAATATAAAATTTTCTGTTTTTATTGCAGCTAGCCTCGATGGTTATATCGCTCGACATAACGGTAAACTCGATTTCCTAAAAATTAATAGTGATAAGGGTGAAGCGCAAGATTATGGATACGATAATTTTTTAGGCAGCGTCGATTGCATTGTGATGGGAAGAAATTCTTTCGAAAAGGTCGTTTCATTTCCTTCTTGGCCGTACCACAATAAACGAGTTATTGTGATGAGTCGGCGTTGGGATCAAATTCCCGACCAATTTATCGATCTCGCTGAGTTGTATACTGGTAAGCCCGAGTTCCTGACCGTCGAACTGCAAAATCAAGGCGTTAGGCACGTTTATGTCGATGGTGGCCTCACCATTCAATCTTTTTTACAACAGAACTTAATTGATGAAATGACCCTCACCACGGTTCCCGTTTTATTAGGAAAGGGTATCCCACTGTTTGGTACTCTGCGACAAGATATTAATTTAGAACTTGAGTATGTTCGATCGTTTGGCTCAGATTTTGTGCAATCAAAATACAAGTTCATTCATTAGGGCGACCAATAGGTCATTAGAGCCCCAACAACTGCTGTTTTATCGATTGGTTTTTCTGAAAAGGCCAGTGCCCAATCTCATGGTACCTAACGCCATGCTTGGTCAATTCTGATTCAAAAAGCGACAGTCCATTAACTCTGAAGGTCGAGTCGAAATTTGGTAGTTTACTCTCACTATTAGTAAGTTCGTTTAAGTCAATATCTCTGAACAAACTAACATGAGCAAGGTACTTACGCTTTTCAATATCAAAGTGGTCGAGCCGTTTTAGTTGCGACTCTAGTTTAGTTTTAATGCTTGCTAATTTGTCTGCACCTTGCCCAATCGCCATTGCCAGGATCTTTGCCTTGGTCAACACTACTGGGTTGGTAATTTTAACTTCAAACGGCTCCAGCCTCAGAGGTTGCAAGCCATCAATAATGGTTTCAATTTTTCGATGCGATAACATCCCTAGAAAGGTTAAGGTAATATGAAAATTTTCGGGCGCTATGGGGTTGGCATATTGGCCTAACAGCCTCTCTTGGTAACTCAAAAGCTGAGTTTTAAGGGCAGCAGGCAAAGGAATAGCTAGGAAAACGCGATGACTCGATGACATTGTTGTTACTCTAAATCGCTAACCTGTGAAAACTAAGCTCAATTAAGTTTAATTAAGCCCAATAAGGATTAGATTTGAATGCGGCTTTACGCGTTGCATAAAGTGCGTCAAGAATAGGGGTATTGTGCTTTTCTAACCATTCTTTGATTTCTTCAGCTGTGTGATTTTCAGCCTGTAACTCAGAGATATACTGAAGCATCTGTAATTCACGAATACCATCAATAATTTCAGTCCATGGCTTGCGGTAACTTAAACGTTTTTGTGAGTCGAAAAGACTACCAAAAAATAACCCAGTGTCTAATGCTCGACGCAAGTGAGAAACTTGCTTAAAGTAAAGCTGCGGATTCATTTCTAACTTGGGGCCTAAGTCGCGTTTTAAATCTTTTAGCATATGTTCCAATTGTCGGCGCGCAAAGTCGATGATAGGCATGCTCAGGTTTTCACGCTCATCTTCGGGAATATGATCGCGCCACTCTTTGTTATAAAGCCATTGAGACATATTTAACATCATCAAATTATATCGTTCAGTTTCTAACAAGGTTTTGAACTCTGCAATCATTTTGGTCGCTTCGGCTTGGATCTTTTGTTGTTGCTCTTCCACCAAATCCCAGTCGGCTTTTAACTTCAAATAACGTAGTAAATAACGTTTATGCTTAGCCGCATCAACGATTGGGCGCATTGCTTCACCGAGCCAATCCCAACTGCGACGTAAATCCTTGGTGGCATTGCGAGGGATCAGCCCCCCAAAAACTAAGTAAATATGTTGCAGGCTCATTAAAGCTCGATACATTTCAAGAATTGCGCCGTGAGCATCATCGCTGTCTAAAAATAACTCGTAATACTGCCAATGATTAAGTGAGTTGTAGCAAATTTTCTCAAAAGCTTTTTCGGCTTCAATTCCTTGACTCAGTTCAGTCACCTGCATCACTTTTTGGCGAGGGTTAAAGTCTTTGCACAGGCTATAACCACGACGAGCTTTACTGGCATTTGCCAATTTCAAATGTTGCTCTTTAATTAGGTAGCGGCCAAGTGCAAATAAATAATCTGCGCTACCTTCAACCAGTTCTAACTCGACTTCGCAAATTTCTAAGGTTTGTTGATCGGCGGAAATGCTTCCTAAATCGAGTGCAATCTCAATTTTGGTTCCGTCGGTAAAGGTTAGGATGGAGCTGGTACGCTCAAAATTGGTTTCAAATCGAGGCGTCAGTTCGCCACCTTCTTCAATGGCTTCTTCAACTAAAATTTGCAGGTAAGGCTCTTGTATATCGGCAACGCTGAGTTGATGTTCAGTGAGCTCAATTTCATCTTCATTTCGTTGATGTAATCCACCAATGGCTTTTCCAGATGATTTGACGCATTGGATAAGTTTGTCGTCGACACTTCTAATGCGAATTCCGATGGATAATTCTCTCAGCTTGTATTGCGCATTATCAAAATAAACATTAGCCAGAGCTTTGGTTTGCCATGGACTTTGCGAGGAAATGCCGGGAAAGTCTAGTTCCTTGATTTCATTTAGTTTTTTAGGCGAGGCAGCTAGTTTAAGCTCTAATTCACTGGCCATGCAAACAACCTTTTACGCTGATAATTATCGCTCTATTTAACCATTCATTGGTCAAGATGTCATGTGAAAAGACGGTTAAAATGTTGATTTGGCTGATGTGTGTCAATTCGATCTGAATATTGTCCACTAACCCTCTCAAAGACCCGAGCCTTGAGTACAAAGTTAGTGTTTTGATATTGGTTGCTTTCGGACGGCTTCAAGTTACCTCCTTGAACACCGGATGAATTGAAACCAATCCAGCGAAAGTCAGCGCGAGCTAGTGCACATTTCCATGGATTTTTAGCCAAAATGCTCGATCTAAATGACTAGTCTGATACAATTTCTGGCTAAATTCTTGTCATTGCGTGAACTTTCCATTCATTTGTTAGAAAGAATAAGCAATAACTACTAGCTAGAGATTAATTTATGAAAATACTCACCTGCTTACTGGTCTTCATTTCGATTTTGGTTAGCCCGCCAGTTATGGCCGAAAGCGCATATATCTATGAGCAAGAGCAAGTGCAGGACCGAGGAATTTGGACCCGTACAGGGCCATCCAAGGAATATAAGGTTAGTAACCGATATTTGCCTGGTACTAAAGTGAGTATTATTGATGGTACCGAAACAAATGGATACACCCAAATTATCGATAGCCGAGGACGAAAGTCTTGGGTTCGATCGAGCGTTTTGACTCCAACATCCAATATTTTGTTGGATCAAGCGCGACAGGAAATCGTTAACCTCAAACAGCGTCACCAAGATGAAATTAAAGCATTGCAAGCGGAATTAAGCGCACGTGCTCCGTTAGAAAAAATGAACGAAAACCTTCAATCTAAAATTGCAGAAATGCAAATTGAATTAGAACAATTGCGACAATCAAACTCAGCAATGCGAGGTCGGTTTAACCGCGAAGTCTATTTTGCGGGCGGGGTAACCGTTTTGGTTGGAATGTTACTCGGGTGGATTTTTGGCTTACGTGGCCGAAAACGAAACAGCGCTTGGAGTTAGCAGAGCTTAATTTGAGATACTTAGTCAAATCTCATCAGAGCGGTATTTATTAAATGGCTAATGCTGCGGTTATTTCCGATGCTTTTCTGGCCCATGCTAGTCGCCACTTTTTAGCAGATGATCAACGTCAATCTTTTATTGAAGCTTGCCGTCGCCCACTGCGTAAATCCATAAGAGTCAATACTCTCAAAATCTCAGTCCAAGATTTCAGCCATCGATGTAAACAACTTGGTATTCAGTTAATCGCCATCCCGTGGTGTCCAGAAGGTTTTTGGCTTGTCGATAATAAAACCGATTCTTCGCTCAATGAAGTGCCTACGGAGCCATCATTAGGGAATTTAGTTGAACACCTTCAGGGGCTATTTTATATACAAGAAGCCAGTTCAATGTTGCCACCGGTGGCGCTTTTTGCCGAACGCAATCATTCACTTCATTCCAAACCATTAGTCCATAAATCAGCTCAACACCCATTGAAAGTGTTAGATCTAGCAGCGGCACCGGGATCCAAAACCACTCAACTTTCGGCGCTAATGCAAAATCAAGGTTTATTATTGGCGAATGAGATTGCCTCTAGTCGAGTCAAATCCTTGCACGCAAATTTGCAACGGTGTGGGGTTGTCAATTGCTGCCTTTCACAGTTCGATGGTCGAAAGCTAGGAGAAAGACTGGCCGGCCAATTCGATCGAGTTTTGTTAGATGCCCCTTGTGGCGGCGAAGGAACCATTCGAAAAGATCCGAGCGCACTGGCTAATTGGCAACTGAGCAAAGTCGAAGAAATGGCCTCGCTTCAAAAAGAGTTAATTTTGACGGCTTATCAATGTTTAAAACCGGGTGGTCGCTTGGTTTATTCCACTTGCACTTTATCCCCAGAAGAAAATCAACAAGTTGCTAATTTTCTATTAGCAACTACCGATGCGCTGGTGAGTGATTTGAAAAATCTTTTTGCAGGCGCCGAAAAAGCCATTACAAAAGAAGGCTACTTGCATATTCAGCCACAGACTTTCGATAGCGAAGGATTTTTTGTCGCGGCTTTTAGTAAACCAGAACCAATAGAAGCGATTGAACCTCAACAAGCACGAAAAATAAATCCATCAAAAAAGCGCAAATCTAAATCACCGGTCAAGTGGAAGTCCCATTTTTCGTTGTTAGAAAAAAAATTAGTGCGCCAGCTAATTGATTATTATCAATCGCATTTTGGTTTACAGCCCGAAAAAATTGCTGGAGAGTTTCATCAAAAAGACAAGCAAGTTTGGTTATTACCCGAAGGAAGTATCGAGCTTAACCAATCGGTTAGATTAAACCGACTTGGCATAAAGTTAGCCGAAATCTATCCAAATAAAATAAGAAGTCATCATGAATTTATTATGGGCTATGGTCAGTTTATGGAAAAACAAAAAGTGAACTTGGAATTGAAGCAAGTCGCCGATTTTTACAAAGGAAAAAATTTAGAGTTATCTCCAAGTCAGCTGGCTGAAGCACAGCTAAAACCAGGTGAAGTGCTCTTATGCTATGCTGATTTTCCGGTTGGTTTGGCAAGTTTGAGCCAAAACAAACTAAAAAATCTATTACCCCGAGAACTTGTCAAAGACTCATTTATACTGCCTTCGTTTATAAACAGATAACCAGAGTATCGGTTAATTTAACCGCCAGAGTTTTGTTGTTGGCTGTCTGCCGATTCAGCAGTCACTACTTTAGCGGTGGTCACAGTTGCACATTTGTTTTTGGCTTGAAATCGAGATTTTGGTTTGTCCAGTGGCGCGCTTAATCCCACTTCAACCCAATCGCCTATTTTTATGTGGTCTGGTCTTAAATCTATCGGGTAGGCGATTGCTTGCTGTCCCATACTTTTTACTATTTGCACGCTTCCCACTGGTTGGCGGCGCAGGTTTGGATACTGATGTTGATAAAATAAAGGGTAGCTTTTGCCCGCTACGAATCGTCCATGATTAGTTTGCAATAATAATTCATTGTGTTGATTGTCGACCACTCTTGCGCGCTTTTGCATCGAATTCAATTTTTCAACCGCTTGTACTAATAGGTAATTGCTCGCCGATACAAAGGCCTGGCCCATGGTCGATTGCGTATAGGCTTGTAGCGCTTTGTCAGACTGGTTGAATGGCAATAGCGAGTGAGTGATCGCATTGAGATCACAATTAGAAAGGGTGCTTTCAACCGAACTGATCCAGGGTTTAAACCGGTGGCTTTTACTGGTCATTTTTAAACTTAAACTAACGGTTGCATGCTTTGCTGTCACCCCCCAACGATCGACTTGATCTCGAAGGGTTTGGTACCAATCGTCATCTGGAGCATAACTCAGTGGATGAGTGTAGTGATTAATACTTAACGACATCACAATATCAGCCTCACTCGGTTCAATCGTTAACAGCCGAGTAGATAACACTAAGTCGGAAAAAAGCGATTGCAACGACTGTGGCATTTTGCCATGTTCATAATAGTTTGCTTGTGTTTGTTGAGCGTTTGCCGGAATCCCAGAATAGTTCTTTACTGGCGTGAGCATTACATTGATGCTCGGCTCAATCGTATCCTGCCACCCAATTGCGCTGTAGAGCGCGGCATTTTGATACTCTATTTTATGATGGTAAGCCGTGGCTTCAAGTCTGCTCTGTGCGTGCAAATGGCTCAATTGCATTGAAAATACTATGACAACCAGAAAAGCTAGATTGAGCCCTTGATTGATTAGCGGCTTTATTGGCAATGAGTTTTTGGCAAGCATTTTAGATAGATTGAGCATTATTTGAGGTCTCGTTGCAGGTGATCATATCAATTATCGGCCACATAACTATCAGTCTTTAATTTATTGGTTAATTAATCGACTTAGCCATGTCAAGCATGTGCGAGCGCTATTAGGCAGGTGCGAGCGCTTATTTTGCT
The DNA here is from genome assembly GCA_965230525.1 of Kangiellaceae bacterium. GTDB lineage: Bacteria > Pseudomonadota > Gammaproteobacteria > Enterobacterales > Kangiellaceae. Next base: position 1,803,292 of record OZ246008.1, read on the forward strand.
TTACAGTGATTGACGGGGTGCAGTTTTATCCCAATTAGCCCGCTTTTGAATAACCGTAGCGAGTATTTTAAGCGAATTTAAGACTAGCGAATTTAAGACTAAAAACGCTGATTCAAGGTTTGACGCCGCTGCTTTACTAGCGCTTGTAATGGATCGGCAGAGTCGGAACCGGCTTCAAGAATTTTTATGGTTTGGTTGTTGATCATGTCAACTAACTCAGATTTGTTTGGCTCGGAAATTTTCTTTCCACTCGCATCGGCAAAAATATAGCGTTGAGTCGTTCTTGAGATGAGCATAAGCGAGGCTTCGGTCCAGCGTTCGCCATTGAGTTGCAGTGCCACCTTAGCGCCAGGATTAAGTTTCCGCAATATGCCTTTCGCCTTAAATCGTTTTTCAGCATCAATTTTCTCTTGAGCCATGATCGCATCTTGTTCTTTTTGTTTTTCAGCCAAAACACGTTGCCTTTCTTTTTCAGCTTGCTGCTTTTCGATTTCAAGTCGTCTTAAAACGGCTAGTCTTGCTCTTTCTTCTAGCTGCTCTTTTTGCTTCGCATCTATCTTGGCTTGCTGCAAGAATCGATCGTACTCCACTTGCAACACGCTTAGTTTATTGGTTAGGTCCTGTTCTAAGTAATCGATTGCCGAGTCAAAATGTATGTCTTCTTTGAGTGTGAAGACTTCAAGGTTGCGAGTCAAAAATTCCTGTTCATCAAAGCTAATGGTAGTGAGCAGTTCGCCAGAAGAATTGACAAAATATAATTGCTCGGTCAGCTCATTGATCATGAGTAGATGGCTGCGTACTTTTTTGCCAGCTATCTCTAGGTAATACCACGCACCTTCGGTGAGCGTTTCGAGTTGAATTTTTTCTTGAGGCTTTTGCCCCCACACTTCTAATTCTTCATCGTCGTAAATATCGTCTGCAAAAATATCAGCAGAAATCATCACATCTAAATGAACCCGTTTTCCAGCTAACTTGTTTCGGTGTAATTCTTCGAGCTCAAGGAAAAAGGATTGAACGTAGTCATTTAAAATATCCGCATCTCTAAAATTTCCATACAAACGTCGCATGGTATCGGTGACATCCGCTTCATAGCGTGTTTTATAATCTGGGTCCTCGAAAGGGCACATGATGCTCCACGCGATGGTATCCATATCGGTCAACAGTTGTTGGCATTGTTTACTTTGGGTGCCATGTTCTAAAATGATTTGATGCAATATTTGCGACAGTTGATTCTCGAAAAAATCTAATAGAAAAATAGGAATTTCATCGCCTTCGACCTTCGACTTAATTAGGTGAGAGGTGTAGTAATCGGCTTCAATTCGTCGAGATTTCTTTTGGATCTCGGCAATCAGTTTATTCTTGCTAAAGTTGCTTTTTTCTTCAAAACCTTGGGCGTATTCTTCCAGCCTTCGATGGGCCTGATTAAAAAGTTGGCTGTTAACTTCCGATTTACTTGCGAGCCTGTCCACTAACAATTCAATTGCGTGAATAAAATAATTTGTCAGCTTTCCGGCGTTTTCGTCAAAGTGATAGCCAATATTGAGTAACTTTTCTAAAAAGGTAACTGCCGGATGTTTGGCATTGTCTAAAAAGCTTAGGTCATCCAATGCCAATCGGGTAAATGACAGTTGTAGCGCGTTGAGTATGTGGAAGAATCGCTTATCGAACTCGGTATGCACTCTGAGGTAATTAAACAAAATTTCAACCACTTGCAACGCGTTTTTTTCAAATGCAGCCAGCGGTCGACCGGTCATAAAGTCAACGTCGTTGAGCATTTTTAGGACGGAGAGTTCGCTGTTTTTGCTGCCAATAATATCGTTGGCTAGGCGAGTCAATGCGTCTGATAGCTCCTTGTGAGTTATCAGATCCTTGCGCCAGTCGCTCTTGCGAGGTTCATAGAAGATTTTTTCTTCGAGGCGGCGATTTTGTTTTAAAAGTGTTCTTAGCTTTCGAGACATTGTCAAAACTATCCACTCAGGGTCTAGTAAATATAGTTCACTCGCTCGTTTCCGCCAATAATTTAGTCGGATAATTCGTTGATTTAAGGAGATTTTTGGCTTGATTGTGATGGGGTACTATATTTTGTCCACCGCTCTTAATAACGCCGACAATCACGCAACCTCATTCCTATGACCATGGTATGCTTATACGCCACAAATTTGCTCATTATTGGTCTTATGAGTCGGGCATGTATTTTGTTTGGGCAATAAAACAGTTAGAATGTCGCAAATTGGTCAACACCTCGATTTCTTTGGTGTTGGCTGTTGTAAACGATAAAATGAGAATTGATTAGAAACTATGAATTTTCTTGAATTCGAGCGTCCCATCGCAGAGATGGAAGCACAAATAGAAGAGTTGCGTTTAATGGGTGATGATAGCGAAATCAACATCACCGAAGAGATTGAGCGACTGCAAACTAAAAGCAAAGAGCTCACCCAACAAATATTCGCTAAATTAGATGCTTGGCAAGTTGCACAACTGGCAAGACATCCTTTAAGACCTTACACCAAAGATTATATCAATCTAATATTCACTGATTATGATGACCTCGCTGGCGATCGCGCTTTCGCTAATGATTTGGCGATCATCGGCGGCCCAGCGCGGCTTGATGGCAAGCCGGTCATGGTGATTGGTCATCAAAAAGGCCGGGATACCAAAGAAAAAGTGGCAAGAAATTTTGGTATGCCTCGCCCCGAAGGCTACCGAAAAGCTTTGCGCCTAATGGAAATGGCAGAAAAGTTTAATTGGCCAATCATTACCTTTATCGATACACCTGGCGCCTATCCTGGTGTGGGTGCGGAAGAACGTGGTCAAAGTGAAGCCATTGCCCGAAACCTAAAAGTCATGTCACAACTGAAAGTACCGGTTGTTTGTACGGTTATAGGGGAAGGTGGCTCAGGTGGAGCGCTTGCTATTGGTGTCGGTGATAGAGTGAACATGCTGCAATACAGCACTTACTCAGTTATTTCACCTGAGGGTTGTGCTTCTATTCTTTGGAAAAGCGCTGAAAAAGCTGCCGATGCTGCCAAAGCTATGGGGATAACGGCTGAGCGATTAAAAGAATTAGATTTAATTAACTCGATTGTGCCAGAGCCAGAAGGCGGTGCGCATAAGAATCACCCTGAAATGGCGGCCGCGTTGAAAAAGCAAATTTGCAAAGATTTAGCCGAGCTGCAACCGTTGCAAACAGACGAGCTACTCGATAAGCGCTATCAGCGTTTGATGTCCTTCGGTGTTCAGGACGAGTGGAAATCTTAGCCCATTGAACCCTGTCGGCAATAGCGAGCAAATCAATGCTTGCTTCATTGTGGGCAAAGCTCGGGCTGTTTAGGAAGCTATATGGAATCCATTCACGCCGCGGTGTTACAACATATTGAAGCGCTGGCGGCTGAACATTTCCCTTCTGAGCCTCTTTCTCAAATTCCGATTTTTGTCGCTTACAGCGGGGGGCTCGATTCAAGCGTTCTGTTGCATATTTGCCAACAACTAAAACTCAAACAACACATTGGCCAGTTACGAGCGGCGCACATTAATCATGGCTTACAAGCCGAAAATGACTACTGGCAACAGCACTGCGAGCAGGCTTGTGCTCATTATCAAATCCCGATCAGCTGCAAAAAATACCAATTACTCGCTGAAGCAAAAGTCAGCGAAAATCAGGCTCGGCAAGCGAGGTATCATTTTTTTGAGTCGCTGCTGGAGAAACCTGGGCTACTTTTGCTGGCTCATCATAATGATGATCAGCTAGAAACCCAACTATTTAGAATGGTTCGAGGTACCGGTGTTCATGGACTCACTGGTATGCCACGCTCGAGAAAGTTGGCTAATGGCTGGATATTACGCCCACTGCTTGAACGGTCGAGGCAGGAGCTGAGTGACTATGCTAACCAGCATGCGCTTGAATGGATTGAAGATCCGAGTAACCAGCAAAATGATTATTCAAGAAATTTTTTACGAAACCAAGTTTTGCCTTTGCTGCATTCTAAATGGCCTCAGCTAAAACGTTCCTTTAACCAGCTAAGTGAACTGGCGATCCAGCAAAGCGAAATTTTGGATCAAGTTGCCGAGCAAGATCGACTCGATTTAGTGCAGTCAGATCAGAGCCTTTGTTTATATCAATTTAATCAACTGAGCTTAGCGCGACGCCAAAATTTAATTCACTACTGGGTTCGTTGGCTAACCCGGCTTTCACCCGCGGCAAGTGAAATTAAACAAGCCGTTTTACAACTCAGCCAATCGGATTCTCATGCCATCAAGCTAAAACTTGCCAAGGGGTGGTTACGTTGTTATCAAAAGCGATTGTATTACACCGACTATGAAGAGCCAGATAAACTGAGCAAAACGCAACAATGGCAAAATTTGAGTGTGCCGCTAAAACTTGAAAACGGGGTGCGATTAAAATGTAAAGACTTGAGCAAAGCTGAGGGTTTGCAAGCCAATAATCCGGCAACCGATAAAGTCCAACCGATGAGTTTGCGCAGACCAAGTGTTGATGAAATCGTTACTGTGAGACCAAGAACCGGCGGCGAGGTGGTTAAACCCTATTGTCGAGCTCATCGAGCGGAGCTAAAAAAGATTTACCAAGAACTAAAAGTGCCGACATGGAAGCGAAAATGGCTCCCGCTCATTTATTACAACGACAAGTTAGCGGCCGTGCCCGGCGTGTTTGTTGCCGATGAGTTTTTTACTCAGACAGAAGCTGTAGAAATTAACTTGCAACTCTCGATTGGCAACGACTTATAATAATTAGCTCGTTTTACCGGCTGAAAAATTTCATCGAATCTAATTTCGCTAGCTGCAAAACTGATTACTTATCGAATACGAGAGGAGAAAAATAAATGACAAAGACGACAGCAAATTCGGGTCAATGTTTGTGTGAAAAAGTGAGCTTTGAAGCAAAAAATGCCAGTACCGAAGTGGGTACCTGTCATTGCAAAACATGTCGCAAGTGGGGAGGCTCAGGCTACATGGAAATAGAATGCGGGAGCGATGTTGAATTTAGTGGCGAGCAGAACATTACGATTTATGAGTCGTCACAATGGGCAGAGCGCGGGTTTTGTAAGCACTGTGGTACTCACTTGTTTTATCGGCTCAAGGAAAATCAACTCTACATGATGCCGGTTGGATTATTTAATGACGACTCGCAATTTGAATTTAAACGCCAAGTGTTTATTGACCATAAACCCCAGTATTATTCATTTTCCAATAAAACCCAATGTCTGACTGGCGCCGAATTATTTGCCATGTACGCGCCGTCGGAATAACGCCCAATTGGAATTAATTAGGTTGAGCGAAAAACGCTTTTATTTCGTCGGTTTTTTGTAGTGCATCGTGATATCCTAAATCGATCAGTTCTCTTGTGTAAAGGCTTTCAAATAGTAGATAACTCAGTACCGTGGAGCCTTCACTGTTATCGATGCCGATGCGTCTAAAAAAGAATTTCACCATGGCTGGCAAGGTGTGAAAATACTTACTCGATAGCTCGGATAAATCAAGTGATGGAGAAATCGAAAGGGTTTCGATGGGACGCAAGTTAGTCTGTGATTTTCGTACTTCTTCGGGAATCAAGTTAAGGGTTTTATTGACCCGTTTTATCCGTTCTAAATCACTGTCTAAGCTATCAATAAATACGCTGTCCAAAACATGCCCTGCGATGTCTGCAGTGGTCGGATAAAAAAGTTCTTTGGCCCGAATAATTTTTTCATCTCGAATGGGGTCAACGCCCACCACCAAAATTCGCTCGGCCCCTAAATGAATAGCCGGACTTAAAGGCGATAAAAATCGTACCGAACCATCACCAAAAAACTCTCGGTTAACTTTGACGGCAGGAAACACCAATGGAATGGCCGAAGAGGCCAGCAAGTGTTTTCGCTCGAGCTGAGTCTTACAGCCAATACGACGATGCCGTTTCCAACCTTGGATGCTTTCGTTACCTTGAAAAAATGAAACCGATTGGCCCGAGGTGTAGCCACTGGCGGTGACACAAATGGCATCTAAGCAATGATTGTCGATTGCCTTCTGTAAGTTTCCGTAGTGAACTACCCGTGCAAGCAAGTCTGCAAGTGGTCTATTATTTAATAGACTTAATTGCCGAGTTTTATGATAGTCTTTTACAAATAGTGATTTAGTCCAACGCGCTGCATTTTTTACTATGCCTCGAAAGTCAGAACGAAACACTTGATCTACAGAAAAGCTTTGCCAAACTTTTTCTAAACTTTTAATGCCAACTCTTGGGGTTTGTGCATAACTGGCAAAAACCGTTGCGTTAATCGCGCCGGCGGAAGTGCCGGTGATGATAGGGAAGGGGTTACCGCAATGTGCTTTAAAAACGAGCTCTGAGATGCCTTTTAATACACCCACTTGATAGGCAGCGCGAGCGCCACCACCGGTTAGGACTAAGGCTGTTTTTGGTTGTCCGATGGCGTTATAACAAAATTTGTCGGTCAAATTAGACGAGCGTCGCTCTTGTAAAACTGAATCACCGCTTTGCTCAGCGGCTGTTGAGTTCATGGCCGCCAAACCTTGCGCATCGCCTTATAAACTCGCATGGGATACCACACTTGACCGCGGCTGCCATTGTATCGCGCTAAAGCTAAGGTGGTATTCATTTTTTCCATTTCAAGATACTGCTTTAAAATGGCACAACCGTAACGCAAGTTGGTTTCAATTTCATGTAAGTTGTCATCCGGATGGCCAATTTCATCTTTCCAAAATGGCATGACTTGCATTAAACCCAACGCACCGGCGCTCGATATGGCGTAATGATCAAAGTCACTTTCAACATCGATTAATGCTAGAACTAACATCGGATCCAAATCGAAGCGTTTGGCTTCACGGTGAACGAGTCGCAAGATGGTAAACCGCTCGTCTTCTGGAATATGCGGAGCTGCTTTGGCTAATCGAGTTGCTTGTTCAAATAACCAGACTTCGGCATCAAACTTATCATCGAAAGAGCTTTCAGCTTTGGCGATGGTTGCTATCAGTTTCTTCTTAAAAGCGGTGTCAGGTCGTTCTTGCTGAGTGGCCTGTGGCGATTTATCGGCGTTGGCGTTGCTCGTTGAGGCGTTTACCGGCAATGCAAACAGCAAAACGCAGCATACAATAAAACAATGTATGCTGCTGGCAATTTCTGATTTATAGGTCGATATCGCTTTCATACGGTTGATAAAACGGTTATTTCTTAGGCTAATTTTAGTTGATTTTATCCATTAGCGTTGAAAAAACCGTCTCAATTTCAAGATCTAACTTGTCATTGTTGCGACGGTGTTTGTACTCGAAGGTGCCGGCGTCAATGCCACGTTCGCTTATGACAATTCGATGAGGCACACCAATCAGTTCAATATCAGCAAACATCACCCCAGGTCGCTCTTTTCGATCGTCTAAAATCACTTCTACCCCCGCATCAAGTAACTGCCGATAAAGTGCCTCGGCTTGCTCCGCGACTCTTGGCGAGCGATGCATATTCATCGGTACAATCGCCACTTGAAATGGTGCAATTTGTTCTGGCCAAGTAATGCCGTATTGATCGTGGTTTTGTTCAATGGCCGCCGCCACTATCCGTGAGATCCCAATGCCATAGCACCCCATGGTTAAGGTGACTGCCTTGCCATCTTCACCTAAAACGTTAGCTTTCATCGCTTCACTGTATTTGGTCCCGAGTTGAAAGATATGACCCACCTCGATACCGCGTTTAATTGTCAATGTGCCTTTTCCATCTGGGCTTGCATCACCTTCGACAATATTGCGGCAATCAAAAAGTTCAGTGTAGCTAACATCTCGCTCCCAGTTTACTCCGGTTAAATGCTGGTCATCGCTGTTTGCGCCGCAAATAAAGTCGCTCATTAACGCAGCTTGATGGTCGGCAATGATTGGCATATCGAGTCCGACCGGCCCAACGGAACCGGGGCTGACGCCGGTTGCTTGTTTTACATCTTGATCATTGGCCATTTTTAACGGCGAGGCGACCAAAGGATGCTTGGCGATTTTAATTTCATTAAGTTGTTGATCTCCGCGTAAACAGATTGCCACCATCGGATGTTCAACCCCTTTAACAATCAGCGTTTTCAGAACCTTGTCAGCGTTGACTTTTAATCGTTTACAAACCGCTTCAATCGAGCGTGTTTTGGGAGTGTCTATGGTTTGCATCGATTCGCTTGCGGCCGGACGTAAGCTAATATCGGCAGCTAAAGTTTCAGCTTTTTCAACATTTGCGGCATAGTCACTTTCGGTACTAAAGGCGATAGCATCTTCGCCAGAATCGGCTAACACATGAAACTCATGGGAACTACTACCACCAATCGCACCACTATCAGCCATAACCGCTCGAAACTCGAGCCCTAACTTTTCAAACACACGGCAGTAAGCGTCGTACATCTGTTGGTAAGTTTGTTCCAAGCAGGTGTCGTTGGTATGAAACGAATAGGCATCTTTCATTAGGAATTCTCGTGCTCGCATCACTCCAAAACGCGGACGACGCTCATCTCTAAATTTTCCCTGAATTTGATAATAAGTGGCAGGTAACTGTTTATAACTGCGTATTTCATCCCGAATCATCGAAGTGATGATTTCTTCGTGAGTTGGTCCTAAACAAAATTCTCGGCCATGACGGTCATTCATACGGAGTAATTCCGCGCCATATTCTTGCCAACGTCCAGATTCTTGCCATAGTTCTGCGGCTTGCACCATGGGCATTAATATTTCGCCTGCGCCGATAGCGTCCATTTCTTTCGAACAATATTTTCTACTTTTCTTAGTACTTTTAGACCTGTCGGTAACCAAGTGTATAACCCGGACGCTTGTGCCCGGATCATTCCCGCACGTAACATTAGACGGTGGCTTGCTAATTCTGCATCACTTGGGTCTTCGCGCAGTGTCGCTAATAAATATTGACTGGTTTTCATAAAGTATCTCAGTAAGTCTGTCTCAGCAGATCATTAAAAGGCGATAATTAATAATCGAACAAACGCTTAGGTAGTAAGCGATAGCCGGCTATTTTACTTTCGAGCCTAGGCTTAAGCAATGGATCTTGAGGTTTAAATGGAATATAGGCGACCAGTTGTCAAAAAAACTAAAATATCTCTTTAAAAATGCGTAAAAGTCCCTATATTGAGGAGTTATAAAATACTAACCAGCTTGTTTTTGCTGAACAATCATCATTGTGACTTGGATTGTGCGGTGATCGAGCCATTGTTTAAACGAGAAATTTTACCGCTATGCCAATTTACGAATATAAATGTAAAGAGTGTGATCATCGATTAGAAAAAATCCAGAAGATGAGCGATGACCCATTGACTGATTGTCCAGAGTGCGAAAAGCCAGCCCTCGCTAAGGTGGTATCGGCATCATCGTTTAAACTAAAAGGTACTGGCTGGTACGAAACAGATTTCAAAGGTGGAAGTAAGAAAAGCGAAACAAAAACGGAAGCTGCCACCAGCTCAAAAGACTAACTTAACACAAATATTCCCCTCTCCAGCGGGAGACGACTCCAAGGACGGAGAGGGTAGAGCGACGCAGGAGGCTAAAGCCGAGGGTTAGTGAGAGAGGTTCTTATAACTATTTAAACCAACTGTTTCAATGACTCTTTGGAATAGTCAGCCAGCTCTTCCAGTCGGTTTTCACGAACTTTTATCACCCACTCAGGATCCTGAAGTAACGCTCTGCCAACAGCCACTAAATCAAATTCATCATTGTTTAACTGTTTAGCCAAAGTCTTAAATGATTCTTGTGCAACGCTTGAGCTTTCCACCATATCTCGCTTGGACTCATCAATAAAACTATTGTTAAGGCCTACACTGCCGACAGAAATACACGGTTTTCCTGTGAGCTTTTTGGTCCACCCAGCCAAGTTTAAATCCGAACCTTCAAACTCGGGTTCCCAGATTCGACGTGTTGAACAATGGAAAATATCCACTCCAGCTGCCACTAACGGTGCTAAAAACTCTGCCAATTGTTCCGGTGTATCGGCTAGCTTATCGCCGTAGTCTTGCTGTTTCCATTGCGAAAAGCGAAGAATTATTGGAAAGTCTGAGCCACATTTTTCTCGAATGCCTTTAATAATATCAGTGGCGAACTTTGTTCTTGCGGCTAAATCTCCGCCGTATTCGTCGGTACGTTGGTTGGTGACTTGCCAAAAAAACTGGTCAATTAAATAGCCATGGGCACCATGAAGTTCAACGCCATCAAACCCCAAACGTTTAGCGTCTACCGCGCCTTGCACAAACGCATCAATGGCTTCTTGAATATCAGCTTTGCTCATCGTTTCACCGTTGGGCTTGCCCTGTCGGGTTAATCCCGAAGGACTGTAACCGGGTACTGTTTCGTCTGGGCCCGCCCCCTTATTTGCCTGGCGGATTGCGCCCACATGCCAAAGCTGAGGCACTATTTTTCCACCTTCTGCATGCACAGCATCAACCACTTTTTTCCAACCCGCTAACGGTTTTTCGCCGTAAAAATAAGGTACGTTGGCATATCCGCTGGCGGCTTTGTGGCCAACGCAAGTCCCTTCTGTAATGATTAGTCCAACATCATTTTTTGCTCGTCGTTGGTAGTAGGCGACATTTAAATCATTCGGAATGCCCTCTGGGCTAAAGGTTCGCGTCATCGGTGCCATGACCACACGGTTACGCAATTTAAGCTGGCCAATTTGAATAGGGTGAAATAACTTACTTTCTGCTAGAGACATTTAAGATTCCGAGTTTGTTTTTTAGAATACTAGCCATTGTAAGTGGTAGGATGAGTAGGCCCAAGCTTTTTTTATGGGAATAGAGTCTAATTTGGTGATTATTCAGACATTGCGATTTCAGCTGAGAAGCATGCTTTAAATCGTTGGTAATATTGTGGAACTTAACCAGCCGGTATAAACTTGCTTTTTAAGGTAAGTGCTAGTCTTTTAGAGCGTTTTGAATCAATCATATGTGACAGAATTAGTTTCCGCCATCCTAGTAAAGGTTAGTCCTACAGGGAAATACCCTAAAGCCCAGCACGCAGCGGTCAATATTTTATTGGGCCTACGTAAAAATACGCCGCATTACAGTGGTTATTGGTCACTACCCATTGGTCACGTGGAGCAAGGTGAAAGTTACCAGCAGGCTATGGAGAGGGAGTTACGAGAAGAGCTTTCAGTCGATGTTTTAGACTCAGAAGAAGTGGCGACTAAAATTAATCATGATTTAAGTATTCGCAATCATGTTTTTTGGGTTAAGCGCTGGCGTGGCGAATTGATTAATGCCGAACCTGATTTTTGCGAGCAAATTAAATGGTTTGGCCACGGCTACTTCCCAAAAACAACCACTCCTATCACTGAAGAAATCGTAAGGGATTTTATCCGCTCCAACAATATCTCCAAATTTACCCATATTGACTTATTGAATAAGGCTTAAGGAAACGATTGTGAATGCATTTTTTAATAAAATAAAATCGGCTCATCAGTTACTCAAAGGCGTCGCCAATCCTACGCCCGTTTTGCAATCGCAAAGCTTAAACCGGCAACTTGGCGCGGAAATCTTTTTTAAATGTGAAAACTTTCAAAAAGTAGGCGCCTTTAAATTTAGAGGAGCGTACAACACTATTTCCCAATTGACTGAGCAGCAAAAACAGGTAGGTGTGATTGCTTATTCTTCTGGAAATCATGCGCAAGCGGTGGCCTTGGTGGGTAAGATGCTTGGTGTTCCAATCACTATTGTAATGCCCAATAATGCTCCCAAACTAAAATTGGCGGCCACAAAGAGTTATGGTGCTAAGGTCGTTTTATTTGATCCAAGTGAAACCACTCGCGAAGCGGTTGCTGAGCAAGTGAATAAAGATAATTCACTGACATTAATAAAACCCTTTGACAATGAAAATGTGATTGCCGGTCAAGGTACGGTAGCTTACGAGTTTGCCAATAAGGTTGCAGATTTAAGTATGATGCTTGCGCCCTGCGGTGGTGGCGGACTGTTAAGCGGAACGGCAGTTGCCACTAAATCGATTCAACCACAATGTAAAGTGATTGGCGTTGAACCGGCGTTAGCGGATGATGCCACCAAATCGTTTTATTCAGGAATACTCCATTCCAACCCCAATCCGCCAACAATCGCCGACGGAACGAGAACGTCGTCAATGGGCGAGATTACTTTTCCGATGGTTCGAGAATATGTTGATGAAATGAAAACAGTCAGTGAAGAAGCGATAAAAGAAGCAGTAAGATTTATGTTTTATCGTATGAAATTAGTGGTTGAACCATCCGGGGCTTTGGGGTTGGCCGCGTTATTAAGTGGTGAGATTAAGCCCGAAGGCAGAATAGGTGTAATAGTCAGCGGCGGCAATATTGACGGCGAAACCATGTCAGAAATTCTTTCGGCTTAAGGTAAACATTGCCAGACGATTGCAAATCCAGCGACAAGACCAATTGCCCAAACGATAGATCGAAGTTTGTCCCAGTTGAGTAAATAGAAAACCTGATAAGCAACGCGTGCAATGACATGAGTTAACGCCAAATATTGAATGGTATCTCCGGTATGGTTAGTGGCAATAGCAAGTAGAATTGCTGGCACAAAAACAATGAGGGATTCAAAAGCATTTTGGTGAGCAGCCAGTGCACGAGCGCCAAAACCAACGAGTTTTGCTTGTTGTGCTCTTGGGTGCTTATTATCGTAGCCACCTTCTCTATTCATGGCGTAGGCGACTGGAATTTTTGCTATAAATGGTAATAGCAGTGCAACCATTAAACAATAAATAAGAATCGTCATTTTTTTCCCTATTTTCTAAATCGAATTAGAATAAAACTAAAATTTAATACGGCAAATTGAACTATCAGTTTGGTTTTACCATCAAAAATCTCGACTGGCTAAAACCGACTGATTTATCTCGGTTATTACTTCAACAGTTCTTTTAAAAACTTACCCGTATAAGACTTCTTGTTTTTGCAAACCTCTTCGGGTGTTCCTTCGGCAATAATATGACCGCCTTTGCTGCCACCTTCGGGGCCAAGATCAATAATCCAATCGGCGGTTTTAATGACATCTAAATTATGCTCAATAACTAAAACTGTGTTTCCATGATCTCTTAGTCGATGCAAAACCGCTAACAATTGTTTTACATCATGAAAATGCAATCCGGTCGTTGGTTCATCCAGAATATAAAGCGTTTTTCCCGTATCTCGTTTGCTTAATTCTTTGGAGAGTTTCACTCGCTGAGCTTCACCACCAGACAGAGTGGTCGCTGCTTGGCCCAAGCAAATATAAGAAAGTCCGACATCAATTAGGGTTTGCAATTTGCGCGCGATGGAGGGGATGGCATCAAAAAATTCACGGGCATCTTCAACCGTTAGACCAAGAATTTCATGAATGTTTTTACCCTTGTAAGTGACTTCGAGTGTTTCACGGTTATAACGTTTGCCTTTGCAGACGTCACAAGGCACATACATGTCGGGTAAAAAATGCATTTCTACTTTAATTAACCCATCGCCCTGACACGCTTCACAGCGACCACCTTTTACGTTAAAACTAAACCGTCCTGGTTTATAACCGCGAGTTCTTGATTCTTGAGTGGCGGCTAACAATTCTCTAATTGGGGTGAAAATTCCGGTGTAGGTGGCGGGGTTAGAACGTGGTGTACGGCCAATTGGACTTTGGTTAATATCCACTACTTTATCGAAATTTTCCATACCCTTATAACTATCATAGTGAGAGGGTGTTAGGCTGGTCGCGCGGTTTAAGTCCGTTGCAGCAATCGGATAAAGTGTATTGTTGATTAGGCTCGATTTACCCGAGCCGGATACACCGGTGACACAAGTCAATACGCCAACAGGTAGTTTTAAGTCTACCGCTTGTAAATTATTTCCCTGTGCGCCTTTTAACTCAAAAAATTGTCCATCTTTGGCTGGAATTCGTTGTTTTGGAATTTCTATTTGCTGCTTTCCTGCTAGGTATTGTCCCGTTAGCGATTTTTTATTTTTCAATATATCTTTGAGTTTTCCTGCGGCAACGACTTCACCACCATGAATACCAGCGCCCGGACCAATATCTAAAACATAGTCTGCTGTGCGAATGGCGTCTTCATCATGTTCAACCACAATAACCGTGTTGCCTAAGTCTCTTAAATGCCGAAGTGTTTTTAATAATCGTTCATTATCACGTTGATGTAAGCCAATGGACGGCTCGTCGAGCACGTACATCACACCGACTAGCCCGGCACCAATTTGGCTGGCTAGTCGGATCCTTTGAGCTTCGCCGCCCGATAGCGTGTCGGCACTTCGTTCTAAAGACAAATACTCCAGGCCAACGTTGACCAAAAACTCCAGTCGATCACAAATTTCCTTCAGAATTTTTTCAGCAATTTTTCCCCGTTTACCGGGTAGTTTCATCTTGTTAAAAAATTCAAATGCTTCGTCAATGGGAAGCTTGGTTAAAGAAGGCAAATTGCGTTTTTTAATTAAAACAAAACGCGCTTCCTCTTTTAATCGTGAACCATCACAGGTTGGGCAAGACTGCTTGGTCATATACTTTTGCAACTCTTCTCTCACTGCCATTGATTCAGTTTCATGGTAACGGCGTTGCATATTGGGGATGACCCCTTCAAATCGATGATTCCGCTGCATCACATCACCGCGATCATTACTGTAGGTAAACTCGATTTTGGTTTTACCACTGCCGTATAAAATGACTTTTTGAATCTTCTTTGGCAGCTTTTCAAATGGCTTTTCAATATCAAAGCCATAGTGCTTAGCGAGTGATTTCAGCATGTGAAAATAATAGACACTGCGACGGTCCCATCCTCGAATGGCACCACCAGCGAGTGAGAGATCCGGGTTAACAACAATGCGGTCGGGATCAAAAAATTGATCAATCCCTAAACCATCACAAGTACCACACGCACCAGCCGGATTGTTAAAAGAAAACAGTCGAGGTTCTAGTTCGGAGAGGCTATGACCACACTCTGGACAGGCGAATTTGGCAGAAAATAGTAATTCTTCTTGGTCTGAATCTTCATCCATGGGGGCAATCATTGCCAGCCCATCGGAAAGCTCTAGCGCGGTTTCAAAGGACTCGGCCAAGCGCTGTTTTAGATCGTTGCGAACTTTAAAACGATCCACCACTACTTCAATGGTATGTTTTTTGTGCAGCTCAAGTTTTGGCGCTTCGCTCAGTTCGTAAGTTTTGCCGTTAATCCGCGCGCGAATAAAGCCTTTGGCTTGTAGTTCTTCAAATAAATTAACGTGCTCGCCCTTGCGATTTCTAACCACGGGGGCAAGCAGCAGCAACTTGCTGCCTTCGGGTAAAGTCAGAGTGTGATCGACCATTTGACTGACGGTCTGTGCTTCCAAAGCGATTTCATGTTCGGGACAGTGAGGCACACCAACGCGTGCAAACAGCAGTCGTAGGTAGTCATAAATTTCAGTTATCGTTCCAACAGTGGAGCGCGGATTATGTGAGGTTGATTTTTGTTCGATTGAAATGGCAGGTGATAGACCATCGATATGCTCGACATCGGGCTTTTCCATTAGCGATAAAAATTGTCTGGCATAAGCTGACAATGATTCCACATAACGTCGTTGACCTTCCGCATATAAGGTATCGAATGCAAGTGAAGATTTGCCAGAGCCGGATAGGCCCGTTATCACCGTAAGCTTATCGCGTGGAATGGAAACATCAATATTTTTAAGATTGTGGGTTTTTGCGCCCCGTACTTCTATGTGATTCATATTGGATCTTGTATAATGCCAGCCTTTCAAAATTGAACTGAATATCTTAACTCTTTTAAAGCCAAAAATGAAAACTAAAAACAATATGAATTCGACCGAGAAAAGAGCGGCGCTAACGCTAAGTAGCGTTTTCGCTCTGCGCATGCTTGGTCTATTTATGTTGCTCCCCGTTTTTAGTTTAGTTGGTCAAAATTTGAGCGGTTTTACCCCCGCATTGATTGGACTCGCTATTGGCGCCTACGGACTGACTCAAGCGATTTTCCAGATCCCGTTTGGCTGGATGTCTGATCGATACGGGCGTAAACCGGTGATTCTTTTTGGTTTGGTGTTATTTGCCATTGGTAGTTTGGTGGCTGCCTTTAGCGACCATATTTATGGCGTGATTGCCGGTCGTTTATTGCAAGGTTGTGGCGCAATTGCCAGTGCTGTGATGGCGCTAGCCGCTGATCTCTCGCGCGACGAGCAACGCACCAAAATAATGGCAAGCATTGGTATGAGCATTGGCGCGGCCTTTGCGCTCGCCATGATTATAGGGCCTGGACTTACCGAATGGGTGGGTCTCAATGGCTTGTTTCTGGTGATTGCGGTGCTGGCAGTCTGTGCCATGTTGGTCATCTATTTTTTAACACCAAATCCAGAAAGCCAGTTTATTCAACGGGACGCGATTGCGAGTCGTGGCGAGTTTTCCAAAATTTTTAAAGACGGCCAATTGATGCGTCTTAACTTCGGTATATTCACATTGCACTTCTTGCTCACTTCATTTTTTGTGGCTTTTCCTAATCGTCTTGCGGGATTGGGCGTTGATTTAGCAGAGCATAGCTGGATTTATTTAATGACTATGGTGGCGGCGGTATTACTCATGCTACCTATGATCATCGTGGCAGAAAAAAATCGCCAGCATGCGAGAGTGATGTTGCTTGGGGTATTGTTGATTGCTGGCGTTCAGTTTAGTTTTGGTATGTTTAGTTTTCCGCTCACCTTAGTGGTGATTGCCATGGTGATCTATTTTACAGGCTTCAATCTTATGGAAGCTTTGTTACCCTCGATGATTTCCCGCATCGCACCTTTGTCTGGCAAAGGCACGGCGTTAGGGGTTTATTCCACGAGTCAATTTGCCGGTGCTTTTTTAGGCGGACCGGTTGCAGGACTGATCATGCAATACTATGGCATGGATGGGGTTTACTTAGTCGGTGCGTTTATGGCAATGCTCTGGGCAGCATTGTTGTTAGGACTAAAAAATCCGCCCGCGTTAACCGCATACACCTTAACGATGCCCGATGTGGCCAAAGAGTCTTTTCCTTCTTTAGTGGCAGAAATAAAGGCCATCGAAGGCGTATCTGAGGCCATCGCTCTTCCCGAAGCGGGTGCTGTTTATCTTAAGGTTGATAAAAAGAACCTAGATAGTGAGCGTCTAGCTCAGTACGGGCGGTGTTAAGACTCAAACTCACCGAGTCTTTCGAAGTGAATCCTGCCGCTTGATAAATGCTTCACCTCAGTGCTCTCCGTGGTGAATACTCTTTAGAACGTAGTGTTTTCCATAGCCTCGAAGAACCCCATAGCTGGTTGTCAGCCCAAAGTCTAACTTACACCTAACGTAAAATAATCTAATAGTCCTTTCCTCTGTGTTCTCTGTATCACTGTGGTGAACAGTCTTTTGAATTTGGTCTTTTCCTGCAAATAGCCCGATTCCTTATCGCGGTTAACCCCGCAGTTTGCTAAAATCCCCTTGATCAAAATACCCTAGCCCCATATAGTATCTGGCTAGATTATGTAAAAGTTTAATGGGAGTTCGTTCATGGCCACTCGAGGCGTCAATAAAGTCATATTAGTCGGTAACTTAGGACAAGATCCTGAAGTTCGCTACACACCAGGTGGCGCAGCAATCACGACTATCAGCATCGCCACAAGCGATAGCTGGAAAGATAAAAATTCTGGTCAAATGCAAGAAAAGACCGAATGGCATCGTGTCGTGTTTTTTGGCAAGTTAGCTGAAATTGCTGGTGAGTACCTCCGTAAGGGCTCACAAGTCTACGTAGAAGGAAAACTGCAAACGCGTAAATGGCAAGACAAACAAGGACAAGATCGTTATACCACCGAAGTCGTTGTCGACGGGTTTAACGGTGTTATGCAGATGTTAGGTGGACGAGGCGAAGGTGGCGGTCAAGCTTCACAGCAAGCACCTCAACAAAATTACCAACAACAAGGTCATCAGCCACAGCCCGGTGCGCAACCAGCGCCAGCGCCAGCCGGTGATTTTGATAATTCATTTGATGATGATATTCCGTTTTAAAGTGGAATATTAGGATTCGAGAAAAGGCCTCTCATTGCAGATTGTGATGAGGGGCTTTTTTTGAAGATTGAGATATTCACGCTAATTATTGTAGAATTGTCGAGATAAATACAATTCAATATTAAAAAATAATAACAATTAACTAAGTTAGGGATAACAATGAAACCATTCTTTCGTATTACTATAATCGTTGTAATGGCATTTTTAGTCAATGCCTGCGCATCAAAAGTAACTAACCTAAAAACAGACGCTGACCGAGAGCTATCGGAAGAGCAGGGGTATGTACTTTTAGGGATAGACACAAATAGAGACCTTTATCAAATCATTTTGGATGGACCTTCTCGAGTTAGGTTGACAGCAGAAGACCTCGCTGAAGGAGATAGCTATATTTTGGCTGATTTAGAAGCCCGTGAATATGAAATAGACAAGTTGTATATTGATGTTAATCGGTTTTATCGATTTGATGATGAGGACAATTTCAAGTTCACCGTTAAGCCAGGAAGTATTAGCTATGTCGGGCATCTAGAAACGGTAACAACTGGTTACTGGTTTCCTACAACTTATTTGCAATTGGATAATCGAAGCTCACAAGCTCTAGATTTTATAAAGTCAGAGTTTCCAACCATTAAGAAAAATCGAAAGTTATTTTATGGAGGGCCTGGCGTTGACAGCTTCCTAGAGTTTGCTATGACACTGGAGGATAAAGCAGATGAGTAAGGTACTTTATTTCTTGGTCTTGCTCTTTCCAGCTTCGAGTTTTTGTGAAGGTGCAACTAATCCAGTAGATGGCTCCTTACTGTTTACCAATGCTACTTATTCAAATCTTAGAATATCCCCCAATGGAAAGCTCGTTTCAGCAGTATTCAAAGACGAGAAGCAAAGAAATATTAGCCTCATTGATATTGAAAAAAATGAGTTCGTTTTGGAGATTGATTTGGGATTGGAGGGGAGTTTACTCAATTATTATTGGGTGAATGATACCCAGTTGATTCTAATCGGCAGATATAAAGGAATTACTGCGTTTTTAATCGCTACCATTTTGTCGGATAAAGTAGAAGTCAAGCTTTCTGAAACCCAAGGATATCTTGTTGATGTATTAGCGGAAAAACCAAACCAAGTTCTTATCGCTCGAAAGAAAAATGGAAGTTCGTATGAGCTGCTTGTTGTGACTATGCAAAATCTCATCGACAACGAATTCGATGATGCGATTGAGATTGAACATGACGATAGCTATGTATCACAATTTTTCTACGACCATTATTCCAATAAAATCATTACAGCGAAATATGATAGTGATAGCGAAACTCTTACTATAAAAACGATTCCCAAAACTGGTGGTCGTTGGAAAACTATTCTAACGCGCAAAATTGATGATATTGAGTTCAGTGTTGCTGCAATCTTGGACAGTAACTACTTGGCGGTACTAACCAATGAAAAAACCGATAAAGTTGCATTGTTTACTTACAATATTAAAGAACAAAAACTTGAAGACTTGGTGTATCAACATCCTAAATATGATCTTAAAGGAGCTGGGTATAATGATGAAGGCGAACTCAGTTACGTATCTTTCGAGGAATTAGGACTAACAAGAGTTGAATATTTTAATGCCATTACAAAAAAGGAGAATATTAAATTAGCCAATACCTTTCAACAGCACGAGTATTTTTTGGTCGATAAAGACACTTCTGGCAACCGGTCAATTTTGAAGATTACGGGGGGCGACCTTCCTGGCGAATACTTAATTTCAGACCGCAAAAAAAATACACTAAGCCGGCTGCTGCTGTCTCACCCAGAGCTAGAGGATAGAAAGCTTTATAAATCGAAAGTCTTTACAACCAAAACCAGTGACGGTGCAGATATAGAAGCATTTCTTACTTCCCCTGATAGCAAAAATAGCCTAAAAACACTTCTAGTAATGCCTCACGGTGGGCCTATAGGTGTAAAAGACGACGACCGATTTAATCCAATAGTTCAATACTTTGTGACTCGCGGTTTTTCAATCTTAAGAGTGAACTTTAGAGGCTCGGATGGCTTTGGTAAAAGTTTTCAAGAACAAGGCGTGGGAGAATTTGGCAAACTAATTGAAAAAGATATTTCGACAGTGGTCGATAGAGTGATTAACGAAAGTAATTATAACCATGTTTGTTCAATGGGAGCTAGCTATGGTGGATATTCAGCGGTTATGCTCGCAATTAAACGACCAGAGCTATATGACTGTGTAGTTGGGGGATTCGGCGTGTACGATCTGCCATTAATATTTAATCATGATAATCATATTTCTCAAGAAGAGAATCGAGAAAAGTGGGAGGCCGTTGTTGGAAAGTACTCGCCAGAACTGAAAAAACACTCTCCGGTCTATTTCGCTGAACGGCTAAAAGCGCCGATATTGTTGACTGCTGGCGTAGAAGATGAAACAGCGGTTTTCGAGCACACTTATCGCTTCGCTTATGTATTAAAAATGCTTAACCATCCGGTGGAAACTCTTTACTATGAAAACACAGGTCATAATCACGCTTTTTGGAGTGGTGATAGGCACGAAGCCGCGATAACTTACGATTTTCTAATTAGAACTTTAGGTTTGAACTATCCTTCTAAAGATGAGCTAAGTGATAAAGCTCGCTTTGCGATAGCTGAAGGCTTCTCTATTATCGCAGACAAATATTCGTTTGAAGACTCAGTTAAAAATGATGAAGCCAAGGCTCTAGAATTTTATAAAAAAGCGGCAGAATATGGAGAGCCTCGTTCCAATTTTAACCTTGGTGCTCATTATCATCGTGGCGAGCTAGTAGAAAAAGACCTTAATAAAGCCGTTTATTATTATCAGCATGCCGCTGAGTTAGAATATGCAAGTGCGCACCGGAGATTAGGAAGAATGTATATGGAAGGAGAGCATTTTGAAATTGACTGGGGTAAGTCGAAACATCATTTGGAAAAAGCGCTGAATTTAGATGATACAGAAAAAAATTATATGGCGCTTGCGCGATTTGATTGTACAGCTCCCAAAGAGTTCCGAAATGTCAGACGGTGCCTAAATATTTTGAATCTTGAGCGATTCAATAAACGTTCAAAAGCTTCTTATCGAAAAGCCATTCAGTCACTGAGACGAGTCGCACCCTGGATAATAGCTGAAACTCAATTTTCTGAATCAGAGCGAGTTGAATTTGAAGATATATTGACAAAAAACCTTAAACTTAACGAAATGAAAGCTTCAATTGAATCTTACCGAGCTGCGACAGTACTTTTCGGTTCACCTAAAAATGAATGGCGGTTATTAAAAAGTTTTGAGGATTCAATTGGGGCTGACTCTATAACGTTAGAGCTTTTTGACTTAAGAGGAAAACCCTTGTTAACAAAAACATTTGTGCTAACTCAATAGCTTAATTCAGCACAATTCTGCTGGCCATAATTTCTGGTTTACTGACAAAGGTTACGAGAGGTATTAGGCACAAAGGTTGGAATAAGAAGGTTCATTGAAAGGGGTGAATGCGTCGACCATGAAACGTGCCGCTCTCCATTTCTATCATTAGATTTTCTTCACTTGTATGTATAACCCCGCATTTAGGGTAAATCTAGTCGATGCTATATCACTTAAGGATGATGAAATGGAACTGAAAAGGCGACAAAATATATTAGCAATACTCTTGGTGTTCGTTGTAGGTATTTACGTTGCTAAAAAGGAGTTATCTTATAACTCTTCTGAGACTATACCGATGGTTGTTTTCGACTTTCAAAATAAAGTTACTATAGATAGCGTCGAATTCGGTCCATTCTCTTCAAAATTATATGTTTCTTACTCATACAATGGTAAGTCGGGAGAAAATCCCAAAATTCTGATAACTCCACAATTTGATAACCCAAATAATATCGTAAAAACTGACAGAGTGATCACGGCTAGAACAATAAAAACAGGAAATCACAAAGATGTTTTTCAAATAGTTAATCCCTGCCGTCCCTCAGATAAATGTAGCGCATCGGAAATTCAACTTAAGATTGTTAGTGCCGCGGATTATAGAGAATTCAAAAGGGTTGGTAACAATTTAAATGAAATACCTCATTCATATAGCAAGGTTTTTAAACAGCCTCTTGAGTGGATCGCACGTTCACCAACTAAGCAAGAAAAGAAAAAATTTGAAAATATAGATCTAGTTATATGGTATCTGGATAGTAATAAAAGAAGCAATTTTCGAGCGGCAAAGAAAATTCTCGACAAGATCTTTGTAGAACGGCCAGAGGATGTCCAAGCTTATATCGAGCTTGCTCGCTATCATATGAAAATATCTTGGTCCGAAATTGGTTTGAGAAGGGCGGAGGAAGCATTAAATGCAGCCTATTCTTTAGCTCCAGGTAATGCCAACGTTTTCGTGTTACGAGGCTATGTCTATACACACCAAAAAAAATATGAATTGGCCAAGAAGGATTTTCAATTGGCTAATGAACTAGGCACAGATAACTTGTGGCTCCTAGCAAACCGAGGTGAGTTGGAACAATTGTTAGGCAATGAGGTTAAGGCCTTAGAATATTATCAGTCGATACTCAATAAAGAGAGAAAGGGGAGTTCTCCTAACGATCGAGCGAGGTTAGCTGCATTTATGAGAATTCAAGATATCTTGATGTCTGCAGGGCAACTTGAAGATATCGATCAACTGTTAGAGAAAAAAGTTCGTCAATTCCCCGATTTTCCTTGTTACTTAACGGAAAGAGCACAGTTTAAACTAAATGAAACCGGGGATTTCAAAGGGGCAATAGAACTAGCTCGCAGTGCTATTTCTTCAAACTGTCAACGAGAAAAGTTCGCAAAAGAGGTTTACGCTGATTCTTTAGTGGCTGATTGGTATACTAAAACTATTCAAGGCAAACCTGCTGAAAGCTCTTATATAAACGCCGTTGCATTGGATGCAAATTGGTCCAAGCGTATTTACCGCTTTGCTCAGAAAGAAAAATTACGCCCTGTTTTAATTGAATTACTTAAGTCAAAGTTGAAAGTGGACGAGGTCGATACTCGGAATTATACAGCCCTTGCGTATGCTACCGCTGATAGCGATTCGATTGCGGTGCGAGAGTTAATTAAGTTAGGTAGTGACCCCAATAAATTGATTAGTGATGATTACTCTGTTTTCTTTCTATCGTTGATTTCCAGCGACGAAGCAACTATCAAAGCTTTTTTGAATTCAGGAATAAAACTAGATAAAAAGTTTCAAAATGGAATAACTGTTGAGCAGATATTGCAGGAAAGAGGGTTTGGCATGTTGGTGAGTAACGAAAATATATAAAAAGCTGAAAAGCTCAGGGTCAGGCTCATTTTACAATATATAGGAGTGACTCAAGGAAAATGAAGTAACGTTAAGGAATTAGCAAAGCACAGCTTTTTGTGACTAGTACATGGTTATGTCGAGATCTATCAAATAGCTAGACTCTTGCTCATCATATTAGCAGAGGTTCTAACTAATGGCAGCGGAGCACAATTATTAGCATCAGCAAAACGTACAGCTTTAGCTTTATAGGGGTAACAGGGCGATTAAACGTTGCCAGAATAAATGAAATTAAGAGAGTGTGAATAATTTTTATCGCTTTGCCACTATCAGAAATGAAGACTAATTCGCCGCCCCATTCACCACGACTACTTCCGGCAAGCATCCATTCCCCCAGTTTCTTCTGGGACAAACCGGCATTCTTGCGAGCCTCTTTTAACCGTCCCGCAACCAGTGAGCCATCTGGACTTAATTTACCCATAAATGTCTTCGATTATTAAAACTAAGATTTCCTATTGAAGGCATACCACTTTAACTTACTTTTATGACAGTTCTGAGAATAGTTTCCAATAGCTCAGAGCGCCCCATCGGCTCCATAAGAAAGACCATAGCGTTAGCCGATATCGAAGTATATGTGGCTGGGTGTGTCAGTACTTTTAGTTTAATTGCTAATACTAAATTTAGTAAAATAATTATCACTTGAGACAGGTAGATTGGTGGCATCACCACGATAGTGGTATGTGGTTCAAAGCCGTAAACATTGATCCAAATAGCCTGAAGACCTCTTGCGAGTGCTGGCATTATTAATATAAACGAAGTAGAAAGTAGCCACCATGCATGGTCAGTTACATTCTTTCGCCGTACTATTGCCATCAATACGGCGAAAATAAAAACCGAAATAAGTATAATTTCACACAAGGCAATCCCAATAAAAAACCAGGGCTCAAATGGTCCTATTCCTCCAGGATTACTCTGCACAAAATTAGCATAAACTAAGTCTCGATTAAGCTGACTAATTGAGGTAAATGCAACCGCGCCAGCGACAAAAAAACCTATCATTCCCAATGTGCGATGAGAATCGATTGCTCCTCTTGCAACGAGAAGTGGCTGGCCAATTAAAAGCAAAAACCAAAGCGTGGCTAGCCAGTAGTGAACATGTACAGCCCAAGTGTTGTCAGAGAAATCACCCCAATAATCGTAAAATATGCCGGCTTGCATTATAAGCATCATTGCAAGCATAAATTTCCATGTTGATTTAAAATTATCCATAATATGGTCCACTCTTATCAAGAAACTTATTACGTCACCAACCGAGTAAAATATATTGTAATCGTCGCCTTATCTTATCTCAATACTGCATGTTTTCGAAACCGGTTGTAGTTTAGGGATGATTTAGGCGCTAATATTTTCCGTTCTACTGATACCCCATCATCACAGCCACCACCAACGAAACACTCCCCGCCAAAAACAACTTCAACAATAGCGGTCCAATAAATTTAAACCAACGGGTATATGGAATACCACACATGCCAAGAATGCCCATTAACACCGGGTTTGACGGGACTATCATATTCATAAAGCCATCACCCATTTGAAAGGCTAGAACCGCGACTTGGCGAGAGACACCGACGATGTCTGAAATGGGTGCCATGATAGGCATAGTGACATAGGCTTGCCCCGAACCGGAAGGTATAAAGAAGTTTAAGATACTTTGAATGCATAGCATGCCGACTGCTGAGAACTCTGCTCCTAAGTGGGTCAATGGTTCTGCTAATCCGTTGACAATGGTATGTAAAACTTGCGCGTCACTGAGCAGCATTTCAATACTTCTGGCAAATCCAATTAACAAAGCCGTGCCTGTTAGTTCTGCCGCCCCCGTGGTGAATGTTTTTGAGGCATCGTCAAAAGACTGTCCTGCGACAATCGCAGTTAGCAAAGCTAACACAAAGAAAATTGCACCTAACTCAATAAAATACCAATGGTATTTTGCAATGCCAACCACCATTACAACGAGCGCGGCTAAGGTCATGAGTAAAACGGTTATTCGTCGGCCAGAAAGCTCAGGATAATCACTCGGTGCTGGCGGTTGAGCTTCAGGAATATCGTAAACCAAACTGTTTTTGGGATCTTCTCGAACTGCTTTGGCATACTTCCAAAGATGATGAAAACCGATAGCGAGAAAAGGAAAAAATAACACCAGTCGATATTCCCAACCTGATGTGGGTGTGACTTCGGCAACGCCTTGTGCCACCAAAACTGTAAACGGATTAAGTAACGCGGTGCCGTACCCAATTCCGTAACCGATGACCATCGCACCGACCGCCGATACGGTATCCATTTTTAAAGCGACACACAAAGAAATTAATATAAGCACTAAAGGGATGTATTCTTCCGCCATACCGATTGATGTGGAACCTAACATAAAAGCAAGCATACTCATAAATAACAAAAGCGCAGGGCGCTTTGAGAAGCGGTTAAGCACTTTTCCCAACATTGCATCAATGGCTCCGGTTGAACGAATCACAGCCAATGAACCACCAATTAATAAAAGGAAAAAGATAATTCCTTGAGCTTCACCCATCGCCTTAGGAATGACGGTAAATAAGTTCCAGATCGGTAAGTTGACCTGCTCTTCGAGAACTTTATAAGTGCTGGGTACAACAACTTCTTTGCCTTGAGCATTGGTAGCCATATCGAAGCTGCCAGATGGTAATAGCCAAGTGAGTACATAGGCAAAAATCATCATGGAAAAAAGCAATACTAAAGTGTGCGGGACTTTAAAGTTCTTCATCTTGATATCCAATTTTGGTTTTATTATTGGACATAATACTAACGGTTTTTGCGTGAAAATGTTAGTGGGGTACAGGGAGTCTTTAGTGCGTTAGGGATCGTTGATGTGATATTCGTTGAGCAAGGAATAGCCGTTGGAAGCTAGTTTGGCGAAGTTTTTTGCTCTGCTAAACCTTTCGGTCAGAATAATACGATCGAAGCCTTTTTGCGGTTTTAGATTTTTGTCTCTCGATTTGTAGCACAAAGATCAAGCTACGTCGGTAAAAGTCAAAGCGGACTCTGCTAAATAACCTTACCTTGCTTTAAAACAATCATCACAAACACAGTTCATTTCAAACTGTGGACTTGCCAAATGAAAACCTGCTTCACCCACGTTTTTTTGGAGCTCATCAATCATAGCTTTCTTGATTGAAATTTCTTCGACTTTTTGACACTCGCTACAAATTAAAAATTGCGGTACATCGTGTGCATGATTGCAAGTGATGTGGGAACAAGCAACATACTTGTTGGCTAGATTTAATTTGTGGACGAGTTGCTCTTTTTGTAGAAAATCTAAAATCCGGTAAACGGACATCGCTGGAATCGATTGCTTTTGCGAGGTTGCGAAATAATCGGCTATTTCATAGGCTGAGAGCGCTTTGTCAGATTGCAGTAATTCCGCCAAAATAAGCTTGCGCTTATCAGTGAGTCTTGAACCGTTGCTTTTGCAATGCTTTTCAGCGTGAGCAAGTATAGATTTTACTGTTGCCATACGACCTTTCTTTGTAAATGGAATAGCCTTTAGACCCTTATACGCCTCATTAACTTTGACGTTATTGGCTCAAGCGGCAGTGTAAATATAGATTCTAATGGTATATCAGTTGGCTTAAAAAGGCTACGAAAGGGTGCTGTTGACGACAGGTTGATGTTTTAACACCATGCTGTTTTGGTGCTGAGTCTGCGGGTGTTAAATAACTATTCATTCTTTAAATAGCTCTAGGTTTGACATTTTTGAAAGTTACTGGCATTCTTCAATTTCATTTCAACTCGAGGGTAAACCGATGAACAATTCAACGACCACTATTGCAACGGCTTTAGAATTTGCCGGCAGTGATCTGGCAATTAGTTTGTCGATTCGTTCTCGTTAATCTCAGTAAATTACTTTCCCTTAAGTAGTCTTACTTCAATTTCAAAATACGAGTTCGTCTCGAACAAATCTATCAATTTTTAGATCGACAAGGCCAGTTTTGACTCAGCCTATTTAGACGTGTCGATTTTATTTTTGTGTGTCGCAAGGTTTAGAGCTTTTAAAAAGAGCTTCTTTCCGTGTTGACGAGTACGAGAGACAACCCATGTATTTCAAAAAACAACCCTCTGAAAAACAACCATCAAACGTGTCCGTTTTTCAATTATTTAAACAAGCTTTATCTAACGATAATCAGCGAGATTTCACCACTGGGCCGATTGGTCAAGCAGCATTTTTGCTCGCCGTTCCAATGGTGCTTGAAATGGTAATGGAGTCTATATTTGCAGTTACGGATATCTTCTTTGTTTCCGGTTTAGGCGCTGAGGCCATCGCTGTGGTCGGGCTTACCGAAGCAGTGATCACGTTGCTTTATGCCATTGCCATTGGTCTTAGCATGGCGGTAACAGCCACCATCGCAAGACGAATTGGTGAAAAAGATTATCACGCAGCTAATTTGGTAACCGGACAAACTATTTGGATTGGCCTTTTTACAGCACTGGTCGTCGCCGCAATTGGTTTATGGTTTGCCGATGATATCTTGCGATTGATGGGAGCAAGTGAATCCGTGGTGGCAATGGGCAGCTCCTATACCTGTGTGATGTTGACTGGCTCAATTACCATTTTGTATCTGTTTTTGTTTAACGCCATTTTTCGTGGAGCAGGGGATGCCACCATTGCTATGCGTTCATTATGGTTAGCTAACGGCATTAATATTGTGCTCGATCCGTTACTGATTTATGGCTACGGACCCTTTCCAGAAATGGGAGTGACTGGCGCAGCGGTTGCCACAAATATCGGTCGAGGAATTGGTGTGCTTTATCAAATCTATCATCTAGTAGATGGCAGTAGTCGAGTCAAGCTTGCATTTGCTCATTTAAAAGTCGTAGCGGATGTTGCTTTAAGGCTGTTAAAAACATCAATTGGAGGCATTGCACAATTTCTTATTGCCACTGCGAGTTGGGTAATATTAGTTAGAATTATCTCAACTTATGGTGCGGAAGCGGTAGCCGGTTACACCATTGCGATTCGCGTTATTATTTTCACCATCTTACCGTCTTGGGGTTTGAGTAACGCCGCCGCAACTTTGGTTGGACAAAACCTAGGTGCTAAATTACCAGAACGCGCTGAGCTATCGGTTTGGAAAGTAACTAAATATAACGTTGTATTTATGATGACCGTTGCGATTATATTTATTGCGTTTGCTCGACCAATTATTGGCTTGTTTACTAACGACCCGCAAGTCTTAGAAATTGGTATTCAGTGCTTACGGTTTATTAGTTACGGATATGGATTTTATGCCGTCGGTATGATTTTGGTACAAGCATTTAACGGTGCCGGAGATACCATGACGCCAACTTGGATTAATCTATTTTGTTATTGGATATTCCAAATTCCGTTGGCTTATTTTTTAGCGGAGTCTATGGCGATGAATGCGACTGGCGTATTTCTGGCAATTACTTTGGCGGAAAGTCTAATTGCTTTGGTCTCATTTGTTGTTTTTCGAAGAGCAAAATGGAAAAACGGCGTGGTATAGCTAAGTTAGGTTATCTGGTTGATATTAAAGACTATATTCGTATTTTTACCATTATTTACCAGCTAATGACTTAACTTTAAACGCTCGACAGAGCAAAATTGTTAACAACTTAATACTTAGAATATTTCTGAGTGAGTAAACGGTCTTAAGCAACTTTTGTGGGAATTAAAATATGAAAAATTTAAAGTCTAGCGCTAAACTGACAAGTCTTTTATTTATCACTAGTTTTTTTAATTATGTTTCAGCGCATGAGTTTCTATCCGAAATTCTAACGCAGCAAAACGCGAATGGTAATTTTGTGATTGTGGCGACTTATCACCTAACTCAAAATGAGATAAATGAAGTCAATGGACACTCAGTGCAAGTTGATTACATTAAAAACCGCTCGAATGAGTTGGTTGCGATTCCGCGAGATCCTGCGCAGAGCTGCGAGAAATCAGGTTCTAGGACTTGTGGACAATTTGATCATTTTAGTCAGGCTCGTAGCGCGGCAGTTAGTACGTGTTATGAACTAGGAATTCAACAAAAAACAAGCTATCCAAGTCAACTCGTTCCTTTGTATCTTGGACCATCGAGTTTCGTCGATTCCGATAAAGCCAGTGCTGATCATCATCTTAACTATCATTTATTGCATGGGCTCAGTTTTAGTTGCGGTTACTTAGAGCCTAATCATGATGTTAATAGCTAAGCACTCATTGGTTATGGTTGCTGTGCCGACAAAGAAAATGTTTTCACGGCAAGCATGACACTATCTAAATCTTTCTTTAATTGATTGCGAGCGCCAGCATCCAAGGTTTCATCTGACAAAACAAAATGACAGGTTCCGGCCACATTGCGCCATTTAGGGTTAGCCGGAATTTTGTCTAAAGAAAGGTATTTATCAAGCGAGCGAGTTCTTAGGTTGCCATTATCAATCGATACGGTCCAAAGTTTACTCTGTTCAGCGAGTTCAATTTTGTTGCTACCCGTGTGCTTTTCCCAAATAGCAATTACATTGAGCATGGTATTAACCAATACCTCGCGTAAGTTTTGCTTTGGGTCGGTAGTCGAACTAATGGCAACTTTTGTTTGGTTTAAGTCACCAAATTTATCATCCAACATCATTAATTGCTGTTGATGAGATTTGATACTTTGAAGAAGCACTTGCCGTTCTTTGAATCTTTTGTAAACAACAATAAAGATAATTGCAAAACAAAGTATCAGTAGCATGACTGTCAGCAAGGTCCAATGAGTTAGGCGTTGAATTTTTGCCTGGTTTTCGGCATTGGCCACTTTTTCAGCCATTAGCTGGTGTTCTACTTGTTGATTTTCTATTTTTAGTTGTATCTTGTTCAGTTGAGAGTCGAATTTTTGTTTCAGGTAGGTTTCTCTGGATTGTGTATGCAGTTGTAAGTAATGAAATGCGGTGTGTATGTCACGTATTTGATAGGAAGTACTCAAAACTTGATAGAGATCGGACATGACCAGATGATCGCCTTTTTGCTCGGCAATAATTAAACCGGCATTTGCATGTGTAATGGCATTTTCAAAATCTTCCAAGGCAACAAATGTTTTCGACTCTTCGAGTGCTAGCTCCAGCCTGAGGTCAAATTGCCCCATCGATTGCAATGCTGCTGCGCGATCTAAAAAAACTAGCGCTGATTTTGGTTTTTCTGATTGCAGTTCAAGTTTAGCGATATTAATTAATGCTCGTGCTTGCTGTCTAGGAGAGTTCTTTTTGGCAATAGATTCCAGTGTTTTCTTTTCATAAAATGATTCCTTGACTTGATTGTCAAGCTGACTGTATGCAATGGCAAGGTCTTCGTAGAGATGATTAATGTTATCGAATACTCGGCGATCAAACTGCGCTTGTTCGGTGTAACTCAAAAAGGCTGACAAGGCGTTCTCGTAAAACTCTACTGCTTTAGAATAGTTCTCTAGTTTAGTGTAGTTTAAGCCTATATTATTTAATGTTGTACCGATGGCATAACCATCGCCTTGTTGTCGTTTTATCGCTAAACTATTTTTATAATGTGTCAACGATTCTTTGTAGTTGCTGAGCTGAGATTCGATTAAGCCAACGTCGTTTAAACTTTTACTTATCCATAATTGATTGCCCGTCTGTTGCGCTATTTCCAATCCTTTGTACAAATAATTTTTCGCTTTCTCCAATTGCTTTTTAAAATAGGCGAGT
Organism: Kangiellaceae bacterium; assembly: GCA_965230525.1. Lineage (GTDB taxonomy): Bacteria > Pseudomonadota > Gammaproteobacteria > Enterobacterales > Kangiellaceae. Next base: position 1,834,232 of record OZ246008.1, read on the forward strand.
CGTCCCATCTGACGATTCCAGCGGTAAGTGACCTCTGAAGATTGAGAAGAATTAATATGGCGGGCTACCCGTGCTAACTCCGATTCCTCTAACTCCGTTTTCCCCAAGGCATGATAAATATCGATCAGGCTTAGTCTCAGCTGCAGGGTCTGTGGTAATTGAGAAGTGCTTTCTGATTTTTTCAATTGCTCAACACAAATTGATTCGGCTTGTTGATAGTCACCTGACTTCAAAGCCTGCTCGCATGCAGCTATGACTTCAGGTATCGCTTGAGATGATGCTGGGTTGAGCGACAGAGTGAGAGTAAGTAAGAATGTAAGAGTTGATACTTTATAATTCAACAAGACATAACCTTCTATTAGAATCGAAACCCTTAGGCTTCGCTTTTTATACGGACTAGCTTGTTGCAAATTTGAGCGTCAAAATAAACGTCAAATTCATTGGCTGACTCAACTTTGCATTGGTTGGGTATGCTAACACACCAATTGCTAATCATCTTGGGTAAAGTATAGATGGGATGCGATGAATGTTAACTGAATTGAAGCGGGCTAAGCCCTGCCCAATCGTTAAATAGCAAGGCGTGAACCGATGACAATCGGCTGCAGGACCGTGTTTGCATAAGAGGGCTATTGTGGGCGTAGCATAAGCCTTAAAAACTACCTGCTAGCTCTTCCACAAAGCTAAGCCCTGCATTGATACTCGCCTCAAATGAATAACCCTTGTGATAATACGCATGAGCTTGTTCACAGGCGAGTAAAATGTATTGGTAAGACAATGAGCGCAGCTGGCACTCATTGACCAAGATTTTTCGCAGTTGGCTGAAGTTATTAACTAACCCGCGCGCTGATGTCTCATCATCGGCTTGGTCAGCGAATACCCTGCTTTGAGTATTGGACTTGATGATATATTCCCCTTTTCACAGTAGTCATCAGCGTTACTTGGAAGTGACATTTGACCACAGCAAATGCACGCCTTTAGTCTCAATCGTCCTTTATAAAAGGTTGCCCATTCATGTTTGTTACTAGCCATTTTACGTCCCTTTTGGATGCTTAAACAGTGAAGCCAGTTTGCCAAGCTAGAGGGATTATGGGAAGAAGCCTATGCTGCATGAGTTTGTGAGATATATCTCAAGCCTTGTTAAGCCATTATCGGATTGAGTTAAGAGATTCGCTACTTTTGCAAGATAAGCAATGGGAGTTGTTGCAGCAAATAGCGGGGCTTTGTTAATATCTCACAATTGAATAGCTATTAAATAGCGGTCAAGTCATGCAAAAAAAAATAACCCAAGTAGAGCAATACATTGAAAAGCACAGTCAATGGCAAGCCTTGCTAGTGGTGTTACGTGAAATACTGTTGTCTGCTGAGCTACAAGAAACCATAAAATGGGGCGCGCCGGTTTACACTTATAATGGAAAAAATGTGGTCGGTCTTAGTGCGTTCAAACACTACGCAGGACTTTGGTTTTTTAATGGTGCTTTATTACAAGATTCTAAAAAACTGCTGCAAAACGCTCAGCAAGGTAAAACAAAAGGTATGCGACAATGGCGCTTTGCGGATATCAGTGAAGTGAATCCTGAATTAGTTCGGGCGTACGTGGATGAGGCGGTGAGGTTGCAAAAACAAGGAAAAGTTGTTGCCAAAGCCAAACCGAGTACACAATTTGATATACCTGAAGAACTTGCTGACGCATTAGCTGAGGATAAAGCACTAGCCCAGCAATTTGAACAGCTCACCAGCTATAAACAAAAAGAATTTGCAGTGCATATTGCAGCAGCAAAGCGACAAGCCACTCGAGAGTCTCGGTTACAAAAAGCAATCCCGCTTATTTTATCTGGGGTAGGGCTAAATGATAAATATCGCAACTGTTAAAGCCCTAACCCGTTGAAGAATCAGCTGTTTAAAGATCAAACAGCCCAATAAACAATCAAAATAATCTTTTGTTCGACCATATAATCTTTTGTTCGAACATATATCGGAATCTATTTAATGCTTAAATCCATTTTACTGACTGTAACAGTGTGTTTGATTAGTATGAGTCATGGCACCGCAATGGCTGAAAATAAGAATCAACAAGCCGAAAGAGCCAAGTTTTTTGCTAATCAACAACTTCAAGCGCAACGCCCCGAGGCTTTCGTTTTACAGCCAAAGCTCAAAGAGTTTCTCGTATCAGCCCATCAACATGTCCTATCCGATGCGGAAAAGTTACTAAAGGAAATTGCTAAAGATGAAGCTTTAACTCAAGCGATAAATAATTGGGAATCACTTAGCATTGAACAACAGCTCCCATGGCTGAAACGGGTGTTTGAGTTAGAAATTCAAACCTTTGGGGTGACTGCGCCAAAGCTATTAATCGATAATCATAGTTATCCAGGGCGAATGGTCTATTTTGATTTCGATCTTAATCAGTCCGCTCCGGGAGCTGTTTACCTCAACCCGGATAAACTGAAACAACAACCTAAATTCGCTTCGTTAGCTTTTTTGCTGCATGAAACTCGTCACTCGTTTCAATTACAATTAGCGGCAAAAAAGAAAAGCCAACGCGCACTCGCTTTTAAAGCGGCGTTTGCAGCGCAAAAGTCGTTAAAAGGGTTCTCCTTCAGCGATTTCTTAACGCTGGCCAATGAGTACGAAGCCTTTTTGTTTGGAAATTATGTGTTAGGAAAATTAACCCACTGGCGTGTCGATATGCCTAATATGGGGACCTTCGCAAGTCAGTTTGATTCCAATGGAAAACTTAAAATTGATTTAATAGCACTCTCTAATCAAAGTCAGAAAAAGCCGTTGATTGAATTATACAATTTATCAGCGGAGCGGCAGTTTTTGATTAGAAACCAAAAGTAATTGAAAGAAAATCATTCAAGGCCTAGTAAAAGCTATTATCAGTTATTTGCGATAAAGTCTCTTACCGCTTGAACAAACACCGATGAGGCTGATTCTCTAGCTAGCAATAAATGCCCGTTACTTTCGAGCCCTAAAAACTCCGCATCCGGGATTTGCGAAGCGATATCTCTTCCAACTTCCACCGGGATTCTTTGGTCGCCCAATGAATGGATGACTAGCGTGGGTACCTTTACCTTCGCGAGTTGGTGACGGACGTCAATATCACCAAATTCGGATAAGAAGCGAACCGCATTTGCTGGTGAAGTTGTTAGTCTTTGAAATTCATTAAACCAATCTAATTCTTGTTGATTTGCATTGGGCATAAACGTGGAAGAAAAGATTTGACGGTACGCCGGGTTATCTTGGCCCCAACCAGCTAGAGTTAAGGTCATAATCGCTTCACGTTCTTTAATTTGCTCTTCAGTTGCACCAACTCGCCAACCTGCTGCATAACCACCAAAAAGGATAAGATGACTGACTTTTTCTGGATATTTATTCGCATACTCTATAGCGACCGAGGCGCCTTGCGAAATTCCAAGTAACGCAAATTTATCAAGCTGATTAACGGATATGACAGTCTCGAGATCTTCTACAAATGAGTCAAAAGAAATTTCTTTGACATCCCAATCCGATAGACCATTTCCGCGTTCATCGTACCTAACAAAATGATGATCTTTAGCTAGCTCTCTAAAAAGAGGGCTCCAGATGGGGGCATTCCAGTCATATTCTAAGTGACTTAACCAATTGGCCGTTTTTACAATGGAGTGGCCTTCACCAATTGAGGCGTAAGCGATTCGAACGTCATCACCCGTGGTACAAAATTTAATCCGTTGTCGAGTGAGTAGTTCTCGGCTGGACAACATTGATTGTTGGCCAAGTTCTTGCGCTTGATTGGTGGCTTTATTTGTCGACCAACTTATTCCTGCATTTCTGAACCTGTTCTCGAGCTCTTTTGACATCGCTTTCAGTTCGGATGTGAGTTCGAGTTGTTCTAATTTAAGTAACAGCAAGCTAGCTGCTTGTTTGTCATAGGGATTTCGCTCCAGCCATTGGCGAATCCAAGCAAGCTGTTCTGTTCGCGGAACTTCGTCATGTTGAGCTAGTCTTGAAAGGATTTTACATTGCACTCGGCTAACTTCTTTACGTTCTGCGGTTAGCCATTGCTGAAATGAGCTTTGATCATTTAACTCCATTCCATCCAGAAACGGTGACTCTAAATGATTAAGAAGGTCTTCAAGCTGTTGGATTGACATGTGTTCATTGCAAATCTGAGCATTTATTTTTGCCAAATCAGTATCGATGTCTTCGCCAGAGAGTGATACTCGCTCTCGATCAGCAACAAGTCTTTCCACACTTGGCTCATTGACCAATGAGCGAATTTTACTCAATGACCAACGTAGCGCTCCTCGAGGATCATCGGGTATGCTCCAAAGTAACTCACACAAGCGGTCACGACGATGCGGCCGGTTAGTGATCGCCAAATAAGCGAGTAGCGCTCGCGTACGTTTAGATTTTGGTAACGAAAGCTCTTGGTCGTGAAGAAATACTGTAAATTCGCCGATTGTTTTGAGTGATAAACCCATGTCAGTCAATTCCTATGCGTTCTAATTGGATTCTATGCGCGGTAAAAGCAAAACGCAAACGAGAGGTATCAAGCTTCCCATTAGGCTAGTGAGCGCAAAACGGTTAAATGGTTGATATACGACATCCCCAAGAAAAAGTTGCACTTAACTGTGGTTGCTTAGTATCAACTCGGTCAGGTTGAGCTCTCGAATATTGCGAATTGCGATAGTCTAATTGGTAAAGAGGAGCGTATCGAGATTAAGCGCGTGGAAATAATGAAACCATTGAACCTAGGTTTAAGAGCTAGGCTCAATGCAAAAATCCTTAGGTCTTAATGGGGTACTCGGAAAAGTGGAGACTGAGGTGTTGAAAATATTATATGAATTCAAGGGATCTAAAGCGAGTGGTTTAGGGCGGTAAAACACTAGTCACCCGAAATCCGAACGCTTTAGAGCCGTAAGAGGTTTAAAGTTAGTGAAGATATTCTGAATAAGTATCTTCGAGCACTTTGGTGTCCACTGGCCATGGACTTCCAATTGCGTTTTTATCTTCAAATAAAAACATCGAAATGGCTTGCATAATTTTCTTCTCGCTAGCGATACCTTTATGAAATCCAACCGATCTTAGGTTTCGCAAGTAGGTTTTGAAGTCTGTCATTCGCTTTTTACTGCCCGCTGAAAAACCTAATTGAATAGGTGAAAATTCAGGCTTATAGCCGAAAAAATAAAGCCCTAACAACTCACGGGTAAAAACACGTGGAGCATGTGTTTTGCAATCGAAAAACATCCTTTTTTGTGAATTAAAGAATTTCTTCCAGACTTCTTTCGATGGACTTTTCTTTTCGAATTTGTCGGTTAAAAACTTGCTTTTCGCACCGGCACCGGTTGCCATGTAAGGTTTCTGCTTAACTTTTTTACCTTGCTGGTGAGCGAGATTAATTGTGTTCCAGTCGGCTTGTTCGATTGGAGTTAATGCCATTGCAAACCCTTGACCAGCGGTGATCGCGCCGATAATTAGCGCATCATTTAAAATGGGAGTCCAAGCTTTTTCACTCAAAATACTGCCAGTGCGTGTGACACCGACATAAGATTTGTCTGGTTTAGTGGCAGATTGTGAATGGTTTTTAAGTAAACCCAACCTTTTGTCAATAGCGTCACAAACAATATCTCTGGTTTTTAAGTCTTGAATACCGCTGACCCCAGTAACACCAAAATTTTGAATTAATGTTGAGTTCAAACGAATTTCTGTGCCGCCTAAAAGAGTCAACTTTAAACGGTTGCTCGCGGTTGCTGCATATAATTTATAGGCGTAATGAATGTATTCAGCCATTTTTGCTGGCTTATCCCATTCGGCCCAATTGTTAACCCAAAGGTTATCTCTCCGATACTCAGCGCTTAGCGTTAATAACTGTTCAGTAAATTGTTCGACTGTTAGCATGTGGACCTCCTAGTCATTATTAATTTGCCGTTAAGGGGAAAGAGCTCTCAGCCAAGAGCCTATTTGTTTAATGAAGCCAAGCATAGCGAGCAGGCGTTGAAGTGTGCGTTTAAGCGAGCGTGGAATTTAAATTGATATTCGTGGTAATTCTTTATAATTTTGATAGCAAAATGAGATAACTCCACCACTTCAATAAAACACAAATTGATAAGCGGCATTTATAACAAGCAGATGTCAGAAAGAGGGTGTAGTAATAATCAAGACGAAGCCACGGTTCTATAAATTATAGGTGTAAATCAAAAACAGTTTCTTCACAGAGGCTGCAATAATCTGCTGATTGTGATCGGCTTCGAAATCTGCATATCTAATTCTCACTTCGTGTTTTCTTGCTGGAGAGTAAATAAGGTCAATATTAATCTCGCTGCCGAGTGGCGTGGCATTTTTTCGTGTCGAATATCGATGATAACGGAGGTCAACGGTGATTGGGCGCTTCTTCCATTGCAGTCGCAGTAAACGGTCGTTTAACCCCTCATCAGGCGTGACTAAAAACTGGTCACTCCAACCATTAAATTTATGCAGTGTGGCGAGAGGTGTAATAAATGCTTGTCCATTTTTTTGGTTCAGTAGCTCTTGCCTTAGCGTTAACTGAAATCTTTGGTAGCGTGCACCAAATTCAAACATACTGTAGCCTATCCAGTCCTCAATCGCTGACTTTTGTTGTTTTTGTGCGGCCAGCTCGAGATTAGCCAATAGACGTACTCTGTTGAACTGTTTTTGGAACTCTGCGCGAATGCCTTGGGTTTGATTAGAAAAGCTTGGCAGCGTTTGGTTGTTCACGCTGTAAAAGTAGCTATTTAGTTCTAGATAATCCCACTCTTTCACTGAAAAATTTATCAAGTGTCCTTCTAATTCGTGGTTACCTTGAAGCGCTGCCGGACGAATTCCCGCTAAGACTTCAAAACGAGAATCTTCTGGTGACAAATGCGATGAAGCATCATCTCCAAAAATTCGATTAACATTGTTGATAAATGCATAATCCAATTGTGATGATGTGAACAAGTCAATATTTAATGAAAGGCCATCAAACGTTTGATCATTTTGACGAAAATCTACGCTGCCAATAAATCGCTGATCGGAATAAGCTATCTTTTGTCGGCCGAGTCGGGCTTTAAAGAGATCAAACTTCGCATCAATAAAAATTTGATTTAGTTCGGTACCTTCGGGGTCGGCTATTACCAGTTGACCATTTGCTAAAACACCATCACTATGATGGTCGTCAGACAAGGCTTGTACGTGATCGAGTTCTATTTCTACCTGCCAATGTTCATTGATTAAGGACTTTGAACTTACTCTCAACTTTACGGTATTGGCATGTGCACTTTGCTTGCCTTGCGCGACCTGTTCGTGTCGTAGCCTAAATCCAACTTCCAGGTTTGTGTTCGCTAGAACGCCATTTGCTGAATCAATTTCATTCCCAGAATCAATGTCATTCCCAGAATTATGATTATTAGGAACCTTAGCGCCAACTTCTTGTATCGATCCCAGCCAAAAAAAGGCAACCAAAATTAGCGGTGAAAATTTGTTTCTAAAGTTCATTATGTGTTTCGCAAGGCTGGGCTATCCATTAGTAATTGATAGCGGGTAATTGACAGTGATTAATTGAAATGCGCAGGTCTGCGGTAAATTAATCCCAATCATCGGCATTTCCGTCATGACGAGCTGTTAAGTTGTCCTGCTCATCCAAAAAATCGTAAAACTCATCGGGCATTGGATTTTGTCTAACATCGAGATAATGCAACTGGGATAAACTTTGTAATTCAACATGTTTGAGTTGATTGTTAAACAAATAAAGCTTCGCCAGTTTGGGTAGGGCCGTTAGCTTTAGTTGTTTAATTTGATTGTCGTTGGCTTTAACTTGCGTAAGGCTGGATAGGTTTTTCAAACTCAATTGCAATAAATCATTCCTAAATAAATACAATTTGTTTAACTTAGGAAGATCCGTAAGGGTTAAACGGTTTAATTGATTGTTAGCTAGATTAATCGTATGTAAATGATTAAAGTGAGTGAGATCAATTGTTTGTATTTTATTCTTATATAACGATAAAGATCGAATGCTCGAAAATTGATGAATGCCCTGTGTCGAGACAATCGCTTGATTATGGCACTTTATAAACTGAACTTGTCTGGGTTTAGTCCAACCGTTGTCGTTCATTATTCTGTCGATACACTGACGCAACTGATTATCCGCTATTGGCCTAATGAGCATCTCTGTGCTTTCAGCAAAGTTTAGAAACAAAAAAGAGCAAGCCAAACACACGCTTTTCCCAGTGATGCGTGGCCACCTTTCTTTGAAATTAAGCTTACCCTTAAACATCGGACGTTTCCGCGATTAACCTAACGCAAAGCCCTTTAGCGACTAATTGGTTGCTGGGCTCATCAATAGCAGATCCTCCCACTTCTTCAAGGGTTAGTACAAGCGAATCAGCATCTCTGACAAGTCGCCACTCGGCCTCAGTAAGATTTAAGAACTTGGTACTAGTATCTGCGATTACAGAGATTGAGCGAGTTTCTCCATCACTTCTTGATACCGCCCATAGCTGGTAGTTCTTTTCACTAGGCAATTTTACATCTTGCCAGTGAAGCCACATACGTCTAGTTTGATCATTGGCTAAAGCGCTTAGGGTTGCCTGACCCGATTCGCTTGTCATGACCGCAACATAATCGACTGGAGGCATTCCTGAAGCCTCCGGTTGCGGGTGGTGGATCAATGTACTGTTAAAGAGGAGCATGATTGAAAGTGCGCCAGACACCAACCAAGGTAACCACAAGTGTCTGCTAAACCAACCGCGTTTACTCTGATGGATTCGGCGTGCCTTTGTTATTCTTGTTTCAATGACTAGCCAGCTCTTAGGATAAGGGCTACGAACTTCGTGCGTGGAATATAAATGAATCAATTGCTCTTCCCAAGTTAATACTAGGTTATGAACTTGTTCATCTTCCCGCATCAGCTTTTCAAAACCTGAGCGAGACTCTCCTTTCAATGTGCCCAAAACATATTCAAAGGCGAGTTGCTCATCATCTAAGCAATCTGAGTTTTGTATTCCAGACATTTTTTCAACCTTTTGGCACCGCGATGTAACCACGATTTAATAGTATTGACATTAGTATTGAATTTAATCGCCAGTTCATCTCGAGAATAGCCTTGGAGATAAGCCAAAGTGATGCAGCTCCTGCCTCGCTTGTTTAGTGTTTGCAAACAGGTTTTTAAATCAACCTGTGCTTGCCCATGGGATGCACTGATTTCAGGTGAGTTGTTCTCCGAGTCGAGGGTGTCGAGCTCTGTCTCTAAAGAGCGATTTTCTAAATGGCGTTTTTCTTTTGCTAGACGGTCTAAGGCTCTATACCGGGTGATGCTGGTTAACCAGGTCATCGGCTTTGATTTGTCTGCTCGATACTCGCTCGCGTTATTCCATACTTGTACAAAAACATCTTGCAAAATCTCATTACTCAAATCATCTGACCTGACGATGTTGTAGGCGACTTGATTCAAGTAGGGTGACAACTTTTGGTAAAGTGTTTTGAGTGCCTGCTGATCTTTTAGTCCGCAGCGGGCTAAAAGTTCAATGAGTATCTGTTGATCTTTCATGGTCATTTTTTATTTAAAGCAAAGTGGTTGACTATGTCACCACCCTCAATTTTATCTCTCAGTGTCGACAAATCTGCCGTAAGTCGCTTTAGCTAGCTAACTGCTGACTGCAAGTCAATATTAGTTGCTGACTAAGCTCGCCCTTTTTGGCTTGTTGGGTGTTTGGCGTAAAAAAGCTTTCCCACAAAAAAAGCACAAGCCTTTCTGCAAAGGGTGTGCAGGGTAATTTGTTAGCGTGGTTATCAGCGTGGTAAGGAGCGTGGTAATGAATGCTCTGGTAGAAGAATTTGAGCATAATGTTAAGTGTTTCACATTAGCAAGGACGGCTTTGAGAATGCCTTTGATGAAACGTCGATTCTTTTCACTGCTACTTTAGTGCCGCAAATAAGAATAACCTCTCGAACAAACGCTATCTAAAACCTTAAATTTCAAGTTCAAAAATTACAATAATCTTAAAAATAAGTTCTGCAAAAACGGATTGAAAAAAATTTTTCATTTAGCTGCAACTTTTTTTCAAGACGCCAGTATATCCACTCACCAAGACAAACTATTGAATGGAAAAACGCTTGGTTAACGCAAAATTTGAGCGTGACGAAACTTAAAACTAGCTGAGGAAAAAATCATGAAATTAAAAAAACACACTGCATCTGTCTTAACCACTCTAATGATTGCAGGTTTGTATGCTCACACTTCGAGCGCAGAAGTTATTGTGGGGACAGATTTAAATAGTGCTACCAGTAGTAATACCGAGATCGCATCTATTTACAGTGCCAATCGTGGTTCAAATGGCGGGGGCGATCAAAGTCTACAACTGGGAGATGTGATTAGTGGTGGTGCTGACAACGACGTACTTATTGGGGGGCTTGGTATCGATGTTTTATTTGGCGGTGATGGTGATGACATATTAATCGGCGGTACTGAAGACTTTAATGGCTTAAACCGCGATCGCGGATTCGGAGAAAATGGCGATGATATTTTTCTTTGGGCACCGGGCGATGGCAACGATTTCTTCGATGGTGGTGAAGGCGTAGATGTTTTATTTATGACGCTAATCGGTGAATCAACCGATGCAGAAGGAAATACTGAAGGAGCTCCTTTTTTTGCTGTTAGTCCGCCATCTCCTACCACTCTTAGAGACTTCGACGGAATATTCTTAGATGAGCAAAATTTACCGGTTGTCAATGTTGCAGCTGGTCCAGGGTTTTGTGAAATTGTAGAAAGAGACTCCGATAATCAAGCAGGTCTACAAGAGTTAGAACTTGATCATTTGGTTCGATTTGTACTGCGTGGTCCGAGAGATAATTTTGAAGCTGAACTTGCGGCCGACCCCAATCTCGATCCTGCAACTTTAGATGATGGATTACGAGTTGCTATTCATTTAAAGAGTGTTGAATTTGTAGTTTGCCCAGGCAGAACTGACGCTACTCAGCAGATTTTTGACATTCGACAAGTGCCAGTACAAGAGGTTGATATGTCACAGCTACCGCTGCAAGCCTTTGAGCTTATCTCTGCTGCCAGCGCACAATAACAAAATGAATCAACAGTCATAAAAGTTTAGATAGATAAGTGGAGTAATTTAAAATGAAAATTAGAACACATAATACAAGCACATACATTTCAAGCAAGCCGTCCGCAAATGCCTTCAAACGACTCAAATTAGTAAGCGTGCTCGCTGCTACATTGTTGGCTGGCTGTGGCAGTGATAGTGATTATGAAGATACTGACGTCGAAGTACCTGATGATACGCCGGTTGTTAAACAGTTTGTCGCGGTACTTGGTTCCGATAGCAATCAAAAGTCTCATCCTCTGTTATCACTTAACCCCGGCGGGCCTGGTGGTTCCCCTAATCAAAGTTTACGAGCTGGCGATGTTTTAAATGGCGATGCTCAAGATAATATCTTAATCGGAGGGTTAGGTGTTGACCTGCTGGTTGCTGGTGATGGTGACGATATTCTGATTGGCGGTACCGAAGATTTCAATTCTAATGTGGATGATGATGGTAACGGCTCAGATAATCGGGACAGAGCTTTTGGGCAAAACGGTGATGACGTTTTTATTTGGGCGCCGGGTGATGGCAGTGACTTTTTCGACGGGGGCGAAGGCACAGATGTAATTATATTTGGCGTTTTGGGTGAAGCCCGTGATGCAGAAGGAAATACTGAAGGAGCGCCTTTCTTTGCTGTTAACCCTCCGAATGGTAATCCCGGTAGTCAAGATTTTGATGGTATCCATCTTGATGAAAACAATGCGCCGCAAGTTCGAGTTTCAGACTCTCCAGGCTTTTGTTCGGTGGTGGATACCGTCGAGGCCGAACAAAGTTTTGAATTGCTTGATATCGATAATATCGTGCGTTTCTCCCTTAGGGCTATTGCGAACGATTTTGACGCGGGTGTTCGGGATGATGATGACGGACTGCGAGTCTCAGTCAGTTTGAAGAATACAGAATTCTTGGTTTGCACTCGACGAGAGTTAGACTCACAAAACGCTGCGAATAACATTGCGGTGTTTGATATTCGTAGTGGAGTTCCAACTGAAGCTGATTTCTCGGTTTTACCCGAATACGTACAATCGATCATTTTTTAAGGCAATTAATCGTATTAATCGGAAACCAAGCGACGCTATGACATAGCAAAGTAAATTGGCAAGCTGCACTCAATTCAAGTTAATTGCAGCTTGTTGAATAAATACAACGATTGATAGGAAAAAATACCACGACTAATACAGCGCTCACTTAAACGAGCCGGCGCTATCTTATGTGTTATTTATCCGCAAATGTAACAACCCGCTATAGAACTGCTGATTTTTGAATCCACGATTTAGACATTAATAATTCAGCATTGCAACCAATGGATTAGGAAAGAACCATGAAAGATAATCAACCACTTATGAAATTATGTATATTACTTCTATCTCTCATTCTTAGCGCTTGTGGTGGCGGAGGCGGTGGTAGTAATGAAGAGGAGCCTAGTCCGCCGGCATCGCTACTTGCACCGGAATTAGTTGCAATTGATTTACAAGCGTTGACAGTCAATTCGGAAATTTCGGTACTCATCTTCAATAACATCGGAGGGGGCGAGTTGACTCAGTGTGATACAGATGGTTTGCCGACGGGGCTCAACCTTGCCATTTCAACTGATGGAAGTAGTTGTGAAATTAGTGGAACGCCAACTCAGCCTCAAGCTGCAACTGTGCACACTATTACAGCGGTTAATTCTGCTGGATCTAGTAGCGCTACTATTGAAATAAGAATTGTCACGCCACTTGCTTCGCCCAATCTTCAAGAGCATGAACCACAAACATTATTGCTCAATCAAGATTTTGCATTCTCGTTGGAAAATATTGGCGGTGGTGAGATTAGCGAATGTGCTACCGATGGTTTACCTGAAGGGGTTAGCGTCGCAGTTTCTGATGATGCAAGTACTTGCGTAATTAGTGGAAGCCCAACCCTGACCCAAGCTAGCACTACCCATACAATCACGGCAACCAATACTTCGGGCTCTAGTGATGCTCTCGTTTCTCTAACCATTGTGATTGAAGCTCCCCAATTGGCCGATATTGAGAATTTAGTTTTTGTTCAAGACCAGTTAGTGAACATTTTATTAAGTAACAGTGGTGGCGGAGAAATTACCGAATGCTTAATAGCTTCCGCGCCAGAGAGCTTTGCCGTTTCTATTTCTGTTGATTCAAACACCTGTCAAGTTAACGGTGAAGCGAGCGCGGTGACCGCAGAAAGTAGTTTCTCGGTTACCGCTATTAATGCCAGTGGGAGTTCGGATGCGACGGTAACGTTTGAAACTCAACTAGCAGAACCTTTCATTACAACATGGAATACCGACGAAGACGGAATAAGCAACGGTGACCAAATTACTTTGAATATCGCTCCCGACTTTGGTTATAACTACAACGTTGACTGGGGTGATGGGAATATTGATTCGGGGGTTACTACTGAAATTACACATACCTACGATGTTCCAGGCATTTATCAAATTTCTATAACCGGCCAATATCCTCAGCCGTTTTTTGAAGATGATTCAGATGCTCTTAAATTATTGACCATTGAACAGTGGGGTAATCGCCCTTGGTTGTCGATGGAGAGTGCGTTTAAAGGTGCAGGGAATCTTGTCATTAATGACAGTGAAACCCCAGACTTATCCAGAGTAACTAGCTTAAAAGAAATGTTTTTAGATGCGATTAATTTTAATAGTGATATTAGTGCCTGGGATGTTTCGAATGTGACTGACATGTCGAGTACATTTAGCGGCGCTCTATCATTTAATCAAGTAATCGGTAGTTGGAATGTTTCATCGGTGACAAATATGTTTGAAATGTTTTTCTTTGCTGAAAAATTTAATCAAGAACTTTTTAACTGGGACGTTTCTGCCGTAACTAATATGGCGGATATGTTTTCGGGGGCAGTCGAGTTTAATCAAGATATCGGAAGCTGGGATGTTTCAAATGTTACGGATATGTCGGGTATGTTTATGGGAGTACTTGACTTCAACCAGGACATTGGAAATTGGGATGTTTCGAACGTTATCGATATGTCAGATATGTTTTTGGGCGCGGCTGGATTTAATCAAGATATTAGCGGTTGGAATGTCTCCAATGTTAACACTATGAATCAGATGTTCGACGGAGCTAAAGCGTTTAATCAAAATATTAGCAGTTGGAATGTATCTAGCGTCACCAATATGGCAGAAATGTTTGAGCAAGCCGAAAGCTTTAATCAAGATCTTAGTGTATGGGATGTGTCCAATGTGACCAACATGTCGGGGATGTTTTTTGAAGCCTTCGCTTTTGATCAAAATATTAGCCTTTGGGATGTTTCATCAGTGCAAACGATGGAGAGTATGTTCTCTGACGTTGAACTTTCAATCGACAACTACAACGCATTATTAATTGGTTGGTCGCAACTTAATGTTCAGCAAGGCGTAGAATTTGACGGTGGTATTAGTCAGTTTTCTGAGGAAGCACAAGCATCTCGTGATGTCTTAGTCGAATTATTCAACTGGACAATCTTTGATGGTGGTTTACAAACTTTGCCTGAGCTAGTTTCTCAATCATTTAAATTCTATACAAATATTGAATTAAATGTGGAGTTAGTCAATCAAGGAGCTAGAGTAGCCGAGTGCCAATCTGAGGGATTACCTGAAGGGCTAGCAGTACGAGTTGCTGAAAGCGGGTTAACTTGCGAAATTTTCGGAATAGCCTTCAATGAGTTTGAGCCCGAGCCTATAACCATCACAGCCACTAACTCTCTCGGAAGTAGCAGTGTTGATTACACCATTGAAGTGATCGCTGAAACAGCATTTATTACGGTATGGAAAACTGATAATCCCGGCGCAAGTGAAGACAATCAGATTACCGTAACTACTAAACCACAATTAGACTATGACTTCACCATCGATTGGGGTGACGGTCAAGTGGATGAAAACGTGACTGGCGATATCACCCATAACTATGATGCTGCTGGTACCTACACTTTATCTATTACAGGTGTATTTCCGCAACCGTTTTTTATCGCAACTACCGATTCCAGCCTTACAGATTCTTTAAAGCTCCTTTCTATAGAACAGTGGGGACAGCGTCCCTGGCTATCCATGGAGCAGGCTTTTTATAATGCCAGTAACTTAGTCATTAATGACAACTTGGCGCCAGATCTCTCACTAGTCACCAATATGAAGAATATGTTTTTCAATGCAGATAATTTGACGGGAAATCTAAATGATTGGGATGTTTCCACTGTGACCACTATGTCTGGGATGTTTCAAAGTGCCGAGTCATTTAATCAGCCTCTCGATAATTGGGATGTTTCAAATGTAACCGACTTTAGTAGCATGTTCTCAGGTGCTCGTAGCTTTGATCAAGATATAAGCCTTTGGAATTTATCGAGTGCAACTTCCGCGATAAGAATGTTTAGAGATGCAGAAGCATTTGACCAAGACTTAAGTGGGTGGGATGTATCTAAAGTGACTAACATGTTTGAAATGTTTCGACGTGCCCTTTTGTTTAGCGCGGATATTGGCAGCTGGAATGTTTCTAACGTGACCAATATGAAAGGTATGTTGGCTGGCACTTCGATCTTTAATCAAGATCTAAGTGACTGGGATGTATCAAATGTAACGAACATGTCAGAGATGTTCAGGGCAGCTAGACAATTTAATCGAGATATAAGTCGTTGGAATGTGTCTAAGGTCACTAATATGGCTAGCATGTTTCACGCTGCAACAAACTTCGATCAGAGTATTGGCGCGTGGGATGTATCAAGAGTCACTAATATGGAGAGTATGTTTCGAGGAGCACAAAATTTTAATCAAGACATTGGTG
This sequence comes from Kangiellaceae bacterium, assembly GCA_965230525.1. GTDB lineage: Bacteria > Pseudomonadota > Gammaproteobacteria > Enterobacterales > Kangiellaceae. The sequence continues at coordinate 1,850,085 of OZ246008.1, forward strand.
GCTGGGATGTTTCTAACGTGACCGGTATGAGGTTTTTATTTGGCGGAGCATCAGCGTTTGATCAAGATATCAGCGGATGGGATGTTTCTAAAGTCACTAATATGGAGAAGATGTTTGAAACAGCAGTACAGTTCAACCAAAATATCGAAGGTTGGAATGTATCAAGTGTCGAGTCTATGAGGTTAATGTTTAATGGCGCTCGGGCTTTCGACCAAAACATTGGAGGCTGGAATATATCAGCCGTCAGAAATATGCAGAATATGTTTTTGAACGTAACTCTTTCTACCGATAACTATGACTCGTTATTGAGTGGGTGGAGCCAACAGACTCTTGTAAACGGAGTGAGTTTTGATGCTGGGAACTCCACTTTTTCACCAGAGTCTCAATCGGCTAGAGATATTTTAACCAATGATTTTCTTTGGGTTATCTCGGATGGTGGCCCCGCCATTCCTTAGTGGTTCAGCCGATAGCTCGGCAATTGCAGAGCTATCGGCTGTTTTTTACATTGCATAATTATTTGCTTTAAACGTTTAACGTGATTCTGTTTGATTCAGCAAAACAGCGCCGCTGGTCTTTGCCGCTAATTTATCATCAAGATTATAAATGGGGCAGTTACTCGAGTGCAGATGTTATTTCGTTTAAGCAGAACTAGATTAAAAAACTATTAGCTTCCACTCACTTCGGCTCGTTCTCTTTTATTGAGAACCGAAATTTCATATTCAAATTTATCTGAGTTTTCGCCGTGGCTTACTACCGATAATGTCACCTTGTTTTAAAAGCTTACTTGGTATCGCAAATAAGTGACTCTACCGTCGGCATCATATAAATCGAAATCATAATTACGACTTCCGGAGTTACCTGTGTCTATTGGCGGTTTTTCTTCGAGAACATTGAGCGCTCCAACACTAAAGGTGCCCCATTTAGATAAGTAGTTAAGTTGAATATCATGGGTACTCCAGCTATCGGAAGGTTGAGCTCCCGAAGTTCGACCAATGATGTTGAAATTCCAAGCTAGCTCAAAGTCAGCGAACGCCATAGAGTTTTTTAAGCTTGCTCTAAGCTTCGGATGAAACAGGCTTATTTGGGTTTGTTCTTGACCATCTACTTTATAAGAGCGAACTTGATTTGCTCGTAAGGTATGATTGAAACTAATTAATTCTGAACCATAGTTTATATTCATATCTAAAGTGAGGGCTTGCAAGTCAACAGTTCCTAAATTGCCGTAACCGTGTATCACGCTAGTGATCGCTCCGCGGTCGTTCGTGACCAAACCAAGCCCGGTGTTTGCTATCGGAGTGAGTTGAAAAGTAGAATAAATAACAGACTCTTGCGCTCCAAAAAAGCGCGCTCGATTTTCAATTTGAGTGTCGATATATCTAAGAGCGATAAAATCCGATTCCCTAAATTGGTAGCTAAACCTTGTCGCATAACTAGTTGATGTTTCCGACTCGAGAAACTCGTTGGTAAGTGTTGTTGGTATAATCGACTCAGACAGCGGTGGAAAAAAGCCGTCAATTAGCTGGAGCGGAACCGAACTATCAAATGTTCTAGGCTCGAGGCTCAGAAGATCAAGTCTTGCCACACTAAAATCTTCGCTATAACTGATGTTCCAGTTGAATCCGTCGAAAAGTCGCCAGTCCATCATTATTTGATTGGAGAATTGTGTGTCTAGATTTTCATATTTATCATTTCTGGCTCTTAAAGAGATATCAATTGACTCAGTAGCCGGAATAACAACATCTGCGAAATAAGCATACATATTTCGCTTACCACTCTTACTAATATTATTGAGGTACTGGACAGTTACTCGATTGGTATTAACCGCAGTACCACCGACTCGTCCGGCTTCGAGAATGGGATCTTTTATGTCTCGCATTGTTTCGTTTCGATACTCTATGCCAAAATTTGCACGAACTTGTCTGTCAGCGATACGAAATAGGTTGAGAGTTGCATTGCCCCATATTTCAGAAAATTTATTTTCTCCTTCACGAGCAATTGAAGTTCTTAGATTATTCAATACCGACTCACCACTTGAAAGTGGATTGGCTAAGCTATAGCTGCCCGATTCAATTGCTTGTAGGGCCTCGTCTCTTAGTACATAGTTTTTACCAATGTCACTGGTTTCATAATTGCTATATCTGAGTCCAATATCCCAATCCATCGTAGCCGAAGTGCCAGAAATTGCTAAGCGGATGTCAGTTAGTTTACTTTCAAAGTTATCATCTCTGTTTCCTATTGCCGCAAACCTGTGCCACCAGTTGATTGGTTCGGCACCATCTGGAAAGCGTGCTGCATCATAGTAGAAACCGTTTGGGTTGGAAGGGTTGTTAGGACTTGAAGCTGAAAGAGGGGTAGAGAAGTAACTAGAATCAGGTGCTGGGGCATATCGACCAAAAGAGCTTGATTTCGCGTGACTAATCGTGCTCCTAAGTAATATTTGGTCATTGAGTTGCATAGAACTATTTAGCCAAACAGACCGGTTTTCTGATGATGCTTCGTGGGCACTCACTAAAGTAAAGTCATAGGCGCATCTTTGTCCTAGTGTGAAAAATGCATTATCTTCAGAGTCGCACGCTCCATTACTGCTTCCGTCGGGAATTGTTTGCCAATCAAAGTTGTCAAAACCACCTGAAGAAAGAGTTGTGTAGTTATTCGCATAAACAGAACTGCCTGGCGTGTTGAAATATTCGTCTCTAAGGTAAATTATGTCGCGATTATTCCATCCGATTCCACCCGAAACTTTTATGTTGTCATAAGTTTTACCAAAAATTAGAGATGCGTTATGACGGTCACCTCCACTTTCTGGTAATCCTGCCGTCCCACCGCCAATCGATAGTTCCAAACCGTCGAAATCTGTCCGCGTGATGATGTTAACAACACCAGCAATGGCATCGGCGCCATAAACTGCTGAAGCTGACTCCGGAAGAATCTCGATTCGCTCTATTTGGCTTAACGCAATTGTAGTGAGATCGTGCACATCGCCTGAAAATGCAGACCTCGCCAATCTTCGCCCGTCGATTAGAATCAAGGTCTTGTTAGTGCCCATCCCAAAAATATCTAAAGTGGCAATGCCCTGTAGTGGGCTCCCGGACTGCGGCCTGAATGACCCTGTCGAATTAACCACCATATTTCGAAGAAAGTCAGCAGCGCTGTTTTCGCCACTTTGCTCGATCTCCTTTCTTGTGATGATTATATGCTTGAGACTTTTACCACTCGAATGTTTAATTCTAGAACCTTTTTCTTGTATTTGAGATTCGTTAATTTGATTAGAATCTGCCAGTGTTGAAACGAAAGGGAGAGTAACAAGTGGGAAAGATGACGCGAGTAAGATAATCTTTTTTAGTTTATGCTTGGGCTGGCCAGTTAAAACATTGGGAATCATATTTAATCCTTTAATTATTATTTTGACGTATGAGCAAACTTGAAGCTCCTAAAGACGTTGCCAATCAATTTTTTCTTATCTGGTTGAATTAAGAATTTTGAAGTATACCTAACTATTTGTTCAAGGGATTGGTTGTTCAGTGTGCTAGTGTCAGTTTTATTTTTCGTAAGCGCTTCACTTACAATATGACATCAGCTCAACGCTTCGAGGCAATTTATATCACAGTTTAATCATTTAAGTACAGTTGTATGCTGTTGTATCGATCGACTATTCTTTGACGTCAACATGCTAATTAATCGAAGATTATTGCGTAATTGCTCCAAATGGTACTGAATTATTTATCTATGAGATACAAAAACTGCATAGTGAAACAGGCAATGCCATGACGTTCAGGAGAAATAAAAGCAAAGTTTACCGGGGACTTATGAAAAATATCTATCGATTATTCAAAACTATCACCTTAACTTTAACTTGTTTGAGCGACGCCAATCTTTGCGCCCAAGAGTCTCCGTTAAAAATAGTGAGTCAAGAATTAACTAAGAATCTAAAGGAGCGGCGAGACAAGTTTTTTGATTTAATGGATAGATATTTCGTTTTAAACTTGCTGCCAGGCCAAAGAGAAAAACGTAGTAATGATGTGGGTTGAAGCTATCGGTAAAGTGATAATTTTGTATTATCTAACGGGATCGACTTATCCCGATACATATCTCATATTGATCAAGGATGGTTAAAAAAACATGAGTGCATTTTTCATAAAGAAAGTAAGCCACAATACATACAACGGATGGGGGATTTCCCTCAGCGGAACAAGTTAGTTTAGATACGGGAAGTGGAAGCGTCTATTTTCATAAGAAATCTGAGCTATTCATTAATACACTATTAAATGGGATTTATTTTAATCCAGGTGAAAGAAATAGGGACAATGAGCCACCCAATATTCGGTCTTCTTCAAAAAACTGATTCAAGGTGAAGTCACAATGCGGTTGTCTCATGGAGAAAATAGAAAAGTCCATGATGATAATTTGGCTGAGCTCAAGTTTGCCAAAGCGATTAGAGAAAATTTTCTGAAATTAAAATTCGAAATATCTCCTCGGAGTTATCGAATTTAAGAGAAATAAAAATACCGTTTGAGTTAAAGATGATGCAAAAAGCGATTGAAGCTTGGATGGCAAAGTTATGATGAGGTTGTGATAAAGCTATTAGTTTGTCTAATAGCTTTATCAATCAAAACGAGGCGTTAACTAATCGATATCACTCGCATCATGCCGTTCTTTGACTTGCAGTGATTTTTCTCCCCAAGTTCGATTAACTCGTCGACCACGTTTAACCGCTGGGCGTTGCTTGATTTGTTCGCTCCATCTCACGACATTTTTATAGGACTTAACATCAAGAAATTCTGCCGCATCATACAGCTTGCCTTGTACTAACACACCATACCAAGCATAAACCGCCATATCGGCTATATTGTATTCATTGCCACACAAATATTCACGGTTCGCTAAATTTTTATCCAGTACATCCAGTTGCCTCTTTGATTCCATGGCATATCGATTGATCGGATACTCATATTTTTCAGGTGCATAGGCGTAAAAGTGTCCGAATCCTCCACCTAAGAATGGTGCGCTTCCCATTTGCCAAAATAGCCAAGATAAACACTCCGCCTTTTCGTGAGGATCATTAGGAATAAAAGCATTAAACTTTTCTGCCAGATAAAGCATAATTGCGCCAGACTCAAAAATACGTGTCGCGGGTTGAGTGGAATGATCCATTAAAGCTGGAATTTTTGAATTCGGGTTAACCTCTACAAAGCCGCTGCCAAATTGATCGCCCTCATTGATATCAATGTACCAAGCATCATACTCGGCTTCCGTGATACCTTTGGCAAGTAACTCTTCCAATAAAATAGTGACTTTAACGCCATTTGGCGTAGCTAGCGAATAGAGCTGCAGCGGATGCTTGCCAACGGGAAGTTCTTTTTGATGTGTGGCTCCCGCTGTGGGCCGATTAATGTTAGCAAATTTACCGCCGCTGGCTTGATCCATTTTCCATACTTTGGGTGGTTGATACTTTGATGTTTCCGACATAGTTGGCTTCTCATTAAATAGTTATAAATGTGATAGTTGCTCTACTAGAGTCGATTCACGAAGCAATGTGACACTTCGCAGGGCTAAAATTTAAACCCGATAAACAATAGTAATTAAGCGCAGCAATGTGAATTGTAGGTCTTTTTCGTTTTTACGTGTTTAAGGAGTTGATGGAGCGCTACGTCTCCTTTTTCAAGTGCAAAGGCAAAAATTGCTGTTAAGCGATTGCTTGTAATGGTGCCACATTGTTTGTTAATGTCTTAAAAGATTTTGCAAGGCTTAGGCGTCTTTGAGCATCATCACTCGTTATCAATGACCGTGCTAAACAACCATCACGCACGCGAAATCAAAGAGTCAACTATACTATGACAAACTATCACAAGAGTAGAAAAATAATGATAATAAAGAGTTTCTGGCTAGCGATTGGGTTAATAATCAGTGGCAGCGGGTTTGCAAATACACTTACTCAACGAATTGAGCAAGATTATAAATATTTAGAGGGACTATATAAGCATTTACATCAAAATCCCGAAGTATCTTTTGCCGAGGTGCAAACTGCTAAACGGATTGCTGATGAATTACATCAATTAAATTTTCAAGTCACTCGCAATTTTGGTGGTCATGGCGTGGTTGGTGTATTCAAAAATGGACCAGGCCCCACTGTCATGATCAGAACCGATCTCGATGCCTTGCCGATTCAAGAACAAACCGGCTTAGACTATGCCAGCAAAAAGCGCATGCAGGGGCGTGATGGCAAACAAACTTACACTATGCATGCCTGCGGTCATGATATTCATATGACGGTGTTCACCGGTACAGCGCGTAGGCTCGTGGATGCAAAAGAAAGTTGGTCCGGTACCTTAGTGATGATTGGTCAGCCCGCAGAGGAGAGAAGTGGTGGCGCTAAAGCCATGCTTGCCCAAGGCTTGTTCGAAAAATTCCCGCGACCTGACTTTAATTTAGCGATTCATGTTTCAGCCGATATGCCTGCCGGTAAAATTGGAACCGTAGAAGGGTTCGCTATGGCTAATGTTGATTCGGTTGATATTTTAGTCAAAGGGGAAGGTGGTCATGGTGCGTATCCACACAACACTAAAGATCCAATCGTGTTGGCTTCGCAAATTGTGCAATCATTGCAAACCATTGTAAGCCGAGAAACTTCACCGTTAGAACCCGCCGTGGTTACGGTGGGTTCAATACAGGGTGGCTCACAACATAACATTATTCCCAATCAAGTTAAGTTACAGCTAACCTTGCGTTCTTACTCTGATCAGGTCAGAAAAAATACCCTTAACTCAATACGACGTATGACGAGGCATCTTGGTCTGGCAGCGGGATTAAGAGAAAAGCAGTTGCCAGTGGTAACCGTTCTCGATGAGTCTACTCCGGCAGCTTATAATCATCCCAAATTAACCCGTCGACTGACTCAACTTTTTACGCAGCTCCTTGGAAAGGAAAATATCGTTAACTTGCAACCAGAAATGGTTGGGGAAGACTTTGGCCGATATGGGCAAGTAGAGCCTAAGATTCCTAGCTTAATGTTTCGCTTAGGCACCGTTGATCCAGAAAAATACCGTAAGGCTAAAAAAACAGGGGCAAGTTTGCCCACCTTGCATTCCGCGTTGTTTGCCCCTGATCCCCAACCGACTATCCAGACAGGCGTTTTGGCAATGACCGAAGCGGCATTGCTTTTATTAGATAAACCGTAATTATTATAGAAGGTTATGCCGGATAAAAGGTTGTCTTGAATAAATAGTCATGCAGATAAATAGCGAGTCCAGCTCGCTATTCTAATGAAAACAAAATTTGTTTAGTGACAAAAAATATGGCCGACTCGCTAGAGCAAACTGATGAGTATTGTGTCGATTAGTTGCTGTCCTTGTTGCTGGCAAGCTTCATAGAGATTACAGTTGATGAGCAAAGTCATACTGGTATCTGTTTCCTCAATATATAAATTTGAAGTCATATAGCCGGGCTCATCGCCACCATGATGATAAATGGTTTTTCCATTAATTACCTCCTTAAACATACCCATGCCATAGAATAAATTATCACTCAGTTGATTCAGGTTCTGTGAGCCTATCAACAGTTGTCTCGAAGCATCACTGATTAGCTCTTTGTTTGTAATAATGGCGCGAATAAGTTTAGACATATCAGAGGCGCTAGAAACCAGTGGTGCATCAGCGACACCAATATTTTGATACACAGGCTTGGTATTCAATAGTGTACCTTCGTCATCAAAGTAGCCAGAAATGATTTCGCCACGATCTTTTTCCAGCCCATTGTAATAAGTCGACTGTAAATCAAGCGGTTCAAATATAAGAGTTCGCATTGTCCGATAGTGGTGCTCACCCAGCACTTGATCCATTATGAGACCTGCCAACAAATAGCCGGTGTTAGAATATTCAAATCCTTCACCGGGCATAAAGTAGCCTGGTTGATTGAGTGCAAACTGTAACGCAAACTCGTCAGTTTTTATGCTGTTTGGATCAGTCATAATGGCGTTAAACCAGTCATCTGCAGAGGCTTCATCCAAATAGTCATAGATGCCCGCAGTATGATTTAATAGCTGACGCAAAGTCATTTGCTGGCTAAACTCTATTTGTTCAAGCAGCTCTGCCGAAAGGTAGTGATCGATGGTTAAATCGATATCTAGCATACCCTGTTCGTGAAGTAGTGACACCAAAAGCGCAGTCGCTTTTTTACCAGCGCTACCATTGGGAATGACATCTGAGGTCTTAATTGGGGTATTCGATTCAATATCGGCTAAACCGGCACTGCCAAGAAAATTTGTTGTCGGTCCATCAATTGAAAGTATCACGCCCGGAAGCGCGCCGGTAACGCTGTTATCGATTATTGCTTGGTAATCGGTTAAAACCGGTTCGGGAGCGGGAGTTGGCTCAGGTTCTGTTGAATGACTATTCGACGATCCGCCACAAGCAGAGATAGTCAAAACGCCCAAACAAATTAAAATGTTAGATATCGCGCGATATTTTGATAAAAGGTTAGACAAAAATAACATGGTATATTCCTTGTTGATAAGATCAATTGAAAAACGTACTTTAATTAATCTTGCAGGATTTTTGCGTAACGGTTTGTAGTGTTTGTAACAGAATGTAGCTTTGATGAAATTCAGAATCTTAGTGTTTTAGAGCTTCGAAACTTTGAAACTTTGAAACGTTCGAAACATTGAAATGAACTGGCGTTGGAGCTGATTACTGCTTAAACTGCTTATCTCTGAGTAGAAAATAATTTTTCGAATTGGAAACTTTCTAAAAGCTGCAAGCAAAAAAAAGCGCCAAATGAATTGGCGCTTTTAAGGGGATGCTTAGTTTAAACACTAAGCGATTGCACTAATTACTCTTCGTCAAGAAATCTTACGTTTAGCAAGCCTTCTGCATGCGGAGCATCGCTGCCATCATCAACTGTGTAAGAGATAGGCATTGTTGCGTTATCTACTAGCATTTGGCGTACGTTAGTGAATGCAGAAAAATCCATCGCTTGAGGATATTTTTCCATAATCATTGCCGCTGCACCAGCTACTGCAGGTGATGCCATTGAAGTACCACTTAAAGTAGTAACCGCATGAGTACGATTTAATGAAACAATTGCATTACCAGGCGCAGCAATCGTGATCACACCAGAATCATTGGTACTAAAATCATTAGGACCTTGACCATAGTTACTGAATCCAGTGAAAACGGCTTCACCAAAGAAATCGTCATAGCTAGTGTATGAACTGACAGTAATTGTTGAATCATATCCGGCTGGCGCATAGTCAACCGCGTCAGCAGCAGAGTTTCCTGCAGCAACTACAACAACCATCCCTGCGTGCGCAGCGTTACAGTAAGATTCCGCCACAGCGTGAGTCCCGGTGTAACCAGTTTCGTCACATACTCCCTTATCAGAGAAGTCAGAACCACCTAAGCTTAAGTTAGCAACGGCTGGCATACCACGGTCTGTCATATCAGCAACAGCCCAATCTAAACCATCAAGAATAGAGGATGAAGGACAGCTACCCGCTCCTGTACAAACTTTAACTGCATGAACTGTCGCTTCCGGTGCGATACCAACAACATTAATGTTATTGTCAGCTGCCGCTACTGTTCCCGCAACATGAGTACCATGTTGGTTGTCGTCGTCATAGTCTGCAGAACACTGAGTGGTATCCGCGCAAACTTCTGCTGCGTAAGAAGTACCTAAGTTATCTTTGATATCGTGTTGATCAATATCAATACCGGTATCGATAACATAGACATGTTGACCTGCACCTTTATAAGCAGAATCGACAGAACCAGAATCAGCTGGACCTTGTGGTACAGTTTGAGGCCAGTCAACGATTTTTCGTTGTTTCTTTGAAGTCATTGGTGGCGAATAGTTCTCTGGTACTTCGATGATGCTGTAAGTAACGTCAGGGTATACACCTGCTACATCGGGGTTGCTTTCTAGCGCTTTCATTTGATCCGCAGTAACACTAGCAGAGAAGCCATAATAAACGTTTTTGTAAACGTGCTTAGGGCTAATATCGTTGTTGTCTGCAAAAGCGCGAACTGAAGCACCACGTTGTTCACTCATTGCACGCATAGACTCAGGAGTTCTGGCCTGATTAAGCGCTGCAAAAGGTGCTTTGTTGTTTTTTAGTTTAACGATGACATTAGTCGTCTCTGCTGCAAGAGCAGTACCACTTGCCGAAGTCAATGCTGCTAAAACTAAGCTAGCAACTAGTTTTTTATTAGTACGTAATTTCATTAGATAGATCTCCTTAACTAGTCAGTTTACTTAGCGAATTTTGCAAGTGCTTTATGATTAAACATAACCGCTAAACCTTTTGGCATAGCAACTTCCATTCCATTTTCAAAATGTAGCTTAAGCTCAACTTTCTTAAGATCTTGAGTGTTAGCTAAAATTGTATTGATAAGGCTCTTAGTAGCTGGCTGGTTTTTGATCAAAATTTCGTTTTGGCTACCATCAGTTGAGAAACCAATGTTAAAGGTATCGATATTAAACTTTTGATTGTTTAACGTAATTGCATTAACACCTAAGTTTAGGCCATTAATAGAACCACCATTTTCGATGATGCTACCTAATAGTTGCGAAGCATTTTTGATGTTAGATTGTAGATCCCAATCGTATCCATCAATTTCTTGCTCAGGTACCGAAGAAGATAAGATTAATCCAGGAGCAATCCAGTTGCCGTCTGCATCAAGCGGTTGGCTTTGGTCGAAGTTATCTAACCCACCATCAACGTCAGCATCCATGTCATTTGCAATCCAATAGCTTTCAAATGTTCCACCAGCGAATCCAGTTGCACCTTCAAAACCAGCGCCAGATGGGAAAACATTGTTACGATGTGGGTAAGAATTTAACACCGTGTTACGGTAGCTAGTAATTTTGACATTAAATTGATAGCTATCTTTCATCCACTTTTGGTGTTCGTAGTCGACCGTGTAAACATAAGTACCGTCCCACTCGTCACCGTAGCCCGTGATAACAGTATTCCACGCAGGAACGTAGGCTTCAGTGTGTGTGTTGTGCCCAGGGTGCCCAGGGTAGTCCGAATAACCACAACTTGCGACCAATAGTGTAGTGGACGCTGCAGCAAATAGTCGGGTTATTTTTTTTTGCATGCTTGACATCATTTATCTCCTTTTGAGGTGCTTGCATAAGTCGTTAACATGAAACTGTGTGATCGTTTAGCAACGACTAATCGATTATATTCATACTCTTTTTGAACCGAAAATTAGCAATAGAGCAACCTTCAAAACTCAAAAAAACTATGAAGAGTAAAAAGTGTTCAACACGGCGAGGAATTCAATTTGAACAGAGTCGAGACTAACATTAGAAAATTCTAATTTAAATGGTAATATTTACTAAGTTTGGTTATCTGTCGAACTCATTGAGCGAAAAGTTATTGGTTAAATTTTCATCGTCTTAATGAAGGCCGCGTTATTATTCATTTGTAGAATAAATGCTGTATAGTGAAAGCATGTACGCAATAGAAAAAGTTAAATATTGAAGTGATAGTTTGTCGTAAAATGAAATGGATTTTATCTCAATTCAAGGATAATAATTTTTACCGATATTGCAATGCGACAATATTGCTTGCAGCTGCAACGGTAAGCTTTCCATTGCATTCAATTGCAAAAAATAACGAGCCAATTATTGAACTAAGTCAACAACAAGTTGTTGAGTGGTCCCAGTATATTGATATCAATCAATCACTTTGTTTAGACAAAACCAATGATTGCGTCAAGTTAAATGAAGTGGTGAGCCGATCAAGCCAAAACGACATGGGGGAACTCAAGGGGTATTTTGAATTTCCACTTAAACTTGATTTAAATAAGCTTAAAGCGGTGTTTGAAAAAAGTTCGTTTAATCAGTTGCAGCAACGACAATTAATTCAGCAGCTAAGTTTAAGACTTAATCAATTGTCCATCGAATCAATAAAGCCGTTCTTGCACACGATGACTAAAAAACAGCCACTAGTACTCTATCCGATAGCCCTGAATAACTCGTTTATTTTGCACGCTAACCTTCCAGCAAAACAAGCTTCAGAAAATCTAAAGGTTAAATCGCCACAATTAATACAGACTCATAATAAGGCGGTTGTCGGGATCATTGACTCGGGCGTAAGCCAATATCACAATGCGTTATCAGAAATTGATGTTACCCAGTTTAATCCACAAGAAAACAGTTTTGAATTGAAAGATACCGGCTTTGGTCATGCTTCGGCTATTTTGAGTTTACTGGCTATTAAGGCAAATGCCTATACTGACCCGGGCCTTCTGCGCAAAACAAGTTACCTGTCATGTAATGGGTTGCCTAATGGAAAATATCATTTCAAACTAATTTTACGCTGTATGAATTGGTTGTTTGTGCAGCCGCGAATGGACGTTATTGTTAATGCTTGGTCTGCTCCAGAGCCAGGTTGTGGTGAAGAGTGGCGACAACCAATTGCGATGTTATTTCATGCTCAGACTATCCCCGTATTTGCAGCAGGAAATTTCGCCGAAATGGCTATTTCAAAAAACGAGCTTTCAAAAACTGATGTTCCGGATACTGGTCTTGCTAACACCGGTCTTGCAAACACCGATCGTCTGATCAACATGAATCGCTCGCCAGCCAACCTCAATTTTTCTCCTCAAGGCTTCTTAAGTTTAACTGTTGGAGCATTAAATAAAGAACAAAGGCGACTTGCCAGTTCAAGTTTTGGGCGGAGAAATTGTTTAGGTAAAAGTCAGTCGCAAACTTCACAAACTTCGCCAACCTCGCAATTCGATACGCTGCACTTTCAAGCAAATTTAATGGCTCCGGGCGAAAACTTAACGGTGGCGGTACCATTCACTAAGGATAGCTATCAAACGGTTAGCGGTACATCTTACGCTGTGGTATTCGCCGCGGCTGCGGCGGCAAAGCTGGTGCAGGAATTTCCAACGGCAAAGCCAGAGCAAATCACTCAAGCGTTATTGAGTAGCGCAGTGGCGCTACCCGAAATGCAATCAGTTGAGCGAAAAACTGAATACGGGTATGGGCAACTTAATTATAAAGCTGCTAGAGCTCGCCTTAAACATCAGCTATCATCCAATTAATTTTATCAGTAGGGGATTAGTTGCTCATGATTGGTTTATCCTTTGTTCGACAGACTAAATTAAAGGATACCGATTGACATTTGAAAGGAGCTAGAGATTATTATTCATTCCAATAGCCATCATCATGCGTTGAGCAAAAATAGTCTGCTGCTGGTTGTCATTTTGATGATTGCTGGTGAACTTATTTTCGCTTTACCATTTCATATACCACGCTTTTTTCGTCCCACCTTATTAGAAGTATTTCAACTAAATCATTCCCAACTTGGGGACATTTTTGCGGTTTATGGCGTTGTTGCAATGCTTTGTTATTTTCCCGGTGGCATTCTTGCTGACCGATTTTCAGCAAAAAATTTGATGGCTTTTTCACTGTTTGCAACCGCACTAGGTGGACTCTATTTAGCCACGATCCCTAGCAAAGAGATGTTATATTTTATTTTTGGTTATTGGGGGGGTACCAGTATTTTGCTATTTTGGTCAGCCATGATCAAACTGACTCGGCGTGTTGCTGGTGCTCAACACCAAGGCATTGCCTTTGGTTTATTAGATGGTGGTCGAGGCTTAGTTGCAAGTGTGGTTGCCAGTCTCGCTGTCATTGTCTTTGCGCAATTTGTTTTACCAGCCAGTGAAACCGCTGCAGAAAAGCTTTCTGGTTTTAAGGCAATCACTTTATTTTATAGCGGGTTGACTGGTCTAGCGGGGCTACTCATCTTGTATTGTATTCCCCAATCCAATGATAAAGTGGAGTCGCAAGCTAATAAATATTTTGCCTGGTCAGGTATTTTAAATGTGTTTTCTAATCAAACTATTTGGCTTCAGGGTGGGATTATTATTTGCGCTTATTGTGGTTACAAAGCGCTGGATAACTATGGTGTTTTTGCAACTCAAGTGTTAAATATGAGTCAATTAGAATCTGCAAACTTAACCAGTTGGTTAAGCTATACAAGGCCCGTGGCAGCTATTTTCGCAGGCTTGTTAGCTGACCGCTGGCACACTGGTAAGACGGTTTTACTTTCCTTTGTACTTGCATCGATTGGGTTTCTGTTAATGTTACTGGTTGCTGTCGATCAATCCTTGCTTTGGTTATTAATTGCCAACATGCTTCTCACCTTTGTAGCAATTTATGCGCTAAGGGCAATTTATTTTGCATTAATTGAGCAGTCTAATATCAGTCGAAATAATACCGGAACGGCTGTGGGCGTTATTTCCTTGGTCGGATTTACTCCCGATGTGTTTTTTGCACCAATCACTGGCCGGATATTAGACGCTAATCCTGGATATGTGGGATTTCAAAACTATTTCCTACTGATGTTTTGTGTTTCATTAGTTGGCGCACTATTAATTTATGGTTTGAATCGCTTAACGTTAAGTAAGAGTACTCAAGCCTAACTTTTTGTTGATGGGAAAAAGACACTGACATAATTAAAATAAAAAATAACCAATAGAGGGGGCATTTAAACTCCCTCTATTGGTTAAACTGCAGATCAACTAGGAAAAGATATTATTCTCCACAACTGACGGCTTCGCCTCGGGCCAAGCCAACATAGATGCTATTGGTTGCGGCATTACTGATCCAAATAACGTCCTCACGGAAGTCACAATTAAAATCGCCCTTGTATAGCTGGTATTGTGACCAGTTTTCTTTGGCAAAGTGCTCTTGTGGAGCTCGTGCAAAGCTAAAACCAGTATCGCTCACCAGTGCCAATCCAACGCCAATATGATTAGTTAAACTATCAACAATGCCTTTATCATTGATAATGAGATCCGAGCCGCCATTACCATCAACATCAGCCAACAGCATTTCAGGCTCGACCGCCGAGCTTTCACCAACCAGCTCTCGAATAGTGACTTCTGGACCCTCGAGGTCGTTATAAAGCTTAAAGCTATGTTGTTGAAAAGGCGTTGTGCGATTAGAGTTTCCATGTGCAACATAGGCTCCAAAATTGCTGAAGCTATTTTTTTGTCGAGGCTCAATTAAATCGGATTTACCATCCGCGTCGAGGTCGCCAATCATTGAAATATAGGATTGCCAGTTACCTCCAAAATTTCTTAAACTGAAAGGCACGGTCAGTCCCGTTTCATTCCCATAGCTGACGTAAACATTATTGCCACCGCTATCAATATTTTGGAAGATTAGATCACCAAAGTTATCGCCATCAACGTCTCCGGCAAAGACATATTCGTAACCGCTAAAGTTTCCTGAACGATCTAGCATGCCGCGATTAATAAAGAGATCATCATTTTCCAAATCAAACCCCTCCACACTTGTGTCCACAGCATGGGAAATATAAGTACGGTTTAGTGCTGTGCTGTTTGGAGTATTGTTCCAAGCTAAATCAATACCGTGCTTATTATCAAATTGATAGGTTACTAAAGTATAGGTATCTGCACCTGAACCGTTAAAAATGACTTGGCCTTTATTGTGAATAAACTCGGGGTCTACCTCGCCTTTGTAAAATGACACAAAAACCTTGTTAGATTCTCCTGAGTCGTTCTTTAAAACATTAAGCACAATGTCTTGGCGTCCATCATTATCAATGTCAATAACATTTAAACTTAAATCGCCAGCAAGTCCGCTTACTGCGGTGTTGTTAGATTGGACTAACGGTTTGAACGTTCCGTCACCATTGGCAAATGCAACTGCAAACTCGCCTCGGCCAGTTGAGTCGGAATTCGCCCACACAATGTCGTCAGCTCCATCACCATCAACATCGCCCAGTGACACTAATTGGCCAGTGCCAGTAAAGCTTGGTGTAAAAGTTTGTTTGTCTTGGAATAAAAAGGTCGCGTCATCGGCTACTTTATCGAAACAAGTGACTCGGTCATAACTTGTTAACTCCTGAGTTACTGCGGGTACATTGTCACTTATACTTTTAATTTGAAATGATACAGGAACTGCATCGGATGCCGTGACTTTAAAATCAAAATAAGAAGACCAGTCTGAGGATTTTAACATTGCTTGGGTAGCTTCGACTGAACCACCGAGGTACGCAATGGTCATCGACGACTCTTCTCTTATTGTTTTAGCTTCTTGCTCAGCTTCGGCTGAAAGTTCCGAGCCTACCAAACTATTGTACTTGGCTTTCATTGCCCATTTCAGCTCTTCTTCCGAAGCGCTGGAGGTCATGGTTGCAGTAAACATTCTGCCATAAGTAACACTAGCAACGTAGGCAGGTATATTGTCATTGCCCATCCGACCCAATTCTACCTGACGATCATATTCTGCTTGAGTAAACTCATCTGAAAACCAGTCCTCAGGCGTTTGCGGCGCTTGAATTTGCACGGTGTATAAAGTTTCTCTGAAAGTTGCTGCTACCGAATTTTCGATCTTAGTTTTGCTGTACTCAGCATCAGCTCGGGCGCTAAAGCCATAGTACTTACCTGAAATGCCAGCTTTTAATGCTCTTTGTTTCTCGTTCCTAAAAGTCAATATATTCATATTTCCTGATGGAACAACGCAATCGTCTCCTGCAGCTTCCGCCTCTGAAATAATCGATGCCACAGCGCTATTCACTGCTGCAAGTGTTGGTTCAACGGTTCTAAAGTTATTGGCGATTGAGCAGTTTTTTATAGATACATCAACCGTCTTTCGTTGGTCGATAATCAGCGGGAGAATTCCACCAACGGTATTGCCATCTCGTAATGATTTTCCTTGAACCATGGCTCCCGGGTAAAGAACATCGGTTGGTGGACTAAACATGACGTATTCTTCTGGAGACTTAAAAAAGTCAACTTTTTCTGTTGTGCAAACTTTTAATTTGTTGTTTTCGTCGGTTAATTCTTCAATAACTGGGTCAACTGTTTCATCAACAACTTCGAACCCCTCATCTTCTTCGGGGTTAGCTTTTGGCGCAAAATCAGACCAAGCTTGTAATTCAAGGTCTACCTTTGTGCCATTGACCGTAATGGTAAATTCAGCTAATGCTGTCGATAACGCACCGTCTGATACCGTGATAACAATTCCTTGATAATCACCTGCATCGCTTTCGCCGGGCGTTCCAGAAAGTTGGCCTGTTGTCGATTCAAAACTGGCCCAGCTTGGTTGATTACTAATACTAAATGTCAAAGTATCACCGTCCGGGTCGCTGGCAGTCGGGGTAAACGAATAACTACTACCAGCTTGTATTTCTAATGTTGGTGATCCGGAAATACTCGGAGCTCTATTTACTGGTGGTTCGGGATCGGAGCCGCCACCACCGCCGCCTCCACCACAGGCGGTAATTCCGACTAACAATATGATTGATAAATAGTGATTGAAATTAAAATTTTTGCTAAACATGCTATTTCTCCTGCAAGAAAACTTGCTTTACTTGACTTAGAAGGTCATTGCTCAACCAAGTTGATTGAGCCTCTAATTAGTTAAGCGAAAATTATTTTGGAAATGCCTCAAAAATAAGCTCAGCAGTTTGAAAAGTTTTAACATTCAACCAGTTAGCTCACCTCGTGTGGGGTGAAATACAACCAAGATGAGTCGTGGGTATGTTGCTTAGCGAAAAAACTTGCTCCGTCATTGGTCGGTTTTTTTATAACATTTGTCTAATTGTGCAAACTTTTAGCAGATTAATAGGAGTAGACTGACAGGATTAGCACTAACAAATCGGGAAATGATGATGCGACTTTACTTAAACTTCATATCGTGGTTATTCGTTGTATGCTTAACCTTTTTTGTTCTTGGCTGCGGCGGCGGTGACGGTGGATCTTCCGACGATGAGCCAGATACCACCCCGCCAAGTATCGCACTCTTGGGTGATAACCCACTTGAAATCAATTACGCCAGTGAGTTTAGTGATCCCGGTGCCATAGCGACTGATGATGTCGATGGAAATCTAATGGTTACCAGTGTTGGGGAAGTGGATACATCCCGAGTTGCTAGTTACACCATTGAATACAGCGCAACAGATTCCGCAGGTAATCAAGCCTCTGCAACTCGAACGGTTGTTGTGGTGGCGGCTCGAGTTGCCAACTTAAGTTGTCGACCCCCAAGTTTGGTGGGGGGTAATCCTGGAGAAGTTAGCCTACAAGCGAGTTTTCCCAGTTTACCTATTCTTGATTCGCCTTTGGCAATGGTACAACCGAGTTCAGACAGTAGTTTCTGGTTTGTTGCACTAAGAGAAGGAAGAGTGGTTACCATTGATAATCAAGCGAGCGCTGATCAATTCAATGAAGTCTTAGATATTTCCAATCAAGTGACTACTACTCTAGAAAAAGGCTTAACTGGAATGGCTATTCACCCTGATTATCCGCAAGATAATCGAGTCTTTCTTGTTTACAATGATTCTAATGAGTCAGGTCGATCAACCGTTTCTTCGTTTACCGTCAATACCACCACTCAAGAGATCGATCCTAATAGTGAGTCAGTGTTATTTACTTTGCCTCAGCCTGCACATAATCATAATGGCGGTGATATTGCTTTTGGTCACGATGATTTGCTTTATGTTGCCTTTGGTGATGGTGGTGCCGATCGTCAAACGTCCCAACAACTTTTTAATTTACATGGCGCGGTCGTCAGAATCGATGTGTCGGGAAGTAGTTATGAAATTCCCAACGATAATCCGTTTAACACCGGTCAAGCAAGATGCCTTACCGGAGAGCGAACTGGAAATGATGAAACCGCCTGTCCAGAAATTTATGCTTATGGCTTCCGAAATCCATGGCGCTGGAGTTTCGATCGACTAACCGGGGATTTATGGATTGCTGATGTGGGCGAAAGTACTTTTGAAGAAGTGAATCGTGTTATTTCGGGGGGTAACTATGGTTGGCCCGTGATGGAAGGTAATATCTGCTCAGATGGTCAATCTTGCGATACTTCAAGCTATCAGCTACCGATTACTCAATATCCGCGCAGTGTTGGCGTTTCCACGGTGGGCGGATATGTTTATCGAGGAGATCGCTGGCCGAGTCTACAAGGGCAATATATTTGGGGTGACACTTTTTCTTCGCAATTTTTATCAGTACCAGCCGATTCTGAGCCGGGTGCAGACTATACCGAAATTTTCAACAGTAGCCGTTTAATCGCTGCCATGGCTGAAGGCAATGATGGTGAGATCTATTTGCTTAACCTCGATGGTGGGGAGGGTGATGGTGTCTACCAGCTTAACGTTGAAGACGATGGTTCGGGTACTTTGGTCATGCCGACTAATTTAAGCGAGGTTGGGTGTTTTAACACTCAAAACAAAACCTACACAGAAGGCGTATTCGACTATCAAATTAACTCGCCACTTTGGTCTGATGGTGCGTTAAAACAGCGTGCATTTGCGATTCCCGATAATCAAGATATTGCACTTTTACAAGACGGCGATTTCGATTTTCCAGTGGATAGCATTTTGATCAAACATTTTCTAAATGGTGATAGTTATCTAGAAACTCGATTACTGCTTCGACTCGAAGATGGCTGGCATGGATTTAGTTACGAATGGAATGATCAGCAAACAGACGCAACCTTACTGACCGAAGGGAGAGAAAAAGATGTTGGTGATTTTGTGCATACCTTTCCAAGTTCAAGTCAATGCGATGTTTGTCATACAAGTATCGCTAATGTTAGCTTAGGACTTGAAATCGCACAGCTGAATTTACAAAGCGATCAATTAGGAGTTAATCAGCTCGACTTTTTAAGTCAAGCTGGATACTTGGATCAAACTTTACAAAGTGCCAGCCAAGATCGACTTTATCCACTTGATGATGACAGCGTTTCACTGGAACAACGCGCTCGAAGTTACTTGCATAGTAATTGCTCAGGCTGTCATCGAGACGGTTCGGCACTGGATCTATTTGATGTCAATTACCGAACAGCATTTGCAGATACTAATACTTGCGATGTAGAGCCTGCAATAAGTGATTTGGGTGTTGATAATGCGCGAATTATCGCGCCTAACAATGCAGATGCTTCCGTTTTATTATTAAGAATGGAAAGGTTAGATGAACATCGAATGCCGCCACTTGCGAGTTTGCTGGTCGATCAAAATGCAACCGCACTGATAAGAGACTGGATAAATGGCCGGGACGATTGTCAATAAAACCACCTAAACTGGAATTTTTTAATCAGTTAATCGTTTAACCAAAGTGCGTCAGTCTTGGTATTGATGCGCTTTCTTAAGGGAATAACTTTTTAAGGTGGTATTCATGAAGAATAATCGACTAATTTATTCTGACTTTGTCAGTCAGCGTCCTGAGCCAACCAGCTATTTGGAATTGTGGTGTCTTCTCGCCGGTGTAATTAACTTACTCGTAGTTTTTTATATGAGCGACAAGGTCATATCAATAGATCCAACCGTCAGTGTAAAACTCGCTATGTTTTTACCGGCACTGTTTTTTATATTAGATTATCTCTCTAAAGAATTTAGCTGGTGCAATATCACTTTAAAACTATCGACGGTAATCGCTAGTGTTTATTGTGGTTATCTAATCCTTTTTCCAGCAACCCCACATACACCTGAACTAGCAGAAACAATTTCTAATCTGATATTTTGTTTGGGAAGCTTAGTATTGGTTAACTTTAAGCAACTACGTCGATAAAGTTAAAACGCGTTTACCTCACGATTCGGGTTTTCTATAACCTGAATCGTGGGATTACTCATTCGCTATTTGTTCAATATGTCAAAAATGGCTTTGCATAAACAACTCACTATAAACAGTTATTTTATATATAGTTCTTGATTAATAATTCTTCACAAATAGTTCTTGATTAATAGTGCCTCACAAATAGTTCTTCACAAGTAGCTCTTCATAAACAGTCAATTGCCGATAGCCTCTCATCAATTGCCCTCTACAAATCGTCATTCATTAAAGTGCTCGCGCGCAGCTTAGCTCCCTCACTAAAATACTGGTAGTTTCGAGTACGTCAGTGTAATTGCTAGAATAAATCCTAAAAATGCCATATTGATGACATAATTTCAGTGATAATATTTGCTAAACTGTGATGCTTAAGCGAGAGACTATTGCGACTATTGCATGGTTTTACTATCTCAGAAAAGAAACAGCCTATAAAAAATAGTAACAAGGGACTCTGAATGAAAACATTATTGGCGATTCCAAAAAAAGTATTGGTAGCTCTATTTGGTCGAATCAGTTGGGTCGCTCCCGCTTGGCTGAGTAATAGTTTATCGCAACTGAGTAAACACCCTAAGTCAACAGGCGTGGTTGCGCTACTGATAATTTTAGGCGGCGCAACTAAGCTCTATCTCGATCAGTTACCTGAGCCAACCAAAATTGTTGCAAAGATTACTCAAATTCAGCCTACCGCTGATTATCAAAATGCTAAACCTGATAATCTCATCGTGAACTTTGCTTACGAACTTAGAGAGCCTCAGCCAATTGAGCATGATTCTTTTTCTGTTTTAGAGCAACACCCCATTCAATCGGCAACACAACAAACGATTGCCGATGTGCCGCAAGAAAACACGGTCGTTTCCGTCGCGCGAATTGATCAATTAGACCAAGTACTCAAGCAAGGCATAAAACTGTCACCCCATAAACCAGGGGAGTGGCGTTGGCAGAGCGACAATCAGCTAGTGTTTATTCCGCAAACCGATTGGCCTGCAGGGGTTACTTATGAGGTTGAATTTTCAAAAAGTCTTTTTACTCCAGAAACGGATTTGAGAAAAAACAGCTATAAATTTACCACTCCTGAGCTCAAAGCAAATTTTGTTGAAAGTGTATTTTATCAAGAACCCGTTGATAACCATGTTAAAAAGGTAATAGCAACATTAAGCTTTTCGCATCCAATAGAGAAAGGTGCGCTCGAATCCAAAATTAGTTTAACAATGCCAGCCACAGAAGGAACTGAGGACCAGCAAGCGACTTTCGGTTATCAGCTTCATTATGCTAAAAATAGACGTCAAGTGACCATTCACTCTGATCCGATTGAATTACCCAAAAAGACAAACTATATGCATATCACGCTTGATGAGGGCGTGAGAAGTATTTTTGGCGGCAAGCCGACCGCTAAAAAAGCTAACACAAAGGTGAAGGTTCCTGATCGCTATAGCTATCTGAAAGTCGAAAGTAATATGCAAATACTGCGCGATCCACAAGATGTGCCTCAGCAAGTTATAACCCTGGAATTTACCGACGAAATGTCTAGGCAAGAAATTAAGGACAACCTGCAATTGTATCTATTACCTAAGCAAGGATTGCCACGCGGCCAACGTCACTGGCAAAGCCCTCGCCAGGTATCAGACGCAGTGTTAGCGGCGAGTCAAGAACTAGAGTTTAAACTGTTAGAAAACTCAAATAAGCACGCTAAGCATTATAGTTTGGTCGTTGATGCACCGCCAAGACAATACGTCTATTTGCGGCTTAAACCGAGATTTCGTTCAGTTAATCAGTTTGTTCACCAACAAGCTTATGATCAAATATTTCGGCTACCCACCTATCCCAAAGAGGTGAGTATCGTTGGAGAAGGTGCAATTCTCAGCTATTCCGGCAATCATAAACTCAGTGTATTGTCACGCGGCGTATCCGCGCTTCAATACAAAATCTCTCGAATTAAGCAAAACCAATTACATCACTTAGTGTCGCAATCGCAGGGGGATATTAGCAGTCCGTCGTTTAGTAGTTGGAGTTTTAATGAAGAAAATCTTTCGGAGGTGTTTACCCGGGTCGTTTCACTCAACGCCACCGATGCCAAAGATGCTAATTATTCATCATTTGATTTCAGTCAGTATTTAACTGATCGTCAGCACCAATATGGACTGTTTGTGGTTGAAATTAGCGGCTATGATGCAAGTCGTCAGCGGGCGATCTATGGGGTTATGGAAAGACGCCTAGTTTTGATTACTGACCTTGGGATAATCGTTAAAAATAATCAAGACTCGAGCCACGATTTGTTCGTTCAGTCAGTAAAAAGTGGCCAGCCTGTTGCTAATGCAACTGTCAAAGTATTAGCTAAAAATGGTGCGGTCTTAATCAATTCTAAAACCAGCCAAACAGGCCACATAAAGTTACCCAAAACGGCACATTTCAAAAACGAGAAACGCCCAGTGGTGTATGTGGTGCAAACCGATAGAGACACGTCTTTTATACCCTTCGATCGTTATTCACGTCAGCTGCAAATGTCGCGATTTGATGTGGGAGGGGTTAATCAAAGTCAAAACCCACAACGCCAGCTTAACAGTTTTATCTTTAGTGATCGTGGCATCTATCGTCCGGGTGAAACGGTTAACCTAGGCTTGATTACTAAAACCAATGAATTTTCAAATATTGAGGGGATCCCCGTTGAACTGATTATTCGCGGGCCACGTTATCGCGAAGTTCGAGTGCAAAAACTCAGGATAGCTAAAAATGGATTAAATGATTTTCAATTTGATACGCTGGCTACATCTGATACAGGTGATTATAGGGTCTCACTTCATTTGGTTCGGGATCGTTATGGCCGTGGTGCTGAAATAGGAAGTACTCGCTTTCGAATCGAAGAATTTCAACCCGATACCATGAAGATTACTAGTCGATTGCTCGATGTACCTACAAAAGGGTGGACGACTAATTCGCGAATTGCTGCAAAAGTTTCGCTCAAAAACTTGTTCGGCGCACCGGCGCAAAATCGCAAAGTATCAGCCAAAGTCAAAATTCAGCCTGTTAGATTTAAATTTGATCGTTTCTCCGAATATGAATTTGGTCAACTCAATGAGCTGGATCAAAATTCGATATCCTTGGACAACGCGCTACCGGAGCAACTAACCAACAGCGAGGGAAACACCGAATTTTCCATCGACCTAGATCGGTTCTCAAAAGGAACCTATCGATTAAGTTTATTGGTGGAAGGCTTCGAACCCTCGGGAGGACGAAGCGTAACAGCACGCTCAAGCGCATTGATCTCACCCTTTGAGTCACTAGTAGGACATAAGAGTGATGGCGATTTAAGTTATATCCACAAAGGCAGAAAAAGAAACTTAACCTTATTAGCAATTAATTCTCAGTTAGAAAAAATTGAATTGCAAAATTTAACAATCGCCACAGTCGAGCTAAGTCATGTCTCTAGTCTTGTTAAGCAACCAAACGGAATCTATCAATATCAAAATATCACCAAACAACATGAATTATCGCGCGCTCCGCTAACCATTGAGCAAACACAAACCAGCTTTCCAATTGCTACCACAAATGCAGGAGACTACAAATTAATTATTTATGACCAAGCCGGTACTGCGTTGACTAGCATTAATTATACGGTGGTGGGCGCGGGCAACCATGCGGGAAAAATCGACCGAACAGCTGAGTTGCAAGTGAGGCTGAATAAAAAGGATTATTTGCCGGGTGAAGAGGTTGAAATTAATATTGTAGCGCCTTATGTGGGGGCGGGCTTAATTACCATTGAAACGGATCGTGTGTTGCGACACCAATGGTTTCAGAGTGCAAGCAAAAGTAGTCTGCAAAAAATCAAACTCCCCGATAATATCGAAGGTAACGGATATATCAATGTGACCTTTTTGCGGGATGCAAGTTCGACTGAAATATTTACCAATCCGTTAAGTTTTGCGGTACAGCCCTTTAGCATCGATCGCAGCAAACGAAAAATTGAGGTAAAACTAACCACTCAGCCTATTGCTCGACCAGGCAAACCGATGACGATCAAATATAAAACCAATCAATCAGCTAAAGTGCTGGTTTTTGCGGTCGATGAGGGGATTTTGCAAGTCGCCAACTATACCACTCCCGACCCACTTGGCCACTATATGAAAAAACGAGCATTGGCAGTTGAAACTTATCAAATGCTTGATTTACTGCTGCCTGATTTTGACTTGCTTAAGCGTTTCTCAGCAGCGGGTGGCGGCGACGCGGCTAGAAGCTTGGCATTGGCAAAAAACTTAAATCCGTTTAGCCGCAAAACCGATCAGCCCGCAGTCTTTTGGTCAGGAATTATTGACTCAAAGAAAACCGAAGGGCAAGTGACTTTCGATATTCCAAACACCTTTGCCGGACAACTCAGAGTCATGGCCGTTGCGGTTGGCGAGTCCGCCGTGGGGGCAACTCAAACGAATAGTTTAGTTAGAGGCCCGTTTGTTTTATCACCCAATGTAGTTACTCACGTGGCGCCCGGAGATGAATTTAGCGTGACTCTTGGCGTTGCAAATTTACTTGAGGGTTCTGGTGAAGATGCGCCCGTATTGGTGGCGTTAGAGACTTCATCGCAATTGCAAATTATTTCCGAACCTAAGTCGCAGCTTAAATTAAGTGAAGGCGATGAGGGCAAGGTAAGTTTCCGGTTAAAAGCAAAAGAAAGCTTGGGGGCCGCAACGCTGACCTTTTCAGCTAAATTGGGGCAAGAAAGTTTGAGTCGAACGGCCAGCATAAGTGTACGACCTGCGAGCCACTTTTTCGCTGATATGCAATCGGGTTTTTCAGATGATGAAGAATTAATCATTGATAAAATCAGAACAACCTACTCGGAATTTTCCGATAAAAATGTGTCTGCCTCTTATAGTCCCTTGGTCATTGTCGATGGATTACATGATTACTTGGCAAGCTATCCCCACGGGTGTACAGAGCAGGTGGTGAGTAAAGTCTTTCCATTAGTAGGACTCATGTCTCATCCCAAATACTCTGCTCATTTAGGTGATGTGAGAAACCAGTTTTCAGTGGTGATTAATAAGCTTCGCGAACGGCAGCAATCAGACGGCGGTTTTGCTTTTTGGCCCAGTCATGCTGTTTCATCAAGCTACCCTAGTATTTATGTTAGTCACTTTTTGTTAGAAGCATCTCAACAAGGATTTCCGGTGCCAAGAGATATGCTGGGGCATGCAAAACGTTATTTGAATCAACAGGCCGCACAATCAAGTCAAGATTTTGCTACGCTACGAAATCGAGCTAACGCAATTTATTTGCTCACTCGTTTGGGGGAAGTGACAACTAATTATTTGATTGATCTCGAAGATGATCTTAATACATCATTTAAGGGTCAGTGGAGCAGTGATATTTTGGCCAGCTATATGGCCGCGACCTACAAGATGCTGCAAAAAGATCAGGAAGCGGAAAGGCTAATCGGTCAATATCAAATGAGCCGAAAAATTGACTATCGTGATGCTAGTCAATTTCAGCGATATGGTGATTTTCATAGTGCACTGGCGCTTGATGCCCAATATGTTTATTTGCTAGCAAAGCATTTTTCTGTCAAAGCCAAAGCGCTTGATGCGGCGCAGATTCACGCCCTGACTCAGCCTATATTTTCAGGCGATTACAATACCATCTCGGCGTCCTATGCTATTTTGGCTTTAGGAGCTTATAGTCAAACTATGACCTCAAGTTTGCTTGATGAGAAAATCGAAATCAGCGGCAAAGAAGACTCAACTTCTGAGTTCAAACTTTTGGAAAATCAACAGGCAGCCTTTGTAAAAAGTGAAGTACCTGAAAACACATCCCAATTAAAATTGGTTAGTGAGCAAGCGTTTTATTATCTGCTATCGCAATCAGGCTTTAGTCGAGAGCCCAGTCAAAATGCTATTCGACAGGGGCTAGAGATTGAACGCGTGTTTGTTGATGATAGCGGTCAACAAGTTAGTCAAGCTAAAATAGGGCAAGTGTTAAATGTGAATTTAAGAATTCGTTCGCTTTCTAAGCAAGCAGTTTCAAATGTTGCCATAGTGGATTTACTACCCGGCGGGTTTGAGGTTGAACGAAGCTCTATCGAAAAGCTTGCTCAGTCGAGTCATTTGAATCACTTTGACATAAGAGAAGACCGAGTGGTTTTTTATGCCCGCATTTCGCCAAGTATCTTAACCTTAAGTTACCAAGTAAAGGTAACCGCAGAAGGAACATTTACTCTACCAACAGCTTCCGCTGAAGCTATGTACAATCGCAACCTCCGTGCGGTCACTAAGCCGGGAGTGATTAAAGTGGTTGGCGAAAAGTAAGCAAGTGAAGGCATTGCTAAAGCAAAGATCTCGGAGGGCAATAAAAGCTACTATCATTGCCAGCCTATTGCTGTCGTTGTTGGGGGCGCTGCTCTATGGGGTGGCACCTAAACCTGAATTAAAAACATATGTCCCCTATTCAACAGCTTATTATGATAGCGACCAAAAGTTACTTCGGTTAACCCTCACTGGTGACCAAAAATATCGGTTGTATGAATCTTTAGATAATATTTCGCCCGAGTTTATCGAAGCCACTATCCTGTATGAAGATCAAAATTTCTATCAGCATTTTGGAGTTGACTTACCCGCATTAGTACGGGCTTTCTGGTCCACCTACGTCACAGCCGGAAGACGAGTTGGCGCTTCAACCATTGTTATGCAGGTTGCAAGATTGCGCTGGAATATTCACTCCAAAAATCTTTCGGGAAAATTGACTCAGATCTTACGCGCCATCCAACTTACTCGGCATTATAGTAAGCAAGAGCTTTTGCAGGCTTATTTTAATTTGGCCCCCTATGGTCGAAATATTGAAGGTATTGGTGCAGCAAGTGTTATTTATTTTAATAAACCTGCCAGTCAATTAAGTTTACCGGAAGCATTAACACTGGCAGTGATCCCGCAAAATCCAGCGAAACGTAATCCTACCTCAGAACAAGGCGTAAAAAAATTAGTTACTGCACGACAAAACCTGTTTGAGCGTTGGCGAAATAAGTACCCACAAGCGGCCACTCATGAAAAATTTCTTGCGTTGCCGTTAAAAGTTCGTTCACCCGAAGCATTACCCTTTCATGCGCCACACTTTGTTCAATATGTTGAACAACAGCGCTCCAACTGGGAACATGGTCGGGTGTTAACAAGTCTGAGTTTATCTCGGCAAGAGCAAGTAGAAAAAGTGCTGAAAAACTATGTGCAACGCAATCAATTAAGCGGGCTCAAAAATGCTTCGGCGTTATTGGTTAACTATAAAACGATGCATGTTGAAGCAATGGTTGGCTCAGCCGATTTTTATGACCCGACGATTAGCGGTCAAGTCAACGGAACTAATGCAAAACGTTCACCGGGCTCGACGTTAAAGCCACTGGTTTATGCCCTCGCATTGGATGAGGGTTTGATTCATCCCAAAACATTGCTAAAAGATTCGGCCAAGCGCTATGCCGGATTTACGCCAGAAAATTATGATAAGAAGTTTTTAGGGCCTGTTTCTGCGGCAGAGGCATTAGTGTTGAGTCGAAACGTGCCTGCGGTTGAACTACAAGCAAAATTATCCAAACGATCTTTTTACAAACTATTGCAGCAAGCCAATATTAGTGAACTAAAACCTGCCGAGCATTACGGTTTAGCATTGGCCCTCGGTGGGGGAGAAGTCACTGCGATTGAACTAGCACAGCTATATGCTATGCTGGCTAATCACGGACAATGGTCTGCGATTTCATATCTTCAATCTGATCGTCGGCAGCATACGCAACAAGTAACCGAACGACATTCCGCGGTTAGATCTTTACTTTCACCCGAAGCTAGTTTTCTTATCTTAGATATATTAAAAGATAATCCGCCTGCGATAGCTAAATCACCCTTTACTGCTGAGTTAGCGCAGCGGGATATTGCCTGGAAAACCGGTACATCTTGGGCGTTTCGAGATGCTTGGGCTGTGGGTGTCAGTGGTGATTATGTGTTAGTTGTTTGGGTTGGAAACTTTAGCGGTAAGGGCAACGCTGCATTGGTTGGTCGTAGCGCGGCCGGACCACTATTTTTCGATATTTTTTCAGCAATATCTGAAGAGAAAGGGTGGAAGCTAACAGACTATTATCAACCGCATAATCTCAATCTAAAACGATTAACTGTGTGTAATAAAACCGGCGATTTGTTTGAACAACACTGCCCGCAAGCTACAACGAGTTGGTTTATTCCGGGTGTTTCGCCAGTGAAAGTTTCTAATATTTATCGTGCAATCCCAATCGATAAAAACACTGGACTTCGAGCATGTTGGCATGACCCGCAAGCTACTGAAATGCAAACATTTGAGTTTTGGCCTTCCGATATAAAACACATTTTTGCTCAAGCTGGCGTTAATTTAAAAGACCCTCCGCCTTATGCTGAAGAATGTCAATTGAACCATAAAAGCGCGGCCGGAGTCCCACCCGAAATCTATTCGCCGAGTCGCGGTGTTAAATATGTTTATCGCCATCAAAATGGTGCAACTAATCGAATCGCGCTTTCGGCAAGAGCGGATTCTCAAGCACGCCTTATTCATTGGTTTATTGACTCTAATTATGTCGGTTCGGCCAAGGTGGGTGAGCCGTTATTCTGGCGTTCGAAACCAGGTCAATTCACCGTTAAAGCGGTGGATGATTTTGCTCGTACAAGCGAAAGTCAGCTTACGGTTGTAGGTATCGCAAGTCCTTGATTATTCAGCGATGTGCAGGCTGAGAAGAGTACATTTTTGAATACACTGTCACAAAAATTAATGGAATAGACTGTTTTTTGAACATTTCGTGAAAATATCTCAATTATGCACTAGGCTTAATGGAGTTAATTAAATCATGGTATGAGATGCATAAGAAAAGCAGCTGGATTCTGCTAATCACAGTCATTACGCTCATTCAAGCTCAATTCGGTATGGCCGAAAGCCAAACCGTGGCACGTCAATACAACTTCAAACTCTACTCCGCTTTCGAGGGGCTGCCTCAAGCTCAAGTGACCAGTGTGCAGCAAGATAAACGGGGCTACATTTGGATGGGAAGTTATTCGGGGGTGACACGATATAACGGCCGGAGTTTCGAAACATTTTCTGAGCCGCTTCCAAACAACTCGGTTTTTACAATGAGTAAAGATCAAAATGGTCGAATTATACTGACCACCGGTAACGGTTTTTGCTATTTGGATGACGGGGAATTCGATTGTGTCGCTGATAAGCAGTCACTGCCGCTCACTAATCTCTATGCAATTCATTCCGAGAGCGAATCCAGTATTTGGTTTGGTGCAGAAGGTGGTGTGGTGCACTATACCCCAACTCAGTCGCAACTCTATACCACCGAAAGTGGTCTCCCTTCACCGACAGTTAGAGCCATCTTAAAAGATCGAAACAATCAACTATGGGCTGGCACCAGAAATGGCTTAGCTCGACTAAAAGGCAATCGTTTTGTTGAGTTTTTACCAAAAACATTTTCTAAGACTATCATACGTGCGCTATTAGAAACTGACCAAGGAGTTTGGATTGGGAGTAATCGTGGGTTGTATCGTGTTGATCATGACCAGCAAGAATTACATAAGGTCGGAGGAAGCGTTTTAGATCGCATTTCTATTATTAGTCTTTTTCAAGACAGTAAAGGTATTGTGTGGATAGGCACCTACGAGGGATTATTTAGACTAGTCGACGGAAAAATAGAAAAGCTTTCGCCTCAAAAGGGATTATTGAGTGTTGCGGTTTACTCAATTATGGAAGACAAAGAGAATACCATTTGGTTTGGTACAGACGTTGGTTTAGTTAAATATGTTCCAGGCCCGTTCGTAAGTTATACCGAAGATCAGGGACTAAGTAATAATTTTGTGCGTTCTATGTCAATCGATCCGGAAGGTAAAATTTGGATGGGTACGCGTTATGGCGTGACAATCTTTTCGCCAGATACAGAGCAAATTAAAACGCTTACCTCTGAGCTAAATTCTGACTATATAAGAGTCTATTCGGTGTTAGCTCTTGGCGCAGACACCGCTCTCATCGGTACACGAGCAGGCCTTATCTATTGGAAAGACGGTAAAGTTGAAAGACGTTATTCAACCGAAGATGGCTTGGAATCTTCCTACGTTTCCGCAATTTTGAAGGACTCCAAAGGTCGTATTTGGTTGGGGACCTCGCGAGGATTATCTCGATGGCAAGACGGAAAAATAATTAAGGTCGCTAACTCCATTGAATCAAGCCATGCCATCTACAGCATGGCCGAAGATCATCAGGGCAGAATATTGCTCGGGATCGGTAATCGAGGTTTATTGATTTATGAACCTGCGACTAAGTCATTTTCTAAAACGCCTCAAGTCCCGTTAGCTAATGGTGTGTCAATATGGAGCATTGATGTTGATAGCGATGGCAATATTTGGGCTGGCACCAACGGAAATGGATTATTAAAGATTTCCCCTAACATATCGCTTCTGGAAGTTTTTAATAAAAAATTTAAACTTAAGAATGATTTTGTTTGGCAAGTCAAAGTGGACTCCAATAGAAATGTTTGGGCTTACACCAATTCAGGCCTAAAGCGAATTAGTCGCACTCACGTAACTCACTTTGATGGGGCTGATGGCTTACCTGATATGGAAGGTGCTGCCACCGCAGTGATTGAACATCCCAATGGTGATCTTTGGTTTGGTACTG
Source organism: Kangiellaceae bacterium (assembly GCA_965230525.1). Lineage (GTDB taxonomy): Bacteria > Pseudomonadota > Gammaproteobacteria > Enterobacterales > Kangiellaceae. Next base: position 1,881,341 of record OZ246008.1, read on the forward strand.
GGTTTGGGGTAACCCGATTTGTACCGAAAAACGAAATGCTCAATATGAAGCCACCCCCTATTCTGTTTGAAGGTGCGTGGGTCGGCGATCAACGATTACAAGACCACTCTGTGTTATCAAGTGATATTGGTACTATCACCGTTCGTTTTTCCAGTCCCAGCTATCGAGATGAAGACAATGTTAAGTATTCGTTTCGATTGCTGGGGGCAAGTCGCCAATGGTCGGCGCCTCAAGATATTCAGCGACTGCAACTGGCGAGTTTGTCTCCGGGCAAATATGAACTCCAGGTTAAAGCGATTAATTCTGATTTGGTTGAAAGTGACCAACTCGTCACGTTTACATTTACTATTGAACCGCCATTTTGGTTTACCTGGTGGTTTTATACCTTGGTCGGTATTGTTGTGATGCTTGCTATTTATATTTTGACTAAACGGCGAATGAATAAATTAGCTAAAGAGAAGCAGGTGTTGGAAGCGATTGTTGCTGAGCGGACCGCAGAATTGAGTGAAATTAATCAAGAGCTTAATCGATTGGTTATAACCGATGACCTCACCAAGCTATTTAATCGACGACATATGATTAATTGTTTGCAGCGAGAATTAGGTTTGTTGTCACGAAATAATACTGATACTTGCTTATCATTCATATTGCTCGATGTGGATTTCTTTAAAGCAATCAATGATACCCATGGTCATCGCGCTGGCGACGAAATTCTTAAGCAACTCTCGGCGCGACTTAACCATAGTTGCCGAAAAACTGACATCGCTGCGCGTTACGGTGGGGAAGAGTTTGCTGTTATTCTGCCATTTACGGATGCTAAAGGCGCTTTAATTTGTGCTGAAAAAATTCGCAAAGATATTTGGCACAGTTCTTTCGATGTTGAAGAAAAACAACTGAAAATGACCGTCAGTGTTGGTTTAGTGACAGTCTCCAGTGTTGATATCGGCGTACGACAATTTGACTACGATGGCGTCATAAAGAAAGCGGACGAAGCACTCTATAAAGCAAAGGAGCAAGGACGAAATCGAGTCGTCGTATTCAATGAGCGTGAGCGTTCGAATACTAATCAGTAGTTATCGATGCCGCACTCATTCGCTTTGCTATATTTAATCGGTGGTCAAACTGGTAACCAGCTTTTCTAGCAGCTCAGTCAGTTCTTGATTGATCTCTTGATTGGTAAGTTGATTAGATTCTGTATCAAAGTTCTTTGAAAATTCCGGTACGGATAAGCTGCCTTGCAAAGTTGCACCAAAATGCGGAAGCGAACTAGCAGCGCTGGCAAGCACATTCTTAGCTCCACCTTTACCTGGAGAAGTCGATAGCAAAACCATTGGTAATTCGGCATACACTTTCGGGTCGATACGCGATACCCAATCGAACAGATTTTTATAGGCGGCTGTATAGCTTCCGTTATGTTCCGCAAATGAAATCATTACCCCATCCGCCGAACGCAGCTTCTCCAAGAACGTTTTGGCTAACTGCGGATGACCAAGTATTTTTTCTTTATCCACGCTAAATAGAGGTAGCTCAAAATCGTTTAAATCAAGTAGTTCGGCACTCAGTTCAGGTGCGAGTCTAGTCAATTGGTTGGCAGCATAACTTACCAGCTTTTTATTAATTGAGGTTTGACTACTGCTTGCTGCAAATGCGACGATTTTCATTTTTGATTCACCTGTAAGAATTAGCATGCTTTTTTGTGGGTATCAATATAAACCGTTAGCGGCTCAACACTATTGGCTGACGATAGAACTGATGCAATTTTCTACAATTTGTACTGGGACTAGGTTGATACAGCGAATGATGATTAAAGCGATCAGAACGTTGCCGCTTGAAACTAGCTTTTCTCGAAATTAGCCGTTCGCAACTAGCTACTCGAAACAAGCTAACCAAATCCACCAGTATAAACAAGTAACCGAAGAAATTATCTTACCGCATAACAAAATCCCAATGCAACGATTGGCGAGATACTTCGCTTGTGTTACTTTGCTATTTGCTAGCAGTGATTACTATTTTAGCCATAGAACGCTCGAATACGAAACTCCCACTAGGGAGTCTAAAGGAGAATAGCATGCCCAATTTAGCCAGCAGAATGAGCCGAGCCAAGCCCAGCGCGATTATGATGATTGCCGAAAAGGCAAAGCATTTAAAAAAGCAAGGTCGCGATATTATCAGCTTTTCCGTTGGTGTTCCGAACTTTCTGCCTGCGCAGCATGTGTATAAAGCAGCCGCCGACGCGCTCACCCATGATAGCGGTCAGTATTTACCCGGGCGTGGTGAAGAGCAATTAATCGACGCTTATTTGCAAAGGCTAGAACAAAACGGATTTAAAGGTTTTGGTAAAGCCAATATCGCTATGGGAATTGGCGCTAAGCATTTATTATTTTCGATTCTTTATGCATTGCTCGATGAAGGTGATGAGATTCTTATTCCGGCTCCTTATTGGACGACCTATCAAGACATAGCCGGCTTGATGGGAGCTAAATCTCAGATCCTAAAGTGTAGTGCCCAGCAAGATTACAAATTGACGGCACAACAACTCGAACAAGCGATTTCAGCCAAAAGCAAAGTATTACTTTTTAATAACCCATCTAATCCAACTGGCATGGTTTATAGCCAAGCTGAAATCAAAGCTCTCGGCGATGTTTTGGAAAAAAGCGATCTGTGGATCGTCTCTGACGATATTTATAATCGAATGGTATTTGATGGATTAGGTTTTCACCATCTATTAAAAACCAACCCAGCACTCGCCGATAGAGTTATCATGCTGGATTCCATTTCAAAATCTTATGGTATGCCGGGCTGGCGTGTTGGCATGATGGCGGGCCCTGAGTCGATTGCGAGTGCGATTGTCACTCTAAATAGTAACTCGATTACCAATGTGCCAGGTGTTGTGGGGGCAGCTGCGAGTGCGGCTATCGCTGGTCCGCAAGATTTTGCCGACAAAATGTGCATTGAGTTTGCTACTAAAAGAGATCAAGTGATGAAAGTGATGGGCCAGATCCCTGAGTTGGTCTGTCCTAAACCACAAGGTGCTTTTTACGCCTTTCCAGATATTTCTGCGGTATATGACCGTAAGTATCAGGGGCAAACAATCAAGAATGATTTAGACTTTTGCCAATTACTGTTAGAAGCGAAAGGTGTGGCGGTTGTACCGGGTAGTGCCTTTGGTGAGCCAAAAGCTATCAGAATATCCTATGCGTGTGACAACCAAGTGCTCGCAGATGGACTCGAGCGGTTTAAATGTTTCTTTGCGGAAATCACAAATTAAATAAAGATGCAGAGGAACGATGCTAATGGGCACTAATCGAATTGCTTGTGAAATCCATGATTATTTTGAGGCGGCGTGTATGCACAAACTCCCGTTGCAGTTGATACTTCAAGATGGCTCATCTCTGAGTGGAAAAGCGAGTGATATTATTTTAAAAAATAATTGTGAGATGTTAATTTTGCTCGCCGAGCCAGGCAACCATGAAGTGGATTTATGTAAAATCAAAAAAGTCAAAGCTCTCAGCAGTAATCCTCTTTTTTCTACTTTTTATGTGGCTTAACCGTGACAGTGCTTAACTTAATTACACTGATTAATATTGGCTTTTCTCTGGTCATTTCCTTTGTGTTATTGATTTGTTATATCTTCTTTTTGCCTAGCAATAACAAGTCAAAATTATCTATTTTGTCAGCGTTTCTAGTCCTTTTAGGTATCGGCTTGCTGCAATTTGAGCATCTACAATTTATCATTGAAGCAAGTGACCCATTAAATCAAGTCTATTATCGCTGGTTACTGTTTATGATCCCTCCTATGTTCTATTTCTTTAGTCGGTTCACTCTTTTTCCAAATTATCAATTAAAACCTTTGAGCGTATTGCATCTACTGCCAAGCTTCACTGTTTTCTTTTTAAAGGTCGAAGTGGCTGTGCCCGCTGCGTTTTTACTTGGTACAAGTTATTGCTTATGGCTTGCACAAATAATTTATAGTTTACGGCATCATCGTAAACGCTTTGAGCTAGAGTTCTTCTTTTTTGCGTTCTTTTCAGTATTGGCCATCGCGGTGTTGTTGTTTGGGTTTTTTATGTCGTTTATCGACAATGCTTATTTTTACCACTTTTATTCTAACGGCATTGCGTTGGCATTTATGTTGGTCTCGGGCGCGTTTATTATTTATCCGGATTTGTTAAATGAACTTACCGATATCGTCAAGTTAAGTTACAACACGACAACACTTAATAATATTAATGTGAACCAAAAACTGAGCGAACTGAGTAAATTGATGACTGAGGATAAGCTATATCAAGAAGAAAATTTAAGCCTCTCAATGTTAGCTGATTTAATGGCTCTTTCAACTCATCAGTTATCAGAGTTGATCAATACTCATTTCGAAATGGGCTTTTCGCAATATATTCGACAGCTCAGAGTCGAGCAAGCCAAACGTTTGCTTAAGTCACAACCTGATGCATCGGTGCTTTCTATTAGCATGGAAACGGGTTTTAAATCACAGTCCAATTTTTACGCTGCTTTTAAGGAAATTACCGGGCTATCACCTGGAAGCTATCGTCGAACATCCTAGGGCGTTGATAAGCGTTCAATTCGCATAGCTAACATTTGTTGCTGTTCTGCCCGCGGGTCGATTTTACTAAAATGTTGTTGCGCTAGCTGAATGCTTTCATCGCGTTTAACCAGATCATTCTTTAGTGAGTAGAGTTTTATTAAACTATAGTGAACCAGCCCAATTTGTAAATGATTTGATGGGTTGTTAGCTTGTAAATACTCTAAAGCATCAGCGAGCATTCTTTCTGCTAAATCGGTTTTGCCATTTAATAGGTACAGTTCTGCTAGGTCTCGTCGGTAGCGTGCAACTCGTTCGTAGCGAGCGCCAAACCTTTCGATTTGAGTATCTACTGATTGTTGCAATTGCTTTTCTGCTTCGATCAGTTCGCCTTGCTGCTTAAGAAATAATCCCCAGTAATATTGCCAGATGGCATAGCTGATCCGGCTGTCGTCAATTCGGGTTAGTAATTGTGCTTCGACCGCTAAGAATAACTGTTTACTTTTTTCAATCTCTCCCAATTTTTGCAGTGTGATCGCTATGTCTCTATCTAACATGGCAATTCCATTATTAGAGTCGCCAAACAATTCTATTCTTATCGCCTTACATTCTTCAAAATTAGCGAGGGCTTGTTGATAATTCCCTACGCTGCGGTTAAGTCTGCCTAAATTGAGCAAAGAGTTTGCTATATTACTCGGAATATTGTTACTTCGTGCTATCCTAAGCGCCTTTTCTGTGTACTCAATTGCCTTCGAGTATTGGCCAGCCCGACGATAAAGAATTGAGATGTTTGCGTAGGGCGTGGAAAGTCTAGAATCGTTTTTATCAAGGTTTGCTTGATACTGTTTAACCGACTGAAGTTGATATTGAATTGCATCTTCTATACGCCCTAATTCATACATCACCCAGGCTAAGTTATTATGAGTTTCCGCCACTTCTAGGCTATTTGCTGGCCTGAGTTTTATTTGTATTTCGAGCGCCTGAGTCAGTAGTTTTAAGGCTTTTTCATTTTGACCAATATTACGATAGCTATCACCCAAATGAACCATGATGTCGGCGGATTCAAGGGAAACCTCACCATGTAACTGATTAGATAAGATTAACGAGTCTTCTAACACTTGGTTGGCGATTTTTCTTTGACCAAGATTGCGGTAGGCGAGTCCAATTTGCTTAAGTAACTCAAGACGCACCATATCGTCGTTGACTCTGTCTTTGTTTAGTTTGGCAAGTGCACTATCGAGTAAGTCGCGAGCGCTGGTAAATTGGTTGCCCGCGCCACGAGGGTCGGCGGTGTTAAATATATCTACCATAAAGCTTGATGCTTGTGCGGCAACTTGAGATTTTTGTGTTGCTTGTTTTTCCGCGAATAACGCTCGATTTCGCTCAGCTTTAAGTTGATAGGCTTGCAAACTAACAAACGTCAGCAGGCCGATAATTGTGACCAGAAATAAACTAGAGAAGCCAACCAAAAAGCGGTTTCTCCTTATGAATTTAAGTGCCAAGTTTAGCCAGGTTTCAGGCTTTGCTTTAACCGGTTGGTAATTAGTATAGCGGTTAATATCTTCTCTTAACGCTTCAACTGAGCTGTAGCGATGGCTAGGATCTTTTTCCATTGCTTTGAGTATGATGTTGTCCAAATCTCCCTTGAGTTGCTTTTCTAACCGATGCTTTGATTCTGATGAGAGTTTTTGGCTAAGGTTAGCACTTGGCTTTAAAGGGGCCGTGTGACATACCGCTCGTTCGACTTCGATAAAGGACTGAGATTTAAAACAAAAGGGTTTGTTGAAAGTTAATAATTGATACAGCAAGCCACCTAACATATAGATATCAGTGGCGGTGGTGACGGGTTCACCCAGTATCTGTTCGGGGCTGGCATTTTCCGGGGTGAGTACTTGTTGTTCTGCAATAGTTGCATTAGCGTCAGGTTTATCGATGTCCATGATCTTAGCTATGCCAAAATCGAGAAGTTTTATATCACCGTTGTTGCTAATAAGTACGTTGTTCGCCTTGATATCTCGATGGATGACGAGATGCTTATGCGCATACTCTACGGCTCGACAAACTTGCTGAAAGAGTTCGAGTTTTTGTTTAAGATTGAGCTGGTGTTGTTTGGCATAGTCAATTAAAGGTGAGCCATCGATATATTCCATAACAAAGTAGGGAATACTATCTCGCGTAGTTCCGGCATCCAAAATTTGGGCAATGTTAGGATGGTTAAAGTTAGCTAAAATTTGTCTTTCGGTATTAAATCGTTCTAAGGTTTTGTTATTCAAAATCTGGGGCTTCATCGCTTTAATAGCGACTTTTTGGGTATAAAGTTGGTCTGAACGTTCGGCTGAATAAACCGCACCCATACCGCCTTCTGCAATTTTTTCGATAATTTTATAATTACCTAGTATTTCGCCAGGTTTAAATTCAAATTGGTAATTAATGTAATTAAGTGCTTCAACAGGAATAGCTTTTGCGGTGGTTTCATCACTGGCGTTTATGTCTAGCATTTCGACCACTTGCTGATAAAGTTGTTTATCACCCTTTGCTAGCTGCTTAGCGGCATTTCGTTGCTTTTCTGGAGTGTCATACTCCAGCGCTTGCTCAAAGATGGATTTAATTTGTTGCCAGTGTTTCGGATCCATATCTTTGGCCTTGCTAATTGGGAGAGAGCTTTTTGAGCTCTTTTAAAATCCAAGCCTTTGAAACCTTTAATTCACGGTTAACTGTCGCGCGTGAGAGTTGTTCAACTTCTGCTATTTCGTCGGCGGTGAGTCCGCCAAAAAATTTTAACTCAAATACTCGTGCAGCCCTTTGATCGAATTGCTCCATCTGGGTAAGTAGTTCTTCAACGATGACAAAGTCTTCTAAAGTCCCAGTACTTGTCGAAATGGTTTCAGAGTAGGGCAAGTGAGGCGCATTGCCTGCGCGTTTTTGGCGATGCTTACTTCTCGCATGGTCAATCAAAATATGCCGCATCTGCTTGGCTGCAATCGCAAAAAAGTGAGCGCGATCTTGCCAGTCGGCTTGATTGCCGACTAATTTAATATAAGCTTCATTGACTAAGGCGGTTGCCTGCAATGTGTGATTAGCATGCTCTTGTTTAAGATAATTGCCTGCAATAGCTCTAAGCTTTGAAATGACACAGGACATCACTAAATCAAGCGATTGTTTATTACCACTTCGCCAGCGCTTTAAATGCAACGTTAAATTATCAGAATCTTGCATTTCGAAACTTCAGTGCGTTGATAGAAACGAGCAAGCGAGATTTAGATTTCATGAATTAAGTCTCGACTTAACCGCAGACCAGTAGGTTTGTATCTCTTTAGATAGTGTGGTTTTATTAAAGATACTGTTGTTGCGTACGCTCGCAGGATCATCGTAGGCGGTTAAATTTTCCTTTAACCAAGAATCTGACCAACCATCCCAAATACCTGCGACGCTGGTGAGGTTTTGCTTTAGTACCGGGTAAACTTCGGCCCACAAAATATCTTCGACTTGGTCTGTTGTATAAGGTGAACTTTGAACCGTTCGGGCTATATGGTCGAGCGTTAGTTGCTCGATTTCAGTATCCAAAAATAACTCAGATAAAGCTCTCCAAGTCGTTAACCGTTCGTTTGTAACCATTTTATCTTTCCTGATCTGACAGATATTTTGGACGAAAGTGAGCTTCTAATGTAACCAAACTGAAGCGAATTTTCAAAAATTTAGATTAGCGAGGGTTGAAAGAGGTGTTTTAGAACGACCAATTGACTAGATTAAAAGATCGCAGCTCGACCAATACACAATTGTTAGGACAGGTTCCACAGGTCATGGTTTATCAAGGATGAGTAATAAGAGGCTAGTGATCGATTTTAGTCGAAGAACTTTGGCAGAAAAAATAAGCCCACCGTTCGAATGAACAAGTGGGCTGTTTGGTCTATCGGGTGAATATCGCCGCTAACAACAAGCTAAGGCTGGTTAGATAGCGCGTCCTTTCACCATTGTTTTATTTAAAGCTTGTCGCGCATAGTCGTTTATTTTTTGGTTTAAGTTGGTTAGCAATGAGCGAATAAAGTCCCTTGTCATATCTGCGCCATCGACGACCTTTTTTAAACCAAGCAGGGACATCATCTTGCGGATCAAATAAGTGACCCATGAAGAAACCGTTTTGGCTAAATTAATTCCTTTATGAAGGATTATGGCTAACTGATCAACTAAGGTCATGCTGGTGGTATAGGTATCCGAAATAAATCGAGCTGCACCGGCTAAACACTTTTTGATGACATAGATAAGAGCATCGTTTATCAATTCGAGTGAAGAGATGGTTAAGGCGACAGGTGCGTCGTGTTTTAACCAAGTCTCAATTAATTGATCGGTTCGCTCTTGCTCTCTCAGTCCACCTAACTTATCCCAGGATAACCCTTCAACACTATCATAGTACAATCCCATATCATGCCATTTTGCGCCTGGGTGAAGCCCCGGTGACGGTATGTAATAGTCTTGACCTTTGTAAGGTGTGTGAACATAAGGCCAGGGTGGAATCATTGGAACGACGTCAGTTCGGTGATAGGCTCTAAAAATATGCGAGCCAGTTAATGATTTAGTACAACGCTCTGCAAAGCCATGAAGCCCAACGCGAGGACTTCCAAAGGTGTAAAGATACGGTTTTATGCCTTTGCTGCTTTTTATCCATTCGGCGCAAATAGTGGCTAATGCACCACCAAGGCTATGTCCGATACAGTGAAAAGTTCGCACACCTTTTTTGATGGCATGAGAAACAAAGGTTTGTAAGTGAGGTTTCATTGATTTAAATGTGGTATTAAATCCATCATGCAGCGGCTGGCCCGACTTAGATCGAGTGACACCAATATTTAAATTGGTTAACCAGTCTGCCAAGTATTGGGTTCCACGAAACATGATAAAAGCTTGCCCCGCGTATTTTGTACCCTGTTTGCCAATGAGCGCAAAGCCAAAGCCAGTTTGAAATTTAAGAAAACCGGGGCCGCCCGATTTACCCTTTAACATGGCGTCGAGGCTAAAATCAAAATAATCACCATGTTCAGCTTTTAAATACTTTATGGTCAAGTCTAGTGAGTTTTGCCGGGTAATAGCATAAACATCATCCGCTAAAGCTGCGGCCTGATACGGTTCTAGCGCCTTCATCGTTTTATAATCCTCTTCGTTTTTTGTCTGGTTCAACGTCCCAGCTGCACAAGCTAAAAATGGGGGAACGATTTACTTTAATTAGGGTTTCCTCACCGTCTAAATTACAAGTGACCACCAAAGGTTTTCCTCGGGATTCACTATTTTCCTCGGGCGTACGTTTAACGGCGGACCAAACGCGGTATTGTTTGCCCTCGTGATGAGCTGTAATGTCTTGGTTAGAGACAAATTCTTGTGGTAGGTATTTGGTGACCGTTTTTTCATATACCGCAGGAAAGTGAAACTTGCCTTGGCTGTCGGTAACCGTCTCATCGGTGATGTCAGACGATAAATTAACCGTTCTCACTAATCGAACACCGGAAACCGGCTTTCCATCTATTTTTACAACACCTGACATTTCAGAAAAAAGGCAAACTTTGCCCAAATCAGATAGGCCCATAGATAACACTCCAAAAGATATTAATAAAAGAGATAAAACTGTAACCGCTAGTTTTCGTTTTGTTGGTTGCATTATTAGCTCCGAATATCGCACTTCAATAAAAATTGAAGTCATCAGCGATGGGATGCTCAGCAGTACCTGGCTGAGTCACCAAAATAGTATTTAGTAACCAGAGTGTTGGCTTGCGAAGCATCAGAAACTTGTTAATGCGAAATAGTATGACAGTTAATAATTTGACTGTCTCTAACCAAATATGGGTAATTTTTAATAGTTCTCATATTTGGTTAGATTTATTGAGAAATGAGATATTTTGGCAGTCAATGGCAGCCTGTCTAGGCCTCTAAACTGAGCGCCTAGGCCGTTCTGTTATTGCGATGAGGCGAGATTGAATTCTTTGGTGATTAAAACATCAGACGACCAACATCCTGCATCGACTAAAGCAAACGTGCCGTCGCCATGAGCGCCCGAAACCCAAATACTTGCGGTGTGGGTTCCGATACTCAAGTTCTCAAATAGTCCTATAATTGAAGCTTGATGAGCAACTTCTGGGGTCTTAATTGATACCCGTGCTCTACCCAGCGTGGTGGGCTGATCATCAACGCGTAATTCAAATTTTGCGCCAGTTCCCTCAAAGGTTCGAGCATATAAAGTGCCATTAAAAGTTAGTTCCATGATTGACTCATCCAAGGTCTTTGTGAATTCTCCCAAATCTGCCACTTTGGTGTAATCATCTTCCACAAAATCGGTATTGCCGCTATTGCAATCAAAGGTGTCAATAACCGAATAACTCAGCAAACCGGTGGAAACAATCGCTTCGGTATTTTCTGCAATCTTGGCGTCATTGTCATTGACTGCCTGTTTTATGTTTTGTAAATGTTGCACTGTCAAAGTATCACCCGCTGCATATTCGTCGTTGATTGTTCCAGCCATTGCAAAACTGGCTATTCCTGTGAATGAAGCAAGTAAGATTGCGCTTTTTAGTTTATTCATTTGATTCTCCTATAACGAGCTTAATGGTTTATTCAATGGTGCAGTTGGCAATTTGAGAGCTGTCTAAGCGACAACTAGTATCTTTAGGTTCTACCAAAATAGACACGCTATCAGTGGCAGCAGCGTCATCGTCATCAGTGACGGTGATGCTGAATGTGAGCGTTTCTGTGGTGGCTATATCCGGTGCGGTAAAGCGTGTAGACAAGGTGTCACTTGCTGATAGTTCAACAGCGGTACCCGCGGTTTGTTGCCAAATTATTCCAACAACGCTGCCATCGGAATCACTGGCCTCGGCTTGTAACTCGACCACATCGCCAGATTCTACTGTTTGTGGTTCTCCAGCAGAGACCAACGGCGGCTGGTTTTCTGTGACAGAGGCGTTGCTAGAACCGCCTCCACACGCACTGGTTAATAAAGCAAGACTGCTTAACCAGAGTATTTGAATGAACATGTTTTTCATTTTAACGTCCTATTTTGATTGACCCATGTAATGAGTTTGGCTTGCTATTAATAACTAAAGCGATAAAACAGGTTGGAATGTCTCAAGAAATTTCAGTTTTTAACTTTTTGCTCATAGAGAAGGGAGGATTTTATGTAACAATAGAAAGTAGTAAGGCGGGCTAAAATAGAATATCGGCCAAAAGATTGAACTCAGGCCAAACCAAAATTGTAAAACAGTGAAAAAACGCTCAGAGATTGGTTGCAGGCGTAGTTGTTAAGCACGATCTAATTCGGCTTTAAGGCGCGTTTAACGGGGAGGTGAATAGTGAAGGTTGGGAATCGCCTATGCGGTTAACCGCCGCGAAAACAACTGGTTAACTCAACTAGAAACTTGCATTGACATAATGATTTTCGAATAAATGGTTGTAAAGTCATTTATAGAACCGATGTTTGAAAATACGATAGTTCGATTATTCAGTTGGTCTGGGTCAAATCTATTAAGTTTTTTTACTCTGCCCTCCGGACAGTAGATGGAAGAGCGCGCTTCTTGCTTATTCTAGAATACTATGTGAATATGCGTGTGCACTTCAGGTGCAAAGTTTCGAGTTCTATGACTAATTTAATAGAATGTTATACTTCAAAGATTAAGGGACTAATTTTATGGCACTCCTCCGTACACTCATTTTAATTTTCTCCAGCTTCCTCCTAATCCTAACCGATATACATGCTCAAGACTGGGCAGAACCAGAGGAGAAAACTAAATGGTTTTACGGTAGGCACCAACAACTTTATGATGACATCGATACCTCTGTAAGTGTAGCTTGCGAATATGTAAGCAGCACTTTTGCCTTTTATGAATGCGAAACTGGAATTGAAACGATTGATACAGGAAGTTATACAAGGTTAGAGGTATGGTTCCATAGCAAGAGAAAGTTCTATCATGGTTGGAAAAGTGGTTACGAATATTTTCGGTCCAAGACAATTCTTGAATGCCCGCTAACTCATCCAACTGCTCTGGATGCAAATGATGATGGGGTAGTTGATCTATGTGTGCGAGAATCATGTAGCGACGGAAAAAATTTTTCGCTCGATGAAAGCATTGGGTTGAAACCTGGTGCATTAAAATCTGTAGGTAATCCGATTCAGTGTTCCGACGGTCAAAAGATTCAAAATGATGTAGTTTATCAAGGAGAAGGTCGAGACCCGCTAAACTATTCTGTTTTTTATGCAAGCCCAAAGGCAAAAGATGTTGCTGAGCAGACTTTCTGGAGTTTCAATTCTCAACTTGGAAAACAACGGAATGACAACCACTATAGAAGACTTGAACTTGTATATAACCAAAATGGTGTAAAAGTATATCAATTGACATATAAGAATGGCTTTACGACCATTTTTTATGGGAACGCATCGGCTAATCAACTTGTGAGTGTTTCTTCTAAAGGCGGCACTCTAACACTAGGAGATTATAACCTAACTCAAACTAAACTTGACGGCACGACTTTCTTATTCAATCTTGGTGGCACGTTGCTAAGTAGAACTTTGCCAGATGGTGAGACACGTTCTTACACATACACAGCAACTAATAAGCTAGCTACCGTTACTAACCATTACGGCAAGCAGCTCCAGTATTTCTATAATTCAGGCGATCTTCTAGAACGGTTAGTCACTCCGGATGGCCAAGAGTACTTCTTTGAATATGACACTAACGATAACCTAATAAAAGTAACCTACCCGGACGATACTCCTGCCGATAATACAGATAACCCAACGGTTTCTTATTTATTCGAAAACCCTTTGTATCCAAACAACCTTACTGGAAAAATCGATGAAAATGGTATTCGTTTAGCTACTTGGAATTATGATGTGAATGGGAGGGCTATAAGTAGCGAGCATGGTCAAAGTTTAGAGAAAGTTGAACTCGACTTTTCTCAGATCGGTAAAACTAGAGTCTTAACTCATGTATCAGATACTCTTACTAATGAAACGATCTATCACTATTCGACTCGGTTCATAGACGGCAGTGCTAAGAAACGGCTCGATAAATTAGAACAACTCGAATGTAGTGACTGTGAAGTTGGTAACTGGCTGTTTGAGTACGATAATAATGGCTTTGTGAGTAAATCCACAAGCCCGACTGGAACGGTAACAACGTTCGAACATAATGCCGAAGGATTTGAAACAGCTAGAACGGAAGCGTTCGGAACTAGCGATGCAAAAACTATCTTAACGGAATGGAACAATGTCACCGGACTACCTCTTCTTTCGATTGCAGGTAGTTTAAAAACCGAGTTTGGGTACAACAACTTGAATCAACGGACTTCAATTACTCAAACTGATATTGAGACCAATGAAATACGAGTAGAAACCTATTCATATGGCTCAGCAGGTGTATTGAGTTCGATTGATGGTTCGATGGACGGCAGCGATGACTTGACTTCCTTCACCTACGACACCCAAGGTAATCTCCTTACAATCAAGAACCCATTGAATCAAATTACCACTCTTTCAAATTACGACGCCAACGGTCGTGTTGGAACCATTACCGACCCGAATGGAATTGTCACCGATTTAACTTATACACCACGCGGTTGGTTGAAGTCATCGACAATCAGCGGTGCGTTGACTCAGTACCAATATTTTCCAACCGGAAGTCTAAAAAAGGTGATTAGTCCGAGCGGGCATGAGATTAATTATGAATATGATGACGGCGAGCGGTTGATTGCAATTTCGGATAATGATGGAAATCGTATTGAGTATACGCGAGATTTAATGGGAAATATTACCCAGAGTAACACTAAGGATTCCTCAGGTATTATCCGCCGAACTCAAACCGCAGTATTTAATGCACTCGGTCAAATTAAGCAATCATTAGGTAGTAATGGCCAAAGCCAAACGTTAACTTATGATGCTGATGGCAATCCGTTGACGACAAAAAATGCCAAGAACGATACAACTACCTCTAACTACGATGGGTTAAATCGGCTAATAAAAAATATCGATCCGGATGGTGGTGATACGAATTACGGATACGATGCTTTAGACAATTTAACCAGCGTAACCGATGCAGAAGGTAAAACTACAACCTATGAATACAATGCCTTCGGTGAAGTAACCAAAATCACCAGTCCCGACACCGGCGTAACCACTTTCACTTACGACAAAGCAGGAAATGTTTTAACCAAAACAGACGCTCGTAATGAAACGACTACCTATACCTATGATGCATTAAACCGAGTATTAACTCAGTCCTATTCAGATAGCGCTGAAAATATCGTTTACAGCTACGACGATACGTCAAATGGTAATAAAGGAATTGGCAGGCTTACATCGGTAACGGATCAATCAGGCTCAACCAGTTACTTCTACAATGGGTTTGGCCAAGTAACCAAAGAAACAAGAGTTATTAATGGTAAAACCTACATCACGGAATATCATTTTGATACCAATGGTCAACTGACCGGCATCACTTATCCAAGTGGTCGACGAATTGATTACACCTTTGATACGCTTAACCGAATCAGTGGGATCACGACAAATCAAAACAACACGACGGAGACCCTAGCGAGCAATATAGAATACTTACCGTTTGGTCCAATGAAGTCAGTTGACTACGGTAATGGAAAGTCGCTAACGCAAACCTTTGATCTCGACTACCGGCTAACAGACAAAACAACTCTTGGCATTCACCAAATGAGTTACGGTTACGATGTAACCGACAACATTACCAGTATCACCGATAGTATTGACGCAACTAAATCGCAAGCATTTACCTACGACAAATTATCACGGTTATTAAGTGCTGATGGTGGTTACGGTAATCTTGGATTTACCTACGACAAAATTGGGAATCGTTTAAGTAAAACGGATAACAGCAATGTTGATACTTACGCTTACGCGAGCGATACGCATCGCTTATTGAACATCACAGGCGCTAACCCAAACGCCTTCACCCATGACGCCATCGGCAACACTCTCACCAAAGGTGATTTAACCTTCACCTATAACAAACAAGGGCGTTTAAAGTCGGCATCTAAAACAGGCATGAACGCGGAGTATGTATACAACTTCCAAGGCCAACGTGTTTCAAAGCAAGTGGATGGTATTACAACTCATTTCATTTACGATTTAAATGGTCAGTTAATCGCCGAGGCGGATAGCAACGGAACCATTATTAAAGAATACGCCTATATCAATGGACAACGATTATCCGTGTTTGAAAATGGTGCGACTTATTTTGTTCACACTGACCACTTAGGTACGCCCATTGCGTTATCTGATTCAACCGGGACGGTTCAATGGAAAGCCCATTACACTCCCTTTGGAAAAGCCATTGTTGAGGTCAATAACCTCACTCAAAACATCCGCTTCCCGGGACAGTATTTTGACGCAGAAAGTGGATTGCATTATAACTACTTTAGAGATTATGACCCAGAGATAGGACGGTATATTCAGAGTGACCCGATTGGGTTGAATGGGGGGATTAATACTTATGGATATGTTGGGGGGAATCCTGTTAATTGGGTTGATCCATTGGGTCTATATTCTACTATTCAGATGTGCACTCACGCTAAAAATTGGGAACAGTGTAGTGCAGCTGGCGGGAATCATGCAGCAACTGCTCAAGCGGCTAGAGCGGCGGCTAGAGCAGCGTCAGGAAATGGCGACGACCCAGAATGTGAAGATGATGAATGTGAGAAGTTAAATAAGGAAATGAAGGAAGTTGCTCAGAAAGTAAGAGGTCGAGCTGAAGATCTGCTTGTGGATAAATGTAATCAGTATGATTTTGCTTATATTACTCCAAATCCAAGCGCAAATTGTGGTGGGAGTACTACTTACACTGGACATCAGAGAGCAATGCAAGATACTCAAAATAGATTGAATAAGCTAATAAAAAAAGCTAATAAAAATGGTTGCAATATACCTGCAGGTGTATGGAAAGCTGCAACAAGAGGAATACCTCTAAGACCGCGAGGCTTATAGTGATAAATTTTAATAACAAGAATGATTTAGATTATTTTGTTTTTTTATTAAGTGCAGACTGGGCAAACGAGTTTGTAAAGTCATCATTAAATGTTAGCAATCAAAATTACATAATTGTCAGAGATGCTGCTAGAAACTGTGTAAGAGAAATTATGTCTACAACCCCTCGCGGAGTCGTTGATTATTACTGTGCAGATTTTAGCGATCTAAGAATTTCTAAAACACAAAAGAGTTTTAATGATTTTTTAGCGAAAAAGAAACTAGGTTATTCTGAATTAGTAAAATTAGATAACTTTGTTAATGACAATTCTCCAAGCAGTAGAGAGGAAGAAGTTGTACTCAATACATTCTGGCTAATTTTAATCGATGCGGCATCCGATGAAACGAATTTTAGTGGGCTAGATATTAGCAAGGATGAATTAAACTTCTTAATGGAAAGTATTACCAATTGCTCATCGGACGATTTTCCAGATTTTGAGGAGTTAGAAGCAGAATCTGGTTCTGAGTGGGATAAATACTTAATTTCGCTTAGACCTGATTCTCCCACAGCCATATCAGATTTTATGTCTATTCGTTTTGATAATATTGAAAGTTTTGCGAAGTTTTGGGCAATAGCAATGTTAAATAAAGAAAGAGAATACAAAAAGCATTTGATTTCTTGGTTGATTTCAGAGTACGAGTTCATTACAGAGAGCAAGTGCTATTTGCCTGACTGGTTAATTGAACTCAACACGTAAGTCGGGTTAACTGTAACGCGTAAGTCGGGTCAATCGTAAAACGTAAACTCGTAAACACGTAAGTCGGGTCAATCGTAGGTCGGTGTAGAGCTTTTGCGAATACCCACAACGCTGCGCGGGGTACACTGACCCGACAATACACTGTTAAGCCGGTACATTGTCCTTTGACTCGGCCACTGTATCGAGCCGCGGTACCACTTCCCAAAAGCCGAGTCATTTGAGGAAAGCGTTGTGGATATTTGCAGTCTGTCCAAGCTACCATATCCGATGACAATTCAAACGAGGAAAAGCTTACCCACTCTATCAATTTGTGCCCTACATCTCGATAATACAAATTACTACTTTAATTGTTTCTTATTTTTCGATAGCATTCCTGTTATGGAAATCACCTGACTAAATGGATTTGGTTCTCAGTTATACCAAACAGATTCTAACCACTGGCGAAAATACTCATTTTGCTTCTATGAGGCTATTTGCCCCTTTTAGTTATTAGCATGTCCGAATATTGATAGTCTTTGGCAGAAAAGTGATATCGCATTTATGAAGAGTGAGTCACTCTTACGACTCACAAAATCTAATTTACACAAGTTTTTACAGATCGTGGCACAGTATTCAATTGAGTCACAAATTTTAAAAGGGAAAGCAATGTCAAATTTGAAATCCATTCTAAGACAACTCGCAGCATCGAAAAGAACATTGATAATATCCGTGTTCCTATCAATTAATTCGCCAGCACTATTCGCGCAAGATGACTATACGTTACCAGTGCTATTTGATGACTACTGGAGTGGGCATGGGTATTCGGCACGAAACCCTTGGACTATTTGTAACAACATGGAGTCAGATCTTAATAATAATAGTGCTCCTAATCGATATAAGTTGTTAGATGTCGCAGAACCGAACGATACAACTAGAATTTGTCAAATCCATCAGACAATCGTCTATCCCTCCGGAGAAACAGACGATGGAGGAGTTCTGGATTTTTATATGAGCAAGCTACCTACTCTTGCTTGTCCTATGAGATCTGCGCTTGAAGTTGACTTTGTCGGAGACGGCGACATTGATATTTGTGTTAATCAAAAGTCCTGCCCGGTTAAAGTACAAGGGAACCCAATCGATTGCGAAAATGGGCAGAAAACTCAAACAGATGTAGTTTATCAAGGAGCTGGTAGTGACCCGCTAACCTACAAAATTTCTTATTCTAGTGAAGAATACATAGCAGATGGAAATACATCCGCAAATAAATTCGACACTCACCTAGGAGCTCAAAGAGGTGATAACCAATTTAGAAAAATAGAGTTAGCCTACCAAAATGAAGAAGGTAGAGTTTACTTGATTACCTATAAGAATGGATTTACTCATATATTCTACGGCGGACACACTAACACGACTTTTGAAAGTAATTTAGTGGAAAGCGGTCCACTCACTTTGGCGAGTGCCACAGGGCTTTTTACTCAGCGCAAGCCGAATGGTGATGAGTACCAATTCTTGGCTAATGGATTGTTAGACAAAAAGACAGATAAAAGCGGTCGAGTTAGAACTTACGAATATACAGAAGCAAATCAGCTAGAATCGATCACTAATCATTTTGGCGACAAACTGCAATTTGCATATGGAACTAATGGCTTGGTAGAGCAGATGACTGCGCCGGATGGACGACACTATCTATTTAGTTATGATGCACATAACAACCTTACCAAAGTTACCTACCCCGATGATACATTAAATGACTTGACAGATAATCCTACGACGGAGTATCTGTTTGAGAATGCTAATTTCCCTAATCACCTTACTGCGAAAGTTGATGAAAATGGAACTCGTTACGCGAGTTGGAGCTACGATGAATTTGGGAGAGCTATTTCGAGTGAACATGGTGTAGGGATCGAAAAAGTCGTTCTGGACTATACCGTTGAGAATCAGACTAGAGTAACTACCCACATATCAGATGTATTAACTAGTGACTTAATCTATCATTACAAATCATATAAGAGAAATGGTGAGACCAAAAAGCTTCTACACAAAGAAGAATACTTAACTTGCACTGACTGTGAAACGGGGACAATAGAATATGAGTATGATTTACAAAATCAAGTAAGCTCTATTGTTAGCCAGAATGGTACGCGAACAAACTACACATTTGTTGATAAGCTCTTGACGGAAAAAGTTCTTGCTACAGGGACTCCCGAAGAAACAACAATTACACAGGAGTGGGATCAAGCATCAAGACGTTTATTAAGTAATAGTCGTGGCTCTCTGAAAGTCGAATACGGATACGACTCTTATGGAAACGTCATATCTACGACTGAAACTGACATAGACTCAAATGAAATTCGTACAATTACTAAAACATATAATACTGACGGCCTGTTGGAATCTATTAATGGATAT
Source organism: Kangiellaceae bacterium (assembly GCA_965230525.1). Classification (GTDB taxonomy): domain Bacteria; phylum Pseudomonadota; class Gammaproteobacteria; order Enterobacterales; family Kangiellaceae. Next base: position 1,900,989 of record OZ246008.1, read on the forward strand.
CGAACAGATGTTAGTGACGTCACAAATTTCACCTATGACCTTAAGGGAAACTTGCACACTATCACTAATGCGCTTAACCAAGTTACAACGCTAGAGAATTATGATGCAAACGGAAGGCCGCAAAAAATAACGGACGCTAACGGTGTAGAAACTGTACTCACTTATACGCCACGAGGATGGCTAAAGTCATCGCAAACAGGAACGGCATTAACCGAGTACTTCTATACGGCAAGCGGTAATGTTTCTCAAATAAACACACCAACCGGCACTAGCATCAATTATCAATATGATGCCGGTCAACGATTGGTAGGAATTTCTGATAGCTTAGGCAATCAAATTAATTATCAGCTGAATGCGTTTGGAAATCGAGAAGCTACAACGATTACCGATGAACAGGGGCTGCTTACTTATTCTCAATCAAATGTATTCAATGCCCTTGGTCAGCTTCATCAGTCACTTGGAAACAATGGCCAATCAGATACGACTTCCTACGATAAAGAAGGTAATCTTATTTCGAGTACCGATGCGCTCCAAAATACAACTTCATTCAGCTTCGACGCTCTTAACAGGTTACGTAGTGAAATCGATGCAGCTACTGGAGAGACTAAAATTGATTACACAACACAGGGTCAGATTTCTAAGGTTACGGATGCGGAAGGAAAAGAAACGGATTATTCTTACGATGCATTCGGTAATCTTTTAAGGCTCGTTAGTGAAGATTCTGGTGATACAACCTATACCTATGACAATTCTGGAAACGTCTTAACTAAGAAAGATGCTAGGGGTATTACTTCGAGCTTTAGCTACGATGCATTGAACCGTCTTCAATCAATAACCTACCCCGATAGCAGTCTCAATATTTCTTATGAATATGATTCAATAGCCGATGGAAACTTCGGAGTTGGGCGCTTAACTAAGCTAATCGATAAGACTGGCTCAACTGACTACAAGTACAACTCTTTAGGGCTGTTAATTTCAGAAACAAAAGTAATCAACTCAAGTACTTATAGTACGGGATTTAACTATGATTCTAATGGTCAGTTACAAAGTATTGATTATCCATCAGGAGCGGTGATTAATTACACTTACGATACCCTTGGTAGAATCGAGAGTGTTTCTGCAACTCTAAACCAACAACAAACAACGTTAGTCGATAATGCGAAGTATTTGCCATTTGGTCCAATTAAGAGCTACGATTTCGGCAATGCCTTGAGTGAAAATATTTCCTATGATTCAGATTACAGGCTTACTTCAAAGCAAATAATCGGCCTGAAGGATAATACTTATACTCATGATGTGCTAAATAATGTCACCAGTGTTAATGGACTAACCGATCTAAAGAATTACCAATATGATAGTTTAAGTCGACTAATTCAATCCACTGGTAATAGTGAACAGCGAGACTTTACCTATAACTTAGTAGGCGATAGGCTTACCAAAGTTGATAATGGAGCTACAGAAACATATTTGTATGGAGGTGCTAGCGGAGGAAGTGATATTCCTGACTTAGTATCTGAATACAAGTTCGATTCTAATCTAGAGGATTCGGTTACTGGTAGTTCGACGAGCCAGCTTAATAACGGTGCCGCATATACTGGTGGGATTGCAGGTGATGCATTAGATTTCAGTGCAACGAATGCACATGCAGTACTTGATGTTCCAAATGGGCTGGGCGATAACGGAGAATTAACTATCAGCTTTTGGATGAAGCTTGATTCGGCGTATGGAAAATTCTTTATTGCAGGAAGAGGGAAATACTGGAATGCCGATGACATTGCTTTTTTCTGTTTCTATACAAGGTGTGGAATATATGGTTATTCCAGCACCGGCTCAAGAAAGGAAGCGAAGGTTACTTACACTAGCTACGAAGGAGAGTGGCAATTATGGACCGGGCGTCTCAAAAATGGCGTTCTAGATTTTTATTTAAATGGACAACTGATGGCCTCAGTGGGAGGTGTGAAGAATCCTGTTGATACCTATAGCTTTACTGTTGGAGCTAACTATCAGCCACGCTATGGAATGTCCGGTTCAATGGACGAACTTCAGATTTACAATCGAGCACTATCAGATGAAGAGATTGCGAGTTTAGCGGAATCATCACCACCACCTGTTGCATCAGCTTCTAATCATTTAACTTCAGTGGAGGGTATTTCGACAATTGGGTATAGTTATGATGCCAACGGAAATGTGATTCAAAAAGGTGATATTACGTTTAGTTACGATGATACCAACCGGATGATTTCATCGAGCAACAACGGCACGTCCTCCACCTATATGTACAACGCCAAAGGTGAGAGAACGGTTAAGATTTCCGGAGGTGTTGAAACTCATTACATCTACGGGCCAGACGGAAGGTTAATAGCAGAAGCGAATAATCAAGGCTCAGTGATAAAAGAGTATGTCTATTTTAATAATCAACCCTTGGCACAAATTATTGGCAGTAATATCTACTATTACCATAATTCGCACCTAGGTACGCCAGAGTCCATGACGGACGTCAATCAGAATATTGTTTGGCAAGCAAGTCATACTCCATTCGGAAAAGCGACAGTTTCAATTGATACCATTGAAAACAACATCCGGTTCCCTGGACAGTATTTTGACTCAGAAAGTGGATTGCATTATAACTACTTTAGAGATTATGACCCTGAGATTGGACGGTATATTCAGAGTGACCCGATTGGGTTGAATGGGGGGATTAATACTTATGGGTATGTAGAGGGTAATCCTATAAACTATATTGATCCTCTGGGACTAGCTTCGGCTTCGATGTTTAATAGTTGTACGGCTAATCCTGCAAATGCGGCGGCATGTAATGGGTATGCAATGAGTGCTGCAGAAAGAGCAGCGGCTAGGGCAGCGGCTAGGGCTCTTGCTAGTCAGAGTGAAGAAGAGGATGATTGCGGGTGTGAATCGACCCAAACTCTTGTTAACGCTCGGCATAATTCATATCTATGGGCTGAGATTTCGCCAAATGACTCTGTAGCTGTGCCTTGGACTCAATTTCATAGACCCTCTGGACTATCAGGGACTAGGTTCACAGAAACCGTCCAACGAGAAATAACAGGAGGAAACCCATATGGTCATCAACAACGAAATAATGGTTTGGCTTCAGTTTTTCACCATCCGTTTCCAGATGGTGATAAGAAGTGTCCTCATTTTCATGCTCGAAACCCTCGTGGCATTGAAATTATTTTTGAATACGGTATTGGCTTATGAATATTAGTTTTAGTGAATCTAATTATGTAGCATTCGGACAAGTGAGTATGAATTTCGAATGGACTATAAGTAATAGAGCTAAACAGAGCGTTCTTGAATCATCAATTGATAGTGAATATGTGTTAGGTGAAAATTACTTCGCAGAATTGACTGGTGTTTATTCAACTATTGAGGGCTGCCCGATTTCTCAATTCACATTCTGTGATGATACCAAAATACTTGGAGTTTCGTCTTCTATGGAAACAACACTTCCTGAATTTGAAAACTTAGTTCTACAAGAAGCGTTTGGGCTAGATAAAACAAGTACGGAGTTTCAACAATATAATGCAGGTAGAGGGTTGAGAGATTTTGCGTATTCAGCTGGGAATATTTTTGTTTATCCTATGTCAGGGATACCATTAAATAATGAAATTAAAGTGTTACTTCAAAAAATGCTCATAGAATCTTCTCCAACAGAAGGCTTACAAGTTCTAGAGGAGTTATTGAAAAGGGTTGAAAAGATAATTATTGTTAGTGCTACTTATGAGCGATGTTATATTTTGTCAAAAGATATGAATAGCTCCTCGAAGTGGTTGTCTGAAATATGTAGTCAGTGTAATGTGAGATTCATAAACTCATCGATAGATAGTTTTCCTGAGGCGATACCTGACAATCATGCTTGAATACACTCTCATTAAAAAATGATAACCACCCAAAGCCCATCTCAGAAATGATATGGGCTTTTTGCTATCTGAAATTCTAATTTTTATTTGGGGTATACCGCCACCTCTTTTGAGTTGGCAATGGAACGAAGAGTGGCTATATGGTCGATTTGGGAAGGGTACGGGCTGTATTATTTAAGCGATAACTTAATCAACCAGCCTTAATATGAGAGTAGTAAGCTGTCTTACCAATACCTACCTCTCTACAAGCCCTAGAGATTCCCATAGAGCCTGATTCTACTAGTTGAGTAACTTGGTTAACCTTGGCAGATGAAAGAGATTTACGGTCCTTCTAAGCAGCCTTAATGAATCGATACAAAGTAGCAATACCAACACCATTAGCCTTTGCTGCTTTCTCTTTACTGAGTCCATTCTCAATGTCCTTGATTGCACTTTGACAGGCTTTGATCGTTTTGGTGCTTTGTTGCTTACCCTTAAATTTCCCTTCAGCTTTAGCTCTTTCAATACCTATACGTTGGCGCTCTAACATAGTCTCTCGTTCCATTTCGGCTAGGCTTGCCATAACATCAACGATCATCTTTCCGGCAGGACTAGTAACGTCAACACCACCAAGGTTATCTATGATTAAGTGAATGCCTCTTAATTTCAAATCATCAATTAATGATGTTACTTCTGATGTTCTTCTCCCAAGTCTAGATACTTCTTTCACTATCAATGTGTCACCGTTAGTTAGCTTGTTTACTAATTCAGAAGAAAAGGGGTCAGGCACATTATACAATAAATGATTCGTGTGCTCACATCTTAAGCTATGCCAAGAACGACTCGAATGACGCGTAAGTCGCGTCAAAAGGTCGGGTAGAGCTTCAGCGAATACCCACTGCGTTTCACGGGGCACAATGACCCGACAACTCTCTCTAATTCAAATGCGTTGCTCTTTGACTCAACCGGAACGGTTCAATGGAAAGCCCATTACACTCCCTTTGGAAAAGCCATTGTTGAGGTCAATAACCTCATTCAAAACATCCGCTTCCCAGGACAGTACTTTGACTCAGAAAGTGGATTGCATTATAACTACTTTAGAGATTATGACCCTGAGATTGGACGGTATATTCAGAGTGACCCTATTGGGTTGAATGGGGGGATTAATACTTATGGGTATGCTTTACAGAATCCCTTAAAATATTCAGATCGTCTTGGGTTAGAAGTTACAGGGGAATGGATTAAGCCACCAGCGATTTCTAATTCTGTCGTTCATATTTGTAATAAAGCTGGTAATTGTGCTTCTTATGGAAATATAGCATCAGGAGAGTTCATGATTATGCACTTTTGGGCGGAGGCTATGGTAAGTTGGCGAATCAAATGTACTGACGATGACGAATGTAATGGTGGTTCTTGGGAAGAGGAGGGAGCTTGGAAAGTTGAAGTGGCAAATATTGATGTATCAGCTCCAGTTCCTATGATTTGTGGATTAATACCTCACCCATCGTTGCGTGCCGCGTGCCAAGTGGCCAAATTAGAAAAAATGCAAAAAATGGGTAAAAGCCAAGCTGTGGAAGTCTTTAAGGAGTATCATGAACAGGTGATAGATACGTATTTAAGAGCGATGAATCCGAATAATATTTGTAAACAATCGGCAAGAAGAAGGTAGCAAGCGAATGAATAAATTAGTATTTTTAGTTTTGTTGATATTGGTTGCATCCGGCTGTTCCGAACGCTCTAGAGTTGATAGTAGGGATGCGCTATTGGAGTATGCTAAAAACAATTCAAAAACTGAATCGGTAGAAGGGTTTGTCGAGGAGATTTCACTATCGAGAGGTTTAAATAAAAAAACACATCAAATAGTGACACTATCTGATGGAAATATGTACATTATCAATCCGGACTTAAAAGTAGGTGCATTAAAGGGCATGAGAATTAAACTGTTATTGGATACAGTGGGGCCTTATGACAACATTGATCCAGCTGTGGCCGCTATTTATGCCGAAGCTTTTGTAGTGAAATCCGTTTATGTTAATAATGTGCCAATGTAACGCGTAAACTCGCAAGGCGGGTTAACTTGTAGGTCGGGTCAAAAGTAGGTCGGCGTAGAGCTTCTGCGAATACCCACTGCGTTTCACGGGGCATACTGACCCGACAAGATAATGTCAAGCAAGTACATTGTTCTTTGATTCAACCATCGCGTCGGGTCAGTGTGCCCCGCGCAGCGTTTTGGGTATTCCTTCGTCTTCCCGACCTACGTGCTATGCGTGAGCTTTACGATCGCTACTTCGGTGATTAGAAGGGGGTAAAACAATGATAGATAAATTAAAGCTATTATCGAATAGTTTATCAAACTTAAGAGTTGGTATGTATGTTTCAGCACTGGCCGGCTACTATATGATTTATTATCTACTTATCGATAAAACTGGAGCTTTTACTTACACATTGATAGTTTTAATTCTATCATTGTATGTAATACATCCCTATTTATTAAGGCCGTTAAAGAAAATTAGTAACCCTACTTTTCTAAAAATAGGTGGTGTTTTTATATTTTCATTTGTAATTGTTTACAGCAAGCAAAATGATATACTAAGGGCAGCACTAGATTGTCTGATTATTGTTTTCTTCTTTTTGTCATTTCTAAAAGCGACCGCTTCTTTTAATACGTAAGTCGGGTCAAAAGTAGGTCGGCGTAGAGCTTCTGCGAATACCCATTGCGTTTCACGGGGCACACTGACCCGACAATACACCATCAAACAAGCAGGTTGTTCTTTGATTCAACCAACTATACTTGATTTTCTCGGACCAAAAATACTCCCACTTGTTGACTGTAAAAATATTAGTTTTTGAGATAAAAAAGTTGGCTTAACTCAAGCCGGGTCATTCGCTTACACGCATCATAGAGAAAGTCTCTTGGAACACCTATGCATTTATTCTATTCTCTTAAAAAATAGAAAACAGATTAACAAGGAGTGTTAACGATGCAAAAAACTAACCTTACTCTGGTCGCTATTCTTATTCTCAATGTTGTTATCTTTCTTTTGGTATTCAATTTAAACGGCAATCAACACTCGTATAAAAAAGAAAGCGTGGTTAGCCAATCGAACGACTATCAATTAACAAGTGTGGAAGCGCTAGAGCAACAATACTCCCATTTGTCGCAACAAATAAAAAATCTAAGTTTTCAATTAGAGAATATTAAAACTGATTTAGTTAAGAATAAAAACATCCAAGTAGACCATGCCAAGGTAGTAACACCAGTGGATAACTCGGAAGACAGCTTTGCGTTAAACGACAAAGCTAATCAGGCCGATGAAGCTGGGTTTGTCGCTGTGGATACCGTTTTAGTTTCTGGCTCCCTTGACCAAGCGGGCGCTATATCACTTCGGCAAGCGATGTCAAATATGTCATCTGAAGCGCACCATCAAGCCTTACGTAAATTAATTATCGCAATCAATAACGGCAACTTGGTTATGCAACCAGGTGCTGTATTGTAATCACTAAAAACATTCAGTTTTTAGGGTTCCACACCAACTGACACTACATGGAGGTCATATTATGAAGCTAAAAACAATTATCTTTCTTACTGCTTTTATCAGCACAAGTGCATTTGCTGGTTTTACCAATCATCCGCAGGTTAACGTTAACGCCGCAACAAAAACAGCCTACGGTTCTATGATTGGGGCAAGAAATAGCTCGGATAACCAACAGTTTATTGGTTGTTCATATGTTGGGGTATCAACTAATCCTTATGGTATTTGCCATTCAAGAAATGACGCAGGTGTCTCAGGATATTGTACAACAACACAAGCGCATCATGTTGAGCAAATTAGAGGTTTAAGCAACGAGTCTTATCTCTATTACCAATGGGATGATAATGGTAAGTGTACTTATATTTATTCCGCAACCAGCTCAACTTATCACGAGTAGTCACCTTTGCAAACAGGGTCAACTGGATACACCCAGAATTGTGCACTTGGCCCTGTTTTGCAAACTCGTAAATTGGAGCTTTCTAAACGAATATTTGTTGAACGAAACTTAGCCCGCAGCAAATAGCTAGACCCACGATAGGCTCTCAATTTATAATGTAGACCTTTCTCTTATCTAAAACACACATTCCTATTTTGATTACTTTGCAAGATGAGCTGCTGGTTGGCAAAGGCTTTCATCGCATTTGCTATCGACACCCTGAAAACCCCAAACTATGTATTAAGGTTCAGTCAGAGGCTAACACCAAAGAGCGAGCCAGAGAGCAACGATACTATTTATCATTACAACAGCGGCAAATTGATTGGCGTATGCTGTCTCGCTATTATGGTGAGATTAATACCAACTTGGGGCAAGGCGATGTTTTTCAACTGATCACCGACGATAACGATCAGCCCTCTAAAACGCTTGACTACTATTTAGGTCAAGAATATTCAAATGAGTTGAAAAACATTCTAAACAATTTAAGAAGCTACTTGCTGCAACAACAAATTATTACAACCGAGTTAAAGCCTCGGAATATTGTGTGCCAAAAGCAAGCTGGAACCCTTGTGAATGCAGTTGTTATTGATGACATCGGTAATTCAGAGTTTATCCCGGTAAGCAATTTCATTACGACATTTGCAAAGCGAAAAATAATGCGCAAGTGGAAGCGCTTTGAAGATAACATTGCGGCACGAGGTTTAAGACTTTAGCACACGTGTGGTTGCTAAATTCTTACTCGGTACCAACCTCTGTTCTTTAAACAGTAATAACGACGATCCACCATATAGTTATATTGATCTTGATGAGGGGCTTTGGGTGGATTGAGTATTCCTTGTTGATAATTGATTCGGTAATTTCGGTAGGCTTCACGAGCACTTTCATATTCGTAGTAGGTTACGCCATGAATTCGGATCCCCTCCTTAAATGCAAAGTTGCCGCACTCTTCTAAATCGCGAGATAGTGATTCGCTATATAAATGGGTACCTCTTTGGTACTTAGAATTTTCATAAACCAGCTGAGTTGCTGTGCCGCAGCTGATACAAGTCACTGAAATAACGATAGTCACAGTTAGGGTGAGTATTTGTCTAAAATCAAACATAAGAAGTTCTCTTTGGTTTATGATCAGCACGCTTATTTTGTTTTAAACTCTTGTAAGCGTTGAGTGTTGCCTCGAGCTTGTCGCTTGTCAGATAGTAAGAAGCCAACTATTGATGGTTACAAGCCCTGCAAAACTTTAAAAGTAATCGCGTTATTATCGGCTTTTAAAATCTCAATCTTGGCTCCTCTAAAACTCACTGGTGTTGCCTGATCTTGGCTATTGAGGGTGTAGCTCAACACTTGGCTTTTATCGGCCTGTACTAAACTGCGCTGATATTCGCGATAGATTATTTTTACCACATTTTGGTCGAGACCTTGGTAAACCAGCTCATTGCGATAGCCGCGCCCCATGCTCACTTCTTGAAGTTTGTAAGGGACCGGCTCAATTTCTTCGCTGTAGAGGACGTCACCATAGGCGTTTTGAGTGAGCGCGACATCAAAAGCACCATCGTTATCGAGATCTTTAAAGCACGGATTACCCCAGCCGCGGATACAATAGGTAGGATCGCCACTGGAAACGCCACCTCTTAATTCTGTACCTGCCGCTGCCGACTTACGCATTCGCAGCGGATTACCCGGCGCACTCTTTTTTAAAATCGCACGCGACTTAGCGCTATAGTCAAAGCGCTCAACCATGGTGTCGCCAACAGCAACCGTGGTGATTTGATTTGGCTCCGGTGAGCTACCCTGACGATACATAGCTGGTTGATCATAAACAGCAGTCATACAGCCTGACAGGGTGATAATAGCGATTAAAGCAAAACAAAATTTCATAACAGAGTTCCTTTGGTAAATGCGCTCACTTAAATAATTACTGCTTACTGGCTAAGCTCGCCTAAAAGCAAAAGGGTTGCCTTGAGTTTAAAAATTGAACCAGTTTTTGTTATCTATTCTCTTAAGCGCTGTATGCCGCGATAATGGCTCAAAAAGTTTTAGTTTTTGTCCTAAATCCTGAGACGGTAGGCTCTATTATTCCATTTTTATCATATTGGAGGTTTCTAACTTATTGATATTTATAAAAATAAAATAATTATGTTCAACTCCTATCATCTAGGAGTTTTTCCAATATCTAGCTCATTAAAATGAACTCATCGAATCGTAACGACACACAAAATAACTAAATTCAGTTTTAAATGAAGTCGATTGCAGAAGGATTTGATGGGATAAGGAGTTAATCGATGAGCATAAATCACCCAATCTTTAAGTTATCAGAATTAGCACCAAGCGCTAAACCCACTGGATACCAAACGCTTCTTGGCGAGCAAGCCTGGGGCAGGCTTCATCCGGATATTCAAATGAGGTTTGGACCTAAAGTCAATCAAGCAGTCAATTATGCTGGAGTGATGAGTGAAGTGAATGCATCATTGGCAGGAAGATTGTTTGCTCAGCTGTGCCGTTTAATTGGCACACCACTGGCTACTCAGGTTGGAAAGAATGTTCCAATACTGGTTAAAGTTTATCCCAATCACAAACTGCAAGGTATGACATGGGATCGCTTTTATCAATTCTCAAATAATGTGGTCAACCGAGTTAAGTCGACCAAAGTGATTAGGGCCAATGCTCGCAATAAAACCACTGATGCGCAACCATCTGAATTGGTCGAAATGGTCGGGTATGGTTTTGGAATGAAGCTTGATGTCAGTGAAGTTGATGGTGCTCTTCGATTTACTAGTTCTGAGTTTTTCTGGGAGTTTGCTAAGTTCAGAATAAAAATTCCAGATTGGCTCTCACCTGGAAAAACGGTGGTGCAACAGAAGGCGTTAGCCGATGGTCAGTTTGAGTTTCGGCTCAATGTAGAGCATCCAATTTTAGGAAAAGTATTTGCGCAAGTGGGTGTTTTTGCTGAGGCCGGTTGCAAGCGAGCCTTCTTGGTAAGAACTAAGGCGCGCAACTAGTCGTGTCAGTTCGGTGACGCCACATGAGCTATTTTAGCTCTTTAAATTGCCGGATGACCCAAACGTCACCGAGTTTGAAGGCCATATTGCTAATGGTGATAGTGGTGGACCATTAATGATAACTATTGATGGTGTTCGATATTTCGCTGGCGTCGGTTCAACGGGACGGTTTTTTAATCGTCCATTCAAGTATGGTTCAACTTCGATCTAGGAGAGAGTCAGTGCTCATTTGGGGTGGTTGAAAGCAACTATGCAAGACGACTATCCAGGTCAATGCAATGGCCCACTTCACCAACCAGTAGAATCCGAGGAGGACAATTCTTCATCATCAGGTGGCGGCAGTTTACACTGCGGGCTACTTTTAATTCTTATGGTTAATCTGTGGATGAGACTGAGTAAAGGGTCCCCTATGGAAATTGGAACTAAAACAGATTAATTAGGTTCTGTTAAATCTTGTAATTGCAGTAATTCTGGCAACACATAGCGCTGCATTATATCAAAGGGTTGCTTTTGCATTAAAAAATTGCCTTGGTTGCTTCCGGTAAATACCACCACTGAATCAAGCGAGGGAATAACAAAAATATATTGACCGCCATTTCCCCAGCTATGAATCGTGTTTATTGACTTGGTATTAATATCAAACCTTGTGTGATACCACTGATTGCTATATTGAGTTGGGTGGTTTCTTTCAATTGATAATCCATCGGTGAATGACCAATTAATTTTTCTGCGCGGATTGTAAATGGACTCGACTGACTTTAACGAAATAATTCGAACCTGCTGATGATTGTTTTTTTGCCACAATCCTTTATTCAATAATAACTGACCGAATTTTGCTAAGTCTGCTGGCAGGAAGTGAGAGTTTCCTTGTCCGTTTAAGAACTTTCCATCGGCACTTCGTGTTAATCGATAATTTGTGATCCCAAGAGGTTCCATTAAAAACTGATCGGCAAAGTCAAAAATGGATTCTCTTTTGGCTGTTTTTAAAGCCGCTGAAACCGTGGCTGCTAACAAGAAACTATTTGCACTGCAATAGCGCCATTTTTCACCGGGCTCAAAAAGCATGGGGATATTCAAGCTATATTGAAGCGGATTATCGCCTTCGTCCACACCAAATTCGTGATTAGGGCCATTTGAACCGGGCGCTTCATCGCAAGCTAATCCCGATGTCATGTTGAGCAAGTGTTGGACCGTGATTCGATCTCGTCTAGGGTCCAAGGATTTAGGTTTTGCAAATTGTTCGAGCAATGGAATGACTAACTCATCGGTTTTTAGAAGGCCTTGGTCGATGGCAATCAAAGCGATTAGCGCATTAATGCTCTTGAACGTTGAGTGAGTTCGATGGGTCGATTTATTATTAAAGCGTCCGTAATAGTGTTGGCTGATTATTTGATTATTTTTGTAGACCAACATTGAATCGATATTGGTGTAGACATTAGGTTTCATTTTTTGGTGAGCTAGCTCAAATAAGCTTGAAGACGGTTGCTCAGCCGATAGCAATCCGCTGTAGATTAAACTAATTATTAGCCAATAAAGTCCTTTTTTTAAATAATTCATTTTAGTCTTGCCTTGTGCATTAGCTGTATGAGTGGGTACAGATGTTGTGTTTTGAACTGATAATCTTTTTCGGTTTCAACTCGATGCACCATCACCAGCTTATGTTTGGGATAAACACCCAGCATATGTACTCCCGTTCCGGTGTGATAAAAAGACGGGGGATGTTTACTGTGCTCGGTGGGAACTAAAGAATACCAAAACATACCATAAGACAAACCATATTTTTGATTATACACCGAGTGAGGTTTTGTGGTGAGGTCAATCCAGTCTTTGGGGACTAATTGCTCGCCATCCCAACTACCTCGATTTAAGTAGAGCTGGCCATACAAGGCCAAATCATAAGTGGATAAGCGAAAATGGTAAGCCGGATATTTAGACTGTTTTGGTTCTAATAAATAAAAGCCATCGGTATCGGGAATTGCCGGGTCACTAGAAATATCTAAAGTGGTGTAATCGCCAGCAAATTGCATGCCGAGCGGTTTAGCAATATCGTTTAGAAATAATTGGTAAATCGATTTGCCTGTGGCTTTTTCGAGGATTGCTCCGGCTACATTAAAGTCCCAATTATTATAGTAATAGTATTCTCCTGGGGCATGTGCGTGACGAGCCGGTTTTAACTTCTTCATACCTTCCGATTCAGCGGCTGAAGGGTGGTAAACGCCGGAGCGAGATTGCAATACCTGCTTTAGAGACGCTGAAAGCTCTTTCTCTGACAACGCATAAATGTCATCTATTTGATATTCTGCGAGGGTTTTGTCTAAATCGAGTAATCCTTTTTGTGTGTAGATACCGATAAGTGAATTAATTAATGCTTTTCGAATTGAATGGACCGTATGCTTTTTATGAACATCACCCCACTCAAAATAAATCTTTCCGTCATACATTAACAACATACTACTCGAACCATGTTGCTCTAAGTAGTCTTCCAATTGTTTCAAAACTTCGCTTGAATAGCCAGCCTCTTTGGGAGTTATGCGCTGCACTGTTGTCATTTCAGCCAAAATAGAAACGGACCATAGCAGGGTAAATGTAATTATTATTTTTTTCATCAATCTTGAATGTTTTCTCAGTGATACCCCACAGTGGGGGGCAAATTTTGCCTATACACGGTTTAAATCGACTACGGCACAGTGCCAAATTTGCATGGGCTAGTCAACGCGGAAATGTAACATCATTCTAACTTAGCTGATAATGTGCGTGCAGCACTCGACAAGCCACCTGTTTAGAATTAGTCTGTGGTTTAGCATTTGGCTTTCTTTATTAATCCAATCTTTAAGGCAATAGCATGATAAAAACATCTAAAGGCGACGACGGGAAACAGCGTTGCAATTGGTGCTCCGCCACTCAGCAATACACGGACTACCATGATGACGAATGGGGCTATCCAGTTGATGACGATATTCGATTGTTCGAAAAAATCTGTCTAGAAAGTTTTCAGTCGGGTCTGAGTTGGCGAACGGTTTTAGAAAAAAGAGAAAATTTTAGAAAAGCATTTAAAGGGTTTGATTTTACCAAAGTTGCTCAATTTACCGAAAAAGATGTACTCCGTTTACTGCAAGATGAAGGCATCATTCGCCATCGTGGTAAAATTGAATCGGCGATCAATAATGCCAAACGAGCGAAAGAATTAATAGCCGAGGCGGGCAGTTTAGCAGCGTTCTTTTGGTCATTTGAACCAAAGAAAAAGCGCAGTAATCCATTTGAAGTAGTGGCAATTACTGAAGAGTCAACCGCGCTTTCTAAAGCGCTAAAGAAGCGAGGTTGGAAGTTTGTCGGTCCAACCACTGCCTATGCATTTATGCAGGCAATGGGGTTGGTTAATGATCATGCCAAGGATTGTTATTTTAGAAGCAAAGCAGAAAAACTCAGGAAAGAGTTTAGTCGTCCGAGCCTGTAAGGGCAACTATCCAAGTGGATGAGATTAATATATAAATAGACCAATATAAAAAGATTAACCGTTTGTAGCAAACTAGTTAGTTATTTATCTGTTCTCTTTTAAAATCCGAGTCGCCACCCCTTAACTACAAACTCAATTTTTGTAGAATAGTTTACAAAAATCGCTAAATATCTCAAAAGCCTCGAACTATTTTGAGATATTTATTTATTCTAACGCCTTCGGCATTTGTTTAAATTTTGACCGGCTCATTATAATCAAGTCGGACTCATCCAATAATAAAAATATTGATTTGAGATATTTGTGTTCGGCTATTATTTAATAATAAAAGTAGTTTCCTAAAAAAAAATCGTTGAACACTTTAATATTTTATTTAGATCATAATGACGTTAAAAGCTTTCTAAACACAAATTCCAATTGATTGTTCAAATGGGATTTATGCGGTTTAGTAAGACTATTTTTGTTGTAAAACCATTATGTGTTCCAAATAAAAATTAGGCACTGCAAGGACTAATTTTATGAAGCTCACTCGATTTACTATCTTAACATTTTCATGTTTGTTTTCTTTTTCTACTTTTACCTCCGCTCACAGCGGGATGTTTGACGATAACTATACCTTTGATGACTCTAATGAAGGTCCCTCGGCTGCGTTGTTAATGTTGTTCAACGATGATATCAATCTAGCCGCGGCAAATATTTGTACTAATGGAACTGCCAACGGTTATCCCTGTAATAATGTTGATTTGATGTCTTTCTTACCCAAGGCTGATATGGGCGGTGGGAGTCAAAATCTAAATGATATTTGGGGTTGGACTGATCCCGTTAACGGCAATGAGATCGCTATTGTTGGACGAACACATGGTACTGCATTTGTGGATGTCACTGATCCCGAAAATCCCGTGCACCTTGGTTTTTTGCCTGCCCACAATAATGGTAATGACTCTTGGCGTGATATGAAAGTGTATGGTGATCATGCTTTTATCGTTGCGGACGGTAGTGGAAATAGCGGACACGGCTTACAAGTTTTTGATTTAACTACTTTGCGAAATGTTACGCCTGGTGCAACCCTTTCGGAAACCAATCATCTTGGCGGATTTGGTGCAGCACATAACATTGCGATCAATGAAGATAGTGGTTTTGCTTATATTGTTGGCAGTAATCAATGTAGTGGTGGGTTGTACATGGTCGATGTGTCCGATCCAGCAAACCCTTCTTTTGCAGGGTGCTTTTCTTCCGATGGATACACCCATGATGTTCAGTGTGTTAATTACAACGGACCCGATATCACCTATAGCAATCGCGAAATCTGTGTGGCATACAATGAAGATACCATTACTGTTGTGGACGTAACGAACAAAAGTTCACCCACGCAAATTTCTCGCACTGGCTACACTGGTTCGCAATATACCCATCAAGGCTGGTTTGTTGATGATACTCACACAACCGTTGTAATGAATGATGAACTTGACGAGCAACGTAACGGGCAAAATACCACGTCATATATTTATGATATGACAGACTTAGATAACCCGGTTGAGTTAGGGCGATACACCGGCCCCACCGCAGCGATAGACCATAATCTTTATACTGTTAATGGGCTTGTCTTTGAAACAAACTATCGTGCCGGTTTACGAATCTTAAATACCGATAACGTGACATCAGGAGAACTGACCGAAGTAGCCTATTTTGACACTATCGCCGGCTCTGATTCAGCGCAGTTTTCTGGAACTTGGAGTAACTATCCATACTTTGCCAGCGGCAATATTATCCTCAGTGATATTGGAAACGGTCTATTTGTTGTTGCGCCGGATTATGACGCGATTTCAAATCCGCCTCCACCGCCTCCGGTAGAGTATTGTACCGCGTCTGGAAATAATGCCAGCGAAGAGTGGATTGGCAATGTTGAGGTCGGAACATTTTCAAACCCGTCGGGAAGTGCTCAATACACAGATTTTACTAACCTCACTGTGACCGCAAATCGTGGCGATAATAATGTGACCCTAACACCGGCATTTGGAGGTCGTTCTTATAATGAATGGTGGAGAATTTGGATCGATTTAGATTCCGACAGTGTGTTTGATGCCGACGAACTGGTTTTTGATTCAGGAAGCGCTTCCTCGTCCACAGTTACAGGTACCTTGACCATTCCAACCACGGCTGCACTCGGTGAAACTCGTATGAGAGTTGTTATGCGATACAATGCTGCGCCCGACGCATGTGGGACCTTTAATTACGGTGAAGTTGAAGATTATACGGTTGATATTGTTGATGACGGAACGCCTCCGCCGCCGCCATCTGAGACTTTTGAGAATAACAACAGTTATAGTATTCCAGATAACAACAGTACGGGTGTTAGTAGCCCCATTGAAGTGTCAAGAACTGGCGATTCTGGGACGGTGAGTGTCGCTGTTAATATTACTCACACTTACAAAGGCGATCTAATTGTTGATTTAATTCATCCCGATGGCACCGTTTACAACTTACATAATCGAACGGGCGGTTCAGCCAACAACATTAATGAAACTTACAGCGTTAGTGTTGGCAACAAAGATTCCAGTGGTACTTGGCAATTACGCGCAAGAGATCGTGCCCGGGTTGACGTGGGGACCATTGATAATTGGAGCATTACCTTCTAATCATTTAGTTTCAGCGTGATTAGAGTCGACGCTTGGCTAAACCAATCTGATTGAATCGGTTTATTGTTGGTTTAGCCCTGTTCTTTTGTTAATCTAACTAAAGATGCGATGCGAAAAGTAAGCTTAGTGCTTACTTTTTTGTGTTCGGCTTTATTTAATGAGTTTCAGAAAAACACAACTAAAAAAATAAATAAAATTGATAAGAATAAAAAATATGAAAATTGATAGTCAAATGCAAGTTGGCAAGCAAGCAAAGCGAAATCCCCTTAATCGAATTTCCAACAGCAAAAACAAGATAAAGCTGTGGGTAGTTGCAATACTATTTTGTCCATTTAGTTTGGCCAATCAATCTGACACCTTTAACCAAGCTCAAGCCTTATTGCAGCAATCTAATCTATCGGAAGAGCAAGCGAAGCAATCCTTGTTACAAGCCAATATTACTCGTCAGCTGATTAGCCGAATTCGAGTTGAAGCGCGCCGCGAAAAAGATCCCGCCCAACAGCAAACCTTGCAACAACGAGCAGCCAAGCAGGCCGAAGCATTGCAGCGACTACAAAAAGCTGGCGCTGAGCAGAGAGCGGACGCAATTCAAAAGAAAAAAGCGGCCATGGATTTGTTTAGTCAAGGGTTAGCTAATCGGTGGCAATCGTGGATCAATAATACTCAGCCATTAACCATGGATAAAGAAACCCTAGACTACATTTCTCATAACGCGGTTGTAAGAAGTGTTCATCCCACCATGTTAAACAAAATGGGATTAAACGAAACCAAAAATCAACGGTTAAAGCAACAAGCAACCAGTGAGGCGGATAATGGCAGCGCAAAAATGTCACTTAAAATAGCATCCTTGGTAGGACAGAGCGCGCCAGCTGATCTTGATATTTCAGCGTTTCAATTATCCAACGATCAAAACTACCTTGCACATATTGAGGTGCATCAGGCCAACGATGCCAGTCATACTAACGTCTCTCAAGTTCCGCTTAATCAAATGCATCAATGGCGGCTTCTTCTTACTGACTTAAATGGTGAACCGGTTGCCGGCAAGAATATTCATGTGCTTGGTCATATGCCGGGCCACGTTCACGGACTACCAACCCAACCCGCGGTTACAAAAGAATTAGATAAAGGCGTGTATCTGGTTGAAGGGGTAAAGTTTCAAATGCAAGGCTGGTGGGTGATGCAATTTGAGTTTGCATCGAGTGATACTAGCCAGTCGACGAGTCAAGAAGATGCGCTTGAGCAAAAAAACGCGCTTGATCAAGAAAAATCGCTTGGCGAAAAAAATTCGCTTAGTCCAAGCGAGTTAACCGATTCAAAACCTTCGCAAAACTCCCGGCAATCGGTAGCAAATACTCGATTTACCTTTAACCTAATTTTATGATTCAAGCTAATACAATGTCTAAGTTTCGTTTACTCGTATGTTTAGGGGTGGGCTGTTTGATTGTTGCCTGTGGTGAGCAAAAGGTAGCACATGATTTTACTCAAGCGGACATATTATTTTTAAAACAGTTTTCGTTATCAAGCTTGGCTGAGCCACCTGAATCTCTGAGTAATTCGGTAGCAAATGATCTTAACGCCGCTAAATTAGGCCATCATTTATTTTTTGATAAACAATTGAGTGCTAATGGAAAAGTTGCATGTAGCAGTTGTCATCAACCAGAAAAATATTTTACAGATGGTTTAAAAACCTCTGAGGCTATTGGAAAAGCGAAACGAAATGCGCCAAGCGTATTGTCTGCCGCATGGAGTCATTGGTTGTATTGGGACGGACGCAAAGATAGTGTGTGGTCGCAAGCTTTAGGTCCGCTCGAAGATCCTGCCGAACATGGATTGACTCGGGTCAAGGTCGTCAAACACATTGCCAAACACTACGCGCGGGAATACCAAGCTGTTTTCGGTGAATTGCCGAGTGATAAAACGCTTGCTCAATTAGCTGATGATGCAACTCCGCTAGGCGATCAACAACAGCAAGCGCTATGGCAAGATATGGAGCCACCAGTGAGACAGCAAATCAATCAGGCATTTGCCAACGTAGGTAAGTCTCTTATGGCGTATCAACAAAGACTCAAAACGCCACTTGCACCATTTGACCGATTTGTTGATGCGTTGGTCTCGAACAATCTCACCACCGAAAATCAACTGTCTCCCTCAGCAACTAATGGAATGAAATTATTTTTGGGAAGAGCAAACTGTGTGAGTTGTCATAATGGACCCTTGTTTACTAATTTTGAATTTCACAACATCGGTGCGCCAGAGTCCGATAAAAATAATGTTGATTTAGGCAGGTACACCGGCATTCAGTCGCTTTTAGCCGATGAGTTTACCTGTTTATCCACTTACAGTGACGCTCAGCCAGATGAATGTATGGAAATGCGTTTTTTAAAAAAGCAAGGGCCTGAGTTGGTCGGTGCTTTTAAAACACCGAGTTTAAGAAATGTCAGCGAAACCGGGCCGTACATGCAAACTGGGCAATTTGATAGTCTTGAGCAAGTGATTGGACACTATGATATACCCAAGCCGCCATATTACAATCGACAGCAGCATCCTAATCGTCCACATTTTGATATCTTAGCGCTTCGGCTTAAACCACAAGAAAGGAGCGACCTTGTTGCTTTTCTAAAGACGCTTACCTCACCTATTCCGCATGACGATATTTGGTGGAAGGCTCCTGAATAGAATATGGGAGCTGGGAGCTGGGAGCTAGGAGCTGGGAGTTGGGAGCTGGGAGCTGGGAGCTGGGAGCTGGGAGCTGGGAGCTGGGAGCTGGGAGCTGGGAGCTGGGATGTTGCAGATCTGTTTTAATGTGCTTTTACGGCTCCAAAAAGCATGGTTAGAACTAAAATCATAATCAATATTAACACTGCAAATGTTATTCTTAGTTTAGATGCTTTACCAATAACAGCCACAATCACAATAAAATAGCCAGGTAAAATGATGCTGTTTACGACGGCTAATGATTCCAGATAAAAGTCGCGATGCGTTCGAAATGCAAAGTATCCGTACATTTCAAATAGTTTTGCTGCGATAGCCATAACTCCGATAGTTAAAACTGGCAAACTCCAAGCTTTGGCGTTCTCACCTGATGGATGTTCTGTCGCGTCTAAATTGAGTGTGTCGTCGTCTTTTTCTATTGGCGCTTCAACGAGAGAAGAAGCTATTATTTTTGGCTCACTATTTCTTAAATACAGCACAGTAAAGTGTCCAGATGCTAATACCGGTAAAAAACCGAACAAGCTCCAAAGGGGGAATCGCATTATGTAGCCAGCGAGCCACCATAGAGAAATCGTACAGCCCATTGTTACCATTAGGAAAGTCAGAAAAGGCCGTTTTAAAGTCGAGTGGTTTGCGACTGAAAAAGCAAGCTGAATATAGCCGATCAGCCCGGTTAAACTCAATGCAACCAGTGCAAGGGACATCAACTCTGGAATCAGTTGGAAATGAAAGCTTTTATAAATTAAAAAAACTATCCCAATCTGTGGCAAAGCGCCAAGAACTGCTTCGATTATGATTTGTTTTTTTCGAGGGGTATTAAAACGATTGGTAGAGATTAACAAAGAAGATTACCGCTATTAGACTTTGATTTGGTCTTTCATAAAGGCGGGGAACTTTAGCATATCCATTGTGATTAATATACTCACCATTAAGTTGAATTTTGGTAGGTGAGTTGAGCACGCTAAAATTGACTGCGGTTGATTGAATTTTACTTAAAGCAAACTAATTGATTACAACGCCACTTTGATAGTTTGGGTTTATTCGTCTCACCATTCCAATATTTAAACTAGCTACTAGCAACTCTAAAACGTTCCCCAAACGGATAATTTATATTCTGGCTCACGAGTGCGATTGGAGATTTGAGTACCTAAGAATGCTTCGCTGCGATTGCCATCGTAAAAGTTTCGGGAGCGAGTGAATTCTCCGGTATTGATTTGGCGAACTTCTAACTGCATCTTTACACCGAAGAAACGAGTCGTTTCGATAAAACCGTGGAACCGGTCATTGCCTTCAAAGGTGATCCTTTCTTCTGCTCTATAATCGGTTTCAATAAAATTGCTCTCGTAGTGAATTCCCCAAGCCCATTGATCATCGACTAAATCTTGTCTAAGTTTAAACCCTAAAAAGCGCGGTGTGTAATCACTGATGATGCGTGTTTGATCGGTAATTGGATCGTCGAAACGCGAGTCTCTATAGCGATGAAATATTTCGAGTAGTCCATTTTCTATCACGCCATCCAGTGGTAAATTAATATCTGTCACCACACCCCAAAAGCGAGCATCACCTGCATTACCGATGCCATTACCTCCTGAAGGCAGGACAATTTGCTCGAGTATATCTTGTTGCCATTCATGGAAGAGTTTGACGGTCACGCTGCCTTTTTCACTAAAGCTTAAGTCGTAAGTTGCTGATAGTTCATCGAGTTTATCGGGAGCCAAATTAGGATTGCCAGAAACAATGTTTCCATCTTGAGCTTGATTGCTTGCTGCAAAGTCACCGAAATCTAATTGACCCACTGAACGTTCCCCAACTAAGGTCAATTGGGAGCTGCTATCTAATTTATAAGTGGCCGATAATCGCGGCTTTAAAAATTTGAAAGTTTGCCGGTTGGCCGCTTCACCGGTAACCTTAATTTCAGAAAACTCACCAGTAATTCCGCCTTCCAAAGTTAAGCGCTTTGAGTGAGGGTAGACAAAGGTAGCGAATACTTCACTTCTTAACTCTTGTACTTCTACATCGGCACCATTAAGGGAAACCGTTAGTCCATCTTCAAAATATTCGGATTCACTGTTGAGCCTGTTTTGCGCTATTTCAAATCCATACTCGGGTTTAAGTCGATCTTCACCACCGTAACTAAAGCTCGCTCGTGCAATCATTTCGCTTTTAAGTGATCGCTGTCTAAAGTTAGTAATCGTTTGTTGTTGTTCTGAAAAGTCTTCAAAGCTAACTTCGTTACTGTACTCCGAATCTCTGATAAGACCCAATCCGAGTAAGTGCATTTTCCATTGCTCGCCTTTATCGAGCCAGTCAATGCCAAACTCAGCCTGTTTCGATTTTCTATCTTCATCAATGTCAAGGCGTTCATCAGCAGGGGTATTATCTGGCAATCTTGCATCAAATATTTTTCGGTTCGTTTTGGCGTCCCGTCGATCGGCGCCAAGTCGTCCGTTGAGAGTTAAAGTGCCAGACTGAAATTCCTTTGAACCCTGACCATTGCTAAAAAACCACCGACCGATATTTTCAAAAGTCTCAAAGGCACTCGAATCCAATTGCTGTTGTTGATCGCTATCAGTAATGATTGCCTCTCGGTAGCCGGGGCCGCCACCCGAGTCTAAATCAAAAGCCGTGTCCCAATCTCCCAGTTTTGTTGCAATTGCTGCTTCAATATTGGGTTGAATGTTGCCATCGGGCGAGCGTCGTAATTTGGCCGCCCAAGTTCCGCTTGAGCCTTCGGTTTTTTTGATGACATTGGCAACAACAGATTGACCTGCTGCTTCACCGGCAGCAACGCCACCACGTAAAATTTCAATTCGCTCCACTTGCGCCGCAGGAATGCGGATTAACGCGCCAGATAGCCCACCTGATTTAGAAGTAGGTCTTAGCCCATCGACCAGTACATTTCCCGCATTGCCGCCAAATCCTCGATTGTTTTCGCCTTGATCATAGTTAAATCCGGGAAGTCGTTGCACCATCTCCAATGCATTTTGTGGGCTGTATTGGTCAAAGAAGCTTGCTTGATAGACTGAGTTATTAACCGCTGAGGTGCTTGTTATTTCTTGTTGTGGCGTTGCTTGCGCCTGTAAGCCACAGACCAAAAGGGCAGATATTAGACCTTGTCCTAACTTAACAAAGGAGCTGTTGTGATCAGAGTGACAAGCGCTATCGCTTGAATCAAATATTTGAAAACGATTAAATTGCGGCATTTATTGTTGATTTCTAATTAAAAAGAAAGGGCCACTGGTTACAGAGTTTTATAATTATCCTGTTTTCAGGCTATTTATTTCGGTGATAAACCGATTGGCTTGAAGTATAGTCAGTTTTATTTTAGCTAGCCGATCAAATTTGTAACAGAATGGTTCAACTGTTAGGTTATTAGGCTCATTGGTCTAAACTTGGGCAGCTTGTTAATTATATGGCATTGCTCAAGTTAACTAATTGTTCGGTATGCTCTTATTCGGCACAACTGTTATGGATTGAGGAGAACTCATTATTACGACTAATAATCCAACCATTAACGTCCCTCGCGTCTCACTATCGCACCTTCCGACTCCTTTGGAATTGGCTGATAACCTATCCGAATATTTAGACGTCGAGCTTTGGATTAAACGAGATGACTGTACCGGCTTGGCTGGCGGGGGGAATAAAAGTCGGAAACTCGAATATCTGCTTGCCGATGCCCAATCTAAAGGTGCTGACACCCTAGTTACGCTCGGAGGAATTCAATCTAATCACGCACGTCAAACGGCCGCTGCCGCAGCAAAACTGGGATTTTCTTGTGAATTAGTTTTGCAAGAAGTCGCTGGGGTAGCGAGCAATCAATACAACAAAAATGGCAATTTCCTTTTAGATCAATTATTAGGTGCAACCATTCATTGGTTGTCCGAGCAAGATTGTCTTGAGACGTTTACCGATAGGCTAATTTCTCAGCTACAAGCCGCAGGCAAAAAACTGTATTTGATTCCGATTGGTGGTTCAAATGTTATTGGTAGTCTCGGTTATGTGCAATGCGCCTTCGAATTGCTCAGCCAAGTTAACGCACTTTCCGCCAACCAAAAGACCCCAGTGTCATTCGATCATTTACTGCTTGCCTCTGGTAGCGCTGGAACACAAGCTGGATTATTAGCGGGCCTAATTGCGAGTCAACAGACATTCAATGTGTTAGGGATCAATGTGAGCCGACCGGAGCAAGAGCAGAATCAATTGGTGTTGAATTTGTTATTGCAAATAATCGACTATTTAAAGTTAACCCCTTCGCCACAAATTTCTGACAACTTGCCGGGGTTAGTCAACACCAACGGCAATTATTATGGCGAGGGATATGGGATCCCCACCGTAGGCATGTTAAATGCGGTTAAAACTTGTGCGCGTTTGCAAGGGCTACTCTTAGATCCGGTTTACAGCGGTAAGGCCATGGCAGGACTTTTTGACCTTTGTCAAAAGAAAGTCATCGCACCCGGAAGTCGAGTGCTATTTTTACATACCGGCGGCAGCCCTGGGCTGTTTGCTTATCAGGACGTGCTAGAGCCTACTGACCTGACCAACGGATAATTTTGAGATATTTGATGGAAAACGAATTTTAATCAGTACACAATAGCTTAGGTTGGAATAATAATAATCTGATACTAAAAGGAGATTGCTCATGCTTCCTATCTTGCTAATTCATGGATACAGTACTGAAGGTAAGGACGAAAAAGTTGAAAAAATTTATGGCTCCCTTCCTAAAGAACTAAGAAAAAAGTTTACCGGTCAGCAGATTAAATCTTTAAACCTCAGTCGCTGGATTTCGCTCAGTGACGGTGTGAGCTTAGATGATGTCAGTTATGCAATGGATCGCGCATTAAAAAGCGAGCATTCTGAGCTATTAGCATCAGGCTTTCATGTCATTATTCATAGTACCGGAGCGTTAGTCGTTCGAAACTGGATTAAAAAGTTCTCACCGCAACCATCGCCAATTAAAAACCTTATCCATTTGGCCGGGGCGAATTTTGGAAGTGGTTTAGCGCATATTGGCCAAGGGCAATTATCTCGTTGGAAAAATCAATTATTGCAGGGCACAGGGGTTGGTAACAAAATTTTAAACGAACTTGAATTCGGATGCGATAAAACCATCGATTTACATACTCACTTTTTAAAGCCGGGACATGATATGAGACTTGACTATGGTGTTCAGGAGTTTTGTATTATTGGTTCGCAAACTTTATCCATGTTGCGATTTGTTCCGATCCGCTATGTCAAAGAAGACTCGTCAGATAACACCGTTAGAACCAGTGCTTGTAATCTAAATTTTAATTACATTAAAGTCACTCCAAGAGCTAAAGTACTTTCAATGAAGGTTAAAAAGTTACGCTCCTTATTGAAAAAGCGATTAGAGAATAAAACGATTTCAGAAATTCATTACGACTTCGATACCAAGCATTTGGTACTTCGTCGTCCGCCCATTCCCTTTGCTGTGGCTTATGAAACCGCACATTTTGGAGACAAAATTGGGATTGTGAGTGGCAGCAAAAACCGCAGCAGCGTGATGCCACTTATTAAGTCGGCATTGACCACGACCACTAGCGACGCCAGTTATCAAAAAGCGGTTGAGCGGTTTGAAAAAGCACATAACAAAACCTTTGAACGAGCCGCAAAATTAAAAGGTGGACTGACCGAGTGGGATCCGCAAGCGCAATATGAAGGACACGCACAATTAATTTTTAGAATTAAAGATCAATTTGGAAACGGCGTCGAGCACTTTGACGTGATGTTTAAATCGCAGCAGCCGAGTAAAAAAGCCAAGGGAAAAGACAAACCTGTTCGACTGGAAAAACTGATTGAAGACCATCATGGCAACAAGACCTGTCCGGGAATTATTACGTTTTACTTAAGAACCCAACGATTCAACGATAAATCCAAACAGTTCGAAGAGCTTTTGAATCATGTGCTCCCGCTGGACATGGAAATTACTGGTCATGAGCCAGATTCTGACGAAATCGCATTTGTCCCCGTTAATATTCAAATGACCCCCAAACAAGTGTTAGGTGTAATTCAGAGTTTTAGAACCACTATTATTGATGTTGAATTAGTAAGGCTTCCAACTGACAAGGTGTTCAGCATCAGCAAAGGCTGATTGATGTAATAGTGTTTAACTATCGAACTGGGTTTGTGGTCGCACAATCAATTGCCTCAGCTTAGCGATTGATTTTATTGAATTTAAATCAAACCCTGATTTAATTAGCGGCGAGTTTGGTGGTTAATCCTAACAATTATCACTATTAATAATAGTGATACTCTATCTTACTATTCTCAACTAAACTTGCGATACGAGCAATTAAGTATACAATTTTCAGAAATTTCTGAAAATTGGAGAAAGTGTCGTGAACGTGCCTTCCGAATTAGAAACTTTAGTGGTTCATTTTGGCGAAATGGGCAGTCGTTGGGGCTTCAACCGCACCGTAGGGCAAATGCTGGCGGTGATTGTATTTAGCGAGCAGCCCCTAAATGCAGATCAAATAGCCCAACGTCTTGGTGTTTCTCGCGGAAATGTCAGCATGGGATTAAAGGAACTGCAATCTTGGCGCTTGATTCGAGTGCATCAAATTCAAGGTGATCGTAAGGATTATTTTAAGCCAATTGGCAGTCTTTGGGATCTCGCGATTCAAGTTTTGTCTGAAAGACGAAAGCGCGAAGTAGAGCCAACCCTTTCTTTGCTTCGCAGTGAATTGATGAGTGAAGGTCAAGATGATAATCAATTTACTCGCAACAAAATTAAAGAGATGCATGACCTCATTGAATTATTTAACACCTGGTTTAGTGATATTCAGCGGATGAGTCCAGAGAGTTTACAAACGTTACTCAAGTTAGGTTCAGGTGTTGGTAAAGTATTGGATTTAAAACATCGATTCTCATCATCGCAGAGCAATCGAGATTAATCTTTTCTATCACTTAATTCTTATCTTTAATCGGTCGAGTTGATGGAGTCCGAAATGTTAGAAACCTTGTTGTTATCCCGAATCCAATTTGCAACCAACATCAGTTTTCATATTTTATTTCCAAGTATTTCCATCGCGCTAGCTTGGTTCTTGTTTTATTTTAAAGTGCGACATGAAATTTCCGGCCATCCAGTTTGGCTTCGCTGCTATCGCTTTTGGGTAAAGATTTTTGCTTTAACTTTTGCAATCGGGGTCGTCAGCGGCATCACAATGTCATTCCAGTTTGGGACCAATTGGCCGGGTTTTATGGAGCGCGTCGGTAACATTGCCGGTCCGTTACTTGGTTACGAAGTGCTGACAGCATTTTTTATGGAAGCGACTTTTCTTGGCGCGATGCTGTTTGGCATGAAGCGATTGCCAAGTTGGATGCATACTTTGTGCACCTTTTTAGTGGCTATTGGCACTAGCATGTCTGCGTTTTGGATCTTAGCGCTGAATTCTTGGATGCACACACCACAAGGTCATATTATGATCGGCGAGGTTGCTCACCCTGAAAGTTGGATGGCTATTATCTTTAATCCTTCCTTTCTTTATCGGCTCACCCATACGCTACTGGCATCAGGGCTAACGGCTTCATTTTTAATTGCTGGCATTTCAGCTTATCGAATCTTAAAAGGGGATAGTAAGTTAGCACCTCGGGTTGCTCTAAAGACCAGTATGTATTGCGCAGCGGTTTTGATCCCATTACAAATTTTGGTGGGTGACCTGCATGGATTGAACACTTTAAAACATCAACCGCAAAAAATTGCCGCGATGGAGGGGATCTGGCAAACCCAAAAAGGGGCACCACTTTTATTGTTTGCCCTACCCGACGAACAACAACGCACAAATCATTGGGAAATAGCGATACCGAATTTAGCGAGCTTAATTTTAACCCATGATATTAATGGTGAAGTTCGTGGGTTGGATGAGTTTAACGGCGAACATCCACCGGTAACCGCAGTATTTTTTAGTTTTAGAATCATGATCATGGTCGGCCTGTTAATGTTGCTACTCAGTTGGTGGACAAGTTGGCAGTCGCTGAGAAAGGGAGAATGGACTTCGGCGACATTGAAAAGTTTAGTCGTGATGAGTTTTTCAGGTTGGCTGGCCACATTGGCGGGGTGGTATGTAACTGAAATTGGTCGACAGCCTTATCTGGTCAATGGTGTGCTGAAAACCGCTGAAGCAGTGACCAATTTACCACCTTCAAATGTATTGTTGTCGTTATCCCTTTATGTGATTGTTTATGTTTTGATTATGGTGGCGTTTTTGCACACTATTTTTTACATGGCGAGAAAGTCGGCCAGCGTCGCCGAATTCGATTCAAAAGATCTGGATAGCAGAGAATCGCTAACAAGTCGAACCAATCAATCTGAGCATCGCACATCAAAGCTTGCGGAAGGAGTGAACTCATGAGTTTTGAACAGTCTTTACCGTATCTCTTTCTTTTGCTGATGGCGTTATCTGTGCTGATTTACGCCGTGCTTGATGGGTTTGATCTTGGGGTTGGCATTTTGCTTCACCAGCAAAAACGCGAGTTTCGCAATCAAATGATTGCCTCAATTGGTCCGTTTTGGGATGCCAATGAAACGTGGCTTGTATTGGCAATTGGGATCTTATTGATCGCTTTTCCTGCAGCTCACAGTATTGTCTTAAGAGAACTTTATATCCCGGTGTTATTTTTAATACTGGGCTTAATTGTCAGAGGCGTTGCGTTTGATTTTAGAGCAAAAGCAGTGACCAAGTATCAAAATTTATGGGATAAGGTTTTTCAAGTCGGTTCGATTTTAGCATCCGCTTCGCAAGGATTTATGCTGGGTGCTTATGTCACTGGTTTCGAATCCAATCTGCAAAATTTGTTATTCTCATGTTTAAGTGCCTTTGGTGTGACAGCGGCGTATGCCTACATTGGCGGCGCCTGGCTAGTACTTAAAACCGAAGGCGAACTGCAAATTTACGCAGCACGAAAAGCACGGGTCGCGGGCTGGATAACGGGCTTGGGTGTGTTGGCGATTTGTATTGCCAATCCAATGATTAACCCCGCAGTGGCGGAGCGCTGGTTTAGTTTGCCTGTGGCGATTTTACTTTTACCGATTCCACTCGTGACATTTCTGCTTATCTTGTCAGTTGATTACTATTTAAAGAAAATGCCGTGGGAAAATGATCAAGGCTGCTGGGTGCCGTTTTTTGCGGTGGCGGGGGTTTTCTTTATGTGTCTTGTTGGTTTAGCTTACAGTTACTATCCTTACGTGATCCCTAATAAACTGCTCGCTGTGGATGCTGCCAGCTCAAGTAAATCTTTAGCCTTTGTATTCTACGGCGTCGCGATTGTTCTACCTATTATTTTGGCTTATACGTTATTTGCCTATCGGTTATTTAAAGGCAAAACGACAGCATTAGAATATACTTAGGGTTAAGCGGCTTTGGCTAGGCGAGCGCTTTTACTGCCGACCGTTTTGCTAATCGGTCACGACGCTTGCCTAAAATGTGCTAGACACATTTTCTGAGTTAATTTTAAATAGTTCACGCTATGACTAGATCCTGACAATGCTTTTAACGATAATAGCGCCCTCAAACAGGCTGAACCAAAATCAGCATGAAATGATCAGCGATTGACATCTAACTCTTATTGGCTAAATTATGAACGATAACGAATTCGATTTAATTATCATCGGTTCCGGCCCGGCTGGGGAAAGTGCTGCCGTTAATGCGAGCAAGCACGGATTAAAAGTGGCGGTGGTTGATGCACGAAAGATTGTGGGTGGAAACTGTACTCACCAAGGCACCATACCTTCAAAAACACTACGGAACTCAGTGCACTCGCTGATGAAGTTTAATCGAAATCCGCTCTTTCGTTCGATCAGTGAGCCGAAACTGTTGACCTTTCAACAGGTGATGGAAACTGTCCAAGATGTGATCAAAAAGCAAGTCACTATGCGAAGTCGTTTTTATACTAAGAACGACATTAACTTTATTTATGGTGAAGCATCTTTTGTTGATAAACATACCATCACTTTAAAGAACGATGACGAGAAAGAATTAATCTTAAAAGCCGAGCGCTTTATTATCGCAACAGGATCACGGCCTTACCGACCAGAAAATGTTGACTTTGAGCACCCCCGCGTTTTCGATTCTGATAAAGTTTTAACCCTTAAAGAAACACCAAAACGTGTAGTGATTTATGGTGCCGGTGTCATTGGCTGTGAGTATGCCTCTATTTTTAATGGGTTAGGTTGCAAAGTTGATTTAATCAACCCCGGTGAAAAGTTATTGAGTTATCTGGATGATGAAATTTGTGATGCGCTAAGTTATCACTTACGCAGTCAAGGAGTCTTGATCAGACATAATGAAACCTTTGAAAGTCTAGAAACCGCAGACGATCAAGTTACGATTAATCTGCATTCTGGAAAGCGTCTCAAAACGGATTTATTTTTGTGGGCCAATGGTCGAGCAGGCAATACCGAGTCATTAAACCTTGACGCTTTGGGACTTAAAGCCAACTCCCGAGGCCAGTTAAAAGTGGATAAACACTATCGAACCGAATTGCAGGGAATCTATGCGGTTGGCGATGTAATCGGTGCGCCTGCTTTAGCGAGTGCCTCGTATGACCAAGGTAGAGCGGCGTCGTCCCGAATTGTCGATAGAGAACACCCATTACTGATTGAAGACATTCCAACCGGTATTTACACCATTCCAGAGATCAGTAGTGTTGGTAAAACAGAGAAAGAACTTACCGAATCGAAAGTACCTTACGAAGTCGGAAAGGCCTATTTCAAAGATACGGCGCGAGCGCAAATAACCGGTGAAGATACCGGTGTTCTAAAGCTATTATTTCACCGTGAAACTCTTGAACTTTTAGGGATCCATTGCTTCGGTGACCAAGCTGCCGAAATTCTACACATTGGACAAGCAATCATGGCGCAAAAAAATGGCGGTAACAGTATCGAATATTTTGCCACTCATACTTTTAACTATCCGACCATGGCTGAGGCCTATCGAGTGGCGGCACTAAACGGCTTAAATCGTTTGTAAGATTTAAGCCTGGCCTCAGGTAGATTCTTGTTTTGGTTCTAAGCCGTTTATCTATTCAACCATTGTCCTTGATTTAGTGGTAATCTTTTAATGCCTCGAAAATAGCAGGATGCTAATAGGTTTGCTTTTAAATGTGAATCATAGTTTACATAAATTTGGTTTTGTTCTAATATGAAGGGACTTCCTGTTTAGAATCGGCTATTTCCATGAATTTATATCAATCCATTTACTCCTTTATTTTGACACTCATTGGTTTGATGAGTGCGTTCTCAATCTCCGCTGCTGAGTCTGAGTTTATAGATTACGCTCAAAAGCGTATTGCCATAACTAACGTTAGTTTGATCGACGGTACCGGCGCGCCCAGCAAACATCAACAAACGGTATTACTTGTGGATGGCAAAATCGCTGCAATAGGCGCTCATGGCAAGTTACAACTGCCTAAAGATACGGCTATCATTAATGGAACCAATCAATTTCTAATTCCCGGGTTGGTCATGATGCATGAACATATGTTTTATCCCACGGGTAAAGCCAACTATACTGAAATGCTTTATAGCTTTCCGCGCTTGTACTTAGCGGGCGGTGCCACCACCATTCGTACTGCCGGAACGACTGCACCTTATGCCGATTTAAATTTGCGAGATGCGATTAATCAAGGTAAGTCGATGGGGCCCGATATTGATGTCACTGCACCTTACCTCAATGGTCCGGGCTTACCGATTTTGAAAATCAAACCATTACGAGACGCGGATAATGCCAAGAAGATGATGGATTACTGGATTTCAGAAGGTGTGACATCGTACAAAGCTTACATGCATATTCGGCAAAACGAGTTAAAACAGGTTATTAAACAAGCCCATCAACAGGGTCATAAAGTGACGGCGCATTTGTGTTCAGTCACTTATCGTGAAGCGGCTGAACTTGGGATCGATAATTTGGAGCATGGTTTTTTTGCCGCAACAGACTTTGTAAAAGATAAACAAAACGATCAGTGTCCAGCCGGCGGTAATCATCAATCGCTAGTGGATTTAGACATTGATTCTAAGCCGGTAGATGACTTGATTGCGCTCCTTGTGGCCAAAGGTGTTGCGCTAACCTCGACTTTAACAGTGTTCGAGACTTTTACCACCGGCAGGCCTAAGGCTTACCCTAAGGCGCTGGAAGCTCTGATTCCGCAGGTTAGAAAACAATATGAAAATCAATGGGAAAAAATTTCTAAACTCGACAATCCCACTTGGCCCATTGTGTTTGAAAAAATGATGAAACTGGAAAAGAAGTTTGTTGAAGCAGGTGGTCGATTGATTGTTGGTACCGATCCAACAGGTTATGGGGGGGTAATTGCAGGTTTTTCCAATCAAAGAGCGATTGAGTTACTCGTTGAATCCGGGTTTTCAATTGAGCAAGCAATCAAAATTGCGACTTTAAATGCGGCTGAGTATTTAGGTCGGGCCAATCAGATTGGCTCTATTGAAGTCGGCAAGCAAGCGGATTTAGTCTTGGTGAATGGCGATCTCGCCGAAAACACTGCAAATATTCAAAACATGTCAATTGTGTTTAAAAACGGTATAGGTTATAACTCAAACAAAATATTTAAAGCAACTAAATCCGTGGTCGGTTTGCATTAGTTGAAACCGGGTTACCTATAAGCGTGGGGGCGAATGAGTAGTCAAAGCATAATAGAAGCCAAGCAGCAGCGAAGTCAAACGACCCAAGCCAAATTACTTAAGTCGCTGCACCAGAGTTTGAGCAAAAAGTTCTTTGAGCAAATTAGCATCAAAGAACTTGCTGAGCAAGCAGGCGTATCGGTAGGAACTTTTTACCGACGATTCAAAAACAAGGAATCGTTACTACCTTTACTGTATCAAGATTTTGGCCAAGACTTGGAACATTGGGTGGGTGAAATGGAAGCCATTCAATGCCACTCATTAGAACAGCAAGTCGAGTTATTATGCCAACAAACGTTGATATTTTTGGAGCAGCGCAAAAGCGTTTTTAGAACCTTGCACTTAAATGCCCGACTTTATTCCGATCTGATTGGCAGTGATGCTCAAGTCGATCGACAAGTGGTTTATCAAAGATTAGTCAATTTACTGAGCCAGTTCTTATTGAGTGAGAGTGATCAAAGTCCGGCCGCAAGTCAGCGCATTCAAGCCGATAAAAAATCGGGCGTAGCCATTTATACTATGATCAATACGCTACTCGATAAAGTCATCTATCCCAATTTAACACCTGCCACAGCGAGCGAGCTACAAGGAAAAGCATTCGCTCGCGAACTAGCTTGTATGCTATTGGCGTATTTAAATAATAATTTTTCTGCATAACCATGAGGGGCAAATAATGATTCACTCAAAAAAAGCTTTGTTCAACCTTTTGGCAGTCAGCTTCAGCACTATTTGTTTAAGCCTATCTGCACAAAATAATCCTTCGGTTGATCCAAGAGTAAAGTCGGAGCAACTTGAACGGTTTGAGCTGGTAAAGCAAGTTCCTGCAATGAAAGGTTATGACTTTCGCGCGCGAAGAATTGTTGTACCAGCCGGAGCTAAAATAGCTAAACACAGTCACATTAATCGACCCGGCATGGTGTATGTTGAGTCCGGTACCATTATCGAATATCGAGGGAGTCAATCGCGGATTTTAAAACCAGGTGATACCCTAATTGAAGATGCAGCGACGGTGCATAGTTATGCCAATGCCAGTGATGCGGATTGTGTGCTTGTCGCATTTGACTTGCCTGTAGCCAAAAAGTGATAGCTTTATAATTCTATTTAACACAATTACTGTCGACCAATGTCAGTTGTTGAGAAATATCGAGCACTCCTAAAGCGAGTTATTGCCAGTTAACTGCTGAAATGCCGCCCAAGTATCTTCGGAACTAATTATTTTTCCATGACCTAAGTTTTGAGTGGTGTTTAGTTTGATATGCTCATTACCTTTTGAAACAGCCATACTGTCCTCAACGGAAGTAAAAGGATCGTTTCGATCATGGACAATCTGTATATTGCCAGAATAGTTTGCCGCGTTGAGCGAAGGATTATTTTTAAAAAAACTCATATCGTATTGCTGCTCCAAATCGAACAATATATTTTCCAAGAGTTTTGTTTTTATGCCACTCAGCTCGACTCTTTCAAACATCGATTGTTGCAACTTAAACACTGGAGCAATGAGTAAAAGAGGGTAGGGTTTGGCTAAGGCCGTCAGAGCTGCCACGCCGCCTATAGAATGTGAAACTATGGCTTTAATTTCGTCTTCTTTTTCGAGCAAGTCAATCATGAATTGTTTTGCTTGAATAAACAAAAATAGATTACTCTGTTGCCCGCTACTAAGCCCATGTCCCACTTGATCAAAAGCGATCGCTTGAAAGCCTGCCTTGGCAATACGTTGCATTAACGGGAAAAGCTGAGCGGCAGCGCCCGACCATCCGTGGCTGAGTAAAACCTTTGGGCCGTGTCCTAATCGATATACGGCCAGGCTGTGGTGCTGGAAACTGATGTGCTCAAGTTGCATACCGGATGGCATCTCCATAGCCGGTCGGCGTACTGGTTTTAACAAAAGCTTTTTGGATACATGAAGTTGTGTGCGTTTAGGAAGGCAAAGTACCAAGTTGGATAAACAGCGCGCTGTCCACCAGGTTAAATTGCGTTTACCATTTTGCTTAAAATATATTTTGCTGCTCATTGGCAGACTCTCCCAATTATTTGAAAAGCTTAAAAGTTCAGTCGCTAAACGATGTGCATTTGCATAACTCGATAAATAGTACGAGCGTACTATT
Source organism: Kangiellaceae bacterium (assembly GCA_965230525.1). Classification (GTDB taxonomy): domain Bacteria; phylum Pseudomonadota; class Gammaproteobacteria; order Enterobacterales; family Kangiellaceae. Next base: position 1,935,367 of record OZ246008.1, read on the forward strand.
TATCGACAAAAAAATTTAAATCGAGTAGCGTCTAATTAATTTTTCGTAACTGTGACTAAATAACTCTCGTTCGGCGGATTCTTTTTGTAACCATAAAAACTTTTGGCTACCCAAAAATAATGAATATATTTCATAAACAAATTGTTGCGGTGAACAGTCTGATCGAAAAGATTTATCGTCGATGGCTTGTGCGGCAATGCTCTCTAAATAGTTTATCCAGCGATTTATTTGCCGGTGCAGAGCATCTTTTACCGGGCCGGGTCGATCATTAAATTCCAGAGTGGCACTCATAAATAAGCATTGCTTGGCATGATCTTCGAACCAATTTAACCAGCGAAAAACTAACGCCGTAATACGATCAATTGGCGCTAATGCGGGACTTACGTCTTTCACCACCCTCAAACTAAATATTTCGCTAGCGTAGTCAACAATAGCAACTTGCAGGTTTTCTTTGGAGCCAAAATGCGCATATAAACCGCTTTTGGACAGGTTGCATTGTTTTGCCAATGAGCCAATCGTGACATCATTGAGACTCTTGCTGGTAGCAAGAAATAAGGCTTCTGACAAAATGTGTTGACGTGTTTGCTCGGCCTTAGAAACTGGGCTGGAAGCGCTCGATTGATTCGACTGTTGCGGATTATTTAGTGTCATAACGAAAATAATAGAACGAACGTACTATTGAGGTCAAGAGATATCTTTGCGTTCAATTAATTTTCAATGTTTCTTATGGCAAAAAAGGCACAAAAAAGCCCGATAAAAATCGGGCTTCAGCAATTGGACAAAGCTGACAGGTGCAGCTTAATGCCCAATAGAGTGGACGCTACGAGTGCACCCAGTGGAAGGTTTGTTGCTTTTGTTGGAGCGCTTTAGCGGTTTCATCGGGTAATGATAAGCCGTCTAAGCGTTCAAAGAAAAAGGGCTTGCGTTGGTGAGCTCTTTTGCGGCCAATTTCATTCATGGTTTTTGTATCAAACAAGCGACCATTAATCATGGTATATACGACTTTCTCGGATAAACGAATATCGGACAAAACATCGCCATCAACAATCATTAAATCGGCAAGTTTGCCTGCTTCAATCGAGCCAATGTCCTTGTCCATTCCCAAATAAGCTGCGCCGTCAATGGTTGCGCCACGGAGAGCTTCCCATGCGGAGAAACCACCTTGGTGCATCATCCAAATTTCCCAGTGTGCTGCCAAGCCCTCGCGCTGGCCATGTGCTCCAATGACCACGGGTACACCTTTTTCATTGAGTTGTTTTGCCGTTTTGGCTACCTCAAAATGGTTGTAGTGAGAGTCCGGCGCGGTGGTTCGGCGAATTGCTCTTGGCTCTACAAAATACCTTGGGGTATAGCGCATTAAATGGTTGTTTTGCCAAACATTGGTTCGGTCGTACCAATAGGTTTCTCCGGATAAGCCACCGTAAGCGACACCAAATGTTGGTGAGTAACCGACTTCGGTTTGTGACCAAAGTTGTTTCACATCATCGTAGACATGTGCAATGGGTAACGCATGTTCTAGTCCGGTATGACCATCAAAGATCATGGTCATATTGTGATAAAACTTAGCACCACCTTCGGGCACAACCATGATGCCTAACTCTTTGCCAGCAGCAATAACTTGTTGCTTTTGATCGCGACGAGGTTGGTTATAACTCTTGACCGAAATAGCACCCAAATCTTTTAAACGCTGAAGATGGAATTTTGCATCTTCAAGGCTGTCAATTTTTGAAGTGTAGCCTGGTGCTTTAGCACCGTACAAAATAGTACCAGTGGAATAAATTCTTGGTGAAACGGTAATGCCTGCTCGTTGCATTTCACTGGCAGAAAATATTTCTGTGGTGTCGTTAGACGGGTCGTGAATGGTGGTTACACCAAAGGCAATTGAAGAGTAGCTTCGCCAATTTTGTTGTGGGGTAATTTCGTTACTCGCTTGACTTCCATGGGCATGAACATCGACTAACCCGGGAGTGATGGTCTTGCCTTTAACGTCGATAATTTCAGCCCCGTTGGGGATCGACACTTCGGAGCGCTTACCCACTGACTGGATTCGATTATCTTTAACCACAATGACGCCATCTTCAATAATTTGTTGCTCGTTTTTAGCATCTTTCATGGTGATAATTTTTGCGCCAACCAATGCGATTAAACCCTTCGGTATATCGGCTTTTTGTTTAAAGCTTAAGTCAATACCTTCGGTTACTGGTTCTGGTAACTTCTTGGGGCTTGCTGCAAAAAACTCAAACGCATCTTTCAGCTTTCTTTGATAGAGAGTTGCGCCTTGAGCCCAATTAATTTGCTTGCTATCGGCTGACCAATGTAAAAATTCGCCACTTCGCTTGGAGACTTGTTTGACCGGTACTGCTTTACCGCTTTTAGACAATGATTCTGATTTACCTGTCATCACAAACGGAGTCACATAAGCGTTAAACTGTTGAGTGAAGGCCACCCACTTGTTGTCAGGAGATACCTGAATTTCGGTAATGTCTGAGCCACTTAAATGTTGTCTTTCGTCTTTGCCGTTAAGATCGACACTGGATAAAGTCAGCGCGGCCTTTGCACCAAAATTTGAGAAAAAGATCCGCTGGCCGTCGGCGCTAAAGTGTGGATTAAACCCTACATCATGAACTCGTTTGGCTTTGCCTTTTCCGTTGCTGTTAGCAATGTAGAGACCGGGCTCGAGCGAGTACTCTGGTGATAATAAGTTTCCTCCTGTGAAGCGACGAAAAACCACCTTTTCACCGTCATTTGAGAATGCTGGTTCAACGTAGTGACCTGGCTCATCAGAAATTGTTTTTCCTTTTCCACCTCGGCTTGAGACTATTTTTACGCTGCCAAGTCTTTGGTCATCCCAAGTAACATAAGCAATTTTTTTACCGTCCCTTGAAAAGGTTGGATAAAATTCAAATTGGTCTTTTTGCTTAGTAAGGCGCTTGCGTTTACCTGAGTCAACATCACGCAAATAAATTTTCCCAAGTGCTTGATAAGCAATCTTATCACCCTGTGGTGAAAGCTGAGCCCAACGGATCATTTTTACATCGAATGTTTCTGGTGCAACATCAACTGCAAATCTTACCGCTGGCGTAATTTTCTTTTCGACATCGATATTAAATGGGATGTTGGCAACCTTTCCTGATTTAATGTCGACTTTATGAATTTTTCCTGCCGCCCAAAAAACGATTGCCTGATTATCTGGGGTCCAATCGAACTGCGTGGTATTACCATGCGAACCGTTAGTTTCTTGAAGATCTCTATCAAGACCATTATAGATTTCACGATCAACGCCGGTTTTTAAATCTTTAATAAAAAGCGATGTTTTAGTATCAACACGTCTAACAAATGCCAGATACTTGCCATCACTCGATGGCGTCGGTGCGATTGCGCCTCCAGCACCACTCACTAATGTGGTTTGTTTACCGGTTTCTAAATCGAGTCTGATAATGGTAAAGATTTGACCCACCGGGTTTTTGTTATATTGCCACACTGTGCCAGGAGTAGAGTCGATTGAATAATAAACATAACGACCATCCGGTGAAAAGGCGGGCTCAGCAATATTCTTTTGCGCACTATCACCACCAATTCGCTTGCGAAGTTGATAACCTGAACCGCCGCTGCGGTGGTACATCCAAATCTCTCCTGCTGCAATACTACGAGAACTCATAAAGCCCCGTTTGGCAGCAATATATTGCCCATCAGGTGACCAATTAGGCGTGTGAACCAAGTTAGTTTTTTCTTTGCTCACTTGCTTCAAGTTGGTGCCATCGGTGTCCATCGTCCACAAATTGTCGCCACCATCTCTGTCACTGATAAAGGCGATTGACCTACCATCAGGACTAAAGCGTGGTTGCATATTCCAAGCCATTCCTTGGGTAAGCGGTTTGGCATCACCGCCTTTTAGGGGCATCGAATAAATATCGCCTAACATGTCAAAAACAACGGTTTTGCCGTCTGGACTCACATCAACATTACTCCATGTCGATTCTGAAGTGGTGATTTTGATAGTCTTTTCTTCTCCAGGAGGGTTATTGACATCCCACTTTGGCTTTTTGTCTTTTTTGGTTTTTTTATCTTTTGATTCGGCAGCTGTCTGGTCTGCTGGTTTTTCGGGTGGGTCCATCGCTAGCAGGCTGGGACTGTGGATCAGCAAGCCTGATAAAACAAAGGCAAGACACTTTTGAGTGAATGGCATAAAAACTCTCCGGAGGTTGTAAAAATGATTGTGCTTTATCTTGTTATGATTTTTCGCAGGTTAGCCTATACAAAGGGCCTTAAAAGGTAAAGCAAAGAGTTGTTTTAAAATATTAACAATTCACTAAGGGGCTGTTCTTATGACGGTTAATACTTAACAATACAGATTTTTGGGACACGGTTGCCAAAAACTGAGAAATTACTGGGCAGGAGGTATGTGATTGATTTAAAAAAAGAATTATTCGGTTAATAGGCAAGAGTTCTTACTGAACTGAATCACTGAATGAGTAATATCGGTAAAAGTTTTATTGCTCAATGGAAGCGAGTTAAAGTCGTTGTTGGCTATATATTCTCAAACAAGCGTGTCTGCGCGGGTGAATTAATTCGTGGGGAAACACTCCTTGTGCATCGGAACAATTGGCTTTAAAGTGAAGACACAATTGCGCTTAGCGAAAATAATAGATGCAAATTTTGTAGCCCCCTAAGATAGGATTAATTCTTGCAAATCAGAAAGCTTAATACACTAAGAGGAATCGCCGCAGTAATTGTGTTTATCACTCACTTTAGTGATATTACGAATTGGTTAGGAGGCGCACTTGGGGGCGGGGCTGGTGCGTATGGTGTGATGTTATTCTTCCTGCTAAGCGGTTTTTTAATTTCCTATTTGTATTTCCAAAAGGATCTGACAAAGGCCAATCTTTTACACTACTTTTCAGCGAGGGCTGGAAGAATATTACCACTCTATTTAGTTGTCGTTGGTTGCTCTTATGTTTTGACTCTCTTAGCAAAGGACATACTTTACCACATACCTGACCAGGGTGAGCTGTTAGGTCATTTGCTGTTCTTACATGGAGACAGCGTATTGTGGTCTATTCCTGTGGAAGTGCAGTTTTATTTAATCTTTGTTTTATTTTGGGCTTGCGCCAAGCATCGCAGCGGTTATATTTATTTGTCGATCGTTACCCTAATGATTGTGCTTTTCTTTTCGAATTTTCCCAAGATATATGGAGAATTTAACGGAATTCCCTACAATCAATTTAATGTATTGAGAAGTCTGCCTTATTTTTTCGTGGGCGTAGTTTTTGGTATGAACTACAAATCATTCCAAGTACCGCAATATCTCAAAAAGCATTGGTTCATATTGGCCTTATGTTTTATTCCCTTGTTGTTTCCTGAACTAACAACCATTAATTCAGATGCAAAAAGGAAAATGTGGCTTAGTTACGAAGTACTTCTAGTAATGAGTTTTGTTTTCTTTTGTGTGGTATTTTTAGTGCCAAATAATAATGTTATTTTAACGAATAAAGTGGGAGACTTTATTGGAAAAGTTTCTTACTCGCTCTATTTGTTACATATGCCGATCATTAAACAAGTCAATCAGTTTGACTTGTCGGTTGAATTGAAGCTGGTCTTATCTTTTGGTTTGAGTGTCTTACTTGCATACATTTCATTTCGCTTTTTTGAGCGACCTATCGCAAGAATAATTCGAAAAATGTCGGCGAAAAAATTTCAACAATCAGACCGATCAAAGTGATCGTAGTTTTTGTTCGAAAGACCTTTCTCTGTCATCAAATTGGCATATTTACCCTGTAATATTAGCTTTTATAGCGATTAGAGATAGTGATAAAGGCGTCACAAGCTTTGACAATCGTTAACGTCGATTTTAAACATCGCACTCTAATTTCAGGTATATTGATTTTTTGCCCAACAGGAGTTTGTTATGAGTTTCGTAAGAAAGTATCTTGTATTGTTTATGGTCGCAATTGGCAGTTTTAATGCACTGGCAAGTGTTAACAATGGCGACTTTGAATTATGGACCGGTGGTGTGCCGGATAGCTGGGAGACTATTGATACTGGAATCAGTGTTAGTCAATCGAACTCGATTGTCCAGAGCGAGAATTTTTCGGCAGCCATTTCAGTAAATACCGCATCACAAGCATCCACCGATTTGCGGCAAACTGTTGAAGTTGAATCAGGACAAAGTTACGAATTCTCCGTTTGGGTTTATCATACCGAGGGTGGTGTAAGAGCAAGGCTCTATGTTGACGGTTATCGAGGCTATAGTTCACCGCAAGTTGTCAATCAATGGCAACAAATTAGCTATAGTTATGTGGCAAACAGCACGGGTTCAATTGAAGTGGGTTTGCGTTTTTATGACAACAGCAGTTTCGATGGTTCCGAAACGGTCTACGTAGACAACTTTAAACCTTCGGACGATATTGTTTCACCTCCACCCATTGATGGGTGCCAAAATACCGAAGTACTCATCCAGCTCACCACCGATAGCTATGCAGCAGAAACAAGCTGGCAAATCAAAGACTCCAATCAAGCAACCATAGCCTCGCGCAGTGATTTCAGCAATAACTCATCCAGTCAAACTGATTTATGTTTAGCAGCGGATGAATATAGTTTTACAATTTTTGATAGCTATGGCGATGGCATTTGCTGTGCTTACGGGCTTGGTAAATATGAGATTTTTGTCGATGGGACTAGCGTCGTTTCGGGAGGAGAGTTTGCTAGCTCAGAGACTAAAGTTTTTGTTGTATCCGATGATGATAATTCAGAGCCTCCACCGAGTACTGGCGGCTACTACGACTCAATTACTAATCAAGTTGGTTATGCATTGAAAGACGCACTACATCAAATAATTAAATCTCATACTGCAAGAGGCTACTCAGCAATTTGGGATTTTTATGCGGAACATTCGTTAGACACTCACTATGAAAATGATGGCACCATTTTAGATATCTATTCCGAAAATCCCAATGGGGCAGATAGTTACTCTTATCAGGCTAGGACGGATCAATGTGGAAGCTATAATAGCGAAGCTGATTGTTATAACCGAGAACATTCATTTCCGCGCAGTTGGTTTGGCGGAAGCATTGAACCCATGAACTCTGATATTCATCATATTTTTGCCTCAGACGGCTATGTCAATTCTAAGCGCGGTAGCTACCCGTTTGGAGAAGTTGCAAGCGCAAGTTTTATTTCAGCTAATGGAAGTCAACTCGGCAGTTCCAGCAGTAGCGGTTTTAGTGGCACGGTGTTTGAGCCAATTGATGAGTTTAAAGGTGATCTGGCAAGAGCGTATTTCTATATGGCGACTCGCTATCAAGATAATATCGTTAGTTGGCACAATATATCGACACATGGAGATTCGGTGTTAAACGGTACTTCCGATCAAGTATTTGAAACTTGGCAACTTAATCTACTCATTAGTTGGCACAATGCAGATCCTGTTAGTCAAAAAGAAATTCAGCGCAATCAGGCTGCTTTCGAATATCAAGGTAATCGAAATCCTTTTGTGGATCACCCAGAATGGGTGGAAATGATTTGGGTTCAGTGATTCTAGTATGAAACAGATCGCTTAGATAAGCCGTAATCCGGGTGGAGCACCAGCGAAACCCGACAGGGTTTTGAGTAAAAGTCCAATGCTTAGAAACCGACCAACGTTGGATTCGCGCCATCGCGAGCTTCACAGAATCTCCATTGTGTAGAAATGAGTAGATTATATAAACCTTAGATAATCATTAGGTAAAAAATAAGCAATCTAGCGCTTACTGCGTATTATTGTCATGGCAACAAGCAATAATAACAGGGAGAGAATAGCATCATGGCTAGTAGCGTTATGGATCACGTCGCATTTGCGATGAAATACCGAAAAGAACTACCCAAGCTTCCTAAGTCGGCAGGAAGAAAAGTTTCCAATGGAATTCTTAATGGCTTAGTGGGGAGGCGGTCAAACCGTTTTCAATTAATTGATCAAGCGGAAACGGGCACATATAGCTGGGGCTCAAAAGATCATATGCATGTTTTAGATCCGCAAGTTGATTTTTCAAGCATAAATACAGTACGAAGACGGTTGATGACGTTCGGTAGGGATTTTGGTAATGATAAATTTAAGCGCTCGATTAACAAAGAGTTGGCGGGGGATGGCGAAAGTAACCCGCTTCTTTCTACTTTCCTCGGCTTAGCAATGAGCGCGGTTGGAGGTGGAGCAGCGGGATTGGTCTACACCGGCTTTACTACCGCATTAGCATTCGCGCCCAAAAATTCGCAACCTATCAGAGTCAGAGATGGTGACGAAATTCACCATATTGAATTAATTGGAACTAATGGCTTTCAAATTAAGCATGTCGAATTATTAGTCTTGATTGACCCTTATCGTGTGCAAGCAAACAGGGATATTAAGCAATGGATCATCCATGATAAAAGGCGAACGGTCACATTTCAAAGCGACTAACGCTGCCAAAACTCACTCACAAAAAGATGGTCGGGTGTTTGGCTAACGCCAGGCCACTATAAAATCTGCAATTAACTATTAATCGCAATGGCCTCAATGTTTGAAATAATGACGCTGTCTTGGTTGATAATTGAGCGTATGGTAGTCAGTCCAACAGTCCGCAATGCAAGGGAGGCTGAGTCAGTCATGTGAATCTCGGCGCAGGGGGTAACGGTTGACTCGCCGTCATCATCGTAGACATGTAGAGGAAGTTGATCCACTTGTTGCAGCCTACCACTAAAAATAACCCCAAATTCAGAAAAGCTTTGAGCTGCTAAGAGAGTTACCAACCAAGCGCCATTTGCCCAAAGGTAAAAACGATGACGATCGTGATCTGTTAGTTCTTCAAACTGAAAACTATCAATTGGGCTGCTCTTTTTACCATAAGGCATTCTGGCTAAATAACGAGGGCTTACAGCGATGACTCGGTTGGCCGTCGCGGATTGTCTAAAGAGGTTCCAAGCTTCTAACACTTCTGCTGGCGCTTGGTAATGCCAATCATCTTTATCCGGTGTATTGTGCAGGCTTTCACATCCTGCTAGCTTCTCAGAACCGCCAACCACTAATGCCGCACCACAAGCCGAAGCTACTTCACTTAGGTTGTTCAGCGAATTAATATCAACCAAATTGTTGCCATAAATGGCATCATGCATAATTAGATTAAAGGGCACACTTCCCTTGGATTCGCGATTGGAAACTAATAATTTATAGACTTGACTATCAGTTAAGGACTCGCTGGTAAGCGCGTCCTTCATCATTTCTTGCTGAGTGATGTCGACTATAAATATCTTCAAACTTCGACTCGTTTCTATTCGTTTTACTAACAAATAGAGACTACGCCAAGCGGACTCTAGACTTTGAAAATTTTCATGATGCATTAATTTTCGCATTAGTTCGCTGCTTGCCTTATCGACGGTTTTTAGTAATTCCTTTTGCTGTGGATCTGGCTTAGGTTCAACATAGGGCGCAATGACCTCTTTAATGAGTCCAGCAATGTTAAACTGGTCATTTGCAACTGAATGTTTTTGTTCAGCAAAAAGGTTATCTAAAATCGAATCATTGTTAGTGTCACTTTGTCTATTTTGTGGAGCAGACGATCCCGTAGGTGCTTGTTCTGACAAGTCATTCTGTTGACCAGTTTGTTGTTTTTCATGCCATTGGTAAATCTCTTCTGCGGCCTCTTTGAATGTTGCAGATGACTTAAGTTTGCGCTTGAGAGTTCTAAAGTGTTCAAAAAGCGGCAGGTTTTGGTAGAGAAAATCAGGGTGCATATCATCAAGAGCGGCAAAAGTTAACGCGTTTTCTGTTAGCGGTAATTTACACTGAACATTGAGCGAACTAAAAACCTCATCAAAATTATCACGATCAATGGCAATAATTTTTCGCTTTGATATAACAGATTTATCCGCGCAGTCAGGTGAAGCTCCCTGCTGTCCACTAAAGTTAGCCAGAACAACCAGATGGCAATTTTCACTCGGCGATGCTTCCATCCCGGACTTTTCATTGGTATTAAAAGTGATGTTACCGGTGGATATTGAGGCGCGAGACATAAATCGATTCCTTGTAGTAAGCGAGTCATAAGAATAAACGAAGCGTTAGTAAATGCCAACATTGAGGAATGATAGTTTAGGTCATCGTTAATGTTAATCGAACCAATCTATTCTACTTTTTGGTAACCAGTCGTAATTTAAAATAATCGAAGGGCGCTCTAACTGAAATATCAATGTGAGATATCTAATGTCAAGTTTTAGCCGATGAATTTGTATGATCCTAGTTTTAACGATATGATGAATTGCTAACTAAAATTATTATGATCTATTTGGAGGTTTACATGGAAAGCAATGACGTCGATAAAATATGGAATGATGTAGTTATAGAAACAAGTAATCGTTCTAAAGGAAGCTTTAAGAAAGCGCTATGGTATGGAAATAACAATAGACTGATCGGTCAAAATAAGGGAGCTCGCAAGGCCTTACGTAATGCACCTAAGAAAATCCTAATTGGAACTCTCGATTTTGCTGGGTTCGCCCCTGGATTATCCGCCACCATTGGTAATGCCGCTGATATTGCACTAAGTGCAGGTAAAGAGATGTATAGCTCGCACATTAAACCGCTTAGAAAAGCGAAACCGATGAGTGCTGAAGAAGCTCTTCGTAAGCAAATTAAAAATGCTGTAAAAGATATGAAGTCAAATGGTCTTGAAGTCATCGATCGTAACCTCGTTAAACTTAAAGATGCGAGCAAAAAAGTCGGGCCAGCGGTTCGCGATTTAATGGCTAGTGCACCGGATATGAAATATTCTGCACCGACACCTGGGAGCAATATGCCTGCGGGAATGGGAAGAAACGTTGATACTGAAAAGCAAGCTATGAAAGCTCACGATGCATTGAAGCGAATCGCTGAAACCGAGTACTACATTGACAAAGAGATGGGGTTGGTTAAATCGCTTCAGCAAGCCCTAGCAACCTTAGAAAAAGATTTGAACACTATGCAAGAGAAGACTCAAAAATCTCGCAAAGAGTTAATGGAGTATATTACTCTAGCTCTCGATTGACGCATAAGTCTAAGGGTGTATTCAGTATTAACATAGATAATTTCTAACGGGTGGTACTTAATCAAAAAGTTAGGGGGCTGAGATAATTCGGATTTAAGAAAGTTAGTGCTTATTTCAAGTTGAGATTTCTTTAACGATTAGTCAAAAACTGATATTAAAAATTGTTTGATTAAAATAAATTAATTTTAGTTAATTAGTAACTTGATACCTAAGTCACAAAATGAATATTTGGCGTTCTTTCTAAGCAGTTTGAGTTGTTGACTCAAAATTTCACTCCTATACTCATTTAATAGCAAGTTGCCGTGACTAGTTTTTCGCTAACTACAATTGATATCGGCTATAAATCTCTACCAGCTATAAGTTTTAGAATTAGTTGCTATTTCTATTGATGTATATAACCTGGAGCCCACTATGAAATTGTCATCCGATAAATCTTTTTTTGGTTCGTCTGATATCGAATCACCCAATGAACAAGAGCAAGAGACCTTTCCATCGACCAAGCCAGTTCAAGAAGTTCCCAAAGCTAAACCAAGCCAGTCAGTGATCGGGGGAAACATAAAATTTAGGGGAGAGTTAATCGGCACTGAAGATATTCATATTGAGGGAACCGTTGAAGGCACCATTATTATGCAAGGTCACAACTTAACCATCGGTACGCAAGGAACCATCGATGCTAATGTTCATGCGAATAATATCACTATTAATGGAAGTCTAACCGGGGATGTACTTGCCGATGAGTTAATCTCGATAAGAGATTCGGCAAAGGTCAAGGGAAACTTGATCGCACCGCGGATACAGTTGGATGATGGCGGAAAATTCCGAGGCTCCATGGATATGGTAGATAACGAACAAGAAAAGAAAGACGCCATTCTTAAATTTAAAGAAAAATTAATTCATCCTGATTTACCGCACCGAGATGCCGCCAAAAATGTTTCGGCCAGCGCCTCGAGTCACTCCGATAGTCATACAAAATCTGAAAAGAAAGAGGCAAGTGGTAAGAAGTCGACTGAAAATAAGGCGGACAACTAAACGCTTCGCCAGTTAGTTTAGTCCTCATTAATGGCCTCTCTGAGTTCCAATATCGACTCGATATCGACGATAGAGCAATCGAACCTATTACAAACATTAATTTCCCCCAAGGATGTCGTGTTAGATTTAGGATCGTTTGCTTCCGGCACAACACAAGCGCTGCTGTCTCGTCGATGTCGGTGTTATGTCGAGGACCTGCCTTTATTTCTAAACGAAATAGAAATTGATGATCAATTTAACTTTGAGACTGCTCTTCGCCGACACTTAGTGGTCGCAAATGATGATGTTAAAATAAACGTTATCTTGACTTGGGATCTCTTTCATTATCTTGACTTATCTGAGATCCGCGCTCTTTTCAAAATATTAGAAAACAAAGTTATTCCTGGTACGATTGTGCATTCAACCCGTTACATGGGGCAAGATATTCCCGAAAGACCCCAACTGTTCAAGTTGTCGGAAGATTTAAGCTACAAAATGCTGGAAAAAAAATCTTCTCTCAAGGTGCCAAATTATTCTCACGCTACCATTGATCTTTTAACTGAACTTAAGCACTTTAATCTCAATGATACGCTGACTCACAGCAAGCGGTTTAGCAAGGGGCTTGTTGAATATTCGTTGGTGCATTCGGGCGCCGCTGTCAAAATGAAGCCAGTCAGGCCAGTCTTTGTCGATCTTGAGCAACCGTCCAATCAGAACAACTACCGTTCAATTAAGTTACCTAATTTGACTAAATTGCTTAATCAACAATCCCAACAACCAAATGAATGTATTGCTGATTTTGGGCGCGCACATTGTTCAAATTTTGAGTCCCTTGATCGAACGGCCAAGATTGTATTGCATGAAGATCTTTATTCCGCCATGTTGTGGCAACGAAAAACTTACGGCGATGAAACCACTGCGTCTACCGAAGGGCTTTTTAGCTTTCGAGGCGCAGTCAAACTGGACTTAGTATTACTCTGGGATATTGTAAACTTTTGTAGCCCGACTCAACTACAACAAATAATTCTAAAACTAAGTCAGCACCTAACGCCGGGTGCTTTAGTTCACTGTGTTTTACCTCATAGTGGTCAGGCCGCTTTAGAGCCAGCAAATTTTAGAATTAAGGATAGCTTTGATGTGGTATTTGCGGGAAAGCTTAATAGTCAAGCTGGTCAGCAAGTGATCACTACCGGACAGTTGGTTAGACTGCTGCCAGGGTTTAAAGTAGCTGCTTACTATTTTGGCGTTCAACCAGACTCAACTAATTATCAAGAGTATCTATTTGAATATATTGGTGTTGAGTCAAAGAGAACATCAAACGCCTGATGCCGAATGCAATTAAAAAAGTTGGATTGAGCAAGCATGGCTCTAAAAGAATAATAATGTCTTCGCTCTTTGCTGAGTAGTGTTATTACCTTGCGCTCATCACTGCTAATTTTAGGCCAGATTTTAAAGTGAGGTCTGGAAACCAACTAAGAGTATTAGACCAAGCTGAAGCAGCAAAACTTGTACACTGCCACAGCTAATCGTTTTATTTTTCGTGCTTCAGAGGCTTTTTCTTAGGCTTTTTGCCTTTGTCGTCCGCAGCTTTACGTCCAGGCCGCTTTCTCAATAGTTCCCCATCGGCGCTTTTCTTAGCTTTTTTCGCCCGCTTTGATTTTTTCATTTTAGCTTTGCAGGCTTTCTCGCTAAGTCCATTACAATCACTATTGACACTCGAGGAGACTGGTTTGTGTTGTCGCTTACCGGTAGGAAGCCCAGATGCAGCATCGCGTGTTTTGGCTTGCGGTTGTTCACTACTGACCTTTTTATCTCCAGCATTCGCATTAATAGAAAGAGCGACCCCAATGATCAGACATGTTACTTTTAAAATTTTCATAATCCCTCCAGATTTTGATTTTAAAGCGCCATAAAATAGTTATGTCGCCAAGGTGTGACTCAGTTTAATGTAGCAACAAGACTATGAACGCTATCTGAATCTAATTGATTGGCGCAAGATTTACCAGTATTCAAGCCTAAAACACGCTAAATACGGGTTAAACAGGACCGAATATAAGAAATATAAGTGCTTTTTAGTTGGTCTTTGCAACGCCTCGGCAGAATTTGGCTCACTTCAATACTCTGGACAACTGTGATATTAATGTTATTCTCCTTGCTTTCCAGCGCTATGACCTTTACTTGTTTCTACCTCAAAAAGCTGAGCGAGGTCTTTTCGTGCAATCATCATCAATAAATATATCAATGACTTAGGATTTACCAATTTCATGACTGGACAAATAATCAGACCGTTTGGGCCTACGCTCTACAAAGGGAAATTTTCTGAAAAGCTTCGTTTAGAAATTTTAGAAAAAGCCGCTCAATCTAACGACAGTGCGAGCCAAAGTCTGGCAGGCAATATTGAACAAGAACGCTTTATCGACTTAACCCCTGAGTGCGGCAATGAGTTGACTGCAAATGTACAAAGCTATTTAGAGCAATGTCATAGAGCCGGTGTGTTCAAACCTAAGTCGGAATTAAAAGGAATGTCGTTTGAAAAAATTTGGGTAAATTACCAAAAGAAAGGTGAGTGGAATCCTCCTCATGTCCATTCGGGCGACTTTTCAATGGTCGGCTATTGCCAAGTACCCCAAGAGTTAAACGATGAGTGGAAGTTTGAAAATCAAAAAGGTCAAGACCCTGTCGGTGGAAAAATACAATGGAATTACGGTACAGCGGCAACACACAATACCACTGTTTTTGGGCCAATCATTCCCGAAGAGGGGACGTTATATATTTTTCCTGCTTGGCTATTGCACTTTGTATTTCCATTTAATTCCGATGTCACTAGAATAAGCTTTTCGACAAATTGCCACTTGATTTATTAGCTCGAATTTTAATTCGCTTTTTTATAAACCACTTTACCATCGACCACAGTCATACTTACTTTGACATCTTTAATGTGGTCGACTGGAATCGATAAAATGTCCTGTTCCAGAACGACAAAGTCAGCCAAGAATCCGGCTTTGAGTTTGCCCAGTTTATTTTCTTGAAATCCAGCATAAGCATTATTGCTGGTATAAGCTGTTAGTGCTTGTTCCACGCTAATTTTTTCCTCGGGTACCCAGCCGCCGGGATTTTTGTTATCAATTGTTTGTCGTGTCACGGCTGCATAAATACCTTGCATCACATTGATCGGAGCAACAGGAGCATCAGAGCCGAAAGTTACTGTGGCGCCTTTATCCATTAAACTGTCAAATGCATAAGTTGTTTTGATACGCTGTTTTCCGATTCGTTTCTCGGCCCATCGACCATCATCTATTGCGTGATAAGGTTGCATCGAGGCGATAATGGATTGTTTGGCAATTCGATCAATAGCTGACTTGCTTAAGTGTTGTGCGTGCTCAATTCGCCAACGTCTTTGTGGATTAGCGGGATTATTTTTTTCTATATCTGTAAAGCGATCCAACAACCAGTCGTTTGCTCGGTCGCCAATAGCATGAATGGTCACATGTAAGCCTGCGGCATCGCCTGCTTTCATCCAATCGCTAAAATCTTCTAAATCGTAAATCGGAAAGCCTTTTTTATCGGGTTCATCATTGTATGCTTGATAAAACCAAGCCGTCGTGCTTCCGAGTGAACCATCCACTAAGCCTTTTAGACCACCCCAACGATGCATCTCATTTCCGCGACCATTTTGTTTAACAAAGTCAGCGAGCTTTAGATGTGTTTGTAACGGCACAAAACTGTATACACGCATTTTAAGTTGCTGGTTTTGAGAGAGTTTTTTGAAAGCATGTAAGTGTTGCCACGTGCCCATGTCGTGGATTTGTGTCACTCCAAAACTGAGCGCATGATCAATGCCTTGTTTAAATTCATTAGCTTGTTGACGTATGCTGAGCTCAGGAACTATTTTACTAACTAAACTCATTGCGGCATCTCGCAATATCCCCGTTGGGTTCCCGTCTTTATCTCGAACGATTTCACCGCCGGGCAATTCCTCGGTTTGTTTGCTAATACCGGCCAATGACATCGCTTTAGAGTTAGCCAGTGCCATATGGCCATCTGTGCGCAATAAATACACAGGATTATCAGGAGTAACCGCGTCAATCCATTTTGCTTCGGGCAGCTGGCCTCCCCATGCCTCGTGGTCCCATATGCCCATGAGAATCCACTGACCCTTTTCTAGTGTTTTAGCGAATGCTGCTATCCGGCTCACAAACTCCTGCTTACTAGAGGCATCGCGCAATTGAACGGCAGATAATAAACCTGATACATCAGCAAAGTGGGTGTGATTATCAATAAAGCCGGGAGTCACTCGTGCGCCTTTCAAATCAAAAACTTGAGTATCGTTACCCTTAAATTTTAGAATTTCGGTATCGTTACTGACCGCCAGAATAGTATTACCTTTTATTGCAATACTTTGAGCCGAAGGGTTTGACTTGTCGCCTGTCCAAATCTTAGCGTTGGTAAATATCTGGTCTGCTATTTGTTGGGCCATAACAACTGGCGGGTTTAAAAAACTGTGGCAAAGGCAAATAAAAACAAATTGCAGCGAGCGGGATTTATTCATAGCATGTACTCTTTGGGTAATTTAATTTGAAGGCAGAGTACAGCTAAAAGTCTCGCAGTTCACGGACTCAAACTTTGCCTAGTCGGGCAAAGTTTAACAAATAAACTGATAGCGTTCTATTTTCTTCATCATTCGACCAAGAAATTATCGTTAGATTGAAAATTTAAGCCAGATCGAAAAGTAGATGAAGTTGAAAAAACAAACTGCCATCTAGCAGAAACTCAAAATGAATCGAATCTATCGTATTTAACAGTTAATCCAGTGCTTTTAAAAAACAAACGACTCGCTCGACTTCTTTGTAACCTAGGTGTTTATGGATGGCGATACTCTGATGGTTATCAATCTCTGTGTCGCTTGCTAATTCACGATACCCTTGCTGTTTGGCCCATTGCTCAGCGGCTTGTATCAATTGTTTGCCGTAACCACACCCTCTAAACGGCTTTTTTATAAACCAGCCTTCGATATAAGGTACTTTGAATGCGGTTGAGCCTTCTGCAAAGTTCCTCAGGTTTAGTTCAATAAAGCCTGCAACCTCATTTTGTGGTGAAAAAATTAGAAGGGTTTCAACAATATCATTGGAGCAATGGTCGAAGAAATTCTGAATTTGCTGTGGGTGCTCAGACGCTGAATCTGGCCATAGTTGACTCCGCATTTCAATCCAGTGTTTTTTATCCCTTAATGCTGCGGGGCGAATGGGTTGCATAATGAACAATCTCAAGATAGCGGAATTGAGCAAAAAGTATAAATCTTATCAGTGTTAAATTAAACTGTAAGAAACAGTTTATCTTAAAAGCCAATTTAGGTAACCTTGCTTGAATTGGAAATGAGTGGCTTAGGCTGGATTTGATATTGATATTGATATTGATATCAGTATTCCCTGTAGCATCAGGGCACGAAATATCGCTGAGTTGAACCTTGGGTTTAAATAATCGAGCAATTTTTCTGCACTGTAGCGAGTTAAAGGTATTGAAATCAGCTGGTGAAGAGATTGAATAGCGCTCAATAGAGAAATTAGAAATACCGAAATTAGGAATTATTGATGAGCAGCATCGTGCTATCTCCACAAGATTTTGTAAGGCAATGTCAGCAATCTAGTAGTGAAGCCTATGAGCTTTTTAAGCAGGTATTAATTTGTTTAGAAAATCCTGACACACAACTTAAGGCCCACCAGTTTTTGTTGGCACTTAAGCAATACTTTTATAAAGCCAAGCCTGAAGCTTGTCATTTCCAATTCTTAAAGCAAAGCGTTTTAGATGGTGATGATCAAACCGTTAACCTCGACTTGCTGCAATTCCCAAGTACCTTCTTACCGGAAGCCTGGTCGTTTACTTTTTATGAGGGGTTACTACGTTATCCTTTTGATGAGTTTAAGAATAAACAAATTGTAGAGCTAGGCTGTGGCATTGGTTGGATTTCAATAGCGTTGGCACTAAGATATTCCCCAAAGACGGTTTATGGTTTGGATATCAATCCTAAAGCGACAGTTTGTGCTAAGTTAAATCTCTATATCAATGCAATCAATCATGATGGCACACAAAAGATTTTGAGTAACGGCCAACCTTTGGCTGATTGCGTTCAATTTGAGGAATCAAATTTATTTGATTGTTTTGAACGGCAAACTATTCAATTCGATCGCATTATTGGGTGTATTCCGCAAGTGCTAAATCCCGAACCTGAAGTAATGGAAACTTTGATCGCTGAAACAGCAAGCGATGAATATTTGCACTCTTTGAGTAATTATTTTGCCAAGCAAGGTTTTATCGAAGATCAGTTTGGTCTGGGACTCATCGCAAGAGCTGTTGAACAGTCTATTCCGCTGCTTGAGTCAAATGGAAAACTGATTTTAAATTTGGGTGGAAGGCCTGGACGTTCGGTTTTAGAAAGACTGATGCAGCGTAGAGGATTTAATGTACGAAGAGTGTGGCAGACTCAAGTAGAGCAGGCCGCTGATACCGAAATTGATGCACTTGTTGATATTGAGAAAAATACCGGGCATCGCTTTGAGTTTTATATGTCTCGGAACTCTGATATTCCAATTGACGCTAGAGTTGCTTTGGAATACGCCAATGCGGGTGGAAAAATATATCACTCGGTAGATGTTTATGAAGCAACTATGTTATTTCCCGACCAGGTCAAATCAATCTATCGCTCCGTCGATGAGTTAGAAAGTGATAGTGTTCGCAGTGCGGTGGACCTTACTTATGACAATATTGAAGATGCTGAGGAAAGATACTTCTTTCTTGCTTATTTAGCTAAATCGTTAGCAAATACCTCTCATTTTCCCTATCAAAACACTGCGGGGTTAAATTATTTTAGGCAACAGCTAGCGGAATTTTTTAATTACTATTTAAGATTAAAAACCAATGAGCAGCAACTAATTATTACCCCGAGTCGGCGAGAAATGCTTAATAACTTGTTGGCGTGCGTAAGACCAAAATTAGTGTTAATCGCTAAAACACTGTGGGATTTGGTGAGTAAACGATTTGACAACCAAGCAACCCAATTAATGCAAACACCTTTACGAGTTGAATATTTAATCGAACTCATAAAACGATTAAAACCAGAAGTGGTCATCACGCAATTAGATGAGTTTGAAATTCAATCAACCCAATTGGTTGAACAGTTAATGCAAACTGCCATCGAGCATAATGTGCTGCTTATTCTGGATTTAACCGATAGTATTGATTTGAGCAGTCAACCCAAAATACACGGTATATTTCGTTACTTATCCGAACAACAGCTACCGAGTAACTTAGTCATTATGGCTGGGTTAGTGAATAACCGCGTTTATCAACATTATTCGTTAAACATTACCTTAAGCGCTAATCAAACCGTTATAAAAAATCTTGAAGACGCAGCGGAGTTAACCTACAGTCGAACACCTAGTTTAAAACAGCTTTATTACGCACATTTACTTGAGCAGTTACTTTATTTTCAACGAACTCGTACTGCTGAAAATGTCGAGACGCATCAGCCAACGAAAAAAACTGAACAGAAAGTTCGAGACAAACTTTGTCAATCAGCCAAGAGCGCTTTTTCACATCCTGCAATAGTTGGAAATCGGCTTGATTTTAGTCCGCAAAGTGTTCGACTAGACTACGGTGAAAACGAACTTCGGTCGCCCGATTTTTTGAAAGAAGTATTGCTCGAAAGTTACTTGGTCAGAAACTGGGCTGGCGACGAAACCTCGGTTGACCAGCCGATTCGGGAGCTATTGTTGAACCGTTTTGGAATTCCAAAAGGGATTTATTCCAAAGTATTGCTTGCAGATGGCGTAGCACCGATTTTTTCCGCGCTACTAAACCTTTGCAAAGATCAACAATGTAAGCTAGTGATCCCTAGTGGCTGTTATGGTTATTTTGATGCTGCCGCCAAATTCAAACAACTTGACTTAATTCGACTGTCAACCAGCGAAAATAATCAATTTAAAATTTCCCTCGCAGACCTCCAACAAAATCAACCGCAATTGCAAGGGGCATGGCTATTTTTAAACGCACCGGTCGTCAATCCTACTGGTGCTATCTATTCTAATCAAGAGCTCAACCAAATTCTTACATTTGCAGTTGAAAATCAAATGTATGTCATTATGGATAGTATCTTTAGTGGATTAGAATTTTCACAAGATTGTCATCAAAGTCTTAGCAAAAATATTCAAGCATTCTCCGATGCCAATCAGTGCGAATTGGTGCTTATGGGAGGTTTATCGAAAGAGCATGCTGCCGGCGGGCTTAGATTCGGCTACGCCTGGACTACTTCCAAACAGCTTGCTCAACGACTCGAACTAGAATTGCCACACCGGCCACATTTTACCCTGCGCTATGCGGTTAGAAAGTTAATCAATGCACAGCTTGGTCAACATTCTGGATTGCTCAATCATCTGCAAAATCAACGTGATATTCTTGCTGATCGTGCCAGACGGTTAAGCGAGCAATTAATTCGATTAGGTTGGCAAGTTATTGAACCTCAAGGTGGCTTATTTATGGTGGCTAAACCGGCAATGGCCGAAGGATTGAGTGACACTGATAAAGTAGCCGTTGCAGATGAGGTGGCGACTAAGTTGTTTGATGAGCATGGTATTGCAATCAATAATGCGACATGGACAGGGCTGCCTGGTTATTGTCGTTTTGTCTTATCTTGTTCGGAATCGGTCTTTGAAGAGGCCCTTAATCGCTTAGGCAAAGTTTTATAGCCGCCAAGAGTAGGATGATAAGCCGTAAAAGAAAGTCTTAACGGTCACTCAATAAATCACAATAGAGCAAATTTAGACTACACTTATAGTGAATACCGTGCTGGGAGTTGCTATGGCAAAGTTGAAAATAGCTGTGATTGACGACGCGACTATGATTCGCGATCTCATCAAGAAGTTTATTCGACAAAATTTTCCTGATGCATCAATTTTTGATGCCAATAATGGACAAACCGGAATGAGCTTATTAATGCGCCAACCGGTTGATCTAATTTTGTGCGATTGGGAAATGCCCGAAATGGACGGCGAGGAGCTGTTAACTTGGGTTCGTCAGCAAGAGAAGTTAGCCAACGTCCCCTTTATTATGGTGACCAGTCGCGGCGACAAAGAGTTTGTTGTCAAAGCCATTCAGTCGGGTGTCAGCGACTATCTAGTAAAACCCTTTAACAACAAGCAGTTTTTAGAAAAGGTATTCAAAGCGCTCAAACGACACGGTATCGACCTTCCTGAAAGCATGGTAGCAACTCCACCGCCTACTGGTCGAGGAGGCGACTCTTTAGCGGTACTAGCTGGGGGCGCGCCCGCAGCAAAACCTAAAGTCAATAAAGTCAAAAAACCGATGGCTAAGGGCTCAGCCATTTTGAGAACCCCCGGGGGGGAAATTCGTTGTGCGTTAAAACAGCTCGACCTCACCAGCATGATGGGGGTGTTCAAACATTCTGATTATATGCCGTCATTACTTGAACAGGTTTCTATGGATGTCGAGTTCAAGCGAGGCGAAGAGCAAAAGGTCATGAGAATCAACGGCTTTATCCAAATGTTAAAAAGCACCGATAATCGACCCGATTGTGAAATTATTCATGTTAAAGTTATATTCATGGATGAAGATCCAGAAAAACGTGCCCTCATTTCCGAGTATGTTGGACAGTTTAACTAAAACTTAAAATTCAAAAGAAAAAGAATTTACCACGGAGGCACGGAGAACACAGAGAAAAGAAATCTAGATTTATTCAAACTCTCTAGCCTCAACATCTAGTTTTCTCTAATCCTTTAACTGTGTGTTCTCTGTACCCAGCGTTGCACTGGGCAAGCTTTGCTTCTGTGGTAAGAAGATGTTTAATCCCAACTTAACGCAGCACCGGTTTGGTATTCAGTCACGCGTGTTTCAAAGAAGTTCTTTTCTTTTCGCATATTAGCCTGTTCATCCAACCAGCTTAATGAATTTTTTGCTCCTGGAAAGGGCTCATCAATTTTTAACTGCTTTGCTCGCCGGTTGGCTATAAAGCGGAATTGCTCAATGTGATCGTCTGCGCTGTAGCCTAAGATTGGTTCTTGTAAAATATAATGTGCGTAATTCATTTCACAAGCTTCGCTTTCATCCCACATATCTCTCAATCGCTGTTTATCAAGCGTGAGTTGCTCTTCTTTGACTATTTCATTAACTACTCGAATGCCAAATGCACAATGAAGTACTTCGTCTCGCATGATGTATTGCAATTGTTCGGCGGTTCCAGTCATTAGTCCTCGTCTTTGCAGAGCAAATATGGGACTAAATCCATTGTAGAACCAGCAGCCTTCAAATACACCAGCAAAGAATAGGTAAGAGTGAACAAAGTTATCTAATTCATCCTCGTCAGTTAAATCGATGTCTGGCCTCAATACAGAGTTTAGTCGGCCATTAGCCATATGTATTTTGGCATTAATTTGTGGAACCACTCGATAGCGGTTATAAATTTCGCTCTGTTCAATACCGATGGATTCAATACAGTGTTGATAGGTCCAAGTATGTAAGGCTTCTTCATAAACTTGGCGTGCTTGATAGATCTGTAGCTCTGGTGCAGTCATTTTTTCCATTACCGCAAGGCCGACATTTCTCATGGCCAGAATGTCAGACGTCGTTAAGTAGGCGAGTACATTTTCATAGACATGTTTTTCTTCGATGGTTAACTTATGGTGATAGTCAGAGACATCTTTGGTCATATTAATATCTAACGGTGTCCAATGGTTCTTGTTGGCGTTCAACCAAAAATTCCAAGCCCAAGGATATTTGAATGGTGCTAACTGATTGATATCACCTGATCCATTGATGATACGTTTATCATCGACGTTGACCGGTTTTAAATCAGCAATTTGCATTGATGATTGGTTATCTGTAACCGTATTCTCTACCTTGTGTTGATGCTTATTTACTGGCGGTTTAGAGGCTTGTTTAATAGCGCTTTGTTGATTGTTTTCACCGGTCTGGCTATTAGAGTCGGTCTGACTAAATGCTGCTGTTGGGTCGTCCCAATTTAACATGATTTTTCTCCTAATGTGGTATTAAGCAGGTTTATTGACAAGCTTCGCAATCGGGATCGAGTATTGAGCAAACTTGAGGTGCTTCTTGAATCGAAGTATCCGTTTGCTCCTCGGTGTTTTTCTCCATTTGGGTCGCACCTAATGAGCGCAAGTAATAGGTAGTTTTTAGTCCGCGAACCCAAGCCAATTTGTAAAGTTGATCCAGCCGTTTTCCTGATGGTTCAGCCATATAGAGGTTTAGACTTTGTGCTTGGTCAATCCATTTTTGTCTTCTTGCACCTGCCTCAATCAGCCAACGTGAATCAATTTCAAATGCGGTCGCATAAATCGATTTTATTTCATCAGGGACACGGTTTATGTTTTGTAATGAGCCATCAAAATATTTGATATCAGCATTCATCACTTCGTCCCACAATCCACGTGTTTTCAATTCGTTAATCAAGTAAGCATTAACCACGCTAAACTCACCAGACAAATTAGATTTTACATAGATGTTTTGATAGGTGGGTTCGATGGATTGACTTACACCACAAATATTCGAAATGGTTGCGGTTGGTGCGATGGCTAGACAATTACTATTGCGCATGCCGTCTTTTAGCACCTGTTGTCTTAAGGAATCCCAATCAAGTTGGCTGTCTAAATTAAGATCAAAATAGTTTCCTCGCTGTTCACCTAAGTTCTTAGCTGAGTCAATGGGCAGGATACCTTGGCTCCAGAGAGAGCCGTCAAACGTCGAATAGCGGCCTCTCTCTTTGGCTAATTCACTCGATGCTTTGATGGCGTAGTAACTAATAATTTCCATAGAATGGTCAGCAAATTCAACGGCTTGTTCGCTGGCATAAGCGATGTTTTGCTTGTACAGAGAGTCTTGAAACCCCATCACTCCTAGACCGACCGGACGATGTTGCAAATTAGAATGACGGGCTTGAGGCACACTGTAATAGTTGTAATCCACCACGTTGTCGAGCATTCGCATTGCCGTGGTGATCGTTCGTTGTAGTTTTTCGGCATCAAGTCCATTTTCGTTGGTGTGTTGCGCCAAATTAATTGAACCCAAATTACACACTGCAATTTCCTTTTCGTTGGTATGCAGGGTAATTTCAGTGCACAGGTTAGAGCTATGCACCACGCCCTTGTGTTGATTGGTGTATCGAATATTGCAAGGATCTTTAAAGGTTATCCAAGGGTGGCCGGTTTCAAAAATCATCCCTAACATCTTGCGCCAAAGATCGACCGCATTTATTTTTTTACTAATAATAAGTTCACCCTTCGCTGCTTTTTCTTCATAAGCGATATAAGCTTGTTCAAATGCTTGTCCACATAAGTCATGTAAATCGGGTGTTTCTTCAGGCGAAAACAGTGTCCAATGGCCTTCTTCGCAAACTCGCTTTAAGAATAAGTCGGGGATCCAATTGGCGGTATTCATATCATGGGTTCTACGGCGTTCATCACCGGTATTTTTTCTGAGATCTAAGAAGTCTTCAATATCGATATGCCAGGTTTCTAAATAGGCGCACATGGCCCCTTTTCGCTTACCACCTTGATTAACGGCTACTGCGGTATCGTTGGCGACTTTTAAAAAAGGGACGACGCCTTGGGATTTGCCATTGGTTCCAACGATATGGGAGCCCATGCCGCGAACATTGGTCCAATCGTTACCTAGTCCACCGGCATATTTTGACAGCATGGCATTATCTCTAAGGGAGTCGTAAATCCCATAAAGATTGTCAGGGACCGTGGTTAGATAACACGAAGATAGTTGCGGGCGTAATGTGCCTGAATTAAACAGGGTTGGGGTAGAACTCATAAAGTCAAAGCTTGACAGTAGGTTGTAAAATTCGATGGCTCGAGATTCGCGATCAACTTCATTAATCGCCAAACCCATGGCAACCCGCATAAAAAACGCTTGAGGCATTTCAAAGCGAATGCTATCGCTCTGAATAAAATAGCGATCGTATAAAGTTTGTAATCCAAGATAGGTGAACTGCCTATCTCGTTCAGGTTTGATAGCGGCGGTCAGCTTTGTTAGATCATAACGTGTCAACTCTTCGTCAAGTAGTTTTAGTTCGGCAGCTTTGTTTAAGTAGTCCGGAAAATATTCTTTATAGACAAGTTCAAGGTCGATTTCGGCAAAAGAGTGGGAAGATTGATCAACAAAATTGGTTGCTTCAATAGCAAGATTAGCCAGTAATAAGCGAGCCGCCAATTGACTGTAGTTCGGCTCTTGATCAATTAAGCTACGAGCACTCAAAACTAAAAGTTCACCTAAGTCTGATTCATTCATGCCCTCAAAACAGCTTTTTAATGTGGCATCGAAAACCGCTTGGCAATCGATATCTGTAAGTCCTTTTGCGGCAAGATCAATTTGTTGCTTAATTACCGAGTAGTTAACACTTTTTGACTGTTGGTCGGAATTCATCACCATGATCGATTCAATGGCTGGTGATTCATCAGAAGTGTCTGATGCAACTGCCTGCAATCGTTCTTGTGCTCGCTCGTTTCGATAAAGCACATAAGCTCTCGCTACTTTCTGTTCTCCAGCGCGCATTAACCCCAGTTCGACTTGATCTTGGATATCTTCAATATGTAAAACACCTGAATCCGGAAGCCGTCTAATTAGTGCGTTAAACACTTGTTGGCTAATCGTTTCAACTAATTCATGAATTCGAGGAGAGCTAGCAGCTTGATTTCCCTCTACGGCGATAAAAGCTTTAGTTAATGCGACGGAAATTTTGCTGATATCAAATGGTGTTCGTTTATTGTTCCGACGAATCACTGAATAGCTAGCACCTTGTTGTGCTTTATTTTTCTCTTCAACCGTAGGTGGTCTTAGATTTGATTTGCTGGTGACTGATGCGGATGATTGTACATCCAGCGCTTGTTGCGGTGGTTGAATAGGATTGGTTTCGAGCATGTTTTCCCTCTACTTGAGAATTTAGCTCGCGCAGAATAGGAAAAGGGGGTTAGCCGATGATCCATAGCCTTTACGCGAGGCGAAATGGTTAAAATTTGAGTTCATTTCAAACACTAAGTATCGGACTTAAAAAGCTAAATAAGCTTTTATTACCGTTGCGCGACAGTGCTGGATTCTAACCAGCTTCCTTAGAATTCAATGATTGTATAAATTTCAAACAAAAACACACGATATAGGTGTTATTTTTGTAGAGTCCACAATATAGAGGGTTTAATTTTTAAATACAAGAGTTACTCTGTGACAATCTCAAATCTGCTATTAGGATCAAACTTTCGTTAATCTAATAAAAGTCGGGCTAAAGTACTAGTGTTATTTGTCGACAATATCAGTGTAATTGCTTGAGATTTAGCCAAATTTAGGTAGAATTGTCGACAATCTGGGTCGATAGCAACGAATATTCCCTCAATTAATGAGCCAATTTAACGAAAATCCTATTACAGCCGCTGATAAAACGTTTTTTCAGTTACGTTCGGATATTGTTGAAGGGGAAATCAAAGCGGGGATTAAACTCAGTGAAGCCGAATTATCCAGTAATTATCAAGTCAGTCGTGCCGTTATTCGAGAAGCGATTAATCGGCTTGAGAGTTGTCATTTGGTCGAACGAAAAGCCAATGTTGGTGCGCGAGTTGTCGCCTTAACACCCGAAGGGCTGGTTGAGTTATATCAAGTCAGAGAGTCGCTAGAAGGTATGGCGGCGCGACTAGCGGCTACCAATATGACCGACGAAGAAATTGCCGATTTGAATGAGCTTTTAAACTCGCATTTTCAAACCGTCAAAGGTGGAAAAACTTATTATCAAGAAGCGGGTGATGTTGATTTTCATTATCGAATTTTATTGGGTAGTAAAAACAAACATTTAATCTCAGTGTTATTCGATGGCATTTATCATTTGATCAGAATGTATCGGGTGCAGCTCGGTATGGCCGGACCCAGAGTAACCACAGCATTTGATGAGCATCGGCATATTGTGCAGGCGATATCGAATAGAGATCCCGAATTAGCAGAAATATTAATGCGTCGGCATATTTCGTACACTCAGAAAAATCTAGCTGCGAAGTTAGAAAAAGATTAAAAGATTAAAAGAATTCACCACAGAGGCACAGAGAGCACAGAGTTAGAAGAAACTAAGTAAAAGCTAATATAATTTGATCCGTTTTTTATGTTTTAACAATTTCAAAGTTTTTTCTCTGTGTCCTCTGTGCCTCTGTGGTAAGAATATTTTTGGTTTTGAATTGATTTTCATAAATTTATTATTGGAAAATATCATGAATACAAATTATAGAAAAACTTTAGCAAACTCATCGTTAGATTATTACGATACTCGTGAAGCGGTAGATGCAATCGAGGAAGGTGCTTACGCTAAACTTCCATACACATCTCGTGTATTAGCTGAGAATTTAGTTCGCCGCTGTGAACCGGAAAAACTCACCGACTCTTTAAAGCAAATTATAGAGCGAAAACGAGAACTGGATTTCCCCTGGTTTCCGGCGCGAGTGGTTTGTCATGATATCCTGGGGCAAACAGCGCTAGTTGATCTTGCTGGCTTGCGTGATGCAATAGCCGATAAAGGTGGCGATCCAGCACAAATCAATCCAGTCGTTCCCACTCAATTGATTGTTGACCATTCTTTAGCTGTTGAGCATGCTGGATTTGAAAAAGACGCATTTGAGAAAAATCGCGCGATTGAAGATCGTCGTAACGAGGATCGTTTTCACTTCATTAACTGGACTAAAACCGCATTTAAAAATGTTGATGTCATTCCGCCGGGGAACGGCATTATGCATCAAATCAATTTAGAAAAGATGTCACCGGTTATCCAGGCGAGAGAAGGTGTTGCTTTTCCAGATACGTTAGTGGGAACTGACAGTCATACACCGATGGTTGATGCACTTGGTGTTATTGCGGTTGGTGTAGGCGGCTTAGAAGCGGAAAGTGTAATGCTAGGTCGTGCTTCTTACATGCGATTACCGGATATAATCGGTGTGGAACTGATCGGTAAACGTCAACCGGGTATTACTAGTACTGATATTGTTTTAGCTTTAACAGAATTCTTACGTAATGAAAAAGTCGTTTCTAGTTATCTCGAGTTTTTCGGTGAAGGCGCTTCCAGTTTAACGCTTGGTGATCGGGCAACAATTTCCAACATGACACCAGAATTTGGTGCCACCGCGGCGATGTTTTATATCGACCAGCAAACCATTGATTATTTAACCATTACCGGCCGCGATGCTGAACAAGTTAAATTAGTTGAGCAATATGCTAAGCAAACAGGCCTATGGGCGGATGACTTAGCTAATGCCGAATATGAGCGTGTATTAAAGTTTGATTTATCTTCAGTTGATAGAAATATTGCCGGTCCATCGAACCCCCATGCACGAGTATCGACGGCCGATTTAGCCAGTAAAGGCATTTCTGGAGTGGTGGAGAATGAAGCGGGCAAAATGCCGGATGGTGCCTGTATTATTGCGGCCATTACCAGCTGTACTAACACTAGTAATCCAAGAAACATGATAGCGGCTGGTTTAATCGCACGTAATGCAAACAAACTCGGATTAACTCGTAAACCATGGGTTAAGACATCACTTGCGCCCGGCTCAAAAGCGGTCCAACTTTATTTGGAAGAGTCCAAACTATTACCAGAGCTTGAGCAACTTGGTTTTGGCGTGGTCGGCTTTGCGTGTACTTCCTGTAACGGCATGAGCGGTGCACTCGATCCTAAAATTAAACAAGAAATTGTTGATAGAAATTTATATTCTACAGCTGTTTTATCGGGTAATCGAAACTTTGATGGCCGAATTCATCCGCATGCAAATGAAGCCTTTTTGGCATCGCCGCCTTTGGTTGTTGCTTACGCGATTGCGGGAACCATTCGATTCGATATTGAGAAAGATATTTTAGGAACGGATGCCAACGGAAATCCTGTCACTTTAAAAGATATTTGGCCGAGCGATGAAGAAATTGATGCAATCGTTGCCGAGAGTGTTAAACCAGAGCAGTTCAAAAAAGTTTACGAACCCATGTTTGATTTAAAGGTGGAGTATGGTGAAGAGAATAGCCCATTATACGATTGGCGCCCACAATCAACCTACATTCGCAGACCTCCCTACTGGGAAGGTGCTTTAGCGGCTGCTAGAACCATGAAAGGAATGCGCCCACTAGCGGTATTGGGCGACAATATTACCACCGACCATTTATCACCGTCGAACGCGATCCAAGCATCGAGTGCCGCGGGTGAATACTTAGCGAAAATGGGATTACCCGAAGAAGACTTTAACTCCTACGCAACTCATCGTGGTGATCATCTGACGGCGCAACGCGCAACGTTTGCTAACCCCAAACTATATAACGAAATGGTTAAAGAAGATGGAAAAGTAAAACAAGGTTCTCTCGCGCGAATAGAGCCAGAAGGTCAAGTCACACGAATGTGGGAAGCGATTGAAACTTATATGCAGCGAAAGCAGCCGCTTATTATTGTTGCTGGCGCAGATTATGGACAGGGCTCTTCACGTGACTGGGCAGCTAAAGGTGTTCGTCTTGCCGGTGTCGAAGTCATTGTGGCTGAAGGTTTTGAGCGAATTCACCGAACTAATTTAATTGGTATGGGTGTATTGCCTTTAGAATTTACCAACGGTGAAACCAGACATACTTATGCCATTGACGGAACTGAAACTTTCGATGTGGAAGGTAATCCAGCACCGGGTGCCGCATTGAACGTTGTAGTCAATCGAATCAATGGTGAAAGCGTTAAAATCCCAGTCAAGTGTCGATTGGATACCGCGGAAGAAGTGTCGATTTATTCGGCGGGTGGAGTATTGCAAAGATTTGCGCAAGACTTCCTCGAAGCTAACGGATAAAAGATAAAACATTATTCACCACAAAGGCAAGCTTTGCCTCTGTGGTGAGATGTCTTTTGACTTTCAATTACTTAGGAATTCAGTATGAGTTTTTTACCACAAATTAAAATTCCAGCGACTTATATGCGTGGCGGAACCAGCAAAGGGGTTTTTTTTAACCTGACAGATTTACCTGAGTCGGCACAAGTACCCGGCGAGTCTCGAGACGCGATGTTGCTCAGAGTAATTGGTAGCCCCGATCCATACGGAAAACAAACCGATGGAATGGGCGGGGCGACTTCCAGCACCAGCAAAACCGTTATTCTTTCTAAAAGTACTCAAGCTGATCATGATGTTGATTATTTATTTGGTCAAGTTGCCATCGACCGACCTTTTGTTGATTGGAGCGGAAACTGCGGAAACCTGACCGCTGCGGTTGGCTCATTTGCCATTTCAAATGGCTTAGTTGATGCGCAACGAATTCCAGAAAACGGTATCGCGGTTGTCAGAATTTGGCAAGCTAATATTAAAAAAACAATCATTGCTAATGTGCCAATGAGTAACGGTGAAGTTCAAGAAACAGGTGATTTTGAACTAGACGGTGTTACCTTTCCAGCTGCTGAAGTTCAAGTTGAATTTATCGACCCTTCGTCTGCAGATAGCGCAATGTTTCCAACTGGCAATATTGTTGATGAATTAGAAGTTCCAGGAATAGGCACGTTTCAAGCAACCATGATTGCCGCTGGAATTCCTACGATCTTTCTTAATGCAGAAGATATCGGTTATCAAGGCACTGAACTTCAGGGTGACATTAATGGCGATGACAAAGCACTAAAAATATTTGAAACCATTCGTGCTTACGGTGCTGTAAAGATGGGTCTAATTAACGATATCAGCGAAGCGGCTGGTCGTCAGCACACACCAAAAGTAGCATTCGTTGCCCCAGCGGCAGATTATGTTTCGTCGAGTGGAAAGCAAATTAGTAAGGATGATATTGATCTTAATGTGCGAGCATTATCAATGGGACTTTTGCACCATGCCATGATGGGGACTGCTGCGGTTGCCATCGCGACGGCGGCCGCCATTCCTGGAACACTTGTTAATCTCGCTGCCGGTGGCGGTGAAAGAAATGCTGTTCGCTTTGGTCACCCATCGGGGACATTAAAAGTCGGAGCAAAAGCCAGTTGCGTTGATGGACAATGGTCGGTTGATAAAGCAATTATGAGTCGGAGTGCAAGAGTTTTAATGGAAGGCAGTGTTCGTATTCCAGGTGGCTCGTTTTAAACAATTATATAGTTTATCTGCGTTTATCTAGTGTAAGCGCAGATGGAGTTAAATGGAATTTATCGCAACGTTTAATTCGTTATTATTTATTGGATACCTAGTTAGGTTTATCAAGTGATTTCAAGCGGTTCTAACAATTGAAGAAATTTTTGGTCGTCCACAAATAAAAATAACCCAAAATATTAGTCAGGCTTATCAATGGTTATAAAGTGGCTGTCTAGTTGCTAAGAACTCAGATATAAATCAATAATAAGGAGATACTAAAATGGGATTTAGAAAATGTAAGCAGGTTGTTATTAGTTCTATACTGACCTCTATAACGTTTTATTTAATTGCATTCCCAGTCAATAGCCAAGAAAGTGATATCTATACGGCGGCAATAAACCATAAGCAAAGATTGCAAAGCGACCTTAAGTATGACGAGAAACGTAATCCGATGAAGATTATGCCTTTCACTCAAATTAAGGGCGGAGACCGAGTACTAGAGCTCGGGGCGGGGGGCGGATACACAACCGAACTAATATCTTGGATTGTTGGTAGCTCGGGCAAAGTATTTGCTCATTTTCTTTATAATAAAGAGCGTTTAAAGGGAAATCGACTACCCAATGTTGTTTCATTACGAGAACATTCTCTGAATGAGCATAAAAAAGTATTGGATGAAAATAAGATTGGTGACGCTCAACTCGATGCGATAATTATATTCTTTGTGCTGCACGATATTTATCTAAATAATGAAATGAGTAATGAGTTGCTTTCGACCCTTTATGCTT
Source organism: Kangiellaceae bacterium (assembly GCA_965230525.1). Taxonomy (GTDB): domain Bacteria; phylum Pseudomonadota; class Gammaproteobacteria; order Enterobacterales; family Kangiellaceae. The sequence goes on from OZ246008.1 coordinate 1,967,290, forward strand.
CGTTGAAGCCTGGTGGAACACTAATTATTCTTGATAATGCCGCCAAACCTGATTCAGGTTTGGCTCACATTGGTGACCTTCACCGCATTGGTGAAAACTTTGTAAAGTCAGAAATTGTTAAAGCGGGTTTTATATTTGATAACTCAAGTGATGTTCTAAGAAATGAAGATGATGATCATTCCAAGCCCTGGGGCTATTTTAAAGGTATTCAAGATAGGTTTGCATACCGTTTTAAAAAGCCTACTAACTAAATATTGAGAGTAACAAATACAGCCAGCTGGTAAATCACAACTTTGAGACGTAAACTGAATCATAATCCGAATAACAGTTAAAAACTATGCCAATAGCAAACTGCATTATCAGTCAAGCTTGCTCAATTAAAGAGCCTAATATAGTCGCAGAATGGGCTAAACTTTCCGGCCTATCTGATTCTCATATGACGGTTAATTTAATCACTCGAAGTGCGCAATTTGGTCATCAATATGAAGTGATGGTTAATTTATTATTACCATCGCTTTGGTCAAAAGAGAACGTTTCAAAACTACAATTAGGATTGGCAAAAGCGCTTTCCAGGTGTTTGCGAGTTTCGATTAAACAAGTTCATATTGTGACTAGTATTATCGACTCAGGTTTAGTGGTTGAAAATGGAGAAGAGTTGACTTGGTGAAAGTAAAAATACTAGGTCGAGTTGTCAGAATAAACACTTGACCTAGTTTTTAAGATTAATATTTAAAACTAATATTTAGAATTTGTAGAAAAAACTACGGACAACCACCAACATTCCAATTCACTCCACCATTAGAACTAGTCAAAGTCGTGGTTCCCCAAGTCGAGCCTGTCATTGGGTCATCACTTCCTTCGGCATAATAGGTCGGTGAGAAAAATCCTATGCTATAAGCGCGTCCAGCAGTTTTATGGTAATAGTTGAAAGTAGTAAACTCCTCGCAACTTCCTCCTGGCTCTCCATCAGGTGTCGGATCGCAAACGTTGCCAATGCCGTCATTGTCATTATCTAATTGATCGCTGTTTGGGTTATTGGGGCAGTTATCTAGTTCATCAGCAATGCCATCATTATCACTATCCACGGGGGGTGTTCCACCGCCTGCACAAGCTTGCACTGGACCAGCACAGCTGGCAGCGCCATCGGCAATCCATTGGCATTGAGTGGCACCGGATGGATACTCTCGCATGGTAAATTGGCTTGCACCAAACTCTAAATAGCAGGCGGAATAGCCGACCCCCCAAGTTATATGGCCCAAGCTAATATGTAAATTGTAATCGCCAGTTACGCCAGCATCTATCTCGAAACTGACTGAATCGGTGCTGGATAAATTTTGTAGATCTGTTGCGGTAACTTGCGCGGTATTATTTCCGCCGGGCAAATTACATTGTTCAGCCGAGTATTGATTGTTGACTACCGTTGCAGTGACATCCCCGTTGGAAAAACTCACCAGCACAGAACCCAAGTCTAAATTAGCATCATACACAGTGCCCGAAACAGTCGCACATTGGCCGGCGACCGATGTACTAATATTGGACAGGGTGGGCGCTTCATTGGCTGGTTCTGGACCGACTCGTTGAACAATTGAAAATAGGTCACTACTCGCTCCCTGATCGTCGGTTGCAATTAAATCGACTTGGTACAAGTCATTGTTGAGCGTTTGACTTGTTACTGAAAAGCTACCATCACTTTGGTTAACACTCGTATCGATTTCTTGGATTAGATTTCCGTTTCTAATGGTTGTAAATTGAATATTAATGTTGTCAACTTGCCCATCGCTATCAATAGCATTTCCAGAAATCGTAATTCTTGAACCGTTTTCCGTCGCGGTTAAATTTGAAATTTCTGGAGCTTGATTACGATCGACTCTTAAATTATTTTCGCTAAAGTGCTTTCCTAAAAAACTGGCGAAGTTGATTGCCTGATCAGAAATATAACCTCCGCTTGCACCTTGACCACCACTCCAAGCATGGCCAACGGCATCATCAAACCACAACATTGCGATGCGGTTATTTTCAAATAAAAACTGCTCTGCGCTCTTTCCATTTGAATCCGTAACGGTTGTTGAACCGGGTTGTTGCGATAGGTCGCCATAAAGCTTGGCGTAGCCGTTGGCATTTTGTTGGTTGTAGCAATCGTCAACAGTGGGATCATTTTCGGCATGTGCAACCACGGCCAGTTGAGTATCAAAATTTGTTTGAAAGCTCCCGGCATAACTTTCGCATCGTGACTTAAAGGTGTTGGGCGAAACAACTTCACAGGTGTTCAGTGCACCAGAAGAGCTTGTTCCGATTGTTGGCCCAGCGCTGGAAGCAACTCCGGCGAAAATATCAGGCGCTACACATGCTGTGGTTGCGGCAAAGGCTGCTCCGGAGGAAAGGCCCGCAATGTAGACTTGATTCGAGTCAATTCCACGTTGCGAGTCATTTGACATTGTATTTGCTAAATCGATTAAATTTTTATAGTCAGCAGCGTTTCTTGATTTGCTACCCGTCCAATATGACCAACAGGAAAATCCCGCTTTGTTCATTGCATCAGGGACTGCTATCACCATGCCGTATTGTTCGGCCGATGTTTCTAATTGTGCTGTGAGGAAGTTATTAATAGGTTGCACACAGCCGTGCAACACAATCAATAGTGCCTTTCCTTCGCCAACGGGCGACTGACTGTCCGGGGTATAAATATGCACATTGTTAAACCCTCCAATCGACACATTTTGTTGCCAGCTGCCAGCAAAGGTAAGAGGGGAGTTTACTAGATATAAAGTGGTGCTAATTAGAATAAAGCAAGCGCTTTTTTTTAACAAATCGAGCGTTTTCATAACGATTCCTTTGTTTTTCGAGGTTATTGTGGCCAACAATGGAATCATCCATGCGCTTAATTGTTGGTTGTTTTTTGAGCGTTACTACGTTAGTACAAAGTATTCTGAGATAGAAACTGTACTTTAGTGCTATGCAAATAAACCTCTCAATACATTTGTGTCATTGATATCACTAGGCACTAAAGGACCATATACAAAATAATCCTATCCTGAACAGAATAGGCGCTTACTCATTCATTGGGAGATATCATGCGCATTACATTCTTGGTAATTATTAATATTTTATTTTCAGCAACTGTGGTTGCAGCATGCAGAGATACGGTTGTTTTAGTGCATGGGAATACTGCTTCGACTGCTAGCTGGAATTCGACAGTTGATTTATTAAAAGCTAACGGATATGGCAACAGTCAAATTAGCCGTCCAAGCTGGGGCTCGAAATCCTGTGCGACTTGCAATAATCACAGTGGATCAGAAGAGCTGCCAGTAAGAAATGCAATCAGTAACGCAATAGCGAATAGTTGTACCGGTAAAATTGATGTTATCGGCCATTCGATGGGGGCAACATTGGCGGCTCAGCAAATCATCAAGTTAAATGTACAACACAAGGTGGATACTTTTATTGGGATTGCGGGAGCTTTTAGAGGGTTATGGTCGTGTGGGTATTATCCATTTAATGTGTGGAATTCTACCTGTGGTTCGCAGGGGCTTTCAGTCAATAGCCCTTTTGTGAACAGCCTTAAGAACAAGATTCTAGCGGCAAAAACCTATTCAATTAAGAGTTGGATGGATCAAATTATTTGTTCCAGCGGAACCTGTAATGTAAATGGGAGGCACAGTAGCCGGATTGACACTGAGGATGGGACTTATACCTTCGCTCTTGGACATTTTGGATTACAGTCTCAGACCGCCCAATCACAATTCGATTTGATCAATTAGCGCCCCTTGTCTGTCGCTGTTACGGTTTTTGATTGGCTAGGATTGCGCTTAATCGGGTGGATCGTTTCAGCGAGCTCGTTCCACAAAAGAAAATCGTTTGCTATACGTTTGAAACTAAAGGAGAAAATATCTAACAAAATCGCAATTATCATCTAAACTTTAAACTATTGGTCTTCGTTTGTCCCACTGAATGAATTTGTTATTTATCAATAAGTTAGTGGGTGTCTGGGGATTTGTTGATTAGTTAAACTTTAGGAACAGCATTGATTTTTCGTTGGGTTACACTGCTTTTAATCGTAATGACTAGTTTTGAAGCTCTCGCTTTAAAGCTTGAAGCAGAGGTGTTTCCGTTTGATATTCGCGCTGCGAGTATGCGCTTTTCTCCGATCACGGGTCATCGGGGACTCGATATTACCAATCGTGCAATGGTAAATGATGACCGTGGCTACTTATGGATAGGTACTCAAGGTGGCTTGATTCGATTGGACGCTTATCAATCGAAACGCTATGTTGCCAATACTAAATCTCGCAATTCGCTGGTTAGTAACTATATCTATTCCTTGGCATTTGAAAAAACACACAGTCGCTTATGGGTTGGTACTTCTAACGGGTTGAGTGTTTTTGATCTTAAACAAGAAGAATTTCAGAATTACCAAAAAGATGACCAGGTATACAGTCTTACGAGTAACATAATTCAAAGCATTTTCATTGATAGCAAGCATAGAGTTTGGCTGGGAACCAAAGAAGGGCTCAACCTGTATCAGCCCGAAAGTGACACATTCAAACAGTTTATTCATGACCCCGCCGATTCGAATTCGCTTTCCCATAATAATGTGCTGGATATCAAAGAAGACCAGCTTGGAAACTTGTGGGTGGCCACACAAGTGGGCATTAATCGATACCAGGAAGGCGTTGGTTTTGAACGGCATAACCCACTGAATCAATCGAGCGGTAGTCAAGGACTTGTGACTAAAATAGCCGTTGATAATGAAAATGGACTTTGGCTCGGTACCGAGCAACATGGCTTAGTTTTTTACAACCCCGTGAGCAAAGTTAGTCGGGTTCTTAATAAGCAAGCTGATGGTAAGGGGCTGCCTTCTAATTATGTCAGGTCGTTACTTTTTGATAAGAAAGGTGACCTTTGGGTTGGTACAACCGGCGGATTAACAATTTACAACCGGCAAAACGATGACCTTCTTAATTTTAACAATGAACTAGTCAACAGTAATATTGCGGCGCTCTATCAAGATGCAAATGATATTGTTTGGATTGGTACTTGGTCAAAAGGCTTGGTCAAGTACAACCCAAAGGCAACTCAAGTGGGTAGACTGAGTTTAAAAGCGATGAGAACTGATGGTGAAATCGTTATTAGTATTATTAAGGGTTTAGAGCACGATATTTGGGTAACCAATCCAAAAAATCTATTTAGACTGTTACCCGACAAAAATAAAATTATTAAATATGATTTAACACCACTCAACCCAAATAATAGCCGAGCCATACCTTTTATCGGTAACCCGCAAAATGAACTCCATGTGTTAACCGACAAAATCCATCTACTCAGTCGTAAAGGAGAAATTGAATCGACTGATTTACCTCAGCAAATTCGTAATGCAAGTTGGTACAGTGCCACCTTTGACTCGATGGATAGGCTTTGGCTAGGAGGCCGAAATGTGGGGATCTACATTTTAAGCCCTGATTTTAAAGAGGTTTTGCATCATATTCCAAGTGCGCTTGCTGGGTTTATGCAACAGATTGATGATTCCACCATGTTAGTTGGTTCTTTCACAGCCACGTTTTGGGTAGATATTAGAAATTTTGAAACCACCATTCACACGCCAACCGATGTTGTCGGCATGTTGCATCCTAATGTTACCGGTTATCATCAAACAGCAAATGGTAAGAAATGGCTGGGGACATCAGAAGGTATTCATCAGCTAAATCTCGATCGAAATGGCAAAGAGTACTATCGTAATTGGACCCAGCAAGATGGATTACCCACTGATGTACTGACCGGACCAATCGAAGACTCGTCTGGAAAATTGTGGTTTTCAAGTACTGATGGTCTTATTCGATTTGATCCAACTAATGAGTCGCTCGAGCATTTTGATGAATCTCAGGGCGCACTGAGTAATTATTATATTTCACAATATTTAAAAGATGATGATCAGCGATTATTCTTTTTAGGGCCTAAAGGGGTCAGTATTATTGATGAGCGCTCGGTGCGTAGAAATGAAACCGCTTATGAAGTTGTGATTGACGAATTCAAAGTAATGAATGAGGTTCAACTTCCCTTTCGAGGCGAGGACCGAATTCTGCAAAAGTCAATTCAATACTCGGATTCGATTTTATTACCGCCAGAGAAAAGAGATTTTTCGTTTAGCTTTAGCTCAACTTATTTTGCTCAGCCAGAAAAGGTACAGTATTACTTTCGATTATCTGGATTTGATGAACAATGGCAACAAATTGACTCCCGGAATCGACAGTTGACTTATACCAATCTAAACCCAGGCAGCTACCGACTCGAAATATATAGTCTTTCGCCTTATGAAGCTAAAAGTAAAATAAAGTATGTTGACCTAAGATTACTTCCTTTTTACTACGAAACCTTGTGGTTTAAAGTCCTATTGGGACTACTGGTTTCATCGGTATTCTTACTTTGGTACAAGTATAGAATTTACAAAATCAAGCAATACAATCAACAGCTTGAAGTTGAAGTACAGCAACGGACTCAAGATATTCGTACGTTAGCAAATATTGGTCGGGATATAAGTGCTTTATTAGATATTCACGAGTTGTTTGAACACTTATACATTCATTTAAATAAATCGCTCGACGTTTCAGTATTAGCAATTGGTGTTTACGAAAAAGAAAACCAGCGAATAAAATTTGAACGATCTTTAGAAAATGGCGAAATTATGCCAACCCATTATCGACCGATGAATTCCGATACCGAACTAGCGGCTTGGTGTATCGAAAATAACCAAGAAATGGTCTTAAATGAGCATTCGGAGCGATTCAAATATATCAAACAAAACTCTGGTCCAGTGGTTGGCGAAAGCATGCAAACGGTAATTTATTTACCTATATGTTCTCGAACCAACCAAATGCTCGGCTGTATCACAATCCAATCAAAAAATAAGCACGCATACAATGATGAGGATTTAGAGTTTATTCGAACTATTTCAAACTATACCGGAATTGCCCTTGATAATACGCTAGCGCACAGCGAGTTAAAAAAAGTATCAACCACCGATTTCTTAACCGGGTTACCGAATCGTCGAGCATTTGTAGAGCAAGCCAACTTTCAGGCGGGAATATTTAGACGAAGTGAACTCTCACTTTCAATTGCAATGGTCGACATTGATCATTTTAAAATCTTTAATGACCAATATGGACACGACTGTGGCGATTACGTTCTACAAAAAGTCGCAGAGATTTTCAAAGACACTATCCGGGAGCAAGATCTTGTTTCTCGGTGGGGCGGAGAAGAGTTTATTTTTATGTTTCCCAATACCGGTGTGCAGGGGACCGAAATCATACTAAATAAACTGCGTAAACTATTAGAGACGACGCCGTTTAAGTTTCAAGATAAATCTTTGAATATTACCGCCACATTTGGTGCTTGTTTATTTGAGAAAAATGACCAGGTAGAGGATGTTATTAATCGAGCGGACTCTGCTCTATATCAAGGTAAAGATAAAGGCCGTAATCGAGTCGAAATCATTTCTGATTTTTCGAATAAAGACTTATAGCATTCAAGTTATCGTCCGATGTTGGGCACCAGTTTCTATCAAGGATTTGCCTCGATAGTTGTTTGATCAAATAGAGTGCATTGCACCAAACCTTTGAGCCTACTCCAACATGCTATGCACGGGAGCCCTTAAAGAAAGGCTATAACAACCCTTTTTAATAATCTAACTCTGGTCACAGTTTGCTCTTTAATATCGATAAGTGTATAAAAAGTTACTAATAATTATAAACGGACTTTAACGATGCCTAGTTCAATCAGACTTTTTGTATTTTTTATTCTTTGTACCTCGGTATTCACCGCAAGCTCATCTCCAAGCGAGTCACACAAGATAGCGGAGGACACACCTTGGCAAACCTTTACAGGTCATCCTTTTACTGCTCCGAAAGATTGGACTGTTACCAATAAAGGCAATACCACTTTAATCGAAGCACCTGAAGGCGGTTCTTATGTGGCGTTGATTGATGTTGAGGCTAAAACTTCGGATGAGGCGTTAGCATTAGCTTGGAAAGCGATAGGCGGCACAGAGCGACGGATAGAATTGGTTACTGAGCAATCTGATGCGGATGGTTGGACTAAGCGTAAACGATATCAATATGTGACTTCACCGAATGAAAAACGCAGTGTATCGGCTGGTACTATGTTTGCTAATAACACTTGGACTGTGTGGGTTTACAATATGGCTCATTCTATTGGTGGCAAGCGGGGCGCACAAGTAAGGTTGGTTTTTAGTAGCTTAAGACCAAAAGGCTACGAAAAAGAATCATTCGCTGGTAAAAAACCTCACTTTCTAAAAGCTGAAAAATTAGCAGAGCTCAAGGCTTATATTAAACTAGCGATGCAAACTACGGGTGTGCCCAGCGGTGGGTTGGGAATTATACAGAACGGAAAGGTTGTATTCGCAGATGGTTTTGGAGTTAAAGATTTCAGACAGCGTGAGAAAGCGGATGCTGATACATTATTTATGGTGGCTTCTAATACTAAAGCAATGACAACCCTGTTGTTGGCAAAGTTAGTCGATGAAGGAAAAATAGCTTGGGATACACCGATAGTTGATATTTATCCAGAGTTTCGACTTGGAGATGATGAAACCACCAAACGCGTGCTAGTTGAACACCTAATATGTGCGTGTACTGGTCTGCCAAGAAAAGATTATGAGTGGCTACTTGAGTATAAAGATTTAACACCCGAAGGAGTAATCAAAGGGATTGCCGAGACTCAGCCAACAACAGATTTTGGTGAAATGTTTCAGTACTCCAATCCTTTAGCTGCTGCAGCTGGCTTTATTGGTGGACGTGTCGTTTACTCAGATTTAAGTTTAGGAAATGCCTATGACAAAGCGATGCAAACCAAAGTTTTCGATCCACTTGGAATGAGTTCAACAACATTTGATTTTGACAAAGCGCTTAGGGGAAATCACGCAGAAGCATTTGGCCCAAATATCCACGGTGAAGTAAGACAAATGGACATGGGGCTCAATCGAACCGTTGTACCAGTTAGGCCGGCAGGTGCCGCATGGAGTAGCGTTAATGATATGTTGAAATATGTCGCGTTTGAACTTGCTGAGGGTAAACTGGCGAATGGAAAGCAATACATTTCAGCAGCGTCAGTAACTGAACGGCATAAAGAAAAAGTCGCATTGGGTGAGAGTGTCGTATATGGTATGGGCTTAATAGTTTCTAATGAATATGATATTGAAGTTGTTCATCATGGCGGAGATATGTTTGGTCACCATAGCGATATGATTTGGATACCGGAGCACGAAATAGGTGCGGTTATTTTAACCTCTGGTGACCCGGGGTGGCTCATTCGTTCTGGCTTTCAAAGAAAACTCCTTGAAGTACTATTTGACGGTAATCCGGAAGCTGATGAAAGTATAAAAGTATTAAGTAAGAATTTCTATGAACAACAAAAGACCTACGCTAAAAAGCTCGATATGCCAGCCAACCCTGAGGTCACATCTAAGTTGGCTGACTCCTATCAAAATGACAAGTTAGGGAAAATTGACCTAGTACGCAAAGGAAAGGATTTAATTTTTGATTTTGGTGAATGGTCCAGTCAGGTTACAACCATGAAGAATGAAGACGGCAGTTTTTCTATTGTAACAATTGCTCCTGGGGCAATCGGTTTTGAATTTGTTGTGGAGGAGGGGGAAAGCCCAAGCTTAATTACGCGAGACTCTCAGCATGAATATATTTTTAAAGGGCTATAATAGTCCATAGAATAGCTGCAGAAATTTTAGTCGTCTAACTATCAAACGGAATTTCATTTGAGCGAAAATTTATACCAAACACCAGAAGCTAACTTGCAAACAGATTCGTTACCGAACGACCAAGTTGAGTTTTTGGTTTCTGTGGCAAAAAGACAAAAGCACTTACTTTACGTATTTTTAGTTTACTTGGTTTACTCTTATAATCTTGGAATTGCAGATGGTGATACTAGGTATGTAGTGCAACTTTTTGCTTTGCCTATGTTATTGGCAGTTATCATATTCAATATTAGGCTGAGTTGGGTTTTGTACGGAACTGCAGGTAAAATTATTATGGCCATTTTAGGTGCAATTCCGATCTTAAACTTTTTAGTGATTTTAATGGCTAATGCTCGAGCCAACAAAAAGCTATCCGAGAATGGTATTAAAGTTGGTTTTATGGGAGCTAGAATAGCTGACATAAAAGCAAAACAAGTCACTCGTTAAATATCAAAGTTCAAGTTATTTGCATCGCGGGCTCTTATCAACCGAGTCGGCGAGTCGGCGAAGCAGTTTCTCCGTATCATCCCAGCCTATACAACCATCGGTAATACTCTGACCGTATTTAAGGTTTTCAATGGCGTCAACGGCCTGTTGACCTTCTTCTAAATGACTTTCAATCATAACACCCGAAATGCCGTTTTGGCCTTTTTCAATTTGACGCGCAACATCTTCCCCAACTTCAATTTGTCTTGCAAACTGTTTGAGACTGTTGGCATGACTAAAATCAATCATTAATCCACAGTCAATGGATTGTTCTTGCAATTGGGTCAAACAAGCCTGCACGCTTTCTGAATGATAGTTAGGAGTTTTGCCGCCACGTAAAATAAGGTGACAATCATCGTTGCCTGTTGTCTTATAGATTGCAGTGGTGCCTTGTTCGGTTGGCGATAGGAAAATATGCGAATGGTTGGCTGACTTTATGGCGTCCATGGCAATTTTAATATTTCCGTCGGTGCCGTTCTTGAACCCTACCGGACAAGACAATCCAGAGGCAAGTTCACGGTGAACTTGGCTTTCCGTGGTGCGCGCTCCAATTGCTCCCCAGCTAATTAAATCGGCGTAATATTGACCGGTCACAATGTCTAAAAACTCTGTACCAGCAGGCACACCTAATTGATTTAAGTCGAGTAAAAGTTGCCGCGCCAAGCGCAAACCTCGGCTGACGTCAAAGCTTTGATTAAGATCGGGGTCATTAATTAGGCCTTTCCAGCCGATAGTAGTGCGTGGTTTTTCAAAATAAACTCGCATCACAATTTCCAATCGGTCGCTTAACTCATGACGGATTGCCGCTAGTCTTTGTCCATACTCTTTAGCGGCATTCACATCGTGAATTGAACAGGGACCCACTACTACCAATAATCTAGGATCTCGTCCGTGTAAAATACCACTAATGGCATCCCGCGTTTGAGTAATTAATTGCTCAATCGAAGGATTGGAAGGAAAGTCATCTAAAACTTCTTTGGGAGTTACTATTTGTTGGATGTCTTGTATGCGTCGATCCGACGTTTTAGCCATGGTTTTGTCCTGCTTGTGCAACTTACGACGAGTTGATGTTAGCGTATGGCGAAAAGTTACCATGTCATATGTTTAAATAACAGCGGCAATTTCAATAATTTGAGAAGAAAAAGTTATTTTTCAGCCTTGAAATGCGTGGTTTGCCGATGATTTGCAGGAAGTCTTTTAATTTCGGTTTGAGCAAGTATTGTATGTATGGTGATATTTACTTTATGTTGATTTTGAAGGCGGTCTAGTAATGTGGCAGAATGATTAAATTAATAAGTGAATAAAAACTTTCAATTATCTCGCGCAATGGAACTCTAATGAGCAAATATAAGAGCTTAATCATCACACTGCTTGCCACTTCTATCACAGCTTGCAGTATTGAGTCGAATCAACCGGAACAACAAGCACCTCATGAATCGACATCGCCTGACCTAACTCAAACCGCTGAGCTTCAACCAAACGACGATTCATTAAAAGAAGATGCAAAGCAAGACCACTCACTCGAAATTAAATATCAATCGATTACTCTGGATAATGGCTTAAAAGTCATCTTTCATATTGATCGATCTGATCCGGTTGTTGCGGTCGCATTAACCGCGCATGTTGGTTCTGCGAGAGAAAAACTCGGTCGAACAGGATTTGCACATTTATTTGAACATTTATTGTTTCTAGAGTCTGAAAACCTAGGAAAAGGTGGTTTGGATCAAATGAGCGCACGCATTGGTGGTTCTGGGGCAAATGGCTCGACCAGCCGAGACATCACTAATTATTTTCAAACGGTACCGCGTAATGCGTTAGAAAAAATGATTTGGGCTGAAGCCGATAAACTTGGGTATTTTATAAACACAGTGACTGAACAAGTTTTGGCCAAAGAAAAGCAAGTGGTTAAAAACGAAAAACGCCAAGGAGTCGATAATCGACCCTATGGCCATACTCAATATGTTATCGACAAAAATCTGTATCCCAAAGGGCACCCTTACAGTTGGCAAGTGATCGGTTCTTTACAAGATTTGCAGAGCGCAACCTTGGCCGATGTGAAGGAGTTTTTTAATCGATGGTACGTTCCAAACAACGTTAGTTTGGTAATATCGGGTGACTTTGATCTGCAGCAGGCTAAACAATGGGTGCATAAATATTTCGATGAGATTCCAGCAGGTAAACCCGTTGAACCACAAAAAAAGCAGCCAGCGGTACTCGATAAAACGATTAAGAAATTCTATCAAGACAATTATGCCAAACTGCCAGAACTCACGCTTACTTGGCCAACTGTACCTCGCTTCCATGCCGACTCGTACCCTTTAGCGGTACTAACCGAGTTACTCAGTGATGGTAAAAAAGCGCCATTAAACCAAATACTGATTGATGAGCAAAAACTCACTAATCGGGTCAGCATGTATGCTTATAATTCGGAACTGGCGGGCCAAACAGCAATTCGTGTTCGCGCATTTCAAGCGGTTAATTTGAATAAAGTCTATGCCGCCATTGAACAAGGTTTTAAGCGGTTTGAAGACAATGGATTTAGTGGCGACGATCTCAAACGAATCAAAGCGCAACAAGAAACTAACTTTTATCGTGGTCTAACGAGTGCGCTCGGCAAAGGATTTCAACTGGCGCAATATGATGTTTATAAAAATGACCCTGGATTTATTAATCAGGATGTCAAAAATATCTTGGCTGTCACTAAAGCCGATGTGATGAGAGTGTATAAAAAATATATTCGCGATAAACATTTTGTTGCAACAAGTTTTGTACCTAAAGGACAGCCTAAGTTAAGCCTTATCGGGTCTACGCCAGCACAAGTGGTTGAAGAAAAAATTGTTGCGGGTGCCGAAGAGCAATTTGATGCGTCAAAGTCAGCTGACTATACGCGGACACCTTCTAGTTTTGACCGCAGTGTTGAGCCTAATTATGATGAAAAGCCCATCACCTTGACCATGCCAACCATAGAGCAACAGACGTTAGCCAATGGGATAAATGTGCTGAGTATCAAGCACAATGAAGTGCCGTTAGTGAGTGTGAAGTTACGTGTTGCAGGTGGCATGCTTTTAGAACAAAAGGAAAATGCGGGTATTACGCACTTAATGGCTCGTCTAATGAACCGTGGTACCAAAAACAAAACGGCGCAGCAACTGGAGGAAGCGCTGAAACAGATCGGTGCTCAGGTGACAATTGATGCTAATAAGCATGAAATTGTTGTTCAGGGCACGTCACTCAGTAAACATTATTCAGTGATGATGGAAATCATGAGTGAAATGTTATTGCAACCTCGCTGGGATGAGCAAGAATTTAAGCTACTAAAAGAAAGCATTGGCGCCGAAATTAAACAACAGTTTGCTAACCCGTCTGCAATCGCTTCAATAGAGTTTGATAAGTTAATTTACGGGGAGAAAAACGTTTTTTCCACCAGTGTATTAGGCTCAGAAAGTTCTCTGGCAAGTCTGACTTTGGCCGATCTTAAAAAGCACTATCAAGACTACTTTTCTGCGAACTTAGCGACGTTATATGTGGTGGGAGATGTGGAAAGCTCAGCGATTAAGGACTCAATGTCTCGCTTGGAGTCGCAATGGGTTAACAAAAAGGTTGTTTTGCAGGTATTGCAATCGGAGCCAAAACCAAAACAACCCAAGCTTTATTTTTACGATGTGCCCAACGCTAAACAATCCATTATTGTTATTGGCAATCCATCATTAAAGGCAACCGATCCGGACTTTTATCTTGCTAGGGTCGCTAACTATCGATTAGGTGGTGGCGGGTTTGCTTCTATCCTAACTCAACAGCTTCGGGAAGCTAAAGGCTATACTTATGGGATTGGCTCGGGATTTTCCGCCACGGAATTTGATGGGCGTTTTTCTGTAAGCACTGGCGTGCGCAGCAATGTTACTTATGAGTCGATTGAGTTAATTAGGGAAATACTTCTTTCCTATCAACAAAACCTCTCTCAAAAAGATTTACAACTAACGAAAGGGTACTTCCTGAAGAGTGGCGCTCGTCAATTTGAAACGCCTAATGCGAAGTTAAATATTCTTTCAAATATTGCGGAACTGAACTTACCGACAAACTATGTGGAGTTGAGAAATCAACAATTAAACTCGCTCGACCTAAAAACAATGAAAGGCATGGTTGAACAATATATCCAAGCTGATCGGATGCATTATGTGGTAGTGGGCGATGCCAAAACTCAATTAGCAGGTCTTGAGAAACTAGGCTTAGGAAAACCTAAGCTGCTCAATCCGTAAACTATATTAGTTTTATTTCGCTACAAAGCATAAGCAATGATTAATGCTTTGTAGCGGTTTCTCAAAATTTCATTCTTACCGACCTTCTATGATTCCTTATTCAAAGGGCGTTTATCCTGTTAAAGCCCCTAAATATTGAACATTGAGCAAATTTTATTCGACTTGACCTTGTAGCTAATTGTAAATATTTATGAATTTAGCCGCTATTATTTAGAAATCACCATAAAAATCAAAAAGATAGACTCCGCTCAGATAATTTGAGACCGATTAGAACCTTGAATCAGAGTATGAGAGACTAAACGGCTTCCTACACCATAATAAAGAGAATAAACCAGCATGAAAAAACTCAGAGCAGCGGCCTTAGCCGCGGGAATGAGTGTGCTTGGTGCAACCAGTGTTTATGCCGATCAGACCAGCCATGTATATGGTATTCATGACCGAAGTGCTAATCACTTTGCGCTGACACACGCAACTGTCTATATCGAACCCGGAAAATCAATCGAAAATGCGACCTTAGTGATTGATGACGGCCGCATTATTAGTGTCAAAGCGAAAGGCAAGGTGCCATCTGGTGCGACCGAAATTGATCTCAGTGATCATTTTATCTATCCCGGGTTTATCGACCCTTACAGCAACTACATCGTCGCAAAGGAAAAAACAGCCAAAGCGCAGCGCAAAGAAGGACCTACTTACAAAGGCGAGCGCAAAGGCGGGAACGCCTGGAATAATGCCATCAAAGCCGAAGTGAATTGGGTTGATCAATTTAAGTCCGATGCAGCAACTGCGAGCAAGTACACCAAGAATGGGTTTACTGCGGTGCAAACGGCAAAAATGGACGGTATTTTTCAGGGGCAGGCCGTCACGGTTTCTTTGGCAAAGGGATTGCCAAATGACTTAATTTACAATGCAAATGCACGCCATTTTGGTTCTTTTAACAAAGGGACTTCAAAACAGGAATACCCTAGTTCATTAATGGGAAGCATCGCCTTAATAAGACAAACCTTAAGCGATTCAGCTTGGTATCAATCGGCTAGAGGAAAAACAGATAGTTTAAATACCGGGCAAATCGTAGAGTACAACGCCGCGCTAGAAAGTATTGATGAAATTAAATCGAAAGGGTTAATTTTTAATGCCGACGATTATCTTTCTACGCTTAGAGCTGACCAACTTTTTGATCAGTTTAAGTTAAATGCTAGCTTTATTGCCGACGGTCATGAATATGCCCGCATCAATGAAATAAAAGCCACCGAAGCGACTTTTATTTTACCCGTCACACTGCCAGCAAAGCCTGATGTTTCAAGTTTTGAGTCACAACTTGATGTGTCGTTAGGCGAGTTACGACATTGGGAAAGAGCACCGAGCAATGCAGCGGTACTTGCGCAAAACAATATTCCATTTGCGTTTACTCAGCATGGATTAAAAAAGTCCGATCAATTTTGGTCTAAAGTCCGTACCATGGTGAAACACGGCCTTTCCGAAAAGCAAGCACTTGCCGCGTTAACCACTGTACCAGCGAAACTTGCTGGCATTGAAAAAAACGCCGGTAGAGTTAGCAAAGGTATGTTTGCCGATCTGGTCGTGGCTGACGGTAATCTATTTCAAAAAGGTAAAATCAAAAGTGTTTGGATGCAGGGAAAACAAACGGTTTTTTCTGAATTAACGCCAATCTTATTTGCCGGTAATTACCCGATTAAAGTATCAGGCAAAGATCTTACTTTGGCACTTAAAGATAATTCTGGGAAGGTCAATGGTTGGTTGAAGCTGGCTGACAAGAAAACCAAAATTAAGGTCACCAATACTCACCACAATCAACTGTCATTCAATGCCAATTTAGATGACTTGGGATTGTCAGGTGTTTACCGTTTTTCCGGTCGACTCGTTAATGGAAAAATTGTTGGTAATTATATTGATCCAACCGCTAAACGACTCACGTTTAGAACGGCTAAGTCAAATAGCTCGCAACAAGAAGGGGAGAAAGCCACCGAGCAAAAGAGCGCCGCTGAAAACGCTAAAGACAATCAGAAAAAAGCGCAAAGCTACGTCAGTCGTATGAGTGTTCCTAACCGTGCTTTTGGGTTAGAGAAACCATTGAAGTCGCAAAAGGTATTAATCAAAAATGCCACCATTTGGACTTCCGACAAACAAGGTGTATTGACTGAAGCTGACCTGCTAGTTAACAAAGGAAAAATTTCTAAAATCGGTAAGAACTTGTCAGCACCTCGAGGATATCAACAAATTGACGCGACGGGAAAACACCTAACTGCGGGTATTATTGACGAGCATTCTCATATCGCAATCAGCAAAGGCGTTAATGAAGGCAGTGATGCCATCACTTCAGAAGTTCGAATTGGCGATGTGGTTAATCCGAATGACATTAATATCTATCGTGCCCTTGCCGGTGGGACTACTATGGCACAATTGCTGCACGGTTCAGCGAATCCAGTAGGCGGCCAAGCACAAGTCATCAAGCTACGATGGGGCAAAACTGCTGAGCAAATGAAGGAGAAAAGAGCCCCTGGTTCAATCAAATTCGCTCTTGGAGAAAATGTAAAACAAAGTAACTGGGGTGATAAGTTTACCATTCGTTACCCGCAATCCAGAATGGGAGTTGAAACCATTGTCAGAGATGCGTTTTTGAGAGCCAAGGATTATCAGGCATCGTGGGATAAGTATAAACGACTCTCGAGTAGCAAGAAAAAACTAACAGCGCCGCCACGCAGAGATTATCGTTTGGATGCGCTGGTAGAAATACTTGAAAGTGAGCGATTTGTGCACTCTCATTCTTATGTTGCATCTGAAATCTTAAGCTTAATGAAGATAGCGGAAGACTTTGATTTTAACATTCAAACCTTCACGCATATTTTAGAAGGTTACAAAGTAGCCGATGAAATGGCTAAACATGGAGCCTCCGCTTCAACCTTTTCAGATTGGTGGGCGTATAAGTTCGAAGTACTCGATGCCATCCCAATGAACACCTGCTTAATGATGGAGCGAGGTGTCAACGTTTCAGTTAATTCTGACAGTGGTGATTTGATTCGTCGGTTAAATACTGAAGCCGCTAAGTCAGTTCAACATTGTGGAATGAGTCAAGAAGACGCGCTAAATATGGTCACTATTAACCCTGCAAAACAGCTGAAAGTTGATCAATTTACTGGCAGTCTAGCCGTTGGCAAGGATGCAGATTTTGTTATTTGGAGTGGCCATCCGTTATCAATCTATTCTAAAGTTGAACAAACTTGGGTCGATGGTGTGAACTATTTTGATCGCCAACGCGATCAAGCTGAGCGCAAGCGATTGGCAGCAGAAAAAAATGAACTTATCCAAAAAGTTTTAGCAGAAACTGGTTCGGCTAAAAAATCGAAAAAGACAACAGCGTCGGCCAGTGATAAACCGTCAACATTCCACGACCAAGTTTATATACTAAGAGAGGAGGCTCAGTGGCACTGTGATGACAACTTTGATTTTTGGCACTGGAAAGCGAGTCACAAAGGAGGGAAATTATAATGAAAGCAATCCTCAAAACCGTTTTACTGGCCTGTGTTAGTTTATCTGCATCGGCCACCGATATTATTCCGGGCAAAAAGCAAGCCTCGCCCATTTTGTTAAAGGGCGGAACGCTGCATACCGTGACCGATGGGGTTAAAACTAATCACGATCTACTCATTGTGGACGGTAAAATTAGTCAGATTGGCCAAGGGCTTAGTACAGAGAGTAATACCCGAGTGATCGATGTAACCGGTAAACAAATTTATCCGGGGTTGATCGGGCTTTCGACTAATGTCGGTCTTGTCGAGATTGGTGCTGTGCGAGCGACTCGCGATAATGTGGAAACTGGACGAGCGACACCCGAAGTAAAGGCGCATGTCGCCTACAATGCTGACTCGGAAATTATCCCTACTTTGCGCAGTCATGGCATTACTCACGTGCAAGTTGCTCCCGGGGGCAGTGGACTTAACGGTCAGTCCTCATTAATGCAATTAGATGCTTGGAATTGGCAAGATGCCATCACCAAAGCCAATACCGGCATGCATTTACGTTGGCCCTCGGTGGGAATTAATAAGTCTTGGTGGGAGCGACGACCTCCCGAAAAGCAAAAAGAAGCCAATCAAAAAGCGGCCAAACAACTGTTCGAAACCTTCGAGCAAATTAAGGCTTATGCCAAAGCTCGCGGAGGTAACTCTTCTCAGGCTATTGATGTTCGCTGGGAAGCGATGTTACCCGTGTTAGAAGGTAAAATGCCATTGTTTGTGCACGCCAATGACTATCGCCAAATTGAACAAGCCGTGTTCTTCGCTGACAAGGAAAAGCTTAAGATTGTAATTGTTGGTGGGCGCGATGCTGACAAAGCTGCAAATTTGTTGAGTTCAAGAAATATTCCCGTGGTCTATACTTCCCCATGGGGACGTACCTGGCGCAGCGATGAAGCGATGGATCGAGCTTACGCAACACCTGCCAGACTTGAAGCGCTTGGTATCAACTATTCTCTCGCGGTTGAAGGAAATTGGACCGTGAGAAACTTGGCGTTTGCTGCGGGACAATCAATGGCCTACGGAGCGACAGAGCAAGCCGCACTTAGATCTATCACTCTGGAGCCTGCGAAAACACTGGGTTTAGACGCAATGATGGGCTCGATTAGTGTCGGCAAGCAAGCCAATCTAGTGGTTAGTGGAGGGGATCTCTTTGATCATTTAACTCACCAAGTCGAATTGTTATTGATTGATGGGCGAGAAGTCGATCTCGATAATCGCCACAAGCGACTTTACCGAAAATATTCAAAAAAGCCGAAGCGTTAAGTTTGTGAAATGAGAAGTTGAAGCCCTGATATTTCAACGATCAGGGCTTTTTTTTAGCTCTAATATTAGTCGGCTGGTTACTAGCACTAAGTGAATTCGCAGCCCGATATCCAACCTTTCTAATCAATCCAACCTCTGCAAAGTTAACCTACGCGGTATTTCAATTTATTAGGGCTTATCTTAGCGATGGATGAGACTGGTAAGTGTGGTTTTCACGCTGATTGCTTCTAATTTTTTCATTGAAAGTCAGAGGTTACACCTGGTGTGGTGATGTTAAATTGTTGATATAAAAGTAATATTTAGCAATTGGTAATACCAAAATGTGTTTTGATAATGTGTTTTGTCTTATTTAAAGGTTGACCAATTGTTTTGTGTGTGAAATAGTGGTCCATGGATGGTGCGTTGTACGGGGTTTATTGGTAATACCAATTGGTTTGCGTGATTTTTGAGCAAGTGATGTTTCCGTGTACTTATTTTATAGATGCTTATAAATAATAATTTTAGAACTGCATTAGGGGGAAATAAAATGCGATTTAAACGTTCAGCAATAGCAATGGCAGTGCTTTCAGCAACAGCCTTAACTATGCCGGTTTACGCCGAAGAGCTCGATACAGAAAATGAAGCAGAAGAAGAAAATATAGTTCAGGTCGTTGGAATTCGTAGCTCGCTTTCGAATGCTCTCGCGGAAAAGAGAGATGCAAATAGCGTTATTGAAGTCATTGAAGCAATTGATATTGGAAAGTTACCAGATCAGAATTTGGCGGAAGTACTTGAGAACGTTACCGGGGTACAGATCACAAGGACTGCAGGGGTAGGCACAGGGGTTCAAATTCGAGGTTCGAGTTCTAATCGCGTAGAAATTAATGGCGTCTCAACTGTTGGCGCCGGCTCGGGTCGTAATGGGATCAGTTTTGAAGATATTAATGCTTCTATTATTTCCAGTGTTGAAGTTATCAAAGCACCCGAGGCGAAAACCATTGAAGGTTCCGTTGGTGGAACAGTCAACTTGCGAACTATTCGTCCACTTAATCTTTCTGAGCCCCTCGGTAATGTCCGTTTGCAATATGAAGATAGTAGTTTAAGTACCGAAAGTGCGAAACCGCGTTTTTCTGGAGCATGGGGTGATAATTGGGAAACCGATGCTGGTAAGTTCGGCTTTGTAATAAGTGGAAGTTATACCGAACAAGAAGCCGTTTCGTTCCGACCTCGAGCAGACCGAGATAATCTTGTCGATAACAATGGTCAACAATGGCAAGGCATTCAATTCTTAGTGCAAGAACAAGAAAATGATGATTATGAAACGATTAATATTGCTGCAACACTTGAGTGGGCTCCAAATGATAATACTAAGTTCCACTTTGATGCGCTTATAAATGAACAAGAGCGTAGTCGAGATCAGTATAGACTGCAGGCTTCTGGGGTAAGTACATTACGAAATATCAGTATCCCAACTGCGTTTGAGACGGTCACTTATGGATATGGCATTGGCGATTATCAAGCGGCACTTACTGGCTTTTTGGAACCAGATTTAGCAAACGATGATGATGACCCTAATTTGCGTTTTACTAGTGAAACAGGTGCACGTGTTACTGATACTGAAGTGTTTGTTTTAGGTGGAGAATGGCAAGGTGATAACTTATTTGTCAGCGCTGGGTTGTCTTTTTCTAGTTCTGATACCGTTAATCCGACACTAAATACAACACTTAACTTTATCAATCCTAACTGTCCGTTGGATGGCACCAGTAATGATAACTGTGTTCCTTTTAGGTATGACTTATCTGGCGGTTCCTTAGCATTTGGAATCAATTTTGATTCGCCTTTTGCCCCTTCCGTTGCAGACCTAACCAATCCAAATAACGTTGTATTAGATCAAGTTCAAGTCGGTCGTGATACCACTGAAAATTCTGAAAATGCCTTCCGTCTTGATTCGACTTACTCTTTTGATGATAGCTTAGTGACTTCGGTAGATTTTGGACTTAGAGTTAATAAATCCACTCACGAATACCAAGATATCGGTGACAACATTGGTGGATTTAGCCAGATGGCTGATAGTCCAAATGGTGCACTGTTTTCGGAACTATTGGTGAACGGCCCAACTAATTATAATCAGGGAGATGGCAGAAGCTTGTATATAAGAAACTTCCTCTTAATCAATCCTGATCTTGCGTTTTCTAACCCTCAGTATGTCATTGATACGCTTCAGGCTGCGGTGATTGCGCATGATCCTAATAGTCCCGATATTCTAAATGTACAATCTAGAGACTCTGCTTTCCGTGACATAAGTGAGGAGACAACTGCACTTTATGCTCAAGCTAATTTTGAGTATGGTGATTTTTTAAGAGGTAATTTTGGATTACGCTATATTGAAACCGATATCGACTCAACCGGGTTTGATCCAATTACTGGAGACTTGTTTACCGAAAGCGGAAGTTACGATTTCTTATTACCTCGCCTAAACCTAGTTTTAACACCTCATGATGAAGTGGTTGTTCGATTAGGTTATGGTACTGATATAAGACGTCCTGACTTTGACCAACTTAAAACTGGTTATACGTTAGATACCAGTGAAAATGCAGCGGTCGCATTAGGTAACCCAGGTCTAGAGCCAGAGGAAGTTGATTCTTTTGATTTAGGTGTTGAATGGTATTTCGCGGAAGCTGCTGTAGTAAGTCTTGGTTATTTCAAGAAAGACCGAACCAATATTTTCGGTTCTGACTTTGAAGGTGCGTTGCTTATTCCTAACAATACTCCTTTTGGATTTGAACGAGAAACAGATCCTTCATGTCCAGGTGGCGGTTTTTATAATCCAGAAGTTATCCCAAATGTTTTAGGTGATCCAAATACAACTGGTCTTTGTGTTGACCAAAGTACTCCTGGTAATGACCCTGAAACGACTACTCAAAAAGGTTTTGAGTTTGCCATCCAGTATGACTTGTCTAGCTTTGAAGATAAATTAGGTTGGGCATCAGGTTTTGGTGCTGTTGCAAACTATACCAAACAAGACTTCTCTGGTGGTTCTGTGATTGATACTACTTCTGGCCGTGGTCTAGCTGTTCTTGGCGATGTTAGCATCCCACGTGGTTTGCTGGACTTCTCGGAAAAGGCCTATAACTTCACTGTGTATTATGAGAAGTTTGGTTTGTCAGCTCGTATGCGTTATACATGGCGTGATGCATTCCGTACTCAGGATTATGCAGGCGGTGCAAACAGTAGTGGTAGCAGTACTCTAAGTTTCCCTGTAGTAACCGCAGCTAGAGGCCAACTTAATGCGAGTGTTAGCTACGACGTTACTGAACAACTGAATGTCGGGCTTGATGTGGTTAACTTAACTGAAGAGCGTATCGAACAGTACTGTGTGTCCGATGGAGCGCTTTTATGTTTTGTCGGTCTGCCGGATCGTCGGATCTCGCTTGGTGCTAGCTATCGGTTCTAGATTGTTAGTTTAACCAACAAGCTTTATTTGAAAGCTTAGAAGTAAAGAAAAGCAAGCCTATTGGCTTGCTTTTTTATTTGGAATATCTTGTTGGAATACTGCGATAGGGTTTTAAAGAATAGTAAGGTATGCCTTCTGGGTAGCGTAAGTTTAACGCCTTATTCATCTGATTTGATGACCCTATGATTGGCTAAGCTTATTAAAGATTAAGTTCATACAAGCATTTCGGTGGTTTCATGGTTTTATTTTTTTGATTTCTCGGGGCCCAACTTTTAAAAAAGGAAAATGTAGTTGATGAGTTGTCACCAACAAACCAATCTCCATTTTTTCGAACATAGACAGTTTCATATATATTGCTATCTTCAGAAGACTCAAAATAAGTTCTTTCTAGTAGAACGGCTGTAGATTGAACAAAAAAACCACAAACTAACTCTTTTTCGTAGGTGGTAAAACTATACCTAAGATCTTTAGAAATCACTGCATCTAACTGCTTTTCAAACTTTAAAATCATAGATATTCTAAGTTCTTTATCAAGTGGTGATAGCATAGGCATATATTGTAATAGTACTTCTGGTTTTCCATCTAAAACCGATTCTACAATATCACTCCTTAGTTCTTTGTATTCTTCTAAAATTTCCTCAGGCACAGTGAAGTCCGTATCAGCCTTTGCCACCGAGAAAACAAACATATTGAAGATTAAAAGTGGAACTAATTTCATATTCTGTATACCTAACGGCCCCTCTGGCTGGCTTTGTTAGCTTTTGGCTTCAACATTTGGAAACATCTCATCTATTACTGCTGAGTCTCCCCGGCTACCAACCTGTTTGAACCATTGAGATTGATCTAAAATGATTTTTCCGCCCTCAAATGGAACTGATAGCCTGTTGCCAAAAAATTGCTCTCTAAAGTCTAGGCGGAAATTTCCAGTGATTTCCTCATTCACTTTCAAATCTTCAAACTCTGCATTTCTCTTTCCGGTAAATACAGATATTTTCGTAAGACACAGGCTACCATTTGTATTCAGTTGATAAGTGCCGATATACCCACGCCAGAGCGAACTAATAAATGCCTTTTCAGGCTTCTCTATCTCCGTTTTAATTTCGTAGCCATGAATATGGAACAAGCGTAAATCACCTATTTCAAATTCAGGGTGATTATTAATGAATTCATCTGATCTTTGGGCGGTCACATTATTCCTCGATAAAGCTAACGCAAAGTTGAGACGCGCGTTTTTCGCGTCGATTCAAATGTTTGGTTAAGGTGCATATTATCCGCCTGCATAATTGATAAAGTGTCGTACAAACGATATTACTATAAGTGCGATTCCACCAAGCAAGATCACTGTTGGAACACCTAGCATAATTCGAATTGATCTTGAACGATTCTTGAAAAAACTTGAGCTAAGCGTAATATCCCCGAGCCACTCAAGAAATATCCAAGCGGGGATACCTAGCATCAACAAAGCAACCCAAGCTAAGATCGAACGTGGAATTTCTGGGTAAAAATGGATCACGAGAAAAATAACAACAAACCCAATAAAACCACAACAGCCTATTATCTTACGCATGCTCTCCCTTTGCACTTTAACATCATGTTTAACGGATATTAATATCCGATTATTCATTTTCAATGATAGTAGCATATTTCTTTCTATCCGTTAGCCCTCTAGACTTAGGGCGAATTTCAATGTCTTTCTTGACAGCAAAATGACGGACCAAATTTCCATAAAATACTGTTGAACAATGATTGTCCGGTTATTTCTTCTTTAAAAATAACCACCTACAAGGAAAAATAAGAATGATTAAAATAAGTACGGACGGCAATAATCGCTTCAAGCGCACAACTAGCAGCTATGTATCGTGTTTATGACCAATCGAGTTGATGTATAGGCCGCGTCAGTTACTTGTGCTGTTACCGGAGTATAGCGACCAGTATTCTTGATCCTGTTATCACTGATTTAATTTTCGATTAAACCGGTCGACCAATTATGAAAAATCACCTACTCACAAGTTAATTTCCTCATATTAATTAGTAGCTTATCAGGGGGGTTGGTTAGGCTTTACCCGAGAAAGAGTGTTATTTCTGAACACCTGTTTTTATGGGCGATAGGATAAAGCAACATCAGTGTTTTCGTTGCTTTACCGCGTAACACCTTGAAATTACTCCATATACCTTGAATTAGAACCTCCCTAAATAATTATTTTGTGGTGCTTCAGCTGCCCTTAAGATGTTGGTAAATACTTGATTCATACGGGGTATTTAGGGTTGCAAGTATTGGTAATACCAATATCTGTGTATTTTGCTGTATTTATTGTTATGCCAAAGCTTGACAATTGGTTAGTTAAATAAGACTATCTATGCTCGCGATATCACATAAGCACTAAATGATTGGTACTGACAGCTTGTCGGAGAGTTTCCAAATAGGAAAGCATCTACCTAAAACTAAAGCTGATATTAAAACAATAAATTCGATGGGGGATCTCAGAGTAATGAACTATAGAGACATTTTATTTGCCGGGCTGATAATGACATTAATCGGTTGTGGTAGCAGTCGAGATGAGGTTCCTCTGGTAGAGGGCTCTAATGGTGTAGTCAGCATTAGTGGAGCGGCCGTTGTCGGCGAGACCCTGTCAGCAGCGATATCAGATCCTGACGGACTCGAGTCGGGAAGTGAAAGCTATCAGTGGTACTCTGATGGAGAAGCGATATCAGATGCGACGTCATCCTCCTACACACTAACTCAAAACGAAGGTAGTGAATCGGTTACCGTTGTTGCTCGTTTTACCGATAATGCCGGCTTGCGTGAAACTGTCGAATCTGACCCTGTTGAAGTTCAAGCCGCTTTCAACCTTAGTATGGTTTATGTTCATGCGCTAGTTGATGGTGCTACTTGCGAAATCTCGGCAATTGATTCCAATGGCGCAGCAGTCAGTCCTTCATTAGCTTCAGCTACTACTATGCAAGGTTCGGTAAGCTTTCCAGGGCTTGTACCTGTTGATGGCGCAGCACTAATTTCTTGTGCCGGCGGAACCTATGTCGATGAAGCGACTGGAGTCACTCTCGACGCTCCCAATTCCCGAGCGGTGGTTGATGTGACGAGTGATGCGACTTTTACAGTATCACCGCTAACCGAAATCGCTACTCAATTAGCGGAAGCTGCTGGTGATTTAAATACCGCGATTTCAACTCATAACCTCTCGGTCGGAGTCATCTTTGGTATCCCTAACGATATTTCAAGTGGTGTCACCGCTATTTATGCAACCGCTCCAACTGATTTGGCAACCACCGCAGCGGCAGATGATGCCGCCGGACGATACGCCATTGCTTTAGCGTTAATTTCACAATTAGACGCAAATGATGCTAACGCTGATGCAGCTGCCATCATCGCTGCGCTAGCTACCGATTTAGCCGATGGCACTTTCTCGACTACCACGGTTGACGACTTTGACACCGCAGCAATTGATTTAGCGACTTCACCTGTAGCCGACAATATTGATAGCACCGCTTTAGCTGGGGTGCAAAGCGCGATTCAAAATGTTCCTGAACCAGCAATTTTTGAAAACCTGAGTGCCACAATACCTAACGACCAGGTTGATCCAATTACAGGTACTGTGTCAGTGACCGATGTGAACTTTGGTGAAAATCGAGTGATTGAACAAACGGATGTGCAAACCACTTACGGTACATTTAGCATTTTAGAAAGCGGTGCTTGGACATATACCTTAAATACTGCTGACGAAACTGTCGCAGGCCTCGAAGTGGGTGCATCGGTTAACGATACCATTTTGCTGACATCGATTGATGGTACCACTGCCAATCTAGTTATTCGCGTTTCGGCTTTGACTCAGGTTGCGGAAATCACCAATACAATTAATGGTGATACCGGTGAGTTAAGACTTAACTTAGACCCACATCAACAGCAAGGTCGACTATCGTTTTCATTCCTTAAGACTGAAGCACTTGCCGATGACGGCAATCAAAAAGATGCTTACGTTACTTTATACGGGTCATCAGGAAGTAGTTCTGAATCACTGGTTGATCTTCGGATACAAGGAAGCGCAACAGAAGATGATGGTACCGTCAGAGAACCCAGATTCTTAGTACGAAATACTGATGACGCCGGTTATCCTGGCGATACCATTGAAGCTCCGTTTACTCCTAACGAGTGGTATGAAGTTGAAATTATTTGGGATATGGCAGAGCAAAATCAAATCACCATTTTGATTAATGGTGAAGCACTCGGTGGTGGGCCATTCTCTACAGCGGCGGTTGTCGATTCTGACTTTACATCGCTTGATCAATGGTTTGCTGAAGGTGTAGAAACTATTCAATGGCGTTTTGGTGACAACGGTACAACGATTCCGTTTGGCGCTTACTACATCGATAACGTGTTAGTCGCTTCCGATACCGCCGGTACCATGTTGGTGTTCCAAGATGATTTCGAAGGATATGATGTCGGCAATACTTTTGGTAGTGGTTCGGCGTACCAATTGTCAATTGATGCAGTTGTGGCAACTTATGATGTTGCCTCATCATCTGAGCCTACACCGGCGGCATTCTTTAATTTAGTGGGTGCTATTAACAGCGATGTAACCGATGTCTTAACGGATACAGTGACAGTACTCGATCCTGACCCAGGAGAGGCGATGGTTGTTGAGCAAGCCGCCACAGCCACTCAATTTGGAACTTTCTCTATTTTGCCTTCAGGCGCATGGGAATATACGCTCGATACCACCAATGCGACAATCGCTGCAATGGTTCAAGGTGACAGAGTGACAGATACCATTCAGATTTCCTCTGTCGATGGAACCACCGCTGATCTAGTCATTACGATAAACGGTGTTGGCGGCGCTCCTGCTGGAGGAGACAACAAGGTCGCAGTCATTGTTGACACACTTGATACTGATACTGGCGAGTTGCGATATGCATTGGATGCCAACGGTCCTTTAGCAGCAGGGCGAGTGGAACTAAAAATCAAACGCTTGGATGATGATCTGGGTGACGGTGATGCCTTTATCACTTTGTATAATGAGAACACTAATAATGATGGTGCGATTCTCGATTTCCGTATCCGCGATAGCAGCTTTGGAATTCGGGCACCGAGCACAATCGATACTTCAGCGCTTCCTCACACACTCGATGCTTTCATGGATGTCAGAATTACTTGGGAATATCCAAGTGGTGACACTACGCAATTGCCTGAAGTCACAATTTCAGTAGATGGTGTCAGTCTGGCTCCTTATACTCTCGACAATAACGCAATTGGCGGCGTGACACATGTAGCCATTCGATTTGGCGACAATGGAGGCGTGCGATTAGATACAGGAAAGGTCACTGTCGATGACTTAGCTATCTACTCCGATAAAGCCGGCTTTACCGAAGTGTTTTCTGATGACTTTGAGAGTTACCTTGAAGGTGATTCACTTGATACAGACAATGCAGCTTCGCCCTATCATTCAAACACTTCTGAAGTGACTGTTGAGGTAATCGATGGCGTTGCTGGCCCTGGTGTGCCGGGTAATAAATTTGCACAAATCGTTGATACCCTTGATACCGATACTGGAGAGTTACGATACGCTCTAGGTGCCGATGGTCCATTAGCCACAGGTCGTCTTGAAGTTGCTGTTAAACGCTTGGATGATGATTTAGGTGATGGAGATGCCTTTATCACTTTGTATAACGAAAATACTAATAATGATGGTGCGATTCTTGATTTCCGTATCCGCGATAGCAGTTTTGGTGTGCGAGCTCCAAGTACTATCGATACGTCAACGCTTCCTCACACTTTAGATGAATTCATGCACGTACTTATCACTTGGGAATATCCTGGTGATCCTGCGACAACGCTTCCTGAAGTCACTATATCTGTGGACGGTGTGAGTCTGGCTCCTTACACGTTGGATAACAGCGCCTTCAATGGTGTGACACACGTAGCATTCCGTTTTGGAGACAATGGTGGTGTTCGTTTAGCCACGGGTATATTCAGTGTTGACGAATTAGCCATTTATTCAGATAAGGATGGGATGACTGAGGTATTTTCAGATGACTTCCAGTCTTATTTAGAAGGTGATTCGTTAGATACAGACAATGCAGCTTCGCCTTATCATTCCAATACATCCGAAGCCACTGTAGGTGCTGAAGAAGGTGGACAAGGCGGACCTGGTACTCCGGGGAATCAATTGGCACAAATTGTTGATACCCTTGATACTGATACTGGAGAATTACGATACGCGCTGGATGCCAATGGTCCACTGACGGCAGGTCGCTTAGAAGTTGCGGTCAAGAGGTTGGACGACACGCTTGGTGATGGCGATGCGTTTATTACTTTGTATAACGAGAACACCAATAACGATGGCGCTATTCTAGATTTTCGCATTCGTGATAGTAGCTTTGGTGTGAGAGCGCCGAGCACTATCGATACTTCCACGCTTCCACATAAGCTGGATAGCTTTATGAATGTTGTTATCACATGGGACTACCCAAGTGGCGACCCGGCAACCACTCTACCCGAGGTTACGATAACGGTGGACGGAGTTAGTCTAGCACCCTACACCTTAGATAATAGCGCCTTCAATGGTGTAACCCATGTTGCATTTAGGTTTGGCGACAATGGTGGTATTCGATTGGCGACGGGCATATTTAGTGTTGATGAAATAGCAATCTACTCCGATAAGGCAGGCAATACACAAGTTTTCACCGATGACTTCGAATCTTATTTGGGTGGTGATTCACTTGATACAGACAATGCAGCTTCGCCATATCACTCGAACACATCTGAAGCAACTGTAGGAGTGGAGGAATAAAATGCAGCTAACCAAAAAAATTGAAGAGTCGATTCAGAATAATATTAATAATGAGAGATTAACTATGATAAAAGCAACGCAAAGCAAGCGCGCTTTTCCTTTGAGGAAGTCGCCGGTAGCTATCGCTATTTTGTCCGCCATCCTGTCGTTAACTGCGAATACTGCGGTTTCAGCTCAAGAGGCAGAAGATGTTGATGAATCAGGTGATGAAGAAAAAGTTGTTGTAATTACTGGTACGCGAGCGTCAGTGCAAAGTTCAATCAATATCAAAAGAAATTCAACCCAAATAGTTGATGGTTTCTCTGCAGAAGATATCGGAGATATTCCAGCACTATCAATCGGTGCTGCACTTGAACAAATTACAGGTGCTACAGCACATCAGGAAAACGGTGGCGCTTCAGAGCTTTCTGTCAGAGGGTTGGGGCCATTTCTTGGAACCACGGTAGTTAATGGTCGAGAAGCGACTAATGGTAGTGGTAACCGCGCAGTTAATTTCAGTATTTTTCCTTCCGAGATGTTCAATAAAGTTTCAATTCATAAGACCCAGTCAGCTGAGTATATTGAGGGTGCTGTAAGTGGTCAGGTACATCTGGATACAAAGAAGCCTTTACTTTACGGCAAGCGATTGTTCCAAGGTAACTTTCAGTTAGCACATAGCCCCGATGAAGCCAATATTGAAGGTGGTCAAGATTTCGGATCTCGTGCAACGCTTGCCTATATCGATCAGTTTGAATTTGATAATGGAGCTAATTTAGGTGTTTCATTTGGTGCACAGTTGAGAGATGAATCTAATCCTGAACAGGAATACCAAACTACCTCGGGTGGCGGACGTCTTGAAGCTTGTGAGTTGACTTCATTTGATTCTAACGCGCTACCAACAGACACCAGCGGTCGGTGTCATGATGGTTCGGCAGATGTTAGTAATGATGCAATTCAAGATTTGATCGATTCGAATCCAAACTATAATTCTGTCGACGATATTCCTTTTGCCTATATCCCACGGGATCATCGTTATCGGCAAAACACCACTGATGATGAGCGTGAGGCTATCTTTGGTAGTATTCAATTTCAGCCGAACGATCGGCTAGATATGCTGCTCGATTTTCAATACTCAAAGCGAGATCAACGAGAGCTTCGAAAGGATTTTCAATACGCAACAACTCAGGAAGATATTTCTTCGCTGACCTCAAATCCGTATTCAGGAGAAGTTTTTTCTTCAATATCTGAAACCAATCTTTCGTCTTATACAACTAACTTTCAAAGACTCGAAGAATACAAGGGCTTCGGTTTTAATGTTGACTATCGTTTGTCAGAAAATCTGACCTTAAACTTTGACTATTCTAGCTCTGAAACCAATCGAGTCGAAACTGATATTGAGCTAAGACTTGGCGCGACTGATAACAATCTTGTTGGCGGTAATGCAGATGATTTTACTGTTCAGTTAGACACGAATGGTAATAATCCCGGCGCTGCAATTGGAACTATCCTAGATAGTGGTGGTAATGGTTTTGAAGTGACTGACCCTAGCTACTTTAATGCTAGAAACCGTGCTCGAATTCGTGCACGACAATTATCTCGCGATAATACCTTGGACGCTTTTCGTACTGATTTAACTTGGGCTCGAAATGAGGGAGCCATTCACACGGTTAAAGCTGGTGTGCGTTTCTCTAGTATGGAATATGTGACCTTAGGTGGCTTGAGAAACGCTGCTGGTCAAAGTCTATTTGAAGATGAAGATTTAGTTTCACCTGATGGGGGTGCCGATAATACGGTAACCGACGCTATACTGGCAGACGTGCTCGCTTGTGCCGATCAAAGTTTTCCAGAGTCTGGATTTCTATCTAATGTGAGAGACGGTGAGCTCATAACAAATGCCGAAACTGGTACTTCGGTAAGCCACTATGCAACTTTTAATTTTGAATGTGCAGCCAATGCATGGTTACAAAATTATGGTGGATTGTCAGGAATCCAATATCAAAATGGTATTACTTCTGGCACTAATGACGTGACTGAAGATACCAATGCGTTTTATATTCAAGCAGACTTTTCAACTGAAATATCTGATTATCCTGTAAGAGGAAATTTTGGGGTTCGATATGTGGATACTGAGATCACCTCTGTCGGTTATCGAGGACCCATCACCGTCGAAGAGTTCAACGAGGGATTTGTTGTCACTGAAGGCGATACTTCCGATGGTTTTGAAACTGATACGCAGCGAAGTAGCTATCAAGAAATTCTCCCAAGCCTAACAGTGATTGTCGATCTTGATGATGATTTGGTATTGCGTTCAGGGTTGTTCAGAGGGATGTCTCGTCCAGATCCTCACTCCTACGGCAATGGTCGTTCGATACAGGATAACGATATATCCAATGCATACTCTAGCTTGTCTGAAGCTGTTAATGGGATTGGCGCTACCGGAAATCCATATCTTAATCCAATACTATCAAATAACCTCGATTTAGGTCTTGAATGGTATGCCAATGACGACACTATGATTGCGGGTATGTTCTACTGGAAAAAGTTCAATGGGGGATTCGAAACGGTCGCTCAACTTGAGACGTTTAACTTAGATGGGAATGAGGTTCAAGGGCTCGTCGAAACTACTCAAATTAGTGACGATACCAGCACCGTTAAGGGATTTGAGTTAACCATGGCGCATTCGTTTGATTACTTGCCAGGGTTTTTAAGTGGTTTAGGCGCTAAGATTAGCTATAACTATGCAGACTCTGACTTTGAGTTTGAGGATCAGCATGGTGGTGATGGAACTACCATTACCGTCGATCAGGATACTGGTGAGATCACACAGACTCCATTAATTGGAATTATAGAACCGGCCAATTTATTTGGGCTATCTAAGCACGTTAGTTCGACACAACTCTACTGGACCGATGAAGACTGGGACGTTAGATTATTGTTTAAAACGCGTTCAGGTTATTTCCAACAGTTTGGGCGAGATACACAAGGTCGAATTCGTTACACCGATGCGACCCAGATACTTGATTTGAATATGAGTTATCGTTTAACGGATGATATTAAACTAAACT
Organism: Kangiellaceae bacterium; assembly: GCA_965230525.1. Taxonomy (GTDB): domain Bacteria; phylum Pseudomonadota; class Gammaproteobacteria; order Enterobacterales; family Kangiellaceae. Next base: position 1,999,862 of record OZ246008.1, read on the forward strand.
TCCAAGCTAAAAACATTACTGACGAACCTCGCATCGATTATCGTCCAGTTGGAGGCCAAGTTCATCAAGCGTTATCTTACGGGCCACGACTTTTCTTAGGGGTAAAAGCAAAGTTTTAATAAAATGCTAGTTGCGGAAAAATATGAGGAGTTGGGAGTTGGGAGTTGGGAGTTGGGAGTTGGGAGTTGGGAGTTGGGAGTTGGGAGCTGGGAGATTTTTCTCTTTGCTCCAAGTTCAATTGTTTCTGTTCCTTGATTGCTGTTGATTTAGAACGGCCTAATATTGGTGGTTCATTCTGCACAATAATATAGAGGTTTATTGCATGCGTTTTTCATTGGCCGGCTTGTTGTTAGCCTTTCTGTTTTCATTCGAGATTGCAGCTGAAGTTGCTGGTGATAATCTGCCTGCCGATAAGGTGGATCTGCGATTTTGGAAGCTGACGCTACCTTTGGATGACAACAACGATGGTAAGGTCGATGAGGTTAAAGTACGTGCTTTGCAAAAATACTCTCACCCTGATTTTTTCTATCTTGATGAAAAGAACTATCTTGTCTTTACTGCGCCAAACAAAGCGAAGACGTCCTCGGGCTCTACCAATACCCGAAGTGAATTACGTCAAATGCTTCGAGGTAAGAACACTAAAATTGGAACTCACGATCCGAAAAATAACTTTTCCCTTAAGGCACATCGAAGTTCAAAATATTTCGCGCTTGTTGGGGGACAGTTAGAAGCAACCCTAAAAGTCTTGCACGTTGCTAAAAATGCCAAGCATGCCGGTAAGAAACCGGCCTACTCTGTAGTCGTCGGTCAGATACATGCTGTTAAAGATAAAAAGGTCATTAACAAAGGAAATGGGTTCGGTTGGGGTAATGAACCGATTAAAATTTTCTACAAAAAGTGGCCTCAACATAAAACCGGGTCTGTGTTTTGGACTTACGAGAGAAATCTAGAAAAAGAGAACCCAAATAGAACGGATATTGCCTACCCCGTATGGGGAAATACTTGGGAAAACTCGCAGGATCCAGGGGAAAAGGGCATAGCGCTCGGCCAATTATTTAATTACAACATTAATGTTTACGAAAATATTATGTACCTGACGTTTAGAACCGCTGACCCTTCTCAGACAGTAAAGTATCAGATTGATTTATCGAATAATGTTGATGCCTATGGAAATGTCGATGAAAAGGATAACCCGTTAGGCTACACCGGAGACGCGTTTTATTTTAAGGCTGGTGCTTATAACCAATGTAGTACTAAGGATGATGCAGCTAAGTGGTACACCGCTTGTGCAGGAACTGGAAACTGGCAGGTTGATAAAGCCAATGGAGATTATGCCTCGGTGGCGTTCCGCCGAATACAACTCGCGGGTCCCTATGCCCCCGAAAAAAAGCCTTAGAAAAAAACTTAGTTAGGTAATACAACAGCATTTTTAAAAAAAAGAAATTCATTTGTGATTTATTAGCATCCATATAGAAAGGATGAAGTGGATTTTTAGTTGGGAGCTACTTTTTTGAATAAAGTCGTCATTAGTAAAATGTTTATTTGGTCATTGTTGGTGATGATCTGCATATCATTTATTGCTTGCGGTGGGTCAAGTGAAAACGGTGCTAACGAACTTCCAGCTCCATTACCTGAACCTGTTGGAAGTAACTTAACACCAATTTCTTGTGAGTCGACCTTTGTTCTGCCTGTTAGTACGATAGAAGCGGATGTTCAAAATGAGATTTATCCGGCTTATAAATCGATGGATACCAGTTTAAGTCAAGAGTCGAGATGGCAATCAACCGCTTTAGAACAATCCATTCAATTTGAATTAATTCATCGTTCGCTAATAAAAAGTATTGCAATTGCTTGGCACTTAGGGAGCCAACGTCAATCTTACTTCTCAGTAGAGGTTTCCGAAGACGCTAGTGACTGGCAGAGCGTTCTTGCTAACATTAATAGCTCGGGGCAAACCAATGATATGGAAGCTTATAGTTTTGAGCCCACCAGTGCAGCTTACATAAGAATCGTCAGTCATGGAAATGATTCAAACTCTGAAAATGGTATCGTTGAAGTGTCTATAGAAGGTTGTAACAATGAGCAATTCACTGCTGACAATTTAGACGCCTTAATCAGCATAGAGAGTGATCCAGAACTGACTAATTACAGCCAACTACAATTAGATTCAGGACTTCCACCTTCAGAAAATTTTGATCTAGAAGACTGGTATTTAAGTATCCCAACCGATGAAGACAATAGCGGTACCGCTGACTCTATTAAAGAAAGAGAGCTTAGCAATGGATATGAAAATATGGAGTACTTTTATACTGGAGATGATGGTGGTTTAGTTATTAAGTCTCCAACAACTGGCTTCAAGACATCGACTAATACTTCGTATGTTCGAGTTGAGCTAAGGGAGATGCTTCGTCGTGGGGATACTCAACATAGCACAAAAGGTGTCAACCCAAATAACTGGGTATTTGGCAGCGCTTCAGAAACTGCTAGAAATGCAGCGGGCGGTGTCGATGGTCGATTGTTTGTGACGCTAGCAGTCAATCAAGTCACTACCACGGGGTTAGATTATCAGATTGGCCGTCTTATTATCGGTCAAATTCATGCTAACGACGACGAGCCCGTCAGGCTTTACTACAGAAAGCTACCCGGTAATAGTCAAGGTGCAATCTACATTGCTCACGAAATTAAAGGGGGTGATGATCGCTATTATGAATTAATAGGAAGTCGTGACAATGATGCCGATAACCCAATGGATGGGATCAGCCTTGATGAAAAGTTTAGTTACGAGATCCAAGTGACGGGAGATGTTCTAGTCGTCAGCATACATCGACCAGGAAAAGATAGCGTGCTTCAGACCGTTGATATGAGAGACAGCGGTTACCAGTCTGACGATCAGTACCAATATTTTAAGGTAGGTGTTTACCATGTTAACAATAGTGCTGATACTGCCGAGTACGCCCAGGCCACCTTTTATGAGATTAAAAACAGCCACGATAAATATAATGATTAATAGCAATTTAGAGAAATTTAGGAAGTTGTTTTGGCATTCGTTAGCTTAGGTTTTGCTTTATCATGCTTATCGGTCATACCAAAAAAAGCAACTTCAAATAAGTTATTTGTTTCTTAGCCACCTAGTCCCTATTGGTTTTTTGGAATATTGGTAATACAAAAAGATTAAAATTGGTTGACATATATTGATGCTGTGGTTAGTATTTGCCTTACACTCTTGATGGCAAAACTTTCAAGAAGACAGGTCTTAAAAGTTGGCAGCAGTCGTGATACAAGCGCGCTTTTAACACCTGCGAATAATGCAAAAAGGCTCAGAAATGAGCGAGAGTACTTTACAAATAAAGATAATATATAGTTTCGTCTACTGGAGTTAGATATGACAAAACCAGTTATTGGTTTCATTGGCCTTGGCCTGATGGGTGGCAACATGGTTGAAAATTTACAAAATCGTGGATTTCAACTGATTGTTTTAGATCGTAAAAAAGAGGCTATTGAAAAAGTAATAGCCCGTGGAAACGCCAGCGAAGCGACAACCGCAAAAGAACTTGCTGAAAAGAGTGATATTGTGATGTTAGCCCTCACTACGTCTGAAGTGGTCGAGAGTATCGTTTATGGTGAACAAGGTATTCTCGCAGGTATAAAAGAAGGCTCTGTTCTAATTGACTTTGGGACATCAATTCCGGCTTCTACTCGTAAGATAGGAAAAGATCTTGCCTCAAAGGGGGCTGGTATGATTGATGCGCCACTCGGTAGAACTCCGGCGCACGCAAAAGATGGATTGTTAAATATTATGGCTGCAGGTGATCTAGTAACATTTAATAAAGTTAAGCCAATACTGCAGCAGCAAGGAGAAAATGTCTTTTATTTAGGAGCGCTGGGTGCAGGACATACGACTAAATTAATCAATAATTTCATAGGTATGACCACTGTGACAGCGATGTCTCAAGCCTTTGCTGTTGCAGACAAAGCTGGTGTCGATCGCCAACAACTCTACGATATTATGTCGGCAGGGCCGTCCAACTCTCCATTTATGGGGTTTTGTAAGAATTATGCCGTAGATGGTGTGAGTGATTTAGGTTTTTCGATTGCCAACGCAAATAAAGATTTAGGTTACTTTGTTGAAATGGTGAAAGATCTTGGAACCGTTTCCCAAATTGCTGAGGGTACTTCAAGTAACCTAAATGCAGCAGTAGCGGCCAATATGGGCAATGGCAATGTCCCTGAAATTTACGACTACTTCCTCAAATTGCAAAAGTAACTAGTGAAAGTAAGTACTTACGATATTTTTGAAAGTGAGAATCCTCTCGATTTAGTCTTCATTCCTTTGTGAAGCTAAATTGGTTGTTGTCGGTTTTTACCCTGAAGCATTTAAACCGGATTTAACCTCTCTTTACAGAGAGGTTTTTTTTGGCTAAAAATAATGGATAGTCATTTAACGGAAGAAAGCGAAAGCGGAGTTATCTAACTCGATTGACTAGATTGTCTATTGAATAGAGTCCACGAGTTTCGCTGTTTTTACGACGAACTTCTTCAAGAGCCCTTGCTTCAACTGCTTCAAATAAAGTATTAATCAATCGGTTAAAGTGAGAGTGCATAGCACTTCTAGCCGCTGAAGGATCACGCGCCTTAAGAGCAGTGTAAATTGCAGTATGCTCGGCAAGTGTTAAATCATTATCTTTACTGCACACACTATTGTAATCCTCAACAATTTCCGCTGTAGAATTTCTTAATTCCCAAAGGTTTTCAATTGATTGAATCATCGCTGCATTTCGTGTGGCGTTAGCAATCGTCAGGTGAAAAAGATGATCTGCAGCATGTACATCTTCACCATTTTTCATCATTGTTAAGGACTTATCTAACTCTTCTAATTCCTCATCGCTAATTGTCTTAGCTGCAATTGCTGCAACTTCTCCTTCTATTAAGGCTCGTGCTTGAGTAAGTTCAAATGCGTTAATTTCAGTTTTTGTATCTGATGACACCGCAGATTCAAGTACATATACGCCCGAACCCGTTTTTACTTCAACTTTGCCCCTCACTTCTAAAGCTATAATTGCTTCTCTAATGGTTGGCCTACTTACATTATAACGTTCAGCAAGTTCTCTTTCGGGAGGAAGTCGGCTACCAGGGGCGTATTCACCTCGATTAATAGCGGCCTCTATGCTTTCTACAATACTCCAGAACAACCGTTTGCTTTTCATTACTTTTCCTTTGAAAGTCATACCAATTTCTGACTACATAATATCCATATACTACTCTGTTGGCAAAGGTAAAGTGGGGATATTCGGCTAATTATCCTTTCGAACGTTAAAAATGGCTCCACTTTTGGCTATAAAGCTAAGGCAAACATTAGAATATTGGTATGACAAAATGGTTGACAATATATTGGTGTTTGGTTAGATTGTATGCGCTGTGACTTTGAATGGGCTTTCAGTAAGCTAAAAATGATATTGCCAATGGAATATTGAAAATCACACGGATGGTTTTTGTTATTGGAAAGTGGTGAATAAATACATGTTTAAGAATTTCGGATATAGGTTAGCAACGCTTTCTAGTTTGCTATTGTTTTTCGTCATAACGCCTGTTTTAGCTAAAGAAACACTGGTTACTAGTCCCGCTGCATTCGAAAAGGCGAATAGGGACTCTCAACCGGGAGATACTATTATTCTGAAAAATGGAATCTGGAATAACTTTGAGATTCTTTTCAGCGGTGAGGGGACGGAAAAACAACCAATTAAACTTCGAGCTCAAACCAGCGGAAAAGTGATCTTAAGTGGTCAGTCAAACTTACGGCTAGTTGGTAGGCATCTTATAGTTTCTGGCCTGGTGTTTAAAAATGGCTTTACACCTAGTGATTCGGTCATTTCATTTAGGCAAAACAAAGACAATCTAGCCTTTCATTCTAGAGTAACTGAAGTCGTCATCGATAACTTTAACAACCCTGATCGCTTCGAGTCTGACTATTGGGTTGCTATGTATGGAAAGCACAATCGATTTGATCATAATCATTTAGTCGGTAAAAGGAATAAGGGAGTAACTCTAGCGGTTCGTCTAAATGACACTAATAGTCAAGAAAACCACCACAAAATAGATCATAACTATTTCGGACCTCGACCAGTATTCGGCTCAAACGGTGGCGAGACGGTTCGAATTGGAACCAGTCACTATTCTTTAACCGATTCATATACTACCGTGGAAAATAACTACTTTGACCGATGTAACGGTGAAGTTGAGATCATTTCAGTCAAGTCTGGTAATAACTCGATTAGAAATAATACTTTTTTCGAATCTAAAGGCACACTGACCTTACGCCATGGAAATGGTAATTTGATCGAAGGAAATGCGTTTTTCGGTAATGGGGTAGAGCATACTGGTGGCGTACGCGTTATTAATCGAGATCAAATGGTTAAGAATAACTATTTCGAAGGGCTAACAGGATACCGCTTTGGCAGTGGATTTACCGTTATGAATGGTGTACCGAACTCTCCAATAAATCGTTATCACCAGGTGGTTAATGCTCGAGTAGAAAACAATACCTTTGTTGATGTTGAGCATATTCACTTAGCGGCGGGTAGTGATCAGGAGCGAAGTGCAGTACCTAAGAAATCTCAATTTAAAAAGAACTTATTTTTTAACAAAAGTGAAAAGCAGCCTTTTTCAGTGTTTGATGACATCAGTGGAATTGTGTTCTCTTCAAATATAGCCAACTTCGAATCGGATAAGACAATTAAGCGTGGAATTCTCAAAAAAGAAATTCAATTAGTGCGTGAGAAAAACGGCCTTTTCTATCCTCAAAATAAAAAATTCAGTCAATTTGGCATTCTGTCTAACTTTAAGGTGACACAGAAATATCAGGTTGGGCCTAATTGGTATAAAAAATCTGAACCAGAAGTGGAGTTTGGCAGTAACAAGACTATAAGTGTTAAAGCTGCTAGCGATTCACTGTTTAACGCAGTGTTAGCTGCAGAGCCAGGAAGTGAAATCGAGTTGGATGATGGTCACTATAACGTTAGAAAGATCATCCAAATTGACAAAGCACTCACCATTAAATCCAAAAATAAACGAAAGAGCCGCATAAGCTTTGATCGATCCACGTTATTCGAAATTACTAATGGCGGAAGTCTGTTGATCGATGGCCTTATCATTGATGGAAAAAATAGCCCTGACTCTTCGGGTAACACCTTAATCCGAACTGCTAAATGGGGAATGTACAAAAACTATCGATTTATAATTCAAAATAGTGTGATAGAAAACTTAGATATCAACCATTCATTCCACTTTTTTGATTCAGGTAGTAGAGCATTCGCCAGTTACATATTAGTAGAGAATAATCGATTTGAAAACATTAGTGGCGACCTATTTCGGCTAGATAAAGAAAAAGACGACCTCGGAATCTGCAATGCTGAATACTTAACTATCAAAAATAATGAGTTTTTAAATATAGCGGGAAGCTTAGTAAAACTATATCGAGGTGGAAATGACGAAAGTACTTTTGGTCCACATCTTTATTTCGAAAGTAATTTGGTGAACAATGCTAGCCTTGGTAAAAGAAATAAAAGTAAAGCCAGCTTATGGTTACATGGCGTACAAGTTACTTCAGTGAAAAAAAATCAATTCTTAAGCAGTGAGTTGATTAAAGTTGAACATACCGTTGGTGAACCCATTACTGTCATTCAAAATAACCGGTTTAAAAATACTAAATTACCAACAGTGGTAGAACTTAGAGCAAGTGGCCCACATACAGCAAAACTTATCGACAACAAGAAGATTTAGGGTTTGAGGTTATTTTCTATGATAATGTTTGGCGGCCTAAAAACAGCAATGTACTTTTTGTTATGTGCGGTTTTCGCGAACTTGATTATTATTTCAACATCATCAGCATCGACCCATCCACAGTTAGTCATTACGCAAGATGACGTAAAAAAAATGAGGAAAGCGATCGCCTCAGAAGGTCGTTTTTCAGAAGAGTTTGAGCGAGTCAAATCTTCAATTGACCAATTGTTAGCTCTTCCTATAGTCGTTCCAACTCCCAAAGATGGAGGTGGAGGATACACTCATGAGCGGCATAAAAGAAACTACCAGCAAATGTATAATTCGGGAGTAATCTATCAGTTAACTCAAGAAAAAAAATACGCTAAATTCGTCAAGGCAATGTTGTTAAAATATGCTCAGATGTATCCTAATCTACCATTGCATCCAAAAAGAAAAGTTGATAAACAAAATCCAGGCAAGTTGTTTTGGCAAAGCCTCAATGAAGCAGTATGGTTGGTCTATACAATACAAGCTTATGACTTGATTTATGATTCTTTATCACAGCAAGAAATTACAACAATTGAGCAAGGGGTAATAAGGCCTGTTGCATTGTTCTTATCAGAAGGTTCACCAACAACTTTTAATAAAGTGCATAATCATGGGACATGGGCGACAGCGGCAGTCGGTATGACAGGATATGTCATTGGAGAACAAGACTGGGTTGAGCGTGCACTATATGATTTGAAAAAGTCTGGCAAAGGAGGATTCCTGCGTCAGCTCGACGAGTTGTTTTCCCCTCAAGGTTATTACACTGAAGGGCCTTACTACCAACGATATGCTTTAATGCCCTTCGTGACATTTGCAAAAGCAATCCACGTTAATGAACCAGAAAGAAAAATTTTTGAGTATAGGGATAACATCATCTTAAGAGCGATAGATACAACTATCCAGCTCAGTTATAACAAACTTTTCTTTCCGCTAAATGATGCGATTAAGTCTAAAGGTATCGACACCATTGAACTAGTTAATGGAGTGGCTCTTGCCTATAGTGCAACAGGCGACACTGGCCTGTTAGAAATAGCTGAACAGCAAGGAAAAATTTTACTTACTGGCGATGGATTACTGGTAGCGCAAGCCTTAGATAACGGTTTGAAAACAAGTTATCATTTTAAATCTCAAGCGCTAGGTGACGGTAAGGATGGGACTCAAGGCGCTCTGGCAATCATCAGAGCGACAAATCCGGCTCAAGCGATGGTTTTCAAAGCAACCTCACAGGGATTAGGTCACGGCCATTTTGACAAACTGACTTGGCAGTTTTATGACCAAGGCGAAGAAATTGTATCGGATTATGGTGCCGCTCGGTTTCTGAATATTGAGGCTAAGTTTGGTGGGCGCTATCTTCCTGAAAACAGTTCGTGGGCTAAGCAAACGATCGCTCATAATACCTTAGTGGTTGATGAAATTACTCATTTTGGTGGTTCACTTAAACTAGCCAATGACAACTATCCGAGTTTAGAGTTCTTCGACGTATCGAACGATGTATCTGTAACCTCAGCGAGTATTGATTCAGCCTATCCAGGCGTAGAGCTTAACAGAACACTCGCGTTGGTATTGATACCTAACTCTTCTCAAAGGTTAGCAATAGATATTTTTGAGGCTAACTCAGATAGCAAGCATCAATACGACTTACCCTTGCATTACCAAGGACAGCTGATCGACACTAACGTCGAGCCTGATATGAATACAGTGAAACTAGAACCTGTCGGAGCAAAAAATGGCTACCAGCATCTTTGGCTCAAAGGTTTAGCGACTCCACAAGGTGATATCAATAAAGTGACTTGGTTGAATAAGAATGGTCGATTTTATACTCATACTAGCGTGAACAGAGCAGGACAACAGATCCTATTTACGGAACTTGGAGCAAATGACCCTAATTTTAATCTCAGAAGGGAAAGCTCGTTTATAACCAGAGTTCAGAATGTAAAACAGCATTCATTTGTTAGTATTGTTGAACCTCATGGAGAATACAATCCATCTGAGGAATTTACTCTTGAGGCTGAATCGAAGGTTTCTACTATTAAATACCTAAAGAAACAAAATGTCCACGTGCTGGATTTTGAATATCGAAACACTTCCTACTTATTACTAATTCGAAGCACAATAAATACTGATAAGACGATGAAGGTCACCTACAACGACCGCAATTATTCGATAACGGGGCGATCCCGATTGATTGAATTATAGATATTAAATTGGAGTAACTGATGAAACAAAGCGAGCATTTTTCATTTGCCGAAAAAACAGAGATAGAAGACTTAGGTGGTGGGCTTAAACGCCAAATGCTTGGGTATAATCATGAATTGATGGCTGTGAAAATCTGGTTCGATAAGGGGGCGGAAGGTTATGTGCACGCCCATAGACATTCTCAAGTCTCTTATGTCCAAGAAGGAGAGTTTCATGTGAATGTCGGAGGCGTGATTTCGATATTAAAGGCGGGCGACAGTTTCTTTGTACCTCCCCATGTGGAACATGGCGCGGTCTGTCCGACCGGCGGAATACTTATAGATACATTTAGCCCCGCGCGAGAGGATTTTATCGGCGAGGAAAATGCAATAACAGGGGAAGGCTAATGCAAGTAAAAAATCTGCGCTGGTGGGTAATATTTCTTATCGCGCTAGCGACTATTATCAATTACATTGATCGTTCCGCGTTAAGTGTACTTTGGCCTGATATTGTCGAGGAGCTTTTTCCTGACGAGTCGACATTGGAAAGAAAACAAATCTATGCCAATATCTCTATCGTATTTATTTTGTCCTATGCTTTTGGGCAAGCTATTTTTGGGAAGATCTTTGATTGGGTAGGGACTCGTTTGGGCTTTGTACTGTCCATTGGAGTTTGGTCTCTTGCTACAGTAGCTCACGCTTTTGCTCAAGGCGTACTCAGTTTTAGTATATTTCGCGCAATATTAGGAGTCGCTGAAGCTGGTAATTGGCCAGGTGCTGCAAAAAGTAATGCCGATTGGTTTCCTACAAAAGAGCGCGCGCTAGCCCAAGGAATATTCAATTCAGGCGCAGCAATTGGCGGAATAATTTCTATTCCATTAATAGCCTATCTAACCGTTTTTTTTAGCTGGCAAATGGTATTTGTTGTCATTGGCTTGGTCGGATTGTTATGGCTTATTCCATGGCTCATACTGGTCAAAGCTCCTCCTAAGACTCACCCTTGGATTACTCAAGAGGAACGTAATTATATCCTTACGGGGCAAAGACAAAGTAGTGATGAGCAAGGAGTAGAGATTGAAGAATATAACCCGACCACCACAGAGCTACTTACTAGAAAAGAAAGCTGGGGCGTTATCGTCGCGTCTGCTGCAATTGACCCTATTTGGTGGCTGTTTGTTTTTTGGATACCTATTTACTTAAATGAAGTATACGGCATGGATGTTAAATCGATTGGTATTTACGGCTGGGTGCCATACGTAGGTGCAATGCTTGGCGCATGGTTTGGTGGACTACTGGCTCAAAACCGAATCAAGGCCGGTTGGGATACAAACAAAACTCGTAAACTTACAATTTCCCTAGGTTGTTTCATCATGCTGCCTGCATTGTTAACTATGGCGAGTCCTGGTGGGCCAACTACCGCGGTGATTATTATGGCTGTTATATTGTTTGGATTTCAAACTGCGATTGGTAACGTTCAAACATTGCCCAGTGACTTGTTTGGTAAGAAAGCAGTTGGAACTCTTGCGGGTTTATCCGGCATGGCGGCAAAGCTTGGAGCATTAGGTTTAACCGCATTAGTTCCCATGTTAACTGCCGATGGTAACTATACACCAGCGTTTGTTATTGGTGCGTCGCTAGCGGTAATTGCTATGCTCGCAGTATGGGTTCTTATACCAAAAGTCGAACCATTGAAAGGAAAGTAAATCCCGTGAGTAGTATCGTTTTTTTTGGTGAGTGCATGATCGAGTTGTTTCAGAACGACGAGAACTTGTTAGAGCAAACCTATGCGGGGGATACGTTTAATTCTTCCGTCTATCTAAAGCGGACATTCCCCCAGTTAGAAGTTAATTTTGCCACCGCTATCGGTCGAGATCTCTATAGCGCCAATATGCTAAAAATGTTCTATCATGAGCACATTGGTACTGAATTTGTGTTTCGTTCTGAAACGAAAATTCCTGGACTTTATTCGATTCAAACGGATCCAGAGGGAGAAAGAAGTTTTACCTATTGGCGAAGTGATTCGGCTGCTAGGCAAATCATGAAATTTATTGATACTGCCGCAATGAATAGGTTGATAAGGCAGAAGATGTTTTTCTTTTCGGGTATTTCACTTGCAGTAATTTCACCTGAAGATAGAGAAAAGTTTTGGTGGCTTCTGACGGGACTCAAACGAGCCGGTGTTCTGATTGTTTTTGATCTAAATTATCGTGCACGTTTGTGGAACTCACCACAGGAAGCTAAACATATGTTTGAAACAGCGCTGACACACAGTGATGTGTGCTTGCCGGGTCTAGATGATTTTCGACAGCTTTATGAGTTCGAAACTGTTCAACAAGTTGCTGATTTTTGTCAGCCTTTTTCTTTTAAAGAATTAATCATTAAGAATGGTGCTGACGGTATTTATTGCGTGAATGATAGTGAAACCTTTCAAGTTGAAATACAGCCAGCCACTAAGGTCGTGGACTCGACCTCGGCTGGAGACTCGTTTAACGCCGTCTATTTGGGAGCTCGCCTGAGTGGATATGAGTCTCGGATAGCCATTGAATTGGCCAGTAAAGTTGCCGCAGAGGTCATTAAACACCAAGGGGCGATTGTGCCTAGTAAAATATTTAAAGAATTTGTGGAAGGTCTGGGCGTTCCTTCGATTGGTAACGCGCCTAGCGCATCATTGAGACTGATTTAATATGAGCGATAATTCATTTATTCTGGGGGAGCAAACGCTATTGCCCATTATTCAAGCTGACCAAGTCGATTTGGGAGTGGAAACGGCTCGAGCTATGGTTGCCGCAGGAGCGCATATCGTGGAGGTAGTACTGCGAAGTGATGCATCACTAGCTACCGTAGAAGCGATTAAAAAAGAATTTCCGGGGCTTAAGGTGGCAGCGGGCACCGTATTGGATACTGAGCTCTTAAGTAGCGCTATAACCGCTGGTGCATCGATCATAGTTACTCCTGCGGTTTCCACAAATCTACTCAATCACTTGATGGACTGCCCAGTGCCTGTATTGCCGGGGGTTTCTAATGTCGCCGATATATTAATGGCGAGGGAATACGGCTACACCGAGTTAAAGCTTTTTCCTGCATCGCTCGCCGGAGGAGTTGAGTTTCTTAAGTCAGTATCTTCAGTTTTTAAAGATATTTCCTTTTGCCCTACCGGCGGAGTCAATCAAAATAATAGGCTAGAGTTTCTCTCTTTACCCAATGTCTTTGCGGTTGGCGGTACCTGGGTCGCTACCCCTGAGATGGTCATTAACAAGGACTGGGCTAAGATTACAGAGCTATGTCGTGCCGCTCTTTAACCCATCAACGCTGACTAAATAAAAATTCATCTTTCCGCAAACCTTTTACAAATCTGAACGTATTGAATAGTATCTAAGTTAACAACAGGTTAGGTATCTTCAATAATGACCGATGAAACGTCACTGATGCTAAAAGTCAAAGATGGCCAAATAGGCTATCTTTCTGATTTGTTTGAGGCAAATCACGTGGCTCTATTTAATTTCTATCTTCGTTCCGGTCTAAATCGCGCATTAGCTGAAGATTTAGTTCAAGAAACCTTTATGCGAGTTCTGGCTTATCGTACTACTTATAAGGCAGAAAGTTCGTTCAAAGCCTGGTTTTATCGTATCGCTCGCAATGTGGTTTCCGATCATTTTAGAAAACTTTCTAACAAGGATTTTCACGAATCATTGGAAGAGCAGCATATTCAAACCACCGATCCCTTGACTGATTCGCTCGAACAAGCGGATCAACGCGATGACTTTGATAAAGCACTATCGGCGATCCCAGTAGAGCATCGAGAAATCATTATTCTAAGTCGTTTTCAACAACTGAATTACGCGGATATAGCTGAATTGCTGAACTGTAATATTAATACCCTTAAAACCAGAATGCGCGCAGCCATTTCCAACCTTAAAACCGAATACCAATTAATAACTGGTGAGGTGACACCATGAATCATCAAGATATTATTTCGCAAAAGATAGAATTCTTAAACGGCAATCGTGCCAAGGATCTTTCGCCGGAAACTTTGGCTATGGTCAAGCAAGATCCAGAACTTGCTAATGAACTCGACTTTATCGAAAGACTGTGGCAACAATCGGAGCTAGACAAGGTGACCCAACCCTCAGCACAAATGCAAGCGCGTTTCTATCAGATGCTAAGTCACGCTCAGTCAACAGAAGCATCTATGTCCAGAGAGCAGTCTAAACCAAAAGAATCGTTGCTAGAAAGACTAGGGCTTTTCAAGCCTGCCTTTCAAGTCTTGTTATTGATAGTCATGTTTAGTTTTGGTTGGTCAATACCCAGCAACAAACTCTCTGAGCAATCTCAATACACCGCTAATTTAGAAAATAAGGTCGAAACTCTAAACGTCATGGTCGCTTTATCTATGCTGAAGAAAGAGTCTACCGCGGAGCGATTAGCGGGGCTCGATTATGCCAAAAATGTCAGTCTCGATGATCAACGTTTGCTGAATTCATTGTTAGGCTTGTTAAATGGTGACCGTTCAAGTGCAGTTCGGCTATCGGTTGTTGATGTATTAGCTGCCAGTCAACAGCAATACAAAATACAAGATAAAATTGTGGATAGTCTTTCCAAACAAACCAATCCAATTGTTCAAGTCGCCTTAGTTGACTTGTTACAAAGTTACTCAAATTTGAGTCAGCGGCAGTTACAAAAAATTTATGCTAACGAAGATTTGGATGAGGAAGTTAAAAGGTTAATACAGCAAAACTTCACTCGAAAAAAGCAATCAATTTAGCCGAAGTGACCCGCTAACTCACGAAAATAAACGAATTTGAAATCTTAAATGAGGTATTCCGAAAATGAAATTAACTAAACTGAAAACAATGTTATCACTTGCTGCTTTTAGTTGCGTACAGCTGGCATTTGCGTCTGAGCGAAGTGTAAGCCACAACTTAACACTTTCGGACCCAAGTAAGCCTGCGATGATAGAAGTATCATTGATGAAAGGAAAAATTACGGTCGAAGGCTACAAAGGAAAAACTGTTGATATCAAAGCGACTGTTATCGATTTAGATAAAGTGAGTGACTATGAGAGCCAACATGAAAATAAAATGCGTATTAATACCAATGTTAATACTAATTGGGAACACTCAGAACAGTCGGAGCGACCATCAATTAAAGGCTTAAAAAGGGTTAAAAAAACCAATGTCAATATTGATATAGAAGAACGTCGAAATAGGGTTAGTATTGAATCTCATAATAATCGTGACAACATTAACCTAGTATTACGTGTTCCTTTTAATTCAGACTTGGAGCTTGAAATTAATAAAGGTGAGGGGATCAGCGTCAATAATGTTTATGGCAGCATTGAAATCGAGAGTGTTCGAGGCCCGATATCCGCCAAAGGCGTGCGTGGTTCGATTGTTGCTGAATCATCTCGTAGTGACATGACTGTTGTATTTGATCAATTTAATCAAGACAAACCTTCTTCCTTGACAGTCCATCGCGGCAATATAGATGTTACCTTACCCAAAAAAGCGAGTGCTTTGATTGAGGTCAAAAACTATGAAGGCGAAATATATTCTGGCCTGGATACTGAGTTTAAAAATGTCGATAAGGTAGAAAAAGGTAAAAATAAAGGCCATCAACAGATTACCATCGGTGGTTCAATGGAAGCTAATTTAAACGGTGGTAAGCAAAAGCTTCTATTACATACATTTCGAGGTGATATGTTTATTCGTAGTAAATAAACACCGCTTTAACTTAAGAAAGGCCGATTTTCGGCCTTTTTTTAGCCAAGACTAAAACCTTTTCTTAGTTTTTTAGTAATCAGTAATAGAAATTTTAAAAACGAGTTGGAGCCTAATAATGAATTTAATAAAGTCTTGTGTCATATCCAAGTTATTCCGTCGACCTGGCGGGTTGCTAACAGCCCTACTAGTATCCTTTAGTAGTAGCCAATTACTAGCGCATGATAAAGCATATTCAATGCAATCTCAGCTTGAAAGACATGGGGTAACCGATAGTTATATTCAAGAGCTGGCGTCCTATGGCTACTCAAATCTTGATGATCAACAATTACTCTCATTTAAAATTCATAAAGTCGATGGCGACTACATTCAACAACTTGTTGATTTAGGTTACGCGCAATTAAATGCCAACAAGTTACTTGGATTCAAGATTCACGGAATCGACAGAGCCTATGTGCAGTCGATTGAATCCTTTGGTCTTGGACGGCTGGATGCTCAAAATATCCTAGCTTTTAAAATTCATAATATTGACAAAGAATATGTTGCTTGGTATCTCTCACTTGGGTTAGATGATCAATCGCCGTCGAAACTACTCGCGTTTACCATACACGGCATTGATGATTCATTTATGCAAGCAACGCAACAGCTTGGTTTTACTGACTTAGACTCAGGTGATTATTTGGCCGCAAAGATACATCAAATCGATCATTTATTTGTTGAGCATATGCGTGCGTTAGGCATACAAGTCAATAAACTAAATGATGCGCTAAAGTTAAAAATATTTAACGTCGATGAAGATTGGATTACGCATATAAAAAATTATCAACTCGATGCCGTTAATGCCAATGAAATTGTTGCATTAAAAATACTCGATCTAGACGATGGCTTAATCAGGCAGGTTAAAGAATTGGATATTGAACGCTTTTCTTTAAAAGATTTTCTTAAAGAGCGAGCTGGCTATAAGAGTGACTATCATCGACAAAATAGCGAGATGGAATTAGCATTTGAGAGAGTGATCAATAAAATTTATTATTTAAAACTTGAATAGTGGCGTTAGTTGTAGAGTCGTTTTGAACTCATAAAGTATCAAACTATGTTCGTTGAGGGACTGTATGCAGGTACTGTTGGACAAATTGATCAATACCATCCACGCTATATCTCCAATAAAACCAAGCCTTAACAGCTACATCTTAAAAAATACATCTTAAAAACTAAATCTTAACGACTACACTTTAACAACTACACCCACGAATACAAACTAGCTATATTCAAGCAATAGTTGCTGCATTGATTCAAAAGTCTGCTCTAGCTCCCCTAATCCTTGGCGAGCTTTTTCTATATTTCCATTCTCATATAAGTCTCGCAGGGTATTTGCGCTGGCATGAATTTGTTTATGAAATATATCCAGTTGATAAATTAATGTTTGGTCATAATTTCCTTCTCGTTTGGCGCGTTCGATCCAACGTCCACAATGGCATTGGCGGTTATTCATTATTGGCCAATCTCTAATCATATTAGGTTCAAGTAAAATGTTGGTGACAAAGTGATTCTTCCACCAGCTACAAGTCAACTCAAAGAGTGCTATTTTACTTTGTTGTTCGCTGTGTTCATTTTGTCCCCAATCGAGCCACTTTTCATTGGTATTATGAGTTGAACTCCATTGAATAATTTGCTCGGCAGGCATTGGTTTTGCTATTTCATAGCCTTGGGCGAGTTCACAGCCCATCATGAGTAAGATAAGCCCATGCTCTGTACTTTCTACGCCTTCCGCAATGACCTGTCGCTCAAATGATTCGGCTAAGCCTATCACTCCATCGACAATCACGTAGTCACTCGGATCGTCTAACACATCTCTGACAAAACTCTGATCGATTTTTATGGTGTTAGTGGGAAGGTTGCGCATATGAGTTAATGAAGAATAACCCGTACCAAAATCATCTAGGGCAATATTAACCCCCAATGTTTCCTGGCAAGTTCTTAGGGTTTCGCTAATAATGCCAAGGTCACTGAGCACACTACTTTCTAAGATTTCAAGTTGTAATTTTTCTGGATTAATTTCGGAGTTTTCAGCCAAGATATTACTGAGATACTTTATAAAATCATTGGATTGCAGGTGGTGCGAGGAGATATTCACACTGACTTCTAGATCAAGCCCTTGTTTATTCCAGGTTTTCATCTGTTCGATGGCTGTGGCTATGACCCACTCGCCGACTTTAATCTCTAGTGGCGTGCCTTCCATCATAGGTAGAAACTCCATTGGCGGTATTAGTCCTTTTTCGGGATGTTGCCAACGAATTAATGCCTCTGCACCAAAAAATGCGCCGGTACGCATATTTATTTTTGGTTGGTAATAGAGTACCAATTGGTCTTGTTCAAGCGCGTGCTCGATTTCGGCAATCCAGTTATGTCGAGTGATGCGCTTTAAGTTTTTCTCAGTATTGAAACGTTGGAAGCGGTTTTTTCCGACAAGTTTTGCTTGGTACATTGCGTGGTCGGCATGCCGCAGTAAAGTATCAATATCAGCCTCATCATCCGGGTAAATAGTTACGCCACACGAGGCGGTAATTCGGTGTTGTTGGCCATCAATTAGAAAGGGTTCAGACAGTGAGTCTAAAATTCTTTGCAGCGATTGTGAACACATTTCAAAACTATCAATATCGCCTAACAACAATGCAAACTCATCTCCACCCTGGCGGGACACAGTGTCTTCACTGCGAACTTGTTCGCTGATTCGACGCGAAACTTCAACGAGTAATCGATCGCCGATGTTATGACCATAGCGGTCATTTATGGGTTTAAAATTATCTAGATCCAAAAAGCATACTGCAAGTTTCTTTTTACTGCGTTTACTGTGGGCGATTGCTTGATGAAAGCGATCGGTAAATAGCGACCGATTAGGAAGTTGGGTCAACACATCGTAGTGTGCCATTAATTTCAGTTCTTCTTTTTGCTTGATGGTACTAGTAATATCTGAGAATAGTCCCACATAATTTAGAGTGTTGCCTTGTTCGTCATTTAAAGAGGAAATTGAAAGCAGCTCGATATATAGCTCACCATTTTTTTTGCAATTCCACACTTCCCCTTGCCAGTGCCCATATTGCACAACGGAGTTCCACATTTCTCTAAAGAATTCTTGGTTGTGCTTTCCAGAAGAAAGTATGCTGGGGTTTTTGCCAATTACTTCTTCGCGGTCATAGCCGGTAATAATACAAAAGGCCGGATTAACTTCCACGATAATACCTTGTGGATCGGTAATGATAATGGCCTCGTGAGTATCGCTAAATACCCTTGAAAACAATTGAACTTGTTCAACAAATAGACTGCGTTCAATGGCAACTGCGGCTAACTTGGAGACATATTCTATTCGTTTGAAGTCTTCTTCATTGGGTTTGCTCGGGTGATCGTGATAGATTGCAAAGGAGCCTAGTACTCGCCCTTCATTACCGATGATTGGTTCAGACCAACAAGATTGTAAATTCGCTCGCTCAGTTAGTTCGCGAAATTTTTCCCAGTTTTTATGTCGGCGGATATCTTCAGCAATGACTCGTTTTGCAGTATAAATGGCAGCACCACAACATCCTTCTTCGGGACCAATTGGCATGCCATTAATGGACTCACTATAAAATCGGGGGAGGCGACAGGAAGCTGCAGTAAGAATATGTTTTTCTTCCTTGTCGAGTGTCAGAATACTGCAAATTAAATTAGGTTCCATTTGCTCAAGAACATTAATGATGGCATTGAGAATTTCTTCTAATGGTGCGCCATTAACTAATAATTCAAGCACTTTGACTCTGATCGATTCTCTTAGGGCGATATTCTTTTCTTCAGTGATGTCTTTCTGAACGGCAAGTATTCGAGTAGAGCGACCTTTTGAATCTCGCTCTACCGTTTGACCAAATGAACTTAGCCAGATGTATTGGTCATGTTTATTTTTCATTCGAAATTCATGCGGAACAGGGTCATCATATTTAAGCGTTCTTATAAAAGCGCTCACTACGGGTTCAATGTCGTCAGGGTGAATTCTGGTTTTCCATAAATTTATGTTGCTCGATAATTCCTCAATTTGATAACCAAACAAGTGAGCATATTCTTCACTAATGATTATTTTATTGTTGATTGGGTCCATATCAAACCAACCTTGCTTTCCGAGTTGGTGAGAAAAATTGAGTCGTTTGATGTTGTCTGAGGTATAACTTAAGAGTAAATCGAGGTCGTGCGATAAACCATCAAAGGTAAATTCTTGCTGGGCGGGCTTAGTTGGAAGTAACCGATACAGTGATTGTCTAAAACGCTCAATAGGGCGCAGTACTCTTTTGCGTACAGCCAAAAACCAAACCATTGATAATACGATTATCGCTAAGACGTGAAGGCTAAGTTTAACTAAAAAGCTATCGAGTTGGCTTACGGTTGGCAAGGCTTTTGGCTGATTGGGCCTGGGCTTGTTTTCATCACTATTTTTGGTGTTCGCTTCTGTGTCTTGAAGTTGAGTGGTTGCAATGACACTAGCCCTGTACTCAGCAATGAGTGAGTAGCAAGAAAGTAACAGCAGTGAAACGAGCACTGCAGCAACAACAGAGAATTTCTTAATACTTAATTTCATAAGAATATTTTTAAGCACCCTGGAACGATACTTGAGAGAAAATGGACATTGAGCGGTTAAAGCGATTTTCTCAATACCCTCAAAGTATAGTAAAGGAAACTAGGAACTACCTAAAATCTCCGGACATTTCAGCGTAGAAATAACTTGATACATATAAAAATTCTCTCAGTATTTGATTTTGATGGTTTGGTGATATACTGTGGTATAACACGTAAGCGCAATCTTCCAGTCATCATTGGATTGCGGTATTAACATATTGTTTTAAAAGAAAAAACGTTTTTAATTATCAGAATTCAATTGTAATTTAGAGGTTTATTATGTTTAGGTTTGGAAAATTAGGCTTTGTCTTGGCTACCGCGGTTTTGTTAAATGGTTGCGTCATCGTCGCTGGGGAAAAGGGATGGAAAGACGGTGATTGGCAGTCAAAGCAAAACTCTAATCGACAGTTGATCAGTGAGCTCGCACTGTCAACCTCAACCAACGAAGTGTTGGCTAAAATGGGAACCCCTGCGTTCTCAGATGCATTTGTTAAAGAAGGGGTTGAGTATCGCATACTTAGATATCGCACCCAACGAACAAGCGCAGATGGCGAGACCTCTATTGATGAAACGACGCCATTAGTATTTAAGAATAATCAATTAATCGGTTGGGGCGATGAGGCGTTAAAACACCTCGGCTAGAGTAGATAACTAGATTGTCATCAATGAGCAAAAGCTTTGGTGTGTTGCATGTTAAGCAACACACACAAGTTCGTTTAACATATTCCTCTTGGCGCTAAATGTTATAACAATACGAGTAAAAGAAATGTAGCTAACCCAGCCCCAGTGACTGCGAGTGTTTTTGTTTTTAGTATTGCAGAGGAGAGCCCTAAGTAGAGACCACTAAGCAATACCAAAAGCAAGGCTATAGCCACAACTTTTTGGAAGAACTTCATAGCTCTACTTCCATGGCCCTTATGAATTTCGATCATTGAGGCGACGAAGTCTGGTGCTCTTTCAGTCACGATTAAGTTGCCGTTTTCCTTTTCAAACAAAAAATGAGTTTTAGAGGTTGGTCTGGTGAGCATAAAGTCGCTACCACTTTTTATATAGTCGAATTTGTGCTCAATTTGATTTTCCGCTAAAAACTTTAAAACGAGTGCCTCCTTGTTCTTGGCTTGAAAGTCAAAATCGGCTAGTTCTCCTTGATAAACAGTTCGTTTAGTAATATTTCCCTTTTCACCAAAAAGGTACATGCCTCCCGAAACAGCAATAATTACTAAAATTGGTGTTAAAAATGCTGCTAGAAATAAGTGAAGTGTAATAATTGTTTTTCTTGTCATAGATAAATCTTAAGAGCCAATTGTTCGGAGTTAATGCTTGCTAAGCAAATATTAACAATATTAGCACGCTAAGGACAATTAACAACATGCCAAGATACTCTTTGCTAGAAATGTGTTCTCTAAAAATCTTTCGGGTGATCACTAAGGTGAAGAAAAATTCGATTTGCCCAAGTGCTTTCACATAGGCAGCATTTTGATAACTAGCTGCGGTAAACCAGCCGACCGATCCTAGCATGCTAGCAACCCCGACAAAACCAGCTAGTTTCCAATGCTTTGCGATCAATTTTATTTGTTTCGGTTGTTTATATAGTAGATAGCTGACAATAGCTGCTGTTTGAACAGTCACCATAAAGGCTAAAGTAAAGGCTGCCGAAAGCATCAGCTGGGTGTCTAGTGATAAACTTGCTTGCCGAATCCATAAGGTTGAAAGTGCAAAAAAAATACCGGCTCCAATACCATAAAGGGCCGCGGGCGATCTGAATATCGAGTGGTAACTAAGATCAGAACGACTAAGAATCACGACGCCAACGGCGCCGATGACAACAGATAACCAACCAACACTTGAAAGTGCAGCATTAAAAGCAAGTACTCCGAACAATGCGGTCAACACGGCTTCTGTTTTAACTAAACTAGTGGCTACGGCAAAATTTTTATAGTGGAACGCTTTAATCATTAATGCAGTCGCTAAAATTTGCGAGCCACTCGCCAACAAAGCCGAACGAGTAAATTCGCCAGAGAAAGTTGGCAAACTAAGCTGCATGTATTGCGAAATCAGGAATAAATAGAGCCAAGCTAAAGGAACAGCAAATAAAAAACGAACAAGTGTTGTACTTATTGCTGTGAGGTGTAATGACAGCTGTTTTTGTCCCGCTGTTCTAATTGACTGCATGAATGCGGCAAGTAGGGTAAAGTAAATCCAAGTATCCACAGGGGGTACCTAGATTGAACCTAAATCTTTCACGTCAAAGGTGTCTCTTTTGTCGACTGGAGTGCTTTGCCTTTGTGACCGTTTTTGAGTGGTTCACATTACTGAGCGATAGCCTTGTAAAGGCGCCTTTAAGTTTCGAGCGTTCATAATCTAACGCCATAGCTTCGATCAACTTAGGGTACTCTTTTGCAAAAAGGCCCTCACACGCTTGCGCTACTAATTCATATAATCGCTTTAAGTTTATCTTGTGTGTTTGCTCTGTCTGTGCGAATAACCAATCGGAAAGCGCTAAAAAACGTTCAAAAGGTTGATCTTTAAGTAAATGCTCGATTGAGTGAGAAAATCGACCGGAGTTTGCAATCATATCCCAGTAGCGTGCGAAGCGATTAATCCGTTGCATGGTAAAAAAATCGACTGTATTAGTGCTCAAAATGCTGTACGGGGGCAGAGGATCAAACTTAAGTTGAAATGCTTGTGTATGTCTTATGATAGGGCTACCCCGCAAACGCTTTAAGATACCCATCTGGATTTCGTGAGGACGACATTGGTAAAGTTGATCAAAACTTTCAGCAAAACTTTCTAGTGTCTCACCTGGCAAACCAAAAATTAAGTCTGCATGGATATGTGCCTGAGTGTTCTTTCTTAACCAAAGCAGGTTTTCTTTTGATTTTTGATTGTTTTGTTTACGGCTAATGAGCGACTGTACGTCTTGATTGAAGGTCTGAATCCCGACCTCAAATTGTAATGTTCCAGCAGGAAACTGTGTTAGCTTCTCTTTTAGTTTTTCGGGAAGGTGGTCAGGGATGACCTCAAAATGAAGAAAAAGATCGTCGCTCATTCGCTCGAGGAAGAAGTCTAGAATTTGCAACGTGGTCTTAATCTTTAAATTGAAAGTTCTATCGACAAACTTAAAATGTCTTGCGCCACGCTGGTGTAGCCTGTCCATTTCAGCTAAAAAACGCTCAAGTTCAAAAGGGTAGGACGTTTTATCTAAGGCGGATAAACAAAATTCGCATTTGAACGGGCAGCCTCGTGAAGCTTCAATGTACATTACTCGTTGTTTTAAGTCTTCATCGCTGTACAGCTCATAAGGTAAAACTAACTGGTCGAGTTTTAAAGGTTTGGAATTGAGAACTTTGTTTTCCGGTGGTTGATTATTGATAATGGCGTTGCAGAGTTGATAAAAGCTCTTATCAGCGGCTCCTGTTATTACATAATCGGCTAACTCACATACCGGTTGGTTTTCTGACTCATAACTCACCTCCGGTCCGCCTACAACCACTTGCGTTTCTGGAGATATTGCTTTTAGTTGAGCAATAACGGCTAACGTCTCTTGGCAGTTCCAAATATAAATGCCGAAACCAACAATTTTGGGTTGCTTAGCTAAGAGCTTTTCGGCAATGTCAATCGGACGCGAGTGAATGGTGTATTCGCAAATTTCGGCTTTAGGTTTAAGCTCTTCGAGATTAGCCATTAAATACCGCAAGCCCAAGCTGGCATGTATATATTTGGCGTTGAGTGTAGTCAATATAATCATGGCGCGCAGTTTATCACGAAAGTTAATTCAAACGCAGGTATTCGACTGATCTAAATACCAACTAGAAAACGGCTAAAAGCGCATACAGCAATGCAAAACCATAAATTATCCGAGGCAGCCAATCGGTGAGGTTATTAAGTTGCAAATCGGCTTCTTCGGCTATCAATTCTAGCCGTCGTTTTAGGGTGTTTTCCAATTCGCCAGCCTGTTCACTTGCGCTCAGTAACTGAATTGTGTCTTTTGACACAGGCAGTTGAGATTGCCTTATCGCATTACTCAAACCTATACCTTGGCCACACAAACTGGAAGCTTTTAATAATTGCCTTTTTATCGGCTTAGACTCAAACAGCTTCGTCATACGATTAAAACTGGTTTTAGCATCAATCGCGGATTGTTGATGCCAGTACATAACCTCAATCAATAAGTGATCGAAGTGCAGTTGAAACCAGTCGCTTTTATTGTAGCGATCTAATTGTGCCAGCCAATAATGCGCGCCCTTTTGAATGAGACCGATAACCCATCGATAGAGCCAAAACAGTGCCAGCAGCTGAATACCTAGCAAAGTTGAAACTGATAATAGCGAATTGTCTGGTCCATTTAGCAGCCGTAGAAGGCTAGAAATTAACATCCCGACTAGCAATATAGCAAAGGGGTAGAGTAGTTTAGACTTTAAGCGACTGGCTCGCTCTTTTCGCTTCTGTTGGCTTTTGGCAAGCATTTGTAATCCTTGCTCTACTCGGCCAGAATCTTCTGCAACCGAGATTAACTCAGTTTCAAATCGGTTAATGAGATTTGACTTAGCCAAGGATTGGCTAAATCGTGAACCGCGTTGTAGCGAGTTAATTACTTGTGACCAATCTGCCAGCGAATCATAATAAGTGGCAATTTTTTTTACTGCTTCAAGGGCTGAAATTCCGGCGCCGATAAGCGTGGCTAGCTCGAAGAATAGATTGTCAGTGGTGGGCTTGTTGGTCATTAATTTTGTGTAACTCAAACAGCAGAAATTCCGCTTTTTCCATGGCTATATCGGTGCGAGATTTATTGACGGCTGATTCAATATCTCGACTAATTTTGCTGACTTTCTCCAATCCAAAATGACCTGCGTTAGCTTTTAATTTATGACTAAAGCGGCGCAAAGCATCACTGTCTTGGGTTTTTATGGCACTACTCAACTTATTAATAATAACCGGTAAATTGTCTAAAAAACGATTGCTTAGTTCTTGTACTTTTTGTTGGTGTTTTCGCTCTAGGCGAGATGTCGATTGTTCGGTCGTGACACCTAAAGATTGTAATGTATTAGCGACTTGTTCCGGTTCAATTGGTTTGGGCACAAATGCGGCAAATCCTTTTTGTAAAAATTGTTCAATGGCATCAAAATCTTCTTCGGCACTACAAGCGATAATTGGGTTAGAAAAATTCAGAGCCATCAACGCTTGCAATGCTTCAATACCCCCCATTTTAGGCATATTGATATCCATAAAAATTGCGGCAAAGTCTTGTTCTAATGCCATCTCAACTGCTTTTTCACCATCGCCGGCTTCAGCTGTTTCAAACCCCAGTTCTTCAAGGGTAAATTGAAGAAGCATTCTGTTAGTTTCGCTGTCATCGACAATGAGTATTTTTGCTTTTTCTGATTTATTCACGGAGTTTCTTCAACAGGCTAATAATTTTTTCAGGGACAAAAGGTTTAACAACATAGCCAAAAGCGCCTAAAGCAATCGCTTCTTTGACCGTATTAATATCGCTAATGCCGGTCACCATAACGACCTTTGCTTTGCTGTCTTTTTGGCGAATTTGTCTGAGTGTCTCGATTCCGTTTGGTGCTGGAATATCGATGTCTAGAAAAGTGATTTCAGGTTTATTATCATTAAAGAATTTGATTGCTTGTTTGCCTGTGCGGGCCGTTTCACAATGAATAATAGAAGTTTCATCCAAAATGCTGGTTAAAATTTCTAAGCTGTCCAAATCATCTTCAACGACCAAAGCGGTCAATTTTTTCTTGGAATTAGTATTCAAAATGTAATCCTTATTTAGAGCTTGAATCACAGGCTTTTATCATTAGCCTTCATATCGAACCGGCATTCACATGAGATCACTACTAAATGCTTGTTTTCAAACGCTCAAGCTTGCTAAGCCAACCACTCAAATAATCATGATAGTCAAGCGTATTGCTTGTATCTCTTCCTAACTAATTGATTTACCGATAACGTATGAAGGACAAAAATTGACATGATTTTGGCCCTCGTTATACCAAGTTCAGGTTATTTAATCAGTATAGCTCAAATATGCACAGATGCTATTCTGGTTTAAGCGGGTTAATTAAAATTAGAATCTATCCACGATCGCGTATAATTAGGTAGGATAGAATTGATAGCTAATGTGGCAAATAACATGTAGGAGCGTCTATGTTGACTCTGAAACCCAATTGTGAAGTCTGTGATATCGAACTGCCACCCGACTCGAGACAAGCCTATATTTGCTCGTACGAATGTACATTCTGTCAAAGTTGTGTAGAAGAGAAGCTTAATAATGTCTGCCCAAATTGTGGTGGCGGTTTTTCGGCTCGCCCAATAAGGCCCAAAAAGGCATATCGAGAAGGAGTCAGTGTTGAATTTCATCCCCCTTCCACTGAGCGAGTACACACACCCTACTCAGAACAGGCGCTTTCCGAGTTTCGCCAACAAATAGAGTCGATACCCTTCTATAAGCGTTAGCGATTACTAACAAAGTTCAGAATCGTTGTGACTAATGATTAACGGTGCCTGCTTGATAATAAGTGAGTCAATTGAGTACTGGTGTTAGCTGTGGATGTATCTGCAATTGCCTTTGAACCCGCTTTGCACGCTTTGGTTTGATAGCAAGCCTTATCGAGCGCTTGCAAGCAACACTTCCGCCTTAAAATGATACCGTGCAATTCACCGTTTAAAAAGAGTCTGATGAATCCAGCCTTTGGTGCTGATAATTCATTGCGTTTTGCAAGTTTTGTTCTATGCTTAAATAGGTGTCAAGCAGTTGACTTGAAACGCTTTAGAAGGGATTTGCTATGGAATCTTCTGACCTCGATGAATATAAGACTCGCGTTGCTGAATTAGAGCGAGAAAATTTGCAGCTGCAAAAGGAATTAGCTGTTAAGAGTGTTATATCTGAAATCTCTCAAATGGAAGTTGAGCAAGATAACCCTAATTGTATTTACGAGCGAATTTTCTTACTCCTAACCGAAATTATGGAGGTCGATAATTTCTATATCGTGTTAGAAGAAAACAACTTAATCGAAATTCCTTATATAACGGATCAAAATGACTCGATTGATCCAGAACAGCTAAAAGAACAAAACAATCCTAAATTGCGCCACAGTTTAACCGGTTATGCGCTCGCAAAAAGAGCCACTGTGGTACTAAATCAATTAGAAATTGAAAAATTAAGTAAAGAAGAAAAAATTGAAGTCATCGGTAGTATCCCAAAACAATGGCTATTCCTGCCTTTCCATGGCGAAGGTATTCAAGGCGGCATTGTAGTGCAGAGCTACGCAAAAGAAGACAGTTATTCGTTTAATGATATGTCTATTCTCGCCTATGTAACCATGCATGTCGGCCATTTCTTATCAGCACATAAAGCTCGAACCCAAATAGAAGATCAACTTGCAAAATTGAAAGCTGCACAAAATCAATTAGTTCATTCTGAAAAAATGGCATCGGTAGGCCAGTTAGCCGCTGGTGTTGCTCACGAAATGAATAATCCACTAGGCTATGTGAATAGTAATCTAAATTCGCTCAAAGAGTATGTGTCGGACTTTAGTGCATTTGCAAAGGATGTTAACTCCCTTACCTCTCAATTCAAAGGCGATGAAGAGCAAGTGCTTATCGCCGAAATTCAACAGCAAATAGCAGCGATTAATAAACAACATGATGTCGAATTTATAATCGAAGACACCAGTGAGATCATAAACGAGTGTCTGTTTGGTATGGACAAAGTGAAAAAAATCATTCAAAGCTTAAAGAACTTCTCTCATGCAGGAGAAGACAAGCGTGAGCTAACGGATATTAATGCGTGTATTAAAGAAGCCATCATTATTGTTTGGAACGAACTTAAATACCACTGTGAACTCGACACCCATTATGGTGAAATCCCACCAACTTATTGTTTTCCTAATCAATTAAATCAAATCTTTATGAATCTATTAATCAATGCGGGGCATGCGATCAAAGAGAAGGGAATTATTCGAGTTGATACTAAATGTGATGAAAAAATGATTTACATCTCCATTGCTGACAATGGTAGCGGTATAGACGAAGAGCATTTATCACAACTTTTTAATCCGTTTTTTACCACCAAACCGGTAGGGCAGGGGACGGGGCTAGGGTTATCTATCTCCTATGGCATCATGGAAAATCACGGCGGAAAAATTGAAGTAGAGAGCACCATTGGTGAAGGGACTTGTTTTACTATTCACCTACCCATTGTTCACGAAGACTTGGAAGCGTCGGATGATTCGGTACTACAGGCCGGACTGGAAGAAGAGGAATGAGTGCGCAATCGCTTTTTGATGATTTAGTGGAATTAGAGCAAAACTCATTCCCTAAAAAGTGTGAAACCTGTGGCAAGGTTTATGAAAGTGCCGATGATTTTGTGCAAAAAACTGAAGGCATCATGGGGAAAAGTGGGTTTAAGTCATCCGAAGGTGATGATGGTAACACCATTTTAGAAGTGTTTAGAAACTGCACTTGTGGATCGACGTTGCTCGACTTTTTTGCTGATCGCCGCGATATGTCTAAAAAGGGCGAATATAGGCGTAAAGCATTCGATAAAGTACTCACCCACTTAATGGAAAACGGAATTGAGCGAGAAGTAGCGCGAACTGAATTAATTTACTATATGAAACACAAAGAAAGTAAGCTCTTAGATAGCTTAGGCGTTTTTAAAGCGCGTAAAGCGAGAAAAGCAAAAGAAGCAAAAAATTCTAATTAATTTAAAACGAGAATAAATATGTCGGAAACTGAACAAAAGCAAGCACCACAAGAAGCGCTAGAGAAGCCCGTAAAATTGTTGTGTGTCGATGATGAGAAAAATATTCTGGTCTCGCTAAAGCGACTCTTTAGAAAATCAGGTTATGAAATATTCTTGGCCGAAAGCGGTGAGGAAGGACTTCAAGTTCTGCGCGAGAACAAAATTGATATTATTATTTCCGATATGCGAATGCCTCATATGGATGGCGCGGAATTCCTCAGCCTTGCCAAAGATATTCGTAAAAATGTTCCGAGTATTCTTTTGACAGGCTTCTCCGATCAAGAGTCAACGATAAGAGCGATTAACGAAGGTAAAATAAGTGGCTATGTCAGCAAGCCTTGGGAAGATAACGACCTAAAATTAAAAGTTTCATCGCTGTTAAAAATAAGTCATCTCGAAAGAGAAAAAGAAAGACTGTTGCTATTAACGCACAAACAAAATAAACAGCTGCGCGACTGGAATAAACAACTTGAACAAAAAGTTAATGATCGAGTAAACGAACTTAAACAAGCAGAAGGAATGCTCGATAAAGCTTACGAAGAATTAGCCAGCAGCTACGAAGCGGTGATTAAACTATTGTCTCACGCCATTTGCAGTAAAGAACACATGTTGATTCGAGATTACCCAGAGCTCCCAGTGATGGCTCGAGAGCTTGCCGAAAAAGCTGGTTTGAACGAATACCTGATAAAGCAAATATACTATTCAGGGTTACTATTTGAGCTTGGAAAATTAGCATTGCCAGAATCGCTATTGGAAACACCGGTAGAGCTTCTTGAGGTAGAAGATCTTGAAAAGCTGATGACATATCCTGAAATTGGCGCGAGTGTATTGGGTGATATCGCAAACTTTAGCGATACTGCGCGAATCATTGAGCATCACTACGAATATCTCGATGGAAGCGGCGCTCCGGATGCTTTAGCAATGGAAGAGATCCCAATCGGATGTAAGGTGCTTGGCATAGTTAAAGATTATTATCTACTACAGGCCGGAAAGTATGACGGCATTCAACACAAACCAGAGCAAGCTAGGGAGTTCTTAGTCTCGCACAAAGAAAAGCTTTACGATCCTGAATTGGTCAACTTGTTTATGGATATTGCTAAGTCAAATGAAACGGAGACTAAAGCATTAGATGAGTTAAAGCTGACAACCATGAAATTGCAACCTGGCATGATATTAAGTCGAGACTGCTCCAACGGGCAAGGATTGTTATTAATTAATAAAGGTAAGGCATTGACTGAAGAAAGTATTAAGCGACTTATCGCTTTTGAGAAAGTCTATGATTTGCCGCTTGACGTTTATATTAAGAATTAAGTGGTAATTGTGCTTGAGTTGGATGGGATTGCGAAGTTTTTATCTGGCTCTTTGGGATTTTTTGTCTTGGTGTTTTTTTAGCTGTGGGCGCGTTTGTGATTAAGGGCTTTTCAGCCTGCGGAGAGACTTATCCTTGAATTCTGCTTCCATAAAAAAGTACGACAAGCATGCCCACTCAAAACCAGCTCAACTCAAAACCAGCTCAACTCAAAACCAGCTCAACTCAAAACCAGCTCAACTCAAAACCATTCATTATGCGAGCTCTAAAAAGTGCTGCGCTCGAGTTGGTATACTAAACTGCAACTCTAATCCAAGCTTTAATAAAATTGACTCTCATATTTCTTAAATGCATCTTCAATATCCTGCACTAGTTCTTTGGACGACCAGGGCTTAGTAATAAATTTATGGATAGAGCTTTTGTTGATTGCATCACGGGCACTTTCAAATTCAGATTGTCCCGAAAGTATCATTCGTACGCTATAGGGATAGAGTTCTTGTACCAGTTGCAGTAACTCAATGCCATTAGTTTTAGGCATTGATAGGTCTGAGAGGATGACGCCGACTTCATTTAAAGCCATAATATCCAATGCTTGTTCGGCGTTTTCGGCAGTGAGCACGGTGAAATCCAGCTTTCTAAAAAGTCGTTTTAAAGATGAAAGGATATTGGCTTCATCATCTACCACTAATAAAGTTCTTTGATAATCTGTGCAACGAACACCCTCTAAATCCATACTGGTGGCTTGCTCAAGTAGTTCGGTCATTTCACGTTCTGGAAGCGGCTGGCTGAAATAGTAGCCTTGCATTATATCGCAATTGTTTTTCGCCAAAATAGCGAGTTGTTGTTTGGTTTCGACACCTTCCGCGACTACCTTTAATTTTAGGTTATGAGCAATTGCAATGATGGTCTTTGCAATGGCTTTATCATGTGGGTCATGCGTGATGTCATCGACAAAGGACTTATCAATTTTAATTTCATCAATTGGGTATTTCTTTAGATAGTTTAGGTTTGAATAGCCGGTTCCAAAGTCATCAATTGAAATCCTTACTCCAACTTGCTTGATTTTATTAAGTACTTCGAGTTGTTCTTGCGCGGTTTCAAGTGCCAAGCTTTCAGTGATTTCTATAGTAATTAACTCGGCTGGGACTTTATGTTTCTCCAATGACGATTGTATATGTTCTGCAAGATCGTTTTGCAATAGCTGCTTTACCGAAAGGTTGACGGAAACAGGGTGCAACGGCAAGTTTTTTGAACGCCAAAACGCGAGTTGCTCACAGGCCTGTTCAATCACCCAATCACCTATGACAAGAATTAAGCCAATTTCTTCGGCAAGAGGTATAAAGTCTATCGGAGATATGATCCCTTTTTTAGAATGCTGCCACCGAATTAAAGCTTCCATACCCACCATTTTCCCATTCCGCATATCCATTTGCGGTTGATAGAAAAGTGCAAAATCCTGATGATCAACGGCATCGCGAAGTTCAGACTCTAGTGCTATGCGATCCTGAATCTCATGTTGCAGTTCTTCGGAGTAGTAATGAAATTTGCCTTTGCCTTTACGTTTTGCTTGATACATTGCTGAGTCGGCATATTTTAATAACTCGTCTCTTGTTTGAGCGTCATCGGGATAGACACTAAACCCAATACTACAACTGACGATATGCTTACGATGTTCAAGTTGAACTGATGAAGACACTTCTGCAAGTATTCTTGCTATCACTTCCAAAGCGGCTTGCTTGTTAATAGGATCATTAATAATTAGAACAAACTCATCGCCTCCAAGTCTTGCGACAACATCTGATTTTCTGGCGCAATCTTTGAGTCGCCGAGCCACCGTTCTAAGTAACTTGTCACCCGCTTTGTGGCCTAATGTATCGTTAATTTTCTTAAAGTCGTCTAAATCGATCAGTACAACCACTAAGGTTTGTTTATTCCGTTTGGCCGTATGAAGCAGCAGTTCAAAATGTTCTTCAAAAAAAGCGCGATTTAATAATCCGGTTAACGGGTCCGTTTGAGCATGCTGTTCTAACGCCGCTAACTGTTCTGTAAGTGATTTATTTTTGCGCACCAAATCAGTAACTTTTAACTCCTGGCTATCAGTCAGTGGAAAGCACACTGTGTTTATAAAACCTTCCATGAGTTTGGTTAATTCGGATAGCGAGTTATGGACTGACTCTGAACTGAGCGTGGGGTTTTGCTCAGGTTCATAACTTTCAAAACAAAAACCAAGTATTTCTTCGTTGGGATTTGAAAGTGGATAAACAGCGAGTTGAAGAGTTTGAGAATGGTTGTTGCTGAAGAGCCATTTTTCAACAATATGAATAATAGGTTCAACTTCAGAAAGGCCGAGGTTTACGCCAGATATACTCGAAGCTTTCTGCTGATAAAAAAAGTCAAAAATAGTTGATAAGTGCTGGTCTTTAAGCGGCTCCGAGCAGAAATAACCGGGTTGGCTTTTTTTGTTGCTAGTGCGCAGAATATAGCCACGGTTACCATTATTTGGACTGGGCCAGGAGGTGATTAAATTGGAAAGACAGCGTAAGAAATCCTCCGAAATCTCTGCTAGGAAGTATTTAGAGTTCATTTAAAACGCTCCCAAGTTTAATCACAACGACTACCAAAATAGTAATCATTACCCGCGCAATTGTTATGTTACTGCGGCCATAATCCATTGTTTAATTGTAGTGCAGAAAACAGACAACTGCAGAGAATATGTGGCGCGGTTTAGACTACTGGAACGAGCCGATTTTGGTTAATTGCTGGAACTAGGGAGGTTTTCCTCAATATATCGATCGATTAACTCTTCTAGTAAATTGGTTGGCATCGAGCCGCTGCCAATAACCGTTGAGTGGAATGCTTTAATATCGTAGTTATCCCCCAAGGCTTGCTCTGCACGGTCTCTAAATTCAAGAATTGACAGCATGCCTGTCATGTAAGCAGTGGCTTGCCCAGGGAATACACTGTAGCGCGCAATTGAGCCGTTGTAGCCCACGTTTTCAAGGTGAAACTGATCGGCTTGAGTGTAACTCCAACCCAAGTCATGAATTCCCGTATCGATTACCAACCGAGCCGCTCTCATGGCTTCAAACTGCAGTCGACCGAGGTCGCCATAGGGATCGCCTTGATACCAGCCCAGATCCTTAGCCAACCTCTCAGCATAAAGTCCCCAACCTTCTACAAACGAAGTAAAATTTATACGGCGTCTAAACTCTGGCAGAGACAGTTCTTGGGCCAAAGCAATTTGTAAATGATGGCCGGGAACGGCTTCATGATAAGCTAAGGTAGGCATGCGAGTGTAAGCTAGGTTACTACTAGTATTGGCATAAAAAGCGCCAGGCCGACTGCCATCATCTGAGCCGCGAATATAAAATCCACCGGTGTCCCCGCCAATCACAATGACTTGCTGTTCTGGAATGGTAGAGAAAACTTCGGGAAGTCGCGTGTATGCTTCCGCAATAATATCTTCATAAAAAGCCACAGCATTAGAACCATTAATCGTGCCGCCATCACGATCCACTCTGGTAAAAAGTTGGCCTAGGGATTCGTTTGTCGGGTAGCCCAGTTGGTCGAAAATAACTCTCATTTCTGCATGTATTCGCGCGAGTTCATCGAGACCGAGTTGGTGTATTTCGGCCGGTGTTTGCTCACCCGAGGTATAGTAATTTAAAACAAATTGATAAAACTCATCACCACCTTCGTACTGACCAAAACCAATATTACTTGGAGCATTGCTCAGCAGTTCGGTCATTTTATCGGAGAGGCTTTGATATGCAGGTAATACGCGTTGTTCGATAGTTAACCTCAATAGTGCCATGAGTTCAGAGCGGTCTGAGCTTGGCAGTGAAAGCTGAGAAATTTTCTCTTCAAAGTTGGTGTAATAGGAAGTACTTGAAACGTTAGAGTTTGCCATTGCACGGACTGCATCACGAGAAAAAGTCAGAGTTATAGCAGGCTCAATAATTCCCGCTGCTTGTCGCGTTTCTAAAAGAGTTTCAATTTGGTTAAACCGCCGACCGATTTGATTAAGCAGATACAAATATAGGTCTGCATCTTGTTTGGAATTGATCGGAACGATTTCAGTAAAAAATTGTTCGGTGGCGCCAGGGTAGCCAAAAAAACCAAAACTAGCTGGAAAACTAAAGTTCTTATAGTTAAACCATTCGATTTGATTTTCCAAATAGGCTTGATAGATATCAAAAGATAATTTGTCGTCGAACGAAAGTACTTCGACATCATAACTGAGTAATTTCTGCAAAATTAAAGATTCGATTGCGCTCGTTTGTTCGGCAAACTCATCGGAAATGTTATTGAGTTCATAGGTGCCCAGCGGAGATTGATTAGCGAGGCCCTCTGAAATTGCCCCTTCAGAATTTCGCTCCTGCAATATTGCGAACGACTCTTCGAAAAACGTTTGAATGGCTAGGCCTTCAAGGCGTTCGTTGACACTCGCAAGGAGCGTATCAGTTGGCTGAAGCTGGTAGTTGGCTACTGCGGCTAATTCGAGATCAAATTGCTCCTCATCAGAACTAGAGCCGCCACAGCCTAACATTAGAGTCAAAATGACAGCAGATTGAATCAGTGCTAATAGATAGTGCTTTGGCATAACCATCTCCCAGTCGCGAGTTCAATAAGGTGACTTAATTATGCCATGAGTGGTGAAAATTTTCAGCTTGAATTGTTGAGGTCCTTATTGATTGGATATTAATAGCTATTGGTTATATTCATGACAAGGATAAATCAGAAGGTTATACTGCTCACAGCTTAATTCACTAAACTTGCCACTTATGAACGAACAATCTCTGCGGTCGCTAATTGACCAATTAAAGCCAGTTTTTCAAGATCGACTAACAACTTCTATTTCTGATCGCGAACATCATGGTCGCGACCCAGGTCATGAAGATTCGCTTGCACCGGATGTTGTGATCTATCCTAACTCTACCGAAGAAGTAAACAAAATTGTTGCAGCTTGCGCTAGCCTACAAGTGCCAATTATTCCCTATGGTGTTGGCTCGTCATTGGAGCAGCATGTTGCGGCACCAAGTGGTGGAGTGTGTATCGACTGCTCAAAAATGGATCGTATTATTCAGGTTAACCCAGAAGATATGGATGCTCGAGTTCAGGCAGGCGTCACTCGAGAACAACTTAATCAGTACATTCGTGACATGGGATTATTTTTTCCGATCGACCCAGGCGCAAATGCAACCCTTGGTGGAATGTCAGCAACCCGAGCGTCAGGAACCAATGCCGTTCGCTACGGCACGATGAAGAACAATGTGATTGGTCTCACGGTCGTTACACCTCATGGTGAAGTCATCGAAACAGGGGGGCGCGCTAGGAAATCATCAGCGGGTTACGACTTGACTTCGGTTTACGTTGGCTCAGAAGGAACCTTAGGAGTGATTACTGAAGTAGCGGTAAAATTAAGCCCCATCCCAGAAAAAATTGCGGCAGCGGTGGTCTCCTTTGATTCCTTAAAAGATGCAGTGACTACTGTAATCGAGCTGTTGCAATGTGCGGTGCCTATAGCGCGAGTTGAGCTACTCGATCAGGTTCAAATGAAAGCGATAAAAATGCACTCTAAGTTAGAATATCCAGAACTGCCCACGCTATTTTTAGAATTTCACGGCGGCCCTGCGGCAGTCCAAGAACAGATTCAAATGGTGGAGGACATCGCAATAGGAAATTCGGGGCAGTCATTTAATTGGGCGGAACAGCCAGAGGACCGAAGCAAGCTTTGGGCTGCTCGACACGAAGCTTACTATGCCAATCGCGGGCTTCAACCAGGCGCTTCGATGATCACTACTGATGTTTGTGTCCCTATTTCAAAACTTCCAGAATGCCTGTTAGAAACACGAAAAGATATGGATTCCACTGGATTATTAGCGCCTATTATTGGTCATGTGGGTGACGGAAATTTTCATGTCATGATTTTGTTCGAAGAAACTCAGCGAGAAATCGCCAATCAAGCCAATGAGCGGTTGGTGGCGCGAGCTTTGGCATTGGAAGGTACTTGCACCGGTGAACATGGTATCGGCATCGGTAAACGACATTTCTTACTTGCCGAGCATGGTGATTCAGTTGCTGAAATGAAAAAGATAAAGGCTATTTTTGACCCACAGAATATAATGAACCCAGGAAAGATTTTTCTCTAGGTCTCTAGGGGTTTTTGCGAGTGGCTAGTGGCTAGTGGCTAGTGGCTAGTTGCGAGTGGCTAGTTGCGAGTGGCTAGTTGCGAGTGTGGAGCGACCTTAAAAAAGTAGACACCTTATTTTAAGCGGTAAGGTGCAATAAAGGACTTAACAAAAACGCCAGTTAAAAAAATAGCGGAACAATTAATTGCTCCGCTATTTTTATGAAAGCTCTAGGCTTTCAGCAAGTCAAAGTTGCTTACTTGTAACTTGCAACTACTTTTACATCACTAGTTTTGCTGGCCGCATCAATATAACCAATGACAGCCGGATTCTCTGCAACCAGTTTGATGACTTCCGCGTCGCTAGCCAATTCTTTCGGTGGATTGCCTTTACCACTGAAAACCAATTTTGACCAATAAGCTTTCATTTGGCTTGGCGATTTTCCTAAGGCCGCTTTGTCAAAAGTCTTGCGAACATCGGAACTTGTCGATTGATTAACCGATAAGATGGTACCGCCACCAGGAAATGATTTCATTTTTCCGAGGAAGATACGCTTAACATCGCTTTCAGTGAGTGCTGCGCTATTAGAAGGATTAGTAATTACTAAAACTTCAGCCGATACCGTAGGTGCCAAAATAAATAGCAATGACAGCAGGAAGGTAATTGATAATTTATTAAATAATTTCATGTTAACGCCCTCCTAAAATACTGTTGTTAAAGCGAACTGAAACAACGAGGCTTCAGAGGCCAATGCGGGATGCTCATCGTCAAACTTAGAAAATTCAAATTTAGCCGCTACAGAGCTAGACACGTCCCATCTTAAGCCTAGAGTATAAGATGTGCTGTCTTCTTCAACCGATGTTAGTAAGCCCTGACTCTGAAGAAGTAGTCCGTCTAATTGAGGGCTTACACCCTGAGGAACATCGGAAAAAAGAGAAAAGTCTGAAACATCTTCGTCTTCACCATAAGTAAAGTGAATTAATACGTCTCCGATCCTTTTACCGAAGGAAATATAATAGGAGTCTTGATCTGGGAAGAAGTTATCGCTTGGCTCTATTTGCGTATATTCGGCTACAATCAAGATTGTTTCGAGGTCAATTGTGAACCCGACGCTAGCAAACGTACCTTTATCTTCGACAATTTCTAACCCATCAGCAATACCACTAAAGTCTCCGAGTGGAGCAAACGCAGGGTTTCTCCATCCGTCGGTAAGAGGAACAATTGTAGTGAAAGGAATTGTTAAATCTGCTTGGGCATAACTCGCTCGAAAAGTAAACCAGTCCATATTCATTGTCCACGATGCACTAACAATATCCGCGAAGTCTGTTTCTATTTCTTCGGTGAATATAAATGCTGTGTCTGAATTGCGACCATATGAAAGTTGTAAAGTTGTATCGAAGCTGCCTAGAGTACCAGTGTAGATAGAGCCTATTCCATCAAATACATCAAATGGAAGACTATAAACTCCAGCAGGTGGCTTAATCCAATGATAAGCGTAAGATACATCTAAGAAATCAGAATACATGTAAAATGGCGCTCGTTGTCTTCCGAACAATAACCGCCAGTTATCGCTTGCATCATAACTAATGTAAGCCCACTCGGCGTTGATGTCCCAGCCTTCAGAGCCGCGAGCGAGAAGCTGTGTTGTAACGCCCCAGCCATTTCCTAGGTCGCTGGAAGCCTGTAATGCGATTAGCGAACCATTATCAAAACTAAAGCTATCGTTATAGCCAAGCAGTTCCTCATCTTCGTCCATGGTTAAACCACCAGCGATTGTTGCAAATCCAGAAAAATCAATTTCTGCTGCCGATGTTTGCCAACTAAACATCAAACAGCCGACGAGTAGTAGTTTTTTGAAAAGTGCCATTGTTTATATCTCCAAAACGTTGAGTAAATCAAACGGTTAGTTATAGTTAAAATTAAAATCCCGAAAAGGTTAGTTAAGCTATTGTTGTTAGGTTAGTTAAACTTTGAATTGCGAAGTTATGGTGTCTAGTACACTGGCTAATTCCGATAATTGACCACTTGCCTCATCAAGTTGTGCACTGGCCTTATTGGATTCGCTTGTTTTCTCTTGAATCGCAGAGACTTTCCTCACCAAAGAATGTGAAACTTCTGACTGGTATTTGGTATCGTCAGCAATTTCTTGGTTCATTTTGTCAATCCGT
Organism: Kangiellaceae bacterium; assembly: GCA_965230525.1. Classification (GTDB taxonomy): domain Bacteria; phylum Pseudomonadota; class Gammaproteobacteria; order Enterobacterales; family Kangiellaceae. Next base: position 2,038,554 of record OZ246008.1, read on the forward strand.
ACAATCTTAGTAGTAATATCTTGTATGCTATCACCCGCTAAATTAGCGTTGTTGACACTGTTTTCCGCCATATTTTGACTGAGTTCCATTTTGCTAACAGCATCATCCGCCGCCGACTTTAGCTCATCAAGAATCACATTGATTTCTTCTGTTGACTCTTGTGTTCTCGACGCCAAATTTCTCACTTCATCAGCAACTACTGCAAAACCACGACCTTGTTCGCCCGCTCTTGCTGCTTCGATAGCCGCATTGAGTGCAAGCAAGTTAGTTTGTTCTGCAATACCTTTAATAACTTCCAATACAACATTGACTTTATTGGAGCCTTGTTCAAGTTTGTTCACCGCTGTCGATGAATCGGTTATGTTATCGGCAAGTTGGCTAATACTTGAGACAGTTTCTTGTACAACATCAAATCCTTTATTCGCATCGGTGGTGGCTTCTCTTGCCGATTCAGATGCTTGTTGCGCATTTTGCGATATTCTTTCCACGCTTTGATTCATTTCTTCGACTGAGAGCTTGGATTGTTCGGCGCTAGTTTGCTGTTCTTCAAAGATAATTTGCGAACGATGAGTCAGCTCGCGGATGGAATCTGCTGCCTTAGCCAATGGTTTGGCGGTGCCAACCGTTTGTTCAATGGCATTATGTAGTTTTACAATAAAGCTGTTAAACCAATAGACTAAATCGCCGATTTCATCGCGGTTTTGAGTGCTGATTCTTACCGTTAAGTCGCCATCTTCTTCGGCAATATTTTTCATTGATCCAATAATGTCGGTTAAGCTCGATTTAATCGATAAACTAATTGGAATCGCAACAGCGAACAGTAATACAATGGTAGCAACCCCAATGATAATACCGAGTGAGTTAGTTGCTTCAGTGTTCTCTTCTACGGTAACAAAAGCCTGCAAGAAATCCTGGTTTCGCTGCTGATTAAAACGCTTGAGGTGTTCTTGTAAGTCGCTGAGAAGTTTAGACATTTTGGTACTACTATCGCCAACCGTCGAAAAGTCGATGGTCTCGTCCAGCATACCTTTGGAAAGGCTGTACGCATGTTGAAAATAGCTGTCTAATTGGGCCGATATTTCGTTAATTTCGGCGCCGATCTCATTGTCAATTCGAGCTGCTTCATTGAGTTGATCTTTTAAAGTGGTGTACAACTCAGATGCTTCTTGTAGCTGCTCTTCTTCGCCCATCGAAACTGCGTCACTTAATTTAATTTTTATGTTATCCAGCGAGATCAGACTACGCTCAGAAATTTGCAGTAGTGGAAATTGCACATCTTTTGCGTTTTTCAACAGCGTAACGTTATCGCTCATTGCAAACATACTGGTCAACAAGTAGATTAAAAATCCGATCGCACCAAAAACAGGAATGACCAAGATTTTGGTTTGGACTGATAATCGTCTTACGAAATCCATTAGAATGCCATTTAAATTAGTGGTTTTGAGTACTTTGAGTGTAGTAGAGGGATTTAAAAAATGCGAATCTTAGAACACTTGATAATTTAAAAAAATGTGAGTTTTTATGAATATGCCTCATAGGCATATTAATGGGCGGGCAATATAACAGAAAGAACTATAAATGCAAGCCGTTTGCCTTTAAATACAATAAGTTAACAAGACTTGGTGTATTTTAGCTTAAGACGTGTTCGTTTACCTGATTTAATATTTGATGAGTGACAGGCGTATTCAGCCCGATGGCTTCTTGTTGGCTTAGTTTAAAGGCCACTGTTTGGACTTTGTTTCGAGCTTGCATGACGCGATAAGGGTTTTTTAAATAATAAAACAGCCGCCAAGTAACCGCGTGGTCGCCATTATCAACAACCATAATACTCGGCTTGATCTCTGCGTTCATTCCTGCTTCTGCTTCTACCGATTGTTGCCAAACTTGTTGCAAAAAACCTTCCACAGATGCGGGCGAGTGTTCGTAGCCTATCTTGAAGTCCAAGTAGTCTTTAAATCCACTTTTGCTGCAGTTTGAGAGTGTTTCGACTGTCGCATTTCGAAGCTTCGAATTAGGGATGGTTATTTCATGTTTTTGTACTAAATCTCGTATCGTGGTTTGCGATAGCGTGATCTGAATGACTACGCCAACGATGTCGAATTCTTTAACTCGAATAACTGAGCCCGCTTCGACCGAACTGTTGTAGTGCATAATTAAGCCACTGATCATATCGCCTAAAAAATAATCTTTAGAGGCAAATAAAATAATTAAAATTCCACCTACCACTGAAGTGGCCTGCAACCAACTATTGAGCTCCCAAATATTGATGATAACTAAAAACGCGATGGATGCGACAAGCAGTAGTCCGATTAAACCGATTACCTCACTGGCATAAGAGTCGCTGCGAAACTGTTCGCCGTCGATTTGCTTTGTCTTTCCAAAACGCAACACGATCCAGTCTTGCACGTAATGTAAAATAATATACGCAAGCAAAATGGTCAGTCCGGTTTGCGAGATTTGCTGTAAGTGAGAAATTCTAAAACCAAGTAAAATTTCTACTAAGCCGGTAAAGGCATAGATCATGAATAGGGCAAGATTGATGGCTCGGAGGCCAAGCATTCGATTGCGAGTGGCGGAGTTCGATTTGTTATTGGGCGAGCGGCGAATAACCCAGCCGGCAAATACAAAAATGAGTAAGTTTAGGCTAATTACTACATAGTCTAGTGCTTGAAAAGGTAGCTGCTGATAAAGTTGATTTAACCAGTGTTGCTCCATAATTATGTTGCTCCCAATAACGGCGTTCCATGCTTAATTTCAGCGGACTAAAAACAGTCCGTTGACTTTGATATATTAGTTCTTAAAAGAGTATGTTAAGCCCATCCATTAAACTAGTTTAGCAGTGGCATTTGTTGATTAGCAACCAACTTGTCGCTTACTCTTGGCGCTTGCGCTATTAATCGTCTTTATTCTCTTGGTCAAACAAGACATCGCGCATTCGCCAAACCCAAATACCGATATAGCCGGGTATTGCGTAAATTACCCCCAAGACGAGTATAAAGCTAAGCGAATAGAAAACTAGCGAGCTCTCTAATTCGCTGGTAATTATAAGTGCTAACATGGCAACTAGCGAAATGAACGAACCAAGCGCTAATTGCCCTATCTGACGCTTTGGTGTTAAAGCCATCTGATGCAACCTGCGATATACGCTGCTATTCGAATTAAGCTTCATTTTTTGGTTGCAACATTGGTTGGTGATTGACGAGAGGGCGATCATTGGTGAGTGCGATTTCGAAGGGTAATACTGTGATTGATTTAAATTGAGCGAATAAAGACATGCCTTCTTCAATCGCCAATTCAACCAATGACTTTTTGGTGATAAATGTCGTTAAAAAGCACTCAGCAAAAGCCAATTTTATCAAAAATTGATGTTGGTTAATTTCGGTGAAGTTGACAACTCTTACCGGCAAACAGTTCAAAATGCTTGACTGTGAATTGGGTTGTTTACTGACTGAAATATCGGTTGCTTTAATTTCTAGTAATACGCTTGTCGATGGCTTAAGTGGTTTGTTACCAGCCCAAATGGAATGCCCCTGATGGCTTAATAAGTTGATCGAGTATTCGGCATGGAATTCTTCGGCGGTTGCAACGATATGGTTAACTGCGTCTGTAGTCTGTGCAAAGCTACCGTTTATATCTGTTGCAACATCATCATAAATTCCGGACTGCACGATTGTACCTTGTTCAAATGTCATTAAATTCTGACTTAAAAAGGCATGTTCAATTCGGTTGTGTGAGGCAAAAACAATTGGCAGCCGCGTTGTCTGATTGAGCATTTTTAGGTAACTCATGATTTGACTTTTATGCACGTCATCTTGTGCCGAAAAAGGCTCGTCTAATAATAATAAATTTTTACTGGCAATGATGGCTCGTGCGAGTCCAACACGTTGCTTCTGTCCGCCTGAAATTTGCCAAGGCATACGACCTAACAACGCTTTCAAGTTTAAAGTGTTAACTAATAAGTCAAAGTCCAAACGTGAATCTTGATTGTTATGATTGGCTAAGCGGCCATTGTTTAAGCTAAATCTTATATTCTCTTCAACATTAAGATGCGGAAAAAGGTCAACACTTTGAGGTAAATATCCGATGCCTCGATGTTCGCTCGCTAAAAATTGACCGCTTTTTGAGTTAACCCATTCTGAGTTCTTATAGTTCAGCTGAGCTGTTTGAATAAACCGTTTATCTAAGCCACAAATTTGTCGAATAAATTTAGATTTACCACTTCCGGACGCACCATATAAACCGATTATTTGGTCACACGGCAGTGCTTGATTGATACTCAAGTTAAACTGTTGATATTGACAATTAAGGGTAACTTTTATCATCAACTAAAACCAATTCGATTATTTTTTTGTCGGTACAGCCAAGTGAGCAATATCAGTGAAAAAACCACTAAACCGATAGACAACTGATGAGCTTGCTCAAATTGCAAGGTTTCAACGTGATCATAGATGGCAATAGACAGCACCCGAGTCTCTTCAGAAATGTTTCCACCGATCATAAGGACAACACCAAATTCTCCTAAGGTATGGGCAAATCCGAGGCTAAAAGCGCTGATTAATCCTGTTTTGCTTAGTGGGAAAATAATGCGTCGAACGAGTGGCCAGCCACTTGTGCCAAGGCTACGAGCGACTTCCAATGTGGCTTCTGGAATTGCCGCGAAAGTTGCTTGTAATGGTTGGATAACAAACGGCATGGAATAGATGATTGAGCCAATGACCAACCCTGAAAAACTAAACGCTAAGCTAGAGCCGGTTAATTTTATCCAGCTTGAACCAAACCAAGCGTCCGGTGAAAAGGCAATTAACAAATAGAATCCCAGTACTGTAGGTGGCAGTACTAATGGCAAGGCGACAAAAGCTTCGATTAAGGGCTTTATTCGCTGGCCTAGTAAGGATTGGGATGGACGTGCTAACCACCAAGCCAAGGGTAAACCAATAAGCAGCAAAATTACGCTGGTCACTAGCGCTAATTTAAGGGTGATTATAATTGAAGTTAAATCCGACATAGATGCAGTCTAAAACGACAGCGCTAGTATGGCAATTGCTCAGTCAATTGGATCTTGTCTATTTCAGTTCATCTAATCGCAGTCAAATCAGTTGCGATCTGACTGCGGTAAGTTATCCATTACAATGTATGACAGGTAGATAGTTCCGCTTAAGATGTTGTGGACCAATGTAACATGATTTTAGTAGTAAGGATTATCGCCTTGTTCGTGTTCCGTTATGTCTTTCACTCCGGTCACTTCCGGAATTTTTTCCATAAGCGTTTTTTCAATGCCTTCGCTTAAGGTCGTATCCACCATACCGCACCCTTGGCATCCTCCGCCAAATCTCAGCACCACAACGCCTTCATCGGTAAACTCTGCTAAAGAAACCTGGCCGCCATGGCTGGCTAATTGTGGGTTGATTTCTGCTTCAAGCAAGTATCGGATTCTGTCAATGGCAGGCGCATCGTCATCAACTTTTCTGGCCTTAGCATTAGGAGCCCGCAGGGTTAATTGACCACCCATATCATCGGTTTGGTAATCGATTTTTGCTTCATCCAAATAGGGAATGCTGTCTTCGTCGATATAAGCGTTAAAATCTGGTAGCTCAATCTTTAGGTCATCTTTCTCGACCGCGTCTTGCGGGCAGTAGGAAACCCCGCACTCGGCATGAGGAGTTCCAGGGTTGACCACAAACACTCTGATGCCAGTATCTGGCTCTTGGGATGAAAGCAGTTTTACAAAATGTGCTTGGGCTGCTTCGGTAATTTCGACTAAAGCGTGCTGATCGGTGGTTGATAAATCTTGTGTCACAATATACTTCCGGTTTCGGGTGTCAATTTTCTCTAATATGCCACTAGGTTTGGGGCAATTGAGCAGCTTTTAAACACCTTAATTGATAATTTCGCTATTTTATCAGACTAGTTGGTTAAATATCCCATGTTTTTTATAAGGGCTTGAGCTTTCGGGGAGCGCATAAACTGCAAAAAGTGTTCAGCCGCTTCACTGTTCTTGGTAGCCTTTAGAATAACCAGTTGCTGCTTTATTGGCGGATAGGATGTCGAATCTAACTCGATCAGGCAGCTCTTGTGATTTTGCTGAGGTACTGATTGCAGTGATTCGCTGTGGGATTTAGCGACAAAAGCAGCATCCACTACGCCAAGCTTGGCGAGCTGGGCAACTTGGGCAATATTCTCAGGGTATACCAGTTTATGGCCAATTTGTTGCCAATCAAGTGCCGACTTAATCAGTTCGCTTGCTGCAACGCCGTAGGGTGCTAGTTTAGGGTTGGCGATTGCCAACTTCTTGACTGGCTCTTGAGTTAAAAACTTGAGACTCAGGTCGATGGCTGATTTATTTGAGTTTGGGCAGTTTTTCACCCAAAGTACAAGTTGGCCTTTTGCATAAGTAAATAAGCTTGATTCGAGCGCATGCTGGCTTTTAATCAATCGAATCGGTTTGTCTGTATCAGCTGAAAGAAATAAATCAAAGGGTGCACCATGCATAATTTGGTGATAGAGCTTACCGCTCGAGCCGCTACTAATATTGACCTTTATACCGCTTTGTTGCTCGAACTGATTGGCGAGTACTCGACTTGCCTGTAAAAAATTACTGGCCACCGCGATACGGAGTTGTATTTGTGACTGGCTGGCTACTGCAAAGGATTTCGCTGTAACCACAGAGGTTAGCAAAACAACCGACGTTAGCGAAACAACCATCCTAACAGAAACAATTAGTAACATTATACCAAGCCACTTGGTCCAAGCGTTGTAGCTGGTTTGCATTGATTTAATCAGCATATTTTTCTATTCTTGACGTCCGCTGCCTTTAATGCAGCCATAATCGCAAAACTTTTCAATAGGTTACGCGCTTAATAGCAAAATGGAAAGTGAGTCTTTTCTCACTCTTAACGCATTTGTATGCTCAATCCGGGAAAAACAAAATTTAGCCCGCAAGAGCGCAAAATGACTTTGCATCACTGCAAATTGGGGAATCTTGGATGAAAACGATAACGGTCTTAGTGTTTAGCCTGGTGTTGGTTGGCTTTTCTTGTAGTGTATTTTCCAAATCAGATGGTCGAGTTGACTTGGACTACTACTTGGAAAATGCTTCTTCAAAATCAACTCCTTATTTAAGCGACATTCCAACCCCAGAAAGTCATCTCGGCTATCAGGTGGGGGAGTGGCATGTTAGGCCTGAACAGATTGACAGCTACTTTCAGCAATTGGCAGCGCTCTCGCCAAGGGTGAAAATTGAAACTTATGCACAGAGCTATGAAAAGCGACCTCTCGCGTTAGTTTATATTTCTTCTGAGAAAAACATTAAGAATTTAGAAACGCTCAGGCAACAGCATTTAAAAATGCAAAAATCGGTTGATCGACCTGCAGTGACTTGGATGGGGTACAGCGTTCATGGAAATGAAGCGAGTGGCAGTAATGCCGCTTTATTGTTTGGTTATCATTTGGCAGCGGCCACCGACCCAGAAACCTTAAAGCAACTCGATGACCAAATAATTATTATTGACCCAAAACTTAATCCCGATGGCTTATCAAGGTTTGCGCATTGGGCAAATAGTTATCGAAGTAAACATCCCAATAGCGATGCTCAAACGCGAGAACACAATGAGGCTTGGCCTAGAGGGCGAACTAACCATTATTGGTTTGACTTAAATCGAGATTGGCTGTTGTTACAGCATCCTGAATCACGTGGTCGTGTCGCGATGTTTCACCACTGGAAACCCAATGTATTAACCGACTTTCACGAGATGGGAACCAATAGCACTTATTTCTTTCAGCCGGGTGTTAAGTCGAGACAAAACCCACTGACCCCGAAAGAAAACTTCGATTTAACCAACCGAATTGCCCAGTACCATGCAAAGGCTCTAGATAACATCGGTAGTCTGTACTACACCAAAGAAGATTTTGATGATTTTTATTATGGAAAGGGCAGTACCTATCCGGATATCAATGGCTCAATCGGCATTTTATTTGAACAGGCGAGTGCTCGAGGTCATTTACAGGAGTCGGTGAATGGAGACGTATCCTTTCCTTTTGCGATAAAAAATCAATTGACCACTTCGTTTTCAACCATTAAAGCAGTCCAAGAAAATCGTAAACAGTTGCTTAATTATCAAAGAACTTTTTATCAGAAGGCTAAGTTAGATGCTAAAGCAAATCGCCAAAGGGCTGTTGTCTATCGTTCAAGTGATAGCTACCGAATGGAACAGTTCAATCGAATCTTGGCGGGTCATCAAATCGAGGTTTACCCACTGGCGAGAGACTTAGAAATTAATGGTCAAAAATTTGATTCCTCTACTTCCTTTATTGTTCCATTTAGACAACAACAGTCACGTTTAATTGAAGCTATCTTTGAAAAACGACAGACGTTTGAAGACAACACCTTTTATGATGTTTCGAGTTGGACCTTACCGTTAGCATTTGATATCAATTACCAGCCTTTGAGTCGCTCAGACTTTGATCAGGAATTACTGCAAAAACAATCGGCAAAATCGACTCGTGTTTTCGAAAGTATTGATGAGAAAACGGTAGCGTTGGTATTCGATTGGCGAAATTTTATGACCGCCAATTTGTTAAATTATCTCCATGAAAATGAAGTGGTAACCCGTGTGGTGGGTAAACCGGTGACATTAAAAACAGCCAACGGAAATCAACAGGTTCAAACTGGCGACATCATTGTGCCGATTCGTTCGCAAGCGATGTCTCGCCAACAATTGGAATCAATATTAGTTGATAAAGTTAATCAATTAGCGCTTGCACCGATAGATGTTCGATCGGGGTTTGCAGTTGATGGTCCTGATTTGGGAAGCCCGAGTTTCAACACCTTAAAATCAATCAATCCGATGATGGTGATTGATGGTGGTGTCAGTAGTTATCAGGCCGGTGAAGTTTGGCATTTGCTCGATCAACGGTTAAATCAACCATTGTCAATGATGACCGCCGGACAGTTATTGCGTTTTGACTTGGACAAATACACTCATATTATTTTAGTGGACGGTCGCTATAACTTTTCCGACGCTGCGGTCAGCAAATTGGAAAAATGGGTTAAATCGGGCGGAATATTAATTACTCAATCGCGTGCTTCAAAATGGCTAGCGGAAAGAGACTGGATTTCCAGTGACGCAGTAGATTTAGATAATGCCAAAGATACGGATTTGGCTTATGAGCAGATGGATGATCATCGAGCGGAACATTTTATCGGTGGTGCAATTGCATCCACCACAATCGATTTAAGCCACCCGCTGGCCTATGGGGTTGAGGATTCACAGTTGGCCGTTTTTAAACGGGGACAGTTCAGTTTTTCTGAGCCAAGAGAGCCTTTTGTTTCGGTGGCACGATTTAATAAAAAACCACTAATAGCAGGCTATATGTCGCAAGCCAATCAAGATAATTTGGCTAACAAAACGAGTATTTTAGTTCAAGGTTTTGGGCGTGGAAAATTGATAGCATTTACGGATGATATGAATTTTAGAGCATTTTGGTTGGGTACCAGTCGAGTTTTTACCAATGCACTTTATTTTGGGCAAATTATTAAAGCACCACAAAAAACTGCTGACAAAGAGAAAAAGTAAAGAAAGTACGTGCTGTAAAAAAACAGCATCATGTTGAAAAATAATTTCCGGGCTAGCCGCTCTACAAAGTAAAGGATTAATCATGAAAAAAAGATTTATATGGGTGCCAATAATAGGCCTGTTGAATTTATTGGCGTTATTTAGCCTATCGGCGGTGGCGGCAGATATTAAACTGTCTGAATTGCAAAAAAAGCACCCTTACAAACCGGGCTTTGTGGGGCAGATTTATGACCGTTTAAATAACAAACTTTATCTAAAAATAGATAATCTCGATCAACCATTTATTTATAAGAGTAGCCTACCGCAAGGATTAGGTTCTAACGATATTGGGCTAGACCGAGGCCAGCTGAGTCGCGTTCGTTTAGTTGAGTTTAAACGGGTGGGTAATCGAGTTTTGTTGGTACAAAAAAATACCAAATATCGCGCTGTGTCTGATAACCCCAAAGAGTCTCAGTCTGTTGAAGAAGCCTTTGCTTCGGCCGTCTTGTGGGCTTTCCCAATTGTTGAAAACAATAAACACTCGGCGTTGGTTGATGCTAGTGATTTTATCCTACAAGATATTCATGGGGTAAGTCGAAAGCTCGCGAGACTGAAACAAGGCAACTATAAATTGGATAAGTCTCGCTCCGCGATCTATATGCCACGGACTAAAAGCTTTCCTGATAACACCGAGTTAGAAGCGTCGGTTACTTTTTTAGGCAATAATCCGGGGCGCTACGTGAACCAAGCGGCTATCGACCCCAATGTGATCACCCTGCGAATGCATCACAGTTTTATTCGTTTGCCAAAGCCTGGCTATAAGCCGCGAGCATTTCACCCGCAAAGTGGCATGTGGGTCTTTAATTTTCAAGACTATGCTCAACCTATCAATCAGCCAATCACTCAGCGATTTATTTCTCGGCATCGATTAGCAAAAAAGAATCCGCAAGCCGCTATTAGTGAGGCGGTGGAGCCGATTATTTATTACCTTGATCCTGGCGCGCCTGAGCCAGTCAAAACCGCACTGATTGACGGTGCCATGTGGTGGAATCAAGCGTTCGAGGCGATAGGTTATAAAGATGCATTTCAAGTTAAAATACTTCCTGAGGATGCCGATCCGATGGATGTTCGCTACAACGTAATACAATGGGTCCATCGAGCGACTCGTGGTTGGTCCTATGGGTATGGGGTAACTGATCCGCGTACCGGAGAAATTATCAAAGGTCATGTGACCCTTGGTTCGCTGAGAGTCAGACAAGACTACTTAATTGCCCAAGGAATGCTGTCCAAATTCGGGAAAGGAAAAGCCGAGCAAGATCAGGCGTTAATGGATTTAGCACTTGCGCGCATAAGGCAATTGTCAGCCCATGAAGTGGGCCACACGCTCGGTATCGCGCATAACTTTGCCGCCAGTAGTTACAACCGAGCTTCGGTAATGGATTATCCTCATCCGTTATTTGAAATCGATCCCAAAACCAATCAGTTGCACGCTCGCAACGCCTATGCAGAAAGGATTGGAAAATGGGATAAGGCAGTTATTGAGTATGCCTATCAAACGTTTGAGCCGAATCAAGAAGCTGAAAAACTTGCCGCCATCATTGAGCGAAATCAAAATCAATCGATGCTATTTATTTCTGATCCTGACTCAAGGCAGATTAGTGATGCTCATCCTTATGCGAGCCTCTGGGACAATGGCGCGAATGCGATTGATGAATTGCGGCGCATGATTAAGGTGCGAGCGATTGCCCTTGAAAATTTTGGGACTGCTAGTTTGCATGAAGGCAGACCGTATTCGGATTTACAAGAAATCTTAATGCCGGTGTTTTATTCACATCGATATCAAACAACCGCTGCCGGAAAGTGGCTTGGCGGACTTGATTACGCTTATAGCCTAAAAAATTCAGGTAAGCGACAAGCCGTTGAGTTTGCCGATGGCAAAGAGCAGCAAAGGGCGCTTGAAGTTTTATTAAAAACACTCGAACCTGAATTTTTAAGAATCGATTCGGAGACTCTTAAATTGATTGCGCCAAGAGCTTACGGTTATCAAAAATCCAGAGAGAGTCCAACCAGTATAGCCGGTAAACAATTCGATCCAATAGCCGTAGCCGCAGCGTCAGCGCAACACACTTTAACTGTGTTATTAGAGCCATCACGGCTTGCTAGGCTGGAGCTACAAAGCCAAGTTGATTCTGATATTCCTAGTATCGCAAAACTCACACAACAGTTGTTTGAGAAAGTCGTTGAGCGACGCCCCAATGAACGAGATTGGGCCTACCAAAGTCAGCTAATTGACTTGTTATATAGCAACTATTTGAATTTGCTTCATGCTGAGGGGGTATCAAACAGAATAAAAAGCGCCATCTATGCTGAACTACTGAAACAAAAGGAGTTCCTCAAAAAGAAGAGCAAACGATCTAAATCGGGAAGTCGTTATCACGCTTTTTATCAATTTCAGTTAAGTCGATTGCAAAATCTTTCTATTAAGAGCTTAAAATCGAAAGAATTAATTAAATTACCCAAAATGCCACCAGGGTCACCCATTTGATTATTAAGGTGTGCTTTAATTAAGTTGTTAATAATTAAACCTTTTTTGGTTTGGCTAAAGTCTTGACTTTAGACTAGACTGATTGAGTTAATTGTTTTTACCTTACGGAGACTGTGTGGTTAAAGCGCACCTATATGGATATGATCAATCCGAATAGTCAACAAAAGTCGTACCAAGTTATTATTGATAAAAAATCAGAGTACGCTGATCTGAGGTTCACTGGCGGTGTGACTTTAGCCATTGCCAATCAAGCTTTTAGCGACTTACTTTCCCACAAATTGTTTAAATGCAATATACCCGCAATCTATGATTTCTCCGGGGCCATTATCGAAACGGATATGAAAGAGTTGGAACAACATGCAGCGTTTATCAGCCAGCATATTCAGCGCCGAGGTACCCACTATAAATTGGCCATGGTCAGCAGTGAGACATTGAATAGTGCGCTGCTCAACGTTTACCGGTTACTAATTTCTAAGACTACGATTGAGGCCGAAGTGTTCGCGAGCAAAAAACAGGCGCTTCACTGGTTGTTGCAAGATTCACTTGAAATTCCTTTTAATTCCTACAAAACACTGCAATAGAACTAATTAGAACTAAACACCGATTAAGCTTGAAAAAAAACTTAAATCCATGTTTTTATCTCAACATGAGAAGTGTTTTTGCTTCCATTCCAAAACACTCTCGTCTAGAATTCGCGTCCCCTTGAAAACTGGTCAAAAAATACCCAGTTATTTTGAGTTATTTAGTGTTAATCATCGAGCAGAGGGGGAGAGAGCTGATCTGATCTTAGACAATTTGGATAGTTGTCTAAAATCACGGCAAACGCAAAAGGCTGCCATGGTTATCGCTAAATGAATGTATTGAGCGAATAAACTAATTCGATTTTATCTTTAGGAACTAGCAATGAAAGCGAGTGTTGTCACCACAAACGCTAAGAGTTTTGAGGTAGACTTTGATCTAGATAATAAGATCATGATTCTGCGTTTTTATGGGGTTATTGATTTAAAAGATATGATTGATAGCCTTTCTACAGGAATAAGACATCAAGAGTTTGAATATAATATGTCGGCTTGTTGTGATTTTAGTCAAGCGACTGTTGATGTTGAAATGTCGGCAGCCGAGGTGATTTTTCACTTCTTAACGGGGTTAAGAGAAAAACGAGGTGACGAGTACCATCTAGCATTGGTGTACTCTGATGAAATTACCAAGACTCTTATGGACTATTATCGTTTAGCGTTTTCCCGATCAAAGATAGATGTGGAACTTTTTCAATCATTTGAAGCGGCAAGAAATTGGATTATAACCAATCAACAAGGCTGCGAAGTGACTTATCTAGATAAGAATTAATTTCACTTTAAACTTTTTGCAAAAACGAACTCAGTGCGCTAATTTAAACCTTATGCTTTCCGACCTGCCAGGCTATATAATTCTCTAGACAGCCTAATGTATTGATATATAGGCAAATATATCAGTTTTCTGCTTCGTCATCGGATTAAATGTGAGCTTAGCAGCTTAAATTTAAAAGGTGTGATTTGAATTGTTATCGTAGTCCCGAGCCAATTAAGCTAAAATGCGGCAATTGTTTTAATCTACCAAATTTATTTGAACTACTGAGAATATATGCCAAGAAAAAAGTCCCCATCAAAAGACCCATTTTATCAACGGGAATCCGAGAAGTATGAAAACCCGATACCCAGTCGGGAATATATATTAGAGTTTCTCGAAAATGCAGGTGGACCGCTTAAATTTAAGGCAATCCAAAATGGCATTGGTTTATTTGATGATGAAGAAGTTATCGGCTTAGAACGCCGATTGAATGCTATGGTTCGAGATGGACAAATTCATTGTGATCGTAAACGAGCATATGGGGTTATCAATAAATTAGACCTAGTTAAAGGCACCATTTTAGGTCATAAAGAAGGTTTTGGCTTCTTTACTCCGGATACCGGTGGCCAGGATTGGTTTGTATCTGCCAGAGAAATGCGACGTGTTTTTCCGGGCGAGCGGGTATTGGTGAGGCAAAAAGGTGAGCACCGAGACGGTAAAAAAGAAGCTGGTATTGTTGAAATACTCGAAGGTGAACAACCTTTTCAAATAGTTGGTCGTTACCATATAGAAAATGGGTTTACCTTTGTCACACCGGAAGATCCTCGAATCGCTCAGGATATTTTAATTCCACCCGATGACCCGTTAAAAGCCAAATCCAATCAAGTTGTTGTGGTGCAACTGGCGGTTAGACCCACTTTTCGCTCGAAGGCGGTTGGTCGGGTTGTCGAAGTGCTTGGGGATTATTTAGCACCAGGTATGGAAATCGAAATAGCAATTGCTCAATACGGCATCCGTAATACTTGGAATAATGAAATCCATGATCAGCTAAAAACCTTACCAACAAGGGTTAAAAAATCTGAGTTAACCGGACGCGTCGATTTACGTGATTTACCGTTAATCACAATTGATGGTGAGGATGCTCGTGACTTTGATGATGCCGTTTATTGTTTACCGAGAAAGTCTGGGGGATGGAAACTTTATGTTGCCATCGCCGACGTTAGTCATTACGTCAAGCCTAACAGCGCGCTCGATCAAGAAGCGATAAAGCGTGGTAATTCTGTTTATTTTCCCAACTCAGTCGTGCCAATGTTACCCGAGCAAGTATCTAATGGATTATGTTCGCTTAAACCAAAAGTCGATCGCTTATGTATGGTGTGCGAAATTAACATAGGCCGAGATGGTAAACCCGGGCGTTCGAAGTTTTATCCTGCGGTTATGCATTCAAAAGCTCGAATGACTTACAACAAAGTATGGTCGATATTACAAAAAGACGAAAAACTCTGTCAAAAGTATGATTTTTTGGTTAAGCCGATTGCGGATCTGCACGCACTCTATAAAGCGCGTTTAAAACGAAAGAAAATGCGCGGCGCGATCGAATTTGAAACAACTGAGACGCAAATTAAGTTTAATGAAAATCGAAAAATAGAACAGATCGTTCCGGTACATCGGAATGATGCCCACAAAATTATCGAAGAGTGTATGATTTGCGCCAATGTTGCGGCAGCAGAGTTTTTTATTAAAAAGAAATTACCTGGATTATTTCGGGTTCATTTGGGGCCAAAGGAAAAGAAACTTGAAGTTCTTCGTTCCTATCTCTCGGAGCTCGGTTTGTTCATCCCAGGAGGGACACAACCAGAACCGGAAGTATTTAGAACTTTCTTAGAGCAAATCCAAGATCGGCCTGATGCTGAAAATATTCAAATCATGTTGCTTCGTTCTATGTCGCAGGCCGAGTATTCGCCTAACAATGAAGGGCACTTTGGATTAGCGTTTGACGCTTATACCCATTTTACTTCACCCATTCGTCGCTATCCCGATTTAGTCGTTCATCGAATTATCAAGGCGATGGTGGCGGAAGATGCGCTGCAAAGCAAAGCAGATAAACAGCAAATTAAAAAGCTGTACAGTCTCGAAAAGCTGAGCGAAATTGGTCACGCTAATTCATTAACCGAACGTAACGCTGATATGGCTACTCGGGATGTGATGGACTGGCTAAAATGCGAGTATATGCAGTCGCATATTGGCATGAAATATACTGGCGAGGTCAGTAGTATTACCAACTTTGGATTATTTGTTCGATTAAATGAGGTTTATGTCGAAGGCTTGGTACATGTCACTGAATTAGGTAATGACTATTTTCACTACGATCATGCCCGCCAGAAAATGGTTGGTGAGCGTAGTGGTAAGACTTTTTCTATTGGCGATCAGGTCGAAATTCAAGTTGCGAGTGTGGATATCGATCTTAGACGGATTGACTTTTCGATGGTTGCTGAGGTTTCAAGTGCCAAGGGAAAGCGAGTTAAGTCTGAACGAGAGAAGCTTTACGAAAACGCCAGAAAGAAAGTAGCAAAACGCAAATCCGCCAAATCGCCAAGTGGTAAAAAGTCTGATAACCCTAAGAAGTCTAAAGGGACTGAAATTAAGAAAAAGCCGAGGCGTTCAAAGAAGAAAAAGCCAACTCGCAGCAAGTCGAGTAAGAGCTAATTACACGCGGAGAATTGACAATGAGTCAAACCGATAAAGTCTATGGGATTCACGCGGTTGAAAGCGCGTTAGAGCGCTCACCGCAAAATGTTATTCAATTATTTTTGTTGAAAAACCGTAACGATAAAGCGCTATCCCAGATAGAAACGCTGGCAAAAAACGCGGGTATAAAATGTCAAAATCTTGACCGCAAAAAAATGGATGAGCGAGCTAAAGGCAATCATCAAGGCGTGATTGCAGAAGTGAAAGTGATGGACGCCAGCATGGGAGAAAACCAACTTTTAGACAAGGCTGCTCAACAAGAAAAATTACTGCTGTTAGTGTTAGATGGGGTGACTGATCCTCACAATCTCGGCGCGTGCATTCGAACAGCTGATGCAGCAGGTGTTGATGCAATCGTTATTCCTAAAGACCGCTCTGCATCGATGAACTCTACCGTAAGAAAAGTGGCATGTGGTGCGGCTGAAAATGTACCGGTAGTTCGAGTCACCAATCTAGCTCGATTTTTAAAACAACTAAAGCAAGAGTTCGTATGGATTGTAGGTACTGCTGGTGAAGCTACTACCGACGTGTACGATAATCAATTTGCTGCCAAGACCGCGATTGTTATGGGGGCAGAAGGAAGTGGAATGAGGCGGCTTACCCGCGAGCACTGCGATCAATTGATAAAAATTCCAATGGCAGGTAGTGTCTCGAGTCTTAACGTATCGGTGGCAACCGGTGTTTGCTTGTTTGAGTACGTTCGCCAACAATCACAAGGGTAATTTAAAAGCGCCGCGAAACCCTTTCGGTTTTAGTTTTTAAACAGGAAAAGTCTCCACACGTCGGGAGGTAAACCAAAACAACAATTTAACCACCAGCAACCGATTATTTATTTTGTGCAATACCGACATCGAGTCGCTCAAACCAGTTTAAAAACTCAGTAACCATTTCTCCGCGAAACAAACCGCCGTGTTGAGGCGCGAGAATCTCGATGTCTAATTTTCTCACTCTGGCAATCCAGTCATCTTTGGCTTTGTTGGATGGCATCCAGCGACGATGAAAAAACTCCATTTTAGGAATGTGGGCATCAAAGTCCTCGACAAAGAAGGGCGCATCATCTTGATCGAGAGCGGCGCCAATATCGCCACTCATTAATATTTTGGCTTCTTTGTCGTAAACATTAAAATTGCCAGACGAATGTAAATAGTGAGCAGGAATAAACTGCAAGGTGGCGTCACCGAGTTGCAGCGAGCTACCTTCATCGGGAATGCCTTGGAACTTAATGTTGTTCATGCCAAAGTGAGCTAGAAAGGATTCCCAGATCCAAGGGGAGTATAGTTTTGCTTTTGGTAAACACTGATCCCAAAGCCCAAGCGAGGAAATAATATCGGGATCTTGATGAGAAGCAAATAACGCGGTGATGTCATCTAGCGAAGTGTAACGTAGCACGGAAGTTAACATTTGCGAAAATAATTCGATTCCGCCAGGATCGAGTATCACGCTTTGTTCATTATTCATCACCATATATTGGTTAGTGTCGATAATTTTTTCGTCGCGTTCCGGATCTCTACCAAAACAAAACCATTTGTGACTTCCTTTTTGATATAGCGAAATTGCTTGCATGCTTGGCCCTATTTATTTTAATGATGAGTTAAATTTATTCTTTATTGTAAATGTGATAAGTGCTTTCTAGCATTTTCCAAATGGGTATTGATTCGGCTGCCAGCGCTGGCTACTTTATCGGCGACTGAGTTTAGTGAGTCTTGGAAGTCTTCGCTGGCTCGCGATGCTTCAACCCGAGATACCACCGAAACCACTTGAGTTGCTCTTAATTCCATTTTTGTTTCATCAAGTCGATCCATGAGTCCTCGTAAGCTTTTATCAATTTCTTTCTCAAGGCGATTTTTCTCAGATTCTACATGACAAAATATTTGTTTAATGCGGTCTGCTTTTCCCTCTTGCGCTTGATAGTCTACTCTGGCCAAACGTTCGATAAATCCACCGGTGCGAAAAAGGTTGGCTGCTATCTTTGTTTGCGATATTGCAATGGTGTTAACACTGGTAGCTGCTTCAATAGTCAGCTTAGAAAGCCCTTCAATAAATCGAGTGATTTCATTAAAGCCAGCAGCGGTAGAGCCCGCTCTCACTGCTAGAGCGCGCGCGTTCTTTGATGTGATAGATAATTCTTCGGCAATCGATTGAGCCTTAAATAACTCGGAAGCAACATGCGCAACAGATATGAATGTATCAGCCGCTTGTTGGTCATTGCGCATTCAGGGTACCTACAAAAAAACAATTGGATGTTATCTATAGATAGGCAATTTCGTCGTAAAAATCCAGTTTTACCGGCATTTTTATTATACAAATTGGCGCTATTCTACTGAGCCAAGCTTTTCTCCCAGCTCAATGACTTTCTCAGCCAAATCTAATTCTCGCTATTTAGGCCGATTCAGTTTCAACTTCAGTTTGCGAGTCAAACACCACTACCCGATTACGACCTTCGCGTTTAGCCCGGTAAAGCGCGGCATCGACATCTTGAATGGCGTTTCGACGAGTCGATTGTCGTTTTTCGACCTGAGCCACACCAAAACTCGCTGTTAGTTTGTCAGCGGTTGAAAAAACATGTTCTTCCACAAGCTTGCGCAGCTTTTCAGCTATGATGGCAGCATTAGCGAGGCTAGTTTCCGGCAGCAGTGCAATAAACTCCTCTCCTCCCCAGCGCGAAAGTATATCAGTACTGCGAATTCCTTGTTTAATCAGTTGTGAAAACTCGACTAATACATTGTCGCCAATCTGATGACCAAAGCGATCATTAATGGTCTTAAAGTAGTCGATATCGACCATGATCACACACAAAGGCATGCCGTATCGATTCACTTTTTCTTGTTCATGTTCAAACTGTTGGTCGAAAAAGCGTCTATTGTATAGGCCGGTCAGCTGATCAGTAATGGAAAGGTTTTCTAACTTTTCCAAATACTTAATTTCTTTTTCTCGATTACTTAATACCAATTGGTAGGCGGCAATGGTCGAAGACTCAAAGAAATAAGCGATAAATACAACCGTGAGGGATGATGCGGCAAAGCGCATAAAAGAAGTGAAGCTCCAATAGCCGTTATCCCACTCGCCAATGCCCATGAAAACCACTGGAACCAGTACGCTATAAAACAGAGCGATCATGATTAGGCCTTTGACCTTTCCCAAGATTGGGATTACAAAAAGCGGAAAGCAAAGGGTCCAAACCAAGCCAAATTCATGATTTTTAGTTAAATAACTCAGAACAATCAAAAACGTAAACAGCATCGAGGTGCCTAAAATGCCGGCTTCTTTTACTCTTTTCTTTACAAATAACAAATAGAGAGCGCACAGGCTGATTGAAATGGTAACGAGATCAATTATCACCAAAAGGGTATCGCCGCGGGTGTAATTGATAACCATAAAGATGGTGAAGGCGAAAAGAGTAATCCCGAGAAGTGCAGCCGTCAGCATGAGTCGCCGATAGAGAAAAGGATCTTTGTCGGTTTGAAAACCTTCGATCAGTTTGTTTTTGATAGTCGATATCATAAACAAATACCTACTATTCGCCTCGGATTAGCCGTAGATTGTTGTACGATGCTAGCACATTTTGAGATAATAGTTGAAAAATATTCTCTAAATTCAGTAGCTTGAGCAAACATTATCTACCTATCTCGCGGACTGAATAAGGCCATTTATTGGTGCTTATTTGCCATGAATTGAGCGGTGCCTCTAGTGACTTTGGTACCTATATCCAGTAACATACGCGGTTTTTGCGGAGCCTCGAGGTTCTGCCATTTCTTTTCTATTTTTTAAGGTTAGATATATGCGTAGCCATTACAACGGCGAATTACTGAGTGCTTCAGAGGGTGATCAAGTCACAGTAGCTGGATGGGTTCATCGAGCAAGAGATTTAGGTGGTTTGATATTCCTGCAAATTAGAGACCGAAGCGGTATTGTGCAAGCGGTGATTGAGCCGGAAAAAGAGGCTCTTTTTGCTAAAGCCGAATCATTGCGTAGTGAATTTGTCGTTTCCCTAACTGGTGAAATCCGCAATCGTCCAGAGGATATGATTAACAAAGATATGGTCACTGGTGCGATTGAATTAGTTGCTACGGATCTTGAAATATTAAACCAAGCCGCTCCTCCCGCAATTTTGATTGACGGTCATGAAGATGTCTCTGAAGAAATTCGATTGAAGTATCGATACCTCGATCTTCGAAGACCAGAAATGCAAGAAAAGATTTTATTTAGAAATAAAGTTGCTAAGCAGTTACGCGACTTTTTGGAATCCGAAAATTTTGCAGATATTGAAACGCCTATCTTAACCAAAGCAACACCAGAAGGCGCGCGAGATTATTTAGTTCCGAGTCGAACTAATAAAGGCTCATTTTTTGCACTTCCTCAATCGCCGCAGCTATTTAAACAGTTGTTAATGATGAGTGGATTTGACCGGTACTACCAAATTGTTCGTTGTTTTAGAGACGAAGATTTACGTGCCGATCGTCAACCCGAATTTACCCAACTCGATATTGAAACATCCTTTATGGATGAAGAAGCCATTATGTCGATGATGGAAAAAATGATCCGTGGTTTGTTTGAGAAGACCTTGGGTGTCGATTTAGGTGATTTCCCTAGAATGCCTTATGCCGAAGCGATGAAGCGGTATGGCAGTGACAAACCAGATTTACGGGTTGCGATTGAATTAGTTGATGTTGAAGATTTGTTAAAAGACGTTGAATTCAAAGTTTTCTCTGGCCCGGCGAACGATGCTAGTGGTCGAGTAGCGGCTATTTGCGTGCCCGGAGGCGCTGAACTAAGCCGTAAGCAAATTGACCAGTATACCGACTATGCCGGGCGCTACGGCGCAAAGGGATTAGCTTGGGTGAAAGTAAAGGAACTAGGCAAGGGGATTGAAGGGGTTCAGTCACCTATTGCTAAATTCCTGAATGATGAAATCATTGACGAGATTTTAACACGCACTAATGCAGCAGCGGGAGATATTCTGCTATTTGGTGCTGATTCAAATCGAGTTGTCACTGATTCACTGGGCGCTTTGAGACTCAAAGTTGCAGAAGATCGCGGCTTGGTGGACGATACATGGAAACCACTTTGGGTGGTTGACTTTCCAATGTTTGAAGAAGACAAAGGCCAAATGCACGCGCTTCATCATCCATTCACAGCACCAAAAGAAAACGATGTTGAAAAATTGAAAAGCGCGCCTACAGAAACCTTATCACGCGCTTACGACATGGTATTAAATGGCTGTGAAGTTGGTGGTGGTTCGGTACGTATTCATGACCAAGCAATACAGGCGGCAATTTTCGAAATTCTTGGCATCGAAAAACAAGAAGCCGATGAAAAGTTTGGCTTTTTGCTGGAAGCTCTAAAATATGGCTGCCCACCGCATGGTGGAATTGCATTCGGTTTAGACCGCTTAGTCATGTTGATGGTAGGGGCCGACTCTATCCGTGATGTCATCGCATTTCCTAAAACGACCACGGCCAGCTGTCCACTCACTTCAGCACCATCGAAAGTCTCAGCAGCGCAGCTAGAAGAGTTGGCAATTGCCACAATCAGCAAAAAGTAGTGATTGGATTAAAAAGGAGCGGAGGATTAAATGGCGGGTCACAGTAAATGGGCAAATATACAACATCGCAAAAAAGCGCAAGACGCAAAACGCGGTAAGTTATTTACCAAATTTATTCGTGAAATCGTTGTTGCGGCCAAAGCCGGTGGCGGTGATCCCGATAATAATCCTCGGCTAAGAGCTGC
Organism: Kangiellaceae bacterium; assembly: GCA_965230525.1. Taxonomy (GTDB): domain Bacteria; phylum Pseudomonadota; class Gammaproteobacteria; order Enterobacterales; family Kangiellaceae. Next base: position 2,060,451 of record OZ246008.1, read on the forward strand.
GATAGACAAAGCTCTTAGTGGAAACATGACCCGAGATACCGTTGAGCGAGCGGTAAAGCGGGGAGCTGGAGGCGAAGATGGCTCCAGTATGGACGAACTCACCTACGAAGGATACGGTCCGGGTGGTTGTGCCATTTTAGTCGAATGTATGACAGATAATAAGAACCGCACAGTCGCTGAGGTGCGTCATGCGTTTACCAAATCAGGCAGCGAACTAGCAACTTCAGGATCGGTGGCTTATTTATTTGAGAAAAAAGGCCAGCTTATTTTTTCAGCCGAAGTGGACGAAGATGCTTTAATGGAGGCTGCCTTAGAAGCGGGTGCTGAAGACATTATCAATCACGATGATGGTTCATTTGAAGTGCTCACCCTGCCAGAAGATTTTGTTTCAGTAAAAGAAGCGCTTGAAGAAAATAGTTTACAAGCTGAAGACGGCGAAATAACTATGTTGCCCTCAACTCATGCTGAATTAGACATTGATACGGCGGTGAAAGTATTGAGATTGATCGAAAGACTTGAAGATCTCGATGATACACAGAATGTGTATAGTAATGCTGAAATTCCTGCTGAAGCCTACGAGCTACTTTAATCAATCGTTAGTAAAGCGATCAAACCAAGCTCGACTTTGGTTAATCTAGACTTAGGCAAAAGACTTAGGCAAAACCGAAATCAAATTAAGCGTGCATTTTTAATTATGGTATATTGACCAACTAATCATTACCCTACACGCAGTATAATAAAGCCCCATAATGCCGACTATATTAGGAATAGATCCAGGTTCAAGAATCACCGGTTTTGGTGTTATCACTATGAATGGCCGAAAAATGGAATACCTTGCCAGTGGTTGTATTCGCATTAAGGATGGAATTTTGTCCGACCGACTAAATCAAATCTTTGATTGCATTTCTGAAGTGGTACAAGAATATAAACCCACTGAGGCAGCGATTGAACAAGTATTTATGTCTAAAAATGCTGATTCAGCATTAAAACTAGGACAAGCTCGTGGAGCGGCCATGGTTGCCATGGCGCAACATGCTTTGGTTGTTGCAGAGTATTCAGCACGACAAATTAAACAAGCCGTGGTTGGTACTGGCGGAGCGGATAAATCTCAAGTACAGCACATGGTGACGAGCTTACTCGGTCTCAATCAATCACCTCAAGCTGACGCAGCCGACGGATTAGCGGTAGCTATATGTCATGGTCATGCAATGCAAAGTGCATTGTTTCAGGCTGGAGCTAAAAAAGTGACTCGCGGAAGGTTGAGATAGGTTTTGGGAGCTGGGAGGTAGGAGCTGGGAGCTGGGAGCAAGGAGTTTCGAGTTGCGGGGGCGCGGCGTTCCTACCAAGGTTAGTCGCATTAGGCAATGACATGAACCGGTTGTCATCGCGAGGCACCGAAGCGAACTCTGTTTTAAGAATTTAAAATTTGCTGGATAGAGTAGTTAAAATATAAAGTTCACTAGCGCGGTCGCACTAAGTAGTGACACAAAGCAGTTTGTCATCGCGAGGCGTCGAAGCGATCTCTGTTCTGAAAAATCTAAAATTTGCTGGTTAGAGTAGTAAAAATAGAAAATTCACCTAGCGCGGTCGAAGTGTTTTCATCCTAAAGATTAAACAAAAGAAGGTAAAAGATGATTGGTCGATTAAACGGTATTTTATTGGAAAAACAGCCACCTTTTATATTAGTGGAAGTTAACGGCGTGGGTTACGAGTGCCAAGCCCCAATGAATACTATTTATAACTTACCGGAAATTAATCAGTCGGTGATTGTGCATACTCATCTATCCGTCAGTGAAAATGCACATACTTTATTTGCATTTTACAGCTTAGAAGAGCGAAAACTATTTCGCGAATTAATTAAAGTTAACGGAGTAGGGCCCAAATTAGCGCTGGCAATTTTATCGGCAATGAGTGCGATTGAGTTTGTGCAAAATGTGCATGCGGGCGACTCCAATGGTTTAGTGAAAATCCCAGGAGTCGGCAAGAAAACTGCTGAGCGACTAATCATCGAAATGAAAGACAAGCTGAAGGATTGGCAAGTTGATGGGGGTACCGTTGCAGGGATTGAAGCTTCGTCTGATATTGCGCCTCAGAGTGATCATGTCGCCGAGGCAATTAGTGGATTAGTGGCATTAGGCTATAAGCCGCAAGCGGCCAGTTTGGCAATTAGTAAGGTTAAGGATGATACGTTGCCGGCGGCTAGTTTGATTCGGTTAGCGCTCAAAAATATGTAGATGGCATTTCTATTTTTTAACTATTGATAAAACGTTTTTCCCTAGAGGTTATAAGTCAAAGGCGTTGATTTGTTAAAAAACAATCAATACAAAGTTAGGTAAATAAAGTCAAAGCACTCCAACATGAAACCTAATATGATCCCCTATAAACGACCCAATAAAATAATAACTATGGTCATAGCCACTCTGCATTCTCAACTCTAGATCTTGCCCAGCTTTGTCACAAGCTGATTGAAAAACTTCTGGTTTCAGTTGTTCTTCTAAAAAGTTGTCTGCTGTTCCTTGGTCTATCAAAATTTTATTCGAACTCTTCATACCTTGTTCGATCAAATTGGTCGCATCATATTGTAGCCAGTCTGCTCTGTTAGTTCCTAAATAACCTTCAAATGCTTTAATTCCCCAAGGACAGTTACTCGGATTAACAATTGGTGCAAAGGCTGAAATGGTTTTGAATTTATCGGGATTTCTTAATCCAATAGTCAGCGCGCCATGGCCTCCCATAGAATGACCAAAAATGCCCATTCGTTGAGTATCGATCGGAAAATTTTTAGCGACCACCTGTGGAAGTTCCTCAACAATATAATCATACATTCGATAATTATTCGACCAGGGTTGCTGAGTCGCATTCAGATAAAAACCGGCACCCGAACCAAAGTCATAACTGCTATGCTCATCCTCAAAATCAGTTCCTCTCGGGCTAGTGTCAGGACAAACAATGACGACTTTATGTTGACTAGCGTAACGCTGAAAACCGCTCTTGGTGGTAACATTGTCTTGGGTGCATGTTAGTCCCGAAAGGTAAAAGAGTACTGGTAGTTTCTCGCCATTGGAATGTTCCGGAAGATAAACACTAAATTCCATTTCGCACTGTGTTGAGCGAGAGGCGTGAGTGTAAACTCCTTGAATTCCAGTAAATGATTTTTGTTCCGATTTTGTTTCTATTGTCATACTTTTACCGATAATGATTAGAATGCTTTTTCACCACAGAGCCACAGAGCCACAGAGCCTCTGTGGTGAGTGTCTTTAATGTGTTTCTGTATTGAACATGTTTTAGTGTTTTGACTTTTAATGGATTAGTCAAACTCCACCACACTGCGAATGCTTTTCCCAGCATGCATTAAGTCAAACGCTTTATTGATATCTTGTAGTGGCATTTTGTGAGTAATCAAATCATCGATATTAATTTTTCCATCCATATACCAGTCCACAATTTTAGGTACATCAGTTCGTCCTTTTGCGCCACCAAATGCCGTGCCTCGCCAAACACGTCCGGTGACCAGTTGAAACGGTCGAGTTGCTATTTCCTGCCCTGCACCAGCAACGCCAATAATGGTACTTTCACCCCATCCTTTGTGACAACATTCAAGTGCATCTCGCATCACGTTTACATTACCAATACATTCAAAAGTGTGATCAGCACCGCCTTTAGTTAAGTCGACTAGGTATGGCACCAAATCGCCTTCTACCTCAGTGGGGTTTACAAAGTGGGTCATTCCAAATTTTTCTGCGATATCTTTTCTGTCGGGATTAGTATCGACACCAACAATCATATTAGCGCCGACCATTCTCGCGCCTTGTAAAACATTTAATCCAATCCCACCAAGACCAAACACAATGACATTATCGCCGGGCTTAACTTTAGCCGTATTGATCACTGCGCCGATACCAGTGGTGACACCGCAACCGATATAACAAACTTTATCAAAAGGTGCATCCGGGTGGATTTTTGCGAGCGCTATTTCCGGAACGACGGTGAAGTTTGAAAATGTTGAACAGCCCATATAATGATGAATGGGCTCGCCGTTTAACGAAAAGCGAGTCGTACCGTCCGGCAGTAGGCCTTGGCCTTGAGTTTCTCTTATAGCTTGGCAAAGATTGGTTTTACCTGAAAGACAATATTCACACTGACGACACTCTGGCGTATACAGTGGAATGACATGGTCGCCAGGCTTGAGTGAAGTAACGCCTTTGCCAACTTCTCGCACAATACCTGCACCTTCATGGCCAAGAATGGCAGGAAACAGACCTTCGGGATCATCACCCGAGCGAGTAAACTCATCGGTGTGGCAAACTCCTGTGGCTTTAATTTCGACTAAACACTCACCGGCTTGTGGCCCCTGTAAATCAACCGTTTCAATTGAAAGTGGTTGTCCTGCTTGAAAAGCAACAGCTGCTTTGGTTTGCATAAAAGCTCCTAGTCTATTGAGTCGGTGTTCCGCTTGCCGCGGGTTAAGATTGTTGTCGATTATATACCGAATTAGCCTTGTCGTGGAGCTTGCTTAGCGCAGTAATAAAAGAGAAAAGAGCTTGTAAAAACGAGCTTGTAGCCAACCACACCAGTAATTACCGTTAAATGACTTTCACTTAAGTTCCATTTATGGGTAAAATACTACTTACATAAACACCTATAGTATCAAGGCTAATGATAGAAACTGATCGTATCATAAGTGGATCCAGTCAAGGTTCTGAAGAACAAATCGACCGAGCGATTAGACCTAAAACGCTTAATGACTACGTGGGCCAGCAAAAAGTTCGCGAGCAAATGGATATCGCATTTCAGGCTGCACGTAAGCGCCAAGACGCTCTCGATCACGTTTTAATATTTGGTCCTCCAGGATTGGGTAAAACCACCTTAGCTAATATTATCGCAACCGAAATGGGGGTTAATATTCGACACACATCGGGTCCAGTGCTCGAAAAAGCGGGTGACCTTGCGGCGTTACTAACTAACTTAGAAGAAAATGATGTTCTCTTTATCGATGAAATTCATCGTTTAAGCCCTGTGGTCGAAGAAATACTTTATCCCGCGATGGAAGACTATCAGTTAGATATTATGATTGGAGAAGGTCCTGCAGCACGTTCAATTAAGTTGGATTTACCGCCATTTACTCTGGTCGGAGCGACGACTCGAGCGGGACTATTAACATCACCCTTGAGGGACCGCTTTGGGATCGTGCAGCGTCTAGAATTCTATGACGTAAAAGATTTAACCGCAATTGTTGAGCGATCTGCCAAAATTGTCGGGCTGCCAATTGATGAGAGTGGAGCCAATGAAATTGCAAGACGGTCTCGTGGCACACCCAGAATCGCTAATCGATTATTACGTCGAGTTAGAGATTATGCCGAAGTCAAATCCGATGGCGCCATTACTAAATCCATTTCTGACTTAGCACTCAATTTACTCGATGTAGATAACCAAGGCTTCGATAATATGGATCGTAAGTTACTGCTAGCCATTATCGAAAAATTTGACGGCGGGCCAGTTGGCCTTAATTCACTTGCTGCGGCTATTAGTGAAGAGCGAGATACCATCGAAGATGTACTAGAGCCTTTCCTAATTCAGCAAGGCTACATTCACCGAACACCTCAAGGGCGAGTTGCGACTCAATCGGCTTATCGGCATTTTGGTTTAAAGTCGTCTATTGATGAGGAATTTAAATTAGTTTAAGTTGGATGTTATTGAGGTGTGAAGCTTAATTCTTGAGTTTTGCTTTGGTTGGGTAGATTAAACCAACCTATTAACAACTCATTCAATGTGGTTAATGCAAACAGCACTTTTTAAATTTCTTACCACTGCCACACGGGCAAGGATCATTTCGACCGACGCTTCGAGTTAAATTCTTAAAGGGTTCATATGCACTAGTTTGCTCTGACTCACTTGTTTTTTCCTGTTCTTCCAAAGAAATATCCTTACCTAACATACCAACGCCAGAGATCAGGTTGGGTAAGACTTTTAAACAGCCTTCATTATCTGGAAGCTGCTTGCATAATTCAGGCTCAGCTTTGGTCATTTTTTCGTGATCTAAAAAGCGAGCTAGAATAAAATTAAGCACTGAAAGTGTTCGATGCGCTTCTTGATTTTCTTGCGGTAAATGCGCCTGCCAAGTATTGAGTAACCAGTCGAACCCATCCAAGTAGCCTGCGGCAAACTCTTTCAACTCTTGATTGGGGTGTGCGCTTTCATCCAATCTTAAAGTGACCGGAAGTTGTATGGTACCACCTTGATCAAAAAGTTGATTGCATTGATCCCACCAGCCAATTAGGTTACTGGTAAAAAGTTTTACTTGTTCTTCAGTTTCAAAATCAGGTGTCTTTTGCCCTGTTGTTACTAGCTGTTCTATCCACTCTGAAGGCTGAATAGATTCAGGGCTGGATGCCATCGATGTGATAAATCCCAACGAATAATAGAGCGTTTCAAATGATTGTTGAATGCCTTTGCTAGAAAAACATTGCTCAAGGGCGTTTAGGTCAAATTTAGACATAGTATTTAATCTACAGATTGCTTTAGCAGCATTATATCTCAAGTGAGTGAAGATTGAATACTAAAGCATCACAAAAGATAACGCGTTAAAATAAAAAAGAGTTTACCGATGAAAGGCAGAGTTCCTGCAAACAGCAATTATAAGTTTGTTGGGTTTTGCCTAATTTAAGTTTCTTGTCTATATTTAATCAAGTACTGGTAATTACGGGGACAAGGAACTAGCCGTTATGATGGTTTTACTGCGGAATATACCGTGGAAGTTTAAGCTTTCCGTATGCTTGGTCATTCCGATTACTATTGCTATTGGTACGGGAGTATTGAGTGGCCGTACGATTCACCAAACCAATCACGGTATCCTCGAAAAACTTCAGCATTCTCAAGAAAGGCAAAAGGCTGCATCGGCCGCTTTAGTCGCTATATTAAAATTCGACCGTTCGTTGCAAGCGCTGATAGCCTCCGATCAAAAAACCGAAATAAGAAAAGCTGCTATTGGAACCATTAAAGCTTCTTCGATGCTGGATGAACAAATTCAAGTTCTTGCCAAACAGCTGCCTGATAACAATAACGTTGCAAAACTCGCCAAGTTGCTAAAAGAAATTAGACCCTCGCAAATGAAAGTGATCGGTGCGGGCAAGCGGAATAATGATGAAGATGCCCTTCGTTTTGTTTTAGAAGCAGAACAAAAGTTCGCTGAAATTGCTGACTTGGCAACAACGATTCTTGAACAGGAGCAAGATTCTTTGGCTTCGCTGGCGCAGAGCAATTTGCAAAATGGCGAAAAGGTTATTTGGTCGCTTTCAATCTTCTTATTGATCGGTGTGGCTAGCTCGATTTTGATCAGTTTATTGCTGGCCAAATTATTACTTCCAACGCTAAAGAATGTTCGAGAAGCCATGTCGAGTTTTGCCAATGGTCAACTGTCTTTATCGCTTGATGAGGCGGGTAACGATGAATTGGGTAAAACGATTGAGTCACTTTCGCATGCTACTGAAGCCACTCGAAGCATTGTTATTAACATTAGAGAGCAAGCCATTGAGTTAACGAATAATTCTGCCAATATTGTCACGGCCGCATCGAATAATTCTCGGTTAGCAGAAAATCTCGACAGTCATGTGTGCTCCATAGTTGAGCAATCCCACGAACTAAATCAAATGTCTTCTCAAGTTGACGAAAACATAATGAGTGGCGAGGAACAAGCGAATGCTACTGTTGCTGCTTGTAATCTTGCCTCTGCTAATATTGAAGATACATTAGCGCGATTTAATCAATTCCAAAATGAAATTCAAGCCGCGGTCAACAAAGCCAATGCCTTATCTGAGGCGGCTAATACGATTAGTCATATTACCCAGACAATTCGCGGGATATCAGAGCAAACAAATTTGTTGGCTTTAAATGCTGCTATTGAAGCTGCAAGAGCCGGTGAGCAAGGTCGAGGATTTGCCGTGGTTGCGGATGAAGTTCGTACACTAGCACAAAACTCCGGAGCGGCGGTCGATGAAATTTCTGAGTTAGCAACCAATATGTCGGGTCTGGTTATCGACACCGTTGGCGCATTGCAATCAACCACGGAATTAGTGGCTGCCAATATGGAAAGCATTCAGCAAACTGGTGAAACCACCGAACAAGCAAAAGTTTCCTCACTTTCAACTCAAGAACAGTTTTTATTAGTCAAACAGGCAAATGATAAACAAAAACAAGCAATTTTAGAAATTAACCAAATTGTTCAGTATTTGAGTGGGCTTGCCACTGACGCTCGCGAAGCCGGTGACAGCCTGAGTGGCTTATCTAACAATAGTAATCAGATTTCCGAAAAACTTGAAAAATTTGTGGGAAATTTCCACGTTAACTAGACAGGCGGAGAGTATATGAAAGATTTAATAGGGGGTCCGTTTTGGGGCCGTGCTATTGCAGTGATATTATTGACATTTGCTAGCATTAATCTCCAAGCAGAAAATTTCGACCAACTCAACTTTGTTGCAGGCGACAAGTCATTACAATATTGGTTATTACCGGAGGTACAACATCCGAAAAACAATCAACCAAGCAGTGCAAGAATTGAGCTAGGTAAAAAACTGTTTTTTGATACCCGTTTGAGTGGTGACGGAAATATGTCATGTGCCACTTGCCATAGTCCACTGTATGGCTGGTCAGATGGTCTTCCTACAGCCAAGGGTTTTAAAAGTGAAGTACTCGGTCGAGCGTCCCCCACGGTAATAAACACTGCCTACAATGGAATACAAATGTGGGACGGCCGAAAAAAATCACTGGAAGACCAAGCCATGGGGCCCATGTTATCCAATGCGGAAATGAATATGGACATTCCCAAATTATTGGAGTTTCTCAAAGTTTCAAAAGGCTACAGTCAAGCTTTTGAAAAGGCGTATCCCGGTGAGCCGATTGATGAAACGACTATTTCCAAAGCCATTGCTAATTTTGAACGAACTGTCGTAAGCAGAAATTCACCTTTTGATCGATGGGTTAAAGGCGATAAAAAAGCGATGACCCCTCAGCAGGTTAAAGGTTTTAAAGCCTTTGTCGATCCAAACAAGGGTAATTGCTCGACCTGTCACTCTGCGCCCAATTTTACCGATAATGGGTTTCACAATATTGGCTTAGCTTCTTTTGGTGATAAAAATGCAGACATGGGACGCTATTTAGAGCGACCACTGAAATTGATGAAAGGTGCTTTCAAAACGCCTACCTTAAGAGATATATCGCTCACCGCACCTTACTTTCATGATGGTTCGGCTAGCACGCTTGAAGAGGTAGTTATACATTACGAGAAAGGTGGAATTGTGAAAACCAATCTCTCGCCTAATATGAAAGCATCTAATCTAACTGCTGAAGAGCGCGCTGCGATTGTTGCTTTCATGCAAGCACTCACCACGCCACCAGAACCATTTACTTTACCTGTTTTGCCACTTTGAGGATAAACTATGAATATTAATCAACAAGTCAAACTGCTTGCTTTAACTGGTTTTCTCTTGTTTACCAATCAGGCTTATTCAGAAACCCATGAGGTGGCACAAAAGAATAAGCAGTTTTCAGTAAAAGCCCTTGAGGTGAAAGTTGGAGATAAGGTCAAGTTTGTTAATCAAGACGACTTCTTTCACAATATTTTTAGTCTGAGCGACACCAAATTTTTTGACCTCGGTTCGTTTCCTAAAGGTGAATTTAAGGAAGTGACATTTGAGCAAGCGGGATTAGTTGAAGTCGAATGTGCCATACACCCTGAAATGTTTATGAAAGTCCATGTTAAAGAATAACTTTTTATTGAAGGCAGCTATATGGCGATTGTGTCACTTTGCAAAGCTGATGGCTCTTGTTTGCTGCATGTTCCTGGGGTTTACTCAAACACTCACTGCGGAAACATCAGTCGGTTCTATTGATAATTTGCATTTGCCCAATGAAAACACCACGCCGAGCTTAAAATTTGGCGCAAGTGTCTACATGCAAAGCTGTGCACTTTGTCATGGCCCTAAAGGTGCTGGTGATGGGGTTGTAGCCAAAAAGCTGACATTTTATCCATCCACTGATTTAAGAAAGGCAAAGCATGCGGTCGACAAAAAGTCGACACAAGAAATTCTTACTTTTGGTGGGACACAAACCAAGGTTTCTAAATTTATGCCGCCAATGGGTAATGAGTTAAGTTGGAATGAGCTAGAGTCGGTGGTTTTGTTTGTCGAGTTATTGCGAAAAGATTATCGACTAGCCGCAAACATGTTATCTAATTTAGAAAAAAGCAATAAAGTTTCAAGACGCCTAGGACAGCAAATATTTAAATCACGATGTGTGCTATGCCATGGGAAATATGGTGAAGGCGATGGCAGAATGAAAAAGGTCTTAAAGAATCCGCCGCCATTTGATTTGACCGCAAGTCGACAATCGGATGAATATCTAAAAAAAATTATCACCTATGGTGGCGAAAGCGTTTCGCGATCCAAGCATATGCCGCCATGGGGGGATGAGCTATCACCCGAGGAAATTGAATCGGTGATAGTCTACTTGAAAACGATTAGAGACTAATTTCGTTGCAGATAACGCCATGGAAATTATTCTGTAATCGCAGAGCGTTTTTGAGCAAAGCCACTCGGCTCTTGGTGGCAGGGACTGCATTGAGTGGTATTAGTGGCCGAGTGTTTGCGCAAGCGTCGCTGTCCTATCATGAGCAAATAAGTCAATTCGAAGACGTTAGTAGTTACAATAATTACTATGAATTTTCGTCCAATAAAAAATCGGTTAAGCATCTAGCGCAAGCATTTGAAGTTTCCCCTTGGCAACTCGAAATCACGGGAGAGGTAGAGCAGCCACTCACCATTCCGATCGAAGATTTGTTGACGATGGAAACGGTCTCAAGAATTTATCCACTCAGATGTGTTGAAGGTTGGTCTGCCGTGATTCCTTGGCAAGGCATATTGTTAAAAAATATACTGGCACTCGCCAAACCTAAATCAAGTGCACGGTATGTTGCATTTGAAAGTGTTTTAAGACCGGAACAAATGTTAAATCAACGGCGTAATATATTGCCCTGGCCATATCAAGAAGGATTGCGCCTTGATGAAGCAATGCATCCTTTAACGATGGTAGCCACTGGAATGTACGATAGGGAGTTGACCAAACAAAATGGAGCACCTCTGCGTTTAGTGGTTCCTTGGAAGTACGGGTTTAAGAGTATCAAGGCGTTACATAAAATTAAGATTACGCGCGAAATGCCAGTTACTAGCTGGAGTAAAAAACTTCCCAAGGAATATGGGTTCTATGCCAATGTAAATCCTCAGGTCGCTCACCCTCGCTGGAGTCAGTCGAGGGAATTAAGATTGGGGGAGTTTAAAAAACGTCGCACTTTAAAATTCAATGGATTTGAGAAAGATGTTTCACATTTGTATTCAAATATGGATCTTTCGGTACACTTTTGAGCTAACAATGACAAAAAAACTTGTCAATTCATCAACTGAAACATTATTTCGGACGAGCCTTTTTCTACTTTCCTGTTTGCCATTCTTTCAGCTAGCCTACTCGTCAATTTATCAACAGCTCGGAGTCAATCCCTTCGCAACATTGAGCCATACAACTGGCAAGTGGGCAATAATCTTTCTACTGTTTTCAATTGCAATCACGCCCTCTCGTCGTCTGTTATGTTGGTTATTTACATTGCTAAGGTTGCCTCAGGGAAAGCGTCTTTCTGATTGGAATTTTCTCATTCGCGCTCGACGACAGGTTGGGTTGTTCGCTGCATTTTACGCAACGCTACATGTGCTAACCTACTTGTACTTGGATATTGATTGGCAACTAGAATATTTTCTTCAGGATCTGTCTGAACGAAAGTTTATCATAGTCGGATTATTAGCATTTGCAATGACTATAATGCTTGCGCTAACCTCACCCAAAATAATGGTCAAAAAATTGGGGCGGTATTGGAAACGCATCCATCGACTGACCTACTTATTAATACCCCTGAGCATTCTACATTTCTATTGGGTCGCGAAACACGACAATGATTTGCCGCGAGTATTCCTGATAGTTTGTGCAATTATACTAACCACTCGATTAGCTATTTTCTTACAACGTAAATTTAAGAATACTCGTGATAACGGTTTGGAAGTATTTCGTGATTAATGAAAGCTTTCGCAATTTTTTAACCGTAAGCCTTAAAGAAAACTTCTATCGCTTGTTTCTTCCACCAGGTTTTTGCAAATTTTTGCAATAGGAAAACTAGTATAAGTGTGGCTGTCATTTGCATTAGCATTAGCTCCGGCGACTCATAATCATAAAGCCAGCCACATAGAGTCACTGATAGTAGAACAAACAACCCCACCACGCCAATTAACGAAAAATTAACGGAATACCAATTTAAGCATAAAAATGCAGGTATTAAAATCAGTGCAATGAGTGTCACCGCTAGAATATAACGACTGACAAGCAATGGCTCTAAAAAATCACTAATAAGAAAACTGAGTAGCATTAGAATTACCCAATAAATAAATGCTTGCATCAGCATATGTTTTTGCAGCGTGGTCACCACTCTCTTTTTAAATTCCCAATAATGGTTGCCAGAGTACAAGTGAGCGAAAGGTTTACACTGCCTTGCCAGCAGCTTTAATTCCATAAAAATGCCAGTCAATACTGAAATCATCATCAATGCCGCTATACCCTCAACCTCCAAGTTTGATCCATCTAATTGATGGAAAAATAACAGCGCGCCAATTGTGCCAATAAGTGAAGTAATACCAAATCGATTGTTAGGTCTCATTAAAGCAACAGCTAAATTGTCTGAGCTATTTTTAATGCCTAGCTTGAGGAAGAAATCACCGATCCATTGATTTACTTTTTGAAAGTGAAGACTTTTGTTTTGTTGAACAGTGTTGCCCGATATCAAAGCGAATGTGGGCTCTTTGGTATTATTTTTACTATGATAATTTAAGTAGAGAGCTAAGATTGCTAGCGAAACAACTAAAATTAAAATAATCCAAATGCTAATTTCGATTCGAGTGAGTTGAAAAAGAATAAAGGGTGATATCGGGAGCAGAACTTTCATAATGAGTTGATTTCCAATAATGGCTTGTGCGGTCAGCAGTGTGATTGACGCGGTCGCCAATAGCGCTGTGAATAAACCCCAGCCAGCGTAGCGCATAGCAATCGACTGAACTACGGCATATAATAAAGCGGCCAAAACGAAACTTATAATCAGCGTTAGTTTGTAACTGGGCAGAAAATTCCAAAGGTGACTTTGTCGCAAACGCAGAAATCCACTCCCCAAGTAAAGGCCCATAAAAACACTGAGCATGGCGTTTAACAACAGCGCGATTAATTGATGCTCGCTAATTTTTATTTGACTTGCATCCGCAATACTAAAACTGATCCCGCTTGATTGATTGCCGCCCGCAAAAATTATTGAAAAAAATAGTAGAGTGGCAAGCACATAGACACCTAAGGTAATCCACTCTTGTTTTAAGAATAAATATAAGGTGCTAGGTATTTGTTTCATTAGTAACCTCCAAATACCAGTCTTCAAGTGTTAATGGCTGAGTAGTAAAACTAACATTTGCTTGCTGGCTTAGTCGTTCTATAAGATGTTGATCAGGGCGCGCTAAAACGCACTTTGCGCCTTTACCTAACTCTGTCCAATTGATTAACTGAGGAAAAGCTGACCGATCATTTGGCGCTGAATCAAATATTAATTGGGCAGCGGAGTGTTTTAATTCTTCAAGCTCATAAAAGTGATCAATTCGACCATGGTTTAATAGTGCAATATGACTCGCCACACGTTCTAAGTCAGAGACTATATGGGTCGAAAAAATGGTTGTGCTGCCCAGTTCACAAGTTAAGTCGACAAGTTCTGCCAAAAATTGCCTACGCATATTCGGATCGAGATGTGCCACCGGTTCATCGAGAATCAGAAGTTCAGGTTTAATCGATAACGCTTGGATTACTTGTAGGATCTGTTGCTGGCCACCGGACAAATCAGCAATTCGTTGCTTGGGGTTTATTTGCCAGCGCGCAATCAATTGATTGGAATAGGACCTGTCCCAGCGGCTGAAAAAGCCACCAAAATAGTTTAGGTAGTCGGATACCTTCATCCACTCAAATCCAATTGAATCTTGCGGTACAAAGCCAATCTTTTGTTTTTCTAGTTCGCTAAGAACTCCAAGCTCTTTTTGCCAAATGGTAATTTCGCCTTGGTCAAGGCTTTTCAATCCCATAATGGCTTCAAGCAACGTCGTTTTACCGGCACCGTTTCGGCCTAACAGGCCAATAATTTGTCCTTGCTTTACCTCTCCAGAAAGTTGATTAAGCACCTGCTTATCGGAATAGGATTTTGAAATCTGGTTGAGTGTTATTACAGGTTGATTCATATTAGACTACCTTTTGTGCATTGAGAGTGCTTGCTGGACTAAAGTCATAATGGCTTCATCGTCGAGCTGACGCTCTTTAGAGATCTTGAGAAATGATTGCAGTGCATCGTTAACTTGTGGTGGAACTTCTGTGCGTGATGCCTGCTCGGCAACCAGCATACCCACACCGCGTTTTCTGATAAGTACCTTTTCTAATTCAAGTTGAGCAAAGGCTTTAGAAATGGTCATTGGGTTAATTTGCAGAGACTTGGCTAGCTGCCTTACAGAAGGCAATTGTTGATTCTCTGCTAGTAATTCCATTTGAACAGCTTGTTTTATTTGATCGACTAACTGTCGATAAATCGGGATCCCAGAGCTGCTATTTATGCTAAACAGACTAATCAATCCGTTGTTATCATCGACTTGTTGATTTGACATTCCAGTACCGAGTTCAAGTTTTAGTTAGAAAAATAATTAATTAATACCTATCGATCTACGCCTACCTAACACTCCGCATTTTCTATTCGGCACAAATAAAGTGTCGAAAGTAGAGGCCAAGCTGGATGGTGTATTAATATATTGATACACTAATAGGCGTATGTCAAATAAAAAGTTTGTTGATTGCTTACTTCTTGAACAATTTACGTTAGAATGCGCGCCCGAAAACCTAGAATGACTAATGGAAATTTGAATTTTAGGTTACTGGCCTTTCAACGAGCTTTGAAACGCCAAAGCATTTACATTTAGCTCTTATACAGCAGGCAAAACAATTGATTTCAACCGCAAATATCACCATGCAGTTCGGCGCTAAGCCGCTTTTTGAAAACATTTCCATTAAATTCGGTGAAGGTAACCGATACGGACTAATCGGTGCCAATGGGTGCGGTAAGTCAACCTTTATGAAAATTCTGTCGGATCAATTAGAGCCGAGCCAAGGCCAAGTAATGACTGACCCGCAAGATCGCATTGGCGTATTAGGTCAAGACCAGTTTGCATTTGAAGAATACAGTGTTGTGGATACTGTAATCATGGGGCACAAAGAGCTTTGGGAAGTAAAAAAAGAGCGAGACCGTATCTATTCGCTTGCGGAAATGAGTGAAGAAGAGGGCATGTTGGTTGCCGATCTTGAGACCCAATTTGCCGAAATGGATGGTTACACTGCTGAATCGAGAGCTGGGGAGTTACTACTTGGTTTAGACATTCCAACGGAACAACATTTTGGACTGATGAGTGAGGTGGCACCAGGTTGGAAGCTTAGGGTTTTATTAGCGCAAGTACTGTTTGCTGATCCTGACATCATGCTGCTGGACGAGCCAACCAATAACTTGGATATTAACTCGATTCGTTGGCTAGAAGAGATTCTCAAACAGAAACAATGCACCATGATAATCATCTCGCATGATCGTCACTTTTTAAATAGCGTGTGCACCCATATGGCCGATTTAGACTACGGTGAAATAACCCTGTTCCCCGGCAACTACGATGAATATATGACTGCCGCGACACAAGCCCGAGAAAAACTACTTAACGAAAATGCCAAAAAGAAAGCACAAATGGCAGAACTACAAACCTTTGTAAGCCGCTTCTCAGCAAACGCATCTAAGGCAAAGCAAGCGACCTCCCGAGCTAAGCGATTAGAAAAAATTGAACTGGCAGAAGTTAAAGCATCGAGTCGTGTGAGCCCTTTTATTCGTTTTCCACAAGACAAAAAATTATTTCGATTGGCTCTGGAGCTTGAAAATATTTCTAACGGCTACGACGAATTATTATTTAAAGATTTTAGTCTAATGCTTGAGGTCGGCGAGAAAGTCGCAATTATTGGTCCAAACGGAATTGGAAAAACAACATTCCTAAAGACCTTGGTTGGTGAAATGCCGCTCAAATCAGGCGAAATAAAATGGTCAGAAAATGCATCGATTGGCTATTATGCGCAAGATCACAATGAAGACTTTGCCGAAGATTTATCGGTTTATGAATGGATGAACCAATGGCGACGTGAAGGTGATGACGAACAAGCTATCCGTGGTGTTTTAGGCAGAATGCTATTTTCTCAAGACGATATTAAAAAGTCTGTGACCAAACTATCCGGTGGTGAAAAAGGCCGAATGATGTTTGGAAAACTAATGCAACAACGGCCTAATATTTTAGTCATGGACGAGCCAACTAACCATATGGATATGGAGTCAATTGAGGCGCTTAACCTTGCGCTAGAGCACTATGAAGGGACTCTAATTTTTGTCTCTCACGACCGTGAATTTGTTTCTTCTTTGGCCACTCGAGTGCTCGACATGAAACCAGATGGGATCACCCATTTTGAAGGAAAATACGAAGATTATTTAGCCTCTCAAGGTATCTAGCCTAGCATCGGGAAAAAACTTTACCCTCGCAAGGCAAACGTTTACCCCACGAGGTAGACGCTTGCTCTCGTGAAGAAGACGCTTGTCATCGCGAGGAATCAAAGCTATCTCTGTCATAGCGGCCTGATTATGCGTCAGTCGGTATAGAACAACCAACAAAGTACTCGCGGATTCCATCAGCTCACTAGAAAGCCTGTTAAAGATGAGCCGATTGACATTTAATCCAACTCCAAGAGAGAATGCATCCTTAATAGAATTTAAGATAGCATCGTTCTAGCGAGAATAAAGATTAAATGGAAATCATACAAGCCTCTACTCCAGAGCATCTTGAAGTTGCCGCGGAGTTGTTTCGAGAATACCAAACTCAGCTCAATGTCGATCTTTGCTTCCAAGGTTTTGAACAAGAACTTGCAACCCTACCCGGAAAATATGCTCATCCGACCGGATCTATCTTGCTCGCAACTCATGCTGGGAAATATGTTGGCTGTGTAGCTGTTCGGCCGATTGAAGGCGATGTCTGTGAAATGAAGCGACTTTATGTTCGTGATCAGTTTCGTGGCCTTTCTGCCGGACGCAAACTAGCAGAAGCCGTGATTGAAAAAGCTCGCGAGCTTGGTTTTAAAAAAATGCAGCTCGATACATTACAGCGCCTCGAACGAGCTATCGGGCTTTACGCAAAATTAGGATTTGTTGAAACCACACCCTATTATGAAAATCCGCTTAACGAGGTGGTGTATTGGGAGTTGAAGTTGTAGGGGAGAATTATAGGAGCTGGGAGCTGGGAGCTGGGAGCTGGGAGCTATAAGAATAAATAACCAATAGAGTAATAAACAATGAGGCAAATTCGATAGCATGTCCGAATCTAGCATAAGTAATAAATCAACCAATCAAACTAATCGTTCATGGCGGGCCGCTTTGGGGCCGGGAATTATTTGGGCAAGTACCAGTATTGGGGTTTCTCATGTTGTGCAATCCACTCGTGCTGGTGCGGAGTTTGGTTTTACTTTAATCGGCTTGGTGATTATCGCCAACTTAGTTAAATATCCTTTTTTTCAAATTGGCCCTCGATACGCTGCAGCTAGCGGCGAAAGTTTATTAGATGGTTACAAACGACTTGGAAATTTTCCCTTCGGTATTTTCCTAGCAATGACCCTTGTCACTATGTTTATCATTCAGGCGGCGGTGGCGATTGTGGCGGCTGGTTTGGCAGGAAATTTAATACCTAATTTGCTTACGGTGAGCGGCTGGGCAGCGGTCGTTTTAATCTCCATTGTGAGCATCTTATTGATCGGCCGATATGCACTATTAGATAAAGTCCTCAAAGTAATGATGGTGGTATTTGCGCTGACCACAGTGATTGCACTATTCATGGCAATGAGCTCAGACTCAGCGAGTTTTTCCCATGATACTAGTGGCATCTCGCTTACTTCTGCCACTAGTATTGCGTTTATGGTGGCTCTAGTTGGATGGATGCCGACTAGTGTTGAAGTCTCTGTTTGGCATTCGTTGTGGACGCTTTCTCGAATAAAACAAACCAATCGAAGTATGAGTGTGAAAGAGGCACTTTTTGATTTTAATTTTGGGTTTATCTTTTGTATGGTGTTAGCTCTGATCTTTCTGTTGCTGGGGGCCGTTTTAATTTATGGCACTGGAGAAAATTTAAGCGGCGGTGCGGTTGGTTTTACCGGACAGTTAATTGACTTATTTACTAAAGCGCTTGGTGATTGGACATGGCCTTTGATTGCTGTAATCACGTTTATTGCTATGTATTCTACTTGCTTGGCAGTCTCAGCGGGTTTTTCAGGTGTTTGGAGTCGTGTGGTTAAAATTATTCGGCCCGATAATCAGCCTTTAGCCGATCGCAGTTATATGATCACATTGCTTTCCATTTCGCTCGGTGCATGGTTAATCATTAACTCTTTTGGCAGCAGCCTCAAACAATTAATCGATTTTGCCACAACAGTATCATTTGTCTCTGCGCCCATTTTTGCTTTTTTAAATTTAAAAGTGATGTCCTTATCCCACTTGCCTGAAGAAGCAAAAATGAGTCGCGCAATGAATAGCTATAGTTGGATTTGTTTTTATCTGCTATCGGGGTTCAGTGGCTATTATGTCTACTGGCGATTTTTCACCTAATCAAAAATAAAGGAAAGTAGTATGAACAAAAAAGTCGTGGCGATAGTATTAATTGTGATTGGTATAGCGCTAATGATATGGGGTTATGATGTTTATGATTCAGCAACCTCTCAAGTTACTCGCGCTTTAAGTGGCGATACTCCTATAGAAGCTTGGTTTAGTGGGGGGCGCTATTTTAGTTTTGATTGGGTTATTGAGAGTTAAGTAAAGCCTAATCTGTCTTTTCTTAGAGTAAAGTGCGCTAGCGAGTATAGTGAAGCCGATGCTAGCGAATTAACCAAAAAGCGATTAGGTGCAGTGGTTTACTTGTGTAAGTTAATCACCACCACCGTCACCGCCTGAACTGGCAACGACACTTGCTGAAGCTGCGGATGCTTGTTGTGCAGCAAAATGAGAAGCAACTACTGATGGATTTTGCGATTCACTGGCCATGATACAAGGCCCGTAACCCATACCTTCAAGTTTATTTTCCCATTTTATTGTCCCGCTTTTAAGATCCAAGCAAAACAAGTGACCACCTGAATAAGCGAAAACAGAATCATCTTCTACGAAGATATTGGTCACACCTGATGTCGATTTTAGTTTTGTTGACCACAGCTTGTCACCGGTTTTCTTATTGACACAAACTGCATGGCCTTTTATTCCCAATAATAGTTTATCCATTTAAATATCCTTTACTACTGATTCATAAGTTGAATGCGGAGATCGTTTCGCTTCCGCGGTGCCACAGCCTTTTGCAGGCGATATCGTTCTAATAGTAAATCTTAATATAACTAGCCAAGCTCGCGATGTCGAGTGGGATAATTATTTTTTAAAAGCCTAAGCACAGATCCGCTCTAAACCGGAGTCACTAAAAATTCCATTAAAAAAACAAGACGTTAGGTCAAAAATAATGAGCGGAAGGGAAATAACTCGCGGCGCTTACAGGCGCGAAAGGGCGGGGAGTCGGTCAAACTGAAACCCCTGCCATTAATTCTGCTATTGGGCAGATTTTTGTACCTCTGAACTTAAGTGCTATTTGTACCCTAGGTAATTTTCCATTACCCTAAAGCGAACTTTGCCCGAGGACTGAACGCGTGTCTAAACTTCCCAAAGAAAATATTCATAATATTAAAAAGCAAATTATCGGCGACAGCAAAAACTTTTCTGCTCGTGTGGGGCGTTTCTCTCCTTTGCTCAAAATGAAACAACTAGGTTGCAGCATTGTTGAACTAAAGCCGGGTGAAAAAGCTTGGCCATATCATTGTCATTTGGGCGCTGACGAGATGTTTTATATTGTGTCTGGTAATGGCACTATTCGATATGACAAACAAGAGTATCCCGTTGCCCAAGGCGATGTAATTTATACCCCGGCAGGCAAAGATACGGCCCACCAAATTATCAATACTTCAACCGAGACCTTAAGTTATTTGGCGATAGATAGTTATAAAAATCCAGAAGTTTGTTATTACCCCGATTCTGAAAAATACGGCAGCTACACACAGGACAAAAACGGAGACTGGGATAATTTTATCGCTCACAAAGAGGCGGCAACTGAATATTACAGTGGTGAAAACAACTAAAAGTTAATCGCTCAGGATAATAGCAATGAATCAAATTACCTCAGAATTTCTGCAAAAATGCCCAACCGAAAATGGCTTTCGAATTCGCGGTTTAGAAATGACTCGCTTAGAAGGGTTTATTGATGCGGCATTTGCTTTTGCCGTGACCATGTTGGTGATTTCATTCGACGCCATTCCGAGCAATTTTGACGAAATGATATACGCAATTAAAAGCATTCCCGCTTTTATTGTTGCTGTTGCCCAATTAGTTTGGGTTTGGCATACCCACAATATTTGGAGTCGGCGATTCGGCTTAGATACCACATTTACGGTTTTTATTAGCGCGGCATTGCTTATAGTGGTGTTAATTTATGTGTATCCAATGAGAATTATGGCAGGCGGTATGTTTTCTTGGATGACCAATGGTTATTTGCCTTCTAACTTTGAATTGCTTTCGCTTGACCAGCTGCGTGATATGTTTGTGTTTTTAGGGGCTGGCTTTGTTGCATTGAGTTTGGTTTTTGTCGCAATGTATCGCTATGCAATGCGATTAAAAGCGCAATTGATGCTTAATTCTTATGAAGTATTTGAAAGCCAAAGCTTGGTTATCCAGTGGTATGGCGCAGCGGTTTGTGGTGGTTTGTGTATTTTGTTGGCACTGGCTTTGCCTCAGCAGTGGGTGCCGCTTTCTGGATTTGCGTTTAGCCTGCTTGGCATTTGGTTTCCCATTGCGACAGGTTATCGTGCCAAGCTTGCTAACAAACAAGGTATCACTCAGGCTGAGAATTAAGTTTAATCCACTCGTCAACTAAATCATCAATCTCGCTAGGAAACGGAACGCCGTCTTCCTCACCCACAAAAACAAAGCACATGTCAGGTTGGTGGACAAAGACCCGATCATATTTGCTCTTCCATATACTCAAATGATTGTAGAGAGCCTGAAAAGTCTCAATTTCTCTAAATAATTCTGGGTGTTGGTTGAGCAATTTCAAAAGCTGGGTATTGCCTTGATACATTGGTCCTTCTGTCATTGCTCGGATCTGATCAAATATAAATCGCTCCTGTGAAGTCAGATGCGGATAGTGCAATCGAATTCTACGCTCTGAGCTCAGCGGTGTTTTTTCGGGAGATTTTGCTAGCAGCGAGGCTTTCAACTCATTTCTTCGTCTTTTTTGCGCGAGATAGGTCGTTTTAGTTAGACGTAGATTTTTTTGTACTTCATACATTACTTGAAGTCTGTGCTCAGCTTGATCATGGATTGATTGGGTAGCAAAGAACTGTTGAAAAATAAGTACGCTGGCGAGCAGTGCTATTACCGCAACAACAATTAACTTCCAAGGCTGCTTCAACTTCCAATCAGCTCTGCTTGAAGTGGCGCGTGAGTCTAGTGATTCTGAAGATGCATCGCGGCTATCGCTGGGGTGATGTTCTGAGCGAGGCTGAGGTGTTGAAGAGTTTTCAGCCGTCTCATAGGTTTGAATAATTTCATCAACCTGAGCAGCAAATGCAAATCCTTTGCCTCTAACCGTTCTAATAATGGACTGCTGTTTGCCGTCGTCTTCGATCAACTTTCGAGTATCAGAGACTAACCGAGCTAAAGACCAGTCGGATACCACGGCATCGGGCCACAGGTTTGCCATTAGTTCTTCTTTACTGACAACCTTTGGGCGTTGACTAATTAATATTGATAATAATTGCAGCATTTTTGGCTCAAGCGCGCAAACCTGCCCCTGGTAGCGAAGCTCTTGTTGATGAGGGTAGAACTCAAAATCGTCAAAAACCAAGCGACGATTAGCAAGTAAACGTGACTTATTGGCTGGAGTCTTTCGAATATTAGGATTTTCGTTTTTCATTGCAACATCGGAAAACGGTTAATTATCCCTAGCATAGCGTAACTGAGTTAAATTCTAAATGGTTTTGTAAGTTATTGAAATTTATAGAATTCAAGTTCTCTCAAAGTTGTTCACATTGATTTCAAGCAGGTTTTGACTCGCTTGGATAAAGTGAACTCACTCGTTAATAACGATTTTTGAACGCTGAAAACTTTAAACTTCAACCCAAAAAGGAAGACAATAAATGAAAAAACTTATGTTACTCACAGCTTTTACATTTTGTGCAATGTCACTGAATGCCGCTAATCAGCTAAATAGCAACAAACACAATTTGACTAAGTCGAGTAAAAATACTCGAGTGACTCAAATAAAGGAAAAAGACCCCAAAGGATGTAAAGCCTTTGGTAATGCTATTCGTAATATCCGTACAGTTAAAGAATTACAAAGGGCGCTTAATACCTTTAGTGACGAGACTATTAAGGAGTGTATTGGTGAGTTTAGGAACGATCGCCGAATCATGCACTTGTTTGAGGAGTTAGCCAAACTCAACAAAAAGAAATAATTCGATTGATTCTTGATTCGATCGATTCTTTAGTTGTTATTAAGGGCTACCATTGGTAGCCTTTTTTATATTCATCTACTTTCAAGTGTTGATCGAGGAAACAAAATGGAAAAGCTTTATTTTGGCTCATGTCTTTGCGAAGAGGTGAAGTATCAAGTGGCAAATATTTCCAGTCAGATGGGACATTGCCATTGCAAAATGTGCCGTAAGTTTCATGGTGCAGCGTTTTCTACATTTGGTGAAGTGGCAACCCAGGATTTCAAATGGCTACAAGGTGAGAGCAATATCAAGGAATATCGCGGCGAAAATGGGACGCTTCGAAAATTTTGTAGCAACTGTGGCTCAAGTTTGATTTTTGTTCCTCGAAATGACCGTGGCGAAGTGATCGAGTTTGCCTTGGGAACCCTGGACTCAGAAATCGAACTTAAGCCCGACGCGCATATATTTCTCGCTAACAAAGCAAATTGGTACCAACCTGAGGATGATTTAGCCAAGTATCCCCAGGCGAGAAGCGAGTAATACCTATAATCGACATTCTCCTAGGTGAGTTATTCACTCTCTTGTTTGAGCGCAAAGTTTTCCGAGATTTCATTGAGCTGCTTATTATCCATGTAGACATCTTTAAACATTAGCATTTGTGGGATTTTGCGAGAAGCACCTTGATAAAAACCGGCTTCTTGCTTAAATTCCTTGGGGTTGTTAAAAGTTCCAAACAATAAATCAAAGAGGGGTAAATCTGAGTAGTTGAAAGCATGAACCCCTTTTTGATGGTGTACCGAGTGACTTTCGGGACGCTGAATAATATAGCCAAGCCATTGCGGTGTTTTGACATTCAGGTGTGGAAAAATCGCAAGAAACATTGTGATATATAAAAATAAAGAAACCGCTTCTGCCGAAATACCTACCAACAATGACACAGCCAAGCTGCCGATCAAAGTAAAACCAACCATATCTAACGGACTAAAGTAGAATGCACCAAACGAATCCAGCCGCTCTGCGCTGTGGTGCATCTGATGAAATGACAACCACAGCCCATTGACCTGATGCATCGTTCGGTGCCAAATGTAAATTAACAGCTCGAATACTAATAAACCCATAAAGGTGGCAAGGTAAATATTTAAGTGGCTAAGATCAAACAGTTGATAAGCCACTAAATACTGGTCCCAAACCAGTGGTAAATAGCTCGAAAGGTAAAAATAAACTACAAAGACAACCATAGAACGGGCAAACCAACCTTTGACTTTGGGAAGTCGACGCGCTGGAAAAAAGAACTCTAAGCCGATCAAACCTGCGTAAATGGCAAGTAATGTCAGCGAAAGTGGATCGAGAAGAATTTCTAATGGGTTTGGCATAAATAGGGCCTCAGTAAGCAGTGATTGACTGAGGTCCATTATCTAAGTATAAAAAATGCGTACCTGATATTTAGATAATTATTTGATAATGCTTTAATCATTACCTTGGATAAACTAAGCCTAAGCAAGCTAAATTATTGATTTTATTTATATTTTAATTGACTTGTTTGTACATCTTTCCTAGCGCTGAGTCGCAGATATATAGCCCAATCATCAATTGTCAAAATAAGCTTTCGGGGTATCTAAGAGTCGTATTGATCAAAAAAGACAAATTTTACCCAGCTAAACAAGCTTTTGGGGGACCAATTTGGGTTTAGGAATCTGTAACAAAATCTTAACAAATCCTCAATATACTCAATAACTTATGAGTAATTCCTCAAAAATGTCTTAAATTTACTCCAAATTTACATGATTAGGGTTAAATTTCCCTTCGCTATTAGTTATAGTGCGCTTGGAATGGTGCTGGGCCTAGAAACAAAGGCTTGAATGACTAAGCAGGTTAAACAGGCTGCCTGTGCAAACTAAGTCCAAAGCAACAGCCAGGGCAATTTTTAGCAGTTAAAGTGTATTTGGGTAATTAATGACAACGGAATTTATTTGGCCAATTAGAGTCTACTACGAAGACACCGATGCGGGTGGCGTCGTGTATTACGCAAATTATTTAAAATATTACGAGCGAGCGCGCTCAGAGTGGCTGAACCATTTAAACATCGACCAACCCGCACTTTTACAACAAAATCTTGCTTTTGTCGTCGCAAAAGTAGAAGTTGATTATTTGCGACCGGCACGACTGAATGATTCGCTACTGGTTAAAAGCAAGATTAGAAAGTTATCGGCGGCAGGCATTGTTTTTGAGCAACGACTTGAATTAGTGCAGCCCGATAACAACATAACGCTAAATCAAGCCACTGTAAAAGTAGCTTGTTTAAATTTGGATTCGTTTACACCTTGCCGCATTCCGGCAACCGTTAAAGAGGAGTTTCAGCGTGCATGCTGACATGTCAATTCTAGGCTTATTTTTAAACGCCAGTGTTATCGTACAACTGATTATGGTGTCTTTGTTGCTACTCTCGGTGATCTCCTGGGCAATGATCATAGACAGAGCGAGGGCGCTCAATAACGCAACCAAAAATGGAAACTCATTTGAGCAGCGTTTTTGGTCGGGGCTCGATCTCGGAAAGCTTTACACAGATTTAACCTCGAGAAATAAAATTCCTAACGGAATGGAGCTCTTGTTTGTTGCTGGTTATCGTGAATTTGGTCGGCTTAGAAAGCAAGAGGGCACATCCGCCGAAGCGGTAATGGATGGTACTCACCGTGCGATGCGGGTCGCTTATTCTCGAGAGATCGATAAAATTGAAATTCATTTGCCCTTCTTAGCAACGGTTGGTTCAACCACGCCTTATGTTGGACTGTTTGGTACGGTGTGGGGAATCATGAACTCCTTTATTGCTTTAGGGTCGGTTAAACAAGCAACTTTAGCGATGGTAGCGCCCGGTATTGCAGAAGCGTTGATAGCGACTGCTATGGGATTATTTGCCGCGATTCCCGCAGTAATTGCTTATAACCGGTTTACTCATAAAGTACAAAAAATTGAAACGCAATACGAAAATTTTGTCGAAGAGTTTTCTGGCATTCTGCATCGTAAAGCTCATTCATCGGCAAAAACCTAAAAAGGCTTAAGGAAAATGGTGAACTGATATGGCTCAACATACCATCATTCGGAAAAATAAACGAAAACCGGTTTGCGAGATCAATGTCGTCCCTTATATCGATGTTATGTTGGTTTTGTTAGTCATTTTTATGATTACAGCACCTTTAATTACAGCGGGTGTAAAAGTAGACTTACCTCAAGTTGATGCTGAGCCAATGTCAGCCGATTCAGAGCCTCCGCTAATCGCCAGTGTTGACGCGAGTGGTAATTATTATTTGGATGTTGGTGATAGCTCTGATCAGGCGTTGGAAATCCATGAATTGATTGAATTGGTATTGGCACATAAAAAGTTAAATCCCAAAGCTGAAATCATGATAAATGGCGATCGTAAAGTAGAGTTTAACAAAGTGGTTCAGTTGATGAACCTGTTACAAACTGAAGCGGGCGTAGAATCCGTTGGCATAATGACCGAACCAGAAAATTAATGGTGATTGATTAAGCAACAACAATTAATCGTCGAAAAATTAATTCGCAGTTTCTTGAATTAGATTATTTAGGGTTTTAACGCACGACATGAAGTTTTCAAAAACAATTATTGTTTCGCTTTTTGCGCATGTTATTTTGATTGCGTTATTGGCGGTTAACTTTCAGTTTTCTAAAGTTGACTTAAGTCAAAGTGCGCCTTCCAATAATCCGAAAAAAATAAATGCGACTTCTGTTAATGCCAAACAAGTTGAACAACTGGTTAAGCGTTTGAAGCAAAAAGATGTCGACAAGAAAAAAAAGGAACTCGAAAGACTTAGAAAAATCAAACAACAAGAAGAGCAAAGCCGAAAGAAGCGAATAGCAGAAGAAAAAAAACTAGCAGAGACCAAACGAAAACAAGCTGAAGCTGAAAGAAAGCGCAAACAAGAAGAAAAGAAAGCTGCCGATGCAAAGAAAAAGCGCATTGCAGATGAAAAAGCCCGCAAAAAAAAGCAAGCTGAAGAGAAAAAGAAAAAGTTAGAACAAGAAAAGAAAGCTAAGGCGGAAGCCGAAAGAAAACGCAAGCAAAAAGAAGCAGAAGAAAAGAAACGTAAAGAAGAGGAAGCCCGCCGTAAGAAAGAGGCAGAAGAAAAAGCCGCGCAAGAAGCTCTTGAAAGAGAGCTAGAGCAGCAGATGGCGGCAGAGGCGGCGGCATTAGCGAGTGCTAAGAATGAATTTGTAATGTCTGAAGTCGATAAGTTTGTTGCCTTAATTAGAGGCAAAATAACCCGCAATTGGCTAGAACCAGAAAACCCTGGCTATTGTGTGTTCAGACTGAGGCTGGCTCCCGGAGGCTTAGTTACCGGTGTGACAGTTCTCTCAGGCGATAAACTGCATTGTGACTCAGGACAAAGAGCAATTTATAAGGCGGAACCTTTACCGGTTTCAAATGATCCAGACGTATTTGAAAAGTTAAAAGCAATCAAATTAACCCTCGGGGAAAATTCAAATGAGTAACAGCTTAGTAAAAGCCAGTTTTTTACTACTAATTATTTTTTCAAGCTATGCGAAAGCGGAAATTGAAATTGTCATTACTGATGGAATGGACAATGCCAGACCAGTTGCAATCTTGCCATTCTCTTGGCAAGGAATTGAACCACAAGCGAGTCAGGATGTTGCTGCGGTGATCTCATCTGATCTAAGACGAAGTGGTCGCTTTAATCCGATGGCTAGATATGAGCAAGTGCAACAAGTCGATTCCTATGAAGAAGTCAATGTTGAACTCTGGAAGGAAAAAGGAATTGAAGCGGTAGCTGTGGGCAGAATGACGCAAATCCCCGATGGCCGAATTAAAATCGCTTACGAGTTAGTGGATGTTTATAAAAAAACTCAAGAAGTGCGTAATGGTAAGTTATACAACGTGAACCGTAATCGCTTAGATAGTTACTCAGTGTTTATCCAGCCGAAAGATTTACGTTTTTATGCCCATCGCATTGCCGACAGAATTTACGAAAAACTAACCGGAGAGAAAGGAGCATTTGCGACTCGTATTGCTTATGTGACCGTTGATCGTAGTGAGCAGAAATCACACAAACTCATGGTGGCTGATTCCGATGGCTATGCACCTCAATTGGTGTTTGAAAGTTCTCAATCAATTATGTCACCGGCTTGGTCACCTGATGCACAAAAATTGGCTTATGTGTCGTTCGAAAATGGTCGCTCAGAAATTTATATAAAAGATATCTATAAACCAACGCGAGCCAAACGTGTTGCCGCTTTTGAAGGAATTAATAGTGCCCCTGCTTTTTCTCCCGATGGTCGTCGACTTGCATTAACCCTGTCGCGTGATGGCAATCCAGAAATCTATGTTTTGGATTTAACTACACAACGCTTTTCACGTATCACCAATCATTATGGAATTGATACTGAGGCAAATTGGACCCCTGATGGGCAATCGTTGACATTTACTTCGGATCGCGGCGGGCGACCACAAATTTATCGAAAAAACTTGTTTGGCGGCAAGCCCGTTCGAATGACCTATGACGGGACCTACAATGCTAGTTCCTCGTTTACACCCGATGGTAAAACCATGGTTTTAATTAACCGAAATAACGGGGTGTTTAATGTTGCAGTACAAGATATCGAGTCAGGTGTTATGCAAACCATCACCGAAACTCGGTTGGACGAGTCGCCGAGTTTAGCACCCAATGGCAGTATGATTATTTATGCCACCGTTTATGCTGGCCGGCAAGTGCTCTCCGTGGTGTCTACCGATGGTCGCTTTAAAGCGAGATTGCCTTCTAAAAAAGGCGAGGTCAAAGCGCCAACTTGGTCGCCTTATCTCAATTAATAATATTGGTTAATAATTAGCTAACGTCGGACTTGAAAATTGCTAAAACACCCCAAAATCATCGCTGATATTAGCCGGGGCGTGATACTTTGCTGAATGCCAACTCAGTAGCAAAACTGAACAAAAATATGGCTAAATGGTGTAAAAACAGTGAATTATCGGGGTTTTGAAGAAACTTTGCTCAATCAAGTCTTGATTGTGGCCGATCAATTCGTTGATAATAGAGCGAATTTTCGAGTAGTCATAAATTTAAACTAACAAGCCTTACAAAAATCTAAAAACGGGAGATAATAAATGTCTATAGTAAAAATGGGGAAAAGCCTAGTAATCGTTGCTTCTGCAATGTTTCTATTTGCTTGTGCGGGATCGGACACATCTGATCAAGAAGTTGCACCAGTTGTTGAAGAAGAAGTTGCACCAGTCGTTGATCAAGCGCCTGTTGAAACAGAAGCAGAACGAATGATGCGTTTAAACAAAGAAGCTCGTGAAGCGGCTGGTTCTACAGTTTACTTTGAGCTAGACGAAGATGTTGTTAGCTCAAAAGGTCGCGCAGTATTGGAAGCACACGCTTGGTTCCTTTCTCAACCAGTGAATGCTAACACGGTTGTTACTGTTGACGGTCACTGTGACGAGCGCGGTACACCTGCTTACAACCTTGCATTAGGTGAGCGTCGTGCTAAAGCGGTTGCTCAAATCTTAATGTCTTATGGGGTATCTTCTTCGCAAATCAAAACAGTTAGTTACGGCGAAGAGCAACCAGCAAATCCTGGACATAACGAAGCAGCATGGGCTGAAAACAGACGCGCTGTTTTAAACTACGCTGAATAAGTTAAACTTATAGAAGAAATAATATGCATAATCGATCACTAAGCAATTATCGGTCGAGCGCAAAATCGGTGGCTTCGGCCACCGTTTTTTTTGTCGGTTCGATCTTCGCGCTCACAGTTTCACACTCGGTCACGGCCCAGCAGTCAGTATCGCTCGAAGACAGAGTCAAACATTTGGAAGAATTGAATCAGACTCGAAATAAAGTCCAAGCTGATATCAGTTTTCAATTGGCGGAAATTCAGCGAGAGGTTCGTTCACTGACCGGCCAAGTTGAAGACAACAGTTTTAAATTAAAGCAAATTCAGGAACGCCAGCGGGATCTTTATCGAGACATTGAAAACCGCCTAAGCAATCTCAATGCGCAGCCAGCGACAAGTCCGCAAACAACTCGGCCCGCGGCCAAAAAGGAATCACCATCAACCACAGCTCCGGCAAGAACGGCCGATAGAACCGCTAACCGAGAATTTGAAGCGGCATTTGCTCTGGTTAGAAGTAAGGATTTTAGTAATGCGGTTGTTCAGTTAGATGCGTTTTTAACGAAATACCCTAAAAGTGCTTACTCAGATAATGCTCGATATTGGTTAGGGCAAGTTCATCTTGTGCAAGGAAACCAAGACCAGGCAGTGACTCAATTTTTGTCATTAATTTCAGAGTTTCCCGACTCAACTAAACGAGCTGCGGCGCAAGTAAAACTCGGTGACATTTATTCTAAGCAGCAAAAATGGGCGGAAGCGAAGCAACAATATAGTAATGCATTAACCACAGCCACCGGCACCTATAAACAGTTGGCACAAAAAGGTTTAGACAAGCTTAAACAAGCCGGTCATTAGGGTTGAACACTCTTATTGACTGAGTCTTGAAAATGCAACCTTACTAGGTACTTTTAAAAAATGCTTTCGAACCGCAAAGGTCGAAAGCATTTGTGTTTTAAGTCCCTTGACTAAAAATAACTTAAACATGAAAGAAAGCCTAAATTGTCCAGATTAAGAATTTCAGAAATATTTTACTCGCTGCAAGGTGAATCATCGTCGATTGGCAAGCCAACGCTTTTCGTGCGATTGACCGGTTGCCCGTTGCGTTGCGTTTGGTGTGATACTGAGTACGCATTTACCGGCGGAGAGTATTGGCAAATGGACAAGCTAATCAGCCATATTGAATCCTTCAATCCGCAAAACGTTTGCATTACTGGAGGCGAGCCATTGGCGCAAATGGAACCTTGCCTTGCACTGATGAGTGAGCTCTGCGAGCGCAATATGAAGGTTTCTATTGAAACAAGCGGGGCAATGGATATCAGTAAAATCGATACTCGAGTTACCGTTGTGATGGATCTAAAAGCTCCCGACTCTGGTGAAATGTCGAAAAATCGATATGCGAATATTCCGTTCTTAAAAGCGAATGATGAAGTTAAGTTTGTAGTACAGTCTCGCAAAGATTTTGAATGGAGTAAGCTACAAATTGCTCAATACCAACTGGATAAAATTGCTAATGTCATTATATCACCTTGCTTTGGTGAAATAGATGAAACCCAATTAGCGGAATGGATTATCGCCGATAATTTACCGGTGAGGTTTCAAATTCAAATGCATAAAATCTTATGGAATGATGCCAAGGGGCATTAAACATTTGAAATCGCCATTTTTAACGCATAGAGATTCGATAAAATGCAAAAGAAAGCAATCATACTTTTTTCAGGCGGGTTAGATTCTACCACCTGTTTAGCCATTGCAAGGTCGCAAGGGTATCAATGCTTTGCATTAAGTTTTAGCTATGGACAAAAGCATAGTTCGGAGTTGCTCGCGGCAAAGCGTCTTGCAGCGCAGAGCGGAGTCGCGATGCATCGAGTAATCGATTTGGATTTAGGAAGTTTTGGTGGTTCTGCGCTCACCGATGAAACGCTCGATGTGCCTACCAGTCACGAGCGTGAAAACGCAAAAAGCAATACTGAAACTGCCCGTCAACAATCACCCATAGATGAAGCTGCTCATGATATTCCTTTAACTTATGTACCAGCTCGAAATACGGTTTTTCTATCTGTGGCATTAGCCTGGGCAGAAGTGCTTGAAGCTGATGCAATATTTGCAGGTGTTAATGCCGTTGATTATTCGGGGTATCCTGATTGTCGTCCTGAATATATTAAAGCATTCCAATCGATGGCTGATTTAGCAACCAAGGCTGGCATTGAGGGGCGAGGTGTTAAAATACAGACCCCACTCATCGATTTGACTAAAGTTGAAATTATTCAGCTAGGTAATAAGCTCGGTGTAGATTACAGCCAAACTGTTTCCTGTTACCAAGCCGATGAGCAAGGGCATGCGTGTGGTGTTTGTGATTCTTGCATCATTAGACGCGCGGCTTTTGAAAAAGCCTTACAAGACGACCCAACACTTTATCAAGATTAGCGAGCTGCTTGCTATGTCACGCAACTCATTCAATTTTTTACGAGTCAAAGTAAGAGCGATACTTTTGGTTTTTGCGGAGTATGCTTCTTGTACCTTTTAAGGTAAATTCATATCCGCAGAGTTTAAAGCGATCTTTGTTGGCAATTGATTCCACAATGACTTTGGTATCCACGGGCGAAAAGTCAGCATAATAGTCACCGCCGTTTTTAACCGTTACCCTAATCGTCCGCAATTTTTCACCCAAAGTAAAATCGACACTGACACAGTCTTTATCTCCCTCAGCTGTGGCCGCTGACCAGTAGAGGCCGTTTTTACCGAGCTCTTGTTCGGATTTTAAATCACCCTCCCAGGCGATGGTGAGAGCGTCATATTGATCCAACATCACCCAAAACGCATCCGGCATTTCGACCTTATTGAGCCTTTGCTTGCTGACTTCAGGAGTTTGCTGTTGAGCAACTTGTTGTTCTGGCGTTTCTTCATCAAATAAAGGGATACTGGCGATAGCTAAAATAATAAAAAGTCCAACTCCGGCGATGGAGTAGACAAGCTTTGGTTTTTTGCTCAATATTCGATTAAAACTTGCTACCCATTCCGCTTGTTTGCCTTCTGGATGCTGCTGTTCAAAATTTGAAGTTAAACTGTCTTGTCCAGCCGATTCAAACTCGAGTGGATCTTGGGAGATCGGTTCGCTAACGGGTTGGCCTTCAAGGGTTGGTTCTACTCGATGCAGTGGGGAAACTTCTTGAGGTTCCGGTTCAAGATTGACTGGACCACTGTAACCTAAACGGTAGTTAGCATTTTTGCGAATTCGAATATTATTCAAAGCAGCAAAAGCGAGACTAATAATAATTGCTAAAATCAATAAGACCCACTTTGCGCCATGTTGGAAATAACTTAAGCCAAATAAATTTAACCAATAGACGACTAATGGAATTAGGGCTAAAGGTGTTGCTAGATGTGCATCATGGATCCGTCGCATCGCGGCGAGCATTAAAATTGGCGAAACGGTCAAAAATAGTAGCGCTAATAAAACGCCAGCCGCTGGTAAAATAGGTAGTAAAAGCAATAACAAAAGATAGCTTATTCCACTTATTACTAAGAAGCGGCGACCATTGTCGTGACCTTTTAGGCAAAACAAAGATTTTAGTAACAGCACCTAGGACTCCAATAAACTGTTTATCAATGGGTTAGACTGCAAAACCTGCACAATGTTATCTGATTTGTTAAATAAAAATCTACGTTAATTCAGGAGAATTGTGGCAAGATAATAGAAAATACAATGAATTTGCCAGTTAATCCGCAGCTAATCCAAAAAGCTGAGTGCTAAAATCAAGAAGTGACCACGGAGCCCATTTTGAGTAATTCACGAGTTAGTGTTCAAGTTGAACAGCAAATTGCCTCGGTTCGATTAAGCCGACCGAAAAAACACAATGCACTCGATATGGCGATGTTTGAGCAAATTACTCGTGCCATCAAAAATTTGAAAAATAACTCACAGGTTAGAGCGGTGATCGTTTCAGGTGAGGGACAGAGTTTTTGTTCGGGGCTCGACGTAAAGTCGGTTTTAAGTAGTCGGCGCAATGCCACAAAGTTATTATGGAAATGGTGGCCAACTCGGCCAAACCTCGCTCAAAAAGTGACCATTGGTTGGCGTCAATTAAATGTGCCCGTGATCATGGCGCTGCATGGCAAGTGTTGGGGAGGCGGTATGCAAATTGCGCTTGGAGGCGACTTTCGAATTGCATCACCAGAAACTTCACTGTCTATTATGGAAGCGCATTGGGGGTTGATTCCGGATATGGGCGGCACACCGGCGTTAATGGAAAACCTAGCCCTCGATCAAGCGATGAAACTTGCCATGACCGCCGAAACGCTCTCTGCTCAGCAAGCATTAGCTTGTCACTTGATCACGGAAATAGCTGACGATCCACTTGAACGTGCGTGTCAATTTGCGCATCAACTTGTGCAACGTTCGCCAGATACAAATCGAACCATCAAGTCGATGTATCAATCCATTTGGAATGGAAAGCAGGGAAGAATTCTTGCTGCAGAAACCTTTAATCAATGGAAAATTATACTGGGAAAAAATCAGCGCATCGCGGTTAAGAAAGCCATGGGTGATGAGGAGATAGAGTACAAATAGCTCTCAATTTACTCCTGAATTAAAGTGAGGTCTCGACCCTTTTGTCGAAACTCCAATTGTTTTAACGCATCCATACCTAGCAAGATTTGTTCTCCTTCCATACCGGGAACAATGGATGCTCTGACATCGTAGAGTATGATATCACCGATTTGGATGGAGTCTATTTCGGTAGCGTAAGCTGTGGCTGTACCATTGGCCGTGTGGGTTTGGTAAGAACGACCGCGAATAAGGTTTAGTTGGTTCTCTAATTCACCCGGTATGGCGACCACCGTGGCGCCTGTATCCAGCATGTATATAACCGGTAGGTCATTCAAATAGCCCGATGTGACATAGTGACCAAAGCGGTTTCGCTGTAACTTGACCACTGTTTGTTGATTAGCTCGATAAGATTGAGGTTCTTGGTTTGGGTTATATTGGCGCTCTTCGACCCCAGAAAATAGCCAAGTCGCCAAAGCTAAACCGATGACCATGGCAATGATCATCATATTTTTACCGATGCCACTGAGCTCGTCTGGCTGCTGCGGGTTGGGTGGTTGCGAATTGGGTGATTGATTTTCGGGCGGTTTTTTTGCCCAGGGATCATGTGGCTGGTTCATTTCAACTTACGGGTAATTCAATTGTTCCTTAAGAGTAGCGAGTTGAGCTTGGGATAGCAAATTGAAAGTAATCGCTCTATGTGAGCGATTACTTTCATTTTCAACCAGTTAAATAGTAGATAGACGTTCAGTGCTTTATTCTAAAGTAAAATCTTACAAATCGAATGTTTGTCTAAACAGCTAAAACCCAATGACTTTTCATTTGAGTCAAAGCGAACCCGGTGACCTAATATTATATTGGATTGTTTGAGCTTGGATTCAACTAAGGTGGAGTCACCCCCTGTTTCAAGTTGAATGCCAACTAAGCCGATAATCCCATTCAAATCATGTATTCTGGCTAAGTAATCTTCAGCACTGAACAGGCTTGTGGTGAGTAAGGTTTTACCTCCGAGGTTGTAAAGTGCACTAAAGGATATTGAAGAAAGAGACTCCAGCTCCTGAAAGCAGCATGAGCCATCACCTTTAGGTTGAATTGCTTGTGCGAATGGCTCGGTGCTCAATTCACCGAGTTGTTCGATTTTTGCAACAAACAACTCATGATAGTCATTCATTGTGGCGTTTATTTGCACTAACCAAGCGGCTGGTGTCGATGCCAAACCAAAGGCGTCTTCTAGTTGTTCTGCATCCATGTTTTTTAGGGTGTTGTAAAAAGCTTTTTCTTCAAAAATAAAGGCTTCACTAATATCCAGTTCTTCTTGGGTCAGCGGACTCAAGAGCCACTTCAGTTGATTGATTTGGATTTTGTTCAAACTTGGTTTGTTGGCAAGAAAATTTGATGTCGCTGATAAACTAATTCGATAGCCAGCGTTCGCTATCATTTTGTCTAAAATGGTGTCGCCTTTAACGAGCATCATTCGCCAAAATGCCAGTTCTTGTTGAATGTTTTCAATAAACACATCGGCATTGCCTTGGTTTAAATGCATCGCATGATTGATTTTACTGACACTTAAGTAGGGCCCAAATGAGGGTAGAGGTGAAGCAAACGTCAAATCATCGAAGTGCTGATAGTTTTTCAGCGAGCGCACTAATTGGTATCTGCTTAACATTTCTTGAAAGCGCTTCGACTCAATCGGTTGTTCTAATAAGCTGGCCGCCAGCTTAATAGTGCAGTCTTGATTCTTGCGGACATGACATTGGTCGATAGCAGACTGCCAGTGCTTGTCCACTTGATTGTCAGCGAGCAAGCTTTGATAGTCTTGCTGAGTCAACTCATCTTGTTTTTTGATCTCGCGGTTATGGCGGTAACGATCGATCATTGCTCGACCTGCGCTAAATATATCCTCGCCACTTTTGGCAGTGAATCCCCAAATACCTATAAAGGCGTTAGTTTTATCTTCTGGCATTTTTATCGGGGCTAATGCCGCTTTAACTTCCGGGCTTAGTGGCTCATCAAAAGAATCAAGGTTTCCGAAAGTAAGGATAGAAATAAAAATAAGCACAATAATGGCAGCGCCAATACTGAGCTTTTTGGTGATTTGTGATCGAGACATTTAAAGGCTCCTTTTGAGGTTAAGCTTGTCAGGCTAAATTATCCGCAAAGCCTGAAAAATAAACCTGAGGGTAACCTCCGAAAAACCTGAAACAGGCCGGTACGGGCTTTTCTTCACGGTTTTAGATGGTACTATTTGGTTATGCACGAAATTAATCAACATCTTCCAGCAAACAACCAAACGCCCAGCCTCGGACTGGATTTGGCGGTTCGCTATTATTGTGCCGATGAAATACTTGTTGAACCTGCACTTGGCCAAGTCAAAGTTGCCAATCAAGTGGCACGGCTTACGCCTATTAATATGAAAGTACTTTGCGTATTACTTGAGCATGCAGGCAATGTCGTTTCTCGCAACACCATTTATCAAGCGGTTTGGGCTAATCAAATTGTTAGTGATGATACCCTGACTCGAGCTATTTCGGATATTCGAGGGTTATTTAGAAGCCTAAAAGTTGATACTAAATTAATCGACACCATTCCCAAAAAAGGTTATCGATGGTTAGTTTCGTGCCGAGCAGAGAAAAGTTTGCCTGGCACAACGAGTGAAAGTGAAGCCCAAGAAAATACCGCTCAAACTATCGGCGGCGCCAGCCAAGCTCACTCGACCCAACCGACAAACATCTCTGATAACGCAATTCATAATCCACCGGTAGTAGAAAATTCAGTGACTAAGCGGCAACTGAGCGAAATACAATCTTCACCGACTTGGATTCGCTGGGGAGCCTGGTTTTTGGCGGCGATAGGCTTTTTTGGCGTGTTAGTGATTACAACCATATGGTTAGTGAATCAGCAGTTTAACGAGCGTTTTATCAAGATCGCTTTAATGCCTATTCAAACAGACGCTGCGGTGAATAAACAAGTGGCTGATTTGCTTTCTGAATCCCTTCAACAGCAAGTGCTTGAGACTAGCGATATCCGGTTCTTATCTTCTCGCGTGGGTTATCGACAACAACACTCCTTAATTCCCTATTTGGCCGATGAGTTCTCAGTACGATGGCTGATCGAAGCAGAAATTAGAGATAACGCGGGTGGAGCAAGAGTAAGCCTTAAATTGGTCGATGCGAGGTCGGCAGTTGTGCTTGCGTCTGAAAGTGAAAATATTCAAATAAATCAAAAAGATATAGACATTTTCACAAAACGATTTATATCTCAAATATCGCAGAGCCAACTGTATCAGTAAGTATTAGGAATCGGTTGTGCTCTGAGTTCCATCCACAGCATGAAGGCAAAAACTAAACCAAGATTCTTAGCAGGATTCATTCCCTTTTCACCCCCTTAAACGACTTAGCTTGTCGGGCTCTATTTGCTGGAATTTGATTAATTTTTAAACAAGCCTATTCGGACTGGGTATTGCCGTGTATAATACGCGCCCTCAGTGTCCTCATGAAACAAACAGACACTAAAGAATTCAACTAACTTATTGATTTATAATTAAATATTTAAATAGAGAGCGGAGTAAATAATGGCTATCGAACGTACTTTTTCAATTGTAAAACCAGATGCAGTCGCCAAAAACCTAATCGGTCAAATCTATGCGCGTTTTGAAAGCGCTGGACTACAAATTGTAGCGAGCAAAATGGTTCAATTAAGCAAAGAAAAAGCAGAAGGATTCTATGCTGAGCATAAAGAACGTCCATTTTTCAATGATTTAGTTGCTTTTATGACATCTGGCCCGGTCATGGTTCAAGTTTTAGAAGGCGAAAACGCAATTTTGGCTAACCGCGAAATCATGGGCGCGACTAACCCCGCAGAAGCGGCTCGAGGAACGTTAAGAGCTGATTTTGCTAACTCTATCGACGAGAATGCTGTTCATGGTTCTGATGCACCAGAATCTGCTGCACGTGAAATCGCTTACTTCTTCTCAGAAGAAGAAATCTGTAAAAGACTTAGATAATTTCTGAGTCGGCCTAAAAGTGAGGAATCCGTTCCTCACTTTATAAACAAGCAGTCATGAAATAGGTGACTGTCTGTGAAAGTGCTCTTTTTTAGTTTAACTTTCACAATACAATTTTCTTAAATTAAGTTTTCCGCAAAGGTAATGTAATGAGTGATAAGTTAAATTTACTCGACCTGACCCGGGATGAAATGGTTGAGTTTTTCAAAGAAATTGGAGAAAAACCATTTCGCGCCCCTCAAGTCTTCAAATGGTTACATCAATTCGTCGCAGATGATTTTGAGCAGATGACCAATATCTCTAAAGCGCTTAAGGCAAAGTTGCAAGAGATTTGTGTGATTGAAGGACCACAAATCATCGAAGAACAGCAATCTGAAGACGGTACCGTCAAATGGGCGCTAAGAACCAATGACGGTCAAGCAATCGAAACGGTATTTATTCCAGACGGCGAAAGAGGCACTCTGTGTATATCGTCTCAAGTAGGCTGTGCACTTGATTGCTCATTTTGCTCAACCGCACAACAGGGGTTTAATCGAAACCTTACTACAGCTGAAATTGTTGGCCAAGTGTGGCTTGCCGCCAGGCGGCTCGGGGCATTGCGTACCACCGGCAAACGTCGGGTAAGCAATATTGTATTTATGGGAATGGGTGAGCCGCTACAAAATTACACACCAGTGGTTAACGCCTGCGATATTTTACTCGACGATTTTGGCTACGGATTGTCAAAACGACGGGTGACGATTAGTACATCGGGTGTTGTTCCGGGATTAAATAAGTTGATTGAGCACGCCGATGTTGCGCTAGCACTTTCGCTTCACGCACCTAACAACGAATTACGAGATCAGCTGGTACCAATTAACAAAAAGTATCCCATTGAAGTATTGCTTCCCGCTGTTCAACAATACTTGGCTGATTCAAATGCCAGCAAAAAAGTCACCATCGAATATGTCATGC
Organism: Kangiellaceae bacterium; assembly: GCA_965230525.1. Classification (GTDB taxonomy): domain Bacteria; phylum Pseudomonadota; class Gammaproteobacteria; order Enterobacterales; family Kangiellaceae. Next base: position 2,099,330 of record OZ246008.1, read on the forward strand.
TCAAAGGGGTCAACGACACCCCAAGTCATGCAAGAGAGCTAGGGCGGTTATTAAAAGATCTACCGTGTAAAATCAATTTGATCCCGTTTAACCCGTTTCCTCAAACCCGTTATCAAACCTCTACTCAAAAAGATATTGATAAGTTTGGTGAGATCTTAATAAAACAAGGTTACGTCGTGGTTACTCGAAGGACTCGAGGTGATGATATTGATGCTGCGTGCGGGCAATTGGTTGGTGAGGTTCTTGATCGAACGCGTCGGCAGCAAAGAATGGCCAGAAAACAAGGTAACATTGACATTAAGACAGTGAGCTAACTAATTGACAATCATTGAAAATTGTCAATTTGCACGCAACCCCTCGCTTGGGTAAAATTGTATGCTGGAGTTGGCAATATGACGGGCACTTGTGTGCTATGATTGCCAAATCACAGCAATAAGATTTAATTGCAAAGCGGATAATTAGAAATGCTGTCGAATAGATATGCCAATTAACCGCTAAGCCCTGAAACTTAATTCTTTGGGAGTCGACCTTCATGAAAATTGCCATCATCAAAGTTTTCACTTTGATAGTGCTACTCAACGTGTTGTCTGCTTGCCAGACATCGTCCAATACTAAAACTACTGCTATCGGATCTCAGGGCTCGCCAATGAGTCGTGAAGAGTTTGATCGCCATAAGGCGGCGCAAACCCGATTAAGCGCAGGACTACAATACCTGCAAAACGGTAGTTTACTGAATGCTAAGCGCCATCTCGATAAAGCGCTTGAGCTGGGCGCTGACTCTGCTAATGTCCATTTTGGACTGGCTTACTATTACGAAAAAGTCAAAGAATTTAAGAAAGCAGAGAAATCCTATAAAAAAGCACTTCGAATCGAACCTAAAAATCCTGATTTTCTAAACGGCTACGGCTCCTTCTTGTGCGCCAAAGGTGAGTACCAGGAAGCGGAAGAATATTTTAACAAAGCAATTGATCAACCCACCTATGCTGATATTGAGTCAGCGTTTATGAATGCTGGTGTTTGTGCCAAACGAGCCAACAATCGCGATAAAGCTGCAGGCTACTTTAGAAAAGCACTTAATCGTAATAACAAGTTGCCGGTTGCATTGATTGAAATGGCCGAAGTAGAGTTTTATAAAAAACGATACGAGCGTGCTTTCAAATATATTCAGCGTTTTGAAGCTGTGTCTCGGCCTACAGCCAACTCTCTCTGGCTTGGCCTGCGAGTTGCTCATTTTAGAGACGACAAAAATGCCAGAGCAAGTTATGCACTTAAGTTAGAGCAACTTTTTCCTGACTCTGACCAAACAGCAGAGTATTTGGATAACAAAAAGCAATGGATGTAGACGAAAACCAACAAGATTCACAAGCATCCGCAATTGATATTGGCGCACGGCTCTGTGAAGCTCGAGATAATTTAGGACTTGATAGTGAGAAGATTGCCAAAGAGTTAAACTTGGCGGTCGAAATTATCACCAAGATTGAACAGAACGTTTTTCACCAAGATATTCCGGTTGCTTTTATTCGAGGTTATGTAAAAGCTTATTCAACTAAAGTTGGGTTGGATACTCCGAAAATTTTGGCAGAGTTCGACGCCCAAACCAGCGGCGATGCTCCCTCCCTAAGTCGCGTGCAAACCATCTCCAAATTCGATAGTGGTCGACGCGAACTTGATTCCGGTAGTTTGGTTATTAAAGTGATTTCTACAATTGTCATTTTGTTGTTCTTAAGTTACGGCGGTTACGAAATCTGGAAGCGGCTGGCCGCAGATGATGCTGTCAATCATGATCCGGCTGATATTGCCTTGGCTATTGATTCGACCGACGAAGCCGGCGAAATAGAATTGAATTCGTTTAGTGACGACAATCTCGAAGAGCAATCTGCGGCGTTGAGTACACAAACTACGCCAAGCCAAGCTCCGGTTGAACCGGTCGTGGAAAATGACAATAAAATTTCTCAAACCGACGCTAATCTTGCACAGTCAAATTTGAGCGAACAAGCGCCATCGACACCACCCGTTGAGTTAGAAAGCTTAGCGGCCAACACTTCGCCGGTTGAATCGAACAATATAACTTCGCAGAGTGATTCGCTTGAAATGACGCCGTTAGTGTTAGACTTTTCAGCGGATTGTTGGGTGCGAATTGTAGATGCTCGCGGTGAGGTGATTGCGTTGGGAGTCAAACGCGCTGGAAAACATATGCCGATTGAAGGTGTAAAACCGATAAACGTTGTTTTGGGTGATCCGTCGGTCGTGACACTGAAGTATAATAATCAAGATTATGATCTGTCTGGGTACCGGGCGGGAAGACGTGCTGAGATAATTTTAGATTAAATTGTGTGTCTAGCTTTAAATTTTAAAATGAGATGAATACCCCATGAAAGGTGAATCCTGGATTAAACGTCGTAAAAGCCGTCAAATAATGGTGGGTAATGTGCCCATCGGTGGCGATGCGCCCATCGCGGTGCAAAGTATGACCAATACTGAAACCTGCGATGTCGAAGCGACCCTCAAACAAATTAATGAAATCGCCGATGTGGGTGCTGATTTGGTAAGAGTTTCGGTGCCCACTATGGATGCCGCTGAAGCCTTTAAATTGATCAAGCAACGTTCGCCGGTTCCACTGGTTGCCGATATCCATTTCGATTACAAAATAGCCTTAAAAGTGGCTGATTACGGCGTTGATTGTTTACGGATTAACCCCGGCAACATCGGAAAAGAAGACAGAGTTCGAAGTGTTATAGAAAAAGCTCGCGATATGAATATTCCGATCAGAGTAGGTGTAAACGCAGGCTCCCTTGAAAAAGATTTGCAAGTAAAATATGGTGAGCCTACCCCCGATGCGTTGGTCGAATCGGCCTTTCGTCACATTGATATCCTAGATAAATACGATTTCCAAAACTATAAAATTAGTTTGAAGGCATCCGATGTGTTCATGACAGTGTCCGCTTACCGAAAGCTTGCAAGTCAAATCGATCAACCACTCCATTTGGGTATTACTGAGGCCGGTGGGCTCAGAGCCGGCGCGGTTAAATCTTCAGTTGGGCTTGGTTTGTTATTATCGGAAGGAATAGGCGATACCATCCGTATTTCTTTAGCCGCGGATCCGGTTGAAGAAATCAAAGTTGGTTTTGATATATTGAAATCATTGAGCCTAAGGCAGCGCGGAATTAATTTAATCGCATGCCCATCTTGCTCTAGGCAGCAATTTGACGTTATAAAAACAGTTAATGCTTTGGAAATGCGATTAGAAGATGTTCGTGAATCCATGGATGTTGCCATTATCGGTTGTGTGGTGAATGGACCAGGGGAAGCGAAAGAAGCGGATATCGGTTTAACCGGTGGGTTAAAATCAAGTCTGTTGTACCAAGACGGGAATAAAAGTCACAAGATTGAAAATGATCAACTCGTCGACTCAATTGAACAGTCTATTCGTGAAAAGTTAGCGGCTCGAGAAAATGCGATTCAGGATAAATCGAAAGGCGAACCCCTTATTCAAGTTTCTAAGCGTTAATTCAATTCTATGAGTCGTTAGTGTTGGTAAGCTAAGCTGCAACCCCGGCGTTGCTACTAGATAAAACAACAACTAATGACTTTCTCTATTTTCATTTGGCACGACACGGAGTTATATCAATGAGAAGTTTGTTGATTTTTTTTACCATTTCCCTTTCTCTTGTTTCACTAACTGACAGTAAAGCCGCAACTTGGGAAGAAGTGATTGAACATGCATCTCAATCAATTGTTAGTATTCGTGTTAATGCGGTCAGGCCATTTGATACTCAAGGGAGTAGTGTTACTCAGGCAACTGGTTTTGTTGTTGATGCTCAGCGAGGAATCATTTTAACCAATCGGCATGTTGTACAACCCGGGCCGGTAACTGCCGAGGGTGTATTTTTCAACAGCGAAGAAGTCACACTGAAGCCGATCTATCGCGATCCTATTCATGACTTTGGTTTTTTTCAATACGATCCGAAAGCGTTAAAATTTATTAAACCCACGGCGTTAAAGCTAACTGATAATAAAGCAAAAATAGGCGACGAAATTAGAATCATTGGCAATGATTCGGGAGAAAAAATGTCGATCTTATCTGGCACGCTTGCTAGATTGGATCGTTCGGCACCAGCCTACGGTCTTGGAAGGTATAATGATTTTAATACCTTTTATTTTCAGTCCTCAGCAGATACCGCGGGTGGCTCCTCTGGCGCACCCGTGATCAATCAAGCGGCCGAAGTAATCGCGCTGAATGCAGGTGGTAAACGAGCGAGCTCATCGAGTTATTTTTTGCCGCTATTTAAAGTGACTCGCGCGCTTAAGGCAATTCAACAACAGCGGCCGATAATTCGAGGAACTATTCAAACGACTTTAAATTATCAAACCTATGATGAAGTACGCCGATTGGGCTTGAGTAGTGAAGTTGAAAAACAATTTCGAAAGAACAATCAAGGCGACGGGTTACTTACTGTTAAGCGAACGGTAGCGGAAGCAGCGGCCTCAGAAGTATTAAAACCCGGTGACATTATCGTTTCGTTAAAATCGGCAAAAAGCCATCTCGCGTATGTGAGCCGATACGAGCAGTTTGAAATTTTTCTCGATGAGCATGTTGGGCAAGTGATTCAATTAAAACTGTTTCGACAGAATCAGCTCATCGATGTTGAGTTATTGGTTGAAGACTTAGCGGCCATCACGCCAAGAGAATATATCAGTTTTGCTAATGGTATTTTTAATCAACTGTCCTATCAGGTAGCGAGGCAGTCTAATATGCCCCCTAAGGGTGTTTACATTGCATCACCGGGCTATGCGTTTGCAAATGCCGGGATTGGCCGAGGTGTGGTGATCCAAAAGATTAACAACCAGCCCGTGGAAAATTTAGATGATTTTCAGAATCAATTGCTCAAATTAAAAGAAGGTGAATACTTCACGGTTAAGTATGTTGGAGTTGGAAACCCGAACAATCAGTTGGTTGGTAATGTGCAATTTCAAACCAAATGGCATTTATCTGAGCGGTGCCGACGTGATGATCAATCTGGACTCTGGCCGTGTGAAACCATTGAATGGAATGATTCAAAGCAGGATGTCAGTCCAACCAAAGTGATTTATAAAAAGTATAAAGATAAAAAGTTAAATGGTATCGCGCGGTCACTGGTCTTTGTAAATGCTAACCTTCCGTATCATATTGATGGTCAAAACTATGCAAATTATTCAGGCACAGGAATCGTTGTTGATGAGGAGCAAGGGTTAGTGATTGTTGATCGTAATACCGTGCCTATAAAAATGTCCGATGTTGATATTACTTTTGCTGGGGTGACTCAAGTGCCTGCTAAGGTTTTATTTGTGCACCCTCTACACAGCTTTACTCTGCTACAGTATGACACTCGTTTATTAGTGGATTCTCCCGTCGAAGCAGCAGAGTTTAATGATGATCCGCTTGAGGCTGGTGACTCGGTTTGGTTGGCTGGATATCAAACGGCCAATCGATTGATCAGTGAAAAATTGACAGTTTCATCTTACGATCCACTGGCATTACCAAGACCTTCTATTCCTCAATTTAAAGCTACTAATACCAACAGTGTGATTATCAATACTCCACCAATTGTTGCCAGTGGCGTATTGTTAGACAAACGCGGTAAAGTAAGATCTTGGTGGACCAATTTTACTATAGGACGAAATAATAATACTTACGATCGTGGACTGCCGGTCGACCAAATTATTGATATTCGCGATCAGTGGCTCGCTAAAGAGCGAGTCGATGTTTACTCAATGGAAGTTGAACTCGCGCCCATTACGATTTCAAGTGCACGAAAGTACGGGCTTTCTGATAGATGGATGAATGCATTTCAAAAGCGCAATAGTGCCTCTCAGATATTGCAAATTCGCAAACGTGTCGCGGGTGCAGATTCATTTGAAAAGCTACAACAAGGCGATCTGCTGCTGACGATCAATGGACAGCTAATTACCGGTTTTGATGATTTTGAGAGTCAAAGTCAATCGGGTGAAGTGGCGGTTAGCGTGTGGCGAGATGCTAAGCAAGTTGACCTAAACATTAAAATGCAAGCCTTGTCGTCGACAGATACCGAAAATATTTATCTTTGGTCGGGCGCTTTATTGCAAAAGCCACATCGAGCGGTTTCAGCACAGTATGGCGTTGCACCTCAGGGGGTCTATGTTTCATGGTATTGGTATGGCTCGCCCGCCAACCGCTATGGACTATCGCCGTTGTCGCGAATAGTTGAATTTGAAGGTCAGGCGATTGAGAGCTTGCAACAGTTTATACAGTTGTCGCTCACTCACGCTAAAAAAGACTATGTAAGAATTAGACTGCTTGATTTGATCGGTAGAGAATCAATTATTACCTTGAAACAAGATCCTCAATATTGGCCAACCGAACGAGTTTATTTTGATGGCAATGATTGGCAGATTACTCAAGAAAACTTGCTCTAAGATTTTGCCGATAATTTGATAGGCGTGAGTCTTTTGAGCTGGCCTAAACAGTTAACTTGGTTAATTAGGATGTTTAGGCCAACGCAAACTAAATTTAGCGCCACCCAATTCTGAATCTTCTAAAATAGCGCTACCTTGATGCAAATCCATCACCCGCTTGACGATTGCTAAGCCTAATCCAAAGCCGTGACCTTTGCTATCGGAGGGCAATTGCACAAAGGATTCAAATACCTGTGCTTTCTTTTGGTCAGGAATTCCATCACCATCGTCGGCGACAGAGATTTCATACCAGCCATCCGTCTCGGCTACTTCAATTAGAATTTGTTGCTGCGCAAATTTGCAGGCGTTTAGCACTAAATTTTGTAATGCTCTTTCGATCAAGTAGCTATCGCAAAGTACTTTATCGACTTGAGAGTTGGGAATAAATTTTAGTGTTAGCTCGGGGTGGTTTCTTGAGAGTCTCGCCAACAAGTCTTCAATCAGTAAATTGATATTTCCCCGTTCTAATTTCGCAACCACAGAAATCTTCTCCAGTGCTGCAAAATTGAGTAATTCAGAAATTAGCTGATTCATTTCTTCAACATCTTCCATCACACTTTTAAGTTGCGATCGGATCTCGTCGAGATTTTCTGTTTCTTCTGCCATTTGTAGAGCAAAGCGAATCCTAGCAAGTGGTGTTCTAAGTTCATGGGAAATTGAATGAGACATTGATTGTTGAGTATCAATGAGCGACTTAATTCGATCCAATAAAGTGTTGTAAGCTTTGGCCAAATGTGCAACTGACGAGGTGGCTGGCAGTTCAACTCTCGATTTCCATTGTTGCTCTGAAAATTGACTCACGGCAGTTTCGAGCCGACTAAGATCTTTGGAAAGGGGCCAAATCCAGAAGAACACCACGACAGCGATAATGCTATAGAAAAGAGTGATAAATATTGCTCTCAAGTAACTTGGCGTTTGATTGCTCTGGTGAGTGAATTCCAAAATTTTGTTTTGATTAGGCAGGTGAAGAAAGCCACTCAGCATTGACTGGTTTTCTGTGATCAGAGGTTGCCCCGGTGTTAATACTTGTAGCAGATCTTTTACATAAGGTTCGTTGGTTTCATATAACTTAAACTCTAAACTGGTGATCCGATTAAGCTCTAGAATCTGCAACTCGAGCTGCTCTTGAGGCAGCTGCTCGAGTAGCTGCGCGCTTGCCAATGCAACTTGTTCTAGGTGTGGCTGCTTATTGCTGGCCGGTTCAAACTTTTGCCAAAAAAAGTCTAAACCAAAACCAACCGATAAGATGGTAATGACAATTAAAAGATAAAGCCTCAAGAAAATAGAGTTCATGATATTTTGATTAATAATCTACCAAGCATCAGGTACAAATAAATAGCCCTTGCCCCAAATCGTCTTAATACGGAGCGCTTCTTCAGAATTGTCATTGAGTTTTTTACGTAGTTGGGAAATGCGGACATCCATTGTTCGATCTAATCCATCGTACTCACGGTTATACAGCGTATTAAACAGATAGTCGCGACTAAGAATACTGCCAGCATTCTTGGCGATAATATGGAGTAGGTCAAACTCATGTGTCGAAAGCAAGACTTTCTCGCCTTGCAAATAAACATCCCTTGAAGTCGTGTCGATGGTTAAACTTCCAAAGACTAACTGTTCTTCACTGTCGTTGCTAACAAAACTCCCACGACGAAGTAAGGCTTTTATTCGAGCAAGCAGAACTCGGGGTTCTGCGGGCTTAATGACATAGTCATCTGCACCAAACTCCAACCCCAGAACTTGATCAAAGTCTTCATTTCTTGCAGTTAGCATTAGAATGGGGCCTGCAAAGGTTGGGCGAATTTCTTTGCAAATCGAAAGCCCATCGCGACCGGGTAGCATGATATCAAGTATGATTAGATCCGGTCGAAAACGCTCGATGCTGCCAATGGTTCGATTGCCATCGCTTTCGACCTTCACTTGATAGTCGGCATTTTCGAGGTATTGTTTGACTAAGTTAGCCAATTTCTGATCATCTTCAACGAGTAAGATTTTAGCGCTTTTCATCGCATTTTCACTCCGGTTACCACTGATGGTTTAGTCGTCTTACTCACATCACTTTCAATAGAAAATGAATCAGTAAAAGCTCCAGGGATTTCGTCTTCTTTTCTTCAAGCGTTTAGCTTGCTTAAATAACTTAAGCTGTGCTGAATGTTGGATTCGGCCATCTTGAGTGGTTTTAAGTTGGAAGCTCAAATCAGCTTCTGCTATGACAAGATATTCAAGTTGTCCTGCACGCTGATTTTGCCAGCACTTTAAAGGTTTTATTTGGTCGCTTCTAAATAGGCAGTAATCATCAAGTTGTTCGGCTTTCCAAAACAGTTTAACTTGGATTTCGCAGGTTTTGCGATCAGATAACAATATACATTTTTCAGGAGACACAACAAGGCCATGGCCTTGTTGGGCTGATAGTTGAGTGGAAACGCTCAACAGCAATAACCCGCAAAGAACCGTAAAAATCCATGCTACCGGTTTGTATATTCCCATATTTCAGTAGCGCCTTTAGACGCTTTATAGTTATAGATAAAAAATTATAATTTTATTTAAAACCTAAATGTTCGCCCCACAAAAAACGTAACCACATAGTCATTATCAACGATAGGACTCTGACTAATTTGTGAATCTAGTTTTTGATACTGAAGACTTGCTCTTAAGCTATCGTTTCCTTCAAGCTGGGTTGTATAGCTTATTCGGCCAAACGGATTTAAACTGGAATCCGCCTGATAGGCTGCTCTATCATCAACAATTTCTTGTTCGGTTACACCGTAATAATAATTTGTAAGGTCTTTATCTTTCCAAGTAAAGCCCAAGGTTGTTTTAATGGTTTCAGTGAGTTGATGCTGATAAGCAAATCGTATTTCACTGCCAGAATGGACCCCGGTGATATCACTGAGTGCGGCGATTTGCAACTGTTGGTCATTCCAAGCGCGCGAATATTCGACACCCGCTAAATACGAGAATTTACGAGTTGATAGTTCATCGGGAGCAATAACGGTCAGTTGATCGTTAGGTCGACCTTCTATGGTTGGTGAATCAACTGCGTTTGCACCGCCGAGATCGACAAAGACATTACCTGGATCCCAGCGATTAAAAAATATGCTGTCATAACTCGGGCTTGCCAATATTGCAAAAGAGGATTGTTCCGACTGGTTCAGCATATAGCCAAACTCAAGGTTTTCTATAAAAAAATCGCCGGAATAAAAACTAATACTTGGCAATAACACCAATGGAATATTGTCACTCTGATTCAGCGGATTGGAGACCAAGCCGATACCGACCGAGAGGCCAAAGTTAAAGGTGTTTTCTTCGACACAGTCTTGAGGCTTATTTGAGTTGTTGTTTTTCAGTTGAGATTCAGAGCAATAAGAGTCGGCCCGCACTGGATCAGATAGCAGAAGGGTTGCAATCACCAACACAAGACACAAGTTTGCACGCAGAGGCAAAGCCAAGAAAAGCTGTTTTCTCATCGGAAAAATTTTATACGAAAGCATTGAAAACATTATGGCTAACAATTGGCTAAGTTTCATTCTGATAATAGTTATTAAATGTCAAAAAGTGTAATGGTACCCATTTTGGAGCTTTGCTCATGGCAACCACTATTTTTGACCGCATAAATGCTTTACAAATCTTAACATTACTCAGCAATTCTTGAACAGAATTTCTTCTCTTGGGTTATTAACATGATTGCAATGCTAATCATGCAAAGTCGTCAGGCATTGCTATTACGTCAGGCAATGCGAATACAAAGCATTGTTAATACGAGCGATGGACTTACAGCACAATTCACTCATTACAAAGTAACTCAGATTGAAGAGGTAACACCATGTCGAGAACCAATTTATTCACATTTCCTATTTTAATGTTACTTATAGGTGGTTGTGGCAGCTCTGGTGAAAAAGTGAATACTGACTACACCCATCTTAGCAAAGCATCTATGAAAGCTGCGCCTTTAACCAAGACGTCCACCAGTGAATTTGAATCCTACTTAAAAAACGGTTTGAGATTAAGGCTGGTTCAACAAGACTATCCCAACTACTTGGTCGTTGAACCAACCGCAGAAGGTGACAGTCGCTCAAGTCAATTCTCACTAACCAACACTCACGAAATCGATGTTGATGAAGCCGACCTAGTAAAATATGACGGGCAATACTTATATCATGTGGTGAAGGATGAATACAATGACCAAGGCAATGTGGACAATGCCATTCGCGTATTACGTACAGATGTTAATAATGCGCAATATCAGACCTTAGCTGAAATCACCAATGATTCTGATGAGGTGAATTACAGTGAGCTGTATTTACGCGATCAACAGCAGCAACTAGTTGCCGTCAAAAAAACCGAGTTCGTTTATTGGGGGGCCATTGTTAGCGAGTCTGATTGGGCGTGGCAAAGTGGTAAAGTAGAAATCGAATTATTTGACATCGCTCAACCAGAAACTCCCAACCAACTATGGAATATTGAGATTGAAGGAAATCTGGAAGGGACTCGACGTGTTGGCAACATGCTTTATTTGATTACACGATACGTGCCTAATATTCAGGACATAAATTATTCGGCGAGTTCGGACAACGAAAAGATTGCCAATGAGTTACTAATACGTAATACACCTATTTCTGATTTATTACCGCATTACCAGGTGAATAACGGTGCGATTAGGCCGCTGGTTAGGGCTAATGATTGTTTTGTTGCCGACGAAGTCGCCGACAACGAAGGCTATGCCGACGTGATTACTTTGTCGGCAATCGATCTCGATACTCAACAACTGACTTCTTCGACTTGTTTAAATACCAATTTACAAGGTATTTATGCCTCCACAGAAAGCCTCTATATCGGCGGTTCTGAGTTTAATTCTTGGCTTGGTTTTAGTCAGTTTACTGTGCTGCATAAATTCTCTTTCGAAGGGGATCAGGTCAGCTATAAAGCATCCAATACCGTTCCAGGTTATTTAGGCTGGAACGAGCCAGCATTTAAAATGAATGAATTTGAGGATCACTTAAGAGTGATTACCACGCTTTATTCAGATGCACCCGACTCGCCAGAGCACAAACTAACCATTTTAACCGAGGATGGTTCTAATCAATTAAAGGTTGTAAGTGAATTACCAAACGAAGATAATTCGGCCCCAATCGGCAAGCCGGGTGAAGAGTTATTTGCAGTGAGGTTTGCCGGAGAGCGTGGCTATGCCGTGACCTTTGAGCAAGTCGACCCATTGTATGTTTTGGACCTCGCCAATCCCGAGTCGCCACAAATCGCAGGGGAATTAGGAATTCCCGGATTTTCCAGATACTTGCATCCTTTGTCAGATGACTGGCTGTTAGGTATCGGCTATGAGGCGGAAAATGGACTGGTTCAAGGTGTGAAAGTAGAGCTCTATGATATTCGAGATATGCAAACACCGACGGTCCAAGACACTTTAGTCTTTGGTGAGCGAGGTTCTTATACCGAAGCCGGGTTTGACTTGCGAAGTGTGAGTTTTGTGCAGGCAACGGAGCAGCGACAAAAGTTTGCATTACCGATTGCGATCTACCAAACCGCTGATGGTGACAACTATCCAAGTTGGAGTAAGTCGGGACTGCACCAATTTGAATTGATTTCACAAGACAATGGCGAAATGCAGCTAACCCATGTTGGCGAAATGATAGCAGAGCAAAAGGATGAACAAACCAGTTGGCCGAGCAGCTATACCGGTCAGCGGTCTGTGCTGCATGATGATGCGGTTTTTTACCTGTACGGCAATCATGTTTGCACTGGTTTTTGGGGTGTAACTGATTCGACCAGCTGTCCCTTTTAGCCAGTTGTTCGTTAATAATGTGCAAATATTCACTTTTTGTTCAGTTTTATTGAGTATTATTCCCTTCGCCCCTTCTTGCAGGTTGGAAGGGGTATTTTTTACAAACAGAGAAAACACAGTATGAAAGCGAGATTATTATTTACTATCGGTATTTTATTTTTTATTGTGGGGTGCTCCGCACCGAGTGCATTAATCAGCCAAACTGAGTATCAAGCTCAACCGGCTAAGCTAATTGGTTATAGCTTAGACGAACGGTACATTTATATCGAAGTGGTATCACATGGTTGCACCATGATGTCGAGCTTTGAACTGAGACTGGTTAGTGAGCATGAAAATAGTTTTGAAGTGGTCAGGACTCATCCTGATGAATGTCGAATGAAGCCGATCAAAATGTCGTTGAACTATCCATTTAGACATTTGGGCCTCGATTTAGAGCGACCGGTACAAGTCAAAAATAGTGTCGACAAACAACTATTAGCATCTCGCTGATTGGTTGTTGAAACCGGCCGATTTAGCTCGCTCTGTAGAGCATGCAAACCTTGCTAGAGCGAGCGTCTAAAATTCACTTCTTCAACTAACGACTAGAATTCGCCTGATAATTAGAATCAGAGCAGTGGGAAAACGCACGCTCCCAACTGTTTGCCGCGCCAACCGGTCCTTCAAGAATGACTTCATCAATGGTGATCACCTGGGCCTTGGTTGATTGATTACTAGTGTTAGCTAAAAATAGCGGTAATCGCGTACTCTCAGGTCGCTTTACCCAAACATAATTGCCTTTCAACTTAATCGCCTTTACTTTCCATCCGTTTCTTAGAGCACGGCACTTTTGTTTTCGACTGTAAAAACCAGAAACCTGACAGCTTTTTTTACTTGAAATGGACCAGTGAGCTCCCATAAATTGACAGCCCTTCCTTCTATTTTTCACTCGGTTTTTGGCCGCAAATCTATAACCATGTCGCTTAGCGGTGGCTATAGCGACGACCCCTGGAACTTTATAAGTTTTTTTCGCTGTCACGATTTTGTTGCTGGTTCCTTTGCTGGTTGCCGCCGAACTAGGTTGCGTGCACAGGCACAAAACGAGAAGGGTTAACAATCCGATAGCATTTAGTTTTACGCAATTAAGCATGTGATTTCTCCTACTTTATGGTTAATTTTCTTAGTGTGCTGGTGGAAACTATTTTTCCATCTTTGTCGAGAGCCACTACTCGCCATAAAAAAGGATAGCGAAGTTTCTCAATAACAGAATTAGGCGGAATATAGGAAGACTCGCCCGGCTTTATCAGTGCCGAACTTATTAGAGGTTTGTCGCCGCGAGGGTCATACATCTCAATTCGATACAAAGCAACTGTTCGCGAGTCTGCTAGATCAAACCAGGTAAAGTTAACCTGCTCGGGCGCAAGTCGCTGGCCTGAGTGAGGAAGTAAGAGTGAGATGGGCGGCAAGGTTTTGCTACGTTTTAATTGCTCCTCACTGCCAACAAAATAGCGGAGTGTCGGCATGGGAAATCCGGCTACTCCACCCGACTTAAGGATGCCTGCGGTTGTATCCGAGTTACCTTCTTTATCACTGCTAGCTTCTATCCTTAATAAAATTCGGTAGAGTCCTTTTTCTAAAGTCGGCAAAAGTTTTGGATCGGGTCCTTTGATAACCGTTTTTCCACTAGGACTAAGGAATTTTTGAAAGCGGCTAATCAACCGATATCTTTTTTGCAGACCGCGTTCTGCTGCTGGCAAGCTGGCTTCAGACAACAGGTCAAAACGAGATGGTTCTGGGTCACCAGGCATAACGATTTCCCATCGACCTTTCAGCAAACCTGAACCAGTGTAGGCGAGAGTCGCGTTAAACTCGGGCAATTGATTTGACTGTTTTACCAAGGTTATCGCTTTACGGTAACCTTCGCCGGTAAAATCCAAATCGACTTTAGTCAAGGCTAACGGCGTACGCGCGCCACCACCAGCCATTCGGCAAGTGACGGTGACATAGGTATTGACACCATTGTTGTTGAATTGCCGAATATAATAAAATTCAGAGGACGCGCCCGCTTGCGCTTGTTGATAGGCACGCCGAATAACCGCGGTTGGAATGCTCATAACATCGGTCAAATTACGCGGTGCTAATGCATTGCCTTTGCGGGGCGATTTTTTCTTACCATCAATCGGCCCATCCGTATTATTACCACCGTTAATCCGAGATAGATCAAACTGTTCCGGCAAATGACCAAGCAATGTGCCTGGCACGCAAGGGTTAGAGCCGACCACCACCCCTGTCGCTGAAACATCACCACACCAAAACGCGTCCACAGGCACTTCGTTGGGTGCTAAATTGTGAAATGTGATCAGCACTGTCGAAGCTCCGTTGGTGTTAACATTGACACCTGTGGGATTTCGACCCGTTACCGCACTTGCCTGAAAACTCGTTATGAGCAAAGCGATAATCATCAGTATCACGAGACTTATTTGTTTGAGATAGTTCATGGTCAATTTCCTTGTTAAAAGCTTAGTGATAGGCCAAGTTGCGCGGTTGTTGTGCCAAAGCGGCTTCGTTGGTCGAAGACATTATCGATTGATTTGGAGTCGTTATAGTTAATTCTTAAACTAATGCTGCCTTCTGCGGGTAGCCACCACTCACCTTCGATTAAGTTCTTTATAAAGCTAATGTCTGCAGTAGTTGCTAAGTTTTCAGACTCATCTAAGTTGTCATGTTCTTTACTTAAGCCATAACTGATGGCAAACGCTAAGCCATCAATGGATTGCCAGTTATAAGAAACAGAAATTGCTTCGCTCCATTGCACTTTGGCATTCTCAATATCGGCTTGTCGATTCTTAGAAAGGGAGAAAACCCAGGCACTGGCATCACTCTGTTGTAGGTTTAGGCTTACTGCATGCTGCAAATTATTGAAATCAGAAAGCTCTCGCCCAATTTGCCGATTGTCTTGTTTGCTATAGCTCGATTGAAGTGACAGTGAATGTTGCTCAAGTTGCCAGCTGCTGGCTAAATCATGGCTTGTGGTCAGTTGATCGGGGAGGTGGCTATTATCATTGAAGCCACTGTTGTCAGTTTCGGGTGAATTAAGCGCAAATTGATGGGTTTGTTGGTAGCTATAATCTATATTGGGTAACCAGTTTGCCGGTTCACTATTTTCCGCGGGTTGCAAAAAAGCCGGCAACGGAATATTCATACTAAAGCTATCAGTTTCAGTTTTAGTGGTCAGTATGTTGACTAAATTATCTAAGTTATCGCGCGAAGATTGAATGGATAAATTTCCCGATACGCTCCCAAATTGATATTGCGCGCCTGCCATTTGGTTTTCCACATTGGCTTGAACAAATGCAGTTAGAGTTTGATAGAGTGGATCGGCACTTGAGTGGTTCGCCGATAAGGTAATATTTGTACTTGAGCCCCAAGGTGCTTGCCAGTCTTGTACTAATACATAGTTCATCGAAAAGTTGTGGGCAATCGAATTCTCAGTTTGTAATTCGACCAAAGGTTCACCCAAATTAAGCGCTTGGTCATCTGGATTGGTGTAACGACTAAAACCGATGACCAAATCAGCATCAAAACGTCCTTGATTGTCCGAAGCAATTACACGTAAACCTGCACCGCTGTTTTTTTCCGCACTGGTGATCTCACTGATCCCAAAATCATTTTGGGAGATTTTTTCAGCGTCTAAAAAACTGCCTTCTAAACGAAATGAAATACGTTGGTCAGTTAAAAAATTGACACCAAAGCCTAGCGAGTTGACATATTCATTGGCGTAATTTGATAACCCGAAAAAGTTATTATAACCAACGATATCTGTGCCACTTAAAACTGCACCACTGAGACTAAATTGGTTTTCGTTTTGATATTGCCAACTGACGCCACGACGAGACAAATTGTCGATTAGTAGACTGTTATTACCATAACTAGTGTGTCCCACGTTAAGTTGATGATTTCCTTTTGCCAATATAATTTGATAATCCGCAACATCAAGTTTTCGTGCTTGGTTTTGTTTGTCAAAAAATTGAATGGCTTGTTCGCGGTTTGAAACAGCTAATAAGTTCAGATTTGACTCGATGGAAAAATCGTCTGATTGGTGGCGGCTACTTAGCCCAATTGCGGCATCTACATCGGTGAAGTGTGGCCGTTCGGACTCCGTTGCTTCTCCTGATACTTTCTCATCGAGTTGTGAATTGATGTTAAGATCTAATCTCGAATTCCACTCGGCTTGCTTAAACCCTGCACTTGATAATACTTTTAACTCGGCAGTGCCAATTTCTTGCCATTGTTTATTTTGTAATTGGCTGACCGATATTTGGTGCTCTCCAGCGGGCAGTGGCATACCACCAGCAAAAACTAGTTTTCCGGTTTGGTATTCAATTAGCCCCGAAATATCAGTTTCTCCAAGCAACACTTGGAAACGAGGTTTTACCTTAATGTCATAGCTCGATGAAGCGTCCGCGGTTTGATTGTTTTGATCAGCCGCGGAGGTGGACTGATTAACGGCGGTTAGCGAAATAACAAATGCTTGCGAATTGGTTATCCAGTCATCAATTTGGCTGCCGTCGGGCTTAACCAATTGAGAGAGTTCAAATCGGCTATTAGCATGTTCGGAAGCTTGCGCATAGGCGGCTTGAGTTGCCAACACTTGGCAAACAGCCAATGCACTAGAACAGAGTTTTGTTGATAGATTCTTTTTCACTTGTTCGTCCTTTTTTAATGCCACCACGTTTATGTGGTTCAGTTAATCACTAGGCGCATCGGGTCCTTTGTAATCACTCAGCTAATCTGAGCAATAGTGTCCGAGCCTTGTTATTAGTCACAGCTTTTAACCGTGGTGCCGCCCACCGAAACAAAGGTACAGTCCTTGCCATTTAAGCGACCGCTGGTGACTGTTCCGGTTGGGCTGACATCTTGAAGTTGACTGCGAGCGTAACTTGGCTTTTGCTGCTCACTGGCTGACTGATTTGCTGCGATAATGGCCTGCACAACACCTTGAACTTGCGGGTTGCCTTCATAACCCCATTCGCCGGTTTGTAAATTAAGCCAGTAGTAGCCGTTACTGACCTGATTGCCTACCAGTGCGTCCAGTTGAGTAATCATTGCATCGGACAGGTGTTCTCCATTGATATGGATGTGGCGTTGTTGCTCCGCAAAGAGCGAGCTTGAAAACAGGCATAATGCCAACAAAATTGATTTAATAAATGAGTGGTTCATCAGGTTGCTTCCTATCAATGTATTTAACGTGAGAGCAAGGATATGTCGCGATAAACCGAAATGCTTGAATTCAACTTGAATCAACTTGAACAAACTTGAATCGCAATTAATTCAATAGCTTATGTGAAAGCGGTGGAAGCGGTGCGGGTGTATTAAGCTGACTATAAGCGAGCAGAAGTATCGAAAATTTTGTTGCCCATGGGCAGTTAGTTGCGAGCTATTGGGGGTAAATTCAAACTAATTCAAATAAATTCAAACAATGCAAATAGTCAAATAGATTCTTTTCATTATAATGATGGAATAGTTGTGTCGTGCTGTAAGGATACGCAAAACCAAGCCTACGATACGGCAACACCAAAGAGCTCAATGAACTATAAATAACAATGTCGTAGTTAGAAACAGGTTGGATAGCAACATCTTGGATTAAAACACCACGAGCAGCAAGCAATCAGGATAAGGTATGTATTATCAGTTTGATAAATATTGGGTCGACCTACAACAAAAGAAGATCTTTCTCGATGGAGAGTTAGTTTCCGATGATGAAAAAAGTGTCAAGCTGATTGGCTTATTATGCGAAAACTATCCAGAAGTAGTCGATAAACAGCTCTTGATCGAAACATTGTGGCCCGATCAAGTGGTCACCGACTGGTCGCTATCTAAATTGGTGTCTGATGTGCGACAAATGCTTGGAGATAGTGGTAAAGATCAGGGCTATATCAAAACTATTCGTGGTAAGGGGTTTAAGTTTAACTCGGAAGTGTCTAGCCATACTGAACCCGCTCCCATGCCGAGCAAATCCGAGGCTAAAAATCGCAGCAATAAACCCTTTCTAGCGGCCGCTTTGGTTACAGTTTTGCTGGTTGTGAGCGCAGTATTTTTTTATAAAAGCGAGCCTGCCGCCACTCCAGGAGCTCCGTTACGGGTAGCGGTAGTACCGGTTCAGAGCGAGACCGACGATCCGATTAACGAGTGGGTTAAATATGGCATTATGTCCATGGCCTCGGAGCAGCTGGCGCTGTATGAGTCGATCCAAACCTTACCGGTTTCCACCATTATTGGTTCGCTTTCTGATCAAGAGTTCAACCAAAAAAAGTCCCCCTCTGAAGAACAATCATACTACCAGACCGTTTGCAAACAGATAGGATGCAGCCATTTAGTGGCGATTAAGCACCGCGTTGAAAACAATAGTGCGGTTTTAAGCTATCAAATATTTCATGCTGATAAACGCTCGGCGATTTTGGAGTTTATGCAACCTGATGTGTTTGATGCCGCCACCATGATGCTGGACTATTTAGTAGGTGATTTGATCCCCGATGAAAAGCAGCGAATTTCGCTCAGCGAGACTTTTTCCAGTGATGAAAAAGCCAATAGAGATTACGCCATCGGAGTCAACGAGTTATCGATTGGGGATATGCGCGCGGCTAAAGATTATCTAGAGTTAGCCATTCGCAGACAACCAGATTTTTTCTGGGCCAATGCTTATTTAGCCGAAGTGAATTATCGCACTGGGGATCTGCAAACAGCACAAGCGATTATAAAGCAACTCAAATCGCCTGGCCGCAAACAGCCGCTTTCTAATAGTCAGTCGTATTTTCTAGAGCGCTTAATTTCGAACATTTATTACACTCAAGGAAAATTAAAGGAGTCGCTTGAAATCTCAAAAGCACTATTAAATAACCCCTTTGCCAAAGATGATCCTTTGTTGACTGCCCGCGAATTACTTAACGTGGGTTCAAGCTACCAAGCGCTAGGCGAGCTGGACCAAGCATTAGATTATTTACAGCAATCTCGACTAAAGTATCAGGAGGCCCAATATGGCTCGGGTGAAGGAAAAGCATTATTTAATATTGGCAATGTCTATTTGAGTCTATCGCAGCTGGAAAAAGGCATTGAGCATTATCAAAAAGCACGCGAAATATTTATACGCTTTGAAATGGTCGGCTATGCTCTGATGGCAAAACATCAAATTGCTTCCACCAGCATGTCTCTGGGAAAAATTCAGTATGCTGAGGCAGAGCTAAGGCAGTTAGTAGTCAGCTATCAACAAATAAGTGATTTGCAAGGAGAGCTAACGGCGTTAGTCGATTTGGTTGATGTGAGTTTGGTCAAGGGCAATTTGAATGATGCAATCGCTCGACTGGAAGCTTTGATCCCTCGCATTGATGAAACCCAGTTTAGCTATTTGCAAGTGCATACGCGCCGGCTTGCTGCGATCGCTTACATCAGAGTAGGGCAAGTTGAGCAAGCAGAGAAATACCTGGCGATGTTCGATCAAGACTGGCGAGATGCCCGTCCTGCCTTTGCATTTGTTCCAGCGCATATCCAATTGATGAAAAAAGATTTTGAAGGCGCAATAAAACTTGCTCGAGAGGTTAAGCAAAGTATTGCAGATCAATGGACCAGTCATCATCAGGCAATTTTCGAACAATTTGAACAAGCTTATCAACAACAAGAAGTCTTAAACATTAAATATTAGGAGCCATCACCGCAAGTCAAGTGCTGGTTGTAACATGTTGATTTAATTAGCTTTCAAGTTTATTCAAACTACTTCAAGAGGTATTCAAGAAATTCCAATTTCATCTGGCTAAAGTGAAAACTGAGAGGGAGAAGCTCTAAATTGAGGCTCCCGGTAATTTTAAAAACTCTAAGGAGACTATAGCTAATGAAAATTGTGTTGAATGCTTCGGCTTTGGTCGGGTTGTTGTTACTGGCGACTCCAAACCTAGTTAAAGCTCAAAAAGAGACCTTTTTCGGATGTGAGCGCGGTTATCAGTTTGAAACCAAAAAGAAAGCTGCTCGTTGCATCAAGCAACAAAAATTGACTTTTCGTCCACCGCTAAAATGCAATCATAAAAAAGCCAACCGGCTTAATTGGCGTCTAGTTGTCGATAGTGATGGCGTGAGAGATCTTTGTGAAGTTGTTGGTTCTGATAAAGATACCGCGGCTAGAAAATCAATACCGCGGAGTAAGCGAGACTCATTGAAGGTCGCACCTCAGTGTATGGTCGGATATCAGCTGAAAGCGAGACGCGGAAAGGATGCTTGTGCAAAAGGAAACGCTGAGCAAATCAAGCCACCAAGCAACAAGGTCTCGCTTTGATTCAAGTCCTAAGTCTAAATGGTTTGATTTAACAATCGCCTCGATATTCACTGAGGTTAGAAACCCTTTAAATAAGGCGAAATATCGCTGTTTTCCCTGATGTTTTCCGTTATAATTGCGCGTTCGATTTTTAGCAGGGCATGTTGGCCGTCTTATTGTGAGTAAATCTTTTAAATCAGTTAAAGGCATGAATGACATTCTGCCTTCCGATTCGCCTGCTTGGCACTATCTGGAGGCATGTTTGCGTGAAATTACCGAAAGTTACGGCTATTCGGAAATTCGTATGCCCATTGTTGAAAATACTCAACTATTTTGCCGTTCTATCGGCGAAGTGACTGATATTGTTGAAAAAGAAATGTACACCTTTGTAGATAAAGGAGAAGACAGTCTTACTTTAAGGCCCGAAGGCACCGCGTCTTGCGTAAGAGCCGGTATTCAACATGGCTTGTTATACAACCAGCAACAGCGTCTTTGGTATATGGGGCCGATGTTCCGCAGGGAACGCCCACAAAAGGGACGCTATCGTCAATTTCATCAATTTGGGTTAGAAACATTTGGCTTTGAAGGGCCGGATATCGATGCTGAGATTATTGCGCTTACAGCCAGATTATGGAAAAAGCTAGGGCTTAAAGCGGTCGAATTGCAAATAAACTCGCTTGGCAGTAATCAGGCGAGAGAAGCCTACAAACTTAAGCTCGTCGACTATTTTAAGGCTAATTTTGAGCAGCTGGACGAAGACAGTCAGCGCCGCTTGGAGTCCAACCCACTGCGTATTCTTGATACTAAAAATCCGGCAATGAAAGCCGTCGTTGAAGGTGCACCAAAGCTAATGGCGCACTTAGATTCAGATTCAAAGGGTCATTTTGAAGCGTTATGTCAAAAACTTGAAGTGTTGGGAATTGACTATGTTGTCAATCCTAATTTAGTCAGAGGTTTAGACTATTACAATCGCACGGTTTTCGAGTGGGTCACCACTGATTTAGGGGCTCAGGGCACTATTTGTGCGGGTGGTCGATATGATGGCTTGGTAGAACAGTTAGGTGGGCAAGCTAATTTTGGCTGCGGATTTGCCGTGGGGATTGAGCGTATTATCCTGCTGTTACAAAACCAAGCTGAATTTAAAGATAAACTTTCCGCCAAAACCGATGTCTATTTATGCACCTTGGGTGAAGCAGCTGAAAATGCGGGACTAGCACTGGCTGAAAAGTTGAGAGATGAAACACCGCAATTAAAGCTGCAATTGCATTGTGGTGGTGGAAATTTCAAAAAACAGTTAAAAAAAGCGGATAAATCGAATGCAAAGATAGCATTGATTTTAGGTGAAGATGAAGTGACGCAAAAAAGTGTATCCATTAAGTTTTTGCGTGAAAATCGAGAACAGCAAAGTGTTTCGCAAGTAGAGCTGGCGAGCAAACTGACGGAAATAATGAATAGTTAAAGTGATACTAAGCCGCTTTGTGGAGGTCGCGAATAAGCAGCTCAATCTCGCAGCACCGGCAAAGACAGCAGAATTATATATTTTTAGAAATAACTGATTTAAAACATTGAAGATAGGATTTAGGAGTTAAACGTGTCAAACCTTACTGAAGAACAACAATTAGAGCAGCTAAAAGACTGGTGGAATGATAACGGAACACCGCTAATCATTGGTGCAGTCTTAGGACTGTCTGGCTTTTTCGGCTATAAATATTGGACCGAAAAGCAAATTGCCTATCAAGAGTCGGCTTCTAATCTATATGTTCAAGTGACTGAACAGCTTGAAGAAAAAGACAATAGTAAGCTTGCTGAAGCGGCTCAGCAGGTTAAAAGCGAGTACCCGGACTCAACTTACGCAATACTATCGGCTTTCCATTTGGCTAAAATCGCGGTGGAAGAAAAAGATCTCAACAAAGCAACTGAGCAGTTTAACTGGGTGTTAAGCAATCATGCTGGTAATGAACTGGCTAACATCGC
Source organism: Kangiellaceae bacterium (assembly GCA_965230525.1). GTDB lineage: Bacteria > Pseudomonadota > Gammaproteobacteria > Enterobacterales > Kangiellaceae. The sequence continues at coordinate 2,121,844 of OZ246008.1, forward strand.
AAAAATTAGATTAGCGCGAATTTTGATCACTCAAGAACAAGCGCAAAAAGCACTTGAACTGTTAAACTTTGACAAAGAGTCAGGCTATTTTGAAGTTGCAAGTATGGTTAAAGGTGATGCTTTGCTTGCTTTGGGCAAAAAGCCAGAAGCGTTAGAGGCATACCAAGCTGCAGATAATTTAGGCAAAGTCACGGCTTCACATCCAACTTTAAAATTATTAATTGAAGAGTTAGCCGCTGTTGATTCTTCAATTTCAAAGACCACTCCTACAGAAACAACAGCAAACGACTCAGCGGCTCAAGAGACTGATTCAAACACAGAATCGCAATCAGAAGATAAGCCAGAAACAGAAGGAGCATCTGAATAATGCGGTTGCCTTTAATCGCCATTTTGGCGACCAGTTTGGTTTTAGCCGGTTGTGGTGATGATGAAGATCTTTATCAACCCAATCCGCTGATTGATATCGAAAATGAGTTTGAAACCAAGATTGTTTGGTCCACCGATATTGGTGATGGATTAGGCGAACGCTCCGGTAAAATTTCGCCCGTTTACGCCTACAATAAAATTTTTGTCGCTGACGGTGAGGGTATTGTTACCGCCATTAATCCAGACGATGGCAAGACGATTTGGGAAAAAGATTATGAGCTTCCGTTTGCCGGTGGTCCAGCGGTTGCGAGCCGAATTGTTGCTTTAGGTACTAGTCAAGGTGAGGTGTTAGTTCTAGACGCTGAATCCGGTGATGAGCTTTGGCGAGCACAGGTTTCAAGTGAAGTCATTTCAAGTCCAGCGATTGGTGAAGGGCATGTTGCTGTGAGAACGGTAGACGGAAAAATCTACGCGTTTGATGCTAAAACAGGCGCACAGCAATGGTTCTATGACGAGTCGCTTCCTGCTTTGACTTTGAGAGGTAATTCAGCGCCTGTGATTGCCAGTGGTGGTGTTATTTCTGGATTCGCCAATGGCAAACTCTCGGTGTTCTTACTTTCAAACGGTCAACCTGCTTGGGAAAAGAAAATTGCAACACCGTTAGGAAGTTCTGAAATTCAGCGCTTAGTTGATGTTGACCTTAAACCTTTGGTAGTTGGTCCAACCATTTATATCGGCTCGTTCAATGGTAATTTAGCCGCCCTCGATCTTCGAAATGGGGAGTTCCAGTGGCAACGCGAACTATCCACTTTTCAAGATATGGCGATTGGTGAGTTACTACTATTTGTTACTCATGAAGACAGTCATTTGAGCGCAGTAAACCGTTCAAACGGGGTTATCATTTGGACTCAAAAAGATTTGAAACGGCGGCAGCTTACCACACCCGGTGTTGTGGGCGAGCATGTTTTAGTAGGCGATTTTGAAGGCTATGTGCATTGGATGTCCGTACGAACAGGCAAAATTGTCAGTCGAATGCATATTGACTCAAGTGGTATTGCAGCAGTTCCGCTAGTGATTGGTGAGAAAGCGATCATGTATACTAGAGACGGCGAACTTGTCGCAATTGAGAAAAAATCTAAATAAAAGCTCACAAGAAAACCTTCTCTGAGTTTAGTTAAAACATTATCGTGACTTAGTTAAACGATAGTGATGGTGAAAAACATGCTACCTGTAATTGCACTTGTCGGCCGACCAAATGTCGGCAAGTCTACTCTCTTTAATCGATTTACCCGAACTCGGGACGCTCTGGTTGCTGATCTGCCGGGTCTGACCCGTGATCGCCAATACGGTCATGCAACCTTCAATGAACAACCCTTTATTATTATTGATACCGGCGGGATTACCGGTGGAGAAGTGGGAGTCGATGGGTTAATGGCTGAGCAGTCAATGCAGGCTGTTAAAGAAGCGGATATCACATTATTTATTGTTAATGCGAGAGAAGGTCTTACACCAACAGATGAGTCTTTTGCGCAACAATTGCGAGCAGAAAATAAATCAATTCATTTAGTGGTCAACAAAGTCGATGGCCTCGATCAAAATACCGTACTCGCTGATTTTTATGCCATGGGCTTTGAATCCATTAGCGCTATCGCTGCCGCTCACGGTCGAGGTGTTAATCGGCTAATCGATGATGTGGTTTTTCCTGCGGTATCAGAACTGCTGGAAAAAAATCAACAAGTACAAGACGAATTAAACGATGAGTCTAAATCGACAACTGAAAAGGGACCAAAACTAGCAATAATCGGACGGCCTAATGTTGGCAAATCGACTCTGGTCAACCGTATGCTCGGGGAAGAGCGAGTGGTGGTTTATGATATGCCGGGAACAACCCGCGACTCAATCTACATCGAAATGGAGCGTCGCGAAAAACAATATACTTTAATCGATACCGCGGGCGTTAGAAAGCGAGGAAAAGTTCATGAGGCGGTGGAAAAGTTTTCGGTTCTGAAAACGCTCCAAGCAATCAACGATGCTAATGTTGTGGTGATGATATTTGATGCGCGCGAAGGTATTACCGAGCAAGATTTAAATTTGTTAGGTTTTGCTATTGATGCGGGCCGATCTTTGGTCTTGGCGGTCAATAAGTGGGACAACATGAGCGAGGATAAACGCAACGATGTCAAAGAAGCCATCGCCAGACGGTTGTATTTCGCGGATTTTGCACGAATTAAATATATTTCTGCGCTGCACGGTACCAACGTCGGCCATTTGTGGGAGGCGGTGGATGAAGCGTATGCTGGCGCTAGGGTCAGTATGTCGGCATCTAAACTGACTCGTATTTTGGAGCTTATTGTGTCTAAGCACCAACCACCTGCCAAAGGTCGTTTCAAAGCTAAGCTTCGTTATGCCCATCCCGGAGGCCACAATCCACCTCGAATCGTGATTCACGGTAATCAGACCAAATCCTTACCGAAATCATATGTTAGATATTTAGAAAAAAGCTTTCGAGAAGCTCTAAAAATTGTTGGTACCCCAATAAAATTCGAATTGAAAGAAAGCGCTAATCCGTTCGAAGGAAAAAAAGTCAAGGTTACTAAAGAGCTAATGGAAAAATCACGCCGTAACCGAAGTCGCAGTAAAAAGATGACCAAACGGAAATACTAAAACGCAAATACTAAGATCCAATAAAACGTAACCTATTCAGATACCAACTAAATTCTATGAGCATCGACGCCAAAAATTTCTTAGTATCCAAGCATCAGGTATTACGCTTGCTCGGCGTGACAGGTGCTCTATTATTGATTCCGCTAATTGCTATGCAAATTACCAATGAGGTGAGCTGGAAGGTTGGTGATTTTATTGTCGCCGCCGCGTTATTGGTTAGTTTTGGTTATAGTTATGAACTACTATCTAAGCTTTTTCCCGGCAAGCGAAGTCAATTACTGATCATCGTCACGGTATTGCTGCTACTCGTTTTAACTTGGTCAATTTTAGCGGTAGACCTAGTTTAGTATTTATTACTGCGGCAGTACAAAGCCTGGACATTAAATTTAATCCGGGCTGTTCTCTGACTTGCTAACCGTTAGGTTATTTGACTTTCAGCGAATTCATCGGCACAGTAACGGCACTCATCCGCAATATAGGTTTTCGTTATGTCCGTTTATTCTCTTCATCAACTCGCGCGCAAGAAAAATTTGTTAAAAATTGCTGCCACTTCTGTACTGTTTTTAATCGTCGCTGGGTGCCAAGAATCAAGTGACCATTCGGTTGCGTCTACCAAGCCAGAGTCGGTTAAACAAGAAACAGCCAAACAAACGCCGAATACAACAACTGAAGACAGTAAAGCATCGAGCGCGAAGGACATAGCAAAGAAATACCTCATTGTTGATACTCATATAGATGTTCCTTACCGCCTGGAAGAGGAATATGCTGATGTCAGCCATGCCACACATGGTGGAGACTTTGATTATCCAAGAGCGGTCGCTGGTGGATTAAACGCACCTTTTATGTCTATTTATATTCCAGCCAAATTAGAGTTTGAGGGAAATGCGAGTAAACCATTAGCCGAAAAGCTAATTGATGGTATTGAAAAAATTGTCGCTGATGCGCCAAACAAATATGCACTGGCTTACAGTGTTGCGGATGTGCAAAAGAATTTCGAAAAAGGCTTAATTTCACTTCCCATGGGAATGGAAAACGGATCGCCTCTTGAAGGAAATATGGACAATTTAAAGCACTTTTTTGATCGTGGTATTCGGTATATCACCTTGGCACATTCATTATCCAATCATATCTCCGATTCTTCTTATGATGAGAAAAGACCGGCTCAAGGTCTGACCGATTTTGGTAAAGCGTTAATTGTCGAAATGAATAACATCGGAATGATGGTTGATGTTTCGCATATTTCAGACAAAGCTTTTTATCAAGTGATGGAAATTAGCAAGGTTCCAGTGATTGCATCGCATTCATCGGCTCGCCACTTTACCCCGGGGTTTGAAAGAAATATGAGCGATGAAATGATTAAGCTACTGGCAGAAAAGGGCGGTGTCATTCAAATTAATTTTGGTTCGACCTTTATTTCTCAAAAATCGCGCGCTAGCTATGATGCGAGAAAAGCGGCAGTGAGTAAATTTGCGACTGAAAACAATCTTGATCCACAAAGCGCTGAAGTAAAAGCATTTACTCAAAAGTACTTAATGGAAAACCCGTTCGAGTACGCAACTTTAGATGATGTACTTGATCATTTTGATCACGTCGTGAAAATTGCAGGCATTAACGCGGTAGGTATTGGCTCAGATTATGACGGCGTCGGGGATAGTTTACCGGTTGGCTTAAAAGATGTGAGTACCTATCCAAACCTAATAGAAGGATTGCAAAGTCGTGGGTACAGCGAACAAGATATTGTTAAAATTTTATCTGGTAATGTAATGCGCGTTTGGCAACAAAACGAAGCCTACGCTGCCAAAATGAAAGCCGCTAACTAGTGCTATGAAAATTTGGGTCGATGCAGACGCCTGTCCTGTTGTTATTAAGGAAATACTATTTAAGGCGGCTGCACGAACGCAGACTGTGACCACCTTAGTGGCAAACCAGTACATTTCCGTTCCTAAATCACCTTACATCAAGATGATGCAAGTGACTCAAGGGTTTGATGTCGCCGATGACCAAATTGTTAAATTGGTCAACACAGGTGACATCGTTATTACTAGCGATATTCCGTTAGCCGCAGAAGTGATTGAAAAAGGAGCGCATGCCATTAGCCCGCGCGGAGAATTGCACACTCCCGACAATATTCGAGCGCGGCTGACCATGCGTGACTTTTTAGATACCATGCGTGCAAGCGGTGAACATACTGGTGGTCCACCACCGCTGAGTCAAGCAGATCGACAAGCGTTTGCGAACCACCTGGATCGGCTTTTAGCCAAAAAGCCATAGCTCCTATCACCTAGTCCCGTTTTTTCCCTTGACTTTCAAAGAGGCCCAACCATGCAATGCTCAACTGAACAACTGATCATTCAGCCTCTTACTCATCAAGACACTGACTTTATAATCGAGTTATTGAACCAGCGTTCTTTTATTGAAAATATCGCCGACAAAGGTGTTCGCAATCAGCGGGACGCGATCAAGTATTTAGATGAAGGTCCATTAGCGAGCTATCGGCAGTTTGGATTTGGACTTAGTCGGGTTCAATTAAAGCTAAGCGGTGAGCCGATAGGCATTTGTGGTTTATTGCGTCGTCCCGAATTAACTTGCCCCGATTTAGGTTATGCATTACTCGACCGATTCACCGGAAAAGGATACGCCAAAGAGGCTGCCGCTGGAGTGCTTAAGATTGCAGATACTCAACTAAAATTAACCAGCGTGTGTGCCGTTACCTCGCTCGATAATCCGGCCTCTATCGGTTTGCTTAAATCGTTGGGGTTCAAATTTGTAAAAGAGATTGAGCTTTATGGCGAACCAACTAATTATTATCTGCGGGAGAGAGCTTAAAGAGTGAGTGAGCAGTGCTAGCATTCAATTCTAGCAAGCGATAACAGCTACATAAAAAAGAAAGTCGCCAGCCCAAGAAACGCAAAAAAGCCAACCATGTCGGTCACTGTGGTTAGCACTACTCCGCCCGAAAGCGCGGGATCGATGTTCATTTTGGTCATAACCATGGGTAATACTGCCCCCACGGTTGCTCCAGCCACCAAATTTACCGTCATTGCACCGGCAATAGTAATTCCCAATTGAACGGCATAATCAGATTGTTGAACAAAGCTAAACCACAAGTACACACAGCCGCCTACCACTAATGCCCAAAGCAACCCATTAATAATCGAGACACCCAGCTCTTTCATCATTAGCCATTTAAAGTTACTGCTACTAATATGGCCAGCGCTCAGACCTCGAATCACTAAAGTGAGACTTTGCGTTCCAGCAATCCCTCCCATTGATGGAACAATAGGAAGTAGAATGGCTAAAGCTGTTACCGCGGCAATGGTATGTTCAAATAAACCAATAACAAATGCCGCAACCATTACGGTGACTAAGTTGATCCCAAGCCAAACCGCTCGCCGTTTGGCGCTAGTAAATACTGGAGCAAAGGTGTCATCGCTCTCGTCAAGTCCAGCCATACTCATTAAAGAGTGATCGGCATCTTCAATAATTACATCGAGTACATCATCGATGGTGATTCGGCCGAGCAGTTTTCCATGTTGATCAACAACGGGCGCAGATACGAGATCATATCGCTCAAACACGCTGGCAACATCAGCGTCAGGGAGTTCAGCAGGAATTGCTTCTATTTCTTGATCGAGCACTTCCTCGACCAGTTGATCGGGTTGGCTGGTAATTAAACTGGCCAGTTGCACAGTTCCAATTAAGCGATCTTCGTCATCCACCACATAAATACTGTCAGTATTCTTGGGGATCTCTTTACGCATTCGCAAATATCGTAAAACAACTTCGATTGACACGGTAGGTCTGACTGAAACCGTGTCGGTATTCATCAGACCACCAGCAGTATCTTCTGGATATTTTAAAGCTTGCTCAATCCGAATCCGATCTTGGTAACTCATCGAAGCTAATACTTCTTTAGTGACTTGATCGGGCAAGTCACCTAAAATATCAACGACATCATCGGTGTCTAAATTGACCGTAGCAGCAGCGAGATCCGCAGGTTCCATTTCTTCCGCGAAGGCATTGAGGATTTCTTCATTAAGGAACTGGAGTACTTCACCCTCGCGTTCTCCGTCTAATAACTTCCACAGCATTTTCCTCTCTTTGGGAGGCGTGGATTCGAGCATATGTGCCACATCAGCTGCAGGAAGCTGATTGATCATATCGCGAACTTGAACATACATACCGCTCTCTAAAGCATCATTTAAACGATGCAATAAGTCGCTACTATGTTCTTTTTCAAAGTTCTCTAATACCGGCATATGATTGCTACAATTTTATTAGATAAGGTCGAAGTTAAAGGTCCAAAAACGTACAACTAATTGAATTTAGGCCACTTTTATTAATAGTATAGCATAGACCGATCATCAATTAATGCTTCTGAACGGTTTATTTTTGAGTGGGTAAATCGGGTAATTTGGGCGTTCAATTTTTAAAAGACGGTTGATATACTATCGCACCATCTAATCCAATTTGCGCTAGGAGTAACGAATGCCATCGTTTGATATAGTTTCCGAAGTTGATATCCATGAGCTAAGAAATGCGGTTGATCAAGCTAATCGAGAAATCGATACTCGGTTTGACTTAAAAGGAACTTCTGCCAAATTTGAGCTGGATCAAAAGCAGGTTAAAATCACCGCAGACGCTGAGTTTCAAGCCAACCAGTTGAAAGATATTTTAATTGCTAAATTGATTAAACGTAGTATCGATCCTAAGTGTGCGGATGTGGGCGAAGTGCAAGCCTACGGGAAAGTAGTGCATCTAATGGTGGGAATTCGGGAGGGGCTTGATCAAACGCTTGCAAAGAAAATTACTAAATTGATTAAGGCAGAAAAAATTAAGGTGCAATCTGCTATTCAAGGTGAGAAGTTAAGGGTGACCGGTAAAAAGCGTGACGATTTGCAAAAGGTCATCGCTTTAGTAAAAAACGAATCGCTAGAGTGGCCACTTCAGTACAATAATTTCAGAGATTAAGTTTTCGGTCTAATCGATTCGAGTACACCACCGTTGCCGCCGCTGATGTGTTATGCGGTAATGGTTGGCTGATTAATCAACATGAAGTCCTTATCATTATCATTCTTTATTTTTGCCAAGCCGTAATTTGCATCTTGCAGCAGCTGAGAAATAGATAAGTGGCGATCGGGGTTATACAGAACGCCTGCGATTTTACTGCTGATATAAATTTCTGTTTGCTTATTGATTACTTGCTGAGTATTGGCTAATGCACGGTGAATATTTCTCAGCTGATTTTCGGCATGCTTGGCAGACCCGACATTGGTTGATATACAAAACTCATCTTCATTATAAAAACAAACCAAATCGGTCGGCTCAAGCAAACTGATTATTTGTTCACTGACCGTTTTCAACATTTTATCCGTAGCTATCTGGCCATAACTTGCGCCAATATTTTTGAGTTCTTCGATATTAATAATGGCAAATAACATATCCTGTTTGTATACCTGGCTGCGGTTCATTTCCTCTGTTAGCCGCTGAAAAAAAGCTGGGCGCAAAAGTGTTTGTGTCAAATGGTGATAGGTTGCTCCTTTAAACTTTTGCCAGTAGCGATGGGTGATGGTAAAAGTCATCCCAACACTCGCCATGGTAACTGCAATAGGCAAAATAAACGGCAGAATCGGTAGGGGTAAGTTGAGCAATGCTCTTGCTTGTGAAAAGGCATCATAAGCTAGAGCTGCGCTTATAGTGCTAAATAACAATCCCATAGTAAGAACGTATTTTCTTTTCTTAAGTTGAGAGAAAATGATTGCGCTCACCAACATAAAGCCGGAACTAATACCTATGACGAAGTAACTTATTTCTGAAACAAAGCGAGCGCTTACCGGATTTGGATAAAGTATACTGACCATGCCTGTGACCGCGATTACACTGCTAGCCACGACATAACGTAGTCTTACTCTCAATTCAAAAAACCTCAGCGAGAACAGCGAAAGAGCGATGGAGGCAAAACTTAGAATAAAAATTTCTACCTTATAAACGGCGCTTAAATTTAAGCCGATGTGAACCGGCGCAGCCGAGCGAATAAAGGCGATCAGCGCAAAAGAAATTAGGCTTAATGAAAGATAGATTGTCTCATTCGTACTTTTGACCATAAAGTAATAGAAAACTTGTAGAAAGCTCAAAAACACAAGAATCGAAATACATACAACGTAGGTGTAGTCGAGTTCTTGCTGGATGTGCGACATCCTAAAGTAGTCACCGACAACGACCGGTTTATCAGATAAACCGGGTAAATTGACTGAGCTAAATGTTTTAATTTCGAGTTGATTAAATTGGTTGTATTTCAAAAATACTGACGGGATTAAATAAAGCCGTTTATAGCGGAAGCCGCTTTCAAACTGTGGAGGAAAATTTCCGGTTTTCCCGATTAAGCGACCGTTAATTCGAACCTCGTCGGCATCGTCTATCACATCTAACCACAAGCCTAAAGTGGATGCTTGTAAATCGCTACTGACAATAAATTGCTTTTGGTAGGTAAACTGTCTTACATCGCCACTGAGCGACTTATCGATTAGCGGCGAGGTTTGACTGAAGCACTCGGTATTTTTTTCTTGATAGTCGATGCATATTTCCCAGTTGCCGACTAATTGCGATGGTAATTTATCGACCAACTGAGCCGCAGAGATTTGAATGGAAAAGCAAAGCGAGCTAAGCCAAACTATCGCTAAAAAAAATCTAGGTAATGTCAAAAGTATTCCCTCAAATTAATCTTTCCTTAAGCTAACATGCTGGAGTCGCCGTCTTGGTCAGGAATAACCCCAGAGTCTTGATCCTTCTGCTCGAATAAATCACAGTAAGTGGGGTAGATAGTTGCAAGGCTTATGGCAAATATCATTAAAAAGCTAAATATAAAGAGTGGTACCCCAAGCAGCGGTAATAACACCGCAAGCATTAGCAATAAAAAATACCCGGCCATCAAGTAGGCGAAGCCAAGTAGACCTAAAACTAAGAACGGAATGAAATTTTTGCGGCAAGCTTGGTAGCTCGTCAAAGCGGCATTTAGCGGTTTCATTTGCTGAAACACAATGAGGCCAGGCGCAAACCAAAGGGCCATAAAAACAGGTATGTATAAAGCTAAGGAGACTAACATGCCAAGCGCAAGATAAAGCAATGTGTCACCGGCCATGAGTTGGTTAAACCAATCTAACATTTCTTGCTGGGTTGTGAACTCTTTAGACGGCGTTAAATCTGCCTGAACTTGGTGATAGTCGATGCCAACAAGCAGCAAGATTAAATAGGTCAGTATATTGATGGCTATCGATGCTAGACCATAATAAAGTGACAACAAGAGCAGCGGCTTAGCATCATGTTTGACCCCTTCAAATAAATGATCAAATTTAAAGGTTACTCCATTTTGATGTTGTCGGCAGCCAATCATGATTCCTCCCATTGCCACTGGGATAAGAATGGCAGAAATAATGTTAATGTAAGGGATCATCATCATTAATAATAGAAAGGATGCAACACCAATCCAAGCGCCAAGTGATTGCTTCACTAACCCATAGGCATCCTTAAGCCATTCGATACCGCGATTGGCAGGGGCTATTCTAAACTGGCCTTGGCTTTCAGGCGGTGTTTGTGTGGGCTCGTTGGGCTGATTATTCTGACTCAAGTTCACTCCTGTCATACTAAAATGGCAAATCCAGCTAAATGAATTGACCTCGGTTGGGTCCGTTATTGTCGCTGGTTACTGCAAGAACCGTTATTCTAAGCTATTTTAGCCTTAATATTTAGTCTCAAGATACTGCAAGATAATTGCTAATAATGTTATTCTACCATCCGATTGTCTATCTCAATAGGTAGACCAAGCACTATTTACTATTCAATTTTTAAGAGGTCGAGCATGCGGTTGATCAATCAATGGCTAATTATCCTGACAGCGTCATTTATTTCACTGAATGGATTAGCTGATAATGTTTCCAATAAAAGCAAGCAAACGCAATATTCAAAGCTTACTTTGGAAGCCATTATGGCTGATCCCGATTGGATGGGAAATAGCCCAGAAAACCCCACTTGGTCCTTGCAGGGTGAGACGATTTATTACCAGCAAAAGGCGGTAGGCCACAGCCATAAAAATAAATTTAAAATTGTCCTCGATAACCAAAAGCCTCAACAATTAACGACTGAAGAATTGCTAATGCATGCTAGCACTGGTGCTGAGCTTAACCCTGCCGGTACTTTTGGCGTATTTGATTATCAAAATGACCTGTTTTTAATTGAGCTATCGACTGCAATCATTACACCGATAACGGCAGACAAGGCAAAACAAAGCCACGCATTTTTTGTTGATGACAATACGATAAGTTATCGACAGGGCTACACTCTCTTTCAGTACGACCTTGCCTCAAAATTGTCAACTCAAATAGCCGCTTTCAAGCTTGAAAAAGATCCTGAAGACAAGCAGCAAAAAAGTTACTTAGAACAATCACAACCAAGACTGCTCAATTACATCAAACAAAAACAAACAGAAAATAAATTTCAAGAAGCGCGTCGTGAGGAGCTTAAGCTTGATCAATCAAAAGACTGGTATTTGGGCAAAGGCGTTCGGATCAAAACTTTTCGAGTTTCTCCTAACGGTGAGTGGGTAATTCTAGGGACGGTCAAGAAAGACTTGTCAGGAAAATCTGACCACATGCCAGAATTTGTTACAGAGGACGGTTATGTTAACGACCGAAAAGTAAGAAGTTTAGTTGGCACGGCTAAACCAATGAACGAAACTTTTTATCTTTTTGGTTTGAAAAAACACAGTAAGCAAAAGCTGGCGCTAAATCATCTGCCCGGTATTAGTGATGACCCGTTAAAATCATTGCGTAAAAAAGCTGCTCAAAAAATAGGCTATAAGTACAAAGACAAGTCCGGTGACCGAGCGGTATATGCCTACAATTGGCTAGCTAACCAAGGTGTTGCTTGGACCGATGACAGCAGTAAAGCCGCAATTTTATTATTTTCTTATGACAATAAATCCCGCTGGATTCTCACTCTCGATACTAAACAGACTAAACTGAAAACTGCTCATTGGATGACTGATGAAGCTTGGGTAAACGATTGGACTTTTAATGAGTTTGGCTGGTTGCCCGATAATCAAACACTTTACTATTTATCTGAAGAAGACGGTTATTCTCATTTGTACATCAAAAAAGGCAAGCGTCGTGCCAGTCAGCTTACCGATGGAGATTATGAGGTCAGTGATTTGACCGTTTCGAATGACGGTAAACACATTTATTATCGCGCCAATCAAAAGCACCCTGGCAACTATGAAATTTATCGCATCGACTTGGATACAAGAAATAGTGAGATGCTGACTGAGCTTGGCGGAGTAAATCATTACCAGTTATCGCCAAATGAAAAGTCATTGTTGATCACTCACTCAACAACAACGCGTATGCCGGAGCTGTATTTACATACCATCGGAAGCGATAAGTCACCATCGCAACTGACTCAGACTATGTCAGAACAGTTTTTACAACAGCCATGGCAGGCGCCGGAAATTGTGGCGGTAAAATCTAGCCATGTTGATCGGGAAATCTATTCACGACTCTATAAGCCAAAAGCAATAGCTGAGGCCTCTAAGAAAAAGAGACCGGCAGTCATGTTTGTCCACGGCGCAGGTTATCTACAAAATTCACATATGGGATGGTCGGGTTATTTTAGAGAATATATGTTTCATAACTACCTAACCGAAAAAGGTTTTGTTGTACTCGATATGGATTATCGCGCATCCAAAGGTTATGGCAGAGATTGGCGTACTGCGATTTACAGAAACATGGGGACGCCAGAGTTGCAAGATCTCAAAGATGGCGCGCAATGGTTAGTCGATAATATGAACGTCGATCCTAAAAAAATTGGGGTGTACGGGGGGTCTTATGGTGGATTTATGACCTTTATGGCGCTGTTTAAAGAGCCAGAGCTTTTTGCTTCGGGCGCTTCATTGAGACCAGTGACAGATTGGGCTCATTATAACCATGGATACACCTCCAACATCCTAAATACACCTCAAGTTGACCCTGAGGCCTTTGAACGCAGTTCCCCCATCGAATTTGCTGAAGGACTCAATAAACCACTTTTGATTTGTCATGGCATGGTTGACGATAACGTGTTTTTTAAAGACACCGTTCGGTTGGTACAGCGGCTGATCGAGTTGAAAAAGACTAAATACTTTGAAACCGCAATTTACCCGGTTGAGCCACACGGTTTTAAGCAGCCGAGCAGCTGGTTAGATGAATACACGCGAATTGACCAACTCTTTGAACGCACTTTAAGGTAGCAACTTACAGAGTTTATTTAAGCGAATTTGTGAACAATTAATGATTGAATCGATCAGGAAATGTGCTTTGCCAAGGATTAAGACGTTAAGTAGTTTGCTCCTAATACTGTTGATAGTGACCGGTTGCGATTCGGAGCAGCCGGTTGATACCTCAATGCAAGATTGCTACAACCACTACAAAGCTGAGAGCTATAAGGTCGCAATTGAAACCTGTGGCGCTGCATCCGAGCAGGGTTATTCACAAGCCAATTGGCTGTTGGCTCAAATCTACCGGTTTGGACTTTCGCGCGACGGCGCTCAGCCAGAAAAGGCATTCGATTACTATTTGAGGGCTGCGGAGCAATCACACCCACAAGCCATGAGAGAGGTTGGTAACGCCTATTTGTATGCTTATGGGGTTAAGGAAGATTTCCAACAGGCTCGTCAGTGGTTGCTCAAAGCTGCCAAGTCATCTGACTCAGTAGCGGCCTTTTCGCTGGGTTATATTTACTTTGAAGGTAAAGGCGTTAAAAAAGATATTGGCTCCGCGGTGAATTGGTTTATGAGCGCGGCTTCGGGCGAGCATGCCATGAGTATCAATAACTTAAGTTGGATTTATGCCACCTCGGAACAACCTGCCTACTTTAGCCCAAAGAAAGCCGCCTATTGGTTAAAGAAACTTGAGCCACGATTATTGGAAATCCCAATGTTTCTTGATACCAAAGCGGCCGTTTTGGCAGCGCAAGGAGAGTTTCAACAAGCAATCGAAATTCAAAACTTGGCGATATCTAAGCTGCCCGAAGATACGCCAGAAAGTGAAATGTTAGAATATCAAAAACATCTCGAAAGTTATCAAGCCAAGCAACGCTGGAAAGAGTAATGAGCTTTAGTGAGAAAATTGCACAAGCTAAATTAACCCTCAAGCCAGGGTTGTATCGCCATTACAAAGGCGGAGAATATCAGTTACTTGATATTGCGGTACATAGTGAAACTGAAGAGCTGGTAGTCGTTTATAAACCGCTTTACGGCGAACAAGCTTTGTGGGTTAGACCATTAAAGATGTTTCAGGAAACGATAGAAATAGACGGCCAGCAACAATCCCGGTTTAGCTTTATTGGCTCTAGCGAATAATAATTAATGAGGCACTGTAATATTTTCAGCTCATGCAAGACTAAATCAGTTAAACCATGTTAATTGCTCGAGAGTTCAGTGCCGTCGGCCCAATCCTACGTAACCAATCCAAGTTGTTTAAGCGAGTCTGCTATGTCGCTTAAACCAGCTATGTCAGTTAAAAAAGATCAGGCTTACCGGAAATTCTTTCAACAGGCCCTGGCCGAACACAATCCAGCTATTATGCGGGTGGTAACGAGTTACGAGCGGATAAAATCTTTGCAAGAAGAGCTCTACCAGGAAATATCGGTTGCATTATGGAAGGCACTAAGCAAGTTTGATAATCAGTCAAGCCTAAAGACATACATCTTAAGTATTGCTCACAAAAGAGCGATTTCGCATGTTGCCAAATGTGCCAAAGAACCCCGTTCGACAGAGTTTGCAGAACAGCATGAGCCCCAACAAGCCTGTCCAAGCTCGCAAGTTGCTAGCCAACAAAGAATAGCTAATTTGCTAAGCGCATTAGATCAGCTTTCACTCGTTGAAAGGCAGTTGATCACCTTGGCACTTGAAGGCGTAAGTTACAACGATATTGCCGAAATACTGGGTATGACGACTAATCTCGTTGGCGTAAAGCTGACGCGAGCTAAAGCGAAGTTAAAAAATATTATGCGGGCATCGGAATAATCAATGGAAGACAACAAATTCGATCACAATGAGCTAAATGACCAAGATGATTGGCAGCAATTGCAAAATGACTGGCAAAGTTATCAGCCTGATATTGCCAAAATAAAGCGCAAAATTGCTTGGGTTACTTGGCGAATGGTTGCGGTCCTTGTGTTGGATGTTTTGGTAGTGGTGACCTATGTACCTTTCTTATATTTGTGGGTTTTTGTCGATGGTGCTTCACTTGCAGAAAAAATTTGGCATTTTGGTATGTTGCCACTGTTGATTTATGGCGTGTATTGGGACTTTAAATTGAGGCTTCCGTTGTTTAAGTTAGATAACGAATCGACTCGTGGAATTCTTGAGTGTTATTTAAATCGAGTCAAAGCGGGTGTTTCACTGGGAAATATTGGCTATAAATTTTCATTACTCTTATTAGCCTTATTTTTAGTCTGGGTGGGGTCGAGCTTTTATTTCGAACTGGGAGAAGAGAAATTACAACGCCCCATGTTTATATTATTTGGTACGCTTTGGATAAGCTTGTTCGCAGTCATTATGTTTTGGTATCGTAGCAAAAAACGTAAAGAACTGGCTAAACTGAGCGAACTCTGGAAAGAGTTTTTGGAGTAGCTTGGCAATCAAAAACGCATCCCTGATCAAAAACGCAGCTCTGATTTAAAACGCAGCTCTGATTTAAAACGCAGCTCGGTTTTAATTTGCCGGTTAAAAAATAACTAATAGATTTGCTAAGTAAGAGCCAAATTGAAATAGCTTTGAAAAAATAGGTAAGCCGACAAAGCTTAGCAGCACCAACCCCATTAGAATCATTACACCGTATTTCGCATTCCACTGGGTATAAGCGTAAGCCATATTTCTTCTTAGAAAGTAGGGCAAAATATAATGGCCATCGAGAGGGCCTATGGGAAGCAAGTTAAACAGCATTAGTAACATATTGATAAACGCCATGTAACTCAGGAAAGTGACTGGCCCCATTTGTAGTAGTGGTTCTATTTGAAACTTTGAAGCCGCAGCCAAAACATTGATGCTGATAAATGCTAATAACAAGTTCATTCCTGGACCTGCAGCGGATATCCAAGCAGAAGCGTAATAGGAATTAAAGTTTCGAGGATTAGTGGGTACCGGTTTTGCGAAACCAAAGCCAACGGTGATCACCATAAGTAACCCCACCGGATCAATGTGCGCTATTGGATTAAGAGTAAGTCGTCCCATTCGCTCGGCAGTATTGTCGCCAAACTTCTTTGCAGCCCAAGCGTGACCAAACTCATGAAAAGATAAAGAAATGATGATAGCAATAATCGCAAGTATAAATTCCGGATACCTGCCTTGCATTAGGAGAAAAAGCATAAGTGACTCTAATTATTAAGACTGGGTAGATAGTAGATGAGATTGCCAGGGTAATCACTCTTTTCTTGAATAGTAATGCTTTTATACCAAGCTTCATTGGTCATTCTGGCATAAAGTTTATTCCAACTTTCCGTGTCATTGGTATTAACTTCCATTCGGCACACGTTAGTATTACAACTTAAGCTCTGTAAATAATGATCGCCATTCACGTCATGATCAGCAAGAAAGTTTGCGATTGAGTTTTCGTATTGATTTGACCATTCATTTTTTTCATTGGACTGGTCAAAGCTTTGTTTAATATCATCTAGCCGTTGCCCTTCCAGTTGTAAAACAACTCCCTTAAATTGGTCGGTAAATTTAGTTTTCATACTTTCTTCAAAGGTAGCCATATTCATGGTCCTAAGCCCTTCTTCAGACTGTTCTTGGGGCGGAACCTTGGCATTATTTGATGAGCCCTGAGAGTTAGCTAGCTGACGGTTTAGTCGATTAATTTCGGTTTCGAGTTGGTTAATTTTTCTCTCATACGATTTTATCAGAGCCGAAGCTTGGTTATTTTCGCTGAGGTGGTCACTTTGTTGGGTGCTCAATTGGCTGACTAGCTCGGCGGTTTGCTCAATATCTGTTTGCCCATCAAGTGATTGAGCGGGGCGTTCGACAAAGACTAACCAAGCGACTAGTAGCCCGAGGCTAAAAGTGATGACATGTACTACCAGTTTATTCATTTAATGAGTATTCCTTTTGTCGAGCTTTTTATTATCGACAATCTATGGCTCTATTAGTGATCGTTCAATGGGTTATCGCTCAAAGCGTTTAAAATGATTCTTTCAATTCATTGCTAAATCCGCAAGCCTCGCAGTCAAAAAATAATGACTGGTAGCAATTTTTGTGGATCGAAAGCATTCTGCCCTCGAGTACCGCTTGCAGGCTATTCACCCCAGACAAATCCTAGGCTTGCGTAGGATTTTAGCATATATTGCATTGCAGCAAAGGTTCGCCGCGTTAAGCTAAAGGTGAATTTTACCTCAAAACACGGGAAAACGTTTATAAAACATAGAGATAGAGTGATTGTAATCTGCTTCGACAATCTGATAATATATCCAAGCATTAATAACAGGTCGGAGTTGCTTGAGTCGTAGACAGCTCGGGGGTACTCTAAGCCAATCACTAAACATCGGACCAGTACAATTCAATAACAAGTGAGTCCGATAAGTAGCGACCGATAAAATGGCTCAAGCTGTTGCTCAGCTCAGCCAAAACCTCAAGAATTTTAATTATAAGTAGTAACCTCAATCGTAGGAGAAGGAATCGTGAAAAGACATAATAAGCTTTTAGTTTCTGTGGCTGTCAGTATGGCGCTTTACGGGACTAATGTTTCAGCTCAAGAAGAAGAGAGTGCTGAAGAAGAGAGCAGTAACGTTGTTATTGTTACGGCTCAAAAAAGAAGTGAACGCGTAGCTGAAGTTCCCATCGCGATTTCTGTATTCCCACAAGAGTCTATCGACCAAACGGGTATCCAAGAGCTAAGAGAGTTAGGTGATTTTATTCCCAACATGGTAGTGACTCAGGGAACAGACTTTAACTCGCGAATTTTGATTCGTGGGGTCGGTGCTCCGAGCCGAAATATCGGCTTTGATTCGCGAGTGGGTGTATACCTTGATGGTGTTTATTTAGGCCAAGGTCCTTCAGTTAACCAAGACCTCGTTGATTTAGAACGAGTTGAAGTACTTCGTGGTCCACAAGGCACGTTATTCGGTAAAAATACGGTTGCGGGAGCGGTTAGTTTGGTCTCTAAAAAGCCAAGCGGTGAATTTGAAGGAAAAGGCACTATTAATGTTGGTAACTTCAATGCGGTTGAAGCGAAACTAAACGTTGACTTTGCAATTACTGACACGGTTAGCGCTAAGTTAGCGGTTTCGTCTCGTACTCGAGACGGTTATGTTGAAAACGTATATACCGAAGGGCAGCTTCCAACCACTTTAAATACTGTTGTTGGCGGTGTTCCTGTGTTCGGTATTCCGTTACCTTTTCCAATTGAAACGAGCACGCCACCCGATACAAGTGACGAGCTGAATAACCAAGATACTCAATCTTACCGTGCGCAATTACGCATCCAGCCGAGTGACTCTTTGGATATAAACCTTGCACTGGACGGTTTGAAGTCTGAAAGAATGCCTGTGTTAGGTGTTCCGATCACCACGACTTTTGGTGACACTCCTTATCACTACGCTGATTCTGATAACAATGAGGTTAATTGGAGTTTCCAAGGTCGAGAAGAGCGAGATATTTCTGGATTTAACTTAAATGTAGAATACGAGTTTGAAAATGAGTATACATTCCGCTCAATAACCGCTGTTCGTGACACAGAAATCATTTACCAAAATGATACTGATTATTCACCGCTCGACTTTTTGTTCTTGTATTATGAAGATGCTTACGAGCAAACAACTCAAGAGTTTCAATTGATTTCACCCGATGACTCTGATTTTAAATATGTTGTCGGTGCTTATTTCTACGAGCAAGATGCAAGCACCATTCGAAACGCGATTGGTGGAAATGCAGCTGGATTCTTTGGCGTGCCTCCAGGTGGCGGTGCCTTTAATAATGGTGACGTTGTCACGGAGAGTACGGCTTTCTATATTAGTGGTAGCTACCAAATTAACGAAGACTGGAAACTGGGTTTTGGCGCACGTCAATCGACTGAGTCAAAAGATATAGACTGGACCTTGGATGGAAGATTGTCTGGCGCATTTGGTATCGGTTGTACAACCACCTCGCCAACAGCTGCACCTGTAGCAAGCTGTAGTTTACCACTGGCACCGCTAGTTGATGACCGAGAAGATACTAACTTCTCACCAGCTTTAAGTATTAACTATGCGATTTCAGATGCGACCCAAGTTTATCTAAAAGGGTCTACCGGTTTTAAGTCGGGTGGTTTTAACCTGGACTTTATCAGTCAGTTAGATTTAGTCGATGATCCTAATGATCCTAATGACTATATCGAATTTGATAAAGAAACCGTGACTAGTTACGAGTTGGGTTTAAAAACGTCGCTACTCGATGAGCGTTTAACACTGAACATGGCGTACTTCGATGCGACCTATGAAGATTATCAAGTTAATCAGTTTTTCGATTTAGGATTTGATCCAGTCACCGGTACACAATTGACATCAATCCGAATTACTAATGCGGCAGAAGTTGATACTAGTGGGTATGAGTTAGAAGCGTTATACAAGGCGACGGATGCATTGACCATTAATGCCTCTTTAGGTTTCTTGGATGCCGTTTTTGCTGACTTCCCAGGCGGTACTTCTGAAATTAATCCAAACGATGGCTCTACGGTGCCAGTCAATGCGGCAGGCAACAAGCTACCGGGGTCTGCAGATTTCAATGCATCGCTTGGTATCCAGTACTACGCTAGCATGGATTCAATGAGCACTGACTTATTACTAAGGCTAGATGCGACCCATACAGGTGACTACTTCACAACAATACAAAATGAAAAGTCACGTTTGTTAACGCGCGATCATCCATTAACTTTCGCATTGGATTTACCTAACTCAGCGGCTGCAGGAAACCCTGCAACCGAAGTTGATTATGGTTATATCGGCTCGACTACTATGTTAAATGGTCGAATTGGTTTAATCGACCAAGAAGGTTACTGGGAAGTTTATCTTTGGGGTCGTAACTTAACCGATGAAGATACGCCAGTTGACAGCTTCCGTGAGTTCTTTGGTACTTTGGTTAATACACCAAGACAACCGCGAACCTACGGTATAGAAGTAATGTATAACTTCTAAACAGAGGTAGATCCTAGCAAAACAAAAAAGGAAGGTAATTTACCTTCCTTTTTTTGTGTCTTAAATCCTTGTTAAGTGTTTAGCTGGCAGGTAAGTGTTTAAGCAAAACTCGCTTAATATTTTCGCCCATAATTAACCGAATATCCTGTTCACTCATGCCGAATCGTTGCAAATGTTCAACAATTTGAACGAGTCCCGTCACATCAAACATCGTAGCAATGGCGCCATCAAAATCTGACCCCAGTGCAACGTGTTCAACTCCGATAAGGTTAGCGGTGTAGATAATTGCTTTTGCAATCGCTTCAACAGATTGACCGCAAACGGCTTTGTCAAACATTGCAATTCCGACCAATCCACCCGTTTTAGCGATTTGAATCAAGTGTTGATCAGATAAGTTTCTTACATTGTTACAGGTTCCCTTTACCCCGGTGTGTGAAATTAAAATGGGCTTTGTTGCAATTGCTAAGGTGTCGTCTAATAATTTCGGTGAGGCATGAGATAAGTCGACAAAGATATTTTTCTGCTCCATGCGCATCACTAGGTTTTTACCAAATTCTGTGAGTCCATATTTTTCAACACCATGAGCTGAACCGCCGACCTTATTATCAAAGAAATGAGTAAGTCCAATCATGCGAATACCTGCTTGGTAAAAGCGCTGTAAATTTTCGATGTCTCCCTCCAGAGCTTGAGCGCCTTCAATACCTAAAAATGCCGCGGTAATTGAGCTGTCTAACTTGCGGTTTTTAAGGTAGCTTCGGAGATCGTCTTGGCTTTTAATAAACCATAATTTTCCGTTCGATTGGTTGGCAAATTGTTGCAAGCTTGCACTTTGTGTGAGCACCCGACCAGCCGGGTTAAACCAAGAATTGATCGGACGACCTTGCAAAATAAAAGGAATAATCAACTGGTCTGAGTCGCCGGAATTTTTTTCAAAATTCAATCCTTGCGGCACTTTGTTTACTAAAGTAAAGGCTTGCAACGCGAGATTAGCTTCGATCATTCGCGGAACATCTTGGTGCCCATGTTGATGTTTTTGGTTGATGTTTCTGTCCCACAACAAGACATCGCTGTGTAAATCTGCAACAAAATCCAGAGAGTTATAAAGTTTTTGTGCTTCAAGACTGGCTTGATAGGGAGGAGGAGTTAATACAATGTTTAATTTTTTATCGAGTATCTCCGGAAACACAATTCGTGCAATAATGTAAATGGTGATAACTATAAGACAAAATATAAGGCTGAACTTTTTTGTCCGAGATAGACTTGATGGTGTTTTTTTAGCCGGCATAGATAAAACTCTTTTTATTATATTTATAACTAGTTACGCTAACTATCAAGAAAACTTGCTGTAATGTCAAACCAAGTCAACAACCAAGAACTCTATAGTGGAATAGCTCTCTGAATGGCCAGTAAAAAATTCGATAGTAAAACAGCGATTGCGGTGGTTGTTGCTAATATGATTGGTACTGGCGTATTTACCAGTTTAGGATTTCAGTTGTTAGAAATTCAATCTGGATTCGCATTGCTAATGTTATGGGTGGTTGGTGGGGTGACTGCGCTCTGTGGGGCGCTCACTTATGCCGAGTTGGGAGCGGCACTTCCGCGAAGCGGAGGAGAGTACAACTTTTTATCTAAATGTTATCATCCGGTGGCGGGCTTTGTTTCGGGATGGATATCTTCAACCATCGGATTTGCTGCTCCAGTAGCACTGGCGTCAATTACCTTTGCGGCTTACCTTACATCCATTTTCACTCAGTTAAATCAAACTCTGCTTGCCATTTTTTTAATACTATTGCTAGCGGCAATCCATAGTACGACTCACCGAAACAGCGCGGGTCTTCAGTGGTTTTTTACTCTAGTTAAGTTGGGGTTAATTGCTATTTTTTGTATTGCCGCTTTTTACTGGGTGGATCAGCCTCAAGCGATAGAGTTTTTACCCGTTGCGGGTGATCAAAGTGTAATTTTTGGTGCTGCATTTGCCGTTTCACTCATTTATGTGAGTTATGCCTACAATGGTTGGAACGCGGCTACCTATTTAAGCGGCGAGCTGCAATCTCCGCAAAAATCGTTACCAAAAATATTAGTTCTCGGCACGCTATTAGTAACCCTTGCTTACGTCGCACTCAATTGGGTTTTTCTTTACTCGACACCAATTGAGGCGATGGCAGGTAAGGTAGAAATTGGCTATGTTGTCGCTCAATCCATTTTTGGCGAAACAGGAGCAAAACTGACCGGCGTGATTATGGCTCTGTTGTTGGTTTCAACCGTCAGCGCAATGACCTTAGCAGGACCTCGAGTGCTTCAAGTGATCGGCGAAGACTTCTCATTTTTTAAACCGCTGGCCAAACTAAATTCCGATGAAATACCGGCTCGTGCTATTTGGTTCCAGTCGGTGCTAGCGATTTTGTTTGTCCTTACATCCAGTTTCGAGTCTATTTTAGTCTTCTCTGGATTTGCGTTGGCATTGAATAACTTTTTCGCGGTTCTCGGCATCTTTATCTTACGATATCGGTTTCCACAGCTACAAAGACCTTACAAAACCTGGCTTTACCCTGTACCGCCTTTGTTATTTCTCGGGTTAATCGGTTGGACCCTATTTTACATCTTTGATCAGCGCCCCGAGCAGGCTTTAGTTAGCTTGCTGCTAATTGTTAGTGGGGTACTGGTTTATTGGTTTTCAAGTGTTGTTCGGCGTGTCGATTCCGAATAGTGCAGTCGCCATTTGGTCAGTCTAATTCTCAACATAAATATATTCTAAGAAAGGCATTTTTTCGGCTACACTTATTTTACGACCTTGATTTACAAGGTATACCAGTGCGCGATCTAACCCAGCCCGCTGCCATGATAGGAGACCACTGCGTTTAGTGGAAAAGCTTGCAAATAAAAAAGTGCTCTTGGTCGACGATAACCTCGTTAATCTAATCGTCGCACGAACCATGCTACAACGTGCGGGCGTTGAGGTCATTACTGCAGAAAATGGCGCGGTGGCGATTGAAAAACTCAATCAACACGCTGTCGACGCGGTACTCATGGATATACAAATGCCGGTTATGGATGGCATTGAAGCTACCCGACACATCCGTCAAAAGCTGAAACTAACAGAGTTGCCTATCATTGCTGTTTCAGCAAATTCTATGCAAAAAGATGTGGAACGATCGCTCGGCGCCGGAATGGTTGCTCACATCACTAAACCCATAGTAAGTGATAACTTACTATCAACCTTGGTTGATCACCTAAAGGTTGCCTAGGGGATCGGCTTGGCTGTTAGCCATTCATGCATAATTTTCCCAAGTGTATTTAATGTTGTTAAAATCATGGTATTTCCCGCCATCCATTAGTTGCACACGCCATGAGTTTTGTCATCATTGCCATTTTCGTTTTGATTGGTTGGTATGCTAAACAAAAACATTGGTTTTTAGACAGGCACATTCGCTGGACTAACCATTATGTCATTTGGGTGTGCTTACCGGCGATTGCGTTGCTCAAATTACCAGCGCTTAATTTTGATTTATCGCTATTGTATCCAGCGCTTATGGGCTGGGTTTTATTGCCGTTGCTAGCGGGGTTGGTAGTGCTCTTGGCTAAACTCTACGGCTGGTCGAGAAACTTAACGGGCTGCTTGTTATTGATAGTGTGTTTTGGCAACACCTCATTTGTTGGCCTACCCATCATACAAGCCTTTTATGGAAAACATGCCCTTGGTTATGCAGTCATCTATGATTTGCTGGGATCTTTCTTGGGATTAGCCATTGTGGGTAATTTGTTTATCGCTCTATTCGCTGGAGAACAAAAAGCGAATACATCTGCAATCAAATGGCAGGTTGTTAAAAAGGTCTTAACATTTCCACCCTTTGTAGCCATGATTTTGGCATTCGTTTTTAAAGGACGTTATCTCAACGAGCAAGTGACCGAACTATTTACATTGATCAGCCTTACTTTGGTGCCTGCAACAATGTTATTAGTCGGTGCCCATTTTCGACTCAGTATTGATAAGCAATATCGAGCACCGTTGCTCTGGGGGCTGGGTTTAAAAATGATACTAGCGCCTATAGTTGCCTATACCGTTTTGCTGTGGTTTGAGCAAAGTCAGCTTTCTGCACAAGTGACATTGATGGAAGCTGCCATGCCACCAATGGTGACCGCAAGTATTCTCGCTATCAATGCTCGACTCGCTCCGCAACTCGCGGCGGTTGCGGTTGCCTATGGCATGCTAGTAGCTGTGCTTGTTATTCCTGTCGTGAAAGCGCTTTCTAATACGCTTTAAACTATTAATTCGGTATTTTAATAGCGGTAATAGTTTGCTGTTTTGACAATGCCAGCTTGGTTAATTTCAGTATATAATGTCAGATTGAGTATCATGTTCGATAACAACGAATCATGCAGAGCCAGTTTTGGTTAAGCGGCCTTTGTTAATTTATACAACGGTACGTGCTATAACCATGCTATGAACTTAACTCGATCAGTCGAGTTTAAGATAGCTATCTTAATAAAAAGGATAAAATAATAATGCGAGTAGATTTAAAGATTCTTTTCAACCTAAAAACAGTCATTCTATTACTGGCTGTTAACTTATTGGTCGCTTGTGACCGGCAAGACAAAGCCATCGCAGAAATTAATGCGTTCATTGCTGAAGCCAATATCGATACCAGTAAAGAGGGGTGGAAGTTGGCCGGCTTACCCAAACCCAATCAAGTCGAATTCTCCAAGGACAAACAATACCTTTGGCACCTAGAGACTAATAAAGGAAAGATCGTCATTGATTTTAAACACCAAGAATCGCCTATGCACGTTACTAGCACCATCTACTTAACCAATTTAGGATTTTACGACAACATTGTTTTCCATCGTGTTATTCCGGGGTTTATGGCACAAGGTGGTGATCCCGTCGGTGTTGGTGTTGGCGGACCGGGTTACACTTATATGGGCGAGTTCGATTCGGACTTGTCACACGACAAAGCGGGAATTTTAAGTATGGCAAATGCCGGAGCCGGAACCGATGGTAGTCAGTTTTTTATTACCTTTGGTCCTACACCACATCTCGACGGTCGTCATACAATTTTTGGTGAAGTTATTGATGGCATGCAAACACTTAAAGAGCTTGCTAAATTTGGTTCACGCTCTGGAAAGACCAAAGAAAAGCTATTTATTAAAAAGGCGACTGTCGAAGTAAAATAAATCGCCTTGTTTAATTTGTTTGCTGAAGGGTAACCTTAAATTGCAAAAATTAACCACTCCATTACCGGTTAAAAATGGCGTTGCGCCAAATAAGGTTTGGTTACCCCAAGGTGAATGGAAAACTGTTTTCGAGTATTTTTGCTGGCGATTTTCAAGACAACAGCCCAGCCAATGCCAAGCGCGTTTTGAACGCGGGGAAGTCTGTTTTGACGATGGAGAGTTGGTTAGCCTAAGCACGCCTTATCAAGCCGAACGGCATTTGTATTTTTATCATGAAGTTGAAAATGAATTAGAAGTGCCGTTTCGCGAAAAAATAATCTATCAAGATGAAAATATCATAGTCGCCGACAAGCCACATTTTTTACCGGTCGCGCCTTCTGGAAATTATTTACAACACACCTTGCTTGTCAGATTGAGAAGGGCACTGAACAACAATGAAATCCAACTCTGTCATCGCCTAGATAGAGAAACCGCTGGATTAGTGTTGCTCAGTAAAAAAGCAAGCGTGCGCGGTGCTTACCAACAATTATTTGCCGATAGACGAATAGTAAAGACCTATTTTGCTATTGCTAAAAAACTCAAGCTCAGTTTCCCTTATCGAAAAATCTCGCGTTTAGAGAGTCTAAAGTCGTCGATGTGTATGCGGGAAGTTGCTGGCGAGGAAAATAGTGAAACCATTATATCTATAGAGCAAAAAGGTCACAGCAATAATCTATACAAGTTGCAACCGGTGACTGGAAAAAAACATCAGCTTCGAGTACATATGGCCAGCTTAGGCGCCGCTATTCTAAACGATCCATTATACTTTGCTAGTCAAAACAAGCCTGCGCCGCACTCCGAGATTACCCACACTAACTCTAAACCAAGTAATCAATTCACTGAGCCGCTGCAATTACTAGCCAAACAACTGGAGTTCATCGATCCCATCACTGGAACTAAGCATTGCTTTACAAGTGAGCAGTCACTTCATTTGAAATCATAAAGTTTGATTGTTAATCAGTTCGAGCGAATAAAAGATATTGAATTGCAAGATAAGTCTTTGCCAATACTGGCATCAATAGTCATTCCAGTGTTAGTCTATTTGGTGACTTTGTTAGCAATGAGGTTGCCATGGGCGATAAAACTGAAATTAGCCGCAGAGACTTTTTAACCCGATCAGGAAATTTAATTAAATCGACCGCTGCCATGCAGGCGCTGGCCGGAGTTTCCTTGTCGGTACTTACTAGTGGTTGCGGCTCGTCTTCTGCAGCAACCAACAACCCCACCAATCCGACCCAACCACAACCGTTTAACGCCCATGCTAGGCCGGAAGATTGGCCAACGGATGTGGGAGAAGGGCTCTCCGTGGTTATTTTAGGTGGCGGAATCGCAGGGCTTGTGAGTGCCCTTGAGATGACTAAGCTAGGTTATAACTGCACTATTTTGGAAGCTACCGATAGGGTTGGCGGGCGGGTTAGAACCATTCGAAATGGTGATCTCGTGGAGGAAATTGATTCAACTCAAACCTGCGTTTTCGACAGTGATGAACAACTTTATTTTAACGCTGGGGCGGCACGGATCCCTCATCACCATGAGTTGATACTGGGTTATTGCCGCGAGTTTTCAATTCCATTGGAACCCTTTATTAATGAAAATACCGCAGCGCGATTTCATTCAGATCAGTCCTTCGCTGGTGAACCGAAAATAGCTCGACAGGTGAAATCCGACACTCAAGGCTATATCGGTGAGCTACTTGCAACGGCAATTAATCAAGGAAGTTTAGATGATGCCCTTTCGACCAGTGAAAAATCTAATTTGCTGGGTTTGTTACAACAATTTGCTGGACTGGATACTAATTACAATTACCTAGGGACTGCTAGGGCAGGATTTCCCGGACAACAACTAGTCGGTAGTCGCGAACGAGGACGCTCCTCACTCGATCCTCTGAATAGAAGTGCTTTACTTGCCAGTGAGTTTTGGCAATTTAAACTCGACTTCTTTAAGCAAATAAATCAGCAAGCGACCATGCTTCAACCTGTCGGCGGCATGGATAAAATTCCACAAGCGCTGGCTTTACAGGTGGCGGATCAACTTATTTATAATGCACCCGTTGTTGAAATTAGAAAACAAACAAACGGGGTAAGAATTGTTTATCAAAATGCCCAAGGCTCCGCTCAAGAAGTCACGGCTGATTATTGTATTTGTACCATCCCAGCTCCTGTGCTGGCGAATATCGCGAATGATTTTTCTGATGCTCATCAGAGTGAGATTGAAAATTTTGTTTACACTAAGTCAGGTAAATTGGCTTTTCAGTCGGAGAGATTTTGGGAGAACTCGCATAATATTTATGGTGGGATTTCTTGGACGGATCAAAATATCACTCAACTGTGGTATCCCAGCCATCAGCTTGGCTCAAATGCCGGGATTATCATCGGAGGCTATACTTTTGGAGATACTCAAGGTGATTGGCTTGCCGACCTTTCGCCCTCTCAGCGATTAACTCAGGGAATTGAACAAGCAAGCAAAATTCATTCAGATTATGCAGATTTCGTGACTAATGGTATCAGCATATCCTGGCCAAAAGTGCCGTATCAATTGGGTGCATGGGGAGCATCGTCAGCCAATCAGTTGCTAAACGGAGACGACAATATTTATTTTGCCGGTGAGCACTTGAGTATTTTGCAAGGTTGGCAAGAAGGTGCAGTATTGTCGGCGTATGCCGCTATTGATCAAATCGTAAATCGCAGTTAGAACAAATAAAAACTTGCACTAGTATTTTGAAAGCACCGCCATTTTGCGCTCATAAAGATTTCTAGTTTTAACATCAAAGGCATGCTTTTTGGCTAAGGCTAATGCTTTTTTTGAAGCGTTAATATTTCCCAGTCTAAACTCTGCTTTGGCAACGCCTAAGTGACCTTGGTGCAAATAAGGCGCTATTTTAAGCGCTTTTTTGTAATACCTTTTTGCTTCAGAAAATTTGTTTTGCACAAAGGCGGTATGTCCCAGGTTAACCCAATCAAACGGGTTGACCACTTTCATTGTCGCTAACTTAGTTTTTATATTCTTCGCTTCGGCAAAGCGTTTCTCTTTTCGAAGAAATTGATGATAATTCCTTAACAAATCAAGTTTTTCCGTGGAGTACTTTAAACCATAGCGATAGAGCTTATCGGCGTATTGACTTAAGCCTTTTTTCTCATGAACAACTGCCATCATATTAATCGCGTGTTCGTCAGTCGGGAACAGGTCCAAGGCTTTTTTCAGTTGCCAATAAGCTCGGTCATAGTCTTCATTAATGATGTCATCGGCGGCAGAATTTCGATAGTACATTGCGTGAAACTCCGGCTCTAAAACTGTGCGTTTTATATGTGAACCAGCGGTTGGAAAGTAGTCAATAATTACACCGGCACGGGCATATTGTATTTTTCCTTCAGGTAAGGGGATTTTTGGTTCATACAGCAAACTACGGACATGCTGCGAACTAATAATGATTCCACCTTCTTTTTGATAGATAGGTGCAGATTCAACGAGTTGATAAGCGGTATCAATATTGGCCACTTTAGAAAGCGCCGTCGTTAAAATCGCCAACGAGAGACAATTGCCTTGAGCTTGTTCTAACGACTGGCGGGCAGTTAAGGTTTTGTTAAAATAATTGTAGTTTTTTACGTAGCGTTGCAAGTATTTATAGACGCGTTTATTGGGTGGAATACTTCGGTTTTGATAGGCGTCAAAAAACTGCTTGAAATCGCTGAGCTGTGATTCGGTTAATGCAAAGATATCGTCTACCGAGGTCAGCTGCGGCGGTGTTCCAAATAACTCATGCTTAGCCAATGGCGCAGCAGGAATCGTGTTGCTCGAGGTGGAAAGGGGTTGAGTAGCACAACCAGCAAGCCCTAACACACTGATGGCCAACAGCATGATCAGCTGTTTTATCGGCTTAAAAACAGTTTTCATAAACCTACCTCTCGGTGCGACTTCGCCGGTACACAAGCGACGAAACAAAAGCCCAGTTAAATAACTATAGCAAATTTTGAGTTGATTGTGATTTGTCCAGAGTTACAAAATATGTCGATTAGCACCTATTCTTGCCATTTGAACGGTACAATCACCATTATTGGTGGAATTAGTTGTTTATGTTTCAGTGATATATATAATAGTGTTAGTCGCCCTAATTTGCGTCTTGGGGGCTATGGGAATGGCTTTGCCAACAAGTGGTCGACCTCGTTACTAATTACTGGGTTTGAGTATTATTAGGTGGATTTAAGCTTTATTAAATAGATTTAAGTTTTAGCGGTTAAGTTTAAGAATTTATATTTAAGTTCGAGTAGTTGGAGCTTAACTAAGTCTTTATTTAATCAATTAGTGGTCTAAACAATAAGAATAACAAATGGAACCATCCTTAAAAGCCAATTCTGACATTTCTTTAAAGCAGGGCAATCGCTGGCGAAGCGAAAATGCGAATGCGGCACAACGCTATCCTAAAGCGGTAGAATCATTGATTACCGAAATACAACCAAACCCCGAACTCGCCCTACCAAGCACGCGACCAGAAGATGAGGGATCTGCTCGAGAAGAAGCGCTAAAAAAGAATACCCCGACTCAAGATTCAAGTGTGGTGTTGCAATTTAATGCACTAAGAACTAAGCAGCTTATAATCATTTGTTTTATTACCAGCTGTGTGGCACTTATCAATAATTTGTTTAACCAGCAAAGTGTTGTAACCAGTCAACTTCTGGTTGGTTCCTTTATCATGTTCGGCGGGTGCTACGCGCTGGTTAAAAACAATCGGGTTAAACTCGCAGGGCAAGTACTTCTTTGGTGCCTTTTTATCTTCGTTTCTTTATTGATGATTAGTAATGATGGATTGCGAGATCCGGTCAATTTTGGTTATGCAGGGATCTTAATATTTGCAGCAATGCTCGGCCGCAAGCGAGATTTCATTTTACTCGTTGGTTGTATCGGCAGCACTATTGTCATGGTTAATCTAGCCAGCCATTATGGCTACCTCGATTACCAAGATTTACCATTTGGTTGGGGAATTACTTTTGATTTGTTGATTATTTTTGCGGTGGTATCTTATGCGGTTTGGGTATTGGCGACTGACTTGCGCTACGCATTAACAAGCCTTGAAATAGAGAATTTAAAAGTTCATCAATCTAAAATAGCTTATCAACGAATTGCTCAGTACGACCAGTTGACAGGACTCCCTAATCGAGTGGTTGCCAATGAAAGGTTTAATGCTGCTCTTTCTCATGCTAAACGCGATAAGAGCATGGTTGGCGTACTCTTTATTGACTTGGACAATTTTAAGACGGTAAACGACTCACTTGGGCATGAAGTGGGTGACAAGTTATTGCAAAAAATAGCTCAAAGATTGTTAGATTCAGTTAGAGATGGTGATACGGTTTGTCGGTTAGGAGGCGATGAGTTTTTAGTAATTGTCGATGGCATTCGACAACACACCGATGTGTCACGAGTTTCCGATTTTATATTGACCAACGTGTCTCGAAAAATTGATATCGATGGTCATCACTTAATGGCTACCTGTTCCATCGGAATCGCTTTATCGCCAATCGATGGTGAAAGTTTTGACGAATTACGAAAAAAAGCAGATATGGCGATGTACCGCGCCAAGAAAGCAGGAAGAAATGGTCAGGTGTTTTTTGACCAAGCAATGAATAAAGATATGCTCGCACATATTGATCGGATCAGTAGCCTTCGTAACGCGATTGTGGAACAAGAATTTGAACTGCATTATCAGCCCAAAGTGGACCTGAATAGCGGTCGTATCTATTCGGCGGAAGCACTGATTCGCTGGAGAAAGAAGGATGGTTCTCTAGTATATCCTGTTGATTTTATTGCTATTGCTGAAAAAACAGGTCTGATCATCGAAATTGGCGAGTGGGTGCTGTTTGAGGCTTGCCGACAATGTAAACAATTTCAACAACGTGGGCTTCAAGATTTTAGTATCGCGGTTAATTTGTCTTCGATTCAATTTCGCCGTGGTAATTTAGTGCAGGTAGTGAACCAAGCGCTAGCGGAAGCAGATCTCGATCCGAGTTATTTGGAATTAGAGGTTACCGAAACATTATTGGTAGAAGATTCAGAAGACGTTAAACGACAAATAAAGGCGCTGCAAGCTAAAGGGGTTACCTTTTCGATCGACGACTTTGGTACCGGATATTCGTCGTTAGCCTACTTAAAAGACTTTAATTTCGACTACTTAAAAATTGATCGTTCGTTTGTTGAAAAGTGTGTCGAAAAAGAAAATGATATGGTGCTATGTCAAGCAATTGTCAGCATGGCTCACAAACTTAAACTAATGGTTGTGGCAGAAGGTTTAGAGCTAGAGTCTCAACGAAATGCGTTAGTGAATGCCGGATGTGAATTTGGTCAAGGTAATTTCTATTCAAAGGCAATGCCGGTGAGTGAATTTTATCAATTTTGTGAGCAGGAAAATAAAAAGCTGACGCGAGCTAATGAAATCGAAGATTACATCGGTTCATTTGTTTAGATCCCGTTTATACTCCCTGGTCACCATCGTGACATTAGTGAATTTCAATAGGAATAATAATGATTTCAGGTAATATCAGAAAGATGCGCTCCCAGCTTGGCTATCTCGGAGAAGCTGATAAAGTCGAGTACAGTTTGCCCGTTGGGGAGCAAAACATCTTACTAAACCCCTACTTAGGTAAAACCATTAAACTCGAATATTTGGGCGAAATTAATTGCCTTAACTGCGGCAATAAAACCAAAAAAAGTTTTTCTCAAGGCTTTTGTTTTCCATGTATGAGAAAACTCGCTCAGTGTGATATGTGCATTATGAAGCCGGAAACATGCCATTATGATGAGGGAACTTGTCGAGAGCCAGACTGGGCTCAACAGCATTGTTTTGTGCCGCATTATGTCTATCTATCCAATACTTCGGGTCTCAAAGTGGGCATTACTCGGCATACTCAAATCCCGACACGTTGGGTCGACCAAGGCGCAACCCAAGCGACTATTATGTTTAAGGTTAATTCC
Organism: Kangiellaceae bacterium; assembly: GCA_965230525.1. Lineage (GTDB taxonomy): Bacteria > Pseudomonadota > Gammaproteobacteria > Enterobacterales > Kangiellaceae. Next base: position 2,154,238 of record OZ246008.1, read on the forward strand.
AGAAAACAATCAGGTTTTGTGGAAATGGCATTTAAAGATTTGATTGCGGACAAAACCAATTGGCGCACTATGTTAAAAGAGAATCAACCGCCGCGAGATCTTCTTGCCGATGCGAGTGACCTTAAACATCAACTCAAAGAGAAAATGGAGAGCGTGATTTCCCATTTTTCAGCAGAAGATATTGAAGAGCAACAAAACAGTGTGGTTTCGATTGACTACCCAGTATTAGAGTTTCCGACAAAAATAAAGTCTCACAATTTTGACAAGAATCCAGTGGTGGAAGGGACATTGTTAGGAATCAAGGGACAATACCTAATGTTTGATACGGGCGTGATTAATATGCGCAAGTTCACCTCTTATCAAGTTGCTTTTAGCGACTAGCTCTAATTTATACTGTGCAGACCTTTTAACGGAGACTACTTAGCGGTGGTCTCTTTCTAAGATTGCAGTGACTGGCAGTGAGTTGTCGCCAGTGGTGCTAGGTAGATAGCAATCAGTTTGGCTCGCTCAACCAATTCAGTTTTTATTCAGACTCCGCGCTTTATACTTTACTGGTAACTTAAACAAGTAAGGTAATTATTGTGATTTTAAACCAAGACAAGCTTTGGCCATTAAAGGCGCTTTTTCTATCGCTGGTGTTATCAGCCGGTGTCGTTTCTAAAGAAGCTGATGCGGGTGAGCATCGTGATGCTCGATTATTCTATAGTTATGAATCTAACGGCGGTGACTACCTATCCGCCATTGGAATTGGCGTAACCCAAACTTATCGGAACTCTAATTTAGGCTATCAACTGAATACTTCTCTCGGACATGCTGAAGTTCTAGCACAAGATGGTTATCTGGAAGAATATACTTCATGGGAAGCGTCTGCACGTTTCGGTTATTTTTCTAAAGTATCATTTTTTGTTGAATTTGGAATCGACCTGGCAGAAGCGCTAGTGGATGACTATCGTTATGATCGCGACGATTATTGTTATCGCGATGAATACTGTTATCAAGATGACCTCGACGCATTTGTTGGATTTGGTGCGGGGCTAAAAGCAGGGCCGATATCAGTTGAAGGGATTGTTCGCGCACGTGAAATTGATAGTCGTTATTGGGAAGCAGAATCGGAAGTATTTAGTGGTGTACAGGTAGCCTTTAACTTCTAGCTTTAAGACTACCGAGTCTATCGTTTCGTTTAGAATCCAAGCCATAAACTGCAGGCTATAGACTCCAAACTACAGACTCCCAACCATAAACTATAAACTCCCGCTCTTAAATTACAAACTATAAAGACCAACCAGCTACCGATTCTAGTACTGAACGGTAGCTACTAAGTTCTGACTTGGCCATCACCTAACACAACAAATTTTTCAGTGGTTAGGGAAGCGGCCCCCATCGGTCCATAGGCGTGTAATTTACTGGTAGAAATACCAATCTCTGCGCCGAGTCCTAGTTGCCCACCATCGGAAAAACGCGAAGACGCGTTAACCATCACCACGGAAGAGTTTATTCTATTAAGAAACGTTTGCGCGGTTTGCTTATTTTCAGTCACAATCACTTCGGTATGTGATGAACTGAAGCGGTGAATATGCTCAATTGCAGCGTCAAGTCCATCCACTTGTTTAATACTAATTTCTAGTGCTAAGTACTCGGTATCATAATCTTCTTCTGTCGCTAAAGTCGCTTGCTCGAAGTAATTTAAGCTGTCTTTACAGGCATGCACACGAACTTTATTTTCAGCGAGCAGCTTCGCTATTTTAGGCATAATATCCGCAGCAATTGCTTGGTCGACTAATAAAGTCTCCAATGCATTACAAACCCCTGGGCGTTGGACTTTACCGTTGATCAAAATACTTAAGGCTTTTTCTACATCAGCTTCGCGGTCGATATATAAGTGACAAACACCTTTGAAATGTTGGATTACAGGAATGCGGCTATTTTCACTGACGTAACGAATCAGTCCTTCGCCACCGCGGGGTATAATTAGGTCCACTAGTTGATTGAGTGTGAGAAGTTCCGCCATATGCTTGCGATCGGGATCGGAAACAATACCGATGGCGCCCAGGGGAATCTCGTGTAATTGCAATGCTTGATGCAGGCATTCACCGATCGCAATATTGGAATGCAAAGCTTCTTTTCCGCCTTTTAGAATGATGGCGTTCCCGGCTTTAAAACAAAGCGCCGCCGCATCGGCAGTCACATTGGGTCGCGATTCGTAAATCATTGCTATCACACCTAATGGAATACTCTTTTTTTGTACGAGTAATTGGTTTTCCAAGCGATACTCATGTTGTACCTTACCAACCGGATCATCTTGAGCAGCGATTTGTTCTATGGCTACGGCAATATCTTCAATTCTTTTCTGATCGAGTTTTAATCGATCAATCATGGCGTCACTCAAACCACTTGTTTTAGCTGCCACCAAATCTTTTGAATTTGCTTCTATTATTTGAATGCTATTGTTTCTCAACGTATCAGCCATACTCTGCAACGCTTTATCTTTCTGTTGCGCTGAGAGGTTAGCGATGGTTGTGGCTGCTTGTTTGGCATCGCTGGCGAGTTGTTTAATTGAAAACATCTAATTTTCCTTACTAATATTCACTTCATTAAGATAAATTGAGTAAAACTAAATCGTCCCGCTCAATCACTACATCACTGTCAAAGTAACCAAGAATGGCTTCAAAATTTTCGCTTGGTGATCCTTTGATTTGTTCGATCGCAGTGTGGTTATATTGACAAATACCCCGTGCAATAATTTTATTGGTCTGATCACACACAATATCCGCGGCATCTCCCTTATCGAAACGGCCGGTTACACTACGAATGCCGACACTAAGTAGGGACGCTCCCTGATGAATAATGGCCTTAACAGCGCCGTTATCAACTCGAATTTGACCTTTGGCATTGAGAGTGTGTTTGACCCAATGTTTTCGTGCAGACAGCTTTTCTGACTTGGCCAAAAAGCAGGTGCCGATGGATTGGCCAGCGACAAATCTTTCAAAGTTACTGGCATCATTGCCCTTAAATAAAAAGGTATCAATTCCATGGCTAGTGGCTTTAATGGCTGCTAGAATTTTCGTTTTCATCCCGCCCGTCGCGAGTTGGTTGGTGGTCCCGCCCGCTTTTTGGAGTATCGAGTCATCAATTTCGTCCACCAAAGCAATATGGGTTGCGTTAGCATCAATGTTTGGGTCGCTGCTATACAAACCATTGACATCCGAAGCTATCATCAAGGTATCAGCATCGGTGAGTAGTGCGACCATTGCGGCCAATCGATCGTTATCACCAACCTTTAATTCTTCGGTTGCAACTGAATCGTTTTCATTCACGACGGGGAGAATATTATTGGCAAGCAACTCATCAATAGTATTGCGAATATTGAGATAGCTTTCGCGGTTTTGCAAATCCGCATGGGTCATCAAAATTTGTGCACAGGGCTTGTCAAAGAAGCGTTTCCAATTTGACATCATGGCGTTTTGTCCAACGGCCGCCATTGCTTGTTTTTGTGCTAAGGTTGGTTTTTGGCCACTGTGTTGAATATATTTTTTACCAGCAGCCACACTTCCCGATGAAACCAAAATAACTTGCTTTCCATCGGCCTGGCACTGATGAATAAACCGCGCAATGGGTAATGTGTATTGAGTGCTGCAGCCGACGCCGGTGGGGGCTATTAGCGCGGACCCAATTTTAAGGACTATCTTCTTGCAATCCTGATATCGCATAGTAGCTAATTAAATTAGGGGTAATTGCCTTATTTTTACACCATTTAATTCAAATTAGCCAATTACTTACTATCATAAACTACTATTTTAAGAGTTCTGCGAGCAAACAGGCTAAAATTGAGACGACTTGATTGGCTCCGTTTTGACCCTAGCTTGATTGAGCTTGCTCGACTCTGTGCTTTGCTTGCATAAATTGGCTATGAGTAACATGCAATAACGAATGTATTTTTCTTAAGTAGTGCTCTTCGTGAGCATCGATTTTGCCGTCAACAAAGGCTATTTTCCAGAGGTTTTCTATTACGGTAATTTTTTCCGCTTGACTGAAGTGCTGGTTAAGAACAGAGGTGAACTGATAGTAGTCGGTGGCTTGCTCTAGTTTTTGTTGCGCAAGTTCAGCTAACTCAGCTTTTTCTTGCTCGCTTAGTTCAAATTGCTGGTCAATCAACTGCATCAATTGGGCAAACTCTTGTTTGCTCATTTCTCCATCGACTCGACCCATTTCTACCAATAAAACGCAAACCGCGAGTTGAATCGCATGTTTTTGCTGAGCAGGGTCAACAGGTGTCTCTGGATTTAGCTTTTCTAAAAATCGTTTGATATTTGCTAACATGGCGCCTCGTTTAAATTACTCTCCCTGTTTTATTTTTGGGTTTGGTGGCTTTGGACTCAATTCACAGCTCAAAAAACCAAAGTGGGTCAGCTGAAACTAATATACTAGGCCATTCAAAACAGGATGCTAATTGATTAATTGTTAGATATTATTAATTGAATTTAAATTATTCTGGCAATGCGTTGGTCGACTGGCTCGCTACGCTTAATATTAATAGGGTCGATTCTATGAGTTTTAAACTGTTTATTCGAAAGTCTTTATTTGGTGGCATTGTTGTTTTGTTGCCCGTGATCTTATTAAGCCTTATTTTGAAGTGGGCGTTTTACTTTGTCACAGACTTAATTCAACCCTTAACCGATTATGTAATCAATCAATTTTCACTGCCAGAATTAACCGCAGACATCGTTGTTATTGTGTTAATCGTAGTGATCTGCTTTTCCGTTGGTACGATTGTTTCGACGGGAATCGGTAAATGGGTGCATGGACATCTTGATAAGTACTTAATAAAGCTCGCTCCAGGCTACAAACTGATAAAAGAAATAGTGTCGCAGTTTTTCGGCGATTCAGATTCGTCGCCTTTTTCCAGTGGCGAAGTGGCTATTGTAAAATTATTTGGCGCCAATTGTCCGACCACCGTGACTGCCATTGTTACCTCAAAGCATGCTGATGGAACAATCACTATCTTTATGCCCACCGGACCCAACCCCACATCCGGCAATATTTATCACCTTCCGGCGGAACTGGTCGATATTCGACCCGATATTTCAGTAGAGAGTATGATGAAGTCAATTATTGCTTGCGGGGCAGGCAGTGGAAAGTTGATGGAAAAATCGCTGTAAATTGTTACCTAGGCGTTTATTGACGCCGTGTCATGATTACGCGTATTTGCATTCGAACTGGCGTATAGCGTCAGCAGATAATAAACCCAGTTTAAGCGACTCAGACTGATCAAACCACTTGTTCTGCGCTTGCCATAGCTGATAATCTTAACGCCAATTAAAGCGGTCAAGGTAATAAATTATGCGCGTGGTTGAAATACTACTAGTGGAAGCTCCTCATAAACCTGGGAACATGGCCAAAGTGCTGGGCGTACTCGGTTCATTGGATGTGACCGTAGAAGGGTTGAACGCCGTTAGACGGCTTGATCAAGATACTATCTGGGAAATTACCATTGAATACGATGATACTCTGGATGTTAATGAAGTTATCAAGCAAATAGATCAGTTGCCAGAAACCAAAATGGTGGGTAAGTCGGAGCGGGTTTTTAATCGCCATAAAGGTGGGAAAATCCAAACCACATCAAAAATTGCAATCAACTCCCTAGAAATATTACGCGATGTCTACACCCCTGGTGTTGCCAGAGTGTGCGAAGCTATTAAAGCCTCGCCAGAAAAAATCAAAGACTACACCAATATTCAAAACACTGTAGCAATTGTGACTAACGGCACCGCAATTTTGGGGCTCGGTGATATCGGAGCTGAGGCGGGTCTGCCAGTTATGGAGGGGAAAGCGGCAATATTATCTGAATTAGTCGAACTCTCTGGCATTCCCATCTTATTGGATACCAAAGACAGCTTAACCATCATCAAAACTGTCGAATCGATATCACCTTCCTTCGGCGCAATTTTGTTAGAAGACATCAAAGCACCGGAGTGTTTTGAGATTGAAGCGGAATTAATTCAACGCATTAACAAACCGGTCTTTCATGATGATCAGCATGGAACTGCGATCGTTGCTTTGGCTGCGCTATTGTCCGCCACAAAGAAAACCGGGGTGAATATTAAAGACTGTGTATTTGGGCAAATCGGCTTAGGAGCCGCAGGTATTGGAATTTGCAGCTTAATGCGAAGTTACGGGGTAAAAGAGGTTTTAGGTTGCGACATCAGTAAAGATGCGCAGCTACGACTGAGCGACTTAGGCGGCCAACCCGTTGGGCTCGAGGAGTTGATGCAAAAGGCCGATATTGTCGTGGCGACTACCGGTGTTAAAGGGCTGATTAAACCCGAGATGGTGCGAACGGGCCAAATCATCATGGCGCTTACAAATCCGGATCCCGAAATTGAGCCTGAAGTTGCTCTAGCGCAAGGGGCTCGTTACGCCACCTGCGGAAAAATTGTGAATAATATGCTGGCATTCCCGGGGTTGTTTAAAGGCACGCTAGCAGCAGGGGTAAAGGATATTACCCACGCCATGCGTATCGCTGCAGCAGAGACCTTATCCGCACAAGCCAAGCAAGATGCGTTAGTTCCTTCCGCGCTCAATAAAACGGCACATCTTGCTGTTGCTGAAGCCGTGCTTGCGGCAGCGCTTAACCCTGAGAGATGATAATGAACAAAGCCGATTTCAATCTCGTACCTAGCAATTTGCTGTGGTTATTGCTTACGTTTGGGATGTTGTTTCCTGGGGCTTGCTTGGCCGTCAAACTGACTAAACATACGGTTGACTCTGCGGGTCATCCGATGGTGGTTTGGAGTAAACGCTCGACTCAAAATACAGACTCAAATCCACAAGTTTTATTACTTCACGGCCGAACCTGGAGCGCACTACCCGACTTTGATTTGCAAGTCCCTGGCGAAAACCTTTCACTCATGGATAATCTTGTAGCACAAGGGTTTACCGTGTGGGCTCTTGATGCACGAGGCTACGGCGCAACCCCAAGAGATAATACCGGCTGGAATAATCCTGACAAAGCAGCGGCTGATGTCGCGGTAGTTGCCCAATGGATTGAAAAGCAAACGCAAATTAAGCCGATAATTTTTGGCTGGTCCTATGGTTCAATGATGGCGCAATTAGCGGTGCAACAAAATTCGAATATCGCTAAGGCTGTGGTGCTCTTCGGCTATCCGATTGATCCCGAAAAGAAGATTGAAAAAGTGATGTCACCCATAGACCCACCGGCATTAAAAAATACCGCAGAAAATGCCGCTAGCGATTTCATTACGCCCGGTACTATTAGCCAAAAAGCGATCGATTATTATGTGAAAGCTTCCTTGTTGGCCGATCCGGTGAGGGCAGATTGGAATAAGCTGGAGCAGTGGAACCAACTTAATGCAAGTGACGTTAAGGTTCCGGTATTACTTCTTCAAGGAGAGTTTGACCCACTCGCTGATAGCGAGTCACATGCTCGATTTTTTACTCAATTACCCAACGCTAACAAGCAATGGATTGTATTGGCCAACAGTGATCATGCCGCATTGCTAGAAACCGCAAAAGATAGACTAGTCTATTCAGTCAAAAGCTTCTCACAATGGCTGGATAAATAAGGTTCGATTTGAATACCTCAAAGCCGTTAAATTGGTCGGTCGAAAATACTCGTCAACTCAACTTACCGATTGCCGAAGTCATTGATGAATTAATGACTCAAGTAAGTCGACAATCTAATGTCATTTTGCAAGCTGAGCCCGGCGCCGGAAAAACCTCGATGGTGCCGCTTTGCTTGTTGACTCACCTTAATCCCAAGAAAAAAATTCTATTGTTGCAACCTCGCCGAATAGCGGCACGAAATGCCGCCTATCGGTTGGCAGAGCTTATCAACGAGCCGGTAGGTAAACGAATTGGCTACCGAGTAAGAAACGATGCCAAAGTTTCTTCAGAAACCCGAATCGAAGTGATTACAGAAGGCATTTTAATTCGCATGCTGCAGTCTGACCCCGAGTTAAGCCAGGTCAGTCTTATCATATTTGACGAATTTCATGAGCGCAGTTTAGACAGCGATTTAAGTCTGGCATTTTGTTTAGAGGTGCAACAAACCCTTAGGGATGACCTTAAACTGCTAGTGATGTCAGCCACTTTAGAGCACCAAAATTTGTCACAACTGATGATGAATTGTCCGGTACTTTTAAGTGCGGGCCGAAGCTATCCGGTGACAATCGATTATGTTAATCCCAACCCAAGGAGTGCAACGCAGTCAGCTTTTGACCGGATGGAAACCTGGAAATCTTTGTTGGTTTCAGCAGTTAGCGAAGTGATGACCGACGACTCTTTAAGTTATCCTGGCATTTTGATATTTTTGCCTGGCGTGGCGGAGATTCATCAGGCCGCAGAAATTCTCAAAGCGACCATCAAAAAGCACCCTAACTATCAATTGGTAGAGTTTTATGGCGACATGCCATTCGAGCAACAGCAACATATTTTTCGCGCTGACGCGACTCAGCCACGAATAATTTTATCCACAAATATTGCCGAAACAAGCGTCACCATTGATGGCATTGGTGCGGTCATCGACACGGGCTTAATGAAACAAAGTGTATTTGATCCTAATGTGGGGTTTAATCGGCTACACAAAGTCAGAGTTTCCAAAGCGTCTGCAACCCAGCGCGCCGGAAGAGCGGGGCGTTTGTCAGCCGGTCGATGCATACGACTGTGGAATGAAAGTGAAAAACTCAGAGAGCAAAATGTGGCTGATATTCAGCGTGAAGATTTGGCAAGTTTTGCTTTGGAGCTTGCGCTGTGGGGAATCAGCCAAGTCAATGAATTAAAACTGTTGGATTATCCTAACCCCGGTGCCCTTGAGCAAGCACGAGCATTGCTGAAGCAATTGAATGGGTTAGATGAAGCAAACCGAATAACCGCTCGAGGAAAACTGCTTCAGAAGCTGCCGGTTCATCCGCGATTGGCCAGCATGTTACTCTATTCAATTGAGCGAGATTGCATGTCGTTCGGATGTTTGATCGCGGCAATGATTGAGCAAAAAGATATATTCAAAGGCGAGGCTCGTCTGCAACCAGACTTTTATTCTCGACTTGTCTTTGTACTTGATCAAATTGGAAACAGAAACCAAGCACCGGCAATTCGGCGGCTATTGACCGATGCCAAGAAATTATTCAAACAGCTAAGTCAATTGAACGATCTAGGGGGTATTCAATCTCAAGCTACTCAAAACCAAGCTAATCAAAACCAAGCTAAATCACCCCAAAAGTCTTTCGACGACCTATTTAAAATATCAAAAAATGATTTTGAAAAACTTGAACAAGCCAGTTTTCTTCTGGCCATTGCATTCCCCGATCGGATTGCTCAGCCGCGCGGTCAAGGCTACAAATTGGCTAATGGCAGTGGCGCGATAATGGATGCTCCACTCAGTAATGCGCCAAGGCTTGTTGTGGCTGTCGTGATGGGAGGGCATTCAAAAACGAGCAAAATATTTCAAGCCATTGAGTTGTCAGAAAACGCTTTGGAATCACATTTCACCGAACACATTGTTGAAAAAACGGTAACCCAGTGGGATACAAAATCGCAGTCGGTTAAAGCTAGTGTGCAACGTTGTTACTATGAATTGGTACTTTCGGAATCGCCAATCAAGGATGTTGATGCGGCATTAGTTACTGAAGCGCTACTGCAAGGAATTCGACAAAATGGATTACCCTGGGATGAACATTCCAAGAGCTTGCTCGCTCGAATCAATAGGCTTCGTCAATTGCCCCAGTTTGCGCAAGAATTCCCGGACTTTTCTGAAGCTTACCTGCTAAACAATTTATCAGAATGGCTTGCTCCATTTATTCAAGGATTAACTAAACTTAGCCAAGTGACGGCAGAACGACTTAACCAAGCTTTAATGGCGAAACTGGACTGGACGACTCAACAAAAACTGGAACAACTGATGCCGGTCAAGCTTAAAGTTGCCAGTGGTTCGCAAATAAAAATAGATTATGTTTCTGCGGATAAGCCGATTTTAGCAGTAAAGTTGCAAGAAATGTTTGCTGAAAAGCAAACCCCCTGTGTAGCAAACGGACAAATAAAGGTAGTGATCCATTTGTTATCACCCGCAGGCAGGCCTTTAGCCATTACCGAAGATTTAGCCAGTTTTTGGGCAAATGCTTATCAAGAAGTAAAAAAGCAAATGAAAGGCCGATATCCAAAACACCCATGGCCAGATGACCCATTGTCGGCTACTGCCACCCGGCATACCAAAAAGCGAGCGAATAAAAGCGGCGCTTAAGACTTTGGGAGTTACAGTTATCTGGGCTAGCAAATTCGCTCTAAACTGTGCTCAAATGTTATAACCAAGATTGAGAATTAAATCGAAACAAAAAGAGTAATTAAAATGAGTCAATTATTACCCCATATTGAAGTCGAAACAGGTGAAAACCCCACCGCCTCCATAATTTGGTTGCACGGGTTGGGAGCCAATGGTCATGATTTTGAGCCGATTGTCCCAGAACTAAAATTACAAGAGTCGTTACCTGTGAGATTCATATTTCCGCATGCGCCTAGTATCCCAGTCACCATTAATGGTGGCTATGTCATGCCCGCCTGGTACGACATTTTGGAAATGAGTATTGATCGAAAAGTCGATGCGGTTCAACTCAGAAAGTCGGCGTCAGCCGTAGTCGATTTTATCAACAGCGAAATGGCGCGAGGCATCGCCAGCGAACGAATTATTATTGCCGGATTTTCGCAAGGTGGTGCAGTCGCTCTTGAAGCGGCACTGTCGTATGACAAAAAGCTGGCTGGACTGTTGTTAATGTCCACTTACTTTGCCACTAAAGATTCTATTCAGTATGCCCCAGCCAATAGTTCAATCCCGGTAGCGATTCAACATGGTAATTTTGACCCCGTCGTGCCGGTACAGTTGAGTGGCGTGACGGAGCAGCTACTCAAGCAAAAAGGTTATCCTGTTGAAGTAAAAACTTACCCCATGGAACACTCGGTTTGTCCAGAGCAAATAGGTGACATTAGTGATTGGATAAAAGCGCGACTCGGCTAAAAAACGAGCGAGCGGTGATTCAAAAAAAGCATAGCGACTGATTAGGAGGATAACATGCGAGCCGATGAGTGGCGTTCAAAAGGTCAAATGATTAAGGTGGCGAATCACAGGCTTTTTGTGATTGATAGTGACGCTGAAAATCAGTCGAATAAGCCTGTACTTTGCATTCTACATGGATTTCCAACCTCCTCATTTGATTATTGGAAAGCGCTCGAAATACTGCAACAACAGTTTAGAGTCATTATTCATGATCATCTTGGCTTCGGCTATTCTGATAAACCGCTCGACTACAGTTATTCCTTAATTGAACAAACCGATATGGCTTTGGGATTATGGAAACAATTAAATCTTAAGCAAGCGTTTATCTTAGCGCACGATTACGGAACTAGTATTCTCACCGAAATTTTGGTTCGTGAGCAACAACATTGCTGTCCTATCAAGATCAGCAAAGTAGCATTGTGTAATGGTTCAATGCACATCGAATTGGCGCAACTCAAATTAATGCAAAAACTGCTCAGAAATCGTATTTTTGGTCATTTAATTGCGCGCTTTGCCAGCAAGAGTACCTTGCAGAAAAACCTAAGAGAGACGTTTTACCGGCCATCTAATCTTACCAAATCCGAAGTGGATGACATTTGGCAGATAATGAATTTTAATCAAGGTCGGCAAGTGTTAGCCAAAATTAGTCAATACACTTATGAACGCGTTACCTTTTGGCATCGCTGGATAGGTGCGCTACAAACGACTGACATAAGACTTGAGATAATATGGCCAAAAAATGATCCCATTGCGGTGGCAGAAATGGCGCAAGTCATACACCAAGAAAGCAAAAATTCTGGCTTGGTTTGGATGGACAAAACAGGGCATTTTCCAATGCTGGAAGCACCTGAACAATGGTGTGATTTGGTGTTTGAACGATTACTGAGCTGAAGCCAAGCATTTTCCACAGAACATTTTGCTAAAACTGGGGGTTGATTAATCGTTTGTAAATCAAATTGAGCCGTTATTCCGGTATTTTCCGCTGCTAAATTTGGGATGTGATCCCGGATGTAATATGATGGCACGGGCTCCGTCTTTAAACTCATACTATGGATTTGTCTGTACCATTGGTCGAACTAATTTTTGTCATCACACTATCGCTAACTTTCGCTGCGGCTTATCTGGGTAGAAAGCACTCTCAGGTAAGAGAAGGCGGCCTCGCTAATGAAAAACTCAATAAGTGGATGATCGGTCTGAGTGCTGGGGCTACTGCTAACAGTGGCTTTATAGTGACTGGTGCAGTGGGGCTTGGTTACAGTTTTGGTGCGCAATGGTTGTTATTACCGATTTCTTGGTTTTTGGGCGATCTAGTCTTCTGGAAGTTTTGTCCGGCAAAAATTAATTCCGCTGGTCAGCAAGCCAAAGCGACAACCTTGTCGGAGCTATTAAACTCCGGTTTAAATGATAAGATGGCCAAGTTTGCTTCGATATTCGCAACGATTATCATCATAGTCTGTCTTGGAGCCTATACTTCAGCTCAATGGCTCGCAGGGCAAAAATTTGTGGCCGGCGCCTTTGCATTCTCTGCTGAAGCCTCATTATTGTTATTTGCCTGTTTAATTATTGCTTATAGCAGCATCGGTGGATTCAGAGGATCAGTGTATGCCGACGCAGTGCAAGCGGTCATTCGATTATTTGGTACCTTGTTAGCGTTAGTAGCAATTGTTTATGTTGCTTACAATGACAATACCTCCCTGCTGCAAAATTGGGACAGGGCGGGAGATAGCTTTCTGCAGTTACTACCTAGCAATAGCCTTACTGCAGGCTTGTTTTTTATTCTTGGTTACATGTTTGCTGCTTTTGGATTCGGACTTGGGCAACCCCAATTACTTTCTCGCTATTTGTCGGGAAGTTCTCCCGAAGAAACTAAGTCTGCGCAGTGGATTTATATTGGTTTTGTCCAATTTACTTGGATTTCAATGACCCTTTTTGGCATATACCTGCGTGGTGTTATGCCTGACATTGAGGAACCCGAAGCGGGTCTGAGTATTTTCTTTCGTACTTATTTTGGTGATTTGCTAACCGGTATTATCGTCGCGGATATTTTTGCAACCATTGCTGCGACTTCAAATTCGTTGCTCATCGCCATGTCACATGCTGTGATCCATGATTTCTTACCCCGCAAAAACTCTGAAAAATATCAGTCGCTTAAAACAACCATGGTGGTGCTTGTTTTGGGAGGATTCACGATGTTGGGAACTGTGTTTATCGCAGAGAAAAGCAGTGTTTTTGAATTAGCTATTGGTTCGGTTTCTCTAATGGGAGCAGGTTTGGCAGCACCAATATTAATTCGCATATTTGCATTTGAACGCACCGGGCTTTCTTTGTTTCTATCCATGTTATCTGGACTCGCATCGGCTCTCTTTTGGAAGTTTGCTCAATTCGATTTACTCATTAATGAGGCCGCCATCGGCATTACCATGGGATTAGTCACAAATTATATTGTAGTGCTGGTTAGCAAAAAAAGAGCACACTAGATTTCACGGTCAAAATAGAAAGTAGCAAAAGTTAAAGGAATATTTTATGGCAATAAAAGACTGGAAAATAAAAAAGGAAATAGTTCGCATTGCGTTTGGCCAGGTGCGTCAAAACGATGTACCCGATCAAGTCTTAGACGCCAATAATTTCGATGAAGAGAAGTACGGTTTCGGTTGGGACAACTTGCTTGAGATGTACGGTCACCGATTTGACAAAGAGCGAATTAATGTTGGCCCAAACTCTAAGTATCGTGTTTTTTTTGCCGAGCTAAGCGAACAACTAGGATGTGATGAAGTTGTTCCAGGGACAACCTTGGTTGACGGAACCGCTAAGGATTTTATACAGACTTTGCCAACGGTTACCAAAGACAAATTGCATGCAGCATTAGCGCAGGGTGGCGTACAACTCGAGTTCAGGCAAGATCTAACTGAAATGCTCAATCGAACCACTAGTTTTGAAGTCAAATCGATCAGCAATCAACCACAAGAATTAAAACTGTTTGGTACGGTCGAAAAGTCGTGGTATCCCATCTATTACACACCAGGCGAAGAGCTTCCAACCATTAAAGAAGGTTTGCGAAACGGACATATCGATCAATCTCTTTACTATCAAAACACCGATGCCGTTAACCGCTGGTTATCAGTTACTAACGATGAGTTTTATACGGGTTTTGATCAATGTAAAACAGGTTTATTAAAATTAAGCCGTCAATCTAATTGGCTAGAATTTATTGGCGATCCCAATTTTGACGGAATAGCAATGCTTTGTGGTGGTGGGGCGCACAGTAAAGATGCGGTGCTAATTAAATGCTTGTTAGACGTGGTCGCTAATCGGAGTGAAGGAACGCATGCGCAAAAGAAAATAAAATATACTCTGATTGATCGAAGCAGCGCGATGTTAGAGCTGTCGAGGTCAAAAATAGAAGAGTTGTTAGATAAGCGAGACGGGCATGATTTTATTGAAATAAAGGCACTGCGGCGGGATGTAATGAGAATGAATGGAACCGAGCCTGTCAGAAGTCAGGGGAGCGTAGCTTGGTTTAATACAGGTGGCACTTTGGGTAATTTAAACGAGGCGCAGTTCTTTGAGAGCCTCAACGAAGTCGCACAAAAGGGCGATTTGTTAGTGCTTGGTGTGGGCTGTTTTGAAGACAAAAACGATTTAGACCTAAGTGCTTTAGCCAAAGAATACGAGCGGGATGTGGTCAAAGACTTAGTCGCCGTTCCATTGAGTGCCGTTTGGTCGACACTTGATATTGGTGAAAAGCCCGAAGAAGCACTATCGTCAATTGTCGTTGATGCGGTGGTTGATACCCACAGTTCAGTGCCAAATGCTGTGACTGTTGTCGCTAAGCTGCCTAGCCGCAGCTTCGGCGAAATTATACTTTTTAAGTCAAGTCGTTATGATGAAAACGCACTGATAGAATTTGCCAACCAATACAGCTGGAAGCTATCCGATCGAATTGATGGTTTAGACAATTCCTTTAAGCAGCTGGTTTTTTTAAAATCGTAGCTCTCCTAAAACGATTTAGAGAAAATAGAGTTAACTGTGGATTTTAAATCTATTATTCCGTCCTAGTTCGATTAATTCCGCCAAGTTTCTTTTGAGAATTACCTAGTTTTGCTAGATTAATACGACTTTAACTTAACAAGGAATTTATTGTGGCAAACAAAAATAGGCTAGTAATCACCATTACCTTAATATTAGGTGTTTTCGCTCAATCGTGCTTTTCGATGAGTTGTCAAAACTCAGAGTCTTGCCTCGCATCTATTAACGAATTAAAGGAACTGGCTGAAAAAAAAGCGCCAGAAGCTCAGCTCTTAATGGGGCTCTTGTATCAACGAGGTACTTACTTGCCCAAAGAGCCTGAAAAATCGTTCTTATGGTATAAACGTGCAGCGCTTAAACATCGTGACTTGTCGCTTGCTCAACATCTAGTAGGCAGAGCTTATCTATTTGGTGATGGAGTCGAACCGAATAGGCTAAGGGCTGAAAAATATTTAAAGCGTTCTGCCAAAGCAGGGTTAGTCGATTCACAACGTCTTTTAGGTCACGAGTATAGTACTGGCTTAAGGTTGGAACTGGACCGCAAGTTAGCAAGATTTTGGCTTAGTAAAGCATCTAAACAAAATGACTATCAATCGACGGTAAAGTTGGCAGAATTACTAGCAGCAAGCGATAACTTTAGCGACCAAGAAGAAGCCAAAAAGCTCATGCATGCATCAAGCAATATGCAGCGCCATAATAAAGAAATTATTCAAATGTTTGATGTTGGGCCTGAGCTTATCAGTTCTACCATCAAACTATCTAAATTGTGGTTAGATGGAAAAATCGAAAAGAAAAGCCTCTGTGCAAACAGCCGAGATGAAGGCGAACGCTGTCAAAATTTTTTTAGTGTCAATAACTTTACCAGAGTAACGCGTAGTGGTTTCTGACGCCGTTGGTCGAGCTATCAGAAAATTAGTTGATTACAAGTTGGCAATAATAATCACAAATCAATAAGTGGCAACTAGTCACAGGAAACGGATTTTGTCTTGAGGATCCCAGTATGAAAAAACTAACATCTTTCTCAACGCTACTAGTCTTAAGCTTGGCTTTTTTAACTCAATATGCCAAAGCGTCGACTTGCTCAGGCGCATCGCAGTGCCCAACAGCGGTGCAAAATTTGCAAGCCTTTGCCGATCGTAAAGTACCTGAAGCCCAGCTGTTGATCGGTATGCTTTATCGCCAAGGTATCTATTATCCCAATGATCCGCAACAGGCGTTTAAATGGATTAAGCGAGCGGCTCGGCAAGAATTTAATTATGCGTTTGCCCAGCACTTATTTGGAAGAGCCTATTTGTATGGTGAAGGTGTTGAAGTTAACTTGTCGAGAGCAGAGCGATATTTGAAACGCGCTGCAAAATTAGGCTTAGTTGATTCGCAGCGTATCTTGGGAGCCGAGTTGAGCTCAGGAAAAATACTAGAACAAGACTTAGATGAAGCGAAACGCTGGCTAAGAGCGGCAGGCGAGCAAAAGGACTTTTCTTCGACAATGAAATTAATTCAAGTGTTAAGAAGAGCGGATAGTGAGGAGGCTCAAAAAGAGGCCGAATATTGGGCAGACCGCTCTAAAGATATGAGAGTAAATATTCGAGATATTTCGGAACGAATAGAGTTGGATTTAGCACTAATTGAAAAAGCTGTGGAGCGTTCAGAACTATGGGTAAATGGCGATGTAGATTCTGATTCTGCTTGTCGTGATCAAAATGGAGATTGGGTTGCTTGGTGTGGCACTGATACGATAAACGTCGAACTCGACCGTTCTAATTCTAAACGGCCAAATTATTTGTCCCGTATACTCAATCAACAGCAGTAAATATTAATCGCAGTTTTTTACCTGCAATTAAGGACCAAAATAATGTTTGTTCTCAGTCTGTGGAGGTGCGGCGTCATCAAGGACGATCGCCGCCATTTTTCAACAGGTCTTGCCTAAGCTTGTTTGCGAGTAAACACAATTTCGTTATCTGTTGAGAGTTTCTTGCTGAGTTTATAGCCATCTAGATTAAATGATTTCAAATCTTCAACTTTCTCAATTCTGTTTTGCAAAATATATCGAGCCATCAAGCCTCGCGCTTTTTTTGCAAAGAAACTAATAATTTTATATTGGCCATTTTTGTAATCTTTAAAGACTGGTGTTACGACCGGATGGCTCAAGGATTTGGCTTTTACAGCCTTAAAATACTCATTTGAAGCAAGGTTTACTAAGGCTTCAGCATTCGATTTATCAAGATCTTTTTGAATCGCTTTGTTTAGGGTCGTTCCCCAAAATTCATAGAGGTTTTTGCCTGCGGCGTTGGCAAACTTAGTGCCCATCTCGAGTCTATAGGGTTGCATCAGATCGAGTGGCCTAAGTACTCCATATAGGCCCGACAATATCCGCAAGTGCGCTTGAGCAAAGTCGAGATCTTCCGTACTCAGACTGTCTGCATCTAATCCTTGATAAACATCACCACGAAAAGCAAATACACAGGCACGCGCGTTCTTCTTAGTAAAAGGCGGCGTAAATTGTTGAAAACGGTCGTAGTTAAGCTGGGCTAAATTGTCGCTTAGCTTCATTAAGCTGGCGATATCTTGCGGCGCAAGCTCGCGCAATTGTTCAATTAATTGCTCTGACTGCTTAAGAAATCTCGGTTTAGTTGTTTTTGTTTGACTAACAGGGTTTTCAAAGTCGAGGCTTTTTGCGGGTGATATTACAGTGATCATTAGTAGCGACTAGCTCTTGGTCAGTGATGAGTTATAAATGATTGGTCGCCGATGATAGCAGAATCGTTGGTTTTGGAAAGCGCCAATTACTCATGATAGCTTGTTACTATCAAGTCAATTGATTGGACAATTAGGATAAGTCGGTTTGGCATGCTTGCTGTTATTGACTAATTCAAGTAAATTTGAAGCAATTTTTAACCAACAACAGGCCTACTATGACGTCGTTTATCACTCCTTGGGACTTTTCGTTTTGCCGTAACATCCTGCAAGCAACCGGTAAATCAAGTGGCATTTCATTATTTTGTATTGTTAGTGCATTGTTGTGTTCATTTAACACAACGGGCGCACAACTTGATGAGAAGGAGCGTGAAATTGTCAAAATCATCGACGCCAAGGAAACTCAATATCGCAATGTACTGAAAGAAGTGGTGAATATAAATAGTGGCACCATGAATTTCCCTGGGGTAAAAACTGTCGGCGCTGTATTTATTAGAGAGTTTGAAGCACTGGGATTGGAGACCAAGTGGATTGAGGGGCGCTCATTTAATCGAGCGGGCCATGTCTACGCTAGCTATGGTTTAGAAAATACCAAAGCGAAAACGAAGGTCTTAATGATCGGACACTTAGATACCGTATTTGCGACCACCAGTGCATTTCAATTTTACCGTGAAGTGTCTGAAAACCAAGTCGCTGGGCCGGGTATTACCGATATGAAAGGTGGGAATGTGATTATTTTGCGAGTACTTGATGCGTTAAAGCAAAGCGGTGGTCTTGAAAATTTGCAAATTAAGGTTTTATTAATGGGTGATGAGGAAAAGCGAGGCGCGCCATTATCCTTAGCCACCAAAGAACTCGTCGCTGCGGGTAAATGGGCAGATATAGCAATCGGATTTGAAGACGGTGATGGTGATCCCCGCACTGCCGTTATTTCTAGGCGTGGCTCGACCAGTTGGCAATTGAAAGTCGGTGGTCGTCCGGCTCATTCATCGCAAATATTCCGAGAAGAATACGGGTTTGGTGCCATATTTGAAACGGCGCGAATTCTGCAAGGATTTCGAACCGAGCTAGCGAGTCAGCCCAATTTGACTTTTAATCCCGGCGTAATCTTGGGGGGAACCGAAGTTTCCTTTGATAAAGGGAGCGCACGTGGAGAGGCCTTCGGAAAAAATAATGTGATTCCTGAAACCACGATAGTCCATGGTGATATTCGGGCGCTGTCGCCAGAACAATTGACAAATGCAAAACAAACCATGCAAAAAATTGTCGCCAATAATCTACCCGAGACAAAAGCGGAACTCACTTTTTTTCCTGGTTATCCACCAATGGCTCCGAATAAGGGCAATCGAAAATTGTTAGCCCTTTATGACCAAGCCAGTCGAGACCTAGGATTTGGAAAAGTCGCACCTGTTGATCCGCGTAAAGCAGGTGCAGCGGATATATCATTTGTAGCCAGTCACGTTGATATGGCCTTAGATGGGCTCGGACTAATGGGAACTGGAGGGCATACGGTTAAGGAAGTAGCAGACATGACCACCTTTGCCTCGCAAACTAAGCGTGCAGCAATCTTATTACACCGACTTGCTCAGTAAAAATAAAGTGAGTTCAATGACTGGAGTAAATCATGAATAAAATAATAAAAATAATTTCGTTTTCTCTACTGTTGCTTGGCTTGAATGCAGTGTTGCATATACAGGCACAACAAAGTGATGAGAGTGTACTAAGCCATTCACCAGATGCTTCTCCGCAAGCAGGCTCCTCTGAAGGTCGTTCTTCAAAAGAGAATTCTTCAAAAGAGAATTCTTCAAAGGATAGCTCTTCACAGGAGCAAACTTTGCAAACGTCTGAAACTGAGTCGTCTCAAAAAACAGCGTTATCCGATGGGCAAAAAGAGCCACAAAAAATAGCGCAGACAAAAGACAATGAGTCAGAAGAAACACCGCCACAAACGCTTGAAGAGTTAAAGCAAGCGATCGAACAAGTGATGCAGGATAAAAATGTCCCGGCGGTGGGCATTGCGATGCTCAAAGACTCACAACCGGTATGGGTTGATTCACTAGGGTTAGCCAATATTGAAGAACAAGTGAGTGCGGACGAAAACAGTTTGTTTCGCATTGGTTCCACTTCAAAAATGTTTGTGGCATTGGCAGTATTGCAATTGGTAGAGCAAGGTAAGCTATCTTTACAAAACAAAGTTCGTGACCTTATTCCGGAGATAGCGTTTGAAAACCCTTGGGCAGAAACAAATCCAATTCTAGTTGCTCATTTGCTCGAACACACCACAGGTTGGGATGACATTCATTTAGTCGAATATGCCAATAACGATCCCACGCCTATCACGCTCAAGCAAGGACTCGATTTTCATCCTCATTCGCGAGTATCGCGTTGGGTTCCCGGAACCCGCTCTTCCTATTGTAATTCTGGGCCACCTGTCGCCGCTTATATTGTCGAAAAAATCACAGGTGAGCGTTTTGAAGATTATATACAAACTCAATTTTTCGATCCGTTGGGGATGAATTCAGCGACCTATTTTTATGATGAAAAAGTTGAGAAAAATGGGGTGACCTTATACAACGAAGTTAATCACCCGCAAGACTATTGGCATATTATTATGCGACCTTCGGGGTCTATAAATGCCTCGCCTTTGGATATGTCGAAGTTTTTAAGGTTTTTTCTACAGCGCGGTCAAGCCAGTGAAACTCAAATTGTTACTGAACAATCGTTGGCTAGAATGGAATCAGTCGAAACTACCAATGCCGCTATAGTAGGTCAAAAAGCAGGCTATGGCTTAAATAACTATTCATCGATACATGAAGGGTGGGTATACCGAGAGCACAATGGTGGTGTGAATGGTGGTTTGACTGAGCTGGCCTATTTACCTGATGCCAACTTAGGTCATGTGATTATGATTAACTCGGGCAACGGCACTGCGTTTCGAGAAATTTCGAAATTAGTTAGAGCGTTTGAGACTAAAGACTTGAACCCTAAAAAGTTACCGGAGCGCATTCCGCTAAGTGAAGCTCATAAAGAATTGGTTGGCTATTATCAGCCGATTAACTCGCGCCAGCAATTGAGTTATTTTATCGATCGCGTGGCTAATGTCTACAAGCTTGAACTGCTAGGTGATCGTTTAAAAGTTGCTAGCTTATTAGGTGGACAGACGGCAGAATATGTTCCCCTAACTGAACAATTGTTTAGAACCACAAAAAATGGCATTTCCAGATTGGCGATTACCACCGACCCGCTGGCTGGAGAAGTAATCCATATTGGCAATGCTGTATTTAAACCAGTGAGCAGTTTCGTTGTTTATAGTCAGTTTACTATTGCGCTATTGTGGTTCTTTAGCCTAATAAGCTCAGTTCTATTTTTTATCGTCTGGGGAATACGAAAGCTTGATGGAAAAATTCCAAGCGGTGGTGCGACTCGAATTCGAATTTGGCCATTGCTTGCCAGTATCTCGGTAATCGCATTTGCAATTTTTTTTATTGCTGGTTCAAGTGACCCATTTAAGTTGTTAGGTCAACCAAGCGTTTATTCTATAGGGATCCTGTTATCTTCAATAATATTTGCTTTGATGGCATTAGTTGGAGTGCACTCAGCAATTAAGGAGCGACACACAGAAATGAATCGTGTTGCTTATTGGTATTGCAGTTTGAGTTCAGTATTGCACTTTGC
The DNA here is from genome assembly GCA_965230525.1 of Kangiellaceae bacterium. Lineage (GTDB taxonomy): Bacteria > Pseudomonadota > Gammaproteobacteria > Enterobacterales > Kangiellaceae. The sequence continues at coordinate 2,175,692 of OZ246008.1, forward strand.
GGTCGCTATCTACTTACTGTGGTTTGGTGTTATCGGATTGATAACTTGGCATTAACAGAAAGTCTTAATTCAATGACCAGTTAAAATGGAATACTATTCTGAAACGAATTTGTTTTTTAAAACGCAATGACGAGAGGATAGAGCGAGCGCTATGATTACATTGATCTTGGGACTTTAGAATTTGTAATGGATGAACTTAATAAAATTTCTGGTGCTGTTTCACTTAATTTAAGTGAAGTTGACATTGAAGCCATTCGCGCACAAGGTGCCGGCGGACAAAACGTTAACAAAGTGTCTTCAGCTATTCATTTACGGTTTGATATTAACGCATCGACGCTGCCAGATTTTTACAAACAGCGACTACTCGGCTTAAAGGATTCTCGAATAAATAATCAAGGTGTTGTGATTATCAAAGCGCAACAATTTCGCACCCAAGAGAAAAATAAACGCGATGCAATCGCTCGATTGGTTGAGCTTATAAAACAAGCAATAAAAGTTAATAAAGCGAGACGCCCGACAAAACCGAGTAAATCATCGCAAATAAAACGTGTTGACCGAAAAGTAAAGCAAGGACAAAAGAAAGCCATGCGGAGGCGCGTTGATCATTAGGGTTATATTTTGAATGGTAAGAATTAAAGTCAAAGGCGGTGCGAAATGCTTTTGAATTTACAAATGTTTAAAACTTTCCCCGCGTTCAATTTCATCGTATCTTTTAAACCGAGCCTAAAATAGCCTGTTAATACAAATCAAAAAGTAAAAATAAACTTTCGAAACGATAGTTAAACAAACGGCTAAAAAACAACGAGTAGCAAATATAATTCGCTACTCGTTGTTTGGCTAACTAAGATGATGTCGTTTTGTTTAGACTGCGATTGTTAAATCCAAGACTGTTAAATCCAAGACTGTCAAATCCAAGACTGTCAAATCCAAGACTGGCAACAGTCTACAACACCTCAAAACCTTAAGTTAAATACAACGTCCTAGTACCAATTTTTTACCCTTAGGACATTGAGGTTGAGTCCCTCGGCTATATCGCTTAACGGCCTGTTCGGCTTGGCGAGCGGTGTAACCGACTTGTCTCAATAAGCTGCGAGTTTGCTTAGCAGTGTAGTCGTAGCTTGACTGTATTGCATTAGCAATTTGTCTCGCTGAATAACCTGCCGCTCTCAGCGCTTTGCCTGTCTCTTTTGCCGCCATTTTCAGGGTGTTTTTGAAAATTACCGAGACTTGTTGTGCAGTACTGTTCCAAACGGATTTGGCCGCACTTGCAATTTGCGATGCCGCATAGCCTGCTGCATCCAATGCGCCGCATATAGCACCTCTTGCACCACCATAAACATCAGATAGAATTCGCATTGCCGTTGCCGCTGAGACTCTTGCTACGGTTTTTAAAGCCTTGGCGGTTTCGTTAATTGTAAATTGAGCAAACTTTAATGATTCGGCAATTGCTCGCTCGCCCAATTGAAAGGTTGACTTAAGCAGTTGAGCAACTTGTGTAGCGCTGTAGTTAAATACTTGATGCATTGCTCTTGCTACTTGCTGAGCAGAGTAACCGATTGCTTTAAGCCATTGGCCTGTTTGTGCAGCTGTTTGATTAAAAACGTTTTTTAAATGTCTAGCCACAAACTCAGCGTTTTTGCCTTGTTGTTTCATTACTCGAATGATCTGTTCGATTGGGGTTGCGCTATTATTCGAAAGGCACTTCACTTTCTTAAACTTCACATCAGCCAAGTGAAATCCGGGAAAAGGGTCAATGGCGTTGTGTTTTAAAGTTTGCGAATAGTTGCCCACCCAAATTTTAACATCACGTCTTTTTAAGTTTTTCACGTAGTCTAAGTGATTGGCATTGACCCACTTAGTTTGTCCAGAATTAAGCGATAAGTACTTTTTGTAAACTCTGCTTCCACTGTCGTTTTTATATTGATATTGAATTTTGCATTCATTGGCCGCAAGTACAGAAGTCGCTGTTAATGAAAGCATTAATAGGCCAGTTTTTAGCAATCTTTGTGTTGCTGAAAGTGTTGAGTGAGTCTTGTTTAAGTTATTCATAATGTTTCTCCAAGTTAATTTAAAAAAGTTTTGTTTGCGTCTTGCAGGGTCCAGAATAACGATTTGATTTTGTATTGCTTGAAAGTCGCTGGAAGTAATTTGAAGCTTGTTGGAAGAAATCTGAGAGATTATTGAAAACTTGGAAAATAGTTTGAATGTTTAATAAAAACAAAGAGATAGATAGTTGTAACCTGTGACTTTTTTATTGAGTATTACTGAAATTGAAGAGAGGAAGTATGAGAGCAAATAGATAAATCGCCAAAAACAACGGTTAATATGGGCTGTACAGATGAGAAAAATAACAACTTACAATAGCGTTGCAGCAATATTGTGAAAGATTATTGAGTTATCGCCAACAACCAAGCTATTTAATTTATGCTTGTTAGATCGCGCGTCGATTTCGGCATGTCGGATAGAGTTGACAGACTAACATTTGCCGACCAAAGCGCGGGTCCTCTTCTGACATTCTTATTTCCATCTCACTACCACACTTAGAGCAGCGATTATCCAGAGCAACCGGAGAAACCATTTGTTGTGCTTGCTCGTTTTTATCGAATTCATTGACTAAACCTTGGCGCTTGCGCTTGCTATCGATGATTTTTACAAACTTTTCAATCTGCTTAGCACTGTACAATACTCGATTGATGGAGCGAACGTACTTAAGGTAATTAGCACCAAAGGTAAATTTTTCATTCATAGGGGTTGCAAACCCAGATATACCGGTAAACAGGGCAATGGGAAACATTTCTGCAATCGGCAAGTTGAGCAGACTGCTTAGAGTTTGTGCGCGATCGGCGAGTACTGCGGAAGGATTTGAAAAAGTGTGTGGTTCTTTACCTCTTACTACTCTTGTCCAACGAGCATCATGCTCTGAGCCTACTATCTTTCCTGAATAGTGCTGGGTCATAACAATAAAAATTCCGTAACGGCTAACTAAAATATAATCAAATTTTTGTAACCCATCAAAGGTGAGTAACACCACGCTCTTCATCATGTAGTAGTCTTCAGAGTTTAGGAAAAAGTCGTTGGCTTTTTGCACTTGATAGTTGCCGTAGAGCTTCTGCAAATAAGGCCATTTGAGATAAAGAGCTAGGGCTGTGATGGCCAGAATAATTAGAAAAGCGATTGTCACTGCACAAGATTCCTTCTGTTACGGTGATTATCATGTAGTTTCGAGCCTGTATACAAATTCCGTGGTCCAGAACCCGTCAAGCTACTACAGAAATCCTACCTAATAAAATTACGCGTTAATATAAGTGTTTGTCAAGCCGAATTCAAGCAAATTATTAGCTGAATATCAGCGGGTTAACGTGACTCGAAGCAAACAGGGTGGTTATGCTATAGTTATCAAAGAAATCTAGGCTTTTTAGATTATAGAAGTCAGTGCTCTATTAAAAAGTAGTGGTTTGGAGCAAGATTAACTCACCTTAAACCGAAGGAATCCTATCGATGAGATATTTACTAAATATGTTGCTATTTACAGCAATTATTTTTAACTGCCCCTTTGTTTCCGGAGCCGAATCAGGCTATCAACAACCCTCTAAAATGATGGCTGACTTGGTGGATGCACCTCGCCGACCAGGAGCGGTAATATCTCCCAACAAAAAATGGCTAGCATTACTACATCGTCCGGGCGCACAATCAATTCAAGACTTAGCACAGCCCGAAGAGAAGCTTGCTGGGCTCCGCATTAATCCTGCGGTTTTTGGCCCGAGTCGCTCTACCGGATATACCAAAATTGAGATTCGAGCAGTACAGGGCGATAAGAAGATTGAGGTAAAAAAGCTTCCTAAAGGCAAAGTCATGGATGTCAGCTTTTCTCCTGACTCCAAAAATTTGGCTTTTGTTCTCGAAGATGAAAAAGGATTGTCGCTGTGGAACTTTAACTTAAAAACCAAAAAAGCTAAACGAGTTACTAAGCAATACCTTAACGCATCACTGCGTGGTTCAAAATATCAGTGGAAACGAGACTCTCGCGGTTTTTATACTCGCTTAAGAGTGGCCGAGCCTTCTGAAAAGCCGACCCAGTCGCTAGCGACAATCGAGCCAATTATTCAAGTTTCTGGTGGTAAAAAGGCCGCAGTTCGTACTTACTCTAATCTATTAAAGACGCCTTACGATGCCACATTATTTGAGTTTTTAACCACTTCGCAAATTGCCGATATTTCATTAAAGGGAAAAGTAAAAAAACTCGGTAAGCCTGGAATCTATAACAGCTATCGTCAATCTCCTGATGGAAACTATTTGTTGGTTTCGCAATATAAGAAGCCGTTTTCTTATTTAGTTCCTTATTACCGATTCCCTGTGATGACAGAAGTGTGGAGCCCCAAAGGAAAAGTGCTCAAAAAAATTGCCGATCTGCCTTCGGGTGAGAGTATTCCAAAAGGATTTGATTCGGCCAGAGAAGGCCGACGGAGTATTGCATGGCGAGGCGACCAGCCAGCCACGTTATACTGGGCCGAGGCTCAAGATGGTGGTGATATGAAAACCGAAGTTGATTACCACGACGCTATTTACACTTGGAAAGCACCGTTTAAAAGCAATCCAGAATTATTGCAAAAGGTCGAGCGACGATTTGCTGGCATTCAATGGGGCAATAAAGATTTTGCGGTAATCGCCGATTGGCGTTTTAGTGACCGGCAATTACGTAGTTGGAAGTTTTCACCGAGCGATACCAAGGTAGAAAAGATATTATTTCAACAGCGTTCCTATAATGACCGCTATAAAAATCCAGGCAATTTTGTCACCCAAAAAAATCAGTATGGCGTGGACGTAATCAAGGTCTTTGGTAATGGTAGTAAAGTATTGTTGACCGGCAATGGTGCATCGCCAAAAGGCAATATCCCATTTATGGATGAATTTGATTTTTCGAGTAAGGACAAAAAACGTCTTTGGCAATCCCAGGCCCCCTATTACGAACGTATTTTACTCACCTTGGATAAAGAGGGAAGCAAGGTTTTGACTTTAAGAGAGTCGCAAACTGAGCAACCTAACTTTTTTATTCGCGATATTCGTAATAACAACTTAACTCAATTTACTCAATTCCCTCATCCTTCACCCGCATTTGTTGGTGTGACCAAAGAGCTTATCAAATACAAACGTAATGATGGTGTTGATCTTACCGGCACACTTTATCTGCCACCTGGCTACGATAAAAGCCAGGGGCCTTTGCCAGTGCTAATGTGGGCTTATCCATTGGAGTACAAAGATAAAGCGGTAGCGAGCCAGGTAACTGATTCACCCTATGAATTTGTTCGAGTGAGTTATTGGGGGCCTTTGCCGCATTTGGCACAGGGCTTTGCCGTGTTTGACGACCCCAAAATGCCGATTGTCGGCACCGGTGGTAACCTGCCCAACGATACATTCAGAGAGCAGCTCGTAGCGAGTGCGCAAGCCGCTGTGGACGTTTTGGTTGAGCGCGGCGTTGCTGATCCAAACCGAATCGCCATTGCTGGCCATTCCTATGGCGCATTTATGGTTGCTAATTTACTAGCGCATAGTGATTTATTTAAGGCGGGTATTGCACGCAGCGGAGCATATAATCGAACTCTGACACCTTTTGGGTTTCAAGGCGAAGAGCGCAGCTTTTGGGAAGGACAGCCGGTGTATGCCAGCATGTCGCCGTTTTTCCATGCCGAGAAAATTAATGAGCCGATGCTGATGATCCATGGAAAAGAAGATCCCAATTCAGGCACTTTTCCAATGCAATCAGAGCGCATGTTTGCAGCCATGAAAGGGCTAGGTGGTAACGCAAGATTAGTCATGTTGCCCCATGAGCAACACGGTTATCGTGCTCGAGAGTCTCTTCTTCATTTACTTTGGGAGCAGTCTGAATGGTTGGAAAAATACGTTAAAAACGCCAAGTAGATTAGTACTATTTTGAAGCCATTCAAACAATGAGTTGAATGGCTTCTCATTTAAATTAAAGAGCTATAGAGAATCTAACTTTAATTACTTTGTTTCGGCTGAAAGGATGTTTATTTTTTCAGCATAGTTTTTTTCTGATTCTGGAAATAGTTCTTGCATCTCGGCTAGCAGCTCCAAGGCTAGTTGGGGTTTATCTAAATGCACAAAACGATCAACATAACCACTCATAAAGTATTCTTTAAATTTTGATTTGCCTGCACGCCAAAATGGTAAGGCTTGTTTTATTTTACTCATGCTGGTGTATCGTTGCGCCATTGTTATGGCTAGGCTTTTGAGTCTTTCCTCGTCAGTTTTTGTGCCATATTTCGCGTCTCTATTTTTGTAGTAAGCGTGCAAACTCTCAATAGTATATAAGTTGGTTTTAGTCATCTTTCTACTTGGGAATCTAAAATCACTAAAAAACTCTTTCAAACCATGACTAAGTCCAGAGCTAAGAACCGACATGTGTCCATCAAGCGCTTTGGAATGATAGCTGAAATTAATAAGGTCGCGATTTAAAACATTTGCTGATTGCTTGAGGATTTGCTTATCCATAGGACTTTCATCGCCATCGACAATGACGAGCTCTATCGAATGCTGTTTAACCGCCGAGTATCGATTAGTAATTCTTTCGATGTATTCCATGCTTGGATAAATTGGCGAAATACTTAAGAGGAGGTCGAAGTTCTTATCCTTTACCGGTACTGCGCCGCTGACAAATGCGCCAGCATAAGAGTGGCCTGCCAAGATTTGGGTAGGTAAAGTACGATAACTATTTCTAATATGAGTCGCTACCTCATGAGCAATATAGTTTTCAAATTTATTCGGGCGAGTGACAACATCCTGATACCATTGTTCGCTCTGAATACCTACAAGGATCAACTCCGGTATTTCGTCTAGCTTTTCTAACTTGGTCATTAATGCGACAGCTTCTTGATAGATGTTGCCGGCATAAAAACTATTAGCATCTAATAGATACACTACCGGGTAGTGACGGTCAGAATTATAATAGTTCTCCGGAAGACGAACAAAAAATGAGCGTTGTTGGTTTAGCACCACGGATTGGATCAGTTTTTGCTCACCTAACAGTGCTTTATGGTAACCTGACTCAGTAGCTGTCGCCATATTGGTAATCATACTGAGTACAAAAAACAGAAAGTAAGAGGAATGTTTAATGAACATGGTAAGTCTCTCCTATTTAAGTCGTTTTTTGGCGATGAATTCTGTTTTACCATTTATTTTAAAACTCAAAGCGCTCACCTTGTGCTGATTATCAAATTCAAAGTCAATTCGCTCTTGTTCATTCCATCCATTGAAATCAAAATGAGTTTCTGAGCGAGCCATTAAATAGACAAAAAATGTGTCTTTTTTAAAAGCATAGAGTTCTTCACCATCATTGAGTATTTCGACTTGGCTGCCATCATCTAACTGGTAGGTCCCGAGATATTTTTTTAAGTGCTTTTCGGATAAAGTCTGTGCATGGCTGTCGTCGGCTAATAGCGTATATTCGACTCGAGCGGCTAATCGGTCTGCCGGAAGCCAACCTGGATATTGACCACCGTGAAACCAAATTATTAATTCATTGACGGTTATAGACTCTGCAATTTGCTTGATGCTTTTGCCTTTCTTCGATTCGGAAAATACGAAGTCAAACCATTGCAGTGTGCGTTTCTTATATTCGAGCAAATGCTGCCTATCTGCCAGCTTTTTGTGTCCAGGTACAATCACCGTTTTATCATCGGATAACGAAAGCGCCAACTCAAAAACATCGTGGGCGCTCTTTAAACCGCGGACGCCAACATTTGGACCCCAGCTGGTAGCGTGGTTATCTCCCGTAAACAGCAGGTTATTATGGCGGGCTTTTACAATCACATCATTCCAAGTATGTGACTTAAGGTGAAACAGTTCAAAGACTTCGTCATTAAACTCAATAGTCATTTTATCTTTAAATTGAATGGCTCGCTCTGCACCTTCATATTGAGTTGAGGGACCAAACTGATATTTCAAATAATTAGGATAAATGATGGTTGCACCGGCTTTTACCAGTTCTTCATTGCCACCGCGATGATCTCTGTGTTGATGAGTATTAATCACAAATTTGATCGGCTTGTCGGAAATCTGTCGGATTGCTTTGATTAACTGTTGACCTGTGTTTACATTCATCGCATCAATAAGCAGAATCCCGTCTTTACCAACACTCATACCGACATTCGCTCCGAGACCATTGCCACCATGAAGTACCCAAAATGAATCCTTGATTTGGGTAAAGGTAATTTCCGGCTTTTTATTCGATTGTTCAGCAGCAATCGTTTGAGTAGCGACCCAGCTCGATATGAGCAATGTAGGGAATAAAATAATTAACTTAAATAGTCTGTTCATAATGGATTCCAGTCGTTGAGTAAACAAGTGGTATTTTCGAATAACTAGCGACTGATTGAATGAGAGAGGGCTGATAAAAAGCTGATGAATTGCTGATGCCTTGAAATAGCTGCCTTTGCTTACAATTCTTCCCATGGATTCGTCGACTTTTACAGGTATAATTGTGGCGATCAGCGGTTGAAGGAATTAGTTTAAAATCGATATGAAAGAGTTTTTTGTAGGTCAATTTAGAGTCGATATGGGGCGCTCCCAAATTGTCGATCGAGACGCAATTGTCTCAATGGAGCCTCGAGTATTGCAGGTGCTTTTGATCCTTGCGGAAAAACAAGGACAAGTGGTTAGCCACCAGCAATTGCTTGATAGAGTATGGAAAGATGTGAGTGTTGCTCCCAATACCTTGCAACGATGCATTACACAACTGCGCAAGGCACTAGGAGACAATGCCAAATTGCAACGAGTCATTAAAACCCACCCTAAAGTCGGATATAGTCTAATTGCCGATGTGAGCTTTCCCACCTTGAATGAACTAGATTCATTGGTTGGTGAACCCAGTAACCCTGCAAAATCTGCCAATTCCAAATTGGGCGAATCTACTCGATGGCCAAAGTCAACGGGAGCAATAGCCCTCATGTTAATCGTTGCGGTGCTGCTATTCACGATCTTGAATCAACCACAACTCGATCAGCCAGTCAGTCCTCTGCCTATTTCAAAACTAAAAGCATTGACTACCACAGACAAAAAAGAATTCGCGCCTACTTTTTCGCCAGATGGGAAGTATATTGCGTTTCAACGATACGTTGGACTTTGTGAAAATGAAATTTGGGCCAAAGACTTAGAACAAAATAAAGAGTATCTACTGACAAAATCAAGTGGTATCTATGGTACGCCTTCTTGGTCTCCAGATGGGCAAAAGCTGGCGTTTTCAAATGTAACCCATTGCACATTATCCTCAGATTTTCAGGGATGTAGGGATATACGACTATTAAACTTTGCCTTAGCCAAAAGCGAGCCTCAAGAACCTCAGGTGGTAAAGGGGTGTGATCAACAAGACTACTCTGCGGCGGTATGGTGGAGTAATCAACACATAGCCTTTTTTGAAAAAAATAATGGTAGCTCTCAGCGATTACTCAGCCTGGATTTGCAAAATAACCAATTAGAAGAACTGTATGTTGTTCAAGATTCAGTATTAGATTCGTTGTCTTACTCGGACTCTCAGAAGCGTTTAGCGATTACCCAACATAGTAATGAGCTGCATGCGAGTATGGCGATTATTAATCCAATTGAAAAAGACATCCTTCAGGTCGAGCTTAAACCGCCAGTGGGTTATGGATCGATGGTTAACTGGTACGTCAATTGGCATCCAACTGAGGCCAAGCTTATTACCGCAAAAGGCAATTCTATTTTTGAGATTGATTTGAATGGCCAGTTTACCCAGCATTCTGTCCCAACGATGCAATCAATCTCCGATCCGTTTATTCATCCTGACGGAAAAAGTATTGTGGCGTCCATGGGGATTTTTGATAAAGATATCGAGCGATTAACTTGGAATAGTAATCCCCAGTTGAAACCTGGGTATCAAAGTTTAGCAATACACCGCTCGATATTGAGTGAACGGGAAGCTAAATTTGAACCATCGGGTAGCCGAGTTGCGTTTATTTCTGAACGCAATGGCTCTCAACAGATTTGGTTAAGCGAGTTAAATGAGCAATCGATAGCTGAAAAAAAGTATTTAACCGAACCAGAACAACTGAGTTTTTTGTCGGGAAATCCGCAAATATATTCGTTCGTTTGGTCCTTTGACGGCAAACTGATCGTTGCGCTGGTTGATGGCAGCCTCAACCTAATTAACCTCGACGGACAAGTGTCGGTACTGAAAACGGATTATACAGTCATCGATATTTACCAAGCGCCTGCAGAAGACCAAGTACTGCTCGAAATAATCGAAGATGGGCAAGAAAAAGTAATTTTGCTTAATCTTAGATCCATGGCACGCCAGACGCTTTATCAGGGGGACGTCCATTGGGCGCAACTCTCGTCAAAGGGTGAGCTTTTTGTGAGTAACTTAAAACATCAGGTATTTAGGTGGTCGAACGGTGAAGCGCAATCCTTGCGTGGTATCGAAGAGATGCAGTTGTCGGCGAAGTTTTTGGTGAGTAACAATCAATTATTGCTGACGGGCAAAGACAATACTCTTTGGCAATACGATCTTTCCTCTCAAAAACGGCAACGATTGTTTCGATTTAACCAAGTTTTAAAACATGTAGATAGTGTTGATTTCGAGAATCGACAAGTCTTGATCACCAGTGTCGCATCCTCTCGTAAAGAAATAGTTTTGTTTCATGACTAGAAATTGCATAGTTTCATTCATTTCCGAAAAACCTCTGGATTAGTTCCCCTTTTGGAGAAGTGCTTCTACCTGTCCCACTGGCATGGAAATAGAATTTTAAAACTGCGTTTTGCTAGCAATCTGTCGTTAGACAGAAATCTGAGCTACTTAGGGGCGACAAGTATTCCCATATTTAATCTAAGAGTTCGAGGCAAACGACTTTTCATTCAGGTAACTCACGCTGATTAAAAATTATGATTAGCAATATATATTTTACGATAAACATAAAATAAATGTTGACTATCATTGTGATGGACGCTATAGTGAAAACATGGATATTCAAGTAAATTTAGACGTTGAGTTAGCAAAGAAGAAGATGTCGTTGACCGAGCTTTCCAGTCAAATCGGTATCTCAATGACTAATTTGTCTTTGCTAAAAACGGGAAAAGTAAAAGCGATTCGATTCAGCACTTTAGAAGCTATTTGCAGAGCTTTGGAGTGCCAACCAGGCGATATTTTGTGTTATGTCCCTGCAAACGATGATTAGCCATTGTTTTCGCAATCTTTTGCCGCTCACCCGCCTACATGAGGATATAACTGATGACTAATAAGTTTTTATATGCAGGTATTGCCGCAATTTTGTTGGCAGTATTATTTCCAATTTATTGGGGGTCTATGTTAGGAATGGCATTAGACGATTTAGAAGCAGTATTTCGTAAAGATCTTTCGGGCGTTAACTGGAGTGATTTATTTATGCTAGTGATAGGTATTTTGGAGGTCTACGTATACTGGAATCTAAAAGAAGCGCTAAAAAATAACTTTAATTCTGTTGGTTGTCAGGTTCTTCTTTTGATCATGGTTTTTTCAGTTGTATTGTTTCATTTGACTTTATTGATTGATCTGTCCATGTTATTCAGCTCAGTTGCTACTTTAGATTCCAACCTCTATGACTTTGCAATACTATATTCCTTTGCTGCAATAATAATATATGTCTTGGCAGGGCTAGCTTTAAGTATAATGTTGATTATCAATGGACGCGAACTTAGTCGCACACTACTGGTATTCGCGATTGTATTTTTAGTGTCGAACTTACTTCAACTGTTTGGTTTCTATTTTGTAGCTAGTTTAGTTTTGTTCCCAATGTCAGTGGTTGTTCTTGCAATATATTTTATTAAAGAACCAGATAGACTTGAAGTAGTTTAGATGGCTATGCCTGACGTTCCACCCATATTGTTTTATATCAGCTGGCTTGGTGGGAGTGCGCTATTCATTTAAAACAAATTAGTACCTTGAGCGCAGTCGAAAGGTATCGTGATGCTTCAACAAGGCTTCGACTGCCCTCAGCGGGCTTAAGCGTTGTGTATAGGTTGCAATTTCAAGTCACATTTTCTTACATTTGCTTTACTCAAAATTTACTACCCAAATCCGAATAACATCTCATTTCAGCTATCAAATAGCGTATTATTAGGCTTAGCAACCATAGAACTCTCAAGATAATTATTAAAATATGAAAAAATATACTTATCAAATTAGCAGAGTGATCACCTGTACACTAATAAGCCTGCTTATTCTGACTTCTTGTGGTGGTGATGATTCTGCCAAAAAGATCGGTAAATGGCCGGGCGCAGGCAAGAGCGGTGCCCGCCCAGTAAAAACCATTCCGGTTGAAGTCAGTAACCCAACGGTTGGACTGTCCGCTTCTTACTATGTCACCACTGCTACCATTGAGCCGAGCAGTGACGCCAATATAAACTCTCGAACTTCAGGGGTAGTCAAACAAATTCTTAAAGAAGAGGGTCAAGATGTAAAAGCGGGTGAAACGCTATTGGTGCTTGATGATGACGATCAACGATTACGGCTAAAACAAGCAGAGCAAAAACTAGCCAGCGCAGAAAGAGAATACAAACGTCTGAATAAAATGAAGAAAGCGGGCGTGGTTTCACCCACCGAATATGAAGCTGCCGACAATGCTTATCAAGTTGCTGATACTGAAAAGCGACTTGCCGAATTAGCACTGTCCTACACTCGCGTCTCAGCCCCTTTCGATGGTCGTGTGGTGTGGCGTGAAGTCGATTTGGGCGCTTATGTTGGGCAAGGCGAGTTGTTATACCGAATGATGGATATCAACCCATTGTTAGTTCGATTACACATTCCTGCAAATCGGTTAGGTATGGTCGCTGCAGGTCAAAAAGTTGCACTCAATGTGGATAGTATTGCGCAGCCGTTACAAGCAACGGTTTCATTAGTAAGTCCCATCGTCGATCCGAATACCGGTACGATCAAAATTACGCTGCGTTTAGATGATTATCCAGCATCCGTTAGACCGGGTGATTTTGCTGAAATTAGCATGGTGACTGAAAAGCGCGAAAACGCCACCTTAGTGCCCAGTGTTTCAGTGATTGAGGAGCGTGGACAACATTATTTGTTTGTCATAGAAAATGGCTTAGCCAAAAGACAGTATGTTGAGCTTGGCTTCATTATGGCGGAAATGACAGAAATCGTTTCAGGAATAACGCCTGATAGTTGGGTTGTGGTCAAAGGCCAGCGAAATCTAAATGATGACGTTAAAGTGAAAATTTTGGCGGAAAATGGCGTTGCAAAAGAATCCGAATCCGATAGTACCGTCACCGCAAAAGATTCTAATGGTACGCAAAACAATACTCGTACCAAACCAAAAGCAGGCAACCAATCCAACAAGAAAAAGCGAGCTGACTCATGATTCGACAAGCCGTCGAGTTTTCAGTTAATCGCAAAGTTACCATTTTGATGGTATCGATTGCACTAGTGGCATTTGGCTTAGTCGGCTTTAGCCGGTTACCAATTAATTTACTCCCTTCGCTAAGTTATCCATCGTTAACCGTACAAACAGAGTTTCCTAATGCTGCACCGGCAGAAGTTGAGCAGTTGATCACGCGACCAGTTGAGGAAGTGGTTGGCGTGCTTAAGGGATTAAAGCAAATTCATTCGGTGTCTCGCTCTGGGGTATCTGAAGTCACTTTGGAATTCGGCTGGGAAGCTGATATGACTAATTTGGCGATGGATATTCGTGAAAAATTAGATCGCTTAGAGCTACCGCTGGAAGCCGATACCCCTATTGTGCTGAGATATGACCCAGCGCTCGATCCCATTATGAAAATGAGTTTAAGTGGTGACCTTGCATTAACTCGGTTACGCTTACTGGGCGACAAGCAAGTGAAAGAAACCCTGGAGCGAATTGAGGGGGTTGCTTCGGCCAAAATCCAGGGCGGCGAAGAAGAAGAAATTCATATCAATATTCATCAAGGCAAACTAGCTGCCATGGGATTACAACCTGATGAACTCAGCACTTTGTTGCGTAATTCTAATATAAATCGTCCCGGTGGCTTGCTAAAAAATCAGCAAACTCAATTACTCGTCAGAACCTTGAATGAGTACGATGATTTACAAGAAATGCGTGATCTTAGAATAACACCACCAGATAGCCCAGTGGTTCGACTCGGCGATGTAGCCGATGTGGTTTGGACCAGTAAAGACAAAGAAGAAATTGCTCGGTTTGGTGGCCAAGAAGGGATTTTAGTTTCGTTATATAAAGAAGGTGATGCCAACACCGTGGAAGTCGCTCAGGCGATAAAAAATAGTATTCAGTCATTACAACGTAAATTGCCCAAAGGGGTTAAAGTATCGGTTCAATTTGATCAATCACGATTTATCGAGCAGTCAATTAACGAAGTAAAACAGTCGTTACTATTTGGTGGATTGTTGGCTATTTGTGTGCTCTGGATCTTTTTACGAAACTTTCGTCTCACCGCAATTATTACCACCGCCATACCATTATCGGTGGTCGCTTCATTTATTTTTATGTATCGCTCCGATGTTTCACTCAACATCATGTCGTTAGGTGGGTTAACGCTCGGTGTCGGGATGCTAGTTGATTCCGCCATTGTGGTACTGGAGTCGATTCATCGACAACGTGAAAAAGGACTCAATATTTTTAGAGCCGCCATCGAAGGAACCACCGAAGTGGGTGGCGCAGTGACTGCATCGGTGCTAACTACCATCGCTGTTTTTGTTCCAATTGTCTTTGTCGAGGGTATTGCAGGACAGCTATTTAGAGATCAAGCACTCACGGTCACCTTTAGTTTAGTTATGTCGTTGATTGTCTCATTTACTTTGATCCCAATGTTGGCTTCACTGGGATCTAAAAAGTCATCGGATGAACATTTAGCAAAATCATCTCAGTCATTTAACTCACTGGGTAAACTTTCATTGCTTTATGAAAATCTTTTGCGAAAGGTGCTTAAATTCAAATGGCTAACATTGGCCAGTGCATTCGCGGCTTTCTTTTTATCATTGACATTGATTTCCAAATTGCCCACAGAGCTGATCCCACAATTAAGTGAAGGCGAATTTTATTTCGATGTCAGTTTACCGGAAGGTACCGCACTACCAACCACCAATAAAGTAATGCAACAAATGGAACGCATAGCGCTGCAAAACCCTGAAGTGGATTCGGTGTATACCTCGGTTGGTAGTCGAAACGTCAGCGGTGGCTTGTCTTTAAAAACCAAAGATGAAAACTTAGCGCAAATTAGCATTGTGATTAAAGATCGATCTGATGGAGAAATGGAGCAGCGAGTCATTGATCAACTAAGACAAGCCTACTCACAGCTCCCACAGGCCGACGCTCAGTTTGGCAGACCATCATTCTTTAGTCTTAAAACCCCCATGGAACTGCTGTTTTTTGGTGAAGACTTACAGATAATGAAAGACTATACTTTAGAGCTGTTGCCAAAAATCACTAAAATACCAGGCTTAATCGATGTCAGGGCATCTTTAGAAACAGGTAATCCTGAGTTAGTGGTTCAATTTGACCGAGACCAATTAGCAAGACTTGGGTTTACCATTGAAGGTGTTTCGCAAACTTTAAACCAAAGAGTTAACGGCACCATTGTTTCTCGCTTTCAACAGCCAGATAGACAGATTGATATTCGTTTAAGAAACCGAGAAATCGATCGCGATAGTGTTAACGATATGGAAAATATTGTGATCGGCGAAGTTGAAGACCGGCCCGTTACTTTAAAAGCTGTGGCGAAAATTGCAGCACTTCAAGGACCTGCTTCTATTGACCGAATTCAACAATCACGAGTGGCGATTATTGCCGGTAACCTCAACAATCGAAGTCTTGCTGAGGTCACAGCCGATATCCAACAACTCATTGAGCAAAACCCACCGCCAGCACAATTGAATTTTGAGTTTGGTGGGCAAAATAAGGAAATGCAACAATCGTTTAGTAGCCTTTTCTTTGCCATCGCATTAGCAGTCTTTTTGGTTTACTTAGTCATGGCGGCAACCTTTGAACATCTCGGCCACCCATTTGTGATTTTGTTTACCATTCCACTGGCCTTAATTGGCGTGATCATCGGACTAACGGTCAGTGGCTATGGGATCAGTGTTATTTCAATGATTGGTGTGGTATTCCTAGTGGGGGTGGTGGTTAATAATGCCATTGTTTTGGTCGATGCTATTAATCAGGCTCGTCGAGCTGGCATGGAAAAATTAGAAGCGATCGTTGCGGCAGGCAAGTCGCGACTTAGACCAATATTAATGACAACATTTACCACCGTGCTTGGATTGTTGCCGATGGCAATTGGCTTTGGTGAAGGGGCTGAGTTAAGAGCGCCCTTGGCAGTAGTGGTTTCATATGGCTTAGTGGTTGCTACTGGACTAACACTTTTGATAATCCCTGCAACCTATATGATTATGCCCTCAAAGGTGACCACCTATGAGGAGTTAGAGCGATTAAACCAACGCGTTGAACAGGCGGAAGAAACCGAAAGCCATCATCAAATTATCGATTAAATGATTATAGACGGTTGAGAATCTGAACCCAAAATTGGGGGCGAGAACTGAATCAATCGAAATGAGCGCTTCGATACTTTTTGGAGAACCAGTATGACCCTTCCAGAAATCGCGGTAAAACGACCCATCGCCACCTTGATGGCGCTAATCAGTTTATTAGTGCTAGGTGTGATAGCGTTAACGCGGCTTGAACTCGCGTTTATGCCAGAGGCCGAACGCAAGAACTTGTTTGTTGTAGTCAATTACCAAAACGCTTCGCCCAAGGCCATTGAGCGTATGATCGTTAGGCCACTTGAAGAATCTCTGGCATCACTAAATGGCTTAGAGCATATGTGGTCGAACAGTGACCATCGTGGTGCACGAGTGAATTTGAGTTTCGATTTTGCCACTAATATGGATTTGGCTCGCGCTGAAATAAGAGAGCGAATCGATCGAACGCGCGATGAGTTACCCGACGATCTCGAGCGCATTATTATTTCAAGTAATTGGAATCCAAGAGAATCTGGTGAAACTATCCTTGAAGCTCGGATTGCATCAGGCCGCGATCTAAGTAAAAGTTACGAATTATTAGAGCGCAAAATTGTGCGTCCTTTGGAGCGTATTTCTGGCGTAGCGGTTGTTACATTAGACGGCGTTAATCCGCGCGAAGTAAAAATTAATTTAGACTTAGAGCGAATCCGCAAACATCAAATTGATCCCCGAGATGTGCAACGTAGTATCGCACTCAATAATCAAAACAGTGCGCTTGGTGTATTACGTTCCGATCAATCTAAAATAGCTTTTCGAGCGTTAGGTGCGCTCACCGATATCGAGCAAATTAAACAACTTCCCATCATCAACAGCCAACTCCGTCTGCAAGATATTGCTGAAGTCACTTATATCGAACCACCCCTTGAATACGGCCGACATTTAGATGGTGATTTTGCCATTGGCTTAAATGTGGCAAAAGAGTCTACTGCTAATACGATTGAAATTACCGAAGCCGTGCATGCACGAATTGCGCAAATGCAAGACGACCCTGAATTGGATGGAATTAATTTTTTGGTCTGGCAAGATCAAGGTAAAGAAATAAAAAACACGTTAGGTGATTTACAGCAAACCGGCTTTTTTGGAGCGATACTTGCTTCGCTTGTGTTGTTCGTGTTCTTAAGAAAGTTCACCACTACAATTGTTGCAGTTTCTTGTATTCCGTTTTCATTAATTGTGACTTGTGGTGTAATTTGGTTACAAGGTAAGTCTCTAAATACAATTTCGTTACTGGGGCTAATTGTTGGCCTCGGAATGCTGGTCGATAATGCGGTGGTAATTATGGAAAATATCGATCGCTACCAGAAAAAAGGCTATGGCGGCCGTGTGGCGGCGATTCTTGGATCAAAAGAGGTATCCATTGCAGTAATGACTGCGACTTTAACTTCGATCATTGTATTTTTGCCAATGATTTTTTCAAAGCCCACTAATATGAATGTTATTCTACAAGAGCTGGGCATGACCATTGTCATTACTTTGTTAGCATCATTACTAATTAGCCAAACCTTAATTCCGTTAGCTGCAAGAAAACTGTTAAAAAAACCAAGTACCCAAGTCAAAACACCGGTGATGGATTGGATTCAATCCCATTACCAAAATATTTTGAAGTACACATTGGCGCATCGCTGGATTTCAGTGGTGGTGTGGATCTCGCTATTGGCTTCCGTTTGGTTTCCGGTGTCTAAACTCAATTTCAATTTTGATGCTGCGCCGACTGAAATGTTTATTGGACTGCGAGTTGACTTTAGTGAAGCTGCATCGCTAGAGAAGAAGGAAGAGATTATTAGCCAAGTCGAAAACGCGCTTGCACCTTATAAGGATCGATTTAATGTTCAATCCATCTATAGCTGGTGGAGCGAGAATCGATCGATTGTTAGGTTATATATGAAGCCCGGTTTTCAAAATGAAGAGGCCATGAATAAAGTCAGAAAACAACTAAGGCCATTATTACCTGAAATAGCCGGTGTAAAAATACAAGTACAAGATAACGGCCCATTTTGGCGACGCAATAGTGGTAAGCGAGTGGCAATGCAATTGCAAGGACCGGATTCTGAAACACTCGGAGCGTTAGGTGAGCAAGCGCTACAAATTATTGAACAAATTCCAGGGTTGTTCGATTTTTACTCTACAGCAGAAGGTGGCCAGTTAGAATTGCAAGCGCAATTAGATCGTGATCGAATGTCGGCCTATGGCATTCGAAGTAGCGAACCCCCCAGCCTGATCGAAATGACCTTTAGAGGTGCCAGGCTTCCACGATTTAAGAGTGAAGACGGCGAAGTCGAAATGAATATTACCCTTGGTGATAACCTAGATACCCATGTTCAAGACCTAAAAAACTTATCGATGCTCAAAGATGATGGCTCGTTAATTGCGCTCGAAAGCGTTTCTTCTTTTTCAACCCAAAAAGGACCAAACCGAATAAATCGCCAAAATAAAATTTCGAGTATTTTTGTCGGTGCTCGGTTTGATACAGGTAAGCGAGAGGAATACCAAAAACAAGTTGTTGATGCGTTAAAACAAATGGATTTACCTGAAGGCTATGAATGGCAATTTAATAATCGTTGGCGTGGTGCCGAACAAAGTCAAGATGAGTTTTTACTCAATCTATTCTTGGCGCTAGGTTTAATCTTTGCAGTCATGGCAAGCCTGTTTGAATCCATTAAACAAGCGATAGCGTTAATGATCTCTTTACCATTGGCTTTAGCTGGCGCGTTTTGGACACTTTATTTTGCTGGCGTCGATTTTGACCAGCCCGCGTCCATCGCCTTGTTACTGCTTTTGGGAATTGTCGTGAATAACGGTATAGTGATGGTCGAGCATATCAATTTGTATCGGCGCGAGGGGTGGCCGAGGCATAAGGCGATGATCCAAGGCGGTAAAGATAGACTACGGCCGATTCTAATGACGGCGCTAACAACTTTGGTGGGATTGGTACCTATTATTATTCAAAAGCCATCGCTAGGAGGAATCTATTATTACTCCATGGCCTATGTCATCATCGGTGGACTGTTGGTTTCAACGGTATTGACCACTATATTGTTACCCGCGACAATTTCGTTGATTGAAGATTTTATTAGCTTTCTAGCAAAAATATTTTTGTCCGCGGCTCGCAAGCTCAAGATAGTGAGTCCTCTAAAACAGCAGTAAAATCGCTATACCGCGCAATAAAATATTTGCTTAGTTATTTGCGTCAATCAAAATTTTAGTTAGGAGAAGTTATGAATACAGAACAACAAAATGCTATTGAGGCTGCGGTATTTAAACGGCTGCTAAAGCACTTAGACGATCATAAAGAATTACAAAACATCGACCTTATGATTTTAGCTGACTTTTGTCGCAACTGTTTATCAAAATGGTATGTGGCGGCAGCGGAAGAACGAGGGGAAACTATCGACTATGATGAAGCTCGCGAACTCGTTTATGGTATGCCTTATTCTGAATGGAAAGAAAAGCATCAATTAAAAGCAACACCAGAGCAAATGGCAGCTTTTGAAGCTAAACAAGCAGCCAAAAACAAAGCCTAATATTTTCCAATGACTAGCAACGAGCAATGCTTTTTCAATAAGGAATACTTATGAAAGTTTTTATTACCGGTGCAACCGGTTTTTTGGGAACAAACTTGGTTCATCTTTTGGTTGAAAAAGGCGTTGAAATTTTTGCGATTAAACGAGCGAGTTCTAAAACCGAAGCTTTTAAGGGAATGCCTATTCACTGGTTTGAAGGTGATGTATTGAATAAACAGTCGCTAGAAAACGCTTGTCCTGAAAATGTTGATTACATTTTTCATATGGCGGCTGATACTAATATGTGGTCACCAAACAATGACAAGCAAACCGAAATTAATTTGGGCGGCACGGCAAACATTATTGAAATTGCCAAATCAAAAAATGCCAAGCGACTAATTCATACTTCAAGCATTGCCGCTTACGGAATCCATCACGATCAGGTTATCACGGAACAAAGCGAGCAGGTAGGCGATCAGTGTTTTGCCAATTATTATCAGACTAAATTAGCCTCTGAACGGCTGGTTAAAGCCGCAGTAAAGGAAAATAAACTCGATGCTGTAATATTAAACCCCTGTCATCTCGTGGGCCCATGGGATTATCATAACTGGTCGCAAATGCTCACCATGGTGGCCAATAATAGTTTACCCGGGGTACCTCCGGGTCATGGCAGTTTTTGCCATATTAAAGAAGTTGCCAGAGCACACTGGCTCGCGGCAGAGCAAGGCAAGTCTGGCGAAAATTATATATTATCCGGAGCAGACGCCTCCTTTGTTGAGTTTGTCACTGAAATTGGTCGATTACTCAATAAAAAAGTCCCCACTAACGCAACGCCACACTGGCTGCTTAAAATCGTCGGTCAGGTCTCTGTATTCTTCGCGCGATTCACAGGCAAAGAGCCCAATATGACCCCAGAAAAAGTCCTAATCGTTAGTGAGGTACTACATGTTAGCAGTGAAAAAGCGCAAAAAGAGCTGGGTTATCAAGTCGATATCCCTCTCACAAGCATGCTAAAAGACTGTTATCAATGGATGAAAGCACAGGAAATGATTGCATAGCCCACTAATCTCGGTATACTCGCCCCAAATTCTAAATGCAAAATACAAAGTGCAAAAATTTAAAATCAAGGTGAATAAATATGAGTAATTACGACTCTTTTGAGCAAAAAGCAAGTTACGGAATCGGCATGAACATGGGCCATCAACTACTAGGCCAGTCATTTGAAGGGTTGGAAATTGAAGCCGTAGCACAAGGCATTAAAGATGCATTTCAGCATGTTGAACCAGCGGTTGCTCGCGAAGACCTACAAGCCGCCTTTGATCACATTACCAAGAAAATGCAAGCTCAAGCGGCCGAAAAATCAAAAGGTGCCATTGAAGCAGGCGAAAATCACCTAAAAGAAAATGCTGCTAAAGACAGTGTCACAGTCACTGAGTCGGGACTTCAATATGAAGTAATCACTGAAGGAACCGGTGAAATCCCAAGCATTAATTCTAAAGTGAGAACCCATTATCACGGCACGCTAGTCGACGGAACCGTATTTGACAGCTCCTACAACCGTGGTGAGCCAGCTGAATTTCCAGTCAATGGTGTGATTGCCGGTTGGACTGAAGCATTACAGTTAATGCCCGTTGGTTCTAAGTGGAAACTAACCATTCCATACTCATTAGCTTATGGTGAGCAAGGTGCCGGTGGCGCGATTGGGCCATGCGAGACATTGGTTTTTGATATTGAGTTGTTAGATATCGTCGGCTAAACCAAGATAATTTAATTGAATTTAAAAAGCGCGAGTAGAAATACTGGCGCTTTTTTTTGCGCAACAAAAATATTTATTTCACTACGAGATTTTAATCACATATGTAGTGCGTTTTTTACTAACTTGTTAACCCTAATTACATCTTATTAATTTTCTTCTGTTAATCATTTTTATTTCTTGATAGTGTTGCGCGAAATCACATAGGGAAGTTTGGCACCTGTATTTAGGTTACAAGGATTTTCGGTTTACATTCAATGACAGTTTTCTCAAATTGACACCTCTCAATCAGAGCTCCTGTTTATCTTTCTGCAACCCAAAATTGTTTGTTTATTAATCAAATTACCCAAGAAACGTTAAATTTGTCTGAATTTTGATAGTAATTGTCTGAATTTTGATATCAATCGATCAAAGTTCTTGAGGATAATTTACTTCAGTTAAGGTTGGATAGATAACAAAGATGGAGCGTCCATACTTATTTTTTGAAAAGTATTGAGCAAAACCGACCGGCAAAAAACTAGCAGATAAAAAAATTGTGGTGACAATCGATGACACTATCAAATTCCCTAGTGGTAGATACTGCAAGTTACTCTACATAACTTTGAAGTAGGAAATATTGGTTTCATCGCGAGGAACGAAGCGATTTTGACTTAAAAAGTTACGAGTTGCTAATTGTTAGTCGCTAGTAGCGAGAGCATAACTGTCATTGCGAGGAACGAAGCAATCTGGTTTTAGAGTTTAGATCGAAGTAAAGGGATTGCCGCGTGGTGCCTCCTCGCAAAGACTGAGCTATGTTGTCATTGCGAGGAACGAAGCAATCTGGTTTTAGAGTTTAGATCGAAGTGAGGGGATTGCCAGGTCGTGCCACCTCGCAAAGACTGAGCTATGTTGTCATTGCGAGGGGCGAAGCAATCTGGGTTTTAGGGTTTAGATCGAAGTGAGGGGATTGCCACGTCGTGCCTCCTCGCAATGACTGAGCTAGGTTGTCATTGCGAGGAACGAAGCAATCTGGTTTTAGAGTTTAGATCGAAGTAAAGGGATTGCCGCATCGTGCCTCCTCGCAATGACTGAGCTAGGTTTTCATTGCGAGGAACGAAGCAATCTGGTTTTAGAGTTTAGATCGAAGTGAGGGGATTGCCACGTCGTGCCTCCTCGCAATGACTGAGCTAGGTTGTCATTGCGAGGGACGAAGCAATCTGGGTTTTAGGGTTTAGATCGAAGTGAGGGGATTGCCGCGTCGTGCCGCCTCGCAATGACTGAGCTAGGTTGTCATTGCGAGGGACGAAGCAATCTCGGGATAAATAGCACAGAAACAAGAGAATAAAACATGAAAAAATT
Source organism: Kangiellaceae bacterium (assembly GCA_965230525.1). Taxonomy (GTDB): domain Bacteria; phylum Pseudomonadota; class Gammaproteobacteria; order Enterobacterales; family Kangiellaceae. The sequence continues at coordinate 2,198,811 of OZ246008.1, forward strand.
TTTACTCACCATTTCATTTTTGCTCCTCAATACCTCTGTTTATGCAGAGTGTGAACAATGGAGTTGTGTAGATGTAAAGATTACACGGCTATATGTTAATGCCGACGGAGATACCTTATTAAGTACTTCAGGAGACGAAACTAAGCTTTCTTGCACGGCGTCAAGCAATACTTACATTAAGCTAGAGAAGAGTAGTGCTAACTATGATGCAACTTACTCGTTATTACTGGCAGCTCATACATTAGAGCACCCCGTATGGATTAGAACGTCAACCTCAGGTGACTGCAAAGTGGTTTACGTGGTTTCAGACAAGTAGATATTGAACAAGGAAACTAGTAGTGAGTAACAGTATAAAATGTCTTAGTGGATTAATCCTATTAATAAGCAGCTGGTCGGCGTTTGCTACGGAGCAAATCTCAAAAAGAATGATTAATGAAATCGCAATTTATGATAGCTATGCAGTGATTCACCTAGCGACGCCAGCGCTAAACTTGGATGGCTGTACTCGGCAGAACGCGGGCGCTTATATCAAAATCGTTTTTGATTCTGAAAATAACAAGGAAATGTACTCTACGGTCTTAGCCGCCAGGATTGCAAAGCAAAGCGTTGGTTTTGGTGTATCTGGCTGTTCGAGTTGGGGAGGGGTAACCATACCACTTGCGTATAGAGTTGACTTCTAATGGAGAAATTATTTGTGCGAGACATTATTTCAAAAACTCTAATCGTATTAATCTTAACGTTATTTGCTGTTAACTCTTACGCTAGCAATCTTAAAACAGCAGCCTTTAGTATAGAAATGATCAGGGCTAGTGTTGAAACTAACACAGCCTATGTAAAACCCCATGGTAATGTCGAAATAAAAAATAGTACGTGTGACAGAGCAGACCTTTATGCAATTAGTATGGCCGATTCAAATTTCGATGCCCTTTACTCTGCGCTTCTTTCGGCTGCTGCTGCCAAACAACAAGTTAGGCTTAGGATAAGTAGTACACCAGGAAATTGCCTGATTGGAAGGCAGCGGATTAGAGTTGTTGATGTGTTGTATTAACAAGTCGAAGAGTATGAGAATGAATTTTATGAAGAACATTTTACTTGTATTGTTATTCACATTTGCTTGCAATGCCTTCGCTGGTGGTGGATTAGCAAAGGTTAAAATAACTAGAGTTGCCTTTCAATCAGGCGGCTTCTTTATTTATTCGAATGACTGGAATAATCCTAATGACTGTTCTAATGATACTGCTGTTGTGCTTTTAAATACCGACTCAAATTATGATAAAGCTTATGCACTTTTGTTAGCTGCTTACACATCAGGAAAAACAGTGCGCGGATTTTCGGACGGATGCACCACATTCGATGCACAAACCTACAACACTATTCGTGGGCATAAATATTTGGTGGTGGAGTAGGTTTTATCTTAGTAAACGACTTCGTAGAAATACCGAATAGTAAGTCAAAAAAAGATTTAAAGTACGAAAAATTAGAACAACAAAAAACTGGAAGAAATAACTAATCAGTAGTTACGAAGTAACTAGAAGCTTGTCCATATAAGAGGAGGAAAAATGAAATATTTTATAGGGGTTGCACTGTTTATGATAAGTGTAAGTACTATGGCTGCAACCTGTGCTCAGCACAAAAATACGATGCGCGCGTTAGTGGGAGTGGAATCTGTTTCAGGAAACTTATATGCGGCTTTAAGTTCTCCAAGTAAAAGTTGTGGGTGCACATATGCTCGCTTTTCACATGCTAACGTCGACACTAAATTAATTCTAAGTTTGCTGCTTACAGCAAAGCTCTCTGACAAGACAGTAAGAATTGACTTCTTAAATAACGGCGATTGCAACTCCGCGTATCGAGCATATTTAGATTGATAAACTGTTCCATTTTGAAGAAAAGGATAAACGTATGAAATATGTGATTGGGGTGTTGCTGCTACTAAGTTTTGATACTTTCGCTGCGGGGTGCACTCAGAATAACAACACCCTAAACAACTACGTCGGTGTTGATAATAAAGCGGGGAATATTTACGCATCGCTTAGCAATGGGAATAAAACATGTTCGTGCTCTCACGCTCGATTTAAACCTGAAAATACTAACGTGGAAATGGCCTTAAGCATTTTGGTCGCTGCTAAATCGGCTAATAAGAAGGTAAGGATAGATTTTTTGGATGAGAATAATTGTAACTCAGCTTATCGAGTTTACATTCATTAGGAATTGAACTGATATTTGGGCATGGCTTGTCATTGCGAGGAGCCGACGCAATCTCTATAGGCTTGTCATTGCGAGGAGCCGACGCAATCTCTATAGGGTTGTCATTGCGAGGGGCCGAAGCAATCTCTATAGGGTTGTCATTGCGAGGGGCCGAAGCAATCTCTATAGGGTTGTCATTGCGAGGAGCCGACGCAATCTCGCTTTTACATCTAGCAACACAATAGAAAGAATCTAAAAGTAAGTGCTAAACAAAAACATCAAAAAACTGGAAGAAAAAATATGAAATTAGTTAAAGGAATGGTAACGACTTTATTTTCAATCATTTTTATGACTGCAAATATTGCTAACGCAACCACAATAGTAACTGGTGATTACAACGGTGATGGTAATCAAGACTCATTTAATCAAGCGGATAATAAGGGCGATTCATCGAGTCTTACCGCAAACGAAGGCAGTACTATTTCTAATTTTCATATTAGTTGGACGGATGCTCATCCCGATATTTCTGAAATAGCGGATTGGAGCGCACAAAGTTACGGTGCGTTTTCGGCCAATTTAAACTCTAGTCCCGGCGATGAGTTATTACTGCTAGGTAAAAAAGAAATTATTTTGCTGCATGGCGATATTATTACGCCAATTCTTATTCCTAAAGATGTTCAAAATGCCATTGTTTCTTGGAGTTCTAGCGGTGTTGCAACCTACACTTCTTTTGATTTAGACGCTGACCCTGATCAGTTTAATGTGTTGTTTGGTGATTTTGATGGTGATGGTTATCAGGAGTTTGTTTTACAAGGTAAATCGAGTGGCTCTACTTCTTACATCATGAATAGTGATGGTTCGATTAGTGAGACATTGAGTAATGGTACTCATGGTATGGATTGGTCAGCGGCTTCAGTTACTTTAACTGTTAGTGACCTAAATGGTGATGGAATAGATGATCTATCGGCTGTCAGTACAGATAGCAATGTTGAAGATCTTCATGTTTATATGAGTAGCGGCAAGGTTGATAGTGTCAATACTTATTTTGGCGAAGCGTCTGCGCTTGGGTTTGATGTTGGGGCAATAGCCGGAGAATTTAGAGTAGACGAAGGTGGACAAGCTAATTATAGCATTCCTATTTATACACCTGTTGGTGTGGCTGGAGTATCACCAACTGTTAGCTTGAACTATAGTAGCGGAGGCGGAAACGGCATCGCTGGCATCGGCTGGAATTTGACAGCTGCCGGCGGTATTTCGCTTTGTGGAAAAAAACAACAAGTTGATTACGAACACGGTTCGATTAACTTTGATGAAAATGACCGATTCTGCTTTGCTGGTCAAAGACTAGTAGTTGTTTCAGGAGAATATGGCGAGCCTGATTCAGAGTATAGGACTCTTATTGACACGCAGACTAAGATCATAGCTTACGGTAGTGAAGGAAGTGGTCCACAATACTTCAAAGTTTGGCATAAAGATGGCTCCATAAACGCGTACGGAATTACCGATAATTCGCGATTTCATGCCAATAAGAATGGAATTGTGCAAACTGATATTTTAACGTGGGCGCAAACTTATTCTGAAGATAGATACGGAAACCGAATTAATTATTTTTACACTTTAGATGAAACTATTGGCCAAAATCATATTGATAAAATTGAGTATGATCCAAGTGTGGTAATTAAGTTTAACTATACCACCGATAGACCGGACTATCATGAAGGTTACTTCGAAGGGGGCAAAGCAATTTCGAATAAGCGATTAGATTCGATTATTGTGTCCGATAATGATATTGAAGTTCGACGCTACGACTTTGACTACGAGCAAAGCTTAAGCAAGCAAAGCCGAATGACAAGCGTCACAGAGAGTAAAGGGGGGATCGCGCTTAAGCCAACTACTTTCGAATGGTCGGATGCGGTAAAGGGCATTCAAGCGGACTTAAATGAAGTCAACGATGGTTTTAAGTTTGATTACGGGACATTCATGAATATCGATGGTGACCTCACCCCAGACTGGATGTATCTGAAATCAAACGGCGATGGTACGACTTCAACTGCAATCTTATACCAGAGTAATGGAAATGAGTTTGTTGAATCTTGCAGGCGAACTATAAGTACTGATGTAGACTCGGAAGCTGGGATCAAAGTGTTTGATTTGGACGGGAATGGAACGGATGAATTAATAGTTTCTAATGGTGCATTAATAGAAAGCTATTCGTTCGACACCGTGCCATGTTCAGGAAGCTATTTAAGCTATGCAGCAACACCTAAGAGAACACTTTCTTCAATCAGTAAAGATCAAGGAGAATATTTCTTTGGCGATCTCAATGGTGACGCACTACCAGATTTACTCTATTCAAATTCTGGTAAGTATTATGTTCAATATCATTTAGGAAGTTCTGGAAATGCTTGGGGCTACTACGGCAGTGAGAACGAGGTAAGTTTCACGACAACCAGCTTAGTGGGTGGAACATCAAAACCTTACCAGACTCATTCAGCCTATGCAGACTTTAATAGTGATGGCTTACTAGATGTGATATTGAAAGTAGAGTTTACCAAATATGTCTTTGATGATTCGTGTTTTGAGTATTGTACCGTTCTGTCAGATCATTGGATTGTTTTCGCGGCCAATGACGATGGTTCATTCACAGAAATAGCTAACCTTGGCGACCTCGGTGATGCAGTTACTAAGAATAATGACCTAAAAATTGTCGACTTGAATAACGATGGTCAACCTGATGTCGTTTATAGAAACAAGGGTCAAGATCGGTGGCACTACAAACAGTTCACAGGTACCGAGTTTCTAACTAGCAAAACATTGTATGTAGACGATGATAAGCAAATTCATTTTGGAGATCATGACCGCGATGGTTTAACTGAAGTAATGTTTATCGAAGGTAGTAAGCTAAAGTATCGAGAGTTTGATGCTTCTGGTGTTTTGGCTACATCAATAATCAATACTGGCGTAGGCGCTGAGAATGCACAATTTATGGCTCAGGTTGATTTAAATGGTGATGGTGAGCTAGATATTGTTTCTGTCGTAGAAGATGCCCATTCTGGCTACACGCATTATGAGCAGCATCTTTCATACAATAAATCTCCTTTTGTTGCTAGAGATAGAATTACTGAGATAGACAATGGGTTAGGTAATACCACGCTTATAACATACAAAGCGCTAACAGACCCCGCACACCCGGACCTGTATGACGATGATAATGGAAATCATCAAGGTTGGGACTATGATTCTAACGACTATTTAACATTTAAACAGAAGGGGCCCAAGTTTGTTGTACAAAAGGCAGAAAGCTCGTCTCCATCTTATGATGATGCCAACAACCAAAATACAATTGAATACCGATACGGTCGGCTTAAAAGTCACTCTCTATATGGCGGGTTAGGTTTTGAGTGGTTAGAAACGATAGACCCTCAAACTAACATCATTACTCGCACGTCTTACAAGCAAGAATATCCATATATAGGCATGCCTGAGAAAACTGAGGTATGGTATGGAGAAAGGACGGCCGAAAGACTAATTAGTAAAGCGACGAGCGAATATAAGAAACTCTATCCACATGCATGCTATGGCCTATTCTGTACTATTGAATCTAACCTAAAAGTTGTTTACCCATACCTTCATAAGAGTATTGAGGATAGTTATGATTTTAATGTTAGTACTCTCAAGCAGGGTGAGCTTGTTAGCAGAGTAATTACAGTAAGCGATTACAATAGTTACGGCGACCCCTATGCGCAAAATACCTATACATGTTACGGGAATAGTCCCGATTGCGAAAACAGCGGCTGGTTAAAGAGAATAAGGACAACAAATACGTATTCTCCTGCTAATAAAACTGACTGGATCTTGGGACGACTCACAAAGTCAAAAGTCGAGCATTTTGCTGATGGCGAATCAACTCAAACTAGAATCAGCGCATTCGAATACGATACTGTAACAGGTATATTAACAGCCGAAATTATTGAGCCCGACAGTACAAATCGAGAAGAATATCTTCGCACTGAATATTTGCATGATACTTACGGAAATACTATTCGTAAGACGGTATGTGATAACACTATCGACTGCTCGACTTTGCCCACGAGTGATCCATTTGATTTGTATCGAGTCTTTCGTACAACTGAAACCGAATACGACTCCGATGGACGTTATGTCACTAAATCCATAAATGGATATGGTCAAACGGTTTCCGAGGTGTTACAACGTAATGAGCTTGGACAGGCTACTCTGGTTTCCAGCATAAGTGGAGCGATCACTCAAAAAGCATTTGGGGTATTTGGCCAAGAATTCTATACAAAATCAGCTGATGGCAATTGGAGCAAAATTCAAAAGGCGCTTTGTGAGGCAATACTAGATTGCCCTACCGAAGCGATTATTAGAGTGGAAACATTCTCAGCAGATGGAAGTCATAAATTCACTTACATCGATGCGTTGGGCCGAACAGTTGAAGAAAAAGCCCAAGGTTTTGGTGACTACGACATTATTACTGAGTTTGAATATGATGCTAATGGAAGACTCTATCAAACAAGTTTACCCTATAAATCAACAGAACCTAGTAGCGTTGTAAAAACTAAAAACACCTATGATATTTTAGATCGTATCTCACGGGTAGACTACCCGGACGGTTCGAGAGATTTACGCTACTATGATGGTTATGACACAGTAGAACGAGCTATAAAAACACGTATTGTTAATGACAAGAATCAAAATAAAACTGAATTCACAAATGCCGCCGGTGAACTCGTAAAGGTTACAGATAACAATAATAAGTCTTTAACTTATCGTTACAATGCCACAGGCGATATCTTAACTGTGCATTTTGATGGTGTGAAGCAAAGCGAAATTGAATATACCTCGTTGGGCCGGAAAGCAAAAATGTGGGACTGGGATAAGGGGGCCCAAAATGGGAATTTGTTTTGGGAGTATTCATACAACGCTTTAGGTGAATTAGTTTTACAGAAGGATCCTAAAGGTCAAAGTGTCAGTGTCTTTTATGACCGAAATGGGCGTAAGATTAAGCAATTGGACAAAAATAGCGGTGGCGAGTCAGTCGCCGACTTTAGATGGACTTACGACAACTCGGTCAACCAATCAGGAACAACCGGAAAACTGACTAATCAGAAGAACGAATTGGATAGTGAATTAGTAATTGACTACCAATACGATAATTTAGGAAGGAACGATGTTACTACTAAAACTATCGCAGGTGTTTCATTTGTTAATGATATAGTTTTCGATTCCATAGGCCGAGTTATTGAGAGTTATGATGCGAGTGGTTCTGATCATGGTATTCGTAACACATATAACAGCAAAGGTTATTTAACAAAGATATCAGAGACAAAAGCGAATGACTCTACCGTATATCGCGAAATTTTAGACATGGATCAGTTTGGTAATGTAACCAAGGAAATCTATGGAAATGGTGTAATAACTGAAAGGGAATACGAAGATACAACTGGCAGACTTCTCAGAATCAATACCACTGATGGAGTAGCGGTAAGGCAAAATCTTGATTATAGATGGGACTCACTCGGACGTTTAGAAAGGAGAGAGTCGATAACTAAAGAGCTTGTAGAAATATTCACCTATGACAATCTCAACAGAATCAAAACAGTTAATGGCGCTAACTTATACAATTATGATGCAAAGGGAAATATTACTTGGAAACAAGGTGTCGGAAGTTATAGTTATAATGCTAGCTGCAATGGGGTCATAGCAGGTAGTCACGCAGTTACCGCTGCAGGAGGAAAGACTTATTGCTATGACTTAAACGGAAATATGATTAGTGGTGACGGACGAACTGCTGAATATTCGGTTTTTGATAAAGCAACTAAAATTACCAAAAATGGACATACAACTGAATTTGCTTATTCGTCAGAAAGAAGTCGCTATAAGCGCATAGATTCAAATACTGCCGGCGTTACTACTACATTTTATCTAGGGGGGACTGAGTATATTCAAGGTTCTAACGGCGAAATTTTCTATCGTCGTAACTTACCGGGAGCAGTGATTAATGTTCCTGTTACTGGCTCAATGACTACAAAATATCTTCATACTGATCATTTAGGTTCAACAGATGTCATTACTGACCAAAATGGGAATACCGCACAGGAAGTTAGTTTCGACGTGTTTGGTAACAAGAGGAATGTGTCAACTTGGAACGGAGAAATAACAACTATAGAATTCAGTCCGTTATCGATCACTTCTAAAGCTTATACTGGACATGAGTCAGCTGACGAGGTTGGTGTTATACATATGAATGGAAGGATCTATGACCCAAAACTTGGTAGATTCATGCAAGCGGATCCTTTCATAGATGGAGTTACTGATTCTCAAGGGTACAATCGATATACTTACGTTCGAAATAATCCTTTAGCGTATACCGACCCGACAGGTTTTAAACGTTCGGGCGGCCTCAAAAATTTCCAGCGATTGGCTAAAGGAGCATTCTTTTTTAGTTCAGACACAGGTGTGCAACAGGCTATATCTACAGTCACTACCGTAGTCGTAGGAGCATATTGTCCGCCGTGTGCTCCAGGAGTTGCAGCATTTTTCTCCGCTGCCTCCGCTGGTGCCAATGGTGGTAATATGAAGGATTCCGCAAGAGCGGGTGCTAGGGCTTACATGACTGCATATGTCTCTTCGCAGATTGCATCTGGCATCGGAGAGCACTATGGAACACTAAGCTCAAATACCTTGAAGTTTCGCTCGGCGTTGATGCATGGATCTTTAGGGGGTGTGATGAACGTACTCAGGGGTGGCAAGTTTGGGCATGGATTTGCTAGTTCATTTGTCAGTAAATTTGCATTAACTCACTTGGATTTGACAGGGGAAATTGACGGCAAAAAATTCGCTGATAAACCAACAAGAATTATGATTGCAGGCATAGTCGGTGGTACAGTATCACAAGCTACTGGTGGAAAGTTTGCTAATGGTGCAGTTCAAAGTGCATTGCAGTGGGCTTTTAATGCTGAAACAGCTAGAAAAAGGATATATATGAAAATTGCTGACGGGGTTTGGGCAGGATATGATATAGCTCCCTATGCTGGTGGATGGAAACATGAAATACATATATTTGATATAGCTTCTGGCTCACATCCATCAGAACTCTCCAAATGGAGTCTAGATAATGTTCACGAGAGAGGGGTATTGGGTCCAGCTAAAAAGCACGGGAAAGAACTTACTATCGATATGCTATCCGAAACTGAGCGAACGAACGTCAGGAGTTTGGTGATAAGAGAAACTAAAAAGATGCATGAATCACAGTGGGGAAGAAAAGGTGGAAGCAAGTGGAATGCAAAGAACAAATGGCTAAAAACAAACTGGACTAAAATTCTAACAGTAGGATCGAAGGCACTAGGTTCTGCTGCATATATGAATCTGTTTGATAGTGTGGAGAATGCTTGTGGCCAGAGAAAAGTTTCGGAAATATGTCATTAAGAGAATTTGTTTAATCTTAATCTGTCTAGTTAATTTAAATTACTTAGTAAGAGCAAATGAAATGAAGTACATAGGAGTAGATAGAAATGGCATTTATGTCATAGAGAATTATCTTAATTATATCAAAGAATGCGATTTTAAGAGTGATATTGAGAGCTTACTTAGTCTCGATAGGTGGGATATCCACTCTCCAACGTCTTTGCATGACGCTAAGATAACGAAAGTTAGTTTCAATATTGATTGGAGTGGAGATGGGTACTCAATTGATTTAATTCTTATGGGGCCGATGCATGATAGAATATATAAGTTGCGTTATGAGGGCGTTGTAAGCAGTGATTTTGGAAATATTACGCGCTACGGAGACCTGTTGATACATGAATTATATTTAGAAAATGGAGTGTATATTCACAACTTTGAATTTGACGACTCACCATTCGAAGTTAGGGCAAAGAATGTCATATTTGAAGAGGTTATATTGGAAAAATAACGCGGTAAGTTGGGTTAAAAAGTAGGTTGGTGTAGAGCTGGTAGCGAAACCCAACAACATAGCCTGAAATAAATCGATAATAATTTGATTGGGCATTAGCTAACAAAACGAAAGAAAGCTAATTTTACGTTCGATAAATAATTAAACAAAAGGGATTTTGAATCACTCTGGGTTTGTCTAAAACCTATCTAATCTAAATTCCTTATTAACTAATAAAAACGAGAGACCGTTCTCTCAGTAAGGAAGAAACTATGAAAAAAATATGTTTAGGAATGCTCTTAGCAATTATCAGCTCAACAAGCATTGCTGGTTCAAGTTATGTGTCAGGAAAAATAACATCACTATTGGCTCATGGTTCCAATCCGGCGATTAGATTAACCGGAAATATTTCACCGGATAACTGCGATGGTGGTGTGTACGGTTGGATCTATTTTCAAGGAACGCCGGAAGAACGAAATCGAGTTTACGGTAGTGCGCTAGCATTATCGCTAGCTGGAAAAACGGTGACTATTTATACCAATAGTGATGGGGGAACTTGTCGTATTAACAATATCCAAGTGACCGGCGGGCTTAATTGATTTGGTATATCACAAATCATCAAACTGAATAAGGTTGAAAGAAGGTTTAAAGGAATTGTGTTTGTTGGATTGCTACTAACCGGAACTGTAGTTAGTGCAGCTGGGTGGTCATTGAATCAAGTGAATATAAAACACGTACAGTCTGGTAATGGAGAGTTTTTCTATTTATCAACGACTGGAGATACTAAAGGTCCGTCGGAGTGCGATGCAACTTGGGGAGCCCACAGGGGAATTATTGACTTAAGTACAATGACAGAACAAAAAAGGTATATGTTGACTCTTGCCATAGCTGCCCAGTCATCAGGTACCAAAGTTGATATAGGTGGAACAAAATTAGATTGCAGTGCGGCCAATAAAGGCAAACTTCCTATCATCACATTTATTAGGGTTGGCAATCATAGAAATTAAGTGAGTAGGTTGGGTAGAGCTTGTCGCGAAACCCAGCAACTTAGCCAGAAATAAATCGATAACTATTCGAATGGGAAATGACGAATAAAAAAGGAAAACTAATTCCTTTTTCAAAAGAACAATTAAACAAAAGGGATTTTGAATCATTTTGAGTTTATCTTAAACCTCGTCCGATTTGAATTCCTTATTAGCTATTAAACGCCTAGAGATAGAGCTCTTGGTAGAGGAGGTGACTATGAAGTTCGCACAGAGCGTATTCGTGACGATTACTTTATTTCTGTTTAACACTACATGCATTGCCGATCAATTATTGGAAGTAAGAACGGTTAAACGAGTTTTTGCAGAAGGAGACTCAATTGCCGGTTTTTATACCAATGAAGGATTGGATTTTTGTAAATGGGGAATAATGTATATAGATCTAAATAACGCTGATGGAACTCCTAAAGAAAGCCGATTGGCTCAACTCTCGATGGTCCTTGCTGCTAAATCTGCACAATGGAAAATAGTTAGAATGGACTACATCTTGACGAGTGAAAGTTCTTGCAGGTTAACTGCTTTACATATTGAGTAGTAGCGTTTTGCTAGTGAATTCGGTTGGTTAGGTTAGCTTGAACAACCCAACAATATAGCGTAAAACAAATCGATAAAAACTTGATAGGAAAATAGCGTAATAAAAAACAAGAGAAAATACCTCTTGTTCGAGAGAAACAAAAAGGATTTTAAATCACTCTAGGTTTGTCTTAAAACCTGTCTAGTTTGAATTCCTAATTAACCAATAAATTCCGGGGTTCTTTCTCTCGGTGGAGATATTTAAACATGAAAAAGATAGTGTTAATTTTGTTAATGGTACTTCCTGTAACATGCTTCGCAGGAGAATGGACTAGCTGGGGTAACGTCACTCAAATATATCCTTATCCGGAAAGAGAAATCGTTTACATTAAACACAGTAACGTCATAAATCCAGACTCCTGTTCAAATACTTCATTTTATGCCTTGCCCAAATCAAACGCTATGTTTAGTGAAATATACTCTTTGTTTTTGACGGGACATTCAGCTAAAAAACAAATAAATATCTACATAAATGGGTGCGAAGGGAATTACCCAAAAATCGTTATGACAATATCGAAAAACGAGTAACGCCAGCTTTTTGACTTGATTTTTGAAAGATTCCTTAGAGCAAAAATTATTATTGAAACTTTTAAAGCAAAAACACTCATCACAATGAGTGTTTATAGTACAAACTACAGGAGTTAATTATGATAAATCGATTGTTGGTTACACTGATAATCCTTTGCGTTACATCCCCAGCCCTTGCCGGCCAGGTCGCACAAAATGACTTATTCATCGAAAAAATTCTAACTGGGTATATGGATGGAGAAGCGTTTTTTGTTATAGATAAGGAACCACTTAATCCAAATGATTGTTCAGGAACAACAGCAACAAACTCAACTCTAGCAATCGACCCAGCAAAAAGCAATGTCGAACAAGTGCTTTCGGTTTTATTAACTGCTTTAACCACTAAAAAGAAAATTGAAGTTCAAATATATGATAACACTTGTTACAAAGGCCACGCGGTAATCAGGCGAGTTGCAATTTACTAATATGATTGGTGCCAGGATAATAGTAATCAGATATTAAATTAGGCTATGTTGAATGGTATTTTGAGGTCCTTGCAATATGGTGGTTAGATTTACTGCTAGTAGCGGGAGAAAAACTGTCATTGCGAGGGACTAAGCAATCTCGGTTTAGGGTTTAGATCGAAGTGAAGGGATTGCCGCGTCGTGCCTCCTCGCAATGACAGAGAGTTATGCCAACTCATAAAAGCAGAGCTATGTTGTCATTGCGAGGGACTAAGCAATCTCGGTTTAGGGTTTAGATCGAAGTGAAGGGATTGCCGCGTCGTGCCTCCTCGCAATGACAGAGAGTTATGCCAACTCATAAAAGCAGAGCTATGTTGTCATTGCGAGGGACGAAGCAATCTCGGTTTAGGGTTTAGATCGAAGTGAGGGGATTGCCACGTCGTGCCTCCTCGCAATGACAAGAGATATGTTGTCATTGCGAGGAACGAAGCAATCTGGGTTTTAAGTTTTAGATCGAAGTGATGGGATTGCCGCGTCGTGCCTCCTCGCAATGACTGAGAGTTATGCCAACTCATAAAAGCAGAGCTATGTTGTCATTGCGAGGAACGAAGCAATCTGGGTTTTAAGTTTTAGATCGAAGTGAAGGGATTGTCGCGTCGTGCCTCCTCGCAATGACAGAGCTAGGTTGTCATTGCGAGGGACGAAGCAATCTGGGTTTTAAGTTTTATATCGAAGTGAAGGGATTGCCGCGTCGTGCCTCCTCGCAATGACAGAGAGTTATGCCAACTCATAAAAGCAGAGCTATGTTGTCATTGCGAGGGACGAAGCAATCTCGGTTTAATCAAAACTATAATAATAAAGACTCCAATCTAACGCTTGCAATATACTACTTGTATAGGTAGTATGTGTTGCAATATCAATTCCGTGGCTTGTTGTTCGAATTATTTCAACAAGCGGCATTCAACTAATGATTAATCAATGGGAGCATTCCTATGGCAGTGGTGACTTTATATATGTCAGATCGCGACTCTAATAAAACCTTTACCGACAAAAAATCAGCTGACAACTATGACAAAATGTTGGAGCTTGCTGAAAATGTTAGTTTGTGGATGGAGCGTTCGATTGATGGGCTTTCTGAGGAGCAAATTGAAAGCATTGGTATGTTGGTTGCCGAAAATAAGGATGTGTTGGCAAAAGCATTAAAAGCTCGTCCAGAGGTTTTATTGGAAGATAGTTCTTCTGAGGATGAAGTGACTGAAGATGAGAAAGTGACTAAGATTTCTGCTTAGCTTGACTTAATTGAATTAGTCTCGACTTTATCTCGCTGGTTCAATCCAAAGGATTTAACTTAAGAAAGTTTAATTCTGACCACTTTCATGGTTTCAAATTCAAGCCCTGCAACCACTTCAGTTTCAGGGTAATAGGTTAGATTGACGCGTTGACCTTTTTGTAATTGCTTGTATTGTGTTTTTCGTTTGAACTTAAACGGCACTTCACAGCCTTCTACCATGATTGAATTAATAAACCAGTCATCTTTTTCACGTTGGGTGTGAGAGATGACTTTTTTCATTTCAGAGTGATTAAGTTTTTCGTGGTTTTTTAAAAGTTTCTTTGGGTCGGTTTGCATGTTATTTGCTCGTGGTAAACGTCGCTGGTTCGAATGGGCTACCCGAAAAAAGGCACGACTGTAAAGTAGCCTAGCAATCCCGCAAAGATAACCAGTAGCGTGAATTTGATTGGTGACTGCATAAAAAATTCTAATCGGCTTATCTTTTGTCCTGATTGTTCTAATTGCTCTAATTCCGATTGGGCTTTTTGGTAGCGCTCTATTTGATAAGCTTTGATAAGTTCTTTCGCTCGTTCCACCTTAGATTCTTCACGCGTCCACATTGCGGCATAGCCCAAACCCCAACGTCCTGAATCGGTTTCATACCACTCGATTTCAGCCGACTCTAATAAGTCTCGAATATCCTCGGCTTCGTCCTCGGGGACGCCGCTTAATTTAAACAAAAGATGTGACATAGCATTATTAATCCAAACAAATCAACATTGTGTCGCGTTGGTGGTTAAAAGGGGGTGGCGTTATTGTAGCAAATTTTTACTGGGCTAGCTCAAATGGCATTTTAATTTGCAACTAAGGCGAGGAGTTTAGCGATCAAAAAAAACCGACTGGTCAAATGGGACACCAGCCGGCAGGGAAGAGAATGAAATAAGATGTGATATGTCGTTAAATTGCCAAAGTTAAATTTTGAGCGCCTATGTAGGTAAACAGGAACAATATGGCATAAAGAATATGTCTAAATTTTTCTTTGTGATTACCCATTCCCAACTCCTTGAAATCAGACTTAGTTGCTTAATTTAACTAGCTTGGAAGGTATTATCTCGAAGGTAAACTGAACCAAAACTGAATAGTGGTTATTGGGCTTAAATTAGTAGGTGCTATGCTGAATGGTCGCTAACTGCTCTTTGAGTGAAAGCAGATTATCTTCCCAGTAACGCGTGGTATTAAACCACGGGAAGTTATGTTTAAAGCTTGGGTCATCCCACCGCTGAGCCAACCAGCCGCTATAATGGATCATGCGAATGGTTCTGAGCGGTTCCATGATTTTAAATTGTCGGTCGTCAAACTCAAAAAAGTCTTCATAACCTTGCAGTAAGTTATTCCATAGGTTTTTATCCGTCGCATCAGTAATCAACATCCATAGATCTTGAATCGCGGGGCCACTTCTTGAATCATCGAAATCAACAAAATGAGGCCCGTCATCGGTCCACAAAACATTGCTTGGATGGCAATCACCGTGGAGTCTAAGGGATTGATAATCGCCTAATTGTTCAAATCGTTGTAGGCAAATTTCAATGAGTTGGTCTGTAAGCGCGGTATAAGCTTGTAAAATGTGTGATGGAATAAAATCATTTTCCAACAAATATCGTTGGCTAGCCTGAGCATAAGATTCGACATTAACCGCTGGTCTATGCTTAAAAGACTTACTTTCGCCAACTAAATGAATCCGGCCGATAAATCGCCCAATCCATTCTAAGGTTTTTTTGTCTTCGAGCTCGGGTGTGCGACCCCCTTTGCATTCAAAAATTGAGAATCTAAAGCCATTCGATTTGAGTAAGGTTTGTTGGTCAAATTCGAGTGGCGCAATAACCGGGACTTCGCTATTGGCCAATTCAAAACTAAATTCATGCTCTTCAAGTATTTGTTCATCGGTCCAGCGATTGGGGCGGTAAAACTTAACCACATATTTTTGTTCATTATAATCTCGGAATTGATAAACTCGATTTTCATAACTATTAAGCGCAAGCAATGCGGCTTGCGGCTGGATGCCAACTGACTCAATGGCGTCAAGAACCCCGTCGGGGGTGAGATTGAAAAAAGACTGGATTTCGTTTTGAGTCATAAGGGGGGGTTTTAGATTTTAAAAATCCATGATATCAAATTTTTCAGTGACTGGGCTTGTCTTATGTTTGTTGGTAGTTTTTAGTTGCGAATCTATTTTGATTGTTTTGTGTTTGGATTGAGTGAGTTTAGGGAATATTGAAGACTGCACCGTTCCCTTTGCGGACCTTTGTGGTCTTTTTTTAAATCTAAGATTAGGGGCGTTTCGCAGCGCCAGCGCTACGAAATGCTTTTACCTTAAAAAAGGAAAAAGCTAAAGCTTCCGCTTTAGATAAAAAGCTGCCTTATACCTTAATCTTAGTCCACTCCCGCTTTCGCCAAAGCGAGGCAAACCAAAACGCTTGAAATAATCGATACAATCCTTGGGTTAGCCAAATGGCGGTTAGCCCCATTCCTAAATATGGACCGATGATCCAAGCCAGCGGTAAGAAGATTAACCATTGGCAAACGATGCTCACAATCATAGTGATCCGAGTGGCACCAGCGCCTTGTAATGCCGACATTAATACTAAGTTGTAGGCGTCTATCACAATAGCAATGCCGACTAACTGTAATGGCACTCTGGCCAGTTCAATGGTGTCGGGTCGATCGAAGAAGATTGATAATATCAGTTCGGGAACAAATAACATTGGGAGGCTGAGTAGCAAAATCGAGGCAGCTGCAATTTTAGAAGTGTCCCAAGCCCATTGGTAAGCATCTTCTATTTCTTTACGACCAAGGGCTTGACCGACTAAGGTGGCAGCGCTCATCCCAAAGCCTATTGAGGGTAAAATGGCAACTAAAGTAAGCGTGGTTAAAATATTAGCAGCGGCTAATTCCGCAGTACCAATTTTGCCGACAATCCAAAATAACAGGGTAAAGCCAAGGGCAAAAAATAACTGCTGCATTGACGCGGGAAGAGATATTTTTATTAATTGTTTAATGGTTTGCATTGAAGGCAAATGAGCACCAAAACCAAAATGCTTGGTGTGTTTCATAGTCAGCCACACGTACATTAGAGTGCCGCCAAACATTGAAATCGTTGTTCCCAAGCCTGCACCCTCGGTGCCCATTTCGGGGAATCCCCAATTTCCAAATATTAAAACGTAATTCAGAAAAATATTGAGAATATGCATTGTGACAATGGTTTTAAAATAGAACTTAGTCAGCTTTATTGCGCTTAAATAACCGCGAAAGCTAAAATTCATCCCGATTGCCATAATGCCTATCAGTCTGGCATCTAAATATTTTGCACCTTCTTCGATCACTCGCGGGTCGCTATTGAGGGCACTCATTATTTCGGTGCTATAGCTCATTAATAAATAACTGGTTGGAATGGTCGCTAAGAAGATAAGGACCAGCGCGCCATTGAGTGGATTTGCTGCAATAGACGAGTTGCCTTCGCCAATTCGGCGAGCAACCGTGGCTTGAACGCCTGAAGAAAAACCCATAAAGATGGCCGCTGCCACAAAATTGATAAAACTCGCGAGTCCAACGGCAGCCAACTCGGCCTCACCTAACTGACTTACCATACCAGCATCGACTAGATTCAGGATATTTTGCGACATCATGCCGCCAATAATGGGCAGCGCTATCTGAAATATTTGGGTCGAACGTTCACGAGGTACCAAAAACAAGATTCCTATGGTGTAGATGCCGAATTTGAGGCTGGATAATTAAGACACTGATCATTATATCAGCTTCTTGATGATCTACTTAGCCAGAGTGTTACAAAACGTGCACAAAGCGACTTTTAGGGGGCTGTCGGCAATGGTGATTCTGTGGCTGGCTAGAGCTCATAAGCCCGCGCTAGACACCAAATATCGATCTTCTGCGCGCCTGCGAGTTTCAACTGTTGCGTCAATTCGGTCACTGTCATCGCGGTCGTTACCACATCGTCAATAATTGCAACATGTTTTGGAATATGGGTATTAATTTTAAACGCACCTTTAATGTTGTTTTTACGTTGTGAGGAATCTAGTCCCGATTGAGCCAGGGTCTTTTTAATTCGATAAATACCGTTTTTGATTACGGGCGTGCTTAATGGTTTGGTTAGTCGCTGTGCCAGTAAACGTGACTGATTAAACCCGCGTTGCGCTATTTTACTTTTATGCAGCGGCACTGGCACTAATCGCTCAGGCAGATCTTGGTGCTGATAGCTTTTTGTTATTGCCGCGAGCAAGTAGTCGGCTAATAAATCCAAATATTGCAATTGGGCGCTGTATTTTAACTGTGAAATAAAATGGTTGATTGGGTACTCATAATGAAACGCGCTCACGGTTTGGTCGAATGCGGGACTCTCTGTCAGGCAACTTCCACAGATCAACTGCTGGCCATCAAGCGGTTGTGAGTCAGAAACGTTGCTTGCGAGTGGCAGGCCGCAACTAAAACAGCTGTGTTTGGTTAGGGGTAATCGTTGATGGCAGAAATGGCAAAGTATTTTAGCCTGGCTTGGGATGGTGGATTCTAGTAAAAAGCTTTGTTTTGGCTTAGTTTGAGTCGGTTTAGACTGGCTCGAATTAGACTGGACCGGCTTAAACTGGTTAACCTTACAACCACAAAGAACGCAATTAGTGATTATTTTAAATCGTTCAAATAAATCCATCGATGACATCTCCTTGTCACAAAACCAGCTAATTATGGGCAATTAGTCGCAATGGTTGATGGGTTTGGTTATAATTTAACCGGTAGTAAACTAAGCTGATTTTGATAATTGAAGTTTTATCTCACTCACCTATCATCGCGCGCTACAATCACTGAACATCTAAACGGCCAAATTCCGGTAGCCGACTATTTAGCTAAGAGTAAACTAAATCATGAGTCAAGTGCAGCCTAATTTAAGTAATAGCGAACAATCCAATCAACCGATTCAATCTAATCATCCAGCGAGAAACCAACCGACAGGTCACTCTGCTCAAGCGAAGGCTGGAGATTCCAGTGAATTGCGTCATGACTGGCAACTCGCGCAAATTAAAGCACTTTACCAGTTACCCATGAACGATTTGTTGTTCCAAGCACAAACCGTTCATCGACAAAATTTTGAACCAAATCAAGTGCAAACTTCAACTTTAATGAGTATTAAAACCGGCGCTTGCCCAGAAGACTGTGCCTACTGTCCACAAAGTGGTCACCATAATACTGGTTTATCTAAAGAGCAGTTGGTGGCAGTAGAAAAAGTGGTTGCCGCGGCCAGCGAGGCGAAAAAAACCGGAGCAACTCGTTTTTGTATGGGGGCGGCTTGGCGCTCTCCAAGAGAAAAAGATTTTGCTGTTGTGCTTGAAATGGTTAAAGCAGTCAAACAACTCGGCATGGAAACTTGCATGACCTTGGGAATGTTAACCGGCGATCAGGCTAATGAATTACAACAAGCTGGGTTAGATTACTACAATCACAATTTGGACACATCTGAAGAGTATTACGATCAAATTATTACCACTCGAACATTTGAAGATCGATTGCAAACTTTGGCGCATGTGCGAGATGCCGGAATGAAAGTTTGTGCTGGCGGGATTTTGGGCATGGGCGAAACGGTGAATGACCGTCTTGGATTGCTGCAAGCCTTGGCTAATTTGCCCGAGCACCCACAAAGCGTGCCGATTAATCAATTAATCGCGGTAAAGGGAACACCACTGGAAGATGCCGAAGCGATTGATAGTTTTGATTTTATTCGCATGATTGCGATTGCCCGAATCATGATGCCAAAATCTTATGTGCGTCTATCGGCTGGTCGCGAAAATATGAGCGATGAAATGCAGGCGATGTGCTTTTTTGCTGGTGCTAATTCTATTTTTTATGGCGATAAACTATTGACTACAGACAATCCTGAAGTCAATCGTGATGTTCAATTGTTTAAACGCCTAGGTATAACCGCAGAGGGCAGTGAACCGTCGAGCGCAAGTCCATTAAATTCGACGCAGGCGCATTCAAACGATTCAAACAATGATCACAATGCTTCGTCTCGGCACACTAAAAAGCTCTACCATAACGCTGCGGCCGTATAGTCTAGCAGGTTGACGAAGCTAAACGGTGAAGCAAACTGATGCTTAAAAACTGATGCAGTCATTGGAACAAAAACTTCAGCTTGAACTCAGCCAACGGCAATCGCAATCGAATTGGCGAGAGCGACTCTTGTTACAATCAAATCAGGCGGCTCAAGTTGTGATTAATGGCCGTTCGTTGATCAATTTTTCTGCTAATGACTATCTCGGTTTAGCCAGCCATCCTTCAACCATTGAACGAATTAAGCAACAAGTAGAAACCCTAGGTATTGGTTCCGGTGCTTCGCATTTAGTGAGTGGCCATCATCAAGTTCATCAACAATTAGAGGCCGAAGTAAGCTCGTTTTTGCAACGGCAGGCAACAGTGACTTTTTCAACGGGCTATATGGCGAATCTGGCAATACTTCAAACCTTAGCCAAAAAAGGCGATCTAATCATTGCCGATAAATTAAACCATGCTTCGTTGATTGATGGTGTTAAATTATCGGCAGCGGAGGCCTGTCGATACGCTCACTGCGACCTTGATGCTCTTGAAAATAGACTAAAAAAAACGGCTGAACAAAAGTGGGTTGTGACGGATGGTGTTTTTAGTATGGACGGCGATTTAGCACCGCTGGATAAAATTGCAGGACTATGCAAAAAATACCAGGCAATACTTATGGTTGACGATGCGCACGGGCTGGGTGTGGTTGGTAAAAATGGCCGTGGGAGTGCTGAATGGTTTGGACTGAAACAACAGCAATTACCTGTACTAATGGGAACGTTCGGAAAAGCACTGGGTGGATTTGGTGCATTTGTGAGCGGCAGTCAAACGCTGATCGATTACTTAGTACAATTTGCACGCCCTTATATTTACACCACCGCGATGCCTGCGATGGTTGCGGATGCCAATTTACATAACTTACGGTTAATCAAAAACACCTCAACAGCGCGGCATAAATTAAAAAGTAATATCGACTTTTTTAGGCAGCAGTCAGGTCAAGCTGGCCTTAATTTGTTGCCTTCGACAACGGCAATCCAGCCTATCTTGGTTGGTAATAGTCAGCGTTTAATGCAAGCTCATCAGCAGTTAAAAGCCGCGGGTTTTTTGGTGGGGGCCATTCGAGTACCCACGGTGCCGACTAACACCGAGCGATTTCGAATTACTTTGAGTGCAAGTCATAGCGAGCAACAGATAAAGCAGTTGGTCGATCAGCTAGCTAAGGTCTTATTGAGAGAAAGAGAATCATGATGACACACCAAGAGCCTGCTAATGATTCGTTTTCTGAGCAGCATTGCAAACCTTATATCGAAGTTTCGGGAACGGGCCCGGCATTAGTCTTGTTGCACGGATGGGGACTGCACGGCGGAATTTGGCAAACGGTGCTGCCTCAGTTAGCGCAACATTTTACGGTTTATAACGTCGATATACCGGGTTTTGGCCATAGCGCAAAACCATTAAATGAAATTGCTAGCAAAAATAACATCAACTATGACTTGGCGTTTCTAACCAATCAAATTTTACCCTGGCTACCTGCAACATTTTCATTAATGGGGTGGTCGCTTGGCGGGCTGGTGGCCACGGCGATTGCGGCGCAAGCTCCGGCTCGAGTTAAGCAATTAATTACGGTTGCCTCAAGTCCTTGCTTTGTGGCTAATCAGCGCTGGCCGTATGCAATGGACCGTCAGGTTTTGAGTAGTTTTATCGACTATTTGAAAAAGGATTTTAGAGGAACATTGATTAAATTTTTAAGTATTCAAACCATGGGAAGTCCGACCCAAAAACAAGATATTGCTGCACTCAAAAGTAAGGTTTTTGATGTCGGGATGCCAAGCGAAATTGCATTGCAAGGTGGCTTAGAAATTCTTGACCAAGTGGATTTACTAGATGACTTGACTGATTTAGAAATGCCATTTTTACGCGTTTACGGAAGGTTAGATACCTTGGTGCCGATTAAGTCAGCTCAGCAAGTGGCAGAATTCGCGCCGGCCAGCCAATCTGTCACTTTTAAAAAGTCAGGGCATGCGCCTTTTTTATCACAAGCAGACTTATTCGTTGAAGAAGTGTTAGACTTTCTTAAAAAGCATCATGACAAAAACTAGAACGAGTTCAGAATTGACCATGTCGATCCCTAAACAAGCCGTCGCCGATTCATTTAGTAAGGCAGCGAAAAGCTATGAAAGCGCTGCTTTTTTGCAAAAAGAGGTCGCCAGCCGTTTGCTGGAGCGACTTGAGTTAATGAACATTAAGCCCAAGCAAATTCTGGATGCTGGCTGCGGGACGGGCTATTGTAGTCGTATTCTAAACAAGCGATTTTCCAAGGCTAAAACTACCGGTGTGGATCTTGCGCCGGGTATGATTGAGTATGCAAAAAAACAAAATAGCCTATTTAATAAGGTCGATTATCAAGTAGCCGATCTTGAGCAACTACCATTTGAGACGAATCAGTTTGACTTAGTTTTTTCTAATCTCACCCTACAATGGTTAATCGCGTCAGAAAATGTCTATCAAGAACTAAACCGAGTTTTAAAACCGGGAGGGTTGTTGATTTTTTCGAGCCTTGGACCGGACACGCTGATCGAACTAAAACAAAGTTGGCAACAAGTTGATAGTGGTGTGCATGTTAATGATTTTATCGATATGCATATCGTCGGTGATCGCGTGCACGCGGCTCATTTTGAAAATACCGTGATGGATAGAGACATCATTACCATGACTTACCAAACGTTACGGGGCTTGATGAAAGATCTTAAAGCGATTGGCGCGAATAACTTAGATAATAAGCGCGCGAAGGGGCTTATGGGCAAACAAAAATTCAAACTGTTAGAAAAAGCTTACGAAACTTTTCGCTGGCAGGATGGCCAACTGCCGTCAACTTACGAAGTGATTTACGGGCATGCTTGGAAAAAACAGCAACCACAGCAAGGTGACTATCACACTTACTCCGTTGATATTAAACAAGCTAAATAGTCATTCATAGCACAGATAAATCTTAATTAAGTACAAACTATGCTCAATCAAACTCGACGAATTTTTATTACCGGAACCGATACCGATGCCGGAAAAACATTAGTGACTTGCAGCTTGATCAAGGCGCTGCAAAATGCAGGTCAATCGGTGATGGCACTCAAGCCTGTCGCTGCCGGCTCAGTGCTTGAAGAGCAACAGCTAAAAAACGCTGATGCCTTGCACATGCAGCAACTGATCACTCCAACGGTTGATTACTCATCCATCAACCCCATCGCTCTCAAAGCTGCCATTGCACCACATATTGCGGCTGAAGAAGAGGGGGTCGCGCTATCGGTCGACTCACTGGCAAAAACTTGCACATTAAGTTCGTTTAAACAAGATTTCTTGCTGATAGAAGGCGCAGGAGGCTGGCTAGTGCCACTCAATCAAACCCAGACCTATGCGGATTACGCTGAATCGCAAAACTTGCAGGTGATTTTGGTGGTTGGCATGAAGCTCGGTTGCCTCAACCATGCTTTACTGACAGTTGAGTCTATCAAAGCCCGCGGCCTCACACTTGTTGGCTGGGTGGCCTGTTCTGTTGTGGATGAAATGCAACGCTATCAACAAAACTTGGACTATCTAAAACAGGCGATTGATGCACCTTGTCTCGGGGTTATTCCTCACATTAAACCGTCCGCCGAGTCCCAAGGCCCGCAACCAACCAGCCAAATCCTCCAAACTGCCTGTAGCTATGTTAATATAACGCCACTTCTATAGTTCTATTTCAAGCAGACAGATCAAATGGTTAAATTTGGCCAACATAATTTCCTAAAAATAGTCAGAAAAACCGGTCGAGGGACTTTTCTTGCGGCCGGTCATATCGGTGAATTATTTTTGCCCAAAGGACAAACGCCCAGTCATTGTGAAGCCGGTGACAAAATAGAGGTGTTTGTTTATCGTAATTCAGACGACGAGGCGGTGGCTACCACTAAGAAACCGAGAGCTAGTGTTGGCGAGATTGCGTGTTTACAAGTGGTATCAAGTAACTCAGTTGGAGCATTCTTAGATTGGGGATTACCCAAAGATCTTTTTGCACCTTTCGGTCAGCAATCGACCCCAATGAAAGTCGGTGAACGACACATCGTTGCGGTGTATCAGGATAATACCGGGCGGATTGCTGCCAGTTCCAAATTAAATCGATTTGTTAAAGCCGAAACCAGTGGGCTTAAAGTTGGACAAAAAGTGAAAGCACTTATTGGTGAAAAATCCGATCTTGGGTATAAGCTCATTATTAACAACAAGTTCTGGGGGCTGTTGCATTTTAGTGACGTTTTACAACCTCTAAAATACGGACAAGCCTGCACCGCATATATTAAAAATGTTCGTCCCGATGGTAGAGTCGATATGACCATGACAGCCCCGCAAGGTTCGGATGAAGCGAGTTCATTGCAGTCAAAAATTTTAACGTTGCTGCAACAAAATGATGGACATTATCCAGTGAATGATAAAACCTCACCCGACATTATTTACCAAACGTTTGGGGTGAGTAAAAAGGTGTTCAAAGCAACCTTAGGGCGAATGTACAAGAAGCGACAAATTAAAATAGATAAAAGCGGAATTCAACTGCGACGTAAATAAGCCATGGAAAATAAGTGACAAAGGTTGATTTTCGCAAAAATACTGTTCGCAAAATATTTATCGTAAACTAATTCTCGGACCAAAACGCAAGAAAAATTACGTTCGAAAAAAAGCATCAAAAGAATAACGATCGAAAAAATAAACTTCAAAAAATAACCCTCGGAAAATAATTATGCTAAAGCTAAGTAATTTATTGAACAGTTGCATCTTATTGATAGTTTTGATCTTCAGCAATGAGGTATTTGCAAAGCCACCTCAACCCGCACCGGATAGAACGCGAGGAGAGGGCCCATTTAATAAACTGATTTTACGCGGTGTGACTTTTATAAATGGAGCAGGTGCTCCTGCGCGCGGGCCGGTGGATATTGTGATTGAAGGCAATAAAATTACCCAAATTGCAGATGTCGGACATCCGGGGGTGCCGATTGTCAAAACTCGTCCCAAAGCGCAAGCGGGTGATAAAGAAATCGATCTTTTTGGCCATTACGTATTGCCAGGGTTCGTCGATATGCACGCTCATATTGGAGGAGCGCACCAAGTTTCAACCGCTGAATATTCGTTAAAACTTTGGCTGGCTCATGGGATCACCACGGTACGAGAACCTGGGAGTTTTAATGGCGCAGAGTTTGTTTTGCAGCATGTTGAAGCGAGTAGAAAAAATACCATCACTGCACCGCGAATTATTCCCTATTTTGGATTTGGTGCAGGTAATAATGGACCCTTTAAAAACGCCAAGGAAGCAAAGAAATGGGTTAGAAGCATTAGCAAGCAAGGCGCCAAAGGTATTAAGTTTTTTGGCGCTCATCCCAAGATTTTTAAAGCCGCCGTCGATGAAGCCAAAAAGCATGGTTTAGGCACTGCCATGCATCATGCCCAGCTTAATGTTGTTCGAGTCAATGCTTTAGACAGTGCACGTATGGGACTTACCACTATGGAACATTGGTACGGACTACCTGAGGCAATGTTCGAGAATCAAGTCATTCAAGACTATCCGCTGGATTACAACTACAACGATGAACAACATCGCTTTGGTGAAGCCGGAAAACTTTGGCAGCAAGCAGCAGATCCTGGCAGCGAAAAATGGAACGCTGTTCGTGATGAGTTGATCGAATTAGATTTTACCATTAACCCTACCATGACCATTTATGAAGCAAGCCGCGATTTGATGAGAGAGCGGAATGCCGATTGGCATAAAGAATTTACCACGCCGATTTTATGGAAATTTTTCCAAGCGAGTCGCTATGCTCATGGCTCTTATTGGTTTGATTGGACTACCCAAGATGAAATCAACTGGAAGAAAAATTATCGCAAGTGGATGGCTTTTATCGATGACTTTAAGAATCATGGCGGGCGAGTGACCACAGGAAGTGATTCGGGTTTTATCTATAAAACTTATGGGTTTGGCTATATTCGAGAACTAGAGCTTTTACAAGAGGCTGGTTTTCACCCGCTTGAAGTGATTAAATCGGCCACAATCAATGGTGCTGAGGCGCTCGGTATGGAAAGCCAAATCGGCTCAATCGAGGTAGGAAAACTGGCCGATTTAGTGATAGTTGAAGAAAACCCACTACGAAACTTTAAGACACTTTATGGGACTGGTCACGTCAAGCTGGACGATTCGAACAAGCCGGTAACGGTTGGCGGGGTTAAATACACAATTAAAGATGGGATTTTATTTGATGCCAAGCAACTCTTAGAAGATGTTAAGAATATTGTGAAAAAAGATAAAGCGAATTTTCCAAGCGCCACTCAGGAAAAGAAATAAATGGCCAAGCCAGGTAGAAAAGGGCTGATGCGAATCGTCTATGCAACCAGGTATTCGTGGCAAGGTTTGCAAGCCGCATGGAAACATGAAGCGGCTTTTCGTCAGGAGCTTGTGTTAGCCCTTGTTGGAATTCCAACGGCCGTTTTGCTGGCCGACAATCGCAATGAATTACTTTGGTTGATATTACCTTTGTTTCTTTTGGTCATGGCGGAGTTGGTAAATTCTGCCCTTGAAGCGGTGGTCGATCGAATCAGTGATGAGCAGCATCCGTTGGCTGGTAGAGCCAAAGATATTGGTTCGGCACTGGTTTTTGTCGCTGTTATTTTATTGATTACCATCTGGAGTCTTGTTTTGCTCGGCTAGCTATATGAAATCAATGGTTATAATAAAAACCATGATAATGCTTTCTAGTTATTTAAAACCCATCAATGCCATTTCATAAGCGCTATATTGTGTTGCTTTTCTCAGTAACTACGCCACTTTCAGGCTAATATTTGCTCAACTTTTTCTACATTCAGCCGATACAATACTGTCGAGTACCAGTTTTTGCTCGATAAATTTTTTCCCAAACTGTTTTTTAGGATTGGGTCAAAACAAGATTTGGTTGATAGGAGACTGCTATGCAAATAAACGATGCGCTAAATATTGGCGTACAAGGCTTCCAAAATGCTCAATCTCGAGCAACCGAGGCCGCTACTGAGATTGCTTCACAATCTGTTGCAAAAACACCGGATCAACTGCAGCAAAACGATCAGCTGATCACTTCATTGGTCGAGCTGAAAACCGCCGAAATCGATGCCAATGCGAATGCCAAAGTGATTCAGACTGCTTCGGATATTTTAGGCAGTATTATTGACATTAAAGTATAGATTTTAGAGCCAGCATGTTAATTACTTCAGCGCCCATCGCAATTCCAGTGAATACGGCTAACCTGCCGACTGAAGCTGTGGCAGCTGAAAAGGCACAACGTCCTAAAATTCCGCAGCCCCCAGCTGCAACCGATTCGAGCCAGAGTAAGAATTCAACCGAGTTTAGTCAGTCTTCGGCGAAAGCTGATATTCCACAAAACGCCAGTGAATCACAAAACTCGACGATTGAAGAAAGACAATCCGCTGAGCAACAGCAAAATGGTCAATCGTCGGAGCAACGAAATCGTGAAGAACTAGAGCCGGAAGAATTAGCTGAGGTGCAAAAGCTTCAACAGCGTGATCGTGAAGTGCGAGCGCATGAACAAGCCCACGCCGCGGTCGGTGGCATATTGGCAAGCGCGCCTAACCTCAATTACACCACCGGCCCAGATGGCAAACGTTATGCTGTGTCAGGTGATGTTTCGATTGATATTTCTAAAGTTGCCAATGACCCTGAAGCGACCATTCGCAAACTTGAACAAGTTCAACGGGCGGCCCTTGCGCCAGCAAACCCATCCGCTCAAGATGTTAGAGTGGCTGCTGTGGCAGCGGCTTCTATCAATCAAGCGAGAGCTGAACTCACTGCCGAGCAATTGCAACAGTCGCAGGACTCGCAACAGGTTCAGAGCTCACAACAGGTTCAGAGCTCACAAAATGCGAATAATTCACAACAGTCAATCGCAACAAGCGAGCTGGCAGGCGCCAACAATGTCAGAGTAACCGATTCACCCGACCAACAGCCACTTCAAAGCGAATCACTGCAATCAACTAGCGAGGCACAAGCCAACAGCTCAATTGCACTTAACCCTGTGCAAGCAAGGCGGCAAGCGGCGCAGCTTAATCAGCGAATAGCGGGATCGGGCGCTTTGGATGTCAATGAAAATTCTTCGCGTAGTTTTAGAGCCTAGATCGATCAACTGTTAGCCGCTCTACTAAATTCCGCTCGCTAAATTCAATTAAGCATTTCTTCTTAGTGGTTTATTCCGTAGAATTCAGGTTTTTATTCATAGCAAACAATTAAACCCCAATGCAATTAGATCGCACCCGTCCTTTTTTGAAGTGGGCGGGAGGCAAGTTTAGAGTTTTAGATAAACTTGTTCCACATGTTCGAGGAAGTAAGCTCATTGAACCCTTTGTTGGTTCAGGTGCGGTATTTCTGAATCTGCCATTTGAGCGATATTTGCTGGGTGACATCAACCCCGACCTGATTAATTTATATGGCCACCTCAAAAGAGAGCGAGGCAAGTTTATTGATTATTGTCGGCGTTTCTTTACCGAAGAAAATAATCACCTTTCGCGTTATATTGCATACCGATTAGAGTTTAACAACGGGGTCTCCGGACGGCGACGAGCGGCGTTGTTTGTTTATTTAAATCGTCATGGCTTTAACGGCCTTTGCCGCTACAATAAATCAGGCGGATTCAACGTACCTTTTGGTCGTTACAAGAAGCCTTATTTTCCAGAAAAAGAGATGCGGCATTTTATCACTCATGCTCGTCACGCTAAGTTTGTTTGTGGCGATTTTACCGCCTTGATGAATCGCTCAAGACGAGGTGATGTTGTCTACTGTGATCCTCCTTACGTTCCATTATCGCCGACTGCCAGCTTCACTAGCTACGCCGCGCAAGGTTTCTCGTACGATCAACAGGTTGAATTGGCTTATCGAGCTCAGCATTTAGCAAATCGTGGGGTGAAAGTAGTAATTTCTAATCATGACAATGCGATTACCCGATCGATTTACGAAGGCGCTGAAATAGAATCATTTCCGGTTCGGCGATTTATTAGTCGTGATGGTCAAAACAGAGGCAATGCCAAAGAGTTGTTGGCGATTTATGATGGCAGCTAGTCAAAAAAGTTTCAGTTAGTAAAAAGCCCCAATCAAGGGGCTTATTATTTTGTCTAATGTATTGGTTTTGCTAGCGAACAATCTCCATTTCTTTAATCACATTATCTGCACCATCCACATGCTCCATTACCCAAAGCATGTAACGTGAGTCAACATGAATCGAGCGATTAAGCGCGGGGTCGTAATCCCAATCACCGATAATACTTTCGTAAACGCCATCAAACACTAAACCCACTAGCTCGGCTTTATTGTTTAAAGTGGGTGAACCCGAGTTTCCACCAGTAATATCGAGTGTACCAAGGTAGTTAACAGGCACAGACCCGAGCGACTTTTTAACATATTTGCCATACTTTTGTTGTTCGATAAGTTGCAGCTGTTTACTCGGTGAATTAAATGGCCAAACACCGGTATCCTTAGCTGTTATGCCTTCAAGGGTCGTAAAAGGTTTTGCCCACATTCCATCGGCTGGGGAATAACCTTTGACGTTTCCGTAGGTAATTCTCAAGGTGCTGTTTGCATCCGCATAGACAGGGAGTCCTTTGGATTTGTTGTAGGCGATAATCGCTTCCATGTATTTAGGTCGAACAGCATTAAATTGCCCAGACTCTTCTTTTCCTTGTTGCTCTAGTTTCTGTCGAGCATCAAAAGTTTTCACCGCATATTGAATAAATGGGTCATCACTTTTTTCAAAATCATTAACTGATTTTTCCATCCAAGCTAGACGAACTTGCTCTTCATCGAGTTTCGTTTTATCGTACATGCTGGCTAATTGCGATTTTAATTTTTCTGGATTGTAGCCATCATCAAGACCAAAGAAACGATCAAATTCTGGCACTCGTTGGTCATTGGGTAATTGCGCATAGCGATCCATCAATTCAAACAACAAAGGCATTTCAACTTTGGCATCGTAGCGACGATTGATACGTTTCATACCTTGTGTGAAACGATTCATGTCGCGCTCTTGATAACCGCGCTCGCGCTGCATATCGTCTTTTTGCTTTTCAATCGCGAGACGGTGCAAACGCGAAGCGGTGCTCATCATTTGAGAGGCATAACGCATAAAACTAAGCAGAGTGTCACGCTTTGCCGTTTGTTGCGATTGTTTAACCAGCTGGTCTAGTTTTTCGAGCGAATCGCCAAATTTTTTCTGCCGAGACTTTTTAGCTTTCACCCATTTTCGCAACTCTTGATTGAGTTTAACTTTGCGTTGTTCGGTTGTTCCTTTTTGGTAGCTTTCAATCATACTACCGCGATTTTTTTCATAGTTTGCTAATCCTGCTAGCATGCTTTCGTATTTAATCCGAGCTTCGCTTCCATCGGCAGAATTTTCTTTGATGATTCCAATCATTGCTCCCATCAATTCTTTTGATAACGGGTAGCTTTTGGTAAAGGTATTGATGACTTCTTCTGAAGTGCGGTAGCGATTAGTGCTACCAGGATAGCCAAGGACCATAATGTAGTCACCATCGTCTACGCCTTTGGCATTCACTTTGAGATGATGCTTCGGTTGGTAGGGTACATTATCTTCACTGTAATCAGCAGGTTTACCATCTTTACCAACATAAGCTCGGTAGAAAGCATAGTCGCCAGTATGACGTGGCCACATCCAATTGTCGACATTACCGCCGTACTTACCAATGCTTTTGGCTGGCGCGTGCACTATGCGTACATCGCGAATAGTGAGTTGTTTAAATAAGTAGTATTCTAAGCCACCATGAAAATTAACCACTGAACAGCGGTAGGCTTTGTCGCTTTCACATTCCGCGACCAATTTTTTTGATTGCGTGTCGATATACTGGTATCGCTCATTGCCCGACATATCATCTTTTAGGCCTGATTTCATTTGTTTAGTGACATCACTAATACTTTCAGTGACATAAATTCGGCTTCCGGGTGCCGCCTGTAATTCTTGTGCATATTTTTTTGCCAAAAATCCTTGTTCCAACAGGTTTTTCTCTTCGGTTGAGTTGTACTGTATTGAACCGTAGGCACAATGATGGTTTGTGACAACCAATCCTTTATCGGAGACAAATGAAGCGGTGCAACCGCCTAAAGAAACAATCGCTCCCATTGGGAATCCAGTGAGATCGGTGAGGTCTTTGGGATCTAATTTTAGCCCCGCTTTCTTTAATTGTTTGGCAATACTTGGCAGTTGGTGAGGTTGCCACATTCCTTCGTCGGCGATGGTAGCGACACTAAAAAGTGCACTGACCACTAGTGTAATTATTCTCTTCATCGTTGCTTCTTCTTTAAGTTTGTTGATTATTTTATAAAAAGGCAACCCGATGAGGTCACCTGCCAATTTGCAAAATTGCTAATCGATCGAATCATAAAGAATCGAATGATCGTCAACTCATCATTGTAACATTCAGCCGGGCAAGGATTAAGCGAAACGCATGGCAAACTGTGTTAAAAAGTATGTGTTTAAGTGTGAATTTTACCAATTTAGCCGCTGCAATGAAGGTGGATCAGATTTGGATAGCAATTAACTTGAGTAGGGTCTTATTCTAACAGTTTGGACTGGGACAAGTATTAGCTTGACGCGGATCTAAATTTTAGCTGGGACTGTGGGCATCATTAGCAATGTAGAGATTGCTTTTTTTAATCTCTGAAAACCGTACAGAAATGCCATACAGCAGCGCCCAGAATAGACTACTTGCTATTGTGAACAGCACCGGCTGCTTGATTTCAAAGGGCGCAATGTGGCTAGCGATCCAATAGGTCAAGGGACCAAATACGCCGCCCAAGGCTACAGATAGCCAAATTGAGTAGCGCTTAAGCCAACCGTAGCAACCGTGAAAAGTGAGCCCAAAACTAAGCCAAACTAAAAATAGCCACGAGGGCACAAAATATTCAACCGAAGGGTAGTTGGTGAGTGCAAAGTATCGAAACGCCAATTCCATCACTAGGCCCACGGCGACAATTGCTAAGCGAAAGCCGATTTCTTTCGATGAAGGCTGTTCATATTTTCGTTCAACCAGCAAATAGCTGGCCAATAAGCCCACTACCAACCAAGACAGCGGGCTACTGTGACCAATAATGGCGAGTGACCAACAGACTTCAAAGAAAATAATGTGAAATAGCGTGTTAATCGCTTATCTCCTAGCCATTTACCGAGTTTGCTGGTTGATTAGCCGAATGGTTAAGTGGGGCTAAGTCCATTGGAACACGTGCAATGGGTTTTACCATGTGCATTTGGATATCACTGATCACCCGTTCTCTAAAGCCACCTTCACAATAACAAAGATAAAACTCCCACATTCTTATAAACGCGTCACTGAAACCTTGTGCTTTGATCGATTGGATATTTTCAAAAAATTGCTCGCGCCATTTTTGCAAGGTAATAGCATAGTGGACCCCAATATCTTCCGAGTTTAAGATCCGCATATCAGTCGCTTTTGTAACACTCTTACTGATGGAATCAACCGAGGGAATGCAACTACCAGGAAAAATATAACGCTTAATGTAATCGATTTCTTTTTTCGCGCTTTCAAATCGTTGGTCGGCAATAGTTATCGCTTGCAACAGCATTTCGCCATTGGGTTTTAGCAGTTCACTGCACTTATTGAAAAACGTATCAAAGTAATGGTGACCAACCGCTTCAATCATTTCAATGGAAACAAGCTTATCAAATTTACCTTCAAGCTCACGGTAATCCTTTTTGAGCAGGGTGATTTTGTGTTGCAAGCCTGCCTTTTCAATTTGGCATTTTGCATAAGCATACTGTTCTTCAGATATTGTGGTGGTGGTGACTTGGCAGCCGTAGTTTCTTGCAGCAAAAATCGCGAAGCTACCCCAACCAGTTCCAATTTCCACCAGATGATCATCGGCTGTTAGTCGCAGTCTTTGACAAATTCGATCGAGTTTATTGTATGAAGCGGTTTCCATAGAGTCGCTTGACTTATAAAAAATTCCTGCCGAATACATCATGGTGGGGTCAAGAAATTCAGAAAAAAATGAGTTACCTAAATCGTAGTGGGCAACTATATTTTTCTTACTGCCATCTCGAGTATTCTTGTTTAGCCAGTGAAACATTTTTTTCAAAGGGGTGGTCACTCGCGCTAAACCACCTTCAACGGAATCCATGACACTTTGATTGATTGCAAAAAGCTGAATGACTTTGGTAAGGTCCGATGATTTCCAATAGCCATTAATATAAGCTTCACCGGCACCTAAACTGCCGCCCAAAGCAACATACCAGTAAAACTGAGGATCGAGCACTTCAATGTCAGCCACCAAGTCACGCATTTGTGAACCTTGAAACTGTTTGCTAATCGCACCATCTGTCAGCGACAACGAGCCATACTGAAGCTCGGCTAATTGTTTAAAAATGGATTTTTGCAAAAAGCTCAGTGAGTTTTTATTGGTCACACTGCGTCGTTTCTTAGAGTGATGCTTATTTTGAAGCTGGTCAACTAACGTTTTTACTGAAAGACTGTTGCTCATCGTTATTATCCTTTATTTGTGTTTACTGCATGTTGCTTCGATACAGAGTCTGAGTTGTCGGCGGAATGGGGGTGATCAAAAAACGGTACTCGCTTTAACCATAATTTAAGCGCCTGCCAGTAAATGCCGGCAACCACTTTTATCGTCATGACCGGATAGGCTAGTAACACTCTGGCCAAATTTGTACTATTTACTGGTTTTGCCTCAAGACTCAGAGAGGCGTTAAACACCGCTTTTCCATCAATATCATTTCTCATATATACGGTGAGTATTTCATTTGGGATCATAAAGCGCCAATAGCAGTCCATTTCCATGGGTAAAAAAGGTGAAACATGAAATTCCTTTGCAAATTTCATTTCTATCGCTTTTCCTTGACTGGCTAATAATTGTCCTTTGCGATTATCAAACGCATAGGTATAGCGCTCGTCCCAAGGCGTGTTGTTAATTTCTGCGAGCAGAAAATCTAGATTACCTTGGTCGTTAAAACAATAGTAAAAAGTCACTGGGTTAAAGCAGTGACCAAAGTAGCTCAAATGAGTCAGCATACGAATTGAACCCATATGCTCACAGTGAAACTTTTCACGTATCCTCGCTTGAACGGCTGAGCGGATTGATGTTTTGCCCTGACCGAGGTAGTTTTTCTGCTTAAAACTACCTAAGTTAAAACGATTTATCGACCAAAACCAAAAGCGATCAAACAGACTCGGCAGTTCGTCCAAGTCAAGATAGAACATACAGATACGATAGTTAAACTGATTGGTCTTAGGTGACTTACGGCTATGCCGAACGCGACCAAAGTATATTTTGCTTTGCATATTCGATTTCCGTTACATTAGACAATCCATCGGTTTGACCAGCTTGCTGTTTTAAGTGTTGGTCAAAATCTTTTAACGCTCTTAAGCTGCTCACCACGCCGTCTTCGTGAAAGCCATATCGCCAATACGCGCCGCAATAAAAGGTGCGATTTTGGCCATTAAGCTCACTATGTTTCGCTTGTGCATCAACCCCGGCTTGACTAAAAAACGGGTGAGTATAATCAATCGTTTTAATCACATGCTTGGGGTCAATATGATCTTGGTAATTAAGCGATACACAGAAAGTGTGCTTGCTTTTTAGGCTTTGCAGTATGTTCATATTGTAGGTTAGTGCGACGCCTTCGCGTTTTTGCTTGAGTAAATGGTAGTTCCAAGCAGCCCAAGCAAGTTTTCTTTTCGGTAACACCGATTGATCGGTATGCAGTACAGCTCGATTAGCGGTGTAAGGTATGGCACCTAGTACTTTGCTCTCTAACGGACTGGGTCGCTCAAGCATATTAAGCGCTTGGTCACTGTGACTTGCGATAAACACGTAGTCATATTTTATTCGGGTTCTGTTTGACTCGATCCAAACATGATCTTTCTCTCGTTCGATTTTCTCTACCCGTGAATTGAGCTTGATTTTACTTCTAAAGCTATCAATCAATGGTTCTAGGTAGCTACGAGAGCCGCCTTTAATCACATACCACTGTGGTCTATCATCGACGCTGAGCATGCCGTGGTTGTGAAAAAACTGGACAAAAAAGCGAGCCGGAAAATCCATCATACTTTGATGGTCGGTTGACCAGATCGCTGCACCCATGGGCACAATATAATGATCAACAAATTGCCGCGAGTAACCTTTTATCGAAAGGTATTCTCCCAACGAAATCGACTCCGAATTGACCTCCAATAATTCTAAGCTTTCTTTGTTGAATCTGAGTATGTCCTTTATCATTCGATAAAAACTGGGGCGGAACAAATTTGAGCGTTGCGCAAATAAGCTATTTAAAGTATTGCCATTATACTCAAGTCCGTTTGCTTCAGCTTGCACACTAAAACTCATATCGCTTGTTTGATAATCAACCTTGAGCTCTTTTAACAAGTTAATAAAATTAGGATAAGTTTTGTGGTTGAAAACAATAAATCCTGTATCGATCTTATGTTGTTCATTACCAATTTCGATATCATGAGTATGGGTGTGCCCACCAATATAATCAGCCGCTTCATAAACTGTAATATCATGGTTTTTGTTTAAGTGGTAGGCTGCCACATTGCCTGCGATGCCCGTGCCAACAATTGCTATTTTCATGATTGTGGTACCGTCCCTTTGAGTAGTTTGGCTGCCCAACTTGCAGGCAACATTGAGATCCCTTTTAGGAATAGGGTGAAGTATTTTGGAAAATGAATTTCAGTGACTTGCTTTTGAAGTTTAGAAAAAATAGTTTGTGCTGCTTTTTCGACACTAATAATACCTGGCATATCGAAGGTGTTTTTATCGGTTAGCGGCGTTTTTACAAATCCAGGGCAGATCCAACTGACTGCGATTTGTTCTTGTGCCAGTTCGATTTTTAGTCCTTGGAATAAGTTTCTAATCGCTGCTTTACTGGCTGAATAAGACTGACCTTTCGGTAATCCTTGCCACGCAACGCTACTGCTCATGCCCACCAAATAAGGTGATTTTGACTCGCGTAATGCAGGTAGCGAGGCTTCGATGCCTTTGACCATCGAGATAAAGTTGGTATCCATCATATTCTTAAAAGGCAGATGCGAAAAGTTTTGTATATCAATATATTCTGCATTACCTGCGTTCAAAATAACGCAATCTAGATGACCGTAACTAGCGATAATTTTTTCAACAATTCGCGCATTATCACCGTAACTTGTTAAATCACCGGGAGCAATCAGCGCGTTCGGATATTGCGCAAAAATCACTTCAAGTTTTTCCCGACTACGTGACGTGACCGCCACTTGAGCGCCAGCATTGAGTAATCGTTTTGCTAAATCTAATCCGATGCCACTGGAGGCGCCGGTCAGCCAAACGACTTTTTGCTTAAAATCGTATTTCATTATATTTTCCTTTTGACCCACTTGATTAGTTTACCTAACAGTGGAATTTGTTCGTAGAGCATCACACCCGCATCAAAGTAGTCTCGATGAAAGACTATTTTTTGTTGTTCATCGGTTTTAAATAAAGTTGCTCCCGGCACATGCACTGGTTCACCTTTGTTCAGTTTAGGGTGACATACAGTCATTACCCATTCGATGAAGTGTTGGTTATCTTTGCTAATAAAATCGCCAAATTCAAAGCTAACGGAATTGACGTTGGCGTATAGTTCTTCGAAGTAACTCTTAAGCGCGCGCAGACCAATGACCTGATGAAAGGGGTCGTTGAATTCTATTTGCTCCGCATACAGGGCCTCAATGGAGGCAATGTTTGATGCGTTCATGTTTTGATAAGTTGATTTAAATTGTTCGATGATCATGATGCAAGACCTTTCATTTGTTTCTTCACTTTCTCTGGAATTGGCTTAAGGTCCCAAACCAGTCCAAACCAGCTCATAACTTTTAACAGGTAAAAGGTAATATCAAATTCCCACCAGCGGAAACCTTGACGTACTGTTCCAGCATAGTAATGATGATTGTTGTGCCAGCCTTCGCCTAAGGTGATCAGAGCGAGGAACGCATTGTTTCGGCTATCATCTTTGGTTTCAAACCGTCTGGTACCAAAGCGATGCGCAAGCGAGTTGATAGTGTAAGTGGCGTGATACAGTGCCACCGTTGAAATGAAAAATCCCCAGACTAATAGTTGCGATCCGTTAGTTTGTAACTGTGGCGCGAAATGATGGAGTAAATTTCCAATCACAAAAAGCACAACAGCTAATATTGCTGGTACCGCAATATCAAATCGATCGAGCCAACGCAGTTCTTTGTAACTGGCAAAGTCTCTGATTCGATGGGTATTGGTTTCAAAATTCTTATCGGATAAAAACCATAAAGTATGGCTCCATAAAAAGCCCTTATATTTCGGCGAGTGCGGATCGGTTTCTTGATCTGCGCTGGCGTGATGTTGTCGGTGATGCGAAGCCCACCATAATGGACCACGTTGAGCAGCCGAAGCGCCAATCACGGCGAACACCCACTGTAAAGCGCGGCTGGTTTTAAAGTTCTTATGTGAAAAATAACGATGATAAAAACCAGTGATGGCAAACATTCTTAACGTGTAAAGAAAAACACAAGTCCAAAATGCAAACCAAGAAAAGCCGACGAAAAACACCCCGAGTACACCTAAATGGACAATAATAAAAGGAATAATTCTCATCCAGCTGATCGAGTCGCCATCACTACTTGTTAGGGCGGAACTATCAAACCAAGCAGCGATTTTACTTGGTAAATTTTTCTGGACTTGATTAGAATTTTGCATCTTATGCTCCAGCCTGATTTGCAACAAAATAACCGGCCAAGCAATCTGTTTCTTGTGGCCGCTTTTGGATCACAATATTGATCTGACCGACATCAAATCCCCACTTAGTCATTTTAGTTGTGCCCATCAAGGTATTTCGATCAACTAAGTGCAGCCAGTCATCCATCTCGACTTCTATAGTGCCATCATCCTGCGCAATCGCCAAACTGTATGTGAGATGTAAACTATCGCCATAGACAATGCCTGTAGCAGAACCGACTACATCACCAGCGGTGCCAGTAATTTGATCGTTTGTTTCGCTGAATTGCCAAACTCTTGTCTGTTTTTCGCCATCACTGAAAATAAATTGTTCGTCCAAAATTACCTGATCATTTCTCTGAAATGCATCAATGTTAGCAACAAACTTTCGAGTTACTTGCTCGGAACGGTCATGCACGGTTCCCCAAGCGC
Organism: Kangiellaceae bacterium; assembly: GCA_965230525.1. Taxonomy (GTDB): domain Bacteria; phylum Pseudomonadota; class Gammaproteobacteria; order Enterobacterales; family Kangiellaceae. Next base: position 2,237,083 of record OZ246008.1, read on the forward strand.
AAAGCTTGCCCTGGAAATAGTCAGAAAAAGACAAGCTCGGTTTGTTGTCATTATATAGCTCTGGGTTGATAGAACAGGCAGAAATAAAAAATGCTGCTGTTGCTGTTATTAATGGTTTTATCACTGTGTGTTATTCCTTATAAAGTCTATGCAAATATCTACGCCAGCATTTGCCTTTTAGATCAGTTTAATTATTTTTTAACCCGGTTGATCCATTCCGGTATCACCAGCGTAAACCCAATCACTAACTCAAAAAAAGACCGGAGATGAACAAATGAAAAAACTAACCCCATGGATGCTCGTAGCCTTTCTGGGAATGGTCGGTTGTAGCAGTGACAGTGATAACGACCAAGATGAAGTTGAGCCACCAGCACCCGTTGCAATGACAAAGATTCAAGTAGTGCACGCTTCACCTGATGCGCCGCTGGTCGATTTAATTCTCGATGGCACTGAAATAGCCGCTGATGTCGACTATAAACAAGCCACCGCAGTGGCTGAAATTGAGGCTGGAACCCACACTGCCGAGGTAAAGGCCATTTTACCTGACGGCACCACCGTTGATGGGTTTGACCCAGTCACCGCCGACTTGACCCAGGACCTTATCTACAGCGTTCTAGCCGTTAATGACACCGAAAACCTAGAACCGCTAATTTTGACCCGCCCAGACCAAGCGGTAGCCGCGACCGACACAAGAGTGCAAATTGTACACGCAGCCCCGCAAGCGCCCATGGTAGATGTCTATGTCACTGAGCCTGATGCTGACTTGTCTCAATCAAGTGCTTTAGTCACAGCGGAATTTAAAGACAGTCTTGATGCGACTACAGTGACTGCCGGTGACTACCAAATCAGAATCACCCTAGCGGGTGACAGTGACAGTGTGGTCTATGATTCAGGAAGTATCGCGCTCGCGGGCGGAGCGGACTTACTCGTTGCCGCCGTTGAAAACACTGGCCCCGGCGAGCAACCAGTTAACCTACTTATCGTGGATGCAAATGGTGCAAGCGAATTGTTGGACGCGGCGACACCTGCAGAGCTCAGAGTGGTGCACGCATCGGCAGACGCGCCAGCGGTGGATATTGTTGCTAACAATAATTTCGAAGCACCTTTAATCGAAGACTTAGCGTTTACCGAGTTTGCAGGATATGTCGACTTGGCTGCTGACAGTTATAACGTCAAAGTGGTTGCTGCTGGAACTGAGACAGCGGTCATTGATTCCGATCTTGAGCTTGCCGCAGGTACAGCCTACAACGTTATTGCGGCGAATGAGCTAGCTTCTATTGAGCCATTAGTGCTTACTGCGGACAACCGGCGAGTTGCAACAGAGTCTAAGTTGCGCATTGTACACGCCAGTCCAACCGCGGCGAATGTTGACATTTACTTAGTCGAGGTGGGTACTGATATTACAACGGTAACGCCTACTCTTGCCGATGTGGCGTTTTTGGCGGACACAGATTTCCTATCGGTAGCGCCAGGCACTTACGAAGTTATCGTGACTGCGACAGGCTCAACCGACGCCGCTATTGGGCCGTTGACGATTTCGCTTGATGCCGCAGGCATTTACACCGCGATAGCGAGAGACGGCGAGGGTGGCGGTGCGCCTCTAGGGCTTATCTTGCTAGATGATTTTGTGGTGGAAACACTTTAACAGAGAATCGATGACAGAGAGCCGATGGCTTGGGGCATTGAAAGTTTTGATTTGCCCCAAGCTATCAAACCAAACCATTTGATTTAAACCAAGGATTGAAAATGGGTCTAATTCAAAGACAATACAACGATAATTTAGTATATTGGCCGGTAAATGCTAATAAAAAGGCTAAAAGCAAGACTATGTCGAGTGACTCGCCCTCTAAAAACTTATCGTTGCAAGACGAACCAGTGCGGTGGAGACATCACCTACTGGCGGTAGCGGAAAAAAGAGATAAAAATGCTTATCAAGCGCTCTATCTTCATTTTGCTCCCAAAATTAAATCTTTTTATTTACAGAAAGGATTAGCCAGCAAAGCCGAAGAGTTAACCCATGAAGTATTTATAAAGATTTGGCAAAAAGCAGCTAGTTACAACCCTGCAAAGGCCAAAGTATCCACTTGGATATTTACCATCGTTAGAAATTCACGAATTGATTACTTGAGAAAGAAGAAAATCGACGAAGTGAATGAAGAAGATTGCGCAGAGTCTTTTGAAGAAGGCGCATTCGATGAAAAACTTGATGCACAGCGAAGCAAGGAACAAATTTCTAATATGTTTGAGCTGTTAAACGATGAACAAAGAAACGTACTTCAAAAGGTATATTTTGAAGACAAAAGCCACCAAATTGCAGCTGAAGAATTAGATATGACTCCCGGTGTGGTGAAGTCGAGAATCCGAAGTGCATTAAAGATTTTAAGATCCCATATGGGAGGTACGAGACTATGAATTATCATCCAGATATAGACTTATTACTTAAGTATTCTAGCGGTCAGTTAGAGCCTGCATTGAGTGTCGCTATAGGCGTACACTTACAAGCGTGTGAAGCATGTCGAGAACAAATCGCTCAGCTAGAAGATGTCGGCGGCGCGACCCTAGAACAAGCTAACGAAGAAAGTGTCAGCGATGAGATGCTGGCGATGTTGATGCAAGAAGTTGACAGCTTGCCGATAGAGCAGGAAGTAACACCTTATGAAGCGTGTGCTGTCGCTGAAATGGATCGGCCATTTGTGCAACGACTTAGCGAACGAAACTACGACGATTTGAAATGGGAGAAGGTCACCAAGAATATTTCCAAAGCGACGGTTGCTATGAATGACCCGCGTTTTCAAGTTGAATTGCTTAAGTTTGCACCGAGAGCAAAAATACCCAAGCACACTCATTCGGGTAAAGAATTTACCCTTGTTCTTGAAGGTGATTTCAGTGATAAGGAAGGTACTTATAGAACTGGTGAGTTTATCGTTAATGACTCTTCTGTGGAACATCAACCGCTCGCGGGTGATGAAGGTTGTGTTTGTTTAGCAATCACTGATGCGCCATTGAAGTTTACTGGAACCTTTGGACCGCTAATTAACTGGTGGGTCAACTAATTCGCATTGGGGAATCTTATGCAAGCTATCTGGAATAACCATGTCATTGCAGAAAGTGACGATACCCAAGTGGTTGAATCTAACCACTATTTCCCACTCGAATCGGTCAACCAATCTTTTCTCGAAGACAGTGAGCACACTTCGTTTTGTGGTTGGAAAGGCAAAGCGCATTACTATTCTTTAGTGGTCGCTGGTAAGCGAAATGAAAATGCAGCTTGGTACTACCCTGAGCCGAAAGAGGCGGCCAAAAAAATTGCCGGCCGCATTGCATTTTGGAACGGAGTAACGGTTAAGTAAGATCAGTCATTTAACGCGTTACTCAGCGATACAATGGGGGCGGGCAAATTGCAAGTTTTGGCTTTTTTAATTGATAAATTAAGTCATCGAAATGTCTTTGTAAGCAGCCGAGCCAATATCAATATTCTCTTGAAACGTTTCGACTTGTTCCGCCACATTATCCGTTTGTTTTTTGTAATAAGCCAAGTGAAAAAGTGCATCACCTTCATGAGTCAGTGGCATATTGGTTCGACCAATCACTACACCATCGGCAGGTGCGACCACTTCATACTCACTATGTCCAAGTGGATCGGAAACCACACCTAACACGCTGCCAGCATCTGCTTTTGCTCCGAGCGGAATAAGGACTCGAAGAATTCCACTATAAGGTGCTCGAATCCAACCAGAGTTAGGCGAAATAATAGCTAATTTTTTACCTTTGCTCGGTTTGCTTTTGGGGCGCATTTCTAACGCTCGCATAACATTTAAGATACCACGAACACCTGCGCGAATCGAAACTTCGTCAAACCTTAGGGCTTCACCGGCTTCGTACAATAATATCTTAACTCCGATGTCGCCTGCCGCTTCACGCAATGAGCCATCTCTTAGTTTGGAATCGAGAATAGCGGGAACACCAAATGCTAAAGCCAGTTCTTTTATTTCACTATTTGACATGTCGGCACGTATTTGTGGCAAGTTTTCTCGGTGTCGCGCTCCGGTGTGTAAATCGATTCCATAACTACATTTTTGCACAACTTCACGGAAAAAAGTGTTGGCCATACGTCCGGCCAATGAGCCTTTTTTACTGCCGGGAAAGCAGCGATTGAGATCGCGCCCATCGGGTAAATATCGAGAGTAGCTTACAAAACCATGCACATTGACGATGGGGATGGCAATCAGGGTGCCGCGAATAGATTTTATTTGCTTTAATTTGACGAGTCGGCGAATAATTTCAACACCGTTAATTTCATCCCCATGAATCGCAGCGCTAACAAATAAGCATGGCCCTGGCTTTTTTCCGTGGATCACATGCGCGGTCATTTTCATATCATCATGAGTCACGGTGGCCGCGAGTGGAATTTCGATAGTAGTTTGGGTGCCGGGTTGAACCGTGACACCGGCTATCTCAAAGGGAGAGCTCTTCATAACCGCTCAATTCTCCAAAGCTGTTCAGTTAAATTTTTACTGCGACTTTAGCCTGTTTATGGCCGCTATCTTAATGCTGTTAATACTAGCACTAGCGATTTGGAAATACATAGTAAATTCGTCTATTTCGATTGCAGAAAAAGAGCCAATATAATGCGGCCAGTACGCGCTTTGTTATAGGCGTTGATGCAATTCTTGCAGTTTGCTAATGACAATTTACTAAACTGGATTTAAACTGGAGTGAATTAGCCGGTCACTGGCTTGTTTTTCTATCAATTGGTCGAGTGCCTTTCGAGTGGTAGGATTCTTTTAATAATCAGGTGGGGACATCGAACCAAAATGATGTTTGATAGACCATTTTTGCTTTCCTTCAGCGCTTTCGCTTCTGCAGAGCAGTCCAATACCGATTCAAAGACTACTGATGAGCTGGTTAATCAGGCTGCACTAAACGATTTATTTATGACCTTGAAACGGATCTTTTTCGATGGCTTTTCAGTAGGAGAGGTGACTATTAGCCTGTGGAATGTCACCTTGGGTTTAGTCTTTTTTTATATTAGCTTAAAGATTGGCCAGTGGGTTAAAAATCGAGTCGAGAACAAATGGTTTATAAAGAGTAAGCTTTCAAAAAGCGCAAGAGAAGCAAGTGCTTCTCTAATTTGGTATGCAATTGTCATAGTTGCGACCCTATTTAGTTTATCGATCGCAGGGATTAAACTCGCCAATTTGGCTTTGGTTGCCGGAGCGCTTTCGTTAGGAATTGGCTTCGGACTGCAAAACATAGTCAGTAATTTTATTTCTGGACTGATCTTATTATTTGAGCGACCGATTAAACGGGGTGATTGGATTATCGTTGGCAATACCCAGGGTTTTGTAAAAGACATCAATATTCGTTCGACTCAAGTGCAAACGTTTGATCATGCTGATGTGCTGATCCCTAACTCAGAATTATTAACCAACCAAGTGACTAATTGGATGTTGGCTTCTACTATTGGGCGGATCAGAATCAACGTCGGTGTTGCCTATGGGTCGGATACGAGCATTGTCAAAAATCTACTTATCGAGGTTGCCAGCAACAATCCTGATGCCGTTTTAGATCATCCTGATTATCCTAATCCAGAAGTGTTGTTTCTGCGATTTGGCGATAGTAGTCTCGATTTTGAACTTCGTTTATTTGTAAAAGATATATTAACCACCACGCGAACGACAAGTGCGATCAATTTTGAAATCGATCGAGTGTTTAGAGAAAACAATATTCAAATCCCTTTTCCACAGCGTGATGTTCATATCATCGAAAGCTCAGGAGACCAAAGCAAATGAGTGTACAAGAAAGCTCTGATCAACAAAGCGGACTAGTATATGGTTATTTTTTAAATGGCGAGCGCAAAGGTGAAGCGATTAGCGTGGAGCAATTGCCGAGTAATTTGAGTGGTAAAGACTCGATGTGGCTGCATTTTAATTATACCCATGCCAAGGCAAAGGAATGGATTAGGAGCCAAAGTGAGCTTGGTGATTTTGTGATTGAAGCCTTGCTGGATGAAGAGACTCGACCCCGGGCCAGTATTATGCGTAATGGTGTGTTGATTTCGCTGCGAGGTGTCAATTTGAATCCCGGCGCCGACCCTGAAGATATGATTGCCATACGATTATGGAGTGATGGTAAACATGTGATCAGTACTCGTAGCCGTTCTTCGCTTTCAGCAAAAGATATTGCCAACTTAGTATGCGCTAAAGAAGGTCCGGAAACACCGGGCGAGTTTGTTGCGTTGCTGACTCAAACTTTGATTTCCCGCATGGATGACACCATTCAAAACATCGAAGATCAAGTGGCAGAAATTGAGCAGACCGTACTTGAAACAGAGTCGTACACCTTGAGAAGTGTAATCGCTAATTTGCGCCGACAAGCCATTAGTTTAAGACGTTATTTAGCACCGCAAAGGGACGCAATGTTGCAGTTGCAAAATGAAAAAATCACCTGGTTTAGTTCAACCGACCGTATTCATTTACGGGAAACGAATGACCGGCTAACACGCTATATAGAGGATATTGACTCTGCCAGAGATCGAGCCGCAGTGACTCAAGAAGAGTTAGTCAATCGGTTGTCCGAGCAGTTAAATAGCCGAATGTATGTGCTATCAATCGTTGCAGCAATTTTTTTGCCTTTAGGATTTTTAACCGGTCTGTTGGGAATCAATGTTGGGGGTATTCCAGGTTCCGAAAACCCTTATGCATTTGTGATATTTACAAGTGCTTTGATTGCTATTGTTGGACTACAAATTTGGATATTTAAGGCCAAGAAGTGGTTTTAACCCTTAACCCGTTAGCAAAAGGGAGAAATGAGTGGAAGGGCTAGTTACTTTATTTAATGAGCAGTTAGGATTTTTAGTGACCTTAGCGCTTTGCGTTCTATTGCTCGGTTTTTTTCGCTGGTTTTTTCTTAAACGAGAGCCAACGCTTGGAGCGGAGAAAAAACTCCCTCGACAGCTTTGGATGTTGTTGGTCACGCTAATTTGCGTACTAGTCATCATTTTAGCCTTGCCCATTAAAGAGACCACTCGCGGTCAGGTATTGTCTTTATTGGGAATCGTGATTACCTCGATTATCGCGCTGTCATCCACTACATTTGTGGCCAATGCAATGGCTGGATTAATGCTGCGCATGATCAATACGTTTAGTCCGGGAGATTATATTCGTTTTAATGAACAACTATGTCGAGTGACTGAGCGAGGATTGTTTCATACTGAAGTACAAAACGAAGACAAGGACCTGGTGACTTATCCTAATTTGTTTTTAGTAACCAATCCGATCCATGTTATCCAACAGTCAGGTACTTTAATTTCATGCAGTTTGTCACTCGGTTATGATATTCCTAAAGATAAAGTGGAGCGGCATCTAATTGCGGCTGCAAATTCCATCGGTTTGGAAACTCCTTTCGTATTAATTAAGTCGCTGGGAGATTTTTCTATCGTCTATCGAGTATCTGGCTTATTGAATGAAGTGAAACACTTAGTTACCTGGCGTTCCAATTTAGCAAAAGCAGTGCTGCAACACTTGCACCTGGCCGGAATCGAAATTGTTTCACCAAACTTTATTAACAGCCGTCAGTATTCTCAAGACAGTATTTTTATTCCTGATGAAAAGCGAGTTCAATTGCACACAGCCAAAACAAGCGAAGGCATTGACGACAAGATTTTCGATAAAGCTGAAGATGCACAAGAAAAAGAGTTGTTAATCGAGATGCGTGACAAGTTACGCTTGCAACTGTCAGATGGCGGCTTAGAAGAAAACACTAAAGAGTGGTCTCAGGTCCAGCAACAGTTAGTCGAAGTCGAATTACAAATTGCAAATACTGAGCAACCAACCCAAAAGTAAATAATTTTAGTTCAATCGCCATCGGTTTAAAACTAAGCAATAAAATAAATTATCAAGATAACTTCTGTAGGTGCATGATGAATAGACAATCGTTTATTGGTAGATTCTTATCGCTGGAATCGTCCGCTGGAATTTTGCTAATCGTTGCCACGGTTTTGGCCATGGCACTGAAAAACTCACCTTTAACACAGTTTTATCAGTCATTTCTAATGATGCCGATTGGTGTCAATATTGGCGAAGCCGGAATCAATAAACCTTTGTTACTTTGGGTAAATGACGGCTTTATGGCCATATTTTTCTTAATGGTTGGCATGGAGATTAAGCGCGAACTGATAGAAGGGCATTTACAAACAAAAGAACAAAGAGTGTTGCCGTTAATTGGTGCGATTGGCGGAGTAGTTTTTCCTGCAGCCATTTATCTTGCATTTAACTGGGAAAATACACTCTCTCGTCATGGTTGGGCCATCCCGACAGCAACCGATATTGCTTTTGCGCTTGGTATATTAGCCATGGCAGGAAATCGAGTGCCGGTGTCGATCAAGATATTCTTAATGGCGCTTGCTATTTTTGATGACTTTATGGCTATTTTGGTGGTTGCCATCTTCTATACCTCACAATTGTCGATGTTAGCTTTAGGTCTTTCGTTTTTGGGTATCCTTGGATTAATTCTATTAAATCGGTTTGGTGTCAGTCGAATCGCGGCTTACATTTTAATGGGGTTATTTATTTGGGTTTGTGTACTCAAATCAGGAGTTCATGCCACTTTAGCCGGTGTCATTACTGGACTTCTTATTCCGCTACGAGCCCCTAACCAACCGGACTATAGCCCATCAAAGGCTCTCATTCATTCGTTGCATCCTTGGGTTGCTTTTGCAATTTTGCCTTTATTTGCGTTTGCAAACGCTGGGGTTTCTCTTGAAGGGATGAATGTGGAGAAATTGCTGCATCCTATTCCGCTGGGCATCATTATCAGCCTGTTTATTGGCAAACAGTTAGGCGTTTTCAGTCTGTGTTGGCTGGCCATAAAACTGGGGATCGCTAAATTACCTGAACGTGCTAGCTTTGTTGATCTATATGCAGTGTCTATTCTCTGCGGTATTGGTTTTACAATGAGTCTGTTTATTGGCGGGTTAGCATTCGAGTACGGCGGAGCGGGCGAAACCAGAGCGGATAGACTCGGTATTTTGATAGGGTCGTTGCTCTCAGCCTTGTGTGGTTTTCTTGTGCTTAAGTGGAGTATTGCTAAAAAGAAGCTAACTGATTGATTATAAAAGAATAAGTATTGGTTTCTACTTGTTAACTTAGAACTCATCTTGAAGGGATTTATTTTAGGAATTCTATCCTAGTTGGACTAGACTTAAGTGATATACGGTTTTTAGCGTTAAAGGCTTTAAACGAACAAATTAACTATTGCTCCCCCGAGTGAAGACTAAGGTGATTTAGTTATCACTCTTTAAGGAATAATTTGTGATTAGCCCACTTTTTAACAATCTTGAATCAGAAAGAAAGGAGCTGGAAGATTCTTCTAAGCTTCACTGGGTTCAGTGGGGGGTTCTGATTGGGTCTGTGACACTCACACTCGTGGTGTGGTTTTTCTTTCACTCGCAAGAGCAAAAAAGAAACCAACTCGAATTTGAGATAGAAGTTAGCCAGACGCTTCAGCTAATTAAGGAGCGAATGCAAAAGTATGAAGATGCACTTCGCTCGGGTGTCGCAACCATTACCGCACTCGATTACAATATTTCAGCGGATGAGTGGATTCGTTTTAGTCAAAGCCTAAATATCGATCGGCGTTACCCAGGCATTAACGGCATTGGTCTCATTAAAGAAGTGTCGGATGAAAATTTGTCCGAGTTTTTGGCCAAAATACGAAAAGAACGGCCAGATTTCAAAGTATTTCCAAAACACACTCAACCTACCTACTGGCCAATTACCTATATAGAGCCGTTGGCAACCAACCGGGAAGCTTTAGGGCTAGATATGGCCCATGAGGCCAACCGCTATTCAACAGCATTAAAGGCTAAACAAACAGGCCTGCCTCAAATAACCGCTCCGATCGTGCTGGTGCAAGATCATCAACAAACGCCTGGTTTCCTTTTTTACATGCCGTTTTACAGTTATAGCCAATCATCGCAATCAAGTTTGAGTGAGAGGCGATTTGAAGGCATTGTTTACGCACCTTTTATTGTCCACAAGCTCATGCATGGCGCTATGGCTCAGGAAAACAGAACGGTTAGTTTTCGAGTGCTTGATCAGGGAAAGTTACTTTATGATGAACTCAATAATAGCAACGAGAGTTATGATCGCGCCCCGCAGTTTAAACAGATTTCGCGCATGGAGTTATATGGTCGCGTTTGGAAATTTGAAATTTGGAGTAATAAAATTTTTAATCAAACGCGTTCCAGCAATAAAGCGTGGGTCATTTTGCTTGGTGGCGGCATTATTAATGTGTTGTTATTGATTATTTTTTACTACCTTGCCAGTTCTTATCGAAAAGCCCTCGAGCTGTCACAGGCGACTTTCGATTTTCATCAGTTTAGAGACTTTTATTTAAGTAGCGTGGTTGACAATGTTAATCACGGTTTAGTTACCATAGATGCGCAAGGTATCATTCAAACCGTTAACAAAGCCTGTTTGACAATGTTTGGTTATACCCAGGAAGAAATGGTGGGCCATAATATTAAGATGTTAATGCCTTCTGAAATTGCCGATAAACACGATCATTACTTGCAGGAATATCACGAGACAGGAATTCGAAATATCATCGGAGTGGGCAGAGAGTTAGTTGCTCAAACCAAATTTGGTAAACCTCTTCCGGTTGAGCTTTCCGTCTCTGAAATAGAATTAAACGGAGAGGTTTTTTTCTCTGGGATCCTTCGAGATTTAACGGAGTATACTCGACAAAAAAATGAACTGTTTGAAGCGCATCAGTTCCAACAAAAAATGATCGAAAGCATTCCAGACTTGCTTTTTGTTAAAAATGAAAGATTTGAAATCGTCAGAGCAAATGATGCTTTTCTGGCAATGTACCCCGAAGATATGCGCGATAAAGTGATCGGTTTTACAACACTCGAAAAGTATAACGAAGAACAGGTTAAAGTGTTCACTAAGATTGACCGAATTGCATTTGAACAAGGTCACGCAGAGACCGAAGAAACGATCACTTACCCTGATGGTATTACACGTACGGTTTATACTAAAAAATCTAGATTTTATGATGCAAATGGTCAGGCATTCATTCTTGGTCTGTCACGTGATATCAGTGAAATTAAGTCTTCTAAGGAGCAGCTACTGGCGTCTAATAAGCAATTGGATGACTTCGCTTACATTGCTTCTCATGATCTTAAAGAGCCTTTACGAGGAATCTATAATCATGCTTCCTTTTTTCTTGAAGACCACGATGAACTCTTAGACGACGATGGGCGCCATAAAATTGAGCGAATCATTTTCCTCGCCAAGCGAATGGAAAGTTTAATTAGTGACTTACTTTACTATTCGAGGTTGGGACGAGTTGAGCTGGCGATTGGCTTGACCGATTTAAACGAAGTGGTTGAAGATGTGATTGAATTACTTGCCGACCACCAAAACTTAAAAGTCATTTGTCCTCGACCACTCCCCAAGATTCAATGCGACCGAGTGAGAATTCGTGAAGTCTTTAGCAATCTAATCTCGAATGGTATTAAATATAATGTAAACGAACAACAAATCATTGAAATTGGGGTAAGAAACGAAACACTGATGGAAAATGGGCGAAGGTATGTTTTTTATGTCAGAGACAATGGCATAGGTATCCCTGAAAAATTTCATAAAGCGATCTTTAGAATCTTTAAGCGACTTCATAAAGCGGAAGCCTACGGCGGTGGAACCGGTTCTGGGTTAACGTTTGTACAAAAAATTGTCGAAGCTCACAACGGAGAAGTTTGGTTGGAGTCAGAGGAAGGACAAGGCTCGACATTCTACTTTTCGATTCTATCCAAACATTAAGACGGAGAATAGTCAGTGAAATTAAGTGAAAGACAAGTAATATTAATCGTTGAAGACAGTGACGATGACTACGAATCCACTGTTCGAGCATTAAAGCGATCCGGAAACCTTAAGAATCGTATAAAAAGATGCGAGTCGGGTGATATTGCACTTAATTACCTTTATGGCGATGGAAAATACCAAGATCGTCAGGAATACCCTCTGCCAAGTGTCATTTTACTCGACCTAAATATGCCAGGCACCGACGGCAGAATGGTGCTTCGAAAAATTAAGAACGATGACGCACTGAAGGATATACCAGTGGTGGTCTTAACTACCTCTGACGACGCAAAAGATATAGATGCTTGCTATAAAGATGGTGCAAATACCTATATTCACAAACCAGTCGATTTGGATGGTTTTTTTAAGGCAATTAAACAACTCAAAGAATATTGGTTTGAGATCGCAATTTTGCCAAAAAAATCAAATAATTAGTTAGTTTTTATTGGTTTTGGCCGATAACCCCTAAAAGTGCCCAAGAAAGCCGTCTATAGGGTCTTGCCTTTGGACTATTTATTGGTTAAGAATTTTGGACAACCCAGCTTTCATTTACTAGGCTATAAGTAAGTTCAAGGGATTGTTTAACAACATTAAGGTGCGTAGGTGAATACTGAGTATATTAATGCATTAATTGTCGATGACAATGAAGATGATAGGGAATTTATTGAGCGGATATTAAAGAAAACCGGTCAATTTGAGAAAATCTACCATGCTTCTACGGTTGACGAAGGAGTGCTTGCTCTCAAAGAACATGACGTTGATGTGATTTTGTTGGACTATTTGATGCCGCAGTGTGATGGCATTGAGATGGTGTTGCAGATTAAATCAATGGATTCGATCGGACCTACCGCCATCGTCATGATTAGCAACCTCGAAGATGAGAGTCGGCAGTTAGAGTGTTTGCATGCTGGAGCCCATGACTTTTTAAATAAAACCGCTGTCGATCCTAAATCACTTCGCAAAGCAATCCTTCACTCAAGAAAGCGCTTCGAACTCGAACAAGAGTTACAACGAAGCTATCAGCACGTTAAAAACATTGCCGAGAAAGACGCACTAACCGGGCTGTCTAATCGTTACTATTTTGAAGTCAGGCTAAAAGAAGCCTACAAAGATTTTCAGCGAAACCAAAATCGTGTGGCGTTGCTTATTTTAGACCTCGATGATTTCAAATATGTGAACGACACTTATGGGCATCCAACGGGTGACGAATTGCTCAAACGAATCACCCGTCGAATTAATGGATGCCTAAGGGGTGACGAATGCTTTTCCCGAATTGGCGGTGATGAGTTTGCCATAATCTTACAAAACATTACCTCGATCCAGAGTGTTACTCAAGTCGCAAAAAGAATACTCAGAGTAAGCAAAAAATCTTATTGTCTCAATGAAGTGGAGGTGACTTGTGGTGTTAGCATTGGGATAGCATTAACTCGATTCGACCGCGGCGATCAGCAGAATTTAATTCAAGAGGCTGATATTGCGATGTATCGCGCCAAGCAGTCGAAAAATAGTTTTTGCTATTTTGAAAAAGAAATGCAACAAGAAATTACCCACCGGACTCAATTGGAAGACCGCCTACGCAAGGCCATCGAAGCACACGAAATAGAGTTGTTTTATCAACCTATTCTACGATTTGAAGATCAGTCTGTGATTGGCTTTGAAGGGCTGATGCGCTGGCAGCATGAGCAGCAAATGATTTTTCCTGATGAGTTTATTCCTGTGGCAGAAGAATCTAAACTGATTTTAGAACTTGGGTTACAAGTCATCGAAGGTGGTTTAAAGCAACTTAAGTCGTGGCAACAGCAAGGTGACCCTGAGCTAGTAATGTCGATTAACTTATCGCCAGTTCAGTTACAAGATTCAACCTTGCCGCTGCATATTCAGGAAATTATCGAAGCCAATAATCTCTCCCCAGAATCCATCATTTTCGAGTTAACTGAAACCTCTCTGTTGAATGATGATAAACGTAAACAAGACACGATTAGAGAAATTCACAATCTAGGCTGTAAGATTGCGCTCGATGATTTTGGTACTGGCTTTTCTTCGATTTCCTATCTACTCGAGTTCCCAATTGATATTGTCAAGATTGATAAATCACTCATGCCGTTATTTGATGAGGCTGTTAATCAATCATTAAAAGAATCGATGACCCAAGGCTTGGCATATATGTTACATTCCTTAGGAATTACGGTAGTTGCCGAGGGGGTTGAAAATGCCGCTGCGGCAGAGTTTTGCCAGAATTTAAAAATTAGCAAAGGTCAGGGCTACTACTGGGGTAAAGCAGAAAAAGCCGAACATGTGGAGCAAAAGTGGCTCAACCGACAAGCGGTTTCTAACGTTAAGTAATCTTTACTTTATGGCGGCTCTTTCGCCTAAATATAAAGGCCTAAGGGCAAGGTTTTCAACTAAACTAAATATAGGCTCGCACCTCTTCCCTCGTTATCACGCCAAATCAGCGAACCGAGTTATTGTTACTATGTCAAAAACTAAATTTATTCTTTTTTCGGCTATCTGCTTATCTTGGCTGCTTTTACCATTTGTTAAGGCGGATAGCATTAATATGCGCTTTGTTAATCAACACGGAGAACCGCTAGCTAATTTGGTGGTTGAAGTCTTCCTTAAAGAAGCGAGTTCCAGTGAACAGGCTCCTCCTCAAAAAGCTCACGTGATGGATCAAGTTGATAAGGCATTTAAACCTGAATTACTGGTGGTGTCCAAAAATGATCAGGTGGCTTTTCCTAATAGCGACAACATTCGCCATCATGTCTATTCTTTTTCGGCTGCCAAGCCGTTTGAACTCAAGCTGTATTCAGGCAAACCATCTAGCCCAGTGAGTTTCAATCAACACGGTGTGGTCACTCTCGGTTGTAATATTCATGACTCTATGGTCGGTTTTATTTATGTTGCGGACAGTGATTTAGTCAAAGTGACTGACAGAAAAGGTGAAATAATCTTAGAAAGTCCGAATGCTATTGAGCGCCTTACGAGTTGGCATTCAGAACAAGCTTCATCACCGGAAAATCCTAAGCCGGTAAAGTTTGACTTGGCGAGTAAGTCAGAGCTTATCGAAGTCGTTATTGAGACTGTTAAGCCTGCGAAACGGGATACGTTTGGGGCAAAGTTTAGCAATGAAGAATAGCACCAGTCTTCGACGACAGATTGTACAACTCTGTGTTACTTTAATCTCCATCACGGTATTTTTTGTGATTGCCAATGTTTGGTGGTCAACGGCTAAATTTAACCAGCAAAAAGTCGCAAGTTCGGTGGATAATGCGCAAAATGTTTTCAAGCAATTTCAAGGTGCGCAAGCAAAACTACTGATAACAGCTGCCAAAGTTCTGACCGCAGATTTTGGTTTTAAACAAGCGGTTGCCAGTTCAGATAGTGCGACTATTAAAAGTGCACTGCAAAATCACGCCAGTCGAATTGATAGTGATATGATGCTAATTACTTCGCTAGGCGGTGAGTTAATTGCATCTACTGACAGTATTGAATTTGATGACGAAAAGCTCAAATCTCAAATAGCGACGTTAGTGAGCTATCCGGGTGAAGCACATTACATTGTGCTAGGTGATGCGCTATATTTATCAATTTTACTTCCGGTCAAGGCGCCACGTCCCATCGCTTATAGTGTTGTCGGCTTCAAGATTGATAGCGCCGTGGCTAAAGAGCTTAAGCGACTTACATCATTAGATATTAGTTTTGTTGTTGGTCAACAACGGGTAATCGCTTCCAGTCTTGAACAACAGCAGCAATCACAAGCACTAGAAAATATCGATGTACTATCAGACCGGTTTAGTTTTTCCAGACCGCAAACTACCAGCGAAAAATTGGTATTAGAGGGCAGCAACCAACAGCCGGTCGCAATATTATTCACCATCGACTTGCAAGCGAGTTACCAGGAGCTTGATAGTTTAATCGGCGGTATCTTATTGGTTGCGTTAGTTGCCTCATTAATTAGTTGGTTGCTCAGTGGACTCTACGCACGAAAGTTAGCAAACCCTTTGGCTCGTCTGGTCAAAACAGCCGAGAAATTTGCCCAAGGACATTACAGTAGCAGCATAGAGGCTAGGTCTGCAAATCACGAAATTAAAGCATTGCAAGATTCATTTGTGCATATGGGAAAGGAAATAGAGCAGAGAGAACAACAGATCCTTTTTCAGTCCGAGCATGACCGACTAACTGGCTTGTTGAATCGTCGGGCATTACTCACTCGGCTAGAGTCATTGCTTTTGCACCGCCAGCCATTAGTAGTCTGTGCCTTTAGTATTCGAGGTTTTAGAGCAATCAATGATAATTTTGGCCCCTTGATTGCTGATGCCTGTTTGAAATCGATTGCATTAAAAATGCAAAACCAGGAAAGTGGAAAAGATTCGCTACTTAGCCGAATTGGCGGTGATGAGTTTGTGGCGGTATTACCTTATGATTTAGCTGAATCGGAGCACGCTAGGATCGAGCCATTTATTCAGGCGATTGATTCGACTATTGATGTGGAAAATTTAAGTCTGAATTTGAATTTTAATTTTGGTATTTGCTTAGTTCCAGAGCATGGTACCGAAGCGGATAGTTTATTAAGAAAAACCATTATCGCGCTTGAGCATGGCGTGCACGAAAAGAGCCGACTACGATTCTATCAAAACGGTGAAGATGAAAGGCACTTACAACGATTAAAACTAATCGACCAATTAAAGAAAGATCTTGATAAGGATTCTGGTAATTTGTATATGTGTTTTCAACCGAAATTAAACTTTCATTCAGATCAGGTTGAGAAACTTGAGGCGTTGATCCGTTGGGAGACTGACGAAGGAGAGTTTATATCGCCCGAACTATTTATTGAATTGGCGGAAAATTCTGGCTTGATTATCGAGCTGACTCGCTGGGTACTACTTACAGTATTTAAACAGATCGAACAGTGGAAAAATTTGGGATTTGATCTAAAAGTTGCCATTAATGTGTCATCGCAAGATATTTGTGATCCAAACCTTATCCCGTTCCTAGAAAAAAATATGGCTAAGTATGGGGTGAATGCTAAGGATCTTTGCTTAGAGCTAACGGAGCGAGATTTAATGGATAACGAGTCAATTGCAATCAATAGCCTTAATAAAATTAAAAACATTGGCATCGAAATCTCTGTGGACGATTATGGAATTGGCCAATCTTCCTTGGCTAAATTAAAGCAACTTCCTGTCGATGAATTAAAAATAGATAAAAGCTTTATCTTGCAACTTGACCAGTCAGAGTCAGATCAGCTGATAGTTTCCTCGACCATTGATTTGGCGCATAACTTGGGGCTGACGGTTGTTGCAGAAGGTGTTGAAAATCGCCAATCAATGACTATGCTTAAGGAAATGGGATGTGATCAGTTTCAGGGTTACTATTTAAGTAAACCAGTAAAGCCCAAGGAGCTTATTCCTTGGTATCAAAGTGGACAAGTTAATGAATTACTGTAAGGGCCTTTATAGCGCAGCTGTATTGGTGTTTTTATTTCATGCGGAGACATTGGTAGCGGCCAACGGTAAGTTGTTGGCAACACCGGGAGTTTCTCAGATTGAAGGTGCAGCCGGCGGTGGTCTTGTACCATGGGCTCAGTTAGCGGGCTATGCCACCGATGATGAAATTGCCGCCAATGTATTCTGTTCTCGAGCAACTGTTGATGACTATCAGCTTGATGTCTGTGGCGCACAAGCTAACTTTTACGACCGCGTGGAATTATCCTTTGCCAAGCAAACATTTGACATAGACGCACTAGGCTTACAAATTGAGCAAGAAATATTTGGTGCTAAGGTGAGGTTGTATGGCGATTTAGTTTATTCCAAATGGCCACAAATAAGTCTAGGTGTTCAGTCTAAGTTTTTGAAAGACGATACAGTCGCTAATCTTTTGGGCGCAACCGATGATAGCGGCACCGATTTGTATCTGTCAGCAAGCCAACTAAAGTTAGCTGCGCTAGCGGGCTACAACTGGTTATGGAATGTGACGCTTAGACAGAGTAATAGTAATCAAACTGGACTATTGGGTTATTCAAACAATCATTCTGATAACTCATTAATGTTGGAAGCGTCCACTGCGATCTTGCTTAATCCCAGCTTGGCTGTTGGTTTAGAGTATCGCCAAAAGCCTAATTACTTAGATTTGGGAGAACAAGACTGGAAAGATATTTTTATCGCTTGGATTCCCAACAAAAATTTTAGTTTGACTGCCGCTTATTTAGATCTGGGTAGTATCGCAGGTGCTAAAGATCAGACTGGCTTTTATTTATCTCTGACAGGTTATTGGTGATGGGCAAACGTCTTGTAATTAAATTATTAGTCACTTGTTTGTTATTCGGTTGTCAAACTTTGCCGCCGGGCTCTCTTTATCAGTCTTTGGGCGGAGAGCAGAAGCTGAACCAAATTGTTGAAGACTTTATTGATGAGATTGGCCACGACCCGGTGGTGTTTCCTTATTTTGAAAAAGCTAGTGTGAGCCATTTTAGAAAAGGCATCTATACTCACCTGTGTGACATTGCAGGAGGACCCTGCAAGTATACCGGCGACTCCATGCGGGATATCCACACCGGTATGAACGTTTCTGAAAAAGCATTTAATCGATTAGTTGAATTGCTGATTAACGCAATGGATAAAAATCACGTTGATAGTGTCACTCAAAATCGGCTTCTCGCTAAGTTGGCTCCGCTTCGTTCCGAAGTCATGGTCGATGGCTAATCGCTAATCGCTAATAGCTAATAGCGATTAAACCTTAAGCTAACCGTTAGCCATGCTGCAGCGATTGCTTGGCATTTTTAAAACTTTCAATGGCTTGTTTTCTTGAGGATTTTAGATCCACTTGAATGGGCGGATAATCTTCAAATCGTTGATTTTCAAATCGGTGAATTTTGTTACTCTCGATAGATTTAAACGGCTTTAACCATCGTTTGATGAATAGGCCATCTTTGTCAAACTTTGTCTGCTGAGACTGCGGATTGAAAACTCGAAAATAGGGCGCCGCATCGGTACCCACAGAAGCGCTCCACTGCCATCCACCATTATTATTTGCAAAGTCGTAGTCAAATAAATGCTCAGCAAAAAACGATTCGCCGATGCGCCAGTCAAGCCATAGGTTTTTGCAAAAATAACTGGCAACGATCATTCGAAGGCGGTTATGCATCCAACCGGTTTGCTTTAATTGTTGAATTGCCGCATCAATTATGGGAATTCCTGTACGCGCGCTCCGTACTTTATCAATCGCGACCAAATCCCTTGACCATCGAATGGCATTATCTACTTCAAGAAACGCCTTTCCTTTACACACATGAGGATAGTGCCACATTACCGAACGATAAAAATCACGCCACACCAGTTGACGAGTCCAAGCGCTTGCATTATCACTTTCCGACTGTTGGGCAATTGCATAACACTCGGCGGCTGAAATGCATCCTAATGCTAGCGCTGGCGAAATTTGAGAAGTGGCATTTTGATAGGGAAAGTCTCGTTGTTTCTGATAATCGTCGATATATTCGACACAGAAGTTTTCCATTTGGGTCTTAATTTTAGAGTGACTGCTGTGAGGAATTGTTGCCGATGTCATTGAATCTGGCTGACAGTTTTTTAACCAAGATTCGGTGTTTGACAGCAAACTTCCGATTGAAAGACTGCTGGTATTAGCAATACGTTTTTCAGCATTGTCTTTAGTGAGCTTAATCACCGCTTGATAGTTTTCTTCGCTTTGCTTTTTGCAGCTCGCGCTGGGCTCTACCGGCATATCCGAGATGATATTGGCATGTGATTTACTAAACGCGGTAAAGACTTTGTAACCCTCATTCGAGCCATTAACCACCAACCAAGGTGCTACCAAAGAATCACCCACAAGTCGGTGACATTGGACCCTATCTTGCAGCC
Source organism: Kangiellaceae bacterium (assembly GCA_965230525.1). Taxonomy (GTDB): domain Bacteria; phylum Pseudomonadota; class Gammaproteobacteria; order Enterobacterales; family Kangiellaceae. The sequence goes on from OZ246008.1 coordinate 2,256,824, forward strand.
TATCAACCACCTGCTTATCTCTTGTTCTTTCATCTATTGGGTACTCAATATTGAAGTACAAGTTCTTGACCGCCAGCGCGCTGCAAAGTGATTCTAATTGGTTGACCGCTTCAGAAAAGGTTGAACCTTCAATGATAAATAGTGGGATCTGCTTTTTGGTCAGATCTTGGTGTAACTGTTTTAGGCTTTGATATAAATAAGCTTGCTGATTAGCACCAATACCATACTGTTCATTTTGTTGGTCACAGAGAATATAAACCGCAGCTAAAGGGTCTGATTGTTGCTTGGTTGCCGCCATCAGTGCGGGATTATCATAAATTCTTAGGTCATTTCTAAACCAAACTAGATTCAAGGTGATTGTCCTTATTCTGTATAATTCGTTATCAGGTTAATACTGACTAGCTTTGCTTTTTTTAGCCTAGCGATTAATTGGCTGGCTAGGTCACGCTTATTGCCTGTTCAGTCGGTTATATCCTATCAGCGCTTTGGTTATTGGGTTTAACTCACTTCAATCGATTAAGCCATGCAATGTGAAAGGTTGCTAATCCTAATATCATTATCGAAAAAGGCCTCCCAAAGAGAAGGCCAAATCAGTGACTGCATAGAAGCTACTGCATAGAAACCCTAATCGACATACTCTTAGGGTAGGGGTTTAGATAAGATTGTCGCGCTATAAAGTGGCTTGGGTTATTTTTAAAGTGGTGCTTGAGCAATGTGAGCGGGCTCAATATAGGTTGTAACCCTTGATTGTATTCTTTGATGCACTCGGTTAGTTCTGCTTTGTCATCTTTGTCCAAATGATCTTTCAGATGACCTTGCATATGCATTAAAACATTGGTGTTATTGGAACGAGTCGAAGTTTTCTGCAGCGCTTTCATCATAAGGTTGATGTAAAGCTCTGCTTGACCATCAATATTCTGTTTGGTGGTTTGCGCGACAATAGGACCAAGCTCGCGGTAGCGCTTCTGACAATGCGCTAGCAGTACCATCTTGTGACGAGAGTGAAATTTTAATAGCTTGTCGACGGTCAAACCTTGCTTAACCAAAGTTTGCCATTCGTTGTAAATATAGACTCGTTTAATAAAGCTATCTCTAATCAGCGGATCATTTAATCGGCCGTTTTCCTCTACCGGAAGATTTGGAAACAATTTTCGAAGGCGAGCGGTGAACACACCAACACCTTTCTTCTCAGGTTGGCCCTTGTCATTGAATACTTTGACTCGCTCCATACCACAACTTGGAGATGCTTGGCATACGACATAACCACTCATTTGAGCAATAGTCTCATAATTTTGGTCGGCAAAACCGGAGAGTCTCTCAGTGAAATCAACATCTGAGTCTTTGCTAAGCACTGCTTTGGGGTTTGCTATATCGCCGACCAAACGGATTGTTTCTCGGGGGATCGGTAAGCCAATGCCAACTTCTGGGCACAAGGAAACAAACTTGAAATGTTTGGAAAGCTGATCTTTGCAATAGCGATTATTCTTGTTACCGCCATCATATCTTACGTTAGCACCGAGTAAACACTGGCTGATTCCTACTTTAATCATTCTCATTCTCCTTGGTTTTATAGTATTGGAGTTTAAAACTGTGTAACTAGTGGGCCTGCCTCAGCGCTCGCTTGGTTGTATCCGCTTAGCTTTGTTTTAGTGCTTTTGGCCGACTTGATAGTTTGTTTTACGTGGTCAGTCAAGGTTTGGATCATTTAATGAGACGCTCGACAGGAAAAATGCCGGTTTTTATAGAATTTTTACTACCAAGGGCGATAAATTTGAAACAGGTCTATCTGATCATATTTTTAATTGGTATTATTCGAGACTGTTCTTTAATTTTGCTTTGACCAGTAAAATTAGTGGTAGGACGCCATCGTCATAAAGAATATTTATAAAAATAAAGTGATCGCAAGGGAGATCGTTCCAATTGGATGCTAAATCACGAAAACGCGGAGTGATCGCTTCGCGGGCCAAGCTGCATGCCGCCATGTTAAATGCCGGAATTAAGACACAAGCGGCTCTAGCCGATAAGATTGCTGACCGAGAATCATTAGAAAGCCCACCGCGAGACACTGTCAACCGCGCCTTTCGGCAGCAACGAGTGTCGCCCGCCAGCATCGCTCGCATTGCAAGGGCTTTAGGGGTGGAGGCTTATACCCTTTATCTTTCGGCTGAAGAACAAGCCAGCCAGGCTGATTCACTAAACTCGTCCGCCTCAGGAGGGAGCTCAAAAAGCGAAACTGAACAAGAAAATCTCGAGACTAACCCCAAACAATCATTGGATCCAAATCAAATCGACCCAAAGCAAAAGGCAGCAAATGTCGTTGGGCATGGGGCACTGAACGAGAAACCTGGGCAGGCTAGCCAGCAACCTAATGCCAACGCACAACATCCGCTAGGGGAGTCACCAAATAGTGAATCTCACAACAGGCTGGGCATGCGACCGAAAAATATTATTGGACTCGCTTTGCTTGTACTTGCTTCTCTGATCATCGCTTTGGTGCTTTTGGCGCAACAGTTTATGCTGAGCAAAGAGAAATTGGCAGGTGATGATTCCGCGAAAATTGCTTCAAGCGGTAAAGCAGATACTAAGCTTTCACCCTTTGATCATGAGTCAAGCGAGTTAATTGAAGCGGACAGCAAAAATAATCATCAATCTGTTTCCTCAGATTCACAACGCCACTCGACTAAGAACAACGTTTTTAAGTTGCCCTCTCAAAGCAGCCTTTTGCTTTTCAGTAAACAAACGATTACTGATCCATTAGTGCTTTCTATTTCAGAAAATTTAGCTAAGCAATTCAATATCGCTGTTGCTGAGAGAAGCTTGGTGTCTGACCAGATTATTTCAAGTGAATTGTCGCAGCAGTTTCAATCAGATGGGGTATTCACGGTTCATACAGAAAATCACGGGCGTTTTGTATTATTACAAGGCTACTTATTTTACCAAAATAACGAGCAATTAATTTGGAGTGCGAGTCTGTCCAAGGTGGAATTGAAGTACCAATTGAACGATGTTGTTAATCAAGCGACTCAAGCTTTTTATCGAGCGACCGGACGTGACTTCGATACAGCGCTTTTGTCTGGAACTACGACAGCACTATCGGCTCATCGAAAGTACTTAACAGCACGATTATTATTAGATGAGTTCAATTCTGAATTGAATGTTAAAAAGGCGCAAGCGATCCTATTGACCACCATCGATCAGTTTCCAAACTTTGCCAATACGCGTGCTGCCTTGTGTGAAGCTTACTTACGCGAAAGCTGGCGAGAAAATGAAAAAGATAGTTTGGATGCTGCAACCAAACAGTGTGATGCTGGTAAGGCATTGAGCACTCATAATTACTATTTAACTGCGGTGCTTAGTTACATTTATCGGCGTACTGGAAAAGTTGAACAAGCGATCGAATTGCTTAAGCAAACATTAAGCGTTGCTCCTAAAAACGTTGACGCGATTTCTGCTCTTGCGCTAGCTTACCGTGATGCTTTAAGACAGCAGCTTGCGAATTTTCCAAACGCTCAAGCCAATATGTTAAGCCATGCTAAAAAGGCTACTGAGCTCGAGCCTGACTTTTGGCTTCATCATAATTACCTAGGTGTGCTAAGTTATACCGCTGGAAAAACTGAACTGATTGCCAGTGCGTTTGAGTCGGCAGCGTTGTTAAATCCGAATGAGTTGGCATATGCTAACGTGGCGACTATTAACTTGTGCCAAGGCAATCTAGACAAGGCGATTAAGTATTATCGAGAATCTATCTCGCTTGCACCGGACTCCTACATTGGACATGAAACCATTGGTACGGCCTATCTTTTTACCAAAGATTATCAAAAGGCGATTGATAGCAAGGAAAAAGCTTTGTCATTAATGAATGACAGTGACTTTGTGGGAATTTATCAAATGTGGGGCGATTTGGGAGATGCTTATCGACTCAATGGGAATAGAGCGAGTGCTATTCACGCTTATAAAAAAGCGCTCACCATCATTCATCGAGAGCAATTACGCGGAAATTTTTCCAAGGCGGATAAAGTCTACAACAGCTATTATATTTTACGATTAAAGCAGCTCGACCCGAATAATTTTCATGAGTCAGCAATCGGCTTTGAATATAGAGATCTTGAAGCATTAATGACCGCAGAGATGGAAGCCTCGGCCAAAGCAAAATTAGCCTTTGCTTTTTACTTACTTAAAGACACTCAGCAGGCTCGCAAAGCAATCAAGCGAGCCACTGATGTGTGCGTTGTTTATCACCAGCATCCAGACTTGTTAGAGTTTGATGCTGCGATTAAAACAGCAAAAAACGACTAATCGAATGCCGGGCTTGTGAGCAATCTAGAATCTAGTAGTAATACTGTACAGTCAATTGCAAGTGATCATCGCGTCTAAATAGATACAGGGGATCATCGCTTTCATCGGACTCAAAGAAGCGAGCATCCAATGAGACTTTGACGCTTTGTCCAAATCGGCGACTGCCTTCAATCAATACACTCGTGGATTGATGATCGAGATCGTAGCTAAAGCCAAATAGCAGCTCACTCGAATCAACATCATTTAGCGCTAAGCGATTTCCAAAAAACAAATCATTTTGAAAAGTGGTTGGCGAGTCTTCCCCTCGTTGATCCCAAGCATACTCGACTAACCATCCTAGGTCGGCATTTGAGTCGAAGATGCCATATTGACTGTACTCAATACCACCTTGAAGCGCCCAATAATCTTCGATGTCATTTTGATTGTGGATCATTTCAAGCTTGAGCAACGATGATTCTAAATTACCTTGTAACTCAACTCCGAACTGAGAAATCTGTTGATAGTAAGGGCGTAACTCGAACTCGGTAGGAGAAAGTAATACTGGAATTAAAATTGGTGCGCGACTGGTGCCGTCAAACCAAGAAAGGGCAACATCAATATCATCAAAACTATGTGACCAGCGTGCTGCCAAATCAACATGCTTTTCTTCGTCATTGGACTGGTAAATAGGCCGATCCGTGTTGACTGCTGGAATCCCAGGGCGGCCTTCGGGACCTGCAAAGGTCCGTTCACGAAAATAAGGCATCACGTATAAATCAACAATTCCCCAGTCCTGAACCAATGAGAGATTAACCATCGGTTGACCCAGCTTATCTTCATTATCCACATCTTCGACTGAATCACTTTGATTAATGATGTCAACAAGGTGTTGAAATTCGGTTACACCCCAAAAGTCACGTCGAATACCCACACGGGTTTCCCAGCCATCACCTACATGCACCCAGCTTAGTTCTCTGATGTCCATGTGAGTGCGCTCTTCGTCATGTTGATCGACTCTCGCTGAAGGCACAAATTCTAGGGTATCTTGATTATCATTCCAGCTCCAAAAAAATTCAGGCGCTGCCGCCATCGAAAGCTGGGTGTCATGTTGCTCGGGAAAAAGTGGGTCTTCATAAAAAAAACGCCCTTGAACTTCGATATTTCCTCGTGCTTCGAATTCGTTTGCTTGTGCAGAAAAAAAATGCCCCACAAGGAGGCAAAACATCGTAGGATGATGAAACCATTTATTCTTTCGATTATTCATTATCTCGCTCTTTTTAATGCATTTTTGTTAAAGTCTTTGTCGTCTAAGCCGGTCTTCAGTTTGAGATCGTTATATTCAAGAAAGGTGCTTTTACCGGACTGGTGATTCACCATTTCCAATTGGTTTGCTCGCCAAAATTTGCCAAGGTGTTGCTGGTAATCACTAAAGGTAAGCGTTTTTAATAAAGTATCTTTGCGATCGTAAAATTCAGTTTTATGTACGCGGTATTCCGATTGGTCTATCCAAACAATTCGACGTTTGTAACCTGAATACTTATCGACGGGGTATTGAACTATCACCCAACAGGTCTCGTTGTTACATGGCTCATCGCGCAAATATTCATAAGTGTATTTTTCAACTTCAAATGAAGTGAGATCTTCAAACGAAAACTCACTGCCCATAAATGAACCCGACTTATTACGTGATGAAATTCGTTTAACTCGTTTTAAAGCCGGCAAGTAAAGCCATTGGTCGTCGTTGCCTTCTAAGTGAGAGAAACTGAGAAACGCGGTGCCTTTAACATCATTTGGTGAATCAAATATGGTGAGACTTTTGTCGCCATCATCCAACAGCTCAATGCTCTTTAAGCGCATTTGACGAGTGGAGGTCTCACCATGTTGGTTCTTTAACGTCATTTTTAACTCTGCGGTCGAGTCGGTCCAACCAATATCTCGAGCTTTTGACTCTTTAGATATTTTTAGTCCTTTTTCGGCCGCTTCGTTTGCTAAAACGCTGGCGGAAAATGTAGCACTTGAAAACAGCACTGCGCTAACTAAAAGTTTTGCAGAAAACGCCATTAATGGGTTGTTAATCGATTTCATAGTCGTATATTCCTAATATTCAATTATTTTAAAATTTATGCTTTGTTGGTAGCCGGTTGCTCTAATGTACTTTCAGATTGATTAGATTTAGTCTGTTCTTGCTGCTTGTCTTTTTTACTTTTCAACAGCATTAACAGTGGCGGTAAGAAAAAGAAGTCCACAATTAATGCTATCAAGATAGTCACTGCAGTCAGTAAACCCATATCAGCGTTCACTTTAAAACTAGATGTGGCCATCACTAAGAAACCTGCTACCAAGACCATGGTGGTAACCCACAATGCTTTTCCGACGCTGGCAAAGCTGTAGCGGACCGCATCTTCTGAACTAAGGTTTTTCTCTCGTCGGGCGCGAATGTATTTACTCAAGAAATGCACTGTATCATCAACAATGATCCCCAAAGTGACACCCATAACAACGGATAAGCCTAATCCCACTTCACCGACTACTAAGCCCCAAATTCCAAAGGCAATTGCTGCAGGCATCAGGTTTGGCAGTAAGCTTATCAAGCCAAACTTGACTGAGCGAAGTGCAAAGCCTAACAGTATGGAAATAAGTATCAATGCAAACGACGAGCCCTTGATCATACTCACAATATTGGTTGAACCAATATGAGCAAACATTAACGATGGACTAGCAAGCGCAATATCATAGTTTGACTCAAGCGAGTTGAAATGTTCAACAATTCGCTTTTCAATATCCAAAGTTTGATTTGACGTTAAGTTCTTAAAGGTCGCCAGCACTCGAGTGGAAGATTTGTCGACATTAAGCTGATTGTTTACGTCCAGACCTTGAGGTAAAGACAATTCGTAAAGCAATAGATACTGGGCAGCCAACTCTTGCTCTTCTGGAAGTTTATACCAAGCGGGGTCATCGCCATGCATATTTCGATTAAGCCGCTTCAAGGTGTCGGTAATTGTGTTGACATTATCAGTCTCTGGTTGTTCGCGTAACCAAATGACAAAGTCATCGACGAACTTAATAAATTCCGGTGAATTAATTCCACTTGAGATTTTCGAATCAAATGAGATTTCGATGGTGGTCATGCCTGACAAATGATCTTTCATAAAATCTGTGGACTGTCTAAATGGCACCGACTCATCAAAGTACTTAACAAAATCATCGTTAAGTTCATTTCTTGGAATGAACGCCGCCAAACCTACAATAATGATAGTAGAAACTGGTAAGAGCCATTTGCGATTACCAATTACAAAATCTGCAAGCTTTTCCATTGAGTCTTTTTTATGTTCTTTCGCAGGCTTAATTCTGACTGGCAGGATCATCATGACCGCAGGAAAAACCGTGATAGAAAATACAAACGCTAATGAGACGCCGATAGCAACCATATTACCCAAATCCGCAAACGGTGGTGCGTCTGAAAAGTTCATGGTTAAAAAGCCAATGGCGGTGGTTAAACTAGTTAAAAAGATGGGTTGAAAATTAACTCGAATACTATCAATCAACGCATCTCGTTTTTGCATGCCCTGACGCATGTTGTAATAGAACGTCGACAACAAGTGGACACAATCTGCGACTGCGAGGGTTAAGATCATAACCGGAGAACCCGCCGACGGGCCGGTTAAATAGCCTCCTGACCAACCCCAAATTCCCATGGTGGTAATGATACTTGTCAGTATTACCAGGGTGGTTGCAACGGTACCGGCTACCGAGCGAAGTAGTCCCATTACCGCAATCACAACAACAACAAACATAATTGGAATCAGGATGCTGCTGTCTTTCATTGATGCTTCCGGAAAGCTCACGTTCATCATCACCATTCCGGAAAGCATGAAATCGATTTCTGGATACTTTTCAGCAAATTGATCTCTTAGAGCGCGAGCCGATTCGGCAACAATAGGTACTTCTTTGGTTTTATCAATACCGGGCAGTCTGATAGTGATGTTAACCACTGCCGAATCACCATTAAGTGCAATTAATTTCTTTTGTAACAGCGGTTCAGATAAGGCCACACGCTTTACTCGCGCAATTGCTTGCTCATCGAGATCGTCGGCTTCCAAAATTAAGTCTTCAATAATTAAGTCATCTTCTTCTGCGTAACTGTATTGAAAGTTTGAAATGGAATCGACCCGCGAGCTGTAGGTAACTAGCCAAGACTCGTTAGTCAGTTCCCAAATTGCGGTTAGCGTCTCTTTGTCAAAAACATTGCCATCTTTTGGGGCAACAATAATGGCAACATTGTCACTCTTGCTGTAGATTTTTTGCATGTCGAGAAAATCGTTAAGCTGCTGATTGTTTTCCTCGAAAAAGGTTTTATAGTCACTCTTAAAAGTCATAAATTGCGCGCCGTAACCAGCGATGCCGGTGATCAGAAGGGCGGCTATGAGGACTAACCATTTAGCGTCGATAATTTTATTAGATAAGTTGTTCATAATATTTTCTCGAATTTACGAAAATTGGCTCGGGCAAATTATTCGGTGTTTAAACATAGATAAAGGGTGTACCCATTTTTTCTAATGTTTCTATTTCTGGCTTAAAAAGTTCATCAATAATGTTTCTTATGGATTGTGCATAATCCCAGTCTTTAGAGAGAGGTTGCCAACCAAAGCCATCTAAAATGAGCCGGGAGTTTGTGTAGGTTTCTCTTTCTAGCACCATTGGGCCTAACTTGACTGAAGTCCCTTTGCTCATCAGCAGTGCCATCGCACCCCATGGAGCAGACCAGAGTGCAAAGGTAACTTGGTCAAGGCTCATCTGTTCAGGCAGCGTTAAATCACCCGCCTTAACCGCTTTTTCAATCTCATTATTCATTAAAGCCATTAGTTTCCCTTCGCACTCGGCATGAGTGTGATTTCTAGAATCTGAACAACAAGCGGAAACACTGGGTGAATGGGCGGATAACACCATAAAAAGTTGTGACGGGTGAAGTTTCGCCCAGATTAGATATGACACCATCACCGCCAAAATACGTTCGCGGCTATTGCCTTTAAATTTAAGTGCTCGAAGGAAAATTTCCTGCAATTCATTGATGCAGGTATTACAAATGGCCATTAACAAGTCTTCTTTCCCTAAGAAGTGTTTATAGATGGTCCCTTTAGAATAACGGGATTCCGCAACCAGTTTGTCGATGGTTAATGTTGTTAAACAGCTCTTTTCGACAAGCTGCCGGGCAAGCTCAATAAGCTCGTTTTCGCGCTGTTGAAACTCTAATTCGCTGATACTGCGTGGGCTCATAGGGTCATATATCTCTATCTGGTATAAATGACGAATCGTCACGTGACGGATCGTCATTATAGAGATCGAATGCTTAAATGCAAGCTCTTTTTATTGAAATAAGCCTTAATTCAAGGTTTTTGGTAGGCGCGTTCAATGCAATTGAGGCTTCTTTATCGGCACGATTAAAGATAGAATGCAGGCAAATCATCACTTATTTGATTATTAAACAGGAATATCTATGCGCTATAACAATATCGTAGAAACCATTGGTAAAACGCCACTGGTAAAACTTAATAGAGTCACTGCTCATTTAGACTGTAACGTTTACGCTAAATGTGAATTTATGAATCCAGGTGGATCCACCAAAGATCGGATTGCACGGCAAATGATTTTAGACGCTGAGGCGGAAGGGCGAATTAAGCGCGGCGACACCTTAATTGAGGCGACTAGTGGAAACACGGGGATTGGAATGGCGTTAGCAGGTGCATCTTTAGGCTACAAAATTATTATCACCATGCCTGAAAAAATGAGTCGAGAAAAACAAGTCGTATTGGAAGCGCTTGGTGCTGAAATTATCAGAACACCAACCGAAGCAGCATGGGATGATCCTGAATCACATATAGAAATTGCTAAAAAGCTACAAAAAGAACTGCCCAACGCGCATATTCTTGATCAGTATTCTAACCCTTCAAATCCAAACGCACACAGTCAAGGTACCGGTCAAGAAATTATTGATGATGTCGATGGTGATGTGGATATGGTGGTCATTGGCGTAGGAACCGGCGGCACGCTTACCGGGATCGCCAAGTGTGTTAAAGAAACTTATCCAAACGCAATTATCGTGGGGGCTGATCCTGAAGGTTCTTTACTTGCAGGCCCAGAGGAAATTAAATCCTATCATGTGGAAGGTATTGGTTATGATTTTATCCCTGACGTACTCGATCGTGATTTAGTTGATCAATGGGTTAAAACCAATGACGCTGATTCATTCAAATACGCTCGTCAACTAATGAAAGACGAAGGACTGCTAGTGGGTGGCTCATCTGGTTCTGCGATGATGGCACTGATGCAAAAAGCACCGCAATTAAAAGCGGGTCAAAATTGCGTAGTGATATTGCCCGATGGGATCAGAAATTATCTCACAAAATTTGTGGATGAAGACTGGCGCAAACAAAACGGTTTTGAAAACTAAGCAACAAAAGATAAAGATAATAGACTTCACCACAGAGGCACAGAGGCACAGAGTTCACTGAGAAAAGACATTGAAGCGATTCAAATATATATTCTTAATATCAATGTGTTTATTTCTATTTCCTACTCTGTGTTCTCGGTGCGTTTGTGGTGAAAATGTTTTAGGTTTGAAGGTATTGGATTAATATGATTACTTTGCATTATTTGGAAAATTCTCGCGCTCAACGAATTCTTTGGTTATTAGAAGAGCTTGGCTTACAGTATGAAATAAAGCATTATCGCCGTGACCCTAAGACTATGCTTGCTCCCAAAGAGTTGAAAGAGGTTCACCCGTTGGGTAAGTCGCCAATAATCACTGATGGTGATATTTGTATGGCTGAGTCTGCTGCTATTGTTGAGTACCTTATTAAAACTTATGGAGAGGGAGAGCTAGTTCCCGCCCGAAATACCAAAGAATTTATAAAGTATCGAGAATATATGCATTATGCAGAAGGGTCGATTATGCCTTTTATGCTGTTGACGCTAATCTTTAATAAAATCAAAGCCGCGCCAATGTTTTTCCTAGCGAAACCGATTGCCAAGATGATTGCTAATAAAACTTTTAAGAATTTTATCACTCCAAATGTTAAAACTCATTTGGACTATTTAGAGTCTGAACTTACAGCCCATCAATGGTTCGCTGGTGATGAAATGACGGGTGCGGATTTTATGATGAGCTTTCCTATCGAAGCGGCCGCTGCTCGGACAAACTTAAAAGAAAGCTACCCGAAGCTCAGTGAGTTTCTCGAGCGAATTCAAGCAATGCCAAGTTACCAGCGGGCATTAGAAAAAGGTTTACCATACAAGCTCGGTGCTTAAATTAAATTGAGCAGAGTTAAACCTAGATTAAAAATTAAAAACTAAAAGAATAAGGAATCACAATGGCATTTGAGTATGGTTCGGATACCCTCGGAATAAAGAACCCCTTTAAGTTTGAAGGATTTGTCCTCACTGTGCGCGGGGTGTTTGTCACCATTCTTGGTGTCATCGCATTATTTGCGGTAAAAGATTTAGTGGCGAATGGAGCCAAGTTAGCTGGCTGGATGTCGCTGGCAATCGGAATTTTATTGTTAAGCAACGGTGTGATTGCAACCGGTCGTGGTTTATTTAAGGTTATGCGTTTTTATGTAGGGCGAGGCGTGCCTGCGAGTCTGTCAAAAAACGTTGGTAAGAGTGAATCTCATGTCAATGAACCTTACATTGCTTACAACGACAAAAACCTAGAACAAATGTTGATGGGCCGAAAAAACACCACCTTTGTTGAGCCCGATGGTTGGCTGGCGAGAATGCTGCACACCATTATGCCTCGCTTATTGTTTATGCCGTATCCCATAAGAAACTTGGCACAAAAATTAGGCGCCGGAATGATTTATAGCTTACTGGCATTTTTGTGTTATGGCCTTGCTTGGTTCTCGGGAAGTACTGGGCTAACCAATATCGCTGATACACCTGTCTTAGATTGGTTAAGTATTATTTTGGCCGGCTATTTGTTCTTGGTATGGAGTCAACGACGCACACCGCTACAAAGATTACTGGGTGCAACTGTGCAACCTGCTGGATCAAAAGGTGTGGTGTTGATGTTGGTATTTTCAATCTTAGCCCCGGTCGCTTTAAGCTATTTTCACTACAACGTAACACCACTGCCGCCCATTCCTCTATCCGCCGGCAGTTATATCGGATTTATGACATTTTTGGCAACAGTGGCAACTGTCTATGGCCTGTGGCTCACTTTTTTGAGAGCTAAATTAGCTAACCCTAAAACGGATGTTTCTGAGTTTCGAACCAATTGGCAAGAGAGTATTCATCCGCAAGAAATTTTTATTAATTTTGAAAATATTGTGATGGCTAACCGTCGTTACAAGGAAATTCCCAATAGAGTTTACCGAGATTTTGATGCCCAGTTGGTTGAGCAGGGGAGTAATGATAAAGGCAAGTTTTCTGGTGAAATGGTCCAAGAAACTCAGCCAGTTTATAAAAGCCTACCGATTACACCGATATTTAAGATGCTAAGAATTGGCGGAACCATAGTGGGTGAATCTTTGTTAGCGATTGCAGCTTTGTTATTTTACTTGGCGATTGAGCCAGTCACTCAAATAAACCAGCAAGTGATCCCGGCAGTCGATGCACTTATTTATCCCATTATTATTTGGGTCTTTGGCCAAATCATCAGTAACTCGGCAAGAGTCTTTTGGTCAGAAATGCATTTTGAATCGCTATTGGTTTATTTCCAATGCCATGGTACTTACTCTGAGTCAAAAGTAAGCACTGGTACCAGTATTCATGACAGCACCCGTTCCGAAAATGTTGTGGTGCGGTCGAGCTTAACGCCATGGATATTAACTAGTCGGTTAGTCACAAGCTGTTTTGCAGAAAGTGGTTCTCATAATTTGGAATATTATCGACGCATTCTGGAATTGCACAAAGCAGATGATGACCTCGACAAAATCACCTCGGAAATGAAAGAGTTTCTTGGAAATCGTGAAACGATTGCTGGCGTGAATCAGAAAGATCTCAATTCGGCCGGAGCTATTTTTCAAGTCAATCAGGAAACGCGATCTAACTTGGAGAATGCAGCCTTAGCAAATGAAAAGGGCAAAGTAGAGTTGCCTCATGAAAGAGTAGAGGGAAATACCATGACTTCTAATGATTTGAATGAGCTGGGCGGATTAGATCTGAGGGATGGAAAGAATTAATATTCTTTCCTATTTTTTCAAAAGAGGTTTCGCTGTGCAGCGCTCTCTCTGCGACATTCTTTTGTCTGGCAACAAAAGAACGCAAAAATGCCTTTTACGTTGCGCACTGGGCGACCGAAATTAATCTAATGTTCTATCTTTACGTTCTGTGGGACGCCCACCACTTGTTCGTCCGTGAAGCCCATCCCTGTGCTCCTTACTTCGAACATTCGTTCTTGACACGTAATCGGTGACGCTAAACTCATTATCGAAGGTTTACCCGCTTAGCGGCTCTAACGGAGAAGTGAAAATCATGAGACAGCGGGTAGACAAGAAAAGTAAATGAGCGCCAGCGAGCTCTTTTCTTCCGCTGACTCTCTCTCAACGAGTAGGGCGCTTAAAGGCATATTAAGACTATAAGCCAATTTGTAACCAGTTATATTAGCGGAAAAGACTTTTGCATACTTTTGTTCTTTCACAAAAGTATGTCGCAGGAAAGCAAAGCGCTGCGAAACGCCTTTGACTTTAACAAGGATTAAAATTTAATCCCCCTCAGTCTCATACCCCAACCACTCATCCCAAGTCTGCAAAGCCATCCTCGGCGATTGATTCTGATCATAAAGCCCAATATCTTTCCAAATTTTGGCTATCGGATCTTGAGCAAGTTCATTTTCCCACAAGGTATCGAAGTCGGTAGCTGTCCACCAAATAACAAATTCAATCTCCATGGTTTGAGAACGATCGAGTAAGTTTTGCAAATACGCGTTTTGTTTGGTTGGATCGCTTTGTTCTGAAAATTGAAAATCATCAATTTCTAAATCTTCTGCAATCCAACCTGTTTCTGAAATAGCCATTGGTTTGCTTGCAGCTATCGCCTCAGCTTGGCTTAACCAATCAATCGGAAGATTGGCAGGATCACCTTTATCATTATGATTAAAAAACGCATAAGGATAAACACTAATCCCCAATACATCGGTAAAATCCATAAGCTCGGAGTAACTTGCTTCTATCAATTGCATTTCGCTACTGCCAGGCGATTTTAGCGCTACGGAGGTAACCAATTTAAGATCTGGGTATAGAGTTGATAATGAAGTATGCACCGCTTCCGCAAAAACTAAAAACTCTAAATAACCGGCTGGGTCGTTGAGAATCAGTTCACTGACTTCTGTTCCGTATTCAAAATACTCGGGGTCAAAGCGGTTAATCATATCAATAGAAAAGTTAAGATAAGCTTGAATGACTTCGGGAGAACTCCAACTGCGAGTCGCCCATTCGCCTGTACGATCTTGGTTATCTGTCTCACCCCAATTGGGGCTGAGCGCATCGCGGGCAGAATTCAATGAGTCAATGGCTAAAAAAACGCTAGTGCCTGAAGGTGTCCTATTCACTCTGTTGGTGATTTCTGCTTCTACATTAAAATGGTAGTCAGTTTGGTCTAGTGCTTCTTGCCAAGGAATGCCACCTTGCAAGTGCTGCTTAATGATGTCGCCATGGGTCGACAGGCGACTGTAGGTGACGTCCATAGCATTAATTGAAGCTTCGTAAAGCCAAGGAGTAAAACCCATTTTGAAGGTTCGAGTTGTCTCTAATATAGGGTCGACGACAATTTCATCATCATCGTCGCTAGAACCACCACCACAGCCAATCATTAATGTGGAAGCAAGTAAAAGGCTGCTAGCATAGATCAAAAATAGGAATGAATTTCTTGATGAAATAAACAAGGGATACGCTCTTACTTGAGTGATTTTCAAATAATTATAGTCAAAATAGCTGATGATAACGCCAAGTTGTGCGCATTTTTACTATTGTGAATTGCTTCGTGACCAAATGGAGCTTGAATAGCGTTGTGGGACAATATGTTTGGCCAGAACTAGGTACTGTCGGTCATCTTACGCAGTGGGGGGGGGTATACGGTTATTAATTAGCTAATTGCTAGTTCCTGCGCGCGAGACCGCGCAACAGTCGCGAAAATTTTTTAACCGATTGAAATACATAAGGTATCTCAATACGAGAAATTAGATTTAAGAGAAAGCCATCATGCGTTACACGCTTGGTTACAAAGCAGGTTACCATGCCATTAGCCTTGTGTTTAAAGAGAATTGTAGTTAGATTTCCCCAATAGGTTTTTCGCTGTTGCAAAATTACATCCTGCGCACCCTGCGCAGGAATAGACTGTAATATGCACTGAGGGAACAATGAGCACTCCATACAATATGGCATTCGCATGTTTAGATTGTTGCAAGTCATTCAAGTGTGAAAGTAGTGTCGCTCCGGTAGACTTTCTAAAGGACTTAAAGTGTCCTAATTGTGGAGGTATCGCACATAATTTTGGCAGGCACTTTAAGGCTCCGAAAGCGACAGACAAAAAGCAATGGGACAAGGTTCGGTTCTTATTTGAAAATGGATTTAGATTTCAGAAGATCAGAATTGGGAAGACGCAAACTCATCACGACACAATACCATATTCAGAAACGATGGAACAGGCTCGTGAGTTTGTCGTAAAGTACAAAGATTATGCTATTAAATCAACTAATGGCATATAACCATACGTTGAAATTTAGCGTAAAGAAACACGCAAAATTAACTAGGCGTTATGTGGAGGATCATTAAAGTTGTCAGTATTCGTTAACAAAGACGCAGCATTAAAGATAGCTGAAGAGTTTCTGCTTAAGAAACTTGGTCATGCTCCTAAGATAATTGGTGTAAATAAGTCAGGCTCAAAGAAACAGAAAGATTTGATGCATTGGGTTTTTGTGTATGAAAATAGTATTTCAGGTAATGTGGTCGATGGCCCGGGTTGCATCGAGGTTTGTGCAAGAACCGGTGAAATCACATGAGGTATCCGTGAGACTTCATTCAGGCATAAGCTATCAATCGCCAGTAAATTATGAAAAACTATGTGCATGAATAAACGAGTCCACAAAAGTGGTGACACTTCAGATCGCATGATTCGAGCGTTAGGAATACGATGAGTCGAAATTTTTTGCTAGTTACCTGTTTTATGATATTCAATCTAGGTGCAGAGGGAAGCATAGATGGTAAAAGACCGTTTCTTTATACTTATGAAAAAGGCAGCGAGTGTGGTTCCGTTCTAGATAATCCATCAATTTCAATTGAGAGAATGCCTGACAAAAGTACTAAGCTCTCTTTTCCTGTGGGTTTATTTGGTGGGAGAATTTTGGTTAATTCAACTCTCAATAGAACTATTGAAACGTTGACGTTTAGGCTTGAAACAGCTGCCGAAAAAGCTAGGGCAACACTGTGTTTCTGTAGCAGAGTAGTAAATTTACACATTGAAAATGATATAGAGAATTTTAAGAAAATATATATTGTGGTGGATGATACGGTGCTCTATGAGTCAGAGATTCCTAACCAGAAATCGGCGGTTGACGCAAAAGACGCGCAACACAATTAGGCGTTACCCAACTCCGAACTGACAGAAACAACAAACAGACAAAAATCATCAGGTAACAAAATGAAAGAGATCTCTGGGCTTGATGAAGATGGGAAACCTAAAACTGGTCCTTTCAAACTGTTCTTCAAGAATTGGAAAGTCTCTTGTAAGGGATAGTTTGAAAATGGAAAGAAGTCAGGTAAGTGGACGTATTATCTCAATAATGGCCAGATGCAATCGTGTGGCAGCTATAAGGATGGAAAAATTGTTGGGAGTTGGAAGTGGTTTTTCAAAAATGGTGAACCTAGGGGAGTAGGTGGCTTTGGCGATAATGAACAGAAGCACGGAAAATGGACAAGATTCCATGCTAATGGTCAACTGTGGGATGAAGGTCGTTTCGATCAAGGTAATAAAACAGGAACTTGGACTGTAGATGATGACAAGGGCGTGTTGCTAAAAACTCAAACTTTTAAATAAAACCGCGTAGGTATTATTTGAGGCTATTGTCCGTTAAAATCATTTAAGGCCGTTTAAGTCAGGCTTGGTGGCTCACAAACTCTCCCACAAAATATTTTCATGATTTAATCTCAATCATGTAATATTAGAATCAGATCTTTTCAGAAAATACGCATTAAGCTAAGCTGGGCCTTCATGCCAAGACTAATTATCAAATACGCCCTAATTTTATTTGTAGCACTGAGCCTATTGAAATTTTTGGAATTTCAATTTTTTAGCTATAAATTAAATTTAGAAAGTTACCTTGCCGTGGTGGCGGTTTTGTTTTTGTTAGCGGGAATCTTTGGTGCTCGCTTTTGGACAAAGTGGTCGTCATCAAAGGAGCAATTGAAAGGAGACGAACTATCAGAAAAGGCTTCATCTCAGCCATCAAGCTCAGAATCTATTCCGCCGATAATCAATCAGCAATTGTTAGCGGAATATAGCGAACGCGAACAACAGGTGTTGCAATTACTTTGTCATGGATACACCAATAAAGAAATTGCTAAGTCATTAGATATTTCACCGAATACTGTAAAAACTCACTTAAGCAAATTGTTTAATAAGCTGGGAGTGAGTAATCGCACACAAGCGTTGTCAGAAGCTAAGCTGTTGAATTTAATAGAATAATTAACAGCTCACCCATTTGGGTGATGGCAAAATACTCGCTCGACGGTTAATTTATCAGCACATTAACTACTGGCTTAACCAACAAGGAAAAATCAAAGTGAAATCTAATATTATTAAATACGGGCTGATTGCAGGGACTATCATTGTGCTGATTCCGGTCATTACCGGCTTAATCATTGGCTACGGCCCCGATACCTTTAAGACAGGCGAAATCATTGGTTACTCCACCATGATCTTGTCCTTGATGATGATATTTTTAGCGGTGAGGGAATATCAAAAGCGTCATCCAAATGAAACTGTCGGCTTTGCCAAGATCGTGGGTATTGGGGCTGGAATAAGCTTTATTGCTGGGTTTATGTTTGGAATTTATAATGTGATTTATGTGACTTATATCCATCCCGATTTTATGCAAGAATACTATCAGTATTATTTAGCGAATATTCAAAATAGTGGGGCACCTCAAGCTGAGATAGATGCGCAAATTGCAAAACTAGAACAAGAGAAGTCGTTGTTTATGAATACAACGTTTAACTTCTTTATTATGTTTCTAACAGTTTTTATGATTGGCCTTGTGGTATCGATTATCTCTGGGTTGTTTCAACGTGAAGCCAGTACGGGGCACGCTTAAGTCGCATTCTGTGCGTCGTTAATTTGAGTAAAACTTTTAAAACTCAACAGGAGCTATCATGGAAATACTAGGCATTCGATTTTGTACTGTGAATGATGAAGCTGAAAAAGAAATCGATTTTTTTTCTAACAAGCTTGGTCTAAAAAATGATCTGGATGAACATGAAGGGTTTGTTGGCGGTGTGTTTTCCACAGCAGATAAGTCATCATGGCTGGAGTGTTGGCAATCAGCAGAGCAAATGCCTAAGGGGATTATGTTGCAATTGGTAGTGGCGGATGCGGATGCTTTTGCTGACAATGCTAGAGCTAACGGCCTTGAACCTAATGGACCAATCGACGCCCATGGCGAGCGTATCTACTACTTAAAAACACCTTCCGGTATGAACATGAGTTTTCAATCAAAACTTGATGAATAAAAGTCGATTACACTTAATGAAGGACTACTTCTTGGCAGTGCTAGTCACCTTTAGTATTGCCAGCATTAGTCATACCCAATTTGTTTTGTCTGAGTTAATTAAGGTAGGCGCCGACATTAGCTTTTCCACGCGTGTCAGCGCCAGCTTTCAGGATTTTGTCGGTCTGTTGCCGAGCTATGCAATAGTCATTGCCATTGGATTATTATTAGGGTTTGCAATCGCTTCTTTTATTAAGTCAAAACTAAACTCAAATCATCTAGGCTGGTATCCGCTTGCGGGTTGTGTGAGTTTGCTTACAATTCACTTGGCAATGCACCCCATTTTGGAAATTACGTTAATAGCAGGTGCTCGAACTACAGTAGGGTTAATAATGCAACTGCTCGCAGGGGGCGTTGGCGGTTTGTGCTTTTACTATCTAAGAGCTCGAGCGAAACGTCGCAATAGCTAGCGACCTAAACAGCATAATGCTTGCTAACTACTAGAACTTAATTAAATGACTTATCAAAACATTCCAATCCGTTTTATCGCTTTATTGTGGCTATACGCATTTTTAATTCAAACCGCTATGGCCGAGGATAGCGTGAGCAGCAATAAACCAAATGTTGCATTTAAAAATTATCAAGTCAAACAAATTGCATCGGGTTTGCAATCACCTTGGTCAATCGTTCAGCTTAATTCAGATCAATTCTTGGTGGCTGAAAAAGTAGCGCAGTTGCGGATAATTTCTAACGGCACTGTTTCAGAACCAGTACAAGGACTTCCTGATATTTTTGTGCGAAGCCAAGGCGGGTTAATGGATCTCGTATTGCATCCGCAGTATCAGAACAATCAGTGGATTTATTTTTCATATGCTCACGGTCAACGCGAAAAAAACGCATTAAGAGTAATGCGCGCAAAACTAAAAGATAATCAACTTACTGAAAAGCAAATTTTGCTCACTGTTTCACCTTGGAAAGATACCCCCGTTCACTACGGCGCCAGAATGGCATTTTTGCCAGACAATAGTTTATTGATTACTAGCGGTGATGGATTCGATTATCGCGAGAGTGCGCAAAAAAAAGATAGCTTACTTGGAAAAATCATGCGCATTAATGATGACGGCAGTATTCCTTCCGACAATCCATTTGTTAATGAGAAAGACGTTAAACCAGAAATCTGGTCCTTAGGTCATCGTAATCCACAAGGCATAGTGTACGACAGCCAACGCCAAAAAGTGTTTTCTAATGAGCATGGCCCTAAGGGCGGCGATGAAATAAATTTAATTGAAAAGGGCAAAAATTATGGTTGGCCAATTGTGACAAATGGGGTTGATTACTCCGGTGCTTTAATTAGCCCTTTCAAAGAATATAAAGGAATGCAGCAGCCGATGGTTGATTGGACACCATCAATCGCGCCTTCTGCGCTAACGGTTTACTATGCCGATATGTTTCCTGAGCTAAAGGGTGACTTACTCTCTACCACCTTAAAAAGTAAAGAATTACGTCGGGTAAAGCTCAATGGGACGAGTGTTGCATTTCAGCAATCATTGCTAACAGAATTAGATGCTCGACTTAGGGATGTAATGATTGACCAGCAAGGCGCCATTATACTTTTAACCGACGATGGCAGAGTTTTGAGAGTCACCCGAAATTAAGTGGTGATGATAGCCAAGGGGGCGTTTCAAACTAAGCTGCGTTTCCCGCTCCTCAGCCCTTTCTCTAAGAGAGTGCTGAGGAGAGTTAGGCAGAGAGAAACGCAGTTTGAATTAACCCGCTATTTGGACTTAAACTTCAGCTCACCCGCAATCCAAGTTTGTAAAACCTTAGTTTTCCAAATTTCTTTTGGGTTACCCTTAATTACATCTTGATCAACTAAAATAAAATCAGCCCACTTGCCTGCCTCAAGTGATCCGAGGGTATTTTCCTGATGAGCAGCATAAGCAGCGTCCAAAGTAAAACTGCGCAATGCTTGTGCAGGTGTCATGCGTTCATCAGGTAACCACCCTCCTGAAGGTTGGTTGTTTTGATCTTGGCGTGTGACTGCGGCGTGAATACCATGAAAGGGTTCAGCTAGTTCAACAGGAAAGTCCGAACCAGAGGCAATGATGGTGCCTTGTTGAATAAATTTTTGCCATGCGTAGGCACCTTTTAAGCGTTCGTTACCTAATCGATCACCAGCCATATTTTTGTCGCTTGTGGCGTGAACCGGTTGCATGGATGCGATCATATCCAGCGTTTTGAAACGAGGTATGTCGTCCAAAGAAACAATTTGAGCATGCTCCACGCGGTGTCTTAACGAGCGACCGCCAACTTTCTTGTAGGCTTTTTCAATCGCATCGAGTACCACTCGGTTTCCTTTGTCTCCAATGGCATGAACGTTCACCTGAAAGTTCTTTGCCATAATGTCTTCAACCAGCTTGTCCAACTCTACCGGCTTGACCAGTAGCAATCCTTTATTATCGATGTCATCAGAGTAAGGAGCGAGTAGGGCCGCACCGCGACTTCCTAGCGCGCCATCGGAATACAGTTTGACGCTCATAATCGAAAGAAAGTCTCGCTCATCAACAATTCGTCCATCATCAAGCCATTGGTACAGGTTTGGGTGAGAGCCTGCCAGCATGCCATAGATTCTGACAGGAAGGCGATTTTCTTTTAGTCGATTTTTGTAAATATCTAAGTCCAGTTGATCGACACCTGCGTCGTGGACACTGGTAATGCCCAATGCAAGTAAATGAGCAAACGCTTTATCAAAGGCATAGTCTTGTTCAAGCATGGATGGAGCCGGGATTTTGCTCTCCACCAGGCCGATGGCGTTGTCAATTAACACGCCAGTCGCTTTACCTTTACTGTCTCTGATTATCTTTCCGCCTTGAGGATCTGGGGTGGTGTCATTTATACCCGCAATTTCCAGGGCTTTGCTGTTCGCCCAAGCGGCATGTCCATCAATGCGGCGCAGTAAAATCGGCCGCTTAATTCCAGTGTTATCGAGAGAAGCGGTGGTCGGAAATTCTTTATTGAGCCATAAGACTTGATTCCAACCGCGTCCCAAAACCCATTGAGATTGTTTATTTTTTGCAGCAAATTCTTTCACTTTATTAGCGGCTTTTTCTTCCGAGGTAACTCCGCGTAACTGAACTCGAAGCATTTCGTTTCCTAATCCAGATACATGACCGTGGGCATCTATTAAGCCTGGCAGTAAAACGTTTCCTTGTCCGTTGTGTTGAGCGCACTGGTTGTACGATGGATCTATATCGCCCTGTCCCGTCCCAAGGACTTTGCCTTGTTCAAAAGCCATCCAAGTAAATTGCTTTAATTGTTTTGACTCAGCCGTCGGGGTGTAGCCCTTAACATCAGTGATTAATTGGCATTTTGCCTGTGCCGAGCTTGGTGTTAGCGTTAAAAAGGCCCCCAAAACAGCTGGGAACGTAGTTTTTATCAATGTTTTCATGTTGCATGTCCTTCGATTAAGTGGGCGTTCAATGGGTGTAGACGAGCGCCTTATTCATGATCGATTAGTTATTGTTGTGCCTAACAGTGTACTGGAAGTCAGGGGGGCAAGTCTAACTCCAGACAATGAACAAAATATGCTTTGTCTTGGTGTTATCCCTAAAGCAGAGATAGTGGCCTTCTGAAGCTTCGGCTGTTATTCTATTGGTCTGCTGCTGTCGGTTAAATAAATCGCTATCGGCTGGTATCCGAACGGTTTGTTTGCGGGTGGTGCGCATACGTGAGGATTGTTTACCAAAGGCGTGCTTGCGATTGGCTTGTTTACGATAGGCTTGGCCTAAGTTGTATTCGCGATGCCGTTGTGTAAATTTGATAGTATGAAACGGCTAGCCTAATTTAGCGATAGAAGAAGTAAAGGCCTGTAAAATAAAAAGAGCTAAAAAGAGCTAAAAAGCGGGTTGCTTCCTGAACAAATTAACCAGAATATTTAAACGCTTAAAACTATTCTAACCAACTAAAGTTTACGATTATGGCGATGAAAAGCATGTCAACGAGTGAGGTGATTTTATCCATCATTGGTGCTTTTATTGCGACTTTGTTAGCTTCTTTCTTTAGCAGCAAAATTTTAGAAGTCGAGGGCATGCCAATGGTACTGGCCTCAACCGGTGCTTCTGCAATGCTAATTTTTGGGATCCCTAACAGTCCGGTTTCTCAACCTTGGCCAATTGTTGGTGGTCATGTTATTTCTGCGCTGGTGGGGATTACCGCCTATTATTTAATTGGTAACCCAATACTGGCATCATCTGTGGCGATTGGACTTGCAATGTTGGCAATGCATTATGCCAAGTGTATGCATCCTCCAGGCGGAGCAACCGCGGTAACCGCAGTCATAGGTGGCGCGGGTGTTCATCAGCTAGGTTATTATTTTGTGGTGGTGCCGGTCTTGTTTAATTCGATTATTTTATTGTCGATCGCCATGGCAATCGCAACGATGCGGCCTCAAAACCCTTTTATGGTGAGCGAATGACTCAGCAGGCCAAGCAATGTTCTTATTGTCAAACCGAAATATTCGATAACTTTTGTCCTCGTTGTGGCGAAAAAAAATTCTCAACTCAGCATCTCTCATACCGACAATTAGCCAAGCTACTGTGGGTTTCGCTCACCGATGTGGATGGCAAGGTCCTAAGTAGTTTCCGAATTTTATTATTTAAACCCGGTCAATTGTTAAACGATTATTGCAATGGAATTCGTACCCATCGACTTAATCCCTTTCAACTGTTTTTATTTGCTAATATTATCTATTTTTTTACTTTAGGTGTGATCAGTCAAAATACATTTAATACGCCGTTAGATGTGCACTTAGAAGCGAAAAATTTTTTCCATCAGTCGGTCGCTGTGCAGTGGGTAGAACAGTATCTCGCTGAATCCGGAATGGCTCTATCCGACTATCGAAAGTTGTTCAATCAGCAAATCAACCTGCTCTCTAAATCGCTAGTGATCACTATGCTGCCAATTTTTGCCTTGATTGTGCTGGTGCTGCATTTGAGACAACGTTATATTGGCGTTAAGTCGTTCCTTTTTGCCACTCACTTCTACGCTTTTACGTTATTGTTTTTGGTTGTCTCTGGTGTAATCATGCGGGGTATTTATTGGTTAGTTCAAGCGTCGCCTTGGCCAAATCTTGCCGGTTCAATTAGGTCAGAAGCTTTTAGTTCAGTGTCTATTTTGGTCTGCGTTATGGTGTATTTATATCTAGCTCAAAAACGAAATTTTGATGCTAAACCGGCGATAATTTTCTTTAAAACTATTTTGATGGGGATAGGATTCTATTATTCGATAATCATTTATCGTGCGATCTTATTCTTTGTTACTTATTATTCAATTGCCGACTAACCTAGTCGGCTAAAAAACTAAACTGACGATTAAACTCATGACACTTACCCAGCAGCAACTTCAGTTTGATGCCGAGCATATTTGGCATCCCTATACTAATCTCAAAAATCCAACTCCGACTTTTGGAGTCGAGTGCGCTGAGGGTGTCCATCTCACCCTGTCTACGGGGCAAAAAGTCATTGACGGCATGTCCTCTTGGTGGTCGACCATACATGGTTACAATCACCCGGTACTCAATCAAGCGGTTATTTCGCAGCTTAGTAAAATGTCGCATGTGATGTTCGGAGGATTGACACACCAACCTGCCATCGAACTTTGCCAAACCTTACTTGATATGACTGACGAGAGTTTGAACAAAGTATTCTTGGCTGACTCCGGCTCAATTTCGGTGGAGGTCGCTTTAAAAATGGCGTTGCAATATTGGTATTCCAATACTCAATTAACCCAAGAGCAGCGAGCCAAAAAGGTCAAGTTTTTGACCATTGAAAACGGTTATCATGGGGATACTTTTGGCGCGATGTCAGTGTGTGATCCGGTTAATGGTATGCACTCTATGTTTGAAGGTGTGTTACCCAAACATATTTTCGTGCCAGCACCCGATTGCGTCAGTGATAAGCTTTGGAAGTCTGAGGATATTTTGCCCTTTCAACGAGCATTAGAATCCAATCATCAGCAAATTGCGGCGGTGATTTTGGAGCCTTTGGTGCAAGGTGCAGGCGGAATGCGGTTTTATTGTGCTGAATTTTTACGCCAAGTGAGAGCGCTCTGTGATCAATATGGCGTGCTGTTAATCTTTGATGAGATCGCTACCGGATTCGGACGAACTGGCAGTCTGTTTGCTTATCAACAAACCGGCATTGTGCCCGACATACTTTGTTTGGGCAAAGCGATTACCGGAGGCTATATGTCTCTCGCAGCCACTTTATCTACTCAGCAGGTGGCGGATACTATCAGCCGTTTCGAAAGCGGCAATTTGATGCACGGTCCAACCTTTATGGCTAATCCGCTGGCCTGCGCGGTGGCTAATGCTAGTCTAAAATTGCTGATAGAATCAGACTGGAAGGCGAGTATTGATTCCATTGAACAACAACTGCGACAAGAGCTTAGTGATTGCGCCGCAATTCAGAGCGTTGCTGATGTTCGAGTAAAAGGTGCTATTGGTGTAATCGAGTTGAAGCAGCCGCTCGATATGCATGAAGTTCAACCGAGATTGGTCGAGCTCGGTGTCTGGATTCGACCGTTTGGCAAGCTACTTTATATAATGCCGCCCTTTATCATAAAGCCTAACGAGTTAAGCCAATTGACTAAGGCAATGAAAACGATTTGTTTGGAAGCGACAAATAATCGCTAAAATGACCCAACTATTTCAAAGAAATAGCTGTCTTGAATTCGTCGCTTTAATTGTTATAATGCGTTATATAAATGGAGAGGGCGCTAAATTAGAGGATTTGCATTGCTGTTAAGCAGTCGGTTAATTATTAAACAGTTTAGCGTCAAAGAAAAACTCCAGCTTGGTGTGCTCTTTGTCTCTACGACTATCAATGGCCTAGTGCAAGCGCTTGGCATTGTTTCTGTTATGCCTCTCATCGCTTTGCTGACTGACCCAACGCTTGCCGATTCCAACCAGTATTTTTTACTAATTAAAGATTTTCTTCCTAGCCAGCTTCAAGACTCGCTTTTGTTGGTGCTGGGGTTAATTTCATTTTCTTTATTGTTAATCGGTAATGCATTTATTGTGTTCGATTATTGGTTAACGCTTAAATTCTTTAACGTCAAAGAGTTTAAATATGCCATAAAGTTATTTCAGCAATACATGAACCAAAACTATTTGCAGTTTAGTCAAAAACGTATCTCTGATATGACGCGTAATGTCATTCAAGAAGTCGATCGAGTGTTTGTAGGAACTTTATTGGCTTGGGTTGGATTGTTGTCTGACTTAATCATCGCGATTTCAATTATCGCATTGCTACTTTATGTGAATCCCTTAATTACTCTGGTTGCAAGTGTACTAATCGCAGTGATGTATAGTTTAGTCTACTGGTTGATTATTCGAAAAATCGAAAAGCTTGGCAGAGAGTTTTCATTACATGAATCCAAAGTGTATTCAGCGATTAGACAAAGTTTAGAATTTTTCAGAGAAATTAAGGTCGCTCGAAAGTCCCATTATTTCATTCAACGATATTCAAAGCCTGCTAAGGCTATTACTAGAAATGCAACACGTTACAATATTTTGAAGCTGGTGCCCGAGCAAATAATTGAAGTGTTTGCTTTTGGCTTGGTCATTTTTGTGGCTATTTATTTTTCAACACAAGTGAACACTTCCTCGTTGGTAATAAGCTGGGTGGCGTTTTTTGCTTTTGCAGTGTATCGACTGATTCCAATCGTTAAAGATCTTTTTGATGGCATTGAAGAACTTAAATATTTAGATTCGTCTTTAAATGAAGTCATGGACGAGTTCAGCAGCAGTAAAATTGAAAGAGAGCAAGTCAATAATCTTGAATGTGCTTTTGAAAAACAAATTGAATGTGAACAATTAAGTTTTACTTATCCAGGAAGTCCTCATTCAGTTTTGCATAAATTTAATTGTACAATTGATGCGGATCGCTTCACCTGTATCGTCGGGGAGTCTGGCGCAGGTAAATCGACGTTACTCGATCTATTTTTGGGGTTATTACAACCCAGTCAGGGGAAAATATTAATTGATGGGGTCGAATTAACCAAAGGCCATTTAAACGCATGGCTCGAGCAAGTCGGCTATGTGCCACAAACGATTCAGCTATACGAAGGTACGGTGGCGGAAAATATTGCATTTGGCGAGCACGCAGAGAAAATCGATCAACAACAGGTTGAAAAAGTAGCCGCAATTGCTGGTATCCACGAATTTGTCGTATCAGAACTGCCATTAGGATATCAAAGCAAAATTGGAGATTCCGGTTTAAATTTAAGCGGTGGACAAAAACAACGAATCGGGATTGCGCGCAGTCTATATCATCAGCCAAGAATTTTATTGCTCGATGAAGCGACAAATGAATTGGATCTAAACACTGAAAAAATGGTTCTCGACAATCTGATAAAAACAGCAGGCTTAACGCTAGTTTTTGTGACTCATAAACCAACAGTATTTGAACGTGCCGATTCGGTGATTAATTTGGATAACTAATGTGACTCAAACTAAATCAAGTGACAAGCTAAATCAAATGGTCATTGAGAACTATGCTTTAACCGTGCTTGATAATTTGCAGCAGATAAATGCACTTGAACAAGAATGGAATGAATTGCACCGGCGTTGTGGTGGTCGCTCCATTTATAACTCGTTTGATTTTGTTTACACCTCAATAAAACACTTTTTACAACCACAGGATGAGCTCTGTGTAGTGGTGATTAGGCAGCGAGATGATCAAGCGCTGGTGGCAATTTTTCCTTGCTGTATATCTGATTATTATTGGCGCTTGGGCACCTTTAGAGCCATGCTAATTGTAGCTCGCGATGAGTCTGACAAAGCCTATCCTATTATTGAAAGTGAGCACGAGAAAAAAGTTTGGCCGGTGCTGCTTAGCTACTTTAAGCGTATTCAGGAAAAGTGGTCATTTATTGACTTCGAAGAGTTTAAGCCAGACAGTCTAGCCATTCCGGCGGTCAAAAGCAGCTTTGATAAGGGGTACTTAGTGCATACAAATCCCGACGCAGTCAGTCCTCTCATTGATTTAACCATGAGTTGGCAAGCCTTTTGGGATCAGCATCGAAAGATGAGAAAGCGAGTACGTAAAATGGAAAAAACACTTGCTGAAAACTTTCGATTTGAAGTAATAGAAAGACCTCAAGAAATCTTGCAAAGTCTCCAAGATTATATTGATCTAGAAAAACGAAGTTGGAAGCTTGAAGCGAAGGTTGGAATTGGCAAGGACGCCCAAACTATTGCCTTTTATCGCGATTATTTTTCGCAGCTTGCGCTGAAAAACAAAATAAAATTTGGTTTTTTATACAATGGCGAACAACTCGTTTCGGCTGAAATAGCTTATATCGAAGCTGAGCAAGTATTTTTTAGTCACGGTTGTTATGACAATCAATTTAAACAGCTCTCGCCCGGAATGGTCAGTACCAGTTTATTTTTAAAACACTTTTTTGAAGGCAAATATCAAACTGGTGATTTTTTAGGAGGTTTTGCGCAATATATCAATCCTTGGGCTAGCGAGCTATTACCAAGCATCAATATTATTGTGATTAAAGTGAGTCCAAAGACATTGTTGTTTTATCTGCTAGATTTTTTTCGCCGGAAAATTTACAAGCCCATTAAATCAAGCGTGTTAGGTTTACTAAAACGCTCTTCACAAACAAAGTGACATTCACATGGCGACGACAAGGACAAAACTCGTAGCAAGACAGAATGTAAAAGCGATTTCTCGACAAGACTGGGACGCTTTAGCTCACGGCAGTATATTTAAAAATCCCTTTTTTGCACCTGCTTGTTTGTTGTCAGCGTTAAGGCATTTGGATACAGAAAAGACGGTCTATGTGGTTGCTCACTACTTAGAACAACGTCTTGTCTGTTTGTTTCCGATAGTCATAATGCGCCATAAAATGGGGTTTAAAATGGTGAGAATATGGAACCACAACCACTGTCCATTAAGTGACCCGCTTAGCATAGACAACCAACAAACGAGCTTGGCAATAGAGAGTGTTTTACAACAAACGGGCGCAATGTGTTTTAGCGCAGAGCGGCATAGCCCTAATTCACTCGGCAAAGCCAGTGGTCAAGGGTGTCTTATTCATCAATCTTACCGTGGTCAAATTAGCAATTTTAAGTCGAAGAGCGAGCTCTTTGCCAATATGCCACCTAAAGTTCGCTCTGAAAGCAAACGGATTGTCAGGCGAATTAATCAAGAACTCAACTTAACCTACAAAACCTCGCAAGAGATGCCGCAATTCGACTGGTTTCGGGCCTATTGCGAACTTGAGCATAGTGGTTGGAAATCTGGTGCAAAGGGCTCAATATTAAGCCAACCCAATTATTTAGCCTACTATAAGGGGTTTATAGACCAGTCAATCAACACCAAAGAGCTGGAGTTTCAAGGCATTTTCCATAATCAAAAGCCGGTGGCGTTGGCCTTTCGGATGATTTCAGGAAATTGTGCGTTTGATATTAAAACATCCTATGACGAAAGCCATAAAAAGCTTTATCCCGGGGTGGTTTTGGAGATATTAAACTTGATAGAGCTGGCAAAGTTAGAATTTGATTTTGTCGATTCATGCACTCAACCCAATAACCGGGTGATTAACCGGCTGTGGCCGGAGCAAAAGATAGTCCATGACTCAATTCTGTTTGGCAAAGGTTTTGTCGCATCCATGCTTGAAAAGATGATGCGTTGGAAACGCCAAAAGTAGCACTTATCTCGGGCTATTAAAAAACTCTAAGCATCTGTTTTTTATGGGCTTATAGCTGACGACAAGGGGTGAATGTCAGTAATTAAAAACATTCGTTGTAAAAACTTGAAGAATTATTGTTTTTTTCTATTAAAATTGAGTTTTTTGACTAAACTTAGGAGATAAATAGCATTTGAGCTAATCATTTGATAATGAGTATTTGTGGGTTAAGTGCCACAGCGCAGATGATTTATATTTCCTGTCGGACGGTTTTAGTATTTTGATATTTTTGGAGCGCGGAATAAAGTGGGTTGTGTCACTTCTTGTGGCTGTTACATTAATTCAAAGTGTTCTCAGTGCTTCAGCGGCTAACTCAGATGCTAGCATTATTACAGAAACGCTGGCTTTCCCAGATTCGCTAGTCATCCCCAAATCATTAACTCAGGCACATCAGCTATATTACTTAACTCTCGCTAATGACCAGTTGTCGAAGCAGGAAGTCTTGCAACAGTGGCAAGCTATTCTGCAATTTCTTAGGAATAATCCCAATAAAAACCTACAGGCTTTAACTCTTTATCAACTAGCAGTGAGCGCGGCCAATGCAAAACGGGAAGCAAACTTTAAAAAATGGCTAGGTCAACTGAGTATTGATAAAGAGTTTTCTCAACACGCCGTGGGTCAATTTCTTATTAAAAAACTTGAACAAGACTGGGCTTACGCCATTAATGAATATGATAGAGTGATTGATTTAGGTGAAAAATTATTAACGAGTGAACTTGAAAGCATTGATGGAGTTCAAGCGTTAAGTAACGAATTTGACCTTCGACTTCCAACCCAAGTCAAGTTAGACATTACCAACACTCTGGGACGGGCATACTATCGCACTGGTGATCACCTTAATGCTCAAAAACGCTTTCTGGATAACGTCACGCTTGCTGAAAAACTAAATGACAAACAACGAGTTTCTCATGCTTTGAATAATCTATCGGTCATTGCATGGGGGCAAAATGACATCGAGAAAGCGCTTGAGTATCTAGAGCAAGGGTTGGCTATTGCGATTGAGCTTGATGATGCTAAATCGATTATCTCAAAGTGGTCTAATAAAGGGATATATCATAATCGTTTGGAGCAGTGGAGCTTAGCAGAGCAAGCTTTTCAAAAGGCGCTAGGACATTCCCTGATTGAACAATACCCCAAACTCAAAATCAATACATTACTTGCGCTTGCCGAATTAAAAAGTCAATTTCAGGACTTTGAACAAAGTAAAAACCTAGCCGAAGAAGCGCTCAACACCGCGGTTGCTGTAAAGGATGAATATAGCATCCATAGTGCGAAAATGGTTGTTGCTGCATTAGCCAACAAATTAAAGCGATATACTGAGGCAGAACAGCTTTATCAAAGTGCACTCAAATTTTTCGCCGATAGCAAGTTGGTTAAAGAGCAATCGACTGCTTTATTCAATTTGAGTGAAACTTATAAACTGCTTAATCAGCCGAAAAAATCACTCGATTACTTTGAGCAGTATCATGAGATTTATGCTGAAATTCAACAATCCGATCGTAAGCAGACTGTGGCTAAACTACAACAGCAGTTTGAAGCTGATGCTCGCAAACAAGAAATCGCGATGCTCAAAAAGAAAAATCAAATCAAGGCCATTGAAGTGGAGTCAGCAAATTCAGAGAAAGATGAAATACTCATTTATGGATTAGCAGGATTGCTGATTATTTTGCTATCGGTCAGTCGTTACTATAGCCATGTTGAAGCCAAGCGAATGCAACAGCACACCAAGGAGATTGAATCTAGAGAGAAAAAATTACTCTTATTATCGCATGCTTTTAAAAGTACCTCCGATGGGGTTTGGATAAGCGATTCTGAATTTCGCTTAGAGGTTGTCAATGACGCGTTTTATCGGCACACTGGCCGCATGGATCCAGTGGGGCGGAAAATGATTTTCGCAGAGGTAAAGGGGCAAGATCGAAAGCTAACCGAAGCCGTTAGAGCACAAGTGCGAGAGCAAGGGTTTTGGCAGGGGGAAGCCTACGACCAAAAAGCATCGGGCGAAATATATCCCATTGAAATTAGAATCGAGGCGATTAAGAATGACCAGGGAGAAAATATTCATTTTCTAGGAGCGTTTAGGGATATCTCGCACCGAAAAGAAGCTGAAGAGAAACTAAAGCGACACGTCACCCATGATGAATTAACCGGGTTACCCAACAGAGTGTTATTTAGTCAGCTCATCCAGCGCTCGTTTTTAAATGTAGAGCGCGAAAAAATAATTCCGGTTGTTTTATTTGTCGATGTTGATGGTTTCAAAAAGCTGAATGATTCTCTTGGTCATGAAGCCGGTGATTACTTTATTCAGCAAATAGCGAAACGGCTGACCGAAACCCTAAGAACAAAAGATGTTGTGGCACGGATCGGTGGCGATGAATTTGGTGTATTAGTCGAATTATCTGGGGAAGATGTTGAAGCCGCTTCGGTTGCAAAAAAGCTACTCAATGCTTTTATCGCTCCCTTTGAGTATCAGCAACGTAGCTTTAAAATTACTGTGAGTATTGGGGTTGCAATTTATCCAAATGATGCGGATGACGCTGAAGAGCTTATTCGTCGCTCAGATATTGCTATGAACGCCTCTAAGCAGTCAGGCAAGAATACCTTTAACTTCTTTGAAGGGCATATGAACGATGAAGTGGTTGCTTTATTGGAGCAAGAACAGCGAATTGTTAATGCGATTGATAGCCAACTGTTCGAGTTTTTCTATCAACCGATTGTCAATATTAATGATGGTAGTATTGTTGGTGCCGAGGCGTTAATTCGTTGGCGAGAGCCAAACGGCGATTTGGTTTTTCCCGATCAGTTTATTCCGCTTGCTGAAAAGTCTGGCCTTATCGAAAAAATCGACGAAATAGTCATCGATAAGGTATTTAAGCAGCTGGCAAGTTGGAACCAAACGGCGGTCGGCCTAAAGCATGTATCAATTAACTTATCGGCTAGAATCTTTTCTCAAGCGGATAGGCTGATTGAACTCCTTCGGGAAAATTTATGCACTCATAGTGTGCAAGCCTCGCAAATTAAGATTGAAATTACCGAAGGAATGTTGATCGACAATATTGAACAAGTCATCGAAACCATGAAGCGCTTAAAAGAAATCGGTTTTATTTTGGCAGTGGATGATTTTGGAACAGGTTTTTCTTCATTAAACTATCTAAAGCAATTCCCGGTTGATGTATTAAAAATAGATCGCAGCTTTATTATGGATATGGACGAGTCGAAGAAAAATCGTAGTATTGTGAGAACCATTATCGAGCTTGCTCATAATCTTGAGTTTAACGTTATTGCCGAAGGGGTTGAACACCAATCTCATTTAAGCCTGTTAACTCAGCTGGGCTGTGAAGAGTATCAGGGATATTATTTTAGTAAGCCACTTGAAGTTACTCAGTTTGAAAGTTTTTATCACCTTAAACGTGAAAGTTAACAGTTGATTTTTGATAGCTGTTAATGATTTTAATGTTTGATTAGTGTGGGTGGGCGTGTAAGTAGAAAAAATCAATTGCACGTTTGAATCTAAACTTAACTAAGAAAGTGCTCGCTTAAGTCTAAGCTACTAGATAAAATAAATTCAAAACATGTCAATGAGAAAAATTGAAACAAAATTGGAACAAAATTGAAATTATATCATCTAAACCTATTTTATAAGATTGCTGTTGCATGTTTGTTAGTTTTATCAAGCGGCTGGTCGTATGCCAAAACTGTGGATTTTTCATCTCCCAAAAGAGAGTACCTAAAGGAAAATGGTGAATGGACGATTTACTATGAAAAATCGATGCTGCAAGGTAATCCAAAGCTCACCAAGCGTTCTTTGCAAAAACTAACCAACAAACTACAAGACGTTAAAGCTGCATTACCAAGTTATTCATTAGATAAATTAAAACAGATTAAAATATTCTTAATGTGGGGGGAAGCATCGCCACAGGGTGGTCTTAAAAGCGGTATGCGGTTTGTCAGAAAGGGGGAGTCGAAAAGCCGTAAACATTACGATACTCGTTGGGAATATGGAATCGTTATTTACAGTGCAGAAAATTTAATGTATTTAGATTCGCTTTGGTCAAAAAAAGCATTAATGCACGAATTCGCCCACGCGTGGCATATTTTGAATTGGCCAGAGAAGCATCCACAAATTACTAAGCCGTGGAATAATGCAAAATCACAACAGCTGTATAAAAAGGTCAAGGACTACAAAGGCAGGACCAAAGACAAGGCTTATGCACTAACAAATCAACTAGAGTATTTTGCCGAGCTATCTGCTATCTATTTTGTAGGCGGTGACTACTTTCCATTTAATAGAAGTGGATTGAAAGACTACGACCCAAATGGGTTCTACATGATAGAGGAACTATGGGGTTTATAGCCTAGTAAGTCATTATTGCCAATCCAAACTTTGTTTGTCCGGTATATCGTTTGGCTTCTTTAAGTCTTAATTGGAAATATTCTATTTAAGTGCTAGACATGCACTCTAGTTACCTGTAGAGTGGCCGCAGCTAGAAAGAAGCCTCATATTTAGAATCTACATTTCGTGTTTTATTCGTAATACCTCGTCCTGCAGTTTATAAGTTCAGTCTAAATTTTACGCTATTCAAGCCTTATTGAAGGCACAACTATATAAACAAATAGGATAATATTATGTCTAATACAACTACAGGAACCGTTAAATGGTTCAACGAATCAAAGGGTTTTGGGTTTATCGAGCAACAGTCTGGTCCTGACGTTTTTGCACATTTTAGTGCAATCTCCGGTGAAGGATTCAAAACGCTGGCTGAAGGCCAGCAAGTACAGTTTGAAATGGCAGATGGTCAAAAAGGCCCACAAGCTGAAAACATTGTTGCGCTTTAATAAAGCCAGTAAA
The DNA here is from genome assembly GCA_965230525.1 of Kangiellaceae bacterium. Classification (GTDB taxonomy): domain Bacteria; phylum Pseudomonadota; class Gammaproteobacteria; order Enterobacterales; family Kangiellaceae. The sequence continues at coordinate 2,291,404 of OZ246008.1, forward strand.
TAAAGAAGGGCAAGCCTAAATAAAGCTTGCCCTTTTTTTATGCGTCAAAATTATATTTCAGAAGTCACCAGCAAAAGAACTAACCTTCGATCGATAAATTATTGAAAAAGCTTCCTCTCAGTTCGCATTTATTATAAGTCACACATTGATAGAATAATTTTAGGCCAATCTTCTTAATGCTTCGGCTTGGCTAGATTAGAGCTTATACTGCGATACGTTTGAATTTAGCTTTCTTTGACTTTAGCCATTAATTTAGGGTCAAGTATCTTGTGTAATTCTTCTTTGCTTAGATCTATTTGTTCTAGCGCAACTTCAAGTACGCTCTTATTTTCTTTTGAAACCTGTAAAGCGATTTTAGCCGCGGCATCATAACCGATATGTGGAGCAAGCGCTGTGGCTAAAATAGGATTAAGTATTACTTTTTGCTCTACATCATGTTGATTGACCACCAAGCTTTTAAAAACATTCTGATTTAAACTATCGAGTGAGTTAGTCATTAATTCGATCGATTGAATCAGCTTGTTGCCCACTAATGGCAACATAACATTGAGTTGAAAATTTCCAGATTGTGCGGCGATGGTGATGACCGTTTCATTTCCAATGACTTCGGCACAAGCCATAGCAACGGCCTCAGGTATAACCGGGTTTGTCTTCCCTGGCATGATTGATGATCCAGGTTGCATTTTTTGTAACGCTATTTCAGAAAGTCCACTCACTGGGCCAGAGTTCATCCAACGTAAATCATTGCATATTTTCAATAGGCTGACGGCTAAACATTTTAAATTTGAAGCCAAAGATAAATGATGTTCTTGGGCACTCATAAACACTGATGGATGATTAATCGGACGCCAATTTATCTCATCGTTTTTAGCGAGTTGTTTGCAAAATGTTTGTGCAAATTTGCGATGTGTATTAATTCCATTACCAACAGCGGTCCCGCCAATTGGAAGATTACAGACTTCATCCAAATTATGTTTGATTCGCAACACGGCGTGCTCGAGCTGTTCTGACCAGCAGTTAAATTCTTGGGCAAAGGTAATTGGAGTAGCATCCATCAAATGAGTTCTGCCATTCTTTATTGCAGATTGGTATTTGGAGGCTAATAAGGCTAAAGATTTTTGACAACGGCTAACAGCAGGAATCAAACATAGCGTAATTTTTCGTACACTAGCGATCTGAATGGCAGAAGGAAACACATCATTGCTGCTTTGACCTAAATTTACGTGGTCATTGGGGTGAACTTTTGATTCTGCATGTTGAGTGGCAATTGTCGAAAGGACTTCATTGACGTTCATATTGCTGCTGGTTCCCGAACCAGTCTGTAATACGCTTAGTGGAAACTGTTGTTTAAAGTCGAGCAATTTAGCTTTATCCACTGCTTGAATTATAGCGTCTGCAATTTCTTGTGGTAGCATCTCTAATTTCGCATTGACCGAGGCCGCGACCTGCTTGATGTCAAGCAGCGCTTCGATCATTTCTTTCTCTAGTACCTCTGTTGAAATATTAAAGTTCTCTAGCGCACGCTGGGTTTGTGCTTGATACAGTGCATACTCTGGGACTTCTATTTCACCCATACTGTCACTTTCGGTTCTCGATTTTTGCTGTTCGTATGACATAGATCGCTCCGACTGTAAGACGCAAGTATTATAAATACGAGAGGCTATTATAGCATTTTCTGTCATCGGTTTTTTAACCCAATGAATTTTTCAATTACTAAAATAGGCTGTGAATATTTTGACTTGTTATAAGTTTAAAAAATTTAACCCTTCACAGCTCGATATCTGTTTGAGCGTGATGAATTACAAAGATGTGATCCGGTTGAACTGTCTATGGTCGAAGGCCTTTGGGATGTGCCTTAGTCTTATTAGTGTAAGTATGCTCAGGCAGTCGTTTCCAGCCTCATTAGAGCAAGGATACTTAGGTTGGAATAAGTTGTTATGCATTGATAACGAATTTTCATTGAGGTATATTGGATTTACATGCGAATCACTATCAGCGGGGCTAAATCATGGACGCGATCAAACTCATCCTCTGCAATCTATTGATTACGGTGTTAATTGCTATGATACTTGCTTGCTCTGGTGGTTCGCCTTCGCCTGAGCCACCCGAGCAAATCGTTTATACCTATCAAGCTCCATTAGCTAAGAACGACCAAATTGCCGTTGCTCCTATCAGCGAGATGAATCTTGACTTGGTGCCATTAGAAAATATGATGGCCCGAGTGCTTAACGACGGATTTATAAATATTGATTCAATCCTAATTTATAAAGATGGCAAATTATTTTTTGAAGAGAATATGCGGACCAGCTTAGATGGGGCGGATATTGAATTAGGCAATACAGACCTAGAGCTGCACTCTATGATGTCGGTGAGCAAGAGTGTTTTGTCGGCGGTGGTAGGTATTGCGATTGATTCAGGTGCAATAGCCAGTGTTGAAGATAAAGTTCACGATTATTTTCAAGACTATCTACCCGTAGAAAACTGGGATGAGCGGAAAGAGTCAATCAGTTTGAAAAATTATTTAACCATGCGCCATGGTTACGAGATGACCGACCAAAATTTTTACCCGATTCTGCATACCAAAAATGATTTCGTGGATACCATTTTAGACGTTGAGATGTATGCCGATCCCGGAACAGACTTCCGATATGCTACCGCGGTTTCACACGCTATTGGAGCCATTGTGCAAGAGGCAAGTGGTGAAAATGCAATAGACTATTTTCAAACTCAATTATTCGATCCTCTCGGTATAAAAAAAGTGCATTGGAGCACTTCGCCAGTAGGTAGACCAGAAACAGGTAGAGGGTTATTTTTAACTGACCGCGCAATGTTAAAGTTTGGAGTCTTATTTCTCAATCAAGGGGTTTGGAATGGTGCTCAACTAATATCGCAGTCGTGGGTTGAAGCTTCAACCGCCGAGCATGTTAGTTTTAATGCTGGAAGCAGGCAATCGGGTTATGGCTACCAATGGTGGACCGATGATTTTAACCTAAATGGTACATCAATTAGTGCGTATCATGCAGAGGGAAATGGAGGGCAATTTATTTGGGTCATTAACGAATTGAATGCTGTCGTTGTTTTTACCGGAAGCAATTATAATTCCGAACTGATGGTTCAACCCTATGATCTTATGCAACAATATATATTGCCGGTGTTGATTTCGGCTCAGTAAAGCAGACGTAATAGGACATCACCCGCCGTATTGCGCTTAAAGGGATTTTATTCATGTTTAATCATATCATTAAGACTCGTAGCCAACGTGCGCTCGTGCTACAACGGTCCAAGGCAAAAGCCTTTCTTGAGATAAGTGTTTTGCTCTTTTTTGTCGCCTTTTGGTATAAAGGTATATTGGCGGATTTTTCTTCACTTGAGTCATTAAAGGCTCAGATAGTTGAAAAAATTGATCAGCAAATACTGTATCTAGTATTTCTGCTGGCGCCTTTGGTTTTAGCCAAAAGGCTATGGCTTGGGATAACAACTTTAGCGTTAGGGAATCGCTATACCTTTAATTTTATAACCCGAACTATCTCTCACAATGGCCGTAGAGTTTGTCGATATGATGAAGTAGACTGTATTCGTATCAGTCGTCATCGTGACAGTGATAACGATGATTTTTTTAGCTTGCATCTGCTGCATTCTGATGGAAAAAAGTTATTCATAGCTGAAAGTGCAGATTATGCCTACATTAGATCATTGGCATCCGACATGGCGAACGTGAGTGGCTCTCAGATTCAAAGCCGCGATTAAGATTATTTTAAAACGGCTAAACAGAGAAACAAAGGAAAAGACAGTATTATGACGGAAGAGAATATCTATAACACTCCTACCAGCGATTTGACCCAACCTGTGGAGGCCAATAGTGAAGAATTAATCCCCTATCGAAAAGGAATGATTCCGCTATGGGTAAAAATATTCGGCTGGCTGTTTATCGTTTTATCTGTTTTTGTTATTACGACCGCAATATCAGCTTTAGTCACTAACTCAGAAGCTTACTATTCTTTGTATGGGCTTGAAGTTAACAGTCATGTGACCGAGTTTTGGGCCGTTTTTATTATCTCACTTTTTGTCGCTCATGCGGTGTGTGCTTATGGATTGCTGTTCGCCAAGGATTGGGGTGTCATTGCGTGTATTATTCTTGGGTATCTAAGTGTGGCTATTTGTCTTGCAACGACCGTCTTTGGTTCGGATTCTAATATTCGGTTAGAGATTTTGATCCTTATTTTTTATCTATTGAGACTCCATAAAATGAAGAGACATTGGTTTATTAATTCACAAATTGACTAACAGTTAACCCCGTTTGTTTTGCGGCACGTTTACCCAATCAAAGTACTTAGTTAAATAACACCTAGAAAAATACAGTTACGAACACAAGGAGAAACAACAATGAAAAATATTTTCATACTCACAGGGATAGTTTTGCTTTTAGCAGGCTGTGCAAATAATCGAATTTCATTAGGCGATAATCACTTTCGTGTCACCAAACAAGCAACTAGTGAAATGAATGATGTCAGCGTAATTGAAACTGGGCTGGTGGCTGAAGCAAACCAACATTGTGGTAGGGTCAAGCCAAGTTCCGTAGCAAATATCATCTCACGTAAAGTGGCAACACACACAGGTTTAAATACCGATCAAGAGTCCGGCGTTGGCGATAAGTCTGAGCTACGTTACGTTGAATTAGAATACGCTTGCATAATTTAGCCTCCCGGAGGTCAATTCTGGCTCGATATAGCCGAACAGACGATTGGTTTGAGCGGCTTTTGTTGTTTACTTGCACTATTAATTTGCTTTTTGTTGGTTAAATCCGTTAAGTTTACCTTATCAAAACTGATGGAGACAAAGCAGATGAATACAAGCGATCATGAGCCAATTAATTCCTTATTAGTTAATGATAATGAGTACCACTATTTCGGCTTCGAAAAAATTGGTCAAACGTTTGATATAAAGCGTCTTCCCTTTGCTGCCAAAATACTCCTAGAAAACTTGTTACGCCATCAAAACGAGGACTTTGTTGAGCAATCTCATATTGAGCAGGTTGCGCGCTGGGATTTTACTCGAGAAACCAGTCAAGAGATCCCCTTTGTACCGGCTCGTGTATTATTGCAAGATTTTACCGGAGTGCCTGCAATTGTTGATTTAGCAGCCATGCGAGATGCAATGCAAGATTTGGGCAGCGATCCGGCCAAGATCAACCCGCTCAAGCCGGTGGAGTTGGTCATCGATCATTCCGTGATGGTCGACCACTTCGCGGAAAAAGACGCAAAGAGTAAAAATACTCAACTCGAAATTCAACGCAATGCTGAGCGGTACCAGTTTCTAAAATGGGGCCAACAAGCCTTTGATAATTTTAAAGTCGTACCACCGGGCACCGGAATCGTTCATCAAGTGAATCTTGAATATTTGGCGAGAGTGGTATTTGAAGAGCAACAAGATAAGCAAAAAATGCTCTTTCCCGATACCTTAGTCGGTACAGATTCACACACCACTATGATCAATGGCTTGGGCATACTAGGTTGGGGCGTTGGCGGAATAGAAGCCGAAGCCGCAATGTTAGGGCAACCCATATCTATGCTTTTGCCAGAAGTTGTCGGTTTTGAGCTAGTTGGTAAACTTTCACCGGGCATTACTGCCACCGATCTGGTGCTAACTGTTACACAACAGTTGCGAGAGTTTGGCGTGGTTGGCAAGTTTGTCGAATTTTTTGGTGAAGGATTGTCTTATCTCAGCGTTGCTGATCGGGCTACCATTGCTAATATGGCACCTGAATATGGTGCTACTTGCGGTCTCTTTCCAATCGATCAAAGAACCCTTGATTATCTAGAACTAACCGGTCGTGATTCCAATAAATTAGACTCGATTAAAGCCTACGCAAAGGCAATGGGCTTTTGGGGTGGAGAGGCTCAAACGAATGCAGCCTACCATCACAAATTGAAACTCGACTTAAGTCAGGTGGAAGCGTGTATTGCTGGGCCACATCGGCCTCAGGATAGGATACCCTTGTCTAAGGCGGCAAGCCGGTTCAGTTCTTTTTTGGCAAAACAGATCCCTGTTAACACCGATATGGATGGTAGCAATGAGCCGATAAAGGGCTTGGTAAAAGGTGTCGAATATAAAGAACAAAGTTTTGATCTTGAGGATGGTGATGTTGTTATAGCTGCAATTACAAGTTGTACCAACACATCGAATCCATCGGTATTAATAACGGCCGCTTTGTTAGCAAAAAAAGCAATTGAAAAAGGCTTATCTGTAAAGCCTTGGGTTAAAACGAGTTTTGCACCTGGCTCTCAGGTGGTCACAGCCTATCTACAAAGAGCGGGCTTAGAACAATATATGGAAGCGCTTGGTTTCCATTTGGTTGGTTATGGTTGCACGACTTGTATCGGAAACTCAGGACCACTGCCAGCACCCATTAGCCAAGCGATTACTCAAGGTGATCTAACCGTCACTTCAATTCTGTCGGGCAACCGAAACTTTGAAGGGCGAATTCATAGTGAAGTCAAAGCTAATTATCTGGCTTCTCCACCATTAGTTGTTGCCTATGCATTGGCTGGCAGCTTAAAAATTGATCTGACTACTCAACCAATCGCTGATGACTCAAACGGTAATCCCGTTTACCTCGCTGATATTTGGCCGACGCCTGATGAAGTTAATGAGCAAGTAAACTCGGTTATTGACAGAGATATGTTTATTTCCAAATACGCAGATGTTTATAAAGGCGATGAAAACTGGCAAAAGCTTGAATCTGTGGTAGGTAAATCATACCAATGGCCCGATTCAACTTACGTTAAACGGCCACCATTTTTTGATGGCATGACCGCGGATTTGCCAAAAATTGAAAAGATTGAAAATGCTCGATGCTTGCTTAAGTTGGGGCAAAGCGTTACTACCGATCATATTTCTCCAGCGGGCTCTATTGCTAAAGATAGCCCAGCTGCGGATTACTTGAAAGAGCAGGGGGTTGAGCCCAAAGATTTTAACTCCTATGGCTCCCGACGCGGTAATCATGATGTGATGGCGCGCGGAACTTTTGCCAATGTTCGATTGAAGAACCAATTAGCGCCGGGTACCGAAGGTAGTTGGACCAAGATTCAACCTAATGGCGAAACCGTTTCGGTGTACCAAGCAGCAGAACACTATGCCAAAGAAAATACTCCAACCATCGTGCTGGCAGGCAAAGAGTACGGCACCGGAAGTTCAAGAGACTGGGCTGCCAAGGGACCAATGATTTTGGGTGTAAAGGCGGTGATTGCAGAAAGCTATGAACGTATTCATCGTTCTAACTTGATTGGAATGGGGATCATGCCATTGCAATTTAAAAAAGGGGAGAGTTGTGAATCGTTAGGTCTGACCGGAACCGAACAATTTTCAATTGCAGAATTAACAGACCTAAAATCCTTTTTGCCCGTGGAAGCCAAAACCGAATCCGGCGAAATCATCCAATTTGAAGTCAAAGTGCGTATCGACACTAATGTCGAGCTTGAGTATTTCAAAAATGGTGGGATTTTGCAGTTTGTACTGCGAAAACTGCGTTAAAAATGCCTTTAAGTTGGTTATTAATTTGCACGCAGAGGCAATTCGATAATTGCCTCTGCGCCGTCAATACCATCCTGCCTATTTTGCAGTCGAAGACTGCCTTCATGGTTCAAAATAATTTGTTGGCACACCACCAAACCGATGCCATTGCCTTCTGCTTTAGTCGAATAAAATGGAACAAACAGGTTTTCACTATTAGCAATGCCTGTGCCCGAATCTTTGATTCTTAAAATAAAGCGCTGCGCGTTAAATTGAGCGCTCATGACGACGGTATTGGCTGAACTTGCTGACATTGATTCGACAGCATTTTTTATTAAATTAACTAAAACCTGCTCAAACTGTTTAGGGTCGACATTTATAGTCTGCTCTCTCGCGTCTGCAAACTCAAAGGTAAATCTGGTACCGATAAAGAGTTCTGTCAATTTAGGTATTTGTTCTTGCCATTGATAGTTCTCCCTGACCGGCTCCGGAAGATGAGTTAATTGACTGTAACTGGTAATAAATTTAGAAAGTGACTCGGCACGTTCACTTATAACTTCAAGTCCACGCTTAAATTTTGGTATATCAGAAATACCCTTCTCGCGAGAGAGTTTGCGCTTTAAGGTATTGCTAAAAGTAGAAATTGGCGTGAGCGAATTATTTAATTCATGACTCAATACTCTTAGTAAACTTTTCCAAGCTTGACGCTCTTTTTGTTTAAGTAAACCATCTGCGCGAGTGAGCAGATACAAATTAAACTTTTGATTGTCGCTAATAAATGAGTCTGAAAACAAGATGTACTCACCGCTGATAGTTTGATTATCAAAAGTAACGATATCGCGAGAGCCTTTTCGTTTTAATTGATTTAAGCCCAAACTTTGAAGTGTTGCATTGGTCGATTTTAAGTTTGTCCCTAACCACTCAGTAGCGCTTTGATTGAGCATTGTGATTTGGTCTTGATTGTCGGTTGCAATTAGCATGGTGTCCATTTGGCCAATAATCTTTTCGAGTAATAGCTGACTTTCCTCCGCTTTGAGCTTGTGATGATTTAGTGTATCCGCCAACCGATTGATCAGCTCAAGTAACTCTTGGAAGGCGGGGTTAGATTGAGGACGGCCTCTAAGAGTGTAATCTCCATCAATTAGCGCTTCGACTAAATTAGCTAAGGTTTGTAACTGATAATCAGCTTTGTGACGACCTGCCAAGGTTGCGTAAAGGATCAATAATCCCATGCTAATTGCAAAAAAGAAAAATAAATACCAAGAGGCGCCTGATTGTTTAATCGCAACCAATGCAACTAAGTAGCATGGTACAGAGGCAATAAGTATAATTTTAGCTTGCTCATTGGCGTGAGCTTTTAATGATTTAATAAAAGGGAGGTACTTTTCTAAGTACGTAAGTAGGCTCATTATTCCAAGCCATATTTTTGTATGCGACGGTAATAGCCGCTGCGGCTCAGTCCCAAAGATTTGGCTGTTTCAGTAACATTGCCTGCAAAATATTCTAATCGGCTCTTTAAAATAGCCTTTTCAATTTCCTCAAGCGTTGCACTACCATCATCATAATTAGGGGCAAAAGTTTGCTTTTGCGGTGGGCCGATATTAAGGTCATTAGTTGTGATGCGCTGTTGTTGACAGGTAAACAGTGCTCGCTCCATGACATGACTTAATTCTCGAACATTTCCTGGCCAAGTATAAGTATTTAAACGGTTTATCGCATTGTCTGTTAGTTGAGGTACTAAGCGACCGTATTTTGCAGCATGCTTGTTTAGAAAAGATTGTGCCAGCGGCAGAATATCGGCAACGCGTTCTTTGAGTGCGGGAATTCTTAATTCGATGGTATTCAATCTAAAATAAAGATCCTGACGAAAAAGCTTGTCATCTATCAACTGGTTCAGTTTGGCGTTGGTGGCTGAAATAACTCGTACATTCGTGGATTGAGTATGGCTACTGCCCACTCGCTCAAATTCATGCGCCTCAAGCACACGTAAAAGTTTTGCTTGTTGAGATAAGGGAATATTGGCTAACTCGTCCAAAAACAAAGTCCCATTGTCTGCCATTTCAAACCGACCGATTCGCGTTTTCTGCGCATCAGTAAAAGCGCCTTTGACATGGCCAAACATCTCACTTTCAAACAAATTCTCCGCAATTGCTCCCATATTCACCGATACTAAATCGTTATTCTTACGACTTGAATGTCGGTGAATAAATTCTGCAAACATACTTTTTCCGGTCCCGTTTTCACCGGTTAAAAGAATATTCATATCTGATTGTGCAAGCTCACAGAGCGTTGCCACTAAACTTTTCATGCTATCTGATTCGGCAATAATACCCTCGGCGTCAGTAGGAAAATTTGCGCTGCTGAGCAGCCGGTTATGTTGACTAAGGGATTCAGCTTTTTTGGCAACTTGAAATAACTTAATCTGAGTCTCGATTGACTTAATTAAATGTTCATCCTGCCATGGCTTTTGTACAAAATCCGCAGCCCCGCACTTGAGCGCGTTGACCGCAATTTCAATGGTTGCCCAACCCGTCATGACAATGATAGGAATATCGGGAAAGTGAGTGTTGACATGCCTTACAAAGTCGAGCCCTTCTACTCCCGAGGTGGTATCGGTTTGGAAATTCATGTCACTAAGAACTAAATCGACGGGCTGTTGCGCACAAACTTGTTTGGCATGCTCGACAGTGTTCGCTTGTTTAACTTGATAGCCTTCTTCCGACAATAAGAATTCCAGTCCAGCTAAAACATTGGAATCATCATCAACTATCAGGATTTGTTTGGGCATATTTTGACGAATTCGTTTAGTTCAATTGATTCTGCTAAGGTAAATTGCAGTTCTAAGTCTAAGTTGCCTATCACTCGCAGCGGGTTGGCGCTTAGTTTACGAAACCAAAGCAAACGCTGCAAGCAACAAAGTCGCGTTCGGCGAGATCACTCATAGCGTAACGCGGTGCTCGGCTCCATTTCAACAGCCTTACTGGTAGGAGAATAAATTGCTAACATGACCACAAAGGTTAAACTAATCGAAACGATCGCAGCCAAGATAAAGTACAACTCTATCGGAACATTGCCCTCAGTAAAGTCATGAAAAACGAATGCCATCAATGTGAACAGCGTCAAGCCGAGTGCTAAACCAATGATTAATTGTCGACTACCTTGTTTAATAAAAAGCGTGATAATTTGGCGATCAGTCGCACCGACCGCTCGTCTAATACCTATTTCATGCGTTCGACGGGCCACGGCATTAGCAGTAAGACCATAGATTCCGGTTAACGCCAAAAGCAAGGCAAAGCCACCGGCCAAAAAGGTGATGTTTGAGGTCAGCTGCATAGCACTTCGCATCATATCCATATTCTTATCAGCGGGCTCTACACGGTAGGGCTCAATAGTTTTGTCGAGCGAAAATAATACTTGGTAGAAGGATTCAATAGCCGCTTCGGGTTGACCATGGTACTTAAAAAATACGCGATAATAGTTATGTGTGAATTGGTAACCAGAGAGGTATATTTCATCAATCGCATCTTTACTAGACATTAGGGCGACGGTATTAACTCTATCCGTGACAATCCCGACCACATAAAGGGTTTCCATTTTGTCGTCAATTTTTACTTGAATCGTTCGCTCGAGGGGCTCTTGATTGGGCCAGTAACGTTTTGCCAGTGATTGGCTTATTAAAACGGCCCTCCTATTGTTATGATTGTCACGCTCGTCTAAGTGACGACCTTCAACTAATTTAGCCCCAAAAAACTCAGTATTTCCGAAGACTGACATGGTATCGACTTTTGGATAGTTTGCTTCATCGGTTAGTCCAAGTGAATCTAATTTTAATGGAAGTCGACCACGATACATTCTAATGGTTGTATCAATGACGTTATCTTTTAGATTCAAACGATTTCGAAATTGCTCAAAGAAAGCCACTTGTTGATGAGCGAGTGGGTATTTTTCTTCAGGTAAATAGATGGTGCCTTCAATCATCTGATCAAAATTTTCACCGAGGTCAATCGTCAATAAGTAATTTGAAATAAACGCTGAAAGCGATCCGATGAGCATGAGTGTGGAAATAAGAAACACCTGAACAGTGACTAACACTCGAGAAGCTTTGCCCGAACGTTTGCTTTGAGCGCCGCGCGTTCCATCTCTAAGAGTGGCATTAATATCTTGGTTAGCTATTTTTCGTGCTGGCAAGAACGAAGCTAAAAATAAAGTGATGGCGGTAAATACGCCTGCCATTACTAATGTTTCCTTATCCATTCCCCAGCCCCACCAGAAGGGTAAGTTATCAGATAGGGTAGTGTGCAATACCACGTGCGTATAGCTTAACAAGTCGCCAACTAGCAACACAGACAATACCCCGCCGATCAAGGTAATGATGATTCCTTCTAGCATAATTTGTAGCACTAGCCGATTAATTGGTGCACCCAAGGCGGCTCGAATTGCCGTTTCCTTTTGCTTTTCAATGGCTCTTGCGAGTAACAAGTTGCCAACATTGATACAGGCTAACAAGAGGATAAAGAAAGCGATTAAATTAAAAAACATAAATACAATACTGCCCTGGCCATCGGTTTGTGATTGTGGGAAGGTGAGTAAAGTAGCGGATACTTCTGCTTGCTTTTTTTTATAGGTTTTTGCGGTTTGCTGGTAAACCACGTTGAGTAGACTAGCAATTTCTTTTTCAGCGTCATCCGGAGACTTATCTGAGCTCAACTTAACATAGGCTTGGATGTTTTGATCGGATTCCGGTTTAAGATCAACAAGTGAACGAGGGATAGGAAGCCACAGTCTTGAGTTGACAGGAAAACCAAACCCTTTCGGCATCACTCCAATCACTTCTGTTAAAGTGCCGTTGAGTCTAATCTGCTTTCCTACAATATTACTGTCTTGCTGAAATACTTTATCCCACAAGTGATAACTAATCACCACGGTTGCTTTCGCGTCACTTCTCATGTCTTGCTCATCAAAGGTTCGCCCCATTATTGGTTCTACTTGAGTAAAACTAAACATGGACTGTTCCACATGGGTTGCAAATAAGCTTTTTCCTGAATCTTGAATCGAAAGCCTGACCGAGGTTTGGTTAAATACGCCTTGCTCAACAACGTTGGTTAATTTATCGCGAATCGAAAGATATTCATAAGCCGGTACTCTGCGCCCTTCACCACCCAGCGAAACCGAAAGCCGATAGATGTTTTCGCCATCAGCCAGTGGGATGGGTTTGTAAATCAGAGAGTAGAGGAAAGAAAATGTAAACAAGCTAATTGAAAGCCCGCCAACTAAAACCATTAGTGTAAGCGCAGTAAATTTTGGCGCTTTTAAAAGTTGGCGTAACGCATATTTTAAGTCCATGGGGATAGTCATTTTCTTTCTCGCTGTTCTTTTAATATTCTCGGACTGAGTTGGTCAACCAAACCATCGTCATATTGCTAAACGCTGTGGTTAGTATTCCAGTTAAGCAACAGTGTTAGTGCTGAGTTTTTTGCTTTGATCAGCTTTTAGGTCGATTGGGGAATGATGCGAATCAACAATAATTTTTCCATCAAACATTTCTATTCGCCTATCGGCTTGTTCAGCGGAGCGGGGATCATGGGTCACCATGCAAATGGTACTGCCTTCCTGATGTAAGGCTTTAATCAGTTGCATGACCGCATCAGCATTTTTTGAGTCTAAATTTCCAGTCGGTTCATCGGCTAGAATAAAGGCGGGATCATTAACGAGTGCTCTGGCAACAGCAACGCGTTGTTGTTGTCCACCAGAAAGCTGGGAAGGAAAATGATTCTTGCGATGAGACATTTCGACTTTATCTAACACTTCACTCACTTTTGCAGTTGCGTCTGCTTGACTAAACCCGCTACGATAGCTTAGCGGCAACATTACATTTTCTGACACAGTCAGGTCTGAAATCAAATTAAAAGATTGGAAGATAAAACCAACTTGTTCGTTTCTAATTTTTGAGCGTTGATCACGATTTAGTGATGAAACATTAATGCCATCGAGTAAGTAGTCGCCTGATGTTGGCGAATCGAGTAAGCCAAGTAGCGAAAGCAAGGTGGATTTACCACAACCCGAAGGGCCACTTAACGAGAGATAGTCACCTTGATTGATAAGCAAGTTAACTTGGCTTACAGCGCGGGTTTCTACTTCTTCAGTAATAAAATGTTTGCAAATGTTTTCAAGCTTGATTAATGCTGACATTACTTTTCCTTTAAAGTTAATCTAGTTAATCAGAATTCGGTTATGTTGAATGATTTTACTGATATCTGAAGTTACAATTTGTTCCCCCGCTTTTAATCCAGAGATTATTTGGATTTGACTAACGGAGCTCTCCCCAAAGCTTACTTTTTTACGCGCCAAGAATTGTTTATCCGCGGATAGGCTAAAGATATCAACTAAGGTGTTTTTGGGAGCAAATGCGGGTCGTCTGACAAACAGGGTATTTTCAATTCGCTTTACAATAATTCGACCTTCAATATTTAGATCCGGCCTTGCTTCAGCGGGTAGCGCCGATTGAAGCTCGACATCGACTTGAACCATGCCTTGATTTACTCTTGGATCGACGCGAGAAACCACACCTTCTAATTCATTTGAGCGGGTATCAATAATAACGGGTTGTCCGACCAAGATTTCTTGCACTTTGAGTTCTTGTACTTGGAGTTCAGCGATAAGGCGAGCATGGTTGGCTAGCGTCGCGATACTCTCACCAATATTAACCTGCTGACCGAGTTGTAGTGATATGGTCTGTATGGTGCCTTGATGTTGTGCTCGAACGGTTAGATTTTCAACCTGCAATTGGTTACTCAAATAATTACTTCTGACTAACGCAAGACGTGCTTGCTGCGCCTGTTTACTCGCTGCAATATTTAATTTCATATTTTTGGCTCGGCGCTTTTGGGCAAGCCACCGCTGTTTTTGTTGTTCAACCGATAAGCTAGTGCGACGATAATCTATTTTAGAGATGGAGCCCTTGCCAGATTTTAATAACTCAGATTCAGCATCTAATTTCAATTTTGTAGATTGATAATTAAATTCTGCTTCGTCAACACTGTTTTCAATATCCACCAGCTGCGATTCCAATTGCATAATATTAGCTTTCATTTCTGCCTCGGTCGCTTGTAATTCCCAATGGGCCTTTTGTAATGAACGATGTAACTCTGGGTTTGATAATTGTACTAATACTTGCCCAGCGGTTACCGGTGTGCCGGGTTTGACGAATAGTTTTTCCACTCGTCCAGCGACAGAAGCAGCAATCCATTGAGTACTTTCTGGTTTGAGTTGGCCGATTGCGCTTACTTCAACAACAAATTCACCTTGTTGTACTTGCGCTAACTGAATATCCGACTCTGAAACGATATAGGAGGTATCTGCCAAAAATGCTTTAGCGGCAATGGAGAGGGTAACTAAGGCCAATATGGGGAAAATGTACCAATAGGTCTTCCAAATCGGTTTCGTTTTGATTGCTCTTTGAATATCCATTTGATGAAGTCACTAATTCATTGCTCAGTTACTTCTTTGTATTACAAGTCTTGTGCCAAAAGAGTCAGAAATGCGATAAGTTATTGATACATAGAAATAAATTAGCTTTTTTAGTTTGCTTTAACGGATTTTTACTGTTGCAAAAGCGGGGCAGATTTAGGGATTAATGTGTCGAAAACGAGACACTTGAACGACAGCTAGAAGAGGCAATCATTCAGTTACCGCTAAATGGCATTGGTAGAAACTGAATTCAAGAGAGGCGAGCAGGGGGCAATATAGTAATTTCGCAATTTAGTCGGTAACATCCCTAATTAAACCGAATTTGGAGATGAATATGCCTATTGAAGCTAGGGTAGCCAAATATATTTTCGCTTTATTACTACTGTGTCCTACCTCGATAAATGCTGAACGAACGACGCAAACTCAAGAGCGTATTGTGCGCGAGTATGTCGAAGCCTTTAATCAAAAGGATGTTGCCTCAATGCTCAAATATGCCGTGGAAAAAATCCATTGGATGAGTGTCAACGAAGAAAAAATTACAGTCGAAACCAAAGGCAAAAAGGCACTATCAGAAGCATTACAAGGTTACTTTAAATCGGTACCCAGTATTCATTCTAAAATTCTTACTCTAAATGCCTCAGGTCCATTTGTTTATACCGTGGAAAAAGCTCACTGGAAAAGCAAGGATAAAATCAAAAGCCAGTGTAGCCCAGCGATTTATCAGTTTGACAAGGGAATGATTAAATACGTTTGGTATTTTGCCGCTTATCCGTGCGATTAAATCATAAGCTTCTAGTCAAGAAAACCGGAATTTACCGCTAAATTCCGGTGCAATACTTTCACATTATTTACATTACAAGTAAATTCTTGTTGGCACACGCAATGCTTGTTGGCACATGCAATGCCTATCAGAGGATTCGTTAGAAAAAGATAGGATTAGCCACAATCAACTCATTAGACAAAACTATAAAAATTAGTCAAATAAAATTTAGCAAATGGCTAATTGAGATAGTAATTAGGTCATTTTTAAACAATCAAGGGATGAAAACAATGAAGAAAAAATTATCAATCGTAATACTCGCTGCGGCTCTCAGTGGCTGCGCCTCGGGACCTTACGCAATTATAGATGGGAGTAAAAGTAAACGTGCTGATCAATACAGCGCGGATGTGGTAATTACCGGTATCGATGGGCAGATGATCTTTGATGGACGCAAAGTTAGAAATGTTGAGCCAGGCTCACACTATGTGCAGTTAACATGGGTCAAAACCGATCGCCAAGGAAGAGAGTCTTATCGACCTTGGGCGTTTAATGCCGAAGCCTGTAAGCGCTATGTGGTCGCTGCCAAACACGATCCCAGTAAAAAGTTTAGTAGTCGATACTGGGAAGTCGAATTATTGCGTGTTGAAGATATTAAAGGTTGCGCCGTGGAACCCAAGCAAGTCGCAGAGGGAGAAGCCACGAATTAGCGCTGGCAATATAAATTAAGTAGCACTAATTAGTTCTTAGTCCATTGCCTATAGCTGTTAGCCTATAGCTGTTAGCTCATAGCTCATAGCTCATAGTTTATAGTCCCTAGCCGATCTGTCCCGATCGGTGTGGCTCAAATAGCAAAAGCTCAGGCTATTTACCTTGTGGCTAAAAAACATATCAACAATTTTGAAAGATCATAATTGAAAGTTTCGTTAATAATAGGGATCTGAAATGATTTCCAACAAGTCTTTAATATTAAACCTGCTAATCATCGTAAGTTTAATTTTCTTTTCGACCGGTTGCGGCGGCGGAGGCGGAAACTCCGAGGATTCCAATGAAACCATTGCGCAAGCCTATGTGGAAGAAGTTTTATTAATCATGCGGGAAAACGCGGTCACTCGATACGAAGTTGACTGGCAGGCTTTAGAGGCGGAAGTCTGGTCACTTGCGAGCGGCGCTCAAACTATTCAAGATACTTATTCTGCACTTCACCGGGCACTGGAACTATTGGGCACTAACCACAGCTTCATAATAACAACCAGAGGCGATACGCTTTATCCGAGTGAGTTAGAGTGCGAACAACAATATTCAGATGGCTTATTTACACGAGATGATATCGGCTATCTTCGTGTGGGAGGCTTTAGCGGAAGCGACCTACAATCTCGCGAGTTCGCCAACGAGTTACATACCAAACTTGCTGAAGAAGATAGCGAAAATATCAGAGGTTGGATTGTTGATCTAAGAAATAATACCGGTGGCAATATGTGGCCGATGATAGCAGGGATCGGACCTTTATTAGGCGACGGAATTTATGGTCATTTTATTGACCCCGACAACAATATTTCCTCTTGGGGTTATCAATCAGGTGCCTCGGTATTTAATAATGATACCAAGGTCGTCACAGTGGATTCTCCTTATCAACTACTAAACCCAGCCATAAGAATAGCAGTACTAAGTAGTCGGCGAATCGCAAGCTCTGGCGAAGCAACCCTCATCTCCTTTAAAGAGCGCGATAATGTGAAAATATTCGGCTCAAACAGTTGCGGCTTATCAACCGCAAATGGCAAGTTTGATTTGAGTGACGGCAGTGAGTTATTTCTAACCGTTTCAACGATGGCAGATCGAAACATGATGAAGTTTGGTAACCAAGTGCCGGTGGATGTAGAAGTTAGTCAAGATGAAGTTGTCGATGCTGCAGTTGAGTGGATATTGGAGTAAGTTTTGGGCTTAGGTTTCGTTTTACAAGGCGATTTGCTTTGGGCAGGTTTGCGAAAAGAATTGCGAAAAGAACTGCGAAAAGAACTGCGAAATGATTTGTGAAAATATTTGCAAACCTATTAGTTAGCTTTATAGAATTGAGATTTTAAATTCAATTTTTGGTTCTTTCGCAATCAACAACAAGTCCCTAAAATAAAAATATCACTCAATAATTATTCAAATCTTTCAAGTCAAATCTCTCAAGTCAAATCTCTTAAGTCAACAAGCAGATTCCCTTACTTAAAGTTGCTTTTTCAAAGAGTCTGATTAGCTCACAATCCAAACCATTATTGACACATTGTTAATTAAAACTTGACGAAATATTGAATAATGTAAATTAAAATTTCAATCTCCTCTGTATACACATTTTACTCAAACTTTTACGCTAATATAGTTTCCTTCCTACAGTACAGGCTAAGCCAAGTTATAGAAAAAACGAGTTTTAAAGTCGCCAACTTTTTAACAAGGCCAAGCTTTAGACAAAACTAAAAACTTAACTAAGCCTTACTGCTTCAACAAGACAGGAGAATTAAATGGGACTAAACCGACGAGAGTTTCTCAAAGTCACTGCCACTAACGCTGCCATGGTGGTCGCGATCAGCGTGCCAACCGCACTTAGCGCAAAAAACAGTTTCAAAGATAACACTTCGAAGCAGGCGCGATCGCAATACGATACCTGGGATATTTATTTACGCATTGAACCGAACAACCAAATTGAAATTGCCTCGCCGGTACAAGATATGGGGCAACATATGAAAACCACTGGCCCGATGCTGATTGCCGAAGAACTCGATGCAGATTGGGCGTTAGTTAGCTGTGTGGCGGGTGCCACTCATTTAAAAATTGACCCCAAAGAAAAGCGAGCAACCTATCGACATGCCAATATGGGAACCGGTGGAAGTCATGCTGTCAGAAATAACTGGGAGTATCTGCGTCAAGCTGGCGCAACTGCCAAACAGATGCTCAAACAAGCTGCGGCCAACACTTGGCAATGTGACATATCAGACATAAAAACTAAAAACAGCTTCCTTTATCGTCAGTCGACATCGGAAAAATTGAGCTATGGTGAAGTGGCAGAACTTGCGGCCAGTTTACCTGCACCTGAAAAAGAGATGCCACTAAAGCCTCGCCATGAGTACTCGATCATTGGTAAAGATGCAACTACCGTCGATATCGATCAGATTATTACTGGCAAGCCTTTATTCGGTATTGATATGGATTACCCCGGACAAGTTCACGCAGTGATCGAACGCAGTCCTTATTTTGACGGCAAAATCAAAAATTATAATAAAGCGGCAGTGATGGCGGTTGATGGTGTTTTGGCGGTTGTTGAAATCGCTGGGCAAGTCGATGGGGATCGCCGCATTCTTTCAAATGGGATTGCGGTTGTTGCAAAAAGCTTGTGGAGTGCCATGAAAGCGCGCAAGCAATTACAAGCCACTTGGTACAAAGGTTCGTTTCCAGATGAAAGCTCAGCAAATTTAGCCGAACAAGGGCATGCTTTTTGCCACAGCGAAAAGTCTGGAAATATCGTAAGAGATGATGGCAATCTAGATGTCGGTTTTAAAGAATCGGAACTGGTGCTTGATAAAACCTATTTTACACCTTTCTTTCATCATGCGTGCATGGAGCCATTTAGCTGTATGGCGGATGTACGCAAAGACGGAGCAACCCTAGTATTGGGGCATCAATCTCCGGCCTCGGCAGCCAACACTGTTGCACAACTGACTGGCCTCGATCCGTTAACCATTGATGTGCAGGCACATCGTATGGGAGGTGGTTTTGGTAGAAAATGGATGAGCGATTTTGTCTCGGAAGCAACCTATTTATCGAAACAATTAAAAGTGCCAGTAAAAGTAACCTGGACTCGTGAAGATGAAATGCAACAGGATTACTTTGCACCAATGCATACCATGCGAATTAAAGCAGGCCTCGATAAAAACAATAAAATTGCAGCATGGCATTATCGCGGCGCAGCTAAGCGAGGCGGTGTTCAGGCCAAATGTTTTCCGGCTAACTTAATTAAAAACTATCGAGCCGAAGTCTTTCAACAATCATGTGGTACTCAGGTTGGAGCTTGGCGTGGACCGGGGCATTTGCAATATACTTTTGCCACTGAAAGTATGATTGATGAACTGGCACACAGTGCGGATAGCGATCCGTTAGAGTTTAGAAGAGCACTGTATCAAGGTAAAGAGACCTTTGAATACAATTCCTACGGCGCAAAGATAATCGATGCGCGGCGAATGTGGCGTTGCTTTGAGCAAGTTGCGGAACTTGCAGACTGGCATAAACCAAGAGGTAAAAATGTCGGGCTCGGTATTGCGGGGCATTTCACTTTTGGTTCTTATGCAGCATTTGTGGTGGAAGTTGAAGTGACTCCGGGCAAAGCTACTGGAGGCAAATCGAATTATCGCATAACAAACTGTTGGGGCACCATTGATTGTGGACTGGCGGTTAACCCAAACCATATTCGCAATCAAATGGAAGGCGGATTTATTGATGGATTAAATGCCGCCATGTTTAACCAAGCAGAAATTGATCAAGGCGTACTACAAACGACTAATTTTGATCGCTTGCCGATGCTAAAAATGGCACAAGCACCTTTTGATGTAAAAGTAAAAATCATAGAAAACGACTTTCCACCGACCGGCGTTGGCGAGCCACCTACTGCACCCGCTGCCGCCGCATTAGCCAATGCTATTTATAATGCATGTGGTCAACGCATCAGAAAATTACCGATCAAGTTGGAGGCATAGAATATGGTTAGCTTTACATTAAATGGAACAAAGCATCAGGTTAGTCAAGAGCTCGACAAGCCGTTGTTATGGTTTATTCGAGAAAATGCCGGATTAAAAGGAACCAAGTTTGGTTGTGGTATTGCCCAATGCGGCGCATGCTCGGTCCACATTAATGGACAGGTCTCTCGAAGTTGTAGTATTCCTTTATCCGCGATAGATGGTTTAAACATTACAACGATCGAAGGGCTTTCGGCAAACGGTGAACACCCAGTTCAACAAGCCTGGAAAGAAATTGATGTACCTCAATGTGGGTACTGTCAAAGTGGTCAAATTATGGCCGCGGCTTCGTTGCTTGAAAGAACACCAACACCAAGCGACACTGACATCGATGAGCAAATGACCAATATTTGTCGATGCATGACTTACGTGAGGATAAGAAAAGCAGTCCACAAAGCCGCTAAGCTTGCTAAGAATGTTGGTTAGAAACAACCTGTTCAATGAGTGCTTATGATCTGATAAAAAATTCACTTGTTAGCCTCAGTGTGAACTTTTTCTTTCTAAATGGTATGAAAATTAAGGTACAATCCGACTCGTTTAGCCATTAAGCTAAATGAGTACGGACTCACTCGTGTGGATTAAATCAACCTCAACAAACGATTTATTTCTGATGTTCTTTGAACCTCCTATGTGAAATATTCGCGGCTCGTGAGTGCGCTCTAAAGGTTAGTAAAGAGGAATTATTATCAATGAGCTTTATGGATGCCTGCCTTACCATCTTGAGTGTCTGTTTTATTGCCTTAGTGTATGAAGTCACAATAGCGGTTAAGCAAAACAAGAATACTGATTTAGATTACAATGGGGAACTGGATATTTTGGACAACATTCTTTTGTTTAGTCCATTTGTTGCATTGTTTTATGTCGATAGTTTTTGGCTCAATCTCAGTTACTTGGCAGTCATAATCGCTGCTGTCGCAATTCTAAGAGGGATTTTATACAAGTTTGGAATCTACAAATACCCGCCAACTCTAGTTCTTTCTACTGGTCCGGGAAGTTTTTTCTTGGTGATAATTATCTATTTTTCAATATTTCACGAAGGAGCATTGTCGACGAGTTCCAGCGGTATTGAAGCAGAGCTGGAGTCAAGCGAAACAGGAAGCGCGAATGGCTTTTCTTTATATTATCTCATCGGCTCTTTACTCGCTTATGTATGCATTACGCTATCCGTCATTTTCAAGCTTCGAAGCAGTAATGAATTTTCGGGCGCTAGTTTAATCTTTGCTCTACTAGGTTTTAATATTATTCCATTCTTTACAGGGTATTTTTGGTGGTCAATGTTGGCAAGTTTATTTCTATTCTTTGGTTTGTTGTCATACGCATACAAACAAGAAAGTGGAAGAAACTTAGGTAGTGTCGGCTGGGTGTTTTTATATTTATACATGTTGGCAGCGACTTTTAGTTGCATTTTGTATGCGATTTTATTTTAGCTATGATTCAGACCAAATAACCTCTGGTATAGGCTTAATGATCGCTGAAAGGCTATAGACTTACTATTTCATTGCAATAAATACACACTCTTTACGTCTTGTAATATTTCCTACATTTACATACAGATTGAAGACACAAGTCCAATAGTTATTACATGGAGGATAATTATAATGAACCGGTCTTTTACACATAATTAGGAAATAGCAATGAAAAACTTAATCGCAATATCGACTCTTTCACTCGCTTTAGTTAGCGGTAGCATTGCAGCTGATGAATCATCAACCCAAGTTGCAAAGCAACATACCTTTGGATTGAGCTCTTCTGTCGGCGGGGCGAAATACAAAGGGTCATCTGAAGATGGCGATGGTGTTGCCCACTTATACGGTTTTTACAATTTCAATATTAACAATAACTTCTCATTTGAAACTGGCTTAATCGCTGGAGCCGATGCCGATGATTGGCGTTGTGAAGAAGTTGAAGATGATGAATGGGAATGCCGCTCGGATAACGATCCAATTTTTAACCTTCAAGCCGATGAATTAACCTATGCAAGTTTAGTGGTAGCCATAAAAGGTAAACTAGAATTAACCACCAGAAACTCGCTATACGCGAAAGTCGGTGGACAATTTTATGATTACGAATTTCAGCGCGATGACCAAAAGCTAGAGGGTGAAGATGGTTTTGGCGCCTTCTTAGAAGCCGGTTGGCAATATCAATGGGATTCTGGTTGGCAAATAAACGCTGGATACCAATATGCTGATATGGGTGACTTAGAAATCTCTGCGTTAAATTTAGGCGTGAGTTATTCGTTCTAAATTGCGAGCAAATTAAGGTACAATCTCACTCAACTAATCGCATGTGCTGTGCAGCGAGCTTGTTGCAGGTCAGTCTACCCAAGTGAGTCCACGCAAGTGAATTTATGCGAGTGAGAATATGCGAGTGAGATTGTTCCAATAAGCTGTTTTAATTAAGTTGTTCCAATTAGCTGTTCCAATTAGGTTGTTCCCATGAGTAATGAAGAATTAGTTACCGACGATTCAATTATTCAACTATGCAACTATCCCATTTTCGATAGTCACTTTCATATCATCGATCCAAATTTTCCTTTGTATGAAAATAACGGCTATCTGCCCACAGCGTTTAATTACCAAGATTACCTTAATAAAACCAATCACTATCAACTGAAAGGTGGCGCGGTAGTTTCAGGCTCATTTCAGCAGTTTGATCAAAGCTACCTAATCAACGCACTCAAACAGCTAGGTCCTCAGTTTGTTGGTGTGACCCAAGTTCCTCATTCTATTACCGACGATAAAATTATTCAGCTTGATTCACATCGGATAAGAGCTGTTAGGTTTAACTTAAAGCGGGGTGGTTCAGAAGATATCAAACACCTCGTTTCGCTTGCGAACCGAGTTTATGATATAGCCGGGTGGCATACTGAGTTGTATGTGGACTCGGTTCACCTAATTGAATTGGCTAACACCTTAGTGACTTTACCTTCCGTGAGTATCGATCATTTAGGCCTTTCTGCCGCAGGCTTTAACACTTTATGCGGGCTAGTCGAAAAGGGTGTAAAAGTTAAAGCGACCGGCTTTAGTCGAGTTGATTATGATGTGACCAAGGCGATTAAGCAAATTCACAGCATCAATCCCACTGCGCTAATGTTTGGTACTGACTTACCTTCCACTCGCGCACCAAAAGCTTATTCGGATGATGATCTTAAATTGGTTTTGGACACATTAGATGAAAACCAAGCGAAGGCGGTGCTGTGTCAGAATGCTCTCGATTTTTATCGGCAGAGCTGAACCAAACCCCATCCGCATTTCTAACGCCACGGCGAATCTTAGAAAAGAAAAATAGCCCTAAAGCCTAGCCGTTGACCGATTAGCGTTTACCAAAGAATTTGCCGTTTCACTTGGTCTGAAAAGCCAAAACAGAAAGGTAAAGCGAAAAAAGGCTGTATATTGAACTCCAACTTCAATGATTACAATGGATTATGGCGGTTCGACCTGAAGGTGTTCTTTTCATTGTTTGCGATTTCTGTAACTACGACGCTTAATATTTGTAAGTTGTTGATTTAAAAGGGCGTTAAAAAGTGATTCCGGAACTATGTTCAGTAAAGTTACGTAGTTACGGGATTGACTTCTTGCTGAAGTTACGTAAGTATCGGATATTAATAAATAATTCGGTAAAATCAAAACGGGTGTTTGAATTTAATTGTGTTTTACTGAATACAATCAGCTGTTCCTGGCATCAAGTCAGAAACCATTTTATGGCTTAATGAGATTGTGTCACTGCAACAAGAATCAGTGAAAATAGCAGGGAAAGCGCCCTAAAAAAATAAAGGAGTTGACGTGCCAAATTATCAGCATTACTGTAAAAGCAAGAGCGGACACGTTGAAACTCGGCTTGTTTCCAAACGGATCCGAACTTGCTTTTACAGTGAAGCGTGTCCCGTCGCCGTGTTTTCTTTGTTTTCTTCCTCGCGTAAACTCGTTGTGTCCGAAGGTATCAATCAAGTGAGAAAAACCGTCACTAGACTGATAGCTAATATTAACTCGCCAAGAACAAACGGCAGCAACCGACAAAACAGAAAAGCGTTTTGCAGTTGTGCTCGGCGTTAGGTGAATATGGATATTTACAACTTACAAGATATTCGCGAATTACTGATCGAAACAATGCATTCGAATGATTCGGCTGACTCTTACTTTCATCAGAAATTAGTCGATCGAGAGATGTTGAAAATACTAGTCAGGATTGCACTCGATGATGAAGACTTCGGGGGCGATGCACCTATGGCTGCAGGAGACTATATTCATCAGTATCCGGCCGAGTGGCTGAAAGAACATGAAGCTTCTTTTCTTGATATTCTAAAAAGAGAGTACAGCGATGCCAGACCAGAGGATATCGCTCTAGCGCTTGCCAAATTCAAGTCACTTTCAGCAAAGTCATTTATCGAAAAAGAAATAAGAGAACTAGAGTGGGGTCCGCGCTGTGAGCGATTCGAAGCCGCACTAGCACTTTACGATGATTGAACCACCTAACAAGGTGAAGCACCCGCCCGTACCGGGCTATGGACAAAAAACTCACTGGCGTTCATTTTTTGCCGGTGTTCAAAGACGTTAAGTGTCATTAGGGAGAGCGATGTTTAAACCAAAGCCAGAAATTATTGAGCTTGAATTTAGCAACCAGTACAAGTTCATGTATGAGAACTTTCTGATTTCTACTCAGCATGATTCATACCTGCTTCTCGAAGAGAAGGAGGGATATATACACGCTCTCAGGTTTCAGGGAAGTACTATTCGATATGGTTTGCCAAATGATGAAGGTCGTGGAGCTCATCAACTCACTAAATATGGCTCTCTTACATATGGCTTTTTCGAGGTGAAGAATTCGCCTTGGATAGAGGAGCAAATGATTGGCAACAGGAGTCATCCCCGACACAGTGATGATATGTTCAAAAACAAAAAGCACTATATAGTGTGCTTTAAAGACGTTATGTTCGAGGCATCATGTAGAGGCTACTCATTAGAGGTTATGAGCAAAGAGGATGTGGTTACATTGGTAACTCAGGAGCTAGATGACCTTAGCGAGTAAACACTTAACAAATTACTGCACAAGGACAGCCCTTCGCTCCGTGCTTTCGTGGTCGCTTCGCTTATACCACGAAAGTACTCCACTACGGTCTGCCTGTGAGTAAGGCGTTAGGCATACAAAAATAATATGGCACAAGTTAGTAAATCAGCAGCAACTCTAAGAGTAATGGGAGATCAACTAATTCCCTCTGAAATAACAAATATATTAGGTTGCAATCCAACATTTGAACAAACTAAAGGCCAAGAAATAGTAAATAATAAAACTGGAAATAAACGTGTAGCAATATCTGGTATGTGGCGCTTAGAAACAAAACGACATGAACCAGAAAATCTAGACAAACAAATTTCAGAAATATTTAGCCAATTAACAACCGATTTAGAGAAATGGAAATTATTAAATGAAAAGTATGACACTGACTTGTTTTGTGGAATATTCATGAAAGAGGATATGGAAGGTATGGAAATATCACCAGAATCATTAAAAATTCTTGCTGAAAGAGGCATTACTCTTGGGTTAGATATTTACAGGCCTGACGAAAATGCCTAACAATCACATTAACCCGACAAAAAGGACGCACTTCCTAAAAAAGCAGTCCGAGCACCTTTTTGCCAGTTATGTAGGCGTTAAGTGAATAAAATGAATCGAGCAATTTTACTTATAATTATGGTGCTAACGTCAGTTAATTGTTCAGCTGATGAGGTTACGATCGAAGTTGATGATTGTGGGTCTCTCGGACAATCTGATTTTGGAGTTGCGTTTCGAGCGAAACCTCATATTGGCGGACAGTTCTATTTTGCTAAAGGTACCGCAATGGAAGTTTGTCCAAAAATCACCAAAGCAAAGAAAATAGTTGGAGTGGTAACAAGTTACTGTGATTATCTAGAAAAAAAAGAACCAGAATGTAAGAAGGTTAAAGTTTTCACCATTACGAACATTATCAATGAGTAGAGCACTTAACCATTTATTGGAATCGACGCGAAAAACGAGCGTCTCAATTTTGCGTTATATGTATAAAGAATTGAGCTTGAGGAAGGTATTAATGAATCGTATTTATAAGTTGAGAGTTTTATCAATCTCGATTGGAAGCTTTCTGCTTGTATCCTGTGTATCAAGCATACCAGAAAGTGGAAAAACGACAGTGGCACGTAGTCTCGTAAGTGCGAAATCGTACAGTCATCCTACAAAAAAAGACACTAAGGAAGATATGCAAGTATGTCGAAACACTGTGTCTCAAAAAAAGATTGATAAATGTTTGTCCGAGAAAGGGTGGAGCATTAAAACTAAGAAATACGATTGAACTAGTCGAGATATGAAACAAACATATAACAATACGCTGAAACTTAGCCTAAAACGCTGATCAACTTATTTGAGCATTAGGAAATTATCGAGTTGGGCGTCGGTGCGTAGATAGACAAATTTTACCAGGAAGCTACTGCCATTCGTTATCTTTGACTTGCGGAAAATTCAGATAGGGCTTTCTTAGAGTTTAACGTAAAAGATAGTCGTGTTTCTTTGCCGGTTTGGTCTTCCAGAGCGAGAATACAAAGACTTTAGAAGCTTAACTCTGGCCTACTAAGAGAAGTAGAACCTAAAGGTGTCTCATGGGAGAAATTCATGGAGGTTGTGGTGCCAATACTAGTTCAAAAAAACATTTTCGTTAATCTGCATTTAAGCGGGAAAAATTTAGTCGGCTTCGATTTACCATTGGAGCAGTTAATCCGAAATTTCAAGGCTATTAGCTGTGCAAAGCGTTAACTCATACATGAATAAATATCTCATACTCTTTTCTGCATTACTTTTCAGCGACGTATTTGCGTGTTCATTTGCACCGATGTTTGAACCTTTTAAGGTGTCTGGGGAAAAATCTCCAAAGCCAAACGCTCCCGATTTTGAAGTAACCAAAATAAAGCGAGGTAGTGATGATGGTAATTATGCATCGTGTTCAGATGCAGGTATATTAACTTTGACATTAAAAACCCAATCTATCCATCCTACAGGTTATCTTTTTGAAATTGTTGACGGAACAATGGAAGATCACCTTTTCTACCCTGAGCCAATCAAGCCCTCTATCTATTTTGAAGAGGAAGGTATCTTTAACTTCATTTGGTTAGATGGAAGTAGTGAAGAGCAAGAAGCAATAGAAATGAACGTAAAAATTATTGCTGTTTCAAAATCCGGAGAGAGGAGTGAACCGCAAGTACTAAAAGTGTTCCACCCAGGAGTCAAAAAGCCCTGGTGGAAATTTTGGTAAGAGTTAACCATACGCAGCAGAAAATCAACTGCTGTGCTTGGCGTTATACTTGGAAGGTCGCGGAATGGAAAGAGCTTTTTTTGGGACTTTAATATCGCTCCTTAATTGGGGAGTAGCGGACAATGACAAAGTTGTAATTAAGCCGGTAGGGCGATAAGGTGGGCGTCTAGTTAAAAACTATGCTATGAGGTTTTAATCCGGATTTAGTTGAACCAACTAAGCGCATCTTCAAACTCGAGAAAAATTTCCATCTCAATTTTTCTCGCCATTAAGAAGTTAGCAAATACTCGATTATTTTCTAAGTCGCGCGAACGACTGATGATGGCTAGTTTCTTTATCTCGCTAAGTAAAAAACTTTCAGACAAAGTATCTGCGAAATCGAAGTTATCAACTAGGTTTAAATTGTTGACTACCTGAGTTTCATCTAAAATAAGGTATAAGGGTTTGTATTGTTGAAAGATTTGATAAGTATCATTAAAGTATTTCGATAAATCTTCTGAGGAGTTGAGCTCTCCTTTTGACTTTATCGCTAACGTTTGGTCGAGGAACTTTGAATTTATAATGGAGATCATTTTCTAAATCATCGTATAAAATCAGACTAACAATCTGATTGACTTAGCTAGTGTAACATGATCATCCTTTATAAGGAATCTAGCTCATAGTTTTGCGTCATATTCAGTCAACTCCTCAGGTTTTCCTCTGAATCTTTTAAAGAACTTGATTTTGATAAACAAACATAAGGCTCTACTCTAAAAATTTCTCTCGCATCACCTCAGGAAACTCCCAGCTAACGACAAACTGCTGACCTTGCCAGTTTTCTAACGTTAACCACATTTTATGCTTGGTTTGGATTTGTTTAGGAGCAATCGCGTGAACTTCTTGTCCATGTTGACTGCCATGTAAAATACCGTCACCAGTTGATTCCAACTCTTCTAAGGTCATCGGTTTATCGCCGATATTAATATAGGCTTGCCTAATATTATTTACATCCCCTTTGTTAATAAACAGAAAAAAATCCTTGGTATAAATTCCGTGATGTAAATAGGGCTGTTCTAGATCAAATGGCATCGGTGCTAATTCAAATTCGCCCACTTGCTTTGCGGGCCAAAGCTCAGGAAACTTTGGGTGTAAGGATTGATAAAAAAAGTAACCGACAAGAATCAGAATTAATCCGTTTAATAAGTATTTATTTCGGTCCCACCAAGAGGCGTCATTATTTTTCATGAGGTTAACTCCACACTGCTTGGCTCTATGAATTCATTTTTTACAGAACGACTATTTTTTAAGGTACGCTCAGACCACATCCAAAATCCAGTAATTGACATGCAGGTTAACAACACACCAAAAATAAACCAAATCACTTTCGTCCAGATCCCGCCAATGGTTCCGTAATGCAAGGGGTTAGCAATATGCGAAAGGGTTTGAAGCGCATTCATGTTTTGCGGGGAGCGAGTATGAATAATTTCACCACTCCAAGGGTCAACCGCAACACCGTATGAATATTGGTCATAGAAAATAAAATTGCCTTCGCCGTAAAATTTATAGGAGTCTCGCGCGTGCTCGGGCGGCATAACATAAGTACTTTTGAAATCAGGAAATTGTTGTTTAGTGATGCGTAATGCATCCGCAAGACTGTAGTTCCTTTGCGGGACAGAGCCGTCAATGGTGGCTGCTGGGATCTCTTTAATTGCCGGTGGGTTGGGATCTATTTCTACATCGGTGTGCCATAAAACGGCTTGAACTAAATACCAAAGCCCCGTGACGCTCATGAGTAATAAGAACCAGATCGACCAAGCCCCAGCGGTTCGATGCAAGTCACCTAAAATGATTTTTTTACGCTTATCAAATCGAACTTGCGGCTTTAGATAAGCGCGCCAAAATTTCTTGTAAATGATTAATCCAGAAATAAGTGCGATCAGCATCGCGATTGCCATGGAGCAAACTAAGTAATAACCAACGCTGTAGCTATGTTGCCAGGGAAATAGCAGCCAAGCGTGAAGCGAGCGCATAAAATTAATAAAGGTGATGCCATTATTCACTTCTTGAATCTGTCCGGTGAATTGATTGACGTAAGCAATTGCCTGCGGTTTGTCACTATCGGTGAAAATGATTGCCCGAACTAGGTAAGGCTCGAAAGCCATTGCCGTTGTTACTTTGGCAGTGGGATAAGCTTGTTCTACTATTGCAATAAGCTCGGGCATTGATTTTTCGGCCAAGTTGTCAGGGTTGTCGGCTCGCGCAGCGGGGTTGGTCAACCAAGTTAACTCGTGGCTAAACACAGCGATGGTGCCTGTTAAGCAAACCAAGCAGAACACGATCCAAATGGGTAACGAAGCCCAACCGTGAATTTGAAACCAAAACCGTTTGTTCAGTTTTTTCATAGCAAACCTTGTATTCCTTGCAATTCAATATTTTGGCAGCCCTAAAACATAAACAGCCTACGCAGCTTCAAACTGCGGAATAGCAGGCTTTTTATGCCAAAAGCAACAGCTCAATTTACACCGGTAAACACAAATAAAAATGCAAATGATAATAATTCGTATTTACATATCTCGTTTTAGGATTATATAATGCGCGCCACATAATCACAAACTTAGATTTAATTGAGAGTAAATAATGAATACCAGCGGTCCATTTGCATCATTGATAGCCCTATTAGTTTTAGGGCTTCCTGTTTCAGCGCAGCAACCAGCGCAGTCCTCCGAAGAGCAAGCGCTAGAGGAAGGTGAAAAACTGCATATCATTGGCGTGCGTCTCGATAGAAGCAGTAAGGGAGCAACTGGGTTAGATATGGAAATTAACGAAACTCCTCAGTCAATTAGTGTGATAACCACTGAGCAACTCGAAAGTTTTGCGGCAAACAATTTAAATGAAGCATTAAAGCTAGCCACTGGAGTAACGGTTGAGGAGTGGGAAACTAATAGAACCAATTACACTTCTCGTGGTTTTGATATTAAAAACACCCAAATTGATGGGGTCGGCATGCCGAATAATTGGGGGATTGTCACCGGTGCAATGGAGTCCTACGGATTTCAAACCATTGAAGTGATTCGCGGCGCCAATGGCTTACTTACTGGAGTGGGCAATGCGGCGGGCACTATTAACTATGTGCGTAAGCGCCCCACCAATAAAAACGAAGGCGAAGTTGGTATTTCTTTAGGCTCCTATGATTTAAGGCGAGTACAAGGTGACTATTCTGCATTGCTAACTGAAAGTGGCAGTTGGGCGGCGCGATTCGTAGCAGTGGCGGAAGATTCAGAAAGTCATCTCGATGGGCTGAGCAATGACCGCACCTTTGTCTATGGTGTCGTCGATGGCCAGTTGACTGATAACTCGACGTTAACCTTTGGGTATAACTACCAAGACACTCATTCCAATGGCAATTTATGGGGCGGCTTGGTATTTAATTATAGCGATGGTACTCAAGCGGAATTTGATACAAGCGCCACCACAGCGCAACAATGGACGCAATGGGACACCGAAAATCAAAGCGGTTTTCTTGAATACACTCATGTCCTTGATGATTGGGAAATTAGGGCTTCCTACAACTACCGAAGCGCTCAAGATCCAGCAAAGCTATTTTACGTGTTTGGAACCATTGACCGAGAAACTGGCTTAGGCTTGTCTGGTTGGCCGGGCAATTATGAAGATGAATTCGATGCCAATTTATTTGATGTGAGCCTCTATGGAGAATACTCATTATTTGGCCAAGAGCACGAGTTAAACATCGGAGTGAGCAATTCTAAAAGCACCAATCTCTCTTATACTCGCGCTGCACCCACGGGGTTTGGACCTACACCAGCTTTTCCCTATGCATTGGATGCAATACCAGAACCAGAATGGGGCGAGCGAACGCTTTACTCAAATATTGATATGTCGTTAAAGCGTTTTTACGGTTCGACCAAAATTAATTTTAACGAATCCTTTTTTCTAGTGGCAGGCTTCAATGCGATTGATTTTACTCGCGAAGGCGACAACAGTGGTGTGGTCATAGAAAATGACGAAAGCGAAGTAAGTCCCTATATCGGTGCTACTTATGCCTTTACTCCAGATGTCAATGGATACGTTAGCTATTCAGACATTTACCAGCCGCAAGAGCAGTATGATTTTGACGGTTATTTTCTGGACCCAACCAAAGGAATAAACTTTGAAGTTGGTACTAAAATTCAGTGGTTGGAAGGCGATTTATTGACAACATTTGCCTACTTTACTGCCGAGCAAGAAAACTTGTCTGCCTTTGCGGGGGTAAGACCCTCCGACGGCCGGTTCTACTACGAAGGTACTAATGTTGATTCAAGAGGGATTGAAATTGAAGTAGTGGGGCATATGACAGAAAACCTTAATGTTGTATTCGGCTTTACTAAAATTGATGTTGAAGATAAAGCCGGAGAAAACACTCGCTTGTGGTCACCAAGAAACACCGTTAACTTCACGCTCGACTATCAACTACCGCAATTTTCAAATGTAAGTATCGGCTTAGGTGGAAAATGGCAGTCTGATATTAAAAATACTGATTTTAATATTGAACAAGATGCGTACTTGTTAGTAAATGCCTATGCTCGATGGCTAATCAACGACAACACAATGATTCAAGCAAACATCAAAAATTTAACCGATGAAAAATACATCAACAGTTTATACAACGTGGGTTATTACGGAGCGCCACTCAACGGTAGTATTAGTTTAAGCTATTCGTTCTAGTCATCGGCTGAACCATAAGCAGTATATTCACTTCATTACCAAATAAAGCGCCAGTTAGGATTGACTGGCGCTTTATTATCAATGAAACAAGAGGGGATTTTTGGGGGTAATTTTTGCTGCACAGAATTCTGCATGCCAAACCATCCAAACGGTTAAGCCGGTTTATATGGTCAGAACAGTTAATAAAGCCAAAAAAGCTATTTCAGCAAAAACTCTTCCAAAACCAATTAATATATCCATCAAACTTATCTTCATTTCAGTCTTACTTGTTTTTCGAATAAACTAAGTATCTTATTTATCCCAATTAAGCAAACCGAGATCAAATATGGATTATCTCCCCATCAGCCTGAATATGAAGGCTAGAGACTGCCTAGTAGTTGGCGGTGGCAACATTGCTATTCGTAAAGCGCGCCAGTTGTTAAGTGCTGGAGCAAATGTTACCGCGGTTGCTCCCGAATTCCATTCGGACTTTTCCAAACAAGAATCCAAGGGAAGGATTAAACTGATTCGTTCTGAATATCTCGTTGAACATTTAACTGGGATGTTACTAGTCGTTGCTGCCACCGATGACGCAGCAATAAACCAACAAGTACACCAAGACGCCGAGTCAGCTGGCGTATTAGTTAATGTGGTCGACCAACCGGATTTATGCCGCTTTATCGTGCCCAGTATTGTTGACAGGTCACCGCTCACGGTTGCTATTTCAACCGGTGGTAGCGGTCCGGTATTTGCTCGAATGCTAAGAGAAAAGTTGGAATGGATTATTCCGGATAATATCGGTGCGTTTTTAGCTAAGGTTAATCAAGACCGGTCTGTGGTGGCGGACAAGTTTCCTGAAATGGAAAAGCGTAGAGCTTTTTGGGAAAAGTTTTTTGAGCGAGAATTAGGCTGGAACACCCTTGGGAATTTAGTCGATGCCACCAAAACGCCGTTAAATCTCGACTATCAGTTATTTCAAAGTGAAGCGCAAACGAAACAAGCCGAAATTACCTTGATTGATTTTGGGCGCGCAAATATAAACGATTTGTCAGTATCAATAATCAATCAACTGCAAAAGGTCGACAACTTATATATAACCCAAAACAATTACCAATTACTCAAGGATCTGATTCGGCGAGATGCTGATATCCACATTTTGGATCACACTCTTTGTGACTACAGTGATGTGAGTTGCTGGCTAGATGATATTGTTAAAGTTCTGGAATTACCTGAACAACGAGGACGGTCAGTAGTGATTAACGACGGTCATCTTTTTGAACAGTTAGATAAAAAATTGTCATCTCTAATCCTCGACAAGAAGCAGATAAAATATACTCGTATAGCAATCGCTAAATATAGCTAGTTCGTTTTGAATTCACCTAAAGAAGCCGTTTTCGCGTTAGATATTGAGGCACTTAATTGACTGGGGAATTGTTAGTTTTAACTCTCAGCTCTGCCCCTATCAGTCGAGCGCTATTCTATGCCTTAGTTATTCCCACCACTATGCCAGGTGCTTTCTTTTGGAAGAACAAAGTATTTGAAGAGTACGTAAGGGAAGATGGGTTTGAGTTGCTAGTTGCTAGTTGCGAGTTGCGAGTTGCGAGTTGCGAGTTGCGAGTTGCGAGTTTGGATCGCCCCTAAAAAAGTAGACACCTTATTTTAAGAGGTAAGGTG
Source organism: Kangiellaceae bacterium (assembly GCA_965230525.1). Classification (GTDB taxonomy): domain Bacteria; phylum Pseudomonadota; class Gammaproteobacteria; order Enterobacterales; family Kangiellaceae. Next base: position 2,325,536 of record OZ246008.1, read on the forward strand.
CAATGAAGGTAATAACGAAAAGACGACATACGATGGCCTTTAAGGTCGCGGCAGTCCGTTATAGCCGCTAGGCGTGTAATTTCTTTTGTAGTCTCTTACGGGGTCAACAATAGTAAATGGGTGCTGTTCGATATTGTATATTCTCGTTGTCTATTCGCCCAGTGGCTGCGAGCAACCCCACATCCCCATGTCTATTGGATTAGTGGAAAAGCTGTTTGAGCCTTAGCGCTCCTTATTGGTTGACCGAGAGTCAACAGTTCGATATTGCCGTCAGTATCTTCGGCGCAGTCATTCACGTCACTGATTATGTGTAAAGAAAAATTGATCCAAGTAAGTAACTGTGGGGTGGGCTTCACAGACGAACAAGTGGTGGGCGTTCCCTAGAAATCAAAAGGCAAACATTAGGTCAATTTCGGTCGCCCAGTGCGCAACGTCAAGGGCACTTTTGCGTTCTTTTGTTGCCGGACAAAAGAATGTCGCAGAGAAAGCGCAGCGCTGCGAAACAGTCCTTAATAAACAGAAAAGCTTTCGTAAGATTTCATAACTTATAGAATCGTTAGTTCTTTATCATTCGTTGCAACTATGCAACACACCACCCCTATACTACTATGGTGCTATAGGATTTACATGACTTAAGCGTTAAATTAGGCTTTAATAGGCATCAAAAGCTGATTTCAGCAGGTGGGTTTTATGCAGTCTAAAATTATTGTGGCCGATGATCATCCGTTATTCCGCGAGGCGATGAAGCAAGTATTGCCGCAAGTGGTTGATTCTTGTGAAGTATTAGAGGCCGACAGTTTCTTTCAGTTAAGAGATTTGCTGGAACTGCATGGTGACATTGACCTTGTTTTAATGGATTTGCATATGCCCGGCAACAAAGGTTTTGCGGGTTTAGCCGCGATAAAAGCAGAGAATCCTGCGGTCGCCGTGGTGATGGTTTCTGCGAGTGATACCCCCAAAATCATTCATCGCTCTTTTAGTTTTGGAGCATCCGGGTACATACCTAAGTCCTCATCGTTTGAAACAATTAAGCAAGCAATTTCGCAGGTTATGCTTGGCGAGATTTGGATGCCTGACGATTTGAAAAGCGAAATTGAACTGGCCAATTCAGCAGAAGATACTGAGTTTGCCACTCGAATCGCCTCGCTAACTCCTCAACAATTTAAAGTGCTTTCGATGATTGCCGCGGGTCAGCTCAATAAACAAATTGCGTTTGAACTGAATATTCAAGAGACTACCGTTAAACATCATGTATCATCCATTCTACGCAAGCTAAATGTCGTAAACCGCACCGCTGCCGGTATTATGTTTAATCAGCTTCAAGTTGAAGATGATGCTCGCATGCTGGCAGAAGGCTAATCAGCACTTTGATTTTTGCTAAACCTAAGCGAAAATGCTGAATCTGTGTATTGCTTGGGTTGGTGTTTTTCCTTTGGTTCATCGTTATCTGTTTTTATTTCTATCGCTAGCTTTTCTGTTAAACGGTTGCACTCACTCAAAATTGAATTGCAATGATAACTGGAAAATTACCGGTTTTTACACGCCTATAGAATCTGATTTTACCAACGCCAATACAACGACCGTTAAGTTAAAATCAGGTACGCATTATTCTTTCGACGCCAACTTTCTAAAAGCGGTCAAAATGGAAGGGTGGGGGCGTACTCGTTATGGTTGGTATCTTGGTCATTATTCCAACCAATGGCACCGTAGCGCCAACCCTCTTAACTCTAAGGGTAAGCCTTTAATGATTGGTGTGGTAGCCGTCGATAATCGAGTCGTTTCCAAAGGCGCTCATCTGATTATTCCTGGGTTAAAATCTAGTTTTGGTTTTGACCAATTTGTTGCCGATGATGTTGGTAGTGGTATTAAATATAGGCATATTGATGTTTATACGGGAGAGGGTAAAGTAGCCAAACAGCTGACGTATCAAATTACAGGTAGCCAACAAGTTTGTTTAGTGAAAGTCGGTCACGCTGCGCCGGTGGTTGAACTAGGTTGAAATTTTAGTTTCACAATGGCGCAAGGCATCCATGGGACTAGTCTCTTGAGTAACCTCTATAACATGTTGATATCTATGTGTTATCTCATTTCAAATATTTGCGAAAGATAGTAGCCGTAGCGCGGACTCACACCGGCAAACCGTGATTGCTTTGGAGTTAGTTTTCCTAATCTCTTGTGTTCAATGAGTTTTCTCGCTAAATTGACGCCTTAACTTATTCGCAGTTGCGAAATAAAGTACTGCGCATACCACGCAGGAATAAACTGTTAGGCATACATGGGGGATTCTGTGCAGAGAGAAAATATCGCAGCGATTGGTAGTGGGATTCTTTTGGGGCTGGCGATAGTCATGTTGCCCAATCAGTATCTATTTTCAAAGACAGTTCCAAATTCATTTTGGACAGAGTATTTTCCTCTACCTTTTGGGGCGGGTTGGTTCATTACATTCGTTGCTTTGTTTCCTATTGTTTGGCTTAATAAGTCTGTAGTTGGTGCAATTAAAATTTCCGTATTAGGGGTGCTTCTGTCAATTTGTATGGCCGTTCCATTTGCGCTGCTCATTATTGGCGGTACGCTATCGCCTAATAATTTATTAAATCAGTATTTATGGGTTGGCATTATTTGTTTTCCGCCTTTAATCCTACAACTTGTTTTGCGGTGGTTATATTGTCTATGTGCAAAAAATGGCTAACAAGTTGCTCAAGTACACTTCTGACGCAAAAAAGCGCGGCCTCCGCGGGACAGCCTACACTGCGTTTCGGCTGCCCCTTAGTAAAGCGTTTTGCCTTCAAAACTCAGCAACTTTGGTCAAGATCCGTAATTAAATAGTTCCTAGTATTGAGTTGCTTAGGAGAGAAAGAGTTATATGACCAAATACCGTGATCAGTTTATAGATGTAGTCAATTATATTGAAGCTAACCTTGATGGGGAGATTGATGTTGAAAGGCTTTGCCAGCTAGCATATTTATCGAAGTACCATTTTCATAGGCAATTTTCGTCTTACTTCGGTATGCCCGTAATATCGCTTGTGAGATTACTTCGACTTAAAAAGGCAGCCTTCCAATTAGCCTATAGGGTAGATGATAAGATTGTTGATATTGCATTGACGAACGGTTACGAAAGTCATGAAGCTTTTTCTCGGGCTTTTAAAAAACATTTTGAAAAAAGTCCGTTCGAATTTAGGAAAATCCCTGATTGGACTCCTTGGCGATCAAAATATGAACCAGTGATTAAGCTAAGGACTAAGATTATGAATGAAAACTCTGATTTTAAAGTGGAACTGATTGATTTCCCTGAAACATCAATTGCAGTTATGGAGCACCGAGGTTCGCCAAACCTATTAGGAAATACAATACAAAAATTCATTGAGTGGAGAAAAATCAACCATCTTCCGCCAACTAAAAGCAAGACCTTTAATTTGGTATACGATGATCCTGCTGTAACAGCCCCAGAAAATTTTAGGTTTGATCTTTGTTGTTCTGTTGACTTCGAAGTCGAGCCAAATGACTATGGAGTCGTGAGCAAAATAATCCCTGCAGGGAAATGTGCAGTAGTTAGGCATATTGGCAGCGATGACTCTATTGGTGCGGTGGTAAACTTTCTGTACTCCAAATGGCTTCTCGATTCTGATTTGGAGGTTCGGGACTTTCCTATTTTTTTTGAAAGGGTTAGTTTTTTCCCAGAAGTATCAGAAAATGAAATGATAACCGATATATATTTGCCAGTTGATTTAGGCACATAACTAACCAATTAAACCGACCTCAATACGCTGCCTCCTTTCGGCGGCTTATTGGGGCGTTAAATCTAAATAATGAAAATAGTATATATTAATATTCTGAAATCCATTTTAATCTGTAACGTATTTTGTTGCTTTATCGCAGCAGTTTGGCTGTGGGGTGGAAGAAATGACTTTTTCGAAAGATATCTCATTGCTTTGCTTTATTCATATATTATGTTCGGAATTACGGGTTCAATTCTGTGGTGTTCCTTTTACCTTTTTGTTTCTAAGTTCATAGGAAAGAAGGAAGTTTGCCATATAGTGGCATGCGGGTTAGCTTCTGTTCTATCAGGCCCAATTTTCTATCTACTTATAGGTGAGGTTAATGGCGCAAAAAATAGTTTAGATTATTTGATATTCATAATTCCAACTGCCGCGGTATGTTTAGCTTTTTATATATTTAGGTACTTAAAACGTGAAAAATTTAACACACGTCTGCAGTCTAAGCTCCGGCCACCGGCAGTTGAATCGGGCGGTAATAGTAAAAAATGAAAAAAATCCGAGACATCGAATTTCTTAAGAAAAAGCGACAATTAAATGTCCAAGAACAAAATGCCCTGACTAAGGATAGAATTATGCAGTGTGCAGTAAACTTTCGTGAGAAGTGAAATCTACCGGATATGCTGATAAAATTTTTCTAAGACAACGGAGTGAATACTAATTTGTCAATATTAACTTGGCACGACACAATGCCATTCGGTGGCGTGACCGAAGCATATCGTGGTGAATGGTTGACTCAAGATCAACAGTTTTATTCTTACGAGATTACTCTGGAGCCAAATGATGAACATATTGACGAAGTCATGGAATGGGAAAATGTTACCGACGAAGTTGATCAGAACCCACACTCTAGTGGAATTGGTAAGACTTTTGGCTGGCTGTGTATTGAGGTACTCAATGAACTCAACAGTTACAACTTTTAACTGAAATTCAGTCACTAATTGACAGCGGAGATATCGAGGCAGCAAACGATAGGTTATCCAAAGCTACAGAAACAATCATCTACACCCCTGCGGACAATTGTGCGCTACAAAAATGCAACGAAGCTCTTCGAAGGCATAAAGGTCAGTAAAGCTATAGCCAATAATGGTTAGTGAAAACTAACCATCGACTGCTACTCGCACGCGCCAGCAGAGCAATGTTTTACGCATATCCCTAGCTAAATACCACAATCAGAAGAAAATCAACTAAAAGTCACAAGAACGTCAGCTATTTTGAAGCCGTTTTGGTTTAACTAACAGCTCGCTTAATCACGCTTAAGCGAAATTAAATCAATCGAGAATATGCAAAAATAAGGAAAAAATGCTTATGAAGTCCATATACCTTTCAATAAATCTGTTCGTTTCCCTGTTGTTAATAAGTTGCGTAAGTCATGCTAAAAATGATCTTCCAGTGCTCGATAGCCCCTACACAATTGCCTATACCTCAAAAGGGGTGGTAAAAATTTCTTCAGTTAATAAAGAAGGTAAATCAACTACTAAAACCATCAATACGGTTGGTGATTACTTAGCTTTGTCTCCTGACGGAAAAACATTTGCCTATCGAGTGTATTATGATGGCGGAAAGACTTGGTCTATTCATACCATGAATTATGATGGAACGAATAGTAAACGATTAACTCATGCAAAAAATAAATGGGATAGTGCGCCTGCATGGACCCCTGATGGGGAAAAAATTGCTTTTGCAAGAGAGTATAAAGATCCGCAAGGCATTTGGCAGGCAGAAATTTGGATTATGAACCCAGATGGTAGTGAAAGAACCCAAATAAAATCACTAAGAGGTAGTAACCCTTATTTTACTCCCGATGAGAGAATGGTACTTACGTCAGAATTCAAAAATAAAAAAGGTGAAATAAGCATTGCCAATATTGACGGTAGCAACATTATCCATTTAACAGATAATGACGCAGAAGAATGGCATCCAGAGGTGTCTCCGGATGGTAAGCAAATTGTCTTTATGTCGAAAAGAGATGGAAGTTATCAAATTTACCTGATGAATATTGATGGTTCCAATCAAAAACGATTAACATTTAATCATGTTGATCATTGGCACCCGTCTTGGTCTACTGACGGTTCAAAGATTATTTTTTCATCGTACAAAGGTAAAAAGTCAGATATTTACATAATGAATAAAGATGGTTCCTCTGTAAAAAAGATCCTCTCCTATGGTCGAAAAGCGATATTTCTGCCTAAGCCGCTCGCAAGGTGAGACTTTTAAAAATTACAGCAAGAGCGACGCCAGCACTCAGCGCTGGAGAGATCAAGCGGCATGAAAGCGAGCAAACAATTTATCGCAGAAACCTGAAAATCGAATCAGATTTCGTCACTTGAACTTGTGAGTGATTGGCGATAAGGTGGGTAGCGAATTAGAATCATGTCAGGAAATAGCTATGAACACCGCTAGATGGGCCTGGATATTAGGGTCTTTGTTTGTAAATGTAACTATTATTATTTATATATTCCTTTCAGCGGAAGCGCCGACTGAAATGACTGATAGACATAATTATATAAACGAACACTGGCATATCTATAGTCTGCATTGGAAGTTTGAGTTTATATTCATGACACTCATAGCAATAGGCGCCTTCTACTTTGCTGTGCGCTTGACTTCTATATCTTGGTCGGTTGTTTCAATTGGGCAGCTAATTTTGCTACCACTCTATCCAATGATGCTTGGGGGCTATAATTCAACTGCTTTTGAAATCTCCGAAGCCATTAACCAAATAGCGTGGGTGATATTTTTATTTGGAAATATTGTTTTCCTTTTAGGACTTTTCTTTGTTTATCGAGCTGCATTAGAAATACCGCGTGTTCTCAGTATCGTGGCAATGTCTTTCACTGGAATTGCTGCACTTGTATTTTTTGCAGCTTACATAGGGATAATCAGTCAAAGCAGTGCATTAATGGCAGGCCCAATAATTAATATAATTTACCTGATAAATGCCTATTATGGGTTCAAGATCGAACTTGGTAATCCTCCTAATACGCAGATAGAACAAGTTTAGCCTAAGGACGCTTTAATCTGCGTTTTTGCTAAACCCCTTAACCCTTTAACCACATGGAACCTGATGCCAGTAAAATACGCCGATATAGAGTTTGCGTTTGATTTTGTCTGTTCTGGTCAAATGTATACTCATCAAGCTTTCTTGAACAAAGAAACTGGCAAGGTATATTGGTATTCAGAGTATGGGGATTATGAAGAGGAGTTACCCGATGATCTGGATGATGATAAATACATCGAAATTCCCCATAAGAATGAACTCGATCTTGGCAAAACCCTAGTCTTTGATTTTGTTTATCAATATTTACCGAGTGAAATCCAAAAAGTTGAAAACTTTTTCAGAGGAAAGGGTGCTTATGGTAAATTTAAAAATTTGATTGAAAGAAAAGATGTGCTGGAAAAATGGTACCAGTTCAGCGATCAAGCTCACGACGTCGCATTGAGAGCATGGTGCAAAGTCAACAAAATAGAAGTTGAAGATTAAATGGTCACAAAACACTCATATCAATCTTAAGGAGGTAATTTATGTCTTACGTGGATGGATATATCATGGCAGTACCGCGAAAAAACAAATCGGAGTACATTCAAATTGCCAAGGAATCGGCCGTCGTATTCAAAGATCACGGAGCGGTGTCGGTTGTCGAAAATTGGGCCGATGATGTTCCGAATGGTAAGGTAACCTCCTTGCCTATGGCAGTTAAATGCGAGGACGATGAAGACGTTGTTTTTTCATGGATTGTTTGGCCATCACGAGAAGCTCGCGACGCTGGAAATAAATCAGCAATGCAAGACCCTCGTTTCAAAGACTGGGACCCAAGCAAAATGCCCTTTGATGGAAAACGTATGATTTTTGGTGGGTTTAATACTATTGTTGAGTTTTAGAGGTGAAAGGTTAAGGCTCAAAATACAAGCAAAATACAAGCAAAATTCAAGCAAAATACAAATCAGTCTACTAAAGAGACTATTTGTTGCCGATGATGTTGGTAGTGGCATTAAAATAGGCTTGTTGATGTTTGCACCGGCGAAGGGAAAGCTTGCAAAGCAATGACTTACGAAGTGACGGGGCAGCAAAATGCTTGTTTGTTAAATGCGGAAAATAGGGCCCCAGTTATGGATTTGAGTCAGTCAAGTGTATTCTCTTTTTTACCAGTAAAAAACTTCTTTCGGCATTGGAAGCGACTTGGAAAATAATAGACAATTTAATTAACGACTCTCATTAGAATCGATAGCGTTTTACTTATAGATCTAAGAAAAGTAAAAAGTAAAAAGTAAAAAGCAAAAAGCAAAAAGCAAAAAGCAAAAAAGCAAAAAGTAAAATTGAAGCCGACTTAAAACAACAATAGGTGGGTATTTTACTCGCTAAAAACGCGTTTCTAAGCTCACTAAATATTAGATGCTATGCATACCTAGTGTGCAGACTATAGAGGAATTCCAATGACTAAGCATGTTGGTTCTTGCCTGTGTGGCATAGTAAAATTTGAAGTCCATGGGGATTTCCAAAGCTTCTACCTGTGTCATTGTAAGCATTGTCAAAAAGACACGGGGTCGGCTCATGCAGCCAATCTATTCTCGCAGTCAGCTAAATTAGTCTGGCAGTCAGGGGAAGATGCGGTGACGACCTATGCGTTGCCAGGCACTAGGCATAACAAAAGCTTTTGTAAGTCATGTGGTTCCGCATTACCAAGCAATCATATTCCAGAGTTGCTCGTTGTTCCGGCGGGTTGCTTGGATACTAAAATATCGATGACAGCAACAGCGCACATTTTTTCATCTAGCAAAGCTGATTGGGAAGAAGGTTTGAGGGGCGTACCAGAATTTAAGCGGTTGCCAGAATAAGTAGCAAGAATTATTGAACACTCTAGCTTATTAACTCTCTCAAAAATTCCTTATTGATTCAGCAAAGTGATTAGCGATATAGTGGGTGTCTCATTCGAGTCAAATGTTGTAGAAATGTTCCAACTATAACGAAACAGACAAAAGCGCGGGGTAGAGTAAGTTGAGAGTGTTTTTAATATTTATTTCTTTGCTTTTTATGATGCAAGCTGAAGCTAGCTGCAACATCGTTCCGGTTAAGGTTAAAGTCCACGACGATAAAGAGGCAATGTATTTTTCCTTGGGCTATATTAACGCCTTATATCCCGAATCAAATTATAAGTTTATTGAGAAACACCATAGGAAATGTGGCTGGGGAATAGAGCTTAAAGAAGAAAATAAAAATGGAAAAAACATAATCATATATGTCAGTGCTTATGGAAAAGGATACATAGAATCAAATGAGTAAGGCGTACTTCAATGTAAATCAGCATCCAGAGTTCGGCAATCGGACTCGTTTCACTTGCAGTTGTTTGCGATATTAAATTTAAAAACTTATGATATCGAATAACTCATGATATCAAATAACTCATGATATCAAATAACTCATGGTATCGAATACCTGTTGAAATCCAATATGAAAAATGAAATTGAAAGCTGGGATGGCAAATCCAAATCAGATATTCAATCGATTTATGATCAGTATTTTGAGAAAGAAGGCTTTGTCATCGAATTGATCGATATGCTTGCAATCCCAGAGCTCGAAAAGGGGGCTTCTTGGTTATTGAAGGCATTTATCGATAACGGAGGGAGTTTTTCTGAGGCTGAATCACTAAAGGTTCTTGGGCACTTGAAAGCACTAAGTGCGTGGGAGACTAAGTTGCACTTTTTACAGATTCTCCATGCCATCAAAATACTCAATCGGTTCAAGCAAGATATCGAAAATTTTCTTAGACCCTTAATAACCAGCGAGAACAAATTCGTTAGGGCTTGGGCTTATAATGGGTTTTATCTGCTTGCGAAAGCCTACCCAGAGTATCAGAAAGAGGCCAGCCAGTTTTTTGAAATGGCTATGAGAGATGAAGCTGCATCGGTCAAAGCAAGGATCAGAAATATTATGAAATCTGGTTTCTAACAAGCAGAGTAATTTTATTTATTATGCTAGCGGACTCATTATGCTAGGCTACCCGCTTGATAAACTTAGTTTGGCGTTTTAGCTTTACACAAAGAGGATTTAGTTATCAACGAGAAAACGACTGTTAAATCTACTCACAGAAATCTTTTAGTTTCCGTTAGTGCTATCTTGTTTATAACGCTACTTGTTTGGCTTGCTATCGCGGCGATGCCTAAAGGGTTTGAGATGACACACGAGAAAATAGGCTCGGGCGTGCCAACGCTTGTTTTCGTCTATGATCCAAACCTTGAAGTGAGTATTAGCCAGACTGAGCAAATGAATGAGGCGCGCGATCAGATTGGCGACCAAGTGCTCTTTCTAATCGCCAAAATTGGCACTCCAGAAGGAGATAGGCTTATCGCTCAACACCGAGCCAATCCTTCGGAACTATTGCTCTTCAATGCATCGGGAAAGCTCACCAAACGACAATTTGCTTTGATAAGTGCTAGCGAACTGATCCTGTGGCTGCAAGTTGGCGAGCCTTAATTTGGATGAACTAGCGCTTCATCAGTCGATTAAGAAGTGTTCTGAGAGAAAGCGGTTTGATTGGTTTGTTTAACAAGAAAGCATTATTCGCTTGAACTTCCCTTTTTATCTTGTCAGTCTGATCGGCTGTGATAACTACGCTAGGAATATCCCAGTTAGCTTGTTTTCTCAATTTCTTGATGACTTGAATCCCTGTTCGATCATTGTCCAAATGATAGTCCGCTAATATTAATGCTAAATTCTCAAGCTGGCCAAGTTGTTGGCTCAAGGCTTCACCGTCCAATGAAGTGACTACTTTCTGGTAGCCCCAACTGTTCAGCAAAGACTGCATACCATCCAAGATATCTTGTTCATTATCAATACACAATATGAGCTGGTTTTTATTGGCATTCGCTTGGTGATCGCCTGGAATAGGCAAAACTTTAGGTTGTTCCGTTCGACCATCGCTTTCAACAATTGGTACCGCAACGGAAAAATCACAACCTTGATTTTCGGCTGAGTCCAAATTAAGTGGAAGTTTTAATATCTTCAGAATACGAGTAACAATGGCGAGTCCAAGTCCATGCCCTTCGACCGCAATTTTGTCTGAGTCTAATTGAACAAACTCTTCAAAAATTCTTTGCTGTTGGGCTTTACTTATTCCGACGCCATTATCAATAATATGAATTGCCAATTGGTCACATTTTCGCCGGACGCCAAAAAGAATTGTGCTTGCTTGAGAATGTTTAATGGCATTACTTAACAGATTTTGCAATATTCGGCGCAGCATGGTTCGATCGCAATAGGTTAATTTATCGCAATAGACCGTTTTAAGTGTTATTGATTTTTCACTGGCTAAAATTTCAAATTCACCCGATAACTGCTGCATTAGTTCTTTGAGCGAAAAGCGACTCATTTCTGGCGTGACATTGCCCGAGTCTAACTTGGATATATCTATCAAATCTTTGAGTAATAGTTCGGCGGAGTGAAGGGACTGTTGAATTCTTTGTGAAAGCTGTTTTTGTTGCGAGTCTTGTAACTTCTCAAATAAAGTCGCGCTAAATAAACTGGCAGCGTTCAGTGGTTGTAACACATCATGGCTAGCCGCTGCCAAAAATCGAGTTTTACTATGATTGGCAATTTCAGCCATTGACTTTGCTTCAAGTAAACTTTGATTTAAATTTTCGAGTTGTTGGGTTCGTTCCGCGACACGTTGCTCGAGTTGTTGGTTGGCTTTTTCTAATTCGAATTGCTGCTGTCTGAACTCGGTAATATCAATAAAAGAAGTAACAAAACCACCACCGGGCATCGGGTTACCGCGCATTTCTAATATCACACCATCTTGTTGTTGACGTTCATAAACATGCGGAGTGCCTCGGCGCATATGGCTCAATCGGCGAGCAATGATTTCGTCGATGTCACCTTTACCCATCATGCCGCGCTCAGCATTAAACTTAACTAAATCTTGAATGGGGCGTCCGACTTGAACCAGCTTTTCTGGGTATTGAAACAACTCAACGTACTGGCTATTCCAAGCGACCAGATGTAGGTCTTTATCGACCACGCTAATGCCATGACTGATGTTTTCAATGGCAGATTGCAGTAGTTCTCGATTAAATAGTAAGACATCGGCGGCTTCGTCGATCATATTAAAAACATCTTCGAAAGGCACTTGGCGATTATTGGATAACGATTCAAATACCAAACGAGTCGAGGTGGAGCCAATCACACCTTGCAATAGCTTTTCCGTATAGCGTGTTAGGTGGTTAATTTTTGCCTGGGAAATAGTTTGCAATGTGTTATCTCGACAATACTTTTCAAACGACTCCTTGGCGGCGGCCTTTCCAACAAACCTTTCGGCGAGTAAGATTAAATCGTCTACATCAAGTTCAAGCTCTAAACTTGGATTGCTGTTCACGGTTTGCGGGCTATTGGATAAGAAACGGCTAGTTTGCATTCGTTCGCTGAGCGTTTGATCTTCGCGTAGGGAGAAATAAACAAGCAATGAAATATTTGTCAGCAAACTCCAAAACAGGCCATGGGTGAGGTTATCAAATCCATAAAGTCCAAATAATTGTGTTGGTTTTAACAGCGAAACTCCCAGTGGTCCTTGTTCTACGATTTGTTGTCCAATGATGTTGGCGTCACTTAGCAGCGGCAGTAGCAATGTATAAAACCAAACCAATAGTCCACCTGACAAACCAATAATTGTTGCTTTTTGTGTGGAACGCTTCCAATAGACTCCGGCAATAAGGGCAGGCGCTAACTGGGAAATTAATGCCATTGATAATAGCCCGGTCGTGGCCAATTGTTCGCTAACTGAAATCTCTCGATAGTAAATGTATGCGCCCAATAAAATAATCAAGATGAGAGCACGTCGAATGGTCAATAGCCTTTTTACCAGATCACGTTTGTCTTTTAGTTCAAACGAAAAAAACTTCACCGCAAAGGGCACAATGATTTCATTACTTACCATGGTGCTTAGAACAATAGTGGCCACAATAATCATGCTGGTTGCTGCAGAAATTCCGCCGATAAAAACCAGCAGCGCAATTAGGGCGTTACCTTCTGCCGCTGGCAACATTAAAATATAGTCTTCGGCCGATACATTACTTCCCTGAAAATATAAGGTACCCGCTAGCGCAATCGGTAGAATAAACAAGTTAATCAAAAGTAAGTAACTTGGAAAGATCCAGCGGCTTTTCTTCAACTCTATTTCCGAGCGGTTTTCCACCACCAGAACATGGAATTGTCGAGGCAGGCATAAAATGGCAATCATACCTAAAAAGGTTTGCGACAAATAAATGAACGACGGTTGTCGATTGTTAATAATCGCTTGAGTTTGCGGGTTGCTACTTACTTGTGACCAAAGATCAGTAAAACCATCAAACACAAAATAAACAGTGAATAAGCCGGCCGCAATAAAAGCAGTCAACTTGATCAGTGACTCGAAAGCGATTGCCAACATAATACCCTGATGATGCTCGGTAGCATCGGCTCTACGAGTACCAAATACGATAGTAAACAATGCAACTACAATAGTGATATAAAACGCACTATCTTGCCAAAAGATACTTTCGCTAAATGTGGTTAGTGGGTTTTCGATAGGTCCAATTGTTTGAGTCATTACCTCGGCATTAGTGATGATTAGGTAACTATTTACAATGGCTTTTAGTTGAATAGAAATATAGGGAACAATTGCGACTAAACAAATGACCACCACAATACCGCCGAGCAAGTGCGAACGCCCAAACCGCCCGGCAATAAAATCAGCAATCGAAGTAACCTTATTTTGCTTTGCAATCCGAATAATTGTGGCGAGTATTGGCCAAGCGAAAACAAGCAATAAAATACTGCCTAAATAAGTGGGTGCTAAATACCAGCCGGTGGCTTGAGATTGAGCAACGGTGCCATACATTGCCCAAGAGGTGCAGTAGACGGCTAACGATAGACTGTAGATCCAGGGCCGTGGTTTGCTCGAATCCAATCGACGTTCAGCAAACTCTGCAATAGCAAATAGCAGCAGTAAGTAAACGATAGCAATGCCAATGACTAACCAATTATCCAAATGCGTTGGCTCCAAATAATGAAGTTTTAAATCCAGCCAACCATAGCAGAAATAGTTAGATTAGGAAAAGCGCGATAGCCAGCATTAATCCAAGTAGTGGAACTACAACCGTGACTGCGCCCATCGGACCATAAGCGGCTTGATGAGTTTCTCCACAGATCGCGCGAATAGTGGTGACCACATAACCATTGTGTGGCAAAGAATCTAAGGCGCCTGAGGATATCGCGACAACTCGATGTAATTCTTCCGGTTCAACGCCTGCATCAATATAGTGAGGCGCAAGAATGGGCAAGGCAATCGCTTGCCCGCCCGAAGCCGACCCAGTTAATCCTGCAATGGCAGAGACGGCAATCGCCGCACCGATAAGTTCATTGCCGGGAATATTGGTCATAAATTCCACTGCAACTGCAAATGCTGGAGTCGCTTTTGCAACTGAACCAAAACCAACTACCGCGGCAGTATTGCCTATGGCGATTAGGGCGCCGGTAGTCCCAACATTAACCGCGCTTCCCAGCTTTTGAATATACCGAAGATTTAATAGCCAACAAGATAAAACACCGATGAGTAGCGCGACCATAAGTGCATATTCGTTGAGGGCCTCATGTAATACAAAACTGCTTACTAATACCAGTAACAGTGGGAGCAGTGATAGCACTGGCGATGGCAGTTTACTCTCTCTTATTTCCGGATCATTGTCTCTGGTTTGAAAGCTCTCACCATTAGCGACTGCTTTTTTGATCATTCGTTTCAGCCACCAAAAACCAAACAAGGCCATAAATACTGCAACCACTAATGAGACTTCCCAACCCGCATAGGGTGATGTCCCAAGATACTTGATCGGGATCCAATTTTGCACTTCCGGGGAGCCTGCTGAGGTCATGGTAAATGTGACCGAGCCAAAGGCCAGCGCGGCAGGAATAAATCGCCGAGGTAGATCGGCTTGCTTAAATAAGGATAGAGCCATTGGATAAACACTAAAGGCGACCACAAATAAACTGACACCACCATAGGTCAGAATGGCGCAGGCAAAAACAATGGCTAAAACGGTGTGTTGCATTCCCAGCTTGCCGACAATCCAACGAGAGACGCTGTCTGCACTGCCACTTTCTTCCATTAATTTGCCAAACAATGACCCGAGTAAAAACATTAAGAACCATGCTTGCACAAAACCAGCAAATCCTGACATATAGCTGGCTAAGAAATTACTCTCTGAGGCAAACAACGGAATTCCACTGGTCAAGGCGACAACCAATGCGCATAATGGCCCCGCAACCATCAAATTCATACCTCTTATTGTGAGAACAATGAGAAGTAATAGACCTACAAACAAGCCGATCATGCTAACAGACATAACTAAATCCTTTAATAAACAATACTCGCTATTCTGTCTTATGAGGTCATGCAAGCCCATAGTACTATGGTACAGCATACGGCCAAAAAGATTTGCGGTAAGGTAGTGTCAGAATACAGAACAACTATCACGAGTTAGGGGATAATCGATGAACAACGAGTTGAATCAAATCAAGTCTAATAATAAATTAATAACAACCCAGACTGAGAAACCTATGAAAAGCAAAACCGAAAAATTTATCAAAAGCAAACTGGCGATGTTAGTTGCCGCGTCACTCGCATCGAGTGCGCAAGTGTATGCTGCCGAATCCGAAGAGCAAAACGCAGAGGAAGAGTCTGGCGTTAGAACCATTACCGTGACTGCTCGTAAAACCGAAGAAAGCTTGCAAAATGTCCCCGTTGCTATCACCGCAATCGATGGTGGTGATTTAGAAGATATGGGGGTGAGTGTGCTCACAGAAATACAGCAGTTTTCTCCGAATACAACATTGCAAAGTAGTCGTGGAACCAATTCGACACTGACGGCTTTTATTCGAGGTGTTGGTCAAGAAGATCCTTTGTGGGGCTATGAGCCGGGGGTTGGTATTTATATTGATGATGTCTATGTGGCAAGACCACAAGGCGCGGTGTTAGATCTTTTAGATGTCGAGCGAATTGAGGTACTTCGTGGGCCTCAAGGAACGCTTTATGGCAAAAACACCATAGGCGGAGCGATTAAGTTTGTCACCAAACGAATGAGTGGCGAAACCGAGTTTGGTGTTAGAGCAACATTTGGAGATTACGGTCGAACAGATTTAAAAGTAAACGGGCAGCTCCCTTTAATTGAGGATAAACTTTATTTTGGTTTTGCAGCGGCAACCTTGCAACGAGATGGTTTTGGTAAATTTGTTACCTCTGATTTAGCTGGCCAAAATAGAGAAAACTACAACAAAGATGTTGTTGCGGGTCGGCTAACTTTAGAGTATTCACCGTCCGACGACCTATTTTTTAAACTGGCCTATGATAAAACAGAGGACGAATCTAACTCCAAAGGGGGCTATCGTTTATTACCTAGCTTATTAACCGAAGCGCCTGTACCTGATTCTGTTTATGATTCCTATACCAGTTTGCCGACGTGGAACAAAGTTGAAGTCGAAGGTTATAGTTTAACCATCAACTATGATATTGACGAGCATTGGTCGTTTAAATCCGTGACAGCTGGTCGAGAAAGTTATTCGCCAACTAACATTGATTTTGACAATACCAGCTTAAGAATATTTGATGTTCCCGCTTTTTATGACGACGAGCAATTCAGTCAAGAATTTCAACTAAATTATGATACCGATGACCTCACATTTGTGTCGGGTTTGTACTTCTTTGATGGTGACTCATGTGGTCATTTTGATGCGATATTAGAAGTACTGGGGCAGTCCATAGGGGCTCCGGGTCTAACACGCGAAGTAAAAGGTTGTAGTGACTCCAACAGTAAAGCTATTTATGCTCAAGGCTCTTACGATCTGACCGACCGAGTTTCCATGACCTTGGGGGCTCGATACACCCAAGAAGAAAAACAAGCCTACGTATACAATGGTTTGGTATTTGATACTATCTATCCGGAAAGTGGTTGGGTTCCTGGATATGTTCGCGATGATGCACTGATTGATGCGACCATTGTTGAAGTGTTAAATGATTCAGAAGAGTGGAGTCGGTTTACGCCTAGAGTCGGTGTTGAGTTTCAACAAACTGACGATGTGATGTGGTTTGCTAGTTATTCACAAGGCTTTAAGTCAGGCTTGTTTAATCCCAGAGCGACCTTTGCCGAAGAAGCCGCCGACCCAGAAAAAGTAGATTCCTATGAAGTGGGTGTTCGGAGTGACATTGGGCGTGACCTAAGACTGAATGCAACATTATTTGTGCTTGATCATACTGACCGTCAATTTGTCAGTGTGCTTCCTGGGGAGAATCCTGGTGATTTAGAGCAACGCTTAGGTAATATTGGTGAGTCTGAAGCTACTGGTGCTGAAATTGATGTTAATTGGGCTGTAACCGATTCACTTGATATTAATTTATCTTTAGGATTTATCGATTCGGAATTTTCTAATGCGGTGACCAATGATATTGATAATGGTGAAATCGATATTTCCGATCGTTTCTCAATTATTAACACCCCAGAAACAACCGCGAATTTAAGTTTTAATTATAATTTCGAAAATTCGCTTGGAGATTTTAGTTTAAGTGGAAATTATTATTATCGAAGCGAGTACGAGCTGTCTGTGTTAGATAACTTATTAACACAAGATGGTTATGGATTGGCTAACTTAAGCTTAAATTGGTTCAGCAACAACGGTAAATGGCAAGCGGGCTTGCATGCCAAAAACATTACTGATGAAGAGTATTTAGTGGGTAACTACACCTTTGTCACTCCCGATGGCAATGGCGGTTACATTCCCGGCTTAGGCGGCGATAACACCCTGATCGGTTATTACGGTGACCCACGTACTGTCGCGTTAACAATTGGTTATCAGTTCTAATCCGTTAAACTAAGAGTTTAATTTCTGTTCCGTTAAGTTAATGGCGCTTGTTGTTAATGGCGCGTGTTGTTAATGGAGATTGTTGTTGACCGCGTTAACTCGCGGTCTTTTTTATTTGGAGAAGTTAAATGTTGCGTAATTGCATTGCTTTAATCCTGGCCTCAATAGCGATTGGCTGCTCAGAGCCTAATCCAAACAAACAAGCCAGTTCATCGGACGCGGCTGCTCAATTTAATATTGATACATCTAATGTTACTGTTTCTGGACTATCTTCCGGTGGCTATATGGCGAGCCAATACCATATCGCTTTTTCCAAGCAAGTATCTGGCGCTGCATTACTAGCTTCCGGGCCTTATGGCTGTGCTCAGGGTGATCTCAAAACGGCTTTAGTCGGGTGCATGAACGTCACGGAAACAATTGATATAGAGCAGTTCTATCAAATAATTGTTGATAACTCAAAATTGCAAACCATTGATGAGCATACTCAAATAGCGGGTGATCGCGTTTGGGTATTTCAGGGGCAAAGCGATCAAACCGTTAGTCGCAAGGTGGTAGACGCTCAACAACAACTCTATAAAAAATTGGGCGCTTCGGTACAACAACAATACTCTTTAAATGCTGGGCATGGTTTTCCAACAAACAATTTTGGTGTTGAGTGTTCACAAACCAACACGCCTTTCATTAATCAATGTGGGGTTGACTTAGTTAGTGAATTTATGACATTTATAAGCCCGTTAACAGCGACACAACAGCAAGCAAAATCAGAGGTTGAGGGCCAGTCGAATAATAAACTGATAGAATTCGATCAATCATTATTTAGTGATGACAATACGCTTGCAGAAAAGGGTTATTTATTTGTGCCCGCCGATTGTTTTCAAGGCAAACAATGTCGCATCCATATTGCTTTTCATGGTTGCCAGCAAAATGTTGAGTCTATCGGTATGCAATTTATAAAGAATACTGGCGTTAACCAGTGGGCGGCCGATAATCAAATGGTGGTCCTTTATCCGCAAACTACAGCGAGTTATGTGCCGCTTAATCCCAAAGCTTGTTGGGATTGGTGGGGGTACACAGGGGCTGATTATTTAACTAAAACGGGCCCACAATTAAAACAAATCAATAACATGGTAAGTCAGTTACCGCAAATCATTAATCATCAGTCCAGTCGAGTAATTAATCTGAAATAATCAATCTGAAACAATCAATCTGGAATAATCAATTCAGCCTTGTTGTTTTTCGCTTTGTTTAGAATGATTTTTCGATCTGCTTTAGGAGAGATTGCCGGTAAGTGTTTTGTTGATAAGCGTTCTAAATTGCCGTGCTTGAATTGTCGCGTTCGGGTAACGACCACCTGGCTTGCAGGCAACTGTTCTCCTTCAATCAAATGATTCATCATTAAGTCTAATGACTTTTCAAAATAGTAATGTAAAGGGACAAATTTTGTAGCGTAGTCTGGCAGAGCGGTAAAGGCATCAAAGTGCTGAGCATTAGTGACTTCGTAATATTTTATTGCGGCATCTTTGTTTTGCAATAAAGCTTCCGCATAGTAAGTACGCGAAGATAAATTGGGATTGATAAGGTTATCATCTTGTCCATGAATAATAATCGTTGGTATTTGGTTTAGCTTGCCGCTTGCTTTAACCTCGGCAACTCCATTTTTAACACCTTGGCTTTGCGCTGCTTGGTAAAAACATTTCGCTTGTTGATAATGATCTAACTGCTGGCTGCTAACTAGTTTGATGCCAGCAGTAGGCGGAATACCATTGCTCATCGCAAATAACGATTGTCTTTGTGGTCGTGTTAATTGAGTCGGTATGCCTGATGGATCAACCGCAGAGAAATAAACGGAACAAAGATTGTCTTGCAGTTTATATCGACCAAATTGGTTGGTGTAAGTCGTCGCTAAGGCCGGCCATAGTTCAATCAATTGCATCATTGGGTCGAGTGTAGTTTTTCGAGCACCTGAAACTTGAGTGATTTTTCGCCAAGCGCGCGAAGCAAGTTGTTCTATTTTGTGATTTGATTTAAGCGAATTTTTCTGTTCGGTTAACGATAGTAAACCATCTCTTTCTAAGTTAAGACACCAGTCCTCTAATTGCTTCTGATTAATCGCCGCATGATTGGCGAAGGGGGCATTGATTGCATCTGGTGTGAGAAGAGCGCAAGGGCCATACATGTTTTTAGTAATAAAATAATCAAAACTGTTGGCGTTACCGGAAATAAATTTTTGTTGTTGATGATGGATGATGATTGGCACATTGTTAGGTGGGTAAATGTTAGGCTCTGCAACGACAATGGCATCAAATAATCCTTCTTGATCTTGCTCTCCAGCATGTAATGAAGCTGCGCCACCATTTGAAATACTGGCTGCAATCATTGTAGTATTTTTTTGATTCAACGAATGGGTCTTTAATTGACGCTGTTCGACACCATGTTGATTTAATTGATAAAGAGCAAATTCAGCCGCTTGAATGACAAATAGTCCAGAATTTTTTTCGACATTCTTGCCAGAATAAGCGTGTTTAGTTGAAATAGCCGTTGGATGCTTGGCAATAAATTTTTTATTTAATGGGTCATTAGTTTCTGTAAAAATTAAATGCTTAGCCGGCGTTTTCGACTCGCCTGTGTAGAGGCCGTTGACCCTATAGCCCGCTTGCTGATCGAGCAAGTAAAATCCAGTCCCAGTGCCTTTATCGGTATAGGCAACGGCACATCCTCGTTCAAGTGCCCATAATCCAACGGTACCAACCGCACCATAAATACCGCGTGACCCGGATGACGCCGCAACGATAATGCATGGCTTTTCCCAGTTAAAGTGATCGGGTATTTGCAGCATAAGACTCGCTGCTAATTGACCTTCAGAATCTTGGCTATAAGTGAGGTACTCAAATCCTGAAATCGGTTGTTTACTGGTGGCATACAGTCGCGAATAGCCACCCGCGAGTGTGGTATCCAATAAGGCAATTATATTATTGTAGTAGGCGGCTTTACGAAGCCATGTTGCATCGATCACATCGGGCGCGGCTGGAAGCTTACGTTGCGACAATTGTTCGCTACTCCAACCTGCAGTCAGCAAGTCATCAGTTTGACCATCATAATAATTTTTGAGTAAGGTTTTAGGCAAAAAGTTTGGCGCGGATTTTGTTGGCGATGCCTGCAAATTAGCGGTTACAAATTGATTGGTGAGCAATAATGATGTTGAAACTAATAACCCAAGTAAGCGCATCGATGAGAGCATATTTATAGCCTGATTAGAAAAACAAAGTTAATCATAACAGGGCGGTTTTTAAAATTCGAGGATTCGGCTTAGTACTATAGTAGCAGATATTTTTTCGCTGGCTTTTGGTACTTTACTCTCTCAATGAGTGGTAGCCAATTTATGAATTTAACCAAGGCTTGAATAATGTCCCCAAAGCAGATTTTAATCACCGGTGCGGGTAGTGGAATTGGACGCGGTATCGCAAGTTTTCTGTCGGCGAAGGGCCATCATATTCTGGTCTCCGATTTGGATCTATCTGCGGCTACCTCAACAGTCGATTTAATAAAACAAAATGGCGGAAGCGCCACAGCTTATAAACTGAATGTCACCAGTCAATCAGATATTGATGATTTGGTCGCAACATTAGAGCAGCCGGTCGACGTATTAATTAATAATGCAGGAATACAGCATGTTGAGCCGCTAGCATCTTTTCCCATGGAAAAATGGGAGTTTTTGATTCAAGTGCTATTAACTGGCGTGGCTCGATTAACTCAAGCTGTTTTGCCCGGTATGAAATCAACGGGTTTTGGTCGCGTTATAAACGTCGGTTCAATTCATGCCATTGTTGCCTCGCCTTATAAGAGTGCGTATGTGGCTGCCAAGCACGGCCTTCTTGGATTATCAAAAGTACTAGCGCTGGAATTAGCCGATCAAAATATTACCGTCAACACATTATGTCCCGCTTATGTAAGAACGCCGTTAGTCGAAAAACAAATCGCAGCTCAAGCCAAGGAACATCAATTAACCGAGCAACAGGTGATCGAGCAGATTATGTTAGAACCGATGCCCAAAAAAGCCTTTATTGAAATCGAGGAACTGGCGGGATGTTGTGAATTTTTGATTGGACCTTATGCCAAAAACATCACGGCACAAACCATGGTGTTAGACGGCGGATGGACTGCCCGCTAAATTTCACTTGTTTTCTGCGTGTCGTCGTCTCTAGTGTGACTAGTGACCAGCAATCAATTTCCGTGATTTCATTGGATAGATTTGTGTTAGTATCGAGCAACTTACTCCGCTAGGCCGTTTGAAGTTAATCGCATTAACTTTTTCGGCTAACTAAGACGTGACTCGTGGCATTAAAACCGACTATCTACAAATTTAATATCGTTTTATCCGATCTCAATCGAAACTATTACCAGGATCATAATCTCACGGTGGCGTTACACCCGTCTGAAACCCTTGAAAGGATGACTGCTCGTGTGCTGGCATTTTGTATTAATGCCGACGATAGTTTGGTTTTTACCAAAGGATTGAGCGAAGTTGAAGAGCCTGACCTTTGGAAAGTTGCGATGGATGGTTTGGTCGATAGTTGGATTGACGTTGGCGAACCTGATTATCTGCGGGTCAAGAAAGCTTGCCGAAAAGCCAAAGCGGTAAAAATCTATAGTTTTAACAATAAGAGCGATGTGTGGTGGGAGCAGTCTAAACAACAGTTTTTATCTCTGAACGCCGAGTTTTTTCGTTTCGAATGGCAAGCCATTCAAACCATTGCCGCTCAGTTGACTCGAACAACCGCAATGTCGGTGTTGATCACCGGTGATTCAGCGCTGGTCACCACAGAAAAAGGTGAAAGCCAAATCGCCTGGCAAGCACTTAGAGCATAGTTAAAACTAAGGGTTGTAAGCGACTACCGGTTGTGAAGTTTACTTGCAACATACCCGATCGCCCAGAAATAAGGTAAAATTCTCGATCAGATTGAATTGAGGTTCAAATCAGTGGTTGTCACAGCAGACTAGTTACTATGGAAAAAAATCAAGATAAAGAACAACATAGCAGCAAAACAGTAGTGTCTGAAGTGGGCGCAAACTTGCCAGAAAAGGGCAAAATCATCACCGACAATTCGGTCAAACCTTCCAAGCTTTCTACTTCGCAACAAAAAGCCCTCACTGAAATTGATAGTGGGTTTCAAACGAGTGATACCGAGCAAGGGTTTGCTGCTGCAAAACAAGATGCCGATAAAGCGCTGGCAGACAACCAAATAATCCTCAACAACCGGTTTGTACTCAAGGAAGCACTGGGCGCAGGCGGGATGGGAACGGTTTACAAGGCCCAAGATTTACGCAAAGTAGAAGCGCAAGATACTAATCCTTACGTTGCAGCTAAAATATTAAATAGTGATTTCAAGAATCATCCCGATGCATTCATTTCATTGCAACGTGAAGCCAGCCGTTCTCATCAATTATCGCACCCTAATATTGTAACGGTGCATGACTTTGATCGCGATGGTAATACCATTTTTATGACGATGGAGCTTCTCCAGGGCGAAGATCTGGAAAGCTTAATTGAAAAGCACAAAAATAAAGGGCTAGACAAAGAGCGGGCGCTAACTATTTTTAAAGATTACTGCACCGCTTTGGACTTTGCCCATCAAAAAGGCATTATTCATTGCGATTTCAAACCGGGTAATATTTTTGTCACTAAAGACGAAGGTACCAAAGTGCTCGATTTTGGTATCGCACGTTTGGCGCTTGAATCCAAGAACCGTGATCATTTTGATGCGGGTCGAATTGGTGCAATTACACCGGCTTACGCCAGTTTAGAAATGATAGGTCACAAAACCCCCGATCCACGTGATGACGTATTTGCGGCCGCTTTGATCGCTTATGAAATGCTCACCGGCAAGCATCCCTTTAATAATATTTCTGCAGCCACGGCATTGGCCAAGGGATTAAAACCCGCGAGAATTGAAAGCCTAACCAAGCGTCAATGGAAAGCGCTGGCGAAAGGATTGGAACTTCGACGAGAGAATCGCTCAGCCAATATTCGCGAGCTACTCGATGGCTTAACTTTAAAGCCTCAGTTACCAATCTATCGCAGCCTTAGTCTGGCTCTACTCGGTTTGGTCGGCTGGTTTTTATACAATCAATTTTATGCCCCCAATGAGTTAAGTCGAGTGATCGATGAAACGCTCGCCAAAGCTACTCAATGTTTTCAAAATGAAGACTTTCAATGTACCTTAGAGAGTGTCGCAGCTATTCGAGAAATAAGCCCTGATCATCAACAAGCCATTGAGCTTGGCCAGCAAGCAAAAATTAACCAACTAATTCAATCGGTTAAGTTTTGTATAGACGATGCGCAAGCGATTGATTGCGCAAACCAGGAGTTTACCGAGTTAAGCCAACTGATTCCCGATAGCCCTATCCTGAAAAAGTTGAGTCAAGAAGTTGAGCTTAAAAATCGCCAAATAGCAGTCAATAACACCCTTGCTTTGGCCAGCCAGTGTTTTGAGTCTGGAGATTACCAGTGTGCTCAGCGCGAAGCTAACAAAGCTGTTACTCTCGATCCTAAATCAGAACCAGCGCAAAAGTTGCTGCTCGATTCGCAGCAAGCATTGCAGCAATATCAACTCAAACTAGCCAATGAAAATAAGGCTTATCAGCAAGCAATGAACCGCGGACAACAGTGTTTTGAGCGCCAAGACTTCGATTGCACGATAAAACAAGCCAATCGAGCACTGCAGATAAAGCCTGCCGACAGTAAAGCCGATGAGTTAAGTAAAAACGCCGCTTTTGCCAAAAAGCAATACCAAGAGAATCTCACGAGAGCCAACAAGGTATTACAAGACGGTTACGCCTGCCTTAAAAAGCTCGACTTTAGCTGTGCAATTGCTAAATCGGAATCGGCATTGGATTTTGTGCCGGGCCATATTAAGGCTTTACAGTTGAAGAAAGATGCGACAGAATCACTTAATCAGGTAAAAAAGAACATAGAAATCGAATAGCCTGAGGTTCTATGGCTGCGTTGTAGCGGTTAGTCATACAACGTCGAGTAAACAACTGCTCGTATAACATATTGAAATATAAGGAAGTCGACAAACAAGGGATTGGTTTTAGTGGGGAACCGGTATGCTGGAAAATTCAATACACTGTCATTCGGCGGCTAGTCAACAATGCGGTCAATCTCGCCATGTTGTATCACCTTTGGTTGCAGCGATTGTTGCCATTTCATTATTGGCGACCGCGGGTTGTGGAATAAGCAATAAACGACTCAAGCAGATCGGCGCAGTTGTGGCCGTTGGGGTAGCAGCCAAAATTATTTACGATATGGTTGTTGAATACCAGTCAAGAAAAGTCAATGATGAAGGCGAAGTGATCGATCGCTACGTTGAGACCCACGGGGCACTGCCTCCCGAGCCTGTCTTAGTGGCTTATGAATCAAGTATCAAACCTGGTGAAGTTGTTACCGCGGGTAATGACATTTCCATTCAATCTAAACTAGAAGTTGTTCGAGGCGCGGATACTCGCACCGTTGATATCCAAGAGAAAATAATCATCTTTGATAACGAAGATCCGACTAAGGAATTGAAAAGCTTAGTCAAACCCGTGAATACCGATTCGAAAACCAGTGGTGCATTTGAAAATGAATTTACTTTCAAGTTGCCAAAAGGCATGCCGCAAGGCGTTTACCCGGTTAGAACGGCGGTGATTGTCGATGGCAAGGAGCAACCCGCTCGTAATAGCCAAATGCAACTGGTGTTTAATGGTCGATTTAATGGGGTTTATCAACGAGTAGCGGCCGAGTAGCCCGTTTCACATTTTAGATGCGCGCTAGCGCTAAACCCAAAGTAATCACTTTCACCCAGAACCCACTCGACATAGCGCTCTTTGGTTACTTGACCAAAGTATGCCGCGGTCAAAGCGTCAAGCCCAAGCTAACTACTTAAAACCGACCAAGTCGAGCTGAATAAAACCCTATCCCTCCCACCCACTAGAATAGATTGCAATCTACCCCTATCCCCCGTATAATCCCGCGCTCTTGGATTCAAGCCCTTGTTGCTTTGGTTAACAAAGCGAAGTTTGAACTCGCAAGAAAACCATATTTTATACAATTTGACTTTACTCCTTGTTACTTAACTCGCTGATATTAAAGCATTTAAGTGACTGGAAACCGTGAGGAGCTTTTTAATGCGACA
The DNA here is from genome assembly GCA_965230525.1 of Kangiellaceae bacterium. Lineage (GTDB taxonomy): Bacteria > Pseudomonadota > Gammaproteobacteria > Enterobacterales > Kangiellaceae. The sequence goes on from OZ246008.1 coordinate 2,351,364, forward strand.
CTATGAAATCGTATTTCTAGTGCACCCTGATCAAAGCGATCAGGTACCTGCCATGATAGAAAGATATTCCACTGTTATTACAGAAACAGGCGGAACTATCCACAGAACAGAAGATTGGGGCCGACGTCAACTCGCTTACCCAATTAATAACTCTCATAAAGCACATTATGTTCTACTCAATGTAGAATCTGAGTATGCTGCTATTTCTGAGTTAGAAACACTTTTCAAATTTAATGATGCAGTGCTACGTAGCCTTGTAATTAAGATGAAAGGTCCTGTTACCGATGCTTCTCCGCTTGCAAAAGCGAAAGAAGAAGCCGCTAAACGTTTTGATTCTTCGGACAAAAAGCGTGAAGAGCCAGCCAAAGAAGAAGCACCTGCAGCAGCTCCTGCTGAAAGTGAAGCTGACAAAGCTGAATCAGAAACAGAATAAACGAGGATTAAATCATGTCTAGATTTTTCAGAAGACGTAAGTATTGCCGTTTCACAGCAGAAGGTGTTTCGGAAATTGATTACAAAGATTTAGCAACATTAAAAAGCTACATCACTGAAACCGGTAAAATTGTTCCGAGCCGAATCACTGGTACACGAGCAAAATACCAACGCCAGCTGTCTACAGCTGTTAAACGAGCGCGCTTTTTGGCTTTATTGCCATACTCTGACGCTCATAAATAAGCAACGATTAACCAAATTGAGGATAGACTAATGCAAGTCATTCTACTTGAAAATATCCGTAATCTGGGCGAGCTGGGCGATAGTGTTTCGGTAGCAAACGGATACGGACGTAATTTCTTGTTGCCTAAAGGTAAAGCTGTACCAGCAACAAAAGAAAACTTAGAAAAATTTGAAGCTCGTCGAGCTGAATTAGAGAAAAAAGCCGCTGATTTATTAGCTGCTGCGCAGACTCGTGCTGACCAAATTGCTGAACTAAACGTCAGCATTGGTGCTCACAGTGGAGATGAAGGCAAATTATTTGGTTCTGTTGGAACTAAAGACATTGCTGACGCCATTTCTGCTGCAGGGGTTGCGGTTGAAAAGCACGAAGTTAGACTTCCTAACGGCGCGCTAAGAAATACTGGTGAGTACGAAATTGACATTCACTTGCACTCTGATGTGAATGCCGTTTTAAAACTAACCATTGTTGCTGAAGAAGACTAATCAATTTTTGATTGGTCGCTTGAAAGATTGATTTCAAGCGATGCAAGTGACAAAATGAAACACCCGCGACTGAGAAGTTTCGGGTGTTTTTTTTTAGGTTCACGCGAATCTCTGAAAGCCTTTCAACTCTGAATAATAAAAGCATTTAACAGCCAGCGCTGTTTAAAGAGAACCATTCTTATGAGCGAAATAAGACAAGTTGCCCGCGAAGACCGACAAGTTTCCAGCATTAAGATGCCCCCGCATTCCCTCGAGGCCGAGCAATCCGTTTTAGGTGGTCTTATTTTGGACAACGAGGCCTGGGAAAAAGTGGCTGAAAAACTGGTGGCGGAAGACTTCTACCGAAATGATCACAAGCTTATATTCAAAGCTATCCATTATTTAGCTGAAAATGCCAAACCAATGGATGTGGTGACTCTTTATGAATTTCTTGACCAAGAAGGCGAGTCAGATGAAATTGGCGGATTAGCTTACCTTGCCGACCTAGCAAAAAATACTCCCAGCGCCTCAAATATTGGCGCGTATGCTGATATTGTTCGTGAACGCGCGGTATTGCGCTCATTAATTGGTGTTGCTAATGAAATCGCTGATGCGGCATACGAGCCAAAAGGTCGAAAGCCAGACGAATTGTTGGATTTGGCCGAAACCAAAGTGTTTAAAATCGCCGAAGAGCGAGAAACCGCTGACGGTGGTGGACCCGAATCCGTGGGCAATATATTGCCGCGAGCCCTCGATCGATTAGAAGAAATCCAAAAATCACAAGGTGGTATAACAGGTCTTGCCACAGGGTTTAAGGACTTTGACGATATGACCTCAGGGTTACAGCCCGCCGACCTGGTGATTGTAGCCGGACGACCGTCTATGGGTAAAACCACTGTTGCGATGAATATGGCTGAACATGCGGCGATTCACAGCGGCAAAGCAGTATTAGTCTTTAGTATGGAGATGCCTTCGCAATCTTTGCTAATGCGTTCATTTGCTTCCATTGGCGGCATTGATGCCACTCGATTAAGAACGGGGGCGCTCGATGACCGCGACTGGGACAATTTGTCAGTCGCGAGTAATATATTGAAGAACAACTGCAAAATGTTGATTGATGATTCTGCAGGTTTGTCACCAACGGAGGTCAGAAGCCGCGCTAGGCGAGTTGTGCGTGAGCACGGTGAACTGAGTTTAATTTTAATCGATTATCTTCAGCTAATGCGAGTCCCCGGGTTAGGCGACAATCGAACTCAAGAGGTTTCGGAAATTTCGCGCTCGTTAAAAGCGTTGGCTAAAGAATTGGAATGTCCAGTGATCGCACTGAGTCAGCTTAACCGATCGTTGGAGCAGCGGGCCGATAGGCGCCCAGTAATGTCTGATTTACGTGAGTCGGGCGCGATCGAGCAGGACGCCGATTTAATTTGTTTTATCTATCGAGATGAAGTTTATAACCCAGAAAGCGAACGCAAAGGCATCGCAGAAATCATCATTGGAAAGCAACGTAACGGACCAATTGGGACGGTTAATGTGACATTCCAGGGCCATTACAACCGCTTCGTAAACTATACACCGGCCTATGATGATGAATATTAGCGCGACCAGATGGCATTTCATCTAACCCTTGATATTTGTAAAGAATATAGAACCGGTGTTTGTTTAAGAGTTTAAATTCATGAGTATTTGGCACCAGACATCAATCCAAGTTCCGGCTAAATCACGCGGTTTCCATATTATTACCGAGCAGGTGGTTCGCCAACTGCCAAAACTCTCAGAAATTAATGTTGGCTTATTGCACTTATTTATTCAGCATACTTCGGCTTCGTTGACCATAAACGAAAATGCGGATCCAACCGTTCGCATGGATTTCGAGAGTCATTTCAATCATTTTGTGCCCGAAAATCAGTCCTATTATCAGCATGATTACGAAGGTTCAGATGATATGCCTGCCCACTTAAAATCATCCATTCTCGGTGCCAGTGTGAGTGTTCCTATCACCCGTGGAAAACTCAATCTCGGCACCTGGCAGGGGATTTACCTCTGTGAACACCGTAATCACGCGGGAGCTCGTCAATTAATTGCCACAATCAATGGCGTGAGCAAATCTTAAAACAGTCATTTTAGACCGCTATTTTTTTCAATATTTGACCTGCGAAAAGCGCAATAAGCCCTTGAATTAAAGAAAATTAGGCAAGTTTTACCGATCTTGTCTATGCTTTAGCTAACGATTGGAATAATAGCTAATAACTGAGCCTTTCGGCCTGTCAATGGATTGCCGGTACGAAGCTTGTAAGATTTGAGGTTTTATATGAATTTAACTGTAACTGCACGAATAGCAGGTGGTGCCGGTCTTGTCATCGTTTTGCTCGGTTTACTTGTGTTCAGTAGTTTGTCGGGGGTAAGTAATATCAACGACGGGTTAGTTGACGTGACTGGAAAGTCCACTCCCATGTTGGTCGAAGAAGGGGAGATTGTTCAATCACTGTTGCAAGCCGCAGCTCAAGTTAACTTTTACCATCAAACGGACGATGCCGGTAAGCTTGAAGTAATTAGCTCGGCTTACCAAGCTGAAATTGACAAAAATAAGGCGGCGCGTAATCGTTTAAAAGGGTATGCCGAAGGATTTCCTAATATTTCAGCACCGCTGGCCAAAAGTAATGAAACCTTTCAACAATATATCGAATTAGTACCAAAATCCTTTGAGTCACATAAGAACGATTTGCAACTTCGCGCAACCATTGCGAGTATGCGGGGCGATTTTGAAGATGTCGCCGACGAGTTAGGCTCTATGTTGTCTGACTTTGCTGATGAAGTTTCCAACAATCAAACCGAATCCACTTTACGTTCTATGTCGAGTATGGTCGAGGAAGCAACCATTTCGATCACTGATGCGTTAGCCTACAAACGTTCTGATCAGGTACCTGCTGCAAAAAATGATATTGCCTCCCTTTACGAAGACTTCAGCAAAAAATTTGCAACCGTTAAGAATGATAGTTCGGCAACATCAAATGAATACTTTTCGCAGTCAGAAGAAGCTATTGCTAGCTTTTCCGAATTACTGATTGGTAATAACGCCATTCTTAATTTACTCGAGCAGCAGCTATTGGCCAAAGAAGCGGCCAACCGACAACTGGTTGAGTCAGGGCAAGTTTCTACTGAAGTGTTAAATACTTTAAAGAAAGTCTCTAATGCCGTTAAAGACTTAACCGCCAGTATTAAGCAAGAAGCCAAAGAAAATGTAAGTTCAAGCCGAATGTTAATAATCACTATTGCCTTGGTGGCAATCATTGTGGCGATTGGTATTAACTGGTGGGTACTGCAAAGCATTCGCTCGCCACTGGCGGAAATGCTACGTGTGATGGCAAAAGTATCCGATGGCGATTTACGAGAAAATGTCGAAGTCAAAAGCCAGGACGAGATAGGCAAACTTTCTGAAGGGTTTAATCAGTTAATTAATCAGCTGAGTAGTATGTTAAACGAAATTTCCGCAAGTTCGCATCAGCTTTCTGCGGCTGCCGAAGAAACTTCTGCCATATCCAGCGAAAGCCATTCCAATATTAACAAGCAAAAAGAACAAACGGATATGATCGCAACGGCCATGACTGAAATGACCGCTACAGTTGATGAAGTGGCATCCAGTGCAACCAATACCTCTAAGGAAGTTAGCAATGCCGATAGAGAAGCGATTGAAGGGCAAAAAATTGTTCAAAACAACATTGAAACGATTAATGGCTTAGCACAAGAAATTCAAAAGGCGGCTGAAGTCATCGACAAGCTTGATACTTACAGCACCAATATTGGCACGGTTTTGGATGTTATCAGAGGGATTGCCGATCAAACCAACTTACTGGCACTTAATGCGGCAATCGAAGCGGCGAGAGCGGGTGAACAAGGTCGAGGATTTGCGGTGGTCGCCGATGAAGTGAGAACCTTAGCCAGTAAAACGCAAGAATCGACATCGGAAATTCAAGAGATGATTGAGCGTTTACAATCTGGAACTTTAGAAGCCGTAAAAGTGATGAAAACCAGTACTCATGAGGCACAAAATAGCGTTTCTGAAACGGCTAAAGCGGGCGAGTCACTATCAAAAATTACCGATGCGGTTAGTGTTATTAATGACATGAGTAGTCACATTGCGAGTGCCGCTGACGAGCAAAGTGCAGTGTCGCGAGAAATGCATGAAAACGTACTTTCTATTTCACAAGCTGCCGATCAAACGGCGCAAGGAGCAAGTGAGAACTTAGCGGCGAGTCAAGAAATGGCAAAACTTGCTGAGAACCTACAACGCTTGGTTGGACGATTTCAGTTTTAGCTAAGCGACCATTCTAACCGATACCAAACGCTATCTTCGTTAAGCGACTTTTTCCTAATTTCGCTTAGCACCGATGGCGTTTTCTATTTTTAGCCGAATAAAATATAATTGCGCTAATTTATTTTCGTTATACTTGGATAAATCTGGTTGTATTTGTTTTATCTTGTCATCAGTCGTTTTTTCTCGAGCTTGCGAGCCACTTTAGAAAACTGAATTAGAAAGCTAAACCAAAAAAGATCGAATTAAAAAGATTGGATTAAAACACCAAATTAAAAGCCAAATTAAATGCCTATCCCCAACTCAGGAATTACGACTTGAAGCCAAATTATCGAACAAGGCGAAATCTTAGCAGCGTTACTCAATGCATTGCTTTGTGTCTCGTTGGTGTAATCACACCGCCAGCTCAAGCGGATGAAAATACCAGTTTAACTCTCGCCTATGGACAATCCACCAATGACTATTTTGTAGAACAAAAAAGCCAGTTAACCAGCGAAAGTCAAAGTGTACTCTGGTCACGCAATATCGATAGTCAGTGGAGTATTTCCGCAAGTTTGAGTAAAAGTGACGGGAGTGGCCAGTGGGTGGTATTTGAAGGTGACAATCGCTCCCTTGCAAATCGAGCAGAAACTTCATCGGACGGTTTTGGGGTTGGCGTTAATTGGCTATCGGAGCGTTTTGTTGTCGATTTTGGTTTTCAAAAAACAAGCACGAAAGAACAATCAATTGTATTTTTACCTCGTGTAGTCGAAAGGCTCAAAAGTGATACGGCCATAATTGATCTTTCGCTTGGCTCCGATTATTTACTGGTTGCCTACTCGGAGCAAAAACAGCTGAGCTTCGATTGGATGGTCGGTTTACAGTATGCCGATTTTGACGCTCACATTTCTGATACTTTGGGGACAGATACGGAATTGTTGTTAGAGACAGAAATCGACTTAACTCAGCTGGGGTTGTTTGCTGATTTTGAAGTGAGCTTTTGGTTTGAGAGCCTAGACTTTGCTTGGAGTCCATTTATTAATTTCGGTTGGAACTTTGAAGTGAATTCGTCAGGTGAGCAAAAAGTGTTGCTTTCACGTGGCGGAGAGGCGAGACCGGTTAATATACTTGACGGGCGATTTACCAACGATTTAAAAATTCCCGACTCAGGAGAATGGGGAGTCGGGATCTTGTTTTTGCTCGATAACGGTTTGAGTTTTGACTTTAGCTATTCGAAAACAATTGCCACAGACTTTCCAACCAATGCGTTATCTTTAAGTGTTAGTTATTTCTTCTAATTGCTCGGCGCTTTTGTTGTTGCCTCATTTTTTTCAATAGCGCACGACGCTTTTCCGGGGGAAGCTGCTTGAATCTTTCTCTTAATCTCGATTTTTGCTCCGGCGACATATTTTTAAACTCGCTAAACCGATCGCGTATTTGTTGTTGTGTTTCCGGTGGTAATTGTTTAAAACGATGAAATCGCTCTCTTAGCTGTTGACGCTTTTCTACCGGCAAAGCTCGCCATTGTTTAAATCGTTTTGCCGCATTAGCTCGTTGTTCAGGCGACATATTTGACCAGCGTGTTGCACCCGCTACAAGCTTCTGTTTGCGTTGTTGCGGAATTTCAGACCAGCGCGCTTCAAAACTCTTTAAAATCGTTTGCACTTCCGGCGAAAGTTGATCCCACGGCGTATTTTGGTCCGCGTAAAGATTGACCGAAAAAAGACTGAGTAACACAGCGAATAACAATGAGCGCATTATTTATTCTCCTTTTTGCCAGACTGCGTAGGGGAGGCTGGGGTGGAAAGTTTAACTTGTTGTAAGGTTGTATTTTGATGGGGATTTTCATCTAACGACAACATATCTAATGGGTCAATTGAATGACCCTGATGCGTTTCGATATCTGCCAAAAACAGTAAAAACTCTTCATCAAGGGTCATTTCTTGGTGTTCTTTTGTTGCTAAGCTTTGTGCGCTCTTATCAGCGGGTTCAGAGTGCGCTTTTTGGTTTTCAATTGGCTTACTGTTAAGGTCATTCGATGCCGCCAAGGCAAACGTCGAGTTTAATAAACTAAAGAGTGATAGCGCCCATACTGAGGATTTGTTAAATAATTCAGAGTTGCGCACTTTCAAACTCCTCAGCAATCCAATAGGCAAACTCTAATTCCTCAAGCATATCCAGATCTTCTTGTAATACTTCGGCAAAAATGGTTTCTTCTGGCACAGGCTTTTGCACTAGCTGCCAACCAATGAGCACCGCGAGTGCCACACTCATTGCACTCGCTACAGGCAGCCAAAACAGTCGTGAATGACGTTTTTCGGTTGCTGTTATTCTTGCTCGATTTAGTTGACGGCGAATTTCTGGCGATAAATTTTCTATGCTGTCATCTAACGCTTGATTAATCTCGCGCTCGAGTGGATCGGAATTGATCGGATTGTCCGTTGGCGTTTTATTCATCGATTAATGCCTTTTGTAGTGCTTGCCTCGCTCTGGCGTAATGAGTTTTTACGCTTCCCTCAGAGCATTGCATTGCTTTTGCTGTTTGCTTAACGCTCATGCCTTCCCAATTACGCAGTAAAAAACACTGCTGTTGTCGAGTCGGTAGTTGCTTTAACGCGTCCGTTACTTTTGAAACAGATTGTGCGCTACTAATTTCTCGTTCCGGTGATATATGATCACTCGCTTGCGAAATAGCCTGCTCATTCACGCTGGTTTCGGGCTCGTCATAGCTCTTCCAAAAAAATAAGCTTCTTGATAGTTTTTGTCGTCTAAAGTGATCCATAATCCGGCTGTGTAAAATACGATAAAAAAGTGGCTTCCATTCTTCTTGTGGCTTATCAGCGTACTTTTCCACCAGCTTGATCATGGCATCTTGGACTAAGTCCAATGCATCGGGTGAATTCTTAGTCGCTATTTCAGCCATTCGATATGCCTTTTTTTCGACCGAAGCTAAAAACTGTTCGAGTGTGGTTTCCAGCGTGACTTCCTCTTAATTGACTAAGTTAGAATAACCTATCACCTAGTCGCTGTACATTGTCAGATGGTTAAAGTAAAAAAATTTCGGCCTATCTTATTTTTTAACAGTTAACCCAAATAAGTAAATATAATTAAAACATCCTTCGCGGCTGAACCAGTAGATTGATCTAAACTAAATTAATCTAAGCTAAACTAATCTAAACTAAATTCAGCGACGATTTATTTAAAGAGAAAGGTCATTGGTTGTTAATCATTATAATGACCTTTCTCGCCCAGATTTTCACAAAATTGACTCTATTTTTTTGCTTTCTTACTACCTGGATTAGATTAATTTTACTGCAACTTTTATCGCATCAAGTTGCAGCAAGGTTGCATCAAAACCGCCGGTTGCGTGAATTAGGTCAACCTGTTCTCCTTGCTCAACACGTTGTTGCAGTGAGTTCAAGAACTCCGCGAAATTAGAGAAGGCGGTAATGCCGGATTCTGATTTTATGGTAAACAACCCTCTGGCGTAAGTTGAAGTTAAAGCGACTTCCGAACCCAAACTCGCTAGTTCAGTACGGATGCCGCCCTGAATAAGTTTGTAATGACCACCCACAACAAGCGGGTTCATGATCAAACTCGTGTCGGTTATTTCTTTGATCGTGGTTTCTTCGGTGTCGTTAGGCCAGTTCAATAAGAGTTGGCTACGTGATTCCGAGTAGTCGATCACAGATACCGCGTTAAAGTCTGCTGGTGCAGTGCCAAACGGCGATATAAAGCCTGTTACTCTAACCGGTGCGTTATCAGCAATATCGCTTGTCAATAAGTTGCTAATATCCACTTCATAGTGACTGGGATCGGCATCAAAATTTTCATCCATTCCGGTACCTGTAAAATCATAACTATCTGTTTTTCTTCCTTGCAGTGCTTGCAACTCTAATGCTAACGTCGCTCCATCGCTGGTCACATGATGGCCTGATGCAGCAGTTAATCGCATTCGAACCAAGCCTTGTGTTGCATCCATCACTAGCTCGCCAGATTGTTCGCTCAAGCTTCCGAGTACGGTAACAGCTTGGCCAATCGATAAGTGCTCAATACTAAGCGGTTGTTGCATTCTTCGTTTTTTGAAAACTTGTGTGTCGTCAGATAACAAAATTGATATTTCATCATCAAAATTCACTTCGCCATCGGTACGAATTAATGATGCGCCTTTTACTGACAGGGTATTATTATCCCTTGCGACAATAACACCACGTACCGCATCCAATTCAGCGCCAGGCACGCTGCTGCCAGCCAGCACGGTAATCGCAGTAAAACGATTTTCTGCGCGATTGAATTCACCTAAAGTGAGTGTGGGTGTCTCCGGTGTTAACTCGGCCATTGTTGATAAGCCTTGCTCGCCGATTAATGTCACACCATCGATTTCAAAGTTTGTTTGGTCATCAACAAAAACATTCACGCCACCAAAGCGTGCATCGCGTCTGTGGAAGGGGCGGACGGCTATTCTAAATAGCGAATTGGCTTCATTCACTCTCAACAGTGGGCCTCGTACTCTAAACTCTTTGCTTTCAACGGGATCGACTTCTGCCACAATATAGGGCTCGGTGGTGACCGTCACAGGATCGGCCTGCAAGTCGACTTGATGTGAAGCAGTGAGGTTAAAGTCAATTTCCAACATGGCCGGTCGATGCCGAGCAACTACCAGTCGATTAGTTTGATCAAACTGCAACGCCAAGGTTTCAGTGGCGACCGCATCACCATTTTCATCAACCATGAGCGCAACCGCTGCAACCCCGTCCTTTTCGACTTGAATATCAGCGTTACTGTAATCAATTTCTATTTGCCCAGAAACGTAAATACCGGCAGGAATAGTCGCGGCCGCGGCAAGCTCAGTGAGTTCAACATAATCCACAAAGTTCACCATTTGATTGGTGGTCAATACCGAAACTTGAGTACCATCTGCGCGGGTCAATTCAAGCCCCGTTACCTCAACTTGATAATTTAAAAAATCGCCATCTGCATCGGTAATGCCTAACAGTAGTTTGCCGCAGTTAGCGTCATCATCGTCTTCGTCACTGGTTTCGCAACTTGTTTTGGCGTTTTCCGCAATTGGTACATCAACCGCCTCATCACTTGTTCCGCCACAGGCCGTTAAGCCAGAAAAAATTGCTATAAAAACAAGGCTTTTTAGCCATTCGATTGGATTTTTCATTTTAGTCTCCTAAGTGGGTATAGGAGTTAAAACGAATGGAGCGGCGATCGGTTGACAGCTAGCTCCGTTTTTTAATCAAAACTATTGCAATGTGAATTTTTATATTCAAAAATCAAGGTGGTTTTTGCGTAGGGCGACAACACGAAACAGCGAGCTGAATAGGCGTTTTAGTTATAAAAAGAATTATTTATATTGCCATAAAAGCAGTTGGTCGATTGACTTAGGTTGACCATTGGACTACATTTTAAACTGTAACAGAGCTTGACCATTGGATTTAACATATTGATAAATAAATAATATCAGGGTCGATTTTGTGAGCCAACCAACTAAAACAATAAAGCAGCTCGTTTATTCAAGTATAGCTTCCCGAGATTTTTCTAATCAAGAATTGAAAGATCTACTTGTCTCAGCAAGAACCAAAAATACTAGTCTTGATATCACCGGCATGCTGCTTTTTAGGCAAGCCTGCTTTATACAAGTTTTAGAAGGGCCGCCCAATCATGTTGAGCAAATTTACCGCGAAATCATTGCTGATCAACGACATTCCAATGTGACTACTTTGTATGAGTCCCTTGTCACTCATCGAAGTTTTGCTGATTGGGCTATGGCATTTAATGCTGATGAAAATGATAGAGTTGAAGGTCTTTCTGACTTCCTACATCCCTACCGCTCAAATGATGAACAACAAATTCCAGAAGGTGCCGTGAAAAAACTTTTGCGACGCTTTAGAGAAATTAATAAACGCTAAAATTAAAATTCGCATCAGTCATGGGGCGAAGCGCAAGCATTACCGTGACTTGATGGAAAAACAATTGTCATTTTCACTAATTTGAGGATTGTAATGATAGGACTTAAAGGAATGAATCGACAAATGGATCTTTGCAAATTGGCTAAAGCTTGTTATTACTTGTGCGGATTACTCGGACTAATGGCTATTTTGGGCTGGAAGTTTGATGTCGCTTGGATGTTTCAACTAAAAGATAATACTGCGCCCACTCAATTTAATGCGGCAATCTGTTTTGTATTAATAAGTATCGCTGCATGGGGACATGCAAATCAAACGCTCAAGGTAACGAAATCGGCGATTACCTTTTCACTGATCACATTTGCTATTGCCTTTTTTACCCTCATTCAATACTTACTTGCGGTAGACTTATCAATCGATCGACTATTACACATTCCGCAGGAGCAAACATTTACATCTCATCCCGGAAGAATGGCACCCAATACAGCACTTAGTTTTATGCTGGCATCATCAGCTTTATTTTGGTTAACCCTTCATCCTAAACAGTCCAAGTTTTCTCTTTATATGATTGCGTCGCTAATCAGCGTGATGTTGGCCATTAGTGCTGTGTCGGTTGTTGGTTATGCGGCTGATATTAAGAGCAGCTATGGCTGGGGGGAATTTACTCATATGTCGCTTCAAGCGGCATTGGGCTTTTGTCTGCTGGCGTTAGGATTGTTATTGACCACCATAAAGATTACTCGAGAAAGCAAACAGTGGGACTTTCACCTGTCGATAATCGTCGGAGCTGTGTTGTTTAGCATGACCCTTTTATTGACCAAGGCCATTGAACAATATCAACATTCAAAGATAGCTCGACTCGAATCTGATACCTTAAACTTGATCGAGCGAGACGTAAATTTTCAGTGGCATGTCGATGTGATCAACTTTTCCAAGTCTATATCAACAGGAAGTTACTTTGCGATTAGCCAAGATCCAAAAATTATCGCTAACCAAGCAATTGTGGCTGCTTATGTCGATGAAAAAAAGCAAACCTATCAAAAAATATTTAGTCGCACAGCAACCAATGGCTCGCTTTTGTTTATGAATGATATGCGATTCCATTCGGCCGATGCAGATCGCATCCTTGAGACGCTACAAGTCGAATATACCAGCCGGTTTGACCTCAATGACGAGCAGCATTTTGCGCTAAGAATGCCTGTCGAATCAAAAGCCAGGGCCAGTGAAGGGTATTTAGTCTTACTGGTAAACTACCAACACTGGTTAAAACGTTATGTGAAGCCGGTGCTTCCGTCTGGATTAACCATTAGCAGCTTAAACGTTGACCCAAGCAACAGAGGTAAATACCCGCTTAACTCGGAGACCGAGGATAACAAAGTCTTTCCGATCCGCATTGGGGTACTAAGTTTTGCGGTGATTTTTGAAGAGAGTTTTTACGGTAATACCAGTAGCTTTACTTCAATGGTTTTTTGGTCAGGAATATTATTGACTATTTTGTCGGTGATGGTATCTGTTTTTGCGCAAAGTTCGAGTTTCAAATCCAAGACCTTACTTGCCCAGATAACAGCAAAAAAACGTTTTGAGGAAGAGTTACGAAAATCACACATGTCCCTTAAACTAGCTACCCGGTCCGCAAATTTAGGGATTTGGACCTGGGATGTCGAATCGGGTGAATTAGCCTGGTCTGGGCAAATGCATGAGATTTACCAAACGCCAAAAGAAATTATTGAACAGGGTATGACCTACGATTTTTGGCATCAAAGTGTGCACCCCGATGATATTGAGGAAGCATCAAGCTCGCTACAAAAAGCGGTTGAGAACCGCAAGGATTGGCAGGCTGAATTTAGACTGTTGCTAAATGAAGGTGAAATTAAATATATCAAAGCGACCGCGATTTGCTATTCCGATGTGGCGACTAATAAGTTAACGGTAATTGGGGCCAATCAAGATATCACTAAAGAAAAGGAGTTGATGCAAAAGCTTGCAGAAAAAAGTGAAATCGCGGAACAAAACAGTTTAGCGAAGAGTAAATTCTTAGCCAATATGAGTCATGAAATTCGAACGCCGATGAATGCGGTTTTAGGCATAGGGGATCTGCTAAAAGCAACCAAATTGAACTCCAAGCAGTATCAATATATGAAATTAATTATGGGCTCTGCGCAACGACTAATGGAATTAATTAATGACATATTAGATATATCAAAAATTGAGGCTGGGGAGCTTTCCATCGAAGAAGTTTGTTTTCCTTTGGAAGAAGTTTTGGTCGATGCCGCCAAAACACTTGCGACTCAAGCGCACCAAAAGGGGTTGGATTTTCATTTTTTCACAGATCATAACCTGACCACATGGGTTAAAAGTGATCCTGTCAGGCTCGGGCAAATATTGACCAACCTGATCAGTAATGCAATAAAATTTACCGAGCAAGGTGAAATAGTGGTGGAATTAACAGCATCGCCTTGTGAGTATGATAGCCAAGTTTTTGAGGTGGAACTTAGTGTGGCTGATACTGGAATTGGAATTGCTGAGAGTAAACTGGAAACCCTATTTAAAGCATTTTCTCAAGCTGATGATTCAACCACTCGAAAATACGGTGGTACAGGTCTTGGGCTCTCGATTGTCAAAGAGTTGGTTGAATTGCTTGGCGGAACAGTGAAAGTCAAGAGTCAACTCGGCAGAGGCACGCAGATAGCGGTTAGCCTCAAACTTGCAAAAGGCAGTCAAGAAAGTAGTAACATCGTTTTGAGTGAAGATTATGAGTTTTACCTGCACAGTGACTCAAATGTCCTGGGTTCTCTAAATTGTTTAGTTATCGACAGCCATCCTTCAAACCGCAAGTGGTTAACCGACATGCTGCATTCTTGGCAATGTAATGTCACTGAATGCGAGAGCAGCGAAGCGGCGCTTAGGTTGATTACCGACAACAATCAGCGAGGGCGAGAATTTGAAGCCATGATTGTAGAGTCGAACCTAAATGGAGAAAGTGGCTTTGAATTCATTAAAAAGCTAGATGAATTAGCGAAAGCGGGAGAGATTAAAAAGCCAGACTCCATTTTACTACTGAATGCATCGAACTTGGCGGACGACTTAGACTTTTGTGAAAAGTTTGACGTAAAAGCGCACTTGGTAAAACCCATTAAACAGTCAGAAGTGTTTAATGCCATCATGAGTGTGTTAGGGAAAAATCCTAATAAGTCGATATCGCAATTTAGTGAGAGTAGAGTAAAGTCCCAGCAAAGTTTAAATATTTTGGTGGCCGAAGATCACGAAGTTAATTCATTTTTAGTCCGCGAAATATTAGAGAAACGTGGCCACCGCGTGACGGTTGTTGAAAATGGCAGGCTTGCTGTCGAAAGCAATGATGAGCATCAGTATGACGCAATTTTAATGGATGTTCAGATGCCTGTTATGGATGGTATTGAAGCCACTGAAATGATCCGAAAATCACAACAGAATTCTCAGGTGTGCATTGTCGGTTTGACGGCTCGAGCTTTAAAAGAGGATGCGGAAACATGCATTCAAGCCGGAATGAATTATTATTTAACTAAGCCGGTAGACCCCAACGAACTGATCGAAGTAATCGAGAATGACGATTTGCGACATGCAAGACATGAGGTTAAGCAGCAGCTTACAGAAACCCAAGGTGAAGAACAGCCTTTGCAAGGTGACAACATAGAATTTGAAGCCTTTGACCAACAAAGAGCTCTTTTTACCACAGAGTCAGACATTGGCTTACTTAAAAAGATGTTAACCATGGCATCTGGATTTGTCGATGAGGCAATATCAGAGCATCAACGGTTATTAAAGCAAGAAGAGTGGACCGCACTTGCAAAAAAAATCCATAAGACCAAAGGTATGATCGCGAGCTTCTCCAAAGAATCGTTAACCGAGGAGCTGGAAGTCATTATCAATAAGGTCGAAAAGGGTGAGTTAGTTCAAGTGGCTGATTTAGTCAGTAACGCCAATCAAAAAATTAAACGATTAAAGCTGGAAATTAATTTTTATTTACAAAAAAATGAAGAGGCGTAGATAATATGAAAGTTATTGTGGCCGAAGATGATCCTGTTACTTTACTGCTCATAAAAAATAAGTTGGAGAAGTGGGGCTATCAAGTGATTGAAGCGCAGAATGGCGCGCAAGTTTTGGAATTGATCGAATTGCACCCTGATGTGCAGTTGTTTTTATTAGATTGGCAAATGCCAGAACTTGATGGAATCAGCTTATGTATGCATCTAAAAAATAAAAAATCCATTGAAGCATCGTACATTATCATTTTGACAAGCAAGAAATCGACCGAAAATTTAGTATTGGCCCTTGAGTCAGGTGCTGATGATTTTATTTCTAAACCATTTGCACCCGAAGAACTTAAGGTTCGCTTAAAAGTAGGTTCGCGAGTCATTAGCACCGAAAATAAACTGCTCCACCAAGCTTCTCATGATCCACTAACCAACACTCTAAATCATCGTGCAATCATTGATGAACTTGCAAAACTTTGGGCGTTAGCGGACAGGAAGAAGTCACCGCTCGCATTATTAATGCTAGACCTTGATCACTTTAAACGAATTAACGATTCCTATGGTCATCAGGCTGGCGACTTTGCGCTAAAAAATTTCTGCCAATTAGTAAAAACAGAATTGCGGCCTTATGATCATTTTGGGCGCTACGGTGGTGAAGAGTTTACAATTTGCTTGCCATCGGCGGATGCTGATCAGGCCATGTCTGTGGCAGAAAGAATAAGGCTAAAGCTAGAGTCGACACCAATGGAGTACGATGGTTTGTGTTTTGCGGTAACGGTCAGTATTGGTATCTCACTTTATTCTGAAAACCAAAAGTCACCCAAAGAGCTTTTACTGATTGCAGACAGAGCAGCCTATCAAGCCAAAACCGAAGGCCGAAACCGGGTCGTGCTGCTTAGAAATTGATGTCAGCAGGGTGTATTAAGTCCTTGTTTAATCAATGCATTTAGTTTCTGGGGTTATGGTCACCCAATATTAGTTCGAACTATTCGACAGTGCTATACTGCGCGCATTACTCATTATCTAAATAGAGCTAAATTTTATTGTGTTGTTAGATGTATCACAAAGCGCCAAGCTTTCCGTCGCCCCCATGATGGATTGGACCGATCGTCATTATCGTTATTTCGTTCGATTAATTTCAAAATGCGCACTGCTCTACACCGAAATGGTCACCACTGGTGCAGTCATCCATGGTGATAGGGAAAAGTTACTTGGGTTTAGTCCGCAGGAACATCCCATCGCATTGCAACTGGGTGGTTGTGATCCTAAGGCGTTGGCAGAGTGCGCCAAAATTGGTGAAGACTATGGCTATGATGAAATTAATATAAACGTGGGCTGCCCGTCTGATAGAGTTCAATCAGGCAAAATTGGCGCTTGCTTGATGGCCGAGCCGAATTTAGTGGCTGAGTGTGTAAGCGCGATGAAACGAGCTACTAGTCTACCGGTAACAGTGAAACACCGCATTGGTATTGAAGGTGGCGGTTTGCCGACAATCGATTCTTATGAAGCACTAGCAGCCTTTGTTAAAACGATTGCAGAGGCGGGGTGTGATGGGTTTATTTCACATGCTCGGATTGCGGTACTCACCGGGTTGAGCCCTAAACAAAACCGTGAAGTCCCTCCGCTTAAATATGACTTTATATACCAACTTAAACAAGATTTTCCAGAAATCAATTTTTCTCTTAATGGCGGAATAAAATCGTTGAACGAAGCGCAAGCACATTTGGCAAAATTGGATGGTGTGATGATTGGTCGAGAAGCGTATCAAAATCCTTACTGTCTGGCCGGTGCCGATAATGCTGTGTTTGCGCAATCCATTCCTCAGGCAAGTCGCATTGAAGTCGCCGAAGCGATGATTGATTATGTCGCGGCTCATATTGCCTCAGGCGGTAAATTGCAACATATTACTCGCCACATGCTCGGATTGTTTCATGCTCAACCCAACGGCAAACAATGGCGGCGATATTTAAGTGAAATGGCTACGAAACCAGACGCCAATGTGCAAGTTCTTAAGGATGCCATCCGTCTGATCAGCTAAGTGCTTATTAGCGCTGATGGAATATTTTTCGCCAAATCCTCGCCTTATTTTGCATTTTGACCAGCGGTCAATTTTGCTATTTGTTGGTCTAGTTTCCTAATTTACATTTAATCGACTGTTTCGAAGTGAGCAGTCTTTGTTAGCTACCTATTGCAATAAATTCATTTAAAACAGTGTGTTAGCTGTCTTTTGACTAACTTGGCACAAAAAGTGAATTGTATCTCAGTAATCTTGGCAAAGAGTAATGACCACTCGGCGACAAGGCAACAGTCTGCAGGGGCTAGTTAGAAGATCCAACTTGTTCCTAACATTATTCGGTTGAATTAAAGAGAGAGGAAGACCATGAGTGTATTTAAACGATTTTCGGATGTTTTAAACAGTAACCTGAACGCGATGTTGGATAAAGCGGAAAACCCTGAAAAGTTAGTTCGCATGATCATCAGTGAAATGGAAAATACTTTATTAAATGTTCGCACTGAGTCGGCCAAAACCATTGCCGACAAGAAAGAGATGGAACGTCAAATCAAAAATTACCAAGATGAAGTGGAGTCGTGGCAAAAACGCGCTGAACTTGCGCTTGAAAAAGGCCGCGAGGATTTAGCCAAACAAGCGTTGCAAGAGAAGCATCGTGTTGAACAAGCAATTGATGCACAACAAAAAGAGTTTGCTGCGTTGGAAGTGGCTTTGGAACGTTTAGATCATGATATTGCTAAGTTACAAGGAAAACTTAACGAGGCAGTTGCTCGCCGCAAAGCCATTGTGGCTCGTCACGAAACCGTCAAAGCCACGGTGCATATGCGCAAAAGTATCGACTCTAGCAGTATTGATACCGCACTAAGTCGGTTTGACCGGTTTGAGAAAAGAATGGACCAGTTGGAAGCCGAAGTGGAAGCAATGGATTTAGGGCGAAACGTTAGTTTGAGCCAGCAAATTGATTCCTTAGAGCATGACGAGGAACTCGATAAAGAGCTTGAAGCATTGAAATCAAAAATGAAGAAAGCATCTTAGAAAAGCAGCCAAAACCAAGACCGGTCAGCTAAACCAAGACCGGTCAGGCAAAGCAAAACTGGGCCTATTTAACACTTTGAGGAGTTAAACATGAAACATTATCACCATTACAAACGAACTCGTTATTCTGACCGTTACGGTGATGACTATGGCTATCGCAAGCCACCCAGAGCACGCTCAAAAATTATGGGCGTGTGTGCTGGCGTTGCCCATCAATTAGGGTGGGACGTTACCGGGGTGAGAGTGGCTGCTGTCATCGGTTTGATCTTCTTTACCGGCCCAACATTACTGGCTTACATTATTGCGGGTGCGCTTTTCTATTAATTTGTCGATTTGTTAAATCAAGTGCATTCAAAGCGATGAATTACAGTAAATAACCTGCTAACATCGGCGCAGCCAATGGAAGAGAATGATTAGTCAATATTAAACCACTAACATTCTCTTTTTAGTATAAAACTGCTTTTTCAATTAGAATTCTAAGCTCTCACGAGAATTCAGCGATTTATAAGGATGCATAAACCGATGTTAAATAAGTCGAAATCAATTAAGTCGAAATCAAAAAGAGCCGCCTCATTTAAGTCTGTGTCAATCGGGACCCACCTAAGTCAAGTAATTACCATTAAATTTATTCAACCTATCGTTTCAAGTTTTGTGTTGTTATTTGTTGGTTTAAGCGCAGCGACGTTGGCCGCCGATCCGCAAACGCTACCACTGCCTAAGACAATAGAGATTAGTAAGGCGGTTATGCCCGAAGTGCCTGCGGTCAGCCGCACCAGTGCGGTTTATTTGACGATTAAGAATCTTTCGGCGGAAACTCTGGTTATCGATCATGTTGAAACTAATATTGCACGTCATGCAATGTTTCATAATTCCGTTGAGCAAGACGGCGTTGCTAAAATGCAGCATCTCGATCAATTGACTATTCCGGCTAATCAGTCCCTTGAATTGAAGCCAGGGGGGGCGCACATAATGCTTATGGGGCTAAAAACAATGCCCGAGAGTAAACAATTCGAATTAATTTTAGGAAATTCAAAATTTCGCTATAAAGTCAAAGTAGATATAGTACCAAGAAGCTAGTCACGCAATGATAAGTACCTGTTAAAGGAAATCTAAGTATGTGGAAATTTGGTAAGTCAAAAAAAATCGACCAACAGAAACTTGTTGAAGAATCGTTACAACAGCCCACGGCTTCGGCAACTCCGGAGGGCGAAAACTCAATCTATAAGCGAGTCATATTTGTGACGCTGATGCTATTAGTGGGGTTCTATTTCTTAGGTGTTTATTGGAGTGTTGAGCCGGATATGTTCGACGTGCGTGATACTCAGTCTTATCGCTCTCAAGGGCAAGACAAGCAATTGATTGTTGGCTACACCACCGTTGCGACTACTGAGAAAGTAGCGGCGACTTTGTTAAATAAAAATGGCGGCTTCTTAAGTAACGACATACTGCCGCCTTCGATTTTTTTGGACAATATTCCAGCGTGGGAGTTTGGTGCTTTAGTACAAATTAGAGATATGGCATCTTCGCTTCGGAATGATATGAGTCGGTCTCAATCTCAAAGTTTAGAAAACGATTCGCTGAAAAAAGCGGAGCCGCTGTTTAATATTGATCATACTTCTTGGCAAATTCCACGTGCAGAAGGCGAATATGCGGAAGCGATTGAGTATTTAGCCGCTTATCGCACTAAGTTAATGTCACCGGAAAATACTCAAGATCAGTTTTATGCCCGTGCAGACAACTTAAATGCGTGGCTTGAGCTTGTCAACAAACGCCTCGGTGGACTATCGCAAAGGTTATCGGCATCTGTCGGTCAAGAAAGATTAAATACTGACCTTGCGGGTGACTCTGCAGCGTTTCAATCCACTCGCACCGCTAGCCAGCTGGCGGTTAAAACGCCGTGGTTGCAAATAGATGATACCTTTTACGAAGCGCGTGGCGCGTGTTGGGCTTTGATTCATTTCTTGAAAGCGGTACAAGTTGATTTTGCCCCGGTTCTTGAAAAAAAGAACGCCGAAGCAAGCCTTGCGCAAATTATTCGTGAGTTAGAGGCGACTCAAGACACCATGTGGAGCCCTATGGTTCTAAACGGCGGTGGTTTTGGGATTGTGGCCAATCATTCATTGGTTATGGCCAATTATATTAGCCGAGCCAACGCCGGCCTCATTGACTTACGAGAGCTACTTACAAAGGGTTAGTCCATGCTTGAGGTTAACCGTGACTAGCCCTATCATTAATGGGCTAGTTAGGCTTTAAACTAGGATTACAAGCTCAAAACTAGGATTACAAGCTCAGTTTAATCTAATTGCCAGTTTGTTCTGGCAATAAGAGTAGCGTACCCTTCAAAAAATGCTCGATTGCACAAATCAATCAGCATTCCTATACTTTAACCATTCGCGGCTTAACCATTCGCGAATTTGTTACCCATCTATTTAAACCCTATCATTTGATTTTACGTCTTAAGGGGTAAGGAACATCAAGGCTGATAGAGTGGCCAAAGTGGCCGCCCACTCGGTTTGGCTTGGATTGGATTGGATTGGCTTGGCTTGGCTTGGCTTTGTTTGGCTTGGCTGGATTTAGATTAGCAAATTGAACAAGCTAGTTTGAATAAGCCAGTTTATACAAAGGCGGTGGACCGAGCGGGAGTCGTCGCAATATTTTTAATCTACGACTTAGTTGCTGACTGTTTTAGGAATTTCGATTGAGCGCCAATGAAAAGTCTTTAGAACAAGACACTGAAATAAATCACTGGATCGAACTTGCAATCGACGGTGATCTGCGCGCCTTTGAAAATTTGTATCAGCGTTTTCATCAGCGGTTATATTTGTATGCAAAACGAATTTCCGGGTCGGTACAGGAAGCCGAAGAGATAGTCCAAGACACCTTTGTCAAAACATGGCAAAAGTTAAATAGTTTTCGTGCCGAGAGTCATTTTTATACTTGGCTACGCAAAATTGCTTCGCGGGTATGGATAGATCGCTTACGCACAAAAAACGCAAAGGTCTGGCAACAATCGGCGGAATTTGATGATATTTATCCGACGGTCAGTAGCAGCTCTGGACAACAGCGTGATTTAGAACGGTTAATTACTCAGCTGCCGGAAGGGGCACGAACGGTGTTTGTTATGCATGATGTTGAAGGGTATACCCACCAAGAAATATCAGAGCTTGCGGGATTAGCCGTAGGAACATCTAAAGCCCAATTGTTTAGGGCCAGAAAACTGCTCCGAGAATGTTTATAGCCCATTATTTTTGCCATTTTCGGATAGATAAAATAGCCACAATGATCAATGATCAATGAGTAATGAGTAATGAGTAATTAGTAATTAGTAATTAGTAATGAGCATAGAGTAAGTTGCTTTTTGTAAAAGTTTATAATGTAAATTTTAGAAATGATTTAACTGAATTTAAGGTTTCGTGTATTTGCAAAATAGTCCTTTTAGTCCGAGTAGTGTGCTGCAACTAATGCTAGTCAAGCGCAATGGCTGCGCTAAACCGGTAGGTGTTAACTAATGAAACATGATGAGAAAACAATCGATCTCGAGAAAGAAAGAAAGCTTAATCAAGCGATTGCACAGCTCAAGACTGCCGAAGCAACCCCTTCTGATCTTTGGCCGGGCATTGCCGAACGGATTGCTTCAAACCCATCGGCGGGTAAATCCGCTAAGAAAAATGCTGAAACAAAATTATTTGCAAGTCGCTGGCATAATTGGGCGATTGCCGCTAGTCTTGTGCTTTGTGTCGGTTCCTTGACTTATAGTTGGCACCAAGTCGATAAAGCGAATGCCGTTTATGCTCAGGCAAGCGAAATTCAAGCAAAGCTTGAAGCTGAATTGCAGCAAAACGGTCAGGCTCAAACGCAGAGTGGTGAAGTAAGTATTGAGTCTCAAGGTCTCTCAAACCCAAGAATCGCCTCCGTGAGCTTTCAAACCAATGATTCGAGCGAGGTTGACGCCAGCTATTACCGTCGACAAGTCGATCAAATGGAAAAAGAATTTAAAGCCGCCAAAGCTAGCTTGATGGCACGGATTTCAATGAATCGAGCTAATATCGATGAAGCGTTACTTCGACAAATTGAAACCGAACTAATGGAAATTGAACGTGCTTCTCTCGTGCTAAAAAAAGCCATGGGACAGCAGTTTGATGCTAATTTTACAAATTTATTGCGTGTTACTTACCAACAAGAGTTGACGGTTTTATCGCAATTGGCCAAGTTGGATAATACAATTTAACACAGCCGCATTTTCAACTTTCAACTTAGAATTTTATAGGGGTTAATTTAATGCAAAAACCGATTTCTAAATTGCTATTGCTTTCATTTGGTTTATTTGCCATTAGTCCGTTGTTGGCCGGAGAAAAAATAGATAAAGCGCTGGATGTTAGCGCAGACGCTGAAGTCGATATCCGTAATACTCGCGGCAACATTAAAATTGAAGGTTGGGATAACAATCAGGTTGTTGTAAAAGGTGAGTTAGACGATTTAACCGAAAAGTTTATTTTTGAAACTCAGGGTAATAAAACACTCGTAAAAGTCGTGCTACCCAATCGCAACTCTCGAGCACGCGGCGGAAACGGCTCCGATTTGACGATTATGGTACCACTCAACGCCAGGCTTCAGTTTGGAGGGGTTTCAACCGATGTTGAAATAGCTAAGATCACCAATGATGTTGACATAAGCTCAATAAGTGGTGAAGTTAAGATGAGTGCCGCGGGTGGCAAAACTTATATTAACAGCGTCAGCGGCGAAATTGTCATCAATGGTGAAAATCAACGGTTGCAGATTTCTACTGTCAGCGGCGATGTTGATGCAAAGGTTTTAGCTAAAGATATAGAAATAACTGGCGTTTCGGCTGATATAAAAGTGACAACTGGCGATATAGAATCTGCACAAATCGAAACCGTTTCCGGTGACTCAAGCATTCGCGGAAACCTACTCGAGTCGGGTCGTTTAAGAATGAGTAATGTCTCTGGCAAGAGTATCTTTTTTGCTCAAGAAAACCTCGATGCCCGAATTTACTTAGATACTGGGCCAGGCGGAGATATTGTCAATCGCCTTTCAAAAGACCAGCCAAACGAAACATTTATTGGCTCCGAAAAACTCAAATTTACCTTAGGTCAAGGAAGCGCACAGATAAGAATGTCGACGGTGAGTGGCGAACTCGAGCTACGAAAGAAAAACTAGCGGTTGCGTAGCGGGATTTGCACAGCGATATTTTTATTTAATTTTTAGCGTTGGGTAAACTTTTAGCCTGCAATTGTGTCAAACTCGCGAGAGGTTGATGTGGTATTCAGATTTGGTATTCTGATTTGACGGACAATTGGTTTTAATCTCATTTTACCTTAATCTAAGGGTGGTTTGACCCAATTGTGCTTTAACCAAATTGTACTTAAACCCAATTGTGCTTTAATTCGGCTAACCAGGTGCTCGCTAGAAGGTGGCTAAAAGGTGGCTAAAATACTTGCAGAATCAACTATTTACAGCTTGTAACCAAATTTAGGCCAAAATCTGCAAATATTGCAAACCATTTTATGGAACAAACCGTCTTATAGGTTATTATAAATAGAGCAACACCCTAATGTTAAAGCGGCGGATTTATATCAAATGTCGGCGCAAATACGTCAATGGGGTGGCAAGGCCATTATTGGAAATCAATGGCTTGTAAAATATTCAGGCTGATGAACAGCCTTTCTTTTAGATGCAACTGGTCAATGCAATTTGTTTGCAATAAAAGATTGATACCTTCGTTAGTCAAATTAATTAAAAAAATTTAGTTCTTTCTGATTTATAAATACAGATTCATATTTTTCGATTCATTTACTAGGGCGCCACATGTCGACTGTTTGGGAAGACATCAAAAGTAGAAAAATCTTTAAAGTCGCTACGGTTTACGCAGCGGTCACTTGGGGGATCATCCAAATCTCGGATATTCTCCTACCGGTTTTACGTTATCCAGAGTGGGTCATGTCCTCCATGGTTTTGATTGCCTTTTCTGGCTTTCCGATTGCGCTCATTATTGGCTGGATGCTCGATATTAAGCATGAACGAATGACGGTTGCGACAGCCGAAGGGGAAGAACCCAAAACGCGGTCGGTAAAAGATCGCGCAGCAGAATTTAGCATTATTCTCTTGTTTGGAATGACGGCGGCATTTTTGTATTGGAACAGTGCCAGCCAACCTGTAGGGGCGCAAATCGAGCCGCTTCCTAGTGTGACTAAGTTAACTGCACCCTTGGTTGAACAAAAAACCATTGCAGTTTTACCTTTTGCTAGCTTTGGTAACTCTGAAGAAGATGAATTTTTTGCGGATGGTCTATCAGAAGAGTTGCTAAACGTTCTTGCGCGCAACAAAAAACTACGCGTGGCAGCGCGAACATCGTCGTTTCAATATAAAAATCAAAATTTAAATGTTCGTAAAATCGCCAGAGAACTTGGCGTTCAGTATATTCTAGAGGGAAGTGTGCGTCGCTCAGGCGATCTCATTAGAATCACGGCTCAGCTGATTAAGGCGGACGAAGATGTACATGTTTTCTCGTCATCGTGGGACAAAAACATCACTAACGTATTTGCAGTGCAAGATGAAATCGCTCAGTCGGTTTTAGATACCCTAGAGATTAAATTACTCGGCAAGGCGGAACCAACTTCGTCCAATATCGGAACGCAAGACATTGTCGCGTTTTCTGAATACTCTCGTGGGGTGGCGTATGTGCGAAGTCGATCAAAAGATGACTTTGAAAAAGCAATTACGCATTTTAAAAAGGCGATAAGCCTTGACCCAGTATATGCGCAAGCTTATGCCATGCTTGCCGAAGCCTACTTATTGCAATCGAGTTACGGGTTAATTCCAAGTGAAGAGGCGATCGAGCTTGCCGAACCGCACGTGCAAAAATCGCTGCAATTAAACCGAAACTTGGCGGAAGGGCACGCGGTCATGGGACTAATGGCATGGCAAAAAGCTTATGACAAAAATCGTATGAGTCATCGGCCAGAAAAAATTGCCAAAGCCAAGTTTCATTTAAATAAGGCCATAGAATTAAACCCATCTAATGCCGAAGCCTATATGTGGTATGGCAGTATTTTGCAAGACGAAGGGCATGTCAGAGACGGCTCCGCATTGTTTGAGAAAGCGTTCGAAATCGATCCTCAAGCGGCCGTTGTTGGTTTTAATTACGGCATTGATTTGATGTCTCGTGGTAAATACGAAGAAGCCATGAATGTATTTAATGTGGTTGTTCGTAACAATCCCAATTACGCCAATGCTTATGTCATTGCGGGTGAAGTCAGTATGGCTGTAGGCCAACTGGATCAAGCCTACAAGCTCTACAAACGGATCGGTGATTTGAGCGGTGAACAATACGAATGGCTTTCAAAGGCTCACGAAATCTTGATTCCATTGGGCTATTTTGAGCGAGCGCAACAAAACTTAGAGCTGCTCAAACAAAGCGACAATTTAAAACTGCAAAAAGAATTACCTTACATGCAAGCAATGCTTTGGGCGGCTCAATCAGATTTCGATAAACTGCAAGTTTGGGTGGATACACTGGACGAAGAATCACAGTTTTGGGTCGATAGGTTTTGGCGTGGCACTGTGGCGTTGCATTCGCAGCGCTGGGAATATGCTATCAATGATTTAGAAGCCGCGCTGTCCTTGTTGAGAGAGAATAACAAGAAAGGTAAGAACCGGATGGAGATAGATATCCAGCTCAGTCTTGCCATTGCATACAAAGCGTTGGGTAACAGTTTGCAAACCGAATCTTACTTGACTGCGGCGGAAGAAAAAATACAGTATTTTGTGAGTAACGAATTTGCCAGCCCGCATCTAATGCGATACAACGAGGCTACCATTGCCGCGATTGGTGGCGATAGTTTAAAAGCGCTCGGGTTACTAAGGCAGGCGATTCAAGAAGGCTTTGTTAATATTTGGCTAGTCAAGGTCGACCCCGCATTTGAACCGCTCAGAGAAGATCCTACCTATCAGGCGATTTTACGCGAGTTTGATGCCAAGGTTAGATTAATGAAGCTGAACTTACCTGAGTTGGAAGAAAAGTTAGCGAGTAGAATCTAGTCAAGGCTTTTCGAATCAAGTCAAAGCCAATCGAATTTTTAATGGCTAGAACAAATTAATCCTTAACATTTTTGCAGTTCACAAAAAAGCCGATGCACTGACATCGGCTTTTTTACACCTAAAGGAAAGACTAATTAAAATGCTGGTTTTTCAGGTGCATCTTCGTAACGCTTGACGCTCTCAGAAATTTCTTTCTTAGCGGCTGCGGCATCTTCCCAACCGTCAATTCGAACCCATTTTCCAGGCTCTAGATCTTTATAGTGTTCAAAGAAGTGCTGGATCTGGTTAAGCAAAAGCTCCGGCATATCAGTGGTTTCACGAATACCTTGATAAATCGGCGAAAGCTTCTTCAAAGGAACCGCAAGAATTTTTGCATCGGT
Organism: Kangiellaceae bacterium; assembly: GCA_965230525.1. Classification (GTDB taxonomy): domain Bacteria; phylum Pseudomonadota; class Gammaproteobacteria; order Enterobacterales; family Kangiellaceae. The sequence continues at coordinate 2,378,201 of OZ246008.1, forward strand.
TCCTGACTCATCAGTCATCATTAGCATTCCAATCGGGCGACAAGTGATTACTGAGCCAGCTAGCAACGGAAATGGCGTTGGTACTAGCACATCGACTGGGTCGCCGTCTTCCGACAAAGTGTGCGGCACATAACCATAGTTAGTCGGGTAATGCATACAGGTGGCCATAAAGCGGTCAACAAATAACGCACCGCTATCTTTGTCGACTTCATACTTTACTGGGTCGGCATGTGCAGGGATTTCAATAATTACGTTAATTTCTTCTGGAAGGTCTTTTCCAGCGGGGACGGTATTTAAGCTCATGATTGGTTTTCATTGCGGTTGAATTTGGGCGCGTATTATACTGATAGTGCAGTGCAAAAGAAACAGCCCAAATAAAATAAATTTTTACCTTATAAATCAACGAGTTAAAATAACTCGGTCGAGTTGATTGTTCTGATCATACTTTATTGTTATACAAGCATTAGGTTTTCTGCGAGTTAGAGTCGTCTCGCGGGTTTATAAAGCTTAGATAGCGAGTTTGTTGCAATAAAAATAACAGGAATGGCTATCAAACCTTAGGCATTGGGCGGTCGATAGAAATCATTGACGATCCGTGCCCAGAAGTAGGTCTGCCCAACGTGAAGATAAACGGGTGAGCTTGCAGTTAAAGCTTCACCGAATAATAAATCTAATTTTTGTGAGGGAAGTATGGATCTTGTTCAGATACCGCCAATTCTTGGCGTAGTAGGGCTAGTAGTAGCCTTTGTCATTTATCTATTAATCATCAAACATTCTGGCGGTGAAGGGAAAACAGCAAAAATCGCTGAAGACATCCACACCGGCGCTATGGTTTTTATGCGCAGAGAATATTCCATTCTGTTTGGCTTTTTAGTGGTGTTAACCATTTTACTTTATATCGGTTTTGAAAGTTGGCACACCTCTGCAGCTTTTGTTGTTGGAGCGTTAAGTTCAGCGACTGCCGGCTATATTGGAATGCTCACTGCGACTAAAGCCAATGTGAGAACAACCGTAGCGGCCGCCGAAAAAGGTTCATCAAGTGCACTGACTGTGGCGTTTTATGGCGGCTCTGTAATGGGGTTAGCCGTGGCCTCAATGGGGCTTTTGGGTCTAGGGGCTCTTTATTATTTCTTTGGCGCTGAACACGCAGAAGCCATTCACGGGTTTGGTATGGGCGGTTCGACAGTGGCATTATTTTCACGGGTTGGTGGCGGAATTTTCACCAAAAGTGCCGATGTAGGCGCTGACCTAGTGGGTAAAATTGAAGCGGGGATTCCTGAAGACGACCCTCGCAACCCTGGGGTTATCGCCGATAACGTCGGAGACAATGTTGGTGATGTCGCAGGCATGGGATCAGACATTTTTGAATCCTATTGTGGTTCCATGATTGCAACCATTGCTATCGCATCAACCATGGGATTGGCCTCGGTTGAGTTCTTGTCGCAAAATGGTAAAGAATTTTTAATGGTTCTGCCGCTATTACTGGCCTCTGTCGGTTTAGTTTGCTCGATTGTTGGTATTGTGATGGTTAGAGCTTTTTCAGGCATGGAGCCCGCTAAAGCGCTTCGCACGGGAACACTGGGCGCTACCATTATCTTGATCGCTGCCGCCTACATGATTGTGGCGCATCTAGGACTGCATATTAATGTTTGGTACTGTGTGATTGTCGGTGCGATTGGCGGCAGTATTATTGGATTGGTCACCGAATATTATACCGGTGGTAAACCCGTTCGAGATTTAGCCCGTGAAGGCGAAACCGGACCGGCCACGGTAATGATAGGCGGACTGGCGCTTGGAATGGAGTCGGTGGTGGTTCCGGTATTGACCATTGCTGCCATTATTTTTGCTAGCTCTGCGCTGCTTGGTGACGCGGGCGTTTACGGAGTAGGGATTGCAGCTGTGGGAATGCTTGCAACGGTTGGGATAACTATGGCAATTGATGCCTATGGTCCGGTTGCCGACAATGCCGGTGGAATTGCCGAAATGGCCGGTCTAGGCGCGGATGTTCGAGAAATTACCGATGGACTCGATGAAGTTGGTAATACCACTGCCGCTATTGGTAAAGGTTTTGCGATAGGTGCAGCGGGTTTGGCGGCACTTGCTATTATTGCAGCGTACATCGAAATCGTATCGGTTAGCATTAGTAATTTTTCATTAGAAATCAGCAACCCGCTGGTCTTAATGGGAATGTTTATTGGTGGGATCTTTCCTTTCTTAGTTTCAGCTATCACTATGCGCGCGGTTGGTTCGGCAGCATTTGATATGATCAAAGAAATTCGTAGACAGTTCAAAGAAATCCCAGGTCTGATGGAAGGAACTGCAGAGCCAGATAGTGCCAAATGTGTGGATATTGCAACTCAAGCCGCGTTGAAGAAAATGCTACTACCCGGCGCTTTGGCCATTGCAGCGCCGGCTGTTGTTGGATTCACCTTAGGTGCCGCGGCACTGGGTGGGATGTTATCCGGTGCATTGATTACCTGTGTATTGATGGCGTTAATGATGGCGAATGCCGGTGGCGCTTGGGATAATGCTAAGAAGCACGTGGAAAAGGGCAATCACGGCGGTAAGGGATCAGATACTCATGCTGCGGTTGTTGTTGGCGATACTGTGGGCGACCCCTTCAAAGACACATCCGGTCCTGCGATGAACATTTTGATCAATGTGATGGCGATTGTTAGCTTAGTAATTGCGCCGCTTTTAACATTCTAAGTGTCGCTTAGCCATTTGCCTTATTGCCAATGTTAATCTGTTAGGCGATAAGCAATTAGCAGAAAGGGCTCCTTGATTGGGGCCTTTTTATTGTCCGCAAATTATCTTCATCTTGAATATTTTTTTAGCAATGGATTTTAAGTCAATGATTTTATTATTTTTCCAGAATAATTTAAGAAAATTTGCCATACTTGAAAGCAACTATAAACAATAGAGAAAGTTTAGTGTCTGCAAGCCCTTATCAAGAATTCTTAGAACTAGATAATGAAATCAAGCAAGAGTTTTTTGAAGACGTTGCCGCTGCTGTTGCCGACGTAAATCAATGTGTGTCTGAGTTACAGAGTTCGGTAAGTGACGATGTGATTGACCGTCTATTTCGGGCGATTCATACCATCAAGGGCAATTGCAATATGGTGTTCTTGCATGCGTTTGTGAATGCCACACATAAATTAGAGGATTTATTTTCTCTCGTTCGCTCGAATGATATTGCTTACGATGATGTTTATGGCCGATTTGCGGTCGCCGTGGCTAATTTGGTGCACGCAGAACTCACAAAGTTAATCGAGTCGGGCGAATTTGATGCGGAAACCTTGTCTAAACTAGAACAAATGATTGAGCAAATCCAAGCTGCTGATCCGAGTGATAAAGCCGCTACCGCAGAAAAAGCGATAACCGCAATGGATGACGGTCACTTCACTTTGTCGTTGGTAATGCAAGATCCTGAAGATGGTCATGCTTTTAGTTTTATGGATGCCACTGACATCGAGTTTTTCGAATACATGTCTAATCGCTACCAACAAAATCCACAGAGCCGACAGTTCTATCAAATATTTTCTGAATTAGCCTATAAACTGAATGCAATGCTTGGCCACTCCGCTGATGAGCAGCAGCTCGAAGCTGCCATGGTGTTTCTATTATTGAGCCAAAAAACCAACCAACAGGGCCAGCTCGACATGCTTAGCTTGCCTCAAGCGATTATTTCTAATGGTATTTTAGGTCGTATGGCTGGCTGGTCAATTGCTGCCGAGCTTTGCCTACAAACCCTGGAATGTCATGACGGCAGCGGTGCACCCAGAGCGCTAAAAGCGGATCAAATCGACCCGCCAGCGCAGGTTCTCTCATTAGCTTATGATTTTGCCTACTTTGTGATGCTGTCAATTGACCAAGGATATAAACAGTCCTTGTTTTCGGCAGTTAAGCAAATTAATAGCTTAAAAGATAGCCGGTTTAAAGATCGACTTATTCAACGATTTAACAAGCTGATAAAATCTGAATATCTAAATAATAAGATGTTCTAGTTGTCGGATTAAATTCTCGCCAAGTCCAGCACGCTCGCCTAACCCAAAAAAATATTAACTTTTTTAGAACAGGCTAACCCTTTAATTTTAAATGTTACGTTTGTAATAGATGAAAGACAAATGATAACAATCATATTCACAAAGGAGCGAAAACCATGTCTAAATTATTATCTATTGTATTTGCTGTCGTTTTATCATTTCTAATGTTCTTGGGAATGACCTGGATGATTAAGCCCGAAGTAAAAATAGTGGAGAGTGCGCCGCCGCCTCCTATTTCGATTGATTACAAAGAAGTCGACGATCCAGTTAAGGATAAAATCAGGACATTTCCAGAGTTTGAAGAGCCGGAACTGCCACAGGTGGTTAGCGATATTTCTGATACACCAAAAACACCGCCAACTCGCAGAACTTTTCAGCATGTGGCATTTAATCCTGGCAGCCCGGTTATACCAGGCTCTGTAGTGGGGCTTTGGGGCGAACAAGGCGATAACTCGGCGGTTCCAAAGGTTAGAATAAATCCAAGATATCCTCGAGTGGCGGCGGAGAAAGGGTTGGAAGGCTACGTGACAATGACCTTCGATATCAATGCCATGGGCGCCACGGAAAATATTACTATTGTTGATCAAAAACCGCGCGGCGTTTTCGCTAAAGAAGCCCGAAGAGCATTAGCTAAATGGAAGTACACGCCTAAACTGAAAGACAATATTGCCATCGCTCAGCCGGGACAAACTGTGACATTGGAGTTTAAATTAGAGCAAGAGATGCTATAGATGGGAGTAAATGCTTTGTTCTAAGTACTTTTGGCGAGGCTCTTTTAAAAAGAGCCTCGCCGTTGGTATATCTGCATTTAGCACCAGCGAGTCGCTCCCTGTTGAGCAATACTTCGCTTACTTACGAGGTGCGTGTGGCGATTTAATTAACCAGTTAAATTTTAAATTTCTTTTTCAAAAGTTTCTTAACGGGTTCATTTTTTAATACTACATATTGCGGTAAACCATTTTTAAACGGAGGATAAGATTCACCCTTTATTAATGGCAATAGGTAGTCTCGGCATGCGTCAGTAATATGAAATCCGTTTTTAGAAATATAATTACGCGGCATCATTTTTTCCACATTGGCCACATCTGATAAGTTGGCTTCGCCAATGGTCCAACTATATCGTTTGGTGTTTTTACGAACAATCGTTGGCATCACTGCGTTCTTGCCTGCTAGTGCAAATTCTACCGCTGCTTTACCCATGGCGTAAGCTTGGTCAACATCGGTTTGTGACGCAATATGTCGAGCTGCGCGTTGCAAATAATCGGCTACTGCCCAATGATACTTGTAGCCCAATTCATCTTTGACCATTTGTGCAACAACCGGTGCCACACCGCCTAATTGCTTATGTCCAAACGCGTCCACTGAACCTGCATCGGCTAAAAAGGTTCCGTCTTTATAAGCCGCGCCCTCTGAAACAACTATGGCGCAATAGCCAAACTTTTTGACGCATTGCTTGACCTTTTTAAGGAATTTTTCTTTGTTAAATGCAATTTCTGGAAACAGGATGATGTGCGGTGCATCGCCTTCGTTTTCGGCAGCAAGTCCACCCGCAGCAGCAATCCATCCTGCATGTCGACCCATTACTTCCATCACAAACACTTTGGTAGATGATTCTGCCATGGAGGCCACATCAAAACCTGCTTCTCGAATTGAAACCGCCACATATTTTGCAACCGAACCAAATCCAGGGCAGTTGTCGGTAATTGGTAGATCGTTATCGACGGTTTTTGGAATGCCAATACAAGTGATAGGAAACCCCATTTTTTGGCTAATTTGAGAAACTTTGTTAGCGGTATCCATTGAATCGCCACCGCCGTTATAAAAGAAGTAACCAATATCATGTGCTTTAAAGACTTCAATTAAGCGCTCATATTCTGCTTGGTTTTCCTCAAAGCTTTTTAGCTTATGACGACACGAACCAAAGGCACCCGACGGTGTATGCTTAAGTGCTGCGATGGATTTTTTAGATTCTTTACTGGTATCAATTAAATCTTCAGTTAAAGCACCAATAATGCCATTGCGCCCAGCATATACTTTGCCAATCTTGTCTTTGTGTTGGCGTGCTGTTTCGATTAATCCGCAAGCGGAAGCATTGATTACTGCGGTCACACCGCCAGATTGAGCATAAAAGGCATTCTGTTTCTTATTGGCCATATTGAGACGATCTCCAGGAAGAGGGAAGTTATTTTCAGCGGCCGGAATTATAAATTAATCGTTACCGAGAAAGAACCTTATCAAGGCTAAATCGACCTGAATCGGCTAATTTAAGAGCGTTTTTGAATAATTCGCACAGTAATTTTTGTGATCAACTGCTAGTTTTAACTAATAGGGAATTAATTTAAGCAGTCTTAATTCCTTGGAAATAGCCTGCGAGAGCGCCAATTTCAGCGAATATTGGAGCAAAAGTAGTGAATATTCACCAAGGTAAGTAACCTAGAATGGTTTAGACTCTCTACAACTATTAGCCAATCGATTTCAAATACAGCTCGCAAATCAAACACCACAAGGAGAGGTCTGTTAGAGATTAGAGTAGCCAGTTAGGTCGATCAGAAAGTAACTAAAGAGAATGATTATGCAATTCAAAAAGTCCAATTTATGTATTCTGGTAAGCGGAATTTTAGCTACCCAAGCCGCGTTCGCAAAGACTCCTAACCTAAAGCTATCGCATTTAAAACAGTCTCCCGAAATGTCGATTACCAAGGGCCAATACGATAAACAGTTGGCGCTACAAACCTTTGCATGGAACAAAGGCGAAATCGCCACTATTCCGCTTGATAAGTCACAACCACTCGAGCCGCAGTACGCTAAGTCTCTTGCTGTTTATTTTGCACAAATCGCATCTAAACATGGTGCCAATAAGACTGCCATTAATCAATCACAAGAAACTTGGATTCACAATACTGGCCGCGGCGCAATCATTGCTAAATATCAGCAACAAGTGAACGGGCTAGAAGTTTTTGGACGAAATATTAGTCTTGTGATTAATCGAGATAATCAACTGATTGCATCATCAGGTTATTTTTCGCCAACCACACAATTTAAGCCCTCCGGATTTGTACTATCTGAGGCTAACGCGATAGAAATAGCGTTTAGTAAAAACGTGGGGAAATCGAATACGCCAATGGCTATTCAAGCGATCAATAGACAACTCACCAAGGCTGAACAATACTCGAAATTAACAAATCATTTAGTGCTTGAAGATTTTGTTTTATCAAATAATTCTCGCGCGCAAAAACTATTATTTCCAACCAGCGAACACCAGTTAACACCGGCCTACTACGTTGAAGTTGAAACCTCTAAAAGAGGCAGTCGACAATCAAAATTTTATAGTTATGTGGTTGATGCCACTAACGGCGAAATACTGTTTGAAAATAATCTGACCTCTCATGTTGCCACAACCTACAAGGTATTCGCCGATTCAAGCGGTCAAATGATTCCATTTGACGGTCCCCAAGGAAACGACTTAACACCGCATCCGACTGGCGATATCGCCGATACTGTTGCGCCCGGTGAAACCTATGTAAGCCAAAATACTGTGACGCTTGATCATGCTGGTTTGTCTACCGGCGATCCTTGGTTGACGGCTTCTGAAACCACAACCGCGGGAAACAATGTTGATGCCTACGCCGATATTTCCGGTGAAAACGGCTTCGATGATGTCGACGTAAGGCCTGAAATGAGTGGCCCCAATGCATTTGAATATGATTTTGAAACCTTTGCCGATGGTTTAACCGGTGATGCGCAAAAACATGCAGTTGTTAGTCTCTTCTATGTTAATAATTTTCTCCATGATTGGTTTTACGACAGCGGATTTGACGAAGCTTCTGGTAATGCACAAAACAATAATTTTGGTCGTGGCGGCGTTGAAAATGATCGCCTTTTGGTCGAAGCGCAAGACTCCAGTGGCACCAACAATGCCAATATGTCGACACCATCGGACGGCGGTAATCCAAGAATGCAAATGTTTTTGTGGACCTTCTTAAGTAACGCTGAAGTGACCATTTCTGGGATTGATAATATTGACACCCGCGCGGCCGGTTTTGGTCCAGAAGAATTTGATGTGACTGGGGTTATGTCAATGATCGATGATCAAACACCCAGTATTACCGATGGCTGTGAATCAATTGTTACCGATTTGACCAATAAAATAGCAATCATTGATCGTGGTGATTGTAATTTTACCGTGAAGGTAAAAAACGCTCAGGACCAAGGAGCTGTGGGTGTGATCATGGTTAACAACGTTTCGGGTGCTCCGATTGTGCAAGGGGGCGAAGATGAAACTGTCACTATCCCCAGCATGATGGTTACTTTAGAAAAAGGCGATGAAATAAAAGCAGCGTTAGCGGCAGATGATACCCTCGAAGCGAGGTTATTCAATGAAGCAAGGCCTTTAGATGGCACCTTGGATAATGGTATTGTTGCCCATGAGTGGGCGCATTATTTAACTAATCGATTAGTCGGTAATTCGCGGGGGCTTTCGAATAACCAAGGCCGAAGTATGGGAGAAGGTTGGAGTGATTTTGTCGCCTTGCTGATGACCACAAAAGAATCGGACAACTTGGTGGCGGGTAATGAAAACTTTCAAGGTGTTTATTCCGCATCCACCTTTGTGGGTGATGCCTATGATGGTATTCGACGGGCTCCCTACACAATCGACACTGCAAAAAATGCGCTGACATTTAAGCATATCGAAGAAGGGGTCGGTCTGCCATTGACTCACGATATTGCTTTCGGCATTAGTGGGGCTGGTAATGCTGAAGTTCATCGGACCGGTGAAATCTGGGCCAATACATTATGGGCGGCCTATGTCGGCTTGATAAATAAGCCAGGAAATAGCTTTGCCCAAGCTCAGCAACAAATGAAAGATTATTTGGTGGCGAGTTTAAAACTAACGCCCAATGCGCCTACATTGTTGGAAGCTCGTGACGCGATGTTGGCAGCAGTATTAGCCAACGATGTGGATGATTTCGAAATCTTTCGACAGGCATTTTCGCTCAAGGGTATGGGAGCAAATGCGGTCGCCCCCGACAGACATTCGGCAAGTCATTTAGGCGTGGTCGAAGATTTTTCTACTGGTGTCGACGTGCAAGCGTCAATTGCGTTTGATAAAGCCAGTATTGATGCGGATAGTTGTGATGAAGATGGGGTATTGGATAATAACGAAAGCGCGACTTTGGTATTTACCTTTTCAAACTATTCGGCCAAAGATGTTCCCGAATTTAATGTATCCCTAAGCGCTGACTCAAGCCTAAGTGTTGCCAATAGCATTACCGTGCCAGCAATGGCAGGGTTTGGAACAGAGGAGGTAGTGACCACCGAGCTTTCGGTCAACAGTGCAACATTTAATGAGAATATGACTGTCACCGCTACCGTTGACCAAATCGGTGCAACTGACAATGAATTTGTAGAACCCGCCGCGTTAAACTTTAGTTTTTCTGGTAACTTCGATTTAGCCGCAACCGCGAGTTCGGATAATATGCAATCAGCGCAACTATCCCTACTTGATTGGACGGTTGAAGCCGATACTGACATCGTCCCATTTACCGTGCGAAATGGTTTGTGGCATGGTGAAGACAGTGGTCAAGCGGGGAGTTCTCGTTTAATCACACCGGAAATTACCATTCCGAGCAGTGGTGACTTAGTGGTTAGTTTTGATCACTTCTTTAAGTTTGAAACCAGTGATGACGATCCAAATGCTTTGCAACACTGGGATGGTGGTGTCATTGAAGTGTCGATGGACAACGGGGAGTGGACCGATGTCACTGCATTTGGTGCTAGCTTATCAGAGCCCTACAATGGAACCATTGAAAGCTCTAATGGGGTGCTTTCGGGCCGAAGCGCTTATGTCGATACTCGTTCAACACGGGATTTGACCAATAACCAAATTACCTTTCCCGCTAACTTGTTGACTGGCAGCTCGCTTAGAATTCGCTTTGTCATTGGAACCGACACCAATACCGGTGAGTTTGGCTGGCAAATAGATAATTTTGTGGTTAGCAATGCCGGTGCGCCGATGTTTAGTGAAGCGGTAATGGAGGATAATAGTTGCCCATCGCAAACTCGCCCTGTGGTTGATGCTGGAACCGACACCACAATCGTGGCACGTGACAGTAATGATATTACGGTGAACTTGACTGGAACGGCAAGCGATCCGAATGATGATCCTTTAACTTACGCTTGGATACAGCTCTCTGGCCCAAGTGTATCGATTACTAATTCAGATAGTTTGTCGGCGAGTTTTATCGCCAGTAGTCCAACTGCTGATACGGATTACGTTTTTCAACTGACTGCTGATGACGGCACTGAGTCGATGAGCGATGAAGTCACCATTAGTATCAATCCAAACCAAGCACCGGTTGTCTCTGTTAATAATTCAAGTGTCAATGAAGGTGCCAACTTCACCTTCAGTGCCACCAGCAGCGATAATGAAGGTGATAGTTTATCCTACACTTGGAGTCAAACCGGCGGCCCAACAGTCAGCTTGACCAATGCGGACTCTTTAACACCAAGCTTTACAGCTCCAGAAGTTAGCAGCAATACAGCGTTAACCTTTGAGCTGGTCGCTAATGATGGTAGCTTAGATTCCGCAACTGCAACTGCAACCATTACCGTTAATGATGTTCCAGAAAGTTCAAGTGGCGGTGGTGGCGGGAGTCTATCGTTATCTGCATTGATTTTGCTCGGGTTGACTCGGCTAAGAAGCCTAAGACAACGAAGCAAAACCGATCCGTTGTAGGTCTTACTTCAGTGCGACACCAAGGCTGAAGCGGAGTCCCGATAGTGCGGTGACAGACTAAAGTCTGACCTACAAGTGAAAAAGAAAACCGATCCATTGTAGGTCGAACTTCAGTGCGACACCGAGGCTGAAGGGAGTCTCGATAGTGTGGTGATAGACTTGTGGTGATAGACTAAGGTTTAGCCTACATTTGAATTAAAAAATTTAATTTTATAGGAATTGATTCATTGAAATATCTAATTGCTTTTTTGCTGGTCAGCCTGTTAGTTGCTTGTGGTGATGATAAAGCACCAACGCCTTCAACTAATGAACCAAGTAAAGCCATTCAATCGCCAGATCAAAAAGCCGATCTCGTAAACGAAGGGCCTGCAACGGATAAAACGGCAAACGATGAATCTAACATCACTAAAACGGCGGCAGTTAGTCTCTCTTTAGTGAAGCAGTGTGCCGACAGCTCATGTGAGGGTTATCATCTAATGATTGATAATAAACAGGTGTTGTCAGTCGATTATGTAAACAAGAAAAAGCAACCGACTCGATTTGTTTTAACCGAAAACAATCAACAAGTGCTGGCTAACTTATTAACAGAATTGAGTCAGTTACAAACCTCACAATTGATCCAATGCTTAAACGATGGGCGACCGAAGGCCAGTTATTCACTCACTGTAGGGGACGTGCCCAATTCGACAAGTTATCTCTTTGCCGTGGGTTGTCAAAGTGAACCCGCCAAACTTCCTGAGCTTGCTCAGTGGTTTGACAATAAGGCCTATGCGGCCGTTGAAAATTAACCCTTTGGCATCATTGCTTCGACTTGTTAGCGTTTAGCTCAATAGGTGCTCGCCCAATAACTACCGCAGTATCTAGCGAATAAGCTCGTCGCTAGATTTGCCGAACCTATGTTACAATCTCAAAATACTCGCTGACTTCAGCGCCAATCATTTTGTACCAGTCAATCAAAAACTAAAAAGCTCCAGTTTTCATGAATCAATCTGATACCTCGTCTCAAACCGACAAGCATCTTCATATATTAGGTATATGTGGAACGTTTATGGGGGGCGTTGCGAGACTAGCCATTGAGAAAGGTTTTACAGTGACCGGTTCCGATCAAAATTGCTATCCACCCATGAGCGATCAGCTCGAGCAGTTGGGGATTAGTTTAGACCAGGGATTTGATACTCAAGTATTAAAACAAAATCCTGCCAAAGTAGTGGTTGGTAACGCGCTGTCGCGAGGCAATCCCTTTGTAGAAACCATGCTTAACTCTAATCAGTCCTATTGTTCAGGTCCTCAGTGGTTAAAGGAAAATATACTGCATGACAAATGGGTGATTGCGGTTGCGGGGACTCATGGAAAAACCACCACTGCCAGCATGATTGCTTGGATATTAGAAGCGACGGGGTTTAATCCAGGTTTTTTAATCGGAGGAGTGTTAGGGAATTTTGGCGTCTCGGCTCGTTATACGGATTCACCTTTTTTTGTGGTCGAAGCGGATGAATATGACACGGCTTTTTTCGATAAACGATCCAAGTTTGTGCACTACCGAGCGAGAACCTGTGTGATCAATAATTTAGAATTTGATCACGCTGATATCTTTGCCGATTTACATGCCATAGAAACCCAATTTCATCACTTGGTTAGAACCATTCCGCAAAATGGTTTAATTATTCATCCTACTCACTATCCCGCTATGGAGAGAGTTTTGCAACGCGGCTGTTGGACACCGACCGAAACCTTTAAAAGTCAGATCGAGCCCAATCATTCAGACTCCGATGCGGTCCAACGGGCGGACTGGCATGTCAATAAGATTGAAGCTGATGGCAGTGTTTGTGAAATATATCATCAACAAAATATGGCGGGAAAATTAGATTGGTCGTTAATTGGCGATCATAATGTTAACAATGCCTTGGCTGCCATTGCGGCGGCTCGTCATGTCGGTGTCAAAGTAGAAGACTCACTCAAAGCGCTCAGCCAGTTTACTAACGTAAAGCGAAGAATGGAGCTGAAAGGAAAGGTCAAAGGTATTACTGTGTACGATGACTTTGCTCATCATCCAACGGCTATTCAATCAACCATTGCAGGCTTAAGAAACAAAGTAGGCTCGCAACCAATAGTCGCCGTGGTTGATCCGCGATCGAATACAATGAAGATGGGCTGCCATAAAGAAACTTTGCTAGACTCAGTCAAGCAAGCTGATAAAGTAATATTCCATATGCCACCCGATTATGAGTGGCAGTTACCCATCGAGCAACAACCAACGATTATGTCTCTCGCATCGGTGACAGAAATTTTAGAGCAGTTAAGCCAGTGGCTTGCCGCGGGTGATCATGTTTTGATAATGAGTAATGGAAGCTTTGATGGGATCCACCAAAAACTGCTTGATCAGCTAAGTCGGTAAAAACGTATTTAAACCAAATGAACAGAGCGACCCGCTCATTTATAAACGCTAAACAACTGAGTTAAACCCGTATGAGCCAGTTACCCGATACGCAACAGAAAAAAACCTCCATTACTTTTGCCATGACGGGGGCATCAGGCGCTATTTATGGTCTAAACCTTCTAACTCATTTAACTCGGTTTTATCAACAAGTACATGTGTTGATTTCGGATGCTGCCCGTATCGTTTTAGCCACTGAAATGAACTTAAAGGTGCCCGAAGCGCCAAAGAAAATTAAACAAATTCTTTGCGATTATTGCCAGTGTTCGAGTGAAGTGATTGAAGTCTATGCCAAAGAAAATTGGTATGCGCCCGTCGCAAGCGGCTCAGCGGCCCCAAAGCAAATGGTCATTTGCCCAGCCAGTATGGGAAGCATCTCTGCAATCGCCACTGGCGCAAGTAATAACCTATTAGAACGTGCTGCTGACGTGGTCCTCAAAGAAAAAGGTCAATTAGTCGTGGTTCCCAGAGAAATGCCTTTTTCCAGTATCCACCTAAGAAACCTATTATCCCTTTCGGAAGACGGTGCAACCGTTATGCCTGCCTGTCCGGGCTATTATACCAACCCGCAAAATTTAAATGATTTAGCTGATTTTGTAAGCTCAAGAATTCTAAATCATTTAGGGATCGACAATCAGTTGATCGAAAAATGGGGTTATAAGCAGTAGTCTGATAGGAATTTTGGGGGGAGGTTATAGTTTTTCACCGCTTTATCGGGTATCCATTCAGCCATATCATTGCTCAGAGGTACGACCTACAATAGGGCGGTTTCTATTCTAATATGGAATAGCCCTGAAATTATTGGCATAATCACCACCTTTGCATTGCGCCAACCGACTAATTGATTGGCTAATCAGAATCCACTGTCATCTCAACCCAAGTGATGATCGTGGCCCAGTATAAGCAATATCTATTTTCGGAAAAACGAGGTTTTAAATGTCCGATACATCGACTAGCGAACGTCTCAACTCTGCTACTTCAAACACAGATTTGGCTATCGAAATCACCAATCTTAAAAAAACTTACGCAAATAAATTTGAAGCGCTTAAAGGAATATCTTTTTCTGTTGAAAAAGGTGACTTCATTGCGCTGTTAGGACCCAATGGGGCTGGAAAGTCGACCACCATTGGCGTGATTTGCTCTTTAGTCAATAAAAGTGAAGGTGAGGTAAAGGTTTATGGCCACTCTATCGATACAGAGCTTGAAGCCGCTAAACGATGTATTGGGTTGGTACCGCAAGAGTTTAATTTTAACCAGTTTGAAACTTGTCAGCAGATTGTGGTTAATCAGGCTGGATACTATGGTGTCCCCCGCGCAATAGCCCATCAACGGGCAAAGGTTGTTTTGTCGCAATTAGATCTCTGGGAAAAACGCAATGACCAAGCCAGAATGTTATCCGGCGGAATGAAGCGTCGATTAATGATTGCCAGAGCGCTAATGCACGAACCTAAAATATTGATACTCGACGAACCAACCGCTGGTGTTGATATTGAAATTCGTCGAACCATGTGGACTTTTCTGCAAGAGCTGAATGAAAAAGGCACAACCATCGTCCTAACTACCCACTACTTAGAAGAAGCCGAACAACTATGTCGCAATATTGCCATCATTAATCATGGGCTTATTGTGGAAAATACCAGCATGAAGGATTTGATCTCTCGTTTAGATATTGAAACGTTTGTACTCGATGTTGATAAAGTACCCGATGAACTGCCTGAAATTGAAAAAGTTAATATACGAAAGCGTGACGATACTTGTTTAGAAATTGATCTACCAAAAGAAAAAGCACTCAATCAAGTCTTTGACTGGTTGTCACAACACGGTATTCGAGTGATCAGTATGCGAAACAAAGCAAACCGATTAGAAGAATTGTTCGTACAACTCACGGAATCAAATTCAAGCAAGCAAGTGACTCAATCTAGCGGTAAGGAGGGTTAACATAATGAAAAGTAATATTTATAACAAACAAGCCTTTATTGCCTTACAGAGCATCATTGTAAAAGAAGTCACTCGTTACTTTAGAATTTGGATACAAACCTTGCTACCACCAGCCATCTCAATGACGCTTTATTTTGTCATCTTTGGTCAGTTAATTGGATCAAGAGTTGGGTTGATAGACGGTGTTACTTACATGGAATACATCACCCCCGGAATTATCATGATGTCTGTGATCACTAACTCTTATTCCAATGTTGCATCATCATTTTACAGCGCCAAATACCAACGCAATGTAGAAGAGCTTTTGGTCGCGCCAGTTCCAACCCTGTTTATTTTACTGGGTTATGTTTTTGGTGGAGCAAGTCGCGGTTTGATCACAGCCGTTATCGTTACACTCGTTGCCTCACAATTTGTTGATTTAAATATTAACCACTGGGGCGTAGTGATCTTTGTGGTGTTTTTAACTTCAATGATGTTTGCAACCGCCGGGTTAGTCAACGCCGTATTCGCAAAAAGCTTTGATGATATATCCATTATCCCCACCTTCGTCTTAACGCCGCTGACTTATCTCGGTGGTGTGTTTTACTCGATAAAAATGCTCCCCGAGTTTTGGCAAGGGATCTCTATGGCTAATCCTGTTTTGTATATGGTTAACGCCTTCCGCTATGGTTTTTTCGGATTCTCAGATATTCCGATAGAAAATGCCATCATCTTAATCTTGGTGTTTATCGTCGGACTTTTTTCAACCGCTTATTACTTGTTGGTGAAGGGGATCGGGATTCGGTCTTAAAATAACCAAAGCGTTTCTGAGCTCTAATAGGTATTAGCACTCAAATTCCCTCTCTAGCACCAGAAGGGCTGGTAGAGGGAATTCTCGGCTCAGGTGCTCCTCAATTCAAATTATTTCGTCACGAGATGTTCAAACGGTCCTCTCGTACTTATAACTCGTTCAAATTAAGCGCTTGTTAACCAAAAGATCAATTCATAAAACATGAAGCTTTTATTTTGAAAATTTTCCTGTTAAAGTCGCGCCCATAAATACATAGGGAAGCTAGGCACCCAAAAGCGGTTACAAGGATTTTAGTTCGTTTTCAAAGATATTATTTCAATTAATTGTTCATCAATTCATTTCGAATAGTTTTTTGTCCGGCTCTAATTAAAGTTGATTGTTTTTTAATCAAAACTTCCTAAATAGACACAAATTTGTCCAAATATTGATAACTTTTGTCCGAATTTTGATATCTAGACTGACCGGATATTACGGATAATGAGTTAACAATCGAAAGGACAAACTTGGATTACGTTTTAAATCGAAGCGATCTTTAAGTGGTCATCGAGAGGCATCAGCGCGATCTAAATATTGTCATCGCGAGGCATCGAAGCGATCTGTGTTTTGAGATTCAAAAAGGTTTAAGGAGAAAAAATGAAACAATTAATCGTAACCTGCATACTTGCGGCCACCGGTTTTCTGTTTAGCTCGTCAAATTATGCAGCTCAACCAACATGCCAGTTGACATCAACCGGAAGTCCATATTGTGCCTATAGTGGAAAGGTTAAAAAAATCTATATTAATTCAGGAGGACTAGTTCTTTTGTATTTTGATACTCCATTAAATCTAGCCGATGCTGAAGCTATTGGCTATTCTCCGACTAATGCGAACGCTACAGTCTACCCTCTTTCTGAAAACCCAGACTTCGCCAAATTATTTTACTCTACAGCACTAGCTGCGCAGGCTTCGGGCAGAAATATAGCAATTCAAATGCGTGGTACTAAAGATGGCTACCTAAAATTCGATCGAATATGGTTGTCTGAATAATATGAAAAAACTAATAATTGTTTTAATAATGATATTTCCTGCGTCAGCGATGGCGGCGTATTCGTGTTCTGTGACGGTAAACCGAGTTTTAGTCTATGCCAATGGTAATTTGAATATCCTGCATAGTGGACGAGGAGACTACACGGTTGTGTGTAACCTCAAAACACCTCGAGATAATGTCAGTATCACCACTTGTGCAATGTGGGCTAGCATGCTGCAAAACATTAAAAAGAATAATGGCACAGCTCATTTCTATTATTCTGGTGAAGGCAGTTGCGCGACGTTGCCAACCTACAATAGCGCTCCTACACCGGTTTATATAGGAGATATATAAATGATTAAATTTGTCGCTCAAAGCTTTGTGATTTTAATAGTTTTACTAGCTTCTCCTTTGTCGTTTGCCGAAAACTCTGGACCAAGAACGATTACCGACGTCGGCTGCCATCGTAACGATCATATTTGCTTTTTCACTATTTCAGGTACTTCAATAGGCCCAGAAGAATGTAAATCTATATCGATAAGATGGAACAAAAATGATCCTAATGGTGAAGCGATATTTAGATTGTAACAGCTGCTTTCTATGCAGATAAACAGGTTAGCGTTACCACTATGAACACATGTTTTGTGTCGCAGAGTAACTTTCCTACTATCGCTTATTTACGGGTAATTAAATAATGACTTTGTCATTGCGAGTAAAACGTGGCGATCTAAAATCGACCAGTCATCGCGAGGCATCGAAGCGATCTAAAAATTGTCATCGCGAGCAAAGCGCGGCGATCTCGAATTGCTCGTCATCGCGAAGAATTGAAGCGATCTCGGTTTTTAGGATTTATAGATTAAGAAAGGCTAACAAATGAAAAAATTACTTATAGCAATTTTATTAACTTTAGCGAGTTCCAAAGCCGTTTATGGAGCGAATCTATATTGTGTTGGGGAGATTACTCATCTCTATGTCACTTCTACGGGAAATCTCAACGTTAGAGGGACTTGGCGAAATAACTATACCCGAATATGTAACCTTAAAGGCACTGTGAATGACATAGATGCTCTTACATGCTCCGTTTGGAGTTCATATTTTACTGCCGCAATAAATAATAAAAAGCTAGTTAGAGTTAAATACCTTCCAGCCGCAGGCGTGACCTGCGCAACTTTAGCAACGTATAACGAAGCGCCCAAGGTTGATTACGTCATGCTCGAAAGAGAAGATGTTCAGTAATAGGGGAACTAAAATGAAATCAATAGTCTTAATTATTCTAATCACCTTTTCGTTATCTGTGAAGTCCTCTGACAGATGGACTGATTGGAGTGAAATAGGAGTGGTCTATACCTACACAACACCTAATTCACTGCATGTTCATCTAATTGGTGAAACCTGTCCTAACACTAAAAATTATTTTTCAATTACGGATGCTAAGCAGGCCAATGCTGCGCAGTTAGTGTCGATGATTCTGGTGGCTAAGTCTTCAAAGAAGAAGGTTAGAGTTTTTTATGATTCCAATGAAAGTGATACGTTTTGTTACTTCAAAGGATTACAGATAGAGCAATAGCAATGCGGGAAGAAATAAAAAATGAAAAACATATTTATGCTTTCTTTGGATATTAGATTGGAGGGGCAAATTTGAAAGTGCTAAAAAAAACACTCTTCGTTTTACTATTGTTAAATTCCTTCTCAGTATTGGCGGAAAGCGGTGAAAAGGTTAAACAAATATTCTACTGTGCGGATGACTTCGCAATAAAAATGGATACAGGGAATTGGTATGTTATACGAAAGACTGAGGTCGGTGAATTTAAGTTTAACCACCTTTTAACCATTGCGATGACTCTGATCACGACTGGTAAAAAAACAGGAAACATATTTCCTGGCGAGCCGTTGGCTAACTGGTGTGGTAACGCCAATTTTAGACCTATTTCAATACTAAGCATCACCGATGAGAGTTAGATTATAAGCACAGTAGGTTGGGTTAGTTTTATCAACCCAACAACACAGTTTGAATATTTATTGGTAGACCTTTTTATAGCTAGGAAAAAAATAGAAAATGAGAAATATATTAATCACAATTTTTGTACTAGTGAGTGTTAGTGTATCAGCAGCGGGCTACAGCAATTGGGCTGTTCCTGAAGAAGTAGAACTAGTTAACAACGGACTGGTAGTTAAAGGAAACTTTGGTGATTCAAATTCGTGTGGTCAATCCGGTTACGTTTACATCAGTCAAGATGATATTAACTTCGATAGAAAAATGTCTTTTGTACTGTCTGCCCTTCATGCCAGGAGGGATATGCGTTTTTATGTCTCTGAGTGCGTCGCCGTGACCTTTCATTGGAGTGGTAATGTGATTAATCAAAATTCGAGCAATCAGCCGGTTTATATAAGGTAGGTTATGAAAAATATTGTATTTGGATTTACTTTGTTTGTATTTAGCAATTCGGTTTTTGCAGGCTATAACGCAAATTTTAAAGGTAAGGTTACTCATGTACTAACTTACACCTACAGTACTCAGATTTTAGTCAAGGTGGAGGGGCAACCGAGCACTTACCCAGAATGTAGCAGTCTTGATTATTTAATTATAGACCCTGCGACTTCAGATCAAATAAGAGAAATAGTACTTAGCCGTTTGCTTGTTGCTTATACAACAGGTGAAGAAGTTAATATCGGTTACGATAAAGACAGTAGCTGTGTTAACGGTCGAATTAAAATTTTTAGAGTGGGATAGAACATAGATTTCGGTCATTTAGAAAGAAATAAAGCAATCTTGGTTTTAGGTTTATAGAAAGTAGGTTAGGAAATAATATGAAGTTTATAAAAGTGTCCATGTTGGTATCGCTAGTTCTAGTTGGGCTAGTCAATATAGTATCCGCAAGTACTCAAGAAGGAAAAATTACTCACTTGTTCGTTCGTGCAAGTGATGGGCTAACTTATTTTTTCTTAGATTCAGCTATTCCTAACGATAAACCAGCTTGCGCGACACATAATTATTGGATGATTAAAGATGAGAATTCTGAAGTTGGTAAGAAACAATATGCAATGCTACTAGCCGCGCATTCTGCGGGTAGAACGATTAAAGTTTCCGGAATGGGGACTTGTACTCGATGGGGTGATGGTGAAGATGTTAATTCGGTTGTTCTGTTATCAAACTGATATATTCAAGGAAATGTAATGAGAAAAATAGTAATTCTAATTTCATTCGGATTGTTATTCATGTTTTCAAATTTATTGAATGCTGGAACTTGGAAACCACCCGTAGATATAAACGTAGCTTATGCACACAATCAGCATGGTGGGTACGGGATATATCAAATATCTGATACGTCTGTAAACCCTGATAACTGTAACTCCGCTTGGTATGTAGTTAGTAAACAAAACAATCCTGTTTTTAGTGAAATATACTCACTAATGTTGGCAGCGCATTTGTCTGGGAAAAAAGTGAAACTATGGATTTCAGGTTGTAGTCCTCATAACCACCCAGAAATTCAACATGCAAAAACTGTTGAGTAAAGTAATCAGCGAATGATTCTTAATAGGGTGAAAGAAAAGTCTCAGTTTGTGCTAACGACACGAGGCTTTAGATGATGACAGCATCAAGTTTCCAGAAGGTAACTATCGTCAATTGCAATAGTTAACATTGAAGTAGCACAGGTTGGATTAGTTTCATCAACCCAACAACAGAGCTTAAATAAAGTAGTAAAGAAGTTGATGGTAATAATAGAAACCAATAGCACTCACATAGCTTTACCTAAATTAGAGTGTGAAGGACAAGAAAGTAAGTGTTTGGAATTAGAAAAGCATTTTTAAATTTTAGAAAAAACATCTCTCAATTAGAGAATAAGTTTAATAAATATCAAGGGAATAATAATGAATCGATTAGTCATTGCCTGTTTGCTAGCGTTCGCTGGTAGCCTATCCAATAAGGTTAGCGCTGCAGAGTGCGAACAACCATTTGCTCAATCTCAACAGTCGATGACTGAAAATGGTTCGAGTTCTAACAGCTCAACCTCTTCTTTCGGGTGTGACGGGCCTGTTGCACCACCCAGCAGACCCTCAAGTCTTTCTGGGCCAACAACAGATGAAGACGGAACATTCACGCTTACTTTTGGGGCGTCGACAGGTTTCTCAGTTGGTGGGAATTATAGATTAGAGCGAGCCTTGAATAGTGGCAGTTATGGGAGTTTGGTGACTATCGGAAGAAATGATACTTCGTATAACGTAGTTGACTTAGCTCCGGGAACATACACCTATCGCATAAGAGCCTGTAATCCGGATTTAAACGGCGGCCCTGAAGCCTGTTCTGGTTGGAGAGTGAGCAATTCAATTACGGTTGAAGCGGTAACTTGGGATGCGCCTTTTACATGGACTAGCAGTACCCACAATGAGATAGTCGGCGATTTTGACGGTAATGATAAAGACGATGTTATTGTTCAGCCGAAGTCGGCGGGTGGTAATACTGGTTTATTTCCTGTTTCGGAAACAGATGCCTACATAAATAGTATTCACAAAGACTGGACCGATTCCCACCCAGAAATTTCAGCCATAGAAGATTGGAGTGAAGAAAGTTACGGCGTTTATTCGGGTAACTTTACCTCTGAGCCGGGCGATGAGCTATTAATGCTTGGTACTAAGCAAATTATTTTATTACATGGCGATATCATTACGCCAGTGACTATTTTTCAACCGGTAAGAAACGCGATTGTTTCTTGGAATTCTAGCAATGTTGCAAGTCATACCGAGTTTGAGTTTGATGCAAATCCTGCGGACTTTGTGGTTCATGTGGGGGATTTAACATCGGATGGATTGGATGAAATTTTCCTCCAAGCTAAGTCTTCTGGTGGAACATCCTATATTTTAAGTAACACCGGAAGTTTAATTCAGACGATCTCAAATGGCTATCGCAATGTTGAGTGGTCTGCGGCTTCTTATAATGCTTCTATTGTAGATGGATACATTGATCTACAGGCTGTTTCTGGTAGTGAGCACAATAAAGCGTTCACGTCGCCTACTGGCTCTATAACAAGCTTGGAACACTCGATTACTAAACCGGTTATCTCTGGTGCTTTACCAGATTATATTTATACAACCTCAACTGTAGATTTCGTTCCTGAAGTCAGTAATGTTTTAGGTACAGCCGAATTTACAATGTCTGGCAATCCTAGCTGGCTCACCATAAATTCTACAACAGGACAAGTCACGGGCACACCAGTAAGCGGAGCTGGAGGAAGTACATATAGCTTTTCAATTACTGTTGAAGATAGTAATAGTTATACTATTCCAGCGACACTTTCGCTGTCTACCGAAGTAGCAACCGAGTTTAGTATTGCTCAAGTAGATTACGATGTTTATCTTGCTGCAGATGGAACTTACTTTTTGGTTTCAAAAACTACAGACGATGTCTATAAGCTTATCCCTGATGGAAGCGGTTTTATAGTTCAAGCAAGCAGTACTGCAGAATTCAATAGTGAAGCGCCAACTTTCCTTTCAGGTTATACCACCAGTTTTGTAGATCAAGATGGTGATGGTACGACCGATCTCTTGCTCATCCCAGCAAATGGAAGCGGCAATAGCAATATTTTTGTCAGTGATATTAATGGAGGCGTTCATTTAGGCTTCGTAGGGTCCCAAGAAAGGCCGATTGGTTCGCTTTCAATGGTTGCATCATCAGTAGCTGATGCTCTCGAAGTCACAAATTCTGTCCCAGTTACTTCTGATGTCGTTGGTAGTCTAGCTAGTTCTGCTCAGGTATCAAATGGTGACGTTAATTATAGCGTGCCGATCAAATTACCTCCTGGTAGAAGAGGGATGCAACCTCAAGTCGCATTATCCTATAACAGCGGTAATTCAAATGGTGTAGCTGGAGTCGGCTGGAGTCTATCTGCCGGTTCCGTAATAAGTCGTTGTGGTGCTACTTGGGCTGAAGATTCAGACGTAAGTAGGGTCGATCTCACTAATTCGGATAGGCTTTGCCTTGATGGAAGCAAATTAATTCTAATAAGTGGTTCGTACGGAAGTATTAATTCGGAATATAGAACTCGTGAAGAAAGCTTCCGAAAAATTCAACTCAAGGGAGCCGGTTACAACAATAAAGTTTCCTACTTCCTGGTGACAGATAAGTCGGGGAAGCAGCATTATTATGGATTCGATACTAACTCTACTCAGTCTTTAAACAACACTACACCAATTAAATGGGGTATTGACAAAGTTTTAGACAATAGCGTGACTAAAAATAGTATTCACTTTGAATATATTAATAGCGCGGGTGAGTTCTTACTTGAAGATATTTATTACACAGGTGTCGATACGGTTGGTGCGGATAGAAATGTCCATATTACTTATGAAGATCGTGATGATAAATCATTCCAATATATTGCAGGAGATACTGTTGTTACTGAGCGTCGAATTTCGAAAATTGAAACAGGCATCAATAGCGATATTGCAGCTCGATATTATTTGAATTACGAGAGTCAATTAAGTGCAGTTACAAATAAATCGAGGCTTAAATCGATAACACACTGTGGCTTGGATGCTGGAGTAGAAAAATGCCTTCCTGAGCGACAGTTCAGTTATAGTGGGCAGTCGATAGAGTTCGCACAAGTCGAATCTACCAATGAAATCTTTAATCTCGATGCGCCTTGGAGTATTGCAAACCAATTGATGGGCGATTTCAATGGAGATGGGATTCTAGATTTTGTAAGAAACAGTAATCTTCATGTCATGAAGTTGGAAAATGATCAGTTAGTCTTCGACAAGGTAATCGAATTGCCATTTATTGCATCAACAGGGGACCCTGGTGAGCGGGTAAAACTTGGTCAGTTAGATTTTGATAATGATGGCAAGCTGGATATTTTAGGGTTAACTAGTGCAGGACTGAGTGTAGCGTCTCTCAATTCTACAGAAACGGCTTTTGAAACGACAAACCTTGGGATCGCAATGTCGTGCACGGTGAAACAATTGTACATCAATACTGGGTTCGGACCTGTGAGTTATGGTTATGATTATAAACACCGAAATTCTTGTCGTGCAGAGGCCCTACCTGATGGCACCGGAGGTTTTTACCTATTTCATCGTTCTTCATTTCAAGATATGTATTTATCAAGAATCCACAGCTCTTGCACCAATAATCTTTGTAGTACTCAGCTAGTACCAGGTGTCGATAAAACTGATGAGGGGTATACGACCTCAGACTTCTTACCTGGTGACTATCGAATAATGGATATCGATGGCGATGGCGACCCGGATTTAACAAGGCTTGAGAAAGATGGTGACTTAGTTGAATTGTCAGTAATAACTAATAATCAAACTGGGGCCGGAGCAACAGCAACTAGCACATTTACAAGTTCGACTATTACATTTCCAGAAAAAAATGAATGGGCAATGGCTAGCGGAGGAAGTCACTGGATTGATGCTAATGGTGATGGACTCAAAGACTTATTGATTTTTGATGATACCTGGAAACTATACCTTAACGAAGGAGGCTCATTCGGAACAGCTATAAATACTGGCATATCAGCAATTGTTCGAGATACTACCTATGAAGGATTCTTTAGCCAATTAAGACCAGACTACACAGTACATTCCTCATTCAAAATCTTAGATTACAATGGTGATGGGCTAGAAGATTTTATGTTTCTTGATAGAGATGTCCATAAGAGAGATTGTATGGGTGATCGAAATAGAAACCACTGTAGAGAGGGTAACGGTGGAGAAACGCCAGGGCGAGATGACTTTAACATCTCACCATTGGCATGGGGAAAATTCTCAGTGTATCTCAGCGGTGTATCTGGTGTTGATAATGTTACATTTGAATTGGAAGAAACTGAAATTGTAGGAACAATCAGTTATTTTTATCCTGTGGATATAGATGGTGATGGTATTACAGACTATGTAGGAGCGAAAAATTACCATGATGGAACAATTGGACTAGTCTATCAACAGAATATACCCACTGAGGTTTTTTATCACTTCGGTTCTGTTGATAATGCAAGCACCGAAGCCGATTTATTATTGGTGGCAGAAGATGACCCAAGCGTGAGTAGTTTCGGAAAACGTGATGAATTCAAATACGCAAGTTTTATCAAAAGCAAAAGAGATAAACTAACCGGAACAGAAACATACAAAGTTGACAACGCTGATTTAGAAGGTGGCGACTACTATCGAATTCCAACGACGCATACTGTTGTTCTTGAGCATTTAGTTACTAATCAACTTGGAACACAAAATGTCACAGAATATCAATATGGCGATTCTGTTTTCCATCAAGCTGGTATGGGTTTCTTGGGATATGAATCAATCACCGAAATAAACCATGCGACCGGCATCACTAGTGAAGCTCACTACCGAATGGATTATCCACTCAATGGTCGAATGACCAGTTTAGAAACAAGAGAAACATCGGATAACTCTGTTCTTAAAGTAGAAAATCTTACATGGTGTGACCTAATTTCCAACGAATGTGATGGAAGTTACGATGATGTTTACTTCATTCATCTAAAAGAAAAAGCAGCTGACTTCTTTGATTCAGATGGTAATGCATTAAAATCTGAATCGACGGTCTATACCGCTTACGATACTTATGGAAATTTGACCGACTCAACGATTGTGCTGAGCGACGATTCAACTACCCATACAACGGTTCTCAATAATAAATACCTAGCTGCCAATGAAAGTATTTGGTGGGTTGATAAACTCGATGAATCAACTACAACCAAAACAGTAAGTTACACTGACGGAAGAGGGTTAAGAGCGGTCGCGAATGGTGCCAAGGAAGTTAAAAGGAAAGTTACATGGAAAACCGGTAATGCGCGTCAGCTTGCAACAGAAACCCATTCTTCAAATGATACCGAGCTTACTAAAGTTATCACTTATCATACTTATGATAGTTACGGAAACATCACTAACATTGAAACGGATGGTAGTGCAGTTGCAGGAATTAGCTATACAGATGTTCAAAATACGATTGTGCAAGAGTTAGACTACACACTTTACGATGGTTATTTTGTGGACTCTGAGTCGAATGGTCTTTGGACTGTGGATGCTGTATCGAGAACTTGGGATGAGCTACATGGCAATGTATTAACAGAAACTCATGCCAATGGTACCGAAGTTACTAATACTTTTGATTCATTTGGTCGACCTGCAACAGTAACCTCTAACTTAGAACCAACACGCTCTATCACTTTTGAATGGTGTGGTTCATTTTGTGTTGCTAATGCCGTTTATAAGCAAACCATTGTTCAAGATGGTAAGCCATCGTTAGTTGAAGAATATAACTTAGCTTCTCAAAAACTACGGATTGAAACTTCCAGCCTAGAGTCGACAAGTGAACTAGTTGAGCAGGAGTTTGTTTACGATGAATTAGGAAGAGTAGTATTTGAATACTTACCAAGATTTGTAAACGACGCTGCACGAAGCCATATTCAATATGTTGATTATGATGTGCTTGGAAGGCCAGCATCAAAAATCACTTCCAATTCTCCGCAGTCTTACACCGCAACCTACACACATACTGGTAATAGTACTTCTATTTCTGTGGATGGAGGCGTTGATGGAACTCTAGTAATGGCTAGAGAATACAATGTTCTCAAGCAATTGATTTCAACGACCGACGTGGCGACTAAGAAAACTTATATGCGCTACGACGCTAATGGAAGTCCAATACTCATCGAAGACGTTGATGGCAACAAAATTCATGCGGAATACGACAGCTTTGGTAATAAGGTGAGCTTCGATGATCCTAACAACGGTGTTTGGAACTTCCGTTATAACGGCTTGGGCCAATTACGTTGGCAGCAAGATGCTAACTTAGTTGAGACTCGTTTCAACTATGACAGCCTAGGTCGAATGGAAAGCCGCTATATTAGCAACGTTCTCGATACTACATGGGATTATGACACTCGTTCTTTAGGCGCTATTTCAACAGAAATAAGAGGCAACCTACAAAAGGATTATTACTATGATTCAGACGCAAGATTAACCACTGAAACTTCTTTAATCACTCACAACGGCGCGACCAAAACGTTTAATTTTGATTACGCCTATGATGGGTACTATGGAAGATTAAAAGCGTTGCAATATCCTACTGGTGAAATCGAAGCCTATGAGTATGATCGTTTTGGTTATTTGACTAAGAATATCGATCCTAACAATTCGGACGAGGTTTTAAGAGAAGTTCTTGAAGTTTCTGCTTACGGCAAAGCGTCCAGTGCTCGATACCTAAATGGTTTATATGACACTAAACTGTTTAAAACTTCAGGAGTGATAGAAAAAGTATGTGTGTCTCAATCTGATTCATGTGGTGGGGCTAATGAGTTAGCTCAAATTCATTATAATGGATTTGATAACTTCGGAAATCTAACCAATAAAAAGGAAGTTGTTAAACAAACGGAAGAGCATTTTGATTATGATAGTTTCCATAGAATTACTCGTTCGACTCGTAGTTACACGGGATTAGATGCACCAACTTACTTACCTTCCGAAACTGTTGATTATGACTATGATAATTTGGGTAATCTAATGCTTAAAACAGATTATGCTAATTCGTATTCTTATGTAGGCGGCAGTACGGGGGGGCCAAATGCAGTCAAGAGTGTCACGAAACTAGATGGAACTTCTGTGAGCTTTGGTTACGACGCTAACGGCAATATGGAGACCGGTGATGGTTTATCGATTATCTATGATAGTTTCAATAAGCCAGTCAATATTATTCGGAATCAAGTAACTACCAGCTTTGAATATGGAGCGGATCAAAGTCGGTATTTGCAAGTTATTGAAAATGGAACAAAGACAACAACTACTTATTATGTTGATAAGCGTTTTGAAGAAATTGAAACGGATGATAATGGTTCCGTTTCAATAGAGAAACGTCATTACCTTGGAGGGTACGCAGTACTAACTCATAAAGGTAATAGCAAGACCTTAAGGTTTTTACACGGAGATCGATTAGATTCTACCTATTTGGTAACTGAAGGTTATCAATCTATGAATACTGTAATTAGTATTGACGGACTAGAAGTGGAGCGTCGCAGCTTTGATATATTCGGGAAACCTCGAGATGCTTTATGGGGCGATACTAATAATGGTAAACTGTTATCCGATGTTTCTACCCGCGGGTTTACCGGACATGAACATTTAGATGATGTTGAACTGATCCATATGAATGGTCGAGCGTTTGATTATAATTTGGGACGTTTCTTAAGTGTTGACCCATTTATTCAGTTTCCGAAAGATAGTCAGAGTATTAATGCTTATAGTTATTTGATGAATAATCCGCTTTCTGGGACTGACCCTAGCGGGTACTCTGGAGTTCAAGAACAGCTTTCTTCTTTTGAGGATGACTTCGACAGTAGAGTGAGAGAAGAAAAGAACAAGCTGAGAAAAAGACAAAAAGAAAAGAAAAAGAAAAGTCAGGATGTTGGAGAAACTAGAGTAGCTGAAGTTGAAACCACAGAACAGAATACTCCTCCACCAATTGATGAAGAATTGATAAAGCCACCTCAACCAGTATTGTTATCTTCAGAAAATGCAGAGAAAGTAATTCTAATGCGAGAAAACATGTCGGATCCAGACATACCTACTGAAGAATGGTTTACTATTGATAATGATGGAAACGCTTCGACTCCGACAACAAAAGGATGTGATTCCTCAACTTGCAGTTTTGACCCAAAAGATTTAGAAAATGTAGCAGTTATGGTTCACTTGCATAATGAAAAAGATGATTACAACAAAAAAGCTAGAGAGTTTCCAGGGGAGAAAGATCATATCATTGTGAATGAATTTGGAATTCCTAATGTTATAATTACTCCGAAAGGAGCCATAAGAGTCGTCGAACAGGTTGGCGGTGAGAATACAATTCGAACTATCTATGGTGGTAACGACAGAGAAAATTCGTATATAACAAAGAAGTGGAGGGCTGGGGATAATGATAAGCGGCTTAATGAGTTGGGGAAAAGAATAAGGTAACCAATATGAAATACTTTTCTAAAATAGCCTTATGGTTTATAGCAGTGTCGATTTGTTCTGGTATCTATGCATCGGAAAAGCACTCAATTTACGAAGTCATTTCGAACCCAAGTAGGTTTGTGGGTGTGAGTGTTCGTTTAGAGGGGATTCTTTGCGCAAACAAGAATAATATCGCTCTATATCCTAGTAGAGAATCTTGCGAGTTTAATTTTGACTCGTTAGGAGTCGAACTTTTAACTAATGATGATGTGTTTATTAGAAGAGAAATCTATGGTCATATGAAGCCCGTTTATGTAACTGGGGTGGTCGTAGTTGCAGATGACAAGATATTGTTCGAAAAGAAGAAATATAAAGTCAAAATGACAGATGTTCGTTTTGAACCTTTTTCATTTTTAGATTATGAAGTCTCTTTGGTTAAACCAAGGAAAGGTGAAGTAAAATTTATCAATAGTTTTATAACATCTATCCTTAATAAGGATACAGACTATTTATCTGAAGTATTATCTATAGACAAGAAGACTTTTTCAAGCAATTCTAGAGTTAACTGGATTTTATTTGAATCTAGTTCCTCGTTGTTGAAAACACTAGATTTCAATAAAAAAATACACTTCTATAGAGGCAGTGAGGAAGATGGTGAATTTATTAATTTTGCGTGTATCGGAGAAAATAGGTATAGCTTTAGACGAGAGATGAAAGATGCTGATGAATCTACTGAGTCATTTTGTTTTGAAGTATATGAAATGAATAGCGAATACAGAATAAATCCCGCACACTTTGGTGCATATTAATAGACCCCAATCAAAAAGGGAGATTTTGTGAGATTTTGGGTCAGATCAACTTGAAGCTCGAGTGAATTCAGAGCCCAAGGATAGCGGGGTGGAAACAAGCTAAAACTCAGCGAGAGAATAGTCCTCTCTCGCCAACAAAAACTAAACAAAAGGGATTTTGAATCACTGTGGTTTTGTCTAAAACCTGTCTAATTTAAATTCCTTATTAACTAATAAATGCCGAGAGATAGAACTCTTGGTAGAGGACGTAACTATGAAAAAGATAGTGTTATTCTTGCTAGCAGTATTTCCAGTAACTTGCTTTGCTGGTGAATGGTCAGGTTGGGGAACTATTGAACAAGTATACCCTTACCCTGATAGAGAAATAGTTTATATCCGACACAGCGTTGCGATAAACCCTGACTCCTGCTCAAGTACTTCTTATTACGCTTTGCCGAAATCAAATGCAATGTTTAGTGAAATGTACTCGTTATTCTTAGCTGGACATTCAGCGAAAAAACAAATGAATCTCTATATAAATGGTTGTGAAGGAAATTACCCTAAATTGGTTACCGCCAGATCTAAGAGTGAGTAAGCAATTTGAAGCAGGATCAGGATTGCCGCGCTGCGCTTAGCATGCCCCGCGAGCCGAGCGAGTGTTGTGGGTACGCAATGACAGAGTTGGTGCGAAGTTGGGGTTGTCATCGCGAGGTATCGAAGCGATCTCATGTTTAGAGTTTTTTACGGTTAGATTGAAGTGAAGGGATTGCCGCGTCGTGCCTCCTCGCAATGACAGAAATAATTACGGTTCATGTTTTTTAAGTGTGTAGCTTTGAAGCACTGTAGATTAGGTTAACTCCATCAACTCAACAATACTGCTTGAAGCGAAACGACATAAAGGTAACTAAAACGACTCGATAGACTAGAGATGTTATTGCTCTCTAAAAAATATAGTAGGAATTTTAAATAGCTCTGGCGCTTTTCAGTTTTTAGTCACTTTTTAGTTCCTTCAATAAACAACAAAAGCTTAAAGTGCATTCTTTTGTAGAAAAATAGGAGTATTAATATGAAATACATTGTTGGAATATTGTTCGCTGTGATGAGCTTAAACTCTACCGCTGGGGGCAGAGTAAGTTGGGCTGTTCCCACTCAGATCGATATTGAACGTGGTAACGGGTTTATGGTTTACGGAAGTTTTGGTAATCCAGGCGAGTGTAGTACAGGTAATCAGTTTTATGTCAAAAAAGATCATCCGCAATATGACAAGATTTACTCAGCCGTTCTTTCTGCTCATGCCTCAGGAAAAGAAATCATGGCTTATATCCATACATGTGAGCCGGTTCTTTGGTATTCCGTAAATTCGGTCACTTACAATACGCTGGGTCCTTCTGGCGATTTTAAGATTAGATAGTGAGATAAGTCGTAGAACGGTTGATTTAGTTATCATTGATAAAGAGCCGTATAATATTTTTAATGAAGAGAAATATTAATTTCAATAGAGTCAATATGATAAATAAAATATTTTTCATTTTTGTTGCACTTGTTATCACTTTGCCTTCATACGCCGGCCAAGTGACTCAAGGGGGACTAAAAGTCACAAAAGTTTTAACAGGGTATTCTAATGGAGAAGCATTCTTTGTGCTGAACAACACGCCGCTTAATCCAAACGATTGTTCCGCTACTGCATCATCATTTAAAACTTCTGCAATTGATCTGGCGAAAAGTGATGTATCACAGGTTTTATCAGTGTTACTTACAGTATTTACATCTGGGAAAGAAGTTGAGGTCCAAATTTATGACGACCGCTGCTTTAGTAGCCATGCTGTTATTAGAAGAGTTGCTGTTTATTAACTTAGAACACCTACCCCCCCCATGATCAGATTTAAAACAGAACCGAAAAGCAGCCTTACAGAGGGAGAAAAAAATGAATAAGTTTATATTGCTAGTCATTATTCTGATGTCAACTAATGTGCAAGCATATACTGTTTCTAACAAATCAATTTCAAAAACACACATTAACATATCATCAGGTTACTATTTTAGAACCAATGAAACCATGCTTAATCCTGATAATTGTGGAAGCAACGCTTGGTATAAACTTAAAAATGACGTTTATACCAAAGAAGCTTTCAGCCTAATTCTCGCAGCGAAAATGTCTGAGAAGAAAATGACATTCCATTTAGATGGGTGTGCAAGTGGTTATCCAAAAGTTGGTTGGATAAACCTTCATGACTAGCGGGCGCTCGTTCTTTAAAGCATCTTTAAAAACTCTTCAAACGAAAAACTAAAATACTAAGGAACGCAAATGAAAAAAATATTAATAGCATTCTTGTTTACTTTAACTGCCTCTTCGCACGCCAGTGATTGGGGTGGAAAATCAGCGGTTATTGAAAGAATGTACATATACAGTACTAGCGTCATCGTCGTGCAGGGGGATGTTTACGCAGGAAAAGCGGGATGTAATAACGATAATAAGTGGAGCTTTTACTGGAGCGAGTTAGACGAAAAAGTCGCTGAGCGAGTTTATAGTGCATTGCTTGCCGCGTACACTTCAAAAACGCCAATTAGGCCAATTTTCCATGATACTGAATGTGGACCGGAAAACGCCAAAAAATTTACCGGTAGCTTTGTTTTTCAGTAATCAAAGCGAAACCATTTAAACACTAAGGCTTTTTAGATTGAATAAAAGGCAAGCAATTATTAGCTAACTGACATTAATTAGCTTAGGTTAGCATTGCAAAGAAGGAAATTAAATATGAAATATATAGTTGGGATTATTTTTAGTCTATTGAGTTTTGGCGGGACCGCTGCAACTTGGCATGATGGTTTTATACAACGGATTTATCCATTGGCAGATGGTAACTTTGTAATTACTTTTAAAAATCCGCCAGAAAGCTGCATCCGTGCAGATAAGTATTTTTTCGTAAATGTTGGGTCAAATGAAATGACCATCGAAGGAGCTAATAAAATTTATTCGCTCGCCATAACTTCGGCTACAACGGGTAAAAAACTAAGTGTAAATTTTGATGAAACCGTTGGCGATTGTGCTGTCAATAGGGCCTATATGTCATTTTAGTATTAAGTGTTGAAATCCTAAAAAAATTTGGATTGCCGCGCTGCACTTAGTATGCCACGCGAGCCGAGCGAGTGCTGAGGGTACGCAATGACAGAGAGCGCTTTGGGTATAAAATGACGACGAGTGCTTATAGATAATAAATATTTGGCAACGAGTCATAAATAAAGGAATAAAATATCAAATGCAAAAACTAGCAATGCTTCTTGGCATCATTCTGTTTAGCTCAAACACCTTAGCTGATTACTCAGGAGTTAGAACTATCGATAGAGTTAGAGTCGATACTCAATATGTTTACTTTGGGGTGACGCCAACACCAGCTAATACCTGCAATAATTGGGGAGAGGAATTGAAGTTCGATCACTCTACAGAGTACGGTAAGAGTTTTTTAAGTACTCTACTTTCAGCAAAAGCAACCAATGCTAAAGTTGATCTTTGGTATCACGCGAGTTCGGCTCCTGGCACTACTCAAGAAAATGGCTGTGGTAGCGAGCAAGTTTCAGTTTTGACTGGGATTGCGATTCGGTAAATTTAAAAAACGTTATAGGAAACAAGAAAATGAAAAACATATTATCAGTTCTAGCTCTGCTATTCACTCCAGTTGTATCCGCGGCCGAATATGGACCATGGACAACGGTAGAATCAATTTACCAACAAACAGCTAACGAAACACCTTTCATCAGTTTTGGTGAAAATAGCATGCCAGGTTGCTATGGTAATAATGGTGGCTACCTCGGAAAACTAAACGAAAAAGGCTCGGAAAGAACCTTCTCGTTGATATTGACAGCACTAACAGCGGGGAGAGAAGTACGCGTATATTATCATTTCAATGATGTTGCAAGTGATTATACTGGCTGGGGTATTTGTGATATTGATGCCATTTATATACGGTAGCTTTTTATAAGGCGGCACTTCGACTGCGCTCAGTGCGCTTATTTATGACTTAAGACTTTATCCACCCAAACCTAACCCAAGGCCTGCTGAGCTTGTCGAAGCCTTCGTTTTGGATTCTTAAGAAAAAGAATCCTTCCACTATAGCCAAAAGTTGTTAAGCTATTTAAATACCAACATGTTATATTTTTGCTTCCACCTCTAACTCAAAAAATAGAATGAATCAGCTGACAAAAGAGCATATTAGTGTTGCTTCAAACGCTTCGGGACGAAAAATGCATGTGCCCGTTTATCGATTTAAAGGATGTGAGCCTGGGCCGAAGGTCTACATTCAAAGCTCAATCCACGGTGCGGAAGTGCAAGGGAACGTGGTAATTTATCATTTAATCGAGTTTCTTAAACACAACCCCATTCGCGGTGAAATTACTTTAGTACCAAACTGTAACCCTGTTGGTACCAATATTAAGTCGGGTGAATACACCTTGGGGCGATTTGACCCGGTTAATGGTCAGAACTGGAATCGCGGGTATTTTTATCAAGAGTCTTTGATTACTGAGTTTGTCGATTCACTGGAAAATGCAGAATCAATGGAAGCGATTAAACCATTGTTCCAAGAAAAGATGAGAAAGTCGATTGAAGCGGAGTTAAATAAACCTTGGGGAATAGGATTAGCATCGCGTCTTAATTTACAACTACAATTATTGGCCTTGGATGCCGATATTGTTATTGATTTACATAACGGTCCTGTGGCGACACGGCATATTTATGTTCCCGAGTACGCTCATCAATCAGCAAAATATTTTAACATTCCTCATATCATTCTAATTCCTAATGTTTTTAGTGGCGCGCTTGACGAGGCCACTTTTTGTCACTGGTGGACCCTGACCGAACAACTTACCAAAAAGTTTCCCGAGCAAAATTGGCAAACGCCGGTGGAAGCTTTTACTTTAGAGATGGGTAGCCAAGAAGTGATAGATTTTGAGTCAGGGCAATACGATGCCAATGGCATTATTACTTATCTTAATCACAAACAGTGTTTGATTGATAATGTTCGCTTGCCGGAAGACATAAACAGATATGTGGTCAAGTTAGAAGATTATAAAATATTGTATACACAGGAAGGTGGCATTGTTGAATACAAAGTGAAACCGGGACAGCATGTTAAAAAAGGCGAGGTGATCGCTAAAATTTTGAATGTCGATGATTTAGAAAATGAAAATGCGGTGAGTTATTTATACTCTCCTGACGATTTGATTGTCATATTGCATTTTCCATCTGCATCGGTTTTGTGTGGCACGCAGTTGTATAAGTGCTTTGTTAATTATAAAGAATTGTAAAGGGATTGCTTTAGCATCGAAAGTAGGCGCATGTAGGCGATGACGGAGCGATTGTCATTGCGAGGGACGAAGCAATCTTGGTTTTGGGTTTAGATCGAAGTGAAGAGATTGCCGCGCTGCGCTCGCAATGACAGGTGATAGGGACAAAGGGGGATCCATTGTCATTGCGAGGGACGAAGCAATCTCGTTTTTAGGTTTAGATCGAAGTGAAGGGATTGCCGCGCTGCGTTTAGCATGCCCCGTGAGCCTAGCGAGTG
This sequence comes from Kangiellaceae bacterium, assembly GCA_965230525.1. Taxonomy (GTDB): domain Bacteria; phylum Pseudomonadota; class Gammaproteobacteria; order Enterobacterales; family Kangiellaceae. The sequence continues at coordinate 2,413,440 of OZ246008.1, forward strand.
TTTTGGGTACGCACCGAAAGTAGACGCTTTTAGGCGATGACAGGCAAAGAGGGGATTGCCGCGTCGTGCCTCCTCGCACCGAAAGTAGGCGCTTTTAGGCGATGACAGATGACAGGTGACAGAGACAAAGGGGGAACGACTGTCATTGCGAGGCACGAAGCAATCTCGTTTTTAGGTTTAGATCGAAGTGAAGGGATTGCCGCGCGCTCGCAATGACAGATGACAGATGACAGGGACAAAGGGGAATCCATTGTCATTGCGAGGGACGAAGCAATCTTGGTTTTGGGTTTAGATCGAAGTGAAGGGATTGCCGCGCTGCGCTCGCAATGACAGATGACAGATGACAGGGACAAAGGGGAATCCATTGTCATTGCGAGGGACGAAGCAATCTTGGTTTTGGGTTTAGATCGAAGTGAAGGGATTGCCGCGCTGCGCTTAGCATGCCCCGCGAGCCAAGCGAGTGCTGTGGGTACGCACCGAAAGTAGACGCTTTTAGGCGATGACAGGCAAAGAGGGGATTGCCGCGTCGTGCCTCCTCGCACCGAGGGGAAAGTAGGCGCTTTTAGGCGATGACAGGTGACAGGTGACAGGGACAAAGGGGGAGCCATTGTCATTGCGAAGGACGAAGCAATCTTGGTTTTAGGTTTAGATCGAAGTGAAGGGATTGCCGCGCTGCGCTCGCAATGACAGATGACAGATGACAGGGACAAAGGAGGATCCATTGTCATTGCGAGGTACGAAGCAATCTCGGTTTTAGTTTCTTATTCTCAAAACGAACGTCATACCCTAGTACGGATTATTCGGAACATAAAAATTATTCTTTGTTCCATCAATACTAATCAAACTGGCTGAAACGCTCGATTGCCCGTTAGCAAAATTAAAGGTCTGGCCTGCGGTCAATTTGTATCGCAAAATATCTTCATAGATTAATGCAGAACCACATTGGTTTTGTGTGCGGCTTGTGCTGCTTCCTTCCTTAAGGACATAAACAGCATTATCGCCATCCACTGTGCCTAATCCATTAGCGTCTATAAAAATAGAAGTGTCCTCATCAACCCCTATCCCGTTGATACCCGATGAGAGGCGCGACATAAAGGCTGTTAAACGTCCCATTCTATCGCGCTGAGCGAAATGAGTATCGACTATGCTGTTGTCTAAGTAAGGCGTGCTTAAGAAGTTGTTTGATACGTTAATATATTCATGACAAGGGTCGGTGACTGCTTCATCCGAATAAACGCTGTAAATGCCATCAGGATCATAAATCGATTCGCTTTGTACCATTGCACCAGCTGAGGTGCCACCGATAACGCCACCTTTGTTATAAACGCTAGTGAGTGCGTTTTCCACCATAGTGCCTTTCCATTGGTTTAAATAGTCCGACTGATCACCACCGGCAATAAACACAAACTCGGCGGATTGAATGGCCCACTCAACGTAATCTGAATTGGCTTTATTCACAGAGTCAACCAGCAGAGTTTCGACACTGTTTGCGTCAAGTAACCCTAGCAGGTAATCATTGTATCCATCGGAGCCAGAAGTCCTCAGAACCACTACGTCACCATTATTTATTCTTGGTTTAACTCGATTAACGAAGGCTTCATCAACGTCAAAATTTCCGCCCATTAATAACACCCCTTGGTTTCCTGAAATATCAGGGCATGTGTCATTCTCATCACCACTTAACCATTGAATTAAATTGCTTGGTTTTGCAGGGCGAGCGCCGAACTCGCAATTATTGGTTGGTGGCTGATTTTGTTCCGTAAAACTGGCATTCAAATCATACCAACCACGTCCGATATAACTGTTGACTCGAATGTAATAAGTACCGGCCGAGACATTAATGCTCGCTGTTTCTGGCCGATTAGAAGTGATTGCTCTGATCAATGTGTTGCCGTTGGAGTCTGTAATTTCAAAGTCGAAATCATCACGTCGGTGATGTTGAATCGAAACATTAAGCGAGCCGCTGGCGGCGGTGAGCTGATACCAGTCAACATCGCCTGACGATGACAAAGTACTTTCGACTAAGGTGTTGCTACAGACATCGCCATTGGCATCTGCTCGCGAATTATTATTTTCTGATTCTGAGTCGATGCAAGCCGCATTAATTGGTGTTGCGATGATAAAGATTAGGATGGTAAGAATACTTTTAGTAGATTTGAGTGTTGTTATTATGTGATTCATTATAATTTCCTCTTGAAAGTTTCAATTCGAACTTAGAAATTACTTGTTTAAGTGTTACATACTTGTCTCACCCTAAAACAATTAGATAAAAATCGTTTTAGTAGACATTAGCAAACAAACATTGTCTGTTTGCAAATAGCATTTACTTTGTTTAAAAAAAACACGGTCCAATTAACAAACGGGCGGCGCAGATTTATAAAAACAAAATTATTAGTGAACGACTAATCAAATTAGTTTGTTAAACAAGATGAATTTTAAGTCTGAGATGACGTTCGCTTTAGAAAGCGAAGAGAGGAAATGGCTATTCGTTAAACCATTCGCTGAGGTAAAACGGTTCAAAATAGTGAATCACAAAGAAGTTAGCTCCGCGAATCATATTAGTCTCGTTTAGGATGAGTGGTTCACTATTTATACAGATTGACAGGCTCTAGATCAAGTCGACATTTTACAAAAATGCGAAAAATTGGCTTTTCTGAAAAGCGATTGGTGAGTGAATTATATTCTGTGAGTTAAAATAAAAATCGCCAAAAAGATAGTAATATCAGTGGTTTAATGCGTACTCATAACTTTCTCATTGTGGGCTTAGCTAGTCTCACTAGTCTTTCGGTAAGTTTTTCATGACAATCGATGTTCCAAATTAAACCACTTGTAGAAAACACACTATGATTAACAATGGACGCCGCTGTGCAAATATTTTATCTCAACTTTTTGTCGGCTACTTAACCATTTTTGCTTTGTTATCGTTTTCCGGATGTAGCTCTAAGAGCGAAGACTCATCGCTAGAATCGGCAGAAGAGGCCTGCCATGAGCGATTTTATCCTGAAACCAGTGAATCAAAATATGTGCTTCCCTATGGTGTGGGTACAGCCTATATGACAGGTTTAGTGAATTGTTCCGGCTCGTTTCATGGAGTTGGCAAGCCGGATCAGTTCGCGTTTGATTTTAATTTACCACCTAATGAACCATTTTTCGCTGCGCGTGCCGGTACAGTTATTGCGGTTGTTGAAGATCAGCCAAGTGGTGGCGGTGGTGCTGGAAATTATGTAGTGATCGATCATGGGGACGGTACCTTTGCTTACTATTTGCATTCGCCTTATAACGGAATCTATGTTGAGTACGGTGAGCAAGTGAGGCAGGGGCAACCTTTGGGTGCGACTGGACGTTCAGGCTTAGCAGGCTACCATCATTTACATTTTATCGTTGTTCAAGGTGATCCGGCCTTTCCCTATGACGGTGTGGCAGTATCATTTTCAAATGCTATTCCTAACCACAAAGTGCTGCTAACTAATACGCTGTATACCGCTGATAATCACGATTAAACGATCAGCTTTAGATAATAGCGTTTTGCGATAGTTTAAGCATAAATCCGTTGAATCCCGCCATATTCCCGATATTTCCCTGATCTTGTGTTGCTCGACTTGACTCCTTTCAATCACAAAGCTAATTTAACAACTGATTGATTTTTCTGAAAATCGAGCAGTTGACCTTCTCCCTAGCTCGTTTTAATGACAAGTAAGTATTTCGTACAATCATTGGAAGCGTTGATCAAGAATCAAATAGTCGATTGAATTGTTGACGATTACTTTGATAGATTGAGGAGGCTAACGAGTGGAAAGCTAAAGTCGATAGTGACGGCATTTCATAGAATAAGGATATATCTGATGCAAAATTTAATAGTTAATATTTTTGGCAAAAACCTTTTCGCACCTGCGTTATTTGTTTTAACTTTCTTGCTAGTAAGCTTTTCAAGCGCAGTTTACTCCGATGAGCAAGAGCGGGAAAAAAGTTCATTATCCAATTCGTTAGGCTGCGATGAGAGCTGCGAAGACCTATTTAAAAAACTCAAACGTTTTGCTCGTAATGGAAGCCCCCATGCACAAACTTTATTAGCGGTGAGTTATAAAAATGGAGAGCAAGGAACACCGGTAAACTCAGATCTCGCATGGAAATGGATCAAACGCGCAGCATTGCAGAGACACTTACCGGCTTTACACATAAAGTCTCAATGGCATCGATGGGGTTATGCCACTGAAGTAGACATTGAGCGTGCTGACGAATATTTGCAGCGAGCAGCCAAGTATAATTATCCCGCAGCCATTTATGATTTGGCGGTTCTCAATTTTCAGCGTAAAAAGGATCAGCAGGCATTTCAGTATTTAAATCGTGTCGCGAATATGGGGTATCCCAAGGCCATGAAATTAATGGAGTCCCTAGAGTCTGAAATTCCACCGGAAACTCAAAAGCTGCTTGACCAGCAAACAGCAAAACAAAAAGCAAAGCTCGATATTGAAAAGGCGAAACAAGAGGGTGAAGTGATTACCATTGTCGCCTCGCAAGAAGATCCGGTGCTAGTGTTAGGTGATTTATTGCAAGACATTAAGAAAACTGGCGTGTATAACCGTAGAGGGACCACCGGTACTCGTGTTGGTGACAAAAAATGTGGCCAGCTAGGAAGTAAATGTCGTGTACAAAAGGCTGATAGTTATTCGTTTCAGTTGACTTTTACATCGACGTTGCAATAGTACAGCGATTTAATCGTCTTACACCAACGACAATGATTTTCTATTAAGAGGCTATTGGCGACTATAGAGTTTAGTCGCCTAGTTCATAGGCTAGATTTCAGAAGTTAATCGGCCTTTCTTGTTTTCAATTAGAATCAGTATTATTGCTTATCAGTAAATAATCAACTTCTCTGGGAATGCGATAACTAATCCTAAAACCAACATTTGAATGAGAATAAATGGGATCACACCTTTATAAATCGTAGTGGTTTTGATTGATTTTGGGGCAACGCCCTTTAGATAAAATAAGCTAAATCCAAACGGTGGTGAGAGAAAAGAGGTTTGTAGATTCATTGCGATTAAAATAGCAAACCAAACCATATCGATGTTTAAGGCCATGGCGATTGGCGCTAAGATAGGTACCACCAAAAACGCAATCTCAATAAAGTCGATAAAAAAACCTAAGATAAGAATGGCAATCATGGCTAAGAAAATAAACGTCCATTTTTCACCTGGTAAGCCCAGAATGAAATCTTCAACTAAATAATCGCTACCTGAATAGCTAAACACCATTGAAAAAGCTGTTGCGCCGATTAATACTGCAAAAATCATAGATGAAACCTTCACGGTTTCAAGCGCGCTTTGCTTGACTTGCTTAACTGAAAATCCTGAGTAAAAACTCGATAAAACCATTGCCCCAATGGCGCCGAGTGATGATGATTCGGTGGGGGTGGCAACTCCACCAAAAATTGAACCAAGAACTGCAACAATTAAGATGAGCGGTGGAACCACATCGATTAATGCTTGTTTAATTAATGCTCCTTTATCTTCATCAATTTGTAAAGGTGGACAGTATTCCGGCTTAATTTTTCCTAACCCGAGAATGTAAAGTGCATAGCAAAATATCAATAAGGCGCCGGGAATTACCGCAGCTTGAAATAAATCGCCAACTGAGATCCCCATTACATCGCCAAGAATAATTAGAATGATTGATGGAGGAATAATTTGCCCCAATGTGCCTGATGCGCAAATCACTCCCGTTGCAGTAGGCTGGTGGTAGTTATTCTTTAACATGACCGGTAGTGAGATAACACCCATCGCGACAACGCTTGCACCGACCACACCGGTCGAAGCTGCTAACAGGGCCCCAACCACGATAGTAGAAATGGCAACACCGCCCGAGATCCCGCCGAAGAGTTTTGCCGATGATTCAAGCATTCGCTCCGCTAAGCCGGATTTTTGCAGCACCACGCCCATATATACAAACATTGGAATGGCCATAAGGGTGGTATTTTCCATAATGCTCATTATTCGATAAGGCATAAAAGAAAAGAGATCCGGTCCCATGGTGATTAAACCAACAATGAGGGAAACACCGGCAAAGGTATAGGCGACTGAATAGCCAGCAAAAAGTAATAAAAGAGCAACAACAAATAGTATGATTCCGACCATTACACATCCACCTTGGTTTGACGATTTGAGTCGGCGTTTTCGGACGATAAACTCAATGACGGATCACGAATAATCGCAATTTGTTGTAACACCACTTGCAACAAGCACAAGACCACAAACAATGAAGAAATAGGGATCACCGAGCGAATTATCCAACGGTGTGGTAGCCCTCCCGGATCGGCGCTGCCTTCGTTCATCTCATAAGCTTCCAGCGCGTAACCATAACCGTAATAAATAATCAGCAGTGTGATCGGCAGTGCCAGAAAAACTGAGCCAAATAGATTAATCCAAGCTTTGATTGGTGGAGAAAAGTTATCGTAAAAAACATCAACTCTAACGTGGGCGTCTTCTTTTAAAGTGTAGCCGATGCCAAACATAAACATGGCGGCAAAAAAGTGCCATTCGAGTTCCTGCATACCGATGCTGACATCATCAAATAGGTATCGCATAATCACATCGTAAAAAACATTGGCAAGCATCAGTAGCATAAGCAACGCGCAAAATGCACCAACAATGTCGATCAGTTTAGTGAGGTAGAGTCTAAAGCGCATGCGGATAATTTTTGTTCTTTTATTTGAGTGGCCGAGATTATACTACATGGATGCAGATTATCCATTTTACATCTCTGCCGGACTGAAGTCCGACCTTTACCGGATTTGAAAATGGTTTGTAGGTCTGACTTTAGTCTGAGGCGGCACTGATGGGTTCCCCCAGGGTGGGGTGACGGGCTTTGCTTTATTCCTTCGAATCGTAGCTATCCAAGTAAGCTCTGTCTGAAAAATTAGTCCAAGCTCTGACTTTTTGTCCATAGCTATGAATAGAATCAAGGATTTTTTTACTCATTGGATCTTTCGCCGCAAATTGGTCAAGTAACTTTTTGTTGGCCATTTTTATTGCTTGCATTACCGGCTCTGGGAACGTCTTAATTTTCACGTTGGGATATTCGCTTTGAATGGTTGCAAGATTCACTGCGCTTTCGTGCATGGAGTGTGCATACATGTCGTAGGCAGCGGCTTTCATTGCGACCTTTAGAATTTGCTGAAGATCGGCAGGTAGGCTTTGATACGCTCGCTGGTTAACCATAAATTGCAATTCCGTAGCTGGTTCATGCCATCCGGTGTAGTAGTAGGGGGCTATTTTATGAAAACCCATACGAAGGTCGAGTGAAGGGCCGACCCACTCTAGTGCGTCGATTGTATTTCGTTCTAATGCGGTATAAAGCTCTCCAGAAGGAATATTGGTAGGTTTAGCACCCAACTCAGCTAGCACTTCACCGGCAAAGCCAGGTATGCGCATTTTTAGCCCTTTAAGATCATCCACCGTATTGATCTCTTTGCGAAACCAGCCACCCATTTGATTGCCGGTATTTCCGCCTGGAAAGGAGAGAATGCCGTATTTGTCATAGACTTCTTTCATTAGTTGCTCACCACCGCCGTAATAAAACCAGCTGTATTGCTCGGGGGTGGTCATGCCGAAAGGCAATGTAGTAAAAAACATGGTGTTAATGTCTTTACCTTTCCAATAATAGGAAGCGGAATGGCCCATTTGATATTGGCCGTTTTTGACAAAGTCGAAGATGCCTAAAGCCGACTTATGACGGTTAGCAGAATCAATTCGAATAAGTAGTCGGCCGTTGGACATTTCTTTTACCATTTTGGCCATGTTTTTGGTGGCATCTCCAAAAATAGGAAAGTTAGGGCCCCAAGTTTCGGCCAATCGCCAGCGATAGACTTTGTCGGCTGCGAAGGCTGCGCTACTTATTGAGAGCAAAAGAATAGTGATGACAGATTGAATAAATACTTTTATAGAATTGGGGGCCTGCGATAAACGCGACATAGAAAAGCTCCTGGTTATAATTCGCTGATGTAAGCGAGCTAGAGTCTGAAATAATTTTTAAAGATAACAACTGCGCCCCAAAATAACAACTGAGCTAAACAATGACAACCTAGCCATAAATTAACCGGCGTCCGTAAACAACAAGTCCACCGATTTTGCCATAAGGTTCACGCTTTATCATTGGGTTGAGTCAATATTGGCGTGATTAAGTGCTCAGCAAAGTGAACTCCTTGGTTTGGCAGCAGTTGAAACTGTTTAACGGTGCCATGCCACTCAAAACTTAACTGATGGCTATGCAAATAGCCTCGGTCTGCGGCACTACCGCCATAGCGAATGTCGCCCAGAATGGGAGCGCCTATGGCTTTAAGTGCAACCCGTATCTGATGAGTTTTACCTGTGGTGGGTTTTACAACAAATAATCGAATGCCCGGCGAAGCGGGGTAACTTTTAAACTCAGTGTAGGCGGAGTTATCGCGGGAACGTAAAAGCTTCCAACTTCCGGATCTTGATTTGGCCATATCGCCAATCACTTTGCCCATTTTCTTTTTTGGCTTCTTATCCGAAAGCGCTATGTATTGTTTATCAATGAGGCGAGATTCAAATAGGTGACCAAATTGGGCGGCGGCTTCCTTGGTTTTAGCAAAAATAACCAAGCCCGAGGTCAATTTGTCGAGTCGGTGGACTGGCCAAAGCTTGCAATTGAGTTGATTCGACAGGCTAGTATGCAGGCCATCAACTTGTTGTTCTTGATGAAATGAAAGGCCAGACGGTTTATTGGCTATTATAAATTCCGAGTTGTTTTCGAGGATAGGAATCAAGCTTAATGTCTTTAAGAGTGCTCTGAAGAGCCTAGATTATAACTTAGCTGGCAGGTCGATTTGAGAGATTTTGGCAAACGTCGCACAAATTGACTGAAACTATTTTTTTATTTCTGAGTCTTTTTAGGTAATATTACCTAACTGCTCACTGATTCTCGGCAATATTTTTCGTTGTATTGAAATGGTGCGCATCGCATAATTCGGGCTTAGTAAGCCATATTGTTAGGTTTAGGTATTAAATTTTAACGGTTTTATACCAAAATCTTTACCCAGTGGGCGAACAGCGAACTATAATATAACCAGCTACCTCGTTAATACAACAAGGTGTGGAAGGTCAGAGGACCCTTTTAAGTATTTAGTCAATGACAAGCAATAGACTAGTGTACCCAAGGGGCATATCAAGGAATTTAAGGAATAAGATAATGTGGCTAGAAATGGAAGTTAAACAACGGAGATGGCGATGGCGCTAATCATGCTAGTTGATGATGATCCGCAAATGCTCCGTCTGTTAAGTGATGTTATCGACTTAGATGGGCATCAAGCCATTTTGGCCGAAGACGGTGAAGTTGCGCTCAACTATTTTAAAGAGCAAACCCCGGATATGGTTATTACCGATATCCTTATGCCCAATAAAGAGGGGCTAGAATTCATATCTGAAGTAAGAGAGCTCCATCCTGAACTGAAAATTATCGCCTATTCAGGCGGAGGCTCAACCGACCCTGAAAGTTACCTAGAGTTTGCCAGTGGAATGGGGGCAAATCGAGTATTTACTAAACCAATGCCGTTAGCAGAGCTGAGGGCGCAAATTAAGCAACTGCTGTCTGAATAATTCTGCTTACTGATTAATACTGCTTACTGAATAATACCGCTTACTAAACCGTACATCATTTCTTCAATTAGCGCTGAGAGTTGATCCGTTTAGCATGTCTGTCAATCCGGCAAGTCTAAGCCAATAATTACAACTCAACTGAAAATGAGATGCCCCGAAGGGCGAGCACTACTCTTTGTAGGCAACGGTAAACCAAAACTGGCTACCTTCTCCAACTTCACTGACCACGCCAATTTCTCCTCCCATCAATTCAGCCAATCTTTTGGAAACGATTAACCTTAATCGACCGGTGAAGCTACTGTTACTCAGTTTGGTCGTTTGCTCTAGCGAGTCGAAAAGTTCTTTTTGGGCGGCCGGTGAGATGCCAATACCGGTATCAGAAATTGTGAAACGAAGTAATTTGTCACCTGCCTTTGCAGTCAGATCAGCATACAGAGAAACTTCACCGGTTTTGGTAAAGCGTATTGCATTACCTAAAAGGTTACGCAATATTTGTTTAATACGATACTCGTCAGCTGTGACTAACTCGGGCATATCAGGTGCGCTGCTAGCTTGCAGCGAAAGTCCTTTTTCATTGGCGAAGTGAGACAACTCAGAAGATAGTTCATCTACGAGTTCGCGTACACTAAACTTTTTCGGTTTGAGCCGCAGCATATTGGCGTCGAGCTTTGAGAAGTCGAGAATATTATTTAAGTTGTTAACTAAAGTACGTGTCGATCGTTTGGCGATAGTGAGCAATTGTCTAGGTTCCGGATCGAACGGATATTCGGAAAGCAGCTTGAGCATACTGACGACTGATTTCATTGGGGTAGTGATTTCATCTCCCATTCGGGACAGAAATTCAGACTTTAGTCGCGGGGCTGCGACCGCGGTATCCCGCTCGCTCTCAATGTTACTTTTAACTTGTTGCAGCAATTCTTGGCTTTCTTGTAGCTTTCTAACATCGATGGCAAGCGCCTTTTTCTGCTGAGACAATTGTTCCAGCCGCGTTCGGATGGCCTGAGAGCACTCGAGCAGTGCCATATCACCGTTACTATTTTGTACGGCCGTGAGGCGTTTTATCTGTTCTGCTATTGGGAGATCAATATTTAAAGTTTGATTTAATATTTGCAATGAGCTTTGGATTTTTTGGATTTGCTGCCAAACAAAGAACAGTGCGCCCAAAACAATAATGATAGCTAACGCTATCATCCATAGGCTACCACCCACGGAGGCTGAGTTTTTTGCTACTAAGCGCAATTGCCATTGATTGGCTTCAAGCTGCTTGGGCCAATCAATATCATGCAGTTTATGTTCGTTTATATTGGTGGTTGCATCAGAGCTCGAGGCGAATAGCGCACCATCCTTTAGCATCACAACAGGATTACGCGCTAAGAAATGAAAGCGTTTCAGCAGCGTTTCATCAATCGACTTAATGCCGATTAAATGGCCAACAATCTCATTTTCTACGGTCTTAATCGGCTCAATCAGAATGATAGAGGGTATTTGATTGAAGACTTGCAGCACTTTTAGTGAGCGTTGATTTTTGTATACCCGGGCAATCGGTTCTTCAAGCTCGCTCATCTGCGCCGTTTGTTGTCCCAAACGAGTGTAGTATTGGTTGGTTTTTTTTGAGTGGATTGCCAAAGAGGTCAATCCCGCCGCTCGATAAATATCAATTTGAGTTGAAAGGTGCTGCGACCAATCGCTTTCACTTCCAGTTTGCCAGATCGAGCTATTAGACAATTTGGTGAGGCCATATGCTAATGCATTGATATTATTGGATAATTCATCAGAAACTTGGCCTGCAGCTTCACTTGGAGAGCTAAAATCACTGGTTGAGCCGCCAGACTTTAAGAGCAGTAGAAGTGTTAATAATCCTCCCGCAACAGCGATGGCAAGCAGTGATTTATAGGATGGTGACATAGTGGACTCCAAAATTAGTTAATTGTTTATTTATTGTTGTTATGATGTTCAGCATTGACATGATTGTTACCTAAAGCCAATTGCGATTAACTACTTAGTTATTTTGAAAAGTATTGAATTATTTATTAGAGTATCAGAACATTTCGGTTAATTCTGATGCTAAAACTCAATTTGTGACAGAAGTTTGAGTTTGCAACTCTAAGCGTTTAATCTGCTTAAAGAGCTTTTCATGCTCAGGTAAACAACAGCCTAAAAGAGTCGCTTTGTTAAGTATATATCCTGTTATGAAATCTATCTCAGTTTTTCGCCCCATTAAAATATCTTGTCGCATCGATGAAGAATTTTTGGCGGTAAGTTGCGCTACCTGAAGCGCTTTATCGGCTAAATTCTGCCAGTTGAAATGCTTACCCACTAAAACAGGCAGCATTGGTTCCAGTTCTTTGGCGAGAGTGTAAAGTTTCTGTTTGAGCTTCAAATTATTGGCTATTTCACCATTTTCTACGTTGTGAATCGCGGTAAGCGGGTTGATCAAGGTGTTAACTAACAATTTAATATGTAGATTTTGTAAATGGTTGTCGCTCCAAACCACCTCGGGAAGTGCTTGATTTAACTGATTGACCAACGGCATCACCTGCGCGCGAGTCTGATCTGCCTGTCCATGCGGTGGCGGCATATTAGATTGAGCTTGTTGCTCTGCCATTAGCACTGATGGTTGAATGTCTCCAATCTGCGTCTGCCCCAATCCAGTATGTTTCACAATCAAGTGAGAGTTATCGTTTGAACGCGAAAGTCGAGCCGCTTGCGTGGTGGCGGCCTGATAGACCGGAAAGAGGCTTTTTTGTTGAGCTAGCTCGATTAAACCGAGTCCATTCATCATCAGCACTAGACATTTCGGTTTGCATTGGTTTATCACCAGTTGCTCAAGCACTGATTTCAACGCTGGCGCTTTGACACAAACGATAGCCGCTGCATCAGAAGTTAAACAGGATAAGGCCAAAGGTTTGGAGCGGAACTCATATTTAAAGCTAGGCGCGGACAAGGTCACTTGATAAGCGGGTTTGTCAGAATGGGAGTAAAGTTGATTGGGGATTTTCGCACGGCTCAAATACCCAGACCACAGGTGCCCCATGCTACCATCGCCAATGATATTAATTTTTGCGTGCATTTATCGGCTATCTCGACTTATGTCTCTACTGTTTAACTCGGGACTGGCGCTAATAGGCGCTAATTTGGCGGGTAATGCCTTGTACTTTGCAGCAAAGTTATACTATATCGAGCTTGCCGATTCTAGTAATATCCCTGAATAGTGGGAAAACTCAGAAAAGAGTCATTAGATGTCCAAAAACCTTCATTCTCCTAAACAAGCAGAAATAGCGAGCTTTGAATCGCAGCAAGAGCCAGATCTTCCACAAAGAAGTTGGCAAGAAACCCTCAAGTTATTCATATGTCGGGAAGTAATTACCATGCTATTTTTGGGATTTTCCGCGGGTATTCCCATTCTGCTTATCTTTTCGTCGCTTTCTCTCTGGCTTGGAGAGGCCGGAGTCGAGCGATCGACGGTGACTTATTTTAGTTGGGCGGCGTTGGGTTACTCATTTAAATTTTTATGGGCACCCTTGGTGGATCGATTACCTATCCCCGGTTTAACAAAGCGACTTGGTCGGCGTCGGGGCTGGCTGCTGTTTGCGCAGATGTTAGTGATTACTTCGCTAATTTGGATGGGCAGCACAAATCCGGCAATGGGGAGTTTGCAATTGACCTTTATGGCATTAGCAACGGTGATGCTGGGTTTTTCTTCGGCCACCCAAGATTCTGTTATTGATGCCTATCGAATCGAAGTAGTAGAAGTCAATATTCAGAGCATGATGGCATCTAGCTATATTGCTGGTTATCGAATCGGCATGATTTGCTCAGGTGCTGGCGCGCTGTGGTTGGCGCAATTATTTGGCACAACCTCTGAGGTTTACAACTACTCAGCGTGGCAATACACCTATTACCTGATGGCGTTGGTTATGATGATCGGGGTAATCACAACTTTGCTAATGAATGAACCTAAAGTAGGCGAATCGACTTATCAAGGGTTTACCACTCAGCAGTATTTACGTTTCCTGATGCTATTCGTCATTGCCATAGTGGCCTTTGTCGTTTGCTTTAATTTACTGTCTCAACCCTTTTCTGATTATAAAGTGGCGCTTGCTGAGTGGTTGAACAATCAAGTGATGGCTAACACCTTTTTAGAATTTGTTCGAATTCTCTGTTGTATTCTCGGCGGTGCGGCCAGTTTATGGGTGGTCTCTCGATCCAGTCTGTATGAGCGCGAGTTGGTAAAAGTCGCGTTTGTTAATCCGATTGTGGCATTTTTTAAACGTTACGGGCTGAAAAGCTCAATCATTATTCTGGTTTTTGTTGGGTGTTATCGAATCTCGGACATCGTGCTTGGCGTTATTGCGATTGTTTTCTACCAAGACATGGGATTTAGTAAAATTGATATTGCTGGTGCCTCGAAAACCTTTGGCCTTGTTATGACCATTTTAGGCGGTTTTTTAGGTGGGCTACTGTCGGCTAAATACGGGGTCATGCGGGTTCTTGTTGCCGGTGCGGTGCTTACCATGTTAACTAATTTGTTATTCGTAGTATTAGCTAATGCTGGTTATAACTTACATTTACTTTATTGGGTTATTTCTGCTGATAATCTGACCGGCGGGCTGGCGAGCACCGCATTTATCGCCTATTTAGCCAGCCTGGTGAATATCTCGTTCACTGCGTCTCAATACGCGATATTTAGCTCACTGATGACATTAATACCTAAAACGATTGGCGGTTATTCGGGTACGATTGTTGATGCGGTTGGTTATCAAGACTTCTTTTACTTTGCCAGTGCTTTGGGATTGCCGGTTTTGGTGGTGTTGTATTTCGTCGCCAAAATTGATGTCCGAGGCGATGATTCCTCGATTTCTCCAGGGCATAAAAAAGGCTAACCGAAGTTAGCCTTTTTAGTGAAGAGTTGCGTTTGCAAACTCGCTACATATTTGCTCGTTGCTCGCTATTTACTCGCTACTTAGAAGTGGAAGAATACACTCACGTAAGCGCCTTTAAACTCCAAATCTGAAACGAAGTCTGACTCTTCAACATCCAGAGTGAAAGTGCGATAGCCGGCTTTAGCGCCCAATCCTATATCGCTTTCGTAACCCAATGAAAAAGCGAGATCTTGAATCGAATCGCCATCGTAGCTAATGAAGTTCATTTCGCCATCAACGAAGAAACCTGTAAAAGGTAAATCCACACGGCCTTTCAAATAAACGAGTGGAATAGTGAAGTCTAGTTCTTCGCTTTCACTGACATTGCTGCCATTCGGGTCACTATTAAGCTCGACTACTCCGTCGTATTGTCTAAAGGTCAAACCGCCATCGACGTTGATCCAGTTATCTAAGAACTCGTAATAAAGCGTATATTCAATATTACTCATATCAATTCGAGAGGTGACATTTTCATTCGCGGCATAGGTTTCACCACCAAATTCAATCGTACGTGAAAGCACAGTGGCTGAACTAGCATCAAGATCCGATGAAACCATTTTAAAATTAGGAACAAATGGTAATGGGTGTTCCACAGAGGCCCAAATGATATTGTGATCTTCATCTGAGTAGCCCAAATCATCTTCTAGATTTAGCTCTGTACCTTCGTCAGAACCATCATCTACAGCAAGCACTCCAGAATAGTCCGGTGACCACTGATAGGCTCCGACTTCAATACCAGCGACATCCGCAGCAGCGTTTGAAGATAACAAAAGTCCCGCGATAGCGAGAAATGATAGATTTTTGTTCATGGGAAATTACCCTTTTTGTTTGGCTTGAAAGATATAATCTGACTGTAAGTATGGACTATGATTTTGAAAAAAGTCAGAAAATGTTCACAAAAAATGGTGAAATCCCTTATATTCCGGCCGGTTGAGCACTTTTTGCCAAAAATTCCATTAATGCTGGGTCTGAAAATGCATTGGATAATTGTTTACTAAGTAATTGATTAATAACGCCAGTGGCGTCATTTTCATTAACCGGATTGGCTACTTCCTGACTGCGCGCATTGCGGAAGATCTTGCTCCATTGTTCACCGTTTCGTCGAATGGTGATGGTCAATACACTGTTCGCTTTAATGGTACTTTTAAAGGTGCTTTCGGTGACTAATAGCGACAACTCGTTGATATCCATCATGACCGCTAAATCAGCAAGCAGCGGTTTGCTAATGATTTTATAGTCAAGCTCTTTAAGCTGCGCGATAAGACGATTTTCTAAGACTTTTGCTTCATCTTCAAACGGCGCGAGCTTTATATCTCCAGCTGCAATAGGTTTGTCGACTCGTTTATCGGTAATTTTCACCCCGACAACTTCCGCTTGACCCGCGAGTTGTTCAAGAGAGCCGAAATCAGGGTCAAGTTTATATTTTAATAAGTCGGGGTTACAGCCAGAAATCATTAACATTGAAAAAATAACGGCCATTAAGTGACTAAATTTTATGCGCATAGGCTTCTCGTGAAGTAATAAAAAAATTTAATCGCTAATATGTCTGAGATGAGCCAAAATTTCAAGTTGATTTGAAAAACAAGAGTGCGCCAGAATATCGCAATTAATGTTCTAAATGGGATTCGGCGGTGGGAAGTTTAATCTCAAATTCAACACCTTCTATCGCCAAAGGTTTAAATTTAATTTGAGCATGTTTTTTATGCATTTGATACTCAAGCGACCAAGTTTTCTTAAGCGCATCAGTTGGGTCAAGCCAGTGGTTTTTTTGCTGATGTTCAGTTGGCTCAAAGGTCGCAATTATTTTAGCTGAGCCTTTTGAGTAATCTTTAATCACTTCAATCTGCGAGATCTCAATAGCAAAACCAAGCTTGAACTCCCTTGCCCAAGACGATTCGAAAAAAGAGCGCACTTGCACTTTTTGATCCTGTAACTGACATTCGATTGGAAAACTAATCGAGGATTGATCCGCTAGCGTAATATTGATCAATAGTTGCTGTGGTTGGTCATTTAAATTTCTTGCCACAATGGAACCTTGATAACCATTAACGATCTCTTTAGCAAAATATAAACCTAACCCTTTACCGTGATGCTCTTTGCTTCGACGAGTCGAAAATCCAAGCTTAAAAATATCCTCTAGGACTTGCTGTTCGATTTGTGGGCCGCGATTGTAAATGACAAACTGGGCGCTACCTTCGGTCGGCTCTAAACTAATACCAACCCGGTCGGAGCTTTGCTTATAGCGGCTTTTATTAAGAAAGAATTGGGCGTTTTTTATAAGATTTTCTAATAACAAAATAATATGATTGGGGTTGCCTAGTAATTCTGGAGTTGGTTCTATTTTTATTCGAAATTGATCATTTTCAAAATAGAATGATTGTTGCAAAATCGCATGATTTATTTTTGCAAGGGTAATTTTATTATTAATTTCTGGTTCATTGATAAGCAGTGAAAAAGTGGTTAAGAGTGCTAGTTGAGGCTCAAACGTGGGCGAAACGGGAATACTCTGAGTAATTTCCAGCGACTTGTTTTTATCAAGTTGTAAGCGATAAAAATTTTCTTCCGACTCTATCAATTGATTGCCGATATGAAGCGACATATTATCAGCGGTTGAAAGGTCTAATAGTGCCCATAGGTAACGCATTGCATCCAATGCGCCCTGATAATCAACGAGGGCATCAATAGTTTGCTGGTTGGGTTGGTTTGAGTCTGAGTTTTGTTGTTCGTATAGACTGAGAAAGCCTTGTTGTTCAATTGCTTTATTGAGTGCTGTGGTAATTTTGTCGTAGCTAATCACTCCATTGTGCCTCACTTCGGCAGCGATGCCTTTAAAGTGTATAAATTTTTCATCAAAATCCATGTACTCTATTAGCTTGTCGGCGATAAACCCTTTTAGTTTTTCAGTGTGATCAGAATATTGGTTTGCTCGTCGCTGCTGCTTCTTTTTGCTTTGAGAATAAAGTGTGACTTGTTGATGCTGCTCGGCGATTAGTTGATTGGTTTGAGTCATTCTTCGAGTAAAGAGCCAATACTCTAAAATACCAATAAATACCACAACAGCCATTAGAATGGAAAATAGATGCTCGCGTAGTAACTGCTGGTCGTTGAGTAAATTAGGCTTGATAAGATTAACCGAAGCGAGCGCTTGCAGGGTGACAACAGCGAGACAAATCAATAGAGTTAACCAAGGAAAATAAAACTTACCTCGCGGCGCGCGCGACTTGGATGAATCAGTAATGAAACTCAAGGAGTCACCTTGGTTTTTATTGTCTTTTAGATTTTCAATGTCTTGTAGATTTTCTAAATCGGTTTGTTTATCGACAGCCATAGTTAATCCTTAGAAGTATTTGCTATCCAACTGTACGCACCTTCATCGCCAAACGTTACGATCCCCATGCCATTTTTACAATCGTCTAAAAAACTGCCTACCGATAATTGGCTTTGCGCTTGCTCAAACGAGTGGCGTAGCGTTTTAATGTGCTGTCGATAGCTGGGATAATTAAACCGCTCGCTTTCTAACAGATGCTCCATTTGAGCTGTGCTCAGTGGCCGCGGAGAAGACTCTACTAGGAACTTCAAAATTTTACGTGGTGTTGGAGCCAAAGGTCGCTGACTATTATTAGGATTCATTAGTCGCTGACCTCGCCAATAGCAATTCCAGGTGGCGAGGTCAATCACTAGCTCTCCGCTAGTGAGGGTATCCTCTGATGATTGGCTAAGCGATTGGTTTTTAACCTGTTGTTGTCTCAACAGTGCTTTAATTCGCCAACATAATACCTTTTCGACATTCTGTTGGTGTTTAGCAATAAAGTCTCGGCTTGTACTATGTTCAAAGACCTTTTCTTCAATACCTGTGCCACTGTGTTCGGACAAAAATATCACCGGTACTTCCGGCCATTTTTTAGCGATTAAGCCAGAAAGTGTGAGCCCTGCGTCTTGGTCACCATTCATATCGGCATCCAGAATCACAATATCTGGAATTTTCTTCGAGTGATTAATGGCTTGGCTCGCGGACTCTACGAACTTGTGTAGAATCAATTGATTCTCATTGCGGTTGGTATTTTCGCTCTCCGATACATCGAAGTTAGCGTGACGTAGCACTGTTTCGAACTTGTCTACCCAGTGATACTGATCTTCGACCCAAAATATGGTTTTCATAAGTTTGAAAGGTAGTCCTCACGCAGTATTAAGTCAATACACTCTGGACTTGGTTGTAGGCTTAAATAATTTGATTGTGAATCGATTTGCAATTTTTCACCGATTTTTCACCGTTAAGTTAGACAATGGCTCCATCGCCTGATCAATGAAATAACCAATTGGTCGGTCAGACCACTTTTTAGGCACTTTAGGAGAACCACAATGGCAAACGAACTTTTACTTATTTGGTCAGATAGTCCAGGAGTTTCTCTGGCTATTTGGATGATGCTGATTATCGTCAGCTTTTACCTTGGACGAAAGCAAGCACATGCGATGCTTAAATCGACAGGTCGAATGCTCTACACAACGTTACGCTTGTGGGAGTTTGGACTAAAAAATCTCGAGCATAAAACATCTGCTCGTAATAAACAGATTTTAATCGAAAATGGCAGAAAGAATGCTGAAAAATCGATTGAACGCGAATTTGAACGGATTAGCGATATTGTAGAAAAGGATCTATCAAAGTATCCCGGACTACACAGAAAGATAGCTGAAGCGATCGAAAAAATTGAAGCGGACTATCAAAAGTCGGCCGAAGTCTCACCCTTGCCTCCGGCTTGGGGGGAAGTTGTTCAAACGATTAGCTCACTTCCTTCTGGCGGCGATCCGACGGTGAATAAGATTCTTTCAAATATTAAGAAAGCGGTTGAACAATCGCATCAACAAACCTTGAAAGAATATAAAAAAGTCAGTGCGGAAACTCATCAGCTATTAAAAAATATGCAGCCAGAATGGCGCAAAGTTGAGCAGCACTTGGATGATGTTGGCTCTAAAATTAGTGGGCTCGCATCGTGCTCCAAAAAGATTGATTCGCAAGTGGAAAGTTACAAAGCGATTGTTGAATCTCAAGATGCCGCGGTAAACTCATTGGCGTCATCTTCAGTCACTCAATTTTTTATTTCGGGGCTGGTTCTCGTAATTGCCGCACTCGGCGGGTTGATTAACTTTCAATTAATTGCCATGCCCATGGCAGAAATGGTTGGCGGTTCGAGTTATATCGGTGAGTTAAAAACCTCGGATATTGCTGCGTTGGTCATTATTCTAATAGAAATAGCGATGGGGTTATTCTTATTCGAGTCTTTGCGTATAACTAACCTTTTTCCAATCATCAGTAGCATGGACGACAAAATGCGACGCCGTATGATGATAGTGACTTTCTTGATACTGGCGATACTGGCGACTATTGAAGCGTCACTAGCCTACATGCGAGATCTGTTAGCTCTCGATCGTGAAGCACTACAGCAGTCATTAATTAACGCGGGTTCCTCTGCTGGAATGGTAGAAGCGCAATTCAGATGGATTCCTTCGGTTGGACAAATGATTATGGGATTTATTCTACCTTTTGCGTTGGCGTTTATTGCCATTCCCTTAGAGTCATTTATTCATTCTTTGCGCGTAGTACTTGGCTTTTTGGTCATTGGGCTAATACGCGCCTTAAGAGTGACTCTAAGAATGCTGGGTGGTTTTTGCCATCACCTATTCAAAATGTTGACTCAGTTTTTTGACCTTATTATCGCTGTGCCTCTCGGTGTGGAACGATTGATTGAAAATAAAACAAGTCATAGTGATGCAAAAACTGTTGAACTAAAAAACAAATCGGCTTAACGCATTTTTTATCGTGTTGAGATAATTCAGGCTTAATTAAATCGTTAAGCCTTTAACTGAAAATTGAGATTAAAGTTGATTTAAAAAATATTGAGGTGTACTGAAATGAGATTACTAACTCCACTCAAAAAGCTTTGCTTAGGTGCCGTAGCCTGCACATTTTTATTAAGTTGCAGCGGCCAAAAGCCTTCAAATAAAGCCGTCTATTTGTTACTGGATACATCGGGTACTTATACTCAGGAACTAGCAAAAGCCCAAGCAATTATGAACTACTTACTTGCAACACTAAATAGTGGTGATTCGATAGCCATTGCAAGAATTGATAGTGGTAGTTTTAGTGAAAAAGATATTATTGCTAAGGCAACTTTTGATTTACGTCCGAGTACTGCTAATGATCAGAAACGCTTGTTTAAACATAAAGTCGACGAGTTTGTTTCGAGTGTTAAATTTGGTAGCCGAAATACCGATATAACTGGCGGACTTATTCAGGCATCTGACTTTGTGAATGAAACCAAGGCGAGTCAAAAAT
Source organism: Kangiellaceae bacterium (assembly GCA_965230525.1). Classification (GTDB taxonomy): domain Bacteria; phylum Pseudomonadota; class Gammaproteobacteria; order Enterobacterales; family Kangiellaceae. Next base: position 2,434,310 of record OZ246008.1, read on the forward strand.
ACGTGTTGATATTTTCAGATCTTGAAGAAGATTTGGCCAAGGGACATATCAGAGATTTTGGAATTGATGTTCAATCTATCAATGTTGTTGCTTTAAATGTTACTAAATTAAGAAGTGATAATATTGATCCACGTGAATATAAAAAGCGTTTAGTGACTTGGCAACAACGAGTGGAAGCGGGTGGTGGACATTGGCGAGTGTTAAATGACCTAGAGCGTCTTGATGCGCTGATAGAAGGCTAGAGCATAAAAAATGATTGATTCATAATAGGTTCATGTAAACGGCCTTAAAATACACTTAGACTTTGCTAATCAGTATTATTTAGATAGTATGATCAGCAAGGACTAAGTGTCTATTTCTTTACGTTAACATGCCGGGGATGTTTACGATGAACGCAACTCATTCAATTAAGCCGCTCGCAATGCTTACGCTAGCTTCTGTTTTGATCAGTGGTCCAGCATTGGCCAATAAAGCCAAAAAGTTTTCAGTCAAATCTCTATCCGGTTTTAAAGATGCGCCAGAAATCGTGGTGTACTCCACCAACGGCGAAAAGTATACCCATGTTGATAAAACCAAGGTTTCCAACGTTGAGGTTGCTATTAACATAGAATGTAAATATGAAGGTAAAGGCAACAAAGCCTACGATGGCACACTTGAGTTACCTGGTTATCAAGCGGTTTCTTCCAATAAGCCAGCAGATATTTATTTACCCTACAATAAAACGGCTTCGCGTCAATTCCGATTTGACTCAGGTAAGGGACAACCACTTAGCCCAGTCAAAGTGTGTAACGACGAACTCAACAAGCGATTGTCTCAAAATGCGAGTAAGACCAAATATGATATTCTAGCAAAAGGATTTACTGTCAATTATCCAGCCGCTTTAAAAGTTGAATACACTTTAAAATGCAATGCGACTGGTTTAGGTAAAAGTAGCTATGGAACCAAGCGGCCAATGATAAATGCAAAGTATCGTTGTCTTGCATCAGATCTTGCTAAGAATAAGATTCCAAAGCCCAAACCCAAGCTGAAACAGGCCAAGTTTGTTCCGCTAGTTTCAAAAGTATCTCTAAAAGCGGATCCCGCGGTTAAAGTCGGTGAGTGTCCTACTAAAATTAATTTTAATGGAACTATAACGGCGACACGCAAGGGGACAGTTAGTTATCGCTACGTTAAACATACGGGTAAAAAGTCGCCGCTTTATACGCTTAATTTTGAAAAAGCCGGTACTAAAAAAACGGCTCGTTGGGGACTTACTGCTAACAAGCCCAAAGCCAGCCAACAACTAGCTTCTAACAGTGGTAAAAAGTCTCCCTACGAAGTACAAGGCCACTATCGACTCGTCATAGTGTCACCTAAATCCAATCAACAAGCCAAGGCTGAATATAAAGTCGACTGCGATAAAAAGCAGCCGGGTCGTCAGTTCAAAGGTTAAGTTGGCCATAGAGATACTTCGGTGTTTACGTCGTTAAGCGAACGTAACACCGAGGCTTCTCAATCTAAAATGCACCATGTCCCAAGCCAATTTTGTTATTTATCGGTTTAATCTGACAACGTAAGCTTATCCGTCAAATACTATTTAGATAACGTCAAATGCTTTGGGTTGTTGTCTGGGTATCACCAAAAGCTATACCCCTATAGAAATTTAATAGCGCCATTCAATTGAACATCATAGGGTGGCTGTATAAACTGATTAGCCTATATCGGTGACTAGGTATGAGGCCTTTCAGATGAACATTGTTATTGCAGACGAACTTCCATTGTTTCGGAACTCATTGGTAAAGCTCGTTCAGCAAAAGCGACCTAACGCGCAATTTACACTGCTATCTGACTTTTCTTCTTTACAAAATCATTTACTAAATCATGACTCGATTGACTATGTGTTTATGGATTTACATATACCGGGTAATACGGGGTTATCGGGAATCACTTCCATCAAGAATTTGAAAGCGCAAACTAAACTGGTGATTATTTCAGCGACTGAATCACCCATGATCGTCTATCGAACGATTAAACTTGGCGCGCGAGGATTTATACCTAAAGCGGCTGAAATCGAAGAATTCAATCATGCGATGGATGCTATTTTCACAAATGAAATATGGATTCCCAAAGAGTTAAAAACACGTTCAGGTAACCCGCTTTCTGCAGAGCATTTTGAAAGTCGCAATTGCGATTCTAATGATTGTTTATCTGAAAAAATTGCATCACTGAGTCCACGCCAATATAAGGTTTTGGAAATGATCAGCGATGGTCAATTAAATAAGCAAATCGCTTACCGACTAGAGTTATGTGAGGGGACGGTTAAGCATCACGTTAGTCTGATTTTACAGAAGCTCAATGTGATCAATCGAACCGCTGCGGCCAATATGTTTAATCGACTAAAGGTTGAAAAGCGGTTAGGGATACAGGTTGCAGAGTAAAGTCGAGTACATTCAAGTCAGAACATTCTCCGCTTTACACCTTTGAGCGGCTTTTGAGAATTGAGAAAGTGAAGCGAAGTAACTTCCCATTTCTCAACTGGTTCAGGGTGTCCCTTAGGACTGTCGTGATCGGGTTCAAAAAGATGCAATTGATTCTTAAAATAGGTTTCAAGATCGATCAAGGTTTTAGCCTCTCGCTTGTTGCCTATTTCGCCCAGGTCTTTCATGGCCATTTGATGAATTTTCAGCACCACCGTTTTTGACCGTTTATGAGGGCGTGCAGGGTCGGTGGTGATGGGCCAATTAAATGTGGCCAAATATTGTTGATCATTATCTTGTACAAACAGCTCTGCCGTTTCGGGAAGCAGTTCGGATAATGTTTCGGTGATTACTCGGTGGTCTATCATTGATCATTCCATGATTTGACTTCTAATGCTTAAAGTTGTGCTAATCAAGTTCTAACGCGTTAGAACTTTCGATTATATTACAAATGTTCGAGCAGTGTATTAGACGTAATTGTTATATATTTGTTATTTTAATATAGCCTATGGGTATCGATTTTACCTAGAAATTGGCTTCGATTCGTTACGATTGGCTTGAAAATTTAAGAAATTAATGAGGTTTATCAGTAATTTGTAGTAGTATTCTGTTATATAACTCCGCAAAAAGAATAATTTAATGGATTTAATCGAACTGCTCGCCGCCATGGTTGTTCAACAAGCCTCTGATTTATTTATCAGCGTAGATTGTGAACCACTTATCAAAGTGGAAGGCAAAATGCGACCCGTTCGAGACGTTAAATTAGATGAACGCACTAATCACGACTTGATATTCTCCATTCTCGAAGAATCTGAAATCGCCACCTTTGCGGTGGAAAAAGAACTCAATAAGTCGTTAAAAATAGAATCTCTCGGTCGCTTTAGAATTAATGTTTTTCAACAAAGTGGTGAGCCGGCGATGGTGGTTCGCTATATAAAGAAAATTATTCCGTCCATTGAGGAGCTTGGTTTACCACCAGCACTCAAAGATCTCATTATGTTAGAGCGTGGACTGATTCTACTCGTCGGTTCAACCGGGACAGGTAAGTCGACCACGCTTGCGTCCATGATCGATTATCGAAACACCAATAAAACAGGCCATATACTCACCATCGAAGACCCTATCGAATTTACCCATAAGAATAAAAAAAGCTTGGTGAACCAGCGTGAAGTTGGGGTTGATACCGATTCGTTTGAGATTGCACTTAAAAACGCCATGCGAGAAGCGCCCGATGTCATTTTAATCGGGGAAATCCGAGATCGTGAAACCATGAAACAAGCACTCACTTACGCAGAGACCGGTCACCTGTGTTTGGCGACCTTGCATGCGAGTAATGCCAACCAAGCGCTTGAACGAATATTTAACTTTTTTCCAGAAGAAGCGAAACAACAAATTTTGCAAGACTTGTCGATCAATCTGAGAGCGGTGGTTGCTCAGCGACTTTGTATTGGCTTAGAAAGTAGACGAGTCGCGGCTGTTGAAATGATGCAGGTAACTCCTTATGTTAAGGAGCTGATCGAATTTGGAAAAATTGAAGAAATTCGTGAAGCAATGGAAAGGGCTGAAGATAAAGTTAATCAAACCTTTGATCAATGTTTGTATAAGTTAATCAAGGCGGGAAAAATATCACTGGAAGAAGGATTAAATAAAGCAGATTCTAAAAACAACTTGGCATTGAAGTTCCGTTTAGAAAAAGATGGTAAAAACGAAGTCATAAACGGTAAGAAAGAAAATACTGCCGCTGAATTTACGGTTGATAAAAATGCTAATTTTGAACATTATCAAACATACTCTATCAAACCTCTGAAAGCCAAATCTCACACTGAGGCAACGACCCAAAAGGTTAATATGGCATTGATGATGGCACTTGATAATAAAGGTTTGAGATTAGTTGAACATGATGGCGATCTACAAGTGCAATATGCGTTGGGCATAAAACGCTCTGAAAGCTTAAAGCTGGAATCGATTTCTGGCGAGCCTGAACGATTTAACTACATGAGCAATGATGATAAAGAATACACAACACTGATGATTAATGTTGTCGATACGTCGACTAAAAAAGCGATCTTCAGAATCGCCGCGACCAAAAAGAAATCGGTTTACCTAGAGAGCCAACGACAGTTAAATGAAGGCATGAATGCACTTTTACAACCGTTGCCAATTAATCGTTAATTTCAAGGTTTGAAGTTTGCGTAATTATATTCAATTGGGCTCGCTAAAATTCGATCCTGAGACAAATCGAATAATCAAGGGTGAGCAAGTTCAGCAAGTAGAACCGAAACTTTCGGCGGTTCTAAACTATCTCTATATCAACCGAAATCGAGTCGTAAAAAAGCAGCAGCTTGCTGATGCGGTTTGGAAAGGGCAGGTGGTTAGCGATAACGCCATTAGCCGAGCAATTTCGCAATTGAGGAAGCTATTAAGTCTTGCTGATTCACCTCAACCGTCAATAGAAACAATTCCTCGAGTTGGTTATCAGCTACACCTAGAACACGCCGCTGGTTTATCGTCAGAAAAAGTCGGCCAACCACAGCAGCTAACCGCCCAGCCTACCGAGCAAGCCAGAGAACAATCTGGTGAACAACCTGCTGAACAAGACTATCTACTCGAGCGTGAATCAAACCAGAAATTAGAAAAAGCAAACGTTAAAGAGCGAACGGATAGCAAGTCCACTCATTCAAATCGAACCAAGCAAAAAACATCGACTACAAAAGAGCCTTTTGTGTTCGATAAAGACAGTTTAAAAGTAATTATTTTTATCGCGTTTTCGCTGGCTATTTTCGCGCGCTATTTTTATCTGCAATTTGTTGAAGAACCGACACCAAAGCAATTTAATCAGTCCAGTTTAACTTTATCTCCGGGCGTCGAAAAATTACCTCGAATATCACCTAATGGAAAGTGGCTTGCATATGCGGCTCAAAGTGAATCGGATACCAGTGAGCAGCTTTATTTAATTGAAATTAATTCTCGTCAAGTCTCACAACTTTCTTTTTCACTCGGTTATTTTCTTGATATCGCATGGAGTCCGGATTCAAAATCGATAGTATACAGCGCGTGGCATTCGCCACATGACCGAAGTTGCAAAATTGCATTAGTTACGCTTGCCGAAGTGATGGAGCAGAGCAATACTCAGAGGGATAGTACCGGTACAACGCGCGAACAAAAGTTACTCGATTGCTCGCAAAGATCACTAGTAAAACTTGCTTGGAACGAGTCAGGTTCAAAGATTTACTTGAGTACTCGCGCATCTTACGACCGACCTTACTTTGTTCAGAGCTACTCGCTACATAGCCAGAGGTTCGAACAGTTAACCATGCCGCCACAGTCGGGCAATTTAAGAGGTGATTATTACTTGGCGGGTAGTGCGTCGGGACGACATCTCGCTGTGATTAGGTATTTAGGGACCGAAAAATCTCAACTGCAAATTTATGCCACGGCTGATAATCAACTGCTAACAACACAACTTATACAAGGTAATTTATCGGGCTTGACTTGGTTTGGTGAAAACCATCTATTGATTTCACGTGAAAATAACCTCTATTTATATGACTACCAAACGAATCAAGAAGAATTTTTTTATTCGATTGGTAAAAATTCCGGCCAACTCAGTGCGCATTTCGAGCATCAGCGAGTAGCATTTAGCCATACTCAACGTGATGTAAACTTAGTTGAGTATGCGATAAATGCTGGTAATGTGGATAACGATAAGCGACGCCTGTTGACTCAATCAACCGCGAACGAAGTGATGCCTGCATTTTCAAATGATAAACGTCAACTAGCCTTTATCTCAAATCGAACGGGCAGCAACCAAATTTGGTTGCGAAATAGTCAAGGCGTGGAAAGGCAACTGTCTCAATCTCCAGCGTCATTGCATTACTCTCCTTTAAGCTGGTCGTCCGATGATTCGTTAGTCCTGTTTCAATACGATGGAGAGATCTTTTCTATCGCTGTTAAAGATGGAACGATAGAGCGGTTAATTGGCCGCGAACATAAGGTGGCAAATGCCGAGTGGTCTGTTGATGGAAAGTCGCTGTTTTACTCCTCAGAAAAGTCAGGCGAGTGGCAAATTTGGCAGTGGCACAGAGCGCTCGATCAACATCAGCAAGTGACTCGTCAGGGCGGTTATAGTGTAAAACAAGATAAACAGCATCATTTGTATGTGAGTCGTATTCATCAAGATGGCTTATGGAAATTAGCGTTCAAGCCGGAGAGCAAGCGTTTTTCTAAACCGGTTAAGCTGTTAGACGAATTCAGTGGGACCAACTGGTTAAGCTGGAAATTGTTTAACAACCATATTTACTATTTTGGTAAACAGGTTGGCGATAAAAACGATCCCAATCCCAATCCCAATCCAATGGGAATCATGCAACTAAATTTGTTTGATCAATCCAGTCGCTTGTGGTTTCCATTTTCTGATAATCAGCAACGGTATTTTGATATTTCCTCCAACGCACTTGTGCTTACCGAGATCACCGGGCAGCAAGGCAGTATTCAATTGCTAGAACCCATGGAGTAGAGTGACTATCTATTGCTGTAAGGCTTTGACGATAAGTTGTGGCTGAGAAAAAGGAAGTAAATGTTCTTGGGTTTTGAGTTTTATGTATTTACCTTTTTCCGAGTGGTTGACTAAAGCGGCATAATAAATTTCTGCTTGCGCCTTCCAGTCGAGTAGTCCTTGTTTTTCTTTTTCATCCTTGGCATTTTTGATATAGCTCATTTCAAAATCGGTATCGAATACAGTAAGAGGGGTTGCTTTAGAGAAAGATAATTTTGCCGCCTGGGTGAGATCTTCATTGTAGCCAGCGACCTCGGTAAAAAGGTTAACTAGGTTGTTAAGTTCTAAGCGCTTACTAAATAGTAACTCAATATAACGCCAATTAGTTTTCGAGTCGTTTCCTGCAAGCTGCTTTAAATGGTTTAGTTCTGCCAGGTTTTTCTCCTTGGCTCGCTGATTGTACTTGCCTTGAAGAATGTAGTCGGTATATGACTCGATATTGGTGCGAAATGGTTCTGCATCTCGACTGTATCTTTCGATCGCTGACGGAGTTAATACATCTGGATCGATCAAAATAATTTTTTTAATTTTAATTTGCTCGCTCACCGGAAGCTTGCGGTTGAGGTCAGAAAATTTCAATAAGCTTATATTGGATGAAGCAAAAGCTACAAAATGGAGATTGTTTAGTTTGAGTTCTTGTACCGCAGCCAAAAGATCACGACCAAACGCTATATAACCTAATTGAGCATTACTATCGGCAAATACCTGACCAGCTCTATCGATGGTAATCACATTGAACTGTTGTGCTAGTAAGGGGGCCAGTCGGGCGAACCAAGCGGAATCGGAATTCCAATTATCGGTAGGTCCAGAGAGCAAAATCACCGTATCTTTGGCGTGTGAGTCATCTGCTTGTTGCTGTTGCTTTGCGCTCCAGTGAGTAAGATGCAGTCGAGCGTCCTTAAGCACTAATGTTTCTGTTCGGTAGTCCGCGCTTACTGAGCATGTAAAAATCAAAAGCATAATACCGAATATTGATTGACGATACATAAAATTCTCCCTAGAGGTTTTTAGGCCATATTTTCGGCCGATTGTCACACTATGGCAACCATTTGTTTTTTTGCAAAATGGGTGGTTGCTGGGCAAACTTGCGATTGGCTTCAGATGCAGCTAAACGCAAAATTTCAGCTAACTCAGGAGACAGTGGAACATCACCGTTAGAGGCCGGAATATAATCCGGCAAACTATCTAATGGTAACTCCGTTATTTGTTCGAACATCGTGAGTGCCGCTAAATAAGTTCCATACACGGAAGGATGAAAATTATCTTCGCTATAAAGTTGAATTGACGCATCATAAGTCCAAGCTTCAAGCCATGCTTCACCCGCAGGAAAAAGTGAACCGTTGATCAAGCGAGCAGCGGTTTGGTAAGAGTCAGAAACACCGGCGAAATCAAAAAAGCGTTGTCTCGCTGGCCAAACCATGTAGAGTGCCGTTTTACAGTCAACCAATGCAAGCTCATTGGCAAACATTGGAGTAAAGTCTAACAAATAGGGTCTCCCCTCGGTAGCCGATGGACCCTGTTGTAGCACCGCGAGATGCCATCCCTGTCGCCTCATTTGAGCACGTGTATCAGGATTGGCCCAATGATCAGGTAATCCAAAGTTTGGCAGGGTACGTGATTCAAAATGCCCAATCTTGAAGTCCACAAGATTAAGCATTCTTTCTAACATGCCCGGGAGATCGTTGGAGTAGGTTAAACTGTTGCCAATAAACAAAATATTAAGCCCTTCGCTAGGTAATGGCTCAAAAGGGTCATGATATGGAGACTCTTCAATCTGTTTGTCCTGATTGCTACATCCCGTGATAGAAACAAGCAGTGTCATTAAGAAACAGGAGAGTAGTTTAGTAAGACTTAATATTCGCCTGTCCGCTCTAAACGACTTAGAAACTTCGCTATGCATTTAACACAACCTCTTTAGATTTAATTTTTGGTTTATTAAGCATTCTTGACTAATAGAGCAATGCTTATGGTCGAACAAAAACTTTACCGTCAGAATTTGAATGCTATCAGCTCAAACCGTATAGATCTTGAGCCATCACCGGTCCATCAAGCGCTCATCAGGGTTTCATCATGTTTTTGTCTGGTATGCTGGCGGTCTTAGGGGAGCGAAGTCAGCGGAAAAGATAGAGGATAATAATCAATATGATTGGTCCCCCAAACAACGATGTCAGACAGTAGAATATAAACAATTACTTTGTAGGTCGTACTTCAGTGCGACACTGAGCTTGAGGTCAGCGAAAAAAGGTGGGGGATAATAATCGATTCAGTTAGCCAACCAAACAACGGCGTCAGACTAATCCCAAGGCTTATTTAAGGTAAAAATATATTTGAAACGTTAATCAACAACATCATTTATTATGAGGCTAAGCCTAATTTTTATTACTCTATTTCTGCCAAAACAAAACTAGGCGTAGCATGGGCGCATTTCGTTGTTATTTACTGCTTTCTGCAAGCCTATAACTCAAGTGCCAGCGTTTTGAATAACCACACTTTGACCTTCGGCTAATCTTTCTGCGCCTCTAATCGCAACTCGGTCTCCTTCTTTTAGGTCGCCGACAACCGATACCCACTGGTCTTTTCCTTTGCCAACTTTGACCTTGAGCCTGCGGGCGGTATTGTTCTCATCAATTTTAACGATATAAGTACCATCACTCCTCAGTAACAATGCGTCACGATGAACTGCTAAGTTCATTTGTTTGGATTCAATTGGAATTTGTACATCGACCAATTGGCCGGTTGACCATATTGAAGCGCCGCTTTCGGGAATTTTGATACGTATTTCAAACGTTTGAGACAAACGATCGGCTGCAGGAATTATACTTGTTGTTTGAGCTTTCAATGATTGAATGTCAGCATGACTGTTTTGGCTGGACAGTTCAACAAGGCTGCCGGGTTGGGTAAACGCAAGGTATTTTATTGGGACATGTACCCGCACTTCTAAATTTCGAGTATCTAAAAGCTGTACTAAAATTTCGCTGGGACCAACATCGAACCCTGCTCGTCGAAAACGTTGGGTCACAACACCTTCAAAGGGAGAGAGTATCGTGGCTTTGTTTAATTCGCGGTTGACTTGCTGCAATTGAATTTCAGCGATCTCTAAATCGGCTTTGGCGAGTTCAACTTGTGACTGTGTTTGTTCGTACTGAAGTTGCGAAGTATTATTCTTTTGACGTAATTCTTGCTGACGATTTAACTCTTTGCTGAGGTATTGCAGGTTTATTTTAGCGCGATTAAATTGGGCTTTGCTTTCTGCGAGTCTTAATTTGATCGGCAGCAATTCGATTTGTGCCACTTTGTCACCTTTTGCGATATAACTCCCAGGCTCAATCACCCACTCAAGCCGACCTGAAACGCCAGCCGTTAAGTCGACTTGGTTTTGGCTATACACGGTCCCTGAAATTTTCACCACGGGAGAGTCAACAAAAGGTTTCACTTGTTCTACTCTCACAGGGCTTGGTGGCGGTGAATTCGGTTCGGCCGCCTGTAGTTGAGAATTAAAAGCAACGACACTCAAAATTAGGCTTGTGATCGCGCTTGCAAATGGTCGGGTATTAGCTCGTTTTATTTTGTTCATAATCGTTCTCATCGAATGCTTAAACGGTTGATTTATCTGTCTTAGCGAGTTTTTGATATAGTTTTAATTTGAACTGTCGGTTCTCAAATAAACTCAATTTAAACTGTAATAATGACGGCATTAAGATCAAAGTGAATAGGGCACTGATCAACATGCCACCCACGATCACTGTTGCTAGTCCTCGGTAAATTTCAGAACCAACGCCGGGAATTAACATTAACGGTAGCATTCCTAGCAAGCTAGTAAGTGTGCTCATATAAACCGGACGAGCTCTAATTCTTACAGCCTGCTTAACGGCATCAGTGCGAGACAAACCACTGGCTTCCGCCATTCGCGTTTGGTCGACTAATAAAATGGCATTGTTAACAACTAGGCCGAGCAAAATAATGAAACCAATCATGGTCAATAAGTCGAGTGATTGAAATGTGAAAAGGTTTAATAGACTGAGGGAAATCACGCCCCCAGCAACCGCAAGTGGCATTACTAACAGTACAATTAAACTATCTTTTAATGATTTGAATAGAGCGGTCATTAAGAGCAATAAAATCATAATAGCTAGTAAAAAGTTAACTCCCATATCTGAAATGGCATCAGCCATTCGGTTGGCATTACCACTGAGCTGAATACTTGCATCTGCTGGCAGTGAACGATTTATATCGGGTAAAACTTGTTCATTAATGATCGACATAGCCTCTTGTAAACTCATATCCGAAGGCGGAAAAATACTAATACTAACGGTACGTTTGCCATTAACTCTCAGCAGTTGTGTTGGCCCCACAGTGCGTTTAATTTCCGTGAGCTCACCGACGGTTTGAATCCCAGCAAGCGGTGTATAAATTGGTAGGCTGGCTAGTTCGTCAGGAGAATGCCATTTTTTGCCTTTTAATATGACATCTAATCGATCATTTCCGTTGAAATACTCTCCAACAAATAGCCCGCTGGTAAAAGCGCGAATATTGTTTGCGACGGTGCGACGATCTAAACCCGACTGGGTAATTCGGCGATCATTGGGTACAAGTTCTAATTCTGGTTCCGCTAGCTGCAGACCCGGTCTCGGTTGAGCTGTACTTGTGGGCATGGCTTTGCGAATGCTTTCTAAGCCAATTGCCGCGGAAGCCATTAGAGAATTAATTTCTGGTCCCTGTAAATCAAGTCGAACGGAGCGTCCGTTCCCGCCGCCGCCCACATTAATCATTGAGCCTCGAAATAGAAACACGCGAGTATCAGGTAAGTCATGAAGCACTTGGGTTCTAACAATTGTCATTAATTCTTCGACTCGTTGTGGATCATCAGCATAGATAAAACCGCCCGCGTTGCCGCCGCCAAATGCGTAAAAGTTGTAGCTTTTAATCTTTGGTGTTTTTTCGCCTGAATAATAAGGCGCTAGTCGTTGTTTAACTCGGCTAGCCAGTTCTTCCTCCAGAAAAGAAAGGTTTCCACCGGGCGGACTGGCTAAATTAAAGAAGAAGCCATCAATGGGCGCGCGAGGCATAAAATCAGTACGCGGCATCAGCAGCAAGCTTGCAACCACAGAGCCTCCAAGTAGACTACTGATCCACACCGCTCGTTTTACTTGAGAATTGGTTAGGCTCATGACTAAATTAGTGAGCTTTTGCCAGTAATGTTCAAACGGGTCGTTAGTTCTTAAGTCTTTTAACAAGTAAAAACTGATCACCGGCATCACGGTAATAGCGGTTAACAGTGAAGCGATTACGGCGATTGAAAGCGTTAGAGCGAGGTCAGAAAATAGCTGCCCTTCAATACCTTGCATCGATAAAATAGGTAAAAATATTGCAACGCTGGTCGCGGTACTAGCAAACAATGCGCCAGTAACTTGCAAGGTGCCTTTTTGAACTGCTTTCTTATTGCTCATGCCCTCATGCCTAAGCCGCACAATATTTTCTTGCACGATGATCGCTGCATCAAGCACCAGGCCTACCGAAAAAGCTAATCCTGCCAGTGAAATAACATTAAGACTTCGATCGAACCAACTCAGCGCCAGAAATGCTACTGCTATCGATAATGGAATAGTGAGAGCGATGATGAGTGTAGGTTTTAAACCGCGTAAAAATAGCCACAGAATAGCCAGTGCCAAAAATACCCCCAAGCCTAAATTACTTTTGACTAAATTTAAGGCATTACGAATATGTACTGAGGCGTCAAAGCTTAAATCTATGGCTAGGCCAACTTCATTGAGTGGGCCTTGATTCAACTCTTTAATCGCTTGGTTTATTTCATCCAATACTTCGACGGTATTGCTGCCACCGGCGCGCTGGATTGTAATGTAATAGCCGGGTTGGCCATTTCGAAGAGAAAAACCAAATCTGTCTTGCAGTGTTTCAGAAACGCTCGCAACATCTTTTAATTGAATCGGGCGATTGTTGTTGTAGCCAATAATGAGCTCAGCCAGATTATCGATTTGATATTGTCCGGAAAATCGTACCGTATAATTGCGTCGTCCGACTTCAGCAAAACCACCAGAAACATTAGTGGACTGAGAAACAGTTTGGCTAATTTGACCGAGTTGCAAACCATATGAGGCTACTTTGTAGGGATCAAACTCAATTCGAAGCTCACGCGGTCGTTGGCTATTTAAATTAACTCTGCCAACGCCCGGAATGCGAGTGAATCGAGGTTCAACAACATCATCAATTAACTTTTGATAGATTGTAATATCTTTTATATCTGATCCTTCTTGAGGACGGATCAATAATGATGCGGCATTAGGTGCTTGTGGGCCGTTACCCGATGTGGAAACCACCGGCTCTGTGGCATCTAGTGGTAGCGGGGGCGCTTGGTTTAGCCGGTTTAAAACATCAAGCATTGCTTGCTGCATATCCGCACCAACTTCAAAGCTTAAACTGATATTGCCAAAGCCTTGGCTGATGTTGGTGGAAACATCAATTACCCCTTGAGTATTTTTTACCACATTTTCAAGCGGTTCGATAATGACCGATTCAATTTCCTCAGGGGCGGCTGACCGCCAACCGGTAAAAATATTTATTTGAGGTTGCTGAATATCGGGTGTTAACTGAATAGGAAGTTTGATCACACTTAAGATCCCAAAAATTAGGATCAGCAAAGCGATAACTAAAATGGCTGCCGGGTTTTTCAGTGAGCTTCGAGTGAGGTTCATCAGCTTGCATTCAAAAAATTAAGATGCCGCTCATTGTGAACCTGTAACGCGAAAATAGCAGTTTTAGGGTTGTGTCATTACAGGGTCAAATGTAACAACTGGTGTCGGAAGGGGAATTCAGTCATAGACTGACATATTTTGGAAATAAAAAAGCCAGAAGGGTTAAGTTCTGGCTTTTTAGTTGTGAAGACTTAGTTAAAACTTGTAATAGCTATTTCAAGTGTTTAGCTAAGAACTTTTCCATTTTTTGATAAAGCTCGATGCGGTTTTCTTCCTTTCTAAAACCATGACCTTCATTATTTTTCATAATCCACTCGTCGTCAGATAATGTAATGTCTCTATCTTCTAATGCATCACGCAAATCGTTTGCATGCTGTTTGACAACTCGCGGATCTTTAGCACCATGAACAATCATCAACGGTGCTTTGATTTTGTCGACATGGGCAAGTGGCGACATTCTGTTCATTAGCTCTTTGTCTTCCGGGTCACCAATTTGTACTTTCATAACTTCTTTCAATGGTTCCCAGTATTTCGGCATCGAGGTAAATAGTAAACCAACATCGGTCACGCCCACATAATTGATACCACATTGATAAAGATCCGGGGTAAAAGTTAGCCCTGCCATGGTTGCGTAACCACCGTAACTAGCACCGTAGATACAAACTTTTTTAGGGTCCACAATTCCTTCTTTTACTAAGTAGTTAACGGTATCGGTTATGTCATTTTGCATTTCCGCGCCCCATTTACCACCGTAACCTGCTTGTTCAAATTTACGACCGTATCCGCCAGAACCTCGATAATTAACTTGTACTGTTGCATAACCTCGACTGGCAAAAAATTGATGCTCTGGGTTGTAACCCCAAAAATCCCTAACGCCAAACGGACCACCATGTGGATTGACGATTAATGGTAAGTTTTTACCGTCCGAATCTTTCGGAATAGTGATGTAACCACGCATGGTAAGTCCATCTCGACTTTTAAATCGAATTGGTTTCATTGGTGACATTAAATCGGGATTAATGGCTTTTGTCACAGATAGTAGAAAAGAAACCTTACCGGTCTTTTTGTCGTATAAGTAGTAGTTGCCTGGATCTCGATCGCTTCCAACGACTAAAATCTGCAGCATTTCATCGTCTGATTGGCTTGAAATACTCACTCGCTTATCTGGAAATGCTTCTGCCAATCGCTTCATTTGTGCTTCAGCATCTTTGTCAAAATATACCCGATGTGGATAATCATCGAAATAAGTGACGCCCAACAATTTCTTTTGCTTACGAGACATCATTAAGCCGGTAACATCAACTTCATCGTGTCCATACACCATTTCGCCAAGCTCGTTTTTATTTGGGTCAAACTTATAAATAGCACTTCTGTCTCTACCAACATTTGAAGCTACATACATCGTTTTATTATCCCAATCGAACGCAAGCGGGTTCATGCCTTCGTCGAGTATATTAAACTCTTGTAATACTCTAAATTCTTTTTCGCCTTTGTCCTTGTAATGAAATTTGCCTTTTAAACCCTTAACAGAATAAGCGCCGCGAACTTCACCGTCATGATCAACAATCCAACCTTGAACATCGCCAGGGTTTTTTGCAATCATTTGCATTTTAGAGTTTTTCTTACGACGATCATTCCAGCGGCTATCCAGTGGTAATTTATAGATATCTGCTGCACGAACTTTTCTTCCGTTGTACTGGACTAAAATATGATCGGGGTCATCAGGGAGCTGGTGAATCACCGAAGCGGTTCTTATTCCAGAAGCGCCGGCAGACGAACCAACAAGCGTTTTAATCTTAGGCTTTCCATCTCTGTTGACGACAAACAGGCTAAAGGCTTCATTACCATCACTATCCATTGTGAATACGATTTTATCGTCGTTGGCCCAGAAAAATCCGGCGATGTCTTGGTTAGATAGACCGGTAAGCGGTCTAACATTTTTCAAACCATCGACATCCATAACGACTATGTTTCTGCGATCGTTGATTGGTGAAAGCACAGCGAGATACTTGCCGCTGGGTGATAGTTGAAGGCCTGAAAACTCAGGGTTTTTGAAGAAGTCTTTAACTGGGATTTTACTGGCATCAGAAAAAGCGGGTGTTGAGAACACCGCTAGTATCATTACCAGACTGATGGTTTTAAACAGTTGCATTCGATTGTTCCTCGATTAATGTAGGGATGGCTAACCTTTAAATGTTAACAACGGCGTATTAATTATTGCAAACTCAAAAAGTAAAGAGTTGTTACCAATGACGAACTCTAGCTTAGGTTATTCCGAGCTTATTTTGATTAGTCCCAACTAATTGGATGTTATTACACAATAAATAGTTAAAAATTCCTAAAGGCCCTAAAAATAAGGGGTTGTAGGTCATATTCTAATTAAACAATGATTCCAATTAGTGATAGAATTGCGCCCGCTCATCAACTTAACTAGGCTTTTAGGTATGAATTCTGTGGTTAGTAAATCGCCAACATCGGACGAAAGTGGTAATAATACCAAAATTGGGTTTGTTTCTTTGGGCTGCCCAAAGAACTTGGTTGACTCGGAAAGGATCCTTACTCAGCTTAAAACTGAAGGTTACGATGTGGTTCCGAGCTATGATGACGCCAACTTAGTGATTGTTAATACCTGCGGATTTATAGACAGCGCCGTTCAGGAGTCATTGGATACCATTGGTGAAGCCTTGGCTGAAAATGGAAAGGTGTTAGTCACAGGTTGCCTCGGTGCCAAAGATGATGAAATTCGAGAAATTCATCCCAATGTATTAGGAGTCACTGGACCTCATGCTTATGATGAAGTGCTAGAACAAGTGCATCAGCACTTACCTAAACCAAAACATGACCCTTTTATTAGTTTAGTCCCAGACCATGGGATAAAACTAACCCCCAAACACTTTGCTTACTTGAAGATATCTGAAGGCTGCAACCACCGCTGCACGTTTTGCATCATTCCTTCGATGCGCGGTGATTTAGACTCTCGGCCTATTGGCGATATTTTGGGTGAGGCAAAACGGTTGGTCAATGCGGGGGTAAAGGAATTACTGGTGATTTCGCAAGATACTTCGGCTTTTGGAGTTGATACCAAATATCGAACTGGCTTTTGGGATGGCATGCCGGTTAAAACGCGATTACTTGAAATGTGTGAGCAACTATCCAAATTAGGCGTTTGGGTAAGGCTTCATTACGTTTACCCCTATCCAAGTGTTGATAAACTGATCCCGCTGATGGCCGAAGGGAAGCTACTTCCTTATCTTGATATCCCATTTCAACATGCTAGCCCGCGTATCTTAAAATTGATGAAACGGCCGGGTAATATAGACAAAACACTTGAGCGAATTAAAGCATGGCGTGAAATCTGTCCAGAGCTAGTGATCCGTTCGACTTTTATTGTTGGCTTCCCGGGAGAAACAGAACAAGAGTTCGAAGAACTTTTGGATTTTCTGCGACAGGCACAACTGGATAGAGTGGGTTGTTTTGCTTACTCTCCAGTCGAAGGCGCGGTTGCTAATGAACTGCCTGATCCAGTGGATGAAGAAATCAAACAGCAGCGCTTGCAACGATTTATGCAAGTACAAGAAGCGATCAGTGCGGAGAAATTAAAACAAAAAATTGGTCAAGAATACTTCGTGATGGTGGATGAAGTCCACAGTGATGGCGCTATTGCGCGAAGCTATGCCGATGCACCTGAAATTGATGGTGTGGTTCATCTCACCGATGAATTTGAGGTAAAACCGGGAGACCAGTTTTGGGTGCAAATCATACATTCTGATGCCCATGATTTATGGGGTGTGAGAGTTGATGACGACGCTCAAGTGAGTTAATCAGGTTAAGACGATAATTGATTCGGTCTGTTAGCGAACTTATTTAGAAGCTTTCTGTTTAGGATCTTTTGCCAACCAAACGACAAACTTAGGGTTGTTGGATATTAATTTTACTTGGCTAAAGTAGCTGCTAAGCAGAGGTCGGTATTTTAGATGACGATTGGCAACCACTCTCAGTTCTCCGGACTGATTTAGTTTTTCTGCGGCTTGACTAAACATCTTATTTGCAATTGAAAGTGTTTGTACGTTTTGTTGGTGAAAGGGGGGATTGCATAGAACAAAATCGTAACTGTTGTCGCTCAGCCCTTGTAAACAATCCGTTGTTATAAAATCAGCATTGCGCGTTGATTGGATCAATTCAGTCATAACTTCCTTATCGGCAGAATCCTTTTTAGTGCTGTTTTCCTCAGCGCTGTGTGGAAGATTTAATCTATTTGCTTGAAAAGTCTGCTTTGCAGATTCAGTGGCTAACCAAGATTCATCGCAAAAGGTGACAATAAGTTTTGGGTTTTGCTTTGCAGCCACGCAGCCCAATACCCCCGTCCCACAACCGAGGTCGATTAACTTTTGAGGACCATTGGTAGGTGGTAAATATTGCAACAACACTTGCGCGCCTATATCCAAGTGGTCACGTGAGAAAACGCCCGGTAAACCGATGACAGAAATATCGAACGCTTTTAAATGATAGCTTGAACGAGGCAAATTAGTAGGTCGCTTTCCTTCGCTTTTATATTCGGAAAAAATTAGCCGCGCTTTCTTTTTTGCTAAAGACGTAGTGGTTGCCCCAATTTCTTGTTCGAAAATTTTAAGTGTAGACTTATGGATATCTTTGCTCATACCCGCAGCAATAATTTTAGTCTCAATGGTTAAATGAGAACGAATCGTCGCCAATTGAAATTGTAATAAACTATTGTGTTTAGGCACTCGAATAATCACTAAATCAAATTGATCTTTAGCGCCTAAAATTTCTGTTGTTTGATTAACGAATCGAATGGCCTTCTTATCCGAACGAGCCTTCGCTAGTTGATTGGCTTTTAAGTTTTCTTTGATGGCGTTTTTTGAAAGAAATGAATCGGTCCAAACGGTCAAATTATATTGGCTAAGATGACAAGTGAGAGCACCAAATTGATCGTTCAATATTAGAATGTTTGTGGTTTCTGGTAATTGTAAATCCGATAAATGTGCCAGTAAATATTCATCTGCCGCGCTCCAAGCTCTTAAAGACTTGTCTCTGGTTTTTGGGTAGCGCTGTAAATTGATGCCTTTGAAGTCGTTTGATGTGTCGGTCACTAGCGTTTCCAAGTCGTTGCTTTTTTAGCTTATATTTTGTTAAGTGGACGAATGTTAAATAGAGGTTACAAAATTAAAGTACAAATCAATTAACATTTTACCAAATTAACGTTTTGCCAAGTTTAAGTTTTACTCAATGTCTTTAAGCTGCAAAGGTTAATCATCTTCATCATCATCAAATCCTGATTTAGACGGATCATAATCATCAGGTATTTTAAAGTCTTTGTGCTTTAATAGCATCATCCATCCGCCAAGAATAAAAACAAAAACGATAAATATAATTATTGCCGCAGTCCACATACCAACCTCGTTTATAAAAGTCGCCGTTTGCCCGCGTTAATTAGCGCAAGCACTGGTTAATCGGGCGTTAGAAAATTTGCAAAATACTGGTGACGATAATGCTCTAAGCGTTCAAGTATAAAGCTTTTGGCTTTAATTTTACTGGTCGCGAGTAATTTTTCTAACGCAGGGTAATCAAAATCATTATAAATTTGCTGACTGATTGCTTGGTGAGAAATATGCCATGGCTCCTCAGCAACCCCTTGATTATACTTCTCATAAGGTCGAAAGAAGCCATATTGATTTAGATTTTCTTTTAACCAACTTTCTAACTCGCAACAAACTCCACTGCTGGAAAACTCATCGGGGATCAGTTCTACCTGATAGCCATCCTCGATAGCGCGAGCAGAAAATATATCAAAATCGGTTCCCCAGTGATGCCGGCTCATCCCCGGTAAGGCGCTCCACAATGCGATTGCTTTATAACGTTCGATGTCTGATAGACGTTCAATATTGAGCGGTCTGCCATGTCGAGAATATACCGGACGATAACCCATCCATTTGTCGTTCCAAATGGCTAGTTGGCGATCAAAAGAACGAAAACTGCTAACAAGGGCAATCGGAATTCCTTGTTCGTGTGCAGCTTGTAAAAGTGCATTGAGATCGTCAAGCACTTGGGTGTTGACCCAATGCTCGGAATGGCAGTGGTCAGTGATTTGAGTTAAGTGAGTTTGTTCGACACCGCAAGCTTGTTGCCAAGAGATCACATTAGTCCTCGGTTAGTAAATTAACTAAAATTTGATAGTAGATTTCGGAGAGTTTGTATAAGTCTTCAACTGATACAAATTCATTCACTTGGTGAATACTACTATTAATCGGGCCTAGCTCCACCACTTGCGCGCCAGTTTTGGCAATAAATCGTCCATCGGAGGTTCCACCACTTGTTTCAGGCGAGGTTTTTACCTTCATCACTTTTTCAATCGCCTTAGTGGTCGCTTGAATTAATTCGGGAGATTCGGTGATAAAGGGTTCACCATTTATTTTCCACTCGAGCTCACTATTCTTACAATGTTTAGCCACATAGGATTCCATCTTCTCAATAAGTTGCTGTGCGGTGTATTCGGTGGAAAACCTGAAATTGAATTCAATATCGATTTCGCCAGGGATCACATTGCTTGCTTCTCCTGCTTGGATATTGGTAATTTGTAAGCTAGTGGGAGGAAAATTTTCATTGCCTTCATCCCAAACTATTTTAGTGGTTTCTTCCAGAAAATAGGCGGCAGTGTGGATCGCATTTTCTGCAAGGTGGGGATAGGCAACATGACCTTGAATTCCGTGAATTTTAAGTTTGCCAGTCAGTGAGCCACGGCGACCGATTTTAATGATATCTCCCAATTGTTTTGTGGAAGAAGGCTCGCCAACAAGAGCATAGTCTATTTTCTGCTTTCGCTTTTGCAGCTCTTCAACCACGCGGATGGTGCCATTAATAAATGGACCTTCCTCATCGCTGGTAATCAGAAAACCAATCTTACCGCGATGATCAGGAAACTCGGAGATAAACCGATCGGTCGCGGTGATCATGGCTGCCAATGAACCTTTCATGTCGGCAGCGCCTCGACCGTATAAAACGCCATCGATAATGGTTGGTTTAAAAGGGGGAGTGCTCCATTTTTCTAACGATCCTGCTGGCACCACGTCGGTATGCCCAGCAAATATAAACACGGGTTCTGATTCAGGGTTTTCGTTTGATTCAAGTGCCCAAAGGTTTTTAGTATCAACAAAATCCATTGATTCGAATTTAAATCGATGAGTTCCGAGCAGTTCTTGCATCAGTTGCTGACAACCAGCATCTTCGGGGGTGACCGATTGGCGGGCGATCAACTGACTTGCTATTTCTCGAGTATCCAGTGGCATATTTGATTTTAAACCTTTGCGCTGCTCTAGCGGATTCTTATAAAAAGATTTGATCCCATTGCTTTTGATCAAAGCCCACGTTCCAGCCAATTCCGCTAGAGAAAACCGGTCTTTTTACAATGGTAGGATTTTGTTGCACTAAGTTTATGACTTTACTACGGCCATCTAAGATTTTGTCTTCAGCATCGAGGTTTCGCCAGGTTAATCCTCTTTTGTTGATCAGCTTATCTTGGCCAATCTCTTCCAGCCACTCCAGTATTAAAGCTTCCTCAAGTGGTTCTTTTTTAAGGTCATGAAACTCGGTTTCTATTTCATGGCTGGCAAGCCATTTGAGTGCTTTGCGGACAGTGTCGCAATTCTTGATTCCGTAAAGTATAACGCTGTGGGACATGCTTTAAATTCCTAAATTGTTTGTTACTTTATTTTGCTGGTCGATTATCCGTCATTAATCCATTCTTAAAAGATCATTGATCGATGTTTTTGCTCGCGTTTTTTGGTCGACCTGTTTAACGATTACGGCACAATATAAACTGTGAGAGCCGTCAGCAGAAGGAAGATTACCAGACACCACCACTGAACCAGCGGGCACTCGACCATAACTGATTTCACCGGTTTGCCGGTTGTAAATTTTGGTGCTCTGACCAATGAAAACTCCCATTGAAATTACTGAGCCTTTTTCAACAATCACACCTTCAACGATTTCACTTCGTGCGCCGATAAAGCAATCATCTTCAATTATCGTTGGGTTAGCTTGAAGGGGTTCTAAAACGCCGCCAATACCGACGCCACCGGATAAATGCACATTTTTACCAATTTGAGCGCATGAACCCACTGTTGCCCAAGTGTCAACCATTGTACCTTGGTCGATATAAGCGCCAATATTGACATAACTTGGCATAAGCACCACGTTACTTGCCACAAAACACCCGTTTCTAACAATTGCTTGCGGCACGACACGCGTTCCCATTTGGTTGAAGCTTTCTGCGTTGGTATTGGCATACTTTAGCGGCACTTTGTCGAAGTACCGTGTATGTCCAGCATCAATAACCTGATTATCGCGAATACGAAAAGAAAGCAAAACCGCTTTTTTAGCCCACTGATTGACAATCCAACCATTCTCGCTTGGCTCAGCCACTCGCAAACTACCATCATCCAATTGAGCTAGTGTTTGCTCAATCGCGCCTTTCACTTCTTCGGTGACGGTGTTGGGAGAGATGTTTTGTCGTTGTTCAAATGCGTCTTCTATAATTGCTTTTAGTTCAGTCATGATTAAACCTTTGTTTGAGAGCTATTCTGACAGTTGCTCTTTTATTGCTTGAATAAGTTGATCGCGAGCTGCCGGATCATCTACCGGACTATTGTCTTTGTGGCTGATGATAAAGGTATCTTCAACTCGCTCTCCGAGGGTCGTGATACGTGCATCATGTAATCTAATGTTGCAGCTTTTAAATGCTTGTGCAAGCAAAGACAATAAGCCCGGTCTATCCTTGGCGACAATATCGAGGCGAGTATATTGGCTATATTCATCTTTAGAAAATACTATTTCGGTATTTACCTCGAAATGTTTGATTTGTCGTGCCATGCGTTTTTGGATAGTGATTTTGCTTGAGTCTAAACAGCGAATATTTTCTTTGATCGACTCGGTCAGTCGCTGCTGCTCGAGTTTACCAATACTTGGTTTGCCGATATTGTTAAGGGTAAAAAAGCTATCGTAACAGTAGCCATTGTTGTCTGTATAAATGCTTGCACCTTGGACATTGAGTCCATGTTGCGCGAGGGTTGCCGTTAAACTGGCAAATAAATCATCAACATCACGGCTATAAATAAAGATTTCACTCCCACCGCCGTCAAGTCGTTTACGGATGGCGACCACGGTCGGTTTGGGATCTGATTCTTCAATACCTATTTGTTCGAGTATACATTGGCTGTGCCAAGCGATGGTTTTGGCGGGATTTTTTAGAAAATAGGCATTGTTTAGGTGCTGCCAGTAGTGTTCAATCCATTCTTCGCTATAGCCTTGCTGCAGCAATAAATTAAGCGCGGCTTGTTTGGTGTCTTCCCAAGGCTCCCAATCCTTGGTCTCCTCTGATTCGAGTAACGTGAGGGTTGAAATCGCAAGTTCCTTTAACAATGAGTCTTTCCAAGAGTTCCATAAGGAGCGGCTTGTGGCTCTAATGTCTGCTACCGTAAGTACATACAATAGTTCGAGCTTTTGTGGCGTACCCACCAACTTAGCAAAATTTTTGATGACTTGCGGGTCCGAGGTATCGCGTTTTTGCGCAACGAGGCTCATAAGCAAGTGATTTGCCACCAACCAACTAATGATTTCAGTGTGTTGCTCAGGCATTTGATGTTGTCGGCAGAACTCAGTCGCGATCTGAGCACCTATTTCACTGTGATCACCACCTTGCCCTTTACCTATATCGTGAAATAAGCCCGCCAAATAGATCAGTTCGGGGTTGGATTGTTTCTCCATGATTTGATGACACAGCGGGTATTTAGATTTGGCGTCTTGGCTGGAAAATTCGATTAAGTTTTTTAACAAAAAGAGCGTGTGCTCATCGACCGTGTAACTATGGAACATGTCATATTGCATTTGTCCCGAAATTTGCTGAAATGCCGGTAGATAGTTGGATAAAACACCACTTCTTTTTATCAAAAACATTGCTCGCGGAGTTTGGTGTTTGATGTGCCAAAAGTCGATAAAGGCTTGCCGGTTCTTTTTGGCTTTGACAAACTTTTTTCCAATCTTATTGCGTGCCGCTCGAATAGCTCGGCTGGTAGCGGCTGTCAGTCCTCGTACTTCGGGATTTTTTGCAACCAGCTGATACACTCTCAGCATCTGGTTGGGATCGGTTGAGAAAATTGCGGTGTCAATGGCATCTATTCGATGATTCACGATTTGGAAATGTGGATCAATCTGTTTGGCGCTGGGCGAGGTTTTATTCCGCGATAATCCGTTTTCGAGTGACTGCAACAAGATATCACTGATATTTCGGATGATTTGCACACTTCGATAGTAGCGCTTCATCATTTTTTCAACCGCCAATAAATTATCGCTGTCTTCAAACCCCATTAATTCTGCAGTCAGCTTTTGGTGATCGAAAAGTAAGCGATCTTCGGGTTTTCCAGCGATAAGGTGAAGTGCGAATCGGATTCGCCACAGAAACAATTGGCACTTGACTAAGGTATAGTATTCTTTCTTGGTGATCACATTTTGGGTGATCAACTCAAATACAGACTTCGGATAATAACTTCGTTCCGCCACCCAAGCGATCAGCTGAATATCTCTTAGGCCACCGGGGCTTGATTTTATATTGGGTTCGAGGTCATAGGACGAGCCATTAAATTTTAGATAGCGTTCACGGCGTTCTTCCATTTTAGCTTTAAAAAACTGACTAGCATTCCACATCTTGTCGGGCGCGGTTTTTTTCTTAATTTGCTCAAAGTGTTCAGAGCTTCCGCATAATAAGCGTGATTCCATTAGGTTGGTTACAACGGTAATATCTTGTTTAGCCAGTTGAATGCATTGCTTTGCGGTGCGAGTGGCGTGACCGACAATAAGTCCTATATCCCAAAGTAAGGTAATGAATGGCGAGAGTAACGATTGATCTTGTTGTTCTGATTGTCCAGAGGTCAAAATCAGCAAATCAATATCAGAGTAGGGGTGCAATTCCCCACGACCGTACCCGCCAACGGCAACTAAAGCATAGTCGCTAGGAATCGCTAAATGCTGCCACAGAGCAACTAACAGTTTGTCGACATGGCGAGCTCGCGCCATGACGAGCTCACGAACCGTACGGCCATCACTAAAGCCCTTTGCCAGCCTTTCGCTAGAGCGCTGTTCAAAGTCCTTCAGTTGACTGAGTAGATCCCGCTCAGGAGCGATCACTAACTCAAATTCAGCTGATGGCTTGAGCAAGGTTTTCATAGATTGAGGTGTCAATTAAATATCTTCGTCAGGTCGCTTGGTGAGCACTTCAACGCCATCAGCGGTGACTAGCAAGGTATGCTCCCACTGCGCAGAAAGGCTTCGATCTTTAGTTACCACAGTCCATTCATCGGCCAATACTTTGGAATGCCGTTTACCTGCATTTACCATTGGTTCGATGGTAAAAGTCATGCCCTCTTTTAGGACTGGTCCTGTCCCCGGTTTCCCGTAATGGAGCACTTGTGGTTCTTCATGAAAACCCTCGCCAATACCATGCCCGCAATATTCTCGAACAATCGAAAAGCGTTCTGCATGAGCATGCTTTTGAATCGCGTATCCAATATCGCCCAAATGAACACCGGGTTTTACCATTTTGATGGCAAGATAGAGGCATTCTTGCGCATTTCTCACCAGTCGCTCAGCAAGAATAGAAGGCTTACCTATAAAAAACATTTTTGAGCTATCACCGTGGAACCCATCTTTGATAACGGTAATATCGATGTTGATAATGTCTCCATCTTTTAATTTCTTATCGGAAGGTATGCCATGACATATCACATGATTTAGCGAAGTACAGATTGATTTTGGAAATCCATGGTAATTAAGCGGTGCCGGAATCGCTTGTTGTTCGTTAACAATATAATCGTGGCAAATTTGATTCAGCTCGTTGGTTGTAACCCCTTTTTTAACATGGGGTTTTATCATCTCCAAGACCTCCATTGTGAGTCGGCCTGCAACACGCATTTTTTCGATTTGTTCTGGGGTTTTTATGATGATAGCCATTAATAGAATCCTTAATTATTGCGAACCCAGTATTTTACGTGAAATTGACTAGCTTGGAAAACCTATTCCAACCAAAACTAGCCCTACTATCGGTATCGGTTGCCCTATGGCTTTTTGATTGTAATCATTTGCTTGTCCTTTGGTATGCAGCCAAATGTCAAAAGAGATTGTTACAGTGACTAGTACAGAGCAGGCCGAGCAAGCAGAACAGCTTTTACCTGCTTGAAAAAGCGACACATCAATACAACTAGTATCGACCTTAATTAATCCAATCCTTATAATTCATTCCAGTTGTTAACTAAAGCAGTGATGACTCGTTAAAAAACACTTGCCTACTCATATAAGTAGGTGTAGCATAAGTAGTAGATTGATTAGAAAAATAAATACCCCTGCGATTAAGGTGTTACGATTTCTAAGGTTCTTATCGAAGCTCTATTGGTAGTAGAGTATCGTGAAGCCATCAGAAATTGTTATTCGAAATAGTTTATTGTTCGTATGAATTTATGCCGGTATGAATTTATAGCCGGTATTAATTTACAGTCTGTACGAATATATAGCTCGTATATACGACACTTAATCGATGATTTAAATTGAATCAAATTAATCGTTACCGAATTAATAGTAGACAAATTAATAATTGATAAGTGGAGACAACAATGGACGATAATCGAAAGCAAGCTCTAACCGCCGCCCTAAGCCAAATCGAACGCCAATTTGGTAAAGGTTCTGTGATGAGAATGGGCGAGGTGCAAGCACAGAAAATCGATACAATTTCGACTGGCTCGTTGGGGCTAGATATTGCTTTAGGAATTGGCGGTTTACCTAAAGGAAGAATCATAGAAATTTACGGACCTGAGTCTTCAGGTAAAACGACGCTAACGCTACAAGCCATTGCCCAATGTCAAAAACAAGGTGGAACGGCAGCATTCGTTGATGCTGAGCATGCATTAGACCCTGTATATGCTGAAGCCTTGGGTGTTGATTTGGACAGTTTATTGGTTTCTCAACCTGATACTGGTGAGCAGGCATTAGAGATTTGCGACATGTTAGTTCGCTCTGGTGCGGTTGATTTGGTGGTGATTGACTCGGTGGCAGCGTTAACACCTAAAGCTGAAATTGAAGGTGATATGGGTGACTCTCATATGGGACTGCAAGCACGTTTAATGTCACAAGCTCTCAGAAAGCTCACCGGTAATATTAAGCGAACAAACTGTACAGTCATTTTCATTAACCAAATCCGTATGAAAATTGGCGTTATGTTTGGCTCTCCAGAAACCACAACAGGTGGTAATGCACTTAAGTTCTACGCTTCGGTTCGCTTGGATATACGTCGGATTGGTGCTGTTAAACAAGGTGATGAAATTGTTGGTAATGAAACCCGAGTGAAGGTTGTGAAAAATAAAGTTGCTCCTCCATTCAAGCAAACTGAATTTCAAATTTTGTACGGCAAAGGAACTTCAAAGCTTGGCGAAATTATTGACTTGGGTGTAAAGCAAAATATCGTCGATAAAGCCGGTGCTTGGTACAGCTACAATGGTGACAGAATTGGCCAAGGTAAAGCTAAAGTTGTTGATTTCTTGGAACAAAACCCCGAGCTGGTTGAAGAAATCGAAAGCAAAATACGTACGGAGTTGTTGCCTCAAACGCAAGAGAAAGCCGCAGAAGAAGGCACTGCTGAGTAGAAGATTATTCCTCAGCAACTGTTTAGTTAAGTCAAAAAAGTATGCCTTTATAGGACCACGGAGTCTGCAGGTAAAAGCCGCGAACGCATTTGTTGCCGAGCGGCTTTTTCATTGGTAGCGTTCGAATCGCTATTTTCAATTGGTTATTCCTTTGAGTTTGTACTTTAAAATCGACTTATCGGGACGAGTCATTCAGCAAAGTAGGAATGTAAAGTCGGAGAAACGACTTCATGCTGAGAGACGCGGATGCAGCTTTAAGTATATGCAGAAAGATGTAGACGCTGAAATACACGAATGTAAATACTCAAGCGCAGAGAAATTATTCGATAAAGTATTTGAAGACTTGAGAAACAGCCCGAGTATTTAGTAAAGTATGTGGCCTCTATTGAGGTTTTTCACACAAGCAAATATTGAGTAGGCGTGTTAACCAGCAGACTCAGTATTGATTAAATTTCTGCATATCGCTATTAAGAGTCAATTGAAGCAGCCGAAAGCTGTTTTCGATTAAGCTCGAAAGACCTAATTTGTAAGAGATTAAATGGTTAAACGTTTTTGGTCGAAAGAGACAACCAACAGGTAGGTGACTAGGTGACCCCCGAAGAAATAGAACCATCCTTAAATATATTCGATGAACCACTGCTTCCCTGTAGTACCGATCCGGTAACTGGTTTTTTTCGCGACGGTTGTTGTAATACCAGTGACCAAGATATGGGCTCTCACACTGTATGTGTTGAAGTCTCCAAGCATTTTTTAGAGTTTTCTCGCTTCCGTGGCAACGATTTGACCACCCCGATGCCGGATTTTGGCTTTCCCGGTCTCAAACCTGGTGACCGATGGTGTCTCTGTGCTGCGCGGTGGTTGGAAGCTTATGAGGCAGGTATGGCACCGAGAGTTTTTTTACAGCGGACTCACAAAAAAGCACTAGAGATAATTCCCAGAAAACACTTAATGTCGTTAGCGCTCGATATTAATTGATTAATAGACTGTCTCTAATAGATTGTCTTTAGTACATAATCTTTAGTGCATTGCCTTTAGTACATTGTCTTTCGGCTATCGTCCTTTTTACGATTTTCTAATTCCGACTTGAGGGTTTCAAGACTTTGCTTAGCAAAGTCGAGAATTCGGTCACTGGGCTTTGCGGTAAATTCCATAGTTTCCAAAAAGAACTCAATGCTTGCGACAATATCGGCGAATAAATTAATTTCAGTGTTGCTGGTTTCTTTCGGGTTTTGTTGCAAGTGATTTAAAAAGTACAGGCTGCATTGATCGATGATTGGCAGCGCTTGTTTTACATCTAAGGCGACTAGTTGCTCTCGCAAGTTTGATAACAATTCACCACCCGGCTTTAGTAAAAGTATCTTTCTCTTTTCGCGAGTAAATTTTGAAATCATATCCATTAGTTGTTTTACTAACTTATGCGCTTCAGTTCTAATTTTGTCTTTATCTTTAGTGAGTTGTGTACGCGTTGAACTACTGTCTGCTTTGTAATTAGCAAGCTCAGACTCATTCACTGAGGTTCTTATTTTATCGATGACAACATGTAAAATGTTAACGTCTCTTTCAGCTAATGGCGTGTTTGAGTCGATCGACTTTTCGATCAAATCGATAGCCATCGAAAGCCGAACAACTTGATCATCAACCTGTAAGATTTTCAACATGTTGTTAAGGCTATGCATTTGAATCATGGCTGGTTCAATGTCTGCAGCCTGATAACTCGGTAGTCTAGCAGGGGCTAAGTTGACTTCTATGTCGGAAAGTTCCTGTAAAATAGCATCTGCAACTGAATTGAAATCCTGTTGGCTAGGTCCACTAAGCTCGATGAATTCTTTGCGCAATAGACTATCGGAAATATTGGCCGTACTAAGCTCAAAATGTGACAGTGTGTATTTTATGGCGTTGTCTTTAGATTGACTTATCCATAATAAGTACAGCATGTCTCTTGCCAAAATATCCATTTCCATCTTATGATTTTGATAAAGACTGCGGCTTTTATTTTCGATATTTCTTATTTGTCGATCGATACGAGAAAACAACTTTAACCGCTCTTTTGATAGATATAAGCTCTCTTCAACAAAGCAATCTAGCAAAACGCCTGCAAGCCACCATAAATTAGGTGAAGACGGTCTTGGGCAACGGTCATCTAATTTTTCCAATGCTTTCTGCATCATTTTCAATCCACCGACTTTATTTGTTCGCCGAAGGACTTCGATTAAACCAATTTGGTACATCTGTCGAAAATGGCGCGATTCTGCCGCAGACGATTCGGAGGTAATAAGAACGACCTCTCGATCGCTTCGCGCTTTGTTAACATTCGCACTAAAAAAAGCAGACTCACTGAGTGGCTTTTTTCGGGCGACACCACGAAGTTGATTAATTGTTGGCAGCAATAGTTCGGGAATATCAAAATTCTTTAAATTTACATGCTCAAGGTAACGGTAGAGTCGTAACAAGGAAGTAGAGACGATTTCTAATATTTTTGCTTGGGTGTTGGCATTACGCTTTTCGATACCCGTTACCAAAAAGTTAATTTCAAGGATAAGCTGCTTGGCGCCATCCATTTCTAATAAACTAAATATTCCCGAAAGCTTGTTTAAATGAGTAATAGCATCTTGGTGGGATTGGCTTTTATTGTTGGTTTTTAAATAGGAATCTAGCGCGGAGACGGCTTGATTTATCTCTGAAAGCACATCTTCGATAATCATATCCAAAGCTTGCAGATTGTTACTATGCGACATTGAAGTAGATTCCTTGCTTAAAAAGCACTTTTTTTCGGGAGCTGGATCATACCTTAAATAGTAGATGTTTTCTGGCTTAAGTTGACAGAATACGTGAGGAATATCTCAAATCGAGTGAGATTTTTAGGGAGTCAGGGTAAAAAGGTGCCAAATCATATCTTGATGCTTGGAATAATCGATCATAGCCCTTAATATAACCGTGAGAGTTCAAGATTAGTCAAAAGCGTTTATCTCTAACGTCAACAGTATCAGCCTATGGGAGGCTAGAATGAGTCGATTCCAATCTAAGTTACTTTGCGTGATGTGTCTCGTAGTGATGGTGAGCGCATGTCAAATTAGGCCACCGGTGACCGCTGATTATGACACTCAGTATGACTTTAAACAGCTCAAAAGCTATGCTTGGGTTGTCGCTAAAGATACCGATAAAGTATCTACTTTGGATAGCAAGCGGCAAAATAATGCCATTGAAACCATGCTAAATCGTAAAGGGTTCAGTAAAGCAAAGGACGTAAAGTCCGCCGACTTTTTGCTAAAGACTCATATGATTACCGACAAGAAAACAGATGTTGATTCCTTTTACCGCCTTTGGGGCTATCACCCGTTTCCTTTTCACCACCCGCTCGGCTGGCCTCACAATACAACTACCACAGTGGTCAGAGAGTATGAAGTGGGTACGTTTGTGCTCGATATAGTTGATCCGGTTAAAAAACAAGTGATTTGGCGAAGCTCAATTTCTCGAAAACTTGGTATCTACGCTAATCGAACGCCCGAAGAGAGAGATACCATTGCGTTATTAAATGCTGAATATATGTTAGAAGGCTTTCCGCCGGGTCTTCGATTAGATTGATAGGCGTTGGCTAATTTGCAGGGCTAACAATTTAGTCTCGGCAGACTAACTCAAGTGTCTAGACCAAAAGTCCACGTCATATAGCATTGCGACTGTTACACGTGACGCGTTCAGTGTATTTAGCAACCCATGAAAATCAAATTATCCAGTTTTAAATCAACACTAGCCGCAGTGTTATGCTTCGATTAAAATAGCGCGATGTGTGAAACCCTGTCCAACGACCAATTTGAAAAGCAAGTGCAAAAAGCAATCAGTGCGAGCTGCAGAATTTTGGCGATTAGAGAGCACAGTATTAAAGGATTAAAACTCAAGTTAGCTAAAAAGGGGTTTAGTGCCGAAGTTCTCGAGCAATCGATAGAATGGGTTTTACAAGAAAACTGGTTATCTGAGGAGCGCTTTTGCGGATCGTTTATAAGAGGGAAAGTCGCAAAAGGGCAAGGAAGAGTTCGCATTGAAGCAGAATTACAGCAACAAAATATCAATCAGTCAGTCATAGATGAAAGTTTTGAGCAGGAAGCCATTGACTGGCGACAATTATGCCTAGCGGCAGCCAATAAAAAGCTGCTCAGCCTGTTGCCTGCAGCCGGTGGCGAAAACCGAAGAGAGCAAATAGCGAGCTTAGATTGGCAACAACAAAGCTCGATAAAATTAAAATTAGAGCGGTTTCTGCGTTATCGCGGATTTACCCAAAGTGAAATTACAATAACGATCAGACAGTGCTCTAGCGAGCAGGAGTTCATTTAAGTGAGCATGACAACGAGTGAAATTCGAGAATCCTTTTTAACTTTTTTCGAGCAAAAAGGCCATCAGCGTGTGGATTCTGCACCTCTCGTGCCCGGAAACGATAAAACGCTATTATTTACTAATGCCGGCATGGTGCCTTTTAAAGACTGTTTTTTAGGAACCGAAAAGCGTTCCTATGTGAGAGCAACCAGCTCTCAGCGTTGTGTTAGAGCTGGCGGTAAACACAATGATCTTGAAAACGTAGGCTACACCGCACGGCATCACACCTTTTTTGAAATGTTAGGAAATTTCAGTTTTGGTGATTATTTCAAACAAGAAGCTATCCAATTTGCCTGGGAGTTTTTAACTGAGACTTTAAAACTGCCTAAAGAAAAGTTGTGGGTCACGGTGCATGAGACCGATAAAGAAGCAGAAGATATTTGGTTTAATACCATCGGTATTGATCAATCTCGTTTTTCAAGATTAGGCGACAAAGACAATTTTTGGTCGATGGGTGACACTGGTCCTTGCGGTCCTTGCAGTGAAATCTTTTATGATCACGGAGAGTCGGTCGACGGAGGCCCTCCCGGCACTCCGGAAGAAGATGGCGATCGCTACATTGAAATTTGGAATCTGGTGTTTATGCAATTTAACCGAGATAAGTCCGGTAAGATGACGCCGCTTCCAAAGCCATCGGTTGATACAGGCATGGGGTTAGAGCGTATTGCAGCCGTTATGCAGTCAGTCCACAACAATTATCAGATTGATCTATTTGCTACATTAATTGAGTTTATTGCAGAGAAGCTTGATCGCCAGGATCATGATAATCAGTCCTTGCGAGTCATTGCGGACCATATTCGCTCTTGCTCGTTTATGATAATCGACGGTGTGTTACCTGGAAACGAAGGTCGCGGTTATGTACTGCGACGAATCATTCGACGAGCGGTAAGACATGGCAACAAGCTAGGTGCGACTGAACCATTCTTTTATTTGTTAGTGGATGGACTGATCAAAGTAATGGGAGATGCCTACCCAGAACTTAATCAGAAAAGAGATTTTATAGTCAAAACTCTAGAAATAGAGGAGCAGCAGTTTGCTCGAACCCTCAATAACGGAATGAAAATACTCACTAGTTATATGCAAGAAATGCAGGGGAGTGTTATTGATGGTGATATGGTCTTTAAACTAAAAGATACCTATGGTTTTCCCGATGATTTAACTGCTGATATCGCACGCGAAAAAGGCTTAACCATTGATAAACAAAAATTTGAAAAATTATTGGCGCAGCAACAGGCCGCGGGTCGAGAACAATCAGGCTTTGAAGTTGACTATAACGATGCCTTGGAACTGGAGGGCGATACTCATTTTGTCGGTTATCAGCAACTAGAAAATCAATCGATTGTCACCGATATTATTATTGATGGCAATTCAGTGGATGCTATTACCGCAGGTACAGAAGCTGGTATCGTTCTTTCTGAAACGCCATTTTATGCAGAGTCTGGCGGACAAGTGGGTGATCAGGGAGTGATTGCCGGAGAGGGTTTTGAGTTTGAGGTAAGCGATACCATTAAAGTGCAAGATGTTTTCCTGCACCAAGGTAAAATGCGTACCGGCACCTTACAAAAGGGTGAACAAGTTAACACCAGTGTTGACCAACAAAAGCGAAAGAATACTGAACTTAATCATTCTGCAACTCATTTAATGCATGCCGCTCTTAGGCAAGTGCTCGGCGAACATGTCCAGCAAAAAGGTTCATTAGTTGATAGCGAACGATTGCGCTTTGATTTTTCTCACCCTGTCGCGGTGACATCGGAAGAGTTGGTCATGATTGAGAAATTGGTCAATCAACAAATTAGGGCTAATCATCCGGTGGAAACTGCAACCACCTCAATCGATGAAGCTAAAAAGCTAGGCGCAATGATGTTGTTCGGTGAAAAGTATGGCGATCAAGTCAGAGTTTTGACCATGTCTGAATTCTCGGTAGAGCTTTGCGGTGGTACACATGTTGAGCGCACCGGCGATATTGGCACCTTCAAAATTATCAGTGAGCAAGGCATTGCATCGGGGGTGCGTCGAATTGAAGCGATAACCGGTGATAGTGCTATTGAATACACACAAAAGCAAGGTTGGCTAATCTCGCAGTTGGCGTCTTCTCTTAAAACTGACCGTATGTCGCTTAGTGAGAAGGTAGAACAGCTAATCCACAAATCAAAAGAGCAAGACAGAGAAATCGACAAATTAAAGACCAAACTGTCGTCGAATCAAGGTGGCGATTTACTGTCCAACAAGATCGATATTGATGGAATTAGTCTTTTAACTGTCAAATTGGACGATCTGGATATCAAGTCTTTACGTAATCTAAATGACCAGATCAAAAGCAAGCTTGACTCTGGAATTGTGGTGTTAGCAAGCGTCGTTAATGGTAAGATTAGTTTAATCACCAGTGTTACAAAAGATTTGACTGATCGGTTCCATGCCGGTGATTTGATGAAAGAGCTAACTAATAAACTGGACGGTAAAGGCGGTGGCAGACCGGATATGGCTCAAGGCGGTGGAAGTAACATTAACGCTTTAGATGAGTCATTGGAGTGGGTTAAGAGTTGGGTTAAAGCCCAAGGCTAACCGAATACAAAGTTAAAAATTCGATCGCGATATTAATAATATAGTAAGTGACTGTGAATTGGTCTATTGTTATACTAGCGGCCGTTTTTTAGTATGACTGGCTGCCATGGACGTTAAACGGTCTTAATCGAATCTATATTAAGGAGATTGGCAATGCTAATTTTAACTCGTCGTGTAGGCGAAACTCTTATGATTGGTGATGAAGTGACAGTAACCGTTTTAGGAGTTAAGGGAAATCAAGTACGAATTGGTGTTAACGCACCGAAAGAAGTTTCCGTTCATCGAGAAGAAATCTACATGCGTATTCAACGCGAAAAAGAAATGGGCTCGGACGAATAGAGACTCGTTTTACTCATTTATCTTTGAATACCCTGGTTGACAAAAAAGTGTTTGATTTTTCAAATCAATCAGGTAGTATTCCCCCCGCAAAAAGCAGCAAGCAAAAGCGCTAATTGCAAATCAATCAATAATTTACGGAGAGATGGCCGAGCGGCTGAAGGCGCTCCCCTGCTAAGGGAGTATGGGTTTTATAGCCCATCGAGGGTTCGAATCCCTCTCTCTCCGCCATTATTGATAGCAAAATACTTAATGAGCGAAGTGTTTCTCTGATCAGACTAATTTGTTTGACTCAGAGAGGGATTTGAACCCGATAAGAGGGTTTGACAAAACTCTGCAAGAGTTTTGAACGTCGGAAGAATGACGACGGCCCCGGAGGGGTGAGTGAAGCGAATAATCCCTCTCTCTCCGCCATTATTGATAGCAAAATACTTAATGAGCGAAGTGTTTCTCTGATCAGACTAATTTGTTTGACTCAGAGAGGGATTTGAACCCGATAAGAGGGTTTGACAAAACTCTGCAAGAGTTTTGAACGTCGGAAGAATGACGACGGCCCCGGAGGGGTGAGTGAAGCGAATAATCCCTCTCTCTCCGCCATTATTGATATAGTTTTACGATTGTTAGATTATCATTTGACAATCATACAAGTGGTATGGATAATACCGCTCCTTTCGAGGCTTAGGCTTTGAAAGCAAGAAAACCGAATACGCGCATGTAGCTCAGCTGGATAGAGTACCTGGCTACGAACCAGGCGGTCGGAGGTTCGACTCCTTCCATGCGCGCCATTTTCAGCGGGACCTATTCCATATAGGTCCCGTTTTTCGTTTCTGTCCAATAAAATTAATAATAGACTCGTTTTCTGCGATTTCACTGAAAAGATGTTGCTGTCATCAGCACTGCGAACCATTAGCTTGCTTAGTTTTTAAAAAACATCACCGTTTTTAAAAAACATCACCTGACGGTTTGTTGATTAACTTTATGGGATTACCTTGAGTTGCAAGAGAGGCAAATGCAGACTTTATGCTACCACTTGCAACGAGAACTGCTAAAATGAGAATAAATCGCTGATATTAAGGGTTTCTATTTTGATTTATCAATGGGTAAAAGCTTTCTTTGTCACAACCATAAGTTTGCTGTTAATGAGCTATATGTTTGGTTGCGCTACGCTTAATGAGTCTGAATGTAAATCGGCCAATTGGGAAATTATTGGGTTGGAAGATGGTAGTAAAGGCCGCGATAGTTCTTATATTGGTGAACATCGTAAAGCATGCTCGGAATATACCATTTCGCCAGACTTAGAGGCTTACTTAAAGGGACATGCAGCGGGCTTAAGAAACTACTGTACA
Source organism: Kangiellaceae bacterium (assembly GCA_965230525.1). Classification (GTDB taxonomy): domain Bacteria; phylum Pseudomonadota; class Gammaproteobacteria; order Enterobacterales; family Kangiellaceae. The sequence continues at coordinate 2,470,340 of OZ246008.1, forward strand.
GAGCAAACCGGTTACTCGCTGGGAGAAAGAGGTAAAGCGCTTTCACAAGTTTGTTCTGGGCCGTTAGCTGCTAATTTCGCTCGAGGTTATCATCTAGGTTATCGGGTATTTCAAGCCCGTGCTGAGGTGCAAGCAGTTCGTTCTAAAATTGACTCTTTGTATCATCGACTCGATGAAATCGAGCGAATTCGAAGAAATTATGAAGATGAATTGGTGCGTAACGAAACACCAGAGTATCGACGTCGAGAATTGCTTGACGAAATTAAACTGCTCGAGCGCGAGTCAGAATCAATCTTAATAGAAATAGATCACTTAAAGCCTGAGTTAGAGCGCTTGGAACGTAACTACCAAAGAATTATTGGAAATTAAATTCTCGCAATGCCTTCGATAACATTCCCATTGCATATCGAATCGAATGAGGTTCAAAAGTATTATCGAGGGGAGGCTCTAAGTGTTTTAGCTACTTCCTTTAATGGCGTTAAAGTTCAATTTCCCGCTAATCTCATTCTGCCTTATGTGACTCACAATGGTATTCAAGGGCATTTTGTTCTTGAGTACGGTGATGACGGTAAAGCTATTTCACTTCGTAAAATTTAACCTTTAAGCATTTTTTTTAGCGTTAAATAGCTTGCTTAGAATCAATTGTACTTTTGTTAATCAGCAATATTAAAATAAGAAACAAGTTTGTTAGATCTTCTGGCGGTAAAAAAAATGCTAATTTGGCCTAATTAATAGTGCGAAAAGCATAACTTTATCCTACAATTACAACAGTTTAAGTTTTATTGCCCACAAAAAAAACAATGAAAATATCGGATTCATCTATCTTCGCCGATAAGTCAAGGACTCGCTTCTATGATCCTCGATAATTGCATAAAACGACCAATCTTTGATTTCAAGAGAATCTACCCTTTTTTCTTTTCTAAACCTTATCCGTCTTTGGTAACTAATCATTCCTGAAGGAATTAATATGTTAAAGAGTAAAAAACCTCACGATAGCATTCTATTCAAAAACGTCTTGAATCTTATCGAGTCGAAGTTCTCGAAAAAACAAGCTGCGTTAGTGACAGAGTTTGCTCGTTATTTTTGTACTAACGTGACCACCGGTGATGCCGAATATCGTACCGCCAATGATTTGTATTCACCTATTGTGAGTCTTTGGCGCTTTACTCAAGAAACGGTCGAAGGAAATCGCATACGAGTTTATTCACCGGAGCTGGAAAATGACGGGTGGCAGACTCAACATAGTGTAATCGAATTGGTACATGAAGATATGCCATTCTTAGTCGATTCAATTCGTATGGAATTGAATCGAATGGGGATCGGGGTGCATTTGCATATTCATTTGCCGATGGTTTTGACTCGTGACAAGTCGGGAAAAATTACCAAAATACAACGGCCTGGAAATTCCGATTTGAAGCCAACAGTGACACCCATGCTTTTAGAAATCGATCGGCAACTAGAAGACTCAGAACTCGAAACTATCAAAACCAATATCGAAGGTGTTTTAGAAGAGGTCAGAGCAGCTGTTCGAGATTGGAAGCCAATGTGTGCGCAGCTCGATAAAGCTATCGAGAATATGAATAATTTGCCGAAGCAGTTACAAAGTAAAAAGAATCAAGAAAGTAAGGACTTTTTAGAATGGATTAGTGCCAATCATTTTACCTTACTCGGCTACGCCTATTATGAGCTTAAAAACGGAAAAAATGGCCAAAGGTTAGTGCCAAAACGCAACACCACACTTGGTATTAGTTCGCTGACTCAATGGAAGCCAAAAGCTTATGAGTTAAATGATTTGCCCAAAGGTGCCAGAAACTTAATTTTGAAACGGGATAATCTATTGGTGTTAACCAAGTTGAGTTCGGTTTCGAAGGTTCATAGACCGGCCCATATCGATTATGTGGGTGTTAAGCGAATTAACGCCAAAGGCGAAATCATTGGTGAAGACCGATTTATCGGTTTATATACTTCGGCGGCTTACAATATTAACCCCATGAGTATCCCTGTACTCAGACAAAAAATTCTAGTGGTGCAGAAAGAGTCTGGCTTATCGAGTTATGAGCATGATGCTAAAGTACTTAAAAATATTTTAGAAACTTATCCACGTGATGAGCTCTTCCAAACCGGTTATGCCAATCTTTTAGAAACCTCTCTTGGTATATTACAAATGCAAGAGCGATCGATTATTCGCTTGTTTATTCGGCGAGATCCTTATGGTCGTTTCTTCTCCTGTCTCGTTTATGTTCCAAGAGAAGTTTATAACACCAAAAATCGACTTAAAATTACTGACATCTTGGCGGAGCGACTCGGTGCCACTGGCGATATTCAATTTACAACGACTTTCTCTGAGTCGGCACTTTCACGAATTTATTTTATTGTTCCCGTCGAAAATGCCGAAACCGTAAAATATGATCTTTCGTCAATTGAAAAAGATTTACAGCAGGCGGCGCGTACTTGGGAAGACAACCTAAAAGATGCACTGTTAAGTTCGTTTGGCGAAGCGGAAGGTAAGCGGTTAATCAAGCGATATGCTGGTGGCTTCCAGGCAGGTTACCAAGATGACTACACCATTCCTACTGCTGTGCTCGATATTAAACATATGGAGAGCTTGTCTGAGACTAACGAGTTAAGCATGTTGCTATATCGCTCGCAAGAAGAAGATGGCGAGAAAATAAAATTTAAACTCTACTATCGAAACAAGCCCAAGCCGTTGTCTGAAATCATGCCAATGTTGGAAAACATGGGGCTGGAGGTCATAGGTGAATCACCCTTTAAGATTGTACCGGTTGGCGGCGTTGCCAGGTGGATTAGCGATTTTGAAATGCGCCATGCTGAAAACGAAAAACTCGACCTCGATATATTAAAAGATAAATTCCAAGAAGCGTTTAGAGAAGTCTGGTTAGGCGATGCCGAGAATGATGGCTTTAACCGATTAATACTCAGTGCCAATTTAGACTGGCGTGAAACTGCTCTGCTAAGAGCTTACGCTAAGTATATGTGGCAGATTGGTTCGAGCTTTTCGCAACATTATGTTGAAGAAACATTAGCGGCTTATCCTAAACTGGCAAGGCTTATTGTCGACTACTTTTACCAGAAGTTTGATCCAAGTATTACGCGTGATAAGCGCAAAGAAAAAAATATTCGCAGTAAAATTGTGAGTGGATTGGAAACGGTCTCTAATCTAGATCAAGACCGCATTCTTAATCGTTACTTAGAGCTTATCGATGTATCAATACGCACCAACTTCTTCCAAACTAATGAAGCGGGCAAAGCGAAGAGCTATATATCAATAAAGCTGACCCCAGCAAAAATTACCGATATTCCTCGACCAGCGCCGATGTTCGAAATTTTTGTTTACTCGCCCAAGCTTGAAGGGGTTCACTTGCGAGGCGGAAAAGTAGCTCGTGGTGGACTTCGTTGGTCTGATCGGAAAGAAGATTTTAGAACCGAAATTTTGGGCTTGGTCAAAGCCCAACAGGTTAAGAACTCTGTCATAGTTCCTGTGGGAGCGAAAGGTGGATTTGTTTGTAAGCGCAATTTAGATGGCTTGTCTCGTGATGAGTTTATGGAAGAGGGCATCAGCTGTTACAAGATATTTATTAGTGCATTGCTCGATGTAACTGACAATTTAGTCAATGGTAAGTTGGTCCCACCCAAGCAAGTGGTTCGCTTAGATCAAGATGATCCTTACTTGGTCGTTGCGGCAGATAAAGGAACAGCAACTTTCTCTGATATCGCGAACGGAATATCTGAGAAATATAATTTTTGGTTAGGTGATGCGTTTGCATCCGGCGGAAGTGTTGGGTATGACCATAAGAAAATGGGTATTACCGCAAAAGGTGCTTGGGAGTCGGTTAAACGACACTTTATGGAAATGGGAATTGATTGCCAAACAACTGACTTTACTGCGGTCGGGGTCGGCGATATGGCGGGCGATGTTTTCGGTAATGGCATGCTGTGTTCGCGACATACCAAGTTATTAGCTGCGTTCAACCATATGCATATTTTTATCGACCCGAATCCTAATCCCGAAAAAAGCTATAAAGAACGTGAGAGATTGTTTAATTTACCACGTTCAAGCTGGGATGATTACAACAAAAAGTTAATTTCAAAAGGTGGTGGTGTTTTCTTACGCTCAGCGAAGTCAATTCCGCTTTCAAAAGAAGTTAAAGCTTGGTTAGGGGTTAGTGCTGATAGTATGACGCCGAATAAATTAATTAACACTATTCTTAAGTCAAAAGTCGACTTGTTGTGGAATGGTGGTATCGGTACTTACGTTAAAGGGCGCAGTGAAACTAATAGTGATGTTGGTGATAGAGCGAACGATAACTTGCGTGTGAATGGTGAAGAGCTTCGTTGCAAAATTATTGGCGAAGGCGGTAACTTAGGTGTTACTCAACTCGGTAGAATCGAGTATATGCTCAATGGTGGGCGCGGTAACTCAGACTTTATTGATAACGCCGGTGGTGTGAACTGCTCTGACAATGAAGTTAACATTAAGATATTACTTAACCAAATTGTTGCAGATGGCGACATGACACTTAAGCAACGAAACAAAGTATTGTTGAGTATGACTGACGAAGTGGGCGATATTGTGCTTCGCGAAAACTTCCTGCAAGCGCAAACCATCAGTATTAGTGAAGAACGAAGCGTTAAAATGGTTAAGGAATTAATGCGATTTGTTCACTGGATGGAAAAAGAAGGAAAGATCGATCGAGAATTAGAGTTTCTTCCCAATGATGAAGAGCTACTTGAACGATTAGCGAAAGGAAAAGGGCTCACTCGAGCCGAGCTCGCTGTTTTGGCGGCCTATGGAAAAATGGTTTTAAAGGAAGATTTGTGTACACCTGAAATTTCCAATGAAGCATACTATCAGCAGGAATTAGTGAAGTATTTCCCTAAGCCTTTGCGTAAAAAGTTTCCGCAGCAAATGCAAACGCATCCGCTGAGAAATGAAATTATTGCAATGCGCCTTGCCAATGAAATGGTTGACTATGCAGGAAGTAACTTTGCATTTAGAACCATTGACGAAACCGGTGCTTCGACCTCAGATGTGGCAATTTGTTTTTCATTAGCAAAAGAAATTTTCGATATGCCAAAAATTTGGGCAGGTATCGAGGCGCTCGATCACACAGTGCCGGCAACAGTAAAACATGCCATGTTTTACCAGACACAAAGAATGATACGTCGTTGTACTCGCTGGTTCTTACGTCATCGACGTAAAAACTTGGCCATTCAAGATGGCATTGAGTTTTTCAAATCTGGGATCGCCGCTTTGCAAAAAGACATTAAACGGATTTTAGATAAAGATGAGCTAGTTTCTATTCAAACAGGAATCGATGAGTGGGTTGCCAAAGGTGTCCCCAAAGCTTTAGCTACTAAAGTTGGTTATTTGAGTACCATATTCTCTGGCTTAGACATTGTTGAAATGTCTAAATTAACGTCGCTAAAAGTATCACTAGTGGGCGAGGTTTATTACAAGCTTGGCGCAAAACTTGAGCTACATTGGTTCCTCGATCAAATTACTACGCAACCAGTTGATAATCATTGGCAAGCATTTGCTCGAGCCAGTTTTAGGGAAGAGCTCGACTGGCAACAACGAAGTTTGACAGTCGCTGTGCTGCATATGTCGGTTGGCAAAGCGACCGCCGAAGAGCGAATAATTGCTTGGATTATCGAAAACGAAGATTTACTTGCTCGTTGGCAACAAATGGTGGCGGACTTTAGAGCGAGTCGTCGTCATGAGTTTGCTAAATTCTCTGTTGCACTCCGTGAGCTACTAATTCTTGTGCAAAGTAGTATTCGCGCTGCGGCAATTGCAAGAGAAGATGACTTTAGCTAGTAAACTCAGTTTGATTAAACTTGGTTGCTGATAAATCGCGAATTAAAATTTGTAAAACTGCCAAGTAAGACCAGCCGAGTAAGAGTGATATAAAAAGGCGATTGTATTAACAATCGCCTTTTTTAATTTAACGGATACATTCCGCCATTTTATTTACAGTTTTTGGCAATGACTTCTTTTAATTTGGCCGCTAAATCATTTTTCTCTTGATCGGTCAGATAATAGCGCTCGCCTTTTTCATTTGTTGTATAGTTGACGTATTTACCGTTCATATACTGCATTTCTTTCTTAGCTTCTTTGCATAATTCGGCAGCTTTTTTTGCTTGCTTTTGTTGATTTTGTTTTTTGGTTTCCAGCTCATCAGAATAAATTTCATTCACCTTTTGTTGATGCCGAATCACTTTGGAAGCGCGTTGTTTTGCCTGTTGAATTTCTTCCTTAGTTGGCTCGCGTTTCATTTTTACTTGTTCACTTTTTTCATCAAAAGGCTTATCTGAAAAGTGGGTTTTACCGTTTTCATCGACCCACTTATAGACCTTAGCGAAACTCGGTGCCGAAAAGAAAAGGCTCGCTAGCAGTAATGCAAATAAACCCGACCGGTATTTTGCCTCGGCGGGTGAGGTGACAGTATCAGCACATGGATTGGCTTGAAAGTACGTTTGTGACTTGCGAACGGGTGTAAATTCTTTGGATGACGTGCTGGTGGTATTGATAGCCGGTGTTTTGGCCTTAATGAATGACATGACGTTAAATTCCCTAATCAACGGTTGTTAAACATAATTTTGCCATGATTATACTGGCAATCGCCAGCTTTTTATTACTGAAATGGCACGCTCAGTGGGTAATTTGTGCGTGAGTTAAATAGTTGAGAGGATAAAATTATGGTCAAGCCCGAAAGCTCTTCAAATCAATCACCGAGAGAGCGTTGCAAAAATCTCCATAGGGCAGGTGTTAAAGCTGCCAATATAGAAGCTTACTGGGCGCAACAACAGTCTGATTGTAGGCCGTTTGATACCCTATCGATTATGGGAGGCGTTTACAATCAAGTCGATCATGAGCGTTGCTTTAAGCAATTATTAGAAGGCCTTCTGAATAGGAATGCTTGAAGGCCGTCATCGATTTTTGCACTGGGTCGGCTATTGTGACTTTTTAAATAAGATCAATCTAATACGAGTTGTCAGATATAACGCAGCACCGATAACCAACGCAATCACGCCACTTAAGCCCATCACACTGTGAAAGTTGCGGCCGCCAAAGTACCACATTAAAGAGCCACCAAGTACTAAAATAATCCCGATCATCGCTTGCATCTGGAGCGAATAACGCTGTTTGATATGGGCCATTCGTTTTTGCGATGCTAATTGTTCTTCGTTTAAGCCATCAGCTGTCGCTTTATTGACAAAGTCATAATTGCAGTGGCTACAAACTTTTGCCTTATCTGAAATTTTCCCGCTACACGAGGGGCATTTAATTATTGCCATAGTTTTATTAGTCCAAAGTTAATGATTTTCGCTAAAAATAAGTAACGCTCTAACAATCTTGTCGCTTTTATCAGCGGTAGTTAACCTGTTACTTTTGTAATTCTACCTTATTTACAGCAAGATAGCTTTTCGCTTAAAAAATAAATTGAGATCAGTCTTGTAACGATTTATTAACCACTTCGTAAATGTCTTTGCTTAAGTCTGGAATCGTTAAAATACTCTCCAACTGCTCTTTGATTATGGCTTGACGTCTAACGTCAAACTTTTTCCAACTGCCAAACTGTTTGGCCATGCGTGCACCAATCTGTGGGTTTACCTTGTTTAGTTTTTTAACTAACGACCCAAGTAATTCATAGCCAGCCCCCGTCGACGCATGGAATTGCATGGTATTTGCGCCCACAAACGCACCAAATAACGCTCTCACTTTGTTTGGATTAGTAATCGAAAACTTATTGTGTGCAAAGAGAGACTCAATATCGCTGAGTACGGATTGGTCATCGAGTTGGACCTGTGCGCTAAACCACTTATCAAGGACTAATTCTTCTTGTTTCCATTTTTGGTAAAACGAACCGATAGACTTTTGTTTCAAGGGTTGAAGTGTTCTACAAAGTACCTGCAACGCAGCGACTTCGTCGGTCATATTGTCGGCCTTAAGTTGTTGGTTGTAGGCTGTTTCAGCATACTTCGACTCATCAGCCTTGAGTAAATAGCTGAGTGCTGTGTTAGCTAACCATCTGTCGCCTGATTGCTTATCTTTAACTGAGGTATAGAGATCATATGTCTGTTGCCATTTGTCTTCCAATTCGTTTGCTAAGTGATTTTCCAGTTGTCGGTACTTAATAAATAACCTGTCTAAATTTATATTGGCGGCATCACCAATTAAACTATTTAGGTTGGGTAGCTGCACTGCCAAGGCTTTTAGAGAGGGATCCAATTGATTGTCAGCCAACAAATTTACAAAGGCTCGGCCAACTGATTCCAGATCGCCTAAAGAAATTTCATCTTCGGGTGACATCAATAAATTGGCCATTAATAATTGACCTGCATCCCAACGATTAAAACTATTCGGGTCATGAGCAAACAGCATTGCTAGCGCTTGTTGGCTGTATGGATAGTGCAGTTTGACCGGCGCAGAGAAATCTCTGAGTAGTGATGGGATCAACTGTTGGGTGTCAACACCTTGTTTAAATTCAAAGGTAAATTGTTCGCTCGATTGAGTTAATACAATTAATTGTTGATCACAATGGGGGTGGTCTGGCGAACGGCTAAATTCGATAGCTTTTCCCGTCGCATCAATAAATCCAAGTTTAATCGGGATCATAAATGGCTTTTTGTCTGTCTGGCCGGGCGTGGGAGGGCAACTTTGCTTAAATTCAAGCGTCAGCGTGTGATCTTCAGATTGAATGGTGCTAACCGTGACTTCCGGTGTACCTGCTTGAGAATACCAATTTCTAAACTGGGTCCAGTCCACCTGGTTAGCGTCTTCCATGGCTTTTATAAAGTCCTCGCAAGTGACCGCTTGGCCATCGTGACGTTCAAAATATAAGTCCATACCGGCACGAAAGCCTTGCTTGCCCAACAAGGTGTGCATCATTCGGATCACTTCTGCACCCTTGTTATAAACCGTCACCGTATAAAAATTATTCATTTCTATGTATGAGTCAGGACGAATTGGGTGCGCCATGGGGCCTGAATCTTCGACAAATTGAGCCGCTCGAATAATCTTTACTTGGTCGATACGTTCAACGGCGGCGGACTGCATATCTTCACTAAATTTTTGATCACGAAAAACCGTCAGACCTTCTTTTAAACTCAGTTGAAACCAGTCTCTACAGGTGATTCTATTGCCAGTCCAATTATGAAAATATTCATGTGCTATGACTCGTTCAACCCCTTCAAAATCTGAATCTGTTGCGGTTTCTTTTTTGGCGAGTACGTAGGCCGTATTAAAAACATTTAGGCCCTTATTTTCCATGGCACCCATATTGAAATCACTAACAGCCACGATCATGTATAAGTCGAGATCATACTCGCGGCCAAACTCTTGCTCGTCCCATTTCATAGAATTTATCAAACTTTGCATCGCAAAATCGCATTGATCTAATTTACCTTTTTCTACAAACAGCTGGAGTTTTATTTCTCTTCCGCTCATTGTGGTAAAAGAATCTTGCAAACAGTCATACTCGCCGGCTACTAGGGCGAATAGATAACTCGGTTTTAAGAACGGGTCATGCCAGTGACAACGATGTCGACCATTATCTAAGTTCTCTGTTTTTGTTAGATTACCGTTAGATAATAAGGTTGGGAAGTGGGACTTATCCGCCTCGATTGAAACAAAAAATTCCGACATGATGTCCGGTCTATCAAGATAATAAGTGATCTTTCTGAATCCTTCGGCTTCACATTGTGTACAAAACTTGCCGTTAGATAAATACAGACCTTCCAACGAAGTATTTTTATTCGGATAAATCTTAACTTGAGTAGTGATGGAAAATTGGTTGCTGACTTTGTAGATAACCAACTGTTCTTGCTCTACTCGGTAGTCTTGTTCGGACAAGGGGGTGTCATCGAGCTTAATTTCGAGCAGCTCAAGCTCGACACCATTCAGGGTTAGCGGTTTAAGTTCGGTTAAGGGGCTGTCTGGGTTTAAGCTAATGTGGAGCGTTGCATTTACCAACACATGATCTGGATTAAGCTCAAAATCAAGCTCGGTTTTGTTAATTAGGTATTGGCTTGGTTGGTAGTCTTTTCGATATTTGACAAGTGAATTGGTATTAGAAGTCATTGCGGAATAGTTGCCTTGAATATAAAACGATAATTTGGCCATATAAACGGCCATATATTTGGTCATTTAGATGACTTGCAGTTTTGGTTGTAAGTTGACGCTACGGAATACTGAGTTACCCGCTGATTTGCGCTTTTAGTTGGGCCGGTGGTTAGACCACAGTTGAATCTAAAATCGCCTAATTGTTGTTAAATTCTATATAAAATCGAGAAAATTCGCTTAAATTGCTCGATTTATCTATACAATTTCCGGTTTTGGCATTATTATGCCGACCCTGTGGAAGTTAATCAAAGTTTCACACTATTTATTAGCTTACTTCGATCACATAATTGCGATCAACCGTAATCTATTTAAATCAGAATATCCCAGTCTAACGCTTTAGTCTGCAAACAACAGCCGTTAAAATAGTGCTGTTTAAAAGCGTTCCGCAAAATAAAGGAGTCCTCAATTGACTACTGTTGCAAGATTCGAAGTTAAATACCTTCAATATATGGACGAAAAAGGTACGTTTGTCAGTAATGACGTACCACCCGCTTTCGCCCGTGACCTAGATACTTTAAAAAGCCTGTACCGTGATATGAATCGTATCAGGATACTCGATCAAAAAGCATACGCTCTTCAACGAACTGGTAAAATGGGAACCTATCCCGCTGCGACAGGGCAAGAAGCCATTGGCGTTGGCTTTGGTTCGGCAATGACTAAAGAAGATGTGTTAGTGCCTTACTACCGTGGTCAAGCCTCAATGGTTCAGCATGGGGTATTGATGGAAGAAGTCTTGCTGTACTGGGGCGGCTATGAAAGTGGTAGTGACTTTAAGTACGCCAAACAAGATTTCCCAATCGCGGTGCCTATTGCGACCCAATCATTACATGCAACCGGTGTTGCCAAAGCAATCCAAATGCGCGGTGAAAAGCGCTGCGTGTTTACCGAGATCGGTGAAGGTGGTACATCACAAGGTGACTTCTACGAAGCACTTAACCTAGCAGGTATCTGGAATTTACCAGTGGTGTTTGTGATCAACAATAACCAATGGGCTATTTCGGTACCCAGTGAGATTCAAACAAACTGTGAAACTTACGCGCAAAAAGCCATTGCTGCCGGTATTGATTGCATCCAAGTTGATGGTAACGATATTGTTGCGGTTAAAGCCGCGTCAGAAAAAGCCGCAGAAAAAGCGCGCAATGGCGGCGGGCCAACATTAATCGAGTGTATTAGTTTAAGACTTTGTGATCACACAACGGCGGACGACGCGACTCGTTATCGTCCCGATGGTGAGCTTGACGATGGTTGGAAGAAAGAGCCGATTATTCGTTTAAGAAAATATTTAGAAAGCAAGAGTGCCTGGAGCGAAGCGGAAGAAAAAGCGATGCAAGAAGAAGTTGCCGAAGAAGTTAAACAAGCAGTCGACAACTATCTCAATACGCCAACGGATCCACCCGAAGCGATGTTTGATTACTTATATCAAGAACTACCTGAAAAAACACTTGCGCAACGAGAGTTAGCGATTGCACGAGGAGCGAAATAATGGCGGCTATTACTTTAATCGAAGCAGTAAACATGGCAATGGCTCATGAGATGGAGCAAGATAAAGAAGTCGTTGTTTTTGGTGAAGACGTCGGAATAAATGGCGGAGTTTTCAGAGCAACCGACGGACTACAAGAAAAATTTGGTGCGGATCGCGTTATCGATACTCCCTTAGCGGAAGCTATGATTGCAGGGCTAGCCATCGGTATGGCGGCGCAAGGTATGAAGCCTGTGGCCGAAATCCAATTTATGGGATTCATTTTTCCAGCGGCTGACCACATCATTTCTCATTGTGCACGAATGCGAAATCGTACTCGAGGCCGTTTGACTTTACCGATGGTGATTCGCGCGCCTTTTGGTGGCGGAATTCATGCGCCAGAGAACCATTCTGAAAGTACCGAAGCAATCTTTGCACATATTCCTGGATTAAAAGTGGTTATTCCTTCAAATCCTTCAAGAGCTTATGGCTTAATGTTGGCAGCAATTCGAGATCCAGACCCAGTCATTTTCTTGGAACCAAAGCGTGTTTACCGAATCGAAAAACATGAAATCGAAGATAACGGTGAAGAATATCCGATTGGCATGTGTTTTGTGGATCGTGAAGGTACTGACATCACCTTAATTAGTTGGGGTGCCATGATGCATGAAACCAAGCAAGCGGCTGAAAAGCTGGCCGCCGAAGGGATCAGCGCTGAAGTCATTGATGTTGCTACGGTTAGCCCATTAGATATCGACACTATACTCGAATCCGTTGAGAAAACCGGTAGAGCCTGTATTATTCAAGAAGCACCTAAAGCAGGTGCCGTTGGCTCTGAAATTGCTGCGGAAATTGCTGAGAAGCGCGTCACCAGTTTATTAGCACCGATTGGACGAGTTTCAGGCTATGACACCGTCGTGCCATACTATCGTTTAGAAAAACAGTATATGCCAAAAGTTGAGCACATTGTTGAAGAAGCTAAAAGACTTATGGAGTACCGATGAAAATATTTAACTTACCCGATTTAGGGGAAGGCTTGCCAGATGCGGAAATCGTACGTTGGTTAGTCAAAGAAGGTGACATTGTCGCGCTTGATCAACCCATGGTTGAAATGGAAACGGCTAAAGCCGTGGTCGAAGTGCCATCACCTTATAAAGGTAAAATTACTAAACTTTGTGGTAACGAAGGTGATGTCATTGAAGTTGGCGCAGTTTTGGTTGAGTTTGATGGTGACGGTTCGGCAGATCCTGCAACCGAAGCACAAGCAGCGCCAGCAGCTGCCGCGAGTGAAGCGCCCGCAAGCCAACAAAATGCGGTTCCAGTCGCGGCAACTGATGTATTTAATTTGCCAGACCTTGGTGAAGGTTTACCGGATGCAGAAATCGTCCGCTGGTTGGTAGCCGAAGGCGACACCCTCGCACTTGATCAGCCGATGGTTGAAATGGAAACGGCCAAGGCTGTGGTTGAAGTTCCTTCTCCCTTTGCTGCGACAGTGGCAAAATTACATGGTCAAGCCGGTGATGTAATCGAAGTTGGCGCACCTTTGGTGACTTTTGGTACCGCTGGAAGCGCAGCGCCTGCCAGAGAAGAAAAATCCGCAGCTGCGAGCGATGACAAGCCTGCAGACGCTGCAACGGTCGTTGGTGCAGTTGAGGTCGGTGATAAAGTGGTGATCGAATCTGCGAGTGCTGTGATTAAAGCCCTAGCTAGAAAGCTTAAAGTTGATTTAACTCAGGTTAATGGAACAGGAAGTAACGGCGCAATTACTCAAAGCGACGTTAAGCAAGCAAAAGCTGATGGTAAATTGATTGGCTCTCAGCCACAAGCTGCGGCTAAACCCGCTCCAGCCAGTTCAAGCGTCAGTGACGAAAATCCACTCGATTTCAAAGCTTCACCGGCGGTGCGAGCACATGCTCGACGACTTGGGGTTGCATTGTCTCAGTGTAATGCAAGCGGTCGCAAAGGAACCATTACTAAAGCCGATGTTGATGCCGCAAGCCAGTCTCCTAGCGCGGGAGCTTCTGCCCCAGCACCGGTCGCAACCTCCAGCTCATCAGGATTACCGACTGTACAAGTCAGTGTCGAGCCACAAACTGTTCGTGGCGTAAGGCGTGCGATGGCAATGGGCATGGCGAAAGCACATGCGACCGTCGTCCCAACCACTCTGATGGAAGATGCAGACATTACCAGTTGGCCAAAACAAGACTCTCTAGCGCGTTATGTAAGAGCCTTAGTTTTTGCTGCTAAAGTTGAGCCAGCATTGAATTGTTGGTTTGATGGCGATAAGTTTGAAAGGTTAGTGCACCCAAGTGTTCATGTTGGGATCGCCGTTGATTCTCCGGACGGGTTGTATGTTCCTGTGATTCACGATGCCGACAGAAAGGACGCAACGCAAGTCAGAGAGAGAGTTCAAGAACTAAGAGCCAAAATTGAGAGTAAAGGTTTAAAACAAGATGACCAACAAGGTGCGACCATTACATTGTCCAACTTTGGTTCAATTGCTGGGCGTTATGGCACGCCAGTTGTTTCTCCACCGCAAGTGGCTATTTTAGGCACAGGGCGATTTAGAAACGAACTAAAACTAACCGCCAAGGGGATAGAAAATAGAAAAATGCTACCCTTGTCGTTAACCTTTGATCACAGAGCATGTACTGGTGGTGAAGCCGCTAGATTCTTGGCCGCTGTGATTGAAGATTTACAAAAACCTTTATAGTTGGAATCTCAGTGTGTTTTACCGACACACTTTCCGTTAACATTGAGCCGTTACTAACTGATTAGTAGCGGCTTTTTTGTGTACCTAGAATCAACTGGAATGACACGGGCTTTAATATGAAAATCGCAAGCGTTCAAATGGACATCCTCTGGCATGACAAAACCGCTAATCTTGCAAAGGCTAGTCAATTTATTCAACAGGCAGCTAAACGTGATTGTGAGCTAATAATTTTTCCTGAAATGTTTAATTCCGGTTATTCGATGCGAGCTGAACAAGTAGCAGAACCAATCAATGGCTTAACTCTTGATGGCTTATGCAATTTAGCCAAGCAGCACCAAATTAAAATAATCGCGGGTCTAGCCATCGAAGATTCCTCTTCATCCGCTCAATCGGCTAAAAATATGGCTGTCTATATAGATCAAGCGGGTCAGTTAGCCAGTCAATATTGTAAAAATTATCCCTTTACTTTGGCTGGAGAAAAAGATGTTTACGCGACCGGTGATCAACAAGCGATTTTTCAGTTAGAGCCGTTTGCTGCTAGCTTGTTTATTTGCTATGACTTACGATTTCCAGAGCTGTTTAGAAAAGTAGCGAAACAGGTCGACTTAATGGTAGTGATTGCAAGCTGGCCGTCAACTCGACAAAATCATTGGGAGCATTTATTGCAAGCCCGTGCAATTGAAAATCAATGTTTTGTGATTGGTGTTAATCGAATAGGTTCAGACGGGAATCAACTTGAATATACTGGTGGCTCGATGGTTTGCGATCCGATGGGAAATATTTTGTCTCGCGCAGATGCTACTTTGGAATATATTGAAACGAGGATAGAGCTGGCCAAAACGCAAGAAGTTAGGAAGCAATTTCCATTCTTAAAGGATATGAAGGTCTAGCTAATCTTAAGGGCATACAGCGGCTTTAATAAAACTTAAGTAGCCGCTATAAGACGCATAATTGATTCCAAACCATATTAAACAGTCCCAGACTTGCCCCGACTGAGAAAAGCGCGGCACAAACTCGATCTTTAATTACTTTTGGGTCGGTCATTTTTAAATCCTCTGTTGCTTCGTTTATCAATGTTTCCTCATTAGAATAGAGCAGGTTCTGTGCCAGCTTTTCAAAACCACCCTTAAGTGATTGATATTAAATAATTTTACTGATGTTAAGGAGGATTTTGCTGTTCGCCAAAGTGTCCGCTTTTGGGAAAGATTGATGACTGGGTGTCCGCAAATAGGACAATCGGACAGTGAGTAGCGACTTATTGGTAAACTGCGATACATCATAAGAGATGCGTTGAAGGAGGCGTGTTGAGAGCCAACAAAATGATAGTAACCTGGCCGATTTTAGGGGATTGATGATCGCGCCGCTTAGCGGTTATTTTGCAAAAATACCGAGTTAGATTACACTGAAATGCGTTCAGTTCATAAATTTCAAAGCAATACCAATGCGAGTTGAATATGCCTAAAAAAAAGAGCAATGAAAACAAAACCAAGCCCAGAGAAGAATCAGTATTGGCTTTTATTGACGGGTTAGATAGTGCTCGGCGAAAAGCGGATGCAAAGCCTGCCTTTACATTAATAAGCTAGACGATGTCGACTTAGAGGTGCTAAAAGAAATCATTTCTCGTGATTTTAAGTTAGAACATCCCGGTGGGTGCTAGTTGGCTCGGTTGGGTTTAGTTTGATAAGGTCGGAACTAATGCAGCATTGACCGGAGCAACTGCTATTATTCGACACCGAGATTTAGATAACCCTTTTTATCAAATCCAAAAACTCAGATAAAGCTTGAGCACCCGCAACTAATACTCATTTTATGAGTGCTTAAGAGTAAAGCGGCGGGATCCCTTCTGAAGTCGACTTGGTCGGCTGGATTAAAGCTTCTGCAATATGTTGCAAATCTTGTTTATTTAAATCGATAGCTTGCTGACTTGACGTAGAAGCATAGCGGTTGGTTTCTAATGCAAGTAATTTTGAATTAATCTGTTGATCAGTGATCCAATGTCTCAACTGACCAATGGAATAAATTGGCTCTTTAGATAGGGTACTTGCCCATTGCACCAAAAGTTTTTCTACTTTGATTAAGTCTTGCGTTTTAATTGCCGCGACCAGTTTTTTATACAGCTCAGATTTGGTAAGCGGTGTGACTAGATCGGATGCGTTCAATTTTTTTCTTAGGTTGCGTTGAGAGTGTTCGTAATTATTGCGTCCGCGTTTTATAAAACCGATCAAAGTGAGAAGCCATAAAACGGCTAGTACTAGGCTGGCGATTTGCCAATTCTTGGCATCACCCGAAACCGTAATGAGCGGTGTTTTTTGTACTGGTGCAATTTGTTCTGGTTGGGAGGTTTGCCCATCTGGTACCAGAGCAGGTAACACCGTGAAAGTTTTGGCGGGTAGCTTGGCCGTCTTTTGACTATCGCTTTTCACATCCCACCAAGTCAATTCTAGGGGAGGAATGGTTATTTCTCCTTCTTGAGACGGAATGACAGCCAGTTTTTCAATACGTTGTCCTAAGATGCCTTTGTCATTAACCTGTCGCTCTTTTTGCGGAGAGTCCGGATAAAATTGTAGGCCATTAACTTTCGGTAATGCTATTTCAGGTAATTGCGACTCACTTAATCCTTGTGCGTACAAAAGCAAAGTCCAAGTCACCGGTTCTCCTACCCTTAATTGATTGGTTTTGTTTGACCATTTGTCCGCAAGCACAACTTCGGTGGCCGGCATCCAGGGATTGGCAGCATTGGCAGGCTGTGGTTGAACATTGATTTTAATCGCCTTGCTATTCACACTGATCGGTCGCGTGGTATTTAAAAATCGGTTGGAGCCTCGCCGACTAGGGTCGTTGACATCAGCGGTAAAATTTATTGCAGCAATGGTTAACTCACCACTTTGCTGTGGAAAAATCGCGTAGCGACGCTCAGTAACGACATAGCGAGTATTATCGATGTACTTATCATATTGAATATCATCGCCTAATTTTTCGATGATGCTATCACCGGCACTCGGTTCAGTCAGCCTAGCGTAGTGGGTATTGACGGCTCGATAAAGCTTTACTGTAAATACGATTTGTTGTTGTACATAAACGTTTTGGGTATCTACCATGGATTCCAAATAGATTGCTTTTTTCTGGCCGCTCAGATCGATCCGATCACTGGTGTCCTTGATATTCAAAACAATCGGTTTGGTTTTTTCATTGCCTACAGGTATGGAGGGGATCACAATTTTGCCAGTCTTAAGGGTGCTTAATTTAAGCTTCCAACCCTTAATGGTTTGGCTTTGGCCATTGACATAGGTCATTTGTCGATACTGACTATTGGAGACAATTGTAAACTCTTTCGGAATGACCGATAAGTCCGGCTCCGCGCCGGTGTCAGCTTCCAGCTGGATGGTAAGAATAAAACTTTCACCGGCATGAATGTCGGTGCGGTCAATCGATTGGCTTAGTTTCGCGTGCACGCTAGTCGGTAAGAGAAGCACTATTAGCATAATAGCGAACGAGTTAGCTATCCACTGAAACCTAATTTTGCTGTTAATTCTTAAGAACATATTTTTACCCTACCAAATTTTCTTTTCTTTTTGTTCGCGACCACGTTTTTGATATTCACGATACATCTTTCGTCTCAACAGACCACCGGGGTCATCGGGTATTTTTTCAAGCCAGTGTTCTAGCGCTTGATCTTTTTCGCTTTTGTCGCGTTGATCTTCTGACAGCTCAGCTTGTTGTTGTTCCTGTTGCTTTTGCTCATCAGTTTGTTGTTCCTGTTGTTCCTGAGATTGTTGCTCATCACTTTGTTGTTCTTGCTCAGATTGTTGTTCAGAGTTTTGTTCCGATTGAGAGTCAGACTCTGATTCCGATTGTTGCTCTTCTTGATTTTGTTCTTGCTGATCTTGGTTTTGTTGCTGCTCTTGCTCTTGCTGTTGTTGCTTGAGTAAATCTTCAACAATTTTTTTATTATATTTAGCATCATCAACTAATGATTCGTTACCCGCTTGTTGGCTATTAATCACTTTGTCGTAAGCATCAATGGCTTCTTGCAACGCTTGTCCTTTGGCTAAACTATTGGCGCGATTATAGATAGATTTCAAGTCGTCATCATTGGCGTATAGTTGCAGCGCGGAATCATAGTCGCCATTCTTATAAGCTGCCGCGGCTTGCCATTTTTCATTTTCAAATAATTCAGCGGCTTTGTCATATTGCTCACGATTAAACGCTTCTTTGGCTTGTTGATCGGGAGTTTTCCAAAGGTTATCCCATGCACTGGCATGAGCGACATTGGGCACACTGAGGAACGCGCTGGTTAAACCAAACATTAATAAAAAGCTAAATACCGGACTGGTCGTTGGCCGCATCAGCTTAATGAATACCAGTATTAGCACCAACCAAGAAATCCAGTAACCGTCATCAATCCATCGACTGATTCGTTCATCGGATTGTTCGGTTTTTTCTTTTGCATCCAGTGCAAGCTGGTCGAGAATGAATTCTACATCTTTAGAATCAGCAGAAAGCTCGACATACTGACCGTTTGCTCCGCGTGCGATGCTTTTTAGCCGCGAAGATTCGAGTTTAGGTAAAATAATATTGCCATTATTATCTTTTAGGAATCCATTATTATCCGGTAGCGGGATAGGTGCACCTTGCTCGGTTCCAATCGCTAAGATTGATAATAGATAGCCACTTTGATTGGCTGTTTCGACAACTGGGTCGGTGTATTCTTGTTCGACACCATCAGTTATCCAAATAATTTGTCCGCGAGGTTGGCGGGCGTTCTTCAGCAAGTTGACCGCTGCTTCAATAGCAAGGTCAGGGCGACTACCGAGCACTGGCATAATACCGGTGGACAATGTTGGTACCATCGATGCAATGGTGTTGGCATCTGAGGTCAATGGCGAAATTACAAATGCGTCGCCTGCGTATACCACTAAACCGATCGTGCCTTCAGTGGTGCGCTCTAGTAAATCCATAATTTTGTGTCGAGCCCGATCAATTCTTGCCGGCTTTACATCGGTAGCATCCATTGATAATGAGAGATCTAACAACACCACGCGAGCGTTTTCTGTTTGAAAAACCGGTACGGCTTTTTCTCGAAACGATGGCCCACTGAATGCAAAAATCATAAGACAGCCAATGATCGCCGTTAACCAAAAGCCAAAATAGGAGCGTTGTTTTTCACCCGAAACAACTAAAAATTTAAGTAGATGAGGTGAAATGACTGATTGCCAGCTCGATTGCTTTTTAGCATAGTGCCTAACGCCGTAGAGGGCGATGAGTAAAGGTATAGTCAGCCAAAGTAGCTCCGGTCTGATTAAATGAAATTCAGAAAAATCAATTGGCATATTGATCACCTCTTTGTTTCATTACGCTAAATAGACTAGTGAGTAAGTTAATTACCAAAGGCAAAAGTAAAAATCCAAATGCGGCAAGTAGCGCCCAATAATATAACTCTTGAACAGGGCGGTAGACTTCGGGTTTATCTTCCACTGGCTCTAACTGATCCAGTATTTCATAAATGGTAGCTAACTCTTCCGTACTGCGTGCACGGAAATACCGACCACCGGTAATCTTGGCAACAGTTTTCAATGTTTCTTCATCAAGTTCTGCCGAGGGGTTAAAGGTTGTGGTGCCAAATAGTAAAGAGCGGCGAGTTTGTTTATCTGCACCCACGCCAACTGTATAAATTTTAATTTCTGCATGGGCGGCCAATTTAGCCGCTTCGATGGGATCAAGCTCCCCCGAGTTATTGCGACCATCGGTGAGTAAAATTAACACGCGATTTTCTGCCGGTCTTTCGCGTAGTCGTTTAATCGATAAACCAATGCCATCGCCAATTGCGGTACGTGATGCACCAGCTAAGCCGATGACTGTTTCATCCAACATAAATTGAACGGTTTTTAGGTCAAACGTTAATGGCGTTTGCAAGTAAGCTTTTTCACCGAACAATACTAAACCTAATCGATCACCCTCACGCTTCTCAATAAATTCAGACAGTATCGATTTAACTACCGTCAGGCGGTTAGCGCGTCGTCCTTTTAAAGTTAAATCTTCTTCTTCCATACTGCCAGATATATCGATACTTAACAGTAAATCACGACCGGTGGTTGGTAGCTCAATGGGTTCATCAATCCACTGTGGTCTAGCGCAAGCTAAGACAACACAACACCAAAGCAGAAAACTGATTAAGTTAGCTACCCATTGACGAGAAGAGCTGCTCGATTGATTGAGTTGAATGGCTTGCCAGCTTGAAAACAAAGGTGTCCTAATGGAAGTGAGTCTCGGCTGTTGTGGTTTTCGCAGCAGCCAAATAATTAACGGCAAAGGGGTTGCTAAAAGTGCGAGTGGATAAACGAGTTCGATCATTATTTGGCCTCACTGCAGTGATTGGGTGAGGCTTTGCGAAAAATTGCAAGTTGCGTTTTGGCCGAGGATTTAATGATAGTTTCAATACAGGCCTCGCTGGTTTTTAACAACTTTGACCATTGTGTTTGCTCAACTGTGGTCGACTTTTGATAGGCTGCTTGAGCAAATAGTTGACTATCTTTATCGGAAAATAATGGCTGATTCGAAGCATTTGAATTTTGATTAAATCTGGTCATTTGTTGATTCAAAAACTCGACCCAGCGTGCACCATTTAATGAAGCGATTTGGTGTCGATCAAAATATAACAAGCACACTCTTTTTAATAACGCGGATAAACGCGCAATTGATGCCGCGTTGATTTCATTGGATGTTAAAGAAGCTAACTGAGCCAATTCTTGTTTGGCGGGTTTTAGCAATCGTATGGCTCGATAGTACTGTATTCGACGATAAACAAAGTAACCTATTATGACTAATAGAATGCCAAGTAATATCCACCAACCAGGCGCATAAGGAAATGCATCGATCGGCTCAGGCAAATGAATATCTCTCAGCTTATCCAGTGGATTTTCCGCCGCAGGCTGTGCGTTTTGCACTGCGCCTGGTGGGGGAGTCGTGGATTCGGTTAAACCAGAGTTCTGTGGTTGATTATTCATATCAAGAACTCCTCACGCCGCTCAAGGGTATTTCCGAACGAGGGTTTGTCCCGGTAGAACCATGTTGTCCAATTGAGAACTGTTGATAATTGGTATCAATAAAGCTGAAAACGCCGCGATGGCTTACCGCAAAATCTTTAATTCGGTCGGTCTTATCGGCAAACTGCTTTTGATAATTATGCCTCAGTTGAGTTTGGTTGGTATTTAGTAAACCATTTTGGAAACCATCGGTAATGCCATACAATCCGGCGGGTGGGAGTTGCGCTTCAATCGGATCGCTGACTTTAATACAATGAACATCGGCGTGTTGAGAAATTTTGCTCAACTGCCTTTCACACTCAGCGTCAAATAATTCGAAATCGCTTACCAGGTGAATCAAGCTGCCGGGTTTAGCGAGGTATCTTAGCCGCTTAAGAGTTTCTCTTAGCGGATTATTTTTTTCAGGCTCAATACTGTCATTCGGTCGCGATTGATTGTTTTGTGTCGTGGTAAAACAAGTTTGCAGTGATTGTTGGTGGCTTTCAACAATTCGATTTAAAAGCCGCATACAATTTCTGCGATTACCTGAAGGCTTCATTTCAAAATGATCGGTTTCAGAGAAAAGTAGCGCACCAAACCGGTCACCATTTGATAAAGTATGCCACATGAGTTGGCCGGCTATATGACTTGCTACAATTGATTTAAAGGCCTTAGCGGTACCAAAAAACATCGGCGCAGTATGATCGAGCACCACAAAGACAGGTCGCTCTCGTTCCTCTTTAAACAGTTTGGTGTGTGCTTCACCGGTTCTTGCTGTGACTTTCCAATCGATATTGCGAATGTCATCACCAATTTGGTACATCCGCACTTCGTCAAAGTCCATGCCTCGACCTTTGAAGCGAGATCGAAATCCACCGACACGGTTGGTTTTTACCATGGATTCAGGCGCGAGCCATTTGATCACGGGTTTAACGCGGGTTTCTAGCAGTTGGTTTAGGGTGAGATCGATCCCCGGCTTAAAATTCGGATCATCATAATCCGCAGCCGCTGATTCAAAAGAATGCGATAAATTTGACCAACTAGCCATAGTATTTGTCAAAATCCATGTCAGTTAACTGGGGTTGACGATTAAGCAACGGGAGTCAACGCAATGAGTTTTTCGATCACCTGATCGGTGCTGACACCCTCAGCTTCTGCTTCATAAGTTAAAATTAAGCGATGTCTGAGGACATCATAGGCCATATTTTGGATGTCTTCGGGTGTCACAAAGTCTCTACCGGCAAGCCACGCAGCCGCTCTGGCGCAGCGATCTAATGAAATCGTGGCTCGTGGACTTGCGCCGTAATCTAACCAACGGTTTAAATCGTTATCTAATTCACTGGTTTCTCGAGTGTTCATAATCAGTTGGATGATATAAGTTTGCAATTCATCCGCCATATGAATATCAAGCACTTGATCGCGTGCAGTAAACAAGTCCTCTTGCATTAGATCAATTGATTCGGTTTCGCTAAAGTCCTTGTGTGCCTCGGCGCGAGTTAATGCCAATATTTTTGCTTCAGCAGCCGCATCGGGATAGCCGACCTTAACATGCATTAAGAAGCGGTCTAGTTGTGCTTCTGGCAACGGATAGGTTCCTTCCTGCTCAATTGGGTTTTGGGTCGCCATCACCAAGAATAGCTTATCTAAATCGTAAGTATGGCTTCCGACGGTGACTTGGCGCTCAGCCATGGCTTCTAAAAGCGCGGACTGAACCTTGGCCGGTGCACGGTTAATCTCATCAGCGAGCACCAGATTGTGGAAAATAGGGCCTTTTTCAAATTTAAAAGTGCCATCTTGAGGGCGATAAATTTCCGTCCCAGTAAGGTCGGCCGGTAATAAGTCAGGGGTAAATTGAATACGATGAAAGTTGCCTTCGATTCCTTTTGAAAGGGCATTAATCGCTCTTGTTTTAGCGAGACCAGGCGCGCCTTCAACGATTAAATGACCATCGGCGAGCAAAGCTATCATCAAACGCTCTATCAGGCGCTCTTGTCCAACAATTTGTTTGCTTAGGTTCTGTTTTAATTGGCTAAACTTTTCCTGTAACGACATTGAGTTGTGACCTTTTTCGCTGTGAATCCATTAAAATTGAATAGAAATTTTCAAATTGGGCTGCATTTTTACCTGATTTGCCCCCTGATTGCTAGTGGTTAGAGTTCAATTTACTGGAAAGATTCCGGTTATTTGCAACAAAGTGTTAAACCTGCAAGAATCGAGGAAATTGTTCCTCATATGGGGAGCTGTATAACACTTTCTGTGGTAATTATGCGTAATAGGATAGCAAATGAAAAAGCTCAAGAATGAAGCGCAATTGGCGAAGATGGCGGTGACCATTGGTGAAAAATACGCCATCAATCGAGGCTACAAGAATTTTAGTGCGACCGACAGTGCTCCTCAAAAGGTTGAGAGTCTCTATCGTTTGCTGGTACAAGATAATTTAGTTCAAGCTTTAGCCAAAGATCAGGAAAATCAAGTAAACATGAAGCATAAGCTAGCGATATGGATTGCAAAGCAATTGCCGGAAGATCATCCGTTACTTAAATAATTTTGTGGGCCTGGTAACAACCAAGCAATAGGGGAGAGTTGATGAAGTTTTTGGCTAAACTTTGGTCATTATTTAAAGTGTTATTGGTGTTAACGGTCATTCTAGCGGCTGTTATGGTATACCGCACCTATCAGTTCACGGCAGACTATTCAACCGAAACCAAAGTGCCGGTGTTGTCTATCGACTATCAACAAGCTGCTGAGCGTTTAGCCGGTGCCCTAAAGTTTGAGACTATTTCAAACCAGCAGCCGGAGTTGCGCCAAGCCTCTCAATTTTTGGCCTTTCATGACTATCTTGCTTTGAATTTTCCTCAGGTGCATCAGCAACTTGAATTAACCAAAATCAACCAATTAAGTTTGCTTTATAAACTACCCGCGGCTAAACCAAGTAAATTAAAACCGGCGCTATTGATGGCACATTTTGATGTCGTACCGGTTGACCCATCCACCCTGCAAGATTGGCAATACCCGCCCTTTGAAGGTGTAGTGGAGCAAGGCAATATTTGGGGGAGGGGAACATTAGATGACAAGGGTGCTGTTTTAGCCATACTCGAAGCGTTGGAGTTTCAACTTAATCACGGCTTTGCCAGCGAGCGAGATCTTTATTTTTTCTTTGGTCACGACGAAGAAGTCGGTGGTCTTGAGGGAGCTGCTAAGGCTGCCGAGTATTTAAAGTCGAAAGGCGTTAACTTTGAATATGTACTCGATGAAGGTGGTTTTGTCACTGAGCGCATGATGCCCGGATTTGAATTGCCGCTCGCTTTGATTGGGGTCGCGGAAAAAGGTTATGTCAGTGCACAATTATCCGTTCAGTCGACTGGCGGTCATTCATCAGTGCCGCCGCCGAGCACCGGAATTGGAATTTTGAGTCAAGCAATCGTGCGCCTCGAAACCAATCAATTTAAACCTCGACTGGTTGATGCAACCGAAAGTATGTTGACAACCATCGGTCGAAACATGCCCTTTAGTCGACGATTAATTTTTGCTAACTTGTGGTTATTTAAACCTTTCTTAATTGACCAACTGGTCCAATCCAATGTTACCAATGCCACAATAAGAACTACCACGGCCGCAACCGTTTTTAAAGCGGGAGATAAAGAAAATGCGTTGCCAATTAACTCGCAAGCAATCGTTAATTTTCGACTATTGCCGGGTGATACCGTTGCAGGGGTAGAACAACACATCATTGAAACCGTGAATGATCAACGAGTAGAAGTTGAAATTCTAAAAGGCAAAGAAGCGACTCCGATCTCGAGTACCACATCGGCAACCTTTACTGATTTAGTAAAAATTATTGACCAAGTGTCACCAGAGCAGGGGATGGTGATTGTGCCAAATCTGATGGTGGGTGGCACAGATAGTAGCCACTTCGTTGGATTGGCAGAGAATATTTATCGCTTTAATGGCGTCAAAATTAATCCGGAAAGCTTTTCCGGATTTCATGGCACCAATGAATACTTGCCTGTGGCAGAATATCGACGCGCCATCAATTTTTATTCACAAATATTACTTCGCCACAGTGTGCAGTAATCAGTCACCAATTATCCACGGAATGAATATGCAACAACTTGAAAATAACCTCTTTCTTGTCAAAGAGCATCTCGGTATTTTAAAAGCGGCCAACAACTACGATATTTATGACCCCAAAACTGGCAACATTATTATGGAGTGCAGAGAGCCGACCTTGGGACTATTTACTAAGCTTTTAAGATTTACCGATTATAAAACCATGACACCCTTTGATGTGCAAATTCGGCTACCGGATGGTACCCCAGTGGTGCGAATAAAACGTGGCGTGTCTTTTTGGCTTTCTCGCGTTGAAGTAACCGATGGCGAAAATAATTTAATTGGCACCTTCAAACAAAAGTTTTTCTCAATTGGCGGCCGGTTTGAGTTAATGGATTCCAATGACCAAGTAATTTGCCACTTGAAAGGTAACTTGATTGGCTGGAATTTTAAGTTTATTCGAAATGATCGAGTGCTGGCACATGTCTCGAAAAAATGGAGCGGGGTTGGAAAAGAATTTTTTACTAGCGCTGATAACTATGTGTTAGAAATTAATCCGGAGGTTGGCGCTGATCAAGCTTTACGTAAATTAATTTTGGCTGCGGTCATGTGTATCGATATGGTACTTAAAGAAAAATAATCTATCAATTTTGTTAATCAAAATTAAAAACAATGAAGTGTAAAAACTACTAAGAAAAATTTGATAGCAAGAAAAAAAATAATTAAATAAGAAATCTATAAAACGAGATACTTTAGCAAAATGCCAAGCATAAAAATAAGAGATACCGAATTATTCTACTACGATAGTGGTAAGACCGAGTCTAATCAAACCATTGTTTTTGCACATGGTCTGCTTTGGGATCATGAAATGTTTATGCCACAAATTGAATATTTTAAAAAGCATTATCGTTGTATTGCTTTCGACTTTCGAGGGCAAGGAAAAAGTAAGGTGACCCGCACTGGCTATGATATGGATAATCTCACCTTAGACACTTTAGCGTTATTAGATGAGTTAGTGGAGGGACCGGTTCATTTTGTTGGTTTGTCCATGGGTGGTTTTATTGGAATGAGAATCGCCATTAATCACCCTGAACGACTAAGTTCACTGATGCTATTGGAAACCACGGCTGATCCAGAACCCGAAGAAAATAAGCCTCGCTATCTCAAGCTGTGTTTTATCGCCAAATGGATTTCGATTTCGCTAATTGTCGATAAAACCATGGCAATCATGTTTTCTCAAAGCTTTTTAAATGACCCAAGCAAGACAGAGATAAAGAAAGAGTACCAAGAACGACTGAAAAATTTAAAGCGATGGACGTTTACTCGCTCTGTGTTTGGAGTAATCCATCGAGAAGGTGTTTATCAAGATTTGAACAAGATCAACACGCCCACGTTAATCATGGTGGGAGATGAAGATGTGGCCACTGTACCGGCCAAGTCGGAACGTATGCATCAAGCTATTGCTGGATCGCAATTAAAAGTAATAGCTCAAGCGGGGCATACTTCGAGTATAGAACAACCGCAAATGGTGATAGAGGCGATGCAAGGCTTTCTCGCAAACCTTGATTGATTGCACTAAGCTGAAAGCTGTAATCTATTGCCATTTTTCAAACGATCGTTTGAATTAAGCGTTTGAATATAGTAAATTGCGCATCTGATGGTCAAAAATGGCCTTGAATTCCCGCGATCTGCTGCCATCTAATAAAGATAACAGTGGTCAAACTTCAGGAACCGGTATGAGCAACGAATCGACGAACACTCCCAATGAAAGCGCTAATAATGCAGTTGCATCGGCAGATGACCAATCCGCTGCTAAAAGCACCACGACTAAAAATACCACAACTAAAAGCACTACAACTAAAAGCAACACCAGCAAGAAAGCCTCAACTAAGAAAAGCACTACAAGCAAAGCGAGCAGCGAAAAGAAAACTAGCTCAGCAAAGAAAACCAGCGCCGCTAAAAAACCGGCGAGTAAGTCAGCCGCCAAACCAAAGGCTCGTGCGACTAAAAAGACTGATCGAGTTGCTGTCGTTGCCGGCTTGCGTACTCCGTTTGCGAGGCAAATGACTCATTATCGAGAACAAAATGCGATTGAGATGGGCAAAATGGTTGTGAGCGAAATGCTCAATAGAGCCGAAATCGACCTCGCCTTAATTGATAGAGTGGTTTACGGACAAGTGCTCATTCATCCGGAAGCGCCTAATATTGCTCGAGAAATCGTGCTAGGTACGGGAATGAATGTCAATACGGATGCCTACAGCGTCTCGAGAGCTTGCGCTACTAGTTTTCAATCGGCAGTCAGCATCGCCGAATCCTTAATGGCTGGCAGTATCGAAATTGGCGTTGCCGGAGGTGCAGACTCTTCTTCGGTGGTGCCAATTGGTGTGTCCAAAAAGCTTTCTGCGTTATTGCTTCAGCTCTCAAAAGCCAAATCCTTTGGGCAAAAAATGAAGTTGCTGGCTAAATTACGCCCCGCTGATTTAGCCCCGGTTCCGCCTTCGGTCAAAGAATATTCGACGGGATTAACCATGGGCGAAAATGCCGAGCAGATGGCGCGTGACCACGGCATTACTCGAGCCGCGCAAGATGAACTGGCCCATCGCTCGCACACTTTGGCTGCTAAAGCTTGGAATGACGGGTTATTGGACGATGAAGTGATGACCGCTTATGTTCCGCCCTACAAAGATGCTTTGAGTCGAGATAATACTGTTCGGTTTGATTCAACTTTGGAAGGTTATGCCAAACTCAGGCCAGCTTTTGACAAAAAGCATGGCACCTTGACGGCTGCAAATAGCACTGGATTAACTGATGGAGCGGCAGCCTTGTTAATGATGAAAGAATCAAAAGCTAAGGAAATGGGCTATGAGCCGTTGGGTTACATTAAAAGTTATGGATTTGCGGCAATCGACGCGACTCGTGATATGTTGATGGGGCCTTCCTATGCCACACCAATCGCGCTGGATAGAGCCGGCATGACGCTCCAAGATTTAACCTTAGTGGATATGCATGAGGCCTTTGCGGCACAAGCTCTTTGTAATGTTCAAGCATTTGCCAGTAACTCGTTTGCAAAAGAGAAGCTCGGTCGAAGCAAAGCCATTGGCGAAATCGACATGGATAAATTTAACGTCTTGGGCGGTTCTTTGGCTTATGGTCATCCGTTTGCAGCTACAGGTGCAAGGATGATTACTCAAACCTTACGCGAACTAAAACGCCGTGGTGGCGGAACTGCATTAACCACGGCTTGCGCTGCGGGTGGACTGGGTGCAGCTATGATTCTAGAAGCTGAGTAGGAGATCTTAAATGACAAATCGTAAATCGAATACTAAAAACTCAGCATTTAATCTCGAGGTTGCCGAAAATGGCATTGGCTGGGTCACAATTGATGTTCCCGGTGAAACTCAGAACACCATGAAGTCCGAGTTTGTGGAAGAGTTTGATCAAATTTTTAAGCAAATCGAAGCCGATAAAAGCATTCAATCCATTGTTATCGTCAGCGGTAAAGAAAATGGGTTTGTTGCAGGCGCCGATATCAGTATGTTGCAAAACCTAACGAGTGAAGAGGAGGTTGAAGCCTTAGCCAAGCAGGGGCATCGCGTATTTAATTTGATTGAAGGATTATCTCAACCTGTCGTGGTCGCAATCAATGGTGCTTGTTTGGGCGCTGGACTAGAATTGGCCTTGTCGGGCAGTTATCGAATTTGTACCGATGAGCAAAGCACCAAGTTAGGTTTACCAGAAGTGCAATTGGGTGTGTTACCCGGAGGTGGCGGGACACAACGCCTACCGCGTTTGGTTGGTATTGCTAATGCTTTAGATTTAATGCTGACCGGTAAACAATTAAATGG
Source organism: Kangiellaceae bacterium (assembly GCA_965230525.1). Classification (GTDB taxonomy): domain Bacteria; phylum Pseudomonadota; class Gammaproteobacteria; order Enterobacterales; family Kangiellaceae. Next base: position 2,499,576 of record OZ246008.1, read on the forward strand.
TAAGCGGGCTAAAAAAATCGGGCTCGTCGACGAGGTCGTTGCCACGGCAAACTTAAGAAAGGCAGCGGAAACAGCAGCCCTCGGACTAGTGAGTAAAAGCAAACGAGTGGTGAGCCGCTTAAAACCCGAAATTAAAGCTAGCCGTTTTCTCAACACCTCGGAATGGCAAAAGTTGGCATTGGAAACCAGTAGTTATGGTCGAAAAATAATTTTTGATAAAGCCTTGGCAACCGTTAACAAAAAGACCATGGGAAATTATCCGGCGCCGGCAAAAATTATTAAGTGTGTTGAAGTGGGAATGGAGCAAGGCTACCAAGCAGGGCTTGCAAAGGAAGCTAAATTGTTTGCCCAACTAGTGATGTCAAAAGAAGCGACACAGCTAATGAACATTTTCTTTGCCACCACTGAACTCAAAAAAGACACTGGTGTTGAAGGTGAAGTTGATACACAAAAAATTGAAAGAGTTGGCGTGCTGGGTGGCGGACTAATGGGTGCCGGGATCGCATTTGTAACTGCAGATAAAGCACGAAAAAAAGTGCGTATAAAAGATCAATCCGAACAAGGTGTAAATCATGCACTAAAATATTGTTGGGAAATATACCGCAATAAAATTAAACGCAAACATCTATCCGTAAACGATGCCGGTCAGCGATTTGCATCGATCACCGGTACAACCAGTTATCAAGGATTTAAGCGCTGTGATTTAGTCATTGAAGCGGTGTTTGAAAACTTAGAGTTAAAGCAGCAAATGCTGAAGGATATTGAAGAAGTATGTGAAGGCAATGCTATTTTTGCATCAAATACTTCGTCTATTCCAATTGGCAAAATTGCCGAAGCGGCAAAAGATCCTTCTAAAGTTATTGGCTTGCATTATTTTTCACCGGTTGAAAAAATGCCGTTGTTAGAAATAGTCGTCACCGACAAAACCTCGCCAGAAGTCATTGCCACTTGCGTGGCATTTGGTAAACAACAAGGCAAAACCGTTATTGTGGTTAAAGATGGCGCTGGTTTTTATACAAGCCGAATTTTAGCTCCATTTGTTAATGAGGCAGGTCATATGGTGGCCGAAGGTGTAGCGATTGATCGTATCGACAAAGCGCTTAAAAAAGCGGGTTTCCCAGTCGGCCCGATTACTTTACTGGACGAAGTAGGGATTGATGTGGGGACAAAAATTGCGCCAATTTTGGCGGAGTCGTTTGGCGATCGAATGTTGCCTCCAAAACTTTTTGCCAAGCTTGAAAAAGATGATCGTAAAGGCAAAAAGAATAAACGTGGTTTTTACCTCTACAATCAATCTTCAAAGAAAGGGCCAAAGGAAGTGGATCAAAGTATTTACACTTTGCTTGGTGTCACTCCGTCCAACTCTTTGCCAGATGAAAGAATTGTCGAGCGATGTTTACTACAAATGGTCAATGAGTCTGTGTTGTGTCTTGAACAAGGTATTCTAAACTCTGCCAGAGATGGTGATATTGGTGCAATTTTTGGGCTCGGGTTTCCACCATTTTTAGGTGGACCGTTTCGATATGTTGACTCTGTTGGAGCAAAACAGGTTGTTGAAAAACTGCAAGGCCTTGCAACACAATATGGCGAACGCTTTGAGCCAGCAGGTCGTTTAGTTGAAATGGCCGAAAGCGGTGAGACTTTCTATTAAAGCTTGGGTGAGCTATTTGGATTTTAATGGTCTATTAGGGGTTGAGTGGTCTTTTAGGTAGCTGTTTAAAGACTGCAGTTTCACCAAAGGGGACATCGTTTTTGTTCTTTTTAAGAGCTAAGGTCTAAAGGGTTTTGCAGCGCTGGCGCTCTTACTGCGATAGACTTTTGTTAGAAGACACCAACAGTAGGCGTTCTTAGACGAAAGTATGCAAAAGCTTCTTTGGTTTAAACGAGCGCGCTTTGAAGTTTCTGAGTGTTCTGGTTGTTTAAATATAAACAGTATTGATTTACAGCGCCCATCGGGTGGAAAAGAACTCGCGGTGCTCAAACAGCTTTTCCAGTGCTCCGATGGGCAGTCGGGTTGCTCGTAATCACTGGGCGAAAAGACGACAAACTCAGATAATCACGAAAACATTGTCTTCACCATTCTATGGCTCACTATTATGGTTAAAGGTATACCCGTCTAGCGGCTATAACGGACTGGTGAAACTCATGAGTTGGCGGGTAGACAAGAAAAGTAAATGACAGAAAATCGTAGGAAAACTTTAGCGCTGCGAAACTCTGGGTTGCTGAGCGGAGCCGAAGTATTGACTTTGAATTTGGTTCTTCAAAAAGAATAATAAGAACTGCCCCCTTTATATTTAAAAGAGGAAACAGCTTTAGCGGCAACACCTAAGACCGCTATGGACAAATAACAACCTGATTCCGCCCCGACTCTTTGGCTTGATACAATGCCTTATCGGCAAATTCTAAAGTTTGTGATACTTGCTCAGTTTTTTCACTGGCTGCTATACCAATACTCGCCGTAACAGAAATTGTTTTGTTTAATTCAACTTTCAGCGCTTCTATCGCTTTACGAATTCGCTCAGCAATAAACGTAGCACCGCCTTGTTGGGTATTGCTCAAAATAACCACAAACTCTTCACCGCCATATCGGTAAACATCATCGGATCGTCGTAGGGTTTTGCGAATGGTTTGTGCCACTAATTTCAAAACTTTATCGCCAGCAATATGACCGTAGGTATCGTTAACTTGTTTGAAGTGATCGATATCAATCACCATTAATGAAAACTCGGTTTTATGTCTTTCATGTGCCGATATCTGTTTTTCTAAACTAAGGTCAAATGCCGCCCGGTTGCCAATTTGCGTCAGCGGGTCGCGATGCGCCTGAGCGATTGCATTGTGGTAGAGCAGGGCGTTGCGTAGCGGATAGATCAATAATGAAAGTAAGCGCTCTAAAAGATCGGTCTCGCGCATGGTAAATGGCGTTTTGCGAGAGCAAAGAATTTCACCCAATTGCTCACCTTCTAAATTCAGTTGATATTTGCAGTGGTGTACTTGTTGGGCCCCGTACTCAAAACTGAGATCTAAACTTTGCTCATTGTAGTGGACCGAATCACAGGGAACGATTTTGGCCGTTTCTTCACAAAAAGTTTGCATTAGCGGGCTAATTTCAATTGATTGTTGCAGTCGCAAAGCGAGTTTTGAAACACTGGTAAACTCTTCACCTTGATAGGTGTGGTTGCGGTAGTTTTCTAAACCAATAACTTTTGATTGCTGTGACTTCATATCGATTGATTTTCCTGCTGCTATTAAACTTTTCGGCTCAACCTAATCGAGGTTGAGCAGTTTACGATTCGAGTCAAAAATCAGTCAAATATACTGAATTTGAGATGAACTAGTGAGATATACAGCAATGAGCATGCCAAATATTAAAAATTGATTAAAATCAATAAGATAGATATGAACGAAAGGTTGAGTTTCTGTAAGAGTCAAAAAAATGGCTATTTTTTGCCGCTCTCCAGGTATTGGGTTAATCCTGTGATGTTTGAAATAGCCACTAAAAAAGGAGCAATGCTCGGTGCAATAGCGCATGGCGATAAATCGTCCCGCTGGGGTAAACCATCACTTTGCGCTTCTAGTCTTATTTAAGTATCAAGTTTCAGGTTATTTCGGTTGTGCATCGATTGATTGGCCATGCACGTCTTTACTATCATCACCCATCAGATAAAGGTAGAGGTTTTCCAGCGCTTGTGGACTGATTAATTGCGACGCGTCTTCCGCAGGAAAGGCGGCGGCTCGCATTTTAGTGCGCGTAGCGCCGGGATTGATGGCGTTGACTCTAACGCTAGAGTCTTCCAATTCGTCAGCAAGTACCTGAGTAAAGCCTTCAATGGCAAATTTAGAAACTGCATAGGGTCCCCAAAAAGCGCGTCCTTGACGGCCAACGCCAGAAGATGTGGTAATTATTGATGCCGAGGGAGCCGCTCGCAGTAACGGCATGCAGGTTTGAGTCAGCATAAATACCGAGTTAACATTGACTTGCATTACTTCATGCCAAATGTTGGCTTCGGTAAACTCGATAGGCGTAAGCTCACTGATCATCGCAGCATTATGCACAATACCGTCTAGACGCCCCAACTCCTCAGCAATGGTGTCTGCCAAACTTTGATATTGCTGTAGCGCTGCGCTTTGTAAATCAAGCGGCAAGATTGCCGGTTGCGGGTCGCCATTATTAATAATTTCATCGTAAACCGCTTCCAGTTTTTCGACATTCCGACCGTGTAAAATAACCGTAGCGCCATGGCGCGCATAAGCTTTACTGATGGACGCGCCAATGCCATCACTTGCACCGGTGACCAGAATGACTTTATCTTTCAATAATTCTTTTGGGGCTTGGTACTGGTACATTAGTTTTCCTATGTGGTTTAGCATTTGAAGTTAGGTTTGCGGCCCGCATTTTACCTTATAATCAATCATGACCCAAAGGGATTATTGCGGCTTGCTGCTGTGGCCGAAATAGCAAGAATTAGCAAAATCTTAAGTTTTATGGTTTTCCACTATTAACTTAAGATTAATTATTATGCTTACTCGTTCACAATTGATGCAATGAGCGGTATGATTAAACCAGAATAACAAAACTCTATTAGTTAACCAGCTTAACTAAAATACTTGCCTGACTTATCTATCGTGCTAAGCTCGCCTTAGTCAGGCTAATGGAGGAGCGACTTTTGATTAAAGTATTAATCGTAGATGATCATGAATTGATTAGGACAGGGATTAGTCGGTTACTGGCCGATTTTGATAAAATTGATGTCGTTGGTGAAGCCAAAAGTGGCGAAGAAGCTGTATCGATCGCGAGAGAGCTAAGACCCCATGTTGTACTCATGGATGCCAATATGCCAGGAATCGGTGGTCTAGAAGCAACCCGCAGACTCGTTCGTTTTGACCCAGACGTTAAAGTCATCGCGGTCACTGTTCACAACGAAGAACCTTATCCCACCAAGTTTATGCAAGCCGGTGCTGCTGGTTACATGACCAAAGGTGCGGATATTGAAGAAATTGTCATAGCAATTCGACAAGTAAATAGTGGCAAACGCTACATCACACCAGACATCGCTCAAGAGATGGCGCTTAAAGCGCTTAACCCCGCAGAAGAGTCGCCTTTTGATGTTTTATCTGAGCGCGAAATGCAAGTGATGTTAATGATTACCCAAGGGCAAAAAGTTCAAGATATATCCGATCAGTTATTCTTGAGTCCAAAAACCGTTAATAGTTATCGTTATCGGCTATTCGAAAAGCTCTCTATTGAAAATGATGTTGAGTTGACGCATATGGCAATCCGATACGGTGTTATCGATTCCAGCAAAATAGGCTCGTAAAGACAATCGAGCCTCTTTGTTATTGCAGGGAGGCATGACGCGGCACTACACCTTGTCATCGCCTAAAAGCGCCTACTTTCGGTGCGTACCCAAAACACTCGTTGCACTCGCGGGGCATGCTAAGGAGGCACGACGCGGCAATCTCCTAACTTTGATCTAAACCCTAAAACCGAGATTGCTTCGTGCCTCGCAATGACAACCCAACCTTGTCATCGCGGGGAGGTATGGCGCGGCACTCTGTCTTTGCGAGGAGGCACGACGCGGCAATCCCCTAACTTCGATCTAAATCTTTCAAACCGAGATTGCTTCGTACCTCGCAATGACAACCCAACTTGTCATCGCGGGGAGGTCTGGGGCGGCACTACACCTTGTCATTGCGAGGAGGCACGACGCGGCAATCCCCTAACTTCGATCTAAATCCTTCAAACCGAGATTGCTTTGTACCTCGCAATGACAACCCAACTTGTCATCGCGGGGAGGTATGGGGCGGCACTACACCTTGTCATTGCGAGGAGGCACGACGCGGCAATCTCCTAACTTCGATCTAAACTCTTAAAACCGAGATTGCTTCGTACCTCGCAATGACAACCCAACCTGTTATCGCCTAAAAGCGCTAACCTGTCATTGCGAGGAGGCACGACGCGGCAATCCCTTAACTTCGATCTAAATGCTTGATACTTGCCACAATTACCAGGCTAGCGGATAATGCCTATCAACGATTATCAGCAAACCTACCTGCACTTTTCATGTCAGAATTTGACTCTAGTCACTTTTTAAAAAATCTCACATCCCGACCTGGGATCTATCAAATGCTTAATGAAGGCAATGAGATTATCTACGTTGGAAAAGCTAAAAACTTAAAGAAACGTGTTTCGAGTTATTTTCAAAAGCAAGATCATAGTCCAAAAACTAAGGTGATGGTCAAGCAGATCCGCGATATTCAAGTCATTGTTACTGCCAGTGAAAATGAGGCGCTGATTCTGGAAAATCAACTGATCAAAAAACACAAGCCTCGTTACAATGTTATTTTTAGGGATGACAAAACCTACCCTTATATTCATTTGTCAGACGAGGACTATCCAAGGTTAAGTATTCACCGAGGGCGGCAATCGAAAAAGGGCGTTTATTTTGGACCTTTTACCGGCTCAAGTTCAGCGCGTTACAGTATTTCATTAATGCAAAAGCTATTTTTGATTCGTCAATGTGAAAACAGTGTTTTTAATTTTCGTTCGCGGCCTTGTTTGCAATATCAAATCAAACGTTGCAGTGGTTCTTGCGTACAAAAAATATCCCAGCAAGATTATCAAAAAGATGTCGAGCTGGTGAAATTATTTTATCAAGGTAAAAATCAAACTGTGTTAGATGAACTGACTCAACGCATGGAAAAAGCCTCAAAAATTTTAGATTTTGAAAAAGCGGCGGAACTTCGAGATCAAATTATTAGCCTACGCGGTGTGCTTGAAAAGCAATCGGTTAATAATTTAAATTTAAGCCGAACCAATAGTGTCGATGTTATTTCTGCTGACAGTCGAGAAAAAACCGCTGTGGTTTTTGTGCTACAAGTGCGCAACGGTGTAGTGCAAGGGAGCAAGCAATTCTTTCCAAAGCTACCTGAGAATACTGCAACCGGAGAGTTGCTTCAGTCATTTATAGGCCAATATTATCCGCAAAACACCGCAGAAATGCCGAATGAAATAGTAACCAATATTGCAGTGGAGGGTGCCAGCTTTTTAAGTGATGGATTGAGCGATATTGCAGGAAGAAAAGTTAAAATTATTCATCAGGTAAAAACCAATAAAGCGTCGTGGTTAGCGATGGCCAATCGTAATGTTGAGCAAATACTTATTTCTAAGCTACGGGCTAAATCCCACCTGAATAAACGAATGCAAGTGCTGATGGACGAACTGTCCTTAGACAAACTGCCGTTTAGAATGGAGTGTTTTGACATTAGCCATTTCCAAGGCGAGGAAACCGTCGCATCTTGCGTTGTGTTTGAACAAGGTCAAGCCAAAAAATCAGATTATCGCCGCTTTAATATTAAAGGGGTTGCTGCGGGTGACGACTACGCGGCCATTGAACAAGCTGTAAGACGACGCTTTGAACGCTTGGTTAAAGAAGATGCCAAGTTACCCGACCTATTATTAATTGACGGAGGTAAAGGTCAACTTAACCAGGCGCAAAAAGTGTTAGAAGATCTCGACCTACCCCAAGTTACACTGATTGGGGTGGCCAAGGGCAGTGATCGGAAAGTCGGTATGGAGCAGATATTTTTTCCCTCGGAAGCAATTGCACGAAGATTGGAAGAGGACTCACCGGGATTGCATCTGATCCAAGCTATTCGCGATGAAGCTCATCGTTTTGCTATCACAGGGCATCGAGGTAAGCGTGATAAAAAACGTAAGACCTCAACGTTAGAAGGGATCCCTGGTGTCGGAGCTAAGCGGCGAAAATCGCTAATTCAGCATTTTGGTGGTTTACAAGGCATTGAGCGTGCAGGAGTCGATGATTTAAAGCAAGTCGACGGGATCAATCAAGCGCTTGCCGAAACGATTTACGATTATTTGCATTAGCTGAGTAGGCTGAAAAAACAGCCAATATCAGGTGTAGAGCTAAAAAGCCTCTCGACCAAAATATAAGTCAGCTAAAGGTTTAAATTGGTAGAACTAGCAACTCACTGCTTAGGCTTCTCGCCATCATAAATCTGAAATTCTGATCCGGTTGGCAATTATTACAACTCATCGTATTGTCGCTGTTTTTTCTGGGGATGAGTGTTAGAATGACCGCATCATCGCAACCCGAACATCGGTTAAAACATACACATGAACATCGCCAATCTACTCACTTCGTTTAGAATCCTATGTATTCCCCTGTTGGTGTTCTTTTTTTACCTACCGGTCACTTGGGGGCAAACTACCGCAGCCATCATCTTTGCCATTGTTGGTTGGACCGATTGGTTCGATGGTTGGGTCGCAAGAACCTTTAATATGCAATCGAGACTGGGTGAATTTTTGGATCCAGTCGCCGACAAATTAATGGTGGCGGCCTCGTTAGTATTATTGGTTGAGCAGCACGCCACCTTTTGGATTGCGGTACCAGCACTGGTCATTATAAGTCGCGAGATCACCGTGTCGGCATTGCGCGAATGGATGTCTGAATATGGAGAGCGAAGCGCGGTTAAAGTCGTCAATATTGCGAAGTTTAAGACCCTAATGCAGCTTTCAGCCATCTTTTTCTTATTATTGGCAGGCAAGGAAGACTCCGTCACTTCAATTTTAGAGCATTCGTGGCTCTATATTTGGGGATATATTTTCCTCTATGTCGCTGTTGCGCTCACCCTGTGGTCAATGTACATCTACTTACAAGCGACTTGGCCGTTGCTAAACAGTGAAGAGAACAAATAGGAATAACCAAAGCCGCAAATAAAGCACTCAATTCGGCTATTAAATAACCAACTAAAGCCTGATATTACCTAGGCTTAAGGGCAAAAAGTCTCACTAAGAAAAAAGATCGAAATCTTCTTAATTAGACGCTTGACAGATAAAATTCTTACTGTAGAATGCCCTGCACTCGACGCGGGAATAGCTCAGCTGGTAGAGCACGACCTTGCCAAGGTCGGGGTCGCGAGTTCGAATCTCGTTTCCCGCTCCAGAATTTTTCTTGGAGTAAAATCTGAGTAAGAACCTCGGTTTAAGTAAATTACACCGGGGTTTTTTAATATTAGACAGTGTGTTTTTAAACAATACAGTCTAATATAAGCAGCATAAGATTGATCAACTAAGGACTAGTTGTTAGCAGCTTAAAGGCTGGGTGGCAGAGTGGTGATGCAGCGGACTGCAACTCCGTCAACGCCGGTTCGATTCCGACCCCAGCCTCCATTTTGGTAATTTTAAGGGAGTTATTCTAACTCTTATTGAAGTTACGTAAATGCCTACATGATTGGTAGCAACCATCAAATAAGGCATTAAATCCCCCGATGCCCGGGTGGTGAAATTGGTAGACACACAAGACTTAAAATCTTGCGACTTAACGGTCGTGCCGGTTCGATTCCGGCCCCGGGCACCATTATTTACTCCTTAGATCATATTTTCTCGGTATACTGAGTGCATACATTTGAACGTGTTTGAATCGATCCGGCTACCGGTTAGATTATGAAATACATCCGTGTATTTCACCCTTCGGGCCATCGGCGAGGGATGCCGATGTTCAAATACTCTCCCGGAGTATTTGTCCGGCCCCGGGCACCATTATTTACTCCTTAGATCATATTTTCTCGGTATACTGAGTGCATACATTTGAACGTGTTTGAATCGATCCGGCTACCGGTTAGATTATGAAATACGTCCGTGTATTTCACCCTTCGGGCCATCGGCGAGGAGATGCCGATGTTCAAATACTCTCCCGGAGTATTTGTCCGGCCCCGGGCACCATTATTTACTCCTTAGATCATATTTTCTCGGTATACTGAGTGCATACATTTGAACGTGTTTGAATCGATCCGGCTACCGGTTAGATTATGAAATACATCCGTGTATTTCACCCTTCGGGCCATCGGTGCATAACGATAACGGGTCAGGTCGCTAGATAAATATAAACGGCTATGTTACGTTGCATTTATGCCTCGAGTCGAAAGAATAGAATATGAAGATGCTTATTACCATGTGATCAATCGTGGTCGAGAGCGGGGGCGGGTTAAGCTATTTAGAACGGATAAGGACTTTGAAGCTTTTCTGCAAACACTCGAAGAAGCTGTAGAGCGATTTGGTGTCGTGATTCATGCCTATTGTTTAATGTCCAATCACTACCATTTATTACTGCAAACCCCCAACGCTAATCTCAGTCGAGCCATGCGTCATATTAACGGTGTGTATACTCAGCGTTATAATCGACTCAACGGTTCGGATGGACCGCTTTTTCGGGGCCGATTTAAATCAATCCTGGTTGATAGCGATGCTTACTTGCTGCAACTTTCTCGTTATATTCATAGAAACCCCATAGAAACCCAAAAGCCGATGGTGGATGCTTTGGAACAATATCCTTGGTCTAGTTACCCAGCCTATATCAATAAAGCGCGATGCCCAGATTGGTTAACTCAAACTCTCACCTATCAAATGCTGGGTTCTAAACAACGGTATGCGGGTTATGCAAGGTATGTTGCTAATGGTAATAGTGAGCAGCTCACCCGTTTTTATGGTCGTGGCAATTTGGCAAGTGTTATCGGTGATAAAGACTTTGTTAGTTGGTATAGAGAAGAGAAAATACCTGAAGTAAAAGCGAATAAACTGATAGAGCAAACCATACCCTTTGGTCTCAGTATCGAGCAAATTGTAGCGTATACGGCCAGCTACTATCAGCAGTCGGTAGAGCAAATAAGGGAGCTAAGGAAAGGGCGGGGAAGTCGGTCAAAGGCTAGAAGGTTTGCTATTTATCTTTGCCAACATTTGGGTGATCATCGGCTAAGGGCAATAAGAGATTATTTCGGTTTAGGGCACATTGGCTCGGTGAGCTTTATTACCAGTAATGTCAGGCGTGAAATTAAGTTGGATGTTGACTTAAAAAAAGAAATTGACATGCTTGTTGATTATATAGTTAATAACGCGACCTGACCCGTTATTTACTGATTATTCTGTCCAAGATGGTTTGTTGCATCCTTTTGTAGGACGAATGGGAATCTAGCTCCTTAATTCTTTTTCTTGTTAATTTAGTTAACACCAAGCCGTCTGAGCGGAGCCGAAGCCTCGTAAAGTTATGATGACCCCATGAGGAAAACCGCCGGTTTACAGCCAAGAACTTTTCGCTCTGTATTCTTTCGGACTAACACCATACTTAGCTTTAAAGTACCGACCAAAATAACTGTGAGAGGAAAAACCAACCGAGAAAGCGACTTCTCCAATGTTTTGGCCTTGTTTTAATAAAATAGAAGCTTTTTCAAGTCGAAAGTTTCGTAAGTAACTACTCGGAGTTGTATTTAACAAACTTTTAATCTTTCGTGAGAGTTGTCGCTCTGTCATGTGCAATACCTTGGCGATGGTTCCTACTTTTAAATTTGGTTTCGCAAAGTATTCATCCAGAACTTGATTATATCGCTCCATAAATTGATGCTCTGCGGAAACCCAATCTTGGCCAATTTCCCCTGGAGTATTCGTTTTATTCAAAGCTGTGGGGTTAGGGATATGAAGTTGTTGGTTAAATCGCTCTCTTAGTAATTCCCGAATACTAAGTAAATTATTCATGCGAATTAATAATTCCTCTGAATCAAAGGGCTTAGTCAAATACTCATCAACATTTTCTTGCCATCCGCGAATACGGCTCTTGTCATCACCTTTAGCTGTCAGTAAAACTAGCGGTATGTGACTTGTCACGTGATTCGATTTTAGAGTTCTAGCAACTTCATAACCATCCATTTTTGGCATCATCACGTCGCTGATAATTAAGTCTGGAACTCGTTCAATAGCTAGTTTGACTCCGGCTTCACCATCACTCGATTCGATAATATTATATTCACTCGCTATCGCGCTTTTAATAAAGTGGCGCATATCTTTGTTATCTTCAATGATTAGAACCAATGGATTGTTGTGTTGTGAGGTGTAAGAATGGTTTTCATATTGATCTTTCGGTGGTTGCTCTATATTAATGTTTTCGACCATTTCATTGATATAATTTGATGAAGTTTGACTCATCGCCTCAGGCAGGTCTCGCAGGTTATCGACTAATGGCAAACTAACAATAAACTCGCTACCCACCTCTAGCTGGCTACTAACCGTGATGGTTCCTTTATGAGATTCAACGAGTTGTTTTACTAACGCCAGACCTATACCTGTACCAGAAGCTGAATCTTCTGTTTTTTGAAGTCGAGTAAATCGTTCAAAGATAGTTGACTGATCCTCTTCGCCAATTCCACAGCCTGTATCTCTGATACTTAACAACACATAGTGATGGCTATCTTTATCGACCTTAATAATCACTTTACCGCCTGAAGGAGTATACTTAAATGCGTTAGACAGCAAATTAGTCAATATCTTGGTCAAGGCGTCAGGCACCATGGAAACATAAAGATCGTCCTTTACAGAATAATCAATATTTAATTCAATTTGTTTTTCTTCCACTAACGATTGAAAAGAGTGCACTAAGAATTCGACAGTTTCGGAGACACCTTGATTGGTTTTTGCTTGATCTTTTGTTCCTTGTAACTTCGCCAAATCGAGCACTTGATCAACCATGTTCAAAAGTCTTTTGGCATTACGTTCAATTAGGGAAACATTGGATTTTATTTTTTGATCATTAGTTTCTTGTTTTATTGATGCTGAGGGACCTAAAATAAGCGTTAGAGGGGTTCTAAACTCGTGAGAAATATTAGCAAATAGGTTTTCTTTTGCTGAAGCGACTTCAAGAGCACTTATTCTATCTCGCTCAGCGAGCTTTCGGTGATAATATTGTCTAAATATAACCATTGTAATTGTGCCTATGGATACTAAATATATCAAATAGGCCCACCAAGTTCGCCACCATGGAGGATTGATAGTCACGTTAATAGAGGCATGTACGTCCTTCCATACCCCATTCGAATCTCCAGCTTTAACTCTCAGTACATAATTACCAGGTGGGATATTAGTATAGTTAGCGCGTCGATTATTGACGTCTGTTTCAATCCAACGTTCGTCCCAGCCTTCAAGTTGATAAGCATACAAGACACTATCTGGTTTTTGAATGTCAATTACCGAAAATTCGAAGGTGAAAAAACTTTCGCGATGGCTAAGGGTTAACTGCTTTGTAACGTAAATCGATTTTTCTAAGCGAAATTGCGAGAGGGAGTTTAACTCGCTTTCAGTATCGGACTCCGTAGCAACTCTTTGAGGTTCAATCAAAGCAGATTCGTTGAACAACTTAAAGTCAGTAAATATTATTCGTGGAGTTTCCGGCATATCAACAATATCTTGGGGTCTAAAATAATTAAATCCATTGTTTCCACCAAAATATAGTTCACCACTAATGCTTTTAGAGCTACTAAGCATATTAAAATCGTTTCCCTGCAATCCGTCTTCTTCTCTATAATTTCTAAATGTCATTGTTTTGGGATCAATTTTGGATAGACCGTTGTCAGTGGCAGCCCATAAGTAGCCAAATTGATCTTGTTCAATGCTGTACACAATATTTCCAGCTAACCCATCTTCTATTTTATAAGAAGTGAATTGATTCTTCTTAGTATTGTATTTAGTCAAGCCGTTGCCAACCATGCCAATCCACACATTTTCCTGAGTATCTTCGTATAAAGAAATTATCATTCCCTTGCCAAGGCTGTTCGAATCCTCCGGTTGATTGAAGAAATACTTAGAGGTTTTATTCTCGGGATCAAATAGGATGAGCCCTTTGGCATTGCCTAGCCATAAATTGCCGTTGCTAGCTTCCGCGATGCTGAATAAACCCCATTCGTTCTTATTATCAGGCTTATAATGAGAACCTGCTCCTAAATGATAGTGAATAACTTTATTCGTTTTTTTATTTAATTGGCTTAACCGTTTATCTAGACTAGTAATCCAAATATTACCCTGTAAGTCTTCATCTATATCGGTCACTTTTCTTGGCCCGTTTTTATATCGGACAAAGTGCTTTTTTAATCGGTCGAAACGGCTAAATTCTCCATCTTGTAAGCCAATCCAAATGCTACCGAAACGATCTTCAAAAATCGCGCTGACTCGATCTTGAGGTAGGCTTAAAGGATCATTTGAATCGTGACGAAAATGAGAGTATTGTTTTGTCTCGGGGTTGTATTGATGTAATCCGCCACCCATTGTACCAACCCATAAATTTCCTCGTTTTTCGCTCAATAGAGCCGTAACTAAATTATTAGTTAAGCCGTCAGCTTTATTACTGCTTGCCTGGATGTGTCCGAATCTGGAGGTGTTAATATTAGAATAACAGACGCCATTCGCCACAGTGCCCGCCCAAATTTGATCAGAGCTACTTATATATAAGTTCCTTACGAAATTGCTGCATAAGGAACTCGGAATGCTTTTGTCTCGTTGAATATGAGAATACTCACCTGAATCAGGGTCAAACCGGATCAACCCCCCTTCATTCCTCAGCGCAATCCAAAGCCAACCATATTTGTCTTCTGCAACACTTCTTAATCTATATTTTTTAAAGATATCTTCGAGGGAGCTACTTACGGGGTATTTTCTAACTTGTTTCGTTTTGTAATTATAACGACTTAACCCCGAATCTGTGGAAATCCATAAACGTCCTTTCTTATCTTGATAAAAACCTTCTGTACCTCCTTTACCCATGCTTGAGGTATCCTTTGGGTCATGTACAAACTTAATTGTACTTTCAGTTTCGACTTGAAACTTCTCGACACCTTCCGTAGTACCGATCCATAGATTATAATAATTATCCGTAAATAATGTAGTTATACTAGCAGCAGGTTTGCCAACATTATCATCCCCTCGTAAATGCCTTGTAAACTGTCCGGTCAAGGTGTTCACATTGATTAATTGATGATCTTCATCGACTAACCATAATACACCCGGGACATCTTCTTCGATGATACTGTGTGTATAAATTTGTAATATCTCGCCTTCCAATGATTTAAACTGAAAACGAATGAATTCGTCTCTGGTGTAATCATATCTATGTAAAATGCTGTTATATGTCTGAATCCATAATGTATTATTCGAGTCTTCAAATATATTCGTAACAAAACTATCAGACAAGGAATAAGGATTTCCTGGTTGATTCTTGTATATTTTGAATTCGTAACCGTCATAACGGTTTAATCCATCTTGAGTTCCAATCCACACGAAACCATGACTATCTTGTAGTATTGGACTGTTACCAGTAACACCGTTAGAGGAAAGACCATCTTTTGTGGTCAAATTAGTAAAGCGAAAAACACTTGAGTGTGCTTCTAGAAAAAGAGAACTCAAACAAAGCACTAATATCGGTAAGAAGCGATACAACGGAGCATGGGGCTTGTTGTCGTTAGTGGTATTTTTGCATTCACTATGATTGATAAGCATTAAGCTTTACTTCCGAGATGTTTTAGGACCATGACAATACTATCAGTGAGTTCAGTAAGCAAGTACGCCTTGATATGATAATTATGGAGTTTCATAGGGTTGTTCAAGTATTCAATTCTAATGATTAACAAAACTTTCTAATGTGTAAAATATGTATGCGAGAATGTATTTTCTTGCTACGCTTAGGGCGCGTTTTTCGATAAGGAATCGCCGGACAAATCCTAATCAAGGTTGGGAAAATTTACTACTTTACCCCTCGTGGTAATTTTGTACAATTGAGCTTTGATAACGATATCTACGCGTATCATCCAAAATTTTAGCCTACAATAACGTTCAGATCTAAGTTACAGGCTGATACTCCCTAAGTTTAACGAACACTGTTTCGAACCTTCGGAGCAACTCAACTTTAAACTTGGCTAGCGCTGATTCTAATGAGCTTTCTTATATCTCAATTTCCTATAATTTAAAGATTGAAGTCGGTCATTTTGGAAAGTGCACTCTCGATGGTTGCAATTTCCTAGAAGGAAATATTAGCCGAACTATTGGTGAAATCCATCCCGCAGCGTGCACAGCTTAAAGGAAATACCCCGCGCAAGTGCAACGTGAATAATGCATATTTTTGAACGGTGAACGCGATTAATTGTGTGATATGAGTATTTCTGGTATTCGTAAACTGTGTAATTTTCTCTCTAGCATATAAAACTATTTTCATGCTAATCTAGCAACGCAGCGTTTAGTCATTCACCTAATAATCCGTTGACTACTTAAGAATAGATATTGATAAGGATATGACTAATGTTTGATCTAAGGACTCATAAAATATTAAAAACAATGAGTTGTTTGGCTTAATTAATCTGAACTAGGATTAACTGTTGTTTATCTTGTGACTTAAACTTGTCCTGTATTCTTGTTTTATTTTTCAATGTCGCTACTGATAGAGTGTTCCCCGTTCCCTTATAGTCCATATAAAACAGTAAATCTGCTGCAATATTGCTCGAACAATAATTGTGTCGCTTGTATATCGTGTTAGACACTTCCAACTATAACTAATGGCAAGAGAAAAAATAATGGAACTCAAAAAAATTGGTCATCTATTTTCTAAGATTCTGCTAGTCGCTACTGCGGCGGTTGTCTCTATTCAAACTGCAATAGCAGACACAGCAGAAATTCCT
This sequence comes from Kangiellaceae bacterium, assembly GCA_965230525.1. Taxonomy (GTDB): domain Bacteria; phylum Pseudomonadota; class Gammaproteobacteria; order Enterobacterales; family Kangiellaceae. Next base: position 2,516,076 of record OZ246008.1, read on the forward strand.
TTTTACAAACAAGAATATACTTTTAACTCCGGTAGTATCAGCGGAAATGAAAGAGCGTCAAATAGTGAGCCTATCAGTCATATTGTGACTATTGCTGATGCGCCTTGGCTTAAGTTAAACCTACAAGGCACAAAGTTAGGGCCAAATAGTCATCTAGTCATTACTTCTCGATATGACAATGCGACTCAAGTTTTAACCGCGGAGTCCTTGGCACAACGGAATTTTCAAAGTGCCTATTTCAACGGCGGAACGGTTGAAGTTAAGCTTTACGTTGATTCAAGAGATAAAGAGGTTTCAATCAATATCGGCGAACTCACTGTTGGTGAATACGCAAACACTGTTCAACCTTTGAGTATTTGTGGTACCGAGGATGATCGTATACCTTCCACTGAGCCAAGAGTGGGGCGAATGGATCCAGCTGGTTGTACTGGCTGGGTCATTGATGGAGGGCAACTACTTACCGCAGGGCACTGTTTAGATGGTATAACGATGGATACATTGTCTTTTAATCCGCCTCCATCGTTGTCCGATGGAACAGTGCAATTCCCTGGGCCAGAAGACCAGTATTCTATTGACCAATCAAGTTTTAATTTTGTCAATGGTGGAGTGGGTAATGACTGGGGAACGTTCACCGTTTTTGATAACGCACAAACTGGCTTACAGCCGGTCGAAGCGCAAGGTTCTTATTCCATTAAGCAGGACTTAGATCCTGCAAACATAAGAATTACTGGTTTTGGTGTAGACGATGGGACTGCAAACCAAACAAACCAAACTCACGCTGGTGCTAATGAGGGTTCTTCTGGAACTACCATGAGATATTCAGCCGACACCCGCGGGGGAAATTCTGGTAGCCCAATCATTGATGACGCGACTGACATGGCAGTCGGTATTCATTCTCATGGAGGCTGCTTTTCAACTGGTGGCAATAATAATGGAACCAGTTTTTTTAATACTGCCTTATGGGATGTTGTTGGTAGCGGTAGCGGAAATCAGCCACCGACTGCTTCATTCACTTTTTCTTGTACTGATTTAGCCTGTAGTTTTGATGCTTCAGCAAGTTCTGATAGCGACGGAACGGTTGATTCTTATTCTTGGGATTTTGGTGATGGTAATAGTGCTACCGGTGCAACACCTTCTCACAGTTTCGCTACTGGAGGATCGTTTGACGTTACACTGACTGTAACAGACAACGAAGGAGCAACAGGTAACAATACACAGAGTGTCTCTGTCGTTGATCCCAACGGGCCAATAACCGGAGGGTTTACTGAAACTGATTTAGCGCCTTCGGCTGGAGAAATTTTAAACTACACCATTGATGTACCAGCCAATGCAACTTTGCTGGAAGTTGTCACATCCGGCGGTACGGGTAATGTGGATTTAACAATTAGATTTGATGCTGCACCCACTCGTAATGATAACGACTGTTTGCAAATCGGTGCTGGCAATGAGCATACCTGTAGTATTACCGATCCTGCTGAAGGGACTTGGTTTATCGTGGTGCGTGGAGCAGCTGCTTCATCTGGTGTGCAATTAGATGCCTACTGGACAGCGCCAGGTGGCTCTAATGTTGCGCCTACCGCAGATTTTAGTGTGACCAGTGTCGATCTTACCGCAACATTTACTGATAATAGTTCAGATAGTGATGGCTCAGTGGTTGCTTGGGATTGGGACTTTGGTGACGGCAATGTTTCTAGCAGCCAAAATCCAACCCATGACTATGCCGCTGCAGGTACCTATAATGTCACTTTGACTGTTACTGATGATGAAGGAGCTACTGATAGTTCCACTCAATCAGTCACTGTTAGTAATGGTGGTGGTAATAGTGGAGGATTTACCGAAACGGACTTAGCACCTGCATCCGGTGAAATTCTGAGCTATACCCTAGATGTGCCTGCTGGTGCGACTTCACTAGAAGTGGATATCTCGGGTGGAACAGGTAATGCTGACTTGGCGATTAATTTCGGCTCTGCGCCAAGCCGCTTCGACAATGATTGTATCCAAACAGGTGCTGGTAATACTCATAGCTGCAACATAACCAATCCTAGCGAAGGAACTTGGTTTATTATTGTACGTGGTGCAGCTGCTTCTTCTGGCGTTCAATTAGATGCGTATTGGTTTCAGTAGAAACCAGTATTTTAAGTAAAAAAAGCACTGTCTCTTAAACACAAATCGTGCTCAAGAGACAGTGCCCTTTCATACCCTTTAATCAGAACTTGGAAATCGTAAGCTGGCCTAACTTGTAGCTTGGCCGGTGAGCTCCGCGCAGCCCAACAATCAACCATATAAGTAAATCAAACTCATTTCTGATAAGTCCATTCTCTAAAAAACATATCAATCCCAATCCCAATCCCAATCCCAATCCCAATCCCAATCCCAACCCTCACTGGTGCTCGTATCAATAGGCTTCCATCTCGAACTCATTGAACAAGATCCGGCATTAATAGCAGAACTAAGATAATCAACTGTGGTAACTTGACTAGTCTTTATATTAACTTAATATCAATTTTATCGAAAAATTAAAAGTATATTTTGTTCGAGAGAGAAAAATATCGGGTAAAATCCAGTCAAGAACTAAAAAGAGAAAGTTTGAATTGACGCTGTTTAACGGGCACTCTGGGAACTCTTACCAATAAGTAAAGTACTTACTCGTTAAATTCATTTCTAAAAAACAGTAGGATTCTTAGCATGCATTTTTACAATCGTTTTGACTTTAACCGGTATTCACATCAGTGGGGATTTATAGCTCTAATGCTCAGTTGTTATTGCATTGGGCATGGGATACTAACCGAGCAGGTGTTGCTGCCACTGCTGTCGATAGCTTGGTCTTTTAGCCATGCAACTGGACTTATTTTATTATTGCTTTCTGCCAAACAATTTAGAAATCGTTTGGGACCCTATGCCATAGTACCGACTATTATTGGTGCGCTTGTGCTATCAGATTTGCTTTTTAGACTCATCACTTGGGGGATCGCCGAGAGTTACTCGTTACACAATTATACTTCTGTTGTTATCTATTCCATGGCTGGGATTCTTTGTTACCTTTATTTTCCCCGAACTAATATGCAAAGCTCGGAGTTGTGGGTTACGGTCGGTCGCAAATCGGTATTGTTATCACCAGAAAATATTGAGTTTGTCACAGCAGCTAAAAACTATATTGAAATTGTTTCTCCGCAGCTTGAAGGGAGTGGATTAATCCGAAGTAGCTTGGATGACTTTGCTAACGCAAACCCCATTTTATTGAAAGTGCATCGTTCTACCTTGATTAATCCCAATGCAATAGACTCTATTCAAAAGTTACCGAGAAGTTGTCTCAATTTAGTCATGAAGTCGGGTGCACAAATAAAAGTATCGGCTTCTTACCGGCAGACAGTTTTAGCGATTCAAATTAGTACCAAGGAATGACATTTCGTCCCAACAGCGCGTAAATCACTTGTTTGCCGCTGCTTTTGTGGCATTGTTTGTCCTAACATTAATTATTTTGAGGTCAAACTATGAAACTAATTCAATGCTTCATTCTTTTTGCTTTCTTATCTTCTGCACCGCTTAAAGCCGAAAAAAGTGATGAACAACAATTAAGATATATCAAAGAAGTGTTATGGCCAAAAATTTATCGTGAACAAGATACGGCCGGGTTAGAGAAACTTCTAGATCCTTCATTTGAACTAGTAGCTGCTAACGGCAGCCGAACCAGCAAAGCGGATGAAGTGGCCTCTTTATCGAGCTTTACTTGGCCTCATGATAACTTTAAATTTTCAATCACTCGCCTCGATATTTATAAGTCAAATTTTGCGATTGTGTCAGGAGAAGGGCGCGCTAGTGGAAACAACAAGAAAGGGGCTTATTGTTTTAAATACCAATCAAGCAATGTACTGCAAAAGGTAAAGAATGAATGGAAAGCGGTGCTATCACATGTGTCTGGCGTAAAAGATTGCGAGTGATAATATAAATCTTGCTAGTTCAGCTTTTTCCCAAGCTTCAAGGTTAAAGGCGGTTTCGCAGCGCTGGCACTCTGACTGCGAGCTTCTTTTTAAATAGCAGTATTAGACTTGAGCTAATACTGCTAGACCAAAATCTAAAACTAATACTAGCTTGCTAATTAACTTCCGACTTACTGGTAATAATTTTCGAAATAATCCCATACTCCAACGCCTCATCGGTATCCATCCAATAATCCCTATCAATATCTTTTGTTACCTTATCGTATGGCTGGCCGGTTTTCTCCGAGATTACTTTAGCAATTCGTTCGCGAGCACGTACTATTTGCTTTGCTTGTATAGCGATGTCGGTCGCTTGACCACCCATTCCGCCGGCTGGTTGATGTATTAAAAAGCGCGTATTGGGTAAGCAAATTCGATTTTCTTTTTCCGCACCTAAAAAGATATGGGTTGCCGCACTTCCAACCCAGCCTGTACCAATGACGGTCACCTTGGGTTCAATAAAGTTTATCATGTCATGTACCGCATCACCGGACTCAACATGGCCACCGGGTGAGGAGATGATAATAGTGATCGGTTCATTTGAGTCTTCTGATAACGCCAAAAGTTTTTTACATACAGCGCAAGCAAGCTTGTCGGTGATCTCACCAAAAATAAAAACCTTTCTGGCCTTAAATAAAATCTCATCTTCAGAAGAGGTGCTTTTTTCGGTGACTGCTTCCTGGTTCTTGTCTTCAAATAACTTAAATGCCATTGGGGTTGATTCCTGTATGAAAAAGCAATGATTAAGGGAGTATCTCTTGGGTGTTATCAATCAAGACTAGTACACTTGAATAGAGTGCGTCAACGAATTTGATTCGTTTAATTCGTTTATGCAATGGCCAGATTGCCCACTTCACAAAAAATGTCATTTTAGTGTCATATACCTTCAACAAATCTGTCATATCCAGCATTTAGTATTCGTCCCGTTGAACACAAACCGTCGCCTTTGAGCAACGCTTTGTCTGATATTGCTGGCTATTTTTTGAGCAAGCAGTGCCAAAGCGTCGGGCTAACTGTTTTGTTTTTCACAAAAAGATTAGCCGTTAGATTTAAAGTACTAGATATAAAAGTGTCAGAAGAAAACGCAATAAACCTAACCCATATGAGTAAAGTTCGACTCGCTCATGACCAATAAATAGCAATAAAGAATGTCATCAAATTTAGTATTAAAACTTAAACCAAAAGGAAATTCTCCATGTCAAAAGTAGAACAAACTTCTGCGGACAATGCGCAGTTACATGACGAACAAGAAAATATTCCATCTAATCAATCTGGAAATACGCCGTTTGCCTCGATTCTAAAAAATGGCTTGAGTCGACGCAAAGTACTTCATGGCGGAGTTGCTAGCGCGGCGGCAGCATTTTTTACACCGGGTGTATCAGCGAGCTGGGGAGCGAATGGCGTTACTCGATCTTCTTCTAAAAGTCACCTGGTTGGTTTTAAACCGGTGGCTATCGAAGATGTTGTCAATACTACGATGCCAACGATTTCAGAAGACTATCAGTATCAAGTATTAATCCCGTGGGGAACACCCATCGAACCGGAAATTACCGAGGAATACAAAGGCGATCCTGCCACTCGGCCTACTTCGGCTCAAGCGGCTTTGCAAACCGGTTTGGGACATGATGGCATGTGGTTTTTTCCAATGAGTAAGAGTAGTGGCAACCTTTATCGACCAGACCTACAAAGTAATTTAGAAGGGATGCTTTGTATTAATCATGAATATGGGACTAATTCCCACGCCCTTGGAAAATCTGCTCCCGAAAGTTTAGAGGACGTTCGCCTCTCGCAGAATATTCATGGTGTGTCAGTGTTAAAACTAAAATACCATTATTTACGCGGATGGCAGGTGCAAAAAAGTAAAGATTCGCGGCGTATTACGGTCAATACGCCGGTGGCATTTTCAGGGCCTGCGGCGGACTCAGAACTACTGCAAAACCCTAACGGCAACATTCCCTTGGGCACAGTAAATAATTGCGGCTCAGGTCCTACACCATGGGGCACTTACTTAACCTGTGAAGAAAATTTCAATGGTTACTTCGGCGCGAATGACGCATTTTATCCAACAGAAGAGCAGCAGCGATATGGTTTTTCTGCAACCGGCTTTGGTTACGGTTGGTATCAGTTTGATCGTCGTTTTGACTTGACCGATGCAGATTATGTAAATGAACAAAATCGCTTTGGTTGGATTGTTGAAATCGACCCCTTCGATGCCACTAAACCGCCAGTTAAGCGAACGGCATTGGGTCGTTTTAAACATGAAGCGATTGCCATTGCTGAAAGTAATAATGGTCGGATTGCTGCTTACATGGGGGATGACCAACGATTCGATTACTGCTACAAATATGTTTCTGATCAACCTTGGAAAAAATCCATAAAAGCCGGTAAAAGTCCGCTAGATGAGGGCAAACTTTATGTCGCTCGTTTTGATCAAGATGGTACTGGCGAATGGTTGGAATTGACAATAGAAAACCCAATTCTTGCTGCGCGATTTGAATCGCAAGCAGAACTCCTAATTTTCACTCGTGTGGCAGCGGATCTTCTTGGGGCAACACCGATGGATCGACCTGAGTGGACAACTATCGGCCAAAAAGGTGAGGTGTTTTGGACTTGCACGAATAACTCCAGAAGAACCGAAGCGAACGTGGCTAATCCAGAAGCGCCCAATTCCGATGGTCATATCATCCGTACCAAAGATTCGGATGACTATTTAGGGACTAAATTCCGCTGGGAAATTTTCCTTTTAGCTTCGACCACACGCGGAACCGAGGCCGTGTTTACCGATCCTGATCTTGCTTATGCGGATCGTGAAGGGCGATTGTTTATTGGTACTGATGGTGGACAACCCGATGGTTTGCAAGATCAACTTATTGTAATCGATACTACTCAAGAGAACCCAGAACCAAAACGATTATTAGTTGGTGTCGCGAGCGATGAAATTACCGGATTTACCATGACGCCCGATCGCCGTACTGCTTTCGTCAATATTCAACATCCTGGAAATGGTTCGCCCCATGATACCAATTTTCCAGCGGAATATGATGGATGGACCATTCCAAGAGATTGTACTTTAGTGATCACACGAAAAGATGGCGGAATTATTGGTTCATAAATGTCAGTGATTTCACGCTGCAAAACGGGTTTTATAAACTGCATCGAATCGCGGCGAATCGTGTGAAATTAAATTGTAAAACTAAGCTTTTCTAGGAGTTGGCCGGTATGAACATATCGGCCTTTTTTAATTAAACTTCAATCACTTAACAAACGTTTGCTCGAGCAAAAGGTGCTATTTAAGCCGATCAAGTTCACAAAATAACGCAAAACAATCGCAGTCTGCAATAAATCGCTTTTCTTTTCTGTCAATCCTCTAGGCCCTGAGCTATATTAATTGCTAATAATAATTCTAAATTAAAACAAGGACTTCCGTGTATTCTGACGATGATGTTGAGTTTGCGCGCCAGCTACATCAAAAAGCCGTTGCCGTACTAGATGCTCAAAATTTACCACTCACACCTGTTAACTACGCTGTAATTTATTTGCACGTTTCTCAACGAAACTTGCAGCTCACCGAGTTATTTAAGCAGCAACTTGCCAATGACGGTGATATTGATAATAAATTCTTAAAAAAACTATTTGATCAGTTTGTGGTTAATCAAGCGCGCTTTAATGAAGAAGTGATAAAACCATTTGATGGCATGATCGATAATATGCTGTTTCAAATTGACGCGCAGGTTAAATCTGAACAAGCCATGGTGGAAACTTTAAATTCAATGGGGGTTCGGCTAAACACCATGAACAACCAAACTGAAGTTGAGAATGTGGTCGCCGACTTGGGCGGGATCACTAATAAAGCCAAACAAGAACACCAAGAACTTTTTCAGGAGTTAAGTAGCGCACAAGACGAAATTAATAGCTTAAAAGCAAGACTGGAAGCTTCCGAGAAAGAAGCCATGACTGATCCATTGACGGGACTACTTAATCGACGTGGAATGCAACAAAAGCTGTCGGATATTGAGTCGCCTGAGGAGACCAGTTGCATTATTGCGGATATCGATCATTTTAAACAAATCAACGACAGCTATGGTCACTTAGTAGGTGATCGAATTATTAAGCGAGTGACTCGCGAAATTAAACAACACATTCGAGGGCGTGATTTAGCCATTCGTTTTGGCGGGGAAGAGTTTGCGATTTTATTAATTGATACGCCGATTGAAGGTGCCAAAAGAGTCGCCGAAATGCTTCGTCAAAAAGTCGACTCACTCAAGTTGGTGTTAAAGTCTGATAATACCCAATTACCTCCATTAAGTATTTCGCTTGGTGTCGCGACTATTGAAAAGGATCTCAACTGGGAACGGTTGTTTAACTGTGCTGATGAAGCCCTGTATGCTGCAAAGCAGGGCGGTAGAAATCAAACTCGAGTGTTGCAAGGAAAGCAGTTTATTAAAGTTGAGTATTAATGCCTGATGAATCCTTCGCTGACATAAAGTCTTGGCTTGATTGGTCGTTGTGATTGCCTAAATAAGGTTTCAGTAAATAGCGACATGCTAAATCCATAGTTCATTTCAAATTCTGGCTAATTCTTAAGCATTTTTCTAATTTAAGCAAATTCTAGTTGCAATTATCGATTACAGGTGTAATACTTAATTTATCGATTACATGTGTAATTTATTAGTTTGGTTGGTTGTAGTGGCAAAAACGCTTAAAACCTGTCTTCTAAGCCTATGCGATAGATCGCTCTGATTGAGGAAAGTTAACTGTGCAAATTAGTGATTCAGAAAAGCTCATAATGGATGTCTTGTGGAGTCAATCACCCTTGACAGCTAAAGCAATCATTTCTCAATTAGACGAAAGTTTAAACTGGCAAGACAAGACTGTGAAAACTTTGGTTAATCGACTCCTCAAAAAGCAAGCTGTTGCCTACAAAAAAAATGGCCGAGAATATTTATATTATCCGCTTTTAAAAGAGGCGGATTATATCTCAAAAGAAAGCGATAATTTTCTGACTAAGGTGTTTAAAGGAAAAGTTAGTAATTTGGTTGCCGCATTTGCAAAGCAAGATAAATTATCCCATCAGGAAGTGGAGGCACTTAAACAACTATTGAAAGGCCTAGACGAAAACAAGGAGACAAAATAGTGAGTCATTTAATGTTTGATTTATTGTTGAACAAAACATTGACTATTACACTATTGGTATTGCTCATTTTAGTGGTTCGCCCCGTCTTGTTGAAGTTTTTAAACGCCAAAGCGACTTACCTCTTTTGGGCGAGTGTGCCGGTAACACTATTGCTGCCGATTGATTTTATAACTCAAGAAGTCAACGTACCGATCATGACGTTTTTTGCTGGGACCGGTGAATCAGTTGTTAATCTTAAGGTCTTTAGCTTGCCCAAACAATTTAATCACGTCTCTTATATTATTATAATTTGGCTGTTGGGTTTTATCATGTCGATGTCATTTTATATTATTCGGTATCAGTTACTTAAACGCTCTTTGAGGGGGAACCATCGGCACCTTCAACAGGTTGCGAGTGATAAGCAACTTAAAAGCGTCGAAATTGTAAATTCATCGCTTGTCAATGTTCCCGCGGTTTTTGGTTTTATTAAAGCCTATTTAATTCTTCCCACTGACTTCTCAAGTTATACAAGAAAGCAGCAGCATATTATTCTTTCACATGAGAAAGTCCATTTAAGTCGAGGTGATCATCGATTCAACGTTTTACGAACATTAATTAAAGGCCTATTTTGGTTTAATCCGCTCATATATTATGCCGATCGATTCGTTGAGGTTGATCAGGAGTTATCTTGTGATTTTGAAGTGATTAATTCTGCCGAGCAATTCGGCTTGAGGCAGTACGGCGAGGCGTTGCTTAACGCAATTAGCAGGGAATCAAAAGCTAGCCTTGTCAGCCAATGGAATTACACTAACCTAATCAGAGTGAGACTTAAGATGTTAAAAAATACAACTCAGAAAAAATGGCATACGTTAGCTGCGACATTAATTGCGATCAGTTCAATTTGGTCGGTCAATAGTGTTATCGGCTCAGAAGAACAATCCGCCCAGACTGCGGAACCAATACAAGTGGTTCAGCCTGGTTATCCGCGAACCGCAGCAAAGCAAAAAATTCAAGGCAGTGTGACGTTACGTTTTGATTTGAACGAACAAGGGAAGGTTTTAAATGCGCAGGTTGTCGAATCAACACCGGCAGGAGTATTTGATGAGAGTGCTTTAAAAGCGTTTAAGCAATGGCATTTTGCGACTGGCGAAAAGCGATCTAATCTTCGTTACACGATGAACTTTCAACTTTAGCGGTGATTAACGTCAAACAATTAGTTGGTCGCTATTGCTAACAAACTTGCGATATGATCTCATCCCTTGTTGCATTAAGATCGCCAAGGGATGGGTTTATACAAATACCCGCAAAACTGATAGTATTCTTCCCACTTAACCACTTTTAACATCTAGGAACAGCAATGTTTTCAAAAGAATGCAAAGAGTGCGGGGAGCGAATTTCCTTAAACCAAAGCAAATGCCCTGTCTGTGAATCCCCAGTGGCCCGATTTTCCTTGGGGACTTGGTTAATTATCATTATTGTTGTTCCTATGTTTATCTATGGCTATTTTGCTTAGGTCTAGGCTTGTATATTAGAATTGTCTAATATACAATTCTCACAAACTCAATGCTCAACATCAAACTCGGTCTGTCATTATCAATGAAACAGTTTTTATTCGATCTATCGAGCAATCGACCCAAGTGGGTTTTTGCGCTGACACTGTTGCTCACGCTGGTATCTGGTGCATTTATTAGTCAAATTGAAATCGACACCGATCCCGAAAATATGCTTCCTGAACAACAAGCAGAGCGTGTCTATCATAACCAAATTAAACAGCGTTTTCAGTTGCATGACGCCATTGTAGTAGGGGCGGTCAGTCAGCAGCAAAGTATTTTCAACCCTGTTTCACTAAAGGCGTTAGTCTCATTGACTGAAGGGATCAGTCAAATTGAAGGGGTGATTATTCCAGATCTAATGTCTTTATCTAGTGTCGACAATGTTAGACAAACTGCAAAAGGCGAGCTTCGATTTGAGTGGATGATGAAACGGGCGCCGACTAACCAGCAGGCAGCTGAAGTTATCAGCCGAAATATTGATCGTCTACCATTGCTACAAAATACTTTAGTCTCAGGCGATGACCAAGCTGCCGCGATTTACATTCCAATTAAAGATAAAAATGAAAGCTATCGAATTGCGACTCAAGTAGAGGCATTAGTCAGTCAGCTAGATAGTCAGGACCAATATCATATTACCGGGTTACCTGTGGCTGAAGATACCTTTGGCTTTCAAATGTTTGTGCAAATGGGAATTTCCGCTCCGATGGCGGCGCTGTTGATCTTTATTTTGATGTGGCTATTTTTTCGTAACTTAAAATTTGTCGCCGCACCAATGATGTTAGCAATGGCGACAGTAATTACCATTATGGGGTTGATGATAGGATTAGGTTATCAGGTGCATATTATGAGCTCGATGATCCCTATTTTCTTAATGCCTATCGCTGTCGTTGATTCCATTCATATCATGTCGGAGTTTGCTGATCACTATAAACAAAATAGTGATAAGCGCCAGGTGATTAAACAGGTGATTGATAACTTGTATAAGCCTATGCTGTTCACGAGTCTGACGTCATCCGTTGGCTTTGCATCACTCTTGCTGACTCCTATTCCACCAGTGCAAATATTTGGCGCTTTTGTGGCAATTGGAATATTGCTTGCTTTTGTTTTAACCATTGTGTTTATTCCTGCTTACTTACTCTCGTTAAAACCTGAGTCATTAGAATCTATTCGCCAGATCAATACTAAAGCAACTAGTTTGCAGAGCTTTTTACCAAAGTTTGGAAGCTTTAGTTTAGCCCACTCAAAGCTGATTATTAGCTCGTTTATATTGCTAATCATTATTGCTGTGTTAGGTGTAATGAAAATTGAAATTAATGATAACCCAGTGCGTTGGTTTAAGTCCGAGCATAAAATTAGAGTTGCCGATAAAGTTCTAAATCAACACTTTGCTGGAACCTATGATGCCTATATTGTGCTTGAGTTAGATCAAAGTGAACTAAAGAAAGAGTTTACTCAGTTGATTAACTCCCTTGATGAAGAGTATGCAAAGCTGATCAGTCAGCAGATCAATCCAACTGCCAGCCTCGGTAGCCAAATTAACCAAGTCGCTATCATATTAGATGACTTGTTATTTGAGTTGGATGAGTCGAGCGAAGCGGCGTTAAGGTTGCAATCGAAACTCAAAGAGCTTGAAAATATTAAATCAGAAATATCGGTTTTCCAACAACCAAAGCTGTTAAAAGTAATCGATAGAATTCAAAACCAATTGGCGCAAAGTGGTTTAGTCGGTAAAACTAATAGTTTGTCTGATGCAGTTAAAACGGTCTATCGAGATTTGGCCTCAGGCAGAGATCAAGATTACCGCATACCAGATACTAAGCCTGGGGTTGCGCAAGCTTTATTGCAATATCAGTCTTCCCATCGACCGCAAGATTTATGGCATTTTGTGACTCAGGATTATTCTTCGACGGTGATTTGGCTGCAAATGAGGTCCGGAGATAATCAAGATATGAGTCGCATTATCGAGTTTGTTGACGAGCAAGAGCTACAACAATATTTACCGCAAGGGATCAGTTTGAGATGGGCGGGTAAAACTTATCTAAATAAAGTTTGGCAAGATGAAATGGTTGCCGGAATGTTAAATAGTTTGTTAGGAGCGTTTGTTGCTGTATTTATTATGATGGTCTTTCTATTTAGAAGCGTCATTTTTGGAATACTGGCAATGCTTCCTTTAACTATTACTATCATTGGAATATACGGGGTGATTGGTTGGGTTGGTAAAGATTATGATATGCCAATTGCAGTGCTATCAGCTTTAACCTTAGGCTTGTCTGTCGACTTTGCGATTCATTTTTTACAACGAGCACGCGAAATTTACCGAGTAGAAAAAAACTATCAAGCGACCATTAACGCCATGTTTAAGGAGCCTGCAAGTGCGATCAGCCGAAACGCGATTGTTATCGCTATTGGGTTCACTCCTTTACTACTTGCACCGCTTATGCCTTATGTCACGGTTGGTTTTTTCTTAGCCATGATCATGGCTGTGTCCGCTCTAGTTACCTTAATGCTACTGCCCTTAGGACTAAAAATGGTGCTAAAAGATAAGTGCTAGTTTATTTTTGTGTGAAGCTAATTGAGGCGGTTTATTAGTGCTTTACTATTTATCTTGGTTTGGTATGAGTAAGCAAACCATCAAATTATAGGTGTGTATTATGATAAGACAGTTAAACAAACTATTACTAGCGGTGGGATTAAGCCTTGCCATGAGTACGAGTACGTTCTCGGAAAATTCTGATCAAGCCTCTAATCAGTTGAGCGCGTTAGAGATAGTCAAAAGGTCCTATCAAACTTGTTACTATGCTGCTGATAATGGAGCTCGCAAGGCTCGAATGTTAATTTTAGATAAGAATGGTAATAAGCAGATCAGACAATTTAATATTTTTCGTAGAGATAAAATCGATGCCGGTGACCAAGATTTTTTGGTTGTATTTGAAAAGCCTTCAGACGTTAAAGATACAGTTTTTTTAGTCAATAAGCATATTGATGGCGATGACGATAGATGGTTATATTTACCCGATCTTGATCTAGAGAAGAGAATTTCTGCTAGTGATAAACGAACTAGCTTTGTTGGTTCGGATTACTTTTATGAAGATATTTCAGGAAGAAATTATCAACTGGATGATTATCAACTTACCAGTCAAGACGAAAGCTTCTATTACGTAAAAGGGATACCTAAACAACCAGATGAAGTTGAGTTTGTTAACTTTGAGATGAAAATTGATAAAACTACTTTTATGCCCAGAGCGATCACTTATTTCAAGCAAGGTGGGACTAAGTATCGAAAGGTAGAAATTTTAGAAGTTAAAGAGGTAGAAGGCTTCCCTACGGTGTTTAAATCTAAGATTAGTAATTTTGAAACAGGAGGTTCTACATTAGTTCAGTTTCGTAAGCCTTCCTACAATGTTGAGCTTGAACCAACACTCTTTACTGAGCGTTCTCTTAGACGTCCACCTTCAAAAATTCCGACTAAATAGGCAATGAAAAATTGTATATTTGCGCCAGTGTTGTTGAGCAGTCTGGCTCTATTTGTTAGTAAAGCAATAGCCCAAGATAACCAGAGTTTCGCTGTCTTTCAAGAGCCAATGGAGTTAGCGTTCTTCAACTTTTTGAATCAACCAACCTTAGACAAGGAGTTGTCTAAAGGAACTATTTTGGCGACAGAGAAGTTGTCGTTATCGGAAGCTAAATCTGCTAGTGAAGACGGCTGGGCCGGCGACGATGAGTGGGCCGACGAAGATGAGTGGGCAGACAGCGATGAATGGGGCGATTCAGAGCAACAGGATAGTTCGAATTGGATTGGATTTGTTGAGCTGGGTTACGGTTCTAGATTATCCAATAATTCATTATTTTCTAAACAACATACTTTGAGCGAAGTTCGCTTACATTTAGAAAATGATATTGAGTTTAAAGCATTGAAAATTAATTTTGTAGGTGATTTTTTTTATGATGATGTGCTCTCAGAGTTGGACGCAGATATCAGAGAGTTCAACCTAGAGTTTTCGGTATTTTCAACCACAGATATAAAAATTGGACGCCAAGTAACAACCTGGGGGACCGGCGATCTTTTGTTCGTCAATGATCAATTTCCAAAAGGCTGGCCCGGATATTTTAATGGTCGAGATGATACTTATGTGAAAGCACCAGCCAATGCCGTAAGAGTCAACAGTTATCATCAGTGGTTTAACCTTGATTTTGTTTGGACGCCAAATTTTGAGTCGAACCGATACTTAACCGGTGAGCGATTCTCATTTTTTAATCCCTGGCTGAATCAAAGTGTTGGTGGCGAACAAGTTATTAATGCTCAAGAGCCAAGTGGTAATAATGATGAGTTCGCATTACGACTTTATAAAACTATTCAAGGTACTGAGTATTCTCTATACGCCTACAATGGTTTTAATAAACAACCTGAAAGCCTCACTGAAAACTTTCGACCATTTCATAGTCAACAAAATGTTTATGGAGGCAGTATTAGAGGCACTTTAGCCGATGGCTTGTATAACATTGAATATGCCTATTATGACTCTAAAGACGACAGGGACGGCAGCAATCCGAACGTGAACAATTCTCTAGATAAGTTCTTGATAGGCTTTGAGTCAGAGTGGTTTCCAAAAGTTAATGTAAGCTTTCAATATTATTTGGAACGGATCAAGGATTACTCTAGCTTGCTAGCTAACTCAGCGTTTCCAGTATTAGAAACTCAGCAACAGAGAAAGTGGCTAACTAATCGAGTTCGCTATCAGGCGATGCAGGACAAGTTGACTGTAAATTTATTCAGTTTTTATTCAATTACAGATAAGGACTATTTTTTACGCTGGAATGTAGACTACCGTCAAAATGACAATTGGAATTATATTTTTGGTATCAATCTGCTTGGAGGCGAAAAAGAAACCACTTTCTTTGCTCAATTTGAAGACAATTCAAATGCGTTTGCCCGAGTACGATATAATTTTTAATAACATACAAACTATCAAAGCTAGTTCGGTTGTCAATCGTCTAGCTCTATTGTTAATCATCTCATTCTATTGTTAACCAACTAGCTTCTTAGTTTCACTAAGGGGCTGTTAATTCCCCTCCGGTGTCTGTCCAAGCTTTGACTCCACCCGCAACGGAATAGACTTGCTTAAATCCGATTTGTTGAAGGCTATTTGCCGCACAGGCTGAACGTCCACCAGAAGCGCAGTAAATATAAATAGGAACTTGCAGCGATTGGTCATCTTGCAAGTCTTTTAACTGAGGTAAGTTAAAAATATTAAATTCCAAAACACCTCTTGGAATGGCTAAAGCACCGGGAATTATTCCTTGTGCGTGCTCTTGTGGCTCGCGAACATCCAAAACTAGTTGATCTTGCTCTAAAGCTTGTTTTAACTCTTCAACGGATTTTTCGGTTATTTGACTTTTTATGCTAGACATATAATTAGCTAAATTAGGATTCATTGACAGTTCTCCGAACAAAATAATTGATGCAAAAGATGAATAATTTGTGCTGCTTCGTTTGAAGCGAGGCGATAGTATATCGTTTGAGAGTCTCTTCTTGTTTCGACTAAGTTTTCCTTGCGCAATAGGGATAAATGCTGTGAAAGTGCGGATTGGCTTAATTTTGGCAGCATTAAATTTAAGTCACCCACGGAAAGCTCACTCTCATGCAACATACACAAGACTAATAATCGTTGTTCATTGGATAAAAGTTTTAGAAGGTTTGCAGCTTTCGCTGAATGCGCCATCATTTCTGCGGTAATAGCCTGTGGCGAGGAACTAGTGGTCACGACATTGGCTCCGAGCTTGTATTGGTATTGTTTTTATTTGATGCAAGTTTAAAGCTATTCAGGCAACGCTGCAAATTCTTCCAGGTTAATTAAGTCGCGCACTTATCACGGGGTAATCATTGTTGGAGGTTTTGAGCCAATCTGGCATTAGACAGCAATGATTTTCAATTCCCTTAGGCAGAAGGTTTGATTGGCGGAGGGCTATCGATACAGAGATGGCTGGGTTTGAAGCGTCTAAGACACAAAATGTAACAATTATTTAGAGATAATTAGCCCAGCCCAGCCCAGCCTGCGATTAGTTCCAAATGTCTAAAGGGTTGACGGCGAGCGATTTGCCTCGTGGGTGTGGTGCCTTGATACCGTGTTTGATTGCGGAAAGTTTTTGCACGATATGACTATTTTCTTTGACTCCTCGCTCATTCATTAAAACGCAAACATGGGGTTTAGTCGCGTGCGAAGGATCACGACGTACGACCATTGCTATTTGCCCGTTGGTAAGTTCATGAAAGGTGCCTGCTGGATAAACCCCAATGGCTTTAATAAACGTCGTGTAAAAATCGTTATCGTATTTATGCCCCTCAAAAAGAACTTGCTTTAAGGCTTCCTTGGGTTGAACTTTTGGGCGGTATGCTCTCGGCCCGATCATCGCTAAATAAGTATCGACAATGCCAATGATCAAAGCTTCATCGGGTATTTCTTGGCAGTTGAGCCCAAGTGGATAACCTTCGCCGTCCGGGCGTTCATGATGATGTAAAATTGCGTTGATAATGGTCGGGTGACGAATGCCTGATTTAGCGATAAGTTCAACGCTGGCTTCAGAATGCTTACGAATTTCCGCAAGCAACCCTTCACTCAATTCGCTGTCACTTTCATTCAGCTCGTGGTGAAGTTTAATCGCGCCTAAATTCATACAGATTGCCGATAGCGCAACCAAACGAACATAGCGATGCGGGTAACCAATGGTTCTAGCGTAAATTGCCGCCAGAATTGCCGCATAAATGCAGTGTTCGGCTTGAGTTTTTATTTCCGCGATATGAACGATACCGATGGCAGCATCGACATCTTTGTCAATAATCTTGAACAAGCGCTTTTCCATGTCTGATAGCAGCGCTGGTGCGCTTTCTGGGGCTTCTTGAAACGCCTCATAGAGATCTGGAAATAAATCAACTAAGCGCTCGATTAAGGAGACTACAGATAATTTTGATTCGTCTTGTTGTTGCGATTCATTGGTTAATTTTTTTCGAGTAAAGCCATATTCTCTCGATTCATTTTCTAACTTTTTGCCGTTACCGTAACTGATGACATTAGCTTTACCTTTAGTATCGATGGTGTTGCCCTGGTGGGTATCAGTGGTCTCAGAAGGGTTGCTTCGGTGTAGCGCGCCATCAGTTTTTAAGCGCATTGGCTTAGAATGTGACACCATGGCAATTTCATGGTCATTTTTAAACACATAGTCCTTGGCGGAGATGAATTTTCCTCGAGCGTTGTATAGGTTGTAGGGCAACGAGTTACCGACTTGCAAAATAGTTGGGTCTATTGGTTCTAGCTCTTCAATGGGGACGCTCGTTTGGCTCATCTAATATCCTCAATTGTAATGATGTTATTTTGTTTGCTTCTTCTTGACAGGCTAGCTAGGTTGACCTCTCGTATTGGCTTTAAATAAGTGAGTTGCTAGATACCGTAGGTTACTGACGATTATGAAAGCATTGCTCTGTATTAATCCGAACGATGGGTGCACTTAATGAAAACCTCTTATAACTGTAGCAAAAAATATTGAATTTTCCTCTTTAGATGACAGAAAAAAGCGATTCAAATCGGCTAGTTATCGGTAATGTGGACTATTCAACAAAAGCAAAAAGGCAATTCTTCACAAAATCTTAAGAAAACCTTCAATTAATAAATTGACGTGCTATATTTATTGGGTCTGCTTAGCTTTCAGACTCATAAAGGTTAGGGATGGTTTTATGGGAGATTTTATAAAATGTCACAATTAAGCACCGATATCAACCAGCAAGATATTATATCGGCTTTTTCTGAATCCTATTTTGAACTCTACTATCAACCGCAGGTTTCTCTCGAAAATCCTACTCAAGTACTCGGTGCGGAAGCATTTATAAGGCTTAATCATCCCGTTTTAGGTTTACTCTATCCACAATCATTTCTTCCTTTGATCAAGTCTATGGATAAAATGCTGGCCCTGACTGAGTTTGTCTTAATCCGAGTGATTGAGGACTGGAAGCGCTGGAATGCAAGTAATATCGATCTCAATATCTCAGTTAATATTGAGCACGGATTGTTTGAAAATCCGGAGTTTAAAAAGCTTATCGAAAGATTGTTAGATGACCAAGCCTTTCCAAGCCGTCGGATCACTTTAGAAATTTCAGAATCGAAAGAAAAGTTGTTTAACCGAGATTTAGAACAACTATTGCTTTGGTTGCGTAAGAACGAATTTAGATTATCGCTTGATGATTTTGGTGTGTCGGAACTCTCAGAAAAGTATTTTAACCAACTACCAATCGATGAAATTAAAATTCACCGCCAAATTATCAGTGGGTTAAGTGAGTTAACTGCTGCAAAAAACATTGTCAAAAAGGCATTGCATTTAGCCAATCAATCAGGCGTCAGAGTGATTGCGGTTGGGGTTGAAAATCAAATAGAAGCCGATTGGTTAAAAGAACATAACTGCAACTGTGCACAAGGCTATCTGTTTGGTAAGCCGATGGGCACCGAACAATTTTATTCGGACATTCTGGAAGGTCAAAACAATTGGACCTTTGTGGAAAATAAGGGCCGTAAAAAACTGTTAATTGTAGAGTCGGAAAGCACTTTTAGGGAGATGTTGGCCGAATCGCTATCAGATATTTACGAAGTGTTTATAGCAACGTCTGCTCGAGAGGCGGAAGTACTTTATGATGCTTTTTTACCGGAAATTCTTGTGGTTGCACTGGACCTTCCTGACCTGCCTGGCGATAAGCTTCATCAAAAACTAACCGATAAACAATTTAGTGCATTCAATACCATTTTCATTTCAAGTACGGATGATTTAAAAACTCGCTTAAGTGCCTACGAAGTCGGTGGCGTGGATGTGTTGAATAAACCCTTTTCGGTGACTGAGTTAATGGCCAAAATTGGGCGTGTGGCCAGTTATCAAGATAAGAGCAGTCAGCTTTCAACGGATGTTGATCAATATCAAGATGTTGCCACCCAGTCATTGAAAGAAGCTGCGCACTATGGCGATGTTATCCAGCTGTTTAAACAATTGTTTCATTGTGAAAGCGAGAGCGAAATCGCTCAGTCACTGTTTGCCTTTATGGAAAAAAAGTCGCTGTTGTGTTCGGTCCAGTTTAGAAACAAAGACAACATTAGTACGTTTTTATCCAATGGCGAAGCCAGTACCCCAATTGAAATTAATGTGTTTGAACTGCTAATCAATAATGGGCGTCTTTTTGATTTTGGAAAGAGGACCATTGTTAATGATAACCATGTTTCAATCTTAATCAAAAACATGCCAAATAGCTCAGAGGAACATGGCCGAGTAAGAGACTATATGGCTGTGGTCATCGAAGGACTAGAAGCGCGATATATTGATTTACTTCGACAACAGATGATGACGGCCGTGTTTGATGAACTAAAGGCTTTAGCGATTGAGTTGTCAAGTATTATGTCGAGCGAAAGCAAACAGCAAGCCGATATTTTGGAAGCCTTTACGACTGAATTGAGTTTGAGTTTTCACGTGTTGGAAATGACTGAGGAGCAAGAGGCTCACATTACAGCGATTGTTGAAAAAATGCTAAATATGAAAGATGAGACTCAGATTAATGCTGAAGACATCGAGTCGCGAATTTCTCAAATCGTTGTGCAGTTAGAAAGCTTTATGAAAGATTCCATTATGCTAGCAGATAAAAAGTCAGCGTCAGATACCGCGATAAGAGAAACCGTCGAATTGTTCTAGTTCAATCAGCGGTTCTGAGTACGACAACGGCCCCTCTACTGTTTCAGATAAGTTGCGCATGTTGAGCCCTTGAGTTCAACATGTAAGACTTTTAGTGATCCGCTTATCTGGCTTTGCAATTTTACGACTTTCGACTTAAGCTAGCCTTCTATTCGACTGCAATAAGGTGTAACTCAATGGAGCCGGAATACCAATATAAGCAACGACAGGTGGAGCTCGATCGTGCCAAGGCATTTCGTCTCGGCGAAGGACGAATCAGTGGTTATAGTTCACTCTTTCTCGGGATATTGAGTTTACTTGCGGTATTCGCATTTTTGTATCCTAGCTATTTAACCACCACAGAATTACGTCAGGCCTATGACGCCGCTTTTTTGCAGCAACTCCTCAAATATGGCATGTACTTTTCGTTATTTTTGGGTGTTCTCACTTTTATTTTAGGCGGCCAGCGCCGTCTCGGTGTAGCGGGGATTATTTTTACCCTGATCGCATTCGCCTTGGGTGGCTATAACATTCCAATCGGTTCGGTTGAACCACGACCGTTATCGCTGGGAGTTGATTGGCTGATTCTAGCGTTTTTGGCTTCGGTGTTTGTGTTTGTCAGCTTGGAGAAAATATTACCTAAATATCGCAATCAAGTTATTTTGCGAAAAGAATGGGGCTTAGATCTGTTCTATTTTTGTTTTAATCATTTAGCCATTTCCGCAATATTACTCTATGCCAACTACCACGTTACTCATTTTAACTGGGCCCTTAGCCCAGATTTTCAAGCCCTAATCCAGTCAGCTCCAGTGCTACTTCAGGTGATTGTAATCATTATCGCTGCGGATTTTGTTTTGTATTGGGAACATCGGCTCTTTCATGAAGTAAAATCATTATGGCCTATCCATGCCGTGCATCACTCTGTGGAAACTATGGATTGGCTAGCAGGTTCGCGAGGTCATTTTGTACAAGTGTTTTCGGAACGGGCGATGGTGATGGTTCCGCTCTATTTGATTGGCCCTGATCAGGCTGCACTCGATATTTATGTTGCTTTTGCCGCCCTTCAAGCGGTACTGATTCACTGTAACACTAACTTGAAATTTGGCTGGCTAAAATATGTATTTGTCACCCCGCAATTCCATCATTGGCACCACAGTTCAGAAAAGCCAGCCATCGATACCAACTATTCAGCGCATCTGGTTATTTTTGATCGGCTGTTTGGCACCTATCATATGCCAAAAGAGCACTGGCCTGCGGAATATGGCACCACGGTAAAATTACCAAGTAGCTTTGTTGGACAATTAGTTTATCCGGTCAAAGCTTTTATTCAGCGATTAAAGTCTTAATAACAAATTGATAAGCGAAAGATTTGATTAAATAATGTCGCCATCACCGATAACAAAGGACCCTGCATCTAAGAAGGCGATCACCATCGTTGGCGGTGGAATTATCGGTTTAGCTACGGCTTATTTTGCTTGTCGGCAGGGGCACGTCGTCAGCGTCATTGAACAGCATCGACAAGGTGAGTCTTGTGCAAGTAGAAACGCTGGGTATGTAACCCCAAGTCACTTTATTCCACTTGCTGCTCCCGGTATGGTCAAAAAGGGCCTTAAATGGATGCTTAATCCCGAAAGCCCTTTTTATATTCGTCCTAAACTTGATCCAGAGTTATTTAGCTGGTTATGGAAATTTAACCGGCATTGCAATGCAAGTCATGTTCAGCGAGTAAAGCAGACACTTTATCAGCTATGTGTGGTTTCCAAACAACTTCATTTAGAGATTGCTGAGGAAATAGGTGAGCCTGAATCACTTAACCAAAAAGGTATTTACGTTGTCACTCAGTCAAACAAGGTTTTGGCGGAAGAAATTGAAATAGTTACCCAAGCTCGCCAGCTCGGACTCAATGCGCAGGAAGTTTCTAAGCAGACTCTACAAACTATTTTCGCGGATCTTAGTTTAGATATTAAGGGCGGTATCTATTTTCCCGAGGATGCACATCTCGAGCCCCAGCGGCTGTTAAATAATTTACATAAATACTTACAGGCGCAAGGCGTAGAGTTCTTACATGAAACTGAAGTCAATCGCTTCGAAGTGAGTAAAGGCCGGGTTACTTCTATTGGATTGTTCGATCAGCAAACCGGAATTTCTCACAATAAAACGGTGGAAGAACTAGTGCTGACATCTGGAAGTTGGTCTTCGAAACTGGCCAAATTGCTTCAAGTCAAGCTCCCGTTGCAAGCTGGCAAGGGATATAGCATCACCATTGATAATCCGTGGCAAGTGGATACGCCGCTTATTTTAAGCGAGGCAGCGGTTGCCATTACACCATTGGATCATCGTATTCGTTTTGCTGGGACCATGGAATTTTCAGGTATTGATGATTCTATTAATCTTAGACGGGTTCAAGGCATCTTAAAATCTGTTGGACGATTTGCAACAAGCTTCGACCCTAATGGTGTCGATCTCAACAAAGTGGTTGAGCAAAAGATAGCGTGGTCAGGCCTTAGACCTTGTTCGCCCGATGGCCTGCCATTTATTGGTCGCCTACCTCACTATGAAAATGTCACCCTTGGTGCAGGCCACGCCATGTTAGGACTAACCTTAGCGCCAGTGACCGGGGCACTAATTGCAGCGATAATTAGTGAAGGAGGGACTGAGCCAAATATGCATCAGAATGAATTAGCAAATTACTACCAACAATGGCGAACGCACTTGGCCGTGGATCGATTTTCTTAGCTGACACAATCTTATAAAGTAGCGGTTTTAAACGGTATTGATGCGTTTGAGTTAGCGCTTTAAACACTTTATAGTGTCACTCAAGTAGGTAATAAATTGGAGCAACCTGATGGCTTATTGGCTATTAAAAACCGAACCCAGTGAATTTAGTATTGACGATTTACAAGCGCTAGGGAAGGGAGTTGAACCATGGGATGGAATTCGAAACTATCAAGCTAGAAATATCATGCGTGATGATATCAAAAAGGGCGATCTTGCATTTATCTATCACAGTAGTTGTAAATTGGTGGGGGTTGCCGGAATTGCCAAAGTGGTTGAGGAAGCCTACCCCGATCCTGCTCAATTCAATCCAAAAAGTAAGTATTATGATTCAAAGTCCACCAAAGCAAATCCAAGATGGGTTTGTGTTGGCGTGACTTTTGTTAAGCGGTTTGAGCACATTATTCCGCTGGCTGAAATAAAACAAGTTGATTCGCTAAAACAAATGGTATTAGTTAATCGTGGCAGACTTTCGGTACAACCAGTGACTGAGTCAGAATGGAATACCATTATTGAAATGGCAGAAAAATGAAAATAGCGGTTGTTGGCGGCGGAATAAACGGACTTTGCTCTGCGTGGATGATAGCTCAAGCCGGACATCAGGTGAGTTTGTTTGAAAGTGGTCAGTTGATGGGAAAGACAAGTATGTCGTCTTCCAAGCTGTTGCATGGCGGCTTGCGCTATCTGGAAAACTTCGAATTTCGACTGGTTAAAGAGGCATTAAAAGAACGTCAATGGTGGTTACAAAAAGTACCCGCGTTAACTCGACGCTTACCTATTCTTTACCCCATTTATGAGCACTCTCGTTCTCGCCTAAAAATTAAGCTGGGATTGATGTTATACGATATTTTGGCCGGCAAAAAAGGGATTGGTCGACATCGTTGGTTAACACCCAAACAAGTAAAACGTTGCTCCCCCAAATTAGACCAGTCAGGGCTCAAAGGCGCTTATTTATTTTTCGATGGTCAAATGGATGATCGTGCACTCGGCATGTGGGTAGCTGAGCAGTGCAAGCTGCTGGGGGTTGAAATCAATGAAAACTGCGCTGTCACTTGCATCGATGAGTCGGGACGGTTGAATACCGAATCTCAACAGTTTTCCTTTGATAAAATTATTAATGTCGCAGGTCCCTGGAGTGCAGAGTTACTCAAAACTTCAAAGGTAAATTCCAATTTTAAACTTGATTTAGTACGAGGAAGTCATCTATTTCTCCCCAGTATTAGCTTATTCGGTCATTTACTTGAAGTCCCGCACGAATCGAGAGTGGTGTTTGTTTTACCGTTTAAAAAACAAACTTTAGTTGGCACCACTGAAGTCAGGCAAACCATTGAACAACCAATAGAGTGTTCGGAGCAAGAGAAAACTTATCTGCTTAATTTATATAATCATTATTTTACCGACAAAGTCTCCCCTCAGGATGTGTTAGGTCGATATGCAGGGTTGAGACCCTTGGTTGCTGATGGTGAGGCCAATGCAAGCCGAACAACTCGAGAGTACAAGATCGTTAAACAAGGAGATATCATAAGTGTTTTTGGTGGCAAGTGGACCACCGCTCGCGCACTCGGTAAAGCGGTAGCGGATAGTCTATAATGAACTTACCTAACCAACCGCTTCAATGATTTTGCACAATGCGTCAGAGATAAAGACCTTGCTCTACCAGCAAGCGACCGATTGTTTGCAGTATTGGCCAAAAAATAAAAATTAATGAAATCTTTTTTTCAGAGCAACGCCAACTTTGCGGTCTATTTGCTTGCCTTTTTTTTAGGTTGGGCAGGCTATTCTTTAAAGCTCGTTTCAATTGTTAAATTACTCGGCGAGTTAGATTTCAAGTTTTATCCATTATTAATGTTGATTCAGGGAATAACGCTATTTTCCTCGATTAAATTAATGACTAAAATCAGCGAAGACAACGAGAAAAAGTTTTACCTGCTCACCCTAATTTGTGGATTAATTTTAGTTTTTCTTGCTAATAATGTTACTTTTAACCAGTTCGCTCAGCAATTAGCGGGTTGGTACTATTCGTTTGTGGTCTTTTTGCTCAGCGCTTTCATTATGCTGGCTATCGACATTACCACGCGATTATTGGTCACTAGCAAAATTTCCATGCTAGAAAACCCGAAGGCTGCAAGCATTACCACGTTTTTCGGTGAAGGTGGCGGCTTGATCGGCGCCTTGATCAGCCTAACATTGTTAGACACCTTGATGGGATTAAACACACTGATGCTACCGATTGTGATGGCGTTACCTTTTTGTGTGTCGCTGTTATTTATCTATCTAATGCATGGCAAGGAGGGTAACGCTAGCGGGCAAATTAGCAACCCCAAAATCGAACAAGCACTTAAACAGCATTCAGATTCATTAAAACAACATTTAGGCTATTTTCTGCCCTTGTTTATCGCCTTAGTGACGGCGGTAATGCTGGTTAAACACTTTCAAGGCTTTGCGGTAATTGTCGGCCTTAAACAGTGGCAACAAGCAACTGATCAATCGTTGGTTTATATTTTTTCGATCTTGGCTGTTGTTCAAAGTTCGATTATTTTATTAATTCTAGTTCCCTATTTTTTTGTTAAGAATCGCTCCACAGTTTGGTCAAGTGGATTTAGAGTCCTGTTCTCTACTCAGACTTTTTCAATGCTGTTGATTGCAGTAATCGCGACACCGATTAGTTTGTTAGCCACTGGCGTACTTCGTAAAGTCATTCAACGAAGTTTTGTTGGCAAGTCACTGAATATGCTAACTTCGTCTATTCCTGAAAGTATTCGATTTGTTGTTAAAAGTCGCTCGCAAAAATACGCACATACCATCGCATTTTTGAGTTTGTCGGGCTTTAGTTTCTTGGCTATCAATCAATGGATAAGTTATCAGTTCGTCTGGCTATTTGCTGGACTGGTCGCCATAGCCGGCTTGGTTTTGGTTAGCGCTTTGCTGCGAAAATTAAATCGCTTCCATGTGGAGAATATACTGGAGTTTTCTCGGTGCCCATTTAATGTTTATGAAGCGATCAGTTCATGCTACTCGCTGGCGAATAAAGATGCGGCCGAGTATTTCCCTAAGGTTTCTAACGTGATCAACAAAAAGTATAGTCGTTCAATCTTTGCTAAAGCATTGATCCATACGATGGGGGAAATGAAAAATCCAGAGGCAATCAGCTATTTATTCAATCTTTTTCAAATTGCTAAAAGAGAAGATGTTCAATTAGAAATTTTAAAAGCACTGAATCGTTTTGAGGGGCTTGAAATAGATCATTTTATGTTAACGGTGCTCAAGAAAACAATGTACCAAGATACTGAGCGGGGCGAGTTGCGTATCTCATTTTGTCGGGTCATTGCAGGGCGGTTGCCTCAACCGAGTATTAGTATAGCGACTCAAGCGATCGAAGAAAATCCAGATGATTCTCGAGTAATTGGTAATGCCATCGATGTGCTCGGTGAGATCAGTGCTTATCATAAAACTAAAAAAATAAGACGTTACTTGGCTAAATTTTTAAATGAGGAATTTTCCCGCAGGATCAGGCTTAACACCATCAAGCAATTGTACTTTCATTCCAAACATCATACTCAAGTTATCAGTATATTAGAGTCACTTGAAAACTCGAGTAATATTCAAGATCGCGCAGGAGCCGCTTATTTGTATGGCGTTTTATCCGTTTCCGACAAGATTAATTATGTTCAAGACTTGAACCGGTCAACCGAGAGTAAAAATTCGACTGTTTTGTTGAGTCTACTTCGTCTTGGAGTATCCGGGGCTGAATATGATTTTGTTCAACTATTACGCGAAGCTAATGCTGAGCAAGCGCTGAACTATTTAAAGCAGCTTTATCGAGTTAGAGAAAGTCGCTATCGCTATTTAGTGTATTCCGCTATCTTAGAAAAGTACCCAGAAGACGTCAGTCATGTATTGCACGCCATGCGGGATAGTTATAAAAACTTTGATGAAGATCGACGAGTCATTATTGAGGAAGCGCAACGACGCGGAATTGCGATCTCGGATGATCTGCTTTACCTAGTTCAGTAAAGCCGATCATCCGTTTAGTTTTATCGTCTAACAATCACAACCCTGCGGTTTTGACTGCGACCAACTTCGGTGGCATTAGTGGCCTGAGGTGAAAGTGGGCCGAGTCCATGAGCTTGCATGCGCTCAGGACTGACACTAAACTGTTCAGCCAATGTATTCATTACCGCGACTGCGCGCTGCTGAGACAGTTGCATATTAAAGTCAAAAGCGCCTTGCATGTCAGTGTGACCGACAATATATATTTTCATCTCTGGGCGTTCGCTTAATAACTTTGCGACTTGTTCAAGCGCTTTGTTTGAACTCTTTTTAATCATCGCTTTGTTGGTATCAAAGTAAATTCCCTTAACGATGACATACCCGTTTGCATCAATACCACTTGCCAGTGCCGTGGCATCTAATGTCACCATGCCTTCATCCATTTCGGTTAATTCAATCACGTGGACATCGGTAAATTGTTGGCCAACTGCGATTGCAATATAAGTCACTTTGCCCGCGCTTTCTAAACGCGCTAACAAGTAGCTGCCGACGAGATTTGAGATAGAGTTGATGCCACTAAATTTCTGTAGAGTTGGACCTGCATAGCTTTTTGCACACTCGTATTTTTTCTGGTCACATTGATACAGAATGCTCGCTCCACCATTCTCCAGAGCTTGTTTATAGTTTTCAAAGATTTCATAAATTGATCGATCTCTCGGTTGAGAGTAGTAGAGTTTAGTGACTTTACCTTCGAGCAATAGGCCCTTGGGTAAATAGTGGCTTCGTCGATTCCCATAAACGCTTGATACTGATCGAACTCACGCACGTTCTTTCTGCGTAAAGTTGAACCTTCATAGGCAGTGACAAGTTCATGGCCGGCTTCAACTTCTACCGCTTTCGAAATAGTGCTCGGGAAGGTGATGCTGAGCAATATCAGCAAAAGACCGATGGCACTAGTAGCTAATTTTGTAATCAATTTCAAAGTGGACTCCTTAGCGCTCGACACTGTCGTTGGTCGCTATAAATCGCTAGTTTTGTTTGTCATAACAGGTGCTTAACAGCGGAGTCGTTGTTAAGGCACTCGGTTCAATTGACGAAAATTTTAGTTAAGAGAGCGAGCAGCTTCTAGGCGTCATCATCTCTTTACTTTCGTCTGTAAGGATAGTTTTACATAGTTAAGTGAATATAAACTTAATGATAGGCTCGATTTTGTATTTAATCAACAAATACAAGGCCTTAAGTGATACTTCTGCTGTAATTGTTTAACTTTATCAAGTAATCTAGGCTAAATTGGACATTTTCGGCACATTAACCACATTGCCTAACCCCTTTGCCTAACCACATTGCCAATAGGATTATTTGCATGACTTCTTCTAGCCCAGTAATTACTCACATCTGTTTACTTGGGAATGACCCGAGCGCCAACTTGACCCCGCTTACCGATCAACAAGGATCAAAATCTCGACTAATGATTGTTTATTGCGAGCAAGATAAATCAGCCATGTTAGCCCTTAAGAATGTAGCTAAAACAAGAGGTATATCTGTTAGTTCATGGCAATTACCTCAAGCCGCCGACATAGAAATGCTCAAGCTTAGCTTTATAAAACTGGTTGAAATCGAGATGCAGAGTGAGCCGAAAAACAAGTCATCGCTTTGCTTTAACGCCAGTAACGGTAACCGTCAACAGTTACTCTCGGGATACGAAATTATGCGAAGTTATGCAATTCCGATTTTTATAGTCGACCCATTGAAAGATCAGATGTGTTGGCTGTTTCCCGAGAGTAAGCCTGCGATCACCATTAAGGATAGAATCAAAATTCACGAATTCTTAAGGTTAAACGGGTGTGAGGTTGTGGCACCAAAAGTTGATGCCCGTATCCCAACTGAGCAAATCGAGCTAGCGACGCAGTGGTTGACTCGAGCAAGTAAGCTGAAAAAATCCCTTGCAAAATTAAACTATCTTGCACTCTCAGCGAGAGGCGCCTCACTAACCGCTCGCATGGATGAGGTGATGTTAGCCGACCACGGATTGCAATGGCTAATCGATGGTCTGCAGCAGCTCGGTCTAGTCAATATTACCGGTAAGCAAGTTACCTTTAGAGATTCTGAAACGCAGTTTTTTTGCGCAGGCGGTTGGCTTGAGCGTGTTACTCACGCTATGGTCAGTCGGCTCGCTGGAGAAATTTCTGAACTGCAAGATACGGCTCATAGTCTTGAAGTCAATCGAAAGGTGGCCGGTCAAAACGTGCGCAATGAGTTAGATGTGGTTGCGCTAGTGAACAATGGCTTGTATGTGATTGAATGCAAAACCAAGCAGTATGCTCGCGGCGAAGGTAACCAAGTTTTATATAAACTAGATTCTCTCGCAGAGCGGCTGGGAGGGGGAAAGGGTCGCGCTGCATTGGTTACTTTTTATCCGATTAGCATGGCGGCAAAACGACGAGCAAAAGAACTTCACATTGAAGTTTTCGGTCCTCAACAGTTAGCAAACCTAGCTTCTCATTTAAAACGATGGTTGCAGGCCCACATCCATTAATGGGGCCTGTGCACTATCGGCCTGCATTGTTCAAAGATGGCGAAATTATGGCCCAAATGAGGTCAATCTTGCATTTTGCAATGGCAACGGTTCTTTGCTCTGAGAATAAGTGGTAGAGTGCGCACATCTTGAATGACACGGCGAATCTAGTCAGTGCTATCAACGCATCAAAAGCTTTGCCACCTAAAACTTACGGGAGACCCAATGGAAAAGTTTCAGATTTCCGGTGGACATAAATTAGACGGAAGCGTCAAAATTTCTGGTGCTAAAAATGCTGCATTGCCGGTTATTCTGTCGACTTTACTCGCTGATGGTAAGAGCCATATATTTAACGTTCCCAAACTAAATGATGTGGCAACCTCGTTTGAGTTGCTGAGTAAGCTGGGTGCGAAAGTCACTAACGTTAACGACAATGAGTATTGGGTGGATTCTGCGGCTTTAGCCAACTATCAAGCGCCTTATGACTTGGTTAAAACCATGCGCGCTTCGATTTTGGTACTTGGGCCGCTGTTAGCTCGATTAGGTAAAGCCGATGTTTCTTTACCTGGCGGTTGCGCGATTGGTTCTCGTCCTGTGGATTTGCATATTGATGGAATGCGAGCGCTCGGCGCGGAAATTGAAATGCTTGATGGTTATGTGAAAGCTAGGGCGCCAAAAGGTTTAAAAGGTGCCACCATTTGTATGGACATTGTGAGCGTCGGCGCTACCGAAAATATTCTGATGGCCGCGACGCTGGCAAAGGGCACCACTCGGATTGAAAATGCCGCACGTGAACCTGAAGTTGTCGACCTTGCCAATTGTTTAAAATCAATGGGCGCTCAAATTGAAGGGGCTGGAACCGACACCATCATCATTCATGGCGTGGAGCGTTTAGCCGGAGCTCAACATCGCGTTCAGCCCGATCGAATTGAAACAGGCACCTATTTAGTCGCTGGCGCGATGACCTGTGGCCGGGTGAGAGTGACAGACACGGATCCTTCTTTACTGGAAGCAGTGATAGCAAAGCTAAAAGAAACCGGCGCAGACATTCAAACGGGTGACGACTGGATCGAATTAAATATGCGTGGGCGGCGTCCGAAAGCTGTGAATATTAAAACCGCACCTTTTCCTGGCTTTCCAACCGATATGCAAGCGCAATTCACAGCTCTGAATATTGTCGCTGAGGGAACCGGGTTTATCATTGAGAAAATCTTTGAAAACCGGTTTATGCATGTAAACGAGATGCTACGAATGGGGGCGGATATTTCGATTGATGGCAATACCGCCATTTGCAACGGGGTCACTCAATTAAAGAGCGCAACAGTCATGGCGACCGATCTAAGAGCATCTGCGAGCTTAGTCTTGGCGGGGCTGGTTGCCGATGGTAATACTTTGGTTGATCGCATTTATCATATCGATCGGGGTTATGATGGTATCGAACAAAAGCTGCATGGGCTTGGCGCAAAGGTCGAGCGCCTAGCGGTTTAGGCAGCTCATTAGTGATTTAAATTCTTTAAGGCTCGCATTCATTCTTTAAGCCTGCTTCAGCACACAGCCACCCAAGTTCTCAGTGGTGGAATAAATTAGTACAAATCAAAACAAAAACACTGATTATTTATTCTTCATGTAGTAGAATCGGTTAAATTCGTTATATGACACGCTGTTTGTTATGCTATTAACTCGAAATAAATTCTATTCGATCACCAGTTTTGTTTTTGCCACCTTGTTAATGAGTTGTACTTCTATGCCAATTAATACATCGGCTTCTAAAACGTCTAATTCGTCAGATATTCAATTAACTGCCGAAGAGTTGAAAGTCGCTCAACGATTGATGGTTAGCATTCGCTATTTTTGTGAGCAACCGGTAGAAGGCGAAAACTGTTTGCAACCGGTCACCCACCTGCCGCAATCCTTGCAAGATTTGATAGAGCAGACTGCCATTGCGGGGGTGGTGTTGTTTGCTGAGAATATTCAGTCACACCAACAAGTAATTCAGTTAACAAGCGATTTACAAAAGGCTGCCAAACGTTCGCCGACCGGTGAGCCCATGTTGATTGGCATTGATCAAGAGGGTGGCCGTGTGGTCAGACTCAACCGAAGTGATTCCACCGCGTTTAGCGGCAATATGGCAATCGGTGCAACTTACCCGACAAAGGGCACTTATTACGCCCATGAAGTCGGCCGTATTATTGGTAAAGAACTCAATGCCCTTGGGGTCAATTTAAATTTTTCTCCAACCGTAGATGTTAACAGTAACCCTGATAATCCTGTAATCAATGTGCGATCATTTGGTGAACAACCAGAGATGGTTGCGGATCTGGGTATCGCTATGATGGATGCTTTTCAACAACAGCAGGTGATAGCAACCTTGAAACACTTTCCTGGGCATGGCAATACTAATGTCGATAGTCATACTGGATTACCGAGTGTGAACTATGACAGGTCCAGTATTTATCAAACTGATTTATTGCCGTTTAAAAAAGCGATAGAACGCTCTAACCCGGGGATGATTATGACGGCTCATATTCAATACCCAACACTGGATTCGAGTCGCATAATGACCATGTCGGGCAAGACCATTGTTGCACCGGCAACCCTTTCCAAAAAAATATTAACCGATATTTTAAAACAAGAATTTGGGTTTAAAGGTGTTGTCATCACCGACGCGTTGAACATGGCTGGAATTAGTCATCATTTTGAGTTGCAGCAAGCCACTGCCTTGTCTTTGCTAGCGGGGGCAGACATCGCTCTTATGCCTTTTAAAATCCGTTATCCAGCTGATGTCAGTCGATTTAAAATGTTCGTAAGGCAGGTCACACAGATTATGGCCGAGTCTTCGCATTTTTCAGACACTATGCAGGACTCATTAAATAGAATAAAAACGCTCAAGGCTGATTTTGGTTTGACTAAATCAGTCTTGAAGAATGTTAAAGTGGCTGCAACAGCAAAACCAATTGATGAACAAGTTATTGCAGCGCGCTACCTGCTTGCCAATGAAGCGCATCGTGCACGACAAAAACAACTGGCCTATGACTCGATTACTTTATTAAAAAAACAAACCGGTTATTTTCCGTTAACAGAATCAATTGGTGAGCGCATACTAGTTGTTGTTCAAGATGACCAACAACAGCAGATTATCAACAAAGCGTTCGATCGATATTGGCCACGAGCTAACCAATCCAAGCTGGCGATAGAATTTGTTCAGTTTTCAAACTTCGATGAAAAGCTATTTTCTAACAAGCTAGCTAACACCGATGCCATGGTTTTATTCTTTAGTGAAACGCGAGAGTCTGCTGTGGTTAAAGGTGAGCTCGAAGATATCACCAGAACGCGAACGCAACGAGTAAGACTCGAACAAAGTCGTCAATCTGCACTCGAGAAAATGCTAGCTAAATCAAAGGCTGCAAACAAACCGATTTATCTGGCAGGAATGCAGTCTCCTTACGAAATGCGAGCATTTTATGCTATCGCAAATTCGGTATTAACGGCTTATGACGCAAGTATCTATCAAGATCATTTATCGGGGGAGTTTAAGGGGATTACCTATGATGCGGTTGTGGCTACTTTACTCGGGGTAAACCCGGTCAAAGGTGTACTGCCAGTTAGATTAAATCAAGATGAATTTTTTCATCAAAATGGTTCCCAGCAACAGTCTTCACCGGGAACCAAATAAACGAGAAAATTTATGCATCTTGAACTTTCGATTCTGGACTGGTTGGTATTTTTTAGTTACTTCCTTATTGTGGCTTTAACCGGTTGGTATTTTAGCCGCAGAAAAGTTGCTTCAACCGACGATTTTTTTCTGGGTGGGAATCAGATGCCGATGTGGTTGGTTGCCATTTCTGTGTTGGCAACGGCTCAATCAGCAGCTACGTTTTTAGGCGGGCCTGATCAAGGTTATCGCTCCGACCTTAGTTACTTAGCGACCAATATAGGAACAGTCATTGCCGCACTGTTCGTCGCCAAGATTATGATACCAAAATTTTATCAATATAAGGTGACTACAGTCTATGAGTTACTAGAAACTCGTTTTGGTGAAAGAGCAAAAAAACAAGCTGGGCTAATGTATTTGTTTGGTCGTGTTTTTGCAAGTGGCGCACGCCTTTACATGGCCGCCATTGCCGTCGCCATGATTCTGTTTGGAAATATCGATGCCCATAATGTGGTGACATCGATCATCATTCTAACTGCCGTTGGCCTGATCTATTCATTTGTTGGTGGCATTCGCTCGGTAATTTATAGCGATGCAATTCAGTGTGCAGTTTATGTTGGCGCGGCACTTTCAGTGGTGTTTTATTTACTCTCATTAGTTCAAGGCGACTTTAGCCAAGTTTATCAAGTGCTAGCTAACCCCACGGATGGTTCGCATTCTAAATTTACCTTGCTTAATTTTAATTTAGATTTTTCATCCTCCGGTGTGTTTACTGTGTGGGCAGCGATGACCGGATTTGTATTACTGGGAATCGCATCGTTTGGTATGGATCAAGATATGACCCAACGGGTACTTACCTGTAAGAACGCTAAAGAAAGTTCTAAAGCAATGCTTTGGTCCGTTGCGTTAGTTTTTCCAGTGGTGTTTATTTTTGTATTAATTGGGTTGCTTCTTTACGTTTTTTATCAACACCCCCAGCTCATGGGAATGCAACAAAGTGCAGAATTACTGGATAGCTTTGAAGGCGAAAAGATCACTATCTTTATGACTTTTGTTCTGACGGAGATGCCTTCAGGTTTAAGAGGTTTGGTTACAGTAGGAATTGTTGCTGCGGCACTATCAACGTTGAATTCAGGATTAAACTCCATGTCGTCAGTGGTGATTCAAGATTTCTATCGTCCTTGGATAAAAAGCAGAATAAAGGATAAATCAGAAACACATTTTGTCAGAGCTGGAAGAGTCGGGATGTTAATTGCAGCGCTTGCGCTTGCAGGCATGGCAATCCTTAGTTTTTACTGGCAACGATATACCGACACACCACTACTCGCTTTTGCTTTAAGTGTTATGGTGTTTTCTTATAGTGGTTTACTAGGGGTATACTTTAATGCGTTATTTACTCAAAGAGGTAATGCAAACAGCGTTTTGCTAGCATTAATCGTAGGATTTATGACCACACTGTTTTTTCAAAGTTATATTCAAGATACTTTGAATATTAGTTGGCTTAAATTTGATTTAGCATTTCCCTATCAATTATGTATTGCGAGTTTAATATCCTTTGTGGTTTGCTTTTGTGGATCACCGCAAGCAGCAGAGCGCAAGACCAGCTATCATTAAAAGGAAAGTTTGAATGAGTACACATCTAATTGCGATTGATGCCGGTGGAAGTAAAACTAAGGCCGCGATAAAAAATTTGGATACCCAAGAGACGATAGAGCTGAATGCCGGTGGTGCGTCGCTTTCACATGATTTCCAACGTGCTTGTGCAACGATTAAAAAACTGATTGAACAACTTTCCATTAAAGCCAATGTATCGCTATCAGATTGTGTGTTAGTTTGTGGCGCCGCTGGGGCCGGTTGTCAGAACAATGTTGATAAACTCAATGAACATTTAGGTGAACAGCTGCTCGATAAATTAATTACCACCGATGCTAAAACGTCTCTTTATGGTGCCGGTGGCGGCGAACCCATGATTGTCGTTGCTGTTGGTACCGGCAGTGTCGCAACAAAGCTCGATCGCCAAGGTCATGAATCAATGATTGGTGGTTGGGGATTCATTGCTGGCGATTTGGGCAGTGGCGCAGAGATTGGAAGGCAAATAATCACTAAAGTTTTAGTAGCGTTTGATAAATGTCAAACTAGCCATGACCCTATTGTTCAGCAAGTTCTCGGTGTTATAGGTGATAATCGACAAGCTATTCTCGATTGGCTAAAAAGCGCGACTGCAAGCGATTACGCGACCCTTGCACCAATCGCCTTTGCTGGTTATCAGCAAAGCCAAATTGCCAGGCAAGTCATTCAACAAGCTGCACTTGATCTACAAGAATTAATTGAGAGTTTCTCTGACGATTTAGACCTTCCGGTTGGGATTATTGGCGGTTTATCGGGGCAAATAAAACTACACTTGTCGGAAAAAATACAAAAGCGACTCGTTGCCCCAAAAGGTAATGCAATCGATGGTGCTTTTTATTTAGCGGAGCAATTAATTACTCAACACTGCCTGAGCAAGAACTGACCTATCATTAAAATATGATAGATAAGCTATTTAACATAGTTTTATATTTTTAAAGAGAAAAAGAATGTCAACAAATGATTTAATCGACACTCTGTCAAAATTACAATCTGAAGCTGCTAATCCTGAAACCCATGATTTGGATCAGTTAACCACATTAGAGTTAGTGACCAAACTCAACCAACAAGATCAACAAGTGCCAGTGGCTATCTCTGAAATATTGGATGAGATTGCCAGGGCAGTGGATTTGATTGCTGAATGCATTGCGAATCGCGGACGATTGATTTATATCGGCGCTGGTACAAGTGGGCGTTTAGGGGTGTTAGACGCAGTTGAATGCGTACCAACTTTTAGCGTTAAACCTGATGTTGTCATTGGCCTATTAGCGGGTGGCAAAGATGCGATGTTTGAAGCCCAAGAAGGAAGCGAAGATGACCCCATGAAGGGCCAATACGACTTGCAAGACATACAGCTTTCAGCTCGCGATATTTTAGTCGGTATCGCTGCCAGCGGGCGAACTCCCTATGTGATTGGCGGGCTAAATTATGCTCGTCAAATAGGTGCCAAGACTATCGCAGTTAGTAGTAATCAAAATGCAGAAATCGCCGAGTTGGCAGACCTCGCTTTATTGCCGCAAGTGGGTCCAGAACCTTTGGCTGGTTCGACTCGAATGAAATCAGGAACGGCACAAAAACTTATTCTAAATATACTTTCTACAGCAGCCATGGTTAAGTTAGGGAAGGTCTATAAAAATCTTATGGTGGATGTAAAGGCGACTAATCAAAAATTGCGTGCTCGTGGGATTAGAATGGTTATGCAAGTCACTGGGGTCGATGAATCCACAGCCGAATCAACCTTATTACAAGCCGATATGAAAGTGAAGTTGGCTATCTTAATGTTGTTAACCGATATTGACGCGATTGAAGCTGAAAATAGGCTGCAACAAGCTGATGGGATGTTAAGAAAAGCACTTGCAAAAAAGTGAACAAAAAATACCGGGGTGGCTAAGCCGTCTCGCTTATTTAGACTTTTGAAGTTAGAAACGAAACATAATCAACTTAAGGTCAACTTTAAAAATTTAAAATTTAAAATTAAAAATGCGGTTAGAAATAAGTTGACAACTAAGGAGGGTGTAGTTCCCGTGAAAAAAATATTAATCTGGGTATTATCTATTTGTTTATTCATGTTGCTACTCATGCCTAACCAGAGCATGGCCATCACGGTAGCGGCGGAACGGTATGAAGTTTATTATCCGCAAATAAAGAATAAACGACTTGGACTTATAGTCAACCAAACCTCTCGGGTGAAAGATCAACATCTAGTGGATTTTTTACTGGAAAAGCAACATCAAATCACTCTTGTTTTTGCCCCAGAACATGGTTTTAGGGGGAAGCTAGGAGCCGGTGAAAAAGTGACCGACCAGCGCGATCCAAAAACTAATCTTCCTATCGTTTCTTTGTACGGCAAAAATAAAATGCCGACCACAGAGCAGCTTAAAGATGTGGATATGATGATTTTTGATATTCAAGATGTAGGTGTTAGGTATTATACCTACATTAGTACGATGCACTATGTCATGCAAGCCTGTGCAGATAATCAAATTCCTCTTTTAATTTTAGATCGACCTAATCCCAATGGGGATTATATTGATGGGCCGGTGTTAGATCTCGCGTTTCAAAGCTTTGTAGGGATGCATCCGATCCCCTTGGTTCATGGATTAACGGTAGCAGAACTGGCACAAATGATTAACCAAGAAGGTTGGTTAAAAGAAGGTAAACAATGTCAGCTATCAGTAGTTAAGGTCAAAGACTATAGCCATGCTCACTCTTATTCGCTGCCAGTAAAACCTTCACCAAATTTGCCAAATGATTTGTCAATTCGATTGTACCCGTCATTGGGTTTTTTTGAAGCCACCAAGGTGAGTGTCGGACGAGGAACGGATTTTCCATTCCAGGTTTTGGGTTATCCGAATGATAAAATGGGTGAATTTGAATTCAAAGCAAGAAAAATAACGGGCAGTTGGAGTGAGCTAAATCATGCCGGTGCTACTCTGTACGGAGAGAAATTCACCCAGACTAGCAATGAAGGGGTTTCACTTGGGTATTTTTTAAACTGGCGAGATAAATTTGAGCAGCAAAAACTCGACTATATTAGCCGTCCTAGCTTTCTTGATAAGCTAGCCGGTCAAGCGGCATTTAGGCAACAAGTGGAAAACGGATGGGATGCTAAGCGTATAAAAAACGCTTGGAAAGCCGATCTAAGAGCGTTTCAAGCGCTACGCAGCCGCTATTTGTTGTATCCCGATCATCCTAATGTACTCAGATATAGTCAATAATTGAACAATGATACCCCTGAGTTTGAATAATTTATTCTAAATGAGTTATTATGGACGGATATTTCTACAGCTAAGTTTCTTGTGCTGCTAACTTTCATGGATAAGGCGCGAATCAGTATGCGTTATAGTTTTAAATGAGTTGTTTACTTAAAATTCGCTCTATTCGTAATGAGATGTCAGCTAATGAAAAGAAGCTGGCTGATTACATATTATCTAACGCCGCGCTACTAAGAGACTACTCCTCCCAACAGCTTGCGCAGGCGGTAGGGGTAAGCCAATCAAGTGTGGTCAAGTTTTGTCAAAAGCTGGGCTACAAGGGCTATCCCGATATCAAACTGGCGATCAACGAAGCCGTAGCCAGAAGTTCATCAAGTAACGGTGTGGAAGGCAACAAGTTATTTTCCGATTCTGATCTAAATGATGTCTCTGACAAACTTCTAAAAAGTAAATTGGATGCCATTTCTGCAACCATTGAACTTAATAAAGAGTCGGCTTT
This sequence comes from Kangiellaceae bacterium, assembly GCA_965230525.1. Lineage (GTDB taxonomy): Bacteria > Pseudomonadota > Gammaproteobacteria > Enterobacterales > Kangiellaceae. The sequence continues at coordinate 2,554,684 of OZ246008.1, forward strand.
TAAGGCGGCTATCGAAGCGATAAAACAAGCAGAAAAAATTCAAATATTTGGTGTAGGTGTTTCAAGGTTTGTTGCCGAGCACTTGGCCATTAGACTCTTAAATAGTAATAAACTTGCTTTTTCATTAAATGATTCGGCCTATCAAAAACAGTTTTTAAGTCGTTTGGAAAAAGGCGATTTGTTAATTTTGTTATCTGCGATTGAGGAACTGAAATTAAGCCCCGCTCTCATTTCTGAAATGCGAGAACGCCAAGTTAAAATAATCCATATTGGTCGATATTCCGCCAATACAGTCAATCATCTTTCAGACATAACTCTGTCGACTATCTCTGCGCAAGAAGGCAATGCCAAGCACGATTTTGCTAAGCGAGCCGCGCAACAACATATTGTAGATATTTTGTTAGCCATGTCGGTTAATGAAGGTAAGACGGACTCGGATGTTGAAGACTAGATTTTTTCTGGTCTTTTGACAAATGTGGTGTTTGACCCGCTACTCGCTACTCGCAACCCAATCTAAACATCCAGCATCTTTAAGCCTTTAATGCTTTCTATTCCAAGTCCAGGCGCATCTCCGATGGTAATTTCCGCGTTGTTAAAATTTACACCACTAACCACTGGATCGTATTGACAAAGCGAAGGGCCATCTAAGTCGATCTTACTGATGACATTCGATTTAGAAACGGCAAAGTGAACGGCCGCAGCCACACTAATACTGGATTCAAGCATACAGCCAATCATACATTCGACATCGTAGGTTGCGGCGATATCGGCGATTTTAATGGCATTGGATATCCCGCCAGTTTTCATTAATTTAATATTAATAATATCGGCGGCACGCATTTTAATGAGTTCAATCACTTCCTTGGGGCCAAAGGTGCTTTCATCTGCCATAATTGGAGAGTGAACTCGTTCGGTAATATATTTCATGCCATCGAGATCATCGGCTCTTACTGGCTGCTCAACCAGTTCTAGTTTGACGCCTGAGTCTTCCAAATTCCTAATTGCATAAACGGCTTCTTTGGCCGTCCAGCCTTGATTGGCATCGAGCCTTAATAGGGCACTGTCTTTTACCGCAGCGTAGATTGCTTTCATCCGTTCAATGTCTAAGCCGATATCCTTTCCAACTTTTATTTTTAAGGTTTCAAACCCTAGTGCAACAGCTTTTTTCGAGTCTTCTACCATTTTATCGATGTAGTCGATGCTGATGGTAACGTCGGTAGCTAATGAAGGCTCGCCGCCGCCCAAAATTTTGTAAAGCGGGGCATTATACAGTTGCGCAAAAAGATCGTAGATAGCAATTTCTATGGCTGCTTTGGCGCTGTAATTTTTTACAATAGACGATTGAATGATATGGGTTATTTCATTTAAGTTACTAATGTCCTTACCGATAATTGCAGGCTTTATCACAACATTAATTGCTTCAATAATTGAGCCATGGGTATCGCCGGTAATCGCAGCTGTTGCCGGGGCTTCGCCGTAACCTATATGGCCTGAATCGGTTTCCACAATGACCACTACATCGTCAATGTTGTTGACCGTTCTGAGTGCTGTTTTAAATGGTGTTTTTAACGGCACTTTGAGCATTGCGAATTTAATATCAGTTATTTTCATAAAGATTTTTCCATCACTTTATTTTTTTTAAATTATAGATACGGTCAAGATAACTCGTTTCTTGATTAAGCTGTAGAGGTATTAGCGGTGTGACTGACACACCGTTAAGTTTGCTCTTTTGGTAAACACCTTGTTCATCAAAAAAGCTGTAGCCTGCGACATCGTGAATGATGTAGGGCTGCTCATTGACTTCTCCTAAATACATCATCACATGTCCGGGTAAATAAATTAAATCTCCGGCTTGTAAAGTGCGAATCGCTTTTAACTTTTCTTCTGTCGATGTGTCTTTTGCAAATCGAATATTTTCACCCTGTTGGCTGACACCTTGTTGCCCAGAATTTCTCGGCATTAATATGCCAAAACTCTTGTAAATTTCGCCAACAAAACCGGTGCAATCTCGTGCGTTAAAAGAATGCCCCCAGCCATAGCGTTCACCCAAAAATTTAAACGCTTGCTGTACAACATGATGGCGATTTAATGTGAGGTAACCCGCATTGACATCTTGAGACTTTGCGATCAGTGCGAGTTGTATTTCCAGTTCGCCTTGTGGGTTTCGAGTCGGAAATTTAATCACATGGCTTGCGAAGGTATTTTGACCATCAAGTAAAACGGGTTTGTCAGACTCTGCTAGTAAAGGAAGTCTTGTTCCCATTTCGAGTTGCTGCTGCGAAACTTTTTCATTGTAGGGACTGCTACTGGTAAGAACTTTATCGCCAGTAATCACTAAAAATGGTCTTTGCTGGTTAAACTCCAGAACTTGTTCTCGACTACCAATAGCAATGTCTCGTTTGGCCACCCAAGCACTGTAGTTATAAGAAGATACAAAATACCATTTTCGGTCGCTACTTTGATGGTAGATAGCCACGGCTTGTCCCGGGAAGAGAGCTGTCTCTTGAAATCGATCTAAATTGGTATCTTCAAGAGTATTAAAAATTTTGTCTTGCGTAGGGAAGGTTCTTAAATCGGTTCGTTTAACGACTAAGCCAAATTGGACTTTTTGTACCGTTTTAATTTTATCTAAATTTAAATTGGCCTTATAGTTATCGAACATTGCATCGCTAACCAGCGATTGGTCCGCATAGTATCGTTTAGTTTTGGGTTGCTTACTGATTGATTGAATTAAAGCGATCAAGGCGTTTGGTTCAATTGTTTCAGAAAGTTTTCCGAGCGAAACCATGTGTGGGTTTTGTGCGAACAAAGTTTGATTTTGTTGAGCGATTTGTTCAGAACTAAGAATAGGCTGTTTGGAGTGTGTTAGCTTTGCTTGCCAAAAATCAGGTGTGAGCATTTCGTGGTTTATCCCTTTCACATTGGTAACCAGATTGTTCTTTGGTTTGGTTTGTGCAAATAGCTGAGGCTGAGATAAGCAGCAAACTAATATTAGTATGCTCAAACCAATTGGCTTAATAAAGTGAAAAATTCTGATCATGACTTTGAAGCAACACCATCCATTGATCGAAAATTGCAGATGAGGCAATATTCATCTAGTAATTCTTACGAGTAATAATAATTGAGTGTTTTCGCCGATATTTTTACTTCAAATCCATTAAATCGCTTCAAAACACCCAAAAATTGTCTTTTTTTTGCTGAAAGGAATAATAAATTATTTACAAATGCTTTTAAAGTGTTATTTTATTCCATATTGGAATGGGGCATAATATTTTCACCCAGTAAACCATGGATGAACAACCAAATAAACAAGATACTAACTCGATGTTTCAACATTGGACCAAATTAAAGAATGAGTAAAACACAACAATAGTATTAAAAAGCCTAGAAAAACACAGGGGAATGAAAAATGAAAAATCTCAACTTTGAGCGAAGTTTGCTTTCACAAGCAACTCACAAAGCGTTATCAAAACCCATCAAATCTTTATCAGTGGCCTTATTTACAGGGCTTATGATGTGTACGCCAGCAATGGCAGCGCAAACCGGTGCTATCAAAGGTAAAGTGACTGCTGAGGCTGGCGAGCTCACCGGCATGACTGTTACAGCAACCAGTAGTGTTATGCCACAACCAAGAACGGCAACGGTAAAACCAGATGGTACTTATGACTTACCTTTGCTTCTACCTGGCGACTATGAGTTGACCTTTAGGTCTGCTGATGGGGCGGAAAAAACATTTAGTGTTGAGGTTTTGTTGGATCAAACGGCTAATGTAAGTTTTGCGTTAGATTCAGATGCGGTTTCAGATTCAAATTTATTAGTAATTACGGGAAGTGCAGTCGTTCGGGAAGGGGACTCGTCACTCTCTACCTCATTAGGCGAAGATGTCATTAAAGGAGTTCCGGTAGGACAAAATTACCGTGATATGCTCAAGTTAATTCCAGGTGTGGCTTATTCGGAGCTGGGAACATTGGGACCTAATGCAGGTGGTTCTGGGCGTGATAATAAGTATGGTTTTGACGGTGTGGATGTTTCGCTTCCAATGTTTGGTAACCTTTCAGCGGAGCCCTCTACTCACGATATTGCTAATGTTTCGATCGATAAAGGCGGTGCGAAGGCGATTGGTTTTAACCGGTCTGGTGGCTTTGCGATTAATACTACCTCGAAATCAGGTACTAATGAATTTCATGGAAACTTAGAATATAAGCTACAAAACAAAAACTTTGTTGCGGATAGAGATGATGCTGATAACACCGAGTTTACATTAGACCAAAGTTGGATTAAAGCGAGTCTAGGTGGGCCGATTATTCAGGATAAGTTGTTCTTCTATAGTTCATATTATCGACCAGAAGTTAACCGGGTTAATAAAGAGACGGCTTACGGGCCGGCAAAAGATTTTGAAAGTGTTCGAGACGAATATTTTGGTAAGCTAACCTACGCGGTTACCGATGACATTCTTTTGAATATGAGTTATCGAACATCTGATCGTAAAGGGCGGGGCGGTTCAGTTGGAGCGCTCGATGCAGACTCTACTTCTATCAGTGATAATGCGACTCAAGATATATTCACTTTAGACGGCTCTTATGTCATAAGCGATTATACTTCCCTAAGTTTTCAATATAGCCAATTCGATTTTGAAACAGCAAGTACTCCGGACAACTTACTTTCAGCGATTCCAGCGGTTGGTGCTTCTTTAGATTTAAATAATTTAGATCAACTTGGGGCGTTTAATGTACCAACAAGTAACAACTTTGATCCGGTTGGTGCTCAGGTGCTAATCGATCGGTATGGTTATACCGATGACAATGGTTTACGTGCTGGCGGCGGCCAAGTTGGTGGTGGTTCTACTATTAACAATCAAAATTTCTATCGTGATAGTTTTGAAATGGCACTAGACCATGAGTTAGATTATGGCGAAACGACTCATCGCATTCATATCGGTTTCAGCTGGAAAGAAGGCGAAGAAGTGTTAAGTCGATTATCAAATGGTTGGGGAAGCATCTCTTACTTAGGTGGCGAAGAAACAGCGTCCGACGGCGTAACTCCCATTTACTATCGTGCTATCACTCAACAGATGAGTCTGCAAGACGCATCTGGAGCAACCGTTCCTGGAATTACTTCGGGCACTGAGTCCTATAACTTTGAGTTCAACGATAGTATTGAGCATGGTGACTTTACCTACAATCTAGGGGTATTAATCAGTCATGATATTTTGTATGGCCAAGGGCTTCGACGCAACGACGACAATGTCTCGGGATATGAGCTAGCTCCTGGAAACAAATACAAAATGTATTCTATTAATTGGAAAGATATGATCCAACCTAGATTAGGTGTCAACTGGGCTTATCACCAACAAGATACAGTATTTGCCAATTTTGCTAGTTACAACCCTGAGGCCAGCTCTCTTGCAAGAGCCGCATCTTGGGCAAGAAATACTCGCTCGGCACTCAATGTAGATTTTGATGAAGATGGTAATTATATCGAGTCTGAGCCAAGAGATGGTTCATCAGGTAAATTCTTCCAACGTGGAATTAAACCAAGACGCATCGATGAACTAACCATAGGTACCGCCAAGGCTGTCACTGATCAACTGTATATTCGAGCGCATGTCCGTCGAAGAGAAGGTTCTCACTTCTGGGAAGATACGTGGAACGGTTCTCGCAACTATGGTACTTACGGTCCATTTGGTGGCGTACCAGAACATTTACGCGACGAAGGACTTTATATTCCAGAGTTAGATTCTTATCGTGCTGAGGTTGGTGGTTCAAGTTTCGTAATTGCAGAGTTGGACGATGCTTATACTTCTTACAATGAATTTAGTATTGAAGCTGAGTGGAAAGGCGAAAGAAGTTATCTAAATGCATCTTACGTTTGGAGCCACTATTACGGAAACTATGATCAAGATAATGTCAGCGGTAACAATGACGCGAACTTGTTTATAGGATCATCTAACTTAGCGGACGGGATGGGTAGACAATTATGGGACGGAAAGGAAGGTAAACTTTACGGCGATAAACCTCATGTATTTAAAGCGTTCGGTTATTACACTACTGATTGGGAGGCAAATATTGGCGCTTATTTAGTTTATCAGTCAGGTGATGTTTGGGAAGCTTGGGATGGCACGCCTTATGGCTACTCCAGTTCGACCATTCGATATGTAGAAACCGCAGGTAGTCGCCGTGGGCCAAGCCATTGGCAAATGGATTTAAATTATACTCAAGATTTTGCCTTATCCGATAAATATACACTGCAATTTAGAGCCGATATATTTAATATTTTTGATAAGCAAACTGGGTATCAACATGACCCGTATGTTGACAATACAACATTCGGCCAACCGCGCTCACAATACGCACCGAGAAGATTTCAACTTTCTCTAAACTTGGTGTTTTAATCGAATGCCGGCGTCGTCAAATAAATTGACTACGCCGGTTTAACGATTGTTTTTTACTCATTTTTTCCTGGTTAGTCAAAGTTTTGAACTGACCAACTTCATCATACTGGAGAAATAATTTCCGCTTCAGTATGATTTTTAAAACCATCAGAGTGTTATGTTTGGTTTGCCCCGCTAGGGGCTTTTTTTTATCCGTTGATAGAGGGGCATTATGAGTCGGCTTGCAAAGTTATTCTTGCTTGGTTTTTTTATCTTAATCATTCAATCCTGCACGCAAGATACTGCGAACAAAAAAGTAAAAAATGTTAAGCAGAAGCATGCTAAAGCGTTAATGTCAGGAGCAGCCATTTTGCCTGCCGATTTGTCTAACCAATCATTGACATGTCAGCAAGTTGCACAACCTGAACTTGAATCAGACTATTTAACTGCCGAGCAAATCGACTATTCCAAATATGGATGGGAGCAACGAATAACGAATGACTGGCGCTTTTTTTCCGCTAAACCTTCCGACGGAAAAATTCATTTAATTGACATTAAAAAAATTAATGATGCTTATGGTTATAAGTACCTTTCAAATGGTACTCAGGATCAGTTATTTGAGCCTTGGAGTTCATCGAAAGTGATGGCAATATCTGCAGCCCTAGCCAAAGCAAGAGCTGCTGGTTTAAAAAACGCATCCAAAGTAGGCCAGGTGCCTCTGGCGGATTTAATTACTTCTATTCACAACTACGACGAGTTTGGTCAATCGAAAGCTAGTTCTAACGCAATAGCCACTTTTTTTATCAATTTTGTTGGTCGAGAAAAACTAACCCGATACTATAAAGACGACTGGCTAAAACTTGCGAATTCAAAGGTACGAATTAGGGGCGGATATGGAGAACCGCCTTTTCAGCCACAGCCCAATTTATGGTACGGTCAGAACAAACCTGATGGCATTGAAATCGCAGGCTTTGCATCAGGCGCTGATGATCCCTTTGCACAAAGTTATCGCTGTAAAGAGTGTGGCTTAACCGGAAATAAACCGCAAACTACTCTCGCAATGGCGGAATGGTTAAAGCGATTAGCACTTCATGACAGAGAAGTACAAACCAACTTTCCAATGCTTGATAAAAGTGATGTACAAAAACTTTTCTACGGAATAGGTCATTCCGCAAAAAATGAAAAAATGGCAGGTATGATGAAAGGCATTGGTCAAGGTCTAGCGTACGCTATTGCCAATACAATCGGCGGCGAAAGGCAGAACAACCCGAAAGCACTGCTCGATAAAATTACCCAAGGAAAATGGCGTATCTGGCAAAAGATAGGGTGGGGGCCAAGTGAAACACGTGGAGCCGCTGAATATGTTTTATTAGCGCATGTTTGTTTGCCACATTACCAAGGCGGGCGCGAATTTACTCTAAGTGCTCAAGTAGGCATTGACGGTGCCACGGAAGCCGATGAGCTGCAAGTTGGTATGAAAATGCAGTCATTACTAGTTAACTCAATGAAAGAATACTTTGAGAAATAATTTAGAACTTAAAAAATGTTGGTTAAAATAAATTTTTTTGGCGGTGGGAGATAGTTCAAATGACCAAATGCTAAATGCAGACTTTAACTCAAACTCTTTAAAGTTAAAAAATCCGCTCCAACCCCTCAGAACCAATGAACCGCTCACAACCAATAAAACCTTTACCAATTTACCTTTTATTTATCTGTTACCCGCAACGACACCCACTTCTTTGGCTGGACTTTGCCAAGGTGCAAGGCTATCTAAGCTGAGTAAGTCTTGGTAGGTTTGCCGAGGTCTAATGACATGAAATTCACCTTGACTAACGAGTACTTCTGGAACTTGTAGTCGGCTATTGTAGGTGGAAGACATAACTGCCCCATACGCGCCAGCACTTGCTATTGCAACCAGTTGACCTTGCTCGACTTTGCCCATCGTACGATTGCGAGCAAAAGTATCACCGGTTTCGCATACCGGCCCAACAATGTCATAGGTTTCATGTTGTTGCGATTGCATTACCGGAAAAATTTCATGGTGGGCATCATACATGCTCGGTCTGAGTAGATCGTTCATCGCAGCATCAAGAATAAGAAAAATCGCTTGTTGACCCTGTTTTTTATAAATCACTTCGGAGACTAGAATGCCTGCGTTTGCCACCATTGAGCGACCGGGTTCCAAAACAATTTTGCAGTCGGTGTTGGCAAATTCTTGCTGTAGCATTTGGCAATAATCTTTTATAGTTAATCCTACGTGATCAGAAGCATGATAATTAACTCCTAATCCCCCACCGAGATCGATAACAGATATTGCAATACCAACTTCTTTAAGCGACTGAATCAGCTCTTTAATTTTTCTAAATGCCTCAATAAAGGGGGCTAAGCTGGTTAGTTGCGAGCCGATATGCACATCAATGCCTTGGATTTGAATTCCTTCTAGCCGATCAGCTAACTCGTAGATTTCCCTCGCTCGATTAATCGGAATTCCAAACTTATTTTCAGACTTTCCAGTTGAAATTTTGGCATGGGTTTTGGCATCGACATCTGGATTGATTCTAAAAGCGATTTTTGCTTTGCGATTCATTTCTATTGCCACTCGGTTCAATAAATGGAGTTCGTTTTCGGATTCCACGTTAAACTGAAATATATTTTTTGACAGGGCAAAAGCCATCTCCGTTTCAGTTTTAGCGACGCCAGAATAAACGATTTTTTCGGCAGGTATGCCTGCATGTAACGCACGGCGAAGCTCTCCTTCCGACACAACATCCGCACCACATCCCTTGTTGGCTAGAGTTGTAATGATAGCTTGATTTGAATTGGCTTTGACGGCATAGCATATGCAGCTATTGAGTGAGCTTAGTTGGTCAACATAGCTATCGTATGCCATTTCAATGTGGCGTTGCGAATAGCAGTAGAATGGGGTGTCGATTTGAGCGGCAATTTGCGCAACGGATAACCCATCCATAACAAGTTGGTGATTCGAATATTCAAAAGAGTGCAAGTTGCTTTACCCAACCAATGATAAGATTTGATAATAATAAAATATTCCAATGGAAAGTTAAAGAGTAATATATTATTATTGTTGTCGCCTTTCGATAATGAGACTGGATAATTGTTTTGCGGTATTTATTGCAAACGAGAGAGTGAGAGAGTGTTGAGTTGTAGCAATGAGTCAATGTTGCCGATATATATAATCATTAGCTATTAGTTACTATATTCGCTAAATTACAGTTTCAATTATGTTTCGTTTTAGTTTGCCTTAGGTTTCAGTATGAGTCATTGTAAGCATTTAACAAAATTAGTTACCTATCTTTGGTTTAGCTTCTGCTGTTTGCAAGCGACAACTACTTATGCGGAGCCTTTACCAGCTCGACACGGCCAACAAGCCAAACAGACAAAACAGGTTCAGATTCAATCAATAGCCAATAGAGCGATGCAAGCGTTTCAAATCCCTGGTGTCGCCATTGCTGTTATCGAAGGGCAAACTGTGGTTCACTCAAAGGGATACGGAATCGCTAACATTCATACTTCTCAAGCTGTTGATCAACAAACCTTATTCAAGATTGCATCAAATAGTAAAGCCTTTACTTCAGCGGCGCTCGCTTTACTGGTTCAGCAAGGTAAGTTGGATTGGCAGGACAAAGTGGTTCAACATTTACCAGAATTTAGAATGTACGACGACCAAGTGACGCAACAATTTAACATTATTGATTTATTAACTCATCGCAGTGGTTTGAGAATTGGTGCGGGCGATCTAATGCTTTGGCCCGAACCCACTCTTTTTAGTCGTGCTGACGTCATTCGAAACTTGCGTTATTTAAAACCAGTAAGCGAGTTTAGAAAAGAGTATGCCTACGACAATTTACTCTACATCGTCGCAGGCGAAGTTGTTGCTAGGGTATCGGGCATGAGTTGGGAGGCATATGTTGAAAAAAATATTTTTAAACCTCTGGGAATGAACCGGTGCTTTGCAGGTGGGGTTAAAAATGAAGACAACCAAAACTCCGTTGCACCGCATGCAGTTGTTAATCAACAACTAACACTGCTAGAAAAAAATAAAATCAATGATCGAACCAGTATTATGGCGCCTGCTGGCGGCATAAAGTGTTCGGTCGAAAACTTAGCTCTGTGGGTTAAGATGCTATTATCGAACGATAAATCTAATCAGCTTCTTTCTCAAAAGCAAAAGAACTTAATGTGGCAGCCGTATACTAAACTGAAGCTTTCTAAACGAATGAAGGAAGAAGATAAATCAAGTTTTCATTCTTATGCTTTGGGATGGCGAGTAAGTGACTTTTTCGGTAAAACCAGAGTGTCTCATACCGGCATGCTCGGTGGCTCGATGTCGCAAATTGTGCTTTTCCCAGAGCAGCAACTTGGTGTGGTTGTGCTCACTAATCAGCAATCTAGTTTAGGTCGGCGTGCAATTGTTCGCTCGGTGATTGACTTATATTTTGAAGACGAAAATGAGGCTCGAATTGACTGGGTTAAGCGCTATCAGAAAAATAGTTCGAATAAAAAAACAGGGTCAAAAACAAACAAAAATGCCAACCCAAAAGCACTCATTCCGGTATCAAGCAAAATAGATAATAAAATTTTGAATGCAAGGTTAGGGAGTTACTCTGACCCTTGGTTTGGTAATGTCCAACTAAAACAAACAGAAACCCGTATTGTGTTCTCAAGCGAGAAATCGCCGAGGCTGGTTGGTGATGTTTACTGGTTTAGTGATGATCGGTGGTGGGTCCGCTGGCATGATCGCAGTTTTGAAGCCGATGCTTGGATTGATTTTAAACAATCTGATGATGGCCGTTCTTTACTAATGACGATGAAACCAATCTCTAGCAAAACTGACTTTAGTTTTGATTTTGAAGATTTGTTCTTTCATAAATTAACTGAAGACAACTCTAATGACTAAGCATTTTTTAAATAGACATTATTACTTTTTGCCTCTGTCACTGTCGCGTGTATTTGTCGCTAAATTCGTTAGCCTGATGATTTTTTTCTGCTCTGTTACCCCACCAGTCTCTGCTTCAGAAAAAGCGATAAATGCAAAAATGCCAGAGAAATTTCGATTAGTAGATTCGCCGATTAAAATCGACGAACTACCTATTTATGCCGGAATGGATACGGCGCAACCAATATGGGCAGCCAATGGCATGGTTGCAAGTGTGGAGTCTTTAGCGACTGATGTTGGTGTTAATATTCTAAAGCGAGGCGGGAACGCGGTGGATGCAGCCGTGGCAGTCGGCTTTGCGTTGGCGGTGACTTATCCGCGGGCGGGAAATATTGGTGGTGGAGGGTTTATGGTGATCCATTTGGCTGCGGATAAGTCGGGCAAGCGCCCGGCTAAAACCTTAACCATTGACTATCGCGAAATGGCGCCTTCATTAGCACATAAAGACTTATTCTTGGATAAACAGGGGAAGGTTATAAAAAATAAGTCTTTATTTCATGGCGCTGCGTCAGGCATTCCCGGTTCTGTCCGTGGTATGTTACTGGCGTTAGAACAGTATGGCACAATGTCCCTAGCCGAAGTGATTCAACCTGCCATCATTCTTGCTGAGGAAGGGATTGAAGTAAGCTACGATTTATCTCGCTCGCTCAAAGCGATGCGAAAACGATTGCAACGTTGGCCAAGCACCAAAGGTATTTTTTATAAGTCTAATGGAGACTTTTATCAACCTGGTGATAGGTTGAAACAAAAAGATTTAGCATCGACTTTAAAACGAATTGCGCAATATGGGGATAAAGGATTTTATCAAGGTGATGTTGCAAAAAAAATTGTTAAGTCAGTCAATGCCGCTGGCGGGATTTTTAGCGAACAAGACTTTCAAAATTATAAAGCAGTGATCCGTGAGCCTGTTGCAGCCAATTATCGTGGTTATCAAATTTATTCGATGCCACCACCTTCCTCCGGAGGTGTTCATCTTATTCAATTGTTAAACATTCTTCAGAATAGCCCTCTAGCAAGTATGAAACACAATACTGCCAAAACAGTTCATCAGATGGCAGAAGCGATGAAGTATGTTTACGCTGATAGAAGTGAGTATTTAGGCGATCCAGATTATTTTGATGTGCCTGTCAGTGAGTTGATCAGCCATGCCTACGCAAAGTCCATTCATCAAAAAATTGACCCTCATCGGGCGACTCCTAGTGAACAAGTCAAACCGGGTAAACTAACTCCCTATGAAAGCGATCAAACCACCCATTACTCAGTGATCGATCAATGGGGAAATGCAGTTTCCACTACCACCACATTAAACTTTAGCTATGGCTCGGGTTTGGTTGCTGAGGGCACTGGGGTATTTATGAATAATGAAATGGATGACTTTTCTGCTAAGCCGGGCGTACCCAATGCATTTGGTTTGTTGGGTGGTGTCGCCAATGCAATTGAGCCTGGCAAAAGGCCGTTAAGTGCGATGACTCCAACCATTGTTATGAAAGATGGACAGGTATTTTTACTCACTGGTTCGCCAGGAGGGAGCCGAATTATCACCACGACCTTGCAAGTCATTTTGAATGTTATTGATCATCAAATGAACATTGCAGAAGCAACAAACTCTGGACGGATTCATCACCAATGGTATCCCGATGAGTTGCGGGTAGAAAGAAGTCTCAATGCCGATACCATCGCTATTTTACAAGCAATGGGGCATCATGTGGTAATGAAATCAGCTATGGGAAGTACTCAGTCAATAATGAAAACAAAGGCAGGATTATTTGGCGCAAGTGATCCTCGCAGTCGCAACGGAAAAACCGCGGGACATTAGCGCTTTAAGTGCAAATTTCTTTAGACTTTCCAAAATATTCGTTTTCGATACATCCAATAAAGCGGCCAATACATAAACAACATAAATGCGATTGCAAAAATAAGAGAGTTAAACTTAGCTTCATCGGATATTAACGAAAAATAAGCATAGATACTGGTTTTTAAACTCACACCATCGGTTTTTATCATTATTAATAATCGAGCGATAAAGCCCGAGAGCATGAATAGTGCAATGGCGTTGTTACCAAAAACTAAGAATGGCGCTGTCCACAATTTATATCCTTTTATATCAACCAACCAAACAGCGAGCGCTAACACTAGCATTGCTAATCCGCTACTGAGTAGTACGTAAGAAGGGGACCATAAGTTTTTATTGATAGGAAACCAAATCGACGCCAGGTAGGCGAAAATCAATAATGGTACAGCGCAGGCTATTAATTTAGTCGCTTTCGAACTTGAATCAGAGTGAAACCAACTTAGTAGAAATTGTTTAAAGTTGTCGGAGGTCGATATGGGGTTTAGTGAATCGTTAGATTGCTTAGAAGTGAGCAGTATTTGCTTGGCCACGACAACCCCAATCAAACAATTGACTAGGGCGGGGAGTGTGGTTAGCAAACCTTCTGGGTCGGATGCAAATGGTTGAGTCGACTTATGATAAAGATGCTCTCGACCAAATAAATAGTCATCGATAAAAGCGGCAAGGTTATTGCCTTCTAACAACAAGCCGTAGTATTGATTGCCTGCTTGATCTTGATAAGGCGCTAGCATCATTAACCCCCAATAAATGACTAGCAAAAGAATACTTAGCCAAATTAATTGTCGCGTATTGAAGAGCCGATAACAAATAGCACAAATGCAATAGACTATGGCAATTCTTTGCAGCACTCCGAACCAGCGGATAGAAAGTAATCGATCCGTAAACCAATTAAAGTTTGGGTCGTAGAAATTATAATAACTAATACCGAGTAACCAGCCTAATAAGAACAGCTTTAGAGTGCGCTTAAAAATTTGAGTTAATTCAATACGGCTGATCTTCGGAGAGTGATATTTCGCGTTGCCAGTGACGGAATTATTACTTTGCTCAAATGAAAGCGTGATGGATATTCCCACAATAAATAAAAAGAAAGGAAATACTAAATCGGTCAAGGTCCAGCCATGCCAGCTGGCATGTGCAAGCGGCGAATAAATATTAGCCCAGCTTCCGGGATTGTTGACCAAAATCATCGCAAATATGGTCAAGCCACGGATCAGATCAACCGACATCAAACGTTTTGTCGGATAGCTTTCTGTTATATTTCTAAAATGATTAATCATTGGTTGTCGGTTTAGTGTTGGATAATGACTTGTACTTGGCCCGTCAAAGATTGGCGGTGTTTTAGAAAAGCTTACAGCTAATTATTTTCTAAGAGTGCTTCGTAAACCATGGAAATAATACTGCCATATTTTCCGGTTTCAAAAGTATCACCTGCAAATACCATTTCTTCAGTTGCCAACCCATCGACCTGTTTTGGGATCATTTGCGTATGTTTTTTGTTGGTCAATAACACTATGATCAAATCATAAAATGGATCAATGATAGTAACAGTGCCAGTCCAACCCGTATGGCCAATGGCATAAGGGCTGGCATAAGGTCCAAATTGCCATTTGCGCTCACCGTTGCCTGCGCGTCGCCAACCTAAGCCCATGGTTATATCTAATGCAGACGGGGTTACAAATTGATCGATTTGGCTTTTATCAAAAAAGCGATGTTCAGCATATCCACCTCGATTAAGAATGATACTTGCGAGAACAGCAAGTTCCTTAGTGTTAGAAAACAAGCCAGCATGCCCAGCCACACCTTGCATTGAGTAAAAGGCTTTTTCATCATGCACTTCGCCATGCACAACATCAGTTCGTATATTGTTAAATTCGATGGTGGCTTGGCGGGTGTTTCCCTGAAGTTCGGTAGCCGCAATCTGATTCTTTATAAATCCTTTTTGTAACGGGTTGAAAAGCGTGCTTTGCAATCCGAGAGGACGATAAAAAGTGGTTTCTACATATTCATCGAGTGGCATATGAGTGATTCGCTCGATTAAAGTTCCCAACAGCATATAATCTACGTCACTGTAAATAGAAGCTAAGTTACGACCTATTTTAAAAGGAACATCGTTTATTAATAAATGTTGGGTCTTTCCTTTCTGTTGTGAATAGAACTTTTTACCCAGTTTATTATTTTGATTATGAAAATCGACCGCCGGTTGATAACCTGCGGTATGATTTAGTAAATCCTTAACTAGTCGTGATTCTCTACCTTCTCCTCGGTACTCTGGTAAGTAGAAACTGATTGGCCGGTTGACATTAAGTTTGCTTTCGCTAACCAATTTCATAACGGCATAATTGGTCGCATACATTTTCGTGTTAGAAGCTAAGTCAAACAAAGTGTTTGTTGTCATTTTTGTCGGCTCTGGCAACGGATTACCCAAGCGGTCGTAGCGCGAGCTATAGCCATAGGCTTGATGTTTAATGATTCGGCCTTTGTGGGCAATTAATAACGAAGCACCAGGAAATCCCTCTGCTATTTCCTGGTTGATAAGCTGATCAATTGCTTGTAGTTTGGATTTTGAGAATTCGCCAGTGGATGATTTGGTTTGCTGCTCGAGTAAGGTTGGAAAAGGAATTTCAATAGTCAGAGTGGCGTCTTCTGGTTGAATATTTTCGGCCCTAAAAGTGTTGTAACCCGAATGGGTATACTTGCCTATATCGAAACTTAATTGTTGTTCAGCATTTAGTTGATTGCCAATGGGGAGCTTTTTACCATTAATGTAAAATGTGGCTGATTTGGCATTGACATTCTTGAGCAATAATTTGCCTTGGCCCTGAAACGCCTTGAATAAATGACGATGATTAACTAACTCGCGCGTACTTAATTTAGGAGCGGGGTAGCGACCATCGAATTGCCCTTTGTAATCTTGCGCTGATTCGACTAGTTTGAGCTGCGCCTCGTGTTTAAATCGCTGTTGCAGGTTTGCCAACTTTTGCGGGCGATACTTTTCGATGAGTGCAAACAGAGTGGCGGCTGTTTCTGCTGTAGCTCGGCCATCAACTTGCCAGGGTCTATAATGCATTTGAAACACGGTGAGTGCATTGATGGTTTGCGAGTCAAGCAAGCCTGTCTCCAAGACACCGTAGCCATAAGCTCTTAGTGCAGCTTGAATAAGCTGTATACTTGGCTTATTTTGTTTAAATTGTTGCCAATATTCCGCCACTTTATGGTCTTCATACCATGCACCAATTCCTGCTTTGTAGAGTTGATGCCAAGGAAACTTGGGGCCGGGATCGACGCGTCGGTCAGGGGTAATGTCTGCATGACCTATAATTCGATCGGGTGTGATTTCTGGGTTTCGTTTAAGAATATCTTTTACTAGAACGATCAATTGTTGGATTTGTTCTGGGTCAAAGTCAGGATAAAAGCAAATGCGATCTGACTTAGCTTCAATATTTAATCCATCGTGGCGATGGGCAGCGTTGGCAAGCGATTGCTCTTGCTTTGCTTCTTTATGGCAGTTGGAGCGATAAACTAATTCAATGCCAATCGATTGATCGTTCAAGTTGTTCTGGCCTTGCCAGTAGCTCCTACCTGCGTGCCACGCTCTTTTACTTTCATCAACCAGTTGAAAAGTCTTTATGCTGGACTCGCCATAACTTGGGTCGTCATTTTCAGGGATTAAATAATGGGAACTAACTCGCCCTTTGGTGAGAGCATTGACTGATTTCTCGAAGTCGATGGTTGTAAAATGGATCACTAAATACCGAACTCTCTCATTATAATTATCCGACTGAATTTTTGGGATAGGTAACTGGCTGCATCCGATTAAAGTCAAAGTCGTAATTAATAGACTAAAAGTTAGCTTTTTGTGGAATAAAATATTCATCAGTTAGGGTTTTTGGGTGGTGAAATTGGGCGTTTGAGGCAATCTTACCTGATAATCATCGGTTTAAATAGCCTGAAAGGAATAAATTATTCTAATTTTTAAATGATATTTGATATAGAAAACTTTGCTTCCACAGCACTCAATCGATTTCCCCGCAGGCTAGCATGATTTGTGCTTGATACAATCCCTTAACTGGGGGGGAATTTAAATTGGACTAAGGTTTAACTAGAATAGGGTAGGAGTTTAACTTGAATTGGATAGTGGAAGACTTTAGCCTATTAACAGGGGCATCACTCAACCAATAAGAATTCACCTGAAACCAAAAACAGAGCCGGTGAGTTATCGTGAGTTTGTGGTCACTAATTGATGGAAACACCATCACTAGAAAATAGCTTTCAACCATTAAAAACAAATGTTTTAAAATCAAGGTGGAGTATGACACAGCCGAAAATAATCATTCGTCAGGTCGAAGCGGGGGATTGGCCTAGAATATGGCAAATGCTAGAACCGGTATTTGCTGAGGGGGCGACCTATGCATTTGCCTGCGATATGACTGAACAACAAGCAAAACAAGTATGGCTCGATAACAATTTAGTCACCTATGTTGCGCAAAATGAAGCGGGAGATTTGGTTGGTACGTTTTACCTGAAAGCTAACTTTGCGGGAAATGCCGATCATATTTGCAATTGTGGCTATATAGTTGCCGAGCAGGCTCAGGGAAAAGGTGTTGCCAGTTTTATGTGTAAACAGTCTCAACAAATTGCCCTGCAGCTTGGATTTAGAGCAATGCAATTTAACTTTGTGGTTTCGACTAATAGGGGAGCGATTGCGCTCTGGAAAAAATTGGGTTTTGAGATTGTTGGAACCCTACCCAAAGCTTTTCGACATCCCGATGAGGGCATGGTAGATGCTCACATTATGTTTAAGTCCTTGATCTAAAAATAATCGTTATATTGGCTGGGAAATTGACTACAATTAAATAGGCGCGCAATGTTACTTTATAGTTAAGCAATTAATCATTACAACACTCGTGTTGGGCTAGCGCGAATAAAATCAAATTAGAACGAAAAACGAATTAATTGACTAAATTTGCCGTGAGATTCAGGGTTTAATGCAAGATCTTCCACCATCATTAGCTTATTTTGGGAGCTACCAAGGAGCGACCAAAGTACTCCAGCATCAAATGCTTCCGCTGTTTCAGGCGGACCAATTGAACGATCCATTCTTACCCAATCAATACAGCGAGCTACAATTTGATTGCCAGGAATTGTTTGAGAAAACCGTAAAATATATTACCTCGGCAATTTTAGGTAAATCTCCTCCAAGGGGAAATCCCAACCACCCGTTACAAAAAGCCATTCGTCGCTGGCGTGGCGAAAACCGATTTAACGACGAAGCCGAAATTCGTGATTCTTTGGTGGGATTGCTTCCAGCAATGGTTGAACAACAATTTAATGATGCACAGCAAATCCACAAAGAGTGGCTGGCCTACATTGCTAACAAACAAATTTTGCCCTTGTTTGCCGATAGTAATAACCCTGAACTCTGGTTAGTGGAAGCGGATCGCTACGCAGGTGTGGTGATTAAATTTAAATGCGAAGAAGGCTCAATATTTGAACAATGTACACCTGTGCATTATGACAAGCACCCCGCGAAAACCGTTAAACTATTGGATTGTGTGGAGTACATGGTCGGCGAAATTAATCAGATTGAAGTCGATTTCTTAAAGATCTTAACTACCCAAAATTATCAATTCAGAAGTCAAAAAGAGTGGCGACTTATTATCGAACAGCAAATCACTGCAGATCGCCATATCAACTTTTCAAAAGATTTAATTCAAAGTATTTATATTGGCGCGGCAGTCGAGCCATTTAAAGCTGAAAGGTTGGCAATGCAGGCTCATCAACTAAATCCGAAAATTAATGTTTACAAAGCCAATTGTTCGGACGTTAGCTACGAATTTAACTATCAAAAGTTGATTGAAAAATAATAATGATGCAAAGTGTTCGGCTTTAGGCTAAGCCTGAGTCGAAATTAAATGGTAGCATTGACTTATCGACTTATCTTTTCCACTGACGACTAATTTCATCGGCTATTCCTATGTCTAATCATCCGAGCCCGGCCAGCACTGCGAGTGGCAAAGCAAAAGTTCTTTTAATTTCTGGTTATGATGCAGCCAGTCACCGCCACTGGCGAAATACCCTAGAAACTTGGCTCAACCATTATGAGTGGACCCAAATCGCGTTGCCCGATCGTTACTATGCTTGGCGAATCCGTGGGAACGGATACACGCTTGCCGAAAAATTTGCCGAACAATTATCACAAAGTTACCACTGCTTGATAGTCACTAGCATGGTTGATTTAAATAGCTTACGAGGCTTTTGTCCGCATCTTGCTAAATTGCCGACAATTGTTTACTGCCACGAAAATCAATTTGTTTATCCCAGCAATGATCAAGCACAAGAGCAAGCGAATCGACTGAACGCTCAATTGTCGGCCATTTTTTCGATGATAAATGCAGATAGTGTTATTTTTAATTCGCAATATAATCAGCAAACATTTTTATCAGGCGCTAAAAAGTTATTCAAAAAACTGCCCGATGGTGTGTCTGTTTCGAGCATCGATGAAATTGAGCGTAAGAGTTCGGTGCTAGCTGTGCCAATTGAGGGGCCGATACACGAATTGGCATTGTCAAAAAAACCGGTATCAGCAGAACCGCCTGACCCATTTTCACACACTGTTCCACTGCGAATATTGGAGCGACCAGCAGAATATTGCTGCTCCGTGGTTTGGAATCATCGCTGGGAGTTTGATAAGCAAGCCGAAGTGTTTTTTGACGCGATTTCACTATTAAAAGCGCGAGGAATTACGCTTCAAGTAAACGTCTTGGGTCAGTCGTTTAGAAAAATACCGCAATGCTTTGAGCAGGCAAAACTCAATTTGAAAGAGCAAATTCAAGTGTGGGGCTATCAACCCAAGGATACCTATCATCAGGTGCTTATGTCGGCGGACATAGTGGTGTCAACAGCGCTACATGATTTTCAAGGCCTTAGTATGCTGGAAGCTATAAGCCGAGGTTGTCTACCAGTTGCGCCAAACCGCGTGGCCTATCCGGAATATATCGACCAGCAATTTCTCTACCAAGTGGAACAGGGTCAACCGGAAGCCGAAGCGCTTGCTAATAAATTGCAGTGGGTGATTGAAAACAGACACGGTTTGAATCAAAGTGACTGCTTGCGCCAGCAACAAAACTGTATGGATTATTACCCCGAAAGATTAATCCCCAAATATCAAAAATTAATCGACTCACTTTTACAAATTGACAGCGCCGCTGACCGATGATGATAAGTCGATGCTGGTCAATCGGTGATTTTTGGTAGTTATTGGAAGCTCAGATTGGAAGCCCAGATCGGAAGCCCAGTCGGCGGCCAATTTTTGTCACAGCTCGCAGCTACTAACAATTAGTAGTGAAAAAGTTGCAGGTAACCAGTATGATCTGATTTTTTATCGGGTGATGCAGCTGACGCCATACCCACCTAATTTGTGAGTGACATTCAGCAGCCTATGACAGCAAAAAAACAAAGTTTATATTCACCAAAGTTTTGGCCGGGTCATTTAGGTTTAATGATTCTTAAATTAATCGCTAAACTGCCTGCCCGCAGTCGCGCCCAACTTGGTTCGCTGTTGGGTAAGCTGATGCACAAATTTGCCAGTAAAAGACGATATATCACTGATAAGAACTTATCATTGTGTTTTCCTGAGTTAACTACTGAGCAACACAACCAATTAGTTAAGCAAAATATGCAAGCCACCGGCAAAGCGCTGATCGAAACAGCGAGTTGTTGGTATAGTGACCTAAAACCGCAACAACAACGCTCTGTAATCTCTGGCCAACAACATCTAGATAATGCGCTTAGCAAAGGCAAGGGCGTTATTTTACTCAGTTTTCATATGACCAGTTTAGAAATTGGTGGGTGTTTATTAGGTCAACATTACGATTTTTGGGCGATGTATAAGCCCAGCAAAAGCCCCTTGTTTGAAAAAGCAATGGTGGATGGGCGAACTCGGCACCTGCAAGGTTTATTAGACAGAAACAACGTTCGAGGCACCATCAAGGCGCTCAAAAAAAATCAAATTGTATGGTATGCCGCCGATCAAAACTATGGCGGAAAAACCAAAGTGTTTGTTCCTTTTTTTGGGATCCAAACAGCCACGATTACTGCCACCACTAAACTAGCAAAAATGACAGGTGCCGCGGTTGTGCCCTTTACCCAGCGCCGGCTTGAAAAAGATGACAGCTACCAGCTTACCCTTTATCCAGCTTTTGAGGACTTTCCTGGTGAAAGTGAAGAGCAGGATGCGGCTCGAATTAACCAATTTTTAGAGCAGTATTTACGTCAATATCCGGTCGATTATATGTGGCTGCATCAGCGGTTCAGAAACCGACCCAAGGGTGAACCACCGATTTACTGAGTTTGAGTGGTTTGCTCGGGGCATGAATGGTCAGCCCCTTCAATACAGCCAGCGCTATGAAATAGCCACTATCCAATGCTCAAAAAGCACAATTTCAGCAATACTCATGCGCCAAAATAGGTTACAATTCTGCCCTTTGAAAATCCCTAGGTAACCTTCGACTCAGTCGATACTATTTAAGTCATCTATGTCCTATACACAATATATTCGCAATTTCTCAATAATAGCCCATATCGATCATGGTAAATCGACCCTTTCCGATCGATTAATTCAGTTTTGTGGAGGATTGTCTGAGCGTGAAATGTCGGCGCAAGTCCTTGATTCAATGGATATTGAACGAGAAAGAGGCATCACCATCAAAGCACAAAGCGTGACTCTTGACTATAAGGCGAAAGATGGACATTCCTATCAACTGAATTTTATTGATACGCCGGGTCACGTCGACTTTTCTTATGAAGTCTCTCGCTCGTTAGCGGCTTGCGAAGGCGCGTTGTTAGTGGTTGACGCCGGTCAAGGCGTAGAAGCTCAAACCCTGGCTAATTGCTACACCGCGATCGAGCAAGATTTAGAAGTCATTCCGGTATTGAATAAGATTGATTTACCGCAAGCCGATCCCGATCGAGTCGCTCAAGAAATCGAGGATATTATCGGCTTGGAAGCCATGGATGCTGTACAGTGCAGCGCCAAAACCGGAGTCGGCATCGAAGATCTTCTCGAAGATCTGGTAAAGAAAATACCAGCACCACAAGGTGATCCGGATGCCCCCTTAAAAGCACTCATCATCGACTCGTGGTTTGATAATTATCTTGGCGTTGTATCATTAGTTCGGGTTGTACAGGGCACTTTGCGCAAAGGTGACAAGATGCAGGCTATGTCGATTGG
Organism: Kangiellaceae bacterium; assembly: GCA_965230525.1. Classification (GTDB taxonomy): domain Bacteria; phylum Pseudomonadota; class Gammaproteobacteria; order Enterobacterales; family Kangiellaceae. The sequence goes on from OZ246008.1 coordinate 2,577,092, forward strand.
AAAGCAGCATCTGGTTGATTTTGTTGGTATTTTTACTCCTAAGCGGCATGACCTACCGGAACTTAAAGCGGGTGAAGTGGGCTATGTGATTGCGGGCATCAAAGATATTCATGGCGCGCCTGTCGGCGATACCATCACTCATATGAAAGACGGTGCCAGTGAAGTTCTTGATGGTTTTAAAAAAGTTAAACCGCAAGTCTATGCCGGCATGTTCCCTGTTTCTTCAGATGACTATGAATCCTTTCGAGATGCCTTAAACAAACTAAGTTTGAATGATGCTTCGTTATTCTTCGAACCAGAAAATTCCCAAGCGCTGGGCTTTGGTTTCCGTTGCGGATTTCTCGGTATGTTACACATGGAAATTATTCAAGAGCGACTTGAGCGCGAATATGACCTTGATTTAATTACCACCGCACCAACGGTAGTCTATGAAATTCTGACCACCAAAGATGAGCTGGTTTATGTTGATAACCCGGCCAAACTACCCGACGCTAGTACCATTGAAGAATTAAGAGAGCCAATCGCTGAAGTTAATATTTTGGTACCACAAGAGCATTTGGGTAGTGTGATTACTTTGTGTGTGGAGCGCCGCGGCGTTCAAACCAGAATGGAATACATGGGAATTCAAGTTTCTTTGACCTATCAAATTCCAATGAATGAAGTGGTTTTAGACTTTTTTGATCGACTCAAATCCGTGAGTCGTGGCTATGCTTCGCTTGATTATAGCTTTAGGCATTTCCAACAAGCTGACTTGATAAAACTCGATGTACTAATCAACGGCGAAACGGTTGATGCCTTAGCAATCATTGTTCACAGAGAGCAAGCTAAGTATCGAGGCAGAGAGCTTGTGGAAAAAATGAAAGAACTAATTCCAAGGCAAATGTTTGAAGTGGCAATCCAAGCAGCCATTGGCAACCATATTATTTCTCGGTCAACCGTTAAAGCGTTACGAAAGAATGTAACTGCCAAATGTTATGGTGGCGATATTACTAGAAAGAGAAAATTACTGGAGAAGCAAAAGGCGGGTAAAAAACGCATGAAGAGTGTGGGCAAGGTCGATATTCCGCAAGAAGCCTTTTTAGCAGTATTAAAAATTAACGATTAAAAGTAGACAAGGGTAAGAGCAACAATGAGTAGTTATTATGGAATAATTTTAGTCGTTTTGATGTTTGTTTCCGGCATCGTTTGGCTGGTGGACGCACTCACTGCCGGTAAGAAACGTAAACAGGCGGTTCAAGACTTATACGACAAGATGCTTAAGCCACCACAAGAAGCAATTGATGCGGTGGCAAAGGAGCCAATTCATGTTGATTACGCCAAATCATTTTTTCCTATTCTTTTTATTATTGTGGTGCTGCGGTCGTTTTTGTATGAACCCTTTCAAATTCCGTCCGCTTCGATGAAACCGACATTGAAAGAAGGGGATTTTATTCTCGTAAACAAATTTAACTATGGATTACGACTTCCCATTAACTCTAAAAAAGTAGTTGATATTGGCCTGCCAAAAAGAGGCGATGTCGCGGTATTTAGAGCGCCGGATACAGGCGAAGATTACATAAAGCGAGTAATTGGTATTCCAGGCGACCGCGTAATTTACACCACCCAAAAAGAGTTGTATATCAAGCCGGCATGCCCAAAAGATATTGCGGCAAGCGAGTGCCCCAAAGAAATCCATGTAAAAAAGGAGTTGGTGCCGGGACCTGGCTATGTTGACACTAATCCCGATACCGGTATTGGTGTGGTCAACCGAGAATATGTGGAAACTATTGATGGCGCGAAACATGGCATTTTAAATAACCCCAATGTTCCTCACTTTACTAAATATGGCGAACGAAAAAATTCGGTATTTATTGTGCCTGAGGGACGATACTTTGTTTTGGGTGATAACCGAGATAATAGTAAAGACAGCCGTTTTTGGGATTCAACTCATTTTGTTCCAGAAGAAAATTTAGTGGGGCAAGCAGTGAGTATTTGGATGCATTTTGAGTTTGGCATAAAAACTCGGTTCTTAACCTGGATCCCTACCGGGGTGGATTTAGATCGAATCGGTGCGATTGAATAACCACTCAAGTTGGAGCGGTTGCCTCAGTGGGCTTATGCCAGCTTTTTTGTGCTAAACTATGGATAAAACACGCTCCGATAATAACGGATGTTTGAATTGATCGATGACAGAGGTAGATGCGAATGAATAATCGACGACAAGTTGGCGCAACCATGTGGGGATGGTTAGCTGTTATAGGCATGGTAGGTTTTATTGCAATGCAAGCGTTTAAAGTGGTTCCGATCTACTTTGAACATCGAATTATTCGAGCTGCGTTACAAGATATGGTCGACTCTCGTGAATTTGAAAATATGTCGTTGAAAAAAGTCCAATCGACTTTGCAAAGTCGATTATCGATCAATAACGTTCGTGGTATCGATATGAAATCATTTAAAACCATGCGCGATCGAAGTGGCGAAAAATATATTTTGGTGCAATATGAACAAAGAGCGTCAATTATTAGCAACCTCTCTGCGTTGGTAGAATTTAACGAAGAAATTCGTCCAAGCCGATAAATCATGTCTCGCAAACCTAACTTGGCCTTGTTACAAAAAACAATTGGCTACCAGTTCAACGATATCTCTTTACTAAAACAAGCACTCACTCATCGAAGCGCTCATCATAAACACAATGAGCGCTTGGAATATTTGGGTGATGCGGTACTAGGACATGTTATTGCAATGGCATTATATCAGCGATTTCCTAACGCTGATGAAGGTCAACTGAGTCGATTAAGGGCGTTTTTAGTCAAGGAAAAAGCCTTGTCGCAAATTGCCAAAGAGCTCAATTTTAGTGACTTCCTCATTTTAGGCAGCGGCGAGCTAAAGAGTGGAGGATTTAGACGTGATTCGATACTTTCTGATACTTTCGAAGCCATTATTGGCGCGGTAAATTTAGACAGCGATTTTGAAACCGTACAGCAGTACATTCTCAACCTTTACCAAGATAAAATATCCAAGCTTTCGCTTGATATGGCGCAAAAAGATCCTAAGACACGTTTACAAGAATGGCTTCAAGCACGAAGTCAAAAAACGCCAGAGTATCAAGTCATTAAAGAAACGGGTAAAGATCACGCTAAAAAGTATTTAGTAGAATGTAAAATCGAATACCAACAAACCCGCGTTGAAGGCCAAGGAGCAAGTCGTCGTAAAGCGGAGCAAGATGCTGCCTGTCAGGCAATCGCGGCATTATCAATTGATAATAAAATCAACAAATAACTGGTCAAAGTGACAAAAATGAATTCTGACACTAATCCCTCGAAAGAAAGCTTCACCAAATCTTCAAGTGAGACTGAGCAAGGTTCGACAACTCGATGCGGTTTTGTTGCCTTTGTTGGACGGCCCAATGTTGGCAAGTCAACATTATTAAACTATCTCCTTGGGCAAAAATTGAGTATTACCTCGAGAAAGCCGCAAACAACTCGCCATCGAATTATGGGTATCGACACCATCAAGGATACGCAATTAATCTATGTCGACACACCCGGAATTCATAAAAAAGAACCACGTGCAATTAACCGATTAATGAATCGAGCCGCCTCTAGTTCAATTTCAGATGTCGATGTTGTTGTGTTTATTGTTGAGCCTGAACGATGGACCGAAGATGATGAGTTAGTGTTAGAACACATAAAGAAAACCGATAAACCCATTATATTGTTTGTTAATAAGATCGACCAAATTAAAGAAAAAGAAAAGTTATTGCCTTTTCTTCAAAATCTCTCAGCAAAGCACACTTTCCAAGAGTTGATTCCCGGCGCGGCTCTACAAGGCGATCAAGTCGAAGAGCTAAAACAGTTACTGATTAAATACATGCCAAGCGGCGACTTTATTTATCCTGAAGATTATTACACTGATAGAAGTGAGCGTTTTCTAGCAGCGGAAATCATTCGAGAAAAACTGATACGACAACTTGGCGATGAGTTGCCTTATTCCATGACCGTTGAAATCGAACAATTCAAGCTGGATGAGAAAGGAACGTTGCGAATTAATGGCTTGATTTTGGTAGAACGCAGCTCACAAAAATCGATTGTGATTGGTAAGGCTGGTAGTCGCTTGAAGAAAGTTGGAACCGATGCACGGATCGATATGGCGGAAGTATTCGACCGAAAAATATTCTTAGAGTTATGGGTTAAAGTGAAAGATGGCTGGGCTGATGACGAAAGAGCACTTAGATCGCTTGGATTTGATGAACACTCAGGCTAATTTGTTTTTGATATGCTAAAGCAGACTACCCAAGGATATGTTTTGCACAGCCGACCTTATCGTGAAACTAGCTTGCTTATTGATCTTTTTAGTAAAACTTCGGGTCGTTTTTCATTAGTCGCAAAAGGAATAAAGCGTAAATCTAACCAATCTCAACGCGCAATATTGCAACCCTTCTCTTTGCTTTCCTTAGCATACACAGGAAAATCTGATTTAAAAGTGTTAAGTGGGGTGGAGCTCGTGAATGTTCACAGCCGAATTCATGGCCGCGCTATGGCATGTGGTTATTACATTAATGAGCTCATTATTCGAGCATTGCAAGAGTGGCAAGAATCGCCAGTCCTATTTACAAGTTACCAATCGGCAATCGATGGTCTGATAAAAACGGAACATTCTGTCCAATCGAACAAGGCTGTCGGTAAGACATCGTTTTCTGAAGTACTCAGAAATTTTGAGGTCGCGTTACTGACCGAATTAGGTGTTGCGCCTGATTGGGGACATGATATTGACGGTGTGGAAGTCGATCACGGTGCGGATTATTTTTATAATCTTGACCATGGCTTTGAAAGAGTCGGTCAATCGGATATGATCAGTGCGACTCACAAGCGATTTTCTGGGAGAGCATTACATGCGCTTGCAACGGGCCGTTATCATCAGTCCGATGAGAAAGAGTGTCAGCAAATAACCCAAATGTTATTGCGACAAATTATTGGGACTAAGCCACTGGAAAGTCGTAAACTATGGGTTTAGTTCTCGAATTATACTCGTGCCCCATTTAATAGAGATTTTACCATGTCCAAAAAGCCAATCTTCCTCGGAGTGAATGTTGATCATGTCGCGACCATCAGAGAAGCGAGAGGAACACACTATCCCCAAGTTTTTCATGCCGCTTTACTTGCCGAGCAAGGTGGCGCAGACGGAATTACAATTCATTTGCGTGAAGACCGGCGGCATATTCAAGACAGAGATGTCGAGCTAGTCAAAGAGTCAATTAATTCTCGATTAAATTTAGAAATGGCGGTCACTGATGAAATGCTCACCATCGCGCTTAAAACACAACCCGAATATGTCTGTTTAGTTCCTGAAAAGCGCGAAGAATTGACTACCGAAGGTGGCCTGGATGTGGTCGGTCAATTTGATAAAGTTAAACATGCCTGCGATACACTTGCAAAAGCAGGTATAAAAGTCTCCTTGTTTATTGATGCTCAGCCAGAGCAAATTGAGGCGGCCGCATCTGCCGGTGCGCCTTACATTGAAATTCATACGGGTCACTATGCGGATGCCACGACTGAGCATGAGCGTTTACAACATCTCTCTCAAATCAAGAAAGGGGTTGCCCAAGCGGTTAAGTTAGGATTAATTGTTAATGCGGGACACGGTTTACATTATCATAATGTACAAGCCATTGCCGCCATTGAAGACATTTATGAGTTAAATATAGGGCATGCCATTATCGCAAGAGCAGTATTTACTGGACTAGAAAAAGCTGTAGCTGATATGAAATTAATAATGGAAAATGCGCGGCGGTGAGCATTTTAGGAATTGGCATCGACATAGTGCAAATTGATCGAATGCAAAATTCCATCGATAAACATGGTGATGCCTTTGTCAAAAAAATTCTCCACCCTAACGAACAAAAGTGCCTTGAGCAGTACTCTAATAAATCTCGCTTCTTAGCAAAACGATTTGCAGCGAAAGAAGCCTTTGCAAAAGCATTGGGAACGGGTATTGCGGATGGTGTGAGCTTTCCACTTATTGAAGTTTTTAAACAAAGTAGCGGCCAGCCGATGATTCAATTGCACGCATCCACCGCCGATAAGGCCGAGCAACTTGGAATTAACCAAATACTCTTATCAATTAGTGATGAAAAAGAATATGCGGTCGCACAGGTACTATTAAGCTCCAAATAATTGGGCATTCAAGCCGCTTTATCTGGATGTAGCTTAGATTATGGTAATATGCGCTGAGTTTTAAATTTAAATTAATATTTAATTTAGTTACCTAAAACCAGTGGCAAGTAAATAAAAACTAAATAAAATTAAACATAAATTCAAAGCTCGGTAAAGCAAGCTGCACTCGGCCAAGAAAAGGAATGATTTTGGATAATAATAATTCGTCAACAAGCCAACAAGAGTCATCGACAGTTTCTGATCAATACAAATATTACGTATTACTCATGCTGACGATCGTTTATATCTTCAATTTTATCGATCGCCAAATCTTGGTGATTTTGCAAGAGTCGATCAAAAAGGAATTGTTATTAAGTGATACTCAACTTGGTTTATTATCAGGGCTTTCTTTTGCGCTTTTTTATGTGATTTTAGGTATCCCGATTGCACGACTGGCAGATCGTGGCAACCGGCGCAATGTTGTAGCTGTTTCTGTGGTCGCATGGAGTGCGATGACCGCGCTATGCGGCTTGGCACAAAATTACATCCAACTGGTGTTGGCTCGTATTGGCGTTGGCGTGGGAGAAGCGGGTTGCAGCCCTCCTGCTCACTCGATGATTTCCGACTATTTTTCCGCCGAACAACGAGCCACCGCACTTTCGGTTTATTCCATGGGGATTTATATTGGAATTCTGTTTGGATTTTCACTTGGCGGTTGGTTAGATACTAATTATGGGTGGCGCATCGCTTTCTTAGCCTTGGGGTTGCCTGGTATTGGGTTTGCCATCTTTTTCTTCTTTACCGTTAAAGAGCCGGTAAGAACGCTCGCGCCGACAGCCGCTCAGCCACTTAGTTTTATTCAAGTGACTCGCTATTTATTGGCAAAACGATCCTTTGTGTATTTAGCGTTTGCTGCGGGCTTACACTCGTTTGGTACTTATGCGCTTGGAAATTGGTTGCCTTCTTTTCTCGAGCGCTTGCATGGTTTATCGAAAACGGATATCGGTTTATACGCCGGTTTGATATTGGGTATCGCGGGTGCGACAGGGACATTACTTGGCGGTTATCTAGCGGATCGACTGGGTCGCCAAGATAAACGTTGGTACGTAAAGGTTTCTGCTTTTGGTGCAATTATTGCCATTCCATTTCTATTGATATATTACTTTCACTCTTCAATAGCGATAGTGCTGACCGCATTATTTATTGCTTATACGGCAGTCAGTTTATTCTTAGGACCGTCAATTGCAATTACCCACTCGCTGGTACCTGCAAATATGAGAGCTTTTGCCTCAGCGGTTTTGTTTTTGGTATTAAACTTGATTGGGCTTGGTTTAGGGCCACTTTTTGTCGGTGCTATTTCAGATTGGCTCGCGCCGACTTATGGACAAGAGTCGCTTCGGTTTGCTCTGGCCTCAACCTTGTTTGTTTCGCTGCTGGCAATAACGCTTTTTTTTATGGCTGGTCGGCATTTGGCAAAGGACCTGCATTCAGTCGAATAAATTCTTTATGACTTCAGCCCTATCGAGATTCAGTACTTTGCTCGATTTTGGAAATAGAAAAGTAAAGAAAATAGTAAAATTAGAATGGCAAAATATCCTATGAACTTAAAAAGGCAATACTCTCTGAACAGGTGTTAGTTTGAGGTTTAAGAGGGCAAATTTCCGTAATCTTTTGAGTCCTGAATCAGAATGAGCTAAAATAGCAAATTACTATAAATATCAGACTGTTAGACGGCTCTAGCCGCGATTGAGGAACCATTCCATCAAAACGCTATTTTCTCAGGGAGATTCTCACTCCACTCGATTATTTATAGTGGTGCTGCTTTCAAGCGTTTTGATGTTTGTTGATCATCACGAAAAGCACTTGCAAGGGCTGCGTAACACATTGGGAACACTGATTACTCCGGTCATCTATTTAGCGGACATTCCTCGGGAGTTTTCTGCGTGGGGCGGACAATCACTGGTGACGCGCTCTCAACTTCGTCAAGAAAATCAAAAGCTTAGAGAAGAATCACGAATTCTCAAATCTCAATTGCAAAAGTTTATTGCCATTCAAGCGGAAAATTCTCGGCTAAGAAATCTACTCGGTAGTGAAAATTTGGAACTTGAAAAGCGCTTATTAGCCGAAATTATTCATATCGATGACGACCCGTTTAGGCTCGACTTTGTCATTAATAAAGGTTCCTCAAGTGGCGTTTTTGAAGGGCAAACAGTAATTGATGCGAATGGAGTGGTTGGCCAGGTCGAAACTGTCTATCTTACATCCGCTCGGGTTTTAATGATTTCCGACGCTCGGCATGCGATTCCTATTCGAGTAGCGCGAAACAATGTTCGTTCAATCGCTGCCGGAACCGGCCAAATCAACCAGCTATTTTTACGCAATGTGACCGATACAACGGATATTAAGGTCGGCGATGTATTGATCAGCTCTGGGTTAGGACAAAAATTCCCGGTTGGCTATCCGGTAGCTACGGTGACGGATGTGCAACATGATCCCGGCAAAGCCTATGCAATGATTTCAGCAACACCCACTGCAAAACTCGAGCAGCTTTCTTCCGTTTTGCTGGTTTGGACCGATCGCTCTGAGAATGTCACGGAGGCGATAGCTGATGGTCAGGAATGATTCTAAAGGCACAATGGTCATCATTTTGTCCTTTGCGGTTGCCATGTTCATGAATATTCTTCCGCTTCCAGAAGCTATCGAGTTGTTTAAACCGGATTGGGTGGCATTGGTATTGGTCTATTGGGTGATGGCATTTCCTAATCGAGTCGGAGTGATTGTAGGTTGGATCGTCGGATTGTTCGTTGATGTGTTATATGGCACGGTCTTTGGGCTTCATGCTATGACTTTTGCTTTAATTGCCTACTTGATTCAAATGACCTTTCATCGCTTGAGACTATTCCCGCGTTGGAAACAGTCCATTAATATCAGTGTGGTTATTGGCATTCACATGTTGCTAGGGCTGATATTAAGGAGCTTTGTGGAGCCGGTTTCAAGTGATTATCAATACTGGCTACCATTAATTGGAGCTATGCTTTTTTGGCCATGGGTTTTTATATTGCTGCGCGATGTGCGTAGAAAATTTTGCCAATAAGCAATTGTGCATCATCACTAGTAACGCGCCACTTAGGTAAAATAGTCATAAAATGAAAATATATCTCGCTTCAAAATCTCCCCGTCGTCAGGAATTACTTAAGCAAGTCGATATCGATTTTGAATGCTTATCGGTTGATATTGATGAGTCTGTTTTGGCCGGAGAGCCACCTCAACATTATGTTGAAAGAATAGCCAAAGCAAAAGCAGCCGCAGGCTGGAACAGTGAACAGCGAGTCATTTCTCAGCCACTATTGGCTGCGGATACCAGCGTGGTGTTGGGTAATCAAATTATGGGCAAACCCGTCGATCGACAACATGCATTAGAAATGTTGTCTTCACTCGCTGGGGAAACGCATCAAGTGTTAACTTGTGTGGTGGTGACAAACGGCGATACAACAGAACACAAAACTTCGGTGACTAACGTGAGTTTTGCTAAAATTACTGAGCAAGCGATACAAAAATATATTGATTCAAGGGATTGCTTTGATAAAGCCGGTGGATACGGAATCCAGGGATATGCCGCACGATTTATCGACTCTATATCGGGAAGTTACTCAGGCGTTGTTGGGTTGCCGTTGTTTGAAACCGTGCAATTGTTGGAACAATTTGAACACTAAACAGTCTTAATTATTTATGACACTCCGATAGGCCTAGGGCTGCGGGGCAGTCATCAGCAAGTCAGCATATTATATGAAAGAAGAAATCCTTATAAACGTTACATCTCAAGAAAGCCGAATTGCAGTGCTGGAAAATGGCATGTTGCAGGAACTGCTCATTGAAAGAACATCCAGTCGAGGACTGGTTGGCAATATTTATCGTGGTAAAGTTATACGCGTTTTGCCTGGAATGCAGGCTGCATTTATCAATATTGGGCGGGAACGTTCCGCATTTTTACATGCCGCTGAAATTTTGCCGATTGCAGAAGAGGAAACCCTCGACCAAAATATTCCCACACCGGATATTAATGAATTGTTGCATGATGGCCAAACCATCACGGTTCAAGTGATAAAAGATGAGCTGGGAACGAAAGGAGCGCGACTCACCACCCACCTCACTATCCCTTCACGTTATTTAGTTTATATGCCAGACAATGATCATATTGGGATTTCTCAGCGTATCGATAATGAAGAAGAGCGCCAGCGGCTCAAATCAATATTACAAGATAGTAAAGAAAGCAACGGTGGTTATATTGTTCGAACTGCTGCGGAAGGCGCAGCCAAAGAAGATCTGCAAAGAGACTCGGAGTTTTTGTTAAAACTCTGGGAACAAATCAAGCTTAATATTCAAAAAGCTAAGGCACCCGCAGTGGTGCATGAGGACTTAGATTTACCATTGCGGTTTGTGCGTGATTTAGTACCGACCGATGTGGAAAAAATTAGAATCGATTCGGAGCCTGTGCATGGTCGACTGTTAGCATTTTTAGATGACTTTGTGCCTAGCTTAAGTAAATCACTGGAATATTATACTGGCGAAAGACCACTATTTGATTTGTTTAATGTCGAAGACGATATCGAAAAGTCATTACATCGCAAAGTAGCATTAAAGTCTGGTGGCTACTTAATTATTGAACAAACCGAAGCGATGGTGACCATTGATGTTAACACCGGCGCGTTTGTCGGCTATCGGAATTTAGAGGACACCATTTTTAAGACTAACTTAGAGGCGGCCTCTGCGCTTGCTCGCCAACTCAGGTTAAGAAATTTAGGCGGCATGGTGATTATTGATTTTATCGATATGAAAGACGAAGAGCATAAGCGTCAGGTGTTAAGAACGCTCGAAAAAGCGATTGATAAAGATCACGCCAAAACCCAAATATCGGAAGTCTCATCTCTCGGCTTAGTGCAAATGACACGAAAGCGTTCTCGAGAAAGTTTGGAGCATGTGTTGTGTGAGCCTTGCACCACCTGTAACAGTCGAGGAAGTATTAAGACCGCGCAAACGGTTTGTTATGAGATCCTTCGCGAGTTACATCGATCGGCGAAAGCTTATGAAGCGAAACAATATTTGGTGTTGGCATCTCAGGAAGTTGTTGATCGAATGCTCGATGAAGAAACTAACCATTTGGCAGAATTAGAAACATTGATCAACAAGCCGGTACGATTTCAGGCTGAACCACTCTATACTCAAGAACAATTTGATGTTGTCCTCATCTAATGTCTGAGCAAACCGAAAATTCCAAGCGTCAGCGAAGTGGCATTTTCCGATTGTTTGCTTACTGCGTTAATAAGCTGTGGCTTTTGCTTGCAACCCTGATCATTCTCATAGCGGTGTTGCATATTTTGCTTGGGTTATTGCTGCCTAAAATAGATCGCTACAACCAAGAAATAACCGACTGGGTTAAACAAAATTATGGCTTAGTCATCGAAATGTCCGAACTCAGTGCGGAATGGAGTATCGAGGGGCCATCACTTAGTTTATCTGATTTTAAACTTAAGTCAGCCGATGGCGCTTACAATTTACTCAATGTAAAAAAGGTATCAGTTGAAGTTGATTTGTTGACTTCAATGGTTGATGGAAGAATCTCTACCCAAAACATAAAGATAGCCGGTGCGGATATTCAATTTTATATCAGTTCTAATTTTGGCGTCGCGCTAGCAAACCAAAATCTCATATCGAATAATCAAAATCAAGCGAGTGGCCAACCAAGCATCGGTTTAGAGAGTGTGAGTCAAGAATTGTTTGATATGTTGTTTGGTCAACGGCGGATCACTCTTGTTGACTCTAATATGAGCTTATTTACGTTGGCTGGTACTGAGTTTAAGTATCTAATTGAAGAGCTTGAAGTGGTAAAATTTGATCAAATTCATCAACTGTTTGGTCATTTTAGTTATACCGGTGGCGGTGAAGTCACGCTTGTGTCCGAGGTATATGGTGATCCAACGACTTCCGAAAGCTATTCAAATGTTTATTTACAAGGCTCAGAAATTGAGTTGTCGCAGTTACCTTGGATTAATCTTGAGCAAGAATTTGTGCCTAAATTTGGCGAGCTAGGTTGGCAGTTTTGGGGCACATGGAAGGAGCGGCATTGGCAAGATGCTAAAGCCATCATCGAACTTAAGAATGCGACCATGGGTGAACAGTCACAGCAAAACAATCGTCTTGAATCAATGATTACTTGGAGTCATAAAGATATCGAAAAGGGATATCTTTCTATTCATAACACCAGTTTTCAGGTGGGTGATAATACTTTAGCAAGCGCAGAAACGCTTGGTTATTTCGAACGAATAGATGAACAGAATATCGACTGGAATTTTTACCTCGCCAACTTGCAGACAACCCCCATTAGTCTTTATTTGCAAAGTGTACTTGGCGACTCTAAATCGTTAGTTCAATTCTTAAAAAATACTGAGATTAGTACAGAAATAGATCAGCTTAGTTTGTCAATTGAAAAACGGCGGTCGATATGGCAACCATTAAACTTAAATGTGGCGTTTTCTGGTTTAGCCATGAAGGCTTGGGATGGTTTGCCCGGACTAAATCAAATTAATGGCCAAATTCAGTACGCTAATCAATCCGGCCAAGTGGCGGTTTTTGCGGAGGATACCTCAATCGCAATCGCCGATTTATTTAGGCATTCAATCCAAGCGAAAAACTTGCAAGCCAGTGCCAATTGGAATATTGATAATGACGGGTTATTAAGTGTTAATGTGCAACAATTTTCAATGCTCAATAATGATTTTCAATTGGTCGCTAGCGGCGCTTTTCAATACATGGACGAGCAACCGATTGTCAATATGTATGCTGAACTTCACGATGCGAACGCTGCGAATAAGTCATTGTATCTGCCTGTCGGTGTGATGACCGATGAGTTAGTCAGCTACTTAGATTCCAGTATAAAGTCAGGTCATCTACCCATTGCCAAAAGTATTATTCGCGGACCAATCAATAACTTTCCATTTGACTCATTGGACGGAACCTTTATTGCTTATGGTGAAGTAAAAGATGCTGAATATTTGTATTTACCTGATTGGCCGCTGGCTAGCCAACTTGACGCAGTTTTGTTATTCGATGGCTCAAAAATGGATATTGTTGCGGATGCAGGCGAATCAATGAATAATCGAGTCGGTTATGCTCGCGCTTATGCAAAGGATTTATCAGCAGATAATGCAATATTGGAATTAACGTTGCGCGCGACAAGTCAGGATAATTCGGGCCATAAGTTTCTAGAGCAAACGCCACTGGATTTTATTTACGAAGCGATCAGCGAAGTAGAATTTAAGGGACGGTTAAACAGTCAAATTAAACTCGACATTAACTTGGATGACCCTGAACAACTAGTGCTTGATGGAAAAATAAATTTTAATAAAGAGCGCGCGGAAATTTCGACTGACATTGTTGATGTAAGTCATATATCGGGACAATTGAAATTTGATCAAACGGGTATACTGCCTAGTACGCTTAGCGCTGAATACTTTGGAAATACTATGGAGTTGTCAGTTCAAAGTGGACAAAATGACAATGAGCCTGTGCTAAGCATTGATGCGAAGGGAGCGATCCCTGTGGCGGGGATAACACATTTTATTGGCGAACGATGGCAACCATTTTTTGAAGGTGAATCTGATTATACCGCATTAATTCAATTTGCCCCGGCCGATGATGCTGATAGCACTCGTGTGCTTTTCCAAACCGACATGAAAGGAATGACACTAAATTTTCCTGGCGAATTTGGTAAATCGGCGGAGCAAGTTCTGGAGACCTATTTAACTTTAAATATTGGTGAAGTCTCAGTTGGAGAAATTCAGTGGGGTGATGCGTCCGGTCGCTGGTTTTGGCAAGAAGACAAATCGAAGGTAAAAACGGCTCAAAGCAATAACAAAACTAAATCATATACGCCTCAGAATGAAAGTCTAATAACAGACCAAGTTCAATCTGAACAAGACAATGCTTTATCTCCAGAACGCCAACAAGCAGTACAAGCTAAAACTGAAGTTGTTACTCCGCTAATCTATGGTGGTGATTTTTATCTTGGCAAACAAAAGGATGCTTCCAAGCTGCTTTCAGCTAAAGAAGATGGTGCAAATGCATTTATCCCAGGTCTCAGAGTAAAGGGCGAACTAGCCAGCGCAAATCTCAATCAATGGTTAGAGTTTATCGCTCAATTAGACAATGAGTCCGACAGTGCAGGTAGTGAAGATTTTGAGTTAATTTTTGAAGATATAGCTATCACTGTCGGTAGCTTGGACGCTGGAGTCACCCAAGTTAAGGAACTAAATCTTCAGATTAAAAAACTGGTTTCTCAACCTTGGCAGGTGGCAGTCAATAATTCTCAAATTGATGCGAGCATGATTTTAAATGAATATTCACCTTGGACTGCCGACATTAAGTTTGCCGATTTAGAAATAGCTAATCAATCTTCTGAAGCCGATTCATCAGCAAACACTTTTTCGCCACTGTCGCTTAATAATATTGACCTGCGCTGTATGCAATGTAAATTCAATAGGATCGACTACGGCGAGCTGCTTGCGGAAGTCAGACAAATACCTCGAGGTGTTTCGATCCTAGGAAAAATGAGTAAAGGTGATGAGCATCAGATTTCTGTCTCTGGCCTTTGGTTTGAAACAATTGATGACCAACAAGAAACTCAACTTATGGTGGAATTGAATAGCGATAATATAGGCCGTTTTTTAAAGCAGTGGGAACTAGATGCTACCGTTGAAGATAGTTCCGGCCGAGTGATTGCTAAAGCTTGGTGGGATGGCGCGCCATGGCAAATGGACTACACCCGGCTGGACGGTGATTTTCAGTTAGCATTAGGCAAGGGATACCTTAGTGAAATCAGTGACGAACAAGGACGGTTATTTTCATTATTTAACCTGCAATCAATATTACGGAAGCTTACTTTTGATTTTAAAGATGTTTACAAGAAAGGATTTTTTTACGACACGATTAATGGCACCATCAGAATCAGAGAAGGTATAGTTTCCACCGAAAATGTTGAAATTGAAGGAAACGTTGCCGATGTTAAGTTGTTTGGTGAAACCAACTTAAAGGAACAAACTATCGACCAAACTGCTGTTATTACACCGCATTTAACCTCAAGTTTTCCCGTTTTAGCCGCTTGGGCCGTTGAGCCAACGACAGGGTTATTGGTCTTTTTGCTTGATAAAATCATGGAACCGGCTGTCGAAGTAGCAACCCGACTGGACTATCGAATCTCTGGCACTTTCGAACAAGTCGAAGTCGAAGAAATGAAACGTGCAAAGAAAAAGATCAAAGTGGAATACGCTTCAGAGCTTGAACAAAGCAAAGAAAATGAACAAAACCAAGGTTCGGATCAAAGTGAAGGTGTTGAACAAAGTCAAAACTCAAATCAAGAGCAGGGTTTGAATAATCAGAGCAAATCCGAGGAAGCGAATCAATCCAAGCAAATAGAAAGTACCATCGAAGAGGCAAGTAAAGAGCAAACTAGCTCTAATTTAGAACCAGATCCAAACACAGAGAAGCTAAAAGGTAGTGCCAATAAAGAGCAGCCGATTGAGACGGAGCCCTCAAGTTCTGAGTCCTCCGTTCCCGATCCTGAACCTATCAGCTCAGTGTTGTTAGCTAGTTCGGATGGCGTTAGTCATTTTCGATCAGGTATTCGTTCATTTCAATTGGTTGCTTAGAGGTCTGTTAATCGATGCCAAATAGCAAAGCGACACCGCTTAGAATCGCAACCATACAAATGGTTTCAAGCGACAATTTTGAAAATAATTTGCAGACAGTTAAACGCCTAATCACGCATGCCGCAGAGCAGGGCGCTAAAATGGTGGTACTGCCCGAGTATTTCGCAATTATGGCGCTCAAAGAAACGGATAAATTTGCTTTCGTTGAACCGCATGGCAAAGGTGTTTTACAAGAATTCTTAAGTGCTACTTCTAAGCAGTACCAGGTTTGGATCATCGCTGGAAGTCATCCGATCGCGTCGGATGAAGAAAATCGCCCATTCGGTCGCTGCTATGTCTATAACGATTTAGGTGAGCTTGTCACTTGGTACGACAAAATACACCTATTCGATGTAGAAGTCGCTGACAATCAAAGACAATACTGCGAATCGCGTTACACCAAGCCGGGTGATCGCGCAGTTAGCTTTGAAACGCCTTGGGGACGAGTTGGACTTGCGATATGCTATGATTTACGATTTCCAGAACTGTTTAGAGAGATGCAAACCCAAGGATGTGTATTGTTTCTAGTGCCAGCAGCTTTTACTGAAAAAACAGGCAAAGCACACTGGGATATACTGACTCGCGCTCGAGCCCTGGAAAATTTATCTTACCTCGTCAGTTCTGCTCAAGGTGGAGTTCATGCCAATGGACGACATACATGGGGACACTCCAATATTATTTCCCCTTGGGGAGAAGTGCTCAACCAACTCGATTATGGCGAAGGGGTGGTGATTGCTGATTTGGATTTTTGCACGCTTCAAGCAATAAGAAAAGAGTTTCCTGCACTCACCCATAAGCGGATATAATGTGAGGGTAAATTATGCTAACCCTAGCCCTGTTATTACTGGCTAACCATTCGTGAATAAGTGTCGGACCTTTCTTCCCATTAGATTCCTAAAACTAAGCAAGTGTTATTTAATCAATAAACACTAAAGCCAATTCAAATAGTATGTTAAATTCCTATTAAAGATGGTCGTATTATCCAAGAGAAATTGCTAGATGTCTGAAATTTCAGTTAAAACTCAAAAAGAGTTTTTGCAACCCGGTGGCCTTGATACCGCTGACTTGCAACAAATCATTGACTCGATGATGAGTCATCAGGTTGACTTTGCAGAGTTGTACTTTCAAAGTAGTCGACATGAATCCTGGATGCTGGAAGATGGCATTGTCAAAGATGCAAGCTTCAACTGTGATAAAGGTGTTGGTATTCGAGCGTTGAGTGGAGATAAGACCGGTTTCGCCTATTCGGAAGAAATCGTTTTACCTGCGTTACAACAAGCAGCAGCTGCGTCACGCACCATTGCTCTTTCTGGTAGCCAACAGTCGTCTAAGGTAATGGTTGCCAGTGAGCAACTCGCTCGCTACACCGACACCGACCCGTTAATGAGTCTGACTGAAAGTGAAAAACTGGCTATTTTACACAAGCTTGACCAGTTGGCGCGACAAATTGAACCAAGTGTCCGTGAAGTGATTGCGTCACTGTCTGGCGTTTTTGAAAAAATTATGGTTTGTGCCTCCGATGGAACTTTCCGCAGCGATATCAGGCCGTTAGTCCGCGCTAATGTCACGGTGATTGTCGAAAAAAATGGTAAGACAGAGCGAGGTAGCTCCGGCGCTGGCGGTCGTGATAGTTATCAAATTTTAACCGATGACTTGTTGAAGCAACTCGCCGAGCAAGCAGTTCATCAGGCAATGATTAACTTAGAAGCAATAGATGCACCCGCTGGTTTAATGCCAGTGGTTTTAGGGGCCGGTTGGCCAGCGGTGTTATTACATGAGGCAATCGGGCATGGTTTAGAAGGTGACTTTAATCGAAAGGGCTCGTCCGCTTTTTCTGATCGAATTGGTCAACGCGTTGCGTCGCCTTTATGCACCATTGTTGATGACGGTACAATTCAAGGTCGACGAGGCTCGTTAAGTATGGATGATGAGGGTACCCCAACTCAGTCAACGACTTTAATTGAAAAAGGAATTTTAACCGGTTATATGAATGATAAGAAAAATGCCAGATTAATGGGGTTAGAGTCAACCGGTAATGGGCGTCGAGAATCTTATTCGTGTCTACCCATGCCGCGCATGACCAATACTTTTATGCTGGCAGGCGAAACACCTAAAGAAGACATTATTAAGTCAGTCAAAAAAGGGATCTATGCGCCCAACTTTGGCGGTGGGCAAGTCGATATTACCTCGGGTAAATTTGTTTTTTCAACCAGCGAAGCCTACCTAATTGAAGACGGAAAAGTGACCGCGCCAGTGAAGGGGGCAACACTTATAGGAAATGGACCGGATGTTTTGACAAAGGTCAGCATGGTGGGAAATGATATGGCACTCGATAGTGGCGTCGGTATTTGCGGAAAGGCGGGACAAAGTGTGCCCGTTGGAGTTGGTCAACCGACTTTAAAAGTTGATGAATTAACCGTTGGTGGAACAGAGAAGTAGCATGAGTGATTTTGAACAACCGAATAATTCTGCTGATTTGGATGCTGAAATAATTAGTAAAACTCAGCTGAAGAAAGATGCGTTAGCGCTGAAAAAATTCGGATTAGAATTGAGTCAACTTTCGGCGGATAAAATTTCGCAATTACCGATTGAAGATGTCACTAAAAATAGTTTATTAGAGTATCAAAAAATAGCCACAAACCTTGCTAAAAAAAGGCAATTAATGTTTGTAGGAAAATGTCTACGAAATGAAGACCAAGAAAAAATAAGGGCGTTCTTAAATCAGCAAGAAAATTCCAACCTTAAAGCCAAGGTAGCCCAAGATCCAACGCAAGAAATTGTTCAGCAGTTGATCTCTGGAGGAAATGACGCTGTGGAGCAATTGCTTAGTCATCATCCCGCCCTGGAAAGACAAACCCTTCGTCAGTTGACTCGTAATGTGATTAACGGCAAACAAACTAACAAAACTGCCCAAGCCACCAAAAAATTAACCGATTATATTAAAAGTAATCTCTCTATGGAGAATAGCTAGTGAGCATGGCCGAGCAAAATCTCACACTTTCATCTGCGGATGATTTAAATGTTGAAGCTGAAATTGAGTTTTTTCAATCCACTTCTGAGTCGCTTATCCAATATGCCAAGAATAAGGGCGCTAGTGAAATTGAAATTGGCGTCAGCAAAGATGTTGGCTTAAGTGTCTCGGTGCGTAATGCCGAAATAGAAACCCTTGAGTATAATCGTGACAATAGTTTTGGTATTACGGTTTATCTCGGTAAACAAAAAGGGGTTGCAACCACTAGCGACTTATCACAACAGTCGTTGCATAGTGCCGTGGATGCCGCACTGAATATTGCAAAGTATACTCAAGCGGATGAGTGCGCGGGTTTGGCCGATGCATCACTGATGGCGACTCAACCGGTCGATCTAGACTTAGATCATCCAATGGGCGTTGATGCAGAGTATGCCAAGAATGTTGCTTTAGAATGTGAAAAGTACGGATTGCAGTTTAGCCCCCAGATTTCCAATAGCGAGGGAGCCACTTTTAATAGCCATCGTAACATTCGCTTCTATGGCAACTCCCATGGGTTTGCCGCGGCTACCCCATCTTCAAGGCACAGCCTAAGTTGTGTTTTATTGGCCGAGGACCGTTTAGGCAAGCAACGCGACCACTGGTATTCAATTGCTCGCGAAGGGGGTGGACTTGAATCTGCACAATCGGTTGGCGAAATGGCGGCACAACGAACCATTCGACGACTCGGTGGGCGACAACTGAAAACTCAAAAAGCATCGGTTTTATTTGTCCCAGAACTGGCTCGAAGTTTAATCGGTCATTTAAAAAGTGCCATTACTGGGGCTAATATTTATCGCAAGTCATCCTTTTTATTAGACAAGGTCGGAGAAAGTATTTTCCCCAATTTTGTTACTATGGTAGAGCAGCCTTTTATACCGCGCGGACTAGCAAGTGCATGGCATGACGGTGAAGGGGTCGCTACCCGTGAGCAAGCGATAATCGATGCAGGGCAGTTAAGCACTTATTTAATTAATAGTTATTCGGGTAGAAAATTAAATCTAGCTCCGACAGGGCATGCTGGCGGGATACACAATCTCGCGGTCACCACAGGTTCGCTCGGATTTGAACAACTTGTTAAGGAAATGGGCACCGGTTTGGTGGTCACCGAGATGATGGGACATGGTATCAATATGATAACCGGAGATTACTCTCGTGGAGCTTCTGGTTTTTGGGTGGAAAATGGTGAGATACAGTATTTTGTGCAAGAGATTACCATTGCAGGAAACTTAAATGCCATGTTTGCTAACTTGCGTGCGATTGGCAATGATATCGACCATCGCAGTAGTATTAAAACAGGCTCTTGGTTGATTGACGAGATGACCATTGCAGGGAATTAATTGTAATTTCTATATTTTTTTCTGATTGTTTTTTAAGTCAATAGTGTATTGTTCCTCTTTGAAACCATGTGGTTTATTTTTGTAGTTAAAGGCGTTTCGCAGGCATGTAATGCGGTGCGAAACGCCTTTATCTGAAATTCAGATCTTTAGAGATAAAAAACTCCAAGCATCAACAAAAAATAAACCGTGTTACGTTAACTATTGATTAAATAAAGATCGCAAATCTCACGGTTAACACCTCTACAAACCCTTCTAATGGTCCCTTAATAAAGTCACTCATTGTTCAGATAAGCTTTAAACCTACTTTCAAGAAGAAAGAATACACCAGACCTTTTGTAAATTAAAAATCGCCACCTAACCTGCAATCAATAATTATTGATTTTCAAACTGAACTTCTAACCGAATTGCAATTCCTGGCACCATTTCTCTCTCCAAATACCGTTCATTTCGCATAAAACGTATTTCCGGTTCGATTTCGTAATAAAGCCAATTAATAGGGGTTTTATTTCTATATCGAACCGCAATGCGATATTGTTCGACGTCGAAGTCGTATTCGGTTTTTCCTTTAATAGACAAGTCGTAGGTTATCCAAGTGGTATCTGCAACGTGGTCAACTAAGGTAAAGCGATTTTTCCACTCGTTTCCTCGGCTTTTTTCTGCTCTGAGTAATGAATACTTCCAGCGAAAAAGATTTTGCTCATTAAGCACTTTGTTAAGTTCAAACTCGGTTGCTACCCCAAATCCGTTTTCTTCTTCCCAAAATAGGTAATTGGCGTTTTCGATATCCAAAGTTTCTGTATCAACCCAAGGTTTGGTGTGGCGGGCGAAAGCGAAAATATCTAAGGATGAATCTAGTCCCAGACGATAATCAATTTTGGACTTCATGGAACTTTTGGTTTGGAAATTGATAGAAGCTGAAAGTTTATTGTTATCTTCATTAGTATCATTTTGTTCTAGTTCTTGTGCGGCAAAATCTTTGTTGTCAGATGAACGATCGTTTGAGAAAAGTAAACTTGTGGTGTTGCTCATTTGTGGAAGAATAACTTTTGCCTTAACGCGCGGTCGAAATTCTGGAGATTCTCCCTCTCGTATAACTAATCGGTTGATTAACCTTAAATAGTCGTAGCTGGCAGACTCTAGTCCTTTTTTGTCACCAAAAAAATTGTCGACCCAATTGGCAAACTCAACTGCATTGCGATAGACCATACTGTTTTCGCCTTGCTCTGATTGTGCGTTAGAAGAGGCCGATGTTTGAGGTGGGGCAGTGTCTTTTTCCGCTTGCTGATCTTGCTTTGTTTGCTGTTTCGGTTCTATTTGCTGTTTCGGATCTGACGGCTGTTCCGGATTTTGCTTTTGAGTGAGTTCTTGCGCGTTTTTTGTCGTTTCCGCTTCAACCAATAACGGGGAGCAAGCCAACACTAAGAGCAGCAACCTTCGAATGACTTTCGATGAAACGGACAAATTGTGCGCTTTCCTTGATTCCATTTGGATTTCCATTCTGACTATAAATACTCAACCGGTAGCTGCGTGGTATTTTTTAACTCTTCCATGGCAAAACTAGAACTGATATCCGAAAAATCGGCTTGGGTGATCAGTCGTTTGTAAAAGCGGTCAAATGCTTTCATATCAGGTACGACTATTTTTAACAGGTAATCAATATCCCCGCTGAGGCGATAAAATTCAATGATTTCTGGGAACTCCGAAATACTCTTCGAAAATTTTTCTAACCACTCTGGATTATGCTGGTTGGTTTTGACCATGACAAAAACCGCTAATCCTACGTTGATTTTTTCTGGGTCAACTATGGCGACTCTGGATTTGATAACACCTGACTTCTCCATGGCTTGAATTCGTCGCCAGCAGGGCGTGGTTGATAATCCAACCCGGTCGGCAATCTGACTCACAGGCAGGGTGCAATCGGTTTGGAGAATGTTTAGGATTTTTTTATCAAATGAATCCATAGTGAAATATATAACCTAAAAAGATGTATATAATGAAAATATATTCTAATAATTAGTCTATTTCCAGTGAATTGAGTAAAAATTTTTCTATTGCTTCGTGAAATAATAGCGCCTTATTTTGAGTACTGCGACTACTCGTTCCTCAAATCAACCCAATTAGGTATTTTCGATGAGTTTAGAAGCTTATTTTAGTCAATTTAGAGACCAAATTATTGGTATCGATCTGGTCCATCAAGGTAAACCAGTGATTTATGCCGATTGGACCGCCAGTGGCAGGCTTTATCAACCGATTGAAACCTTTATGACCCAGCAAGTCGGACCGCTCGTCGCTAATACCCATACTGAGGCAAGCTTCACTGGTTGCGCGATGACCAATTTATATCACCAAGCGCAAAAAGAGATCAAACGCCATGTCAACGCAAACGATTCAGACGCCTTAATTTGCTCTGGGGCCGGAATGACATCGGCGGTTAACAAGTTCCAGCGCATTTTGGGTTTAAAGTTACCTGAAAAATGGGCTGATCGCGTTAAATTAAGTGAGTCTGAAAAGCCGGTGGTTTTTATCACTCACATGGAACACCACTCTAATCAAACCACCTGGGAAGAGTGCGCAGTAACCGTCGTCCGAATCCCTGAAGATGACGATGGCTTACCGGATCTAGAGGCATTTTCAGAAATTATTAAACAATACCAAGATAGACCGCTTAAATTAGGTAGTTTTACCGCTTGCAGTAATGTCACCGGAATCAAAATTAACTACTCTGCACTTGCCAAAATTATGCACCTGAATGACGGCTACTGTTTTGTGGATTTTGCAGCTTCAGCGCCTTATGTGGCGATCGACATGCATCCAGAAAATGAATTGGAACGATTGGATGCGGTGATGTTTTCACCCCACAAGTTTCTGGGCGGGCCAGGAAGCTCGGGGGTATTAATATTTAATAAAGCACTCTACCACAATAAAGTACCTGATCATCCCGGTGGTGGTACCGTAACTTGGACTAATCCATGGGGAAAACATCAGTTTTTTGATGATATTGAAGTTCGGGAAGATGGTGGTACCCCAGGTTTTTTGCAGACCATTCGCACCGCACTATCAATAAAGTTAAAAGAAAAAATGGGAGTCGATAAGATCAAGCAGCGAGAAGCAGAGCTCGTCGCACTTATGTACAAAGCATTGCAAAAAGTTCCCGGGTTGGAAATCTTGCATCACCAGCAAACCAATCGACTCTGTGTTCTGTCTTTTTATGTCCCTGAAATTCACTATAATTTAATGGTAAGGCTATTAAGCGATCGTTATGCAATTCAAACGCGTGGTGGTTGCTCTTGCGCGGGTACTTATGGGCACATCCTGCTCGGAGTGGATGAGCAAATGTCGGAACAAATTACCTGTCAAATTGACCAAGGTGATTTATCTCGCAAGCCCGGTTGGGTGCGAGTTTCGCTGCATCCGACAACAACTGATGCGGAAGCCCTATATATTGCCGACAGTATAGCCGAAATTGTGCAAAACATTAGAGAGTGGGAAAAAGATTATCAATTTGACCCTGCAATTGGCGATTACCTGCCTTTGCATGGGCAGTGTGGTAGCTTGAGTTTGGACGATTTTTAGCCAAGTAATGGCTAATTTTAATCAAATTTCCTGATCTTTTGTCACGCGTTAAAACTAATTCACATAAAATCAGAATTTACGACAAATTATTGACTATTCTGATCGATTCTTGACTATGCTTAAAAGAGTCTAAAGAGGATCCATATTGGTTTGAAAATCAGTATGCGGAATTACAGGTTTGTGAATTTCTAGTGAGCAAAAGACGGTTACCAACCACTTTTAAAGTTCAATTAATGTTAATGCTGGTTGCTGCGGTGGCCGTTGCCATGACATTGATTGGTGCTTACTTGTATTTAGTTGCCAAGCCGCAGGTAGAAGAAACCGTTTTAGAAACTGCCGTTCAACAAGCTAAACTGGTTGGAAACGAGGCCATTCCCGCACTCCAGGCCATCAATGATCGTGGCGCGACCTCCGTTGCTGAACTATTTGCCGTGATTGATTCTGTGCAATACGCGGCAATTGTCTTACCTAATGAAGCGATTCTGGGAAGTTACTCCCGACTGCAAGGCATGCCGATCCCCGATATCGATTTACAAACCCCCACTATTAGAAATCAGGATCAGTTTATTATCACTGAGCCGGTGCGCTCTGCTGGACAAGTGGTTGGATACGTTTACGTCGAACACGATTCTGATTTACTTTTTGAAGCAAAAAGTTCGTTTGCTGAAATGTTGCTAGTGGTTGGTTTAGCAATGCTGTTAATAACTTATTTATTGGCGGGTGTATTTCAGCGTTTTCTGACAGCACCCATCAGTAAGATGGTGGATCACATTAATCATATTCACCAATCGAAAGAATATGATAATAGACTTGTTCCCAGTGAAGACGGCGAAATAGGTCGTTTGGTAAAAGGCTTTAATCGAATGCTGGATGCTGCCCAGGAAAGAGAGAGCAACTTAGAAGCTCGAGGTAAGCAGTTGCAAAAATTGGTGGAGGTCAGAACCAAACAGCTGTTTCAAAAGGCTCATTACGATTCACTGACCGGATTGCCCAATCGTTACCTGTTGGTTGACCGTTTGCATCAAGCTATTTCAAAGTCTGCGCGGACTAAATCAAATATTGCGGTAATTTACCTCGACTTAGATCGGTTTAAAGTGGTTAATGATACCTTTGGACATCAAAATGGTGACCTTTTGCTTAAGGAAGTCGCCAAACGTTTAAAGGCTACACAGCGTGACGGTGACACTGTTGCTCGCTTAGGTGGAGATGAATTCGTTTTTTTACTAGAAAACATTACTCAACCAAAAGATGCGGCGCGTACAGCATTACGAATTATTGACTGTTTTAGCCAGCCCTTCCAACTGCAAGAACATAACCTGCATGTTTCCACCAGCATCGGTATTAGTATTTATCCCGACGATGGTATGGGACATGAGATTCTATTAAAGAATGCCGACATTAGCATGTATGATGCTAAGAAAAAGGGGCCTGGTAACTTTAGTTTCTTTTCTGAAGAGATGAATAATGCCTCGCTCGAACGATTAGCGATTGAAGCCAACTTGCGAAAGGCCATTCAGAATAATGAGCTTTCTTTGGTTTATCAACCGCAAAAAAATATGCAAACTGGCGACTTTAGAAATGCTGAAGCATTAATTCGCTGGAATAATCCAGAGTTAGGATTTGTATCTCCGGGTGTATTTATTCCAATCGCAGAAGAAACTGGCTTAATTAATCAGCTTGACCTCTGGGTTATCTCAGAAGTTTGTAAGCAGCTTAAAAAGTGGAAAGATCAAGGCTTGACTCAACTAACCGTGGCCATCAACGTCTCGGCAGGCCATTTAATTAGTAATTCGTTGCTCGAACATATAAAGACCGAAATTATTGTTAATCAATTAAGAGCAGAGCAGCTCGAAATTGAGATCACTGAACAGGTTTTTATTGAGCAGACCGAGAAAACGGTTGAGAACTTAAAAGCAATTAAAGAGCTCGGTGCAAAAATCGCGATTGATGACTTTGGAACCGGTTACTCTTCTTTGCAATATATTCGAGATTTTCCAGCCGATACACTTAAATTAGATGGTATGTTTATTTCGGATCTTAAGTCTGACAAAACCAGCCAAGGTATCGTTAAGTCGACTATTATGCTTGCTCACAGTTTAGGCTTAGAATTGGTAGCCGAATGCGTTGAGGAGCCTTGGCAACTCGAATTTCTCACCGACAATAAATGCGATTTAGTTCAGGGCTATATTTTCTGCAAACCACTCAAGCCAGATGATATTCCAGCTATTTGTTTGGGCGAACCTGAATAGCCTGGCAGTCCAACTCTCCATCTGAAAGCAGAATGGTTAGTGCCTGATCGGGATTAACTTGGTCTACTTTGGTAATAACTTTCTCTGACTTTTGATCTCTAGTAACACTATAGCCGCGCTGTAACGTTGCCAGCGGACTAAGTGCATTTAATTCGCCGACAATACTGCGGAGTTCATTTTGTTGATTTGATAAAATGGAATTCATCGAAGTCAGTAGCTTTGATTTCAAAACGCTTAACTGATGTTTTTGGGTCAGTAGCCGTTGAGTAGGACTTAACTTTTCGAGTCTCGCTGCGAGCCCTTGAAGTCGAGAAGCTTGTTGCTCAACGCGCTGATTGGTCAAGCGATTTAATTTTTGAACAAGCTTGTCGAGTCGATTACTAGCCTTAAGAATTTGGTAGTTAGGATCTTTGAGCTTGAGCCGAGCCATATCCACTCGGCTTTGTCGCAGTTCTAAGTGGTATAAAATGCTCGCTAACAAATTTTGACTAATTAAATCGATTTGTTGAAATAATACCTGCTGTTCCGGCACCAGTAGCTCGGCAGCGGCTGACGGTGTCGGGGCGCGTAAGTCAGCTACCAGCTCGGTAATGCTGGTATCAATTTCGTGTCCAATTGCAGCCACAACTGGAATGGTGGAGCTGACTATTTCTCTCGCCAACCGTTCACTATTGAAACACCATAAATCTTCAAGTGAACCGCCGCCTCGGGTCATTAACAACACATCACATTGATTCAATGCTTGTGCTTTTTGTAATGCATTAATGATTTGCTCGGTCGCTTCTTTACCTTGTACTTGAGTGGGATAAATGATGACAGGAACCATCGGGCAACGGCGTTGCAATACGTTGAGTACATCTCTAATTGCGGCACCGGTAGGTGATGTGATCACGCCAATCGCTTTGGGTATTTTGGGAAGTTGGCGTTTTCTGGCTGAGTCAAATAGTCCTTCTTGCTGAAGTTTTTCAATCAGTTGATTGAGTTGCTGCTGTAATTTGCCAAGACCCGAAGGTTCCATGTAGTCTGCGATTAACTGATAATCACCGCGCGCCTCGTACAGACTTATATTGCCTTTCACCACAACTTTTTCACCTTCTTTGGGGACAAACCCGACACTGCGGTTTTTGAACTTAAACATGGCACACTTGATTTGCGCCTGTTCATCTTTGAGCGAAAAATACCAATGGCCGGAGGTTGCTCTAATAAAGTTGGAAATTTCACCTTCTAACCACTGAGCGCCCACCTCTGATTCAAGCGTTCGTTTTGCCAGTCGATTGAGCTGGCTCACAGATAAAATATTGCGTGAGCCTTGGCCTGTTGGCTTTTGTGGTTTCAAAAAGGGTTGGCGCATGACAAACAACCTTATGGTTCGGTGGTGGCCGAAGAGCGCTTGTTGTAGGCTTGAGACAATGTGCTACAAAGCTCAATATTGCTCTCGGCTGAGTATCGCTATTTCAGCAACTCTTAGCTAAAAATGCAATTGAAAAATAGCTAAAAAATAATTGTTACTCCAGTAAAAATATCTGTATAATCCCGATTTGGCTGCATCAGCCCTTCTATAAACGGTGAAATTTACAATGCGAATCACTCAAGAAGCCCTCACATTTGATGATGTTTTACTTCTTCCTGCTCACTCTCAAGTTCTGCCCAATATGGTGGACTTGAGGACAAAAATAACCCGCGAAATCGATTTAAATATTCCGCTTGTGTCCGCTGCCATGGATACTGTGACTGAGTCACGCCTGGCAATTGCAATAGCGCAAGAGGGTGGAATTGGTTTTATTCATAAGAATATGGATATCGCCACTCAAGCCGCAGAAGTTTTGAAAGTAAAGAAATTTGAAAGCGGCGTGGTGACTGACCCAATTACGGTTAGTCCGGAAACAACCATTGGTCAGTTGAAAGAATTAACTTCAACTCACGGAATATCCGGTTTGCCTGTGGTAAAAGACGGCGAGCTATTAGGTATCGTCACAAGTCGAGACATTCGTTTCGAAAGCCATCTCGACCAGCCAATTACTAAAGTGATGACGACGAAAGAAAACTTAGTCACTGTCACTGAGTCAGCGACCCCGGAAGATGTGTTGTCATTAATGCATCAGCACCGAATTGAAAAAGTGCTAATGGTCGATGATGAATTCCATCTGACTGGAATGTACACCGTCAAGGACATTCAAAAAGCTGAGGAAAAACCAAACGCTTGTAAAGATAGTCTCGGACACTTGCGCGTTGGCGCTGCCGTTGGAACAGGTCCAGATACTGAAGATCGGGTCGCGGCGTTAGTCCAAGCCGGGGTTGATATTATCTTAGTCGATACCTCACACGGTCACTCTCAGGGCGTCTTAGATAAAGTTAAATGGGTCAAAACCCATTATCCAGAAATTCAAGTTATTGGTGGCAATATTGCTACCGGGCAAGGCGCTAAAGATTTGGTGGCGGCTGGCGCTGATGGGGTTAAAGTTGGAATTGGTCCGGGCTCTATTTGTACCACGCGAATTGTCACTGGTGTTGGTGTCCCACAAATATCTGCTATCGATAACGTAGCAAAGGCATTGGAAGGTACAGGTGTACCATTAATCGCCGATGGTGGTGTTCGCTACTCTGGTGATATGTGTAAAGCGTTGGCAACTGGCGCTTACTCTGTCATGGTTGGCTCTATGTTTGCTGGTACTGAAGAAGCACCCGGTGAAGTAGAGTTGTATCAAGGCCGTTCTTATAAATCTTATCGAGGTATGGGCTCCTTAGGGGCAATGGCACAAAAGCATGGTTCTGGTGATCGCTATTTTCAATCCAATAATGCGGCCGACAAGTTCGTACCAGAAGGGATCGAAGGGCGAGTTGCCTATAAAGGCGCACTTAATGCCATTATTCACCAAATGCTCGGTGGACTTCGTTCATCAATGGGCTTAACTGGATGCGCAGATATCGAAACCTATCGACAAAAAACTGAGTTCGTAAAAGTGACTGCGGCCGGTATGCGTGAAAGTCATGTTCATGATGTGCAAATCACTAAAGAAGCGCCAAACTATCAATCAACTAAATAAAGATTGAGTTTGTTTCTTAGATTTCAAGAGGCTCTAACCAGATCCTAGATCGTTAGAGCCTTAATTATTTGTTTTATATGATTGTTAAGATTGCTTAGCTATTACTTTCTACTTAAAAGGGTATGCCTATCATGTCAGCTGATATCCATTCGCAAAAGATTTTAATTCTAGATTTCGGTTCTCAATACACCCAACTGATAGCCAGGCGCGTCAGAGAGCTAGGTGTTTATTGTGAGTTATTTCCGTACGATTTAGCTGATGAAATGATCAAAGATTTTAAACCGGATGGGGTTATCTTATCGGGTGGTCCAGAAAGCGTAATCGGTGAAAATACTCCCAGAGCGAATGAGCTGGTATTCAACCTAGGCGTACCAGTTCTTGGAGTTTGTTATGGAATGCAAACGATGGCTCATCAATTAGGTGGTCGAGTAGAATCTTCGGCGAAGCGTGAATTTGGATATGCGAAAGTTCGTCATGCTGCAAAGAGCGAGTTATTTCAAGGGATCGAAGATCATTCAGAAGGCGGAGTTGGGGTTCTTGATGTTTGGATGAGTCATGGTGATAAAGTCGCGGTACTACCACCGGGTTTTGTCGCCATTGGTGAATCAGACAATGCGCCTCTTGCGGCAATGGCCAATGAAGAAAAACAATTTTACGGTGTTCAGTTCCATCCCGAAGTGACTCACACCAATCAAGGTGGCCGAATACTTGAACGCTTTGTTGCAAAAATTTGTGGCTGCGAAAAGCTATGGACCGCAGAAAGTATTATTGAAAATGCCATCAGCGAAATTAAAAAAGCGGTGGGAGACGATGAAGTGGTATTAGGCTTGTCGGGTGGTGTTGATTCATCGGTAACGGCAATGCTTTTACATCGAGCGATTGGCTCACAGTTAACATGCGTGTTTGTCGATAACGGATTATTGCGGTTAAATGAAGGCCAACAAGTAATGGATATGTTCCATGCTGATTTTGGTTTGAATGTTATTAAAATCGATGCGGAAGATCAGTTTTTAGATGCACTTGCAGGCGAAGTGGACCCCGAAGCGAAACGTAAAATCATTGGCCGAGAGTTCGTGAATGTTTTTCAAACCGAATCGGAAAAATTAGTTAACGCCAAATGGCTAGCACAGGGAACTATTTATCCCGATGTGATTGAGTCGGCAGGCGCTAAAACCGGTAAAGCCCATGTCATTAAGTCTCATCACAATGTTGGTGGTTTGCCTAAGGATATGAAGCTAAAGTTAGTCGAGCCGCTTAAAGAATTATTTAAAGACGAAGTTAGAAAAATTGGTCTCGAACTTGGCTTACCACACGACATGCTATACCGTCACCCGTTTCCAGGCCCTGGCTTAGGAGTTAGAATTTTAGCGGAAGTGAAAAAGGAATATGCTGATTTATTAAGGCTCGCCGATAATATCTTTATCGAAGAACTGTATAAACATGATCTTTACCACAAAACATCGCAAGCTTTTGCGGTTTTCTTACCGGTTAAATCGGTTGGGGTGATGGGCGACGCTCGAAAGTATGATTACGTTGTTGCGTTAAGAGCCGTTGAAACTATTGATTTTATGACCGCTCGTTGGGCGCATCTTCCTTATGAATTCTTAGAGCATGTTTCTAGCCGAATTATTAATGAAGTTGATGGCATCTCAAGAGTTACTTACGACATTTCATCGAAGCCACCAGCGACCATTGAGTGGGAATAATTGGCTTGCTTAGCCTAACTAATTGGTCATTTTGAAAGTTTGGTTAAATCAATGACTGACTTTGATAAACACGAAGTTTGGATGAGCAAGGCGTTAGCGCTAGCAGAAAAAGCGCGCCAATTGGGGGAAGTTCCGGTTGGTGCTGTACTTATTAAAAATGATCAAATCGTTGGGCAAGGATTTAACCAACCTATTGCGAACCATGATCCCACCGCGCATGCTGAAATTATTGCGCTAAGAAACGCCGGACAACACTTATCAAATTATCGGCTTGTTGATACGACGCTTTATGTCACTTTAGAACCTTGCGCCATGTGTGCAATGGCAATGATACATGCCAGAGTAAAGCGAATTGTTTTTGCCACTAAAGAGCCTAGGACAGGCGCAGCTGGTAGCTTATACCAACTATTACAGCATGCGGGTCATAATCATCAAGTGGAAGTTATTGAAGGGGTTCTTCAACAACAAAGCTCCACGCTTCTGACTGAGTTTTTTAAAGCAAGGCGGCAAAAAAACAAAAATGCTTGAAGCTGTATTCTCGCTAATTGTCACAACCGCTGCTCTCTTAGGTTCTCCAGGGCCTGCGCCATTATCGTTAGCCGCTGTCAGTGCGAGTTATGGAATTAATAGGGCATTACCTTTTTATTTTGGAATTTTACTTGGATTGGCAGCGGCAATTTTAGGTGCTATTTTTGGTGTTGCCTTGCTCATTGAAAGTCACCCGAATGCAAAAATTATTTTGCAAATTCTTGCATCGGCTTATCTGATTTATGTCACCATTAAAATCGCGACAGCACCGATTGTTCAAACTGAAAGTCAACAGGCTAATTGTCCCAGCTTTATCGACGGATTTATTTTAAACCTATTAAATCCCAAAGCCTACGCCGCTTTTTTTGCCATTTTTAGTCACTTTGTTTTACCGATTGAAAGCACACAACTGGGAATTGTAATAACCGCAATTATCTGTTTTTTAGTGGCGGTGGTGGTTGATTTTATTTGGTTGGCTGCAGGACGATTATTGGCCAATCATTTCGCGCACCCAGTTAAGGGAAGGGTATTAA
The DNA here is from genome assembly GCA_965230525.1 of Kangiellaceae bacterium. GTDB lineage: Bacteria > Pseudomonadota > Gammaproteobacteria > Enterobacterales > Kangiellaceae. The sequence continues at coordinate 2,608,943 of OZ246008.1, forward strand.
GGCTGATATTTGCTGGACTAATTTTAATGATGGTCGTATTGGGTTTTTTGCTCAGTACTTGAGCATGTGAGGTTTATTTATAGTCAGCCTATCGATGAAGAGAACCCGACAGCACTCTACAAAAGTGCTAGATTGTTCCTTTAATCAAAGGTGGCATTGTAGTCTGCAACAAGCTTTGTCTGACCCACAACTGTTAGACTTAACGAGCAAACTTACGAAGCATTTTTAGGTTTTGGTTTTCTTCTTCGTTGGGAATTTTTATTGTCTGGTTTGGCGTTGTTGGTACGACTTCTTTCGCCGGATTTAAACTTTTTCTTTTTGGGTTTCTTTGGCTTAGAAGGTTTTAGATCTAAACGTGATGTTGGGACATCATGGTTGGGCTCAAAACCATCAATTAATTTTCTTTCGATTACTTTTTGGATTAGCTTTTCTATCGCTGCGAGCTGTTTAAATTCATCTGCGCTTACCAGTGAAATGGCTTCACCTACCTTTCCAGCTCGTCCGGTTCGACCTATTCGGTGCACATAATCTTCTGCAACGTTGGGTAGATCAAAGTTAACTACGTGCGGCAGCTCTGTGATGTCGATTCCTCTCGCCGCAATATCGGTCGCGACTAATGCTTGGATTTTGTTTGCTTTAAAACTTTCAAGGGCTTTAACCCGCGCGCCCTGACTTTTATTGCCATGAATTGCTAAAGACTTAATACCATTTGCGATCAAGTGTTTAGTCAGTCGGTTGGCTCCATGTTTGGTGCGAGTAAAAATTAAAACTTGTTGCCAATTATTAGAGCCTATCAAATAGCTTAATAAATCCGCTTTGCGTTTTTTATCGACAGGGTGGATTAATTGTTTAATTTTTTGGACTGTTGTATTTCTTGGAGAAACGGAAATTTCCACTGGCTCGTTGACTAAACCTTTTGCTAAATTTCTGACTTCATCTGAAAAAGTAGCGGAAAACAAAAGATTTTGGCGTTGTTTTGGTAGTAGAGAAATTATTTTTTTTATATCTCTTATAAACCCCATGTCGAGCATTCGATCGGCTTCATCCAATACCAATACTTTTAATTGTTGAAACTTAATTGCATTCTGTTGATAGAGGTCGAGTAAGCGGCCGGGGGTGGCAACGAGAATATCGACGCCTTTACGAAGTCTCATCATTTGAGGGTTTATTTTGACCCCGCCATAGACAACACTACTGGTGATATTGGTATGTGCTGAGTATTTGGCAACACTTTCCGAAACTTGAATGGCTAGCTCTCTGGTTGGGGTAAGAATTAAAGCCAGGGTGTGATTTGAATTAGCTGATTTTTCTTTAAGTAAGTTTTGAATTATTGGAAGCGTAAAACCGGCTGTTTTCCCAGTTCCTGTTTGTGCGGCCGCCATGACGTCTTTCCCAGAAATAATTGCTGGGATTGCTTGTGTTTGGATAGGAGAGGCGGAGGTATAACCTTGCTCGGTTACGGCTTTTAAAATTTTGTCGTTTAGTGCTAAGCTTTTAAAGCTCATGGAAAGTATCATCTAGCAAATTGCGTTGGCGCGTAGCATACCCGAAACATCCTTGGATAGCTATGTTCAATAGGGTTTACCGATTATTTAAGTGGTAATGGAGTGATTTGAAACACGGTTGGTTTAAAGCTGAGTGACTCAGCTCTATTCAACGGCCGACTCTTTTGGTTTAGACTTTTTGGCAGGTGTTAGTTCAGCATTTGCGATTTGAGTTTCATTAGGATCTAATTCAATTGAATTATTTGGAGACTCAATATTCTCTTCATCTTGCCAAACCAAAACATCGTAGTAACGTCGAATGTTGTCTACATATTTAACTGGTTCACTTCCTCGGGCGTAACCGTACTTGGTTTTCTTGTACCATTTACTCTTTTGAAGCAAAGGTAAGCGGGATTTTACATCTGCCCATTTATCGGGATTACCACCTTGCTGTTGGGTGATAATTCGGGCGTCTTCCACATGTCCCCAGCCGACATTATAGCCTGCAAGTGCAAACCATGTTCGATCGGGTTCTTGGATTCTATCCGGCACCTTGGCTAAGACTTTACGCAGATAAGAAGCGCCACCCTGAATGCTCTGTTTCGGGTCTAGACGATTGGATATACCCAATTGCTTGGCGGTGCGCAAGGTCAGCATCATCATACCTCGAACACCCGTTGGTGATTTTGCTTTGGGGTTCCAGTGAGATTCTTGGTAAGAGACAGCGGCCAGCAACCGCCAATCCAAATCTTCGCCAGCGGATTCAACGAACCAATCTTTGTATTGGCCCAATTTCGAGTCAGTTGCTTGATGAAATTGTCTTGCGCCAACATAATCAAACTTTTCCACATGGCCATAGTATTTTTCATCAAGTCGGGCGATATGACCTTGACTGCGCTGTTGGCCGAAAAACTCAATTGATTTACTAAACAAAGAGTAGTCATCGGTGGGAGCAAACGCCCAAGCGAGGCTCTGCGGCTCGCCAACGGTAAAGGCGACCGCTAATTCTGGATGAAATCGACGATTCAAACTGAGTTCGGTCGAATCAACAATGGTGTAATCAATGGTCTCATCTAAAACCATCATTAATAATTCTTCGGCGGTATGTTCGGTGGTCTCAGACCAATGAAGATTTTGGTGAGTTTGCTTTAATTCCAATAAGGCTTGAGAGTAGGAAGAGTGTGCGACAACCCGTAATTCGCCGTCTAACTGCGAGATGTTTCTTGGCCATTTTTTGCCCTGTTTAAAAACCAACTTGGAGGTAATAGTTTGATAGGAAGGGGCAAATCGAAGTTGTTGTTTTCGTGCCGTAGTGACCGTTAGTCCTGCTGCCGCTAAGTCGGCTTCTCCCTTATTAACGGCATTTACGATCTCTTTTAGATTATCGTTCACTATGTATTCCGCTTTCACTCCCAAAGATGCAGCAAATGCTTCGGCGAGTTCGTATTCCATGCCCGCCGGGCCATCAGCGCTTTCATAGAAGGTTGTCGGACTGTTACGCGTGATAACTTTTAGAACGCCTCGCTCTTGGATTTGCTCTAACTGGGATAGTTCTGGTTGTTTGCAGCTACTCAGAGCTGTCAGCGTGCAAATAAGCGTAAGCGATTTTGTTAGTGATTTAGAAAGGTTGCGCAAAAGTCCCGATTTGGCCACTGGCATATGCCCGTCGCTCCAACTTGCTCGTTGAGGCCTAGGAGGGCGAGAATTGTATGAAAAGAATAAATAGTTTTTCATAGTTTTTTCGAGGCAACTCCGGTTGCACAATTAAGTTCGGTCACTCGCAGCTGAGCCCAGAGACTAAGCAGGTTTGTTGTCTACAATTATCCAATTTGTGACTGAACAAGGACTGAACTTGGTTCCAATTAGCAGCGATTATCTAATGAATCAAACCTGACTGCAAGCATTTTGCATCGGCTGGGATAGCAGTGCGGCACTATATCTTGTGTTTCAAAGGTGGCTTTATCTTATATATAGTAGTATCTCAAAAGCTAAAAACTTTAGAATATGGCTTCTAAGTGCCGCTAAATAGGGGGGGGCCCGGGGGGGAAATCAAAGGGCTAATCCTGTGAATAAAAACAACCTCAATCACTCCACTAAAGTGGCTTTATTTAGGGTGCTTAGGGGTTAATTATTTGAATAAATTAGCGTATCATTGCGCCTTGATTTTCCGCCATCCGTTTAGAGCCAAAAACTATGCAAATTCTTCGTGGTGCTCCCGCATTATCTCGATTCAGAATTGACAAATTATTTACTGAATGCAAAAAAATAGTCCCTGATTTGGGGCAGATTTATGCTGAATATGTTCATTTTGCTGATTTAGCAAAGCCCTTGACGGATGAACAATTGGCCACGCTAAAAAAGTTATTAACCTACGGCTCTAAAAAAGAAGTTAAAGAAACCAAAGGGGCATTTGTTTTAGTCGTGCCACGACCCGGTACCATTTCACCTTGGTCGTCAAAAGCGACTGATATTGCGCATAATTGTGGTTTACAGGGTGTTAATCGATTGGAGCGCGGAGTTAGCTGGTATTTATTAAATAGCCAAGGTGATGAGCTTGATGCCAACGAGGTTGAAAAGCTATTGCCGTTACTCCATGACCGAATGATGGAAGTGACCTTTTTTGAGCTCGCTAATGCTGAAGTTCTTTTTGAATTGCATGAACCTAAACCCTTGACCTCAGTTGATATTCTGTCTGGTGGGCGCAGTGCGCTAGCCGATGCCAATGTTTCTTTAGGATTGGCGCTTGCCGATGATGAGATTGATTACCTAGTTGAGCGATTCAGTGAATTACAACGAAACCCAACCGATGTAGAACTGATGATGTTTGCTCAAGCTAATTCTGAGCATTGCCGTCACAAAATCTTTAATGCGGAATGGACGATTGACGGTGAGCGCAAAGATATTTCGCTATTTAATATGATTCGGAATACCTACAAAGTTTCTCCTCAAGGGGTACTCTCGGCTTACAGTGATAACGCGGCAGTTTTTCAAGGATTTGAGCAACCTAGACTGTGGCCAAGTGCACTAACCGAATCAAACGCTGGCGAATACCAATACCATATTGAGCCTATTCACGTGCTGATCAAGGTCGAAACCCATAACCATCCCACCGCTATTTCGCCATTTCCCGGAGCTTCAACTGGTTCAGGCGGTGAAATTAGAGATGAAGGGGCAACGGGACGCGGTGGTAAGCCGAAAGCTGGATTAACGGGATTTAGTGTATCTAACCTTGAAATACCCGGATTCGAACAGCCTTGGGAAGTACCTTATGGCAAGCCAGAAAGAATTGTATCTGCGTTAGATATTATGATTGAAGGTCCTCTTGGCGGGGCGGCTTTTAATAACGAATTTGGGCGACCTAATTTATGCGGGTATTTTAGAACCTTTCAACAGGCCATTGAGTTTGATTTTGGCACGCAAGTCCGAGGCTATCATAAGCCAATTATGATAGCCGGTGGTATGGGGAATATACGCGAACAACATGTACAAAAAGCTGAAATCAAGCCTGGCTATCATGTGATTGTGCTGGGTGGGCCATCCATGTTAATTGGGCTTGGTGGTGGTGCTGCTTCTTCTATGGCATCTGGCTCAAGCCATGAAGACTTAGATTTTGCCTCGGTGCAACGGGAAAACCCCGAAATGGAACGGCGATGTCAAGAAGTCATCGATCACTGTTGGGCGATGGGTGAAGATAACCCAATTGCGTTTATTCATGATATTGGTGCGGGCGGATTATCAAACGCAGTCCCAGAACTTGTACACGATGGCGGACGCGGTGGTTCATTTGAACTCAGACGAGTTCCAAACGATGAGCCTGGAATGAGCCCTGTTGAAATTTGGTGTAATGAATCACAAGAGCGTTATATGCTCGCAGTCGCTCCCGAAAACAAAGAGATTTTTGAGCAAATTTGCCAACGAGAGCGGTGTCCATTTGCCATCTTAGGGGAAGCGCTCGAAGAGCAACACTTAACCTTAAATGACGAGCATTTTGACAATAAACCGGTCGATATCCCAATGGATGTACTTTTTGGTAAAGCGCCTAAAATGCATCGCGAGGTTAAATCAGCGCAGGTTAGTAAGCGTGCATTGGCAATTAATGCCGATTTGAATGAAGCGGTTAATCGCGTATTGAGCCTTCCGGCGGTTGCCGACAAGACTTTCTTAATTACGATTGGTGATCGCACCGTGGGCGGATTGTCTCATCGTGACCAAATGGTTGGTCCGTGGCAAGTGCCGGTGGCGGATTGTGCTGTCACAGCATCTAGCTTGAGTGCCTACACAGGTGAAGCGATGGCGATGGGCGAGCGAACCCCAGTGGCTAACTTAAGCTACGCGGCAGCCGCTAGAATGGCAGTGGCTGAGTCAGTAACCAACATTGCCGCGAGCGCAATCGACGGCATTGATAAGATAAAATTATCCGCGAATTGGATGGCAGCTTGCGGCGCAGAAGGCGAAGATGCTGGGTTGTATGAAGCGGTTCATGCCATCGGTATGGAGCTTTGCCCTGAACTCGGCATTACCATTCCCGTTGGTAAAGATTCCATGTCTATGCAAACCGCATGGCAAGATGGCGAGCAGGCAAAACGAGTTGTTGCTCCCTTATCATTGATTATTACTGCGTTCGCACCAGTCACTGATATTCGAAAGTCGCTCACACCTCAATTAAAGTCCGGATTTGAATCTAAATTGATACTAATTGACTTAGGTGCCGGCAAGAACAGGCTTGGCGCGAGTGCTCTTGCACAGGTATTTAACCAGCTTGGTGAAGAACCTGCTGATGTTGATTCACCAATTATGCTGAAAAATTTCTTTTCGCTCATTCAATCATTAAATCAACAAGGCTTGCTCAAGGCATACCATGATCGTTCAGATGGCGGTTTAATGGCTTGTTTAGCAGAAATGGCGTTTGCAGGAAATTGTGGATTAGACATTGAGCTAAGCGAACTTTCTGATGATCCAATGGCAGTGTTATTTAATGAAGAGCTCGGTGCTGTCATTCAAGTCGCTGAGTCAGATTTGGACAAGGTCAATCAATTAGTTAAAGAATTTTCTTTGACTGATGTTGCTCACCCAATTGGGACGCTTGCCAGTAACCCGAACATTACTATCAAACATAACGAAAATACTTGGTTGCAGCGCGAGTTTACTGACTTGCGAGCAATTTGGTCTGAAACAAGTTATCAAATGCAATCGCTTAGAGATAACTCCGAATGCGCGGAACAAGAGAAACAGTTGCGCGCAGACCCAACTAATCCTGGCATTCAACCTAAACTGACATTTGACCCAAGTGAAGATATTTGTGCCAACTTAATCGCCAGCGGGAACAAACCTAAAGTTGCGATTTTGCGAGAGCAAGGGGTAAATAGTCACCTGGAAATGGCGGCAGCTTTTCTTAGAGCAGGGTTTACCCCGATTGATGTGCACATGAGCGATTTAGCATCCGGAAAACGCGACTTAGCTGAGTTTGTCGGATTGGTCGCATGCGGAGGCTTCTCCTATGGGGACGTTTTAGGGGCAGGCGAAGGTTGGGCTAAGTCGATATTATTTAACCCCCAGTTAAAAAGTATGTTTAGTGACTTCTTTCAACGTAAAGAGACATTTGCTTTGGGTATTTGTAATGGGTGTCAGATGATGTCGAATTTGCGTTCTATTATTCCGGGGAGTGACCATTGGCCGCATTTTGTTAGAAATCGATCGGAGCAATTTGAAGCACGCTTTTCGATGGTCGAAGTGCTAGAGAGTCCTTCGATTTTTATGCAGGGAATGCAAGGGTCGTTGATCCCGATTGCGGTTTCTCACGGAGAAGGGCGGGCAGAGTTTGAATCACAACAGCATGCGGTTGAAGCCGCTGATTCGGGTCTGGTCACCGCACGATTTGTTGATAATTATGGTAAAGCGACTGAGCAGTATCCAAGTAACCCGAATGGTTCGCCATTTGGCATGACAGGCTTAACCACCACCGATGGTCGAGTAACGATTATGATGCCACATCCAGAGCGGGTGGCTCGTACTGTGCAAAATTCATATGCACCGGAAGGCTGGGGTGAAGATGGTCCTTGGACTCGAATGTTCCGTAATGCAAGGGTGTGGGTTGGTTAAGCACTGAACTAACTCGCACCGATGTAATGGAAGTGCGAGTCAGTTAATAATCCCGAAGTCAGGGTTATTAAGGCATTTGGATTTGTGATCCTGATTGCCCAGGAACAACAATCTTTGACGCTTGCTCACGTTGGTACTCTTGGATTTCTTTCATGGTTTGTTCCATGGATTCCTTTGCCGCATCACCAAATGCGTCAAACGCAGCTTCAAGACTATCGGCTTTTAGCTCAAAATTAAGTGGTAAGGCGCCACCAGGTGTCATCACTTGAGTCTGTCCAAAGTAGCTAACCTCGCGACTTGAGTCCTGTTCGCCATTTTTTAATACCGGCGTCAGCACTCTGACGCTACCGATTTTTTGATCAGAATAAACTTCTTCCCTAACGAGTGATGTTTCATCGATTTTAATTTCTGGTAATTGTTGATTCACTTTGAATTCTCTCATTGACTAAAAAACGTTATTATAATGGAGCGACCTCCAATGATCACTGATTGTTTAAATCGAAAGTGATTCAGAGGGTGCAGTTGTAATCGAGCGTGATAGAGCGCGATGAACTTTCGGCCAAATAAGTCGAACCTAAGGTCAACGCTTTCGAGCAAAAAGAGTATTAAGCCCCGATGAACCAATGGTATGTCTATATGATAGAAGCCTCCGACAGCTCGCTTTATACCGGGATCACTACCGATGTGACTCGTCGCTGGCGCGAACATTGTGGAATAAGCAAAGGCAAGAACAAGGGGGCCAAGTTCTTTCGTGGCAGACAACCTCAAAAACTAGTGTTTGTGCAGCAAGCTGATAATCGTTCAGAGGCGAGTCAGGTTGAAGCTCAAATTAAAAAAGTGACTCGAGCCGAAAAATTAAAGTTAATAAATAGTTCTGCTAATCAACAATCTCAATTTTCTTCCGAATTAATGAGGCTAACCGATTAACTCAAATGTTAGATTCCATATCAAATTTAATCAACGAAATACATTTGGACCTGATAAAAGACTATCCATTTTTGCAAAACTGGTCTGTAGATTATGATAACGCGAAGCGCAGGGCGGGAATTTGTCGACTGACTGATAAGCGGATTTCAATCAGCCGTAGTCATGCTCAGAGTAATCATCAGGATGTAGTAAAAGATACTATATTGCATGAATTTGCGCATGCGATAGCTTACGAGCTATATAAAGAGACTGGTCACGGAAAACGTTGGAAACAAGTGGCAACTTCAATTGGAGCTACGCCAAAAGCAAGTGGCAAGTTTAATTTGCCAAGCGCACCATGGCTACTGGTGCATCGATGCAGTAAGTCGCATCAAATTAAACCAATTAGTGAACGATATCGAAGAAACAAAAAGATAAAGAGCTACTTTTTAACCGGAAAACCGGATACAAAAGGAGAGCTTTATTTTGTTGCTCAATCGGATTTCGAACGTTTTAAACAAGGCTTACTCGATCAGAGCAGCCTTGTGCTCGAACAATAAAATTTTTCATTAAACTAGGCGGCCACTAAGTTAGGTTGTAATGGAAGTGGTCGACGAGTTGGATTTTGCTCGTTAGAATACTGCTTTATTTCATTAATTTCTCGCATAATTGCGGTCGCCTTTGCAAGAACCACGTTGCCTTGTTCGGTAATACCTGCCAAGTTTTTACCATTTCGTTCAAAAATCTTAATGCCTAATTCTTCCTCCAAAAGCCTGAGCTGTTTACTAACACCCGGCTGAGAGGTGTAAAGGCGCTCAGACGCTTGAGTTATATTTAAACCATTTTCGGCTATCGCTAGGATAAACCTTAGTTGTTGTAGCTTCATTTCCGTTTTCCCTTTTTGTGATGATAAATATTTGTGTGATGATAAATAGTTTGTTGTGGTACATGTATTTTGCTAGTAAAAGTCAAAAATTAAGTAAAAAAAAACCACCGAGCTTTTGGCTGGGTGGTTTTTTAGAATTTCTTATTAATCGATTAAATTCGTCAGAACACCACCCGTTTTCTATGTTTAATCGAAATACGCACTTGTTTAAACATAGAAAAACACCAAGCACAAACAGGCGCGAGCATAAGATAGCCCATGGTCATCGCTGGTTTGTTAAAGGTGTTTGTTGAATGGTTCATTGTTTTTTCTAAACTAAAATCGTTTGTTGTGTCAAAGTTGATTCATTTATATCACGCTGTATTTTTCAAGGTCAAGCAAAAATAACATACTAAAAAGTTATATTGTTATTCCTCAATTCATAAGTGATTCAATAAAATACGCTAAACTCAGCTTATAATAACCAAAAATTATTCCGTATTGGTAACTAGTCTGAGGTATTCTGGTGGTTTTTCAAAACTAGCCTCAGGTTAGTTAAAACAAGAAATTTAAGGGTAAACTAGTGACATATCGAATTGCTATTGCTGGCGCTACGGGTGCGGTGGGACAGGAAATTATCAAGCTATTGGCTAAAAGAGATTTTCCGATTAAGGAATTAATTTTATTTGGTTCTGAGCGCTCCCACGGAAAAAAACTAGCAACACCCTTTGGTGAATTGCAAGTGATCGCGTTTTCTGAGGAGAAATTGGACAACATTGATTTCCTATTTTTTGCGACCAGTGGCGCTCATAGCCAACAGTATGCGCCAATTGCCGCAGCAAAAGGCGCTGTTGTGATTGATAACAGCAGCGCTTTTAGACTTGATGATGAAGTGCCGCTTGTGGTGCCTGAAGTCAACAAGCACGCATTAAAAAATCATAAAGGAATTATCGCCAACCCCAATTGCTCAACAATTCAAATGGTGGTGGCACTTAATCCATTGCATCAGGTTTCGCCGATTCGACGAATCCTAGTGTCTAGCTATCAAGCCGTATCGGGCGCCGGCCAAGCGGCAATTAGTGAATTGCACTCTCAAACAGATGAACTTTTAGCAGGAAAGGAAGCAACAATTTCTGCATTTACTAAGCAAATCGCGTTTAATGTTATTCCTCATATTGATGTGTTCCAAGAAAATGGTTACACCAAAGAAGAAATGAAAATGGTTGATGAAACTAAAAAGATTATGGAGGACCCAAGCATTCGTATCTCGGCTAATTGTGTTCGCGTGCCAGTCATTCGCGCACATTCTGAAGCAATAAACATTGAGACTAGCAGTTACATTGGTGAACAACGCGCTAGACAAGTGCTCGAAGCGAGCGACGGAATTGAGGTGATTGACCGTCGAGAGGATGGCGGATACCCAACACCCGTGGATGCCAGCGAAACAATGAATACCTATGTGGGTAGAATCAGAGAAGATATTTCATGTGATAATGGTTTGGCACTTTGGGTTGTGGCGGATCAATTATGGAAAGGTGCCGCCCTCAATGCGATTCAAATCGCAGAATGCCTGATTGAACAGCAAGGATAACGCGTTGATGAATGTTCTTAAATTTGGTGGGACCTCGCTCGGTACTGCAGAGCGAATGAAAAATGTTGCTAACATTGTCTCACAACAATCAAAGGCGATTGTTGTATTGTCCGCGGTGGCAGGTACAACGGATACTTTAGTGGCTATTTTTACAGCAATAAAAGACCGTAATATTGAATTGGCGGAAGCTAAGACTCGAGAATTAATGGATGCGTACCATCAATACATTGAGCAATTGTTTCAATCTTCTGATGCTCGCGAACAAGCCGTTGAGTTTGTTCAAGCACAACTTCAGGATGTTTTAGATAATGTTCGACAACGTTTTGTCGCTTCGCTGGAATTTCATTTGCTCGCCAAAGGGGAAATTATTTCGACTGAACTTTTTACCCTATTGCTCCAAGAAAAACAGATTCAATGCCAATTATTGTCGGCGTTAGATTTGCTAAAGCTAAATACTGATGGACGCCCTGATGAGGCTTTCTTAAAAACGCAACTGGCTGAACCACTCGCCAACCAAGATGCAGTTCAGATTTTTATCACCCAAGGATTTATTTGCAGAAACGCATTTGGTGAAGTTTCCAATTTACAGCGCGGCGGTAGCGATTATTCGGCATCTCTTTTTGCCGCCGCTATCGGCGCAAACGAGTTACAAATATGGACTGATATTGATGGGATGCACAATAACGATCCACGTTATGTTGATTCGACTTATCCGATTCGAGAATTATCTTACGATGAAGCGGCTGAGCTTGCCTACTTTGGCGCTAAAATATTGCATCCAGCAAGTATTAAGCCTGCACGACGATGCAGCATACCAGTAAGGCTATTAAATACTCTAGAGCCTCAAGCGCTCGGCACATTGATTGGTAGTCAATCAGAAAGAGCAAAAGTAAAAGCAGTGGCTGCCAAAAGTGGCATTACAGCGATTAAAATACGCTCGAGTGAAATGCTTCAAGCGCAAGGGTTCTTGCGCAGAATTTTTGAGATTTTTGAGCTCTATCATACTTCCATCGATATGATTACCACTTCAGAAGTAGCGGTTTCCGTCACCATTGATGATACCAGTTACCTTAATGAAATCGTCGAGGCATTAAACGAGTTTGGGCAAGTCGATGTTGATCAAGACTTGTCTATCATCAGTGTGGTTGGAGAGCACTTAATTGAAAATAAAAGTGTTAATTCAAAAGTGATTTCTGCGTTACAAAATATTCCGGTTCGAATGATTTCATTTGGCGGAAGCGCTCATAACATTTCTGTGTTAGTCCCCGAACAATTTAAAATTGAGGCATTGAAAGCGTTGCAAAGAGGACTTTTCAATGTTTAGTCAAGAGCGCATCGAAGCTTTAAAACAGTACCAAACGCCATTTTATTTCTATGATTTAAGCTTGCTAAGAAATACCTTGGCAAAAGTAAACAGCTTAGCAAAGCAATACGATTTTGATATTCATTACGCGGTAAAGGCCAATAGTAATTCTCGAATTCTGCAAGAAGTTTGTCAGGTAGGGTTTGGTGCGGACTGCGTGAGTGGTAACGAAATTAAGGCGGCACTCGAAAATGGATTTGATGCGAAACAGGTCTTATTTGCGGGAGTCGGAAAAAGTGACCAGGAAATAATTTACGCTCTGGAAAATAAAATCCAAGCGTTTAATTGTGAGTCAATAGAAGAAATCCAAGTCATTAATCAGCTCGCAAAGGCGCGTTCTCAAGTCGCAGAGATTGCGATTCGAATCAATCCTAATGTCGATGCAAAGACTCATAAATACATCACCACGGGGCTTGATGAAAATAAGTTTGGCGTCAATCAATCCGATTTACCCGATGTCATTGATTGTTTGTCGAATTCATCCAATATAAAGTTGACTGGTATTCATTTTCATATCGGTTCGCAAATTACTGACTTAAACGTTTTTAAAGGCTTATGTCTTCGAGTTAATGAAATTCACCAGTGGATGCGAGACCACGGTCAATCAATTAATCATATTAATCTTGGTGGTGGCCTGGGGATTGATTACGCCGATCCCGATAATAATGCAATTGCAAATTTTGAAAATTATTTCGCAATATTCGATCAATTTCTCGAACGTAAGCAGGGGCAAACCATACATTTTGAACTGGGTCGCTCCATGGTTGCACAGTGCGGCAGCTTGATCAGCCAAGTGCTTTACACTAAGCAGGGAAGTGCTACCAATTTCGTTATCTTAGATGCAGGAATGACAGAGCTGATGCGACCAGCACTTTATCAAAGTTATCATCGGATCGAGAATTTAACCAGTGATAAAGCCACTAAAAACTATGATGTTGTTGGTCCGATTTGTGAGTCGAGTGACTGCTTTGGGAAGTCGGTTAGTTTGCCAACAACGGTGAGGGGGGATTTGATTGCCATACGTTCCGCTGGCGCATACGGTGAAGTGATGACCTCGCGTTATAATTTACGCGAGCAAAATCCGTCGGTTTATCTGGAATAGTATGTTTTAAGCTCAAAATACTTAAACAAATCCTAAGATTAAAAGTTTAGCCTTTGCGTGTTAGAGAGAAGGTTAGATTGGATTGAGTAAACCGTTTAAGTCTATACAAAACGAAGGAAACCGCTCGCCGTTTGTGGGAATTAGTTCACTCGGTAAAGACAGTTTGTTTACCGAGTGAAACCTAATTATTTACTTAGTGAAGGTAGCTGGACAACCGTTGCAAAGGAATTAAATTGACCTTGGTGAATCAACTCAATAATGCCTTCTATATCGCTCGCCATATACCTATCTTTTTGATAGAAATCAGCCTTTGTTCGAATCAGTTTAATTGCTTCTAAACATGCCGAGGACGATTTGAGCGGTGCGCGTAATTCGACCCCTTGAGCGGCACATAAAAGTTCAACGGCAATCACGCCAGCCAAATTATCAGACAATTCAATTAACTTACATGCTGCAAACGTTGCCATGCTCACGTGGTCTTCTTGATTTGCCGAGGTGGGCAAGCTATCGACTGAGGCAGGGTGAGCCAAAGTTTTGTTTTCACTTGCCAACGCGGCGGCAGTGACTTGCGCAATCATAAAACCAGAATTTACACCACTGTCGTTAACCAAAAATGGTGGTAGTTGACTGAGATGCTTGTCCAGCATTAACGCAATTCTCCGCTCGCTAATGGCACCCACTTCTGCCGCCGCAATGGCTAAGCCGTCTGCGGCAAGGGCTACCGGCTCGGCATGAAAGTTTCCACCCGAAATAATATCGTTAGCATCAGAAAAAACCAGCGGATTATCAGAAACCGCATTGGCTTCGGTTAGCAATACGCTCGCTTGAAATCTAATTTGATCAAGTACAGCACCCATCACTTGTGGTTGGCATCGAAGCGAATAGGGATCTTGAACCTTTCCGCAGTCGGCATGAGAGTCGAGAAGTTGACTCCCTTGCAACATATCTCGATAAGCTTGTGCTACCGTTGATTGACCCGCATGTCCCCTAACTTTGTGAATTCGCTGGTCAAAAGGGGCAATACTGCCAAGTGCAGCATCGACAGATAAACTGCCCGCCACAATTGCTGAAGCAAAGCAATTTTCAGTTTTAAACAAACCTGTTAAGGCAATGGCAGTGGAAGCCTGAGTACCGTTTAAAAGTGCCAATCCTTCTTTGGCAGCCAGCGCGGTTGGTTCAATCCCAACTGATTCGAGTGCGTGCTTGGCTGTAACTCGCTTGCCTTGGTAAAAAACTTCACCAACGCCAATTAGCATACAACTCATATGTGCTAAGGGGGCGAGGTCGCCCGACGCTCCGACCGAACCTTTTTTCGGGATGACAGGGTAGATATCGTGGTTGATCAAGCTGATCAGAGTTTCGATGACTTTTAATCGGATGCCCGAGTAGCCTTGCGACAAGCTACTGATTTTTAGCGCGATTAAAAGCCGAACAATGTTTTTGTCCAATGGCTCGCCAATTCCCGCGGCATGTGAGAGCACTAGACTTTCTTGTAATAGCTGCAACTTATCATCAGGAATACTTGTCGAAGCTAGCAACCCAAAGCCTGTATTAATTCCATAAACGGTTCGCTTTTCATCAATGACGTTTTGCACTGTGTGAGCAGAACGGTTAATAGCTTCAACGCAGCTTGGATCAAGCGAAAAGGTCAAATCGTTTTGATAAATGTTACGACAGTCATTTAAGCTCAACTGGCCAGGTTTTATTATGAACTGAGTCATCTACACACCTCTTATTCTTAATTCTTAACTTATTACTGATTGAGCATCGGTAAATTCAATTGGTTTTGTTTGGCACAATCTTTCGCGATATCATAGCCAGCGTCCGCATGTCTCATCACGCCGGTCGCAGGGTCATTCCAAAGCACGCGTTCAATTCGCGCGTCTGCTGCTTCGCTACCATCACAGCAGATCACCACACCTGAATGTTGCGAGTAACCCATGCCGACTCCACCGCCATGGTGCAATGACACCCAGGTAGCGCCACCAGCAACATTGAGCATCGCATTAAGTAACGGCCAATCGGAAACGGCATCGGAACCATCTTTCATGCTCTCAGTTTCTCGATTAGGGCTGGCTACCGATCCGGAGTCTAGATGATCTCTGCCTATGACTACCGGTGCCTTTAGTTCACCATCTCGAACCATCTTATTAAACGCTAGGCCAAGTTTATGCCTAAGTCCAAGCCCAACCCAGCAAATTCTCGACGGCAAACCTTGGAAACTGATGCGTTTTTGTGCCATATCTAGCCAATTATGCAAATGAGGATCATCGGCAATAATTTCCTTAACTTTTTGGTCGGTTTTATAAATATCTTCTGGGTCACCGGAAAGGGCAGCCCAACGGAACGGACCTACACCGCGGCAAAAAAGAGGTCTAATATAAGCGGGTACAAACCCTGGGAAGTCAAATGCATTAGAAACACCTTGATCGAACGCTTCTTGTCGAATGTTGTTTCCATAGTCAACGGTTGGGATACCTAAACGATGAAAATCTAGCATTGCTTGTACTTGGATTGCCATTGATTTTCGCGCTTCTTGGGCGACCAGTTTAGGATCGGATTTGGCCTTTTCCCGCCACTCCGCAACACTCCAGCCAATTGGGAGGTAACCATTAACAGGATCGTGCGCTGAAGTTTGATCGGTAACCAGATCGGGAGTGACGCCGCGTTTGTGTAGTTCAGGAAAAATTTCTGCTGCGTTACCCAATAAGCCAATGGATATGGCTTGGTTAGCTTTTTGAGCTTGTTCAAGCATTTCGAGTGCTTCATCGATGCTGGTAGCTTTTTTATCTAAGTAACGAGTTTGCAATCTGAAATCAATTCGGGTTTCGTCGCATTCAACAGCAATCATGCAGTAACCTGCCATTGCTGCTGCCAACGGTTGTGCGCCACCCATGCCACCTAAGCCGCCTGTTAGAATCCATTTACCTTGTGTATTGCCCTCAAAATGTTGTCGTCCGGCTTCAACAAAAGTTTCATAGGTACCTTGCACAATGCCTTGGCTACCGATATAAATCCAAGAGCCAGCGGTCATTTGGCCGTACATCATCAATCCTTTTTTATCGAGCTCATTAAAATGATCCCAATTGGCCCAGCTTGGAACTAAATTGGAATTGGCGATCAACACTCGTGGCGCATCGGCATGAGTTTGAAACACGCCCACAGGCTTTCCAGATTGAACCAAGAGCGTTTGATCATCTTCTAAGGTTTTTAAGGTTTCTACAATTTTGTCATAGCACTGCCAGTCCCTTGCGGCACGGCCAATTCCGCCATACACAACCAGCGCCTGCGGATTTTCCGCAACTTCGGGATCAAGATTATTCATTAACATTCTTAATGGCGCTTCGGTCAACCAAGACTTTGCATTTAATTGGCTTCCGGTAGGGGCCTTAATCACACGGTTTGGATCTATTCTTGGATCGGAGTTGTGGTTAGTATTTGAATCACTCATTAGAAATTCCTCTCTACAATGTTAGTTTTTATCGTTGCAGTAAATTCACTATTTTGGTGTGAATTTAGTGCCAAAACTGTAGCGGTTGCCGGGGTGAAATAGCCTTGCAAAACTGACCAATTTGTCACCACACCATGTTTTTCGGCTAAGCAACAACAGTGCCTCATCATCATCCACTTGTAACAGCTTTCTGATTTTGTCTGGGCCGATAACGGCCTCTATTTGGTGCTCCGCTTCCGTGATTGGCAAAATTTCAGTTAAATATTCCCCTGGCGTGGTTTCTTCGAAATTTTGCTCGAGGTATTCCGGGGCAAAACTTGGGTTCACCCAACGCACTTCCAACTGAATCGGCTTGCCATTTTGTTGATGCACCACCTGTGAAAAATAAGCAAAATCCCCCGCAGAAAGCTCTAGCGCCTTGGCGATGTCATCGTCTAAAGTCACCTGTGATAAGGCTAAAAGTTGGGAGTCATAAGCGTGACCTTTGAGCTTTACTTCTGCTGCAATGCTATTGATTTGCAGGAGTGCCGACTGTTGTTTTTCTTCAGCGACAAAGCTTCCTTTACCTTTTATTCGTACTAATGTTCCTTCCAGCAATAGCTCTTGTAATGCGCGTCTTGCGGTCATTCTGCTGACGTTACACAAGTCGACCAACTCATTTTCCGAAGGCACACGTTCACCGGCCTGCCAGCTACCATTACTGATGCCGGAAAGCACATAGTCTTTTACATATTGATATCGATTCACGGTTTTGCTCATGGCATTATTATGCATATGTTTGGTTGTATATACAAGTGATTGAAAGTAAAATTAAACAGTGGATT
Source organism: Kangiellaceae bacterium (assembly GCA_965230525.1). Classification (GTDB taxonomy): domain Bacteria; phylum Pseudomonadota; class Gammaproteobacteria; order Enterobacterales; family Kangiellaceae. Next base: position 2,626,628 of record OZ246008.1, read on the forward strand.
TAGGTGAAAAAGAAAGTTTTAGAGCTATACTTAATAAAATCAATTAGTTAGCTCGATTACCCTCGAAACTAGCAGGAGTGAGCACGTTGAAGAATAAGACCTTTGAGTTTTTCCAAGGGACGAAGCCAATTTTAGTCTCTATGCCGCACAATGGCGTTGAGATACCTGAGTCTATTGCTGCTCGTATGACCAATTCAGCCAAGCGGGTTATCGATACCGATTGGTATTTAGATCAACTCTATGACTTCAGTAAATCACAAGGCTGCTACTTAATCTGTCCGCGCTATAACCGCTATGTAATCGATTTAAACCGCCCGCAAAATGATGAAAGTCTTTATCCAGGACAGGATACCACTGAGTTGTGCCCCACCACTCAGTTTGACCGGCAACCGATCTACCTCAATAATGAGTTGCCGAGCCAGCAAGAAATTAAACAAAGAATCCAAGACTATTGGCTGCCGTATCATAATCAATTAGAAAGCACGCTCAAGCAGATTAGAGCGGAATTTGGAGGCGCGTTACTGTTTGAAGCGCACTCAATTAAATCACAGGTCCCGCGTTTTTTTGAAGGCAAGTTACCAGATTTTAATTTTGGCACCAATAACCAGCAAAGCTGCGCTAAGGAGCTGTCTGAACTGGTCGATAGTTGGTCGCCGCCAGGTTTTACCAAAGTTCTTAATGGGCGCTTTAAGGGCGGTTATATCACCCGAGCTTATGGACGCCCCAATGACAACATTCACGCGATACAATTAGAGCTTTCTCAGGCCACTTATTTAAATGAAGAAACACTCGAAATAGACCCGAGTAAGCGAGATGTTGTGGTGCCGATGTTGAAACAAATGTTCACGCTTTTCGAGCAATTCATCACTCAAAAACTCACAGGATATTAATTATATAATTTATGTCATTCAATCATTTAAAACGGGTTAAAGTATTTTCAGAGGACTTGCAAAAAGGCATGTTCGTTGCCGAGCTCGATCGTGATTGGAGCGAGTCGACATTTCTATTGCAAGGTTTCACCATTGAAGATCAAAGTGATATCGATGCGGTGATGAATCAATGTAAATTTGTTTATGTGGATTTCAAAAGTGAGTCACAATTTAAAAGCTATCGACTCGCCACCACTCGCTCAACGACTTATCAAACTTCTAATCAAGATTCTTATGAAGCCAAGCAAAACTATTTGGCTAATAAGTTGTCCCCCGCCGCCGATCGATTTAAGAAAACCTCTAAACTGATGAAGGGCTTGATGGATCGTATTATGCTAGGGGAAGATTTTGATCTACATGGCGTGAAAAACGTGGTTAAGGAAAACGTCAGGCAGGTGTTGGAAAACCAAGATGCAATGTTGATGATGACATTGTTAAAAAATAAAAATGATTCGCGCGCCGAGCATTCACTCAATGTAAGTATTTTAGCAATTGGTTTTGCACGATTTTTAGGCTACCAGCAGCGTGCTCTTGAAGATATTGGTATGGGCGCGTTATTACACGATATCGGCCAAATTCGAGTTGACGAAAAGTTATTGAAAAAGGCTGGGCGGCTTAATCAGAATGAAATGGCTGAAATGTGCCGACATCCCAAATACGGTCTGGATATTTTGCAAAGCAAACAAGGTCTGAGTGAGAGCTGTATCGATATCGCTGTCAATCATCACGAGCGATTAGGAGGGCAAGGGTATCCCAGAGGATTGACCGCCGAGAAGTTATCGGCAAACGTGAGACTCGTTAGCATCGTTGATGTTTTTGAATCGCTAACAACCCCGCAAGTTTATCGCAAATCCATGTCGGTGGTGGATGCCTATAAGGTTTTGATGGCTGGAAAGGGTACGCATTATGACGAAAATATGGTGGTCAAGTTTATCGAATGGCGTGGGATTTATCCGCCAGGTGCAATTGTAGAAATGGTTAACGGCGAAGTCGGCATCGTGATTGCTGCCAATTCCGAGTTTAAGCTCAAGCCCAAAGTGATTTTGGTTCTCGATGAATATAAACAACCCCGAAAAGAAAAAATTATTGATCTTTCGAAAATGCCTTTAGATGCCGTGTCTGAGCCCTACAAAATTGTAAAGGCATTCGAAAATACCGCGTTTGGAATTGATTTACAAGCCTATGCAGATAAAGGGCTAAAAGTGCAACCGCCTCAGTAGTTGTTTACTTTTAGTGGGTTAGTTTTAGGAACGCTGGGATTTTAACTTTTCCATGCCTTAAATCATTAGAGTTTCAAATCAATAAAGTTTTAAAGCATTAAATTTTAATCGAAGATAGTTTAACCCCAGAAATCGTTAAATTTATTCCAGCAGAAATAACACTGTCACAAACGTCGGCTAAGCTAGGGTAGTATTTACAACAAGTGATTGACCCACATGAATTATTTAGCAATACTCTCGGTAATTCTAACGAGTAATAAAAAACATGGCAATTGAACACCTAAAACGAATAAAAGTCTATGCCGAAGCTTTGCAAGTCGGAATGTTTGTGAGTGAGCTCGATATTGATTGGAATAAATCAAGCTTCTTGTTACAGGGCTTTACCATAGAAGATGAAAACGATATCAACACTGTTCAAGAACAGTGCGAATATGTCTATGTCGATTTTAGAAGCGAATCCCAATACAAGCGATTCCAGCTGGCTACATCAACATCTAAAAGCTACCAAGAAGCCAATGAAGACTCTGCCGAAGCAAAAGAAAACTACTTGGCCAATAAGCTTGCCAAAGCCGCCTCGAGGTTTGATCGTTCGAATCGCTTAATGAAAAGCGTGATGGATCGAATTATGCTCGGTGAGGATGTCGATTTTCATGGTGTACGAGGTGCTGTAAAAGAAAATGTAAAACAAGTGCTCGCCAATGAAGATGCGATGTTAATGTTGACGCTATTAAAAGGAAAAAGTAGCTCGCAAGCGGAGCATTGCTTAAATGTAAGTATTTTATCGATCGGTTTTGCGCGCTATTTAGGCTGTGATGAAAGCGAGTTAGAAAATATCGGAATGGGGGCACTATTGCACGACATTGGTCAACTTAGAGTTGATGACAAATTATTGCATAAAGAAGGAAAACTAAACCACAATCAAATGGCAGAAATGTGTCGCCATCCCAAATACTCGCTGGATCTTTTACAAGGAAAAAAAGAGCTGACCGATAGCTGTATCGATATTGCCGTTAACCATCATGAGCGCCTCGGAGGGCAAGGCTATCCCAGAGGATTAACGGGAGATAAATTATCAAGAAATGTTCGGCTGGTGAGTATTGTTGATGTATTTGAGTCTTTGACTTCACCGCAAGTTTTTAGAAAATCGCTCTCCGTCGTCGAAGCCTACAAAATTTTGATGAATGGTCGCAATAGTCACTTTGACGAAAAACTTGTCATTCAGTTTATCCAGTGGCGTGGTATTTATCCGCCGGGTTCAATTGTTGAAATGCATAATGGTGAAGTCGGAATTGTTATCAAAGCAAACAGCGAATTGAAGCTTAAACCAAAAGTAATTTTGGTGTTAGATGAATATAAGCAACCAAGAAAAGAAAAAGTGATCGATCTTGCTAAAATGCCATTGGATGCTGAGTCCAATCCCTATAAAATAATCAAGGCGTATGAAAATACCGCTTTTGGAATTGATTTACAGTCTTACGCCGATCATGGGTTAAAACTGGCAATAGAAAGTTAATCACTATCAATCAGGTTTTATTGAGAATTTTAAAATGAAAGAAGTGTTAAATGAGATGATTGCTCAGTTGTCTGAGGAAGATAAAGCAATTTTTGCGAAGCTTGCAGAAAAGATGCAAACAGTAGATGGTGACATCAGTAAACTTTCCCCGAGCGAACTTGAAATAATTAAGCAGATGGAAGCCAAGTATGCTGAAAAACTGCGTAGCGTTCACCAGCAATCTAATCAACAACACACTAGTCATTCTACCGGTCATTTAGACCTGCTAGAGTCTGGCTTTGCCAACTATGTGCGACAGTTGCTAGCAAGGGATCTTAAAGAGCAATTTCCTCAAGAAGAAGACGCTGTAAGATTTGCATTTCAAAATAAATGGATAGCTCCGGATCTAAAAGATCTAGAAGTTGCCCAGCAAGTATTTGAAGACTATAAGGACGACATCAGCGAAGCGAATCAATGGCGAGAAGAGGTTGTTGGAGTGGAGTCAGATAAAGCCATGGCCGTCGGTTTAACTTGGTTTATGGTTTTATTCCAATTGCATCAGCGGTTAAATTCTTAAGCCTCCGTCCACTTCGATAACGCGTCCTGAAAAGTAATCATTTTCTAAAATAAACTGAACCGTATGTGCAATCTCATCGGGTTTGCCCATGCGAGCAAGCGGGACGCTCGCTTCAATGTGTTTTAAAAGTTCTGGTTTAATGCTTTTGGTCATCTCGGTTTCGATAAATCCAGGAGCAATGGCACCCACTCTTATTCCATAACGTGCAAGTTCTTTTGCCCAAGTAACGGTGAGCGCAACGACTCCTGCCTTTGCCGCAGAGTAATTGCTTTGACCAATATTGCCAGCGCGAGAGATAGAAGAAATATTAACGATGACACCCTTGATCTTGGCTTCAATCATCAATTTTGACGCTTGCCTTGCACAAAGAAATACACCGGTTAAATTAACATCAATCACAGACTGCCAATTACTTAGAGTCAAGGAATCAAGTTGCCCCTCTGAGCTGGACTTATGCAACAACTGGTCACGAATAATTCCAGCGTTATTGACTAAACCATCAAGCCTTGCAAAATCAGTTTGAATTGCAGCAAAGGTGTCAGCCACCTCAGTTTCATTACTAATATTTGCCGAATAGGTACGGCAATCAATATTGGCTTGCTTTAGTTTGCTGTAAACCGATTCCAGTCCATTTGTATTGATATCGATGAGCGCTATTTTTGCACCTTGATTGCCAAGGCGAATCGCAATTTGTTCACCTAATCCTTGAGCGGCACCGGTGATGGCGATAACGGTATCTGCAAGTTGCATTGTTAAATTTCCTTAGCTAGCTGGTAGCGCTCGTACAGGCATAGCACTTAAAACTAAACCTATACCTGAACGAGCAGCGAGTGTTATATATGAATACGCTTGAATTCAATTCTTCAACATGCGCGTTGTTTATTGAATTCCAAGCACTTCTTTACCCTGCTCAAAAACAATATCAACTGGAATGTTAGCTTTTTCTAATTTGGCTAAGTCTTCAGCAAGTTGCTCCGTGATAACGCCTTTGGTATTAAGAAGTTCGATAGCGCCTTGGTAGTTACCGTCACCTTGCAGCATTAGGATCAACTTTGATAACTCGTTCATTGCCTCGGTCATTTTTTCAAAGTTAACGCTGTAATGCCCGGATTTTGGATCACGTGTAAATGCACCGAGCTCTTTAAAGAAGTTAAAGCGCACCATGTTGGCTTTTCCATGAGCACTTGATGCGCCAAAGCGGACTGAGCGGAAGATTCCGGCTAAGAAGGTCACATAATTATCCATGATCTCGCCTTCGGTTAGGTCGCCTGATTTGTAGAGTTCGGAAACCATGTACAAACCCAAAATATCAGCTTTACCTTCTTCTAATGCGGATGCCGCTTCTTTAAGACTTTGTCGAACAGTGCCTTTTCCATCTAGTGTATTTTTGATACCTAGCCCATGAGCTACTTCGTGAAACATGGTGTTGGCAAAAAACGCATCGAATGTTATGTATTTTCTTTGCTCCGGCGTGATCAGTTGGTCGGCGATCGGTAATAAAATATGATCAAATTTAGCTTTCATTGCGTTTTTCAGTTGCAGACGACGGGTACCTTTTTTTAGCTGAACTGCTTCATCGTTAGGTAAGTTAATGGCTATGGTTTTTGAGCCAGCATTACTATGACCAGCATAGTAAACAACATCGTATGCATTTAAATCTGAGTCGGTGCCTGGCTGGTCTTGTTTGTATTTCTCTTCAACAGGCAAACCTTGTTGTAATTTGGGTAAGAAAGCCGCAAATCGCGAAAGTTTTTCGCTCCAAGCTAGATCCTTAATTAATACGTAAGACTCATAAGCAGTTTTATAGCCAAACAACAGGTCTTCATAATTTTCGATTGGGCCAAGTACCAACTCAATCGGATTGGTTTTCATGTCCATCCAAGCGAAGTCGCTGGGTTGAAAGTTGTCTGTTAACAACGCATCAGCTCTCAAGCTAAGGTAATTCTTAAATTCAGCATTGTCAGCCAAGGCCGCTGCTTGACGAAGAATATCAGCCGCTTTGTTAAGCTCGGTGGCATAAGCTTGGTGGTAGTTTTGGGTATAGAGCTGTCCCTTATCGTCACGTTTTATCAGGGTATAAAGGTCCTTGCCTTTTTCAAGATTGGCTTGATTAAATTCTTCTTTGCTCATGTCACTTGGGTAAAACTGAGCGCCTAGTGGCTTGTCGCCATAACTTTCTAAAAAGGGTTTGTCGCCATCGAGCCGATCCCAAGGTCCGTAATTAATGTCAGCAAAACGTTTAGCCGCTGGGTCGTTAATTGAATTAAGAAAGGTTTCTTTATCGCCGAAGGCTTGTTTCCAAAATAAGTCATCCATAATTTTAGAGGCATCAATTAACAGGCCTATCATTTTCTTTTGGTTGTCACTCAAATGACTTAAATCTGCGGTCAATTTTACCGGTTGATAGATATCAAATCTGGGATTGTGGGTTTCAGATTCTGCTTTTGACGGAGTCGAGGCAGGTTGTTCAACTTTCGCCTTGGTTGCAGTCTCGCTGCTAGAAGTTTGTGTTTGGTTATCGCTGCAACCGGTTATTGCTGCAGCTAAAATAAGCGCGAGTATTGATATTTTTGAAACTGGCATGGTATCCCTCAGATGTTTAGATTTTGTGTTGAGCGTTATTTGATCAACCCGAAATAGTTAATTTTATTAGTTGAAGGCCATTATCTCAGATTTTAAATGATTACCCAAGCTGGCGATGTTTTGCAGTGTTTGCGGATTAACTTATTGATATTATTAAATATTTTTGCCCAGTTTTATAATCAAACTAGGGGCGTTGAGAGATTCAGTTTTTGTTCAGTCAAACTAGGTTTTAATAGACTCAACCAAAAAAGAGTTTAATTGTTTGGAAAATTGGTCTAAACCGCAAAGCTGCTGATTATTAATTGGAGTATTTATGAAAAAGTCTTTTCTTATAGTTGCTATAACGTCTGGCTTGCTTAGCTACGGGAGTGTTTACGCTGGAACTCACCAAAAAGCTGAACAGGCTGAATCGTATTCAATTCATGCTAAACAGCTTCGAGAGAAACGCAGTTTGAATTCACAGCATAACAAATTGGCAAGCGCTAAACAGCAGAGTTTTTCTCGGTCAAATCAAGCTAAAACCAAGCAAGCTGCAAACGGCGCGATAGAGTTGAGAGAGAATCAAGCGGGATCGGTTACACTTTCACGACGCCAACAAGCCAAACAGCCGAGAGTTCAGCTCGAACAAAAAAGTAATAATGTTGTTTTGAGAGATAAAACGCCTCAAAAATCGAGTAATGCATTTGGTTTTTCTTTTTATTCAGCGACCAGCATTTTAGATTTAGATTTAGATAATGATGGCTATTTCAGCGATTTTACCCTGAGTTTTGATGCCGATTTTGACGGCGGTTCAGCCGACGTTTATGCGGTTATCTATTATAGCCGGAATAACAGCGATTGGACTGAACTTGCTGAAACCGAAGTGTTTAATATTTATTTGGATAACGCCAGTGATGAATATAGTTTATCAACAACACTTAATTTTGGTTTTCCAACGGGCGATTATGATTTTTTAATCGACCTATATGAAGCGGGTGTAAGTGGCATAGTCGCAACCATCAGTTCTGATCAAGTTGATTCGTTGTACGCACTGCCTTTGGAAGATCGAGAACATGAAGTTGTAAATAACACTAGCCAAATTAGCTTTGTAGCTACAGACTTATTTGGCGACCAAGATGGCGATGCCTTTTATACGGATTTAACGCTTGAGTATGATATTGATGCGCAATACAGCGGCGACATTGTTTATGCCGAAGTTATCCTAAAAAATATTGCTGCGGGTTGGCAACAACGCTTAACTTCGAGTGATTTTGAATTAAGCAATAGTACTGAGTTTGTTGATTTAACTTTTAATAATGGTTACCCACCAGGCTATTATGATGTAACCATCAGTCTTATTAATGCGTTTACAGGCGAGGTCATCGCTGACGCAGGTCGAGAGTTTAGCTCCCTCAATGACTTACCCATTGAGTCTGTAAATTATGACGACCTTTACGATGATTTAACGCCAGATGTTGATATTAGAGTATCAGGTGGGGGTAGCCTTGGATTTATCATGCTTTTATTAGTGGGGCTAGGTTTTGGGGCGAGGCTGAGAGCAACAGCCAAAGCCAAAGCCAAAGTCTGACGCAAGCTTGCGGGATATAAGCAGTAAGCTATATAAGCTCAAGTCTAATCCAAGGATTTAAATAAAGGGTTAGGCTTAGCTGTGTAATAAGTGACTTTTTTAACAAAGGTGCTCTTGGTAGGTTGTTTAATTAGTGATTTGTTCCGAAGGATTTGGATTTGGAATTGGAACTGGAATTAAACGCGTTTATTGTATGCAAATTACTTTTTCAAGCGCTATACCAAAAGTAGGGGTCTGAGACCAAAAGTAGGAGGTCTTAGAACCAAATAATCAAATAACAAAAGAACTTTAAGCAACAGCTAATACTCTAGCCACGATTTACCGTAATTAAGAACAACAGGCCAGTTGAAAAGTTATCTCCGAATTCACAGGCATTTTTTTATGGTGTTCATTGAAGGTCATAAAATGCACACTGCTGCGGTGTTTTCCGCAACTAAACTCAGGAAATATTTCGCCTTCCATTTTTGTTTTGATACGAAGTAACTTAAACGGACGGTCGGTGGTCTCAATCATAAAGCTCCCCATTGGTGCTCTTTGTTCGGTCCACTGTCCATTATCTCTGATCAGTCGCAGAATGACCTCAACACTGGTTTCTACCCCTTTAATATCTTCAACCATTGATGTTAGCTGTTGTTGTCGTTGGTTATGATTTCGGTTTAGAAATAGGTGTAAATCGGGGCAGTCGAATTGACAGCTACCACCTGGAATATTAGTGCGTTGTTTGACTGCAACGATAAACGGAGACTTGCGTAATGAATCGCCAAACTTGCCTACGTATGAATGAATCCATTGATGTAATTGTTTGATTTGTTTGAGGAAATTTTGAAGCTTAGAGCTGTCTACCTCCGGGTTTGCTTCCAAGGTTTTGAAGTATTCGAGTAATCGGGTTAGCTCTTTTATCAACTCAGATCGCGAATCGCCTCGCTCTAAAATTTCTAAAATTTCGAATAATACTTTTAAACAATAAAAGTGATTATCGACATTAGAGGAAAGCAAATTACGGCGAAACTGTTTAAACAGATACTCTATCCGCATAAATGTGCGGATATTTTCTTGAAGCGGGTACTCAAACAACAATGTGACTGCTTGAGGTTGTTCAGGCGTTTCGATAGTCAAATTGGCTTTCCGTGCTAGCATTATTGATTTGAAATAATAAGCTGAGTTGAAACAATAAGTTACATGGCAGCTATTATGTAATACTCGGGCCTAGAAAACAATTAACCCCAGCATCAGACGGTTAAAGTGTGAGTTAGTCGAAGTTATTCTCTAAGTAGTTTTGGTGCAACTCTATAACACGTTGTTGCAGCCAATCTAAGCTGTGGTTGTTCTCCAGAACATCATCGGCATGTTGCCTGCGCTGGCCTGGAGATGCTTGCGCCGCGATAATACGCTTGGCTTGTTGTTCGCTAATATCATCACGGGCGATTACTCTTGCTAATTGAGTCGCCGGATCAACTTCTACAACAAGAACTCTATCCAAAATGTTAGTCAAATAGTCAGGGATGGTTCCGTCCTTTTTCACTAGCAAGGGAATATCAAGGATCACATAAGGTGAGCTGCTTTCGCGCAGTTCATTTTGTGTTTGCTTGGCAACTAACGGATGCGTGAGTTGGTTTAACCAAGCTAGCTGCTCAGCATCCGCAAACACGATTTGACCTAATGCTTTTCGATCGAGGGTGTTATCGGAGTTAAAAATGGCATCACCAAAATGCTCTCTTAATTTGGCTAGGTGAGGGGAGTTCGGTTTAAACAAATCGCGTGCAATTTGATCGGCATCGATGACATCGATACCCAGGGCTTTAAAGTAATTGGATACTTGTGATTTGCCCGATGCAATTCCACCGGTGAGTCCAATTACACGCTTTGTCATTGGGGGGTTCTCGTAAGTGATTGTTTTACTTTACTTTTATGAGTTAAGCCAAGCCCGAATACTTCATGTAAGCAGCTACTATTTGATCACCCCATAGCATGCTGATCCATCCGGCCACCGCCAGATAGGGGCCAAAAGGTATTTTTGTACCTTTATCTTTGCCTTGAACTGCGAGCATTATTCCGCCAATAACTGCACCAACTCCGGCCGAAAGTACTATAACTAAGCCGACTTGCTGCCAACCAACCAAGGCTCCGATTACCGCCAGCAATTTAAAATCACCATGGCCCATACCTTCTTTACCCGTTACCAGCTTAAATAGCCAATAAACACTCCACAAAGACAAATAACCTACGAGCGCACCGAGCACCGCTTGTTCCAGTGGAATAAAGAGTGGCTGAAACGCACAAAACAACGCAAACCAAACTAACGGAAGTGTCATAGAATCAGGTAAAATTTGATGGTCGATGTCAATAAAGCTCATCGCGATAAAGTAGGCAGTAATCAATAATACCGCGGCTAACGGCCATCCAAACCCAAAATGGTAAGCTGCAAGAGCAAAGCAAACACCTGTAAGCAGCTCAACAAAGGGATAACGAAGCGAGATAGAAGTCTTACACTTGCGGCATTTTCCTCGCAACACCATATAGCTGACTAAAGGAATATTTTCGAGACTGGTTATCTTGTGACCACAACTCGGACAGGCAGAGCGGGGCACAACTAAATTGAACTTCTCCGGCTGTTTAGCAAAAGGCTCAGCTGGTGGCGTTAATTTAAAACCACGTTCCTCAAGAACTTCTTTAGCCATAGATTCCCATTCACGAAACATGGTGATGGGATAACGGAAAATGACGACATTAAGAAAGCTACCGACGAGCAGGCCGAAGATAAAAATAACGCCGATTAAAAGAGGGGTGTTAGATTGGAGAATATAGATTATGTTTTCCATGGTTAGCTCTTAGTTGGCTCTCAGCCCCTCACAATTGAATTAATAATATAGCTTATGACGCTATGCTCTAGACCTTCTGACTCTAATTTAGTTTGTATTTCTTTAGCCAGTTTCGCTGTTCCATAGATACCCAGCTTTTCTTGATGTTTAAATGATTTAGCGTCGGCGCGGATTTTTCTCGAAATAGCCTCTATCCTGCGAGCCGCTTTATCTTCTGTAACTGTTTCCAATTTGCGCTTTTCTGAGTTTGTGTAGTGCTTTGAAACGATTGCTTGCGCCTGGTTACTAATACGTTTTCTATTTAAAAAGTCTTTAATCATATTGCCTCCGTTTCCATTCTTTGGCTTATTACTAAGAAACCACCTTTTACAAGGTCTTGCAAGACAGGAATTAGATGTTGCACAGGGATTTTAGCTTTATTTGACCAAAACTCAACATTCTGAGGATTAGAGATATGTCTACCCATTTCATCTAGCATCATAACAATCCAAACATGAGAGTCGGGGATTTCTACTCTACAAAGCTGCTCTCCATTGCATACCAGTGCTAAAGCTGTTTTACCTTCATCTTCTGTTAGGGGGTTCAAGATTTCGCAATCGTCGGGTATGTTAATAATAGTAGTTTCTCCTACCACACGCCCTTCACTAGAATTGATTCCACGCACTAACTCTTCTAAATTAGACCAGTCGGTTGAATTGATTTTTGGGTAATGTTCCTGTGTGGAATGATCATCATGAATCATAAAGTTTTTAGGGGATAAACAAAATTTTTCGAATATCATAACGCACATCGTTTCGAGTAGTTCCCAAGCATAATGGCTACTCTTAGTGTTTTGTTTTTGAGAGTTTATGTAAAGTTGTTTGAGAGGGGCTATTTTTTCTTTTGAAAGTTCACAACTTTCACTATATTTAGCCATAAACTCGGAAAAAATATTTCGGCAAGCTCCAACAGCAAAATCCGAAATAGTGGTATTGTCTGTTGTAACAAAAAATGGAACTTTAGGGTGTTCATGGTTATAAGCGATATCTAACTCGTCTGCACTCCGTCTCAGAATATTCTTGTTCCAAAATAGCTCACTGTGTAATTCTTCTGGAAGTTCGCATAAAAACTCTACCAATCGGTGATCAAGAAAAGGTACACGAGACTCTATTCCGAAAAAGGAGCTTGTTCTGTCCTCATGCCATAAGTTGAAGTGCTGCAGTTGGTACGAGAATCTGAGCATTCTTTCTTTGTAGGCTCCTAGGTCATGATCATTCGAATGAGTTGGCTTAACTGTGTTAATAAATCTATTTGGAATTTGCTTTTCTCTTGCTAAGCTGTCTCGATTATGTTTTTTTACCGATTGTTCAACGTACTCTTCCCAATTCGAGAAGGGTGAGCCTAAATAGCTTGAGTATCCGCCAGCGAATTCATCCGCGCCTTGACCGAGTATGATTACTTTTAAATTTGGAACAATTGCTCTGGCTGAGCGATGTAGTTCTGACTTGAAGTACCACTCTAAGTCAAATCGCGGAGATTCCATCATAAAAACCATTTTTTCTAATTGCGATAAGTCAAACTGATTGAGCATTTCTGGCAGACTAAATAAAATGGGGTGGAAGTTAAGGCCATTTTGGGCACAAACTTCTCTAGCTTTATCTACGTCGCCCGATTCGTACGTCGCTTTTTCAACGACTGTAAAACAATGTATATTTTTTGTGTTCCTAGCTGCTAGCGCAGCTAGTACAGATGAGTCTAAACCGCCACTCAAAAACAAGCCTACAGGTACATCGGACATTAGTCTCTTTGTTAAAGAGTCTTCGATAAGATTCTTATAAGAATTTATGGCAGACTTAGCTGAAATTTTATTACTTATACGCAAGCGATCTCTAATATCCCAATATCTGCGAATAACTAATTTGTTTTTAGACTCTAATGAAAACTTGGCGAAACTTCCCGCTGGAAAGTGATTCACACCATTCACATAACTCGGTACTTCTTCACAGTCTTGTAATCCTACTGTTTGTAATTGGCTCCAGTTAATCTCTCTGGGACAGGATGGATGCATCAAAATAGCTTTAAGTTCGGAACCGAATATTAATCCATTTTGTGTATGGCTGTAATAGAGTGGTTTTATTCCAAGTCTATCTCTAGCAATAATCAATTCATTGTTTCGCGAGTCCCAAATACTGATAGCAAACATACCATTCAATTTTTCAAAACAGCTTTCCCCAAATTTAAGGTAAAGATGCAGGACTACTTCTGAGTCTGAATTGGACTGGAAGTTACTATCTTCAAAATATTCTTGCTTGAGCTCAAGGTAGTTATAAATTTCTCCGTTTACTGCAACAAATACCGTTTTTTGCTCATTCCATATCGGCTGCGATCCTTTCTCCAAATCAATAATGGCAAGTCGTCGAAACACGAACGAAATGAAATCACTTTCGTATAAGCTTTCTTCGTCTGGCCCCCTGAATTGAAGCATGTCTCCCATTGCTTTAATATAATTACTAGAATGCATTTCAGGATGTGTGAAACTAACGATTCCTGCAAATCCGCACATTGAGGTTTCCCCGAGGCTAACACTAATTAACTAGGTCTTCTAGCGTGCGAATTCGCAAGCTAGAAGTTTCGTTAAAGGAAGGTAACGTGCTCGCGCTAATCCCGAAGTTTCTAGAAGGGGAAGCGAGCACATAGAAAGTTAAACGACTTGACCCATTTGGAATATTGGTAAATACATTGCAATTATGAGACCGCCGACAAGTACGCCTAATACTGACATAATCAATGGTTCAATTAGAGCACTTAACCCGTCAACGGCGTCATCTACTTGTTGCTCGTATATGTCTGCCACTTTGCTGAGCATTGAGTCTATAGACCCTGACTCCTCGCCGATGGCAATCATTTGAATTACCATATTTGGAAAAATACCAGTTGATTGCATTGCCATATTCATTTGCATACCCGTTGTCACATCATCCCTTATCTTAAAAATTGCATCCCTGTACAGGGCATTGCCTGATGCTCCTGCTGCTGAGTCAAGAGCTTCAACTAAAGGGACACCCGCAGCAAACGTTGTTGAAAGCGTCCTTGTGAATCGTGCAATTGCCGATTTATGCAAAATCTCTCCTATTACCGGAGCTTTTAAGAGTGCTTTGTCCTGCCTATCTCTCATATTCTTTGAGCGTTCTAGCGTTTTCTTGTAAGTAAAAAAGAAGGCTATCGCACCAAATAAGAACATCCACCAGTAAGCTACCATAAAGTCTGAAATAGAAATGACAAAAAGAGTAAATGCTGGAAGATCTGCTCCAAATCCCTGAAAAATATCTCGGAACTGTGGAACAACCTTAACTAACAAAATTGATGTAACAATTATGGCAATAACTACAACAGCTATTGGGTAATTAAGAGCCTTTTTTATCTTAGATTTTAAAGCCTCTGTTTTCTCTTTATAAGTTGCTATTCTATCTAACATTCCCTCTAGCGAGCCTGATTGCTCACCTGCATCAACGAGATCACAGAACAAGTCGTCAAACTCTTTCGGATGTTTTCTTAGAGAATCGGCCATAGTTTGCCCTGATTCGATATCTGCTTTTACACTAAGTAACAAATCCTGTACTGTTTGTTTTTCATGACCTCTTCCAATAATATCGAAAGATTGGACCAAAGGTACTCCAGCCTTCATCATTGTTGCTATTTGGCGGGAAAACATTGCAACGTCTGCAGGAGTAATTGGCTTGCCTTGCCCACCACCAAATAATGGCTGAGCTATTTTATTTACTTTAAGCGGACTAATACCTTGTTTTCTAAGTTGTGCTTTTATAATAGCCGGAGACTCGGCAGTCATCTCACCTTTTATTCTCTGACCTTTTTTATCGGCACCTTCCCATTTGAAATTGAATTGTTTCGGAGCTTTAGCTGCTTTCGTTTTTTTTCCTGCAGTTGCTCGGGAGCTTTTCATTGTTTGAACAGCCATATTTTTACCTTTAATTAATTAGGTTTCGATAGAGAAAGTTAATGTTGGGTCACTCGGCTTACTTCAGCGAGGGAGGTTACCCCTTGCATTACCTTTAGTAGAGCTGAACGGTGTAAATCATTCACCCCTTCTTTTTTCGCTTGAGTAGCTATATCTAGGGCATTTCCACCTTCCATCAGAATTTGACCAATTTTTTTTGAAAACTTCATTACTTGATAAACTCCGACTCTTCCTTTATAGCCGTTGGTACATTTATCACAACCGACTGGTTCAAATATTTCGAAAGTATCCAGTTCATTTTCAAAAAATCCGGCTTCTAAGAGCGCTTCTTTGGGAACATCTGACTCTTTCTTACAGTTTTCGCACAACCTTCTCGCAAGTCGTTGCGCAATCACTAAGTTCACACTGGTTGCGATATTAAATGCAGGCACGCCCATATTTACCATTCGCGTGATCGTTTCTGGTGCACTATTGGTATGCAATGTTGACAAAACTAAGTGCCCTGTTTGGGCCGCCTTTATGGCTATTTCAGCGGTCTCTAAATCACGAATTTCCCCAACTAACACGACATCCGGGTCTTGTCTTAGGAAAGAACGAAGTGCGGACGCAAATGTAAGTCCTTGTTTGGGGTTTACATTAACTTGATTTACGCCTTCCAAATTTATTTCCACAGGATCTTCTGCAGTCGAAATATTCGTTTCAACAGTATTGATTATATTGACCGCTGTATATAAAGACACTGTTTTACCGCTACCGGTAGGACCGGTAACCAACACCATTCCTTGTGGTTTATGAATGGCTTCCATAAAGAGCTCTTTTTGGTCTTCTTCATAACCTAATACATCAATTCCTAGTTGGGCACTCGTTGGATCTAAGATCCGCATTACTATTTTTTCACCGAAAAGAGTTGGGAGAGTACTAACACGAAAATCAATTGCTTTAGTTTTCGAAAGCTTGAGTTTTATTCGTCCATCTTGTGGCATTCTCTTTTCAGATATGTCTAGTTTTGACATGACTTTTAAGCGTGCCGCAATCCGTGTTGCAAGGTTTATAGGCGGGCTCGCAACTTCAGCAAGTATTCCGTCAATTCGAAACCTTACTCGATACCTTTTTTCGTATGGTTCAAAGTGTAGGTCTGAAGCTCCTTTTTTTATGGCATCTAACAAGATTTTGTTAACAAATCGGACAATTGGGGCTTCATCAGCTCCCGATTCATCGTCGTCAGTGCCACCATCGTCGTCAACAGTCTCTAGATCAAGATCTTCAAAGTCGCCGTCTTCGAAGTTTCCCATATCGGCATTTTCTTTTTCATCGATTATCTTATCTATGAGCTGAGCAAGAGCTACTTCCTCAATTAGAACTGCCTCAGTTGTTAAACCAGAATGAAACTTGAATTCATCTAAAGCTGCTAAGTTGGTTGGATCAGAAACGCCTACGTATAGTCTTTTTCCTCGTTTAAATAAAGGAACCGCATGATGCTTCTTTATTAAAGTCTCACTGACATGCTTGGCCGCGACGTGTTCATAATCGATAGCGTTTACATCAAATAGAGGAACTCCGAACTCTTCAGAAGCGGATATCGCAATCGTACGAGAGTCAGCGAAGTTGTTCTCTACAAGGTAGGGTACAAGATTAACTTTATTCTTCTGCGCACTCGTTACCGCATCTAAGGCAGTTGATTCATCAAGCAATCCATCAAGGATCAATTTCCTTGCTAGCCCGCTTAGTACAACATTTGAGTTGGAAACCGTAGTCATTTTTTATCTCTCGAATCTGGTTATACTTAGTTTAGCCTAGAATCGTTTTGATTGCGTAAATTTGGCTATACACAAATAGCTCTAAATTGAGAACTAATAATCAACTAGAAAAAACTAAGGACTAACTATAAGTTTCCCACATAAGTTTTTGAAAAACAATATAATATATCAGAAGCGAGCTTTCGCTTTTGTGGCCCTTTTTAATTGGCAAAGAACATTGAAAGGTTAATAATGTTAGTAATTTTCAAAAAGGGAGCGAGTAGAAATATTAAAGCTTGAATTATTATGGAATTACTAGCGTTTATTCGCTGTATTTCTTAGTTCAGATAAAAAAAGCCTCCAGTCTCGAAAGACTAAAGGCTTTAGACAATCTGAGAACTGGATGTTATCTACATTGAGCTGGAACGTATGCTTCGTTACCTGCAGTAGTAGTACATGTCCAAGTAGTACCAACTCCAACCGCTGCGCCAGGTGTAGGAGTTAAAACGATATCAATTGGGTCAGGAGCACCGCCGCCAACACCGTGTGTAACATTCGCTGTAAGTACGCCTGCTGCACAAGTAAGTGCTGTCAACCCAGTTGTTGCATCTGTTACGCCTGCACATAGATTAGCAACATTGTTTGCGATATTTTCCGAAACTGTAGCTTTATTACCACTAGCTATTACAACGCCTTCAGATACTTTCGCTCTGATGGTGTAATCTTGGTATGCTGGTAATGCGATAGCAGCAAGAATCCCGATAATCGCAACAACGATCATCAATTCGATTAATGTGAAACCTGATTGTACTTTTTTCATAGTTTAAAACCTCAGTTTATTTAGATTTGAATATTAAAGACAATTTTCCTGTGTGTTTTAGAAAACTTGCTTACTCAAAATAAAAAGTAGACCATTTTTCTAAAACATCAAGAGAATATGTTACGACTTATGATAAAGCAACCAGCGTGCCAAATTGTCAAACCAGACTGAAATAACACAGTATTAAGGATTCTATTTCTTGTTGCTTCCGTAAAATAATTCATTAAAAACAATAAGATAGCTTCAGTTTTCACTGTTGGAGCTGCATTGGCGGGGCTGTGTAACCTTTGATACTAAAACTTTAATAATTGAAATAGAGCGAGTTTATTTAAAACAAACTGACAATTTACGTCACACAAACGCGATATATGTCACATTTTGTTGCTATGAAAATGGCTATTTATGCTTTCAAAGTAATTAGATTAGGTGCTGCTTATTAAGCCCACTTACACATTAAACTATGCGAGTGGCCTCTGATCTTGGTGGGATCAGCAGTTTACTTTGCTACGTTTTAATTTAGATGTTTTACACATACCTCTTCTAACTAATCAAACCCTGCATAATTGAGTAAGCTCTAGGGTTACATATTATCGAATTTTTAACATTTTCATTTGCGACAACGAGAATACAAACGCGCGGGTTAGCTCCTCCAAGGGTCCAAATCTAGATACTGCAAAAACCTACCGGTAGATTTCTCTAAAATAATGACTTTACTTTCGTATGTACTGCTTTGGAGAGGGAATGCCATTAAGCTATCAAAATTTTCATGTTTGCGTTTTAACTTCTCTAGCACTTCTTTTGATTCTTCGCCTGTAAATTGTGACTTATCTAAATCAAGAGCCTGAGATTCAATTTTATTTAAGTGCTCTGAGATGGGAAAGTGGCGTTTTGGTTCTGTTTTGATATTTATACCATTTAAGACTAGGTTTGATCGTTCTTCATCGGATTGGGCCGGCTGCACATAAGTCAAAACCGGAAAAACTAACTGATTTTCGCCAAAGCGATTTGGAGGTATGTTTTGGAAGACTTTTTCAGAGGCCAACACAGTTTCAAATCTGTCGATAACGAAAGCTAATGCAACAGGCCTTTGGTTATAAATGGTGTAACCTCCATAAACTAGAGCTGCTATTTGTAAAAAACCAATGATTGCGAGATCGAGCTTAAGTCTCTTTTTGTTTTGTTCATAAATGATGAAGGTGAGTAATGGTCCTAGTACAGCATCCACGGGGATCAGTATATTTAGGCCTTGCCAAACATTTTCTATCTCGAATAATGGACCTGGAAACCATACAAATTTGACTATAGCAACAAAAAGTAATAGAACGAAAGCACTAGCCATTAAGTGAATTAAAAAAGCTTTTGTCTTGAGTTTTAGTGAGCTCATTTAACTACCTCTAATTAAAAATAGGTGCGGTTATATTCTAAGATTAAAAAATATCCCTAGCGTCTAAATTCCAATATTTAAACTTAAACGGTCGTAATTCTAGTCAATTCTTTAATAAATTTAAAACTAAATTATCAAGTTTATTCTGAGTGACAAATCAATCGCAAGTATATTTTTAGTTAGCCCTCCGACAGAAATGAAATCGATACCGGTGGCTGCAATCTGGGAGATTGTTTGAATATTAATGTTTCCCGATGCCTCCAATTTTATATTGGGTGAAAGTGATTGAACAAGCTCTCTTGCATGTTTGAGATCTTGAATATTAAAATTATCAAGCATGATAATATCAGCGCCGCCTTCAATAGCTTGTTCCAGCTCATCAATTGATTCCACTTCGATTTCAACTAGTTTGCCTGGGTGTAATGCTTTGGCTTTGCTCAGGGATTGACTGATGCCACCGCACGCCATGATGTGATTTTCTTTGATTAAGTAAGCATCGTGCAGGCCTAATCGATGGTTTTGGCCGCCGCCGCATTGTACTGCGTATTTCTGGCCATATCGCATGCCAGGAATCGTTTTACGAGTGTCGAGCAACCGGCATTGAGTATGTTTTATTAAGGTGACATACTGCTGGGTTAGGGTCGCGGTGGCTGATAATGATTGGATAAAGTTAAGTGCTGCACGTTCGCCAGTTAAAAGCTTTCGCGCATTTCCACTAATTTTGCACAGAGTTGCATTGGGTTCCAATAAGTCGCCGTCGCTGACGAGCCAATCGACTTTAACGTCATCACCTAGCAATTCAAAAATCTTGTTGAGCCAAGCTACACCGCAAACAATCATGCTTTCGCGGGTGATCAGTGTCGCGGTCGCTTGGGTATCTTCAGGAATCAAGTCCGCGGTAATATCTTGTCCCTGTGGTGAGTTTAGATCTTCCGCCAATGCGATCTTGCACATTTGCTCAATTTCCTGAGCGAGTGCAGCGTCAAATTCTTGTTTGTTCAATTGCCAGAGCCTTTTTGTCGATTGAAGTGTGAACTGGGCACGGATTTTATCAATATTTCACATCGAGAGATACGTTTAAGGTCTATACTTTATATTAAATCGATTGCTCAGATTTTGCTCTAAATCTCTTGGATGTATACCCTTGATAGGCCGTTTTCGACCGTTCGTCGGTGTTGTTCGAAAAGACCAGCCAAACTGAGCCCTAGTTCGCACATACCTAAAGTTTTGTGAACTATATCTTTATATAGCCAAGCACAAAAAGATGTAATTTTGCCTGATAAAAACACACTTTTTGTTTGAGTCGAGACAGCTCATAGAAACACCCTAAAGCTTGGGCCCAAATGTTGTTCGCGAAGGATTGCTCCGTTTTAACAGTCTTTATTAGAGGTTTAATGCGTGAGTTCGAGAGATCACATTGTTCGTTTTTCATCGAAACATGATACTTCCGCGGAGTATAGACCCTTGCCCGTATTACTTAAAAGCGCTCAGTCGACCTTTGTCGATGAGCTACAAGCCAAATTAGTTAATATGCTAGATACTGCGGACGATCGTTTATTTGATATGTCCGAAACTAGCTATAATAACGCGCAGTTTGATGCGATGCGGTTGCTCAGGCTAAAACGCGAAGGGCTAATCAGAAGCTTTCAGCAAGAGCTTACCAATAATTTCAAGAAAACCTTGGGAAAGGTTGATGCGACCCAGTTAAATCAAGATAACGTCGAAACACTCTCTTTTGAAAACATTGCATTGGTAAAAGATGATGATCTTGAAGAAGACATAGCCACTGATACCATGATCAACAGAGCGCGAAGTAAGAACGAAGATGCGTTAGAAAATATAAGAACAAGAATCGATACCCTAATTTCAGACAAGAGTATTGAACAACACAATAACCCCTTTGAACCTGTTTATGTCTGTGATGCCTTTCGGAGCGCCTCACAAGCGCTTGATTTGGACATTACCTCGCTGCTGATCATCTATAAGCTTTTCGATCGAAGTGTGATTTCTGAGCTGGACTCGGTCTATACCAAGGTTAACCAATTCTTTATCGAAAAGGGGATTTTGCCCGAGCTGCGCACGCGTGTGGTAAAAGCAAACAACCCAGCAGGTAATTCTAATGATTCCACTGTGACTCCTGAAAGCCAAACAATTGTCGATCAAATGCCGGTTAATGAATCAGTCGCCAATGAACAAAATACCGCTAACAATGTTCAATCCAGTGAACAACAAAATGTGCTCTCGGTTATTCAAAATTTACTCGCAGGCCAAAGGCAACAAGTACAAGGAACATCACAAATCCCGCTGATGGGTGAATCAAATGCTTCTTTAGGGCAGGGCGGCGAGAGCGCCGTTAATACCCACCAGGTTCTAGATGCATTATCTAAATTGCAATTACAGCAATCTGCTCCCGTTGATTTATCTGCCAGACCTGATGCCGAATCGATCAAAATGTCGCTCGGCCAGCAACTTCCGCAAATAAATATTAATGCGACTTCGGGTGGGTTTGATGGTGCAATTGGCCAATTTAATGAAGATATGATCGACATCGTATCGATGCTGTTCGATTTCATTTTAGAGGACGACAACCTACAACCCGAGCTGAAAAGTGTCATCGGTCGATTACAAATTCCAATGCTAAAAGTAGGGCTAGTTGACAAAACTTTCTTCTCAGAGCGTCGGCATCCTGCAAGATTGTTGCTCAATGAGCTCGCCCACGCCGGTCTTTCATGGGATCGTAGCGACCCGAGCGCGAAACCAATGTTTGAAAGAATATGCAGTATCGCAGAAACCATCATTCAAGATTTTAAAGAAGATATTGCCATTTTTGACCAATTGTTAGAAGACTTTCTGTCTTTCAAGCAGAAGCATCAACAGCGTGCAAAAATCTTTGAAAAACGAACCAAAGAAGCTGAAGAGGGTAAAGCGAAGACCGAAAGTGCTCGTTCTGAAGTCAATCAAAAGCTTAAAAATATCTGTAAAGGATTGCATGTGCCTGAAGTGGTTAGATTGTTACTTAAAAACGTCTGGTCTCATGTCATGCTACTAGAGCGCTTGAAAGAAAACAAAGATGGTTGGACCCGTCGCGTGAAAGTTGCCAAGTTGTTGGTTTGGTCTGTGCAACCTATAAAAAACGCCGACCGCTTAGAAAAACTAATCACACGCGTTCCAATATTAGTGAAAAGCCTAAGAGACGGCATGGAGTTAATTTCGTTTTCTTCAATTGAGTCGACTCACATGTTAGAAAAGTTAGAAGCCACTCATCGAAAAGTTATCGAAGCCGGACGTAAAACTATTAATCAAATGAGCGAAGAAGAAATCCTGCGCTTACCAGCGATTGATGTTGAATTAAGCGGAATGACCGACGCTGCTTCCCACCAAGAGCTGCCTGCAGAGCCGTCCGCTGCGGCGCAAATTGAAGCTCAATTTCCTATGATGGAAGAAATTACCGAAGTTGAAGAGATTGGCTTTTCAAAGGCTGAAACAGGCGAGCTGGCAAAACTGGCAGAATCTGAAATTGTGCATATCGACAGCAAAATTTCCCAAACCATAGAACAGCTTCGCGCAGGCAGCTGGGTTGAACTTATGGTTGATGGCGAATTTAAACGGAGTAAATTGGCTGCCAGAATCGCTTCTAGTGGAAAGTATATTTTCGTTAATCGAAACGGTATGAAAATGGCTGAGTTCTTAACCGCTGAGTTATGCCAGAGTTTACAAAATGGCAATCTCAAAATTTTGGATGACGAAGCATTATTTGATCGCGCTTTAGAATCAGTAATTTCGAACTTACGCTCGATGAAAGCGCAAGCATAGTTAAGACTTGCTAAACTTCAGTTTTACAGCCCGGCATTCTGCGAGTAGACTAAAACCATATTAGTAACTTCAGTAGAATCTAATGCCAATAATAAATGGCGAGTTAAAGCAAGCTATTCAAAAGCCCTCACACCACTATAACCAAAGGCCGAGTGACTCAGTCAGTTTACTCGTCATCCACTGTATTAGCCTACCGGAAGGGTATTTTTCTGGACAATACGTTGAGCAACTGTTCCTTGGCGAGCTAGACTCTAGCGCGCACCAGACTTTCAAGGATTTAAAGGGGTTAGAGGTTTCGGCGCATTTATTTATTCGACGAAATGCGCAGGTATTGCAGTTTGTCAATTTCGATCAACGCGCGTGGCACGCTGGAAAGTCTAGTTTTGAAGGCGTCTCTAACTGTAACGACTTTTCAATCGGCATCGAGCTCGAAGGCTGCGAGTACAAACCATTCACCGCCAGACAATATAAAAAATTATCTGAAATTACGCTAGAAATAATGCAGAGTTATCCCCAAATAACACCTGATAGAATCAGAGGCCACAGCGATATTGCGCCGGGGCGAAAAACGGACCCTGGCCTGCACTTTGATTGGCAACACTATCGACAACTTTTAAAGAATAAGGCTTGACGGTTAAACGGCCTAGATGGCCTAAAATGGTTGGCAAATTTCAAAATGAGTCTGTAAAACGAATTTTGACTGGTAGAATGTTTAACCAATTTAGACAATGATAATATTGAGCGGGCTTAAATGAATCTATTTTATGCTTGGGCGACTCAGGCTCGACTATTATTCAATAACAGAATTAAAACTATAAGAGAAAACTATGATCTTACTTTGTCTTTTAGCGGCATTGGCGTTGGAATTTCACTTTAAACAAGGTAGCGAATACCGAAAGTTCGCTTGGTTTGGCAGTTTTAGAGAGTACTTAGCTGAGTTTTTTATCG
Source organism: Kangiellaceae bacterium (assembly GCA_965230525.1). GTDB lineage: Bacteria > Pseudomonadota > Gammaproteobacteria > Enterobacterales > Kangiellaceae. Next base: position 2,650,471 of record OZ246008.1, read on the forward strand.
GCAAAGCCTTTTTTGACAGCTGGCTGGGTATCGCGCTGATTTTATTATTGCCCGCGTTAGGGCTTCACTTGGTATTAAGTTTATTTGACGCAACGGTTTTCTGGCCACTTCTTTTTTTAATCAGTTTTGCTGTTTTGTTCTACTCGCTAGGACCGGTACCACTCGAAAAATCTTTCCAACAGTATTTTGAGGCGATGGATCGAGGGGACGCTGAAGCTGGCTACTTGCATCTTAAGCAGCAAGGACTCGTTCAAGATTCAGAAACCACACCAGAACAAGATGAGCTCATTCGGACCACTACTCGATTAATTTTAACGGAGTCATGCAAACGATATTTTGGTGTGATCACCTGGTTTATTTTACTCGGACCGGTGGCGGCTTTACTTTATCGATTGGCCCACGTTTATAAGGATACTTGTGACGCAGAAGAATTTGATGATCATCGCCCGCATATGCAGCAATTGATTCATTGGATTGATTGGATACCAGCACGGGTCACTAGCTTTATGTTTTTGCTAACAGGTGATTTTGTCAATGGCTTTTATCGCGTGCAAGACTACTTGTCTGATTTTGAGGCCGATAATAATCAGCTATTGGCAGATACCGGAGTCGCAGCGCTGGGCCTTGAAATGGGGGTTGCAGATACCAGTGCCAAGGAAAATTACGACGCAACCTCAATGGTTCGGCGAGCAGTGATTTTTTATCTTGTTGTTGGTGCTATCTTTTCGATCCTATTTTAGTTAGTGTTGGTGGGTCACAGCACTTTAAGCAGCGGCTAATCTGTTTTTTACCGAATGTATGTACGTATGAAAGTGCTCACGAAAACAAACAGGATAGAAATTAGAATAGTAAGGCTAGCTAACTATAAACGATCTCATAATTTTGCCTTTCAGCGGCCTCATTTCTCTGAGAGCTGTGTGTAAATAAAGTAATCAAAAAGCCCAAAACTCCCATTTAATAATTACGCTTAAATTGTTAGCTAGGCTAACAATTGTTATTTGCTTAATCTGCTGCTACAATCAATAAAATCGCATCTGTTGCTAAGCATTAGTTCCTGCTGCTTAATAAAGTCGCTCATTAGAAAGCGAATGCAGTTGCAAGAAAATGACTATAATTTTCATATCAATCTGCAAACCGTCTTGATGCGAGTCCTCAGTACGCTAATCGGTGCAGTAAAACTCAATCACTCAATTGAAGAGAGTCGTTATGACAGAACAAACAAATCAAGACCTTGATCCCATCGAAACGCAAGAATGGTTAGAAGCACTAGAAGCGGTATTGGAAGCTGAAGGTACTGAAAGAGCACACTATCTACTCGAGCGTTTAATCGACATGGCTCGACGCTCAGGCGCCCATCTTCCCTATAAAGCAACAACCGCATACCTAAATACCATCCCAACTTCAAAAGAGGCTCGAATACCCGGCGATTTGGCAATTGAGCAGAGACTTCGCTCAATTATTCGTTGGAATGCAATCGCCATGGTGCTGCAAGCGAGCAAGAAAGATAAAGAATTAGGCGGACATTTATCCAGCTTTGCTTCTTCTGCCACCCTTTACGATGTTGGCTTTAATCACTTCTTTAGAGCATCTAACGATGAGCAAGAAGGAGATCTAGTTTATTTTCAAGGGCACTCTTCACCCGGTATTTATGCGCGAGCTTTCTTAGAAGGAAGAATTACTGAGGAGCAGATGGCTAATTTCCGTCAGGAAGTTGATGGCAAAGGATTATCATCATATCCGCATCCTTGGTTAATGCCTGACTTTTGGCAATTTCCGACCGTATCCATGGGGCTTGGGCCGATTCAAGCGATTTATCAGGCTCGATTTTTGAAATACCTTAAAGACCGTGAACTTTCAGACACCTCAAACCGTAAAGTTTGGGCGTTTATGGGCGATGGCGAAACCGACGAGCCAGAATCACTCGGAGCCATATCATTGGCGGGGCGTGAAAATCTCGATAACTTAGTGTTTGTGATCAACTGTAACTTGCAACGTTTAGATGGGCCAGTGCGCGGTAACGGCAAAATTATTCAAGAATTAGAAGGTGTCTTTAGAGGCGCCGGCTGGAATGTTATCAAGGTGATTTGGGGGCAATATTGGGATCCTTTGCTCGCCAGAGATGTCGATGGAAAGCTATTAAAAGTCATGGAAGAAACCGTTGACGGTGAGTATCAAAATTACAAGTCTAAAGGTGGAAAATACACCCGTGATTTCTTCTTTGGGAAAGATCCCGCGTTACTAGAAATGGTGGCGAATATGTCTGATGCCGATGTTTGGCGCTTAAATCGAGGTGGTCACGATCCAACCAAAGTTTATGCAGCATACCATCAAGCGGTTAACCATAAAGGTCAGCCTACAGTAATTCTTGCTAAGACAGTAAAAGGTTATGGCATGGGTGAAAGCGGCGAAGGCAAAAATATTTCTCATCAAGTAAAAAAGATGGATCTTGAAGCGCTAAAGCATTTTCGCAACCGGTTTAATGTTCCTATTGATGACAAAGATCTTGAATCAACGCCGTTTTATCATCCGGGGGAAGATAGTCCCGAAATAAAATACATGCGAGAGAGAAGAGCGGCACTTGGTGGCTACTTACCTGCGCGCCGAAAAGAATCAGAGAGCCTTTCGATTCCACCTTTAAAAGCATTCGATTCAGTCACCAACGGTTCAAATGGTCGCGAAATCTCAACCACCATGGCTTTTGTAAGAATGTTAAATGTGTTGTTAAAAGACAAAGCGCTTAAACAGCATATTGTGCCAATAATTCCTGACGAAGCGAGAACCTTCGGAATGGAAGGAATGTTCCGTCAAATAGGAATTTATTCTTCGGTAGGGCAGTTGTACGAGCCGGTTGATTCTGATCAATTGATGTATTATCGAGAAGATAAAAAAGGTCAAATTTTAGAGGAAGGTATTAACGAAGCGGGTGCGATGTCTTCATGGATAGCGGCGGCTACGAGCTATTCGAGCAACAACCTGCCGATGATTCCTTTTTACATCTTTTATTCTATGTTTGGCTTTCAGCGTATTGGCGACCTTGCATGGGCCGCGGGTGATATGCAGGCGCGCGGATTCCTAATTGGTGCTACCTATGGTCGAACCACCCTAAATGGTGAAGGCTTGCAACATCAAGATGGCCATAGCCACGTGTTCGCGTCAACCATTCCTAACTGTGTCAGTTATGATCCTACTTACGGTTATGAAGTCGCCGTGATTGTTCAAGATGGCATGCGTCGTATGTACGATGAACAAGAAAACGTTTTCTACTATATCACCACTTTAAATGAAAATTATGTTCACCCTGAAATGCCTAAAGGTTGTGAAGAGGGCATTATTAAAGGGATGTACTTGCTTAAGGAAAGCAAACCCGCCAAAGGCAAAAAGAAAGTCGTTAAAACTCAACTGCTAGGTTGTGGTTCCATTCTTAATGAAGTGATTGCGGCTGCCGAGTTACTGGAAAAAGATTTTGGCGTGCTCTCTGATATATGGAGTGTGACATCTTTTAACGAGTTGGCTCGAGACGGTATGAACGTTACTCGTGAAAACTTACTTAACCCTGAAGCCAAAGCAAAGCAAAGCTATGTTACTCAGTGCTTAGCCGACCGACAAGGTCCAGTGATTGCGTCAACGGATCACATTAAAGCCTATGCCGAGCAGATTCGCGCTTACGTACCCAGTACTTTTTCGGTACTAGGAACCGATGGTTTTGGTCGCAGTGACAGTCGAGATAATCTGCGCCGGTTCTTTGAAATTGATAGGTACTTTATAGTTGTATCGGCGTTAAAAGCGTTAGCCGATGATGGCACGATTAACAGCAAGCAAGTCAGTAAAGCGATCAAGCTTTACGATATCGATGTTAATAAACCCAACCCACTTTTGAGCTAAGGCTGGGAGAATAAAATTGAGTAATTTAATCGAAGTTAAAGTACCTGACATTGGCGATGCAGATGGCGCGGAAATCATTGAAGTTGTGGTCGCTGTCGGTGATTCTATTGAAAAAGAGTCGCCTCTAATTGTTTTGGAAACTGACAAAGCCACCATGGAAGTTCCTTCAAGTCATGCTGGCGCTGTAAAAGAAATTAAAGTGGCAGTTGGTGATCAAGTTTCTAAAGATGACGTTATTCTCATGCTGTCAGCGGATGAGAAAGAAGCCTCCGACTCTAATCAACAGCCGGCGAGCAGCGAGCAAGCGACAGAAGAATCAAGTTCGGGTTCCGCCACTACTGAAGCCGATCAACCGTCCGAGGACTCTGCTAAAAGTGAGCAATCAACAGAGGACAAAGAAGCGGGCACTGAAGAAACTGGTAGTGCTGAAGAAGTTGATATTACGGTGCCCGATATTGGTGATGCGTCTGATGTCGATGTGATCGAAGTGTTAATCAGTGAAGGCGATAGTGTTGAAAAGGAGCAAGGCTTAATTGTCCTAGAGACGGACAAAGCCACTATGGAAGTGCCGAGCGCAACTGCCGGTGTTGTGTCAAAGGTGACTGTGAAGGTTGGCGACAAGGTATCCCAGGGTGATGTGATTGGCCAAATGAAGGGCGCTTCTGCTTCCCCATCTAAATCTTCGGATAAAAAGTCCAGTGTGGCGGCCGAGCCGGCAACTGTTGCGGCAACTCACTCAACTAAACAGAGTGAGCCCGCGGAAACGAGTAATCGTGGTGCACCGGTTCCTGATCATCCACTAATGAAAAAGAAAAAATCCGATGGGTTTGTTCATGCGAGCCCAGCAGTCCGACGCTTTGCCAGAGAGTTAGGTGCGGATTTAACTCAAATAACCGGCAGCGGAAATAAATCACGAATACTCAAGGAAGATGTACAAAAATTCATCAAGTTTGAATTGTCTCGACCAAAAGCAACCGCGTCGACTGGCGCTTTTGCGATGCCTGAAATGCCCGAGGTTGATCATGGCAAGTGGGGTGAAGTTGAAAGTCAACCGCTCACGCGAATTCAAAAAATCAGTAGTGTCAACTTGCATCGAAATTGGATCACTATTCCTCATGTGACGCAGCATGAAAACGCCGATATTACTGAGTTAGATGCGTTTAGAAAGTCGATGAAAGATGAAGCGCTTAAACAAGATATCCGTTTAACGCCTTTGGCTTTTATCATGAAAGCCTTAGTGCATACCTTAAAGGCGTTTCCTAAGTTTAATGCGAGCTTGGCCAATGACGGGGAAAACCTAGTACTGAAACACTATTACCATATTGGTGTCGCCGTGGAAACGCCCGACGGCTTGACTGTTCCGGTGATCCGCGATGTTGATCAAAAAGGTATTTATCAGTTGGCCAACGAATTAGCTGAAATCAGCGCCAAAGCAAGAGATAAGAAGCTGGGTGCAAATGACATGCAAGGAAGTAGCTTCACTATCTCATCTTTAGGTGGAATTGGTGGCACTGCGTTTTCGCCTATTGTAAAATGGCCGGATGTGGCGATCTTAGGACTATCTCGTAATAACATGCAGCCGGTGTGGAACGGCAAAGAGTTTGAACCGAGATTAATGTTGCCAATGTCATTGTCGTATGATCACCGTGTGATTGATGGGGCAGACGCGGCAAGGTTTGTAGTCCATTTGGCAGCAACCTTAAAAGATATTAGACGGGTTCTGTTGAACTAGCAGATTCCGGTATGATCATTAGTCTTGCGACTATTTGATAATTAAACAATTAATTTGAGAGAAATATTACATGAGCGATTCCATTCAAGCACAGGTATTAGTCATTGGCGCGGGCCCCGGCGGTTATACAGCAGCTTTTCGTGCCGCAGATTTAGGCTTAGATGTGGTTCTAATAGAAAAACATTCAACCTTAGGTGGAGTTTGCTTAAACGTCGGTTGTATCCCCTCTAAAGCGCTATTACATTCAGCGAAAGTCATTGATGAAGCGAAAAGTATGGAAAAGCATGGCGTGTCTTTTGGTGAGCCATCGATCGATATTGATAAAATTCGTGACTACAAAAATGGCGTAGTAGGACAGTTAACTAAAGGCTTGGCTGGCATGGCCAAAATGCGAAAAGTTAAAGTCGTTCAAGGAGTTGCTAAGTTTACTTCACCAAATTCAGTCGCGGTTGCCACTGATGAAGGTACTCAAACTATTTCATTCGAAAATTGCATCATTGCGGCTGGTTCGCGGGTAGTGCAGCTACCATTTTTGCCAGACGATCCTCGAATCGTCGATTCGACCGGTGCGCTGGAATTAGAAAATATTCCAGAAAAAATGTTAGTGATCGGTGGCGGAATCATCGGGCTTGAAATGGCCACGGTTTACCGAGCATTAGGCGCCGGAATTACGGTGGTTGAGATGTTTGATCAACTTATTCCTGCAGGTGATGCGGATGTGGTCAAAGTGCTTCACAGATACATCAAAAAACAATACGACTCAATCATGTTGGAAACAAGCGTCACCAAAGTAGAAGCTAAAGAAGATGGACTATGGGTTAGCTTTGAAGGTAAAAAAGCGCCTAAGGAACCTCAACGATTTGATAAGATTCTGTCTGCCGTTGGTCGTCGACCCAATGCCGATCGCTTAAACCTAGAAGCTGCTGGGGTGGCGGTGGATGATAAAGGCTTTATCCAAGTGGACAATCAATTGAAAACTAATGTTAGTAATATTTATGCGATTGGTGATCTCGTCGGTCAACCTATGTTGGCGCACAAAGCAACTCACGAAGCTCATGTTGTAGCCGAAGTCATTGCTGGTAAAAAACATGTTTTCGAACCTCGTTGCATTCCGAGTGTCGCTTACACTGACCCAGAAGTTGCCTGGGTCGGGTTAACTGAAAAAGAAGCGAAAGCAAAAAATATCGAATACTCAGTTGGTACTTTCCCGTGGGCTGCAAGTGGGCGCGCGATTGGAGTTGGCCGTACCGAAGGGTTTAGTAAAACGCTTTATGATAAGAATCATCGTATCATTGGCGCTGCGGCCGTGGGTGTTAATGCGGGAGAATTGATTGCGGAAATGGGACTCGCGATAGAAATGGGCTGCGAAGCGGAAGATATCGCACTGACTATCCATCCTCACCCAACACTGTCTGAATCATTTGGCTTTTCCGCTGAAGCTTACGAAGGGACGTGTACCGATTTGCCTCCTGCTCGTAAGAAAAAGTAGTGGGTGCAAAGGGTAAGCTTCCTGCTAATGTTAAGCAAAGCAGGATAATAAGAGCAGCACAATAAAAGTAGGACAATAAAAGTAGGACAATAAAAATAACCAAGGTCTTTGCATAAAGGTGTTTAGGATTAGCATTTTTATGCAAGGCAAATAGGCCAAACCATGCAAACTAAATCTCTACTACAAAGTATAGTAATAAAGGGTTTTAGTTTAATGTTTGGCCTTTTTTTGTTTATCGCCAATGCGAATTCAGTGGTGGTTTTACAGTATCATCACATATCGGATGAGACCCCTCCGATCACGAGTACCTCTCCTAAGCTGTTTAAACAGCATATGGACTATCTAAAGCAAAACAAATTTAATGTCCTGACTTTGGAGTCGTTTATTCGGCAGGTTGAAAATAACCAGCCATTTACTGAAAAAAGCATTTTGATTACCTTTGATGATGGCTACCGGTCAATCTACGATGTCGCATTTCCGGTTCTCAAAAAACATAACTTTCCGTTTACAGTTTTCGTCAATACCCAGCCATTGCAACAACAACTTGATCAATTTATGACTTGGAAAGAGTTGCAAGAAATTATCGATTTTGGTGGGGCGATTGCCAATCATTCGGTGAGTCATCCGCATATGATTCGACGAAATCAAAAACAGGATTCAGGTTCAAAATTTCGCTCAAACAAAGAAGAAATTGTCGCAGCAGAAAAGTTGATCTCGAACAATTTAACTAAATTTCATCGCGTATTTGCTTATCCTTACGGCGAGTTCGATAACCAAGTTAAATCCACTTTGCAATCGCTAGGCTATATTGCATTTGGTCAACACTCAGGGGCGGTTGGTCATTTGTCAGATAAGTTAGCACTTCCTCGGTTTCCGTTTGGCGGGCGGTTTGGAAAGATGGAAGACTTTATCTTAAAAGTCCATAGCCGACCCCTCGAAGTGATGAATGTGGTATTGATGGATCAAACGGGTGAAATTCTTAACTCACAGCTAGTGCCTAATGAGGTCGAATTGGTTCAACTTTATTTAAAATTATCGGAAGCACACCAGAGTTTGAGTATTAATTGTTTCGCTTCTGATGGAAGTCAGCTGAAAAGTACAAAACACCGTCGAGGATTCATCTTCACCATGCAAAATGCACTCGCCGAAGGTCGAGGCCGGATTAACTGTACTGCGCCCACAGGCCAGGAGGGGGCATTTTATTGGTATTCGCAACCGTTAATAAAAGCAGATGAGAGTGGGGACTTTTACCAGTAACAAAACCGGTCAAATTACTTGAGGACAAACACCCCAGGGATCCAGGTCTTTTTGAATTGTTGTGTGGCGGCTAACGACTCTTTGTTTTCGTCAACGTATTTAAATTGATGCACGCCAATACTGATTTCATCTTGATCGATCAACAAATGCTCTTTGATTGGCTGCTGATTAACAAAAGTCTGATTGGTGCTTTCGAGATCCACTATAAAATAGATAAAAGAGCCGTCTTTTAACTCTTTGGTAACGATTTTAGCGTGATTTTGGCTGGTTGACGGGTCGTCCAAATAAATGTCGTTTTTTACCGAGCGTCCGATCGTCATTCCACGATGGTCGATTTCAAATTTATTGACTACCACATCGTTGATGCGTTGTACGAGCACTGGCATATCGTTAGTGTTTTCCTGTCAGCATGCATTATAATTAATGTCCATTAATCATAGCCACTTCAACCGGGAATTCAAAGTGAAAATAGCAAAAGATACTGTGGTCCTTTTTACCTATAAGATGTCTGATACTGACAAAAATGTTCTAGAAGATACCACTGACGCAATCCCAATGGCCTATCTGCATGGTCACGGTGGATTATTAAGAGGACTAGAAAAAGCCCTCGAAGGGCACACCAAAGGAGATAAAATTGAAGTTACTCTAGCCCCTGAAGAGGCTTATGGTGTTCGGCAGCCCGATATGCAGCAAAAGATTCCCATGAAGCACTTGCAAGGTGCAAAAAAGTGGAAAAAAGGTATGGTTGGGGTGGTTCATACCGAACAAGGGAATAAACGAGTGACGGTTGTTAAACCGGGTAAATTTATGGTGGTTGTTGATTTCAATCACCCATTTTCTGGTATGACCCTTAAATTTGAGGTGGAAATCGCCGATGTTCGCGAGGCCACCGCGGAGGAGATTGCTCACGGTCACGCTCATGGTGTTGGTGGGCATCAGCACTAATTAAATTCGCAGTATTGAGGCAATCGCTGGAAATTTCGATAGCCCAGCGTCGTCTTTCTATTCCAGTTTAACTTGAGTTTTTCTTTGAAATTCGGTAACTTAGTTTAATTACATCGAAAGAACATACGTGCGGTACAAGGATATAAAATACTGAAAAGTCGCTAATTTCAAAACTGATGGCCCAACCGAATAAACGTGAATATTTTTACCAAAGGTATAGCGTTTCTGTTAGTGTGCTTTTATAGCACAGGGCCTAATTCGAACTCTTTATCTACCGCAAGCGCTATTAACACCCCAAACACTCCCTTAGATACTTCTCAAAACATCACATCGAGTACGCCTCACTACACCGCAGAAGAAAAGCAATGGCTAGCCGAGCATCCGGTTATCTATTACAGTGAATTGCATCGCCCGCCCTTATTTTTTGTCGATGAGCAAGTGTCGGGAATTGGTGTAGATTATTTAAAGTTAGTTGCTGAAGATACGGGGGTTACTTTTCAATATATACCCTCCAAAAATAGCCAGCAACTTGCTCAAAAAATAGCTCAAGGTGAAATTTGTTTGAGAGTTGCGGTTCCTCGCATTAAGCCTGTTCATGAGCGCCTATTTTTGACCGACGATTATATTTCTTCGCCGCTTTCTATTGTCACTTCAAATCATTTTTCATACGTTCAAAATATAGATCAGTTGAATGGCTTGACCGTATCAATTAACGAAGACTCCTACTTGGCGGAGCACTTTAATCAAGAACATACTGAAGTTAACTTAGTGTATACCGACAATGTCGATCACGCACTCGAACTTGTGGCTAGAGATAGGGCTGATGCCTTTGTCGGCAGTATGGCAGAGGTGGCGCATTATTTACGAAATGCAGAACTCTATAACTTACGCGTTAGTGGACTAATCAATAAAGAGTTGGGTTTGCATTTTGAAATCAGCCCCGAACATTTAATCTTAAAAGACATAATTAATAAAACCCTGCAGAGATTATCTGATGTCGAAAAACGACGAATCGCCAATACTTGGTTTGCGGTTAACTTTCATGAAGGTATCAGGTTACAAACCTTACTCATCATTGCGGCGTTAGTAATTTTTATTTCAGCCATTTCGATTTACTGGATCAGACGACTTAAACTAGAAATCTATCACAAAGAGCTGGTCGAAAAAGCGCTGCAATCTGCTAGAGAAGATGCTGAACTTGCCAACAAAGCAAAATCTGAATTTTTGGCCAATATGAGTCATGAAATAAGAACCCCACTGAATGCCATTGTTGGCTTTTCTCAATTACTCTCAGACTCAGATCTATCTGACAAACAAAAAAGCTACCTACGATCGATTCGAGTTGGAAGTGATGGTTTGCTTCATATTATCAATGACATATTGGATTTGTCTAAGATAGAAGCGGGTAAAATGACAATCGAGTGCCATCCAACCGACTTTCATAAGCTAATTGAAGAACTCACCATACTGTTCGAAGAGGGAATGAAAAGTAAGGGGATAGAGTTTACCGTTATTATTGATGCCAGTGTTCCCAAGTACTTAAATATTGATGCCAACCGAGTGAGGCAGGTTCTTCTTAATATCATCGGCAATGCACAAAAATTTACTCATTCGGGGCAAGTTAAAGTACATGCGCATGTCGTCCAAAGTGACCCAGAAACTAACGAATTCGATTTAATTGTAGATATTACTGATACCGGAATAGGGATTGGCAATGATTCTCTTGAGCGGATCTTCGAGCACTTTGAGCAAAATACTGATTCGGGTAAGCACCAGTTCGGGGGGACTGGTCTGGGGCTAGCCATTAGTAAAAAACTGAGTGTGAAAATGGGCGGCGACCTAAGTGTAATCAGTAATAAAGGGCAGGGTAGCTGTTTTACTTTTAGGCTCTTTTCTGTTCGTTCAGCGGAAGCTTTTGGCGCGAGAGAAGGCAAGAAAATAGATTATCAATTTGATGATTCAGTTGTTTTGGTGGTCGATGATATAGAAAGTAATCGATTGCTTTTACTTAAATATTTGGAGGATTTACCGTTTGAAGTATATGTGGCTGAAAATGGTTTGCAAGCGATTGAGTTGGCCAAGAAAATAAAACCTAATATTATTTTAATGGATCTCAGAATGCCTGTCCTTGATGGCTATGAGGCAACTAAAATCATCAAAAATCAACAAACAGCCGTTGTCATTGCATTGACCGCATCGGCGTTAGAAGATGAAGATTCCAAAAATAAACGAAGGGTGTTTGATGCGTTTTTACGAAAACCGGTACTCAAAACCAAATTGCTTGAAACAATGGCTCAATTTCTTTCTCACACCACTCGCAAACTAGAGGTGTGTGAGACCACAGAGAAACAACTCCCATTGGAATTCGATATCGAGTTGGTGGAAATCTTGCGAAATAAAGTGCTAACGGAAATGCTTAACGCACACAAAAAGGGCGACATCAATTCGCTTAAAGGGCTTGCAATCGAGATTGAAAAAATAGCCGAACAAAAGCCTGAGCCATATCTACTTCAATTTTCTCACCAGTTATTATTAGCCTGCGAAGCTTTTGATATTGATGAGTTAGATTTTTTGGTTCGGTTGCTAAAGAATAAACTAGAGACATAACAACTAAATTTTTTGGAGACTTTATGTCAAAGTCAAGAATTCTGATTGTGGATGATATTGGCAAAAATATTCAAGTTGTTGCTAACTTGTTAAAAGATCAAGACTGTACTTTATCTTATGCGATGAGCGGTATGCAAGCGCTAGAGATAGTACGTGAGTCGAATTATGACCTAATCCTATTGGATATTATGATGCCAGGATTAGATGGCTTTCAAACTTGTAGAAAAATCAAAAAAATTCCTGAGTATTCTGAAACTCCGATCATATTTCTTACTGCACGAAACGATCAAGCGAGTATCGTAAAAGGCTTTGAAGCCGGTGGACAAGATTATGTGACTAAGCCGTTTAATACTGCAGAGCTTATTGCGAGAGTAAGAACTCATTTAAGGTTAAAAGCGTTTGAAGATTCGCAACAAATGAAAATTGACCAGGCCATTTCTGAATTAAAACGGCTTAACGACGAGTTGGAGGATACCCAAAAAGAAGTTGTATTAACCCTTGGCGCGATAGCGGAAACACGTTCGAAAGAAACGGGCATGCATGTTAAACGAGTCGCTGAGTATTCTCGATTGTTTGCGCTACTTTCTAGTGTACCGGTTCATGAAGCTGATATATTTGCACTGGCTTCTCCAATGCATGATTTAGGAAAGGTTGGTATACCCGATAATATACTGAACAAAAAAGGTCGCTTGACAGAGTCGGAGCGTAAGATAATGGATACTTATGCGCTGCTAGGACACGATATGTTAAAGCGTTCAAAGCGAGAAGTATTAAAGATCGCGGCAGTGATAGCACTGGAGCATCATGAAAAATGGGATGGCTCAGGCTACCCTTATCAGAAGGCAGGAGAGCAAATTCATTTATATGGAAGAATCACTGCTTTAGCCGATGTGTTTGACGCTTTATGCTCGCGTCGATGTTATAAAGAGCCTTGGGACGATGATGCGATATTTGACTATATTAGATCGCAGCGAGGATTGCACTTTGATCCTAAACTGGTTGATTTATTCTTTGCAAATATTGAGCAGTTTTTGCAGATCAGACAAAAGTTTCCCGATCAGCAAGCGGATTGGTTCGAGAGTGATGAAGTGAAGACCGGATCAAACTAATTCAAATCGTTTAAGCAAACGCTGGAAATGTGTGTTAATCGTCTTGCGGCAAGGGTACCAACTCAATCGGTTCAACGGCGTCAGAAAGTAATAGTTTTTCTTGCTCCGCTTCGTGTGCAAAATTGTCTGGGTGTTTTCCCTGCAAGTAGTAGGCAAACGCGATAATCTTTGCAACAGCTAAATAGAGTTCTTCAGGAATCTCATCACCGAGTTCTAATCGCGTTAGTACGTCTAGCAATAATGGATCGTAATGAATATGAACATCATTTTGCTCAGCAAGCGAGACTATCTCTTGAGCGAGCCGACCTTCACCTTTAGCAACTAACTTTGGCGAACTCTTACCGTCATATTTAAGCGCAGCCGCTTTACCGACTTGAGATATTTTTGTTTTGGTTGTTGGTGGTTTCATACTCGAATGTCCACGCTATGCTCATTGGTTTTAATCAATTGTTCAGGAATTTTTCCCTGACTACTGGCGATCTTGTCGGTATCAATACCGGCTTCGAATAGTGACTTTTGCAGTACGTGTAAGTGGTCATTGATGAGTCGAGCGGTAGCTTGCGATTCAGCAAAAATATCAGTTGAAATACGATTATCTTTTAGTTCAATTTGGGCAAACATTGGACCTAAAGGTTGTAAATCAAATTTAACCACCACTTTCCATTGTTTTGTCGCCTCTTGTTTGGGGTCATTCTTATGTTCAAAAAGCAATTCGAACGAGTCGATTTTTCCAGCGTGAGCAAAAGGCAGATCAACTAAAAATTGATGCAAGTTGGGCTGCTCTGTTCTTATACTTAAAAGTTGGTTCAATTCAACTTGGTTGAGTGCATTGCGTGCTTCGATATTGATATCTGAAACCGACTTAGTCACTTGATTCAGCTGGGTAACTGAATTAAATAGCAAGCCATAAGGGCCTGGCCGTTGTAGTAAACGATTCGCCGGTTGGTTAATGTTGGCGCTGTTCTGTGTAAGCTCTAACCGAGCGCCTTCTGGAGTACGTATCATCGACTCAGAATTTTGCGGTGATACTTGTGAATTTTGAGCCGGCGTAACTAACGAAGTGGGGGTACGAGCGTTCGTGGTCGATTGATTGTTATTGCTCAATTGAGTCAGTTGGTAAAGTAGTTTTTCTACATTCGCTTTAATTTGCACAAGCTTGAGTTTTAAGTCGCTTGAGATAACTGTTTCCGGTTTAGTCGCTGTTTCAGTGCGCCGGTTAGCTAATATTTCGCTATTGGTTTGCGAAGGTTTCAAATTGGAAATCAGGTTTTCTTTCACTAACGCCGCAGTTCTTGAGAGTGGGTTGACCGGTTGTTTTGCCATTGTTGAACTTAATTGATTAAGTTTGCTTTCCATTAAGTTGCCGCTGTTTCGAATCCGATCGGCCATTAAGTTTGGCCGGTTTGAGTGAGGTCGTTGCACGCTCTGTAAAAGCTGATTTACCTGTTTAATCAGCGTGTTCGATTGCTCAACAATTCGTTGTCCCTCGGGGGGCAGCGAGTTTTTCTTGTCAGCAAGCAGAGGCGTCACCAAACGAGAGAGTTGTTGCTGTAAATTCTTAACTTTTTGGTGTAAGCCAGTTAAATGTTGAGACATCGGCTGTTTCTGCGGAAAGCTTTGACTGAGTATATTTTTGACTAAGCTATTCACATTGGATTCATTGGCAGTCAGTTTTGCCGAGTCAATCGCAACTTGTGGCAACTGGATATTGGGCGATTGAGTCACGCTCACTTGAGAGAGCGGGGCGCCTTGGTTTTGATTTACATATTGAGAGCCCGTTGTGTGTAATGCGGCGGTATTTTGAAACTGACTTAGATTGATTTGTTGGCGAGTCACTTGATTGCTTAAGGTATTCGGTTGGTTAGCGGGTGCAACCTGCTCTTTGCTGGTTAAAGGCGTGGAGACGGGCCGGTCGAGCACTATTTGGTTAGTTTGGGTTGTTTGCGCGCGGGCGAAAGTTAGAATCAAGGCAGATGGTGCTTGCGCACTATTTGAAGGTGTAACTGAAGATTGACCTGCTTGGGCGTTGCCAAGTTGTATTTGCACCTGATTTTGTGGTGTTATCGCTAGCTTAACGGGTATATTACTGGATAGCTTTGATTCAAGTAACGGCTGAATCTGTGGAGCCAAATTCACGGGTAATCTCAGACTTATATTTCCAACCGGTGATTGAACTTGTAAGCTCAGACTCGATTCTTTAGAGATTGAAAGTTTGCTCAATAATAGCGGCTTTTGTGCAAGCTTGGTCAACAGTTCAAGGACTTTACCGTCGAGCGGCTGGCTAGTCGCCGAATTTTGGGTATTTTCGTTGCTCGTGATCCTCAAAATAGTGTCCTGCTCCAATGGAAAACCGGCCGCCTTTCATATAGTATAGCGGCTGTTTTAGCCTAATGCCTTAGCTGATAAGTCAACGACATTGTATCAAAAAGCCGAAAACCTATTAAAAATCGAAAATGTTGCGGTATTTCGTTCAGATTTGCCACTATTTGATGCGATCAGTTTTCAGCTTGGATCCGGGCAAGCGATTCAAATCTCAGGCACTAATGGTGCTGGCAAAACTTCATTACTTCGCTGTTTATGTGGCCTAAGCACTCGATTCACGGGAGATATCTTGTGGAATGGTCAAGCCGTGAGTAGCGATAGTGCATCAATCCAAAGGCAACTTTTATATTTAGGGCATGGATTAGGTCTTAAAGCAAAATTAACCGTCAATCAAAATTTGGCTTTCTATCAAAAATTGCGTTTTGATCAAGATCAAGCTGCCATTAATCAAGCGCTTAGTGCGCTAAAGATCGCACAATATGCAGATGAGCCGGTGGCTAACCTATCTGCAGGGCAAAAGCGCCGGGTTAGTCTCGCTCGAATCATTAGCGAACCGGTCAAGTTGTGGATATTAGACGAGCCAATGGTGGCACTCGATATTGAGGGACAAGCTTGGCTAGAGGCCGTTTGTAACCAGCATTTAGCGGCTGGCGGGCTACTCATCACCACCTCCCATCAACCATTAAAAGGCATCAACAATTTGACCGCGTTAGAGCTCAAACCAGCCGATTTAAATGTGTTCTACCAACAAATGGAGAGTCACTGATGTTACTGGGAAATAGCGCTTTAATTCGAAGAGAGCTTGATGTGGTGTTTCGCAGCAAGAATGAATTTATTTACCCCATTGCTTTTTTTGTTATCGTCACCAGCCTGTTTCCATTAGCGGTAACCCCCGACCCAGTTCAATTGGCTTTTATTGCACCCGGCGTTATTTGGGTTGCGGCGCTTTTGAGTATTTTATTGTCACTCAACGGCTTTTATCAGCCCGACTTTGAAGAAGGGGGGTTAGAGCAATTGCTGTTAACTGGAGTATCGGGCGCTCGTATTGTCACTGCTAAAAGCATTGCTAACTGGTTGGTGACCGGCTTGCCGTTAGTTATAATGGCCCCTCTGATTGGGGTACTATTTAACCTCGATATGGTCGCTATATCGGTTGCTTTTTTGGCATTACTTATCGGCACACCAACGTTATGTTTTATTGGTTCGATAGGTATGTGTTTGACCTTGGGTTTGAGAAATGGTGGTGTTTTGCTGACATTGCTTATTTTACCCTTATTTATTCCAGTACTTATTTTTGGAACGATGGCGGTACAGGCCGCGGCACTAAATGACGGTGTATCTGGGCAACTAGCGGTGCTGGCTGCACTACTTATTACTAGTGTGATGCTTTCGCCGCTGGCAGCATCCGCAGCAATGAAAATTGCAATTGATTAGGTAACAACGAGAATAGGACTATTTGATTATGTGGACTTGGTTTTTCCAAATGGCTTCTCCCAAGTGGGTGTTTCAATTCACCGAGAAGCTGCTGCCTTGGTTTAAGGCCATCACGCTGATTCTATTTCTTTGTGGTTTAACCATCGGATTATTATTTTCCTCAATGGACTATCAGCAAGGAAATACCGTAAGAATCCTGTATATTCATGTACCGGGTGCATTTTTGTCGATGTTTGCCTACGTGTTAATGGCCATCAGCGGTGCGATTGGTTTGATTTGGCGGATTAAAATGGCACATATTGTGTCTGTCAGCTGCGCCCCAATTGGAGCTATTTTGACCTTGCTAACGCTTATTACGGGGGCTGTGTGGGGTAAACCTACTTGGGGGACTTATTGGGAATGGGATGCGCGATTGACATCTTATTTGATATTGCTGTTTCTCTATCTAGGTTTTATGGCATTACACAGTGCGTTTGATGATCGTAAGGCTGCAGACAAAGCTTCGGCAGTTTTGGCTTTGGTTGGGTTAGTTAATATTCCAATCATCCATTTTTCAGTTGAATGGTGGAATACCTTGCATCAAGGCGCAACCATCAGCAAATTTGAAAAGCCATCGATGGATCCGGATATGTTGACGGCATTGTTGGTGATGATTGCCGCCTATCAATTTTACTTTTTGACTGTGTTAATGCAACGAATTAGAAGTGAAATATTGGTTCGAGAAAAATTAGCCGGCTGGGTACGAAAGTTAGTAGCTGAAAAGTCCTAGTCGTGGGATTAATTCCGGGGCGGAGTGATTCAGGGGCCGAATTATTCAGAGTCGGACTCATTCAGAGTCGGATTGAGTCTAAATGGCCTTGTCCCAATCCATTGCGATATCTCAGGGAAGCAACAGGCAGATTTATCAGCAAAGCACAAACAGAAGAATAGAGTGAATTGATTATGTTTAAATTACATTTTGACAGTTTCCAAGATTTTATTGCGATGGGCGGGCATGGATTTTACGTTTGGCTGTGTTACGGAGTCGTTTTGTTTTCACTGATCTTCTATTTCTATCAAAGTAAGCAGACCAGCCAAAAACGAATCAAAGAGCTGAAAGTATTTTATAAGCGGCTCGATCTTGAAGCGTCGTCCGAGAATGTGCGCGGTAATACAGGACAATAATAAACGAGATGTTAAGATCTGCCGTGGGCATTGAGCATTGAACGCGGCTAAGTGACCAATATAGCTAAATCGAATTAAACATCGATATTAATAGTAAATATTGACCGATGGGCTAGTTTTTTAGGTCACCGAGAGTGAGTTTAAAACTAAATATTTGTGATGAAAGACGTTTTTAATAAAGTTAAGATTTTATTTGAGACAGGTTAGATAAATAAGCGTTTAAGTAAGCTGCTTAATAAGTAAGCTAGAGAGAGTTAGGTAATAAAAAATGGCAATGAAACCACATAGAAAAAAACGATTATTAGCAATCGTATTTGGTGTCCTAGCGGTTGCAACCGTTGTTGGCTTAGTACTTTATGCCAGCAGTCAAAAAATGAATTTGTTTGTCACCCCCAGTGAAATCCAAGCGGGAACCGCACCCACGGATCGGGTTATTCGCATTGGCGGGCTGGTTAAAGAAGGAAGTGTCAAGCGAAGCGAGACATCGTTGCGAACCGATTTTATTGTGACCGATCGTGCCGCCGATATCCCGGTAACCTATGACAAAATAATGCCCGATTTATTTCGAGAAGGGCAGGGCGTTGTCGCGTTAGGTCAGTTAAATGACCAAGGCGTGTTTGTAGCCAACAGCATTCTTGCTAAGCATGATGAAGAATATAAGGCACCTGAGGTACTTGATGCATTAGAACGTGCCGGACATCCTGTCGATCGCAGTAAAAAAAGCTCAGAAGGGAAATAGCCATTATGCATGCTGAATTCGGCAATTATTTATTAGTATTAGCCTTTATATTGACTATCTGTCTTAGTGTTTTGCCAATGTATGGGAGCTTTACTAATAATCAATTTTTAACTCGAACTGCACGCCCCTTGACAGTTGTTTTCTTTATTAGTCTGCTCGCCAGTTTTATTTGCCTAGTCTATGCTTTTTACATCGATGATTTCACCATTTCATATGTCGCTCAGCATTCTAATTCTTTGTTACCCAATCGATATAAGTTCTCAGCCGTTTGGGGCGCACACGAAGGTTCATTCTTACTTTGGGTTTTAATTCTTGCGGGTTGGATGATCGCTGTGGCTCTAGTGGGAAAAAGTTTACCTTACAAAAGTCATGCGCGAATCCTTTCTGTTTTGGGAATGATCTCTTGTGGGTTTGTTTCATTTTTGTTGTTCACCTCTAATCCATTTGAACGAGCGCTTCCATTTTTTCCCATAGATGGAGCCGATTTAAATCCATTGCTTCAAGATTTCGGATTAATCATTCATCCACCGCTACTTTACATGGGCTATGTAGGATTTGCGGTTTCTTTTGCTTTTGCTATTACCGGACTGATTGAAGGTGAGTGGACTTCAACTTGGGCAAGGTGGACGCGTCCTTGGACAATAGCCGCTTGGTCCTTTCTAACCATTGGCATTATGTTAGGAAGTTGGTGGGCGTATTATGAACTTGGCTGGGGTGGCTGGTGGTTTTGGGACCCTTCAGAAAATGCCTCCTTTTTACCTTGGTTAAGCGGGACTGCGTTAATGCACTCTTTGGCGGTTACAGATAAACGAAACTCGTTTAAAGGTTGGACATTGGCGCTATCATTATCGACTTTTTCATTAAGCTTACTCGGGACCTTCTTAATACGTTCTGGGGTGTTAACCTCTGTTCATTCCTTTACTAATGATCCTGAAAGAGGTCGATTTATCTTAATGTTCTTGGCCATTGTAGTGGGAAGTGCATTGATATTATTTTTGTTGCGCTCGGGGCGAGTAAAAACCAAGGTCGATTTCAACATTTTATCAAAAGATATGTTTTTGCTGTTCAACAACATCTTATTTGTGAGCGCTACATTCATCGTTTTGTTTGGTACGCTTTACCCCTTGATTGCCGAAGTTTTCGGTAAAAAAATGTCGGTCGGCGCGCCATACTTTAATGCAATTTTTCCGATTCCCATGGTTATCGCTTTTGCGCTTTTAGGTGTCGGACCGCTGCTTAACTGGAAGAAGCACGACTTTAATAAGCTAAAGAAACCACTGATTGCCATTGCGATAGTGTCTGTACTGTTGAGTATTTTAAGTAATTGGCTAATGGGTGAATTCTACGCTTGGGTATTGTTGGGTTTAGCCTTGTCATTCTGGGTGACTCTCAGTAGTTTTTATCATCTTAATCTTGTGACACGCTACAAGAAGACCTTAGCGAAAAAGCTGCAGAGTCTAACACTAACAACGATTGGCATGACAATGGCCCATATCGGAGTGGTAATCTCTTTAGCTGGGATTGTATTGACCTCATTTTATAGTGTTGAAAAAGATCTAAGAATGGCGGTTGGTGAGTCCAAAGAGTTAAGTGGATACACTTTTAATATGGTGGCAGTTAACGACATTCGCAAAGAAAACTATCAATCGACCCAAGTAACTTTTGATGTGCTTCAAAACGGCCAAACATTGTTCCAATTAAAACCAGAAAAGCGATTTTACCTTGCGGGAAGGCAAATCATGACTGAAGCGGATATTGATGCTGGGTTTAATCGAGATCTATACGTTGCTCTTGGTGAAGCCTTAGATAATACCGGAAAAGTATGGTCGGTAAGAATTTACGTGAAGTCTTTTATGAGATGGGTTTGGTTAGGTGCGTTATTTATGGCTTTTGGCGGTTTTATTGGGATGTTAGATAAGCGCTATCGTAAAGCACGCGCAGCAAAACAATCTGAGACAACATCGTCGCTAAGCGCGTAAAGGACTATTGTATGGATAAAAAACAAAATACACTCCGTAATAGCCTTGTGGCAGTTATTTTTATAGCCACAATCGTTGCTTTTTATATCTTAGTGGGACAGGACAAAACTAAATTACCATCACAGTTAATCGATCGGCCAACACCTAATTTCAAAGTTGAAGATCTTTTAAATCCCGAGGTAATTCGAACCGAAGCCGATTTCAAAGGGCAAATTACGCTATTGAACGTTTGGGCGAGTTGGTGTCCTTCTTGTTACACTGAGCATCCTTATTGGCAGGAGTATGCCAAAAATCCCGATATTACTTTAGTTGGATTAAACTATCGCGACACTAAACCAAAAGCACTAAAGTTTTTGGCGGAACAAGGAAACTTTTTTGCATGGAGCTTGTTTGATGAAAGTGGACGGCTGGGGATAGAGTTTGGAATTTACGGTGCGCCAGAAACCTTCATCATCGACAAGGCCGGCAAAGTGAGGTATCGGCATGTCGGAATCGTTTCTCCGGAAGTTTACCAAGAAATATTCTTACCCTTAATCGAAAAAATCAAAAAAGGTTTCTAGATGAATAAATTCCAAATATTTGTCGGGCAATTACTGGTTTGCATAGTGCTATTAAGTGGTAGCTTTTCACAAAGGGTACAGGCCACCATTGAGACATATGATTTTGATGACCCACAGTTAGAGCAACGATTCAAAAAATTAGTGGCCGAACTTCGATGTCCTAAATGTCAAAACCAAAACCTGGCGGACTCTGATTCTGATTTGTCTAAAGACCTTAAACAAATCGTTTATGAAAAAGTAAAAAACGGCGAAACTGATGAGCAAATATTGCAGTTTATGAAAGAGCGCTACGGCGAATTTATTTTATTTAAGCCTGAATTAAATCAGAGCAATGCCTTTCTGTGGGTGGGCCCTATAATATTTTTAATACTAGTCTTGGTATTTTTTCTGAGATGGTATGCGAACAATCGAGTAGAAGATAATGATTAATTTCTGGATTGCTGTTGCGATTTCATTGCTGGCGGCCGTGGTATATATATGGCAAAGCGTCACTTCGGAGCTTGACACCAATGATGAAAATTCCCTCAGTAAGGATCACTCAAAAGGCAAAACTCGAGCTGCAATGGTGGTACTAATTATTGCTTTGTTATTCGCTCCTATTGGCTATTACGGATTGGGGAACTGGGAAAAACAGCAGCACTGGCATGCTGCTCAACAGGCTTTATCACAGGTAAAAGCCGGTGGACAATTTACTTCTGACAAAAATAAAATTCAAGATTTAGTGTTATCACTAAGAACTGCCGTCGATCAGGATCCCGAAAATGGTCAGTTGTGGTTTATGTTAGCCGAAATCTACTTCCAATTGCAGATGACAGATTTAGCCGATGCTGCATTGACTCGTGCGCTTAGAATAGAAATGCGGCCGGACTGGTTAGTCGCAAATGCACAAGTTGTCACCGCCAGAGGCGAGGAGGCTGATTTGGCAAGAGCAGAATATTTACTCTCCCAAGCGGTGCAAATTCAACCCGATCATCAAAGTGCTCTGCTTACTTTGGGATTTGTACAGCTCAGACAACAAAAGTTTAATCTCGCAATTATGAACTGGGAAAAGCTTAAACAGCAATTAGCTAAGTCCGGAAATGATGTTAGTCGAATTCAAAAACAAATCGATTTTGCCAAGCGCGAATGGGTTAAAAAATCGCAGCAGTAACCTCCAGTTACAATCTTAAGTCTATGATTTTAAAATAATTGTGAACTTAGCCACAATTAAGTGTTGCATAATTATTGTGGCTGGTGCATCTTTAGAGCACGTCCAAATCAGGGACTCCTGATTGGCTATCGATGATGTTAAGTTGAATTGTTTTTTTAAGTAATTCAATAGTTTGTGAGGTAAGTCATCGGTTTGAAATTGTTCAGATTCAACATTTTGGGCTGTAACAATAAGTCTATAGAACCGTCCTAAATGCAACCTGAGCAATATTTGGGTTTTACACTTAAATTCTATAAAAACGGAGATAACACTCATGAAAAAACTCACTAAATTAGCGGCTGTAGTCGGCTCTTTGGTATTCTCTTTAATGTTTATCAATACGGCATCGGCGGACGCAAATCCATTCGCTCAAGCTGATCAAGTGCAAACAATCGTCGGTGACGACGGCAAATGCGGTGAAGGCAAGTGCGGCGACAAAAAAGGTAAAAAAGACGGCAAATGCGGTGAAGGCAAGTGCGGCGACAAAAAAGGTAAAAAAGACGGCAAATGCGGTGAAGGCAAATGCGGCGACAAAAAAGGTAAAAAAGACGGCAAATGCGGTGAAGGCAAATGCGGTGACAAAAAAGGTAAAAAAGAAGGCAAGTGCGGCGAAGGCAAATGTGGCGGTAAATAATCGCGACTAAACCTAGTTTAAACTTGCTTTAAAAGATAAAATCAGGCGCTACATCAAGTAGGCCTGATTTTTTTTTTGAGGCAACATCAGTGACATCAGGTCACCGGGAGACCTAAATTGACTATTGCAAAAAGTCTATTAATTCTAGCTACCATGATTTTAACCGGTTGTGCTAGCAGTGGAAACCATCCAAAAGACCCTTGGGAAAGCTGGAATAGAAGTGTTTATAGCTTTAACAAAACGGTTGATTCAGCTATCGCTAAGCCTGTGGCAAAAGGCTACAAAGCCGTCACGCCAGATTTTATTGAAACTGGGGTGAGCAATGTATTCAGTAATTTGGGTGATATTCCTAACTCTATCAATAACTTATTGCAGGGAAAGCCCGGAGATTCACTGTCTGACTTAGCACGGTTTTTGGTTAATTCAACGCTCGGAATTGCTGGACTTTGGGATCCTGCTTCGAGTATGGGTCTGCAAAAGCACGATGAAGATTTTGGCCAAACTTTGGCCACATGGGGCGTAGGTGATGGGCCATATGTCATGATCCCGTTTATGGGGCCGTCGACTTTGCGGGATACGGTGGCATTGCCGGTTGATTCTCAAATGGACCTTTTAAGCGAAATCGATCATATTCGTACCCGTAATCAGATAAAGTTTATTGAGCTAGTTGATACTCGAGCGGGCTTACTCGCGTTTGAAGAGCAATTAGAGTCCGCAACCGATGAATATTCTTTCATTCGAGATGTCTATCTGCAAAATCGTAAATATAAAGTGTTTGACGGCAACATACCGTTAGAGGATGGTTTTGAGTGTGAAGAAGAGGATGAGGCTGACTGCGAGTTTTAGGCAAATTTAGATAGTTCTGCTATCGCAGTAAGTATAAGGTTGTTAGTCTATATTTCGTGACGCTTTACCTAAAAAGCCCCTGAGTGGGGCTTTTTAGTTTACGAGTATAAGGTTTTTCAGTTTGGCTTTTGGAATAGCCTGCTAGCGAACGTCAATCATTGTGCCTGCGACCTCAAATGAGCCGTCTTCTCTCTGATCGACTCGCTTAACTTCAAATTCAGCATTTAGCGAAGCCATTGAGCCACGTTCTGAACTGATATTTAAATTAAGCTTTTGATTTACTTCAAATTTTTCGGATGTGATGAAGGCTGCACCATCACCGCTTAAGTTCTTTCCTTCACCTTTGTAGACCGCTGATGTGGCTGGGTCGGTGATTTGCACCTCGGCATTAACGAACATGCGGATAAAATTTCTTTTTTCGTCGTAATCATTACCGGTCGATGGCATGAGATCCCCCTAAAATTACCAAAATCGATTCTTCACTGGTATTGCTCTAATTTCAGCTATAATACTAGGAAATAAATGATTGTCGGTCAATTAAAATACCAATAAAAGCAACCACTAGGATTAATCACCTAATTGTTTAATTGGACTATACTCAATCTACTATAACAACTAATTTGCAGTACATATGGACGATTCAACGACTACCTTGGACACTTCTATCAAACTCAGCACTATCCTAGTCATCGATGATGAAACTCTGGTCAGAGAAAGTATGGCCGTTTATTTGGAAGATAGTGGATTTAATGTTATCCAAGCGGTTAACGGTGTGCAAGGCATTGAGCTTTTTAAGGAGTTTAGTCCCGATCTGGTGTTATGTGATTTAAGAATGCCCGAAATGGATGGCATGGCGGTTTTGGCGAGACTAAGCGAAATAAGCCCTGATGTTCCCATTATTATTGTTTCGGGAGCAGGCCAAATAAAGGATGTGGTAGAAGCCTTACGCTTGGGTGCGCTTGATTATCTAGTCAAGCCGATAACTGATATGGCTGTGTTAGAGAATGCGGTTGAAAATGCCTTAACTCGTACTCATTTGGAAGCTGAAAATCAAACCTATCGAGATGAATTAGAATTTGCTAATCAAGAGTTAGAAAAAAACCTCGAGTTGCTGCAAAAAGATCAAGAGGCCGGTCGTCAGGCACAACAGCAATTACTGCCGCCGACTGACGATACCTTACAGGGATTTCATTTTCAGCATATTATCATTCCTTCGCTTAACCTCAGCGGCGATTTTATCGACTATTTTGAAATTTCGCCTCATCATCTCGGATTTTATTTTGCAGATGTGTCCGGTCATGGCTCGGCGGCTGCGTTTGTCACCATGATGTTAAAGAGTTTAATTAATCAACCCTTAAGACAGTTTCGAAGTAATGATAATGAAATGATCTTGGAACCGGATCAACTCATGGCCTACCTTAATGCTGAATTGTTAAGTGCGAATTTAGGTAAACACATTACTCTCTTTTATGCCGTGATCGATACCCAAGCACAAACTCTTAAATACAGTGTTGCTGGTCAGTATCCTGCGCCAGTATTATTGCAGAACAATCAAAATGTCGCTTTAAAAGACGATGGATTTCCGCTTGGCTTGTTTGAGTGGGCAACTTTTAAGAGTAAGTCAGTCGAAATTTCTAAAGGGTTTAAATTATTAATGGTTTCAGATGGCTGGTTGGAGCTGATTCCAGTGGACGGCAAGCCTGCGAGTGAGTCATACTTACTTGACTTTGCGGCAAGAAACCCGATTAATATTCCAGTGTTAATGAAGCCAGTAAAGCGATACCAAGAAGACAATCCACCGGATGATATCACGGTATTTATAGTGGAAAAGGAAGAGGATTAGTGGAAGGCTCAATTTATTCATCGACAGTTGGTTCGGTCGAATATCTTCGATTTACTGGTGTGATTCGATATTCACAATGTGCCGGTTTAGAGACTTACATCGATCGACTCTTTGAGTCTCCAACTTTTACCGGACTTGCGGTTGATCTTGAGCAGGCTGAAATGCTTGATAGTACAGCACTTGGCTTGCTTGCCAAGTTATCTATAGAGTTCAAAAATATATCGAGTGAAAAACCGACTATATTTATTAAAAGCGGTGAGCTCGCCCACATTCTTAAAAGAGTTTGTTTTGACCAGGTCTTTAATATCGTTTCTAAGCCCAATGATTCTGACGGTATTGACTATGTTGAATTGGCCTCTGTTTTTCATTCCGAAAAACAAATATTGAAGTCAGTGGTCGAAGCACACAAAAGTCTGGCTTCCATTTCGGACGCTAATCAAAATTACTTTACCGATATCACCAACGCGCTTAAATAATAAAGCAAATGGCATAAGCATAGGGCTGTGTTAGGGTGGGCGTGCTCTTAATACAGGTAAGCACTTCAGATTAAGGCATAAATAAAGCCGGCATCACCACTTCTTTTTAGGTCCAAAAATATCAGTCACTTCTGGAGAGGAGTCAGCTTTTTGTTCAGACTCTTGTGGTGTTTCTTCTAAACTTAAGGTTTTGTTAGCCGCTTGACTCGGTGTCAGATTGATTAATTCTTGAAGTTCTGTTTCTAGCGCGGTTAAGCGCGAGTTTTTATTAGTAAACTTGTCTAACATCTGTTGAGCGGTTTGGAATAACCCTTGCGCTCTCACATAGTCATGTTTAGCTAACGCGCTTTGACCTTGTTGAATATAAGCACAAATTTTCGCTTCAGAAATCAGTAGACTTAACTTACTCACGGCCACAGCGATTTGATTGCTATCTAATGATGGAACCGCTTTAAATCTTAATAAGTATTTACCGAGCTTAGACAGTTGAGAAATTAGTAAAGACAACTGCGTGGGATCTGTAGGAATGACCAGTCGCTGCGAGTCAACAGGCGACGAAGGGTTTTTAGCTTGCTCTTTAATGGTTTCCAAGCTGCTATTTAAATTCCCATCATCGGGTGCTAGCTTAACAGCTTGCGCTAAGTTAAGTTGAATGTAACTTAGCATTAAACTTCTCGCTTCTGTCCCGATTGGAGTTTTCGCAAAATTAGATAGGATGTTCGCCGTTTCATTTGCACGATATCGGTACTTTGCAATCAGTTGTCTTATGCGTGCTTTTTCTTGTTCGCGCTTTTGTATAATAGTGATACCGGCAACGCAAATCACGATAATGACGGAAATAATAATAATTGTCGTTAATGTACCCATAATACTCGTAGGTTGCGGTCTACTATTGGCTAGTTATTGCTTAAAGTATAGACCATAAGTACTCATTATTGTTGATATTTCTGGTCAGCCTGCTGGACTTAGTCCAATTTTTGAAGCATCAGTTGATTTAGCCGGTTTAACTCTGAAAAGCGCATATATCGAGGGTCGGTAAAGCCTAGCCGGGTGATATTTTCTAATATTTCTTGCGAGTTATGTAAGTATTGCGGATCACGCTCGACACTTTGGTATTGCTTAAGCAAGGCTTGCGATTGATTTAGTCGTATATTGACATTATTTGGCGCGATCTCTGCGGCTTGAACAAAATAGCCGATGGCGTCTGCGTATCGGTTTTGTTTAAATAAGCGAACTGCTTCGTTATTTAGCTTATTGGCCTTGCTAGCATTTTTAATTAAATGCTTATTGTTAGTCAGTTTTGTGGCTTGTTTGATAAATTGTGGGTTATCAAAATACTGCTCCACAGCCTCTTCAATGACACATTCTGCCAGCTGAGCTAATCCCAAGACCCTCAAAGACTTAGCGATTTCTAAGCTCTCATCTGGGCCAATATGTTCTTCTATTTTATGAAAAATTTCATTGGCAGATTTTAGATGTTTATCGACTGACTTTTTATCCTTTATAATGGAGCAAAAATCAGCATGGGCTACCGCGCCTCTGAATTGAGTACCTGAGTCATCCTTAAATTTAGTTTCTATTTGCTGAAATAAGTTTTCGGCTTCGTTAATGATTTTGCTTCGATCTTCGCGAGTATTCTGTTGCAATTTTTTGCCTAAACCTTTAGTTAACTTAACGTATTCATCTGGACTTGAAAAAGCAGAATGTTGACCATATTTTACAGCTTGTCGATAGGCGTTGACGGTGGCCTCCAAATCATCATTTTGTTCTGCGAGTTGGCCAAGATATTTTTGTCGTTTAAGTAGTTTTGGCGATCTAAGCACCGCTTTCTCGAGTGTGTTTTGCGCATCGATAGGGTGACCAAGCTGATGTTGAATTTTTGCAAGCCAGTCGTATCCATCCAGTGCCATGGGAAAGTCGTGAGTCATTTGTTGAAAAATTCTTAACGCTTGCTCAAACTTTTCTTGCTCAAAATAGATACTTCCCATACCTTTAAGCGCCCATGGCGTTGCCCGTTCATTGACGATATTAGTGACTAACGCGAGCGCTTTTTCTAAGTGACCCGATTGGGTGAAACATTCAAATTGTTTTTGTAAGCAAGTCGAACGGTACTTTGGGTAGGCTTGAATAATTTCATCACACTTTACAATCGCTTCATTCCACTTAGCTCGTCGCATTAAGTTTTTGATCGGGGAGAGAATCTGGTTTTTTGCGATACATTTATCCAGCCGGGCTTTTAATAGCTGACTGTTGAACGGTTTAGTCAAATAGCTATCGGGTTGAAATTCGATGGCACCCATTACCATCGCGGCGGTTTTTTCGGCGGTAATCATGATGAAAGTACAGTCTGATTTTATCAGGTTGAACTCAATCAGTTCTTCTAATACTTGTTGACCATCTTTGTTTGGACCCAAGTTATAGTCGGATAAAATAATATCGTATTTTGTTTCGCGGCATGCTTGAATAGCAGCTTCACCTGAAATTACTGTATCGGTATATTGTATACCCAAATTTCGAAGCATTGTGCCCACGGCTCGGGCAAACTCAGCGAAGTCTTCAATGATTAGGGCTTTTTTCTCAGAATATTTGATCATTGAGAGTTAGGGGATCCTGATTTCAAATGTGCCACCACCAAGCTCACCATCATTACTGAGATGCACAGAACCTAACTTTCCACGATGTGAATGAATATCTGCAATCTTTTGGGCAAAAAATAATCCAAGCCCCGTGCTGCCTGTACTTTGATTAATCCCTTGAATATAACAACCGGCCATTTCAATCATGCCTTCCGGATAGCCTGGGCCATCGTCGATAACTCGAATGTTGGTCGTTTCGTTTTGGCAGCAACTTAATATTATTTTGGAACGAGAATACCGAATCGCATTACCCATTATATTTTCGAGCACCGTAGACAACAAGCATTCATCAAAAACTGCCTCTAAGGAATCATCAACATCAATTTCGCAACTGATATTTTTAGCTTCAAGTAAGTGCAGCTGACGAAGTCGCTGTTCCTCAAAGAAATCGCAAACATTGACATAGTTAGGATTGAATGGAAGTTGTTCATTCTCCAGCTTATAAAGTGCTAATAACTGCATCAACGAATTATTCACTCGAGATGACTCATACTGAACGACACCATAATTTGCTTTGGTTTCGTCAGTTAACGACTGTTGTTCAACTTTGCTAAGAATGACATTAAGGGACTCCCCAAGCATGCTCAGCGAGTTTTTCATATCGTGTACAGTGGAAGCTAAGATTAGATTAAAGATGTCGTCTTTATTGCTCATTGCTCAGACTCCCTTGATTGTTCTGATTCTGATTCTGATTCTGATTCTGATTCTGGTTCTGGTTCTGGTTCTGGTTCTGTTTCTGGTTCAGATGATTGAAGTTGTTTTTCGACCAACAAAGTAGTCAAACGTTTAAGTTCCTTGTAACGCTGATAGCGGGGATCAGGAAACTTAACTTCCGGAATGGACTGCAAGACACTGTCTGCTGTTTGAATAAATTGGCGTTTATCATCGCTTGCTTGTGCCAATTTAAGTAATGTCTGAATATAATTGAGTGCCATATTAATGTTGCCGGGCGCAAGGGCATTAACTTGTGAAAAAGCGTTTGCAGCATTCTGATAATCGTTTTGTTCAAAATATTCGATACCCAAGTTGTTTAGCTTGCTCGCCTGTTTACATAATTTTAATATTTCAGGTTTATCACATACCTTGGCAGCTCTAATGATAAAGTCGGTATTATCAAAATTTTGTTTGATGGCCGTTTCAATTACTTCATCTGCAAATTCAGTTTGCCCGGATTTTAGTAGGCTCTTAGCAACTTCAATACTTGCGTCTTCAGATAGCTGTTGTCCAAGGTTTTGATAATCTTGAACAATCGTTTCCATTAGCTTTTCGGCGGCTTCAATTTGTCCGTTGGCTTTAAGTAAAGATGATTTTGCTATTTTTAGTCGAAAATTGGTGGTCGGACTTTTAGGGAATTTTTCACTGACTTGCTCTAAGGTTCGGTTTGCTTCCGCTGTGAGTTTTCCTATATCAACTTTCTTCGCGTTATTTTTATTTTCGCAATTAGTTTGCTCATCGGAGTTTTCTTTCGACTCTATTTCAGTTGAAGAACTTGCTAGATCTTGTCGAATTTGATCTGAAATCGCACTCGAAAGTTGTAGATATTCAGACTCCGATGAGAAGGAAGAATGCTGTCCATATTTTATTGCACATCGATAAGCGTTTGCCATAGTCGCGTAGTCATTATTAAGCTCTGCCAGTTCGCCGAGTTTTTTTTGTCGTTGCAGTACTCGCGGAGAACGCTGAATGGCATCTTCAATAGTGCGTTGTGCTTCTTTGGTTTTACCGAGCTTCTGTTGAATCTTGGCGAGCCAATCGTAACCATCCACGGACATGGGGAATTCTTGGATTAATTGTTGAAAAGTTCTAAGTGCTTTTTCATAGTCTTTTTTTAGAAAGTAGATTTCGCCGATGGATTCGAGTGCCCAAGGAATATTACGACTAGTAGTAATTTTTTGAGCTATTCGAAGTGCGGCATCCAATTGTCCCAGATTTTGCAATGCCGTTATGGAAGCTCTTAAACAGGACATTCGATATTTTGGATACTTTTCTTTTACTGATTCACATAAGCTAAGTGCTTCTTGCCATTGTTTGTTACGAATTGCTCGGTTGATTTCGAGCATTGCGGCTTTTTTTGAAAACGCTTTTTCTAATCGAGTACGCAAAAGATTGCCATTAAAGGGTTTTGCAATATAGCTATCGGGCACATACTCGACCGCCGCCATGACCATTGAAGTGGTATTTTCGGCGGTAATCATTATAAAGATGCAATTGCTCTTAATCAGTTGCTCATGCTGAAGTTCTTCAAGCAGCTGTTGACCATCTTTTTTGGGACCCAGGTTATAGTCTGAAAGGATCAAATCATACTTAGTGGATTTGCACGCTTCAATTGCATCTTGAGCGTTATAGACTATTTTTGTATCGGTGGCACCCATTGGGTGTAACATGCCACGTAAGGAACGAGCAAACTCTGCAAAATCTTCGACAATAAGAATTTTCTTGTTAGCAAGGTTAATCATAAGTATTCTTTATAAATTGAGTTAGCCGTTTGCTTGCTCTATTATTAGTCTCCTTATTTCAACAGAGCGAAACATCGAATGGCTACCGCTGTTGAAAGACTTTGAATTTCAAAGTTATAAAAAGTATAGAATCTAATTACGGAATTTTGCTATTTAATTCACATTTTGCGGAGTTTTTATGTCTAAACGATTAGGCGATAAACTGGTTGTCGCCATTTCTTCTCGAGCGTTATTCAATTTAGATGATAGTCATGAGATCTTTGTGAAACAAGGCGTAGAGGCATACTCAAAATATCAGATTGAGCACGAGGATAGCCTGTTAGAGCCTGGGCCCGCTTTTAGTTTAGTGAAGAAAATACTGGCGTTAAACCATCAAACGCCAGAGTCTCCTTTGGTTGAGGTCGTGCTGCTTTCGCGTAATAGTGCCGATACAGGATTAAGAATTTTTAACTCAATTAAACATTACGATTTGGATATTTCAAGAGCCGCCTTTACCAGTGGGCGCAGTCCCTATGGCTATGTTGCAGCCTTTTCATGTCACCTATTCTTATCCACCGATGCAGAAGATGTGGCTGCGGCAATCAACGATGGCATAGCCGCGGCGACAATTTTACCCAAGTCAGGTGACTATTCATCGGAAAGTACCGAGGTTCGCTTTGCTTTTGACGGTGACGCTGTGATTTTCTCCGACGAATCTGAACGTATCTATAAGTCAGAAGGGTTAGACGCGTTTACTCAGAATGAAGTGAATTCAGCGAACACGCCACTGGCAGGCGGCCCGTTCAAGAATTTCCTCGCGGCATTACATCGATTGCAGAGTGAATATGCCGGACAAAAGTGCCCAATACGCACGGCACTGGTTACCGCTCGCTCTGCGCCAGCTCATGAAAGGGTCATTAAAACCTTGCGGGATTGGAATATCCGTATTGATGAAGCGCTGTTTTTGGGCGGGATGGAGAAAGCCAAGTTTCTTCGATCCTTTGAAGCGGACGTGTTTTTCGATGATCAATCGTTTCATTGTGATGCCGCAGTTCAACATGTGGCAACCGGTCATGTCCCCAGTGGTATTGCAAATAGTCAATAATTTTGGTGTTGTTGTTCCAAAAATTAGCTATTTTTCAGTGAGTTCCCTGACTTTTTACCTTAATTTATGCCGTAAAACCGCTAGTTTTCTTGTTAATTGGGAAATTCGGGCTATGCTTAATGGTATTGGAAATAGGTTTTTTTATAATCCTGAGTTGTATTAAACAGCTTACTTACCCAGTTTATTAAGTATATTCGCCACCCAACAGCTATCGATTCGACCTCGGGTTGGCGAGCTTTTATGTATGGAAGGTTAATGAAGCTCCAGCAAATTAAATACATATTCGAAGTCGCTCGAAATCAATTAAACGTATCAGCAACTGCTGAATCTTTGTTTACGTCACAGCCGGGAATTAGCAAGCAAATTCGGTTGTTAGAAGATGAGCTTGGAGTTGAAATTTTTGTTCGTAGTGGCAAACATCTCACCAATATCACTCCAGCAGGGCGCGAAATACTTCCTATTGCCGAAAACATCTTAAAGCAAGTTAGAACGATTCAAGATATTGCCGCCAGTCATGTCAATCAAAAAGAGGGCAGGCTGAATTTCGCATCAACGCATACGTTTTCACGTTACTTCTTACCGCAAATTGTTGAGGAATATCGACACAAGTATAAGAGAGTCGCGATGCATATATACCAAGGCGGTTTAGTCGATACCAATAAAGAGCTTGATGATGGTAAGTTGGACTTTGCGCTTGTGCACGACGGAGAAGAAAACTTTGATGACAAAATTCAATTGCCATGCTTTTATTGGAGCCGTTGCATTATTGTGCCTAAAAATCACCCGTTGACTAAAGTTGATGAAATCAGCTTTGATATTTTGGCGCAATTTCCGTTATTGACCCACACCAGCT
Source organism: Kangiellaceae bacterium (assembly GCA_965230525.1). GTDB lineage: Bacteria > Pseudomonadota > Gammaproteobacteria > Enterobacterales > Kangiellaceae. The sequence continues at coordinate 2,683,707 of OZ246008.1, forward strand.
CAGGTGGCAAAACCAATCGAGTAGCCAGTATCTTTAAGGAAAATGGCTTCACTCCCGAAATTGTATTTTCGGCGACTGACTGCGAAGTGATTAAGTCTTATGTACGCATGGGCCTGGGAGTCGGAATTATTGCTAATATGGCTTACGAAGAAGACTTAGATTCCGACTTAATTAAATTACCGATTGAGCACTTGGTTCCAAAGTCGCTTGTCAATGTGGTGTTTGAACGAAACCTTTACTTCAGAGAATTTATTTTTTCATTTATCGAGTCGCTTGCGCCTCAGCTTTCTAAAGAGCTTATCTTGCAGGCACAACAGACTAAATCTTCTAATAAAATTCTGAAAATGGTAGAGAAATCCTTAATACCATCTTTCTAATCTCAGACTGACCATTTCAAACATAGACACTCAGTTTAAATTTGCATTTCTGCTTTTGACGATGCTAAATTGGCATTATTCAATTGAGGTGTTTAAATGTCCAATAACGATAAAATGACTGGTGAACCGTCGCAAAATTCGAGTGAGGCGGAGGTCAAAACTAAACCAACTGAAGCCAATACTCAGTCATATGATAAATCAAATTCACTGCGGCGTTTGTTGGTTTTTCAACTCAAACTTGCTGTCGATGCGTTACGCGATATATTACTAAGCCCGGTCTCCATTGTATGCAGCATCATGGATTTTGTTGAAAAGAAGCAGGGCGCCGACAGTTATTTTGAAAAGCTGATGGCATTTGGAAGAAATACCGAAAAGAAAATTAATTTATTCGAGCAGCATAATACCGATTATTCGACCATCGACTCGGTTTTCGATCGTGTCGAAGATGTCATCGTTGATGAATACCAAAACAAAAATATCTCTAAGAAAACCATGGCGGCTATTCAGCAAGCGCTAAAAAAGGAAAGAAAGCCCGATTAGACTTTATTTTAACTCTGAATTTTCATCTTTTCAGGTTAAGTTTTCGAATGGCCAAAAGTTGCAAAGCAAATTTTGGCCATCGAATTACTACCGGCAACTTAACTCTCTTTGGTTCTTGAACTCAGCCTCGCATTTGAAAAACTCCACTTGGTATTTTTGTGACCAATTGAGTGCTGAAGTCTAGCGTAGAACTCTCTTACATAATCTAAAAATAGATAGATTACAGGCAAACAAATTAAAGTTGCAATTGTGGAATAAGCGAGACCTCCGATTACTGCGCGAGCCATCGGAAAATAGGGTGGACCTCCACCGCCAATTCGAGCGTCCCCCATACTCAAGGGAAGCAACCCTAAAATGGTGGTTAGTACGGTCATCAAAATCGGCCTAATACGGTCATTGGCAGCATGCAGTATGGCGTCTCGTTTATGCAGCCCTTCGGCACGATAATAATTTATCCTATCGATCAGCACTATGCCGTTATTAACCACCACCCCCATCAGCACCAATATACCAATCATTGCCATAACCGACATGTCGGTTCCGGTGATAAAAAAGTACCAAAACACCCCAGCAAAAGCATAAACGACGGAAGTGATGACTGCAAAAGGGAACATGAGTGATTCAAAAAGGGCGGCCATAACAACAAAGATCATCAATAGCGCTAATTGCATATTGCTTAGCATCACGTCTTGATCGCGGGTGCTAAACTCAACGCCTCGACCAAAGCTCCAACTATAACCATCTGGAAGGGTGATTTGTTGCATCAGTTTGGACGTTGTTTCTCTGAGTTTTTCAGCACTAATATCATCTTCACTGTATTCGATTTGCAAACTGACACCAGTGCGCCGATTAATACGCTGTATGCTTGGCAATGAATGCATAACTTCAAACTCCGCCAAAGTATCAAGCCGGGTTTGCTCGCCATTGGGAAGTTCGATTGGAATGGCGGTTAAATCCGTCATTGTCATTCGGTTTTGACCTTTAAAGGTTAAGGTAATATCGGTTTCTCCATAATCACCTCTAAATGTTTTCAGTTGCTGTTTACGTAACCCAATACTGACGGTTTGGCCGACGTCCTGCGGTGATAACCCTAACTGATGGAGGCGTTTTGAATTGAGCTTTATTCTCACCTCTTGATTGCCTTGTTGAGCATCAGGAAGTACATTAGCGACACCATCGATGCCTTCCAAAATAGGAGCAATATTTTCGGAGAGTGCAATCAGTGTACCGGTGTCTTCACCACGTAGTACGATACTAAAGTTGGTTTGGTCACTGGTTGAACGTTGAAAGCCTGGTTTACCAATGGCAATCACCGGTAAGTTTTCTTCAAGGTATTTTCTAATTTCTTCATCAGTGATAGTCCGTTGGTCGTCAGGCACAAGCAGTAAGGTTGAGCCTGCGTCATTGCGAGTATAGTAAGAATAAACATTTTCGATATCTAATTTTTCTTTGTTTTCATACAAAAAGTTCTCTATACGAGTCACTGATTTTTCGACTCGTTCCAATTCATAATTACCATTTATGTTGTATTGGAGTCGAATCGAACCGTCCCCATCATTACCGCCTTGCTGCATTTCCACAAACATCATCGGGATGATGACCGAAACAATTAATGACAGTGAAATGATTGTGGCAATAAAAGGGCGTTGCATCAGCCATGTCAAGAAGCGACTGTATCTTCCATGTTGTTCGATCGGAGTAAGATGACCTTCGGCTAATTTTTGTTCGCTCGCCGTATATTTCATTCTGCTTAACAGTAAAGGGATAATTGTGGTGGCGATAAAGAGTGACGCCAATAGCGAGATAACAATGGTGATTGCCACATGGCTTAGAAAGATTGTCACACCAATTCGCTCGCCAATAATATTGGGTAAAAATACAATAGCTGTGGTGATGGTTCCAGCGACTACCGGTGTACCGACATTTTTTACACCCATAAGTACCGCATCGAGCGGGCTATCAGGGTATTTTTCACGTTGCGTGAATATGCTTTCTGATACCACCACCGCGTTATCGACCAACATGCCAATCGCCAGCATTAGTCCCATCATGGATAATACGTTTAAACTTAACCCCAGAAGGTACATAGCTGCTAAGGTGATAGTTAAAGAAAAGGGCACAGCTAAAGAGACGATCAGTGTTAATCGTATGTCCCGCAAAAATGCGAAAAGAACAATGGTTGATAACAGAAAGCCGATCAGTCCTGACCAAGCGATATCAGATAATGATTGAGTCACACCATCGCCCAAGTTTTCCATCACAAATAAATCAATTCCTTCGAAATCGGGTAGTTCCTCGATTTCCTTCATGGCTTTCACCACGGCATCGGCTGTTTCTACTAAATTTGAGCCTGCCTCGCGTGTGACATTAATGCCAACAGCGTACTCTCTGTTAAGGTGACGGCCAACGTCAATATCGTCTTTTGCATAGACCACACTAGCAATATCAGAAAGCTTCAAACCTTTATCATTGATGACAAAATTAGCAATGTCGTCAATGCTTTTGAATTGCTCATTAATTGCAACTCTAAAGCTATTATTTTTAGACTTGATCTCACCTGCAGCAATAAGAGCATTCGCTTGTTGTAACTTGGCAAATAATTGATTGGTATCGATATGATAAGCGGCTATTCGTTCGGGTAGCAGCTGTATCTGGAAAGTCTTTGCTGCGACACCATGAATATCAACACTACTGACACCTGGGATGCGTTCGAGCCGCTGCTTTAGTACTCGATTAAGAACCTGATAAGCATCCGCTAAATCGGTTTTAGAAGATAACCGCGCTTGAATAATGGGCTGATCATTGGTTGATCCAGTAAAAATTAAAACGCGACGTAAATCTTCAGGTAATTGGTCGCGAATATTATCAATTTTTTCTCTTGCCTGGACGCCCTTAAGCTTGGCATTGTCGCCCCAATCAAACAGCATAAAAACTTGAGCAGAATTTTCGCTACTGGTGGACTGCATAAAGTCAATACCGCCCATGGTTGCGAGTGATTCTTCAATGGGCCGAGTTAGGTTCTTTTCAATTTCTTCGGGAGAAGATCCCGGGTAGTTAGCTTGCACAAATATTCCCGGAAACTGCACCGTTGGAAAAAACTCAAGAGGCAGTAACCGGCTCGCCGAGATGCCTAGCGCAACCGCACACACAAAAATCATTGATATCGTAACGGGGCGCTTAAGTGCTAATTTAGTGAACCACATGGACTAGCCCTCCACCGTAAACTTTACCTGACGGTCAAAGTCTTTTCGATCAACCAGAAGGTACATTACAGGAATTACAATTAATGTCAGCAAGGTCGAAGCTAATAATCCACCGATAACCGTAATTGCCATTGGTGCTCTAATTTCTGTCCCCTCACTAATTCCGAGTGCCAAGGGCAGCATTCCCAAAGTGGTGGTTAAGGTCGTCATCAGAATAGGGCGAAGTCGAGATTTAGCTGCTTCTTTAATTGCTAAGATTCGCTCGGTGCCTTGAGTTCGTAGTTGATTAATTCGGTCAATCAATACAATGGCATTGTTGACCACAATTCCTGCGAGCATGATAAGCCCTAAGAACACGACAACACTTAACTCGGTATTAGTGACTACCAGCGCGAAAATTGCTCCGACTAAAGCCAACGGAATACTAAATAAAATAATAAACGGATGAAGCAATGACTCAAATTGTGAGGCCATCACTAAGTATACTAAGAATACCGCTAAGGCGAGTGCCATTAATAGCGAATTAAAGCTGCGATCCATTTCTTCACTTTGGCCGCCAATCATTAAATTAGTGCCAAAAGGAAGACGAAGATCTTTCACCAGTGATTCCACCTCTTCAATGGCTTCGGATAAACTGCCATACTTAATTTGTCCTTCAACAATGACTACGCGTTGTTGGTCAATTCGAGAAATCTCACTGGGTCCCTGGATTAAAGTTAAGTTGGCAACAGAAGACAAATTGACTGGACGCTCTGAATTAGGATTGATAATTAAATCTGCAATATCATTCACTTCATCGCGCGAGGCTTCTTCCAGTCGCACTAGTACATCGATTTGTTGTTCTTTTAATCGGTAGCGAGTCGCTTTGTTACCGCGAATCGCATTGACGATACTATTGTTTGCTTGTTCCATTGAAATATTAAGTTGCGCTAGCTTTTCGTGGTCAAATGAAACTTGAACTTCTGGATAGCCTTTGCGCATGCTACTGTGAACATCGACAAATCGATCAGAACTACTCACTCGCTTAACTATTTTTTCAGATTCTTTCTTAAGCGTGTCCATATCATATCCATACAGTTCGATACTGATGGGAGTAGAAAAAGAGAATAGTTTGGGGCGCTCAACTTTTGATTCAATGCCAGAGCTCTCTCGTTGTAATAGGTCTCGAATTTCAAGTAGCATACGATCTTCTTGCTCACGCGAAGTTCCTTTATTCAAGATTAAAGTAAACTCAGCTCTGTTTTCACCTTCTTGTTCAGGATTGGCGGTTAATTTATTGCCAGAGCCAGCCGTTGAAAAGACCTCCTCAACACCATTAACAGCGAGCAAACTCTTCGACAAGGCGATGACTTTAGTATCCGCCAATTCAATCGCTGTGCCGGGCGCATATTCAACAAACACTTTCAATTCACCTTGGGCCATTTCCGGTAGTACTACCTTGGGAATATTATTAAGCGCTGAAAGGCTCAAGCCCAATAGAAGGATTGAAATAAACATTGTGATTGCTTTGTTGTTAACAGATCTTTCTAGTAGTCCGTGATAACGTTTGCTAATCCAAACAAATCCTTTTTCAAACCATTTTCTCGTCGGAATAAAAAACCAGCCAAGCACCGTGCTTAACAATGCCTTAGTCCCTTTAACTATTTTGATTATTAAAGCGGGTAACAATACAAATAAAACTTCTGGGATGAATAGAAGAGTTCTGCGAACCTCTGAACGAGTGTTTCTTTCCAATGCGGTGGTATGAAATTCTTTCACTTTTCGCGACGCCAACATGGGGATGAGTGTTAGTGCAACACCAAGAGAAACAACCAGAGAGAAAGTGATGGTTAAGGCTTGATCTTTAAATAATTGACCGGCAATACCTTCGACAAAAATTAGTGGTAAAAAAACCGCGATAGTGGTGAGTGTCGAGGCTGTGATCGCTCCGGAAACTTCTTGACTACCTTCGAGTGCCGCGTCTGCAAGGGAAAGCCCTTGCTCTCGCTTTTTGGCTATATTTTCCAGTACCACAATGGCATTATCAACTAGCATTCCTACCGCAAGAGCGAGCCCACCTAATGACATAATGTTCATGTCAACTTCTGCGGAATACATTAAATTAAAAGTGATCACCACAGACAGCGGAATGGTCGCCGAAATGATGAGAGTCGGTCTAAATTGTCCCAAGAAGTAATAAATAATGATCATTGCCAGTATGCCACCATATATCGCAGATGTGATCAATTCGGAGATGGCTTGGTTAATAAATTTGGCTGCATCGGTTTGAACCGATAAAGTCATTGACTCGGGCAAGTCGTTCTCTAGCCTTTCCAATTGGGCATTGACTGCTTCAGACACTTTGACAGTGTTTGAATCACCTTCTTTATAGATGGCAATTTCAACGGCTTGTTTGCCGTTGTGTCGAATAATGGCTGTTGGATCTTTGTGGGTAAAAGCGACTTTGGCAATGTCTTTGAGTCGAATGATCTTTTGTTCTTTGGTAAGAATGATAGTGTTAGCGAAATCTTCTATCGATTGAAATTCGTTAAATGTTCGAACCAATAGTTGTCGCTGACCGCTACGGATCTGTCCACCGCTTAGATTAATGTTTTGAGTTCTAAGTTTAGTTGCGATATCGGCAACCGTAAGATTAAGCTTGGCCAAATAGGCTTGATTAAGTTGGATCTGAATTTCATCTTCAAGTCCACCCGATGCTTTTGCCGCAGCGACGCCGTCAATGGTAACGAGGCGGCGTGTGAGTTTTAATTCTGCATGCCTTCGTAATTTAGCTAAAGATAATTTTGGATCATCGCCTTGTTTAATTTCTTGGCTTAGGCTCATTCTTAAAATGGGTTCATTGTTGGGGTTAAAACGCAACAATGAGGGGGACTTTACTTCAAGTGGCAACTGTACTTGATCCATTTTTTCTCGGACGTCAAGACTTGCTATATCAACATCAGTTCCCCAATAAAATTCCAAATATATATCAGAACGACCTGCCTTAGAAACCGAACGAATCTGGCGTAAACCTTTAATGGTTCCGAGCGCGCCTTCAAGTGGGCGGGTGATTAAATTTTCAACTTCCGCAGGGGCAGAGCCAGGAAAATCAGTTCTCACGGTTAAGGTAGGGTAGGATAATTCCGGCAACAAGTTAAACCCGAGTTTGTTTACCAAAACAAAGCCAAAGACTAGCGCCGCTAAAGTCAGCATGGAGACTGTCACTGGGCGGCGAATTGCTGTCGCAATAACGTTCATGATTTTTCCTTTTGAGTGGGTAGCTGCCACCACAAGATCGTGTGAATCAATCTTGCGGCTACATTGTTATTTATTTTATTTCGGTGACGCTGATGAGTTGTGGTTGTGGAACAACTTTCAACTGAACACTTTAAGGATTAGTTGCAACTTTTGAGCTTGATGGTTTAGTGCCTTCTTCTTGCTCTGAGGTTGAAGACTGTACTTCAACCCCATCCAAAGTCACTACTTCAATTTTTGTTTCATGTTTTAGAATTTGTTGACCCGTAGTGATGACTTGGTCTGATTCGGATAATCCTTCAACGATTTCAAGTACGCCATTTTGCTTGAATCCAATTTTCACAGGTGTCTGGATTGCTTTTTCATCTTTAACTACAAATACATGTGAGCGATTATCTTGAGTGATTACAGCTTGTTGTTCTAAAAGTAGAGTGTTTGGATGCGTATCAAATACTACTTCCACCTTCCCGAACATACCTTTTTGCAATAAATTGTCTTGGTTTTCTAAACCAGCGACCACTTTAAATGTACCTGTCGACGTATCAATAGCAGGTCGAATCCGCTCAATTTTTCCTTGAACGACTTTATTGTCGAGAGCATCGATCGTTAACAACACTAATTGGTCTTTTTGTACGTTCGCTAATTCTTTTTCAGGTAAATATAAAACTGCTTTTAAGGAGGCTGGGTCGACAATTTTAAATAATTCCTGATTGTTAGAAATAAAGTTTCCTGGCTTGGCCATGCGTTCCACGATGACACCGTCGATAGGTGCTTTGATGCTGGCATAATTTAATTTAAGTTGCGAAAGTTTATACTGAGCTAATTGAGATTCGTATTCGAATCTTGCTCTATCCAACGCGTCTGAGCTGCCAAGCTTTCGGCTATATAATGACTTCTGGCGTTTTAGCTCTTTTTCTAATTTTTGCAGGGTTGCTTTAAGTTGAGCGACTTCCAAAGATAGTTGCTCTACGTCGAGCTGCGCCAGAAGCTGGCCTTTACTCACTTGGTCGCCTTCTTCAACAAAAATATCTTGCAGTATGCCTGATGATCGAGCGACAACTTGCACATCTTGTTCAGCTTCTAGCGTTGTTATTGTGCGATAGGTTTGTTGAATATCGCCTCGAGCAACCGCAACGGCTTCAACCGGTACCGGGGGCTTTTCATCGGCTTTTTTGGCGTCGTCTGACTGTTCCGTGGTCGCTTTGTCATCAGAACTGCTATCATCGCTTGCGCCCGAATTACTGCAGCCACTGATCACGAGCGAACTGCTTAGCGCTAACGCCAAAAGAATACGATTCAATTTAGAGGCGCTGCTCGGGTCATTGTCTTTACAAGATGTTGTGGTGGCTGTCATTTTGTATTCCTTGTAACTGAGTTTAAAAGTTAGTCGTTTTGCTTATTCGTATCACAAGCTTTACTTGATTTAGCAGGTTTTGTGCCAAATCGGCTGAATTTCTAGATACGGTCGTGTAAACCAGTAATTCCGCACTTGATATGGTGTATTATATGACTAAAACACCTTTCAAGATGTGATCGCTTTGTAACAAAGTATGTTTATTCATTAATTTATCGCGAAATCTTGGTGATTTTAACCAATGACTAAATACATTGATTGGGTAAATATACGTTTGAAAAGCTAAAAGAGTTCAATTTCTGAAGACGCCGGATCATGGCTAAAGGTTTTTTCGATCAATGATTTGACCGCAGATTCAAATCCAACACCACTGCGAATACTATTGAACAACTCAGTTTCTTCTCGCATGGTATAACTCTTTTCAATATTGGCAAATATTTGATTCCACTCGGCCTCATTGCCACTCGCCTTGGCTTCGAGGGCATTAATAGCATCTTGAATATTGGTCATAATGTGTTGCAAGCGCTGGGTCATACGGTCGTAAAACTGAAAATTTATAATGGCGTTTTGTACTTTTGACTGAGTATTGGTATGTATTGCCCGCAATTGATCAATGTCATGTTGCTCATTCGACCCGATCAGGCCTTCTACCGCATTGTACCCTTCAACAATTTCAATAAATAATTTGGATAAGTCGTCAAAAGGTTGTTCAGTTTCTTTCAACGACAGAGCCAGTTGGGCCGCTGCTAACTGTAACAATGTCACTTGATTATTATGATGATCCATCTGAAATCCGTTAAAAGGTTGATGTTGTTTTTATGAATATTACCCAAGTCTATTTTGAGTATAGGAAACCATTGGGTAAATTTCACACTGCTTTGCAAAATGTTTAATAGCTGGCGCTATGTGATTGGAACTGAAAATCTGTCTTACCTCTAAACACCAATTGATGGGCTACTACTTGACATTTTTGCGTTTAGAACGTATGTTTCAAACAGTTGTTTGAATTCTGCCTGAGAGGGTTGTCGTTGAGTACTACCAAAGACAAAATATTAGATGCTGCAGAGCGCTTATTCGCAGATCACGGTTTTTCTGAAACAAGCTTACGTATGATCACTGCAAGAGCCAATGTTAACTTAGCTTCGGTAAATTACCATTTTGGAAGTAAAAAGACTTTGATACAAGCGGTGTTTGAGCGCTTTATGGAAAAGTTTACAAGTGATCTCAGCAGTGAAATGAGTCGTATAAGTGTTAACAGGAATGAATTAACTGTTTTGGACGTTTTAAGTACACTAATAAAGCCCATTGCTAATTTAGAAGAGCTTCGTCCTCACGGTGCTGGCGTATTTATGAATCTACTTGGCAGGGCTTATGCTGAAACTCAAGGACATATTAGGCGATTTGCCCTCGAACGTTACTCCGATGTACTTCATCAATTTACTGAATTGTTACATCAAACAAGTCCTCATTTGGAGAAACAAGCGATGTTTTGGCGTTTACATTTTATGCTGGGGTCATTCATTTTTACCCTAGCAGGCCACAAGGCACTGCAAGAAATTTCCGAAAGTGATTTCAAACAAAAAATTTCTATAGAAGAAATCATTAGCCAGCTGGTTCCATTTATGTCAGCTGGTTTTTCATACGAGTCGAACCAGTCTCAAGTTAAACAACAAGCCAATATTGAACGTTTTACCACAGCTCTTTCTGCAGGAGATGTTTCATCATGATTTTACTATTTCAAATTCTTATTCTTTTAGCTGTAATGTGGGCAAGTGCTTATTTCCGAGCTCGCATGGGAACCGCTTTAGCTGCGGCTGGGGCCGCGTTAGTGATGTTGACCATCACCAGCGAATTTCGCTTGATTCCATGGCTGTTATTTTTGCCAGTTGCGGTTTTGTTTTTTGCCGACGATCTTCGTAAAGACAAAATAACCCGTCCGGTTTACAAGTTCTTCAAAAGCGTTTTACCCCCCATGAATCAAACAGAAAAAGAAGCACTGGATGCCGGTGATGTTTGGTGGGACGGAGAACTGTTTAAAGGTGATCCTGACTGGCAATCAATGCTAAAAACCTCGCCACCACAACTGACTTCGGAAGAGCAAGCATTTATCGATAACCAAGTTGAAACCGTTTGCGAAATGGTGAGTGATTGGGATATTAGCTTTCAAGATAAAGATCTGCCGAAGAAGGCTTGGGATTATTTAAAGAAGGAAGGGTTTCTTGGTTTAATTATCCCAAAAGAATACGGTGGTAAAGGGTTCTCGGCATTTGGCCACTCGAGTATTGTGACAAAGTTGGCGTCTCGTTCTGGCGCGTTAGGTGTAAGTGTGATGGTTCCAAATTCGCTCGGTCCCTCCGAATTATTACTGCATTACGGTACAGAGCAACAAAAAAATTACTACTTGCCTCGGTTGGCCAAAGGTCAAGAAGTCCCTTGCTTTGCCTTAACTGGCCCCAAAGCGGGTTCTGATGCTGGCGCAATGCCCGACACTGGCATCGTGTGTATGGGTGAGCATGAAGGAGAGCAGGTTTTAGGGATCAAATTAAACTGGGATAAACGTTACATCACCCTAGCGCCCGTCGCGACAGTACTGGGTCTTGCTTTCAAATTGTATGACCCAGAAAATTTAATCGGAGAGCAGCAAGATATTGGTATCACGGTAGCACTAATCCCAACCAGTCACAAAGGGGTCGAAATCGGTAACCGGCATTATCCTGTTGGCTCACCCTTTATGAATGGTCCAACTCGAGGTCAGGATGTGTTTATACCGATGGATTGGATTGTGGGTGGACAAGACTTTGCCGGTAAAGGTTGGAAGATGTTGGTCGAGTGTTTGTCCGCAGGCCGTGGCATTTCATTGCCTTCAGGAGCAACAGCGGCAGCAAAGGTTGCTTATCGTTCAACTGGGGCTTATGCCATTTTACGTCAGCAGTTCAAAACCGAAATTGCTAAGTTTGAAGGAGTGGAAGAAGCCTTAGCGCGCATTGCGGGCGCTACTTATCAACTTGAAGCGGCACGAATTACCACCGCAGGAGCCGTTGATGCCGGATATAAACCTTCGGTTGTGACCGCCATTGCTAAATATCATATGACGGAATCGGCACGAAGTTTAATCAACGACGCGATGGATATTCATGGTGGTCGCGGTGTTATTCAAGGTGAACGTAACTATCTAGCGAATGGATTTATGGGATCGCCAGTGAGTATTACGGTTGAAGGCGCTAATATTTTGACCCGCAATCTGATGATCTTTGGTCAAGGAGCGGTGCGCTGTCATCCATTTGTTTATCGTGAAATGCAGGCCGCGGCTAATCCAAACGAAGAGCAGGGGTTAGAAGAGTTTGATTCACTACTGTTTAGGCACGTAGGTTATGGCCTAAGTAATTTTATTCGTACCATTAGTCTAAGTTTGACCGCCGGTAAAGTCGCCTCTAAACCGGTCGATGGAGAGACTGGTCATTATTATCAGCAGCTTACCCGTATGAGTTCTGCGCTGGCGTTAGTTTCGGATTTATCCATGGCTATTTTAGGTGGTGAGTTAAAAAGAAAAGAGCGGCTCTCTGCACGCTTAGGCGATGTATTGAGTTATCTTTACATGTCGTCTGCAGTACTCAAATACTACCAAGACAATGGACAACAGGGCGCTGATTTAGTCTATGTTAAGTGGACTCTAGAGCGTAACCTATTTTTAATTCAAAAGGCTTTTGTAGAGTTTTTTGAAAACTTCAAACCCAAGTGGCTAGGGAAAGTTTTAAAACGCGTGATCTTTCCGTATGGATTAGCTTACAAAAAGCCAAGCGATAAACTTGACCATCAAGTCGTTCAAGCAATGATTTCTGATAATGAGCTTCGTGACCGTCTAACAAAAAATATTTACGTCGGTGACCAGAGTCAGCCTGTTGGTCGAGTTGAACACGCTTTCAAACAAGTGTTGGCGGCGGTTCCTGTCGCCAAAAAACTACGTAAGGCAATTAAGCAAAATACCATCGAAGCGTCAGAATCTCTCGAGCAATTAGTTGAAGCGGCGGTGGCTGCCAAGGTTATCGATGAGGCAGAAGGGGCGCTTTACTTGGAGGCTGAAACGCTGAGACTCGATGCCATTCAAGTCGATGAGTACAGTAAAGATTATATTAAAGGCAAAAAAAACAAAGTAAGCAAAAGCAAAAGCAAAAACGAAAAAGCCGCCTAATCTAACCCACCGAGGGCTCGCTCTTAACAGTGCTTAAATTTTGCACAAATAAGCGAGCTCTTCGGCACGCCAATGCGAACACTGTCTAGATTAATAACGGTTGATTGCGATTAGTGCTTGAACAACCCCGCGTTGTTTGGCAACATCTCGACATTATTTAGATTCAGTATTGATTCATTAAGACTGATTATTATTGATGACAAACATCATCTTCAATCAGAGGTAGTTTATGAAAGATTTTTTCTCTAAGTCACAGGTTGCAAAAGCGATTATCATCGCAACCAGTTTAACTTTGGCGGCATGCCAGACTGTCGATCCTAACACGGGTGAAACTAAAACCAGCAATACCGTCAAAGGAGCCGCAATTGGTGCGCTTGTTTGTGGCGCGATCGGAGCCAGAGAGAACAGCCAGCATGCCAGAAATGCTGCACTTGGTTGTGGGGTAATTGGCGCTGGTATTGGTGCATACATGGATAAGCAGGAGCAAGAGCTGAGAGAGTCTCTTGCAGAAACAGGCGTTAGCGTAGAGCGAGATGGCGATAACATTAATTTGATCATGCCTGGCAATATCACTTTTGCAACTGCAAAGGCTAACATTCAATCTAACTTTTATCCGATTTTAGATTCTGTAGCAACAGTGCTCGGCAACTATAAAAAGACCGCAATTGAAGTGGAAGGTCATACCGATTCGGTTGGTGCAATGAGCTACAATCTAGAGTTGTCCGAGAAAAGAGCAAAGTCGGTAGCGCAACACCTCATCTCAAAAGGTGTTGCCGCTAAGCGTATTATTCACTTCGGCAAGGGGCCGATGCGTCCAGTTGCGAGTAACCAAACTGAAGAGGGGCGCGCTCAGAACCGTCGCGTTGAAATTCGAATAAGAGCAATTACTGAATAAAATCGCGCGCAAATTTCAATAATTGATAGATCTAAAAGCCCGTAAGTTAAGCTTACGGGCTTTTTTTAATTTAAAATCGAGTACACTATGGGGCTGGACTGTTCTCAGAACTACAAATAGACTTGAGCTCAGTAACTGGTTTGACTCACGAACGATTGAATTATAAAAAAACGGTAGATGACTTAGGACACTGTCAAAGATGCCAAAGCGACTAAAAAAATATAGTCAAGGTGAACCTCTCTCGCCGTGGCGAGAAAAACTGCATGAAATTATTTTTGAGGCTGACACGCCTGCAGGAAAGCGTTTCGATGTGTTCTTAATTGCGGCTATTACGATTAGTGTCATTGCCGTTATGCTCGAGAGCGTGGAGTCAATTCGCGCAGAATATGGCATGTTGCTCGATATTGTTGAGTGGACGTTTACTATTTTATTTGCAATTGAGTATGTGCTCAGACTCATTAGTGTCAGAAACCCAAGGCTGTATGCATTCAGTGTCTTAGGTATTGTCGACCTTGTTTCAATTTTACCCAGTTTCATCGCGCTTTATTATGTCGGTGCAGAAACTTTTCTGGTTGTGAGAGTGCTACGAGTTCTGCGTATTTTTAGGGTGTTCAAGTTAGCGGAATATATCGGTGAGGCGAATACTTTGCTTATTGCGCTGCGAGCTAGTCGGAAAAAAATCACCATATTTCTCTACTCTATTTTTATATTTGTGGTGGTGTTTGGGTCGGTGATGTACCTGATTGAAGGTGCTGATAATGGCTTTACCAGTATTCCTAAATCAGTCTATTGGGCAATTGTGACCCTGACTACTGTGGGATATGGCGATATGGTGCCGCAAACTCAAATCGGACAAATGATCGCGGCAACGGTGATGATCTTAGGTTACGCCATTATCGCAGTTCCTACCGGAATTTATAGTGCAGAGCTGGCCAGAGCTGTTAAAAGTGAAGTCAGTTCAGCGGCTTGCCAAAACTGCAGTGAAGATGGTCATGATATTGACGCGGATTATTGTAAATATTGCGGAGCGCGTTTATGAGCCAATTGAGTCCTCTAAATCACCGTTTGAGTGAGTCAGATCGGCATGCTTATCTGGACGCCTTGGGGGTGACTCAATGGCTGCCCAAAAATCAGCCGCTGAATGCCGCTGAGCTTTCTCCACCACTCGCTCATCAGGATAAACTGCAAGAGCCTTCGGCCGAAAAAGCGCCTTCAGCCGAAAAAGAGCCTTTAGTCTCAGGAGCAGAAAACCGCCCCAATCAACTCAATTCAGAACAATTCCACCAAGCGAGTGAGGACTTAGAAAGCAAAACACCCGCAGTTAACGTGTCTGCGACTCATGAAACCCCGAAAATCGAACCGGATAACCAGCAACCATCTTCGTCCACACAAGCCAAAACGCAAGACCAAGACGTTTCGCCGCAACAGTCAGAGGTAAAAGGAGAACAATCCAATGAAGCCTCGCCGCAGTATTACTTGAAAACCGTCAATTGGACTAATGCGGTGCTGTCCGAAGAGAATGCTAAAAAGCTGCTAATTATTTGTCGGCATCAAATAGAACAACCGGCAAATAGCTTTGCGCGAGCCAACTCCCCCAGCCAGTTTATGACCGATTTTATTAACTGCTTCAATCACTTAATGGCAGGCTTTAACAAAGAATTTAAGGTTAGCTTGGCTCACTTATCGGCAGCGGGGCTCAGTGAGGAATGTGTAGCGTTATCGGATGCAATGCAAACCAATCAACCCACTGCGGTGCTATTATTAGGTGATGAAACCGTGGCCAATTTATTGGGAGAAGCGTTGAATGTCGCCAATGCACGAAGTCAGATGCACCGGTTAGCCGATGGAACGCCAGCCCTAGTCAGCTACCACCCGTTTGATTTGATCCAAAACCCCGCACTTAAACGATTAGCCTACGAAGACTTGGTACTAGCAAACGAGCTCCTTACTCAAGAACAAGCATCTTAGAGTCGTCGATGCCATGCGAGCCCCTGAAAATCCGACAAGCCAGTATGCAAGATATTGAGCTGATACTGGAAAATGAATCTGCTTGTTATGAGATACCTTGGTCTCAAAAGAGTATTGAAGCCTGCTTTTCTGATGACTATCAGTTTTGGGTGATGCTAGACCAAACTCAGCAACAATTAATAGGCCATATGATTATTCAATCGGTGGTTGACGAAATTCATCTTCATAACGTTTGTGTTAATCCGGCCTATCAATCTAGAGGGTTGGGTAAGTATTGGATAGAACACTTGTTGCAAGTCGCATCGAGCGGTCAGAATAACGTTATTTTTCTTGAAGTCAGGCAATCTAATTTTCGAGCCATCAATCTTTATCGTCAGCATCGCTTTGAGGTTATTGCAACTCGCAAGAACTACTACAGGACGCCTGACGGCAGCGAACACGGACTGGTTATGGAGTTGCGCCTGTAACCCGCTGCTGATGTAATTCTCAAAAGAATTACTCCTCAATTAAGCTATTTATTATTGCCAATCAATAATACTGAAAGCTGCCATCAGGCGGTTTTGATTGAGTTGCGGTCAGTTATTAGGGATAATTGCGCGCTTTGGAGAATGGAGGCTAAATAAATGTGTTATCTAGCCGATTTATTCTCTGAATTTGAATAAGCCCAAACAGTCCTAGGAATTACAGTGTCAACAGAAGTTAACAAACGCCGAACCTTCGCCATCATTTCTCATCCAGATGCGGGAAAGACTACGATTACTGAAAAACTATTACTTCTGGGTAAAAAAATTCAGGAGGCGGGCACGGTCAAGGGTAAAAAGTCCGGCAAGCATGCGACTTCTGATTGGATGGAAATGGAAAAAGAGCGTGGTATTTCTGTGACCACATCGGTGATGCAGTTTCCTTATAATGACCGAATCGTTAACTTACTCGATACCCCAGGGCACGAGGACTTTTCCGAAGATACCTATCGAACATTGACTGCGGTTGACTCTGCATTAATGGTCATTGACAGTAGTAAAGGGGTTGAGCAGCGAACCATAAAACTCATGGAAGTTTGCCGCTTAAGAGACACCCCAATTGTCACTTTTATGAACAAACTCGATCGCGATATCAAAGATCCTATTGAGTTAATGGACGAGGTTGAAGAGGTTCTTAATATCCGTTGTGCGCCCGTGACTTGGCCGATTGGTATGGGTAAACAATTTAAGGGAATTTATCATTTGTTAGAAGATAAAACCTACCTTTACGCAACGGGCCAAGGGCATACAATTCAGCAAGAGCGTGTTATAGAAGGTTTGGATAATCCTGAGCTTGATGAGACGATAGGAAGCCTAGCGCAAGAATTGCGTGAGGAGCTTGAGTTGGTTCTTGGTGCATCAAACGAATTTGAACTCGATGCTTTTCTCAAGGGAGAGTTGACGCCGGTTTATTTTGGTACCGCGCTGGGCAACTTTGGGGTGACTCAAATGTTGGATGGATTTGTCGAATGGGCACCCGCACCATTGAGTCGAAACACCGATGTGAGAGAAATCAATCCTAATGAAAACACGTTTTCGGGCTTTATCTTCAAAATTCAGGCGAATATGGATCCCGCGCACCGCGATCGAATCGCGTTTATGCGGATTTGCTCAGGCAAGTATTCTAAAGGAATGAAAATGAAACATGTCAGACTCAACCGTGATGTTCAGGTTGCGAATGCTGTAACATTTTTAGCGGGTGATCGTTCTAATCTGGATGATGCCTATGCGGGCGATATTATCGGGCTTCACAATCATGGCACGATTCAAATCGGCGACTCGTTTACCGAAGGTGAAATACTTAAATTTACCGGTATTCCAAACTTTGCGCCGGAATTATTTCGACGGGTGAGGTTGGCCGATCCGCTGAAAAATAAAGCGCTACTTAAAGGCTTAATTCAATTATCGGAAGAAGGGGCAACTCAGGTATTTCGGCCGTTTAACTCCAATGATCTAATTCTTGGTGCGGTGGGAATCTTGCAGTTTGATGTTGTGGCCCATCGGTTGAAAAATGAATACAAAGTTGAATGTATTTATGAGCCTGTTTCAGTAAACACAGCTCGTTGGGTCGAATGTGAAGATGCCAAAATGCTGGAGCAATTTAAAACCAAAGCAATGGATAATTTGTCCCTAGATGGAGGCGATAACTTAACTTATTTGGCGCCAACGCGGGTAAATTTAAACCTAATTCAAGAGCGCTGGCCCGATATACAGTTCAAAGAAACTCGAGAGCACTAACAACAGAAAACTCGGAGCGGTAAACTAGCCAAGTGATCTTAGATTAACAGCTCATTTAAATGCTTGTACGCGTGTAAATAATACTGTTCTAACTTGGAATAATTTATTATTATATTGGCCAGTCAATAACTTAGCTGCACAAATAACGACTTCAATACCCGCCGAGTTAATGCATTGTTTGCTGTTTTTGGGTAGGTCAATACAGCATTATTTAGTCCTAAAAGGATTAAAAGTATAAAGATTCCAGAAGAAAACAATAATTAAAATACGGATGAAGGTTTTGAATGACGAATAAAATCACGCTATTCGATAGCCACTGCCACTTAGACTTTCCTCAATTTAAAGATAATTTAAAGAAAATTATCCAAAAAGCCGAGGAAGCAGGTATTTCTGGGATTCTAATTCCGGGAGTAAAAAGAGAAGGTTGGCGTGCGATTCGCCAAATCACCGCTCAGCATGCAATTTGTCATACCGCACTTGGCTTGCACCCTCAGTTTGTAGAAGAGCATTCAAAGGCTCACCTGCATGATTTGGAAATGGCGTTGTCGGTCGGGCCGATTGCTGCGATCGGTGAAATCGGTTTGGATTTTTACGATTCGCATGCAAATCGGAGCATGCAAATGCATTTTGTTACCGCGCAAATTAGTATTGCCAAGGAAGCCAAACTTCCGATTATTTTGCATGTGCGTAAGGCACATGACGAAATGATTAAAATAATTAGCCAAATGGAATTTAAAAGTGGTGGTATTGTGCATGCGTTTAATGGCAGCGAACATCAGGCGCAAAAATATATCGATCTTGGCTTTAAGCTTGGATTCGGTGGTGCAATGACTTACCCAAGGGCGGCAAAACTTCATCGTCTGGCGTCCAATCTACCGCTGGAGGCTATCGTGCTTGAAACTGATGCGCCGGATATGCCGCCGGTCACTTGTCAGTTAGATTACAATACCCCTTTGCACTTATTTGATAATTTCAGAAGCCTTGTCACCTTAAGATCGGAGTCAGCGGCGCAAATTGCCATGCAGACCACGATAAATGCGCATTCAGTACTGAATTTGAGTTAGTTTTTGCTTTACCCCTGCTGCTCAATAGATATTACTGACGCTATCTCGCCAACTGACTCACAAATGCAATGCTCTTATAGCTCAAGCATTTGATATTTAAGCGAAACCAGATACACTTTAATTATCGCTTTAAACCCAACTGGATAAATCATGCAGGCTGTTACCAATCGAAAAACTGATGCTGTACGATTTTTGCGTGAATTAGAGAAAGCAGAGTTGATCACGCCTGAAGAGGCGATTGACGCGGCAAAAGAGATCAAGCGCCGAACTTTGGTCGGTCATCCGATTAATCAGGTGGCGCAACTTGGGATCAAGTCGAAAAAGTTGCGAGGCAAAGAGCTGACTGCGGAAATTCTTACCGAACAATTCGCTATTCAGCAAAAACTCCCTTATGTAAGACTTGACCCACTTAAAATTGATGTTGATGCGGTCACCGCGGTGATGTCGAAAGCGTTTGCCCTAAGGCATCACATCTTGGCATGCGAGGTCCACCCTGAGTACGTTGCAGTCGCAGTACTTGAGCCAGAAATTAACGGCTGGGTAGCCGGACTCGAACAAATTTTAAGAAAACGAATTCAACCGGTTATTGCCAATCCAGAAACCGTCACCCGTCTACAACGGGAACTTTACACATTAAGTTCCTCGATAAAAGGAGCATCGGGTGAAAACTTACAAGATCTAAAAGTTTCCAATCTCGAGCAGTTACTTGAAGTGGGGAATGTTGGCGAGTTAGATGCCAATGATCAACACGTCGTTCAAATTGTTGATTGGCTATTACAGTATGCGTTTTCCGAAAGAGCGAGTGATATCCATATTGAGCCTCGTCGAGAAACCGGAAATATTCGACTGCGAATTGACGGGGTTTTACACAGCGTTTATAAGCTGCCAGCTAATATATCAGCAGCAGTAACCGCTCGCTTTAAGATTTTAGGTCGAATGGATGTTGCTGAGCGGCGAAAGCCTTTGGATGGACGGATAAAAACTAAAACGCCCGACGGACTAGAAATTGAATTACGTTTATCCACAATGCCGACAGCGTTCGGTGAGAAACTGGTCGCAAGGATTTTTGACCCAACGGTGTTGCTGAGAGATTTTAGCGCGCTCGGATTAAATAAGGAAACTGAAACCAACTGGTTAGAAATGGCAAATCAACCCACTGGCATTGTACTGCTCACGGGGCCAACCGGGTCGGGTAAAACAACGACTCTTTACACCACGCTTAAACTGCTTGCCACACCACAGGTGAATGTTTGTACCATTGAAGATCCTATCGAAATGGTTGAGCCTGCGTTCAATCAAATGCAAGTTCATCATGAAATTGATGTTGATTTTGCTAGCGGCGTTCGCTCTTTATTACGACAAGATCCGGATATTATTATGATTGGTGAGATTCGAGACAAAGAAACGGCCGATATCGCGATTCAAGCCTCTTTGACGGGGCATTTAGTGATTTCAACGCTGCATACCAACGATGCGTCCTCAGCGATAACGCGATTACAAGATATTGGTGTGCCTTCTTATTTGATTAATGCAACTCTCCTCGGGGTGATGGCGCAGCGACTCATTCGTACCCTATGCCCGCATTGCAAACATGCGATTGAGCCAAATCAAGAAGCTTGGACGGAACTGACCGTTGGATTTGATTTACCGTTACCTAAACTGATGTTTGAACCCAAAGGGTGTGATGAATGCCGCCAGTCCGGTTATCTCGGGCGGCAAGGGATTTATGAGCTACTAAAAATGGACCAAAATATAAAAAAGGTAACAAATCAGGGCTGTGAAGTTGCACCAATACGCGAACAAGCATTGAGTAATGGCATGACATTGCTTCGCATAAGTGGGGCGCAAAAAGTTGCAGAAGGTAAAACCACTGTTGAAGAAGTCATGCGTGTTGCAGCGCCATCCATGGAAGAATAACGACCCGCTATTTTTGTCTTTCAAAAATTCAGTGTTTGAATAGTTAGTTTTCAGAGAAGCAATGTTCAACAATCACATCGAGCAAAAAGCAACCGCTGATTGAATAAAAAGCGGCTGCTTTGTGTAATGATATAAGCCGTAAGCTTATATTGCGTTATAGCGATTGAAGTGCACGTTTTTGTTGCTCAAATTTCTCCAGTGCATTTTCTGCCGCAAGCAATTTTTCTTTTTCTTTTTCGACAATAGCTGCGGGCGCATTATCGACAAACTTTTTGTTGCTCAGTTTACCGGAAAGTCGAGACTTATCTGACTCTAGCTTTTTAATTTCTTTATCAAGTCTTGCAACTTCGGAGTCAACATCAATTAATCCAGCCACCGGCACGAGAATTTCCAAATGATTAAACAGCGCCGTTGAACTCACCGGGCTTTCTTGGTCGGACTGCAGCAACTCAATACTTTCCAATTTTGCG
This sequence comes from Kangiellaceae bacterium, assembly GCA_965230525.1. GTDB lineage: Bacteria > Pseudomonadota > Gammaproteobacteria > Enterobacterales > Kangiellaceae. The sequence continues at coordinate 2,705,176 of OZ246008.1, forward strand.
AGTGAAGAAAGAAATTGGCGGTAAGCTTGCAAACAGCGTTGATCATCCGACTGCCAGTTTTTTAACAATACCTTAACCGGTTTAGCCGGAGAAATATTAAGTTCGCCTCGAATATTTCTGACGCCTGTTATTATATTTTGTATCCAGGTTAAATCAGCAATTACGGTTTCATCAACCGATGATTCGTCATAGTGTGGAAAAGGCGCAATCATAATGGATTCGGCAGACGCGTTGGTCATTGGTTTTACTTTTTGCCAAATTTCTTCGGTGATGAAGGGCATCATCGGATGTAGCAATCGCATCATTGATTCAAGTATGTTGACTAAGGTGTGCCGAGTACCAAGTTTTTCAGCTTCGCTGCATGTCTCACTGGTAAGAACTGGCTTGGATAATTCCAGATACCAATCACAATAATCATTTTTACTGAATTGAAATAACGCTTGGGTGGCAAGATCAAATCGGTATTCTTTGGTATGCGTTTCAAAGGCTTTTAGAGTCTGGTTAAAACGTCCGATGATCCAACGGTCGGCAATGCTTAAAGTCATTGCTTCGGAATCAGAGTTTGCACCGCAATCTTTACCTTCGGTATTCATCAAGACATAGCGAGCGGCATTCCAAAGCTTATTGCAATAGTGTTTGTAACCTTCCACTCTGCCGAGATCAAAGTTGATGTCTCGACTGGTCGAAGCCAAGGCGCAAAAAGTCATTCGCAGGGCATCAGTGCCATAAGAGCTAATACCATCAGCAAATTGTTTTCGTGTGGCTTTTTCAATTTTTGATGCGGCTTTTGGGTTCATTAATCCCGTAGTTCGTTTTGCTACAAGCGAATCGACATCTATACCGTCAATTAGGTCAATTGGGTCAAGCACATTGCCTTTGGACTTAGACATTTTATCGCCATTTTCATCGCGAATTAGTCCGGTAATGTAGATTTCTTTAAATGGTACTTTGCCGGTAAACTTAAGCGTCATCATAATCATTCGAGCAACCCAAAAGAAGATAATATCGAATCCAGTCACTAGAACGCTGGAAGGAACATAATCTTTAAGTTCCTGCGTTTCTTCCGGCCAACCCATGGTTGCGAATGGCCACAAGGCAGATGAAAACCAGGTATCTAAAACATCTTCATCTTGTGTAAGTTGAATATCATTTGCCAATTGATTTTGCTCGCGAACATCGGCCTCACTTTCACCGACATACACATTTCCTTGCTCGTCATACCAAGCAGGAATTCTGTGCCCCCACCAAAGTTGACGGCTGATACACCAATCTTGAATGTTGTCCATCCAGTGGTAGTAGGTCTTGTCCCAGTTTTCTGGAACAAACTTTATTTCTCCTGAGCGAACCGCTTCGATTGCTGGCTTCGCTAGGGCTTCAGTGGCAACATACCATTGGTCAGTCAACAGTGGTTCAATAATATCATTGCTGCGATCGCCTCGCGGAACCATTAATTGGTGGTCTTCAATTTTTTCCAGTAAGCCTAACTTGTCGAAAGCCTCGACAATTAATTTTCGAGCATCGAATCGATCTTGGTCGACAAATTCTGTTGGCAGTGACTGGTCAATGTTTTCAAGTGGCTTACCATTGTATTCAAAAGTTTCAGCCTTACTTAAAATTTTAGCGGTGGGGCCAAAAATATTGATCAAAGGTAGGTTGTGTCGTTTGCCTACTTCATAGTCATTAAAGTCATGAGCAGGGGTGATTTTTACGCAACCTGTGCCAAATTCTTTGTCAACATAGTCGTCCGCAATAATTGGAATTTTGCGATTAACTAAGGGCAGGTTTACAAATTTGCCGATTAAATCGGTGTACCTTTCGTCGTTTGGATCAACGGCAACAGCTGAGTCGCCCAGCATTGTTTCAGGTCGAGTTGTGGCAACCACTAAAAAGTCTTTACCATTACTTGTTTTAGCACCATCTGCTAGGGGATATTTAAAGTGCCACATCGACCCCTTTTCATCGTGATTTTCAACTTCTAGATCAGAAATAGCGGATTGAAACTTGGGGTCCCAGTTGACTAGTCGCTTTCCACGATAAATGGTCTTATCCTGATACAGCTTAATGAAAACTTGTTGTACCGCTTTAGACAAATTTTCATCCATGGTAAAAGCTTCGCGATCCCAATCAGGGGAATCCCCAAGTCTTCTCATTTGTTCTGAAATGGTGCCGCCAGAGGTTTCTTTCCACTGCCATACTTTTTCAACAAATTCTTCGCGACTAAAATCGGTACGTTTTTGTCCTTTGGCATTAAGCTGTCGCTCGACAACCATTTGAGTAGCGATACCGGCGTGGTCGCTACCGCATTGCCAAAGCGTGTTGTCACCTTTCATTCGGTGATAACGAGTCAAAGTATCCATAATGGTATGCTGAAAAGCATGCCCCATGTGCAAACTACCGGTGACGTTGGGAGGTGGTATCAAAATACAGTAGGGTTCACCATCTTTTCCTCTTTTAGCTTCGCTGCCAGATTTGAAAAGTCCATTAGACTCCCAGTTCTGATACCATTTTTTTTCAATGCTGTCGGGGTTGTAGGCTGTATCCATAATTTGGCTCTTTAATCAAAATGTTGGTCTGACGTTTGTCAGAAAATCTGTTGTTCAAATTTAAACTAGATCAAGTCAGTCGCGAGTGTGAAAAAGTTAGGCGCTGATTTTACGATGGTTAAGTGGGTAACCTCGTTCTCGATAAAACTTAAATCGAGTTCTCGCTTTTTCTTTGTTTTCATCATCACCATAGGCGTATTCGAATACCCAGTGGAAGTGGCTAAAAAAAAGCGGAACCTCGGCTGCAAGGTTTATCAAAATATCCGGCTGAATACTGGGTTCTTGACCACATCCAATTTCAATTGGTGGGCGAGTGTTTTCATCTTCGCCAACCAATTGATGAGGTAAAAAGCTCTTAGCATCATGAGTCCAAAGGACTTCATCTATTTTTTCCGCAAGCTTTCGATCGTCGGTATGAACAAATACTTTTTGTCCTTTGCGATAACCTCTTTTTATGACCTCAGTAATATGAGAATAGGGGAGGCGGTTGTTTTCAGAGTCAACTGAATAAAATTCAATTTGAGTCATTTAAATTACCCGTTCGAGCGCCCTATAATATATTGAGTCAATAACGGAACTGGGCGTCCAGTGGCGCCTTTTGCTTTTCCTGATTTCCACGCCGTACCTGCAACATCTAAGTGTGCCCAATGGAATTTCTTGCAAAAACGGGACAAAAAGCATGCGGCCGTGATGGTACCCGCGCCACGCCCACCTAAATTGCTCATATCGGCAAAGTTGGAATCAAGCTGTTCTTGATATTCATCCCACAAAGGTAAGCGCCATGCTCGGTCGCCACTTAGCTCGCCAGCATTGAGTAGTTCATGAGCTAGCGGGTTGTGGTTACTCATTAAGCCAGACGCTTGATCGCCCAGTGCTACTATACAAGCGCCGGTTAGAGTCGCTACATCAATCACTACCTCGGGTTCAAATCTTTCAACGTAAGTCAGCGCGTCACATAACACTAGCCGACCTTCAGCATCAGTATTTAATATTTCAACGGTTTGTCCAGAAAGGGTTTTAACGATATCGCCAGGCCGACAAGCATTTCCGCTTGGCATGTTTTCAGCAGCAGCAATCACCATGATCAAATTGACGGGGAGTTTGAGTTCGGTGATCGATACAAAAGTTCCAAAAACGGCTGCTGCGCCACCCATATCGTATTTCATTTCATCCATGCGTTCGCCGGGCTTTAATGAAATGCCGCCACTGTCAAACGTGATGCCTTTTCCGACTAACACAATTGGTTTTTTATCTTCGCTGCTGCCTTGATAATTTAACACTATCAGTTTTCCGGGAGTTTCTGCACCTTGGGTGACAGCGGTAAATGCGCCCATCCCCATTTCTTTTAATTCTTTTTCATCTAACACTTCACAACCAATATCATCTGACTCTGCAGCAAGTTTGGTGGCTTGTTCGGCCAAATAGCTCGGATTGGCAATGTTGGGAGGCAGATTGGCTAAGTCTCTGGCTTTGTGTGCACCTTTTGCTACTGCAATACCTTCAGCAATGGCTTGTTCGCCGATGGTCAGATCTTTACGAGTAGTGACATTGAATACGAGTCGCTTTACCGGGCGGCGAGCCGCTTCAGATTTACTTTTAAATTGGTCAAATGCATACAAGGTATCTTGGGTGGCTTCGATCGCTCGTCTAACCTTCCAATGCGTATCACGACCTTTAACATTTAATTCACTTAAAAAACAAACCGCATCCATTGAACCGGTGTCGTTAAGGGTAGTGATTGCCTTGGCTACAACGGTTTGATATTGTTTATCTGAAAAGTCGCGTTCTTTGCCGCAGCCAATCAGTAACACTCGATCGGCTAGTGTGTTCGGTACATTATGCAATAACAATACTTGGCCGAGTTTGCCTTCCATGTCTCCACGTCGTAATAAATTGCTTAAATAACCCTCACTGACTTGATCAATTTGCTCACCAGCTTGGGAAAGTTTTCTTGAGTCGAAAACACCAACTACCACACAGGCACTCCGTTGCTTTTCCGGATTACCACTTTTTACGTTAAACTCCATCGAAAGAACCTACCTATTGGCTAAAATTTGAATTCGATTGCTAGAATCGAAGGTTTATTCTTAGTTGCTAGCAGTGCTAAAATAGCTAGCTACACCTTTTGCGCTAATAGAAAACTAGTTAAAACGAGAGTTTAACTGATAAATATTGATTTATTAAGTAAAACTCGAACTTTTGTTCGCAGATTTTGATCTTTAAAAGTGCCCTTAGCTGGTTGAAAATTGTCCGTTCCTACTAGGATCGACTTAGGAAATTAGATTGATTCTAAAAAGTTATATTAATAAAGATATATATCGCACCACAGCGTCGATTTTATTAGTATTAATCCTAATATTTGTTAGTTCGCGTTTTGTTAAATATATTCAGCTTGCGGTTGACGGCACTATCTCTGCGAGCGCTGTTTTTTCTTTGCTGGCATTGCAAATTCCTTCAGTCGCAGGCTTCCTGATTCCACTGTCTTTTTTCTTAGCGGTACTAATGACTTTTGGTCGACTTTATTCCGACAATGAGTTGGTGGTTGTACACAGTCTAGGTATCGGTCAACGAGACCTCGCCAAAATGTTAATGCCTTCGGCCCTTATGTTGGCGCTTGCATCGGGTGCATTATCGACCTTATTAACACCTTGGGCACTCAACCAAAGTTCGATCTTAATGGCAGAGCAAGCAGCGCAAGCTAAACTGGGGGTCTTTGCGGCAGGCCGATTTAAGGAAAATAGTGCCAGAGATGGCATCGTATTCGTTGAATCAAAATCCGATAGCGGCGTCATTTCCGGTGTCTTTTCCGTTTCAAGACAGGTCGAAGACGAACAACAAGATTCCGATAATGTTTTGCAATTGCCTTCGACCAGTTTATCGGTGCTAAATACTCGCTACGGCCAAGTTAAAATACAAACCGCTCAGTCTGGGCGGCAGTGGGAAAACGAAGAAACCGGCGTTAACTATTTAGTGCTTGAAAATGGCCAGTTCAGTGAATTTGACGAAGTCGCTAACCGCTGGCAAATTACTGATTTTGAATCCACCTATACACGAATAGCTCAAGATGATTCCATAGAAGTCCGGAACTCCGCTAAATCGTCCACCACCTGGTCACTGTTCGAAAAGCTAGGCAATAAAGAATGGGCTGAAATTCACTGGCGTTTGGCTGCACCTATTTCTATACCGCTAATTTGTTTGATGGCGGTACCGCTATCACGCACTCAACCTCGCAAGGGCAAGTTTTCCAGAGTGCTTCCTTCGGTATTGATTTATTTAATTTACGTCTTACTAATGATGTATTCTCGCAAAATGATTGAAAGCGGTCGTATGCTCGGAGAACTTGGCTTTTGGTGGATTCATGCGATAGTCGCAGGATTTACTTATTGGCTCTACATGCCTCCTAAAATAGCTAAGCAAACTAACAAACCAAAGCAGCGAGCTGCCTAATGTTTACCTTATTAGACCGTTATATCGCGCGCCATGTAGTCTCAGCAAGTGTCTTAATTTTGTTTTTACTGTTGGTATTGAGAGCCATGTTTGGCGTGCTCGAAGAGTCTAACTCAATTGGCAAGGGCAGTTATCAACTCGCCGATGCATTATTATATGTTGGCTTAATGCTGCCACAAAAAGTACTCGAGCTGTTTCCCATGGGAGTGCTTATTGGAGCACTTTTCGGGCTCGGTATTTTGGCTTCAAACAATGAACTGACCGTTATGCGTTCAGCGGGAATGACCACTTGGCGTATTGCAGGCTCAACCCTTAAAGCATCAATCATATTAATGGTGGGTGTGTTGATTTTAAGTGAACTGATCGCACCAGTTGCAAGTAAATCGGCACAACAACTAAGAACAGCCGCACTCAGTGAAGGCAAAATCTCTCGAAGTGCCACTGGATTGTGGGCCAAACGAGACAATCAAATTATTCATATTTCGGCAATTCATAAAAGTGGCGAAATGCATAACCTGGCCATTTATCAGCTTGACCAAGCTTTTAAATTAACTAGTTTGGTTGAAGCCAAGAGCGCGCGAATTATCGACGATAAATGGTATTTGATAGATGTAGCGTCCACTCAGTTTACTGCCAACAAAATTAACAAACGTCAGTTTGAGCAAATCGAATGGGATAACCCGATTGATGAGGACAAGATTGACACGCTGACTTTAAAGCCGGAAACCCTAAATGTGCTCGGGCTGTTAAAGTATCACCAATATTTAACCAGCAATTTATTAGATGCAAAAGAAATTGAATTGGCTATCTGGCAAAAAGTGCTATTACCGATTTCGGTCGCTATTATGATGTTACTTGCTGCTAGTTTTGCTTTTGGTCCGATGCGGGATGTTTCGATGGGGGCAAGGGTATTAACCGGTGTAATGCTGGGCTTTGGCTTTCACTTAGTAAAACAATCCTTTGGTCCCATTAGTTTAATTTATGGCTTTTCTCCCTTTTGGGGAGCCATTATTCCATTAATGGTTTTTGCCGGTTTTGCCTATTGGTTAATGCGGCGCTCAAGTTAAAAGTCTCGAGTTTAATGCACTTTGGGCTTTAAATTAGCGGTTTTTGGTTTTTATTTTTATAAAAGTCTTTCGGTAAAACAACCACTCGGCTGTTAACCAATAAATCATGCCATCCGCGCTTTTGAGAGTCGAATAAACACCAAAGGTTGGCCAAGCCACCCAGTGAGGCAAAGGAGCGAATATAGGCTTCTTTCCAGCTGAGCAACTCTCCGTTAGATTTGTAGAGTTGCAGGTTCCAAGCTTTCATCCCAACGGTTTGTCCACCTCTCACCCAGCACCAACAAAAATAATATTGAACCGCGGCAAACAAGTAAGCCACCCAAATAAAATTGGTGCTGGAGGCAAGTGCTACGGAATTAAATTGCTCAACAAAGGGCAATGTAATCAGATAAAGTGCGATTTGGCCCAATACAATGGCCAACACAAAAATCCCAAGCGCTCCCAAAAGATCATAGATCCATGCGAATAAGCGCTTCCAAAAAGATGCTAATGTAACGGGAATTGCTTTTGGCTGTTCGCTCGCAGGGCGGCTTTTATGAGAGGACAATTTGCTTGTTCATAAGGGTTTGCTTTAAGAATGAGCGGAGTCTATCAAATAAATTCGATAATTAGTATTAACTATTTGAAAGTGGCTTTATAATGTCGGGTTCGATAGTCCAATTAAGCAAAAAAGGAATACATTTTGAGTAGTTTAAACCTACAAAATCAGCGAGTTTTGTCGGGAATGCGACCCTCTGGTCGCCTACATCTTGGCCATTATCATGGCGTACTGAAGAACTGGGCCAAATTGCAACATGAGCATGAGTGCTTTTTCTTTGTTGCTGACTGGCATGTGCTTACCACCCACTACGAAAATCCTTCCATTATTGAGCAGTCTATCTGGGATATGGTAATCGATTGGTTGGCTGCTGGGGTAAACCCTGGCTCGGCTACCATGTTTATTCAATCTCAAGTGCCTGAGCACGCAGAGCTGCATTTACTGCTGTCAATGTTAACGCCACTCAGCTGGCTAGAAAGAGCGCCAACCTATAAAGAGCAACAAGAAAAGCTTAATGACAAAGACTTAAGCACCTACGGCTTTTTAGGCTATCCGCTATTACAAACCGCCGATATCTTAATGTATAAGGCCGGCGCGGTACCTGTTGGGCAAGATCAAGTGCCTCATGTTGAAATGTCGCGAGAGATCGCTCGTCGATTTAATCACTACTACGGACGCGAGCCTGGTTTTGAGCAAAAGGCAGAAGAAGCGGTAAAAAAGCTAGGTAAGAAAAACGCCAAGCTCTATGCCAATCTAAGAACGGATTTCCTCCAAGAGGGCAATGAAGAGTCTTTTAAAACAGCTCATGCGTTGGTCGATGGTCATTCAAGTATTTCCTTGGGCGACAAAGAGCGACTAATTGGTTATCTCGACGGTGGCGGAAAAATAATCCTGCCTGAACCGCAAGCGCTGTTGACCCCGGTGTCAAAAATGCCGGGGCTTGACGGACAGAAAATGTCGAAGTCTTATAACAATGTCATCGAAATGCGCGAATCCGAAGAAAGCATTGAGAACAAAATTAAACGTATGCAAACCGATCCGGCGCGGGTTCGATTAACTGACCCAGGCAATCCTGACAATTGTCCGGTGTGGCAACTGCATGAAGTCTACTCGCCTGAAGATGTTAAAAATTGGGTCACGGAAGGCTGTCGCTCCGCAGGAATTGGATGTTTAGAATGTAAAAAACCGGTAATTGATTGTGTTAAACAAGAGACTGCCGAATTTAAAGAACGCGCAAAAGAGTTTGAAGAAGATCCAGACTTGGTCAGAAATATCATTGCAGATGGTTCCGAGCGAGCGAGAGATATTGCCAAGGAAACCATGCAAGATGTGCGTGATGTCATGGGGCTAGCATACCGCTAAGTGAAGGTTATGAATCAAGACGAATCAAACACTTCTGTAGCCGAAACCGTCGAGTCAGTCCAAGCCGATGCTACTGCTGAATCAGTGCAAGAGCAAAATCTCGACTCGCAGTCTGATGAGCAGTCAACAGCTGCAGAAGCCGCTCAAACTGATGCGAGTGAAGTGACCGATGAGCAAGCGGACGGTCAACCATCGGAAGGGTTTAAGCTCTCAAGTACGCCGCAACATTCGCAAGAGGAAATGCATTTTGCGATTATTGAAGGAGAGCCTTTAAGTGAAGTACCTAAAGACTTGTACATCCCGCCCGATGCGTTAGAAGTGTTTTTAGAGGCGTTTGAAGGTCCATTGGATCTTCTACTTTATTTAATCAAACGTCAAAACCTCGATATTCTCAATATTCCCATTGCTCATATTACCGAGCAGTACATGGCTTACGTGGAATTAATGAAAGCCATTAATTTGGAGCTTGCTGCCGAGTATTTGGTGATGGCAGCAATGCTAGCGGAAATTAAAAGTCGAGTACTTCTACCACGGCCAACAATTGAAGAAGAAGAGGATGATCCGAGAGCTGATTTGATTCGTCGATTACAAGAATATGAGCGCTTCAAAAAAGCCGCTCAAGATGTCGATGAGTTGCCTCGTATGGGGCGAGATACTTATCAGGTCGAAGCTGAAACACCGGAGCTTCACATTAACAGACCATTGCCCGAAGTCGATATGCGAGAAGTGTTATTAGCACTAAAGGATGTGTTGGTCAGAGCTGAAATGTTTACCTCTCATCAGATTCAGCGAGAAGCACTATCAACGCGTGAAAAAATGGCGACCGTACTGGCTATTTTGTCGGCTGATCATTTTACCGATTTTGTGTCTTTGTTTAACATAGAAGAAGGCCGAGCCGGTGTCGTCGTGACATTTTTAGCGATTATGGAATTGACCAAAGAATCGTTAATTGAGCTTGTTCAAAGTGATCCCTTTTCACAGATTCATGTGCGAGCAAGAATCACTTAAACGACAACGCCAAACGCTACTTTTTTATGTGGGTTGACCAACTAGAATTACGCACCAATGAAGTACCGAATAGCGACAAACTCGGGTTAAAAAATAGCCAATAAAAACATAACGAGCTGAACATTAGGAACACAGTAGATCGTATGAGTATTGAACAAAATAAATTAAAAAATATAATCGAAGCGGCGTTAATGGCAGTGGCCAAGCCGATGACGGTTGAACAATTGATGCAGTTATTTGCTGAAGAAGAAAGACCATCGACTAACGCCGTTAAAGAAGCGATCACGGCGTTGCAAGCAGATTCGACCGAGCGAGGCGTTGAACTGAAAGAAGTGGCGAGTGGTTATCGTTATCAAGCCAAACAAGAATACTCCGAATGGTTAAGCCGCTTGTGGGAAGAAAAGCCCGCAAAGTATAGCCGTGCGGCACTCGAAACATTGGCGTTAATAGCCTATCGACAACCCGTGACCCGCGCTGAAATCGAGGATGTGCGTGGTGTAGGCGTCAGTAGTAGCATTATTAAAACGATGATTGAAAGAGAGTGGATCAGAGTGGTAGGGCATCGAGATGTTCCCGGGCGTCCAGCGCTTTATGCAACCACTAAGCAATTTTTAGACTACTTTAATATGAAAAGTTTGGAAGAGTTACCCACTCTTGCAGAAATAAAAGATCTTGAAGATCTTAACCCAGAATTAGACCTGCCAAATCCAGATGATGCGCCTGACTCAGAACAAGCTCCAGATGCCGAGCACGCGTCAGATACAGACCAAGCTGAGGCAGAATCCTCATCAGACAGCGAGTCAGACCCATCAGTGGCAGAGCTTGATGAGCAAGATATAGCCGCAAGTATTCCTAGTGACAATCAATCCGAGGCGGGAGAATCATTCGATCCGAATCAAACAGATGCGCACTTACAAACGGATGTTTTTGATGAATTAGATGATGTCCATACCGAAACTATTAATGATTCATTTTATGCGGATGAGTTTGCTGAATCTGCTGAACAATCCGACCAATCTTCATATGAGTCTTCGAATAGAGAAGATGGCGAATCGAACGAAGTTATCAGTCAGCCATTGACATCGGACCGAGAGGACGCCGAGCAAGATTCAGACGTTTCTGAATCGAATTCGACAAAATCTGAGCACACGCTAGAAAATTAATTTAGGTAGTCGATAACATGCAAGATGAAAAACTCCAAAAAATCATGGCTTCGGCCGGCATTGCGTCACGCCGCGAGTCTGAGCGATGGATTCAAGACGGGCGAGTCAGTGTTAACGGCAAAGTGGCACAAATCGGCGATCGCGCAACGGTTAAAGATCTAATTCGTGTAGATGGCAAACCGATTAGAGTGACTAGCCCCGATGATTTTCAACGAAAAATGATCGCTTATCACAAGCCAGAAGGTGAAATTTCAAGTAAAAAAGATCCCGAAGGACGACCGACCATTTTTGATACCTTGCCTAAAATTAGAAATTCACGTTGGCTCAGTGTCGGCCGCCTAGATTTTAATACCAGTGGGCTTATCTTTTTCACTAATGATGGAAATTTAGCTAACAAGCTAATGCATCCATCGATGGAAATTGTAAGAAAATATGCCGTAAGAGTACGCGGTAATGTGACAGATGATATATTAAGGCAGTTGCAGACTCGGGTGGACCTCGATGATGGTGAAGCACACTTTGAAACCATCGAAGATGCCGGAGGTGAAGCGAGTAATCATTGGTATCACGTTACTTTAAAAGAAGGGCGTAACCGCGAAGTCAGGAGACTTTGGGAAGCCTTTGATATCCAAGTTTCGCGTCTCCATCGTATAAAGTATGGACCATTCGAACTGCCTCGCGCTCTCAAGCGCGGCCGTTGGCGAGAACTGACACCTGACGAGCTTGCTGAATTTGAGAAGTTAGCAGGACTTAAGAGCAAAAAGGCAAAAGTAGTAAGACAGGTCAAAAGTAAACAACGTCAAAATAAACGACTCAAAGCGAGAAAAGTATTCAAGAAATGAGCAAACTATTCAATAAGAAATCAATATTCGTTGTCCTATTATCTTTGATGTTATCAGGGTGTGGTGATTTTCCTGATTATGGCTACGACCAATCTGATAATTATTGTGTTATGAGCTTTCCCTTCGCGGGCGGAATTATCGGTCGCCAGTATATTGGTTATTTTCGAATTATTTCGACCTTACAATACATGGACGCCGACCCCGAAATAAAAATTATTGCCACCGGACCATCCCATATTGATTTAGAGCCTGGAAGCTTTCAAAAGTTAGTCATCGGGGACAAAACTTTTAAACCTAAATTCAAAGCCGACCATCTTGAAGCTGAGTTGCAATTGTGGGGACCGAGCTTTTTATTTGATGAGAAGCAGTCAAATGAAATTTACGCGTTGTTACAAGACGGTTATGATCTGAACATACATGGTCGAATCGAAGTTGGTCATCAATATGAAACGCAGATTCATAACTTCTTTTTTGGCTCAGCAGAAGAAGAATTAATTGCTTGTGTTAACCGGCTACTTGATGAAGATGATTTGAAACAGCTCGCTGAGCAGAAAAAGCAGGCTAATTAATTCGCTTTTACGATTAAACTAAGCAGACATTATTGCGCCTTTGTCGACACCTTCGTAAGCTTTAACCTTAAATGTTGAACTCGGAACTTGTTGCTTTAAATACTGAGCTAAGTAGCTGGCAATAAGCTCCACAGTGGTATCCGATGAAATCAGGTAGCAATCTGATTTTGGCAATGATAGTTGAAACATTCCTTGGTTCGCATGATACTCAAATCGCCAATATTCATTACCTTGGTGAGTAAAGGTTTCTTTCAGATCTTCTTTTGTTGCTAAATAAATATCGCGCCAAATTTCTGCAATATGATTGGACCATTTTGGGCTCAATTCATTATCTTGCCATACTTCAATTTTTGAACGGTGTCCGTGGGCAATTCGTTGGCAATCGCCAAAATGTTTTTTTAAACCATGGCTATAGTGATAAAATGCATCCGAAATTTCTTCGGGTCGAAGTTTGACTGACAACTGAGTTACATTGTCAGGGAGAATTTCGGCAATGGTTTGCTGAATACTAGCAGCTATTGTTGTTGGGGTGACTTGATCGCCATCGACAAAATAAACCGCTTCGTCAGGTGATTGATGTTGATAGAGAAAACCTTGACGCGACTCGAGATCGAGAATCAGTTGTTGAGGCGATTGCGTGACTTTGAGCTTCGGGTAGTTTTTGGCGACCAAAAATTTATGATCTACCAATGAATCAACGCAAGACTTTATGCGTTTTTTAACAAACGAAAAATCAAACAACATGCCTTCGTCGTTTAACTCGCCTTGCAGTTCCACATCCATAATTAGGCTTTCGCCAACAATTCCTCGCTCTGGGTGAAAATAGGCAAAGTCAATTACAGTTAAGTTGTCTACAAACAGTGCTTGCATCAGATAAAATTTCTAATAATTTTAGGTTAAAGCGCAATTTTAGCATAATAACCTGTTAAAATTGCCTGCTAAGAACAGAGAATAGCCTAAACGGGATAGAAAATGAGCAAACAATATCAAATATATGGAATGGGAAACGCGCTCGTAGATTTTGAAATCGAAATCGACCGAGAGGAGTTGGCTAGTTTAAATATAGAAAAGGGCGTGATGACCTTGATTGAAGCTGAACGGCAACAGCAGTTGTTTGAATCTGTCGGCCGTCGCAGCCATGCTCGGGCTTGTGGTGGCTCGGCCGCCAATACCATTATTGGCGCGCAAACTCTTGGCTCTCAGTGTTTTTATTCATGCAAAGTGGCAAACGATGAAACAGGTACATTTTATCGAGATGATCTGATTTCTCATGGGGTTGCCACCAACTTGCAAAACGAAGAGTTACCCGATGGATTGACCGGTAAATGTTTGGTCTTTATTACCCCTGATGCCGATCGAACTATGAACACTTTTTTGGGCATTACCGGTGATATTGATTTTTCACAAATTGATCAGGTGGCCCTTGCTGAATCCGAATATCTGTATGTTGAAGGTTATTTGGCGGGGTCGCCAACCGCACTCGAGGCTGCGGTTAAAACTATGCAAACCGCAAAACAATTGGGAGTAAAAACAGCATTTTCGCTCTCAGATCCTAATATGGTTAAGTTTTGCCGAGATGGCTTGCAAGCAATTATCGGTGATGGCGTAGATCTGCTATTTTGCAACTACGATGAAGCCACTGAATATTCGAGCAGCAATAATTTGAATGACGCAGTCAAAAAATTGTCAACGGTCGCTAAAACCTTAGTGATAACCTTGGGGGCTGACGGTGCGGTAATCGTTAGCGAACAAGGCCGAATCGATATTCGTGGCCACCAAGTAAATGCAATCGATACCAACGGCGCGGGCGATTTGTTTGCAGGAAGTTTTATTCATGCCTTAACAAGCGGTTTTAGTCTTGAGCAATGTGGCGAAATTGCTAGCTTTGCATCTGCTCAATTAGTGACACAGTTTGGTCCGAGGTTAGTGCCTCAAAAAATTAAACTGGTTAAAGAATACGTGCAAAATATCAGCAAGCCTTAAGTCATTAAGGACAAACAAGATGTTAGAAAATCTTTGGATAATGAGACACGGTTTAGCAGAGTCTGAGTTTGTCAGTGACTTTTCGCGTCCATTATCTAAAGTTGGCCAGCAACAAGCCCTCGATACGATCAGTCAACTTATGGAACAATCTGAATGTTTACCGACCGATATGTTGGCAAGCCCACTGGCGCGAACCCAGTCAACGGCTGAAGTTGCTCATCGAGTATTAGCATTAAAGAAACCCTTTAAAACGGAAAAATTACTAGTGCATTCGGCTGATCATCGATTGTTGGCAGATTTTTTACTGGCAAGTGGTTATCGTAATTTAATTGTTGTTAGTCACATGCCGATCGTGGCTTATTTAACCCAATATCTCGTTCCACATTCTGGCCTATTAGGATTCCAAACCGCACAAATTGCCCATTTAGCGTTTGATAATCAAAACAACACTGCAGCAATTAAATCCATCTATCGGTCGCATATTCGACAATCATGAATCTGAAAAAAGCACAACAATCAACACCAGCAAATACCGCTGACGCGACACACGCTTTGAAATCTGATCATTCAAGGGATGCTCATCCTAAGGCGAGAAAAAAAGCGAGTAAAATTCGGTTCTATTGGATCGCCTCAATCACCGGATTAATCACGTTAATCAGTTGTCTGCGAATCATTCTTGCTTCATGGATGGGCCGCTTGTCGATAGCAGATGTCGATCGCAGAATGAACTGGTGGGCTAATCAATTACTCGCATTAGTCAGAGTTAAGACCCATGTTTCTGGTCGAGAAAACCTTCCTAAGCCGGGTCAACGCGTGATTGTTATGTGTAATCACAGTAGTTTGTATGATATTCCGGTAACCATCGCCGCGCTTGATACTAGTTTTCGATTTGTTGCCAAAAAGGAACTCTTTAATATTCCTATTTTTGGTTCTGCGCTTAAGCGCGGAGGCTTTTTATCAATTGATCGACATAACCGAGAACAAGCCGTAAAAGATTTACAGGCCGCTAAAGAACAAATGTTAAATGGAATTATGCTTTGGATGTCTCCCGAAGGTACTCGCTCTAAGGATGGTAAACTGGCGCCTTTTAAACGGGGTGGTTTTCATATTGCGATAGAAACCAAAGCGCTTATTGTTCCAATCGTAATTAAAGATATTCATAGATTACAGGCCGGAGATGATTTGGATCTTTACCTCAATCAAACCATCGAAGTGGAAATCTGTAAACCAATTGACGCGTCTCAATTTGAAATTGAAAGTCGACGTGAACTGATTAACCAGGTGCGAAACACCATGTTAACCGCGCTGGGTCAAAAGGAAGCCGAATGAGTAAAAAATTAATTTGCCAGAGTACCTTGATGGAAGCGTGCAATGATATGTTGTCTATTCAAGATATTATTAGATGGAGCTATTCGCGCTTTGTAGAGCATGATCTATTCTACGGACATGGTACAGACAATGCGTGGGATGAAGCCGTTTCTTTAGTTTTACTCACCTTAAGCTTGCCATTTGATACCCCGGATACTATCTTGCAATCGCGCTTAACTACCTCAGAAAAAAAGTTAATCTGTGAGCGAGTTGGTCGTCGTATCAACGAGAAAACTCCGGTTGCTTATTTAACCAACAAGGCCATGTTTTGCGAAAGTGAATATTATGTTGATGAACGTGTATTAGTGCCGCGCTCACCAATTGGAGAATTAATCCAAAAACATTTTGAGCCGTGGATTGAATACGACTCGGTCGAAAATATTCTCGACTTATGTACAGGCAGTGGTTGCATTGCGATTGCCTGTGCGCAGTATTTTCCTGATGCAGTTGTTGATGCTGGCGATATTTCTGAGGAATGCATTGAAGTGGCTGAAATTAATCGAGAAAAGCTACAACAAGATAATGTGGCTTTTTATTGCTCCGATCTATTCGAATCAATTCCAGATAAAAAATACGATATTATTGTTTCTAATCCACCTTATGTTGACGAGGAAGACTTTCAAGAAATTCCCAGTGAATATCTCGCCGAACCTAAGCTTGGTTTGACCTCAGGGCTTGACGGCTTGGAACTAACTCGAAAACTTTTGAGCCAAGCTAATCATTACCTTGCGGACAATGGCATTCTAATCGTTGAAGTAGGGAATAGTGCATTTGCTTTGGAAGCACAATTCCCAGAAGTTGAATTTACTTGGTTGGAGTTTGAACGTGGTGGGATTGGCGTTTTTCTTTTGACTAAGCAACAACTGAGCAAGTTTGAAGCGGTTTAAACTTGCTCACCAGTCAATTTATTCATTGGTAAAAATGTGAATCCAATTATCTTCACTCACAAAGACCAGTTCATTATTCGGACCAATGGTTACGCCTTCATATTGAGGAGCACCGCTCAAGGTTAATTCTGATATCACTTCGCCAGTGTATGGGTGAATTTGAATGGCTTTACTCGACTGTTGACTCACAATGATTAAGTGATCTGTTCGCGCATCATAAACCATTCCAGCTAAGTCGCCGACCACCAACCGAAATGCATCATCAGCAATAAAGGGTTCAAATACATCGAGATTAGTTGCCTCATCATAAACCGTATCGGCATCTTCGGGCATGTCGAAGTAAACAACGCGCATGTTGTCGCCACCGCCGCCTTCTCTACAAGCGAACACTCGCGCAGGTGTTGTAGCGGTCGCCTTACGAACCGAGATTCCTTCAAGGCCCTGGTTACCGCCTTGAGGTGCTAAGATTTGGTATCGTTGTGAGGTTGGTGGTTGTCCACTGATAGGTCCAGGTGGTTCAGGTGCATCCACCGTCACTCTTGATGCGGTATTGCTTTCTGAAACGATCAGAACCTCATTGTCGCCAACATAAGCAAGTCCTTCGGTATCAGAGTCTATATCGGAAACCGTTAGATCACCCAAATAGGCAAAGTTTTCGTCGTAACGAACAATGCGAGCAGCATTATTTTGTACCACTAAATACTGTTCTAACCCCGCGTGCCAGGTAATACCGGAAGCATTGACTGAGATATTGGCCAACTGAAATGCATCATTTGGCGCTGAGTAGTTTTCAATCAGTACAGTAGGTGTGCTTGGCGCCACAAAAAAAGCAGTGACTTGCTGTGCTTGTACCATCGAAACCACACATTCTTGTGAGCCAACACAAGCACCTTCCCAGTGATCAAAAGCAAACCCTGAGTCAGCGGTTGCGACCAAGGTAATCTGAGTGTTGGCTGCATACTGTTCGGAGCAATCAGTACCACAGTCTATTCCAGAAGGGGTTGATACAACGCTACCAGAGCCATTAATGGCAACAGACAAAATAAAGTTGCCGGTCACTTGCTCCACAAATACAGCTTCTACAGAACGAGCGCTCGACATGGTTACGGTACAAGCAGAACTTCCGCTACAATCGCCTAGCCAACGATCAAATACAAATCCTGCATCCGGTGTAGCGGTTAAGGTCACTTGGGTGTCAGCTTGAAAAGACTCAGCACAATCTGAACCACAGTTAATACCGGCCGGTGAAGAGTTGACACTACCCGACCCAGTAATAGTCACACTCAGCTCAAAGTTATCGGTGTTGTTATTTTCAACAAATATCGCACGAACTGAGCGATCGGCACTCATGCTGACTGAACAGCTCGAGCTCCCGGTACAAGCGCCTTCCCAACGGTCGAAAATAAAGCCATTGTCGGGGGTAGCCGTAAGAGTAACCTCGGAGGTACTTGTATAATCTTGGGTGCAATCGTCCCCGCAGTTTATTCCGGAAGGTGAGGAAGTCACGGTCCCATTGCCTGTTATGGCAACATTAAGCGTGTTGTTGGTTTCCAGGTTGCGTCCACCACCGCCACTACTACTTCCTCCACCACAGCCTAAGATTAATAATAGAGAGAGGCTAATCAATGGGTTAGCTGCCTTGCACCCTTGGGTGATCGAAATCATGTTGCTACTTCCTAAAATAAAATACTGAAGCGTAAAGCTTAATAACTGAGATACTAGACCTTTATCGAGTGATCTTCTAGCAAATAGTTACATAAAGGTGTTCGGCTTTGATACTATAAATGAAGAAAAGTTCCGAAATATCATATGGTTAACCTATTTTTACGAGGGTAAATTACTTGGCTCATATTATTTGTTTTGGTGATAGTATTACTTACGGTGAGTCAGATGCGATAAACGGAGGCTGGGTTAGTTTATTAAAACGGCACTTTCTTGCAAAACACCTAAGCAGTCCCACTCAACAAGACGTTATTTATAACCTCGGCATCGGGCGTGAAACCGTGGACGGGCTCGCATCTCGCTTTAAGCAGGAAATTAGCAGTCGCTTATCAAGTCGTGCCAATGGCGTAATTATTCTTAGTTACGGTTGTAATGATCTAACTCGCATCATTGATCGGCATGGGCAGACCAAGAACAGAGTCCCGCTAGAATATTTTCAAGCAAAACTGCAAACCTGCGTCGAATGGTCTCAGAGCAAAAATTACCGAGTCATTATCAACAATATCATTCCCTTTGCACAAAAAGATGATGGTGTTGCTAATCGATATGGTGAGGTGCGTCGATACCAAGATGTCATGCAATATAATCAAGTGATAGAAAAAGTTACTATGCAAACAAATTGCCGATTAAACGATTTGTACCAGTTATTTGCTGAGAGAGTGGTCGAAGAATTGTTGTCGGAAGATGGCTTACACCCCAACCAATTAGGGCATCAAATAATCTTTGATTCAATCAAAACATTACTTGATGCCCATTAAAAAGCTCAGTTTTCTAATGACTTAAGCGTATTGTCTTACCATCATTTGCCAGTTTCTTTGCTGGGCGACTAGGCTTTCTTTTAGTTCGATGTACTGTTGCTTGAGTCGAGATTTTTCGACACTTTCAATCATTTGATCGCATTTAGACTCTAACCACGCTTTTTTGATCAGGTAAAACTCGTTTAACTCTTTTAAAAATTGCTCGTACTCTTTTTGCAGAATTTCTAATATTTCATCTTTGTTCGGAATAGAAAGCTTCATCACTTTTGATTTAGTTTTGTTAAACTGCTGAGTGGCAATCGCTCTTGCAATTTTTTCTTCGGGAATCTTCTTTAAGTTTTTTGCAAGCCCCAGCCAACTAAGTGATTTTATTAACCATTTGGTTGGATCAAATTGCCACCATTTAATCGCATTACGGTAATCATACTGAAAGGCATGATGAAAGTTATGGTACCCCTCGCCAAAAGTTAATAGCGCAACAATTGGATTGTCTTTTGCTGTGTTCTTATCATTATAAGGTTGTTTACCCCACATATGAGCAAGCGAGTTGATACAAAAAGTCAAGTGGTGGCTGACAACCAGTCTCAAAAAACCCACAAGCAGCAAAGCGCCCCAAACATCGCCAAGAAGTAACCCTGCGATAATAGGGATCCCAAAGTTAGTCAGTAAAACCAGAGTCAAATAATGACGATGCTGCCACATCACAATTTTATCTTTTTGCAGGTCACGAACATTTTCATAATTGCTATAGCGATGTGCTTGGTATTCTCGTAGCATCCAGCCAATATGCGAAAACCAAAAGCCTTTATTGGCCGAATAGGGGTCCTTATCGTTTTCATCGACAAAACGATGGTGTACACGATGATCAGAGCTCCAATGGAGCGCACTATTTTGTACCGCAAAAGCGCCACCAATGGCATAAATAAATCGAATAACACTGTTGGCTTCATAAGCTTTATGAGACCAAAGACGGTGATAACCCGCAGTAATTGACAGCTCGCAGAAGCTCAGCGCAACCACCGCAGTAACAATAATTCCAACACTATATCCAGCGTAATAACCATAAAGTGGAACCGCGATTAAGGAAACCAAAAAAGTAATGCTAAAAACCAGTACGTTGAGCCAGATGATATTTGGTTTTTCGGTTGGCTTTACTTGATTAGTTGATGACTCAGGGTGTTGCTGTTTGGGCGAACTGCTCATTGAAAATTTTACCTTAGGATGAAAATCTAACTTAAGATGAGTCAACAGCGGTTAACTCATTATGATTCAGTATAGCCGCGCCCCCAGGAAAACGCAATTCAGAATACACGTGTAAGCTGAAATATTTTTCTAGTTTATCGAGCTGTCATTGCTAAATTTCCATTTTGACGGGAACTAGCGGATAATTACTTTATAAATCAATGGCCCAGCAAGGGCCGACTAATCGATTAGTTGATATGGCCCTGACTCGCAGCGAGCAAAAAGAAAACACCCGTCGCGCAATTATAGATGCTGCGATAGGACAATTAGGGGTAGAAAAGAGCTTTGCAAGCCTAAGTCTACGAGAAGTTGCGCGCGAAGCGGGGATTGCTCCTACCTCTTTTTATCGGCATTTCAAAGATATGGAAGAACTTGGCTTAACTTTAGTCGACGAGTGCGGACTCACACTTCGGCAAATTATGCGCAAAGCACGTAAACGCTTTGAAAAAGGCGGAAGTGTGATCAAAACGTCTGTCACAACTTTTATGGAAGTTACCGACACTAACCCGAACATATTCAGGTTGTTATTTCATGAGCGCTCGGGCACAACGCAAGCCCTACGAACAGCGGTTGATCGAGAAATACAGTTCTTTATTGTTGAATTGACTGATTATATTCAAAACATTGGCTACCAAAAAGAGTCAGCGGTTGCGCAAGCGGAAGCAATGGTAGCAATTGTATTCAATGCCGGTGCAGAAGCACTCGAAGCAAAACCAGACCAGCGAAGCGAAGTGGAAAAACGAGCGATCCAGCAGTTAAGATACATTGCTGCTGGCGCAAAGGTATTACACCTCGATAAATAGCCGCCTAACCGACTGAAAATGAAAGGAATATTTCGCCTCGATCAGTTTTGTAACTTATAACGTAAATGTTTAAACTGAGGGCCGCGAGAAATTTCTTTAAGTAAGCGGGCGGTTTTATGAGACGCTGGTTTAAAACAGGGGAGTTTGTACCAGTTTCTACCGTAGCCTTTATAGGTGACTAGCTGCGACTGGCCGTGACGCCAAAAATGAATTCGGCTAGGTAACTGACGCAAGGTGATCTTAAGGCAAGCCTCATCTTTGGGATCAATCTCAATCTTTACAATCTGTTGATTCATTGGGTAATTCGATAAAATAAGTTAGTAGAACAGCGTTACTTAATTATAATTATAGTGAATAATTAGCGACTTACCATTAAAATTGCGCAATCTTTATACAGCCCTACTTAGACATGCCTAATCTCACCACCGTTTCTCAGCTAGAACAATTATTTAACCAGTTATTTGAATCGACCGAAAACACGATTTTAAAAGCGGGAGCGGAGGAACCTTTTTATCAAGCGCCAAAAGATGACAAACTAGCGGTGATTTACTCGCGTGAAGACTATTTATCCAGTGCGCTGCATGAAATTGCACACTGGTGCATCGCCGGTGAACAGCGCAGACAGCAAGACGATTTTGGGTACTGGTATGAACCGGATGGGCGCAGTGACACGCAACAGCAAGCGTTTGAAAAAGTGGAAGTTAGGCCGCAGGCGTTAGAGTGGCTGTTTTCGATCGCGTGCGGACATACATTTCACTTTTCTGCGGATAACTTAAATACGGATGCAGAGTGCTCTTACGAATTTAAACAAAGCGTTAAGCGGCAAGCAGAAGACTTTTTGGCGCAGGGGTTACCACGCCGAGCTCAGTTATTTTTGCAAGAGTTAAATCATTGCTTTCGAAATGATCAAGAGGTATTGGTGGAACATGTTTAAACTCGGACTCATTATTAATCCTTACGCAGGTATCGGTGGACGAGTCGGTTTAAAAGGAAGTGATGGCGAGCTAATCAGAGAGAAAGCCTTGTCGCTTGGGGCGGAGCAATTAGCCATTCAAAAAACCAAAAATTGCTTCACTCAATTTGCAGCAATGTTTAAGAATATTCGCGTTTATACCTGTGCAGGAAGTATGGGAGCCTCACTTTGTGACGAGCTTAATATCGACCACCAAATAGTATATCAACCTAACGAACCAACATCTGAACAAGATACCAAAGCGGCGGTGGAACACTTGCAGAATCTACCGATTGATATTTTGTTATTTGCCGGTGGTGATGGCACTGCGCGTAATATTTTCGAAGTTGCCAATGAACAATTAGTCGTATTAGGTATACCTGCTGGGGTAAAAATACATTCTGGTGTTTATGCGGTTTCTGCAGAAGCCGCAGGCCTACTCACTAAGCAATTAATTCAAGGTGAAATGCTGAGCCTAGTGAGCGCTGAAGTGGTGGACATTGATGAGCAAGCATTTCGCGCTGGAGTTGTTAAAGCAAAACATTATGGCGAGTTATCGATCCCAGCATCATTACAATATATGCAGGCCGTTAAAAATGGTAATCAAGAGGTAGAGCAATTAGTGCTCGATGATATTGCGGCGGAAGTCATTGAGTCAATGGATGATGATACTTACTATGTCATCGGCTCTGGAACGACCTGCGCAGAGATCATGCATCAATTAGGCTTACCCAATACGCTATTGGGTACGGATATTGTTTTTCAACAGCAGTTAATTAAATCCGATGCGGTCGAAAAAGATTTGCTCGCTCTATTAGATGGCAAAAACAAAGTGCAAATTATTCTGACCGTTATCGGAGGGCAGGGACATGTTCTTGGTCGAGGCAATCACCAAATTAGTCCCGAAGTTATCCGTCAATGTGGTTGGCAAAATATTCAACTAATTGCCAGTAAAACAAAATTAAAAGGATTGGATGGAAGGGCTTTAATGGTGGACACTGGCGATTTGCAGCTGGATCAGCAACTTGTTGGTCGCAAAAAAGTGATAACGGGGTATCGAGATTATGTGACTTATCCGGTGGGGTTAAGCTCTCATTAATAGGGTGAACAAGAAATATTTTGCAGAATAAAAAAAGGCCAGACAAGAGGATGCCCGGCCAAAGCGCGTATTTCCACCTAAGGATATGGAACGCGAACTAACTAAACCAAAATTTTGAAGTTAGCATCCAGTTAAAGAATCCGCTTTTGATGCCAGTGCAGGTTTTGCTGCGGGCACGTATCTGGGTGACCTTTTGAATATGCCCACAAATTTTTCATTTGGTATTAACATAATCAAATTTCCGATACCGACTAATAAAAAGCCACTAACGGTGTAGCCACTCCAGACAAATCCTTCGAGCAGTGAACTCACTATGACTGAAACCACTGGAAATAAAACAATCGAATAACTTGCTTTCTCAGGGCCAATATTTTTTAGTAAATAAAAATAACTATAAAAAGCGATCACAGTGCCAAATAGGGTCAAGTAAGCCAAAGATATTAAGTAACTCGGCTGCGTGCTCAGGGTAAAAGGGGTTCCTTTGTAAATTGCAATCAAAACCAAAAATAAAGTGCCATAAAGCATGCCAAACCCACTGGTCTGAAACACCGGGTACTCATGGTTTGAGTTACGCACACTCACCATGTTGCCGAGTGAAGCAAAGAGCACTCCCATAAAAACTAACCCGATACCGAGCAGTGATTCTAAATTGGTTTGGTAGAGCATTACTTCGGGCCAAAACAGTGCTGCTATTCCAACAATGCCCAAAGTAGCACCGAGATAAGTTTTAGCCACAATCCGTTTACCAAAAAATAGTCGGGTATTGACGATATTTGTTAGCAGTAGCATTGAGAAAACGATAGACGTCATCGCAGACGATAAATAATTTTGCGCCTCATATAAAACAAAGTAATTCAAACAAAAATTAAAAAGGCCGAGTAACGCGATGTAGCCATGTTGCGCAACACTAAATTTTAGAGGTAAGCCTTTTATTTTGCTTAGCACTAAGATCAAGATTGCAGCTAATCCAAAGCGATAAATTAACGAGATTTCTATTGCGACTTCACCAAGTTGAAACTCAATGGCATACCAAGTGGTTCCCCAAATTAATACCGTGATTAAATAGAGAAAAATATTTTTATATGTATTGAATAGATTCATGGTAAACCAACTCTGCTAAACCGGTTTGTTGTTGATAAGTTGATCATACTTGTAATATCTGTATACTTTACATACACAGTAAAATAAAAATGTGACCTGTACAGATGTATGCCCTGTACAGTTTTTATTTTAACGGCTTCAAACCTGTACAGGTAACCTGCTGATAGACGCCATAAACCACTGAGGGATGTTATGTCTAGTATTGTTGATAAAAACCATGAGAATTACTTATATCAGCAAGTTGTTGATTTAATTGAAACTATGAAATCTTCAGGGACTTTAAGAAGTGGTGATAAGTTGCCGTCACTCAGAAAGCTCAGTAAACAGCTGGGAATTAGTATTCCAACCGTAAAGCAAGCCTATGTTGAATTAGAACGAGTAGGAAAGGTGGAAGCAAGACCGAAATCGGGCTACTTTCTTAAAGCCGCGGAGCTTCCCTTTAGCTCACCCAAAAAAGCATCTTTCGTAAGACGCCCTGTGCCGGTTCGATGCCAGTCTCTCATTGAAGAGTGTTATCAAGTTGTTCATTCTCCCAACAACCTTCAACTAGGCATTTCCCACCCGGTAATGGCGAGCTCTCCTGATAAAGCTTTAGCACGAATTATGCGTCGAGTGCTTTCTCACTCTGGACCAAAAGCAATGATGTATGGACCCATGGACGGATACTTACCACTCAAGCAGGCGCTAGTGCACGGCTACCTTCAGCAAGGGGTTGCGGCTAGTTCTGACGATATTGTGATTACCAATGGCGCGCAAGAAGCGCTCGCAATTGCGCTTCAATGTGTCGCAAAGGCCGGCGATACTATAGCGGTTGAGTCACCAACTTATTTCGGGATTTTGGAATTGATCGAGAATTTAGGCATGATGGCTCTCGAAATTCCGACCTGCTCCGATGAAGGAATTTGTTTAGATGACTTATGTGAATCTTTGCAGCACCACGAAGTTTCAGCCTGTATTTTTTCTTCACTAATAAATAATCCGCTTGGCTCTATGATGCCAAAAGAAAAACGACAACAGATTGTCGAGATTTTGGAATCTAAGGATATCCCTTTAATCGAAGATGCCGTTTACGGCGAACTTAACTTTTCTGATTCTCGCGAGTTACCAATGCAAGCGTTTTCTAAAAAAGGGTTGGTTATTACTTGTAGTTCATTTTCTAAAACGGTGGTCGCAAGTTATCGCGTAGGGTGGTTGTTTTCAAAACGATTCGAGGAGAAAGCCAAAGGATTAAAGCGAGCATTATCCTGCTCTTCGTCGTTATTAAATCAAATGGTCATTTATGAGTTTATAAGGGGAGGCGATTATGAACGACATTTGGTCAGGTTAAAACAAGCACTTAGAATTAACAAAGAGAGAATGTTGGCACTCATTGCTGACTATTTTCCAAAGAATACCTGCGTCACTAATCCCTGCGGTGGCGGAGTGCTTTGGGTAGAGCTGCCTGTTGGTGGCGACGGTATCAAGCTATTTAGAAAGTCAGTCCAAGATAATATAAGTATCACTCCCGGGGTGCTATTTTCCCCAAGTGGTAAATATAAACGTTGCGTTAGGCTGAGTTATGGCTTACCTTGGAGCGAGCAAGTTGAAAATGCGATTAAACGTTTGGGGCAATTTAGTTGCGAGTTAGTGAGTGAACGGTTTGATAAAACCGGCTAAGACTTTAAAAAACATCCTTTAATCCAAACTCATCAAAAACTAAAACTAAAAATTAAAAACTAACAATCAAAAATAAAAAACAAAACTTTAAGGAAAGCATAAGAAATGATGGAATTCGCCTTATTTATCTTCATAGTCGTAGTACTAACAATTATTCCAGTCATGGTCTCTGCAAAGCTATTGCAGGCCAAAAATACTTCATTTTGGAGTTGCTTACTCGCCGTAATTACCTCGGTTGCCGCTGAGCACATCGCACAGCAATTAGTCTCCAACCCTGGGTTTGCCGGCTTACTCGCTGTTGCCATAACCGCTGTTTGCTTTTCGCTAATTCTGGGAGCTAAGTACATTCAAAGTGTACTGATCGCTTTGTTAGCAATTGGTGTGCAATATGGACTTGCGCTTTTGCTTGCAGGTGTGGGCCTAGCTGCAGGCATTGCAACAATCGAACCAATCTAGCCTCGCTAAACGACTCACCAATCGGAGAATTTTGGCTGAATCAAAACAGTTTATTTTATTCTAAAAAATAGGAGAACCCACCAATGGAAGAAAACAATAGCCCTTATCAAGCACCGCAAAGCCAAGTGGCAATGGAACAGCAACCGGGAGGGCAACCTGTTCCGGCCAATAGATGGCTTCGCCTTGCTAACTTTGTCATCGATTATATCGGCTTTTTTGCGTTAGCCTTACTAATTGGGATTGTGGCTGGGATGATTGGTGGAGAACAAGTTTTAGATTCGCTAGAAGGCATTCCAGATTTTCTAATCGGAATGGTGATCATGCTGTTTTACTACGTTCCACTTGAGGCTGCAATGGGGAGGACGCTTGGAAAGTTTGTGACGGGTACCAAGGTGGTTAATTTAAACGGCGAAAAGCCAAGATTTAGCCAAATTCTTGGGCGCACATTTTGTCGATTTATTCCCTTCGAAGCCTTTTCATTTTTATTTGGTGAGGGAAGAGGCTGGCATGACTCCGTTCCAGATACTTTTGTCGTGAAATGTCGATAGTCAACCGAAAGCAAGTAAGCAGCCTAAGCGAGTAAGTAACCTGGTTGGTCACTTGTTTGAGATGTGTGTAATCGTCTTGCTCATGAGCGCTTTGAGTTTTATTTAGACGGTATCTGCTTCGCTTTGCTTATAATTAATTTTTGTTAGTCTATTGATAAGAATTTCGGTTATTATGCGAATGGTTTTGCCCTCAAAATTGAACACGGGTCTTCTGATATCCATTATTAAGTTTTATGACAAGGAGTGTATTTTGCGACAAGCTATTAGTTTACTGCAGCTGGTGAGAGGTTTGGGGGCGCTGCTCGCGTTTTGTAGCTTATCTTTTCTGATGGCCTGTTCTTCGAGCGGTTCTAAATCAAGTTCTTCTAGCATCACACAGAGCGCGGTACCTGCGACTCAAAATTACAAAAGTTTTGCTGGCTCATGGTATGGCATGGTGCAAAATGGTGCAGATTTTATTTATTTACAATTGGAACTAAAAGCGGTTTCTAACCAGCCAAGCAGCTTTACTGGCAATGCCTATCTTTTGCCTTTTTCTCATAAGATTGCCGGCTTTGATGTAAAAAATGATATAAAGTCCGAAGCTGCGCAGATTACAGTGAAGTATGACGCAAACATTCAGACCTTTGTCATTAGCTCCGTTAAACCAACGAGAAGAGGAACATTGACAAGAATACTATCTCGATTAGGTGGTGTGCGAGATACCCAAAAAGATGTGTTGGTTGGTCTAAGAAATATTAATAGTTATGGTGCCGCGCCGAACGTCGGCAATCAATTCTTCTTGCTAAGTAGAAAGAAGCGGTACAGTAAAATTCAGGATGTGTTTGAAGAGTTTACTAAGGTCAAGGCGGGTGGACCCCACTTACCAGCTATTTTTAGCATGTTTGGTGGACCAAGTGTTAGAGATATCGAATCTTGGGCTAGTAAATTATATCAAGAGCTACCTAATACCGATTTGTATCGAGTAGGCCATGGTCATTTAGAGTTGCTGGCTATTAAGCTCTTTAGAGACGAATATTTTAAATCCAATTTTGGTCAAAAGTATGACGAGTTGAGTTGGCGAGAGCTCGCTCAATTTTGGAACCTTTTAATTAAAGAAATGTCCGGGAGCCGAAATGTTAAGACTCGAAGTACTGCTTCTATGGCTAACATGTTTGCCATTGGGTTTAGAGGTAATGGTGCCAAACAAACAACATTTTGGGTGTTAGCTCAGCGACACATGTTGAGATGGCATAAGCAACAAATGACGCTACTGAGCACGTTACCTAAAACTAAAAATTCGAGCTCGCGATTGGTATTGCTAGAAAATGAAATTAAAAAAGTTCAAAACGTGCTGTTGTGGCCTAGCGAAATCACAAAGGTAGGAAAGACAATAGAATTAGCGAAAGCTGAGATCGCTTTCCCTGCACTGCAAGGAATGCTAGCTGGCTATAACCAACAGTCATCGAGTTTTGAACTGCTTCACCAGTTGGATACTTGGAGTAAGTCTGAACCGCAACTCTTTAATTGGGTTAGCGCGCAACAAAAAGCGATACTTTTAACTGCTGCTGATTCTCGGATAAATCAAGTGCTCAATGATTTAACCGCAAAAGACAGTCAATCGTTACAATCATTCTTGTTGGGAATGAACGCGGTAAAGCAGGGAAATCGTTGGTATGAATCAATGGTTAAACGCTACGGTCGATTGTTCAATAAACCGCAAGTTCAGCAAGTAGTTAATCAGTTTAAATCACTAAGACAAACCCATTGGCATCAAGCTTCACTTGAGCTTGAGTTACATATTCAAAGCATTCTGAATGGGACACCTTCGAACATGTCAGCTCAGTCCGATCGCCAGCGAAAAAAAATGTGTGGTGATTTGAAGCAATTGGAAGCTAATCTGTTTAGAGTTCCTGGCGATCTGCAGCATAGCATTGTTGCAAAAAATCGAATTAAATCGCGACAATCCTTGGGAATACAAGTTGGGCTGCTGCCACCCGAAAGTCGTGGGCAATGTCAGCATATAAAACCGGTTTTTCTCAAGAAAGACTCTTTAGCTAGTCAAAAGGCTAAGTCAACGATTACAGTGCAAACTAATAACCCCAAGCGAGATTCAGTGATTAAAGCCTTATTGCAAAAGCCAATTAGAAACTTGGGGTTTGGGTTTAAAAGCAACACCGTTTGGGCATTATTTCATGGCCGCTTTGATTTATTAAATCGTAATTCGAGTGGTGGAGGGATAGCCTCTAGTTTTGCCAATAAAATGAACATACACCCGAGAGTCCATTCAGCATTTATTAATTACGTCGGCCTAGCTAGCCAAAAGTATGACAATCGTCAGGTCTGGCCCACCAGAGAAGTGTTTTGGCGTGAGACTGAAACCGACCGCTATGGTAACAAGCGGTTGACTCGAGAGGGATACGGTAAAGTGAAAATTGCAGTCGCTCTTGCACCGTTTTATGAGCAATCCTATAAGATAGCCACTAAATTATCATCGAGTGACGGTCTTTTAGGTAAAAACGGCTTAGGACTTTTCGAAAAGCTAATTTCCAATAAGATCTTTTCTGGCTCCCGGGTTAGAGCTGATGGTGAATTACAAATGTTTACTGCTCAGTGGGAGAAGGATAT
Source organism: Kangiellaceae bacterium (assembly GCA_965230525.1). GTDB lineage: Bacteria > Pseudomonadota > Gammaproteobacteria > Enterobacterales > Kangiellaceae. Next base: position 2,734,897 of record OZ246008.1, read on the forward strand.
TTTGCAAGATTTGACCCTATTGATGAATAACTCACCCGAGCGTTCGATGGCACTATGGCAGTTCCAGGAAAACTTATTACGTGCGCTTGAAGGAAAGCGTTCGCTTCAGTCTTTATACGGTTGGAAATAACATCTTCCTAGTCAATTTTAGTACTGCAGCGTTTTCACCCGAGGTTTGTTTGTGAGAGATCTCTCACACGCGCGTAAGCTATTTCTGCAAAAGCCTGTCGATATATCGCTTCTCGTTAAAAGTTTGATTCTTTAACCTATTGATTATAAAGAATTAATTGAAATTATATGTAAATAAGTCACAACTTCAATTTTGAACTGGGCCAATCAACTCTAGTTTGGTAAGAAATCGGAGCTACAATACAGTCGTGTTTTAGGAAAAGACACAAGGAACCACCGCTTACGGATAAGGCCAAATGGATTTGAACCTCATTAAGGATGGTGAGGATTAGGAAAACTAAAAGCTCATGAAGAGCGGGTGGAAAACAACATGGTCATCGGAAGAGTTGTTTAAATGGAGCTGTTCGCAGGGAAATTAATGGAATAAGCTAAAGCCGCATGGATATGGCTAAGGACATCACACTGGACAGTAGCAAAAAATTAAAGGCGATCATTTTTATGGTCGCCTTTTTTGTTCATAAGCAATAACCCGATGAGATTGGCAGCTGCGCGGATATTGACAATTCTTAATCTTAGAAAGAATAGTGCGACAAAGGGCCATACCAAGACCCGTTTTTGAGACTAATTTAAAACGTCACCCAGTCTATCCCACACAATCTTGGGTATGCGCTGCAAAGAACAGTTTACTGTCAGATCAAATTATTGAATTATTGAGACATACTTGAATTTATTCAGAGTCTTCTCGGTTATAATCATGCACCGGCTACCAAAACTAACCTAAACAAGGAAAGTGTAAATGAGAAGTTTACGAATTGCTCAATCTGTGGGGATTAATGGTAAGAATAGCGCTACCGATATCAAAGCTGCGCAAAGTGCAATCAATCAGCTAATTCACTTAATCCCACCAACCAAGAAACTTAAAGTTGATGGAAAGCTGGGCTTCAAACCTGAGCAATCAAAAACAGTGAATGCAATTCAAGTATTTCAGAAAAAAATTGTGGGTATATTTCAGCCAGACGGAAGAATAGATGTTAGGGGAAAGACCCATAAAAAAATTGACCAGAAATTGCTATCAATCCCACAAAATGTCGCTTTGCCTTTAAGTGAAACCTTCAAAGCGGAACTCAGAAATAAACTAGAGCAATACGAAGGGCGCGTTGAGCATATGTATTTGGATACCAAAGGTTTTGTAACGGTTGGAATAGGTCACATGCTCCCGTCCGCGGAAATAGCAAAGGATATTACGTTTGTTAATAAGCTCACTGGAGCGGTAGCGACAAAAAAAGAGATTGAAGATGAGTTTGCATTGATTAAGTCCAAAGCCTATGGCGCAGCGTACCCTGCAAGAAGGTTTAAATCATCGACTCAATTAAAAATTACCGACAGTACTATTAACCAATTGACCAATAAACACATCGCAAGTTTTGAAAGTGAGTTGAAAATTATCTATGGTGCCAATGAGTTTAGTGCCTATCCTGAAAATGTTAAGATGGCACTATTCGATATGATTTTTAATTTGGGGATGTCAAAGCTGAAGTCTGGCTATCCAAAATTTAATAAATACATCAAAGCAAAAGACTATAAAAATGCCGCTATGGAAAGTCACCGAAACGGTATTTCTGCACAAAGAAACCAATATGTTAAAGATTTGTTGAGTAAGTAAAATGAACTTAAAGAAAAAATTAAACGCTTGCTTATTGATAGCTTCAGTTTTAATGACTGCGGGTTGCAATAAGGCTATTTCAGAAACCAAGCCTTTCTTTAATCAAGAAAACCAATCGAGTGTATTTTTTGATAATCCCTTCCTATTTAAGTCGGTAGAGGATGTAGAGTCGATCTTAACTAAAACATGGGATTATCCTTCAGAATTAGCCCATCCGCAGCATGGCAATAAGCATGTGGCTACCTGTATTGAGTTACAAGAGTTTATTGAAAAAGGGTATAGCGCTGCAAAGGATTATGAGCAAACGGTTATTAATGCGCAGGCTACCTTGTGTTTAATGTGGCAGAAAATGGCACGGTTGAAACCGTATAAAAAAACATATTTCGATAGCTTGAGTCACAGTAAAGAGTTTGCCGATCAAATGCCGGCTCAATTTGCGTTACTTATTTCAAAAGAGCAAGAAGAAAAAGCCGCAACGGCGGGTAGTTGGAATGAGGTAAGTCAAATTCATCAAGTTAAGCGGCTTAACGATCTTCAAGCCACCTATTATGATACTTCGGGAGGTATCCAAAGATTATCATTGATGGCTAAGGGCGATTACAATTATGACGGTTTAGAAGATCGAATCTATTACATGGAGAATAGCGTCGAAGGTGGAAGCTATTCATCCGCAAAAGCCTATATTATTACGCGTCTTGGTACCGATAAGAAAGTTAAAATACTGACTGAAATATAGTTTATTTTGCTATCGACTAGTGACTCTCTTTTATTGCTTTTTGAGGCTTTTCGTTCAAATTAAAATAAAAGTTCATAACCTGTTTACCGTCAGAATTCTTAGTAATCTCAAAATAGGTTAAACCGCCTTCGTAGTAGAATCCATTTTGAGAATAGGGGATAACTTCAAATTTTGCCCCAGTTTCTCTTTTCGTATAAAACTTGCCATCCTCGATTAAAAATGTGCGTGACGCAGTGTCGCTAATTTTATAAGTCCCTAGCAGTTGCTTCGCTGCGTTTTTATCTATGCTGGCAGGCTTAAATTTAGGAATGTCAATGTCCAGCACCTCAGCGATAAGTGAGCGTGCGACTGTTCCGGGATTGCCATTGCCCGAGTTTGTTAGAGCTGCGACATAAAGGTCTTCACTTGGAATATACACCGCCCAAGTAATAAAGCCCGGGATTCCACCCCCATGTTCAATGGTTTGGTATTTATTGAGTTTGCTGAGACTGAAACCATAACCGTAATTAGAAAGTGATCCGTCATTCAATTTAAATGGCTTAACCATTTGTTGATAGCTTTCCTTGGATATGAGCTTTCCGGTTTTAAGCGCATGGTTCCAAATGTTAAGGTCACCAACGGTCGATAGTAATGAGCCGGCAGCGTGCGGCCAACTCATATCAATATGAGAAGCATTAACCACTCCCTCATGAGCGTTTTCATATCCACTCGCTCGATTCGGAATGATTTGTTCACCGCCATAACGGCTTGAGTTCATTCCCAGCTTTTTAAAAATATTCTGCTCGATAAAATCAGCATAAGATTGACCACTAGCCACCTCGATAATTTTACCCAGCAAAACATAGCCTGTATTTGAGTAGCGCATTTCATCACCCGTTTTAAAAACCATCGGGTGAGCTTCGAATCGTTTAAGCATGTTGTCTAGTGTGATTGGGACTTGGATTTCTTTAGTAAATAACTCGCGATCATTGGTATAGTTCGCAATTCCTGATGTATGGGTCATCAGGTTTTCAATGGTGATGGTATTGCCTTCGGTGGGAAAGTCAGGAACGTACTTTTTCATGTCATCCTGAATACTCAGCTTACCTTGTTCTTGCAACATCATTATTGCCGCTGTGGTAAATTGCTTAGTGATAGAACCTAATCTGAACACAGAGTCGGTTGTCAGCGGTATCTGATGTTCGATGTTGGCCATTCCCTGAGCGCCTTGAAAAATTACGTTGCCGTTTTTACTCATAATAACTGCTACGCCAGGGCCATCTTTTGGGATGTGCTTATCGATGATGGATTGGTAGTTTGTCCCACTATGTTTTTTTGCTTCAACATTATTGCTCGCTAAATTAAAGCTAAGTATAAGAAATAGGATTAGAAAACGACTCATATTTGATTGCTCCATATCATACTGCGATTATAGTTTTAGTTTTGGCTGTTTAATTCGGTGCTACTGGGAGCATTCTATAAACAAGAAACAGGTGCCAATGCTAGCAGTAATTAAAATATCTTATTCACATTCACGTCAATAAGCAATCTACCAGGAATGTTTAGTGCGCATATTATGTAACAAATATCTTAGTATTAAGCTATTCGCTGGTAACAATGAGGTATACCGAACGATTGCCAAGCTAATTTAAATCAACTTCTGATCTTGAGAAAATTAGCACTGTGGCTAATGCTGCAAGGAGTATCTCGATCGAGAACGCAATTAAAATGCCTGTACTAGGCACTCCCTCAAGCGTAAATCCCAAAAACCTAAATATAGAAAATGAACAATAGATGAGTGCTGAGATAATTAATGCTGAATTTTCTATCCTTTTAATAAAGGTTGCACTAAATACAAATAGGCCCATCACAAATAATGAACCACCCATTCCACGCATCTCGCTGAGCACATCTATGTTAAATTGACCCCTGTCAAAAAACTGCGTTAAATATTCCGTTGGTAGAAAACCAATAAAGGAACCGACAAGAATCAGTATCAATCCAGCCATAAATAAATAGAGTCTATTTTTTGTAATATCCATATTATTGCTCCTAAGCTTGATTTGTTTGCGTATGGCTATTATGGGCTTCTAAAAAGTCACAATGAATGGCAGATAGCGCTTGATTATGTGCAGATCGTTCATTACTTTAGACATTATGAAAACGACACTTACCAATCCTCCTATCCAAACAACTCAATACGATGAAGTTTTACACTATCTAAAACTAGAGAGCTTTTATTACAGCCGTTCCTTGTTTCGAGGCGAGCATTGGGCTGTGAATGTCCCTAATTATCAAGACACTAGTATGTTTCATGTGGTTGTAGCGGGTTGTTGCTTAGTTAAAGTCAATGACACGCTGCTCGAACTAAAAGCGGGTGACGTTTTGTTCCTGCCGCGAGCGCTAGGCCATCAAGTCATGGCATCGGAATCAGTTGAAGCTGTCGATTTATATTCATTGCCAGTGAAAAAAGTGAGTGATTTGTTTGAGACGCTTGAAGTAATTCCAGAGAAACTAGAAGCAAGTTGCGATAAAGGTAGCGAGACAATCATGCTCTGCGGAGTGGTTAAAATTGCTCATCCTTCCGGTGAAATGCTGGTAAATGATATGCCGGATGTTATCCACGTTCAGAAAGAGCAACACCTGTTCAATACAATGATAGGTGGTATTGTTGATCTGATCTTTCAGGAGGCTGAAGGTGGTTTCTTAGGTGGTGAATCAGTGATTACTCGTTTGGTAGATATATTGATGATTCAAACGATCCGGCAATGGGTAATGAGTTCGGAAGTTCATCATGGTCGATGGCTCAGAGCTCTCAAAGATCCGAAAATTGGAAAAGCACTTTCAAGAATTCACAACTATCCCGAAAAAGCTTGGACAATTGAATTACTTGGCCAAGAAGTTGGTATGTCTCGCACCGCATTTGCCACAAAGTTCTCGGAACTAGTTGGTGACACCCCTATGAACTATTTGACTTTATGGCGTATGAATCTCGCTGAGTTGCGATTTAAAAGCGGCGAGAAAGTGGATTTAGATTTTATAGCAAGCTTAGGCTATCAATCAGAATCGTCCTTCCGGCGCGCTTTCAAAAAGGTTAAAGGTCATACGCTGTCAGAAATTGATGTTTAGAATCACTTTGGAATTGTTTCTAAAATACTCCTTCAAACACCTTAACCACTCTCGGATACCACATCATCATTCCCGCGGCTCCGACACCGACCAACGTCAACAATGCTCCCGAAGCAGTTATTCCTGTAATGACTCGTTTTAAAATAGTGCTTGAAGTTCGTTTTGCCCAGAAAACCAACTCTGCGACTGCCATTGGTAGTAAATAACATGCGAATGAAATTGCAATATCCGCTGGACCATCTAACGTTTTAGTATTGCCATTAGCTCCTTGATTTAAAATAAACCAAGCCATTAAATACAGTCTAAACGACCAAACGCCATTTACTAATAAGAAACTATGCACCGCAAAGCGTTGATGTATTGAGAACTGTCTATTGACCGCAGAACGCCAGGCGAAATAAATTGCTATGGGGATCAAAGCTCCATTCAATGTGACGCCCAGTGCGCCAATATCACTTAGCCTAAGCCCAGCTACCCAAGTGAGGTAGAGCCCTGAAAGGGCACCTGAGACACCAAGTATGAAAAACATTCGGCCATTATATCGATGAAATTGTGGAAAGCGTTTTCTAATCTTAGGAAAGAATTGAAGTAGGCCACTCATTGCCATTAATGCGGCTGGCAAGATATGAGTGAAATAGATAAATAGATCGAAACCCTTGGCTTTTTCGCTGCTTGTGGAGGGCGATTCTGACAGAGTGATCTCTGGCTGACCAAGTAATGAGGGCATGGCATATACACTCAGTATATAAATGGCGAACATCCACTGCCCTATGAGTGCGATTGTGACCCAAGATTTCACCGATAAGTTAAGTATTGAATCGGGAGACCAGAATGATGATCCGGCTCGATTGGTAAATGTGTACATTGTTGCCCTATAGAATACTGTTGATTGATAACTTAATTTGTCAAAATAGACGAGGCTTGTCGCACCGATTTTCAAATTCGGCGCTAGTTTTCCATTAAATTTGTTTACATTTGGTAGGTTGAGTCATCGCTTTACCCCACGTAAAATAAGGGTATTAAGGGGTTGAGGTCGTTATACTGATGGAATTGTCTAGTCTTTACTTAGTTTTGCTTTGCACGAGTCTTACGTTTTTAATAGCACAGCTTTTTGTTGCCAAGAAGCAAATTGCCCATATCATTTTTGCGGTGTTTTGTGGCTCTATTGTTTTTGTGGCGACTAAAAAACTCACCGGGGAGTCAATTGGTGCTTACCAATACCTATTGGCAATCGGCACTTGTGCGACCTGCAATAGTTACTGGTTACTCTCGCGGAGTTTGTTCCGAGATAAATCACCCATCCAGTTACATCATTTGCTTTTTGCTGCAGCCATTGCGTTGCTGATTGTGGTTAAACAAGGTTATCTATTCGCTTCAAGTCTCTCCTTGTTTTCAGCACTTGCCGGTAACTTTGTTCAATATGCGTTGGCGGAGTTGACGGTATTACTTTCTTCTTGTGTATTAGTTTTGTCGTTTTGGGAAGGTTGCCGAGGGTTTAAAACGGCGTCAAAGACGGGTAAAGCTCAGCGAGTTCTATTTTTAACGACTTTTGGCCTGGCGGTGACCATAAGCAAGGCATCTCAAGGGATATTTGCAACTAATCCACAAGCCCATGAGTGGGTAATTGGTTTGATCAGTCTGTTTGTCCTCACAAGCACTCACATATTGATGATATGGCGTTTTAAAGAATCAAAAATTGCAACCAGTGAAGATTTATCATCCAATGTTGACCCCTCAACATTTATTAAATCTACCGCTGATTCCTTGGAAGAACGCATTTCTACAGACGACGCTGAGTTTGCCAAGCAAGTAAAACAGCTGTTAATCGACAAGTCGCTCTTTTTACAGCCTAACTTAAAAGTGGCAGATTTAGCTCGCCAGTTAGATGTGTCTGAGTATAAGGTGAGTAGAGCTTTAAGAAGCGAGCAGGGGGCTCGCAATTTTAATCAGTATATTAATGAACTAAGAATCAAACATGCGCAAGACTTATTAACTGATCCAGAAAAACATAAGTGGCCGGTTGTGGTGGTGGGGTTAGAGAGTGGTTTTGCGTCAGTTGGGCCGTTTACTAGGGCGTTTAAGGCAATGACCAATTTTACGCCTAATCAGTATCGTCAGAAGATGTTGGGGGAGAGGTAGTTGATATTAGTAAAATGCAACTCTGATTTAGATATTAAAAATTTCAATATGGGTTGAGCCCAGAATTCCCAACAACGCCCTAGTATTAAGTTTAATCAACAGCGGTCTCATCGTGTTTGCTTAGGATTAACACCAACATAGAAAGACAGGGCTTTTTATAAAAATTGCCTAGAATTAGTCGACCACTTCTCTGTCAGAATAAAAATATCTCAATTTAATATTTTTTCAGCGAGAAGTTTACCAGCCCCAATTAATGACACTCCTAAAATTAGTCGTCGGTGGTTTTTGAAGATAATATAAGTCCGCCATTGTTTATAAACCATAGACCTCCTTGAAATAGCCAGTCTCAAAGATTTCCTCTAAATAAAACAGCGCTTTGCAGTAGGTAAATTTAGGTAAAAATGCGAATTTAGCCAATTTTGACCAGCCAGTAGGCTTGGAGTCTCGCCTTGCTTGAGTATAGTGAAATGACTTAATCAAAACGACCTTGTTGTTTTGGTTTAGCCACATTCTGATGCGCAGCAGAAATAATCTTGGTTTTTATGGACGCGTTGTCACTGCTGACGATAAGTCCATAACATTTTGAAAGGAATATATGATGAACAAAAAATTATTAGCTACCGTCATTGGCGCAACATTGTTATCGAGTGCAGCTCAAGCAGTCCCATGGTGTCATCAGGGAACGATTGTCGAAATTGCCGACGTCAGTTGGTCTGAAGCGCAAATTACAGCCAATTACACAGGTCCAGCACCAGTAGGTGTTTATGATCTGGAGTATTACAAAACGTTTACCGCAACTCATAATTACGCCAACGGTTTTGCTGGCGGCGGCGGTGGGTTCGGCGGCTTTTCAGTGCCAGGATCTGGGCAGGTTAAAGTGGTGCCATACGCGCCCAACACTTATACCAATATGGTAGGTCCAGGAAACTATTTCATTAGTCACGGTGTGAGTTTTAAGTTGCAGAAATGCTATACCATTCCACCATTAACGATTCACCATGAATTAGCAGAGCTTTCTCCTGATGTTGGCGGAGGTGGAATTTCATTTGAACCAGCCAAGGGTATGCAAGTTATAAAAGAGGCTTGGTTGGCACCGATCGTCGATCCTGATGAAGACGAGGATTTTGATCAAGATGAAGAGGTTCAGAAGCGATAAGCACCTAGCTTTTGAAAAACGTTAAAACGCGGATAATTTGTTCTTAAGTTCTCTGCGTTTTAACGCTGCAAACAAAAATCGAAGATCAATTCTAATCAAATCTCTGTGGATTAAATCAAGCTATTGTCAATTTGTTAGAAAGCAAAATCCTTTACGCTTAGACAAAACTAAAACGGATAAAGAATTATGAAAACTATAATCACTCAATATTTATGGCCGGACGCTTTAGTCGTTCTGTTAAAACACTGTAAATCAAGACTATCTATAACAAGACTATTTAAAAAGAAATTCACCGAACAACGCTATATAAAATTCTCTTTTTCGGTTTTATTGCTATCGGTTTCTAGCATCGCCAATGCTGCCGGAGGCATTGGTTCGGTATGGTCAACCAGTCATGACGAATCATCCATATCGATAACTTGGACGGTACCCAGTGGCAACTATAATCATGTGGGTAGCAACTACAAAGTTTGCTATCGAAAAACACCTACGATTAATGTTTGCGGTGGTGTGACGGATTACGCTGCTAGCAATAGCTTTACTGCAACTGGTTTAGCGTCAGATGATGAGTACAAGTTTAAAGTGTGGTGTTACTGCGAGAAAAAAAATTGGTTAGGCAAATGGAAGGATGCCAAGTGGCGTAAGATTGGCACGTACAAACAATCAACCTCACCGGAACCTGTGGTGGATGTGTTAGTGAGTAGCATATCGGTGGTAGCTGTAAGTCCTGGTGCGACTCAATTTGATGCTTCCATTGATGTACAAGTCAATTATACGAATCCAGCAGCATTTGAGTTTATTCGAACTTGCTATAAAAAGCTGGGTAATATGACTTCGATGAACTCAATTTGTTCTGATCGAGATCAACCGCCAACTTCATGGGTTACCCCTGATCATGGGCGAGGCTGGCTAGATCTTGATCCTGCGCCTTCCGGCACTATCTTTTCTTTTGGTGGTTTAAAGCAATGCAGGCAGTACAAAGTGGTTTCATATGCTTTTTATGACAATATTGATACCGGTATTAAGCTTGGTGAAACCAACGTGCATACTCCAGGCGATTGCAAAGCTAACAAGTTGGCTGTCGTGATTGTGAATGACTATAACGATACACTATTGAATGAGTATATTGAGCTTATTTCTTCTCATTATGAGCAAAGTCTTTTCCACTATCTGTCCGCTGTATATGATCCGGAACTGCTAACCGCTCATAAGCTAATGATGGAAGAAGACAGAGTCGATATTGTTCAGCCAAAAGCGTTGATAGAATATCTGATTGGCAGCAGTTCTCGTATTTGGGGTAGTTGGCAGCAAGAGAGTCACTTAATTGAACAAAGATTAACTCTCGATAGTTTTGTGGAGGATAATTATCCTGAACTTTATGAGGATATTTTGGATGATTTGCGAGAGCCTCCGCAGCGAGAAAAATTTCGTTAAGTGGTTTTGAGGTTCCAATCTATATAAGTCTATTGAATGAAGAAGCCATCAATGAAAATTGATGGCTTCTTCGAATATGACAATTAACTGGGAGTTGGGGATCAGGTTACCCGTTTGGCTAAGACTTGTGAGCGGCAAAGAAAGATGTGACCCCCATAAGTTCGTTAATGTAAAATGTGCCGGACCTCTTATCTTGAGTGCGTTGAACCAGTGATCTGCTCTAGATGAGGATGCTTTCAGTGTTTAAAGTTTAACAAATGGAGTGTTGGTAAAGATAAATAGATTTTTTGTCAGTGGGTTGATCCCTAATATCCTGTGAAATTCAAATTGTGAAGTTTTTGGTAGGGTTTGAGAATATTCCATTATTTGTGATTTCTGTAACTACGATGTTAAAAAATTGTAAGTTATTGATTTAAAAGGGCGTTAAAACGTGAATCCGGAACTATGTTCAGTAAAGTTACGTAGTTACGGGATTGACTTCTTGCTGAAGCTACGTAAGTATCTGATATTCATAAACAATTCGGTAAGATCAAAACAGATGTTTGAATTTAATTGTGTTTTACTGAATACAATCAGCTGTTAGGTTTCTCCATGGGTCCGAGTGCATTCGTAATATTTGACAAAATACCATCGAACGAAAATTCGATGCGGATAGAGAATGCTCTGAAAGATAAGGGCTACAATATCGACTTTGGCTTTATCTATCCTGATGATAAATATTGGGAATACGATGAAGAGGAGCTTGAATCGATTAAAGCAAAAACATCGATGCCTGTATGTGGAGCATTTGAAATATCCTGCCCATGTAACTCTGAGGAGGATCATCAAGCTCTAGGTGAAGCAGCTCTTATGGCAAGCGAGTATCTTTCTGGTTTCGTTGATTTCAACGGGGCTATTCACCCGGAACTACCTAGAAAAATGTATGAAGGTATGTGGCTATGGGAAGAGGCTAATTGGTCAGATATAGAGCCCTATTTTTTGGAAATGATTGCAGGCATGAGCGGTAGGATCTACACAATCGAGTATGAAACTGCGAATGAAAGAGTTTGGGCTCATCACATTTGTGACACAGAGTTTATGGCCTGTTGGCTAAAGCACCCTATGTTCGGAATGATCAAATGAACCTAACAAATCAATTAACTACGCGCCTTCGGCGCCGGACAGCTTACACTGCGCTTCGCTCCGTTCCAGCTGCCGGTTATTGAGGCGTTATGTGCAGATCGAAAAATGATTCCTGAAAATAAACACGATATGGATTCAATTGATGCATTAAAGAAAGCATCGAATGAAGAAGTCTTGGAGAATGCACCTCAACTACTAGAGTGGATGCAGGATTGCAATTGGCCCATTTTTCACGGTGTAGTAGATAGGCTTTCGAGTCTAGGTGGAGAATTAAAACAAGAGATATGCCGAATTCTTAAGGGAAGCGATGCCATATTAAAAGCCAATATTATCGGCTATCTAATTCCTAAATTCGAAGTTAAGTATCAGGTTCTTTACACTGAACAACTAAAAGAACTACTGAAAAATGCAACAAATGAAGATTTCCAAGAAGGTGTCGTAGATTTCATCGAAATGCAGCTATCAAATGTCGAGCCAAATACATAACAAATTGCTCCACCTGACACATACTGCTACGCTCGTTTTTGTGTGTGTCGCTGGCGCTCCATTTTCACACAAAAACGCTCTCCGCAGTATGTGCCGGTGAGCAAGGCGTTATGTGAGAAGGCTACCTAAATGAGAATTTATTTGTTTTTTCTATTAATACTTATATCAGTTAAAGCTTATGCTTCGACAAAAATCGTTCCAGAAGAGATATTGACTAAATGGGGTTTCAAAACCATTTCAGAAAGCGAAAACAGTCAAACAATTAAGGGCTTGAATGTACTAGCGATTGAGGTTAAATCTAATTGGTATGCTAGATATACCTTATCAAAGGAGTGCTTCAATTCAGAGAAGAGTGCAACTAAAAGAAGAAATGAAATAGAAACAAAGGATGATGAATTAAAGGGGCGTTTCTATGGTGTAACATTTATCGGCGGAAACTGCGTATATGTGTTCACCTCGCATGCGCCAATATTTAAGTTCTATGATAAGTCAAATATATTAAAGAAATTTGAAAACTATATTAGAGATACACATAACCAGGCGCTGAAAAAAGACGCCAAGAACAACAGCGCTTTTTAGCGAAACGTTACATATAGAAGGGTGACATGGAAGACGCGGCATTTTTCACAAGTATAGCGATTAATGTAGGACTGTGCAGTATTGCTGTATTTCACTTTAAGAAGTGGTATAAATTCAATAAGCTTCCTAGATGGCAGGCATTTACTCTATATAGTTTTAGTACTTTTTTAGCAGCCATTATAGCAGGATTTGGATTGCTTTCGATTTTGATCGATTTCTATGAAGGTTTAGGCTTTAAACAAGAGCTTGGACACCATGCGATAGCACTGATATCAATATTCCAGCTTTTTGTTCCTATTATTTCTATACCTGTAGGGCTGATATTTATTAACTGGCAGAAAATGGGAAATTCGAAATGAAAATATGTAACCATACATTTGAATCGACGCGAAAAACGCGCGTCTCAACTTTGCGTTAAGACTACTATGGATGCAATGAAGATTTTACTCCTATTACTCGTACTTTTAAGCTTTGATGCATTTGGAATTAATAAAATCTGTGAAGGAGAGAAATACGTTAGTATTCGTCACAATGACATCTCGCAAGAAAATGCAGTACTTATCGCCGATCTCGCTTTAAAGGATATAGGGGCTACTTACGATGAATCTGGAAGGGTATATTCCTACACTGGAGAACCTAGCAATGTTGTCCATTTTAAGCTGGATTTTGAGTATGGCGACGAAGTAAGAATTATGAACTTCATAAAGTGTGGCTCGGAGAATAACGATACTTACAACAAAAAAATCAAGTTAATGAATCAAATTGTCCAAAAGCTCAAGCATATTGTAAAACGAGAAAATTATAGCATCGATGAATCACAAGAATTGGATTCGATCATTTTTATTATGGAGAAACCGATATTTGACTGAGCAAGTCTTAACAACCCGCCCTGAGGTGGACAACAAGTCTATTATTAGCTTTTCATAGCGAACTCCATGAGAGGGGAACCTTTTGATTTCAACGCTTCAATATACTTTGATTCATCATATAGCGTTTTGGTTTTCCAGCATTTAAAAACAATTCGTAATAAATGCAATAAATGGGGTCAAGTCTTTCGTTGCCACATTATTGCAATAAATGGGGTCAAGTCTTTCGTTGCCACATTATCAAACGCAAGACAGTCATATAGCACGAAATATGTCCGCTTTTGGTACAAAGCGACGATTAGGTTAAGTTGTTTACAGGTTGCGTTATGGGGTGACTAATCAACATTTGTGCGAGATCTCTCACACGGCTGTAAGCCATCTCTTAAAACCACATCCGACATAACGCTTATCACTCAACGTCCAAAAAGCATAAGTTACTGAATAATAACAATATTAATTTAATGATAGGTGTTATTTTAATAAATTCTCGCAGTGAGATAATTCTGACCCACTAGTTAACTTCTTAAATGCGACTACAATGTTCGTGTGCTCAAGGAAATAGCACAAGGAACTGCCGATAAGGAAAGCAAGCCGTTGCATGGAGATGGCGAGACCAGAAGGTCTTAGGATGGATTTTAGGGGAGTGGAGTACAGGATTTACTCGATGGATTTTGGGGGAGTTAGGAGTCAATTGGATTGACAAAGGAATAAGCAAGGAACGAACCGCAAAAAATCTAAAGGCAACTCAGTATTGAGTTGCCTTTTTTTTCGCTTGCAAGAAACTAAACTATGAATGTCTCATAGCCGCCCAATTTCCTTCATCGGCGCAAATCAAACGCTTCTATCAATTAACGAATAAGTTAATCCATCAATTATTGATGCGTGATGCGCACTATGCTATATTGATCTGATGATAAAGTCATTTAAGCACAAAGGCCTTAAGAAGTACTTTGAAACCGGAAGCACGGCGGGTATTCAAATTAGCCATGCAAAAAAGCTTAAAATGCAATTAGCAGCAATTGATACAGCGCATGATATTGAAGACGTTGACTTGCCTGGTTATCAATTACACCCATTAAAAGGAAACCGTGAAGGGATTTGGTCAATTTCTGTCAATGGTAACTGGAGAGTCACGTTTGAGTTTACGGATGGAAATGCGTACATATTAAACTATGAGGATTATCACTAATGAGCATGTATAACCCACCTCATCCTGGCGAGTTTATAAAAGCCACCTATCTAGAACCTTTTGATTACAGCTGTCGATATTTAGCTAGTCAATTGGATGTTGCTTCTTCTACTCTTAACCGAATACTGAAAGGTCAAAGTGGTATTACACCAGAAATGGCTTTGCGTTTGTCTAAGGCTGTTGGGAGAAGTCCAGAAAGCTGGCTTGCGATGCAAGATAACTATGATCTGTGGCAAGCTAAGCAAAAGGTCAATCTAGCAAAAGTTCAGACTGTCTCGTTTGAGGCGGCTTAAGTAAAAAAACATGACCATTAAGTTTGACTATCAATCGTTAAAACCTCACCTATCGCCAGGCTTGCTGGTGCTTACCCCCAATTCTCGTACTCAAAAAGCGGTGTATGCCGCGCGTATGTCAGAATTGGCTGAGGGTAAGGTAGATGCGGGGCTAACGGTCCAATCGATGTCGCAATTGATTGACGAATTGTGGTCCGAACTCTCCTTTGTTATCCCACTGCCCAAACGAATATCGGCGTTTGTTCTTAAAGTCTGGCTAGAAAAGCAAATTGAGTCTGAATCTGAGTGGACTTTAACCAATCCAGCCGGAGTGGCTAGCAAGGTGGTAGATGCCTATCAGAATCTTGTTCATTGGCGACTAGATATAAGTCAGCTAGCGCAAGCCGAATCGACCGAGATCGATTTTTTTATTCAATGGATATCAGACTATCAAACATTGGCCGAGGAAAAAGGATTACTGGCGGAATTTGCAGTTCTTGAGTTTGTTATAGACCACTTAAACCTGTTAGAAAACAAAATCGCCAAACAAGTATTAATGGTTGGTTTTAATCAATTGACACCATTAGAAAAGCTCTTTCTAAAACAACTAGAAAAACTTGGGATTAAAATAACCCACTACCAGCCGAAAATTAAACCTGCGCTTGCTAACCAATTTGTTTTTGATAGCCTCGATGAAGAACTGGAATTCGCTGCGCACTATGCTCATCAAAAACAATTACAAGGAAAGACAGTGGCAATTGTTGTTGATCAGTTGGCCAATCATTTACCGCAAGTCCACCAGCAGTTTAGCCGAGTCTTTCAACCTGACGAAGCATTACCCTGGGTTGAGCTTAATAAGCCAGAGTACAATGTTTCTGCGGGTTTTCCATTATCCAAACAACCCGTGGTTAAAGCGGCACTCACTATACTTAGTTTTCAGTCGCGAGGATTAAAACAGCAAGAAGTTCATTTTTTAAAAAACTCTCCTTTTATTGATTGGGGAGAACATGCCGATGAAATTAGATATTTTATCCATCAAATCTGTCTACAACCCAGAAAAATTTATTCTATCGACTTTTTTCTAAACAGTATTGAAGCTGCCCCCAATTTTAAAAGCCTAGCGTTACTAAAGAAGCGACTTCAAGTCACTGCGGATCTCGGTCAAAGCAAAAAGCCCAGCGAGAAAATTGTGGAAAGCCTGAAATCATATTTGGCGACTTGGGGCTGGGAATTTAACAGCGATAAAGACAGTGATTTTGAATCCCAGGCTAAGCAGAGTTTTTTGATTGCCATTAATGGCTGCAAACGACTGGCAGATTTTTACGACAGCATTAATTACCGAGAAGCGATTGACTTTTTAAAGCAACAGCTATTGCAACAAACGTTTCAAATTGCGAGTGACCGTGCGAATGTGCATGTGCTAGGTGTCCTTGAAGCAAGTGGATTGCAATTTGACGAGTTAATTTTAGTCGGGTTTACTCGCGATACATGGCCCCAGAAGAACAAGATTAATCCATTCCTGCCGCTCGACTTGCAGCGAGAATATTTAATGCCGGGTAGTTCAGCCGAAAGAGAATATCAATACGCATTGAGTTTGTCACAAAGTCTCCTTAATGCATCGAACACCTTATTGGTTACATCGACTCGAAGTGAAGGTGAGAAGAAAAATAATGTTTCTCAATTCTTTGCGCATCTTAAAGAAATCGAAGCTAAGGAGTTCGTTGAGCTAGAGAATAGCTCACCCTTAAAACCAGATTTTGAATGGCTGGTCGATGATCAAATTGATCTCTCTAGTCACGCAATAAAAGGTGGCGCTTATTTATTAAGTGACTATGCAAAGTGCCCACTGATGGCCATGGCCAAGTATCAAATGCGACTTACTGGTTATGAACCAGTTGAAGTTGGGGTGGAGCCGCGTAGTAAAGGAACATGGTTACATGAGACAATGGAATTGATTTGGCAATCGATTAAATCGCAACAAGCACTCTGCGAATTGGATAGCAAGCAGTTAGAAGAATTGGTCGACCTTTCACTTCACACTGCATTGGAAAATAATAAAGATTATTTACTATCGATCACTGAAAACGAAATTGTCGACTTAGAATATCAAAAATTGAAAAAGTTGATAATGCAATGGCTAGCTCTTGAAAAAACGCGAAGCCAATTCGAAGTATGTGAGTTGGAGTCGGAGTATCGACTGTCCTTAGACCAGATCGAATTGAAATTTAGGATCGATCGCATTGATAGAGTACACAACAATAAGCTAGAAGTGATTGATTACAAAACGGGTACAACAAAAATTAATGACTGGTTTGGTATCAGACCAACCGAAGCGCAAATGCCTGCTTATGTTTTGGCCTTAGCAGGTTCAGAGTTACACGGCTTAAACTATGCTCGAATAAAAACCGGCGAAGTCGCGCAAACCGGATTAGTTTTCGAAACTAATCAACCATGCATAAATAGCTTTGAACTGACTGAGTTTGGTGAAAAAATAGTTGCCGATAAACGATGCAAAGAGTTGACCTTTGAACAATTGAAAGCGCAGTGGCAAAAATCACTCGAACGACTTGCCGAAGGTATTCGAGTCGGTTATGCGCCGGTGTCACCCAAAGAACCAAACAAGACTTGTACTTATTGTGACTTCAGCTCGGTGTGTCGAATTGCGGAGGAGCAGCCAAATGAATAGGGCGTCTCAATCCAGCAATCAAGTTGCGGATCAGTCGGTACGCGAAGAACTGTTAAATATTAATAAATCATTTATTGTGCAAGCTCCCGCTGGTTCAGGCAAAACCGAGCTACTTACTCAGCGAATTTTAGCACTACTTGCAAGTGTCGAAAAACCAGAGAGCATCTTAGCGATTACTTTTACTCGGAAAGCTGCCGCTGAAATGCGAGAGCGTGTGGTGAGCGCCTTAAGGTTGGCGACCCAACCGATGCCTAGCAGTACTCATGAGCAAACTCGTTGGAAACTAGCTAAAGCAGTACTTCAAGTTGATAAACGCTATGACTGGAATTTAATTGCAAACCCTAACCGGCTCAATCTATTTACTATTGACGCGCTATCGGCTGGACTAAGTGGCGCTTTACCACTACTTTCGCAGACCGGTACCTTACCAAAGATCGAAGAGCGAGCAGGGCCGCTTTACTTAGAAGCCGCCGAACGCATGCTGGCTTCGATTAAAGAGCCGGGAGCAGTTTCCGAGAATATTAAGACACTGTTGGCCTATAAGGATAACAACCTTAAGCGAGTGATCGAAATGATTGCGCAACTTTTAGCAAAACGCTTGCAGTGGTTAGGCAGAATTGATGCATTGGATCATCAATTAACCAGTGAGCTATTGTTTGAGTCTTTGAATACCGTAGTTGCAGAAAGCCTGCAAGCGGTTTACCAAGCTTTTCCTAAAGATGTATTAGCTGAACTGCCGCCTTTGCTAGAGCAAGCGGCTGAGGTGTTAGCTGCGAATGGCAAAAAAAATGTCGATAACTTAATTCAATTGCAAGAAGTCGCTGCTATCAAGCCGCCCAGTGAGTCGGATGTGATCTTATGGAAAGGGATAGCAGAATTGCTATTGACCGCCAACAAGTCAAAGCCCAGCTTTTTTAAAAGTGCCACCAAAACGAATGGATTTCCAACGGAAAAAGATGCGTTCGATGATGAGCAAGCCGCCCAGTTTAAGCACAACAAGCAATTAATAACACAAATATTTAAAGATTTGAGAGAAGATAATGGATTGCTTACGGCACTTAATTCGGTTCGCTACTTACCCGATGAAATAGAAACTACCAGCAGTCATCCGGTGTTAAAAGCAGTGATTGAGCTGCTACCAATTGCGGCAGGCTATTTAAAATTAGTCTTTAAAGAAAGAAACTTATTAGATTTTAACGAACTGGCTTTTTCTGCGCTTAATGCGCTTGGCGATGAAGATGCTCCAACTGATTTGGCGTTGGCGCTGGATTATCAAATTCAGCATATTCTTATTGATGAGTTTCAAGATACTTCTTCTCCGCAAATCAAGTTGTTAGAACTACTGACTGCGGGATGGGATGAAAGTGTTGGTAAATCTCTATTTTTAGTTGGCGATCCGATGCAATCTATTTACCGATTTCGCGACGCTAATGTTAGCTTGTTTATGAAAATAGCTACTAAAGGCGTAGGCCAAATTGATTTGTTATTTAGAAAACTACAAGTTAATTTCAGATCGAATCAAAATATTATTGACTGGGTCAATCAACGCTTTTCTCAGGTAATGCCACCTAAAGATGATTTAACACTTTCAGCAGTCAGCTACGCACCATCAATTGCATTTCATCCTTCGATGACGACAAGTAAGGTCAAATTTTTAGCAAGCGTTGATGCAGAAAATTCCAATAGTCAAGCCGAACAAGTTTTGACCATTGTTAAGCAGCACTTACAGGAAAACATTCAACAACCAAATGACACTAAATCACTTGCGATTCTCGCTCGAAGTCGAAAGCATTTAACAGAGATTATAAATTTGTTAAATCGCCATTCCATCGATTATCAAGCGCTCGAAATCGAACCTTTAACCGATAAGGTCATTGTTAGTGATTTAGTAAACCTTGCACTTGCCTTGACGGATGTTTACGACGAGTTGGCATGGGCGAGTTGTCTCCGCTCGCCTTGGTTTGGATTAAGCTTGAATGATCTCTTTATCATTCTTAATTATTATCGACAGTCTCAATTAAGTTTTCCTGCGAGTATTAATGCATTGATATCGGATGTTGAGAAATCAAAGGCAATCGGTGAACCGTCGAAAGTCAGAATTGCAAAAATACTCCCTTTACTGCAAGCGACCATCGCGCAAAAAGGCAAGAAGCCATTTAAGAAATGGTTGTTTGGTTGTTTTGAAGCGGTAGGCGGATTACTTCAAATCGAAACGCAATCGGAGTTGCAAGATATATCAAGTTGTATTGACACCATTGAGTTATATGAAGAAGGCGGTGAAATACTTGACCGAGATGGATTAAACAATGCCCTTGCATCGTTGTTTGCAGCGCCTAATCCTGCGGCTGATCATCAGGTGCAAATTATGACCATTCATAAGTCGAAAGGGCTAGAATTTGATCGCGTGATTTTGCCTCGACTTGATGCTCCGAGTGTCGGAGTGGAAGCGCAATTATTAAAGTGGACTGAGGTGGTTGATGAGGCTGGACGCGCACATAACTTGTTGGCGATTTCAAAGGAAGCGGGAAAAGAAAATGATTCTGTCTATCAGTATATAAATTATTTAGATAAGCAGAAAGAAAAGTATGAAAGCCAGCGAGTTTTATATGTTGCTAGTACACGGGCAAAGTCAGAACTCTACTTATTAGCAGATATAAGAAGTGATGCTAAACCTAAAAGCGATGAAGTTTATAAGCCGCCCGTGGCAGGAAGTTTTTTGGAAATGCTTTGGGATGGGATCAAAAATCAGGTCGAAATATTTGATCAGGGGAGTCGAGTTGATAAGTCGTTGGCAGATAGTGCCTTAGAACACAAGCGTGCTGAATTATTGACCGAATCAGAACTCGAACAAATAACCAGTATTAAAAGTTCACAAGACGCACTTAACTATATATTTCCTTCTAGGAAAGTTAAACGAACTAATATAGAGCGTATTGAGAAGATACCGAGACGAACTCAGCTTGAGACTAATCCTGCGAATGAGTTAAAGCCTATCGCTGGCGAAGCCATTCAACTAAACTCAGAAAGTCAAGCTCACTATTCTGAGACATCGGCAGTGGTCGGCAAAGTTATCCATCGTCAACTCGAATGGATAGCAAATAATCAAAGCTTCGAACAAGAGTTTGGTGAACAATGGCATAATTTATGCCAAGCTCAACTGATTGATGAAGGTATTAGCCGACAAGACCCCAACTTAGAGCGCTATGTACAACAAGTTGAGCTTGCAGTGGGTAATACCCTATCTGACAAATTCGGCCGGTTTATTTTGAACCGTCATCCTGAATCAGCCAGTGAGTGGGTGTTGCAAAAAAGCCTTGGTGGCGGCGCTTACTTGACGCGCATTATTGATCGCACATTTGTTGTCGACAAACAACGTTGGATTGTGGACTATAAATCCTCTGAGCCAGCGGCTAACGAATTGCCCGCTGATTTTATTAAACGAGAAACAAACGCTTATCGAGCACAAATTAATGAATATGTCAGTTTGGTCAAAGTATTAGACAATCGGCCCATTAAAGCGGGAATCTATTTTCCCATGATTCAACATTTTGAATTACTTTATTCAGATCAACCCCTACAAGACGAGCTGCCACTTTGATGGCTTACTTGCGTGAGCCTTACTGGCTAATTATAGACTCGTTTTAGGCTCGATAGGTTGGGGGTTTGAGATACTCATTAGAACACTAAGTTTTTGCTAGGATGCAAGATATCTCTTAGGATACAAGAATGCTACGGATACAAGAATGTCGCTCGGATACAAGAATGTCGCTCGGACATAAGATTGTCGCTCGGACGCTAGATCTTGCTGACCAGTCGTTGTGCCAGTTCAAGGCTAATCCCCGTAAATAAGACGATTTTAGGAAGACTATTCGATCTTTGTCTATACTCAATGCTAACCCCTTTAAATTAGCTGACATCGCGATTTAAGCGGTGAATTGAACCAACTCAAGAATAGGAATCAAGCATGGCTGAGAAGAAATATAGATTGATCACTCGCAGTGATTTCGATGGACTGGTATGTGCGGTATTGCTAAAGCACTTGGATATGATTGATGATATTAAATTTGTTCATCCTAAAGATATGCAAGACGGCAAAATTGAGGTTTCTAACAACGACATTTCAACAAATCTACCTTATGTCAAAGGTATTCACCTGGCCTTCGATCATCATTTATCTGAAACCATTCGCAATGAAAAAGTAGATAACCATGTGATTGATCCAGACGCGCCATCTGCTGCGCGGGTAGTTTGGAAACACTATGGTGGGTTAGATGCTTTTCCTGCTGAGTGGCAAGAGATGATGGACGCGTGTGATCGAGGTGACTCGGCGCAGTTTAATATGGAGCAAGTACTTAATCCAAAAGGCTGGGATTTACTGAATTTCTTAATGGATGCCCGCACTGGGTTGGGTCGTTTTAGAGAATTTAGGATATCGAACTATAACCTCATGATGGATTTAATTGATTACTGCCGCAAAAATACCATTGAAGATATTATGCAGCTTCCAGATGTGGTTGAAAGGATTGAGCTTTATCACGAACAAGATCAGTTATTTAGAGAGCAATTAAAACGCTGCTCAACAGTACATGGCAACTTAGTTGTACTCGATTTACGTGAAGAAGAGATTATCCATGCAGGTAATCGGTTTGTGATTTACGCATTGTTTCCTCAGTGCAATATTTCTATTCACGTCATGTGGGGATTTCAAAAACAAAACACCGTTTTTGCAACCGGCAAGTCAATTTTTGACCGAGGCTCAAAAACCAATGTCGGCGAGCTTATGCTCAAATACGGCGGGGGAGGCCATCAAGCTGCCGGTACTTGTCAGGTTCCGCACGAGCAAGCCGAAGAAACTTTAGCGGCTTTAATTGAGCAGATTAATCAGGATGGCTAAACCGCTCAACATGTTATAGATAATGGTAAGTCCGATGGGATAAAAGTGCTAGTCGAACAATATGCTAGCGAATTGAAATGCCATTAGGTTTAGTTGCTAAATGATCTGCTCAGGATGAGCGGGTCAGCAAAAATAGACTTCGCTAATTCCTCTGTCCGTGACGGCTAAATAAAAGCCACGTTTGTCCCAATCACTTAACACCACTCTATGCTTTGTTTGCTCGGCCATCTTTATCTCATGCGTGGCTTGACGGTGAGTGTGTCCATGAATTAAACAATCAACACCACTGGTTTTAAAAAAGTCTTCGACGGCTTGTGAGTTCACATCCATAATTTCATTGGATTTTTCCATTTGCGCCGATTTGCTCTGCTCGCGTAAACTGTTTGCTATCTCAATTCGTTTGGCCAAAGGGGCGGCCAAGAATTCATTTTGCCACGCCGGATCTCTTACCATGCCTCTAAACTGCTGGTAGGCGACATCATCGGTACACAAACTATCACCATGCATTAGCGCGGTTTTGTTACCAAACCAGTCTGTCACAAAAGGTTCCGAGAGTAGCTTGCCGCCGGTTAGCTTTTCAAAATCCACTCCCAGCAGAAAGTCACGATTGCCATGCATAAAGTAGAGCTCGCCCTGATGCGTTGCATATTCTTTAAAACTATCGATAACCGATTGATAAAGCTTGCCGTTGGGATTGAATTGAGCGTTTTCGGGGGCCGTACAATCATCGCCAATCCACGCCTCAAATAGATCGCCTAAAACATACAATTGTTGGCTTTCCGGGGCATATTCCTGCATATACTTGTTAAACAGTGCTAACAAATCTGGCCGACTCGAACACAAGTGCAAGTCTGAAATGATATGAATAATTTGATTCAAAGGGTTATTCCATTTGTCTACTAGCTTTGCCGAGCAACAAGCGCTATTGAATATGCCAAGCCAGTCATTTGATTTTTGTTACTCAACCGTTACTTTTTGGATAATAACAGGCTCAACCGGTACGTCTTTCATACCCGCAGCAAAGCCAGTCTCGACCATTTTAATTTGATTGACCACAGCCATCCCTTCGACCACTTCTCCGAACACACAGTAGCCCCAGCCTTGCATGGTTTCTGCTGTAAAATCGAGAAAATCATTGTCTTTAGTATTGATAAAAAACTGTGAAGTTGCTGAATGGGGATCGCTGGTACGCGCCATCGCAATGGTGCCGGTTTTGTTAGATAGGCCGTTTTGTGACTCACATTGAATCGGTTCGTTGACCATTTTTCGTCCCATTTCTTCATCAAAGCCACCGCCTTGAATCATAAAGTTTTCAATCACTCGGTGAAAAATTGTACCGCTGTAGAAACCTGATTCCGCATATTGAAGGAAGTTTTTTACCGTAATGGGGGCTTTTTCTTGATTGAGCGCTATTTTAATATCGCCTAAGTTGGTATGGATAGTGACCATGCTAAATCCTAATTGCTGAGTGTAAAGCTGGATCTTAACGCAATATTGGCAAACGCCCAAACTCATCGTTCGATAAATCAGAGTTGCTCAAACGTGATAAGTTTGCGGGCCATTGCGAGCAAAAATCTTTAATTGTCGGAGAGCTCGGCATTTTGACGTCACAAAGCTGATTATATAGCCAATATGTTGGTGATAAATGTCTGCAAGGCTTTTATAATGCGCAGGTTCTAAAAACAGAGATCCAGCCATTATGTTAAAAATTTACGATTCACTCACGCAAAGCAAACGAGAATTTAAGCCCATTGAACCCGGTAAGGTGAGAATGTATGTTTGTGGGATCACTGTTTATGACTACAGTCATATTGGCCATGCCAGAACCTTTGTCGCTTTTGATGTGATTACTCGGTACCTACGCTTTTCGGGCTTCGATTTGACCTATGTCCGCAATATCACGGATATTGATGACAAGATTATTGCCCGAGCAAATGAACAAGGCCTCGATTTTTCTGAAGTAACCGAGAAATTTATTAAAGTAATGCATGAAGACTTCAAGTCCCTTGGTATGGCTGAACCGGATATCGAGCCAAAAGCGACTGATTCGATTGCGGAAATTATTCAAATTATCGAGCAACTAATTGAAAATGGATTCGCTTATCAAGGGGAAGACGGCGACGTTTACTACAATGTGCCTAAATTCGCTGATTACGGCAAGCTCAGCAAACAAAACCTTGAAGCATTGCAGGCGGGAGAGCGCGTAGGCGTTGCCACCGATAAAGCCAGTAGTATGGACTTTGTTTTGTGGAAAATGGCAAAACCCGGCGAGCCGAGTTGGAACTCGCCATGGGGAGCTGGTCGGCCTGGTTGGCACATCGAATGTTCGGCCATGAGCAAAAAGTGCTTAGGTGAAAATTTCGACATACATGGCGGCGGTTCAGATTTACAATTTCCTCATCATGAAAACGAAATAGCTCAATCCGAAGCAGCCAATGGTTGCACTTTTGCCAATACTTGGATTCATACTGGTATGGTTCAAGTAGATAAAGTGAAGATGTCAAAATCATTGAATAACTTTTTCACGATTCGAGACGTTTTAAAGCAGTATCGAGCGGAGACCGTTCGTTATTTTATGCTTTCCAGTCACTATCGTAGTCAGCTGAGTTACGGCGAAGACAACTTGGAATCGGCTAATGCTGCGTTGGAGCGCTTATATTTAGCGCTAAGAGATATTGATCTTAAAGATCTGC
Source organism: Kangiellaceae bacterium (assembly GCA_965230525.1). GTDB lineage: Bacteria > Pseudomonadota > Gammaproteobacteria > Enterobacterales > Kangiellaceae. Next base: position 2,760,049 of record OZ246008.1, read on the forward strand.
CCGCGTTTGATGCCAATCACCCTGCGGTCGATAAGTTTAAAAAAGCAATGGATGATGACTTTAACACGCCCGAGGCGGTCGCAGTCCTGTTTGAATTAGCTAAGTCTTTAAATCGCAGTAAAAAACAAGGTGAGCAAGATGTCGGCCAGTTGGCGGCTATTCTTATCGAATTAGGTGGCGTATTGGGAATTCTGCAACAAGATCCAGAGGAGTATCTGACCTCATCGCTATCTAATGATAGTCAGCAAGATGATGAAATGATTGAGCAACTAATCCTTGAACGTAATAAAGCACGTGAAGACAAAGATTGGGCGAAGGCGGATCAAATTCGTGATAAGTTCAACCAAATGGGAATAGTGTTGGAAGACAAAGACGGTAAGACAAGCTGGCGAAGAAATTAATCATTGCTTGAGCAAGTGCCTTTGAGTGTTGTACAAAAAATAAGCACTTCAATGAAGATTCATTCCCTTTCGCTAAACGACAAGGCCAGATTAATAATCTGGCCTTTTTTATGTGCAAAACCTCATTATTTGCAAGTAGTCAGTGGCATAGAAATAATCGATCGCAAAGAAATCAAAGTAAACCGTGCTATTTATGGCTATTTCCGTATAATCGCATTTTAGCGAACATGTGTATGCTGAAATTTAATAGGAGTAAATTACAAGCATTCTCCATTCATTAAGGTCATACCAGATTCGCCTAGTAAACAAGGGATAATGGCGCCGAATTTAGCCTAAGAACAACATATATCCTTTGGTTAGTAAGTGAACAGTTGTGGTTAAAAATCCGATGTTTGTTCACCTCCCTCAAGATTTCAGTTGTCTTCAAGCGGCAATTGAAAGCTTTATTAAGGTTTAAAAAATGAGTCGAACGGAAAGTTTTAGTAGAGAAGAATTAATCGCATGTGGCAACGGCGAATTAGTGGGAACAGCCTCTGAAGGTCGTCCTTTAGCCCGATTGCCACTACCCAACATGCTCATGATGGATCGCATTGTGCGCATCTCTGATGAAGGTGGGGATTACGGAAAAGGCGAGGTGATTGCCGAATTAGATATAACCCCCGATCTGTGGTTTTTTGATTGTCATTTCAAAACCGATCCAGTGATGCCGGGTTGTTTAGGGGTTGATGCCATGTGGCAACTTGCTGGGTTTTACTTATCGTGGGATGGTAGTCCTGGAAAGGGTCGTGCTCTAGGTGCTGGAGAAATTAAGTTCTTTGGTCAGGTACTTCCAACCGCTAAAAAAGTCACATATAAAATAAGTGTAAAACGAATCATTAAGCGCGGACTTGCCATGATCATTGGCGATGGCTCGGTAGAAGTTGACGGCAAAGAAATATACACTGCTAAAAATTTGAAAGTAGGCTTATTTGAATCAACAGATGATTTTTAGTTAGCTATTGCAAAGCCGCAAATACGTAAATACGAAAGTTTAAATCGATCAAAACGCTCAAGCGAGAGAGGAAATAGATGAAACGTGTTGTGATTACAGGAATGGGAGTGGTGTCTTGCCTCGGCAATGATAAAGAAACTGTTACCCAATCACTAAAAGACGGAAAATCTGGAATTACGTTTAACGAAAAATACAAAGAAGTTGGCCTACGCAGTCATGTGTGTGGTCGACCAGATATCGACGTTGCCGATCATATCGATCGAAAAGTGCGCCGTTTTATGGGTGATGCAGCAGCTTACGCTTACATCTCTATGGCTCAAGCCATTGAAGACGCTGGTATTGGTGAAGACTTATTAAGTAACCCAAGAACAGGACTAATTTTTGGTTCAGGCGGTGGTTCGCAAAAGCATCAAACAGAATCAGTTAATATCTGTTTAGAAAGAGGCGTTAAAAGAGTAGGGCCGTATGCTGTACCAAAAACCATGGCAAGCACTACCTCAGCTTGTTTGGCGACACCGTTTAAAATTAAAGGAATTAACTACACGATTTCTTCCGCGTGTGCGACAAGTGCTCATTGTATTGGAAATGCCTATGAGCAAATTCAACTCGGTAAACAAGATATTGTTTTTGCCGGTGGCGGTGAAGAAGAAGATTGGCGGTTAACCTTATTATTTGATGCAATGGGCGCATTATCATCTAAGTACAATGACACACCTGAAACAGCTTCTCGGCCCTATGACGAAACAAGAGATGGGTTTGTTATCTCATCCGGTGGTGGGGCATTAGTTCTTGAAGAATTAGAGCATGCCAAAGCACGTGGGGCAAAAATTTACGCTGAGATTGTTGGTTATGGCGCGACTTCAGATGGATACGATATGGTGGCTCCTTCGGGAGAAGGTGCAGTGCGCTGTATGCAACAAGCGATGGCAACAGTGGATGGAAATATCGATTACGTAAACACTCACGGAACCAGCACGCCGGTTGGCGATACTGCTGAATTGAGTGCAATTAATCAGGTATTTGCAGAAAACACGCCAAAAATCGGCTCAACTAAATCTTTGGCTGGACACTCTCTGGGGGCAACCGGCGTGCATGAAGCAATCTACAGCTTATTAATGATGGAAAATGACTTCATTGCAGGTTCTGCGAACATCGAGCATATCGATCCAGAAGCAAAAGATTTACCCATCGTTCGAAAAACGGAAGAAGCTAAACTAAATCGAATACTATCGAATAGTTTTGGATTTGGCGGAACTAATGCAAGTTTGGTTTTTCAGCGATATGAGTAGAGAAGGGGGCTTTTAAAAAAGTCACTCAGTAAAAAAGCGCCTGTAGGCGCTTTTTTTATGGTTATTTCAATTGTATTAGTTGTATTAGTTTCGATTTCATCTGACATCTTTTTTAGGGGGAGCAAATGTATTGATCATGATCCCCTACCTTTTTTTGCTACCCCCTAGCTCAGTGTCGCACTTAAGTACGACCTACATCGATATTCGTTTGATTTTTACTCAGGCTGAAAATAAAGCGTCAGCTAGCTGAAAATAGAGCGTCAGCTATTTGAATTAGTATTTTTGCAAAAATGATACAAGTAAGTTTTTTACCACTTAAAATCAGAGCGCTAAAATTTTAATCGAATAGTTTTAAAAACTACTCATTAGCTCCACTTTTATCGATCACCAATTTACCTTTCTTAATAACCCTCACACATGGATTTCCACCAATCGAATAGCTAAGCTCTGCGGGTGAGTTGATATCCCAAAATACTAAGTCGGCTTGTTTGCCAGCTTCAACGCTGCCCAGTTTATCTTGCCAGTCGAGTGCTTTTGCGGCATTAATTGTAACTCCGCGTAGAGCTTCGGCTGGTGTTAGTTTAAATAGGGTACATGCCAAGTTTAGGGTTAATAATAATGATAAACAAGGTGAGCTTCCTGGGTTAGAATCGGTGGCAATCGCCATGGGAATTTTGTGTTGCCTCAGGTGTTCGATGGGGGGCAATTTTGTTTCAGAAAGAAAGTAAAAAGCAGCGGGAAGCAATGTAGCCACGGTACCACTTTGAGCTAAGTGTGTAATATCATTTTCAGAAAGGTATTCAAGGTGATCGACCGACCAGGCACCGTAATGGCTGGCTAGTTTTGAACCACCAAGATTTGAAAGTTGTTCAGCATGTAATTTTACTGGTAAGCCAAGTGATTTAGCTGCGTCAAAAACTTTTTGCGTTTGTGACAGTGAAAAACCAATGCCTTCGCAAAATGCATCAACACAATCAATCAAACCTTCGTCATGTAAGGTTGGCATCATGTTGTCACAGACTAAATCGATGTACTGATCTGGGGAATCCTTGTATTCAGCCGGTACGGCATGCGCACCCAAAAAGGTTTTACTCACATCCAAATGAGAGTATCGACCTATCTCATCTGCCACTTGCAACATTTTTCTTTCGGTGTTCAAATCAAGTCCATATCCTGACTTAATTTCAATTCCCGTCACACCTTCGTCCGCTAAATAGCTAAGACGTTTTGCAGCTAATTTGAAGAGCTGTTCTTTGTCTGTCTCTCGAGTGGCTTTTACCGTTGAAACAATGCCGCCGCCGGCTTTTGCGATTGCTTCATAACTTGCGCCATTGAGTCGCATTTCAAATTCGTTGGCGCGATTTCCACCGTACACAAGATGGGTATGACAATCGATCAAGCCTGGGGTAACCCAACAGCCGTTACCATCAATCGCCTGTTCAGTTTCGAGTTGAGTAATTGATGGATCATCTTTTTGATAAACCGCTGCAATGGTTTCACCTTTAATACAAATTACCGCATTTTTAATTGTGCCGTAATTCTCCCGATTGGTCTTATCTTGATCCGGCTTATTCTGAACAGACTCATCCGACATGGTGGCTAGATGGATATTGTGTATGATGAGATCATATATTTCTGGCATAATCTTGAGTTTCTTGTGGTCGCTAAAATAAGCACTAAACGAATGACAAAATTATACGCTGAAAATATTCTAATTGGCAGTCAATGGCAGTCAGATAAAACACTGGTTCTCGACAAAGCTGGCAACATCGTCGCCATCGATACGGGAAAAGCAGAGGGAGCGATTGAACTGAAAGGGCCAGTGATACCCGGCATGCCAAATTGTCACTCTCACGCTTTTCAAAGAGCCTTTGCGGGGTATTCAGAGTTTCGTCAATTTGATGCGAATGGGATAGCGGCCAGTGATAGCTTTTGGAGCTGGCGGGATATTATGTATCGGTTTGTCGCAGAAATGAAGCCAGACGATCTCAATACCGTCGCGAAATTCTTGTACATAGAAATGCTGAAGGCTGGTTACACCAGTGTTGCAGAGTTTCATTACCTTCATCATCAAGTGGGGAATGTTAGCTATGATGATCCTGCGGAAATGTCGCATCAGGTAATTGACGCTGCATCCTCAGTAGGCATTGGCTTGACCCATTTGCCCGTACTTTATACTTATGCCGGTTTTGGTGAGCAACCGCCTTCTCCTGCACAAGGCCGATTTATTCATCAAACCGATGCTTTTATCAAGTTGCTAGAGCAGTTACAGCACCAATATGCTGATCGAGCTAATTTTAAACTCGGCATTGCGCCTCATTCATTGCGAGCGGTAAGTGAAAAACAGCTTCATGAAGTCGTCGAGAGTGTCAGGCAATTGGATAAAAGTGCCCCGATTCACATTCATATTGCAGAGCAAACTAAAGAAGTTGAAGATTGTTTAAATTATTATCAGCAGCGACCTGTTGAGTGGCTGCTAAACCAGTTTCAACTGGACTCTCACTGGTGTTTAATTCATGCCACTCATTTGTCTAATGATGAGCTTACTCGATTGGCAAAATCAAGTGCGATTGGGGGAATTTGTCCAACAACAGAAGCTAATTTGGGCGATGGAATTTTTCCTACTCAGGCATTTATTTCGCTGGGCGGCCAGCTGGCAATTGGGTCCGACTCTCACATAGCAATTAATATTGCTGATGAACTCAGGCTGTTAGAATATGGTCAGCGACTTACCCAACACCAAAGAGCATTGCTCGTCAGTCCAGACTGCCCCTCGGTTGGCCAGTATCTATACACTAAAGCCGCTAGCGATGGTGCTAAGGCATTAAGTCAAAATGTGGGTGAAATTAAAATAGGAAAAAGGGCTGATTTAGTGGTTCTTGATCCTGAACATCCGTCGTTATTTGCCAAGACAAAAAGTCAAATCCTCGATGCAGCAATTTTTGCTTGCAGCCATCTTCCCGTTAAAGATGTGTTTGTGGCTGGCAAGCAAGTGATATCAGACGGTGAGCATCTGCAAACTCAAAGTGCTACTAAAGACTATAAGCAAGTGCTAGCGCGACTTGCCTAGTTGTTTTACTCTGAATCGGACGTTTGCTATTAGACGATAGCTATTAGACATTAGCTATCAGACGACTGCTATAAGCTGTTTGGCATAAGGTGATTTGTATAAAATGCTTGATAGAAAACAGTGGGATTTCTTCTAGCTTGGTTTTTATATTGACTAACGAGAAAACACCATCCAGCGACGCAGCAATAATACCGCTGCCGTAGACAAGCCAAAAATCATTCCAATCCAATATCCTTGTGCTTGCATATTTTGGATCTCTGCTAAATAGTAACCCGTTGGAAAGCCGACCAGCCAGTAAGAAATAGCAGTAATAATCATCGGAATTTTTGTATCTTTAAGCCCTCTTAAAGCACCGGCACTAGACACTTGCAGTCCGTCTGAAAATTGAAACAGCGCGGCAAAAAATAACAATCCGACGGCAAGTTCTGACAGCCCCGTTTCCGATGTATAAATGCTGACCAAAAGCGTTGGGATACTGATCATCATGATTGCCGATAGTGCCATAATCGCCACACAGGTACCGATACCGGTGTAACCTGCGATTCTTAATGACGCGCGGTCATGTTTTCCTTGAAAATAAGAAACTCTTGCAGTGATAGCTTGCGAAAGTCCCAGCGGGATCATAAACGTTAATGAGGCAATATTAACGGCAATCTGATGGGCGCCCATCACTTCGACTGGATACCGAGCAATCATTAATGCCACTGCGGCGAACATAGTAATTTCAAATCCTAAAGTTATCGCTACCGGAAAGCCAAGCGCTAAAATTGCTTTAAATTCTATCCAGTCGGGAATTTGTATTGATTTGAACAATGCCAGTTCTGCATATTTTTTGGCACACAAAGTGTAAAGCAGCATGCCGATAAACATTAAGGTCCAGATCAATCCCGTAGCGTAACCTACACCAACAGCACCCATTTCCTGCAGGCCAAATCCTCCGTACATGAACCAATAATTAAATAATACGTTAAAGGGGATAGAGATAACGGTAATGACCATTACCGCGGTGGTTGAAAACATTCCTTCATTGCAAAATCGCAGTGCGAAAAACAACAGTAAGCTAGGCATGCCCCATTGAGTGGCGCTTAAATAACCAAAGGCTAAATCCGCAACTTGGGTTTCGATCCCTAACGCGGCCAAAACAAATTTTGAATTTAACAACAATAAAATTGCTACCGGCGAAAAAACCACCGCCAATATAATACTTGCTTGAAAATGAGTTTTTAATTTCTCGAGCTTACCTGCGCCGCGAAAATGAGCAACCAGGGGGTTAAAAGCCAGAAACAACCCCAGAAAAAAAATAAGTACAGGTTGCAGAAGGCTGGTACCAATTGCGATCGCTGCAAGCGCAACGGGGCTATAATGCCCGGCCATCACAGTATCAATAAACCCCATGGCCATTTGAGCAAGTTGTGAAAGTACCGCAGGGATCCCGATGGGTGCGAGCTGCTTTAGTTCTTTCTTAAACTGAGAAAACATCATGGTCAAATTAACATCTCGATTGCTCAGCTCAAGGCTTGGCTCAAATAAAGTTGATAAGTCAAATTTTAAGTGTTTGGATTATATCCTGATCAGTATTTCAATCGACAATAACTTTAGGAATTAAAGTGATTAAAGTTAAAAAGATTGCTTTACTTTCACGTAGTAGTATCGGGTTTTATGATCAGCCATTCGAGTACTGTATTTACCCGTTTGCTGTTGGGTATTTTGTTCGCTTGAAGCAAGCAGGGTCCATTGGTTGGTTGGGGCGAGAATTTGGCTGGTTGCGGACGAGGTGTTAATGTTTCTTGAGTCGGTTGTTTGTCGCTGTTGCTGGTAAGCAGAGGCTTTAATGGCGACTTTATCTTCTCCGGCAGCTGTCACACTAATGTACACGCCGCTTTGTACTTTTTTACGACCAGAGCTAGGAATTAAGTGACCATACTGATTAATCAGTTTTACCTCAGGATAGCTCTCGCCCGTATTGATAAAGCCTTGATAGTTTTCTATCAATCGGACGACAAACTCACGGTCATCAGCCAGCATTTGGTCAGTTCGATATTTTTTAACAATCGCTTTTTGTTGGCTTTGCTCACTGGTACCTCTTAATTGTAATTGACTAGTTTGCTGGTGATTTTTCAATGGCACACTAGTAATCCTAAGTTGTACTAGGTATTCTTTAAAGGGAGTGTCTAAATCAGCGAGCATTTGTTTTACTTTTATATTGTCTGCGGGCTCGCCGCTAACAATCAGTTTAAAGTCCGCGGCGGAGAGCGATGTTTTTGCCGATAAATGAGGTTTGATTATTGGAATTAACTTTTCTGCAGGTTGGTGTTTTAGCTGGTAGATAAAAACTTCGGCTAACAAACTACTGGAAAGGGTCAATAATCCTAATAAGGTCGGCCAAATTAGACATTTGGTCATGCAACGCTTCATAAAAAATAACTCCCTTCAGTAACTATCAAATCAGGATTAGCGAATTAAAGATGCAGTGCCCGCAAGAAACTTGCCGGAGGGCTTTGCTGCCAAATTTCATCGAACCATTTTACTTTTTCTTTCACCAGAGAGTTGGGAAGTTCTGCATATTCGGCTTCGTATCGCTCAATATTATGCCGATGGATAATCCGTTTGTTATCAGCCAAATAAAAACCAAAAAAGTTTTCGTGGTGATCTTTGGGAACTAATCTAATTTCGACAAAACTAGAAAATCTTTGTGCCAAACTGACTAACCGGTGATCAACACCACGCAGGTAGGCATCATCATAAATTAATAATTCAACTTTACTTGCCCGTGACCTTTTTATAAATTCGATAAATTGCTTTTCAATCAAACGATCGTTGAGAACTCTCGGATCAAGATCTTTACTATAAACACGAATCACTCGCTGGGCACTTGAAAATAACCGTTCAGACTCCGCTTTGAATTCGTTAAGGCTATCAATTCGTTTGCGCTCGCCCAACGTTTTGTCCGAGCCATTGTTATCCGCGATTGGACTAGATTGTTCGTTTTCAGTGGAAGACATCGATTACCTAGCTACCTTGGTTAAGAATTTAACACTTGATGGTGATGATGTTATTGGAATTTTGCCAATTAGGCTAGTTTTCTTGCCAGCATTTGATGAGGAACACCTTGCTTCATATAGACAGGGCCCGCTGATTTAAACTTTTGCATATTATAAAATGGGTGATCACTGAGTTCAGCATTGAGGGAAATATCTTTGAGGTTGTGCGCTTTGCCGATGTTAATTAAGGTATTGAACAGTTTTGTACCAATGCCTAACCCTCGGTAGGGGAGTAAGACTGCGAGTCGGCCGATTCGACCGTGTTCGGTAATTCGACCACAACCGACTATCTTACCCTCTGGGTCGCTGACTACAACATGAAAGCACTCATTGTCGTCTAAATCACAAAGAACATTATCACGTATGTGCTGCTCAATCATAAAAACTCGATGCCTAATATCTAATATATCTCGACTCGACTCTTGCCAAGTCGTACGCTGAAACTGGAATGATCGAATTCGGTTAGTTTTCATGTCAGCACTAGAGATAATTATCTGGTCAAGTTGCACCGTTTTTTAATTTATTTAACTCGTTTTACATACCCTCTATTAACAAGATTAGCTAAATCTTCTGGAAAATCAACAGCATTTGGTGATTTTTTAAACAATTTTATCGGACATTCTGCAAAATTAACTAATTTTTCTACCGCGGTTATTAAATATTTTTCGAAAATAAAATCTTCGCCCTCGATAGAAACCACTATTTTATCGTCACGGCGATAACAGACTGGCGTAAGTTGAGTGTCGAGTTGAATCAGTGAGCTTTCAATAACTGATTGAATTTCAAAGTGATTTTCATCCGTTATGACTCCAAGTTTAGATAAACTAAGTTGGCGACTTAATAGTCGCCTGATTCGATCGGGATCTTCTGATAAGTTTTTTAATTGGCTTTGAGCCCAAATCACCAGTTGCTCGTCGAGTTGATTGTTGTGAATAGGGTTTTGCCGGTATTTATCCGAAAAAAATTCACCAGATTGATTGGATTCGTGTAAGTCTTCTGTCAAAAGTGTGAGTAACTGCTTGGTTTCCGGGGTTCGGTAGCCGACTGAGTAGCCGATGGAAGGCCCACAGGAAATGCTCCAATGCGCTGTTTTTGGGGGCACATACAGCATATCGCCCGGCGATAATACAATATCAATGGTTGGGGTAAAATCGGCCAGTTGAAATAACCCGTTGGCAACCTCCATTTGTTGACCGACTTGGCCTGGTTCGCCGACTCGCCAGCGACGTTTCCCGCTACCTTGTATTAAGAAAACATCAAAATTGTCGAAATGTGGGCCGACTCCGCCCTGATCGGTGGCGTAACTTACCATCAAGTCATCAAAGCGCCATTTTGGTATGAAGTTGAAGTGTTCTAATAAAGCACGAGTTTCGGCAATCCAACTATCCACTGACTGAACCAGCAAAGTCCAATTGGAATCAGGGAGTTGACTGTAGTCTTCCGAAGCAAATGGACCATGGGAAAGTTGCCATTGTTGCAGTGCCGGATTGAATTGAATCAAGCGACTCTCTATATCTTCTTCTAAAGATAAGCCTGCAAGTTGCTCTGGGGATAGAAAGTTTGGGAAATCAGCGAAAGCGTTATTAAAAACGCAGGGCTTCTTTTGCCAATATTGAGATAAAAAAGCTTGCTTGTCGAGTTGCTGAAATGGAATTGAATACATGCTGATTAAGGCGCTTAATCTTAGGGATCAAGCGCCATAATTTACTTAAATGTTTTTAGCTTGTTCAATCGCATTGCCAATGTAATTGGCAGGCGTTAACTTTTTGAGCTCATCTTTGACCGCTTGAGGCAGTTCCAATTGATCAACAAAGGCCTGCATACCAGCTTGATCGACACGTTTACCCCGCGTTAACTCCTTAAGTTTTTCGTAAGGTTTTTCAATACCATAGCGGCGCATAACGGTTTGAATCGGTTCAGCAAGAACTTCCCAGTTTTGGTCGAGTTCATCGGCGAGAGATTGCTCGTTAACTTCAAGTTTCGATATTCCCTTAAGAGTTGCTTTGTAGGCAATCAGCGAGTGCGCAACACCTAACCCCAAAGTTCTGAGTGCTGTCGAATCACTAAGGTCACGTTGCCAACGAGAAACAGGCAGTTTTTGACCTAAATGGGTGAACAAAGCATTAGCAATACCTAGATTGCCTTCCGAATTTTCGAAGTCAATTGGATTGACTTTGTGTGGCATGGTCGATGAGCCGATTTCGCCCGCAATGGTCTTTTGCTTAAAATGACCTAAGGCAATGTATCCCCAAACATCGCGATCGAAATCTAATAAAATAACATTGAATCGGGTGATCACATCAAAATATTCAGCAATATAATCATGCGGCTCGATTTGGGTTGTGTAGGGATTCCAAGTCAGTCCGAGATCTTCAATAAATGCTTGCGCAAATGCTGGCCAATCGACTTCAGGGTAAGCGGAAATATGGGCGTTATAATTACCAACCGCGCCATTAATCTTACCCATCAACTGAACATTTCCAAACTGTGCTTGCTGGCGTTGCAGTCGTGCCACAACGTTTGCCATTTCTTTACCTAAGGTGGTGGGTGACGCGGGTTGGCCGTGAGTGCGTGACATTAACGGTGTTTCTGCGTATTGATGGGCCAAGTCTGCAATCGCGTTAACTACTTCGTCTTGCTGCGCCGAAACCACCAAGGCGGCGTCTTTCAACATCAGAGCATAGGACAAGTTATTAATATCTTCGGAAGTGCAAGCAAAGTGAATGAATTCGCTAACCGCGCAAATCGCTGAATCAGACGCGGTTTTTTCTTTTAGAAAGTATTCCACCGCTTTCACATCATGATTAGTGGTTGATTCGATTTCCTTGACTCTTAACGCATCCGCTTCACTAAAGTCAGCCATAATCTGCTCGAGTAACTGGTTTGTGGAATCTGAAAAAGCAGGGACTTCTTGTATCGCATCACAGGCAGCAAGCGCCTGTAACCATTTCACTTCAACAATAACACGGTATTTGATTAGACCGAATTCACTAAAAATAGCCCTTAATTCTTTGGTTTTACTTCCGTAGCGGCCGTCTGCTGAAGAAATAGCGGTTAATGCTGAAAGTTCCATATTGACCTCTTGTTAAGCGTATGCAATCGATGATTAAGCGGCGCATTTTACCCTATCTCGCGGCCAAATGGCATGTTTAAAACCAGTTTACTTTAGGACTTTTTTACCTAAGGAAAGCAATAATCTGCCTATTCTTTACGCAATCAACTATAGTTGGGTAAGAAATACCGATTTGTTACAACATCATTGATATTTAAGAAAAATTCTTTAATATTGGATAGATAATACGCAAAATAAGATCAGGACTGTCGCATGAAAAAGATGATTTTTCCGCAAGCGGACCATTTTCAAATCCCAAAGGCATTGTTTATAGGCGCTTGGAAAGTCTGGTTTAAACGGTTTGCAGACCATGACTCGTGGCGCAAAGGCAAAATGCCCATTGGTCAAAGCGAAGCTAAGCTTTATCAAATTATTGAACAAGGCGACCGCTTTTGTTTAGAAGTTGCTGCAAGGCTAATGGTTCCTTGGTCGTTTCGAGATACCAGTCAAATTGACCCCGCGTTTTTCTTAATGAATCCCGATGTCATTCGTAAAACCAAAATGGGTGAGCAGAATGAATTGCAAGGTGTTAGGTTGACAGACCAAGCACTTGATTACTGGGATGCGCTGACCTACCTTGAGCAAGATATGTTTTCGGCTTATGCCGAGGCTCGAATTCAAGCTGATATTGAGTCGCCCAGCAGTCATCCGGTTGTGATTGATGACGCCGGACTGGAAGTGATTGGGGAAGATATTTATCCACCGGTTGTTCCTGCAAAAGGCGCTTCAGATCGTGAATTTGCTGAAGCGTTAGTCGCTTGGATTGATGAAGATCCCTTCACCCCAATGTATCAAAGACAACCTATTGGGGAAGCGGTTAGCAGCTGGCATGATCGATTGGAAAGTTTCTTTTGGCCAAAGCCAAGAAATGGTTTGATGCAAGTTTCACATTCCGCCGATGCGTTAATGTATCGTGCGGAGTTATTAGCGAGAGGTATAGAAGATGGCACACCTTGGAGCGATGAAGATAAAGAGTTAGCAGTTAAAACCACAGAAGAAATCTTCTTACAGGCCGGAACGCCACAAAAAGAAGTCACTTGGGAAAATGTTTATGCGGTAATGAAAGCTGCAATTACTAAGGATCCAAACTCGGGTGCAAAAATGAACAGTGGTTGGTCGTTGTTAGCCTCTTTTGCGACCCATTGGCTGAATAGTACTGAAGGACGCACCCCTATGATTTGCTGGAATAGTCGGGTTTCGACATCGATCATTTCTCGCTTAGACTTTTTACTTGTGGAAGCCGGTTATGAGTCACTTGAAGATCGTTTTCCTCATTTAGGTATCGTACAGGGTTGGGGTGGCACAAGACCGCGGGAAACCAGTTTAGAATGGCCAGATGGCTATCGCAGTTGGCAAACAGAAATTGCAGCAAGTGAATTTGTCAATTTGATGGTCGAATGTTTGAATAGCAGCAAAAACTCCGATGGCTCGTTAAAGTACGCGCAAATGCCGATTCCAACGGGGGGGCGAGCGCCTTGGTCAATGCAGGGTGTGCAACTAGTTCTATTTTCGGACGGGTACTAGTTTTGATGTCAGTTTTTGTTGTGGGGCTGTTTGAATTTAAACTCGATTTTTTCAAGATTAAAAAGTTTCAATCGAACACCAATCATATTCGAGACTCATTAACAGCCCATAAAAACTGACTGCAAACCGACGCTCGCATAAAGAGCAAACTTCTATCAATTTACCCCGATAAAACACTACCTCTAAATTGCTCACTAGCACGTCCTGAGATCAAAAAAAGCGCCTGAAATAGGCGCTTTTTTGATTAACGGGTTTAGCATTATTCGATACTAATTGAACTCTACATTTCTCCGTATTTGTATTTCAACATACGCTTGTTCAAGCGAACTCCGCACCGTTATTAAGGGTGCAGATCCTATTTACCAGCCACATTGACGAGATTGGTTTTGTTCATCTAACCAAGTCTTTAGTGGGGCAAAATAATCAATGATGGCGGTCGCGTCCATTTCTCGCTGGCCTGTCATTGCTTCGAGTGCGTCCTGCCACGGTTTGCTTGAGCCCATTTCTAGCATCGCATTTAGTTTTGCGCCAGCTTCTTTGTTTCCATAAATGGAACAGCGGTGAAGTGGTCCTTCATTGCCCGCGATTTTGCATAGCTCGCGGTGGAATTGGAATTGTAAAATGCGCGCTAAGAAGTAGCGAGAGTAGGGGGTATTACCTGGAACATGATACTTAGCACCTGGATCAAAATCGTTTTCAGTTCGATCAATGGGTGCGCTCACCCCTTGGTACTTTTTACGCAACTCCCACCAAGCTTGGTTGTATTTATCGGCTGGGATTTCACCATTAAACACTCCCCAACGCCATTTATCTACCAAAAGACCAAAGGGTAAGAAAGATACCCCTTCAAGGGCTTTTTTCATTAGGAAAGGTAAATCACCTGCAGCATCAGGCTCCTGGTCAATCAGACCGATTTCTTTTAAATACTTAGGTGTGATTGATAATGAAATGGTATCACCAATTGCTTCATGAAAACCGTCGTTAGCACTGCTTCGATAAAGAAAGTCTTGCTTCAGATTATAAGCTCTTTGGTAAAAATTGTGGCCGAGCTCGTGATGAATGACGGAGAAGTCTTCACCCGTGCGTTTTATACACATTTTTATGCGGTAATCGGTTGTACTCAGATCCCACGCACTTGCGTGGCATTGAACATCGCGATCGCGAGGTTTTACAAACAGTGATTTTTCCCAGAATGAATCAGGAAGCGGGGCGAAACCAAGCGACTTAAAGAAGTTTTCAGCGGTACGAACCATTTCGATTTCGTTATATTTCTTGGCTTCAAGTCGTTTAGTGACATCAACTGCCGGTGTCGAGCTGGGTGGCGCAACGTCATCATAAATATTTTCCCAACTTTGTGCCCACATGTTACCCAATAAATGTGCTGGAATAGGCTGGTCCAACGGGACTACTTGATCGCCATATTTTTCATTGAGTTTTGCTCGCACATGACATTGTAATGAATCATAAAGCGGCTTTACTTGCCCCCACACCCGATCCATATCGGCAGCAAATGCATCTGCTGGCATATCATATTTTGAACGCCATAATGCGCCGGTATCGGCATAACCTAACTCTTTGGAACCTTCATTAGCGATTTCGACCATGCGTTGGTAGTCTTTGCGCATTTGAGGCGAAACTTTTCGCCAGTTGGTCCATGCCGCTAGAAGTTCATTGGGGTCGTCGGAATTGGCTAAGGTGTCAGTGAGCTCACCGAGAGTGAAGCATTCACCTTCCGCGGTGCAGCCTTTGGCATAAGTTGCATCGAGATTAGCGGTAATTTTTGCAAGTTCTGCTGTCTTTTTATCATCGTTAGGCGCTGGAATCACAAGCCCTTGTTTTAACATATCGAGCTTACGACGAGTATCAAAATCTAGCTCGAGGTGATCAAACTTTTGAGCACCCAGAGCAAGTTGAACGCTCTTTTTGGTTGCTTCTTCGCCAAACTTAGCTGCGATTGCATTGGTATCGTCATTTACAAAGTTAGCTTGTACCCAAAATGCTTTAGCGATCAGTTCGTAATCGGACTCAAGTGCCTTTTCCGCTTCAGCGACATAAGCTTTAGCATCTTGAACTGTCAGTGCGGCCGGCTTTTCTTTGATTTCTTGTTTTGGTTGTTGTGGCTGACAAGCCATTGTTAAAGTTGCTGCGGTTAAAAACACGCAGGCTTTTCCGGCTCTTATCCAGCCACCTAACTTGGCTTGCCGCCAGTTCGGTTTGCTTGATTTTTGATTGAGATTGTTCATCGTCATACCTTTTATAGTTGATTTTAAGGAAATTGATTCAATGCGATGTGAGTGTTGATTTATTCAATTTTATTGAAATTAACCAGCGCTGTTGTTGTTTTATCGCACCAGTCGGCATTCATCGCTACACTCTAATAAGCCAGCTAGGATAAACAGGTTAGGCCGATGCGACAAGGGGATCTTCGATAGAAAATATAGATATTTAGTGTTTTCTAAATGAAGAAGGTTTAATTGTGATCTAGATCGATGCGGCTGGTTAAAATTTAGACTATTATAATTGCGTGTAATTGTTAAATATTGTAGTCTCAATAGCCGGATAAAAAATATCCGCAAGGGATTGACCAGACGCATTCGTCAACTGTCAATACAAGCTATTGATTTTATTATAATAATTAATCTTTAAAGGTGTCCCAGTGAATAAGATTTTTATCTTTGCAGTTTCCTGTTTTTTGTTTATACCCTGCAGCTTTGCAGACTCTCTAACGGGTGTTGATCTCGAAGAGGTGATCACGCTATCGCCCGGAGGGCCAGAACTTCGTTTAAAAGGGGCCGCGACTAAGTCAAACGCCCGACAAGCGATATACGTTGGTGGACTCTATCTTCAAAATGATGCGCAATCAGTTAATGAGCTTCTGACCAATACCGGTGCTAAGCGGTTTTTGATTAAAACCAACGAGCTAGTCAAACCCGAATCAATCATGAGAGCCATCAATTTGGGAATTACGGTAAATCACACTGAGCAAGAGCTGATGCAACTTGCGCCCTCAATAAAAGCCTTCAATCAGATATGGAAGAGTCAGGTTAAGGAGGGGGATGAAGTTTTTGTTGATTATACCGACGGCGAGACACAAATTAGTGTAAATGGTAAAACCATAGGCAGTATCAACGGTGAGTCATTTTACCGTGCGTTTTTAAAAACTTGGATTGGTGACAAACCGCTAAACCATGAAATTAAAAAGCAGCTCATGGGAAATCAATAGCCAATAATCAACTCTAGTTACTCCCACTCTATGGAAACTCGGTCTTTATTTTAAGCGTCTGAGTTTCCAGGTTTCAGTTTACTTGCTCTGTTTTGCCTGGCGTTTAGTGTGTCAGAAAAAAGCGCTCTATTTCTAACTCTATGCTGTGCCATTTCGCAACTGGTCTAAATTAAAGTGACTAATTTTGGTTAATTAGTGCTTTCTATTTGACTTAATCAGTACGCGTTACTCAACTAAATTGGGACATAATCAATGACTATATGGCCCTAGGGAAAATAGTGGGCTGGCCGATTTATTATTGGCTTATTTGCCTGTATAATCCACGACTTCTGAACTATCCTAACTAAATACTCCAATGAATGACGATCGAGTTTTGTCTTGCTAAGGCGATTTAACGATTAATCGTTCAATTTATCTATAAAGAGGATCTTTAGCGTGCTACAAGCTTATAGAAATCATGTAAAAGAAAGAGCTGAACAAGGAATTGTCCCAAAACCCCTATCTGCTGAACAAGTGACTGACTTAGTTGAGCTTTTAAAGAATCCACCAGCAGGTGAAGAAGAATTTTTACTCGACCTATTAACTAACCGCATTCCAGCGGGGGTTGATGAGGCTGCGTACGTAAAAGCAGCATTTTTATCGGCTGTGGCTAAAGGTGAAGAAAAATGCCCATTGGTCGATCGGCCAAGAGCGGTCGAGTTATTAGGAACCATGTTAGGTGGGTATAACATTGCAACCTTGGTTGAGTTGTTAGAAGACGGTGAGCTCGGCGAGCTTGCGGGTCAACAATTAAATCATACCTTACTTATGTTTGATGCTTTCCATGATGTAGCAGACCTCGCTAAAGCAGGTAATAAAAATGCCAAAAATGTTATCCAAAGTTGGGCCGATGCAGAGTGGTTTACTAGCAAAGATAAGCTTGCCGAAAAGGTGACTTTGACCGTATTTATGGTGCCAGGTGAAACCAACACCGATGACCTTTCGCCTGCACAAGATGCGTGGTCACGCCCTGACATTCCGTTGCATGCCCTTGCGATGTTAAAGAACCCTAAGCCCGGGTTAGAAGGCAATCCACTGGAAGTCATTGAAAAGTTAAAAGAAAAAGGACACCCAGTTGTTTACGTGGGAGATGTGGTTGGAACTGGCTCTTCGCGTAAATCGGCAACAAATTCGGTATTGTGGCTTATGGGTGATGATATCCCCTATATTCCTAACAAGCGAGCTGGTGGATTTTGTCTCGGTGGAAAAATTGCGCCAATTTTCTTCAATACAATGGAAGACGCAGGAGCTCTCCCTATCGAGGTGGATGTCTCTAAACTTGAAATGGGCGATGTCATTGATATTTACCCCTATGAAGGAAAAATCGAGAAAAATGGCGAGCTCGTTGCTGAATTCGAATTGAAAACCGACGTACTGCTAGATGAAGTTCAAGCAGGCGGTCGAATTCCACTCATTATTGGTCGCGGCTTAACCGCACGTGCCCGAGAATTTTTAGGGTTAGAGCCAAGCAGCTTGTTCCGACAACCTGATCCGGTTGCTGATTCTGATAAAGGCTTTACTCTGGCGCAAAAAATGGTGGGAAAAGCTTGCGGACTCCCTGGCGTGAGAGCTCATCAATATTGTGAGCCTAAAATGACGACCGTTGGTTCACAAGACACCACTGGGCCAATGACTCGTGATGAATTGCAAGATCTAGCCTGTTTAGGTTTTTCAGCCGATTTGACCATGCAGTCTTTTTGTCACACAGCGGCTTACCCCAAGCCCGTTGATATCGAAACACAACACACACTTCCGGATTTTATTATGAACCGGGGTGGGGTTTCCTTAAGGCCAGGCGATGGCATCATCCATAGTTGGTTAAACCGTATGTTATTACCGGATACTGTAGGAACTGGGGGCGATTCCCACACTCGTTTCCCAATCGGTATTTCTTTCCCTGCGGGTTCAGGGTTGGTTGCGTTTGCTGCGGCAACCGGCGTTATGCCATTGGACATGCCAGAATCTGTACTCGTCAGATTTAAGGGCGAAATGCAACCTGGGGTTACATTACGTGACCTAGTCAATGCCATACCTTATGCGGCCATTCAAGAGGGCTTACTGACTGTCGCTAAAGAAGGCAAGAAAAACGTGTTTTCCGGACGAATTCTGGAAATTGAAGGTCTCCCTAAATTGAAAGTTGAACAGGCTTTTGAATTATCCGATGCGGCAGCCGAAAGAAGCGCTGCAGGTTGTTCAATTAAGCTAGATAAAGAACCAATTATTGAGTACCTAAATTCTAATATTACTTTGTTAAAGTGGATGATCAAAGAAGGTTACGGCGACGCCAGAACCATTGGTCGTCGTATTGAAAATATGCAGAAATGGCTAGCTAATCCAGAATTAATGTCAGCCGATGAAGATGCAGAATACGCTTCAGTGATTGAAATTGATCTTAATGAAATCAAAGAGCCAATTCTTGCCTGTCCAAACGATCCTGATGACGTTAAGTTGCTTTCAGATGTTCAAGGGGACAAAATAGATGAAGTCTTTATTGGTAGTTGTATGACAAATATTGGCCACTATCGCGCGGCTGGTAAGTTACTGGAGAAAACAACTTCAATTCCAACTCGCCTATGGATTGCGCCACCGACCAAAATGGATGAATATCAACTGATGCAGGAAGGTTATTACAACATATTCGCGTCCGCTGGAGCGAGAACGGAAATGCCAGGTTGTTCGTTATGTATGGGGAATCAGGCAAGAGTAGCAGCCAACTCAACCGTTGTTTCTACGTCTACTCGAAACTTCCCGAATCGACTCGGTAATGGTGCTGATGTTTACCTTGCTTCGGCGGAACTTGCTGCGGTTGCTTCAATCTTAGGTAAATTACCAACCGTTGAAGAATATATGAGTTATGCCTCGGACCTCGATACAATGAGTGAAGAAGTTTATCGTTACCTCAACTTCCATGAAATCGAAGACTTTAAAAAGTCTGCGGCTATGGTAACAATACCGGTTGAGAATAAAGTGGTAGTTGGATAGTATTATTTTATCCAAAGTCGCGTATTAGATTGGTAACAACTAAAAAAGCACCCATTGGGTGCTTTTTTATTGGCAGAGCGATTCAAACTTCTGCCTACTAGGCGTATTAATAAAAAGGAATGACTAAAATGACCATGATCGGAATTGACTTAGGCACTACAAATAGCTTGGCGGCCTACTGGGATGAAGACAAACCGAGCCTAATCCCCAATGCGCTAGGAGAGTACCTTACGCCTTCTGTGATTAGCTTAGACGATAACGGACAAATATTTGTTGGTGAAATTGCCAAACAGCGACTCGTCTCCCACCCATCTCATTCAGTTGCGAATTTCAAACGCAAGATGGGTAGCAAAGCTCAAATTAAACTCGCTAAACAAAGTTTTAGTCCGGAAGAGCTTTCTGGTCTGTTGCTAAAACAATTGAAGCAAGATGCCGAACAACACCTAAACACCAGTGTCGATTCGGCAATAATTAGTGTTCCTGCTTATTTTAATGACGCCCAAAGGAAAGCCACCAAGGTCGCTGGTGAAATTGCTGGACTAAGAGTTGAACGATTGATAAATGAACCGACTGCCGCTGCTATCGCTTACGGGATTCATGAAAAGTACCGTGAATCGAATATTATCGTGGTCGACTTGGGGGGCGGAACGTTCGACGTTTCTGTGCTTGAATTATTTGATGGCGTGATGGAAGTGCATGCATCAGCGGGCGATAATTTTCTCGGCGGTGAAGATTTTACCAACGCGCTAATCACTCATTTCTTAAAAGAACACAACTTAAAAGGTTACGATCTAAACCAGTTAGAACAAGGCAAGTTGACTCGTAAAATAAATCAGCTCAAATTAGCGTTAAGCGAAAGTGATAGCGCTGAGTTTGAACATCAACTTGGTGAACAAACCTATCAGTGGAATTGTACTCGTGAGACTTTTGAGAAAATAGTTGATCCGTTGCTCAAAAAGTTGCGTCATCCAATTGAGCGTGCCATTAGAGATGCAAAACTATCACTTAATGAATTAGATGAGGTAATTTTGGTGGGTGGGGCAACTCGAATGCCTTTAGTTCGAAGCTTAGTGGGCAGAATGTTTAGGCGACTACCTTCATCCACCATCAACCCTGATCAAGTGGTTGCATTGGGTACGGCGGTTCAAACCGCTTTGATAAATAAAGATCAAGCATTAGATGATGTGGTTCTTACAGATGTATGTCCGTACACTCTTGGAGTAGAAATCAGTGTTGAATCAAATCCTAACCAATTTGAGCAAGGACATTTTTTACCGGTTATTGAGCGCAATACCACGATACCCGTAAGCAGAATGGATACCTTGAATACCATTCAAGATAAGCAAACTCGAATCAACTGTAGAATCTACCAAGGTGAGAGTCGCCTGGTAGAAAATAATGTGTTTTTGGGCGCGCTGGAAGTAAAAGTTCCTAAAAATAAAGCGGGTGAAGAAAGCATCGATATTCGTTTTACTTACAACGTTAATGGCATTTTGGAAGTTGAGGTCACTGTAAATTCGACCCAAGAAACTAGTCGTAAAGTAATTAAAAACGCTGATTGTCAATTGAGCGACAAAGAGATTGAAGAGAGTTTTCAGCGACTCACTAATTTGAAAATACATCCACGTGAAGATAGTGCGAATCAACTTGTATTATCAAGAGCGGAAAGGCTTTACGAAGAAAGTTTAGGTGAAAAGCGACAGTATGTGGCGCATCTTGCTTCAGAGTTTGAGCGAGTACTCAATACTCAAGATACCGGGCTAATAGAGCAAAAGCGTAAAGAATTAGAAAGAATTCTCGATGAGTTGGATGAGAGTATTTTTGAATGAACGAATGGAGTCTGTTCGGTATAGAGCCAACCGCTGATAAGCGCACGATCAAACGAGCTTACGCAAAATTAATTAAAACCATCGACCCAGCCATTGAACCTAAGAAATTTCAAGAGGTCAGAGAAGCCTACGATTATTTAATCAACTATGGTCGGTACTACGTCGACGAGCAAGAAAGTGAGGACGTTGCTTCTGAATTCGAGGATGGGCTTCATCAGTCGGATTCGAGTGTTGATGATTATGAGTCTAAACAGGCTAACCAGCAACTTGCAGAGTCCAATAGCAACTTAGCTCACACAGTGTCCAATGAACCACAAGATGTTGGCTCGCTTGAATTGATAAGTGAGAAAACTTCAAGCGATAAAGTCAAAAATGATGAAACCAGCGCTCTAAATGAGTCTGTCGTTGATGAGCCGCAAACTTTAGAAAATCCGAACGCAGAAAATGAATCGGATTCTCATGATTTAACACCTGTTTCAATTGAAAATCAAGCAACGGAAATAGCATCACACTTTGATGAAAAAAATAGTTATCAATCGGCAAACGAATTCTTAGAAAAACTGGAAGCTTTGTTTCAGTCAGAGACAACAGTCGAAAAGTCGGAATGGCTCAAGCTTATTGAAGCAGACGAATACCAGTATTTTGAGGTTAACGAATTATTGCGTGTTGATGTTTTTGGCTTTCTTCTGCATAAAGTAGAACAAAATTTAGAGAAGGGCAATCAACCTGACAAGCTAAAACAAAAATTGCTCAAGCAGCGACTTCCAACACATTTCGAATGGTTGGTAAAAGTTTTTGCTGAACACTTTGATTGGCGTCATACCGAACTAATTCTTTCTAACCATTTTAGCAATCAGCAAATGAATTTGTTGGGGCAGTTTTACATAGAGCGTCCTGTTGAAGTCACACCAGCTCAAACGGAAACCACTGAATCGAACGGCAAGAGTTATATTTATTGGATAATATTCTTGATTATATTATTCAAAATATTTTCATCCATAGAGAGCAATAAAAAAACATCGGATAACAATCGAGTGCCGGAGTTTTCACAATCGAGCAAGCCCACTTTTTACTGTTTACATTATTCATTAATTAATTCCGACCAACGCGCTGAAAAATGTGCCGAACTTTTAAATGAGGAAGATAATAAACAGCGTTTTATTTTATCCATTTATTGGTTAAACCAATATGATAAGGGAAAAAGAAGTGAAGTTGTTTCCGCAGAGAATGAAGAAAAACTGACGCAAGGCGTAGCTCTGTTAGAACAAGCTGCCCGCAACAATTATTTGCCAGCGATGAATTTACTAGCGTGGATGAAGTTAGGCAAAAATTATCAAATGTATGACCGGCAAGCAGCCATGAAACTTTTGCAAGAGGCTTCAGCGCTCGGTGAAACAAAGGCTGCAATTGCTCTAGCTGTAGGGCACCAAATTGGACTTTGGGGAGAGGTTAATAAATCAATGGCTCAAAGTATTTTGACGCAACTTGAATTTGACCGCGACAAGTTATCTGCCAATTTGAACTACGCGATTGGTGCTGCTTATTGGCTTAATATAATGCCGCCAGTGGAGGTTGGCACAAATAATTCCCAAAAGCTAGCCAAGCAGATTTTTCTCGATCACAGTGAAACTGTCGATCTTAATTTACTCAATAATGTTAGCTGGTTTTTCGCAACAGCTAATGACGAGTCTTTTGACCCTAACTTTGCTGTCAACATTGCTCGTCAACTTCAACCTGAATATCG
This sequence comes from Kangiellaceae bacterium, assembly GCA_965230525.1. Lineage (GTDB taxonomy): Bacteria > Pseudomonadota > Gammaproteobacteria > Enterobacterales > Kangiellaceae. The sequence continues at coordinate 2,783,294 of OZ246008.1, forward strand.
AAATACTCAGGAGTGGTATCAACTCGATACATTGGCAACAGCTTATGCCTCGAAAGGCGATTTTGAGATGGCGGTTCAATATATTGACAGCGCAATAGCCCTGGTTAAAAGCGAGTTCCCAGATCCGCAAAATGAGCAGCGTATGCAAGCCGTCAACGAATTAAAGGCTCATCGTGCTTTATTTGAAAATAATCAGCGAGTAGAGTTAGAGCCGCAGGTTAAGAGTCTTTATTCGGTGCTTGCTGCAAGCATTAGAGAGCTGATGGTGTTTAAATTTGATCAACTGCCGGAGTAGTTTACGGGAATGAAAAATTTACCAGAGTGGCTCGAACAAATTGAAAAATATCATCCGCAAGAGATTGAGTTGGGCCTCGAGCGAATTGAGAGAGTTGCTAACCGTATGGGGATATTACAGTCCTCAGCTAACATAATTGTTGTGGGTGGGACTAATGGCAAAGGGAGCTGTGTCGCGGCACTTGAGTCACTGGCATTGAGCAGTGAGCTTTCGGTGGGTTGTTATACCTCACCTCACTTATTAAAGTTTAATGAACGAATTCGTATAAATGGGCAAGACATAGACGATCAATCACTGGTCGAGGCGTTTGAATGTATTGAAAAGCACCGCGAGGATGTTGCGTTAACCTTTTTCGAATTCACCACTTTGGCAGCCCTGTATAACTTTGCCAAAATTTCACTTGATTTATTGGTGCTAGAAATTGGCTTGGGCGGGCGATTAGATGCCGTCAATATTGTTGATCCTAGTGTCAGTATTATTACCACTATCGATAAAGATCATGAGGCTTGGCTGGGCTCAAATTTGCAGGGTATTGCAAAAGAAAAAGCGGGCATTTATAGGAATAGCAGTTATAACTTAATTGGTGATAAAAAAAGCCAAGAATTGGTTCAGCAGGTCGTGACCAGTCAAAAGCTCAGTCCCCACTTGGCTGCACAACAAATTAGTGAGCATCAAGCCGAATGCAGGTTGCCAGGATTTGACCTGAGAGACAGCTTGGATAATCCACGAATCAATCCATATCGATTGTTAAAACAAAATATTGAATGTGCTGTGGCCGCGTTTGCTTTTCTCTATCCAGAACGAAGTAGCCAATTAGATTTGGCGCGCTTTTTGCGCTCAATTCAAATCAAGGGCCGTTGGCAAAAATTAACTGAATCACCTTTGACTATTTTAGATGTCGGACACAATCGCCAAGCGGCACTGAATTTAGCGCAACAAATAGAAACTTTGGTCAAACCGGCATATCGGATCGCTATTTGTGGGCTAATGGCAGATAAAGCGATAAAAGATTTTCTTAGCCCGTTGGCAGCTCACATAGACCATTGGATATTTGTTGACTTACCTATCCAACGTGCAGCTAAAGCCGCTGATCTTATGGCGTTATATCGTTCAATGAAAATAGCCGAGACCGGTAAACCTTTGGCAACCTGTGAAATCGCCGAATCGGTGTTGCATGGCTTTGATAAGGCGCGACAAATGAAGGCCAAGCAAAAACAGGTTTTTGTGTTAGGTTCTTTTATAACTGTGGCCGAGATGCTTCAAAATTTTCAGGAAACTTGATAGTCTATTGGGCTATTAATAGGTGAAGAGAATATTAAGTGGAAAATAGCTTAAAACAGCGAATTATTGGCGCCGTCGTGCTGGTGGCTTTGGCGGTTATCTTTTTGCCTGCCATTTTGAAAGAAAAGACCAGTAGCGGTACATTTGTCAGTAAAATCCCTGATAAGCCGGAAGTCTTAGAAGAATATCGAGTTGACTCAGATAAGATCGAGAAGCTAAAGAGTCAACAGCAACAAGCTGAAATCGCTAATTTACAAGAACAAGCGGTTGCAAGTGGAGCTGAAACAAGCGGGCAATCCTCAGGAAATTCGGCTGTTACTCAAACGGCTTCCTCCGGTTCAACAGCGACTTCGCCGGAACAAGCGGTCGCAGGTCAAACTCACTCCGGTTCATCCGAAAACGCTAACCAGCAAGCAAAATCCCAAGATAATGCTCAAGGGAGTTCATCGCCTACGCGAAAAACCAAATCAAAACGAGACCCAAGCCAAAACTCTGGTGCGAGCGAGATTGCCGAAAAAGCCGATACTGACAAGCCCCCAGCGAATGCGGAAAAAGTCAAAAAACAACCGACTCAAGCAAGCTCCCAAAATAAAGAAACAATTTCTAAGGCTTTTAAGAGTGCAGCCTGGGTGGTTCAGGTCGCTAGTTTCTCCAATGAGTCTAATGCGACTAAACTGGTGGACAAGCTCAAGCAAAATCAATTTAAGGCCTATCGCAGGAAAGTGGTTTCAAACGGAAAGACCGTTTATCGGGTTTTTGTAGGGCCATACATCGATAAAACTAAAGCGCAAAAGGCCGCGCCTGCCATTACGATGGTTAGTGAAACCAACGTCGTTTTGAGAGTTTTTGATCCAGTAAAACACTGAGCATCAATAATCTAGGTTTACCTTGTGGCAGCTTCTTTGGTAAAATCAGCAGCATTGTAAATCTTGGTTAAACATCACCCTTTATGCAGTGGATTGACTGGGCCATCCTCATAGTGATTGGGCTTTCAGCTGGAATCAGTTTATTAAGAGGATTTGTCCGAGAGGCCCTGTCGCTAGCGGGGTGGGTCATCGCGTTTTTTGTGGCTAAAGGGTTTTACCAAGAATTTTCCTCTTTACTCGAGTCTCATATAGACACTCCCAGTCTGCGGTATGCCGTGTCCTGGGCTGCTTTATTCTTAATGACGTTAACCATAAGTGGATTGGTCAATTATTTGCTGAGTCAGCTCGTTGAAAGAGCTGGATTAAGTGGTATGGATCGCATTATGGGGATGGCCTTTGGCGCATTGCGCGGGGTACTGTTGGTCGCAGTGCTAATCCTTCTACTTAGGGAGTTTACCCCAGTTCAACAGGACCGGTGGTGGCAAAAGTCGCAACTTATCCCGCATGTTGAGCAATTGGGAAATTGGTTTTATGAACAGGTCGATGATGTTATGCCTGGAGTGACTTCTCGTTTACCGTTAAAAGAAGATGTTCCTAAAAAATAACATTGTAGTATTGATTTTACGCTTATCGCTTAAGCTACTTTAAGAAGGTTTATATAATGTGTGGCATAGTTGGAATATATAGTTCATCTCCGGTCAACCAAGGCTTGTATGATGCACTCACCGTTCTTCAGCATCGCGGTCAAGATGCCGCTGGTATTGTGACTCTGAAAGACGGAAAAATGTACTTAAGAAAAGCCAACGGACTGGTAAAGGATGTTTTTCATACTCGCCACATGCGCCGTTTACAGGGAAATATCGGTGTGGGGCACGTTCGATATCCTACCGCCGGCTGCGCAAGTTCAGCCGAAGCTCAACCGCTTTACGTGAATTCTCCTTACGGTATCGTACTCGCTCATAATGGAAACCTGACCAACCAAAACGAACTTAAAAAAGAACTCTGGGAAACAGATAAACGTCACATCAATACCAGTTCAGATTCTGAAATTCTACTTAATATATTTGCACATGAATTGCAGCAAAGAACATCCGGTGAAGCAACCGCGGAGGTGGTATTCGATTCCATTGAGGGGGTATATCGCCGCTGTAAAGGTGCTTACGCTGCTGTCGCGTTAATCGCAGGCTACGGCATGGTGTGTTTTAGAGATGCTTACGGTATTCGGCCAGCGGTTTTTGGAAAACGTGTGGTTAATGGAGTTAATGAATATATGGTTGCCTCTGAAAGTGTCGCCCTTGATGCGTTAGGCTTTACCTTAGTCAGAGATATCAAACCCGGTGAAGCTATTTTTATCGATAAAGATGGTGTTTTACATACCCGTCACTGCGTAAAGAAAGATCTGCCAGCACCTTGTATTTTTGAGCATGTCTATTTGGCGAGACCAGACTCAATAATGGATGACATTTCGGTTTATCGCTCTCGTTTGCGTATGGGAGAGAAACTTGCAGACAAAATAATGCGCGATTGGGGGGAGCATGATATTGATGTGGTTATTCCAATTCCGGATACCTCAACCACAAGCGCGATGCAATTGGCTAACAAGTTAAATATTAAAATGCGTCATGGCTTTGTTAAGAACCGCTATATTGGACGAACTTTTATTATGCCGGGCCAAGAAGTGCGCAAGAAATCGGTTAGACAAAAACTCAATGCAATCGGCTTGGAGTTTAAAGGCAAAAACGTTTTGCTTGTCGATGACTCTATTGTACGTGGCACCACCAGTCAGCAAATCGTCGAAATGGCGAGAGATGCCGGTGCTAACAAAGTCTATTTTGCCTCTGCCGCGCCACCAGTTAGATATCCCAACGTTTATGGGATTGATATGCCTTCGGCCTCGGAACTCATTGCTCATGGACGCACGGAAGAACAAGTCGGTGAATTAATCGGAGCCGACCGGCTGATTTTTCAAGATTTGCAAGATCTAATTGAAACCTGCCAGGAAGGTAACCCTCAAATAGAGCGTTTTGATACATCTGTATTCAATGGCGATTATATCACTGGCGGCATTGATGAAGCCTACTTACAGCGTTTAGATGACCTAAGAAATGACCTCGCTAAAGGCGGTGCCAAAAATATTGCGGTACTTGAGGACGTGGACGAAGAAGACGATAGCGATTCAAATATCGAACTTCATAATGTAGGTGGTTCATAACTTTGTCAGGTTTTGCCAAATTTATACTGAGAAGATTCGGTTGGACCATTGTTGGGGAACGACCTAAACATAAGAAATTCGTCGCAATAGTGGCACCTCATACTTCAAATTGGGATTTCTTTATTTGTGTCTTAGTCAAATTTGCGCTGAAGTTAAAGTTAGTTTTTATCGGAAAGCACACTATATTTATCGGCCCAATCGGCTGGATTTTGAGAAAGATGGGGGGCTTGCCGGTTGATCGCACGAGTGCTCATAATGTGGTCGAAACGATTGTTGCGGAATTTGAACGACGCGAGGAAATGATTTTTGCGCTATCACCAGAAGGCACTCGCAGCTACCTTCCACATTGGAAAAGTGGTTTCTACTATATTGCAAGGAAAGCGAATGTCCCGGTACAAACTTTTTTTCTCGATACAGCAACTAAAACAATTGGTTGGGGCCCAATCTTTCATCTCACCGATGACAAACATGCTGACCTTGCAAGAATCGAAGAATTTTATCGAGGAAAACAAGGATTTAAACCTGAAAAGTTTAGTAAAATAGTTTTTAAGTCGGACAACCCGCCCAAATGACTCTAATAATGGTTAATACGTTTTGAGCTCGCGGCCTCTACAGTTATTTTTATTTTTAACACTATTTCTAGTGGTTTCCCATCCAGTACTGGCGAACAGCCATGACTATCGCTACCGAAAAGCCTTTAAAGTACAACGATTAAGTACCGAGCAGGGTTTAGCTTCCAGTATGGTGAACGATCTAATCCAGGATCAAAATGGTTACATCTGGTTAGCGACAGAAGACGGTTTGTCGCGTTTTGACAGTTACGAATTTACCAATTTCCGGCACGACCATCGCGACCAGCATTCGCTGCATGAAAATTTATTGATCAGTTTGGAAGAAGATCCAGGAAAAGGGATATGGATTGGCACCAATTCTGGTGTGTCGTTTTTCGATTTTAAGACGCAAAAATTTAAGAATTACGCTAAAAATGATCCTCGCTTAAGAATCTTTATTAGAGACATTGTTCGGCTCGAAAATGGTGATATTTATTTTGCCACCATCAAAGGTCTTTTCCGGTTGGACCGGGCCGAAGACAAAATCGTTGCGGTCGAAAGCAATTTGGGAAAGCGGATTATCACTGAAACCGCGAGCTTGGTTGAAGATACAGATTATATCTACGTTTCTTCCAGAGAATGTGTTACTCGGATTGAAAAAAACTCATTTAAGTTCTACAACATGTGCGACTTACCATCATTGGCACCGCTCAAGCGAACCTTTATTTTTCAGTTTTTGATTCAAAACGACTCTTTGTGGTTTGCTACCAACCGAGGTCTCTTTCACTACAATATTAAGACAGATAAGTTGAGGGCGTTTTATCATGATGAGAACAATCCAGACTCCTTAGCGAATGATTTCGTACAAGACTTGGCTGTAGACGCACATGGCGGACTTTGGTTAGCAACAACTTATGGTTTGGATTATTACGATGCCGATAAGAATATCTTCCGGCATTATGGAACAGCAGCTAACAGCGACGAAGGATTGTCAGCGCTCGACATAGTATCAATTATTATTGATAGCGAAAATTTAGTCTGGTTAGGTACTGCGGGAGGCGGTGTTAATGTTATTAACCCCAATCAACCAAAATTTGAACATATTTTAACCAAAAGTGATGTTCATGATCTCGGCGGCATGAACGCCGTTTATGGCTTAGCACTTGATCAAAAAAGAAATCTTTGGATGGCGACCTTTGGTGGTGGTTTATTCCAATATAACTTACTGACTGGAAAAATTAGCAAACTAAAACTAAACAATGACTCCGAGCTTCCAGAGTATGCCTATTCACTTTTTATTGATTATCAACATAGACTTTGGCTCGGTACATTTGACCGATTATCCATTATCGATCTCGAACGAAATGTGGACCTAGTTACCACCTTGTTCATTGATGGTGTTGAGGCTTCAACTTTTCATCGTCCCTTTAGAATTATTCAAACTTACTTAGGTGAAATTTACCTTGCAACAAATTCCGGCTTATATGTAGTAACTGATGTATCCCAAGATGCAACTTCCGCAGTGGTACATCTCAAAGATATAACTCAAAACATGCCCGAGGAAGTGACCAACAATACTTTAATATTTAATACCATTATGGACGATGCTGATGGCAACCTTTGGATTGGGACAACTGCTGGTTTGATCTATCATAATGTCGAAGAAGACAAGTACATGCACTTTACTTATGATCAAGATAATCCGCAAAGCATATCGAGTAACGATGTGTCAGTAATTTATCAAGATAGCAACGGATTTATCTGGATTGGTACCGGAGATGGTTTAAATCGTGTCGTCCGTTCAGAGTTAGACAAAGAAATATTTTATTTTGAACGAATTACCACTTATGAGGGGCTTCCTAATAATACCATTTACGGCATTATAGAAGACGATCGTCGCCAGCTTTGGATCAGTACCAACTTAGGCTTAGTTAAATATGCCAACGGTGCGATCTCAAGTGATACTTTTCGTCGTGCTGACGGGCTATCATCCGATGAATTCAGTTATACATCTTACCTCTCCGATGGTGAAGGTCGTCTCTATTTTGGCAGTATGAATGGGGTAACTATCATCAATGATTTTGCCGAACAAAAACGTTCTTCAAATAGTCGATTGGTATTTACTCATCTGCGTGTCGGAGAACGCGAGCTTGATTTATATCAACTGAACAATACTGCAGCACCCAAAATTACCCAAAGAAGTGATGAGGCTGCTATTGACCTATCCGTAGCCAATATGAACTTTGGCGCGCTCGGCACACAACGTTATCGATACCGAATTCTGGGCTTAGATAAAAACTGGAATTATCTTGGCACTCAACGAAATATTTTTGTCGCTGGACTGCCGGAAGGAAACTACACCATCGAAATTCAAACTCAAGTTTCAGGAACCCCTTGGTCGAGTGAAGGTAAACTCCTAGAAGTGAAAGTAGAAACTGATTTTTGGAGTAGTTCACAAGCAAATTATTTGATTGGATTTGTATTGCTTGCCATCTTTGCGGTGTTGTTGTTGTTGGTATCGAGATATTACAAAAACCTATTATCTCGCTCGCAAAAACGTAACACTTTAGAGGCTCTCAGGGTTAGAGAGCTAAGAGTTGATAATGACTCGTTAAAGGGAGAGCTGGCTAAAAAAGCAGAAGACATACAAACCTTAAGTCGAAAAGTTCAAGTTGGTGAACAAAAACTTGATGTTGAGAAATACAGAGATGTTGCCACTGGGTTTTATCGACTAAATTATTTTTATCGGTTAGAAGGTGATGACTTTTTAGAAGAATCTGCCGACCGAGGAAAAGGATTCGACAGTTATAAGTCGATTGGTGTTTTGGAGTTAAGAGAATATGCTGCCATCTTTCAACGACAGGGGCCGCTCGCTGTCTCCGAGTTTGTCTCTCAGCTTTCTATTATTATCAGACAAAATTTAAAGTCAGGTGTTCAAATATTCCAAATTCAAAGTGGCATCTATCTAATCTTAGGTTGTGATATTGATTACCCAAAATTTGAAGATGAACTTCTAAATTTAGGTAATATCATTCGGCGCAGTGAAGTAAATGTCGCCAATGGTATTTCTGAAAGTACAGATATATCCCAAACTTTTATGAACCTTAAGATGGTAACGGTCAACAGCAAACGTCAACTTGATGTCGTGATCGACTTGTTGATCCAATTGCATCAACAGCTCAATTTGGAATCGGCCACTGTGGCTCAACGTCAACGAATCATTTTAAAAGATTCAGTTAACCCAAAAGAATTAAGTAAGACCAATTGGCGATTAGAAGAATTATTAGAACAAGAAATTATTGAAATTAATGGGTTACCCTAAAAGCATGTAGAATCCATTATGCCCTTTGAAAGAATCTGGGTGACAGCAAGCTTTCAGAGTCAATGACAGCAGCTATTTAGTAGAGGAATTAAGTGTGAAAATTCAACAAGCCAGCAACAAATCGTCGAACATGCGGTGTGCTATAAAAATTGCTGTAAGTCTGTTTGCAAGCCTACTCATTTCTTTTTCTGCGCACTCTGAAAGCAAACGTGCTCCAATACTTAACTTCAACGACAGAATTTTTCCTGAGGTTGCTACCAAAGGAATGGTTGCCACCCAAGAAGCCAGAGCAACGAAAGTGGGCGTTGATATTTTAGCTCAGGGTGGTAATGCGGTGGATGCCGCTGTCGCTGTTGGTTTTGCACTCGCTGTGACTTTGCCCAGAGCCGGCAATCTCGGCGGCGGGGGCTTTATGATGATCTATGATCAACAATCCAACCAAGTCCGCTCACTTGACTATCGCGAAAAGGCTCCAAAAGCGGCCTACGCCGATATGTTCTTAGACAAGTCACTCAATGTGGACAAAAACAAAGCACGTTACTCCGTGTTTTCTGCGGGCGTACCGGGGACTGTTGCCGGCATGCTAGAAGCTCATAAAAAATACGGTAAATTACCGCTAAAAACCTTAATTGCACCGGCAATTAAATTAGCTCAAAACCTACCAATGAGCTTTGCCATGGCTGAGTCGCTCAATCGTAAGAAGAAATACCTTTCTCGCTCTAAAGAATCTATTCGTAACTACTATAAAGCAGATGGAAGCGAGTGGACGATCTACGATACTTTGAAACAAGAAAACCTTGCCAAGGTGATGCAAGCAATCGCCGATACTAATGGAGAATCTTTTTATCAGGGAGAAACAGCTGAAAAATTAGTTAGTTTTATTCAATCCAAAGGCGGTTTGATGACCTTAGAGGATTTAAAGTCATATCAACCCGTTTGGCGCGAACCTTTGTCAGCGACTTTTGGTGACGCGACCATTTATTCGATGCCTCCACCGAGTTCTGGCGGCATCCATTTAGTACAGTTGCTTAACGTCATTCAACAGTTTCCAATCAAAAAAGCGGGCCCAAATAGCGAATACTCAGTGCACATGATGACCGAAGCGATGAAGTTTGCCTATGCCGATAGAAGTAAGTATTTGGGAGACCCTGATTTCGTCACTATTCCGGTCGAAAAATTAACATCCACAGACTATGCAAAAAAGATTGCCGGTAAAATTTCGTTTGAACGAGTTTTAAAATCAAAAGATGTGTTGCCAGGAATGTACATGAGTCATGAGAGTCCTCAAACGACTCATTACTCAGTTGTCGACAAAGATGGCAATATGGTTTCTAACACATACACTTTAAATTTTAGTTTTGGCTCTGGCATCACCGTGCCGGAAACTGGTATTTTGCTGAACAATGAAATGGATGATTTCTCGGCGAAAGCGGGTGTTCCAAATGGCTACGGTCTGCTCGGTGGAGAAGCCAATTCTATTCAACCCGAGAAGCGACCGCTCAGCTCTATGACACCGGTTTTGGTATTAAACAAGGGGCAGCCCTGGCTAGCCACAGGAAGCCCTGGCGGAAGTCGTATTATCACTATCGTTTATAATTTTCTGCTCAATCGCATGGTACATGATATGAATATCGCGAGTGCGACATTAACTCCTAGAATTCATCATCAATGGTATCCAGAATTGCTTATGCTCGAAAAAGGCTTTCCGGTTGATACGGCAGAGCGACTTAAGCAAAAAGGACATAATATTCGCTTCTTTAATTCTTGGGGGAGTGTGCAGAGTATCGAAGTGGGCCAAGGTGTGTTCTTTGGATTTGCTGATACGCGCCGTCCAGGAGCAAAAGCCGAAGGTGTTAATGTTTTAAACGGCGAGTAATAACGACACTTGTAATGCTAAGTGATATCGACTTTAGCTTGTGCCAAAGCTTAGTTTGTACCTACGCAATATTATTCATTGGCGATAACAGCAGTATTAAATGAATTGCTTTGTGCAGGGCGAGCTAATAATCTCAATCGACTCACTCATTGACATTTAGGAACCAATCTAACAAACTAATGGCATGAATATGAATTTTTTAACACCAATGAGCCGAATTATCATCATTCCTTAGGGATGGTGGGATGGTTGCTGTAAAACGAATTAGCAAAACCCGCCCTAGAGGCGGGTTTTTTGTTTCCTCCTCTGGGTAATCAATTAACATAGAGGAAATTGTATGAAAAAAATTGCTGTGTTTGGCAAGCCCGCAAGTGGAAAGTCTACCCTGAGTAAAAAGCTTTCTAAAGCGAGGGGGATTCCACTGTATCCACTTGATTCAATTTTGTATAAGCCAAATGGTGAGGAAATCGACCGAGAGTGCTACGAAGCACGACACCAGGATATCATTTCGTCACAACAATGGATCATTGAAGGGTTTGGGCCGCTTAACTCAATGAGCTCGTTCAACAACCGCATAAATGCGGCAGACACTCTTGTTTACATTGATCTACCATACTCCGTTACCTATTGGTTAGTGATAAAGCGGCTGATTAAAGGCTTATTCAAAACCCCCGAAGGTTGGCCGAAAGGTAGTTCAGTTATTAAGGGCACCCTGCAAACTTTCAAGATCCTAAAAATCAGTCCCAAATTTTGGAATGATGAATTTTTGCAAAATTTGAAACTTAATTCTGATGGTAAAAAGCTTTATGTTATTCGTTCGATTGCTGAGTTAAATCGATTTGTAGAATAATAGGTATGGATATTGAGATTTTGTAAATTAGTCTTTTATTTGTGTTGTCTAAAAAATAAAAAGGGCACCCGTTCTGGGTGCCCATAAAAAGCTAGCGTGGTCTTAAAATGCGATCACGTGGTCTTAATTGTCAACATCTTCCTCAACGCGATCAATCACAATAAACTCGCTTTTTACTTCCATATGCTTTTCTTTGTCGCCCATTTTAATCACTTTGACTCGTGTGTTTTTACCGTCTTCAGTAACCCAAGTATTTACATCTGAATCACTGTCGGCGCTGAACTGAAATTCATGTGTACCATCCTTGTTGTCAAAGCTAAAGAAACGCATTTCATGAGCTTTAGTGAAATGAATTTCTTTATCGACGCCTGCCGCGGCAAAGCCATCTTTAATAATCGCAATCTGCTCATCGGTTAAGTCGCCAATTACCTGAATCGCGTTACTGTGACTTGCATGCAATGGCATCACCTGTTTCATAATATTGGCGGACATTTCGCTACCGGCGTTGGGCAGGTCGATTTGTTCGCCGTCAATCGTGACAGTGTAGCCATTTTCATTTCTCGAAACATCAATGGTGCTTCCAGATTCGGTGACTATATTTTTGCTTTCACCAATAGCTAATTCAGGGAGATTAAATACTTCCGCATTTCCATTGACATCAATGTCAACTTTGGTATCAGCATCATGTAATTTGTGAATTTGCACCGTGACGTTTTTTTCTTTAATTTCGTCAGCGCCAATGGTCAGAGTGGCAAATGCTAAACAACCTAAAATGACAGCTGTTAAAGTCGAATGTATTTTTTTCATGTTAGTTCCTCTTTGTATTAACCAAAATTGATTGTTCAGTGTTACTAATACAATTGTCGTGCCAATTATTGTTATCTGTTACACAAGCCCGTTTTAAGCCAAGTGATGGACTGGTTAAACGATTGTTTCCAACAAAAAAATCCTTATTTGGGGATATCATTACCGAAATAGGGACATCGAACTTTCCTAAGCTGGTTTACAAACCAGCGACTCAGCTTAACTGTTTCCTGCTAAAGCTTGTATTTATCGAGTCGATAAAGGAAAGCTTTGTATCCAAGGCCGAGCAATTTTGCAGCCTGCGTTCGATTATTATTACAGTGGCTTAAAGCTTGCGCTAAACATTCTTTTTCATGAGCTTCCCACTCAATGCCTTGCTCTGGCAGTAAGAATTGTTGTGGGATGTTTTTGCTGGTTAACTCCAGTTCTTCTACATCCTCTAAGGTGATCAATTCACCTACCGACAATAAAACCAAGCGCTCGATACTGTTTCTAAGTTGTCTAACATTGCCGGGCCAAGAATAATTAAGTAAGGCTTTCATTGCTGACTTAGCGATGCTCTTCTCTTCGCAGCCGTGTTGTCGACTAAAATAATTTAGGAAATGGGTAATCAGTAATGGTATGTCTTCTTGTCGCTGTCTAAGCGGGGGAATGGATACAGGAATAACATTCAATCGATAGTACAAGTCTTCGCGAAAATTGCCTGTTTCAACTTCATTCAACAGCTCTCGATTAGTTGCGGAAACAACTCGAACATCAAGCTCAATTTCTTGGTTAGAGCCAACCCGTGTGATTGTTCCTTCTTGTAAAAAACGCAATAACTTACTTTGAAGAACGGCTGGTAGTTCGCCAATTTCATCTAAAAATATGGTGCCGCCATTGGCGGCTTCGAACTTACCTATACGAGTTTTATTGGCTCCGGTGTAAGCGCCTTTTTCGGCACCGAATAATTCTGCTTCCGCTAAACTCTCGGGAATTGCTGCACAATTTACCGCTAGAAAAGTCGCATCTTTTCTATGTGAAAGTTGGTGAATTGCACGAGCAGCAAGTTCTTTACCTGTACCGCTTTCTCCGGATATTAATAAGGTCGCATTAGTTGGTGCCGCTTTCTCAATTCTTGCAAAAAGACGATTCATTGCATTGGAACGTCCAAGCATATCAACCAGTTGAGTGCGTTGCGTATTGTGTAATTTTAGTTGGTTGTTTTCTGATTCTAGGGATTTGGTGTAAATGAGTTTTTTAACGGCAAACAACAAAGACTGTTTATCAAATGGTTTTGGAAGATAGTCGTCTGCGCCTGCTCTTATGACTTCAATAGCATGTGAGGCTTCACTGTGCGCAGTAATCATTATAAAGCCTATTTCAGGATTGGATTTTACTGCTAGCGCCAACAGCTCTTCACCATTCATTCCAGGCAGCTTCCAGTCAGATATGATGATATCGACCGTTCGATTGTTCAATATCTCGACGGCTTGTTCAGCATCGGCTACGGCTGTCACACTATAATTTTCAGATGACAATATTGCTTTAATTAATTGTCGTTGATCAGATTCATCTTCTACTAATAATATACTATGGCTCATTGTTTAAACTCTATTATGTAAGTGCACAGTGACAGTTGAACCTTGTCGTTTGCGATCAGAATCATTATTAATTATTTTCAAGTCGCCATCATATTTTAAAGTAACAATACGATGTGCAAGGTAAAGCCCCATTCCTGCCCCATAGGTTTTGTCGGTATTGTGAGGTGCGAACAATTTGCTCATTACTTTAGGACTAAACCCATTACCTTGATCAATGATTTTGATTTCAAATCTGGATTGAGCTTTAGCGATATTGATCTCTATAACTGGGTTTGTAGCAAGTTTATTATTCCGAACGGCCGCCTCTGTTGCTTCAACTGCATTGGTGATTAGACTAACCAATAAACTCTTTAATTCGGGTTGAATGGCAGAAATTAAATGGTCTTGTGGGTTGTCTGATTCAAACAGCTTGGTCTTAATAGAAACCTTCGAATTGTTGTCGAGCGAGATTTCTTTTACGCTAGCTTTTATCAACTTGCCAAGGTCAAGTTCTTCAACTAAATTTTTGTCCGTCGACATAACATCCATTAGCGAACGAACCCATTTGTCAATGCGCTGAACTTGATTTTTGGCGATGCGATTAAGGTCTTTTTTGTCTGTTGATTCGTCAGCTGTTGCTAGTTGGTCGACGACCAGATTCAGAGTGTTAAGCGGGTTGCGAATGGCGTGAGCTAACCCACGCGTGATCTCGCTGAGTTCGGCCAATTGAGCTTGCTTTTGAAGCTTTTGGTTTTCAACTTCTAACTGTTCTATTTGCTTTGACATTTTATTAAACGTATTCAGTGTTTCGGTAAATTCGACACTGGTTAGCTTGGTGTTGACCGGGATTTGAAAGCCAAATTCACCTCTTCCTACGCGTTCCGATGCTATTTGTAGATCCTTTAATGGATTTGACAATCGCTTGGCGAAATAACCGGCTGCGATTAGCCCAATAAAAATAAATGCAAAGGCACTTAATAGAATTTTGTTGGACATATTATCTAACGAATCTTCGATTCCAGTTCTCGGGATATCTACCTTGTAAGTTGAGCCGCCTGAGTTAATGGTTAAATAATTATCTTTTTGTCCATCTCTGAGAGCAATGTTAACTTCGCTATTGATTTGAGTCAGCGTGTTGAGCAGTTCGAGCTGTGCTTGCTCGCTGAGTTTTCCTTGAAAAGCAAATCGTTTAATTTGCAAATTAGGCTGTCGGAAAACTAAAGTTTCAATGGTTGAACGACTAACTTCAAATGCTGCTTGGCCAATTTTACTGGAAACATCTTGAGTGAAGCTTTGGATAAGCCAATACTGCAAGAGCAGCAGCAAACTTAAAAGTAGGGCGATAAAACTGAAGGTGATTTTCTTAAATGTCATAGCCTAATCTGCAATTAATTATTGGACAACAAGGTCTCGCTAATACTCAAAACCGAGCGCTTGAGAATTAGATTTGCAGATATCATGCCATAATTAAAGAGTGAGATGTAGTGTGAGCATGGTCAATCCGCCCAGTAGCATTCCGAGAAGCTCCCAGCGGTCCGGAAGCTTAGCGAGTAGCTTTGTTTTCAGGTCATGGTTTGGTTGGTGTTGATGAGTATGGCCCTGATGTTGGTGACCGGCATGTTTGAGATCATGGGTTTGGCTAGTATGCAAGCAGCCATCTGGATGAGGTTTGTGCAACACTACGTGTAGCAAAGAACCAGAGATAAAAGCTTGAAGTGCAACAAAGGCCTGTGATTCGAAATAAACGGCTAATTGCATACTTAAGCTATAGCCACCTGCGGTAGCGAGTGCCATCATAACTAAAGTCGCTAATGCTTTTCTTTCACCAATTAATGGTTTTAGTATCCACCAAATAGTCAGCCCGACGGGCAGCCGGTGTAAAATGATAGCGAGGGACAAGTTATCATGGTGTCGAGTTGGATCACTCTTAACCAGTGCTGCACCATCGATACAGGCATGCAAAATTAAGCCAAACACGCCTAACCAAATCGTCATTAAATGGGTTTGGTTGGCAGCTCGAGTAAATAGCCTTTCGATAAAGGTGGGGCCTGCGAAACCCAACACGGTTAATACTATTGCCAAGTAACCAATGGTTTCGAAAGCTTCGGGCAACACTTCAATGAGTAAAGTGGCGGTAATAACGACGAGAATAAAACCACTGACAATACGATCGGTTCGTCTAAGCGGGCCAAATGTCTGATAAATCAGCGGACCGACACCCAGTGCGAAAATACTCGCGATCAGAGCGATCATTTAAACAATTTACCTGGGTTCAACAGGTTGTCTGGATCGAAAGTCGTCTTTATTGCTCTCATCAATTGGATTTCGGTATTAGAGCGCGAGTATTCAAGGTAATCTTTCTTTAATAATCCAACCCCGTGTTCAGCAGAAATACTGCCTTCAAATGCCTGTAAGATCTCAAAAATTTGTGGATTAGCTTGAGCACATTGTTGTTTAAATGTATCCAGTGCCATATCGGCTGGTTTGAGAATGTTTAGGTGAAGATTGCCGTCGCCAATATGGCCAAACCAAATATTTTCAAAATCTGGATAATGAGAAGTGACAAATTCGTCTACCTTGGTCAAAAACTCACCGACTTGCGATGGCTTGACCGCAATATCGTTTTTGTAGGGGGGATAGTGAGAAATTGATTCAGAGATCCCTTCTCGATAGACCCAAAGTTCCTCAGCTTGTTGTTGGCTTTGACTGATAATACCGTCCATTAACCACTGATTTTCTGCGGCTTGTTCAAACGCCGTTAAGGCTGCATCCATGGCTTGCTCAGAATCGGCTTCAAATTCGATAAGCACATAAAAGTTTGCGGGGTCGGCAAATGGCGGCTTAATGTCTCGATGAGCGATCACTTTTTCCAATGCTTGCTGTGAAAAAAATTCGAATGCCAATAACGTCATACTGGCTTGAAAATGCACCAGCAGCTTTGATACATCAGCAAGCGCGTCTAAAGCAAGCAACATAACGGTAGGGTCTTGTGGTTGTTTAGTTAATGCCATTTGCGCTTCTGTGATTACCGCAAGAGTACCTTCACTGCCTACCAGCAAATGGCGCAAGTCATACCCCGTTGCATTTTTAACTAAGCCGTTGTTTAGATTAAGGATTTTTCCTTCTATAGTGACCGCTGTCAGGCCAACGACCCAGTCGCGGGTCAGTCCATATTTAAGAACTTTAATACCGCCTGCATTAGTCGCTATATTGCCGCCGATTTGACTGGAACCGGCGGAGGCAAAGTCAACCGGATAATATAATCCTTGTTCGAGGGCGAATTCTTGCAGTTGCTGGGTGATGACGCCTGCGCCACAGCAGACAGTTTGATCGATTGGATTAAAGTCGCTAATGTGATTCAGTCGGTCGAGGGATAAAACAATTTCGCCGTTGCTAGCAACCGCTCCGCCAGATAAACCAGTTCGTCCACCTGAGGGAACAATCGCTAACTTGTGCTGATTGGCGAGGCTTAAAACCTTTGCAACTTCTTCTGTTGAGCCTGGGCGGACAATAAATGCTGGGGCGGGCTGGTAAAGACGACTCCAATCTTGACCGTAATTAAGTTTATCGTCTTGCTCGGTTAGCAAGTATTGCTCACCAACTATCTCGGAAAACAGGGCTACAAAATCGGACATTTAAAACCTAGGGCTATCTCAAACGCTATAAAGCGCGCATTGTATCAGATAGCGGATATTGTACCAGAGAGATAATCAGCCAATCGACTGATTATCCCAGATTAATTGGTTCTATGAAGTGAACGGTCGGATCGATGTTAATTAGCTGCGTTTTCGATGGGTTAAGTAATGTGCCATTAAATTAGTGGTTGAACAATCATGTTGTTCATGGTCGCTTTGTTCGGCTTGGCCGGTTTGTTGCAACTCGCTTAAAATCGTTTTGGCGAGTTGTTTGCCAAGCTCAACGCCCCATTGATCAAATGAATTAATATTCCATATTACCCCTTGAACGAAAATTTTGTGTTCGTAGAGCGCAATAAGTGAGCCCAAAGTACGGGGGGTAAGTTGTTGATACAAAAAGGTATTACTTGGCCGGTTCCCTTGAAATTCTTTATGTGGCAGGAGCTCACTGATTGTTTCGGAAGAAAGTCCTTGATCGGTTAATTCCGACTCGACTTGTTGTTTGGTTTTACCTAGCATGAGAGCTTCAGTCTGCGCCAAGACGTTGGAAATCAACGCATCTTGATGTTTGGTTTCACCGCTCACTCGATTGACTGCGGCTAATACATCTATCGGCACAAGTTTAGTACCTTGATGAAGCAGCTGATAAAAGGCATGTTGCCCCGGGTTTCCTAATTCGCCAAACAAGATAGCGCCAGTGGAGTAATCCACCTCATCGCCGTCCAGTGTCACAGATTTTCCATTACTCTCCATATCTGCTTGTTGAAGGTAAGCTGGAAATCGGTGTAAGTGTTGATCGTAAGGTAAAACGGCATAAGATTCGGCATGATAAAAATTGTTATACCAGATTCCCAGCAGTGCCATAATCACGGGTATATTTTGTTCTAGCGGTTGCGTTTGTAAGTGCTGATCGACCTGCTCAGCTCCGGCCAAAAATTCTAAGAAATTGTCTTTTCCAATCGCAATCATGACTGAAATGCCTATGGCCGACCAAATTGAATAACGTCCTCCAACCCAGTCCCACATTTTAAAAACATTGTCATTGTGTATTCCAAACTCTTGAGTCGCTTGAAGGTTAGTAGACACTGCAATAAAGTGTTTTGCTAAGGCTTCCGTTTGGTCGACTCGTGAAAGAAACCAACCTCTCGCACTATTGGCATTAAACATCGTTTCTTGGGTGGTAAAGGTTTTGGAACAAATAATAAACAATGTGGTTTCTGGATTTAAATTTGCAAGACAATCATCGATTTGATCTTCATCCAGATTGGCGACAAAATGCAGATTAAGTCGCTCACTAGAAAACGGCTTTAGTGCTTCGGTGACCATTTGTGGGCCTAAATAAGAGCCTCCAATACCAATATTAACCACATCTCGAATCGGTTGACCCGAGTATCCTAGCCATTCATGGGTTCGTATTTTTTCACTTATCTCGCTAATTCTAGCCAGTTCCGTGGCAACTTCTTCTCGCACATTAATACCATCTAAGAGGAGAGGGCTGGTATCGCTGGAGCGTAGCGCTGAGTGCAACACAGCGCGTTGCTCGGTAATATTAATTTTTTCACCTGAGAACTTATTTTTGATTTGCTGCGGTAAGCCACAAGCGTTCGCCAACTCGATTAGTAACTCGATGGTAGTTTGGTCAATTCTGTTCTTAGAATAATCGAATAAAAGCTGCTCGAATTGAATGGAAAAGTTTTTGAATCGATCGGGATCAAGAGCGAATTGATCGCGCATATGGGTTTTGCAAGTTTGTTGATAATGCTTTTCCAGAGCATGCCACTGCGGCATGCTCGTTAAACGAGATTGTTGGCTCACGGCTTAGGCCTTCCCTAACAGCTGTATAGTTTTTGAGTCCTAATATAACAAAAGGTGTTAAACCGCTTTTTGCAATTGCTGTTTGGCTTCGGCAGCAATTAATGCTTTACAGGTGTCTAGCATTCGGTTCGAAAAGCCCCACTCATTGTCATACCAAGACATTATTTTAACCATATTTCCTTGAACTTTAGTTTGAGCCGCATCAAAACTAGAGGATGCCGCGTCGTGATTAAAGTCAATTGAGACTAATGGTTCGTCGACAAACTTTAGTATACCAGCCAGCTCATTTTTTGCAGCACTTTCGATTAAACCATTCACTTCTTCGATGGAAGTTTCTTTTTTCGCTAGGAAGGTAAGGTCTACTACCGAAACATTGATGGTAGGTACACGTACCGCCATGCCATCTAATTTGCCCTGCAATTCAGGTAAAACTAACCCGACTGCTTTTGCAGCCCCGGTTTTAGTCGGGATCATAGAGTGGGTCGCTGAGCGCGCTCGGTAAATGTCGGAATGTGCGGTATCGATCAGTTTTTGATCATTGGTGTAAGCGTGAACAGTTGTCATTAATCCTGACTCAATCCCTATGCTGTCGTTAAGCACTTTAGCAATTGGTGCAAGGCAGTTGGTGGTACAGGACGCGTTAGAGATAATATTGCAATCGCTATTGAGGACATCATGATTGACACCAAATACAACGGTGGCATCAACATCTTTTCCAGGGGCTGAGATGATTACTTTGCGAGCACCTGCCTCTAGGTGCAAACCGGCTGATTGCTTATCCTTAAAAATCCCAGTGCATTCAAACACCACATCAACCGATAATTCTTTCCATGGAAGATTGTTGGGCTCCCGCTCACTGCAGACTCGAATTTCATCTCCCTCAACCTGCATAATATGATTTCCTGTATCGGTATCTTTATGAAGCGATACATTACGTTCAAATCGACCATGAACCGTATCGTATTTGGTTAAATGAACATTATTTTCTGCGTTGCCTAAATCATTGATGGCAACAATTTTCATATATTCACGGTTTCCACTTTCATAGAGAGCTCTAAGAATATTTCTTCCGATCCGACCGTAGCCATTAATTGCGATATTAATCATGGGTTATATACCTTTTGGTCCTATGTTTATGTCTATTATTTAATTATTTAGTTGCTAGCTTAAAAATTCATTTCATCAAGTAATTAGCAGGCTTATCTCTTTTATAGTTGACTGGCTTGCTGTGCCAAGTCGCTAATGGCTTGCCAGTTTTTAGCAGCGATTAGTTTGTTATCTAACATCCAAGTGCCGCCCACGCAGGCCACATTATCAAGCGCTAAATACTCAGCAGCATTAGAGAGTTTAATTCCACCAGTTGGGCAAAATTTAACTTGCGGAAGGGGACCTGAAAACGATTTGAGCATAGCCACACCACCCGCAGCGGCCGCAGGGAAAAACTTTAATGCTTGATACCCCTGTTGGATAAGGCGCATAACCTCAGAGGCTGTTGCCGCACCCGGTAGCAATGGCGCGTTATTTTGTTTTGCCGCATCCAACAGCATTGGCGTTACCCCAGGCGACACCATAAAATCAGCACCAACGGCCAACGATTGTTCCAATGTGTTTGCGTCGATTACTGTTCCGGTACCAACGACAGCGTCAGGAATGGCTTGTTTCATCAGTTTTACTGACTCGAGTGCCGCGCTAGTTCGCAATGTAATTTCAAGCACTTTGAGTCCACCCGAAACCAGTGCCTTTGCAAGCGGAATCGCATCATCAAGATTGTCGATGACGACCACTGGAATAACTCGGGTAGAATTTAATACTTCTAAAACTGATTGACTCAATGTTTAATACCTTTGATTTATTCGCACCAGTGAATTTCGACGGGTACGTTGGTTTGATTTAGAATTTGAGAAATAGGATAGGCAAGCGGATCGGTATTTGACATCGCTTGCTCGACCACATCAATTTTCGATTGGCCAATCATCAATAACAAGATTAATTCACTATTTAAAATGCCCGCATAGGTCAAACTCATTCGTTCTGGAAAATCGCCTGCTACTTCACATCCGGTGGCATCTACCGCCATGCACACTTGCTGCTCAGAAGCGTTAAGCGCGTTTTGGATAATATCGGCTTTTGGAAAGAGTGAGGCTATGTGACCATCGAGCCCCATTCCAAGCATGGTTAAGCTAAAAGGTGTCGGCATCGTGTGGTAATCAATGCAGCATTGTTGTGCACCCGCTTCAGCAGTGATGCTTTGATTCTTCATCGGTACATAGCGGGCATTTTTAGCTTGGTTAATTAACAAGGTTTTTTCGGTTAATCCTTGGTTGCTTGAAGGGTGGTCGGCATCCACCCAGCGCTCGTCAGATTGCGCGATATAAACATTTCGCCAATCCAGTTCAGATTTTGATAATTGCTCAAAAACAGGGCCCGGTGTTGTACCGCCAGGAATGATAAAGCTTGCTTGATTGTTGCGATCAAGTGCAGACTTTAGTTGTTGATGGCAGCGTGCCGCTGTTTCACTAAAAAGTGTGGTTTTATCGCGGTATTGATAAATTTTTGGTTTAGCATTTGTCATAATAAAACTTAAAACTGATTGCCTGTTTTTGGTTGTTTATCTACTGATGTTTTTTAACAAATTTATTTAGTGTCTATAAAACAATTTACGGTTAAATCACCAGCGTTTTGATTAAGCCTCAATATCAATCCACTCGCGTTTATCTTTGCGTAAAAGGTCTTCGGATTCCGAGGGACCCCAAGTGCCAGCACGATATAAATAAGGGACTACATTATGGTCTTTCCAGTATTCAATAATCGGGTCTACCCAATGCCACGCAGCACTGCCTTCATCGCGATGAATAAATAAAGACGCATTGCCCGCAATTGCATCAAGCAACAGTCTTTTATAGCCAAAGCTTTTGAATCCTTTTGAAGACTCGGTAAAGTTAAGATCTAATTTAACTGGCTTTAATATAGTTTTTAGCTGAGTCATGTCTTTTGCCATTAGTAACAATTGCATGCGTTCTTCAGGCTGTAGTTGGATGATTAAACGGTTGGGCACGAGCTTTCCAGCTTCGTCATCAAACGCATTGTGTGAAACGTCTTTAAACTGAATGACTATTTCCGCACTACGACGTTTTAAGCGTTTGCCTGTTCGAATATAAAAGGGCACATTAGCCCAGCGCCAGTTATCGATATTGGCACGGATTGCCACAAAGGTTTCGGTTTGACTATGCCCACAACCGAGCTCTTCTAAATAGCCAGGCTCAAGCTTGTCATCAATGTTCCCGGCAACGTATTGGCCTCTTACGGTATAACGATTCACCGCATCGCCAGTGATAGGACGCAAGGCTTGTAATACCTTAATTTTTTCTGTCCGAATATTATGTGCTCCCATTTTATTGGGCGACTCCATGGCGACTAAACCTAAGAGTTGAAGCAAATGATTTTGCACCATATCTCGCATCGCACCGGCACCATCATAAAAACCACCACGGCCTTCAAGTCCTACTTTTTCATTGATGCTAATTTGAATATGATCGATTGACTTAGAATCCCAAAATTGTTCGAATAGACTGTTACTAAATCTTAGCGCAAGTAAATTTTGTACAGTTTCCTTACCAAGGTAATGATCAATTCGATAGATTTGTTCTTCTTTAAAATGTTGCGCGATCTTTTTATTGATGGCCTCGGCTGATTGTTGGTCATAGCCAATTGGTTTTTCAACCACAACGCGTGAGTCTTGAGTTACTAAACCAGCGTTATCGATGTTTTCGCAACAGTCACCATAAATGCTAGGGATTATCGCAAGATAAAAAATTCTTGGAATATCATCGCGACCTTCAAAAAGTTGCTTAAGCGCATTCCAACCTTTAGTTTGGTCGGCAACATCAACCAGAACTGGCACCAGATATTTTTGAAACTCTGAAAATTGTTTATCATTATATTCGTTCTTCAACATGAAGTTCTTAAACGCAGACTTAACTGTATTTACTGTATTTTCAAAGTCTTTTTGTTTTCGTGAGCTTATTAAAATTCGTGAACCTTTTGGTACTTCTTCTTCCATAAATGCACGAAACATAGACGGTAGTAGCTTACGCAAAGAGAGATCGCCAGTACCACCAAAAATAATAAGATCGAAAGGTTTGTCTAATACTTTATCCAAAATAATTTCTCGTTTAAATTTTTCGCATTTAAATTCGTTGTCATAAAAATTGACTAATCAGTCAGACTCGTTGGTAAGCTCTACTTGCTCGCTAAATTCCAAAACTTGTGGCACCTTGTTCGGCATCGGTGACACACGCCCTAAATTGACTAAAGAGTTCTCTGCCCATACCAATTTGATCTTTCTGCGATGGTTTGTTCGCAATTTCGCGTGAATTAAATTCACTAGAGTCAACTAACACTTCTAACTTGCCAGAAACCGCATCCAGCTTTATACGATCGCCGTCACGTATTCTGGCAATATTGCCACCTGCGAGCGCTTCAGGGACTAAGTGAATTGCGGCGGGTATTTTCCCAGAGGCGCCAGACATTCGACCATCGGTTATTAGTGCAACCCGATAACCTGCGGACTGCAAAGAGCCTAATATTGGGGTCAGTTTATGAAGTTCAGGCATTCCGTTAGAGCGGGGGCCTTGGAAGCGAATCACAGCGACAAAGTCTTTATTTAAATTACCTTTTTCAAATTCTTTCACTAAATCATTTTGCTCATCAAAAACAACTGCCTCTGCTTCAACGATTAAATTGTCTTCTGACACGGCTGATACTTTAATCACGCTTCGCCCAATATTGCCGGTAAGTAATTGCAACCCACCGTGACTACTAAAAGCTTTGCTGACTGGCGCAAGCACGCTTTCATCGAGAGATTTTTCGAGCGATGGTTGCCACTCAACCTTATATTCTGACTGGTCGGTTTGACTTTCTTGTCTAAAAATTTCCGACTGATCATTTTTAACTAAGCGTGGTTCCAAAAAGTAGCGCTCTAAGCCCTCTCCAGCGACTGTTTTCACATCTTGATGAAGTAAACCCGCAAGACTCAGCTCTCTCATTAAAAATGTCATGCCGCCAGCTGCTTGGAAGTGGTTTATATCAGCGCTGCCATTCGGATAGATTCTGCAAAGCAGAGGCACAGCCGCAGAAAGGTCAGACATATCTTGCCAGTCAATAATAATTCCTGCTGCTTTTGCAATTGCAATAATGTGAATCGCATGGTTAGTCGAGCCGCCGGTCGCTAATAATCCGACTAAGCCATTAACAATCGCTTTTTCGGTGACAATTTCGCCGATTGGCAATTTGTCATTTGGTTGGTTTAGATTGTTGATTAGCTGTTCGACAGCACTTACCGACAGTGCATCTCTGAGCTGCGTATTGGGCGGTATAAATGAGCTGCCTGGCAGTTGTAACCCCATGATTTCCATCAGCATTTGGTTGGAATTTGCGGTTCCGTAGAAAGTACAGGTGCCAGGACCGTGATAAGAAGCACTTTCAGAAGCCAAGAGTTCTTCTCTACCGGCTTTACCCTCGGCATAGGCTTGTCTTACCTTAGCCTTAGCATCGTTGCTTTGGCCAGTTGTCATTGGGCCGGCAGGCATAAACAAAGTCGGTAGGTGGCCAAAGCTGAGTGCGCCAATCAATAGGCCTGGAACGATTTTGTCACAGACTCCAAGGCAGACCACACCATCAAACATATCATGAGACAGTGACACCGATGTCGCCATTGCGATTAAATCACGACTAAACAAAGATAGTTCCATTCCATCTTGCCCTTGCGTAACGCCATCACACATTGCCGGTACACCACCGGCAAACTGGGCGGTAACTCCATGTCTTCGCGCCGTTTGTTTTATTAATTCTGGATATTCGAAATAGGGCTGATGGGCTGAAAGCATGTCATTGTAGGCACTCACAATGCCAATGTTAGGCGCTTTTTCTTTTGCCAATAACGCTTTGTCTTCTGCGCCGCAGGCAGCCATACCGTGGGCTAGATTGCCGCAGCTCAAAGTGGCACGCTTTGGTCCTTGTCCTTTTGCAGCATTAATTTTCGCTAAATAAGCTGAGCGAGTAGGTTGACTGCGCTCAATAATTCGTTGGGTTATTTGCGCGATTGAGTTAGCTAATTTCATTCAGTTTCCTAGCAGAGATTGTCGACCGCATGAGAGCGCTTTTCTATTTTTGCACCAGAAACAACGTCGGCCAATTTAATAGTGTTATTTACTCATATATTGACACCGGTGTCAACGCGCTGAGTCACAATTCAACTCATTCGATGGGCTAGCAGTTAAGGGGTAGCGTTTAATCAGTTAAAAATTAGCGACAGGGGCGCTCGACTCGCGAACAATTAATTCGTCCTCAAACCGACTAATGGGAAAATCTAAGGATTTTTGCCGAATGGTTTGAATAAGCAGCTTTACACCTTCCGCGGCCATTGCTTTGATTGGCTGTTTAACGGTGGTCAGCGAAGGCCATATATAACGTGAGATTGGGGCGTTATCAAACCCACAAACCGACAATTGGTGTGGGACAGATACGCTTCGTTGTGCAGCAACCTTAAGCACGCCTGCAGCGATAAAGTCGTTGCTCGAAAAAATAGCCGATGGTGGGTTTTTAAGGTTTAGCAAACGTCGGCCACAGTCTTCTCCTGAGCGAAAAGTAAAATAGCCTTGTTCGAGATATTCGTCTTGAATATCGATAGATGCTTCTTGCATCGCCTTTAAATAGCCATTTAATCTGAGTTCTGAAACATTATGTTCAGGGTGACCTTTGATAAAAGCGATTTTAGAGTGACCAAGGGAGATCAAATATCGAGTCATTTGGTAAGCAGCATCTTCGTCGTTGCTAACCACGCAGGGAGAGCGATCGAAATCGAGCGTTGGTGCGATTCTGACATAGTTAACTTGCATTTGCTCTAGCATTTCGACCAGTGGTTTCATGTCGGAAAAAGGCGGTGTCAAAATTAATCCGTCTAAGTGAGCATTGTTTAACAGTGACCGAAGTCGATCTAATAGGTCGATCGCATCATGTTGTTCGGGGTAGATAACTAAGTTGTAATTTTCTTTTTGGCAGGTTTCTAACGAGCCGGTTTGAATATCGGTAACATAACTTTTATTCGGATTGTCATAAAGCAGACCAATTAAAAAAGATTGGTTGGTGGCTAAGCCACGCGCTTGTGGGTTAGGGCGATAACCCAAAATTTCAAATGAGCGCTGAACTTTTTCCTTGGTGTCAGCACTAACATTGGATTCATTGTTGAGAACTCTCGAGATCGTTTTTTTCGATACACCCGCATGTTTTGCGACATCATTGATAGTTACTTTTTTCAAACAATATTCTCACTCAATCAGACTAAAACGGGCACTAGTTGGTTTGATCAAAATAGGCGGCAGCGCCTAGTAGTGCTGAGTTTCCTTCAGTGACTAGATTAACCGGAACTTTAGTCAGTATTTCGCTCATTTGGCCTTTGCTAGCAAACCCTTGGACAAAATCACTGGCTAATAAAAAGTCACTAAAGCGAAGCAAAATGCCGCCTCCCAAATATACTCCACCCGTTGCGCCTAAAGCTAAGGCAAGGTCGCCAGCAGCTTGTCCAAGCCAACGACAAAATAGGCTCAGGGTTCGGTAAGCCAATGATGATGGATCAGAAAGCGCTTGTTTGCAAATTTCTGGCGCTTGCAATGGGGTGAAGGGCGCTCCTTCGAGTTGACCCAACGCATAATAAAGATTGGCTAGCCCTGGGCCCGAAAATACCGTTTCTATGGAGACATGATCAAATCGCTGATGAAGCAATTTAACTAACTCGGCTTGTTGTTCGGTCTTTGCTGCCAAGCTAATGTGCCCACCTTCTGCCGGTAAAACCATCCACGAATTTCCATTGGGAATTAAACCGGCAGCACCAAAACCTGTGCCGGGACCAAGAACAGCAATCGGTGCTGGTGCAGAAATTTCGCCTTGATTAATACAAATTAGCTTGTCTGCTTCGACCAATGGAGCGGCAAACGCATGTGCCGCAAAATCGTTAATGACTTGCAGTTTATTGAGGTTTAACTGCTTTTCGACTT
This sequence comes from Kangiellaceae bacterium, assembly GCA_965230525.1. Classification (GTDB taxonomy): domain Bacteria; phylum Pseudomonadota; class Gammaproteobacteria; order Enterobacterales; family Kangiellaceae. The sequence continues at coordinate 2,810,414 of OZ246008.1, forward strand.
GTGCGCGAGAAAAACTCCAATTTAAATTGGTCACTTTAATGTGATCCCCCGTCACTGGACCTGCTACTGCTAAACACGCCCCAGCCACCGCCGGCTTTTGGATGACTTGTAAGTAGTGAGCGGTAGCCTGATCGATATTGTCGAACTCGCAACTGGGAAAGGTATATCTTTGCTCAATGGTGTAGCCACTAGTATTTTCACAAGGACTCGCCAGTCCAAACCGAGCATTGGTTCCGCCGATATCTGCGACGATGTAGGGCAAATCACTTGTCATCTATCCAACTCTTGATCTTGTTATTTAATATTGCACAAATTTCGGCAATGATACCGGTGTCATTGTTGTTTTGTCAAAGCTGAATCTGGTAATTATGCGCAATATTGACGAATAACATGGAAGTTGACTTTCATAGCGCTGGTCTATGCGGTATATTTCCTGCTATTCCAGAAAAATTCAATTTGGCCTGCTTGCCGGCGAAAAAGAGCTTTAAAGAGGAAAATGAGTGACGTCTAACGACTTTATAAAAGGCAAGGCCACATCTTTTGATATTGCTTATCGTGCCGGTGTTTCACAGTCTACAGTCTCTAGAGCGCTCAGAGATAGCGAGCTGGTAAACCTCGAAACGCGCAAAAAGATTAAAGCCATCGCTAAAGAGCTTAATTATAAAGTTGATAAAAATGCCAGTAATTTGCGCACCAAACAAAGTACCACATTGGCGTTGCTGCTATTTGAAGATCCAACCAATGATGAGTCTCAAATAAACCCATTCTTTCTTTCGATGCTCGGAAGCATTACGCGAGCCTGCGCCTCGCAAGGTTACGATTTATTGGTTTCATTTCAACAATTAAGTAACGATTGGCAAGCGGATTATGAAGATTGTCATAAAGCGGATGGTATTATCTTGTTGGGCTACGGCGATTTTGAAGCCTATCAAAACAAATTGGATCAGTTGGAATCACAAGGTACACATTTTGTATTGTGGGGAGCGGGTAAGAGCAAGTCTCACGGTGTGGTGATAGGTTGTGATAACGTTAAAGGTGGCTTTGACTTAACCCAACATCTGATTGAATTGGGGCGCAAAAAAATCGCTTTTATCGGTGGTGTATCTAGTGGCAGCCCCGAGTTTTTAGATCGCTATCAAGGCAGCTTACAAGCGATTGAAAAAGCGGGTTTACAGCCCGATAAAAATCTACAGTTCGATGCGATTACCAACGAGCAATCAGGTTACCAAGCGGCTAGTCAATTAATTGAGTCTGGTCAGGATTTTGATGCAGTGTTTTGTGCAAGTGATTTGATAGCTGTTGGTGCAATTAAAGCATTAAGAGAAAATGATTACTTAGTGCCCAACGATGTCGCTGTTGTCGGCTACGATGATATTCCGCTGGCAGAATACGTACGACCCTCGTTAACCACCGCCCATCAAGATACTAAGACGGCTGGCGAAGTGTTGGTAAAAAATTTAATTAAACTGATCAACAACGAACCTGCAAAAGGGGAAGTTATTCCTGCAACACTGAAAATCAGAGAGTCGTGTGGTTGTAAACTTTAGTACAAGTTATTCTATCAATAAAAAATAGCTAGTTTGACATTCGTTGTTGTAATAAAGCAACCAATTCTTGATGAGTGTTAGCCTGATTAAATAAAAGCACTTTCACACCGTGAGCATCAACCTTAGTGCTTAAAGTTTGATTGTCTTCGATACTGAACGCTTGTTGAGTGAATGCATCGGTCCAAACCCCCTTTGATAGGAATTGGTCAATCTTAAATTGATGTACTTGTTCACCTTTATTGAGTAATACCAGCGCAGTTTGATATTGACCCTCATGCTCATAAATTCTTAGGAATGAAGCGTGATCGCCCTTTAATTGGATATTAACCTGCAATCCCTTTTGAAGCGCAATTGATTGCTTCCTTAAGTTTGCAATTTTAGTCAGTGAATTATGAATAGGGTGCGACTTGGCTTTTTCTATATTATCTTGGCCAAAATAATTACGATTACCCTGATGCTCAGTTTTGCCAGCCATAAAACCGATTTCCGAGCCATAATAAATCACCGGAATACCGCGCGAAGTAAATAGCCAATTATGAGCATCAATAAAGCCCGATTCCGTTGCATTAATTCTCGACATATCGTGGTTATCGTAAAATGTCATTAATTCGTAGGGATTGGCATAAGGCGAACTTTCTAAATAAAGATAGTTAGCCAATTCTGCAAAATCGCTGTTGGCATTTTCAAAAACTTTGAGCATTGCTTCCCGACCCGGAAAGTCGAGTACGCTTACGGAGCCATTTTCAGGATGAGTATGTTGCGCAATAAACTCTGGGTCAAAAGAATAGCTTTCCGCAAACATAAAAAAATCTTTGTGTTTGCTTCTAATATTGTCAGCAAATTTTTTCCAGAAATGATGCGGCATATGCTTAATGGTATCGATTCGAAACGCGTCCGCGCCTTGATCTATCCAATGCAGATATGCTCTCGTAAAATAGTCAAGTACTTCAGGTGAATTCTCGTTCATGTCAGATAACTGCATGATATCAGGTTGCTGATTATAAAATTGATGCAGTGGATTATTTGGGTCAAGCTCACTGGGATGTAAATTTTGGTGATCGGCAACTAGTGAGCCATCCTGTTCGAAAATTTGACCAAATTTTTCTTGTTGTTTTGGTTTCATGGTATAGGCGGGCGAACCATGGTTGGTGACGATATCAAGCACCGTTTTAATTTGTTTACTTTTAAGCGTTTGGGTCAGCTCTTTAAACGAAAAATTTTCAGAGGGAAGGTGTTCATCCACTTTAAAAAAATTTGAGCCCCAATAACCGTGATACCCGGATTTGCCGCCGTCTTTGAATGCGCCACCAAAGGTTATCGGTTCACCACCTGCAAAGGCTTGGTCGGGTTGGTCAACGATTGGTGTTAGCCAGATGGCTGTAAACCCCATTGCTTTTATATACTCTGCATTTTCAGCGATACCTTTAAAATCGCCACCCAAATAACCAACATAAGCTTTGTCGCCTTTAGGGCCAATTAACTCCCCATTGAACGAAGGAAACTCTCCACCTTGTTGCGGGTAATTATTACTTGGATCACCATCAACAAATCGATCGGTCATCAAAAAGTAAACAGCTTCGCTAGCGAAATCATTTGTGGTTCCAAAGTAACTCTTTTTCTCAGTGGGTTCATTCGCTTCTTTGGTTGCTATTGTTTGAGGTTGGCAACCGAATAGGAGTGATAAGCTAGCCGCTATAACACTGGATTTAAATAATGTGAAGGTAGTAGTTTTCAAAATGGATTCTCTTAAAATGTTTTCTCTTAAAATGCATTTTCTAAAAAATAATCTTTCTTAAAAAACGTCACTATTAATGTTTTTTATTTGAGTCTGTCAGCAAACAGTGCTTATTTGGGTTGTTCTACGCGCTGGGTTGTTCTACACGCAATGTAAGAGCGCTTGCGATTAACATACTTACGCCGCCAATAACTATCGCATAGATAGTTTCGCCAGCAAAAAATTTATTGACTAAAAAGCCTAATATTGATGCAGCTAGAATTTGTGGCAGGACAATGAAAAAATTGAATATTCCCATAAATAATCCCATCTTATTACCTGGTATAGTGTTTGATAATAGAGCATAGGGAAGGGAGAGGATGGAAGCCCATGCAAAACCAACCGCAACCATCGGAATAATGAGCAGGGTAGGGTCGCCAATCAGTCTAAATGAGATAAAACCAAATCCGCCTAGCGCTAAATTGAGCATGTGAGTTTTTTTGATGTCAAACCTTTTTACCATGAATGGTATTGTTACCGCAGCCAGCACCGCAGCGATGTTGTAAGTCGACATCAGTACACCAATCCAATCTGCACCATCATTAAAAGCCTTAGAAGTTACATCGCTAGTCCCGTAGTGAAAAGAAGTGACAGCAGGCGTGGATGAAGACCACCATGCAAAAAACGGAAACCAAGAAAAAAACTGAACAGCTGCCAATTTTTTCATCGCGCTAGGCATGTTAAATAAATCAAGCATAATCACCGAGAATCCATTGTCCTCCTGACCTCGTATTTTTAAGACCCCAGCGATTAATTGGAAGAGTCCAAATAGCGCCAAACCTAGAGAAAGTAAGAATAGGTTGCGATCGAGGTGCTCAATTAATTGATAAACAATAACGGTGAGTATCACTCCAAGGAGCAACCAACTAAAGCCACCTTTAAAATATTGTTGTACCGAGCGTTGATAATTGGGTTCAATTAATTCTGGATTATTTTCCTTCTCTGCTTGCTCAAATGCTTTTAGTTCTTCTGGCGAATATTCTTTGGTTTTGTAAACCGTCCACAACACCGAAACGAGAAAGAAAAAACCGCCACAATAAAATGCAAACTTAACGGAGTCGGGAATGCTACCCGCTTCAGCTTGATTGCTAATATTAAACCAATTAGTCATCATCCAAGGAAGTGAGGATGCAATCACAGAGGCTACGCTAATAAAGAAGCTTTGAAAGGCGTAACCTTTACCACGTTGACTAGGAGGTAGCATGTCTCCGACAAATGCTCGAGTAGGTTCCATACAAATGTTAATTGAGGCGTCCATGATCCAAAGCATTCCGGCAGCAATCCACAAGGTGGGGGAGTGCGGCATAATAAACAGCGAAATGCTGGCCAAAATTGCTCCCCAAAGAAAGTAAGGTCGACGCCGGCCCAATCGAGTCCAAGTTTTATCGCTGAAATAGCCAATGATCGGTTGGACAAAGAGTCCAGTGATGGGAGCGGCAACCCATAAGATAGTCATATTGCTGTAATCAGCACCCAAAGTCTGGAAAATTCGACTGACATTAGTATTTTGTAATGCAAAGCCAAATTGAATTCCGAAAAATCCAAAACACATATTCCATATTTGCCAGAAGGACAATTCGGGTCTGCTATTCATTACCGCTCCAAAAATTGAGTCGGTTGCTATAGACAAGTCAGGCCTGTCCCCACAACCAGTAGTGTTTATTTATAGTTATAAGGCTCGAATCTACGAGCTAATAAATCAAAATGCTATCATTTTTTAATACATACGTATGCATCATCTCTTTATAAATCTTATCGGGTTGCATACGTATTCAATGCATTTCTGAGCGAATGTAAATTAAGCCGATTAGCAAAATTTCTTGCGCTTGGTCGGGTATGTTTTATTTAGTACTTAAACAGGTCTGGAATATCTCAAGCTTGCTATTGTCTCGCCCTCGCGCAATTTTAGCATTAGCGACTTTATCCGTGATCTCAGATTTTTACTTCAAATCTTAGCTAAATGTAAGCGCTGACATTTGAGCCTGGTTGTTACCAATAAGGCGTTTTGAGGTTTTTGAATACGTATGCATTTTTTTGTGTCGTATTGTTTTTTGTGATTATTATGGTCGCTAATCTGCGATTGCATCGGCTCTTACTTGGCTATGGATTATTAAGAATATGTTCAACAGCCCGACAAGAACTTATGAACCAACTAATCGTAAGAAAAAATAATAATTCTAAGCAAAGTTACAGTGGGAGCGTCATATGGCAAAAGCCAACAACCGTATTAAGCAAACTCTAGTTAATCCTAGTGTCTCTAATATTCTCAAACCAAGCTTATTAACGCTGGCGCTTTTTAGTGCAGGGGTTTCAGCTGAATTGGTCTCCGCGCAAGAACAGCGAATCCAAAACAACAAGCAGAAAGTTGTTTTTAAGGTTGCTCAAGCCGAAGAGGAATCTAACGCTGAATCCACTGAGGAAGCTGAAGACGAACAAGTGGTCGTTATTACCGGCTACCGCGGCAGTCTGATTCGCTCGATAGACGAAAAGCGAGCGGCTGATACTGTGACTGAGCAAGTAAGCGCTGATGATTTAGGCTCGTTGCCCGATGTATCTATCGCCGATGCATTGACTCGCTTACCCGGAGTATCCGCAATTCGAACCGGCGGTAAAGCATCCGAAATCAATATTCGGGGTTTATCTGGAATTTTTGTTCATACCACTCTAAATGGACGTGAGCAGGTTGCTACCAGCGGTAGTCGAAGCGTGGAGTTCGCCCAATATCCGTCCGAGTTAATATCCGGCGCAACTGTTTATAAATCACAACGTGCTTCGTTAATTGAAGGCGGTGTTGCGGGTTCGGTGGATTTAAAAACAGCCAGCCCACTGGCCAACGCCGAACAACATCGCTTTAGCGCAAACCTTCGCGGTATGTTTAATGATCGTGCTGACGAAATTTATGACGCGCAAGAAAGTGGCCATCGCTTTAGTTTGTCTTATCAAGGTAAATTTGCAGACGACACGCTCGGAGTCGCTCTTGGCTATGCAAGGTTATTTCAGCCAAGCGTTGCGACCCAATTTATCGGCCTGTCTTACAGTGCGCGTCGAGATGTCGATAATCTTGCCGGTGATACAGATGGACCAGATAGCAACCCAGCAGCAGAGTATTTAAGCGAAGGCTTTGAAATGCAGCACAAAGGCGGAGAGTCGACTCGCGACGGTTATGTTGCCGCCATAGAATGGGCTCCTAACAATACCTTTAAATTAAAGGCAGATACTTTTATTTCTAAATTCGACGAGCAAGCGTTTGCAAGAGGGTTTCGAGTTAAGTTTGATTCAGGCACAGCGATTATAAATAACCCAATCCTTGATGATAATGCGGTCATTGGTGCAGACTTTAATCGCGCGCGTATCGGTGGAAATACGCGTGTGGAAATGGTCAATGACAATAACGTTAAAGTTGATGATTCTGAAGCATTTGGTTTAAACGCCGAATGGATATTGACTGACCAATTTACTTTAACTGGTGACTTATCTCGATCCGCAGCAACCAGTGATTTTAGAAATGGTTTGCTATGGACACTAGCGGCAGAAGATGCCAACGCCGCCGAGCCAGTATTTGATAACGATGTTGCTATTTCTTATCGACTAAACGGCTTGAATTTACCCGACGTTGGGTTTAATCAAAACTTTACAGATATTAATCGAATGATGCTGAGTAAGTACGGTATTTATCCCTATGTTTTTGATGATGCGTTGAATGCCGCAAGATTTGATGGCGTTTACGAGTTTAGAAATAATGATTTCTTCACTACTTTTGAAGCAGGCATACGCTACTCAGAAAGGCACTATCGTAACAAACGATCTGTTTTTGAATATGGCGCAGACAATACTTTTTCATCTGCCGAACCACCATTAAGACTCACCAGCGATATGACAACGGTGGTCGATTTTCAAGGTGCTTTTGCTGGTTTCCCTAGCTATTTAGCCATTGATTACAACGCAGCATTAAGCGCTTGGTTCCCAAATGGCGTCCCACAACCAGTCACCACATGGGGAGCGAATTCTGAAGGTGAAATAAATAACCGTTATGATTGGTCAGTCAAACAAAGTGGTCAAGTGTGGGAAGATGTTACTTCAGGATACTTTGTTGCCAATATTGATACTGAGTTTGGAAATTTACCAGTCACTGGTAATGTTGGCATGCGAATCGTTCATACTGATCAAAGAGCGTCGACGTTAGTTAATGTTGGCGGTGATCCTGCGCTGGGCGCGCAAAACATTGTTGACGAAGCAGGTCTAGTAAACTCTGACTATGCACCTGGTATTGAAGGTATTGATTACACTGATTACCTACCGCAATTAAACTTAAATTTTAAAATTACTGATAACAGCCAAATTCGATTTGCAGCGGCTAGAGTAATGGCTCGCTCGCAAATCAATCGACTCGCGTCAGATACAAGTATTAGCTACGATGAGGATGATGGAGAAGCTCACGCTTCTAGTACCAACAGTCCGTATTTAAAACCTTTCTTGGCTAATCAGTACGACTTGTCTTATGAGTACTATTTTTCTGATACAGAAGGCGCTTTTGTCGTTGCTTACTTCCACAAAGATCTAAAAAACTTTGTACAAACCTTTACCGACAATGATTTCGTATTTGCTGACAATGGCATTATTTTGCCGGAATATGTACCAGGTTTTGAGCCCGATAACCCCGACAGTAACCCACCACTACGCGCGGTTGATGGCAGTTTTACCACATCGGTTAATAACGCCAATGGCGGTTACTTTAGAGGGATCGAACTTGCATATACTCAAGTATTTACCAATTTACCTGATTTTTGGTCTGGTCTAGGCGTGTCAGCAAGTTACGCGTATACCGAAAGTAAGATTGATGCAATTGCTGGGCTGACGACGAGTGACTTACCAGGTCCAACGGTCGAAACAACTTTCCCGGGCTTGTCAAAGAATGTTGTGAATGCCGCTCTGTTTTGGGGCTATGAAGGATTTGATACGCGTTTAAATGTTAGACACCGTTCTAAATTTGTCTCTTCTCAATTTGCTGTCGATGAGCAGCAAACTTTCTTCGATGGTGAGACAGTTTTTGATTACCAAGCTTCGTACCAAATTAACGATAATTTTAGCGTGATGTTTCAAGCAATTAACCTAACCGATGAGCCAACAAAAAGCTTCTTCGGGCAGGAGTCGCAAACTGGCACATTGCAATTTTTTGGGCGTCAATACTTCCTTGGCTTTAACTACAAAATGTAGTCAAAAACTCACTTTAGAAATTGAAGAAATAAATTTATATGATGGAGCAAACTATGCTTAATTATTCAAGAATAATAAATATCCTAGCGTTTCTAGTTATTGCTGTAACCATGATCGGTTGTAGTGGTGAGTCAGTTGACCAAGGCGAAGAACTTTTAACCTGTTCTGCACCGCTTGTTGTTGACTCAGCTGGAACTTCCTGTGTAGAGCCAACGGCAATTTCATGTGTAGCGCCTTTGGTACCCAATGAGTTCAATGATGCATGTGTGGTCGGTGCCGATCCAAATGCGCCCGTACCATCGGTATTTCCGGGCGATAATGAAGCCGTTCTTTATTACAACCGCGCGAATAAAGGCGCCACAAATGAGCCAAACGATCCGCAATATGATGGTTATGTTTTGCACACTTGGAACAATGACCAATGCGACGCTTACGCAGCGCCTTTTGATGCCTCCATTTGGGGTAGTGAGCACGTATACGATGGTATCGATCCCAATTACGGCGCTTATTGGATTGTTAAACTAAAAGAAGACCATAGTGATTGCGGTAATTTTATCATTCACATCGGAACTGATGATGCCGGTAAAGAAATGGGCGGTGGCGACAAACAAATGAATCTTGTGCAAGATGACCCAGACTTTACTCGCATGAACTGGACCATCTCTGGATTCGAATCAGCATTAGAATTTCCTATTACTGAACTCGGTCCCCAGCCGCTAAAAATTGAGAACGCCGCAGCCCATTGGCTAGATGCAAATACCATCGCGTGGCAGGTTGATACTTCGCTGGCGGCAGAAGTGCGTCTTCATCATTCTGCAACGGCTGGAATTGAAGCGGACTTAGATAACCAAATCAACGGGACCGCGGTTGTCCTAACGGCTACCGAGCAGTCTACGGAACTGCAAGCCGCTTACCCGTTAACTGCCGACTGGCCGGTATTTAGTATTGATTCTAGTTCTCACGACGTTAAGCAAATTCTTAAGAATGAATTGGTTGTTGCCGCTTATGATGCGGATGGTAATGCATTTGCTGCCACTTATGTGCAAGCCGCTAAAGTGCTTGATGACTTATACACTAAAGGAGAAGCCGACGCGGACGAAGCAAGCCTAGGTATTGTTTACAATGGTGATTCGATTACTGCCAACCTTTGGGCGCCAACGGCACAAAGTGTGGTGTTAAATGTTTATGATGCGAGTAAAAATTTAGTTAGCGCTAATCCGATGATTGAAGATACCAACACCGGTATCTGGTCATTTGAAGGAACCGCAGCCCTCGATAGAATGTTTTATCGTTACGAGTTAACAGTTTATCATTCACAAAATAATGCCATTGAAACGATTGAGACTTCTGATCCTTATTCAGTAAGTTTATCCACCAACGGCATCTATTCTCAGTTCGTTAATCTTGCTGATGACGATTTAAAACCTGAAGGTTGGGAAGGACATACTATTCCGACCATAGCAAACTATGAAGATGCAGTGATTTATGAAGGGCACGTAAGAGATTTTAGTGTATTTGATCAAAGTACAACCGAAGCAAATCGGGGTAAGTATTTAGCATTTACTGAAACTAGCTCTGTACCGATGACTCATCTAGCTGATTTAGCCGCTAATGGTTTGACTCATTTTCAATTTTTACCTATCAATGATATCGCCAGTATTGGAGAAGATGCCGATTTCATCGTCAACCTCACTGATACAGTTGCAGACCTTTGTGCGGTTAATGAAGACGCACCCGTTTGTGGAGTGAATGATGACGACGAAATATTACTTTCAATTTTAGAAAGTTATCTGCCATTCGAAACCAAAGCCCAAGAATTGGTTCAATCAATGAGAGGCAATGATTCCTTTAACTGGGGCTATGATCCAAAACACTTCAATGCGCCTGAAGGAAGTTACGCAAGTGATCCGGATGGTACCGCAAGAATTTTAGAAATGCGTGCCATGATTAAATCGCTGCACGAAATAGGTCTTCGAGTGAATATGGATGTTGTATACAACCATACTAATTCAGGTGGCCTGTGGGACAACTCGGTTCTCGACAAAGTCGTTCCTGGTTATTACCAAAGTCGTGATTTGACAACCGGTGGAATTCTTAACAGCACTTGCTGTAGCGACACTGCTCTAGAGCATACTATGATGGGCAAATTGATGAACGATTCGCTTATTCAGTGGGCAGAGCAATACGCTATCGATGGTTTCCGTTTTGATATTATGGCGCATGCATCCGTTGATCAAATGGTTGCTGCTAGAGAATTAGTCAGAAGTATAGATCCTGACACTTTCTTCTACGGAGAAGGTTGGTCAAGAGACTATCGCGGCTTTGAAGAAGCTAACCAATTTAATTTAGCTGGCACAGAAATAGCAACTTTCAACGATCGTCTACGAGAAGGTGTTAGAAACGCGGCGTTATTTAATGAAGAAGCTAACTTACATGACCAAGATATTGTTCGACTTGGCCTTGCAGGAACCTTAAGTGACTTTGTAATTAAAACAAGCAGCGGTGTGACAACATCGGGCAGTGGCTTTAATCCTGCTTCTTATGCGGAAGATCCTGCGGACATAATCAACTATGTATCCAAGCATGATGACCGCTCACTTTGGGATCAACTGCAATACCGTTTAGATATTGGTATAACGGCATCGGATCGCGTGAGAATTCAAAATATATCAGCTTCAATTCCGCTGTTAAGCCAAGGAATTCCATTCTTACAAATGGGGGGTGATCTGCTTCGCTCTAAATCAATGGATAGAAACAGTTATGATTCTGGGGATTGGTTTAACCGTGTCGACTTCACCAAAGAGTCTAACAATTGGAACGTTGGTTTACCGCTAGCGGAAGATAACCAAAATGATTGGGATATGATCGTTGGCATCTCAACCAATCCAAATACTCAATCGTTTATGTCGGACATCATGTTTGCTTCCGATGTATTTAAAGAGTTCTTAAGTATTCGTCGCGATAGCAAGCTGTTTAGATTGAATACAGCCGAAGATATCAACGCGCGGGTTGGCTTCCATAATATTGGGCGCGCTCAAACTCAAGGTTTAATCGCCATGAGTATTGATGATGGTGTTGGCCTTACGGATCTCGACCCAGCCTATGATGCGATTGTTGTGATTGTTAATGGTAGTGATAGCGAACAGTCTCATACCATTGCGACAGCTGCTGGATTTAGCTTGCATGCAACTCAAGCTGCGTCGGTTGATCCGGTAGTCGCCACATCATCATTCGCTGAAGGCGAGGGAGAAGGAACATTCACTGTACCGGCTCGCACCACGGCTGTGTTCGTAAAAGTACAAGGCGATGCGCAAGGTGAAGGGCTGTCAGCACTCGCTACTATTGGTGCACCGGATGTAGTTCCTTATGCAGATACTGAGGTTTATCTCAGAGGAAGCATGAATGGCTGGAGTACCAACGATCAGTTTGAATACAAAGGCGATGGTATCTATGAGGCACGTATCGAGTTAGAAGGTGGTACTGAGTACGAGTTTAAAGTTGCCAGTGAAGATTGGAGCACGGTAGATTTTGGCTCGTCGGAACAAGTTGTGACTCAAGATGAAGCCAAAACACTGAGTCGTGGCGGGTCTAACTTATTGTTTACCCCAGATGCAGGTGAAGTGTATTTGTTTAGACTTGATGCGTCAGATACAGAAGCACCCGAACTCACTGTTCTGTTGCCCACTAAAGTTTATTTACGCGGTGGCATGAATGGATGGGGAACTGACACACCAATGTCTTATCTAGGAAATGATGTGTATAGCGTGGTATTTGATATAACTGCAACAGAAACGCATGAGTTCAAGATCGCCTCAGAGAACTGGGACATCTTTAACTACGGTTCGCTTGATACAGACAACACCGTTACTGAAGGGGTGAGCAAGGTACTGGCTTACAACGCTGGAAATCTCTCAATGGAATTTACTGAAGTGGGTGAGTATACCTTTGTGTTTGATTTCTCTGACCAGGCCGCACCATTGGTCACAGTACACAAAACTCAAATGTTTAATGACACAACTGTCTTTATACGTGGTGACATGAACGGCTGGAGTGAAGACAACCCGATGACCTATAACGGCGATTCTAACTATTCCGTCGACATCGTGTTGGCTGAAGAAACTTATGGATTTAAAGTTGCCTCGGCGGACTGGTCTACGGTTGATTTTGGCGCTGTTGGCGGTGAAGAAGCGGTCGTAATAGGTGCTGAAAAAGGACTTGTCGTTTCTGGTGCAAACATGTCACTTGAAGTTACCACGGCGGGAACTTACCGGTTTGAGGTAACAGGCCCAGATGATTCTCAACCAGTACTAACAGTCTCCTTACTTGAATAAATAATTAATTCCATTAAGGCTGCCAGCTTAGCCATCATTTTGATCGCTAAGCCTGGTCGCTTGGATTGGTAGTTAAGTCATTTAAGAAAAAATAGCGCAAAAAGTAATTAGGTATCAACATCGAATCACTCTTTAGTTGATCAGCAAAACTAAAATGAATTGTAGCTGAGAGAAAAGAGCTGCAAATTAGGAAATAATAATGACAAACAATTCATGGTGGCGAGGAGCTGTAATCTATCAAGTCTATCCTCGAAGTATGAAAGATACTAACGGCGATGGCATTGGCGATCTGCCTGGTATCATTGAAAAACTAGACTACATTGCCAGCCTAGGGGTAGATGCGATCTGGATATCCCCGTTTTTTAAGTCACCAATGAAAGATTTTGGTTATGACATTAGTGATTATCGAGATGTGGATCCTTTATTTGGTACTCTCGATGATTTTGATCGATTGATTGCAAAAGCGCACTCACTCAATATTAAGGTCATTATCGATCAAGTGTTAAGTCACACTTCTGAGAAACATAGTTGGTTCTTAGAAAGTCGTGAAGATAAAACTAATCCAAAAGCCGATTGGTATGTTTGGGCCGACGCTAAAGCAGATGGAACACCACCGAATAATTGGTTATCCATTTTTGGCGGTTGCGCTTGGCAATGGGAGCCTCGAAGAAAGCAATACTATTTGCACAATTTTTTAGTTAGCCAACCAGATTTAAACTTCCACAATCCAGAGGTTAGAAAAGCCACACTCGAAAATATTGAGTTTTGGTTGCAGCGCGGTGTCGATGGTTTTAGATTGGATGCCATTAATTTTTGTTTCCATGATAATCAACTAAGAGACAACCCTGCCAAACCAGTTGAAGAGCGACAAGGGCGCGGATTTAGCGAAGACAATCCTTACGCATTTCAATACCATTATTTTAATAATACTCAACCTGAAAACATTGCTTTTATTGAAGAAGTTAGAGCTTTGTTAGATAAGTATCCGGGCGCCGCGGCACTCGGAGAAATTTCATCGGAAGATTCGCTGGCTACCATGGCGGAATACACTCAAGGTGATTCAAGATTGCATATGGGATACAGCTTTGAGCTGCTGACTAATGAATTTACTGCAAGCTATATTCGTGAGACGGTTGAGACATTAGAACAAAAAATGACTGAAGGCTGGCCGTGCTGGGCTATCAGTAATCACGATGTGACACGTGTTGCTAGCCGCTGGGGCGGGCCTGAAAATAGCGAACAAAAATCCAAAATGCTGACCGCTTTGTTGTGTAGTTTACGCGGTACGGTTTGTACCTATCAAGGCGAAGAGCTGGGGTTAAATGAAGCTGAAATTGCCTATGATCAACTTCAAGATCCTTATGGAATAACTTTTTGGCCAACATTTAAAGGTCGAGATGGTTGCCGCACGCCACTCCCTTGGAATTCGAGTGAAGAAAAGGCGGGTTTTACTTGCGGAAAGCCATGGCTTCCGATTCCTCAAGAGCACTTGTGCATGTCGGTTGAAAAGCAGCTGGTACAAGAAGATTCAGTATTAAATAGCTTTAAACAGTTTATGAATTGGCGAAAAACTCAACCAAGTTTAATCAGTGGTGATATTGAATTTATTGAGGCACCCGAACCAATTCTTGCGTTCACTCGAAAGAGTGAGCAAGGTGAAATGCTAGTTTGTTTTAATTTATCAAACCAACAGCATAAAACAAAAATTTCAAAATCAAATTCTACCTCGGTGTTGTTAGAGCATGGCTTGGCCAGCGGTGTGTTGCGTGATGATGAGTTGACGCTGCCACCGTTTGGCTGTTTTTTTGCTCTACAAGAATAAGCATTTTTTGTAAAAAGGCAGATCAGTATTAATTTAAAGATTTAGAAAATAAGAGTAACAATATTTAACAACCAGTAAGTACCACTAAATATTTTGGTGGCACAAAAAAATTAAAAAAGCATAACAATAAAAGGGGAATATTAAATGCTTAAGTTCAAGCCCAGTAAACTCACGGTCGCGTTACTGTCGACCGGTATGATTACATTTGGTTCGCCAACCTTTGCGGAAGAAGTTGATAAAGCAAACACTGAAGAATCTCAGGTAGAGTCAAGCCAAGAAGATGAGCAAGTTGTAATAGTTACAGGTATTCGCGGAAGTTTACAACGCTCTCAAGCAATTAAGATGGATAACTCTTCTATTGTGGAGGCGATTTCCGCTGAAGACATTGGCAAACTTCCTGATTCTTCTATTGCTGAATCTATAGCTAGATTACCGGGGTTAACTGCTCAAAGATTGGATGGTAGAGCAAGTAGAGTCACCATTCGGGGGTTTGGTGAAAACGAGAGTGGCACAACCTTTAACGGGCGTGAACAGGTTTCTATTGGAGACAACCGAGGCGTGGAATTTGATTTATATCCTTCTGAAATAATGAGTGGAGTGACAGTCTATAAAACCCCAAACGCGACCCTAGATAGTGAAGGCATTGCAGGTGTTGTTGACTTGCAAACAATAAAGCCGCTCTCCAAAGGAGAGGACAGAATATTTCAAGTTAATGGTCTATATGAGAAAACTAGTTTCGAAAAGCTAAATCCTGATGGAGACGACGACGGCTTTAGTGGGACCATTTTTTATATGGACAAGTTTGCTGATGAGCGTGTTGGATTGGCAGTTGCTTATTCGGTCAAAAATTCTCCAAATCAAGAAAAGCGTTGGAACGCTTGGGGCTACCCAGAATTTGATGTAAATGGGACAAATTATTCTATTCTAGGCGGAGCAAAACCATTTGTGCGATCTTCTACTTTGGAGAGAGATTCATTCATGGCTGTTTTAGAATTATCGCCAACTGATTCGTTACAGTTGACTTTCGACTTGCTAACAGTTGACTTTACCGATGAAAAAAGACTAAGAGGAATTGAAATTCCATTTGCTTGGGGACAGGGCAGCGTGTCTGGTACCGAAGTTGACACTGCAACTGGTTTCGTTACTCAAGGGCTTACTCAAGGTCAGCGTGTTGTAGTGCGCAACGATTATGAAACCAGAGAGGCAGATCTCAAATCGTTCGGATTTAATACTTCGTGGTTTGCTAACGACGACTGGACGATTGAATTTGATGTAAGTCGTTCAGAGGTCGAAAGAAAAGTTTTCAGCTTAGAAAGTTATTCGGGAACTGGAAGAGGCGACAATGAAGGAGTCGCCGACGATATTGGTTACACATTCAACTCTGGAAATACCGGAGCAACATTCACACATGGATTGGATTATAGCGACTATAGCCTTATTCAACTCGGTGGGCCATTAACTTGGGGTTGGAGCTCGGCATTAAATGACCATTATGGAATAACTGGGACTGCATTGGAAAATACAGCGCAAGATGGATTCGTTAACACTCCATCAATCGATGATGAATTAACCACTTTGAAAATCGCTGCCAGTCAATCAATCGAAGCTGGGATATTTAACCAATTTACCTACGGTGTCGCATATAAAGAGCGAGACAAAACAAAAACCTCTGATGGGTTCTTTATGACCCTATCCGGTTTTCCAGCTAATCCAGGGACGTTAGTTGTGCCAGAAGAGTATAGGCTTGGTTCAGTATCGTTAGATTTTATTGGCATGGGCGATATGATTGCCTATGATACGATGGCACTCATAAACGATGGTTATTACGAACTCTTAAGTGAATCGCTTACTGGAACGCAGCATTTAACTAAATCATGGCAAGTGAGTGAGGAGGTTACTTCTTTATTTGTATCAGCCGATATAGACACAGAGCTCGCTGGATTAGAGCTAACCGGAAATGTTGGCGTACGATACGTTGACACACAGCAGTCTTCAAAAGGATTTGCTGGGAATACTGTCAATGGACTTGTAGTCGCATCCCCAACGGATGTTTCTCATGATTATAGTCATCTGTTACCAAGCTTAAATTTAAACCTTAAATTGGATGATACTCAAAATATTCGATTTGGATTAGCAAAAACCATTTCGAGAGCAAGGTTGGATGAGATGAATGCCTCGGTAACCGCAACCTATAATCAAACGCCTGATGCTAACGGAAACAACTGGAGTGTAAGCGGAGGTAATCCGAGCTTAGAACCAAAAGAAGCTACAGGTCTTGATATAACCTACGACAATTATTTTAGTGACCAGGGGTATTTCTCGGTAGCTTATTTCAGAAAAAATCTTGACAACTGGATCTTTGATGGGACTTACGAGGTCGATATGACTGGTGTAGCTGACCCTGCAACGGGTACAGTTCCTGCTAACCCTATTGCTACGGGAAATGGTAAAGTTAACGGTGGAGAAGGGACAATTAGTGGGCTTGAACTTTCACTAACATTGCCTTTTTCTATGCTACATGAAAGCTTGGAAGGCTTTGGAATAATAGCCAGTCATACTAAAATTAGTTCTGATATGGAAGACCCTAATGGTAACGAGTTTGAAATACCTGGACTTTCAGATAAGATCCAAAACTTTACTATTTTCTATGAAAAAAATGGTTTCCAAGCGCGAGCAAGTATGCGTAAACGAGGCGACTTTAAAGGCGATGTGTATGGATTAGGATTTAATACGGTGCAAGTAGACATCGTAGGTGAAACTATTTGGGACGCACAAATTGGTTTTGATTTTGGAGAAGCTGGTTTTGATGACTTAGATGGTCTCTCAGTATTTCTTCAGGGACAAAACTTAACTGAAGAGCCTTTTACTTCTTTAAGTGGTGACAACTCTTTACAAGTTAGAGACTATCAAGATTATGGAAGTACATATTTTCTTGGTGTAAGCTATAAATTCTAAAGTAGATGTATTGCTAGAAAGCCCTTGAAATAGCAATATTCCAAGGGCTTTTATTTATCAACAAGTATGAGATTTACAACGTATATTAATTCTGAGGTACTTTTAAGAGCATGGATAATAAAGTTGAAAATGTTGTCATCGTTGGCGGCGGCACCGCTGGGTGGATTACCGCATCTTTATTATCTAAAGTCCTTGGTAAAAATATACGAATAAAGTTGATCGAATCTTCCAAGATTGGAACTGTTGGAGTAGGAGAAGCAACGATTCCGCCAATCATTGCATTTAACAATGCTCTCGGAATTAACGAAAATGAATTTATTAAAGCAACGAAGGCAACTATTAAATTAGGAATTCAGTTCGAAGGCTGGAGCAAACTAAAAGACAGTTACATGCATGCCTTTGGAGAGGTTGGCAAAAATTTTCCATTTTGTGAGTTTCATCATTTTTGGGTTAAGAGCCTACAAAACAAACAGTCTGACTTTTGGGATTATTCTTTAAATTATCAAGCAGCAAAAAATAATAAATTCGCAAGGTTAAACGGCATAGAAGGAACAAATTTGCCCGGTATATCATACGCATTTCACTTTGATGCATCACTGTATGCAGACTTTCTAAAGCAATTCAGTTTGAAGTTAGGAGTAGAAGCTATCGACGCAATTGTTGAAGAGGTGATCTTAAATGCTGAAAACGGTTCTGTATCTTCTTTAGTGTTAGATTCAGGGCAAGTAGTAGAAGGTGATTTATTTGTCGATTGCAGTGGGTTAGCTGGACTGTTAATAGAAAAAAAGCTGAATACGGGGTTTGATGATTGGTCGCACTGGTTACCATGCGACCGAGCTGTAGCAATACCCACAGAAACGCAAACAGAAATCTTTCCATATACGCGCTCAATTGCTCATGAATGCGGGTGGCAATGGCAAATCCCATTGCAACACCGAGTAGGCAATGGGCTAGTTTACTCTAGTAGACATTGGACAGCCGAACAAGCAACTGAAAAATTATTAGCTAATATTCAAGGCAAGCCACTCGCAGAACCAAATAATATTAGCTATAAAACAGGGCGGCGACGAAAAGCATGGAATAAAAATGTTGTTGCAATAGGCTTGGCAGCAGGCTTTTTTGAACCTTTGGAGTCGACGAATATACACTTGATACAAACTGGGGCTATCCGACTACTTAAGTTATTTCCTCATAATGGAATTTGTCTAAATGAAGTTAATGAATACAATCAACAAACAGAACATGAGTATCTTAGAATTCGTGACTTTATAGTATTGCATTACAAACTTAACGATAGGAATGATAGTGAATTTTGGAAGCAATGTGCAAGCATGGACATCCCGGATACTTTGGCTCATCGGATTGAGTTATTTGGTAAAACAGGAAAAGTCTTCAGAGAGCAAGATGACTTATTTACTGAAATAGCCTGGAAACAAGTGATGATAGGGCAAGGACTCGTGCCTAATGATCATCATAGTTTGGTTGACTCTCTAACGAAAGAGCAAATTAATGAGCTGATGTCTAATCTCAAGACAATCATCGATAATACTGTTTCTAAAATGCCTGGGCATGGTCAATTCTTGGCATCTATATAAACTTAGAAAGTCTCTCTATCAACACTCGTAATGAATCAGTTCGTAGCGCTGTGCTTCAACTCTGAAGATAAACGCTATATATTTTCGCTTAATTGAGCAAGAGCTTTAATCGCGCAGGCTAGACCTTATACGTTGGCGTTTTTCGATTAGATTAGACTATTTTAAAACATCTACTTTTCTTTTAGATTGGCTCTTGAAAAAAGTAAATCGCAGGAAAGCCCTAGCGCAGCGAAACGCCTCTAACTAAAATCGACATAATCGCAAACTATCATTGCAAAAAATGAGAAAAATTTATTCTTTGATAATAATAAAAATCGCTCCAGATTTTGCTGGCACCGTAAATCTTACCGGTTGCTCCTGTTGCCCAAGTGTTACTCCTGAAATAAGCTCTTTCACCAAGTTTCCTGGTGCAAAGTCTAACTTGTAAGTCTGATTATCCTCGGAATTATTCAATAGCACCCAAACTGATTCATCATTGTAACTTCGCTTATAGCCATAGCTATTTTTGTCATTGTCTACTACCCAGTGAGTGAAATCGCCAATTTGCAGTGATTTAAAATCGCGCCGGATTTTAATTAGCTTTTGATAGAATTTAAATAGGTCCTGATTAATTGCGACCTGATCATATTTGTCTCGAGCCCGTTTATTGCCATTGGGCAAGTAGACTTCTTGGGAGTATTTAATATCTTCCCATAGCATTGGCTTTCGACAATCAGGATCGTTTGCTCCCCACATTCCAACTTCGTCACCGTAGTAAATCATTGGTGCGCCGACGTAGGTCATTTGCAAAACTACAAATAGCTTTTGTAGCTGGATTTCAGCGAGAGAAGGTTTATTAATTTTATAATTTGGATTGTTGATTGCTTGAGAACGACCAAAGTAGTAGCCCCAGTCTCTGAAATTTCCGATTCCTCGATTGACAATATGTGAGGCGATCCGATTGGAATCATGGCTCCCAAATAGATTTTGATTTACATATGCCACACCTTGCGGATAAAGCTTTTGCAGATCCTTGAGCTTTTTATCGAATTCAGTTGCGGTAATGTTCATGGGGGCTGGGTTAAATAAAAACTCTGCCGCTGTAAATGCAAAGTTGTAATTCATTTCGCCATCAAATTCATCACCTTGCAGGTAGGGTTTTACTTTTTCAGGTTTGTCGACTATTTCAGCAGTTAAATAAGCATTTGGGTTAATGCTTTTTACCAGTTTGCGCCAGTCTTTCCAAAAATTGTGATGGACATCGTAAGCAACATCCAACCGCCAACCATCGATACCAAATTCAATGCCTTTATTATCTGGGTTCATCCAGCGTTGAGTCGCGTGAAAGATGTATTCTCTTGGACCGCTAACAATACCGTTTTCATTTTCTTTCCAAACCGGTAAAGACTTAACACCAAACCAACCTTCATACTCAAACGCTTTTCCAGCAGCTTCATCCCTAAATTGCTTAATCTCAAGCCAGCTCGCAAACGGAGATGCTTGCTGAAGTTTATCGACGCTCTTGAAAGCAAAACTATTGATGCCTAAGTGGTTAAACACACCATCAAAGATTACTTTAATATTGCGCTTATGAAGTTCACTAATTAATTCCAGCGCCAGCTTGTCTGCACTGGTCCAAACCCAAGTTTTAGGGTCAAGCGGATCTTCAGTCGCAATCAGCTTTCGATCTCCCTCGGGATCAGGACCAAAGTTTGGGTCAATATGATGATAGCTAGCGCCGTCATACTTGTGTAGGGAAGGAGAATCAAATACGGGGTTTAAGTAAACTGCAGTGATGCCTAGCGACTCCAGATAATCGAGTTTATCTAAGATCCCTTGAATATCGCCGCCGTATCGTCGTCGCAACAGGTGGACAGCAATGTCTTTTTCACCGTTGATCAGTTCATAGGGTTGTCTTTGGTACCAGTCGCTTCCCCATGGATGTATATTCCATGCCTTTGGCGGGATAGCGGGGTCAGCACCAAGAATATCGTTAACGGTGGGGTTATTAGTTGGATCGCCATCTCTAAATCGCTCTGGAAAAATTTGATACCAGATTGCGCTCTTGGCCCACTGAGGAACAAACTCTTGGTCGACATTGGTGCTACAAACAGAGTGGTTTGAAAATACCAGTAAAACAAAGAGCAAAAGCAGAAGATGATTCCATTTCATAGCGAGCCCGTGGAGTTACCAAATTCATTTGATTGCAGCTTATACTATGGTAATCGTAGCAGAGTTACTTAATGAATACGTATGCAGTTTGCTGTTAATTAATTTTAGGTTTCGTACTATTAGACGACTTGAATTAAAGGATTACTGTTTACTAATGAACCTTGGCCCTCGTCTCGATATTTTTAAAATAATTCTATGTTCCCTAATCATTTTAATAGGGCAGCAGGGACACCTGGTTTATGCATCAGAGACAAGTAAGCTGACACTCGATAGAGTAGAGCCACCTTTTTGGTGGGTTGGCATGAAAAATACTCAGTTACAACTGCTTATGTATGGCAAGGGTATTGGTCAATACCAAGTTAAAACACCGAACAAACACATGAGTCTACTTGGATTGGAGCAAACCACCAATCCAAATTACCTATTCTTAAATATTGATATCTCTAGCAGCGCTCCATCGGGTGACTATCCGATTGAGTTCTGGCTTGATGATCGCAAGATATTAACCCATCGTTATCTATTAAAATCCAGACAGAAGCAATCCAGCCAACGACAAGGCTTCAGTGCCAAGGATGTCATTTATTTAATTACGCCAGATCGCTTTGCTAATGGTGATTTAACTAATGACAAGGTAGAAGGGTTAGTCGAAGGTGTTGACAGAGCTAATCACGATGGCCGGCATGGCGGTGATATTCAGGGCATTATTAATCATTTGGAATATATTGAAGCCATGGGGTTCACCCAAATTTGGTTAAATCCAGTGCTGGAAAACGCACAACCCAAAGTGACTTATCATGGATACAGTACCACGGATTACTACAAAATAGATCCTCGCTTTGGAACCAATTTGTTATACCAACAATTGTCCCATGCGGCTAACAAGCGTGGAATAGGGATCATCAAAGATGTCATCCTTAATCATATTGGAACGCAGCATTGGTGGTTAAAAGATTTGCCAACCAGAGATTGGTTAAATAATCCCGATCACTATGTTGAGACTACCCATCGCCGTGAAGCCTTACAAGATCCGCATGGCACACCAGAAGATATTGAAGCTTTTGCTAGTGGATGGTTTGTTCCGACTATGGCGGACTTGAATCAGCGTAATCCAATGTTGGCTAATTATTTAATTCAAAATTGTATTTGGTGGATTGAATATGCTGATTTATCTGGACTCAGAGTGGATACTTATTCCTATTCAGACAAAGCATTCTTAACCGATTTTACTCGCAGAATTATGAGCGAATACCCTAACTTCAACATTGTTGGCGAGGAGTGGTCTAGTAACCCTAATATTGTCGCTTACTGGCAACGTGGTAAACAAACGCACGATCAATATCAATCAGAGTTACCGTCACTTATGGACTTTCCATTACAAGAGGCGCTGGTAAAAGGGTTGCTTGAAAAAGAAACTTGGTCGGGTGGTTTACGCAAGCTTTACGAAATATTAGCGGTGGATTTTGTTTATCCAGACGCCGATAACTTGGTGGTTTTTCCAGATAATCATGATATGAGTCGTATTTATACACAATTGAATCATGATAGGGAACTAAGCAAAATTGCCATGGTATTTTTTGCCACTGTACGTGGAATACCGCAATATTTTTATGGCACAGAAATACTCATGGATAACAGGGATTCAGGTTCGCATGGGGTGATACGGAGTGATTTTCCTGGAGGGTGGCAAATGGATTCTGCCAGCGTTTTTAACCGTGTTGGGCTTACTGATCAGCAAATGGAAATGTTAGCTTTCACCCAACGACTTTTAAACTGGCGTAAGTCATCTGCCGCAATTCACCATGGAAAAATGACACATTACTCACCGGAAAAAGGTGTTTACGTTTATTTTAGAGAGAGCAAAGCAGATAAAGACAAAGTCATGGTCATCATCAACAAAAATGAACATGCGAAAGAATTGGATACCCGTCGATTTAAAACCATGATTAATGCGAATGATCGAAAACGTCCGTTAGTCGATATCTTGAGCCAGCAGTCAGTCAATTTAGCGGCGCCGGTCAACCTGTTAGCTAAGTCGGTGAAAGTGATTCAGTTTTAGCTTTCAGCAGTTTAGCTGAGGCGGGCTTATTATTAATGGCGAAGATCTTATTGTTTATTGCGGAGACATTAATAAATATTAGTCTGATTAGGAGTTAATCGGGTTGAAGTTTAAAACACCGAAATTAAAAAATAACTAAAAAACACTAGGTAAAAATGAATGCATAAATTGCAACAACCCATTCAGCATTTTGCGGCCCAACCTCAAAGTAAAATGACTAAATTAGTTTATCCAAGGCTTTTGCTAATTTTAGTTAGCCTTTGGATGCTTTCAAGCTGCTATGATGTACAGCAAGCTTCGATTACTCACGAATATAACAACAATCAATTAACCTTGAGCAATGCGAACCGCTCGATTCAATTGTCTGCTTTGGAAACAGGAGCAATTCAGGTTGAATTTTTAGAGGGTTCTCAACCACAACTGAAATCATTTGCGCTTAAGGATAATTTGACTAAAAAAACAGCGAGCTTTCAGGAAACTGAAAAGGCTTATCTGTTTGAAGCAGAAAAATTATCTGCCGTGATCGACAAGTCATCCTTAGAAATCGCCTTTTACCGAAACAAAGAATTGCTCACCAAACAATCACCGGTTTGGTTAATTACATCATCGAGAGGTCAACCGCTAAACCAACTTCAGTTCTCGTTAAGCGAAAAAGAAAAATTAATGGGGGCAGGGCAGCGAGTGTTAGGTATGAATAGGCGAGGGCATCGTTTGCCGCTCTATAATCGAGCGCACTATGGCTATACCACTCATTCTGAGCAAATGTATTACAGCTTGCCCTTGGTAATCTCTGATAAACAATATGCCGTACTGTTTGACAACACCGCAAGTGGGTTTGTTGACTTAGGCAAAACCATTCAAGATAAATTAATTTTTGAAGCCGAGTCGGGACGCAAGGCGTACGTTGTTTTTGCAGAAAACAGTTACCCGCAGTTGGTTAATCAATATGTTCAAGTTACCGGTACCCAACCGCTTCCTCCTCGTTGGGCATTTGGTAATTTTTCCTCTCGTTTTGGTTACAAAAACCAACAACAAGTGTTACAGACTATCGATAAGTTTATTCAAGAAGATATGCCGGTTGATGCGATTATTCTCGACCTCTATTGGTTTGGGAATGATATCAAAGGGTTTATGGGGAACTTGGCGTGGGATAAAACCACCTTTCCTGAACCAGAAAAAATGATCAACCAACTGAATCAACAAGGCATTAAAACCATCTTAGTAACAGAGCCATTTATCCTGTCAACTTCCGATCGTTGGCAAGAAGCTGTCGATGCAAAAATCTTAATGAAAAATGAGCAAGGTCAAGCTAAACGCTTCGATTTTTATTTTGGAAATACTGGGCTAATTGATATTTTTGATGATAATGCCAAAGACTGGTTTTCTGGGATCTATTCACAATTAACCCAGCAAGGTGTTGCCGGAGTTTGGGGCGATCTCGGTGAACCAGAAGTTCATCCCGATGACGGTCTCCATTACGTGTCGGATATGCAAAAGTCTTACACCGCCAAAACACTGCATAACGCTTATGGTCACGAATGGGCTAAAATGGTTTACCAAAACTTGTTAGCCGATACACCCAATCAACGTCCATTTGTGATGATGCGTTCTGGATTCGCAGGGACTCAACGCTATGGCATGATCCCTTGGACAGGTGACGTGTCACGATCATGGGATGGGTTAAAACCACAAGTAGAGCTTTCATTGCAAATGGGCATGCAAGGACTGGCTTACACTCACTCTGACTTAGGCGGTTTTGCGGGGGGCGAAATATTCGATAAGGAGTTGTATATTCGCTGGCTGCAATACGGTGTATTTCAACCGGTATTTAGACCTCATGCGCAAGATAATATAGCCCCAGAACCTATCTTCCACGATCAGCAAACAAAAGATATTGTGAGGCATTTTCTTAAGCTTCGTTATTCCATGCTTCCTTATTTGTATAGCATGGCCTATCAAAATAGTAAGACTGGAATGCCATTAATGCGACCAATGATGATGGCTGATACAAAGCCATCCGCAAACTTCGATGTGAATACCCAGTATTATTGGGGCGATTCATTACTGGTCGCGCCGGTAGTCGAACCAGGGCTAAACAAAATGGAGGTCGCATTACCCGCTGGAACCTGGTTTGATTTTTGGGATGGACAGAAATACCAAGGCGACCAACAAGCAACTATTCCGGTTTCATTGCAAACCATTCCGGTGCTCGTTAAAGCGGGCGCTTTTATTCCGATGATAGAGCCCATCAACAACACCAAAGACTACTCAAGTCAAAAACTCAAGCTACATTATTATCACGATACCAATTCCAAACAAGGCCAGTATCAAATGTATGAAGATGACGGTGTTACACCAAATAACATTGCTAATAAAAACTACGAGCTATTAAACTTTACCGCCGAAAGTCAAGATAATCAGTTGGTGATAGCCCTTCAAAGAACTGGCCCGGGTTATCAATCAATGCCAAAACAAAGAGAAATCAATTTAATGATTCACGGCATCGAAAGCGCACCAAAATCATTAAGTGTCGGTGAGACAAAGTTGCAGGAAAATAATTACCATTACAATCAATCGAAAAAACAAATTGAGTTTAGTTTTGCGTGGGACCATCAAAAACAAAAGGTTACCGTTACATTGAATTAACCGCATAAAGTGAATACAGAGGTCGGTCGTATCTCAGCTCGACACAGAGCTAAAGGTCAGCAAAAAAAGAGGGGATATTAGACGATACAGTTGGTCCCCCCAAACAACCATGTCAGACTAATCGCTGACTCACAGAAAACATGACTAAAATTACATTTGCATCATCAATTAACCGCAACCAATAATGAGAATGACTATGCGTAACCCAATAAAAATCTTAACGCCAATGATCCTAGGCCTTCTGCTTGTGGTTGGCTGTAATGAGTCGCAAAATGCGCAAGATTCAAACAAGCCGGTGAATAGCTCCACGAAGCAAGTTAAAAACCAACCTACGGAAGTAGCAGGCGCTCAAGAGAACGGCAAACCTGTTATCTACCAAGTCTTTACTCGTTTATTTGGCAATCAAAAAAGCACCAACAAACCGTGGGGAACCATCGAGGAAAATGGTGTCGGTAAATTTAATGACTTTACACCACTTGCCCTCGAGAAGATTAAAGAGTTTGGTGTCAGCCATATTTGGTATACCGGTGTGCCCCATCATGCGGTGATTCGAGACTATACTGAATACGGCATCAGTTTAGACGACCCCGATGTGGTTAAAGGGCGAGCGGGCTCACCTTATGCGGTTAAGGACTATTACAATGTTAATCCTGATCTCGCCATCAATCCGGAAAATCGATTAGAAGAATTTAAACAATTAATAGCTCGCACTCATGATGCGGGGATGAAAGTCATCATTGATATCGTTCCTAACCATGTCGCCAGAAATTATCAGTCACAATCAAAGCCCGAGGGTGTTACTGATTTTGGTGAAAATGACAACACCAAGGTAGAGTACGCGCGTGATAATAACTTTTACTATATTGTCGGTGAATCCTTTAAAGTCCCCGCATCCAAAAACGGTTACCAGCCACTTAACGGTGAAAGTCACCCCCTAGCAGATAATCTATTTGAAGAAAGCCCCGCTAAATGGACGGGCAACGGCGCTCGTAAGGCGCAACCGGATATTAATGACTGGTATGAAACGGTTAAAGTTAACTATGGTGTTAAGCCTGATGGCAGTCTTGATTTTGTGCGTTTGCCTAAGGGGTTTGAAAACAAAAGTGCAGCTGAGCATTTTGTTTTTTGGCAAGACAAATCCGTTCCAGATTCATGGGGAAAATTTAAGCAAATCGTTTTGTATTGGCTCGACTTGGGAGTTGATGGCTTTCGGTTTGATATGGCCGAAATGGTTCCAGTTGAGTTTTGGAGCTACCTGAATAGCGCAATTAAACACCACAACCCACAGGCGACCTTAATTGCTGAAGTCTATAACCCCAGTTTGTACCGCGATTATATTAAGCTCGGAAAGATGGATTTCCTTTATGATAAAGTCGATTTTTATGACACTCTAAAACTTATAATGCAGGGAAAGTCTAAGACTTCAAATTTACTTCCAATTATCGAACGATACCAAGATATCGATCCACACATGCTCCACTTTTTAGAAAACCACGATGAACAGCGAATTGCCTCCAAGCCCTTCGCCGGAGATGCCAATAAAGGTAAGCCTGCAATGGTAGTTTCAAGTTTAGTCGGCAAAGGTCCTAATCTATTATACTTTGCGCAAGCGCTTGGCGAGCCGGGCGATGGCGAGGCTGGATTCGGTGACCCAACACGAACTACAATTTTTGATTATTGGGGGGTCCCTAGCTTACAGCGATGGATGAATGGTGGTAAGTTTGATGGTGGTCAATCGACCGAATTAGAAAAAGCATTACGTCAATTTTACGTAGACCTACTCAATTTTAGCGCGACTAATTCAGCTTTTAACGGCGAGTTTTTTAATTTACACCGCTTCAATCTGGCGCAGTCAAAAGAGTACGACGAATCTTTGTTTTCATTTGCACGTTGGGATGATAACAATCACGTTATTGTTGTCAGTAATTTTTCTGCTATTAATGAATATAAGTTGCAACTGGAAATACCCAAAGAATTATTGCGACAATGGCAAATTTCATCATCAATGTCGATTCCACTCAAGGACGCGTTAGCACCTCAAGTGGCTGAGTCTGCGCAGCTTAAAGTGGAAGCCGACCTAGGAAAAATCCAATTGGAATTAAAACCTTTAGAGTCTAAAGTATTTCACTTTAAAAAATAATCGGGGAGTCTCTATGAAACAATATCATCGATTATTCAGAGCCGGACGTAAAAGATGGAACAGCGCTTTGATATTGTGCTTTCTATTAAGCGCCTGTCAATCGGAAGAGCCTAGGCTCCCCAGTGCAAGCGAAAACGTTTATCTACTCGATAATCAATTGGTCATCCCTGGTGTTAATCGGCAACGAAAAATTAGATTGTATTTACCGCCGGACTACCAACAATCTCAACGCGCTTATCCGGTCCTCTACATGCATGATGGCCAAAATCTTTTTGATGATTCCACCTCTTACGCAGGCGAGTGGGGTGTCGACGAAACACTCGATAAGTTGCATCAACAAGGAAAACTCTCACTGATTGTGGTTGGAATCGATAATGGCGAAGACAAGCGAATGAATGAGCTGAGCCCCTGGCCTAACTCAGATTATGGAACAGCTGAAGGGGGTCACTATATGAAATTTATTGTTGATGTGGTGAAGCCGTACATCGATAGTAATTATAGGACCCTTGCCGATGTCAATAATACGGCAATCATGGGGAGTTCAATGGGCGGTTTAATATCCCACTATGGTATCTTCGAGTATTCAGAAGTTTTCTCTAAGGCCGGAATTTTTTCGCCTTCGTATTGGTACTCTGATAAAGTTTATGAGTTTACAGATTCTAAAAAGCTCAATCCCAGCGCGCGTCTATTTTTCTTAATGGGAGAAAAGGAAGGGGTCGATATGGTTTCCGACATGAACAGAATGATCGCGCAAATCAAAAAGCAGGGATTGTCTGAAACTCAAATATCCGCAAGCACCATTAAAGGTGGAGAGCATCACGAATCTTTTTGGCGGGCTCATTTTGAAAGAGCAATTTTGTGGCTTTTTAAAGCAAAGTGAAGTGCAAATCTATCATTGTAAGCGACTAAAAACGACTCATTACAGCGGTAAAATTTTAACGTCGCTAATTCAACCCAAGCCTGCTAACATCGAAGCATTATTTATTTCTTTGAACTTAATGCCTAAAAATGCCGCAACTCACTTTTCGCCAAGCGCAGCCTGATGACTTAGATCGCTGTTATTTAATCGAAACGGAAGCATATGCCGGAGACGAAGCGGCTAGCAAAGATAAAATTCTCAAGCGGATTCAATTGTATCCGCAAGGGTTTTTAATCCTCGAGAATTCGAAAGAAATTATCGGTTTTATAAATTGCGGTGCCGCCGATCAAGTCACGCTTTCCGATGAGTCATTTAAGGAACTGATTGGGCATCACGACGATGGAAAAATAATCGTAATTATGTCGGTCGTTACCCATCCAGATTATCAACGACAGGGCATGGCTAGCCGGTTAATGATTGAGTTCATCAAGCGAATGCGTGGCATGGGTAAGCAAAAAATCATGTTAATCTGTCAAACAGAATTAATTCCTATGTATGCTCGTTTCGGTTTTGTGGACTTGGGCCCTTCAGAATCAGAACATGGGGGATTAAGCTGGCATGAGATGGAAATGCTACTTTGATATTTACTAATAGAGCATTGATATTTATTAGTTGCTAGTTGCTAGTTGCTAGTTGCTAGTTGCTCGCGTGGAAAATTTAAGAGTTTACACATTTTCTTGAATAGGTAATTTATGGCATGAGTCAATTGAGTGTTTTTCCTCCGTGTTCTCCGTGCCTCTGTACCCACAGCGCTGCGCGGGGCAAGCTTTGGTGAATAGTCTTTTGAATTTGCTTGATTTTCCAACAGGCACAAAAAAGCCCGCATAAATGCAGGCTTTTTGGTAAATATGGTGGGACTTAGTGGGCTCGAACCACTGACCCTCGCCTTGTAAGGGCGATGCTCTCCCAACTGAGCTAAAGTCCCACGGATTCTTTCAAGAGTCATGGATGTCTCTCTCAAGAGGTGCGCATTCTAGTGGCAATTTTATACTCGGTCAACCCCTAATTTAATTATTTTTTCTCGCCTCGATTTGTTAGAATAGCGGCCGAATTTTGGCAACTATCAACAAGCGATATCCTCATGTCCGTAAAAACTCGTTTTGCACCTTCACCTACCGGTTATTTGCACGTCGGCGGAGCGCGAACTGCGCTTTATTGTTGGCTGCACGCTAAAGCCAATCAAGGGCAATTTGTCCTCAGAATTGAAGACACCGATTTAGAACGCTCCACACCCGAAGCTGTTCAGGCTATTTTGGACGGTATGAAATGGCTCGAGCTAGACTGGGATGAAGGGCCGATTTATCAGACTCACCGTTTTGAGCGATACAAGCAAGTCATTCAACAGCTTGGTGACGATGGCCATGCTTACCCCTGCTTTTGTTCTCGTGAAAGATTGGATAAATTGCGCGAAGATCAAATGAATAGTAAGCAAAAGCCACGATATGATGGTAAATGTCGAGATCTTGCGGCTTCGGATATT
This sequence comes from Kangiellaceae bacterium, assembly GCA_965230525.1. Taxonomy (GTDB): domain Bacteria; phylum Pseudomonadota; class Gammaproteobacteria; order Enterobacterales; family Kangiellaceae. The sequence continues at coordinate 2,841,044 of OZ246008.1, forward strand.
GATCTCAGTAAAGATCATGTTATTCGGTTTAAAAATCCGCTGGAAGGCGAAGTGAGCTTCAATGATGTCGTTAAGGGGAAGGTAACCTTTAGTAACGCCGAATTGGACGACTTAATCATCGCGCGTACCGACGGTTCACCCACTTATAACTTTACCGTGGTAATTGATGATTTAGATATGGGGATCACTCAGGTGTTAAGAGGTGATGATCACCTCAATAACACGCCACGCCAAATCAACATTTTTAAGGCGCTGGGTGCGCAATACCCAGAATATGGCCATGTTCCGATGATATTAGGCGATGATGGCAAAAAACTCTCAAAACGACATGGTGCTGTGAGTGTCATGCAATATCGCGATGAAGGCTTCTTACCCCACGCGGTGCTTAATTACTTGGTTCGATTAGGCTGGTCGCATGGCGATCAGGAAATATTCTCCATAGATGAAATGAAAACCTTGTTCGATATTAATCAAATTAACAAAGCGCCTTCGGCGTTTAATACTGACAAGTTAAAATGGCTTAATCAACAATATATAAAATCCACGCCAGTGGCGGAATTATTACCTCACCTTCAATGGCACCTCGATAAACAAGGTGTTGATTTAAACGATGGACCCGCAATCGATGGACTGATCCCTGAATTTTCAGAACGATCGCAAACGTTAGTTGAGCTAGTGAGTGCAATTAAACCCTATTATTGTGAGTTTGATGCGTTTGATGAAAAGGCTGCTAAAAAGCATTTACGACCAGTAGCTAAGCCTGCGCTTGAGTTGATCCAACAAAAATTAGCTGACATCGACGTATGGCAAGCTGAAGCGATCCAAAACGCTGTCAATCAAACGGCAGAAGAGCTGGAGATTGGTATGGGTAAAGTCGGAATGCCGTTACGGGTGGCTGCCACCGGTGGTGGAATGTCACCGGCCATCGATTTAACTTTAATGTGGGTTGGTAAACAACGCACTTTGGCTCGAATAGAGCGTGCTTTGGCATTTATCCAACAGCGTGAAGCGCAAGCGTAACAACGCAAAAAACCGGGTTGGCTGGAAAATAATTGCTGGTCAACCCATTCAATAGCAGTTAGTTTGAATTAGCTCTCAGTTGAAATTTGTAAAGCATGGCAAAATCCATATCCTTCAAGTGCTTGCGATAAAAACAAGCCTTTGAACAGAGATTTTGCAATCACGTTATAAATAATAACCGAAGGACTGATAAAAATTATGATTGCTCAGCAACAAGCATCGATAGTAACCAGCCTCCGATGGCTGATCATCGCGTTAATTGCCGCCAGTTTATGTTTGCCGACCACTAAGCTGACGGCCAAACAACCGCTACTGCAAATATTTACCGAAAATCCGCAGCAGGGCAGTCTTATTGTTGGACGTGTGCTGGTGGACGGTGAGGTCTATTTCCAAGGTAAAAAGCTCGCTTTAACCGAAACCGGAGAGTTTGTTTTTGGGGTGGGGCGAGACAGCCAATTAGCGTTAGAACTTGAAGTAAAACAAGCATCAAAGGTCGATAAATTTCCCTTAAGCATCGCCAAACGCGAATGGAAAATCGAGCGAGTCGATGGCTTGCCACCGAGTAAGGTTAACCCAACTTCAAAAGAGACACTGGCGCGGATTAAAAAAGAAGCCGCCATGGTAAGACAAGCCCGCCAAGAAACTAGTTTTCAAACCGCTTTTATGATGCAGTTTATTAAACCGGCTGAAGGGCGGATTTCTGGAGTCTATGGTAGCCAACGCGTGCTTAATGGCGACCCAAAGCGCCCACACTACGGCTTAGATATCGCCAATAAGGTCGGCACCGCAATCATTGCACCAGCGGATGGCGTGGTGACCCTCGCCGAGCCTGATTTATTTTATTCTGGTGGTACGGTGATCATCGATCACGGTTATGGAATATCTTCAACTTATATTCATTTGAGTCGAATCGACGTGAAAGCTGGTCAGGAACTGAAGCAAGGCGAAGTAATCGGCGGCATGGGGGCTACCGGTAGGGCGACAGGCTCGCATTTAGATTGGCGTCTTAATTGGTACAACGTGCGCTTAGACCCCCAATTGCTGCTAGCCCAGTAATCTCTGTGCTCTGGTCAATCATTTAACCGCTAATTTAACCGATGAGCGACTCTGTCCCATCCTCAGGCTGACGCCGAGGCGATTTATCGGCGTAACTACTATTCAATGACTATAATTGAATCTAGCCATAAGGGAGGCTGTTGGCCGGCTTAGGCTTGGTTTTTGTGAAGCGGTTCGTTATGCTCGCACTCAGAGCGACTAAAATGTTAGCAGAAGCGTGATTAGCTGGGTTTAACAAGGTCAACGGGCCAATTCTTGCGAACAATCACGGTTTTAGCGACCAACTTGGGCTAGATTTAAAAGGTTAACATGACCGTTTCGGTGATCGACCGTAATTTAAATAATCAAAATTCAAAGAAGTAAACATTAGGCTTTCCATGGAAACAGCAAAAGGTAATTGGTTTTATGCACAGTAGGCTTATCGGTAAACTAGCCAAGATTTCTATGGTTTGCAGTGTGTTATTCACCACACCATTGGCTATGGCGGCAGATAAAAACATGTTTAATGCCACAGCCACTTATGGACTAGACGACAACCCTCACGAACTTTCCGAAACCTATAAACCCGAAGAAGCGGTTAATTTTCTTAAAGGTGATTTCAAATTTGCGACCCAGCTGTTTGAGGTTTTAGATGTCAAAGCCAATATCACTAAAGTTCAGTACGACGACGATCCGCGAGCAGACCGTTATTACGGTAGTGCCGAGTTAAGGTTGAAAGATCTATTTTCCATCGGCGAGCAGAATTTTAAATATCAAATAGCTGCCGATTATCAGTTTGAAGACAAAACTTATGTTAATAAACGAACCGGCTTTGTCGGTGTGTTTGCTGGCGAGTCCATTGCGGATCGCTATGATTACGACCAACAAAGCTATTTTGCCGAATTGATCTATTTGCACAATGATATCTTCGAATACGGCGCGTCATACCAACAACGCAGCAAGAGCTTTGAAACAATCGATATTCCCGGGCTTGCCAATCTCGACTACGATCACCAAAAGTTTACTGCCGGATTCGAATACAAAGCGTCCAGTCTTGGGCGGTTTTTTATGAACGGCACCTTCAAACAACGAGAATATTTAGATCGCCGTGGAATCGATTTAGAAAGCGGTAACCCAATCGTCGACACAGACCTTGTGTTTAACTATTCGATCTTAAATTTAGGTTATATTTACCAGCCAAATGAAGACACGCGCTGGCGCTATACCTACAATTATACCGAACGAAGAGATACAGTAACCGGTTATTATAACGCCACCGGCGGCTTTCTTGGCATGGCTGCGGTTCATCGAATTAGCGATTACCAATTTCTTAATGCCAGTGTTAAATATTTAAAATTTTCTTTGGTAAACCAAATCGAATCACAAGTTGATCCCGATGCCATGCCCGAAACCTACGAAGACGATCAACGCGAACGCCAAGGCGTTACCATTAACTTGGGTTATGAGTGGATCTTTGCCACTCTTTACGACACTAACATTGCCCTTTATGTAGAGTTAGAGCATTCTAACTTTGAAAATGTTGATGATTTTTATACCCATGAAAAAAGTAGTGCGAGTCTTGGGTTTAGGTGGTCGGCTTTGTAGTTTTAGGTTTTAGGTTTTAGGTTTTGGAAATGAGTTGCTGGTAACTCGCAACTCGTTTCAGTTGGTTAAGGCGAGGGGGCGCTTTTCTAGGAAAAGGCTTTTTATGCCAAAGGCGTTTCGCACCGCTTTGCTTGCGTGCGACATACTTTTGTTAGAAGACAAAAGTATGCAAAAGCTTCTTTCGTTGAAACGAGCGCAACTGGGTGTGCGGGACGTTTTGATTTCTAAAACAGGAGCGTAGTTGTTTTCAGCGCCCATCGGGCGGAAAAGAACTCGCTGTACTCAAACACCTTTTCCACTGATCCGATGGACATGGGGAAGCCAGGTTGCTCGAAGCCACTGGGCGAAAACATAAAAAGCCTAATCCATTACGAAGACAGAGTTTTGTCGCTGCTCTAAGGCTTTCAATAAGTGTTAAAGTAATGGCCGCTAGGCCGGTAAAACAAGGTTTTTTATGCCAAAGGCGTTTCGCACCGCTTTGCTTGCGTGCGACATACTTTTGTTAGAAGACAAAAGTATGCAAAAGCTTCTTTTGTTGAAACGAGCGCAAATGGGTGTGCGGGACGTTTTGATTTCTAAAACAGGAGCGTAGTTGTTTTCAGCGTCCATCGGGCGGAAAAGAACTCGCTGTGCTCAAACACCTTTTCCACTGATCCGATGGACATGGGGAAGCCGGGGTTGCTCGTAGCCACTGGGCGAAAACCTAAAAAGCCTAATCCATTACGAAAACAGAGTTTTGTCGCTGCTCTAAGGCGTTCTATAAGTGTTAAAGTGATAGCCGCTAGGCGGGTAAAACAAGGTTTTTATGCCAAAGGCGTTTCGCACCGCTTTGCTTGCGTGCGACACACTTTTGTTAGAAGACAAAAGTATGCAAAAGCTTCTTTTGTTGAAACGAGCGCAAGTGGGTGTGCGGGACGTTTTGATTTCTAAAAAAGGAGCGTACTTGTTTTCAGCGCCCATCGGGCGGAAAAGAACTCGCTGTGCTCAAACACCTTTTCCACTGATCCGATGGACATGGGGAAGCCGGGTTGCTCGAAGCCACTGGGCGAAAACATAAAAAGCCTAAGTCCATTACGAAAACAGAGTTTTGTCGCCGCTCTAAGGCTTTCTATAGGTGTTAAAGTGATAGCCGCTAGGCGGTGAAAACTTTGGTAGTGTAATTCACGTCACCGATTACGTATCGAGAACAATTGAACGGAGTAAGGAGCATTGGGATGGGCCACACAGACAAACAGGTGGTGGGCGTCCCAAAGTCAGTTAGGCTAAAACATTAGGTCAATCTCGGTGTCCCAGCGGACTTAGCGATGGGCTTTTTTGTTTACTTTTTTAGCTCTTGAAAAAAGTAAATCGCAGAAAAGCTTTAGCGCTGCGAAACGCTTTTAAAGAAAAAAGTAAATTATCTCTAAGAAAAAAGCTTTCCTTCGAGTCACTTTTGTTAAGTGACACCAAATGTAGGCGCCACTAAGTGAAAGTAACCAATAGCACTTTTCGCTGAAGATAACTAATTTGGGACTTATTGTAAGCTCATCTATGCCTGCTCTGTCCGGATTTGTTGATAGTGAGTCAGCGGAAGAAAAGAGCTCGCTCACGCTCATATGCTTTTCTTGTCTACCCGCTACCTCATGAATTTCAAATCTCCGTTATAGCCGCTAGGCGGGTAAAACAAGGTTTTTTATGCCAAAGGCGTTTCGCACCGCTTTGTTTGCGTGCGACATACTTTTGTTAGAAGACAAAAGTATGCAAAAGCTTCTTTCGTTGAAACGAGCGCAAATGGGTGTGCGGGACGTTTTGATTTCTTAAAACAGGAGCGTAGTTGTTTTCAGCGTCCATCGGGCGGAAAAGAACTCGCTGTGCTCAAACACCTTTTCCACTGATCCGATGGACATGGGGAAGCCGGATTGCTCGTAGCCACTGGGCGAAAACATAAAAAGCCTAATCCATTACGAAAACAGAGTTTTGTCGCCGCTCTAAGGCGTTCTATAAGTGTTAAAGTGATGGCCGCTAGGCGGGTAAAGCTTTGGTAGCGTAATTTACGCCACCGATTACGTATCGAGAACAATTGAACGGAGTAAGGAGCATTGGGATGGGCCACACAGACAAACAGGTGGTGGGCGTCACAAAGTCAGTTAGGCTAAAACATTAGGTCAATCTCGGTGTCCCAGCGGACTTAGCGATGGGCTTTTTTGTTTACTTTTTTAGCTCTTGAAAAAAGTAAATCGCAGAAAAGCTTTAGCGCTGCGAAACGCTTTTAACGAAAAAAGTAAATCATCTCTAAGAAAACCGCTATGAAATATCTTTGATTTTGAATCTATTCCAACTGAACCAAAGCCCCGTTGAAAGTTTTAAAGATTAAACCTTTTTAATATCCCCCTACGCGACAAGCTCAAAACACTCTAAGGCGCAAACGCTATCTTAATTCCCTTTATAACTCGACTATCAAGCACTTGATTTCAAGCTCATATAGTTTACTATTCGCATCAAACTCGACTGAGTTAAATCAGTTGACTTTTAATCTTTCTAAAGCGCCCGTAGCTCAGCTGGATAGAGCGAACCCCTCCTAAGGGTTAGGTCGCAGGTTCGACTCCTGCCGGGCGCGCCACGATCACAACACAAGATAAATTTAGCTAGAATCAGGGCTCTTTGTTGGAGTTCCCTCGGCCGTAACCTCGGGCTCTCGCAAGGACGAAGCAATACTTCGTCGAGAACCTTGCTCGATCAGCCGGGCGCGCCACGATCACAACACAAGATAAATTTAGCTAGAATCAGGGCTCTTTGTTGGAGTTCCCTCGGCGGTAACCTCGGGCTCTCGCAAGGACGAAGCAATACTTCGTCGAGAACCTTGCTCGATCAGCCGGGCGCGCCACGATCACAACACAAGATAAATTTAGCTAGAATCAGGGCTCTTTGTTGGAGTTCCCTCGGCGGTAACCTCGGGCTCTCGCAAGGACGAAGCAATACTTCGTCGGGAACCTTGCTCGATCAGCCGGGCGCGCCACGATCACAATCCAATCTTAAACTCTATACCGATATATTGGGGTTCGTTAACGATGCCGGTTAAATTATTGAAATCAACACCACCGATAATTTCTTGCTGATTAGTTATGTTTCTGCCAAGTAGGGAGACTTCATAATTAAACTGATCTTTTTTCCAGCGATAACCGAATTTAAGTCCGCCTTCTAACAAGGCTGGTCCGGTGAACTCTTCGGAATGATAGAGAAAAAAATCAACTTCGCTGCGATACGCCCAGTCTGTTTGAAAAAACAACAGTCCAGACTGCCATTCGGTTTGATAATTAGCCAAGACAAAAGCAATCCAACGAGGTGCATGGGGGAGGTTATTGCCATCAATTATGGCAAAACCTTGTTGGTTGATGGGATCGGTAATGGTGCACTGGGGGCACACTGAAACCGATAAACTGGGATCGTTAATTTCGCTCTGGTTTAAACTGACGCCGGTATTAATTCGCCAATGTTGATCCAGTGAAAATTCAGCATCCAGTTCAAACCCATAACTTTTAGTGTCAGCCACGTTTAGTAATCGATTATTAATATCCTCACCACCGACCGCGGTTACTTGTTGATCTTCAATATTATAAGAGAAAAGGGAGGCGTTGAGCTTTCCTTGCTCTTGCCAAAAACTGGTTTTTAAGCCGATTTCAATTGACACTAATTGCTCTGATTTTGCGGTAGTGACGGCGTCGCTAAAGATGACTCTACCTTGAATGCTGGGCGCTCTAAATCCCTTAGCGATTCGATAATAAAAATTAGTATTTTGTTGCCACTGATAAACGCCAGATATATCCCAACTGAGGTGGCTGTCGCTTTTATCAACCTGTATCGGGTCAAGTGTTCCCGAGCCAATGGGGCTGAGTAATCGTTCGGTCGAGTAACTTTTTTTATCTGAGCCATAGCGAAGCCCCGTGGTCATGCTTAACTTATCGGTAATCGCATAATCAAGGGTGCCAAAAATTGCCCAGGCACTGGTTTCTTGATGTTGGAGCGCAATGCCATTTAATTCACCGTTATTTAGCGAGTCATAACTTTGGTTTTTTATAAATAAGTTTTCTTTAAAGGCAAACGCACCAAATTGATAACCTAGGCTTTGTCGATTTTCACTCGACCACCTTATTTCTTGGGTATATTGACGATGTTTGGGAATGTTAGAAGCATTTTCAGCAGGAAAGCTAATAACGCCAGGACCTGAGTCAGGCGTAAATACGGCGCCATAACCGCCATCAACGTCACCCACTGAAAAAGTTTCAACACTTTCATAACCGCTGATTGAGGTAAATAACAAATCATCAAACTGATAATCGAGGGTCAGGCTACCGCCTTGGTTTGTTAGAGTCTGTTCGGTTCTTTGTGCCGCATCAAGAAAAACTCTATCGCTGTCAAAATTTTGATTTAGGCGATTGTTTCCTGGGTCTAAAATGTTAGCTCTAAATACCGCAGGCTCGCCCTGAAAGTCTCGAGCATGAAAATTAAATAATCCGCTGAATTGTTGATTAAATTGATAATTCAATTGCCAACGCAAAGCGACTTCTTTAAAACCACCCAGTTCATCTTTTTGTTCAAATCCGGGTGCGGCATTATCAATCCAATTATCTCGCTGTTGATAAATCAGCGACAACCGAGACAAGGCATTGGCTGTGAGCTGAAAGTTGACTGCACTTCTAAAATCAAGCGTATGGCTGGTGCCATAACTTAATGACGCGTTGGTGTCGTTAGTCGCTTGAGGTCGTACTGATTCTAACTTGATAACACCAGCCGGTGTATTTCTTCCAAACAATGTGCCTTGTGGACCGCGTAATACTTCAACGCGTTGCATATCAAATAAAGGAAATCCTCTTAACATGGGATTTTCTTGAACCACGCCGTCAAATACTAAAGACACTGGTTGCGAAGCGTTAATATCAAAATCTGTGTTGCCGAGTCCGCGTAGATAAAATCTAGGAAAGAGTCGGTCAAATGAAGATTCAATTTGCAGCGATGGACTGCGCGCGCTGAGTGAGCGTATATCTCTGGCGGCCGAGGTGTAGGTTTCTAATTGATTTTTTTCCAAAACCGACACCGAGGCAGGCACATCAATATTAAATTCCATGCGCTTTCGAGCTGTTACCTGTACCGGTTTTAGCTTAAGTAGTTCTTCCAGTGAAAGATCATAAACGCTTGCCACTCGGGTATTGTCATTGGGTTCATCTTCTGAGTTGTCACTTGCGTCGGAGAGTTCATCAAGTTCGAACGTTTCGGCATTTAGCCAGACGGAGTTGCTAGCATTCGAAATGTCGCCTGCGCTAGCCACGGAACGAGTTAAGGTATTAGTCAAAGAACTAGTCACGATTGAATGAGGAGCAGCCAAGGTGAGAGAAGGGAGTGCAATATAAGTCAATGCACAAGTTGTGCAAATAGCGGTACCAGAAAGAACTTTTGTGATCCAAATGTTCAAATCAACGATCCGGTTTGTTGGCGTATCGCCAAAGCCTAAAGCTTCTGAGTGAGGACAAAATGTTGCTTTATCCCGTCAAATTAGCTCTGTCATTTAGAAATAATAGAATTGCTTATGATGAATAGCAAGTAAATCGGCGAGAATGCTTTGGCTGAATTGGTAAAGAGAGCAATAAAGAAAGTAATAAAGATAGTAATAGCAATAGAATGAGTAATAGCGTTTGAAATAGAAATAGAAATAGCGATAGTAATGGAGCTAGTGATTATGCGGTTTGAATAGGAGTTTATTTTACGCGGTATTATTTTTAATAGCTGTCGGATTTTATGGTAAAAATAATGCACGAGAGCGAGGTCGTACGGATAAAACTTTAGCCACTAAAGTACGACCTTCTTCTGAAAAATCAAACCCAAGAGTCGCTTAACTAAACCAGATTTTTCTGTTCAGCAACAATTCCCACTCTGACCCATTTTTGCCACTGTAATGTTTCTTTTTTCACCACTCGTTTAATACTTCGGATTAAAGCTTGAAACTCAATAACATCAATAAAGTAAAAAATAATCCAAGCGACCGGAGCAAGCGCGAGCAGGTTAAGATGAAAACGCTTTTTACTATCAAACATAATCTGCATAGAAATCATGCCACTGGTAAACAAGATCATCATCGCCATAGGGAAAAAGTCTTGGGCAATAAAGGTATAACTATAAAAAATAGTTAATAAGAATCCTTCAAGTAACAAGGCGACTTCAGCATAAACCGCTAAAGGTAATAGGAAGGCGGTTAAATAAACACTTGGTCGTTGGTTAAAATTAAAGAATAAATTTCGGTGTTTAAAAAAGGTGACTAAGCGACCGTATTTCCATCTTAGTCGTTGGTTACATAACCCTTTTAAATCCGAAGGTCCTTCGGTGTAAACCACCGCATTAGCGGCGTAACGCGTTTTGTAACCGTGCGCCAAAATGCGTAGCGACATTTCGATATCTTCGGTAATGATTTCGTGGTCAAAGCCACCAACTTTATCAAGTGTTGATCGCCGATAGGCTGCCGCCGCACCACCAATGATAAATACTGAATCAAAATTGGAATCCGCTCGACGAAAAAAGAATCCGCATAAGTATTCGAGTTGCTGAATTAACTCAATCGGTTTTTGTCGATTACCCACCACGACGTTACCAGCAACCGCGCCGACATCGGCATGTTTAAATCCTTTAACCATTTGACTAATGGCTTGTGGATCAACCACACAATCGGCATCAATGGTGATAATAATTTCACCACTGGCAATTCGTAAACCACGATTAAGCGCTTTGGCTTTGCCGCCATTGGTTAGCCGACGATAGTGGATATCGTGGGTATAACTTCCATCTTCTTTCGCTTGATCGATATATCGCATAATTTGTTGTTCGGTGGAGTCAGTTGAGCCATCGTTAAGAACAACAATTTCAAAATTAGGATAGTCCGAAGCCATCACGGATTTTAGGGTTTTAGCAATCCCCACTTCTTCGTTGTAAGCAGGAATAATAACGGAGACTTTGCCATTAAATGGTCGTAAATTTCGACCTTCTCGAAGTGATTCGATCACCGGATAAAATACCGACGAAATCAGCTGAACGGCAAACTTTAAAAGGATAGGGGACAGAAACCAAAATATTGCGGTTCGTACACCTTCCATTTTGCTGCTTTCATCAAACTCGGTGGTGAAAGCTTGGTAAAAAATAAACACTGAAACTACATACAATGCGCACACTGTAATGCAGCTATACCCAATGGAACTAGGATTGAGCCGGTCGATGAAACCGGCCACCCGACGAGGGTTTGGTAATTCGGTTTTCATGTTATCTGTGCCTCAAATTAACTCTTTCCATGAGAGTTTTAATTGGTCTGATGACCATGTTCTTTTTATGGGCTGGAGTATGCCAGCGATCAAGTCAGGTAAGTAGACTTGACTAAGATCCTTTGTAAAATTTGTGAACAATTACACTAAATTGACGGTATTTATTAGAAACTGAGATGGATTTTGGCAATATTTGAGTTGATGCTGTGGGGAGAAAACAGGGCGATAAAATAAACTAATGTTCACTCCGTCATCTTAAATATGTCCTAAAAGCGGTCCCTAGCCCTTTAAAATGCGGTGGCTACTTTTTTAGGGGCGAGCCATCCCAGCTCCCAGCCCCCAGCTCCTAGCCCCTTTAACTAGCAACCCGCAACCCGTAACTAGCTACTATTCTTTTCCCAGCTCCATTCCCAAAACCTAACAGCCTCCGGCTGTTCCGCCATTTACTCACACAAAACAACCTGTTATATTTGTAACATGTTCGTTGTCAATGTTGTTAAAATTCTCAACCCACCATATATGCAGAGTAAAGGATTACCATATGATGAAAACAATTTTTAGCCTTGGCCTCTTGATCATAGTTTCGAGCTGTGCCGGTTATACTGGTTGGTATTTCGGACACATCCATGGGTTTACAAAAGCCAAAGATCAGTATTCAGGTATACCATACACTTCTAAGTCATTGCTTTTTGACTCAATCAAAAATAGTAAGCCAGAACAAGAAAGTGTGAGCAAAACTTTGCGTCAAATCGCTTTGGATGAGGCACAGAGACGTTTACTAAAGCAACAGGTTGCCAAAATGAGTGAAAAGATGCGGAAGGAGTTTAAACCGAGTCAACAACAAAGAAGCCAGAGCGCTTCTATTGTGCAATTAGTTGAGAAAAATAGTGCCTGTCGGTGGACTGTAGGAAGGCTTATAGAATTGCAGAGGATTATTAAAACCGGTGGCAAAGGAGGCGATAGTCAGTTTTGTGAAGAATACTTTAATCGCGTGAGCGAGTTAAAAACGAATAATTGTCAGAATAGTGCCTCTACATTTAGTGGGTTTTGCGGTTAATACTGTTATTCAATCTTATCAACCAATTGAAATATAGAAATAGACATTTGTTAATCAAAAATAATGATTCCAGTTCAGAGCATGTTTAACTCACTAATGATCATAAGGAATTAGCCTTATAAAAATTGAAATGATGTCCGTGATTCACACGATTGATAATATAGTTAATAACGCGACCTGACCCGTTATCTTCTCTTGGAGTCGTCTCCCGCTGGAGAGGGGATGGAAATGATTGATTTCGACTAGCAACTCGCCACTCGAAGCTGTTTTAGCTCGTAACCCACAACTCGATGCTGTTTAACCCTCTCAGGAGGGAGAGGGCGAGGGAGAGGGAGCTCCTAAATTCTTTTTTACTTCATGTTTAACCCGCGGCCCGCAACCAGCCACTCGAAGCTGCTTTACCTCGCAACCCGTAACTAGCAACTATGATTTTCCCAGCTCCCAGCTCCCAGCTCCCAGCACCATTCCCTCGCAACTAGCCACTCGAAACCCGCTACTATTCTTTTCCCAGCTCCTACCTCCCAGCTCCATTCCCAAAACCTAACAGCCTCCGGCTGTTCCCCATTTACTTATGTAAATCAAGCTGTTAAGCTCAAACGGTTGATTATAAAAGTTGCTGTATTGGAGAAGGGATTAAGGCGCTATGTCAACGAAAGTGCTTATCTCATAAAAGAGCGAGGAAAGTTTGAAGGATTTAAACACCGAGAAAAAGATAGCCGTACTTATTGACGCAGAAAATGCGCAATGCTCAGTTTTAGGTGCAGTGCTAGCGGAGCTATCTAAACACGGGCATTTAGTCGTTAAAAAGGCTTACGGGGATTGGAGCTCAAACCATCTAAAGAATTGGAAGCAACCTCTTAACGAATTAGCAATCACTCCAGTTCAGCAATTTTCTTATACCCAGGGTAAAAACTCATCAGACGCAGCGATGATTATAGATACCATGGATTTGCTTTATTCAAACAAATATGACGCGTTTGCACTAGTCACTAGTGACAGTGACTTCACTAAGCTAGCATCTCGCTTAAAGGAGTCACAAGTTTTTGTATTTGGGGTAGGTGAGGTAAAGACACCGCTGGCTTTTAGAAACGCTTGTGATGATTTTATTTCTACCGAAGTTTTACGCAATATCGAAGAAGATTTACAGCAAGAAAGCCCTAAAAAGAAATCCACTAAATCAACAGCTCAATCTGATAAGAAGTCAAAAAAAGAATTATGTGGGGACTCTAAGCTAATTAGGATTATTAGAAACTCCATCGCAGAGTACGCAGATGACGATGGATGGGCTCAACTGGCTCTATGTGGTGGTTTGATAAAGCGGCAATATCCTGATTTCGATACGAGAACCTATGGATATATCAATTTAACATCGCTGATTGAAGTTACTGAATTATTTGATGTAGAACGTCGAAAAGTGCGAAATCAAAAGAACCCAATTGTTTATGTTAAGGACAAGCGAAGCTAAGTTTTAAGTAAGGCAATTAAGGTTAATAATGAGGACTTGGAGTAAAGGATTGAATCAATCATCGTGCATATTTTGTGAATTGCCTAAAAGCAGAATTGCTGCTGAGTCCGACTTATTCTTGGTCATCCTCGATGGTTTCCCAGTAACCGAAGATCATACCCTTATTATCCCTAAACGCCATGTTGAAACTTGGTTTGATTTAACCGAGCAAGAGCAGCAAGCGGCTAATCAGTTGTTATCTTCACTTCGCGAACAGCGAATACAAAAAGACTCATCCATTACTGGGTTTAATATTGGTATGAATTGTGGGGAGAGTGCTGGGCAAACGGTGATGCATTGTCATATTCATTTGATCCCTAGGCGAGATGGGGATTGTGAGAGTCCTAGAGGTGGGGTGAGAGGTGTGATTGCTGGGAAGCAGAGTTATTCTGATGAGTCTTGAGTTTTACGAGCAAAAATTTCAGTCGCTTAATTTAAATCAAACCGGCGACCGTAAGAGCCCTCATAAAGTCGCGATGTTGCTGGCTGTTCTTGATGCAATTGATTGCGGTGAAATTCAAGACAATAAAATTTACTTTAATCAAGACTTAAAAGAACGATTCACTCAAGAGTTTGACCGACTCAAGTCAGACAATGATCGTAATAATCCCCATTTACCATTTTTCCATCTGCGAACCAGCGGCTTTTGGTTTTTGAAACCTAAACCAGGAAAAAGCAATGAGTTCTCTAGTCTCAAGCGAGTTGGTGGGCCGGGTGATCTTGATAAATACATTGACTATGCGTTTTTAGACGATGAATTATTTGAGCTTTTAAGTTTTGAAGTGGTTAGAAAATACTTAGCCAAAGCGCTTCATTCAAACTTAAGTTTTAATCCGACAACCAGAGATGAATTGCTAGACGTTGGCAAAGGCTGGAATTGGCTAGAGTGTGAAGCTACTGTTGCTAGTTATTTTGAAATGCTAATTAAAGAAATTACCAATCAAAAATATGTAAAAAGTCATCACCGAAAAGCCTTGGCTGAAACTCTCAGCAAGCGAAGCGAAAAGTCGGTCGAATATAAATATCAAAATATCAGTGCAGTATTAATTGAAATGGGGCTTCCTTACATTGCCGGATATAAACCAGCCTTTAATTATCAAAAGCAGCTTTCTAATACGGTGTTGGCCTACATCGCAGCGCAGCCAGAGCTATTTGATAAAACGCTAGAACAAGTACACTACAGCAACAAATCACCTTATGCCGTCACCAGTAATCTTTTAGATGATGAAATTCCTGAGCGAATTACCACGCCTCAAATCCCCAATCGTAAGTTTATCTCGCGAAAAACAAATTTTGTGCAACGTGAAGCGAATAACCGTGCGCTTGGTGAAGGCGGTGAAGAGCTAGTGCTGAATTTTGAAAAACATCGATTAACTGAACTTGGTCGAAGTGACTTAGCTGATGAAGTAGTCTGGGCTAGCAAAGATGAAGGTGATGGCTTAGGGTATGATGTGCGATCTTTTTCCATTGATAGCCGCGGTAAAGAAAACGAGTTATTTGTTGAAGTTAAAACGACCAATAGCGGTAAATACCAACCCTTTTACATTAGCGATAATGAAGTGGCCTTTTCTAAACAGGAATCGCAGCGTTATGCGCTGTATAGGGTGTACGAATTTCGAGCAGCACCCAGGTTTTTTGTATTACCCGGCTCAATAGAAAAACATGTTAATCTATCGGCTAATAATTACCGAGCTAGTTTTAGTTAATAATTCAAACGCCAGAATAAAGAAGTATTGGAATACATAATAAATGACAAACGAAAATCAAACCCCCAACAATCTAGCCAGCTACTGCTGGTCAATCGCTGACCTATTACGCGGTGATTTCAAGCAGTCACAATATGGTCGTATCATATTGCCATTTACGTTGCTAAGACGATTAGAAGGCGTTTTAGAAGAGACTAAAGACGCTGTTATCGTTGAGCATGAGCGAGTGCAAGGCTTGAATCTGCCAGAGGAAGCACAAGAAAAGTTAATCCTGCGCGCCACCGGCGGGTTGTCGTTCTTTAATACCTCTAAGATGGATCTATCCAAGCTGGGTGAAAATGGCATTAAGGATAATCTCCTTAGCTACATTCAAAGCTTCTCTAGTGATGCGCGAGAGATCTTTGAGTACTTTAACTTTGCTGAATTTATTGGTCAGTTGAGTGATGCCAATTTACTTTATAAAGTGGTGCAGAAAGTCCGTGCCACAGATCTTAGTCCCAAGGCGATCTCTAATCACGATACGGGACTGACTTTTGAAGAGTTGATCCGTCGATTTGCGGAAGGCTCAAATGAAACAGCAGGGGAGCACTTTACCCCGCGTGACATAGTACGTTTAACCACGTCCTTAGTGTTTATGGAGGATGATGAAGCACTTACCCAGCCTGGTATTATTCGTACCATTTATGATCCCACCGCTGGAACTGGCGGATTTTTATCATCGGGCATGGAATATGTGCATGAGCTGAATCCGCAAGCGGTTATGAAAGCTTTTGGTCAAGAGCTAAATCCTGAGAGTTATGCCATTTGTAAAGCGGATATGATGATCAAAGGGCAAGAGGTGGATAACATTAAATTGGGTAACACCTTATCCAATGATCAGCTGTATGCCGACAAGTTTGAATACATGCTATCCAATCCACCGTTTGGTGTGGACTGGAAGAAAATTGAAAAAGACATTAAAGATGAAAATGCCATTAAAGGCTTCGATGGACGGTTTGGTCCGGGCTTACCACGGGTGTCTGATGGATCGTTGTTGTTCCTATTACACCTTATCAGCAAGCTAAGAGATGTAACCCCAAATGGCGCAGCAGGTGCTGGTTCTGGTACAGGCGGCGGTCGAATTGGTATTATCCTTAATGGCTCGCCTTTGTTTACTGGTGGGGCTGGTTCTGGCGAGTCAGAAATTCGTCGTTATATTCTAGAAGCTGATCTGTTAGAAACCATTGTCGCGCTGCCAACGGATATGTTTTACAACACCGGTATTGCCACTTATGTATGGGTGTTATCCAATAAAAAATCAGAAGAACGCAAAGGTAAGGTCCAACTAATTAATGGCGTAAACCTGTGCGGTAAAATGCGTAAGTCATTAGGATCTAAGCGTAATGAAATGGGTGAAGATGACATTGCGACTATTACTCGTACCTTTGGCGCATTTGAAGTGGTAGACGCCACTAGTCTGGCCGAGTTGGGGCTGGATAAACCTGCCGAGCAAAAAAGTAATCGTGGCCGCAACTCTTCTAATGCAAACTCAGCTAACCCTAAAGCAGAAGTTGAAAAGACTTTTGCCAGTAAAATATTTGCCACCCATGAATTTGGATACAGACGCATTACCATTGAGCGGCCGTTACGTGAATCGTTTCAATTTAGTGATGAACGAATTAACCAACTACGTTTTGCTAACAAGCCACTCAACCTACCGATGAAATGGGTGTATGAAACCTTTGGTGCAGATTGGCATGATGATGCTGATTGTGAAAAATATGGTGTGTTAGAAGATAAAACTATCGAAATTCGTGCATACGTTAAAAGTCATTTTAGTGAACTTAAAGAAAAACACATTAAAGACTTGCTCGATAGCAAAACTTGGTCAACTCAAAAACAAATCTTGTTAAAAGCCAGAGCATTACAACAAGTCATAGGAACCGAGCAATGCGATGATATGAATACCTATGATGATGTGATAAAAAACGCCTGCAAGCAACAAAGTATTAGTTTAGATGCCAAAGAGAAAAAACAAATAACAGCTGCTGTGAGTTGGAAGAATCCAGACGCAGAAAAAGTTATTAAGAAACTACATAAGGATAAGACTGCTAACCCCACATACGGTTTGTTTTCGGGGGAAGGAAATCAACAAGGGCAAACTATTGAATACAAACCCGATGGTGATTTGCGTGACCATGAGAATGTTGCGTTAGATCCCAGTCAATCCGTTAATGCTGTGAATGAAGCTTACTTTAAAAAAGAAGTTCAACCCCATATGGCAGACGCTTGGATAGATGCCAGTAAGAAAGATAGCAAAGATAATGAGATTGGTATTGTGGGTTATGAAATACCATTTAATCGGCATTTTTATCAGTATCAGCCACCAAGGCCATTAGAGGAGATTGATGCGGATTTGGATAAGGTGAGTTCGGAAATTATGGAGCTGTTGCGAGAGGTTCATTCGTGATGACTTTGGGAAATAGCTACGAACGCAATAAATATAATGAATATTTCAGAACTACTTTACCTGAACATTGGGAAGAAAAAAAACTCGGGCATGTCGCAAAAGAAGATCGAACGGCTTTCGTAGATGGCCCATTTGGCTCAGATCTTAAGTCGAGCGATTACAAGGATTCTGGTGTTCCACTTATCCAGCTTAACAATATTCGTGACAGCAAACATATTTTACAAAATATGAAGTTTGTAGATGAAGTAAAAAAACAACAATTGATACGCCATTTAGCTATTCCAGGTGATGTTGTTATAGCCAAAATGGCTGAACCTGTAGCTCGAGCTGCTTTAGTGGCTGATGATTATGAAGAGTATGTGATAGTGGCTGACTGCGTAAAAATGACGCCTAATTTGACTCTAGTAAATCTCAACTATCTGGTGTGGTCAATAAATTGTGATTGTGTGCGTATAAATGCAGAGTTAGTGGCAACTGGAACAACCAGAATTCGAGTTAACCTCGGGGAATTAAAGAAGTTAAAAATTCCTTATCCACCCAGAAATGAACAACAAAAAATCGCCAACTTCCTCGACCACGAAACCGCCAAAATCGATACCCTAATCGAAAAACAACAACAGCTGATCAAACTGCTAAAAGAAAAACGCCAAGCGGTTATTAGCCATGCCGTCACCAAAGGTCTTAATCCCAATGCGCCAATGAAAGATTCGGGTGTTGAGTGGTTGGGGGAAGTGCCGGAGGGGTGGGAGGTTGGCCGGATTGGATTTTATGCTGAAAAAGTTGGTAGTGGAAAGACGCCAAAAGGCGGCGCAGAAATATATCAAGATGAGGGAGTATTATTCTTAAGAAGCCAAAATGTTTATGATGATGGCTTACGAATATCTAGAGCGGAAAGTGTCTTTATTTCAAACTCTATTCATGAAGAAATGATTGGCACTAAAGTCTTGCCAGGAGATGTACTTCTGAATATTACAGGAGGCTCAATAGGTCGAACTTGCTTGGTTCCAAAGGCATTTGTTGAGGCAAATGTAAATCAGCATGTTTGCATTTTAAGATTTCCAAGAGCATTGAATGAATTTATATCATATGTACTAAAATCTTATTTGATTAAAGAGCAAATTATTTCTTGCCAAACAGGTGGAAATAGAGAAGGGCTTAATTTTGAACAAATATCAAAACTAATTGTATGTATCCCTCCAGAGCATGAAAGAACTAGAATACTAGAGCATATTAGAAGAGAGATTAAGAAATATGATAATACAGTAAGTAAAGCTGTTTTCGCGATTGAACTAATGCAAGAACGACGAACAGCACTAATCTCAGCAGCAGTCACTGGAAAAATTGATGTAAGGAATTGGCAAGCTCCAGAATCCTCAAATAGTAATGACAAGGACGTAGCATGAGTGAAGCCAAAACAGACATAAAAAAACTAATTGATAAAGACGTAGGTCTTCACTCCAAAAGAAAAATGCTTACAGTGACATCATTGATATTGCTAGCAATTCAATTTTCTGGGGCGAAAGTTGTTGAGGCGAATACACTTATTTTGAAGTTGTCTTTTGCTCATCAAAAGGGAATTACTGTTCTTTTGATGTTAGCAATAATATTTTTGTTAATAAGATACTACAATTACGCAAAACCATATCACTCTATGTTATATAAATTATGGACTGAGAGATTGCTTGATGAAGAGTTTTATTATTCGCGCTGCCCGCATAGTGACGATGAGTACGGTATCGTGTATGACTTAAGACCTAGTTACATTAACCGGCGAGAGTTGGAGCACGGTGAGCATAGTAGTTGGGGGTATGAATACGAGTGTAGATTATTCTTTCGTCGATATATTACTTTTAACTGGTATCATGATCATGAGGGAGAGACTGAGCGAGTAGGGATTAGAAAAAAGCTAGGATTTCGCAAATTATTCAAGTCGCTTCTGCTTGAGTATAAGCACAGATTTATGCGGTTTATTATATTTCGTGAAAATTTAGATATTATTGCTCCTTACTTTTTAGGTGTGCTAGCAATTCTAAGTTTTTTCTTCGCGAGATATTTAGGCGTTTTACTACAGCATTTAGAAAGCTTGAGTATCCTTTAATAACATGACTAGGTAACTGTTTCTATGGATACAGAAGAAGCAAAAAGAAATGTTTTAGTTTATTTAGATCATAACGTGTTAGACCTAATGAGAGAAAGTAAAGGTACCTCATTTGATTTGAGAGAGCTATTGAAGGAAAGCGGGTATACACCAATTTATTCTCCAGAAACTCTTGAAGAAATTTACCGTTCTAAAGGAGGAGAACAAGAATTTCTTGATGTTCTCGAGTCGATTAAGGCCAAGTATATAGCTACAAATTTGGATGAAAATTTCAAGTGTGCGGGTACGGCGTCTATTCATGAAGTATCACCTAATGCACAATATCAGCGTTTTCTTGAGAACAAGTTAGAGAACCTAGAAGGGGATTTTGGTTTTTCTGAGCTTTCAATGAAAATATATGGCGGGAAAAAGGAACACTCGTTCAAAGAAATACTAGATAAGAATGCTGACGACCTCCAGGGCTACTTAACGGATTTATTGAACGATACTGAAGGGCTGCCCGAAGAAGCTATTCAAGAAATTGAAAAAATTAGGCCATACTTTTCCAATTTGTCGGAAACAATCAAAGAACTACAGGCTCCAATGGTCCAAGAGCTTGATGCGTTAGAAAAGTCCCCATTATTGGGTTTTCAAGATGAGACCGGAATTGGACCATTAAGATTAAAGAATATAAAAGGTCCCAATATTCTTCAAAAGGTCTGGGAAGAGGTAAAGCAATCTCCAAAGTTGGCTAGTGTTGAATTTGACACTTTTTTTTGGAATAAAGCCTTTTCCCTTCGAAACAAACTCAGATAGAGAAAGAACAAAACAAGAAAAGGTTAATTCGATTTATCATCAATTGAACTTTTTGGGTTATTACAGAGATTCAAACATGAAAAAAGAAAGGCGGTTCAAAGCATCTTTTAGTGATATGACTCATGCAGGTTATGCTGCATATTGTAATATTTTCTTATGTAGAGATAAAGATTTGATAATGAAAGCGGCTGCGGCTTATGAATACTTAGGTATAGATACGAAGATTGTACATTGCAGGAACGAAAAAATTAGATAAAGGAAATCGGAATATGGCAAGCGCAAGTGAGTTCGCTTTTCAAAACGAAATGATTCAACAGTTAATGGCCAGTGGTTGGATATTAGGCAAACCAGAAGGCTACAATCGCGAGTTGGCGCTGTATCCTGAGGATATGCTCGGTTATGTAAAAGAAACCCAAGACGAACAATGGCAGAAGTACTTAAAGCTATATCCAAATAACCCAGAACAAAAGTTCCTTGAGCGAGTAGCCTCACAACTTAACAAAGCTGACCCTAATGCTGCCAATAAAGAAATGCGCACATTCGGAACACTGGGTGTGTTACGCCATGAAATTAAAGATCGTGGTGCGCGTTTTAGCTTGTGCCAATTTAAACCGGAACATGATTTGAACCCCGACACCTTATCCCGTTATCAAAAGAACCGCTTGCGGGTAGTTCCTGAGCTGGTGTATTCCCCTTGGGCAACGGAAGCTGAATTATTAGAAACTGGCGTTAAGGCTAAGAACTGGCGAATCGATTTAGTTTTATTTGTTAACGGATTACCCATTGCTACCTTGGAGCTAAAGTCGGAGTTTAAACAAGCGGTACAAAATGCGATTAAACAATATAAAACCACTCGGCTTGCAATAGACCCAGTAACCAAAAAGCCTGAGCCGTTATTGACCTTTAAACGTGGCGCATTAGTTCATTTTGCAGTGAGTCAGTATGAAGTGTATATGGCAACGCGACTTGAAGGCGATAAAACCTTTTTCTTGCCGTTCAATAAAGGTACTAAAGAGGGCGGGGCTGGGAATGATGTACCAAAGGATGTTAACCAGTACGCTACCGACTATCTGTGGAATGAAGTATTACTGCCAGATAACTTGCTCAATATCCTCGCGCGCTTTGTGCATTTAGAAATAGAAGAGAAAGAAGAATGGAATGGTCGTAAGTATAAAAAAGAGACCATGATTTTTCCGCGCTATCACCAATGGGATGTGGTTAAAAAGTTGGTGAATGCTGCAAGCGTAGAAGGTCCAGGTCAAAAATACTTAATTCAACACAGTGCCGGTTCGGGTAAATCAAATTCCATTGCTTGGACTGCGCATCAGCTATCTAGTCTTTATGATGAAAAAGGGAATAAACAATTTAATTCAGTGATTATCGTCACCGACCGAACGGTGCTGGATGATCAGCTACAAGATACCATATACCAGTTTGAACATACTGACGGTGTCGTCGGACGAATTAATCGAGACATAGGTGAAGGCTCTAAATCAGAGAAACTGGCTAAAGCCTTAGAAAGCTCGCAGCCGATTATTATTGTTACCATACAAACCTTTCCGTTTGTGTTAAAAGCGATTGAAAACAGTGCAAACTTAAAAGAAAGAAACTATGCGGTGATTGCCGATGAAGCTCACAGCTCGCAAACCGGCTCAACTGCACGTCAATTAAAAGAAGTCTTAATGATAGACGGTACACGCAGTGACGATGACGAGTTAAGCACCGATGATATTTTAGACGCAGCCGTCGCTTCTAGACGTGCCAACAGCAATTTAAGCTACTTTGCCTTTACCGCAACGCCAAAGACCAAAACATTAGAGCTATTTGGCCGCTTACCCAAGCCAGAAGAGCAGCCTTCTGCGCGCAACAAGCCGGAAGCCTATCATGTTTATACCATGCGTCAGGCGATAGAAGAGGGCTTTATTCTTGACGTACTAAAGAACTACACCAATTACAAAGTCGCCTATAACTTGGCAATGAAAATCCAAGAAGCGGATCAAGAAGTCGAGAGTAAAAAAGCCAAGGTCAAGCTCAATCAATGGATGCGTTTGCACGATTACAATATCGCCCAGAAGGTCCAGGTAATTATTGAGCACTTTAAAGATAATGTTATGGGGTTACTCGGTGGTCAGGCAAAAGCTATGGTGGTGACCAGTGGCCGTAAAGAAGCGGTGAGATATAAGCAAGGTTTCGACAAGTACCTATCTTCTAAGCTTGATGACAAGGACTACCAAAAAATCCAAGCTATGGTGGCTTTCTCCGGTGAAGTGGAGTTTTCAGAAAGCGATCCACAGTCAGACGGACTACTCGGTGAAAAATTTACTGAAACCAGTATGAATCCCGGCCTTAAAGGCAGAGATATGCGCAAAGCCTTTGATACCGATGATTATCAAGTGATGATCGTAGCCAACAAGTTCCAAACCGGTTTCGATCAACCAAAATTATGCGCCATGTACGTGGATAAGAAGCTGGGCGGAGTAGAGTGTGTACAAACCCTGTCTCGCTTAAACCGAACCTTTCCAGGAAAAGCCGAGTCCGGAACGTTTGTTTTAGATTTCTTTAACGACCCAGAAGACATACTCAGCTCATTCCAGCCCTACTACCAAACCGCAGAGTTGGATAATGTATCTGATCCTGACTTAATTTTTGACTTGTTTGAAAAGCTAAGAGCCGCAGGGATCTTTCAATGGCATGAAGTCGAGCAATTCTGTGCAGCCTTTCTACAAAAGAGCAAGAGCAGCGCAGCCATCAGCAATATTTGTAAACCCGCAGTAGAGCGTTGGCAAAAACGCTATAAGTTAGCCATAGATGCCTACAAAGAAGCCAAAGTGATCTTTGAACGAACCAAACAAACTCAAGATGCGGTGTTGATTGCCAACGCTGAGAATAGTTTCAAAGAATGTAAGCAAGCTAAAGAGGAGTTAGAGATATTTAAAAAAGACCTAGGAACATTTGTTCGTTTTTATGAGTTTATGAGTCAAATCGTGGATTACGATGATAAGGAGCTAGAAAAGTTAAGTCTGTATGCGAGAAACTTAAGACCAATGCTACGAGAAAAAGTCCAAGAAGAAGATGACATTGACTTGAGCAACGTAGAATTAAGTCATTATCGACTCTCAAAAATACGCCAGCAAACACTCAAACTAAGAGAAGATAATCCAGAATACCTAAATCCTGGTGAAGGACTAGGTACAGCAAAAGCAAAAGATAAGAAAGAAGAATATTTATCGCAAATCATTACTCGACTGAATGAGCTATTTATAACCGACAACCTCAGCGATGCGGACATGGTTAATTATGCCAATACCATCACTGACAAAGTCAGAGAAAATATTCAAGTCATGCATCAAATCAAAAACAACTCTCCAGAACAGGCGATGTTAGGAGATTTCCCAAAAGCAATAGATGACGCGATTCTGGAAAGTAGTGATGCTCATCAAGAGCAAATGATGCAATTGCTATCCGATCCGAAAAGAGCCGCAGGGTTTGCTAAGTTGATTTTTGAGATGCTGGTTAAGTAATTGTTAAACCGCTGGCCACTAGACTAATTAGAAAAAGACAAAGACAAAGTATAGTAAGGATTGTTTGAACAACGGGTCAGGTCGCTAGATAAACATTAATAGCTATATTAGGTTAGTTTTTAGGAATAGGGATCAGTGTCGATTAGCTAGAAGCAATGAATTCTCACAGTTTTGTGAGAGATATCTGATACCGTTTTAACACTCACTAATCCATAAAATAAATTGCATAGAGCGCAGTGAAATTACGGGGCGGGTTGCTGTACACCAGAGGTAGAGCTTTCTTTAAACTATATTTAGCGGTTCAATTAGGTGGCAAGAACCGGAATCATCTAAGAATACTCTCGAACTTCTGAAAATTAGGGGCAGTGCCGATTAGCTAAAAGCTATGGATTCTCGCCAATCTATCAGATTTGCCTGAAACCTTGCCGACACTTATTTCCACTTATTAATTATGCTAGGATGATTAAAAATACCGAGTAACATTAAAACAACAAAATTATTAGGGATGACAATTTGAAAAAGTGTAATCAATGTGGCACTCAGTATGAAGCCAGCGCAACCTATTGCAATCATTGTGACAAAGACCTACCTGTAAAAAACTCTAAAAAAGCTAAAGTCAAGACTCAAGTTAGCCAAAACAATACAAAAACAAGGCGGTTAGGGCGAGTGGCCTATATCGCTAGACTTTCTTGGGCTGTTATCGGTTTTTGGCTTATATATGTTGTGGGGATATTTATTAGCGCTGAAGTTAATCCCTTTTCAAGTAACTGGGATTTCAGCAAACTAAATGAGACAGATACTCTTGATAATTTCAAGGTTTTTGCTGCTATAGGTTTTCTAATCCCCTTTATGTTTGTCACGATATTGCAAAGGTTAAGAGACTTAGGTCTGAGTAAACTGATGATTACAATAGTCTTCTGTTCGATGCCAACAATCATCATCGGCTTAGCCGTGATTATTTTTTTAGGGGCGATCCCTGGTACAGAAAAAGCGAATCGCTATGGAAGAAATCCTCAAGAACCCTCAAAATTTGTAATCGCCTATGCGGCGCTAAGTCCATTTCTATATTTTATGACATACAAACTAGCGACCATGATTAAAGCATCTCCAACCGCTTTTTGAGTCTTTATGGTAAGGAAACAACGACCAAGTAGGACAGAAGATTTGGTCTTTGGGAAATGGTCAGTGTCGATTAGCTAGAAACAACGATTTCTCAAAGTTTTGTGAATTATAGGGGGACTTTACTTTGACCTTATTTTTGGATAGCGTTGCTTGCAATAGGTGTCGAGAACAAATAAAAATTTAAAGCCAGCAGCAATTAGTTTATACTAGGTACCACCTAGACAGCCCAAACAATCCTTTTGAACGGAATTCAACTAGTGAAACTTCTACAAGAAACAATCGCTTTGCTGTTGACTCTTTTTTATATCATGCCGTTACCAGCGACAGAAATCTACAAATGGAAAGATGCTAACGGGAAGATCCACTATACAGACAAGCCACTACAAGGCAATGATGTCACTAAGGAAAAAGTTGTTTTAAGTAACTTAAGCTCAATTCAATCTAATCAATCCAGTGTCGCTAAAGCTAACGATATATACAAACGCTCTCTCGCAAGCGCTAAAAAGAGTATTCAAACTTCGCAAGTTGCGACTAAAAAGAAAGAATTTTCCGACACATTTATCAAAGAAGAAATACGGCGTTGTAAGGATCGACTAGAAGTGGATTGTAAAAAGGAAGATATAATTCGGGCTATAAAGAAACAACAATATGATAATAGCCCTAGTGGAATTAGAGAAAACCGTCTCAAAGCTCAAGCCGAAAGGAATCGTCAAAGACTTTACTGGGAAGATCAAAGGGCTCGCATGTGCGCGAGTGGCGTTACTTGCTAACTTTTGAAGTAATAGTCAAGCCTGAAACCTTTAGGCCCAAAGCTATCCTTATCCTCTTTATAAAAAGTCGATCCTAAGTGAAATCCGGAAATCCGGAAATCCGGAAATCCGGAAATTAGGAAATTAGGAAATTAGGAAATTAGGAAATTAGGAAATTAGGAAATTAGGAAATTAGGAAATAGGGGGCAGTCTCAATTAGCCAGAGATAGCGGGTCAGGTCGCTAGATAAACACTATCAAATTCAACACCTGATAAAGAGTTTTTTGTGAACACATCTTTAACCTGCTCAGTGCAAAAAATTGTTGTACAGTTATCTTCCAATATTTTAAAAAAACCATTATCAGGTAGTTTTGATACATCGAAAACGACCTGCGAAACTCCACCAAATTGATTAAATTTACTTTTTTCTTTATCTAAACAATCGACAACATTAACAACGTTACATAAATAATAGTCTCGGCCATCTAAGGTAAGTGGAAGTAATTCAAAATTTGATTTAAATTCAGATAGCAACTCATCAAAAGTAGAGCTAAGGATTACGAAAGACCCGACATTTAGAATGGATATATCAGCTTCTGGCATGCCAATATCCTCTTCATCAATAACAATCTCTAACGGCTGTTGCCAGCCAAGAGGTTTGCCTTTGCACCTTAAAGATATATCGGTGCTCTTTGGCATAAAATTCTTGAAATTATCGTAGTCCAGTTCTAGCGGGAGCTTGGGGTCAGATCAACTTGAAATAGGGAGCTTGGGGGAGCTTGGGGTCAGATCAACTTGAAAGGGAGCTTGGGAGCTTGGGGAGCTTGGGGTCAGGGGAGCTTGGGGTCAGATCAACTTGAAATCAATACTACAGCATTTTCGCACAATCATTTCATCTATATCTTAGTCACCTAGTTCGGAGCTTGGGGTCAGATCAACTTGAAATCAATACTACAGCATTTTCGCACAATCATTTCATCTATATCTTAGTCACCTAGTTAATCTATTCCATAGACTAAACACTGACTAGGATACAAAATACTAAAAAGATAATTTCATTGGTTCAAGGACGGACTATGCCTCGGTTTCCCAGACTCAACTTACCTAATGTACCCCAGCATATCATTCAGCGTGGTAACAACCGGCAACCCTGCTTTCATGTTAATCAAGACTTTGCTGTTTATCTAGACAAACTCAGAAAATACGCATTAGAGTTTAAAGTCGCGATTCATTCCTATGTGTTAATGACTAATCATGTTCATTTACTCGCAACACCTGCCACCGGAGATGGTGTTAGTAAAATGATGCAAGCGCTCGGCAGATATTACGTACGATATTTCAATAAATGCCATCAACGCACTGGCACTTTGTGGGAGGGGCGATTCAAAACTTCACTAGTTGATAGCGATGCCTATTTTATGACAGTGAGCCGATACATTGAACTCAATCCAGTTCGAGCTAAGATGGTCTCTCATCCGTCAGAATACAACTGGTCCAGCTATCAATACAACGGTTTAAAAAAGCCGGTCAAAGTCATCACACCTCATGATTTGTATCTGGGACTTGGAACAACGCCTGAACTTAGGGCAGAACAGTATTGTGCCCTGTTTGAGTCTGAAATTCCTGATTTTAAACTTCAAGAAATTAGAAACGCAGCTAATGGTAGCCGAGTCCTTGGTAATGAGATATTCAAGCGACAAATCGAACAGCAAACCGGAATAACGCTACTTCCAAAACCCTGGGGTGGCAACCGCCGCTCGTCCTAGCCAAATTTCAAGTTGATCTGACCCCAAGTTCCCATGTCTCTACAACGCCTAAAATTTGGCCCGCCAGTGCTTGAACGGGCTTTTGGTTTTTTCCGGAATCTTGTGCCCATTTAGCGTTAAATTTTGCTGGCTCCAACTGCGCAAACTCGCTATATTAACCCCGTATTTTCACAACTTGAGTTAGTTTGCCCGGTTATTATGCAAAATCAGTCTTTTCTATATGAAATTCGGTTACGTCGCGTTCCCCAAGTCGCAGGTTTGTACATTGCGGCAGCCTGGATGGCTATTGAAATTGGTGACTGGGTAATTGAACGGTTTCTGTTAGCGCCAGAAATCACCTCGTATATTTTTGTCGCTATGATAACTTTTCTTCCTTCTGTGATGTTATTGGCTTATCAGTACGGTAAAAAAAGAAAAGATCCGTGGCATAAATCAACCTTCGTTTTTTTACCCTTGAATCTAGTGTTGGCCGGGGTTTTACCTGTCATGCTGGTTCAGCCTGTTAAAGCGACCGAAGTGAAAACCGCGGTTGATGAAACCGGTAACACTCAAGAATATGTTGTGCCAAAACAACAATATCTAAAAAACGCTATTGCGTTTTTCTGGCAGAGCAAAAATCTACCTGAAGAAGAACAGTGGTTGCAGTACGCCACGCCTTGGTTGTTGTCGAACGATCTGGATCGCAATGAGTTTATTTCAATGATCACTCCGTTCGAGCATCCACATTTGTACCAGATCGCGAACAAAGCGGGATACAAAAGCGGTTTAAATGAGCCACTGGCTTTGCAACTGGATATGGTGCAAAGTCACTCAAAAGAATATTTCATTACCGGTAACATAGATAAACAAGGGCAAACCTATAATTTACTGGCACAGCTTTATCAGTCGAAAGACCGCAAAGTCATTGAAAGTTTTAGAGTAAACAGTGCCAATTTATTTGAGGCCGTCGATACGCTCTCGGAGCAAATCAGTTACGCCTTGATTGGATTTGCGTCGCGCGAGAACCTCGATAACGACCTGCCGGTTGCAGAGCATACCATCAGTCAGATGGCGGCACTGGAAACAACCACTATGGCGCGCGTTAATCGCTTAAAAGCCCCTTACAACAATGATTATTTGCAGCAGCTTGAGGCAGCTCATGAAATTGATGAGAAGTCGTTGGCGATCCAAAAACTGCTCTTTCTAGCTTATTCTTCCGAGGGAAAAGTAAGCATGGCTGAAACCTTTGGAAAAATGGCGTTAGCGCAATCTTATAAAATGACGCGAGAAGAAAAGTTTCTCTATCAAGGGTATCTTTATGCACTTAACGGTGATCAAGAGTCTCATTTAAAAGTTCTTAGCCTCTGGGTTGAGCTTTATCCTAACTCCGTGGATGCCCATTCTCAACTGGCTCAGTATCACCAGGCTTATGCCGCTAATCTGAAAATTGCCGAACAAAGCTTACTCAAAGTCTCAACATTAATGCCAAACGATATGGGGGTCTACTACCGGCTTTCCAAGCTTTACGAAACCATGTCTGACTTGGATAAAGCGATTGAGTTTATAAAGAAGGCTATCGCGCTAAGCGCTGACGATATAAATGGTAGTCTAAGTCTGGCGCAGCTTTATGAGAAAAAATCTGAGTTTAAGAAAGCAAAGGAAATTTACGAAAAAGTATCATTGCTCGATCCGAGCAACAAGGCCGCAAAGTATTTGCTTGCGTTAAATAACTATAAAATAGGGAATTTTGATGACGCGGAGAAGATTATACAGTCTGAGTTAACGCAGGCTGAAATTTCGTTGAACGAGAAGATAGCTTTAATCCACCTGCTGAATCGAATATATGTTACATCAGGCGAAATAAATAAGGCGCTCGATAATATTCAAAAGATGGAACAAGCAATGCTGGACTTGCCAGTATTAACAAAGTTTAACGTAACGATCTCTCAAAAAGTGAAACTTTTGGAAAAACTGGGAAAGACTTCAGAGCGAGCGGCGATAATTCATGAGTTAAAAGATGAGTTTGAACCACCCTATAGTTACTCCGTCGATTTGATGATGGTTGGCGTGTACAAAAGTCAAGGCGATGTTCAAAGCATTAACCAAATCATTGAAAAGTTTGAAGGGGTTCAAGCGCAAGAATCAACCAAGTACATTGGCAACCTTCTCGAATACAGTTACCTAAGCCTTTACGAGCTCACCCAAGATTACGTGCAGGCCAAAGATAAAGCATACGTGATCACCGAAAGGTTGAGAAAATCAGCCAACGGAATCAGCGACAGCTTTAGCTATTTGTCATGGAAAGTTAAATTGGCAAGGCTCTATCGCTTAAACGAGTTGCATAATGAGAGTGAACGAGTTTTGAGAGAGGTGTTAAGAGAGTTTCCGGCTTCTGTCTTGGCCAAAAAAGAGCTCGTTGATTTATACATAAAAACGGACCGGCTAGACGATGCAAGGCAACTGGATACACAAATTATGCAAACTTGGTCAAACGCCGATAACGATTATGTTGATTATCAGGACTACTTAAAGATAAGGGAAGCCCTCGGTTTGTCGATATAAGTTTGAGCTTGACTAAGCTTTTGAAATAAAGCTTTTTGTACTGGCGAGACTACCATTTGCTTTGCATAAAAATTTAACCTGATTTTTAAGAGGCAAAAAAGTAAAAGTGTCTAGGATCAAGTCTTATAAAAACTAAAGTTACTTAATCAATAAGTGCCAATTCAATGGATGGTAAACGGATCGACCAAAGAAATGAATCGAGTTATCTATTATAAGAAGAACTATAAATGATTACCTGCGGTTATTGCGGATACCACTCGACTCTTGACGAGTGCTTTGTAGAAAAAGCGATCACTAATAAACCTCCTGCTAAAGTCTGTCCGGGCTGTGTTGAAAAACTCGATGCTAAAGAAAATTCCAAGGTAGTGACTAGTTATTTAGTTATGCTGATTTTAGGGGGTATTTTCGTTTATTGGATTCCTGATTTCACATTAGGAGTTATTGTTCTCAACTTTGTCGCTGTGATGCTACTGCTTTGTTTATCTTTGTTCCTCCACGAGCTTGCCCATTATCTTGCTGGGATCTATCTGGGAGGAACCGTTCCACTCGTTAGAATTGGCACGGGACCTTTGCTAAAGCGGGTTTTGGTAGCAGGAACAACATGGGAAATTAGAACTTATTGGTTTTCTGGTTGTGTTTATTCGGGATTTCGCAACAAGCAATTCAGCCTAACTAAGTGCTTTTTAATTTACGCCGCTGGGCCGCTAATTAATATTCTGTTGGTTTTGTTTGGCGTTATTCTCATGAGTGGCGATGGTAACTATCTTGTACTTGAAG
This sequence comes from Kangiellaceae bacterium, assembly GCA_965230525.1. Classification (GTDB taxonomy): domain Bacteria; phylum Pseudomonadota; class Gammaproteobacteria; order Enterobacterales; family Kangiellaceae. The sequence continues at coordinate 2,872,066 of OZ246008.1, forward strand.
CGATTAGTATTCCCGTTGCAATCATTTTGGCCAACTTATTATTACTTCTTCCGTCTCGTGCAACATTCGGAAAGCAGAATCCTTCAGGTCTGGTAACTGATGCAAGAAGAATGTACGAGATTGTGTCTGGCCAATATCCTAATAAGAAAGACGACTACGACCAAAGCATTTTTATGCTTGAATTACGTAATTTGGCGGTTAGAGAGCAAAATGAACAAGGCTTGAAAATGTCGAGAGAGGCTTTAGCAAGGTTTCCTGATTTATATCTATTTCGTTTTTACGAAGCTGCATTTCTTTCCGCATGCGAAAATTATGACCTGGCGATAATGAAAGCAAGAGAGGCCCTAAGGGACTTGGCTCAAAACCAAGAGGAAGAAGATATTCAGGTGAAAGTCCACAAGGTGTTACTCAACTTATGCATAGCGGACGCAATAAACGAAGATCCGAATAATCTGGATTACTCGCTTGCTCTAAAATTGTCGAGCCTCGCTTTCGAAGCATTACCCTGGAGCTGTGAAGTTCTGATAGTTCATGGTAAAGCACTGTCAGCTAATGGTGAAAAGGCAGAAGCGCTTAAAATGTTGGAGCGTTCTTTAACTTTTGAAATGTCGGATTCTAAAGCATTAGAAGTCTCAGCCGAGATCGGCTTAATCTGTCACGAACTTGGAAATAGCAATAAAGCCAGTGATTGGTTAAGCGCTTCCAAAAGGTATAAAGGGACCCATCCAAAACAAAATGAGCTTGAGCTGGCCTTGAAATGAAATAGGCGCCAGCGCTGATTAGCTAAAGCTCTTTATTTTTTTATTGTATAAGTTGCGGGTCCAACCAAATAGACTGAAAGGTAGTGGTGTTTTTTAACTCACGCATCTTTTGATTGTATTTTTCAACAAGTTCTTTTGAAGTGGTCTTTTTACTGAACATAAAGGCAACTGGATAGCCAAATGTTTGTATTGATAAGTGAGAGATATTCTTAGAAAAACCGCCGAGTCTCTTTCTAAAAGCGATAATATAAGCGTCCTCAACAATACTCTCAACTTTACGTTCTTCGAGTAATAAAATTAAATCATCGATTTCTTCGGTGTAAGTTATGTTTTTGCTAAAAACAGGATCGTTTCTCCATAATTCGATTTCCGGGCTATACAACTGATCTGAAATTAGTCCTAATTTCATTCCTGATTTCATTATCTCTTCTACCGTTTGATGGTCAAATCGAGCGCGCTCTTCGTCTCTCACCCAAAACGAAAAGATGTCCCTTCGATAAGGAATTGAGAAATACGCGAAAGTCTTGCGATAGTCACTTTCGGTAGCATTGGCAGTAAAATCAATTTCTCCTGATTTTAAACCTTTAAGAATTTGTGCCCAAGACAATTTGACGTACTCAATATCACAGCCTACCGCTTTGCTAACAGCGTTAACCACATCGATTTGAACGCCGGTTAGTGCACCTGAAGCGTCGATATACTGAAGCGGGGCCCAGTCAGCCCAGCCATACTTAAGACGGCACTCTTGATTTGATTCACTGGTACTAGTGTTTGTTGCACTAACTGAATGAATAAACAGCAATTCAATTAATAAGGGAAAGATAATAACGACTGTCCGAATCGATATTTTCAACAATAGTCTCAAAGTGAAATTTATAGAACTGTTTATACTAGTATATTTTTAATATTTTTCAAGGGTTACCTAGGGGGTAATGGGTGAACCTTATTTTTAAGAAAGACTTGAGCTCACAAGTTGTTGGCCCTACAAGTTTTCTGCTGACAAGTTGAAACAAAAACATCGATTAATTATAAGTAATAAAAGGACTGAAAATGTTCATACCAAAATATTGGAAACATATCGCGAAAACTGTCGATGGAATCGACATGACAATAGAATATGCTCGTTATCCTCGTTCCTACGCTCCAGCGTGGTAATGCATACGGCAGATGGGTGATGTGTAAGATTTGAATTCCCACGCGGGAGCGTGGGAACTAGAATGCTTTTTCAGCTATTTCAAGTGTCGCTGAGGATCTTGGCGGCTGTGTAATACTCGAATGATTTCTACGGCATTACGAGATACTCTGTAAAATAAAGTGTGGCTTTCAATCGGTAAACTTCTGGTACCAAGCAACATTTCAGAGCGGTCGATACCATTAAGCGGTTGCTCCATTAGCGACCAAAAGTGTTTCTTTATTATTTCAGGATAATTATCAGACTGTTTTTGACCCCATTTTCGAAGTCCGTACTGATAAATATTTTTGAGATCGGTTTTGGCGGCAGGAGATATTACAAGCCGTTGCGCTGGCATGCCGCTAAGCCTTAATGTCGTCGAATAGTGAATCTAAGGCAGGTTTTGAATCGATAGGAATACCTTCATCGCGGTCTAATTGGTCTGTGCCAACTTTTAGTTGTTCACGTAAGTGGGCTAATTTAACTTCGTTGATCCAGTCTTCGTGTGTATCCATAAAGCGCAGTGCTTCGCGGATCACTTCACTAGCGTTGTTGTATAAACCGCTTTCAACTTTAGCTTTAACTCTAGACTCTAGTTCGTCAGTTAGAGATATGTGCATGATACAGCTCCAAGGGTAGACGCTTTTAATGACTATATTAGTTTTAGCTACAAAGATTGTCAATGTTTGTAATTAGCAGGTTGAGGCGGGTTAACTGTTATTCTTCACCATTAAACGAATAACTGGTCAGCTCGCGGAATCAACATTAATAGCTGTGTTAGGTTAGTTTTATGCCTCGAGTCGAAAGAATAGAATATGCTCATTATCCTCGTTCCTACGCCCTAGCGTGGTAATGCATACGGCTGATGGGTGATATGTAAGATATGAATTCCCACGCGGGAGCGTGGGAACTAGAAACTTATAGTACCTAATTATTATTGCATACCCTTGATAAGGATAAGATAAACGGCGAGGTGATATAAAAATTTAGAGAGAGTATATTATTTATCAATTGTTCGAAGGGTTTTAAACTATTTTACAATCAATAAATATGAACCTTGAACTGACAACTATCGGAGGAAAATAAGTCATGCTTACTCGTAGAGAACTAATAAAATTTTCGGCGCTAGCTGGTGCCTCCCTAAGCCTTCCTGGTGGCTTGCTTCAAGCTGCAGTCAAAGCGCCATTAATTACTCGCATGATCCCCAAGTCGGGTGAGAAATTACCGGTGATTGGGCTCGGAACCTCCGCTTCTTTCCGTCGTATCGCCGAAAGTGGCGATACCACCCAACTACAACATGTTATTAAAACACTCCTGAATAATGGTGGAAGTGTATTTGATACTGCCCCAGGGTACGGCAAGTCAGAAAGTGTTGCAGGTAAAATAGTACAAACACTGGATTCGGCTAAAAAGGTTTTTTGGGCAACCAAACTTAATGTCGTTCCTCGTGGTGGGAAAAGCGCAGACCCTAAAAAGGCACGAGCTCAACTGGAGCGCTCGTTTAAATTTATTGGTAAAGATCCGATCGATTTAGTGCAAGTCCATAACTTGAAAGATATACCCACACAAATGGGGCTCCTTAAAGAATATAAAGAAGCCGGACGAATTCGCTACATTGGAACAACTTCTACCCGTCATTCGAGTTTCCCTGAGCTGGTAACGGTTATGAAAAAACAACCCATCGATTTTATTGGGGTTAATTATGCGGTTGATGATCGACGAGCCGCCGAACAAATTTTTCCCATTGCGCAGGAACTTGGCATTGGGGTTTTGGTGTACTTACCTTTTGGCCGCTCTCGATTATGGAAACGAGTCGCTGGTCAAGAGTTGCCTCATTGGGCAGGGGAGATCGGCATCAAATCATGGGGTCAGTTCTTTCTTAAATTCGTCGCCGCGCATCCGGCAGTAACCGTGGTAACACCTGCGACAAGTAAAGAAAAACATATGCTTGATAATATTGGTGCGGCTTATGGTCAGTTACCGGATAAAGCCATGCAGAAAAGAATGGTCGACTTTGTTGATGCTTTACCTTCGGGATAGAATAATAAATTTTTTACCGACAACGTTTAACCTATTTCGTTTTAATCTAAAACGATTACCCCTATTGCAATCAGCATAGGCTGAGTTAGCCTATGCTGACGATTTGACTGATCGCCAAATACAGTTAGTAAATTGTTGCTATCGGCAAATCAAAGGCAAAAGATAAAAATAATGAATCGTCAGTTAATCCATTATCAATTTTTATATCTTTTTGATAACCCAGTAAAATAGAAAAAGGGCGACTGGCTGAGGACCAGCTAACAAATACGCTGGGAGACAAAATGTCTTCGGTTTTGGCATCGTAGCTATCGCCTTTTAACTCCGCCGTGACGTAGTTGCCGATATCAATAGGGGCGTAACCTATAGTAATAGGACTGCCGCGATAGTTTGCAACTTTTAACTCAATACCAACCGGTCCATAAGCGCGACCCGTCCAGTCTTTTTCACCGGACCCATCTTCATCGATACTCATTAACGATAAACCATAGTATGAACTTAAAAAGAGCGTGTCTCGACAAGGCAGAACCGCCCAAAGTGTACAGCCGGTAATATAGCTTTTTGTATTACTCTCTAAAGAAGAGGGAGCTGCTTTACGAACGAAACCTAAATAGGCTGTATTGTGGCGTTTTCGGTTATAAGTATCTTGTTCATCGACATATTGGTTTAACACTGCAACAACTCTATCGGCACTGCCTTTTTCACTATCTGACGCATCAGCTAACTCGGCTAGAAATAAGGAAATACTTTTTAAACGATTAACCGAAGTGAGGTTGTAACCTTGAAAATCTAACAGCCTTTCTGCTGTCATACCCAACAAGTCCAAAATTTGTAGCATTTGATGAGCTCTAATAACATAACTATTTTCGTCATTTCCGGTCAGCTTAATCGTTTGCTCGATTTGCTCAATCAAAGCGACTAACTTTGTTACCACGCTAATGATATTGTCTATATCTGATTGGGCTACGCCTGGAAGCGATCGCAATGCGTTTTCAAGATTTTTGATGTCACTGGTTGATATCGCTTTTGATATAGTTCGGGCACTTTTCAGGTTTTGACCTTTACAGCCAGTTGTCGTTAGAAATGACTCGGTAGTCATAAGGCTATCTTTGTCAATTAACCTTTTAGTATGCTCTATGATATCGTTGAGTGGTTTTAACTTGCGATTTTCAATGCCCTTTTTAATTTCAGTCTTTAAGCAGAGTGTCACTTGGTCAAACCGAGCAATATCACTTTTAAAGTAGACTTGCATTAGTGGTATTAATCTTTGACCTGATAAGGTGTCATAAAACTGAATAGATTGAGAAGTTTGGGTAAAAAACTTTCTTACATAAGCATCCTCTGCAATATCTTCTAACGCCTGATCAACTGCAATCCGTTCAATTCGATTAGCTTGCCACTTGGTAAAGCCTTCAATTAGTTTGTTAGCTGAAGATGGGGTACTGAAAATAAGCCCCAAAGTCAGGGCTGCGCCGTAAATATATTTCATCAAATGATCCTTTTTTATTTGGTTTATGGGGATTTTATGTTGAGTATTTAACCAGCAATAAAAAGTAACTTTTAGTTCTTCGAGAATAACTGAAAAGCCAATTTTGGTCAGATTTAATTGATCAAAAATCTCACGATGAGAATATTAATGGCGGCTTTTTGAAATAAGTAAAATAAAAATGAGTTTAGTTGTAGGTCGTACTTCAGTGCGACACGGAGTTTCAGGCCAGAGAAAAAGGTAGGGGATAATAATCGATAGAGTTGCTCCCCCAAACATCGGTGTCAGGCTGAAGCCTGACCTACAATGTAACAATTAAGCTAGGAAGTAAAAAATAGTTGGTAAAATAAAAACGAATTAAGGTGTAGGTCGTACTTCAGTGCGATACGGAGCTTGAGGTCAGAGAAAATAGTAGGGGATAATAATCGATAGAATTGCTCCCACAGACTTCGGTGTCAGGCAGATGCCTGAGCTACAATGTAACAATTAAGCTAGGAAGTAAAAAATAGTTCGTAAAATAAAATGAATTTAGTTGTAGGTCGTACTTCAGTGCGACACGGAGCTTGAGGTCAGAGAAAATAGTAGGGGATAATAATCGATAGAATTGCTCCCACAGACTTCGGTGTCAGGCAGATGCCTGAGCTACAAAGGAAAAGGAACACCGAAAAACTCTTAACGAAGCGAGTCACCCTTGACTTAAATTCGGCTCAATAAAATAAACTATTTAATAAATTCCGGATCGATCCAAATGGAATGAAGGGCGCTTGTGTTTTTTAATTCACGCATTTTTTGATTGTATTTTTCAACGAGTTTTTTTGACGTACTTTTTTTGCTGAACATAAAACCTACGGGGTAACCAAAGGTTTGCACTGAGAGGTGAGTGATGTTGCCGGTAAAACCGCCGATTCGTCTTCTAAAAGCGATAACGTAGGGGTCTTCAACAATGCTTTCTACTTTTCCTTGTTCTAATAATAATATTAATTCATCGATTTCTTCGGTGTAGGAAATATTTTTTCCATAGGTGGGATCTTTTTTCCATAACTCGATTTCTGGACTGTATAACTGATCGGCTATAAGCCCAAGAGTCATTCCCGATTTCATGACCTTTTCAACAGTTAGATAGTCAAAACGAGCACGATTTTCTTCTTTTACCCAAAATGACAGGGTATCTCTTCGATAAGGTATTGAAAAATAAGCAAAGGATCTTCGAAATTCACTTTCTGTTGCATTGGCAGTAAAGTCAATCTCGCCCGATTGTAAGCCTTGAAGAATTTGAGCCCAGGATAATTTAACGAATGTAAGATCACACCCGACAGCATTGCTGACCGTATTAACCAGATCGACTTGAACACCGGTCAATTCACCCGCTGCGTCAACATACTGTAGCGGGGCCCAGTCCGCCCAGCCATATTTAAGCTGGCACTCACCATTAGAGTTCTCGACGTTGTTCTTTTCTGCACTAAGTGGATGAATAAACAACAATTCAAGTATGAGTGCGAGTACAACAACTGTTCGATTCAAAATTTTCAACCAGCATCTCAAAATGAAATTTACAGAATCCATTATACTAGAGGATTCTTGGCATTTTTCAAGAGTTATTGAAAGAGAGGAACCCATTGAAAACTCGGGTCTGAATTTTGGGGCAGAGTCATCACAAGAAAAAATAACAATAAATTCAAGAGGTTAGGGGCGTTGGTCAAAATGAAGTTTTTCGGTACTATTGGCGATTAAGTTGTGCGACCTCAGCATCTAACGCTTCAATTTTTTTCAGCATATTACGATGAGCCATGCTAGCCATTTCTTTCACCTGTGATGGGGCGAACTGCTCGGTCTGAATTAGTTCAGCACTTTCGACAATGACATGGCCATTATTCCATCGGTTAATAGAAAATGAATCATTGCTGCTAGCAATAATGGGAAGAATGGGGACTTTTGCTTGCAGCGCAATATGAAAAGCACCCATTTTGAACGGTAATAAGCCGCGACCTTTGCTTCGCGTACCTTCCGGAAACATCCAAATAGACAGGTTCCTTTTCTTCATGTGATCTAACAAATTTGACATGGTTTTTTTTGCGCGAGACTTATTACTACGGTCAATAAAAATATTTCCGCTCAGCCAATAGAGCTGCCCAAAAATAGGGATCCATTTCAAACTTTTTTTACCCACACTGACCACCCCCGGGGTAACGCCCCCCGCAATGGTAATCACATCATAGTTACTTTGATGATTAGCAATAATGATTTTTGGCGAGCGAGTTAACTCTTTTGGGACTCTGACGATTAACTTGATTCCCAATAACGGTGCTAGCTTAGAAAATAATTGCGCTTGTAAGTAGGTATTATTTCGATGAAAGGGGCGAACTAAGCAGACCAATATGCCCACCAGGCAAATCAGTACGAATAAGGGTAGAACGACCACAAGTCTTAGAATTCCAAGCATAAAACTTAAATTAACCAGCGTAGGGAGAGTAATTCGCCATTATGAGAAAATTAGAGGCAAATGTATATAGCAATCAAATTGCCAAAACCAGCGACTAAAACTTAACTCTCACCCCAGCATTTAAAATAAACCCGTCATTACGCGACCAAATATCCGTGGTCCAACGGCCACTGGCTGAGCGTTCGAGCAATAGCAGCGAATCTTCTCGTGTTTGCCTAATATTGAGTAGATTTTCCGCATTGGCAAACCAGCTTACTCGGCCTAGGGTAATTTCGCCAAGCAGTCCAAGATGCCAGTACGCTTTGCTTTCATTTCGATAAGGATTGCCTTCAAGCGGTTGCTTACCGGTGTAGTAGGCTTCAAAGCCAAGCCGATAGTTTCCGTGCTCTTCCAACATGGCTACTAAGCCGGCTGAATGTTTTGGAGTCAAAGGTATTGGGCTGCGAACTGTTGCAGAGGGTGCTTGTTGACTGGAGTCAATGTACAAGTAGCTGGCGGTCAGTTTAAATGCGTTGTGTTTATAGCGTAATAGCAATTCGCTGCCATTGATACGAGTTTGTTGGTCAGAATTTACCAATCTAACGCGGTCATTGTTGCCGTTATTGAGTGAGGAAAACGACTGTAATTGAGTCACACCATCGACATTAGAGCTGAATAAGGTTAACCCAGATTCAATACTGCCAGCGCTGTAACTGATGTCGATCGATGCGGTTTTAGCGCGTTCTTCATGAATGTTTTCTAATGGCGCTAGCCTTGATAGCCCGGCGGCTTCAATATCCTCAACAAAAGGTGTGGGTGCAAAATAACCTCGCCCAAAAGAACCGCGAATTGACCAGTTTTGTGGCTTATACAGGAGCGATATTCGTGGACTAAATTGCGAGCCATACTCGCTATGTTGATCAAAGCGCGCACTGACTGACGAGGAGAAAAGATCGGAAAATTCATAATCAAATTGAGAAAAAACGCCCGGGACGTGATAAGAATAATTAAATTCTGGATAAGCGTCTGAATCAAATTGGTCAGTTTGCACCGCAATTCCGACTACCCAGTTAGAGTTGTCACTCGATCCCGATAAACTACTTTCTGCAAAATAGCTTTGATGTTGGTCTTTTTCTGTGATCATGCCAAACCGATGATCGTGATCTTGCAACATTGCAGAGGCGCGAATATTTAAATTCATAGCATTAATTGGGCGGTCAAATATTAAACCGCCGTCAATTCGCTGTGTATCTTGACTTTGCACAAAGGGATTTCCGTCATTGAGGGTCTGTCCGGGTAGGGTGCCGCCATCTCGTTGTTCTTGCATAACTCCCAAGGTGGCATAGACTTGTTCACCGCTTGCGCCACTCCAGAAAAGTCGCGGGCGAGCGGTAAAACGATCATAACTCGCCATATCAATCCAGCCGTCATTATCAAAATCTTTTGCGCTTTGTGAATGGACGCCGGCGGTCAGCGAGCCGCTAAACTCATCCGATAATGGACCGGACAAATAAGCGGTTAAATCTTGTCCATCGCGAGTGGTTAAATTGAGTAGTGTTTCGCCTTCAAATTCATCACCGGGCGTACGAGAAATCAAGTTGATCACGCCGCCTAAAGCCGAGCCGCCATACAATGACGAGGCTGAGCCCTTGATGATTTCTACCCCGGCAACATCTGTTGGTGGTATTTGCAGCAACCCGATTGATGCTGTTTGACCGCCATAGAGTGGCAGACCATCAGTTAATAATTGGGTGTAGCGTCCGTAAAGTCCTTGAAGTCGAATATTAGCGCTGCCTAGCGCTGGCGAGGTCGTTTGTACTCGAACGCCACCGGTTTCCGCGACTAACATCGATATATTTCCCGGCCGCATCATCGCTTTTTCTTGAACTTCTTCTGCATTAATTAGCTCAACTCGAATTGGCTCATCGCTGACCACTCGGCCTGAACGGGTTGCTTGAATAACTAAGGTTTCGCCATGCTCTTCATGATCATGGTGATCATCGTCTTGGTGATGTTTGTCTTGGTGATGATTGTCGTGGTGATCATTGTCATGGGTTTGCTTATGCTCATGAGTCTGTGCTTGGTTTTGGTTATTATTCTTATCTTGAGCATGTTCTTGATGCTGCTGATGACCATGATTATGATCATGTTGCTGTTGGCTGTTAGAGTCCTTGGTGGTGTTTTGATTGATGCTGGGTTGTGCAGCCTCGGTTGAAGCTAAGCTGACTTGAGGTATATTGACTAAACCTAAAATGGCTAACGCGACCGGATTTAAGCGATGTGATTTCAAAATTTTGTTCCGAAAGTTATGTGTAGCGAGTTCTATGTATTAGTTGAGCGCAATATATCATTAACAAAAACCTGAGGGAACGGGTGAAAAACTCAATTTTACTAGATTAGAAACCAAAACCTCAGTCAAAACGATGTTCCATGCTTCTTGAACTAAGCGGAGCTAAAGCCATTCCCATTTATAAATGTAAATATCATTCGCCAAAGCTTGCCCCTTGCTGCGCTGTGGGTACAGAGCCAGATAGAATATGGAGAAAAGATAAGGGTTGGATATTTAATCTCTCTTTAGTGCTACAAAAGAAGGATGGCTTTTCGCCAACTCATTTAAAAAATTTAGAGTTTGCTCCAAATGAGTATATTTTAACTTAACGCACAACAGTGCTGTATGAGCTTTTGTTTTTGATAATTTGCTGACACGATCTTTAACGGCCGCTTGGGGAAGTAGCGCTAAGAACGGCCTATAAGCTTCAAAATAAATCTGATTTGTGTAATAGTGGTGGTTGCGACCACAGCAACGGACTGAATATTATGAAAAGTATCGCTTTATTTTTTGTTATCCTGATAGCCTTGACGGATTTATCTTATGCTCAGGAAGAAGTCTTTTATTCCTCCTATCGTCCACAAGGGTGGGATATTTATCTATCGAAAGACGACGGTCTCACCTTCTCAAAATTTACTAAACATGAAAGTTTGGATTACGATGCCAAAATTTCAGTTGATGGTCAGTGGATAGTTTTTACTTCCGAGCGGAACGGTCGACCGCAGTTATTTATTAAGAGTACCCAAGACGACAGCAATCCCAGGTTGCTCGTATCTAGTAATTCGATGCAAGATCAAATTGATTTTTCACCGGATGGTCAATCGATAGTATTTGTTTCTACCCATGAGGGCAATGCAGATATTTATAAGCTGCCATTTAAGCCCTTGGAAACCTTAAACATAGATGACTCGATTAATCTTACCAATGACCCGGGCGGCGACTTTAGGCCAAGCTTTTCTAGTAATGGAAAATACCTCGCTTTTTCGAGCGATAGAGGGCACGAAATTGTACCTCATCCTCGGTTTGTGTTTGCCATGCAGCGAACTGGTGATATCTATGTATTAGATTTCGATAGTTTAGAAACGACACGTTTAACCGAATCAAAAGACTGGGAAGGAAGTCCTGTATGGTCAAGCGATGATCAACAAATTATATACTACTCCGCGAATAGAAATGCACCATTTAGAATTAACAAAATAGATACCAATGGTGGTAACGTCGAACAAATTTCTTTAGGTGATGTTTCGTCAATGTCTCCATTGGTGACCGATAAACAAAGAATTCTATTTACGAAAAGAGATGACGCAACTCGCTCTTACTCAATACTAGAGTTGAATACCAAAACCCAAAAAGTCAGCACTCGATTTGTGCAACAAATGGATATGTTTAATGTCGACTATCACGACTCTGGAATTATGGTTTATCACGGTGGCGTTAAACCTCAAAACTCCAGTACCAATTTAAATGAATTTGCTGGCGATTTATTAGTCAAGAACAGCCCGCAAATTATCAAGGATTTACCGAACAAGTCACTGTCACTTTTTGGTGTCAGACGCTCGATTGCAGCACCGGCAACACCGGATGGAAAAATTATTTATGCTGTTTCGAACGTTAATAGCTTTTCCACTGCCATTACGCCGTTTGCTTATGGGGTATTATTACTTCCAGCGTTAGCGGTTTGTTGGTTGATAACAGGCATTTTTCTAAGCATTAAAAAAAGAAAGACTATCGCTTTTTGGAAACACCTTTTAATGGCAATTACTGCCGTTGCTATAGTCGCGTTCATTATTCAAAGTACTGACAATCAGATATTTTCGTCTGCCTTGCCTCTTAACCAAGTAAAGCTATTTTTACTGATGCTAACGACTGTTTTATTGGTGCTTGGTAGCTTATCTTGGTTTATGTTTAAGAGGAAAACTAAACAACAACAACCGGTAGCTGCTTTATACAAGCTTTATGGCTTTGTCTTGTTTCCATATGCACTAGTCACCTTGTACGCAAGTTTGTTTCTTTCCTCCTTCTTTAACACCGAAAAAGATTTTTACGCCGTCGATTATACTAAAAATGAAATCAACTACTTATTCAAATTTAAGCCCGATAGTAACTTCAATCCACGATTTGCAAATATCATTGATTCAAAGGTAACTCCGGATGGGGAGTACCTACAATTTACTGTGGGAGGTTTTAGACAAAGTTCAAAAAATTTGGGTGGCGTTTATCGTTATCACTTTAAGGACTCGTCCTTAGAACTAATGACTGAATTAGAAGGAAATAATGGCTTTGCTGATTTTTCAGCAGATAATGAAGTGATGGTTTATCGAAGCGGTATAACCGGCAATATGGATATTTATGTCAAAGAGAATGGAATCACAACCAACATAACTAACAGTAAAGATAAAGAAGCATTTCCTGCTATTTCTAATGATGGCAATAAAATTGTCTATTGCTCTGATTCGACTGGTATCGATAAGAATGGCATTGTGAAAACTATGGATATTTTTATGGTAGAGCGTGAAAAAGAGGGATGGGGCAAGCCACAACGACTGACTAGTTATCCCGGACAAGAAGCTCACCCTCACTTTTCCCCTGATGGAGAGTGGTTGATTTACACTTCTGAAGAGTTTGGGGTCAGTGATGAACAACCTTTGGTCCAACCTTATATATTTAATCCACAAATGTATGGTGAAATAGTTGCCATGAGACTTTCTGACAAAAAAGTATTTAGGTTGACCCATAACAAGTGGGAAGACGGTGCACCACTTTGGCTCAAAAAGTAGTTCACTACTTTAAATAGCGAGAGAAGAAATCTAGGTTTATGACGCAGGCAAGTCTTGGTGAATGGCTGTTGATCTTATAATATTACCCGTAGCGGTGGTGCTACCCCTCAAGCTGAGTGCCGGACTGAAGTCCTACCTACATGGGGCATAAACATCCAAAATTTCTTAGTCGTTTCTCCGTGGCGTCTGTGTCTCTGTGGTAAATCATCTTTTAATCTTTTAATCTTTTAATCTTTTACTGCTTGAGCTGAAGTAAGCGACCGGCTCAATACACTGACCAACAATGCAGGTAAAAAGCTCAAGGTTAGCAAAGTCGAAAATAAAATTCCTGTCAAGACAATGATCCCAACACCGCGATATAATTCGGTACCTTCCCCAGGAATAAACACTAATGGCGCTAGACCAAAAATGGTGGTGGCAGTTGACATGAGGATCGGCATAAGACGCTTTCTAACCGCGTGTCGAACTGCATCGGCAACTAGTCCACCTTGTTGTTCCAGATACTTACGGGTTTCATCGACGATTAAAATGGGATTGTTGACGACGGTTCCCAAAAGTATTAAAAAGCCGAGCATAGTGATCATATCAAATGGTTGGTGAAAGGTACTTAAGCCAATGCTACTGAGCAGACTGTTTAATCCATTAACGGTGATTAAACCGAGTAATCCACCGGCCATGCCTAACGGCACAGTTGCTAAAATAAAAAGCGGAAAACGCCAGTGAGTAAAAATAGCGACAAGCAATAAATAACTCAATACAATCGAAATTAAAAAATTACCAGATAAAGACGCTTTGGTTGATTCCAGTTGATCGGCGGCACCGCTGATACTGATGATAATTCCTTGAGCTATTTTTCCTTGTTGTAAAAGAGCAGGCAGTAATTCGGTTCTGACAATTTGCTCGGCGGTTTCAAGTGCAAGACTACGCGGCGGAATAATATAAACCGTAACCGTTCGATTACCATCGACGCGTCTAACACTATTGCTACTTTGATTAATGGTTAAATTAGTCAACGCATTGAGTGGCATGACTCGTCCAGATGGAGTGATAATGGGCGAGCTGGCGAGCTGTTCTATATCTTGTTGGTTGCCCGCGCTGCTAAACAAAAATATGTCTATCTTATCGTCGTTTAAAATGAATTCATCCACGTATGCGCCATCACTTAGAGCGGCGACTGAATAACCTAGCTCGCTACTACTTAGGCCGAGTTCTGCGATGCGATCCCAGCGTGGATTAATTTCAATCATCGGTTGATTTAAACTTAATGAACCTGGGTCAGTATTTAGCTGTGGATTATCAAAGGAACTTTCGGCGGCTTGATAAACTGCTTCGGCGGCTTGATAGAGCTCTGTAATGTTAGGGCCAGCAATATCCACAGCCACTGCGCGAGTGCCGCCATCGTTGCTAGAGATAATTGAACCACGCGAAGAAAAGGCTCGCATCCCCGGATAACTTTTAAACTTAGTGGTAATAGCATCCATCATTGCTTGAATATTGTCATTATCAACGGGGGCGCTTAAGAACCAAATCCGGCTCACATTAACTCGCATACTGTAATATGCCAATGGTGGCATGGTTGTTTTACCTGCTTCATAATCATCCGGAGCCGCGTTAACATGTTGATCGAAATAAGTTCTAAGTTCCGCACCAATCGCTTGCATTTGCGAGAGGTTATAACTAGGCGGGGCAATCATCATAGAAAACGCCTTGGGCTCTTCGCCTTCAGGCAAGTACTCCGCCGCGGGCATTAAAAAATAAGCCAAGCCCATGACACCGAGGACAAAACCTAATACAGAAAGAGTCGCGCGTTGTTTGCTCTGAATAAAAATGTCGACAAATTGGAGCCACTTGTCGGAAAGCTGAATTTGTTTTGCTTGATCGACGGTATCTTTTTTACTCACGTTGGCTAGCGCGACTGGTACGACAAAAAAAGCGACTAGCATTGAGGTGATAATGGCGGCAGCAATCGCGATGGCGATATCGGAATAAAGTTGTCCAGCTTCTTGTTGGACAAACAGAATTGGTGCAAAAACTAATACGGTTGTTGTGGTAGAGGCGAGTACCGCGGGCCAAACTTCTTGTACCCCAAGCACCGCTGCTTTTAACCGAGTAATGCCTTTCCTTTTAGCTTGCATGATACTTTCTAAAACCACAATGGAATTATCGACGGTCATACCAATGGCAAATGCCACCCCTGCAAGCGAAATAACATTGATGGTTCGATCAAATAATAACAAGCCTAAAAAGGCTGCAATGGTACAAAGCGGGATTCCGAGCACGCCAATAATGGTCGCTTGAGCAGAGCGCAAGAATAGATACATCACCAGAGTCGCTAATAACGCACCAAGGCATAAATTAAACCAAACATTTTGCAGTGAGCTTTCCACATATTTAACATCATCGCTAGTCAGTTTTAACTCCAGACCATTGTGTTGTAGTAGGTCTTGATTAATTTGTTCAACGACCTTTAACATTTGCTTTTTAATGTTGATAACGTTGGAACCGGACTCGCGACGTACCGACAAATTGAGTGTTCGTTCGCCGTTAAAATAAGACACTGAACGAGTTTCAAAATGATCTAACTCGACCTTGGCGACATCACCTAAATAAATATTGGTATTGCCTTGGCGCGCGATAACCAGGGACTCGAGTTCTTCGACTTTTTTAAACCGACCAATCATTCGTATCAAAAAACGTTCCTTACCTGATTCTATATCGCCGGCCGACGCATCGCGATTCCGCTCCCGAATAGCATTGCGCACTTGCGATAAACTAATGCCACGTTGCGCTAATTTGGCAGGTTCGACTTTGATTTGGATTTGCCTTGCAGCGCCGCCGCCAACTCTAACTTCAGAAACTCCCGCGACGGTTTCCATTCGTGGGCGAACGTTATCTTCGGCGTAGTCGCGAATTAGATCCATATCTAAGCCCAAAGGATTGCCTTCTAGTGGTCTTAACGTGAAGTACATAAAGGCATTACTGGAAAATGAATTCGCTAGTATGCGAGGTTGATCGACATTTTCTGGGTAAGAGGGCACCTGACTAAGGGCGTTATTGACATCCAATAAGGCATCGCTCACATCAACCCCAAATGGAAATTCCAGCTCGATCGAGGCAGAACCCATTCCTGCATTAGAGGTCATGCGTTTTAAATTGGGAAGATTGCGCAAGTAGCGTTCTTGTTCGATTAAAATTTCTTTCTCGACATCTTGCGGTGTAGCCCCTGGCCATCCGGTAGATACGCTGATAGTTCGTACATCAAGATCAGGGATCATCTGTACCGGAATTTTTAGCGCCGCGACAATGCCTAAAATGGTAACGATAAATACTATAACGGCAACTAAAGTGCCGTGTTTAGCAGCAGACTGAAACACTAGCGGTCACCTTTGTTATTTTTGCTCTTCGACCCAGTTTTTTCGGAATCTACATGCTCAGAGTAGATTAATTTGGCACTGACTAGTTGATTGTCTTTGAGTAACTCGGTACCTGAAACAACGACCAGTAAATTTGCGGGTAAACCGGCAACAGTCACCTGATCCATATCACTTTTAACTAATTCGATCTTATGTCGATTAATTTTTACCTCAGTAGCTTTGTCACTATTGTTTGATTTTGCATTGAAGTTATCTTGGTTAACCGCAAATACGCTATTTCCGCCATCGGGGTGCCGTTTTAGCGCTTTTCGAGGAATCGAACTAAGCGTGTTTGCTGTCACAGTGAAATGAGCATTTGGCGTTGAATTATTAGAAGAACTGGAATCAGATGCGGCTGAGAAGTTAATTCGTGCGCGAGCGGACATTCCGGGGATCAGCACGGTGTCGTTGGGAAGATTGATTCGAACTTGCATGGTTCGGCTAGCTGAGCGAGTAACCGGCACGAGGCTGGTAATCGGAAGTTGATATTGTTTGTCCGGCATCACATCGGGAATGACGGACGCGCTGATTTGTGATTGGTTGGAGAATGCTTTTAGGTACTCTTGCGGTAAATCGACAATTAGTCGAAGTGATTGATTCGAGACTAAGCGGAAAACTTGGCTTTGCTGACTTACCCATTCGCCTAAATTAACGTTGCGCTGAGCAATCACACCGTCAAATGGTGCGGTTAGAGTATGTCGTTTGACGATTTCTTTTTGCAGTGCTAAACGAGCTTGAGCGTTATTTACTTGTGACTTGGCGTTATCAAGACTGGCCTTACGTTCCGCTATTAGTGATTCAGAAACGACTTTGTTTTTGGATAATAATAGTACTTCGTCATATTGTCGTTTGGCTTCTTGTTGCTGAACCTGGGCTGATTGATAATCCGCTTGTGCTTGCCTCAATCGGAGTTTAGCCAGCGTGTTATCTAGGCTCAATAATGTCTGACCCGCTGTTACTTTATCCCCGGCTTCAACAAATAAAGCTTTTACCAAGCCCGCTTCTAAAACCGCTAGCTGCGCATCTTGTTCAGCCATTACGGTTCCACTTAGTTCAATAGTGCGCTGGTTAGTTTGAGTTTGTGGTTGCACCAGCTCAACCTCGACAATATTGGTTTTTTGAGTCGCTGCGAGGGCGGTCATAGCGTAAGCATTAACTAAAACACCAATAATAGTAATTAAAACCTTTCGCATGGAATCCCCTAATTTGATATGAGTTGCTCTATCAAAATGCTTGTTCTTATTGAAAGCTGCCATATTACAAATATTATGCCTTGGAAGGCAATTTTCGAACAGTGTTAATTATTATGCGAAATAAGCAATATAGAGTGAAACTATTAATATCTATTCAAGCTGTCGATGATCTAAAATAAATAACGCTTCCATCGGAAAAGAGGTAATAGAGGAATTATTAAACTACCCTAAAGCCCCATTCTGAGTTCGAAGGAAAATAACAACTCAATAGACTACGCATCGCGACCCTTTTAGCTGAACAACAGTAAGCTCTCAGAGAACACACTACTCACAATTTATATTTTATATTTTTTACTTTGTGTTTTTAGTACCCAAGGCACTTACCCCGATGAGTTACTTTTAAGCGCCGTTGAGCTTTGTCTGTGTGGTAAATAGCCTTAAGTCTTTCAGGGGGTTATTGAGCTATGCTAGTATTTAATCAATTGTTGACTATTGATCACTAGAAGATAAAACTAATGATGAAATCTTATTCTGAGATACCTAAAGACCCTTTTGTGAAAACTTGGCTACATAGTTTTCAATTTATAAATGATGCACCAGAGTTCCTAGAACAACAGCGAGAAAAGCATGGGCAAATCTTTCGATGTCGTATTTTTGGTTTGGATATTGTCAGAATGCAAGATGCTGATGTCACCGGTTTAATTTTAAAAAATACTCATGAAATTGTTTCCGCCGAAAAAGGTTGGGCGGTGGTTTTAGATGATATTTTTCCAAATGGTTTACTGTCCAAAGATGGCAAACATCATCTCTTTCATCGTCGTATTATGCAGCACGCTTTTAAAAAGGATGCAATGCTAGCGTATTTTACGGAAATTAAAATTTGGTCAGAAGCGCTCGCTGTCGATTTGGCGGCAAGACCTTCAGTTGATTTCTTCCCTTACATTAAAAAACAAACACTTAATTTAGCTCTTAAATTATTTCTTGGAATCGATCCTTCGGAAGAGGCCAGTAAAGGAATTTCTAAGGCCTTTATTGATATGGTTGAGAGCACTATGGCGCTTGTTCGTATACCGTTATTTAACAGTAAGTTTCATCGGGGTGTTAAAGGTCGAGCCCATTTAATAGAGGTTTTTTCTGAGCTGGTGAAGTCAAGGAGACAAAAACCAGGCAATGACTTGGTTAGTTTTTTGTGTGACTCCACTGATGAAGAGGGCAATCAATTTAGTGATGAACAAATTATCGATCATATTATATTTACCATGATGGCTGCCCATGACACTACAGCTAGCTCATTATCATCGCTTATGTTGCATATTACCAACGAGCCGAGTTGGCAAAAGAAATTAGCCACAGAAGCCAACGCTTATCCTGATCTTAGTTACGAGCAATTAGCAGAGCTATCGGTCTCAGAAAATCTATTTAAGGAAACCCTACGGATTACACCGCCAGTTGTTACTGCACCGCGAGTATTCTTTAAAGATGTTGAAATAATGGGATATAAAATTCCAGCCGGAACTCGTACCGGAATTAATATCTATGGCAACCATCACGACTCTCGTTATTGGTCTTCGCCAGAAAAATTTGATCCCACTCGATTTGAGCGCGGTGAAGATAAAGCCAATGCAAATTGTTACATTCCCTTTGGTGGGGGAGCACACAAATGTATTGGAATGCATTTGGCGATGATGGAAGTCAAATTGATTCTTAATGCAATGTTTAAACAGTTAAAAGTCGAGCGACTGGAGCCTAGTCAAACTGTGGAATTTCAAAAAGTGCCAATCTGGCATCCGAAGGGGCAGTTTGAGCTGAAATTTACAGTAGGTTAATGTTGCGAGCGTTTTATCTTTCGCACGCTCACCTGATACGTCACGTTCTTTGGGCCTAGTGGGATGTTTGAGCTTTACATTTAGAACCTATATAGTGATAGTGAACCTTTAACTAGTACCTATTTTGTAGGAACAGCCCGAATTTTCATGAAGCACACTCGTTATCCACCCGGCCACCCAATATTATGTCAAATTGTGAGACACTATGACTTTCAAGAATTTGACGGAACGGGCAATCCGAATGAATGGTTAACGTTATTTCCGAACTGTACAACTAACCTTTGCATTACGCTCGATTCAAAAGTTAAGAAAAAAGACCAACCCGTTTCCACTAACGAAGTCTCCACTTCCTGTATTTCTCCAGTGAGTTTTAGCCGCTGCAATCCTTTTAACTTTATTGTTGTTCAATTCGAACCTTACGGGTTTCATACGCTGACTGGGATCCCGATGAAATTTCACACCAATAGCTTCTATAATTTAGATGACTTTTTTTTAGCAAATGAATTAGAGCGGCTGTATCAGCGACTTTATGAGTCAGACGATGACCAAATTAGGGCGGCTCATTTAGACGCTTTTATCCTTAAGCAATTAAAAAAACAAAAAATTGATCAGCGAATCCAATTTGCCAGCCAGCAAATCAGACAACATCCAAAGCTCTCGATCGATCAGCTGATTAGTCACCTGGGCATAAGCTCTCGACGCTTCCGTGAGCTCTTTTCCCGTCAAGTGGGAATTTCCCCAAAGCATTTCTTACGATTATCGCGCTTCAATCAGGTGACTAGCTTGGTTTGCCAGAGAAAATATAGCTTAACCGAGGTCGCGTTAGAGGGGGGATATTACGATCAAGCTCACTTCATCAAAGAATTTAAAGAATTTGCTGGAGTCTCTCCGAGCCAATTTAGAAAATTTACTCAAAAGAGTGCCGAATTTTACAATGAATGAACAACAATAGAGTCTAGTATCTACTCCATTTTCACACGGTTTATAAATTTCAAAGGAGTTAATATGAGAAAACTAGTTGCTTTAGCCTGGACTTTGGTTTCTGGCGTTGCCTTTGCTGAGAACAAGCTACCCATTATTGATATGCACCTGCATAGCTATGCGGAACAACACTTCCATCCTATGAAGGACCCATATGGCCGAGCGTCATCAAAAACGGTGGTCGAACACTTTAATGAAACTTATCAACAGATGCGAAAGCACAATATTGTAATAGGGATGTTATCGACCAGTAAGCAATCGGCCAAATTTTGGTTGGAAAAGGATACTGAAAAGCGGTTTTTGAGGGGAGTTGAAGACTATCGGGCGTGGACACCTAAAGAGTTTGAAGAGGCTGTAAAGGCCGGTCAGATCAAAATCTTTGGTGAAATTGGGCCCTACTATGAAGGTAAAACGCTGGATGATCCGGCGTATGCGCCTTATTTAAAGATATGTGAGAAGTATGGTATTCCACTAGCGGTGCATACCGGGGGCGGTGCGCCGAGAGCTGCTTATACTTTTGCGCCAAAATCAAGACTTAAGTTTGGAAACCCTTTTCTACTTGAGGACGCGCTGGTAAAGCATCCGAATTTGAAGGTGTATCTTATGCATTCGGGAGAAGTTTACTATTTAGAAGCATTGCGTCTTATGTTGTCTCACCCTCACGTGTATAGCGATCTTGGTGTGGTATTATGGGTTCACGATTCACCTAAGTATTTTGGTGAGGAGTTTTTGAGGTTAGCCAAAAAATTTGGGTTGCTCGATCGGGTTATGTTCGGCTCGGATCAAATGCGCTGGCCGCATGCAATCGAAGAGTCAATTAATCAACTAAATAGTTTTAATTTTTTAACAAAAGAAGAGAAAAGAAATATATTCTATAACAACGCTGCGCGCTTTCTTGAATTAGACCAGTCGACGATTCAGTCGCATCATCGAAAAAAGTGACTGATTTAGCGAATGTAGCCGCGCTATTAAAATTAGGAATAAGCCGTCATTGAATGAAAAAAAAGAAGCAAGTGAGGTTACCAATCCTTATGAATCACCCGCGGCACAGTCGGGTGATGACCCAGCAGTCGTGGCAGTTTACCAAGGCAAAGTGTATAGCACCTTATCAATTGCCATCGCGACAATTTTTGGCTCGGTTTTGGCGACTGGGTTGTTGATCTATAGTAATTACAATCATTTCGAGAAGAAGTCTAACTCGCTGATTGTCGTTGGGCTTACTATATTACTCACTATTGCCTTTATGTTTGGGTTATTGATTATTGAATTTCCCGCGGTCTTGGCTTATCTTGGGCTGAGTTTTGTGATTGCAGCTATTTCGTTACCTGTTATTCAAACGTTATTAGGTGAGGAGTTAGAAGCACACGAAGAATCAGGGCGGCCGTTTCACTCAGTTTTTAGAGCCATATTTATTGGCATTGGTTGCTTTTTTGCGATGGGAGTTATGTTAGTTATCGCCTTCACAATGTTTACCATGGTTTAAATCGGTTTAATCATAAGACTGATTGATTTAATCAATTAATCACCACTAATAAAAAATAGTAATCTAATCGAAAAAGGAAATATCGCAGTGCCAACATCTTTTATCGTCGTTGACGATTTTTTAGACAATCCGCATGAGTTAAGAAACGCCGCACTTGGTTTAAATTATCCTGATATACAGGGGCCTTATCCTGGAAGAAATTCGGATCAGCGTATTAATCTAGGCGGGATTGATAATGAAGTTGCCCGTTTGGTCGGAGAACCTTTGGTTCCCATGACTCACAACCAAGCGCACGGAAAGTGTCGTATGGCGATGGCAAACGATACTGGAACTTCTAATGTGCATGTAGACGGATCTCATTGGTCGGGGATTTTATATTTATCGAAACCAGAAGATTGTCAGGGTGGGACTGAATTTTTTAGGCATAAGGCGACCAATACTGAACGAGCACCTTATAATGATCAAGAAGCGATGGCTAAGTACGGCGCGCCTTCCGCAAAGCAATGGGTTGCTGATCTGCTAGCGCAAGATTCAAATGATGATTCTAAATGGGAGATGACTTTAAGGATTCCAATGCGATTTAATCGGCTTATTTTGCTGCGTCCTTGGTTGTGGCATACCGCCGGGCAATCATTTGGTAATACTCCAGAAAATGCTCGATTAGTTTACCTGATGTTTTTTGCTTCTGGGGGCAGACGTTAGTTCGAATAGCGGCTAATTTAGTTCTGACTGTTTCGATAAAACTATGTTTGGCCAAAGTAGCTTTGCTAAATAGGCAGCGCTAAGCATAATGCTTGAGGCAATGACAAGCATCATCCATTCTTGATGTAACAGATGAGTGGCAACCGCACCGACCATAAGTAACGCTAATGCGGGTGCCGCAAATTGACGCAATAGGTTGGCTGCGAGTGCGAGTCCTCCGGCAACCTCAGCAGAACCGGTAAAATACATAAACCAAAGTGGGTAGCCCCAGCGTTCGAACGCGGTTACTTCAAACGATAGCCCGGCAAGCTTTGCACCGCCAGAAAGTAAAAATATAACGGCGAGAATGTAACTCAATAATTTTATTTTCATAATTACCTGATGATACGTTTATAAAAACTATTCTTAATTGGCAGCAAAAATAATTGCTTAGCCAGTTAAAGCAAAGGACGATGTGAACTGGGTATATGTTACATTTAAAGTCGCTCTAATGTTTAGAATCAAACTCTGTCTCAACTTTATCTGTGAACTTAAAATCCACACCCAACACAGACGCCATTATTGAGTGGCTCGGGATTGCTTTGAGTTTGCATTATTGCGTTTGTCATGAACGAATATAATTCATACAATGCCCTTGGTATATTCAGCGTAATACCTAAAGCGGTTATGCGAACAATCTAGACTGCGCTTTGTTCACGCCAAGTGAGCCCTTTTGGAATTTTATATTCAACTATCTATGTGTATTTTATTTATAGCGATTAACCAGCACGCGGATTATCCAACCATTATCTGTGCAAACCGAGATGAGTTTTATGCGCGTGCCACACAACCCGCCGACTTTTGGCATGACCATCCTGAGATCTTAGCTGGGCGCGATCTCAAAGCCGGTGGGAGTTGGCTGGGTGTGAATAAACAGGGAAAGTTTGCTGCGATTACCAATATTAGAACAGGTATGGCAAATGACCCCAACAAACGTTCACGGGGTGAGCTGGTCACAATGTCATTAGTGAATAATTCGATCATAAATCAGACTTGGCTCGAACAAAATAGCGACGATTACAATCCGTTTAACTTAATCTATGGCTCTGGCCAACGCCTGTATTGTTACAATAGTGAAAATAAACAACAGGTCGAACTAAATGACGGCTTTCATGCAATCTCCAATGGGTCCCTTGATGATATTTGGCCAAAAATGGCAAAAGGTGAAAATGAATTGGAAAGGGCGGTATTAGGAAAAAAGCAATTGGTTACTGATGAGTTATTTAGTATTTTAACCGATACAACACAAGCTAATCCTTCGGAGCTTCCACACACAGGGATCCCCATCGAATGGGAGCAGAAGTTATCCTCAATCTTTATCAATGTCCCTGACTATGGTACTCGATCTAGTTGCTTAGTACTTTTTAACAAAGCTGGGCAGCTTGAGTTTGTCGAACGCACATTCGATCAAACAGGCCAGCAGATCTTAGTAAAAGACTATGCTATTAAGTGCTAGCTAATTAGGATGTCGAGTCATCAATTTTTGAAAAGAGGGCTATTTTGGGGCGACTTGCGACCAAAATGGTGCGTTCGAAGGTGAAAAAATATCTACCATTGCGATATTTAGTAAAAATTACAAGTTCAATATAATAAAGTGATGGATTTTTGAACAATTTTAAAAATACGCCTGCTACACTGGTCGGGCTTGTTAAGTAGTCCGACCACTCTTCCAATAAGCTTTCAAGCAAAGCAGGTTGTCTATTAGAAGAACTAATAAGAATTAAAGACAAAGAGGTGTAGCTTAATGAAATCAAAGCAAGTCAATAAACACTCAGCGAAGCGCCAATTCTTAAAAACTCTTGGCATTTGTTGTTTTTCAATCCTATTTTCCTCACCAGCCTACAGTACCGGCGGTGGTGGTGGCGGAGGTAGTGATGACCTTCCACCACCCGACAGTTGTACATCAAACTGTGGTTATGAAACAGGGCCAAACCCTAATTTGAGTTTTCTTGAGGCGGCACTGGGGCCACAATCTTATTCCACTTCATCGGTTTCAAGCTCGGTAAATGGATTTGGAGGCGGGACCATCTACTACCCAACCAGCCTTAGTGGCGAACTGGCAACTATTTCAATTGCTCCTGGATTTACCAACACCCAAAGTGCTGTTTCTTGGTGGGGTCCGATTTTAGCTTCACACGGCTTTGTGGTGATCACCATCAATACCAATTCTCGATTTGACCAACCGGCGAGTCGCAGTCGTCAATTAGATAGCGCACTGAATTACTTAATTGACCAAAGTAATAGTTCAAACAGCCCCATTTTTGGTTTAGTTGATGAGAATAGATTGGCTACTATGGGTTATTCAATGGGGGGCGGAGGTGCACTGCAAAGCGCTTCGCGTAATCGTTTAAGTGCGTCTGTGCCATTATCGCCTTGGAATAGTGGTGGTAACGATTTTGATGAAATCAATGTACCAACCATGATTATGGCCTGTGAAAACGATGGTACAGCCGCCGTTAATTCTCACGCTAGCCCGTTTTATAACTCAATCCCCGCTTCAACGGATAAGGCTTACCTTGAACTAAATAATGGCTCACATAATTGCTCTACCGGCCAAAGTACGGCCTATCGTCCCACTATTTCTACTTATGGGTTATCATGGATGAAACGCTTTTTAGATAAAGATGGTCGTTACGATCAATTCTTGTGTGGCCCGAATCACGAGGCAAATGGTAATATTTCTGAATACAGAGATACCTGTAATTACTAAAGCTGATTCGGCTTGTTTGAATGGCTCGGTGTAAACATCTATAAAGTTTATACTGAGCTATTTTCGCAAGTGAAGATCGGCTTTAGCTAGGAGCTAGGAGCTAGGAGCTAGGAAGATAAAAAATAATAACTAGAACATCAGGAAAATAAATCAAAGTAAATGCCAAAATCTAATTCTAAGTTAACCGTCGTCATTGTTACAGTTGCATTACTAGCCATTTTAATTGTTTTAATGCTTACGGGTAAAAATTCCGAACCATTATCGACTCCCAATCAAGGTGAAAGGGAAGAGGTTAATCAGTCTTCTATCTCGGTGGAGTGGCAATGGCAAGCAACGAATAGCAAGTCAAATATGTCTGCAGTCGACTTTCAAGATTTACCCTTTACGCCAGAGTCTGTATTTCGTGCACTACAGGCGGTTAAGCTAGACAAAGACGGTAATGTGATTCTCGATCACGATGCATTGCTTTCATTAGATGAGGCTTTAGAAAGAATCCATAATCAACTTGATTCTCAATCGCTTGCCGTTTTGAAACAACTTATCAAAGATGCTCTGCCCGGCAAGGCCGGTGAACAGACTGCCGAGCTTGTTAATAACTATTATCACTTTCTTCAAGCTAAACAAGAGTTCAGTCAAATCAATGAAGCTATGGCGGATACCAATAACGAATTGACTGAAGAGTCGGTGCAAATTAATGAGCGACTTTATTCCGAGTTACAGCAATTAAGAGAAGTCCACATGGGCAGCGAAACTACTCAAAAATTATTTCGTGTTTCTGACGCTAATGCTCAGTATATGTTTGATAGTATGAAGCTTGAAACGAAAACAGAGTTAACTCCCGAACAAAGGCAGCAGCGACGGCAAGAAATCCAAGAAACGTTTGTAAGTCAAGGTATCAACATAGCTAACTGGCCTAGCCGATATCAAGCCTTTAAAGTGGAGAAAAATAAAATCGTTAATTCCGATTTAAGCGAGACTCAAAAGCAACAACAATTAGAGCAACTGATGCTAGCTTCCTTTTCGCAAAAAGAGCGCGATATCATAGCTCATCTCAATCTCGAAAAGCTGTGATGTGAGGATTCGTGATTGAATGGCTATTCCAGAGAGGTCGTTAAGTCGCGTTTTTGATGGATTTTAATCATAATATAACGATATGAATAAAAATTATTCCATTCTTCAACGAGCACCAAGATTATCCTATTGAATTTTTTCTATCGACTTCAGAGTAACCATTTTGTCAAGCTAACTTTGCTTGGCCTGCTGCTTACTTGGCTAGTTTTTATTCGTTGGGATATTGGTAGTAACTCAAGACTTTTCACTCCTGAAAATACTCAGCAAGCTTGGCTTCAGCCCGAAGCCGTTGATCAAGACTTTCCAAATTTGATAAGTCCAACACAATGGTCGTTAGATTTTTCGGCGATCGAAAAACAAGTTTGGCAGTCTCAGTTTCTTTTTGTAGAAAATAAAAGCAAAGCGTTACCTTTAAGTTCAGAAACGTTGGTACTTCTCGAGTCAATTTCAAACGAAATTCAAGTGCCTTTTAGTGAGGCAATACAAGCCCGATTTGATTCCTTGCTAAAGCGAATAATCGGCCCGCATAGATCAGAAAAGCTGACAAGTTTGTTGGCAAACTATCGACATTATCAAAAGGACTATCTAGCAGTGATGAGCTCGTTAAGTCAATTATCTTTGACTAACCGTATTAAAAAACTCAAGACAAGTTACACTGAGATTAATCAATTGCAACAACACTACTTCGGCAAAAAGGATGCTGAAAAGCTTTTTGAGAATAAAAATAAAACCTTGTTTTTCCTATTGAATCAACAGCGAATAAATTTGGATCCCGAGTACAATAAGGAACAGAGAGAGCGACATTTAAAGCAATTAAATGAAGAGTATCAACAAATGCTTCAATCAGTGAGCTTGTCTAGTGATGACTGATTTTTATGTTACTCCCCAGCTTTATTGGGTGTGTCGATGATCACCATGTTTTCCGCCATAAAACGTTTTAGTTTCTATCCATTGCTAGCGTCCTTGTTTGGGATTTTATTATTTTCGGCATTGCTATCCATAGCATTTCTTGAACAGTCGAAATTCTTTTTTACTTGGTTTGCGTTTGTTCCGCTTCTGCTGGTGATTAGAAACGTATCGCTTGTAAGAGTTTATTGGTTGTCGACACTAGCAGGATTCGTGGCTTTTGCCAGCGGTATGTATTGGATACTTGATTTTATTGAAATAGTAAAAGGCAACCAAGAGAGTGTTAATCTCTGGATGGCAATCGGCTACTGGCTCTATTGTTCCCAACAAATTGCACTGGCAATGTTGCTTTTCGAGTGGCTCAGGCGAAACGCAAAGATACACGAATTATTTATTTTCCCGATAGTCATGGTTTTGTTTACCTCAAGCTTTCCTATGTTGTTTTCTATGAGACTGGCAGAAACTCAAATATCGCTGCCATACATGCTACAGGGCACCTCTTTACTGGGTGTCTATGCGTTAGACGGCATCGTCGCTTTGATCAATATAATGATTCTACAAGCGTGGTTAAGCTGCCAAAAGAATCTTTCTGTTAATAACGAGTTAAAAGGGGACTTTACTGCCGATGGAGTAAGTCTGACCCGTAAAGCTACAAACCGAAAAGCATGGTATTGGGCGGGTTCGATTCTAGCCGCGTGGTTACTATACGGTTATCTAAGTTTCAATAACTGGAAAGGGGAAATTGAACAATGGCAGCAGGTAAAGGTTGGGATGGTTCAACCAAACGAAAAGCCTAAACTAACCCCCAAGAAACCTAATTTGGGTTACAGTCAAAGTTTTCCTGCGGAAATGGAGATGACTAAAAGGCTGGCAAGCATTGGTGCTGAAATTGTGGTTTGGCCCGAGGCAAGTCCCAAAAATTATTTTTCGAATTCACATATAAGATCAGCTTTTCAAGCCGAGCTGAAGAAGCTAGGTGTTTCCTTAATTTTTCAAGATATTAATTCCCAATATAATCTGGCCAACGGGCGACTGGAAAAACGCTTTAACGCGGCTATTCATATAAATGGTAAAGGGCAGCAAACGGTATACAACAAGATTAAGCGCATCCCAATCGGAGAGTATCTCCCTTTATTGGATAAGAATGCTTGGCTATCAATTTGGCTCGAAGAGTGGCTCGGTGGCTTTTTAAATCATTATGATGCGGGCGAGTCATTCACTCGCTTCGAACATCAGCAAATTAGATTAATTCCTTTGATTTGTTATGAGACGACTTTTTCTCAATTTGTTGCTAACGCCGTGGCGCAATCTACTCAGAGTGCCAAGTCGACAAAGAGTAAAATTTTAATCGCCATGTCTAACGATGGTTGGTTTGGTTCTACTCACCAACCTTTTCAGCATATTATGGGGTCGGTTTTACGTGCGGTTGAAAATCGATTACCTTTGGTGCATGTCGCTAATAATGGTCCATCCATTGTTGTTAGTCCTACTGGCGAAATAGTGTTTACCAGTGACTTTCTGAAAGCGGGTGGCTACTTGGTTGATGTTGCCTATTCTAGTGATGCTCCCATGAGTTTTTATAGTCGTTATCCGTGGTTGTTTATTAGCTGTATTTACTTAATCGTATTGATGATGCTAATTCGGACGCTTCGAGTACTAAGTGTTGCTAGGTCAGGCTTACCAAAATAATCCCATGCCAAAACAATCCTACGCCAAAATAATCCTACGCCAAAATATCGTGTTCTGAAAAAACTATACGAGCTCTAAAACTAGTAAACTGTTAATTGGCATTTTTGTCAGCATGAATAAAAAGTCTGAAGCCACTGGGGGATTGCTTATCCTGGCTAAACTTCGACTAAACTTGCTGTAATTATAAATTGAAAAAATCTAAAGGTCGTATGACAAATTCGGTAGGCGATTAAAAGAAGTACGACTCTGATACCGCATTGTAACCAGGACAGTTGAAACATTTTGCGAGCAGCGAAGAGCAAATAGATAGAAATACCGATCGGTAATAGAAGAAAATAGATCCGATTGGGATCAATCGGAAGATCAAAGAACTCCACGAAAATTGCAACAATAAATGCTGGGGCCATTGCCGCAACTATCCAAATCAGTAACCAAGTATGAAAGTTTAAGCTGAAATTAAAGTAGTCTCCTGAATAGTATTTTCGGTTAAAGAAAATGACCGAACAGACTAACGCATAAAGCGGAACTTGCAAAATAATTAATGAACGCGCTAACACAATGACGAGTTGATTATAATTCTGCTCAAATTCGTTATAAGTGATTTGTTTCGCAAGCAGGTACTCATCAAGGTAGGCTTTTATATGGGGGCTGTAGGCTTGTAAGGTTATTTGGTCATATAAATTGACGTAAAAATCAGTGATAGGCGAAAACATCACAAATAGCACATTGATCACGAAGAACAGTGTAATAGGTTTTAAGTAGCAAACTCTTCGCCCAATATGATAGTCGTACTCGAGTTGGCCTGGTTTTAAAGTTATGGATTTGATGGTGCGCCACAGCTTACCGTCGACAGAGGTTAATACCTCGATGAGATCAGAAAAAATATAGTGTAATGAGCGTAATTTGGGATTCAGGGTTTGCTCACCACAGGCCGAGCAATACTTGCCCGTTAGCGTCGCTTGGCAGGTTACACATTGCTCTGCATTTGATTTCACTGTTAAACCATCCTCGCCAAAGATGCTTAGATATTTAAGCGAAAACATAGCATATCGAAATTGTGGGCACAAATAGCAACATCCGTTTCACTGCCGGTTTAAAGAGCCTGTCTTACCTAAGGCAGCCGAGCTATAACTGGTTTTAATTGATATCCGGTTTTAGCCTTGATGAATTTTGCACTTGAGTTGGGTCGGCGCGAGTGGCAAGTTCTAGTTTTCGTTTTTCTTCGTGCAACGCCAGCTGCATCTTACGATACATTTTTAACGAGTAAAAACTAAATGGCGAAAAGAATAGCTTAATAATCACCGGCATAAGTTCGATTGCGATAAAAAATAGTTTAAGCAGCCAGCTAAACATGAAGGCGGCTTGGCCAATTTCAGGATCTTGATGGATTCGTTTGAGCGCAATGTATCTGCGCAATATTCCGGTCTTTACTTGATAAAATAGCCCGTCTTTTTCTAGCTTTTTACGGTAATCATCCATTTTTAGCTGCTTTTGCTCTAGTGAAGCGCTAAGTTGTAGTTTGGCTGTGAGTAGCTGTTGCTCAAGGGCTGCCAGTGTTTGCTTGTTTTGAGAGAGGGCGCTTGTGCTTGACTTGGCTCGTTCAATTTTTTCTCGCAATTGATTGGTATTGGTGAGCGTTGTATCAATTTTTAGTTGCTGCTTGTCGAGTTTTTCCTGAGTTATTATCAATTCCGCCTCTAAATTAGCCATTTTTTGTTGCAGATCGGTATAGCTGGCAACCGCTCGATCATATTTTGGCCCCTCCGTTGGCGGACGACCATCTCGGCCGGTGCGTTCTAGAATAGCTTCATTAAACCAAAAGTCATAATCTTGGCGCGTTTGGGCCAATTGGTTATTCAATGTGGTTATTTGTTGCAAACCTAATCTGTGAGCATCTTGCAGCTGAGTGAGCTTACCTAGCTCGATAGCCAGTTTATTGGACAAGCTTTCAGTATCGCTAGATAGGTTTGTGGACTGGGATTGTTGAATAGCCTCCCGCAGCTGATCGATTTCGCCTTGTAAGGACTCCAATTTACGGCGTTCAATGGCGATTGCGGTTTCCAGTTCTTGTTGGTAGGAATCGAGTTTGTCAAAATAGATCTTATTCTTCGCTTGAGACTGTTTTTGAATTTGCTCGTCTATGGCATCGGCTTGTAGGCTGATTTCGGCCAAAGTTGCCAGGCCGATTGCAATGATTAATGAGTAAACAATTCGAGGAACTAGGGATAATAGGGATTTTATTGGAATCCCTTGCTTGAATGGACTTTTAAGTGCCCAATCTGAGCCAATGATTGCTTGATCTAAGAAAAACAGCGCTAAAGCGAAGATCACGCCGACGATAATTGCTGCCGTTAGTGATAGAAATTGAGACACGCCAAAACTAAACAGCAAACAGGTAAACGCAAATGTGACCAGTTGTCTTAGAACCATAGCGTAGACTAACGTTCGGTCATAATCCCCACATGATTGCAAAACGTGATAGTCGGTTAACGATAAGAAGCAGAAGAGTCTGATCAATGGATTGCTCGAGGAAGCGATTTGATTGTTTCCTAAATTATTCGAAGTACTGCTTTTTTCTTGGGCGGAGCTGGTGCTAGTTTGGTTCATACATCCATCCATTTCTTGTTGGGCGATCCCGGTTTTTTTCTCAAGTCTTATTGGTTGGCAGCTGGCATTTGATTGCCAATTGGCATCAAAGGCTTTCTCTATAAAGACGAAAATTTTTGAGAATGGTTGGGGCAACTTTGTAATGGATTGTTTCTAGAGGTGAGAAAAATATCTCAAATAGAGAATTGATTTAGGCGTTTTTAACTCAGATCTGTGTTCGATTTAGTTAATTTTAGCCAACTTGTTATGTTGACTAACGTTAATTATTGGCAAATTTTTGAGATATTCGAGTTTTATCAATTTGCTCTTAGGCCTTGTCATACGTGCTCTAGCGGGGTGTTTTGACTCATCGTACCAATCAACAACCTTAATTAACATTACAAATTGCGATATTTGCGAGAGTATCTGTAGGGCAGGTCGTTGTCTTGGAACCCATATGAGGAAATCGAAGTGATAGTCGTCGCGAAAAACAGATTAGTCAAAGCGCTTGAGGTTTATCCTACCGCCAATCAGCCTTTGCTGGGTTGGTACAAAATTATGAGCGAAAGTGAATTCAACACTGAAAATGATTTAAGAGATACCTTTAAAACCTTAAATCAGTTTAAAGACCAATTTGACTTTTCCGTGCCAGGCACAAACCTGCAGATCCGTACCCTGATTAATTTTGACACTCAGGTGACTTATATCGAAAAGATACGGCCTAGCCGTTCATAAGAGGTAAATTACAATGGAATCAACGTTGGAAAGAGCCGCCAAAACTTGGGATATGTTAGCCCCCGTTATTCACACGCCCAGGGATGATCACGATTACGACAAATTGCTTTCGGATATAGAAGTAGCAATTGAGTTGAATCGAGATAGAAATAGCAAGGAACTGCTTCAGCTAATAAATTCCATGTCGACGGCAGCATTAAATTATCAGGCCGATAACGAGCCACACATTGAAGGTAAAGGGCTTGACGCTCTACGTTATTTGGTAAAGTTGCACAAAGTCAGACAGAATGATTTACCTGAAATCGGTAGTCAAGGTGTCGTCTCGGAAGTGCTTAACGGCAAGCGTGCATTGACCTTAAGGCACGTTCGTGGACTTTCGAAACGCTTTAAGGTTTCACCGAGTACGTTTATCGACTTGTAGTAATTACTGACCGTAAATAAAATGGTACATGTTTATCATTTGTTAAGAATAATTCAATATTTATAAAATTCTCCTGCCTGCCAATTATTGAGTCGGTTTGAAAAAGCCGACCCAATATTCTATTGTCCTTGTCTACCTACAAATAGACTTAGCTTAGTAGTGTAATTTATTGATATTTATAGATATATAATTTCTAGTAAAAGATACCGAAGAGCTAGGCATTGAATGATCTAGTTACAATTAGTTAAGACTAACAGCGATATTTTAAGCTAAATGACTTGATTAATTTCAATTTGAGAATCAAAATTCTACCCCTTAAAATCAAACTGCCTTGAATCATCTGAAGACGTAACAAAATACTGCAGTAGTAATGATGTTTTAGAGCTAAACTGATAAAAGTATAGATCGTAAAGATTGTTAACCTCGTTAAGTAAGTTAATTGCTTAATATTGTTAAGCATATGATACTAATGTGTTGGGAAACCAGTGGAACTCTGACATTGTTATAAGAACATAAGCCGAAATGCCAAAAGCCGAAGTACTGATGTATTCCAATAAAGAAACTGCAAACACAAATGATATGACTCTCAGAAACTGGGTGCCCATAGCCTTAGATGTAGCTGTTAAACAGGATTCTTGAGAGTGAGCAAAAGCAATAAACTGATTTTGGGTAAGTGTGAATATGACCCAGAATTAAGAGAGTTAAGCATTGAGGGGCAAGCCCCTCAGGTCATTGGGCACGTCCAAGCCAAGCTGCTGCAATTACTCTATTCTAATCCAGAGCAGTACTTTTCCAATGACGATTTACAGCGAGAAGTTTGGGATGGGCGGGTTATCGAAAATACCACCATTCGAACCACTGTTTCCTATTTAAGAAAAGCCCTTGGTGAGTCGGAGGATTGTAAATACATTGATTCCGGTCGTAATAAGGGCTATCGATTTGTTGCTGATATTGAGGAAATAACGCCTCAGCGGCAGATTAAGCGATTTTTTCCGTTTGCAGTGATCGCTGGCTTGGCTATTTTGCTGATTTATGTTGTTTTTCTGTCATCCACTCCGCAGGTTGTTCCGAAAATTGAAACCACTTTAGTTGGACAGGAGCTTGAGGCTACCGTTAGTGGTGAACTGATGGTTTTTTCGCACCAAGCTGAAGGAACTGAGCATTGGAATTTATATTCAAAGCAACTTGGTAAAGAGCGCTATTTTCGGCTGACCGAGGGAGCATTTGATGATAACAACGCCGCTTTTTCAGAAGATGGGCGACAAATAGCGTTTAAACGAGATGATGGAAAGAAATGCCAAGTGATTACGGCCGATTTCTTGCAAGCAAAGCAAAAGATAATAAATGAAAAAGCGGTTTTCGAATGTCCCAAAGAATCCAATTTGGCCTCTATTAGCTGGAAAGACTCTAGTAACCTTTACCTCTCTATCTCGAAGTCTATGTTAGGAAAATTTGAGGTAAAACAGTTTAATCTTGAATCAAAAACCTTATCAGACATTACGAGTCCGTCTGATTCTGGCCGTGGAGACTATTTTATAAGTGTCAATAAGGCGATTAATAAAGTAGTTTTTTTGCGAAATGTTATTGGGAATAAAACAGAAATATGGTTATACGATGAAGTGACCAAAGAGTCTCGTAAGGTAAAATCAATCCCGATGATTCTAATGTCAGTTGGCTGGATTAATAATAATGAGTTAGTCGTACGAACGGGATGGAGGCAATTAAGTCGTTTAAATCTAAATAGTGGGAAGCTTAAGACCATAATTGAGATAGATGATACAGTTTCATATCCTTTTGTCATCAATAACAGAACTGTAGGTTATATGAAAGGAACGCAGAGTGTTAGAGATATCGTGCAGGTAGATCGTCATGGTAAAAGTAAAAATGTTATATCGTCGTCTTTTCGCGATGATCATCCGGTTTATGCCGAAGAAGACGGGCGTATTGCTTTTATTTCAAATAGAACAGGCAAGTATCAAATCTGGATCCAAAACCAACTAGGAGAGTTGACACAGGTAACCCAGTTGACAAAAAATCTGAGAATTTGGAATTTGACCATAAGTCGAGACGGTCAGTATATTGCCTTTGTGGTAAATGCTCAGTTGAAAATAATGAGGACTGACGGAACTCTATTGTTCGAAAGCGAAAAGAAACATCTCAACACAAACCCCGTCTTTTCGCATAACAGTAAAAGAATTTACTTCGCTTCAAATATAAATGGTGAATGGTTCATAGAATATAGAAATATGAATAACCTAAAAGAGAAAACACAATTAAACAAAGGATATGTTATAAAGCCGTGTATTGGAGAGGATTGCTATTATTTTATTAAATACAAAGAGTCTGAATTATTCAAATCGGAAGGCGGGAACACTCATTCTACTGGGGTACAGTTAAGTAATATTCAAGAACCGGATCAAATTACTATAATAGATAACCTTGTTTACTATCTCAGTATAGAAGAAGCCAATCTAGAATTACTGGTTCAAAATATCGAAACTAAAGAGGTGAGCAGTGTTATGACTCTTTCAGGCACTCAATTCTCTATACAGGAAGATCCATTTAGAGTTTATACAACAATCGCTCGGAAGCCTGAGACGTTACTCCAATCGATTATACTTGCCGAATAATGCTGGTTTAGAGCTATTTTTTAATAAAACAACTTTATTTAACATTACCAATTGAGATAACTTGCCGTATGCTTGGGTCTCTACCAACACTAAACCAACGGAATTATTGCGATGAAAAAAAATGTTATTTTAAAATCATTATCTGTTTCATTTTTGCTATTATGTGCCTCACAAACCTCAGCTCAGGAGGCCGATTCGACTGTAATTGATGGCCCACAAGAGGGGGCTTGCAAGAACTTCCCTAGATGTGTGGGAGAAAATGGCTCTTCAGATAACGCGAACAGTGAAGAAGATTCTCAATGGTCGCTTTTATGGGAAAAGCTAACCAAAGAAATGAAGGAAGCCGTTGAAAGTTTACCCACTCCAACACAGCCTGAATAAGTTCCTAAACCAAAAATATAACAATAAATTCCAACCCTTTGAGCCTTGCAATAAGGCTCAAAGGGTATAATAAACCGCATTTTTATTTACTGGTATTATAATATCCGAATCAAATCTCAGTAAAACACCCTAAGACTTTGCTAGATACTACCCCTCAACGACTTTAATTGGCGTTTGAGCATTGCTACCGTTAACCGGCATGATCTGTTTTGTGAATTTAGCAGCTACACTCGAATTTCAGTGCTAATTGAAGGTTAAGGCTCAGAGCTAGAGCATGATGCTAAAAGCGTTGATAGGCTAACTGGATTATTGCAATCTTTTACTTTTGAGGGTGGAAGCAAGAGCAAAGCTACTCTAATGGACGGCCCGATGAGGGACCCTAATTTGATGACTAAAACAGCTCAATTCGACGGGCAAAAGCATCAGTTATTCGAACATCATCAGTTTAACGTCATTCCCTTAATCTGTTATGAGACGACCTTCCCTAAGTATGTCGCCAATTCTGTTGCAACTAGCATAAATCAATCTGTAGATAGAAAAAACATAAAGATACCGTTTTAGTGGCATTGTCTAACGACGGCTGGTTTGGCTCTATTCACCAACCTTATCAGCACATTATGGGATTTGTGTTACCTGCAGTAGAGAGCAGAATGCCGCTTGTACATGTTGCCAACAATGGACCTTCGGTTGTGATAACGCCTCATGGTAAAGTGATTTTTTCTAGTCCGTTTCAGCGTCAAGGCGTTTATGTCACAGATGTGCCAGTAGCGAGTAAAACTGAAACTAGCTCTTATAGTGGTTATCCTCATCTATTTATCTATGGCTTATATAGTGCATTGATTCTCACCTTTCTTAATACATTGATAAATTTAGTCTTTTTACGACCTTAAATTGTGATGAATAAATACTTACTGCAAATAACTAGAATAATCAAATAGATAAAGTTAAACTTCGCGCAGTTTTCCCTGCGATTAATTGGTATGCATAAAGCAATAGAGCAATCAACAACTTACAAACTGGATAAAGCTCATTTTCAAGAATGTTTTGAACAATCTGCGAGCCCTGTAACCCGAAAAGACTACCTTAGAGCTGCTGTTCTAGGTGGGTTAGGTGTGGCGCTGTTTTTTGTAGAAGCAGAGCACTACTACATTCCTTTTTTCATTTTTTGCTTAGGCGTCCTAGAGCTACTTAGTATCAAATATCGCAAGACATGGTGGGTATGGCGACAGCTAATGGGGAAGTCAGGAAATCAAAACGTTGAGCTGACCATTGACCAAAAAGGCATCCTTATCAAATCCAAACATGTTAATAATCAAATCAACTGGTCGAGCATAACAGAGCTCAAGAAAACGCCTAAAGGTTTAATTTTGCATCATCAAGGCGGCGCTAATTATTTATCAAATTCTCACTTAAGCCCAGAAATACAGTCGTTTATTGATAAGCACTATCAAGCTGCGGTTATCAATCAAACTTCTGGTTGATAGCCTTAGCTCTACTGTAGTCTGATTTTCTATTCAGCCCGGTGTGGTATAAAAATAGGTGAACTATAAAACAGGTTTAGCATGAGAATGGTTTTGGTATAAAAACACCTTAGCAAAGCTAAGTTGGCGACAGCAAGATTTACGCGAACTCTGGCTATTTACTTTTGAGGTGGTTGGATTAGTATAGACCTAACAATATACTTTATGTGGAGTTTACTAATTCAATGATCGATTTTCAGAAGTCTAGTGTTTTCAAGTTAAAGCCCATTTCAAATGATAAAGCGCGTGATGAATTTAGCCAATTTTTAATTGATGGAGAACAAATTGTAGGTACGTTTAAAACGTTGAGAGATCAAGTGGTGTTTACTAATAAACGAATAATTGCCGCCAATGTTCAAGGCCTGACCGGTTCTAAAGTCGATTACACCTCGATACCATTTAGTAAAATTCAAACCTTTTCTATCGAAACTTCAGGAACACTTGATTTAGACTGTGAAATACAGATATACATTAGTGCGGTTGGCAGAGTAACCTTTGAAATAAAAGGGAGTTTTGATATTGTTAGTTTCAATAAAATAATCAGTGGTTACGTTTTGAATTAATCCTAAAGGGCTACTAGTTAATCCTAAAGGGCTATTATTTACCGCATGTGTAGATTTGATCAACCAAATATTTGAGCTAGTCGACTTTTGTTTCACTCTTTGAATTTTAATGATCTAGCTCAATAATCCCTCGTATAATCAAGTAAGTTTAATCCGCACTTGCTATCATTAGCAGTATAAATTTTGCTCGTTAAATTTTGCACTATCAATTAATTAAGGAGGTAAACAATGAGAAGTTTACTCGTCATTGCTGATAAAAAAGGTAACAAACAAGCTGCGTTTCACCACGCCCTGGAGATCGCCAAATGCACTAACGCGACCATTGAATTTGTAGGCTTTGTGCATGCGCCAGGGGTTGATGGTTCAGATATTTTAAGTCAAGAAGAGCGCCGAAAAGTACAGCATTCTTATATTGATAGTAAGCAAAATATCATGGAAGAGTTTTTAGCCAGCGTAGATTTAGGCGAGATCAAAGTGCGAACCGATGTGGTTTGGGAGAAGTCATTAGACAGGTGGGTCAAATCAAGATGTGAACAACGCTCGTTCGACATTGTTTTTAAGTCTGGTAATCGCTCGGAGTCATTTTTATACACCCCCACTGATTGGCAATTAATGCGTTATTGTCCTGACCCTGTCATGATTGTTGGCGACAATCCGTGGCGCGAAGGCGGTGTGATTTTAGCGGCTCTCGATCTCGGATCGAACGACCAAAACACACTTCGACTCAACGAAGACATTTTAAAACAAAGTATCGAGTTGGCCAAAGCGACAAAAAGCAAAGTCCATGCATGTTATTCCATGTCTTTTCCAAAGGCACTGGCGGATTTAGATGTTGTGGATCCTGTGGCCTATGAACAACGCGTAAAAGACAAGCTTGATCCAGTCATTAAACATTTAGTGGAAAGTGCTGGCTTAGACAAGGATACGCTCCATTTAGTTTCTGGCAAACCTGCCAAAGAAATCTGTCGAATTAGTCATAAAATTAAGGCTGACTTAGTGGTAATTGGTAACAAAACAACGGCTAGTTTGCGAGGGCGACTGTTAGGTAATACCGCGGAAAATGTATTACATAAAGCAAAGGCTGATGTACTCGTTATGAAATAAACTCGTCGTAGAGTTACTCTGCAAATAAAGGTTTAGAGAGTGTTAATACTGACCCGGTTTCGCCCATCATTTTTTGATTGATAGAGGGCGGAATCGGCTTTTGAAATAAGCGTCTCCTGGGTTGCACCCGATTGCCATTCTGTGACACCCAAACTTCCGGTCACTTTTTCTACCGGGCTAAAGTCCTCGGCTTCAATGGTCGCTCTTAATTTTTCGGCTACCAACCCAGCTTCTTTTATTCCAGTGGAAGGGCAAATGATTAAAAATTCTTCGCCTCCCCAACGACCTAAATAATCGATTTCACGAAGGTTCAATTTGATTACTTGTGCTATTTTTTCAAGAACACTATCACCAATAGGGTGACCAAATTGATCATTGATTGCTTTGAAATGGTCGATATCTAGCATGATGACGGAAAGAGCGGATCCATAGCGTTCGCAGTGTTTAATTTCTTTGCTAAATACTTCGTCCATTTTTAAACGATTGAAAACTTTGGTCAAAGGATCGGTCTCTGACAACAGCTCTAACTTAGTTTGAGAATCTGTGAGTTTGGCATTAAGTCGCTTGAGGTAACGGTTCCACCAAGTGAGCACCGAGACAAGAATTAATACAGACAGTGCCACTAGCCAATACTTTTGATAGTTCACTTCTGGGTCATAGCTTACTACAGCTCCTTGAGTCATAAATTCATCAATTTTTCGCGGGTCGGTCGCAATTAAGGATTTCTCCAAAATCGAGTGTAATAACTGGTTTTCTTTTAACGTGGCTAGCGAAGCAATATCGTCGTAGATAGGTGGGAGGACCCCGGCCACTTTAAGTTCTCGTCGTTCAGCATTGTTAAATAAATTAGCGGCTGAGTAGATCGAGACAATGGTTCCAAAGGCCTTACCTTTAAAAATATAATCCAATTCATCCTGTACCGTATCAACATAAACAAACTGCATATTGGGATAATTTTTACGAATCTGGGTAACAGCATAGTTTGCAGTTAACATCGCAAACACTTTGTCTTCCACCTCATCGAGATCGCGAAAGTACGTCTCTTGTTGTTTAGTAATGACCACTCGCTTGATTCGCACATAGGGACGAGTGAAGTTCATTGTTTTACTTCGCTCTTCCGTTTTTGTGGCCCAAGGTAAAATATCGCATTGAGCGAGCTTAAGCATTTCTAATGCCGTTCCCCAGGGGATCAATTCAGTGGCGGTAAATCGAAGT
This sequence comes from Kangiellaceae bacterium, assembly GCA_965230525.1. Classification (GTDB taxonomy): domain Bacteria; phylum Pseudomonadota; class Gammaproteobacteria; order Enterobacterales; family Kangiellaceae. The sequence continues at coordinate 2,912,214 of OZ246008.1, forward strand.
CCACTTTTTTCAGCAATTAACCTAACTATGTCGAGACTAGCCGTCGGGCTCGCTTGCTGCATAACATTACAAACGTTGAAAATCTTACCGCTGGTAATCAGCTGTTTTTCTTCTGGTGTAAAAATTTGAGAAGAGAGTAAAGAAGGGGAGGTAGGCAGAACCGTCGATGGCAAAAATTTGGAGTTTTTAGCATCTTTGGTTTCTATTTGGGCTTTAGCATTGCTTGCTGAAAGTACGATGAGTAGACCGCAAATGATTGCTGTTAAATAATTATAATTTTTAGTCATGAAATATTGGTCATTTTTCCATCAGCATACTCAGGTTGGTTGCCGATTTAGTTATTGTTATTTTATCGACTGAATCGCGGTACTATTTAGTTAATTTTAGTCTATTTATCGAATTTTCGAGTAATATCGAGTCATCACAGATTGTCTTCAAAGCTGCAGATAACCGCTAAGCAGGGGCTAAAACTAAATGGCTTCACTAGTTGCGCAGCGTGTTAGTAATGCAAATTGGCCAATTGAGTGTTAGAAATTCAACGATAAATCTAATAAAATCAGTTAATTAACTCAAGAGTCCTCGTCTAAGGAATGATATTCTTTGCGCAACGGTGGCAAGGTAATTCCTAAGCAGTAATTTTCAGTGGGTGTGGTGCTGAAATTACCTAGATTAATTAAGAAGGCCGCTGTTTTTGGCCTATTGATACTCAAAAATAGCAACAAACCATTAGAATAAAGAGAATAAAATGCTCGAAATAGCAAATAATTGGCTTTGGGGTAAGTTATTGATTGGCTTACTAATAGGCATTGGTCTCAAATTCACTCTGGCATCGAATTGGCTGCAATTTAGACATTTCGGCCAGATGTTTCGTGTGCTTAAGCAAGGCTCTGATTCTAGCTCTGATACTGATACTAATTCTGATTCCGGAACAGCGACAGGTCTAAACCGGCCTTTAACCGAAAAATCATCCCGAGCTGGGGTTAGTTCTTTTCAAGCGTTGGCGTTAACCGTCGCAGGTCGAGTCGGAGCAGGTAATATCGCAGGGGTTGCTGTCGCCATTAGTTTTGGTGGTCCTGGGGCAATCTTTTGGATGTGGGTTATTGGCATCATTGGGATGGCAACGAGTTTCTTTGAGTGTTCGCTCGCGCAAGTTTACAAACAAGTTGACCGGCAAGGTAACTTCCGTGGTGGTCCGGCATTTTATATGCACAAAGGGTTGAACCGCAGGTGGATGGGGATTATCTATTCATGCCTTCTGGCTGCCAGTGTTGGTATCGCCTTGATCGCACTTCAATCTTTTACTGTTGCTTCTACGTTTGCAGAATCATTTTCCTGGCCTCCGATTTACACTGGGCTATTGTTAGCCAGCTTGACGGGGTTAGTGATTTTCGGAGGCGTTCGTAGAATTGCAGAGGTTGCTCAATGGATCGTTCCATTAATGGCTGTAGGCTATTGTGTGCTCGGGCTTTTGGTTATTGCAATCAATGTTGAAAAAATTCCGGCGACCTTGTGGTTGATCGTCAGCAGCGCACTCGGACTGGAACAAGCCGTGAGTGGCGGTGTTGGTGCAGCGATTATGATGGGAGTACGCCGAGGCTTGTTTTCAAATGAAGCTGGATTAGGTCACGCGGCTAACGTTGCCGCCATCGCGAGCGTAAAACATCCCGCTGCGCAAGGTTTAGCTCAGTCTCTGAGTGTGTTTATCGATACATTGATACTTTGTACGGTAACCGCATTGATTATCTTGCTTTCGGATACTTATTTAATTGGTACTGAGAGCCAAGGGATCGCACTGACTCAACTGGCGTTAGCGGAGCATATTGGCGAGTGGTCGGGTATATTCGTTTCTCTGGCCCTTGGATTATTCGCGTTTACGACGATGTTATATCTGTATTATTTGGGAGAAAATGGGTTGAGTTTTTTCTCCGCACAAAATAAGTCAACCTTGACCGGCTACCGTATTTTAATACTTTTACAAATTGTTTGGGGGGCGGGGCAGCAATTGGACACTATTTTTGCGCTCGCCGATTTGGCAATTGCTATTCTTGCAGTTGGAAATTTAATCGCGCTTGGACTGCTTTCTCGCACCGGAATGCGGGTCTTTGAGGATTATCAACAGCAATTAGCGCAGGGGGTGCTTGAACCAAAGTTTGACCCTGAGCAGTTTTCTGACTTAAATTTGGACAAATCCGCGTGGAAATAGTCATATTTCACACTAAAACCTAAGTCAGCTAAATATTTTCTGCAAAAGCTGCTAAGCTTACTAAAATGAAATAACAAAACTCGCTTAATCAAATACTTAGAGCCAAATAATTCTTAAAATGGGCTACATTGTCACACCGAAATATCAGGAATATAAACGCATTGGAACTGCAAAATATGCGACCTACGCGATAAGGTGGCAGAAATCCTCATGTTAAAAATTCCTGGCTACACTATAAAGCGAAAACTTGGGGTCGGCGGAATGGCCGTGGTTTACTTGGCCACCCAAGATTCTCTTGGTCGAGAAGTCGCGTTAAAAGTGATGTTGAAATCGCAAAAGATCGATACCATCGATAGTACTCACACGACTCAAAGTAATCACAAAGAACGCTTTGTTCATGAAGGTCATAACCTGGCGGCTTTGCAACATCCCAATATTGTCACCATCCATGATATTTCCCATAGCGGTGAATATTCTTATTACGCGATGGAATATCTTAAACACGGCAGTTTACATGATCGATTAAGGAACGGAGTTAGCTTAAGAGATGCCTTTAATATTGTGCTTCAAATTGGCAGCGCATTGGAATTTGCTCATCAAAACAACATTATTCATCGTGACTTGAAACCCGATAATATTTTATTTCGAGATCCCGACACTCCAATATTAACCGACTTTGGCATCGCCAAAAACATTGACCGAGATACTCACTTAACAGAAGGCGGTGGACTATTAGGAACCCCTTGCTATATGAGTCCGGAGCAATGTCGAGGATTTGCGGTGACCGCGAGAGCGGATCAATATTCACTGTGTATTCTATTTTTCGAGCTGATTACCGGTTATTTACCTTTTGATGCAGATGAGTCCATTGCGATCGCGATGAAACAAATCGGTGACCCCATTCCTGAACTTCCATCTCATTTGTCCGCGTTGCAGTGGTTTATTGATATAGCCATGGACAAAGAGCCGGAACATCGATTTACCTCGGTAGCGGAATTTTGTCGTGTGCTGAGCGATATGCTAGAAAACGAAGCGTCATTGCAAGGACAATTAGATACTGTGATACAGCGAGCCCCGATGGACTCCGACACCATACAACGAGAAGTCTCGCTCGAAGATTATGATTCCGAAGAATATGATCTAGAGCCAATGGATTCAATTGAAAATGGGCTCGATTCTCTGACCGGTGGAAATTTAGACACTTTGTCGCTTCCTTCAGAAGAAGAATTCTGGAAAACTGGTCGGATTATCAGGCGCTGGATATTGTTACTAACGCTCATAGCAACGGCTGCTTATGCTGCGCATCACTACAATATTAAACAACATCCTGAGTGGGCAACTCGGTTGTTTGAAAGTGAGGCCGAAACCTTGCTTCGTTTGGCTGAAAAGCAAATGTCTTATCAACAGTTGACCGTCCCAGAAGGCGATAATGCTTATGAGACCTTGAATAAAGTGCTAGCCATTGAGCCGGGTAATCAGCGCGCTATTAATTTAATGGAAGAAGCCGCAGATTCTTATGAAACAAGAGCTTTGAATTATATAAAGCGAAAACAATTTGATCGTGCAAAACGACAGCTTCGTCGTGGATTTTTGTTTTCAAAGCAACATCCGGGCTTAAAGCGTGCGGAACAAAAACTAAAAGAAGCGATGCAGCAATAAACCCCTGTTTCAGCTATTAGCTTGCTATAAATCTCCTTAAAATCTCAGCATCAAGTAAATCGTATGGTGATCACACGCCCGGATAATCTGTTTAGCCAATCTCACCGTATAAACCAGCATGGCGAGGATATTAAAAAATAGAAAGTGGAATTGATGCAAATAATGAGTACTAAAATTAATAATAAACTGGGAATTATTCTGCTGACACTGCTGATGACTGGGTGTGCTAGCCAGTATCCAAATAATAATCTTTTAGGTGAACAGTTTATTAGTGTGTCCGGCGAAAGTTTGCAACAGCAAACCGTGAACATCCCGCAAGACTTTGCTGGCGAAAAGACTTTACTACTACTTGGCTATAAACAAAATTCTCAGTTTGATATTGATCGTTGGTTAATTGGCCTCGATATGACCGGCGTGAAAATTCCTACCTATGAACTACCAGCAATTCAAGGCATGTTTCCTCGTTTTTTTAAAACGACAATTGATGAAGGAATGCGAAAAGGGATCCCCAAGGAACTTTGGAAAGGGGTAATCACTTTGTACAAAGATGGCGATAAACTCCAAGCTTTTACCGGTAATACTAACCCTAATAACGCTAGAGTTGTGTTACTTAACTCAACTGGAAAAATTATTTATTTTTATGATAGAGGCTTTTCTGTTGACGCACTAAACCAATTGCGTCAGCGAATCGAACAATAACACTGACGTATTGATTTTTGATCAATGCGTGTTACTTTTTCTTAGCGATCGCTTGGTTTTGCTGTGCTAATTGTTGGTGTAAGTCGGCTGCATCTTTCACAATCGAATTAGTAAATATTTTGACCAGGGAAACGGTATTCCTCATGGTATACAGGTCTCGCATCAGTTGAATTTTTCTGGGTTGTGTGGCATCAATTAAGCTTTTTGGAAACTCTTGTCGATCGACCAAGTGGTACAAAAGGTTTTGATATGCGGGCGTATACAGTGTTGTGAGTGCATCGTTGGAGCGATTGGTGTCTTCTAATTGATGGACAAAGCTGGTCAAAGCCGATCTAAACTGTTGGTCTTCTAGTTGATTATACTGAGCCGTGGCAACGATTTCTTGATACACCGGCAATACCACCACCGGATTGGGGTAGCCCATTAGCGGCTGCAGATGCTTACGCCAGGTTGAATAATCTGCTTGCCAAGCTGACTCTTGCTTCACAAACTCTATGGTCTTATCAAAGTTTTCCAGTTGCCGTTGCAACGATGTGATCACTTTTATGTTTTGTCGCTCAAGATTTTTTAAATCTTCGGTCAACCTCAACATAAGTTGCTGTTGGGTTTTTTTAGCTTCTCTTTGGGATTGCCATTCACTCACTTGTAATCCTAAATATATTCCAAGTACCAGAATGGCAAATTCTAGACTGACGCTAAACCAGTCTTGCTTCTTAATGTTTGTCGCTAACCGTTTTAGTATCATTCGCTAATTCTCCCGAGGTTAAGTTGCCGACAACATTCAACCCTTTTGCTGACCGTCTTGCTTTTGTGCTTGTTCCTGTTGTTTATCGTTAGACGATTTCGAATCTTCATTGATGAACGGTTTATCGAGTTCCGATGAGCGAAAGTGTAAATCTCTTTGCGGATAGGGAATTTCAATATCATTTTGATGAAATTTATCCCAGACTGTGAGCATTAGTTCGCTGGTAACATTAGCACGTCCGTTCATTGGGTCATCGACCCAGTAGCGCATTTCCAAATTAACAGAATTGTCTGCAAAATCTACCAGTAAACAATTTGGCGCTGGGTCATCGAGAATTCGTTTGGTCTCTTTCATGGCTTCCATACATAACGACATGGCTAAACGCACATCACAATCGTAGTGCACTCCGACCATTTTTCTTAGACGCAACAAATTACTAGAGTGCGACCAGTTTTCAACCTTAGTGGTAATCAGTTCTTCATTGGGAATGAGGTGTTCGATGCCATCGCGTGTCAAAACTGATACATATCGAGCGCCGAGAGAACTAACCGTTCCGTAGTCGTCATCGATAGCAATCACATCGCCAGGTTTGATCGACTTGTCGACCAATAAAATAAAACCGCTAATAAGATTTGCGAATATCTTTTGCAATCCAAATCCAAGACCGACACCAATCGCACCACCAAACACAGCGAACACCGTTAAATCGATGCCGACAATCGATAGCGCGAATATTACTGCAATAATCACTAATCCGATGCGCAGTAGCTTTGCCGAGAGTACTTGAAAAGATGGTGTTAAATTGCTGGATTTTTTAATTCTACTTTCAATTAACTGACCGACAATCGCTGTCGTCCACAGCAGTAAAGCCAATGCGATAATGGCTTGAATCACAGACAATGCTGAAATATTGGCTTGTCCTAAACTAAAGGATGTTTTTTCCAAGAAGCGAGTTGTATCGTCTAATAGCCCAACAATATTAAGCGCCGCAACACACCAAGCCGAGGTGGCGATAATCTTTCGTCCCACTGGATTGGCTACAAAAATGGTTGCGATACTAATAATGATCCAAGCAGTGATCATGCTCGACACAAGGGTAATCATTCCATGGCGCATTTCTAATGCGGTTAGGCCAAATTTCGAAAGCCAAAGTATGATTAACCAAATAAATGGAAAGGTGATACGAAAGCCTGTGGACCATAGTCGGCCTAATAAAGAATCAGCAGATTTCGCGGGTTTGATTTTGTTGAGCTGTTGACGTAAAGAGCCAGCAAGTGGCCATGCGATGACCGCTGCGGCGATGATTATTCCTAGCTCAATTAGCGTATTAGTCGAGGCTAAACTGGTGTGTACCCATTCTATTACTCGGTTGAGTAAATTTGACCAATATTCGCTATCGGAGAGAGTTTCTATCTTGGATTTTGATTCTGCCATTCTGCTCGCCTTTAACCCAATTTACAGCTAATAAAAGTTAAGCAATCTTACGACAAATTGGAGGAGAAATGCCAATAAAATAGTTTACCGGTGAAGTAAACCGGTTTTTATCGTTTGCTTAAAGGGGCTTATTTGGGGGCGAGCTGAATCAATTATCACGTGAGTCATATGACTGTCTTGTCGTTGGATGAGCAGCTATCTCAATAATCGGGCTTTAAAATTGTCGTCAAATCCTTTACATTAATAGATTGAGTGACTTTGCTAACGATAAATACGTTTTGGCCTGTGCAAGGCTAATTTGTTTTGATTTATTAGTGTGCAACCAATTAATTGTGTGTAACCAAATAATGCACAACTATTTCAGCTTTTATCTCGCATTTAAATAATCGAGTCATCTAACATTGTTAGTCGGTTCGTTGAGGAGCCCGTTTAATGAAACTTGCCATTTTATCTTGTGGACCTAAATCCTATAGCACAATGCGTCTTAAAGAAGCGGCGTTGCAGCGGGGTCATCAAGTTAAAGTTTTAAACACCCTTAAGTTTGCGATCGACCTACAGCGAGGCGTGCCGGATCTTTATTTTAGGCAAAAACCATTGAGTGATTATGACGCAGTTTTGCCTCGAATAGGAGCCTCGATAACATACTACGGCACCGCTGTTGTGAGGCAGTTTCAAGAAATGGATGTTTTTTGTGCTAATAATGCCAATGGTATCACCAACTCAAGGGACAAATTGCGAAGCCTACAAATATTAAGCCGTCATCACATCGGAATACCGCGCACAACTTTTGTGAGAGATAAGAAAGATGTCTTAGCGGCAATCGAAAGAGTCGGTGGAGCGCCCGTTGTAATAAAGCTAATCGAAGGTACACAAGGGATCGGCGTTCTTTTGGCAGAAACCGTCAATGCGGCCGAGTCGATAATTGAGCTTTTACAAAGTCAAAAGCAAAATGTGTTAATTCAAAAGTTTGTTGCCGAAAGTAAAGGTAAGGACATTCGTGCATTTGTTGTTGGTGATCGCGTGGTGGCTGCGATGCGGCGAGTTGCTCAAGGCCAAGAATTTCGATCTAATGTACATCGTGGCGGTGTTGCTGAAGCTGTCGATCTGCCTCAAGAATATGTTGAAACAGCGGTTAGAGCAGCGCAAATTCTTGGGCTTCAAGTTGCAGGTGTGGATATGCTCGAAGGCAAAGACGGACCGCAAATTATGGAGGTTAATTCATCGCCAGGCTTAGAAGGAATAGAGACCTGTACTGGTCTTGATATAGCCGGGGCTGTAATCGAGTATATTGCCGCACAAGTCGACTTCCCTGAAATAGATGTTCGTCAACGACTCACGGTCAGTAAAGGTTACGGTGTTACCGAAATTATAATTCCAGAAGGTTCAAAGTTTGATGGGATGAGTATTGCTGAAACGCAATTACGGGAACAAGACATTAACGTCTTGACTCTGTATCGTGGTGCAAAGGTTATTCCCAATCCGCGAAATGAGCGTACCTTAGAAGCCAATGATAAACTCTTGTGTTTCGGAAAATTAGAATCAATGCGACACATGGTTCCGGCAAAAACTCGAAGGCGTCGACAACCTAAGGTTAATGATTTGCCCGATATTAGTGATGTTTCCGACGCGGTAGCGGCAGCCCAATCAAGTAAAGAAGACTAGACTAAAGAAAGACTAAATTATTAAAGGCTAGATTTAAAAAGACTCATTTATTTGATGGCCTTTAGTCGCAGTGTGGAAACACTCGAAGAGTTATTTGTTTTGACAAGCTTGTTCACTGATAGCTTGTCTGCTGATAGCTCGTCTGCTGATAGCTTGTCTGCTGATAGCTTGTCTGCTGATAGCTTGTCTGCTGATAGCTTGTCTGCTGATAGCTTGTCCTTAAAATCGTGGTCTGTAAACCTGTGTCCGCAAACCCGTGCGAGCAAACCTTTGCTTGCGCTAGCCACCGATAGAAACTAGTTAGCGATGCGCAAATTCTAACACCAGCTTGCCATCTTCCAGCCGTTCGGAAATGTGATATTGATCTAATTGCGATTTGAGCGCTTTTACTTCCGTTTGCAGAAGCCGAATGTGCGTCTTTAAACGTTGAGTATCATTCCAGTCAGAATTTTTCTGAGCGCTCGCTTTTTGATTTTTTGATTGATTTACCCATACATACAATTGACGTTTTGAAATTCGATATTCAGTAGCAACATCAGAAATGAGACGCCCATGATTTTTCACTTGGTTAATCGCACGCGACTTGAATGATTCTTCTTCGCGTTCCGACGGACTTAAAGGTTGTTTGTTAGAGAGACTTTGATTGCTAGCAAAATTAAAACAACTTGTTTGAAGTGTATCTTTCTTATTTGCATTATGATCACCAGTGGAGCGGTCATTTTTAAATTGGTGAGATAAATTCATAACAAATCCTTTGGCTCAAATTAGTGTGTAATCGAAAGGCTTATAAAACACTCGGTCTTCCGATTGGTTCAACTATTTTTCTATTGAAAATTTCGTGCCAAGTGTGCGAAGGGGAAGATTGGCTTAGGTTAATGGCGTGAAAATTGTCTTAAACCCCAATGTTCGCCAAGTTTGATCGATTGCTGGAAAGAATCGTGAAACGGAGAAAGTCAGCCCAAACAAATTTTGCACCATGTTGTGCAAGTGATAACGACGATTGCACCAATTTAATTCATACTGCTCAAATCAGCGGGCAAGTTTGCTATGATCCAACCAATACTAACAATCGTAAACACACCCATGACTCAACAGGCCACTACAGATAATCAATCAGACTCCCAGTCGAGTCGCTTAGATAAAGTCTATACAGCACTTGCCATTGACGATGATGGTCGTCTCTGCAAGGATATTCCAGATAGCGTTTGTGATAGTCAGCCCCAGCACTTTTTTACTCACATAGGGTCGTTAACTTTTAGTAAATTAGCAGACAGTCTCGTTGATCCCAAATTAATTCTAAGTTGGTTGTTGAGTCAATTAGGCACTTCCAGCGGGTTGATCGGATTTTTAGTTCCCGTGAGAGAGGCTGGTGCATTGTTACCTCAATTGTTTTTTTCTGAGTGGATTCGCACACGGCCAAAGCGGAAATGGGTGTGGGCTGCCGGCGCTGCCATACAAGGCCTATCTGTTTTGCTGATGCTGCTAAGCGTAATTTTTCTGCCCAATAAAACTGCTGGGGTCGCGGTTTTACTCTGCTTAGCATTGCTGGCTGTTGCGCGAAGTTTTTGCTCGGTAAGTTATAAAGATGTGCTAGCCAAGACACTCTCTAAGTCGACTCGAGGTACTGCAACCGGAATGGCTGGTTCGTTGGCTTCGGCCGGTCTAATTGTGTTTACTTGCTTGTTAATTTTTAAAGTGATTGAGCTAAAAGTAGAGACTATTCTAGTGCTTCTAGGACTAGCAGGCGGTCTTTGGCTACTGGCAGCAGCAAACTTTATTAGACTAAAGGAGCAAGCAGGCAGTACTGATGGTGGGCAAAACGGGATTTCAGGCATTGGTCGGCGGATAGTCAGTGCATTTTCCGATAAACAGTTTGTGCTGTTTCTAAGCGTTCGCGGGTTGTTAATCGCGACGGCTTTAGCGCCACCATTCTTAGTGATGTTATTAAGTGATCAAGCTAATTTTTCGCAGGCTGGTAATTCTGCAACGGTTGAGCAGCCCTTGTTTGCGCAATCGGGTCAATTCGGTTTTATGCTTTTAGCAAGTGCTTTAGCGAGTTTAACCAGCAGTTTTTGGTGGGGCAAGCTTGCAGATCGATCAAGCCGAAAGGTACTTATGTTAACCGCATTACTTGCCATGTTTGGGCTATTAGCGAGCTTCTTAATCACTCAATTTTGGCCTGAAGTTCTAGGAAAATGGTTTGTATTACCGCTGTTGTTGTTTGTGGTGATGGTCGCTTATCAAGGTGTTCGATTGGGAAGGTCAACCCATTTGGTGGATATGGCCAATGATAGCAATCGAGCCAACTTTACCGCTGTGTCTAATACTGCGATCGGACTGTTAATGTTTAGCGGGGCAATATTTGGGTGGTTAGCGCAATCAGTTGGCATAGCCTGGGTGTTATTTTTGTTTTCAATAATGTGTGCTGCGGCGTGTCTATTGGCATTTTTACTAAAGGATGTTCAATCTGACTAGCTTACTCAAATTTAACGGTGACTATGAATATATTTATACTTGACGAAAATATTGAAAAATGTGCCCAATACCACTGCGATCAACACGCGATCAAAATGATTTTAGAAAGTGTGCAAATGTTGTGTACCGCGCTCAATAAAAAAGGCATTCAAACACCTTACAAGTCGACTCATATAAAGCACCCCTGTGTATTGTGGGTTGAAGACTCCTATGATAATTTTGAGTGGTTAGCAAATTTAGCGGTTGCACTTAATGACGAATATCGCTTTCGATTTAACAAAGATAAAGATCATAAATCAATTGAAACTCTCAGAATAATCGAGAAAATGCGTTACTCACGAAACGGATTGACAGGCTTCGCACAAGCCATGCCGGATGAGTACAAAGTACCTGAGAACCCAGTGCTTGCCTATCGACAGTTTTACCTAGGCGAAAAAATGCATTTTGCTCGTTGGACCAAGCGTAAAATACCGACATGGGTTGACAAAATGCAGCTTACCAGCTGACGTATCACAAGTTTTAGGTGGTTTTGTCTTACTGGCTAGACGTCGTTTATTTAATATCTCATATTGAAAATTACTCCTTGCGATAAGCCTAATTGACAATCTAGCTTGGTTTATTTTGGCTGAAAATCAAACTCCCATATCTCGCTAAGTCAATAATTTATCTAGAGTTCCTTGAGTTTGTCTCTATTTGCTTATATGGTTAATAGTGTCTTCTAATAATTAGTAAACCCGACTAATGGATTTTATCTGGATCGTTTTCGCATTTGTGTTCGGCATGTCCGTCAGGATGATGTCGTTACCGCCATTGGTTGGCTATCTCATTGCGGGCTTTACTTTACACTCGTTTGGCATTCAATCGAGCGAGGTGCTTAGTTTATTGTCAGACCTCGGCATTACCTTGATGCTGTTTACAATCGGTTTGAAACTTAATATTAAGAGCTTGTTAAAAACTGAAGTCTGGCTGACCACTATCAGCCATATGGCTCTCTGCGTGGTGATTTTTAGCTTATTGTTTTGGGGACTTGCTTATTTCTCGATCCAATTCTTTGATGGTTTAAGCTTAAAAACCATTGCGATTATCGCATTTGCGCTCAGCTTTAGTTCGACCGTTTGCGTGGTTAAAATCTTAGAGGAAAGTGGTGAAATCAAAACCCGACACGGTAAATTTGCAGTCGGTGTTTTGGTAATGCAAGATATTGTCGCGGTGGTATTTATGGTTTTTGCTACCGGAAAGCTTCCATCTATTTGGGCACTCACGCTGTTTGGGCTCCTTTTCATTCGCCCCTTATTAAATCGTTTATTAGACAATGCAGGACATGGTGAATTGGTGCCACTGTTGGGGTTCTTTCTTGCCTTTGGCGCTTATGAGCTATTTAATGCTGTTGATTTAAAAGGAGAGTTAGGCGCTTTGATTATCGGCGCTTTGGTAAGTCACCATTCTAAATCAACCGAACTCTATAAAAGCTTAATGAGCTTCAAAGATCTTTTCTTAATCGGATTTTTTCTATCAATCGGTTTCACCGCATTACCGAGTACAGACATGATCATTGTGGCACTAATGATTGTGTTACTAATTGTCATCAAAGGTGCGCTATTTTATGGGTTATTGTCGCTGATGAAGTTTAGAGTTAGAAACTCATTTCTATCTTCTCTTATTTTGACTAACTACAGTGAGTTTGGACTTATTGTGATCGCCTTGTGCGTACAACTCAAATGGATTAGCGAAGACTGGCTTGTTATCTTGGCGCTTGCTGTTTCGTTTTCATTTGTCTTAAATAGCATTATCTATCGGCAGGCACATAGTTTGTACCAGAAATATAAAACGATACTTAAGCGGTTCGAGCATCCTAGCCCATTGCGTTCGGATAGAGCCTCATTACTAAATGATGCTAAGGTATTAATTATTGGCATGGGACGAGTAGGAAAGGGCACCTATTTTTCCATGAAAGAAGTTTTAGGGGATAACGTTTGGTCGATGGATGCTGATGAAGAACGTGTATTGCAGTTGCAAAAACAAGGTTTTCGGATCTTTTTTGGTGATGGTGAGGATGCTGATTTGTGGGAATCGATGAATCTCAAAGATACCGAACTGGTGTTAATTGCACTTCCACAAATAGCCGATATTCAAAATATTCAAAAACAGCTAAAGGCAAGTCAATATCAAGGTAAGGTGGCAGCAATCGCTCGTTATGAAGATCAAATTCAGGAATTGTCGGATTGTGGTATCGATCGAATATTTAATTTTTACAAAGAAGCGGGGGTTGGATTTGCCAAAGAGAGTCTTTCGCTAATCGATGGTCACAACGAACCCGTCAACCGAGCACTTTAGCCTGCAACGCAACAATACCGAATTACTTTTTTAATTTGCTTTACGGGCTTGCGAGTATTGTTCGGTCTGCTCAGTCTTTCTCTGCCATGCTAAAACTCATGTAAACCGGTGTTATAAGGCTGAAAATTAGTGTTAATAATTAATTGTTCAAGTTAGCCAATTATCTAAGTTAGCCAATTATCTAAGTTAGCCAATTATCTAAGTTAGATATTTATCGGCAACGTTTAGTTCTCTATGGCATTTCGTTATACTGACGATTCGGCAAAACAACTTAGTTGTCAATATGTCCACTGTTGAAGAAAAATCTGTGAATTCAAAGCGTACCAACAAGCGCAGTAAAAAGCCCAGCCAAATTCGAATCGGCAAGCGTTATCGAGCAAACCGTCTGAATGGCCCTTATGATGCCATTGTCATTGGTTCGGGGATTGGCGGACTAACAACCGCGCGAAGTCTAGCCGCTATGGGAAAAAAAGTATTGGTACTTGAACAGCATTATACCGCAGGCGGATTTACCCATGCTTACTCTCGTGAAGGGTACGAATGGGATGTGGGAGTTCATTATATCGGTGATGTTGGATACCCAACCATGTCGCGAAAACTCTTCGACTTTATAAGTGATGGCAACTTAAAGTGGGCCGCCATGGACAAGGCTTATGATCGAATTTTTTTAGGTAATGAGTCTTATGACTTATTAGCGGGCAAAGATGCATTTGCTGCTGAATTAAAAGCGCATTTTCCTAATGAGCATCAAGCGATTGAACAATATTTAGAAATGATCAAAAAAGCCAACAATGCGGTGAGACTATTTACTCTGAATAAACTATTAAGCCCAACTGCGCAAAAAATATTCGCGCCATTGATAAAACGATTTCAGCCCAAGTATTTTAATTTACCCACTTATGACGTGCTGAAAACCATTACTCAGAATGAAAAGCTTATCGCGGTACTAACAGGGCAGTGGGGCGATAGTGGCGTAACACCCAAGAAAGGTAGTTTTCTTATTCATAGTTTAATCGCTCGCCATTACCAAAATGGTGGTTATTATCCAATTGGCGGCGCCTCCAAAATAGCCGAGACTATTATTCCGCAAATACAACAGGCCGGTGGTGATGTCTTAACCTACGCTAAGGTTTCTCAACTTATCATTAAAAATGATCGAGTCGCTGGTGTGAAAATGGCGGATGGAACAGCGATCCCATGCAACACCGTCATTAGCAACGCAGGCGTTTTTAATACCTTTGAAAAACTGGTACCGCCATCAATTTCAGCAAAGTTTGGGTATGCAAAAAATCTAACTAAAATTAAGCGTTCTTGCGCCAATGTCGGTCTTTTTATCGGTTTAAAAGACACCGCGGAAAACCTTAATTTGCCAAAGACAAATTTTTGGGTTTATTTAGATGAAAATCACGACCAAAACGTGGATGCATTTTTAAAGGATTCTCAGCAACCACTCCCGGTTGTTTATATTTCATTCCCATCCGCAAAAGACCCAAGTTGGAACGCTCGTTATCCTGGACGAGCGACAATCGAAATCGTTGCACCCGCAGGGTTTGATTTGTTTAGTCGATGGCAAGGTTCGCAATGGGGAAAACGAGGTGAGGATTACGAAGCGTTAAGTCAGGCGTTTGCAGACAGAATGTTAGCGGTGCTCTATCAAAAACTACCGCAATTAAAAGGAAAAATTGATTATTATGAAGCCTCATCACCGCTTTCAACCGAGTACTTTTGTGAATATCAACAGGGTGAAATCTATGGACTTGAACACGACCCTTCTCGCTTTGAGCAACACTGGTTAAAACCTAAAACGAAGATTCCGGGCTTATGGTTAACGGGGCAAGATATACTCTCTTGTGGTGTAGCTGGCGCAATGATCGCAGGTTTGGTAACAGCGATAAAAATACTTGGTATCAGAAAAGGATTACAACTTGCTAAATTAGCACTTGCCGAAAAAGACGAACCGAAGGAAGGGTGGGCCGTTTACCCAGAAAGCTATCATCAATATGAAAAAGAACGTGGCTAATGATGAAGTCACTAAGGCATAAAAAATTGACTAAGAATAGCAAAATAGTGTGATGACAGATTCTAACAATCGAACCTTAACAATTTATAATAAACTTGCATTGCTTCCGTTTGGACGTTTTCTATTTTCTAAAATAGTCTGCTTTACCGCGCCTTATTTTTCATCCATACGTCCGCGAATTACTCACCTAGCGGTCAATCAATGCGAGTGTTTAATTAAAAAGAGGCGTCGAGTTACTAATCACATTAACACGGTCCATGTCATAGCGATTTGCAACGGGTTAGAAATGGCAATGGGGGTAATGGCTGAGGCTTCCGTTCCTCGACATCTAAGGTGGTTACCGATGGGAATGAATCTCGACTATACCGCAAAAGCAAACAGTGATATTCGATGCTTTGCGACCATACCAGCAGACGCATGGCAGCCAGGAGAGCAGTTGGTTGCCGTGACCGCCAAAGATGATGAGGATAAGGTGGTGGTAAAGGGGACGATTAAAATTTGGGTGACTGAAAAACCTACAATTAAAAATTAAGCCATCATGGGTGCAAAAATGTTCCAAGCAAACTATCCCAACGACCTTGGATTAGAAACCATTAGCTGCTAGGTTTCATTGAGGTTGCTCAAACTTCAACGGTTGCTTTTTAAATTGCGTCTATATGTTGACGGCAATAAACATTAAGAAAAATTCCCAAAATTTAAACAAACACAGCTGTAGATCGTACTTCAGTGCGACACTGAGCTGAAGGTCAGCAAAAAAGTCAGGGGATAATAATCCATACAGTGTGCTCCCCAAACATCAGTGTCAGACTGAAGTCTGACCTACAACGGAATACGTCAACGGAAAATTAAAAATAGTTGGAAAAATAAAGCAAATATCGGTGTAGGTCGTACTTCAGTGCGATACTGAGCTAAATGTCAGCCAATGACAATTGACTACCAATTCGAAGTTGATGAAGTTTGTATACCTTCTATCAAATTCACTCCTAAATAAAGTCTCTCAATTAAGACTTTCTTTAGGTATAAAACTTTATCTAATCCAACGATTCAAACAGTTGGATTAGATTTGGGTAAAGCAGCTTAATTTAGTCTTTCTTTTCAAAGTGCTCTTTAATATAGCCATTTAAAAGTTGGATACCAAAGGACGTTGAGCCGGGCGACGCTCGTAACGCCGATGGTTTGTCGTTCCAAGCGACACCAGCGATATCGAGATGAACCCACGGCGTGCTTTCTCTGACAAATGTTCCGATAAAGGCTGCACCTGCACTTGCTCCGGGAGCGGTGGGGCCTGAATTCATCACGTCGGCAACGTCGTTTTCAATTGCCTTAAAGTGATTTTCGTTTAACGGGAGCGCCCAAACTTCTTCCCCCGTTTGTTGGCCCATCTTAATGAATTTATCAGTCAAGTCGTCATGGCGAGTAAAAAACGCAGCATAGTCTTTACCAAGTGCTCTGCTTGCAGAGCCTGTTAATGTCGCAAGGTCGATGAGTAAAGGAGGGTTATAGGTGACATCACCGTAATAAACGCCATCAGCCAATACTAATCGGCCCTCTGCATCCGTGGAGCGAATTTGGATGGTTTTTCCAGACAGGGAGGTCACCACATCGCCGGGACGTTGAGCATTGCCTCCGGGCATGTTTTCGGCCAGTGCGGCAATACCAACAAGATTAACTTTGGCGTTTCTGGCAGCTAATGCGTAAACCGTGCCAATAGCCGATGCAGCACCGGACATGTCAAACTTCATATTCCACATATTACGCGAGCCTTTGATGCTGATTCCGCCTGTATCAAAGGTGATCCCTTTACCGACTAGCACCACCGGCGCATCATTCTTATCACCGCCTCGATACTCGACAACCATCATTCTCGGCGGGCGTTGACTGCCGCGACCGACGCCATAAATAGCCCCCATCCCTTTTTTTAACATATCTTTTTCGTCAAAAACGCGAATTTTTAAGTTATCAAGCCCCTTTAAATGCTTCTTCCAGCGTTTTACAAAGCTTTCTGGGTAGATAATGTTAGCTGGTTCATTTGAAATATCTCGGGTATACCAAACAGCGTTGGCAACGGGATTAAGATCTTGTTTAAAAATTGATTCCGCTTGTTTTGCGTTGGTAGTGGAAACATGAATTGTCGCTTGGTGCTTGTGGCGTTTGGAGTCTGTGTAATATTTGTCAAAATAATAACTGCCCAGTTTGGCACCATAGGCAATATTGGCCACTTGCTCTGGCGCTAGATCAAACGCTAGATGAATATCCTTTTTAAATGCTTTGACAGCAGCTTGAATGGCTTTACCACCAATTTCTTGCACCTCACGAGTTGACAGCGGTTTGGTTCTGTTACCCAGTCCGACAAGTAGAATCTGTTGATAGCCCGAGTCTTGCGGAGCGGTAATTAATTGGGTGGACTTTGATTTTGCCTCAAAGTTAGTTGCTTTTATTGCATGTAGCAAGCCGCCATTGCTTTGTTGATCAATCGTTTGGCTAAATTTACCTAACTTAAAATCATCATAAATTCCTAATACCAAATGATTGGTTTTCATAATTTCGGCATTAAAACTGATCGAAGTAGGCTTGTTAGTCGTATGTTGTTTAGCGTAAGTCGAGTGACTTGCTGCAACAAATGCGCAGCAGAGTAGCAGTGTTGACCAAAGTTTCATGAACAAAGTCTCCCTTTAAGGTTATTAATTTTATTGGCTTAGACTAACAAAAACACTTCGGTGTAGCGAGTCAGTGCGCTTATTCTTTGACCAGTGATGTCACAAGAAGTGATTGCACAGTGTGTTTGTCTCGTCGATTACTGTGGTTTGCTTGGATTATACGCCATGGCAAGATAATTGGAGCAACGTGGCTAACTTGTCAAACCACTGTTTTGGGCGTTTAACATGCCACTAAGACATTAAGTTTTAGTCACAAAGAGAGTTGTTCTGCCTGTCTAGGCGGAATATTTACAATTTAATAAGGCTGTAATAACATGACTTAGAAGCGATCAGGCCGAAATGTAACATTCGGTTAACGACACTAGGAAGTCGATACCCGATTAAATTGATCAGATAAATAGGATGAACCAAGGTAACCCATGTCAGCTAAAAATAACAATAACAAAGCAAGCAATTCCATTAAAACACAACTTCTCGATGCCATTTTACGGCACGCGCCAATTCTAATTTCGGCTAAAGATGCCGATGGCAATGTGCTTTTGGTCAGTCAACAGTTTGCTGAACTAGATGGCCCCAAACCAAGTGATTACATTAATAAAACTGTATTTGACTTGTTTCCCAAGGAAATTGCACGAAAGCTTCACAAAAATGATTTGCGTGCGCAACAATCCAGTAAACCTATTGTTAGTGAAGAGGAGGTTTACCATGCGGATGGCTCTCGGCATATTTATCAGAGTTACAAGTTCAGGTTAGTTGACGATGAGGATAATTTGATTGGCACTTGCGGTGTTTCGATTGATATTACCCATTTGAAAAATATGGAACACCAAGCTCAGCACGACCCACTGACTGAACTACTCAATCGGCGTTACTTAGATTCATGTTTTAGCAATGAGTTAAAGCGTGCACGTCGAGCAAAAGAATATCTAATGTTTGTGCTGCTCGACTTAGATGGATTTAAGCAGTTTAATGATTCGCTTGGCCATCTTAAAGGCGATGAATTGCTCGAGGATTTCTCTCGTGAACTTAAAAAGCACTTTCAAAGACCGTCTGATTTTTGCTTTCGTTTGGGAGGCGATGAGTTTGCGGTAATCTTCTTGACCGATGATAAGCAAAAAGGAATTGACCAAGTAAAGCTTTTAACCACTGATGTGGCGACTCGCTGGCAGCAACGTTATGATCAAGTTTGCACCATTTCGGCTGGTGTGCGAATAATCGGTGCAGAAGGAAGGTTTACCTCGAAGCGTGCATATCGGCAAGCTGATGAAGCTCTTTATGAGGCAAAAGAGTTGGGTAAAGATCGGGTTGAAATATTCCAACAAGAACCATCATAAATTAATCGATTTTATCCGTTGGTTTGCGAGCGAGCGCTTTGTGGATGCCGGTCAACAGGCTTAACTCCTGAGCACTCGGATTAATCCGATTGATCAATTGCCTTAACCGCTTGAGCGAGTCACTCGGTTGCGAAGTTCGAAAGTAGCCACGCTCGCGAAGCAGTGATTCGGTCATCACAAAATAATGCTCTAACTGCTCGGTGCTTGCACTTGCTGTTGCCTTTGAGCCGCGTTTCGTTAATGAGTCTTTATTTGACGGAGTAGGTTTCGTTTCGCCTTGGGCAATTTTCGTAAACTGTTTATTTAATTCATAACAAACGATTTGCACGGCACTTGCAACATTCAATACGCTGTATTCAGGGTTGCCCGGAATATAAAGAATTTGTTGGCAAAGACTAATTTCTGCGGAACTTAATCCATCTCTTTCTCCGCCGAACACAATTGCGATGCGCTCGCTCTTTGAGTCTGTGATCCATTCTACTGCCTGTTCGACGTTTCGTTGTGGGCGAGCGTAACTGTGCTCTTGACGTGCGCTGGTGGCAAACACTTGGGTACGGTCAGCGATAGCATCGGCTAAACTGTCGTATACTTTGACATTAGTTAGTAGATCGCCGGCACCCGCAGCAAGGCTGGAGGCTTGCTCATGCGGAAATTGGCGCGGATTAACTAGCGCGAGTTCTGACAAACCCATGGTCTTCATTGCTCTGGCGGCTGAACCAATATTTCCGGCGTGATATGTATTGAGCATTACTATGCGAATATTATTTAAGTGCGACATCTTGTTTACTTTTTGGTTTGTCCAGACATTGCTTTTTCAATCGCTGGGATTAATTCTGCTGATTGCAGGTAGCGAGGCTCTGTGCGTCGCTTCGAATGTTGTTCGTAGGCATAAGCAATTGCTAAAATTTCAGCATCTTGATAGCCGCTACCAATAAACGAAACACCAACGGGTAAATTAAAAACACTTCCCATCGGTACGCTAATATGAGGATATCCCGCTCGAGCTGCGTAAGACCCAGCACCAGGCCAGCTATTTGGCCAAACATCACCATTGATGGGGTCGATTCTCGGAATTAATGGACCAGACGGGCTAACCAACGCACTAACTTGGTGTTGTTTTAATAGCGAGTCAATAAAAGATTTAGAAGATTCTACTACTGACTGGTGAATGGTTTTGTAAGCGGTACTTTCGATACTCGCCATTTCACTGGCCGACTCAAATATACTTTGGTCAAACAATACTAATTCTTGTTCAGCAAGCTGATTATTGAACTGGATAAGCTGAAGTAAGTTTCGAGTGGTGACTTTTGTCGGGTCGGTCGTTGCGAGATATTCGTTGATACCATGCTTAAATTCGTATTTTAATAATTGATAACTTTGTTGCCAATAACTGTCCGGTAATTTAGGTTGCTGGTCGATTTCAACCAAAATGGCACCCGCTTTTTGCATATCACTTAACGCACGCTCAAATTGCTTAATGATGGCCTGAGATTTTCCTTGTGCAAATCGTAAAATACCAATTCGTTTGCCTTTTAAAGCTGCTTTATTCAATTGTCCAGTAAAGTCGTTACTGGTGTTTTTATTGATCATTGCATTAAGCATCATCGCGGCGCCTTTAACACTCTTAGTCATTGGCCCAGCGGTATCTTGCGTTTTTGAAATCGGAATAATGAATTGTTGCGAGACAAGTCCCACGCTTGGTTTAAAACCCACGACGCCATTAGCATGGGCTGGACAAATGATGGAGCCGTTGGTTTCCGTGCCTACTGCCGCTGCGGCTAATGAGGCTGCAATAGCAGCGCCGGAGCCCGAACTTGAACCACACGGATTGCGATCCAGCATATGCGGATTTCGAACTTGTCCGCCAATTGCACTCCAACCACTCATCGAGCTTTCAGATCGAAAGTTTGCCCATTGGCTTAAGTTTGTTTTTCCTAAAATGATCGCACCTTGATTGCGTAGTCCAGTGACTAGTGGGCTGTCGCGCCCGGTAAAATTATTGCTAAGTGCCAAAGCGCCAGCCGTTGTGGCTAGGTTATCCTTCGTTTCAATATTGTCCTTGAGTAATATGGGGACTCCATGCAATGCACCGGTAGTTTTTCCTTGTTGTGAAAGTTGATCTTTTAGCTTTGCTTCCTGCATCGCTTGGGGATTAACCGAAATTATGCTGCGCAGTTTTGGTCCGCGTTGATCAAGTTGTTCAATTCGTTGTAAGTATAAGCCAACTAAAGCTTGTGAGGTGATTTGTCGAGTGTTTAATAACTCAGTGATTTCGGGTAGGGTTAAATCCAGCGGGTGGAGCGCTTGGTAACTCTTACCATCCATTGATAGCGAAATTTGACTGGCTGATTTATGTACAGTTGAATGACAGCTCGAGAGCACGAGCATGGTTAGCAAATAACTAACCGGACGTCCAAGTGATGTTAATTTAATCATGTTAATTTACTCGTAATTATTGGTTGATGCTCGTTCATTTTGCGTCATTCCATTTCAATTTATTCCATATCACTTCATTTACTTTATTTAGAGTCAGGCCGTTCATTATTGATTTTTCAATGACAAACTACACAACAAATTTGGAACGCTGAATTGGTAAGTCTAATTCTTTTATTAAGGTCAACTCTGTCGGGCTTTTAACAAATTAATGAATTTAATGAACGATTGCAAGCAAAGAGCATTTCCAGCTGATTACTTGGCAGCAAGTTTAATCAGTATGAAGATTGGAAATGGCCTATAATTATAAGCAATTTATAATTTCACCCTATTAACTTGGTCATATGCTCTTAGTTCTTCGCAGTTGTTATTTTGTCGGTGTAATGCTTTGCTTGCTCAATCCTTTTATCAACGTTGAGGCAAAATCCAATTTAAGCAGCAATGCTGATATTCGATTAACTGATGAAGAACGTGATTGGTTAAAGCGAAATAAACGTTTTAAGGTTGGAATTGATCAACATTGGTATCCTTATGAGTTTGTTGATGAGCAAGGTCAACATCAAGGCATTGCCGCAGATTACCTTCAGTTTGCTGGTTATTTGTTGGATTTGGAGTTTACCTTTGTAGCCACTGAAAACTGGGGGCAGGCTTATCAAGCATACAAGCAGGGACAAATCGATCTGCTTCCCGCGATCATAGAAACCGACAAGCGCCGTTCGGATACTTATTTTACCCAGCCCTATTTTACCACACCGACAGTCATCGTCTCCCGTAAGAACGCGTTTTATGCCGATAGTATTGATTCGTTAGAAGGGAAAAAGCTCGCCTTAGTCAAAGGATTCGCGATCGTGGATTTCGTAAAGCAGCATCATCCCGAAATTGAACTAGTGCTTGTTGATTCGATCAAGTCGGGACTGAGTATCTTGCAACAAGGACTGGTAGATGGCTATATCGGTGCCATTGCTGGGATTAACTCAGAGCTTAACAAAGGGTCATTTGAGCAACTGATAATTTCAGCGTTTACTCCCCACGATCTGCAAGTGTCCATGGCGGTGTCGGCGGCTAATAAACCGCTGATTGCAATTCTCAATAAAGTCTTTGCCAGTATGAGTAATCGACATCGCGCTTCAATAGCCAACACTTGGCTTTCTGTGCATGTTGAACAAGGGGTGCAATTAAGTACTATATTACTTTGGGGAGTACCGCCATTTGCAATTTTATCCTTGATCTTAATGATAATATTTAGACTTAATCGCGGCCTAAAGAAAGAAGTTGTTCGTCGTAAAGCGGTTGAAAAGCGACTCAAACATTTAGCACAACATGACGCCTTGACCGGACTGCCAAACCGTTCGTTATTTCACGAGTTGGCATATTTCTCACTTGCCAAAGCGAAACGCGAGGGTGAAAAACATGCCATTTTGTTTATTGATATTGACGGTTTTAAAGGGGTCAACGATCGACACGGTCACCATGTAGGGGACCAATTGTTGGTTTCGATAGCTAATCGATTACAAAATTGCGTAAGAAAGTCCGATATTGTTGCACGCCAGGGAGGCGACGAGTTCTTGATCTTATTGAATGATAATGTCGATAGGTCGTTAGTCGAGCAGGTTGCGGATAAAATAATAAAACAACTGAGCCTCGATTATGGTGTGGCGGAAAAACTACAAGAGCCAATCAATATTAATAATGTAGGCGCGAGTATTGGCATTGCTATTTATCCTGACAATAGTGAAAAGCTTGACGATCTAATTAAGTTAGCCGACATCGCAATGTATAAAGCCAAAAGCCAAGGAAAAAATAACTACGTGCTATTTTGTGATAAGCTTCACGGCACAGGCAAGGTATCAACTCAACCAGAACAAGCTAAAACAAGGGAAGTCGACTAAACTCGATACCCAGCGATAAAATATATAACTAAAACGGAGAATAAAATGAGCGAACAACACTATGCAACCCCAGAAGCAAATCTTACTGAAGGTGTCGGCGATCTCGCGGAGATTATTGCACCCTTGAGTGCAACCCGATCATGGGTAAAACTGTGCTCGGTTTTGGGATTTATCTCGACGGGATTTATTGCTTTGGCTGCCATAGGTATGCTTTTGAGTGGCTCCTTGATGAGTGGTGTTGATGGCGGCGAATCAGCGGGAATGGCAGTTGCTTCTTTTGGACTCTTAGGAGCATTGTATTTACTGATGGCGGTATTGTATTTTGTACCCAGTTTGTTTCTTTTTAAGTATTCCACAGCGATTAGCAACGCGGAACAAACTCATTCGGCGGCTGACGTTGCGCATGCATTAACCATGCAAAAATCCTTTTGGAAATTCGTCGGTATAGCTGCGCTTATATTGGTCGTTATTATGATTTTAAGTATTGTTGCTGC
This sequence comes from Kangiellaceae bacterium, assembly GCA_965230525.1. Classification (GTDB taxonomy): domain Bacteria; phylum Pseudomonadota; class Gammaproteobacteria; order Enterobacterales; family Kangiellaceae. The sequence continues at coordinate 2,936,252 of OZ246008.1, forward strand.
GGTTCTAGTACCCACAATGATGATCTAATTTGATACTCGCCCAAAAACAAGGCTTCGCTGGTTAAATAATTAATTCTATTTTTGACCGGCGAGCGTAAGTTTTTTGGCAACCCTCGGATAAAACTGACTTTCTATCTAGTCAATGATTTTATTTAATCAATGACTCTATCTAGTCAATGACACTATTTAATCAATGATTCACTAGCAAATTGAATGACTCATTGAGCGTTAGGGTGATGGCTTGTGACTTTGTATTTGCTTGTCGATCATTAATTCGAAACTGCTTAACAAATTTTCGTAACAAGTTTTGCGATCAAAGGCCTTAAGAGCAAAATAAATACTTTCAATACTGCTTAAACTATATTTTAGCCGACTTCTTCTAATTCTATAGTTGGAACAGAATTCGCCCTTTAAGGAAATTCTGGGAATGTTTTGCAGTTGAGGGTGATCGTGTAATACTTTTTTAGACTTTCGCCAGGTGGCATCAATCAGAACGATTTGCTCTATGCTTTTCAGTAATTGCTGGGATTTAGCGGGTAATTTTACCGCGCGATTCGCTTTGTGAGTAAGCGTTATCTGTTCAACTTCTGGTAGCCAAGGCAAAGAAGGATATACGAGTGCTGAGGCGCTATTTGCTATTTTTTCCAACATTGCTTTAGTCAGGTCGGCCGTGACATAGTAATCGCTATTGATTAAACACTTATGAGCTAATTTGCCGGTATTAAAAGGATGTTTGGTTTCCTTTGGGTGTTGTAGAATGATTACTTTAATCGGATTTTTGACTGGTGAAATCGCATTACAATAGCAAAGCTTGAGAGGGCGACTACAATCAGCACAAGTCGGACGAGACATATGAAAGCCAGTTTAGAGGAATATCGAGTTGAACAACTAAGCCCTATAGAAACACAACGGGCTAATAAATTCTATCGGAATTTTAAGTTTCGAAATCGTGTCAAAGCACACGACCTCGCTATGGTAGTAAAGAACACACAAAGCGAAATTATAGCTTGTGGGTTTATTCGAGATTATCAAGCGTTCCGATTGTTGAGTGGCGTTGCAGTTGCCACTCCTTTGCAGTCGAGAGGCGTCGGGAGGCTTTTACTTAATCACCTCAGCAACCATTTTGAAACTAAAACTTTTACCTTTCCTTATCAGCATCTCACCGAATACTATCAACAGTTTGGCTTCAAGCTGTTGACCGAACCGAGTCAAATTGGCATGGTCAACAATTTGTATCAACGTTACCTCAGTCAAGGTCGAAAGATCTTATTAATGCGTTATTCACAAAGCTAAAAAACGTTTCTTGTAGATAAACGGTAAGCGAGTCAAAAGCTGGAAAGATTAGCAAATACATACAGCATTACTAATACCTTAATTACTCTTGGGTTTAATTATCCAACCACTTAACTAACACCTGATAAACGGCTTCGGGCTCTATTGGTTTTCCAAGGTAATCGTTCATACCGGCATCTAAGCAATGCCGCTTGTCTCCGGGCATTGTGTTGGCTGTCATTGCGATAATTGGTATCGCGTTTCCATTAACCTGTAAGTTTTTTTCTCTGATAATTTTAGTTGTTTGATAGCCATCGAGTTTTGGCATTTGACAATCCATAATAATTAGGTCGAAAAGTAGATCAGAATGTGTTTCGAGTTTTTCAAGCGCCTCTAGGCCGTTGCCAACTAATTCAAACTTCAATTTACAGGCTTTTAAAATTCCAGCAATGACTTGCTGGTTTACTTCATTATCTTCAACTACCAGAATGTGAGCGCCTGATTGTTTGAGTCGATTCATTTGCTCTTCTAGACTGGTCTTTTTGATTTCATTGTTAATCGCTTGCTCAGTGGGAATCTGACTCGATTCAGTCAAAGAGTGTAAATGATCCAGCAATTCATTGGGTGTAATTGGTTTGGCAATTGATGAAACGTTTAAATCTTTTGGAAATTTGTATCGAGTGATATCAGTTTGCATGGGGCACATAAGAACAAGTGCTGGAAGGTTTTCTTTTAGTTGCGCATAGATAGCATGAACTAAGTCTTCAAGTTTTAGGTGCGAATGCTCAAAATCAAACAGAATAACACGCTCTCTTTTCGAGTAAGTATCAAAGGCTTTAAGTTGGCTTTGCAACGCTTGAAGTTGAGTTGTGTGATTGAAGTCGACTTGCCATTGAGTTAATTGCTTTATCAGCACTCGAGTACTTGGTTTTTGTTGTGCGATCAGTAACATCTGAAAGCTTTCCAAATCGGTAATTTTGTCACTAGCATCACTTTGTTTTGTACTAGTGAGTTCTAACTGAAAGTGAAATCGGCTACCTTGATTGGGTTCGCTTTCTACTTTTAACTGGGTCCCCATGAGTTCACAAAGTTGTGCACTAATACTGAGACCCAAGCCAGTACCACCAAACTCTCGAGTGGTGGACGCGTCAGCTTGAGTAAACATTTCGAATAAAACGCTAATTTGTTGTTTTGACATTCCGATCCCTGTATCGGTCACAGAGCAATTAAAAATCGTTTTACCTTGGGTGGTTTTATGTGTACTGGCCTGTAATATAATTTGGCCGCTTAAGGTAAACTTAGCCGCATTACTGATCAGGTTGGTGACTACTTGGCGAATCCGTACGGGATCGGCATGAATGATTTCTGCGGAAATTTCGGTGAGGTCAACTACAAACTCAACTTGTTTTTCTTGGATGTCTAGCGCGTATGCATGTGCGAGCTCACCAAGTAATTCTTTAATATTAAAGTCAATCGAATCAAATTGTAGTTTCCCAGCGTCAATTTTGGAGTAATCTAGAATATCGTTAATAATGGTAAGAAGCGACTCGGCGCTGTGTTTAGCGAGGTTTAATTTGTAGTGCTGGTCGTTATTTAGATTGGTATTGTCGAGTAATCTAAGCATACCTAAAACACCATTCATCGGTGTACGTATCTCATGCGACATATTTGCTAGAAACTCCGATTTTATTTTATTAGCTTTTATCAATGCTTCAGTGTTGCTGGCAACATGCTGTTCTAAATGTTCTACCAATTCAAAGAAGAATTGGTTAAAACGCCCCAGCACTGTAATCACAATCAAACAAAGTAGGCAAAATGCAACCAAATAAGAAATCCAAGCACTCCAAGAATTAGTATAACTATTAAAATCGATTTTAAACTGGAGGTAACCTAAATTAACCGCAACCATGTATATGGCGATGGTGGCAATTGACAGGGCAAACAGTACTAATCCTGTTTTTTTGCTAAAAAGAACAGTCGCCAAGGCAATTCCGGTGAACAAAAATGGTCCACCATTACCGGTTAGACCAAAGACTCCGATGCCAGAGATACCGATTAGCATAAAGACGCCAAGTAATATGCTAGAGCGGAACGCATAGGACAATGTTTTTCGTTTGATCGTTGAGAATAGAATTAACGAAGCAATAAATGCATGAAAAAGCATAATTGGCTGAAAACCAATCTCAAAAAATCGAATGACGGAACTTGCCAGCGCGGGTAATGATATGATCGCAAAAATAACCAGTGCAATATTGACTAAGTCATTTTTTAGCTGGATGACCGAGAGCCGACGACTCTCAACTAGTTTTTCGTTATCCATTGGAAGGTAACATCAGTAACTGACCACATTCGACCATCTAGACTTGAGTTAAGTATAGTTTAGCAATCGAGATATTCAAGCTTATGCTATTTAAATCAGTGGCTTAGTCGGGGTGTATTTGGGCACAACCGGAAGCGATTATTAGCAGCTATTTAGACCTATTGTTAACAGCCAGTCGTTGCATTCCAATATGCGGGATGTCATCTTCTAAATAGCTTTGACCGACAGTTTCAAATTGGTGTTGTCGATAAAATTCTATTAAGTAAGCCTGAGCAGAAATGTGGCAGGTATGATTTGGCCAATGGCTATCGATTAATTGGTTGGCTTTTTTTACCAGCTGATGTCCAACGCCAGACCCTCTTTGAGTCTCTGCCGTGACAACGCGACCCAAAGAGGTTTGATTAGGATAACTGCAGTCCGGTGGTAAAATTCGTAAATAAGCGCTGACCGGATCGGTTGAATTAAATAAATGCAGTGCGTTGGGATCTAAATCTTTGTCATCCAAATCGGGGTAAGCACAGTTTTGCTCGACCACGAACACATCACTTCGTAGTTTGAGAATTTGATATAGCTCAGTGTTCGATAGTTCTTTGAATCGTTTTACCTTCCATTGCATGATTGTTTTGAACCTTATCTTTTACTTTTTGTTTTAAAGGGCTGTGTTCTTTGAAATCAGTTTGTTCGCGTTTCGACTAGAAATTCGAATCAGCCCCACAAGTAATGCGAGAAGCACGAAGGAACCACTGCCACCACCGCTTGAACGCTCTGGCTCTTCAGGTGGAGCGATTGGCTGGGTGACTTTAACATCTGCGGAAATATACGATCGATTCTGCGAGTCGTCGGTGATAGCCAAGGTGACGGTATAAGTTCCGGCCTGCGGATAGCTATATTGCTGAGTTTGGTTGGTGGCAACCGAAGCTGTGAAGCCGTCTCCGTAAAACCAGTTATAACCTATAATATCGCCATCTGAGTCATTGCTGGCTGAGGGGTCAAACGAACAACTTAAACCACTGCAACTTGAAGTAAATGACGGTACCGCAGAGTTATTGTCTGAAACATGTAAATCAATTGCACTCGTTACGCCAGCCTGACCGTCTTGATTTTTTGCTCTCAGAAATACAGTGTGTGCCCCCATAGTTAAGTTACTCGTGTCAATGGAAACCGAGGCGGATTCAACTCCCGAATCAAAATTACCATCGTCAGCAGTTAAGGTGCTAACAACGGCATTATCTTGCCATATCGGCGTATCGATTGAATATTCGATACTTTCGATAGTATGTGTGAGATTTGATTGGCGTGTTAGTTGAGTGCTTGCGGCGACCTTTAGCTCAGCAAGGTTGCCTTGTGCAACGCTGCTGGACTTTTCCGATCCATTGATTCGAAAATGCAAAAAGTCTGGACCATGGCCTAGCAAGTAAGGTGCGGCCGTGGCTTTGGCGGCATAATGCAGTGCTTTAAGGTTATCGGGCTTTATAACGTAATTGTAGTCATCACAATTTTGAAAAAATGCGGTACCTAGCTCAAATGTGAAGGCGGCAATACCAAGATCGCCATAACTCACACTATCGCTCGTGCCATCGGTGGGGTAGAGGCCAATACTTTGTTGCGGGGTGTAATTGTTAAACCAGGCTAGTTTGTTACCCAGCGAAACAAATCCTGCATCATTTGCAGATGGGGTATTTGTGTGACCCCACGGCCACAGTACTAATTCGCTGAAGCTATGGATGTCGATGTGCATGCCTGCGGTGTCGGTTGGTGCCGGGTCTTCTAATGCTGGCCCTCGAACATCGGGATAGAGACTTCGTATATAGTCAGAGACTGCTTTTGTTTCGGGTTCGGATTCTGGCGCTAATCCTCGATATTTATTGTCGCACTCATTTCCGCTAGAACCATTGGTTGTTGAGTTCCAGGTGTGTGCAAAATTTCGGTTCAAATCAACTCCAATAACCCCATCGTCGGCACCTTGCGGACAATGTAGCTCATTGGTGTTTTTACGTTGTAAAACGCCTGTTTCGGCAATTTTGCGCCCGTCTGGATTCATATGAAACAGTAAATGAACTTCATGGTAATCAACGATCCAGCGAATATCAGGGTTCGAGTCATACTCGTTGAGAAGCTGTTTAGCGAACTCCAGATTAAGCGCTGCTGGCGCATATTCTCTAGCATGCATCGCACTATGAACAAACAACTTGGGTTTATCTTGAGTGATCGCTTGATTAGTGATCTTCAGCACCATTAAATCGTAGCCACCTTGCGATTGTACTTTTTGCCAAGAATCGCCGATATCGATCCACTCACTAAGGCTCGGATACTGATTGGCTAAATCTGCACCGGTTGATAGTGTTTCTTCAACGGTTGGGTAGCACTCGAATCCAGGGATTCCAGCGATTTGTTTTTGCTTAGTCGACTTTGCTTGGTTCACTTTGGTCAAGAAATCTTGATATCGAGCATTCCATTGGTTGGCGACTTCTACTTTAAATCCAAACGGAGAAAGGGCATCTAATTCATGGGGGGTTAAATCGGCGATCACGTAGCCTTGCTTATAATTCACTTCGAGCAGTGCATGATGGTGAGAAATGGCGAGTTTACGCAGTAAAGCTTGATCTTGGTGGGATATTTTATGCGCTACAACAGAGTGGTTCGAACTTGCTGTCGGGGGCGCTATCTTTGTGTCCACCACTGCATTTGAGCTGAAAGGTAAAGAACAAGCACCCAAGCAAACCAATAGGCATGGCAAAGTTGTTCGGGCCTTTAGCCACTTTGTTGAGTATTTCATAGTGCCGACTCCAAAAGTTTAATCAACCAATCCAGACTATTTCATTTTATGCCAGTGACAGAGGAGGTCAAGTTACAAATACCTAACTCAATTAGTATTTATTAACCAATGTTTGATTGTCTGCTTGCGGTGCCACAGATGTGAGCGACCACAAAGACTGAGGGTTAGGGTATTCTGGTAAGTGATATTTTGATCGAATCGCTGAAAACATCGCTGATTTAGTAGCAGCTACAAGAATTAGGATTATTACTTTCGAGTTGCGAGCGCTTAGCTTATAATCGCTGTTTTCGTTATCACAAAGAATTCAAATCAATATTCGATGAGTTATCAAGTACTAGCCCGTAAATGGCGTCCCAAGTCATTTGAACAACTAGTTGGCCAACAACAGACGGCTACAGCGCTGTCTAATGCCCTTGAAACTCAACGCCTGCATCATGCTTATCTTTTTACCGGAACGCGCGGTGTAGGAAAGACCACTATCGCTCGTATTTTGTCCAAGAGTTTAAACTGCGAACAGGGAATTTCCCCAAGTCCATGTGGTGAATGTGCTAGTTGTGTAGAAATCGACCAAGGTAACTTTGTCGATCTAATGGAGATTGATGCGGCCTCAAAAACGAAAGTCGAAGATACTCGCGAGCTTCTCGACAATGTGCAATATCGACCGACACGAGGGCGCTATAAAGTTTACCTAATTGACGAAGTTCACATGTTAAGTGGGCACAGTTTCAACGCATTGCTCAAAACACTTGAAGAGCCGCCGCCACATGTTGTGTTTTTGTTAGCCACTACTGACCCGCAAAAGTTACCTGTGACAGTGTTGTCTCGCTGCCTGCAGTTTCATTTGCGTCGCATGGAAGAACAACAAATTGTTGATCATCTAAGCAAAATACTTCAGGCAGAAGCGCTTTCATTTGAATCCGATGCGCTTTGGCCAATTGCTAAAGGTGCGGACGGCTCGATGCGAGATGCACTAAGTTTGCTCGATCAGGCAATCGCCTACAGTGGCCAAAAAGTTACCAAGGCTGCGGTCTTGGAAATGTTAGGCAGTATTGATCAAAACTTCTGTATACGATTGTTGCAACTCATACAACAAGACGATGCTCAAGGGGTAATGGCGTTAGTGAAAGAAATGGCGCAATTCTCACCGGATTTTATCGAGGTAATGTCTGACTGGCTAAATTTACTGCATCGACTCGCGGTTATACAAGCAACGGATGATCAATCGAATAGTGCACTCGTCGAATTAGCTTCACAGGTTAATCCAGCTGACCTGCAGCTCTATTATCAACTTTCGTTACAGGCCAAAAAAGATTTGCCCTATGCACCTCATCCGAGACAAGGGTTTGAAATGGCGATGTTAAGAGTATTGGCGTTCCGACCCAAGCCAACTAACGCAACCCCTAGTCACGATTCAGGCAATAGCCAGCAAGTAAAAAAAAAACAAACTAATTTAGTCGACACAGAAAGCGAGGCTAATGCAAGCAAGCCCGTTCACCCAGCTGTGACTGTGAAAACAGAACCCAATTTAAAACTCGTTAATTCATCTGACGCTCCAAATATTATCGCCAAACAAAATGATGAAATTGCGATTGAAAGTCAGCATAGAGTTACTGCGCAAGGGGCCACGCAAGTATCAAATCGGCTTGAAGTGGTAGGTCAAACAACTCACTCTCAAGAAGTAAAATCTTTTGATGCAAAGTCGTCAGTGCAAGCTCATTCGTCAGCCCAAAAGTCGCTCGGGCCAGTTGTTTCGAATGAAGTTGTTTCGAATGAAGTTGTTTCGAATGAATCTGACCCTGAAAAAAAATTAACCGAACAAAATGCAGACCAAAAAAATACGAGTTTAAAAACTACAGATTTTGGTGACAGTCTCAAAGATGGTGAAGTGCCAAAGATTCAGCAACCGACAGAAAGACTAGGTGAACCTGAAACCAATAACTCAAGCCATACTTCGCAAGCTCAAACCGAAACAAAAGTCAGTAAGTTGCCGTATCACGAGCGCCCGCTTTATCCCGACGAAGCGCAACTAGAGTTGACCCAAATCACAGAGGAAAACTGGCATATCGCCGTTGATCAAATGAGGTTGCGAGGAAACGGTCAGCAAGTCTTAATTAATTCTCTGGGCTCGTTTAACAACCAGCGGCTTGAAATTCGTTATTTAAAACAGGTTGAGCATTTCTTAACGGAAAATCTCAATCAGTCATTAATAAAAACAATCAGAAAATATTTTAAGCAACCGCAACTACCAATAATTTTTGAGACCATAGAGTCGATTGATCTTTCTCCAAAAGATAGACAAGTGAAAGTTCATCAGCAAGCACTTGAAGCGGCCTATCAAGATTTACAAAGCAATAGCTGCGTTGCTGTTTTACAACAATCCATTGGGGCGACAATTGATAAGTCGACCATTGAACTAAAATAATTAGCTAACTTTAAAAAGTTGCTTAACATAACTCTGATAGAGTTGATTCTAATTAAAAAGTTGAGGTAATAATGAAAGGCTTAGGCGATTTGATGAAGCAGGCCCAGCAAATGCAGGAAAAAATGCAGGATGCTCAAAACGAAGTTGCAAATGTAGAAGTAATGGGTGCATCGGGTGCGGGTTTGGTTAAGGTGACAATGACCGGTCGACACGACGTTAAACAAGTAAATATCGATCCTTCTTTACTTTCAGAAGAAAAAGAAATTTTAGAAGATCTCATTGCAGCAGCTATCAACGATGCAGTGAGAAAAGTGGAAACAGAAACTAAAGATAAAATGGCCTCTGTGACCAGTGGGATCGGTTTACCGCCCGGCTTTAAATTTCCTTTCTAAGAACCTACCATGACTTCTGTTTCTTTGCTGACTGAATTAATTGATGCGTTAAAGTGTTTGCCGGGAGTCGGTAAAAAGTCTGCTCAGCGCATGGCTTACCACTTATTGGATAAAAATCGACAAGGCGCATTGCAACTTTCCGAAGTCCTCAGTGAGGCAATGCAGAGGATCGGTAATTGTCAAAGGTGCAGAGATTATACGGAGCAAAAACAGTGTCAGTTATGTGCCAATGATCGCCGCGATTCAAGTTTACTTTGTGTGGTAGAGTCCCCTGCTGATGTTTTAGCGATAGAGTCAACCGCCAGTTTTAGCGGATTATTTTTTGTGTTGCAAGGTCAGTTATCCCCACTCGACGGGATAGGACCCGAAGAAATCGGCATGCCACTATTGGCGGAGCGGCTCGCTGAGGGAGAGATAGAAGAAGTAATTGTAGCCACTTCATCAACCATTGAAGGTGAAGCTACGGCACATTATATTGCTCAATTGGCGCAAAAAAATATCAAACCAATTAAAGTAACTCGACTTGCGCAAGGTGTACCCATTGGTGGGGAGTTAGGTTATTTAGATCAATCAACTCTGGCACTTTCAATCGCAAACCGAAACCGATTGGATTAATTAGCGTTTACTTTTCACCTATAGTATCAGAGTTTTAATGCTTTCGATTAAGAGCGGGTCAACTCACCACGTAATGAGGTTTGCATTTTTTGTTTTATTTCCTCTGTAGAGCACTGAGTGCTAAGAAGATAACTGAGTTTTGTGAGCGTTGCTTCGGGAGTCATGTCGTAACCACTGATCACACCGGCATTTAATAATTGATGCCCAGTTTCATAGCTTGACATATCAACAGTGCCTTTGATGCACTGAGTGCAGTTGACAATGATGATACCCGCATGGTTGGCGGCCGCCAATAAATGCAAAAACTTTTGGTCGTTGCAGGGCGCATTACCCATACCATAAGTCATTAATACTAAGCCTTGAATTCCCGAGCTCAAAACAGCTTCTAAAACGTCGCTAGAAAATCCTGGGTACAAACTGAGTACCATGACTTTAGGGGCTGCAATTCGGTTAATACTGAGCGGCTTAAGCGGCTCTTTTAAAATCAAATCTTGATTAACATTTATTTGTGAACCAACTTCAACCAAAGCAGGAAAGTTAGGTGACTTGAACGCGTGAAAACCACTAGCATCAAGTTTTCGAGCACGGTTTCCACGATAAAGTCGGTTATGAAAATACAAAGTGACTTCTGGAATATCATAGCTAGAAGCGAGTAATAATGAAGTAATTAGGTTTTCTCTAGCATCGGTTCGCATTTGAGACCAAGGGATCTGAGAGCCAGTAACAATCACCGGCTTGGAAAGGTCTTCTAACATAAAAGAAAGCGCAGAAGCGGTGTAAGCCATGGTATCTGTTCCATGGAGTACAATAAAGCCATCAAAGTCATCATAATGGGCTTTGATATCTTCTGACACTTTAAACCAATCGTCAGGTGTAATGTTTGAGGAGTCGAGTAATTCTTCATATTCGTTTATCTCGACTTCTGGCATATCCGGATAGGCTAGCTCAGGTAAGCGTTTCAACTGCTCCGTGAAGTAGCCGGCTTCTGGAATAAAACCTCGGTCACTTGGCTTCATTCCAATCGTGCCGCCGGTATAGGCGATGTAGACTTTCTTTTCACTCATAGTTTAGCCGAGCAAGTTTTAAACGTGGGAGTATAATAACCAAGCCAGCAGGGGAGATAAAGGATAAACTTTGTGTCTTTGAAGTGGGCAACTAAAATGTCAGAGATAAAGCGAGTTAGCATTTAAATATTAAATCTATACGTTTTTTAAAACGATCAAAAAAGCGGGTCGAAAACCCGCTTTTTTAATGGTCGATTGGCTATGCTGACTTACTTAATTTCACAAAAGCAAGTTGCATAAGCATTATTCGGATCATTCCATAAAGTAATCATGTTAAGTGTTTCACTGACCTGTTGAACCACTTTACTTTGTATTGTCGGCTTAAGCATTGTAACTTGCTTTTGCTCTACAAGATCAGCAACCTCTGCTTGGTTGAATAGTTCTTTTAGGAACTTTTCGTTTTCCGACAATGTGCGTTTAACTTTGAGTACTTCATAGTTTGTGATACCAGCGAGTTTTGCGGCTGATTTAATCGCATCATCAAGATTACCGAGCTGATCAACAAGTCCTAGCTCGTGAGCTTTTTTGCCAGACCACACTCGTCCTTGCGCTATTTTATCGACTTCTTCTTTGGACATATTACGTCCCTTAGCCACGAGCTCTAAAAATGCATCGTAACCGGCATTGATTGATGTTTGAATAATTTCAGCAACATCTTCAGAAAGGGGCTGGCCAGCATCAACAGCATTAGCATATTTAGTTGTACCAACACCGTCTCGGTGTATACCCCATTCATTAAGAGGTTTTTCAAAAGTTGGGATCATACCGAAGATACCAATGGAGCCGGTGATAGTGGTTGATTTTGCCCAGATTTCGTCCGAAGTCGCTGAGATCCAGTAACCACCAGAAGCGGCTACATCACCCATTGAAGCAACGACTTTAATACCTTGCTCTTGTGCTTTTACCAGTTCGCGTCGAATAACTTCTGATGCAAACGCTGAGCCACCACCACTGTCTACTCGAAGAACAATTGCTTTTACGTTTTCATCATTCCGTGTTTTGCGAATTAATCTCGCGATGGTATCTCCACCGATAGTACCTTCTTTGTGCTCACCATCCATGATGTTACCTTTGGCAGTGATTACCGCTACTTTTTGCGAGTTAGGGTTGGTTAAGTCAATCGGCGAACGAATCGCTTTTAAATAATCAGCGTGGCTAATTGCTTTGAAGCTCTTAGACTTTTCGTCCATTCCAACTCTCTCAATCATCATATCTCGGAACTCGACTCGACTCATCAGGCTGTCAACTAAACCTGCGTCTAAAGCTGTTTTGGCGCCGTCGCCATTATTGCTAGCTAAGTTTTCTTTGAAGTTATTAATATAACTGGCAATGTCATCTGGCATAAGAGAGCGGCGCTCAGCGATATCTTTCTGAAATTCAGTCCATAAATCAGCCATCCACGCTTGGTTTGCTAGCTTAGCTTCTTCAGACATATCATCACGAATAAAGGGCTCAACGGCTGACTTGAATGTGCCGACTTTAAAGACATGAACGTTGACACCCATTTTGTCGAGGAAGGACTTGAAATAAGTTCCGACTCGAGCAAATCCAGTGATGAAAAGTCCACCTTGAGAGCTAAGAATGACTTCATCGGCTTGCGCTGCTAAATAGTATTGGGCTTGAGTGTAACTGTCACCATACGCGATGACCTTTTTGTCTTCGGTTTTAAAATCTTGAATTGCTGCAGCGAGATCTTGCAGTTTTGTGACACCAGCACCCCACATATAGTTAGTCGAGATGACCAGCGTGGTGATTCGCTTGTCATCTTTGGCGTTTTCTATCGCATCGATCAAATCGTAAAGTAGCGTTTCTGGCGCATCTTGATTGCCTGTGGCCTCTTGCATAGCCTGATCGATGGGATCACGGTAGGTGAGTTGTTCCACTATGTATCCGTTTGGTTGTAAAACCAAAGCTACCCCATTTTCAACTTTAATTTTGTCTCCAGAGCTAGCAATAGCGCTGATTAATAAAATAACAAACAGAAAAAATACAAAATTAAGAAAAATTTTGCGGCTCAGATCGAGGCCATACCACAAATTTTTGAATAGCTTTGTCATTAATAGTCCTTAGGTTGTGAGTAAAAATTGATTATTTCCCTAGCTTATACCAATCAATATTAAAATGTTAGTCCTTATAAGCTGGATTATTACCAGAGCCTATCAAAAATCGCTATCTCTTTGTATTTAAAGCCTTTATTAGGTATGACTAAAGTGTTAGAAAATCTTACTTTTGCTTAGTTAACGAATCGGTATAATGTGTCAAAACCAATAAAAACGACTAAACCCTATGACCAACCAATCGAGCCCAACATCGCCCGCGGCGTTTCCCGAACTTTTTAAACCGCTAAAAATACATAATCATCAAATCGCTAACCGCGCCATTATGGGCTCAATGCATACAGGATTGGAGGAGAAATGGGGTGGATTCAAGCGCTTAGCGCAATATTACAAAGAGCGCGCAGAAGGCGGGGTAGGGTTAATTGTGACTGGTGGGATTTCACCTAATTTGGCGGGCAGGGTAGCACCGTTTGGTTGCCAATTGAGCTTTCCTTGGCAAGTCGCTAAACATAAAAAGGTAACCAAAGCAGTTCATCAAGCCAATGGCAAAATCGTTATGCAAATATTACACACTGGGCGCTACGGCTATCATCCTTTTGCGGTAGCGCCTTCGGCGATAAAGTCGCCAATTAGTCCGTTTAGACCAAAAGCGCTTTCAGAAAAAGGTATATTGAAGACCATTAATGATTTTGCCAATTGTGCCAAGCTTGCTAAAAAAGCGGGTTATGATGGGGTCGAGATCATGGGCTCAGAAGGCTATTTGATTAATCAATTTATTGTCAGCAAAACCAACAAACGAACCGATAAATGGGGTGGCGAATTCGCAAATCGGATCCGCTTTCCAATTGAGATCGTTAAGGCGGTGCGTGAAAGTACCGACGAGAACTTCATAATTATCTACCGGTTATCAATGTTGGATCTTGTTGAAAAAGGCAGTAGTTGGGAAGAGGTTGTCGAACTCGGTCAGCAGATCGAAAAGGCGGGAGCATCAATTATTAACACTGGAATCGGCTGGCATGAAGCGCGAATCCCCACTATTGTCACATCGGTTCCTCGTGCCAATTTTACCTGGGTCACTGAGAAAATCAGACAGCACATCAAGATTCCGTTAATCACGACCAATCGAATTAATACGCCTGAAGTGGCCGAAAAAGTGCTAGCCGACGGGCATGCTGACATGGTGTCAATGGCGAGACCTTTTTTAGCCGATCCTGACTTTATGAATAAAGCCAAAGATAACCGCTCTCAATTTATCAATACTTGTATTGCGTGTAACCAGGCTTGTTTAGACCATGCATTTGAAAATAAATTGGTTAGCTGTCTTGTAAACCCTCGCGCTTGTGATGAGACCAATCTTAATTTTTCAAAGGTGAGCAAACCAAAATCAATCGGCGTAGTAGGCGCTGGGCCAGCAGGAATGGCGTTTGCGATGTACGCGGCTGAACGAGGCCATAGTGTCACACTGTTTGATAGCGATGACAAAATCGGCGGGCAGCTGAATATCGCAAACCAAGTGCCCGGGAAGGAAGAATTCTTCGAAACCCTCCGCTATTTTGAAAATATGTTAGCGCATCATAAAGTGACGATTAAATTAAACACGCGAGTTAGTTTACAGCAACTCCAGCAACACTCATTTGATGAACTGGTATTAGCGACCGGCATTTATCCTCGTACCCCGCAGCTTGAAGGCGTTGAGCACCCTAAAGTACTTTCTTATATTGATGTTCTAAAAAACAAGAAACCAGTGGGACAATCGGTTGCCATTATCGGCGCGGGCGGAATTGGCTTTGATGTCGCTGAGTTTTTAACTCATGCGCGCTCGTTGGCAGTGGACCCGGAAGCCTGGAATAAAGAGTGGGGAGTCGATAAAACCTACCAAAATCGGGGCGGCTTGGCGCAAAAAGTTGAAGTAGAACCTTCACCAAGAAAAGTTTATCTATTGCAAAGAAAAGCGTCGAAAGTGGGGGCTGGCTTAGGTAAGACTTCTGGTTGGACACATCGATTAAGTCTTAAACATAAGAAAGTGAAAATGCTTAATGATGTAGAGTACCTAAAAATTGATGATCAGGGCTTACATATTAATTTATCGGGCAAACCAACCTGCCTCGAAGTAGACAATGTGGTTCTTTGCGCAGGGCAAGTGTCTAATACCGACTTGTATGAACAAGCGAAGGGGTTGTTCGATCGCGTTCATCTAATTGGTGGAGCGGATGTTGCCTCCGAACTCGACGCAAAACGTGCCATTCGCCAAGGCGCAATTCTAGCATCTCAAATCTAAATGCTTTTTTAATTTAAGATGAAATATATATACAAATCAAAAAGTTAGATCTATGTGGTGGAGTCGTTTTCTGCTTTTTTTAATGGATAAATAGTCTAAAAACATAAGGTTTTAAACAGATTCAATTTTTATTAACTATTTCACGGTCAAAATTTTGATAGCTGCTATATTTATTGTAGACATGAGAAGACGGTGATTGTGCCGTTTAGATGCAGTTGTTTGGAGTGTATAAATGCTGTTGCACAGAGGCTTTATTGGTAAAATTGAATTTGATGATCGTCGTTCGATATTGACTGGCGAGGTGTTGAATTCGCTCGACTTGCTCGAGTTCGATGGTCGTACCGCAGAAGAAATCAAACAAAATTTTATAAAGTGTGTCGATGACTATTGCTTGATTCATCAAGAGCACAGCGGCGAAGACACCGTGCCGTTTATTGGCAACTATAATATAAGCTTAGCAGCGGATAAGCAAACAATGGTGATGCAGGCTGCCAAACAAGAAGGCTCGAGTATGGAAATTTGGCTAAACCGTCGAATTAACGAATACTTGGGCGAATATTTCCGCGAGAATGTAGCTTAATTCTCTTGTTGGTTAGATAGACTTGACCAGCTATTAAAGTTTACCGGCTAAATCGCACAGCGCAACACATTGGTTGGTTAAAATGAGGCAGAATAGCGGTGCAGCTTAACTAATTTTATCTATCGCGCTAAAAGTGTCGCTAATCGATTCATTTTCTTAGATAATTACCCCTAAACTTTTTAATCCCTTCGATATTCATTGAACTCTTTCGATAAAGCACAATTTATTAAGATTAGTGCAGATCACCACGGCCAACGGATCGATAACTTTTTGTTTACGCTGTTAAAAGGTGTACCAAAAAGTCGTGTTTATCGGATCATTAGAAAAGGCGAAGTAAGAGTCAATAAGGGTCGAGTAAAAGCGGAATACAAGCTTAAGAGCGATGACCTAGTTCGAATCCCGCCGATTAGAGTGGCTGAAAAAACAAACACCCAATCATTCGCTAATCTTGAGCAAATACAACATTTAGAACAAGCCGTTTTGCTCGAAACCAAACAATTTATGGTTGTCAACAAACCTTCGGGTATAGCCGTACATGGTGGTAGTGGCGTGTCTTATGGCCTAATCGAAGCGTTTCGAGCGCTTAGACCAAAGGAAAAGTTTTTAGAGTTGGTTCATAGGTTAGACCGGGATACATCAGGTTGTATTTTAATTGCCAAGCGGCGAACATTTTTAATTCATTTTCAAAACCAATTGCGTCATCGCAAAATGAATAAAGAATACTTAGCCGTGGTTTCGGGCAAATGGCCACCTAAGCAAAAGCGAGTTAACGCCGCACTAAAAAAAATCGATCGTCCATCCGGCGAAAGAAGCGTCATTGTCGACCCGCAAGGCAAACCCAGTGAAACTCACTTTCAATTGATCCAGGCAATGGGAGATTACAGCTTAGTACTCGCGAAGCCGATAACCGGAAGAACACACCAAATTAGAGTGCATGCTCGACACTGTTTTTGCCCATTGTTAGGTGATCAAAAGTATAGTGACCTTGAGCATGATCAAAAGGTTCTGCAACAACTTAAACTTAAAACGTTTTTATTGCATGCGGCAAAGTTAACTTTTAATTTACCTGATGATGAGCAACCTATTAGTGTCGAGGCGCCCATGCCTAACGTGATGCAACGAGCCATTAAACAACTTTCAAATTAGTAAATAAATATGACCAAGCAATACCAGTTTGTTATTTTTGATTGGGACGGTACCTTAATGGATTCAACCGCCCGCATTATTTCAAGTATGCAACGGGCTGCGGAGTTGGTGGGCTTGCCAAAACCGTCTGCGGAGCAAGTTAAAAGTACAATTGGCTTAAGTATGCAAGCGGTAATTTCTCAGTTGTTTCCATCAGCCGATAACCAAGAGCGTCTGTTGATTCGTGATACCTACCGGATTGAATATGTACAAAAAGACACTACCCCATCACCTTTATTTGAAGGTGCGCTACCGCTGATCCATTGGCTTCATCAACAGCAAATTAAAACTGCGATAGCCACGGGAAAAGCACGTGCTGGATTAACTAGAGCACTGCGCTCGGTGGGACTTGAGAACTTTTTCGAGTATTCGATTTGCGCCGACGAGGCAACCTCAAAACCACATCCAGACATGGTGTTACGATTACTCGAACAAACTCAAAATATACCAGAGGAAACCATTGTTATCGGCGATAGCGTGCACGACATTCAAATGGCGCATGCAGCCAAGGTGGACGCGATAGGAGTCACCACGGGGGCGTGCTCTTATCAAGAGCTGGAAAAGTTACAACCGAAAGGCATCATCCAACAACTATCTCAGCTAAAATCGTTTATTGGAAACTAATGAACTCTATCTTTCTCAAACAATTAACGCTCAACAGATACTGCCGATGACTCACCGCACGCGTGCCAGTATCAAACTATGTGTTGCGATGATTGCGATATCATTTGTGATTACTTTGGCTAAAAAGTCCCTAGTTGAAGTGCCTTTTTTTAGTTTTATTTGGTTGCAGATGGTGTTTGCAATTATCGCCATGTTGTTCTATTGCAAAGTAATAGCTAGACAGTCGCTCAGTCCAAAGCTAGAGCGTAAAGTTTGGTTAATGTTAATTGGGATCGGCTTATTAAATTATTGTATTGTGCGTTTTCTTTTTATATTTTCTTTGGAACTACTACCGGTCACCACTCATGCTTATTTGATGAACTTTGTCGGAATTGTGACCATGATTTTAAGTGCTATATTGCTCAAGGAGTCGCCCCGTATTTTGCAAGTTGTGGGCGCGTCTATCGCTATCTATGGTCTTTGGATTTTCTTTTATGAAAAACCGAAAGGCGGTGAACTCCTCGGTATTGTCAGCATATCTGCCGCAGTGATTTGTTTGGCGCTGACCAATATACTCATCCGCCAATTACAATTGATTAAAGAGAGTCAACTTAGCCATATACAAATTGCCACGGCGTCGGTTTGTATTGGAGGAGGGCCATTGGTTATTGCAGGCGTTATGTTTGATTTTCCTTTGGTCGAGCTTAGTACTGAAAATTGGGCCATTATAGCGTTAAACGGGGTTATCGCTAATGCGTTAGCAATGACTGTTTTTAGTCAAGTGATGCAGTATTTAAAGGCATACGAAGCGAGTTTAATCGCAATGTCAGGGATCGTTTTTACCGCGTTATTTGCTATGCCAATATTAGGTGACTATTTAAACGTGACTGAAATTATTGGTATTTCATTTATGATCATTGGTATCGTTTTAGTGCAATACCAATATCGCGAAGTCGACACCAAAAAACTACCCTGAAATCTATGCTAAAAGCCCAACAGCTCTCAGCAAATTACATACTTTGATGAGGGGTAATCCTTCCAAACTGGTTGGGTCGTCGGATATAACTGATTCAAATAAACTAACTCCGAATTTTTCTACCTTAAAGCTTCCGGCACAATCAAAAGGTTGATCGATTGAAAGATACTCAGTGATTTGTTTTTCAGTCAGTGTTCGAAAATTAACGGTTACCAACGAATATTCATAATTAGTAATTTTTTGTTGTTGGTGAAGCAATGCTATCCCTGTTATAAATTGTACACATTGACCCGAAAATTCTTTTAGCTGTTTAAAAGCGTTTTCGAAGCTATGGGGCTTACCAATCATTTGACTTTTGAATACAGCCACTTGATCTGAACCTAGAATAAATCGATCGGGATATTGCTTGGCGACTTCTTGCGCTTTTTCTATTGAAAGTCGTTTGACTAAGTTTTCTGCTGATTCACCTGCTTGAATTGATTCATCGATTTCGGACGAACAGCAATCAAAATCGAGGGGTAATCGAGAGAGTAATGCTTTACGATATTTTGATGAGGAAGCTAAAATAAGTTGCGCCATTTATTTTTGCTCTTTCTGTTGTGCAAGCCAAAGTTGCTGATATTTCCCCGCTTGAGCCAGCAGCGTTTGATGATCACCTTTTTCGATGATTTTTCCGTTGTCAAAAACTAATATTTGGTCGGCATTAACCACCGTTGAAAGTCGATGTGCGATGACCAAGCTTGTGGTTGATTTAGCAAGCTCATTAATTGATTGCAGTATGTTTTTCTCGGAGTGACTATCGAGTGACGATGTTGCTTCATCAAATACCAATATTGGCGGATTCTTTAAAATCGTTCGAGCAATTGCGACCCGCTGTTTTTCCCCTCCGGATAACTTTAGCCCGCGTTCACCGACCATGGTTTGATCGCCGTCGGGTAGTTGCTTAATAAAGTCACTAAGGTGAGCCATTTTTATTGCCTGTTGAATTTCTTCGTACGTTGCAGACGGTCGTCCATATCGAATATTTTCGAGGATCGTATCATTAAATAACACGGTGTCTTGTGGTACGATTCCAATTGCCGTGCGCAAAGAATGTTGAGTGATATCAGCAATATTGTGGTCGTCAATCGTTATCACGCCGCTACTCGGGTCATAGAATCGAAATAGCATTTTAATGGTGGTTGATTTTCCAGAACCGCTTGCCCCCACAAGCGCAACCGTTTCACCTGAATGTGCGGTAAAACTGATATCCTTAAGAATCGGCCGGTCATTAGAATAGGCAAAATTAACCTGCTTAAATTCAATAACACCTTTACTAATTTCTAAATCTACCGCATTTTCTCGGTCGTTGATTTTGGGTTTAACCGCCAACAACCCAAACATCTGCTCTATATTAATTAGCGACATTTTAATTTCTCGGTAGACAAACCCTAAGAAGTTAAGTGGAATAAATATTCCCATCATAAGGCCATTGATGGTGACGAAATTTCCTGGGGTTAGTTGGCCAGCTTGCACATCAATGGCCGCTAAATACATCATGCTTGTCATGGATACGCTGATTATCAACGCTTGTCCTGCATTCAACGCAAATAATGATAATCTATTTTGGCGTCGTGCTTTTTCCCAATTGGCTAAGTCTTGGTCATACCGTTCAGCTTCAAAGGATTCATTGGTGTAATATTTAACGGTTTCATAATTCAGCAGACTGTCAATGGCGCGGCTATTACTGTCAGAGTCTGCCTTGTTGGCGGCTCTTAAAAACTGATTGCGCCAGTTAGTGACTTTTACTGAGAAAACTATATAAGCAATAATAGAGATCAAAGTGACAATGGCATACTTTGCGCCAAATTTACTATAGAAGATGCCCATTACCATCAAGATTTCAAACAGTGTTGGAAGTATGTTAAAGATCATAAAACGCATTAAAAAGCTGATACCACTAACGCCGCGTTCAATGTCTCTTGATAATCCGCCGGTCTTGCGGTCAAGGTGAAAGTCGAGGTCTAAATTGTGTAAGTGCCTAAACACTTTATAGCCAACTCGGCGCATCGCTCTTTCAGTCACTCTTCCGAATATCGTATCCCTAATTTCACCAAACAAAACGCTGGCAAAACGAAGCAGTCCATACAGCAAAACCAAAGAGGCTGGGAGCAAAAACCAAAGCTGAGTAAAAATTGATTGTTCTTGAGGCTCGGGGGCTGTAGCGGATTCGCTATTCATACCATCAACAATTTGGCCTAATAACAAGGGCAGGGCAATGCTCGCAAGCTTGGCAGCAATCAAAAACAAAAATGCAATTAAGATTCGCCCCTTAAACTCGGCTAAGTAGGGTAAAAGGTAGGCTATGGAGCGCCAGTTTTCGGTTTGATTGGCGTTGGTGGTATTTTGAGACCGCATGCTAGCTATTATTTTTTGACTTGGCTAATTGGCATTATACGCAATAATTTCTGATAGAATACTGCTCAAATTGATTTAAATAGAAAGCAAGCCAAAATGAGCAGTAGTGATCGAGAGCGATATGAATTATTTATTGAACATGCCGACCATTTGGAAGTGGTTTGGAATCTAAAAAATGCCGACGGGTTCGCGATTTGCGAATCCAATGAATTTGAAGATGTTCAAGTGATGCCTTTCTGGTCTGATGAGAAACAGGCACAAAAAGTTTGTACCGATGATTGGAGCGACTATCAACCCAATCCCGTTGATATTGATGATTTTATAGATGCTTGGTTGCATGGTATGGACGAAGACGGAATCTATGTGGGTGTAAACTGGGATGAGGATCTGCAAGGAGCGGAAGTTGAGCCCGTTATACTCATTGAAGATTTACTGGGGGAAGAGTGAAAACCATCGGGATAATTGGCGGTATGAGCTGGGAAAGCTCG
The DNA here is from genome assembly GCA_965230525.1 of Kangiellaceae bacterium. Taxonomy (GTDB): domain Bacteria; phylum Pseudomonadota; class Gammaproteobacteria; order Enterobacterales; family Kangiellaceae. The sequence continues at coordinate 2,957,677 of OZ246008.1, forward strand.
CAGAGCTACTATCGGCTGGTAAATACCTTAGTAAAACAGCGGTTAGGTGGTTTACACTCAGCCAAAGTCATACTAAATAGCCTCGACTTTGCCGAGATTGAAGCGCTGCAAATGGCTGGGGATTGGGGACAAATGGGTGAGATTCTTACTACGGCAGCGTTAAAACTAGAATTAGCCGGCGCAGAATGTATATTAATTGCCACCAATACTATGCATAAAGTTGCCGATCAGGTGGCTCAAAATTTAAACATTCCATTACTGCATATCGCCGATGCCACGGGCTTTCAGCTGAAACGGGATGAAATCAGTAAAGTAGCGCTGCTGGGTACTCGATTTACCATGGAACAACTATTTTACAAAGAAAGGCTGGCTAAAAAGCATGGGATCGAGGTGATAATACCAAATGCCGAAGAACGAGAGTTGGTCCATAACATCATCTATCAAGAACTGTGTCGCGGCGTAATAGCGCCTAAGTCTAAGTCGATTTATCTCAGCATTGTCGACCGGCTTGCGAAACAAGGCGCACAAGCCGTCATATTGGGGTGTACAGAAATTGGATTACTTATCAATCAGGATGACACAAAGGTCAAATTATACGATACCACTGAAATTCACGCTGAATTTGCGGTTAATTTCGCGCTAGGCCAAGTTTATTAGCCTTTTCAAGCGATTAACTTTGCCTTTTGAAGGACTTTTGGGTAGAATCGCGCGCCTATGACGGAGACTGTTGTGAATTCTGAGCTCAAAACCTTTATACAACCTCGAAAACTCGCTAATAAAGAGGGTGAATTAAGGTACAAATGGCAACTGAAAGATTTTACTCGGTTAGACGGACTTCTCTACTCAAATGAAGGCGAAATTCAAGCGAGTTTGAGTGGTAGACTGGATGATCGAAAACGTTGTCTTGTGGATACGCGAGTTGTTGCAGATGTGGTTTTAGAGTGTCAAACAAGTTTTGAACCGATAAACCATCAGATTGATACCACGGTTACCTATTGCATGGTAGTGAGTGAAGATCAAATTAACGACTTGGATGAGGAGTATGAGCCGTTACTCGTTGAAGATGGTCAGGTCGATATTAAAGAAGTGATTGAGGATGAACTAATTCTCTCAATCCCGTTAATCGCTAACAAGGCGAGCGAAGAGTTAGGTGTAAAGCTTTCTTATGGTGATTTACCCAAGGAAGCGGAAGTAAAAAAGAACCCTTTTCAGGTTCTTGAAAATGTAAATTTCGAAAAAAATTGAGTGGTTAAGCCGACTAGGCTTGACCAAATACTGATTCAAAATTGTAAAACTTAGGAGTTATTCCAATGGCTGTTCAAAAGAGTAAAAAATCACGCGCTCGTCGCGGAATGAGACGTTCACACGATGCGTTAGTTTCAAACACTTCAACATTATCTGAAGATCAAACTACCGGTGAGCTTCACTTACGTCATAATATGACGGAAGACGGTTACTACCGTGGTCGTAAAATAATCTAATACTCGCTATCAACTATTGATACTTGTACTAAAATTTATCGATTACAACTTACGATTAGATAGTCTTAATGGCTAATCTAACCATTGCAATCGATTGTATGGGGGGCGATTTCGGCCCCTCAGTTACAATTCCCGCAGTAAAACATGTTCTTCTAAATAGCATAAGCTATTCTTCTCAGAGCACGCCACACTTTTTGCTGTTCGGCGACCTAGCTGTCATTCAAGCGCAGCTCAAATCGTTAAAACTCGAAAATCACCCAAACCTTTCGGTATTTGCATCGCATGATGATGTGCAAATGACCGACCAACCTTCCGTAGCACTAAAAAATAAAAAGAGTTCTTCGATGCGACTTGCATTGGAGTCTGTTCGAGATGGCCGTGCGCATGCGTGTGTTAGCGCAGGAAATACTGGTGCACTTATGGCCATTTCGCGGTTTATTTTAAAAATGCTGCCTGGTATCGACCGACCCGCAATAATCTCGGCTTTGCCAACAAGTAATAACGGTCAAGTTTATCTTTTAGACTTAGGCGCCAACGTTGAATGCAATGAAAAACGGCTCGCTCAGTTTGCGATTATGGGCAATGAATTATGTAAAGGAATTGATGGCATAGAGTCTCCCAAAGTTGGACTGTTAAATGTTGGTGAAGAAGAAATCAAGGGATCAGAAAAGCTTCGCCAAGCTGCGCAATTGATAGAAAACCTAGAAGGTGTTAACTACGGCGGTTTTGTCGAGGGTAATCGAATCTTTAGTGGCGACTATCAAGTCATCGTCACGGACGGATTTACTGGTAATAACGTTTTAAAAGCATCCGAGGGTCTGAGTGAGTTTTTGCTTGAGAAAATCAAACATGCTTTTCAGAAAAATTGGTGGACAAAGCTCATTGGGCTGCTCGCCAAGCCGGTACTTAATCTTTTCAAAGAAGAAATCAATCCAGAGCGCTATAACGGAGCGTGCCTAATCGGCCTTCGTGGAATTGTTATTAAAAGTCATGGCAGTGCTAATATTGACGCGACCGTTTGTGCTATTGAAGAGGCGATATCTCAAGCACAACAAAAAGTTCCAAGTAGAATTAGAGCAAGTTTAGAAAAAGCTCAGCTAAAAACGTTAAAGACCTCTCAACAAAAGACTCCAGCCTAAACGAATATTCACTCAGAACTTGAATGGCAGTGACTAACTCAATCGGTCTTTTTGTGAGTAATTGCTGTAGCTAAAACTTACTGATTTTAATGCGGTTGATGATGGTGGTGATGGTGTCCATTACCAGTCCAAGATTCAAAGGCTGAATTCAGTGTAATAACACCGAAAATAAGAAAACAAATTGAGATTAAGTATCTCACCACAATGTGGTTTAAAAAGTGTTTTAAACTCAAACCAGCCGCACTTGCTAGCAGCGTGCCTGGCAGCGTGCCCAAGCCAAATATAAACATAAACAAAGCGCTATATAGTGCGTCTCCCATTGTGATTGCAAAACTTAAACTTGTGTAGACTAAACCACAGGGTAGCCAACCCCAAAGACTGCCCAGTAAGAAGGCTTGGCGACTGGTTTTAACCGGTAAAAAATGTTTGCTAAGCGGGCTAATTTTATTCCAAAAAAGTTTTCCAATTTTTTCTAAATAACTAAGCCCCATCCATAACCTACTCACATATAAACTCATTCCAACGAGCAGTAAACCAGAAATTAGTTCCAGTATTGGCAGCTGGCTTAGTTGGCTAAATTTAAAACCAAGAAAACCACCTGCAAGTCCGATTAAGCTGTAACTAAAAATTCTTCCGAGTTGGTAAAGAAACACAATCCCAGCGCGTTTTTGGATTGGTTGACTTTGGTTTGACATGGATAAAGAAGAAATTATCCCGCCGCACATGGCGATACAGTGTCCAGCGCCCATAATACCAAGTAACAAGGCACTCACTAGGTTTAGATTATCCAAAGTGTTACCTATTGCTTATCTGAAACTTTTTTGAGAAACGACTGGCGTTGTTGCTTCGTCGCCTTGCGCCACCAGTATTCTAACCGCTCTTCTGGGTTTGGCTGTTGCTTAGCTTTGCTTTTCGGCTTATTGGATTTTGAGGTGATTTTAATTGCCGGTTGACCAACGAGAGAGGGACGAGTTTGTTGGTTAACAAAGCCCTCAGATTTAGAGGCGAGAAAATAACTAGAAAATTTAATCGGATTGCCGTCCGGACTGACAATTGAAAGTTTTGGGCTACCTGCAAATTTTCTCGCCGCTCTTGCGTTTGAAGGCTTCAAATAAGTGAGTCTATATTGGTCTTGGTGTTGAGCATAAAAAGTTATTAGTAAAACCTCGGACTTGACCAAGTCGAAGTCATCTTCTTGTTCAAAAACGGCTTCATACTCGAGGGCAATTTTATTCACGCCAGAGATTAATTTTACAGTTGAGTCTGCGCTGAAAAAACCATCAGAAAAAGACTTTCCGTTGACTGACAGCACATTGAAATCTTGGTCGATAAGCAGGCTGGGGCTTGCTGCAAGGTATTGCGGAAAAAATAACCAAAAGTTAAGTGTTAATAAAATTAAATTTAGGATTTTAATCATGGTGTTTTGTCGATTGATTAGACTCGTTAGATGGTGGGGAATCATTATCAAGTAATATACTAACTGCGGGTGAATCTAAGTCGTCGAATTGACCGGAGCGAACAGCCCAAAAAAAGATCCCAATCGCAAGTATCAGAATTAGAATTGAGAGTGGGATTAGCCAAAATATTATATCCAATGGGTTCGCTCTTAGTTATAAAGATTACAACACAACTTTAATTATGTTTTAGCCAGCCTGGAAAACAGGCGAAAGACCTGAACCCCAAAATATGACCGTAATTGCTAACATGCCCACTAAACTCACCATCGCTACCGTAAGGATTGAACTTGAAAATAGAAACGCTTTTTCTTCTGAGATCCCCATTAATTTGGGTACTCCTTTAAAGAGCAAGTTAACTGACATTCCAATAGCAACTAGACTGACAAGCATATCGAGCCAAAGGATTGGAAAAGCCCCTAAGAAACCAGCTAAGAATAACGGAGTAAAACTGTAGGCGGTTAAATTTACACATTCAGAGAGGGTTGGCTTGGCGCCATATGTTTTGGCCATCCATTGAATAAACATCGATAACACCATTACTGCAACTAATATGGCGATATAAGCCGCTATAGAGAGCTGCATAGCGCTTTCAATTGTCAAACGGTGCGTTTCACCGCTACCAACTTGCCATCCGACATAAGTGCTGCCAACAAATGCTGAGGCAGGTGGAATTGCGGCAAAGAACACTAGGTAACTGAGGTATATGTTGCTAATGCTTTGTTTTTTCTTGCTAATGTTTTCCCACTCTTTATCGGGCCCATATAAGAGAGAGAATGCGCTGGTTAAGGACATGATGCCTCCAATCTTTTCGTTAATTTTCTAGAGGTTAAGCGATGCTATAGTTGTAAGTCAATTGCATTTTAACAATTGAATCGACTAATCTAAAGTAAGCTTTGTTGTGCTTTATTGATAAAGATCAAGCGCAGCTTTAGTAATTTGGGATTCCTGTTGTCAGAAATATAAATTTCAACCAATTTAAACGACCAGTCGAATAAGGCACTGATTGAAATTAAATACTCATTAGTGTTTTGTATTTGGCTGTAGCGCCACTTGCTATGGAGTGGAGGTTGGATTTATCCTTACAGTCTATCGCTAACTTATTAATACTGGAACGAATATGATACCAATCAAAAATAGCTCACTGATAATAGTCCTCAGCTTGTTTCTTTTTGCTGCTTCAGCGAGTGCACAGCAAGATCAGTTTGATATGATTAATCTAGCAAAGCCGCTACCAAATCTAATGACCGCCGGTCAGCCTTCTGAAGATGATTTAAAGAAGCTTGCCGCGATGGGGACCAAAGCAATAATAAACCTTAGAAGTGAAGCAGAGCTTGAACAGCTCAACCAGAAGAAATTAGTAGAAAGCATGGGAATGCAGTACATTTCAATACCAATCGCGGGTAGTAAGGGGATTAACTTAGAAAGTGCCCAAGCGTTGGATACTGCGTTAAATAAAATCAAAGGCTCGGTTTTACTGCATTGTGCAAGTAGCAATCGCGTGGGTGGATTATTGGCATATAGAGCATTTGCATTACAAAACAAAACAGCTGAAGAAGCGTTGCTATTAGGAGAAAAGTCTGGAATGACAAGTTCGGAAGCGAGGGTGCGAGCGCTTATCGAGTCTTCTAAAAAAGAGTGACGAGCATAAAATAGTCACCACTCAAGAGCTGGGTTAGCCTTTCAGTTGCTCTTCGATTACTGCTGGCTCGGTTGATTGTGACGGCGCTTGATTGCTCAGCGTGAGTGAGGTCAACTGCATTACTATTTCAGGTTTGTCGTCTTCGTATTGCGCAATCTGCACAGGGAAGTAATCGAGTTTTGGAGCCAGCCATAGGCTGAAAGTGTCACCGTTGGGTTTAGTTCGGGTTAACTTAATGGTGCGATATTCTCCATTTTGAGTCGACACGGTTTCTTGACCCTCTGTATGGTAATGGTATTCATGCAGCTTGCCTTTGTAACTGACGTTATATGAAAAACGCGTTTTGTTCGCGAGTAAATCGGCTCTTAGTTGAACCATGTGGGAGACTCTATCAAAGACATAATCTTGATGATTTAACTGCCAACGCTTGGCATTTTTTTTGCCCACTTCGTCGCCCGACTGCCAGTTAAAAACTTGGTGCATATGACGCTCTTTTTTAAACGGCAGTTTCGTTTTAGAATCGAATTCCAACGTATTAAGTTGTTGATTAATTAGCGCGAACTTTGAGAATTCGCTGCTCTTCACATCTAGAAAATAAAGGCTTACCTCGGCAGAGGACGACAGCTGCCATATGTTGTTGGATAAGCTAAGCTCTCGTTGCGACTCGCCGATAACGTCGCCATCTGAAATGACCCGATAGAGCGCCGAGTAGGGCTGTAGAAAGTGCCAGTTACCTGACTTTTCAGTTTGGCTTGGCGGCGGCGTCTGTTGTAGAGGAGTGTTTTCGCTTGCAACCGTGGCAAAATTGGCGACGGTAACAATTGGTATCAAAATTCTTACTACGTTCTTTATTGTCAAACGCTTTATCTTATTTTGCGGCCGTTTCTTTTGACTCCAGGCTTTGTACCTTGTATTTAGGTCATCGGCAGGAACAGTGGCTTTAGCCGATGGAATAGGTCCAGCGACTCTAATCTTGCTGAGGTACTTAACAATTAATTGGCGAAAGTAATAAGTTATCTTCAAAATAAACCTGATCCTGCTTTAAATAAAGGCTTCCATTAAGGAAAAGTTTCGCAATGTGAGGATAGAGCTTGTGCTCTAGCGCCTGAACCTTTGAAACCAGACTTTGTTCGGTATCCTCATCGACTATCTCTGTTTTTGCTTGGCCAATCAACGGGCCACCATCTAACTCTTCAGTGACAAAATGGACCGTTGTTCCATGATAGCGATCTTTATTTTGCAATGCCTTTTGATGAGTGTTTAGTCCTGGATACTTGGGCAACAAAGAAGGGTGAATGTTCAATAATTTGCCTTTAAATTTAGCCACAAAATCCGGGGTGAGAATTCTCATAAAGCCGGCCAAGATGATTAAGTCGGGTTCAAATTGCTCGATAACCTTGGCCAGTTCTTTATCAAAGCTTTCTCGATCGTCGAACTGATTGTGAGGAACACAAATGTTGGGAATGCCAGCGTTTTGTGCTCGAGTTAGACCATAGGCGTCAGATTTATTACTAATTACCGCTTTAATTTCGCCTTGAAAGTCCGCTAATTTTTGGGCTTCAATAAATGCTTGTAAATTAGAGCCACTCCCAGAAATTAGCACAACAACATTCTTTTTTGACATGACTCTACCTAAGATTTTGAGGGTAACGAGTTGGCTTGATTAATTAACGAAAGTAACCTGTTCAGAGTTACTCGACTCAACAATTTGGCCCAAGTGCCATGCCGATTCACCCGACTCATTTAGGATTTTTATGGCTTCATCCAGCTGGTCTTGTGAAACCACGAGAACCATCCCAACACCGCAATTGAAGGTTTTATACATTTCATTTGCTTCGACATTGCCGTTTTTTTGTAACCAATTGAAGATTTCTGGACGCTGCCAACTGGATTGATCAATTTGAGCACAGCTATTTTCTGGTAAAACACGTGGAATATTTTCCAATAGGCCGCCCCCGGTAATGTGGGAAAGTGCTTTTAAGTTAATTGATTCGATCAGCTTTAATACAGACTTAACATAGATTTTGGTAGGTTCTAGTAATGTTTCCGCCAAGGTTTTATCAGCAAACGGCTGATTAATATCAGCACCCGTCACTTCAATTATTTTTCTGATCAAGGAGTAGCCATTGGAATGCGGACCACTCGATGCCAAGCCTATTAATTGGTCGCCAGCTTTAACTTGGCTGCCATCAATGACTTTGGACTTTTCAACTATTCCAACGCAAAAGCCTGCCAAATCATAATCTTCGCCTTCATACATTCCAGGCATTTCGGCAGTTTCACCACCTATCAATGAACAATTTGCTTGCTTGCATCCTTCGCCGATTCCGGTCACTACGCTGGCCGCAGTTTCGATGTCGAGCTTTCCAGTGGCGTAATAATCAAGAAAGAATAGTGGTTCTGCGCCCTGTACGATTAAATCGTTAACACACATTGCAACTAAATCAATTCCTACCTTGTCATGAATCCCTGCGTCAATCGCTAGGCGCAACTTGGTGCCTACACCATCGGTACCGGAAACAAGAACAGGCTGTTGGTAACCTGAAGGCAGCTCAAACATCGCCCCAAAACCACCTAAATTAGAGGTCACTTCTGGTCGCTTAGTCGCCTTGGCGACGCTCTTAATTCTGTCGACTAACTGATTGCCTGCTTCTATATCAACACCGGCGTCTTTGTAACTAAGTGATTTTTGGCTGTTATCAGACATTTTGTCCCTATATTGCGCTTACTAAAAATTGGCGCTATTTTACACAGGCTATACGCTGAAATCGAGTGATTTAAAGCTTTATTTAGGCAGCAAAAAAGAAGGAGAGAATACCAAAAGCTTTGTTGAAGTTAAGTTAAAAAAGGGAAATAACCCGCTTACCAAAGTCTCGCAAGAGTATTTGGTTTAGCTGAAAAGAAAATACCGCTCAATGAGAGCTTTTGTACTGTAATAAGGCTTCGTTTAACGCATAAGTATTAAAAGCGGTATCATCGACATCAATTTCATAGGGACCAGTCCAATCTTCTGGAGGCGCTACTTCGGTAGGGAATAAACCTTTCCACCCAATAAACTCGATTTGTGAAATATCACCATCAAAGTTTTGAATTTCAATGGTTTGTTCCTCATAGTCGATAGCAACAACTTCAAAAACTTGGTCATTCTCGTAGCCTTTGTACCAGTGGCCTATTTCAGCGTTGACTTGTCCAGACATCATTTGATCGTCCTCGTGACAGAAGTGAGCTAACTAAAATTTAATCTTTACTGGTTAATCATTGTCTAAAATTATAGATTTGAGAAGGATTGAATCGCTATTTAAACCGCGGTTTTTAGTACTTAAGCTAATTAACAGCCAACCAGTTGTGGGCAAAATTAGATTTGTAGAATATCAACGACGATCTGATTTATTTAACGTGTGCTAATTTGGGTATTTGACTTGTGGTGAGTCGGAATAGGCATCTGCTTGATTTTGTTAATAAAACTTTCTTCTCCCTCAAGAAAGCTCGCATAAATTACTTGGTAGGTAAGCACGTTTTTTACATAGTCTCGGGTTTCTTTGTAGGGGATTTGTTCAATCCATAAGATGGTGTCTGAAATTTGATTGTCTTTCAACCATTGGTCAACTCGACCTGAGCCTGCATTATAAGCTGCTGTTGCGAGTACCGGATTACCATCATAGTAATCGAGCATTTGTTCAAGGTGCGCAATGCCTAGCTGTATATTAAGCTCCGCTTTGTGGAGTAACTTATGCCGTGCTATCTGCCGACTGGAGAGCCTGGCTAGTTTTGAGTGTTTGAGTTTCGCTCTTGCAACTAGCCGAGCCGTACTTGGCTTTAATTGCATTAGCCCCTGTGCCCCAGCGGAGGAAGTTGCATCCTTTTTAAATGCACTTTCTTGACGGGTGATCGCATATGCCCACGAAGTAGGGATGTTGCGCTGATTGGCAATCCGTTCAAAATGCGCTTTTTTGACCAGTGGAAAGCGTTTTTTAACATCGTTTAATTGGCGGCTTCGACTAAAGGCGAGAATCGATTGATGATTCCAATCCCATTGATGAGCTAGGTGTGCGGCAACTGCAAGTTCAGATTTGGGTAAGGATTGAAGTAATTGATTCCACTCACTACGCGCTTCGGTTACGCGACCAAATTTTAGCAAGGCTTTCGCTCGCTTGGCGGCAAGCTTATTTTCAAGTCGAGCAATTTGAGATTGCGGTATTTGTTGAGCTTGATGATTAAGTTCAGGCTCTTTGGCTAAATAACTAGCGGCGAGAAAGCCATAATAACTGCGTTTTTTAGCTAAAGTTTCAAGTTGGCTAATAAACTGCGATGATTCGCCTAATTGCTTTTTGGCAATAGCATTCCAAAACTTCCAATTATCGTTATATGTGTTTTGCTCAAGATAGCGATTATCGCGCTGAATAATATCTTGCCAGTCATTGTTAACCAAGTTGGTACTCAAGAGCCATTGCTGAACTGAATCATCATCCATTGGGAGTAATGATTTTAGCCACGCTTCAGCCTTGTTTGACTCATTAATGGCAAGAGATAAGCCAATTGAGCGTTTTAGATGTTGGGTTTCATTGGCGGTTAGTTCAATGGTGGTGCTCAACCGCTTCCATTGTTTTATAGTTGCCTCGGCATCCTGCCAAGCCAGCTTGTTTAAACCTAACTTCAAAATGTCCTGCAACATCTGCGCAGGGATTGCTTTTGGAATCGATTCATTTAGTCGAGCCGGTCGTCGAGTAATTCGTTCTAACCAGATTCCAGCAGTGCGAGCATCGTGACTTAGTAATTGAGTCAAATACCTGAGTAATTGATAATTACTAGCACGGGCGGCTAACATCATTCTCTGCCATACCAGTGGCTGGTCAAGACCGCCCATTTTCCGCCAATCTGAGATTAAAGGATCACAGGACTTCGGCAGAGATTTACCGGTCAACCAAAGTGCTTCAATTTTAGTTGCTTGGTCAATTGTTAATCCTTGTTGTTTTAACTTAAGCCATAGATGACGGCACTTCAGTTTGCTATTTGACTGCGGTTGGTAAAAGCTAAGAAAAAGTTTATTTTGACCGGTATCGGCTAGATAATTAAGCCAGGTGTGTCGAAGTCTACGAGCAACGACTTGGTTGAAGTGTTGATCTAAAAACTGTTTGATTTGTGCTTGTAAGTGGGGCTTGTTAGGTGTGCGGCGGAGTTCAGCGATTAGCCAATCTCGATATAAATAGGCTGCTAGTGGATGGTTTATCAAGTTTGCATAGAGTCGATCAAATCGGTCACTTTGTCCGTTCATAATGGCCTGTTGTGCCTCTGTAAACAGTGCCAAGCTTGCGGTGTCATGAGTGTCTTGTTCACTGACAGTATTCGCCGAAAGCGTCGTAGCAGGGAAAGTTAAGCTGAGGGAGGCTTGTTTGGATGCGAGTTTGGGGCTAGCGTTGACCTTGGAGACGTCAATAACGGGCTGAAGCAACAATAACAATACTGTCACGCAGCTAGTGATTACTCTTATCCCTTTATATAACGGCATACACTACAACTCTCACTGACTATCACATATTCCTTGTTTGAGAGTAACCATTGAGATATTTTTTAGCTTTGGTTGTTGCTAAAGCGCAATTAAATATCTATATGTTACTTATTAAATAATAGATTGTGATTGTGAAGAATGCCAGCAGAACCGGTGAATTGTGAAAATGCACAAAAAAGGGTGCACAAAGAAAGTGCACCCAAGGCTGGAGAGACGCTCAGAAGCGTTGATTGGTAACTTTCAGAAGATTAGTTTTGCGCAACAGTTGATGGTTGCTCAGCTACAAACCGAATGCTTACTCTTCGTTCAAGTGCATAGTTGTCAGCACTTGGTTCAATTGTAGTCGCGTTATTTTCACCGTGCGCTTGAAGCAAAATCCGACCCTTACTTACTCCCATTTCAGTTAATTTTGCAAGTACCTTATTTGCTCGTGAAAGCGATAATTGATAATTATCATCTTGCGCACCACGAGGGTCAGCAAAACCGTCTAAACGCACTTTTAAGTCTGGAAATTTAGTTAATAGTGTCGCTAGTTTGGAAAGTAGCTCCTCATCCTTAGGCGCTAATTCGTCAGAGTTTGTGGAAAAAAGCAAATCAAGGGTTAATCCTTCGGTCAACCACTGGTTGGTGGTTTGCAGCTCGTTATGAGCAACTTTGACTTTCTGTGAAAGTTCGCTCAGTTCTGTTTTCGCTTGTTGATAGGCTACAGACTGTTGGTTGAGTTTTTCTACTGTTGTATCTAATTCGTTGGCTTTTTCTACTTGTTCGCCTAAAAGCGCGCCTGCAACCCCACCAATGATAAAACCAATCGGTCCACCGACAGCAGCGCCAGTCACTGCACCTGAGAAAAATCCAACATTCTCTTCGGTGCTAGATTCAGCATAGGCATTGGGTGTATTAATTGCGACGCTTGCGATTAGTGCAGTAGTGATAATTAACTTTTTCATTTTTGAAATTCCTCTGTTTAGATTTATTTGTTAAAAACTATTTCAGGTTGACCATCCATGGCGGTTTATCATCCTTGCTTTCTTAAATTTGACGGCAAAGTGCAAATTTAAGGAAACTTGTCATTGCTAGATTGTCAATGTTTCCGAACACGAAGCTATTAAACCGCGCTTTTGGGACTGCAGCATGGAGGGATTAGGTTGTTTTAGTGTTGAAATGTGGCAGAATTGTGGCAATGAGTTAATGGCGGATTATTTGCTCTAAAAATAGTGCTATAAATAGGCTCAATAATTTATATACCGACTCAGTGGCTAAAGGAGCTTAATGTGGCAAAACGAATCGCGCTTGTTGAAGATGAGCGATCAATTAGAGAAAACTATACCCAGTCTTTACGTAAACAAGGCTATCAAGTCATGGCTTATGCCAACAAAGATGATGCAATGGTAGCTTTTCAAACGCGACTGCCTGATCTCGCTATTTTAGATATTGGCTTAGAAGATCAACCTGAAGGTGGGTTTGATTTGTGCCGGTATTTGCGCGCGCAATCTTCTTCACTTCCCATTATATTTTTAACCGCCTTAGACAGTGAGTTTGATACAATCTCTGGTTTAAGACTAGGTGCGGATGATTACCTGACTAAAGACATAAGCCTTACCCAAGTGATGGTTAGAATCTCTGCTCTATTTAGACGAATTGATGCGCTCAAGAGCAACCTAACGCAGGTGGATGAGTTAGTTGAAGTCGAACAATTGTGTTTAGATATTAATCGCTTTACCGCAACTTGGAATGAGCAACCTGTGGAAATCACCTTAACTGAATTTTGGATACTGAATGCACTCGCCAAACATCCAGGTCATGTGAGAACCCGAGAGCAGTTAATGGAAGCCGCAAAAGCAGTGGTGGATGACAGTACCGTGACCTCTCATATTAAGCGTTTACGAAAAAAGTTTGTTGCACTTGATGCCGAGTTTGACAAAATTGAAACAGTTTATGGCATGGGGTATCGTTGGAAACCTTAATGAATCAAAATAAACAAGAACAAAGAAGCCTTTGATGGCAAGGTCGCTTAACCCCGCTAAATGGTCGCTCGGTAAAAAAATCACTAGCCTTGTGTTAGTGATTTTGTCTATTCCTATTTTTTCAATCAGCTTACTGCAAGAAATTGAAAAAACCTTGGTGTCCGGATTAAAAGATAACTTAACGCTTTCTAACCGTTTGATTGCAAATCAGCTAAAAGCAAAAGATGCCTGGTTTGAACAGAGTTTGTTACCAGACTCAAAAAACTATTTAGGCAAAGAATTTTTTGTGTTTCCAGTGACGGCTAAACCTAACTTGGATGGTTTTTTTGATGAATGGTCTGACTTTGTACAGCATCGGCAAAAGTTTTCTAACGGTCAATTGAGTTATTCAGTTTTATTGGGACATCATCAAGACAATTTTTTGGTTTCTATTGAGGTAATCGACGAAGTGGTGGTCTTACCGAGATTAAATAATAAAGGCGTCTTTGATAATTTAGAAATTGAGTACAAAACGGAGGGAGAGCGCTTTCAAAGCTTATACCTCTCCACGAGCGGCGCAGGTGAATTTGCGGTTAAAACCAAGCATAATAATAGTTTACGAGCCGATTGGCGCTTTAAGGCTTTTTGGTTAAACACTACCAAAGGTTACAACATAGAGCTTAGGTTTCCGAAAGGCGTTAAACCAAGCGAAATTAAATTTACCTTGCGCGACACTAATCAACGCGAACAATCCCAATATGACGCAATATTAAGCTCAACTAATTTCGATCTAAACCCAATTGTTTGGCCATCGCAGCAGTTTTCTAATTTCTTCGATTCCATTCAACTAAAACCCGCGCAACGAATTTGGCTGTTAGACAAGTTTGGAAGAGTGCTTGCGGCGAGCGGCGATTTGCAAACGGATGATTTGCAATTTAGTCGTAACTCGTTTTTAAATTGGATTCTGAGCAATCAATCGGTTATAGAAAAAGATCCACGAAAAGACTTGCTACAAATGGATTCTAAAATTATTTATGGTGCCTTAAAAGGTGAAGAGCGTGCAGGTATTGAGTACATTAAAGATTCAGACAATGCTATTGCGGTGGCGGCAACGCCAATTTTAATTTCTGAGCAACTACGTGGCGTACTATTGCTTGAGGAAAATGTTGCCCGAGTGCAAGTTTTACAAAAGAAAGCGCTGCTAAAAATATTTCTATTGATTGTTGTAGTTTATGTTTTGGTGGTTTGGGTCATATTTTGGTATGTCAATCGAACGGTTAACCGAATCAAACAATTAAATAACGCAATTGAAGATGTGGTGGACGAGCACGGACGAATGACCTCTCCATTGCAATTGCAGACTAAGGACGGCGACGAAATTGACGATCTCTATCGTGCCTTTGCCAATATGGGCGAAAGACTTTATGACTACAATGACTATTTGGAAAAGTTAGCGTCACGCCTTTCTCATGAACTGCGTACGCCCATAGCAATCGTTAGATCTTCGCTCGACAATTTATCCCTCAATGCGCAAACGGGTGAACAAGCTGCAACGATTGAGCGAGCGATAGAGGGAAATAAACGATTGGGTGAAATTATCAATCGTATGCGGCGTGCTTCCGGAGTAAAACAAGCTATGCAGTCCGCTGAAAAGGAATCAGTTGATTTGGTTAATTTGCTCAAGCAAACAGTCATCGGTTTTCAAGCTTCTTTTCCAAAACATCACTTCGTTTTTGCGAGCTCAGTTAGTGCGCATGAAAGTTTAGTCTCCGTCGATTTGTTTTCAGAAATGTTTGACAAGCTTATTAGTAACGCCATGGACTTTAGCGCCGAAGGTGATCCAATTTCGATTAGTCTGCAACTCGAAAAAGAGCAGTTAGCAATCAAAGTCAGTAACTTAGGACCGACTATCTCAAGCAAAAATATAAAACGTATTTTTGATTCGCTGGTATCCATTCGAAATAATCAACATGCAAGTGGCGCCAACCTCGGCTTAGGCTTGCACATCGTGAGATTAATCGCGGATTATCATAGTTTTGCGGTGACCGCAAAAAACCACGATGATGGCAGCGGGGTGTGTTTTACTATTAAATGTTGATCATCATGCATTAATTAGTAAGTGTAAAAATCCAAGTGTTTTAAATATCAAAATTGATGATGTCTAATCTAAATTTCCACTCAGAAAATTTGCGCTAAGTTTGCTTTTTGAAATGCATAATGTAATTCACGTCAACACCCGGTGCTAGCCAGTATTTTTTGCTTAGAGGATTGTAATGCATTCCAATAATATGATTTAGCTCGAGGTCGTACTGTCTTGCCCAACCATCTATTTCAGACGGTTTGATAAACTTGTTATAGTGATGGGTACCTTTGGGTAAAAGCTTTAGCAAGTATTCTGCGCCAACAATAGCAAAAGCAAACGCTTTAGCGGTGCGATTTATAGTCGAAACGAAAACATCGCCACCGGGCTTGACTAAAGTTGCACAGGCTTTAATCACTGATTGAGGGTTGGGGACATGTTCGAGCATTTCCATACAGGTTACAATTTCAAAACTTTGTGGTTTTTTTTCCGCTATGTCTTCTGCAGTGCTTTGTTGATAATCGACCTTTTGTCCCGATTCAAGTTGATGAAGCTTTGCGACTGAAAGTGGTGCTTCACCCATGTCGATTCCAGTGACGGTTGCACCTTTTGCTGCCATAGAGTCAGCTAAAATTCCACCCCCGCATCCCACATCAATGATAGACTTTGCGGACAATCCGTTGGCTTGATTTTCAATGTAGTCCAAACGCAACGGATTAATCTCATGAAGCGGCTTAAACTCACTTTCCTTATCCCACCAACGGGCTGCGAGATCAGAGAATTTTTTTATTTCAGCAGGATCGACATTTGCAGAATTAGTCATTGAATAGGCCTGTTATTTTAGCGTGCCATTTTTTGGCTGTTTTAAGTAATTGGGTTTCATTGAAATGTAGCAGTTTTTTGTTTTGCAATAATTGTTTTCCGGCTACCCAGAGATGGCTGACTTGATCGCGGGATGCCGAGTAAACAACTTGTGAAATAGGGTTGTATACGGGTTGTGTTTCCAGTTGGTTCAAATCGATGGCGACTAAATCGGCTTGTTTACCAATTTCAATTGAGCCGACTTGGTTGTCAATGCCCAATGCTTTAGCGCCGCCCATGGTGGCCGCATAAAGGGCTTTTTCAGCAGAAAGCGATTCAGGGTCTAACGAATGGACTTTAGCAAGTAGGGCGGCTGTTTGAAGCTCTGAGAGCATATCCAAGTCATTATTACTCGCCGCTCCATCGGTTCCGATGGCGAGATTAACGCCTGCCGCCAATAGGTCACTAACAGGGCAGATTCCGCTCGCAAGTTTCATATTTGATTGTGGACAATGGATTACGTGAGTGCCTGATTGCGCTATCCACTCGATTTCATGTTTTTCAAGTTGGGTCATATGAACCGCGTTGAGTTGAGGTGAGAGAAAGCCGTTCTTTTGCATCAAGGCCAATGGGCTCATTCCATGTTGTTTTTCATATTCTGCGACTTCAAATGCCGTTTCGTGGATATGCATATGAATATTTAGGGAAAGTTCGAAACTAAGCGTCGCGATTTTTTGCAATGTTTCTGGGCTGACGGTGTAAGGCGCGTGAGGCGCAAAACTAAAGCTGAGTCTGTCATCATGTTTAAATCGGTCGTAAACAGCGATGCCTTTGTTGATGCATTGTTCAGCATCTTCGGCCCACACCGTCTTAGTGTCGACCACCATCAAGCCGATATTGGCTCGGATGCCGCTTTTTTGCACCGCCAGTGCGGTTTGCTCGGGCATAAAATACATGTCTTGAAAGCAAGTCGTGCCGCTGCGAATCATTTCAGCGATGGCAAGCATCGAGCCATCAAATACAAACTCGTCGTCAACGCACTCCGCTTCAACTGGCCAAATTGCCTGTTCAAGCCATTGTTTTAGTGGTAAGTCGTCAGAGTATCCTCGTAAGAGATTCATCGCCGCATGACAATGCGCATTAATTAGTCCCGGAATTAGTACTTGACCTGCCAGATCAACACAAGTTGCTTCAGGATATCTTTGGCTGATTTTCGCAGTTGGAATTATGTCATAGATTTTATCTTGTTTAAGGATGACCGCATAGTCGTTAAGCCAGGGTGTGTTAGCAGCGCCATCCGAAGCAGCATTCTGTAAAGTTATCTGCGACAGCGGGATTAACCATTGTGGACAAAGTGCTACTAAAGGTGGTTGGTTTGTACCTTGATGTTCCATACAAATGAGTGCGCTAAAATGTTGTGGTTGAGAGTAAGCTATTCTAACCACTTACTCAGCTTGCCAGAAGTAAAATATTGCATTTTAGACAGACAATTGGTTAGTAATTGTTCAAGCTGCTCATAGTTTAACCAAGTAAATAACAAATATTTGCTATGGGTAAAATTTTGTTCATATTGCAGTGGATTTTTATGGTATGATTTGCGGCTAAAAATAGCATTTGTTGCGTGATTTTTTGGAATGGTTTTTGAATCCGGATTGACTGTTTTTTGAACAGTTTCGCAAAGCGCCACTCATGGCTATTTAATCAACAAAATCAATAAGATAAGGAATAATGGCTGTTTATGGGTGAGTTCGCTAAAGAAGTTCTACCAATCAACATCGAAGATGAGTTAAAAGTCTCCTACCTTGATTATGCAATGAGCGTTATTGTCGGCCGTGCATTACCCGATGTTCGTGATGGCTTAAAGCCAGTCCATCGGCGCGTGTTGTATGCAATGAATGTTCTGTCTAATGACTATAACAAGCCGTATAAAAAATCTGCGCGTGTAGTCGGTGATGTTATTGGTAAATATCACCCCCATGGAGATACCGCGGTTTATGACACCATAGTCAGAATGGCGCAGCCATTTTCTCTTCGCTATATGCTGGTTGATGGTCAAGGAAACTTTGGTTCGGTTGATGGTGATTCGCCAGCCGCTATGCGATATACCGAAGTGCGCATGGACAAGCTTGCTCATCAATTATTGAGTGACTTAGACAAAGAAACCGTCGATTGGGACGAAAACTATGACGGTTCTGAAAGTGAGCCACAAGTATTGCCGACTCGTGTCCCTAACTTACTAGTCAATGGGTCTTCTGGAATAGCGGTCGGTATGGCGACTAATATTCCGCCTCATAATATGAACGAAGTCATCAGTGCCTGTCTAGCAATCATCGAAAACCCTGATATTACTTTAGAAGAAATCATGGAGCATATTCCGGGGCCGGATTTTCCAACACAAGGAATCATTAATGGCCGAGCGGGCATTCTGCAAGCTTATCAAACCGGTAAGGGACGTATTTATATTCGAGCGCGTCATCACATTGAAACGGATGAAAAAAATGGTAAAGAGAGCATCGTTGTAACCGAGCTTCCCTATCAGGTTAACAAAGCAAGGTTAATCGAAAAAATTGCTGAGTTAGTCAAAGACAAAAAGATTGAAGGCGTCACTGGACTTCGTGATGAATCGGACAAAGATGGAATGCGAATGGTGATCGAGCTTCGTCGCGGGGAAAACGCCGAAGTATTAATGAATAACCTGTATTCACAATCGCAAATGCAAACAGTATTTGGCATCAATATGGTCGCGCTTCAAGACCGCCAACCTAAGTTGTTCAACCTGAAAGAAATGCTTGAAGCATTTGTTAAGCACCGAAAAGAAGTGGTAATTCGTCGAACTATCTTTGATTTACGCAAAGCCAGAGAAAAAGCCCATGTACTAGAAGGGTTGGCGCTTGCGTTGGCAAACATCGATGAAATCATAGAGCTTATTAAAAGTGCAGAAAGCCCAGCGGTTGCTAAACAACAATTAGTCGCTCGTGGGTGGGATGCAAGTGCGATACTTGCCATGCTTGATAGCGCTGGCTCGGATGCCTGTCGTCCCGACGATCTTGAAGCGTGTTATGGACTTGTGGACGGTCAATATCACTTATCGCCAGTACAAGCTCAAGCAATTCTTGATTTAAAACTTCATAAGCTCACTGGTTTAGAGCACGAGAAAATCATTAATGACTACAAAGGTCTTATTGAGTTAATTGCAGAGTTATTAGCCATTCTTAATAGTGTAGAGCGATTAATGGAAGTGATTCGTGAAGAATTGGAAGAAATTAGAGAAAACTTTGGTGATGAACGTCGTACCGAAATTACCAATAGCTCAGCTGATCTATTGATTGAAGATTTAATTCCAGAAGAAGATGTGGTTGTCACTTTATCACACGAAGGCTATGTCAAATATCAACCATTAGCCTTGTATGAAGCCCAGCGCCGCGGTGGTAAAGGAAAGTCGGCAACCAAAATGAAGGAAGAGGACTTTATTGAAAAGCTGTTAGTGGTTTCAACCCATGCGACTATCTTATGTTTCTCTAGCTTTGGTAAGGTTTATTGGTTAAGAACCTTTGAACTCCCATTAGCGAGTCGAGGCTCTAGAGGTAAGCCGATTGTTAATATCTTGCCGTTGGCTGAAGGTGAGAGAATTACCAGTATTTTGCAGGTTAATGATTATAAAGAAGACGAGTATGTATTTATGGCGACCGCAAGCGGTACCGTTAAGAAAACCTCGTTAGAACAATTCTCGAGACCAAGAGCTAATGGGATTATTGCCTTAAGACTTGATGAAGGTGACGAACTAATCGGAACTTTAGTCACTAATGGCGAAGATGAACTAATGCTATTTAGTGATGCAGGTAAAGTGATTCGTTTCCACGAAAGTAATGTCAGAGAAATGGGGCGTACCGCTCGAGGTGTTCGCGGTATACGAATTGTTGAAGGTCAAAAAGTTATTGCACTAGTAAGAGCCGACGATAACAGCCAAATCCTTACAGTCACCGAAAACGGGTATGGCAAGCGAACTAATATGACCGAGCACCCAGTGAGAGGGCGAGGTGGTCAAGGTGTCATTTCGATTACGCTCAGCGAGCGAAATGGTAAAGCGATCAGTGCGGTTAGAGTACAAGATGGCGATGAAATCATGTTGATCAGCAAAGGTGGAACATTGGTTCGTACAAGAGTTGATGAAATCCGCACTATGGGCCGAAATACTCAAGGTGTTCGACTTATCCGCTTGCAAGAGGGCGAAACTCTAGTTGGTCTTCAGCGTATTGATGAATTGGAAGATCAAGAAGGAGAGGGTGTTGAGTCTGAGGTTAATAGCGAGCAGGCTGAAAATATCTCGCCAGACTCGAGCCAACAAAACGATGACTCTGAAACAGATGTAGAAGATTCAGACGGTGAGTAATACAACCTATAACTTTTGCGCAGGACCGGCGGCTTTACCTAAACCGGTCATGTTAAAAGCCCAACAAGAGATGTTGGACTGGCAAGGGCTTGGCGTTTCCGTAATGGAAATCAGTCATCGCTCTGCTGAATATCAAGCAATGGCAAAGCAAGCCGAGGCCAACTTCCGAGAATTGCTTAATATAAGCGACGACTATGCTGTTTTGTTTATGCATGGTGGTGCCACTCAACAATTCTCAAATATTCCCATGACGCTGCTTAATAGCGACCAACAAGCTGAATATTTATGTAATGGAATTTGGTCAAACAAAGCAGCCAAAGAGGCGGCGCGATTTGGAACAGTTAGCCAAGTAGAAATGATGGAGCTAGACCAAGACGGAAATCGTTCGCTGAAGTCTTTGAGTGATATTGAGCGAATTAGTCAGCCCGTTTATACGCATTATACGCCCAATGAAACCATTGAGGGGCTTCGCTACCATCAAGTGCCAGAAAGCGAAGGCGCAATTGTTGCCGATCTTTCGTCTTGCATACTATCTGAGCAAATCAATATTGATGACTTTGATTTTATTTATGCCGGTGCGCAAAAGAATATAGGACCAGCGGGGTTGACCATGGTGGTTGTTAAAAGAGCTTTATTTGAAAAAATGGATTTTTCAAATGCACCAGCCGTATTTAACTATCAGCAACAAGCCAACAATGATTCGATGATTAACACGCCTGCCACTTATTCGTGGTATTTGGCGGGATTAGTTTTTGAATGGTTAAAAGAGCAGGGAGGTGTGGTTGCTATGGAGCAAGCAGCGATAGAAAAATCTGAACTTCTTTATCAATGCATTGATGAAGATGATTTTTATCGAAACCCTATTGCCGTTAAAGATCGTTCGCGTATGAATATTCCCTTTATTTTGAATGATGAAACTCTCAACGAAAAGTTTTTAGTGCAAGCAAAAGAAGCTCATTTGGTGGGGCTCAAAGGTCATCGTTCTGTGGGTGGAATGAGAGCAAGTCTATACAACGCAATTCCACTAGAGGGTGTTAAAAAGCTCACACAATTTATGAGAGAATTCAAGCAGAAAAACGGTTAACCATTTTTACGTTTAAAGTGAAACGCTATTAATTTTTAGGCGTCGTTGAGGCGCCTTCCAGTTAGGAAATAAACCATGTCTTGTGACTATTTTGAACTTGCCAACCCTGGTATTAAAAAACTCCATCCCTATATCGCTGGTAAACCGGTGAGCGAGCTTGAAAGAGAGTTGGGGATATCAAATATTGTCAAATTGGCGAGCAACGAAAATCCGATTGGTCTCAGCGAAAAAGTAAAAAAAGCGATCGAAAAAGAGTATCTTGATGGATGTCGCTATCCTGATGCAAACGGTCATTACTTGAAGGCCGCAATCAGTGAAAAAATTGGTGTGCTGCCGAGTCAATTGACGCTTGGAAATGGGTCAAATGATGTTTTAGAAATGATCGCAAAAATCTATGTTCGCCCAGAACACGAAGTGATGTTTTCGCAACATGCCTTTTGTGTTTATCCAATTGTTGCGCAATCCTTAGGAGCAACATTAGTCGAAGTTCCCGCCAAAAATTGGGGAAATGACTTAGATGCTATGCTCGCGGCCATTAGCGATAAGACTAGAATGATTTTTATTGCTAATCCGAACAACCCGACTGGAACTTGGTTGGGGAGCGAGCCGCTAAAGAACTTCATAAAACGAGTGCCAAGCAATATTATTGTGGTGGTCGATGAAGCATACACCGAATATGTGACGGACGGCTCGATACCTAACAGCATTGAGTGGTTGTCAGAGTTTCCCAATTTGGTTGTCACGCGTACTTTCTCAAAAGCATATGGTTTAGCCTCAATGCGTTTAGGCTATGCTGCCACTAGCGAGGAAATATGTGGACTGCTTAACCGAGTACGTCAACCTTTTAATGTCAATAATTTTGCTCTAGCTGCGGGGATTGCGGTTCTCGATGACGCGGCTTATCTTGAACAGGCTATTGAGGTTAATCGTTCAGGTATGCAACAACTGGTCGAGAGTTGCGAGAGTTTAGGGTTATCCTACATTCCGTCAGCCGGAAACTTTTTGACTATTGACATGGGGCAGGATGCAATGCCGCTCTATGAAAAACTGCTGCACAAAGGAGTGATTGTAAGGCCAGTAGCAAATTATTCAATGCCCAATCACTTACGCGTAAGCATTGGCTTAGAGCATGAGAATAGGAAATACATTGAGGCACTCAATGAAATTCTTTCTTAACCAATTAAACTCAAGACCATTAAGCTACAGCATATAATCTAATGTCAGAATTTCCTAAAATAGTCACAGTTGATGGACCATCCGGCGCAGGTAAAGGTACTTTATCTCAAATGCTCGCCTCCCATTTAGGCTGGCACATATTAGATAGTGGTGCGTTATATCGTATTCTTGGGCTCGCAAGCCAAAAGCAAGGACTTGATTTAAGTCAGTCGGAACTGTCAAAGGCACAGAAGCTGGCTATCACAGAGATTGCCGGATGCATGGATATCGACTTTAAAATTAATCATGAAAATCAACAAGTTGAAGCATATCTCGATGGTGAAAACTTAGGTAACCGCATCCGTACAGACGAAGCGGGTCAGTGGGCTTCTAAGGTTGCGGCAATTGGCACTGTTCGGAGTGCGTTACTTGATAAACAAAAGTCTTTTGCTCAAGCGCCCGGTTTAGTGGCCGATGGTCGCGATATGGGAACCGTAGTATTTCCTCAGGCATCGGCCAAAATCTATTTGACTGCGAGCGCCGAATGTAGAGCAGAAAGAAGGTACCAACAGTTGATAAAACAAGGCGTTGGTGCTAATATGCGCGCGCTTTTGAAGAGCATACAAGCACGCGATGAGCGTGACCAGACGCGTCCTGTAGCACCTTTGGTACCTGCAGCTGACGCTTTTGTTGTTGATAGTTCTAATTTAACTATTCAGCAGGTTTTTCAACAAGCTATTGAATTTATTGAAGAAAAACTAACAAGCCTTACCTCAAAACGCTAGCTATTTGCTAGCCCCTGGGCAAAGGCTTGGGGCGAATCTCTCACTAAATTCCAGACCAAATAGACTGACTTGTCGTTTATGACAAGTTTTATGATCGGCCACTTAACGGATTGATTGGCTTTTATTAATAATCCCAAAATTACCGGATGTATTTTGGAGTTTGTAACTTACATAGCTCTAATTCTATTGAGTTATGTTTTTAGGTAACTAAAAATGAGCGAAAATTTCGCAGAATTATTTGAACAAAGTATTAAAGAAACTGAAATGCGCCCAGGCGCGATTGTTTCTGGGACTGTTGTAGCGATTGATAGTGAAACTGTCACAGTAAACGCAGGATTGAAATCAGAAGGTGTTATTTCAATCAGCCAGTTCTTAAATGATAAAGGTGAAGTAGAAGTTGAAATCGGCGATACAGTCGATGTTGCATTAGATGCAATCGAAGACGGCTACGGAACGACACAGCTTTCTCGTGAGAAAGCCAAGCGCTTTGCGACTTGGGTAGAATTAGAGAAGGCATGTGAAGCCAATGAGACTGTTATCGGTGTAATCACGGGTAAAGTTAAAGGTGGATTTACAGTTGAAGTTAAAGATGTAAGAGCATTCTTACCTGGTTCACTTGTTGATGTGCGCCCAGTAAGAGATACGGCTCATCTTGAAGGTAAAGACCTAGAATTTAAAGTTATCAAACTTGATCAAAAACGCAATAACGTAGTTGTTTCACGACGTTCAGTGATTGAAGCTGAAAACTCAGCGGAAAGAGACGAGTTATTAGAAAAACTAGAAGAAGGCGCAGTAGCAAAAGGTATCGTTAAGAACCTTACAGATTACGGTGCGTTCGTTGATTTAGGTGGTGTAGACGGTCTATTGCACATCACAGATATGGCTTGGAAACGTGTTAAGCACCCATCTGAAGTTGTTCAAGTTGGCGATGAGATCGATGTTAAAGTACTTAAGTACGATCGAGACCGCTCACGAGTTTCATTAGGTATTAAGCAGCTTGGTGAAGATCCATGGGCTGATTTAAACCGACGATACCCAGAAGGCGCTCGTCTATTCGGACGTGTTACTAACTTAACTGACTACGGTTGTTTTGTTGAGATTGAAGAAGGTGTAGAAGGTCTTGTTCATGTTTCTGAAATGGATTGGACGAACAAAAACATTCACCCAAGCAAAGTTGTCAACTTAGGTGACGAAGTCGAAGTGATGGTACTTGATATTGATGAAGAGCGTCGTCGTATTTCTCTTGGTCTTAAGCAATGTATCGCAAATCCATGGAGCGAATTTGCTAGCAAGTACAACAAGAATGACAAAGTTAAAGGCAACATCAAGTCAATTACTGATTTCGGTATCTTTATTGGATTGGAAGGTGGCATTGACGGCCTAGTTCATTTATCGGATATTTCTTGGTCACTTTCTGGCGAAGAAGCAGTTCGCGAGTTTAACAAAGGCGACGAAGTAGAAGCTGTTGTACTTTCTGTCGATGCAGAACGAGAGCGTATTTCGCTTGGTATTAAGCAAGTTGAGTCTGACCCGTTCGCACAATTTATCGCTGAAAATGCTAAAGGAAGTATAGTCACCGGTACCGTGATTAGTGTTGATGCTAAGGGCGCAAAAATTGCACTTGGCGAAAACGTTGAAGGTTACTTAAGAGCTGCCGAAATTAGTGAAGAGCGTGTTGATGATGCGACTAAGCACTTTAAAGAAGGCGATACTGTAGAGGCTAAATTTACTGCAGTCGATAAAAAGAACCGAGGTATTACGTTATCGATCAAAGCTAAATATAAGCAAGAAGAAGCAGAAGCGGTTGCTGAGTTTAGTAAAGATGACGACAGCAATGCACCAGCAACTCTAGGTGACTTATTAAAAGAGCAGTTAGACCAAGATTAATTGGTACTGTTAATTTTTAACTAAAATCACCTAGTTTAGTTCTAAAAAATGCCCTTAATCTATTGATTTTGGGCATTTTTTTTTGCTTTTTGGATTTAAATTGACTATTGTATCAACTACGGTTTATTGCGTTGAAGATTTTAAAGGAAAGTCTTAATGACAAAGTCTGAGTTAATTGAAAGGCTGGCTGCGAGGCAGACTCAGCTATCTTTAAAAGACGTAGAGCTTGTGGTGAAGAGTTTATTAGAGCATATGGCTCAATCTTTAGCTCAAGGCGAAAGAATTGAGATAAGAGGCTTCGGCAGCTTTTCACTGCATTACCGAGCACCTCGTGTCGGACGAAATCCTAAAACGGGTCAATCAGTTAACCTTGAAGGCAAATATGTTCCTCATTTTAAACCGGGTAAAGAGCTCAGAGATCGTGTAAACGCGAGTATAGAAAAAGATTAACTCAGTTTGTAAACTAAATTGCAATGTGAAAACGCGTCAGAATGACGCGTTTTTTTATGGCTAAAATATTAATTCACAATCCAAAGCGATTGGATTTTAGTAATCTGCTTGGGGTTCTAACTAGAGTGAGTTAAAATCAACAGGCTTAAGTTGCTAGTTCAACAAAGGAAGACCCTATTGAAGAATTTTTTGATTATTCTACTATTTGTCTTAGTTGCCATAGTTTCCGCTCTGTTCTTTGCCCAAAATGACGCCATGGTGGAGATTAAATATTTTAGTGGTTCGATGACATTGCAAATGAATTGGGTGTTGGTGACGGCTTTCTTGGCGGGTGTCATATTAGGCGTTGGCCTTCTGACCACTAGTCTGCTTGCTGCTAAGCTTAAGCTTTCTAGCGCCCAGCGCAAACTCACTAACTTAGAAAAAGAAGTCGCCAACCTGAGAGCGCTGCCGATCAAGAATGACTACTAGTCAGATATTTCACTTTATTCTTATCAAGACCTTAATTCTATGAACGAGTTATTGTTCGTTTTTATTTTATTGTTGCCAATTGCTTGGTATTTCGGACTACGGCATGGGCGCAAAACAGAAGTCTCAAAGACGTCGGCTAAAAGTTCGGGGTTATCCAAGACTTACTTTACAGGATTAAACTATCTACTAAACGAAGAGTCAGATAAAGCCATCGATACCTTTGTAAGTATGCTTGAAATTGACTCAGAAACCGTAGAAACACATCTCGCTCTGGGAAGTTTATTTCGGAAACGCGGGGAAGTCGATAGAGCAATCCGTATCCATCAAAATTTAATCGCACGCCCGTCTCTAACTCAAGAAGATAGAAAAAAAGCACTGTTAGAATTAGGTAATGACTATATGACTGCGGGTCTTCTAGACAGAGCCGAGAATATTTTTAAAGAGTTGGCAAATGATGTGGAGCATAAAGAAAATAGCCTGTCTCAATTATTGGTAATTTATCAACAGACAAAAGACTGGAGTGCGGCGATTGAAACTGCTAGCCGAATCAATTCCTCAAAGTTGACTAATCATAGGCCTGAAATCGCACATTTTTATTGTGAGCTTGCAGAAGAAGCAATGAAAAAAGAGGCCTATCGAGATGCGCTTAACTCGATTAAAAGAGCGTTCAAAGCGGACCCGAGTTGTGCACGCGCTATATTAATTAGCGCAGAGATCCACATTTCTAAATCGCGCTATAAGCAGGCGATAAAGTGCTATCGGGATTTGGTCAAACATAATGTTGCATTTTTACCTGAAGCCATTGATAAATTGACCCATTGCTTCGAAAAGCTAGACGATATTCAAGGCTTGTCTTCATTTTTAGATGAGGCGATTAATAAAGGCGCGGGGATTTCTGCTGTACTTGCCTATGCAAAGCTGTTGCAGCGAGAAAAAGGAGATAAGGCGGCTGCACTCTTTATTGCGGATAAGATGACCAATCACCCTTCAATAAAAGGTCTGCTTGAACTTATTCAACTGCATATTGAACATGCCAGTGAAAGCGCCAAGCCCAGTCTCAAGATGCTTTACCAGGTTGTCGATCAACTACTCAAAAATAAACCGGTTTACCACTGCGACCACTGTGGGTTTGATTCTAAAATGCTTTTTTGGCAGTGTCCTAGTTGCCGAAGCTGGGGTGAAGTTAAACCAATTAAAGGCATTGAGGGGGAGTAGTAGAATGAAAATACTGTTGCTAGACCTAAATTTAAACACTATTGGATGAGAACATAATTTTGAACACTAATACCAATCAAAAGTTGGATCCTGCAAATCGAATTATAGTCGCGCTTGATTTTGATAATCTAAGCTCCGCCAGAGCGTTAATATCGCAGTTAGATCCAAAGCTATGTCGGCTAAAAGTGGGTAAAGAAATGTTTACCTTATTTGGCCCAGAGTTTGTTAAGGAATTGGTGGACAAAAGCTTTGATGTCTTTTTAGACCTAAAATTCCATGATATCCCTAATACAGTGGCAAAAGCATGTGTCGCTGCTGCAAAACTAGGGGTTTGGATGATGAATGTTCATGCAGCAGGAGGGGCTACGATGATGAGTGCCGCCAAAAAAGCGCTGCAAGATAACTTTGAAAATCCGCCTTTGCTTATTGCAGTCACTGTGCTTACTAGCATGAACGATTCGGAATTCAAAAATCTCGGTTTTCAACGTTCATTGCAAGAACAGGTTTTACACTTAGCCTCACTTGCAAAGTCTTGCGAACTTGACGGGGTGGTTTGCTCTGCGCTAGAAGCTGAGTCGCTTGCTCGCGTTCTCGGAAAAGAATTTAAGCTGGTCACGCCGGGAATCCGACCTGCTGGAAGTGATGTGGGTGATCAGTCGCGAATAATGACTCCAACTAAAGCCATTAATGCAGGCTCAAGCTATTTAGTGATTGGTCGACCCATCACGCAAGCGACAGATCCGCTAACCCGCTTGTGCGAAATATCTGAAAGTATTGCCTCCCTGTAGTATTGAAATTAACTCCTCGTTATTATTCATTCCGTCGTTTAGCAGCATCGATTCATTATCTAACAGTTGTTGCTAAATAACAGCCAATACTGGCAAGGAAAATAACCAACTAACGGAGAGTTAATATGAAAAATTTAATCGTAATTTTAATAACCGGTCTATTTGTTTTAGGTTTATCAAATGGTGCTCATGCTAAAACCTACTCTAATAAAAATAAAACAGTACAACAATCAATTAGTCAAACGGTCAATCTCAATAAAGCGGATGCCAAAGAGATCGCAAAAATACTTAAGGGTATAGGTTTAAAGAAAGCACAATCGATCGTTGCTTATCGAAAAAAACACGGAGACTTTAAAGCGGTTGAGGAAGTGGCAAGTGTTAAAGGGATTGGTGTTAAAACCATTGCAAAAAACTTTAAACGTATAGTACTTAAGTAACTTGCTAAGTATTCATCACTGATTTAAATAATTAGCTCACACTCGTTTCTATTTGTATGGTGTGAGCTTTTGCCAAGTGAAATTAAAAGCAACAAAGGTTATTGCGATAACTACCCCAAACAAGTGTGCTTCTTCGACCACATTTGTTCCGATTAGCGATTCGGTCGAAGAATTGATTTGCCAAATATTTTCTATTACTACCTTACCTGAAAGAATGATTAATATTAACGCGTTTATTTTTTTTGCGTCCCGCCAAGATAATAAGGCACCAGCAAAAAGGTATCCATGTAACGCGCCTGATAATCCGACGTACCAGTTGAGATTAACAAAAAAGTGTAATAGTAAAACATTCCCTATCATTGTCACCAACAGTAATTTTATTCTAACCATTTCCGATAGAACTGGTTTCAAAATAAAATCCATGATCAGTAGACCGAGCATATTTAGCAATAGGTGATACCAATTGCTATGACAAAGATTAGCAGTTAAAATCCGCCATATTTCTGCGTTATCAACCGCATTATGTTGGTAGCGAAGAAAAGACCAAACTTGAGTTGGGCTTAACATGACTAGGGTACTCAGTACCACTATCAGCAAGGAAAAGCGGTAGGGTTTTAATCGATGCAACATCGGTTTTATCGTAGCGATGAAATTAGCTGTATTGTTTGACTTCATAGGTTACTGCTTGGTGCATCGAAAAATATCAAGGTTGATTCAATTATATAGAGAAAAACATAAGCAAACAAAGTTCCCAGAATATCAGTAAAGAGAAGTGACATGAAGTACGTATTAAAGTTTGTTGTATTGATCGTTTTGGCAATTACATCCGGCCAACTTAAAGCCGATAAAATTTTTCAAGATCCGCGTGTTGGGTTTGTCATTGAACATACTGAAGTGCATGGGTTGGATGGCAAAAAAGTCAATTTAACTGAATTATGGAAAGAGAAACCTGTACTGTTAATTACGGGCTCTCTAAGTTGTCCATTTACTCGGCAGAGTCTAAAGCCAAGTCATAAACTTGTACGGCGGTTTGGTTCAGATTTTCATATTGTGATGTTGTATGTTGTCGATGCTCACCCTAAAGGTGATGTGTCACCTTACAGTAATGAAGAATGGATTCCGCGCGATAATTTTAAAGACAAGCTATTGTTTCCCCAACCGAAGACTATGTCGGAAAGAACCGACCGTGCAAATCAATTAAATCGGTTGCTTGATTTAAAAGTGCCTGTACTGATTGATGATATGGAAAATCCGCTTTGGTCAGAATTGGGGCGCTTCCCAAATGCTGGAATCTTAATTGATAAAACGGGTGAGGTCATTTTTAAACAAAAGAAATTTAAAGCGAGAGCGATGGCCAAGCAAATGTCTCATTATTTAAAGACGGGCAAGGTTAAAACAAAGAAACCTCGATAAATCGAATAGTTAGCCACGAGAGTGTTAGTGCTTTACTCTCGGTTGTTTTAATAATTGGAGTTAGGTTAATAAAATTGCGACTCGGAAAGCTCGTTAATTATCCTGCTTTGTTTAAAAAGCTAAACTTGAAACAGAGTAGGGCCGTGATTGCTTAATTCTAAACCGTTGTCTTTGCAGTGGCGATCATTAGCCGTTAGTTGTTTAGGGTTCCGCAGACTTTTGACAACAAATTTGTAGGTTTTTCTAAAACACTAGTAAAGTGTGGTTTAATAAAGAACTTTAGGGGGATTTACGAGAGTAGGCCAATCGAAAAGTCTTACCTGATTGTGCAATTCAATAGGTTTAATTTGAAAGCTCGAAAGGCTAAATGTTAAAACATCAAACTCATTAAGCATCAAAAGCATATAGCAGCAGAATCTTATCTTGCCAAGTTCTATCCTTCCAAATCTGATACTGGAAAAACGAAAAAAGTCTCAATTAAGAGACTTTTTTATCGGGCTTTAGAGCCAAAATTTGGCTCCCCCTCCCCGACTCGAACGGGGGACCTGCGGATTAACAGTCCGTCGCTCTAACCAACTGAGCTAAGGGGGAACAACACCCTCTGTAAGAGGGAGCGCTATAATAGTGGATGATTATGAGGCGGTCAACTCCCAATTTAGCTTTTTTTTAATTTTTTAACAAATGCTGATAAATCAATGGAATAGGGTGCAAAAGGTTGAATGTTTTTTGTTCAACCTAAGCCTATTAATAAACCTTTGCTGCGACGGATTTGAGTCGATTAAGCGCATCTTCCAAAGTTTGCATTGACGCGGCGTAAGAAATCCTTAAATGACCAACGGCTCCAAACGCACTTCCGGGAACAAGCGCGAGTCCAACATTTTCAATGAGATATTCGGCAAACTGACTATCATTTTCACAGCCTACTTTAGTCGCTAGTTCAGACACGTCCGGAAAGGCGTAAAAAGTACCATCGCTTTGTAAACAACGAACTCCGGGAATCTTATTGAGTTCTGCAACAACAAAGTCATGTCTTTCTTTAAAGGCCTCAAGCATTTGAGCTATGCATTGCTGGTCGCCATTCAAGGCTTGTTCAGCGGCAAATTGAGAAACAGCCGCGGGATTAGAGGTACTTTGAGACTGTACTTTTTTCATGGCCTTGATTAAAACTTCTGGTCCCGCGGCATAACCGATCCGCCAACCTGTCATCGCATAGGCTTTTGACACACCATTTAGCACAATGCAGCGGTCATATAGTTCCGGGCATACGTTAAGGATATTAACAAACCCGCCTTCTGCCCAAATAATATGTTCATACATATCATCTGTTGCAACCAACACCTCTGGATATTTGATTAGCACCTCTGCTAAAGCTTTTAGCTCATTTGCGGAGTAAGCAACACCCGTTGGATTACTGGGGCTATTAATCACTAAGAGTTTAGTTTTTGGCGTGATCGCTTTTTCAAGCTGACTCGGTGTAATTTTGAGTTGATTCTCTATATTTGTCTGAATAATTTTTGGCTCGCCATCGGCTAATAAAACCATGTCCGGGTAAGATACCCAGTAAGGCGCGGGAATGATCACCTCATCACCTTGATTAAGCAAAGCTTGACATAGATTAAAGAAGCTTTGTTTTCCGCCAGAAGACACTAATATCTGGTTAGCACTGTACTCTAAAGAGTTATCGCGTTTAAATTTATTGATAATTGCTTGTTTTAAGCTCGCAGTTCCATCAACCGCGGTGTACTTAGTTGCGCCATCTTTTATGGCCTTTATTGCCGCAGATTTGATCGAGTCGGGTGTATCGAAATCGGGTTCCCCCGTGCCTAGCCCGACAATATCTTTACCTTGCGCCTTCAATTCTGCAGCTTTAGCGGCAACTGCGAGAGTGCTTGATGGTTTTACTTTTTGAATTCGGTTTGAGAGTCTAATATTCACCACTTTTGTCCTATTAAAAATGGGGTAAGATTGAATGGCAATTGTACATGACAGTCGATAAAATATCATAGATCTGATGTCTATAAGTCCGCAGCAAAAATCCGTCATTAATCGAACCGGGCCCATTGAGCTAAATAATTAGCTAATCGAAAAGAGTATTCATACACTATGAGCAATCAACAGGCATTCAAACTGGTGTCTCCATTTAAACCCGCAGGCGATCAACCACAGGCGATTGAGCGGTTAATCGAAGGGCTTGAAGATGGTTTAAGCCACCAGACACTGTTAGGGGTTACTGGCTCGGGAAAAACATTTACGATTGCCAACGTTATTGCGGAAACCGGCCGACCAACCATCATTTTGGCGCCCAATAAGACACTAGCAGCGCAATTATATGGCGAAATGAAGGAGTTTTTCCCTCACAACGCCGTGGAGTATTTCGTTTCTTACTATGATTACTACCAGCCTGAAGCCTATGTTGCTAGCAGTGATACATTCATTGAAAAAGACGCCTCTATTAATGATCATATTGAGCAAATGAGACTGTCGGCGACTCGATCGCTATTAGAACGTAAAGACGCGATAATCGTGGCATCTGTTTCCGCGATATATGGCCTCGGCGACCCAAAGCAGTTTCATAGTATGGTGATGCACTTGCAGGTAGGAGTTGAAGCCAAGCAGCGTGATGTTCTAGCGAAGTTATCTGAGTTGCAATTTACTCGAAACGATGTGGATCTGCAGCGAGGAACTTATCGTGTGCGAGGTGACGTGATTGACATTTTCCCTGCTGAATCGGAAAGAAATGCGATTCGAATAGAGCTGTTCGACGATGAAGTTGAAAAAATCCAACAATTCGACCCCTTAACCGGAGAGGTGTTTAAAAAACTACAGCGAGTGACTATTTACCCAAAATCTCATTATGTCACCGCTCGTCAGACAATTTTGGACGCTATTGAGCAAATTAAGATCGAGTTAAAAGAGCGCCTCAGTCAATTAAAAAAACTTAATAAACTGGTGGAGTATCAACGACTAGAACAACGGATTAAGTTCGATATCGAAATGATGCAAGAGCTTGGCTATTGTTCGGGGATTGAAAATTATTCGAGGTTTATTTCAGGTCGCGCAGCGGGCGAGCATCCGCCTACACTTTTTGATTACCTTCCCGATGATGCACTACTGGTAATCGACGAATCTCACGTGATGGTGTCGCAAATAGGCGCAATGTACAAAGGGGATAGGTCCCGCAAAGAAAACCTCGTTGAGTATGGTTTTCGACTGCCTTCTGCTTTAGATAATAGACCGCTTCGGTTTGAAGAGTTCGAGCGATTAGCACCGCAAACTATCTTTGTTTCTGCTACCCCTGCAGACTATGAGAAAGAACATTCTGGTGAAATCATTGACCAAGTCGTGAGGCCGACCGGCTTGCTCGACCCTGAAGTGGAAGTTAGGCCTGTAGCGACTCAAGTAGATGATCTACTTTCAGAAATAAACCTTCGAGTTGAGCGACAGCAGCGGGTGCTAGTAACAACCTTGACAAAACGAATGGCCGAAGATTTAACAGAATACCTAACGGAGCACGGACAACGTGTGAGGTATTTACATTCGGATATTGATACCGTGGAAAGAATGGAAATAATTCAAGATTTGAGAAGAGGGGAGTTTGATGTGTTGGTAGGCATCAACTTGTTACGAGAAGGCTTAGATATGCCAGAAGTTTCCTTGGTGGCTATTTTGGACGCCGACAAGGAGGGTTTTTTGCGCTCGGAGCGCTCTTTAATCCAAACAATAGGCCGAGCGGCAAGAAACTTAGAAGGAAAAGCCATCTTATATGCAGATCGAATCACAGGTTCAATGGAAAGAGCAATCGGTGAGACTAACCGACGTAGAAAGATTCAAAATGAGTTTAATCAGAAACACGGCATCACACCAAAGGGCGTGGTTAAATCAATAGGTGATGTGATGCAAACAGGTGAGAAGTTCAGTGTTTCAAATCTTGCTAAAGAAAGAAAAATTGCAGAGCAAGCCGCAAAATATAAAATTAAGACCCCAAGTCAGGCAGCTAAAGCTATCGGTCAACTCGAACAACAGATGCTAGAGGCTGCGAAAGACTTGGAGTTTGAAAAGGCGGCCAAAATTAGAGATGAAATAGCATTTTTAAGAGAGGAACTTTTTAAGTCTTGAGCTACAATAGAGTCTCGACAAGAAAAATAGCACATTAAATCGGTTTAGCCTTGGCAGCCACAATTTACGCAAAATTGTGCCTTTATTTATATTTTGCCCCCTTGTTGAAAAAGTACTAATTGATTGATTTAAGTCAGGGCTTATTGCTAAATCGAATGCTAAACTCCGGTTTTAATCTAGAATTGGTATTAATTACTATATCTTAGTAATTGAAATACTTAAACAAAAGTGTTTAAATGGTCGGGTTATGCTCTGTCGATAATTGCTTGCAAATGCTCAGGCTTCAATCTTTTAAATGGGATGATTAAAAAGCCAGAATTTGGGGTAAGCTAGAATGTCGTATAAGCAGGCGGAGTCGATGTCACACAGCGGTAAGGGACCATAAATAATAATAAAACATGAAGTATAATAATCTTTCTAACTTGGTTGAAAGCCAGGCAGAGTCGTCTACATTTATCGAACCAACTGTTCTCACTGACGCGAGAAGTTTGCTCGATCCTGCAATCTGGCCTCAATGGAAAGAATCTAACTGTCAAGGCGACATCGTTTTTGAAGATGAAGAATTTCAAGATGTTGATCTTTCTGACTTTGATTTTTCAAATGTAAACTTCATCAATTGCCACTTTAACCACTGCAAATTTCACTCTACTAATTTTATTTCCGCTAACCTATCCGATTCAGAGTTTATTCACTGTGATTTTGCTGACGCAAAGCTAATAGCGACTGTATTGGACAATACAGCGTTTCGTAAGTGTGATTTAGTCAGAGTTAATTTTTTAACTGCCCAATTTAAGAAAACTACGATTGTAAACACTGATCTAAGCCATATTGACTTACAATCCATTGATTTACGAGGAATTGTGTTAGATGGATGTGACCTACGTAAACAAAATTTAGCAGGCAAAGACCTCAGTTCAGCGAGCCTGAAATACACTGATTTGCGAGGTGCAGACCTAAGTCGAGCGATATTTAATTGTGCAAAGCTGTCTAACGCGCTGCTAGCGGCAACTAAAGTCGACAAATGCCAGTTTAAACAAGCCGATCTCAGTCAAACGAATCTTTCGAACTTAAATCTGTCGGGCGCGAACCTTTACGCTGCTAATCTGACAGGTTGTGACCTAAGTGGCACGAATCTTTCAGATGCCAACCTGTCTAAGGCTAATATTACCGATACCGTATTGTTTAATATTAACTCGATCGGTTGGGACATTTCTGGTATCAACTGTGAATATGCCTACTGGGATCAAAAAGCTACAACTAAAACGAATTATTCTCCGCACGAATTTGAGCGAATGTATGCTGAGTCGTTGACTATTGACCTAAAGTACGACTACCGCTTAACAGCCAATGAAATAGCCACATTACCAATTCTAATTGAGCACTTACAAGCCTGTCACTGGGGTGTTTCGTTACGACTAAAATCAGTCAAAGATATTGCCGGTGGCGCACAAGTTCGCTTAGTGGTCGATGAAGTGGGGCACTATTCAGTTAAGGAGCTTGAAAATTCGTTAAAAGAAGAAGCTAGCCGTATTCAAAACGCCCAGTTAGCACTGCGAGCAGATAAAAGTATGCAAAAAGAATTGCGCGAGGCCGTTTCAGGTATAAAAGACAAGTTTTGGCCGCGACTTTTAGAATTAGCTGCTGAATATGAAATTGATCAAGTTCGAAACTTCTGTGTTCTTTTTATCGATCTTAAAGGTTTTACTCAATGGAGCGATGTAAAAATATCGGAAAAACTATCCTTATTTAGAGGTCTACTAAAACCGATTTTAGCGAAGTGGAATGCCAGCTATCCCAATATGGAAGGTGATTCCCTCAGAGCAACCTTTAAAAGTGCCAAATCTGCAGTAGAATGTGCTTGGATGATTCGTCATGTTTTAATGGCCGCGGAATTTGAGTTGAGAATCGGAATCGATCGAGGTGAAGTCACTATCGTACATAACGAAGTCACTGAGCAGTCAGATTTAGAAGGCAGTGCCGTGAGCATGGCGGCGCGTTTAGAATCCATGGCGAGTCCTGGACATATTTATGTATCCGAAAAGGTCAAACACTACGCTGAACAAGAAACCTCTTTGTTTAAGTTTAATCCGGTGCGTTCACAGTTAACTAAAAGTATCGGTACTAAAATGGCGGGTGATTGGATCGAAGTTTATGATTTAGAAAAGATTGAAAGTGAGTAAAGTTTCTAAGAATTTTATTTTGCCCTTCAAGTATATCCCCTTAATTTTGTTGTCTTGTGTTCACAGTTTTAGTGATTTGTTTAGTAATGTTTCATAATGCTTAATGCTAACCACTGTTTTTAAAGTAAAATCTTCTCAGTTTAATAAACAAAGGTAAGACAGGACATCTGGGAATGATTGTTGAAAAAGACATTTCAAGAGTAAGCATAGGCAGTTTCATCGTTAAGGTGATAAAACAACGATCCAATGACCCCATTGAACGACTTGGCTGGGTCGAAGACTTGCAAACGATTGAAAAGCTCATTGATAAAGGGGTTGAGCGAGTTCTGATAGATACCAAAAAAATTAAAGAAGCGACACCGCCAAAAGTTCAATCAGCCAAGATAGAACCTATCCCCAGCCTAAAACTATCAAACATTCGTTCATTTGCTGAGTTGCTTTATCACGCGACAGATGTTTTCGAGGCGGCGGTCGAGTGTCAACAAGTCGTGATAAATAGAGTGCAGAGCCGAGACCTGCTGTGCTTAGAGTCAATCTTAAAAGTGATAGCTCAAATTGTTGATGAGGTTTTTGATGATTATTCTGGGCTAGCTACAGTCATATACGCGCGCAATAGAAACCGATACCTCTGCGAACATGCCGCCTCTGTGGCTGTACTGATGGCCATTTTTTGTCGGCACCTAGAGCTAGACAAAGCATTAACGCAAGAGCTTGTGCTCGGCGCATTCTTGCACGATACCGGCAAAGCGCTGATTGATCAAAGCATACTCAATAAGCCAAGTGAGGTAGATAAGGTAGAGTTCGAAGTGATTAAGTCTCATGTCAATCACTCCATCAATATTCTTAAGTCAACACATGGTATTCCCAAGTTGAGCGTAAAATTG
This sequence comes from Kangiellaceae bacterium, assembly GCA_965230525.1. GTDB lineage: Bacteria > Pseudomonadota > Gammaproteobacteria > Enterobacterales > Kangiellaceae. Next base: position 2,994,978 of record OZ246008.1, read on the forward strand.
GCAGCCCAGCATCACGAAAGACTTGACGGCTCCGGTTATCCGAAAGGATTTGATGAGCGGGTAATCTCAAAATACGGCCGCATGATCGCAATTTGTGATGTTTATGATGCGTTGACGTCGGATAAAGTTTATCGCGGGAAAGTGAACCAGGTAAAAGCATTTTCTACTCTACTTGAAATGTCTAACAAAAGCCTACTGGATATTATTCTTGTTAACAGCTTTATTAAGGCACTCGGGGTGTTTCCGCTTGGTTCTATCGTTGAATTGAGTAATTCGCATTTAGCAATCGTTGAAGAGCTGAACCTTGAGCAGCCGCTCATGCCTGTGGTACGGATTTTTTACGATTTACGCTTGACCCATTTTGTCAATACAAAGCGTGTCGATCTGCAGGTGGAGCTATCACTCAAGATCAAACGAGCGGTAAATCCGAATGATCATAAGCTCGATTTTAAACGTATTGTCGAATTTCTAACATTGGATGGTTAATCACTGAGAGATTGTTTGTTTACTAGTATATTCCAATACGAGATATCTACTAAGTTAGCCGAGAGCAGTGATTGACAAGTGTTGTGATACTGGTATGTTAACAAGCCTCATTCAATTTAGAAACGATATTTAAACGTTAATTATTTTACTCAAAAATTTGATTTTTAATAGACCCGCTGATTGTTAATAAAAAATACCTCGTCAGTAAGAATACGCGTCAGTAAACGAGCTCAATTAAAGTGGATGCTCGATCGTAAATACCGACAAATCAGATTTTTGGATTGATTGAAACTTGTTAAATGTTATTCGTGGACTAAGGAAAATAGTAGTGGATTCTAGCTATTGGCTGACTGGACTAGCAGTCGTGCTCCTTACATTTTGCACCCCAGTTTATGCAGTAGCAAACGGCAGTACAAATAACGAAATCCCTCGTACTTCACAAGCAATAGTGATTGATGGAAATGCAAACGAAGAGGCATGGGAAAACGCACTAGAAATTTCACTTGAGTACGAAGTTGCGCCCGGCGACAATTTAAATGCTCGGATTGAGACTTCGGCTTACCTGTTGTTTGATGATGAATTTCTGTATGTTTTAGTTAAAGCAAATGACCCAAACCCTAAAAGTATTCGTGCCTATTTAAGTGAGCGAGACCAAATTGAGACGAGTGATTATGTGAGTTTATCGCTTGATACCTTTAGCGACTCACGAAAAGCATTCAAGTTCTCAGTAAATCCTAAAGGTGTTCAGGCTGACGCCATCATCGATGAAATAACAAGTGTCGAGGATACTGGGTGGGATGGTATCTGGTATAGTGGCGGCCGGATAACTAAACAAGGTTATCAAGTCGAACTCGCCATTCCTTTTAAATCGCTTAGGTTTGAAGATAAACTCACCATTAAAGGCTGGAAAATAAAACTAGAGCGAAGCTGGCCAAGAGATGTTGTTTACAGTTTTTCAAGCGTGCCTAATGACCGAGACAATGATTGCTCGCTTTGTCAGTACCAACCGGTAAGAGGCTTTGCAAACATCAGGCCTGCATCCAATATTATACTAATCCCAGCTCTCACTTTTTCCCAATCTGAAAACCGAGAACGCAGTTCAGAAGACTGGCAGCGAGATTCAGTGGATGATCGAGCAAGCCTCGACTTGCGCTGGGGTATTGATCAAAATGTCTACCTAAATGCAACTATCAATCCTGACTTTTCACAAGTTGAAGCTGACTCACTACAACTCCAGGTTAACAAACGATTTGCGATTAGAAATACTGAAAAAAGAGCTTTTTTCTTAGATGGCGCTGACTACTTTTCGAATTGGAGTAAGTTAATTCACACGCGTTTATTCACCGAACCCGAATATGGTGTCAAAGTGACCGGAAAAACCGGCGCGCACAGTTATGGGGTGATAGTCCTTGAAGACAAAGATACTAACCTTTTGATAACCGATAACCAAAGTTCACGTTTAGTTCGGTTAGATGGTGTAAAAAGTGAAAATCAAATAATTAGGTATCGTTTTGATGCCGAAAATAACGCTAATCTCGGATTTACATACACTCAAAGGCATTCTGGTGACTACAGTAACAAAGTTTTCTCTGTTGATGGCAAGTATTGGTTTAATCCTTCGACTTATTTTAAGTTTCAGACTTTAACTACTGAAACGAACGATTATCAATTTGTTAGACAAGACTACTTTGGATCTGACCGGCAAACGCTTGATAGCGCGGGAGATGCTTATTCGTTTAATTTAACTCACGTCAACCGAGATTGGTCGACCAGTTTGACTCATCACCGCTTTGAAGACGATGTTCGTATCGATGCGGGTTTTGTGAGCCGAAGTGATTGGGTTACCACTTCATTAAGTTCTCAGTATCGTTGGTATCCTAAGAGTAACGATAGCTGGTGGAAAAAGATAGAAGTAGACTATACCCTAAGTGAAGTCACTGATATTAAAGGGCAGCGGCTAAATTTGTTTAGGCAAGGCGGTGTAGATATTTATGCTAGTTTACAGTCTTATTTGGGCGTTTGGTTTTATGACGATACACAACGCTTTGTTCAACAAAAGCTATTGGCTTCGGTAAACCCAAACCTTTACCTCGAAGATTACCAAATAAAAGTATATGAACTCTACGGCGGATTTTCACCGCTCGCAGGATTAGAGCTAGAAATGTTTTATGAGTGGGGGAAAGACGTCGACTTTTCATCTGCCGAGCTTGGCAAGCTCGAAACCATCAAAGCCTCCGCACGGTACCAGTTAAATGAACATTGGCGCCTCCAGTTAGAGCAAATTAATCAGAATTTAATTGTACAAGACGAACCCGCATTCGATGTCCATCTCACGAATCTAAGAGTTGCCTACCAGTTAGATGTGGAACAGTCGATTCGGCTGACGCTGCAATCTCAGCGACAAGGTAGTGACAAGTCCTTAGCTAGCCAGCTGTTGTACACCTACAAAATAGATCCTTTCACCTTGTTTTATTTAGGCTATTCTGATCAAGCTCTCGCAGATTCAGAAAATATGCAACTTGCGCGGGTTGAGCGAACTTTGTTTGTCAAGTTTTCTTATGCCTGGCAGCTATAAACTTGGCAAATAAGCTTTAATTCAGCGTCGCGTGCTGTTAATATGCGCGAAATTTAGACTCTCTGGAATCAATATAGGAACGAACAATGAATAGCAAGCGTCTTTTGATAGGCCTTATGGTTTTAGCTGCCAACTCTCCCATGCTCAAAGCTGAAGAAGAAAAGGCCGTTGAAAAAGCGCCGGAATGGCAAGCCAGCGTCCAATTTGGTTATGTTGCGACTTCAGGAAATACAGAAACAACTAGCATTAATGGTGGTTTTTCTGCCTCTTATGAAGAAGCTCAATGGGCCCATTCTTTGGATATTAAAACAATCTTTGGTTCTGCGGAAGATTCGACCACATCTGAAGTAGAAACCAACGCTGAAAAATACTTTATTGAAGGAAAGTCTGACTACAAGTTTTCTGACAAGGGCTATGCTTTTGTAGTGGCAAACTATGAAGACGACCGATTCTCCGATAATGACTATCAAGCCTCGGTTGCGGTTGGTCGAGGTTTTAAGTTTGTACCTTCGGAAAACTCTAAACTAGACTTAGAGCTCGGTGTCGGTTATCGAGAAACAAAAAAGCGTGCAACCCTGTTGCTTCCAGAAGAAAGCATAGGTGAAACCATTGCTCGATTTGCTGGTAAATATGTATGGAAGATTTCTGAGTCGTCCAAATTCGAGCAAAAGCTTTCGGCAGATATTGGTGATGAGAATACTGTGACTAAATCTTATACTGGCGTGAGCGCGAACATCGCAGAAAATCTAGCATTAAAAGTATCTTTAACAGCGACTCATCAATCCGATGTTCGGGAAGGCGCTGAAGATTTAGATACGGTTACTGCCGTGACGGTAGTTTACAACTTTTAGGTCGTTATTTTTAACCAAACCTTGCAGAGAAAGCCGGATAATTTTTCGGCTTTCTTTTTCTCCACTAGTTTGAAATTCCTCGACAATCGTTTTCCAGTTCTTGCGTTGTATGAGCTTTGCAAAAAGCATCTTTGCCGAAATAAATAACTCGCTTTTATCGTCACGCTCTGCCAAGCCTTCATTCGATTTTAGTAATAATAATTTTGTGACTTGATAGGCTTCCCACTCAATCATTTCTAAGCTGCGCTGTTGTTCGAAGTAGGGGATTAAACACTCTATTAACGGCTCCGCTCGTTCTTTTAGATCATCCTTAAGGATACTATTATTGAACTGAAAGCAATAAATCAAAAGCATAATATCAGTCGACACATTGACTAAGCTTGACGAAGCGAGGTAAAAAAAGCGTTGACTAAATTGCTGCGATATTTGTTGTAAGAGAGTCAAGGAAGTTTTACAGGTTTTGAGTGTCAGTTTTATAAATTCACCTGTAGGAGCGCCGGTTGAAGAGTCTCTTCTAAGTCCGATTCTTGAAATCGAGTAATCATTGTGAAACCAGAACTTAATAACGTCACTAAATAAAGAAAAGCTTGCGCCAACAAAGTTAAATTGGTTTTGAGTGGCATACTGCTCGACCAAACTGAGTAGTTTGGAAGCGATTCGATGGCGGCGTAACTTTGGCGATACTGATATTCTCATAACTCTTAGAAATTTTAAGCTCGCTGCCTGTTGAAAGCCTTGATGAGCTAGCAAGGATTGTGGCAGTAGGTGACCAGAAACTCGCCGCTTACTTTGTATGAAACCTTGTTGTTGCTCGGTTAAAGGACCTTCTTCTATGGTGAGTGCTGCTGCAATCACGGTATTGTTTAGCGTGGCGATAAAAATCTTTATTTTACAATCCTGCAAAATCATTTCTAGGTCACTTGGGCGAGTCTGATAATGAGCATTGACCAGTAAGCCATAGAGTTCTCTTAACAAGGGTTCGTTCTGACTGAGTTCTTCTTGCGTTACATGTCGATAATTGAGTGAATCGAAAGGATTGAGTGAGTAGGTTTCGATATTTTCATTAGGCATCACTGTGTCGAGCAGAAATGCTTTATTCATTGAGTGCTCAAGTAGGTCAAATTGAGCCCACCTTGCGGGAATCGTCATACTAACTTGCCTATACTGTGGATAAGCATTTTTTAACGTTTGTTTAAACCTTATTTCAAAACCTTGACCATTACCTTCATAACCATCTAAAGTGGTTGAGAAAATCATTCGATTTGTTAAATGTAAGTATTGGTTGAGTAGCTGAGTTGGGATCGAACCAGCTTCTTCTATCACCAACAACCCATCGAGACTTTTCCTCAAGGCCAATTCATCAGGCGCTAAAAAGGTAAGCTGGGAGTCGATCATTGCTTGAAGCTTTGTGATGTGCGAGTGTTCATATTGATTGAGCTGTTCTTTTAACCGTCTATTTAAGTGCCGATAAAAAACAGCAAGTTGCCTTTTGCTCGGGGCAGTCACAAATATTTTGCGATCGGACGAGAAGATGATTTCAGCGATAGCAATTCCTAATGCCGCTGATTTACCGCGTCCTCGACTAGCGGATATTATCAGCGGCCGCCTAGCATGCCCGGTTGCACAACTTTTGATTCGTTTAATGATTTCCGATTGCTGTTTATCGAAAGCGTTTTTTGGGCTGGCGAGAGTTGAATCATTTTTTTGTATGGAGCGTAAACAAATACTGTCTTTCTCAATTTTGATTTGCGTATTATCGTTAATAAATAATTGGTTTATAAACCGTGCTAGAGTTGAGCTTATTTTAGTGAGTGCTCCAAAGTTTAATTTACCAAGTTGGCTTTTAGAGTCAGCAGGCAGATGAATAACAAGTTCTCCACCACCGACCAAGCTCCCGCATATGGCGGTGAAAGCGTTGACATCAAATTTGCTACATGCTTCGAACACCAATTGATGTATTTCTAAGCCTAAATATTGATTTACTAAATCGAAAGTTGATTGTTCAAACTCAAGCGATGAATTGTGATTAACTGAGTGCTTAGCCAAGTTTTCTTGCAGAGTATCGAGGTAAAGATTGGAAGCAACCACTAATTTGATTGCGGCTGAGGAAGAACTGTAATTTAGCTTCTTTATCACCGTCGCTTGATTAAATACTAAAGTGATAATTCGCGGAAACTCTTGAAAGCTTGACATCAAAATGTTTCAAATAGAAATGAATAAAGAGAGTATACCGAAAAATACACCGGCCATGTAAACCAATTAGTTTGTGCTTGAGTACACAGGTTTCGGCTAGCAATGCTTACGCTTTCGCCATCTAAGTTGAATTAAGTTTTGATTGTTCTTATCAAATTCTGACGCTTTTTGTCTTTTTGTTAGAGCTTTTTCAAGCTTGTTGATAGATTGTTTAATTTTCTGGCATTGTGTCATGGTAGGTTTTTTGGATTTGCGTGTCGTCTTATTTATCCGCTTCAATTTAACCTTAACTTCAGTGAACTTAAGCGATTGAATTTGAGGCAAATTGATCGCTTGAGACAGCTCACTTTGCGGTGGTCGGTCACCAAAGTGGGTTTTGCCTTCACTATCGGTCCATTGATAAGTTTGCGCAATGGTTGACTTGGTCAAAAAAAGAAATAATACAAGTAGGTACTTTGAGTTTGATTGAATGGGCAACATTTAACGTTCCTTCGTTAATTCAGTAAGTCCGAGACTATATGCAAGCTAGCCACATCCTAGCTAGCTTGCGGTTAAATAAGCTGGTTGCTTTTGAAGAGTAAGTTTGCTTTATTTGCCAAAATCATAATAGGTGTTAACGATTAAGTTGATGTGAGATATTAACCATCTGAAGTATAAGAAAGTGAGATAGATGCTTGAAAACTGCTGCAACTGACCATAAGTAGAGGGGAGCGAGCTCGCTTGTGGAATTATTCTTAGACTTAGGTGGTTATTGACCTCTTTACTCGCTACAATTCGACCCCAAGCTCGGGTGAGTGTCCAATTAATTTTAGCTTATAAACCAAATTTAAGAGAGTGCCTAATGGAAACTGTAGACAAAATTAAGACTCAAATTGAAGAAAACAAAATTATCCTATACATGAAAGGGTCTCCTGAGGCTCCTCAGTGCGGTTTTTCCGCTCAAACAGTACAAGCGCTTATGTCTTGCGGTAAAGAATTTGCCTACGTCGACATCTTGCAAAACCCAGATATTCGAAGTGAATTACCCAAATATGCAAATTGGCCGACTTTTCCTCAGTTATGGGTCAATGGAGAACTAATTGGTGGATGTGACATTGTCATGGAGATGCATCAGAATAATGAGCTTCAACCACTGATAAACGCAGCATAACATCGTATTGTTAGTTAAAGCATTTTGAAAAGCTGTTGTGAAAAGCTGTTGTGAAAAGCCGTTTTGATAAGCTAATTAAAATCGAGCCGATTCAAATGTGATTAATAGTAAACTGCTAAACGTTGTTTACGATAACTCTGTTAGATAAAAAAAGGGTTGCCAATTGGCAACCCTTTTTGATTATTGTTAGCTAATTGACGCGGCAGAACCCTCTTTCTCAACTGGCTTCAGCAAGCAGTGACGAAATATGTGTCATTCCAGCGTGTTTGTAGGTGTCCGCTTGTGCGTTTAGTGTGTCGAGTACCTTTTCGAGACTTATTTCGTCGGTTTCTTTGTTTTGGTTAGTCGTTGTATTTTGCTTATTATCGCTTAATTGGTTTTTCTTGTTCATGGGCCCCTCCGTAAAAAACGCTAAAATAGTCGGAATGTAATTTTTATTAATTATTAGATAATTTATTTATTCTTGATTAACTAGGCCAAAGCTTCTGCCGTTAAGTTGTTACTTAGTCCAAAAAGGTGCTTTGCCGCGTTATTGATTTTTTGCGCTATCCTAACATCGCCACGCCAATCTTCGGGAAATGAACCAATGAGATCTATGTGAGATTCAGTAAGTCCGGTATCGATTTTTGTATCGACTTTGACCTCTGTGACTACTTGGAATTTTGTTTTTTGCTGAGAGGGGTTGCCTAAGCAAATCGCCCCATCATCTCGTGTATACCACTTCATTTACACCTCGTCGTCTACTGCAAGTTAGTTCAATCCTTTGATTTTTCTGATGAATCTACCTTTCGACGGTAAAAATAATAGCAAAGACTTGAATTAATTATGCGACTCAGCGCACAATTGATCACAAAACCTAAATTAGTAAAATAAGCTGATTTAATTACAATAAGTTAGAGTATTTATTTAAAGTGATTTATGATGTTTTAAGGGCTTATATCGGACTAAATGACGCCAAAATATCTCAAATTAAGTATATTGTTATGTCAGTGTAATAAAAAACAAGCGGGAAAAAGGGTCTGTTTGGATCTGCAACCACTAAGAATAAAACGGAGCGAAATCATTGTTTAAGTCAGAAGTATATTGGGTGACTGGCGCAAGTTCTGGATTAGGAAGAGAAATTTGTATTCTGTTGAGTCAGCGAGGCGCGAGAATAGTGCTAAGTGCAAGGCGCGTGGAGGATATGAATAAAACGTTGCATTTAATGGATAACCAGAGCCAGCATGTCATCTTAGCCATCGACCTGTCAAAGCAAGAGCAAATAGAGCCTGCCTACCAGCAGTTAAGAAATAGAGGGATCCAAATTGATTGTTTGATTAATTGTGCAGGCATCGGACAGCGAGGCAGAGCGTTGACTACCTCATTATCGGTGGAACAGTATATTATGCAAGTCAACTTTTTTGCAGCCGCTCAAATCAGTAAGTTAGTCATTGAAGAAATGTTACAAAGGAACAAAGGAAGAATTGTTTCTATCGGGAGTTTAGCTGGTAAGATGGGAGTTCCTGAACGAAGTGCCTATTGTGCGTCAAAACATGCATTGGTTGGGTTTATGGACGCATTAAGAGCAGAAGTTTCGAATCATGGGGTTAAAGTTCAAGTGCTTAATCCTGGATGGGTTGACACTAATCTGAGTTCTAATGCTTTGACAGCCGACATGACAAGGTATGGCAAGAAAGATGCTCAGACCGCAAATGGATTGCCAGCAAGGCAATGTGCTTTGAAAATAATTGGATTGATCGCTAAAGGCACCGAAGAAGCGGTTATCGCCCAAGGCAAGAGCCTTGTTGGCTACTATATAGCACAATGGTTTCCTAACAGGTTTCATAAATTGATACGTAAGATTTATAAGAATCAAAGAAAATAAAAATAATATTTGAAGAGGAGGTTACTCGATGTTCAAGTCAGTCCTAAAGTGGCTCGCAGTATTAATTCTTTTGGCAATTCTTGGTGGGGCCGGTTTTGCAGCTCATATTTGGTATGGCAAGCCGATTTACATCAATCATTTTTTTGACCGTTTTGCACTCAAAATGGCTTTCAATAGCCCTGAAACTCTTACCTCACTTAGCTTTCTTGAACAGTTTGGAATCAATGGACATAACGCAGAGTTAGATGATGCTAGTCCAGAATCGACCGAAGAGTTTTTTAAGTTTCTTGCAAAGGAATTGGAAACCCTCAATTCCTATGATGACGAGTCGCTTAGCAAAGAAGAGCTTATGTCCAAAAAAATTGCGACTTACTTATTAGAGTTTGCCAAACAAGCTGAACCATTCAAATATCACAATTATCCGGTTAATCAACTATTTGGAGTGCAGAACGGTTTTCCAACTTTCATGGAAGCGCAACATCAAATCAACCAAGCAGAAGATGCTGAACACTACATAGCACGCTTAAACGAACTTCCCCGCAAATTTAATCAAGTTTTAGCGGGTATCAAGCTGCGCACCGAAAATGGCATCGTACCACCTAAGTTTGTTATCGAGCGCGTCACTGAAGAAATGACTGCTTTTGTTGAAACTCCGGTACAAGAGAACATTTTGTTTAAATCGTTTAAGGATAAATTGGATAAAGTAGAAGGATTAGACCAAGAAGAAAAGCAGCAGTTAATGAATCAAGCACAAGTTGCTGTGGAAAACTCTGTCTATCCAGCCTACGTGGAGCTGACTCGCTATTTCGAGGGCCTTCAGGATCAGGCTACAACAGACGATGGGTTTTGGAAACTACCCAATGGTGACGAGGCTTACCGGCTCGCACTTAAGTTTTTTACCACTACAGATTACACCCCAGACTACATACACAAGGTAGGTTTGAGTGAAGTGGAGCGGATACAGGCAGAGATTTTGACAATTTTAGCCGCGGAGGGCGCTGATATTTCTGCTGGTTTTCAAGCCGCAATATCCGAGTTGGCCAACCAGCAAAGGTTCTATTATCCAGATACTGACGAGGGCCGGCAGCAGATTTTAGCTGATTATCAGAAAATTATTGATGAGATTGATGCTGGAATGGACAAAGCATTTAGAATCAAAGCTAAAGCAGGGGTCGAGGTAAAACGGATTCCTAAATTTAAAGAAAAAACAAGCCCAGGCGCTTATTATAATGGGCCAGCCATCGATGGTTCACGTCCCGGTATTTTCTACGCGAATTTGTATGATATTAAAGCCACCCCTAAGTACAGCATGCGAACGCTTGCCTATCACGAGGCAATTCCAGGGCATCATTTTCAGATTGCGGTTGCACAAGAGCTAGAGGACGTCCCATTATTTCGAAAATTTGCACCGTTTACCGCATATGTTGAAGGGTGGGCTTTATATGCCGAGCGGGTTGCTTGGGAGTTAGGCTATCAAGAAAATCCGTACGACAATATAGGCCGCTTACAAGCCGAACTTTTTAGAGCTGTTCGGCTAGTGGTTGATACGGGCATTCATGCTAAAAAGTGGAGTCGTGAACAAGCCATAGAATATATGATGAGAAATACCGGTATGGCTGAGTCTGACGTTATAGCAGAAATCGAAAGATACATAGTTATGCCTGGTCAAGCCTGTGCATACAAGGTAGGTATGATGAAAATTCTGGAACTAAGAGCCAAAGCAAAACAGGCCTTAGGGGCCCAGTTTGATATTAAAGATTTTCACGACGTGGTGCTAAAAAATGGTGCTGTTCCACTTGATATACTTGAAATCTATATCGATAACTACATTGAGGAAACTAAACAATCAACTTGATCATCGCTTCAGTGGGCAAAAAACTGAGTGTTATTCTATAATTAGATTAAACCACCGTTTCTAATAGCCAACTCAGGATATCGTTATGACAGACGATTTGGATGATCTAAGACGTGAGAAGCGAAAGTTTGTTGAACAATCGGTTACGGTTAAGTTTAACGACTCGGCTCATAATAATGTTGTTCGTATTCTAAAATGCAGTAGCCAAGACATTTCCGCGGGAGGGCTCAAGTTGGTGTCGAGGACGCCGCTTGGGCTGAACCAACATGTTCCATTGGAAATTGATTTAGGTAGCATGTGGGCGGTCATCGAGGCTGAAGCCGAAGTGAAGTGGTGCTTAGAAGTTGATGATATGCCAACTTATTATATCGGTCTAAAATTAATCGATATTCAAGAGTCCAACTTGCAAGTTTGGAAGAAGTTCGTCGAGAAATTATAGAAAAATCAAGTCTTTAGCGTTTTATGTTCGTGCTGAATCGAGCTTTAATTAAATATGGATACAGATAGTCGAAAACAACTGCGCCATCCTCGAGAAGAAACCATCTTTATCGAGATATTGGCTGCAAGCAAGGAATTTGCTGACGATAACGTTATGCTTGAGTGTACCACTCAGGACATTTCTAAGGACGGCTTGAAAATTAAAGCTGAATATCCATTTATTGTCGATGCCATTCTAGAGTTGCTAATTTCCTTTGAAAGTGGTGGATATAAATTTCTACTAACCGGACAGGTCAAATGGAATAAAATCAATGAGCAAGGGGAATCCATTGCGGGCTTTGAACTGATTGAAGCAGAGCATTCTGATTACCTTGTATGGCGTAACATGTTCCTAGAAATGGCAGAATAAGATGCGATTCTTTTATCCTATTGCGATTTGGCGAGTGAACAGTAAAGAAACTAACCTATAACAATCGTTAGATTAAATCTTGCAATTATCGCCAGTAGGTTAAAACCTATTTGATAGGAACCATCTGTTAGCTGCGAACATTTAGGTCGCTTTATCCACCTATAAACCAGCTTTTCCCGCTATATCACCTTAAACAAGATGTGGATGTTGGCACATTTGACAACTACGACCATAATCGTATATTGTGGCTAGTAATCGCAAAACCACCGACATTCAAAAGTGCCTTATGAGAACAAGTATAAAACCCACTGGTGCAGAGCTGGAAGTGTTACAAGTCCTTTGGAAAAAGGGTCCTTCAACGGTTCGTGAAGTCCATGATAGCCTCAAAGCAACTCACTCGACCGGCTACACGACAGTACTTAAAATTATGCAAATCATGCATGAAAAAGAATTGTTACGTCGCGATGCTTCAGCAAGGGCTCATGTTTATTCGGCCTCTGTCTCCGAGGAAGATACTCAAGGACAGTTTGTAAACGAAATCGTTTCTAAAGTGTTTGCGGGTTCTACATCGCAATTAGTCGTTCGCGCGCTGTCTGAGAAATCTAGCAAACAAGAAATTGAAGAAATAAAGGCCGTACTTAAACGACTCGAAGGGAAGTAATCGATGGAATGGTTAGATGGTTTAGTTTCAAGTCAATTAGTATCTAATTTAGCTCTCACTCTTATCCACTTTATTTGGCAAGGCGCTGCTCTAGGTGCTGCAATGTGGTTGGCATTGGTTTGTGTACCACGCAATAAATTTAATTTGCGCTATCGGCTCGCAGTCACCGTACTAATCTTGAGCGTGATAAGTCCCATTATGACTTTTCATTTGATAAGCCAATCGCCGACAAATATTGTCACCCCTGCGTTCCTGAGTGAAAGTGTAAATAGTTTTGATACTAACGTGGGTAATCAAAGTCAATCTCAGATAATTACCGGTTCCAGCTCAGAGACCCAAACGCCCTTAATCGAAACCTCGAAAACTAATGTTGATTACCTAAGTTACATTTTGATTGCATGGGTATTGGGTTGTCTTATTATGACAGCCAAGTTTGTCCTTGATTTGAACCGAACGTTTAAGCTTACCCGAGAAGGTGTTGCCAAAGTAAGCCATCGTGTAGAGAATATCGTCACAAGTCTTTCCGACAAATATAAACTCAAAAGACGAATCACCATCCTAAAGTCGCGAAAGGTTAATGTCCCCGTGGTGATTGGTTGGTTGCGGCCAGTTATTTTATTGCCAATTGCTATCACTATTGGACTTGAAACCAAACACCTTGAATTGATTATCGCGCATGAGTTAGCTCACATTAAACGAATGGACTTTGCTGTTAACTTGTTGCAAAGCTTGGTTCAAATCTGTTTGTTTTATCATCCGGTGATTTACTGGATCAATAAAGTGATACGAGATGAAAGAGAGTACATATGCGACCAATATGCGTTGCAAGTTTTAGGAAACGATGAAAGTGCCAAAATTAACCTCGCCAAGGCATTATTAGGCACTGAAGAATTAAGAGAAGGAAATTTATCTTTGGTCGCTGTTGCTGCGTCTGGTGGTATGCTTAAGCATCGAATTTCACATATTCTAGATAGCCAGTACAAGCCTGCGACCTCGCTTAAAAGTATTACTATTGGATTTATGGTTTTCCTGTTTAGCTTTGCTGCATTGTCAACGACTTTTAATTTTGAAGACACAGCTCACGCGAGCTCTCAAAATACGCCCATATTGGCAGAAACAGCATTGCCAGTTGTCAGACAAAAAACTAACCAAAGAGAAGATCGAAGTGAAGCGCAAACACCTCAAAGTCTCATTGAGCCACTTACTATTGACGAGCCTAGCTCGAAGGATAAGCCAATGGTCGCGCGAGACGTGGTCGAAAAATTGGCTTCAGAAAAGCTCACTAGCGTGAACAAAAAGGTCATTTCTAAAAGCGTTAATCAGCAAGGTCGGTCAAGTAAAACAGCTCAAAACGGGGATAGGGAACGTTTCAATAAAACGGCGGTACGGAAAGTAAGTGTTAAAAATAAATCGAACCAATCTGCTAATAAACGCAAAGCCTTAAATCCAGCGTTAGAAAAAGCTAAAGATAAGCCTGAAATTAAATCTGAAGTTGAGTCTGAAGAGCGAAAAAATGTAGCCGTCGAGTCTGCAAAGACGGCACAAACTGAGCGAGCTAGCGGTGTCAACAAAGAGTTATACCTTGATTTGTCTTCCAAGGCTTTGTCGGATCAATATCTACTTCCAAACGAAGCGGTTAACAAAGAATCCCGACTTCTAAAAACAGCCTCGCTAGATTTGAAGTCAGTGCCCGACTTTAAGGAGCCTAAGGCTATATTCACACCCTATCCTAAGTATCCTCGACGCGCCTGGGATAAAATGATAAATCAAACCGTTCGCGTTAATTTTAGTATCGAAAGCGATGGTCACGTCAGCAATATAAATATTATGGAAGATGCTGATGAAGCTTTCTCTGATGAAATCTATCGCCGACTTAAGCACTGGAAATATCAGCCGGCCGAGAGAGATGGCAAGCGAGTAGCTCATTTAACTTCGCTAGAGTTTGTATTTAAAGCACCTCAGAAAAAACCAATTCCAACAATCATGACCGGTTCTCGAATTCGCAGGCGATAGATTCGTCTGCTTTGAATTTTGGCTGCGGCAATGCTAGTCTTTGTAGAAATTAAGGTTTAATACGTAAGGTTTCCCATGTTTAAGAAGTTTCTGATCGCAATTGTCCTATTCGTCGTTATTCTGGTGGGACTGCAGTTTTTTGGTGGTAGAGATTTTACCCAGGTGCCAACGGCTTGGGAGAAGTACCGTCATGGCGGGGATATCGGTAGTTTTACTACTGACTTGGGCATTATATTTTCAGGAGAGAAGATTTCTGAAGGAGGGCTAGCTACAGCTAAGCTCGCTGAGCGGTTAATTTATAAATGGACCGATGAAAACGGTGTTGTACAACACAGCGAGCGAATGCCAAATGTCGATAATTACGAAGTCATCAAAATGGGTGATGTCAGTATCGAGACTCAAAAATCACTAGATAAAGAAGAAATAGATCGAGCACTTAAGAATTAGCAAGTGTCTGCGGTTTGTTGGTAAACTCTTTTTTCGGCAAGAGATTAATTCGATAGGGGTAGGGCAAACTCGTTGATAATTCAAACCCTCAAGCCAGAGCCAGTAGATTATCTCTAGCAATAAGGTGGTGTCATTGGTATTTAACTTGGTTTATTCGCTTCTTATGCTTTGACTTTTTAAGTAAAACGTAAACCGAGCCCGTGCCTCCATGCTTTGGCATTGCAGAATGAAAAGCAACTACTTGTTCAATTTGCTTTAGCCAATGATTTACAAAGGATTTTAGCACGGCCGGTTTTTTACTTCGCTCGCCTTTACCATGAGTGATTAAAAAGCATCGTAGATCCTCTATTTCACCACTGCTAATTAGGCGAAAAACGGCTTCTCTGGCTTGTTGAATGGTGTGTCGGTGAAGATCTAAATGATAATCAAATTTGTACTTCGCTAACCGTAGGTTTTTATAAACCTGTGGTTGAATGCCGCTTGTTTTATATTCAAGAACTTCGTTTGGCGCCACCGGAAATACTTCTCCATCGGTTAAAAAGTTCTCGTCCTTTTCAAATCTCCCGGTCGCAGCGTTACGCCGATAATTTGCATTAATGCGCTCAAGGCGGCGTGTCGTATGGTTTTCCACTTTGTCTTGAGTGATGGGTTTTACCCCTTGCATCTCTTCGAGAAAGTTATCGATTGCTGGTTCTTCGTTATCCATATTTGGTCAGTTTGCTATCTAAAGTATTGAAGTTCATCAAGATTATGCCCAAAAGCTGTACAGGTTTGAGCTCTAGTAACTATAATATATTAATCAAATTCTGGAAAAAGAGATAGATAGAATGATCGATGGCAAATTTGACGTTGTTTTTAGAGGGCAAGTCGTCCGAAATATGGATGAGTCTGAGGTTAAATCCAACTTGGTCGGCTTATTTAAATCATCACCAGAAGCCGTCGAAAAATTATTTAGTGGTGCTGAAGTCGCAGTAAGAAAAGGACTCGACTATTCCACCGCGATGAAATATCAGTCGGCCCTTAAAAAAGCAGGTGCTCTCGCTCTAATTAAAGAAGTTGAAGCACCCGTTGCCGCGCCGTCTTCGCAGGGTAAAGCGAGTTTTGGACCTGCCCCAGAATCCAGTGAGCCGACACAAAGTGAGCCAAATCAGCATGAACAGCAGCCTGAAACCTTCAAACCGCAGCCTCAAGTTGAACAGAGTCAAAGTAGTCGAGCATCTGGCCTGCCTGCTGCTGAAAACCCGCAATCAAGCAATCTCGAAACGACAGCCAAAGAAGCTCAAGAACTCGACCAAGATATGAGTTTAGCTGAGGTGGGAGCGCAAATACTTCCCGACAAGGTATATGAAAAGCGAGAAGTTGACACTAGCCAACTATCACTGGCATCGGCGGGTGAAAGAATACTGCCGGAAAAGCCACCAGAAAATCATCCTCAACCCAAGATAGATCACTTAAAACTAGAGAATTAGTCTGTTTTAATTACTTTGCCCTGTGCGAACTATGGCTTATGGTTTGATATGACAAACGCTAGGCTTTTTGTGCATTGAACTGACTCCTCAACACTGACTCACTCAATCGCTATGAGACTATTGTTTGTAGTGGCGGTATTGATCAAACCATAAATTGGTAGCGCCGGCGACTGCGACGGGCATTATCAGAATATTTACAATTGGAATCATGGTAAAAAGCATTACCATTAAGCCGAAACCGAACGGACCACTGCGATTTGCGCTCAGGTTTTGCAAAGTCTGTTGAAAACTCCGCCGGTGATTATCTTCTGGGTAGTCAATATATTGAATGGCCGACATCCAACCATTAAAGAAAAACCAGATAATTGGCACCAAAGGAGATAAAGGCGTTAGTAGTAGTAGTAGACAGCCTAAAGCTCTAGGTAGGTAATAGGCTAGCTTCTTCCATTCTCTCATTATCAGTCTCGGTATATCCTTGAGAAAGTCTATCCAAGTAAACTCAACCGACTGGTAGTCTTCACCAGCTAAGTGTTTTTCGACGGCTTCGGATAACATCCCATTAAAAGGCGCGGCAATCCAGTTAGCTAAAAAGCCAAATGCAAAAAAGACCGTAATAAATACACTTAGCGCTATCAGGGGCCATAATAGCCAATCCAAAGAATTGACTAGCCAGTTGAGAAATTCTGCGGGCCAACTGACATACCAGTCGGGCGAGTTGATTTTATCAGCGAGCCAGATTGGTAAACTGGTGTACCAGTCTGAAATGAGGTTAAACGCATAAAATGCGGCAATGGATAGTAGTAGAAAGTTAATTAATAATGGGATGAAGACGAATTTCTTAATACCGGGCTGCCAAACGAGTTGCCATCCTTTGCTCAAATATTGAGCACCTTGAAAAGATTGTGATTGCATTGTCGATTAATTAACTCTTTTAAAACATTATAAGTGTGCTTTAGTGAAGAAATAATTTAAACTAATGCGTTTGACAAAACCAGACCTTAATTGTAAATCTTTCTGCGTGGTTAGGGGCAACACCCCAGAAAATATCGCTGTTAGACAGAAGGTTTACCAAAAAGTATTAAAAAGAACAAAGAATGCGACTAAAACAGATAAAACTTGCAGGATTTAAGTCCTTTGTTGATCCCACAACCGTCCCTTTTCCCGAAAACCTTACGGCAATCGTTGGTCCTAATGGGTGTGGAAAATCAAATCTAATCGATGCCGTTCGATGGGTTATGGGGGAGTCGTCTGCTAAGCACCTTCGCGGTGACTCCATGACTGATGTAATTTTCAATGGGTCAACATCTCGCAAACCTGTCGGTCAAGCTAGTATTGAGCTAGTGTTCGATAATTCCGATGGAACATTGACTGGGGAGTACGCTGGGTACGCCGAGATAGCCCTTCGCAGAATGGTGACTCGTGATGGTCAATCTACTTATTTCTTGAATGGCACTAAATGTAGACGTAAAGACATTACTGATATTTTTTTGGGGACCGGGTTAGGGCCGAGAAGTTACGCGATTATCGAGCAGGGAATGATATCCCGCTTAATTGAGTCTAAACCACAAGAATTGAGAGTTTTCTTAGAAGAAGCGGCAGGTATTTCCAAGTATAAAGAAAGACGCCGAGAAACTGAGAACCGCATTCGACACACCCGCGAAAATATGGAGCGTCTCTCTGATATTCGAGAGGAGCTTGGTAAACAATTAGCGCATTTGCAACGACAATCCAATGCCGCTTCTAAATATAAAGATCTCAAACAAGAAGAGCGAAAATTAAAAGGTGAACTATCGGCTTTAAAGTGGCGAAAATTTAACCAACAGGTTGAATTGCTCTCCGCGGAAATCAATAAACTTGATACCGATCTGGAAGCAAGAGTCGCAGAACAAAGACATGCCGATGCGCAAATTGAGAAAACTCGTGAGCAACATATTGAGTTGTCGGATGCATTTAATGCGGCACAAGGTAAGTTTTATGGAATTGGCGCTGATATTGCGCGCTTAGAGCAGGGGATAGCCCACAAAAAAGAAAGACAAAGTCAATTGAATCAAGATTTTCAGCAAGTCTCAGGCTCTTTAAGTCATATGCTGGAACAAATGACACAAGATGAGCAAAATCTTGAATCGCTAAAAGAACGCTTGATAGAGTTGGAGCCCGAATTAGAAATCCAGCAACAAAGTATGCAAGAAGCAACCGAGCTGTTAGCCGATTTAGAAGCCGAGTTATTAGATTGGGAACAAGAGTGGGAAACCTATAACAAATTATCGGCAGAAAACAGTCAACGGATGGAAGTTGAAAGAACTCGAATTCAGCACTTTGATCGGGTCATTGAACGCTTGGGCAAGCGAATCGAAGCGAATGAGCAGGAAGCAAGTAATTTGCAAGCTCAGCCAATTGAGCAAGATGTTCTTGAAGCCTCGATTGAGCTTAGTAAGGTAGAAGAAGAAACTAGCCAATTATCGGAAGTGGTAGAGGGGCTATTTGAACAAATTTCTAAGAAACGACAGCTCCGTCGAGAGCGTCAAACCGAGATTGAATCCAGTCGTAAAGAATTACAGCAAGTTCAAAGTAAACATATTTCACTCAAGGCGATGCAAAATGCTGCTCTCGGTAGTTCGGATAAAGGTGTAAAGCAATGGCTTGAGGATAATAACCTAAGTAAAAACAATAAGATAGCTCAAGAAATTAAAGTTGATACTGGCTGGGAAACGGCTGTTGAAACGGTCTTAGGCGAAGCGCTAGAAGCGGTTTCCGTATCCGATCTCGACCAAGTCGCTAACCAATTATCGACGCTCAACACCGGTTCAATTTGTCTTTTTGGCGAACAGGTGGCGGCGACTAGCCCGATTCAAGACTCGCTACTTAATAAAGTCAAAAACGCTGGAGCGGTTGCTCAATTGCTTGCTCAGGTGCGAGTGGTTGAAACCTCTGAACAGGCGCTGGCGTCAAGATCGACCTTAAGTGGGGAACAGTCTGTTATTAGTAAAGATGGTCTTTGGGTCGGCAGCAACTGGCTTAGAGTCACTAAGAAAGCGGCCGATCAAATGAGCGTTTTGGAGCGAGAAGCTGAAATAGAAAACTTAGAGCAAGAGTTAGCGCTGCTAGAAGAAAAGCTAGAGCAGGTGCAGACGCTAGCGGAAGAAGAGTCCGAACAGCTAAAAGACTTAGAAAATGACTGGGAAGAAAAGCAGCGTCGATTAAGCGCAACCAGTAAACGCTATAGTGACTTGCGAGCCCAAGTTGGTTCACAACAAGCCAAATTGGAACAAATGGTAAAACGCAAAGATGCGTTAGAAAAAGAGCGAGCAGACCTTAATCATCAACTGCAAATTGACGAACAATCCCTAGCACAAAGCCGAGCAAGCTTAGAAAAATTAGTTGACGCAATGGCTGGTGATCTTGAAAAACGCGAACAGCTGAGCAACCAAAAGGACGCGAGGCGAAACGAGCTAGAGCAAGCCAAAAATAAAGCACGAGAAGCTAAAGATAAGAGTCATCAGCTTGAGTTGCAAGTGGCCAATATAAAGACGGAAATTAACTCAAACCAATCGACGAATCAACGAATGCATAGTCAGATTAGTGAAATGCAGGCGCGCAAAGCTTCGATTGAAGATTCACTTAGAACGGCTAATTCGCCAGATGATGACTTGCAAATAGAGTTAGAAGAGGCGTTAGAAAAGCGTTTAATCGCCGAAGAAGACTTAGCTAAAGCACGTGATAGCTTAGAAGAAGTTGAAAAGTCCATCAGAGTGCATGAAAAACAACGCTCTGAAGCGGAGCAAGCTGCGCAAGCTGTACGAAGTCGTTTAGAAAGACTCCGTATGCAGTGGTCAGAAAATAGCACTAAGCAAAGTACACAAGAAGAAAATATCACAAGCCATGATGAGGATATTCAGGAAATTCTTGAAGGGCTTCCGCTCGAAGCGAGTGAAGATGAGTGGAATAAAAAATTAGAAACGGTGGCTAATCGTATTCAGCGTCTAGGCGCAATAAACCTAGCAGCAATTGAAGAGCATAAAGAACAATCGGAACGTAAAGTATACCTTGATGCGCAACACGAAGATTTAGAGGAAGCGTTGGAAGTGCTGGAGACTGCGATTAAAAAAATTGATAAAGAAACGCGCACTCGATTTAAGGAAACGTTCGACAAAGTTAACAATGGTATGAAAGAGCTATTTCCAAAAGTTTTTGGAGGTGGACATGCTTATCTCGAAATGACCGGTGAAGATTTACTCGATACCGGTGTGACTGTAATGGCTCGCCCACCCGGCAAGCGAAATAGTACTATTCATTTGCTGTCTGGTGGAGAAAAAGCATTAACCGCGTTATCTCTCGTTTTCTCAATATTCAGATTAAACCCAGCGCCATTTTGTATGTTAGATGAGGTTGATGCACCACTGGATGATGCTAACGTCGGTCGATTCTGTAAGTTGGTGAAAGAGATGTCAGAACATCTTCAGTTCATTTATATTACCCATAATAAAGTATCAATGGAAATGGCAAACGCATTGGCAGGTGTGACCATGCAAGAGCCAGGCGCATCGAGATTAGTATCGGTCGATGTGGACGAAGCTGCGCATTTAGCAGGTATCTAAAATTAATTTATTCGTTTAGAAAGGTTTATAGTTATGGATTGGCAACTACGAATCGCACTAATTATTGCTGGATGCGCATTGGTCGGTTATGTCTATTACGACTATGCAAAAAAGAAACGACTACAAAAAGAAAACGAAAAATTAAAAAAGCAGTTTAATAATATTGCTGAAACGGTGGATAGTGCTGGATTTGATCATGTCGGGGTAGGGACACCAAGACCCGCAAGTGTTGAGTCGGATCAAATCAGCCAACTTCAGACAAAAGAGAGCGCTCGACCTCATCCCAAAGTTCAAGGTTCCACGGTCGAACAATTCATCGATAGCTCGTTGGGAGACAGTATCAATCCCAATGCTTCAGTAGCTGATCCAATCAGCGAAAACCAAGAAAAAACCTCAAGTCCTAATGTTCAGCGTGAGCCTACAAGCCCAGAGTCTGAAAGCGAAGAGTCTGTAATTTTAGAATCTGCACAGGCCAATAATGCTGACAAATCGACCAATGAGCCAGAAAAAGCCATGGTGCTCTCGCTAATCCTGCAAGCACCACAGGGGACTAAATTTAAAGGCAAAGACTTTCTGCCGCTGTTTCTTTCGCAAGGTTTACGTCATGGTGAGATGGGAATTTTTCATCGAAGAGCGCGCGCTGGCAAGGACCCAGGACCAGTCCTTTTTAGCCTTGCTAATGGTATCGCTCCGGGAACGTTTGAAATTAATAATATGGAAAATTTTGAAACCCCTGCGCTCGCTTGCTTTGTCACCTTACCGGGACCGGATGATGCTCAAGTTGCTTATAATGCCATGTATAAGACTTGCTTATTATTGCAACAGGAACTAGGTGGCGAATTACTAGATGAAAGCAAATCAGTTTACTCTAAGCAAACTCATAATCACCGATTAGATCAAATCAAAGACTACAGTTTTAAGTTCGGTGATTGATGATCCGTTTGAAACTCCAACATTAATTTTAAATATTCACAAAAACAATGCTATCAAATCTATCCGACGAACAGTCAAGATTACTAGAAAACTTAAACTCAAGCATGACCTCATCTGAATGGATTGAGTTATTCGAGCTTGATGCTGTTGAGAAGCTAAACATTGACCAATTACTTTTAGCATTAAACGCGGCGAACGCTTGTTACCGTGCAGGATACCCGCTTATCGACGACCACACCTACGATCATGTGTTGCTTGCTCAACTTAAACTCAAAGACCCTAAACATGCGTTTTTAACGACTGTTGAGCCGGAAGTTGTGATCGATTCTAAAACGGTTCCGTTACCACAAAGAATGTTGTCGACCGATAAGGCCTATAGTTTTGAAGCGATACAAAAATGGCTCGACCGAGTATTAAAGGTCGCCGAGAATGAGTCCATTGAACAAAATACGGTAGAAATAAGAGTCACACCAAAACTCGATGGTTACGCTGCTTTTGACGATGGTGAAGTACTGTACACGCGAGGTGATGGTACCCGAGGGCAGGATATATCAAGAGCGTTCACCAAAGGATTACAAGTTGCAAATGGCGCAAAACGCGGCTTAGGTCCTGGCGAGATTGTGATTAGTAAAAGCTACTTTGAAAATCAACTCAGCCAACATTTCGAAAATTCGAGAAACATTCAGGCGGCTATCATTGCCGAAAAGAAAGTCGATCCGCTTATCCAAAAAGCGATAGATGACGGTGCTTGTGTATTTTACCCGTTTGCCGAGTTAGATAACTGGCAGGGTAGTGCAGAAGCATTTATCGACGATTTTGAGCAAATTTGTGAATCCATATGGAATGCTGTTGATTATGATATTGACGGAATTATTATAGAAACGACTAATGAGCTCATAAAGGCAGCAATGGGGTCAACTCGCCATCATCATCGCTGGCAAATCGCATTTAAGGTGAATGACGAATCAGCTGAAGTTGAAGTGTTAAGCGTTACGCCACAGACTTCTCGCACTGGTAGAATTTCACCAGTCGCAGAGTTAAACCCCACCAAGCTAAGCGGCGCTACTATTAGCAGGGCCACAGTCCATCATTATAATATGGTTAAAACCAATGGGGTGGGGCCAGGAGCCATTGTCGAACTCGTCAGAAGCGGCTTGGTTATTCCCAAAATTGAACGGGTCATTAAACAAGTAGACCCCCAGATACCCGGTGAATGTCCGAGCTGTAAAGCTCATCTTATCTGGGAAGCCGATCATTTGATTTGCCCTAATAAAACTGACTGCCCAGCTCAAACAGAAAACACTCTGGTACATTTTTTTAGAACTTTGGGAAATGTTGACGGCTTTGGTCCAAAGGTTATTGAGAAGATCGCCGCCCAAGGTGTGACTAGTATCCACTCCATTTATCAATTACAACGAGAGCAGCTAGTCAGTTTTGGCTTTGGTGATAAAACCGCCGAGAATTTGTTAAATCAACTAACAGCAAGTCGCACAATTGAAATTGAGGACTGGCGATTCTTAGCCGCGTTTGGTGTGACTCGACTTGGTTTTGGTAATTGCGAAAAGTTATTGCAACACCATAGTCTTTCAGAATTATTTGAAGTCTCTGTAGAGCAAATGATTGCGATTGATGGTTTTGCGCAGCTAAGTGCCGAAGCTATCGTTGAGGGATTGGCAAACATTAAATCGGAATTTTTTAAGGTCTATCAACTGGGATTCAATTTATCCAGTAGTAAAATTGATACTCACGCTACCGGTGAACTATCGCCTCTGGCCGATAAAGTTATCGTCTTTACCGGAAGCATGCAACAAGGTTCGCGAGCCGATATGGAAAAACAAGCAAAGACTTTAGGCGCCAAGGTGGCAAAGTCGGTCTCTGGTAAAACGAGCTATCTAGTTACCGGCGAAAAAGTAGGCGCCAATAAGATCAATGCTGCGACAGAAAAGGGAGTGACGGTTTTAACCGAGCAAGCCTATTTGGAATTAATCAGTTAAATAATAAATGGAAAGCGAATGCTTATAATCACATCTTTATATTTAGGTCTGTTATCGTTAATGTATTTAGGTTTGTCTTACAAGGTAGCCGCAACTCGCCGA
The DNA here is from genome assembly GCA_965230525.1 of Kangiellaceae bacterium. GTDB lineage: Bacteria > Pseudomonadota > Gammaproteobacteria > Enterobacterales > Kangiellaceae. Next base: position 3,019,013 of record OZ246008.1, read on the forward strand.
AAATTGGGAGTAGGGGCTGGCGATGGCGATGACTCAAAGTTATTAAAAGCGATCCGCATTCATGCAAATTTTATTGAATATGTACCTATTGCCATTATTCTAATGCTTGTGGCAGAACTAAACCATACCTCATCAATATTGCTACATATTTGTGGCGTTCTTCTCATCATTGCTCGAGTTAATCACACCCTTGGTTTGTCTAAAACTTTGGGGGCTAGTACTTATCGTATCGTTGGCGTGTTACTGACATGGCTGATTGTCGGCGTACTTGCGATCAATAATATTTATTATTTTTGGATGTCGCAACTGACAGGGATATAATGGTCTTGTGAGAGATCGCTCACAGTCGAAAACAGTTATCTCTCAACTATCTTTGCGAAGTTTGTTCTAAACTTTTACCGGCCTCGGATGCATAATTATACACTAAGGTATTCATTATGACCGGAGGCGCTAGCAAGTGGAAAACCGCAAACATCAGTGGTTTATCTATAGAAAAAAGCGAACACGTTTAAAAGCATGTGCTTGCTGCGGCGTACCTTACCTACCGAGTAATGCTGATCAAACTTGTGGTTCAAATGCTTTGCAAGGTAACTCCACAAAGCCAAAATCGAATCAGGCCTTGGCTTTAGCAAGAAACTAGCAATGAGTATCAGTTTGAAATTTTTATTAAACGGAAAAGTCATTAATTAGAAATAATTAATGTCAGAAAAGATTCTCGATTCTGCAGGTGCAATCCATTCTTATTTGAATGACGATTCTGATTCGAATGACGGTTGTCAGATATTATCCCCGGCTTTTGCCGGGGATTTTTTAGTCCAAATATTGATGTAACCATTGGTTAACTTCATGGTGCCACTGTATGCTGTTATTTGGTTTTAATACCCAGTGGTTTTCGTCAGGAAAATATAAAAGCTTACTTGGTATTTTAAGTTTCTGCAGAGCGGTAAAAGTAGCTAGCGATTGAGTTTCCGGAATGCGGTAGTCTTTTCCGCCTTGAATGACCAACATCGGAGTCTTCCAGTTTTTCACATAATTCACTGGATTAAACCGCTCATGGTTTTTAGGTTGTTCGAAATAGCTCCCTCCATTTTCCCATTCAACAAACCATAGTTCCTCTGTTGCATAATACATCATTCGATTATCAAAAACGCCATCGTGGTTTACCAAGCATTTAAATTGATTTTGCCAGTTTCCAGCAATCCAGTTAACCATGTATCCCCCATATGAAGCACCCAAGGCACAAGCTTTACTTCCATCAATAAATGGGTATTTTTTGAGGGCGAAACTCAAGCCTTTTTGTAGATCAATTAATGGTTTGCTTCCCCAGTTTTGTGTAATGCTATCGGTAAAGTCTTGTCCGTATCCTGTCGAGCCGTGAAAGTCGATCATAACAGCAACAAATCCTTGGCCCGCATAGGTTTGCGGGTTCCAACGATAATGAAAATGATCACCAAAACTACCTTGTGGTCCGCCGTGAATTAAAAATGCCAGTGGATATTTTTTTGTCGCATCAAAATCGCTTGGTTTTACGATATAACCATAAACCTTTTCACCATTCCATCCACTAAATGAAAATTGTTCGTACTCGCCAAATTGGATTTGGTCGAGTTTATTTTGATTAACGAAAGTGACTTGCTGATGATCGGTCCCATCAAGATTGACTGAGAAAAGTTGGACTGGGCTCGCTAAGTTATCCTTTGCGTAAACCAATTTGTTTTTGCCTACTGAAACATTCGCTATGTAACCATCATGGTTATACTGAATAACCTCTTTGGTAGTGATATCCATTTTCCATAAAGCCTTGGTGCCGATGTGATTACCTGTTAACAGTACCGAGTTACCGTCCGCAGTAAAGGTGGCACTACTGAACGAGCGATCCCAATCTTTGGTTAAGTTAATCGTAGTCGAACTTTCAAGATCGGTTAACATAAGATCTAACTTGTCTGCCTCGAAACCAGGACGCTTCATGGCAAGGTATGCCATATAGCGACCGTCATTGCTAAAAATTGGTTGAGTATCCCACGCCTTATTTTTTACTGTAAGGTTTTTAGCCATGTTGGGTGAATTAAGACTAACGCTATACAAGTCGAAATTAGTTGAGGTAGGTTCACCAGCGTTTTGTAACCGGGCGCTAAACACAACTCTAGTGCCATCATGCGAAAAATTGTATTCTTCTTTTCCGCCAAAAGGGTCGGAAGGCACATTGGCGTTTACAGAAGCGGAAACGTGAATGATATCTTTGTCATTGAATTTTTTATTGATTGGAGAAATAAATAGTTGTGATTGAGTCTCACCTATCCAGTGGTCCCAGTGTCTAACAAACATTTTATCGTAAACGACGCCTGTGGTTTTTCTTTGGGCATGTTTGAGGGTTTTCTCAGCAGTGCAGGTCAACGATTGGCACTCTCGATAAACACTAGCTGAAAATAAAAAGTAATTACCGTCTGGCGATAGTTTGAAACTAGTAACATCAACTGGAAAATCGGTTTCTTGCTTTGGTTTCTTGTTGACTGAGACTGACCAGATCTGTGATGAGCCAGTTCTTGAAGATAAAAAATAGACCTTTTCACCCAAGGGCGACCAAACGGGCGAATGGTCGGATGCGGGGTTGGTAGTTAGTTGGGTTGGCTTTTTTGTCTCAAGATTGGTGACCCAAATATCAGTTCGTCCACGATCGGCCTCTAAGTCTGTAGTGCGCAAAACATAGGCAACGTTCTTTTCATCCGGTGAAATAGCAGGGGAATGTATCCGTTGCATGGTTACCAAATCTTCTGCGGTAAAAGGGGATTGTTCTTGTGCCGCACCGGCAGATACCATCACTGTAAAGCTGCTCGCAATTAACGCTAAAGCTTTGATCATTGTCAGCTCCATTCTTAAGTAAATTGTAGTTTTAGAGTTTATTCGACTAAGTCTATTTTTTAATTAGAGTTGTTGATTGAATAGTGACTTGAAATGCTATTCACTCCTATTCATTGCTAAATATTTAAACATTAAGTCTTAAATAACTATTGTTGATCCGCTTGTAGCATACCGATTAGCAATTGCACATGTTCGGCAGTTTCAACACCGCGATCGGTTAAATAGCCACCATCATCTTGTGTGGTCATACCTTTGGCGAAAAGTCGTTTGGCGGCTGCTACTTTATTTTGGCCTGCATCATGATGTACTTTTAAACCACCTTGAGTGGTATTGAGATCGAATAAATTAAGTAATTCTATCTCGTCTAGCAATTCCGCTGTGAGCGACATAAATTGTTCCTCGATTAGGTTTTACTGAGTATTACTGTGCGAGTCAGAATACCAAAGTTATCACTTTTACAATCCGAGGTATAGCAAAACAACTTTTGTTTTAAAGCGTGTATTTTTAAATTAATTAATGAATGGCTTGACAGTGATCTGTGTAGCACTTAAAATTCGCGCCGGATTTGGGGCTATAGCTCAGCTGGGAGAGCGCTACACTGGCAGTGTAGAGGTCAGCGGTTCGATCCCGCTTAGCTCCACCAAATCTTTTCAAGTTTTAGTCCCCTTCGTCTAGAGGCCTAGGACACCGCCCTTTCACGGCGGTAACAGGGGTTCGAACCCCCTAGGGGACGCCATCTCAAAAAAACCGACCAATAGGTCGGTTTTTTGCGTTATGGGACTAAAGTTTATGTCTTGTGAGGCTGATTAATGACACTGTTTAATATATAATCCGGTGACTTCATTAGCCATATAATTCTCTTCGATTCGGCATGTGTTGGTATCGCGTTTTTGATGTCATCCAATCGTGTGTCGAGAAGTTATTCGTTTGAAACCAGAAGGGATATTTAGTGCTATAAAAATTAGCAAGCAAACCCTTTTTTGTTTCATGCTTTAAAGCTTAGCTTACAGGAGTATCCATCAGTGAGTGTGATAAAACAGCAAGATTTTATCGACAGTGTAGAGGCTGCTCTACAGTACATATCCTATTATCACCCAAAAGATTTTATTGATGCGCTATTTAAAGCCTATCAAAAAGAACAAAACCCAGCGGCAAAAGACGCCATTGGACAAATTCTAACCAACTCTAGAATGTGTGCTGAAGGTAAACGTCCGGTTTGCCAAGATACCGGAATAGTCACAACTTTTGTAAAAATTGGTATGGAAGTCAGCTGGGAATCGAACATGACTGTTCAAGAAATGGTCGATGAAGGTGTCCGACGAGCCTATCAAAATAGCGACAATCCACTTCGAGCTTCCATTGTTTCAAACCCAGTTGGCCCAAGAAAAAACACCCAAGACAATACACCTTCCGTCGTTCATGTTGAGATGGTACCTGGCAATAAAGTCGAGGTAACCGTAGCAGCAAAAGGCGGTGGTTCGGAAAACAAATCTAAATTTGTCATGCTCAATCCTAATGACTCTATTGTCGATTGGGTATTAAAAACGGTTCCTACCATGGGGGCGGGTTGGTGTCCTCCAGGAATGCTTGGTCTGGGCATTGGTGGTACAGCCGAAAAAGCTATGCTGATGGCCAAAGAATCACTCATGGATCCAGTCGATATACACGACTTGCAGCAAAAGGGCGCACAAACATCGGTCGAAAAACTCCGACTAGAATTAATGGAAAAAGTTAATCAGCTGGGCATTGGCGCACAGGGGCTCGGTGGCCTGACAACCGTACTTGACATAAAAATCAAAGATTGTCCCACTCACGCAGCATCATTACCGGTTGCGATGATTCCTAATTGCGCGGCAACACGACATGCTCACTTCACCCTTGACGGAACGGGTCCCAGTTTTGTCTCGCCGCCTAGCTTGGCAGATTGGCCAGTTATTGAGCAGGCTGATAAGAGCCAACTTAAACGAGTCAATCTAGACAATATCACTCAGCAAGAAATCGAAAGCTGGCAACCTGGCGACTCAATATTACTGAGTGGAAAGATATTAACAGGCCGCGATGCCGCTCATAAACGTATCAAAGATATGATTGCCAAAGGGGAGTCCCTTCCTGAAGGTGTTGATTTCGAGGGACGGTTTATTTATTACGTTGGTCCTGTCGACCCGGTAAGAGATGAAGTGGTTGGTCCAGCAGGCCCCACCACTTCCACTCGAATGGACAGTTATTCTGAAATGATGCTTGCAGACAAATCTGAAGGCGGCATGGGGTTGATGGGGATGATTGGTAAAGCTGAGCGTGGTGATCTTGCGCTAGAGTCCATTGCAAAAAATAAAGCAGTCTATTTAATGGCTGTGGGTGGAGCTGCTTACCTGGTATCAAAAGCAATTAAAGAAAGTAAAGTAGTTGCTTTTGAAGATCTTGGAATGGAAGCAATCTATGAATTTACCGTTGAGGATATGCCGGTTACGGTTGCTGTTGATACCAAAGGTGAGTCGGTACACAAAACCGGTCCAGCAATTTGGAAAGTTAAAGTTCAAGAAGCCACTTCCTAAATCCCAATGCAAAATTAAACCACCTACTGATGAATTATTAGGAGATATATGAGTATTACGAGTGCAGGTGCAAAGTTAAGAAAAGAGGTTGCAGACAATAAACCACTACAAATTGTAGGTACGATTAACGCGCTTACGGCCCACATGGCAAAACAGGCAGGGCATAAGGCTATTTATCTTGCCGGCAGCGGTGTTGCAGCTAATTCGTTGGGGTTACCCGATTTAGGGATTAGCACAATCGATGATGTTTTGACTGATGTAAGACGCATTACCGATGTTTGTGATTTGCCGTTATTGGTGGATGCCGATACTGGTTTTGGCGGTGCTTTTAATATCGCTAGAACAGTGCGTTCGCTCACCAAATTTGGTGCAGCTGGTTGCCACATAGAAGATCAAGTGGCCGCCAAACGTTGCGGTCATAGACCTAACAAAGAAATAGTTTCATTGTCGGAAATGGTTGACCGCATCAAAATGGCGGTTGATGCTAGAACAGATGAAAATTTCGTTATTATGGCGCGCACTGACGCATTAGCAGTAGAAGGGATGCAGTCAGCGATTGATCGAATGCAGGCTTGCATAGAAGCTGGTGCGGATATGATTTTTCCGGAAGCCATTACCGAGCTCGAACAATATAAAATGCTCAATGATTCTATCGACGTTCCATTTCTCGCAAATATAACTGAATTTGGTAAAACGCCTTTGTTTACCACACCAGAACTCGCAGATGTCGGGGTGGATATTGTGCTTTATTGCTGTGGTGCATATCGTGCCATGAACAAAGGTGCAGAATCTTTCTATCAAGCACTAATCAATGATGGTCATCAAAAGAATATTGTCGAGCGGATGCAAACCCGTGAAGAATTGTACAACTACTTAAATTACCACCAATTTGAACAAAAGCTCGATGAGCTATTTGCAGAAAATAAGGAGAAGTAACAAATGAGTGAATCTACAGACGGCAATGCGCCGGTTCGAAAGCCTAAAAAGTCGGTTGCATTATCAGGTGTTGCCGCTGGTAATACTGCGTTATGCTCAGTTGGCTTAACCGGAAACGATTTGGCTTATCGCGGCTATGATATTTTAGAATTCGCTGAGCAAGCCGAATTTGAAGAGGTTGCACATCTCTTAATTCACGGTCGACTACCAACCAAAGCCGAGCTAGTTAATTACAAGCGAAAGCTTCGCTCGTTGAGAGGCTTACCGCTAGCCGTTCAAGAAGTGCTAGAAGCCATTCCAGCGGCAGCGCATCCTATGGACGTATTAAGAACGGGTTGCTCTGTACTGGGTACAGTATTACCAGAAAAAGACGAACAAGCACCTGCTGATGCCAAAGACATAGCTGATCGATTGCTTGCTTCTTTTGGCTCCATGCTGTTGTATTGGTATCACTACAGCCACAATGGCAAAGCAATTAATGTTGAAACTGATGATGACTCTATTGGCGCACATTTCTTAAACTTGTTGCACGGAGAAAAGCCGAGCGAATCATGGGAAAAAGCCATGCACACTTCGCTAATTCTTTATGCTGAGCATGAATTTAATGCTTCGACGTTTACCAGCCGTGTTATCGCTGGAACAGGTTCTGATATGTACTCTGCAGTGAGTGGGGCGATTGGCGCATTGAGAGGTCCAAAGCACGGTGGTGCGAATGAAGTCGCTCTCGAAATACAAAAGCGTTATGCCACAGCTGATGAAGCAGAAGTTGATATCAAAGAAAGAATGGCTCGCAAGGAAATTGTCATTGGTTTTGGACACCCGGTTTACACGGTTTCTGATCCTCGAAATGAAGTAATTAAAAAAGTTGCCAAACAATTATCCGAAGAGCAAGGTGATATGAACCTTTTTGATATTGCCGAGCGACTTGAAACTGTCATGTGGGATGAGAAAAAAATGTTCCCTAATTTGGATTGGTTTTCTGCGGTTGCTTATAACAAAATGGGGATCCCGACAGCAATGTTTACGCCTATTTTTGTAATGTCTCGGATCACGGGTTGGGCTGCTCACATAATGGAGCAACGAGTTGATGGTAAAATAATTCGACCGAGCGCTAATTATACGGGGCCGGATTCTCGTCCATGGGTACCTCTTGATAAACGTTAAATAGTAAGAAGCGATAGAAAACGAAAACCATTAACAGTTTTCTCTAGCACAAAAAAAAGCCCAGTCAAAATTGTTTGTCTGGGCTTTTGTTTTTGACGAGGAATTATTCTTTTCGTGGTGATTTTATTAATTCAGTCGCGGCGTTTAAAATGGCTTTTTTCTTAAACAGAAAATGCCAACGCGAACCACCCGACTGCCGCCACAAAAATACACTCCGCATAGCACATAGAAGTCCACATCTTACCATAGCTTGGTTTGATTCTTCTTTCAGTTTGTTGGGGTCGCCTTTTACTTGGATTCGGCTCGGTAATTTGGATAAAGTTTGCTTGTAAAGCGACGAGCAATCGTTGACTAATTCCTCAAACCTTTGTTGATCATTGTAAAGGTCAATGTCTTGATATTCACTTGTCAGTTGATTAATAAGGCTAGTCATTTGTTGATAGATCGATTGATCAGAAATGAGCTGCTTGTGTAAGCTTAACAAACTAATAATCAATTGGATAAATTCAGGGTCCTTGTCAGAATTTGAAGTATCCAATTGTTGTTTAATAATTCTTAGACCAGAACTAACTTCAAAACTACCCCCATATACCGCGATTGCAGAGGGAGCATCAACTCTAAGTAAGCTAGCGACCAACGCTTTAAAGTCTGTTGGGTTGGTCGTACCTTTCCATGCAATATTTTGCACTGCTCGTATAGCTTGAGCCATACCAGCTAGCGCTATGGTTTGATCAATAATAGTTTGATTTATATTCATATCTTTCGATTTACGCGCGTTGAATAACGAGTTTTGAGTTTTATTGATTCGGAAAAATTATTTTATCAATAATTCCACCGCCCAAACAGGTTTGTCCTCGATAAAAAACTATCGATTGACCCGGAGTGACAGCTCGCTGGTATTGATTAAAATCGACTTGCCATTTATCACTATCGAGTTGTTTGATTGTGCATTCAAAATCTTGTTGTCGGTAACGAGATTTTGCAGTGCAGGTAAACTCTTTTTCAATCGTTTCTTCATCAACCCAATGCATTTGAGAACCGACTAATCCGCAACTCAGTAGGCGAGGGTGATCATGTCCTTGAGCAACGATTAAAACATTTCGATCAAGATCTTTTGCCACGGCATACCAAGGCTCTTCACTTGCGCTGGCACGTCCTCCAATGCCAATTCCTTTTCTTTGGCCCAGAGTATGGTACATTAGACCACTGTGCTGACCAATGACATTACCAGAATCATCTTCAATGTCGCCCGGTTGAGCGGGTAAATATTGCTCTAAGAAGTCTTTGAATTTTCGCTCGCCTATAAAGCAAATTCCGGTACTATCTTTTTTGTCAGCAGTAACAAACCCTTGTTGCTCAGCAATTTTTCTTACTTGCGGTTTTTCGAGTTCGCCGACAGGGAACATTGATTTATTCAGTTGCTGCTGGTTCAAAGTATATAAGAAATAGCTTTGATCTTTGTTGTCGTCGACGCCACGTAACATCAAAGACTTGTTGTTTTCTCGTTTCACTCTCACATAATGTCCGGTGGCAATATAGTCAGCGCCCAGCACTAACGCATAATCTAGAAAAGCTTTAAACTTAATTTCTTTATTGCACATAATATCTGGATTTGGCGTTCTTCCCGATCGATACTCATGCAAAAAGTATTCAAAAACTCTGTCCCAATATTCGGCTGAGAAGTTTATGGTTTTGAAAGGAATATCTAGCTTGTCGGCGATCGACTTTGCATCTGCCATATCTTCTGCCGCCGAACAGTATTCGTCGGTGTCGTCTTCTTCCCAGTTTTTCATGAAAACACCAATCACTTGGTAACCTTGCTGTTTTAACAGGTAGGCTGCAACTGACGAATCAACCCCGCCTGACATACCCACCACGACGGTATAATCGCTTGGAATTTCATGTTCGGGTTGCGGAATTATTATCGCGTGATTGGTTGTCGAGCTTTTTGACATGGTTAATAGTGTTCTAATGGATTAATGGTTCAAGATAATGCGTTTAAAACTTACCGGGTTATTGGTTGAGCGATGCTAGACATTCATCGGCTAGTCGATGCTCGTCCGAATAAAACTCGAGACTTTCCAGTGGAAGCTGCTTACCTTTTATATGGTCATCTAAGCAACGTAAAACAAGAGCGCTGCGTAATTCTTTTCTAGGAAGCTCTGCAATTTGTTCTCGAGAAAACCAGCAGTTGTCTAGAATTTCAGGGTCGTTAGGGTTGGGTTGCTGTCGTTCATCGATGTCACCATTAAAACAAAACCTTAAATATGTCTTGCCGTTAGTCGCAGGGCTGAGTAAATAAGTACCGACTAAGGAAGTCGGTTTATAATCTAAGCCCGTCTCTTCGAAAACCTCTCGTATTACCGCCTCAACCAGTGATTCCCTTAATTCGACATGGCCTGCGGGCTGATTAAACACAATATCTCCAGAACTTGCGCGCTCTTTGACTAACAAATATTGATCATTTCGCTTTATAATGGCGGCAACTGTCACATGGATTGAATCCATAGTTTTTCCTTACTAACGACTAAATAATAACGATATGGCACATTTTACCCATTTAAATGAAAAAGGCGAGGCACAAATGGTAGACGTTGGTGATAAATCAACGACTTCCAGAACGGCTGTGGCTTCTGCGCGCGTCACAATGAACCAAAAGACACTGTCTATGATAGTTGATGGCAAACATAAAAAAGGTGATGTATTAGCCGTTGCTCGCATTGCGGCTATTCAAGCGGCAAAGAAGACTTCCGATATTATTCCGCTTTGTCATCCCTTAATGTTGACGTCGATCAAGATCGACCTAAGCCCAAACCTGCAACAATCAAGCATCGATATTATAGCGACTTGCAAGGTCTCAGGCCAAACTGGAGTTGAAATGGAGGCATTAACAGCTGCTTCTGCGGCTGGACTCACTATTTATGACATGTGTAAAGCGGTTGATAAGGAAATGGTCATTGGCGAAATTCAGCTAGAGTCTAAAGAGGGTGGCAAGTCAGGCAATTGGGTGAGAAATGAAAATTAAAGTGTTATTTTTTGCAAATTATAAAGAAATATTAGGGGTTGATAGGTTGGATCTTGATATCGAGCCAGATGCAAAAATTGAATCTTTATGTAGTCATCTCGCATCAAAAGGCAAAGCATGGCAATCAGTTTTTAATGCAGAAACCATCAAGGTTGCGGTTAATCACGAGTTAGCTGAACTTAATCAGCGGCTAAAAGAAGGTGATGAAATTGCGTTTTTTCCGCCAGTAACAGGTGGTTAAATAATTATGAGTTCTAGCGCGGTAGTAACAATTGAAATCACCGGAAAGCCACTCGAACTGAGCAAATTAAATCAAATTGCTCAGAGTAGCTCTGGTGAAATTGGGGCTTCAGTCGTGTTTACTGGGAACGTGCGAACTGCGACAGAAGGCGAAGGTTTAGTTGCTATGACGTTGGAGCATTATCCTGGCATGACCGAACACCAACTCTCAAAAATTGTCGATAGCGCTATTCAAAGGTGGCTATTAACACGAGTGATTGTCGTTCACCGGATCGGAAAACTCAAAGCCGGAGAGCCGATTGTATATATTGCTACCGCAGGTTTGCATCGGGCAGAGTGCTTTGATGCGGCGCAATTTGTTATGGATTACCTAAAAAACGATGCAACTTTTTGGAAAAAAGAGCATTTTAGAAACCAGCAAGGCGAAAGTGAGTCTTGGGTTGAAGCGAAGCAATCTGACTTGGCATCTATCAACAAGTGGCAAAGAAAATAGCCAGCTATGCGGTTAGATAAATTTATTTCAATTGCGATGTCAATCAGTCGTTCGGATGCTAAACGACTGATCAGTAAAAAACAAATTTTGGTCAACCAGCTAGCTATCACCGATAAGCAATTAAAAGTCAGTCAGTCAGATAAAATTACCTATCAAAATACTGATTTAGCCTGGCCTAGCTTGCGATATTATATGCTGAACAAACCAGCGGGGTATGTATGTTCAACGGTCGATGAATCTAATCCAAGCGCACTTCGTTTGCTTCCCTCTGTCAACCCACAGGGATTACATTTCGCAGGTCGATTGGATTCAGATACTACTGGTTTGGTATTAGTGACAGATGACGGCCAGTGGAGCCACAGAATCACTTCGCCTGCGAGTAAGCAAAATAAAAGTTACTTAGTCACGCTCGCGGAGGCGTTAACGCCACCGCAATATCAAAGGCTATTAGCAGGCGTTAAACTCAAAGACAGTAACAAACTCACACGACCCGCGTTAGTCGACAAAATTAACGAGCAACAAATCAGGCTTTCGATTAGTGAAGGTCGTTACCATCAGGTAAAGCGTATGCTGGCGGCAGTGGGTAACCATGTCACCGCGTTACATCGAGTGTCAATTGGCGAGTTAATACTCGACGAGACTCTAGAGGAGGGTGGCTGGCGGCCACTATCAAAATCTGAAGTTGAGTTATTCTAACTAACAGCAGAACTGGCTATTGGTTCGAGCGATGAAGGATAAGGCAAACCGAAAACTTAACTTCTTTAAAACAAAGGTGGATCATTTGTCGCTTGATGAAACTTAAGGTTAGCAGAAATTGTTGGTTTACTTACATTTTTACAATTGAACGCTGAAAAGCCCTATGTTACAAAGGCTAGATCGACAATCAAATAAGATTTAACAAGTAAAAAACGGGGGAAATATGAAGAAGCTTATCATCGCTACGGCGATATGTAGTATCGTTCTAACGAGTTGTGGGGATAAACCTGAAGAATCAGTACAGACACAAGCGGGGCCTGCGCCTGAAGTAGCGAAAACAGAAGAAAGCCAAGAAAAGTTGGAAACCAACCCATTCTTTAGTGAATATGAAACACCCTTTGGTATTCCGCCGTTTGATAAAATAGAAAATAAACACTATCTGCCCGCTTTCGAAAAAGGCATCGCTGAAGCAAAAGCCGAAATCTTATCGATTGCCAATAACCCCGACGAGCCAACCTTTGAAAACACCATTGAAGCAATGGAATACGGTGGCAAATTATTAAGGAAAGTGGCAAACGTCTTTTATAACTTAACAAGCGCTCACACTAACGATGAATTAAAAGCGATTGCAAAAGATATTGGGCCTAAACTGTCAGGATTAAATGACGACCAAAATCTTAACCCAGAGTTGTTCAAACGTGTCGAGACACTTTACAACAAAATCGATAGCCTTGAGTTGCGCACCGACCAACGTAAACTGCTCGTCGATCGCTACAAGCAGTTCGTTCGTGGTGGGGCAGGTCTTGACGACAAAAACAAGCAAACTCTCAGAGAGTTAAATGCTAAACTGTCGAAATTAAGCATCCAGTTCGCTGAAAACGTTTTGGCTGAAACGAATAGCTTCGAGTTAGTGGTTGAGAAGCAAGAAGATTTGGCCGGCTTGCCACAGTATTTAATCGATGCTGCAGCGGCGGAAGCAGAAAAGCGAGAAAAGCCGGGTAAGTGGGTTTTTACCGCTCACAGACCCACTAAAACACCATTCTTAATGTTCTCTGAAAATAGAGAGTTACGTGAAAAAATGTGGAAAGGTTATACCCAAAGAGGTGATAACGACAATGCCCACGATAACAAGAAAATTGTCTCTGAAATGGCGGCCTTAAGAGCCCAGCGAGCTCAGTTGTTAGGTTACAAAACCCACGCAGATTTTGTGTTAGAACAAAACACCGCTCAAAACCCAGAAAATGTATATGGCTTATTAGACCAAGTTTGGCCTGCGGGTTTAGCTCAGGCAAAACAAGAACTGGCTGATATGCAAGCGATGGTCAATCAACAGGCAAACAAATTTGAGCTAGAGGCATGGGATTGGCGTTATTATTCGGAAAAAATTCGCAAACAACGGTTTGATTTAGATGAAGACCAAACCAAGCCCTATTTTTCACTAGAAGATACTTTAAAAGGTGTATTCTATACTGCCAATAAATTATTTGGCATGACCTTTAAAGAGCGCACTGATTTACCCGTTTACCATGAGGATGTTCGAGTTTTTGAGGTTTATTACAAGAATGGCGAATTAATTGGTTTGTACTTAACTGATCACTATGTCAGAGAGTCTAAGCGAGGAGGGGCATGGATGAATGCTTATCGCAGCCAATATGTCACGGAAAAGGGCGATTTTGTAAAACCCATTATTGTTAATGTGCTTAATTACCCGCGCCCCACAGGTGACGCACCAACCCTGCTCACATTCAGTCAAGCGAGTACCTTATTTCATGAGTTTGGGCATGCCGCACATGGGTTTTTATCCAACGGAGTTTACCCTTCACAAGCAGGTACCTCTGTTCCTAGAGATTTTGTAGAGTTCCCATCGCAAGTGCTAGAAAACTGGATGTATGAACCGGAAGTGTTAGCTAAATTTGCCAAACACTATCAAACCGGTGAAGTCATTCCACAAGCTCTGATAGAAAAAATTCAAGCTGCTGCACAATACGGGCAAGGATTCGCAACCACTGAATATATGGCAGCTTCGTTACTTGATTTAGCTTGGCATACTCAAACCGATACGGAAATGAAAGACGCCAATGAGTTTGAGTCTTCCGTGCTAAAAGAGCGAGGTTTGATAAGACAGATTGCGCCGCGATATCGTTCAACTTATTTTAGTCATATTTTTGCGGGTGGATATTCTGCAGGATATTACGGCTATATCTGGTCTGAGATACTGGCTGCCGACGCATTTAACGCGTTTAAGGAAAATGGAATTTTTGATCAAGCGACCGCCGAGGCGTTTAGAGCCAATATTTTATCAAAGGGCGGCACCGATGACCCGATGAAACTCTACCGACAATTTAGAGGACAAGAGCCTGATCCGAAGCATTTGTTGAAGAGCCGCGGTTTAGTAAGCGAATAATCAGCTCTGCTAAAATGGCTTAATTGTAAGCGCTGGTCATTGCCTATTTTTGAAAGGGCGGCCAGCGCTTTTTTTGTATGGGCGGTTTGAGGCTCAAAGACTTAAAGTTATATATTGACCCGGCTGAAGGTCGCCTACTTCCCAACTACCTACTGATTTTCTAATGAGTCGAAGCGTGGGAAATCCAACCGATGCGGTCATTCGTCGTACCTGTCGGTTTTTTCCTTCGGATATTTTTAGTTCTATCCAGCTGGTTGGAATGTGCTTTCTGAATCTCACTGCGGGGGTTCTTTCCCATAGAAAGAAATCCTCAGACTCGATATCAATAATTTTTGCTTTTGCCGGTTTGGTCATCCCGTCTTTTAATTGCACGCCGCGCTGCAAATTTGCTATTGCTTGTTGGTCAATTGTACCTTCAACTTGCGCCCAATAACATTTTTCCATTTTATGCTTCGGGTTACTTATACGATGTTGTAGTTGGCCATTGTTAGTTAACACCAGAAGCCCCTCCGAATCCTTGTCTAGACGGCCAGCGGGGTAGACCTGTTTAATGTCAATGAAGTCCGAAAGGGTGGAGTCATTAGCTTCGCCAGTAAACTGGCTTAAAGTATTAAACGGCTTATTGAATAGAACGACCAAGGTATTCTTGACCGAGTTAGGTTTCAAACGATGACGTTTGCTCTTTCGGGACATTGACTTGTTGCTGTGGTTGTTCATTTATCGCCTAGTTTTAGTGCCGTTATTCGGTATGGTTGCTGCTAATTTGCCTGTAAAATTAAGGCTATCAATGTTAAATACTCAATGCTTGACTATAATGACTTGCATCAGTGTATTGGTTCGTTTTTTTCGCGTATAATCGCAGCACTTTAAGGCAAACCATTCAGCCAATTAATCGTCTACTTTTAGGAACAAAGAATGACCGAATCTAAGATAATTTACACAATTACCGATGAAGCGCCTGCTTTGGCAACTTATTCCTTATTACCTATCGTTCAAGCATTCGCTAAAGCCGCCGGTATTGCGGTTGAAACGCGCGATATATCTCTGGCAGGACGGATTTTAGCAAACTTTCCTGAGTCTTTAACAGCAGAACAGCGCTTGGAAGATGCTCTGACTGAACTGGGTACCTTAGCTAAGTCTCCGTCGGCAAACATTATTAAGCTTCCTAATATCAGTGCTTCAATTCCACAGTTGACTGGTGCCATCGCTGAACTTCAAGGGAAAGGCTACGCGGTTCCAGACTATCCTGCCAACCCTGCTAATGAAGCGGAAGAAAAAATCAAAGCGCAGTATGCCAAAGTATTAGGGAGCGCGGTCAACCCGGTTTTAAGAGAAGGAAATTCTGATCGTAGAGCGCCAGCATCAGTAAAAGAATACGCTCGAAATAATCCGCATTCTATGGGTGAATGGCAAAAAGACTCCAAATCCCATGTTGCAAATATGTCGCAAGGGGATTTTTATCATAGTGAGCAGTCGACGGTAATGTCTCAACCTGGGAATCTAAAAATTGAGCTTGTTAGCGAATCAGGTGAAAGAAAGATACTCAAGCAAGCCGTACCTGTTTTAGCTGGAGAGATAGTTGATGTTGCAGCTATGAGCAAAAAAGCGCTAAGAACTTTCTTAGAAGCTGAAATGCAAGATGCTAAAGAGAAGGGAATTCTTTTTTCGATTCACTTAAAAGCAACCATGATGAAAGTCTCCGATCCAATTATGTTCGGACACGTTGTTTCGGTATATTTTAAAGATGCATTCGAAAAACACGCTGATTTATTTAAGGAAATTGGGGTAAACCCAGATAATGGCTTGGCTGCTGTATTAGATAAAGTGGCGAGTCTACCCGATGCCCAACGTCAGCAAGTAGAAGCAGATATTCAGGCTTGTTACGACAACCGGCCTGCCTTAGCCATGGTGGACTCGGACAAAGGGATCACCAATCTGCATATGCCGAATGATGTCATCATTGATGCATCGATGCCTGCTTATATTCGTTCTTCAGGAAAAATGTGGGGCGCCGATGGCAAACTGCACGACACTAAGTTTGTCATCCCTGATACCAGCTATTCACGCTTTTATCAAAAAGTTATCGAAGATTGTAAAGAAAATGGTGCTTATGACCCAAAAACAATGGGAAGCGTCTCAAATGTTGGACTAATGGCGCAAAAGGCTGAGGAATATGGTTCGCACGATAAGACATTTAGAATTCCTAATAATGGAACGGTTGAAGTGATCGACGAAGACGGCAATTTGGTGCTTTCCGTTAAAGTTGAGGAAGGTGATATTTGGCGCATGTGTCAAGCTAAGGACGAGCCAATAAAAGACTGGGTAAAATTGGCGGTAAATCGCGCTAGAGCTACAGGAAATCCGGCAGTCTTTTGGTTGGATGAAAATCGCCCACATGACGCTCAGCTTATTGCAAAAGTTAAGCAATACCTACCAGAGCACGATACATCAGGGTTAGAGATTAAAATTATGAGTCCGGTTGATGCGGTCGAATACTCTATTGAGCGAATTAGAAAGGGGCAGGATACCATTTCCGTTACCGGTAACGTATTACGAGACTACCTCACGGATTTATTCCCCATATTGGAGGTGGGCACCAGTGCCAAGATGCTATCTATCGTTCCTTTGATGAATGGTGGCGGTTTGTTTGAAACTGGTGCTGGTGGATCGGCACCTAAGCACGTTCAACAGTTTGTCGAAGAAGGTCATCTTCGTTGGGATTCTCTTGGTGAGTTTTTAGCGTTGGCCGCGTCTCTCGAACATTTGTCGGAAGTGACTGGAAATCAGCGAGCGCTGGTGTTGTCTCAAACCTTAGACAAAGCCACGGGTGAGTTTTTGTTAAATAACAAGTCGCCATCACGTAAGGTTAAAGAAATTGATAATCGAGGCAGTCACTTTTATTTAACAATGTATTGGGCTAAGCAATTGGCTTCTCAATCTGACGATAGTGACTTAGCAAGCCTATTCAGCTCTGTGGCAACCGACTTACAAGCTTCAGAGCAACAAATAATGCAAGAGTTGATCGATATTCAAGGTGAAAGCGTTGATTTAGGCGGATATTATTTAATGGATGATGCCAAAGCTGCAAAAGCGATGCGGCCAAGCGCTAGTTTGAATAAGATTATCGAAAGTCTATAAGCTACAACTGATTGATTTAAGTATCAAAAAAGGGTCGGCGGTGGAAACCGTTGACCCTTTTTTTATGGGAATATATCGTTATTAAACGTTGCACTGCATTTGAATCTGCTCGAGAGCATTCCAATCTGGGGCAGGAGAAGTGGTGTTATAAAAAGTGACAGCCAATTAGTCGTTATGAGAAGCGTCGATATGTAAATTAGTCAGGGAGTTTAGCACGAAAAACAGCCGTAGCTAACGGGAGCAATCCCAAAATGAGATATGCTCTAGCGATCTACTTCAAGACAAGTAAACGGATTAAAGTTTTCCGTATTACTCTTTGTCTTCAGACTTCTCGATAGAAGTTATATCTTGTGCATGTAGCCCTTTTGGGCCCTCACAGGTATCAAAGGTCACTTCTTGGCCGGCTTTGAGGCTTTTGTAGCCTTCCATCTCGATTGTCGAGTAATGAGCAAAGATATCATCACCACCGTCATCAGGACGAATAAAACCGTAACCTTTAGCATTGTTAAACCATTTAACAGTACCCGTTGCCATATACTACTCCTTGAGTTTTCCCTTTTAACAATAGATAAGGATTTGTTAATTATTATTATTTTATTTGGTAAATTACTACACAGATTACACCCTGTACTTCGTAGCAGCCTATGAATCTCATAACTGACCAAAAATGTCAAGTTGTACAGTAGTATTCGGTTACCTAAAGAGTAATTTATGAGAACCCATATTGAAAATAGCATTAAGTTACCCCATTTATTAGGTGAACGAGATATTATGGCTTTGTTAGATAACTTAAATTGAAGTTTGTATTTCTCAATGTTTTTAAAAGTCGTTAGGGGCTAAATTCATTGCAGTTTAGGATGTTCACTGTAAACTTAAATCTCGATGTTCCAAAAAATTATTAACAAGTGTTCGGTTGATTGACTAGAATTAAATATGAGTGAAGAGAATAATAAAGACTTAGATCTTGGCACGTTAGTTGCTGAGCGTGAGCCAGAAACTAAAGAGCCGCCAATGTATAAGGTGATGTTGTTAAATGACGACTACACACCGATGGATTTTGTGGTTGCCGTACTTAAACAGTTTTTTCATAAAAGTGTTGAACAGGCAACTAAAGTCATGCTTCAAGTGCATTATGAAGGTGCCGGCGTTGCCGGAATTTATCGAGCTGAAATAGCTGAAACCAAAGTCGTCTCAGTGAATGAGTATGCGAGAGATCACGGACATCCTTTGATGTGTATTATGGAAGAAAATGATTAGTGAATCGTAATCTTTGTATGTTAACAGTAACCTCGACAGCAATCTTAAAAAGGGTATTAGAATTATGTTAAGTAAAGATTTAGAGTTGACTCTTAATTTAGCATTCACCGATGCGCGCGAGCGGCGACACGAGTACATGACTGTTGAGCACTTGTTGTTGGCTTTATTGGACAACGCTTTGGGGATCAGCGTACTGCGTTCTTGTGGTGCCGATATTCCTAAGTTACAACATCAGCTCAGAAACTTTATCGATGAAACAAGTCAACAAATTCCTGAAGATGCAGGCGATGTCGAGACACAACCCACTTTGGGCTTTCAACGTGTTCTTCAACGTGCCGTTTTTCATGTTCAGTCTTCTGGTAAAAAAGAGGTCAATGGCGCTAATATTTTAGTCGCAATTTTTAGTGAACAAGAAAGTCAGGCCGTTTACTTTTTACAGCAACAAGATATCTCTCGCTTGGATATCGTCAATTATATTTCACACGGCATCTCGAAAGTTTCCGACGATGAAGAGTCCGCACAAACGGTTGGTAATGAATCTGAATCCGTTGATGCGACGCCTAAACAAAAGTCGGCGCTTGAGTTGTACGCAAGTAACCTTAATGAAATGGCTAAAGAGGGAAAAATTGACCCGCTCATCGGCCGAAACGAAGAATTAGAAAGAACGATACAAATACTTTCCAGACGGCGTAAAAATAACCCGCTTTTAGTTGGCGAGGCGGGAGTCGGAAAAACGGCAATTGCCGAAGGCCTTGCAAAGCGAATTGTCGATGATGAAGTACCGCAGGTCATTTCACAAGCAGAAATTTTTTCATTGGATTTAGGGGCTTTGCTCGCAGGAACTAAATATCGTGGAGACTTTGAAAAACGACTTAAAGCAGTGTTAGCTGAGTTAAGTGAAAAGCATCAAGCTGTACTTTTTATTGATGAAATTCACACCATTATCGGTGCCGGTTCTGCGTCAGGTGGGGTAATGGATGCTTCGAATTTAATCAAACCAATGCTAGCAAATGGGCAACTGAAGTGTATGGGTTCGACCACTTTCCAAGAATATCGCGGCATATTCGAGAAAGACCGAGCATTAGCAAGACGCTTCCAAAAAGTTGACGTCGAAGAGCCTAGTGTTGCTGACACAGTCGACATTTTGCGCGGATTAAAGCCTCGTTATGAGGAACATCATCAAGTGGAGTATTCTGATGGCGCATTAAGAGCGGCAGCGGACTTATCAGCTCGTTATGTCAACGATCGCAACCTACCAGACAAAGCAATCGATGTAATCGATGAAGCGGGTGCAAATAGACAATTGCAAAATGAAAGTGATCGGCGAAAAAATATTTCCGTTCAAGACATTGAGGCAATCATCGCTAAAATGGCAAAAATTCCAGAGAAAACAGTTTCTTCGTCAGATAAGAAGACACTTAAGGATTTGGAGAGAAACTTAAAACTGGTTGTATTCGGCCAAGACAAAGCGATAGAGTCCTTGGCTAACTCAATAAAATTAGCTCGTTCAGGTTTGGGTTTAGAAGATAAACCCGTGGGAGCGTTTTTATTAGCTGGTCCAACTGGGGTTGGTAAAACCGAGGTGACCAAACAACTAGCAAAAAATCTTGGTGTTGAGTTTATTCGTTTTGACATGTCTGAATACATGGAAAGCCATACCGTATCCCGATTAATTGGTGCTCCTCCTGGCTATGTCGGTTTTGATCAAGGTGGATTGTTGACGGAAGCGGTAACTAAAAACCCATATTCTGTGGTGTTGTTAGATGAGATAGAAAAAGCTCATACCGATGTCTATAACTTGTTACTTCAAGTAATGGATCACGGCACATTAACTGACAACAATGGACGAAAAGCCGACTTTAGAAACGTAATCTTGGTATTAACGACTAACGCTGGTGCAGCAGATTTACAAAAATCAAGCATCGGATTCCAAAAGCAATCCAAAAAAACGGATTATATGGAGGCGATCAAAAAGACCTTTACGCCAGAATTTAGAAATCGTTTAGATGCTGTGCTTTGGTTTGATTCGCTCAGTCAAGAAATTATCTGTAGTGTGGTGGACAAGTTTGTTGCTGAACTGCAAAGCCAATTGGATGAAAAGGGCGTTTCTCTTGAAGTAAGCCAACAAGCCAGAAACTGGTTAGCGGAAATCGGTTTTGATGAGTTGATGGGTGCTCGGCCAATGGCAAGAGTGATGCGTGAAAAAATCCGTCAGGAATTAGCGGAAGAGTTACTGTTTGGTAAACTTGCTAATGGTGGCCAAGTGGTGGTTGGTTTTGATGAAGCTGAGAGTAAGCTCACTTTCGATATCACCACTAAAAAAGAGATCGCAATTAAGCAGTAGGTGCGGAAGTGCGAGTCTACTTTATGATCAGGTTTAATGATTGAATTTAATGTTTAGTGGGATAGGGTAGAAAACAAAAAAGCAGGCATATAGCCTGCTTTTTTTCGATTGGTTTAGGATTGAATTTTGCGTTTGCTTGGCATTATGAAACGATTCGAATCAACAATCGATTGAAATCAAAGGATTTCTTATCTGGCTCGGAAAGTGATCCGTCCTTTTGTCAGGTCGTACGGGGTCATTTCTACCGTCACTTTGTCGCCGGTTAAAATACGAATGTAGTGCTTTCGCATTTTACCTGAAATATGCGCTGTCACAACATGACCGTTTTCCAATTCTACTCTAAACATTGTGTTTGGAAGCGTCTCTTGTACTACGCCTTCCATTTCTAAACATTCTTCTTTAGCCATACTTTCTCTGTTTAAGTCTCTTTAATTATTAAAACGCGGGTATAATGCCTTAAATGCTGTTAATAAGCAAAAGTTTTATACGATATATGGGACTTTGACGCAATAATATCGCGCTACTCGATAAGTCTATTTAGGGCTATTTGAGTAGAACCCAAGCTCCTTCAATAAAGCACTCCATTGGGCGGTACTCTCCTTTGTAGGCCATCTTTTGACATTGGTTTATCCAATAGCCTAAATAGACATGATCGAGTCCCTCGCTCTGGCAGAGATCTAACAATTTTAAAATGGCTAGCCTTCCCAGACTAAATTTGGAATAACTTACATCAAAAAAGGTATAAACGGCGGATAATCCATTTTCTAAGCGGTCAAATACACAACAGGCAATTAGGTTGCCTGTCATCGGATCGATAAAGTCCAAAAATTGGCTATTCGACCATTCAGAAAGTACAAATTCTCTATATTGTTTTTCTGAGGTAGGGTACATATCACCATCTTGATGGCGAGCCGCAATGTAACTTTCGAATAGTGAATAATGTTGCGGGTCAAACTTGGCTCTGGAGACTTTAGTTGTAAAGCGATTTCCATTTTTACGACAGCGTCGCTGTTGTTTATTTGGCTTGAATGAATGTGGTGAAATGCGAATCGATATACAGGCGTCACATTGATTACATTGAGGCCGGTAAATGTGTTCACCACTTCTTCTAAAACCACGTTCGATCAACCATTGGTAAATGCTTAGCTGTGGTTCGATTTCGGGATTTAAAAATACCGTTTGTGACTGGCGATCGGATAAGTAAGGGCACTCGTGTTCGGGAGTGATATAAAAATCTAAATAAGATGTGTCAGGTTTAGACTCAAACATTTAAGCACTACCTTCTAATTAGCTCGTGAAATGAGTGTTTGGTGATCCAGTATTTTCGGTCGCCAGATTTCTTGGTTTACCTTTTTTGACACAAGTTTATCTATCTGTTTGGTATATTCTGAACGAGTCATCTCTAGCGCTCCAAGCGAGACTAGATGGTTATTTTTGACTTGACAGTCTAAGAGCGGAAAATTATTTGATCTTAAATAACCGATCAGCGCACTCAACGCTATTTTTGAGCCATTTGATATCCGACTAAACATGGATTCGCCACAAAATAACTGGCCAATAGCGACACCATAAATACCACCAATAATTTGCTCATTTTTATCTTTTACTTCAACCGAGTGGGCGTAACCGAGAGTATGAAGGTTGCAGTAGGCCTGATGCATTTCTTCAGTTATCCAAGTCCCAGGCTGGTCAGGTCTCGGTGCGGCACATGCCGTGATCACGCTTTCAAAGCTTTGATTGAGTGTGACTGTTACATCAAGTTTCTTAATCGCTTTGATTAAGCTGCGCGATGGTTTGAAGCGTTTAATATCGAATACCATTCTAGGATCAGGTGACCACCATAAAATCGGTTCATCGTCTGAATACCAGGGAAAAACTCCTTGCGAATAGGCATTAATTAAGCGCACAGGGGAGAGATCGGCTCCTGCGGCTAAAAGCCCGTTAGGCTCATCAAGCGCGTCTTCGACATCGGGAAAGTCTGTGGTTAAATCAAGGTAGGGTAGCATTGTAAAGATTATAGCCTTGTGTTGGTTGTCTGGCTATAACAAGTCATCAAGGAGTAACGCTTTTTTAATGGGGCTTAACATTGAGATGAACAAAACTTAGCCGCAATAATGCGATCTATTTCCAGTCATCAAAAATGAATGGCTTGGTGTTACCACTAAGCCATTTTTTACGTAATTTTTGAATCGATTGTTTTAGTCGAGTTTCATCTCGGGAACGTTATCCGGGACGACTAATTTACCGGCAGTTTTTTCAATGATTTCTTCAACGCTAACGCCAGGTGCACGTTCGAGCAAATGAAATGCACCATCTTGTATTTTTAATACCGCTAAGTCGGTGACAACCTTATTAATACAATCGACCCCTGTGAGTGGCAGGGTGCATTTTTCTAATAGCTTCGAATTGCCGCGTTTGTCGGCATGCGTCATGGTAACCACAATGTTTTGCGCGCCAGCCACTAAATCCATCGCGCCGCCCATTCCTTTGACCAATTTTCCTGGAATCATATAGGATGCAATATTGCCCTGTTGATCAACTTCAAACGCACCCAAAACAGTTAAATCAACATGCCCACCGCGAATCATTGCAAAACTTTCCGCGGAAGAAAATATGGATGCGCCGGTCACCGCGGTGACAGTCTCTTTGCCAGCATTAATCATATCCGCATCCACTTGTTCCTCAGTAGGATAGGGACCCATTCCAAGTAATCCGTTTTCTGATTGCAACATGACTTCGATGTTATTTGGGACGTAGTTAGCAACCAGGGTAGGGATGCCGATGCCTAAATTAACGTAGTAACCATCATGAAGCTCTTGAGCGACTCGCTTAGCAATTTGTTCTCTTGATAATGACATTGAAAAGCCCCTTATGCGTTTGCCAAAGTAAGACGTTCGATTCGCTTTTCAAAAGAAGCTTGAATGATGCGATCCACGTATATGCCTGGTGTATGAATTTCTGTCGGCTTTAATTCACCAACTTCTACAATTTCTTCGACTTCAACTACCGTAATTTTTCCTGCAGTGGCTGCCATTGGGTTAAAGTTCATGGCAGTGTCTCGATAAACTAAATTTCCCATCTTGTCTGCTTTCCATGCTCTAACAATGGCAAAATCACCGGTAATACTTTCTTCCAGAATATAGTTTCTACCGTTAAAGGCCTTAACCTCTTTACCTTCCGCGACAGGCGTTCCATAACCCGTTGCTGTGTAAAAGGCAGGAATGCCTGCTCCACCGGCTCGCATTTTTTCTGCCAGTGTACCCTGAGGTGTCAATTCGACTTCTAGTTCGCCGGCCAAGTACTGTCTTTCAAACTCAGCATTTTCTCCTACGTAGGATGAGATCATTTTTTTTATTTGTTTTTGCTGCAGCAAAATGCCCAATCCAAAGTCATCGACGCCGCAATTATTTGAAACAAATGTCAGGTCTTTCGTTTGCATGGATTTAATCTCTGCAATGAGTCCTTCCGGAATACCACAAAGACCGAACCCGCCGGCTATCACAGTCATACCATCGGTAAGTCCCGCCATCGCATCTTGATAGTTGTTAACGACCTTATTAAATCCGGTCATAATAAAAGCTCCTAATAAACGTTGTAACTTATGGCCAACCAATTTTAAGCGGATTGGCACTGGTTAACTCAATAAAATCTATTCTTTCAGTAATCTTTTTTCGTAAAAACTATTATCTAAATAATCGTTTTGATGTTTCTTAGTTTGTTATTTTACGCAATTTACTAATTTAGTTTAGCTTTCAATAGATTTAGTTAATCTAATGATCACTCGCCAATGCATTGGCGGTCTTAGAACCACTCTTTCGTCCTAGAAATCCGTTAATAAACTCGCCCGCTTGGATAAGTCGATTAAGATCGATTCCGGTCGACACATTGAGTCCATTTAGCATGTAAACGACATCTTCGGTTGCCACATTTCCGGAAGCGCCTTTCGCATAGGGGCAACCTCCAAGTCCAGAAACTGACGTATCAATGACCGAAATTCCCATTTCAAGCGCCGCATAAATATTTGCTAATGCTTGGCCATAAGTATCATGGAAATGTACCGCAATATTTTCCAATGGAACAACCTCAGAAACCGCTTGGATCAATTCTTTAGTGAGACCCGGTGTTCCAACACCAATAGTATCACCTAGGGAAATTTCGTAACTACCACTTTCGTACAGTTTTGCGGCGACTTTCACTACACTATCAATGGCAATTTTTCCTTCATACGGACAGCCCATTACACAAGACACATAACCTCGTACTTTTAGTCTTTTCGCTTCTGCTTGTGCAAAAATAGGTTCGAATCGAGCAATACTCTGCTCAATGGAGCAATTTATATTTTTGTTAGAAAAGGACTCTGACGCTGCTGCAAATACGGCTACTTCCTTTGCACCCGATGAAACGGCATTTTCGAATCCTTTAATATTTGGGGTAAGAACCGGAAAGTTGAGTTCCGGATAATTGGGCATCAAATGATTGGCCAAGTGTTGCATAATGGTTTGATGGTCAGCCATTTGCGGAACCCACTTAGGAGAAACAAAACTGGTTGCTTCGATTACTTTTATCCCGGAATCGATCAGTCGATTAATCAGTTCGAGTTTGACTTCGCTAGGGATTATTGTTTTTTCGTTTTGTAAACCGTCTCTGACGCCAACTTCGACAATCTTAACTTTGTCAGCAATTTTCTCGTTTAAATAGGACTTGCTTTGAGTGGTCATAGCTCAAGCCTCAATTTTCATCTTCAAAGGTAATTAATTCGACACCGTCATCGACTAGATCACCCACCGCGTAAAGTACTTCTTTGACTGTTAAGTCCTTATGCGCCTTGATGGTATGCTCCATTTTCATTGCTTCCATAACAATTAGCGCTTGACCAGTTTCTACTTGGTCTCCCGCTGAGACTAAAACATTGATCACGGTTCCAGGCATCGGGGCAGTTAGGTTGGCTTGCTCATCTTGATCGAGACTTATTTCTGATTCATCCTTTATATCAAGCGTCCAAGTAGCTGCATGTTTGAAAAGTACTAATTGTTGTTCTTTTTTAGCGAAACTAATGAGCGATTTTTTGCCCTCAAAATTAAGGTCAATTTGATGACCAATTAGGCTGCCATTAACATGATATTCTTTATCACCAATTTCCAGTAGGAATTGTTGTCTGCCTGTATGGTCACATGCTCTAAAATGTGCAGTCACTTCATAGTCTTCATTCTGATAACTAAACTTAATAGTATGAAAGTTATCCTGATTAAGTCGCCAACCGCTTCTTTCCAACCAAGGTGAATGTTTGTCTATCTCATTGTCAAAACCTTGTTGTGACTGTTGCAACATAATCTGAATTGCGGCCGCAGCGATCAGTTCGTCTGATAGTGGGTTCTTTTGTTGGGTCAGCTGTTCACCGTGTTTGTCCAAAAAGTGAGTGTCAAGGTCGGCTTCGGCAAAAGCGGAATGGCCTGCGAGTTGATGAAGGAACTTGATATTGGTGGTTAGGCCTGCTACGTGAAACGCTTGTAACGCACCTTTCAGTCTAGCAAGAGCCGAGTGACGATCTTTATCCCAAACGATTAGTTTAGCAATCATCGGATCGTAATAAATACTCACAGAATCACCGGAAACAATACCCGAATCAACTCTAACATTTTTATTTGCTACTGGCGTTCCCATATGGTGGATAAGTCCAGTTGCAGGCAAATAGTCATTGTCCGGATCTTCAGCGTAAATTCGTGCCTCAAAAGCGTGTCCATTCACTTTAACTTCTGATTGTTTGAGCGGCAACGGTAACCCGTTAGCGACTAGTATTTGCCATTCAACTAAGTCCAGTCCGGTTATTTTTTCAGTAACTGGATGTTCAACTTGAAGTCGTGTATTCATCTCCATAAAGTAAAATGATTCATCTTCATCAAATAAAAATTCGACTGTGCCTGCACCTTGATATCCAATCGCTTTTGCTGCTGCTATCGCAACTTCGCCCATTTTTTGTCTCACTTCTTCAGTGAGTCCGGGCGCCGGTGCTTCTTCGATAACTTTTTGATGCCTTCGCTGAACGCTGCAATCACGTTCAAACAAATGGACTGCATTACCTTGGCTATCGGCAAAAACCTGCAACTCAACGTGGCGCGGTTTAGTTAGGTACTTTTCGATTAAGACTTTATCATCGCCAAAAGATGACAGTGCTTCTCGCTTACAGGATTGTAATGACGCGATAAACTCAGCTTCATTATTGACCACGCGCATGCCTTTACCACCCCCACCAGCGGTAGCTTTAATCAAAAGCGGATAACCGATCTTATTGGCTTCTGATTGAAGAAGTGCTTCGTCTTGGTCATCGCCGTGGTAGCCTTGTACTAGAGGTACATTGGCTTTAGTCATAATATTTTTGGCTTCGCTCTTAGAACCCATGGCTTCAATCGCTGAAGGAGGAGGGCCAATAAAAACGATATTATTATCCGCACAATCTTGAGCGAACTTTGCGTTTTCTGAAAGAAAGCCATAACCAGGGTGAACGGCGTCCGCATTGCATTCTTTGGCAACTTGCAATATTTTTTCTGCGCGAAGGTAGCTATCTTTTGCAGGCGATGC
Organism: Kangiellaceae bacterium; assembly: GCA_965230525.1. Lineage (GTDB taxonomy): Bacteria > Pseudomonadota > Gammaproteobacteria > Enterobacterales > Kangiellaceae. The sequence continues at coordinate 3,046,697 of OZ246008.1, forward strand.
GCCAATGTACCAAGCCTCATCTGCTAATTTAACGTGTTGTGCTGATCGGTCCGCATCGGAATAGACGGCGACGCATTCAATACCCATTTTGTGAGCTGTGCGTATAATTCGACAGGCGATTTCGCCGCGATTGGCAATTAGAATTTTGCTGATGGTATTTGTGGCCATTGTTAAAGGCTTCCTAATAGCGATTTACTGATTAAAATTCGTTTTTATTAACCGCCGACCAATTGGCGGGGCGTTTTTCTAAAAATGCACTAACACCTTCGCGACCTTCACTTGAAGCGCGAATGTCCGCGATTCTTTGAGCAGTTTCTAACACCAAGTCCTCGTCTAGTGCTTTGTCGACGACATAGTTAACCAACTGTTTTGCTTGACGCATAGCTTGTGGACCATTAGCAAGAATTTTATTAACGTAGTCTTGGGCAAAGTCATTCAATTGATCATGAGCAACTACTCGGTGTACTAGGTTGATTTGTTTCGCTTCTTCAGCGTCAAATTTTTCTGCAGTTGCGAAAAATCGTTTACTATTTCGCTCACCAATCGCTTTAACCACATATGGGCTAATGACAGAAGGGATCAAGCCAAGCTTAACTTCTGATAAACAGAATAAAGCTTTATCACTAGCCAACACCACATCACAACAAGCAACCAGTCCGACGCCACCACCAAATGCTGCACCTTGTACTACCGCTATGGTTGTTTTAGAACTCTCGTATAGCGCTTGCATTAAACCGGCAAGTTTAAGTGAGTCTTGATAGTTTTCTTCCCAGCTATAGGTTGCCATGCGTTTCATCCAATTCAAATCAGCGCCAGCAGAAAAACTTTTACCCTTGGCATCAAGAACCAATAGTCGAATATCTTTGTTTGATTCAACTTTACGAATGGCTCTGGTCAAATCATTAATCACTTGATCGTCAAATGCATTATGAAGTTCTGGCCTATTCATAGTGATCCTTGCGACACCACTTGAAGTCACCTTGACACTTATACTTGCGGCATTTTTATCAGTGCTCATTTCCCGCTCCTTGTTCAGTTTTGTTATATTTTTATAGCAATTTAGTAAGCATAATTACATTCTAAAAACACCAAACTTGGTGTCTTCAGTGGGGGCGTTTAGGGTACTCGATAGTCCGAGACCCAGTACTTGTCGCGTGTCTGCGGGGTCAATAATCCCATCATCCCAAAGCCTTGCACTGGCATAATAAGGGTGCCCTTGGGTTTCGTACATTTGTTCGATAGGCTTTTTAAATTCGGCCTCATCTTCCGTTGACCACTTAACACCTTTACGATCATAGTTGTCACGTTTGACTTGCGCTAAAACATTTGCGGCTTGTTCTCCACCCATCACAGAAATTCTCGCGTTGGGCCACATCCATAAGAATCGAGGGCTATAAGCTCGGCCACACATCCCGTAGTTGCCTGCTCCAAAACTCCCTCCAACAATAACGGTAAACTTGGGTACCTTGGCACAAGCCACTGCGGTTACCATTTTTGCACCATTCTTAGCAATGCCGCTATTTTCGTATTTTTTACCGACCATAAAACCAGTAATATTTTGCAAAAACACCAGTGGAATGTTTCGTTGGCAACAAAGTTCGATAAAGTGTGCGCCTTTCAAGGCTGACTCCGAAAACAAGATACCGTTGTTGGCAATAATTCCAACCGGGTATCCCCAGATTCTAGCAAACCCGCAAATCAAGGTATTTCCATAAAGAGGTTTGAATTCGTCAAACTCACTGCCGTCTACCACTCTCGCAATCACTTCTCTAATATCAAAAGGTTTTCTTGAGTCGGTCGGAATTACGCCATAGAGTTCTTCTTTAGGATAAAGCGGGGGAGTCGGCGGCTTGATATCCCATGGTTGGTATTTTTTTCGATTAAGATGAGAAACGATGGTACGAGTAATACTCAACGCATGTTCATCATCTACCGCATAATGGTCAGTTACACCAGAATTTTTACAGTGAACATCTGCACCGCCCAAATCTTCTGCGGATACTTCTTCACCAGTGGCCGCCTTTACCAGCGGTGGTCCACCTAAGAAAATAGTACCTTGTTGTTTTACAATAATACTTTCATCAGCCATTGCTGGTACATAGGCGCCGCCAGCTGTACAACTTCCCATTACCACTGCAATTTGAGCGATACCCTTAGCTGACATATTAGCTTGATTAAAAAAGATTCTGCCAAAATGATCTCGGTCGGGAAAAACCTGATCTTGTTGCGGTAAGTTGGCACCGCCAGAGTCGACCAAATAAATACAAGGCAAATGATTTTGCTCGGCGATTTCCTGAGCTCGTAAATGTTTTTTAATGGTCTCAGGAAAATAAGTTCCCCCTTTTACGGTCGCATCATTGGCCACAATTACGCACTCCTGACCATTCACTAAACCGATACCAGTGATGATACCTGCAGAAGGGACTTGATTGTCGTACATGTTATAAGCGGCAAATTGTGAAAACTCTAGAAAGGGTGAGCCTACGTCTAATAATTTACGCACGCGTTCTCGTGGTAATAGCTTGCCGCGTGAAATATGTTTTTGTTGACGTTCTTCACCGCCTCCTTGCGCGATGTTTTGCATTTTTTGCTTGAGGTCATCGACCAATGCACTCATTGCTTCGACACTGGCGGTAAATTCTTGGCTTTTAGCATTTAGTTTTGTTTTTAAAGCAGGCATTGGAATATTCCTTGAATCACGCTCTACGATTATTGTTCGTTCATAACAGAACGGCTGATAACTAGTTTTTGCACTTCACTTGTACCTTCATATATTTGGCAAACTCTCACGTCACGATAGTATCGTTCAACGGGGAAGTCATTTAGGTAACCGTAACCACCAAAGACTTGGATTGCATCGGAACAAATTTTTTCTGCCACTTCGGAAGCAAATAGTTTAGCCATAGAAGCTTCTTTAAGGCAGGGTTTGCCAGCGTCTTTTAATCGAGCGGCGCGATGAACCATTAAACGTGCTGCATCGAGTTGCGTTGCCATATCCGCGATTTTAAAACCAACCGCTTGGTGTTGATGAATCAATTTGCCGAAGGCGGTTCTTTCATTAGCATATTGCTTGGCGGCATCTAATGCGGCGCGCGCAATGCCAACACATTGCGCTGCTATGCCTATTCGGCCACCTTCTAATCCAGATAGTGCTATTTTATAGCCTTGGCCTTCTTGGCCGAGCAAGTTTTCTTTGGGTACTTTGCAATCTTCGAGCAGTATTTGCGCTGTATCTGATGCATGTTGACCAAGCTTGCTTTCAACATTAGCCACTTTATAACCTGGAGAATTGGTTGGAACAATAAAAGCGGATATGCCTTTTTTACCGGCATTAGCATCGGTTACTGCAAATACAATTGCTATATCGCCATTTTTACCGGAAGTAATGAATTGCTTCACACCATTAATCACATAATGATCGTCAACTAGTTTTGCTTTAGTTCTTAGATCAGAAGCATCCGATCCAGCATGAGGTTCAGTCAAGCAAAAAGCGCCCAATTTCTCACCGGCGGCGAGTGGTTTTAAAAAGGTTTCTTTTTGATAGTCATTACCGAAATTTAAAATGGGCAAGCAGCCCACGGAATTGGTCACACTAATGATGGTGGAGCATGCTGCGTCACCGGCAGCAATTTCCTCTAGAACCAAACCTGCTGAAAAATAACCAATATCACAGCCGTTCCACTGTTCAGGAACTAACATGCCATAAAAACCGAGTTCACCGAGGCCTTTTAACGCTTCAGCCGGAAAGACTTTATTTCGATCCCAGTCAGCAGCAAAAGGTGTGATTTTTTCCGCAACGTACTGACGCGCTGCATCTTGGATCATGACTTCTTCTTCACTAAGAAACATATTGATACTCTTTGAGTTTTAATGACTGTAGTATCGATTAATTCGGCAACAACTGAATTAATCAATAAATTTGAGTTGCTTAACCTTTAAATTAATTCAACGGCCATCGCTGTTGCTTCGCCACCACCGATACAGAGTGAGGCAACACCTTTCGACTTGCCATATTTTTGAAGTGCAGCAAGCAATGTCACTAAAATTCTTGTGCCACTGGTTCCGATTGGGTGGCCTAGTGCACAGGCTCCACCGTGTACATTGACTTTTTGCTCATCCAGTTCAAGGTCTTTGATTGCTGCCATGGTGACCACTGCAAATGCTTCATTGATCTCAAAAAGGTCGACTTCATTAACATCCCAAGAAACTTTTTCGAGCAAGTTTTTCATAGCTGTGACTGGCGCAATAGTAAACTCTGCCGGTTTTCTTGCGTGAGTTGCATGACCAACGATTTTGGCAATCGGTTTCAATCCCTTTGCTTCAGCTTCCGATTGACGCATAAGCACCACTGCCGCTGCGCCGTCAGAAATAGAGCTTGCATTAGCTGCCGTGACAGACCCATCTTTTTTGAAAGCGGGGCGGAGTGATGGAATTTTTTCTGGTCTTGCTTTAAGGGGTTGTTCATCGTGCTCAACGGTCACGTCACCTTTACGGCTTTTAACCACAACCGGTGTGATTTCACTTTTAAATGAGCCGTCTTCGATCGCCGTTTTAGCTTTTGATAAAGAACTAATGGCAAAATTGTCTTGCTGCTCACGGCTAAACTGATAACTATCAGCACATAATTCTGCAAAAACGCCCATCGCTTTACCTTCATAAGCATCTTCCAAGCCATCAAATGCCATGTGGTCTAGCAGAGTTCCGTGACCAAATCGATATCCGGCACGGGCTTTGGGTAACATATGTGGTGCATTACTCATACTTTCCATACCACCGGCAACCATTACCTTGTTGCTGCCGACAGAGAGAAGATCGTGGGCTAACATGACAGATTTCATTCCCGAACCACAAACTTTGTTAATGGTGGTACAGCCAGTGGATAGTGGTAGATCGGCGCCTAATGATGCCTGTCTGGCTGGCGCTTGACCAAGCGCTGCAGGTAATACACAACCCATTATAACTTCTTCAACATCGCTTGGACTGACGCCAGAACGTTCAACAGCTGCTTTAATGGCCGCCGAACCAAGTTCAGTCGACTTTAATGCGGATAATTCACCCATAAATCCGCCCATGGGGGTGCGTGCCATACCTACAATTACGATCGGATCTTGACTCATTAGATATTCCTATAGTTTGGTTTGAAGCGAGCCACTAATTACTCGCAAAATTAGATTTAGCAAATTTACCTACCTAAGTTACTGGCAGGCCGGTCAATTCTCTTTCACCGAATTATGCACTTTCGTTAAACAGTTCTCTACCAATTAACATTCTACGAATTTCAGAAGTGCCTGCGCCAATTTCATAGAGTTTAGCATCACGCAATAAACGCCCCGTTGCAAATTCGTTGATATAACCATTTCCACCTAAACATTGGATGGCTTCTAAGGCCATCTGGGTGGCTTTTTCTGCAGCGTATAAAATTACACCCGCAGCATCTTTTCGAGTGGTTTCACCGCGATCGCATGCTTGTGCAACATTATAGACATATGATTTAGTTGCGTTCATAGTCGTGTACATATCTGCTATTTTGCCCTGCATTAGCTGGAATTCGCCAATTGCCTTGCCAAATTGTTTTCTTTCATGGATGTAAGGCAGCACTATATCCATACAGGCCTGCATGATTCCCGTTGGCCCGCCCGATAATACAACACGTTCATAGTCCAAACCACTCATCAAAACAGCCACACCACGGTTTAGGCCTCCGAGTATGTTTTCCTTTGGAACCTTACAGTCTTCAAATACTAACTCACAGGTATTTGAGCCTCGCATACCCAACTTGTCGAGTTTTTGTGCGGTTGAGAATCCGGCAAATCCTTTTTCGATCAGAAAAGCGGTGATTCCCCTTGAACCGGCATTTCGATCGGTTTTAGCGTAAACCACGAGTACGTCTGCGTCGGGACCATTAGTTATCCACATCTTATTGCCGTTTAACACATAGTGATCGTCTTTTTCTTCAGCATTTAGGGTCATACTGACGACGTCAGAGCCGGCGCCAGGTTCACTCATGGCTAACGCGCCAATGTACTCGCCACTACATAATTTGGGTAAGTACTTTTGTTTTTGCTCTTCGGTTCCGTTTTTTCTTAGCTGATTTAAGCAAAGGTTTGAATGTGCACCATAGCTGAGCCCAATACTTGCAGAAGCTCGACTAATTTCCTCCATCGCCACAACGTGTTCTAAGTAACCCAAGCCAGAACCGCCATATTGCTCTTCGACGGTCATGCCTAAAAGCCCCATGTCTCCTAGCTTTCTCCATAACTCGTTGGGGAACTCGTTAGCAGAATCTACCTGTTCGGCGATGGGCGCAATCTCTTTTGCAGCGAAAGCTCTCACAGAATCTCTGATCATATCGGCAGTTTCGCCAAGATTAAAATTAAGACTTGTTGTCATGGTGGCCTCTAAATTATTCGTTATTTCGAGTGTTATGTCGTTGGTAAAGGGCAGGGTTATTTAAGTCGCTGCTCTAATTCGGTCAGCTCTTTGAGCGTGGTTAAAATATCTTGTTGTTGTTGTTTTAATGCTTGTCGTCGTTGTTCTATTTTTGCTAATAGCAACTCGGTTTGCTTTTCTTCACCGCTAGGAGAGTCATACATGGTGATAATCTCCCGTATTTCTGCGAGAGAAAAACCAATTCGTTTTCCTCGCAAAATAAGTTGCAGCCGTACTCGGTCACCTTTGGTGTAAACACGTTGCGAGCCTACGCGTTGTGGCGAAATGAGCGATTCCTGCTCGTAATGCCTAATCGATCGCGGTGTGATCTGAAACTCTTTAGAGAGTTCAGTTATTGTGTAGGTCTTTTCATTCGAATTTTGCATAATGGAATTATAGATTACCTTTACGTTAACGTAAATCTATTAAATCACTGGTTTGACCAAGATATCCATGCAAATCAATTTCTTCGTGCTAGTCCTGTCAAAACACTATGGTTTGGTCTAAAATTGCGCCTATACGCAATTGTTGAACTCGACTCAGCTTGTTAGTCGACCAGCAGTTATTTCGGTCAATATTTGACACCCTAAATATCAGCTCATTTTGGAGATTCTTAATGAAACTCATCCTTCTTGGCGCTCCTGGCGCAGGCAAAGGTACTCAAGCTCAATACTTAACTTCTAAATACGATATACCGCAAATTTCAACTGGTGATATGTTGCGCGCTGCCGTTAAGGCCGGAACGCCACTTGGTTTAGAAGCTAAAAAAGTTATGGAGTCTGGCGGCTTAGTTTCAGATGAAATAATTATTGGGTTGGTTAAAGAACGAGTCCAGCAAGACGATTGCAAAAATGGCTACTTACTAGACGGTTTTCCGCGCACCATTCCACAGGCAGACGCAATGAAAGCCCACGGCATCAATGTTGATTTTGTGGTTGAAATTGATGTTGACGACGAAGAGATCATTAAGCGAATGGCAGGGCGTCGCATGCACATGGCATCTGGCAGAACTTACCATGTTACTTACAATCCGCCTAAACAAGACGGCAAAGATGATGTAACCGGTGAACCATTGGTTCAGCGAGATGATGATAAAGAAGACACGGTTCGACAACGACTACAAGTCTACCACTCTCAAACTAAGCCCTTAGTCGATTACTATTGGACTTGGGCAAGCAGCGAAGAAAATGAGGCGCCTAAGTATGTGAAAGTCGCCGGGGTAGGCAGTTTGGAAGACATTAGAGATAATATTTTTGCTGCATTGAGCTAAGCATTAACCCGAACCAGCTATGGCTTAAGTTTTCTAAGTCCAAAAAAAGGATAAATAATCTGCTTATTTATCCTTTTTTTGTGCCGCTACATTTGCCTATGTTGGTGTGGACCAAAGGCGCTCTAACACGGCAACCACTTTGTGAATATCAAAGGGTTTACCTAAGTGATCATTCATGCCTGCATCTAAACATGCCGATTTGTCTTTTTGCATTGCATTGGCTGTCATTGCAACAATAGTTAAATCATTCAACATTAACTTTTCTCTGATCAGCTTGGTCGCTGTCAGTCCGTCCATCACCGGCATTTGTAAATCCATTAGCACAGCATCAAAGCCGTTAGTGGCATCTTCGGCATAAACTTTTTCTAGTAATTCTAAGGATTGTTTTCCATCGTTTACAACTTCAACTTGAGCGCCTTCTTGTTCTAGCAATTCGCGTGCAACATGCTGATTGACTAAATTATCTTCGACTACTAAGATTTTTTTATTTGAGAGGCGGCTACTAGGCAAATTCCCTTCGCTTTCTTGTTTTTCGAGTTGCAGCTGTTTTATTTGTTCGTGTTCAGCCAAAGGCATTTCGATTGTAAAGTAGAAACAACTCCCTTTTCCTAATTGACTTTTTAGTTCTAGTTTTCCGTCCATTAACTCAACAAGGGTTTTACTAATGGCAAGCCCCAATCCCGTGCCACCAAAACGTCTAGTAGTAGAAGCCTCAGCTTGGGTAAATCCTTCAAATATTTTTGTTTGGTTTTCTTCTGAAATCCCGATCCCAGTATCGAAGATACGAAAAGTTAATGCATGCTTTGCGCCTTCGATAATTGCGTAATTGACTTTGATAGTGATGCTGCCTTTATTGGTGAACTTGACTGCATTTCCGCCCAAGTTTATAAGTACCTGTTGTAACCTTATTTCATCACCAACAAAATATTGTGGTATGCCATCTTGTACATCGAAATTAAGTGAAAGCGGTTTGCTCGAAATTTCAGTGGTTAAAATAACTTCCAGATTACGAAGCAAGTGTCTTAATTTAAACGGCGTTGGATCGAGTTCAATTTTTCCAGCTTCTGCTTTCGAAATATCTAATATGTCGTTAAGCAAAGCCAATAACGAACGTGCAGCGCCTTCTGTTTTATTTGTGTAATCAGTTTGTGGTGTGTCGAGTTTTGTTCGCTTTAGGAGAGCTAGCATGCCTAAGATTGCATTCATAGGCGTTCTTAATTCATGACTCATATTGGCTAAGAATTGGCTTTTTGCTTTGTTCGCTTCTTCAGCTTTTTCTACTGCCAGCCGTAAAGCTACTTCACGATCTTTTAATTCCTCAGAAACCTTTTCAGTTTGTTCGAGTAGTCGATTAGTCTTTGCATTAGTTTCCTTGAACACATTGGCAGCTTGTGCTAACTCACCAATTTCATCATTACGTTCAACACCTGGAATCTTATCGATTTCTTCACCTTTGGATAAGTGTGAGAATGTATCTGTGATTAAAACCAGTGGCCGGCTAATTCTTCGTCCAATGATAAAAGCTAGTAACAGTGCAAAGCTTGCACCGATGGCTGACACCGTAATGATAATTCTTTCATTCTTGTCAATGTATTCCCTAGTTTTGCTAAACAAAGCCTGTTGTTCGTTTAAGTAAACTTCTTTTAAATTATCTGAACTGTGGTTGAGTTCGGAAGACTCGCCTGCGATTACAACATTGACTAAAAATAGAAAGTTTCGATCCGCTTGAACTGCTTGATTAAAGGTTAGCTTAATCGTGTCTAAAGTTTTGATTATACTTTCAAGTAATTGACGGGATTGTTGTTGATTAATTTTTTTAAGAGCTTGGTTGAGGGTTTCGCTGGCTTTATTCATGTTATCCAAAAATTGCTTTTTGATGCGAAATTCATGCTTGCTAAAGTATTGGTTATTTAGGGTAGCCGCGTTAGAAATTAAGATCTGAGCTTGCCAAATATCAGCTCGAGTCGATGGACTACCAGCATTTTCTAAGTTTGTAAAAGCGGTAGTTGTTTGTTCAATAATTGTTGAAAAAAGATTAGCCAAAGTCTCATTGACTAATTCTTCTCGAAACTCTCGCGTTGTTTTTAGGTCTTGGATTTTTTCATTGAATCCAACGATAGAGCTTTTAATCTTTGCAAGGGCCACTTCATGAACTGAACGTTGCTTTGAGTCCGCAAGAATTAACGCATCGATGTCAGTCAATAGCTGTTTGTACAGGGCTTGAATTTGCGAAAAGGTCGCACTTTTTTCGGTATTGCTGTATGCCAAAATGGTACGCTGAAGATCGGCGATATCTTTGTCGACCTTTAGCATCAGACTGGTACTTACACTGACTTGTTGAAATTCGGAAAATCGATCCTTAAATTCGCGCATTCCAGCGAGATTAAATGATGTGATTAGCAAACTGATAAGAATTAAAACAACAAAACTTAAAAATATTCGCTGACCGATGCTTAACGCATTTAATAGACTGTAGTCATTTGGTTTGTCTGTCATGCGAGTAAGAATTCATACCAACGGTCGAGTGAATATTCATAGTTTTCCATCACGGTATTCCAAACCGCAACATGACCAAAACGGTTTTCATAGGAGCCACCGCGACGGACATCGCCTGCGGGTACAGAAACTTTGCCATCAGTGCCTTTAAGTGGTGTATTCGTTTCCTTGCCAGCGTACCAATAATCCCATTCGTTGGGGGTTAACAGATCTCTTGAACGTTCAGGGTTCGAGATATAGTAACCTTGTCGCGCGATAAAAGCGCCTGCCCAGCCACTTAACCACCAATTCATATACTCATAGGCTGCGTCTTTGGTCGCTCCTTTACATTCGCGAGAAAGACACATCACACCATGCCAAGCACGATAACCTTCTTTGGGGGCTGCATAGGTTATTGGCGTTCCTTGGCCGTTAGCCATCGACACTCCAGGAGAGAACATACTACCAATGCTTGTACGGCCACTGGTCATAAATTCAGCTGATTGTGGTACAGTGCTCCAGAAACCCGCAAAATGCTTTTCGCGTTTGTATTTAAGCAATACATTGAACAATTGATCGAGTTCATTAATGCTCATATTGCTAATATCTTTAAATTTAACAAATCCTCTCGCTTGAGCCGCCAAGGCTAAATCGAACAGTCCAATCGTTGGTGCGTTCACAATGCCTACTTTTCCTTGGTGCGCCGGATCAAGTAGCCAGCCCCAACTTTCAGTTTCGTAGGGTTTTCCTTTTGGAATTAAATCGGTGTTATAGCCATATGAGTCAACATTGTGCACGTAAGGCAAAAAACTAATGTTGCCAGTGAATTTGGTGCCGAGTGTGCCATCTTTTTGAACATTAAGAATTTTATAGGGAGCATCACCGACCCCAACCGGTTTATCACCGGTCACACTTCCTTTTTTACTGAGTGGGTTTATCTCTTTCCAATACTTCAAACGTTCCGTTTGAATGGGTTGCACAGCATTGGCTGCCCAAAGTGTACGAATGCTATCGGTCCATTGTTCGTATAGGTCGAATTCGCTAGGGGAGGTGGTCGCTTTTTGAATCAGTTCGCCTTCACCGCGAGGCTGGAAAATCAGATTGATGCCTAAGTCAGCCATGGCTTTTTGGCGAATTTCTTCTTGCAAGGTGACTATTGTACCCATAACCCTTAAAGTGGGCTTTGTATTGCAAATCACATAAGGTGCGTTGACCGTGACTGCGCTTGCTGCCACAACTTTGGCGGTTTTACTCAAAAACGCTCTTCGGTTTATCGGATTATTTGACACTTGCGGTTTCCCCTACACAGTGCTTAAGGTATCGTTTTAAGCTTAGTCTAGCGGGCAAAAATAGCAAGAATTTAGCAGTACATTAGCCCAAATGACAAATTTGCCATTAAGAAATTATTGAGGCTGGAGTAGTCGTTGAGATAACTCAGTAATGTGGTGGAATTTCGACACGGTTAAAGTTGTTGCCCGATTCGCCAATTTGTTCGACTTGTGAAACAACATTTTCCACCACGCGAGTGAGTTTTCTTAAATCTGACTGTTGTTCGATTAATGCTTGATTTAGCTCTTCGATCAAGTGATCTTGAAAAGTAATCTTAGTTTCTAACTCTTCGATTTGAGAGCGCATTTCTTGCATGCTATTTTGTTTAGTCTGGTTCATTTAGAGTAGCTCTTCGATGTGTTTTGCGATCTTTTCAGGTTTATCCTTTGGTGCAAAGCGAGTAACCACCTGTCCTTGACGATTAACTAGAAATTTAGTGAAATTCCATTTGATAGACTTAGAACCTAAAACGCCGGGGGCCTGCGACTTAAGAAAATTAAATAAAGGCAAAACGTTGTCGCCATTCACATCTACCTTTTTGAACAGCGGAAAGCTGGTATTAAAGTTGAGATCACAAAAATTTTGGATCGCTTCTTCGTCTCCCGGTTCTTGATTGCCAAATTGATTGCAAGGGAATCCTAGCACGCTAAATCCGTCTTTAGCGTAGGATTGCTGTAATGCTTCGAGGCCCTTATATTGCGGGGTAAAACCACATTTGCTGGCGGTATTGACGATTAGTAACACTTTATCCTCAAATTCGGCCATTGTTGTAGCTTGGCCTTTGATATCATCAACTTCAAACTCATAGATGGACTTAGCAGTAGCATCGTTAGACATATTAAATTGCCTTTGCAAAAATTATAGTGTGGAAACATCTTACACTTAATCGGCGGGTTTGATAAGCTGCGGCATCGTTCAGCAATAATAATATTTTCGATTCATTCAGGGGATTAATTAATGATTAAAAAGCTAATTGCTATCAGTTTGTTATCCAGTGTTTTTTCGGTGACTGCGGCAGAGCCTGAATTACTCACTCAAGCTCAGTTAAAACAAGTTGAGAAAGTAAGAGATACTGCATTAGAAAGTAATTTGGGCTATCAAATTTTGGAATCTTTGACCACTGAAGTGGGCCCAAGAATGGCTGGGACACCGCAAGACATTATGGCGGTTAACTGGGCAATGGCTAAGTTTAAGGAGCTCGGGTTTGACAAGGTATGGAAAGAGCCGGTGACTTTCCCGACCTGGATACGTGGGGAAGAGTCAGCCGAAGTGATATCGCCATTTCCACAACCCTTGCATGTTACCGCGCTTGGCGGCACCGTTGGTACGGGTTCTAAGGGCATTACTGCCGATTTGATCCACTTTAAAACGCTGGAGGACTTAAAAACTGCTAACCCTGATGATGTCGCAGGAAAAATAGTGTTTATTAGTAATAAAATGGAACGGACTAAAAATGGCGCAGGATACGGTAAAGCCGTTGCCGCTCGCGGCAGCGGGGCTGTTGAAGGCGCAAAAAAAGGCGCACTAGCTGTTATTATTCGCTCAATTGGCACGGATTCTCATCGACTGCCACACACCGGCCTAATGCGATACGCAGACGACGTCATTAAAATCCCTGCGGCCGCGGTATCAAATCCCGACGCTGACCAACTCGTTAGAATGTTTTCACGCGACAAAAAGCTAAAGATTAAGCTGGTGTTAGGCGCAAAAGCAGGCCCAGAATTTACTTCCTATAACGTCATTGGTGAAATGACCGGCAACGAAAAGCCTGAAGAGGTTATCATCTTAGGTGGTCATTTGGATTCGTGGGACCTTGGAACCGGAGCCGTTGATGATGGTGCAGGTGTCGCATTGACCATGGCTGCTGCAAAATTAATTAAGCAATTAAACATTAAACATCGTCGAACGCTTCGAGTTATATTATGGGCTAATGAGGAGCAAGGTTTGGTAGGCGCTAGAGCTTACGCAAAAGCCCACGCTCACGAGCTGGCACAACATATCGTTGGATCTGAATCTGACTTTGGAGCAGGTCGAATCTATTCGTTTTCTTCTTTGGTGACCGATGAAGATATGCCTTTCATCAAGCAAATGGAAACCCTGTTCAAGCCGTTAGGAATCAGTTATGGCGGTAACAATGCCGGTCCAGGGCCGGACTTAATCCCGCTTTACGCAATGGGAATGCCGGTATTTAAGCTTGCCCAAGACGGCACCGACTATTTTGATCTTCACCACACCGCCGACGATACGTTGGATAAAGTTGATCCTAAAGCCTTGGCTCAAAATGTTGCTGCGTATACAGTATACGCACTAATGACAGCGCAATATATAGGCAGTCTGAAACGTCCAGCAAAGGAATCTAAATAATGAATACTAGCGAAGTGAAAGGTGAGCTTCACCGGCATGTTTATGAAATTGTTATTTCCCGTGGAGATAAAATGAATGCCTTGACTGAGGCTATGTATGGTTCGCTCACAGAACAGTTGAAACATGCTGAGCAAGATCCGCAAGTTAAGGTTATTTTGCTGCGAAGTGATAACCCGCATTTTAGTGCGGGTAATGACTTAGCGGATTTCTTAGAAAGCGAGTTTAACGATGACAGTAATGTCGTGCAGTTCTTAAAAACTTTAGCCAGATTAAAAAAGCCTCTTGTTTGCGCCGTTGCCGGTGCAGCTGTCGGCATTGGAACTACATTGTTGTTACATTGTGACTTGGTTTATGCGAGCAATGACAGCAAGTTTTCAGTGCCGTTTATAAAGCTAGGTCTGACTCCCGAAGGCGGTTCGTCGTTGTTACTCAGACAGCGCTGTGGAACCGCCAAGGCTAACGAATGGTTGTTAACGGGTAAAACATTTTTGGCAGATGAAGCTCATCAAGCTGGGCTCGTCAATGCACTCTGCGATGATCTTGAATCCACTTGGAAAACCGCCATGGAAACGGCTCAAAACTTAGCTAAGAGCTCCATGGAAGTTTTGAAAGAGACCAAATCCCTACTTAAATCAGAGCAGGTGGAGACCGTGATTAAGGTTATGGAGAAAGAAGCCAAGATTTTCGCTGAGCGTTTACAGTCCGATGAAGCAAAAGCCGCTTTTAATGCTTTTCTAAAACGCTAGGCAAACTCTTTGGCCCACGCGGCCAAATAAGCTAGGTAATTCATTTGGACCATTAATGCGGTATATCGTGCGATTGTGCTTTAAATCGTGCGATTACCGCTCAAAGTTTTTTTATACCCATCGAGCGATTTTTCAATCACAACCAAGTTAGCTTAAAAGTCCTTAGCTGATAGCATCATATCAGCCAATAACAAACCAGCGTAATTAAAACGACTCCGATCAAATTAAGTGCAAAGCCTGTCCTTACCATTTGCTCAATGGTAATTTTTTCGCTGCCGTAAACGATTGCATTGGGTGCGGTGGCAACCGGCAACATAAACGCACAACTGGCACTCATTGCGGCTGGGACCATTAGTAAAGCTGGATCGATATTCGCGGCGAGTGCTGCGGCCGCGAGGATAGGCATCATTAAGGCCGTCGTTGCTGTATTACTGGTCATTTCGGTTAAAAATATGACCGTTATTGCGATCAGCGCAATAACCAGAATATGTGGTAGTGCGGTAACCCCAGACAAATAATCACCAATAAGTGCGCTCAATCCACTTGCCCCAAACGCTTTTGCAATGCAAATGCCGCCGGCAAATAATAATAAAACCCCCCAAGGGATTTTATTAGCGGTTTGCCAATTAAGTAATCGCCCTTGATTTGGCTTTGATTTGTCACCATCTGGGATGATAAACATCGCGATGCAAGCCAACAGCGCTATACTCGCGTCATTGGCGTTTGGCAGCCCAATAAGGTTACTCCAACCGCCAAAAGGCTGTTGACGAGTTATCCAGGCAATAGCAGTCACTGCGAAAACTGCCATAACTCGTTTTTCAATAGTCGTCCATTGGCCAGTTTTTGGAACTTCTATCGAGAGTGACTTGGGTAATTTGCGAGTAATCCACAGCATCGATAAAGGGATAAACAATATAACTAAGGGCACACCCCATTTCATCCAATCAACAAATCCAATATTACTGTTGGTTGCTTCATTATATGTCGACACAAATAGCGCATTGGGAGGCGTCCCAATCGGAGTTCCGATTCCGCCAATACTGGCGGAATACGCAATTCCCAAGAGTAGAGCAGACGTAAGGCGAGGGTTGTTAGCGCCTTCAATGGTTGCGAGTGCAACCGGCAATAACATTAATGTCGTAGCGGTATTAGAGATCCACATACTTAGTACTGCCGAGGCTACCATAAACCCCATGATTAAATGGCGGGGCGATTGACTTCCAAATAGGTTCACCATAAGAAGGGCAATCCGGCGATGCGCACCCGAATAGGCCATTGATTGAGACAGTATAAAGCCGCCGAGTAACAAGAGAATCAAGGGGTGACCATAGGATTGGCCAACTTCATTGGCTGTTAAAATACCAGTCATAGTAAACACGGCGAGTGGAATAAGCGAGGTGACAGGGATTGGAATCGGTTCGAAAATCCACCATAGTGCGCACAGAAGGGTGACACTTGATACAATCACTATGGGGCTTGGTAGCTTAAGCCAAGTGAGGCTTAATCCTAAAACCAGTGACAACAGTGGCCCTAACCAAATAAAATGCTTTTTTACTTCAGACATAAATCGGAAAATTTCCCCAAGCTAAAAATATGACGGTAGATTAACAATTTCGCATAAGATTTATCATTATTATTCGAATTAGGTCTACAATTAAGTGGTAATAGTATATTAAAACCATGACAAAACTAATAAGAAATACTAACAAGAGCTATTTGCATGAGAGTTGAAGAACTAGGACTGACTTTTGGCGATACGTTGCAAATCCAGATTGGGGATAATAATGACCAACGCTATCCCGTCAAGTTTATTGGTATTAATCCAGCCGCGAGTATCATCGTCTCAGCGCCTATCACTGGTAAAGATAAGATTTATTTTGTGCGAGAAGGCCAGATGGTCACGCTTCGATTTATGGTTAAAAACGTTGTATCAGGGTTTTCAACCCGCGTGATGTTAACTCGAGGTCAACCTTATCCGTACTTACACTTAGAAATTCCGAAAGAAGTGCAAACCGTTGAAGTGCGTAAAGAAGTTCGAGTAGAAACTGATATTAACTCAACAATTATTAATAAAACCCATAATTCACCGGCTTTAACCGCTCGCATGCTTAATTTGAGCTGCTCGGGTGGTCGAGTTGAATCGAAAACTAAGTTGGCCCTAATGGGAAACTTACTCAACATTACTATGCCGCTAACCATCGATCATTTTGAACGGATTGTCACCATGAATTGTGCTGTTTCTTATGTTAAAGAAGATGAAAAAAATGGATGTTTTCTTTATGGTGTCAATATTGAAGAGATAGATAATGACGATAGTGTTTTCTTGCGCGGGTTTATTTACCAAGAGTTATTGCGATCGATGCATATGATTTGAAACCGCTGATAATTAGGTATTCAATAAAAAAGGGCCTTTTGGGCCCTTTTTTTGTTTGCAGGTGCTCGTGTCGGGTAGTTAGTTCTGCGCGTCTAAGAATTTTTCTGCATCGAGCGCTGCCATGCATCCTGCACCTGCAGAGGTGATCGCTTGCTTATAAACTTGATCAGCAACGTCGCCAGCCGCATACACCCCTTCGATACTCGTTTGTGTTGCATTACCTTGCAGCCCACTTTGCACAGTGATGTAGCCATTTTTCATATCAAGTTGACCAGCAAAAATATCAGTATTTGGTTTATGGCCAATCGCAATAAATACACCGTCGACCTTTAATTCTGAAGTATTTTGGTCAGTGGTACTTTTGATTTTAATACCTGTTACGCCCATATTATCACCGAGCACCTCTTCCAAGGTATTATTCCAGTGAATCGTGATATTGCCATTTTTTGCTTTCTCAAACAGGTGATCTTGCAGAATTTTCTCACTTCGTAGCGAGTCCCTGCGATGGATCAGGTGAACTTCTGAAGCGATATTCGATAGATACAGCGCTTCTTCAACCGCGGTATTACCACCACCAATTACAGCTACCGGCTTATTTCGGTAGAAAAAGCCGTCACATGTTGCACAGGCAGAAACGCCTTTACCTTTAAACGCTTCCTCAGACTCAAGGCCAAGGTACATGGCAGATGCCCCCGTAGCGATGACTAAAGCATCAGCAGTATAAACGCCTTGATCACCAGTAAGTGTGAAAGGGCGTTTAGTCAACTCAGCGGTATGGATATGATCAAAAATAATTTCAGTGCCAAATCTTAGTGCGTGTTTTTCCATGCGCTCCATCAATTCCGGCCCTTGTACGCCATCATTGTCGCCTGGCCAGTTATCAACATCGGTTGTGGTGGTCAATTGGCCGCCTTTTTCCATGCCCGTAATAATAACTGGCTCTAAGTTGGCGCGCGCGCCATAAACCGCAGCAGAATACCCTGCAGGACCTGAGCCTAGAATGAGCAATTTGCAATGACGAGATTGGGACATGTAAAACTCCAAATTTTAACTAAATAAGTAAATGTGTTCGCTCTGAGATAGTACGCTGAAGTTGTCAGAGAGTGCGAATTTTAGGGTGGTTTGAATCAGACTACAAGGGGTAGCGATAACAAGTTAGTTACCACATTAAGTCATCCGGAATTTGATAATCTGCATAGGGATCATCTTCGGCGATTTCTTCAGCCTGCTGATTAAGCGGAATAATCACGTCAGGCGCTCGCTGCGATATTTTCTCAGCAATTTTATGGGGTACTAAATAGTAGCTATCTTTCTCTTTGGCAATCGCTAACAAACCGTTAGATAAATGACGGTGAACTTGGTTTGAAACGTCTAGCTTTTTGATTTTGTTATCATCGGTGAAATTAAAGCTAATTTGCGGGCTTCCTAGCGCTTGGCTGTTACTTTGGATCAATTGCTTTATTTGTGCAAAAATTGCTTTTTCTTCAGCCGCTTGGTTTTTTTGTTGGTTTAACTGACGTGCTTTTTCAGCTTGCTCTGCCATCATTTTTTCTGCGGCCGCTTTGTCTTGATCGAGCTCTTCGATTTTATGCTTGCGGTTTATCTTGGCCTTTTTGCGTTTGGCGCTATTAGCTTTAACAGCTTTGTCTTTTGATACGAGGCCGGCTTTTAGCAGTTGATCTTGCAAGGATGACATAGTGTCACTCATGTGAAATTCGATTTAACCCTATTATAGGGACAATCTTAAAAGATTAAAGTCCGCAGCATAGAAATTGTTGATGACCAATTTTTGTCAATGGCGCAGGGGTTAGGTTTAATCAGCTTGTTTCAATCTTAGTAAAATTCAAAACTAGAGTTAAAGGCTTGGAGTTTAAGGGGGCGACTTTAAAAATAATAGCAATGGAATAGCGGAGGAATAGTTTGGAAATAGAAGCGGAGTAAGCGCGGAACGAATCTTAAAAACACCAAATTGAAAGGTAAAGAGGCTAGGGCAAAAGTTTGTTTGCCCTAGCGCTTTGCTAAAGAATACTTAATTTACATATTGATAGCGTCAGCTGCTGGAACGTACTCAAATCCAAGGTTCTCAGCAACGCTATCACAAGTAACTACGCCTTTGTGTACGTTGAGTCCATTCATAAGGTGACGGTCTTTTTCGAGTGCTGCCTTATAACCGTTATTTGCAATGCTGATAATAAATGGCAAAGTTGCGTTATTTAATGCAAAGGTCGATGTTCTTGGTACAGCACCAGGCATATTAGCAACACAATAATGAACAACGTCATCTACGATATAGGTTGGTTCGGCGTGGGTGGTTGCCTTAGATGTGGCAAAGCATCCGCCCTGATCAATTGCAACATCAACAACTGCTGCGCCCGGTTTCATGCGCTTAATCATTTCTTCGTCTACTAATTTAGGTGCAGCTGCGCCGGGGATTAAAACACCACCGATTACTAAGTCGGCAGAAAGAACATGCTCTTCAAGCGCGTCTTTACTAGAAAAAACGGTTTGTAATTGAGCGCCAAATTGTGCGTCCAAGCGTCTTAAAACATCGATTGATCGGTCAAGAATAACAACATTTGCACCCATTCCAATAGCCATTTGTGCTGCGTTAGAGCCAACCACGCCACCACCAATAATGACTACTTTCGCTGGTGCGACACCGGGTACACCTGCGAGTAACATGCCGCGGCCTGATTTTGACTTTTCTAAACATTGAGCACCTGCCTGAATCGACATTCTGCCCGCTACTTCTGACATAGGCGCGAGTAACGGCAGGCTGCCGTTGTTGGAGGTTACAGTTTCGTAAGCAATACATACTGCTTTGCTTTTGATGAGGTCTTTGGTTTGAGGTAAATCTGGAGCAAGGTGTAAGTAGGTGAAAAGGATTTGATCTTCTCTTAACATGGCTCGTTCTTCAGCGAGCGGCTCTTTTACTTTTACAATCATATCCGCTTCGGCAAAAATCTCGCTAGCGGTTGCTCGAATATCCGCTCCAACATCTGTGTAGGCGATGTCTTCAAAACCGATCCCACTACCTGCATTAGTTTCGACAATTACTTGGTGACCATGGGCTACGAGTTCTCTAACACTCGCAGGGGTCATACCAACGCGATATTCATGATTTTTAATTTCTTTAGGTACACCAATTAACATAGGAAACTCCTTCCAAAATGGGCAGTATCTGCTCCGTAACAAAAGCTAGTCACTAGCATAAAAATTATGCGCTAGTATACAGGCGGTTTGGTAGAATATCTCACTTAAAAAAAGAATCCTGCGATATAAAACACTATTTAAAGCTTGTTATGTAGATGAAAATATAATAAATTCTATTGATGTTTAGAATCAATTACTAGGAATTTGAGTGCAAACAACAAGTTATAAGGAGCTAGATAGGATTGATCGAGCCATTCTTAGGGAGCTACAACTAGATGGTCGTATTGCAAATATCGAACTTTCAAGACGAGTTGGATTGAGTGCTACACCTTGTCTTGAACGAGTCAGACGACTAGAAAAGGGCGGGTATATCAAAGCCTACGAAGCCGTTTTAGCGCCGTCAAAATTACAAGCAGCGCTGCTTGTTTTTGTCGAAATCCGCCTAAATCACACCTCTCCAGATGTTTTTAAGGACTTTAAAAAGGCTGTTATTGAACTACCTCAAGTGTTAGAGTGTCATTTAGTATCCGGTGATTTTGACTACCTAGTGAAAGCGCGTGTTGCCGATATGGTCGCTTATCGAAACCTTCTTGGTGAGACCTTATTAACGCTTCCCGGCGTAAGCGGGTCAAGAACCTACGTGGTAATGGAAGAAGTGAAAGAAACTCGAACTCTGCCTATTCCAGGCTAACTAATTTAAATTGAAACCACTTTAAATTGAAACTACTTTAATAAAGTTAGATAATATATTGAAATTATTAAGTAATTTCAGTTTTGCTATAACCAAAAAGAGATAGAATGGACAAACAAGATCAAGTTGCCGATATTATGATGGTAAGGCTAAAGGAGGGAGGGTTTATTCTCCTTACTGCACTTGCCATCTTTTTGCTTATATCGCTTTGGAGCTATTCTCCCAATGATCCAGGGTGGACGGTCGCTACAGAGACTAAAACTGTCGAAAACGCCAGCGGTTTAGCGGGTGCTTGGTTTGCCAGTCGCTTCTTACACTTGTTTGGTTATTTAGCCTTCTTATTTCCATTTACTTTGATTTATTCTGGAATCTTATTATTTAAGGGTCGCCGAAGTGTACTTCCAAATAGCTGGGCTTTTTGGTCATTTCGACTGTTTGGCATGTTGTTTACCTTACTGCTGGGGGCGGCCATATCTTCTCTGCATTTTGTAGAGCCGTCACCTGAGTACGGCTATATGGCCGGCGGGATTCTTGGAAAAATTATTGGTGATCTATTACTCGGTTGGTTTAATCAAGTCGGTGCAACTTTATTATTGTTGGCGGCGTTTTTTGCTTCTCTGACATTATTTACCGGAATTTCGTGGTTTCAACTAATGGACTGGATTGGCAAAGTCACCTTGCAAGCGGCTGCTTGGGTTGCTGAAAAATATCGAGACCTGTTGGATAGTTACAGAGACAAAAAGGCCCAACAAGAAGTAAAACAACAACGAGAAACGGTTTTTCATCGTGAGCGAACCAAAATAGAAAAGCGCAAGCCGGTGGTAATCGAGCAGGAAGTCAAGCGAATTGAGCCAAGTATTCGAGTCGAGAAAGAACGCCAAAGTAGCCTGTTTGACGAACCTGTTGTTGGTGAATTGCCGCAGGTGAGACTTCTTGACGAGCCGTCTGAACATAAAGAAAGAATGTCAGATGAAACACTAGAAGCTTTGTCTCGACTCGTTGAATTAAAGCTTGCTGATTTTGGGGTTCAAGCGCAAGTTGTTGAAGTCCATCCAGGGCCCGTTATCACTCGGTTTGAGCTAGACCTAGCCGCCGGCATCAAGGTGGCTAAAATAACCGGCCTTGCTAAGGATATGGCACGAGCGATGTCCACAACGAGCGTGCGTGTGGTCGAGGTAATCCCAGGTAAACCTTATATTGGAATTGAAGTGCCCAATGAAAATCGTGAAATGGTGCGACTTAAAGAAGTTATTGCTAGTAAGGAATTTGACAATTCTAAGTCAGGCTTAACCATGGCACTAGGAAAAGATATTTCCGGTGCGCCGACTGTCATCGATCTAACCAAAATGCCGCATTTATTAGTGGCTGGAACCACGGGCTCGGGTAAGTCTGTGGGATTGAATGCGATGTTGGTGAGTATACTTTATAAGTCGTCCCCGGCCGAAGTTCGAATGATTATGATAGACCCAAAAATGCTCGAACTTTCGGTGTATGAGGGCATTCCGCACTTGCTGACACCAGTGGTTACCGATATGAAAGAAGCCGCAAACTCTCTTCGTTGGGCGGTTGCTGAAATGGAGCGGCGTTATCAGTTAATGTCAGCATTAGGCGTAAGAAATTTAGCCGGTTATAACAAAAAGATTCGCGATGCAGAAAAGCGAGGTGAGTCGATTCCTGACCCGTTGTGGAAGCCCGGCGACAGCATGGATGAGCAAGCGCCAATGCTAGAGAAACTACCTAAAATCGTCATTGTGATTGATGAGCTTGCCGATATGATGATGATTGTGGGTAAGAAAGTTGAAGAGTTGATTGCTCGAATTGCACAAAAGGCTCGAGCCGCAGGCATACACTTGTTATTGGCCACGCAAAGACCTTCTGTGGATGTAATTACCGGTCTTATAAAGGCTAATATACCTTCGAGGATAGCGTTTCAGGTTTCTTCCAAAATTGATTCGCGTACAATTCTTGATCAAATGGGCGCAGAGCAGCTACTCGGGCAAGGCGATATGCTTTATTTACCGGGCGGCACCAGTATTCCGACTCGTGTGCACGGTGCTTTTGTCGATGATGACGAAGTACATCGGGTTGTGGCTGATTGGAAAAAACGGGGCGAGCCAATCTATGAAGATGCCATTACCTCTGGTGCGCCCGATACTGAAATACCAGGCATGAGCCCGCCAGTGGGAGAGGGGGGCGATGAACAAGATGAGCTATACGATCATGCTGTACAAATTGTCACCGAAACGCGTAAAGCTTCTATCTCGGGTGTGCAGCGCCGGTTAAAAATTGGTTACAATCGAGCTGCCCGTATGATTGAAGCGATGGAAGCGGCTGGAATTGTCAGTGAAATGCAGTCCAACGGCTCCAGAGAAGTGCTGGCACCGCCCGCACCGCCCGGTTAGATGATATTTACACAACCAATTGCTCTCTGCATACCCCAAATTGCCCATCCGAAAGTGGGTCAATAATTAAGCTCGTGTTGAGTCATTTTGATAAATTTACATGGAGTTTACTGATTGAGAACTATCTACCTGATATGCTGCAATTAAGAGTAGTTTTTGCGAGTAATTTAATTGCTTCATTTAGTTTATTGGGTCATATAGTCTATTGGGTCATATAGTCTATTGGGTCATATAGTTTATTTGGGTCAGATTACAAAGACATAATGAACTGGCAGTATTAACCGGCAATTAGAGTGTACATCAATTAAAACCTAGCTAACACAAATACACGATTTAGAAGATAAATAACGGACACCCCAGCATGAATGCATTGAACAAAATCATAGCGATAATTTTCTGTATAAGTATTGCTTTGACAAGCCACGCAGAACCTAACAATGAAGAACAAGCGAAAGTAGAGTCAGCCGCGGAATTTTTGGCAAAAGTTATGGCTGATACCATGACCTTTGAAGCCAACTTCGAGCAAAAGGTTTACCGAGAAAATAGTGACCAAGCAGAAACAACGTTGGGACGATTTTTAATCCAACGGCCTAATCATTTTCGCTGGGAAACTAAGCAGCCTTTTGAGCAAGCGATTATCGCAGATGGAAAAGCCTTATGGACGTTCGATCCCGAGCTAGAGCAAGTCACAATACAAGATCAACAAGCGGTGCTGGCTGACTCGCCATTATTACTATTGACGAGCTCTGTAGACAAATTAGTAGAGTCCTTTGATATTCAGCAAATCGAAAGTGAAGATACATCTCAGAAACAGCTGTTTGCGCTTATTCCCAAAGAGCAAGGCTTGTTCGAAAGCGTGCACATAGTGGTAAAGAAAGGAAAACTCAGAGAATTTTTCTTACTGGACACACTAGGTGGCAGAACCAGTGTGGTTTTTTCTGAGATTAAATTAAATCAACCTATCAAGCTATCTGAATTTATTTTTACCCCACCGGATGGTATCGACGTGATAGATTCTCGAGCGGCCATTCCTCCCTCATCCTCATCAAACTGACTGAGTGTATGACAGACTTATTTTCACAGAGTGAAAATTCTGAATCGGGATCATCAAGCTCCGTACAGCAGCCCGACTCACAACCGGATGATTTTTCTCCGTTGGCAGCGAGGCTCCGTCCTAAAACCATAGAAGACTATGCGGGTCAAAAACATTTATTTCAGCCCGGAAAACCACTTTATCAGGCAATCGTTAATGGTAGGCCGCATTCTATGCTGTTGTGGGGGCCACCAGGGACTGGAAAAACAACTTTAGCTAGACTCATCGCGAGTTATTGCGATTGCTATTTTGTCGCTATCTCGGCAGTGCTGGGGAGCATCAAAGACATACGCGCGGCGGTTGATCAGGCAAAGCTACAAAAACAGTTGGGGAAGCAGACTTTGTTGTTTGTCGATGAGGTTCATCGGTTTAATAAATCACAACAAGATGCGTTCTTGCCTTATGTTGAAGATGGCACTTTTATATTTATTGGTGCGACTACCGAGAACCCGTCGTTTGAAGTGAACAACGCATTGTTATCGAGAGCGAAGACCTATGTGCTTAAATCGCTTAACGAAGCCGATTTAGGTGAGGTATTAGAGCGGGCCGTACAACAAGAATCTCAGCGGCTCGCTATTAATTTAGAATTGCAGCAAGATGCTTGCGATTTAATCCTTGGTTTTGCAGATGGTGATGCAAGACGTCTCTTAAACTTACTAGAGATGGCTATTGAATTAGTTGAGCCTGATCAACAAAACACCGGTCACATAAACAAACAGTTGATAGAACCATTGCTCGGTGATTCAGCAAGACGATTTGACAACAAAGGTGAGGCGTTTTATGACCAAATATCGGCGCTGCATAAATCCGTCAGAGGTTCCGATCCCGATGCTTCACTTTATTGGTTTTGTCGTATGCTGGATGGCGGCTGTGACCCATTATACATTGCCCGACGTGTCGTTCGAATGGCCAGTGAAGACATCGGAAACGCCGATCCGAGAGCCCTACAAGTCGCTACCAATGCATGGGATGTACAACAACGGCTCGGTAGTCCAGAGGGTGAGCTAGCTCTGGCGCAGGCGGTGGTTTATATGGCCTGTGCCGCAAAAAGTAATGCGGTTTATAGTGCATTTAAGTCCTGCATGAAAGACATCGCAGCAGAGTCAAGTTATGCAGTACCTTTACATTTAAGAAATGCACCGACAAAACTGATGAAATCTCTTGATTATGGCGCTGAATACCGCTACTCGCATGATGAGCCCGAGGCCTTTTCGGCAGGGCAACATTATTTTCCGGACGACAAGCATGCAGTTAGCTATTACCAGCCTGTTGATCGAGGGCTCGAAAAGCAGATAAAACAAAAGTTAGATTATCTAAAAGAAAAAAACCGCCAAGCTAATAAGCAAAATTAGGATATATCCAGCGACAAGGCTAAGGCAGAATCAAACAGACGATTATAAAATTGCAGCATAGAGGATTAAGTGATTGGAAAAGCTAATACCAACATTAATGGTTGCAGTAGGTGGAGCACTTGGCTCGGTGAGCCGATTCTGGGTTAGAGAGTATTTGCCCAGTATCACAGGGACAGAGTTTCCATTTAGCACCTTAGTGGTAAACCTAGTGGGCTGCTTTGTATCGGGATTTGTTTATATGTGGCTGGAAACGAGTGGGCAATTTTGGTCAAACGATAAGCTACTATTTTTCTTTGTTGGTTTTTTGGGGGCGTTTACCACTTTTTCTGCATTTGCTCTTGATAGTCTGCTGCTATTTCAGCAGCAGCAAACAATGAAGCTACTACTAAATATTTTTGGAAATTGCTTCTTATGTCTTATTTGTGTGTTTGTTGGCGCTTTGGTTGGTGCTAGAATAGGCGCCCACTAAAAAGACCTAACCCATTTATTTGGACAAACCATGATAGACCCAAAGTTATTTAGAAATGAACTCGATCAAGTTGTGGCAAATTTAGCTCGCCGAGGTATGCAGTTTGATAAGCAAGCCTACCTAGATCTTGAAGAAAAGCGTAAGTCGTTACAAGTAGAAACACAAGCCTTACAGAATGATCGGAAAGTCATTTCAAAATCGATTGGTAAAGCAAAAGGTGCGGGCGAGGACGTTCAACCTTTACTTGATCAAGTCGCCAAGATTGGTGAGCAGTTAGACCAAACAAAGCAAGCCTTTGATAAGGTGCAAGCAGACTTGGACGAGCTATTTCATGGGTTACCTAATTTAATTGACGAACAAGTTCCTGATGGTGGTGGTGAACAAGATAATGTTGAAATTCGCCGCTGGGGGACCCTTCCTGAATTTGATTTTACGCCTCTGGATCACACCGAATTGGGTGAGAAAATAGGTGGTATTGATTTTGCGACTAGTGCAAAACTGTCAGGTTCGCGTTTTGTCGTCATGAAGGCTGGGATTGCTAAAATGCACCGTGCGCTCATTCAATTAATGTTAGATACTCATACTGAAAAACATGGTTATCAGGAAACCTATGTACCTTACTTAGTTAATCCTGAATCGTTATTTGGTACCTCACAGTTGCCTAAATTTGCGGAAGATCTATTTACAGTTCAAGGAACAACCCAAGACGGTAAGCCGCTTTATATGATCCCAACAGCCGAAGTACCGCTCACCAATTCAGTTAGAGATGAAATTGTCGAGGCCAATGAACTACCCATCAAGATGACCGCACATACACCTTGTTTCAGAAGTGAAGCGGGTTCTTATGGTAAGGATGTTAAGGGATTAATCAGACAGCATCAGTTTGAGAAAGTAGAATTGGTGCAAATCGTGAAACCACAGGACTCGATGGCAGCACTTGATCAATTGACATCGGATGCTGAAGCTATTTTGCAACTATTAGAGTTACCTTATCGAACCGTGACTCTCTGCTCGGGTGATATTGGGTTTGGCGCAACCAAAACCTACGACATCGAGGTTTGGCTACCCGCACAAAACACTTACCGTGAAATTTCTTCATGTAGCAACATGGGGGACTTCCAAGCGCGACGCATGAGAGCGCGCTGGCGAAACCCAGAAACCGGTAAACCGGAGTTGGTTCATACCCTCAATGGCTCTGGATTAGCTGTTGGTAGGACCTTAGTGGCAATTATTGAAAATTATCAAACCGCGGACGGAAAGGTTAAGGTGCCTGAAGCATTGAAACCTTATATGAAAATGGAATTAATCGGTTAAGCTTAGCTGCTTGGAGTAGATTTATCTACTGCACAGCCTATTTGAAAAGCAAAAAAGCCCTCAATTAGAGGGCTTTTTTGGTTGTCTTTATCTAGCTCTTTTTGACTTCCATTTCAGCTAAAAAAGAATCAAAGCCCATCGAGTTGATTCTTGGTAGAAACTGACTTCGATAACTTTTAGACATACTCACTCCTTCAATAGTGAGGTCGGTTATCTTCCAGCTACCGCTTTTTACACTTAACACGTAATCAATAATTACTGGGGTCGAACCTGATTGTTCCATTGAGCTACGGACTTTAGCGTAGTCGCCAGATTTAGAGTAGATCGGCTTACTAAAAGTAAAAGTTTGGCCGTTATACAAGGATAATCCGGTCGCGTAATTTCCCACTACTAAGTTTATAAATTGAGTAATAAATCGTTGTTGCTGCTCGCTTGAAAGCCCCTTCCAAGTTTTACTTGTGAGGGTTTTTCGAGCAAACACTTCGGTATCGATAGCAGGCAAAAGAGTTTCTTTAACCAGTTTTTCAGCAAGTAGTGAGTCGCTCTTTAATGCGTCCTTGTTAAGTTCTACTTTTGAAATCATATTGTTAGCAACTTTTTCAAGGAAAACGCTGGGGTCTTCTTGAGCGCTGGCTAGCGGTGCAAGCACCAACAATATCAAAGTAGCCAATAGTTTTTTCATTTTGGTTTCTCTCCCAAGAGAATGGTATGTGTCAGATTTAAGTTAGGTATTTTAGCAAAAATCCCGGTTAATAAAATATGGGCTAATTGTAATAACGTGTAATTTTATAAGTGTAAATGTATGAATCTGAATACTAGCTTAATTTAACCAGAGTATTTCAACCGAGTGCACGATTATGATAATCGTCGATTAATTGACTGCTATTAGTTCAAAAGGTTTCAAATACATCGCGCAGGTTTAGGCAGTCCTGCAATTTTTGTGGCCTGTTTCGCGGGCCCCTCTGGGAACAGAATCTGTAAGTAGAGGCTATTACTTTTTTCTTCGGGAAGTACTGTTTTTAAATACTTCACAAGTGGGCGAATGGAAGGGCTCTTCTGATAATCTTGATAAAACTGTCTTACATATTTTATTACCTGCCAGTGATCATCCGACAGCTCTATATTTTCCTGTTGCGCGATAAGTTCAGCAATTTCGATGCTCCATTGCTCGGCATCACATAAGTAACCGTTGTTATCTAGTTTTATGTATGAGGGTAAATTGTTCATTGAATGAGTCGCCTATTATTTATCGTTGAATGACGATTCTTTATTGTAAGTTAACTACTAACTTACCAAGATATGGTTTTTTCACAATCAACTGAGAGTTGAACAAATGCTTGATAATCAATCGCGTAAACTTGATCACCCAAATAGTTTTGTAACCCCCTTGCTGTAAGTTGCTCATCGATAGCCAATAACTCAAAGTCAGTCCAGTTTAGCGTGGCCGTAGGGGACTCTTGCCTGTCGATAGGTTTCAGGATCACCGCTTGTAGCTCTGGCAAAGAAAAAACAGCATCATTTAACAGTAAGACTTTATCGCCTGGATTAACATAGCGCTCTAATTCGCGAGTGAATTGTTGCACACTAAATGGCTGGTGAAGAAGGTGCAAAATAGCCATTAGATTACCACCACTTGATTCGCTGTTCGATTCATTTGCTTTAGGGTTTGAGAATCGATTAGCTTTGCATCGATCAATAAGTCTTTATCTGAGAGCCCTCGTTCTTTCATAGAATCGTTTTCAAGAAAGATATTGTCAATATCATAAAAGCTAAGACCTTTAAGTAAATCAGTCTGGTTTTTCTCGCCAATAACCTGTGATTGTTGATCCTTCTGTAAGGCATATACACCATTTTCTAGAAAGATTAAGTTAACCTGATGTTCAAAGGCCGCACATACCAGTGCCAAATCAAGCGCCTCTTTAAATTGCGCGCCAACATAAATAGAGTGGCGTACTAGTATATTTATTGTAGAGCTCATAGATTTTTTACTTAAAGTGAACGAGTTTAATCGATGGGTCACTCATTGCCGCCGCGAGTTGACCTAACCCTGCCATTTCAAACGCTGAATCGAGATTGGCATGCTCAAGGTGGTGTTCCTTAGCTTCTTCTTCCCCGAGCAAGCCTCGCCTTAAACTTGCAGCTACACAGACTTGTAGGCTGAGATTACTGTCGCTTGCTAGCTTTGCCCAGCGTTCGCCGAGTTGTGGTTCATCTGATGGGGGGAGTAGTGTTTCTTGAGCGACTAGAACGGCATCATGGTAAAAGAATACGGTCTTGAGCTGTCGTTTTTGTTGTAAAAGTTGATCGGCAAATTTTAGTGCGGTTAGATGCGCTTGGGTATTTTGCGCAGATGCTGTGACCAATATAACAAATGTCGACATGAAAAAGGGCAGACGTCTTAATAGTTTAGTGGGCTACATTGTCATTCAATGGACTGGGCAAATCAAGCGGCTTAATGTTTGAAAGGGGGGTTGAAATTCTAAATACATAAAAAAGCCCTCTGATAAGAGGGCTTGATCAATCGAGTACGATTGCAAGACAGTTAATCGTCGCCAGAAAATGCAGATAACAAGTTCAATAAATGCATAAATAATACGTAAATATTCATATACATGTTAACTGTTGCAACAATATAGTTAGTTTGCTCGCCACGCATAATGCTGCTGGTGTCATATAAAATAAACCCAGACATTAGCAACACAAAGAATGCTGAAAAAGCTAACGACAAACCGGAAATTTCAACACCAAAGAAGTAGTTGGCAACAAAATAGGTTAGGTAACCGATAATGCCGACCATCGCTCCGGTAAACAGCATACCGCGCATAAAAGTAAAGTCTTTCTTACTGGTAAGTACATAACCAGACAAAGCAAAGAATATCAGACCTGTACCGGCCAACGCTTGTACGACAATACCTGAGCCAAAGGTTGAGGCGTAATGGCCAACAATAGGTCCAGCGTAAAATCCTAAGAATCCAGTAAACAAAAAAGTAACAACTAAGCCCATTCCGCTGTTAGCTGTTTTTCTTAAGACGAACCCGATGCCGAAAATAACAGCTAAGTAGATAAAGGGGTTTATAAAACCAACATTCATCTGAATTGCTGTGTAGGCGGCTCCCGCACTCCAAAGTAGAGTTGCGGAAAGCAATAAATAAGTATTTTTTAATACTTTATTAATCTCTACCGATTGACCATGTGATCTCTCGATGACTGGTGCGTTTTGGTTCATTATGTCACTCCATATTGCGGGCATAAGCCCATGAATTTAATATCATTACTATAATAGGGACTAAACTAAAGAAACCAAGTCTTTTGGTCAAGTAATTTTGCTATAATCGGTCAATAATTGATTGAAAATTAATCAAAAATAAAAAATATTGGTTTAAATTAAAAATAGGCTTTTCAGTTTAAAAATATTGCTGTAATATGCGCGCTCTTGGAGAGATGGCAGAGTGGTCGAATGCACTGGTCTTGAAAACCAGCGTGGGTTTGTAGCCCACCTAGGGTTCGAATCCCTATCTCTCCGCCAAATATGAAAACCCGCTTTTTAAGCGGGTTTTTTTATGCCTCTAAGTTGAGCAGCAATGCAATTTAGACGTTTTTCCCACTTTCGGCGCAGAAATCTCTATAATTTATCGGTCAATCTATACAAGAAGCAAACATCATGAACGGTATTCAGTTTGATAAAAAACAGACAGAAGCGTTAGTAGAGAAACTCCGAGACTATTTCGAACAAGAGTTAAACCAAGAGTTAGGCCAATTTGATGCTGAGTTTTTGCTTGATTTTATCTCTAAAGAATTTGGCGCGCACTACTATAACCAAGGCTTAAACGACGCTAGAGCTTTATTAGAGCAAAAAATAGATATGCTGACCGAAGGGTTTTATGAGTTAGAGCAAATGACTTCTTAGAAATGAGCCGCATAACACCTAAGAGCCTAATGGTTGGTTCTTAGGTGTTGGTACAATTTTCTGCTAAGTTACTTTTTACGCCTTCGCGTTTACTTTAGCGGCTAATTACCCAATAAACTCGAGCTGAGCGGTTTAAACGCTAGCAGCTTGAGCGCTTGCAGGCTGGTGGGTTTGATTAGCCTCTTCGAAACTATCTATTGCAGCAAAACCGCGGTTTAAATCCTCCAGTAAATCTTCGATATTTTCGATTCCAACTGAAACCCTCAGCAAATTTTGGGTAATACCTGCGATTGCTTGTTCTTCAAGGGAGACGGCGGCATGTGTCATGGTAGAAGGGTGACAAATTAGACTTTCGACACCGCCTAATGATTCTGCCAGTGAAAATATTCTTAATCCTGATAGAAACTGTTTCACAGTGTCAACATCGCCCTTTATTTTAAATGAAATCATTGAGCCGAATCCTGATTGTTGCTTTTTGGCAATTTCATGACCCGGATGATCTGTTAAACCTGGAAAGTAGACTTTTTCAACATTGGAATGAGTATCGAGATAATTGACTAAATGCTCCGCATTTGCCGCGTGTCGCTGAATTCTAACATCTAAGGTTCTTAGTCCTCGCAAAGTCAAAAAACTATCGAATGGCGCGCCAGTCACGCCGGTGCAATTAGCCCACCATTTCAGGTCTTCGCATATTTTGGGGTCTTTGGCTATAACAGCGCCACCAACGACATCACTATGGCCATTGATATACTTAGTTGTTGAATGCACGACTATGTCCGCGCCAAGGCCTAACGGCTTTTGAAATATTGGTGATAAAAAGGTGTTGTCTACAACGACTAAAGCGCTGTGTTGCTTAGCTAATTGTGCGATTTTAGCGATGTCGACCACTCTTAATAAGGGATTACTTGGAGTCTCAATCCAAACAATTTTAGGTTTTTGCTTGAGTGCTTGTGTGAGCGCAGACTCATCGGTTTGATCAACAAAGTCTAAATTTATTAGACCTTTGTCCGCGTAGGATTTGAATAGGCGAAAAGTACCACCGTAGCAATCATGCGGGGCCAGTACGCGCTCTCCGGCTTTGAGTAGCTGCAACACGGTAAAAATGGCTGACATACCTGTCGAAGTCACGACCCCATCTGTACCGCCTTCAAGTTTAGCTAGAGCTTCAGATAATAGTTGTCGTGTCGGATTACCAGAGCGAGAATAGTCAAACTCTCGCTTTTGATCGAAACCTTCGAAACTATAATTACTGGATAAATATAGTGGTGGTGTAATGGCGCCATGTTGTAAATCGGATTCGATTCCTGCTCTTACTGCAATGGTTTCGGCCGCGTCGCTATGTTTTAAAAATTCGAGAGAAGACATTATCTTGGTCCTAATTGGGTTTGAATTAATGCGGCGATTTGACCGAATTCCTTGAGGAAACCGTCATGACCCACATCACTTGTGATGCTACTAAATTGGGCGTGGTGACCAATTTCTTTTGCTAATGCTTGTATTTGTTCCGGGGCAACGATTAGGTCGCCTTCGATGCCAATTAACAAACAATCGACATTGATGTTTTCAGGGTTTATCTGATGTAAATCCACTGATAGTGATAAATTAATAAATCGCTGGGGATTAAATCGCCCTGCAAATTTTTTACCCTGATTCTCGAGGTAACTTAGTATTGGAAAACTCGCTTGTTTTTCTTCAACTTGGATTTCATTTGGGAATCGTTGTTGCAGCTCGTTGGCTCCCCGATAACCTAACATTGCTAGAGAGCGCGCCAGTTCTAGGCCGCGATTAGCTTGTCCACTTTCCAAACTTAGTTGCAAGATGCTGCGTTGCAAGTGTCTTAGAGCTGTATTGCGAGAATCACTGCCATTTCCTGCGCATATCGTGATGACTTTCTCGAGGTGTTCGGGAAACTTTTGGGCAAATGCTAATGCAACCATTCCACCGTAGGAGGAGCCAATGATTGCCGCCACTTTAAAAATATCGAGTTGTTCTATCACTTGTTTAATCGCTGAGGCTTGATCAAAGGTAGAAATAAACGGTGTTTGGGAACTGTCTTTATTTAAGCCGTTTAAGCCATCAAAATAATCGATTGATAAAACTGAATAATGCCTCAGATCAACCGCTTTTTCGTACCCGACTAGCGGGTCCCACCAGCCCTTAACAAAGATACCCTCAATATTTGTATCTGCAACATATTGACTTGCTGAAATACCGCCAAGAATTACCACTGTTGGTTTGTTAATATCGCCGTAAAAACTATAGTTGATTACCACATCTTTAAATGAATGCCCAAAAGTGAGTTCAAAGGGCGACGCAAGCGCTACGCAGCTTGAAATACACTCAGGCAAATTAACAGTTTGTAGCGTGTTGCTGTTCATATTCGATATTCCGTAGTCCTAAGGAAATAAAAAAGACGTTTAGACGTCTAAACATCCAAAAGTGTATCAAGGGAAAATTAGGTGTCAAGATGTTTAGATGGCTAAACTGGTGTAGAATAGCCATCAATAAACTTTAATTAGTGGAGGTTTGTAATGAAATCTTGGGATGGTGAGTACATAAATCCCTATGTTGAACATGGTGAGAAAAAGCAAAATGTTAAAAAAATCACTGTGTCGATTCCGTTTTCGGTGTTAAAAATATTGACAGATGAACGAACCAGAAGGCAAGTCGCAAACCTGCGCCACGCAACCAATAGCGAGCTTTTGTGTGAAGCATTCTTACATGCATATACCGGCCAACCATTACCAACAGATGAAGATCTTGCGAAGAAGTAATTGGCTTTGTCGATAAGAAAGAAACGTCAATTGCAGCCAGAAATTCAGTTGCAAAATTCTGGCTAATTCGCACAAACCTGCAATGCTTGTTATAACCAAGAATTCTTAAATTTTTCTCTTGGATTTGACTCAATTTTGAAAAATAACTTTTTGACTAGCAAATAATTCGTTTATTAGGACTGCTTTTTGCTGACCCTTCTATCACGAAGTAAAAGCTCCAATATAGAACATATCGCTGATGCCCTTAATAACTGACAATTATAACGGGTGGTTGTTTATTCAAAGGCATAATGCTAAATTTCAAATGATGGACGTACAGACGTCTAAATGGAATGTGGCAGTAAAAGTGGCAGTAAAAGCCTGCTTGCTTTCCTGAGCAACTTAAACCTTAATTAAACAAACCCCATTGTGGTGTTTGGCATTGTGGCAAAATGACTAGTCGAATCGATTTAATAAATAAAGCTTTGCAAGAGCGCATTCTACTGTTGGATGGCGCGACAGGCACTATGTTGCAGTCCTACCAATTAAAAGAGGACGATTTCCGAGGTCAGCGCTTTATCGATTGGCCATGTGATTTGAAAGGCAATAACGATCTATTAAGCATCACCCAACCACAAATTATCAAGCAAGTTCACTCTGCATACCTTGAAGCAGGGGCCGATATAATCGAGACCAATACCTTTAACGCTACCAGTGTGGCGATGGCCGATTATCAAATGGAGTCAATTAGTGCAGAAATAAACTACGCGGCTGCGAAAATTGCTCGAGAGGCTGCTGATGAATATTCTTGTGACCAGAAGCCACGTTTCGTGGCAGGCGTGCTTGGCCCAACGAATAAGACTTGTGGTTTATCTCCTGATGTTAATGATCCCGGCTTCCGAGCGATTAATTTTGATCAAATGGTTGAAGCCTACTATGAATCGACAGAAGCATTAGTAAAGGGAAAGGTCGATATAATTTTGATCGAGACTATCTTCGATACATTAAATGCTAAGGCTGCAGTATTTGCAGTCGAGAAATATTTTGAAGATAACAATTGTTCTTTACCAGTTATGATTTCCGGAACCATAACTGATGCGTCTGGCAGAACGCTTACCGGCCAAACTACAGCCGCCTTTTTTAATTCGCTGCGCCACGCCAAACCACTTTCAATCGGATTGAACTGTGCTTTAGGGGCGAAAGAGCTACGTCCTTACATTGCCGAATTAGCCTCTATTGCGGACTGTTATGTTTCCGCCCATCCCAATGCAGGTCTACCTAACGAGTTTGGTGGCTACGATGAAAGTCCCGAGGTCATGAAAACGGAATTAAAAGAGTGGGCCAAGGCTGGTTTACTTAATATAGTTGGTGGTTGTTGCGGGACTGGGCCAGAGCATATTAATGCGCTGAATGAGATTGTCACGGAGTGCAAGCCAAGAAAAATTCCGCAACTCAAGGTAGCAACTCATCTATCAGGTTTAGAACCATTGGCTATTAGCGAGGATTCACTATTTATCAATGTAGGGGAACGTACCAATGTAACTGGCTCTGCCAAATTTCTACGGTTAATCAAGTCGGGAGATTTTAACGCGGCGTTAGAAGTGGCAAGAGAACAAGTCGAAAATGGTGCTTCGATTATCGATATCAATATGGACGAGGGCATGCTCGAATCAGAGAGTAGTATGCAAACATTTCTGAACTTAATTGCTGCTGAACCTGACATTTCAAAAGTACCCATAATGATAGACTCATCGAAGTGGGAAGTTATAGAAAGTGGGCTTAAGTGCATCCAAGGAAAAGGGGTGGTAAATTCCATTTCCTTAAAGGAAGGACAGCAAGAATTTATCAGAACTGCAACGCTAGCCAAACGGTACGGGGCGGCAGTTATTGTCATGGCGTTTGACGAAAAGGGGCAAGCTGACAGCTTTCAACGAAAAATAGAAATTTGTCAACGAGCCTATCAAGTTTTGCTCGATGAGGTAGGTTTTGCTCCCAGTGACATAATATTTGATCCAAATATTTTTGCCATTGCCACTGGTATCGAAGAACATAATAACTACGCTGTTGACTTTATTGAAGCAACGCGTTGGATTAAAAATAATTTGCCCGGTGCATTAGTTTCTGGCGGTGTTTCCAACGTTTCATTTTCATTTCGAGGCAATAATAAAGTTCGAGAAGCGATCCATTCGGTATTTTTATATCACGCGATTAATGCAGGGCTTGATATGGGAATTGTCAATGCCGGCCAGTTAGAAGTGTATTCAGAAATAGATTCTGAGCTAAAAGATGCGGTTGAGGATGTTGTGCTAAATCGTTGTTCGACTGCAACTGAGTCTTTGGTATCCATAGCGGAAAATTACCTATCCTCGCCATCGCAGCAACAGCAAGAAAAAGCCTTGGCGTGGCGAGAAAACAAGATCAATCAGCGGATTGAACATGCACTGGTCAAAGGTATTGATCAATTTATTGAGCAGGATGTGGAAATATATCGACAAACCTGTGAAAAGTCATTGGAGGTGATCGAAGGTCCACTAATGGACGGAATGAATATTGTGGGCGACCTATTTGGCTCAGGCAAAATGTTTTTACCGCAAGTAGTTAAATCAGCGCGTGTCATGAAAAAAGCAGTGGCTTACCTCGAGCCCTTTATGGAAAAAGAAAAGTTAGCTTCAGGGGTAAGCAACCGCTCTAAAGGACGAGTATTACTCGCAACCGTAAAAGGTGATGTGCATGATATCGGCAAAAATATTGTCGCGGTGGTACTTCAGTGTAATGGCTATGAAGTTATCGACTTAGGCGTCATGGTGAGTTGTGAACAGATTATTTCCACTGCAATCGAAAAACAATGCGATATTATTGGTCTATCTGGACTCATTACGCCATCTTTGGAAGAAATGGTTTTCGTCGC
Source organism: Kangiellaceae bacterium (assembly GCA_965230525.1). Classification (GTDB taxonomy): domain Bacteria; phylum Pseudomonadota; class Gammaproteobacteria; order Enterobacterales; family Kangiellaceae. The sequence continues at coordinate 3,083,726 of OZ246008.1, forward strand.
CAAAGAGCTAACACGACGTAAACTCGATATTCCATTGCTGATTGGCGGCGCAACAACTTCAAAGGTGCACACCGCAGTCAAAATCGATCCACAATACGAACATCCAACAATTTATATTACTGATGCATCGAGAGTCGTAAATGCATCAATGAAACTACTCAACAGCGAACAAAAACAAGATTTTATTCAAAACGTAGCCAGTGAATACCAAACACTAAGAGAGCGCAGAGCGAATCAATTGAATAAACAAAAGCAAGTTTCTCTCAAGGAAGCAAGAGAACATCAACTTAAAATCGATTGGCTAAACACTCAAATTACCACACCAAAATTTACCGGTGCTAAAGTAATAAAAGATTTTGATCTAAACCTGTTGATCGAAAGAATTGACTGGACACCTTTTTTCAGTAGCTGGGAGTTGGCGGGAAAATTCCCTCGTATTTTAACTGATGAGATTGTTGGAGAGTCTGCGTCCAAGCTTTATCAAGATGCTCAACAAATGTTAAAGCAAATTGTTGATGAAGGTTGGCTACAAGCGAATGCCGTGTTTGGCTTTTATCAATGCTACTCAGAAGGTGATGACTTAGTACTTTTCACAGATATGGCTATTGCAGAAAACAGTGATGCTGGCAGCGTAGGGAGTAAAGTAAAGTTACACTTCCTTCGGCAACAAAAGCAAACAAATTCTTTACGAGCCAACTATTGTTTAAGTGATTTTATTGCTCCGAAAGCGATAAAAGTAAAGGATTATTTGGGGGCGTTTGCTGTTTCGGTAGGTCAAGGACTTGAACAAAAAACGGCTGAATTTGAAGCTAACGGGGATGATTATTCAAGTATCATGCTTAAAGCGTTGGCTGACCGACTTGCAGAGGCATTTGCCGAAAAGCTTCATGAGTTGGTCAGAAAGGATTATTGGGGTTATGCAAGTAATGAATCATTTTCGAACGATGAGCTTATTTCAGAAAAGTACCAAGGTATCCGGCCCGCTCCAGGTTATCCAGCATGCCCGGATCACACAGAAAAAGGAACTTTATGGCAATTGCTTAAACCAGATACTGAAATTGGGTTGCAGCTAACGGAAAGTTACGCGATGTTTCCTACTGCTGCTGTTTCGGGTTGGTATTTTTCGCATCCGGAAGCAAAGTATTTTGGCGTTGGTAAAATAAACAAGGAACAAGTTATCGATTATGCCAACAGAAAAGGTTGGTGTATAGAAATCGCAGAGCGATGGCTAGCACCAAATTTGGGTTATGATCCCGAGTAGATTCAGCTATCCGGGTCGCAAGCGAGCTTTATCTATGATTGGGTATTCTCGAATAGGACACATCGCTTAAATTTATGAATTCACTCGAAGAACGAGAAATTAGTTGTCCCTATTGCGGAGAAGTGATCGCTATTTTACTTGATTGCTCCGTACACGAACAAAACTATATTGAAGATTGTCAGGTTTGTTGTCGGCCTATTAGCTTTAAGCTTTGGCAAGATTTCGATGGTGACATTAATCTTACAATCTCGCATGAAAATGAAGTCTAATCTATTTAGCTCAGCTTTGTTTTATCTACTGCTTATTCTCGTGGGTTTGAGCTTAGTTAACGAATATTTTATGATGGAAACAATTAATGTATTCCAAGAAAAATCTTCGTGAATCTATTTTCGTCTAGAGTTACTAACTTAAAATTACCTTTAGTATTGTTTTGCTTATTGGCAATCGCCTCTTGTTCTTCGGTTCCGATTAGCACTTTGCTAAAATTTTCACGTATGGAATCAACCGAAATTTCAGCCATTGCGCCTGAACAGGTGAGGGTTCGGTTAACCATGGATGAGCCGATACGATTAGCAAAGAAGTCCGTTCGGCTACAGATAAAATTAGCGTTTTCTGATCAGCCTACGCAGGATTTTGAGTTTAATCTAGCGGCCGTCAGTGAAGAAAAGAAGCTCGAAAGTTCTGGGTGGTTTCAGTCTGATAAAAAGCGCAATCAGTATGAATTTCGATTAAACCGATTAGCTCAATTAGAGTTTTCAAACTTTCAAAAGTTGTTAGGTGAACAATCTAAGATTGAGCACTATTACTGGACCGTTTTTTATTATCTAGTACCCCATAATGAAACGGATGCCATGATTGATGTTGAACTAAAACTGTCAGCGCAAGAAGACTATTTTTATCTGTTGCAAGGTGCAAAGGTCGAAATTAACACAAAAACAAAATAAACGATAAAAACCAGCTAGCAACAAAATGAAGTTCGAACGCATTGGTTCTGAGGAATAATGGCGGACTCAATTTCAAATCTTTTCATGGTACAAAAAAGGGGAGCGTAAGCTCCCCTTAATTTTGCATCTGGCTATAGTTTAAAGTGTTGATAAAACGTTGCCATCTTGATCGGTAACTCTTAACTTAAAGCGGCTTGCAGGGCCATCATCTACGCCATGAACCGTATAGCCTTGGACAATAGACGTCCACACACCAGCAGCCGGGTTATCAATGACAACTCGTTCAGGACTAGAGAAAGTCGCGCCATCAAAAATAGCTGCAAATGCTGGGTCAAGTAAAATCAAGTCGATATCATCAGTCGGATACGCGCCCCAGTTATTCACCCAAGAAAGCTCAAAAACAACTTGTGTTGTACCTTCAGGAACGAAGATTTCATTAACCAGCTGTTCGTCTTGTGCAACCATTCCTTTGTTTGAAATTGCGCTAGGCTTACTACTTACTGAGTCGATAGTCACGTCCGCACTCACATTGCCAGCGTTTGTCCAATCGCCCATTACAGCTAGCCTGATAATTCCTGTTTGCGGGTTATCAATGGTAATCGTTTCGTCATTGCTGATAAATCCAGAAGCCAAGATAACTTCGTCATGCGTAACTGCATCTTGAACGACATAATAAAGGTCATCCCCAAAGAAAACATTTTGGTCAGCTGCTGGTAGTTCCGCAACAAAATTACTGATTTCGATGGTGATTTGATCAGTCTCCTCTTTACTGTCGATAAAGAAATGTGCAACTTGACCAGGCTTCAAGGTATCGGTGTTTTGAGTAACTGCGACAGCACCTTTACCGGCATTGATTGGCGAGAATCCAGCGAATTCGACATTTTTCGATACCTTAAGATGCCCAAGACCTTTTGGTAAACTTCGATCAACAGTACCGTTTGCGAGCAAATTGTAGGCTGCCGGTACATCAAGAAATCCAGCTCCTTGGTCAATTTCAGCAGAGTTATCGCCCAAAATATTTGGGTTTGCTGCTTGTTTTAACGCATTTCGAATACTCACTGCTTGCTTTCCTGGGAAAGCTTGTACTAGAGTTGCCGCCGCGCCAGCAACCATCGGTGCTGAAAAGGAGGTTCCGTTAACTAGGTTTATACCGCCGGTAGGCCCTTGTACCAAGCAGGCAAAGCCATTGGCTACGATATCTGTCGAAGCTCTTCCGTCCGCACTTGGACCGCGAGAACTAAAAGTAGCCATTTGGTGATGGTTTGATGGACGGTAAAGTTCACCAAAGCCTAAACCAAATTGAATGTCACGTAATACACGCTCATTCCCAACGGTACTTGCTGCACCAACAGTCAAAGACCCTAATCCAGTCCCCGGACTTCCGCCGGTCATCGCAGTATGGCCTTCGTTACCTGCAGAAGCAACCAAGGTAATTCCAACCTCTAGCATCTTTTTAGTCAACGAATCTTCTAGATCTTGTCCCGCATAAAGCGTGCCGCCGCCCAAGCTCATATTAACGACTGTAATATTCATTGAGTCGTATACACAGGGGTCTTCTTCAGCACCACAACCTGGGTTAACGGGCTCAACCGGCATTCCATTGTTGTAGTTAGTTTTCATGGTGATTGCTCTATCCATTGCCGCGATGACACGTGACTCGGGAGCTCCGCCACCAGCGGCCGGGAAAACTTTGAGAGCATAAAGCTTTGCGTCTGGCGCCGAACCAAACATTGGAACCAATGATAATCCCGGCTCATACTCTGGAATGATGCTTGATGGCATGTGCGTGGCCAGGGATTGCGCTAGGGTTGAACTTGAATTGAACAAAAAGTAGCTGTGTCCAGCTATCATTGTGCCAACCCAGGTTCCATGCGCACCGTTCAGTGTACTTGTAGCACTTGGCTCACCTTCGCCAGGGACAAAGTTTTCACCACCAACTACTGACCCTGCAATCGCAGGAACTAAATCAGCGTTATTTGCTGTTCCCGAGTCAATGACAGCAACGACAGTGCCATCTCCGGTAAAACCAGCAGCATTCATGACCGCAGCGCCAGTGATGATATTATTAAATTCGTAGCCTTCTGGCTTTTCTGATTCGAGGAATTTATCGAGTTTACTACCGTTCAAGACCTTGAAGTCGACAGATTGAGACAGTTCCACTGTATCTCGCGGCTCAGGCAAACTGAACAGTTTGTCTTTAGCTATCGATGCATTGGGCTGCACAGCCATTAGTTCTGCACGATTATCACTGTCTAGGGTTAGTGATATCGCATTGACGTTTTGGTACTTGTGATTGATTACCCCACCAAGACTGGTGGCTTTTTCGATTAGCGCCGAACAGTCTGTCTTACAGTTTATCAAGTAGTCTGTTTTTTCAGCGTAAACGGGTTGGATTGCTGAGGCGACTATAAGTGGGATACTTGCTAGAATGAGTTTGCTAGCCCTGTTTTTCTTTGGTTCTGTCATACTTACTCCCTTGTCCTTTAGTGTTTACATTCTTAAGAATGCTCGATTGTTGTTATTACTTTTCGAGTTCATTTTGTAAATCTTGGATCTGGTTGAGCTAAGCAAATTGAAATTTTCGCTTAAATTTACGCTTAGTTAAGCTGGGCGCCTACGAGTTAAAACGACCGCTTAAATACAACCATCACTTGTGGGTCCCTACAGCTAATGACGGAGGCCATCAAAAGACATTTACAAGCAAAAATAATATAACGCTATTGAATCTAGTCCTCAACCTAAATCTAATGTTAATATTGCCGTTTGTCTTATCTTCCAAGGTGTAACGATTTGATCAACTATGAAATCGACTTGAATTCACCAAGTTCGCATTACATAAACGTCACTCTTAATATTCCGTACTCCCTCCAGCAAGGCCAAGTGTTTTGGTTACCAGATTGGATTCCTGGGAGCTATATGATCCGTGATTTTGCTCGAAATATTGTTTCCATTGCTGCGTTTGAACAAGGCCAGCCTGTTGAATTGGTCAAACAAGACAAATCGAGTTGGCTGCTATCGCAGAATGTGTCTCAGCTGACAATAATCTACACTGTTTATGCATGGGATCTATCGGTAAGATCGGCTCATTTCGATGATCAGCATTGCTTCTTTAATGGTACCAGTGTGTTTGTGGCTTTGGCGGGTAAAGAGTCAATGCCGCACAGCGTTAAAATTGTTAAGCCTAACTTTGCGTTAGCCAAAGATTGGCGAGTTGCGACCTCAATGATGCACATGCAGATAAGTGAAGACGGATATGGCAGTTACGAGAGTGAGAACTATGCAGAGTTAATCGACCATCCCTTTGAAATTGCACCTTTTGAGCAAGTTGATTTCGAAGTTAACGGTGTTATGCACCGTATGGTTTTTAGCGAAGCGCCTGCGGATGTTGATTGGCAGCGGATCGCTCAAGACGTACAAATAATATGTGCTTATCAATGTCAAATGTTCGCAGATCCCAAGCCTCCGTTTGAGCATTATCTCTTTATGACCATGGTGCTACAAGAAGGGTTTGGCGGATTAGAGCACCGCGCATCCACCGCGCTCCATTGTTCACATGCTGATTTGCCAAAAATCTATGATTGTAAGGAAGAAAAGTCGTCGAATTACCAGCGATTTTTAGCCCTGTGTTCACATGAATATTTTCATAGCTGGAATGTAAAGCGCATAAAGCCCGCCCACTTCCAAGAGTATCGGCTGCGCCAAGAGGTCAATACTGAGCTGCTTTGGTTTTTTGAAGGTGTAACATCTTATTACGATGAGTTGATATTAGTTCGAGCGGGTGTGATTACCACAGAACAATACCTCGACCTGTTAGCCAAAAATATCACGCGATTCATGCGTGGGAAAGGGCGAAAAACGCAGACGGTCACTGAATCTAGTTTCGATGCTTGGAACAAATTTTATAAGCAAGACGAAAACGCGGTAAATTCAATAGTCAGCTATTATGTCAAAGGCGGCTTGATCGCTATGCTACTCGATTTTGAAATCCAAAGAATAACTCAAGGCGCGAAGTGTTTAGATGATTTAATGCGACTCCTCTGGAATGAGTTTGGCAAGAAATCGGTAGGTGTCGCAGAAAAACAAATTCAAAAAATCACTGAGCAATTATGTGGCCAATCAATGACCAGCTTTTTCCAACATATTTTATACACAACCGATGAATTAGATTTTGACAGTTTTTTTACCAAGCTAGGTATTCGGTATCAACTTGTCCCTGAAGTAAAACAACTCGAACCGGGAGGTTTTTCGGAAAAAATAATTGAGCGAGAGTCAAAATGCTCACTTGGGATCATTGCTAAATCTCATAGCATGGGAACTGAAATTGTGAGTGTTTATGAAAACGCTAGCGCACAGAAAGCGGGTCTTTCTAATAAAGATGTCATTATCGCGGTCAATGGATACCGAGTGACTTATGATAAGCTTGACCAAACAGTAGCAAGTTTTCCATCAGGAACAAATGTGACGATTAGTTTTTTTCGCCGTGAAAAACTCTTTCAAAGAAAATGTGAGCTTCAACCCTTAAAACCGAGTGTCTGTTATTTAAGCTTAGAAGGTGACGAAAGCTCAAGCCAATTATCACAATGGTTAAATGCTTAAAAGCAATCGAATTGAATTGCTTAGTGTAAATTAAAAAAAACAGAAAACCAGAAAAATTATATTTAAATCATCGCTATTATTACCTGGAGAATTTTTAATGAAGGTCGTGTCTTTTAATATCAATAGTTTGCGTGCTCGACCGCATCAGTTGGAAGCTATTGTTAAACTCCATAGTCCAGATGTGATTGCATTACAGGAAACCAAAGTTCATGATGATGATTTTCCCCAAGAAATGATTGACGCCGTTGGCTACCACGCAACTTTTCATGGGCAAAAAGGGCACTACGGTGTTGCCACTTTGTCAAAAAAACCGCCTGTAAGTATCCAAAAAGGGTTCCCAACAGATGAGGATTCTGCACAAAGACGAGTAATTATTACCGAACATCAAACCAATAGCGGTTCGGTGTTGGTGTTTAACGGTTACTTTCCTCAAGGTGACTCTATTCATCACGAGACAAAATTCCCAGCGAAACGAAAATTTTATCAGGACCTTGATAGCTTTTTAAATGAAAAGCAAATGCAATCAAACTGGATAGTAACGGGTGATTTTAATATTTCGCACCAAGATAATGATATCGGTATTGGGGAAAAGAACGCAAAACGCTGGCTAAAAACGGGGAAATGCAGTTTTCAGCCGATTGAGAGGGACTGGTTAAATAAACTTTTTGCAAAAGGCTTCTACGATACATTTAGAAGGTTCAATCCGACCGTAAATGATCGATTTAGCTGGTTTGATTATCGAAGCAAAGGTTTTGACGACGACCCTAAACGAGGGCTTCGAATTGATCTTGTATTGGCTTCGCAAGCACTTTATGAAAAATGTATCGACGCGGGTATCGATTATGATATTCGTGGTATGGAAAAGCCTTCAGATCATTGCCCAATCTGGGCGACATTTGATGTCTAGAAGGGCCCAGTCAATCTGAAGTCAAATTGATAATTTGCTTGATGGCGTTTTTCGTAGAAATGAAATAGTTTGAAATATCTTTTTGCGACCTGTGGACTTGCTTTTAGTACGTTAATCTACCATCCTTAAGCTCTAGTGATTAGCCTAAAGCGAATAATTATTAATGCAAACAGAACTGGCAGCAGCCCTTGAATCTTTAAACCGAATCATCCTCGGCAAACCCAGCCAAATCAGACTGGCGATAGTGTGCTTGCTTGCCAAAGGCCACTTGTTGATTGAAGACCTACCCGGTATGGGGAAAACGACTTTAGCTCATGCGCTTGCAAAAGTTCTAGGTCTAGATTTTCAGCGAATTCAATTTACCAGTGATCTGTTACCTGGGGATATCTTGGGCTCTGCAATTTACCGACGAAGCGACGAAACTTTTAAATTTCATAAAGGGCCTATTTTTACCCAAGTGATTCTCGCAGATGAAGTGAATAGAGCAACACCTAAATCACAAAGTGCGTTATTAGAGGCTATGGAAGAATATCAAGTCACCGTCGATGGAGTAAGTCACTCGCTACCAGAGCCGTTTTTTGTCATTGCCACCCAAAACCCATTTCATCAAATTGGAACCTACCCACTGCCAGAGTCTCAACTTGACCGATTTTTAATTAGAATATCATTAGGTTATCCAACCCGAGAAGTGGAAAGGCAGCTTTTTAGTGGCGGCGATGCTCGGCCACTCATTGATCAGCTGAGTGCTGTCATTAAACCGGAGTCCTTGATAAAACTGCAGCAAAAGGTGGGTGAGGTAAGTGTATCGGATAAGCTATACGATTATTTACAAGATTTAATAGCTGCCACAAGGCAGTCTAGTCATTGGTCGCATGGACTATCACCGCGTGGCGGTTTGGCGTTATTGCAAGCTGCTAAGGCTTGGGCGCTTATGGAGGCTAGAGACTATACCATTCCGGAAGATATTCAAGCGGTTTGGCTTGCTGTCACTGAACATCGATTATTAAGTCAAGCAACCTCAAATATTGCAGCTGCTAACCCAGTAGCTGATATTTTAAAAGATATTGCAATCAGTCGCTAACGTGACCAGTCAACCTACCAGTCGATTTTCTTGGTTACGGCAATTTTTTAGTAGCCGAATGCCTATTGCCGATGTGGTTTCTTTACAGCAGCGCTCTACCTATATTTTACCGACTAAGCCGGGCTTATTTTTGGCCACAGTCATATTGTTGATGTTAATCGGTGCGACAAATTATCAAAATAATTTAGCTTTTATGTTGACTTTTTTGACTGCGAGTATCGGATTGGTCAGTATTTTGTTTACCTTCAAAAACTTACAAGGATTAAGGTTTAGAAAAGGGGCCTGCGAGAGCGTTTGTGCTGGCGATATGTTACATATCAAGATACTTGTTGAGAGCCAACAAAACCAGTCACACTCCGCAGTTGCAATTGGCGTTTCTAAGTTAGATTTATATTATTTCGACGTTCATCCTGAACAAAGAAATGAAATAGAGATTGCGGTTCCAACTGAAAAACGAGGCTGGTTTAATTTACCAAGGTTGGTAACGACAACACAATTTCCCTTCGGTCTATTACAAGCTTGGGCGTGGTTTAAGTTTGAAAGCCCTGTTTTAATTTACCCAAAACCGCTTGCACCTCCCAGCATTGATGGAGCGGCGCAAACCAGCGACGATGAGCAAGACGAGTTAGCCAAAGGCAGTGAGGAGTTATATGGTCTAAAAACTTATCAACCGGGCGAACCTATTTCGAGAATCGATTGGAAAGCAATGGCTCGCGAGAAAGGTTTGTTTAGTAAAGAGTTTGTTGACTATCAAAGCGATGATACGATATTTAGTTGGCATGACTACGCAAACTATCCCACCGAAAGTATCTTAAGTTTTCTATGTTACTTGGTGATTGAAGCGAGTAAGAACAATCAAGAGTTTGGCTTGCAATTGCCCGATCAAAACTTTTCTCCAAGTAGCGGTGAGCAACATTTAAAAGTCTGTTTGGCTGCTTTGGCTAGTTATGGACTGGAAGTGTAGTCATGCTTATTCCAAATCAGCTAACAAAAGCAGAGTTACAGTCTAGAACGATCAACTTGTTACCGGTGCTTCTGGCACAGCAGTGCGTATTACTTCCGCTATATTTTTTCCTACCCGCTTGGTTGGTAGCCATCAATATTAGTATTGCTTTGGTGGTTTATTTTCGAATGGTTAAGCGACAATGGAGCATTCCTACTTGGTTAAAGGTGGGGCTGACGGTGATGGCCACTTTGGGCGTGATGCTCACATTTCATCGTTTGGCAGGGCGTGATGCAGGTGTTGCCTTAATCGCAATTATGTACGGCCTAAAGATTCTCGAGGTCAAATCGCATCGTGATGTGTATGTAATTACTTTGCTCGGATTTTTTGTTTTATTGGCGGGATTTCTTTTTACTACATCGCCACTCATAGCCGCTTATCAAGTGATCCCGATAGCAGCTATTTTTAATTGCCTGACATCGCTACAATCACTTAACTTAAACACAAAGCTTATTGACACCTCGCTACCAGCTACCTTGAAGGGCCTTGCCAAATACTTGTTGTTAGCGATTCCAATGATGATGATTTTATTTGTGTTTTTCCCGCGGTTGTCCGGTCCAATTTGGAAAATGCCTGGAGGAAGTAGGGCAACCACTGGTGTATCAGACACTATGAGCCCAGGTGCGTTAAGCGGCTTGCAACTATCGGAAGAAATCGCATTTAGAGTAAAGTTTTCAAATGAATCACCAAGCGAAGCAAGTATGTATTGGCGTACTTTAGTGCTAGATGATTTTGACGGCTTTTCGTGGGCTCGCACGAGTGATTTTCACCGAAAAATAAACCTTAAATCCAAGGTTAACACTGCCACCGACTTTAACCCAAGTAGTAGCTATGAGTATGAAATTAGCCTCGAAAAAACTCGCCAAAAATGGCTGACTCTTTTAGAGACTGCCTACGAAATACCGAAAATATCCAGCATGTCGGCAGATTACTCTGTTCAAGTTAGGTTTCGAATAGCTGATAGAATTCGCTATAAAGGACGCTCTCAATTTGGTCTAGTTTTAGACAAGGATCTCTCACCAGCACAACGTTTAGTCGCCACTCGTTTACCGAATGATGGTAATGACCGTAGTAAAGCATGGGCTTTACAAGAGCGACAAAAGCATTCTACAGATAGAGATTATTTGTTGGCGCTATTATCCAGAATTAATCAACAACCTTATTTTTACACCTTGTCACCACCGATTATGGAACGCGACACCATTGATAGTTTTTGGTTCGATCATAAAGAAGGCTTTTGTGAACATTATTCTGGCGCATTCGTATTTTTAGCTCGTGCCGCAGGCATACCAGCACGGGTTGTAATCGGTTATCAGGGAGCCGAAAAAAACCCGATGTCAGATTATTGGATCGTAAGACAGTCCAATGCGCATGCATGGACTGAAGTTTGGTTGGCTGACGAAGGTTGGGTTAGGATCGATCCTACCGCGGCGATTGCACCGCATCGGGTTGAGGAAATGCTACGTTCAGAATACCGCCAGCGAGATAGTTTATTCGATGACTTTGGCTTTGCTGCGGTTGATATAGAACACATATCAGCCTTCAAGCGATTCCAGTATTGGTTAGATCAAGCGAATACTAGTTGGAACGACTGGGTTTTAGACTACAGCAGAGATAAGCAGCAAGATCTTTTCAAGGGGCTCGGTTTATCGAAGTTAAGCTCCACACAAGTTGTCATAGTGATGTTTGTATTAATTGCACTATTTTTAAGTTGGGTCAGTTGGAAATGGGTTGGGACAAATAAGTCGAGCGATCAACTGACCCAAGCCGCAGATCGTTTGCTTAAAAAGCTTGCTAAAGCGGGGATTGAAGTGAATCCGAGTGATGGATTCGAGCAATTAGCTAACAAGCTTAGCCACTCTCCCAAATATCGCTCCTTAATAGAGACGACCTCTCGCACTGAATTAATTAAGATCTTAAACCTGTACACCAAGATGCGCTACTCCAATGAGTTACAGAGTAAAAAACAGCAAAAAGACTTCCGTAACAGAGTAAACGCACTTAGAATTCGCACTCAATAATCACTTCTAAGGCTCAGAAAGTTTAAAATGGACCCATTGCTTCAACCTATCTACCAATTTTTAGGCTGTGAAACGCCGCAACAATGGGTCGATGCAGCGTTGCTGCAACAAGATATCATGTTGATAGACCACTGTAATTGTGAGAAAAAAGCTGCCAATACAGCGATTAGTCTGATATTTAAGTACACGGAGCGGAAAGAATTGTTGATGAAAATGTCCAAACTGGCTAGGGAAGAGCTGAGGCATTTTGAACAAGTCTTGCAAATTATGAAGCGGCGTGAGATCGACTATGTTGATATTTCTGCGTCTCGTTATGCCAGTAAACTGTTTAAGCATTGCCGAAAAAGTGAGCCTGATGCACTTGTCGATCGCTTAATCGTGGGGGCTTTTATAGAAGCTCGCTCGTGTGAGCGTTTTGCTAAAATTGCGCCAAGTTTGGATGCGGAGTTAAGTAAGTTCTATCTTTCGCTGCTTAAATCAGAGTCTCGGCACTTTAAAGACTACCTCAAATTAGCCCAAGACTATGCTTCTGAAGACATCACGCCTCGAATTGAATTGTTTCGTAACGCTGAAAAACAACTGATTCAATCAAAAGACTCTGAATTCCGATTTCACAGTGGAGTGCCGGATGCTCCGATCGGCTAGCACCACTCATTCCGATGCGAAATTTAAATTCGATTGAACCTTAACCTTCCATTTCAGTCAAAATTGCGGTCTTCGGGCTTAACTTGTCTCTTTTGTTGGGTTATCAACATATTCTCTTGAGTTGCGTTATCGCTCCAAGTACCATAGCGCGGTTGTAATCCGACGTTAATTAGAAACAAGTGCATCTCTTGGGAAATATAAAGTAGTTATGGCTGAGTTTAATGCCCAAATCACCGGTAGTTTAGTCGCTTTGGTGACGCCCATGCTGACTGATGGAAGCATCGATTTTGATAGATTACGTTCGCTGGTTAAATGGCATATAGCGCAAAGCACCGATGGTTTAGTTGTAATGGGAACCACAGGTGAGTCTTCATTGGTTTCACAACACGAGTTATTGGATGTTGTAAAACTGGTGGTAGAGACGGCCAAAGGACAAGTCCCTGTTATAGCGGGCTGTGGCGGCACTAGCACATTACAGTGTGTTGATTTGGCAAAGAAGCTCAATCAATATGAGTTGGACGCGCTATTATGCGTTACGCCTTATTACGTGAAGCCCGAGCAGGCAGGGTTAATTTCGCACTTTAAAGAGATCGCTCTGACTAGTGATGCTCCGATAATTTTATATAATGTGCCTGGGCGGACCGGAACTGATTTATCAAATGCCAGTGTCCTAGCGCTTTCCAAGGACAAAAATATAATTGGGATTAAAGATGCGACCGCTGAATTAGACCGACTGGTTGAGTTGAAAAAACACACCGGTGAAACGTTTGGGTTTTGGAGTGGCGATGATGAAACTGCCCTCGAATACCTCAAACTGGGCGGGGACGGTGTTATTTCCGTTACTGCTAATGTCCTGCCTAAGCAAATGAGTCAATGGATTGAGTTTGCTAAGCAAGCAAAATGGAATGAAGCGACTGAGCTGTTCACGCAGCTGATGCCGCTGCATCGCTCGATGTTTATAGAGGCAAACCCTATCCCTGTTAAATGGGCATTGAAGCGAATGAACAAAATTGAGTCAGGCTACAGAAAACCGCTTGGTGAGCCCGCAGACTCGGCTAAAGCTCTCATAGAGAAAGCTTTGCAAGCTAGTAGAATAATTTAGATTTGGAGTTATGTAATTTGAAAATAATAAAATTAAGCTTTGTCGTTGTCTCAGTATTAAGTTTAAGTGCTTGTGGCTATATCTATGGTGATAACGGTTTAATCAAGAGTCAAGAATACGATTACTTAAGAGCTGATGAAACACAGGAACTAAAGGTACCTGAGCCGTTAATCCATAAGAACAAATCAAATTATACTGTTGTTCCTGCGATAGGCTCATCTGCCAAAAACCAACCAACAGGAAAGCAACTCACTCAAAAAGCCCCGATTCAACTGCTTGCGGTGTTGGATAATACGCGAGTAGACAAACAGTCTGCTATTCCAGCTGTTTTTGTAATGGATAATGTAGATTTTATTTGGCAGACAGTTACCACGTTTTTTTCAAAGCATAGCATCAAAGTTACCACCCAAGACAACCAAAGTCATAAGCTGGTCACGGGTTGGATTCCTATCGAAGAGGGCGGTATTTGGCTAGGTTTAGATGGAACTGAAGAGCCCGACCTGGAAAGGGCGAAATACAGCGTCAGTATTTCTGATAGCACATTACCCGGAGAGCACCGATTGCTGGTAGAACGAATTGAAAGCGAATATCGCGAGGACGATGATTTACCCTGGCAAAAAGCGCCGGTTAGTTGGCAAGAGTCCGCTGACATGATGAATTTAATATTAAGTTACTACGATACCCGAATAAGAGAACAGGAAGCTCAAAGACAGCTAAAAATTATGGCTGGCTTTAAGGTAGAGCTAGGGCAAAATGATACCGCTGAGCCTGCGCTTTTGACCGAAGCCGATGAAAAGCTTGTTTGGGAAAAAATTCCTAGAGTGATGCGGGAAATCGGTATGGTCATCATTGAAAAAGATGAAAAACAAAAAACATATTTTATGGAATACAAAGAACAAGAAGCCGGTTTTTTTGCATCATTGTTTGAAAACGAAGAAACCGTCAACTTGTTTGAAGAAGGTGCCTACCAAGTGACCGTTGGAAAACTTGGTAATCGTACAAGCATGACATTCAGAGACGGCCAAGGCGATGCAATCGAAGCTTCCAAATTGGTTGCCGCTTTCCCAGAACTAAGTCGACTTTTCGGTGATAGACGATAGCAAAGGCAACTTGTGCTGATCGTTTAGGTCGAAATTAGACATGCTAAAATTTTGCTCGCTTGGATCTGGGAGTAAGGGGAACGGTACGTTAGTCAGCGACGGAGAAACCTTGTTGTTGGTCGACTGCGGATTTGGTTTAAAAGAAACCGTGAAGCGATTGGCCGACAAAAATATCACACCAAATGACTTAACCGCTATTCTAGTTACTCATGAACACTCGGATCATATTAAAGGCGTCACCAGCCTTTCAAATAAATATGACATCCCCGTCTGGTTAAGTCGAGGCACTAGTTTACATAAGAGCTGTGATAAACTAGTCAAGTGCAACCTGTTTAGTAGTCATCAGCCTTTTATGCTGGGTCGGATTAAAGTAATTCCTGTTCCTGTGCCTCATGACGCGCGCGAGGCGACTCAATTTATCATTAAAAGTAATTCGCAATCTCTGGGCATATTAACTGACGTCGGCCATATTACTGAACATATAAAAAGTAGCTACTCTGACTGTAATGCGATGATGTTAGAGTTTAACTATGATTATAAAATGTTAATGGGAGGCAAGTATCCTTACTCTTTAAAGTCGCGGGTTGCGGGTAGTCTCGGACATCTTTCCAATGATCAGGCTATCGACTTTTTGACAAGTCGAGAGTCCTCTCGGCTAGATATTCTTGTGGTTATGCATCGAAGTGAAGAAAATAACTGTCAACAACTTGTAGAAGGACTGTTGAGTTCTGTTGAATCATTGGATAATACAAATGTTATATTCGCGCAACAATCAACAGGGTTTGATTGGATTGAGGTTGAGCGATAGATTGAATCGAAAAGCAGTTAGAGCATTGGAGTTAATGCTCTAACTGGCTGGTTTGAATTATCGCGCGAGTTTAAAGTTCATTGGAACTTCAAATTCAAATTGTTCTAGCTCTAATTCAGGCGGAATTTTCGGGAACGGAGCAGCTCGTCTAATCATTCTTAAAACTTCTCGATTGAGAGTTCTAGATGCAGCTCTTTCTGTTATTTCATAATCAAGGATTTCACCGTCTTTATCAATAGTCACTAGCGCCGTAACATTGCCTTCTTCGCCGGCGGCCAGCGCTTTCTTAGGATAAGACTGATATTTTCGAATAGTATTGATCAATTCTTGTGTGTATGAACCCGAAAGTAGATCCGCATCAAAAAACTCTTCAGGCGGGTCGAGTTTGGCAACTTTAGTTTCGCTGACTTCGGGTTGTTTTTTTGCGGCTTGGGTTTTCGCTGGCGCTGAGCTCGCTGGCGCAGTATTAGCTTTTTCATTGTTGTTAGCCGTTTCAAGCTTTGGTTCGGGTTTGGTTTCAACTTCCGTAACCTTCTTTGCACCTAAATCCGTCTTGAATAAATCTTCACGATTTTCACTGCTTTTAGCGGCTTCGGGCTTCGCTGTAGTTTGTTTTGCTGGTGCTTGATTGTTATTTGTTTGAGACGCTTGGCGTCGTACTGGAGGCGGTGTAGTGTTTTTGGGTTCGGCTTTTTTCTCAGCTGCTTTTTTGACTTCTGGCTTTTTCGCTGGCGTTTCTTTTTTAGCTGCTGGCTTAGAATTAGTTTGGCTAGCACGGTTAGTGTTTTTTCGAGTAGATGCTACCTGAGTTTGAGGTTTTGATAGGTCGCTATCGAAGCGTCCGACCTCTGGCGTTAAAGAATCAAATTTTGCAACCAGCTCAGATTGAAGACTGTCGGGATTCGAGCCACTAATTCCAGTTTTAAATAGTTCAGTGGGTGGAACACTACCTATCCAAATATTAAGTAATAACTCAAAAAACTCTGGATTTTCAATGGTTATAAATTCAGTTCCGTTTAAATAAACTTTGGTGCCAACTGAAGGTATATAATCGATATTAATTTCATCGCCTGCTTGCATAGCTCGCTTAAATATACTGGCAAATTGGACAATTTCCTTGGTCATTGGGCGCCACTTGTCCTTGCTATTATTCATTGCTATACGCTGCTTCCACATACGTGACATTTTTCGATTGGAATATTTAGAAATGAATTTAAGGCTCATGCGCTTTGCCATATACGGGTCATTCATTTCAGAAACGCTACTAACCGTCGATGGTGCATACAGTGCTCCAACATAAATATCGAAGCGTTTTTCCTGGTGAACACCGATACCGAATAAGTTAACAGGGTTATTGTTTTCTAGAACAACCTCAAGCGCGGCGTTGACGCTCAAGGAAAAAACGAAGGCTGACACTAAGGTTATCTTAAGTAAGACTTTGTTTATCAATGTAATCTTATTAATACACATTTCTACTACGGCTCCAAACTATTAACTGAGCGATTAATGAAATTCTTGGGTTAAATACACAAGTGCGGTCTTTGTGTCAGCGGAACACGCGCATTTTTGGCGTTAACTTTGCTATTCACAAACGAATATTTCGCACATTCAACTACTAGTTTAGTCAAACAATCAGTTTAATGCTTTTTATTCTTAGATTAACCACAAATCATCGAGTTTTGGGTCTAAACGTGAATATTATAGGTTAAATCGATAAAAAATAAGGGAACTCGCTATGAAATAAATTAGTCAAACAGGGCTCTATCGCAATTTTTAAGTGGTTTTTTCAGGGACAAACCGTAAATAGTGAATATTTTTTCAGCGGTGTTGTTAAACACTGCTATGCTTATGAGGATGTTTTGTAAATGATTAATGGTAGTTTTAGACCTGAATAATAATAAAGCCTACGAAAATATCGGCAAATAAGTCATTTTTAGAGCAAACAACCATTACACAAAGAGGTACCTAGTCAGTGAAAGTCAGTAAAAGTATAGGAATTGTTTTAATACTTTGTTTTAGCATTGCTGCCGATGTTTTTGCAGAGGAAAGTAGCCAAGGGCAACCGGGCGAAGTATTTATTCTCGATAGACCACTTATTCCAACCGGATATGGTTTAACCAAATTGATGAACAAAGATTATTATTTGGGGCGTTTTTCCATCGATAAATCCGCAATTTATCGAACCGCTGAAGATCTCGTTTTTATTGATGCTGCTCGCCAAATGGAGTTTAAGTTTTTAACCGAACGTAAGATTTCGGGTGCAACTTTTGCTAGAAATCTTTTAGCGTCCATGAAAATCAATAACGAAAAAGCTGCTCTTGCAGACAATATGGATAAAATTAAGCGATTCAAACGGTTTTTTAATCGACCAATCACTAAGGGTGATGTACTTCGATTCGATTATCATATGGATTTTGGAACCCGCGTCTACTTGAATAATCGTTTATTGGGCGAAATTTCGGATTCTCGAGAGTTTTATCGGTTTGTCCTGAATACTTGGCTTGGTGATCGTCCACCTTCTTCAACATTTAAGCTTGGCATATTGGGACAAAATGGTGACCAGTACGCGATAGCCCTTCAGCAGCAATATGAAGGTATGTAGCTGTTTTATTTAATAATAGTTTGATTCAATTAGTTCGATATATATCCTAAATTTGGCATTCCGAATAATAGCGTGTATCTTCCCAACTTTAACGCAGCCTTCTAATTAGAGGGCTTATCTTTTACTAAAAATTAATATTGGGAGACAGACACATGGGCGTATTAGTTGGACGCGAAGCACCAGATTTCACTGCCGCGGCGGTCTTAGGTAATGGCGAGATTGTCGATAACTTCAATTTTAAAGAAGCAACAGCTGGTAAAATGGCTGTAGTTTTCTTCTATCCATTGGACTTTACGTTTGTTTGTCCATCGGAATTAATCGCATTTGACCACAGACTAAAAGATTTTACGGATCGTGGTGTTGAGGTAATTGGGGTCTCAATCGACTCTCAATTCTCTCATAACGCATGGAGAAATACCCCTGTTGATAAAGGTGGTATAGGTCAAGTTGGTTACACTCTCGTCGCTGACGTTAAGCACGAAATTTGTCAAGCTTATGACGTTGAGCATCCTAGCGATGGAGTCGCGTTTAGAGGTTCGTTTTTAATCGATCAGGATGGCAACGTAAGACATCAAGTGATCAACGATCTGCCGCTAGGTCGTAACATAGACGAAATGTTGCGTATGGTTGACGCACTAAAATTCCATCAAGAACACGGTGAAGTTTGCCCAGCAGGTTGGAACGAAGGCGACAAAGGTATGAATGCTTCACCAGACGGCGTTGCAAAATATCTATCTGAAGAAGCTGACAAGCTTTAAATTAAAAGCTGCAATATAAAAAACCGGGTTTATCCCGGTTTTTTTATGCCCACTTATGCACAAAAGTGCACACTTTAGCCAAGGCAACCCGAAACTTTAATCATTTTATGCTAACTTAATATCATTGCTAAAAGTATCTTGAAGTAAGCAGTGAGACCTGAAAATGTGTAGCTCAAAACATATAATTTATTACATTGTTGTCTTTTTATTAATCTCTATCATGTGCCCGCTGAGTATTTATGCGGCCGTGCCTGATGAGGTGCAAACTATTTTTGATAACAACTGCTTGACTAATTGCCATCAGGGCAATTCTCCAAGTGGAGCATTGCCACTAGACGATGCCACCATTTCAGAAAATGCGTTGGTGAATGTAGTGGCACGGTGCAGTAACAGTAATGAGAATCGTGTAGAGCCCGGTGAGCCAGAAAACTCCATACTATATCTTAAGTTAAGCCAACAAAACCCCGACTGTGGCCAGCCAATGCCTCTAGGTGCACCTATGCTAGGTGCTGCAGATTTAAATACTATCTACGATTGGATTGTTTCTATTGGACCTGCCGCTCAGTTTGGTTTGTTTGTTATGGCTGAAACTGAGGTTACAGTGCAAGAACCTGATGACACCGTGACGATCACTGTAAATCGGACCCTAGGAACACACGGAGCGGTGACAGTTGATTTTGCGGTTGAAACCGCAGCTTTTGATACCGCGACTGCACCTGATGATTTCGTGGCTCAAACTGGTACGTTATCTTTTGCAGAAGGTGAAACATCGAAAGAAATCCTTGTGGATTTAGTTGATGACGATGTTTTTGAAGGCACCGAAGTTTTTTCTGTCACGCTGAGTAATCCGATGAATGGCGCCGTTTTGGGGGGAGCAACCCAGACAAAAATCAATATTATCGACAATGAATTCGATAATCAGCCAGGAACTTTCCTATTTAGCCGAGTTTCTTACACGGTTGATGAATCTGACCTATCTTTTGATGTCACAATATTGCGGTCATTTGGTGCGGGTGGGCAAGTCAGTGTCGATCTAGCCAGTGCAGACGGAAGTGCTAGCGCGGGTGGAGATTTTGAGGCGGTTAATCAAACCATTGTTTTCGATGAGGGTGTTAAAAACCAAACCATTACCGTGACTTTGGTTGATGATGCCGTAGAGGAAAGTGCAGAGAGTTTTACTTTAACTCTCTCAAACCCCGGAAATGGCGCAGAATTGGGCGCGCCCGCGACGGTCACAGTTAACATCAATGATGATGACGCACCAGGCGGCGGCGATCCAGACCCGGATCCCGATCCAGACCCCGATCCCGACCCGGATCCAACCCCTGAGCCTGAAACTGAAGTGCCATTCGAAGCCGCTGGTTCATTAGGATTTTGGTTAGTCGGCTTACTTTTAGTTGTTGGCTTTTTGCGCAGAGAGTAATCAAATGTAGAGTTGCAGGTCTGCAAATAAAACCGTAAGTTGCAGCCTGTTTAAATGCTCTATTCATGGATTAGAACCAATGATTCGAAAGCCAAAAAGGACGCGAAAGCGTCCTTTTTAGGTTAGCTAGCGCATTTCAATCTATACTTAACCTACGGTTCGCTTTCAGATGGAAAAAAAGATGCCATTAAGATTTCCAGACGACCCTCTCTATGCGCTGCTTAGAGAAGAAAAGGTTAAAGAGTTTAATCAGCAGCGCGAAGAACAATCCCAAATAGACTTTCATGACTGTGATTTTAGGGGGCTTGATTTAAGAGGGTTAAATGCCAAAGGCATCGATTTTAGTGGATGTTATTTTAGAGCAGCTGACCTTCGTGGTATCGATTTTTCCGAGTCCAATATGGATGGTGTCAGCTTGGCTTCAGCTCAGGTTTCAGGGTGCTATTTCCCCAAAAACATTGCAGCAACCGAAATTTGGGTCTCAGTGGATAAAGGGATTCGAATGCGATCGCAATCTGCATAGGCCCTGCATTTAGTATTCAACAGATTCTATAAAATAGCTCTAAGAGGACAAGATTTTTTGGTCGTATTCGTTTATGATGCGCTAGCTATGCATAAAAATTAATAAGACACATAAATTTCTAAGGGGCTTCAAATTGGACGCAATCAATGAATTTCTGATCTGGATAGATGGCTATCTGGGTTCAGCATGGTTCTTCCCATACCTATTGTTAGGTACGGGTATATTTTTTACACTTTATCTCGGATTTCCACAGCTACGTTACTTCGCTCATGCTACCCGTATTTTAAGAGGTAAATATGCGAAAGACGATGCGCCGGGTGATACCTCTCACTTCCAAGCACTTACGACAGCTCTCTCTGGCACCGTTGGTACCGGTAATATCGGGGGCGTTGCTCTCGCCATTTTCTTGGGTGGCCCGGCGGCATTGTTTTGGATGTGGATGACTGCCTTCTTCGGTATGACAACCAAGTTTGTCGAAGTAACACTTTCTCACAAATATCGTGAGAAAACGGCCGATGGTACGATGGCCGGTGGCCCCATGTATTACATGGAAAAGAAGCTCAATATGAAATGGATGGCGGTATTAGTAGCCATAGCAACAGTTGTTAGCTCCATGGGCAGCGGTAATATGCCGCAAATTAATAACATTGCTTTAGGTATTAATGACGCCTTTGGAATTGAAAAGTGGATCACCGGTGCTGTTTTGGCGGTACTGTTAGCATTTGTCATTATTGGTGGGATTAAGCGAATCGCTCAGGTAGCCGAAAGAGTTGTACCGACTATGGCGCTTATTTATGTCATCGGTGCATTGGCAGTCATTTTTGGAAACTTAGAAAATATCGGACCATCTTTTGTTTCAATTTTCTCGGATGCGTTCAGTGGTTCTGCTGCTGTCGGTGGATTTATGGGAGCCAGTTTTGCTTACGCCATGGATAGAGGGATTAACCGTGGTCTATTTTCTAACGAAGCCGGGCAGGGCTCAGCGCCAATCGCGCATGCAAGTGCTAAAGGGGATGAGCCTACTTCAGAAGGGTTGGTATCTTTACTAGAGCCGTTTATCGACACTATTGTGGTTTGTACTTTAACTGGATTAGTTATTCTCTCTTCTGGTGTTTGGAACCAAAAGCATCAAAATGAATTTGCTCGTGCAGACATGATCTTTGTGGAAGGGATTTATAACGACACGGCAGCCACTGACGTTAAAAAGTTATTCACCTTTCTAGATGCAAAATCAGAAGAAGACGGTGGCGTAACAATGTTTAATGGAAGTTTAGAGGTATTGGATGGTAAAGCTAAGCCTGGAAATTATACGCTAATCAATGCTCGATCCATTGCTGAAGATGTTTTATACCTCGACGGCGAAACTAAATATAGCGGCACTTTAAATATAAAAGATGGTTCTTTAGAGAATTCTGGCATTACGGTGACCGGTAAATCTTTAATTCACTCGGTGCAATTAACGACCGAAGCATTTAAACGAGGCTTTTTTGGCGAGTGGGGGCAATATATAGTCACTATTGGTTTATTGTTGTTCGCATTTACTACCGTAATTGCGTGGTCTTACTACGGGGATAGAGCGATTACCTATTTGTTAGGTCCATCGGCTGTCATGCCTTATCGAATCGTTTACGTACTGGCATTCTTTGTTGCGTCATTCACCGATGCCACCGTAATTTGGAATTTAGCCTATGTGACTGTTGCGCTTATGACCATACCCAACTTAATCGGAATCTTAATTCTGCACAAAGATATGAAAGGTACTGTACAAACTTATTGGCAGCATTTTAAAGAGAAGCAAGCAGATTAAGTTGATATTTAAAACAAACGTTTGAATTTTCTGATTATGTGGTAAAATCCATTGGTCAGACCACAAAAGAGGGCTCTGTTTGAGCCCTTTTTTTGTATGCGTCATAAAAATTACTTTTATCCAGTATTCTGAAAAATATAGGTAGGTACTCAAATGAGTTATAAAGCGCCGCTAGCCGAAATGAACTACTTAATCAAAGATGTATTTAAGCTAGAACAAAGCTTGGCCGACATTGCTGAATTCGCTGATTTTGACAATGAACTCTACTCGGCCATCTTGGAAGAAGCCGGAAAATTTTCGGAAAATGTCTTATTTCCTATCAATCGAAATGGTGATGAGCAAGGTTGTCAGTTTGAAGATGGAAAAGTGACTACTCCCGACGGCTTTAAAGAAGCCTATAAAGACTACGCTCAAGGCGGTTGGCAGGGGGTTTCAGGCGACCCAGAATTTGGTGGTCAAGGCTTACCCAAAACCATTAATCTACTTACTGAAGAAATGGTTTATTCGGCAAACACGTCATTTTGTTTGTATTCAAGTTTAACCGCGGGCGCTTACCAAGCTATTCATGCCCATGCCTCGGATGAGTTAAAGTCAATCTATCTGCCACCAATGCTTGAAGGCCGTTGGGCGGGTGCAATGGGGTTAACCGAACCACATGCAGGTTCAGATCTAGGCATCATCAAAACAAAAGCAGAACAAGTAAGTAATGAACTCTATAAAATCAATGGTACTAAGATCTTTATAACCGGAGGGGAACAAGATCTCACTGAAAATATTATCCATTTGGTGTTAGCAAAATTACCTGGTGCACCGGCTGGACCTAAGGGGATCAGTCTATTCCTTGTTCCCAAAATAAAGGTCAACAGCGATGGCTCATTAGGAGACTCAAACGGAGTGAGCTGCGGCAGTATCGAACATAAAATGGGAATTAAAGGCTCGGCTACCTGTGTTATGAATTTTGATGATGCAGAAGGCTACCTTATAGGCCAGGAAAATCGTGGTTTATTCGCGATGTTTACCATGATGAACCTAGAACGACTTTCCATAGGCATTCAGGGGGTAGGTTTAGCTGAAACCTCTTATCAATTAGCCAAAACTTATGCTTTAGAGCGTAAACAAGGAAAGAATAGCCAAGGCCAATTCGCGAGTATTATCGAGCATGCAGATGTGCGTCGAATGCTATTAAGTCAACGGGCATATACTGAAGCTGGCCGAGCCTTAACGGTTTACATGGGGCTGCAAATCGACCAACAGTACCATCATCCCGACCAAGCAGTTCGCAAAAAATCGGAAGCGATGATGGCTTTGTTAACCCCTGTTGCGAAAGCATTTTTCACCGACAAAGGATTGGAATCTTGTAATCACGGCATTCAAATTCTTGGTGGTCATGGCTATATAAGAGAGTGGGGCTTAGAGCAGTTACTTAGAGATGCAAAGATTGCTCAAATCTACGAGGGGACTAATGGAATACAAGCACAAGATTTGTTGGTCCGAAAAGTCTGCCTTGACCAGTCAGGTTTAATTGAGATGTTGTTCAAGCAAATTGACGATCGACTTAATCAACCGGTTGATTTAGATGAATATCAACAACTTGCAGCGCTTCTCACTAAAGTTAAGCAGGATGTAGAAGAGACTACTGCTTGGTTGAAGGCAAATTATTCCGAGCGAGGCTACGAGTTGCAGGGTGGGGCTACAGAGTATCTCCATGCCGTTGGACATTTAGTCTACGGTTGGATGTGGCTCGAAATGTTAGCCAATCTATCGGCGAGTAGCGATCAGTTGTTTAAAGATAGAAAGCGAGTGGCGGCAAAATTCTTTACGGAACAATTACTGCCGATGAGCTTCGAAAACACCCGTCGCGTGAGAGCTGGATTTAAGTCATTTATCTCTGTTGAGCAAGACTTAGTTTAAGCCAAAACCTGAAAAAACTATTTGTCTCGCATTAATCAATAGAGACCTGAAGTCGAATATTTTGAATCCAGTTAAGGTAAACTGACAGAATATTCGACTTATCCCTTGTTTTTTATCATTTTTTTTAAAATCCTTTTTTCCTTCTAAATGTTTTGGGTCTACACTTAAATTAACTTATCAGGCATGAAACAAAAGTTTGTAATCTGATTAGCTAAAAAATTAGGTGAATTCTGGTGAAATTTGTGAATTGTGACGCGATTCTATTGGTAAAAAGCCAATTATAAGCTATAGTTAGCGCAATGTTATCAACAAATTTCTTAAGTTAATCACCTAACTGTTTGGCAGGCTTCATAATTTTAATGAGCTTATGCTATTAACGGATTTGAACAAGTTGTACAGTCCAAGTATTAGAATAAATATGCAACGGGAAAAGCGTATGTTACGTAAATTAGTTTTATCAATTCTTACCATGTTAAGTTTGTTTTCAACGAGCGTTTTTGCTGTTGGGCTGGGTGAAATTCAACAATCATCTGGGCTTAATCAGCCATTGAATGCTCAGATCCCGCTGCTTTCCGCGGGCGACTTGGCTGAATATGAAGTGGTAGCCTCGTTGGCGAGTAACCAAGAGTTCGAGAAAGTAGGCGTAGAACGTATCTTCTTTCTAAATAGTATTAAATTTGAAACCGTCAGAGATGATAATGATCAAATTGCGATTAAGGTGACTACTCGGAACCCTGTTAAAGAGCCATTTTTAAACTTTATTGTCGAGTTAAACTGGCCTAATGGGCGTATATTAAGAGAGTACACTTTATTACTCGACCCGCCGGTTTTTGAAGAAAATACGGCCTCTACCATCGAGCAGTCTCGTTCCACCAGTCCGCCTCCCCAAGCAAGCCAACAAAATCAAACTAATGCGGAGTCTAGGACTCCGCGTTCTAGTTATACGGCAGCAGAAACTCGTCAACCGAGTTTTTCTGGTTCAACATACGGCCCGGTTTCTAGTAGTGACACTTTGTGGAGCATTGCTTCTAAAGTTCGTCCGAGTAATAGCGTTAGCATTCATCAAACGCTTGTCGCTATTTATCGTGCTAATCCAAATGCCTTTGCTAACGGTAATATTAACAACCTATTAAAGGGCGAAGTGCTCGATATACCTGACGAGCAGTCAATACAAAATGTGCCTCAGCGTGCAGCACTGCAGGATGTAGTGATGCAAAACCGACAATGGCGTTCAGGCGGTGCTCGCAACATATCCAATCGTACTAGTCGTGGAAGTTCTGGTGCGGCAAGTCAATCTCGCGGCTCTCGTTTAAGCCTGGCCACAGAAAACTCAGAAGGTGACGCACAGGGCTATGGCTCCGATGCAGCGGAACTTAATCAAATCAAGCAAGAGCTTTCCCGAACACAAGAAGAATCTGCAACGTTACAAGCTGAAAATGAAGCGTTGCGTGCGCGTCTTGCCGAGTTATTAGAAAAAGCAGAAAGCACCAGTGAAGGTGCGGTTAATATAGAAGACACTGAGTTAGCCGCTTTAGCTCAAAATGCGGAAAATCAACAACAAGATGATAGCGGAACTAGCGATGATTCATTATCATCAGATGAGTCTGCTACTGACCAAGATCTTACTCAAGATGATTCAAATCTTGAACAAACTACTGATGATTTGACCGATGAAAGTGTCGCTGATGATTCAGCGACTGAAGACCAAGCAAGCTCGGATTTGACTGAAACAGAAGAAGGTGAGTCAGATAATCAATCAGCGCCCGCTGAACAAGCTTCAACTGACAATCAAACAGCTACTCCACCAGCAATTTTTAAACCAAAACCAAAAGAGAAAGGCTTATTAGAGCAAATCATGGATGGTGGCACACTCTTGTATGCAGGAATTGGCGCAATTGTGCTTCTGCTAATCGTCGTTTTCTGGCGTATGAAAAAGCGAATGGAAGATGATGAGTTTCAAGATGATTTAGTCGCTTCGGCAGGTGCGGGCTCGATGGATACTACCGAATCCTTTGAATTACCCGATGTTGGCGACGATATGCTTGTTGAACTCGATATGGACGACGATGAGCAAGTTGTTGGTGAGAATTCGGATGAATCTTTTGACCCTATTGGTGAAGCTGATATCTATATCGCTTACGGAAAGCACGAACAAGCTGAAAGCTTGCTATTAGATGCGATTGAAGAAAACCCAATTCGTGCAGACCTCAAAGTTAAGTTAATGGAATGTTACGCTGAAACTGAAAACAGAGAAAAGTTCGAAAGCTTAGCCGAAGAAGTGTCTGAGGCGGTAGACTCTGAAGAATGGTTGCCACAGGTCGAAGAATTAAGAAATAAAGCCTGGGGAGAGTCAGCGACGGCAAACTCTGATGATGATTTTGATTTACCTTCAACTGAAGATATTTTCGGTGACGACGAAGACGAACTAGATATCGACTTTGGTGAGTCAGAAGAATCAACAAATGAAGAACAAGACTTTATGCCGGAAGAGACTGAAGCCGATGAGATCGATTCACTCGACGACATTGATAGTCTCGACGATTTAGATGAAATAGGTGAAGACGACTCGATTGACGATATCGATACACTCGATGATCTTGATGACATCGGTGAGCTTGGCGAATCTGATGCGCTGTTAGATGAGCAAGAAGATTCAGAAGACTTTAATCTCGACATTGCCGACGATGATGATTTTAGTTTGGACGATGATGCTGACGAACTAAGCTTAGATGACGATTTTGATTTCGATGAAGAGAGTGATAACGAAATCGATTTTGAAGAATCGATGGGTGACGAAGGCGACGAAATCGCTACTAAATTAGACTTAGCAAGAGCTTATGTTGATATGGGAGACTCAGAAGGCGCTAAAGAAATCTTAAAAGAAGTGATTGCTGAAGGCAGTGATGAGCAAAAGGCGGAAGCACAAGCGCTTATCGACAAAGCCGATTAGTCCGAATTATAATAACTAAAGAAAAGGCGGCTAGACCGCCTTTTTTTATTTCTGACCAAGGTTAAAGCCTGCCGGTTGGTCATATTTTTAATAAAGCTAATTACACCAAGATCATTACACAAAGATAATCTG
Organism: Kangiellaceae bacterium; assembly: GCA_965230525.1. Lineage (GTDB taxonomy): Bacteria > Pseudomonadota > Gammaproteobacteria > Enterobacterales > Kangiellaceae. The sequence goes on from OZ246008.1 coordinate 3,111,300, forward strand.
ATTCTAACTTATGAAAGTAGCACTCGGCATAGAATACGCAGGCGATCAATATTGCGGATGGCAAAAGCAAAACCACTCTCCATCGGTGCAGCAGCCATTAGAAAACGCCTTATCAGTTATAGCTAATGAACAAATTTCGGTGTTTTGTGCCGGTAGAACCGATACCGGCGTGCATGCTACCGGACAGGTAATCCATTTCGACTTGTCAAACCCCAGACCTGACACCGCTTGGCTTAGAGGGGCTAACAACAAGCTACCTAATGATATTTCAATCGTTTGGAGTCGAAATGTTGCGCAAGATTTTCATGCCCGATTTTCAGCTCTTAGCAGAAGTTATCGTTATATTATTCAAAACACCGAGACACCCGCCGCTGCGCTAAGCAAAAAGGTGACTTGGCATCGCCGAAGACTAAACCCACAACAGATGCATTTAGGTGCACAATTTCTGTTGGGAGAACATGATTTTAGTTCATTTAGAGCAGCGTCTTGTCAGGCTAATACCGCTACAAGGAAGGTTTCACAAATTAGTGTGAGCAGTAATAATCAGCTAATTTTTGTCGATATTACTGCCAATGCCTTTTTGCATCATATGGTAAGGAATATTGTCGGTTGTCTTATTAAGGTAGGTGAAGGGGCTGAGCCACCTGAGTATGTGGCAAACATATTGTCATTAAAAGATAGAACGAAAGCACCAGATACCGCAAAGCCCGATGGTCTGTACTTAGTGAGAGTTGGGTATCCTCCGCAGTTTAGCCTGCCAACCGCCTGCAACACGCCTTTAGGACACCAATTACCTGTTGTTTAAGTTTTAATGGTTTAGGTGTAGCCATTAGCCAATCATAAGTTCAGTTTGAGTGACAGATTAGACCAGCAGTTGAAATGCCTCTAATGAGCTAAATTGCTCTTTTTCTTTGAGAAAAGGGTGGTAGAATACCGCGATTACCTGCAATGTTAGCCTAGAGAAAGCAATGAGTTGGTTTGAAAGAATTTTACCTAAGCGAAACACATCTGTTTCCGATCGTCGAAAGTCAGTGCCTGAGGGGGTTTGGTCAAAGTGTAAAAACTGTGACGCGGCCATCTACAGAGCAGAACTAGAGAGAACGCTCGAAGTTTGTCATAAATGCTCATTCCACATGAGGATTTCAGCGCGCAAGCGACTCACTAAATTTTTAGATGAGAACCAATTAAAAGAAATTGCGGCAGAATTAGAGCCTATTGATATTCTTAAATTTAAAGATTCAAAACGCTACAAAGATCGAATATCAGCAGCACAAAAAGTCAGTGGCGAGAAAGATGCGCTTGTCTCTTTTGAAGGTGAACTAAAAGGAATACCAGTCGTTGCCTGTGCGTTTGAGTTTAACTTTATGGCGGGTTCAATGGCTGCGGTTGTTGGTGAAAAATTTATCCGCTCGGTTGATGCTGCAATCGCTGGAAATAAACCGCTTATTTGCTTTTCGACCAGTGGTGGAGCACGAATGCAAGAAGCGTTAACCTCGTTGTTTCAAATGGCCAAAACGAGCGCCGCATTGGCACGATTATCTTCAAAACGATTACCCTTTATTTCAGTGCTTACCGATCCCACAATGGGGGGGGTGTCAGCAAGTCTTGCGATGTTAGGAGATGTCAATATTGGCGAGCCTAATGCACTTATCGGTTTTGCAGGCCCAAGGGTTATCGAGCAAACGGTTAGAGAAACTTTGCCAGAGGGATTTCAACGCTCCGAATTCTTACTCGACCATGGTGCGATTGATATGATCATTGATCGTCGTGATATGCGAGACCGAATCGGCTCTTTGCTTGCAAAAATGATGCATGTTGAGTCGGCTGAAGCCAGCTAAGCTTGCTAGCATGACCGAAGTCTCGCAAGTCCGTCAAAAGATATCGACAATTTAAACGAGCGATAACTCAAAAAGAACGATAGCTCAAACTGCCCTTAGCTTGAGTTATCAATCAATAAAACTCTTGGGATAAACTATCGGTTAAACATACTTTCCAGCGGCGTGGCCGGAAGCCCATGCCCACTGGAAGTTATAACCGCCTAAATGTCCGGTAACGTCTAATACTTCTCCAATCAAATAAAGTCCAGGCTGTAAAGCTGACTCAAATGTTTTGGATGAAACTTGATCAGTATCCACACCACCAAAAGTGACTTCTGCCACACGGTAACCCTCATAACCGATAGGGTATACAACCCAATGAGTGAGAAATTCGACGATGAGATTTAACTCATTATGTTCAATTTGTTTTAGTTTTTTGTGTATACCAACTTGTTGACAAATGAATTCAGCAATAGCCCCTGAAAATTGTTGTGCAAGCAACGTTTTTAGCTGGATTTCCTTTCGTTGAGCGATTGCATCTTGTAACCAAGATAAGCCATCGATGCTGGGTAATAGATTGATCGATAGCGGCTGGCCTGGCGTCCAATAGCTGGATATTTGTAAAATGGCTGGGCCACTCAGCCCTTTATGGGTGAATAACATGTTTTCAGTGAAGCTTTGCGAACCACAACTAACCGTTACTGCTAACGAATTACCTGGGAGATCTTTGGTTTTCTCAAGCCATTTTGCATCGAAAATCAGTGGTGTTAACGCGGGGCGCGTGCTTTTTATGTCGTGGCCAAACTGTTTAGCAACTTTATAGCCAAAATCGCTGGCACCCATGGTAGGGATTGATAAACCACCCGTGGCAATGACTAATGAGTGGCATTGGTAATTCTGTTCATCAGTCTGTAATTCAAAGCGAATGAGCGATTGGTCTGCAGTCTCATTACTTTGGGACCCAATAGGAATACTTGGCTGAGACGGGTTACTGACTGGGACGATGGTTTTAACACTTGTTCTAAGTTGAATTCTCACCTTATACTTCTGGCATTCAGCGACTAATAGATCGCGAATATCTTTTGAGCTATTTTTACAAAAAAGTTGTCCAAGTCCTTTATCGTAGTAATCGATATCATAACTTTCGACGAGCTGGATAAAATCCCATTGGGTATACCGACTGAGTGCAGACTTACAAAAGTGGGGGTTTCCACAGAGATAGTTTTCAGGCTCGATCGTGTAGTTGGTAAAATTACACCGGCCACCACCTGACATTAATATTTTCTTGCCGACTTTATTGGCGTGATCGAGTACTAAAACACGGCGACCGCGTTTCGCGGCACTAATTGCACACATTAGACCGGCAGCTCCTGCGCCGATGACTATCACTTGGTATTCTGAATTCATTAAGAATAGATTTGGCTAAGACGAAAAGCAGGATTTTACCCTAACTGGTTTAGAATAACTCGTTGGTTATGGAACATCAGTGATAAATATCTATTTGCCAATTGTTATTAAGTATGAGGTTAGGTATTCTCAGATCACCGTTTTTTTCTAATCTTGGGAGTTCTCAATGTATAAAGAAATGTATTATCACGATGATTTAGAAAATCTTGCCGAAGAAGTGGTTTTTGAGCAAATACACTTGCTTATCGAAGGGGACGAAATAGATGTTCCAGACTCGGAAGTATCTATTCAAGATATTGCCGCTATTGCGCTTAACAATATGCCCGCGAAATACTGTTGTAACTTTTTGGAAAAGCGCGAGCCGGGAGAGCAGCTTAAGGAAGAAGTCGAAGACCTCAAGAAATATGCCAAGCGCCAGGTTTTAAAAGCGATTAAGAAAGTCAAAGCCATTCCACACGATTAGCAGGTAGTAATGATTGAGTATCAATTAGAACTTGCAGGCACTCGCTGTAGTGTTGCTGAATGGAATCCAGATGCCGATAGAGTAGTGTTCGCAATGCATGGGTGGCTGGATAATTTGGCAACATTTGAATCGATTTCTAAATATTTGTCCGAACTCCGAATTATCGCCTTTGACTTTCCGGGACATGGCCACTCCGACCATATTCAAGCGGGTTTAAGTTACCACTTTTTAGATGGGCTTTACCTAATTGACGACTTGTTAAATCATTTCAAACTCGACAGTGTTTGCTTAATGGGGCACTCAATGGGAGGCGCTATAGCAACGGTCTATGCCGCGATCGAGCCAACAAGAGTAAATCAATTAATCCTAATCGAAGCGCTAGGTCCAGTTACTTCAGATGCAAATTTAGCCGGTGAAACCCTTGCGAAGGCAGTTAGACAGCGGCGCGCACTTAAAGATAAAGAAAAGCCTATTTACCAAAAGTTTTCTCATGCATTGACAGCCAGAGCAATGGTGTCTGAGATTGAACCGGAATTGATCAAACCTTTGGTCGAGCGCGCTCTAACAAGTCTTGAATCGGGGTATACATGGCGCGCTGATTCAAGGTTAAGATTAACTTCAGCATTAAGAATGTCTGAGTCGCAATTAAGGGCTATTCTTCCGCAAATTGAATGTCCCTGTTTGTTAATTGAGGCAGAGAAAGGGTATTTGCGACTTCCTGAAGCTGACTACATTCAGCAAAGAAAACCCTTAGTTCAGCAGCTTAAGGTCGAAACTTTGCCTGGAGGCCATCACCTTCATTTAGAGGCTCCGCAAGCCGTCGCAGCAAAAATCAACCAATTTCTTAAGCTGCAAACCGATTAAATAATTGCTAGGTGGTTGATTAGCCTTTAGTATACTGCAACTGGACCGACCAATACTTCTAATAAATAAAACGAGTGTAAGCCGTTTTTAGGTTTATACGGAGATAATGTAACAATGCAAAAAATTTGGCTTAAATCATATCCTAAGGGCGTACCTGAAGAAATAGACCCTGATAGTTACCAATCTATCATTGATGTGTTTGATGAAAGTGTTGCTAAATACCCGAATAACGAAGCCTTTGAAAACATGGGCACGGTTTATTCTTATAGTGAGCTCAATCAACTTGCCGAGAATTTTGCGGCTTATCTTCAACAAGTACTCGGGTTAACCCATGGCGATCGTTTAGCCATAATGATGCCAAATTTACTTCAATATCCGGTGGCAATTTTTGGCGGTATGAAAGCCGGGCTGAGTATTATTAATGTTAATCCGCTTTATACAGCCACCGAGTTAAAACACCAGCTTAACGATGCGAGCGCCAATGCACTTATTATTGTGGAAAACTTTGCTTGCACTTTTGATTCAATCAAAGATGACACACCAGTTGAGCATGTGATCCTCACCGGGTTAGGGGACGGCCTTAAAGGATTTAAATCACATTTAGTAAACTTTGCGGTCAAGTACATTAAGAAAATGGTGCCCAAATACCAGCTACCTAAGGCCATCAGATATAAGAATGTTTTGCAACAGGGCGCTAGCTTGACCCTCGAGCCGGTTAGCCTTAGTCAAAATGATATTGCATTTTTGCAATACACCGGTGGTACCACCGGCGTCTCTAAAGGGGCGGTGTTAACTCACCGAAATATTGTTGCCAACCTAATTCAATCACATGCGTGGCTTGCTGAGTCTGTCAAGGAAGGTGAGGAAGTTATCATTACCGCTTTGCCGCTTTATCATATCTTTTCCTTAACGGCTAACTGCATGGTCTTTATGAAGTTGGGCGGAAAAAACGTGCTCATTACTAATCCCCGAGACATGCCAGGCTTTGTCAAAGAGTTAAAAAAGCAAAAGTTTACCGTTTTTACTGGAGTTAATACGCTCTTTAATGGACTACTCAATGCCGACGGATTTGCTCAGCTAGATTTTAGTTCGTTTCGGTTGAGCCTTGGCGGTGGTATGGCTGTACAAGAATCGGTCGCTAAGGAGTGGGCAAAAGTCACTGGTGTGGCCTTGATCGAAGCCTACGGATTAACCGAAACCTCACCTGCCGTGTGTATGAATCCAATCACTGCGACTGAATACAATGGCACAATTGGACTTCCTATTAGTTCGACTGAAGTATCCATTCGAAATGAAGAGGGCGAGGAGGTCGCGCTCGGAGAGCCGGGTGAGCTGTGGATCCGTGGGCCACAGGTAATGCGTGGATATCTCGATCGACCAGAAGAGACAGCCAAGGTCTTAAAGCCCGAAGGTTGGTTTACCTCCGGTGATATCGCAGTGATGGACGAAAATGGTTATTGCAAAATAGTTGATCGTAAAAAGGATATGATCTTGGTTTCTGGATTTAACGTTTTTCCCAATGAAATTGAAGATGTCGTTGCTTCTCATGCAAAAGTCTTAGAAGTAGGCGCTATTGGTAAGCCTGATGATAATAGTGGTGAAGTAGTCCATGTTTTTGTGGTCAAAAAAGATCAGTCACTTACCAAAGAAGAAGTTGTCGCGCATTGCAAGCAGCATTTAACCGGTTACAAAGTGCCCAAGGCAGTCAGTTTCGTCGATGAACTCCCCAAATCGAATGTCGGTAAAATTTTGCGTCGGGAGCTTCGAGATTAAACCTTGTCTTACGCTTGCCAAACCGGTTGTTGGTGATGAGTCTGAACAAATAGCGGAGCAATCGGTTGCTGTCTATTTTGTCCAGAGTACATCGGAGCTAGAGCTTCTCGCGCAACAATGGAGCACGCGCCACTGTTTAGCGCTCGATACCGAGTTTGAGCGCCGAACAACCTTTTTCGCTAAATTGGCACTCGTTCAAATTTATGACGGTGAGGCTATCTACCTGCTTGATCCGTTAGCGATTGATTGTCCAGAGTCCCTAAGAACCGTATTAGAGTCGCCAAAGGTCGTCAAAATACTGCATTCCTCCAAAGAAGATATTGAAGTGCTTTTTACCAGCTGGAATTGCAAATTGGCGGGTTTATTTGACACTCAAGTGGCCTACCATCTGCTCGAATCAGAGCCTTCAATCGGCTACGCGAAGTTAGTGGAAGTCTTTCATGGTATTCAAGTGAGTAAACAACAGACACAGTCTGATTGGATAAAAAGACCTCTGAGCGAAGCACAACTAAGATATGCGGCCAAGGACGTTATCTATTTAATCTCCATCTACGAGTCTCTGAAATACCAACTGGTGCGAACCGAAAGGGAGAGCCTATTTAACCGAGAATGTGCTGAAATTGTCGACCAAGCGATTGAGCGCATAAGTTCACCTGCAAATTACCGCGAAGCCAAAGACGTAAGCTCACTCAACGCAAGAGAACTGGTGTTATTTGAGCGGTTATTTAACTGGCGGGATGCGGTTGCAAAGGCCGATAATCGAACTAAAAATCATATCATTAAAGACCATCAGCTCGTGCAATTGATTAAATTGCAACCGAAGAATCGACAACAGCTTTCTAAAATTCCGGAGCTACGAGGGCGCTCAGTGCGAAATTATGGCGAAACCTGGCTGGAATTTTGTCGTGAGTGGCAGCAACAAAATACTCAAGAATTACCCGTTGTTATCAACCCCAGAGATATTACAGAGCTTAAGCCATTGGCTGCAAAAATAGAAGACTTGGTAAAAAGCTGCGCTAAGCAACAAGGCATACCGGCCAGTCTAATCATGAGCAAAAGAATTATGCGTAAACTTGCGTACGCCCTTATTACGCAATCTAGCTTTCCGCCACAATGGTGTGGCTGGCGAAAAGAATTGTTAGCTCAAAGCATCGCAGAGAAAACGAAACAATTTGTAAATAGCTAGAATTTTGTCATCAAATTGACTTAAGTTTTTGTTAGACTCTGGCTCACTTAACCACAAGTCAATTTAATCAGCCATCCAACATGAGTTTTAAAATGTTAGCGAGCGTTTATCGAAGTAAATTAAAGGACCAAATGTATCTCTATGTTTTAAACAAAGATGATTTTTCTATGGTTCCGCAAGATTTAATGAAAATTTTTGGACCACCTGAGTTTTCATTGCAACTTAACTTGGCAAAACGGTCTAAGTTAGCAAGGGTTGATTTAGGAGAAGTTAAAAAGGCGTTAAGTGAGCAAGGTTATTTCTTACAAATGCCACCGACCATCCATGATAACCAAGCCGGTGATTCTCGCCCTGAAATGCGAAGTGTGTAACTTTTATGGGGTTCGAATTTGCCCCTATTTGAGTTAACATATAACTTTAGTTATGAGTTATAGATTGTTGATTTTAAAAATAAATGTCTATAGATAAATACACTTAGAAAAATAGCTAACAATGAAAGCGTATAACCAAGGAGAGTTAACTTGATTAAACGGGCAAACAAAGCGATCGTCTGTTTTATTTTTATCTTATCTAGTATGTCCTATTCAGTCGTGGCTAAAGAATCGACTGAGCCTCAGTCCTCATCAACAACCGTGGCAAAAACCGAAGCAACGCAAGCTCTCAATTCAAGCTCTGAGTCGAAAAATGCTCAACAAGCGATGACAGAGGCAGAAAAGTTTGCAGCGTGGAAACCGAGTTTAAAGCAAGACATGTTAGCGCAAGGCGCGTCAGAAGAGCTAGTCGATAAAGTACTTAAGTCGCTCACCTACATACCCAAAGTCATTAAATTAGATCGCCATCAACCCGAAGGGCGCATGACCCACGAAGAATACTTGACTAAGGTTATACCGCCTTGGAAAGTAAAACGAGCTCGAAAAGAGTATAAAGCTAATATCGAAAAACTTAAGCAAGCTGCAGAAAGAACCGGTGTTCCCCCACATTACATCGTGTCACTGTGGGGAAAAGAGACTAACTTCGGCACCATTACTGGTAACTACTCAGTTCCCAGCGCTCTAGCCACTTTGGCATTTGACGGAAGACGAGCCAAATTTTTCCGAAAGGAACTAATGGCGGCGGTAAAAATTCTAGCGGAAGGTCATATCGAACTGGAAAATATGAAAGGCTCATGGGCTGGAGCCATGGGCAATTGCCAATTTATGCCATCTAGTTTTTTACAGTTTGCGGTAGATGCAAACAATGATGGTAAAAAGAATATTTGGTCAGACAAGGACGATATCTTTGCTTCGATGGGAAATTACCTCGCGCGTTACGGCTGGGATAAGACTAAAACTTGGGGACGCCAAGTGACATTGAGCAAGCCCTTTGATCAATATTCGATCGGTAAGAAGCACGCTAAACCACTCGCAGACTGGCAAAGCCTGGGTGTACGCCGAATGGACGGCTCCGATTTGCCTACCGCAGATATTAATGCTTACCTAATTGCTCCGGGCGGTGAAAAAGGGCGAATTTATTTAGTTTATCCAAATTTCGATATCATCATGCGTTGGAACCGCTCACATTATTTTGCCACAGGGGTTGGGTTTTTGGCCGATCGAATCGCCTACCCCAAGATTGACCTCACTAAAGAAGATGAGTAGCTATTTCTCACAAATAGCCACCCATGAGGGAAAGGTTCAATATCCTTATGCAACCAGCAAAGTGGTTTGCGTGGGGCGTAATTACCGTGAACATGCCGCAGAGCTCAATAATCCCGTCCCTCAATCGCCTTTGTTGTTTATAAAGTCGACAAATACTCTGGTCGACTTGTCGAAGCCCTTTGATCTACCCCATGGATCGGGCGATTGCCACCATGAACTCGAAATTGCATTGCTTATCGGCAAGCCTGTTAGTCAGAAAACTGACTTTGAGAAAAGCTGCATTGCTGGCGTTGGTATCGCGCTTGACCTTACATTACGCGATCTACAGTCCAGCCTTAAAAGCAAGGGTCACCCCTGGGAAAGAGCTAAAAGCTTTGATGGGGCCTGTCCAGTGAGCGAGTTTATACCTACTGAGCGATTCGCCGACCTTCAAAAAATCGACTTTTCGATGAAAAAAAATGGCCTAATGGTTCAACAGGGTAATAGCCAATCGATGATCTTTTCGATTAAATCTCTGATACAATCAATCAGTGCTTGTTTCAGTCTATATCCCGGCGATATTGTATTAACCGGCACCCCAAAAGGGGTGGCTAAGCTGACAAGTGGCGATCAACTTGCATTTCGTTTGGCGGACCAGTTAAGCATAACGACTCAAGTAAACTAATTGTGTTGCTCAAACGAGTAACCTCTATTTGTGCGAATAAAAGCCTATCATGTCAAAACAACATCGGTTCTGGGAAACCACCCCTTATACTGAATTTACCTCTAAGCAGTGGGAAGCCATCTGCGACGGTTGTGCTCAATGTTGTGCACATAAGTTACAAGACGATGAAACCGAAGAAATATTCTTAACCAATGTAGTTTGCCAATACTTAGACACAAAAAAATGTCAATGCACAGTCTACCAAGATAGACACACCTTTGTTCCTGACTGCATTAAAATTACCCCAGAAAACGCCGGTGAGCTGACTTGGATTCCGGATACCTGCGGCTACCGTTTATTGGCTAATGGTAAACCATTGCCCGACTGGCACCCTTTAGTAACAGGAGATAGTGAATCTACCCAAAAAGCCAATGTTTCGGTAACAGGAAAGGTCATTAGCGATGCCGATATCGACATGGATGACCTCGAAGACTATTTAGTTGAAGATGACTATTTTCGCAGGCTTTGTGTATCAATCGGCGCTAATGACCAAAAAACCGATAAATAAACCTAATAATTTGTCTAGTTAATCACGCTATCTCTCTGAAAACTATATATTATTCTATTTTTGGTCTAAACTTATTTTTATATTCATAAAATGAAGGTTTAGTTATGGGACCGTATAAAGCGCCCCTGATAGCGATTATCTTTTGGCTTTTGTTTAGCCCTTGTCAGATTTTAGCTGCAGAAAAAAGCGAAAATAAGCGAGCTGATGTTCGGTTATTGATCGATATTTCGGGCAGTATGAAAAAAAATGACCCTAATAATCTGCGTATTCCCGCTTTACAGCTAGTTACCAATTTACTTCCTAAGAATGCCGAAGCTGGGGTGTGGGCGTTCGGCCGATATGTCAATATGATGGTTCCGCTGTCGAACGTCGACGCAACATGGCAACTTAATGCCACTAACACGGCTAAGAAAATAAACTCGGCGGGGCTTTATACTAATATCGGCAGTGTTTTACAAAAAGCCTCTTACGGCTGGACTGGTGTCAATCCCAACGAAAAGCGAAGCATGGTATTGCTGACCGATGGAATGGTCGATATATCGAAAGACGCGTCAATCAATGCTCGCGAACGAGAACGAATCCTTAACGAAATATTACCCAAATTAAGAGCGGCTGGCGTTGCCATTCATACCATTGCGTTATCGGAAAACGCCGATCATGAATTGCTGCAAGAGTTATCAAAGCAAACCGATGGCTGGTATGAGTCGGTTAACAATGCTGACGAACTGCAAAAAGTTTTTCTAAAAATATTTGAACAAGCCACCGAACGAGATAGTTTGCCGATAGCGGATAACCGTTTCACTGTAGATAGCAGCATTGAAGAAATGACGGTTTTGGTTTTCAGAAAAGAAAACAGCCAAGCAGCCCGTCTAGTAACACCTTCCGGGCAGCAGTTAGATAAGTCAGCAACTTCATCCAAAGTTCGCTGGTTCAGCACCGAGGGTTATGACCTGATTACGCTACAACAGCCAGAAACCGGAAGTTGGAAAATTGATGCGGATGTTGATCCAGATAACCGAGTGATGGTTGTCAGTAAGCTGGGCTTGAATGTTTCTCAAGTCCCTAACAACTTACTAGCAGGAGAGGCCATCAACTATGAATTGAAATTGTTAGAAGAAGGAAAGGTAATCACTAAAGAAGATTTTCTAAAACTGGTTGATGCTCGGTTGGAACAAAATAAGGCTGGGCAAACGAGTCGAATGGCAATGTTTTACGATCAAAGTGAGTCGAGCTTTAAGCAAAACTTTTTCACCGACAATTTTGAAGGCGAATTAAAATTAAAACTTGTGGTAAAAAGCCCAACGTTTGAACGTATCAGAACCCATGCAATCAATATTTACGGTTCACCCTTGGTGGTTGATGTTGAGACGTCTACTGATAATGTATCGCCGCACTTGCTGCATTTTTCCATACGCGACGATATCGTTGATACAGAATCCCTAAAAGTCACAGCGACGATTGCGATGCCTGATGGTGAAAAATTATTTGTCGGTATCGATGATCTTACTAAGCCGTTAGAGATTGCACCCAGCTTAACCGGCGGAGATTATGCGGTAGAGTTTAAAATCTCAGGTCAATCAGTGTTAGGTAGAGCGTTCGATGTGAGTCCCGGAGCAACTACTTTTAGTTCGATTAATAGCGTCATTGAGCAGCAAGCCGAAGTACCCAAAACCGACGAGCAGGAAGCACCAAAACAGGTTGAGCAAACGGAAGTAGAGCAGACTGATAAACCAGCAGAAACAAAACAAACCCCACAGCAAGCTGAGCCTGAACAACAAGCAGATAAAGTCGCAGAGCTGCCAGCAGAACAAGCCGATAGTGGCAATTGGTTATGGTATGGACTGGGTTTTAATTTCATTCTGGCGATTATCGGATTTTTTGTATGGCGAATGATCAAGAAACGTAATGCAAAAGGTGTGAGTGAGCTTGCCGATGAACTTGGCCTGGAAGACGATGAAGATGACAGTGACCAAGATGAATCAGCCACTAAAGAAAAAGATTAAATGAAAAACTGTAGCATCCTAATTAAATTTTCGAGCCTGTTCGCGTCTATCAAATTAGACCTGAGGAAACATCTAAAATGAATTCAGTCGATCTCTCCTGGATATTAGCGTTAGAATTTGCGCTGCCATTTATCATTTTATCAATCGTTTTGATTCTTACGATCATGTCAGGTCGAAAAAAATATAAGGAGGCTGCAAAAACATTGATCGTTAGTGTTAAGACCAATGAAGAAAATGACAAAAACGCGATAATTGAATTCCAAACAAACAACCTTTCTATCGAGCAAGACATCGCCAAAAAGAACGCCAAAAAGATCATGAATGAGCGGAAGTTCTTGGTACGAAACCTAGTCAGTGGCCTTCTTGACAAAAACGTAGAAGCCATCAGTCAGTTAAATCAAGACCTCGGAAGAATAAGTGCCCATTATCATGCGCTTGAAGCCGTCGTTCCTGAAAAAGTCGAGCAAGAGGCGGTGGAAGACGAGCAAGACGAAGGTCTAGCAGAAGATATTGATGGTTTAAAAAGTGAAATCAAAAGCTTAAAACAAGAAGTCCATGTCACGTTAACGACCCTAAATAATATATTCAAAGAATTTAGCTCAATGTTTGGAGAAGACGATGTGCCAGAAGGGCAGATGTCGGTCGATCAAATAATTACCGCAATGGAATCTTTCTCAGGAAAGTCACCTGTAGAAAACGTTGAGATGAAAGAAGATATAGAAAAAGCCGAAAAACAAGCAGCTGAAGATCAACAAGTTGCAGCTGAAGCAGCGGAGGCAGCGCCATCAGCGGATAATCCAGCGAGCGATGCCGCACAGCCAGCTGAAGAGAAACCCTCGGCTGATGAGGATGAAGTGGCATCATTAGAAAAACAATTAGCAGAAAATTTAGATTTTGGCGATGAGGACAATGATAAAGAAAAATCGGAATTAGATTTTTCAATCGATAGCGCGATAGATGATATTGATAGTGCATTAGATGGATTAGAACTCGATGCATCGGATGAAGACGAGCCAGATTGGGGAGATGCCTTTGCCGAGTCGGGTGACAAAATGGAAGGTGACCCCAAATAAATTGCTCACAAAAGAGCCAATCTTAGTTCGAATTGTTTGATTTTTAACCGTATTTAAAATAAATGAAAAAACTTCTAATTTTATTGTTGACAGCAGAATCAGCCGCCCGTATTATTGCGCCTCGCTGAAAGGCGGAAGCAAAATAACTTATCTGAACGAGTTATTTTAGAATTAAATTTCAAGCTTCAACCGGTGCGGAGTGGTAGTTCAGCTGGTTAGAATACCGGCCTGTCACGCCGGGGGTCGCGGGTTCGAGTCCCGTCCACTCCGCCATTATTTAAAAAAACGATTGATAGCAATATCAGTCGTTTTTTTTTGCCTGTCACTTTGTTTTTTACCTCGGTTTTCGCTTCGAGCTACACTTCAGCCTTTGCTTCGGTAGTCGCTTTGCCTGCTGGTTTGTTAGATATTAAGTCTATCAGTGTAAACAAGCATGCTATCCACAAATTAGTGTATTCTATGACTCAATCCTTTTCTTCAACTCGAGAGAATAGTAAATGACTCATACAACGACCAAGTTATTTGAAACAGATGCCTATTTATCGGAATGTAACGCACAGGTGCTTAAAGTGAATAGTATGAACGGAATTGTATTGGACCAGACCGTTTTCTATCCTGTCGGCGGCGGACAGCCGGGAGATAAAGGAGAGCTAATTCTAAATGGCAAACCGATAAACATTGCCACTACCGTAAAAGATAAAGAAACCGGAGAAATCGTGCATGTACCTGCAACCGATGATTTGCTGCCTCAAGTTGGTGACCAAGTGACAGCCAAGATCGATTGGCAAACACGCTATGAGCACATGAAAATGCATACCGCATTACACCTACTCTGTGCCGTTGTGCCATGCGGAGTAACCGGCGGACAGATTGGAGCAAGCAAAAGTCGCTTAGACTTTGATGTGGGTGATACCCAGTTGGATAAAGTGCAAATAAGCGATGCCATCAATCAACTCATTACCCAAGGCTATTCGGTTTCAACCGAGTGGGTGAGTGATGAGACCTTGCAGCAAAACCCAGACCTAGTCAGAACCATGTCGGTAAAACCGCCACAAGGAGCGGGTAGAGTCCGGCTGCTAAAAATTGGGGATTCGGTCGATTTACAGCCGTGTGGAGGGACTCATGTCAAAAATACCCAAGAAATTGGCGTGATTAAAGTTTCAAAAATAGAGAATAAAGGAAAAAGGAATCGAAGAGTCAATTTACAGTTTGCTGAAAGTCATTAGTTGGCTTGTAACCGACTTAACTACGGTTAAGTCAGGCTAACTTACGTTATCTGCAGGCTAAAAATTTTTCAAATTTAGTCATATTCGTGTGTGCAACACAAAACAATAATCCATCGTTACAACAAAAGGATGCACACATGAAAACTAACCTTAAACTCGTTAGCCGTGTTCTTGGCAACGAAAAATTAACTACCGCAATTTCCACTTCAAGAGTTTTAACCAAACTACTACACGGCACTCTAGCTGCCAGTTTAATCGCGTTACTCGGCTGCAGTGGTAGTATGCCAACGCTCGGCGGAGGCTCAAAAAGCAATGTTTCTGGAGCCGCTGCGGGCAGCAGTGCTGAAGGCGAAGACAGCTCGCTTGAAAAATGTGATAGCTCATTAGGGACGTTACGTTTGTTTGAAGATACACGTCAAACTTGGTGGGGGCATTATCGTCGCTATTATCCTAACCTAGGCTCGACCATTCCGGTTATCCGCATGATGATTCAGCAGTCCAACTGTTTTGTGATCGTTGAGCGCGGCCAGGCGATGTCAGCTATGACACAGGAACGAGCACTGATGAATTCTGGAGAGCTGCGAGATGGCAGTAACTTTGGAAAAGGTCAAATGGTCGCAGCTGATTATACCTTAAGCCCATCGATTCAGTTTTCTCAAAAGAAAAACAGTGGCGTAAGTGGGTTTTTTAATCGCTTAACACGTAAAGCCGGTGGCTTAGTCAGTGGAAGAGGGAGTGTTCAGTCAAACGAGGCATCCACAACCTTGTTATTAATAGAAAACCGTTCAGGTGTGCAGGTTTCTGCAGCTGAAGGGAGTGCAAAAAACTTTGACTTTAGTGTCGCTGGACTGTCTGTCGGTGGCAATGGGTTTGGTGGATTGAGCGGAGTAAGCGCGTTTACCGACACCCCAGAAGGCAAAGTCATTATGGCGGCGTTTGCAGACTCTTATAATAAAATGGTGAGAGCTTTGCGTAATTATAAACCTCAGGAAGTTAAAGGTGGACTCGGCAAAGGTGGAAAACTCAAGGTTGGCGGCGCGGACGACCCAATGCCGCAAGCAAAACAAAGCTCCAAGCCAAGGGTGGTCAGCCAGCCAGCACCGCAACCAGTAGTCACTCAAACACCAAGTTATACCAGGGTCAATGTTAACCGTAATGCCAATATTAATATTAATGCGTTTGATGAAGACGCACTAGAAGACTACTACGAAGGATTAAAAACAGCTGTCACATTTCTATCGTCTTTTGCCAGTTTTACCCCCGAGCAAGTTAGACAGTTTGAAGCTCGAAATATGGGCGGTCAATGGTGGACTGCTTGGTCAGGAATGGTGACCGGTAAATTGCAGACATCAAAAATAGAGCTAGAAGATTGGCCCTTAGATGCTAAGCAGCAAGGGTGGGCGGTGCTCGGTAAGAAAATCCTTAAATACAACAAGCTGTTTGAGCAGCACCGAAAAACGATTATGGATAATGAGGCGTTTGAGCCTAGAATCCGTAATTCGATTGGCAGTTTTGAGTTAGTCACGGAAGAGTCTTTGTTTGCGGAATAACTCTTTGCTGATTAACTTTGTAACGGTCAATTCGTTACGGATTGATTGTTTATGGGTTGAGCCAGATTGGTTGATCCAGAATGGTTGATTCATAACGGTTGATTCATAATGGGTTGATGCGTTACGGAGAATTGGGTAATCGATTGGTTCTTGTAGATACTTTTTTGCAGCTTGTCTTGTTCAAAATCAGTCAACGCCATCGAATATAAACAATAACAAGCCTTGTCCTAAAAAGCCTTTACTCATTGGGTTGTCTTATAGGAATGCTGAGTCAAAATGACTTGTATCACGCTGAACGATGGCAGTGTGTTATATTTTAGCTCTTATTGGTTAGTCCAATCGTTCCTATCGTTGGCGGCAGTTCTTACTGCCGCCTTTTTTAGTTTGTGAAGCTCAACAAAACGCGAGGCAAACGATAATGTTAATCAATTGATAGGTGGTGTAACTTGGTTATCTCTTGTCGCTATTTGATCTCTTAGCGGTATGCATAGTATCGTTGATGGAATCGAGTGCGATACATCAGAGGAATCTCAGTTGAACTTTGTTAAATACCTATTTTTGTTGGTAGCTGCCAACCTATTTTTACCTTCCATCGTTGCCAATGAAAACAACGAGTTTGAGCGATTAAAAAATCGAGCAGAATCAATAAACATCATTCGCGATCAATATGGTGTGCCACATATTTACGCCAAAACTGATGCTGATGCGGTATTCGGGATGTTATATGCTCAGGCCGAAGATGATTTTAACCGTATAGAACGAAACTATATTTGGGCTACTGGGCGATTAGCCGAGGTCGAAGGGGAACAGGCAATTTACAGTGACCTTCGGGCTAACTTATACATGACACAAGCCGAAGCGGAAGCTGCTTATGCCCGATCTCCCGAATGGCTAAAGAAGTTATGTGATGCGTTTGCCGACGGACTAAATTATTATTTGGCCACCCATCCACAAGTTAAACCTAAATTATTAACCCGATTCGAACCTTGGATGCCAATGTTTTTTAGCGAAGGCTCAATTGGCGGCGATATTGAACAAATTCCGTTGAAGGGTATTGAAGCATTCTACGGACAGAAGCAATCAGCCAATAAAGTTGCATCACTGGAGAGTCCTCCTGAGTTTAAAGAGCCTAGCGGCTCAAATGGTTTTGCCATCTCTGGCAAGTTGACTCGTTCTGGAAACGCGATGTTGCTGATTAATCCGCATACTTCGTTTTTCTTTCGAGGCGAAATTCACGTCGTCAGCGAGGAGGGTTTAAATGCCTATGGCGCTGTTACCTGGGGGCAGTTCTTTATTTATCAGGGCTTCAATGAAAATACCGGTTGGATGCATACTTCGACATACGCTGACTTTAAAGATGAGTTTGTTGAAAAAGTAAGTCGTAAAGGCGATCAATTGGTTTATCAATATGGTGAAGATGTACGACCGGTAAAATCATCTCCGGTTACCTTAAAGTATCTGGATAACGGCAAGCTAAAACAGCGCCAGTTCACCGCATTTCATACTCATCATGGACCAATCACTCATCAAATCGATGGCCAATGGGTAGCGACTAAAATCAATTGGGACCCCGTCAACGCGTTGCAACAGTCGTTCATTCGTACAAAGTTAAGCAATCATAAAGAATTTCGCCAAATGATGGATATACGAACGAATTCATCAAATAACACGGTTTTTGCTGATTCTGAGGGAAATATTGCTTATTACCACGGAAACTTCATGCCTAAACGAAACCCTAAATTCGATTATTCTAAGCCGGTTGATGGTAGTAATCCCGACACTGATTGGCAGGGACTGCATTCGGTTGATGAGATGGTAACCATACTCAATCCAAAAAACGGCTGGATACAAAACTGTAATTCAACCCCCTATACTGCAGCAGCCGAGTTCAGTCCCAAGGCAAAAGACTATCCGGCTTATATGGCTCCCGACCCAGAAAATTTTAGAGGGATCCACGCAGTAAGAGTCTTATCAGACGAAAAGGACTTCACCCTCAATAAATTGATAAACGTGGCCTATGACCCTCATCTACCTGGGCTCGAACCTTTGATCAATGGATTGGTAAAGGCCTATAAGAAGCACGAAAAGGAATATCCAAACTTACGCAAACCCATTCAAACGCTTGAATCCTGGGATTTTCGGGTCACTGCTGACTCATCTGCCATGACCATCGCGCATTTTTACGCGATGAATTATTTAAGGCAGGGGAAAGCACCAAAATCAGAACAAAAATTGCCCTTTATGCAGCTCATCAATTACTTTGGCACTAAGTCACCGGAAAAAGAGCGACTTCAGCTGTTTAGCAAAACCATTGAACAGTTAATCGCCGATTTCGGTCGATGGAATATCGAATGGAGCGAAGTGAATCGATATCAACGGCTTGATGGCAAAATTAAACAACAATTTGATGATGCTAAACCTTCGGTAGGGATCCCGATGGCCTCGGGTCGTTGGGGAGCTTTGGCATCCTACGGCTCTAAGCGTTATGGCAATACAAAAAAGCTGTATGGTACCTCTGGTAATAGTTTTGTTGCGGTTGTCGAATTTGGCAAGCGAGTGAAGGCTAAAAGCTTGCTTGCTGGCGGCCAAAGTGGTGACCCAAAATCTAAACACTTTGATGACCAAGTAAAGCTCTATCAGCTCGGTCAATTTAAGGATGTTAATTATTATTATGAAGATGTATTAAAAGCTGCAACTCGACAATACCGTCCAGGAGAATAGAGCCTAAACAGATCTGCAAAAAGCGCTAATTTAGCCTATTCTTAAATATAATAAGCTCAAGATTCTGAGCGGTTTAGTTGATCCTTTAGGGTGTTAGTGATTAAGAATAAGCCTAAAATATCTCTTAAAGAGCGAAGGGACGCAGTCGACTTACTTTACGTTAATTCAGTCGCTGGCACCTTTATAACGCTGCTTGCGGCTAGTGCATTGGTATTTGGTTTTAAAGATAGCGGTATGTCTGGCTTAAAACTGGGCTGGTGGTTGGTATTAGCGCTAGTGGTGGCTCTTAGGATTGCAGATTTTAGCTACTGGAAGCTCAAACTTCGCCAGCAAAACTATCAACCTTCCTGGCCATACCGGCGTTTTTTAATAGGTTCTACAACTTCCGCAGTTCTCTGGAGCGCCTACCTTTTTATTATCGCGCATCATGTTGAAGTGATTGAACTTGCCTTTACTTTAATCGTGGTAGCGGCGATGGCCGGAGGTGCGGCATCGATACTGGCAGCCTCTAAGTTAGCGGCAATCAGCTATTCCACCATTTTATTAATTCCAGCGTCTATTTACTTGTCGGTATCCGGTGAAGGTTTTGTTACCGTGCTCGGTGGCCTTGGTATATTCTTTGGCTTGGTCATGGCGTTTTCCGCTAAAAAGTCGGCGGACTCAATAAAAGAGGCAATTGCCTTAAAATACCACAATGTGAGTTTAGTGGATGAGTTACAAACTGAAAAATCTGAAATCAAACGAATGAATTCGGAGCTTAATAAAGCTTATCAACAATTAAACGAAATTAACTCTTCGCTCGAACAACAAGTAGCAGAAAGAACCAAGGAAGTTTATCGGCTTTCAAAACTTGATCCCTTGACAAAGCTATACAACCGAACCGCGTTTATTTTAGCCGCTGAAGAACTGGTAAAAACTAGCCAGGAATCAAATCAAACGCTTGCGGTGTTGTTTATCGATTTAGATGGCTTTAAGAAAGTCAACGATATATTTGGACATGAGGTGGGTGATCAGGTTCTTATCCATGTTACCCAACGACTTTTGAGTCATCGAGCCGATGGCAATATTGGGCGCTGGGGTGGTGACGAATTTGTCCTTGCAATTCCCAACCTCGATCAATATCAAGCTGAGCAATCTGCTAAACAGATTATTGAAGCGATTGAAGAAACCATAAGAGTTGGTTCCAATTCTCTGTCTGTGGGGGCTTCTGTGGGTATTGCGCTTTCGCCTGAGCACAGTAGCGATGTTAAGCAATTAATCCAGTTTGCGGATATTGCGATGTACCAACAAAAGAACACATTAAATCCAGGATGCGTGGTTTTTTCAGAACAGCTTTTGGAAACAGTACGTCAAACTGAACGACTTAGAGATGGCTTAAAGCAAGCCATTGAAAAAGCGCAGTTAGAGTTAGTCTATCAGCCGGTTTTTTATAATGATGGTCAACGAGTGGAAAGCTGCGAGGCATTACTACGTTGGACTTTTAACGGCGAGTTAGTGAGTCCCGGCGTTTTTATTCCGATTGCAGAGCAATCTAGCGTCATATTACAAATTGGTGCCTGGGTATTAAAAACGGCTTGCCAGGAAGCGAGTCAATGGCCCGAGCATTTTGCAAAATCCGTATCGGTCAATGTTTCTATGGTCCAGTTACTTGACGATGAGTTTTTATCGGTACTAGACGAAGCACTTGAGCAAAGTAGTTTAGATCCGCAACGGTTAACGCTTGAGATTACTGAATCTGTTTTTGCTGAGAATAAAGAATTAGTAGCCAATATATTGCGTGAAATTATCTCTCGTAAAGTAAAAGTGTCCATCGATGATTTTGGTACCGGTTACTCATCATTATCGCAGCTGCAATCAGCACCATTTCATATTATTAAAATCGATCGTTCGTTTGTCGCTCGGCTAGATGAAAAGGGCGCAGCGATAATAAGAGCGGCATTGTACATAGCGCGAGAGCTAGGCTGCGAAGTGGTAGCTGAAGGCGTTGAGACAGAGCAACAAGCGGACGCATTAAAAAGATTGGGAGCAGATTATTTTCAAGGGTTTTTATTTAGTAAACCTTTGAATATAAGTTCTCTGCATAAAGTTATTGAACAGCACGGCAAAGAACCCATAGATAGTTAATAAATTGAATAACTGGTCATTATTAGTCTATTTAAAATTAACCATGATAAACATTTTAAATTCTTTGTTTGCATGAATAGAAAAATATCTGAAAAGCTAAGAACTCGAATCATTAAGAATACTCTGTTAGGAAGTGTTGCTTACTACATCGTCATTGGCGTTGGTATGATGGCAGCATTTTTAGATATGAGTAAATATGGTTACACCCCATTTCTGACTATCCTTGGCGGAATTACCGCATTAAATGCGCTTAACCTACTACTAACAAAAAAACGAAATATTATTACAAAATCGTTTGCTAGAGGTATGCTGATTGCGCAATTAGTAACTTGGTTATTCTTTTTTACATCTCTGCTTTTTATCGTTGAAACCATGCGACCCATTTTGCTAATGAGCAGCATCATGGCGATTACTTTTGTATTTTCCTACCAAAGACTGAAAACATCAATAATGACAAGTTTTGTTATTGCCGCAACCTATCTTTTGGTTTGTTATATAGGGATTTATCATTTCGAACAATCGGGACGATTTAGTTTTGATATTTTGTTGATCGGTTGTTATATACCAGCCAGTATCTTTATCGCTTACATGGCCGATCGAATGGCAAAGCAAAGAAACCAACTCAAAAAAACGAAACGGGAACTACAAGGCGCGATTAAAGAGCGACAAAGCGTACTGAACAAATTGGAACAAATTGCTCTAACTGATGATCTTACTCAACTAATGAATCGACGCGCAATGACTCGCCAACTCGCTCGCGAATTTGAAAGAGTGAAACGCTATAAAACTGATGTAGCAATACTCTTAATTGATATTGATCATTTTAAACAAATTAATGATTCCATGGGGCATGATTGTGGCGACTATGTGCTAAAAGAGTTTAGCCAAGTGTTAGTGAATACTGTGAGAGATATCGATTATGTATGTCGATGGGGTGGGGAGGAGTTTTTGATTCTATTGTCAGAAATCAGTATTAAGAATGCGAACAAGGTAGCGAGCCGCGTGTTAGACAATGTCATGGCTACTGCTTTTTCCTATCAATCAAACAGCTTTCATGTATCCTTTAGCGGCGGTTTAATTTATTTGGATACTGAGTTTAGTATTAAAGAAAATCTTAAAATAGTTGATCAACGCTTGTATCTAGCAAAACAAAATGGTAGAAAACAAATAGTCGCGCAATCTGCCTAAGATTTTGTAAAATGATCCACTTAATCAATTCTAATGAGTGCTTCAGCTTCTAGTAGATCTGTTCTTATCTTTTAAACTTTATGGCTCCCTTCATGAATAAATACTATATTGCAGTCCTCTTTTTACTTATTTCCAGTCTTGCTAGTTTCCAGAGTGTATTCGCTAAAGACTATTATTCCACTATAAAGAGCATGAGAGATCGCGCTCAGGTCATCGATCAAATGACTGAACAACGAGTCAAAATACTGTTACCGCAACTAATGCAGCAAACCAAGATTGATATGTGGGTTATGATTAGTCGCGAGTATAATGAAGACCCAATATTAAAAACGTTTCTTCCTTCAACCTGGGTTTCAGCTCGCCGAACGACTATTTTGGTACTTAATCTTAGCGATTCAGGTGACGTCGAAGCCTTTGCCATTGCGCCGTATAAAGTAGGAAATTTATTTGAGAAAGCATGGAATAAAAAACAACAACCCAACCAATGGCAAGCGCTTGTCGAGTTAATCGATCGTAAACAGCCTGATCGAATTGGAATTAATCAATCTGAAACCTGGGCGCATGCAGACGGATTAGTCGCCACAGATAAAAAGCGTTTGATGTCAGCACTCCCTAAAAAATATACAGAAAAACTCGTTTCAGCGGAGCCGTTGGCTGTTCGTTGGTTAGAAACAAGAATTCCTGCTGAGGTCGAGTTGTTTAAAAACATGACGGCGATAGCTCATCAAATAATTGCCGAAGGATTTAGCGCTAAAGTGATTAAGCCGGGTGTAACCACTACCGAAGATGTGGTGTGGTGGTTTAGAGAAAAAGTCAGAGAACTTAAATTAATAACTTGGTTTCATCCTAGTGTTTCAATCCAAAGAAATGACAAAGTTAAATTTGATCATGAAGATTCATTTACTAATGGTTACGGCGATAATGTAATTAGGCAAGGGGATCTATTACATGTTGACTTTGGTATAACCTACCTACGCCTAAATACGGATACCCAACAGCACGCCTATGTTTTAAAAAAGAGCGAAACAAAAGCACCTGCCTATCTAGAAAAAGCCTTAGCCAAAGGCAACCAGTTGCAAGATATTTTTACGAACAACTTTAAGGTCGGTCGAACCGGTAATGAAGTGTTAAAAATGTCTCGAGAGCAAGCAATTAAACAAGGACTAAAGCCCAGTATTTACACTCACCCTTTGGGCTATCATGGCCATGCTGCTGGGACTACTCTTGGTATGTGGGACTCGCAAGGCGGGGTACCGGGAAGTGGTGATTACCCGCTGCATCTAAACACAGCCTATTCAATAGAGTTAAACAATGCGATTGAAATAGAAGCGTGGGGTAAGGAAATTCGAATAATGTTGGAAGAAGACGCGTTTTTTGATGACTCGGGTGTGTGGTATTTAGATGGTAGGCAGGAAGAGCTGTTATTGATCGGGAGCGAATAGAAAAAACAATGGTAAGAATTAATATCAGGCGGTAACTTCATCGGACGACATGCTTCTAGGGTGGCTTAGGTTGTGAAAGTGAATATAGCTCTTAATCCAATAAACATAGCTTTTTTCGGTGAAATAAGAGTATTGCATCGTTCTAATCGTCTCCCTGACCTGACGCATAAACCTTGGCTTTTGTGTCATTTTAAATCCTCCATGATATTCGAACCACTAAACGCTACTTGCATGAGTAGTTGTTGTCAATAGTTCATGTAGCTATGACGCAAAAAATCTGTAAGTTATTGATTTAAAATGGCATTGAAAAGTGATTCCGGAACTATGTTCAGTAAAGTTACGTAGTTACGGGATTGACTTCTTGCTGAAGTTGCGTAAGTATCGGATATTAATAAATAATTCGGTAAAATCAAAACGGGTGTTTGAATTTAATTGTGTTTTACTGAATACAATCAGCTGTTATGTTTCCAAGGTATAGATAGTGGAATACGAATTTGAAGTACAAGAGCCTGAAGATGAAATGGAGTATGTCGCCTCTCCACAAATGTTGATTGTTCATACAAAAAACAATCAACTACGGGTCACTATATACTTCATGACTAATGCAGCTCTAGAAATAAATGGTGGAATTGCAAGGTCTGCTATGGGTAAAGTTAAGCTTCAATATACCGCTGGCACACCAAGTGGTGCCTATACGGCGTCACAAGTGTTGCGCAAGGTCACTTTTACCTTTATTAGTCCGCAAGGCATTGCATCAAATTTTGAATTTCACGGGCAAAAAACATAACAAGTTTGTAAACCGGACATTTTTTGCTACGCTCCTTTTTGCGGTGGCTTCGCCACTTTACCGCAAAAATCCGCTGCACAAAAAATCCCGGTTACAAAGGCGTTAGGCTCAAATGGGTCGAGTGGTCGGAAATGAGATTTAGAAATTTAAAAAAATGGAAGAATGTAGCTAATTGTGAGCAGTTACTCTATTGTGCTCAACTGATTGAGGAGTTGCTTTTTGATTATTCCCTGGACACCTATAAACCATCAGCAATGAACACAAGCCTTTTGTGTGTTGAAGCTCTAACTACAATTGTTGATATAGAAAAAGGAGTAATCGACAAGAATAACTTAGAGCATATTTCCAGCGAACTAGTCTCAAATCTAAGGCGAGATTCGGTTGTGAAATCTCTTGTAAGTACCGAAATTGATCAGACTATAAAAATATTGTCGAATAAAGACGTTAAGATCGCTTCAAAAAAAATCGCATTAGAGCTTCTGTACTCTGAAATAAAGCTGAAAAAATATAAGAGCGAGAATGAGAAGTTGCTGTCCTCGGCACTGAAAAATAACAAGGGTAAAAATGAAATTCGGGGTCTAATTAGAAGCTACATCACGACCTTGATAAACTATGGGTATAGCAATAAATATCTCATGGATAAGTCTTTAGGTTTCTTTTACTACGATAACGACGTTGAAATAGTAAGTAATCAAGATATAGACGAGTATATAGCGATTTTTTCATCTGAAGATAAAGAATACTTTTCGATTATAAAGGCTTCCAAACTTTTTTCTGAAATATCTGATTCTTGCAAAAATTTGGATATTTTAGTTGATGCGAATGTTGAAAAATATAGGAGCCCACTAAGTAAAAGTGGAATGGTCCCTAAGAAAAGCAATCAAGTATATGTCATTGTGGAAAACATCAAGGCCAAAGACGAGTTTTCTGCAAGAGAAAGATCAGAAGAAAGGATTGAGTTGATTAGCACATTGTTGACGCTGTATCACCACAAAGAGCACCCGCAATGGGATGATGAGTGTTTGGTTGTTGAAAAAGAATCTGGAAACAATTCAAAGGTTGGATCTCCAATAAATCCAATGCATAGGTGCATAGATTTAAAGCCTGAGAAGGCATCAAAAAGATTGAACGCTATGATAAATAGTTTTTCGCTAAAGGATACATCATTTCGTAAGTTTGCTAGAAGTTCTGAACTGCACTCCTTGGCTCTAAATAGCGAATCTAAGGAAAATCAAATAATCAACCTATGGATAGCCCTTGAGTCGCTAATCCCTGAGTCTTCAGATAAATCAAAAATAGCGAACCTAACTGATTGTATTATGCCATTTCTTAATATTGCATACTTAGATCGGGTATTTAAACGGTTTATCGCAGACATACATAATTGGAGAAGAGGAGCGCTGAATAGACATCTAAAAGGGATATCTGGCAGTACATTTCAGGTTAAACTTTCAAAGTTATTAGTATTAGATGAATACAAAGACAAAAAAGACGCGCTTTTGAATGAATTTGGGGATTTTGTTCTTCTTCGTAATCGAGCTTTCTATCTCGGAACTTTGTTAAAGAACGGAAAGAGCATGACAAAAATGCTGAATGCTCATGATGAAAGAGTAAGGTTGCAGATACGCAGGATATATAGAACAAGAAATAAAATAGTTCACACTGGTGTTACACCGAGCTATACAGATATATTAATTGAGAACCTACATGATTACCTTGATGTGATTATGTCCACTTTGGTAAATATAGCCTCCGATGGTATACAAATTAATACTCTTGAGCAGGGATTTAAGTATGTCGAGTTTCAATATCAGTCGTACTTCGAGAGGCTAAAAGAATCCAAGAGTGATTTATTTTCCGAAGAAGAGATTTCAACCAATTTGTTCGTGGCACGAAGCCTAACAAAACCATCAATTTGACCGCCTTGCGCTGCGCTTCAGACGGCAAATTATGGTGGCGTTAGTTGCAATGAGGCCGAAGATGCAGAAGCTAAACCTGACTCCAAACGAAATAGCAGAAAAAGTCAGAAGACCTAAGCCAACTGAAATGGATGTTCTTCCACTACTTACAAGCTTTTCCGGGCGGATTGGTCGTCGCCAATTTTTACTATGGTATCTGCCTCTTTGGTTTTTACCGATTCCGGTTGCCATCTTTCTTAACTATTCGGTCGCAGGTGCACTAAATCTAATTCTTCTCTACCCACTATTTGCACTCACAACCAAGCGCTGCCATGACTTAGGCAGTGCAGGATGGTTTGGTTGTTTTCAATTGATACCAGGAATTGGAGGTATTGCTATTATTTTCGCAGGCTGCGGAATGAATATTGGAGAGTTTGGGGATAATCGATATGGAACATCCATATATAAAAAGTAGAAGATGACATTAATAAAAAAGATTTTAACCGCTCGACCCATAATTTGATTTTTTGGAATCATTAGCCTATACATTCTATTCCAAAATAAAGGAACCTAATAAATGTCGGAAATACACACTAACTTTACCATTCAATTTAATGATGAAGTCAAAGAAGCAGCTTTCAACGAAGTTATTAAAAATATTCAAGAACATAGTCTGGCAGTGGCAAGCAATATTTTAGAAAGCGAGTTCAAAGGGTGCAATTTTATCCAGGGCGATAGCATAAGTATCGAACAATTTGCTAAGAATGGTGAATTGGTTTGTGGTCATATTAGTTCTGGCACTTTAAGTTTCGACTCTGATATATTCAACACATTTTTGTTACAACAAGGCATAGAAAATGCGGTGGTAGACTATTTTTTTGATCAAGTTGGAGAAAGTGAAAATATCGCCGTCCATAAAGGTAAAAAAGTCAGTCCCAATAAGGTTATGTCAAAAATCGCTAAAATTGACCCTACGGCAGGTTTGGGGCTAGCGGTAGAAAAAGGAAATTCGAAAACAGTAAGAGAGTTTTTGGAAAAGGGAGCGAATGCGAATGGCTCATATAAAGGAGCTCCGTTTATCTGTTCTGCTGCTTTCAATGAACAAAAGAAAGTAGTGGAACTACTTCTAGAGTTTGGAGCAAACCCCAACGCTAAAGATATGTCCATAGAATACTTCGACGACTTTGGGCAGCGAACTGCGCTTCATTACGCCTGTGAAGAAGGCTGTCAAAGTATCGTAAAGCTTCTATTAGAGCATGATGCGGATCCAAATATTCAAGACGTAAAAGGAAACACCCCAATTCTTGAACCCATGAGGGAAGATTATAATAAATCTATCATAAAGCTACTGCTTAAATACGGTGCTGATATCAATAGTAGAAATCGACAAGGGAAGACGCCGATAATGGTTATTTTTGAAAATCTTGCTGGGAATTCTACCGATGAAGACGAACTTGAATATATTGAGTGGATACTTGAACAAGGAGTTGATCTAAATGCTGAATGCGATAATGGAGGCAATCTGCGATGGTACGCGGGTACTGATAAACTTGTTTCTAAAAAACTCATTTCGCTAGGGTGCGTTGATGTCAAAGCACCCGGAAATGCCTATGAATCAGATTTACCAGTTAATCTGAGGACTGCTATTTGTCAAGGTGATATAAAGGGGTTTGAATCAATGTATAGCAATGCTGTAAATTTATCAGCAGAAATATTAGAGGATTGTGCGTACTATGCCGCACTTTGTAATCAAGTATCAGTTCTAAAACTGCTAGTTAAAGATGGTTTAAATACAAATATAAGTGACAGGGAACGAAACCCCCTAGTTGTCGCTAAGAGTGTAGAAAATGAAGAAGTAGTCAACTACTTGTCCGGATTACATTCTGATAGCGTTGAAAAAGATAAAAAGGATATAGATACCGTAAAGGTGATTTATAAGCAGTTCGCCGAATGCATGGCTGCATTTACTAGAGATGAAGGCGACTTGATTAAAACTCTATCTTTCATGAATGATGATTGTAAAGAACAATTCAGTAATGGTGAAAAGATAGTTGTAGCACGTCTCCAATTTTTTGGTTGGGATTACACTCGAGAATATGCTGAAATATCTTATGAACATGATGGTCAAAACAAAATTACGGTGTTACGTCAAAACCTTGTTAATGGTTGCCCTGAAGTTACATTTGTAAAAAGCGAAAATACTTGGCTAGCAGCTTCTGTTAAAAAGGCTTAACTGTACTAAAAAGTGCATTTGACCATTTACTCGCCAAGTACTCCTGTGCATGTCACTAAAATCCTCACAGATCTGAATGATTGGCTTATAAGTGAACATGGTCAGCTTCAAGAAATCTGAAAGAAATTACGAATAAATAGCTCTCCTCAATCACTACTGACACACAGCTGTCAGTAGCAGCTGTTTATAGTCTACTTTCTATTTAGCCAGAGAGATTGATTGATGAAATTGAACTATTGTGTACTTGGAACAAACAACATGGAATCTGCGGTTAAGTTCTATGATTTACTGTTTGAACAAACCGATCTAACGCAAATTTTTGCGAATGAAAGAATGACTTATTGGCAATGTGATGATTTGACATTTGCTATCGCAGAACCATTTGACCAACAGCCAGCCACTCATGGCAACGGAACAATGATTGGACTAAACGTTGGTTCTATCGATGAAGTTAAAAGGCTTTATAAAAAGGCGATTGAATTGGGTGGAACCTGTGAAGGTGAACCGAGTGAAAGAGGGCCTTATTTTTCGGCTTATGTGAGAGATTTAGATAAGAACAAATTTTGCTTGTTTGAACCCCTTGTGTAATGAATGCAAACAAAAATGCCGTCTTGATTTTTTAGCACAAGACGGCATATCTTAGATGAAGAAAATTTAAACGATTACTTATTCAGCTGCTTTCATCATCTCATCACGCAACGCTCTAAACTCGGTACCTTGATACCAGTTTGGCCACTGACCTTCATTGGCTAATAAATAGCCGGTAGTAAAATATAATTGAAGATCTTCTTTGGTGCCTTCCCAGCCCCAATCTTCAGCATATTCATCACATAATTGGTGATAGCATTTTGCAACTCGTGCACCAATGACTTTATTAATTTCGGCTTCTTTTTCATTTAATGGCATTGTGCCACCACCGGAACTTAATCCGGGTACGCCGATTTTAGCTAAGCTAAAGTGATCCGAGCGAAAGTAATAACCACGCTCAGGATGAGCTTCTGGCGTCAGCGAGCGATTTTGCAGAGCGGCGGCGCGCTTCAAAACCTCTTCAAGTTCTGACTTACCATAACCAACAACACTGACATCTTTTTTGCGTCCAGTAATATTAAGACTATCCATATTGACTAAACCAACGATTTTAGACAGTGGCATTGGGGAGTTGTTTGCAAAATATTGAGACCCTAAGGTTCCTTGTTCTTCAGCCGCGGCGCCAACAAAAGTGATTGAGCGTTTTGGTTTAGTCTTTAGCTGGGTGTATTGTCGTGCGATTTCAATTAAGCCACCGGTTCCGCTCGCATTATCATGAGCACCGTTATAAATTTGGTCACCCTCTAGTTTGGTATTTGTTCCTAGATGGTCAATGTGTGCCATATAAATAACGTGTTCATCAGCGGCTTCGGAGCCGGGGAGAGTAGCAACAACGTTGTTAGAAACGGACGCTTTAAAATCGGAAGTGACTTCAACCGAGGCTTTTAAGTTTAGAGGAACTGGTTCAAAACCTTTGGTTTGAGCTTTTAGTTTTTCTTGCTCAAAGTCTAGCCCCGCCTTGGCAAAAAGCTCTTTAGTTTTGTCAACATTAATCCACATTTCTACATCAACAACTGGCGCACTGTTTTCATTTCTTGGCAGATGGTATTGCGCACCTGACCAACTTGAACGAATCACGCCCCAACCATAACTCGCAGGCTTAGTTTCATGAATAATAATTGCTGCCTTTGCACCCTGACGACCGGCTTCTTCGTATTTATAAGTCCAGCGACCGTAATAGGTCATAGTATTTCCGCTAAAGACTTCTGGGTCGCCAGTAGCAAAGCCTGGGTCGTTGACCAAAATAACAACCGTTTTACCTTTTACATCGAGCCCTTTGTAGTCGTTCCAACCAAACTCTGGGGCATTAATTCCATAGCCAACAAATACTAGTTCTGACTCATCTACCGCGCGAATACGTTCTTTTTTTCTGGTATTAGCAACGTAATTTTCTAACGGTGTAAATTGAATATCGCCAATGGTTAAATTTTTTGTGACTTTTGAGTCGATTGCCAATAACTCAACTTCTTGAAGGTAGCTATCACCATTTCCGGGTTTGAGCCCCATGGCTTTAAATTCATCCACCATATATTTCGCGGTTAATCTGTCGCCTTCTGTTGCAGGCTCGCGTCCACCGAGCTCATCTGATGACAAATACTTAATATGCTTTTTTAATTTATCGATTGAAATTCCTGCGTAAGCCGATTGAAAATCTTCACTTTCTAGAATATTGACAGTTTTTTCGACTGGCTGAGCGGCCGTTTCAGAGGTGTCTGATTCAGCCGGTGCTTCCTGCGAAGGCTGGCAGCCTATCAAACCCACTGTGGTGAGTAATATCGCCATTGATTTAATTGGAAAGTCTAAGCGTTTTTTAGCTCGATCGTTTTTTATTTTGTGTGTGGCCATCGATTGCTCCGTGGTTGGCTAAGTCTATAAAGATTGTTAATCGGGTAATACGATTAATCTGACATTTTGCCTTATGATGGCGGTAGAGGCTAGTAAAAATCTTGATATGGATGCTTGGGGGGAGATACTTTTTTAGCGAGGAGAGCGGTTTTCTAATAATAAGCGAATGCGTTTTATTGTTCTTTTTGAAAAAAACCAAGAGCAATGCTTCGGCTCCGCTCAGCAAACCCTTGTTTCGCAGCGCTGCGAAACGCCCTTGAATTTGGCTCTTCAAAAAGCACAAAAATGGCGAATTTGCTGCCGCCAATATGAACTCAAATCTAAAGTCTGAATCGAAACCAGGGTCAAATTCTAGCGCCTGTAGAATCAAACAACCTTATGGTTGCTGATCATACACCCGCTCTCGTTTCCAATTAATTCCACGCTTAATAATTTTAGCAGGATTGCCACCTAAAACAATTCCTTCTTCTGGAAATGACTTAGTCACCACGCATCGAGTGCCTATGATGGAATTGCTGCCAATTCTAGCGCCCTTCAAGATAACACAATGAGACGCGACCCAGACATGATCACCAAATGATATATTTTGTGCATAATTTGTACGCTTGTTATCTTCATCAACGATTACCGAGTGTGAGTCGCCAGTTCTGACGTCGATATCGTAGGAAAACATACAGTCTTTACCAATGGTGAGGGAGGAATAGGGCTCAGTAACTGCTAAGTGGACGTTTTCAAAGGTTGATTCTTCACCAATGGTCAAAGTGCAATGATGGTCTTCCAACCAGATGCTTCCGGCAATATTAAATGCAACATTGTCTCCAATTTCGACATATTGATCGTCTCCTTCGATATGGAAAGTCACATTATCGAGTAAGCAATTGTCGCCAATTACGATGCGATTATTGTTCCCCCAAATTTCAAAAGTGGCTTTTTTTAAGCTGGTATTATGACACTCAATAACATTACCGGTCCCGCGAATATCTTTTTTGAGCGGTTTTGCATGACGTTTAGACTTGTATTTGTCAAAAAGATCATAGAGCGGCTTGTTATTTTGACCTGTAGACTTTCGAATTGACTTTATTGCCATACTTATTCCCTTGGCGACTTAACAATATAATTTTTAGAATCTATAACATTACTGTCTGCACTGCAACATCGGCGGTTAAAAAATCTCAAATATCAATATTTTAGCGGGCGGATACTGCTGGGCTAAAACGGGTGGGAGGTTGAAAGTCATTAATTATTTTTAGGGATGAAATTCCCTTTCTTAAATCGGACTAAATGCAATAAAACAGAAAACTTCTCGCGCAATATTCGAAAGAGCTAACTAAGCTAATCCTAGCGATACAAAACTAATCTAATAGCAATATAATTGCTAAGCGTTAAAATAATACTAAGAGAGAAATGAACATGAAAAAGTTGTCCCTTGCCAATTATTTATTGAGTTGTTTGGTTTTACTGAGTTTTAACCTGAGCGCCATCGAGGTATCCAAAGAAACCGTTAATGGTGAGTATCATTTGGCTGTGCCTGAGCGTGGCAATTCAAAAGTCCTTATGCAATATGGCAAGCTAGGGAATAAAACAGTAATTGCCGTAGCGGCTTGCCAATCTTGCCCTCCAGCGGTTTATTCGTTGCAACAAGAACCAAGCCAAACCTTAGCTACGCCCGTTTTTATGACGGCTGGACTTTACTTGATTCCCTATGATGAACAGAGTTTTGTTTTGGTACAGCCTGATGGATTGTTAGGCCAGAAAGTTTGGACAAAATTAGGGCATGTTAATTTGTATTCTCGCTCTCAAGAGACTGCCGCTAGCTTTGATCGAAGGCAGATTGAGAAGTTTGCCATTGGACTTTCGAGTAAAATAATGAACCAAGCTGTTGGCGAGATGAATCATTCGAGTGGTGAGTACTTTCTTGCAGTTCCGCAAAATCATGGTGGTAAAAGACAGCAAAGTTATCAGATTAGTTTTAATCAAGCTGAACCCAAGTCTATTCAACTAAAGCCTTGCGATCGATGTCCAACACAAAAGTACAAACTACTGCCAGAAGAAAGCGGTGTGATAGGTGTGGATGTATACCGTCATGCTTCAAGTTACTACTTGTTTGATCTGAAGGACGGGGTACTGATTTACACGTTTGCCAATGCTTCTGGTTTCGGTCGAACCGAATGGAAATCTCACAGTAAGTACAATGTGTATTCAAACAATCGAGCTTACATAAGACAAATCTTGCAAAGTAAAGAAAAGCAACAATTAATCGATGAAACCATGCAAAGCTATTTTGCAAAAACTAAAACTTACTTTGAGCAAAAAGCACAAGCGAAAAAGCTAAAACAGGACGCAGCTCGAGAATTGCCAGCGCAAGGACTTAAAAACGTTAGCAATTCCGACTTATTGAGCGCGGCAAACCGCTGGGCAAAGGCTTGGCAGTGGAAAGAACAGCTTGTAGACAGTTATTTGACCGGATCTGATTGGGCGATAACGCGAAACCGACTGACTGGAATTATTACTGGTAAGATTATTCAAGGCGTAGTTACTATGAAGCACCCTGATGGACGTTGTCGTTTTCAATATGTTAACTATCGAATGGATTATAATGGTAGCCAGTATCAAAACCTACATGTTGCTGGAATCGGTCCTATTTATGACCTCAGTTGCGATAAATTATAATTAACTCTGAGCTATTCAGTTTCAAGTTCAACTAGGTGTTTTCAACCAGAGTCGCTAATGCTATGGTTGCAAGCACCCCAAGCCATTAAAGTAGTTAACCTTGGAAACATTTGCTCAAATATATCAGCGAGCGGCAGAGCGAAAGCTCGGGAAAAAAGGCTTAGCCGAGCTTATGCCTCACACGCTATCCGCAAAGCAACTTGCAAAATTGCCGGACCATGTTTTTTTAGCCGAAATGACTAAAAAGATATTCCAATCAGGGTTTGTTTGGCGAGTTGTAGAAAAAAAATGGCCGGGGTTTGAACAGGTATTTTGGGAGTTTGATCCCTACAAGTTACAATTTGCAAGCGATGAGCAAATCGAAAAAATGGCTCAGGACACCCGTATCATACGAAACTTTATCAAGGTAAAGTCTGTCAGGCAGAACGCGCTCTTTGTACAAGAAATTAGTGAAAAAGAAGGTAGTTTTGGCGAATTTATTGCCAATTGGCCGAGCGAGCAAATCACTCAACTTTGGTTATATCTTAAAAAACATGGAAGTCGACTTGGTGGTAATACCGGGCCTTACTTTTTGAGGACCGTCGGTAAAGATACTTTTTTACTAACTAGAGACGTTGTGCAGTATTTAATTGCTCAAAATTTAATCAGCAAGCACCCGACATCGCAGCGCGACCTTAAGCTGGTTCAAAATGCCTTTAATCAATGGCATCAAGAATCTGGCTTAAGTTTTGCTGATATCAGCCGCACGATTGCCTGTTCAGTAGGGGAGAACCATCTTGAATAGGCTTTAAATACTCGAACCACGTTATATCGCTGTTTATCAATATATCCAAATATATCAATATACCCAAATACCCAGATTTCCAAATAGCCAAATTTCAAAATAGCGAAATGTCTATGTAGCGATATTGCAATCTATCTAAATAGCAATCTATCTAATTAGCAATCTATCTAATTAGCAATCTATCTAATTAGCAATCTATCTAATTAGCAATCTGGCCTTAACCCTCAGACCAGTCGAAAAAAGGCTATTTACGATAATCTGATGGTGAAAATACAACCTCGCTTCTGCGTTGCTTGCTGTCTATAAAATTGAATTTCTACTAATCTGTTAACCGAATATTCGCATAATACTGAGGTTTGAATAAAAATAGTCTGTTTTTCAATAAGTTATCGGACAATGAGTAAATTATTGATGAATTGCGGGAATGGGGATTTGCACTGGCAAAGTCAGTCCGATTATTTTATGATTAGCGACTATTCATATAACAAAAACGTCGAATTGCTTTGCTTGAAAGCGAACATTAGGCAATAAAAGAGCTTAAAGAGGAGAACAAATGAAAAGACTAGCTATCGCGGTCATTCATGGTTTGGGAAGCGAAGAAGAATTTTATTCTGTTGAGCTAAAACACCGAATCACTGAAGAATATGTAAAAGGTGCTGAAGGTCGACTAGAAGATGATCTACTGTTCTTTGAGATTTACTGGGCTGATTTGGTTCGTGACGAGCTGGAAGCATTCCGTAAAAAAGCCAATTATAAAGGTGATTTGGCCTACCAGAACCTGCGTCAAATAATGACAGATACCCAAGCTTTAGCGCTTCTTTATACCCCAGGAACCGAAGTCTACGAGGCGATTAACAATCGAATCAAAGACGGTATGCGCAAATTTGCCTCTCATCGTCGTGTTAATCCAGACGAAACCCCCTTAGTCGTTTTAGCTCATTCATATGGTGGTGTAATGATGAGTCACTTTATTAAGTCAATGCAAGACGGCAAAAGCCAGCTAAGTAACTTTGAAACCATGAAAACTTTGGTGGGTTACGTTACCTTTGGTAATCCACAAGGCATGTACACTCTAAATGGACTGGACTCAGAGCTTGGTCATTCTTGCAAAATTACCGGTGAAGCGTTACCGGCTGACTTAGCAAAACGTTCTCGTTGGTATAACTTCTACGACAAAGACGACATTGTGGCTTATCCACTCAAAGGCTTATCTGATGAGTTTAATAAAAATGTCGATGGTGATTTTGAAATTAATGTTGGTAGCGCAGCGACTTCTTGGAATCCTGCGTGTCACACGGGCTATTGGGAAGATAAAGATTTCTATAAACCCGTTGCTGATTTTATTGGTGAACTCAGAGCGCCGCATTCTTTTTGGGATTAAGCATCACAAACTAAGAGTTAGTCTAAGAGCCTGCTTCTTGCAGGCTTTTTAGTATTCATAAACTGTAAATCTTTCCTTCATCATTTTTTAATTTGAACCGCAACATGCCATCCCCTGACTATACAGCGATACAAACATCGGACTTGGGAAAGCTATTTTCCTTGGAGCGAACAATAGCTACGCGCAACAAGCGGGGACAACCGGTCGATAAGCTCGAACAAAAGTTGAGCGCTTTAAGCAAAGCTTCTGCCAAAACTACTCAAGCTATTGCAGATAAGTTAAATCCTTTGGAAATCGATTCTGAGCTTCCTATTGCTGGTAAGGCTGCAGAAATTGAAAAGCTGCTAGCTGAAAACCAAGTGGTCATTGTCGCTGGCGAAACCGGCTGCGGAAAAACCACCCAACTACCAAAAATCTGTCTTAATGCTGGATTGGGCCGTCGCGGTAAAATTGGTCACACTCAGCCTCGACGTGTGGCCGCAACAAGTGTTGCGAATCGAATTGCGGAAGAAATAAATACGCCACTTGGAGATTTAGTGGGCTATAGCGTGCGCTTTGCTGATAAAACCTCTGCCTCAACTCGCGTAAAATTAATGACCGATGGAATATTGTTGGCTGAGCTACAGTCCGACCCGATGCTTAGTCAATATGAAGTTATTATTATTGATGAGGCTCACGAGCGAAGTTTAAATATTGATTTTCTACTCGGTTTTTTAAAGACGATACTAGCGAAACGCCCTGAGTTAAAAGTTATTGTCACATCGGCCACAATCGATCCTCAGAGTTTCTCAGCGTATTTTAACGATGCGCCGGTGGTTTTGGTTGAGGGCCGAACTTATCCGGTGGAAGTCGTTTATCAGCCAATCGAAGATGAATCGGACTCGAACGATGATCCTGTGCTTACCGGTGTGGCGGATGCCGTTGAACAATGCTTGGCTCATTCACCCGGGGATATCTTGATTTTTTCTCATGGTGAAAATGAAATAAAGAGTTTGCACAAATTTTTGAACAAACAGAATTTTTCTGGCTGCACAATACATCCTTTATTTGCGCGCTTAGGCATTAAAGAGCAGCAAGCAATTTTTAATCCGTCGAACAAACGAAAAATTATTATTGCAACTAATGTTGCGGAAACTTCATTGACCATTCCCAATATAGTATTTGTAATCGATATTGGTACAGCGCGAGTAAGTCGTTATAGCCAGCGAAACAAAATTCAGCAATTACCGGTTGAAAAAATTTCAAGAGCGAGTGCGGATCAACGTAAAGGACGCTGTGGCAGAATATGCCCTGGCATTTGCTTTCGGTTATATTCGGAAGAAGATTTTTTGGCGAGAGCCGAGTATACCGAAGCTGAAATCAGTCGAACTAACTTATCTTCGGTTGTTTTAAGGTTAAAGTCACTAAAAGTTAAAGATGTTGAATCATTTCCATTTATTCAAATGCCTGATGAGAGGCAGTGGAAGGTGGCTTTTAATTTACTCTTTGAGTTGGCAGCAGTTGATGAAACTCAACAGTTAACAAAGCTAGGCGCAAATATGTCTCGACTAGCGATTGACCCTCAACTCGCGAGGGTTTTACTTGCGCCAGACTCCCCAGCGGTTGAGGAAATGTTAGTGGTTAGCAGTTTTCTAAGCGTTCGTGATATACGAATGCGGCCGCTAGACAAACAGCAAAAAGCTGATCAGTGTCATCGTCAATATTACGATGCGGAATCTGATGTCTTATCGATTATTAAACTTTGGCAATTTCTCGATAGCAAGCGCCAAAATCTATCTTCAACAAAGTTTAAAAAGTGGTGTCAGGAAAATTTTATTAATTTTGTCGGTTGGCTTGAATGGCGAAACATTTACTTTCAAACTAAGGAAAGCATTGCCGAGTTAGGTATAAAAACGACTAGCCAAAAAGCCACCAATGAACAAGTTCACCAAGCACTGATTGTTGGCTTCGTCGGTCACTTGTTAAAAAAATCACAAGAGCATTACTATCAAGGAGCGAGAGGGTTAAAAGTTTGGGTCCATCCATCGTCAGCATTATTTAAAAGAAAGCAAGATTGGCTAATGTCGGCGGAGTTGGTTGAAACGGATAAAATATATGCTCGAACAATATTTCCAATAAAACCCGAATGGCTCGAAAATGCGGTACCGCATTTATTAAAGAAAAGATATTACGACATTCATTGGCGTAAAAATAAAGGGCACGCCGCTTTTTATTTAGATCAATCCATTCTTGGTTTAACAATTACCAATCATAGACTAGTCAATAGTGGCCCGATCGATCCAGAACTTTCACGAGAAATATTTTTGCTAGAAGGACTAGCGCAAGATCAAATCTCTCAATCATTTCCTTTCTTATCTCACAATCGCGAGCAGTTAGATAAGATTCAGCAACAGCAAGAACGATTGAGAACACATGAAATTCGAATTAGTGACCAAGCTCTAGCTGAGCTCTATGGTGATCTGCTACCCAAGCAGATTCTGTCATTACAGAGTTTAAGAAAATGGCTCAAAAAAGATTGGAAAAAACGCAATCAAACTCTCTGTTTATTACCAGAGCAATTGATTAATAAAGATCCGCAAACTCTTGAGGATTATCCGTCCGAAATCGTTATCAAAGGTGTGCAATTGCCAGTGGCTTATCATTTTTCTCCCGGCAATACCGATGACGGCGTAGTGGTTGATATACCAGCCAAGATGTTAGTGCAATTTGAACAATCGGATTTTGACTGGCTAGTACCCGGTTATTTAGAAGAAAAAATAGTAGCCGTGATTAAGAACCTACCCAAGCCGGTTCGAAAACAACTTATTCCTGTCGCTGACACAGCGAAGCAAGTTTATCAGCAAATAATTAGTATCGATTATCAAGATAAGAGTTTTAAATTGGTATTAATCGAATGCTTAAAGAAAATTATCGACGTACAAATAACCGTTGATATGATTAATTTACAGGATATTCCTAACCATTTGAAAATGAAATTTCGAAGCGGCCTAAAGAAATCGGGAGGGGAGGTACTATCCGAACAGCTCAGTGTACTAAAAAATAAAACGATCACTACTAAAAAAGAGGCAGACAACTCTCAATCAGAAAACCAAACTAAAAATAAAGTCAGCAATACTTGGCCTACTAATTTTAAGGGCTTGGAGTTTTATCAAGAGGTTGCTAGTCAAGCAGTAAGAATATTCTCTGCTGTTACTGATAACACAACCGGCGTGGTGATAAAAGAGTACTCTAGTCTTGTGGAGGCCCGTTTCTATCATCAGCGGGGCCTTGCTCGTTTGCTATTGCTAACCCAAAGTAAAAGACTTCGAAACATCAAAAATAGTTGGCCAGATAGAAAAGAGTTAGAACGACTCAATCTTCGTTTTGGTGGCTTTAGTGCCTTAATAGATTGGGCGGGGTTTTCTATTGCTCTGAGCTTAATTCGCTCACAAAAACAAGATGTCGAAACGGAAGCTGACTATCGAGAGATAGAAAATAACTTCAATCAAAATTTAGCGGAAAAACTAGCAGATATTCTATCGGATTGTTTAAAACTCCTAAGACAAACCCATGACATTTATTTGCGGTTAAGTGAGTTTACTAGCGAAGTTTATCAAGAGTCTGTCGATGACATTAAAACGCAACTTTCGCAACTTTGGTCCGCTGAGAGAATACTTCAACAACAGGATAATCTATTGGTAAATTATTCGCGCTATCTTGAAGCAATCAATCATCGAATGGTTCGTATCGACGAAAACTTTCCCAAAGAACAACAAAGTCTTGATAACTGGTTTGAATGGCAACAATGGTGGCAAGAACTCAATGAGTATACTGGGAATGTCGCCAGCCAACTAAAGCAAGACGACTTATTTTGGATGCTACAAGAGTTTCGAGTATCTTTATTCGCACCACAGTTAAAGAACAAGACTGGAATTTCGGCTAAGAAGCTTCAAAAACAGTTTGAGAAGTTAGAGCAAAGTATTGCTTAGTTTACCTTAATAGATTAGTGGGATTTAATCGTTATCAAAGATTGAATTTATCGCCATGATGTACCATGATTATAGGGCTCACAGAGATATTTTTCTCCGAGACAGATTTGAATCTCCGATTTTTGCTTTTAGTTGAAGGTGGCCTATCTGCTTTAGACCCAGTGTTGGAATAGTTCTATTTCTCTTATTTGCTGAACTGCTAGCCGGTCCAGCCTTTGCGCTCGATCCAGAAAGACAAATTTCCCAATATAATTCAAAGACTTGGGGAGTGGACGAGCAGTTACCTCAAGTCTCTGTCACAGCAATAGCGCAAGATTCCCGCGGATTCTTTTGGATTGGAACGCAAAGCGGTGTTGCCCGATTCAACGGAAAAGAATTTAAAAATTACGATCGCTCCAATACCGAAGCTTTTAAGAGTAACGTAGTCAAAGACATTCTAATCGACTCTAACGAACGTTTATGGGTGCTAACTGAAAATGGTGTGGTATTTGCTGACGAGACTGGATTTAAAGCGGTAAAAGCAGATCATCTTAACTTTATTAAACCCAATCGAATGATCCAATACCAAGACGCTCTGCTTGTGTCATCGACTGCTGGTGTCCATCAGATTCGTCATCAGACGATGTCGCCATACTTAGATTTACAGGAGAGTTTCGCTCTAGCGGTTAATGACGAACGACTTTTTGTCGGCGGCCGCGGTCGTTTTTCCATAATTGATGAGCAGGGTATCAGTGTCAAAATGTTACCTGAATCATTTGAAACTGCGGTGGTGACAGCTATTAAGCCTGTCCGTGAGAAGGTTTGGGTTGCGACGTCCGTCGGTTTATTGCTGTTTGATGGCAAGCAGTTAAATCTAGTTAAAAGCTTCCCATCGGCTGCTAATGAGAACATCAATGATCTTCACTTAGATGAACAAAATATATTGTGGGTAGCGGCTGAGTCTCAGTTGCTCAGATTTGCAAACGGTAAGCGGTTTAAACCGCACGAAGCACCGAGTCACCATCGAGTTTCCCGAATAATGGCTGATAGAGAAGGTGCTCTGTGGTTTGGGACGACAGATCGAGGCTTGATTAGAATTACTGATAGCTGGTCTGTCCGCTACGATCATTTGCAAGGGTTAAAAGAAAACTTAGTCTGGAGTGTTGCCGTAAGCCCAGACAAGCAACTTTTTGTGGGGAGTCAGGAAGGTATCTATAGGTTAAATGGTGATGTGTTTGAACTAGCTATATCGCCTGAGCAACTAGTGAATAGCGCGGCTTACACCCTTTATTTTGATCCCGATGGCAGGCTTTGGGTGGGGACAAAAAGTGGATTACAGGCTTTCGAGTTAAGTCTTACTAAAGTCTCAGAGGTGGGGCGCTGGTTGCCTGGT
Source organism: Kangiellaceae bacterium (assembly GCA_965230525.1). Taxonomy (GTDB): domain Bacteria; phylum Pseudomonadota; class Gammaproteobacteria; order Enterobacterales; family Kangiellaceae. The sequence goes on from OZ246008.1 coordinate 3,152,511, forward strand.
TTACAGATACAAGCAATCTATCGAGATAGTGAAAAACAGCTTTGGGTGGGGACAAGTCAGGGAGTCTTCTTACAAGACAAAAGCCGATCTGAATTCCTGCAAATAGGGCAAGAACCGCTATATAAAAACAGGAGTTTCCGCTCTATTATCGAATACCAAAATCAACTGTACTTAGGTACCCAAAATGGATTGTTACGTTACCAGTCTGGACAAGGGGTATTACAACCTACCGAATTTTTATCGAAGAGCTTTGTTACCAGTTTAGACCAAGTCCAGGATAAACTCATTGTGGGTACTTATGGCGAAGGGTTAGCAATTTTCGACGGAATTAAGTGGTTGCCAATTAATCGAGAGCAGGGGCTGATTTTTGATAGTTCCTTTAGTTTAATTGAGTTTCAAGGATCGATTTGGGTATCGGGTTTCGATGGCGTTTATCGGGCTTACCTCGAAAGTTTGGAGGACTTTGTCAATGGTAATACTTTTCAAGTGTTCGCAGAACCTATTTTAAAAGACAGTGGTTATATGGCGGGTAGCCAGAAAGCTTATTGTTGTAATGGGGCGGGGCACGCAAAAGCCGCGCTTTTGGCGGATGCTATTTGGTATCCGACGCGCAAAGGCGCACTTAAGCTTCAGCCTAAAAAAGTAGTCCGAGAATTGCCATTAGTGGAAACCTATATCGAGCAGATAGATAGTCCGGACGGAAAAATTGACCTTTATTTTCGAGATAGTGGCGTGCACCAATATGATAAATTGGAGTTTGCAGCTCGAGACATCAGTTTTCAATTTAATGGACTTACAAGTTTTGATGAAGGCTTGGTTAAGTACCAGTATCGGCTAGTTGGTTATTCTTCCGATTGGAAGTCGAACGGCTCGATGCGAGACGTTTTTTATACTAATTTACCGCCCGGTCATTATATTTTTGAGGTTAAAGCCAGTAATCGAGAAGGTGTTTGGAATGACAAGCCAACCCGCCTCGAGTTTAGAATTACACCGCTGTTTCATGAAACTGTCGCATTTAAGTTGTTGTTATTAGTATTATTTTCGATTTTTTTATACCTCTTCTACCTTTTTGTAAGTCATCGTAATCAAAAAAAAGTGGAGGCACTCGAACAACTCATTCTTAAAAAAACAGAAGCCTTAATACTAGCTAACCAAGATTTAGCAGATGCCAACAAGCAATTAACAGTGCACTCTTATACTGACCCGCTAACAGGTATTCACAATCGAAGATATTTTGTTAAACAAGTAATGAGCGATATTTCACACTATGTGAGAACTTCCGACGAAAACAAACAAATTACTAATATGGTGTTTATTTTGGCAGATATCGACTTTTTTAAAGCTGTTAATGACCATTATGGTCATAACACCGGTGATGAAGTCTTGCGACAGGTGGTATCACTTTTACAAGCCAATATTCGAGATGGAGACTATTTAATTCGATGGGGAGGGGAGGAGTTTTTGTTGGTGTTGCGTCCAGATCACGTTTCTAATGTACAAGAGCTTTGTGATCGTTTGTTGCAAGCCATCAAACTAAATGAATTTATTGGCGCCGAAGAAGAAACAATTAAGCTGACGATATCATTAGGGTTCTGCTTTTATCCTATGTGCAAGCCGTTGGTCGAAAAATGGAGTTGGGAGCAAGCTTTAGAGCTTGCGGACAAAGGACTTTATCAAGCCAAACACAGCGGGCGAAACCGCTGGGTAGGCTATCAAATGCAGTCTGAATCATTAGAAGATTTTGCCAGCGGAAAGCTCAATGTTGTCGCCGAGAGTCACTTCCAAACGTTTAGCGGTAAGGGCTAATCCCAAGCCCAAACCCAAGCCCAAAATCAAGCAGCACAAACTAAAATTATCAGCCTAGACACGGTGCTATAGAACAATTTAATAGAATCACCTCAATCTGACTTTATTCACTCCTCTGTCACTTTCATACGCTTTTGCCTCTTTGGAATTTAAATTCGTAAATTCACTTTTTAGTCGTTAATAGGGGAAAATTTGTATTAATTCCTATGAATAAATGATTTACATTTTCAAATAAACAGGCTAAAGTACTATTTGTACACATAGTGATTATATTAATAGCCTGTATATGAGGGGATCGAGTATGAGTAAAGACCTGACCGAGCGGCAACAAGAAGTGCTAGCAGCATTAACGGGATATATAGAAGATTACGGCATAGCGCCTTCGCACGTTGAGTTAGCAGAGCTAATTGGGGTTAAGTCTTCTAAAGCGGCTGCTGATCACCTTAAAGCGCTTGAACGTAAAAATGTGATAGAAATATACCCGGATAAGCCTCGCGGGATCAGGGTTTTAAGTCAACAGAATGAATACGAATTGCCGTTAGTTGGGTCGGTCGCTGCCGGTTTACCGATTGAAGCGATTGAAAACGTAGAGTCTTACGTTACTATTCCTGAAGTGTTAAGACGTAAAAAGCCTACCTTTTTGCTGAGAGTAAGAGGGGACAGTATGATCGATGAAGGTATTTTAGATGGTGACCTAATTGCTGTCAGAAAATCTAATATTGCCGATGTGGGGCAAATTGTTGTAGCAAGAATCGACGATGAAGTGACGGTAAAAAGGCTTGAAAAGCAGGGTGCTAATGCCGTGTTGCAGCCAGCCAATGATAATTATCAACCGATTATTTTACCTGCAGAAGATCTGGCAATCGAAGGCCATTTTGTCGGTTTAATTAGAGCTTAGCCTGTTTTGCCAGAAGTCTTTTTCTACCTTGAATAACAAAAAGGCTGAATTAACCTTGTATCAGTAAAGTTAAAAGACAGAGCAATAGCAAGGTTAGTAGCAAGCTCAAAAGCAAGGTTTTCAAGCGTTTATCTGCCGAAATAGCCCTGTTGGGATGAATCATATCGAGATTTCATCCCTTTTTTAGGCTAGAATAGCGCCAAAATTTTCCAGTGTCGCTATTCAAATGAAATTTGTAATCAAGTTATTCCCCGAAATAATCGTCAAGAGTAGACCTGTTAGAAAACAGTTTATTTCTCAGCTTAGAAAGAATTTAAAGAAAGTTCTTTCGCCTATCATCGAAAGTCCCGAAATTAAAGGCACTTGGGACTTTATAGAGCTCGAGTTAGCGCCACAAGATCATCAGCATGAAGCGCTTGTGTTGGCTAAACTGCAATCAACTCCTGGAATCGAATTCGTACTAAAAGTAAATCAACACCCATTTGATTCGCTCGATGATATCTGTGATGTCGTGGTACAGGAGTTTGCAGAGAAGGTAAGCGGAAAGACCTTTTGTGTGCGCGTAAAACGCTCTGGAAAGCATCCGTTTAGGTCGATCGACGTCGAACGCCAATCGGGCGGTGCTTTGCTTCACAATAGCAAAGCAACAAAAGTCCAACTAAAACAGCCTGAAGTTGTTGTTCAGCTTGAAATCCGAGGCGAACAATTAATGACCGTGGTCGATCGTTTCGAAGGACTTGGCGGTTTTCCGATAGGCCAACAAGAATCTTGTGTCAGTTTAATTTCTGGCGGCTATGACTCAACGGTCTCTAGTTTCTTGATGATGAAGCGCGGTATTAGAACACACTTTTGTTTTTTTAACTTAGGTGGTATGGCACATGAGGTTGGGGTCAAGCAGGTAGCCCATTACCTTTGGGATAAATATTCCTCCTCACACCGCACCTTGTTTATTTCAATTCCATTTGAAGAGGTCGTCTCTGAAATATTAAATCGGGTCGACCAGTCTCAGATGGGAGTAATATTAAAACGCATGATGCTAAGAGTCGCAGAAAAAATAGCTATCGAATTTAATGCGCCAGCAATCGTTACCGGTGAAGCGGTGGGGCAAGTGTCTAGTCAAACGCTTACCAACCTCTCGATAATTGATAGCGTGACTAATTCACTTGTTATGCGACCTTTAATTGTGATGGATAAGCCTGAGATTATCGAGTTATCGCGAAAAATTGGTACGGAAGAATTCGCCTCAGTCATGCCCGAGTACTGTGGTGTTATTTCAAATAAGCCGACCACTAGAGCAAAGACACATAAAATTGAGAAGGAAGAAGCTCGTTTTGATTTTGATATTCTTGAAAGAGCCTTCGAAAATAGAAAGGTCGAAAATATTGATCAAATATATCAGTCCACGACCAATTTAGAGGCGATTGAAATTGTTTCACTTCCAGAAAAGTCAGACATAGTCATTGATATTAGGCATCCTCAAGAAATGGCAGTTAACCCTCTAAATTTAACGGCTAATCAGATCCTAGCTATACCATTTTTTAAACTGCAGACATCTCAAGCACTAGATAAAGAAAATCAATACTTATTGTACTGCGATAAAGGAATTATGAGCCAATTGCAGGCAGAAGAGCTCAGCGCTAAAGGCTTTAAAGTTAAGGTTTACCAGCCTTAACTCAATCAACTTTTAAAACTGAAAGAGCTATCCCTGTCGTTACATTTAAGTTTTAGGCAATGTAACGCTAGGGGTGATTGTTTTCGTTTCACCAAGTTGCGATTACTGGCGATAACGCTTAGCGCTCCAATATTTAGTCATCAAAATTTAATATATCCAGAATTCGAATACCTAGTTTTTAAATATCCAGAACTAGAATTATCTTATCGAGAATATTAATACACCAAATATCTCAGCCGCAAACTCGTATAAATTAGCAGCGAATGACACCACCAGTGGCATTTTCATGAATCCCATCGCCATTGTTATCTTTGCTATATCGAATTCGACCCGGTTTAGTGATGAACAAGCCACGAGATAGTTCTGGTATACTTTTATAACAAAGTTCAAACGAACCATTTTGATGATTAGTAATGCCTGTTTGCAACCACTGAAGCGACTTTCTTACCCCAAAAGCTCGCCAGCTCACTTGACTATTTTTATCTGTAGATAGGTACTCGAATAGCTTTTCTTCATTGTGATCTAATTGGCGATTACCATTATCATCTTTAAACGATAAATAGCCGTCACTCCAATTGGCACTGCAACTATGACCGTTCTGTGTTGGACAAAGAGTGACTATTTGACTTTCAGTCACAGCAACTGTTCTTGAAAGCTTAATTACTTGTGCGAGTCGCTGAGTATGCGCAGAAACTTTTCGTTGATCTAAAAATTGATTGAAGCTGGGTAAGGCTTGTGACAATAGTATTGAGGCGATCGAAAGGGTTATTAAAAGTTCAATTAAGGTAAATCCCTGAGTATTATTTTTCATAGTTAAAAATCCTTTTATCTATTTGTTTTTTTATGCGTTTAATGCATTCTTCGTCTTCTAAGTCGATTAGCTTGAATGTGTAGTTTTAGTCAGAATAATCAAGCTTACTTTGAAAGTAGAGTATGGTCGATCCAAAGCTAGATTAAAATCAGCTTACGGCCAATGGTCAAAGCTTTAAAGTCTTAATGACAAGCAATCAATTGGTTAACGCGATGTAAGACATTCGCTCATGAGGACGTGAGAAAGGCGTTATAAACGTCATTTTAATTCATCTGGCTTTGAGTTAAGCTCTTAAAAAAATAAATAATGTTCATGGCGCTACGGTATTTGGCTGCGGTTGCTACAGCAAGATGTCGCAAGCAAGTGACGCTATGGCAATACTTAACCGCCACAGCTACCTTGATTTTGTTAATCGTCTAATTCAATATCCAGCTTTTCAAGTTTATACCTTAGTGCTCTGAAGCTAATACCTAAAGTTTTTGCTGCTTTAGTACGATTACCTCGAGTTTTTCTTAGCGCTTTCATTATTTCGGCTTTTTCTATTTTAGCCAAATACTCATCAAGTGGGAGTGAATTTCTATTTGAAACGGCAGCATCAGTACCAGGGTTTGAAACACTCGAAGTCGGTAAGTTTAAGTCTTCTTCATAAATGGTATCATCGGTTGCAAGTGTCAGAGCACGTTCTAGAATATTTTCTAACTCGCGAATATTACCAGGGAAGTCATAGGTTAATAGTTTGTCGATAGCGCGATCGGTAATGCTTGCGCCAACAATTTGCTGTCTGTCTGCTAGCTCTTTTAATAAGTATTGAGATAGCTTTTCAATATCGCCTTTGCGGTCTCTTAAAGCGGGCACGTTTAGTTCTATAACATTAATTCTGTAAAAAAGATCTTGTCTAAAAAGCCCTTGATTAACAAGTTCAAGTAAATCTTTATGACTTGCACTGAGTATTCGTGCATCTACAGAGATCTCCATATCGCCACCCACCGGACGTATGCTTTTTTCCTGAATGGCTCTTAAAAGTTTAACTTGCATTGCAAGGGGAAGCTCCGCTATTTCATCCAGGAAAAGCGTGCCACCTTCTGCAAGTTGAAATAACCCTTTCTTGTCGGAAACAGCGCCAGTAAAACTGCCTTTTTTATGGCCGAAGAACTCGCTTTCCATTAATTCGGTTGGTATTGCACCACAGTTGACCGGTATAAACGCAGCATCGGATCGGGGCCCTTTATGGTGTATTAATTTTGCTACCAACTCTTTACCCGTTCCTGACTCACCGTGAATGTAAACCGGAGCCTGACTTCTAGCCAATTTAAGAATGGTTTGTTTTAACGCCAGCATGACGTCTGTATCGCCGATTAAGGTCTTTTTTGATTTTGCCTGGTTGGATGTCGTGGGTTTATTTTTCGAACTGCCACCTTGTTGATTTAATTTGATAGCATTTTTTATTAAATTTCTTAGTGCGGTGAGGTCGACAGGTTTCGATAAGAAATCAAATGCGCCTGCTTTCATGGCATCTATTGCGGTTTCCATATTGCCATGTGCAGTAATTAAGGCAACAGGCATATGGTTGAAGTCTTTTTGAATGTGTTTGATGAGATCGATGCCATCGCCGTCGGGTAAACGCATATCGGTAAGACAAAAATCGAAACGATGTTGACTGAGCAGCTGTTTAGCCTGATTAACCGTTTCCGCTCGATGTGTTTCAATGTTCATGCGGCTGAGCGTAATTCCAAGCAGCTGCAGAATATCAGGTTCGTCATCAACGATTAGTGCGAGTGGTTTATTGTCCATTGATTAGGTCTTTTAATGGAGGGATTGCTTATTAGTTGAAAAACTTATTCTGAAACACGAGCCGCCAGCCGTCAAGGGAATATAATCGAGTCTCGCTTGATTAGCTTCACATAACTCTCTTGATAAATATAAACCTAAGCCAGTACCAGTAGTTGAGGTAGTAAAAAAGGGTTCGAATATTTTTTCGGCAATTTCGGGCGCTATTCCTTCGCCGCGATCGACTACATCCAGAAAGGGGGTGTTATTTTGTGGCTCGACACCCAACATGATCATAATGGTTGGCTCGCCTTGATTGAGTTCACTGTAGCGCAGCCCGTTATCAATTAAATTAGTGAGTATTTGGCGCAGTTGGGAGTAGTCAAAAAGTACCGTTATCGGCTTAGAGTCAAGTTGTAATTCGACTTTATAGTTACTTGGTTTATCTAATAAATATTCTTTTTTAAGTGTTTCTAGGTAGTCGTTAAGACAAACTTCCTTCACTTGAGCCGTTTTTTTAACCGACAGCTGCATTATATTTTCGATAATGCTATTGACTCGCGCGGTATTCTTTTCAACGATTTCCACTAGCTCGGTATTGTTAGTATCTATGTTCTCTGATTCTTTTAATAATTGAGCAGCGTGACTTAAAGCGCCAAGCGGGTTTCTTATTTCGTGAGCAATAGACGCCGTAAGCCTTCCTAAGGAAGCGAGTTTCAAGTTCTGAGCTTGCTGATTTAACACGGAGGTATCGTCTAAAAAGATTATGGCGTTTTCTTTACTTTCACCAATTGGCGAAAATTTAGGCAGTAAACTAGGCCCTGTTGCTGTATTTCTAAACGCCTTAGGGCGATAATAATTTTTACGTTTCCACAATTTTAGTTGGCGAGCAAGTGGGGTAGCTATGAGTTCAAGCTTTTTGTTTTGAGTGGATTCAGGCATGCCTAAGTGTACCCACGCTGCTCGGTTCATTAATTGAATGTTAAGCGAGTTGTCGGTAACGATAACGCCAGTAGACATATATTGAATGATCTCTTCATTCAATTTCTCCATGCTTGCCAGTCCCTTTTTAGACTGTTCGGCTGTTTTTTCACTTTCCCTAATTCGACGAGAGAGATAATAAGCCATTAGGCCTGTGCCGAGATAAGTAACCGTTAGAATTCCGGTCTGAGTCAGTGCGCCTTCAGTTCTAATGCCTTGTGCATTAGAGTAGAGCTCCTCTGTAACAACCACAAATGATGCTAAAACCGGATAACCCAAAGCAGCAGGGCGGTTAATTAATATTGTGACCGCAGAAGTGCTTACTGCGATCAACATGCCAAGACCGCTCGCGACACCGCCACTAGAATGCATCAACAATACCAGCAAACAAATGTCAATTATGACATTGACCTGTAGTTGCAAATCAAAATATTTTCGATAGTAAGTTGCTAAATGGCCGAGAATAGCAAAGGTTAAGTAGGTAAGAGCGACAGCTTGAAACAGGCTTTTTTGCGCAGTACCTAGAAAAGAACGCTCAGGTTGCAAAAGAACAATCGAAACAAAGGCGGCTGCCAGCAACAATCGATACACTGAAAAAATCTTAAGCGCTCGCCAAGAATTCTCTGCCGTATTTGAGTTTATGATAGGCATCGATTAATTTATTTTAATGTCAGTAAAGGCCGTTTTTCCTAAACTTAACGTAATTAATGAAATCACGGATTCACTATTGTTCAACATCATAGACAGTCGGAATCGGCACACGCTTGTGTTGAGTTTTTAGAAAAATATCTATCAATTTGTTGTCCGCTTCTTGGTCATTAGACTTGCCTTCGAGGAAATCGTCGATTTGCTGATAACTTAATCCTAGTGCATCCTCGTCGGTCTTGCCCGGGTTTAAGCTTTCTAAATCAGCAGTTGGTGCTTTATCAACAAGTTGAGAGGGGGCGCCTAGTTGTTTTGCGATTTGCCTAACTTGACGTTTACTTAAGCCAAAAAGCGGCGCTAAATCGCAGGCACCGTCGCCATACTTGGTGTAAAAACCGGTGATATTTTCTGCGGAGTGATCGGTACCTAAAACAAGACCGTTTGTTAATCCTGCAATATCGTATTGCGCTGCCATACGAGTGCGAGCTTTACAATTGCCTTTAACAAAGTCGGAATGGGATTCGCTAAACGATATCTGATTTTCTTTGGCCAAAGCTGTTAAACATTGGTGATGGATGGCATCAGCACCCGGTTGAATATTGACTGCAAGGCTAATGTCCGGTTGGATAAAATTGAGGGCCATTTGCGCATCTTGTTCATCAGCCTGCACGCCATAGGGCAATCGCACAGCGATGAATTGATAGGTTTTACTCTCGCCGTTGAGTTGATCAACTGCAATTTGAGAAAGTCGACCGAGGGTGGTGGAATCAATGCCACCACTAATTCCTAGTACCAACGATTTGCAGTGAGATTCGACTAGCATCTTTTTGATAAAGTTGACTCTACGGTCAATTTCATAGTCAACATCAATACTAGGTAAAACCTTCATTTCAGCAATAATACTATTTTTGGTCATGGTGCAACTGGTAATTTATTCAACAGTATCAGCATTTTAGGCCATCCCACTAGTGAACTCAATAAAATGCTTAAGAGGTTTAGGTTCTAACAAAAAAGTATAACTAATTGGTTTATAAACGATATTTTTAACTGAGTTCGTTTTTGCATTATGCTATTCTTGCCTATCAATTTTAGGGTCTTTGATAAAACGCTGATAGAAAGGATCATTAATGAAAAAAATAGAAGCAATCATTAAACCATTTAAACTTGATGACGTCAGAGAAGCGCTAAGCGATGCTGGTGTTTCAGGTATGACAGTTACCGAAGTCAAAGGATTTGGTCGACAAAAAGGCCATACAGAACTTTATCGCGGCGCCGAGTATATGGTCGATTTTTTACCAAAAATAAAATTGGAAATTATAATCAGTAATGACCTGGTCGATATTTGTGTAGATACCATTATGGAAGTCGCCAGAACCGGTAAAATTGGAGATGGCAAAATCTTTATCAGCGATGTCGAGAAGATTATTCGTATTAGAACTGGTGAAGAAAACGAGAGTGCCATTTAATACTGGCTAAGATATTACCAACAAAAAAGGCGCTTTAAGCGCCTTTTTTGTTGGTTGAGCAACTGAGTTGTTTAAATCGCCGGTTACCCCTAGATGTTGTAATCTGGGTAGTTAAGTAGCAAGACTCGACGGCTGTTTTCCGCTAGCTCAGGTAAATCTAAAAGCTTGTAAGAGGTAATCATTAATTCAAGCGCTTTGGGTACCGCGGGAGTTTTAGGGTAGTGGTCTACCACATATTTAGCTCGGTTAGCTGCCGCCAGGTACGCGGTGCGTTGCATATAATAGTTTGCTACATGAAGTTCATAATCTGCTAGTCGGTTCCTCAAAAAGATCATACGCTTTTGAGCATCTTTGGCGTATTTGCTATTTGGGAATAGTCTTATTAACTCTGCAAAGTCATCAAATGACTGTCTAGCCGCACCCGCGTCTCGCTCTGAGATTGGCGCTGCGAATAGCTCTTTACCAAAGCCTGTTTCAGTAGAGAAGTTGATTAAACCTTTCATGTAATAGGCGTAATCTAAATCCTTATGACGTGGGTTTTGTCTAATGAATCGCTCAGCCGAAGCAATCCCCGAAGCATAATCATTGAGCTGATAATATGAATAGATTAGGTTTAGTTGTGCTTGATGCGAATAGGCGCCGAAAGGATATAAACTATCTAACCGTTCGAGATACTCAACCGCACTGCGGTAGTTACCTGAATACATGGAAAACTGTGCTTTTTCAAAAAGTTTAAACGCATTATTTATCTTTGCTGCGCCGGTAATATCTTTTTCTGAACTTGAACATGCTGCCAAGATGGTTAGCAATATGATGACACAAGTGCTTTTAACTATTCTCATTGATTCTCAAAGCCGTTAAAATGAATAAGTTTTGATGAAGCAGTCGCCGAAATTGCGATTGTTTTCACCGTTTAGGTTATCTAGCCAATTAATAGTTTGTAATCCTAATTATTTAGCAAAGATAGCTTGTTTATAAAAACTAATTAATAAAAACTTAGTAAACCAAGTTAGTTAATAGAGAATTAGCCTAATTGGCCACGCAATAAGCATAAAATAGAGGCTTAATTGACGAGGTCACTCATTCTCAAACGTTTAGTCGCGAATGGTGTGTTGTACCTATTCGATAGATCTAAACGTAGCTGACCATCATTAGTGGTTAATAATAACCGTGATGATAATGGCGACAGCTGTTAATACTGCTTGGATACTCGTTATCCGATTGGATAGCAATTCGGCACATTTTACCTGAGGGCGCCGATAACTGCTAGATCAACCAACCTATAAGGCCAACAAAGTGACTAAAAGTTCCATTGAACAAACTAATGATTCTCCTGATGCTATCGATTTCATCGTCGAGGAGAGTCTTGCGAACGAACGCCTTGATCTAGTGCTATTGCATTATTTCCCTGAATTGTCGCGCTCTCGACTTCAGGCTTGGATAAAAAACGAACAAGTTCAGCTCGAAGGCAAGGTGATTACTAAACCCAAACAGAAGGTTTTGGGAGGCGAGTTGCTAGAGGTTGTGCCTCGTTTAGAAGATCAAGGCGAATGGCAAGCCGAAGATATTGAGTTTGAAGTGCATTATGAAGATGACGATTTAATAATCGTTAACAAGCGAGCGGGTTTAGTGGTACATCCGGCACCGGGACATTACCAAGACACCCTCGTTAACGGCTTGTTATTTAGATACCCACAACTTCGCAAGCTGCCGAGAGCCGGTATTGTGCATCGTCTGGATAAAGATACCACAGGCCTTTTGGTGGTCGCTAAGACCGCTGAAGCGCATAATCATTTAGTGACGCAATTGCAAAACAGGGCGTTCGATCGTGAATATATTGCTCTAGTCCATCATACCCTAGTGGCTGGAGATACTATTGACCTACCCATCGGGCGACACCAACAAAACCGCAAAAAAATGGCTGTGATACTGGACGGGAGTTCACATGCTAGAGAAGCGATCACCCATTATCGCATTGAACAAAAATATGCCAAATTCACGCTCCTTCGAGTCAAGTTAGAAACTGGTAGAACCCATCAAATTAGAGTCCATTTATCGCATCTCAATCACTCTATTGTTGGAGATCCGCTTTATTGTGTGCGTAATTTAAGACCCAAAGGAATGGATGAGTCTTTTTCTAGAATCTTTGATGGCTTTAAGCGTCAAGCACTGCATGCTGCCAAACTTGGATTAACTCAGCCGACAACCGGAGAGCCATTATCTTGGCAAGCACCGATTCCGGACGATTTTAAACAGCTATTGGAAGCCATCGAAGCCCACGAGAAAAATACCTAATGGCACAGCTTTCTGGAACATATTGGCTTCCCGTAGAGTGGCCAGCTCCAATCAATGTTAAAGCGGTTTATACAACCCGCCATGCCATTAAAAAGGATTCAGCCACCAGGGTGACAGGTATTGATAGATCTGATTCACCATTTGTGGGTAATTTTCTTAATGTGGATGACTCTATTCAAAAGGAGCGGGTCGCTAATTCAGATGACTTTGGAGACTTTAATCTTGCCTTACACGTGAATGATAACCCCAAGCGTGTACAGCGCAATCGTGACTATTTGCAGCGGTCTCTGAGGTTGCCTAGTCAGCCTTTTTGGCTTGAACAAGTGCATAGTAGTCGATGTGTCGAATTGACCGAACAACCGAGTGATTTGACAACCGAAACCGTTGCGGATGCGAGCTATACTAGACTGAAAGAGGCAGCTTGTTGTGTCATGACCGCTGACTGTTTGCCGGTTCTAATCTGTAATCGTCAAGGAAACTGGGTTGCGGCGGTGCACGCGGGATGGCGAGGCTTAGCGGATGGGGTAATTGAAAATACGATTGCGCGTTATACGGGCGATTTATCCGATTTATTAGCATGGCTTGGACCAGCGATTAGTCAATCATGTTTTGAAGTCGGTAGCGAGGTCAAAGAGAAATTTGTCGGTCAATATGAGCCCTTTGCCAGTGCTTTTAAAGCTAACCAAGAAAACAAGTTTATGGCAGATTTATATCAAATTGCCAGAATGAAATTGCAAACGAAAGGGGTTAAGGTATTTGGTGGGAATTTTTGTACCTTTCAGGATGAGCAGCATTTTTATTCTTATCGACGAAACAATCAAACCGGCCGGATGGCAAGCTTGGTTTGGATAGAATAATTTTTATAAAACAATAAGATATATGGATTACTTAATATTATTTATAGTTATAGTTTTAGTTTTAACCCTCATTGTTATCATTTATATCGGGTTAAAATACAACGGTGCCAATTGGGGGCATCCTGTCGCCAATGTTTTGGATGGTTGGTTACGTATCTACTGCAAAAAATTTCACAGATTAGGTCAGCAAACCATCCAGCTTCCTGAAAAAGCTAACTGTATCCTCGCTGCCAATCATTTATCGTCTTTAGACCCTTTTTTAATTATTGCAGCGCTCGATCGGCCAGTGCGATTTATGATTGCAAAAGAAGAGTATGAAAAGCCAATACTTAAGTATATGTTTAAGGCGGCCGGTTGTATTCCAGTGGATAGAAGTGGTCGGGTTGAGGCAGCTTTTCGAACGGCGATGCGAACAATTCATTCCGGCGAATTAGTTGCATTGTTTCCGCAGGGGGGAATCCATAGTAAAGAAACGCCGAGAGAACGTATTAAACCCGGTGTGGTTCGACTGAGTCAGTTGACAAAAAGTCAGGTGTTGCCAGTAAGGATTCGAGGTCTTAGCGCGCCAGGAACTATGGTCCAATGTTTAATAAAACGCAGCCACGCACAGCTAGACGTTGAACCTTTAATTCCTGCCAGCGTGATGGCTGATGAAGAATTTAAACAAACCTTTGCGGAGTGGCTACTCGAAAGACGAGAGCATTTGGATGCTAAATTAAGCTAACTCGATTAAATCACCCTTAAAACGTTAGCCTGTATAACTGAGCCTATTCGGCAATGGCCAATTCAAAGTTTGAGGCTAAGTTATGATTGATTGACATGGATCAGTCTTAAATTCTTGGTTTTTGCTATTTTGCTATGACTACCAAACACTGAAACCTGAGACTAAGGTCAAGCAAAATGGAACAAGTAAAATTAGAGTGGGATGCGGAATTACTAGCCAAGTATAATATTTCCGGTCCACGTTACACCTCCTATCCGACCGCTCTGGAATTCACTGAAGAGTTTGGGTCAAGCGACTATATTCGCTGCTTGTCCGGCATAAGGAAAGACAAATCCTTGTCTTTGTATATCCATATACCCTTCTGCCAAAACATCTGTTACTACTGCGCGTGTAACAAAATTATTACTAAAGACCGAACTAAAGCTGAAAAGTACGTCCAGTACCTTATCAAGGAAATTCAAATGATTGCTGCCAAGCTAGGTGACAATCCACTCAGGCAAATTCATTGGGGTGGGGGGACACCCTCCTATTTAACCATGGCGCAGATTCAAAGCATTATGGATGCAATAAGAGGCGCATTTGAAGTTCCCACTGAGGACTCTACTGAAATCTCGATAGAAATTGACCCTCGCGCTCTCGCGATCGAAGATATTAAAGCGCTAGCAGAAATGGGATTCAATCGCATGAGCATGGGGGTTCAAGATTTTAATCAAATCGTGCAAAAAGCGGTCAATCGAATTCAGTCGTTTGAAATGACTCGGGATATGATCCGAGAAGCCAGAAAATACGGTTTTAAATCAATCAACCTCGATCTCATTTATGGATTACCATTTCAAAATAAAAACACTTTTGAAAAAACGCTCGCTCAGGTTATTGATATTTCGCCCGACCGCATATCCGTTTTTAACTATGCGCATTTGCCTCATCGGTTCAAGCCGCAACGCCGTATTGATTCAGAAAAACTTCCTGATCCAGTCGAAAAACTCTCAATTTTTCAGTACATTATTGAAAAACTACAACAAAGTGGTTATTTATACATTGGTATGGACCATTTTGCTAAACCTAACGATGAATTAGCGAAAGCCCAAAAGCAAGGGCAGTTGCATCGCAATTTTCAAGGTTATACCACGCACGAAGAATATGAATTAATAGGGGTAGGCGTGTCGTCAATTGGCTCAATTGGCGGGCATTATCATCAAAATGCACGTGATGTGGAGAGCTATTATCAAGCATTAGACAAAAATCAGTTACCTAGCTGGCGCGGGGTGTCTGTTAGTCAAGATGATCTGATTCGCAAGCAAGTCATATTTGAATTGATTTGTCATTTTGAACTCAATATTAAAACCATAGAAAAGCAATTTGCCATTGAATTCAAAAATTATTTCGCGAGTGAGCTTGAGATGCTGAAACCAATTCAGCACGATGGTTTAGTGGAAATTGTTGACAAGACCATCAGAATTACCAATCGCGGGCGCTTATTAATACGTAATATTTGCATGGTATTTGACGCATACCTTAACGAATTACATGTGATTAACAGCTTTTCTAAAGTTATATAAGAATCAACCAGATAGTAGAAGTTTCCAGACAGTTTGCTATAATTTCAGCCAATTAGTCTCATTGGGTGAATTCTCGCGTGTCTGTGAATGTTAATATATCTAGTCAAATAAGGTGTCAAACCTGTGCCATTAAACGACTTTGCCTTCCTGTCATGTTGGCGGACTCGGATATAGAACATCTTGATAGCATCGTACAACGCAAAAAAGTCTACAAAAAAGGCGAGTTTCTGTTTAAAGCGGGTGATAAGTTTGAAGCGGTTCATGCAATTCGCTCTGGCAGTCTTAAGTCTTATACTATTAGCTCAGATGGAATCGAACAGTTGACCGGATTTCATCTTCCCGGTGAAATGGTTGGGTTAAACGCTGTAAGTACCACTGCCTACCCAAGTTTTGCTAAAGCCCTTGAAACATCATTAGTTTGTACTATTCCATTCGATCGTTTAGAAACGCTCGCAAGGGACTTGCCTGGTTTGCAATCTCAGTTATTTAGAGTGATGAGCGGCGAAATTCGTGATGAGCAAGAACTGATGATGTTACTGAGCAAGAAAAACGCTGACGAACGATTTGCGGCATTTGTTATGAATCTTTCTGCACGCTATCGTCGACGGGGTTTATCTGATAAGGAGTTTTTCTTATCGATGACTCGCAGCGATATTGGAAATTATTTGGGGCTTGCCGTGGAAACCGTTAGCCGTTTGATAACGCGTCTGAATAAAAAAGGGCTAATAGAAATCAAAGACAAATACCTTTGTATCAATGATATCCAAGGCTTAAGCACTCTCGCTGGAACTGCGTGTCACGACTAAACTGGATTGATTAGGATTAACTCAAAACCAATTCACCCCGTAGAAATAAAAGATTTAGATTCAGATGTAAACTTAGATTTTGTCTAAGTATAAGTCTAAGCCTGAACCTGAATCACAAAAATCGAGCTATCAACGAAAGTTCCCCATAATAAGGTCTATTTTTAGCGAGATGGAGCCGCTTGTTTTTCCGAGTTAAAAACAAAATCTGAACTGCAAACCGTCCCATACCGTTAATAAGTCTTAACCGTTTTAAGCAAAATCTGTTTTAAATAATCGCAGTATTTGTCTAAATAATTTTTACCATCATTCTCAGAACTCAACCAAGGGTTCATTAGGGTATGACGAAGTATCATTATTTTGTCGTCCGGTTCCGGTGACATGTTGGCATCAAATAAATGGAGCTTCTTAAACAGGCTTGTTTGTTCGTCTTTACTGAGTTTAGCAATAGAAAGTCTCGTTTTAGAGCCTAAGAATTCTTTTGATTGCACAGGGATATTGGGATCATGGGTTAAGTAGTCATAGATCGTTTCGCAAAACTGATTCATCGTCGAAATCGACTTGTTACCTTTAGGGTTTATCACAATAGTCACTAAATTACTGTCTGGTTCAAAGGGAACGGTAAGATGAATACAGTCGATTAATTCTTGCTTAAGTACTTTTAGTTTATCAAAAAAGTATTCTGCACTTCGTACGGTTTGTCGAATCACTCGTCCAAAATTCTCGCTATTTAAAGGCAGCACTGCGTGAGCAACATAGGCAGCGGCAGCATTGGCTCCAGGCTTTGAGCCCTCTAAGATATACTGACCAATTTGTTGAAAATCGGGTTTATCAGTTTGATTGAAAACATAATCCGCATCTGTACTCAGTAGTTGGACGATATCCCTATTTTTACTGATAAAGCCACCCGTACCAAAAGGCAAATATCCTTGTTTATGCGGATCGATGGTAATACTGTCAACCTGATTCAAGGCTTTAAATGAATTGTAAACTCGTGGCGAAGGAAAGTACTGTAGTTCTTTTTTTATATTTTCGAGTTTCTCAAAGCTCCCATCAGGTGCTCTGAACAAGCTGGTTAAATAGCCACCCCAAGCTGCATCGATGTGAATATAAAAATCATAGCCTTCCTTGGTTTTTTGTTCCCGTAGTTCAACTATTTTATGGATTGGGTCAATAGTTCCGAATTCGGTTGTCCCTAGTACCCCAATTACTGCCAAAATAGGAATGTTTTGTGATTGAAGGTTGTTAACGATGCGAGCCAGTTCAATTTCGTTCATCCGCATCGTATTTGTCAAAGGGACTTTAATTAGCGATGCGCTTCCAAAACCAAGCACACGCATAGCTTTTTCCCAAGAATAATGTGCTGTTGCTGGCACCAGAACAACGGCATGTTTTAATTGCCAATTTTGGGCAAAGAACTGTGCAGGACCCAAAGTTTCAATCCGATTCTTTTCTATTGCTTGCAATAACTCAATGCGCTTTTTGGAGCCATATATTGATTCGGTAACACTTAATGCCAAATGTTTAAATTCTAGAACTTGTTCAATAGAAAAATTTATCAGTTCCCAGAGGGTATAGTCAGAGGGCGTTTTAAAATCAGAGTTTTCGATTTCTAGATCTAGCTCTAGTTTGAGCTCCTTTACAGCATTGGCTAACGCCAACGGATAGAATTTTGCCGCTCTGAAGTTCCAAAGACTCTCGTAATTCGCATTTGTGCCGCCGCTGGTCAAGTGCCCCCAAGCACAGGTACCCTTAGTTTCGTCGACATTAAAACCAAACATTTTTGCAAACTGGTTTCCTACTTCTAGTTCCATTTTTAAAGTCACAGGACCCGATTCGCCAGTGATATTATTAGGATTATAAAAATTGGTAATTAACTGCGCTAACAGCGCTGGCATCATCAAATCGGAAGACATATGTCCGATATAGCGAGGATTATAGAAGGGTACTGAACGCTTTAATTTTGCAGTAAGTGAATGCAGCTCAGTTCGAATACGCGCAATAGCGTCAGAATAGTTTTTATTATTCATCATTTGAGGCGTAATTGGTGGTTGATCCTCAGGATGGAAGTTCCTTCGCCAGTAAATATGATCTCGCACAAATTCGACTAATAGTTTTTCTAGCACATCATTATTTTCACCGTATGTACCAAGAAAATAAGGACTCAAAAATTCGATACTGTTGGTTAATTGTTTTGCAGAAAGAGTTTCATTGATGGCAGAAGACATTGTGTGATTCCCTTATAATACATTCGATGCCTTTTACGTGATATGTCTGACTGGCTTTGAATGTGTTTCGAATACTAGAATTCATCTCATACTAAAGAAACAAAGCAAAGTCCTAGTTGATCCAAGTCACTGGTTATTAATTTAATTCAGATACGATAAACCAAAATACCATCATCTGTATTGCGAACAATCGATTGCAAACAAGTCGGTTACTAACAAGCAAATGATAACTATCGAGTAGACTACTAACCCTTGTCGATAGAATTAAAGACAGTTTAAAAGTTCTTTGTTTATGGGTATCCTTAAAGCTAACGACATTTAACACTTCTTCCTTATTTGATGTTAACTAAAGATAATATAACAGGCCTAATATTAGCCGGTGGGGCGGGGCGAAGAGTCGCTGGCCAAGATAAAGGATTGCTCAAGCTAAACGGAAAAATGCTTATTCAGCGACAAATTGAATGGTTTCAGCCTCAGGTCAATAACATACTAATATCGGCAAATAGAAACCTATCCAGCTATCAACGCTTTGGCTACCCTGTCTTAACTGATAAAGCTGCTAATAGTACTGCACAAAAAGGCAATATAGCTGACCACGCCGTTAAAATTAAGGATAAGATGTTAAACGCGTTCAATGGGCCACTCTTTGGATTGTTGCAAGGGTTAGAAAACTGTAAGACATCGCATTTGTTTGTGCTACCTGTCGACCAGCCTTTTCTACCGGCTGATGTGCTTGCAAGGTTAGTTGAGTATTTTAACAGTCAGTACGAGCTAAATGGTAATGACGCAAAGTCATCCATAAGTGGATATTTAAAGTCATCCACAAGAGAGCATTATCTTTGCCTATTAATCGCTAAACAATATCGTGATGAATTGGTCAATAGTTTGGCTAATCAGAACTATCGCGTTAAGGATTTTTTAAAACGATGTGATATCAATGGGATCGATTTAGAATTGAGCGAAGCTGAATTAGCAAACTTGAACCATTCGAGTGATTTCTCTCGTTGAGATTTTAGCTTTCGCTACGATTAGGTTTGATCTTTTTGACATCAATTTCGAGAGCGATTTTAACCGGGCTGCCGTCAATTTTTTGAATAAACTCAATTCCCGATTTTGTTGGGCGAGATTGCAGTTCTCGATCCAATTTGGACTTTTGGATGTACAAGTTAAGCATTGAAGAATTATTCGAATAAACAATTTTACTTGAGGTATTATGGGTCTGTACGGCAAAACTAAGACCCATGTCTTGGCTAAATGAGCAATGCTGACTGACTAATTCGCCATCAGCGACGAGTGCAGCTTCTTGTTGCGAAATTCTAAATCGGATTTCGTGGTTGTTAATTTTAAGATACATAGCTGAATTTCTAACCCTTTAAAAGAGCGACTCAATAGTAAGGTCAGAAGGGTAAATGTCCACAAATTGACCTTGTTTAACTGAGTCATTATCAGCTGGTAATACGACCCAACTGTTAGCGTCGATGAGTGGATGGATTTTAAAAGATTCTTGTCCAGTTAGTACGTCGCTAACAAGTTCACCATTTTCTATCATTGAATGTGCTTTTAGAATATTGGTAAAGCCAAGTTTCTTTGTTCTGTGTTCGCGTATTTTTCCTTTTTTTGCTACTTCCGGTTGAACACCTAACATTATGTTAATCAAATGTTTAACGAAAAATCTGAGCCCAATCGCGGCAGAAATCGGATTGCCAGGTAAGCCAAAATAGTAGCTACCATTCGGGAACCGAGCGAACAATACTGGTTTCCCAGGGCGAATACGAGCTTTGTGGAATATAATTTCACCGCCCATTTTTATGATAGTTTGCGGTATAAAGTCGAAATCACCCATTGATACCGCGCCAGTGCTAATAATTAGATTAGCGCCGCCTTGCAGCTCTGATTCGAGTGCTTTTTGGTAGGCTTCTACGTCATCATAGTTTGTACCCGCATTATATACGTTCACAGGAAGGTGCTTTAATGACTCAATGATATAGGGCATGTTCGAGTTGTAAATTTGACCAGATTCTAGTGGTTGACTGAGGTTATCAACTAACTCTTTACCGGTAGAAAATACTGCAATCTTTGGTTTAGTTTTAACGCTGACTTTAGAAATGCCTAAAGATGCCAAGGCCATAATTCGGTTAGCATTAATGAAACAATTTTTATTTAATACTCGATCTCCTTCTAGAAAATCTTCACCGCGAGTTCTTATATGAGCATTCGCTTTTGTCGGGCTAAAACAGCTGACGGTTTGTTGCTGTAGTTTCGTATTTTCAACGGGGATCACCGCATCATAACCTCGGGGTACAGGCGCACCCGTCATTATTTTCCAAGCGGTATTTTTACTTTGCGACTTGCTTGAAGGTGGGTCACCTGCTGCCGTTAGTCCTGCTAGCTCTAATGTAACTGGAGAATCAGAAGATGCATCGACTATATCTTGATAATTAACCGCATAGCCATCCATAGCCGAGTTGTCAAAGGGCGGAATAGCTACCGGCGAATTGACATCTTGCGCTAATATTCGCCCCTTTGCTTGGCTCAAATTAATTATCTCATTTTCTACAATTGATGCATGCTCAGTAATTAATTGAAACGCTTTATCAAATTCAATCATGTAGTGGTTAGTGTAATTAGTATGGTTATCGTTCATGAACTCTTTACTTAATAATTGAGAATAAAGTTATCCGCCAATAGACGAAAGGTTAGGGGTGACGCCTGTATCCATGTCATGTAAAAAATGAGTTTTTCGTTTTAATTGTAGAAGCTCGACAAGCTTACTTTTTAAAGCAAACTTTTGTTGAGTAGATTGAGCTAGGTCCCGTATCGAATAACCTTTGTCGCCAAACAAACAAAGATGAAACTCGCCAGTCGATGACATTCTTAAGCGATTACAATGGTCACAGAAGTCTTTTGAGTATGGTGCTATAACGCCAAAAGAACCAGCGAAATCTGGGTGCACATATTCAACTGCTGGGCCAGCAAATTTATCTCTAATTTTCTCAGTCCAACCGTTCTGAAAAAGATAGTTTTTTAACACTTGTGCACTGACATGATACTTTTTGAAATAATCGAGATTATCACCGGTTTGCATTAGCTCAATAAAACGAATACTAATTGGACGGTCTTTTAGCAAGTCAATATATTGATCGAATTGATGGCTATTAACATTCTTTAGTAGAACGGCATTAAGTTTTATTCTCTTAAGCGGTAACTCGAGTGCTTTGTCAATACCTCTCAAAATTGTTTCGAGTCGATTATGACCCGTTAAGCTATGGAACAACTGAGTATCTAGTGTGTCTACGCTAACGTTAAGATGAGTGAGTCCCGTATCTACCCATTTAGTGATATTTTCTTCTAACTTATAACCATTAGTCGTAATTGCTAGTTGTTCAATTCCAGGTGTGTTTTTGACTAATTTCAAAATATCAATAAAGTCTTTTCGTAAGGTTGGCTCACCACCGGTTAGGCGTATTTTATGAGTGCCTAATTCGGCAAAAGCAGTCACAATATGGTTAATTTCAGAAAGCGAAAGAAACGACTTGGACGAGTCGCACTGGTATCCGTCAGGTAGACAATAATCACACGAAAAATTACAAATATCCGTTAGCGATAATCTTAAATAGGGAAACTGTCGACCATAAGGATCGATCAACTGATCGTTGGGTTGGTTTGTCACGCTGCAATATGCTCCTTTCCAAATACGGGAGGCTAAACTATTTCTAACTTAGCCCTGGCAGTCTATCGTTTGATGACTGCGGCATAATGAGCATATTCATCGGCCCTTATAATAACCATCCCAAAAAGAATAGTATTTGCCGAAAGAACTTAGCTATATCATGCTCGGAGTTTAAAATATAAGTGATTATCTCTATTTGAAATTCACTTAACGATGTCTAGATACTACAATAAAACCCATATTTTAACAATTTATAAAGCTTGATCTAGGTCACTGAATGTTACAACGTGTTAACTGCGATTCTTTATAGTTTCGATGGTTTCGACCCTGAGCAATGTACCATTGACCAATAGCTAGTAAGAGTGAAAATTGCTCAGCGCTTGGCGATTGGTTTGAAAACTTCGGTTGCTAGCATCTAAATTATCTTTTAGCCCTGGCTAATGAATGACTTAGTCTGAAAGATTGACACAGCTCCTATAATACTTGATTTAGATCAAGCCGATTTTCGCTCATAGGCGTACCTTGTAGTTGCACTTAAGTAGAGTGCATCAAATAACCAAAACGGCTTTATTTTTTGGATAAAAGTTAACTCAAGATCCTGAAAAGGGGATAAGTAAATGAAATCGCAATTTAAGAAAAGTATGTTAGCTATGAGTGTGGCCAGCGCTCTATCATTTAGTGCTTATGCAGAGGAAAAGTCAGACGGAATAAATAGCACCGTTGACTTAAGTTTTCGTTATCGAATCGAAACAGTTGATCAAGACAACTTTTCAGAAGATGCAGAAGCATCAACAGTAAGAACTAGAGCAACTATCAAAACTAAATGGTCTGATAGCTTTGATACGGTTTTTGAATTTGACGATGTCACAGAATTAGGAATGGATGATTACAATGGTGGAGCGGGTACCACACCCAATAAAGGCCAATATCCGGTCATTGCTGATCCGGTGGGTACGGAATTGAATCAGGGCTATTTACGCTTTACTAGCGGAGATACCAAAGTTGCAGCAGGTCGCCAAAGAATTCTAATTGGTAACCAGCGATTTGTCGGTGGAGTAGGTTGGAGACAAAACGAGCAAACATATGATAGTTTATCGGTTAATACAAAGTTCTCTCAAGATCTAAGTTTTAATTACGCCTATATTTTTAACGTTAATAGAATATTCGGCGAAACTGTTGCTGCCGGTGACCACACCCACAATACTCATTTGTTAAACTTTGACTATAAACTAGGCGACGGAAAACTATCTGGTTATTATTTCTCTATTGATAACGAAGATGCGGTTGCAGTTTCTAACAACACCATGGGGGTTCGTTATGCTGGTAAAACGGGAGCTTTCTCTTACAACCTAGAGTTTGCTTCTCAGTCTGATGCCGGTGACAATCCAAATAGTTATGACGCAAACTATTATTTAGCAGAAGGAAATTACAATACTGGAAACTTTACTTTTGGCGCTGGTTTAGAAGTATTAGGTGGAGACCTCGATGGAGGTCAAGCATTCACTACTTCTCTAGCAACTTTGCATAAATTCCAAGGTTGGGCTGATGTTTTCTTAGCGACACCTGCTGCTGGTATTGAAGATACTTACTTGAACGCATCATACAAGGTAAACGGGTACAATTTTAAAGCGGTTTACCATGACTTCTCAACCGATGAAGGCGGGGTTGATTTAGGTACAGAGCTGGACTTTGTTGTATCTAAAAAAATCAATAAAAATCTTTCTGGTTTAATTAAGTTTGCTAGTTTTGATAGCGATAATGCGACTTATTCATCTAGAGATAAGTTTTGGTTGATGTTGACATATAAACTTTAAGAAAAAATTCTTTTTAGCTTTTACTTTTGGCCTCTTATTGATTTTTTAATAAGGGGCTTTTTTATTTGGAGTAAGCCAATCTAAGTAGCCAAGAAGTGTCATTGTTTAGTTATTAATTCGAACGATAGTATTTTAAATATTAACAGCTGGTTATAAAGAACTACCAGACTTCAAAATGATAAATTTTTCTGAGTGAATTCCAACGGCACTTTGGGACTCATATAATCTGTATATGTAGTCGGTGAATTTAGTAAGACATTGAAATATATGAAATATATTTGATGCAGTTTCGGGTATATATAGAATAAATGCTGATTTTGTCCGGTGACGTTGTTCTCAATTTAGCTCAAGTTATTGATTTATAGCTAGAAATCACGTTTAATCAAGTTTTAACAAGCGCGTATATATAGCTTTTACGCGTATGTTACTTAGTTAACTGTATGAAGTATTTAGCTTTTCTTTTATTTTCGAGCATCGGAGATTGTATGGCAGAACTATTTAAGGATGAATGTCACCCTGTTTCAGGTAGGTGTGCAATCTTGGAAGATAATGGGAGCAGCGCTTGGCTATATTTAACGCCTAAGTCTGGAGAAGGAATCGAGAAAAATGCCTTTGTATACTCTCCTATTGAACCCGCTGATGAACTCAACAAGGAAGAGCTGGCGAAAGGTAATCCTCCAATACTGTACAAGAAAATAGCTTCTGAAGATGCCATTATCAATTCAGCTATTGAGTCTGATTTTTATTTTAAATGGTCGTCGAATGGTGAGTCTATCGCAGTACTTTACAAAGATAAGCCTATTGCAATGATCCACGAGGAACACCTGCGAGGCTTTTCAAATGCGCTCATCCAAAAAAGTGGATTTGGCGTACCGTGGAATCAAGGCGTTTATTCGAGTACATTCTAGTAAACAGTTAAAAAAAACTAGCAAAATATTCATGCAAATGACGCAGGAAATTTTGAAGTAAGCGTCAAATGACCTTCTAGTTAGCTCAAATTATTCGTAATTTTCAAGTTACTAAATATGAATATTCTCTTCCGCAAACATCATTTTAATCCCCTGAATGTCTGCCGCTTCTATTAATCCCTGAATATAAGCTTGAATTGCGAGATGCGAAGCTCTATGAGTTAAGTAGCCTTTAACTTTATCGGCCACCATATCATACTCCAACGCTTTACCTTCGATTTTGCGAGTGATATTAACCACATGAAAACCATAGCGAGATTCTATCGGTTTATCTGCTATACCGGTGGATAACCGATTAATTTGTTTTTCGAACTCAGGGACTGTTTGGCCTTTACTAAGCTGACCTAATGAGCCACCGGTTTCTTTGGAAGGACACGCTGAAAATTCTTTAGCGAGAGCAGGGAAGAGCATCGGATCCGTTTTTAACTGTTCGATAATTTCTAAAGCTTTGCGCTTGGCAACTTCACGACCAGGGATATCATCTTTAGCAGCTGCTAAGAGTATATGGTCTGCTTCAATCAATGGTTCCGTGGTAAAACGCTCGGCGTTGTTTTGAAAATAACGTACACAATCTTGTTCAGTCGGATCTTGAGTTGTTACTTCGCTAGCGATTAGTTTTTGCAGTACTTGTTCTTCCGTATCTGCTTCAGAAAATAAAGAGAGCGCTTTCGCTTTTGATAGCAATAACTCTTTAACCACTAAAGCCTGTCCTGCTTTTTGAACCACTAGATCAAAATTAGGATCTTGATGGTACTGTAACTCGTTTGCAAGATCGGTCTCTTCAATCACTTTATCATTCACGGTAATAACAGGTAGCGGTTCTGAGGGTGTTTTTACTTCTGCATGGCTACTGGAACATGAGCTCATAATATTGTTTTCCTTGGCGTCAATTAAAGCCGAAATATCTGTTGCTTTACTTTGATTAAGACAACAGATATTTCAAGCTTATTGTAGTTGCTAGTTGCTAGTTGCTAGTTGCTAGTTGCTAGTTGCTAGTTGTAATTCGATTAAAACTAATTATCGTTGTCTAACGACCTGATATTTACGACCGAAGTACCAAACAGGAACACTGATGATGTGAACCAATCGAGTAAACGGGAACATTAGTATCATCGACAAACCAACGAATACATGTAATTTGTAGATAATGTGAACCGGCTCAATCGAAGCAGCTGCAGCGGCTGGGTTGAAGATAACAATATACTGCGCCCAGTTACCTAGCATTATCATTACTGAACCGTCTAAATGGTCCATAGAAACAACGATGGTTAATAGGCCAAGTACCAACTGTACTAACAGCATAAATAGCACTGCGATATCGGAAAACTTTGATGAAGCCTTAACTCTATCGTTAGTTAGTCGACGTTTAATTAACATCAACAAACCAATTAAACAAAGTATGCCAAAGAAACCACCACTAACCATGGCAACGAGTTGCTTGTTGGCGCTAGAAATAAAATGGTGGTAAATCCACTCTGGCGTTAATAGGCCGACAAAATGCCCCATCAAAATAAAGATAACACCGACATGGAATAGATTACTCGCTATTCTAAAACCTTTGCCATCAAGCATCTGACTTGAATCTGCTTTCCAGGTATAAGGTTCTCGGTCAAAACGAATCCAGCTAACCACAATACAAATGAGGATAGCGACGTAAGGATAAATTCCAAATAATAAATTATTAATATTAGACATTGCTTGACTCCTTAAAGTCCTGACACTTGAGCTGCATCTTGCTCATGCCATTTAATGGGGACTTGTTGTATTGTATTGGGATCTAACGAATTATTTGATTGATGAAGACCTGATGACGAGCAACCAGCACCTGATGGAATAGGGTCGTCAAACTTGATCTCTTTGTCTTCCCATTCTCTGTCGATTGCTTCGATAGTATCATCGCGTTTTTCTAGTTTTACACTTTCACTGATTTCTTTGCGATCCGTTTCGATCCCAGAGATCTCAATTAAACAGTCAAACAAAACTGAGTAATAACACTCCCTCTCAATTAAACGCTCTGATAGCATCGTCATTAGATGTGCAATATCCCCTAACCATTCTTCGGCAAACAACTCATCTTGTTCGCTAAGGAACTCTAAATAAAGAGGGATATAGTCTGGAAGCTGTGAAGAATCAACTTCAAAACCTTTGGAATGGTAAACCTTCATTAAGTTAACCATGGCCTGTCCGCGATCTCGGGACTCGCCGTGCACGTGCTCAAAAAGTAGAAGAGATAGTGCGCGCCCTCGATCAAACAGCAGATCGTAACTTTCTTGCGCGTCATACAAATTTCTGGCGGTTAATTGATTTATAAAATCGATTAATCGCGTTTTGTAATGTTGGTTAAGTTTACTTTGATTAACGACTTCGACTAATTCCCCAGACGCATCAAAAAGTGCCTGTGAAGGGTAGTCGAGTAGTCGTGATATTACTTTGAGTATTAACACGACTATTCTCCTACGTTGAACGTTTTGATAACGTTTCGCTTGTTAATCTTTTTAGCGCCAAACATATTGACATCGTTATTTCCGCTGCTGCATCCATTACCAAAGGTAAAGCCACATCCGCTCTTTTCGCCATAAGCCTCCGGAACGTTCATCTCACGATGGCCGGTTGGGATAACATAGCGATCTTCATAGTTTGCAATTGCAAGATAACGATACATCTCATCTGCTTGTTTTTTGCTTAATCCCGCTTGCTTAAGCACTTCAAGATCTTCCACACCATCTACATTTTCCGCACGCTTGTAGGCGCGCATTGCGAGTAGCCTTTCGAGTGCTCGAATAATTGGCGCTTCATCACCCGCAGTTAGTAAGTTGGCAAGGTATTTAAGTGGTATTCTTAAAGACCGTACATCGGGCAGCACGCCATCAAGCCCTAATTTGCCTGCTTCTACTGCATTTTGAATGGGGCTAAGTGACGGTACATACCAGACCATTGGTAGTGTTCGGTATTCGGGATGAAGTGGTAACGCTAGCTTCCAATCAACCGCCATTTTGTATACGGGGGATTGTTGTGCCGCTTCGATGACGGAGTCAGCAACACCGTCTTTACGAGCTTGCTCAATTACTTTAGGGTCATGAGGGTCAAGGAATACTTCGAGTTGATTTTCATACAAGTCTGTTTCGGATTCACTTGCCGCAACTTCTTTAATTTTATCGGCGTCATAAAGTAAAACACCTAAGTAACGAATACGACCAACACAAGTCTCTGCACAGACCGTCGGCATACCCGCTTCAATTCTTGGATAACAGAATATACACTTTTCTGATTTACCTGATTTCCAGTTGAAATAAATTTTCTTGTAAGGGCATCCACTGATACACATTCTCCAACCACGACATTTGTCTTGGTCGATTAACACGATACCATCTTCCTCGCGCTTATAAATTGCACCAGAAGGACAGGCCGCCGCACAGGCAGGATTTAAACAATGCTCACACAAACGAGGTAAATACATCATGAATGTATTTTCAAACTCACCGTAAATTTCCTTTTGCATATCGTCAAAGTTTTTATCTTTACTACGTTTCTCGAACTCAGTACCAAGAATCTCTTCCCAGTTTGGGCCCCATTCAATCTTTTCCATACGCTTGCCAGAGATTAAAGAACGTGGGCGCGCAGTAGGTTGGTGCTTTACTTCAGGGGCGGTATGCAAGTGCTGATAGTCATAGTCAAATGGTTCGTAATAATCATCAATTTCCGGTAAGTCTGGGTTTGCAAAAATATTTGCTAAAACTCTAAATTTGCCACCGATTTTTGGCTGAATACTACCGTTAGAGTTTCTCACCCAGCCGCCATTCCATTTGTCTTGGTTTTCCCATTCTTTTGGATAACCAATACCGGGTTTGGTTTCTACATTATTGAACCATGCATATTCAACACCTTCACGCGAGGTCCAAACGTTTTTACAAGTAATTGAGCAGGTATGACAACCGATACATTTGTCGAGGTTAAGCACCATACCAATTTGAGATCTTATTTTCATGGTCTTACTCCTAAGCCTGTTCTGGGTTGGTTGGAAGTGCTCGTGGTAAATCGTCAGTATCCGAACCATCGAGCCAATCAATTTTTGACATTTTTCTAACAACTACCATCTCATCTCGGTTACAACCAACTGTGCCATAGTAGTTAAACCCCCACGCTTGTTGAGCATAGCCGCCAATCATATGAGTCGGTTTCATTACCACTCGCGTCACCGAGTTATGATGTCCACCTCGAGTTCCGGTCATTTCACTGCCGGGTACATTAACGATTCGCTCTTGTGCGTGATACATCATTACCATACCTTGCATAACACGTTGCGATACGACAGCTCGACAAGCAATCGCGCCGTTAGCATTAAACACTTCAACCCAATCGTTATCTTCTATTCCCGCTTCTTTTGCATCGATTTCGCTTAACCAAATAATTGGACCACCGCGAGATAGTGTCAGCATTAATAGATTGTCGGAATAGGTACTATGAATGCCCCATTTTTGGTGCGGAGTGATCCAGTTAAGTAAAATTTCTTTATTGCCGTTTTCTTTCGTACCTTTGACCAAGTTAATTGTTTTGGTGTCAATAGGTGGTCGGTACGAAACAAACTGTTCACCGAATGCCTGCATCCACAGGTGATCTTGATAAAATTGTTGTCGTCCGGTAATGGTTCGCCATGGAATACACTCGTGAACATTGGTGTACCCAGCGTTGTAACTAACGTGCTCATCTTCAAGTCCTGACCATGTTGGCGAAGAAATAATCTTGCGTGGTTGTGCTTGTACGTCTCTGAATCTGATTTTTTCTTCCTGTTTAGGTAATGCAAGATGAGTGTGATCTAGACCGGTAAATTCGCCTAGCGCTTCCCAGGCTTTTACCGCGACATTTCCGTTCGTTTCAGGCGCGAAAGTAAGAATCGTTTCGGCAGCATCAATAGCGGTTTCGATGATTGGACGACCTTCACTAACACCTTCATCAGTATTACGATGATTTAGATCGCCAAGTAATTTTATTTCATCATCGGTATTCCAACCGATACCCTTTCCGCCGTTGCCAAGTTTATCCATCAATGGACCAAGCGAAGTAAACTTCTTGTAGGTATTTGGATAATCACGCTCAACGACCATCATGTTTGGAGCGGTTAATCCTGGGATTAAATCACACTCACCTTTTTTCCAGTCCTTAACATCGAATGGCTGGGCAAGCTCTCCTGGAGTGTCATGTAGCATTGGCACAGTGACAAAGTCTTTTTCTACGCCTAAATTACCTTCAGATACTTCAGAGAATTTTTTTGCAATCCCTTTATATATATCCCAATCTGATTTAGCTTCCCAAGCAGGATCAACAGCAGTTGACAGCGGGTGAATAAATGGGTGCATATCTGAGGTGTTTAAGTCATCTTTTTCATACCAACAAGCCGTAGGTAGAATAATGTCTGAATACATACAGGTTGATGACATTCTAAAGTCAAGTGTGGTGACTAAATCGAGTTTGCCCGTTGCGCCTTGGTCAACCCATTCTGCTTCCTGAGGTTTAATGCCATCCACCATGCCAACATCTTGATTCATCACACCATGTTTTTCGGCACCTAATAAATACTTAAGCATATACTCGTGACCTTTACCTGAAGAACCCAATAAATTGGAACGCCAGATAAAGAGGTTTCTTGGAAAGTTTTCCGGTGCATCCGGTGCTTCAGCGGCAAATTTAAGATTGCCATTTTTCAATTCCTGAATAGCAAATTCTTTAGGATCCATTCCTGCTGCTTCTGCGTCTCTGCAAAGTTGTAATGGATTTCTGTTTAGTTGTGGTGCCGATGGCAACCAACCCATACGCTCGGCTTTGATATTATAATCAAGCATATGTTCTGAGAATTCATTCTTGTCGGCTAATGGAGACAGCACCTCATGAATGCTAACCTTCTCGTGTCGCCATTGTGATGAATGGTTATAGAAAAATGATGTTGAGTTCATCTGACGAGGAGGGCGAGACCAGTCGAGTCCAAAGGCTAGTGGTAACCAACCAGTTTGTGGACGGAGTTTTTCTTGACCGACGTAATGCGCCCAACCTCCGCCTGATTGACCGATGCAACCACACATCATTAACATGTTGATTAAGCCACGGTAATTCATATCCATGTGATACCAATGGTTCATCGCTGCACCCACGATGATCATTGATTTACCTTTGGTTTTATTCGCCGTATCGGCAAATTCGCGAGCAATACGAATGACTTTATCACGAGAAACACCGGTAATTTTTTCTTGCCAAGCAGGTGTGTAGGCGATGTCATCGTCATAGCTACTTGCTACATTGTTACCACCTAAACCTCGGTCTAATCCATAATTCGCCATCATTAAGTCGTACACCGTAGCGACGATATATTCTTTTCCGTCAGCGCCTTGGATAGTGGTACTTGGTACATTTCTTACTTGAATTGGATCTTGGTCACAACCATCCCAATGAGTACTTGCGGCAGCGGTTGCGGCAAAGTGTGGAAAGGCAACCGGTGATACTTGATCGCCAATAAAGGAGAGTTTTAATTTTGTTTGGTTGCCATTAGCGCCGTCTCTCTCTTCGATATTCCATTTCCCTTTTTCACCCCAACGATAACCGATCGAACCTTGTGGTGAGACTAACCCCTTTGAAGCTTCGTCATAAGCAATGGTTTTCCATTCAGGGTTATTTTCTTGGCCGAGGTCACCGGCTAAGTCTGATGCTCTTAAGAATCGTGTTGATTTATAAGATTCGTCATCGTGCTTTTCTAACACAACGAGCATTGGGAAGTCAGTATATTGGCGAACGTAGTCGGTAAAGTATTCACTTGGATTTTCTAAGTGAAACTCTTTTAAGATTACATGACCAAAGGCCATTGCGAGAGCCGCATCTGTTCCTTGTTTAGGATTTAACCACTCATCAGTTAGCTTGGATACTTCAGCGTAATCAGGGGTGATAGAAACGGTTTTTGCACCTTTGTAACGAACTTCTGTTAAGAAATGCGCATCAGGTGTTCTTGTTTGAGGAACATTTGAACCCCAAGCAATAATGTAGTTAGAGTTATACCAATCAGCCGACTCTGGAACATCGGTTTGTTCGCCCCAAATCATTGGTGACGCAGGTGGTAAATCACAATACCAGTCGTAAAAGCTCATACACACACCACCAATTAGCGAGAGGTATCTTGAGCCTGCTGCATAGGAAACCATCGACATCGCAGGGATAGGAGAAAACCCTATAATTCTATCCGGTCCATATTGTTTGGCTGTATAAACATTTGCCGCGGCAATCATCTCATTACATTCATCCCAGCTAGAACGAACGAACCCACCTAGACCGCGTTTTGCTTTATAAGACTTCGCTTTTTCGGGATCTTCTACAATTGAAGCCCAGGCTTGAACGGGATCGAGCGATTTTCTTGCTTCTCGCCATAGCTTCATTAATGGTTTTCTTATTTTTGGATACTTTAAGCGATTGGCACTGTATAAATACCAAGAGTAACTTGCACCGCGAGGACAGCCCCGAGGTTCATGATTTGGAAGGTCAGGGCGGGTGCGTGGATAGTCAGTCTGTTGGGTCTCCCAAGTAACTAATCCATTCTTAACATAGATTTTCCACGAACAAGAACCCGTGCAGTTTACGCCATGGGTTGAGCGCACAACTTTATCGTGCTGCCATCGTTGACGATAACTATCTTCCCACTCTCGGCTCTCGTTGGTTGTTTCACCATGACCGTCAGAGAACTCCCCAGTTTTCTTTTTGAAAAACTGTAAGCGATCCAAAAATTGACTCATTATTTTTCTCCGTATCTTGCGAATTTATTTCAAGTACTACTTTTTAAAATCAAAATCAAAATCAAAAAAACTAATTTCACCACAGAGGCACAGAGGGCACGGAGAAGAGATACTAGTGTTTGTTCGCACTCTGTGATCTCTGTGCCTCTGTGGTAATTATTTTTTACGGGTTATGGAACTCTGCATTCTTTCTTAGGTAGAACCACCAGTTAATAACGATACAAACTGCGTAGAAGATCGCGAATCCATATAGTGCATTTTCTGGAGTAGTTAGTTTAATTTGCTCACCAAGTACTTTAGGGATAATGAACGCGCCGTATGCAGCGACCGCTGAAGTCCAACCTAAAACTGGGCCAGCTTGTTCTTTATCAAATACCATTGAGATAGTCCTGAACGTTGAACCGTTACCGATCCCTGTTGCTGCAAATAGTAATAAGAACAATACAAAGAATGGGACAAAGAATTCTTCTGGAGTCGCTGATGCGTAAGCCGCTTGCATGTAATAAGCAACACCAACAGCACAAGCAACCATGGCAACCGCACAGATTTGAGTAACCAATGCACCGCCGACTTTATCAGATATCCAGCCACCGACTGGACGTATCAAAGCGCCGATGAAAGGTCCCATCCAGGCATACATAAGTGCGCTTGGTCCATTTGGGTTAGCCACATCGTGAGTCATTACACCATCAACCATAAGATGTTGATAACCGAATATGACTTTAATAGATAAACCGAAACCTGCAGCAAAACCAATGAATGAACCAAATGTCATGGTGTAAATAACACTCATAACCCAGGTGTGTTTGTTGTTAAAAATTTTGTATTGACGATTGAGGTTATCTTTGATTTGACCCGGTAGCAGCTTTAATAAATAAACCGTCAAGGCGATCACAATAGGAAGCGCAATCCACTTGCTGACCATAAAGCCCGAACCACCTACTTTTTCAGGAAGCATTAGCCAAAGACCGAAAATCGCAGTAGTAAAACCGATTAATAGCATGCCAGTAATGATCGAGAAGGAACCAATTGGACTTGGTAAATCGGGCGTAACATGTGAAGCTTTAATATTGTTCATGCCCCACCAACCAACGACAACGAGAGGAATTAAGAACAATAGCCAAACAAAACCAGCATTATGAATCCATGCTTCTGAACCTGCAGGAATCTTTCCGATTAAAGTCCCAGACGTTGTCACTAATTCCATCGGTTCACCGCCGAATAAGCCGAAGGTCATCACTAACGGAACCAAGATTTGCATCGTTGTTACACCAAAATTACCCAGTCCGGCGTTTAACCCTAGCGCCAGTCCTTGTTGTTTTTTTGGAAAAAAGAAGCTGATGTTAGACATCGAAGACGCGAAATTACCACCACCAAAACCAGAAAGCAGCGCTAGAACTTGGAACACCCAAAGCGGCGTGTTTTTATCTTGAAGCGCGATACCAGTTCCAATCGCTGGAATCATTAATAGGGCAGTGGTAAACACGATAGTATTTCGACCACCGGCAAGTCGGATAAAGAAGCTGCTGGGAATGCGTAAGGTTGCCCCTGTTAAACCTGCTACAGCCATTAAGGTAAATAATTCGCTTTTGGCAAAGGGGAAGCCAAGATTAAGCATTTGAATGGTAATGATTCCCCAGTACAACCAAACTGCAAATCCACATAGCAAACTTGGAATTGAAATCCATAAGTTTCGATTGGCAATTTTTTTGCCCTCCGACTCCCAAAACTTGGGATCTTCAACGTCCCATTTATTGATGTCTGACATTAGCTACTCCGTTTTTGGTTTTTGAAATGAATCGCTTTTATTAGCTTTAGTTTCATATTCAATTGGAAAGTCATTTACTTGAGTTTCGCCAAAAATAAATTAAAGGCTTATCAATTTTGTAGTCGCAGATTAGCAATCGATAGAGTAGGTCACTTGATCTGGATCAAGTGAGTAGACGGAATAGCTCTAGTAGAATATTGCAACTACCACTTTGGTGGTAGTTGTCGATTCTTTCTATCTTGTTGAATATTAAAGGAAAATAATAATAACATGCAGCTTGTTTTGTGCCGCGGACTGATCTTGGCGCATAGGTAGTAGAAAAATTATTAGGCGCTTTTTTATCTAGTCTAGTGTTTAAACTTAAGTTGCGCAGTTCGCATCGAAATTGAAATTTTAGTATGCTGCGAGCAACTCTTGATGAATGAATTTAATTCTGAGCAAATTAAAAATGGCAACAAACGACAATCTTGAATCATCGGTTACACCAGCTCCTCTGGCACAAGATGACGTTTCTTATAGTTCATCTATTGTAGCCAGAGCCGGTCAAATTATGGCGCTTATTATCGGGCTTAGCTTCTTAGTGATGATTGCGTCAATGCTGGTTTCAGAAAGTTTAAGTGGTGATGCTGCGCAAATTAACCGAGCGGGAGCTCTCAGGATGCAAGCCCTTAAGATTTCAAGGGCTCTGTTACTCGCACCGCAAGAAACGACTATAAAAATACAACAAAAGCTAACTACCAAGCCTCTTTCTCCGCAGCTTAACGCCCTGAATCAAGAGGTTTTTAAGTTTGAAAACCAACTTGTTCATCTCTTTGAAGGTGGGGTTACTAGTCATCGGACTGAAGAATATATCGAAGCAAATTATCAGCAAATTTTAAAGCAATGGGCTGTGATTAAACAATCGATCCACTCGCAGCAGTTGTTACAGAATAACGCGAAGGTCTTCGATGAATTTGTAATGCAAATTGACGCATTGGTAAGCCAGTTGCAGTTAGCTTCTGAGAAAAAACTGATTTTGTTGCGTAGTATTCAAGGTATAAGTCTTTTCTCATTGATGCTCATTGCCTTTGTGGTGCTAATTCGACTAAATCGTACGGTCATTACACCATTAAAGCAGATAGTCGATATTTCTGAGCGTGCTGGTCGAGGTGATTTTTCACAAACGGTAAACTATCAATCAGACAATGAATTAGGGGTGCTTGCAAAGACTATTAATCGAATGTCAACGGAACTAGCGCTTACACATAAAGACTACGAAACAAGGGTGAAAGAAAAAACTCGTGCGTTAAGTCAGAGTAATCGTTCATTGCAAGTTTTATATAAGGCAGCTAGTAACCTGGCTGCTAAGGTTTATCAATATGATGAACCGTCTTTTTTCCTAGAATTGGAACAAGCGCTTGGCGAAGGTCGGGTTTTTATTAAACGATTTGATAATTTAGATACTTATCAAGAAACGCTCAGCGCAGAACAATTTCTTGCTGATATTACCAATCTTGACTTAGTGACCTTTGACATTATGAAAAATAAACAGCAGTTAGGTATGGTTGTATGGCATGTCACCAAAGGATTTAAAATTAAAGATTGGCAACGAATGATGCTCAAAGCCATTGCCGAAATTGTTGCCACAACCATTGATTTACAACAGCAGCGAAATACTGAAAAAAGAGTATTAATTTTTGAGGAACGGGCTGTCATTGCCAGAGAATTGCATGATTCATTAGCGCAATCTCTGTCGTACCTAAAAGTGCAAATGAGCTTGCTTACAAAACGAATCGAGAAGCAAGTTGCGCAAGAAGAAATTGATACAACTATTAGCGATATCAAAAATGGACTAAACAGCGCTTACTTGCAACTAAGAGAGCTTTTGACAACGTTTCGGTTAAAACTTGACGACCCATCCCTGACAAATGCATTGCAAGGTACCGTGGCCGAATTTAGTGAAAAGTGTGGCTTTAAGATTGGCTTACAAAACCAAATTAATGAAGATCGTTTAACAGCCAATCAAGAAATCCATATATTACAAATAATCAGAGAAGCACTTTCCAATGTACAACGACATGCGAAAGCTAACGAGGCGGGAGTTCGGATTAAACAAAAAGGTAGCTTATGTGTCGTCGAAATTTGGGATAATGGTATTGGCATTAACAGCGCAGATGATAAGTTTGGCCATTTTGGTATGGGAATAATGGAGGAGCGTGCTAAGTCGCTTGGTTCAAAGATTCATATAAAGCCTTATCAACCTCAGGGAACTCTAGTATTATTTGAAGTAGAATTAAGCAAACGCTAAGTTTTGCCTTTTTATTCACCACTTTAATCGAAGTAATTTAGTAAGGAAATAATCAATGATACGCTCTTCCATTCTATTAGTGGACGATCACCCAATGCTACGCAACGGTGTGGCACAGCTCATTGGCCTAGAAGATAACCTACAAGTTGCAGCCCAAGCGGATAATGGGGAACAAGCGATTAGTGAAGCATTAAGAGTCAAACCAGATTTGGTATTGCTTGATCTGAACATGAAAGGCATGAGTGGAATTGATACGCTGATCGCACTTAAGCGAGCAGAAGTGACGGCCAAGGTCGTTATTTTTTCTGTGTCAGATAATAAGACAGATGTGGTTCAAGCATTAAAGTTTGGAGCAGACGGCTACCTGCTAAAAGACTCCGAGCCTGAAGAATTGATTTTAAAAATCAGCAAGGCATTAATGGGGGAAATGGTTCTTAGTGAACCTTTAACTCAAATTGTCGCCCGGTCATTACAAGCCAATCAACCAACCAACCCAATAGATAATTTAACCCAACGCGAGTTTGAAATACTGCGTTCGATTGCTGCGGGCAACAGCAACAAAGTGATCGCCAATAATTTAGGTATTACTGAAGGAACTGTTAAAGTTCATGTAAAAAACATGCTGCGCAAGCTTGGGCTAAAAACTCGAGTTGAAGCAGCTGTTTGGGCAGTAGAGCAAAATCTTACTCGTTAAAAACTAATTTCAATTGGCTAAAAAGAAAATCCGTTGACTCAAAATGTCCTTGATTCTATCAAAAGCGACAAGCAGTTTGGCACCATCTACTGTTCTAAAAAGTTATTTGCTATCGCGTCTCTCAACAGCTTTTTGTGTTGCTCTGATTTTATTGAAAAGTACATCACTGCCATACATAAAGCTAAAACACCGTAAAGCAACATAAAGCAAGCAGTGTGGATACCCAAAAGATCGACCACTACGCCAAACATGACAGGTAAAGTCACGCCGCCTAAAGCGCCAATGGTAGCAACCGTACCTCCGACACTCCCCATATGTTGTGGATAATAGTCCTGAATTATTTTGTATACGCTGGCTCGTCCAAACCCTTGGGCAAGGCCTATTACTAGAATGAGAAGAGTAAAGATCCAGACATTAATTTCTATTGAAAGGTTTACATCTTTCTCTACGCCATGAATAATCATGGTTGTAGGTGGATAACTAAGGAAGAATAAGCAAACCAAACAAACCCAAAACACGCCCCAATTAACCGCACGCCCACCATATCTATCAGAGAACCATCCGCCGAGAGCGCGAACCATGCTCGATGAAGTAACAAAAATTAGGGTAAGCAACATAGCTGTTTCTAAATCTAACTGGTAGGCCGTCATGTAATACTGTGGTAACCAAAGTAATAATGCTAAGAAACTGCCAAATACAAAATAATAGTAAAGGCCAAATCGCCAAACTTGCATTTCTTTTAATGGAGCGAGGTGAAAGCTCAGATCAGTGTTGCGGCGCTTTTCCATATAACGAGTTTCTTCTGGAGAGAGCAGCGCAAATAACAAAATCATGATTACCATGCCTACTGCGTAAATGATGCCAATCATGTCCCAGCCTAAATAGCTAATAACTTGAGGAGCAAGTGCTAAAGTGATTGCTGCGCCAGCGTTTCCAGCACCAAAAATTCCCATTGCATACCCTTGGTGTTTGCGTTCAAACCAAGCGGAGACATAACGAATACCAATAGTAAATGAGACGCCTGAAATACCAATCAAAAAGCCAACACTAATGTAGCCCCAATAGGAATCTATCCACTTTAAAGCTAACAGTGCTGGAACGGTCAAAACCATTTGATATATAAATAGTTTTCGACATGAATAAATTTCACATAGAAGCCCAACTGGCAGTCTAAGCAAAGCGCCAGTTAGCATCGGTGATGCTAATAAAAATCCAAACTCAGTGGCCGTTAGGCTTAGGGACTGCTGAATGTTTATTCCCATAACCGCGTAGAGCGTCCATACGGAAAAGTTTGCAGCAAATGCGAGCGTTGCCATGAGTAGGACGCGTCTCGCTTGCTTAGATTGAAAATCCATGGTTGCCCCTTGCTTCAGTTAAGAATAATTGGTTTGCAATCGCGTCACTCATTGATGACTACACTTTCTACTCGCTAAGTTAGCAAAGAAGAAGCTCTCTCGTTGTTTTCTAAATAAAGTATGATGTTTGTACTATCGAATCATAAATAACTCAACTAAATTTTTATTGCTTAAGGTCAAGTTTCTAAACAGTAACCCTCACATCGTTTCGTTTTTGTAACATTAAACGGATTAGTTTGGCTACTACCAACGAGGTAGAGTCTACTACCTAAGTGGTACAAAACCACCTCAATATGCGTGCGATTTTCACTTATAAGTCATTCACTTGACTTAGATCAGGTTAAAAACAATACGACTGATAAACTAATATCAAACGATTTACCTTACTTGTGACGTACCATTTTTTGAGGTGATAATAATGTCCACACACAGCAAGCTCAATATTCTCAATTTTAAAGATCCAAAAATCAAAATGCTCCATGTCACATGGTTTGCGTTTTTCCTATCCTTTGTGGTTTGGTTTTCTCATGCACCATTGCTGGTGTTCATCAAAGAGGCCTTTAACTTAACAACGCCTCAAGTAAAAGCATTGTTGATCTTAAACGTGGCTTTGACTATTCCAGCTCGTATAGCCATAGGCATATTAGTGGATAGATTTGGTCCACGCATTGTTTATGCTGGCTTACTAGTGGTGTCTAGCTTTATTTGTTTCGGCTTTGCAACCGCCAATAGCTATGAGCAACTTGCGTTGTTTCGATTTTTATTAGGTTTTGTCGGTGCTGGCTTTGTGATTGGCATACGGTTAGTTGGTGAGTGGTTTCCAGCGAAACAAGTCGGTGTTGCAGAAGGAATCTATGGCGGTTGGGGTAATTTCGGTTCAGCGGCTGGTGCAATGTCATTACCGACTATTGCCTTAATGTTTGGTGGAGATGATGGCTGGCGATATGCGCTTGGACTAACTGGGGTCATCGCAGGTCTTTATGGTTTGTTCTTTTATAGTGTTGCACGTAATACACCTAAAGGCTCAACTTATTTTAAACCCAAGAAGGCAGGTGGCTTAGAAGTAACCAGTAAAGGCGATTTCTATTTTTACATTTTTATGAATATTCCAATGTATCTTGCTCTTGCAGTATTGGCCTGGAAGCTATCTCCGGCAGGTGTCGGGTTACTTACAACGGAAACAATGTACATAATGTGGATTGGACTATTCGGCTTATTTTTGTTCCAAACCCATGCCATTTATCAAGTTAATAAAGAAAACTTAACCCATGGCGTGCCAGATTTAGAAAAATACAAATTTAAACAAGTCGCTATTTTAGATGTGGCCTACTTTGTAACATTTGGATCTGAACTCGCTGTTGTTTCTATGTTACCGCTCTACTTTTTAGATACCTTCGCTGGGTTAAGTGCGGTGCAAGCGGGTTTACTCGCTTCAGGTTTTGCATTTATGAATCTTGTAGCTCGCCCAACCGGTGGTTGGTTTAGTGACAAATTTGGTCGACGTAAGAGTTTAATGATTCTAATCGGTGGACTTGCTATTGGTTATTGTGTGCTGGCTAATATCAATAGTGAATGGTGGATTCCACTCGCCGTCATTTCAACAATGTGCTGTTCTTTCTTTGTGCAAGCAGGTGAGGGCGCAGTGTTTGCTGTTGTACCATTGGTGAAGCGTCGAATGACTGGCCAAATCGCAGGTATGGCAGGCGCTTATGGTAATGTGGGTGCGGTTACTTTTCTAACAGTGCTATCGTTTGTAGATTACAGTACATTCTTCTATGTCATCTCTGCTTGCGCGGCTCTTATCTTTTGTATGTGTTGGTTTATTGATGAGCCTAAAGGTCAGATGGCCGAGGTAATGCCTGATGGCACAGTCCATTTAATCGATGTCGAGTAGCTGTTATGATAGAAACTGTTAAGCCAAGTAGAATCTAATTCTGCTTGGCTTATGTTATTCAATAAAATTAGTGCTTAATTTCTTGGCGTTAAACGATTGGCACCAAATTGGTAAGAAATTGGTAAGAAATTGACATTAAATTGCAGCGAGCGATAGCGGCATGACGAGTGTTGAGTCACAAACTACACAAACGACACAAATTGAAAGTGTTAAAGATTCAAAATCTCAGATCAACCGATCTGGAGCATGCGACAATGCCGCGGTCAAATCAGAATCGACAAAAACAACTTCAACTTTACAAGTAATGATAGGCAGTTGTTCGACTAAAGGGGTGAAGTCACAAAACGAGGACTCTGTCGGTAGCTTTGTCCCAATCGATAGTCATCAATTAGAAAGCAAGGGCATTGCGCTAGCCCTTGCTGACGGCGTCAGCAGTGCAGAAGCGGGTAAGGAAGCCAGTCAAACGGCAGTGTCTAATTTCATTACCGATTACTATCAAACACCTGACACTTGGTCTGTTAGTCATTGCGGTCAAAAAATTCTTACGGCAATTAATCTTAAGCTTTATCGAAAGAGTCATGAGTACGCTAATGAAGAAAAAGGATATCTTTGCACCTTCAGTGGGATGATTTTTAAATCGCAACTGGCGCATATTTTCCACGCAGGTGATAGTCGTGTATACCGTCTTGATAAACAGCATTTAAAACAAATTACCAATGATCATACCGCGGCGTTGGGGAAGGGGCGAAGTATCCTTGCTCGCGCAGTTGGTATGGATAGTAGTTTGAATATAGATTACACCAAACTGGAATTGGCCGAAGGGGATGTGTTTCTGTTAAGCACTGACGGCGTTCACGATTTTATCGAAGAGAAACAACTAGTCGAACTACTAAGCCAAACAATAGCGCCACAAAAAATTGCCGAAGCTATTGTAGCGCTAGCACAAGCAAATAACAGTGATGACAATATAAGCTGTATAGTTGCCAAAGTAGAATCATTACCGAAGCAAAGTCTAAATGATTTCAATAGCCGTTTAACTCGACTGCCGTTCCCACCCGAGTTGGAAGCAGGCATGTCGATTGATGGTTTTGAGGTGGTTCGAGAAATATTTGCGAGTAGTCGAAGTCAACTTTACTTGGTTAAAAACAAGGATACTGGTGAGCTCGTTGTGATGAAAACGCCATCAGTTAATTTTGAAAATGATACTTCTTACATTGACCGATTTATACAGGAAGAGTGGATAGGGAAACGAATAGATACACCCTTTGTGGTAAAAACACTAAGTCAGTCAAGTAAACGGAATTTTCTTTATTATTTGATGGAGTATGTAGAAGGTCAAACGTTGGATGTGTGGATTAAAAATAACCGATTCCCCAAGCCAAAAGTTGCGATTAGAATCGTCGAACAAATTGCTGAGGGTTTAAAGGCATTACACAATCAAGAAACTATTCATCAAGATTTGAAACCAGGCAATGTCATGATCACTAAGTCTGGCGATGCAAAAATCTTGGACTTTGGGTCAGTTTTTGTTGCTGGAATCGCTGAAATATTTCGTCCACTTGAACATCAAGGGGCACTTGGCACTGCAAGTTATTCTGATCCACAATATTTGATGGGGATTAATTCAGGAGTACAGGGTGATCTATATGCTTTGGCTACGCTTACTTATGAAATCTTTACCGGCGAGTTGCCCTATGGAGCTGCGATAGAGGAATGTCAATCAGCGTTAGATTATGATCAATTAAGGTACCGAAGTGCTAATCAATTTAATCCTGTGATACCACTTTGGTTTGATCGTGCTCTACAAAGAGGCGTTGAGTTTAACTTGGAGAAACGCTATTCAAATCTCGAAGAATTTTTAAAGGATTTGCATCAACCGAACCCTAATTATTTACTGGACGATCCACGCTACAAGGAAGACAAAAACCAAGCTCTTTTCTGGCAATTTATATCTGGCTTTATGTTTTTGACAATTTTGCTTATTTTTATTTTGTTTACCTGATTGGTTTAGCGCTTATTTAATTCGTTCGTCCTAGGTACAGTTTTCCCATTTTCTTACTCAGGTGTCGGTTGTGATTCTTTGCTTGTCGTTTGACCGTATTCAATGGTGTTTCTACCGCGCGCTTTAGCCGTATACAGATACTCATCGGCCTGCTTGACTGCTTCCTCAATAAAAACATATTTATTGACTTCGGTACACCCTAAACTGATGCTCAGATCGATTGCAAACTCATTCTCTTTGTACGGATTATCTTCGACTATTCTGCGAATTTTTTCGGCGATTCTGAGACCCAACGTCTTATTAGTGCGCGGAAAGATAATCAAGAACTCCTCACCTCCAATACGAGCGACTACATCGAGCTCCCTTACATTTTTGCGAAACAATCTCGCCATATGCTTAAGCACCATGTCGCCGGTATCGTGCCCATAGGTATCATTAACCCGCTTAAAGTGATCAATATCCATTGCAACGATGGTCATGGGGAAGTGGGAGTTTGGATCATTTTTAGCGGCATCCATAAACACAGAGTCGATAAAACGACGGTTCGGTAGACTTGTCAACGCATCGGTGTTGGCTAGTTTAAGGCGATCAAGGTTAATGGTCGATAGTTCGTTATGACTACGATTTCTGAAAAACTCGGCTATAAAGCATAAAAACAGATTAACCAAATAGGTTGGTGTGAAACGAGCGACTTCCTCTGGTCGGTATTCTGCCGTGATTAACTGCGGGTTATTAACCATGACAAAAATGACAACAAACATTACAAGGTTGACGATTAATCCCCTAAACGGCCCATAAAAGACAAACAGTGTAATTGGAAAGGGGTAGGCCCAGTAGAGCCCAGTATTGGCGTAGCCGCCTGTGTAAACGATTGAAAATACCATTGCCAACACAGCTAACCCGGTCAGACTCGAGGTAATATGAATTTTCTGGTGATAGTAAAATGCGAGCGAGTTCAAATACAAAAAAGCAGCGCTGGCGAATAACGAGCTCTTGAGGACTATGTCAGTGGATGGTGTTTTAAAGGCAAAAAATAGGACAATTGAGCCTCCGACGAAGGTAAAGAAGTAAAGTACCGATTTTTTACGCTTTATATCAATGTTTTGACTTGTGTCTACGGTGATAAACCGTTTCCAGCGGTCTGCTTTCATACTATCTGGTTACCATGCTCGTATATTCTGACAGCGCTCAATTTGTTGCGTTTATGCCTAATTTTTACTGGCTTGTTCTTGTAATATTTATCACTTGTTCTTGTAATATTTATTATATTGTAGTGCCTGAGTCAAAACTTGCCAATAATAGCCGTTTCTATATAATGCGCTGTTCATTATTTGCACTAGATTTACGCTCTAGTTAGCTATAGGAACCTCCCAATTATGTCACATATTGTCTGTGCTCTGTATAAATTTGTCGCACTCCCTAATTTTGAAAATCTTCGCGAACCCTTATTGTCTGTGATGAACCAGCATCAGGTGCGCGGCACGCTATTACTTGCTCACGAAGGTATCAATGGTACCGTTTCGGGTTCAAGAGAAGCCATTGATAATCTGCTCAGCTGGTTAAATCGACAACCTGGGCTCGAAAATATCGACGTTAAAGAATCCATTTCTGAGACCAAGCCATTTAAGCGAACTAAAGTAAAGCTCAAGAAAGAAATCGTAACCATGGGTGTCGAAGATATTGATCCTCGAAAAGTGGTAGGCACTTATGTGGCCCCAAAAGAGTGGAATGAACTGATTCAAGACCCAGAAGTCCTGCTTGTCGACACCCGAAACGAATATGAGTACGCT
The DNA here is from genome assembly GCA_965230525.1 of Kangiellaceae bacterium. GTDB lineage: Bacteria > Pseudomonadota > Gammaproteobacteria > Enterobacterales > Kangiellaceae. The sequence goes on from OZ246008.1 coordinate 3,197,031, forward strand.
GTTGGCACCTTTGAAAATGCTATAAACCCGAAAACTGAATCGTTTAGGGAGTTTCCAGAGTACGTCAAACAAAACTTGGACCCAAACAAGCATAAGAAAGTTGCTATGTTTTGCACCGGTGGTATTCGTTGCGAGAAATCAACAGCTTATATGAAACAACAAGGTTTTGAAGAAGTCTATCATCTTAAAGGTGGTATATTAAAATACTTGGAAGAAGTTCCTAAGGAACAAACCACCTGGAAAGGAGAGTGTTTTGTGTTTGACGACCGAGTCACGGTTGATCATGACCTAAACCCTGGAAACTATGCGCAATGCAACGCTTGCCGTATGCCTATTACTGAGCAAGATCAAGCCAGCGAGCTGTATCAACAAGGTGTGAGCTGTCCACATTGTTATCATAAAACAAGTGAAGAGCAAAAAGCTCGTTACTTAGAACGCGAAAAACAAATACAATTGGCTAAAAAACGAGGTGAAGAACACATCGGCGGAGAGGCCGAAAAGTTCTTAATAAAGCGCAGAGAGCTGAAAAGGCGCCAACGCGAGCAAGCCAGAGAAAACAATAGCCAAGTTGGTGTATAAAACTAAGCAAGTTTTCTTGATGTGACCAATTAAGAGTCAAAGACTAACTTTGAAATTTGAGGTGAAGGTTGCTTTTTAAGAATTGGGTAGTTCGTTATAGTTTAACCATTTGTGGCGTATTACTGGTTTGTATCGGAGTGATTGGAATTGTTATTCCTGGATTGCCAACAACAATTTTTCTTATTCTAGCTGCCGCTTGTTTTGCAAAATCGTCGCCAAAGCTGCACCAAAAATTGCTGGATAATAAATGGTTTGGTCCGATAATAGACAATTGGAACCGCAACAAAAGTATTCCACTGAGAGCAAAACAAATAGCTATTGTAATGATTCTGCTGTCATATGGTTATACTTGGTATAGTTTAGAAAGTCATTTGGTAAAAGCTGTGATCGCGATAATGCTGTTGCCTGTTATCCTCTACTTGTTACGTTTGCCATTATCCGAAAGTGACCCCAAAAAAGATTAAAATTATACTAAATAGCTAACTCAATATGAGTGACCAAACGAGTAACCGTCAATGACATCCAAGTCTAAGTTTGCGACCAAATCGACCATCCGATGGGGAATAATAGGTTGTGGGCAAGTGACGGAAATCAAAAGTGGCCCGGCTTATCAGTTGACCGAGCAGTTTGAATTGACTGCGGTGATGCGCCGTGACTACAAAAAAGCAATGGATTATGCTCAGAGACATAATATCGAAAAAGTTTTCAAGGATGCAGACAGCCTTATTAATTCAGACGAAGTTGATGCGATCTATATTGCGACACCACCCGACACCCACAAGTTATTCGCACTCAAAGTTTGCGCAGCTGGTAAAATCTGTTGCATAGAAAAACCAATGTCCAGTTGCTACCAAGACAGCCTCGCTATCTACCTGGCTTTTCAGAGTAAAAAGCTACCTTTGTTTGTTGCCTACTATCGCAGAAGCTTACCGCGTTTTAAAAAAATTAAATCCATGCTGACTGAAAATGTGATAGGAAATGTTCGGCATGTCACTTGGAATTACCTGAGGCCGCCAAGTGAAATTGATTTAACCCAGCAATCGAATTGGCGAACTGATAAAAATGTAGCTCGAGGTGGTTATTTTGATGATTTAGCGAGCCATGGTTTAAATTTGTTCGACTACTTATTCGGACGCTTCGAGCAGGTTAGTGGTGTTGCGAGCAATCAACAACGACTCTATTCTGCATATGATTCAGTTGCTGCGAGTTGGCGACACCAAAATCTAATCACTGGCTCAGGAAGCTGGAATTTTGCGAGTAGTCGTCGATTAGATCAAGTGATGATTTATGGTGATAAAGGAGAAATCGAGTTTTCCATGTTTGCCGATAATCCCATTACCATTTCTGTAAACGATATCAGTCAATCGTACAAAATTAAAAATCCCAACAATATACAAATTAATCATGTTGAAGCGATGCGCGATAATTTAATTTACGGAATCGAACCCCCCTCGATGGGCGATTCCGGTTTACATACTTGCTGGGTAATGGAAAAGATATTAAATCAATAGGTTGAGTTTATAACTCACAAACACCTTTTTGGGTTTCTTTCCAAATCACAGGTTCCCAGTATTCACCTTTTCGCTGTTTAAACGCCTTGTCCTTGATAAATTTTGCGGCGAGATAATAAGTGGTGTTGGCTTTTACATCGATCTCTAATGGTTTTGCGCGCTGTAGGCCTCGATGTCTTCGCTTGAAAAAAGGATCATCAATTAACTCATGCAAGTAGATAGTATGTTTGCCTGGCTTTAATCTGAAACTTTCTTTACTTCTAATCACGCCTCGGTCGTTTATCTTGCTCACATAAGCGCTATAAAGTCGTTTAGTTTCTGGCGGAGTAAAGAAAACAGAAACTGTCCCACATTCATTTGCAAGCTCTGTTTCATCCGGTGTATCTATGGCGGTCGCACTTGGTTCGGTTCCAATTTCTAACTTAACCGAGGGGCTATACCGTCCCTTTACCAAAGTAGATATTTTAGCCGCTTTGCCATTTTTATTTAGTTGTAACTCGAGACGATCACCTGGAAGTACATTTTCTAATTGTTCAAACGCCTTTCTTTTATTAGAACCTTCGATAGAGATACCATTGATTGTAGTAATGAGATCCCCAGGTGCGACATTAAGGTTTGCCGCTAGGCTTCCCGGAGTGATTGACAGAACTTTATAACCGTTATCAATGGATTCCAAATCTAAAACCATGCCTAGATTAGGCGAATATTTGGCGGGTAGATCAATTAAAATATGTAAGTCTTTAGCCGAGTTCCCGGAACTGTTTTCTATTTCTGCAATAGCCGCTACAGTTGATTGAATTTTTTGCTGTAAATCTTTTATTAACTGCTCTGACTCACTACTAATTTCAGCTGCCTGTGTCTGCCAGCTAAATAAACTAGCAGCAATCACAAATACTGTACTTAACCAACTATTGCTAATCGATGGGTCTATTTTTGTACGCGGCTTATTTTTTAACTGGTAAGATGTAACTTGATTCATATTAACGACCTCAGTTTAAATAGACTTGGTAAATTGTTGATTACTGTTGTTGAAATGTTCGATGGATTCGACCAGTAAAGCTTTCCTTGCACTCCACAATTTTAGTTTTTCTGATTTTGGTAAATCTTCTAAATAACTTAACTGTATTTCACTATCGATTCTTTGCAGTCGGATCTTTAAATTTTCACGGGCAACATTGCGAAGCCTGCCGCTTGGCTGAATAACTTCAATACTGCGCTGTAATTGGTGGTTTTGTTCAATGAGCTCAGCCAATTGTGAATCCATACTTTGTTGGCTATCAGGTGCTTTTAATACCGGCACGATAATCACTAGACACAGACAAGCGGCTAATGCAATTAGGCCTTTTTGTAAATTTTTAACTTTGCGATTAAGTTTGGAATGCTCGAGTTGTCGAGCCTGCTCATTAAAGGCGTATAGTATTGCGTCAGAATTAGGTCTGAAGTTAACTTGTTCAGGCGGTTCGTTTAGTTTGTCGCGAAAAGCAGCGATGTTATTTAGCCTCGTTTGACAATTAGCACATTGGTCTAAATGTTTATAAGCATTTTTACTAAGCGAGTCTTTATCGACCGCTAATAATTCTGTATCAGTGAGATGCATTTGAAATCTCCTTTATTGCGCTCATATTTTTCAATTGTGAAATTGCTCGAGACAGTGATTGTTTGGAGAAACTTTCAGATTTTCCAAACATTGAAGCAATCTCTTTGTGACTAAAACCTTCAAGTTCATGTAAAAACAAAACGGTTCGGCAAGTATCCGTTAATTTTGATGTGAGCTTTTGCAGATCTTTAACGGTATCCCACCATTGCGTCTCAAATCGGTCATAAGATTCAATTTCACCGTCTAGCTCTACATCTAAACTAAGTTTTGAGTGGCGTTTTAGATAGTTAATTGATTCATTAGCGGCAATCTGTCGAAGCCACCCAGCAAAATTTCCTTCAGCTTTGTATTGATTAATTTTTTTCAAAACCTTCAAAAATACCTCATGCACTATATCTTGCGCAGACTGAGGGTTTGCAGTCACCCTCAAAGCTAATAAATAACAGGCCTTTGCGTAAGTGTTATAAATCGCTTCGATAGCAGCAGACTCTCCAGCTTGCGCCTTGATAATTATTTTTCGGTCTATTTTCTGGCCAAAGCCTTTGAATTCGCTCATAACGTCCAATATACGCCATTCCTTAATCACTAAGACAGTGTTAAACAACAAATCGTCACATTTGTTTGTTATTATGTGATTGATAAGATTTTGATTGGCATTGTTTCGATTGGTGAGCCAAAAAATGAATCTTAAAAGGCAGTTAAACTCACGTGGCGATTATTTTTGAGGAGAACCTAATGGATAAAGCACTTCAAACCATGATCAATAATATGCCTGAAAAAACGGGTCGCTCGCTAGAGCAATGGAAGCAAGTATTGGCAGAGCATTCATTCGAAAAGCACGGGCAAGCAGTAAACTATCTTAAGCAAGAACATGGCGTGACCCATGGATTCGCTAATACGATTGTTAGTTTAAGTAAGCAACAAGAAAGTGACCCAGAAGATTTGGTTACCACTCAATACCAAGGCAAAGAAACGCTCAAGCCTATCTTTGAAGCAATTATCAAATTTGTTGGCTCACTTGGCACTGAAGTTAAAGTTGTTCCCAAAAAGGCCACTGTTAGCGTGGTTCGAAAACATCAATTTGCGCTTATTAAACCGGCAACCAAAACAAGAATTGACCTTGGTTTAAAATTAAAAGGGATTGAGCCCCAAGGCAAACTCGAAGCTTCTGGCCCGTTTGGTGCAATGTGCACCCATCGCATTCAGCTTACCGAGGTTGAGCAGTTTGATTGCGAGGTTAAAGATTGGCTTCGTAAAGCCTATGAAGCGTCGGTTTAATTGAGGATTTTATTAGTACCGATAGGCGGCAATCCAAAAATACTCGCAAAAAAGCACATTGGTTTTGTAAGTTTAATAGAATAATACCATGTTATAGTTTATACGCCGTTATAAAGTTTTTTACGCTGTTATAAAATGAAGGGTTAAGGGTTAAGGGTTAAAATTGTCTCTATGTTTACCGGAATTGTTCAAGCGGTTGCACAAATTTATAAAGTTTATGATTCTAAGGGAATTAGAACCATTGAAGTCGAGTTTCCTAGCGACTTTACTCAACAACTTAACGTCGGTGCTAGCATCGCAATCGATGGCGTATGTCTCACAGTGACAGATCTTATCTCAGAGCAACTCATTCGATTTGATGTCATGCTCACTAGCCTGGAGATAACAACCTTATCCAGCTTAACTAAAGACCAAAGGGTAAACGCGGAGCGCGCAGCAAAAGAGGGCGCAGAGATCGGCGGGCATCCGTTGTCAGGGCATGTCGACTTTAAAACTAAGTTATCTCAAATACGCCAAGATGAAGACAATTACTGCATACGTTTCGAGCTACCTCAGCCGTGGCGACGATATATTTTTTCCAAAGGCTATATCGCAATTAATGGCGCAAGTCTTACCATCGCAGAGGTCGATTCAGACAAGCAGTGGTTTGAAGTCTGGCTAATTCCAGAAACACGTCGAATGACAACCTTTGAATCCAAGCGAGTGGGTGATTGGGTCAATATTGAAATCGAGCGTAATACACAGGTGATGGTGGATACCGTGAGAGAAGCTGTTAGTGAGGAACTCGCCCAGATCAAGCCTTTGGTCGAAGCGCTTTTGCAAATGCAAGGACTAAGTGTCGATGAAATGGCTGCTAAAATTCAAACGGTAGTCAATAAATCATTAGAGCCTTAGTCTTTTTCTAAAGTACAAGCTATCCATTGCTTGTGAAAAACAATTGATAGACTTCATATACTGCCAATAGAAAACAAGGTCTGACTAGTAATTTTAATTAACACTGTTATAGTTGCGCCCAGTTTATTTGCGCTTAACCTTAAGCTATGGCAATTGACTGATAAACTCATCCCAGTCAATTCTTATAGCCGTTAAATATAATCAATAAATGACCAAAATAATTTAGATAACTCATTGAATTTAGGATAAAAGCATGACGAACAATCACCCAAAGTTGTCACCCAACTACGCGTTTATATTTCCTGGCCAAGGCTCCCAATCCATCGGAATGCTATCGGAATTTGCAGAAACAAATGTGGTTAAAGATACCTTTGCCGAGGCCTCATCGGCGTTAGGCTATGATCTATGGGAACTTTGTCAGTCTGGTCCCGAAGAAACGCTTAATCAAACCGACAAGACACAGCCAGGGTTGCTGACGGCAAGTGTAGCTCTTTGGCGAGTCTGGTCACAACAAGCTGGAGCGCCAAGCGTTTTAGCGGGACATAGTTTAGGCGAATATTCAGCACTAGTCTGTGCCGGTATTGTTGATTTTGTCGATGCGGTTAAGTTAGTTGAAAAACGCGGGCTTTTCATGCAGCAAGCTGTTCCTGCTGGTGTAGGCAAGATGGCTGCGATAATCGGCCTTGATGATGATAAGGTAAAACAGGCATGTGCATTAGCCGCTGAAGAGCAAATTGTATCACCAGTAAACTATAACTCGCCTGGGCAGGTGGTCATCGCCGGAAATGCAGATGCTGTCGATCGTGCCATCGAGGCATGTAAAGAAAGCGGTGCAAAACGGGCTATGCCTCTCGCAGTGAGCGTACCATCTCATTGTATGTTAATGAAGCCTGCTTCCGAACAGCTGGCAGATGAGCTTGCCAACATTAGCTTTAAACAGTCTGATATTTCGGTGGTAAATAACGTTGACGTTAAAGTCGAAACTCAGGAAGACAAGATAAAAGATGCATTGGTAAGACAGCTCTATTGTCCCGTTAGGTGGTCAGAATGTATTAACTGGCTCGCGAAACATGGTGTGGATCAATTGATTGAGTGTGGACCCGGTAAAGTACTTAGCGGTTTAAATCGTCGAATTGACCGTAGCTTGAATTCAAATCAAATAAACCAATTAGACAATATAAATCAATTGGTTAGCGATTTAAATTAAATTAGATTCTAATTAATTTTTCAACATATTAATACTTCATTGCTAATTGATATTTTGGCTGTAGCATTTGAATCAGCAATGTAGAAAATATAAAAAATAACTATTTGGAGAATAATAGTATGTCAGAACAACGTTTAGCCCTAGTGACTGGGGCGTCGAGAGGAATTGGAAGAGCCGTTGCAGAGCAGCTCGGAAAAGCCGGCCATATAGTCATTGGAACAGCAACATCGCAAGCGGGTGCAGATGCTATTAGCGAGTTTTTTAAAGCAGAAAATATAGAAGGCCAAGGAATGGTCGTTAATGTCGCCGAGCCAGAATCTATTGAGCAATTGCTATCAAGCATCAAAACCGCATACAGCAAAACCCCCGAAATCTTGGTAAATAACGCCGGTATTACCCGTGATAACTTGTTAATGAGAATGAAAGACGATGAGTGGGACTCTATTATCGAAACTAATCTCACTTCAGTGTATCGACTATCAAAAGCTTGCTTACGCGGCATGATGAAAGCGAAATGGGGCAAGATTATTAATATCGGTTCGGTTGTTGGCTCTACCGGAAACCCCGGTCAGACGAACTATTGTGCGGCAAAGGCAGGCTTAATCGGTTTTTCAAAATCCCTTGCTAAAGAAATCGGCGCACGAGGAATTACGGTTAATGTCGTATCTCCTGGATTTATTGACACGGATATGACACAAGCGCTTGATGAAGGTCAAAGAACGGCAATTTCATCTAATATCCCACTTAACCGCTTGGGTCAACCGTCAGAAATCGCCGCGGCTGTTTCGTTTTTGGCTTCTACTGGTGCTGATTATATCACTGGCGAAACGATTCACGTGAATGGTGGAATGCATATGGGCTAGCCGAACTATTGGCTAGTTTGTACAGCTTCTAACCAATTAGTAACCCAAATAAACATCAGCTTTTGATATAAAAAGATAGTACTTTATTTTGGATAAAAAGTTGTGTTTAATAACCACATCATCCAAGTCGCGAGGCGAATGTCTCAAAGTGAGATGCTGAATTTTTGATTAAATTTTGTGGTCAGACCATAAAGTTTGTTAGAATTGCAGCTTGCAACTTTGAATAAAATCAATAAACTACACGCCTCAGCATATGCTGCGTAAATTTTAGAGGAAAATTGAAACCATGAGCACTATAGAAGACCGCGTTAAGAAGATCGTAATCGAGCAGTTAGGTGTTAAAGAAGACGAAGTTACATTGGAAGCATCTTTTGTTGACGATCTCGGAGCAGACTCTTTAGATACCGTTGAATTGGTAATGTTGCTTGAAGAAGAATTCGACACAGAGATCCCTGACGACGAAGCCGAAAAAATCAACACTGTGCAAGCCGCTGTTGATTACGTAAAGGCTAATGTCGAAGGCGCATAATCGAAAATGACTGTCCGATTGGACCTAAGTCATCGATTGAAAGCATAAAAAGAAGTCGTATCAGTTCGCTGTTACGGCTTTTTTGTTGGCTGAAGATTAGCCAAATTGTCCCACCTATATTAATTTACAGTCCCTTTAATGTAAGGAAAGTTTATGAAAAACAGAGTCGTCGTTACAGGCTTAGGAATGCTTAGTCCCGTGGGAAATGACATAAAATCATCATGGGATTCCGTTTTAACTGGAAAAAGTGGTGTTGTAACCCTCGATAGGTTTGAGAAAGCGGGGCTGTCCACCCACTTTGCAGCGACTGTAAAAGATTTTGACGTATCAAATTATATGGATCGCAAGGATGCCAGAAAGTTTGATGAATTTATTCAATATGGCATTGCCGCCGCAACTCAAGCAATCGATGACTCTGGAATTGAAATAACGGAACAAAATGCTGAAAGAATCGGAGTTTGTGTAGCCGCAGGCATTGGCGGTATGAGTACCATTGAAGATAACCACAAGAAATTACTCGACAAAGGACCTCGGCGGGTTTCTCCGTTTTATATTCCTGGATCTATCATTAACATGGTCGCTGGACAACTTTCGATTATGTACGGTCTAAAGGGACCTAATATTTCGATAGTCACCGCATGTACCACGGGCGTTCATAATATTGGCCACGCTGCTAGAATGATCGCTTATGGCGATGCGGATGTTATGCTGGCAGGTGGCTCCGAAATGACCACAACACCACTTACTATGGCTGGTTTCTCTTCAGCTAAAGCCCTATCGACTCGTAACGATTCTCCTCAAACCGCAAGTCGACCATGGGATGCCGATCGCGATGGTTTTGTTTTGGGTGAGGGAGCCGGTGTAATGGTTCTTGAGTCCTATGAACATGCTACCAAGCGCGGAGCAAAAATATATGCCGAATTAAGTGGCTTTGGCATGTCTGGGGACGCCTACCATATGACTTCGCCCCCAGAAAACGGCGAAGGGGCTGCAGCGGCAATGAAAAACGCACTGAAAGATGCCAATGTTGCCGCCGAAAAAGTTGCTTATATCAATGCTCATGGTACCTCCACTCTGGTTGGAGACTTAGCGGAAACCCAAGCGGCAAAAACAATCTTTGGCAGTCACGCTAAACAATTAAAAATGAGTTCCACTAAATCCATGACTGGCCACTTACTAGGGGCTGCAGGGAGTGTTGAAGCGATACTAACGGTGCTTGCCCTTAAGGACCAAGTTGCTCCGCCTACGATAAATTTGGATAACCCTGGAGAAGGTTGTGACCTCAATTACGTGGCTCATGAAGCACAACCGACCTCCATGGAGCATGCGTTGTGCAATTCCTTTGGCTTCGGCGGGACCAATGGTTCCATTCTCTTCTCAAAAATATAGAAGCAATCTTTCGATAGTTTATGTGGGTAGAATGGGACGATCAGTTTAGCCAATCAGTTAAGCCTAATGGTTTAGATAGAGCAGCGTTGTTTGGCGACGGGTTCTTTACCACTGGCCAAATCAAAAATGGAAGTTTGTTGCTCAAAGATTATCACCTAAAACGAATTGCTCATTCATTGAAAACCTTAATGTTTGCTGCAATTTCTCAGGATCAACTAGAGCAAATGATTGACCAAGCATGTTCGCGTCGTAGCGACTGTATCGTGCGGCTCAATTTCTCGCGCGTGCAAACAGAACGAGGCTATAAAATTAGCAGCAAAGCGGAAACCAAGGTGAGTATAAGTTTGATCCCCCAAGCCGAACACACGCTTCAAAGCTTTGCTCTTAAAGATTCGCAGGTGCCTATTAGTAGCAATCGCTTATTGGCAGGAATAAAACATCTCAATCGAATCGATTCGGTATTGGCAGCTAGCCAATTGTCGAACTTGGACCAGGAAGCAATTCTCTATTTAGATGATCAAATTATTTGCGGAAGTAAATGCAATTTGTTCTTTAAAATAAATGATCAATGGATGACGCCCGCAATAGACCGAGCAGGCGTCGCTGGAGTGATGCGCCAAAGAGTGATGGATTTAATGGACAATCAGCAAATAAGTCTTAAAATCTGTTCAATTGAACGATCTCAATTGGCTGAGGTGCAAGCAGCATTTTTAACCAATTGTCTGCTTGGAATAAAACCTGTGCACCAAATCAACGGCCAAACAATCAGTACAAATCAGGTTATACAACTGAAGCAACGATTGGGTATTTAAATGATTCAATCACTGGGTCTTTGGTTCAAGTCTTATAAACGTATGCTGCTGGGCGGAACTTTACTGCTTGGCTTTTTGACCAGCTATTGGGTTTGGCTTGATTATCGAGACTTTTTAAAAACGCCTATTCAATTTAAATCAACTTCACAGGTTTTTACGGTTGAGCCGGGTACGGGCATTAATAAACTAGCCAACAAGCTTCAGGCTATGGGGGTGGTTACTCAAACCATTTATTTTAAGTTGTTAGCCTATCAATACCCCGAATTGACGAAGCTAAAGGTTGGCGAATATCGACTAGATAAAGCGCTTACGCCTAAACAGTTATTAACTCTATTCAATAGCGGCAAAGTGATTCAATACGCCTTCACCATTATCGAAGGACAGACCTACTGGCAAGTACTAGAGAACTTGGATAAAGAGACTAGATTAATACCATTAACTGAGCAGCAGCACGAAAACTTACCTGGATTATTAAACTTATCAACTCAGCTTAAGCCATTAAACAAAACCGGCCTAAAAGAAAGCATTACGAGTATCGAAGGGTGGTTGTTACCTGAAACTTATTATTATGGTAAAGGCGAGAAAGCTCTCGATATATTACTCAGGGCTAGCAGTGCGATGAAGCAACAACTTGAGCAAGCGTGGCTTAACAGGGAGCCCGGATTGCCCTACGAGAATCCCTATCAGGTATTGATTATGGCGTCTATCATTGAAAAAGAAACCGGAATCGCGTCAGAAAGGCCAGAAATCGCAGGTGTATTTGTCAGACGCTTACAAAAAAAGATGCGCTTACAGACCGATCCCACTGTGATTTATGGCATCGGACCTAATTTTAACGGTGATATAACTCGAAAAGACCTGAAAACGCCGACCCCTTACAATACCTACGTTATCAAAGGGCTTCCGCCCACACCGATAGCAATGCCTAGCAAAGAAGCTATCCTCGCCGCGGTAAACCCTGCTGATGGTAATACGCTTTACTTTGTGGCCGACGGTACCGGTGGTCATTATTTTAGCGAAACATTGGCAGAGCATCAGCGTGCCGTTATGCGCATGCTGAAACGTAATAGGCAATCGAAAAACAAGTAATAATCTATCTCGACAGTTTATTGCCGCATCGCGTAGAATGATGTCAAAAAACACATCAACTGCAAATCAAGCCATTGATTTTAAGGTAGCCATGAGCAATCAAGATCCGATGTTTATTACCCTTGAAGGAAGCGAGGGAGTCGGCAAATCGACGAGTTTAAACTTTATCAAGCAATTCATTGAAGCTTTAGGTCATCAAGTAGTGGTGACTAGAGAGCCAGGCGGCACACCGCTAGCTGAGGAGATTCGTAATTTACTACTCAGCAAACGACAAGAGTCAGTCGAAATAGATACAGAATTACTGTTAATGTTTGCCGCCCGCTGTCAACATGTTGCCCAGGTGATAAAGCCTGCTTTAGAACAAGGCAAATGGGTCATTTGCGATCGATTTATTGATGCAAGTTACGCTTATCAAGGAGGTGGCAGAGGAATTGAATCAGACAGAATCAGTCAACTCGAAAATTGGTGTTTACAAGGATTTAAACCTGATCTAACCATATTGCTTGATATGTCGGTCGAGCAGGGGATTGAGCGAACTAAGTTAAGAGGCGAGGCGGACCGCTTTGAGGTAGAGCAAATTAGCTTTTTTGAATCAATTCGTAAAGCATACTTAAATAGAGCTAAGCAAGACCCTAACCGAATCTCGGTGATTGATGCATCCCCAAGTATCGAGCAAGTCCAATTAGCCCTCGAAGCTGTTCTGTCGGAGCGTTGCCAGTGACACTAATGTGGCAAAACTGGTCGTTGCTAAATTTGTGTGAGAGGACTGTTCTAGCCACAGCTTTGATGTGAGCTAGCGGGTAGAGTTTAAAATGAATCCTGAATTTTCTAATTTTACTTGGCTTAACACAGCCTTTGAGCAAGTTGAAATGTCACATCGGCAGGATAAGTTGGCGCATGGCATGATGTTTGTTGCTCCTGATGGCAGCGGGAAAATGCAATTTGCGACTAGGCTCGCCGCTTCATTACTGTGTGTCCAGTCACAAGACAAATTGCAGATCGCTTGTGAGCAGTGCAAGCATTGTGAATTAATAAAGTCGCAAACCCATCCCGATCTAACGCTGCTTGATCGACTTACAGACTCTAAAGGCAAGCAAAAGACGTCGATTGGCATTGATCAAGTTAGAGATTTATCCGACAAATTATTAGAAACAGCGCAAATGGGCGGTTGGCGAATCGCAATCATTGCCTCGGTTGAAAGATTAACCCGAGGGGCGTTTAATGCGCTACTTAAAACACTGGAAGAGCCGGGTAAAAATACGTTATTAATTATGCTTGCAGACAATATGCATCGCGTACCGGCGACCATAAAAAGTCGCTGTCAGATAGTCCATTTTGACCTCAACCCAGATAAACTGATCGAGTGGCTCGTGCAAGCCACTCAAGTAGACACAATAGCCGCAGCTGAAGCGCTCGAAGCTACACAATATTCACCGTTTAAAGCTCTTGATTACTTAAAATCCGACCTATCTAAACAAATCCTGACGCTTCAAACGGACTTGGATGATATGCTGACTAACAAGTTGTCTGCGCATGAGTTGATCACTAAACATTCACCAAGTATTACTGACTTATGGGCACAAATTGCTAATTATTTTCAAAAAGTACAGTTATCTATACTAGACTCTAATCAAACCAATTACGCTAATGTACCAGCACAGTTACCGGCTAAGATTTATCAACAATTGCTAGATTTTAATCGTGCACAATGTGCCGGAAGTAATTTGCAAACTAATTTACAGTTAGAGACTATTTTAATACCTTGGTTTGAATTAGGGCGAAAAATAGTCCATTATTCAAATAGATAACTTTAATTAAGAAGAATAGTTTTATGGCCGGTCCAGCTGGTGCACCAAAGCACGGTATTTTACAGCTTACTATCAAAGACAAAGGGGCTCTTTATGCCGCCTATATGCCATTTATCAAAAATGGCGGGTTGTTTATACCCACTAACAAGCAATATTCTCTTGGTGATGAAGTGTTTATGTTGCTTACCTTGATGGATGATAGCGAGCGGCTTCCAGTTGCAGGTAAAATTATCTGGATTACACCCAAAGGTGCTCAAGGTAATAAGGCAAGTGGTATTGGTGTGCAGTTTAGTGATCAAGACAAAGGTGTTACCAAAGGTAAAATTGAAACCCATTTGGCCGGAGTTTTAGAGTCTGATCGAATTACACACACCATGTAATTATTTTTAATAGTTGTTATTTTTAAGTCATTTGAACAATTAAATCATTAATTCAATTAAGTCGTTAAATAATTTAATTAATCTTCGGTATAATCCCCGCAATATTACTTTTTCGTTGACCTTTTGGCTGTTTTAACAGTTTTGGCTAACCTCATTAGTGATGGTCGAACTCAACTTTCGTACCATCAATACTTTTAATCATTGAACCAATTAGAGACTAAGGATTTATGCTCGCTGATTCCCATTGTCATCTCGATCGAATCGATCTTGAACCCTTTGATCACCAACTATCAAATGCCATCAAAGCTGCTAACGAAAGCGGAGTCGAGCACTTTTTGTGTGTTGCCATCAACACCAAAAACCAACAAGACGTACTCGATATTGCAGAAGCGCACCCAAACATCCATGCTTCGGTCGGAGTTCATCCGCTGTATACCAAAGGCGAATCGGCGAGTGTTGAATCTTTGTCGAAATTAGCGAAGCACCCTAAGGTTGTCGCTATCGGTGAAACAGGACTAGATTACTTCTATGATGCTGAATCTAAACAAAAGCAAATTAGCTTGTTTAGAACGCATGCGCAAGCCGCTGTTGATGTCAATTTACCATTAATTATTCATACACGTGATGCAAGGCAAGATACTTTAGATATTTTAAGAAGTGAACAGGCCGAAAAAGTGGGAGGTGTCCTGCATTGTTTCACGGAGTCGCGAGAAATGGCGGAATCGGCTATGGAGTTAGGATTTTACGTTTCCTTTTCCGGTATTGTTACATTTAATAATGCAGATGAACTGCGTGAGGTCGCTAAGCATATTCCGATGGATCGAATATTAGTAGAAACTGACAGCCCTTACTTAACCCCAAAACCCTATCGAGGAAAGCCAAACTCTCCCATGTATGTCAGTGAGGTGGCTAAGCTACTTGCTGAGCTAAAGCAAATCGAATATCAAAGCTTTTGCCAGCAAACCACAGAAAATTATTTTCGGTTATTCGGTATCGAGTCTGATTAAACGCAGGTTTAGTTTTAGCCATTGAGGTTTCTTTTGGACAAAAAAATCCCAGGCTCTTTCGAGTACCTGGGGTAGGGGAAGTCTTTAGGGGAACTTCAAATTTGAGTAAACATAAACACAGAAACAAACAACGTTCTATAATTTTAAAGTTAGTTCAAAATTGGCAAAATTCCAGTAAATTTGTTAAAAAAATGCACAAAAAATAACCATATTTAAAGCGCTAATTCAACAATTGTACATTTTTCAACCAGTTGCAATACGAAATTAAACCAATATCTATCTATTCTTTTCTGCACTATAGACTCAAATTAGCCGCGTAAAAAAGGCCATTTACATTTATCCCGTCAATATTTAACCTTATAGCACTATTTTTTTGCGGCTGGAGGAATAGGATCTTCAGTCTGTATCGACGATTCTTCTACAAAACCATGGCTTATGGTGCCATCTTGATTCCACGGCAAATCGCGATAGGGGGTAGAGTCGCTTGAGCCCATAAAGGGGTACTTTTTTATGTCAAAATAAGGCGAGTAGTCAAAGTCAGCTGGGGTATATAACCGAGTATTGCGAGGGATTAATTCAACGCCTTTATTACCTATTTTACGAAATAGCGGCAAGATAGGGTATTTTACTGAATAGAAAGCTTCGGCAATCATCGATGAGCACACGGTTTTTGTGGTATCAGTAGGTTTACGAGTGAATAAGGTTGAACGCCAACGTCGAGGCAAAATACGCCAAGGAAAAATAAAACGTGCTAAATCAAAGAGTTGCCTGACATTATATGCGATTCCGAGCATATTAATGGTATAGTTGACTACATTTTGTGCATCTTGTCCCGAAAGCGTTGAGGGGCGGCATATCCGTAAATTGTCTTTCATATACTCATTCAAAGGCGTTACGATCATTCCTTTTCCCAAAATTCCCTCGATTAACAATTGAGTGTCAGGAGACGCAGGATAGAACTGCAATAGGCGCTCTCTTGCCTCAACATCCTCAATGTCGTGTATCCGCCCCACGTAAATCGCAGCGTGCGACCAACGGCTTTGTGTGATGATTCTAATCACATCCGATACCCGACTTCTTCCTTCCACTAGAACAACATCACCTGGTCTGATCCCGTGACTTAGCTTTTTAAAATCACATATTGGAAACGCCGAGGGAGGTGTTTCCTGGTTGAGCCATTTTTCTATTCGACTTCTAACTGACATGTGCGTCCCTTTTAGTGGTCGAGACCACTAAGTTTCAGATGGTAAGATTATAATCTAAGTGGCTAAAATAATAAGCCCTTTTACTGGCTTGAGTCGCTTTTTTTGGCTAGACTAAGGCCACTTTTTTTAATCAAACTTAATGGTACAACAGCATGCCAAGTGATATTTGGGACGACGTCCTGTTATTAGATCAACAATTGACCGACGAAGAACGAATGATCAGGGATATGGCGCGTAACTATGCGCAAGAAAAACTCATGCCCAGAGTTCTAGACGCCAATAGAAATGAAAATTTCGATCCACAGATTATGCGTGAAATGGGGGAGCTTGGACTGCTGGGTTCAACCATCGAAGGCTATGGTTGTGCCGGAGTTAGTTACGTGGCCTATGGCTTAGTTTCTCGAGAAGTAGAGCGGGTAGATAGTGGCTACCGATCCGCACTGAGTGTACAAAGTAGTTTAGTCATGTATCCCATTTATAAATATGGTAGTGAAGAACAGCGCCAAAAGTATTTACCTAAGTTAGCCACTGGCGAATATATAGGCTGTTTTGGTCTAACCGAGCCAGACAGTGGATCCGATCCCGCTAGTATGAAAACCAGAGCAAAGAAAGTGGATGGCGGTTACAGTCTCACGGGCTCTAAAATGTGGATTACCAATTCGCCAGTTGCCGATGTATTTGTTGTGTGGGCTAAGAATGATGACGGCGTGATTTGCGGCTTTGTGTTAGAAAAAGGCATGAAAGGCCTGTCGGCACCTAAAATTGAAGGCAAGTTTTCGCTACGAGCATCAATCACCGGTGAAATCGTGATGGATGAAGTGTTTGTACCGGAAGAAAATATGTTCCCTGAAATTCGTGGACTTGGTGGCCCATTCGGTTGTCTAAATATGGCAAGATACGGAATTTCTTGGGGAGCCATTGGTGCGGCTGAATTCTGTTGGCACGCAGCGCGAGAATACGGCCTCGATCGTAAACAGTTCGACAAACCTTTGGCTTCATTCCAACTGTATCAAAAGAAACTGGCCGACATGCAAACCGAAATTTCCCTTAGTTTGCAGGGTTCATTGCGAGTTGGAAGGCTAATCGATGAAAAAGCCTTTAAGCCCGAAATGATTTCATTGGTCAAGCGTAATGCCTGTGGCAAAGCTTTGGATATCGCCAGAGCATCGCGTGATATGCACGGCGGAAACGGAATTAACGACGAGTTTCACGTGGTTCGTCATATGATGAACTTAGAGGCGGTCAACACCTACGAAGGCACTCATGACATCCATGCGCTAATTCTTGGTCGTTCCCAAACTGGAATACAAGCTTTCAAGTAAGCAAGCTGTTCGGTTTGAGCGCTACTACAGAATTTACCGAGCTGGTGTGAGCTTAAGCCAACAAACAAACGGGCTTAAATCAAATTAAGCACTAAGCAAAGCCGAGCTCGTCTCGGCTTTTTGGTTTTTAGTCACCATTATTTTTGATAGGCGTTGCTTTTAATATTGCTTGCTTTTAACAGTCTGAATTCTTAAACATTTGGCTATTTAACAAAGAGCTGTCTCGGTATGTGTCATCATTAGCCGAATCAAAAGTGCGACCTGTTTCAAAGAACCAATAATATTGAGTTTTAGTTTAATTACTGTAATAAACATATGCGTTTACAATCTGAAGCCGTTAACAACACTAAAGTGCTTGTATTTTAAGTAATTTAAGCGTAAATATTGCTTTAACAGCAGAGATTTTTGTAGCAAATGTGAACAAAACTAGTCTTTAGAGTGTCAAAGTTTTCGTCTATAGTTATCCGTATAGCTGTATTTATCTAAATTTATCGGACAAAGGTTTTTGAATGAAGTTGTTTCCAGCACAGTTTAAGAAAAATCTAATTATTCTATCCACAGCCGTGATTAGCGGAATATCTATCTCAGCGGTAGTTAACGCTAATTCGCCCAGCAAGCTCAACGATGCAGTTGTGGTCGATTCAGCAATTGATTTATCACCGCTTCCTAAACATTTGCGTTCGAGTCGCTATATCGCGCATTACATGAAGAACAGCCATTATAAGAAACAGGTGCTAGATAATGAGCAATCGGCACTTGTTTTAGATAATTTTATAGAGTCGCTAGATGGCAACAAGGCTTATTTTTTAGCGTCCGACATTAAATCCTTTCAAAAATACCGCTATAAACTAGATGACGCGATTTGGACCGGTCTTGTGCAGCCGGCATTTGAGATTTACAGCGTTTTTAAACAGCGTTGGAATGAACGCAATCTATATGCGCTTTCTATTCTAGAAAATGATTTTGACTTTACTAAAGACGATGAATATCAATACGACCGAGAAGAAGCGGCTTGGGCTCAAACTAATGAAGAGCTCGACCTATATTGGCAAAAGCGCGTTAAAAGCGATGCGCTTAATCTGGTCTTGGCAGATAAAGAAATTGAAGAAACCAAAGAATTATTAACCAAGCGTTATAAAGCAGCGATTCGTCGTGTAGGTCAAATCAATAGTGAAGATGTTTTTAGCTACTTTATGAATGCCTATGCAACAACCGTCGATCCACATACAACCTACTTTTCTCCCCGTAACGCCGAGAATTTTGACATTGATATGAAATTGTCACTGGAAGGGATTGGCGCCGTGCTGCAAACCGATGATGTGTATACTCGAATTTCCTCTTTGGTGAGCAAGGGGCCCGCCGATAAGACTGGTGAAGTAAAAGTTGAAGATAAAATCATTGCGGTCGGTCAAGGTAAAGAACCACTGGTTGATGTGGTTGGCTGGCGACTAGATGATGTCGTTGATTTAATCCGAGGAGATGCTGGCAGCGTAGTTAGACTGAAAATCGAGCCTGCCAATAGTAGTGTTCAAGGTGCTACCAAAGTTGTTTCTATCGTTAGAGAAAAGGTTAAGTTAGAAGAACAAGGTGCTAAATCCGAAATCATTGAAATTGAAGAAAATGGAAGCGATTTATCGGTTGGGGTGATTGAATTACCAAAGTTCTATATCGACTTTGATGCTCGTAGCCGTGGCGATAAAGATTATAAGAGCACCACACGTGATGTTCGTAAACTCATTGAGGAAATGAAGGCTGAAAAAAATATTGGCGCACTAATTATCGATTTAAGAAGCAATGGCGGTGGTTCGCTTGGTGAAGCCATTGGCTTAACTGGCTTATTTATCGATCAAGGCCCAGTGGTGCAAGAAAAGAGACTCCGAGGGGAAGTACAAACGCTTTACGATCGAGACGCTGGTGTCGTTTGGGATGGGCCGCTTGCCGTGTTAGTCAGTGGTTCAAGTGCTTCGGCTTCGGAAATTTTCGCCGGAGCGATTCAAGACTATGATCGTGGATTAGTGGTAGGAGAGCAGACCTTTGGTAAAGGGACTGTACAAAATATCATCGACCTTAATTATTTTTTGGGATACGAGGATAACCGCGCTGGGGCTTTAAAGCTCACCATCGACAAGTTTTACCGCGTTACAGGTGCCAGTACTCAGTTGAAAGGTGTTGTCCCCCACATCAGCTACCCTGATCCTATACCACGTGAAGATTTTGGAGAAGCAAGTTACGATTCGGCTTTACCATGGGATACAATTCCTGCGGTTTATTTTAAGCGGGAAAATAGAGTAGCACCCTATGTAAGCCAACTAAGTCAACTTCATCAACAACGGGTGAAAAGTAATCGCGAGTTTCAATATTTGATTTCTGATATCGCAGAGCTAACTGAGCGACGCAATAAAACCTCTGTTAGTTTAAATATCGAAGCACGTAAAAAAGAGCGAGCTGAAGCAAAAGCCAAACGTTTAGAAAGAGAGAATATACGGCGAGCTGCGCTAGGCAAAGAAAAAATTAAAGAAATAAATGAAGATACTGAGTTGGTAGAAGTTGAAGACATCAAACTTCATGAAACAGCGAATATACTATCAGACTATATTCGATTGCAGGCACAAAATGCCATCGCTCAAATAGAGGGTACACAGCCTAATTCTTAAGCCAATTAACTTACTCGATCGAGTAACCAAAATAGCTAAGATTAAAAATAGGGCAGACGCCCTATTCGTTTTGCTATGCTAGTCGCCAATATAAATAGTGAAACAAGGTGATCGTCAAGTGGGGAAATCAGCTTTAACTTCGGTAAAATTAGGTTTTTTACTCGTTATCATTTTAGCAGTTGGGTCGTGCGCAACGATCGATGGCGCACTTAATACCGCTACCGGTTTTAGTGCCAAAAACGTATGCTCAGGCCATTTTATCAGTGGTTTCACTCAACAAGAAATCGTCGATCAAGCGCTGCTTCCCATTTCTAAAACCTTTCATTTTGTTGATATTAATATCGATCAAGTAAATCAATCCGTTGAGACAGATATACTATTTAGTCACAATCGAAAAGCAATCTATAGACCCAGCGTCGGATGTGTGTTGCTGCCACCAGAGCAGCAGTCTTTAAATTTTGAGATACCCAACATACCGAAAAACCAAAGCCAATCAGTCGAACAAGAAAACTTACTTTGGCCTAATGGAACGGCCGATATTGATACGGGGGAATTTTCTGAAAAGCAAATAGCGATCAGACGTCTCGTTTCTCAGCATTTCGAAAAGTCAAAGTTAAATCCGGACTTAAGAACAAAGGCCTTGTTGGTGATTCACAAAGGTAAGTTAATCGCTGAACAATATGATCAAGAAGTTAATAAATTAACACCGCTTTTGAGTTGGTCTATGGCCAAAAGCATCACTAATCTACAAGTAGGATTATTAGTCAATAAAGGACAGCTAAGTTTAAATGAGCCCATCGAAATACCAGAGTGGGGACCAGAAAATCAGCAAACTATAAACCTCGATCACCTACTCACTATGAGTAGCGGATTGGCATTCGATGAGACCTATGGTATTGGTGGGGACGCTGCTTTAATGCTATCGGTAGCTCCGAGTGCCGACGAATTCGCTCGAAACATGCCTGTGCTACATCAGCCAGGTGAATATTGGTATTATTCAAGCGGAACTACCAACATAATTTCTGGAATTATACGCCGAAGTTTTGGTGATAATTACCCAGGGTATTTAAGTTTTACGCAAGAGTTATTGTTTGAACCACTCAATATCCATTCAGCGACCCTAGAAATAGATTCTAAAGGGACATTTATTGGTTCATCTTACATGTACGCAAGTGCTAGGGATTGGGCAAAAATTGGTCAACTGCTGTTACAAGGTGGTGAGTGGCAAGGCCGTCAAATTATTCCTCGAGATTGGATTGAATATTCAAAAATTCCAGCTAAAGCGAACCGGACTAATCGATATGGTGCGCACTTTTGGCTTAATCAAGATCCAGTCGATAACAATGCTACGCGTTTTTGGCCTAACCTACCTTCAGATACGTTTTACATGTCAGGTTTTCAAGGTCAACGATTGGTAATGATCCCATCAAAAGATTTAGTCTTTGTAAGACTTGGATTCACTACACCGAAAACAACAACTGGAATTGATCAACTCATGCAAACGGTGATTGAGGTGTTGGATTAGAGGTTACTAATTAACCACAAAAACATATAAAACCCTGCAAAATGAATAAAATATAAATGCAAGCTGTGTCGTCCCGACCAACAAAAGAGCCGGGATAAGGCTGATCTAGGCCGCCAAGATTGAACAAACGGTTTGACTGAAGCACTTAGGTAATTTTGTTTAAAAATAGCTTGTGCACAAAAAAGTCCGGAGAGTACAAATCCAAACCACGGAAATAGCGGAGCAAAATCGTCACTATAAACTCGTACTGACGCAAACCCAATCCAAGTTAAGTAGGCACGATCAATCAGCGGCGCGTGCACCAAAAATCCCAAGCCTAGAACTAACATTGACAAAACCAGATTAAACCAAAATAAATTCATAAAACAAAGCGCTAAAAAACTCGATACAAAGATCAAATGCAAAATGCCAAACTGAACAAAGTGGTTAGGCCTAACCACAAAACTTATCCAAGTGATAATTCCTGCGTAAAGAGCAAGAAGTAGCATTCTTTTTATAAAGCGAGGGAAAAAATTAGCCTGTGAGTAGGAAAGAAAAGTGCCAATACCGACTAGGTTTAAAAATAAGAAGATGATTATGGTTCTAAAAGTTAGCCAGAAATAATCGCTAGAAAACTGTGCTTCGAGCAAGCCAGCTTGGGCCAAACCGAAACATATATGATAAATAAACATCAATAAAATGGCTTGACCACGGATAAAGTCAAGTATTGGATATCTATGTCGATGATTCAATTGGGTCATGCTGTATAAAATACTAAGCTCAAAAGGCCTCTTTTCAAGCTACCGACATCCTTAATTTATTATATGGCTAAAGTGACATCCGTAAGCTTGACACTATTTCAAATAGTTTCGCGCTAAAATGTGTTAAGTTATGCTAAAGTAACGCTTTTGTAATTGAGATACAACGATTAGGTATTGTGATGGTTAAATTAAAGCATGTCTGCTTAATGCTATTCGCTTTTTCGCTACTAGGCTGTAGTAGCAATCCTGCTGAAGAATATGTCGATTATTTTTATTCCAATCCTGCAAGTGAAAGCGATAAATCTTTTACGTATATTTTGTACTTAGGTGAGAAAGGCAAGTCATTAAGTCAACACCAAAAAGATCACTCCTCAATCTCGCCTCGGTCGGGCCAATCAGGCGGGCAATCCAACCAGCGTCGAAGCAGCCATGTTAAAAAGGGCGAGGAGTTCACTTCTTTGTCCTTTCGTATGGAAGAGGAGGCTTACCGTCGTCTAAATAAGCTTTTAATCGAAAAAGCTTATTGCGAAGGTGAGATTGAGTATCTCGAAAGTGTTTATACTTGGCTAAGGTATAGCATAAAGGGGCGATGCAAGACTTGATCGTCTAGATTAATCCATTTAATGTACACCCTAAAATAAGAAACGGATCTCGATCATCATGAACAAAATTGTGCAACACTTTAAATATATAAACTCAATAGCAATTTTTTTGGCGAATTTTATTCTCCTGAGTTTTTCAACCCAGGCCACTGAACGAGTTAATCTGGCTAGCCACGATTGGAGTGGCTCAATTCCAAAAAGCAACATTGTCAAAGTGATTAACCATTACGGAGATATTCGTTCTCGTAGCAATTCTGATGAAAAGATTCACTTCCACGCAAGCTATCAAGAAATTGGTGACACGCCACTCTCGCCAAACTTCTCTATTCTAGAGACAGAAGGTGTTCTCACCATTGAGGTTGAATATTCAGAACAAATAAAAGATAGCAAAGGTGCATTGAGAGGCCGAACAGATATATCAATCCTTTTTCCTCCTCGAGTCAAAATCATTGCACAGACCTCTGACGGAATGATAAAGATTGATAAATCAGAAAGTGAAGTTGATGCGGCCACTCAATCAGGTGACATTAAACTAACGACGACTGGACTTTTTAAAGCGAAAACCGATAGCGGTGATATAGCGCTAAGGCTACGCGGAATGCATACAGCAGGAGAGTCCATTGCACAAACTCATTCTGGGAAGATATCCGCTGATATTTTTCAAGACATGGACCTCGACTTATTTGCCCAAACATCTCAAGTGCTATTGTTTAATGGCCAAGCCGTGCAAGACAAAAAGTTTTACCGTAAACAGGGAGATGCCAGTAGTAAGATTAAGTTATTAAGTGATAAAGGTCCGATACAAGTAAAGACTATTCAGCCACCAGCATTGGTTAAATCAGTAAAACCAACTCAATCTAAAGTCGATTTAAGAAAATTACCAAAAAGTAAACCATGGAAAGCCGGCGACCCTGTCAAAGAAGTAAATCCGAAACGGACAAAAGCAAAACGTGAAACAAACAATCGTTAACTAAATTTTGCTTTGATAACTAAGCTCGAAAAAAAAACAAGCTCGAACAAAAACAACCGATTACAAAACGTTGGGAAAAAAGTTTGGTTACTAAACGCTTTTAAGATAATAGCAATTGGCAATCTCTTAAAAGACATCGAGTGAATAATTATTTATTATGGTAATACCAGTTGCTTACCACAGTGCGCGTTACGCTTAACTATCCTAAAGCAACGTCAGCATTGCCTTTGCGTGATTATCTATGGATGAGATTGTTGTTTTGTTAGCTTTAATTTGTGCACTATTTACGTGTTAGATTAGAACTACATTTAGTATATTCGCAGAGCAGCTAACTTGAATTTCTGTAACAATAAAAACTAATAACTCCCCACCATTACATAGGAAGTGACGAGACATGAAAAAACATCAATCGCCGCTCAAACGTTTTTCCACTATTTCATTAATGCTATTAGGTTCAAGTATTGGAATGAGTGTTCAAGCCGCCGAGCAAACAGCCGCACCTTGGAAGTCTGAAAAAGTCAGTCCCAGCAAAGTCAATATAGATTTACGAGGCATTAAAAATTCACCCCAATGGTCTGCCGGTGACCCAATCAAGGATATGCCAAGAAGGCGTTTTGATCCTGATTATGTGGTACCGAGTGCACCTAAGAATCCGGTCACAATAAAGCGTGATCAATTGATGGCGAGTCAACAAGCCGTTTCGATTAAAGCGACTCGCAACACCCGCGCAATTGAACAACAGTTTGAGGGTAGCGGCTATACCGGTGTTAATCCACCCGATACAACTGGCGATGTCGGCTTAGATTATTATATTCAATCCATTAACGGGTCTTCCGGCTCTATTTTTACCATTTATGATAAAGAAACTGGTGCTTTGGTCAGCGGGCCAACCAATATGGAAACATTAGGTAGTGGCAACTGTGCATTTGGCGCGGGCGATCCAATCGTACTATTTGATGAAATGGCTAACCGATGGATGCTAAGTGAGTTTTCGAGCTTTGGAAACAATCTCTGTGTTTATATTTCTCAAACGTCTGATCCTGTTTCGGGTGGCTGGTTCGCATACTCTTTTACTGCGCCAAGTTTTCCGGATTATCCTAAATATGGTGTGGGTGTCGACGCCTATTACGTTGGTACCAATGAGACCTCGTCAGCGGTCTACGCGCTAGATAGAGATGCTATGTTAGCCGGTGATGCCGCTTCAATGATTAGAATTGCAGTAGCCGATTTAGCCGGGTTTGGATTTCAAATGATTCAACCTGCAGATCATGATGGCATTAATGATATGCCAGAAGGTACACCTGGTTACTTCCTAAGGCACAGAGATGATGAAGTCCATAATTCATCTAGTAATAACCCTAACGAAGATTATTTAGAACTTTGGCAATTCAACGCTGACTTTGATAACACAGCTAATTCTAGCTTTACTAAAGTAGCGGATTTCCCGATCGCAGAATTTGATTCTGATCTTTGTGGTTTGTTTTCTTTTTCATGTTTCCCACAAGCTGGCTCGAGCACCACACTTGATCCGCTAAGAGAAGTTGTGATGTTTCGCGCGCAATATCGTAACTTTAATAGTTACGAAACGATTGTTGGAAACTTTGTGACCGATGTTGATGGTACCGATCATGGTGGTATACGTTGGTTTGAGCTGCGCCGTGAAGGCGGTACTTGGGCTCTACACCAAGAAGGTACCTACTCACCTGACGAGAAAAATCGTTGGATGGGTTCCATTGCGATGGATAAAGATGGCAATATGGCATTAGCCTACAGTTGGGGAAGCAGTAATGATTTTCCAGGATTACGATATACCGGGCGCTTAGCGACTGATGCTGCAGGAGTTATGACAGAGGCAGAGGCTGTACTGATAGCTGGTACTGATAGTAATGCAAGTAACCGCTGGGGGGATTATAGCCACCTATCAATTGACCCTGAAGATGAATGTACTTTTTGGTACACCAACCAATTTGGTAAACAAAACGGTCAATGGGGCACCCATATATCAAGTTTTAAATTCGACTCATGTGGCAGTGGTACGGGTGGAAACCAAGCTCCAAGCGCTTCATTTACATCCGATTGTGATCTGTTAGCGTGTACATTTGATGGGACAGCAAGCTCAGATAGCGACGGTACCATTGCGTCTTACCAGTGGGACTTTGGAGATGGCAGTACAGCCACCGGTTCTACAGCTAATTACACTTATGCAGCAGCGGGAACTTATACCGTTTCGCTGACCGTCACTGATGATGAAGGTGCTACCAATACTGCCACAGAAACGCTGGTTGTGAGTGCGTCTAATCAAGCGCCAAGCGCCTCGTTTAGCTTTGTTGCAACGGAACTAAGCGTAGCCTTTACCGATGCAAGCTCGGATGCAGACGGCACAGTAGATAACTGGAGCTGGGACTTTGGCGATGGCAATACCTCAAGCAGCCAAAACCCAACGCATAACTATGCCGATGAGGGGACTTATACCGTTAGCTTAACCGTAACCGATGATGACGGCGCAACCGATACTAGTTCTCAATCGGTAAGTGTGAACTTGGATAACATTCCACCAATTTCAAACTTTACATACACTGCTAATGATCTCGAAGTTGTGTTTGCAGATAGTAGTAGTGATAGTGATGGTAATGTCACCGCGTGGAGTTGGGACTTTGGTGATGGCAATAGTTCATCGGAACAAAATCCAACCCACAACTACGCTGCCGAAGGAAACTATACGGTTTCATTGACGGTTACGGATGATCAAGGTGCAACAAATACCAGTAATCAGACTGTCACTGTAAGTGACCCTAATGGTAACGTAACGGGTGGCTTTACTGAGTCCAATCTAAGTCCAGCAAGTGGTGAAATTTTATCCTTTACATTAGACGTTCCTGCTAACGCGACTTCCCTTGAAGTTGATATTTCCGGTGGTACTGGTAATGCGGATTTAGCCATAAATTTTGGTTCTCAACCGACTCGTAATGATAATGATTGCTTGGAGATTGGAGCTGGCAACACGCATAGTTGTAATATCACTAATCCTGCAGAGGGAACATGGTTTATCGTAGTGCGTGGCGCTTCGGCTTCTAGCGGTGTTGAATTAAATGCCTATTGGTTTGCTCCTGCAACCGGTAATATCGCACCTTCTGCAGATTTCAGTTTTACCACATCGGATCTAGAGGTCAGCTTCTCTGACAATAGTAGTGACGCTGATGGTAGCCTTGTGTCTCATAGCTGGGATTTTGGCGATGGAAACGTTTCAACTGAAATTAACCCTGTTCATAGTTATTCTGCTTCCGGGACTTATTCAGTAAGTTTGACTGTCACCGATGACGAAGGCGCGACAGATACATCAACTCAAAGCGTTACTGTTACCCAATCAGGCAGTGGTACGTCGGATGGCTTTACTGAAACCGGCTTAAGTCCAGCTCGAGGTGAAAACCTAGTGTTTGAAATTGAAGTACCTGTTGGTGCTGATTCACTGGTAGTTGATACCTCTGGTGGAACAGGAAATGCTGATCTAGTAATTAATTTTGGATCTACGCCAACTCGATTTGATAACGACTGTATTCAGCAGGGAGCAGGTAATGTGCACAACTGCACCATTACTAATCCAGACGCAGGTACATGGTTTATTATCGTAAGAGGTACTGCAGCGGCAAGTGGTGTTCAATTGGACGCTTATTGGTTTGATAATTAATTTGTTAAACTAACCAAAAAAGGCCAACTTTCGTTGGCCATTTTTGATCTTACGGTTCAAAAAATTTTCAGTATTAATAAGTTTGTCTTTATTCTTTACTTGCAGAACCCAAAGATCTATTTTTGTTTCAAACGCGTATTGACTATTAATTTTCGGAGAATTGTTGGTTAATTATTTTTGATAAATTATTGTTGATAAATTAATTAGGCTTCTGATTTTAGATTTCTTGTTTTAGCTATGACAGATTCTAAACGAGCAGGGCTGCTCGTGTCAGCTTCAAGTAAGGTAATTTTTTGAGATTCTAGTTTTTGCTGTAATTCAGCGGAGGATTGTTCAAGGATCTTAAGTCCCTTTCTATCAACGAAGATATAAACATCTTTGGATACAATGCGAGCGGCCAACTTGCATTTTATTTGATGATTATTTAATTCATAGACTATCCAGGTACCAACAGTGATGGATTCTAGTCCGATGGATGGTTGAGTAGCTGTTGATACAGAATCGCCTGTCGATCCTTGCTGCTCAGTGGCTTGTTGAGTTTTTTCTATGGGTGACTGCTGAGTTAAATCATTGGGTCCCATTGTCAAGTCATTGGCAGATTCAGTCACTTCGATTTTGCGTTGCTTTCGAGCGGACAGAAAATCTCTATATCGTTGCAAAGCCTTTTTTAAAGCCGGCTCTACTAGATTTGGAACAACATACTTAGTGATGGCATGCTGTTCATACAATTGGTTGATGGTTGCAACGTCATAGCTATGTGATTTTTGTGCTAACTGGTTAACAAAAACGTGCAGCTTTGAATTTGGTTCGATAAATATCAATTTATGAAAATTGCTTTGCTGCTCAAAACTATACCATTGGTTTAATGTCATATATTCTTCTATTGTGTTATTCGCATAGCCCTCAACACTTGAGTAGATCGACTGGGCCAAGTCAGCATTAATCACTTCAAAAAATCGCTTTGCTTGTTGTTCATCTAAGGCTGTCGATTGCTCACCTTTACGCACTATTATTTCTAGTTGTTCAAGCACCTGTAAAGTCGTTGCTATTTCATTTTCAACTAGTGGCTCCTCATCAATCGTTAGACTATTGTCTTCTTCTTGTTGAGGTTCTAAAGCTTGCTGATTCTTGGGCAGGCTTGAGTCATCTGAATAGAAATCATTGGGCTTGAGTCTTATTAAGTCGTCTTCATCTATCTTAGGCGCAGGTTGCGTGGTATTTTTGCTAGATTGCTCAGATGAATCTTCGTTTGTACTTTGTTCAGAATCCGAGTCAGAATCTAAGGTTTCATTTTCACGGTTTAAAGTTTGCTTTTGGATGATCTCTAGATGTTGTTGCTCAACTTTATTTAAAAACTCATTTGCTTCAATTTCACTAACAGCAATTTTATCCAATCCATCAATTAGGCCTTGTTTTATGATTGGTAAACCGTCGACCAGTAAGTTTAATTCTCGTTGATTGTTAAGCTCCTTTAATGAAAAGAACAAACGAAGAATTAACTCTAAAGCTTTCATAAACGCAACATAATCTTGGCGAATGAATTCAAGTTTTAAGAGCTTTACCCAATACTGATCGATAAACTCAACCAGCAATGAATCTAACTGATAAGCTTGCTTTAAATCTTCGACTAACTTTTCTATAAAACGGTCTGAATTATTAGTTACGACGAGACTTGCTTCACGTTCGACTAATCGCTTTTCAAAAATTAAACTTCTTTTTTGTTGATTTTCCAATATTTGCTGAACTTGAGCGACCTGTTGCTGTAATTTCTCTTGTAGTTCTTTCTGATCAACTTCGGCAAAGTTCAACAATGAAGTCAACTTTTTAAAAGTAGGGTAGTTTACTTTATCCTCATCTTTCCAAAGTGGAACATAGTTAATCAGCGTCTCTATGGCTTGAATGATAGGATTAGAATCTTCAATTAGTGATTTGTGATTGCCTAATGCTAAACGAAATAGCGAAGGCTTTAATGTGTTTATTAGTAATTTTAATAGCTCAGGAATCGAGCTGCTGTTGTTTACTTGCAGAAAAAGAAACTCGACAAGATCTGATGTCAGCTTTAGTTTGGGATACTCACCCAAACCAGGAGCAAGTAGGGCCTCTAGTTGCTGGTCATCTTCAAGGCAAATTTTTAACAGTGGCCGACTGTAGCTTTGTAGCAAATTACCGTCTGGCTCTAAATTGTCGGCAAAGCGCTTTTCGACTTGTTGTAACTTGTTATCTAGGCTGTTCTGGATGGTTACTTGATGAACTTCATCTACTTTTAATGAGCATAATTTAAGGTATTGATTACGAAGGACTTTACTAACTTCATTACCCATATTTAAATCACTAGTCCCAAGCAACAATTGAATCGAAAAAAGGGGAACGATAACTTCCCTAAATGATAAATAAATTATAGTTGACTAAATTATCTTTCGCCCAAATATATCTCATAATCTTAATCAATTGAATCAATAAACTGACAAGCTATTTGATAGTCCTCACGCTCTGTTCTTGCAGCATTAGCTAAAGCTAATGAATCTTGGTAACCAAACGACATCCCGAATAAAATACCGGTGTCTTCTGGCACTTTGAGCATTGACTTAATCGGTGCAGGAAACTGTCCTAATGCACCTTGCATACAACTACTAACGCCTTGTTCTTGCAACAAAAGAGAGAGAGTTTGAGCGTAAATTCCTAAATCCACTGCACCCATGATACCGAGGTATTTTTGCATGCAAAAAAACACGACATGAGGAGCACCAAAAAACTCCCAGTTTCTCAGCATCGCTAGTTGACGAGCCTTTTTATCTTCTCTTGAGATATTCATTGCGGTATAAAGTGCATTGGCAGCGCCAAACTGGCGTTCCCTGTGGATGCCCTGGTACTTTGGCAACCAGTCAAATTCTGGTTCTGGCGGTTTTCCGCTCATTACTTCATTGATCAAGGCTTGTTTAAGCTTATCTTTGGCTTCGCCACTCACAATCAAACTAGACCAGGGTTGAACATTGCAATTTGAAATGGCTGATTGAGCTTGGTGGAATACTTGTTCTAATAGCGATTGTTCAACTTGTTGGCTAGAAAAAGCACGTACCGAGTGACGATTAGAGAGTATTTTTGATAGCGACATTGAGATAGATTCTATATGATTTAATTAGGCCATAAATCATATATTGATTTTTGTTGAATTGCAGCAATTGCTGTATTGAGAAGTTAGGACCTGTAGATGGCTACACAAATAATATTACTGGCAACACCAATTTTCTTTTTGTTGATTTTTTATTGAGCTTTGGTTCGACAAGAAAAGATCGACGGGGGTGTATCGACTCAATGATGCCATAACAAGCTTATCGCTTGGCGTATTAAGCCAAACACATAAATTAGTTGTTTTTACTTTTGCGACCCTGGTTTATGCATGGTTTGCTAATAAGTTGGCGATTTCTAGTTTACCTGAAGATTCGCTTTGGACCTGGGTGTTCGCATTTATTTTGTACGATTTTCTATACTACTGGTATCACCGTTTCTCTCATCAAGTGAACTTTCTGTGGGCTGCACATGTGGTGCATCACCAAAGCGAAGAATATAATTTGACCACAGCCTTAAGACAAACTAGTAGCTCCGTCGGTGCTTGGGTCTTTTATATTCCGAGCTTTTTAATTGGTATTCCGGCAGAAGTTTTCTTTGTAAGTGGTGCATTAAATTTAGTTTACCAGTTTTGGGTACACACGCGACTAATCGGCAAGCTCGGCTGGTTTGAAAAAGTATTTGTGACCCCGTCACATCATCGAGTTCACCATGGACAAAACGACGCCTATATTGATAAGAATCATGGCGGTGTATTTATCATTTGGGACAAGCTATTTGGAACGTTCCAGCAAGAACTTGATGATGAACCAGTTATCTATGGTGTAAGGCGAGCGGTGGGCTCATTTAACCCTTTTTGGGCCAATTTACATACTTGGTGGTCATTAGCGCAAGATGCCTGGCGAACTGCGCGTTGGCAAGATAAGCTAAAAATTTGGTTTATGCCCACCGGCTGGCGCCCTAATGATGTTTCAACGTCATATCCTATTAACAAGGTAAATCCCCACTCGCTAGTAAAGTACGATCCGAGTAACAATCCAGAAACCAAGATTTATGTTCTGGTTCAATTTGCTTTGACTTTGCTGTGTTCTGTGTTTTTTATTCTTTATCGAGCTGAGTTCACTGCCTTACAACTTTGGCTAACCTGGCTGGTAATTTCCTTACCTTTATTCTCACTGGGGCTTTTTTTAGAGTCAAAAAGCTGGGCATTTCCGTTTGAAATTATACGAGTGGTTGTTAGTTCAGCGATGATGCTAGCGCTTTACGCACCACTTTCTACTCTCGTTCTTTATTCCATTGCGGGATATTTGGTTCTGTCGCTATTGGGACTTTTTGCTTTGAGAGTTGAGCTGTTCAAAACTCGCAAGCTGGTTTAGCCGTTGTTAAATGTTGTTGGACGGCATAAATCACTCCGCTTAATATCTGTCGAGTGGCAAAGAATAGGGCGTTTATTTCAATAAACGCCCATTGCAACTTAGCTATTTAAGCAACCTCTCATTAAAGGTTAACCTTAGCTTTCTTAAATAACTCGTCAACCGTGCCTTGAGCCAACGGATGATAGCCTGGTCGCGCTTTCTTATAGATCGCCTTGACAAAACGATGGTTTCTTTTCTTTTCTAACAAGGCCTTGTAGAGCGGTACAATTAGTTTTCTTCGACCAATTTCAACCATGTAGTCTTCTAATCGTTGATTAACGGCTGAATTATTGCGTTTAATATTCAGCAATAGCCAAGCGTGCGCTACTTCGTTGTTGGTTGAATGAGTGAGATTATAGGTCGTATCAAGCGCTTTAAGTTGCTCAAGACTGATGTTTTTTGGTAGGTTGTTAATGAAATACAACCATTCATGTATGGTCCAATCTTGAGTATTAATTTGAGCTAGCTTTTGCTTTCCGGCTACCCAACTATTCATTGCTTTTTCAACGAGTTTAAATGCATCAGAGGTCGGTTGAGGCGCATCGTCTGGAAGCATTGGTTGTTTGATCCACTCGTTAATTTTTGCCATAGAGACAGTATTAGGATATTGACTTAGCAAATGTTTATCGAGGTAGGTAATAAAATTATCAGTATCCATGCTTTTAAATGCGTGGTCATCAAAGTACTTTCGTAAAAATGGGTCAAACTTGTCTCGGCCAAACTTTTCTTCAAGATACATAAGAAACAATTGCCCCTTGGTGTATGGCACACCAGAGAATGCATCATCGGGGTCTCGTCCTTCAATTTTTACGTGGAGAATAGTGTCTCCCTTAGGTAACTCGGCTAGTTCTTCGTTTAAACCTTGTGCCGCCAGCGCTTGCTCCATGACTGCTCGTTTTGTACCGAATACTTCTTCCATGATTCGATTCTCTACATAACTAGTGAAGCCTTCGTTAATCCATAGGTCTCTCCATGTCGCGTTGGTTACAAGATTGCCTGACCAAGAATGTGCAAGCTCATGTGCAATTAGGTTAACTAAACTCTTGTCACCGGCAATAACGGTTGGTGTAATAAAGGAAAGTCTTGGATTTTCCATTCCTCCAAAAGGAAATGACGGAGGAAGTATCAATAAATCATAGTCTGTCCAGCGGTAGGCACCGTAGAGTTTTTCAGCCTTTTCTATCATCGCTTGAGTATCTTCAAACTCTTTGGCTGCAGACTCTAAGTATTGAGGCTCTGCGTAAATAGCAGTTTGTTTGGACATTTTCTTGTAATGGATATTACCCGCAGCAATAGCAATTAAATACGGAGGAATTGGTTGCGGCATTTTAAACTCGTAAACACCGTTTTCTTTCCAAACAGGGTCATTCTCAGCGCTCATAATAGGTCGTAAAGAAGGATCGGTTTTTACTTTTGCTGAGTAACTGACTCGCATTGCAGGTGTGTCTTGTATTGGCATCCATGAACGCGCGTGAATCGCTTGCGATTGACTAAACATAAATGGGTGTTTCTTTCCGGCAGTTTGCACGGGTTTTAGCCACTGCAACCCAGAAGCCTGTGGAAGCGAGTTGTAGTTAACACGTATTTTTGAGGCTGCGCTGGGAAGTTTAATGGTTAATTTACTGCCCCTGACGTCGTCACGTTGAGCAAGCTTAAAGGTTGTCTTCCGCCAATTTTTTCCATCATAGTATTCCGCTTTATGAATTTCTAAGTCTCGGGTATCCAAAATAAGCTGGTTTACATTGCTTGCTAACCGTTTTAAATCGTGCTGAATATATCCAACCAGTTGTTGTTTGTTAAAATCGACCTTAAGTTCAAGGTGGACATGGGTAGAAACCACCTCTTGATAGTTTGAGTAAGTATGCCAATCTTTATCAAACGTGGTTGCGAGCACTGGCATAGTTAGTGATAAACATAATCCGAGCCATGCTTTTTGGATTAATTTTTTCAAAAGGGGTCCCCCTGTTACGATCTGTATGTTCTAGTTAAGAAAAGTTCAATTTTGTGTCACCGAATTTCAGCGGTATGATGATTCGTCGTTTTTCAAAATTGGAATCGACAATAGTCTGCAATTCTCGCTGGTTCTGTTAGCTTGAGTTGCTAAAGTCCAAGCTCGAAAGTATAAAATTTATAGCAGTGGAATGCTAGTAGACAAAATATCAAGAATAATGGATTTATAGATTTTGAGTATCCAACCTTCGGAGAATCAAATGTTGATGACTAAAATAGTAAAAATAATAATGATAGTAACCGCGTTGTGTATGTCGTTAATTAGTACTGCCCATGATAGATCCTCGCAATATCACACCCAATCGCAGGGCGGCCAAATCACTTATTTAGGCAACGAAGCGATTATGGTCGAAATCGCCAATCAAAAGGTTTTGTTTGATCCTTTTTTTCATAACGACTTTGGTACTTATCAGCTCGTTCCTGAGTCGATCAAAGCAAAATTAATTGGTGGAATAGCGCCTTATGACAGGGTTAAATTGGTTTTAATAAGTCATGCTCACGGCGACCACTTTGATGCTAAACAAGTCTTAAGGTATCTAAAAGCACAAACCATGGCAAAACTCATTGCACCTCAGCAGGCTATCTCAAAGTTATTAGCCTTGTCGCCAGACGAGTCAGTAGTAAAAAGGCTAAATTCAGTTAAATTATCGCTCAAGCAATCGCCACAAAGTATTGCCGTCGGAAACCTACTGGTGGAAGCGGTAAGAATACCTCATGCTGGTTGGCCCGCTCGAGCAGAGATCGAAAATATCGTTTATCGTCTGAGTAGCCGTAACGAAGGAAACAAGGAATCGACAGTGATTCATATGGGCGACGCCGATCCTAATCAACAGCATTTTGACTCACACACTCAGCATTGGCAAAAGCGCAAAACCGATATTGCATTTCCACCTTATTGGTTTTACGCTAGCAAACAAGGACTGCATATTGCCACTGAAGTGGTGAATGCCGACAAAACAATTGGACTTCACGTTCCAAAACTTGTCCCCGAAGCTTTAAAGAATTCAGGCTTAGACTATTTTTCAAAGCCTGGTGAGACTCGTTTAATTAAAGGTAAAACAATAAATGAGCCAATCGATTGATGGTGTAGATTACGGACCGCTTTATCAGCTAATAGGAAAGTGGATTGGTGACAAAGGGTTAGATATCGCTCCCGATGCGGCCTGCAACCCCGACAAGTCAGCTTATACCGACGAACTTACTTTTACTCCTGCGGGGCCAGCAGAAAATGCTGAGCAGCAGCAACTAGTTGCGGTGCGATATCGTCATGTTGTCAGGAAAAAATCATCAAGGAATATATTTCATGATCAAATTGGACACTGGATCTATGAACCAGAGACCGATAGAGTGATGCATTCGCTGAGCATCCCGCGAGGAGTAACTATATTGGCGGGAGGAACCGTCAGTGAAGATAGCGAAGGTGCTCACTTTAAGGTAAAAGCGACGCGTGAGAATACCGATTTTGGGATTCTACAATCGCCTTTTATGAACGAGAAAGCTCGTACCAATTCGTTTTCAATGGAGCTGACGGTAAAAGATAACCTGCTGTCATACAGAGAAGTGATGTTACTCGATATTTATGGCAAACAGTTTGAGCATGTGGATAAAAGCTCACTGCAAAAAGTAACTTATGATCTCGACTAATACAAATTTAGCATAATGTTTAAGCCCAATTTCGAAGTTTGCCTTGAAGTTGGGCTTTGTCATTTATAATTAAAATTCGAGGCCAGGGCTAAGTTTTTCTGGCAGCGCGACTTTGGTGTTTTCCACCGAAGAAATGGGATAAGCACAATAATCAGCAGCGTAATAAGCACTCGCGCGGTGATTACCGCTTGCGCCGATACCACCAAAGGGAGCTTGTGAATTAGCACCCGTAGTCGGCCGGTTCCAATTAACAATTCCGGCTCGGCTTGCTGCAAAAAACTGATCGTATGTTTCTTGACTGTCACTTAGCAATGCCGCCGATAGGCCAAATTGGGTATCGTTGGCCATTTGCATAGCTTGTTCAAACTCTTGGTAACGATAAATTTTTGCCAAGGGTCCAAAGTATTCTTCATCAGGTACATTGTTGACACCGGTCATATCGATGATACCAGCAGAAACAAACCCAGTCTCGGGCTGAAGGTGCTTAAGCTCCAGTAACACTTTTCCACCTAAGTCTACTAGCTTTTGTTGCGCAGAAACCATATCTTTCGCCGCTTTTTCTGAAATCAGAGAACCAAAGAAGGGGGCATCTTCATCGTCGTAGTGACCAATCTTTATGTTTTTTGCGACCTCAACAAAGCGATTAATGATGGCATCGCCTTGCTCGCCTTGTTCAATGAAAATGCGACGTGCACAAGTACAGCGTTGTCCAGTGGTGACAAAAGCGGATTGAATTAAATCGTGCACAACCGCATCAATATCTGAAACGCCATTCACTATGAGTGGGTTATTTCCGCCCATTTCGAGAGCAAGTATTTTGCCGGGCTGTCCCGCGAACTGTTTATGTAACAAATGGCCTGTATTTGAACTGCCGGTAAAGAACAATCCGTCGATATCTGAATGACCAGCCAGAGCGATTCCTGTTTCAACTTCACCTTGAACTAGGTTGATCACGCCATCGGGAAGACCTGCTTCGAGCCATGCTTTCAGGGTGACTTCTGCGACTTTAGGTGTCAATTCGCTTGGTTTAAAAACTACGGTATTGCCGGCGAGGAGTGCAGGAATAATATGCCCATTGGGTAAATGACCGGGAAAGTTATAGGGCCCAAATACTGCAACCACACCGTGTGGTTTATGACGAATAAAAGCTCGAGAACCCGCCATTTCGCTTTCAACTGTGCCTGTTCTTTCTGCAAAGGCTTTTTCGGAAATAGCAATTTTGCCAACCATGCCGCCAACTTCCGCGGTTGTTTCCCATAACGGCCGACCAGTTTCTTGAGAAATAGTCTCAGCAAGTTCTGCTTTGTAATTAAGTAGCACTTCACCAAATTTTTTGACCATGGCGAGTCGATTTTCATAGCTGGTTGCAGACCAGCTTTTAAATGCTTGTCTTGCCGCTAATACGGCTTGGTTTACCTGTGATTTATCGGCTGAGTTTCCTTGCCAAACGACCTGATTTTTAGCGGGGTTTAGGCTGCTGAATTCAGCGCCGCTTCCGGCTAACCATTGGCCATTAATTAATTGAGTAGAATTTGTCATTTTGTTAATCGCCTTATATTTAACTTGTGGGCTATTTCATAAATTATTGAGTAAATTGGATTGATTCGTTACAGTTTTAATCAGTTGGCTATCATTCGAACCCAATCGTCTTGGGTCACTTTAAGCGCGTCCGCTAGCTTTTTAGTTAGCAAAACGTATCGGTCATTGTCACAAATGGACACTTTGGTTTGTAGCGCTCTAAACTCTTTAACTTTGGTGTTACAGATAATAAACTTTTGTTGCATGCTGCTGGAGTTTTCATCAACCGAATCATCTTCATCAATGTACTTGACCTGAAGTCTTAGACTTTGGTTGATCGTCTTTATATGCTGCCTTTGAGCAACAATTGTGGGTCCTGCGTCAAAAATATCGACATAGTCGCTACGATGAAACCCTTCGGACTCGAGCAGTCGAAGTGCTGGTTCGGTCTTGGCGTGTACTTTATTGATCACAGATTGCGCTGCTTCGCTAAGTAAACTGACGTAAATTGGATATTTAGGCATAAGCTCGGCAATAAATCGCTTGTTACCAGTGCCTGTTAAGTAGTCTGCGGTAGGAAAGTCGATTGAGAAAAAATTCTTTTCTAGCCATTCCCAAAAAGGAGAGCGGCCATGCTCATCGGAAACACCGCGCATTTCTGCGATTATTTTGTCGCTAAAACGCTTCTCGTGCTCACCAATAAACAGAAACCTAAATCGAGAAAGGAAACGGCCATTACTATTGACCCTAGCTTTTTCTTTTAGAAATAGGGTGCAAATTTCGGTCACTCCAGAGTAATCGTTACACAAGGTCAAAGTATTGACCGTGTTGTGCACTTTTAATTCGCTCGATGAATGGACAACTTTGCCGAGGTGATAATGATAAAAAGGGGAATCCAAACCGACGGC
Organism: Kangiellaceae bacterium; assembly: GCA_965230525.1. Classification (GTDB taxonomy): domain Bacteria; phylum Pseudomonadota; class Gammaproteobacteria; order Enterobacterales; family Kangiellaceae. The sequence goes on from OZ246008.1 coordinate 3,235,238, forward strand.
AGCTTCAACGCCAGAGGTACCAACAATTTCTCCAGACTCGGTGTCTTCCATCACAAATAGATAGCCTTGGTCGCCCGGTTCCGTGACATCAGCGGCAAAGGACTCTTCAGATCGTGCTATCTTGCTTTTTAGTATTTCTTCATTAACCGGTAATGATGTAAACCCATGACCCGAATCAATGGCAATCTGGTAAAGTGAATCATAATCTGCTGCTTTAATTGGGCGAATTATTATCATAGACAGTTCTCGTGTTGGTTTGGCAAAAAAGCAGGCATAAGAGCCTGCTCTTTTATTAAAGGGTGGTCATTTAGATTACCCGAGATACAATCATCCCTGCGCGATCTTGGCCACTGCTTTTTCAAATTTGGCCATTCCTTCTTTAATGACATCATCCGGAACGATTAATGAAGGTGCGAAACGACAGACATTTAAACCTGCCACTAACGTCATTACACCTTCCTCCATGGCTGCCAATAATATTTCTTTTGCTCGACCTTTGTATTCAGGTTTAAGCGCAGCGCCTATTAATAACCCTTTACCTCGTATTTCTTCAAAAACATCATATTTACTATTTATTTCGTTGAGAGCATCAACAAAAAGCTTGGACTTGGCTTTTACCCCAGCTAGAACCGCGGAGTCATTGACTGTATCAAATGCTGCTTCAGCAACTGCACAGCCCAGAGGATTGCCACCATAAGTACTTCCGTGAGTGCCTACCTTTAGGTGCTTGGCAATCTCAGTGGTCGTGATCATTGCGCCAATAGGGAACCCTCCGCCAAGGGCTTTAGCGGTGGTTAAGATATCTGGTGTTACACCGAGATCCATATAGGCATATAGGCTACCTAACCGACCGACACCTGTTTGCACTTCGTCGAACACTAAGAGTGCATTGTGCTGGTCGCAAAGCTCTCTCACACCTTTCACGAAATCACTGGTTGGCTCGATAATTCCGCCTTCACCTTGCAATGGTTCCATAACAACAGCACAGGTCTTATCTGAAATTAAAGCTTTTACACTCTCTAAATTATTATATTCCGCATGATACACATCACCCGGTTTAGGGCCAAAACCATCAGAATAGGCGGGTTGCCCACCAACGGTTACGGTAAAAAAGGTTCGACCGTGAAAGCCTTGAGTAAACGCGATTATATGAGATTTTTCTTCACCGTGATTATCAAGAGCCCAGCGTCTGGCTAGCTTGAGTGCCGCTTCATTGGCTTCGCCACCAGAGTTTGCAAAGTAGACTTTATCCGCAAAAGTCGCGTCACAGATTTTCTTTGCCAAACGCAACGCTGGCTCGTTGGTCATCACATTGGATAAATGCCAAAGTTTATTGCCTTGCTCAGTTAATGCTTTAACAAGGTTAGGGTGACAATGACCTAGGCAATTTACTGCAATCCCGCCAGCGAAATCGATAAACTCATTGCCTTGTTGATCCCACACTTTTGAGCCTTCACCTTTAACCGGTATAACCGTCGAAGGTGCATAGTTAGGGACCATTACTTCATCAAATAATTCTCTAGTAACTTGGTTAGTTTCAGACATGATTTAGGCTCTCTTGAAAAGGTGGATTCAACACAATAATAGTTCTCTGGGTCGAAAAAATTGGCCCAGCGACGACAGAGAAACATTATGTATAACCTAATCGTCAATTTGAAGTGTCAAAAATTACAAAATTGTGATATAAAATTGTCAATTTGCTAACTGAAGGTGTCAATATGCCAACTGAAAGTGAAGAACGGCTAATAAGTGTTCTAAAAGAAGATGTGAGAGCGACGGTTTCAGATATCGCCCGTAAGCTCAAGGTATCTCGTGCTACTGTGCAAGCTCGAATCGCAAAGCTTGAGAAAGAAGGGGTGATACTGGGCTACACCTTAATATTAGGAAAAGAATATTTAAATCAGTTTGTCTCTGCTCACGTTGCCATTGCGGCAGAACAAAAAAGTGCCTCGTTAGTGTCTTCCGCATTAATGAAAATAGAACAAGTTTCAGCGGTGCATGCGATCAGTGGTGAATACGATATGATTGCAGTCATTCACGCAAGAAATACCGAACAATTGAGCCGGTTAATTGATTTTATTGGTGATCTTGATGGCGTGGTCAGAACGAATACGTCGGTAATTTTAGAAACAAAAGAGAAACGTTAGTGTTTTCGCGTTCTGCTGAGGGCTCTTGTTTTCCATGCTCGGCCTATATGCAGTCGCCAAAAAAGACCAATCGCAAAGTAGGCGAGCACACCCGCGACTACCGCACAAATCGCGCATCCGAGCAAAAAAGGCTGCCACAAGGCATGTAAGTTGTATTCCAACCATTGCCAACTGAGTTCAAACTCAAACTCCGTTGACTGATAGCCGAGCACGGATACCCCCACATAATAGGCAAAACCAAATAGAAAGGGCATAGTCACCGGGTTAGTTATCCAAACTAGTGCTACTGACAAAGGTAGGTTAGCTCTGATTAATATGGCACCGCCAGCCGCCAAAACCATCTGGAAGGGAACCGGCCAGAATGCAAAAAATAACCCTAAGAAAAATGCCTTGCTGACGGAGTGTCGAGTTAGGTGCCAGAGTTGTGGTTCATGGATAACCGGACCAAAAATGGCCAAATATCGGTTACCTTTTATTGCATCCGGATCGGGTAAATATTTACGAATTAATTTGCGAGGCATATTGAGCCTGAGAATTACTACTATTTTCTGTTATGATGATTGTAGCCTTTGATGGCTTCGAGCAACAGAAATTTTTATTGAAAGTTATAGGCAACTGTTGCTTAAACCATTTAAGCCAAAAGGAATTGATTTGAAATGGAATAGTCTTGCGTTCTTACTCGGTTTAAGCACGCTCAACATTTGGCAATCGGAGCGGCAATTAAATTGCCTTATTTCTATTTGCCTAACTCTGCTAATTTTAAGCCTTTGCTCTATTTGGGGTAAGCGTCAGCTTAAATTTATTTCCAAAGTTAGCCAGAATATCCCTAAATCCTTTGGTCTTTGGCTAGTGTCGCTGGTAATCGGGGTAAGCTATTCGGGCATCACCGCAAAAACTTGGATTCACTTTTCTAAATACACAATTTCCCAACCAACCATTGTTGAGGTTGACGGTTATTTATGCAGCATACCGAAATGGTTAGGTGACGCTCGTGCACGCGGAGCGAGTAGTGCGGATAAGACCGCCAAATTTGATTTTTGTATCCAACAACTCAATCAAAATAAGCTTTCAGCAGCAAGCTTTAAAAAACTTAAACTAAGCTATTATCGAGTAGACCCTAATCAAGCCCCACATTTAACCGCTGGGACTCATTGGCGTTTAAAAGTTAAGTTGAAACCAAACCATGCGCGATTAAATCCTCATGCGTTTGATTATGAGAAATGGCTATTGAGCCAAGGTTATCTCGCAAGCGGCTATGTTCGATCGGCACAACTACTCGATACGAAACCGAACTTAAACTCTGCTTATCACCGAGTTAGAAATTCTATTTACCAATCGATAACCGCAGTTACAAACCACTCGGAAACCAAAGGTGTGATTCTAGCGTTAGCGATGGGTGAAAGGGCTGAAATAGGTGTAGAAGATTGGAATAACATCGTTAAATCGGGAACTGCCCATTTATTGGCCATATCCGGTTTACATATTGGGATCGCAGCTTTGTGGGGCTATTACTTTTCGTTAATTTTATTAACCCGAGTGCTAAAGTTCTCTCGCTTAATTCCCGCCCAGCGAATCGCTGAGATTATCTCACTTCTAAGTGCAATCGTTATTACCTTAATAAGCGGTCTCGGCTATCCGGCACAAAGAGCATTAATTATGCTATCGGTATTTTTACTCTGTCGGTGGAGTGGAAGGCATTTGCCACTCGGCGATATTTTAGGGTTAGCAGTATTATGCATATTACTGTTACATCCTTTTGCCGTTATCTCAATTAGTTTTTGGCTATCAGCCTATGCAGTGGCAATTATCGCGATGGGAGTATCCTACAAGGCTAATCTTAACGGATCATTTGTTAAGTTTAAGAGCTGGCTAAGAATTAACTGGATGCTTTTTATCGCATTAATTCCAATTTCTTGGTGGTCGTTTGGAGAGTTTGCGTGGGTTGGAATTATCACTAATGTTTTATTAATCCCGTTAACAACTTTTGTGACGGCACCCATGATTTACATCGGTCTAGTGAGCTTATTTTTAGGGGAGGCAGTAGCAAATTGGATTTTTGATTGGGTACACTGGGTAATCCTATTGAAATTGGAGGTGCAGCAAATATTAGCTGAACTGAATGCCACAATAAAACTGCCAACATTGAGTCTATGGAGTTCATTGTTCATATTCTTGCTGAGTTGGCTTTATCTACTCCCTAAAAAAATTGCTTTACGACCTTTAATGCTCCCTATTGGTTTATTAGCAGCCTTTATTCTGATCGACAAACCCACAAAACCGCGCTTCGAGATGGTTGTACATGATGTTGGTCAGGGGTTAGCAGTCTCAATTCATAGTAAAAATAGGCACTTATTGTACGACACTGGTTATGGTGTGCTAAGCCAATCTCAAGTCCCTAACAATGCAACTTCTGACAAAACATCGACTCAATATAGCGTCGCAACAACCAGCGTAATTCCCTATTTACTTCGTGAGACCACTGGGAAAATCGACAAGTTGGTGGTTAGCCACAATGATGCCGACCATGCCGGGGGCGTTGCCAGTCTTATAGAATATTTGAGTATTAACGAGGTGCTACTCGGTGAGCCACATTTCACCAATAAGCCTTTACTACAACAATATTTATCGCAGGCTAATGTCAATACGATTAGTGATTGTCACGATTATCCGGCGTGGCAGTGGAATCAGGTTAGCTTTCAGTTTATAAACTTAATTAAACAGCCAAAGCCGCTAGCGAATTCAGTAAAGGGAAACAATGCCTCTTGCGTGTTGTTTATTGACACCGGAACCCATCGTATTTTATTGGCGGGAGATATCGAGAGAAAAATGGAATCTCGTTTGCTAGAGCACCCATTAGCCGATAAGTTAAGTAAAGTCGATTTACTAATCGCACCCCATCACGGCAGCAATACCAGTTCAACGGCAAATTTTGTCGAGTGGTTATCACCCAAGTGGGTAGTATTTTCAGCGGGATACGCGAACCAGTGGGGGTTTCCTAAAGCAAAGGTCATGAACCGATACTTACAACAAGGCAGCATGCCCTTAGTCACTTTTGAAACCGGTGCCATTACCTTTTCGGAACAGCCAAATGGAGAGTTTAAGCTAGAAAAAGAGCGCGTCAGTCATCCTAAGTTTTGGCATCGTAAACCTTAACTCAGTATTGAATAAGAGTGTTATTTTAGTGGGTTTAGGCCGGTTTATTAATAGATAATCTTAGCATTGATTGTTTCCCCTTAATTATTCATTAAAACTTGCTATAATTCGCATTAAGTCGGCTCTTTAGAAGCCATAATAAAACAAAACCATCTAATAAAATCAGCAGCTTAAGCGCTGTAGAGTCAACTAACTCGAGGACTTCCATTTAAAATGATTTCATTGTTGAAAGCCGGTGGCTGGATAATGCTACCGATTGTGCTATGTTCTTTAGCTGCCTTTGTTATTTGTATTGAAAGAAGCTGGAGCTTACGAAGATCTCGAATTACCCCAAAACATCTGGTGGCTCAAGTTTGGAGTTGGATAAAAAACAATCAGCTCGACAAAGCTCGTTTAAAAAAGCTAAAGGACAGTTCGCCATTAGGTGAGATTTTGGCTGCGGGTTTGGTGAATCATTCACATGGTCGCGATACCATGAAAGAAAGTATTCAAGAAGCCGGACGATTAGCGGTGGTCAAACTGGAACGATTTCTGAATACCTTGGGAACCATCGCTCAAATTACGCCCTTATTAGGATTACTCGGAACCGTCATCGGTATGATTCGAGTTTTCACCGTCATCACCGTTGAAGGAACTGGAGATGCTGGCGCATTGGCTCATGGCATATCAGAAGCACTTATCACTACCGCGACTGGACTAATCATTGCGATACCCGCTTTAATTTTTCATCGACATTTTGAAAGAAAAGTCGATGAACTGGTTGCTGAAATGGAACAAGAAGCGCTAAAAATGGTTGAAGTATTGCACGGCGAACGTGAAACTCTCAGAGGCTGATTGAATGTTTCGCAAACAAAACAAACAAGAGATTACCGTGAATCTTACACCGCTGATTGACGTTGTCTTTCTGCTGCTGATCTTTTTTATGGTGTCCACCAGTTTCACTCGTGAAACTCAAATTAAATTAGAGCTGCCCAAAGCAAGTGTCGAACCATTAGATACCAAACCCGAGACTCTCGAAATCAGTATTGATAAAGAGGGACGTTATTTCGTAAATGGGAAAGGCTTGGTCAATGAAAGTTTGGAAACCTTAAAAGCTGCAATTAAACCAAGTGTCGATGCAAATCAAAATGTACCTGTAATTATTAGCGCTGACGCCAATACGCCATACCAATCAGTTGTTACCGCAATGGATGCCACTTCTCAGTTAGGGGTGGTGAATTTACAAATGGCGACCCAAAGGAACGAAGAATGAGTGAGCTTACCCAGCAGGTCAAGCCACAAACCTTTAAGCGACTAAGGGGTTATCTAAAACACTACAAACTTGCTTTCGCAATCGCTGTACTTGGAAACTTAGCTTATGCTGGAATGGACTTCCTATTTGTATTGGCGTTAAAACCTCTGACCGACGAAGTCCTGATCAACAACAATAAGGCGATCATGGAGAATGTGCCTCTTTTTATAATATTACTACTTACGGTTCGAGGAGTTGCTAGTTTTATTTCTGCCTATTGTATGTCTTGGGTAGGACAAAATATCGTTCATAAAATTCAAGTAGAAATCGTCGATAAATACCTTAGATTGCCGAGTGATTATTACGACTCTAACTCAACAGGCAAATTAGTTTCTCGTATAACCTTTGACAGTCAACAAATCGCAACGGTGACCACCGATACCTTTACTAAATTACTTCGTGAAGGTGGCGTAATTATCTATATCCTTTGTTTTATTTTTTATACTAGCTGGCAATTGGCGAGTCTCTTTTTAATTTCCGCACCGATTGTAGGCTGGATTGTAAGTAGCGCGAGTAAACGATTCAAACGAATCAGTAAAAATATTCAAAAAGCCATGGGCGGCCTAACCCAAAACACCCAAGAAGTTGTCGAAGGTTACAAGGTGATCAAAACATTTGGCGGTGAAGCTTATGAACTAGAACGTTTCAATCAAGAAGCAAAAAAGAATCGAACTCAAAATATTAAGATGGTTGCAACTAAGGCTGTTAGTACGCCACTGATTCAACTAGTTGCTGGTGTGGCGTTAGCTTTTGTAATTTACTTTGCGGGCAAGCAGTTGTCAGTGGGTGATCTAACACCGGGAGATTTTGTCGCAATGCTTGGAATGATGATCATGATGCTCAAGCCATTAAAGGTGATCTCTAATCTGAACAGTGTTTTTCAAAAAGGATTGGCTGCAGCGCAAGGTATTTTTGAGACACTCGATGAAATGGAAGAAAAAGATACCGGCGGCGTTGAATTAGCACAAGTCAAAGGCAAGGTCGATTTTAACAAGGTTTGTTTTTCTTATGACGGAAACAAAAAGGTTTTAGATGATATTACTTTTTCAATCGAACCGGGACAAACTTTTGCACTTGTTGGAAGATCGGGAAGTGGTAAATCAACCATCACTAATTTAATACTTCGTTTTTATGAACCTAGTTCAGGAAAAATCTGTATCGATGATCATGATATTACCCAATTAAAACTATCTAATCTACGTAAACACATTGCCATTGTCAGCCAAAACGTCACGCTATTTGCGTCCAGTGTCGCTGAAAACATCGCTTACGCTGTTGATCTGTATAATCTCTCAGATGAGCAACTTAACATTGAAATGGAAAATATAAAACAAGCTGCTATAAAGGCGCACGCGTGGGAATTTATTGAACAATTACCATCGGGGCTGAATGAAAATATCGGCGAAAACGGTGCCAAGCTTTCAGGTGGACAAAGGCAAAGGCTTGCTATTGCAAGAGCGCTGTATAAAGACTCACCTATAGTGATACTTGATGAAGCAACTTCAGCTTTAGATACCGAGTCAGAACGACATATTCAAGCCGCATTTGATACGCTTACCAAGAATCGAACGACATTCGTCATCGCACATCGGCTGTCAACAATTGAGAAAGCTGATTGTATATTGGTTTTAGATGAAGGAAGAGTCATAGAGCAGGGGACTCATCGGCAATTGCTCGACAATCAGTCGATCTATTCAAACTTATATCATTTACAATTTGAAGACCATTCGCAACCATGACTGTCACGCATGCAGTTGAAAAATTCTGGTATTCTCGTTCTTGGTTAACGCTGTTAGTTTGGCCACTGCAACTTCCACTCTTATTGCTAGTGTTACTCAAAAGATTGGCGTATAGATATAATCTATTGGCTAGCAATAGATTCAATAAGCCCGTACTTGTGGTCGGTAATTTGTCCGTTGGCGGCACAGGTAAAACGCCATTCATTGCAAGCTTGGTGAAACATTTTTCTCAACAAGGCGTTTCCGTTGGTATTGTCAGCCGCGGCTATAAATCAACAGTAAGCTCGTTTCCTCACCAAGTTTCAGATCAAGATAATGCGACTACGGTAGGTGATGAAGCTTTTATGCAATATAAAAATTTAAAAGTTCCCATTGTTATATCACCAGCTCGCTCTAACGCTGTCGATTATCTGTTAAAAAATAATCAGGTCGATCTCATAATTAGCGATGATGGTTTGCAACATTATCAAATGGGGCGAGCTATTGAAGTAGTTTTATTTGACGGTGCTAGACAGTTTGGAAACAAAATGATATTACCGTTTGGCCCCCTAAGAGAACCACTGGGACGTTTAAAGTCAGTTGATTTCGTAATACAAAATGGCAATCAACCCACCGAGTTTACTCATGATAAATCAACCTTGGTTGAAACTGCATTGGTTAATTTAAAATCGGGCGAATCAAAACCGCTCGAGTTTTTGGCTTCGCAAGAAGTGGTTGCCGTTGCAGGTATTGGCAATCCGCAACGATTTTTCGACTCCTTATCTAAGTTTGCTAAAATTAATTCGACGAGTGTCTTTCCTGATCACCATAAATTTAGTCTAGCTGATTTTAACCATATTCATGAGGATAAAGTTGTCGTCATGACAGAAAAAGACGCGGTAAAGTGTACAACCTTTGCCAAAAAGAATTGGTACTATCTAAGTGTTAGTATGGATATCCCAACCAGTTTATTGCAACGTATCAACAAAAAAATATTAGATGTTACTCCAAAGTAGATTTGCTAGTTAAGCTTAGCGTTTAGTCGATTGATATCGAAAATAATTGAATGAGTAAAAAAGTATGGAAAACTCCTTATTAGAAATAATTGTATGTCCTATTTGTCATGGCAAAGTAAGCATCGACAAAAGTAAAACAAAGCTAATCTGTCGTTTTGATCGGTTGGCATTTCCAATCGATGACGGAATACCGGTGATGCTCGCAGATAAGGCCGATAGTCTTACGGCAGAGCAAGTGGATGAGCTGATATGAGTTTTCATGTAATTATTCCTGCTCGCTATCAATCCTCTCGCTTGCCTGGAAAACCGCTGTCAAAGATTGGGGAGTTAACCATGATTGAACGGGTTTGCATACAAGCAAGTAAAAGCGGGGCCAAATCAATTACAGTAGCCACTGATCATTTAGACATTAAAGCATGCGTTGAAAATGCCGGTTTTGATGTTGTAATGACCAGAGAAGATCATGTGTCTGGCAGTGATAGGATTTATGAAGCAGCTCAAAAAATAGGTTTAGATAAACATGATGTAGTAGTCAATGTGCAAGGTGATGAGCCTTTTATTCCAAGTGAGAATATTAGCCTGGTAGCGGCTTTATTGAGTAGCGACCACGCTAAAATGGCGACACTTTGTTGCTCGATGGATTCAAAGGAAGCTCAAGATCCGAATGCGGTAAAAGTAATTTTTGACAAGCAGGGTAAGGCTATTTATTTCTCACGCGCACAAATTCCATTCGTCCGTGAACCTCATGAGCAAAGCGTCAGTTACTTTCGCCATATTGGTATCTATGCTTATCGAGTTTCTTTGCTTGAACAATTTGTGAATTGGCCAGAGTCGCAACTTGAATCCTTAGAAAAATTAGAGCAATTACGTGTACTTGAAAATGGCGAAGCAATTATGATTAAAGCGCTGACTAAAGCGCCGCCTGCAGGAATAGATACACCAGATGATCTTGCCCGAGCAAACCAATCGCTTAAGGAAAATCGGCGATAAGGAAACCGTAAATGAAAATACTATTTGTCTGTATGGGAAATATATGTCGTTCACCCACGGCTGAAGGGGTATTTACCAAGTTATTAAGAGAGCACCCCAGCTTAAATCATGTGCAAGTCGATTCCTGCGGAACCATCGGCTATCATGCAGGAGAGCCACCGGATCCACGTTCGGTAAAAGCAGCCAAACAACGAGGCTATGACCTTTCAACGCTTCGAGCAAGGCAAATCACTCCAGAAGATTTAGTCAGTTTTGATTATATTTTGGTTATGGACAAGGAAAACTATGCAAACACTTTAGCGCTAGCTCAAGGCCAACACTCATTGACTGACAAAATTAAGTTATTCTTAAGTTATAGCGAGAAAAGCAAAGAAAAAGAAGTCCCTGATCCCTATTATGGCGGCGAAAGTGGCTTTGATCACGTTATAGACCTCATTGAAGACGCCAGCCATGGGCTTATTAAAGAGTTACTTCAATGAATTTACACTTTCCATTCGTTGCTGACTGTACCTTATTTAAGAATTAAACTAATATCATTAAACATTAACAAACATTCGCTACTTTTTGTTGGTTTTATCAAATTTGAGCTATTTACGAATATTAATTCTATTTTTGTCTTTATTGACCAGTAGTCTACTTGCTGTCGAAGTAAGGGCAGAGAGCAATGGATCAGCCCCTGATGGTGCAAAATGCTTGTTAACCGTCGGCATGGATCATTGGCCACCATATCAAATATACCAGTCCGACGGCTCTGTGGTTGGCTTGCAAGTAACCTTAGTAAAGCGCATCGCGAAAGACCTTAATTGCGAACTTAAATTCCAAAGAATGTCTTACCTCGACGCGCAGGAGGCATTGCAGAAGGGAACGATCGATATGCAAATTAACGCCGCCTATACCAAGGATAGGGCTAAATTCGCCTATTTCAGCACACCGTATCGCGCAGAATTTATGATGCTTTATTCGACTCAGAAATATTATGAAAAATGCCAAACCATGAGTTTAGAAGAATTGATCAGGGATGGATTTAAATTGGCGGTGCAACACGGAATTGTCTACGGTAAAGAGCTCACCAATATTCAACAAGACCCTGAACTGAATCAAAAGCTTTACTATGTAAATAGTGGTGTTCAACATTTAAAGCTTTTAAGAGATAAAAATCTCGACGGCGTAGTCGATGACCCTGCAGTGGTCGCCTATCGTTCTTCAGTAAACGCATCAGGCGATACGCTAAAAGCTTGTCCTATTACCATTTCCCAAGACTCTCTTTCTTTCATGTTGAGTCGAAAAACTCAAAAAGAGTCGTTTCTTAAGCGCCTAAATAAGGCTATCGAAACTGTTAAACAGACCGAATATTACCGTTCTAACTGGGTCTGGTATTAATTTAAAGCCGAAATATCAGTCTCAAAAAATTGCACGATTAAGATTGTTTCCTCCCCAATAAAGCCAAAATTTTTGTCGCTTTCACTTATTTAATTACCAATTAGTACTGCTATACGTCCAACTTATGATTTGTGTCAATTTGACAACGCCCTTTTTTAGTTAGGCTAGTTTCACAAGCTATTTGCCAATCGACTATTTTACTGATGAGTTAATATTAACTGATTGGCTACTATTTGTTGGAGCCGACGATGCATGCCATACTATTGCAACTAAAAACCGATCATAAAAATGCTGCTCAATTATTAACACTTTTTCGAAGCGAAGTAGCACAACTCGAATCTCAATTAGACTCACCTGACTATCATAAGTGGCAAAATATTTTACAATATATGACAACCTATCAAGATATATTTCACCATCCAACGGAAGAAATTATCTTTAATCAACTAAAACTAAACTCTTCCGAGTTAACCAATAAAATAGAGGAAGTAGAACGCCAGCATCAAACGCTGTACCAGCTTAGTCGACAACTTCTAAAGCTACTCGGTCTACTAGAAACTGAGTTTCTCGAATTAAATAAACAAGAGCTTGTCGCACAATGCTACAGCTATATCAATCTACTAACTGAACATATGAACCTCGAAGAATCAAATATTTTTGCCTTTGCTAACGAGTTTATGACGGAAGCAGACTGGGCGGTTGTTGAATCTCGTGTTAAGCATATTGATGACCCTATTTTTAGCGAGACAAGAAAACAGGAGTTTGAGAATTTGTATCAATGGATTTATAACCAATAGCTTTTTTACCGATTATCCTATAAGCAATTGATTTATTAATGAGAGGCTTCCCAATAAAAACGGCAACTATTAAGTTGCCGTTTTTATTGATTGTTTAAAATCAGTGTATATCGATTTGTTTTGCTAATTACTTTCTGTGCGTGTCAGTTCTTCAAGGTTTGGTTTAGCCATGGGGCTGTAACTACTTGGCATTTCTTTACTTGGAGTCCAAGGCTTAGTTACAGTCTCACCGCTTGCGTAAACAGTCGGCTTAAAACCAAAATCAGAAACAACTAACGGCTCAGGATTAGCTGCTTTGGCCATTTCAGAAAAGGCTTTACGAGGTTTGCTAGGGATTCCAACCGACTCACTTATTTTGCTTTGCTTAGCTTCTGTTTGAGAAGGTGATGGTTTAGCAGTTTCTTTGGTTGATTTTATGTGATTGTTTTTTGCTTCACTCTCAACGGAATTCTGGCTAGAGCCTTTCTGATTAGAAGTTTCTGTCACTGGTGATGCCTGTGCTTCAACTTTTACAGATCTTTCAACAACTGATTCTTTATCGGCAGGGACTTTCTCCGCTACAGCAGATTGTTTTCGCTGATCATCGGCCTTTTTGGCGTTACTAGTATTGGTATTACTCGTATTAGCGTTACTTGATTTGCCATGATCTTTAGTCGAATGCTCTGGTGCCGCTGTTTGTTCAGGCTTTGTAGCTCGAGTTTGATTGCTGTTATCAGTCGGTTTTGTTGTTTTACTGCCTTTAGAATCTGCCTTATTTTGTGCCACAGTTGGCTTTTCTGTTTTACGCTGGTTCTGCTTGTTATCGCGTGCAGTTTCTTTTTGCTCAACCTTAGGCGAAGACTCTGTTTTGCTATTGGCCAAGTCAACTTGCTGTTTGTTCTCTTTAGCGGCTTCATGATTTACATGTTTACGTCGATCGTCACGAGACTTTCTCTCTGGACGAGGCTTGCGATCCGCAACAGGTTTTGCTTGCTGATTAGTTTGATTACTATCAGGCTTATTCTTTTGATTTCGCGAACGATTATTACGATTACCTCTCGGGTTTCGGTTACCACGATTTTGAGAATCTTTTTGCTCGTTCTTATTCTTAATGGAATCTTTGTTAGAAGGTTTAGTTTGTTTGTTCGCGTTTTTGTTGCGATTACGATTGCGGTCGTTACGGTTTCTATTCTTATAGTTGCGGTTTCGATTACGATTATTTCGGTTTTTATTTTGGTGCGATTTTTTCTTATTTTTATCTTTGTCGTCACCAAATAGAGAATTCCACAATCTTGCAAAAAAGCCAGGTTTCTTTGGTTCTTCTTTGCTGACGTGCTGCGGAGCTGCGGGACGATCAAAAGTTGTCACTGCAGCTTGCTCTACAGGTTTAGTTATCGCGGCTTCGGCACTTGATTCAACAATTTCTAATTCAGGTTGAACTGGAATCTTATAGCTTTCAGTTTCCATCGTTTCCGATTTTCTTAGACGCTTAATCTCATAATTAGGCGTTTCCATATACGGATTAGGAATGATGATAACTGCTGTTTTTTGACGCTTCTCGATAGCAGCAATAATTTTGCGTTTTTCGTTAAGCAAGAATGTAGCAACTGGTACTGGCAATTCCGCTTGCACCATTGAAGTAGAATCTTTGGAAGCTTCTTCTTCTAATAACCGCAAAATCGATAATGACAGCGATTGTACACCGCGAACAACGCCAGTTCCCGAACAACGAGGACATACACCATGTGCTGATTCACCCAGCGATGGCTTCAATCTCTGTCGTGACATTTCCAGTAAGCCGAAGCGTGAGATTTTTCCAACTTGGACTCTCGCGCGGTCACGCGTTAGCGCCTTGCGTAGGACATTTTCAACTTCGCGTTGATTTTTTACTGGTGACATATCGATAAAGTCGATGACGACTAGACCGCCCATATCTCGAAGTCTCAGCTGTCTGGCTATTTCAACCGCCGCTTCTTTATTGGTGTGAAATGCGGTTTCCTCGATGTCTGCGCCTTTTGTCGCTCGAGCGGAGTTAATGTCAATGGATACTAATGCTTCGGTCGGGTCAATTACGATTGAACCACCTGACGGTAGTCTTACTTCGCGAAGAAAGGCAGATTCGATTTGGTTTTCGATTTGGAATCGGTTAAACAGTGGGATTTCTCTGTCTTCATTTAGTTTGACTCGGTTAGAAAATTCAGGGCGTATAAACTCAATTTGACGCTTAACTTTTTCAAAAATTTCTTTCTTATCAACTACAATTTCGCCAATATCTGCTCTCAAGTAGTCTCGTAGTGAGCGAATAATAACGTCGCTTTCTTGATGTATTAAGAACGGAGCAGGGCGCTCATCAGCGGCTTTTTTAATGGCTGCCCAAAGATTTTTAAGAACTTTCATATCCCATTCGAGTTCTTCCGCGCTACGACCAACACCTGCGGTTCTAACGATACAACCCATGCCCTTTGGGGTATCCACATCTCTCATCGCTTGTCGAAGTTCATCCCGTTCTTGGCCTTCTATTCGGCGAGAAATTCCGCCAGCTCTTGGGTTATTGGGCATTAGAACTAAGTAGCAACCCGCTAGGCTGATAAAAGTTGTTAGGGCTGCTCCTTTGTTTCCGCGTTCTTCTTTATCGATTTGTACGATTACTTCCTGACCTTCAGATACAACATCTTTTATGTTGGGTCGACCACGAAAATTCTTTTCTGAAAAGTACTCTCTGGAAATTTCTTTAAGGGGAAGGAAACCATGGCGTTCTGCGCCGTAATCTACAAATGCTGCCTCTAAACTTGGCTCTACTCGGGTGATTTTTCCTTTATGGATGTTGGCCTTTTTCTGCTCGCGACCAACTAATTCAATATCTAGATCAAAAAGGTTTTGACCATCAACTAAGGCAACTCTAACCTCTTCGGGCTGAGTCGCGTTAATTAACATTCTTTTCATTATTTATATTCTCTCTTGTAACCCTATTTCTAAGGTTTTATTCGTTTTTAAAACAAGTGAGAGATCTGAGGCGTGTTGCTAAAACTAGAAGAGAAAGACAGTTAGAAACTAGATCTTCGCAAAATTTAGACTTTGATTAATAAATAAATCTTTATATATCAATAAAATACAAGCTTTATTTAATTTTGTTTCTATTCTTGAAAAGCGACAAGTGCGTTTGGCAGGGTCGACTAACTTTCAATTAATAATGCGTTTAGTTTCTATCGTCACAAATTCTGTGACCCATTGTTTCTGCTATCTAATTACTTGCTGTTTAGGGCTAAATTCTATTTATTTAGCGCCTGAAATTCTCTTTTTCTCTCGACTTGTGTCGTTGTTTACTTTGCCTACCCATTAAAAACCTTAGATTTTCTCGGGGGGCAGTTTATTTACAAAGTTACTTCTCGTTTGGAAATAACTCGTTGAATTCTGTGAGTTTGGTTCAAGCTCAATCAGAGGTGCTACTGGCTTAATCCAGTATGATCTCGAATTGGTCAAATAAACCCTTGGCGAATCGGCAGTGAAAGCTCTTGGGTTGTATCAACCCGCATAGTCTTTTTTGGAGTGTGACTCGCTCCTCTGGTTCCATTGTGATAGTTGAACGTGATTTAGATGATTTCAGCTAAATGAATCGTTCTACTAAGCCCTTTGATGGCTTAACTACCCGTGGACAAGTTTTACTCAACTTCCTTCCAGCGCCCGAACTATAGCAATTATAGTCAACTACTTCAATTTAATAATGTGAAATCAACAGATTAGCTTAAAATCTTCGGCACAAGGGTTAAAAAACAAACAGACAAGGTAGTTAATTAGCAAAATGAAAGTTAACTGGTTTAAGTTTCGAGTCAGCAAGCTGTTTCTAGAATACTGGGCTTTTCTCGGACTTAGAATTACAATAAGCCCCACAAGCTCAATTATTATCAAAGTGGGGTCAATCGTTTGTGTTACGGTTCAAACAGACTGTTGTAGCGGTCGGCTCATTTAAAGAGTTCCCCTAAAAATATAAGTTACTATAAGGTAAGTGTATGAATTATCAGGATTTTGTCGATAAATTAGACGAAAAAACCGTCAACCAATTAAGAACCGCCGTTGAACTGGGCAAATGGGAGAACGGCGAAAAGCTCACCGATAAGCAGCGCGAAAGTGCCATGCAAGCGGTGATGCTATGGCAAGCTAAACATGAAATTACCGGCACTGACGAACCTTTCACCTTAAACCCGAATGGCGAATTAAAACTGGGAAAAGGTAAAGTTGTTAAACAAGCTCCGCTTGAATATCGGATCGCTGACGACCCTAATTTAATCATTTCAAGTAAAAACTAGCGCAGACCTTTAAATTAAGGCTGCGAAAGCCTCTTCAACGGACTCACCGTCACATAATTTTTGTATTATTTGCTCTCGTTTTTTACTCATATCAACTTTGGCAAATTTCTCTTTGTTGGCAAAGTAGTATTGCGACATCAATTTAGTCGCAGCGGCTTTATTCACCTTGTCTGACTTACGTTGAGCGATTTTCATCTTTTTAGGCTGCTTAGCCGTTTGATAGATTCGAGCTGAATTCTTAGCGATATCGATGCCATTTTTACTGACTATTGACGGGCTATCCGTGTGTGAATAGCTTTGTTCAAGGTTAGAACGCGGATTGTCAAAATTTGCCTCAATCCCTTTATTTGAAGGTTGCTCAGGGCTTTTGGGCTGTTCAAAAGTAGCCTCAGTTTGGGGGTCAGCATGAGTGTTTTTAGCCGAATGTTCAGATCCTAAATTAGTTTCACGTTCTAAATCAGCTTCGGATTCGAATTCGGTTTCTGAAACTTGAATTTGCGCTGGCGGATTTAGCAATCGTTCGAGTAAACAAACTCTGGTACGATAAATAGCCAACTGAGAAGGGTCCATCGGTAAATCTTGTTTAAACCATTCGGTTTGCTGAATGGTAAGAATGATTTCATCCCAATAGCGGCTAAAGTCATTTTTTTTAAGTGCTTTGATGCCAAATGCTTGGTAAAAACTATTATCAGTTGCTGGCTCAATACAAACGAATTGATCGGGTCGCTTCATCGCCAATAAACGGGTTGCAGGGAAAAGCGGGGCCTGTTTAATGCCATTGGCTTCGAACAGTTGGCGATAACCGTCAGTAAATTGCATATAATGCCAGCCGTCAATCCTTCCTTTAGCGGGGATAATCTTGAGTAATTTTTGTAAACCGCTAGCGTCGTTCTTAAGAATTTTCTTAAATCCTGCAAATGAGGTCATGCTGCCCAATAGCTCCGGATCAAGCTTAAAGTGGGAAATAGTTTTGTTATCGGCAATTCCTCCAATCAAAAATCTTTCTATTTGAGAGCCTTCGGATACCCCCGCTTGCAGCTGATTCATTAACTCGTCAGCCTTATTTAGGAGCTTTAAACTAGAGGCTATTTTAAAATTAGCTGGTAATTGGTTAATGATATTTAAGTAGTCAGGCCAATTAATATTTAATTTTTGCTGATAAAGCGCTGAAAGTGGCGGGTAAGTGTTGTTTTGGTTATCGGGTTGTTGTTCAAGCAGCGACATTTATAATACTCATCAGTCGGTTAGGTGAATTGCTAAAAATAGGGCCCTATTGGGCTGTTAAAAACGCCGATATTGTAGCAATCAATATTCGATATCGATATCGATAGCAATAATTGTCTCGTTTTTCGATGTTTGTACTCAATGGTTAAGTAAAATTTGGTAGTGTTAATTTGGCTGAACTAAATGCCTAGTTTCGCGTCTCATAATTAGGTAAATAATGAGTATAAGCAAGTAGAACCTATTATGAATAAAATATTAGCCTTGGCAATTTCAATTATCTTTTTCTCGGGATGCAGTAGTAAACAGATGTACCAGTTTGGTCAGGACGTCCAAAGAAGCGATTGCGCGCGAAATGTCATTAGTTTGGAACAATATGATCATTGTATGCAGTCCAATCAGGTGCCTTTTGAGGACTACCAAAAAGAGAGAGAAGCCGTTATCAAAGAGATGGAAGATAATAAGGACTAAGCCTTATTATCTCTGCTTAAACATTGGAATATTATTTTAACTATGACATCGCTATAATTTTTGCGCCATCACCCGAGAGTCTTATGGTGACATTAACGGTGTAACAAGCGTTTGTGTCCGCCTTTAAGCTAGAAGTCACAAAAGTCGAGTAATCGCTATCTGCTGGATTTTTTACCTGATATTCAACATCTCCTGCCTCTATTTTTAAGCGAAAACTCGCGTCAGCAACATAAGGAATTCCAATATAAGCCCCCAGATCGCCATTCTCATAGGCAAAAACTTCGCCGTCGGTAAAGTAAAATGAAAAGTCATATTCATCGTTGGCAGCTACTCTTCCATTTTTATTAACTCCTAGGATAATGGTTGAGGCCGCGGGATCGGCTGGTGGTTTTATTTCAAACTCGACAAACCCGGTCCCTTTTTCAATTGTACTGACTATATTTGCACCAGCCCAGTAGTCACCCGTATCGAGTGAACGTCTAATTTTATTACCATTGATTTGCAAGTTATTGGATATATTTTCCCAAGTTACTGTTGGCATGATTTTTCTCCTTAAGTTCATTTTGATTTGAGTTTTTGTGCTTATCCGACCACCTACATCCAGTCATTTGCTTTCAAAGCTGCAAATATAGGAATAGCCTAACAAGTAAAATTCCATTTTAAATAAGCTAACGACTTAGTATTTCGTGAGAGATCATTTACAGAGCCTGTAGGACTGTAAAAATATAGGTGTTTTAGCAAAAAAATATCTCAATCGATGAACTCTGACTTTCTTTAGTTCCGACAAAGCAGCCCTTAAAAGCTTTAATGAAAGTCTCTTGAACCTTTTCTAAAGGCGGGCAGTTTGTCACTGATGTCGGTAATATGACCGGCGATGACATGCACAACTTTTCGTTCTCTTTCAATAACACCTTTAACAAATAACAGCTTGCTTGTCAGAATTTCTTTACGAAACTTTTCTAAAGTGCTTTTCCAAACAATCACATTCATATTGCCGGTCTCATCTTCCAAGGTTAAAAATAATACACCGGCCGCAGTGCCTGGACGCTGTCGACAAGAAACCACACCTGCCACTTTAACAAATTGGTTTTGACGCATTGAAGTTAGTTCCGATGCTTTTTTACAAGATTCAATCCAACCCTGTTGTCTCATTAGAGCGATAGGATGTTGCTTTAAAGTCATACCAGTAGTTTGATAATCGGCTAACATATCTTCAACTTCAGTGGGCGGAGTTATCGATTGTTCCATGGAGGAGGGGGGAGCAAGCTGGGTATCTAATGATTGTAATAATGGTTTTTGCTGCTCAATAGCAAGTGACTGCCACTGAGCTTGATAGCGGTTTTTTGCCAAGCGAGGGAGAGCATTTGCTTGTACTAAAGCATCTTTTTCAATAGCGTTTAACTGGCAGCGAAATACTAAATCTTTAATATTGTTGAAGGGATTCATATGACGTTGTTGTATTATTCTTTCTGCTGCGGCCCGATTAAACCCTTTTACAAGATGAAACCCCAGGCGAATTGTTTGCGGCTTATTTTGCCCTTTAACTACAATGTCAGAATCCCAAAGACTATGATCAATATCGACAGGCAAGACCCTTAATCGATGCCGAATTGCATCTTGAACTAACTGTGAAGGAGTATAAAAACCCATCGGTTGACTATTCAGTAATGCACAATAAAAAGCAGCACCGTGATGCCGTTTTAACCAAGAAGAAAAATAAGCCAAGATGGCAAAACTGGCTGAGTGAGATTCAGGAAAACCATAACTGCCAAACCCTTTCATCTGCTCAAAAACTCGTTCGGCAAATTCTGGATGATAACCTCGTTTCAACATCCCATTAAATAGTTTTGGCTTAAATTGATAGAGATCACCATTACGCCCCCAGGATGCCATCGCTCTTCTTAATTGGTCAGCCTCACCACCACTAAAACCTGCCGCAACCATTGCAAGTTTAATGACTTGCTCTTGAAATATAGGGACGCCCATCGTGCGCTTTAAAACTTGTTTAATTTCATCATTAGGGTAACTTTCTGGGATCTCGCCACTACGCCGCTTCAAAAATGGGTGGACCATATTACCTTGAATAGGACCAGGGCGAACGATAGCAATTTGAATGACAAGATCATAAAAACATCTTGGTCGTAAGCGAGGTAACATGCTCATTTGTGCACGAGATTCAATTTGAAAAACGCCCACAGTATCACCATTGCATAACATGTCATAAGTGAGAGGATCTTCTTTAGGGATGTCGCCGAGCCTTGTGACTTGACAATAACGACTAGTCATTTCAAGGCATTTCCGAATCATGGTTAACATCCCCAGACCTAAAACATCAATTTTGAGTAAACCTAATGCTTCAATATCATATTTATCCCATTGAATAACGGTTCGATCAGGCATGCTAGCATTTTCTACAGGCACTAAACTAGACATTGGTCGCTGGGTAATGATAAAACCACCAACATGTTGTGATAAATGCCTTGGAAAGCGAAGAATTTCCATAACTAACTGATAAAAGTTTTTAGCTAAACCACGGTCAATGGATACGTTTCTATCGCTAAAGTATTGCTGTAATTGATCGGGCTTATCCCACCAAGCGAGTGAATGGCTTAAGTGTTCCAGTAGTGGCGGATCGATACCGAGCGCTTTGCCGACATCACGTATCGCACTTTTTAGCCGATAAGTAATAACGGTAGCCGCCAAAGCAGCACGCTCTCGTGAGTATTTTTTGTAAATATATTGAATCACTTCTTCTCGACGTTGGTGTTCAAAATCAACATCAATATCCGGTGGTTCATCTCTTTCTTCTGATATAAATCGTTCAAACAATAACTCACTTCGTGCGGGATCAACTTCGGTGATAAAGAGGCAATAACAAACGGCAGAATTAGCCGCTGACCCTCGTCCTTGGCATAAAATATTTTGCTTTCTAGCAAATTTAACAATGTCATAAACTGTCAAAAAATAATGTTCGTACTTAAGTTTTTTAATTAACTTCAATTCGTAATCAATTTGCTTTAACACTTTACTATCAACACCGTTTGGCCAACGTCGCTTTGCTCCTTGATAGGTGAGTTCAGAAAGGTAGTCAGTGACCGACATTGTTTGAGGTAATATTTCATTAGGATATTCATATCGAAGCTGATCGAGTGAAAAGTAACAATGCTTAGCGATGTTTGCTGTTTCAGCTAATAAACTACCTGGATAAAGGTTGTCGAGTGTTATTAAAGAATGTAGACACTGTTCAGCATTGTGGACCAATTTTCCCGATAAAGACTGCACTGTTTTATTTGATCGAATAGCTTGTAAACAATGTTGCAGCTTGAGTCGTTGCTTACAATGCATTAACACAGCGTTATGCGCTACCATGGGTAGATTAAAATTTTCAGCCAACTTTAAACCGTTTAAATAATATTGATAGTCAGTCAGTTGTAACTGGCGTCGATAACCTACCCATAAGCGTTTAGGAAAAATAGCTTTTAGCGACTGTAACTGCTGCTGTTGTACACTATAGGGCTGCTGATTATCAAGCCAAATACAAAAACACCTTTCAATATAGTGAGATAAGAAATCAAATTTCACTCTGTAATTTCCTTTCTCAGCGCTTCGTCTTGCGCGGGTGATCATCGAGGAAAGTTCGGCATAAGCTTCTCGACATGGGCAAAGTAAAATAATCTCTAAATCTTTTTCTGATTGAAAATCAACTTTAATTCGAGAGCCTATGATTAATTTGAAGAGTTTGCGATTATTTCTTTTATGTTCGGTCGTTTTTTTATTGCTGTTAGCTTTAAGCTGTTGGTTATGTTTACGTGCCGCCACATGTGCTCGGACAACACCGGCTAAAGTACACTCATCAGTTATCGCAAGACCTGAATAACCTAACTCAATCGCCTTTTTCACCAGTTCTTCAGGATGTGAAGCACCGGTTAAAAACGTAAAGTTACTGGTGGTATTTAATTCAAAATAATCCATCCCTTTACTTTCTAACCATAAACGCCATGTAGAAACCAGTGTTTACTTAGTCGATCTAAAAACACCCAATACAAGCTGCCCGTTTCATGCTCAGCAATATAGTAATCCCTTGCCGAGCTATTGACCCACCAATAACTCGCTATTTTTTGAGGTGGTGAAACAATTTTTAACTCTCCATTAAAGATAAGTTTTCGCTTGATTAGCCTAATAGGTTTTGGTGTGCTAAATAGCCAGGTCGGCGGCTGAACACGTGCAATGTGACTTTCTTTTGGTTTATCGTTTTGCTGAGGAATCTTTGTCTTCTTGTCTGGGTTTATTGAAACCTCAGCAGATAACTTTGAAGCATGTTCCGGTAAATGATGTGACTTTTGAGTCAGCTGACTACAACTTTTCTCTCCCAGTTTAGCGCGAATTTTGTTCATAAAATGGCTGTTATTCTTAAAAGCGCCGACTTGTTCAAACAAAGCTTGAGTTTCAATATTTAAAGAAGTTAATTGATCTGCCGTTAAAGCGATCCCTTCAATCGGCTCTTTAAGCTGATAATGCTCTAAATTAAGCTGAGTTAGCTCGAGGTAGTTATTTAAAGATATTTGCGAGTTTGAAAAAACAACTTTAAACTCCAAAGAGCTTTTACTGGTATCAAACAACTGCCAGCGTAAACAATGTGCATTCTTCTGATGCAGATGTAAAAAATTAACCAAATGGTTGAGTAATCGTTTTATTGGAAAGAGCAATCCCTGTCGATGATGAACGACTTCGTTAAACTCCAAACTTTGATGGAAATTTTCTTGTGGCTGAAAATAATCTCTTGGATCCGCTTGCTGATTAAAAAGCTTTAGTAAGTAGTTTAAAGTTTTTTTGCCAAAACGCTTTTGCAAAGAAGCATGGGGAATTTTTTTCAACTCACCAATATTTTTAAATCCTACAGATTGAAACTGCTTGATTACCTTATCTTCAATTAGCATAGATTGAATCGAAAGTTTTGATATCAGCTGATTTAAATGACTTAAATCAATTTGTTCTTTGTTGGTTATCGCCCTCATTGAATAAGCTAACGGCATAAAAGATAATATTTCAGCGCTGGTAGGGCTGTGGCCAATGGCTATTTGGTAGTCACTGGATTGGTTGTCTAATAAATACCTCACTTGAGAGAGTAAAGCATTGAGTCCTTTATATAGTTTTAAGCTTTTAGCTATTTCTAAAATTACAATGCCGTTTTTTTCAACAATCACTGAGGAACTGATTGGGTAGAGCGTGATCGCAAGGTTATTTAATAATTGCTGTTCTTGTTGAGGTTTTCGCTGATAAAGCTTAATTGTTTCACAAAGAGCAAAAGCGTGAGTAACCGTTTGGCCAACAGCGATGCCGAGTTGACTGGCTGTTTGATTAACACAAATAACTCTATTTTCATCAATAACAGCCTGAACGGCTACCCCTTTTACTTTTTTAGTGAGCAAAGCTTTTAGAGGGAGTTGGGGTAAGCGAATAGATAACCACATAATCTAAACCTTAGTGGAGAGGGTGGTGATTAGTCTGGTGTGAATCTCGCTTGTTCTTTAAATCACCGTTAACACAGCGATCTTGTGAACTACCTTGTCGAACACTTCGCTCTAGGCTAGCCATCAGATGGCTTTGTTTGAGTTGAGCTTGGGCTTGTTCTGGATTGAAAGTAGCGGATGACTTTGAATGAGTAGCCAAACTCGGCCAAAATTTTGCTGCTTGAGAAGTCCAATAGATACTTTCTGGGTAAAGATTTAATTTAACCTCTTGACCACTCCATCCACCAGGTTGCTTGATAATAGACACTTGACTCAAGGGCTGATTGAACAATCCTTGAGTCGTTTGGCGAGCATGTAAAATCATACGCAAAGCCGCAGGTGATGCAGTAGTGGCTAAACTCTGGTGACGTAATGTCACTCCCCAACATTGACTGTTTTCAGCAGCTAAACAAAGCTTGCGTAGCTCTTTAGATAAGTTTTTTTTCGGCAACCAAGTCAACACAAGGGAGCAAGCCTTGGAGTTCATTGCTTGTTGAGCAGTCCATATAGTGTCAATATCCGAGCAAGTCTTAATAATGATCAACTTACTAATATCAATGCCTAACCCTGAAAGGGCCGGCGCATAGGGTTCAAAAGGAGGGTTAATCCAGCATATATACCCCGACTGCTGAGATAAATTAGCCATTAAAGGCGCCAATAGGCGTAATTCACCGGTGCCATTGGCAGGTAATAACAGCTCAGAAACAGCCCCTTGGGGCCAACCGGCATAGTGCAGCTGTTTATCTAAAGCGGGATAACCACTAGACAAAGCAGGGCGGGAACGCTTCTTTTCAGAAGCCTGCCAGATTTGGTTGGTTTTTAATAGTTGCTTTATTGCTGCTTTCGACATGATTAAAATAGGGTATAGAACCGCTCAAAAAACACTATCTATATAAATAGCACTTATACAATTAGTATTCCAGTTGTTTTTTCATGAATTTTTCCTCTCCTTTGCTAAGTCTTTGAAATAATTGACCGATTTTATATTACTGTTGTTTGCGTTTAGTCGGCTCCTACTAATTAATTGCGGTTAATCGCTTATTCGCTTCACACTGATTTCACTTAGCAAACGTTATGCTTAGTCAGCTAATTGATTAAGTGAAGATTAATGACCATGAAGCGGACAAAACTAAAAGCGATTCTTGTTATTCCTATGGTGCTATTTTGCGCCTTCTATTTGATTGGTGTTGTAATGGTGATGCAAGATGATAGAGTGGTCGCTCCCTTGGATAAAGGCACTGTAAGTAGTAAGCAGGTTGCCATTTTTGGTGCGAGTGGCACGGCCGGTGATGGTATTCTGAAGGCTGCATTATTGAGTAAAGACATTGAAAAAATTCATGTGTTTACTCGACGACTAACACCAAGAATTCAACAGGGGACTCAATCGGGTAAAGTGCAAGCGACTATCCATAAGGACTATTTGAATTACCAAGCCATATCAGCGCAGTTGATAGAGCTTGATGCGGTTTATTGGGCTATCGGTACTAATTCGTTAGGGGTCGATGAAAAAACTTACAGAATGATTCATGCAGACTTTCCTATAGCATTTGTAAAAGCTTGGAACAAAGTCAGCCAAAAAGCAGCCATATCATTTCACTATATAAGCTCTAGTGATATTTCTGATGATTCAACAGCAATGTGGGCAAAAGAAAAAAGACGTGCGGAGAAACTATTATTTGCATTGGCTGAAAAAACTAAGCTTCGGGTGATTGCTTACCGGCCAGACTATATCGGCGCAACCGAACAACAAGCCCATATAGGGCAAAAACTATTATATTGGTTTTTCTCTCCGGTAGGTGCTGCGGTTAAGGCTGAACAAATAGGTCAGGCTATGATTGAAGTTAGCGCTCGTGATCAATCGTTTAAAAATGCTAGCTTATTGTATACCGGAAAAATCATTCGCTATAGTGACGCTTATGCCGCTCGCAAATAAAGCTTAAGCAAGCATAAACTGTATTAGAAAATATCACCTTAAAGATTACATTAAAAACCATATCGATAAGGATCTTTAGAGTCGAAGATTACACTCGACTCTAAAGTAACATAAGCTTCACCAATAATAGATGGTACGATTTCTCCGTCTTTTATAACTACTTTTCCCTCAAAAATGCTACCTGTCACACTCTGTTGACGCCAAACTTGGTTTTCTAACAAATGACCGTCCTCAAATAGGCAGGCTAATTTGGCAGAAGTACCTGTACCGCAGGGAGAACGATCATATTCATTGCCTGGGCATAAAACAAAATTTCGACTATCGGCATTGGCAGTCAAATTTTTGTCAGAAAATAGTTCAATATGATCAATTTCAGCGTCATGACTACCCGTAATATTGCTTATCGCTAATGCTTGTTTAATTGATTTGGTGAGTTTGAGTAACGCTTCAGAGGTTTCAAGGCTAATCGTTAATTGATTATTTTTTACCAAAAAAAACCAATTTCCGCCCCAAGCAATATCACCAGTGATCACACCAACACTTGGAACGGCAACACTCACATCTTTGGCTAAGCGATAGCTGGCCACATTTTGTATTTCAACACGATTTGTCGACTCTAGATTAACAGTCACTAACCCAACAGGTGTTTCGATTATATGCACACCTAAATCGATTCTTCCCAAGTGATACAAGGTGACAGCTAGACCAATTAATCCATGACCACACATACCAAGATAGCCAATGTTGTTAAAAAATATAACCCCAGCAGCATGTTTAGGATCGACAGGCTGACAAAGCAAAGCACCTACCATAACCGATGAACCCCGAGGCTCATTAACTAGAGCATTACGAAAATGATCAAAGCGATTTCGAAATTCAATTAATCGCTCACTCATTTCTCCGCAACCTAAATTTGGACCTCCCTCAACAATGATGCGAGTAGGTTCTCCAGCGGTATGAGAATCAATAATTTTCAAAAGAGTCTCCTTAACTCTTCACTCAAACCCAAAGAGCTATTGCTCATTGCCGGTAACATCCTTGGTCGTCCAGTCGCCATCGATTAAACGCCAAATTTTGCCAGTGGGATTTTTATCGCTCAAAAGATCTGGCAATCGTTCTTCTCGAACATCATCAAAACATTTTAAAGCTGCAAAACGCTTGATAGAGGCGGGCATTCCAACCGCAGTAAAGCCAGGATGGCCACTGGCTGGAAATGGGCCACCATGATTCATTGCCGAGGAAACTGCCACGCCAGTTGGCATTTTGTCGTTGATGATGCGGCCAACTTTTTGTCTGAGCAGCGGTTCTAATTGTTGATATTCTTGTTCGTCAGAACCCTCGGTATCAGTGTAAAAACATCCCGTCAAATTTCCTTCAAAACATGTAATGATGTCGGCGGATTGGCTGGTCGATTGGCTACGAATAATAACTGAGGCGTTTCCAAACATTTCAGATTGAAAGATTTGACTATCCTCAATAAACTGCGAACCATCAACACAAAGCAAGGTGTTACTGTAGCAAAAACGAGCATCATCCAGATTAGAATTTCCAGCTAATAGTTTTCCGCCGGTCTGACTCATCTTGGTAGCCGTTTGTTTGAGATGTTCAGCCGCATTTTTAGAAAGCAATGTGCCAACAGCGGCCGATTTGAACTTTTCTGCAATTAGCTCAATAAACTCATCACCTTGCTGAGACTGTGGAACGATTAATAAACCTGGCTTAGTACAAAGTTGCCCAGCCGCCATGGTGCAGCTGGTAACAAACTCATCAGCAATTTCTTGTTTACGTTGATTAATTGCACCGGCTAAAACAAACACTGGATTAACACTTGAGAGTTCAAGATAGATCAAATTACCCGCTTTGTCAGCAGCCTGCTTAAGCGCAAGTCCAGCAGAGCGTGAACCGGTAAAACCTGTTGCAGCAACTCGAGGATCGCCAACCAGTTTAAGACCTGATTCGTTATCTACGGCATAAATTAATTGTACCGTTGCTTCAGGTAATTTGGACTCGTTCGCAGCTTGTTGTGCTAATTCTGCAAATAATTTAGTAGTCCCTGGGTGACTAGGGTGCGCCTTAGCAATAACCGGATTTCCCGCGGCAATCGCTCCAGCAAAATCACTGCCAGAAATACTACCGAAAGCAAATGGAAAGTTGTTGGGACCAAAGACCACAACAGGTCCAATCGATTGAAGCATTGAACGAATATTGTTGGCCGAGTCTATGGTTGGTACCTGCCAGCTTGCATCCGTCACAGCTTGTGCTGCAAGTCGTATTTGAGAAACGGTTCTTGGAATTTCTACATCAGCCAATCTCGGTGACTTTGCAAGTGCAGTTTCCACATGAGCTATTTCAACCAGTTCTTGTTTGGCTTGCTCTATTTTGTCGGCATAAAGTTCTAAAAATTGTGCTAATTGCTCACGCGAGACGTTTTGTAATAATTGATAAGCATCTGTTGCGGCTTTAAGCGCAAGCTCACAGTCTTGCCAATCTGATACTGGGTATTCAGCATCCATTAACTGGGCATTTGCTGGGGAAAAAGGGCGAAAACTTGATTGAGAATTTGCATCGCGCCACTTTCCACCAATGAGTACTTTGTTTATAGACATATTTAATTCTCGGCTATTCATTGTTTGATTAAAATCAGGTTTATTAAAGTTAGTCTTATCAAAATCAATCTAACTGAAATTATTTAATTAAAGCTAATTAACCTGTGTTGATTTAATTTATCCTTGGTCTACTTGCCATTGCTTCATTAAAGAGTTTTTCTACATAGGCCCGTTGTTCACCTACCAAAGGTAGGCGAGGGGCTCTAACTCTTTCCGAACCTCGACCAGCAAGTTGTTCGGCATACTTTATACACTGCACTAAGGTTGAAATAGTATCCAAGCGCAACAAAGGTAAAAACCAACGCCAAATTTCTCTGGCTTCTGCAAATTTTCCCTGTTCTGCTAAGTTGAAAATGGCAACAGATTCTTTCGGAAATACATTAGTTAAACCCGAGATCCAACCAGTAGCACCTAACATGATACTTTCTAAAGCTATGTCGTCAACACCGCCAAACACTGTTAACCTATCTCCAAACTCCCTAAATAATTCAGTGATTCGGCGAGTATCTTCGGTTGCTTCTTTTACGGCGACCACGTTTTCTTCTTTAACTAGTATTTTCATCGATTCGATAGAAACATCAACACCGTAAGTCACTGGATTGTTGTAGATCATAATTGGCAGTTTGGTACTTCTTGCAACTTGCTGATAATGAAAAATCGCTTCACGCTCAGTCGAACGATAAACCATTCCGGGTAAAACCATTAATCCATCAATACCAATATGTTCAGCATCCTGGGCATATTTAACCGCAGCAGCTGTAGTCGTTTCGGCAACTCCTGACAATACTGGAACTCGACCATTAACTAGCTTGACGGCATTTGTCATCACATCACGCTTTTCTTCGGGTGTAAGAGAGCAATTTTCACCGACTGTACCACAGACAATGATTCCATGAACCCCATCAGCCAATAACTGTTCTAACATTCGATTATTCGCCTGATGATCGATAGAAAAATCTTGTTTAAACTGAGTTGTCACTGCGGGGTAAACCCCTTTCCAATTAACCTGCACTTTAGTTACCTCTAAAATCTGTTGCTTTATTAACATTAATAAAAAATCCAGTTAAAACCCTTAAAATTAGTTTTAACCCTTCAAGCTTCGCATGATACTATAATGTTATTGTATACAAAAAGAAATATTTGTTATATTTTTACGATTACAACGATTTGCAATGTTTACCCAGCATACCATTGGTTAAATAATTAGAATTTAGTCTTCTAAAAATGATTGCTGAGCGAGGTAATTGCAATTTGTTAACTCAAATGATGACAAAATTGGCCATAACATCGGCCACTAAATTGACTATAAGTATAGAAGGTATCAAATGACCATAGGCGTAGGCGGTGCAACTCAAGAGCAAGCCCTTAATAAACTCTCTAATATGTGTTCTGATATTCAACCCATTACAACACAAGAATATCAACAGCGATTAACTAAGGCGCAAACACTTCTACAGCAAAATAATCTTGATGCAGTGTTTCTAAATGCAGGCACCAACCTGTATTACTTTACTGGTACAAAATGGCATCCCAGCGAAAGAATGGTAGGCGCACTACTGACTCAGTCAGGGCATTTAGAATATATTGTACCGGAGTTTGAAGTTGATACATTTATTGGATTTTGTCTAGTCGATGCGGCAATACAAACTTGGCAGGAACACCAATCGCCTTACCATCTAGTTGCAGATAGTTTATCCAAATTAGGCTTAACCCATGGCCGAATAGGCATCGATGAATCAACACCATTTTTTGTCAGCGATGGATTGAAACATGCGTGTAGTAATGCTGAGTTTGTATCCGCCAAACCAATTACCGCTGGTTGTAGAATGCAAAAGTCAACAACTGAAATTGAACTACTGCTGCGCGCCAAACAAATGACCTTAGAAGTTCACAAGGCCGTCGCAAGTATTTTGACGCCCGGCATTTCTACCAAGGAAGTCACTGATTTTATTGACCTAGCTCATCAAAAGGTTGGGGCTAAAGGCTCTTCATTTTGTATTGTCCTTTTTGGCGAGGACACTGCGTTCCCTCATGGAGTGAAAAAGCCAAAGTCTTTGCAAAATAACGACATTGTCTTAATCGATACCGGTTGTTTACTTGAAGGTTATAATTCCGACATTACTCGTACTTATGTATTTGGAGAGCCAACTCAAAAGCAACGAGAAATATGGGCAATAGAAAAACAAGCTCAAGCTACTGCATTCGACCGAGCCCGTCTTGGTGTTGCATGCGCAGACGTTGATAAAGCTGCACGTGACTACATTGCTAGCAAGGGCTTAGGACCTGAATATCAAGTGCCCGGACTACCACACCGCACCGGCCACGGTATCGGGCTTGATATACACGAGTGGCCGTATTTAGTCGGTAATGATCAAACACCATTAGATATTGGTATGTGCTTTAGCAACGAACCCATGTTAGTGCTTCCTGGAAAGTTTGGCGTTCGTTTAGAAGATCATTTTTATATGTCTGCCAATGGACCTAAATGGTTTACTCAACCTTCTCATTCCATTGATGACCCGTTTGGACTTTCGACCGAGTTGAAAGTTTGATGATTGAGTCGATGTAAGAGTATAGGCGAACAATTAAAATGACCGATAAAAAGACCAACCCGGGTGTTCACACAGACAAATCGGACTGTATATATGATGTTGTAGTGATTGGCGCTGGAATCATCGGAACCTGTATTGCAGAAAAGTTACAGCATCAAGGTCATAGTGTTTTATTGGTCGATAAACAAGGTGTTGCGGAGGGCTGCTCAAAAGGCAACGCAGGACACTTTGCGACGGATATAATTTTACCCTTGGCAAATTTTTCAACTCTGTTAAAAGCGCCCAAATATTTGCTTGACCCATTGGGACCATTGACCATCGATTTGGCCTATTTGCCCAAACTAATACCATGGCTAATACGTTTTGCTTGGTCCGCAATGCCACACAAAACAAGACAAACTATACACGTGCTGAAGCAACTAAACCGCACTTCAATTGACCTTTATCGCGCTCTACTTGAGCGAACAAATTTGTCGGAATTTTTGACTCAAAAGGGCGCATTAACACTCTATCAAACAGCACAGGCAGAGAAGCAAAATATAGCGAATGCCAACTGGCTGAGCCGACATAATATTAATGTTGAAGTTTTAACCCCAACACAGATTCAAGAGCTCGAACCAGCACTGAAAACAGGCTTTCGTGGCGGATTGTTTTTCCCTGACACAGCTAATTGCATCAATCCTTATCGCCTTGTTACTGGCTTGTTTGAATTCTTCCAACAAAATGGTGGCAAATTTCGTAAACTCGAAATCTTAGCAATAGAGCAGGCGAAAAATAAGAGTCCAGCTCGAGAGATAAACTTGGTTACCAATAACGGTCCAATCCAAACTCATAAAGTCGTGATTGCTTGTGGGGCTTGGTCACACCAACTCGCAGTTAAATTAGGACATAAAGTGCCACTAGAAACCGAAAGAGGCTACCACTACATGCTGCCTAAAGCTGGAGTCACCATCAATAGGCCGATTACTAGTTTCGAAAGAGCGTTTGTGATGACACCAATGGAAAATGGATTGAGGCTAGCTGGCACCGTTGAGCTCGCCGGACTTAACAAACCAAGCAACCAAGTGAGAGCAGAACAGCTATATAACAACGCGTGTGATTTATTTCCTAATCTCGATAATCGTCTTGCAACCACATGGATGGGGCACCGCCCCTCATTACCTGATTCTTTACCGGTGATTAGCCATTCGAAACATAATAAAGATATCATTTTTGCTTTTGGTCACCAACATCTCGGACTCACTCAAGGTGCAATTACCGCAGATTTAGTCAGCCAATTATTAGCCGATGAAATGGATCAACCATTACAGGCTCAGTTAAGCATTAATCGCTTTTAAGGAGCTTTTTGCAAGCAGGGTGATTCAAGATATTTCGTTTTTGATCGCGTATATGTCTTATTAACGCACTTTCTGCTTTTTTCCAATTCTTGTCGATTAGGTTTTGTAAAATATCTTGATGCTCAATGGCCATTTCGTTCTTCACATTTTCTTCTAAAGAAACGTATTCAAATACCGCCGTGTGGAAGTCTCCATGTCGCTCAAAAAAATCTTTAATATAGCGATTATCACAGCGCTCGATCCAATAATTATGAAGATCGTTATTGAGCGAAACCAGAAGGGGATTGTCATCTGTCACATTGCTAGCAAGTAACGATTCGAGTTCTGCTTTTTTAAACAAAGGTCTTGCTAGCTTAAGCGCTTTAACTTCAAGTAACTCCCTGAGTTCGAGGTAGTCCGACATATCCTTTTCTCGCAGAACTCGCACTTTCCAACCACACCTTGGCACGTGTTGAATGAACCCTTTTCCTTCTAACCTCGAAAATATTTGCCGCATGATGGTTCGACCGGTCTCAAATTTGGCGGCCGTGGCTTCTTCTCTTAAGTAGTCAGTATGATTTTGTAGACTTAGTTGAATGACATAATCGGACACAGCTTGTTCAAGGCGGGCATTCGTATCTAATGGCGTCATTTGGGTGACGAGTTTAGGCTTTTTGTGACCTTTATTTGGGGTTACGGCGCGTTCTAAGCGACCATTCGGTTTTCTGATCACCAGTTTTTCATCAACGAGTTGATCAATGACGAGCCTGACAGGTGTGAGGCTCACCGAGTAGTGTTCTGCGATAGAGCTCAAAGTCAATTTAAAAGGCAACTGAGCGGAATTCTTTAATAACAAACTGATATTTTCTTTAATATTGTCACTAATTGTCGAACTCATTACATCTCAATCTTTTGGTTTGTTTTAATAATTAGGGATTAATTTTAGCCAGCACCTGATTATAACCTTTTCAGCTTCAATTTACTTACGCTTTCAACCTATCTATGCCTTATAGATGACAGTATTACTCTAACAATTGCGGTTTGGCAAATCGATATTTTTACCTTTTTCGTTAGTTTTTGACACCGCCAGCGGTAAAAGCTGTTCAGCGATTAACTCGCCCATCTCGCGGCAACCTTGTTCAGAGGGATGATAACCATCTGCTGCAAACTGCTCGGAAGTGAGAGACGATTTGAATAACCTAAAACTAAATTCTTTACCGCAAAAAGGGTGTGCACTAGTAACTAAGTCAAATAGATAAGCTCGAAAACCGGCGATTAGCCCTAATGGTTTTACAAGCGCCGGAAACTGGTGCAAAGGCGGCACCCCATAGACCAATATTTTGGCTTGAGAAAAAGCTCTTATTTGCTTAATCAATTCAGTTATTCCCTGATGCCACCGAGTCAATGAGTTGAGACTAGTGACATCATTAACCCCCAACAAAATGACCAATAAGTCGCATTGGGTGTTAGTTAATTTCGGTAAAAGTTCTTCAATCGTTTGCGCCAAGGTAATGCCGTTTTTACCAATCGCTTTCCAATGAAATGAACAACCCGTTTGTTCAGCGAGAGAACGTGCTGTCATCGCAGTCAGAGACTGTTGATAATTTGACACGCCTACTCCAGCAACCGGAGATTCACCAATAAAGACTAAGCTTTGCGCCTTGCTAGTAATAGATTGGCCTGCAGTTCCCGAGTTGTCGCCCGATGCTTCATTCAGTCTAAGGGTATTGCGGCGTGTATAAACTGCAATACCAACAAATAATGGCGAGCCAAACAACGCAATAAGCCACCAAATGCTATTTAGTATTGAAATCTTTAATTTTTTAAACTTCAAAAACGCACCGCCAAGCAGTCTAGAGCCGAGTTGAAAACTGCCATTTTATAATTAATTTCAAGTTAACAACCAGTTTATTGTGATTATCGCTAACACAAATCTCGAGTTAATCTGCTTAAGTTTGTCTTTAGGTTTTGGGTTGGTTTTAGGCTTTGAATTCGACTTAGAATAGGCCAGAACAAGGACTTAGGGAAAATTCAGGCATTATTCATAATAAAAGTGTATGTTTATTATACGCAAACAAGCATGGTGAAAAGGCAAATCATCAGCGGGGAAAGACAATGAAAAATCATCAAGTAAAATTAATAGTTATGGCAGCGTTAACCAGCATTAGCTTGAGCGTTGCGGCAAGAGATGGAAAACACAATAGTAATCGCTGTTATGTCACCCTAGCAAGCGGAACCGAAACGTCTAGCCCGTGTTCAGCAAGAGGGACAACTTGCAATGCTGACTTTACCTGCTCAATCGATGGGATCCCAGGAATAGGCAAACATCGCAAAGGCGCGCAAAAAGCACGCGCAAAACTGCAAAATAAACCTACTCCGAAAAGCAGTAAACATAACAAGAGCGATGGCAAATAATCATTTATCAATCAAATAAATCGATTATTAGACAGATTGCTCAAACCTTTGTTAAATACTTGACTAGACTATCAATAGTCACAAAATATTCATGGGGCTTTAGGCCATTTTGTGTTTAAATTCAGCTGCCAGAACATGGCGAATTTTAATCAACATTAGAATTGATACGAGTCAGTAGGAAAATGAAAGAAGCAGTACATGTTGTTAATAATCAATTAGTTGGCGTCTATACTGAAAGTGACTTATCAACAAGCGCCCAACGTCCAACGATTCTGTTTCTGAACTCGGGACTACTTCCACATGTAGGGCCATATCGCCTTTATGTAAAGCTGGCTAGAAAATTCGCTCAACTGGGTTTTAATTGTTTTCGGTTTGATCTATCTGGCATCGGAGATAGCGAAAAACATAGAGACAGCCGTACCTACCAACAACAACACAAAGCTGATATCCAGAACACTATCGATTTCTTACAAAGAGAAAGAAACGACCAACGTTTTATTACCTTTGGAATATGTACCGGCGCAGATAATGCTCATCGTGCCATGGTTAACGACGATCGAGTGGTTGGTGCGGTTAGTATTGATGGATACAGCTTCCCGACTTTCCAATACTACCTGAATCATTACCTACCTAAACTGTTCAGTGTGAAATCTTGGATAACCATGATTAGGTTAGCCTTATCAAAGCGTCAACATGATGATAATGCCGAAAGGAAAGCCTTCATCGATGATATTGATGTGAGTAATGCTCGACCGTCAAAGGAGTCGGTAGCAAGAGACTATCGTGATTTAATTGCAAAAGACAAAAAACTGTTAGCCGTATTTACCGCCAGTTGGCCTTATAATTATAAAGAACAGCTTTCAGATGCGTTTAAAGATATTCAATTTGGTGAACACATACAAACCGTTTATTTAGAAAATGCTGAGCATATTTTTCCCTTAGCTGAGGATCGTGCCAACCTGACGACCGCAGTAAGCCAATGGCTCGAACAGCGATTTGCCTAGCACCAATTAAACCAATAGGTTGAAAACCTAACCCTCTGTTACAAAAGTTAAGCGGTCTAAAGCAAAGCGCCTAAATTACAGTTCCTAGATTAAAGCTCCTAGACAATAGTTCCTAGACAATAGTTCCTATGGTTAAACCATAAAAACAGAATACCGATTTTTAGCTGTTTGTGATGGCTAATCACAACAA
The DNA here is from genome assembly GCA_965230525.1 of Kangiellaceae bacterium. GTDB lineage: Bacteria > Pseudomonadota > Gammaproteobacteria > Enterobacterales > Kangiellaceae. The sequence goes on from OZ246008.1 coordinate 3,271,231, forward strand.
ATTCTTTGGTTTCCACTTATCTCTACTTGCAATAATTCAGTCAAATCGCTGTCGCAACCCTGCATTCAGAATTAAACAAAGTATAACAAGCTATATTATTGTATTTGTTCGTATATAATACATTTTGATTAATTATATAAAGTATTAGAGGGCTAAAATGATAGAATCTTCACAGGTTGAACTTGATTCAAGTGACATCGCTATACTCAATGAATTACAGCAGTCTGGGCGGATCAGGAACGTCGAATTAGCTGAAAAAGTCCATCTTTCGCCACCCGCGACTCACGCGAGAGTTAAGCGATTAGAAAGTATAGGTGTGATTGCCGGTTATACCGCCACGCTTGATCGAAACAAACTAGGCCAAGACTGTATGTGCTTTATTACAGTGAGTTTAGAGTTACACCAGGCCGATAAAATTAATGCTTTTTTTGAGGCGGTCCAACAACTACCTGAAGTGTTGGAATGTCACCATTTGACCGGTAACTATGACTATTTGCTCAAGGTTGTTGTGAGTAATAACCGTGAGTTGGAAAGATTTATATCAAAAACGTTGGTACCCATGCCCGGCATGTCGAGGGTGAGTACTAGTGTCGTACTAAGAGAGATCAAAAGTAATACAGCCTACAGGTTGTAATCACTGAAGTTGTCTCTCTAACAATTAAAAGAGGGGCTACTACATGACTTATTCCAAGCACTTAGAAACCAACACCATTCACGCAGGAAAAATGCACGATGCGCAGCATGGTGCGCTTTCAACCCCCATTTACCAGACAGCTACTTTTATTTTTGACGATGTGCAGCAAGGTTCAAATCGCTTTTTGGGCGAAGAGCAGGGCTATATTTATGGCAGACTCGGTAATCCAACCGTCCGCGAACTCGAAGTCAAAATGGCCACTTTAGAGGGTACCGAAGACGCTGCCGCATTTGGGTCTGGAATGGGCGCGGTCAGTTCGGTTCTATTGGCCAACCTCAATAAAGGCGACCATATTGTTGCAAGTTCCGCACTCTATGGTTGTAGCTTTGCATTAATCAATCATAAGTTTGCCGATTTGGGGATTGAAGCAACTTTTGTCGATATGACCAATCAAACCGAAGTAGAAGAGGCGATAAAACCAAATACCAAGGTGATTTATTTAGAAACTCCAGTCAACCCAAATCTTGTTGTATTTGACTTGGAAATGTTGGCAAAAATCGCTAAAACACATCAACTCGTGTCAATTATCGACAATACCTTTATGTCTCCCGTATTACAAAACCCGGCCAAATATGGTTTTGACTTAATAGTGCACAGTGCGACTAAATACTTAAATGGCCACGGTGATGTAGTTGCTGGGATCGCCTGCGGTAGCGCCGATCAAATTCAGAACATCAAATTGACCACATTAAAAGACATGGGTGCAGTGATTAGTCCGAATGATGCCTGGCTAATTATTAGAGGATTGAAAACTCTTCACCTAAGAGTTGAACGACACTGTCAAAATGCTCAAAAAGTAGCGGAATTTTTAGAATCAAACCATGCGGTACGTGAAGTTTATTACCCAGGATTAAGCTCGCATATGGGCAATCGTTTTATCGGTAGCCAAATGAAAGCTGGCGGTGGTGTGATTGCCTTTGAGCTCAATGCTGATTTTGAGCAAGCGGTGCAATTTATGAACTCGTTACAAATGTGTGTCATTGCGGTTAGTCTGGGGGATGCTGAAACCCTGATCCAACACCCAGCGAGTATGACTCACTCAACCTACAGTGTTGAAGAGAGAGAGAAAGCGGGGATTACAGATACTTTGATCCGCATTGCGGTTGGGCTAGAGCACGTTGATGACATCATTGCGGATCTCCAACAAGCACTTAATCTGATAAATAAAAACCATGCAAACAAAATTGTTCAGCAAGCCATTGAGAGCATGTAAAGACGCATTTTTAACAAATCGGTGTATTTTCTGATTCTATAAACAGCCCTTACTTAGCGATATGCCAAACTCGCTAAGTAAGACGCGCTCTAAAACTTTACAGTTAGAGTTTTTATCTGTTAAACTCCAGTAATAGAGCTTAGGAGATAAACCATGCCCGTCAATACAGCCCAACCTAAAGATATCAACGGCCTTGGTGGCCATAGCCATGACCAGCTAGTTCAAGCTGGCTTACAGTTTTTTTTTAACCTTGCTGAAAAGTGGCAACTTAAAACCGATCAGCAACGTATTCTGTTAGGCGGCATTCCAGAATCAACCTACCATAAGCTTAAAAAAACCGGTACTGGCACCCTCAGCAGTGATCAGCTCGATCGTATCAGTTACCTTATGGGGATATTTAAAGATTTAAATATATTACTCAGTAATGAAAAAGCAGCCAATGAGTGGGTAAAAAAACCAAACTTTGCTCCGCTATTTAACGGTCAAACAGCTCTCGACCGGATGTTATCTGGCAAAATCATCGATCTAGCTCTTATCCGTCAGTATCTCGATGCGGAACGAGGTGCTTAAGGTTGTCTAATTATCAACCAGCAAACGGCCAACTAGCAAATTATCCCACTCCAAAAGAAACCAAATTAACTTGGGCCGCCGCTTATCGAATCATTCCTTCGTGCTTTCCACCGATAAACTTTTTCGAAGATATGGTTTCTCCAGATTTGATGGATGCCGCATTTGAATTGGAAGCGAGAACCAATGATCGCTTAAGAAATGAGATCGGGGAAATCGCCTTAGTGAAACACGCCGATCGAATCACCGGCACTGGCTCGTCGCCTATCATGGCAGCCTTTACGCACATCGGAAAGGCATCACGATTTACTGATGGAATAGAGTTTGGAATATTTTATGCCGCCAAAACAAAAGAAACGGCCATTGTGGAAACGCGCTATCATCGCGAACGTTTTCTAAGCTATACCAGTGAGGAGCCTGGGGTAACTTCAATGCGTTGTTATAGCACTAAGCCTGTAAAACCTTTAATCGATATAAGAAAAAACTACCCTGAGCTGCATAACCCAGATTGTTATTTAGCCTCACAAAAGTTTGGTAAACAAATGAAACTAGCCGACAAAAATGGCATTGTCTATTCTTCTGTTCGTCATCCTGGACATGATTGCATCGCGGTATTAAAACCCAAAGCCGTTGCACTTTGTAAACAATCGACTCACTATGAATATCACTGGAATGGCAAAGAAATTGAACATGTGATCGAAAAAATAAAGGTTAAAGTCTGATAATTAACACTTAAGGTTTTAACTCAACAATAAAACAATATAAGCATAAAAGGCGAGAACCAAGCAAAGTTTTAAGCAACAAGAATCAATTAAGCCATTAGCCTTTAATTCTTTAATGTTCAATGAGTTGTGCTTAGATTAGGCTTTTGAATTTGATTTTGAGATTGACATTTATCCGATTACATTCAAAGAATAATCTATAGTTTCACACCATCACTTAGAGAGATAATATCGTTGACAGAAAAAATTGTTAGTGATATAAATATTTGAACATCAGCAAAATTCACTTAAAACTCAGAGGAAAGACAGATGACAAAAAATGCACACTGCTTAATGTCTTACCATTATCAAGAGTTTTATCTTAGTGAGTGGTTCGACGAATAGAAAGCCCTTCCTAGTCGTTAAAGAGTCTTTACTGCAATCCAGAAGATTTAATTAAGCTGTTCAATGCTATCACACCATTGAAATCGTTTAGTGAGTTTGCAGTCTTTCATCACTCTTTAGTTATTCGACTAAACCAAAACCTAAATCACTTTTTTATTAATCTAGATTTCTAGGAAGCGCTGCTATGTCAAACTCTATTTTTAAATACTCAATTCTCGCCGCGGCTTGTTCACAAGTTCTATTTGCGCCCTCGACTACGGCTGAAGAAAGTAATCAAGACGATAACAAAATCACCATCACAGGCTCACGTATCAAACAAGTCGACGCGGAAGAAGCTTCACCGGTTGTTACTATTTCTCAAGAAGATATTAAAAGTTCGACATCGACAAATTTGTCCGATCTAATGAAAGAACTTTCAATCACACACGGAGGTGAAGGCTCCTTTTCAACTTCATCTAGTGGCGCACTACAAGCAGACTCTCCAGTTGGTGCTGCCGCGGTTTCTTTACGCGGTTTAGGTTCTTCATCGACATTAGTATTAATCAATGGAAGACGCGTCGCCGCAAGTTCATTTGCGTTTCGTTCGCAAAACTTTGTTGATATTAATGCGATTCCGCTGGCAGCCATTGAGCGAGTAGAAATATTACCATCAGGCGCATCAGCGATTTATGGAGCAGATGCGGTCGCGGGCGTCGTTAACCTTATATTAAAGCAAACTGTTACTTCTCCAGAACTAAACTTAAGCTACGGCAACTCAGAAGCAAGTAGTAATGACGCAAAAGTAAATTTAAATTTTGTCTGGGGAAAATCGACAGATAAATCAGACATTAACATCTTTGTTGACTACTATGAAAGTAAAACACTGTACGACCGAGATCGCGAACAAACAGCTGTTAGTTTTGACCCATCGCAACAAGGCATTTGGCCAAGCTTTAATGGTCAATTCTTTGATGATATTGATTATGTGGAATCGAGTTGTCCTGATCCACTAAGATATGACGGCAGAGAAGGTTTTGAAACTAGCGCATTTGGCGAATACTGCGAATACAATCAAAATAGCTTTCTACCTACATACCCTGGAATAGAGTCAATAAGCGCAGGATTCTACTCTAACACCGCAATTAGTAGTGATTTAAATTGGTTTAGCGAATTGTTTATAAGCAAAACCAAAAGCTCCGCTAACTCAACGAGCGCACCATTCAGTGGGGTAGAAGTAGATTTCAATCACCCCAACATGCCGACCGAACTGGCAACACGCTTCAATGATTTATGGGATGATCTTGGTGTACCACCCGAAGATTTTCTTTTAATGTGGGGGCGATTTAATTTACCACGGACTCTCGAAAACACCAGCGAAAGCATGCGCTTTGTAACCGGCTTTGAAGGCATTATTGGAAATTGGGATTGGAACTCATCACTTAATTATTCAACCAGTGAATCAGAGCAACGCGGCATTGCCGGTATTGTCAATGTTGAAAAGTTTGAAGCATCTCTATTTGGTGAATTATGTGCGGACGGTACTACCAATTGTTCACCCGGTAATGGTGGCCTTTATTACAATCCGTTTAATGGCGGCGCGGACAATTCACAAGAAATATTAGATTTAATACAAGAAAATGTACCGCGCGACGGCACATCTAAACTCTATTCACTCGACTTCAATATCGCTGGTGAGTTAGCAGAGTTAGATAGCGGTTTCTTAGAAAGTGCTTTTGGTATTGAGGTTAGACGAGAAGAAATAGTCGATTCACCTTCTGAACTAGCAACCGCTGACCCACTCAACAATAACGAAGTACCAGTTTATGGTTTTGGCTCAACTGGCGCAAAAGCTGATCGCGATATCTTTGCACTTTATGCCGAGTTTTTAATTCCTTTGGCAAACAATTTCACTCTGAACGTTGCTGGTCGTTACGATCACTATAGTGACTTTGGTGGCGACTTTAACCCTAAAGTTGGTATGACTTATAAACCAACAGATAACTTTTTGTTAAGAACTTCATGGAGTACTTCATTTCGAGCACCATCACTTTCTCAGATTGGCGCTGATACGACACTGAGCTCAGGAGCGCTAGATTGTGGTCCAGAGTTTATCGATAATTTCTGTGGTGGTTTTGGAGGTAGTGACGGCTATCTTTCCGAAATTTATGGAAACCCAGATCTAAAAGCTGAAGAGTCCGAAGCATTTGATTTCGGAATGGTCTTCAACTTTACCGATGATACCTCCATGACGCTAGATTATTGGTCATTTGAACATGACAACATTGTTGGCATAGATGATGAAGAATTATTTAGAGCCGCACTAAGAGGCGATGTACCCGTCGTAGAAAGCGATGCCCTTGGTATTGATGAAATCGGAATTGAGACTAGAGATGGGACTATCGGCGCGCCGATCGATGAAATTCATTTACAGTTAGAAAACCTAGGTATTCAAGAAACCAGTGGAATTGACTTGACCTATACTCAGCGATGGGACATGGGAAGTCAGCGATACACATTCTTAGTGGATGGAACTTATTTATTAGATTATCAACGACAGCTATCAAAACAAGCTGAAATAGAAGAGTTAGATGGTACTTTCAGATATCCCGAATTATTACTAAGGGCAAAGCTAAGAGTATCAGACGATAAATGGTCTGCCTCAATTTCAGCAAACTACACATCAAGCTATGAAGACGACTTAGAAAAGTTTACTGACGAAGAGTTATCTGCATTTGGCATTGAATCAGACCGAGAAGTGCCATCTTGGATTGAGTGGAGACTTTCTTTAGGGTACGAACTAACCGATGCGAGCTATCTAAGATTCGGTATTCAAAACCTATTTGATAACGAAGCACCAACTGCTTATGGTACAAGTGCCAACGTTGATCATTTCAATCATGATACTATGGGGCGATTCTATCGGCTGAGTTACACTCACAGCTTTTAGAAAAGTTAAATGCAGTGAGGGCTAACCCAGCCCTCCATAACAAGTAGCCCAATCATGAAAAATAAATCAACTTTTGAAGTTCCGCACACGCTGATCTTAATTTTGATTCTAATGACATTCGCTTGGTTGATCTCTGCGGTTATTCCGCAGGGAAGCTTTCAAACCAAGCAAGTGAACTATGAATTTCAAGATAAGCAGGTCACTAAACAAGTGCTGGATGCAAGCTCATTTCAATATCGCCAAGCCAATGACTCTTCGCGAGTGTCAGAACTTGCGCCAGTGTTCTCCGGTGATAGTCAGTCGGGTTTGTTAAACGCTGTTTTTGATGGTTTAACTAAGGGCGATCGCTACAGCGGAGCTGTCGGTATAATCGCTTTTTTGCTCATCATTGGCGGTGCCTTTGGGATCATATTAGCTCCTTCAAGTATTAATAAATCAATGTTGTCATTACTCGCCCTCACCAAAGGGCGAGATCTTTTAACCATTCCTATTTTTTGTTTAGTTTTCTCTTTAGGTGGTGCAGTTTTTGGAATGGGAGAGGAAGCGATTGCGTTTGCAATGTTACTCACGCCGATTCTGATTTCGCAGGGATATAACGCGATAACAGCAGTACTTTGTACCTATGTCTCCACCCAAATAGGCTTTGCAACCTCTTGGATGAATCCATTTAATGTTGCTGTTGCGCAAGGATTAGCTGATGTTCCTATGTTATCCGGTAGTGGTTTTCGCTTTATTATGTGGTGTGTTTTTACCATTGCACTGATGATTTTTGCGACTCGCTATGCCGCCAATATAAAACAAAAAAACAAAACCAATAAAGAAGTTGATATTCCAGCAACTGATAAATTAAGCCTTGGTGACAAACTAATCCTAACCAACTTATTCTTAGGAATTGCTTGGGTTATTTGGGGTGTTTCTGCTCGGGGTTATTATATCGCTGAAATCGCTTCTCAGTTTTTCACTATTGCGCTTAGTTCAGCCATAATTACCAAACTATTTAAAGTAGATGATTTGTCTTTTAATCAGCTTGCTGAAGCATTTCAAAAAGGCGCATCGGGTTTAGTTCCAGTTGCGTTAATCGTTGGTTTTGCGCAAGGCATACTGATATTACTAGGCGGCGCTGAGCCAACCAGCGCATCTGCACTCAATACTATTTTATATACAACGGCTCAATCTCTCGAAGGTTTTTCTCAAACCGCATCTGCCATCGCAATGTTAGTTTTTCAATCAGTGTTTAATCTATTTGTCACATCAGGTTCGGGACAAGCGGCATTGACCATGCCATTGCTCGCCCCAATGGCTGATCTAGTTGATGTCACTCGACAAACTGCCGTTTTAACTTTTCAGCTTGGTGACGGACTAACCAATATCATCGTTCCAACTTCAGCTTCTTTGTTAGGCTGCCTCGGTGCTGCAGGAGTCAACTGGAATGACTGGGCGAAGTTTATTTGGAAATTCTTACTTTTTAACTTAGTGCTTGCCATTTTGTTTGTGGTCATCGCGGTCGCTATTGGATTTTAATATGCTTACTTTAATTAAAAACGCTGAGGTGTATACACCTGAGCCGATTGGTGTCCAACAAATTCTACTCAGCGGCGGAAAGATTATTGCCATCGAAAAACAGATAGACATTAAGTCATCCTTGTTAAATGAGGTCGATGCGACTGGAAAAATAGTCATTCCGGGTCTTATTGATTCGCTAGTGCATATAACGGGCGGTGGAGGAGAGGGCGGTTATTCAACACGCACACCAGAAGTTTCGATCACCGACTTAACTACTGCCGGAATTACGACCTTAGTTGCCGCCTTAGGTACCGATTCTGTTACCCGTAGCCTCGCCTCAATGCTCGCAAAGGCCAAAGAACTCAATCACTTTGGTTTAAACTGTTTCATATACAGTGGCTCCTATCACTTCCCAATCAAAACCATCACCAATGATTTACAATCCGATCTTGTTCTCATCAATGAATGTATAGGGGTCGGTGAGGTCGCCATTGCTGACAATCGTGGCTCTCAACCCAACTACATGCAACTTGCCTCACTCGCATCAGATGCTAAAGTGGGCGGTATGCTAAGTGGAAAATCGGGTATCGTTAGTATACATATGGGTCCGAGCAAGCAAATGTTTCAACCACTCTATGAAGTAGTCGAAAAAACCGATGTATCAATTAAGCAATTTTATCCAACCCACATAAATAGAAATCAAACCCTGCTCGATGAAGGTATAAAGTTTGTTAAAGCGGGTGGCTTTATAGACTTAACCACAAGTAGCAACTCGAGCTCGTTTGCAATGGGCGAAATAAAGTGTAGCAAAGCACTCAAACACTACTTACAACAAGGTGCACCAATTGAGCAAATCACTTTCAGTAGTGATGGCCACGCCAGCTTACCGGAATTTAATGAGCAAGGTGAATTAACATCGCTAGAAGTAGGGGATGAAAAATCTCTATTTGTAGAAGTCAGAGATGCCGTACTCAAAGAAAACATCCCATTAGAAACAGCAATTAAAGTCGTTACTTCAACACCAGCAAGTATTTTGAAATTAGGCAATAAAGGCAAAGTAGCCGTTAATGCCGACGCTGATCTGATTTTATTAACTAAGCAGTCACTTGAAATCGATACCGTCATCAGTAGCGGGATCACAATGGTTGAACAGGGAAGTGCCATCGTTAAGGGGACCTTCGAATATAATGTTTAGACTAATCCATAAATCAAAACATCGCACTCTGGCCAAAACGATTTTTTGTTGTATCTGTTTATTAGCCTGTAAGCTCCATGCTAATACTCAAGATATGCTGTTGATAGGCGGTGGGTTAAAGATCTGTAGTAGTTACAGCACCAAAAATTGTTCCAAGCCAATTAGCTACGATAAAAGCGCCTATAGCAAAACACTATATACAATCGATGATAACAGTATAAAGCGCATTGCAACCAACCAGTACAATGTATTCGCTTCTAACCAGCAAAAGAAAGACATTATAAATCTATTAGAAAAATATCAGTTACGCTTTAAATCTGAACCAGTCGAAAGGCGCACTTTGTTAAGACGCCTCGACAAACTCAAAACAACCGAACATCAAAAGTTAGGCAGAGAAGTTCTCGATGCTTTGTCACCCAATGCATTTAATTTTGTCACTCACAATTTAATCGTTCCGGTTTTAGGGCCGTCAGGGAAACCGCTAACAGAATATGTAAACCTTGGGTTAAGTGATCCCCATTCGGTTGAGATAATTGAGTACTTTGTCTCACTACTCAAACAAAGGAAAATCGCAGCTAAGCGAAAGCCAATGGTATTAGTTAGCACTGCGTCAGCAAATAATCCATTTGATGCAGTGAGCTTTTATATTCAACTATTTTCTCAGTTTAATGTTGAGGTGGTTTGGTTACCGCTGGACGCAAATTTAAATGACATACTACATAATGATAATTTGACTTGTGATGATTTAGAGCGTAATCGTAGCTTGCAGTTTTCTCAATTTAATCGCGACACTATTTACCCAACTTTGACAAATTATCAAAGCATGTTTTGTAAAAAACCGAACTACATTGGTGAACTGATTGAAAAAGCGGATGGGCTCTTTTTTAATGGGGGTGATCAATTCCTAACGCTTTCTAGCCTGGCCGAAACAGGGCAAACTGAACCGATTTATAACCGATATTATGACTTAATTAAAAAACGATTTAATCAAGGTCAACTAGTCGTTGCTGGCACTAGCGCGGGTAGTGCTGTTCAAGGCGGAGGTCTAGTTGACGGAAAATCAATTCCAATGATAACCAACGGGCCGAGTATACCGGGTTTATTTAACGGTGCTCAAGCAACTCGAACACCACCCAACCGCAGTTGCTCGAAAGCTAAAAACTGTGAGAGTAATACGGACATAGATTCTTTAACCTATTTGGCGAGTGGCGGGTTCGATTTAGTGCCAAGCGGTATCATTGATACCCATTTTTCCGAGCGTGATAGGTTATTTCGTTTGTTGCGCTTACTTTCAGATAGCCAAACCCAATTTGGAATTGGAATTGATGAAAACACGGCTGTGCATATTCAACAAACAGCCAGTGAGTCGAGTTCATCGCCAAAGCGCTATAAAACAATCGGTGAATCTGGTGTTTGGCATGTTAACTTGCAGCAACCGCTTAAATCTAAGTCAAAAGAAAAATTAATAAAGGCCAAGGTTGCAGTTGACTCAAAACACAAGGCAGCTGATCAGGTCTGGCAGTGGCTCGGTGAAAACAAAATTGCAGATCTAATTAAAAGTGCCAGCAAAAATAAACAAGGCCAAGCTCAAATGACGATTGAACATGGCCAAGATAAAGCACTGGTTTCACTGATACTCTCAGGCTCGGAGTTCGAGATAAGGGTTGAATTCTTAGACTAACTCTTTGCAGTTGAAGAATCTTGTTTCTGCCCCAGCAGTCTTAAATCACTACTGCTTGGAGACTGGTAAACCTGCAATTCAAATGCATCAATCACCGCATAGATATGGTCAAAAATATCACTTTGAATTTGTTCATAATCTGCCCAAACCGTGGTATTAGTAAAAGCATAAATTTGAATCGGTATGCCTTGTGAGCCCGCCTCTAATTGCCTAACGAGTAAAGTCATCTCTTGATGAATTGAAGGATGACTTTTTAAGTAGTTTAGTAAATAAGCTCTAAAGGTCCCAATATTAGTCAAGCGCCGGCCATTTACCTTGAGTTCCATATTATGTTCATGTTGCTTATTGTACTGCTCAATTTCTTCTAGCTTTTGACTCAAATAGGGCGCGAGCAAATTGGCTTTGTTCAACCTTTCAATTAGCTCCTGCTGCATAAACTTAACACTGGTTACATCTATGTAAAGCGCTCGCTTAATGCGCCGACCACCAGACTCAGACATTCCTTGCCAGTTTTTAAAGGAGTCCGATATCAGTGCATATGTAGGGATAGAAGTGATGGTTTTATCCCAGTTTTGCACCTTTACCGTGGTAAGCCCAATTTCAATCACATCACCATCAGCGCCATAGCTTGGCATTTCTAACCAATCACCAAGTTTTAGTAGGTTATTTGCTGATAATTGAATACCTGCGACAAACCCTAAGATTGGATCCTTAAAAACCAATAATAGAACCGCTGTCATAGCACCTAAGCCGCTAATAATAAGCATTGGTGAGCGGTCTATCGCTATTGCGATGATGACAATGATAGCGACCACGGTAAAGAATAACTTGATTGCCTGTAAAAGGCCTTGGAAGGGCAAGTTTTTAGTACGTTGGTTTTGCCTCATTAAATAAGCCATGGCATCGACCACTGAAAATAGTGTCAGCGTCATAAATATCACGATCCAAAACTGGGATATGTTTTGTACCCAATCATGAAATACGTACTTGGGATTTAGCCACAAACCGGCCTGAATAAACAAGATAATCCCTTGAATAGTCAGTGCTAGGCGGGTAAATAAGTGACGTTCAAATAAGATGGCTTCCCAAGTCTTGCGACCCTTGCGAGTGAGCTTTCGGACTAAACGACTAACGACTTGATGAAATATTAGATGAATTAGGGCTGATATTAAGACAATGACAGTCACTACTGCAATGGACATTTGTATTGATGTTAATGAAATGTCTAACAAAGATAGCCACTCGTTAATGTAATCTCTCATGATGTTCCGTAATAGTTGGGTGCACAGGTAGAAATAACAGATCATAAACAAATATAAGCGCTTAAGAAACCCTAACATGAAAGTAACTAACCGTTTGCAATTAAAGATGACGTTCTATGAAGTATTCGCAGCCTAAATTTTCGTTCAGAAAGCATTCAGTCAATCATTGCTATATTTAAACTGTTGCCATCGATAACCAAAATAAATTGTTGGTCAAAATCACAATCTGGAGGGATTATGAATACTTTAAAATTAGTTGTTATAGCATGGGGTATAACATTCGCGTTTTCATCAAGTGCAGCGAATAAAGCGGCTGAAAGCAGTAAGCCAGAAATTAAAACTCGAGATGCCGCATCAGGGTTACCCACTGGTAAAAGACAGCACAAACCAGCGAGTTATAGTTTAGGCAAGCCAAAAGATGCCGCTTCCGGCATGCCAGCGGGAAAACGGCAGCATAAGACGCTTAGTTCTGGAGTTGATAACGACTGCGATGGGCTAACCGCAGCAGCCTGTAAAAAGAAAACACAAAGCAAAAAAGGCTATGACTATTATTCAAATTCTTCGGCTATGAGAGCGAATAAATCGACCAAGCAGAAAGGTGATGATCTCATATTACGTAAGAGGCCTGGACGTGCTGCGGACAATGACGACAAAGGCAAAAAAGGAAAGAAAAAGCCATTGAAGCATGAAAAGTAGTCTCTAAATATAACTCACGTACTAGTTAAAAGGCGATCCAGTAAGGATCGCTTTTTATTTGCAAGCTTCGATTAAGCGAAGTAGCCAAGATCTGTAAATTTCTAAAATATCTAATCTTAAAGAAGAACACTCAATATGACTTATGAAGATTCTCCTATCATTAGGTGGCCAAATTAACTATGCCACTACATATCTTGGAAATCATCTCAAATGGGGATTTGTTTAATTCTTTCAATAAGAGTATAAAAGTATTAATAGAAAACGGATATGCTTTACCGCTTCACAGGGATAGTTCCTCTACCTGATAACCTATCTAAAATATTGAGAGTAACAAGATTCTAAATAGTAGCTAATTAGCTCTATGTTTACCTCAATTAGTTAAACCGTTCTTAAATGGCGAGTCGCTTTAAGCTTTTATAGAAAAATCGCTTATACCTTTTGATTACTGCTAAACTTTTTATCGGCTGGAGTCTATAGTGAATAGTTATCTGAACTTGAAAAAACCAATACCTTCCTTAACACTTAGAATAAAGACTATTATTTTCCTAGTAGGGGCCTGCTCAGGTACAAGTCTACTAGCGGATGACTCGATGATTCTAGATTATCCAGATAGTGGAGTGGAGCTTGGACAGGGCTGGAATAGTTATAATATATCTAAAACTACAGGTCGCTGTATTATTTTTCAACAAGCCAAGGCTCAAGCGGGCCAAGAAAAAACGATGAAGCTAATTTCTGTTTCTACACGATATCAGTTAGATCGCGAATTAGATATTTCAGCTTCTGCTAGTTACAAGGGAGTCACAGGTTCAATTAGTGGTAAAGTAGATTATGCCAATAATGTTTCTCTCGCATCCAGTGCAACCAACATTGTAGCACTAGCTTACGTAGATAATGGGAATATTCTAGTTTCTCCTCCGTTGGCGGAAGACCAAAAAAAAGTTGCTAATTTACTAGCGGAGGGTAGGTCGCCCACGGAAGTAAACTCTGCTCTTGGAGCAAAGGATACTGATTTGGGTGCGCGAATGCTAAAAATTCTTCCAGAAATAACAAGCAATAAAGTTAGTGAACGTCATCGCGCTTTTGATATTAAAAAAATTAACGCTGCAGTCAACAGTGGAAGTTTTGGGAATGGAGCAGGGTCGATTCGATTAAGTGAGAATTATCGGAAGATGGCGGTTAATGAACCTGAAAAATTTCGTAAAGTATGCGGAGACAGTTATGTTGCATCAATTTCTCAAGGCGGTGAAATTGCTGCAGTGTTAACATTTGAAACTAATTCAATTTCACAACAAAAGCAAATTGCAACGAATATATCAGGAGCAGGTTGGGGAGCTACAGCTGAAGTGTCGATGAAAGAAAGAATCAAGAAACAGTCTAAAGGAACTAAAACTTCGATATCTTATTTTCAACGCGGCGGTAGTGGAGATCCGCTTCCTACAGATATTGATCTTCTTTACGATTCGATTCAAAAATTACCTAACAACGTGAGTAAGGCTCCCTATAGTTATAAGCTCGAGTTAGGGCGCTATGAAGAACTAGAAAACTGGCCAGAAAGCACGACGGTCGATCGTGCTAGTTATACAGCCATCGACGAAATTGTCTACCGTGCTTCAGTTTGGCGGACGCTTAATGAATCCTTAAGGGGTATTTTAGATGCGACGAACGAGCCGTTTGGCTCAGATGGATATTTGCTTGGTCGAGGTGCCTCACGAGAAAAAATACTCAGTCTTCAGGACATCGCTCAGAATAATTACGAAAAGGTGAATCGGGCTATCCGTGAATGTCTAAAGACAGCAAACTCAGCTACTCGCTGCAATCCTAGTCCTGAGCTAGGTGCAGTCAATAGTAGTATTAGTGTTTTAACTGAGCAAGAGATGAATATACGATCACAGTTGCCACTTCCTATTGATAAAATACCGAATCCAAGCGAGCGTTTAGCAGGGGCTGACGCCATTCGAGAGAAAATCTATCAACTATGGATTCATCGTGTTAATGCCGCTCGTTGCGAAAGGCAATATGGCGCCGCGGTATGTTTAACTGTTCGAGATGTAGAAGCCTATAAAAAGAATATTGTGGTCCACCAGTTACCCCGTTTTGTTATTGCAGCAAATAAACTAAACCGTGCTTGTATGAGTCCAAACACGAAAACGGGTTTGGTCAATCTGACCGAAGGTTGTAATTTCACGAATTCGAATCTATTGTTTTATTGGGATGCCGGAAAAAAGCACCTAGTTCATAGTGACACCAAGAAATGTGTAAACGTTAGAGGTAATAAAACGAATGACGGAGCGGATATTATTCTTTACAAGTGCCAAAGCAGTAAGGAAGAGAATGATCAGTGGAAGATGGAAAAACAAGGGCAGCTGATTCAGTTCAAAAATGTAAATTCCGAAAAGTGTATCACCGTCACGGGAGAACTGAGGAGTGGCCGAAGACTAACGCAATCAGATTGTACTAAAAAGCCCGCTAAAGGTTTGCATTGGCGACTATTGATGCAATGATGTTGAATTTTGGAGATGCTAGTAGCACATAAATTCTAAACTCTGAGTAGGTTAAAGGCATCTCTTGCTCATATATTAAGTCAAACAAGAAATTTAGAATAAGCATGGTTATATCGTTAAAAGAACTGTCAAATGCTTGGGCATAGAAACCGATACAAGGGGTATCGAGATTTTGTCGAAAAAGGTATCGACGAAGATATTAAGCGTATAGAGGAATAATCTAGCTGTTCTTAGCAACTTACCATCAACATTAAGTAAAGATTCTACCAAGTTGCTCAATAACAACCCAATTCGACGTTGCTCTGCATCAAATCGCTGTTCTCCACATTGATTACAGAATTTCCCAGCATATTTATTTTGGCATGCCTAACAGGTAGATAGCTGCATTGAGCGTTAGGTTTTGACACATTAATAGGCTGAACTATAACGATATTCAGAATTTTAGACAATGACCAATGGTTTTAACTTAATATTGTCTCTGCCTCATAGGCACTAGCTTAGAACTACCCTCGCTAAATAGCGTGGCTAATTTTGTCATATTTAGATTACAGGGTATTATTAAGCAAGTTAACGAGCTGGTCATCCGATTAGCTGCTTGACTTCATGGAAGCGACTAATGAGCAACGCGGAACATCAAGATAAAAAGGCTTCTCTGTCTAAGATAGGTTCTGGTTCCAAATCCAATACCAGCATCAATTCCAGCGCCAATTCAAATTCAAATTCAAATACTGAGTCGTACGTTGAATCCCAGCAAGCAGCTAAGCTTAACCGCTATGCTCAATCTAACCTTACCAACGCTATTTTAACGCCCAAACAAGTCGAGTTAGGAGGACTAGCGGTAAAACGCTGCTTGCCTTCCAAGCAATGTAGAAGCATTGGACCGTGGGTGTTTTTTGACCATATGGGGCCCACTGAATTTCAACCGGGTCAAGGGGTAGATATCGCACCACACCCACATATCGGACTCGCCACAGTGACTTATTTGTTTAAAGGGGAGCTTTTACACAGAGACTCACTGCACAGCAACTTGCCGATCAACCCAGGCGATATCAACTTAATGATTGCTGGCAAGGGCGTTGTTCACTCTGAAAGACAACGTGACACTATAAAATCCAAACAGCAGTATTTTGAAGGGTTGCAATTATGGCTTGCACTACCGGCTGAGTTTGAACAAATGGAGCCTGAATTTCATCATTATAACCAATCGAAAATTCCACAAACTGTTATTAACGGGGTAACGATAAAAGTTTTAATGGGTGAAGCCTATGGGCTAAAATCTCCGGTAAAAACGCTTTCAACAACCACCTTTTTAGAACTAGACGTTAGGGCAAATCAAGCCTTTTATTTACCGGATATGAAAGAATGCGGGCTTTATGTTGTTAAAGGACGCGTTTCTATAGAAACAGTAAAAATAGAAACCTCTCAATTGGTTCTGTTCAAAAGCAATTTGAATAGTAACCTTAGTCAAACAAAAGTTGAGGCAAATGAACATACCTTACTTGCTATTATTGGCGGAGATCCAGTTGGTGAACGATTTATCGAATGGAATTTTGTCGCCTCTCAAAAAAACCTGATTGATCAGGCAAAGCAACGATGGCAACAAGGGCTCTTCGAAAAAATACCAGGCGACGATAAAGAGTTTATGCCATTACCGACTAAGGACTGAGCAAAGAAGAACTACTACAAACAGACTAACACATGACGATCGATTTTTAATTTTGAATAAACGCAACCGAGGAAAACTAACATGATAAAGCATCTATTCGCATTAATTTGTTTGTTTCCAGCAATCGCAGTATTCGCTGAACAAACCATTACCCTCGAGCTATACAATGATAAAGGACTCATGGGCAAGCATATTACAAAGGTTAAAGATAAAAATAGTCTTACCAGCACAACAGAGCTCAGTTGGAATAACAGGCGATTAACGACTAATGAGGAATATGTTTTTAATGATAAAGGTATTCCAACCGAAGTAAAAATTTCCGGCATTTCCGCTTTTGGAGCTCCAGTGAATGAAGTTTTTAAAGTCAAAGATGGCGTGGCAAAGTGGAATAGTCGTGCCGATGAGGGGGTTGCAGATATTACCGATAAGCAATTCTATCTCGCGGTCGACGGAATTAATAACACAGCGCTGGTTAAAGCGCTTTTAAGCGCACCATTTAATCAAATTGATTTGTTTCCGTCTGGTCGAGCAGAATTACATAAGGTGACAGAAACGACTATTAGTAAAAACAATAAGAAGCAAACGGTTTACCTTTATGCGATTTCCGGTCTAAACCTAACCCCTCAGTTTTTATGGTTTGATCAAAACAATCATCTCTTTTCAATGAATATCGGTGGTTTTGTTAAAGGCATTCAAGCAGGGTGGGGGCTCGATACTTTTCAAAAGCTTAAAGAGATCTCAGACAAGTCCGAACACCAATACTATCAAGAGCTATCAGAACAATTAACCCATCGCGTTGACCAACCGCTTTTGATTAAAAACGCCAATGTGGTCGATGTAAAAAATAGAAGCGTACTCACTGAGCATGATGTTTTGGTTGAGAATAAAAAAATAGTAAAAGTCGCACAAAATATTGCTCTGCCCACAAACGCAAAAGTGATTAATGCTAAAGGAAAAACTTTGATTCCTGGGCTTTGGGATATGCACGGCCACCTCTCAAAAACGGATGGTTTTAATTATCTTGCCGCCGGTGTGACTAGTGTTAGAGATATTGGCAATAGTCCGGAGAATATAGAGGAAATTATTAAACTCACCAAAGAGGGCTATATAGGAACTCACATTTATAAAGCGGGTTTTATCGATAAGCAAAGCGAATATTCTGCAGGTAATGGCATCACCGTTAGTACACTACAAGAAGCTAAAGATGCAGTTGATTGGTATGCCGATAGAGGCTATATCCAAATCAAAACCTACTCTTCAATGGATCCAAAATGGATGAAAGAACTTGGAGACCATATTCATAAGCGTGGGCTAAGGCTAAGCGGGCACATTCCTGCATTTATGTCAGCTCAGCAAGCCGTTGAAGCAGGTTTCGATGAAATTCAGCATATCAACATGATCTTCCTAAATTTTCTCGGCGGCGATCAAATTGACACCAGAAAAAGATTGCGCTTTAGTTTAATCGGCGACAATGCAAAAGACCTTGATTTAAATAGTAAACCGGTGCAAGACTTTGTTGAAATGTTGGCCGAAAAGGATATTGAAGTCGATCTAACCGTATCAACATTTAATAGTTTACTGTTAACCCGCGACAAACAAGTTGATCCTGAATATGTAGAGGTGGTCGACCACTTACCACCCGCTTTTCAACGCGCACTTAAAACTTCTGTGATGAAAATTTCAAGCCCTGAGCAAGACGCTTCATACAAAGCGGCGGGGGATGCCATGTTAAAGATGACTAAGTTACTTTTTGACAAGGGCGTACCCATCATTCCCGGCACCGATGCGTTTACCGGCTTTACACTACAAAGAGAATTAGAACTTTATTCTAACGCGGGCATTCCTAATATTGATGTATTAAAAATCGCTACTATTAATAGTGCCGAAGTTGTGGGTCAAGCAGAAAACACGGGCTCAATTAATGAAGGAAAATATGCAGACATGGTTTTAATTGATGGCAACCCGATAGAAAACATTACTGACCTACGAAAAGCTGTATTAGTAATTCAAGGCGACAAATTAATGCAGCCCGACAGCTTACATCGAAGTTTAGGTGTTAAACCTTTCGCTAAAAGTATTGAGTTATAGAAGCGATTAAATCACAGGCCATTACAAGCACAGCACATTTTTCTAATCGAGCCCTTACTTTTAAATAAGGATATTAAAAGCAAGGGCTGCCATCGATTATAATCTTTGTTATTTACGCGGCAATGTGATTAGGCTCCTTACGCCTCAACATCAATTCTAAAAACAGCATTGAGCTTGCAAATAAAACAAGCTGTAACGCTAAGCCGAGATGTTCCACATGCAATCCGATGGCTGAGGAGTCGACCACTATATTAGCCTGCCATAGGGATTGGTAGTTGCTTTTCAATCCCACAAGAGCTTGCAAAAAGTTTGCAGCAATATGAATCCCAAGTGGCATCGCAATACTGTTTGAAATAACCGCAGCGATACAAAAAACAACACCCCATACTCCCGGCCCTAAAAGTAAGCTGAACAAGCTTTGGCTACCGTTATAATGGTATAGTGCAAAACAAATTGAAGACAATAAGATGACCCACCGAAGATTTAATGTCTGATTTAGTTTTAAAAGCGGGTAGCCTCTAAACAGAATCTCTTCCATAAGTGCTAATGGAACAATAGCAAGCGAAGCAATAAGAAAATGTGGAAGCAGGGATGGCTTAGCTTCAGAAAGTTTTAAATCCGTAAGCAAGAACACGAATGACAGCATTAATCCGACCATTAGCGTTCCAACTAATAAACCAAGCGCAAATTTACTCCATGTTTTATTATCGGGTAGTAAGTTGAACTGTTTTAATGACGCATTTTCTCGCCGTACAAAAAATGAACAAAGCGAGAACATTGCGATTACAGCTATTGAACCAAACACTAGGCGGTGATGTAAGAAGGGCGGAGCGCTAACTGCTCCGAGCGCAAAGAAAACGCCTATTCCAATCAATAGACATAAGACTGGAATAAAGATATTCGGCTGACCCACCTTTTTAAAAATACCAATAAAAGTATTCATAAACACTCCCTATTTTATATTTAAAAAATTAAAATCGAATAAAGGTTCTTACTCATTTGAAGCGCCAATATAGGGAGAATTAGGCGGTTTATCGTGTCATTTTATAATTTGAGACGAGCAAATTGATTGATTTTAGCCTTTATTAGCCATTTTGAGCCTGAATTAGCTGTTTTTTGTATTGAAGGGGAGTCTTACCGGTCGTTTTTTTAAACACGCGATTAAAGGTTGCCTTAGAGTTAAACCCACAATCATAGGCGATAGCCAAGAATGTTTTGTCCTTGTAGCTAGCCTCTTTTAGCTGCTCAACCACTGCAGCAACGCGATATTCATTAATAAAATCAGAAAAGTTTTTTTCCAGTCCATCATTGATGATCTTGGACAGTTGATTGGGGTGAATTTTTAACGTTGCCGCTAGACTTCTTAGCGACAGATCAGGGTCTAAATAAAGCAAGTTGCTCTCTATTTCTGTTTTAAGCCATTCCCCGCGCTCTTTTAACTCTGCGGACTCAGCAGTATTGCTAGCGTTAGAGTCTTTACTTTTGTGGTCGTAGCTAATAACTTTTTCTGGGAAAACAATACTGTTATGTCGAAAAGCTTCAACACAAAGCCAAATCGAAATTATCGCTAAACTAAGATGGAATGGGTAATAATCGTATATGCTCAGTTGGTACTCAAAGATAAAGTAGTCGGTAATGAAATAGCTAAGCCAAAACATCAGGAAAATAAGAAAGACCGAACTAAGTCGTTGTAGCCAATTAAGGTTGTATCGGCGAGAGTCGCTAAAATTCTGGTTAACCCAACGGTGATATTGCTTAATTTTTTGTCTTGCCAAATAGCCGTATATCACAAAAGAGGTAATTGCTGCGGCGTCAACCAACGGGTTTAACGCTTGATAAGTCGTTGTTTGGAAATAACCAAGACCAAGTGGTAACCCGGTAAAGACTTCATAGAAAAACAAAGCGACTTCCAACATGACAGGCACAAAGTGAGGCCAAACCCTCGGTTTGCTTATTTGATGAGTACTGGTGATACTTTTTACGTAAAAATAGAAACACGGCCCCAAAGCTAGCGAGAATGTCATTGGTATCCAAATGATTCCGGCCGCGAAGCGGTAAATTCCAAGGTCTAGCGTTAGTAAAGACGCATTCCAAAATGCAATAACCAACATCAATGCCGCAAGAAATTTATCAGCCTTGTTGTTTATACCTCGAGGTATCAACAATAACAAACCAAACGAAAGGGCGACGATTAAAGATACCGAGATTAGTAAATTGATGATGTTGAAGGTTATGTCAAACACGAGATAGTTAAATATATTTAGCTTAGCTCTTATTGAGAATTGAAGATTACAGTAGTCGTCATGTTATTGCTAGATGAACAATAGCAACAGCTGTTTGCTAAACAGATTTAATCAGCCCAAACGTGGGCAAAATTATAGCAAGCCTTCTAGGCACATAGAAACCTTATCGAATGACTGCAAGAATTTTCCAAATATTTTTCTTTAAGCCTTTGAGTCAGGCTCTATTCATGTTAATGTCAATAACATTCGCGCTGTTATCTATTCATAAAGGGACTATTTATGCTAGCTATTAAACGGTGCTTCATCACCCTCGTACTTACCTCGATCTCAAGCACAGTCTTCGCAGACAATTACTTTGAATACGAAACCAAAAGTGGGAAGTATGCTGTGTTACTGAATTCTAAGCTGCATACTATATACAACAGCAAGGATGTCGAAGCTCTAAGGGATTACTGTCTCTCTAGAACTGACAAAAATGGTAATTGGAGACTTCTTGGTAAAGACTTCACTCCGGTGAATCTATTTCGAAAGAACAAGAATGTTCATATAGCTTTTGACAAAAATGTTTCTAAGAACGTACTTCTTGTTAGTGGGCTTAAAAAGCTTCAGGGAGTTGACCAGCTCAAAAGAAAGAGAGCTGGCTTTAAATTCAAGCGAGATGAAGGGATAGAAGTCGCGCCGATCTGTATAGCTACCATCCATGAAGGCAAACTCCAAACAAAGAGAGTGGGACCACCAAAGTTGTCAGGTGTCGATTTTAACGGGAATGTATATGAACAATTAGGCGTAACGAACGCAGACTTACGAATTGCTATCAATAATAGAACATGCAACAAAATCAAATACGGTCATCCCGATCATGTACGGTTAATCTATGGATATATTAGCGATTATCTTTGGGATAAACTTTCTGAATATTATTCTAGGGAGGAGCTTAACCGGTTGTCCCAAGGTTATCCACCTGGTTGGTTTACCTACAAGGATGACTACCGCGAAGAAGTATTGAGTAGATTAAAAAAACTTCAGCTCGATAAAGGGGATGAGATCTCATGCAGAGTAAAAAACCTGAATAATCTTAGACTCAATAACCCTCAGGGACTCAATCCTCAAAATCCAAATAGAAAATATGCTGAAAATAGTATTGGCCTTGTCAAGTCCGTGCTTGATACTTTTGAAAGCGACTCTATCATGTGGGTTTCATTTAGATTTATGGAAAACTCTGGGCAACTTAGAGAGTTGCAAATAATGCAATCGATACCGGGAAAGAAAGTTTCGAGTAAAAGGCGTAAGGAAATAATAGGAGCTTATAATTTAAAATGGGCTGAGGCAATTTCTAGAGAAAGAGGATATTTCTGGAAAGATATTAATTCCCAGTGTTCGATCAAAATCGACGGTAACTTAACAGTCAATTGTTTAGGTGGTAAAAACTCTAAATATCAAAGAGATGTTGAGATGCCATTACATGAAATTCCGGGTGGGAAGGCCTTTCTTCAGGAGGTTAACAAGCTCTACCTTAATAAGGCGATAACTTTTGTACACAAGCAGACTCAAATAAAGAAAGAACAAGAGGATGACATTGTTTATTAGCTGCCAGTTTTCTATGGGTACCCCAAAAATAGACCGGTAGAGTACCTAGAAAATTCGGCGCTTAAGCTTATCATCCACCCTATGTCCTATAAGGGTACTTATAGGACATAGGGTGGATTTTAACCCGAAAATTCAGTATGTTAGAGCGACGCAAATTCACGATAACTGGCCAAATGGACGACTCGCCGAAATCTCCCATTCGTAAGCCCATCAAATCCGCGAAAACTTATACGCGCTTTGCGGGCGATCCCAATGAAGTGGTGAAAACCCAAAACTTTGTCGCCAAATGCCAGGTCAGCAATCTCGATAGGATTGATAACCAACCTTTAGTGGGCAAACTGAAACACAGTGCCAAGCTCACCCAAGCCAAATCCCATGCAATGAAAATTCAAGGGTATCGGGATCAAATTCTCGCACTTTGCCAATCGAACATGTCCGTGGCAGATTTTGACCGCTTGGATGAACGCTCGCTGGCGATCATTGGCTCGATGGCCAAGAACACGGAAATTTCGATCTATTCGGACTTGCTGAAACTTGCTAGGTTTTGCGCCGCACATCAATATCCTTTATTGCCGTTACCAGCCTACGCCTTTAAGCAATATTTAGGAGAGCTGATGGCCGCTGGTTATAAACACAATACCCTTGACCGACATATCGCCTCGATTGTGCGCTGGCATACCATTTTAGAAATGGACGACCCCAGAAAATCGTTTGAAGTGGCCACTCGTCTCGGTGAGGTTCGTCAACAGGTTAAAGTGAAAGCGACGCAAAAAGAAGGGCTGCAGTTTGAACACCTGGCCAAAGCTTATGAAGAGTTTGATCCCAAAATTCCAAGAGATGTGGCCGATATCACGCTTCTCTTGTTTGATACCTTGTGTCGAAGGAGCGAAATTGTCCAGGCCGACTGGGCAGATATTGTCCCCGACCTGGAGGATGGTAGCGGGATATTTAAACTAGCGTCATCGAAGACAGACCAGGAAGGTATCGGCGAAGAACTTTACATTAAACCGATTACGATTGGACTCTTAAACTACTGGCGAGAGATGAGCCGCAGTAAAGGTAGGGTTTTTCGCGGAATCTATTCCAATGGAACTATGGCTGACTCTTTAAGTGCTAAAGGTGTTGAGCGAAGTTTTAAACGTATCGCGAAACGATTGGGGGTTCCGGCTGAACTATTTGCCGGTCACTCGACCCGTGTTGGTGCAGCCCAGGAAATGGCAGCGCATGACATCCCGATGTACAAAATTATGCTATCAGGTCGCTGGAAGGAAGTAAAAACACTGACTGGCTACATGAAAAGAATCAATGCTAAAAAGTCGGGTTCTGCAGATCTAAATAGGCTTTATAAACACTTTGAGCCTCTTAAACTAGAATAAACTAATAACAGAAAGGAGTCTGAGTTATGAATAATATACGAGTTTCTTTAACAATTCTTCTGATTACATTTACTAGTGCACCAAGAGCTTCCGACTATATCTCCTCTCCGGAATTTAATCGAGAGTCCACGATTAAAATAAATTCATGTAAAAACAGCACCAAGTGTTATATTCGTTTAATAAACCGAAAAAAACATTTATTCGAACAACCACATTTATATAACTTCTACCATTCCTCTCTTAACGGCGGTATTACTGCTGGTAAAAAAACTTTGCGAGGATACACAGAGTGGCTAAAGATGAAAAACATCGCTGTTTTTGCAAGCGGAGGTGAAGCACTTGCGGGCTCTAATTCAATTTATGGTGCTGGTGCACTAATCGGTATGTCCTATATAGAAGATAAATTTAATAATTTTGATAATATGAAAGTCATCTTCCCAGTGGAAAGCAATACACCAAGAAAGTCTGTGGCAGAATGGATAGTTTATAGCCGTCATCCGCTAAGAAATGTTAAAAACTCTAAGTTGCGAACTTATTTCTTATCTTCAAAGGGCAACATTAGCCTTGACAAAATAGCTTATTTTTCCCTGAGAATGGATGATATAGATTGGTTAGATGACGACGAGAATGAAGCTTACAAAAGATTTATAGATGAATTTAAATTCACTAAAGAAGATGTCGATTCACTTTTAAAATTACGTGTCAAAGCTCTCAAAGAATTACCTTCTCCTCACCCAATTAATAACTCTCAAGAACATACGCTAAATGATAAAAAAACCGAAATAGAAAAAAACTTCGAAAAATTATCGGATAATGAAAAAATCAAACTTGAAAGTTCTGATATCGCTCTTGAAAATAAAATGGCAGTTTTGGGGATAGATGAGACAGATTATGAGGACTTTTTAAAAGAAATTGAACTCGGAGAGCTTGACTCTACTTTAGAGACATTGAATGAAATGGCCTATGGAACTGTATCTATTATTGCACTATTCGATAAACAAACCGCAGCGAAATTAAACCAATTTTTTATCGCTAAAAATAAGTTGATACAAGCGATCGAATCGATAAGAATTAATCGCAGCATTAATTGGTCTAGCGCGGGAAATTTAGCATCAGGAATTAGCATCGTGTTAGAGCTAACACAAAGCCAAAATCAAACGAATATCGATTTAATCATCTTAGACTTGTTACAGAAAATCTTGAGAAACCAGGCAATTATACTCCGTGAAGTACAGCAAATATCTAAGCTACTCATGGCTACTAGAGAAGATATTTGGTATTTATTCGATCAACTGGACAATCTCAAAGAACTGAATACAAGAAGCTACTTGGAATTAAAAGGTCGACTTTCGTCAATAGAAAAGAAAATAGAGAGCCAAAGAATAGCAACTAATCAGCGATTTAAAGATGATACGATAGTAGACATAAAACTCAACAGTGATATTATTTTGCAAGATTTTTTAGATCCTACCTCTCCAAGCTTTCGCGAACAACTTAACTGCCTCGCTAATAAAGAAGATTGTTCGGATTCTGCTAAAGCTCGCCAAGAAAAAATTGCGAGTCATTTGAACACTATTTTTTCATATTCGACTAACAAAGAAATTTATCAAGTATTTTTCAATGATAAGAGAAATCCATTAGAAACAGCAAGTAGTGTAAAATGGATTGAGTTTAGTGACATCTACCCGGAAGATAGAAACGAGACTTTAGTTCATCTTTCCCACTGGATGAATGAACAAATACGTCATTTAGACTTTTGGGAAAAAAGGAATCTTGTTAAAGTTGACACGAGCAAATACGACGATCTTATAAATAGAAAACTTCTTGCGACAGTTCTAATTCCAGAGTTCGTTAAGGTTAGTCAGTTTTATAATGAGTATGACTCTTTAATTTCTAAGGCCAACTTGCTTAAGTGGCAATTTGATAGAACTAAAGCTGCTAAAGTAGAATCAAGGTTAGCTGTGCCTCTGGCTTTTTATTTATATCAACAACATGCAAAGACAGTCATCGATGCAATGCCGACGGCATCTCAAACTGTTGTTCAAATCTCAGATGATTACTTCAAGTCCAAAGATCGAAATAGAAAAGGCAGGAAAATTAGACAAAAACACCTATATGAATATTTGTCAAGAATAACAAACAAAGACGCCGCTGTACTTTTCGGCACACTTGAAGCGCCTGAATCATTTAAATTTTTAGAACATTCAAATTATAAAAACTCGTTTTTAGATAAATCGGGTTCAGGAAGTTTGTACAAACTTATTCATCTAGGAGAAGGTCTTAAGATATGGAACATATCTGAAGAAATAAAGCCACTACCTAATGCTGACTTTCAATCCAATTTTAATGGCAGTACAGTACATTCACATATTAATCAAAATGAACTTTTGTACTCTATTGAGTTAACCCCGCAAGGCATTAATTTAGATAAGCAAAAACAATTGCGCAAGATACTTAATTCTAATTCTACCTTGATACGCAAAAGATATTCAGTTGAAATACCAGATTTTGATAAAGACCAAAGTTTTAAAAGCGTATTTATAGCTGACTACTCTAAAGAGAATTTCGCGTGGGCAATAAAAGATTCACCAGATGGCAGTGCCCGAAAATATACAGCTTTCGTATCTGAAAATTATGTTGGGGACAAAGATGAAGAGCATTTTGATTTATCAGAAGAAGTGACCTGGGCAATGTCACAGATTTTGTATCGAGCGCTTTCTGTACAAATAAAGACAGATTTAGATAAGTTTAAAAAACAACTCAAATTTCGGGGAGACCATCTTAAAGAGAAGCTTGAAAATTATGAAAATTCTAGACTAGCGCTACAATCGCATATTTTATTCGGATATAACGAATGTTTAGAAAAAGTTTCTTTTGCCCAACTTAATTCCAATTTTCGTGGGCATGGTAATTATTCTGTATTTAAAAAGCTACTTTCAAAATTAGACCAAATAGATACTAGAAATTTTAGCGAATTAACTAGTTACTTCGGCTGGATAGATACTTTACGAAAAGTATCAGATTCAATGTATATTCCTAAAGTTACGGATCCTCCTGGAATCATTAGACGCGGATATAGTAACAATGAATTTTATTCTCTCGAGGACTTCAGGGGGCTCGCTAGAGCGTACTCAGTCGAGTGTGCTTTAGCCACAGAAGATAATTCACGTATCGAATCGATCTTAAAGGCGCTTCCTAAAGACAAAGTTAGTCATGACACATAAGTGACTATATACGATAACTACCTCTAACTGTAATTAGAGGTAGTCATCAATATATCTATTTTGGGCCGATTTCTGGGATTTTAACCTGAGCCTGATACCTTTTGTAATAATAATTACAAGAGGGATGGGGTTGTATACAATAAGGGTAGTTTCTCGTGGGTCACCTCTTTGACTAGACGTCTAGCTGGACGAAAGTTGTGTTTTGGTCCCGATAGTGAGCAATTGCACAAAGCCGTTTCAGCCTTTTCTCAAAGTCGTTAATATTTTCTCTACCGCTTATCATGACTCCAGGAATACCCCGTAAATATTGATATCACTAAATACAAATCAGAATGGAATATCATCAAATTTAGTTTCTTTTCCTTTTTCTTCTTTTGTTCCTTCTACAATATACCTCGCTCTATCATAGAGTTCATCATACGTAAGGATTTCAATATTTCTACTGTCATTTCTAAATAGTTCGAACGTCTTCTTTTTCGTTTTAATTTCAAGCTCATTACTTGACTCTTTCAGTTGTTTCCAATGCCCCATAATCAGAACCACCTTAGAATCATACGCTTTTTGGCTGATAGGGTTGCCTGAAGAATCATATTGTTGTTTATCAAGTCTTATAAGGCCTGAAGCTTTCTGTTCAAGTATTTGGGAAACAGAATGAACAACATCATTCGAGAGCCTCCAGCTACTAGACCGGTTTTTTGATGCTGCGAATAGTGGTGTCGATGGTTTTTTGATCTCTACAAAAGTGGTAAACTTTTTATCACCAAGTAGATAATCGGCTATGACAGTATTGGAGCCATCTAGTTCGGGATCTGAAACATGTGATTCTCTTTGCAAGATAGTCTTAAAACGATAGTCGAGTCCATAACCAAATATCCACTCATTTTTTTCAAAGAACATCTGCCAGACTTTTTCCTCGCTTTTGACAGAGATGTCGTTTTCAGATGCGTATTTCTTCCAGAACTCACCGTCGTCAATGAGTTTTTTGAATACATTCAGTTCATTTTTTCTGAAAGATGTGTTTACTATATCTTTGGAAGTTATTGCGCCTGTTTTAATTAACCTCTCTATTATATCTGCACGCTTAGGGTGTTCTCTTAGTGCTGAGAAATAGCTATCTGTGCTTCCAACAGGGTTTTCCTCTAAACTCTGGAGGTTCTCTGTAGAAACCTTAAAGCCATTCGCATTTGAATAATCAATTGATTTGAGTTTTCCAATGAACTGGTAGAGCTTTTCAGCAACTTCCGGATACAAACATATTTGCTGTTCGCCACTACTTGCTACTTTACCTGTTTTAACGTTAATTCTAGAAAGGTAAATAACCGGCACCTCGACACCATTTTCAGTATGGAGAACGGTAGCTTGAATTTTTTGTTTTCCACCATCTGTTTTATATAATGTTGCCGTAGCTTTTTCTGAAACTACAAAGAACTGTTGTTTGTCTTCGGTAATTAGTTCCACGTAACGCCCATTCCAATTCATTTTCCTACCAACATAAATAGTATTGAGTATTTTATTGTCGTCATAGTTAGGGTTAAATTTATTCTCTCCCATATTTAGCTTTTCCTTATTCTCAAATGCTAGACTTAAAGGTGATTATTCATCATTAGACCCCTTATTCCCCAAAGACTGCAACGCCTCTTTTATTTCTTTTTCAGGAGGTTCTTCGTAGATTATCGTGGTCGCTGGATTAACGTGTCCGGCAATCTTCTGCGCGACTTTAACCGTCTTCTTTTGTGTATGAATAATATCAGTAATCATTGTCCGGCGGCCACTGTGTGAACTGGCTTTCTCGATGCCAGCCCATCGCCGCAGAATCGTCGCCATATGCTCTTGAAGTGTGTTTGGAGAATATGAGCCGCCTTTTTGGGTAATAAACAGAGGGTCGGTCGGCTTTGCGCCTGGGTCCTTTGATAAGCGAATATCAAGATAATCACTCAAGGCGGCTCGTAACGACTCATCAACCATTGGCAAGTCACGCGAAGTTCCCTGATGTTTTTTTATTGCAGGATAGAAATTTTCTGGATTAACGACAGCGCCGGCCTTTGCTAATGCTTCTACTTGAAGAATGATTTTATCGAACTGTTCTTTATTAAAAGTCATAGAACGTTTTTCGATATACTTAGACCGAGAACGCTTCATTGCATCTGAGCCTTTGGTATAACTTGCTGGTAAGCTCAGGGTTTCCCAAAGTGAGTATTGGCGCAGCGCTTTCTTATTCGGCCGGCCTAGGTCGCAGACTTCTTTAAATTGCAGTAGGGCAATTTCCTGGACTCGCAAACCAAGTTTAAAGCTCAGTTGCATGATAGCGGTATTTTTCTCAGGATAGCGATGCTTTTGGATCACATCAAAGACGTGAGCCTGTTGCTCAGGGGTAAGAACACGAGCTTGACCGGATTTAGGCATTTTGTACGTTCAGATCGATAAATTTGTTGGAATAGAGTGACTATAACACAGATGATTTAAATCCGTAATAATGATATTTTAACGGATTATCCACCCAAAAAGAAACATTTTGATAGGTGAGTCTCTAGATTACCTGAACCACTAACATAGTGCTAAAATAAATCATATCTGGAGAACAGCACAAGGATGAATTAGATGGAAAACTTAGATACTATAATCAAACTCATAGGTCTTTTGGGTAGTGTACTTGGGATTTGGAAATTGACTCAGTATTTGGCATCCGATAAGAGAAAGAACTTAAGGGAGGAATACAAATTTGCTAAGTCCTTCCTTAAGGATCGCGATACAGAAAATCTTCATCAATTTACGCTCGAAAAAGGTTATCAGGCTATTGCTGGCTCAAAATCAGTTACATCTAGTGAAATAGCATACATTCTAAGACTCAATAATCCTGTTAGGTCTTTAAACGACTATATCTTTGCCAATGATTATCTAGAGCACTCTAAAACCAAAGATGGCTCTCAAATTAGTTTCAAAAAACGCTATCAAGCATATTGGTCTCGTTTATGGAGGATGGGTCTATATGGAGTGTTTTATTGCATATCGATATCAATCGCCGAACTTCCATTATTGCTAGAACTCTATGGTGTAAAACAAACGAATTTCGAATTTGCATACATGTTTATTTTTACGCTTCCTTTAGGAATTTTGTTAGGTTGGTTAAGCCTGAAAGCATTTTTAAAGCTTATGAAAGCGAATCGAGTAGTTAACAATCAAGTTGTAATTGATCGTTAACTTAAATAGATACAGGATGTTATGGAGTGCACAGGCTGACTTAGAACATTACATGTGCATGCGTATAATGTATATTATGTTAAATTGCATATTGTTACCCTTTGATAGCCTATCAAGTACTCACCCCACTCTTTACTAAGCAATTATTAGCTATCCTCCCTCGGCGTTAGAATAATTCTTCAATGTGAGCCATTTCTAACTTTAAACTATTTGTAGTAGTCATATTTAAGCGATTTGTGCAGACTCATGTTCAGCTTTTTATAACACGTTGAAATAATGCTGATGGAAAAATATCACTCCGCTCCTAATTTAAGTTTAGCTCGCTTTCTCAGTGCCTTACTTGGACTTGCCTTTTTTGCTGCCGTAGGCTGTAGTTCTGATGGTGATAAAAAAGAAAAAGAGCCTGAGCCAGTTGATCTGCCTGTTCTTGAGGATCCGGTCGATCCACCGCCAGCTAAAATCAGCATGCCTATCGAAGTCCTTGGTGGAACGAGCGCCATGGATGAGCGAACATTTAAGATCTTGTCGGAACATGTTGGCATTAACTGGCATTTAGAATTAGTTTGTCACCGCTGTAGTTACCGCGATAACTTAACTAACGATTCAAGAGGCGCAAAAGCGAGTTTTCAAATTAATCAAGGCGACTGGATAGATATTACCAATGCAATCGCTTTGAATATAGCTTCGCCTGCCAAGGAGTTTCAAGGCTTTGATGGCGGATTTCAAACGGTTCGAGCCAGTTTTGAGCTTCCTGAATTAGCTGAGGGAGAACACACAATCCGATTTAGATTCAATGGGACTGATGGATTTACCAGTGGATTTCGTATCATTGAATTTAACTTAATTAACCAAGACCAAAAACTATTAGACCAAAGCAGCTTTGAACTTGAAGACCCAAACAGTTGGCTACCGCCGATTGATACAGCAGAAGCAATTGCTGCTGGTAAAGACCTCTGGCAAAACGCAGTATTACAAACCTCGCCTTTAAATAGTCAAGCGCTTGTCGCTGGTTGCAGTGATTGTCACACCAAAAGTGGTCGTGACCTCGCCTACTTTGGCTTTTCTAATTATTCCATTCAACAAAGAAGCCTTTTTCATGGATTGAGTGAACTACAAGCTCAGCAAATAGCCAGTTATATACGCTCTCTTGAAGTCAAAACCCCAGAAAAAGGACGCCCCTGGAATCCACCATACCAGCCAGGTGTTGGTTTGGATGATCAAGAAGAATATGATTGGGCCGCAGGCGCTGGCTGGGATGCCGTTGTAACCGACCGGTCCATGCTCGGCTTTATGTTTCCCCAAGGATATGACACTCAAGCCAAAGTTGATGCCGCGCTCAAACTCAAAAGCACCTTAAACATCCGTGAGCTACCAATACCAATTCAACTTCCAGATTGGAACTCATGGCTACCAGATACTCATCCACTTGACTACTGGGGCGAAAGTTTTGCAGAAAGTGATGGTGTGACGGCTTTTAAGGCGGCTATGGACAGTCTTGCCACAGATAGAGAAGCGAATATAGCTGATAGAAATGTTGTTTCACTTGTCGAATCATTATTAAAGGACACTTGGAACGAGTATTTTGCTCCAATGGGCGGTCCTCAACCTTGCATTCAATATGTGAAAAAGCGTGAAGCGGACACTTTACGCTATAGCCGCATGGATGATATTACCGGTAATGAACCGCCCTATAACACCCCTTTCAGTTGTGAAGATGGCTTAGTCAGTCTAAACCACTGGCTCTCAGTAAAAAACTGGGAAATCATGCATGAAAACCAATTAGAAGAAATTACCAGTGAGCTATACCCTTACGGCGAAAAACGTGGTTGGTTTGGACGCCAGCGGAACGTATTTGAGATGGCCCCGCACCGCTCTGCTGACAATTCAAATTCCTTTAAACACCAGACTCGAGGTCAAGGAGCCTACGAAAGCAATGCATGGTATCAACTGCAACTCATCTTAAATGCAGGGCATCGTGACCCTTACACTTGGTTTCCGCAGGACTGGTTTTACACCGGAAACTGGCTAGCACTCAACGGCGAACGCAATGGCAACGTCAATGTCTCAACCTTTTTTGTCAGCAATCATCTAAAAATGCTACAAAACCTCGATACCACCGGGCCAGATAGTTTAGGCGTAGATAAAGGCCCCGGAAAAGCAGGCTGGTGGGTTGCTTTTACTACACCATGGCGCTTGGAAAGTCGCTTATATGACAAAAGTGGTTTTCCACTATCTGGACTGGATGAATACGATCCGGCCTTAAGGGTTAAAGTGCTAAATAGTTTATTAAAGGCATGGTTTGATAAAACCTCAAGCTACCCCATCAGTGAATTACCAAGACACGATAATCCGGATGAAAGAGCAACTAGCAACAAATACGAGCACATAGACTATATTGTTCCGACCGAGATCCCTGACAACGCCAACTGTTTTTATTCTTGCCCTAATCATGGTTATATTGCGCGGGACTTTTATCGAGCAATGTATCAATTTAGAGAGCTCGGAGTTGACTCGACACTAAGAGGCGAAATAATTGATTGGCTAAAACAAGTGTGGCCGCATCCCGATAATGACTGGGACGCACTTCGTTAGCATTTGTCCTGTCAGCTGGCTTAAACAACCTGTTCAGGCCAGCTTTATTCTAGTAGCCATTTCACCCCATTCTTCACTCCCCCTGCATGACTTTTATACCACTGCTAAAGTCAATCTAGCTAACTCAAACCTCAAATTTTGACCTTTGAAATTCGACTTTTAAATTTGACCTGCAAATTTTGACCTGCAAATTTTGACCTTCAAATTTTGACTTTTAAATTTTGGGTGATTTTAAACAAACCTTCTTAAATACGAATTGAGAACAAAGAAATTATAAACAAATCAAAATGATACGCTTGTTTTTATTTCTTGAAAATTTAGCGTTTTTATTCTTAAAAACAAAAAACATGAAATTTTGCGAATTTAATGAGTTCTCTTTGGACTCTTACTAGCTTCTATTGAGTGATTGTCATTATGTTTTAAAAATTCTAGGGTCATGCATTAATTCAAAAATAAAAGCCCTAGAATCACGTAGTTTGCTTTTGGAAAAATCGAATATTCCATGAAGTAGAATATGCTCCCATGTAACTGGTGATGAAAGTTTTATTTTGTTGAGCAGCGCTTCTTTTTCCGCGATTGATTTTGCATTCATTACTTTTTGAGACAAATACATGTAATTCCAACAAACAATTGCATTCTTAATGACTCGCTTGCAACTCTCTATCGCTTCCTGATCTTCTTTTTCGACTTGAACATATTCTGAGTGCCCAATTGCTAAAGCTCTATCTAATTTATTTCCACTTTCCCCTTTGTTTAGTTGTTTATGGACAGTACTTCTTAATTCTTGATCATCGATGTATCTCAATATGTAGTGGGATTTTGGAATTCGTCCAAATTCTTTAATCGCTTTATAAAGTGGATTGTCATTGGTTGAGTAAGAGTTTAGCCTTTTGAAGACCTGGGAAGCTGTAGCCTCACCTAATTTAATAGAAACACATAGCCTTAAGATATCATCCCAATAAGGCTCGATTCGATCTAAGCGAATTTTCTTACTCGGAAGTATCGGATAATGTTTAGAGGTGTAGGATTGTTTAGCCTTTAGTGAATATATTCTTTGTCTGTGAATATTCTTAATGCGAGGTGCAAAAGAAATGTCTAACAGATGAGAAATCCCGAATACCACTTCAGTATACCCATGAGTATCAGTGGAATGCATGTCCGACTTGATGACATCATGTTTCAAGACACCATCAATCATATAATGGGCCTCTCGCTCAGCGCCGCTTATCACGTTGGAATGAAAGAAAAGATGTCTCGTATCAATAAAGTTGTAAGCGGCCAGAACCGGATCTTTTCCGCCATATTTAAATGAATAATTAGCGTTAAAAGTGTCTTTGGAGGCAGTCCACTTCTGACCATCACTCGAAGTTTGTAATCCAAAATCTCCGACATAGAGCTCTGCCAAAGGCATGGACTTTGCAAATTCGAGAATTCGATCGCTTGCTGCTCGTGAGTTCTCCACTGACATGTACTGATTAATGGTGGTTACTAATGCGGAGTCACTGACTGAACGAGATAATTTTGCAAATTGTTCGGGACCAAAGTGGAGGCCTAGACCCACCGTTGCAGCAATGAACACGTTATCCTCGGGTCGACCTTTTAGGTATTCATCATTGTGATGCTGAAATTCATCCAAGAAACCTGTGGCTTGATGAACAGTGTTAAGTACCTCAGATATAGTTACAAAAGAATTTTTCGGGAACAAGTCAACATCTATCGTCTCTAACAGCGACTCTTCTTGAAGAGTATTCTTTTGTGTCGTGAGTCGATATTCACCCAAGCCTTTAGTTTTAACATAGTTGTTTAAGTCTTCAAGAATATGTGTGTTTGTTTCTTGGTACTGTTGATGTAATTCTAAACCTAACTCTTCGATAACCGAATTGAAGTCACGGTATTTTAGCATACCCGCCTGCTCTAATAGTGCATGCTTATTCTTCTCCCAGATATTGAGAGAGATAAGATACTCGTCAAGGCAGCGGTATCGGTAAGAGTGCTCTAAAAATAGGGCATCGCCCTTTAAAGAGTCACTAATATGTTTGAACAAAGCAACTTTATAGAGTTTTGACTTAAACTCATCATTGGTCTCGATATATTTTCGTTCTTCTTTGTTTAAAAACCGTATTGGGAACCTATGGTCGACTTTGCCGTGATACTTTTTAAAACGATTAATAGCGGATAATAACGGTTTGTTAATTGATTGCTCGTTGAACTGAAGTCTCTTGACAATATCATTACACCTTCGCTGCAACTTCAAGGAACCATCCTCAAGATAGTAGTATAGAAGACCTTCACCGCTCAATTTATCTAAATCGCTCTTTACATCTTCCATTGAATTCTTAATTAGTTCGTTGTCTAGTTTTTTTGGACTCAAGAGTTTTAAAGCTTTAGCTACTTTTGTTGTATCGTCTATAGTCTCATCCATTAATATAACTTTGGCTTTTTCGATTGCCGCGAGCATATCACCCGATTGCTCAAGTAGACTTTTAGTTTTTTTCGACTGTTGATTTCTAATTTTATAATAATGCTCTTTAGCCTGTCTTTCCGCGATGTTATAGGCGGATGTTACAGAAGCAATTAGCGTGTCCACTAAAATGTCATGTAGACGATAAAACTGATGAACCACAAAGGTAACGAGATGCAAATAACGGTTTTCATCTTTACGTCGTTTGATCTGAAAAATTTGGGATTTCTGAACAGAAGTCGCGAAGTGCCTAATGCCTTCGCTATTCAAATCTAGTTTATCTACAATTGGTGCTGAAATTAGAAATAAATCATAGAGAACATCAAATGCAGCAATATTCTTTGCAATTTTGTTCGGCTTAAGTGACTGCGTGAACTTTTTCAATAGAGTCAAACGATATCGAATTGCTAGAGAATCATCTGGGACTCTATTGTCAAAAAGTTGGTCGAGAATGTCTTTGTCGTATTGAGTAAGCTCTTTTTCGACAATTGATAAGAGCTTATCTTTGTGCTTTTTAAAACATTCGCTAATTAGCGACTTTAAAACTTGGAAAGAGGGAATTTCGATTTTCTCGCGCCTAAGCTCTGACGCTAGATGATAGAAACAATCTCTAAATTTCTTTTTGACTCTGGCATATCTGTTGACGATTAACTTTGCCTTTGCAACTGAATCTAAAGTATTGAATGGCTTATAACCAAGAAATTCTAAAATAAGAGCTTGATGGTTATTTCTCGTATCGCGCTGATAGTCACTCCATTTAAGTGTTTTCTGACATTTGAATCTACGAGCTAAATACTTTAAGTCTCTGTTGTTAGGTTTATCGAAGAACTGATAGGTGATTTTAAAATACGAATAAGCTAGTGCACAGAAAGCTTTATTTGCGGCGCCTCTCACCCTAGATAACACTTGTTCTTCAAATGCTAAGTCAATATAGAGATGGCGCTGTCGCTGAGGCGCGTTGAATTCGGGCGGGGAATCGTGGGATTTCTGGCTAAGAGATAATCTTCGGGTCATGATGGTTACTTCCCGCTTAGTTATTGTTTATTTTTTAATCATGTTACTTCCTGCAATGGTAAATTACAATCGAGACAACTTATCCTCAAATTTCGTTTACCCCAGACTAATATTTGACAGGACTTACAACAATACTTTATACGGCCGGATTTTTGAGTGGGTTTGGTTGTAAAAATGGGCTGATTTTCTGGACTTTGTTCTAGATTTGTCTCAAATTCATTACCAACCTCATTAGGTTGGATTACATCATCAAAACCGAAGCTGACTAGTTCTCTGTCTGAGCGATGGACTAGCTCGGCCGTGACGGTTTTCTTCCTTGGCTTGCATGCTTTATCTAACTCAATGGGCTCTTCCTCAGAAGAGAACGCCAATATTGGCACCTCTTGTCTATAAGTTGGATAACGGTCAACCCAGGGTATTTTAAATTTCTTTTTGATCAGCTTTTGACAGACTTTGAGAAATGGCCCATCGACGAGTATATAGTCCATCATATTTTCACCGGTTTCACTTCCACCTGGTTTGCTGGTGGAGGAGGGCATCAAGCCGATGCTTTTCATTTTTTTTGCCCACTCCTTATTATGATAGCCTCGTCTTCCAGGCTTTCCAAAGTGAGCTTGCCATATGTGAACCATTTCGTGGCAAAGAGTTTGGCATATTTCGACTAATGGGTACTGTGCAAAATACTCAGGATTGACGGCCAATTCGTCAACAAATTCACGTTTACTGTTAACCCAACGAGCAATAGAAGCATACCCCATTACTCGGCGTTGACGGTGATATGTGATAATGACTTTAGGCAGTTGACCTGAAAATAGCGCTTGATTGAAGAAATCATACGCTTGTAAAATAGCCTCATAAGAGTCAAGAGTAGGCGTCTTTTCTTCTTTCATCTCATTTCCGATTCTCAGTTTTGGATTGTACAACCCAAAAAAACAACTAGGCAAATTTCAAATATTCCTTAATAAACAGCAAGCTAGGTCAGTTTATTAAAGTGTTATATCGCTTTAGTTGAGGCTTGTTTGGAGAAGTCATACAGTATACCAAAATTACTTTTTCTTAAAGTCCGTTGTTAATAGCCATCGACAAAAATCATACAAAATTCCAATTGATTGTTAATCAATGTCGAAATGATAAATGGTCCAGTGTTCAATGTTTTTGTCAATTAAATTCAATCATGGGCCCCGTGTTACGGGCCAACTATCAGTGGTGAATCGGTAAATTTTAGAAAGGTGAGTTATAGGCCTCAACAACTCTTTCTCTAAAATCGCCGTTGAAGTCTATTTTTGGTTCTGTTTGAAACTGGAAAGAGCCGAGCGCCCACGTTTCGTCTTGTGGGGGATCCGTCAATTCACTGGTTTGAGAGGAGTTGATTGATTCAAAGTCGGAAGAGGCTGGTGGGTATGGTGTCGGTTGCTCTAAATGTTCGATTTCTAAAGATACCTGAAATTGCTCTTTTAATATGAGGTTAGGCACTGGGATCTCTTGCTCTAAGCGATGCGCAAACTCAACTAAGTTTGGCTCAGCAAAAGTATAAAGCCAAGCTTCTTGGTTTCTGTCTTCATTACGACGTAAGATCCGACCAAGTACCTGCCGGAAATAGAGTTCGGTCTTGACTCTACTTAAGTGACAACACACTTGAAGGCGTGGAATATCGGTTCCCTCACTTATCATTCCGATGCTTATAATCCACTTAGAGCAGTTAGTTTTAAACGCTTCTATCACTTGAGCCGCATTGGGATCTCGATAGGTTACCAAGACGGCGTGTACCCCTATCAATGACATTTGTTGCTGGATTAACTCGGCATGGGCTATCGACGAAGCGACGACTAAGCCGGCTGCATTAGGATTCGCCTGACGAATTCGGTCAAGCGTTTGATTGGCACGAGTCAAAATCTGAACAAGAGCAGAAAGATTGTGGAGAATAGATTGATAATTACAATTAGTTTCATCGATGGCAGCTTGCAGGCTTTGGTA
Source organism: Kangiellaceae bacterium (assembly GCA_965230525.1). Classification (GTDB taxonomy): domain Bacteria; phylum Pseudomonadota; class Gammaproteobacteria; order Enterobacterales; family Kangiellaceae. The sequence goes on from OZ246008.1 coordinate 3,309,998, forward strand.
AGTCGATGTTTGTGCGTTTGAATCTGTTATCTGGATTTCATTATTGTCCATAAGCACGAGAGTTGGTTGACGACAGACCTTGTCGACAATGGCTTCTTTAACTCCGTAGACATAGTCACATTCTAAAGTGAAATCGGGCTCGATATAGCGCCCTAAGACGATCGGCATCTGGTTAGAACGCCAAGGTGTGCCTGACAGCGATAAAGTAAAAGCTGCATGGTCTTTGACTTTGGAAAGAATTTCAGCGCCCCACGAGTTTGCGTTCTCCAGCGTATGGCCAGCGCAGTGATGAACCTCATCAAAAACAACCAGTACTCGGTGATTTGATAAAAGTTGCCAAAAAGCGTTATTAAGAAATGCCATATTTTGGTAGGTCATCGAACGACCTACAGATCCCATCATCCCGTCAAACTGTTCATCCAGATACCGGTTGAAAGTAGATTGGAGCGATAAACTAACTGTTTTTGAGGGGGAAAAACACAATATAAAATCGATTTCCTTGGTTTCTAATAAGCGCTTTGCGACTTCGGCTGCCATTATCGATTTTCCCGCACCAGGTGTTGCCAAGCAGAAAAAGTGTTGGCTATTTGTATGATAGTGGTGAAGCGCGCTCGTCGCACACTCGGATTGCCAGTGTCTTAATTTCATAGAGTCGAATTACTTTGATAGGTGGGAGATAACCGTCTTTATTGCTTTAATTTGGCCTAGTAATTTGGAACTTTTATCGCGAGCATGGTGATACTGGGCTTCTAACAACCCCTTCAATTCGGGGTTTATTGAATAAAGTCGTTTATACTCTTCGGATTCGGCGATGCTCGAGAGTAAGTCGACTTGATACTGCCTTAACTGTTGCTCAAATCCGTCAGATTGACTACTGCGTACTGCATTGACTAGGCTCTTTCCGGGGGAAATACGTTGGTGAGAAGGCGTCGTGAGCTTAAAATTCACTTGGTTAAATTGACTTGCTACTCGGTAAGTCGAACGTTGGGGGTTGTTATCGGGTTGTTTCGTCAAAACGCCGGCTTTAACTAATCTCAACAACTGCCGATAAATTGTTTTGCGTGCATCGTCTGGTGAAATAGGCTTAGACAATTTTTGTAAATAGCTATCACGCAGCCACACCACAGTAAGCGCTTGGTGGGCGTGTTCTTTTAGAATCTCGTACAAATACTTGTCAATTGCTATCTTCACAACTGACATTATTTACTCCCCGTCGGGATACATACTACAAAAGGGTTAATACACATTTTAAACAAACTTTAATCATATCTTATCAATAATACGGATTATAGTCCGTGGCTTTATAAGCCGCAACTTTAGATAGTTCTTGTCTTTAAATAAGAGACAAGAAATGAAAGATATTGCAGTCAAATTTGGTAACAATGTGAGAGCGCGAAGGAAAGTCGTTGGTATTTCTCAAGATAAACTCGCCTTACTGGCTAACATCGATCGCAGCTATGGAGGTCGAATCGAGCGGGGGGAAGTTAACATTACCCTAGAAAAAGCCTACTCGCTCGCAGAAATACTTGAATGCGATATCAAAGAACTATTACCTTAAGGTGCCAGCGTTATAGTTTACAATACCGATTTATCTCAAGTACACGGTTGACTTATTTGGCGCGATTTAAGTGGGCAGTTGATAGAGTTTGCAACCCATTTAATGGTGGGTTGCTATTCGTCCAGTGGAGACCGTTTTGATTCCTAATCTATCGATTGAACTGCACATAATGAGAAATCATGGTCGCTTTTACATTAATCAATTCATTGTCATTACTCATGTCTTTTGCAGTAATTGCTTTAATTGAATTCAACATGAGCCTGGGTCATACGTAATACATAGTCCCGTATTACACGATTAAACAGTTAGCTTTTGTTAAAAGTGAGAAGCCAAAATCACGTTCGTATTTCTGCTATAAATTGAATACTTGTTATTGATCCAAGTCATCGTTTTTCGTATCAAGATTCATTCTCATTTGAACTTTTTCGAATCTCGTGTATCATAGTAACTGTTGAAACATTGGAAAAAAACGTGAAAAACAAATTCATCCTATTAAAAATTGTTATCATGCTATTGGTTTTTGTGAGCCAAGTTATAGCATCGTCTGCAATTTCATGTGAAATGATGAATATGGAAAACTCTCACGTTTCCGACCATTCAGACCATATGATGGCAGAGCATCATTCTGATACAGAAACGACTCCAGCGGATAATTGCTGTGATAAATCGGGTGGTTGTTCAATGAGTGGCTGCATTACCTTTGCACTTGCGACGCCAGTTGAAAGTGGCGAGTTGGGCCTATTTACAGAAAATGTCGCTTCTCAAGCCTCTGTTATGCATTATCGAATCTCAAGCTCTCTCTACCGTCCTCCAATCCTGAGCTAACACAGGATAGATCCGTCTAACGACTGGTATCTGTCACTAGCTGTTATTGCTTGGGAGTAAATCACTCTCAAAGTTAAGCTTTACTGAACGCCACGTGCGTTTTTGTCTAAGACCGAGTTGTGTCTTAGGCTCACAACCTTGAGAAAAATAGAATGTCCATATTTAAAACCCTATCGAGAATTTCTTTACTCGCTGTTGTTTTGTCCTTGATTGTATCTTGTTCGGAGCCGAGCGTTTCATCGACTAATGCAACATCTAACAAATTTCATTTAACTGTCTATAAAAATGCCAATTGCAAATGCTGTAGTAAATGGATTGGCCATATCAGGGAGCGAGGGTTTGCTACAACCTCTGAAAATGAAAGCCGCTCTAGTCTTTTTGATCTAAAAACAAAGCATGGAGTGCCCTCAGGCCTAAGTTCTTGCCACACCAGTATTAGCGATGAAGGTTTTGTCTTCGAAGGTCACATCCCCGCGAAATTTATACGCCAATTCATCAATGAAAGACCGGCTGATGCTCTGGGTTTATCTGTACCATCGATGCCGACTGGGACACCAGGGATGGAGTTTGGTGACAGATTCCAACCTTACAAAGTTTTTCTTTTAAAGACCGACGGTACGACTGAAGTGTACGCGGAAGTTAACGCCGCTGAGGAGCAATTTTAATGCATAAGAATCATCGAAAATTATGTTTTCTATTACTAGCCAATGTCGCTTTAAACTCAGTTATTTTTAGTGCAAGGGCGACGGACCAATTGCATGGAGAAGCACTGACGCTAAATGTCGTTGTTGAACAAGCGCAGTTAAGTGACCCTTGGTTGATCAGTAACCGTCACACCCAAGACTCGATCGAATCATTAAGTATTGCAGCGGGTACACTTCCCGATCCAAAAATAAATTTGGGGCTCGCCAATATTGCAACGGATACTTTTGATTTTAGCCAAGAAGGGATGACCCAATTTAAGGTCGGTGTATCCCAAATGTTTCCAAGAGGTGACAGTTTAGCAATCAAGAAGAAACAGCTTGCAATCGTCGGGAGTCAGTTTCCATTTCAACGTAAAAATAGGCGGGCAAGAGTCGCCGTCGTGGTATCACATCTATGGTTAGACGCCTATAAAGCGCAACAGAGCATTGCTCTTATCGAAAATGATCGTGCCTTATTTGAACAACTTGCTGATGTTGCCCAAGCAAGTTATTCATCGACGCTTGGTAGAACCAGACAGCAAGATATTGTGCGAGCGCAACTGGAGTTAACAAGGCTTGATGATAGGTTGACACGTTTAAATCAAAAGAAAGAAATGTCAGAGAAAAAACTTTATGAATGGCTTAATGAAGGTCGATTTCATAAAACTGATGTCAACAAGCTTTCAATACCAGAGTTCAACATTGCTGCGCAACTACCAAGTATTAAGATGATTAACGAAGCACTTTATACATCTCGTTCTGATGTGAGCCAGCAAAAGCTTTACCAGTTTCTCTCGAACCACCCAGCCGTAATGGTCTTTGACAAGAAAATAGAAGCAAAGAAAGTAGGGGTCGATTTAGCGAAGCAAAAGTACAAACCGGAATGGGGGATCAGTGCGGGCTATGGTGTTCGGGATGATAGTCCATTAGGTCAGGAGCGGTCGGATCTTTTTTCAATAGGTGTTAGTTTCGATATCCCCATTTTCACGAGTAATCGTCAAGATAAGCAAGTTCAGTCGGCGGTATCGGAAGCCTCAGCAATAAAAACTGAAAAATGGCAATTTGTTAGAAAGCTAATGGCTGCTTTTGAAACTCAGAGGACACAGCTGTTACGACTCAATGAAAGACAAACGCTATATAAAGAACGATTGTTACCTCAAATGCAAAATCAAGCGGAAGCGTCACTAACTGCTTATACAAATGATGATGGCGACTTTGCCGAGGTTGTGCGTTCTCGAATAGCAGAATTAAACGCGTCGATAGACGCGCTAGAAATCGATGTTGAAAGGCAAAAAAGCATCGTCCAATTAAACTATTTTTTAATGAAAAACGTGAAAGAAATCACGTTAGATAACCATCAAACGACTCAAAGTTTAGGAGAAAAGCAATGAGTAACAATAACAAAATTTTGAGCGCTCTTATCGGTGGAGTATTAGTAGGTGCAATCGGAACATACGCCAGTTATGGTTTATGGTTTTCAAGCAATAGCTCGGACAATAACCCCAACAGTTCACAAAAGGAACCTCTCTATTGGGTGGCTCCCATGGATGCAAACTATCGACGAGATAAACCCGGAAAATCGCCTATGGGAATGGATTTAGTCCCGGTTTATGAAGATGGAGCCTCTGGAAGCGACTCGGGACCTGGCACCATTAAAATTTCTCCTGAAGTAGTCAATAACTTAGGAGTAAGAACAGCCAAAGCAAAATATCTACCGTTGCACACCCAAATCTCAACGGTTGGTTATGTGAAATATGATGAAGACCAACTTGTGCATATCCACCCGCGTGTCGAGGGATGGGTAGAAAAACTATACGTAAAAACTTCAGGCGACCCCGTCGTTAAGGGACAGCCTCTGTACGACATTTATTCACCAGCACTCGTCAATGCGCAGGAGGAGTTGTTAATTGCCTTAGAAAGGAAAAATCAGCGTCTAATTAAAGCCGCTGAAGATAGACTAGCGGCGTTACAGCTTCCCAAAAAAGCGATTGCACAACTTAAATCCAAAAGACAAGTTACGCAGCGAATTACTTTTTACGCGCCACAAAATGGCGTAGTGGACAATTTAAATATTCGTGAAGGTTTTTTTGTTAAACCGGGGATCACACTCATGTCCATTGGTCGATTAGAGCAAGTGTGGGTCGAGGCGGAAGTGTTCGAACGCCAAGCTTCAGAAGTAGAAGTTGGTTTACCCGTGACAATGACATTAGCTTACTTACCCGGAAAAGAGTGGGAGGGAAAAGTTGATTATGTCTACCCAACGTTAAATGAAAAAAACAGAACGGTGAAGGTCAGGTTACGGTTTGAAAATCAAGAGGAGCAGTTAAAACCCAATATGTTTGCGCAAGTATTGATCCATGCGGACGACGACTCAGACTCACTATTGGTGCCTAAGGAGGCCATTATTCGTACGGGCGCAAGCGAGCGTGTCGTAATTGCGCTAGGAGAAGGACGATTTAAATCAATTAACGTGAAAACCGGTCGCTTCGACGGTAAGTTTGCTGAAATTATTTCGGGAGTAATGGAAGGCGATACTGTAGTGACATCGGCACAGTTTCTCTTGGATTCTGAATCAAGTAAATCGTCTGACTTTAAGCGAATGCATAGAGATGCTGAAAGTGCAGATCAAGCGAAGAGCGTTTGGGTTGCGGCTACTATCAATAGCATGATGGTTGACCACCGGATGGTTAACGTCACTCATGATGCAATCGATGAATGGGAATGGCCAACGATGACCATGGACTTCATTGTAGCTGAGACAGTTGATATAAGTTTACTCGAAAATGACATGGCGATTCATGTTGAGATTGAGGACAAAGGCGACAGCAACTACGAAATCGTTAATGTTCACATTCCAGATCCTGACAGCGAATCAAACCCTAGTTCAAATTTAGATAGCGTCGAATCCGTTACCGTGGATGGTGTTATCAATTCGCTAATGATAGGGCATCGTATGCTCAATATTAGTCGTGAGGCAATTGAGCAATGGGGACGAGCCCCAGCCACTCTAGACTTCCTTGTAAACGACACTGTCGATATATCATCGTTAAAAACCGGTATGAAAATTCGATTTACATTTCATGTGGTAGACGGCGAATTCATGATAACCGACGTTCAACCCATTATCGTCAAAAACCAAGAATAGGGGAAAGATAATGATTGAATCAATTATTCGATGGTCTGTTGGCAATCGGTTTTTTGTGTTACTAGCAACGCTAATGATCGTTGGTGTGGGATTATTCTCCCTAAAAAATACTCCGGTTGATGCGTTACCAGATCTATCTGATGTACAAGTTATTATTAAGACGACCTATCCAGGGCAGGCTCCCCAGGTAGTAGAAGATCAAGTTACCTATCCACTAACAACCGCCATGCTTTCGGTACCAGGAGCAGTGACGGTAAGAGGATATTCATTCTTTGGTGATTCTTATGTCTACATTATCTTTGATGAAAAAACGGATCTCTATTGGGCTCGTTCACGCGTACTTGAATATTTAAGTCAGGTTGCACCCTCTTTACCATCTAATGCTCGGCCGCAATTAGGACCAGATGCGACGGGAGTCGGCTGGGTCTATCTTTATTCTTTAATTGATAGAACAGGTCAAAATGATCTTAGTGAACTTCGAAGTTTACAAGATTGGTTTTTAAAGTACGAACTGCAAACCGTTCCGGGCGTTTCAGAAGTAACAGCGTTGGGCGGTATGGTGAAACAATATCAAGTAAAAGTTGATCCCGATAAATTGCGCGCTTTTGGTATTCCTCTCTCCCATATTCAAATGGCAATTAAACGTGGTAACCAAGAGATTGGTGCGTCTGTTGTCGAGATGGCTGAAGCTGAATACATGGTTAGGGCAACCGGTTATATCAAGAATGAGGAGGACCTCGGAAACATTCCGCTTGGTGTTAATCAAAATGGGACGCCGCTAATGCTTAAAGACATTGCAGAGATCGGTATCGGTCCGCAAATGCGACGTGGTATCGCCGAGCTCAATGGTGAAGGAGAGACCGTTGGTGGCATAGTCGTCATGCGATTTGGTGAAAACGCACAAAACGTTATTAATGGGGTGAAGGCAAAATTAGAAGATCTCAAAAAAGGTTTACCAGAAGGTGTTGAAGTAGTTCCTGTTTATGACAGAAGTGCATTGATTGAAAGAGCGGTAGAGAACCTTTGGATAAAACTCCTCGAAGAGTTCGGAGTGGTCGCACTAGTCTGCATGATATTTTTATTTCATGTGCGATCATCATTAGTTGCCATTTTTAGCTTGCCTGTTGGGATCCTGACTGCATTTATTATCATGCATTGGCAGGGCCTTAACGCGAACATCATGTCGCTTGGGGGGATTGCTATCGCCATCGGCGCGATGATTGATGGGGCGATCGTTATGATCGAGAACATGCATAAACACATGGAAAAAACACCACTCACCAAAGAAAATCGATGGGAAATTGTTGCAAAATCAGCTAGCGAGGTGGGGCCAGCATTATTTTTTAGCCTGCTAATCATCACCGTTAGTTTTGTTCCAGTGTTTACGCTGGAAGCGCAAGAAGGGCGAATGTTTTCACCACTTGCTTTTACAAAAACCTATGCCATGGCTGCATCTGCAGCATTGGCAATTACATTAGTTCCAGTTCTCATGGGGTACTTTATTCGCGGCAAGGTCATGCCCGAGCATAAGAACCCCGTCAATAGAATTCTTACAGCAGCTTACATGCCAGCATTAAAGAAGGTTCTTAAATTTCCTAAGACAACATTAATGCTTTCTCTAGTTGTGATGGCAATAGGATTCTGGCCGCTAGATAAAATTGGTAGTGAATTTATTCCACCGTTGGATGAAGGTGATTTAATGTACATGCCGACCACTTACCCGGGTATCTCAATCGGTAAAGCGCGAGAGCTACTCCAGCAAACTGACAAGCTCATTAAAAGTTTACCAGAAGTTAAAACGGTTTTTGGTAAAGTCGGTCGAGCAGAGTCCGCTACGGATCCGGCCCCATTAACAATGATTGAGACTTTTATTCAACTTAAACCGCAAGATGAGTGGCGAGAGGGAGTCACTACCGAAAGTCTTAAAAAGGAGTTGGACAGCTTAGTTAAATTACCCGGAGTCACTAATGCTTGGGTCATGCCGATTAAGACCCGGATTGACATGCTTGCGACAGGGATAAAAACTCCTGTTGGGATCAAAATATCGGGACCGAAGTTAACAGAAATCCAAGCGATCGGTCAGCAATTAGAAAAGATCTTGAAAGATGTTCCTGGTACGGCTTCTGTCTATTCAGAGCGAGTCGCGGGAGGCCGGTATATCAAGGTTGATATTCAAAGAGAAAAAGCGGCGAGGTATGGGTTAAACATTGCGGATGTTCAACAAGTCGTATCGTCAGCCATTGGAGGTATGAATGTGACGAATACGGTTGAAGGTTTGGAACGTTATCCAGTCAATATTCGGTATCCGCAAGACTACAGGAATTCACCAGAGCAGTTAGCACTGCTTCCTATTGTCACTCCTTCGGGGCAACGTATTGCGCTCTCGGATGTTGCCAATGTGTTTGTAGAAGATGGTCCTCCAGGCATAAAGAGTGAGAATGCGCGACTAAACGGTTGGGCGTTTATTGATATCGAAGGGGTGGATGTGGGAAGTTACGTTGTTGAGGCTCAACGAATAGTTAACGAACAATTAGAATTGCCTGCAGGCTATTCAATAGGATGGTCTGGTCAATACGAGTACATGGTAAGAGCGAAGGAGAAGCTGGCTTACGTCGTTCCGTTGACATTGGCAATCATCATTATTTTATTATTTATTAATTTTAGAAATTTTGTAGAAGTCGCAATTATCATGGGAACGCTACCATTGGCGATGGTAGGGAGCATATGGTTAATGTATCTACAAGGTTTTAACTTCTCTGTCGCGGTTGGTGTTGGTTTTATCGCATTAGCCGGAGTTGCTGTTGAGATTGGAGTGATCATGTTGGTGTATCTCAATCAATCGTATCAAGCGATGCTCCGCCAGTGCGAAGAAAAGGGCATCCAACCGACTGTTAGCATATTAACCGAATGTGTCCTTCATGGCGCTGGTATGCGCGTCAGACCAGTGATGATGACTGCAGCCGCAATTATAGCAGGATTACTACCGATACTTTATGGCTCAGGTACAGGCTCAGAGGTCATGAGTCGGATCGCCGCGCCGATGGTAGGTGGAATGCTTAGCGCGGTATTTTTAACATTACTGGTTGTGCCTGCAATCTATTTTCTGTGGCGAAGAAATAAGGTGAAAAGTTAGTCGCCAGTGGCGTAATTAACAAAACACTCTCCCTTACTGATAGGGAGAGCTCTAAATCAATTAATAGTGGAACTCAAATTATGAAATTACTTATACAAATTGCTCTAATCGTTATGGTGTCAATTAGCATGCAAGTTTTTGCGCACGCAGGTTTAAAGTCTTCGATACCGAACAACCAAGAACGTATTACCGAGCAGCCGAAGAACATCGTGCTGGAGTTTAATAAGCCGGTACGCCTTCTTAAGGTTACGATGGTCGACCGAAAGGGAGAAGTTGTACCGCTAAAATACCAGATGAATACAAATGCAGATGATCGTTTTGAGATATCAATAGCTCAATTGCAACACGGACATTACATCGTCAAATGGGTGGCATTAGGTGGAGACTCGCATAAGATGGACGGGGATTTCAGTTTTGAGTTTCATCCAGCAAAGGCTGCTTCAAAACAAAAAACAGAAGAGGTCAAAAATCCCGATCATACGAGTCATCAACACTAGGAGCCATTATGGACATTTCTTCCTGGATAATTGCAACAAGTATTTCGAAGCTAGTATTTTATTTTTGTCTCGCGGGAGTTATCGGGGGAGGAAGCCTCTACTGTGTCACGCTTTCTAACAGAAAACTAAAAGAGTCGGTCGCAAAGTATATTATCGTAGCCGCTGCTGTGGGTTTTATGGCAAACGTTTCCAGCTTTTACATTCAAGTCGGTGCAATCAGTGAAAGCGGATTGACAGGCATGTTTGACGGAATGTTCGTCAGTGTTCTATGGAGCTCTGGTTTAGGTGATGCGGTAGCGAGCCGAGCAATCGGGTTTATAGCTATCTTAATTGCTGCGGTCGCATATCACCGACACCTTAAAGATAAAAGAAACTCAACGGCACAAGTGGTTGCAATTTTTACTTATGCGCTAAGTTTGATGGCATTTGGTTTTTCTTTTACTAAGATAGGTCATACCGTTGAGCTATCTTTGCTTACCAAAATAGCGGTCATTTACCATGTCATACTCGTATTATGGTGGATGGGGATGCTTTGGCCTTTGTACAAAGCCTGTTCGCTGCTCGCCAATCGAGATCTCCATACGTTAATGTTTCGATTTGGAAAGTCGGCGAGTTACGCAGTTTTTGCGCTCCTCGCATTTGGAATAGTTTTAGCGTTTTCTTTGTTTGACAGTTTAGAGCAAGTTTTCTTTAGCGCTTATGGTCAAGTGTTCTTAATGAAGACAGCCCTGGTTAGCGGCCTGTTACTCATAGCTGCCAATCATAAGTTAAGGCTGGTGCCCGCGCTTTTAAAAGAGCCCGCTGCAAATAGGAAACTCGCAAATTCAATTCAGTTTGAAATATTAATCGGTGTGTTGGTCTTGACCATCACCACCATTCTGACCACTTATGTTGGTCCTACTCACGCTTAACAAATATTAATTACTACTTAAGGAAAAAACTATGAATCATTTAAAAACAATAAAAACACTTCTTGTGATAGTCGCATTGCTTTTGGTCGCTACGACTGAAGCTGCAACTGGTCACGAACATAAAAAAGAAAACATTAAAATGTTCACGGGAATGGGAAGTGAACCGTACAAAACCGTCAAAAATTTCCACAAAGCACTTAAAACTAAAAACAAGTCACTGGCTCTCTCATCATTGCATGAGCAAGTCACCATATTTGAAGGTGGAAAAGTTGAGCGGTCAGCATCAGAATACGCAAGTCATCATATGCAGGCGGATATGAACTACGTTAGTAGTGTAAATGTCGAACTACTTGAACATCATGTTGAAATTATCGGTGAAGTCGCCATTTCCATTGCGAGAACAAAGACGACAGGATTCTATAAAAACAAAACGGTTAATCGGCAAGGCATGGAAACTATTGTACTTAGGAAATATGATGGTATATGGAAAATATCTCATATTCATTGGTAGAACACATTCTCCGTTATCTTACAAATTATTTCTATAAAGGAACAAAGCATGAAAGCATTACTCGTTTTTATTATATCTGTTTTTAGCATTAATCAGGTCTTTGCCAGTGAATCAGACATCACCAAGATCAACAACATTATCAAAGAGATAAAGGTAGGCTGGGAGTCCGGAAGTGGTGAACCGTTTAAAAGGCACTATTTGGACTTTCAAGGGGCTCGGTATTTCGAATCTGGAGGGCAAAATCGAGGATTGAATGATTTAGTTGACCATCATGTAGAGCCGGAGAAAGAGGCTCTAGAGTATTTAAAACTAGATTTCTCGAATATCCAAGTCAACTTTGAAGGCCAGTTTGCTTGGGCGCTCGCAGATACTCGAATTCAAGGAAAAGTGAACAAATCTGGACATGTTTTTGATAAGGCTGGTTTTCAAACGTTTTTGTTTAGACAAATAGATGAACAATGGAAAGTGATCCATACACACTCGTCATCGAGAGACTACAAGCCGAAGAAAAAACATAAGCATTAGGAGTGACAAGATGATTACTAAGTTTATTAAGCTTATTTTATTTCTGGTTCCGATGGTTGCATTCTCGCATGGTGGGAGCGACCCGATTAAAGAACTATCTAAAAACAATCAAAAACTGTCGAGGGTTCAGATGGCATTTAAAAATCTTCAGAGTACAGCGTCAAGATATGAAAGTATTGAGAAGCAAGTACGACATTTACAGAATAATGTATTGATCCTTAGACGCCTTATGGCATCCGACTATCCTCATGTGGATCAAAAGATGAGCAAGTATCAGCTTGACTACATTAATGAACTTGATAAGAGTTTGAAAGTTTTTAAGAGAACGCTCCAGCAAACAGAGGATACATTAGAAGAAGTTCTCAATTGATTCTAGACGGTCTTCTATTGGGAGCTAATCTTATATCTTTGCCCCGTAGTCTATTGGGTTACTTTGAATAGTATAAAGTGGCTACGGGCATCAAGTGTTGCGTGTTAAATGTGTGTGTTGTCAATCCAACATGTATCATTTTAGTAGGGAGTTCAACCAGCAATTACCAATAACCATTTTTGGTATTGCAAAGTGCAAGTTTCGAAATGTTTCGAGGACTAATTCATATTAGCACTTGTTTTTTTTCGTTAATGGAGTTCATTCAACATAAGTTTGAATAGAACGAATAAAAGATAGAATTACTGATTTAGATCATGAATTTATTGTCAAGTTAGTTTATGATTATAATCGCAACTCACTATGATTTAGTGGAATACTCAAAATTATAATGCTCTACTCATTAAGAAAAATCAGTTCGTTGTTGGTCTTACTCATTGGATTATCATTGAGTAGCAATGCAATTAGCTGTGCATCTGACGTTAATGAGGAAGCTTTATCAAATTCAACTAACATACCAGCCACGGTGTTTTCTTTAAACGTTGCGTCCAATAAGAAAGGGCATTCTCATCGTCCCTATCAATCCAAATCCGAACAGAGCAATACACATTCTGAATCGAGTTTACATGAAGACTGTGAATGCTGTGATTCATGCAGCTGCATTAGCTGCACAGGCTGCTCTGCATTTTGTGGTTTCGCTGCGGTTGCAAAATCCCCAGCTAATCAGTCGGCAGATTTATCAAGAAATAGTTTATCTCAACTGCAAACTATTTATGCCTCGTTAATACCTTCGCCATTAGAACACCCACCTAAATAAAACTTACTTGGTCCCAGCGTAAGTGCGCCTATTGTTCAGGAACTAATCCTGTCAAAGGCAACCTCTAAAACTATTTTAAAACACCAAAGGTTTTATCATGAAAATTATACCACTCGGTGGGGTAGTCGCATCTGCCTTGCTTATATCTTTGCCATCTCCTGTTTTATCGGAGGAAGCAAACACTCTTGACATAGGACGATTTGCGATTACTGGCTATGGCGACGTCTCGTACATTGATCAAGACGAACTAAATTCCAATGTAACATCTCGGTTTGTACCGATCTTTCTCTTTCAGCTGTCTGAAAAGATACACATCGAAGCGGAGCTCGAATTCAGCATTGATGAAAACGGTGAAACCGAAGTTGAAATGGAATATGGCGATCTTCATTATTTTCTAAACGATAATACAACGATCACTGCGGGTAAGTTTTTGTTGCCGTTTGGACAATTTGGTCCAAACCTTCATCCTAGTTGGATCAACAAATTACCCTCGGGCCCTGCTTTGTATGGCCACGGAGGAAACGGCTTAATGACCCCCTTAATGCCAGTGCTATCTGATAGTGGGATCAACGTTCGCAATTCATTCAACGTAGGTTCTGGCAAGCTTTTCACAGACTTTTACTATGTAAGTGGGCCACGTGAAGAAGAGGAAGAACATGGGGAGGAGGCCGAAGAGATCGAAGAAGATGGACATGGTGCTATTCCCGAAGTTGAACTGGAGTTTGCAAGTGGTGACAACAATTCTGACAAAGCGTTCGGTGGCCGAGTTGCTTACGCGTTTTTACCTTCTCTAGAGGTTGGTTACTCTTTTTACAACGGTGCTTACGATCATGATAGTACTTTAGATTTCAATGCCACAGCCATTGATTTTAATTGGATTGGAACCTATACGACTATTCGTGGGGAAATGATAAACACCTCTATCGATGAGTTACATGAAGACGGTGACATCGAAGCGTTTGATCGAAATGGGTGGTATCTACAAGGTAGTTGGCAAATGAGACAACTCGGTCAGCAAGCACTCAATCCAGTCGAACTGGTAGCACGCTACTCCGAAATTACCAAAGCAGCAGAAGGCGAACGCTGGACCATTGGTGTCAATTACTGGCTTGAATCAAGCGCCGTTCTGAAAATTGCCTATGAAGATACCGAGCTTGAAGATGGCGACAATGACAATCGTTTGTTTATTCAATTAGCCTTTGGGTTTTAAGGAGAAGAAAAATGAAAAATACTTACTTTCGTTGTTTGGCAGCGTTATCGATTATGTTCGTTGGAACTCAACTAGTTTTAGCAGAGCACGCTAGCGACCCAGAATTAATTGCTAAAGGGGCAAAACTTTACAGTGAGAACTGTGGTCGATGTCATAACCCCCGACCGGCATCTGATTATTCGAAAAAAGAATGGTCCGTCGTTATGCCTCATATGAGAGAAAAAGCACATATGACGGGCAAGGAATCCTTAGCTGTAGAAGCGTTTATCGCCAGTACTTTAACGGCAGATGTACGTAATGACAGATTGAGTAGTAGTGATCCCAAGGAAACCAAGTCGGGCGAAACTCTCATTAAACAATTCGGTTGCCAGGGTTGTCACACAGTCGGCGGTGTAGGAGGTACTCTTGGGCCAGCTTTAGATAACGTTGTGGCTAAAAAGGGACGAGAATTCGTTTTAAAGAAACTTAAAAATCCAAAGTTTGATAATGCCGCTTCGGCGATGCCTCAGTTTCCTATGAGTGATGCAGACGTCAATGCCCTGATTGAGTATATGGAAAAACTTTAAACGCATGCCATGGTAGATGTTTAGTACAGAATGTTAAACGCATTCTGTACTAACAAATAGTTTGATTAATTTAAGTTTAATTACTTGACCTGTGAGCGGCTCACAGCTGTAAATTCTCAAATAGAGTTGTGCTACTCCTAACACTACCACCTAGGACTAGAACATGACACTGAACGAGGGCGTTAGAAAATGAAGGTTAAACAATTGGCTGAACAATTAGGAGTTCCGGCAGACACCGTTCGTTATTACACGCGGATAGGGTTTATTAGGCCTCGGAAAAATTCGACTAATGGTTATAAAGCCTATAGCAAGCAAGATCAGAAGAGGCTCGATTTTATTATAAACGCTCGACGTCTCGGATTTTCAATTAAGGATGTTAAGGCGATCTTAGGTGAAGCGGATAAAGGTCTTAGTAGTTGCCCTCTAGTAAGAACGCTAATTGAAAAACGACTGGAAGAAACAGAAGCGCAATTCCGACACACCTTGGAACTGAGAACAAAAATGCAAGCAGCGGTAGAAGAATGGCGTTTTAAGCCAGATCGAGCGCCCACCAGTGAAATGATCTGTCATTTAATTGAAGACTTTTCGAACCAACAATCGGAGGAATAAACCTAATGGATAAAGCGATAGAAAATAAAAGCCCTTCAAAGTCTGGCTCGAGGGAGCAGGAATTGATCATTGAAGGAGCGGGCTGCGCGAGCTGCGTCAGTAAAATTGAAAATGCGTTAAAAAGCGTTGACGGCGTCATCGATGCTTCTATGAACTTTGCGGCACGTACCGTAACGGTATCTGGTGCCGCTAACGCTGAATCATTGATTGGGGCGATAGAAGGTGTGGGCTATAACGCACGGACTTTAGAAAACACATCTGATGATGAGCAGTTAGAAGAAAAAGAAAAGGCCGACTGGGCCTATTACAAAAAATTGATGCGCGAAACCTGGATTGCACTAGCGTTAGGTCTACCATTGATGGCCTATGCGCTTATCACCGGTGAAGTAAATGTTAATACAGACAACGAGCGCATGGCTTGGCTTATTATCGGTATTTTAACCGGTGGTGTTCTATATGTTTCAGGTAAACACTTTTTTGTGGGTGCCTGGAAATCATTCCTTAATCACTCCGCGAATATGGACACTTTAATAGCCCTCGGTACGGGGACTGCTTGGCTCTATTCAATGGTCGTGGTTTTCTTTCCAGAAATCGTACCGCCTCTAGCGAGGCACGTTTATTTTGAAGCGACCGCTATTATTATTGGTCTAATTGATTTAGGGCTTGCATTAGAAATAAAAGCGAGAGGGCGTACCTCTCAAGCGATTAAACGGTTAATAGGATTACAAGCTAAGACGGCCCGAGTTATTCGAGACGATAAGGATATCGACATCCCTATTGAAAACGTCTTGTTAAATGATCTTGTAAGAGTCAGACCGGGAGAAAAGATCCCGGTAGATGGTACCGTTGAGGAAGGCCGTACGACCATTGATGAATCAATGTTAACCGGTGAACCGATGCCCATTGAAAAATCGATTGGTGATGATGTCGTTGCTGGTACGCTGAACAAAGCGGGATCATTTATATTTAAAGCCACACGGATTGGGAAAGATACCGCTTTGGCTCAAATCATTAATATGGTTAAAAGAGCTCAAAACTCTAAGCCACCAATCGGACGACTTGCTGATAAAGTCTCTGCCTACTTTGTTCCCGTTGTAATGATCATTGCAGTACTCAGCGCGCTAGCGTGGCTTAATTTTGATTATGACTCCGGGGTAGCCTTTGCCATTGTTTCGGCAACAACTGTTTTAATCATTGCATGTCCTTGTGCATTGGGACTTGCCACGCCAATGTCGGTTATGGTCGGTGTTGGTAAAGCTGCTGAAGCAGGCGTTCTGATCCGTAACGGCGAAGCATTACAAACAGCTTCCAAAATTACCGCGATGATTTTAGATAAGACGGGCACGATTACGTTAGGGTCCCCTAAAGTGACAGACATTGTTCTCGCGCACTCTGATAGTGAAGAGGAGGTTCTTAAACTTGCAGCGAGTCTCGAAGCGGGATCTGAGCATCCATTAGCGTTGGCGATTGTAGAAACCGCTCAAGAGCGTTCGATAGAACTGGTAAAGGTTACTAATTTTAATGCGGTCGCGGGGCATGGAGTAGAAGCTGACTTAAATGATGCGCATTTATTATTTGGTAATGAAAAACTTATGCGCGAGCGAAATATCGATATCACTGGATACATTGATAAAGCTCAACAATTCGCGAGTGAAGCTAAGACGCCAATGTATTTTGCGGTTAATAATAAGTTAGCGGCACTCATTGTCGTTGCCGATCCGATCAAACAGGATTCGGTAGCCGCTATTCAAAGACTAATCAAAAATAACATACGTGTTGTGATGTTGACTGGCGATAATCGTGATACGGCAAAAGCCGTTGCGAAAATGGCTGGTATTGAAGAAGTCTTTGCCGAAGTCTTGCCCGATCAAAAAGCAGAAAAAGTTGCAGAGTTACAAATGCAAAATGAGATAGTCGGCATGACAGGTGATGGGATCAACGATGCGCCGGCGCTTGCTCTGGCTAATGTTGGTTTTGCTATCGGTACCGGCACTGATGTCGCGATAGAAAGTGCGGATATAACGTTAATGCGGGGTTCTTTGCATGGACTTGCAGATGCGATTGCCATTAGTAAAGCAACCTTGCGCAATATTAAGCAGAATTTGTTTGGAGCATTCATCTACAACGTAAGCGGAGTACCCATAGCTGCAGGTCTATTGTATCCATTTATTGGAGTTCTGATGAATCCGGTGATTGCTGGAGCTGCCATGGCATTTTCATCTTTAACGGTGGTAACAAATGCTAATCGACTTCGCTTATTTAAACCCGAAATCCACTAATACTAAAAAGGAGATATTAATCATGATCATTGTAAACCTTGCCGGCGCACTTCTGATCGCTTTAATTGCTTGGTGGTTTTGGTTCTATAAAAGCAAGTCGAGTACAAAGCTAGATGACAAACTTGTCGTCCATGTCGAGGATGGTGTTTATCAACCGGCCAGAATAAAGCTCGATCCAGGTCGTGCAACCACTATTCAATTTGTGAGAAAAGATGCTTCACCATGCTCGGCGACTCTTGAGTTCCCTGATCTCAATATAATTGAAGAGCTGCCTCTCAATAGCACTAAGGTTATCGCACTTCCGGCGTTACAACCGGGTGAGTATGCCTTTCATTGTCAGATGCAAATGTATCGTGGGCTTCTACTAGTGGAGTAACTCGATTTTATCGTTCTATTCAAAGAGAAAAAAAACACTAGTATGTACAAAATAGATTTTTAATTAAATCATTAAGGAGATTGTTATGAAAACAATATTAATCAAAACCATTGCTGTACTGCTCTTCTTTAGCGTTATTTCTGGATGTGCCAGTATTCGACACGACTACCTTATGAAAGGGCAAGTGCTTGATGTAAAAGATGATTCAATCGCAGTTGTTTGCGTTGGCCTAAATGATGGTGCAACTGTAGGCCAAATGCTTAGCGTGTATCGCTTTAAACCAACTTACTCGATTGTTGAAGGTACTGACCAATTTGAACGAGTTGATGTAGGCAAAGTAAAAATAAAGAGCATCGTTAACGAGCATTATGCTAATGCTGAAATTTTAGTTGGCGAAGTTCATAAAAACGATATTGTTCAATTAATTGAAGACTAGTACAAATCTATGTCTGTGGCACTTTAAAACAAATATCGAAGGACCTGTGAGAAAGCCGAATTCTAAGATCGAAAAGCCTGGCTAACATTTAGAGGAACACGAATATGCAATATCTAAAAATCAATGTGTTTGTTTCAATGCTTTCGCTCTCTAGCGTTGAAGAAGAGTTAAAAGCAATAAACATCGCGGGCATTACTGTCTCAAAGGTTAAGGGGTATGGGCAGCATATGAATTTCTATACTCCTGACTGGCAAGAGACCCATGCGAGGATAGAAATATTCTGTGAAGCAAAAGATAAACAGGACATTCTTTCAGCAATAAAACAAGGCGTTGGCAATCCGGCATCGAACAATGGTTTTGTAGCGATAGTTCCAGTGGCAGAGGTGTTTTCTCTTTAAGCTAGGCTCATATCGGCAACAAGTAATCATTGTTCGGAGACTTATTTTTAGACTATTTAACGGGAGATTATTATGGAAGGTTGGCTTTCATTTTTAGTATTTGCGATTTTGTTTTACGTCATGATGCGGTTCGGTTGTGGTGCTCATATGGCCCATGGACATCACTCTGGAAAAAAGGAAAACGACTCGGGCTCAAATTATGACCCTGTCTGCGGCATGAAGGTAGAAGATGAAAATGGCTATGGAAGAATGTTTGAAGGGCAATTGTATCGATTTTGTTCAAAAAAGTGTCTCAATGAATTTGATGAACAGCCGGAAAAATACACCGTTGTCCTTACTGAACCTAAAAATAATAAACAGGAGCATCATCATGGCTCATAGAATATCTTTGACGGCTTTTGGTCATGCTACCAGTCTTTTTTTCTTATTCAGCTTTACGCTTTGTGTTGGATTTGATCTCATCTTTCCACAACAAGCGATGTACTTAGCGTGGCAAAAACTACTGCCTGGTTTTGAGTGGATAAGTTGGCAAGACTACGTTCTAGGCGCGCTTGAGAGCTACTCTTATGGGTGGTTTATCGCGTTTATTTGGGTACCTTTATACAATCTATTCGGTAGCCGAATTCACTAAATATTATTTAATGGCTCTTAAAGGAGATTACTATGAATGAAAATATTGCTCACTCAGGCGTCTGGATTATGGCGTTACTGATGATAGTGCTTGTCTCGTGGGTTCTATATAAATATCTCGCGCCAAAAAGTTGGCACGAATGGGCCGGCGCTGGTGTGATCCAAGCGTTTGTTATTGCCCTTTATGCTGAAATGTACGGATTTCCTCTGACGATCTATTTACTCGCAAGGTTCGGTGGACTCGACAGAACAGAGCTCAATGCGAACTTATGGTCCTCTCTCATTGGGTTAGGCGAGACAGGGATGATGATCTCGATGATACTTGGCTATGCGTTATTGTTTATAGGGATCGGGATATTTTTTCAAGGCTGGCGGCAGGTCCACAAAGCAAGACAGTCTGAAGAACTGGTGGTTGATGGTCTGTATGCATTATCGCGACATCCCCAATACACAGGGCTTTTTATTGCCCTTTTTGGTGAAGGGGTAGTCCATTGGCCAACGCTATTTTCGGTAGGGTTATTACCAGTAATAATTTTTGTCTACTATCGTCTTGCGCTTAAAGAGGAGAGGAAAGTAATTGAGCAATTTGGGGAAGCATACCTAGCATATAAAAAACGAGTCCCAATGTTTTTACCAAGGGCTGCTCAGTGGAAAGAATTTATTAAACAATCCAATGCGGATTAGATTGTTAATAGATAGTTAGTGCTAGAAATAGCATTAATACAATTTTTAATTTAATTATTTCATTAAGGAAACATATGAAAACTTTAGTTAGCACAATGGCCATTAGCATACTACTCGCCAACCCAGTTCAAGCGGCTCAAAACCATGATCATGATGATGAGAAAATGCAAGGTAATAATGCATCAAAAAAACATGATACGGCCTCTTCAGGTATGAAGGATATGCATCGGCACATGAAGAAAATGAAGCAAGCCATGGTTCAGATTAAGGGTGAAAAAGATCCGGTGATAAAAAAACAACTTATGAAGAATCACATGGCTGGGATAAATAAAACGGTTAATCCAAAGGCCAGCAATATACCAGAGCCAATGAATGCACCAAACACCTTAACTGGCGGGATAGGGGTTAGAAGTAATGAGAAAAATCCAACCGCTGATGTTAGTGAAGTGAATAGCATTGGTTTAAATAGGTGTTTCATAACCTTTGCTAGTACTTCTTTTACATCATCCTCTTTACGGTAACGATCTGAGAACTCTGATAATATATGTACTGAATCAACAACGGCTATGGGCATCAAAAAGATGGCTATCATTGAAGACATGATATGGACCGTAAAACCCATTCCTACCAAAGACCCCATAACGATAATTACAGTGGACATAGCTACAATCATTGGCGCAATAATTAATGGAAAGTTTCTAAAAAAATACCAAAGAAGAAAAAAGATTGCCAAACCCGCTAGCGGTGCCGCAACACCCATTTGAACAAACATTTCAAATCCAAACTGATCCTCAGCAATCGGTAGGCCGGTAATGTGGATCTCTAGATCGGAGTCCATCTTGTCAAAGTAAATACGAATTTTTTCTGCAACTTGATAACTTTTGTCTTTCGAGGTTAATGGTATATAGATGGCCGCGGCTTTGTTATCGCCTGATACTAGCGTATTTTCTAACATCGGTAAGCGTTTGATGGCTGTTTTTAGTAACTCTACCTGATTGTCAGTAGCGGGAGCTTGTTTCATGAGGTAAGAGAATTTAATTCCAATATTGTTGCCTGAGTTATCATATTCTTGGCTAATATTGTCGATTACATCTAACGCTAGATAATCGTCTAGAATCACCTCATCCAGCGACTGAATAAATTTCGATACTTTGTATAGTGCAGTTAGATTATCAACTGTGTAGATTGTTTGTTCGCTAACAACGCCGACAACAATCATATCATTCATGCCGAACTGTTGTTTAATTTGATTATGAAATACTCGAGTAGGAGCGTTTTTATCAAGCATGTTTTCTGGGTCAGTATCTATCTGAAGCAGTGGGAACATACCTAGTGTTACTACTACTAACGTAATTACAATCAAATAGAGTTGTTTAGGTTTTTTTAATACCCAATTTAATAGCGAGGCATAGTTCATTTGTATTTCACTTTTGTTTTTTTGTTTTGTTAGCTTGGGTTAGTAAAAAAGAATCATTTAACAAATAACACAATGACTATTCTAACTCTATATATTAGCTTTGTCTAATATATAGAGTTGTCTTTCTTATAGAATGGCGCGTTGTTATTTTTAGAGAGATAGGTAATCGAATATGATTGGGCAGCAGCTTAAAGCGCAAATAATCGCCCGAACGATTCTCGGGCGTAACGGGTCTACTATGATTTTCTTTATGAGTAGTAATTTGACATCAAAAATTATTCAGATTAATTTTGCGAAAGTTCTCTCAGAATACCACATTGCTCTACCTTGTTTTTCTCTGAACAAGTTTGACTCAAGTTCACAAGTTGTCTTCGTAAGTTTTTAAGTTCGACAATTTGAGCTTCTACTTGATTTAAGTGTTGTTCTATTATGACATTAACGTCATCACAAAGCCTATCCGGCGATGACTTAAAATTAACAAGTTCTCTAATTTCTTGAAGTGTCAGATTAAGATTTCGACACCGTTTAACAAACATTAACTGATCATAAATCGACCGGTCGTACAACCTAAAATTACCTTCAGTTCGTTTCGGTTTAGGTAAAAGACCTTCTTTCTCATAATAGCGTATCGTCTGTACTGAACAACCAGAACGACTAGCAAGTTCACCGATTCTCATTTTAAGTGCCTTAACAGTTGACTCTATTCTAACTATAGAGTTTATACTCACTGATATCGATAAAACAAGGTGTTTTTAAATGACTGAAGCCTATACTCATCAAGGCAGAAACTCTTCTAAAGAGATTAGTCAAGTTTCTGTTGTAGATAATGGTTCGTTTGAAAGGCCATTTACCAGTGTATTTACCGTACCGAAGATGGATTGTCCTTCTGAAGAGCGATTGATCCGATTGGCATTAGATAACGTAGAGCCCTCAGTTGGTTTGTTGTTCGATATTCCGAGACGAAAAGTCACGGTTTTTCATAGTGATAATTTGGACGAGATCACTACTAAATTGAAGTCTTTAAATTTCGGCGCAAAGCTGGACACCACCGAGGAAACTTGCGCTAGTAACGCCGCTAAGGCGACGGCTATATCCTTAGCTAACGAAGCGAAAGAAACTCAGATCCTTAAGTGGTTACTCGCCATTAATGGTTTTATGTTCATAGTTGAAATAGTAGCTGGTTGGAGCGCTCAATCAACGGGTCTGATTGCTGACTCAATCGATATGTTTGCCGACGCCGCAGTCTATGGACTGGCGCTTTATGCGGTAGGTCATAGCGTTAATAAGAAGCTAAAAGCTGCCCACATATCAGGCTGGTTGCAAATGATATTAGCGTTGGGTGCGTTAACTGAAGTCGCTCGACGATTTATATTCGGAAGTGAGCCAGTATCGGATCTAATGATGGGCTTTGGTTTGGTTGCATTGATAGCTAATGTCGCTTGTTTGTTGTTAATTTTTAAAAACAAAGAAAGCGGTGCCCACATGAAAGCCAGCTGGATTTTCTCTGCTAATGATGTCATTGCCAACTTAGGTGTAATATTAGCTGGGGCACTTGTGGCATGGACTGGCTCGCGCTATCCCGACTTAGTCATCGGCATAATTATTGGAGTAATTGTACTTAACGGCGCTCGTCGTATATTGCAATTGAAGTCTTGATAGAGTTGTCACAATGAATTCTTCCCACTCTCGTTCATATATACCGGCCTTAAAATACCACTTTTTGACGCGTTATTATGATCTCGTGGTATCTCTTACCACGCGAGAAAAGCTGTTCAAAACTCTACTAGTTAAGAAAATAGCTCCGACTAGCAGGCAGCGATTGTTGGATGTTGGTTGTGGAACGGGCACTTTGACTCAAATGTTAGCGAAACGTGGATCAGATGTTTCTATCACCGGTCTTGATGCCGATCTTAATGCTCTAAAACAAGCTAAAGCTAAGTTGGTGACGATGAGCAAACGTGTAACGTTCGAGCAAGGATTTGGGCAAGAACTGCCCTTTGAGACTGCGTCATTTGATGCTGTAGTTTCAAGCTTGTTTTTCCATCACTTGGATCGCCAGCAAAAGTTAAAAGTGTTAAAAGAAATTCGCCGCGTTCTTAAATCCGGAGGACAACTACATATCGCAGATTGGGGAGAACCAACTTCGATATTCCAACGACTTCTATTTTTAATCGTACAGAGTTTAGATGGTTTTCATACAACTCAAGACAGTGTTGATGGGATCTTACCGAGTATTATTGAAGAGGCTGGATTTTCTAAAATTGAAAATTGGAAGAGTATCGCAACTTCATTAGGGACGATTCGGTTATACCAGGCCACGGCGGCTAAAAATTGAAATTGCTAACAGAAATTTACGTCAGTGAATTGTTAGCTAGTCTTTGGCGAGTTGCAATCGTAGTTTTGATGGTTGTTTTGTTTTCTGTTCTCTCAGTGATTGACTCACAAAATAGTGAGCAATCGAGCGGTCCAACTCTCATGTTTCCGAGCAGCTCGATTCAATTCATTGAATCAACTCAAAAAGCAAGCGGCAGTTTAACTATTTGTGAAGAATCGCGAGAGGAAGGATGCTCTGATTGTTGCATTCACTGTTGCGGTTGTCAGATTTATTTATGCACTGACTCACCCACGCCAATGAATAGTAATGACGGCAGTATTGCCCTCAAAAGAATATCCAATGTTTTCTTGGAAGGTTTAATCTCAGTTCCTTTCCGTCCTCCCAAAACTTAATCTTCGATCGAATACACACTGTATTAATCACTCGGATTTTATTAACTTTTCATTTTTATCGATTTGAGGTTTTATTATGACGCAATCGACTTCCGCATCCTATCTAGAGGCGAAGAAAATACGGTCTACGTTACCGTACCGCTATTACTTTTGTTTAGTATTAGCCACTTTTACGGGTAACAGTTACGCCGAATCAACACAAGCTTCTCTGACGCTCTCCATCGCTATCCAACGAACCCTTGAGCAGAACCCAACGCTCAAAGTATTTGAGTTTCGTCAATCGGCCTTGCAAGGAGAGATTGAAACTGCACGCTTGAAGCCGGCTTACGAACTAGAATTCGAAGCGGAAAATTTTGCAGGAACAGGAGAGCTTAGCGGTTTCAGTGGGGCTGAGTTAACCATTGCACTATCGTCAGTCATTGAAATGGGCGAGAAGCAATCTGCGCGAGTTGGATTGGTATCCCAATCCCAGTCAGTCCTAACGACACAAAGAGAAGTAATGTCCCTGGAGTTGATGGGAGATGTCACTCGGCGTTATGTAGAAGTCCTTGCAGGGCAAGAAAAAGTTTCTCTAGGCACAGAAGCGTTACGACTCGCAGATGAAACATTAAAGATAGTAAAAAAGAGAGTGGCGGCCGGTGCAACACCGAGCGCAGAGGTGAAAAGAGCGCTTGCAGCGCATGGGCAGGCTCAACTTTCACTCCAAGCAGAGCAACAACGAGTGGAATACCTAAAACGCTCATTGGCTGCATTTTGGGGAGAGAACAAGTTCACCTTTTCTAACGTTAAAGGCAATCTCTTTGCGTTTGGGGTCGACAATGATTTTGAGTCGCTCTATGCCAAAGTAGAGCAAAATCCAGCAATGCAAATTTTGCACGATAAAGTACGCCTAAAGGATGCTGAATTACGTTTAGCAAAAACAGAGTCAACAGCAAATATTCATTGGTCGGTGGGTGTGCGCCGCTCCCAGGAACTACAAGATACATCATTGGTTGCAAGTTTCAGCATGCCTCTGTTTGCGGAAAAGCGAAATTCTGGGGCTGTATCGCGCGCGTTAGCTGAACGAAGCCGAGTTTCGCAAGAAAAAGAAGCGACAAAATTAAGATTTCGCAACCAGTTATTTCGCGCGTATAGCAATCGTAAACAAGCGATCGTATCGGCGAAGACTTTACAAAGCAATGTAATCCCCGCACTCGAGCAAGCGTTAAAAGAAACTCAATCAGCCTATTTAAAAGGGCGTTACGGTTACCTTGAATTTGTTTCAGCAAGACAAGAACTGTTAAGTGCCCGTAGAGCTTTGATTAACGCTGGAGCCGCTGCTTTAATTTATGGCTCTGAGATAGAGCAGTTAACGCGTGAATCGCTCTTGCGATAAACGAGAATATAGATTTTAGATTCGAAAATAAATGGATCAATAAGGAATAGAATATGAATAAAAATTTACTACTACTTTTATTGCTCGGAGTTAGCTTGTTGTTACCAAACGTTTGGGCAGATGGCGATAGAGAGGAGGAAGGCGAAGAAACTGTTAGCCGAATTAAGGACCAACTTTCTAAGGAAGTTGGTATTATTACGGCTAAAGCGCTTCCAGCTCATTTAAACCAAACCGTTTCGGTATTCGGAAAGCTTCGGTCTATCCCTGAGCACACCTATCAAGTACATGCTCGGTTTTCCGGTATTATCAAGTCAATGAATTACTCGATAGGGGATACCGTTAATAAGAATCAACTCCTTGCTGTTATCGAGTCTGATCAAAGTTTAGAAACTTATAAAATATTCTCGCCAGGATCAGGATTAATCATCGATCGCGATGGTAATGCAGGGGAGTCTACAGATGATCGGGAACTTTTTAAGATTGGCAATTTCGATACTCTCTGGGTCGACTTTCAAGTATATCCAACGCAACAATCGAAAGTAAAAGCTGGGCAAACCGTACAAATCATTGTGGGTGAAAATCTAGTCAGCGCTAAAATCGACCAAGTGCTCCCTGCGAGTAATAAACCGTTTTTAATAGCCCGTGCCAACCTTAATAATAAAGATAATGCTTTATCACCAGGCATGCTCGCAAAAGGAAAAATCAGTACTCGAATATTGAATATTGACCTAGCGGTCAAAAAGGATGCGGTACAAGAACTTGGTGGGCGCGTAGGCGTATTTGTTAAGGAGGGCGAAGTATATGAATTTAATCGGCTAATTTTGGGGCAATCGGATGACCTTTATTATGAGGTCATTGATGGATTAGAAAAGGGTGCTGAATATGTCGTTAAAAACAGTTACTTGATAAAAGCCGACATTCTGAAATCAGAAGCCGAAGACGACGATTAGGAGACTTAAGATGATTGAATCTATTTTACGTCTCGTTATCGAAAGACGTTATTTTTGTTTAAGCCTTGTTTTGGCGATTATTGCTATTGGAGTTTGGAGTTACCAAAAACTGCCGATTGATGCAGTGCCTGACATAACCAATGTACAAGTTCAAATCAATACGACAGCACCTGGTTATTCGCCACTTGAGTCTGAACAAAGAATTACCTATCCGGTCGAAACAGCTCTAGCTGGTCTGCCTCGTCTGTCTCACACTCGGTCACTTTCTCGTTATGGGTTATCGCAAGTGACTGTCATCTTTGAAGAAGGAACTGACATTTATTTCGCAAGAAATTTAGTGACTGAAAGATTGACCGCTATAAAAAGTATTTTACCTGCAGGTTTAGAGCCCGAAATGGGCCCGATTTCAACAGGACTTGGCGAGATTTTCATGTACACCGTACAGGCTTTACCAGAGGCTCGTATGCCTAATGGACAGCCTTATACCGCTACCGCTTTACGCGAGATCCAAGATTGGATTATTAAACCGCAATTAGCACAAGTTAAAGGTGTAATCGAAGTGAATAGTATTGGTGGGTTTAATAAACAATACCACATCACACCTATCCCTGAAAAGCTGCTATATCATCAGATCAGCCTAGAAGATGTCGCTAATGCTCTAAGAGCAAATAACGATAATCGAGGAGCAGGTTATATTGAGAAAAACGGCCAGCAACTCTTAGTACGTTCACCCGGGCAGTTGGCAACAATTGAAGATATTCTCAATATCATTATCAAACAAAACGAGAGCATACCTATCAAAATTAGTGACGTTGCAAACGTGGCTATTGGAAAAGAACTTCGCACAGGGGCTGCCACTCGAAACGGCGTTGAAACCGTGCTCGGAACCACCATGATGTTGATTGGTGAGAACGCACGGACTGTTTCACGCGATGTGGCAATAAAACTCGGCGAAGTTCAAACTTCTTTACCCGAAGGAATTGTCGTTGAGGCCGTTTATGATCGTACATCGCTAGTTGACAAGGCGGTAGCTACGGTGACGAAGAATCTAGTCGAAGGTGCGCTGTTAGTTATCGTGATTTTGTTTTTGTTACTAGGTAACTTAAGAGCTGCGCTGATAACGGCTGCGGTTATTCCATTATCAATGCTATTAACGATGACTGGCATGGTTAAAGCAGGAGTGTCCGCGAATTTAATGAGCTTAGGAGCTTTAGACTTTGGATTAATTGTTGATGGCGCCGTCATTATCGTAGAAAACTGTGTTCGGCGACTAGCGGATGCTCAGAGTCATGGCGGTCAGCAGCAGGTTCGAGAGCGATTAAATACCGTTTATAAAGCAACCTCAGAGGTGATCAGACCCAGCCTGTTTGGTGTCGCAATCATTACTGTTGTTTACATTCCGATATTTTCGTTAACGGGCGTGGAAGGTAAAATGTTTCATCCCATGGCCGCCACAGTTGTTATGGCATTAGTGTCCGCTATGCTTTTATCTTTGACGGTTGTCCCAGCGGCAGTCGCTGTTGTTATGAACGGTAAGATTAGCGAAAAAGAAAGCGTTTTGATTAGTTCGGCTAAGTCTATTTATCGACCGATCTTAACTTTCGCTCTCAGCATGCGTTGGACTATTATCTCGGTAGCGACATTGCTCGTCGCATTAAGTGTTTGGTTAGTTTCTACCTTGGGTTCGGAATTTGTTCCTCAACTCAATGAGGGCGATATCACCATTCAAGCACTGAGGATACCAGGAACGGGATTAGAGCAGTCAGTTGAGATGCAAGCAATTCTAGAGAAGCGAATCAAAGCTTTTCCAGAAGTTGATAAGGTGTTTGCGAGAATTGGAACGCCTGAAGTAGCAACCGACCCTATGCCGCCTAGTATCGCGGACATTTTCGTTATCTTACATCCCCGAGCGAGTTGGTCAGAGCCTTCTAAGACAAAGAATGAATTATTAGAAGAGTTGGAGGAAAGTGTTAAGAAACTGCCGGGCAATAACTATGAATTTACTCAGCCAATCCAAATGCGTTTTAATGAACTCATCTCAGGTGTTCGCGCAGATCTAGGAGTGAAGATATTTGGCGACGATTTAGAACAATTGACTTTCACCGCGGCTGATATTTTGGAGGCCGTTAGTTCTATAGAAGGCGCTCAAGACGTTCGCATGGAACAAGTCAAAGGGTTACCCTCATTATTAGTTACTCCTAAGCGAGAGCAGCTCGGCCGGTTTGGTCTTAATGTCGTCGATTTACAGGACTGGATTGCAACCGCTATCGGAGGTGAGAGCGCTGGAATAATTTATGAGGGCGATCGGCGTTTTGAACTAGTGGTTCGTCTTCCTGAGCAGTTGAGAAAAGATGTCGATGGCCTAAAATCCTTACCCGTCCCGTTGTTAAATGGAGGCTACGTTCCTCTAGAGGAAGTCGCTAACATCATAATTAAACCAGCTCCAGCACAAATCAGTCGAGAAAATGGAAAACGACGTGTCGTGGTGACTGCGAATGTGCGCGGTAGAGATCTTGGCAGTTTTGTAACCGAGGTTAAAGAAGCAATACAACAAGAAGTCAAGATACCACCCGGTTACTGGCTTGATTATGGTGGAACATTCGAACAGCTTGAATCCGCGAGTCAACGATTAAGTTTAGTCGTACCGATAACTTTGATTGTAATTATTGCAATATTGGTATTTGCATTCGGCTCCTTTAAAGATGCCTTAATAATATTTAGTGGGGTACCGTTAGCATTAACCGGCGGCGTCGTGTCTTTATATTTACGAGGAATGCCGCTGTCTATTTCTGCAGGTGTTGGATTTATTGCGCTGTCAGGCGTCGCTGTGTTAAATGGATTAGTGATGGTTGCTTTCATCCGAGATCTTTGGAACGAAAACGGAGACTTGAGGAAAGCAATAGTCGAAGGCGCATTGACTCGCTTACGACCGGTATTAATGACGGCACTAGTCGCTAGCCTTGGATTTGTTCCTATGGCTTTAAATACCGGTATCGGCGCGGAAGTTCAACGTCCTTTGGCCACGGTTGTAATTGGGGGAATTATTTCCTCCACCTTGTTAACTTTAATAGTGCTGCCAGTTCTCTATCAAATGGCGCACAATAGGAAGGCCTAGTTAGACTATTAGATAAAGCGCGAGCCATTCTTTTTGATCGTTTGTTCTTTGTTTTGTAGCGCTAGGGATTAAATAAATTCGGACGATTCAACTTCGCAGCTCACACGAACCTGCGATTCGATTGATTGTTTAGAATTTGCTTAAACTTCGTCGTCGTTCAAGTTTTCTAAGTGATTAATTATATATAATGAGTCACTTAGAAAACGCTAACTATGTACAATGAAAAACGTATGCTTACGTTTTGAGGAGAATACATTGAAAAAATATGTCGCTGTCATTCTTATTCTTATTCATACTGTCGCCGGTGCACAAGATCCGCTTCCACGAGATATTACCATTTTTAAGAACCCTGACTGTAGTTGCTGTAATAAATGGATAAAGTATCTTCGAAAGTTTGATTACAACATTACTGTGGTTTCTACTCGCAAATTGCTTTCTGAAAAAGCCAGATTAAAGATCCCCCCAGAAATTTCTTCTTGCCATACTTCAGTGATCGGTGGTTATGTCGTAGAGGGGCATGTGACGCACCGAGATATCACTCGTTTGCTACTTTTCAAACCTGACGTTCTTGGAATAGCTGTACCTGGAATGCCTATCGGGACGCCAGGAATGGAAAGAGGCAACACCGTAGAGTCTTATGATGTTTTAACTTTTGATAAAGATGGGAATGTCGAAGTGTTTGTAAAACACTAAGCGATCTCTTGTTTTGTTCAAATCAAAAAACAAACTGTATTATGCTGCTATTTTTTTTAAAAACTGATGGGAGTTGTCGCCACTGCCAGAGTTTCTTTTAATCGAAGACGCTAATACGAGGGGCGTAATAGACAGTGACTAATAAAGACGCTAACCGATTCTTCTTTTGGCATGATTGTGTGATTTATCTAGGTGACAGTTTTGAAACCAGTTTTCATCATCATCATGCTGTTCAGTGTTGTATTGCACTGACTGGCAAATTAGAAATACGATGGGAAGGTCTCGAGCAATGGGAAGAATGCACAGCAGCAGTAATCGGAGCAAATGTTAGACACAGTATAAGATGCCTCAATGGTTTAGTCTGTTTAATTTATTTAGAAAAAAGCTCAAGTCTTTTCAAGACGATTTTAGAGTACCAATATCAAAACACCGAACTTCAAAAACAACAACCAGCCCTGTTATTGACTGAACCATTTCCGCCAGATTTGAAAAGAATGCTGTTAGATTCGCGAAGGTCTTCCACTGAACCGAAGATGACGGATCACCTTAAGACAGAATGCTTGAAATTTTTCGGTGGATATATCTCCTCAAAAGACATAGCCGACCCGCGTATAGTTAAACTACTTAACCTGCTAAACGCTCAACCGAGACATTCTTTTTCGGGACATACGTTGGCTCAGAAGATCAATCTATCCCAAAGTAGAATGCAGCACTTATTCAAGCAACAATTAGGCCTCCCGATAAGACGGTATATGTTATGGTTGAAATTAAGGTGTGCGCTGAAATTAGCTTTTGATGGTCAAAGTCTTACAGAGTCGGCACATTCAGTTGGTTTTTCGGA
This sequence comes from Kangiellaceae bacterium, assembly GCA_965230525.1. Taxonomy (GTDB): domain Bacteria; phylum Pseudomonadota; class Gammaproteobacteria; order Enterobacterales; family Kangiellaceae. The sequence continues at coordinate 3,341,276 of OZ246008.1, forward strand.
TTCGGCTCATTTTTCTAGAGTCTTTAAATTAACATTTGGTATCAGTCCATCTTTACTGCTTAAGAGTCACTCAACCCCAATTTTCTGTGAATAGCCAAATTACGTATTTTTGCCAAATGGCAACCAATATAGCTGATTCGTTCAAGTCCAGAGATTTCCAGTAAGATATTATTTAACTATTCCAAACAACCTGTAAACTACAACATGAAATGGTTAAAACTTACGCTACAATTATTCTACTTTCCAGTGATGGTAGTCATTTTTATCGGATCAGAAATAGTGATTGCTGAAAATGGTCTTGGCTTTCACTATACATTATTACTGATGGCGTTAGCGTTATTTGTCTCGTTTATAGTTGAACGCATCATCCCTCATAAGCCAAGCTGGAATAAAAGCAAAGGCGATCTAAAAAGAGACATATACCATTTTTGGTTTAATGAAGTGATGATTTACGCATCGATTTTTACGTTACCATTCTTATCCATGTTTGCCCTTTTTCCTGAGGTGTGGCCTACGCACTGGAGTTTTACTTTTCAACTTATTTTGGCGGTTGTTATCTTAGATATTGGCTCGACGCTATTTCATTACCTGTGTCACAAAAACTCGTTCCTATGGCGCTTTCATGCAGTTCATCATGCACCGACCCGTTTATACGGTCTTAACGGAATAATGAAACACCCAGTATTTCAGGCGATTGATGGAGTGTTTGCTTTAGCGCCACTGATTATCATAGGGATCCCTCAGAATGTGGCATTTGCATTAGTTTTTAGTATATTCATCCAACTTCTAATCCAACATACAAATGCCGATATTAAGACTGGTTGGTTTAGAGCGTTGTTTGCGACAGCAGAACTTCATCGATTCCATCACCTAAAGGGGCGAGCAGGAGACGTGAATTTTGCGTTGTTTTTTTCCATTTGGGATAGGTTGTTAGGCACTGCATTTTATCAGCACCGAAAACCGCTAGCTGATGATGAAATTGGTATTGGAAATACTGATTACCCCAATGACTATTGGTCTCAAATTAAAAAACCCTTTGAATCAAAAAGGCAACCGACAGACTCGGCTGAACTACGTTAGAGTATTCTTTGTAGAGGAGGAGTTGGTACTTCCGCCAATGAACTTCCAGCAATAGTTATAAAATAAGACAACTGTTTCAGGAGAATATTCTTGAAAAATAACTTGACCCTCTAGTAGGGTTAGGGTTTATCATATATCCGATTTCATCAAATTTGGTATGAATCTATTTCAAGCTATTCGGAAGCCTATCATAGGATGGGTTAAGATTGTTTTATCTGTTAATCAACATAAGACTGAAAAATATAATGATACAACGATGGATATTAATATTAGTAGTTGCTCTGATTGCTCTGCAATCGGTAACCGCTATTATTGATAGCCACCAACTTCATCAGTCAGGTCAAGAGCATTTATCGTTCGAGCATGAGCACCCATCAGATCCGTTAGGTCAATTTGCCAGTGAAGAGCTATTAGTACTAAATATTGATAGTTCTCTTTATGATTGTCACCATTGCTGCCATTGTCACGGCGCATCGAATCTGTTTGTTTCAGGAGTCAATAGCGGCTATATTCTATCGGCTGAGAACGAGAAATCATTCGAATACCAACTAAATCTCCCTTCAATCACTCTACTTCCAGCGTATCGCCCTCCAATCGTTTAATTCTCAAGTTCATTTATTCAAGCAATCCTTTTTGGGTTAATCAGTATTTATAAATATTTGAGGATTTCTAAATGTTTAGAAGTTTATTTAAAGGTTTCCCATTGGGAAGCTTATGTATGCTCGTGTTTTCAACGAGCCTTTTCGCAGCACCCGCTGACAATCTATGGGGAGACTGGTTGCAAAATCAAGTCGATCAACATCCTGAAGTTGTCGCAGCTAAAGATAATATGAAGTCGGGTTTGTCCTTGGCTGATGGTCAAGATCAACCACTTTATAACCCAGAACTTGAAACAGAATTCGAGCGAGAGGGTGAGGACAGCAATTTTCGTGTCGGGATTAATCAAACGATTGATTGGTGGGATAAATCCGACATTCGTCAACAGCGAGCAGCTTATAGTAGACAATCAGCTCGCTCTACATTTGAGCTGGTTAGACAACGTAAAACCGCTGAGGCAATCAGTGCATTGATAGAATGGCATTCGGCCAAACTCTCAGCACAATTAGCCAGTGAGCAAGAGAGCCAACTCGGTACCTTACTCGAGATGATAAAGGAACGACAAAATGCCGGCGATCTGGGTCAGCTAGACGCAGAGCTAACCTATTTAGATCTTTCTCAAAAGTTGAATATCACAGCGCAGGCGCAAGTTCGTTTCCAACAGGCAGAAGCGCAACTTAAAGAGCTCCTGCCCAACTGGTCGGCAGAGTGGGCGATTATTCCAACTACATTTTGGAAAGAGCACGCCGATAATCAAGCGGTGAAATTAAGTGAAGACCATCCGAGTATCGCAGCATCTCGAGCGACATGGGAAATGTTGCGCAAAGAAGCAGATCTTATTCGTCAAGACGCGAAAGCTGAACCTTCTGTCGGAATAAACGCTGGTAGAAGTGGTGATGATGACGTTGTCGCACTGTCTTTTTCGATCCCACTAAATGTCCGTAATGATTATAGCGCCGAGACTCGAGCTGCTGCACAGCATGCTTTAGCGGCTGAATCATCTTACCTGGCGGTACGTCGTAAACTTCAATATACCGTAGAAGCTGCTCAAGCTGCATTGAGCGGATATCGACAGCACTATCAGCGCTGGCAATCCTTAATGAAGGGGCGAGCCGCAAGCAGTGCAAAACTACTCAAAACACAGTGGTTAAGTGGAGATGTTAGTACACCAGAGTATTTAATCTCACTTCAGCAAAGAGCCGAGGGATTGCTAGCGGGTATCGAGTTACAGACTCGATACCGCTTAGCTTATGTCAATTGGCTCTTACAAACAGGACAAATCAACACTGCGCTTAAGCAGGTTCGATAACGACTTAATTTTGGAACAAATATCATGAATCAATATATTAAATTAGTGTTTCTAGCAATATTAACAATGAGTATTAGCAACAAACCAGTGTTTGGCCAAGAAAGCGAACATGATCATCAAGCCGATAGCATAGAGGCTAAAAAGGGTGAACATGGTCACGAAGAAGAGGGTGAACATGGTCACGAAGAAGAGGGTGAACATGGTCACGAAGAAAAGGACGAACATGGTCATGAAGAAAAGGACGAACATGGTCATGAAGAAGAGCAAAGTGGCACCGAACTATCGTCACGGCAAATCAGTCTTGCAGAGATTAAGGTGGAAAAGCTTTTGCCTCAACGCATGAACTATCGGATTTATGCTCCAGGAGAAATCAAGGCTAATGGCTACACCAGCTATTTGGTTTCACCTCGCGTTGATTCTGTTGTCATTAAGCGTCACGCCGCTCTGGGCGATCACGTAAAAGCAGGTCAGCCGTTAGTAACACTATTTAGTGAAGCAGTTTCGGAAGCTCAGGCTCGATTTCAAATAACTAACAGTGAATGGAAGCGAGTGAAAAAGTTAGGAAAGAAAGCCGTTGGTGACAAACGTTACATTTCTGCTCAGACGGAAACACAGGCAGCATATAGTCGATTGCTTGCGTACGGTTTGTCTTCTGAGGCTATCGAGCAACTGAACAGCGCATCGAATGCTTTAGGAGAATATACACTAAACGCGTTCGTAAAAGGCGCGGTACTAACCGATGATTTTCATCAAGGTCAACGTGTTGAGGCCGGCGAATCACTGATGGTTCTTGCCGATGAATCTGAGTTATGGGTAGAGGCAAGACTTCCACCCGACACAAATTTGTCATTACCTCAAGGGTTAGTTGCCGATATTCAAGTTGGTTCAAGTCTCTATAAAGCTACTGTAACCCAAGAGGCGCACACCATTGACCCGGTAACACGAACCAGAATTGTCAGATTGGTTTTGAAAAATAGTGAGCATCGGCTTCACCCAGGGTTGTTCGTTAGTGTGTTCTTTAAATTTAAAACCGAAGAAGCGGTACTAGCGGTCCCTGAAACAGCGCTCATGCGTGGAAGTGATAGTGATTGGACGGTTTTTGTCGAAGAATCTAAAGGACAATTTAAACCTCAGGAAGTAACGCTCGGTCGGCCTTTAGGCTATTTAAGGGAAATCAAGGGAATAACGCCTGGCACCAAAGTCGTCACAGAGGGCGCTTTTTTCGTCGCTTCCCAAATCGCTAAGGGCGGATTTGATCCGCACAACCACTAAAACAGAGGATTACACATGTTTAATCGAATGATAGATTGGGCAGTTGCAAACCGATTGTTGGTTGTGATCGCTTTACTCACTTTAATAGTGTCCGCTTATTTTGTTATCCCGAAGTTAAATCTTGACGCATTTCCTGATGTTACCAATGTTCAAGTTTCCGTGAATACAGAGGCGCCGGGCTTGGCGGCAGAAGAAGTCGAACAATTAATTACTTATCCCGTAGAAGCAGTGATGTATGCATTACCCGATGTTGAGGAGGTGCGTTCAATTTCAAAAACTGGATTGTCAGGTGTCACAGTTGTTTTTAAGGAAGGCACAGATATTTACTTTGCGAGACAACTGGTTTTCGAAAGACTACAAGCAGCAAAAGAAATCATTCCCACAGGAGTGGGTACACCAGAAATGGGACCAAACACCTCAGGACTTGGTCAGATCTACCAATATTTGTTATTAGCCGAGCCTGATTCAGGGATCAACGCCATGGATCTGCGGAGTTTGAATGATTGGGTTGTGAAGTTGCTGTTGCTTCCTTCCGGTGGTGTTACTGATGTGCTGTCGTTTGGCGGGGAAGTGCGCCAGTATCAGGTGAGTTTAAACCCAGCTCGCTTGCTGGCCTACAACTTGACACAAACTGAAATTATGGAGGCCCTTGAGCGCAATAATACCAACGTTGGAGGCTGGTATATGAATCGGGGTCAAGAGCAGTTAGTGATCCGAGGCACTGGTTGGCTGGACCATGGTGAGCGAGGACTTGAAGAGCTTCGTCAGATCCCGTTAAAAACTGTCGATGGTACAACGATTATTGTCTCTGACGTCGCACAGGTTGCGCTAGGTAGTGAAATTCGACAAGGTGCGGTGACAATGTCACGAAAAAATGCCACTGGTGAGGTCGAAGTTTTAGGGGAAGTCGTCAGCGGGATTGTGCTAAAACGTATGGGCGCCAATACAAAATCGACCATTGATTCTGTTAATGATCGCATTGAACGAATTAACCAAGCCTTGCCTAAAGGCGTGACGTTTGAGGCATTTTACGACCAAGCGGATCTTATCACCCAAGCGGTACAAACCGTCGTAGATGCGCTGCTTCTCGCATTTGTGTTTATTGTTGCTATTCTCGCATTATTTTTGATGAATCTTCGCGCGACTTTTCTGGTGTTGATTTCGATCCCTATTTCGATCGGGATCGCTTTAATTGTTATGGCATGGTTTGGATTGTCTGCCAACTTAATGTCCTTAGGCGGTATTGCAGTCGCGATTGGAATGCTAGTCGATGGCTCTGTTGTGATGGTTGAAAATATGTTTAAACATCTCACCAATCCCGACGCTATTCACGATGAACATCGACAATCGATGGTGAGTTCGACAGATAAAGATCCCGTCGACGCTGCCCATGATAACCACGGCATTGCACTTCGACTTCAAGAAGCTGGTAAAGAGGTTGCGAGACCGATATTTTTCGCAACGGCCATTATACTAGTGGTATTTATGCCCTTGTTTAGCTTCGAGGGAGTAGAAGCTAAGCTGTTTCAACCGATGGCCATTAGCATTATGTTAGCCATGCTTTCCGCAGTTCTAGTCGCCTTGATCATCGTTCCAGCGCTAGCAACCTATCTTTTTCGCAAAGGTGTGCGTCAACGAGAAAGCTTTGTCATGAAGCCGCTGGATTCGTTATACCGTAAAGGTTTGACATGGGCTATGGCGAACCGCAAATTTGTCCTGGGAGTTGCGGCGACTATGGTCGTTGCGACGGCTTTGGTGCTGCCTCGATTGGGAACTGAATTTGTTCCTGAGTTAGAAGAGGGCACTATTAATTTGCGGGTTACTCTTGCGCCATCTTCAAGTCTAGACACCGCTCTTAAAGTGGCTCCGAAACTAGAAGCGATGTTGATGGAATTTCCAGAAGTGACCTATGCGCTTTCGCGGATCGGCCGCGCTGAAATCGGCGGCGATCCGGAACCTGTGAACAATATTGAGATCTATATCGGTCTTAAACCCGTGGCTGAGTGGACTAGCGCTGAAAATCGCTATGAGCTACAAGCATTAATGGAGCGTGAGCTAGAACAGTACCCAGGCTTACTACTCAATTTTTCACAGCCGATAGCAACTCGTGTTGATGAATTGCTATCCGGTGTAAAGGCGCAATTGGCGATTAAGTTGTTTGGCCCTGATTTAGCTGTTTTGGCGCAAAAGGGACAAGAAATTGAGGCCGCTGTGAAGAAAATAGATGGCGCGCGAGATGTCGCAATGGAGCAAATTGCCGGTGAATCACAACTGGTAGTTAAACCTAATCGACGAGCTCTTTCTCGCTACGGACTCGCAGTCGGAGATGTCATGAAACTTGTTCGTGAAGGTTTAGGAGGTGCCGCTGCTGGGCAAATTATTAACGGTAACGAGCGTTATGATATTTATGTTCGGCTCGCAGAGCAATTTCGCCAAGATCGGCAAACCATTGCAGAACTTCGCCTTCAAGCGCCGTCTGGCGCATGGGTACGACTAGGCGACGTCGCAGAAGTTAGTATTGAATCCGGACCACCGCAAGTGAGGCGAGATGATGTTCAACGTCGAGTGGTTATTCAGGCGAATGTTCAAGGCCGGGACATGGGAAGTGTGGTTGCAGATATTCGAGTCGCGATAGCTAACCAAGTCGATTTACCGACAGGATACTCGGTGGATATCGGTGGTCAATTCGAAAACCAACAACGAGCACAAAAGCGTTTATCACTTGTTGTGCCTGTTTCCTTGGGGTTAATTGCGCTATTGCTTTATTTTGCGTTTGCATCGGTGGGCCAAGCGATGTTGATCTTAGTTAATGTTCCGCTGGCCGTTATTGGCGGTGTATTCTCACTTTGGCTGTCTGGTCAGTATCTCTCGGTGCCAAGTTCGGTTGGTTTTATTACTCTGTTTGGCGTCGCAGTACTCAACGGCGTCGTAATGGTTGAAAGTATCAATCAACGGATCGCCGATGGTCTCTCGGCCGATGATGCTGTTTTTGATGGTGCCGTATCAAGGCTACGACCTGTCTTAATGACGGCAATCACTTCAGCGCTTGGGCTCATTCCGATGTTGCTCTCGAATGGTGTTGGTGCTGAAATTCAAAAGCCTTTAGCTAGCGTCATTGTCGGCGGTCTTGTCACAGCAACGTTGTTAACTCTGTTTGTGCTTCCAGTGCTTTTTGCTTGGTTCTCAAAGGGAAAAACTCAACAAAGCTAATCAAAAGATGCCCCTCAGCTGAGAGGTTGTGGGGCCACTATTTGGAGACTTAATAATATGCATTCTCATGCTACCCCAGAAAATGACAGCTCAAACCGAATTGGATGGGCTTTCGTTCTTAACCTAAGTTTTACTATCATTGAGTTTATCGGGGGAGTTCTTACCAATAGTACAGCCATTATGGCGGATGCCATTCATGACTTAGGAGACAGTATTTCCATAGGGTTATCTTGGCTTTTAAACAAACTGGGATCTAAAGAGGCCGATGAAACCTTTACGTATGGTTACAGACGCTTCACTTTGTTAGGAGCGCTAATCAATGGCGTCGTATTGCTCATCGGGTCGTTTTGGGTCATATCGATTGCGATCCCGAAACTGCAAAATCCAGAAATGCCGGTCGTTGAAGGCATGCTAGGGTTGGCCATTTTTGGAGTGCTTGTTAATGGGTTTGCGGCGTACAAGCTTAGCCGAGGAAAATCGCTCAATGAAAAAGTACTCAACTGGCATTTATTGGAAGATGTACTTGGCTGGGTTGCGGTTCTAATTCTGTCTATTGTTTTGATGTTTGTTGAAGTGCCGATTCTCGATCCCATTTTATCATTGGTGTTCACACTTTTTATTCTATTCAATGTAGCTAAAAATCTTGTTTTAACCATTCAAACTTTTTTACAAGCTACACCAGATAAAAAAGTTCTGAATGAGATCAGAAAATGCCTAGTCAATTTTAATCTGGTAGAAAGCGTTCATCACTTGCATTTTTGGTCTCTTGATGGCGAGCACCACGTATTAACAGGACATCTTGTTCTGGGCGAGTCTGTCACCGTTGATGCCATACATGAATTGCGAGCAGATATTGATGTAGCATTGAAACCCTACAGTTTTAAACACACGACACTCGAGTTTGAGTTTTACGACGATACCTGTCGAGACAGTTAATATTAAACTCTTAACCATGTAGATGAATGAGTAAAATTTATGGTTGAATTAACGATCCTTGCTATTGCTTTGAGTCTGGATGCTTTTGCCGTTTCGATTGGGCTTGGTTCACGGTGTCAATCCAACGAACGAATGTTAGCCATTCAGTCAGGTCTCTATTTTGGCGTGTTTCAAGGCATTATGCCTATCTTGGGCTACTTAGGTGGTCGGGGGGCCTTGGTATGGTTTCAAACTTATACTTCCTGGGTAGCGTCTGGATTACTTTTTCTGATTGGCATGAAGATGATTTATGAATCTTTTGTTGAAGGTATTGAGCAGGGTAACTCACAAGTGACGGTACGTGTTATGTTGCTATTGGCAATTGCCACGAGTATTGATGCGATGGCAGCAGGTTTTGCATTAGCGCTACTCGGCATCAATCTGATTGTCGCCTCTGTTATGATTGGTCTAACAACTTTTGCATTTAGCTACGTTGGTGTCTTTATCGGAGTTAAAAGTGGTACTCAGTTGGAAAGCAAAGCAGAAATAATTGGTGGCGTAATTTTAATCTTGATTGGTCTTAAAATCTTGATCAGGTAGCGCTCATTGATAATAGTACGAGAGCCTAATCCTTTTATGTTGAATGCGAGGACTTTCCTAGCTTATATCATCTTTGCTAATCAGCTTTCGGCTCGAAGGTTAAAAGTCTTGTTTATCACGGACCAATTCGTCTCCGCGGATCCCATCAATAAGTTAGTTCAATAAACTAGCATACTGATGACAGCAATACTTAACCTTTGCGGTGAAACCAATATTAATGACAGGTCTAAGCAAACATAAACCATGAAAATTAATATAAATACTCATATGATTAACAGACCAAGATTCGATAATACGCGGTGTCTTTATGCGCCCGGGCCTTTCGAATGTAGGTTCTTCTTGTTTTACTACAACCAGTCAACAATCTATTTTAATCATTCTTACAACAAATACTTCCCTCTTGGATTGGCGGACATTGAACTGTTCCAAATGAGCAATAAACGCAGCAATCTCCAGCGAGTGGTTTGAGTAATGTCTTGCAAGATTCGCATTCATAAAACCACTGACACGCGTTGGTTGGCATTTCCTCCAGTTTACTAAAACCGCATTTAGGGCACGTGATAGTCGAGCCAGGTACTATATTTCGCATGTGGTTTTTCTCACTGGTTTAACTAAATCAAATATTGACATGAATATCATAAGGCCTATACCTACATAAAACAGATAAGAACTCCAGCCATATTGCCATAATGGATACAGAGTAAGTAAAACTGCAATTGGTCCTGCTACTCCAAGAGTTCCGCGAATAATTTGTTTATGTTTGTACCAGCTATATAGATTAACCAAAAGTGAAATACTTGCAAATAGTGGTAAGAGAATATTGACTGCAATTCCTTCAAAGTGGGAGAGAAAGCCTAGACCTAAAGCCGAAGATAATGAGCCAAGGGCTGGGAAGCATGCTGTGCAACTGAGTGCAGCTACCCATACCCCGCCAGAGCTAAATTTGTCGGTAATGTTTCTAATCATAATAACCTTAAGATAATTCTATTTAAGATTAAGTTTAAACTCCGTACCATAATACGGAGTCAAGAGTTTAGGGACTCTATGATTGGGCAGTTTTCAGAGTTGTTATTTTGGAGACAAGATTCCGTCATTTCACAAATAACTGACTCTAGGCGCTGCAAGTCAGCGATTTTTTCTTTAATCAAATCTAGTTTCTTCAAACCAAGAGATTCAACTTTTTTGCAATCGTTACTCAGTGATAATAGGGAAGAAATCTCATTGAGTGTGAAACCTAGTGATTTGGCTTTTAAGATAAATCTAAGGCTCTTAATGACAGTTTGGTTGTAATGACGAAAACCTGAAAGAGGCTTTTGAGGTTGCTCTATCAATCCTTTTCTTTCATAGTACCGAATTGTTTCGATATTAACCCCTAGTTCTTTGGCAGCTTTTCCAATTGTTTTCATATAACTAACCTCAAACTTAATTTCTTGCAATTGAAGTTTATATCAGACGAATTCATTTAACCATATGAGCGACCGCTTTGAGCAAAGCGGTCATTGATGGTCTTCTTGATCTGTTGTTGACAGTTTCGTTCTGCACTATTATTCTAAAACCTTAACATCTTTCCAATGTTCAAGCGAAACTGAAAAGTCAATGTAACGCATCGCCGACTTAACATCCTTCCAGCCTACGTATTCCATTAGTTGCTTTAACTCCCATTTATTCGCTGTCGCCCACGAAGCAAAACCGCGCCTTAAGGAATGACTAGTAAAACGATTGGGTTCCGATATAGCTGCTCTTTTTAGAAGGCTTCTAAGCAGCGGGATGACACTATTCGGGTGCATCGGTTTGTTACTTAATTGCCCCCACCGGTTGATCCCACAAAATACAGGACCTTCTTTGGGTGGTAATAATTCAATCCAATCTAGATAGGCATTGACGGGGCATAACTGTTCTAGTGCGGGTACCTTATAATTCTGACCGTTTGATTGACGATCTCCCTTAGTTCTTGGTAAAAACATTGTCATTCCCTGGGATGAGTGAGCTTGAATATTTTCAATCGATAACCGGCAGAGCTCATCACTTCTAAAAGCTCTCCAAAAGCCGATCAGAACCAGTGCCTTATTTCTATTCGACCTTAAGTAACTTGCGCGGTCTTCACGAGCTTTGGATGTTTTGATTTCATTGTCTAACCAGGCAACGACTGTTTTCAGTTGTGATAACTGCAACGGTCGCGCTTGATGAGTTTGACTTGGATGGAGTTCTCGTATGCCTTTGAGTACCTTTTTAACCAAAGGAGATTTGGTCGGATCGGGAAAACCCTGATCAATATGCCATTGGGCGAGCGCAGCCATTCTCTGTTTTAGCGTGCTATGGGATAAAGTTTCAGCATGATCAGCCAGGTAGCGCCCCACAGAATCAGCAGTAGCAGGGAGAAATCCGCCCCAGGTTACTTCAAAGTGGGTGACTGCGCTCTGATAGCTGCGCCGAGTATTCTCGCGTGTGGCTGCTTCGATGTATTGATCAACTTTGTTCATAATTTGTGCCTTTACTGTATGTTCGCAATCAAGGGTTTCATACTAAAAACAAGTCAATTATACCTCATTTCTACTTAAACATTTGATAAGCCTCTATTATCAAATATCAAAAATATGAAATTTTGAGTTAAATCATACTTTCGATTAGAATGTATTTACATAATATGTAATACAGTACGAAATAATCCTAGGACCCTCAAATGGCACGAGCAGGAATTACCAAATATTCGGTTGAGAAAGCCCGTAACACATTGATTTCTAATGGAGTTAACCCTTCGATTGACGCTATTCGTGTTGAGCTCGGCAATACGGGTTCTAAGACAACGATTTCTCGTTACTTGAAAGAAATAGAAGCTGAAGAAAGCGTACAGCTCGAAGATGAAGCATTACTGAGTGAAGGGATCAAAGAAATTATCGCAAAGCTGGCGAGCAAGCTACACCATGAAGCAAAAGAGTTAGTAGATAAATCAGAAACGCGATTCAAAGAAACGGTTGATAACTTAGAAGCCAACAGTAGGGTACTGACCAACCAATTGAATGAGCAAACTACACAACTTGAAGAATCTGACTCTTTGAATAATCAGCTGTCTGTCTCAAACCAATCCCTGCAAAATGAGATAGAAGCGCTACGAGCGAAAATCAATGACTCAAACAGTCGTAACAAAGAACTAACAAGTGTTCTCCAAGAAAAAGGGGAGCAGATCGATACTCTAAAAGAAAGTCACCAGCATGCTCGAGAAAGTTTGGGGCATTATCGAGAGTCGGTTAAAGAGCAACGCGAGCAGGAACTTCGGCAACACGAGCAACGAGTTCAGCAGTTGCAGGGCGAAATACGACAATTGAATCAAACGTTAATTGTAAAACAGACTGATATTACCAACTTAAACAAAGACAATAGCCGCCTTATTACAGAACTAGGCAATCAACAAAAGAGCTGCCTCAATTTAGAATCTAAAATATCTCAATATATTCAAGAGCTAAATATCGCCAATGAAAAAAAGCAATCACTCCTATTATCAATTCAAAATAATGAATCAACATTAGCTCAGCTTAAAAGTGAAAAACTGCAACTATCCAAAGAAAACGAAGTGCATCAAAGAAAAGTTGAGGAAATGAATTCAGCGTTAGTTAGGTTAGAAGTAGAGTTAAAAATAAAAAACGAATTATTGGAGAAGATTGATAACAATAAGGTAGAATCATGATTTACCACTGTCTGTCTGCATCAAGTAATTTGAGTGTAACTTAAGTCCAAGTTAATGGGCCTAATTACGAAACCTAATAAATTAAAGACAAGCATCAGTATGAGTATATTAAACAACGCTATTGCCTCGATTCAAGTTGGCGTCGAGGACTACCTATCAGAAGATAACAAAAGAAAGTATTCATCTGTAAGAAACGTATTCGCCGGGCTACTGCTACTTTACAAAGAAAAGTTATGCCGGTTGTCACCAAACGAAGATAGAGAGTTACTTATACGAGCTAACATTGGCTTTGAAAGAGATGAGCAAGGGAAAGTTACATTATCAAAAACCGTAAAAAAAACTGTTAACGTTCAAGATATTAAAAAACGATTCAAATCCTTAAGAATTGGTGTTGATTGGAAAGAGTTCGAAAAAGTTAATTATTTGCGTAATGAAATCGAACATTACTATACCGACAAATCTCCTAAAATAATTGATGAATTAGTAGCAATCTCATGCCTTTTGATTCGAAACTTTATTGTTGAAGAGTTAAAACAGGAGCCTGCAAGACTGCTTGGCGACGAATGTTGGCAAGTTCTGCTTGAAGTTAAGACCGTTTATGAGCAAGAAAAGCTCGCGTGTAATGCCTCTTTGAATGAAGTTGATTGGAAGTATCCAATCATTTCCAATTCGCTTTCGGAAATTAGATGCCCGAGTTGTAGTTCTGGACTAGTAAAGGTCAATAATTCGTTTGATGAATATCCTAGTATTGGTTTGCAATGCGCTAGCTGCAATAATACTTTTAGATACACTGACATAATGGCTGAGCATCTAAATGAAATTTATTTTGCTGATTCATATATCGCTGCAACTCAGGGAGGAGATTATCCGATTGATGATTGTTCCCAGTGTTGGGAAGCGACTTTTATAGTCGAGGAAGGGCTTTGTACAAATTGTGGTTATGCTACAGAATATATAGAATGTGTGAAGTGCGGTATTACAATAGGTTTGAAGGACGAGACCGAACATCGAATCTGTGACCGATGTGATTATGCCCGTTCAATGTTAGAAGACTAAGTCTTTTCATCTCATGATGTGGATTTAGTCTAAAAGAGCGCAAAAGAATATAAAGTAAAGCTAAGTGCTTAGCTACTAATTAGAAATAAAGGGAAAATAATGCCTATTCCATCAGAATACGTTGGTCGTGAACAAGCGTTTCATAAGCATTGGATTTATCGAACGTACATGGAGCGACTTGTGATGATTATTGGGCGCACAAAAACGAATGTTATAAATTTCGTCGATACTTGCGCTGGACCATGGATAGATGAAGCAGGCGATCTCAGCGATACATCGATTGGCATTGCACTTGAAACGCTGGAAAAATGCGCCAGTGCTTTGAAAAAGCAATTTAACCCTAACATAAAAATTCGAATCTTGTTTATTGAAAAGGACGCAAAGGCTTATTCTAGGCTGAAACCATTTATCGACTCCTATCAAAATGAAGATGTTGAAGCATATTCCTTCCCTGGAGATTTTACTGAACAGAAATCAGAAATAATCGATTGGACTCGAGGACAATTCACCTTTTTCTTTATCGATCCGAAAGGTTACGCAAGAATTGTTGACTCTGAAAGCCTCGCACCACTGCTTGCTCTACCTAACACAGAGTTCCTTATTAATTTCATGTATGATTTTCTAAATCGATTTGTAGAAGTAGAAGGCCAAGAGGACAACATGAAAGCTTTGTTCGGACAAACACCACTGGTTGAAGGTTTAGGCCCTGAAGAAAGAAATCAGCTTTTGTTAAACCTCTACAAGGGAAGAATGAGAGCTGCTTACAGCGGTCGAGTTACCCATGTTGATATACTGAAACCAGGCGTCAACAAAGTGCTGTATCACCTTGTTTATCTAACTCGAAATGCAATAGGTCTAAATACTTTTAAAGAATCTGCTGAAAAAATGTTGGAAGTACAGTCAATTACACAAGTCGAAGTAAAACTTCGAAATCAAGTTAAGAAATCTGAAACTCCGGATTTATTTGGCGAACAGATTCAAATTCCCAGCTCTGCGCTGGAAGATAACCGTATGCAGGCCAAAAATGTTTTACTTGAAAGATTACAACTAGGGCCCGTCTTGTTTTGTTGGGAAAATTGGGCCAACTTACTTGAATATTCAGGACTCTTTCCCAGAGATTTTCAAATGGCAATGAAAGAACTATACGAAGATCACGCCGTAAATTGCCAAGGTGTTGACGTGAGTCGGCGACGAACCAAATTTATTCAACCAAATTACGAGAATAAGGCCGAAAAATGGCTATTAAAATAGGTAGGCTTTAGTGAATAATTTAGTTCTAAATTAATTGTCCAACACCTTCAATCATTTTTGCTATTGCAATTTCAGATTTTCGACTACCATCCCATACTTTTGAGAGAGCGTTCATTAATCGGCGACTTTGTCGAGGATCGATTTCTTTAGTCAATTGTATATCTAATACATCTGCCACTCGAAGAATTGAAGGTGAGATACGTTGCCAATCTTCATTCAAGATCCTACTGATTACCGGCTGGCTAACTAGGACCGACTTTCCAAACTCGCCCTGAGATAAACTTTCTCGCTTTAGATGCTGTGTTAGTTCTTTAGCTAAAACTGATTTTTTCAAAATATTCGCTAATTCGTATTATATAGAATAGACGAATAGTATAAAATCTAATATAATTCATGTCAAACAGCGAGACGAGGGACCATTTTTATGTCTAGTAAGAGCAAAATTGAATGGACAGAGCATACTTGGAATCCAATCACAGGATGTACTAAAGTATCTCCCGGGTGCAAGAATTGCTATGCTGAAGAAATGTCTGTTAGACTCAAAGCGATGCGAGCACCAGGTTACGAGAATGGATTTAAGCTAACGTTAATGCCGGAACGACTTGAACAGCCGCTTAGACGTAAAAAACCAACTAAGTATTTCGTTAACTCAATGAGTGATCTATTTCATGAGGATGTTCCATTTGAATTCATAGATAAGGTTTTTAACGTAATAAACAGCACCCCTCAGCATATTTACCAAATTCTCACAAAACGTTCTAGTCGACTCGCAAAATACTTTAAGATAAGAAAAGTGCCCCAAAACGCATGGATCGGGGTATCAGTAGAGGATAAAAAGTATGGCGTTCCTAGAATTGACGATCTAAGAAAAGTTCCTGCTACTATTCGTTTCCTTTCAGTTGAACCTTTACTTGAAGACTTAGGTACTATTTCACTTAAGAATATTCATTGGGTAATAGTAGGCGGTGAGTCGGGTCGTAAGGCGCGTGAAATGCAGCCCGAGTGGGTTGAAAATGTTCGGGTTCAATGCCATTCTGAAAATGTAGCTTTCTTTTTTAAACAATGGGGAGGATGGGGGGCTGACGGTGTAAAGCGTAGTAAGAAAGCCAACGGTAGAGAATTTAAAGGCAAAACCTGGGATGAGATGCCTATTGCTATAGCCAACCTCTAGTAAGATTAAATTATATTATAGAAGGAACTGTATGCCGAAAAAGCTAGGATACAATTGGAACGATCCAAGTTCACCTCCTGTTTTAGAAGAACATAGCAAGGTAAAACATGATGTTATCCGATATTATTTAGAACGTTATATTTCGGTTCTGTGTTCTGATCCACGGCATGATGGCTTGAGAATTAATTTAATCGATGGTTTTTCAGGTGGGGGACACTATAGATCAGAAATTGACAGTAGCCTTGTTGATGGCTCTCCGCTACTTCTCATTAATACAGTCAAGAATATGGAGAGAAAGATACAGCTTGAGCGTAAAAAGCCTTTTAGAATACATGATCGATACTATTTTATTGAAAAAAACAAGGCTACTTTTGAATCTCTTAAGACGGTATTAAGTCAAAACAATATTAATACTAAGTTACCTAACTATCTCTTGTTTAACGATACATTCGTAAAAATTCTACCGTCTATTTTATCTAATATTCAAACTCGATCTAGTAGGGGAAGATGTCTATTTCTTTTAGACCAGTATGGTTATTCTGATGTCCCCCTAGCCGCGTTAAACCTTATTTTTAGCAGCTTCCCGGATACAGCAGAAGTAATACTAACGTTTTCAACTGACTCTATTGTGAACTATCTGTCCAACAATGAACGTTTTATGAAAGCAATGTATAAAGTTGGATTAGAAGGTATTTTTAGCTGTGATAAAGTAAAAGAGTTTAGAGAATCTCCTAACGCAAGACTTATAATAGAACAAGAACTCTACAAAGAAATATGTTTAAAAAGCGGTGCTCGATATTTTACCCCTTTTTTTATTAAATCAAGAAAGAGTCATCGTTCATACTGGTTATTGCACCTTTCTTCGCACCCCAAGGCGAGGAATGAGATGTGCGAAATACATTGGCAATACAATAATAATTTTGTTCACCATGGAGGAGCAGGGCTAAATGGTGTCGGCGGGTTGGAAATGGTATTGGGATATGACCCAAAATTAAACGATCTCGCCAACCAGAATTCGTTCGAGTTTGTGTTTGACGATGATGCGAACTCAAGAACGTACGACTGTTTAAGTGAAGAGATTCCGACTCTATTAAGTTATGATGAGCAGCTTACATTTTCAAAGTTATTTTCCGAGACTTGTAACGGAACACCTGCTAATGCTGAGCATTATCGAAAGGCTATTTACAATCTCTACGCTCAGGGAGTGATCCAAATTTTATCGAGCTCTAGCGGTCGACTAAAGCGACCTAAAGGTCCATCTGGAGTCAAAGATGATTCCGTAATAGTTTTAAATAGACAAATAGGTTTGTTTTAGTATCAGAGTTTAGGGAGAGAGTTTATATGAAAAAAGAAGATCGAAAATTATATATCACAAAAAGCTGGGTAGTATTTATATTTTTTTATTATTTGGTGTTACTATTTTTAGGCGGATATATTTCAATATCCATGCTTTTCTATAAGGAAACAAGTGATTTAACTATCTTCGACCGAGCGTTATTTGGTTCAATGTCGGTGGCTTTAGCGGCGTCTTCATGTTCATATATTCGAAAACTATACAAATTGTGCTTCAACTTTTCGTCGGAACAAAATAACGAAGACCAGTTGTTTTTAAAGAGGCTGGGGACGGTTGTCTATTTCGTTGCTAGACCTGTATTCTCAATCTTATTTGCATTGCTAGTAGTAACAGGGGTACGCTCGGGTATCATTCTATCCACATCATCGGAATTGAGAGTTGATGAAGGCTTTATTTATCTCACAATGGCATCGTCCTTCTATGTCGGGTTCTTGTCAGGAGATTTTATAAAAAGACTTGAGAGTAAAGGCGTAAAAAAACTTGATTCATTATTGGAATAATATTTATGAGTATCAATAAAAACGAAGTTGAACATGTTATAAGACAATTAGAAAAACTAGCCGAACAAGTACTGCGGCTAAAACAAGAATCTATTCCTAGAAGGCCCATAATTATCGAGTTTTGTGGTTCTCCTAAGTCAGGTAAATCTAGTTGTATAAATTCGTTGAGCTTATTTTTAAGAAGAAATAAATTTCGTACAAAGGTCCTTTCAGAAAGAGCTAGCGTATGTCCAATAACAGACAAGTACGATCCCAGTTTTAATATTTGGACTGCTTGTTCTGCAATCGCAGAATTAGTAGAGGTTCTTGCGAATGATTCTAAGAAGTTCGATGTTGTTATTCTTGATCGTGGGATTTTTGATGCACTCTGTTGGTTTAATTGGCTCAAAGGTAATAATAGTTTAGATGACGAGAATTTTTGCAGCTTAGAAACATTCTTAACGATGAATAAATGGAGAACCGTAATTGATTTAATTTATGTCTTCACTGCGACTTCTGAAGTTTCGCTAGAGCGAGAATATGCCTCTCTATTAACCAGAAAGTTAGGCAGTATTATGTGTACAGATGCACTAGAGAGCTATAAGAATTGCATTGAAGCTGTCTCTGTGAAATATTCTCAAAAATTTAGAAATATCGAGATTTTTGATACTAGTGACGTAAAGCTTAACGAAGTAAATTACGGTGTAACAAAGAACATTCTAGAGATTATTCAAACTAATATTTCGGAGAAAATTGGTTATATTCAAAAGGTACAAATGTCGAAAGAGTTTTCGGAAACTTTCTATTTAAAGGAATGTAATTTGAATAGAACCAATTTACAGTACGGCGCTAGAAACATAGTTGAAGAAAATGATGCTTTCGTTCAACCAATCCCTATATTGATCGTAACAAACAAAGAAAGAGATAAAGTTCTAATTGTTAAGAAAAATAAGAAGACAACCTCTAAAAAATCGCCAGAATCAGATAAAACACTACTGTATCTAGGTGGCCATACAAGAGAAGAAGATAGTTTTAGTACTCAAGATAAAAGCCTCTCAACTCTTTCAAAGCTGTCGCTTCGTCGAGAAATTAAAGAAGAGATTGGTATAAATTATATACCACCTGAAAGCGAAGATAACCCGATATGTATCTGGGTGAAAGACAATGATCGTAGTAGAAAACACTTCGCCATATGCTATGTGATGGAAGTAAATTTCTCGAGAACTAAATTTAAGCTAGATCCTAATGAATTCATGACAACTGGCAACACGAAGAGTGGAAAGATTCTAGATTTAGCAGAAATTATCAAGCGTCAAGATGAACTTGAGAGTTGGAGCAAAATTATTTTGAGAGATATTTTTAATCAGCCACTAAGAGGAGTTGACCGACTTATTTAGTTGTACAGTTCTCACAATGTCCGATACTGTTTAGTATTGGACATAGTGGATATATTGAATTATACTGAATTTTAACTAAATTCTAACAAAGTCAATATAATCAACAACATGGCCACTCCTAAGCCGATACCGCTATTTCCTACTTATATTGAGCTTCGTGACATATCGCTGTCAGATTATCCTGAACTTAGCGACCTGTTTAACAATTCAGCGGATTGGCGATTTGTACACTGGACCTGGGGAAAATCATTTCTCGAATACACTGGTCGTAATAAATCTGAGCATACATATATCAGGTTTCGAAATGAAATCGAACGATTTCTATTATGGTCATTCTTTATAAAAGAAACGCCGATTGATGAATTCAAAAAAACGGATATATTAGAATACGCCGATTTTTGTTGGCAACCGCCAGTATCCTGGATTGGTACGTCTAGCATAGATAGATTCAAATTAGACAATGGCTTTTTTAAACAAAACGCAAAATGGTGCCCATTTAAAATTCAAGTACCCAAGAGTCAACAGAACAAAAAGATAGACAAGAAAAAATACCGCCCGTCGCAACAAACCCTAACTTCTATATTCACAGCAGTGATAGCTTTTTATAAGTACTTAATGAATGAAGAATTTTGTTATGGGAATCCTGCCCAGATAGCTAAAAAAGATTGTCGACATTTTATTACTGACTCGCAGGTTAAAGAGGTTAAACGACTAACAGAAACTCAGTGGCAATATATGTTGGACACTGCAGTTGAAATGGCCGATGGAAATAGCGCTTATGAAAGAAATCTTTTTGTTATCGCGTCACTTAAAACACTTTTTTTGAGAATTTCAGAGCTTTCAGAGAGAGAAAATTGGTCTCCGGTTATGGGACATTTCTGGGAAGACGAAAACGAAAACTGGTGGTTAAAAATATTTGGTAAAGGACGAAAACTTCGAGATACTACAGTTCCTTCTGATTTTTTACCATTCCTGGAGCGTTATCGTTTATCTCGCGACCTTACAAGCTTTCCTATCACTGGCGAAAATACAGTGCTTGTAGAAAAACTACGTGGCCATGGGGGTATGACAGCAAGGCATTTAAGACGACTAGTACAAGATACTTTTAACCATGCTTTTGAAAAAATGAAAGCTACTGAAGGTGAAAAAAAAGCGATGAAACTTAAGGAAGCTTCTACCCATTGGCTCAGACATACCGGTGCAAGCATGGAAATTGAAAGAGGCCGTGCTCTAAAAGATTTATCGGAAGACCTGGGTCATGCAAGCATGGCTACGACCGATACGGTCTACGTACAAACCGAAAATAAGAAAAGAGCCGAAAGTGGCAAGAAGCGCAAAGTCATTTAGAAATCAAACGATAAATTACTAAGCTCAGCAGTAATTACTGTTGAGCTTAGTAATTCGCAGTAAAAGTAAACTTCTCAATTGGATGAATACATATATTTTGAATAAAACAAATTACAAATCGTTAGTAATTTAACCGGGTCAGATAGAAGATTAAATTGAATCGTTCAAAAAAAGCAATTCTTGCTAAAGCAGAAGCACTCAGAAAACGAGGTGGCTTAAAAGGAGATACTGGTAAACGAGTTGAGCAACTTAGAAAAGAATTACTAGAGAGTTCTATCAAAGCAAAACGAAATGAAAAATCATAAATTGTTTTTTAACCAAGTTAAATTCTTTATTCAGTTTTTTGAGAATACTTAGTTTTTAGCTCTGATATTGATCTTAATTTTGTATTTGGACTTATAATAATGCCTTCCAAACGGAGGCTAGCAATCATATTTGCTTTGACAGTCCGCTTAAATTCTTTCTTTTTTAGCTCGAAATCATTCATATTGCTCTATTTTTTGCAGAGATTAGAACGGAAGAAGATACTTAACAAAATGGCCTTAATTTTAGTCAATTCCTTTTGCACCTGCATTTTTTAAGAATATTTTTTCATTTTCGGTCAAAGGATTTATTGAAGGTTTTTGCTTAAATACCCCTGATTCCAGTGCGTCAAAAAGATACTCCACACCTTCTTTATCTTCATCAGAGGCTGATAGAATATCATTTGGTGTCTTATTTGAAAGCTTTTCAATAGGCAGATGAAGCCAACGATTGGCTGCAAGTTTATCGTTCTCAAAAAACTTAATCAAAATTTCTCTTTTAGTAAGAATAGGCATTGAACTGGCTATTTATAGCGGAAAAAGGTTTTTGAAGTTTTGGACCTACCATAGGTTACTCCTAAAGAAACAAAATCAACTCAACGGAGTTTACAGTAAAATCCCAAAAAAGCTTATTGATATTCGTCAACAAAGATCATCAACAACCAATTAATGCAAATGATTATCATGTGCTATTCGTAAAAACAGGGTTTTGTTTAGAAATACCCAATTTTGACTTTTAAATTTTGACTTTTAAAGAACAATGTTATGTTGTATCATCTCTATCCATAAACCGTACTTGAATTAACTGCTTTCACCAAGAGTTTTAAAAGGAAAACACTCATGGCTAAAATTCTACAAAGCCTAACAGACAAACTTGCTATAGGATTATCGCTTGGTTGCATTATTCATTGTTTAGCCACGCCAGCGTTACTAATCTTAATACCGTCGCTTAGTGCTTTGCATTTGGATAATCATGCCTTTCACTTTTGGATGGTCATTGCCGTTTTACCCACGAGCATTTACGCATTGACTTTGGGTTGCAAAAAACACAAACGATACCCGCTGCTGTTGTTGGCTAGTTTAGGGCTAGTAATATTACTTAGCCCCTTTTTACTTGGCGAAGAGTATTTAAGTGAGATACTTGAAATTAGCTTAACCGTAATTGGAGCCAGTTTAATTTCCGTTAGCCATTGGTTTAATTTGCGTTTATCTTGCCAACCTAGACTTAGTTGTAAAACCTAAACTATGCCTAAATAAACTATGTCTAATCATATCTAATCCAAACTAAGTAGCCCTGCTCCACTCTTTCTCAATAAACCATTTGGCTTAATGAATTCTAATAAACAAAGAATTAGCGCTGTTCCTACCAATATTATTACCGGCTTTTTAGGCTCTGGAAAAACCTCGACCATACTGCATTTAATTAAAAGCAAACCAAAAAACGAACGATGGGCGGTGCTTGTTAATGAGTTTGGAGAAATTGGTGTTGATGGTAGCTTGTTTCAAGGTCAGCACTCTGAAGAACAAGGTATTTTTATAAAAGAAGTGCCTGGTGGGTGCATGTGTTGTGTAGCAGGTTTGTCTCTGCAAATTTCATTAAACCAACTATTACTAAAAGCTCGCCCCGATCGATTGCTTATAGAACCAACTGGATTAGGCCACCCTATTGAAGTGCTGCAAGTTCTATCTACTAAGGCTTATGAAAATGTATTGTCTTTACAAAAAACACTGACTTTGGTTGACGCTAGAAAACTCGCGGATAGTCGATATACCGAACATGAAACGTTTAATCAGCAAATTCAAATTGCTGATACATTGGTAGTTAACAAGACAGATTTATATAAAACTGAGGACAAAGAAAACTTAAATAATTACTTAAAACAAAGCGGTAAAGACAATATGAAAGTCTACTTTACTCAATATGGTGCTGTAGAACTTTCGGCGCTAGAAGGAAGCACAGACTACCGTGAAAAAAGCGCTCTACATAGCCACAACTCAGCTCCCCAAATACCTCAACCTTTAGCGTCTGAGTTAGATATTCCCGCTTGCGGATTTATTAAGGCAGAAAATCAAGGCGAAGGTTTTTATAGCGTTGGTTGGCGGTTTGCACCCGAAAAAGTATTTGATAGAAAAAAATTATTTGCTTTAATTTCTGGGCTGCAAGTCGAACGACTAAAAGCGGTATTTATTACCGAGGAAGGCATTTTTGGTTATAACCTGACTTCGGATACCTTAACCGAAATAGAAATAGACGATTGCTTTGAAAGCCGTATAGAAGTGATTGCAACCAAATTAGACGACAAGTTACACGACAAGTTACAACAACAATTGTTTGCGTGTGAATCTTTGACTGATTAGTTGGTAGTTGGTAGTTGGTAGTCGGTAAAAATTAGTCAGCCTCTTACGAGCGATTAGCAAATAAAAGGCTGATTTTCACTTTAAAGTCCAGCTTCATTGTTTAACTTTATGATCACTTCAAAGCTAATTTTTATGAAAAGCTTTTACTAATTAAGGCGTATAGTAAGTCGCCGCACCCGGACCAACTGGCATTCCTAACAAGAACACCCAAATGTAAAATAGACAAGTCCAGACCACAAAGAAAATCATTGAATACGGCAGCATCGTCGCTATTAATGTTCCCATCCCTAGATTTTTTTGATATCGAGTGGCCATGGCTAAAATCAAGCCAAAATAACTCATCATCGGGGTAATCAAATTGGACACTGAATCCCCTATTCGATACGCCGCTTGGATGGTTTCAGGTGCAAAACCAATCAGCATTAACATGGGTACAAAAATTGGCGCTGTGACAGCCCATTGCGCTGATGCACTGCCCAAACTTAAGTTAATCATGGCGCACATGATAATAAACAAAATAAAAACTTCCGGTCCATCGAGGCCAAGTGCTTGCAATAATGCCGCTCCTTTTACCGCTAAAACCGTTCCCAAATTAGTCCATTTAAAGAAAGCCACAAACTGCGCAGCAAAAAACACTAAGGTAATATACAAGCCTAAGCTACCAATACTTTTTGCCATCGCATCAATTACATCGCGATCATTCTTCATGGTTCCCGCAACTTTACCGTACACAAAACCTGGAATCGCAAAAGTGATGAAAATAAAAGAAACAATCCCTTTTAAAAATGGTGAGCCAGCAACAGCACCTGTTTCTGGGTGACGCAAAATACCGTTTTCTGGAACGATGGTCAGCGCCAGCAAGATGATCAGGAATAAAAATGCCCAACCCGCAGCTTTTAACGCTTTTAATTCTTGACTGGTTGGCTTGTCCATTTTCTGCTCACCTAGATTAATCGATGCTTGAGACGGATCATAAGTACCGAGTCTGGGCTCAACAATTTTCTCTGTGACAAAAGCCCCGGTGCCCGCAATCACAAAGGTACTGATAAACATAAAGTTCCAATTTACCTCTGGCCCGACACTGTAGCTCGGGTCTAGTAGACGGGCAGCAGCCTCAGTAATACCCGATAGCAATGGGTCAACTGTGCCAAGAAGAAGGTTGGCGCTGTACCCCCCTGAAACACCAGCAAAAGCCGCAGCAAGTCCCGCTAACGGATGACGCCCCAAAGAATGGAATATCATAGCTGCAAGAGGAATTAACACCACATAGCCAAGTTCTGAAGCGGTATTGGAAACAATTCCAGCGAAAACAACGGTTACAGTGACCATGCGCTTCGAGGCATTCATCACCAATGCCCGCATTGCTGCTGACAACATCCCAGAGTGTTCAGCAACGGCAACACCAAGCATTGCTACGAGTACCGTGCCAAGTGGTGCAAACCCTGTAAAATTAGTCACCAATCCGGTAACAATGCGCTGTAGACCTTCTGCGTTAACCAAGGATACGACCTTTATTAAACCATCGGCAGCTCTGCCACTGCTCCCTTCTGGTCTTGGATCAACAACGCTTACTTCGAAATAGCCCAACAAACCGCTAAGTAGGATAATTCCTAAAGCGAATAGCGCAAATAACGTGACCGGGTGCGGAAGTAGGTTTCCCAACCACTCGACAGTGGCAAGAAAGCGATTAAACCATCCTTTATTTGAAGGATTGGACGAATTAGACATTGGCTGATTGCTCAAAATGACTCCTTATTAAGCGAAAACACAATGTTTCGAGTGGCTGCAGTTATCGTGTGACGACTCGAAAACGATACTAGGCGATAGTTTATAGGTAATCACTAGCCGGCACAAAACATCTTAGCTATTCGATTAACATTCCGCTATTTTAGTCATTAAAATGTCCCAAAAATACTGCGTCGCAAAACAAACGACTATTTTTTAACCAAGTTCTTTGATAAAACTGTTGAATAAGCAAATAGCGTTATCGCCAACCAATAGGTCGCTAAGATCGCAAGGCTCGAATAATCGAAGGTTGCAACAAACTTATTCCAGGCAAGCGTCGCGTCAGAAAGCAAAAACAGAATCGCTCCAACTGCGACTGTTAAATTGGCGACACTCTTATCACGCCAATAAAGTTCTACAGCTAGCCAACTCATCGTGACTATGACTAAAATATAGATTGCAACGGGGATCGCTAAGTCATTGAGTGATGAAAACAAATAGAAATAGTAAATCGCACCGATTATCAATAGGATGATCAATGAAATAGCCTTGAGCTTGTTCTTATTTTGATAATAAAAGGCATAACAAAACAGCAAATGCCCAAATAAAAACGCGATCAATCCTTGAACAAAGCGGAAATCTTGCAATAAAAGAATATCGCCCAAAAGGCAAAAGATTAAACCTAAAATGACTATTCTACGAAAAATGTGGTTGACGCCAGCAGCAAAAAAAATCGGCATTAAAATGACTTGAGTGGTCGTTAGTGCCTTAAATAAACCAAAATATTCATGGTCAACTATCTGAAAATAAATAGCTATCGAGGCACAGACTACAATACTGACTAATAAAGCTTTAATCCTCATAGTTCGAAATGCTTTGGTCTTGATAGTACCCGATGTCTATTTTTGAGAATGCAAACCAAACAGATTACCTTCACTATCTTTCGCTAAAGAGCAAAAACCGTATTCACCAATGGACGTTTTCGGTTGCTCGATAACACCACCCGCTTCAGCCACTCTCGACTCTTCTACTGAACAATCTTCACAACTAAAGTAAACTAACGTGCTGTTACGGCCCGCTTTAAAACCATCCATTTTAACCAACGCACCCGAACAGCCGTATTCTTCAAAATTAGACGCAAAACTCCACATTTCGGCGTGCGCTTCAGTCGGGTCGGTGAGCTGCTCTAATTTCACTTTTAAAACATTTTGATAAAATGTCTTTGCTCGTTCCATATCATCAACATAAATTTCAAACCAACCAACGGGATTATGCATTGTAATTCCTTCCTTTTTAGTTAATTCAACAAGCGGTGTTTTGACTATAACAGTTTACCTGTTGCGAGTCATACTCATTCAATCTTTTTAAAATATTTAGCAGACTTTAGTCAAAGCAGCTTTGCTCATTTAATCGCCCTGCCAAAAATAAATTGTGGACTAATTTATGCTATAGCATACCTTTAATCACTAAGCTAACAATTGACAAACCGATTGAAGTTGCAAGCTAATGTCAGAGAGTTATTTAGTAGTATAATTGTTGAAGTGCTTCTGGCTATAAGGGTTAACTCGGACAATATTTTCGACATTACCACTCAGCTATACGCTTATAGTAAAACAATTTTTACCTGACTCTTTCGATTGATATAACGCCCGATCAGCAAGTTTAATTTCATTCTCAAAGTCAACATACTCATTACATTCACAGCGCTTTATGCCAATACTTACGGTGATTGCAATGACCTCATTTTGTTCTAACTCGACTCGAAGTGAGTGAATATTATTTTGAATGCGTGTTGCTAAGAGCTCTAGATCTTCCAACTTTTCGATTGACACAGCAAAAGCAAATTCTTCTCCGCCATAGCGGCAAAAAGCATCGTCAGCTCGAAATAGCTTTTTCAAGAGGTCTGACAGTTTCTTCAACACTTTATCGCCTGCATCGTGACCATATTGATCGTTAATGATTTTAAAGTCGTCAATATCGATTAAACCGAAACCAATCATTGCATTTCGTCGATTACATGACTTAACTTGCCGTTTCACTTGATCGATAAAAAATCGACGGTTAGGAATATTGGTCAATGGATCGAAATAAGCAATCTTTTCGAGCTTCGCCTTAGCAGCTTCTAGCTGTTCGGTTCGATCATTCACCATATTCTCTAGGCTTGCCTTTAAATATTTTAAATCTCTATTTTTATTTTGAAGTTGCTCATGTTGAAACTTTCGTTCTGAAACATCTCTTTCAATTGCGGCGAAATGAGTAATTTCGTCGTACTTATTTTTGAGGGGAACAATATTCATCTCAATCCAATAAGGCCGACCATTGATATCGTAATTGAGTAATGTTTCGGTGATTGCTCGATTATCTTTTAACGCTCGGTGTATTCTTTTTCTTGCATCAACATCAGTTAAGCTACCTTGCAATATTCTGGGTGTTTCACCAATAACATCTTCCTTTTTATAGCCCGTAATAACCTCAAAGGCTCGATTAACATAAACAATTTTTGGCCCGGTTGGATAGGTGATATCAGCCGCTTCAGTAACAATGACCATATCCTGTGTATTTTCAACAATGTCGTTAAAAGAAAATAGTGTTTTCGAATCTGAGATATCATTAAAAGTGACAACGATAAAACTATTATCATTACCTGCTTCGCCTTCATGGTAGGCGTTCACCATTAGCCAACGAATATCAGGCTCTAAACTATCTATTACACCAACAACTTCATTATTCAGCCTTTGTTGTGAGTTGATCACCTTATTAACTGGATATTCTTCTGACGGAATGGGTTTGCCTGCGTCATCAATAAATTTCCATTGCGGGTCAAAAGCATCCTTCCCAATAATTTGCTCATAAGTCAATCGTAATAGTTTGAGTGCTTCCGGATTAGCATAAACAATTGAGGTGTCCCAACGATGGATCACTACGCCTATATGTGCATTTTCAAGCAATACCTTTAAATTTAACTCATCGATATTTGACATAAAATTGCCTCTTATCATTTATTATTGACTCAGCGTCTATTCCTAAGACAGATTTCTACTTTTTTGCTTTTTCTAATCGGTTCAGTGAATGAAAAAAATTTAGTCCTTTAATTGTTCGCTAACATTGCTATTAACTAGGTTAAAGGAAATATTCATTTTCAATCAAACAAGAAAACGCTTACAACAATCACTTAAACATCTCACTAATAACCATTGCTTAACACGATGAGAATTATTGGTGGCGAGGTCAGGGATAGTAAATATATTTAGAATTCTCAAATTAATTGCTTGGCAGCAATTAGGATAAATCGAGAGTTTGTTTAGCTTAAAAGGTGCCGTATTAGGCCAAACTCCTTGAGAACTAAGGAATCGAAGGTATAGATTTATGCACAATCTTATAAATGTCACCGGTTCTTATTCTCAACGTTATAGTTTTAGCTGTTTGGAGAAAAAGACTAATAGCTGTTTAGAGTATAGCTTAATTTGTTACATTATACGAAATTAGAGTTACATGTTTACCACTTATTGGTTGAGCTTAGCTTTTAACTTTGCTTATCGCGGGTATCGACTTAACGACTCATCATCTAAGCCTACTCTTGTTAATAACGCTACAAAGCTCTCAGTATCTCTAATTGCAACGAGTCGGGGGTCAAATCGAGTAAATACTAGACAATTTGAGCGGCTTAAAACGGCTTGATTGAGTAGTTCAAAGGCTTTGTCTTGTTCATCTATAAACAAATAAGTAATTGCTTTTTCATAGGGACAGACATATCTGGAATCCAATTCGACAACTTGTAATAGTTTAGGAATTTTCTCAATTTGATTGGCATGACCATAGGCTTGTGCTAATGCAAGTAGCGGATATGTCCCCCCAGAATCTAGCTCGATACCTTTCTGTGCGAGTGAGATAGCACGTTGATGATTGCCAGCAATAGAAGCTGATACACTCGCACCGCTGTAAATAATTCCCACATCAGGATGGAGTTGAAGCTTTTGGTTGGCCCAATCGATTGCGGCATCATTTTCGCCAACCATCGCTAGCGCCCAATGTCCCCAATCTGCCAGTTCGACATTCAATGGATCGATTTGATTAGCACGTTCGAGTGATACTTTTACTTTTTTGGCCTCCCCTAACCCGGCATAATAAAGTGCAAATCCTAATTCGGTTAGAGCGTTGTTAGGATCTGCTTGCTTAGCCGCTGATAACATTTGCCATGCGTCCTGCCAGCGCCAAGCAAACACGTAAGCTAATCCTAACGATGAGTAGGCATCCGCAGATTTAGGATTGACGTCTAGAGTTTGACGCACTGAATCAACAACTTTGGGTAATACTTCATTCGGCTTTTCGTAATAGGACATGATTAAACGATAAGCGTTTGCTCGAGCAACCAAGGCTTCTTCGTAGTTTGGATCAATTAAGATCGCTTGTCTAAAATGTTCTACCGATTGCAGTAGTGATTCATGGGTCAATCGATTCAACTGTTGTTGGCCCAACACAAACAATTCATAAGCTGCCAAATTTTTAGTATGATGTTCGCCAATTAATTGTTTCTCCTGATTTTTAATCATCACGCCTAGAGAGTTTGCGATCGATTCGGCAACGTTACTCTGTATTGTTAAAAAGTTAACGTTACTGACCTTGGTGGTGTAGCTGTCACTCCAGATAACATTGTTTTCAGTTATTGATGACAACTCAGTACTTAACTTGAGTTGATTGTCGGCCGTTAATCCAACAACCCCATCAACGATGTATTCAACGTCCGGGATTTGCTTAACAATTGAGTCGTTATTCTTAAACTTGGCAAACGCAAACGCCGAAGCAGTAGGAACGACTCGAACTCCTGTGACTTTTGAGAGTTTATGAATAAGCTCACGGGTCAACTGATCCGCAAAAGGTTGCCATTTGTCTTGATCAGCTCCTGAAAGCGTAAACGGCATAACAACAATATAAGGCTTCGCTGAAGAGTTTATGGAGGATTTAAGATGATCACTTTTAACAATCAGCTCTTGAAATATGATAGACGCACCAATGATTACTATAATCAGTATTAGCCACTTCCAACTATTCTGCATTAAGCCGCGGCCTTTCTTTGCACGTGCAGATAATTTAGCTGACCTTATGATTCCGTCTTGGGTAGCTAACGCTTCAGTGGCATTTTGTTGAACTTTGCTCAGATTTGGGTCTAGCCTAGGGTTATTATCTTGCGATAGAACCTCGACTTTAGCAATTAATTGGTATCCACGACCTCGAATGGTTTTAATGACAGCTTGCTTATCGCCGTTATCTCCCAATAACTTACGAGCAATCTTTATTTGATTGCTGAGCGAAGTATCCGAAACCTCCCTTCCTTGCCATAGATTATCAAATAACTCGTCACGTGAAACTACTCGGTCACGGTTTTGGATCAAATAGACTATTAAGTCAAAAACCTTTGGCTCGATGGGAATGACAGAGTCTGAGTCTTTAAACTCAAACAACACTGTATCTATTTGATAGTTACCAAGGCTGAACTTCATATCACCTTCCAATGGAAGCCTAAAAAAGTGGATAGCCGAGAGTTTACAACAACTAATAATCGAAAGTGCAGCGATTTTTTTGATGAGTTTTTACTTTAGTCTGCAGACATCCTGTGAGTAGGCGCTATTTAAGCTAACTTTGCAGGGTCATTCAGTCTGTATCTGCTAGATAGCTTAGGCAGAACATCGACTATCACCTTTCCCCTACATATTTAGCAACTGAAGATGACCGAATTCGACTTTTTAAACCCTAATCTTATATTTGCTATTTCAAACTGGTTTTCAGATGACGTGCTGATTCTAAAAGGCACTACGATTTGTTTTAGCGTTTCAGGGGCTAGTTTCATACAATGCAATGGAACCTCGATGGTTTGCCATTGGTTAAGTAACGAATTGTCTATTAGAGAATTAACACGCAGCTTGTTTATACACTCGTTATGCGTTACACAGTTAATCGTTACAGACAGATCATCTGAAATACTTTTTTGTGGTTTAAGTTCAAACTGCAACACCGCTGCTAGCGACTGCTCAGAAGACAAATCTTGCGGCAAACTAGATTGACTCATCAGCATCAAGCCAGATTCTTTACCACCCTTAAATGTTAGTCGAACTGCATCTTCTTGTTTTTCTTTGTCAACTGTACGGTAAGCTAAATTACCAACATTCTGCACATTCGCGATCACATCACGGGTTTGTTCGCCAGAAAATATCTTTAATGACCAAGGCGCTTTGACTCCCCCCACTAAAAGCTTATGCTTTGCTACGTTAATTGTTTTATCGTTTAGAGACTCAAAATTTGTCTCGCCAGTATTTTTAAGAAAACGCGAGACACTAATATCTAAATTATTAGGTATTTGCTTGTCCGATTGATAATCAAGTCCGTAACCATATTTAAAAAGCGGCTGATAGTCACTATCACCAAGGTTAACAACTTGTTTTGGGTGGTTTGGCCATGAAAAAGAAAGCTTTCCTTTAAAGTCATGTTGAGGCATTTCACCTGAGGTTTTCAAAATGACATCAGCAATTCCTTCACCTTCCGTTCCAGGCAACCACACAGCCACAAATGCATCAGATGCGTTTAACTCCGGGTTGATCCACATTGGCCGTCCGCTAATAAATAAACTTACTACCGGTATATCATCAGCTTTTAGCTTTTTTAGCAGCTTCAAGGACTTCTTAGTTTCTGCTTCAAACTCCAAATCCGAAACATCACCTTGCCCTTCGGCATATGGGTTTTCACCAAAGACCACGACTGCCACATCCGGCTTTTCTAGGTACTCACCATTCTCTGATAGTGTGATTAGCCCGCCCGCCTTTTCAACTTGATTTTTTAACCCTTGATAGATTGAAGTCGCTCCTGGAAATTCGGCATTTTTGTTCCCAGTGCCCTGCCAAGTGATAGTCCAACCGCCGGCTTGCTTACCAATGTTATTCGCTCCGTCACCGGCGAGCAAAATAGACTGTGTCGGATCAATCGGTAAAATTTGATTATTGTTTTTCAATAATACTAGCGACTCTCTTACAGCTTGTCTTGCAATGGCTCGATGCTTACTGTGACCAATAAGCTCAGTTTTGCCCGAATAAATTCGATGTGCGGGGCTTGGTTTATCAAAAATTCCGGCTCTCAATTTAACCCGTAATATTCTCGCAACCGCATCGTCAATTCGCTGTTGTGAAATGACGCCTTGTTTTACCTGGTTAATCGTATTTTGAAGTAACGGTTTCCATGCGTCAGTTGGCACCATGAACACATCTAAACCTGCATTAATTGCCTGCGGGCAGCTTTGATTGGTGCAGCCATTAATTTGTCCATGACCGTTCCAATCACCTACTACAAAACCATCAAATCCCATTTGCTGTTTCAGTACGCTAGTTAACAAATAGTGGCTACCATGTATTTTTTTCCCTTTCCAACTATTGAAAGATGCCATAACCGTCTGTGCACCGGCATTCAATCCCCCCATGTAACCTTGGGCGTGGATAGCGAACAGTTCAGCTTCTTCCGCTCGGTTATCACCTTGATCGATGCCATCAACTGTGCCGCCATCACCAATAAAATGTTTAACCGTACTAATAACACGATTATCTGCCAAGAAGTCCCTGTTAGGATCCCCCTGTAATCCCCTTACCACGGCTGAGGCATAACGTTTAATTATTTCCGGATGCTCTGAATAACCTTCATAACTTCTACCCCACCTGTCATCTCTAACTGCTGCGACAGTTGGAGCAAATACCCAATCGATACCCGTTACCATTACCTCGGTTGCCGTCGCCTTGGCGATTTGCTCCATCAACACGGGATTATTCATAGCGCCTAAGCCAATATTATGTGGAAAGAGCGTCGCGCCAATTACATTGTTATGACCATGAACCGCATCGGTCCCCCACATTGTTGGAATTTGACTTCCATCGAGCGAATCGTCGATTGAGGCTTGATACATAGCTTCAGCCAAATCAATCCAGTCTCTCGGGGTTGAATGCTTATTATTGTTAGGAAACGCTCCACCACCATTTAAAAAAGAGCCAAAACCATATCGGCGCATATCTTCAACGGTAATGTCTCTTATTTCGGGTTGAACCATTTGAGCTACTTTTTGCTCAAGCGTCATATTGGAAAGAATGTTGTGAATTCGTTTTTCTAGCTCACCATCTCGTTTTACTTCAGTTTGAATTTTTGGCCATAGCGAGAGCGATTTTTCTCGAGCTAAGTTTGACTCTTGATTAGAATCAAACTTAGCAGCTACATCAGAATGGTTTTCTTGAACTTGCGAACAACTTAACAAAATCATAACCATTACAGCTAAGCTTAACAAACGTAAAATCATCATTGGTTAATCCTCTGAGCATTGTTCAGACGGTCGAAATCCAACAAGCGCAAAATAGAGAATAAATAGGTAGCAAACGATGGGCAGCAAAAAGCTTAGTTGTAACCCGACTGCATCCGCTATTACACCTTGCACTAGTGGAATGATAGCACCGCCAACAATCGCCAAACATAAAACCCCAGCCCCATGACTGGTCGCACTTCCAAGCTTGTTAATGGCGAGACTGAAAATAGTGGGAAACATGATTGAATTAAATAGTCCAACCGCCAATATTGACCACATCGCTAACTGCCCGTTGGACATGGCTGCCAAAAATACTAATAGCATTGCCATAATAGAATTAAACGCCAGGACTTTATTGGCTGCTACTTTTTGCATCACCATCGCGCCAATAAAACGTCCAATCATTGCACCACCCCAATAGTAGGTAATGTAATGTGCCGCTTTCGACTCCGATAAATTACCAATGTCAGACTGTGATAAAAAGTTTACCAAAAAGCTACCTATCGCAACCTCTGCACCGACGTAAACAAAAATAGCTAGCGCGCCTAACTTTAAGTGAGTAAATCTAAGTGCTTGTTTAGGTGAAAGCTCAGCATTTTCCACTTTTCCCATTGCAGGCAATTTTAGATAGCTAAACAATAAAGCTAAAACAACTAACATGAATGCTAAAAACAAATATGGTAGTTGAACTGAAGTAGGATCGGTTGTATCAAGATTTTCAGCACCTCTAAAAATTAACCATGCACCAAATAAAGGGGCAACGGTTGTTCCGAGCGCATTAAACGCTTGAGTCATGGTTAGTCGTGAAGAAGCGGTCTCGCTAGGGCCAAGCGCACTGACGTATGGATTCGCTGAAACTTGTAATAAGGTGATACCAGCGGCAAGCACAAATAAAGCTAAAAGAAATAAAGCGTAGACTTGAATTTGAGCTGCGGGATAAAACAAAATGCAACCTGCACTCGCTATTGTTAAACCAACCACAATTCCAGACTTAAAACCGATTCTCGAGACCAATGCGCCCGCGGGTATCGAGACGATAAAATAAGAGCCAAAAAAGCAAAACTGAATTAACATGGCTTGGGTATAATTCAGTTCAAACATTGCTTTAAGATAGGGAATTAAAATGTCGTTCAGACAAGTAATAAACCCCCACATAAAAAATAATGATGTTAAAGAAAATAACGCAAAACGATGAGTATTCCCATTGTTTGGCTCAAGTATGTTTGTTAGCTGCACGGAAGAAACCATATTATAAATACCTACTATTCCCATCGCGATGGGACTTTTGAAAAGATTCGATCAAATGAGGAATCATTGCGTGTAAGTAACATTTACTTTTATGCTAGAACGAGTTAAAAACTTTTTTAATGGCAATGTAAAGTAAACAGTTAGTCGATTCCGCCAGTGAAAACTGGCGGAATTAAAGTCTATTTAAAAGTATATCTAGCACCTAGAACATATCGAGGTCCGTATTCGCGAGCAAATAAGAATTGCTCCTCATAACGACCAAAACCCTGTTCGGTTTCGTTATTTAGATTTACTGCTTCAAAAGATAAAGTGATATATTCATCAATATCGTAATTAATGCTCATATCCCACTGACCAAATGATTTGGCAAATTGCGGAGGGTTGTCTGATGAACCTTGAGATTGTCCAACACCAATTAAATATTCATCGCGCCAAGCGTAAGTGAGTTTTACCGATAAGCCATATTTTTCATAAAAGCCTTGAAAGTTAGCCGAATCACTTAAACCAGTGAGTGGTGTTTGTTGATTTAAACTCGAAACATCAAATTCTACATCGCCATCAACAAACGTTGCATTCGCCCCAACCCCAAAACCACTTTCACCAAATAAATGTTGAACTGCAATTTCAAATCCATCGACAGTTTTAGTATCAGGACTATTAAAAGGCTGGCTGATATCCCAAACAATTAATGGGTCCTCAGCAGTAGGCTCTATGTAGCCTTGGTCATTAACCACGGCACCATTAGCAACCATTTGTGCAAAAATGGCATCATTGGTTGCTTGATCGCCGCGAGCCGCTATATCCGCGACCGCTTGCTGCCAGCGAGGCCCTTGATAAATATCATGAAAGCCATCGATCGTTGTCGTTACAATGCGGTTACCAATAAAGTTTTTAACGTCTTTCTTAAAGTAACCGATGGCAGCGTAACTGCCTTCGTCATAATAGTATTCCAGGCTTAGGTCAAGATTAGTTGACTCAAAAGGTTGGAGGTTGGTGTTACCTTCACTACCATTACGGGAACCAATCTTAGGACTTCCGGATAATTGCCGCGCGCCAGCTAAATGCCCAAGTGGCGCTCTGGCGATGGTTTTTCCCCAGGAGAATCGGCCAACTAGATCGTCTGTAATATCAACTTTAACATCAAACATCGGCAGCAAAACATCATGCTCACCCGTCACTTGCAGAAAGTTATTATTACCATCTAAATATTGGGTATGCCATTCACTGCCGCCTAACCACCATACCTCGGTGGGAACTTGTTGTAGTATTCGACTGATTACTTCAGTCTCTTCATAGCGAGCACCGATATTAAGTTGGACCGGCAATTCAGCAATATCAAATTCTAATTGTGTTTGTAGGTACACACTGAGAGTATCTTCTTGCACAGAGCCTTCGTTGTAAGTTCCCATAGGATGATAAGCGGTAGTTGCAAAATAATCATCGCCACCTAACACTTCGTTGGTTAAGAATGCTTCTGAACGCGCAACGGCCTCATCAAAGTCAAAGGTGTAGTAATAGTTTGGCGACAGTGCATTTCCACCATTTGAAAAAGCAGTCAAAAAATCACTGGTATCATTCAGTACAAACATACCATCAGGAAAAATTTCTGGCCAAGACGGATTAAACAAGAACCCTCCAATTAATCCACTCCACGCATGAGAACCACCCATTAATTGTTCTGTTTGAGCGACTCCAAACTTAACGTTAATCAATGGGCTGTCAGCGGTATTTTCCCAAGTGCCGTGAAATTGTAATTGTTCGACATCCGAACGTCCTGGTGAATGAATAAATTGACTAAAATGAGAATCTATTTCGCCTGGTGCAATTACCTCTGTACCATTGTTCCAAACTATCCCAGAAATTGGAATTTCACCGTATCTAAAGTCGTACCATTTAGTGTCTAATTGATCCGAACCTAATACCAAGGTGCCGTGACTTCCAAGCCCATCATCCTCTCCATTATCAATTTCACTCGATGAATCATGATAATCTAAGTCAAATAAAAGTGACTCTGTGGGCTGCCAAGATAAATTAAGTCCGGCTGACTTTTCCTTAACCTCTGTGGTTGCTCGCGAAGCCGAAAAAGATCCATCATTACCTCCAATTTCGGCAAACACAGCAGTCCCGTTGCGATCCAACTCATAAGCACTAATATTACCACCGTAGTCAAACCACATCCCCCAACCAATTGAGTTTAATCCGACAACTGCGTTTGCCATGGTGTAATCGAGGGTTACTATAAGATCTTCAACGGGTGCAAATTGAAAAGTGAATTGTCCGTTGGTTTTTTCTCGTTGAATATCTTCAATACCATAATTCATATCCCGAGGAAAAAAGTAATCACCCGTTGGGTTACCCTCGTTATCTAAAGATCGTGCGTCAACGATATTTTCTGGCTCAAGAGAAGGTAAAGCAACATTTGCCTGCCATCCTTGAATTGAGGCAGTTTGCTTTTGAAAGTCTCGTTTTTGATGTGAAAAAGAAAAGGCTAATCCTATGGAATCGTCTGCATAAGTATTAGAATAAACTGCACTAAATTCGGGTGTAATATCTTCTCCTTCTTTATTCGAAGTATCGTGAATCGCTTTGGCCGAGATTGAATATTTTTCACCAAGCGACTGTAATGGTTTAGTGGTAACAATATTAACTGTTGCACCAAGACCACCGCTTGGGTTTTCAGCTCTTGCTGTTTTGTTAACTTCGAGAGCACTGATCCCTTCGGAGGATAAATTTTCTAAATTATAGGAACGAGTATTACCTGTTCCTGGCATTTGTCGCCCATTTAACGTAATCAAATTAAAGTCGGGACCAAATCCTCTAACCGTAATTTGACTTCCTTCTCCATTCGCTCGACTAACCGAAACACCCGTGATTCGCTGTAACGATTCGGCGAGATTAGTATCTGGAAACTTGCCCATATCCTCAGCTGATATAACATCCACTACTCCGGATTTTTCTCGCTTAAGATCCATAGAACGAATTAAGCTTCCGCGGATACCAACTATTTCGATTACTTTATTATCCGCTTCTGAGTTTTCTGCTTCTGTTTCTTCCGCATAAACAGCTGTTACGCTAGTGTTAGCGAGTATCGCGGCAATAAAAAGAGCGATTGGTTTTTTAGTGAATTGAATCTGTTTCATTTTAGCTGACCTACTTTTTTTAATTATTTTTTACAAAGAATGCTGTGCTAACAGCGAGCCTTTATTCGAGCAATCTATCGAATGGTTACGTTGTCAACTCGATAGACAGCACCATCCCCCGTTCCCCAGACAGGGAAAACCATTAGTACGTCAATCTGACTAATGTCTAACCCTTCATCAAAAAGTTGTTGTAATGGATAGCTATAGGTTTGCCACTCACCGACCACAGGCGAAACGCCTTCTTGACTGGCAGACAGATCGAGCTCTACAGCGGTTGTGGTATCACCAGACTCTATTTTAAATTTCCAAACCGTACTGCTGTCATTGGGTGCGCTGACTACTTTAAGGTCAAATTTCACATAACCAGTTTGCAGCATCGACGAGGCATCGAAGTAAATATCTTCGTTAGCCATAAATCCCATCACAGTGGGCGTTGCACCAATGACAAATTCGGCGACCATATTGTGATCTTGATCGTCTAGTTCTTCGCTAGGGGTTGAACCACCGCAACAATCCCAAATAGGCCATTCTGGATGTTGCGCATTGTCGTAAATAGTTAGACCTTGCGGAGTCGGCACACTGGCAGGGTCGAATATCATCACGTTATCGAGGCGATAAACAGCTCCTTCGCCAGTACCCCATGCGGGAAAAACCATCAGTACATCAATTTGACTAATATCTAAACCTGCATCAAAAAGAGACTGCACACTATAGGTATAGGTTTGCCACTCGCCAGTGACTGGTGCTAAACCTTCTTCACTTTCAGTTAGGTCTAATTCCACAGCTGAACTCGTGTCGCCGGCTTCTATCTTAAACTTCCAAATTGCCGAACTATCGTTCGGTGGCGTGACTACTTTCATGTCAAATTGCACTACGCCATTGCTTAGTAAATTAGTAGCGTCGAGGTAAATGTCCTCATCAGC
Source organism: Kangiellaceae bacterium (assembly GCA_965230525.1). Taxonomy (GTDB): domain Bacteria; phylum Pseudomonadota; class Gammaproteobacteria; order Enterobacterales; family Kangiellaceae. Next base: position 3,380,018 of record OZ246008.1, read on the forward strand.
TAACAACCCCATCACGGTTGGAGTAGCACCGATCACAAATTCTGCTGTTAACCCGTGAGCGGCATCGTCGTTTTCAACCGTTGGAGTCGAACCACCGCAACAATCCCAAATACTCCAATCAGTTAAAGTCTCTTCAGCAAAAAGTACATGTCCAACAAATCCACTAGCCGCATTAGGATCAAAGATTTTTACATTGTCAGCCCGGTAGACAGCACCCTCACCCGTACCCCAAGCAGGAAAAATCATTAATACGTCAATCGCGCTGACATCCAAACCCGCATCAGCGAGGTCAGATAGTGGAAAAGTATAGGTTTGCCATTCACCTTCTACAGGCGCAACGCCTTCTACGCTTTCGCTGAGTGGTAATTCGACTGCGGTATCACCTTCGTTTGATTCAATTTTAAACAACCAACTTGCTGATGAATCGAGCGGACTGGAAACGACTTTTAGTTCAAATTGAACCACGCCGTTGGAAAGAATAGCACTCGCATCAAATGGACTAGGCTGTCCTGCAGGGTCCGATATAAATGCTTCTCGACTAATAAAACCCATGACCGTTGGTGCTGCACCAATAACAAATTCTGCTACTTCACCGTGCTCGGCATCATCGGTCTCTACGGTCGGTGTTGAGCCACCGCAACAATCCCAGATAGGCCAACTTGGATTTTCTCCTTGTTCAAATACAATGAGTTCTGGAGCAACGGCAGCTGGGCCTGCAATTTCGACATTATCGAGCAGATATTCCGCTCCTTCGCCAGCTCCCCAAGCAGGGAAAATCATTACAACATCAATCGCACTTAGATCTAAACCTTCATCTGACAACATTTGCAATGGAAAGGTATAACTTTGCCATTCACCAACCGTAGGGTTGCTACCTTCTAAACTGTTATTTAATTCAAGCTCTACTGCTTGATCACCACCATTACTTTCGATTTTAAATAACCAAGCAGCATCACTATTGTTAGGTGCTGTCACTAGTTTCATATCAAATTTAACGTTGCCGTTACTAATTAACGGGGATGCATCAAATGGGCTTGGCTCACCGTTTTCATCGGTAATAAACTCTTCTCGTGTAGTAAACCCATTGACGGTAGGTGAAGCGCCGACGACAAATTGCATAACATCGCCCATCATTTCGTCGCTTACTAGGGTAGGCGTAGAACCACCACAGCAATCCCATGCTGGCCAGTTAGGGTTTATAGTGCCATCAAAAATGGTTAAGTTCTGAGCCACTGGCGGAGTTGGCGGTGAGGGAATAGGCGCTTCTCCTTCTACTAAAGCATCTTCAAGACTGTCATAACCTGGCCTGACAGTTTCACATCCCTTTCCTGTATCGGGGTTAATCTGGCATTCGTAGACACGCACATAATCGACTTGAAACGTTTGGCCATTTTCAAAGGCTGACGGGTCGATGCCTAAGTTATTCACATTTTCGGGCCAGTTTCCTCCGACGGCAAAATTAAGGATAAGATAAAATTGTTGGTCGAAAGGCTCATTACCCCAGTGTGTCTCTAGTTCACCGGAGACGATGTTGTGATATTCAGCAAACCAACCGCGATGAGACAGGCCTACGGCTTCATCTTTACTGTTATACCTTACTTCAGATTTTCTCTGTGTCGCATACAAGTAACCATCAACGTACCAACGCATCTCTCCTTGCTGCCACTCAATTGCATAGGTGTGAAAATCGTCAGCGGGGTTTAGGCCATCAGGCAAAGTATACGACTTTCCCGAACTGGAGTTATTGGGCCAATCTTTTCCGTAATGAAGGGTGCCATGAACTTTATTTTCGACGTTTCCTTCTTGGTCCACGGTCTTTAAGTTGACGGCTTCTAAAATATCTATCTCGCCTGACTTTGGCCAACCACCAAAAACTTCGTCAGTGGGCATCATCCAAAAAGCTGGCCAACTACCCTGCCCGCTCGGAAGCTTTGCACGCAATTCAACTCTTCCATATTTAAAATCAGCTTTATAACGCGTATTTAGGCGAGCTGAGGTATAAGGCTTTTCGGCACCTTCTTGAGCCGGCAAAGCGACAATATTAAGCATTCCAGACGATACAAAAGAATTGTCAGCGCTGTCGGTATAACATTGCTTCTCGTTGTTGCCCCCGCCTTCACAATTAACTTCGTGTGTCCAATGGTCGGCATTAATACCGTCGCCATTAAACTCATCACTCCAAACCAACTTCCAATCAGAAACCGGTTGAGCAGCATTAATTGAGGAGGGATTGGTTTCTGTCTCAGCCCCTCCACCGCAAGCGACGATAAAGACTAAAAGAAGAATTAAACTGATACTATTTGATGTTAGTTTTGTCATAATTATTATTCCGGCTTTCATGCAGTCTTCAAATTCTAAAACTAAGTTTGCTACATGGCGTGAACGAAGTTTTTAGGAAGAAATGCAACCTACGTTTAACACTCATGTGACTCCACCTTCCCCTAGCCACAAAGTTGTTCCCTTTAACATAGTCTAAGAATTGAGCAGAGTTTACAATTGAAATGCGGTGTGATGCGTGAGGTGTGCGATGTGGCTAAAAACTAGCTGAATATTTAGATAAGGCGGTACTTTTTTACGATAAAATGAACTTGCTATAATTGTTTAGATGCGAGCAGCTGTTGAACATTAGCGCTATAGTTTCGACTCGCTTTGAGTTGTACATTACTACCGAGCTGCACTAAACACTCGCTGTTCTTTAATGATTTTACAGTCTCAATAAAATTAATATTTACCAAGGTAGATTTGTGAATTCGATAAAATATTTTAGGGTCCAATTGGCTCTCTAGTTTTTTCATGGTTACTCTCACTACATGAGTTTCGCTTTCTGTATGAATACACATATAATCACCTGCTGCGTCTATCCAACGTATGTCATGCGTTAATAAAAATACTTTTTCTAAGTTATCATTTTTGATCACTAACTTAGTTTGGTAGGTTGTCGGTAAAGGATTTTCTGACTTAAGCCAATCTTCTAGCTCCGTAATACTAATCCCCGATGATTCCCCAAGTGCTTTTAGCAGTCGAAATTTCTCTTGATTGTTAGTTGCCGGTCTACGTTTTTCAAGTAGACGCTCGACGGTCTTTTTAAGTCGACCTAAATTTGCCGGTTTTAACACATAATCAATTGCATTTACTTCGAAAGCTTGGAGTGCGTATTCTCCATGAGCGCTGACAAAAACGATCATTGGCAATACATCAGACTGTAATGCTTGTACAACTTCTAATCCGTTTAAACCGGGTAAATTGAGGTCTAGAAAGAGGACTTCTGGATTAAGTGCGTGACACAGCTGAATCGCCTGATCGCCATCACTTGCTTCACCGATGACATTGATTTCTGGGATATTTGCTAAACGCAATTTAAGCCCTTCAATAGCCAATGGCTCATCATCTACGATTAGCGCTGTTAACGGCTCTGACTGCATATAATTTGTCCTAGTTAGGATTTCTGTTCAAAATTAAGCGGCAACTTTTTTAGTAATTGGGGTATTGATTTTCACTTGAGTACCACCTTGAGAGTTGGCTAGGATATCAAAAGTGAAGTCTCCGGAAAACATCGCATCTAACCGTTCAGTGGTATTTCGAAGCCCTATTCCAAATCCCTCGTCCGAAATTTGCTGGCCGTTACCACCTTGGTCGTGAATTTCGATTTGTAATCTTTGCTCTTTTTCATATGCGCGAATTTCAATTTTCCCGCCATCCTTTGAAGGCTCAATAGCATACTTTATTGCATTCTCAACAATCGGTTGTAATAGCATATAAGGTACATGACAATCGTTTAGTGCTTTATCGACTGAGAATTCAACTCTAAGCCGCTTACCGAATCGTGCTTTTTCTATGGAAAGATAGAGCTGAAGTAATTCCAGTTCTTTTTGTAACGGGGCGACTGCTCGATCTTTGCGATCTAAGGTATATCGAAAGAACTCACAAAGCTTATCTAACATATCATTGGCACGTTCGTTCTCGCTCTTATAAATTAGAGTTGATATCGCATTCATAGTATTAAACATAAAATGAGGATTGAGTTGATAGCGGAGCATTTGCAGCTGCGCATCCTTTGCAGCGGTTTCCGCCCTTAGATATTTTTCATGCTCCTTTTGTAACTTGGTATTGTAAAGCATAATAAAGTAAATGGAGGTCCAGACAAACATTGTCGCCAGCGAAAAAAGCAACCAACCGCCAAATTCCAACATATTCCATGCTTGATTCCATTGTTGGTTAAAGACAATGACTTTATAAGCACTTAATTTAATCACATTAAATAGAACACCTAAGGTCGAGGCGGAAAGAAAGCTAAGAAGTATGGTTAATTTAAGCGGTAGATGAACTATATTTTGAATAAATATCCACTGAAAATATGACAAGCTAAACCCGCAGAGGGTTTCAATAAAAAGATTAATTAACTGCCCAGTAAGGTTGAAGCCTGGTTCACCAAATTGCGGCCTGACAATCGCAAAAAACACAACCACCATATACCCAAGCCATCCAGTAAACTGTAAGGTCCAAAATTGTTTTTTTTGCTGCACAAAAGACTGAGAACCTAGCTTTAGGTTATTCGTCATAGTAAGTGGTTCTTTAACCAATGTAATTGTTCCAAACAAGTAAGATTAAATGCTGAATACTTTATCATAGACTTTACCAGCGAATCACTTTTAGCGATAAAACGGTTTAATTATGCGTCCAAACGCACTAAGGATTAAACTATCGTACCGTCAATCAAAGAGAATTGATTTAGAGAAACCTTTGCTTAGCCTTAATCCATAATCTTAGGTTTGGAATTACTGCAAGCTAAAGTTAATGCCTTTAATTAGTACTTTAATTTAGCTGAAAGGGTTCTTAGGTATAAAAATACTAAAACGACTGCCCTCTCCGACTTTTGACTCTAACTCGACTCTACCCTGATGTAACTCGGCAATACGAGTCACAATACTTAAACCCAATCCTGTACCAGTATATTCGTCGTTAGTAAATAATCGTTTGAAAGGCTTAAAGATTTCTTGCTGGTGTTTTGGTTCGATACCAATACCATTATCCTCGACAACTATTTTTATCTGGTTACCATTCGCTGCCTCAGTTTTAATATTAATTTCTGGGTGGTTATGATTGTATTTAATCGAATTATTGATAATATTAAGTAACAGATGATGCATTAACGATCGATGCGCGAAAAGCGATGCAATCGGTTCGCTTACGTTAAGTGTAAACGACTTTCCACCGAGCTCTTGTAAATCGTCTCTTATATCTTCAATCAACGTCTTAAGGTCAACTTTGTCTAGTTTAGGAGTGGTGTAGCTCACAGTCAAATAGTCCTTTAAACTATTTACCATCTCTTGCACCGACTGAGTATTTGTCTGTATCGAGTTAAAAAACTTGGACTCTTTTTCGGTGAGCTCTACCCTTTCACTGATATCTTCTTGTAAAAATGAGGCAAGATGGCCAATTCGCCTTACCGCTCCTTTAAAGTCATGGGATAACATTGAGCAGAAGGCTTGCATATCTTTATTTCGTTGCTCTAGCTTATTTTGTTGATACTTTCTTTCTATCGCATAAGTACAGACTCTATTTAAAAAGCCAGGTGAAATTTCATCCTTTGGAACATAGTCTTGTATTTCGTGACGAAGCAATTCTTTGGCAATATCTAAATCATCCAAACTGCTTAATACTACAATTGGCGATTCGCATTTTAATTCGGTGAGATATTCTACAGTATCGGTAATTGTCGAATCAGGCAAACTTAAATCAAACAAAATAACGTCAAACAGTTGGGCTTTAATTTCATGGTTCGCTTGCGCAAGACTTTTTGCATGAGTGACATTGGATACACCATTATCAAAACCAAGGAGTGCCGAACGAATCAATTCATAATGATCTTCGTTATCTTCTACTAATAAAATATTCATGTAATCTTGTGATTCTCTAGGTCCAGTGATTGGTTATTTGACCGCCCATGCAAAATTTAATTGCTCAAGCGTTTTAATTAAAACCTCTTGCTCAACAGGCTTATTAAGATAGGCATTGGCGCCGCTTTGTAAACAACTTTCCACTTCTTGATCGATGGTGGAAGTGGTAACCATAACTACTTTAATATCGTTCATTTGAGCGTTTTTTCGTATTTTCTTAAGGGTTTCTATTCCATCTAGAACCGGCATGCGCATATCCAGAAATACCAAGTGTGGTAGACTTGCGTTGTTGTCTTCTTCTGCAAGTTTATCTTCTAGTTTCTCCAACGCTTTATGGCCGTTCTCTGCATAGCTAAGCTTATATTTAACCGTGAGCACACTCATTATTTCAGAAAGCAGTTCGGCATGGTCTGAATTATCTTCTACGATTAGGATGGATAGCGAATCAACTGGGTTCATATAACCTACTTCTAATTGGTTTGTTTGTTTGGGAACAATAAACTGAAACAACTACCCTCTCCAGGTGTAGAGTTCAGCTGTATAACGCCATTATGTTTATCTAACACCGCTTTCACTATCGCTAGGCCGAGCCCCGAACCTTCTCTAGTTGAAGCTCGCTCAAAGAGATTAAAAATACGTTGTTGATCTTTTTCTTGTATACCTACACCATTGTCTTGAAATTCTAACTTAACACCTTCTTCATAGGGCTTAGTAGAAATACTTATTTTGGTAACACTGTCAGGCTTACTATAGTTAATTGCATTAACCACAAGGTTGTTTATACATAAACCAATTAGTCGTTCGTTACCAAACACTGGCAACAATGGCTCTTTTAACTCAATGACCGCTTCGCTATCCTCAATAATTTTTTCCAATTGAGCGAGCTGAGAGACAATCAGAACTTCAGTGTTGATTGATGACTTATCAAGATCTCGAGTTAATACGCGAGAAATTTCTAATAAATCAGACAGCATCGTTTGCATTTCTTTTACATTTTGCAAAACACGATCAAACTTATGGCTCTGCTTCTCATTTATATTTGCTTTCAAATCATTAAATAGGCTCTTAGTAAACCCGCCTATCGTTACCAGCGGCGCTTTTAAATCGTGCGAAACCGTGTAGACAAACTGTTGCATATCTTTGTGCTTTGACTTTAGTTTTTCATTCGCGCTTTCTAACGCACTGGTTAATTTAATCGCAGAATGCTTTTCTTGAGAAAGATCCTCCATTAAATTAACCAATACTTTTTTCGAAGAAATCAGTGATTGCTCTCGAGACATCAACGACTCATTAAGCTTATTCATTACTGCGATTCGCCGTTTATTCTCACGATAGTTAAACCCAATCACTATTAAAAAAATCGCTGCAACTAATGAAACATTGACGCTTACTACTGTGGCGAGTTTTTTCTTCATTAATTGATTTAGGCCTTTGGCAAGCACGATACTTTGTTGCTGGATTTCATCCAAGGTATCAACCATTCTATTAGTCCAAGCCTCAAGTTGAAATTGGTAACCATCACTCGTACTCTCTGATTGTTCTTTAGAATATTGCTCATTTAAGCGCCGAAAATATTCTTCCTTAGCGTGCCATTTTTTCCAATCAATTAGGTCAGCATAAAGTTTGGCCTTAAGACCAATTTGTTGGTCAATTTTTAACATTTCGCTATCAATGAGCTGTGTTAACTCACTCAAGTCTGCATCGACCGTTTGAAGATTGGTAAGTTGTTTTTGAAGCTGATAACGTAAGCGACCACGCTGTTCAAGCTGGGTACTGATTAGGTCAAGATGGCCGATCAATTCACTAATGCTAATAAACGCTTTATGATTGTATAAAACCAATGCAGTAGCGAGTGAGAGCGTAAGTATATAGACCAAAATCTTCATAAAGTATTAAGACTCACTGAAGTACTTAGGCTCTCTGTTTAGTTCTATTAGCAGTTTGTTCACTTCTTCTTTAAGCTCAAAAATCTTTTCTTCGCGACGCGTCGCGACATCAAAGACTACTTGCATTTCTTCCTTTTCTGCTTCAACTCTTGCTAAGTTCTCTTTGGTTTCCAACAAGGACTGTTGAATTCCAGGGAGAGTGATGAGATGCGGGAGTTTTGGCACTAACACCGCGGCTGTCATCAATGAAACGATTGCTGTTAACGCTTTTAGCCAGCCTTGTTGCTCATAAAGCGGATTCCAAGTGACATAAATGGCGACCAAATGAGTGGTACCACACAAGAATATGAATGCAACGAATAGCGCGATGATCTCCGGGTATGGAATCACTTTTTTCTGCTTCAGTAAAAATATCCCCAACACAACCGGTATCGCATAGTAAGCCAAAGCAATAACAGCATCGGCTACCACATGAGTCCATAAAATTTCAGGCCGCCAAAGGTAACAATGGCCATGCGGCATGAAGCTAGGATCTACCAATGATTTTAACCATTCATCCATATCAAGCTCCTCAGAGAGTGTTGTAGTCGGCCAACTACTTATATGAACCGAACTTGCGAATTAAACTCAATTCCATTTAGTATAGCCTTGATTCGCGGGCTTCACCGTGTTTTCGAAATTATTCGAATGGGACGATAATCCGACCATATTCTATAAAATCAGTCGCAAAAAAAAGGGTTAAACTATGTGTGGGCGATTTAATGTTATTGATGATCCAATCACTCAATCCATTATGGATTTATTGGGTATTGAGTTTGAGATCTCGACTAATGATAACGTCTGTCCGAGTGAATTAACCAGCAGCCTCACCATGCATGAAGGATCGCCAGTGCAAGTTAATGCTCATTGGGGAATAAAGCCCGATTGGGCGAATAAGCTTTTAATCAATGCACAGTCTGAAACGGTCGCACAAAAACGTACTTTTAAACAAGCCTTTCTTAGCAGTCGTTGTCTAATTCCTATATCGGGTTGGTATGAATGGAAAAGTGATGATAGCGGTACGAAACAAAAGTACCTGTTTAGTAATGACGATCAAGCAATGTTTATGGCCGCAATCTTGTTCGAGAAAAAACAGCAAGATTCAGAACCTGTAATGCTTGACCTATTTGGTGAGCCTGCCACTAAACCATCGGCAGATATTGAATATGTTTCTCTGACCACACGCGCAAATTCGAAGTGCTCCCCCATTCACTCAAGAATGCCATTAATCATTCCCAATAACAGGCTGCTTGACTGGATTGGGCCTAATACTGATAAGGCGATTGAGCTCTTACATGCTGATATTAGAGATTTAACAGTTGATAGAGTGTGATTTTATCTCTCGCTCACCTGATAATTCATCGCCAGAGGTAATTTTAATTAGGACTATTTTGAATCGGCAATAGGTTTTGAAGTGTATAAAATGGAGGCGGCCCTACCAGCCACATCCCGGCACATGAGTCGATTGTTACCGTTGCTCCCTTCCGGGCCTGGCGGAGTTCACAATTTATCATTGCGGGAGGACCAATAGGGCCACCATTATGACTTTATGTTGAATTTTACTTAAATTTTCAACATTTCTTACTAAAGAAATCCCTCTCGAATCAAACAACTGAGTTTAAAACTTGATTGTCTGGTTCATTAATCTCATGGCCAACAAATCTGGCGGTGAGAGAGGGATTATTCGTATCATCCTGATACTCACCTCTATGAGGCCAGCTATGCTGTTCTAAATCGTTCCCGACGATTTAGTCAAACCCTCTTTTCGGGTTCAAATCCCTCTCGAATCAAACAACTGAGTTTAAAACTTGATTGTCTGGTTCATTTATCTCATGGCCAACAAATCTGGCGGTGAGAGAGGGATTATTCGTATCATCCTGATACTCACCTCTATGAGGCCAGCTATGCTGTTCTAAATCGTTCCCGACGATTTAGTCAAACCCTCTTTTCGGGTTCAAATCCCTCTCGAATCAAACAACTGAGTTTAAAACTTGATTGTCTGGTTCATTTATCTCATGGCCAACAAATCTGGCGGTGAGAGAGGGATTCGAACCCTCGATAGGTGTTAACCTATACACGCTTTCCAGGCGTGCTCCTTCAGCCACTCGGACACCTCACCACATTGTTTCTCAACAAAGCTCGATTAGATGAAGAGAACTTCAGGGCCTATTCAACTTTGAGGCGCGTAGGTTAAACAAAATTACCCCCGATAGCAATCCCACAAAACAGTTTTTTTTGAGGAATATCGACTATAATTAATTAATCGCTAAGATTGGCGTGCATAAACTCCTAACAATAATAAAAATCACTTAATTAAGAGATACTTAAAGAGACACTTATTTAATGGATATCAAGCTATTACTTCGCCTTATGGCAGAAAAAAATGCCTCAGATTTATTTTTTAGTACGGGTGCTCCCCCCCACATGAAAATTGAGGGGGTATCTACGCCTATGGGGCAAGGCGCTTTACCGCCAGGAGCCATAAAAAATATAGCCTATGAGCTAATGACACAAAAGCAAATAGATGAATTCGAAGAAGAGTGGGAGCAAAACTTTGCCATTTCTGTTGAAGATATAGGTCGTTTTCGCGTCAATGTGTTTATGCAACGCGGTGAAGTTGGCATGGTCATGCGGCATATCAAGTCGGACATTCCCGATCTGACCAAATTAAGACTTCCCAACACCATTGCCAAATTGGTGATGGAACGATCGGGTTTGGTGCTTATTTGCGGTCCAACGGGCTCAGGAAAATCAACCACTTTGGCTGCAATGATTGACTACCGTAATCGACGAGATACCAGTCATATCTTAACCATTGAAGATCCTATCGAATTTATGCACGAGCATAAACTTTCAATTATTGACCAACGCGAAATTGGTGTTGATACCAAGAGTTATCACCATGCCTTGAAAAACGCGATGCGTGAAGCGCCCGATCTAATTTTGATTGGCGAAATTCGTGATGAGGAGGCGATGCATTATGCGCTTAGCTATGCCCAAACGGGGCATTTATGTTTGGCTACCATTCATGGTAATAACTCGAAGCAAGTACTCGAGCGTATTCGCAATATGGTGCCTAAAGAACAGCGTTCATCTTTGATGAAAGAGCTTTCTAGCGTGCTTAAAGGTATCGTTTCACAAAGGTTGGTAATGAGTCAGGACGGCAAACGTGTAGCTGCATTAGAAATATTGATGAAAGCACCTGACTTACAAGAAATCATCCAAAAAGGTAACTTGGAAGAACTGAAAAAAGCCATTGAAAAACATCATATGGATGGCATGATGTCATTTGACCAATCTCTGTTCAGTCTATACAAGGACGGAGTAATTACTAAAGACGATGCGCTCAGGTTTGCGGAATCTAGAACCGATTTAAGTTTACAAATGAGATTATCAGAAAGTGGCGGTTCACCGGTTGCGCCCTCTTCTCCCAGCAAGCCAAAAGGTCAACCCAGTTTTAATACCAAACTATAGCCTGCCGCTAATATACAACCAGGGCACTCAGTATTTTCGCTGAGTGCTACTATAAAGTTTTACTTACCATTTAAAATCAGATTTTCGGTCTAAAAAATCAGACTCACTTTTTATAGAATCAGACTTACTTTTTGAACTCAACCATCCGAGTCAAAGGTTTTAACGCTTGTTCGATAAGTGTTTCTGCAACAAATATCTCATTATCTGACTGCTCGAACACTTCTGCCAAATTAGAAAGCTGGTTCATTTTCATCCACGGACATTGCGCACAACTTTTACAAGTAGCCCCATCTCCCGCGGTCGGTGCAATGATGAGCTCCTTATCTGGTGCAGCTTGCTGCATTTTATAGAATATGCCTTGGTCAGTCGCAACAATCATTTGTTCGGCTTGGCTTGTGCGAGCCGCTTCAATCAATTGTGAGGTCGATCCGACATGATCAGCCAACTTGATGACCTTATCGGGAGACTCTGGATGCACTAGCACTTCGGCTTCAGGGTATAGCTTTTTGGTGTTGGATAAAGCAATATGTTTAAACTCATCATGAACAATACAATGCCCATCCCACAGCACCATATCAGCACCTGTTTGTTTTTGTATATAGGCACCCAAATGCTTGTCAGGTGCCCAAAGAATTTTTTCGCCAAGTGCATCTAAGTGCTTGATAACGTCAACCGCAATACTACTGGTTATGACCCAGTCTGCTTTGGCTTTAACTGCTGCCGAGGTATTGGCATACACCACCACAGTTCGATCCGGATGTTGGTCAATGAACGACTGAAAATCATCCGCAGGACAACCAATATCAAGAGAACAGGTAGCCTCTAACGTAGGCATAATGACACGTTTATTCGGACTCAGCATTTTAGAGGTTTCGCCCATAAACCTAACCCCTGCAACAACTAAGGTATCCGCAGAATGTCTAGCACCAAATTTGGCCATTTCTAACGAGTCGCCAACAAATCCACCGGTTTGTTCAGCTAATTCTTGAATTTCTGGATCGGTATAATAATGCGCGATGAGTACCGCATTATTTTCAGCCAGCTTAGCCTTACAGCGTTCAACTAACAGTTGCTTTTGCTCAGCGGTTACTTTTTTAGGCGGAACAGGAAAAGGAAAATCAATTTGTGCGAGTTGAGACATGTCAATCGTTGGTTAATAAGGTATTCGCGCATTATATCAGCGATTATCGGAGAGTGTAATAGAGTAAATAGTTAATAGAAGTTAACTATAACAGTACCCCGACCTTCCACTCACGGCTTATCGCAGAGTATGTAGTCGAGAAAACAACGATTGTTTTTAATAATAGACCTGCTACGTCCTCGTCAAAACGTTTCCTACGCCAAAAGAGGCCGCAGAAACGATTAACGAGAATTCAGATGAGTCTTAAAGGTAAATTAATAAAGAGTTAATGAAAATAGCCTTCACCAAGAGCCGAGCGCCCTTCTCGCCAACCGCCTAGCCAGTGCTCTTTCACTTCAGTGGTATTAAACGGGCAACTTTCGCTCGCTTTTCCACAAATTCCAGCATGATATCCCTTGCTATGAGCTCTTTCAAAACGGTCGCGTTTTTGTCTTTTCATAGATTCTTATTCCTATCTGTTTGATTAGAGAATTCAAATACGAGTAGCACTCATATCGAGAGCCTTGGAAGCGTTAATTCAACGCCCCAATGGCGACTCATAGTCAGAATGCTCCCGCACACCGAGGGTCATGACTAACACTAGGTGAGATTAAATTGGTTCGCCAATATTTAATCGTTATTAAAATCGCGCTATCCATAGCGATTGTTAATGGTAAGCTAGATTTTGCATTAAATAAATCACTTATCTCATTGTTTTATAATTATTAATCATCTCAGTTGCTCTATTAGAAAAAGGTCAAACTAACCGTGCTGAACTGGTCTAATTTGTAGGGTGCTCAAACAACAATGGCTAGTGTATAATCTGCAATCTTTTTCCCTGTTAGACCATAAAACAGCTTATCTTGTTGAGAGTTAACCGTTATTTTGTCCAGTAAAATACAATTAAATACTAAACCCGGATTTACTAACTATTTTCATGATGTGCACGCCAGTAGCTACGCGCTAAAGCTGGTTGAATTAGCACAAAGCCATGATAGTTTGGTGGTGGTGTTTCTCTCAGACCCCGCTCAAGTTGTGCCTTTAAAAAACGAGATCCAGTATTTTATTGATGACAATGAAGCAATATCCGTGGTCACACTTCCCGATTGGGAAACCTTACCTTACGACTACTTTTCTCCTCATCAAGATATTATTTCAGAGCGCCTAGAAACACTCTATTTGTTGCCGCGGTTGACTCAAGGGATTCTGCTCTTGCCGATTACCTCCGCTTTACAGAAGTTACCTTCTCGTCGCTACATTGAGCAACAAAGTTTGGTGCTCGAGACCGGGCAAGCGATCGATTTAGACGAACTAAAGTCAATACTGCTGAATAATGGCTACAATTTAGTGAGTAAAGTCATGGAGCACGGCGAGTACGCCATTCGTGGCTCAATTATTGACCTATTTCCAACAGGTTCAGCACAACCCATCCGAATTGAGCTATTTGATAAAGAAATAGACTCATTGCGACTGTTTGATGCCGAAACCCAACTCACAACCAGTAAAGTTGAAAGCTTTAAGCTTTTACCGGCTCGCGAATTCCCCACTGACGATCAAGCCATTGCAAAATTTAGGCAAGCCTGGCGAGCCAATTTCGATAGTGATATCAAAGCGTCAACGATTTATCGTGACGTTAGCAATGGCGTCTTTCCTGCGGGTATAGAGTATTATTTGCCATTATTTTTTGAGTCACTATCGAGCGTTTTTGACTTTTTACCACAAGCTAACGCGCTCTTTGTCACTCAGCCTAAATCTGATGAAGTGGTCTCATCCTTTTGGAATGACCTACACGAGCGATACGAACAACATCGATATGATGTAAATCGACCTATTCTACCGCCAGCAGAACTATTTTTAGACTTCGATGCACTAATGCGTCAACAAAAACTATTTCCACTGGTTCAGTTTGCACAAAGTAACGCTGGTAATAACGCCAACTCGACAAGTCTTGGGATGCAAAAGTGTCCCAATGTTTCTGTAGAATATCGTGAAGCCAATCCACTAAGCCAATTTTTAACCAGTAGCGACCAATATCAGCATACTTTGGTGTGTGCAGAATCTGCTGGTCGCCAAGAAGTCATTCGCGAACTATTTTTAAAACAGCACATTGTTCTCGAGCCAGTAAAATCTTGGCAAGAATTCTTGCAGAGCTCAGCACGCTATCACATTATGACTGCTCCGCTAGAGCGCGGATTTAGTTGGGAATCAAGGCTGGTTGTTTGTGAGAGCGATTTATTCGGTCAACAAGTCCTTCAAGATCGACGTCGAGGCGATAAAGCGACGCCCCCTGAACAGTTAATCCATAGCCTTGCGGAACTAAAAATTGGCGATCCGGTGGTTCACATTCAACAAGGTGTTGGACGATACTTGGGATTACAAACGATTGAAGCTGGCGGCATCGCTACTGAGTTTTTAACCTTAGAATATCAAGGTGGAAGTAAACTTTATGTGCCTGTTCAAGATCTTCACCAAATCCATCGCTACTCGGGTTCTAATCCGGAGTTGGCACCGTGGCATAAACTCGGAAGTGAAGCGTGGAGTAAGGCCAAGAAAAAAGCGATTGAGAAAGCACGTGATACCGCTGCTGAACTATTAGACATCTACGCAAGGCGTGGTGCAGAAGTCGGTTTTTCACACCAGATTGAGCAAAAAGATTACCTTACTTTTGCCTCCGAGTTTCCGTTTCAACTTACTGAAGATCAAAACGTCGCGATTGAAGCCGTCATCAGTGACATGACATCCAAACAACCCATGGATCGTTTAGTTTGTGGCGATGTAGGCTTTGGAAAAACTGAAGTCGCTATGCGTGCCGCCTTCGTGAGCGTACAGAATAATATGCAAGTCGCGATGCTGGTGCCAACCACATTGCTGGCACAACAGCACTTTAATTCATTTCAAGATAGGTTTGCGAATTGGCCGATCAATATCGCTGTGCTTTCAAGATTCCAAACAAAAAAAGAACAACAGCAAATTTTGCAAAAGCTTGAATCTGGACAAATCGATTTAGTTATCGGCACCCATCGCTTAATTTCCGGAAACCTGAAATTTAAGAATTTAGGCTTGTTGTTAATCGATGAAGAACATCGTTTTGGCGTTCGCCAAAAAGAAATCCTAAAATCTTATCGAGCAAAGGTAGATATTTTAACACTTACAGCAACACCGATTCCTCGAACTTTAAACATGTCGATGTCGGGCATGCGAGATCTGTCCATTATTGCGACTCCTCCAGCTAAACGTTTGGCAATTAAAACCTTTGTCAGACAGCGAAACCAACCATTAATCAAAGAGGCTATTCAACGGGAAATTCGACGTGGTGGTCAAGTTTACTTTTTACACAATTCAGTCGAAACCATTGAAAAAACCGCTAATGAATTACAAGAGTTGTTACCCGACTTGGTCGTTGGCGTTGCTCACGGACAAATGCGAGAGCGTCAATTAGAAGACGTTATGAAGCAATTTTATCACCACCGTTACCATGTTCTAGTTTGTACCACAATTATAGAAACCGGCATTGATGTACCGACCGCTAACACCATTATTATGGATCGTGCGGACAAACTAGGACTCGCTCAATTGCACCAATTGAGGGGGCGAGTTGGGCGATCGCATCATCAAGCTTATGCCTATCTGCTCACACCACCGCCAAAATTGATCACTAAAGACGCCAAAAAGCGCTTAGAAGCGATCGAAAAATTAGAAGATCTCGGTGCTGGTTTTATTCTCGCGACTCATGATTTAGAAATTAGAGGCGCTGGCGAATTGCTTGGCGATGAGCAAAGCGGCCATATGCAAACCATAGGGTTCAGTTTATATCTTGAATTACTAGAACGTGCGATCAATGCTCTAAAGTCAGGAGAAGAACCATCACTCAACGACGCTCAAGGAAAGTCGACAGAGGTCAACTTGGGTATTACCGCATTATTACCGGATGATTATGTTTATGATGTCGCCATCAGGCTTTCGCTTTACAAGCGCATCGCTAGCGCCAAAACAGCTAGGGCACTCGACCAAATTCAAGTTGAGCTAATCGATCGGTTCGGATTGATTCCACCGCCCACAAAGAACCTGTTTATCATTGCCAATTTACAGATTCGATTGTCTGAATTGGGTATTATTAAGTTAGATGCTAACCAAAACAGCTTTCGCATAGAATTTAACGGACAACCAAATATTGATACCGCGAAACTAATCAATTTAATCCAAACTTCGCCCTCTCGCTATCGACTGGTAAAGGGCACTTTGTTAGAGGTGTCTCAAAGTGCAAAAGATATTGATGAGCGCATACAACAAATTGAATCTTTAATTGAAACCCTGAGCCTGTAAGGGTTAGTATTAAGTTTCGCGTGGTGTTTGCCGAAAATTGAGCGCCCAACATTATAGATTCCTGTTTTTTAAACGATTTTTAAGCGGTTATGCTGATGAAAAAGCCGACAAAACATTCCTCAAACCCTCTCTTAGCTGGGCTCTTTACGTCAAGTTTACTATTTATCTCTGCGCCTATTTATGCCGAAGCTGATCAAGCGAACACTGAACGATGGTTTGAAATAGAAGTGATCCTTTATAAATCAACCAGTGATCGAGGGCTAGAAAAAGAATCTTGGAACACCGAGATTCCGTTTAATTTACCCGAGACCCTGCAGGACTTTCTAAACCCCATAGCAGAAACTCCGCTCGATGAAAATGCAAACTCAATGGCTAGCGATGGTCACCAGTCGACCGTTGATACTAATCACCATAAAGCTTCTGACAAAAGAGCCCCAGTTAATCAAGTCTTGACGACATCGGAAAGCCTTACTGACAATGACGACCGTGCAAATGAAAAGGAACAACCCTTCAAATTGTTGCCAGAGTCCGAACTGGAGTTAACACGAGAAGCCAAGAATATCTCGGTTCATCCTAGCTTTCGCTTGTTATCACATTTTGCATGGCGCCAACCCGTTGCTGGGAAGTCAACGGCAACTCCGGTTCGAATTGCCGGGGGCCATGACTACAGCGAACAATTTGAATTTAATGGTGCTAAGAAATTAGTGATTGAAAATGAACTTCAAGACGACGGTACATTAGAAAATGGCGCACTTAACCAAAACTTTGAAAACCGCAATGATTTTGACTCTTCACTTCAATCTAACCGTCAGATTTCCACTCCGCCAGAGAGTGCTAACCGAACAGGTGACACTCAATCGCAATTAGAAGGAAGCGAGCTAGCGCAATCGTCAGATCAACAAAACATAGCTCAACAAGAATTAACTCAACAACCTCAATTACTACCCTGGGTGCCGGAAGTCGATGGCAGTGCAATTGTTTACATCTACCGCAACTATTTACATCTTGACGCTAAATTAGTCTTTAGAAGACCGGGTCAGCAAGAAGTTGATATTTATAGTCTTGAACAACCCATTGATTTTTCTCAGGCCCAACCTGAGCAAAACGATTCTTCTTTGACCACCAATATTAATAACCTTGAGAGCTTGAATAGCAACCCACTATCAGAAAATATGATTGAAGCAAGGACGCAGCAATCTGAGCAAACGACTGAACAACAATTCGCTTGGCACTTTGATTCCGACTTTTTAAATCAAGACACAGAAAAAGTTTATACAGAAAAGCTATTTAACTACCCGCTCAATCAAACTCGTCGTATGCGTAGTACGGAATTGCATTATTTTGACCATCCTAAAATTGGTATGCTTGTCATCATACGACCCTACGAGCTGCCAACGGATGTTGAAGAGTCCATCGGAAAATAAACTAAAAATCAAAAGCAGGAGCAATCACTAGATGGCAAATATAATCGTTTTTGGAGCTGGCTTAGTTGGGAGAGCGATTGCTTTAGATCTTGTGGCCCAACATCGCGTAACCTGCGTTGATGTTAATAAAAAAGTTTTGGCAAAACTAAAAAAGGAAAACGAGTCTATTGAGACGATTGTTTTCGATTTAGCCAGTCAAACCGATTACACCGAGCTCGTCGCCGAGTTTGATTTAGTGGTCAGTGCACTGCCCGGTTATCTAGGTTTCGAAATTCTAAAGAAATCGATTATTTCAGGTAAGAATATTGTCGATGCCTCCTTTTTCCCAGAAGACTGCTTTGCCTTAAATCACTTAGCAAAAAAACACAATGTTTTTGCAGTCGTTGATTGTGGGGTTGCGCCTGGCATGGATAATATTATTCTCGGACACCTTGATACCAAGATGGAAGTGAATCGTTTCGAATGTTTAGTCGGTGGATTGCCCGCTAAACGCCATTGGCCATTTAACTTCAAATCACTATTCTCGCCTCGAGATGTTTTGCAAGAATACACTGGCCCTGCTCGTTATGTTGAAAACGGCGAGATAGTAGTAAGAGAAGCATTGAGCGATTGTGAGTTAATGGAAATAAAACGAGTGGGCACACTCGAAGCATTTAACACCGATGGTTTACGCACACTCATTAAAACCATGGATCACATTCCTTACATGAAAGAAAAAACGCTTCGCTATCCAGGACACTGTGAATACATTCAAGTTTTAAAAGCATCCGGTTTTTTCTCAAACGAACCAATTGAGCTAAACGGTATTGAATTCAATCCATTTGAGGTGAGTGCAAAGATACTCGAACAAAATTGGAAACTTGGTGCAAATGAAGAAGAGTTTACTGTGGTAAGAACCACCATAGAAGGTGAAGAAAATGGTAAAAAGCGCCGTTATATTTATCGTATGCTGGATAAAACCGATCAAGAAAACAATATTTCATCGATGGCCCGAACCAATGGTTATACCGCTTCGGCGGTTGCTAATTACGTGCTTTCGAACAAACTAGAATCAGGCATTTGCGCCCCAGAAACACTGGGTGCTTTGGACGGCGCCTTTAAGTTCATTTTAGATTACCTTGAACAAAGAAACGTTATTTATAGAGCCGAAGAAACCATCATCGATTAATCGCTCAAGATATTAGTTGAATTACGCTTTCTGCTGCTCTAACATCACTTGTTTTATCAACAACCCAAATGGCTACCAAAATGACAGACACTCGGAAGATATCCGCTGCTCAACTCGAAGAGATTAAAGAAAATTTTCAGTTCTTTGATCGAGATTCAAATAACCAAATAGATTTGGGCGAATTTACCAAATTACTACGAGTGATTTCCCCTACAGCAACACTAGAGCAAGCACAAAAAGGATTTGATTTCATCGATGAAAATAACGATGGTCATATCGATTTTGACGAGTTTATGGCTTGGTGGGAAACTTGCTGGTGGGAGTATTAAGACAAATTTCTGGGCCTCGCTGTCTAAATGAGGCCCATTCAACTAGTTTCTGTTTTCAGCAGTTTTGAGAGTTAAAAATTTCAATTAAGCCCAGGTCCGACTTAAGCTTACTATGCAAATCACCAACTATTTAATTAATTGGTAAACCTTTTTGTGTAAACCACACCGAGTAACACTTACCCTTTCAACCCACTCGCTTCCCAAAGCTTCTCATTGTTATAGAGCGCATAGAGGTTTTCTGCACGAGTGGTCAGTTCTTGAGCAAATTTAGTCTGTGTGTCAGCATCTTGTAATTCAATTTTGCCGCTTTCGACGCCTTGCTCTAACTTAGCCGCTTGCAGCTGCCAGGCCATGGAAAAGTGTCTTAAACTCTGTCGTGCATTCTCAGCCACTGTGGAATCCGTAAGATCGGTTGGGAAATCCCCACTGATTACCCACAAATTCTGATTAGCTTCGGTGGTTTTAACGAACCAAATCGCCACAATCGGCGGCAATAGTTGACATTTGGGTTGGTCGATTTTCTTTATCTGGTACCCTTTTGAGTTGCAAAACTTTGAAATTTTCACATATTCTTTTTGCGACCATTCTTGGAATTTTCGCTCTTCCTCATTCATTTGGGCATTTGCTGCGTCTGACATTGATACTTCCTTAAAGCTAGATTTTATGCGTTTGTTCCTGCAGGAACAGTCGCTTATATTAAATACTATTGGAAAAGCGCTAAACTATGTTATTTTCCCTCGTTCATCAAGTACTTTTGTCATTGTCTCCGAGAGCAGGCTTAGAATAAGTTTTTAACAATCTTGCTCAACGTCATCCGACCACTGCCTATAAGTCGCTATTTGCGTCGAATTTTGCCCTTTGAACTGTGATCGAGTCAACATTTGACTAGCTATTCGACCATTCCAGTGGTATCTTTGCGCCTGAATTTTTTAGCACCTTTTTAATTGTTTTAACGGTGATTTTTTCGAACCGTTATAAGCAAAGGTTTAAATCAGCTGATTTGTTCGCTTCACCGCTATTTAATAAGCGCGCATCGAGATGAACAAATGATTTTAGCCAATTAACCAGTTAAATTCTCATTTAGTGTGTTCTTCCTTATTTTCGGTAAACGCCCTAATTTCGCAAAATTGCTTTTCGTTAACGTAAACGACAAGGAGACAAAATTGGATTTTTTGAAAAAACTTGCCATCGACGCCCAAAATAGTGGTGCGTGCTGGGGTCCAAAAAACTGGTCTACTGTCGATAATCAACAACTAATTGAATCATATAATCCAACCAATGGCGATGCGATTGCCTCGGTGTCTGTAGCGACGGAAGCTGACTACCAATCCATTATGACAGCTGCAGAACAAGCTTTTGTAACGTGGCGTGCAACTCCAGCGCCGCTGCGAGGCGAGATTGTAAGACAAATCGGGGATGCGCTAAGAGAACATAAGGACGCGCTTGGAAGTTTAGTTTCTTTAGAGATGGGCAAAAGCAAAGCCGAAGGCGATGGCGAAGTTCAAGAAATGATTGATATGGCTGACTTTGCGGTAGGCCAATCCAGAATGCTTTACGGTAAGACCATGCATTCTGAACGACCTCAGCATAGAATGTACGAGCAATGGCAACCTCTCGGAATTGTTGGTGTTATTTCCGCATTTAATTTTCCTGTGGCGGTTTGGTCTTGGAATGCTTTTATTGCGGCAATATGCGGCAATATCACAATTTGGAAGCCCAGCCCGAAAACGCCATTGACCGCTGTTGCAGTTCAAAAAATTTGTAACAAAGTCATGCAAGCTAATGATTTACCTCCAATTTTCCATTTATTTGTCGATGATTTTAACAATCAACTGACCGAGCGTTTTATTAAGGACCACCGTGTCAAGAAACTTTCGTTCACAGGGTCATCAGTGGTAGGCAAAATGGTTGGAATGCAAGTTGCTGAAAGAATGGGCAAGAGTTTGCTAGAACTTTCTGGCAACAATGCGCTCATTATCGATGAATCGGCAAATCTACAACATGCCATTCCTGCAGCAGTCTTTGGCGCGGTTGGTACCGCGGGACAACGCTGCACAACAACACGTCGACTATTAGTCCACCGCAGTATTTTTGAGCAGGTTAAATCACAGCTGGTTAACGGCTATTCTCAATTAAAAATAGGCGACCCGCTAGATACCACGAATCACATGGGCCCTCTTATAGATCAACAGGCCGTTGATAATTTTCTTGCAACCATCGAGCTTGCCAAATCAGAAGGCGGTCAACTGCTAGCTGGCGGTAAAACAATCGATTCGCCTGGCTATTTTGTCGAGCCAACCATCATTTTGGCCGAAAATAATTATCAAGCGGTGCAATCTGAAACCTTTGCACCCATTTTATATTTGATGCCCTTTGATACTATTGATGAAGCAATCGAACTGAACAATGCCGTAAAACATGGCCTTTCATCTGCCCTCTTCTCTTGCAACATCCAAAACACCGAAAAGTTTTTATCCTATGAAGGCAGTGATTGCGGAATTGCCAATATCAACATCGGTACCAGCGGTGCTGAGATTGGTGGCGCGTTTGGTGGCGAAAAAGAAACAGGCGGAGGTCGTGAAGCTGGATCTGACTCTTGGAAAGCCTATATGCGTAGACAAACCAATACAATATTTTGGGGTGACCAGCCCGTACTTGCGCAAGGAATTAAATTTGATTTGAAGCAATAATTGAAAAATGATTGCAACTAATATATCGGCCCGTTAGAACACAAAATGGTAAGAAGCTTACCGCAGGGTTGAAACTACATTGACTCAATGGACACCATTTGAGTCTATATTTTATAGGAGTAAATAATGGCTGTATTTAACTTAAGAGCATATGACGATCACGAACAAATTGTTTTTTGTCGTGATGTTGAGTCAGGCTTAAAAGCTATAATAAGCATCCACTCGACCGCATTAGGACCCGCAGTAGGCGGTTGTCGAATGTGGGAATACAATTCTGATGAAGGCGCATTAATCGATGCTTTGCGCTTATCACGCGGAATGAGTTACAAGAATGCACTTGCCGGGTTAAAAATGGGTGGTGGTAAATCAGTTATCATCGGAAACTCTAAAACAATGAAATCAGAAGCACTTTTCAGAGCGTTCGGTCGATTCATTGAAAACCTTAATGGACAATATATTTCAGCCGAAGATGTGGGCATTAATCCAGCGGATATGGCCATTGTACACAAAGAAACCAATCATGTTGTTGGTCTAGAAGGTCGAAGTGGAGATCCTTCCCCTGTTACTGCCTATGGCGTGTATAAAGGCATGAAGGCAGCGGTTAAACATAAGCTAGGACGAGATGATTTAACGGGACTTAAGGTCGCAGTACAAGGCTTAGGTCACGTTGGTTACTACTTATGTGAGCATTTAAAAAATGAAGGTGCTGAACTCATTGTGACCGACATTCATAAAGAATCAGTTGATCGAGTGGTAAGTAACTTAGGTGCCACAGCGGTTGATCCGGATGCTATTTACAGTCAAGACGTCGATGTCTATGCCCCTTGCGCTCTCGGTGCGTCACTCAATGATGTAACCCTTCCGCAACTAAAATGCTCGATTGTTGCAGGCGCTGCGAATAACCAGCTGGCCGAAGACAGACATGGCGAAATCTTGCGTAACAAAGGCATTCTCTACACTCCTGACTATGTTATCAACGCAGGTGGCATTATCAATGTATCGTTTGAGCATCAAGAAGGTGGTTACAAGAAACAAGACGCGCTCGATAAAGTTGACGAAATTTACGGTACTTTACTGGAAATATTCGGTGCAGCAGAAAAGGAAGGTAAAACGACCAATGTTGTTGCCGATGAACTCGCTCGAAAACGTATTTCAGATGCGAGCGCATAACTAGCAATTGTGCTAATTACTACAAAAACGCTGCTTTTTAGCAGCGTTTTTTATTTGACAGAGACTCTAATGTTGTCTATTTTTTCAACCTTTGTAGTTACATTTAGCGGCTAACCCTAGTTTTATCTATAGCCCGACAGAAAAAGTCGTAAATTCGCAAGGTAGTAGTATGGTAAAAGGATTAAATAGTTTTAGGTTTTTCGCTTTTTTTGCAGTCTTTTTGTTTCATCTCGATTTCTTCGAGTTTGGCTACATGGGGGTACATGCCTTCTTTGTCCTTTCTGGCTTCTTATTGACTCCCATTATCTTGCAAATGAACGAGCACTTGCCAACAAAGCACTACTTCATTAACTTTTATGGCCGTCGTAGTTTACGTATCTTTCCATTATATTTCTTTTACTTAATCGCAATCAGTGCTATCGCTTACGTGGCGCTTGAACACTTTAACTACGATGTCAACGACCGCCTCAAACGCACTTTAGAACAAATTGGTTATGCCGCAACCTATACCTATAATTTTTTCGCGATGTCTTCCAGCTACGAACAAACGCAAACAATAACGCACTTTTGGTCACTGGCTGTCGAAGAACAGTTTTATCTTATCTGGCCACTAGTCATTTTTGCGTTACATAAAAGCTCTATCAAGCGAGCATTGTTATTTATTATTATTTCGGGTCCCATTATTCGATTCCTGCTGGCGCAACTTGTATTGGCCGATACCACCAATAGTTTTAATTCGGTCGAAATGGTGGTCTACTCCTTCACCCTTTCAAGCTTTGATGCTTTCGCCATTGGCGGGTATTTTGCGCTTTATGGCAAAAACACTAATAACTTGTTAATTTTATTAGCCTTTGCGGCGCTAGTCATCGTTGGTTTGGTGATGGACTATTTAATGGGCGTAAAACTCGATGTGAGATCATTTGGCTATGCAGACTTCATGAAGAATGGCTATAAATACGTCTGGGCCTTTAGTCTATTTTCGGTCATCTTTGCCATGATTTTGGTAAACATTAGAGATCAGAAGTTTCTACCTATCATCTTTGAAAACCCAGTAGTTGCCTACTTGGGTAAAATCTCTTATGGCCTTTATGTTTACCATTTCCCCTTGGTCTATTTTATGAGTCATGAACTCAGTCATTTATCATTCTATGTGCGCGCACCCATTATTTTGGCAACAACCATTGCGATTGCCGCATTAAGTTACCATTTACTCGAACGACGATTCTTAATCGCTAAGGACAAGTACTTTCCACACTAATTCTTTGTGCTAGTGAGTTAGTTTTGAATCAGTGTGGTCGTTTTTTTAGTGGGGGTGGTCACTTTGAGCTAGTCGCTTAATTTTAATCGATTAACACTCAAAGCAGCTTGTCAGACAGGGAGGCAATCGAGCTTTTAAGCGCAGGTCTTCAGATTAACTACGAGAGAACTTCCATACTTAAAACCATCTCGATTGCTTCTTTCACGGTTTTCTCTCTCACTTGATTGCGGTTGCCATCAAACAAAAATTTACGCGCTTTAATTTGTTGCTTATAAGCACTCGCAATACAGACAGTGCCAACGGGCTTTTCTTTGCTGCCACCGTCAGGTCCAGCCACTCCAGTAACCGCAATAGAAATACAATCAGGAAAATGCTTAACTGCACCTCGGGCCATAGCATCCGCAACCTCAAGTGAAACTGCGCCGTATTTATCGAGCATTGCTAACGGGACGTCGACTAACTGGTGTTTGGCCTGATTACTATAAGTGATAAAACCAGCTTCAAACCAGCCAGAACTACCGGCAAGGTCGGTCACCGATTTACCAATCCATCCACCCGTACATGATTCCACGGTAACTAATTTAATTCCTTTAAACAGCAGTCTTACCGAAAGTTTTGAAATATCTATTGAGTTCGTAAAATCATTATTCATCGAGGCAACCACGCTTGTTATTTAACAAGTAACCAACACAATTTAATTATAAACCCAAGTGGTAAGCTTTATTGGACTAAATCCGCAATTATTGATAAACGAGTTTATTTGTTATTCGCACTAATCTTGGTTTGTTTTGAAGCCGGTTTGAAGTAGAATTCTGGTTTTGCCGATTTCCGCGATTATTGTGACAAATCAAAAACATACCCCAATGATGCGCCAATATTTGGCGATAAAACAAGACTACCCGGATATCTTGCTTTTTTATCGGATGGGTGATTTCTATGAGCTATTTTTCGACGATGCTAAGAATGCCGCAGCTTGGTTAGGTATCACCCTCACTCAAAGAGGAAAAGCGCAAGGCGAGCCAATTCCCATGGCTGGCGTGCCTTATCATGCTGTTGACAACTATCTCGCACGACTAGTCAAGCAAGGCAAATCAGTTGCTATTTGTGAACAAATTGGTGATCCAGCTCTGTCCAAAGGTCCCGTTGAAAGGAAAGTGGTCCGCGTTATAACACCAGGAACACTCAGTGAAGAAGCTTTGTTGGATGAGTACAGTGAAAACATATTGGCCTCAATCTACCTCGACGACAAAAATAGAAGTTTTGGGATAGCATGGATGGATTTAGCGGCCGGCTCATTCTTTTGCAATGAGCATTCGACCAAAGACGCGTTATGGACTGAACTGGCACGCATTAAACCCGCCGAAGTCTTAGTTGAAGCTCAACTTGCAGAGCAACTCACACGAGAGTCCTATACCACAAAAGTCTTAGAAAACTGGCAGTTTGATTACCACCAAAACTACCAAGATCTGTGTCAGCACTTCAATGTGGAAAACTTGGATGGCTTTGGTTGTGCCGAGTTAACGAGTGGTGTTTGTGCCGCAGGCAGTATATTAGGCTATGCAAAGTTGACTCAGCAGAGTCAGCTAGGACATATTCATAAACTTAGTTTGTTTAAAGCTGACCAAATCTTACACTTGAACAAATTCACTCGTAAGCACTTGGAAATCACCGAAAACTTATACGCTCAGAGTGATACTAGCTTATTCAACGTTGTAAACTTCTGTAAAACCGCTATGGGGACTCGGTTGCTTAAATCGTGGTTACATGCACCACTCGTCGATGCGAATCGTATCACTGAACGACTGGACTTAGTTGAGGCGCTGGTGAACAGCCAAGGTTTGCAAGAGCTACGCCAGTCGTTTATCACCATTCGAGACTTACCGCGTATTTTGACCAGGATTTCACTTGCAACAGCGCGACCGAGAGATTTAACCGGTTTACGCGAGAGCTTACGCGCCATTCCTGCGCTCAAGAATGTGCTACAAACCACCGAAACACCCTTGCTACAAAATTATGCTGACTTAATTAGTGAGCATAATTCAACTCTCGAGTTGCTCTCACAGGCTGTCCAAGACAACCCGCCAGTTGTGGTGCGAGACGGTAACGTCATAGCGGATGGGTATCATGCAGAGCTTGATGAGCTGCGTGGGCTTTCTAATAATGCGTCTTCACATTTAGAGCGATTAGAAAACGACGAACGAGAAAAAACCGGGATCAATAGCTTAAAGGTCGGTTTCAATCGTGTTCATGGGTTCTATATAGAAATTGCTAAATCACAATCCGACAAAGCCCCCGCTCAATATGTAAGACGGCAAACTTTAAAAAATGCAGAAAGATTTATAACGCCAGAATTAAAACAGTTAGAAGACAAGGTGCTTAGTGCGAAGTCTAAAGCGTTAGCGCTCGAAAAATCGCTTTACCAATCCTTGGTCGAGTCATTACAGCAAGAAGTGAAGGCGATTCAAATTACCGCAAGTCATCTCGCGCAGTTGGATGTACTTCAAAGCTTTGCAGAAGCAGCCATTCGTAATCAATATGTAAGACCTGAATTCGTTGAGCAACCGCTGATTGAATTAACCCAGGCTCGCCATCCAGTCGTTGAAGCGCACCAAGACGCGCCCTTTATCGCCAATAATGTGAGTTTAAACGCGCAGCACAAGACCGCGATTATTACCGGGCCTAACATGGGCGGAAAATCGACTTACATGAGAATGACCGCGGTCATCGCTTTGCTTGCGCACTGTGGTAGTTTTGTACCCGCAGAATCAGCAAGATTATGTTGCTTAGATGCAATCTATACAAGAATCGGCGCTTCCGATGATCTCGCCAGTGGACGCTCGACCTTTATGGTGGAAATGAGTGAAACCGCTAATATTCTGAATAACGCTAGCGCCAACAGTCTGGTATTGTTAGATGAAATTGGTCGCGGTACCAGTACTTACGACGGTCTAGCTATTGCCTATGCGACTTTGGACCAACTCACTCATCCCCCTGCGCCGTTTACTTTGTTTGCTACTCACTACTTTGAACTTACGGAAATGAGTCACTCAAATGACAAAGTCGTTAATCTACATTTTGGTGCTATTCAACACGGTGACCAATTAGTATTAGATCACCAAATTCATCAAGGTCCCACCAGCAAGAGTTATGGTATTCATGTCGCAAAATTGGCTGGTGTACCAACAAGCGTCATCAACAAAGCGGCGATGTATCAAAAACATCTCGAGCAATCGACACCGCAAGTGCAAGCCCAGCCTAAAGTCAATGAAACGCTTGATAAAAACCCTCAAAATAGCGCTCATAGTGAGGAAAAACTCGACCCTAGGCTAAAAATATTAGAAAATACCGACCCAAATGAGTTGAGCGCCAAGCAGGCACTCGACCTCATTTACCAATTGACTGAAAATTAACAGCATGGAGACTCACTATGACATTTGTTGTCACCGACAACTGCATTCTTTGTAAATACACTGATTGTGTCGAAGTATGCCCGGTAGATTGTTTTTATGAAGGGCCTAATTTTCTAGTCATCGACCCGGATGAATGTATTGATTGCGCCCTTTGTGAGCCGGAATGCCCAGCCGAAGCGATCTTCGAAGAAGACGACCTGCCAGAAGGCCAAGAAATTTTCTTGGAGTTAAATGCCGAGCTGTCACAAAAGTGGAACAATATAACCGAAATGAAAGAGCCCCTGCCCGATGCTAAAAAGTGGGACGGTGTCAAAAACAAGCTTGAAAAACTTGAGCGATAGGCATTCTAACTTTGCTATTTATACGCAGTCATCTATAGTTTTTGGATGAATTGAAAAATGTTGATAAAGGAAATGAACAAGTGAATACGGATAAGCAAGAATTCGACACCATACATGGCGACTTTATTGCTGCGGCAGATCAATATCCCGATAATACTGCTGTTTGGACCGAGCACGGGACCATTAGCTATGCTGAGCTAAATAAACTTTCCGACTCCTTTGCCAACTGGCTGCTCGAAAATAACCATGCCCCTGGAAAACGAGTGGCAATGATTCTGCCAAAAGGCATTGAAACCATCGTTATTTTATTGGGCAGTTTAAAAGCAGGAAATACCTATGTACCTTTGGGAGATACTTGGCCAGCAAATCGTTTAAATGCCATCATCAAAAATGGCGAGTTTGAACTCTTATTAATTAACAAGGAAGACCCAGATATTAGCTACGTTGGCTGCAAGGTCATTCAAATAGGTTCACAAGATTGGCAGGATTCCCAATCAAGAGTTGATTCAAATGCGATTAATCAAATCGAGTTAAAGCCAACTGATATCGCCTACATACTCTATACTTCAGGCTCAACCGGAGTGCCGAAAGGCGTTTGTGTTTCACACCGTGCGGCTCATTACTTCCCGGCTTGGGCAAAAAAAGAATTCAATGTTGATCAAAGCCATAAAATTGCCTCTATTGCCCCTTTTACATTTGACTTGTCGACCTTTGACTTATTTACCGGATTGGCGAGCGGTGGTTGTTTATATATTGTTCCTGAAAAGTTTAAGCTTTTCCCATCAAGACTCTCTGGCTTTTTAGAAAAGCATCAAATCACAACCATCTATGCAGTACCATCAACCCTAAGTTTACTGTTGCTAAATGGAAATTTGGACAAGCGAGACTTGAGTCACTTTAAAACGGTATTGTTCGCCGGCGAAGTATTTCCAATCGCTATGTGCCGACAATTTAGAGAGTATTTACCTGCAGGCGTTCAATACTACAATTTGTACGGTCCAACAGAAACTAACGTTTGTACCTACTTTGATGCCAGTCAAGTACCCGATGGCGATGATAACTTACCTATCGGCAAACCACTCCCGGGTACATTGTCTTTTATCGACAGCGGTCCTGATGATGAGCCCGGTAGTGGTGAGCTCTGTATTTATGGCCCGACCCTCATGAGCGGGTATTGGGGTAAACCCAATGAAGGTGCACCTTATTGGACCCCCGTTCCAGACCAGGCTGATAAAATGGCTTACCGCACAGGTGATGTCACTTTTCAAGATGATCAAGGCAACTGGATATACAAAGGTCGAGCCGACAAGATGGTTAAAATTTGGGGCTATCGAGTTGAACTTGGCGAAATTGAAAGTGGCATGTTAAAACACCAAGATATTGAACAGTGTGCCGTTGTTAAACGAGATAAGAAAGATAACCTCGGCGAAGAATTAGTTGCTTTTGTCATTCCAACGGAAAATTCGAAAGATAGAGTGCTAAATCATACTGAACTGTTTAAACACTGCAAACAGTACTTGCCGCATTATATGGTACCATCGCACATCTATGAGTTAGCATCCTTTCCGTTAAATAACTCGGGAAAAGTTGACCGGCTTAGCTTAGAGAAAACCGCACAAGAATACCTAACGCAATAAACAAGAATTAGCATTTAGTAAATTTTATTCACGGAGAATTAGAATGTCAGACAAAAGCACACAAGATCGAATAAAAGATCTCATCGTTGAAAAAGTATTAGTAGGCGTTAATCCAGAGGAAATAAGTAATGACTCTGAGCTTGTTAGTGAACTAGGCCTCGATTCAATTCAAATCATTGGCTTAATTGGTGGGCTTGAAGAGGAATTCGATATTGTTCTCGAAGACGATGATCTTGACTTTGAGTTATTTTCAACAATAAATAATTTAGCTAAGTTGGTTGACGGTAAATTAAATTAACATGAATCGATCTTAATTCGAAAATAGCGTAAACAAAAAAGCCCAGTCATTAAAACTGGGCTTTTTTATGCTTGATTTTCAGTTTATTCAGCGCAAATAGTATCAAGTTCTTGCAAATCTAAATAGGTTCCTTGTTTGATCATTTCAAGCCCCTTTATCGCATTTGCCAGTGCGTTATTTACAAACCGCTTTAAGATTAATTGCTTGCGACTAAGTTGTTGTGACTCCTCAACTAAAATACATCCCGTATGAATACTACAGTAGAGATCAACAAGCTCTTTAAACGCAACTTCTTTACTTTTCTTATTTTGATAATTACCAAGCTGTTCCATACAATCTTCATATATCTCGTACATGCGTTTCAGTTTCGTCACTGATGTTCCAACATCATTATCGTAATTGGCATTAAACACCGACTCAAAATAGTCTTTAAGTAAATCTTGCTGTACTCCTTTAGCGGCACCGAGTACCTGAACTTGTGACGTTCCTTCGTAAATGTTGGTTATTCTAACATCACGGGACAAGCGCTCCGCTTTATGCTCTTTAGTATAACCAGCTCCACCGTGAACTTGCAGTGCATCGAAACAAACTTTATTGGCCATTTCGGTGATATGATATTTAACCATAGGTGATTGCATATCGAGTAGCTTGGTTACAACGGCCAACTCTCGCTCAAGTTCTTTATCAGGCGTCTTTTGCTTTTTTAAGTGTTCTACTTTTTCTTCTATTTTATTTTTTAAATCTAAGTTTTGTACCGTGGTATACAACAATGATCGACACGACTCTATAGTAACACGCATATCAATTAATAAATTACCGACTGCGGGCTTATGGTAAATCGTTTCACCAAAGGCAACGCGATCATGAGACCAAGCTAGCGCTTGTCGATAGGCTTCTTCAGCAATACCAAGCGCCTGCGCCGCAACACTAAAACGGGCATGATTAAGTGTGTGCAATACCTGAATTAAGCCGAATTTTCGTTTACCGATGAGTTCGGCGGGAGCATCTTCAAAATGCAATTCACAAGTTGGCGATGCATGTAGCCCCATTTTATCTTCTATACGGCCAACTTTAATTTTATCACTGGCGTGACAAGCGAACATGCTTAAACCAAACATATTATTAGTATTAGGTTCAGAGCGTGCCAAAATCAATAATACGTCACCACAACCGTTAGAAATAAAACACTTTGTGCCACGCAGAAACCACTGACCTGTTTCATCCTGGTAAGCTTTTAGTTTAGCATTTTGCAAGTCAGAACCTGCGTGAGGCTCAGTCAAAACCATCGCACCAATATGCTCACCTTTGCAATATTTTTCTAAGAACATTTCGCTTTGCTCTTTAGTCGCAAACTTAGCAATCGCCTCTCCGACATCTTGATAACCAAATAAAGTCATCAGCGAAGCATCTGCTTGGGAAAGCATTTCAACCATCATGGTATAGATAGTTGCTGGAATATTTCCACCACCAAATTCTCTCGGTAAAAGTACACCCATTAATTCGGACTCAGCCAGTTTTTGTATAGACTCTTGAGTACCTTTTGGATACTCTACTTTACCTTGAGTAAATTTAGCACCTTGATGATCATTGGCTGTTGAGCGCGGTTCAAAATAATTTCCAGACAAATCCCCCATTAACTCCAATGCTGCATAATAGTACTCCATCGCTTCTTGATAGTTTGTTGGCGCAGTATCATAGCGATCAGCTTGCTTATAATCATCCTCAAGGATCGCGACTGTTTTTTCGAGGTTTAATCTTGAAAATTGATAAAGAAGATCGGGGTTATCGGTAAAAAAATTAGGCATAGTTTATTACTTTTGTGGTTTGTTTATTTGCAGAGCAATGTCAAAGTATTGGCTGCAAATTATAATAAAAGACTTAGCACATAAAAAATGGGAACAAATGTTCCCACCTTTTTTGAGACTTATCTTGCTTAAATCTACCAGTAGGTTTCATCAGGCTTGGTTAAATCAGTACCGAATGAAGCTTTACCTAAATAGAGTAAACATTCATCACTTGTTGCGGGCATCAGTCCGCCACAACGAGACTCTCTGTAGTATCGCTCAAGCGGCATAAATTTAGCGATGGTACTACCGCCACAAAGTCTAATCGCATCTGATGTTAGAGACGGACCTAACTCGCTCACCATAAATTTCGATAAATGAATTGCTGTGTTTGCTTCTACCGAACCAGGCTTAGTGGCAACGAGTTTAGCCGCACGATATACACTTGCACGGGCCGACTCAACTTTTACATATAACTCGCCAACTTTATGTTGAATACGAGTATCAGACGCCAGCGGATCTTGTGTACCTGGGATATTTCTGTTTTTTAAATAATTTGTCAAAAACTCAAATGCTGCGGTGCAGATCCCAAGATAAACGCCGACATAACCACCGACCAACCAATGAGGTTCGCGTGCTACTTTAAAAAGTGCCATCCCTTCATTACCCAAGAAAAGAGATTCCTTAGGCACAAAACAATCTTCAAAATAGACCGGGTTGGTGGAAGTGGCTCGCATTCCTAGTACATCCCAAGTGAACTCCACGCGAGCATTTGGATTCTCTTTTTCAACGATCAAGTAAGAAATTGCCGGAACTTCTGATGTACTGTCTTCTTTCTTAGCGGCAACAACATAATAGTCAGCATAACCGGCCATAGACACCCAGTTTTTAACGCCATTGATGACAAAACCATCATCTGTTCGCTTATAAACTGTCTTCATTTTACTTAAGTGAGCGCCAATTCCGGGCTCTGAAGACGCAGATGCGAATAATTTCTTATGGGTGATCGCTTGATCATAAACCCAATCAATGAAGTCATTCA
This sequence comes from Kangiellaceae bacterium, assembly GCA_965230525.1. Taxonomy (GTDB): domain Bacteria; phylum Pseudomonadota; class Gammaproteobacteria; order Enterobacterales; family Kangiellaceae. The sequence goes on from OZ246008.1 coordinate 3,413,308, forward strand.
TCTTCTTGCCTCGGCTTCCTCCGATGCCGTCAATGTTTAGTTCGGCCAGGCTTCCCACTGCAATATTGTGCATATTGAAGGTCAATCCGGTGGATGCATCACCTTTCGCAATTTGTTCGAGTGCCTGAGTGTAGGTCAAAAAGTCTGCGCCCATTCCCCCACGATCTTTGGGGATCATAATGCATAACAAATTGTTGTCTTTTAATTCTTGGAAGTTCTCCTCGGGAAAGCTTCCTTCTCGGTCATGCTTGGCGGCTCTTTTCGCAAATCCTTTGCCAAGCTCGCTGCAGAGCTCAATAATTTGTTCACTTGTCATTTCCGTTGGCGGAATGTTTTTAAATTTTTCGGTCATATATATCCCTGACAATCTGAAGGTTTAAAACAATAATCTACAATTATAGCGTTAGATACGGCGGTTAACCAATATATTCAAATCAAGCTATTTTAACAACATCAAACTGGTTATAAACTATTGTGTACTATTTCACAACTTTGCTGTCTGACATGGATCATTCTAAGCAAATATTGCGAACCCAGAACCTAATCATTAGTTTAATAGCTTGACACTGTTAAGAATAAAACTATAGTTCTATTTTTGTCACGTTGCGAACCTGATTTTATCTATGCATCCACCTTTATGTTCTGTGGCTGATCGCTCGTCGTTAACCTCATTATTTCCAAAAGGTTGCACTTGGTTTGAAACAGACCTTGTTCCAGCATGTTTTGACTTGCACCCGAGAGAGCAAGCAGAAACCACTAAAATGGGCGCCAAGCGGCTAAAAGACTTCAGAGCTTCACGCTATTGTGCAAGAAAAGCCCTCGAACAAGTCAATATCAGCGGTTTTCCGTTGCTCCCTAGCAAAGATAGAGCGCCAGTATGGCCAGCCGAAATATCAGGTAGCATTACCCATAAGGGTGATCGTTGTTTAGCGGTTATCTCAGCAAAATCCAAAATAACTTCAATTGGGGTCGATATTGAATATAATTCACCGCTTAAAAACACGCTAACCAAGCAAATTTTGACCGAATCAGAAATTCAAGGCACTGACCATGATTCTCAAGACCTAATTCTGGCGAAGTTAATTTTCAGCATCAAAGAATCCATTTATAAATGTCTTAATCCCATTTATAATCAGTGGATAGGCTTCAAGGATGTCACTGTAAAGCTTAATCAATCAATGAACAATTTTCAGGTAATAGCAGAAAACTCCCTACACCCGTCAATTTCCTTAAATGCCATTCAGGGAAGCTGGCTAATTGAAAAGGATTATATTTATTCAAGTTGCTGGCTCGCTAACAGCAGCCAACCACTTAGTCACCTAAAGACTCAATAGTATTATGCAAGTTAAATGGATCTTTCAACAATCGGAATTGACTCCCGAACAACGCCAAGCCTGGGATGTTTTAATCAGCAACAACCAAACAAGTTCTGCAAGCGGGACCAGCAGTTTTGCTCTACATGGTCAATTATTAACCAATGAAGATGAACGATTCTATGCCTTTGCTTATCAGCACGACAAATTAATTGCTGCGCTGCCATTGGTTATAAAATCAGCGTCTCGAAAACTGTTTTCTTTTAGATACCTGCAAGTCGCAGTGCACGATCATTTAGATTACTTTATTGCTGCCGGACAAAACCCACAAAACGAACAGCAACTTATCGAAACGCTATGCAAAGAAACTAAACAACAGATTAAAAATTGGGACATGTTTTTTTCTAGACGCTGGTTTTTTCAAAATAAACCCGGTAATTCTCTGACCAGTCAATCCTATCAACGTCAAGCCGCCTATTTTAATCTGTCTAATAGCAGTCAGATCGAACAGGTTTTGCCTAAAAAGCTTCACAAAAACCTGCGCCGATTTGAAAAGAAGATTCTCGCATCCGGAAAAAGCCTAGCGCTTCACTGCGCTACCGAACAACCCCAGCTAAATAAGGCTTTAGAGGCTTTTTATCAGATCGAGGCTAGCGGCTGGAAAGGAAAAGCCGGTTCAGCCATTGCAAAATCCGAAAAATTAACCAACTTCTACAATAATTGCTGGCAAGAATTTGCGAGCCACGGCAATGCTATCGTATATCGGTTATGCCTCGACAGCAAACCAATCGCAGCGTGTATCGCTTATCGCCATAAAAAAACAATTTACCTGCATAAGATTGCTTACAACGAAGAACTCGCCCAATTAAGTCCTGGCTCAGTAATGGTTAAATGCATTATTGAAAGTATGCTTAAACAACAGGGGTTAGATTACATTTGCTTTAATACCAACCCACCTTGGGTGAAGCGTTGGAAGCCTCAAATAGATAATTTGTATGCCATTCAGTGGTTTAATCACACAGCAAAGGGGTTAGTACTTTCTTTAGTTGTCGGATTATACTATCGACTTAGACGCCTTAAACATAGATTGAAACACAGTGAATAAATCAGAAATCAGCTTATCAGATAGCCTACAAAAAGTTATTCAGCAAACCATCACTCAAGAACTAAACCTGTCACAGTCTGCCAGCTTAAGTTATCGAATAATCTATGACGATGACCGCCGAATCTACAAAATCAAAGTTGCGCAGCACTCAGATTTTTTTGTTCTCAAGGTTCGAGGTCTAAAAGTTGTTAAGCAGCAAGACCATGATATAGACGATCTTATTAAGGAGTTCGAACTGTTAAAGTGCGCATGGACTAGCGCCAAAAAACTACCTAACTCTTTTGGCATGTCCAAGCCAATTAAACTTTGGAAAGATGAAAAAGCGATGTTGCTCTCCGGCTGTCAAGGTAGCAATTTTAACGATTGGTTTAATCAACATATTTTCAAGTGGGCCTTTAGCAGCGGTGAATTGACAAGCAGCCTTAAACGCTGTGGGCAATGGCTTGGTCACTACCATCAACTCGCGAGCAAGATTGAACCGCTCGACGGCCAGTTCAGCAATCGATCTAAAAACCTCAAGCGAATGATAGAGTTTCTTAAAGCTAATCAACGCCATAAACTGTCTATTGATCGGCTATCCAGACTTGAAAAAATGATTCTTGAGCTATTTTCTTTGGAAAATGAAGGAGCCATTGCTCAAGTACATGGAAACTTCGCCTTCCGAAATATTTTGCATAATCAAGAGCAAATTAACTTGGTTGACTTTGAAGATGCGCACCGTGAACACGTGGCGTTTGATACTGGCCAATTCCTAGCAGAAATTTACTTCAAGTCGCAATTTCCTTGGCTTAGGCACAAGAAAAAAGCGATGGCGAATGCGTTTATGAATGGTTATCAAGCCGTATTTCCAAACCAAGCCCCTATTTGCAACGCCTATTTTGGATATCATTTAATCGTTCATCTTTACGAACACTGTTCCCGCAAATCACCCAAAGGGCTATCAGGGTTTGTCCTTGGTTACAGGATTGGTTACTTAAGCAAATTGCTGACTCACTGGATTAAACACAATCAAACCGCAACGCCCTCTGCGTAATTTCATGCTTTCTTTAAATTGTTGCTTTAAGTGAGATAATATTTCGCTAGGCAGCACAACTTAACTAGATTACGCATATTGCAAGCATCTATTTAAGGCAAATATAAAGGAGCATCCACAATGAAGTGGTCAAAACAGGGATTTAGCATTTTATTTTTACTGGGATTACTGTTTTTTATCGTTATCGTGTTGTTTCCAGACAGCGCTCAACAGACCAACACGTCAAATGATAGGGCTAATTTAACGATTGAGGGCGAGCACGGATAGCATTAATCCGATTGCAGAAATAAATATCTAAATAAATGATATTTACCAACAAAATCTAAAGAATATCCGATGAGCACCTGAGAATTGGGTTTGAGCAAATGCCCCTAGCGATGATGTTTCGCCAAGGGCTTTATTTGAATCAATGGTTAGTTAAGCTCAAAGATATGAATCCAATTCGCCTCACTTACAAAAACCAACTCGCCATTTGGTCCTATCGTTACCCCTTCATATTGAGGCGCGCCGTTAAGCCTTAGTGTCGATAAAATTGCGCCCGTATCGGGGTCAATTTGAATCGCCCTACGAGATTCGTGACTTACAATAATCAGATTATCAGTTCTTGAGTCATAAACCATGCCCGCTAAGTCCGTTACATTACCGCTAAACGCTTGATCCGCATCAAAGGGCTCTATTACGGTCAAATTAGAGCTGTAATCATACAAACTATTGGAATCAGCAGGCATATCAAAATAGACAACCCGCATGTTGTTACCACCGGTGCCTTCCTGACAAGCATATACTCGAGCGGGATCACTTCCGTTTGGCTTTCGAACTGCGACCCCTTCCATACCTTTATTACTGCCGCCGCGGCTCATAACCCTATATCGTTGCGAATTAGGTACATCGCCATCTACCGCCGTAGTGAACTCAGTGACGGTAACTCTTGAACCAAAGTTATCCTCAGAGACGATCATCATTTGATCATCTTCAACAAAAGCTAACCCTTCTGTATCTGCGCTGATTCCAGAAACCCGGAACTGGCCAATATAGGAAAAGTTTACATCATAACGATACACAGTCGCTGAGTTGTTTCTCACCACTAAGTACTGTTGTAATTCAGGATTCCAAGTGATTCCAGAGGCATTATTTGGAATTTCACCTAATTGAAAAGCATCCGCTTGTTGAGTATAGTTTTCTATTAAAATCTCCGGCGCTGGTCCTTCTTCTTTAAATCGAGCGGTAACTTGAGCATTATCATTCAGTGTGACACTACAACTCCCTGCACCACTGCAATCACCTTGCCACACATCGAGCTCAAAGCCAGCATCTGGAATGGCAGTTAAAACCACCCTAGTGCCGCTTTCATAAGATTCAGTGCAGTCGCCATCGCAATCAATACCGCTGGGCGAAGATGTAACTCTGCCGTTACCTATAACCGTCACGTCCAAATCATAATTATTTGGGATTTCTTCGATAAACTCTGCAGTAACACTTTTATCTGCATCCATGATTACATTGCAACTACCTGTTCCAGAACAGGCACCGCTCCAACCACTAAATTGGTAGCCCTCATCGGCTGTAGCAGTCAAACTAATCGATGTATCTTCAGCGAAATCATGTTGACAATCGAGTCCACATGAAATCCCACCTGGCGATGAATTGATAGACCCATTTCCCACAGCATCTACTGTTAATTCAAAGGTCGATGCGTTAATCGATTGAAATTCTGCGGTCACAGTTCGAGCAACGCTCATGGTGACATTACAGCTACTCGAGCCACTACAAGCACCGCCCCAACCGACGAACTGACTTCCACTGCTTGGTGTTGCTGTTAGCGAAACCTGAGTGTTAGCCTCAAATTCTTGACTACAATCACTTCCGCAATTTATACCACTTGGCGAAGATGTCACCGTGCCGTCACCCGTCACTGACACGTTCATTGTAAATAGCTCGACAGAGCTATCTTGTTGGAAATTTGCTGTAACACTTCGGGCTTGAGTCATACTGACCTCACAGCTATTAGTGCCGCTACAAGCACCGCTCCATCCGATAAACAGCTGCCCTGCATCAGGGCTCGCAGTCAGCGTTACTGACTCGCCGTCGCTGAAATCGTGAGCACAATCCGAGCCGCAATCTATACCTGCTGGCGAGGATGTAACACTTCCACTGCCAACCTTGGAAACGGCTAACTCAAATTCACTAATTTCACTACCTTCTTCTACGAAAACAGCGGCAACAACTTTATCGCTATTCATTACCACTTCGCAGCTTCCATTACCGCTACAAGCACCATTCCATTGCTGAAAGACATAACCGTTAGAGGGGGTGGCTGTGATTTGAATGGACGCATCATGCTCTAACACTGAGTCACATTGGCTAGAGCATTCAATATCGCCCTCAACTGAGCCAAGGCCTTCTATTTCAACGGTAAGGGTTTTTTGCAATAACTCTAACCCTCTGTCTGCGGATTCTTCCCCTCCTCCACAAGCCAATATTCCTATTGACAATAATCCAACAGCAGAAACCTGCTTGAATATTGAGAAACTTAGCTGCATTAGTTTGTTCATTGAGATTTAACCTTAATGGAATTTGGAATCAAAAAATATTTTGTTAAGCCTATTATCGGCCATGATTCGCAAAGCTGGAGCGACTAAGTTCGCATTAATCTCTTTAGTTACTAGCCCTGTGACCAAGGTCTCAAAGACAGTGGGAAAAGCGCACAGTTGTCAGAGATCAATAATCTCCGGTGCAAAAGAAAAGTCTTTTCATCTGATCTATACTCCTGCAGGGCGCGCGCATTTCTAGCTAAGTGCCTAATTTACTGAAAAATAACAAATAATGATTGTTTAAAGGGACTGGTACTAGCGATGCTAAAGAGCTCAAAGAGAAAAACAACCAAGCGAAGCTTGACGATTACCGTAGTGCTCACATTGACAGCTTGTGTATCAACTACGCCCAATCAGACTGCGGAGTCAACATCTCAGGCTCTGCCACCAGTGTTATTGGCGCAGCAATATAATAACTTAACTATTCCATTTACGCTGAACGACTACAGCCAAGGTAATCGCGCATTTAAGGTTAACGAGATCGGCAATAATGCATCGGGGATAACATGGGATCCCTATAGACGAGAATATTTCATCATTCAAAATAACGCCGCTGTCTTGTATCGATATAATCAAAATTTTGGCTATATTGGCCGGTTGCGTAAAGCAGGCAAAATACATCAAGATACTGAAGGACTGTCCTTTATCAACGGCAAACAGCTACTCATTGCAACTGAAGCAAATATCGTTTACTTAATTGATGTCAACCAACATGTGTTCGAACGAGGTTACTACAGCGCGGCAAAAGCATTAAGGTTTGGTCTACGTCCTCCAGTAAAGAATAAAGGATTAGAATCAACTGCTTATCGAATTGGTTCGGATAAAAGAAAGGCTAGAATTTACACTGCAATTGAGGGAACCGCTAGAAACCCGCTATCAAAAATGCAAGTTTTGTACACAGAAACACCACTGGAGACCGGCTTTTTTAATTCGGTACAATTGCTTAACCTGTTTAACAACGAAAATGGTGTTATTGAGCCCTTCGATGCGGAAACGGCATTTGATGGTGTAATAACCGATATTGCGGGAATGACATTCGACCCATGGGGCGACACTTTACTGATATTAAGCCAAGAATCTAAAAAGCTAATCCAAGTAAACCCAGAAACAGGTGAAGTGCTTTCACTGCTAAAACTTTCCGGTGCACCGGTGTACGAAGGTGTTACAATAGGCCCTAATGGAGAGCTGGTTTTTGTTAGCGAAAAAAACTGGGTTCAAGTCTATCCAAAAACAAAAAAATGATTAAATAATCGACAAGGTAGTATTCATGAAAAACCAAAGTATCGTTTTCTTTTCTTCCGATGATTGGGGATGGAAGACTAGCAAATACCAACTTTCTACCCGCTTTGCCAACGATAATAAGGTATTGTTTGTGTCTTCCATTGGGTTCAGAGCGCCAACAGCATCTTCCGACGATATGAAGCGAATTTGGAACAAGCTAAAAGGCTTTTTCAAAGGTGTTAAGAAGATTAACGAAAATCTCTACGTGCTCACGCCATTAGTCATACCATTCAGTTGGTTTCCTTTCAGAAATGCACTCAATAAGCTAATTCTCAAAATGCAAGTTGGATGGGCAAAATGGCGCTTAAATATGAGCAAGCCCTACCTGTTCGTATTTTCTGAAAATTGGCATGACTACGTCATTAATATGAAGCGAAAAGCGCTGATCTATTATACCGTCGATGAACAAGCAAGTTTCTCAGGGCTAGACGGGCAACGATTTATAGAGATGGACAAAAAGCTTAATAAAGCCGCAGATGTTATCTTTTGTTCGGCTCGCACATTATACGACAAGAATGTCGCCAGTAACCCAAATACGCATTACATGCCTCATGGAGTCAGCTACAGCCTATTTGCAAGCACATTAGAGCAACAAACTACCGTTGCGGAAGATATCGCCAATATTCCTGGCCCAATATTTTTATTTTTTGGGCATATTTCGTACGACTGGGTTGATAAAGATTTAGTTAAGTACTTGGCCAAACAGAGACCTGATTGGTCGTGGGTCTATGTTGGCCGATATTCGATGGCTGAAAAAGAATTTGCGGGATTTAAAAATATTTACCTACTGGGTGAAAAAGATTTTGAAGAACTTCCGCGGTATTGCAAAGCCGCAGATATCGGTACGATTCCTTTTGTATACAGCAAGCTGACAAATAACTGCAATCCGTTAAAGTTACCAGAATATTTTGCCGCGGGCCTACCAGTTGTAAGTACCAATATCCCCGAAGTAAAGCGCGCATTTGGTGATGAGTGTTATATCGGACATGACAATGAGAGTTTTCTCGCTGCCTGTGATCAAGCGCTCGCAGAAAACAATCTAGAAGTGAATCTAAAACGAGCAAAAGAAATGGAGAAACATAGTTGGGAAGAACGAATCAACAATGTTTATCGAATCATCAATGAAACGACTCAAGGTAAACCTTAGCGAAGGTCTAGAATAAATCGCGGTTAGTACTTATTTAATTTTTGGAATAAAAAAACATGTGTGGAATTGTAGGACTTTTCAACTATAAATCAAGACAGGAAGCCCCCCAAAACTTGATTGAAAAGATGAGCGAAAAAATACCCTATCGCGGTCCGGATGGGTTCGGCTATTTTTTCGATAAGGAAATCGGACTGGGACATAGACGCCTAACCATAATTGATACCAACGAGCGCTCTAATCAACCAATGACCAGCTCCCATGCAGATACAACCATTTGTTATAACGGAGAAGTGTATAACTATGTAGAGTTAAAGCAACAGCTTACATCAAAGGGCGTCAGCTTTAAAACCACTTCAGATACCGAAGTCATTTTGGAACTTTATCGCCAAAAAGGAGTAGCGTTCCTGCAAGAATTAAATGGTATGTTTGCTTTTGCTATTTGGGATCGCGAAAATGACGAATTTGTACTCGCACGCGATCGCGTCGGTATAAAACCCTTATTTTATTTGCAGACAGAAGAAGGAATTGCTTTCGCTTCAGAAATTAAGTCCTTGTTAGAAGTGCCGAACATTGAAAAAAGTGTTAACCAAAGATTAATTGATAGCTACATGTCTGTGGGCTACTGTCCCACAAATGAAACTCTCTTTAAAAATATAAAAAAATTACCGCCGGGCCATGTCCTCACAATCAAAGGCGGAAAACTTAATATAGAGAAATATTGGGATATGCAGTTCGAAAAATCTCAAGACAAAGGCGAGCAATTTTATATTGATAAAACAAAGTCGTTGTTTGAAGACGCAGTAAACATTCAACTTCGTAGTGATGTTCCTCTTGGCGTTTTTCTGAGTGGCGGCATAGATTCGTCTGCTGTAGTGGCCATGATGAAAAAGCTCGGAGTCAAAGACATTAAAACATTTTCGGTGGCATGGGATTATGGCTCTGACTTTAATGAAACAAAATATGCACGTCAGGTCGCTGAACAATTTAACACAGACCATACCGAATATTTTATGAGTGCCGATGATTTTAAGAACTTTTTACCCGACTATATTCGCCATATGGATGAACCGGTCACTGAGGCTGCCGCAATATCACTCTATTACTTGGCAAAAAAGACTAAAGAAAAAGTCACGGTTGTTTTATCCGGTGAAGGTGCTGATGAAGTGTTTGGCGGCTATCCGATTTACAAATATATGCATGTCGTTGAGCAGTATAAAAAGATTCCTAAATTTATTAGAAATCCAATATTAAATCCGCTGTTACGACTTCTTGGCGAAAAGTGGGCTAAATATGCCGACCTAAGTGAAGTTAGTATTGAGCAAAGCTATTCTGGCGTTTCATTTTATGAAAATTCACAGAAAGAAAAGCTTTACTCAAAAGAGTTTCGAAAAATAGTCGAACAAAACTCTAACCAAAAGAATATTGCACCCTACTATGAGTATACTAAAGGGCAAGATTTACAAACCCGAATGCAGTATTTGGATGTAAAAACCTGGTTAGTCGATGATTTACTGATTAAAGCCGATCGCATGAGTATGGCTGCCTCACTCGAACTAAGAGTCCCCTTTTTAGACCATCGATTTTTAGAATTTTCAGCCATCATGCCAAGTAAATATCGTTTTAAAGGCTATGAAAATAAATACATCCTCAAAAAAGCAATGGAAGACTTTTTACCTCACGAAATACTTTATCGAAAGAAACAAGGATTCCCAACTCCCCTTTCAATCATGTTTAAAGGCGATCTGTACGAATACGTAAGTAACATTATCGACTGTGAACGAGCGCATAATCGTGGCTACTTTGATCCAAGTGAAGTGAAAAGGTTATTAAAACAACACAAAGCGGAAGAGCGCGATAACCACCGCGTGCTTTGGCAACTGCTAGTACTTGAGTTGTGGCATCGAGAATTTATTGATTAATACCAATTGTTTTTATCTACCGAAGAACAACATTAGATATTTGCAAATTCAGGTAAGAGGATAAGAAAAGCTTAAAACGTTTTTGTCACTCTTACCTGTAGTTTCTTAAAGTAAACCTTAATCAAATTAACACTTGTTTAAATTAAAAAACAGTTATTTTCAAATGTTAATTAATCGACTCGTGAGTAAACCGATTAAAAATTTTAATTGGCAGATTCTCTGTAGGCAATACCACTATCGCCAGAGGCATACGTTGCCAATACCGCGTACTCAGTGCAGCTACTATCGTCGTTAAATACAAGTTGATCTGCCGCCAGAGTGGCGAGTATATTGTTTCCGGTTGCGGTACACAGAACTTTCCATCCGGTAACCGCATCGCGTTGACCTCCAGTGTGTCTTTCCCAGGCTACTCGTTTACTACTCCCTTTGTCTTTTACTCTTACAACAAGAGGTGGAATATTTTGGTTTATATAGCTCCAAAAATACTCTGACATTGTTTCACCTTCAGCGGCAGCCCCCCGATTTCCATCAATATCGACAGTACCACCACCAACACGAAGGGCTTCAGTATTTCGGTAAGCTCGCATGTGTTTAGCGATAATGTCTTCGCCAGCTATCGGCCAGCGTCTAACATTAGTCGGCGTATTAAATCCTGGATCACCATGAAAAGTGTCGGATCGCCCATTGAAGTAGAGTTGACTTTCGGGCAGATATTCCGGCCGATTACCTCGGTCGCCAACACCCGGAATATCATCAATAATGACCCCACTTACGAAATCGACATTATTACCAAATGCGACACCGGGGCTAGTTTCACCCTGAAAGCCTCGAGCCGCTCCAAAAAAGGAGTCCGTTACATCAACATCCTTATCGGATTGAAGTAACCACAACCCACAGCGATTGGTTTGCGGAGTGCAAGTGCCCTCGGTATCGTAAGACACAATATTTTTCCATTGATGAGTTGGTCCAGCCTTAGAATCCATTAGGCTCAAGGACAACTTATTATTAACAGAAAGAGTGCCATTCGACTCCAACTCAGAGGGATCGTTTTCACAACCTGTCGCCGGGTAGGCCTCTAAACCCGCATAATTCTTATAGTGAGGAGCGGCAATCGCGAGAGAATCAAAAACTGTATTATCTTGACTCAAATGCAAGGTGTCGCAATAGTTACTGAATCCACCGTAGGGTTGGTCACCTTTGTGTTCATCTAATCGTACGAAAGAGCGTCGAGTGATAGAGCCGTGAGTACTTCTAGTCATAATCCCATAACGATTATGACCCCAATCGTAACTATTTTGAAATAAAGGGTTACCCGTATTGATTCGCATTCCAGCTTTAGAACACCGTCCTTCGCCTGCTTCTGAAAAGTTAGAGCACGGCAACCCGCTAGTCCCGGCTCCTTGTGCGCCGACGAACTCAATGATTAAATTGGTATTTGAGGACTGTTCGAAATTGGTGAGCGACTCTCGTTGCACATTTTTAACCACAAAACCAACTATCGCAACATAGGCGTTGGTGCCCAATTGGAATGCATTCTTTTGTTTTGGAATTCCGTTTTGAGGGGCACCATCGATAATCACTCCTCCGGGAGATTGCGCGATAATGGTAGAATATTGATCTTCATTACCGGCAGTGGGTGCTGTGCCTTTAAAAGCATTTTCAAATGACTCATCGCGGCTAACAGACACTGGATAAGTGCCATCAGGAAAAACGATAGTGTCACCGCCAGCCATACTTTGTCCGGCGACACCAATATAAGGTGAAACTCCATTTTCACCAGCCACTCTAAGTTGGCTGGTTCCTGATTTATCGACATGCACAACCAATGAAGCAAACGCTGATTCTGAAAAATTACTGCACTTAATTCGAATATGAAAGCCGCGACCAAAGCTAAGCTCAGAAGTGTCCCAAGTTATTCGGCCTGTCTCAGAATCGACCTGAACATCATCGTGCCCCATATCTTTGCGACAGATCGTTGGATCACCGGAAATGACGGGTTGAAAATCAAAGGTCTCACCATGTGCAATTTCGTGATATCCCATATCGGCAATTTTTAATGTTTGCTCTACAAAGTTGGCCGATACTGACTTATTTTCTGTCATCGAAAAGCTACATAAAGTGTTACCGCTGCACTCTCCAGACCAAGATTCTAACTTAAAGCCTGGTTCTGGTTGGGCATATAGATGGACTGCCGAATTACCATCCACTTGCATCTCGCACTCGCTACCACACGAAATTCCCTCGGGTGATGAGACAACGTCTCCCCCCGCACTACTCGAAACAGTAAGAGTAAAAACTTCAGATGTCTGTTGTTGAAAAGTCGCGGCTACCGATTGGTTACTATTCATCGACACAGTGCATGTCGAGACACCCGTGCAGGCCCCGCTCCAGCCAGTAAAATCAAAATTACTATCTGCAACAGCGGTTAGAGTCACAGACGTACCACTCGCAAAGTCTTCACTGCAGTCGGTACCGCAATCAATACCAGCAGGGCTTGAAGTAACACTTCCAGAGCCATCTATGGTTACATTGAGTGTAAATTGAGTATTGCCACCGTTACCACCACCTCCGCCATTATCAGGAGGACTCGATTTAGAACTTCCTCCACCGCCACAGGCTGTCGATAGTAAGAATATAACGGCGTAAAAAATTGAGTGTTTAAGATTGAACTTAGCAGCGGTAATTGGAGAATTCATAGCATTCCAAGCAGTTTGATAAATAGATGCATTCCTACTAGCCGTCCTTACAATACAATATGACGACCACGATCGGTACAGTGAAGTATAAACAATTAGAGCCACTGAGATGTACAAAAGTTACGTAAATTCAGATAGAAATGGCGTTTACATGGATAATCAGCTAAAAAAGACAGTTTCTAAATGCAAACAAGGCCAGCAATGATACTGGCCACGTTTGCTTACAGAAAATTAATAGGATTTACTCTGGACTCTCAGTATAAGCTATTCCGCTGTCTCCATCCGCGTAAACTGCTTTTACTGCATAAGAAGAACAACCGGAATCATCATTGTAAACTAATTGACTAACACCTAATTCCGCTAACTGACTGTTGCCAGTACTTACACATATCACCTTCCAGCCAGTTACCGCGCTTCGACGACTGCCCGACAAGTGCTCCCAAGCCACACGATGTACAGCCCCTTTATCTTTAACTCTGACAACTAAAGGTGGCACTTTATCGTTGATGTAAGCCCAAAAATATTCGGACATACTTTCACCCGCAGCTGCGGCACCACGGTCACCATTAATATCAACGGTGCCTCCACCCACTTTCAAAGCAGTCGGATTGCGATAAGAACGCATATGCGAAGCGATTACATCCTCGCCTGGAATGGGCCATCTTCTCGCAGTGGTTGGAGCGTCATAGCCATCGTCGCCATGAAATGTGTCATAACGACCTTGGAAATAAAGCTGCTTCAAAGGTAAATACTCGGGTCTAGAACCGGCGTCATTCATCCCAGGAATATCATCAATATCAACATCCGAAGCTAAATTGACGTTGCTACCAAAAGCCTGGCCACGACTAGTTCCACCTTCAAAGCCTCTTGCTTTACCAAAGAACGAGTCGGTCACATCGACAGATTTATCCGCTTGCAACAACCAAAGACCACATCGATCTGTTTGAGGTGTACAAGTTCCCTCACTGTCATAGGAAACAATTTTATCCCAAGTATGAGTTGGTCCCGCTTTTTGATCCATTAATGATAAAGATAGTTTATTGTTGACTGCAAGTAAGCCTACTGTTTTCAAGGTTGCTGAGGTATTTTCACACCCTGTCGCAGGGTAAGCCTCTAAGCCTGCATAGTTTTTGTAATGTGGCGCTGCAATCGCAAGCGAGTCGAACACGGTATTATCCTGACTTAAATGCAAAGTATCGCAATAATTACTAAAGCCACCGTAAGGTTGATCGCCACGGTGCTCATCTAAGCGCACAAAAGATCGACGGGTAATTGAACCATGGGTGCTTCGCGTCATAATTCCGTATCGATTTTGCCCCCAATCATAACTATTTTGGAACACAGGATTTCCCGTGTTTATTCGCATTCCAGCTTTTGAGCATGCGCCTGTACCTGCTTCACTAAAATTCGAACAAGGTAGACCGCCTGTGCCAGCGCCTGCCGCGCCAACAAAATCAATTAATAAATTTTCATTGGAGGCACCCGATTCATTGGTTAAGGACTCTCGCATGACGTTTTTCACCACAAACCCTACAATAGCGACATTTTTGTTTGAGCTTAATTGAAATGCATTCTTTTGTTTGCCAATGCCATTTTGTGCCTCACCATTAATGATGACGCCTCCCGGATTACGCGCAATGATTGTACTAAATTGATCATCACTTCCATTTGTCGGCGCTGTGCCTTTAAACGCATTCTCAAAGGATTCATCGCGAGTTACCGAAACAGGGTAATTACCATCCGCAAAAACAATGGTGTCGCCGCCGGTCATATTTTGCCCTGCCCGACCTATATACTGAGAAATACCATTTTCACCCGCAACTCTAAGGCGACTGGTTCCTGACTTATCAACATGAACCACCATTGCCGCATAAACAGACTCATCAAAATTACTACACTTGATTCGAATATAAAAACCGCGACCAAAATTTAGGCCTGAAGTATCCCAGGTGATTGCGCCGGTTTCTGAATCCACTCGCACATCATCGTGGCCCAAATCTTTTCGGCAAATAGTGACATCACCAGTAATTTGAGGTTGGTAGGTAAAGGTGTCTCCAAAATCGACTTCGTGTAACCCCATATCTGCGATAGCAAGGGTACCGCTTGAGTTATTCTCAACAAATGTTGCTGTCACGGTTTGTGCTTGTGACATTGTTACACTACAGCCAGCGCTACCAGAACAAGCACCGCTCCAGGATTCTAGTTTGTAACCACTATCCGCTGTGGCAAATAGACTAATCACGGTATCTTCTGCGAGCGCTTCACTACAATCTGAACCACAGTTAATTCCTGATGGGCTTGAAGTGATGGTTCCGTTTCCATTAACTGTCACTGACAAAACATGCTCTGTACTCGGTATTTCTGAGAAAACCGCGGTGACCGAGCGACTCTCGGACATAACAACCTGACAAGCTCCAGAACCAGAACACGCCCCTTGCCACTGATCAAATCGAAACCCCGTGGCAGGCGTTGCAGTTAGCACGACCGACTGACCTTGCTGGTATTGCTCTGAGCAGTCGCTTCCGCAATTAATACCCGCAGGGCTTGAGCTGACAGAGCCAGACCCCGTTAAACTAACTGATAATGTTTGCGTTTGAGCGCCGATTTGGCGAAATTCTGCCGACACGGATTTGTTTTGAGACATCACAACAGTACAAGTTGAGGAGCCAGAACAACTTCCTCCCCATGCAACAAACTCATAACCTGAGTCAGCGGTCGCAGTCATTAATACTTGGTCGCCTTCTTGAAACGACTCGGTACAGTCGTTACCGCAGTCAATACCAGCTGGCGATGAAACCACTTGGCCATTGCCTGTCACACTCACGCTCAACTCAAAGGATTGCGTGCTCACTTGTTCAAACACGGCACCTACTTCCGCTGCGCTGTCGAGTGTCACATTACAGGCTCCGTCTCCACTACAAGCCCCGGTCCAATTTGCAAACTCGTAACCCGCATCAGCAGTAGCTGTTAGTGAAATCTGACTACCCTCATCATAATCTGCGCTACATGTTTGCGAGCAATCGATGCCGCTTGGCGATGATGTGACATTACCGTTCCCTGTAACAGTGACTGTCATACTATATTGTAATGGACCAGAGACTTTCTCTCCTGGGCTCTCCTCGCCTCCTCCACATGCTGAAGCTAGCACCAAAACACTTGCAGTCAAAATTGACTTGGCCTTGCTGGCTAGTTTTGAAAACGATTGGAAAAACATGAACTCACCTTAATTTCGGTTTATGGAACAGTATTTAGGTTTAGAAATTTAAACTTAAAAATGAAAGAACAAATGACTACTGGCAAACTCTGTTCTCTTGGACCTTCTATCGGTAAGTCTAGGAATAACTATAATGAGTATGTGTGACCAGCTTCCGTTTTTGGCGCGAAATGAAGATTATCTCAATGGTTCTGTGATCAACGTCGCATTAAGGCTTGCGATCTAGGTCCCTTATTTCGTGGGGTCTAGAGGCTAATTGTAAAATTTTGGGATAATTTTGTTATTGCAATTACTGATTTAAGATTTTTCTTTTAGTCTATTTTTCTATATAAGCGATTCCGCTTAGCTTGTCGCCATAAATGGCTTGAACTGCATAAGATTGGCAATTAGATTGATCAAAGTAACGTAAAGTCGTTAAATCCAGCTCAGATAACTTTTTCAGTTGGTCACTTCCTAAATCAGCACAATTAACTCGCCAGCCCGT
Organism: Kangiellaceae bacterium; assembly: GCA_965230525.1. GTDB lineage: Bacteria > Pseudomonadota > Gammaproteobacteria > Enterobacterales > Kangiellaceae. The sequence continues at coordinate 3,430,091 of OZ246008.1, forward strand.
AACCCGTTTTCTTTGTGCGGAAGTCACAAAATGTTCCCAACGAATATGATTCCCGGCATTTGTTTTCATAACTCTAACAACCAAAGGCGGAATAAGAGGGTCTTTATAGCCCCAAAAGTATTCTGACATGCTGGTTGAAGACGAAGTTGCACCGCGATTGCCGTCGATCGATACAGTGCCCCCACCCACTTTAAGAGCGGCGGTGTTTTGATAACTTCGCATGTGCTTAGCAATAATATCTTCACCGGCAATAGGCCAGCGTCTCACCGTCGTTTTGCTTGAAAATTTTGGGTCACCCCAAAATGTGTCAGATTTACCATTAAAATAAAGCTGGGTCTGCGGCAAGTAACGCGGAGGTGCGCCTCTATTGGCCATACCAGGAATTTGGTCAATAATAACGTTTTCGTCAAGCCGTATGTTTTTTCGACTAAACGGACCGGTAATAGCTGAGTTTCCGCCAAAGCCTGTGGCTTTACCAAAATAAGAATGACTGACGATAGTCGGCTTTTTAGATTGCAACAACCAAGCGCCACAGCGATTTTTCTGTGGCGTGCAAGTTCCTTCCGTGTCATATGAGACGATATTGGTCCAAATGTTATCAGGGCCCGCTTTGGCATCCATCAGTGAAAGTGACAGCTTATTATTCACTGATAGTAGTCCTTCCACTCGGTGTTCGGCGGGCTTTTTTGCACAGCCCGTAACAGGAAAAGCTGCTAATCCTGCATAATTCTTATAATGCGGCGCGGCGATTGCCAACGAGTCAAAAACCGTGTTGTCCTGGCTCAAGTGAGCTTTGGCGCAATAATCACTAAATCCGCCATAGGGTTGATCTCCCCGATGCTCGTCAAGCCTTACTAAAGATCGCCGAGTGACTGATCCGTTAGTATTTCGAGTCATAATCCCATATCGGTTATGACCCCAGTTGTAACTCGATTGTATTAGAGGACTACCACCATTGACTCTAAGTCCTGCATTTGAACATTGTCCCTTTTTAGCTTGCTTGAAATCTTTACAAGGAAATCCCCAGGTTCCGGCCCCTGCAGTACCTATAAAATCCAATAATAAACGGTGCCCGGGACCAGTTGTAGTGAATGACTCTCGCTGGACTTCACCCAATACAATGCCGACAATTGCTAAGTATTTTGACTTCGCCAACTGGAAGGCATTCTTTTGCTTTGCTATTTTTTCATTTGCAGCGCCAGATACCTTAACCTGCCCAGGATGGCGCGCGATTAAGGTTGTAAACTGTGTTTTACTGCCCGAAGTCGGTGATACCATTTTCAAAGCATTTTCGTAACTGCCATCGTGACTAGTAGAAACGGCATAGGTGCCGTCAGGAATGATCAAGGTATCACCCGATTTTAACGCTTGGCTGGCAGAAGAGATATGTTTGGCAACGCCTTGCTTTCCAAGTATGTGATAGCGACTGCCTCCTTTCATATCGACATGTACCACCATAGAGGCGAAGGCAGCTGTGTTGAAATTGCTGCACTTAATTCGTATGTGAAACCCACGCCCAAAACTAAGTAGACTGGTATCCCAAGTAATTTTACCAGTTAGCGGATTTACTTTTACATCATCATGTCCCATGTCCTTTCGACAGAGGTTTACGTCTCCCGAAAGTTTAGGTTGGAATTCAAATACTTGGCCGTGTTTAACAATATGAATCCCCATATCTTCGATGGCTAATGATTCCGCACTTAGGGGCGCATGCACAAGGATAGCGAAAAGTGCGATTAGTACGCAGCATAGTGGTCTGAAACGTTTAATCGGTAAAGTATTTGGCATCGATAGCTCTTTTTCGATTTGATCTTGTCGTTTTGATCATTCGACATTGTTAATTCTGATGTTTAAAGCGCGCTGGTCTTGTATAAAACGGATCCGCTAGACGGTGCACTGTCTGCTAATTTGAGTATAACATTCTTAGATAGTTCACGAGGTCTAAATAATAACCTAAACATTAATCTAAAATACTGAGATCTAATGAATTTTAGGTTATATACTTAATCCTTGGCGTAGAGAGAAATTGTATGGCGTTTGCGCTCTCAGATTTGATATACTCCGCGCTCAATATTTAACATGAAATCGTTATTTATAAAGGAACTTACATAAAGATGTCAGAGGCTATAAGCAAAAAAATATCAATAATCTCACTCATTTTTCTATTTTCAGGCGCGGTATTTGCGTACGGTTTAGCCGTTGGAAGCTTTAAAATGTGGCCCTATAAAACCATCGAATCCATGTATAGTGCGATGCTTTCGATCGTGCGATACGGAGAACTTGTTCCTGTCAACCGACTCGTAAAAGCCCCAAAACATGTGTCGAGAGAGAGATATGTGGTTTATAAGCCCGATCAAGTGCAACCTGGCTATTATGCTTATATGGGTTATGACGGCGCTACGCTGAAATATAGTGCTTGGTTAATGAACGAGAAAGGAGAAAAACTCCATACCTGGGACTTGTCCTATTTGCCTCTCGACCCTGACGGACCGTTAAATGGCGTAGATGCACCACACGCTTTTAAAGTCTTAGAAGATGGCTCAGTGCTCGTCAGTTTCGACTCCGGCGATGTGTTAGCCCGAGTTGACCAGTGTAGTAAACCCATCTGGACACGATCGGATGTATTTCATCACTCACTAGAAAAAGGACTTAACAATACTTATTGGGGTTGGCGTGGTGATAACACTTCCTATGCACATTACAATTACCTTACTAATTTCGACCCAATGACAGGCGAAACAATTGCCGAGTTTGAATTAGTCGACGATTTAGTGAAAGCACCAAACACTCCGGCAAACATCTTTAGCGTACGAGCGGATTACCCTTTTAAGCGATTTGATAAAACCCCTGCAGACAAAGAAAAGTATGACCTATTTCACCCCAATGATATTGATATTTTACAACCTGAGTTAGCCGACAAGTTTGAAAACTTTGAGGCCGGCGATCTGTTATTAAGTTTTAGAAGAATCCATTTGGTTGCCGTGGTCGACCCAGAAACCTATGAAATTAAGTGGGCTCGCAATGGTCCGTGGAAATTTCAACACGACCCAGACTTCACTGAAGATGGCTTTATTTCGGTATATAGCAACAACTCCGGTTTTGGCCGCTCAGAAATCATTAAAATTCACCCTGTGACCAATGAGTTAAAAAATGAATTAATCGACGGCGATCTATTTTTCTATTCTGGCGCTCAAGGTAAGCATCAGTATTTACCAAACGGAAATATACTTATTGTAATACCTGATGAAGGCAGAGTAGTTCAAGTCACGCCAAAAGGCGACAAGGTATTTGAACACAATAATATTTCGACCATATCTATTGATTACAATGAACATATATCAAACGCGACTTGGTTCCCCAATGACTTTTTTGAACAAGTGCCAAGCTGTTCTAAATAATTTGTACAAAATATTTTTACTAGGAGTAACTTGACCATGAAATTTTTAATCTTGATTGCTATTGCAGCATTGCTCTTCGCACCTGAATTACACGCCTATGTCGGCCCCGGTGCGGGAGTTGGCGTCATTGGTGCAATCGTTGGTGTTGTTTTAGCGGTTATTATGGCAATACTGGGTATTTTTTGGTATCCAATAAAACGTATGTTCAAAAAGAATTCTGACGAAGAAACTTTGGAAGAAGCCGAAGCTATCAATCAAGATCAAGAAAAGAAAGAAGACTAATTGTAATGGTTTATCTTTTATTATTGGCAATTTCTGTTGTGTTTGTTGAACTATTTATTTTATTTAAGATTTTGCCGGACGCACAAAATGTTTTAAAACTTTCTTCTAAGTCTGTATCTGTCATGAAATCAAAAGAGATGACCGATAATGAAAAAGAAGCATTTATGCGTAAGAATTCTCTCACTATGATGCTCGCGACACTAAAATTCGCGGGTAAATTTATTGCTATTTTTGTCGTTTTATATGCCCTCTTTTATGCGGTTGAAATTTACTCTAAAGAGTTGGCGCTAGAACTAAATCAGCAATTGTATTCTGTTGTCGCAATGACTGTTTTAACAATCGTTACGCTCGCTTACGTATGGATACGCAATGTCATTCGCCGAAAACTATAGCTTTATCGATCGAACTCTCCATCAGCTTGCTTTCAATGTACCTGGAGTACAGAAAGTCATGGCTGATCTAGAGACTAGTCTCAATGCCAAGCAGCTTTCAGCGATCCAATCTAACCATGAAGTTTTTGTAACCGGACTACCACGCTCTGGCACAACCTTGTTACTCGACTTTTTGTTTAAGACTGATGAGTTTTGTACTTACTCTTATAGACATATGCCGTTCATATTATCACCACTTCTTTGGAAAAAAATTTCCAAACCATTTAGCAAAAAAGGTGAAGTGGTTGAACGTGCTCATGGCGACGGTATGGACGTCTCATTTGATAGCCCAGAAGCATTTGAAGAAGTCATTTGGTTAAGTTATTTAAAAGATAAATATGTTCTTAAGGACCGATTGGAACCTCTGACATTAAAAAATACCAGTAAAGCCTTTGCTGATAGATTGACGATCACTCTTAAGAAGCTAATCTTAGATGCGTCTTCAGGAACGACTCAACCGAAAAGATACATTTCTAAAAACAATGCTAACTGCTCGAGAATAGATGTGTTGAATCGATTATTTCCACAATCAACCATTCTAATCCCATTCCGAGAACCCCTTTCACACATTGGCTCTCTCATGAAGCAACATCAACAGTTTTGCGAGATGCATAAAGACGATGAATTTGCTAAAAGCTATATGCGTTGGTTAGGCCACTATGATTTTGGAGAAAACTTTAAACCAATCAATTTTGATGACTGGTATTCCAACACAAGTTCAAAACTTGACTTTAGCACCGAAAATGCCTGGCTAGAGTACTGGGTTGCAGGCTATACCCACCTGCTTAAGAAGAAAAGTGACAAAGTTCACTTAGTTGATTACAACAAGCTTTTAATTCAACCGATGGAAGTCTTGAGTCAAATTGCGTCCAAAACGAAACTTAACTCTGCAGAAAGCTTTTTAGAAAATGCTAAATTAGTTAGAGCCCCGACCTCAAAACCTAAAGACAGTAGCTCAATAGAGCCATCGCTTCTAACAACTGCAAACAACCTTTACTCTCAACTACAAGAAGCTGCACTCTAGAATGTTCGACTTGCTACGCCCCATCAACAAGCACATTATTTACCCGCTATATTATTGGAAAAATGGCGACAAGCGATTATCACGGTTAGCTGAGATCGAAAAGTCACAATTTTTTTCTGAAGAGAATATACAAGCTTTACAACTTCAGCGGTTACAAAATATCGTCAGCTATGCCTACAAAAATACTGAGTACTATAAACAGGTTATGGATGAGAAGAATCTAAAACCTGAAGATATTAAATCATTAAGTGATATTGAAAACTTACCCATTCTTACAAAAGCAATTATACAAGAAAGAATGTCTGAGATGCTGTCCAAACAATATCAATTATCGGATTTAATTAAAGATAGTTCAGGTGGTTCCACGGGGCAACCCACAATTTATTACAAAGATCTTGATCGTCATAACTTAAGGCGTGCTGACCAAATAAGGCATGACCGGTGGTCAGGCTGGGATATTGGAAAACGAAAAGCACTCGTTTGGGGAGCACAGAGAGATCTTAAGGCCGTTCAATCCGTTAAAGAACACATTCTTTCTCGCTATATCGAACGACAATGGGAGTTGGATGCATTTGAAATGTCCGACGCTGAAATGTTTAATTTCACAAAACAACTCGAAAAAATCCAACCAAGTATGATTCTGGGTTACGCTAACGCGCTTAACCTTTATGCAAAATATCTATTAGAGCAGCAACCAAATCATAAAATAAAATTAGACGGTATTGTTTCTTCGGCCGAAACCCTCACAGAATCCAAGCGAAAAGCAATTGAAACCGCGTTTAAATGCAAGGTACTAAACCGTTATGGCTCAAGAGAAGTAGGATTGATTGCGAGTGAGTGCAAGCAACAATCCGGCTTACATATTAATGCAGAAAATATTTTATTGGAATTGGTCGATGATAAAGGGGCTGCTGTTGAGTCCGGCAATGGCAATATTCTAGTCACCGATTTTTGGAATTTTGGAATGCCACTTATTCGTTATAAGTTAGGTGATGTCGGCACAGTGGCAACAAAAAAATGCAAATGCGGCCGAGGTCTACCATTAATTGCAAAAGTTGCTGGCCGTACGGGTGACTTTTTTCTTGCGGAAAATGGCGAAAAGATACACGGCGAGTATTTCACTCATCTTTTTTACGAAGTCCCTGAAATTAAACAATTTCAAATGATTCAAGAAACTAACTCGCTGATTGTTTTTAACTTAGTGGAGTCTGGCGAGAATGTTAATCGTCAATACCTCGAAATGGTTAAATTAAAAACCAAAGAAATGCTTGGTCAATCCATTGAAATTAAGACAAACTTTGTAAAAGAAATAAAACCAACATCGACCGGCAAGCTTCTTTTTACAATTTCCAAGGTTTTACAGTAGTGAAAGAAACATCTCAAGAGACGTCTGGCATAAATAAAGCGCCATTGCCCTCCGCTCTGATTATTTCAAATCTTTATCCTAATCGATTCGAAAAAACCCGTGGTTTATTTATTAAGCAGCTTGTAGACTCAATCTCTGGCAGTCTCAATGTAACCGTTGTATCGCCATTACCATTTAATCCGTTTGAGCTGCTTAAACCAAAAAATCAACGAATGCCAAAAATAGAAATCATTGATGGTATCGAAGTGTACCATCCTCGTTATCTGGTCATTCCAAAAATGTTTCGTTCGCTAACCGGTTGGTTTTTTAGTTTAGGGATCAAAAAATTAGTTGTCTCTTTGCAACAAGAAAACAAAGTAGATTTGATCTCTGCACATTGGGTCTACCCCGACGGCTTTGGTGCCAATAGGATCGCTCAAAAACTAGGAATTCCAATTGCTATTCATGCATTAGGTTGTGATATCAACGAATATACTAAATTTAAACTAAGAAGAAGGCTTATACGTTCTGCACTCGAGCAGTCTGATGTCAATATTGTTAAAAGCCATGAGCTAAAAAACAAAATCGTTGCTCTCGGCATATCATCAGAAAAAACAAAAGTAATACACAATGGTGTCGATCAAGATAAATTTAAGCGAGTACCAACATTAGCAGCTCGGCAACATCTCGGTCTCGACCCAAATCAACAATATTGTTTATTTGTCGGAAACTTTCAAATTGAAAAAGGATTAAACGATTTGATTAAGGCTTTTGATTTGCTTAAAAAGAAACCTATAAAATTATTGGTTATCGGTTCCGGGCCGTTGCAGCAGCAAATCGAACAACAAGTTGAGGACTTGCAACTATCCGACAGAATCAATTTCGTTGGTAGAGTAAACCATGAGGAAATTCCAAAATACTTGGCGGCGGCGAACCTTCTCTGCTTACCAAGCCTGAGAGAAGGCTGTCCTAATGTTGTACTTGAATCTTTGAGCTGCGGAACACCCGTGGTTGCTTCTGATGTTGGCGCGGTTAGAGATATTATTACCGAGGCTAGTTTCGGTGTTGTAGTTCCTCCTCAATCCCCTAGCGATTTAGCCGATGGAATTATCAAAGGACTACAGATAGATAAACAAAAAATGCCTCAATTTAAGTGGTATGACTGGAAACAAAATGCACAATTGATTATAGATGAGTTCAAGGCTATTTCTAAACCTCGTTAATTATTAGGTTAGCGTTCCGCCATTTGCTTTAGTTCCGCTAAATACCAGTTAATGTGTCGTTGCTGTGACAGCGTCCTTAATTTGCCAATCAATCCACGATTTCTCTGTTTAGCTCTTAGTAACATTTGTAATCGCTCTAAAGAAAAGAAAATATTGAAATAAATTCGAGTTGGATGATCGAGCGGAATATCAAGCCCATATCCTTGTAAAAAGTGCCTTTTGCATGCGTCAATAATCTTAGTCTTTTTAATTGGTTTCAACTTAAATGAATTTAATGCTCGAGTGAAATGATACACATCGTAATAAATCGAATCATATTCGATATCTGCATAGTCAAAACCAATCACTGACGTGTCAAGCCCCATCAAATTCCACGGTGCGTAGTCGTTGTGCTTAGCCGATATCACTAAATCTTTCGCTTGAATATTTTCGACTATATGTGTTGTTTGCTTAACCAAACTAGCTCTTAATGCTGGATTGATGATGGAAGAATCTAAATGATCGACCTTACCCAGATAATCTGCGATCCGCTGTTCTAATTGCTGTCGGGTAAAACAAGTTTCCCCCTTCACGGGCATATCTTTTTGAAAGAGACTTAACCATTGTCCCGCTGAATACATCGTTTTGTATAACTTTCGGTTGTCATAGCTTGAGAAAGGTCTCATGCTCGCAACTAACATCTCGTCGAGTCTTTCACCAGGCATTTCAGACATCACAAAAGCAGCCTCTTGATGAAAATAATCTTCGGCTTTTACACTACCGAAATCAGCGTGCTGTTCGAATAGATTTTGAATTTGGACGGTGCAATCATATTCGTATTTTATTCTTTCTCGCTGGCGCTTTTCATATTCTTTGGGAAGGTATGCAAACTTTGCGTAAAAGTTTACCGGCAAACCCGCTTGGGTACACTCTAACTTATAAACGTGAGTAACAAAGTAGCTTGAAAACTGTTTAAGATCATTGAGCTCCAGAGGTTGAGCACGATTGGAAGTAAACTTATCAACCACCGAAATGAGTCGCTCTTTAGTTTCTGAGTCTATATCCCATTTTTTAGTTTCAATTAAGCTTGCGACAGCGTTCATTTATAGTATCCAACGTATCGGTTTTGGAATAAGTCCTCTAACCGATTTAAGCTCATTTTCCGTAAGGGGGCTTAATATACGGAAAACAATTAAGTAAGCAATGGTAAATATTACCCCACTCGCTAAAATCGCGGCTAAATAACCTAAATCGAGATTGAGTACGGGGATTATAGTTAGACCGGCGATTAGCGCCGAACCAAGCAATTTTAACAGAGCGATCCAGGGGAAAACGTTAACTAGACTGACTTCTAACAATCGAGTGATTATAACTAAGTAAATAAATCGTAATATCGTGCCAACGATAACAGTGGCTAATGGAGCACCAACTATACCCATTAGATTTATTAGTAATATAGTCAGTACGATATTCAATACAACCGCCAAGACAGACATCTTAAATAAAATTTTAGTTTTACCAACGGTTCTTACAATAGAGTCATAACTGGTAATTCGAGTTAATAACCCTAAAGTATATACTTGAAAAATTATCACACTGGCTAAGTATTCTTCGGTAAATAAGAAGGGTATGATATTGCTCGCGTTTAATATCAAGAACACCAGTGCAGGATAGATAAACATTGCCATCATCTTGATTGAGCTATGCCACAGCTTAATCACTTGCTGATTATTTCCAGCCCGATACTCTTCAACAAACTTGGGCATTAGTATATTACCCAACGAGTTGGCGATTACGTTCAGCATCGGGATCTCCATAGCCCCGCGAGCATATACGGCGAGAGTCGCTGGATTGAAATAACCACTGACAATAATTTTATCAACTATTTTACCCAGTTGCGCTATCGCGCCGGTAAAACCAATTGGAACTGAATAGGCGATTTGCTCGGACACTTTATAATCATCACCGCTCTCATCGTCTTTTAGCTGAAAATAAGTAAACCCAGTGACCAAATAGATCACCAGAAACTGTGCTAAAAAGAAATAAAATAACACAACAAGCAACTCAGACAGTCCCCAGCCCATTAAGAGTGGGGTTACCACGGCAAATAAAAACAAGATGTTAAACGTTCCATTAACAGCTACAAATCGTGACACGTTTTGAGTGCAGATCATAAAGGGTTCGTATAGCTTGATTGGAATTTGCAACAAAATAAAACAAGCAATTAGCCAGCCGAGCGGGATCAGTTCGGGGTTGTTGAATGCTACAGCCAGTTGATCAACAAACTGATAAATAATCAATGACGCCAAAACCGCGACTGCAAATAACAGCGACATCGTATTTTTCATTAAGCGTTTTTTTTCTGCGGCGCGAGGCAAAAAGTAATAAACACTTGAAGGAATCCCAAACAATGCTAAGTACAAAACAGCATCCATAATGGCCATTACCTGAAGGTAAGTACCATATTCATCTTTGGTAAAATATCGAGTAAGGAAGATCGCGATGATAAAGACACTCACATGCTTGAGTGACTTACTAATACTCGTAAGGATAACTTGGGTTCTGAGTCTCACAGCAATTCCTTAACGAGAACCTTTTATGGCTTGAAATAATTGTGGGATGCCACCGACGTGCCAAAGAAAGTCTGCTTTATTGCTGGTAATGCATTGCGGAAAACCAACTCGCCTCAGGCTATATAGATCCTCACCTAGCCGGTTAACACCTCGTATGGTAGACACCGCGGATTCAATTTGGTTGGCCTTTAGACAATCAATATGATGCTGATTAAAATCTTCGACATGGCCACGTGGATAGCTAAAGTGTTTGATTTTTTGACCTAGTTGCTGCTCAAGATCAACGATAGACCGAGTGATTTCTTCGGTGGAAAGCGCTTCATCACAAAAGCCCAGAGGAAAATGGTTATAACTATGCGCGCCGATAGTAATCAAAGGGTCGTCCGCAAGTTTTTTAACCTCATCCCAAGTCATGTGTAAATCATCACCCTGAGGTAGGCTTAAGTCGCCCGCCACTTGTTCAATTATTGCGTGAAATTCCTGCGGTTTGTGATTGCTTTGTAAATACCGCATAAAATCAAATGCGGCAGCGTATCGTTGCTCAGAATTAGTCAGCGGATAGGTCTTATTGTTTATGGTAATGTGAATGCTTTGCTCGGGAATAGCGTAAAAATAATTGATAATACTTTGAAACCACAAGCTCTTGTTAGTGCTAAGCACTGACGAATTGACGTAATAGGTTGCAGGGATATTATGTTTCTTTAGCAAAGGATATAAATAAGTGAAGTTATCCTGAAAACCATCATCAAAAGTTAATACCACACTGTCTTTTTCTATGTTACCTGATTTAAGTTGTTCAACCGCTTGTTCAATTGAAATAATCTGAAAATGTTTTTTAAGCTCAACAACGGCTGCCAACACTTCGGACACACAGGTCTGACCTGTCACAGTACGAGAATCGTTTTTATCGGCAATAATTTCATCAGGCAGTACACGATGACCATAAAGGATTGATATACCAGGCCCCTTGCGCACTCTTTGCAGCAACCTAAACAGTGACCAAAGTCCACTGTAGATAAAGATTACTTTTAAGAGATTGGTTATCATTGGCCATCTTTTCCTAACGATTTAGTGGATGTGGAATAATATAGTCTCGGTATTCATTTGGATTACCCGTTTTACCGTCTTCCGCCGCTTTTACTATATTGAATGCCTCTCGAGCGCTCACATAATGTAAACGGTATTTACTCCCATCATTATAGCGACTTTCGAGATAAGAGAACATTTTATCGGTAGTTTCACTGACAACTGACTTATGATCTTGCGCTCCATGACAAAATAGTTTGACAAACTGCCAGTTTGGACGACCTTTAACGTGAATTTTCTGCCTGATCCAAGCATCGATACGCTTAGGGTCATCGTGGGTAGGAAAACGGCTAATATCGCCATCTTCGATTGTCGGGTGCCATTTATGTCGCCAATCTTTCCAGTTAATCGTGAGAGGTCCTTGAAAGATCATAAATTCATCGTCTTTTTGAGGCTGACCAACGGTTGCATCTCTACCACTAAAATGCGCCGCTTTTTTTGAATTATCTGATGAATAATAAATATTGTTTATCATTGGCGGTTGCGCCTCGTTAAACATTGCCGGAAAGGTGTAATCGCCATAACATCCAGCTTCCATCAACAGTTCTATTTCGTTGTCAACACCACAAAAGTTTTCGCCCCTAGCATTAGCTAATGACCAATCGCCGTGGATAAAAGAAAAACAGGCTTTTTGACCTTCTTTGTAAGGTTTCATGTAACCGTATTTATGAAAAATATCCATGGCGTCATACAGCTTTTGCACAAAAGTTTCTGAGGTATCGTGACTATGGTGCCAATGAAGTTCAAACTCCCCTACTCCCTCTGTTACTAGATGCTGCAAACGCTCAAGTTCATGCTCATGCATTAAATCCATGGCATAAAAAAAGCTGTGTTTAGGATGTTGCCCATCGCTATCTTGGTGCCGCTTCGCTATTTCAGGATACCGAACTTCCCATGCTTCTAACCGGTCAGCGTGTCCGTTGAGCTCAAAGTGATCAACAAAAAGCAACATCAAATCAATTGGCTCATCAGTCTTTTTGGGTTGATTAATTAATCCACTCAAATAAGAAGAGAGCCAAACGTCTATTCTTTTCTTTTTGATGTACAGCCACATCAAAGCCATGAAGGCAAAGCCTAGGACAAAAACAATGGCTAATATAGTTGTTAACATAACATTCTCATTCGTTGTAATAAGTGGCGTTTAATCTTTGACCACGGTTTGTCTTGGATGTAAATTTCGAACAGCAGTGCAAAGTCCGATATAAAAATAGGTCCACACTGCATAGCCCTGATTTCCTAAAAATATATAGGTCAACCAGCCCCCCATTACCACAGCAACGGCAATTACAATAGTTTTGGTTTGCATATCGATCGGCTCAGTCACAACCTTAGGCTCACCATCAGTTTTTTCTGTCGATGCTTGCGTGGTATCAATTGGAGTGCCCCATACAGGGTGTAACTTAGCCGTTTGTGTTTGCTGAATTTTATCGGGAGGATCAGAGTCGGACTTAGGATCTGGTTCCATGAAAAATGGTTTAAATTCTAGAAAACATAACCGCAACACCCAAAGAAATAGAAAAATTCCAATCGGACCCAGCTCCGCCATAATCTGTACATAGGAATTGTGAGGCATTAAGCCGTGGTATTTATTCCACTGTCCTTTACCAACACCGGTAAGTGGATACCAAGAGACCATTTGAAAGCCTTGATCCCAAGCTCTGGTTCGCCCTTGAAACGACTTATCATTACCCGCGTCTAAAACAGTCTCTAATCGCTCCTGGATAGGCCCTGGAGCAAATGATAAGCCAATCAGTACAAAAATCCCTACAATGCCGCCAGTAATGGCCTTTTTGATAACATTACCATTTCCTCGTAAGGTAATTGTCCCAACTACCATCAAACCTAGTAAAACCATTACCGTCCTTGAACCAGTTTTTCCAACGACAAAAACTAACAAAGCGATAAATGCGATTGAAGCTAATTTGATTATGATATTGTTTTTCATAATCAAAAATGCAAATAGGAAAGGTAACGTGGTTATCATTAATTGACCAAACTCATTCGCGTTCGCATAGTAACCGAGCCCTTGCCAACGTCCATTTCGTGGATCAATAAATATAGAAGTGTCTGGATTTCTAGTAACATCAACAATCGCTTCATAACCCATGTAAACGATACAGCAAGACATAACAGCAAACAAAATGGCAAATTGACTCGGTTTTTGTAATATTCTGGAAGCAAAGTAATAGAAGGCTAAACTACTAATGAATTCCCAAGTCTGAAAAACAAGATCCCCGGGATTCATGATTAATAGACCAAAAATTGAGAAGAACAACATGCCCAAAAGAATTTGATCTTGTTTCCATTTGTGTTGCGCTAATTTTTCTCGATGAACAATACAGCCGATGATCATACCCAAAAAGAGTAAACTAAACGGTTTTATCGCTGCGACGGCAGGGAATCTATCTTGGAATCGAATTAAAATACTCACCATTAATCCGACCAATCCCCAAAACGGGTTAATGATGCTCGAAATAAAGCTAGCAAAATAGAAAAAATACGCAAATGCCATTATCTACGCCTTGTAGTTCTCAGCGACAAGTTTTTCATAAACCGCCTGATAATTGTTTACCATAGCTTGCAACGAATAATTTTTCACTACATGCTCTCTAGCCGTTTTCGACATATCCTCCAAAGCCTTTTTATCTTGTAGCAGATCCACAATAAAACCTGCTATTTGATTGGTATTATCTACTTCAAAAAGATGACCGGTCTCGCCGTGCAAAACTATTTCTGGACTTCCACCTACATTTGAAACCACCGCTGGGAGACCCGACGCCATCGCTTCTAATATAGTATTTGACAGCCCTTCACGAAACGAAGGTAAAACGAAAATATCATAGCCATTCATAACAGCAGGAACATCCTCGCGTCGCCCTAAGAATATTACCTTATCTGCTATTTGAAGGTCGTTTGCCAAAGTTTCTAGTTTGGCTCGATTTGGGCCATCACCTGCAAAAACTAATTTAGCATTTGATACATTCTCTAGTATTTCTTTAAATGCTCGAAGTAGACTGGGATAGTTCTTAACCGTGACCAGACGTCCAACACTTCCGATGATAAATGTTGAATCATCAATTCCCCACTCTTGTCGAACTCGCGCGCGCTGCTCAGGCAGCGGTTTAAACTTTGCAACATCAACACCATTTAGAATAGGGTGAAAAATATCTTCGCTCACGCCAAACTTTTTCGAGACTTCCTTTACCAATGCCGCTGAAACAGAGAGGTTTATTTTCATTTGGTTGAATAAGAAACGCTGAGCCAAACGCTGCAAAAGAGACTTGTAATAAAGTGTACCGTGCTCACCATTGATAACTAATGTGTCGCCCTCGAGCTTGCCCGCTAAATAACCAGCAAGCATTGTGGCCCAACCATGAGTGTGAATAATATGATATCGATTTTTTTTATGAACTTTCCGTATGGCTTTAATGGCATTGGCCAACCCACTGGACAAGCTAGGTTCGAAAAACACTTGAGTATTGGTGTTATTAACTCGATCGCCAAGCTCCCCCAGTTCTCGTAAACAAACCACATCAATTTTAAAACGCTTCTGTTCACTTCCGTTGATGGTATTAACGATTCCGTTTTCTAAACCGCCAGTTCCCAGAGATAACACCACATGTAAAACTCTAATTTCCATAAGCTATTTCCATATGGCCAAGTGTTTGCGAGTTGCAAACGACCAAAAACCTAATACAGTAAACCACATTAAGGTCATAAAAGATTGCGCAATGGATACCAAAGGTAATTTACGAATAGTTGGATTGAAATAACTTAACCCAACAATTAAATAACCTGCAACTTGAGCCAAAAAAATTAGCTTAAGGTAATAATGGCCCGAGGCAATAAAGCTCGCTAAAAAAATGATGACTAGGTACATTGGTGCAAACAACCTTAATATCTTATGCGAAATAAATTGCCACCATATTTTATTTCTAAATGGGTTGAGCAACTGAGGTTCAAACTCTAACAATTGCCAATTGCCGGCTAAGGTTCGTGTTTTTCTGATCTTTTCCCGCGTTGGGTCGGCAGAAGGAATATCATAGGCAATGGCGCGTTTATCAAACAAAACTTTTTTTCCGTTTAAAACCATATTCATCGGAATTAACACATCGTCTAGCAATGTATCATCAGGAATGGGTTTAAAATCTGCGCGCCTCATTGCATAAATAGCGCCCGTTACTCCTGGAACCGAAGCTATTCTTGACTCAAGGTTTCTAATAAATTTTTCATAGCGCCAATAGGCATCCATTCCTATAGCAAATTGATTGGTTTCAGGATCTAGCAACACAAGCTCACCACTGACCGCACCAACTGATGAATCCTTAAAATGTTCTACCAGAAGATTGAGACTGTTTGGTTCATGCTTTTGGCGCGCGTCGGTCATCAACAATATTTCGGCTTCGCTTAGCGCAATTGCTTGGTTTAAACAAGCAGATTTTGATGATTTATGGTTGTTGTTTATACAAGTAATTCGTGTTGAATTATGACTTTCTATCGTCTTGACAGTATTGTCATCAGACTGATCCGAGACGATGATTATGTTAAGCTTATCACTCGGATAGTCCAGCGCGAGCAAACTTTGTAGCTTTTCATTTATGATATTCTCAACGTTGCGAACGATTAAAATCACATCGACGCTGGGCGTATAATCTGTTTGTTGTTGCTCTACAGAGTTAGTTTCAACAGACAAACCAACCTGATCTGATTTGGTATCATTTTTAATTTTGTCGAGAATATAAAGGGAAATCGGGTAACCTACAAAGGTATAGCCCATAAAAAACAATGCTGTCCAAAAAAGCAAGATTGTCATTGTTATTTAACCTCTTCCCCTAAGAGTTTCGCTCTTAATTTTTCGTAATTTTGATTACCCAATAAAGTTTTAGCGACACCAAAAAGTCTGTACCTTATCGATTGCTTGATTGTGTCGATACTATAAGGTCTACACCAATTAGCTACCGTCGCTGCGCTTGTCGTATGTATGATTGCAAATCGGGGAAAAGTAAAAGCCTTGGAGTTGTTCACCACTCCCGGCACTGACGTAGCAATACATCGATAACCTAATTGCTTAGCCATTTTCTCGACTCGTTGATCAAACCGCCCACCGGGTGGTGCAAAAACAGTTACCGGGGATGATAAATTTTCTTCGATCAAGTTTTTTGAAGTCGATAATTCTGATTCGATTTTTTGAATAGTTAAATCGGAGAAGTAGTCGTGATGATGACCATGCGACTGAATGCTCATACCCGCTTCTTGCATTTCCCTTAGCTGCTCCCAATTCATATAGTCTTTGGTGCCAACAAACGCCGTATTAATATAAAATTCGGCGCGCAAGTTTTTTTCGAGAAGAATTGGGAATGCGACTGTAAAATTGGACAGATGTCCATCATCAAAAGTGATGCAGTGTTGTGTGATCTGATTTTGATCGGCTAATTGTTTAGCTAACGGGATACTTTCCCCAATGACTGAAACTTGCTTTCTAAATAATTCAGAAGAAACCGCGTAATGAGGATCTGAGCCTTCAATGTCATTGAGGTCTCCTACCGCGTGATACATAAATATTGATGTCATCGTTAGAAACTAACCTCTAGCCCGATAATAAACTACTCAAGTTATTTAATAGGCGTCTAACTTTATTGTTCAGTCGACGGTGAGTAATTAAACCCAACACTAATTGATTCTGCATCACCGCTAAGAAATGCAGAGGTGGTACTAGTACTACTAGCATCACGCTGCAAATATTGAACGAAGTATGAAAGAGATGCTTTAGCAAAATAATTAAACTGTAATGAGTAAACCCACTCATCGTTCTTGATGTTTGCACCAGCTGCATTCTCAAATTCGTTTTTGTTTCTCTCTAGATTTAAGGTGAGATTAGTTTGCGGTGCGCTCGAAAAATATTGACTAAGAGAATAAGTTAACGATAATCCTGCACCCATTCTATCTTCGCTATTCGATTGACTTACCCCTTCATAAACAGCTTTAAAGAGTTGAAAGTTGCCTGACAGAGAATCTCCTGTCATATCATATAATACGTTTAATGATTTAACTTTTTGCGCGCTACCAAAGCTACCAATTTGATCATCAACGTTAATTGAGTCGTCAATAAAGCTTTCACTCACCACAAAGTTAACGCTATTTCTTAAACTGATGCCTAAATTAGCGTTTCCAGTAATCTGCCTAGAATATAAAATATTTAATAGTTCGGTATCAAAATCTTCTTGGTTTTCGTTAATTACCGTTGCTTGGCCAATCTCTAGTTGAATTTGATTTAGTCGTCCACGGCCGACCCAACGCAAAAATACATTGTCTTGTTCAAAGTCTCGACCAAGTGAATCCTCATTGAACTCAGTTGTTACATTCTCCAACACAAGCGAAATATCAGATGACTTGTTGATGGTTTTTTCATAACGAAGTTCTCGCGATATATTAATAAAGTCAAAAGACTCTTGCCCAACAACATCAACATCCTCTCCTTCTCGACGTGAGTCAAGATAGGTCACTTCAGCATTGATGACATCAAGCGGTGTTATGGTGAAAAAATACGAAGGTCTAATCGTAACAACATTAACATCAACAGTGTTATCTACATCAGAAACAGCAAAACGATCGCGTGGTGCTTGCGAATAATCGTCTCTGAGTAAAAACTCAAAATTTGAGGTAGGCGAAGTGTATTCGATACTTGCTGATAAGCGGTTTCGGTCTTGAGTATCAATTTCATCAATAGAGAACCACTCTTTTGAAATAGAGCCAGAAAAGTCCACGCTCCACACATTTTGACTCTCATTTTCAAAATTAAAAGTTCCACCCGAATTCAATGCAGTGCCCGACAATTGTAAATTGTTCTGCGCGAGATTATCACTGTAACGATAGGTTGAAAAAAGAGAGTATTCAAACTCGATAGCGTGGAGGCTTTGTACCGACAATAAGATGGGAAACGCAACAATCCCTGTTTTTAGTAATTTATTCCTTATTTTCATCTATTAAAACTCTTCAAGTACTAAGCCTGCTAATTTATCGCTTCCAATAGACAAAACCGCATGACGAATATTATCTTCGGAGGCCATTGCATAGGGGACGACTAAAATTACTTTGTGACAGATATCGAGTAAAATTCGAGTATCCGCTGAACTCGATATAGACGGTGCATTTACAAAGATATAGCGCTCAGGGTAACGAGCAACAATGTTATTCATTGTTTTTTTCATGCGTGAATCACTGAAATGTTCAGCAGAGCTTTCAACACTGTTGCCTATTGGGATATATCTTAGTCTGTGGATTGGGGTTTCGTAGATAATTTGATCGATCGGAAGTTCATCAGACTCAATATAATCGACCAGACCATATTCTGGCTTAACATCAAACAAACGGTTGCATTTATTACTGCTAACATCCGCATTGACCACAATCGAAGTTTTTCCTTCGTCGAGAGCAAAAGTCGCAGCAATATTAGAGGTGACTAAGCTGGAATCAAAATTAGAACTAATTGAGGTGATTAAGGTAACGAAATTCTTTGATTCTGAACTACTGAGTAGGTTCGTTCTTAAGTTTCGATACTCGTTCATCAGCTTAGAGTCTTTAGTATCTTTTGAAATTAAACCGAGATCGGCCAATTGTTCGGGCGTGTAAACTTTTGATTGCTTCATTCGAGCAATGTGATTTTTCGCCTTAGAACGGATAGGCGGCGCTACTTTGGGTGTTTGCGGACTAGCATTGCCCTTAGCAGAAACAGGAACATCGTCTTCATTTTCGGATTCCGGAGAAGATTTCTTGTTCTTTAGGTATGCTGATTCAATTATGCTCATAATTTAACCTTGGGTCTTTAACCAGACTTCATAGCCATATATTGACCAAATAATAATTACAATACTCGCTATGACCAGTTTCTTAGTGAAGTCGGCCCTGATTTCTTGGGTGCTTTTGACCGGATGGACGCTAGCCAATACGGGTAATTGAAGCTTTTCAGTGATCACCCGCTTATCTCTGATTTTTTGATCGATTAAGGTTAATCCAAAAACGATACTTAGCGGGATACCGATACTAAAAATTAGCCCGATCATAATAATGTGCATAAACCTTAATCCCTTTGGTGACGCGGGCAAAAATGCTTCTTCTTGAATTCGCGCATTAATACCTTGTTTCGCTCTATCCATGTCACGCGAAATTCTCGCGCTTTCACGTTGATCAATGAGTTGATTGTATTTAGTTTTATTAACTGCTGACTCACGAGTCAGCTCGGTAATCTCGGCTTCAACCGCATTTATTCGGTTTACTTTTTGACGCTCATTATCGAGCAGCACTTTGAGCTGTTCTCGACGAGACTCCAATGCAGAAATACTGGTTTGCGTCAGTAAAATATCGCTGCGGAGAGTCTGCGCAATGGGCGAATCTGATAGCTCTTCATTTTGCAAACCAATTTTAGAATTACGCGCGGCAATCTCATCTTTGATCTGTTGTTCAGTGGCTTTGATCTGAGCATTAATTTGAACTATATCGGGATAAGTATCTTTATAAATCAACCTTAAGTCTTCGAGCTGCCCTTTTAGTGTGGTAATTCGAGCTCTTAAAGCACTTTCTCTTTCTATACTTGCGGTATTTTTCGCACCACCACCACCAGCGAGTTGCTCTCGCTGAGCAGCCAGCTTTGATTTTTCTCCAAGAATTTCAATGTCTAAATCTTCGATACTACGAGTCAGCTCCAATATACGCGTATTGGCTGCTTGCATTGCACCGGGGGTAGAATCAACGTTCTTTTCTCTAAATTCTTTAATCGCTTGATCAGCCGCTTGTAATTTCTTCAAATAGCTTTCTGCTTGACCGTTGATAAATTGATAAGCTCTTTCACTTTCGCGTTGCTTATACAGATAAATCTCTCTAATAAAGATTTCAGACATTGTTTTAGTTGCGATATATGCCCTTTGCGGTTCCTTGTCTCGATAACTTATATGAACAATCGTTTTGCCTGTATTAGAAATTTCCGTTTTAGAGCGCAGGTCATCCATTAACGAATCAACCCGTTGTTGCGGCGTATTTTCATCGATCCAACCACCTTCTGTAAGCACCTCTCTCAATGTGCTTCGGCTATCTAAAATGTTTCGTGCCAACTTTAGCGGTTCAGTTAACCCTGTGGTCTCAGCGATCCCCTCAGTCAAAGGTCTGATAACATTTCTCTCATCAACGATAATTGTAGCTGATGAGGTAAACACTTGAGGCCACACCCAAGCCAGGCCGGCAAAGATGAGAGAGACTACGACGTACAAAGAAACCACAAGCTTTTTTCTGGCCCAGGCTTCCTTGATGATTAATCGAATAAAAAATTCTACGGTTGCGTTCATTAAATCACTACTCTAAAAGGTTCTTTCTGGAACCGAAAGAATATCGCCTGGCTCCATGGCGTAATTGGTTGACATATCGCCGTTATTAAAAATATCACCTAAATCGATATCGATGGTCTGAAGTTTACCGTCGCTACGACGAAATAGCTTTGTACCATTAGGTGACGCAAAATCATTTAAGCCGCCTGCGGCTAATACCACGTCCAATACGGTCATCCCTTGTCGGTATGTCAATGACAAAGGTGTTCGAACTGAACCAGTCACTCTTACTCTTGATAAATATTCGTGGCTTCTAAGCTCGGTTAAAATAACCGCGACATTGGGTTGTTTGATGTACTCGGACAGCCTTGTTTGTATTTCTGCAGCAACGTCTTTTGGAGACCGACCACCGGCTAAAACCTCGCCAATGAGTGGTACCGAAATTCGACCATCGGGCCTTACCGGTACCGATATCGATAAATCGGGATGCTTCCACACATCGACTTGAACTTTGTCATCAACCCCGATTAAATAATCGGCTACCAACAACTTCTTATTAGAGTGTGGCTCTGGTCCGTAACTCACTGATTTTGGTGCGCTTTCGCAACCGAATAACGTCAAAATTATTATAAGTATTGTTATATTTCTCATGTTTTATTCCTCATCTTGCCCCTTTCCCTAATAATATCACTTCTACTGTTTGTAATAAAATGAAAGCATCCATAAATATCGAGTGGTTTTTCACGTAATATAAGTCGAATTGGAGCTTATTATAAGCGTCTTCCTCACTTGCTCCATACGGATATTTAAGTTGTGCCCAACCTGCCAACCCAGGTTTTACACTGTGCCGTACCTGAAAAAACGGTATTTTCTTTTCTAATTGCTCAACAAATTCAGGTCTTTCCGGTCTCGGCCCGACAATACTCATATCACCTCTAAAGATATTCAGTAGCTGTGGCAATTCGTCGATTCTAGTTTTGCGTATAAACTTGCCAACGCGAGTAATTCTAGTATCCGATGCGGACGCCCACTTTGCTTCGCCGTCTTTTTCTGCATTGACGATCATGCTTCGAAATTTTAGAAGGTCGAAATGTTGACCATCTTGTCCAACCCGAGTTTGACGATAGAAGATCGGCCCCTTAAAACCACTTTCTATATAAATCAATAATGCCGTTAGAATTAAAATGGGAAACATAAAAGCGAGAATAATGAAGCTAAGCGTAATATCGAAAAGCCGGCTAAATAGGTTACCAATCCCTCCCCTTACGCCAGCATCACTAAAAATCATCCAGCTGGGGTTAAGCATATCGAGCCTTAACATGCCTTTTTCTCTCTCCCAAAAAGCAACAAAATCAATCACATTGATATTCACAAGTTTACATTGCAACAACGCCTCGACAGGCAGTTTTTTGCGGCGATCACTAATCGCTAAAACCACTTCATCTATGCCGTACTCAAGGCAATATTCCGCCAAATTCTCACCGGGATTAACCAAAAATTTTTCCGAAATTTTGATTTCTTCATCTGCAATTTGTACAAAACCATGAATCACATAACTTGCATAAGAGGGAGAAAGCACTCTCGCATGTGCATTGCTCGAATTTTCTGGGTCCAGTTTCGTATCAAGGATATTTGCAGCAAAATCCCCGACTCCCAAGACAAGCACCTTGCGTCTGAGCGCTCTTCCATCAACGGTGTGATATAAAATAGTCCGTAAAAGTGAAATCCCAATTAAAGAAAAACCGACGGTCAGACCAAATATACCGCGACCAATCAACAACTCTGGGAAAATGTAATAAAACACCAGCAGCCCGAGCGACCCTAAGATTAAACTGATGGTCACTCGTTGCAAAATTTGAGGGAAAAAATGGCGTCCTCGAGGAGCTGGTGTCTGATATTGGCCCATCGCGATCATTGCGAGGATCATAAAAACAGAGTAACTAAGCGCTTTTAGAGGTAGCCGTTCGAGACTTTCAACCATCGGCTGCCATTCGAACACATCGAACCTCAGGTAAACAGCAACATAGGTAAATAAGAATAACAGGCTAAATTCAGCCACTAACAAGAATAGAAAAGTGGTTCGAAAATGATGATTAAATATCTTAAATGTAACCATAATATTATTTTTATTAATACCTAAAGGTCGTTAAGTTCGGCTGAATCAGTTTTTCAAGTTAAAGCAACCCGTTGTGAATATATCACCCTATGAGATTTGACAAAATATTTGAAGTCGCTTAGTTAGCATTAAGTATATATTAGGATTTTTGATATTGAGCACTTTTTGCCGTTTATCTTAAGTTTCTATGAAATCCCAGTTGGAGCTACTGCGAGCAATGGCTGTGAGCGACCTAAGCCCTTGATTGTCTGTAACAAATTTGGAGGGTTACCTCACCAAATCTTATCCCTGTTTACCCAGAATTTAAGCGATGGGAGCATACAAATACTGTCTAAAACTGTCAATAGATTTAACTAGTAAGGTACATATATATGACGGGCGAGTTCAACCTAGCAGCATTTTTGTGAACCAGTTCACACTACCTAGCCAAATGAATCATTGATAACCTTTTCCAGCACTTTGCGATGACAACAGTTTTCCTGATTAAATCACTCATAGTTTTCGTCTGCTTGGCTAGTATTTAACGCTATAGAATAGCTAAACGTATAGTCCTCGCACGCGCTCATTCATTCATTTTCTCGACAATTAAATTTAGGCTTTTTCCGGGCAAGTAGACTAATAAATCAGTATAAAAATCAATCGGAACAATACTGTCATTCACCTCGCAGATTTCTAGGTTTTTAGCTAAATCCGCGAGTTGAGGTTGAGAGCCAAGAATCTCAGCATTTTGATTGGCCGTGACAACGATGACTCGCTCACAACAATCAATCACTTCTCCAGAAATCAATTGAGTACTTTCGATAGAGCGTTGGGCTGATTCCGGCATTTGAAACCCAATAATTTCGTTTTGTGAGGGTGTCGCAGGCTTTTTGCGTATATAATTGAGTTGCTCGAGCGTTTGCAGATATTTTGATTCAAGCTGCTTGGCATAGGCTTCGCCGCTCACTACAGGCTCCCATAGAATAAGTTTATCAACTGATTTTGGAAGTGCATGACGGGCCAGCGTTGCACCAAACCTAAAGCCGATAACGGATAATTTCTTAATTTCACTCCGTCTTTGCAGCTCCTTAGTGGCAGATTTTATATCGGACAGCCAGCGATCTACCGATGCTTCTTCATCATCACCTAGTGAGTCGCCGGCAGCATAATAATCAAAGCGAAAAACATGGTAGCCGCTAGCGGCCAAGCGCGTCATCAGCTGTCTAAAGGTTAAATGAGTATTTAGGCTTTCAAGGTAAATAGGGCTACAAAGTAAAACTGCCCCCTTAACTTCTGCTTGATGAGTTGGCGGGTGATAAACACCAAAAAGCTCGTTATTTGGACCAAAATAGTATGGTTCAAATGCGATAACCGATGGTAGCGCCGCTCGCTTGCACTTTAACGCCTCTGGGCCCTCAACTTTTGCAGCGATCTGCTCTAAAGTGTCCCTGATTAACCATCCTGGATCGAGCTCGACGCCCCGTTCGTCTTTGAAAGATTGAGCTACTTCTAGGGCTAAAAGCGAGTGCCCGCCTAGCTCGATAAACTTATCGTAAACGCTGACTCGTTCGACTGCTAAATAACGTTTCCAAATATTACTAAGAGCTATTTCAACTGGTGTTTCCGGTGCAATATAGTGCTCTGTAATGTTTAGGTCTTTGTTGGATGGTTTTGGTAATTTTTTTCGATCAACTTTTCCATTGGCTGATAGAGGAAGCTGTTCGAGAATCACTAAAATATGCGGGACCATATATTCGGGAAGCACTAGAGAAAGTTGCTGCTTTACCAAAAATTTATCGATGTTTACCGCGCTACTCGGCTGGATATATGCAACTATCCGTTTATCGCCTGAATTGTCTTCCCTTACTGTAGCGACACAATGCTCGACACCTGAGATATTTAACAGTTGCGCTTCAATTTCCCCAAGCTCAATACGAAGTCCTCTAATTTTCACTTGAAAATCGATACGACCTAAATATTCAATTTCTCCGTCGTTTAAATACCTTACTAAATCACCTGTTTTGTAGAGACGGCTTGTTATATCATCACTGAATGGATCAGTAATAAACTTTTCGTTGGTCAAGTCATTCCGATTCAAATATCCCCTAGCAACTTGCACACCCCCAATGTGTAATTCACCAGGAGTGCCAATCGGGACTTGTCGCATTGCTTGGTCTAAAACGTATATTTTTGTATTCGATACAGGCCGACCAATAGGCACTATGTTTTTAGAATAGCTTGAATCACATTGCCAAAATGTGACATCGACTGCTGCCTCTGTTGGTCCGTAGAGATTATGTAATTTTGCCCGAGAAAAATTGAAAAATTGGTTCTGCAAAACATAAGGTAATGCTTCTCCGCTACAAAACACTTGGCGTATCGATTCACAACACTTTGGGTCGGCTTGAGTTAAAAATAATTGCAACATCGAAGGTACGAAATGCAGCGATGTAACCGACTTCTTCGCGATAGTTTCGACTAGATAATCAACATCTAAATGGCCTTTTGGTTTGGCAATAACCAACCGTGAACCGACAATAAGTGGCCAGAAAAACTCCCAAACAGAAACATCAAAACTATAGGGCGTTTTTTGCAGTACACAGTCTTTTTCTGTGAGTTGATAGGTTTTTTGCATCCATAACAATCGATTGACAATGCCATCGTGCTGATTCATGACGCCTTTCGGATTGCCTGTAGAACCGGAGGTGTAGATCACGTAAGCGAGATTATTAATGCTTGAACTGGCGATCAAATTTTGGTCAGAATATGTATCAATTTCTGACCATCGTTGGTCTAAATTTATTAACCTACAATCAATTTCTGAAAATAACCCTTCAAGTTTTGAATGAGTTAAAATCAGTGGTGTTTCAGTATCATCAACAATATATTTCAATCGATGGCTGGGGTAGTCGGGATCAATTGGCACATAGGCTCCGCCCGCTTTTAAAATTGCATAGAGGCTGATGACAAGATCAAAAGAGCGCTCCATGCACACGCCCACAGTGACCTCTTGTGTGACACCATTCTCCGTTAAGAAAACAGCTAACTTATTCGCTTGGCGGTTAAGTTCATGGTAGGTCAAAGACTGTTGTTCAAACTCCAGTGCAATTCGCTCGGGCGTCAGCTCTACCTGTTGCTCAAACAGTTGGTGCAAACACAACTGGTTATCAAATTCAAAATCCGTGTTATTCCACGTGGCGAACAACGATCTTTCCTCTTGCAATAAAATGGAATAATCCGTTAACAGCCTATCCTCTTGGCTTACCACTTGATCTAATAACTGAATATATCGCGCAACCATACGAGTTATCGAAATAGTTTCAAATTTTGAGCCATCGTACTCAAACACAACTTTTAATAACCCATTAGTTTCAACGATTCTTACTGCAAGTGGATGTTGACAACGAAATGTCTGAGCCGACTGGTTATTATCGATATACAAGCCGATATCTTTATGAAACTGATAGCTTAGGTTTTCATCCCGTTTGATGAAACGATCGAGCCTTTCTACTGTTAATGGGCCATTTTCCAATGCTTCAAGGTAATGCTGATTTATCGATAGCAACAGCTCACTAAACCGCTCAGTTCCGTTAAAAACACTAAACACCGGTAAAAAAGCAGGGCTTTCTTGGTCATTATTATCTACCGCCGACTTACTATCATCACTTGAATAAGCGGCCACCGAAACCTCAGTCATTGAACTCCAGCGAAAGATCATGAGCTTAATCAAACTAATCCAAACAACAGTTTTGGGAATTTGATGTTTTGCAGCAAAGTTTTGCACTTTTTCAACTCGGTCGGAACTGAGCGCCTGTTCTACCCGTTGAAGTTCGTATTGGTTATAAGAGGCTGCTGGAAAATCAGTTGCTAAGTTGGTCGGCTCGGCATTTTGCAATTTACTTAACCAAAAAGAGTCAGTAGAGCCATCGTTGGCTAGCCGATCAATGCTTAGATTTGAATTGGGGTCGATTCCGTTTTTCATGGACTACTTCTTATATCAGTCGAAAAATATTGGATATACCGTTAAATCAGTGGTTTAGGTCCTATTATTTATCGTTCAATCGACAAAATTAAACCGTCACACACTTTAAAGATTCTCTATGGCCAACTTATTACAGGTCATGATCTAAGTGTAGCGTCATTCGTATAATATATTGTTTTTTTAATGATTTAAAATAACACGTTACATTATAGCGCTTAGCCGCTACCAGACGATAAACTTTGTTGGCATTTTTTCGAGCAACGTTAGATTTAATCGGAAAATATTGTTTTTTTTCTCGGTAATATCTCAACTAACCCATTATAATGTAGGGATTAAAATAGAATAAGATTATTGAAGTTTGGACCGAATTCTGTATATTTGCTTTGCATAGAGTTGTGTTCATAAACATTGTTAAAACCGTCGTTACAAACCACTTACAAGCGGACTTGATACGCCTTTCAACTAGTGGCTTTCGAAGGCTAGCATTAGCAACAACATCTTTTTGTAAATTCTTCAAATAATCACAAGGAATTGGAGGGAATTTCTCGATGACCGAGAATCCGCAAGCACAAGACGTTTATCAATTATCAAACTTGCCAAAAAACCAGCTCTGGTTTTGGATAGGACAAAACTTAGAGCCCGATACTCCTTTCTTCAATATGCCGATGGCAATCACCATTTCGGGTGAAATCGAGCCTCAAAGATTTTCAGATGCTTTTCAACAAGTCGTTAATCGAAGCGACGCGTTAAGAACAGTTGTAATCCCAGAAAATGGTGTTCCCCAAAGGCATGTTTTGAACGAAATGCCCTACCAAGTAGAATTTAAAGATCTTTCAGGCAAGCCCAATGCAAAATCCGAGTTTGACCAGTGGGCTAATGCACGTTGCAAAACAATGTTCAATATTGAAAAGCGAATGTTCGATTCCGTGTTGGTCAAAATAGCTGATAATCAGTTTATTTGGTATTGGTGTCAACACCACCTAATTTGTGACGGCTGGTCGACCGCACTTGTTTATCGCTACGTTTCCGAGTTTTACCAAAAAAGCTTCCAAGAAAACCTTGACGAACTACCTGAATTTCCAGCGTTTGAAGACTATGCGAATAGAGAGCAGGAATACAGAGAATCTAAAGCCCATGCGCAATCGGAAGCTTACTGGAAAGAAGTACTCGCAGAACCACTTGATACCTTAAATTTTTATGGACGAACCGCCAGAGAACACGGCTCCAATCAAGCCGTCAGAATTACACGCGATCTAGGTCAGGCCAGAACTGATGCACTAAAAGCACTGACTAAACAGAAACCGTTCAAATCACTCTCTCCGCACCTGTCCACCTTTCAGTTAGTATCAACCTGTTTGTTGGCTTACTTATACCGCATAACAGGAAATACAGACCTCGCTCTAGGCACGCTCTACCATAACCGTGCTACACAAGCAGACAAGGATACCATTGGATTCTTTATGGAAACCGCTCCACTAAGGGTAACAGCGGCTGAAGATGATACCTTTGAGACTTTGTTCAAAAAGACAAAGTCAACCAGTATGGAAGTGATGCGCCATTATCGATTTGCACCGGGTAATCCAATCAATAATCGTGCTTATGACGTCGCAATTAACTATAACAATGCGACCTACCCTGACTTTGCAGGGATGCCCATTTCACTCCATTGGCTGCACACTGGCGCTTGGTATGCACATGAACCGCTAGCCATTCAAATCCATGACTTTGACGCTACCGGAACCTTTACAATCGCGTTCGATTTTAACACTGGCGTATTTGACCAAGAGACTCGAGAAAAGGCGATCCAACACTTTTTTAATTGTATTGATGCCCTTATCGAAGACCCTAGTCAATCACTAAACACCTTTGATATTTTGACCGAAAACGAGCGCCAACTGTTGACCAAGGAGCTTCTTCAGCAACCTGGTAAAGAAATACCAGCGCTGTGTCTACACCAGTTATTTGAGCAGCAAGTCGAACGTACTCCAGAGGCAGTTGCGGTTTATAACCAGCAATCTTCATACAGCTACGGAGAACTCGAACGGCGTGCTAACCAACTATCGCACTACCTAATCGAGCTTGGGGTCGGTGTCGATCAGCTCGTCGGTATAAGTTTTGAAAGACAGCCTGATATGCTAGTGGCTATTTTGGCGATACTCAAAGCCGGTGCGGGCTATGTACCTTTAGATCCAGAATACCCGGAAGAACGATTGCAACATATGATTCAAGACTCTGGAATTAAGGTTCTCGTTACCCAAGAGAAATTGCGTGAAGGACTGCCCAATGGTGAATATAAAGCCGTCACTATTGATACTGAGTGGCAGAAAATTTCTACTCTCGAGGCTACCCAGCCTGCTGTTTCGGTTACCCCCACAAACTTAGCCTATGTTATTTATACTTCCGGCTCAACCGGAAAAGCAAAAGGCGTAATGATTGAGCATCATGCCATTGTCAACTACACCTTAGCCGCTCAAGATGCTTTTAATTTTGCCCCGAATGATAAGGTGCTTCAGTTTGCTTCAATTAGTTTCGATACTGCAGGTGAAGAGATTTATCCGACCTTGGCTTGCGGAGCTAGCCTCTATTTAGCCGAAGATGAGATGAAAGCTTCCGCTAAAAATTTCTTAGAAGTCTGTGAACGAGAAAAAATTAGTTTTGTCGATCTACCGACTGCGTTTTGGCATCAAATTACGGCTTCAGTCATAGAGCACAAGCTAACCATTCCAAGTGAAATTAAGACTCTAATTATTGGCGGTGAAAGAGCACAACCTCAGGCTGTTGCCAATTGGTTGGCTTTAAAGAGTCAGGCATCATTGATCAATACCTATGGCCCGACTGAGTGCACAATTGTAAGCAGCTATTGTGAACTTACAGAACAAAACACCTCGAGATCGCAAGAGGCGCCCATCGGCATCCCAGTAAGAAACCTTTACGTTTATGTACTCGACAAAAATCTTCAAATTGTGCCACCAGGAGTCACCGGCGAACTGCATATCGGTGGCAGTGGTTTAGCTCGTGGATATTTAGGGCAGCCTGAATTAACCAACGAAAAATTCATTGATGACCCGTTTAATCCGGGCAAAAAACTGTATAAATCTGGAGACTTAGTCCGGTTTAGGAGCGATGGTCTACTAGAATACAGAGACAGAGCTGATGACCAAGTTAAAATTAGAGGCTTCCGTATCGAACTTGGCGAGGTGGAAAGCGCTTTACTCGCGGTTGATGAAATTGAGCAAGGAACGGTATTAGTCAATCAAACTGAGGCAGGCGAAAAACAATTAGTCGCTTACTATGTTGGGTTTCAAGATAACGCTATCACACCGAACCAAGTTCGTAGTAAACTAAAAGAAGCTCTGCCCTATTACATGCATCCACAGTATATTGTGGCGCTTGATGAACTACCGATAAATGCCACGGGCAAAATAGATAGAAAAGCCTTACCGATTCCGAATGAAGATAACTCGGAGGTCGAAGATGAAGATTTTGAAGCACCAGAAACAGAGTCTCAAAAAGCTATAGCTGCTATTTGGCAAAAAGCACTAAACAATCAGAAAATAGGACTGTACGCTAACTTCTTTGATGTGGGTGGTGATTCGTTATTAATGATGCAGGTTATTACTAACATGGAAAATGAGTTAGGTTTTGTAACAAATCCACGCATGCTTGTGTCTCAAAACTTAGCACAACTAGCAGCAGAATTTGACCAGCAAAACAACAGCGTAACAACCGAGTCAAAGCCATCAATTTTGTCAAAAATTAGAAACTTGTTTGCTAAATAGGACTTTCAGCTAAAACTAAATTAGCTACAAACAACATAAGGTATAAAACAATAATGATACAGCCTTTCTTTTTCGGTCAAGATAACGAAAAGCTTTTTGGGTTCATACATCCCGCAAAACAAACTAGCACCCCTCGTGCAGTTCTACTTTGCTACCCTTTGGGACAAGAGTACTTAAGGATCTATCGAAGTTTTAAACTACTTGCCAATCAACTTAGCGCGAAAGGCGCTAATGTAATGCGGTTTGATTATTTTGGTACAGGTGACTCAAGTGGTACCAGTGAAGAATGTAATTTTGAGACGCTTTCAAAAAATATCCATGATGCGATAGATCACCTCAAACAACAATCAGGGTCGAGTAAAGTTTCAATTGTTAGCGTAAGGCTAGGTAGTTCATTAGCGGCACAGACCTCAGCCGAACGAGACGATATTGAAAACCTGATAATGATTGACCCAGTGCTCAACGGACAAGACTATATCTCAAAGCTAAACAAAACTCACCACGAGATGCTGGTTGATCCTGATAGGTTTAGTCAGCCCCGTAAAAAAGAAGAATGTAAAACTAATGAAATTCTAGGTTTTATGTTCTCTGATCGTTTTATGCAAGATGTTACCGCACTCAATGAAGAAAGTTTAACTTCTCTGAAATGCCAAAATCTTTTTGTAGTTAATTCAAATTGTGAAGATGTCACAAAAAACTTTTGTAATAAAAGCTTAGTTAATGCATCCAATGTCGATTACGAGGTTATTGAAACCCCCATTCGTTGGACCGATGTTTCAAGAATAGAAAAAACCATTACTTTACAAGACATCGGACCATTTATAATAAGAAAGCTAACTACATGAACGAAAATATAATTCGGTTTAGTCATCAAGACTCAATGATCGGCATTCTCACCGAGCCTAAAGAACAATCAAACAATCGACCTGCATTTATATTTGTAAATTCAGGTTTACTTCATCGAATTGGTCCGTTTCGTATTTATGTTTCGCTCTCGAGAAAACTAGCAGAAAATGGCTACACGAGTTTTAGAATAGATCTGTCGGGCAAGGGTGACAGTGAAGCTCGTAAAAGCGCTGCCAGCATTAATGAGAATGTTAAGCAAGATATAAAAGAAGCAATGGATGTTTTGCAAACACAAAAAGGAATTAATCAATTTATCGTTTGTGGAATTTGTACCGGCGCAGATAACGCTTACGAAATAGGCTTCAATGATCCCAGAGTAACTGGCATTATTCCTATTGATGGATACGCCTATCCAAATTTGGGATTTAAGTTACGTCATTATTTGCCTAAGCTACTTAGGCTATCCAGTTGGTTAAATTTATTTAGTCGTGTAATTAGTAAACTAACGCCTAAAAAAGCCACTTTAAACAACACTAACCTGAATGCAGATTATCGTATGATTTTTCCGCCTGCAGATAAGTTCTTAACCAACATGCAAAAGGCTATCGATAAAAGTAAGCAATTTCTTGTGGTCTATACAGGTGGGTGGAATGAGTTTAATAACTACCAAAACCAATTTACAGATTGTTTCCCAAACATTGGAAACAGTCAAAGTGTCGAAGTTAGTTACAATCAACTGAGTGATCACACCTTTATACTTCGTAAGGATAAAGAGTGGCTAATCGACAAAATTGTCGACTGGGCGAATAGTCGTTTTAAATAGCAAATTAGATTAAATTATGAGCTTGGCTATCGCTGTAAAACTAGCCAAGCTTAATTTAGTCCCAAATTAACTTCCTGCCAACGCGATCGCATTCTTACAAAGCTAAATTTTTACATTCAAAATCTTTAATCGCGATTTTTGAATTCAATGACTAAGCTTTAATCTAAATTTTATTCTTTGACGATAATAGTAATTTTTTCTGAAACAACGGGTGGATTATGGGGTTTGTGCAAATGATCACCAAGAATTAATTGCAAGGTGTGCTTACCAGGCTCTAAAGTGATTGTTGTCTCGGTTTGCCCTCCCCCAAAATGGGTAACCTCACTGCCTAACGGTTTGGTTAAATCTGGCAACGTGTCAGCGTCGATTAACAAATGATGATGCCCAGAATTCGCTTTTTCAATACCCGCTGGCGATACTTGCATTCCCTTTAAGCCAAACTTTACAGTAAAAGTTTGTGGGACAGTTTCTCCATCTTTTGGACTTACAATGTAAGCCTTGGCTGGTTCGATTTTCTTAGTAGCTTTGCTATCTGACGCGTATAGGTTTGGTGTGAATAGAATTAAAACAATTACCAAGTTAGCTAAGTATTTCATTGTTGATTACCTTTATTGTTAATAATGTTTTATTTAAAGTTTACTCTAACTTTAAGTCACAAAAAAAGCGCACAAGGCGCTTTTTTTAAAGGAAATAGTTGCTTACCAACCCGTGACTTCTTTTAATGCGCTACCGATATCAGCTAAGCTTCTAACGGTTTTAACACCTGCATCTTCAAGAGCAGCAAACTTTTCATCTGCCGTCCCTTTTCCACCGGAAATAATCGCGCCCGCATGACCCATACGCTTTCCTGGAGGAGCCGTGACCCCCGCAATATAGGAAACAACTGGCTTAGTGACATTTTCTTTTATGAATGCCGCTGCTTCTTCTTCAGCCGTTCCACCTATTTCTCCGATCATTACAATCGCTTCGGTTTTATCATCATTCTGAAACATTTCTAGAATGTCGATAAAATTGGAACCCGGAATAGGATCACCACCAATTCCGACACAAGTAGACTGACCAAAACCAGTGTCCGTAGTTTGCTTTACCGCTTCATAGGTCAAAGTACCTGAACGTGAAACAATGCCGACTTTACCTGGTTTATGAATGTGGCCTGGCATGATGCCTATTTTACATTCGCCTGGCGTGATCACGCCGGGACAATTAGGTCCGATTAAACGCACGCCGAGTTCATCACACTTAACTTTAGCATCCAACATGTCTAAGGTTGGAATTCCTTCAGTAATACAAACGATTAGTTTAATTCCAGCGTTAGCCGCTTCTAATATCGAATCTTTACAGAATGGTGCTGGTACGTAAATTACACTCGCTTCTGCGCCAGTCGCTTCAACCGCATCTTTTACAGTATTGAAAACAGGAAGACCTAAATGAGTTTGACCGCCTTTACCGGGAGTCACCCCTCCAACCATTTTGGTACCATATTCTATCGCTTGTTCAGAATGGAATGTTCCTTGCGATCCAGTGAATCCTTGGCATATCACTTTAGTGTTTTTATCGATTAAAATACTCATTTATTTACCCTCCGCAGCGCTAACTACTTTTTCAGCTGCGTCTGCTAAACCAGTCGCTGCGATAATATTTAGACCGCTGTCGGCCAATACTTGTCTCCCTTTGTCAGCGTTGTTTCCTTCGAGCCTTACGACCACAGGTACTTCAACACCGACTTCTTCTACTGCGCCGATGATCCCTTCTGCGATTAGATCACAACGTACAATTCCACCAAAGATATTGACTAAAACAGCCTTCACATTGTCATCAGTTAAGATAATCTTAAATGCTTCGACTACCCGCTCTTTGGTCGCTCCACCACCAACATCTAAAAAGTTAGCTGGAGAGCCACCATGAAGATTCACGATATCCATTGTACCCATCGCCAATCCAGCACCATTGACCATACAGCCGATATTTCCGTCAAGTGCTACATAGTTAAGTTCGAAAGAGGCTGCATGTGCTTCACGCTCATCTTCTTGTGAAGGATCGTGCATATCTTTCAGGCTTTGATGACGGTAAACCGCATTTCCATCAATTCCAATTTTTGAATCTAGACAATGCAGATCGCCGGCTTCTGTAATAACAAGTGGGTTAATTTCTAGAAGCGCTAAATCAAGGTCATGGAATAGTTTAGAAAGCTGCATAAAGATATGCGTGAATTGTTTGATTAACTTTCCTTCTAGCCCAAGTTTAAACGCCAACTCTCGACCCTGATAGGGTTGTGCACCTACCAATGGATCGATTGCCACTTTATGAATTTTTTCCGGCGTTTCTTCGGCCACTTTTTCGATCTCTACGCCACCTTCTGTGGATGCCATAAACACCACACGTCGAGTAGAGCGATCAACTACCGCGCCTAAGTAAAGCTCATCAGCAATGTCTGTACAGTCTTCTACCAAAATTTTTGATACTGGTTGACCATTTGCATCGGTTTGATAAGTCACTAAATTTTTGCCTAACCACTTAGCAGCAAACTCTTTAGCTTCTTCTTTACTGGATATTAGTTTTACACCACCCGCTTTACCTCTACCACCGGCATGTACTTGTGTTTTTACCACCCACTTATCGCCACCGATTTCACCGCAAGCTTCAAATGCTGCTTTTGGAGAGTTTACGGCAATGCCATTTGATACGGGTAGCCCATATTTTTTGAAAAGTTGTTTGCCCTGATATTCATGTAAATTCATGATGAGTTTCCAAGATATTAGTTAAGGAGAAATTACGTTTTGTTTAACACTTAAAAAGCTAGGCAAGGTAAATCATTTTTCCTCATCCTAGCTTAGTTTTTAATTAGTTTAGTTCAAAGCTATCAATTTAAAGGTTTGATTGCCTAAAGCGTCACCTAAATACCACGATTAAGCATCATTGTTCTTATGTGACCAATAGCTTTGGTCGGATTAAGTCCTTTCGGACAAACGCTAACACAGTTCATAATGCCGCGGCACCTAAACAAACTATAGGCATCGTCGAGATCTGCCAAACGAGATTCAGTTTCTGTGTCACGACTATCAATGATAAATCGATAAGCTTGTAGCAGGCCCGATGGTCCGACAAATTTGTCTGGGTTCCACCAAAATGAAGGACAAGCCGTACTGCAGCATGCACACAAAATACATTCGTAAAGTCCGTCTAGTTTCTCTCTATCTTCCGGAGACTGGAGGTGCTCGCGCACTGGTTGTTCTTCATTATTGATTAAATAAGGTCTGATCTTTTCGTACTGTCGATAAAATTGTGCCATATCGACAACTAAATCCCTAATAACTGGAAGCCCAGGTAAAGGACGAACAACTATTTTATTTCCTTTTATGGACGATAAAGGCGTAATGCAAGCGAGTGCATTTTTGCCGTTAACATTGACACCATCCGAACCACAGACACCTTCTCGACAAGAGCGTCTAAACCCGATGCTCGGATCTTGTTCTTTTAACAATATGAGCGCATCCAGAAGCATCATGTCAGAACCTGATTCAATTTCTAAATCATAATCTTTCATGCTGGGCTTTTTATCTGTCTCTGGATTGTACCGATAGATAGAAAATCGCATTTGTATCTCTCTTAATTGAATATTAACGACGACTAATAAGTTCGCGCTTTTGGCGGAAAGGCTTCGACGGTCACAGGCGACATGTTGACATCTCGCTTATCCATTTCATGAGTCTCTGGATAATATAAACTATGAGTCAACCAGTTTTCATCGTCACGCTCTGTGAAGTCTTCTCGACTATGGGCGCCACGACTTTCTTCTCTAAAGTTTGCCGCTTTTGCGGTAGCACGTGCGATAGCCATTAAGTTATCAAGCTCAAGGCACTCCACTCTCATAGTATTAAATGCTTTTGATTTGTCTGGCAAGCTAGCCGACTTAAGTTGCTCAGCAACAGCCTCTAGCTCCTTCATACCTTTCTCCATTAAATCGCCGGTTCTAAATACACCGAAATGATTTTGCATGATTTGTTGCATTTTTTTGCGAATAGCAACTGGGTCTTCGCCAGACTCGCTGGCTTCCCAACGATTGACGCGTGCTAACGCATTGTCCAGATTTTCGGGCGTATGATCGTTGTGAGGTAAACCACTCGCGAGTGCATCTTCCAAATGCAGACCAGCCGCTCGACCAAACACCACTAAGTCAAGTAACGAGTTACCACCTAAGCGGTTTGCACCGTGCACCGATACGCAAGCAACTTCACCAACCGCGTAGAGTCCATCAACTATTTTTTCTTCCTGACCAGCTTTTTTACCAATTACTTGGCCGTATTTGTTAGTTGGAATACCACCCATCATATAGTGACAAGTGGGGATGACCGGGATTGGCGCATCGACCGGGTCAACGTGAGCAAATGTCTTAGACAACTCACACACACCTGGCAATCTTTTATGCAGTGTTTTGGCGCCTAAATGGTCAAGTTTTAACATCACGTGGTCGCCATCGGGACCACAGCCTCGACCTTCAAGTATTTCTTTGGTCATTGACCGAGCAACAACATCTCGACTTGCTAAATCCTTGGCATTTGGAGCATATCGCTCCATAAATCGTTCGCCATCTTTATTAATAAGATAACCACCTTCACCACGACAACCTTCGGTAACAAGTACACCAGCGCCAGCGATACCTGTTGGATGGAATTGCCACATCTCAATATCTTGAACCGGAATACCGGCTCGCAGTGCCATGCCAACACCGTCACCAGTGTTAATTAAAGCATTAGTAGTTGATTGATAAATGCGCCCCGCTCCACCTGTTGCAAACACGGTTGCTCTGGACTTAAATTGAACGACTTCACCGGTTTCGATAGACATTGCAATCACACCACAACATTGATTCTGATCGTTCATTACAAGGTCAATGGCGTACCATTCGTTGAAAAAATTAGTTTTTGCCGCGAGGTTTTGTTGATACAAAGTGTGCAATAGAGCATGACCTGTTCTATCCGCCGCCGCAGCTGTTCTGGCGGCCTGTTCACCACCAAAGTTTAATGATTGACCACCAAATGGTCTTTGATAAATCTTACCGTTATCTAACCGCGAAAAAGGCAGTCCCATGTGATCTAATTCAACGACTGCATCGGGCCCTTCTTTACACATGTATTCGATGGCATCTTGATCGCCAATATAATCGGACCCTTTAACGGTGTCATACATATGCCAACGCCAATCGTCATCATGACTATTGCCTAGCGCTACCGTAATGCCACCCTGCGCTGATACGGTGTGAGAACGTGTTGGAAATACTTTGGAAATTAATGCGACTTTCTGTCCTGATTTTGCAAGCTGCAAGGAAGCACGCATTCCGGCTCCGCCCCCGCCAACAATTACGGCATCAAAGGTAAGTACTGGAATGGACATTTAAAAACCCCACAAAATCTGAGCACCCCATAAGAGGAATGCGATACATAACACAATCACCACAAGCTGAAAGGTCATTCTGACCGATAACTTGTTTAAATAATCCGTCGAAATAACCCACATACCAACCCAAGCATGGAAGCAAAGGCTGATGATGGTAATAAATGAGAAAATCTTAATACTAGTTTGCTCGAAAAATGCTTGCCAAACTGTAAATTTAAGATCAGGAGAAGATACGATGAATACCGCTAAATAGATTACATATGCAGCAATAATTACCGCTGTAACACGTTGGATTACCCAATCATGCAAGGCACTACGGCCAACACTGGTTACTGACCTTACCATATCCATACTCCCAGCCCGATCGCGGACAAAATACCTAATACGATAACAGCACGAGAAGCCATTATGCCGCCTTCCAACGACTCACCAATACCCACATCCATTAATAAATGTTTGAAACCAGCGATGATATGGTAACTAAGTGCGGTTAAAACTAGCCATAAGGTGAATTTAGCAAATCCACCACTCAGTAAAGTCTGTAATTGTTCGAAACTAGTTTGAGATTCAAGACTGCGCTCTAACATCCAGAGAGTGAAAGGCACGGCTAGAAACAATAACACGCCGGACATTCGATGTAAGATAGAAGAGAGAGCGGTAATCGGCCATTTAAAGGCCGCCATGGTGGAAAGCGTTACACTTCCGGGTCTGTTTTTTTTCACGATAACAATTCTTCTCGATGTTTGTGAATAGACGACTGCAATTAGCCTAATTTTAGGCAAAAATTGATATTTCTGCTAAGCTTTTTTCAGTCACTCAATAGATATAGGTTTAATTTACAGTTAGGCCACAATCTGTGCTATTGGCAAGGCTGCGGCAGGCGCAATTATATAAGTCTAAATTACTGAATACAAATGTATTCTTTAAATACTCACCGAGTTATTGAGTTAACTCAGAAAAAAGCGAGATATGCGCAAAAAGCCTAGCTTAACAATTGACAAAATATTTATAACTTTTATAGTAGCGCGCAGTAGATAGCTAATTATAACAAGCACTTAAACTCTAACAGCGAGTTTATCGGCCCAAGCTATCGATCTTAAATCCAGTTTGTTCGTATAATAGCATTCAACCTTTACAGGCATTTTGACGGCTTTCCAGTCGAATTGCCGTTATTGTACGAATTTTTGTTGGCGTAGCTTTGGCTCTTTAAACATTGAAAGGCGCTAAAGCCACGGCCAACCATTACTAATTCTAGGAGTCATATAAAATGTCGGACAAGACCGCCAAACTAACTCTACCTTCCGGAGAAACTCTCGACTTAGAGATGTATTCCCCAACCTTAGGCAATGACGTAATCAACGTTGCTAGCTTGGTTAAAAACGGCGTTTTCACCTATGATCCCGGTTTCATGTCCACCGCTTCTTGCGAATCTAAGATTACTTACATTGACGGTGGCAAAGGAATCTTACTGTATAGAGGTTACCCGATTGACCAGCTGGCTCAAGATTGTGACTTTATGGAGGTTTGCTACTTATTATTGAACGGTGAGCTTCCAAATGTGCAAGAAAAGCAGGCGTTTTTAGATCGAATCAACAATCACACCATGCTGAATGAACAGCTCACTCACTTTTTCAATGGCTTCCGTCGAGATGCTCACCCAATGGCAATCATGGTTGGTGTTGTCGGCGCTCTGTCTGCGTTTTATCACGACTCGTTAGATATTAACAATGAGTCTCATCGAGAAAAAAGTGCGTTTAGGTTGCTCGCCAAAGTGCCAACGATTGCTGCAATGTGTTACCGCTATTCGATAGGAAAACCTTTCGTTTATCCAAGAAACGAAATGAGTTATGCCGAAAACTTTCTTAATCAAATGTTTTCAATGCCATCACATGACGAAAAGCCCGATCCTGTACTGGTCAAAGCAATGGACCGAATCTTTACACTTCACGCCGATCACGAACAAAATTGTTCAACATCGACTGTTCGTCTAGCGGGCTCGTCTGGCGCCAATCCGTTTGCCTGTATTTCCTCGGGAATTGCTTCACTTTGGGGCCCTGCTCACGGTGGCGCTAATGAAGCTTGTTTAAGAATGCTGCATGAAATCGGAGATGTAAGTCGAATTCCAGAATTTATTAAACGAGCCAAGGACAAAGATGATCCATTCCGATTAATGGGCTTTGGTCACCGCGTATACAAAAACTTTGATCCTCGCGCTAAAGTCATGCGTGATAGTGCCCACGAAGTACTTGAAGCCACTGGTAAAACAGACGATCCAATCCTGAAAGTCGCCCTTGAGCTAGAAAAAATTGCGTTGGAAGACCCCTACTTTGTAGAACGCAAACTCTATCCCAATGTTGATTTCTACTCGGGTATTATATTAAACGCTATTGGTATTCCGATGAATATGTTTACCGTTATTTTCGCGTTAGCTAGAACGGTTGGCTGGGTATCACATTGGACAGAAATGATTGCTGAACCCACTCAAAAAATCGGTCGTCCAAGACAGCTTTATACGGGCAATCTAGAACGTAATGTAAAACCGATCAACGAACGATAACCGGATATTAAAAA
Organism: Kangiellaceae bacterium; assembly: GCA_965230525.1. Classification (GTDB taxonomy): domain Bacteria; phylum Pseudomonadota; class Gammaproteobacteria; order Enterobacterales; family Kangiellaceae. The sequence continues at coordinate 3,470,236 of OZ246008.1, forward strand.
AGGCGCTTGAAGCGCCTTTTTTAATCAGTTTAGAACGGAATTAAATCAAAACCACTCTCTGTCATTGCCGATTAGTCTTCTTCGAAATTAAGCGAGATAGCAACAATTTTTCTCATAAAGTCTCTCTCTTTTCTAAAACGCTTTTTTAACTCATCCATTTCTCGCTCGAGTTGATGAACTCGAACGTCCATAGGTGTCGCATCTTCCGGAAGCACTGATTCGGTTTTCATGGTGCTGTCTTTTGCGGTAGCAGCATCTTTTCCCGCATCATTTTCAGCAACAATTTCTTCGGTGACTAATTTAACAATTTCACCGTCAATTTTGGTCTTTTCTTCTAAAAATCCGTACAGCAGTAACCGATCACAGGTTGTATTAATAATTCTTGGGACACCTTCACTGAAATCGTAAATATGCTGAAAAGCTTCTGCCGTAAAGGACGGATTATTATCCCAATCAACTTTAGACAGCCGATGTTCAATATAAGACTGAGTTTCCTCACCATCGAGGTGAGCTAAATGATAAGATGCTGTCACTCGTTGTCTAACTTGTTCCAACACAGGCGCTCTTAAGTTTTCTCTAAACTCCGATTGTCCAAGCAAAAAGATTTGCAATAAAGTTTTACCGTTATGAACCATGTTGGAGAGCATTCTTAACTCTTCAATGGTTTCAAATGGAAGGTTTTGCGCTTCATCAACAACAAGCATACACCGCTTGCCATCTTTATTACGCGCAACAAAAAAATTCTCTAGATTTTTGAGTAGCGATGACTTTTTGTTGTCCTTATGGGCTAACCCAAATGCGGCTGCTACCATACGAAGTATATCGGTTGAATTTAACTGAGTATTAATCAATTCAGCGGCAACAACATCGTCTTTCGATTCCAGAGAATGGAACAAGGTACGAACCAAAGTGCTCTTACCAGTTCCAACATCGCCAGTGACTACGATAAATCCTTCCCCTTGCGACAAACCATATTTTAAATAGGCCAGTGCTCTTTTATGGGTACTACTACCAAAAAAGAAAAAGGGATCTGGTGCCAGCTGAAACGGTTTACCAGATAGTTTGTAATAAGACTCGTACATTCGGTTTCCTTATCGCCCAAAATCCAATTTAAGGTGATTTTATTAATATTGTTTTGATACGCTACAAATAGATTAGTCTAAACTCAGTATTGTACGCAAAAATTTTGTCTAATTCATCACATAAAATGAGTGTTGCATCATAATTGTGGCTTATATTGCACTTAATCATATAACTGCTAAGATATTGTTTTAATAGTTAAACTATTCAACTTCACGAGTATTGAACAAAATGTGTGCAATGCAGAAAAACACCACCCCGTGCTATTACACTGACTATCTCGACCTAGATAAATTTTTAGACGCTCAAAATCCAGTTAGCGGCCAATATCAAGAGCATGAAGCTCATGATGAAATGCTTTTCATAATCGTTCATCAAGCCTATGAATTATGGTTTAAGCAAATTCTTCACGAACTCCGTTCGGTAATAGAAATATTTAACACTGATACTTTAAATGAAAATCAACACGGAAAAATAATTCAACGCCTCGATCGAATCATTAAAATTCAGAAAGTACTGAATGAACAAATCAGTATTCTTGAAACTATGACACCGCTCGATTTTTTAGACTTTAGAGATTATTTAATTCCTGCAAGTGGTTTTCAAAGTATTCAATTCAAAGAAATTGAAATACTTCTGGGCCTAAAAATGGAATACCGAATCAATTTCGACAAAAAATCCTTCTATAACCGGCTAAATAAAAACGACCGTGAATATTTAATTGAATTGGAAGAACAGCCAAATATGTTTGATTTGGTTGAGGCCTGGCTAGCTCGCATGCCATTTCTACAGCACCACAACTTCTGCTTTGTTCAGTCTTATCAAGAAGCACTCGATCACATGGTTGAGCGAGACTTAGAAATCGTCAAAACCGTAGACTACCTGAGCGAACAAGATAGAGAGTTTCAAATCAAAGATTTAAAAGCAACACGGGCTGGGTTTGATGCTTTGTTCGATCCTAAAATTTACGCTGAGCTCGAACGCAGCGGTGCAGTTAGAATGAAACGAGAAGCACTACTTGGTGCAATTTTTATTAATCTTTATCGAGATGAGCCCGCTTTTCAACCACCTTACCATATATTAGAAAAACTAACCGAAGTCGATGAGCTGTTTACTCAGTGGCGACACCGACACACCGTGATGGTTCACCGAATGATCGGAGCAAAAATAGGCACTGGCGGTTCTTCGGGACATGATTATCTAAGCAAAACCACCCAAAATAATCGTTTCTTTAGGGAGTTATTTAATATTTCAACCTATTTAATCCCGCGCTCGGAGCTTCCTACGCTTCCTGAAGATCTACGTTTAGACTTAGGTTCAACCGTTTAATCGTTTATTCGTTGACGCTAAATTTGAGGCGGCCAATCGCTCGATTTAACAAGAAGCGCGACTAAAGCTTCAATCCCAAGCTGGTCTTGTTTTGAAAAACGAGCCAGCGACGGGCTATCAAGGTCATACACTCCCCAAATCCTTCCATTTACAGTAATTGGCACCACGAGTTCTGAGCGAGAGCGAGAGTCACATGCTATATGCCCTACAAATTGATCGACATCCTTGACTAAGATTGAGCTTGCTTGTTTAACTGAGGTGCCACACACCCCTTTTCCCACTTTTATTTGTGTACAGGCTACTTGCCCTTGATACGGGCCCAGTTGAAGATTTTCGGCGTCATAAAGCCAATAGGCGCCAGCCCAATTGATATCCGAAATTCCGTTAAATAAAAGCGCATTAAATTGGCTCAGGTTGGTTAGCCAATGTCGTTCACCCGCGAGCAACGCCTCGAGTTGTTTGTACAACAAATTGTATTCAGCGGTTAGTGTTGCCATTAGTCATAAAATCATTTCAAATCGTAAAGCTAAATAATGCCGTTATTTTGGCTTATTTCAACTTACATTTAGCTATATAGACCAAGCACAATGTTATAAGTCAATTTTCTTCTAACATGCCATGAATTACACTGGTGATTAACGCTCGACAAGGTTAAAATCCCAGTCAATTTTTTATACCAATCGATCTGAGGTAAATAATGAGCAAACACTGGTCTATATCTGCTTTATTAGACGGGCAAGTCAAAGCAGGTACCCAAGTAACAGTAAAGGGCTGGGTAAGAACAAGAAAAGACTCAAAAGCCGGCTTTTCATTTATCAATTTGCATGATGGCTCATGTTTTGATCCTATCCAAGTCATCGCGCCTGCTGAACTCGCCAACTACCAAAGTGAAATACTATTAGCAACTACCGGAGCTTCGATGGTTGTCACCGGCGAACTAGTCGAATCACAAGGCAAAGGGCAAAGCTTTGAAATTCAAGCAAGCAACATTGATGTATTGGGGCTTGTCGAAGATCCTGCAAGTTACCCAATTCAGCCTAAGCCGCATACCATGGAATATTTACGTACGGTTGCACATTTACGCCCACGCACCAACGCTATCGGTGCAGTAACTCGGGTCAGAAACTGTCTCGCTCAGGCGACTCACCGATTTATGCATTCTGAAGGCTTTAACTGGATTCACACCCCGATTATTACTGCGAGTGATTGTGAAGGGGCTGGCGAAATGTTTCGAGTCAGCACTTTAGATCAACAAAATCTACCGTTAACCGATCAAGGTCAAATTGATTACAGCAAAGACTTTTTTGGAAAGGAGTCGTTTTTAACGGTGTCGGGTCAATTAAACGTTGAAGCATATTGTTTGGCCATGTCGAAGGTTTACACCTTTGGCCCAACATTTCGAGCTGAGAACTCCAACACCACTCGTCATTTAGCCGAGTTTTGGATGGTTGAGCCAGAAATAGCTTTTGCTGACTTGTTAGAAAATGCTGATATCGCAGAGAAAATGCTGCAGTACATTTTTAAAGCCGTTTTGGATGAACGACAAGATGACGTAGCGTTTTTTAACCAACGGGTCGATAAAACAGTGATTCAACGTCTTGAAGCCGTGGTCAATAATGACTTTGAACGTATGGAATATACTGATGCGATAAAAATTCTAGAAAACTCAAACAAAAAGTTTGAATTTCCAGTGAGCTGGGGTACTGATTTGCAATCAGAGCATGAGCGGTATCTGGCGGAAGAAAAAGTCGGTCGCCCAATCATCTTGATGAATTATCCAAAGGATATTAAAGCATTTTACATGCGAATTAATGATGATGAAAAAACCGTTGCCGCCATGGATATCTTGGCACCAGGCATTGGTGAATTAGTCGGCGGCAGTCAAAGAGAAGAGCGGCTCGATGTGTTTGATGCCCGACTCGATCAAATGAATTTACCGAAAGAAGATTATTGGTGGTATCGCGACCTAAGAAAGTTTGGAACCGTGCCTCACTCCGGTTTTGGTTTAGGCTTTGAACGTGCTGTTTTATATGCCACCGGGATGCAAAATATCAGAGACGTTATCCCCTTCCCGCGTGTTCCAAACAGCGCTGAATTTTAGCCTTTAACATCGCTAACAGTAAAAGTAGAACTTACACTGAACTTCAATATTGGTAGGTTCTACTTTTTGCTTCGACAGCCTTGAGTCTTTAGTGATTGTACCACTCAACAAATTCGGTTTGCTCAGGGTGCCTCAAACTGGCTTTACGTCCTTGCTCTTTTCCTAAGTAGATAAAGCCACTAATCTGTTCGTTTTCAGCGAGTCCCAAACTTTCCATAAGGTCACGATTAAACGCTAGACCCCCGGTTCGCCACATTGCACCTATCCCGAGCAGATGTGCAGCCATAAGAATATTTTGAACCCCTGCACCCGCAGACAGAATTTGCTCCATCTTAGGGACTTTCTTATGCGGTTTATAACTTACTACTGACACCACCACCAGTGGCGCTCTCAGCGGTTTATTAGCAATTTTATGCTGTTTCTCCGCATCAAGCTGCGGATCTTGTTTTAAGCTCGCCTCTAAGAAAAGTTGTCCAAGCCGCTTTAAGCCATCGCCTTGAAAGACTAAAAACCGCCATGGCTTTAACAAAGCATGATCAGGTGCCCTCAATGCTAGCTTAAAGATTTCAGCCATTTGTTCTTTTGTTGGCGCCGGTGCAACCAATTTTCCATGTGACTTACGGGTTAAAAGCTTGTCTAAACTCGACATGAATACTCCGTTAATTAAAATCAAGTTGGGCGAATTCTAACACAGCAAAGCTGGCTAATTTGAGCAGCAAGATTGAGTAGGCAAAAAAAAGCCTGATTAATAAATCAGGCTTTTTAATGTGGCGTCCCCTAGGGGGTTCGAACCCCTGTTACCGCCGTGAAAGGGCGGTGTCCTAGGCCTCTAGACGAAGGGGACTTAAGACTTTTTGCTCTCTTGGAAACCACACTTTTTAAGTGTCTCTCCTCAAGAGCGCGCTATTCTATAGTCGCATCTCAGCTTTGTCAAAAGCTATTTTAATTTATTTTAAAATTCTTTTTTAACTGAGTTCTGACTCGCTCGAACTCAACCTGCCTTTAATCAATTCAAACCGAGTTTGCATTGAATTAGCCAGTGCTAAATCATGAGACACAATTAAAAAACTAGTGCCTTCATCACGGTTCAATTCAAACATTAGCTCGTTCACTGACTGTGCCGTCTTATAATCTAAGTTACCCGTCGGCTCATCAGCTAAAATACAGGCAGGACGCGTCACCATTGCACGAGCAATTGCGATACGCTGCCTTTCGCCACCACTTAATTCTGAGGGGGTATGCAGCTTTCTATCAATCAAACCGACTTTAGTAATGATTTGTTCGGCTCGCTCGCGGGCGTTTCGCTCCCCTTCACCACCAATAATCAAGGGCAACATAACATTTTCTAAAGCACTAAATTCAGACAATAGATGATGAAACTGATAAACAAAGCCAAGCTTTTGATTTCTTAAGTCACCCTGCTTCTTGATTGATAGTTGGTGAATATTTTGACCATCAATCAATACTTCACCTTCATCGGGGTGATCAAGGCCACCGAGAATATGTAGTAAGGTACTCTTACCCGATCCTGATGTGCCAACAATTGCGACCATTTCTGCGGGCTGAATGGCAATATCGACGCCATTTAAAACTTCAACAAATTTTGCGCCGTCCTGAAATGTCTTGCACAGGTTAGTCGCTTGAAGAATATTTCCATTACTCATATCGAAGAGCCTCCGCTGGACGAGTCTTAGATGCACGCCAAGCCGGATATAAAGTGGCTAGCGTGCTCATAATTAATGCAACGATGGCAATTGTGGTGACATCAGACCATTTCAATACCGACGGAAGGAAACCGATGAAATAAACATCCCCAGGCAGCACTTGAACTCCCCATAATTCTTCAATAAAGGCGACTACGTCAGCCAAGTTGGTGGCTAGTGCAACACCGCCTATGACACCAATAATTGTTCCGATAATGCCATTTAAGCTTCCTTGTACTATAAATATTTTCATTACCGTTGCCGGTGATGCTCCGAGCGTTCTGAGGATCGCGATATCAGACTGTTTATCAGTCACCACCATAACCAAAGTACTAACAATATTAAAAGCGGCAACCGCGACAATGAAAGCCAATAAAATAGCCATCATTTTCTTTTCCATTTGAACCGCTTTAAACAGTGTTCCGTGAGTGTAATTCCAATCGGAAACATAATATTGGTCACCGACCAAGTCGCGCAGTTCAAAACCAGTATAAGCAGCATTGAGCACATTGTTGGTGGTAACTCGTAAACCAGAGACTTTATCGCCCTTTCGAGTCAACGCTGCAGCATCTTTAATGTGGATCATGGCTAACATACCATCCAACTCGGACTTCACTTCAAAAATGCCAACCAGAGTAAAGCGTTTGTACCGTGGAGAAATTCCTGCTGGAGAAACCGTAGCACCATCCGCCAATAGCAAAGTAACACGATCGCCCAAACTAACGCCGAGACTGCTGGCCATACTGATGCCTAAAATAATCCCGTATTCGCCAGGCTTGAGGTCATCCAACTCGCCTGCGACCATGTAATCATCAACAATAGAGACCTGCGCCTCTTTTGTCGGCAAAATGCCTTGAAGCAAACCGTATTTAGTGTAACTTCGATTTCGAAACATCGCCTGGGCATCTATAAACGGCGCGGCGGCGACCACATCAGGGTGTTCTTTGACCTGCTTTTCCAAGGTTTGCCAATCGCTAAAGCCATCACCGCGTTCGCCAATAACAATATGCGGCACCATGCCGAGAATGCGCTCTCGGAGTTCCGATTCAAAGCCGTTCATTACTGACATGACCGTAATAAGTACGATAATCCCCAAGGCTATCCCGAGCATACTGACCAACGATATAAAAGAAATGAAATGATTGTCTTTTTTCGCTCGCGTGTAACGTAAGCCAATCATTAGAGGGACCGATTTTTTCATATAACTCCGTGTCGAAATAGCAATGGCATGCGTGCTTTTCGTGATCTTTCTGTAAAAAGGCGAATTCTATCAATAGCTAGCGTCGGTAAGAAGTGCTTTTTATGCTTAGCCATACTAATGTCTCAAAAGCTACTAAAAGATATTGACTGAATGGCTAATAGTACCTTTAATTGGTTAAATCTATGCTATAAATATTAAAGAGTTTACATAAAAGGTACATTTAGTGACGAAACAAGCAGGACAAAGTGATTCAGAGCGACGACAATACTTTCGGATAAAAAATTCGTTGTTTATGAGCTACGAACTGGTCGCCGATGAAAATGCTGAACAACCGATCAAGGAAGTCAGTGCACGATCGCTACGCTCGATGCATTTGTTACAAGAACTCAACTCTATTCTTGAAGAAAATGATAATTTTGCAAAAGGTTTGGGCGAGGAACAACGCCAAACCAAGAATTATTTGGCCGAGCTGAGCGAGAAAGTCACTGATATTACTCGCTATTTAGTAAAAACATTAGGTGTAGAATATAGTGAATTATTAGAAGTGGACTTGAGTGGTGGTGGAATTCGTTTTGAATCCGACGCCCCGTTAAACGTAAACCAAGTATTAAAACTCGATTTAGTATTGGTACCTGAATATTACAATTTGACCACGCTGGGTGAAGTGGTTGATTGCCGCCCAATCGGTTCAAGTGGTCTGTTTGAAATTGCCATTACCTTTTCAGAAATTCAGGAAAACGATCGAGATGCCATTGTAAGGCATGTATTTAAAAGACAATCTGAGCAGTTGAGAACAGATAAACAAGATTAAGTGAATTTTTCTTAATAGCTTTAATATCAATGATCTATGATAATATGTTAAAGTAATCTCGAATTAAACAGCGTCCGTCGCAGTGTTAAAATAGGTATCAATATGAAAATATTAAAATTAGCAATTCTTTCGCTCCCGTTAGCTTTTAGTCCAATTGCATCTGAACTGCATGCTGAAAGCCTCGCGATGCCGGTCAGTACCCAAGGAGAAGTTAGCCAGCAAACACCTCGAAATGGTCAAAATAAAGCTAAGGTTGAATCAACCTTCGGACAACCTTTACAGCGTGTTGCAGCGGTTGGAGAGCCTCCGATCAGCAAATGGGTTTATTCAGACTTTACTGTTTATTTTGAGCACGATATCGTGCTGCACGCGGTTCGACACCGTAGCTAATTTTAGATTTATAGAAGGTTTTCGGGCTGCTTGCAGCTCTATATCGATTATAAATAATTAGCATTCAAGCATAAAAAAAGGAGCCTAAGCTCCTTTTTTTATGCTGTCGCCATTAATCGAGTGACTATTTTTGTAATAAGCGATTAAGACGCTTAGTAAACGCCGCTGGATCGTCTAACTGACCGCTATCTGAGAGAACCGCTTGATCAAATAGTAATTCAACCCAATCCTTGAAGTCTTCCTCTGGTAAATCATCATTGAGCTGTTTAACTAATTGATGATCCACATTAATCTCAAAGATTGGCTTCATTTCAGGTATGGGTTGCCCTGCAGCTTTCATCATACGAGCCATTTGTAAACTCATTCCACCATCATTAGAAACCACACAGGCAGGCGATTCATCTAATCGACCTGAAACTTTAACATCCTCAACCTTGTCACCCAGTAAATCCTTGATTTTACCGATTAGATCCGAGTTATCTTGATTTGCTTTTTCAACTGCTTGCTTATCTTCTTCAGACTCTAAGCCGCCCAAATCAAGGTCACCTTGAGTAATCGCTTGAAGCTTCTTGTCACCAAACTCGGTAAGATGCCCCATGGCCCACTCATCTACTCGGTCAGTCATTAACAATACTTCAACACCTTTCTTACGATAGACCTCAAGATGCGGGCTGTTTTTGGCGGTCGCATAGTTGTCCGCTACCAAATAGTAAATCTTATCTTGTTCAGGTTTCATTCGCTCAATGTAATCTGCAAGCGAAACATTTTGAGTCGCATCATCATTGTGAGTTGAAGCGAATCGAAGTAAACCAGCCACTTTATCCTTGTTAGCAAAATCTTCGGCAAGACCTTCTTTAAGTACAGAACCAAATTCATCCCAGAAACTCTGATAATCTTCTTTGTTACTTTTAGCAAGCTTTTCTAACATTCCTAAAACACGCTTAACACAGGCATTACGTAGGCTTTGAGTTGCACCTTTATCCTGCAGGATCTCTCGAGAGACGTTAAGAGGAAGATCATTTGAGTCAAGTACACCTCTTACCATTCTTAAGTAAACAGGCAGAAACTGCTCAGCATCATCCATGATAAATACCCGCTGAACATACAGCTTCACGCCGCGCGGTTTGTCGCGATTCCATAAATCCATGGGTGCTTTTTTAGGTAAATAGAGCAAGCTGGTATACTCAAGTTTGCCCTCGACTTTGTTGTGAGCCCAGCTAAGCGGTTCATTGAAATCGTGAGAAATGTGCTTGTAGAATTCCTTGTATTCTTCCTCTTTAATATCTGATTTAGCACGAGTCCAAAGTGCCGTTGCCTTATTGATAACCTCAAATTCTGGAACAACAACTTCATCCGACTCTTTCTCATCTTCATCGGGGCTCGGAATATCCATCTTTTCCATTTCAACTGGCAGAGAGACATGATCAGAGTATTTACTGATAATTGAGCGAATACGCCACGGCTCCAAAAACTCTTTTTCGTCTTCTTTTAGACTCAAGATAATTTCAGTTCCACGTGAACTCTTTTCAATTGGCTCAATGCTGAACTCGCCATCGCCTTTAGAAACCCAGCTAACCCCCTCTTCGGCCTTTTCTCCGGCTCTTCGAGTGCGCACTTCCACTTGATCTGCAACGATAAAGGCAGAGTAAAAACCAACCCCAAATTGACCTATGAGATTACTGTCAGCTTTTTGCTCTTTGGACATTTGCTTAATAAATTCAGAAGTACCGGAACGTGCGATGGTGCCTAAATTTTGCATCACTTCTTGCTTGTTCATACCAATACCATTATCACTAATGGTTAAAGTACCAGCCTCTTTATCCATAGTAATACGGATCTTCAGGTCACTGTCGTTCTCGTAATAATCTTCATGTGAAAGTGCTTCGAATCGCAACTTATCAGCGGCATCAGCGGCGTTTGATACTAACTCCCGAACAAAAATTTCTTTATTACTGTATAAAGAATGCACCATTAGATTGAGAAGTTGCTTTACTTCAGTTTGAAAACTATGGGTTTCTTTACTAGTGACTTCGGTCATTTCACCGGTCTCCTCGTATTTATGATTACTTTGTGATGTTATAGAGTACCAAGCACGTAAAACCGACAATTGCCTTTCGTGCTCATTCTAAATTCGACTGATATGCAATTTGGGGATCACCAACAAATTTTTCAAGCACTATATAAAATAATTCTTACCGCCCCCCCTAACAAGCGAGTTAATATAGCCTATAATCGCAAGTTAATTGGCGTTATGAATCTTTCAGCTTGCATCCGAGCCACCTACGTCCCAAATAACCAACAAAATGGAGCACTTTGAGTGTTAAGAAGAACTAAAATCGTCACTACCCTTGGCCCTTCCACCAATAACGCAGAAGCCTTAGAAGAATTATTTAAAGCTGGGGCTAATGTGGTGAGAATGAATTTCTCCCACGGAAGCGCAGAAGATCATATTAATCGTGCAAAATTGGTAAGAAGTGTAGCAGATAAGTTGGGATTAAATATTGCGATCCTTGGTGACTTACAGGGGCCCAAAATTCGCATCGCGCGATTTAAACAAGGCAAAATAGAGCTAGAACCTGGCGCAGACTTCTTACTTGATGCCGCTCTAGAAGTTGACCAAGGCGATCAATCTAAAGTTGGTATTGACTACAAGGAACTTCCCAAGGACTGTCAGGTGGGAGACATTCTCTTATTAGATGATGGCCGCTTAGAACTTGAAGTCATTAAAATTGTAAAAGAAGTCATTCATACTAAAGTGGTTATCGGCGGAACCCTATCTAACAACAAGGGTATCAACCGCAAGGGTGGCGGACTTTCTGCGCCTGCATTAACCGACAAAGACCGACAGGACATAAAAACCGCGGCGCTGATGGATGTCGATTACCTAGCTGTTTCTTTCCCGCGTACCGCAGATGATATTCGACTGGCTGAGCAACTCGCTAAGGATGCTGGGTGTCAGTGTGGCATGGTCGCAAAAATAGAACGCGCTGAAACGGTTGCCGATGACAAAATACTCGACGAAATAATCGTCGCTTCCGCCGCAGTAATGGTAGCTAGAGGGGACTTGGGCGTTGAAATTGGTGATGCTGAATTAATTGGTGTGCAAAAGAAGATCATACAACGCGCTCGCTCACTCGATAGAGCCGTGATTACCGCTACGCAAATGATGGAATCCATGATCACTAATGCGATCCCCACGCGCGCTGAAGTCTTTGATGTGGCTAACGCAGTACTCGATGGTACCGATGCAGTCATGTTGTCAGGCGAAACCGCAATGGGTGAACATCCAGTCAGAGTCGTTGAGGCCGTTTCAAGAGTTTGTTTAGGTGCAGAAAAAGAAAAAACCAATCGCATTTCGGGACATCGAGTTGAACTGCAATGGTCGCAAATTGACGAGGCAATCGCCATGGCAAGTATGTATGTGGCCAACCACCTTGATGGCATCAAGGGTATTGCTTGTCTGACAGAATCGGGCTCAACTCCGTTAATTATGTCGCGGATCAGAAGTGGTATTCCGATATTAGCGTTGACAAGGCTAGAGCGAACCAAACGAAAGATGGCTCTCTATCGTGGCGTAGAAGCGATCAGTTTCGATCCTACGGTACTTGAGCGAAAAGATGTTAATCGGTTGGCGATCGATAAGGTCAAAACCGTTATCCCATTAGTTGATGGCGATCTAATCTTACTTTCTAAGGGCGACCATATGGGTAAGTTAGGTGGCACAAATGCACTTAAGATTTTAAAGGTTGGTGAAATAGTTTAGTTGTCAAATGATTATATTTTAATCAATCGCGCCAACCTACATGCGATTTTGGTTAAATTTTGAACGAATTTTTCAAGCAACTTAAAGTAATTAAATCCTTGGGGTATTTCAGTGTTTACCCCAAGGCTAAAATACACTTATACTAGAAGCCACTTAGTCATTCCTCCAGTAATCAAACACAGGAATCTAACTTCGACTTGATGCAAAATCTTTTAGTTATATCCGCAATCGCGCCAAACCGCAAAGGCATGGCCAACGAAATTACTGAACTGGTCACTTACTGCGGATGTAATATTCTCGAAAGCAAAATGAAATCCATGGGAAATACCTTTAGCCTAGTGTTAATGGCTTCGGGTGAATGGAATGCCCTTGCCAAACTCGAACATGTACTACCGAGCAAAGCGCATTCAATGGGTATGACAACAATGCTTCAACGAACTGAACAACGCCCCCCCCAAGACAAACACCTACCCTACCGAGTTAAATTTTTTGCTTCCGACAACCCAGGTATTGCTAATAAAATTACTAAATTTTTTACTGAGCAGCAGGTCAATATAGAGCAATTAAGCTGTGACACTTTTAATTCAAAACAAACCGGCGCGTTACTCGCGGAAATCAAACTGACCGTTAGCATCCCAGGCAATGTTGCCATTGCAGGACTGCGCAAATCCTTTAACCTATTTTGCGAACAACAAAATCTCGATGCTTCATTTACACCGATTACTCAATGAACTAATTACCTAATGAACTAATTACCTAATGAATTAATTACCCAACCTGCCAAAGGCAAAATATAACGGTTGATAATTTATTATTATTAAATAACTTACCATCAAAACGATTAACAACAAGGATATAAAATGAAAGTCGGCGACAAAATTCCTTCTATAAAACTTGAAGCTACCGGCGAGCAATCTATCGATTTAGCGAAAATAAAATCTAAAAATATTATTGTTTATTTCTATCCGAAAGATAGCACCCCAGGTTGCACGACTGAAGGACAGAACTTTAGAGATAATATTGAAGCGTTTAATCAATTAGATGCAGTCATTTTTGGGGTTTCTCGCGATAGTATAAAATCTCACGAGCGCTTTAAAGAAAAGCAAGAATTCCCTTTTGAATTGATTTCTGATCCTGATGAAAAGCTTTGTAAAGCCTTTGATGTGATTAAACTTAAAAAGCTTTATGGTCGAGAATACATGGGGATTGAACGAAGTAGTTTCTTATTTAATAAGAAAGGGAAACTCGTCGAAGAATGGCGAAAAGTTCGTGTCAAAGGTCATGTAGACCAAGTGCTTGAATCACTCAAAGCCATTTAATCACCAACAAACTTAAGCAACTTCATCTAAAAAGATAATTCAAGAACAATTGAGTACTAGTTTGACTGACTTCTAGCAAAATGAGATAAGCCATGACTGATATTGTGACTGATAAAAAGCGCCTTTTTGTATTAGATACTAATGTGTTGATGCACGATCCTACGTCCATCTTTCGATTCGCAGAGCACGATGTTTACATACCAATTGTGGTGCTTGAAGAACTCGATAATGGGAAAAAGGGTTTGTCTGAAACAGCTCGAAATGTCAGACAAGTCAGCCGTTATTTTGATCAATTAATGAGTTCCTGTAACGAACAACAAATTCAGGCAGGTATTCCAATCGGAAATTCACCTTATTCACCGGTGGAAGAACGAGTAAACGGTCGACTGTTTTTCCAGTTAACCGAAATTACTGATAGCGTACTACCGAATGGGTTGGCAACTAGCAAAGTCGATAACACCATCGTGACCATAGCTCTCGGCTTACAAAAAGATCATCCCGATAAGCTTGTCACTTTAGTCTCAAAAGACATCAACTTACGAATAAAATCCAAAATTGTAGGTGTCCACTCTGAAGACTACTTTAATGACCAGGTGCTAGATGATTTAGAAAATCTATTTACCGGCCAATCTGAGTTACCTCTCGACTTTTGGGAGAATCACAATAAAGATATGCAATCTTGGAAAGAAGAAGGCAGAACATTTTACACGGTCAAAGGACCTCTTTGTGCTGGTTGGAATATCAATCAATTTATACACCTTAACGATGACTCTAATTTTAGTGCGATTGTCCGCGAAGTAAAAAAAGATCAAGCTACCATTGAATTAGCTAAAGACTATCAAGCAGCAAATCATCCTGTTTGGGGAATTACCGCTCGCAATTTAGAGCAAAGTTATGCACTTAATCTACTGATGGATCCGGAAATAGATTTTGTTACACTGCAAGGGCTCGCCGGAACTGGTAAAACTCTATTGGCGCTCGCAGCGGCACTAGAGCAAACCATTGAAACCAAACGATACAACGAAATCATCGTGACTCGAGTGACCATTCCTGTAGGCGAAGATATCGGCTTTTTACCAGGCACCGAAGAAGAAAAAATGAATCCGTGGATGGGCGCTTTCACTGATAACCTCGAAGTGCTATCACCTGCCCAATCAAATGACGATTGGGGTAGGCAAGCCACCCAAGATATTCTGCAAAAATGGCTCAAAGTTCGCTCTTTAAACTTTATGCGTGGAAGAACATTTATTAATAAGTTTGTGATCATTGACGAGGCGCAAAACTTAACCCCAAAACAAATGAAAACTTTGATCACCAGAGCCGGACCTGGCACAAAAATGGTTTGCCTTGGCAACGTCGCGCAAATAGACACTCCCTACTTAACCGAAACAAGTTCAGGCATTACCTACGTGGTCGATCATTTTAAAAACTGGAAGTTTGGCGGACATATCAAGCTACAAACAGGGGAACGATCTCGACTCGCCGACTTTGCCTCTGAAAATCTCTAGCTTAAACTAAGAGTCGTTTATAGTCCTAGTTTAACTAACCAGCTGCTCAAAAGGAGCTTAACTAACCCCTTCAATCTCACCATTGGGGTGTAATACTACTTTTTCTGCCGCAGGTACTTTAGGTAAGCCCGGCATGCGCATAATATTACCTGTCAATACCACCAAAAATCCTGCGCCGGCATTCACTTGAATATTACGCACCGTCACTTGAAAATCTCTTGGTCGACCGTGTAAACGAGGATCGTCCGATAGAGAACTTGGCGCTTTCGCGATACAAATGGGTAAATGGTTTAACTTTAGTTTTTTTACATGCAATAGGTCTTGCTCTGCTTCCTTAGTAAAGGCTACATCTTTAGCGCCATACATCGCTTTGCAAACTTTTGAAATTTTACTAACAACACCATCATCAGCTTCATATAACGGCGTGAAGGGTTTTGATTTTTGCGCGGCTTGCATCACTTTTTTGGCCAACTCGATCGCCCCTTTCCCACCCTGACTAAAATGGTTACTTTCCGCAAACGCAATACCTTTAGCCTCCACATGTTGACGGATAACGGCTACTTCCGCATCACTATCTTGAGAAAATCGGTTGACCGCTACCACAGGTACCTTATTAAACAGCTGAACACTCTCAATATGTTTATCAAGATTGACCAAACCTGCTGTTACCTTATCAACATCCTCAACGTGTAGCTGCTGCTTATCCATTCCGCCGTGCATTTTTAACGCTCTAACCGTGGTCACTAAAACCACCGCGACAGGATCTATTTCTGCGATACGACATTTAATATCAAAAAATTTTTCGGCGCCCAGGTCAAATCCAAAACCCGCCTCGGTAATCGCCCAGTCAGCATGTTTCATTGCCATTTTGGTGGCCAAAATACTATTACAACCATGCGCTATATTGGCAAAAGGACCACCATGAATAAACACAGGAGTGCCTTCTAATGTTTGCACTAAATTGGGATGGAGCGCGTCCCGTAATAAAGCGAGTAACGCACCGGTGATGTTGAGGGACTTTAAAAATACCGCTTGATCATCTCGATCATAGCCAATTAATATATTATTTAAGCGACGCTCCAAATCAGGGAAATCCTGCGCTAAACAAATAATCGCCATCACTTCCGAAGCGGCGGTAATATCAAAACCACCCTCACGCGGAATACCTTGTTTTTTACCGCCCAAACCAATCACGATATTTCTTAAACTCCGATCGTTCATATCCATAACACGACGCCATACCACTTGTCTTGCATCTAAATTTAATTGATTACCGTGAAAAATATGATTATCAATAGTCGCTGAGATTAGGTTATTAGCCGCGGTAATGGCGTGAAAGTCGCCTGTGAAATGTAAGTTAATTCGATCAACAGGTACCACCTGAGAATAGCCTCCACCAGTCGCACCGCCTTTCATTCCTAAACACGGTCCTAAAGAAGGTTCTCTTATCGCCATACATACCGATTCGCCTAGTTGAGCAAACGCCTGACCTAAACCGATTGTGGTAGTGGTTTTGCCCTCGCCTGCGGGTGTTGGCGTTGTGGCCGATACAAGGATTAAATTACCCTTGGGCAATTCAGCCCCATTTTCGCTTACAGCTTGCGAGAGTTGATTGATGTTCACTTTAGCGATTGAATCTCCATAGAGCATTAAACTGTTATCGGGGATACGGAGTGACTCGGCGATCGCTGTGATCGGCTTAAATTGACAGGCTTTAACAATCTCACTATCGGTGGGCATCGGGTTTTCTCCGGCTGGAATCTAAATAGTATTGGCAGCATATCGAGTTAAAGATGGAGATGCAAAAATCTTTAGATAAAGCAGTGACCTAAGTCAACCAATTGTTTCTGTCCTTTCTCTTAAAATTTGTTATATTAGCTATGCAGACTAATCAACCAAAGGGCTTAGTATGGGGCGAGACATCAGTGAACGCGAATATTCAGCGGATGATTATGAACGATTTAATCGATGTATTCACGATCAAGTCGATATCCTAAAAAAACTCATCGAACATCCTGACTTCGGAAAAGAAGAGCTATGCCTCGGTGCAGAACTTGAAATTTATTTGATGGGCAAAGATGGCAATGTCAATCCGGTAAACCTTCAGCTTCTCGAGATGCTTAAGGATGAACAATTTCAAACTGAGCTCAACAAATTTAACCTTGAATTAAACTTGTCCCCGGTCAAGGCAGCAGGTCGGCCATTTAGTCAACTGACTAAAGAGATGCTACAAAAATTTAATTACCTATGGAACACCGCCGAAAAAATTGATACCCGGCCGCTCGCGGTAGGTATTCTCCCCACCTTGAGACAATCTGATCTAAGCAATGAAAATATGACTGAACTTGGTCGTTATAAATTACTTGCTCGAGAATTGATTAAGCAGCGTGGTGAACCATTCCATATTAAAATAGATGGTGAGGAGTCTGTCGACTTCACCACTTCTGAAGTTTGCGTTGAAGGTGCAAACACATCTTTCCAGGTGCATTTAATGACCGAGAAAGACAAGTTTGTAAACACCTTTAACGCCGCACAATTAACACTCCCAATGGCATTAGGGGTATCAGCCAATTCAGGAATGCTTCTAGGAAAATGCTTATGGGATGAAACCCGAGTCGTTTTATTTAAACAATCTATCGATAATCGTATGGCCGATGCATCCGGCTGGCGACAACCATCTCGAGTGACATTTGGCCATGGCTGGGTCAGAAAAAGTGGTTGGGAATTATTTGCCGAAACGGTGAACCTCTATCAACCAATCTTTCCAGAAGTTTTTGAGACCACTGAAAAAAGCGACCATAAATTGCCGGAGCTTGCTGAATTAAATTTACATATGGGAACAACTTGGCCTTGGAACCGAGCGGTTTATTGCAATAAGGGGAATGGTCATTTACGCATCGAGTTTAGAGCGTTGCCCGCGGGCCCCACGGCATTAGACATGGCAGCAAACGCCGCATTTTCAATTGGTATGGCTGTGGGTCTTGAAGCAAAGATTGATGAATATATGGCTCGGATCCCGTTTCGTTTTGCTGAATATAATTTTTATCGTGCTGCAAAGAATGGCCTCGATGCAACGATTCTGTGGCCGCAGAATTATCAAAATAAACCGGTGGAAGTGCCAATCCGAAATGTCATTGACGATATGCTAGTTGTTGCAAATGACGGCTTAAGTAAATTAAATATTGAATTAACCGAAAGAGATAAATTTTTAAATATTATTCATCGACGCCTAGCAAAGAATATGAATGGCGCTCGTTGGACTAAGCAAACCTTTCGGCATTTAAAACGAAACTTATCCACACAAGAAGCCTGCGCAGAAATGCTCAATCGCTATTTTGTCAATCAAATGGGCGGTCAGCCGATTAGCGAATGGGAAAAGTGTTGGTAATGAGTATTTTAAGTGCTGAAATTGCTTATTACACAGAGCAACACCGCGCACAGATTCCTGAAACGCTGCTCGGATTTCTACGCACGCTAAACGGTTTAACAATATTTGACATTAAAGGCCATGACACCAGCCGTACTCGCGTAGTGACCACCCTTATCCACGGCAACGAGCCATCCGGATTGATTGCGGCTCACCTTTGGTTGAAAAGCCTGACCATGCCTGCAACCAATGTCAGAATTATAATTTGCAATCCGGAAGCGGCACGAACCAAGCCATTTTTTACTAACCGTTTTGTGGCCCACAGCGATGATTTAAATCGATTTTTCAATCAATTAAACAACACGGAGTCGGCCGTCGCGATACGCGCTAAACAAATTGCGGACGCTGTTAAAGCCGTCAATCCCGAAGCAATCATCGACATGCATAATACTTCCGGGGCAAGTCCAGCCTTTTCTGTCAGCGTTTCCAACAGCTACGCACATCTCAAGTTAGCCGCTTTATTCACCCAACGCATGATTCTCACTGAAATTCATGTCGGTGCAATAATGGAACTCAATTTTGACTGCCCAATTATCACCATTGAATGTGGCGGCGCGCTCGACAATGCTTCCCATCGAGTTGCCTCCAACGGATTACACGCATTTTTTACCGCACAGGATCTTTTCGATGACACTGCTCCCAACGTTGTTGTCTCCACTAATCCAATTCGTGTAAGGTTAAGTGGTGATGCTTCAGTCGGTTTTTCTCATCACCGTTTAACAACCACTGACATAACCTTACGGGCTGATATTGAAACGCTAAATCATGAGATCACCCCACCGGATGAGTTTATTGGCTGGTGCTGCCCCGATACTCCAATTGCTTTTGAAGCTTTAGATAAATCTGGCTTAAATCAAGCCAATCATTTATTTGAAAACCGCAAGGGTTGTCTTTTTACCAAAAAAGAAATGCAACTCTTCATGGTGACAACGGTGCCTGAAATAGCAACCAAGGATTGTCTATTCTATACTACCGTCAATCATTAATCTCTAATCAACGCCCTACTCAAAAACCCATTCTAAGCCGTTTAAATAGACGGTTTTTTACAAACATAGATTTTATTAGTCCGTCAGCTTATTAAGATAAGTTATTGGCACTCAAATGGTGCAATAGCCTATGATTGCCCCATTGCTGAGCAAGATATGACATCAGATTCAGCCAGCTTCACCCTTCAGCTTCCCTAGTTCATTAAGAGGTCTCCGATGAGTCTATACCACTCTGCACAAAGCAAAGACAACTGTGGTTTTGGTCTAATAGCACATTTAGACGGTAATCAAAGTCATCAATTGTTGCAAACTTCGCTGACTGCACTCACCAGAATGACCCATCGAGGGGCGATTTCGTCAGATGGAAAAACCGGTGATGGATGTGGACTGCTAATTCAGCTGCCAAGCCAGTTTTTTAGAGGGGTAGCTTCTCAATTAGGATTTACACTGGGCGAGCGCTTTGGTGTTGGACAGATTTTTCTCAGCAACGACCCTATCAAAGCAAAAAGGTCCAAACAAATTTTAGAAGAAGAGTTAATTAAAGAGACCCTAACCATCGTAGGTTGGCGAGAAGTGCCGATTGATCAATCGGCGTGTGGCGAAATAGCGTTAAAAACCCTGCCAACAATTGAGCAAGTGTTTGTCAATGCTTCGCCTGGCTGGACAAAAGAAGACTTAGAGCGCCGGCTATTTATCGCCAGAAGGCGAGCCGCTGATCGAATTACTAACGATCCAGACTACTATGTTTGTTCATTGTCAGGCATGGTGATTGTCTACAAAGCATTAGTAATGCCGAAGTACTTATCTCAGTTTTATGCCGATCTAGCCGATCCAAAATTAGAAACTTCAATTAGCCTATTCCATCAACGGTTTTCAACCAATACTGCGCCGCTTTGGAAATTCGCTCAGCCATTTCGTTTTCTCGCTCACAATGGCGAAATCAACACCATCTCTGGCAATCGAAATTGGGCGACCGCTCGGCAATCTACGTTTTACAGCCCGCTACTACCAGACTTAGGAAGTCTTAAACATTTAGTGAACCAATCTGGTTCCGATTCCTCATCACTCGACAACATGTTGGAAGTCATGTTAGCCGGCGGGATGGATATTTTTAGAGCGCTTCGGTTGTTAGTTCCACCGGCATGGGCCAAACGCCAAAATATGGATCCAGACCTGCGAGCATTTTACGAATTTAATTCAATGCACATGGAGCCTTGGGATGGACCGGCAGGAATTGTTATGACAAATGGTACCCAAATCGCTTGTACTTTAGATCGCAACGGCTTGCGACCAGCAAGATATGTGATCACAAAAGATCGCCTATTGACTGTGGCTTCTGAGGTTGGCGTTTGGGATTATGACGAAGCCGATGTGGTGGAAAAAGATCGAGTGGGTCCCGGTGAAATGTTAGCGGCAGATGTCAGCAGTGGTAGGATTTGGCGAACCAATAAAATCGATGACCAACTTAAGCATCGACATCCCTATCTTGAGTGGTTACGCGAAAACACGATTAGGCTACGCAGTAATCCAAGACTAGAGAAAAAAGCAGCCGAAGACTACATCAACGAAAACTTAAAAAACTTACCGGTTTTTGAAAAACTCTTTAACGTTTCGCTCGAAGAATGCGAACAAGTCATTCGAGTCATTGCTAATGATAGTCAGGAACCGACAAGTTCGATGGGAGATGATACACCCATGGCGGTATTATCGACTAAACAACGTAATTTGTATGACTACTTCCGCCAACAGTTTGCCCAAGTCACCAATCCGCCAATTGATCCATTGCGTGAAGCTTCGGTAATGTCTTTAGAAACTTGTTTTGGTCGCGAGCATAATGTTTTTCAAGAAACCAATGGATTAGCCTATCGAGCAATTATTGGTAAGCCAGTACTCAATTATGCCAAGCTCAAACAACTTAAAGAACTTGATCAAGAGTACTATCAATTTCAGAGTATCTCTTTAAACTATTCAAAAGACCAATCGTTAGAATCTGCACTAAAAAATATCACAGATCGAGCCGTTGAACTTGTGCATGACGGTTGCGTAATTCTACAACTTTCAGATCGCGACATTAGTGAAGACAAATTACCCATTCATGCCGCGTTGGCAACCGGTGCTGTCCATCAGCGATTAATTAAAGAAGGTCTGCGCTGCGCGACCAATATTGTGGTAGAAACGGCAACAACACGCGATCCCCATCATTTTGCTGTTTTAATCGGGGTCGGCGCGACTGCAATTTCACCTTACCTGTCTTTGCAAATTATCAACCGGTTATCGACTGAAGGAAAATTATCTACTGATATAATTACCGCGCGAAAAAACTACTTAAAAGGCATTAACAAAGGACTGTTAAAAATCCTTTCGAAAATGGGAATATCAACCATTGCCAGTTATCGTAGCGCGCAACTGTTTGAAGCTGTCGGACTTGATCAAAGTGTTATTAAATTTTGTTTTCCAAGCGTGCAATCACGAATTGGTGGTGCCACTTTTGAAGACATTCACCAACAGGCGCTAGTGAATGCTAAAACGGCGTGGCATCCATTTAGCAAAATTAAACGCAGCGGCCAGTTAAAATATGTTCACGGTGGAGAATATCATGCCTATAACCCTGATGTGGTGAGCTTGCTGCAAATCGCGGTTAATTCTGGTGACTACGCTGACTACCAAAAATTTGCCGACACGGTCGATCATCGCCCTGTGGCAACCTTAAGAGATTTATTCAAACCTAAACAAGCCGCTGAGCCACTTAACTTGAATGACATCGAGTCTCATCAAGCGATATTAAAACGCTTTGATTCGGCGGGTATGTCCATTGGCGCGTTAAGCCCAGAAGCTCATAAAGCGCTGGCTGAAGCGATGAATACTATCGGAGGTCGCTCCAACAGTGGTGAAGGCGGCGAAGATCCTAATCGATTTAACACTATTAAAAACTCCAAAATTAAACAGATTGCTTCCGGCCGTTTTGGTGTCGATGCGGCTTACCTAAAAAGCGCCGAAGTTCTACAAATCAAAATTGCTCAGGGCGCTAAACCCGGCGAAGGTGGTCAATTACCGGGAGCAAAAGTCACCGTTGAAATAGCTAAACTAAGAAACGCGACACCTGGTATCACCCTGATCTCACCGCCGCCTCATCACGATATTTACTCCATCGAAGATATCGCTCAATTAATTTTTGATTTAAAGCAAGTCAACCCAAGCGCACTAGTCTCAGTAAAATTGGTATCGGGTCCTGGAGTCGGCACCATTGCGGCAGGTGTAGCTAAAGCTTACGCGGACATGATCACAATCGCTGGACACGATGGAGGAACCGGAGCGAGTCCGTTAACATCAGTAAAGTATGCTGGAACACCTTGGGAAATCGGGTTAAGTGAGGCCCATCAAGCGCTCATCGAAAACGGTCTTAGAGATAAAATTTGTTTACAAGTCGATGGTGGTCTTAAAACCGGCTTAGATGTCATTAAGGGAGCTATTCTAGGTGCTGATAGCTTTGGATTTGGCACCGGTCCAATGGTTGCGCTTGGTTGTAAGTTTTTAAGGATTTGTCACCTTAATAATTGTGCCACTGGAGTTGCTACTCAAAACAAAATTTTGCGCGATCAGCATTTTGTAGGCTTACCGCAAAAAGTCATCAACTATTTTAACTTTGTAGCACAGGATGTCCGACAATGGTTAGCTTTTTTAGGCATAGAAAGCTTAGACCAATTAATCGGTAGAACGGATTTATTGGAGATTGTTCAAGGTGAAACTTCGCAACAACGTAACCTAAAATTAGAAGTGATTTTAGCTTCTGCGAAACGACCTGAGTTTGGAGCGAAACACTATCAACAAGTTCGCAATGAGCCATTTGATCCCGGACAACTTAACCTTAAAATTTTGGCAGACTATCAAGCAATCCCAACAAATGACCAGTCTGCTAAATTTGAATACCGAATCAAAAACTACGATCGTTCTGTCGGTGCGCTATTGGCGGGACAAGTGGCAACACGGCAAACGAATCAATCGATTAACCTCTCACTAAATTTTACCGGTATTGCCGGTCAAAGTTTTGGGGTTTGGAATTGTTCAGGAATGAACCTGTCCCTCATTGGAGATGCCAATGATTATGTAGGCAAAGGGATGTCAGGTGGACAAATCGCAATTAGACCACCAAGCAATATTCAATATGTCGCTAGTCGTGGCGCGATCATCGGTAACACCTGTTTATATGGAGCAACTGGCGGCAAACTATTTGCTGCGGGGCAAGCTGGAGAAAGGTTTGCAGTAAGAAATTCTGGCGCGCTAGCGGTGGTTGAAGGCGCTGGCGATCACGGCTGCGAATACATGACGGGCGGTTCGGTTTTGATTTTGGGGCCGGTTGGCGAAAACTTTGCGGCTGGAATGACCGGAGGGATTGCTTTTGTTCTTGATCAAAGAGATACCTTAATAAAAAACGTCAACCCAGAACATGTAGAGTGCTTTCGATTTTCCGACAATGAATGCGACGAATACACCGAGCAATTGTACGATATGTTGCAGCAACATATTGCAGCCACAGGAAGTGATTGGGCTCAACGAATCAGTAAAAATTTCGAAAACTACCTCGATTATTTCATGTTAGTCGTTCCCAAAGCCAGCTGTCAAAGCGATGAAGACAATGACGCTGATTATTTGGAATTAGCCGCGGTCGAACAACCAAAAAGTTCATTAGTCCCGCTGAGGATTGTAAAATGAAATTAGATAAGATTAATAAGCATGACACTAAACTCGCAGCCGATCCGCTCAATTTTTTGCAGTTAAAAAGAGAAACACCAAGCAAGCGTGAATCAGAGAATCGCCGTATCGATTTTAAGGAGATCTATCAACAAGATGTCGGTTATCAATCCGCTAATCAAGCGGCACGGTGCTTAGATTGCGGTAATCCCTACTGTGAATGGAAATGTCCGCTACATAACTATATTCCGAACTGGCTTGATTATGTTGCCAATGAGAAATATCAACAAGCCGCCGAGTTAATGTACGAAACCAACCCTTTACCTGAAATTTGTGGCCGAGTATGTCCACAAGATCGATTATGTGAACAAGCCTGTACATTAAATACAGGATTTGGTGCGGTCACCATTGGCGCAATTGAAAAAAACATTACCGACAGAGCAATAGCAAAACAGTGGCGCCCTACTGTCCCCGCCCTGACCGAAGATGCGAAACGAGTTGCCATTATCGGAGCCGGACCAGCCGGACTAGCCTGCGCGGATCAATTAGCTCGCCACGGTGTTAAAGCGGTTGTTTTTGATAAGTATCCTGAAATCGGTGGTTTGCTAACTTTTGGGATCCCGGGGTTTAAATTGGAAAAATCTGTGATTCGTAAACGGCGAGCGTTTCTTCAAGACATTGGTGTGGAGTTTAGGTTGAATACCCATGTCGGCCAGGATATTACACTCCAACAAATACAAGATGAGTTTGATCAAATCTTCTTGGCGATGGGAACCTATACCAGCGTTACTGCAGACTTGCCCGGATTTGATCACAAAGGTGTTTATAAAGCGCTTGAGTATTTAATTGGCAATGTCAATCAACAAGAAAACTATGCGATGAATCAGTTTCCATTTGTTGATCTGAAAGAAAAAAGCGTTATTGTATTGGGCGGCGGGGACACCGCTATGGACTGTGTTAGAACCGCAATTCGACAAGGTGCAAAGAACGTTCGTTGTGTCTATCGACGAGATCAAGAATCAATGCCCGGTTCCAAAACCGAGGTAGCCAATGCCATCGAAGAAGGCGTTAACTTTGATTTTTGTTTATCGCCAGCGCAAATTAATGCGGACCCAGTCTCTGGACTGGTAAATTCAGTGACCTTCACTAAGATGACTAGTACTCAGCCAACTCAAAACGCTTCATCTTTGCCCCGCAATGAACAACAACAAACAATTGACTGCGATGCCGTGATAATTGCATTTGGCTTCAAAGCTAGTCCTGCCGATTGGTTTAAAACAGCGGGCATCGAGCTCAATGAGCACGGGTTAATTAGAACTAATGATCACAAAAGCAGTGACCAAGGCGGTTCCTTGCAAACAACCGCAGATAATATATATGCAGGTGGAGACATGGTTCGAGGCGCGGATTTAGTAGTAACCGCGGTCGCTGAAGGTGTTAAGGCTGCGCAACAAATACTAAAAAAACTAAGTGAATAAAAAGGTAAATGCCAACATTTTAATCGACTTTTGCAAGTGCAAAGCTATTAAATCGACGGCAAATCCCGCGTTTCTCTGCTAAAGTCATTATAAATCCGCTTTTAAGAGCTTACATCAAAAATAACAAAGGGCTATTTTAGTGCACGTACTATTAGTTGAAGACAGTCCGACGCTGCAACAAGAACTTTCCAGTTATATTAGCAACGCTGGTTATTCCGTCACGGTGGCAGAAGATGGTGAAACCGCTGTACAGGTAATGGAATTACAAGGTGCCGATCTGATTATTTGTGATATTGAAATGCCTGGGTTAAATGGTTATGAAACCGTCTCGATAATAAGAGAATCATTGGGCGAATATTGGGTACCAATTTTATTTTTAACTAAGCGCAACACCGTAGCAGACTTTTTGGAGGCTATCGATGTGGGTGCTGATGACTTTTTAATTAAACCTATTAATGAAAAGGTGTTACATGCAAAAATGAAAATCATGGAACGATTTATCATTATGCAACAACAGTTAAATGAAGCACTAAATGCTCATGAAAAAGGCAAAAAATTCGATCCGTTAACTCAAGTTTATAACAAGCAATACTTTATCGAATTAGCCAAGTTACAGTGGAATATATTAACTCGACAAAAACAACCCGCCAGTATTTTGATCATTGAAATCGATTATTTAACCGAGTTTGAAGACTACTACGAAACCGACGCCACTCAAAAATGTATTCAGAAAATAGCCTCTAAGTTGACATCTTCTATTCATCGGCCGGGCGATTTTATTGGTCGACTTGAAGACAATAAATTTATCGCCATGCTACCAGAAACATCACAGACGGGCAGTGAAAAAGTTGCCGAACGAATTTTATCTTCCGTGGAATCTCTCAATATCGAAAATAAAAACTCTCGAGTATCGGGTGTAGTGACTGTATCAGTCGGCGGTCAAGCGGTAATTAATTTAAAGAATAATTCATTGACTGAAGCGATTCAAATCGCGCAAAGTAATTTAGAGCAAATGCAGCAAAAAGCTGGAAATGACTACCTAATCGGTAAAAAAACAAATTTGATTTCCAGTGGCGTAAAAACTAAGTAATTACCTAATAGTCGAGTATATGATCGTTCAATCTAAAATCCTTTTGCTTAACTTTCTTGCTCAGCAGATTCCAAAGCCTTAGTTTCATCCAGAGCTTCAATAACAGCAACAACCAGAGTTGCTAATGGAATTGCAAAAAAGACGCCCCAAAATCCCCAAATTCCACCAAAAAATAAAACCGCAGCAATTATGGCAACCGGGTGCAGATTATTAGTTTCAGAGAATAACAATGGCACCAGCACATTACCGTCTAACGCTTGAATTATGAAATAAGTGATCATCAAATACAGCAAAGTGTCGCCAGTACCAAATTGAATGAGCCCGACTAAGGCAACAGGAATAGTCACTAAAGTTGCGCCAATATAGGGTACTAAAACAGACACTCCCACCAGTACACCGAGCAACACAGCATAATTGAGACCAAAGAAAATAAAAGATACATAACTGGTAACACCGATAATAAATATCTCGACAACCTTGCCGCGAACATAATTACCGATTTGCACATCCACTTCGTTCCAAACTCTCATGGAAAGTTGCCGCTCGTTAGGAATCCAACGAGAAATCCAAGTTAGGATAGTCTGTTTATCTTTAAGAAAGAAAAATACCAACAAGGGTACTAGAATCATGTAGATGAGGATAGTGACAATATTCTTAAACGAGGCTAACGAAAAGGACACCAGTACATCACCGACGTTCGATAAACCACCGCCTAGTTGTTTAATCACAAGTTCCAATTGTTCCTTGGTGACTAAGTCAGGGTATTTCTCAGGCAAAGCCATAAGCTTATTTTGAATATTGGTCGCCATGTTGGGTAAATCCGTAAACAGCAATTCAACCTGTTGGCCTAACAACGGAATAATGCCAATAATAATGGCGAGACTAATGGTGCAGAAACTGATAAAGACTGAGACCACGGCAACAATACGAGGAACGCCCTTACCTTCTAACGCTCCGACCGCCCACTCAAGTAAATAGGCAAAGACCGCGGCCACTAAAATCGGCATTAAAATATCGCCAATTAAATAAATAGCGAGAAAAAGCCCAAGCAATATTGTGGCTAAAATGACTGCTTGAGGATTAGAAAAATTACGTTTAAACCATCTTGCAAATAATCGATTCATTAATTTTCTCTCACTTCTAACTCGCCAACGAGCAGAAATCTAGCTTTTAATAATATGAAAATGAATATCTTGCTGTTGCTCTACCACCGACATCTTGTGCTCGGTTAACTCGATGAAAGATTTAAAGTCTCTTAAAGAAACCCGGTCTGTGGTTATTATATGCACAGACTGACCAGGCTCTAGCGTATTTAACGCTTGCTTGAGCTTTAATAGTGGCATCGGACATTTTAATTGCCGAGCGTCGACTTCATTGGTTGCTTGCTCAAAGCCTACTAACGCATTCATTGGGGATAATCTTAAGTTAATTCAATCACTAAGCTGCAGTTTACCTCAACTAAAGCGAATTGAGATAGGTTTATCTTGGATAGCGCGACTAAATCACAAATCCTAGCATATCTGTGTCAACTAAAATTGCTTTGGTTTTACCCTAGAATTTTAAAATATGTTTCGGTTATCATCAGCGAATCATGCTGGCATCATTTTCAATGGTGTTTGTTATAGGATTAATAGCGCAGAGTGATTAGTTGTCGAGGTAGAATCGATTTAAACTAACATGCTCTCGGCAGTGTTTACGCCACAGGTGACAGTTTATTATTGGATTTGAGTTGCTAGGAACAGGCTATTAATTGAATTTGCGACAAACATTAATCGATTAAGCAATTTAGCACTACATCATCCAGAATAGTTTGATAAGCTTAAAACTTAGTTAATTTTAACTATCGGCTCAGCGTATTTTTGTGAACTAATAAAGCCCCTTGAGCTCTAATAGTCGATTACATGGGGATAGCTCGTAGTTTTTCGATTATCGGATTAATCGGTTGTATTAAGAGAGAGACTTAATTTGTCGACAAAGTTATACAAAGTTTTACTAGCCGCATTGTTCAGCATTGCGGCATGCCACGCTACTGCAGCCAATAATGATCTTCCCGATATTGGTAGTAGCGCATCCCAAGTGTTTAGCTTAGCCCAAGAGCAAGCGGTGGGCGATTCTTACATGCGTCAGCTTCGCGCTTTCGCCCCCTTAGTGCTCGATGCAGAAGTCAATGACTATATTCAACATTTGGGCTTTCGACTGGTTGAAAACAATCCTAGAGCCGCCGATCGCCAGTTTTCTTTTTTTGTGGTTGAAGCCAACAGTATTAACGCATTTGCTCTGCCCGGCGGGTACATCGGAATACACACAGGATTAATCAACAAAACTGAGAACGAAAGCGAGCTTGCTTCGGTACTTGGCCATGAGATCGCACATGTAACTCAACGACACCTCGCTCGCCGAATAGAATTGCAAAATCAACTTTCCTTGCCTACCTTAGCGGCTTTCGTGGCAGCAATTTTAATTGCGACACAATCAGATAACTCTGATGCAGGAATGGCAGCCATGGCAGGCGCTCAGGGATTATCACAGCAGGCTATCATCAACCATACGCGTGCCAACGAGTCAGAGGCTGATCGTATTGGTATCAATACAATGTATCGTGCAGGCTTTGATCCTCACGCAGCGGTTAGTTTTTTCGAGAAAATGCAACAAAACTCACTCTATCGTTCAAGTAACTTTGAGTACTTGCAAACCCATCCATTATCGAGAAATCGTATCACAGACACTCGACTACGAGCCGCCGAATTGCCGCCTCGCCCGGTAATAGAAAAACCAACCTATAAGCTGGTGAAACAAAAAATTCAGGCGTTAACCGCTAAAATTACCCCATCATTAATGGATGCAGCGAAAAGCCAATACGAAAATGGCGAGTTTAATTCCGATGACAAACTTTATGGCTACGCCATTTTGTTAATCCGCAATAAGCAATTTGCTAAAGCGGAAGCTTTATTACTTGATTTGCGTAAAAAACATCCTAACCAAACGGCATTTGCCCTCGCATTGGCGGAACTTGATATCCAAAACAAAACCCCTGAACGCTCATTAAAAATTGTCGGAAATTTTCTCGAGCAAATCCCAGGAAACTTGGCTTTGGTAGAATCTAAGGCAAAACTACTTTTAGCCAATGCTCAGGCCGATAAAGCACGCGAATTATTACTTGAAAACATTCATATGACCAATTTTGCGCCACACTTGTATAAATTACTATCGAGAGCACAAGAAGAATCTGGTCACCGATCCGAAGTCTATGAAACCGAAGGAAACTACCTACTTTCTGTGGGTGATTTGGCAGGAGCGCGTAATCAATACTATCAAGCACTCAATGTGCACACTGACGACCCATACGCTCGTGAAAGAATTAATGCGCAGCTAAGACGAATTAAAGAGTACCTGTACAAACGAAGCCTTCGTCATTAAGCGCCATAGACACTTAATTTTTATCATTAAAAGCTTAGCTCGACTTTCGACAGGTAAACTGACTACCACCACTGGCTTTTGCCTCTTTGTTCCTGAAAACTCACTATTTATATATTGCAATATGGAATATTATTATTATTTTTAATACTTTATTTCAATATGCTAAAGTCACCCTCTGTAACGCCGATAGAGCAATAGCGGCTACATGTATTCTCTGATTGGCGACCAAATTGCTGTGTCACTCAATCTTTCATGAGTTGTTGACCGTTTATTATCTGCATTGGTGGCAGTTAAGCCGATGTGAGCCAATAAATTTTCAAAGGAGAGCTGCCATGCAAATCGGTGAACTGACAAGAGGATTTCCTCAAGGCCTAATTTCCAACAACGAAACTGCCAAACCAACCACAAACTCTGGCGCCGGATCCGTTGATCGCGCAATTTACCCGATTATTGAAACCGACAAACCCTATCAGATAGACTTTCCAAAATTCGACCTTGTGGATCTGCCTAAAGTAATAAAGGACTCCTTGAAGGACGTTGTTTTGGCTAAACTTTTTAGCCCCGGCAATAATCCCAATACCGGTTTGTTAGATGGCTTTAACGAAAACTCAAGTCCGATTGTCGATACACTTCAGTCTCCCAACCCTATTGAGAATTCAGATGAACAAGTAGATATAAGTTATTCATATTCATATAGTTTTTCTGAGTCATTCAGTTTAGATCTTAATCTAACAGATAACCAACTATCGGTTGATCTTAACTATTCGGCAAGCTTTTTAGAACAGCAAAATTACACCGATCAAACCCAAGGAATCGAATATTCGAGCCTATCCACCGGTGAGCGCTCTTTATCCCTATCATTGGTTGCGGAATTAGGCGAGAACGGCGGTAGCCCAAGCTTAATCAGTTTCGATTTAACCAAATCAAGCACTCGAACATACTCGGAGTCACTTTCACAAACCCTTGATGTGGTAGCGAATGATGCAACCGCCAATCAGGCTGAAAATATTTCTCAGGCACTGATTAATCCGATCCAGCAACCTTTCGATGGCACAACCAACTCACTTAATTTAACGGAAAATAACCCGAATCGATTTAACCTATTCCCCGAGTCGACAGAGGAAGTTTTGCCTACAAGTGCTTTTTCTAACGGTCCATTGCTAGCGGGATCTGCCCAAGTAGACTCTCGGCAAAATTTAATTAGCCAACAGTTATTGGTTAGCCGACAGCGATTAGTGAACCAACTAAACCAGAGCCTAGCCAACAACCTTAAGCAAATCGACCAAAGTGAGTTAGGCGAAAATGTCGCCAATGCCTTGATTACACAATATTTACAAGGGTTGAAGTAACTTGGGTTATAACGGCTTTATCTTGATTGACTAACCACTGAAAAGGTTGACAGAAATACCGTTGCTATACGTAAATATCAACGCCCACTAAGGTCTCTAACGCGAGTCGATTTTCAATACTTTCAATGGCCTTATATTGAACTAATGGCGGTGAACTGAGATAGACGGGTTCTTGTGGTTGATGAAATAGCGTAATCACTCGCTCAAGCTGACTTGGCTGAGGTGCTGTGAGGAAAGGCTGTTGAAGCGGTGGAGCTGGCTGCTGCAAGCTCTGATCGGGCTGTTTAGCCACTAACAACGACTTACTCGGTATTTTATTTGTTATTGTTGGTTGAGTCGTCAGAACTATCTTCAAAGTTATCTTCCTGAACTGAGATTAATTCCACATAATCGGTCCAGTATAAATTAATTTTGAGCAGACTTCTTCTTTGCAACATTGTTTCTAAGATAACTAGGTCTCAATTTTGAAGCATTTATTATCTCATTTTGAGCGATCGCGGACTCGGCTAACGAAATCATGTATTTAGCGTCAGGAAATTCATTCTTAGCCCCTATCTGCTTGATTTTTTTGAATGAATCACCGTATTCATACGCCTGCCAACCACTACCAGCCAGCACAATTTCATTAGTTTCGCGTTGTCCAAGTTGAGCCTGTTGCAAAAACGCCGCATTTGTTTCTATTTGCAGGGGCGAAATTACCTGTTCTTGACTAATAGCAACAGGCAATCCAGCCGAATCACGCGCAAAGGCGCCAAAATAAACTTCATTCATTCGTGCATCGATGGACGCCAAGCATATGGGAGCATCATTTCCTTGCATGGCTTGGGCCGCTAGAACTTGTAAACTTGAAATAGCAACACACGGCAAGTTGGCGGCGTAACCAAGAGCCTGAGCCATCGAGATAGCAATTCGCAATCCGGTAAACGCTCCGGGACCCACGCAACATGCAATCGCATCGATTTGCTTTAATTCTAGCTTTGACGCGGATAGTGCCGCATCGACCATGGGCAATAAAAGTTCAGCATGCTTTCTCGGCGATATTTGAAAGTCGCCGGCAATGCCAGTCGCCGAGGAGACCACCACTGAACAGGCTTCCGTGGAGGAATCAATGGCCAAAATGTTTTTCATTATGCGATCTCGTCTTTCACGTTGTCTTGCTCACTACTGGGAGCCGACAACAAGGATTTATTGTCTTCAAGCGATTGATTATAAAGATAATCTTTCAAAAAATCTTCGACTTTATCGAGATCTCGAGTTCGAGCCATGCTTGGCAAACTGTTGATAAACATCGCGCCGTATTCTTTACCTACAATCCGAGGGTCGCATAAACAGACCACGCCTTTATCATCGACGCTGCGGATCAACCTTCCTACACCCTGCTTTAAACTCAAAACCGCTTCTGGTATTTGCAGTTCGTAAAAGGGATTACCCTTAAATTCCCGACAACGTGCTATTTTGGCATTTAAAATAGGGTCATCTGGAGCGGCAAATGGCAATTTATCAATCACCACTAAGCTTAAATCCGTGCCACTTACATCCACGCCTTCCCAAAAACTACCCGTTGCTATCAATACAGAGTTAGGTTCATTGACAAATTTTTGCAATAGTTCATCTTTACTCGATTCACCTTGGACTAGGCAATTAAACGCGTCATAAGACCTCAGCTTCTCCGATGCTTGTTTTAGCGCCCGATGGCTGGTGAAAAGCAAAAACGCTCTCCCCTGAGTCACCTGCAAGAGCGGCAGCACGGCTTCAATGACTGCATCCGTATGACGTGGATTATTTGGTGAAGGCAGCATACGCGGCACATAGAGTTGTGATTGTTTGGCATAATCAAAAGAAGACGGCAGAGTTTGGTGAGTCACAGCTTGCCAACCTAGCTCGTTGATATAATGCTCAAAGCTTTGGTTAACACTTAAGGTAGCCGAAGTCATAATCCAACTCGACTCAGAATACCGAGCACGACTCGCTTGAAACAACTCGGCAACATCAAGCGGCGTTGAGTTCAATCTAAAACTATTGCGATTGGTTTCGTACCAGTTAATGCGATGAGTGCCAGAGGCTTGCGCTGACATAAACCCTTCCAATACTTTCTTAAAACCAACTAACCGGTCAAAACATGACTCTAACACTTTAGTTCTAGTCGAATTAACGTTAACAATGTCATATAATGCATTGATTTTGTTGTATAATAAATCAAGACCCTGCTCTCTTTGAGCAATATTTTTCCACTCTTCTTTTAAATCATATTCGGGCAACACTAGCCGGAATTCTTTTACTTGTTTAGCCAAGCGTTCGGACTCTAATAACAAATCTCGACAGTCAGTTACTTGAGTTCGATATTCTAATTCGACCTCTTTACAAAGTTCATTAATTTGCCGACTTGTTAGAGATGAGCCATAAAATTGATACGCGGTTTTACCTAAATGATGTGCTTCATCAATAATAAAAACATCAGTGTCCGGCAATAGCTCGCCAAAACCGTCTTCTTTCAAGACTAAATCAGCTAACAACAGATGGTGATTTACCACTAACACCTTCGCCTTGCGCGCCTTTTCTCTGGCTTTTGCCAAAAAGCAATCATCAATGTGCGGACAATCTTGGCTCAAGCAATTCTCTACGGTACTGGTCACCAAAGGGATGACGCTCGATTTTTCGGGCAATACCGATAAATCAGCAAGGTCTCCAGTTAAGGTCTTATCTCGCCATCGGTTCACCAATCCCAAATGCTTGACTGCCACAGGGTCGGGAAGCCGCCCCGACGCCAGAGTGTTGTCCAAACGATATAAGCAAAGATAATTGTTTCGGCCCTTGAGTAATGCGGTTTTAGGTGCAAGTTCAAGAATTTTTAGGATGTTGGGCAGATCTCTCTTAAAAAGCTGCTCCTGCAAATTTTTAGTGCCCGTTGAAACAACAACCTGCTTGCCAGACAGTAATGCAGGCAGTAAATAAGCAAAGGTTTTACCGACTCCAGTTCCCGCTTCAACGATTAGGTTTTGTTTGGATTGAATGGCATGATTGACCGCTACAGACATCTGCTGCTGCACCTTGCGCGCCTTAAAGCGTTCATTTGCTTGAGCAAATGGGCCGTCGTCGCCCAATTTATCTAATATTTGTTGCTCGGTAATTTTCAAACTGACAACTCTTCTAAAAACCAATACTTTGGCCTTGTAAACGGGAACATCATGATAATAGCTAATGGTGAATCGCGGTAGGATATTCTTTATAAAATCTTTGTCGTGATTTAACAGCTCGAGTCGTTCAAATGGGCCGACTTACAAAAAGGTGAGTTATTCTGCTTGTTTTTTTACCTCATCGTCAGCCGTCATTTGCCAGACGAGCTCGCCGATTGCCTTATATTTAGCCACTGTCATCGAACCGCGCTTATCTGGCGCGATCTTGGCCAGCTCCGCTTCAATAATTTTACGGCCCACTCGATAAATATGGGTTGGCAAATAGTCGGCATTGTAAATTACCATTAAAAGCTGATTCCAATCTGCGGCAAGGCTTAATTTGCCAAGTTTTTGCCTTGCTTTACCCCCTTTAAAAATAACTCGTCCCTTTATTAGGTATCTTTGTGCGGGTAACTGCTCATGCTCTAACGGCTCGGAACTGACTGCATCGACTCCTTCAATTCCCTCTATCTTTCGTAACTTAAGTGTTGTAACCGCATCAAATCGAGCAAGCTCTTCAGTCACCGGAAGCGCATGTCCAGTTTCGTTTCGATAATCCGCAGCCAGTTTACGAGTTTGAGCCATCAAGAGCGAAATATCGTAGCTAATGTTTGATGCGATGCTGGCGGTTGAACTCATACGATTACTCAGTGGATTTTAACGTTGCATTGGTTGATTGTGGGGCTCGCCGAAATCGAGAGTTTAAAGTAAGTTCTAACCGAACCATCGATTCACATAAAAGTTGCCAATCTAGCTGCTTTTTAAACCAAACAATCAACATTCTAGGCTTTTAAGTCAATGGCTGGACGCTTTTTCTCGGAGTCACTCTCTGCATCGTCATTTGACCGCTGAGTTTGCTGGCTATAAGCGCTACGCTTAGAGCCTGGTCCCGCCTTTGCCTCTTGCTTTGACTTTGCTCGTTGCTCTTGCTGGAACCGCTGTTTAGACTCATCAGACAGTTTAATTTGATCGGAAGTTGCCTGAGTTTCCAATACAGGATCAGCTTGATCAACTTTGCGCTTTTTATCGACTTGCGCGCGATCTACGCTGGGTTTGCTGATTTCACCGATATTCATATTGTTTAACTCACTAACTTTAACAGACCTAAAAAGCGACGTTTCTGTTCTAATTTATAGTTTATATATCGGCTGTAACTGATTGAAATTTAACCGCAAAGAAAAATAACAATATTCATGTCACTTGCTATACTTTTTAGAACACCTGACAATGAGCCTGAATAATGTTCTCTGCTTCTAGCAACCATTGATGGTTACAGACCTAAGGAATAAATTAGATGACAGATAAGACTACCAAAAATAGTAAGAAAGATAAATTCTTACCCAAACAAGTCTGCTTGTTACCCATTAGTGAGAGGCCAATCTTTCCGCCTCAAACCTTGCCGATCCTAATGAATGAAGAAGAATGGCAAGACACGATTGAGCACATTACCGAAGAACATAAAAATATCACCGGCTTAGTACTGGTTAAAAACTCTAAACCAGAACATTCTAAGCCAGAGGAATTCTTCAAAGTTGGTACCTTGGTAAAAATTCATCATCCCGTACTAACCTCAGGAAAAGTACAGTTTATCGCTGAGGGTATTCAGCGCTTTAGAATCAAAAAGTGGATTAGTAAACAGGCCCCCTATTTAGTTGAAGTTGAATACCCAATAGAGCCAAATTATAAAGAAACTGATGAGCTTAAGGCCTACGCCATGGCCATTATTAACACCTTGAAAGAGCTGGTGCCACTCAACCCGCTCTACAGTGAAGAGTTAAAATTCTTTTTAAACCGATTTAACCCCAACGAACCCTCTCAATTATCTGATTTTGCCGCTAGTGTCACTACCGCCACAAGACAAGAACTGCAAGATGTGCTCGAAACCGTACACCTAAAAAAACGCATGGAAAAAGTGTTGGTACTGATCAAAAAGGAACTTGAAGTTGCCGAGTTACAAAAAGATATTCAAGATCAAGTTGAAGAGACCCTTTCTGAGCACCAACGTCAGTTTTTCCTTAAAGAACAGTTAAAAGCAATCCAAAAAGAGCTTGGAATTGCCAAAGACGACAAAACAGCGGATTTGGAGCGCTTTCATAAAAACATTAAAGAAAAACAGTTGCCCGCTCCGGCAAAAACCAAATTTGAAGATGAAATAGACAAACTCTCAGTACTCGAATCGGGTTCGCCAGAATATGCAGTAACCCGCAACTACTTAGACGTATTCTCTCGCTTGCCCTGGGGCGTACATACCACGGATAACATGAGCCTTCGTTCAGCCAAAACTGCGCTCGATAAGGAACACTCAGCGTTAGGTGATGTGAAAAGTCGAATCATCGAGTTTTTAGCGCTAGGTGCTTTAAAAGGTGAAATTTCTGGTTCAATTATATTGTTGGTGGGCCCCCCCGGAGTAGGTAAAACATCCATTGGAAAATCAATTGCCAACGCACTGAAACGCAAATTCTACCGCTTTTCATTAGGTGGTATGCGTGATGAAGCTGAAATAAAAGGCCACCGTAAAACTTACATTGGCGCAATGCCCGGAAAAATCATCCAAGCCTTTACTGAAACGGGCAGCTCAAACCCAGTGATTATGCTTGACGAAATCGATAAAATTGGGACGAGCTATCAGGGTGATCCCTCCTCAGCCTTATTGGAAGTACTCGATCCGGAACAGAATAATCAATTTTTGGATCATTATCTCGATGTTCGTTTCGACCTTTCTAAAGTGCTATTTATTTGCACCGCGAATCAACTCGATACCATCCCACGGCCACTACTCGACCGTATGGAAACCATCCGACTGTCCGGCTATATTGCCGAGGAAAAACTTCAAATTGCTAAAAAGCATCTATGGCCAAAGCTTATCAATAAATCAGGTGTTAAAAAGTCAAGTATCTCTCTCAGCGACTCGGCAATAAAAGCGATTATTGATGGTTATGCAAGAGAATCCGGCGTCCGTCACCTCGATAAACTACTAGCTAAAATTATTAGAAAATCAGCGGTTAAATTGGTAGAGGGTAAAAACAAAAAATTGACCGTCAATCGAACTAATTTGACCGATTATTTAGGCAGTCCTCTTTTTACTAAAGAATCACATTTAACCGGCATTGGCATTTCAAAAGGTTTGGCTTGGACATCACTGGGCGGCGTCACTTTAAACATTGAAGCAGCCAAAATTCATAGCCAATCTCGTGGTTTTAAACTCACTGGCAAGTTAGGTAATGTCATGCAGGAATCGGCACAAATTGCCTACAGCTATGTCGCAGCAAGCTTAGAGAAATACGGTGTCGCGAAAGGTGCGTTCGATCGCTCGTACGTTCACTTACATGTGCCAGAAGGCGCGACCCCCAAAGACGGTCCGAGCGCCGGTATTACCATGGCAAGCGCATTATTATCTTTGGCCAAGAATAAGCGAATCAAAGCTAAATTTGCAATGACCGGAGAACTAACACTAACCGGTGCGGTTCTGCCTGTTGGCGGGATAAGAGAAAAGGTGATTGCCGCTAAGCGCGAAGGGATTAACAACTTAATTTTACCGGATTCGGTAGAGAGTCGTTACAAGAAATTACCAGGCTATGTGACAAAAGGCTTAAAAGTCCATTTTGTTGGTCATTTTGACGAGATTGTCAAAATTCTGTTTTAGCGAGCAATTTCTCTTCTGATGCTTAAAATTTTTATTAAGTTTGCAGTGATACACTTGTCTGATGATTGACGACTTTAGGTATAGTGATCACTTAACCCCCTTCAAAAGCAAACCTCCCTGCCTGAATAAGGTTTGCCAAGTGAAATGCATCTAACGAAATTTACAAGTCTGTATGACGAATAAAAACATTGCAGCATTATTTATCAAACATTCTTCTAATTTTCGCCTGTGCCAACAAAACCAACCATACGTGAGACTAGCTCGCCATCTTTTTCTACAAAATACTGACCGAGTTGAACCTGTTCTTTTCCGTTTGGGTCAACACCACTAAATGCAACCGTCACCCGAGTGACATCAGCGACAGTGTCAGATTTAACAACTTTAGCTGACCAGCCAGGCGCATTCTTACAAAACATGCCTACATATTCGCTAACTGGATAAATCCCAGTGAGCGTCTCTGGGGTTTGCGGATCGCTGTACTCTATGTTTTCAGAAACTGAACTCTTGATTTTGGCTAAGCGTGTTTCTGCTTTGCTTATTTGCCACGCTTCAAAAAAGCTTTCGATACTATTAGACATAACCTTCTCCCAATCTTGTTGAGTCATTTTTAGTTTAATGGTGGATTTGCTGTCGCTTAATGAAACCAAGGCTCCCTGATTTTATTTAAACTCGAGTTTGCAACGCTGCTATGCGCTTATCAAGCGGAGGATGAGTCATAAACCATTCCGCTTTGGAACCTGCACCCGAAATCCCAAAGGCCATCATTGAGCCTTCTAGTTGGCTTTCGCGGTTACCTTTTAGCCTTTGTAGTGCAGCAATCATTGCTTGGCGACCCTCTAATTTGGCCGCCCCAGCGTCAGCTCGATATTCTCGCTGCCTTGAAAACCACATCACGATAATACTGGCCAAAATACCGAAAACAATTTCTAAAACGATCACAATTCCGTAATAAGCAAACCCGCCTAAGCCACCACCTTGGTTACTATTTCCTCTGAGCGCACTGTTTATCACCCCAGCAATTGCTCTCGCCAAAAAAATCACGAAAGTATTGACTACGCCTTGAATCAACGTGAGCGTTACCATATCACCATTGGCAATATGCGAGACCTCGTGAGCTAGCACGGCTTCGACTTCTCTGCGGTCCATTTGCTGCAACAAGCCAGTACTAACGGCCACCAACGCATTATTTTTACTTGCACCGGTGGCAAATGCATTCATCTCCGGAGAGTTATAAATAGCAACCTCGGGCATTCCAATACCGGCAGCTTTCGCTTGGCGAGCCACCGTACTAACGAGCCAGCCTTCAACTTCCGACGAAGGCGATGTAATCACCTGAGCTCCAACTGAACGCTTAGCGATCATCTTAGATAAAAATAGTGATATAAACGCCCCGCCAAAACCAAATACAGCGGCAAATAAAAGCAAACTGCCATAACTACCCGGTTGCAGCCCCAAAGCAGGACCTAAAATGCTTAAAACAATACTTAACACCACCATAATGGCAATGTTTGTCGCAAGAAATAAAAATATACGTTTCATCTTGTTTACCCTTTATGACTGTTACTATGCCAAATTACGATTTTTATAAGTTTCTTAGGTATGCCGTTAATATGTTAATCAGTGTGCCGATTTTCAACAGTTTAGACAATTATTTTTACCTAAATCCGTTTTGCTTGCAGCTGGATATAAACGCGGTTTTCAAGACCTAGATTGTGTTATGATTTTCTAATCAAAGCTGCCTTTGCCAAGACTTGAATGAATTCGCTTTCTCCCAAATCTTTAGCTAAAGCAATATTCTCCTCTGGAATTTTTTCAGGTGAGGGGTAATGGCTCAAGACTTTTTCCAGCATGTCTTCTCGTAACAAATGTAAAATCGGCAGTGGCGAACGGTTAGTATAATTCGATGGGTCGGATTGAATACAACCTTCAAAACAGTAATCTGGGTGAAAACTCGCGATCTGATAAACTCCCTGATAACCTAAATCTTCGAGTAATTGATTGGCTAGATCAACAAAATCTAAATAATCAAAGAAATTTTCTAAACCATTCGGATATAAAACTAGGCTCGTCGTGATAGTGACATCGCGATCTAAGCGCTTTAGTTCGTCGACCAAACATTCTAGCTGTCTATCTGTTTCAAAGTGCTCGACCACACAATAATGAATACTTTCGTTAACAAATTCTTTGCGCGCAAAGGGGCAAAAATTGTGATTGATGACCGTTTTCTCTAACCACCATTTAACCGCATCAATATCGTTTCGTTGTTTGTCAATGTAGTCACTCATAGATTAGCTGCTCGCTTTAACTCTAGCTTTATGTCTCAATGATAAAAATGCTCAACGCTTGTTGAGTTAAACCTGATTCAGTAGAATACAAAATTATTACAAATCATTACCAATAGAAAGTCATGAGTCTAAGAGTTGAAGTCGTTGTTGTCACGCCTTTCCAGCAAAACTGTTCGGTTATTTGGTGCAGTGAGACCCTAAAAGGTGCGGTGATTGATCCGGGCGGCGATGTCGAGCGCATAATCGCAAAAATTCAACAACATCAAATCAATGTCTCGCAAGTGTTGCTTACTCATGGTCATCTCGATCATGCTGGCGGTGCGGCAGAACTAAAGCGGCTTTTAAACATTCCGGTCATCGGCCCCCACCAAGATGATTTATTCTGGTTGCACGGCATTACTGAGCAAGGTAGACAATACGGCTTTACTGGCGCTGAAAACTGCACGCCTGATCAATGGCTAAACGAAGGTGAAACTATCCAAGTAGGCAATGAGCAATTGGCGGTTTATCATTGTCCAGGACACACGCCAGGCCACGTAATATTTTATCATCAAGCTTCCGGCTTGGCCTTTGTTGGCGATGTGTTATTTAAAGGCAGCATCGGTCGTACCGATTTTCCGAAAGGAAATCACCAAGATCTGATTGATTCAATTACCAGCAAACTGTGGCCACTTGGCGGTGAGACTCGATTCGTTTCAGGTCATGGCGGCATCTCTACCTTTGCAAATGAACGTCAAACAAACCCACATGTGGCCGATCAAGTGCTGGCTCGTTATCGATAAACGCTGATAATTATCTTAAAGCCTAATTAAGTGCGCTAATATGAGTCGACTACAATTACTTTTAAATCCTAACTTTAATACATTTGGATACAGCCAACTCGAGCAGCAAATTTTACAAAATAAAAACTCTAATAAGCCACTCTCAAGCGAACAGCTTGCGCTGCAAGATTACTTAATCCGACTGGTTAGCAAAACTGAAATCGCAAATGTTTCCCAGTTTCATCAATCTATCCCTAATTACAAACCGACCCCACTTGTTTCCCTGAACTCGCTAAGTAAGAATCTAGGTGTTTGCAAATTACTGGTCAAGGATGAAAGCAAGCGATTTAATTTAAATGCATTTAAAATGCTAGGTGCTAGTTACGCAATGGCTAAACAGCTGAGCAAGTCGCTTGATATAGAAACAGCGCTTCAATTCAGAGAAATTGTTACCCACGCCAAGCAGTACCAAAATTTTACATTTGCCACTGCAACTGATGGCAATCACGGGCGAGCGGTTGCTTGGGCGGCACAACTATTTGGTTGTCAATCTCGTGTCTATATGCCCAAGGGTTCTTCAATAAATCGTTTAAATGCAATCAAACATTTTACTCCTTATGCTGAAATCACCGATGTCGATTATGATCAAACTGTGCAGCGAGTAGCGCAGTTAGCCAAGGACAAGCATTGGCAACTTATTCAAGACACGGCTTGGGATGGCTATACAGAAATTCCCGATAATATAATGCGCGGGTATTTTAGTTTGATTAAAGAATTCGAACGGCAATCTGACAACAGCTGGCCGACCCACGTTTTTTTGCAAGCTGGCGTCGGCTCCATGGCCGCAGCGATAGCCGCCTATTTTTGTTCTCACTCCAAACCTACACCTAAGATTA
Organism: Kangiellaceae bacterium; assembly: GCA_965230525.1. GTDB lineage: Bacteria > Pseudomonadota > Gammaproteobacteria > Enterobacterales > Kangiellaceae. The sequence goes on from OZ246008.1 coordinate 3,512,635, forward strand.
TTATTGTTGAACCAAATAACGCATCGTGCTTTTTTGATTCGATAATGATCAATGATGGGAAGCCACATCAATCAGGTAGTCTTAAAACCCTAATGGCAGGCCTTGCTTGCGGCTTGCCAAGCAAGACAGCCTGGCAATTACTTAAAGAAACAGCATTTGCTTTTATTAAATGCGACGACGAAGTGACTATCGATGGTATGAATCGTTATGCTTATCCTCTACCAGGCGATCAAAAAATTATTTCAGGTGAGTCCGCCGCAGTGACCTTAGGTGTATTGCAAGCGTTATGCAATGAAGAAACATTTCTATATGAAAAGCAGAGCTTAGGAATTTCTAACCAATCAATAATATTACTCATTTCCACTGAAGGTAATACGGACCCAGACACCTATCGTCAACTAGTAAAATAATTGAACAAGCACAGGCAGCAAACTACTCATTTGTCGCTTGCTACATAATGATGCTTTTGAGCAACACTGTGGTACTTTCAAATTTCTTCTTGCTACCTTTAAAACACTAAGTTAAGTTTTTTCTCTTTCGATTGTCCTAGATGTTAGTACTGCCACATATAGCTGAATTTAGCGAACACAGTTTTATCTGTTTTTGTTAAATCGCTCAAGTTATCATCATCGACCGCATTATCGGAATAACCGACATAAACTAACGAAAGCGGATTAATTTTATATGAGTAGATTAATTGCACACCGAAGTATTTTGTTTTTGCATCAACTTCTTCATTTTGATAAAGCGCCTGATTTCTTTCTATCGTTGTATTTTGCAAAGTCAAAGACAAACGTGATTGAATATTAAATTGATAAGACAATCTTGTGTCTAACAAGCTAGCATTAAAAAGCTCACCACCGGGTACATCTAGTTTTTGAAAAGTGCCAGAGACTCTCACGTTTAAATGCTTGCCAAACTGCCAATTAGCATAAGGTTCAAATAATTGACGCTCACCTAATTGGGTGTTGGCGAAATCGATTTGATCGCCAATAATCATAAAATTACCAAGTGTCAAATTGGGTAATGGTTTAAATTCAAACCACATCATGATGTTATCTTCTTTAAACATCACGTCATCGAATAATCGATCACGAGTGACAAAGCCAAAGTTTGTATTAAATTGTTTTGGTCCACGTAAATTAAAATGTAACTCACTCTCTTCTTCCAGCAATCTACCGTTTTGATCTTCGGTTCGATCCCAGTCGCCAAAAAAACCCCAACGAGTCCAGTCACTTCCCTCTTCTCCAAACCAGGTGTAATTACCACCGAGCACTAACTGCTTAAAATCGACTCTGCCAATAAATCCCATATCGGCTCGAAAATCTTCACCAAAATCAGCATAGGAAGCTCTTAATGAATAGTTTCGTTGAGTGTGTCGGTATCTTAGTGATAATGCGTCGTCGGACTGTGTGGCGGCTATGTCAAATTCATCTTGAATGGATTCAGGATTGGTCGAATCGGAACGCATATATTGAAATTGTAAGCTATCATTTTCGGTAAAGAAATACTTCCCATCTACCGCTGCCACCGTATTATCGTATCCATCAGCGGCACGGTGGGTTAGGATACCTCCAAAGTTACTTTTGGCGCCAATATCTTTCTGAAAGCGGCCAATAAAAATATCAGACTCAACGCCTTGCAACTCCGCCAAATCGGAACCAAAACTTCCCGGTAACAAAAAGCTGGTATTCGTATCTCTAGCAACAATTACTCCTGAACTAGTACCATTTTGTTTACCCGTCACTTTTACACCAAAATCAGGGTCAGCGATGTTGCGAGTGTGCACCAATCGGTTGGCCGAGGAAAAGTATTCCGCGCCATCTAAGAAAAATGGACGCGCCTCAGGGTAAAATAATGAAAAGGTTGTATTAATATCTAATTGCCCCGCATCCGCCTCAACTTGAGAAAAGTCAGGGTTGATTGTCGCGTTTAATATCCAGTTTTCAGTCATTGCCCAGCGCACGTCGACTCCTACTTCGGTATCTGAATCTTTTTCCCAATCCCTGGTTTCAGAAACATCACGATGTTGTGCTTGCACATGGGTTAAGGTCGGCGTGATGTCGAGGTTGGTACCAGACTTTAAATCGGGCATGCCTTTTACTTTATGTGAGATGCACAAGCTGCAACTTAATGAACGATCACCTGCACTATCAGCATAAACAGCTCTTGATTGACGAGGGTGGATTCTCAAAAAACGAATTCCCCAAGTTTGTTCGGATAAATCAGCTGGAAACCTGAGAGCACGATAAGGAATAGCCATTTCCACAATATAACCTTGGTCATTTACTTTACCCATGCTTTCCCAAGTCGCATCCCAAGATGAGTCTTCACGATTTTGAGTATCATCAATAGTTAAATCGCCCTGTGCCCCCAACGCGTTGACGAAAAACTCAAACCCTTTGCGCTCGTCGTTAAATGTATCTAAAACGACACCAACAAAATCATCTTGAAATATTCGATCGCGATCTCGCAAAAACGCTAAAATTTCTTCAGGGTGTGGATCTTCTGCTTTAAAAGCAAAATAGAGGTATTCGCCATCTTCCATCATATAGGCGGTGGTTTTTACTGGTGCAGGAAGGTTTTCACCGGGGTTTACTTCAAAAGCGAGTTGTACGGTTTTGGCTGATTGCCATTCATTTGCTACAATTTCACCATCAATTTTGGGAGCTGTGGTAATCCGAGGAATACTATAGGTTATTCTCTCATTTTGACTGGCTTTCACCTGACCGCTAGCTAAACTAAAACTGAGTATTCCAATAAGAAACCCGGCGAAGGTGAATGCTTTGTTAAAATCCATAATCTTCCTCTGTTGTCATTGTTTTTTGGCAATATACAAAGAAAGACGAGATGCAGTTTCAAAAAGTTTGCATCATTAATGAATTGTTACATCTATTACACAGGTAACAACACTCCGAAACATGTACGAAACAAATTACGCATTTTTAGAAACATAATATTTTGCAGGACAAAAAAAACCGCAGTCTACTGCGGTTTTTTCGAATTACCGGAAAGCTTACAGCTGATCAATCACTTTATAAATCGCATCTAGGCAAGAAGCACCTAAATTTTGACATCGCTCTGGTGACCAGCCTTGTATAGGATGCGGAGTTTCGATGGTATCCTTAAAAGGCATCTCAAGCGTCATGGAGAGACAATTGAATGCCTCAGCAACATAGTTGGTGCATATTGACATGTCAGCGCAACACGGCTGATCAACAGGATACCCTTTTTCATTTTGAAAATCTGGATTTACTGCTTCCAAGTGCTGAGTGAATGCGTGCTGTAAATCAGCCATTTTGTCTGTCCAGCCTTTAATTCCTTCTGCTCCAGCAACAAAGTTGTAGGGCAATCCTTCGTCACCGTGGACATCAAAACAAAAATCTATCGATAACTGCTGCATTTTTTCACGAACCAAATACACCTCAGGGCTTCTTTCCATTGAAGGCTCTAACCATTCTCGGTTTAAGTTTGCACCGCAGGCATTCGTTCTCAGATGCCCTCTTTTGCTTCCATCGGGGTTCATATTAGGCACGACATAAAAAACAGCTTTGTCTAACAGTGCATTTGCCATGGCGTCAGAATCGTCAAGTAGTCGATACAAGAACCCTTCCATCCACCACGAAGCTTGCGTTTCGCCAGGATGTTGACGCCCATGAATCCATAGTTTCTTTTTATGTGGTGCAGGTTCACCAATCGTCAGCATATCTAGGTCTTGGCCATCCAGTGTTTGACCTAATACCTCATGACTTACCACCGGATACTCTAGCAACTCAGCGATGAAGTCAGCGTGCCGTTCCATGGTGTAGGGTGCAAAGTACGCATAATAAATTGCATCTTGCTCAGCCGTATGACTAATGGTTAACACACCGTCTTTGTATTCGGTTGGCACTCGAAACCAAAAGTTTCTATCATACGAGGCAACTGCTTGGTATCCATTCCAACCATCTAAGTAGGCAGCTTCACCCGCATTTTTTATATGATATTGACAGGCTTGTTGCTTTACTCCCGAGGCTCGAAAATAAAACCACTGATAAAAATCACTTTGATGGTCTTTTCTGATACTCAACTGCACATCATCAGCTTGTTGGCTCGAATGACAAATGATATTGCCGCCATCAAATTGACTGTTAATGGAAATTTTTCCTGACATCTATTCTTCTCCTAAAAGGCGGAAAGTCTTACCGCCGCTCGATTCGATAGGTTCAAAGCTATAAACACTTAATACCATATCGGCTAAAAGGTGATCGACATAAAGCTTGCCTACTTTCCAAGGGTTATCCTGGTCAGGTTGTTGCCATTTAATCAGTCCCTCATAGGACTGAGGCGAAACTTCTAAGGCAATAGGGTAATCTGCTTTTTCAAAATAGTGGGAACAAACGGATTCGAGATCTTCAAATTGAAAGACGAGGATACAACTATTTTCTACTCCAGTCTCTACACTCACCTGATCGTCCAAAGAATCCCGAGGTATTAGCCCTGTGATTTTAGCTTCTTCCCACTGCTGACTTGAAATTATTTTAAAAATGGATGACATTGATTAATGGTTTACTCTTTTAAATTTTTGTGTAGGCTAGCATGACCTGTCGGTTCATACGATTACAATTATAATAAAAATATGAGCATTTGGGTTCATCGGGTTGAGTTTGCTCTTAAAATCTCATAACGACTTAGGTTGACAATATCGCTTGCTGAATAGCTGTAAACTGCAACAAACCTACTTTTTAGAACCGACACATAAAACCTTAAGTAGACAGAGATTAATTAAGTTTTTCTCTATTGAGTAATTATAACAATGAATACACCAGACTGGATAGACTTGCGTAGTGATACTGTCACTCAACCAGCCGAGCCAATGAGAGCCTGCATTGCTAGGGCGGTTGTGGGAGATGACGTATACGGCGATGATCCCACTGTTAATCAGTTGCAGCTGCTTGCCGCCGAGTTTTCTGGTCACCCTGCTGCGCTGTTTGTAAGTTCAGGTGTTCAAAGTAATCTATTGGCACTTCTCTGTCACTGTCAGCGTGGTGATGAATACATTGTTGGTCAACAGGCCCACACCTACAAATATGAAGGCGGAGGCGCAGCTGTTTTGGGCAGCATTCAGCCTCAGCCGATAGAATTTGATGACGATGGCTCAATTCCACTGCAAAAAGTAGCTGCCGCCATTAAACCCAAGGACATCCATTTTGCTCGCACAAAATTGCTTTGCTTGGAAAACACCACAGCAGGTAAAGTGGTTCCACAGGCCTATGTTGAGCGTGCCATTGAGTTTGCCGCTCAACACAAATTAGCCATTCATCTCGATGGGGCTAGAGTTTGTAACGCCGCAGTCAGCCAAGGTACTTCGGTTGCAAGCCTCGTTAAAGACTTTGACTCTGTCTCCATTTGTTTGTCGAAAGGCCTGGGAGCCCCAATAGGCTCAGTATTGTGCGGCACTACGGATTTTATTGAAGAAGCTAAGCATTGGCGAAAGATGTTAGGTGGAGGAATGCGTCAAGCTGGGTTGCTTGCGGCTGCTGGGATATATGCGCTTGAAAATCATGTTGAACGCTTAGCAGAGGATCATGAAAATGCGGCAATGCTCGCGTCAGGATTAGCAGAAATCGACCGCTTGCAGGTGGCAGCCCCTAATACCAATATTTTAATGCTATCCATCCCAGAAAACGATTTAGCACCACTTGCTAAACACTTAAATGAACGCGGTATCAAAGCATCTTTAGCAGCCGAAACAAGGTTGGTGACTCATTTGGGAATCAGCAAGTCTAATATACAAACCGTCGTAGAAGCCTTTAAGCAGTATTACCACCAACAAGAATAAGTGACACAAAGCTATGAACAAACTAAAACGAACTGAAATTTTTACCCGCTTCCGAAACGAGAACCCATCACCTAAAACAGAGCTGGAATACACGACACCATTTGAGTTACTTATTGCGGTAATTCTTTCCGCTCAAGCAACCGATGTCGGGGTAAATAAAGCCACTCGAAAGCTGTATCCCGTTGCAAATACACCGCAAGCAATTTACGACTTAGGGGTGGAAGGTCTTAAAGAATATATAAAAACGATAGGCTTGTTTAATTCTAAAGCTAACAACGTTATCAAAGCTTGTAAGATTTTAATTGAGCAACATAATTCAGTTGTACCAGAAACTCGTGAAGCGCTTGAAGCGCTGCCGGGTGTAGGGCGTAAAACGGCTAATGTGGTGCTCAACACTGCATTTGGGCAACCCACGATGGCGGTAGACACTCATATATTCCGTGTCTCTAATCGAACCGGCATTGCAAAGGGAAAAGATGTGGTTGAAGTGGAAAAACGATTATTAAAATTTATTCCAGACGAGTTTATCATGGATGCCCATCATTGGTTAATTTTGCACGGTCGCTATACCTGCGTTGCCCGCAAACCCCGATGCGGCTCTTGTATCATTGAAGATTTATGCGAGTTCAAAAAGAAAGTGGGGAATGAGTAGAGTTTATAGTATCGAGCTTGTCTCCATTCAGCAGAATCAAACAGCGCGCAAAGATAAATTGTAATAGTAATCATGGTGAACAGTTGGATTTGCATGCTGGCTCTTTGCGTTTCTAGTTCACCTGCCCATTAACTCGTTGAAGCTTTTGACCTACTTTTCTTCTTTGTAGGGTAATCGGCTTTGCAGCTGCTGTATTGCTTGTTTCACATAGTGTTTTTCTTGCTCTAGGAAGTTTTCAATCGCTTCAGCGAATTGTGGATGCGCAATCCAATGAAAAGAACAAGTTTCAATCGGCTCAAATCCACGCGGAATCTTATGCTCTCCTTGCGCCCCGGCATCGAAATGTTGAAACTCTTGTTCAATGCAATACTCGATTCCTTGGTAGTAACATGCTTCAAAATGCAGAAATTCGTATTCGTCCGATGCTCCCCAATAACGGCCAAATAACGTTTCCTTACCCTTAAAAAATAATGACATACCAATGACCCGCTGGTTATGGCTGGCAACCACTAATAGTAGCTTTTCTGGCATCGCATTCGCTATGTACTCAAAAAAGGCCCAGTTTAAATAGCCTGTGTTACCACTTCGTTTAAGATAAGTACGTTGATAAAACTTGAAAAAAGTCATCCAAAGCTTTCCACTAGCATTGACACCCTCCACCCTTTCCAAATGAACCTTAACAGCCTGAATAGCCCTTCTCTCCTTCTTTATATTTTTGCGTTTCTTGCTTCGACACAGACTTAAAAAATCATCAAAGGTTTTATACCCTTTATTAAACCAGTGATATTGAAAGCCCACTCGCTTCATCATGCGATAAGCGAGCGCACTGTTGGCTGAGTCTGAGGTGAGAGTATTAATCAATGCCGCTTGCTTTGTATGGGGAAACAATAAATGCCAAGAACTTATTCCTTGCGATAAGCAATGTTGTTCAAGTCGAGAAATAATCAACGGCATTAGCTCTTCTTCAAGCTCTGAAACAAGCCCTATTCTTGGTCCGGTACAAGGTGTGAATGGAATAGCCGATAGCAGTTTGGGGTAGTAATTAATACCATTTTGATAATAAGCGTTTGCCCATTCAAAATCGAAAACATACTCTCCATAACTATTTAGTTTTTGATAAAGTGGCAGCGCTGCTACTAATCGCTGATGCTGATAAACAACTAAATGATTTGCAGTCCAACCAGTCGCCGGCTCGGCACAACCGCTTGCTTCCAGTGCCATTAAGAATTGATGTTGGATGAATGGATACTCGTCCCCAAACAGGGTGTTCCAATCGTTACCATCAACCTGTGAAATTGAGGTTAGGAATTTTAAGTCAAAATTGCTAATATTCGTGCACCTAATAAACTGTGGTTTGCTAGCAAGGTCGAAAGTTGCGGCTCTGGCGTATCACAAGATGTATACAACTTATTCAATCAGGCTCTAATTTAGCCTTTAGTACTAGAGAAAACAATGAACAAAAGCGCAATCACTAATACTCTCGCCATTCTGTTAATTATACTTGGCCATTTTAGCGCAAACCCAATAATTTTTACTATTGGCCTGTTTGCATTCTCCGGCGCAGTGACTAATTGGCTTGCAGTGCATATGTTATTTGAAAAAGTACCGGGACTTTACGGCTCTGGCGTGATCCCTGCTCGCTTTGAGGACTTTAAACAGGCGATCCGTAATATGATGATGGAACAGTTCTTTAATAAAGAAAACCTCGACCGCTTTATGCAAGATTCGGGTAGCCAAGAAGTGGAGTTGATGTTAGCCCCAGTTATTGAAAAAGTCGACCTCTCTCCTGCCTTTGATAAATTGGTTAAGGTAATTATGGAATCATCCTTTGGTGGTATGTTGGGCATGTTTGGCGGGCAAGAAGCATTGATGCCACTAAGAGAGCCATTTATTGAAAATATGAAAGTTTCCTTAGTCGAAATGACCAGCAGCGAAGACTTTGACAAGTTACTCAAATCAGAAATGAGACAAACCGAAATCTCAACAGATATTCAAGCTAAAATCAGCGAGATTATTGAACAGCGGCTAAATGAACTTACGCCGCAAATGGTTAAAGAAATTGTTCAAGATATGATCAAAAAGCACTTAGGTTGGCTGGTGGTTTGGGGCGGTGTGTTCGGAGGAATTATCGGTGGAATTTCAAGTTTAGTTTTTTGATTTAGAATCTAGATTTAGTTTTTGAAATAGTTGTCGCTTTTGATTTTAAACTGGCTTGCAGGTTTGGCTTACTTTACCGGCTTGCTAGTTTGATTTTTACCAGCTCGTTGCTTGCGACTATCCTTGGTCTTTTTGCCCTTTTGCAAATGGGTGGTAATTCCGGTCAGCAGATTTCGAATTAATTGGTTTCCGCATTCTCGATAGTTTCTATGCTCAGTTTTACGGAAAAAGGCGCTTATTTCTCCCTTAGAGACACGGAAATCAGCTAGTGCGAGCATTTTAATCAATTCGTCAGAATTTAAGCTAAAGGCAATTTTTATTTTATTGAGAATCAAATTGTTATTTAACTTAATTTGTTTACTCTGAGCGACCCGCTCAGCTTGTGATAGCTCAGAGTCGCCTTCTCGCACACCACGTAACTTAATAATTAAACCATCCAAAAAGATCACCAAAAGATAATCTGGTAGCTTTACGAAATCATCCGCATCTTCCTTTGCAAGGTAACTTCTTAACTCGTTAGGTGTGAGCTTATAATTTGCCAGCCTGAATACCTCAAGCGCTTGCTCATGAGTAAAATTGAGCGCATATTTTAAGCGTCTTAAACAGTAATTATTCATGATTGGTAGGGTCGCCTGCAAAGTTGACTTCATCTTTACTTTTTAGATAAACAGTTTGTGATTCTTCGCCAAATTCGATAACGAGCTCTCCAGACTTGATTTTTTGCAGTGTTTGCTCTGTCCACAAACTGATATCGGGTTGCACCTCAGAGTCAGAGGTCTTCGAAATAACCCACTCTCTAGCGAGAGACTCTAGGGCTTCTTGAGATAGATCTGAAGGCGTTATTAACATTTACTTAAATACAGATAAGTTTAACAATGGATAGTCTATTATACAGAAGTCTTCAACGAACCGACACTCTCCACAATACAAGGCGATCTGTCGTATTCGTCCCAAAAATCTAGCCTTTTAATCTTCGCACCTATACCTTATCAGATAGGTACAATCGACTTAATTGACGCGATTTTTACTGTATAGAAACCCAAAAAGGGCACCTAATGGTGACCTCGAACTTTACGATAATCATAGTTTGGCGCGCCCGGAGAGATTATTCCGTGCATCCTTGCACTCCACCCCTTCGGGGCCATCGGCCTTAAAGACGCCGATGTGAAAATTCGTTCCAGACGAATTTTTCGAACTGATGGAGCTCTAATCTACCGAACCCGCAAATAAAAAAGGCCACCTTATAGGTAACCTTGAACTTTACGATAATCACAGTTTGGCGCGCCCGGAGAGATTATTCCGTGCATCCTTGCACTCCACCCCTTCGGGGCCATCGGCCTTAAAGACGCCGATGTGAAAATTCGTTCCAGACGAATTTTTCGAACTGATGGAGCTCTAATCTACCGAACCCACAAATAAAAAAGGCCACCTTATAGGTGACCTTGTTTATTTGGCGCGCCCGGAGAGATTCGAACTCCCGACCAATTGGTTCGAAGCCAACTACTCTATCCAGCTGAGCTACGGGCGCAATGTGGTTGCTTGATTAATAAACAATCAGCTCTTAATCTGCAAAGTTGAAACAGCCGCTAATCTAACTGAATGGAGCGAATGACTCAAGTGGTTTTTTCTATATTTCTGCAAATTGATCTGAATTTCATTTATCTTATGGTTATAATCAAATTTTTCCGTCGACTTACTCATTCTGTTGGACTCTTTAGCTCACATAAAATCCACATTAATTTCCTTAGCCCATCAGCATGGATTTCAAGATGCTCGGGTTAGCGATATTGAAACGGGGCAGTACTTTGAAGAATTTAAGTCTTGGGTTGAAGAAGGAAACCATGGCTGCATGTCTTACCTTGAGCGTAATCAAGAGTTACGCCAGCATCCCGAAAAACTACACCCTGAGACCTGTCGAGTTATTTCTTTACGCTTAGACTATCTTCCAGAAAAAGCGGGCTTTACCAAGGTGCTTAAAGATAGTGAGAAGGCTAACATTTCTCGATACGCGCTCGGACGGGACTACCATAAACTAATGCGTAAACGATTAAAACGTCTTGCAGAAGATCTTAGCCAGCAAACAGCCATGGAGTTCAGCTATCGAGTGTTTGTCGATAGTGCGCCGGTGCTTGAAACAAGCTTTGCGGAAAAATCGGGCTTAGGTTGGAAAGGTAAACATACCTTGACTATTAACCAGTCGGCTGGATCTTGGTTTTTTCTTGGCGAAATCTTTATAAACTTGCCGCTTGAAGTCGATCCCCCTGTAGAAAACCAATGTGGTCAATGCACCGCTTGTATTAATCTTTGTCCGACTGGAGCAATCATTGCCCCCTACAAAGTAGACGCACGCAAATGCATTTCATACCTCACCATCGAAAATGACGGCGAGATTCCCACTGAGTTACGCAAGGCAATTGGTAATCGAATTTATGGCTGTGACGACTGTCAACTCGCGTGCCCATGGAACCGATATGCTAACCTAAGCCAAGAGTCAGGCTTTCAACCTAAACATAATTTAGATAATGAGTCATTGTTAAATCTATTCAATTGGACAGAACAAGAATTTAATCAAAGGCTAGAAGGTAACCCTATTCGTCGAATCGGTCACCAAAGTTGGCTAAGAAATATCGCCGTCGCTTTGGGTAACGCAATGCCTTCACAACTGATTGTCAACCAGCTACGAGAAAAATTAGAGAATTGCTCTCCCATAGTCGCTAAGCATATCGAGTGGGCACTCGAGCAACAGCTTAGCGAGCCGACAGCCTACGAGCAATCACCATGGCAAAAGAAAAACCTTCGATTAATTCGAACCATCGAAAAGATGATTCCGCGAGATGCCTAGAAATTTGCTTATGGTTTTATTAGAGTTCTCAGTTATTTTGTTTAAAATATTACACCAACTAAATACAAAAAAGCGACCACTTGGGTCGCCCTTTGATAGTTACTTTTAGCGACAAACTAAATCGCCAAGACCAACTGTTTTAGCCTTGAACTCCATTGGGTTGCACTCTCTGAAGTTTCTTTAGACATCACCACGGCATTCGCCAAAAACTCGACGGCACTGGCAACTTCGCCTGTATTGGCGGCTTGCTGATAGCGTTCAAAATATTTTTGCTCCGGCTTTGCTAAATAATTGATCAATGCTTTGCTGACAGTATCGGAAAGTTCGGTAGCTAAATTATCCATTATTTTAATATCTGATGGTAAGTCAGCCGCTACGTATTTTTGATGAAAAAGTCCTTTTTGAAATTCATTAATAGCCTCGCCTGAATATTGAGCTTCTTTAACTACATTATCGGTAACTAAAACCTTTTGAGTGGTAGGCTCAATTATTCGATAAGCTACTTCAGCAACCGCTAACTTATTGATGTTTTCGATTTGAATGATAACATCTTCCATCACCTTTTCTTCATTGTACTGGATCGGCGCATCACCACGCTTGCGCTTTTTCCAATCAGTATATTCTTCTGTTTCAGTTTTATTGATGGCGGTTAACACATTAACGCTGCGTTGTCCTTTATTGTTGTTCGTTTCAATGGCCGCTTGTAGCACCTCACCTTCAACCGACAAATAGTCGCCTGAGTATTTAGTTGCGCTTGGTAAAACGGAAAGGTCAGCAACTATTTCAAGTTGATTACCTAACTCATCAAATAATAACTTTTCTAGTTTGCTTCCGACACGACGACCCACTGATGCCACCACTGAATTAGAAGACAACACCTCTTTAAATTCTGAAACCGATAATTTGGTAGTCGCTCTACTTTGGAGTTTTTGCGCCACCGCGGAGAGTTCTTTATCGAGTGTCGGATAGGCAGGATCAAACTCTTTAACAATAGTGAGTAAGCCAAACACAACACCCGGCGATTCTTTCATCGTTTGAGCTTTGGTCATTAGTAGATCTAAATATTCCTTTTCTTGAATAAACCCTAAGTCAGTTTTTTCCAACATCTTTTGAATATCTCGACCTCTAAGGAACTCGGTATAAGCCAAACTAAAATCTTTTTTGCGGTATGCCGCCTGTGCATTGTTTGCAAAATAATTGGCAAGCAGCAGAATCGGCTTTTCCATTTTCTTTTTAACTTGTTGCATCATCGGTTTATCCGCTACTTCCTGTAAAGCTTGATAAGCGGACTCGGGTTTACCCCCCTCCAATGCAGCTCTAAAATTTTGTTCGAACAATGCCGCTTCGCTTTGCGAGAGCATAGATTCAAACTGAAGGTTTCCAGGATCAATGGCTAAGCCTTTTTGTGCGGCGGTCAGCGACATATTAAACATTCGTTTCTTGAATGCTTCAACACCCTGAGCGTTCAACACCTCAATATTTTTACTCAAGCGGTTGTTATACAATTGTTCCTCATTGCTTCCCTCTCCAGCCAAAATGGCTGCTTTTTTTAGCCAGTCCATTTGAGCAACGATATCTTTGGCGGTGCGATCTGACATGCTCGTCGCTTGATTGATTGCATGTTCAGTCTTATCGAGTTGTGCTTTTAACGTCGGTACAATCGTGCTGTACCGCGAAACATCCCATTTCTTGATCGCCTCTGCTTCGCTTAAAAGCATTTGAATACTTTTGCGATCAACCATGCCATCATATTTAGTTTTATTATTAGCTAATACTTCGGCAATTCTCTTTTCTTGCTGATCAACTAACAAGGTGGCAATTTTGGATTGGGTTGCGATCAGTTCTTCTTTATCAGAACCCCTCGCCTCAATAATCATTTTATCGACTTTGTCATACAATGCCGCTAACTGTCCTGACTCTGAAGCTTGATTAATATCAGACTGATTAATCAGTGCTGTTTTACTCCCGCCACACGCCATAAGACTAATAAGAAACAAGCCTGTTAAAATTTGATTAAAATTGATTTTCATTTTATTTCTCATTTAATTTGTCAAAGCAAAAAATTTCTGGTTAAATCATTGACTAACGAGCTGTCGGAATCGGATCGGGGTCGTCCTTAGCTTGCTCACCCACACCGCTATCTAACTCATCTACAACCGACGATTCATCATTGCTTTTGTCGGAAAACTGCGGTGAAGATTGTGCTTGGTTCTCCTCTCCCTGTTGGTTTGCAGATTGTTGCTCACTGGCAACGTCGCTAGTTTTCGGCTCAAGTTCAACATCACTCGCATCCGCTCCACCGGTCGGCGAAGGTTGTAAAATTTCAGTATTAACTTGTAACTCTTCCAGCTGAAGTTGGTAATCCGGAATTTTCGGATACTCAGGATCAAAAGCTCGTAACTTAGTCAGCCAATCGGTTGCTGCCGCAATGACCTGATTAGAAAGCGCAACTTCAAGATTGGTAATAATGGTATTCTCAATGTCTTTAATGCCTGCTAATGCTTGTTCATTGCTAGCATCTATTTCTAACACCGAACGGTACTTTTCTAACGCGTTATTGCCTACAGGTGAAACCAAATTATTACTCGCCATTAAATCACTGGCAGATTGCAGGCTACTTTGTAGTCGCATTTGCACTAACGGGTCAGCCAGCTTTGCCAAGCGTTGTTCTTCAGCGAGTTTCTTTTGCTTGGCTAGTTGGGCTTTTCTTGCTTGTTCTTTTCGATAAGCATCATGTCTCGCTTTTGCAGAACTGATTTTCTTTTCAACTAAGCCGATGTCAACTTTGTTACTACTAAAAGATTTGACTTGTTTTAAATAATAATTGGCAGTTTTGAAATCACGTTTGTCGATCATTTTATCAATCAATTGAACGTATCGCGCTTCTATTCTGCCATAATATTGTTCGATTCGTGGATCGTCCGCTGAGATTGCTTCGGCTTGTTTTAGATAGTGAATAGCATTGTCTTTTTCAGGACTTCCTAATCGATTATCAGCAATAGCCTTATCAGCATTTGAAATATGCTCCGACAACTTTTTGATTTGTTCGATTTCTTCCGTAGCTTGTTGCTCGTAGGCAAATTTAACACTACCTACCAATTGCTTTGTGGTGTCTAGATTGGGGTTATCTTTATCAGCAAACTCAACTAGCTTAACCCACTGTTCAGCACTATCAAATTGGTTCTTATTAGCCGCTTGAACGGCTTCATCCAAAGCAATGGCTACCACCTTGTCACGTAATTCGGTAATCGAGTTATTTTCGGGCGCTAGCGATTTGGCAGTTATAAGTAAATCCATTGCCTGTTGAATATCAGTTAACTCATGAGGCGAGTATTGTGCCAAGGTTTCTGCTTGTTGAATCAGTTGAGTCACCCGCTGATCAACCGATGGCTCGTCTTGACTCGTCGACTGGGGTTTATTCTCTGGTTGAGTCGGGCTAGTCGCCCCCTGATCAGCGACAGGCTCCATGGCCAACTTTTCCTCTGCAGGAAGGTAATCGGGAAACCAACTGACTCCAAGTGCATGTTGAGTCGCTGGGAGCCATTTCTCTCTTAAAACGAAACCCGCAGCTACTGCAATAACGAGTAAAAAAGTAAATGAAATAAGCACCACAGGACTTTTTTTCTCGGGTGAAACATCAATCCGTTTCTCTATCTCAAAGTTGTCGTCAATTTCAAATGATTGGTCCTGAAAATGATCGATTTCTTCTTGGGCTTCAATGACCTCAGAAATAACGGTGCGGGATTCTCCGGTGATGCGTTTGGGTGATTGTCCTGCCGCACCCGATAAATAGGATTGAATTGATTCGGATAGCTCTTTTCCAGTTTGAAATCTTTTCGCGGGATCTTTGGCTAACAATGAGTCGATCAGCCATTGCAGATGGTTTAGTCGAGCCGGTAGTTTTGGTACAGGTTTAGTCACATGTTGAATACAAACAGACACAGAGTCTTCGCCCGTAAATGGCACTTTACGAGCCAGCATTTCAAACAAAATAATTCCAAGACTATAAAGATCAGCGCGTCCATCTAATTGTCTTCCGCGACACTGCTCGGGACTCATATATTCGGGAGTACCGATTAACTTGCCCGTTTGAGTCATCTGGGTTGACGAATTTGACGCTTTAGCGATACCAAAGTCGGTCAGTACTGGCTGATCATCTTCATTAAAAAGAATGTTTTCGGACTTTACATCACGATGGATATATCCTTTGCCGTGGGCAAAGTGTAATGCTTGAGCTAGCTTGGCAATAATTACCAAACAATCTTTGGCTTTCATGCCTTTTGCAATACGTGACTTGAGGTCTTCACCTCGCATATATTCCATTGCCAAGTAATAGAAACTGCCGCTTTCGCCGACATCGTACACTGTCACAATTCGCGAATGAGAAAGTGTCGCGACGATTTTTGCTTCACGAATAAAACGCTCGCCAAATGTGGGATCCGCTGCTAAAGCAGGCGACATGACTTTGAGCGCAACCTCACGGTCAAAACCCTGTTGTATGGCAAGATAGACAGTCGCCTGCCCCCCTACCCCAAGGGTTTTAATTATTTTATAACCTGGTATTTCAATTGCACTCACAAAGACGATTTCCGTGGTTCTATAGGACTTAATTCTTACGAATCATATTGTTGTTATTTTTCAGAAACTTATGGATTAATTTCCTTAGTGTTAATAGTAGCAAAGGAATGCGATTGTTTGTATAAATATTGCTTGATTTGCAATCTGTATAACGAAAAGAACTTGAATATCGGCGCAAGCCGCTAATTTTTGCTAGTCGCTACAAGTTTGGCGTATACTGGTTAAGCTGAGCTTTGGATAATGAAACACATTTAATTGTTTTGCATAAACACAACCTCTTAGATTTGAGATTGCGTTGTTGAGCAAATTATCTCAATAGTACGGCTAGCATTTCTAGTTTACGGCAATACCCCAAGTTGGAGCTTGTTATTCGCCGAAAGCTAAATAATTAGTTGTTTATAATCAACAGCTTAACAAAAGAAGGAGAAAATCCAAGGGCAGTAGTTATTTTAGATGTCCAAACCTCAAGTTGACTTGACACTTTTCAACGGAGAGTACGATGAAAACACGTTCAGGAGAAGCTGCAAGACCATGGTTTAGATCGGAGCGCTATTACCATACCGGTGAAGGTTGGTGGTTTACCACTCGAGAAAAGCAAGAGCTCGGTCCGTTTGGTTCACAACACGAAGCCGAAAATGAATTAGTGCTTTATATTCGCAAAATTAATATGACCGGCGATATTCCGACTCTAAGACATTGATATCTTCAAGTTAAAACATCGATAAATCCACATTAGGATACTGATGTTGACGCACATAAGCATGATTGTGCATTAAATCTTTACTTCTAAGTTGCCCTATCCAATGGAGGGGTATCACCCATTTTGTGCCAACTTTTTGTGTTTAGCATGTCGCTCAAAACACTTTCGATGCGCTAGCTAATAAGCAAATAAATTTGCTCACTTTATAACTAGGTCAGCTTTCTTGCTGAGTTAATCTATTCAATACACGCGAGCTGGCTACCATTGCAAAAGTGGCTGTCACCACAACACTCGCACCAAGCCCTTGAGCACAGTCCAGTTTACCAGCAAGTTCGCCCGAATTTTTTTCAAAATCGACCGTCCCGTCGGCATTGGGATACCTTAGTTGTTCGGTCGAATAAACACATTCCACTCCAAAGCGACGTTTTGGATTTTTGGAAAATCCGTAATTTCGCCTAAGCTCACTTCGAACCTTTGCTGATAAAGGATCTTGCCAAGTTCGGCTAAGATCGGACACTTGGACTTTAAGCGGATCAATTTGCGCCCCTGCTCCACCGATGGTAATTACTCTTATTTTGTTACGCTTACAATGCTTGATAATTGCAGCCTTAACCCGCGCGTTATCTATTGCATCTACGACATAGTCGATGTTTGTATCAATAAGTTCGGCTAAATTGTCTCGATTAACAAAATCAACAATGCAAGTTACTTTACACTGCGGGTTTATCAATCTGAGCCTGTCTGCCATAGCTTCTACTTTTAATTGGCCAATCGTATTCTTAAGCGTGTGGGCTTGGCGGTTGGTATTGCTTACACAAATATCGTCTAGATCAACTAGCACGATGTGCCCAACGGCACTTCTTACGAGCGCCTCAGCAACCCAGCTGCCTACACCACCAATCCCGATCACCATTACCTTTGCTCGCTCGAGCCTTTCCACACCGCTGTCTGAATAGAGTCGACGAGTACCGCTGAATTCTGGCTGCATTGAAATCACAATTTTATATAAAACATAAGCATAGCTCGCTATTTTAAAGTGATTCGCAGAGCAGGTATAGCCAATTGAAAATAAATCTTCGAGCGCTTGACGGAACATGTCTGACCAGTTAAATTAGCTTAATGGTTTAATTATTTGTATGAGTTCAAATTTTCTACACAGCGACTCATAAATTCTCTGGAGAACTAGCCGCATGCCGCAATACCAAGCCCCTGTCGAAGACATGAAATTTATCTTACATGATTGGTTAAAGGTGACCGAACTCTATAAGGACCTTGGCCAAGAGGAAGCTGCTGATCAAGACCTTATTAACGCGGTAATCGATGAGGCAGCCAAATTCGCAGAGCAGCAATTATCACCACTTAACCACCCTGGCGACCAAGTCGGTTGCCAGATCGAACAAGGCAAAGTCACAACACCGAGTGGCTTTAAAGAAGCATACCAAGCCTACTGTGATGCCGGGTGGGCCGCGCTTAGATTTTCACCTGAATACGGCGGTCAAGGGCTACCCCCCTCCTTAGCGACCACAGTGGCAGAAATGACCGCTGCAGCGAACACCTCTTGGAGTATGTACCCTGGGTTGACCCACGGGGTAATTTCAGCGTTATCTGCTCACGGAAGTACCGCCCTTAAGGACAAATACTTAGCCAACTTAATTCATGGTCGATGGACTGGTACCATGTGCTTAACCGAAGCACATTGTGGCTCCGATCTTGGCATGCTTAAAACTAAAGCCAGTGAAAATGAAGATGGCAGTTATGCCATTACCGGCACAAAGATTTTTATTTCGGCTGGCGAACATGACATGTCTGAAAATATTATTCATCTTGTGTTGGCAAGACTTCCAGATGCACCCGCTGGAACCAAGGGAATTTCACTATTCGTGGTGCCAAAACAACTCAACCCTAACTCAGAAAACATCACCGACAACAATGTGCATTGTGGTTCTATTGAGCACAAAATGGGTATCAAAGCATCCGCTACCTGTGTGATTAATTTTGAAAACTCGGTCGGTTATATGGTTGGTGAACCTAATCAAGGTTTGAGTTACATGTTCACCATGATGAATTCTGCTCGACTGGCTACTGGCATTCAAGGCTACGCCATTGCAGACCTTTCACGTGGCGCATCGCTTGACTATGCCAAAGACCGTTTACAAATGCGTGCACTTTCCGGCCCTAAATATCCGGAAAAACCTGCAGACCCTATCATAGTGCATCCTGACGTTAAACGAATGTTATTAACTCAAAAATCACTTGTTGAAGGTTGTCGGGGCTTAGCTTTTTACGTGGCCACACTTATTGATCAAGTAAAGTACAAGGCTGATCCCGACGGACAACTGGAGGCAAGGCTCGGCTTACTAACACCGATTTGTAAAGCCTTTATGTCAGAAGCAGGTTTTGAATGTTCTAATCATGCGGTTCAGGTATTAGGTGGACACGGTTATATCGCTGAATGGGAGTTAGAACAACAGGTGCGCGATGCAAGAATTTCTATGATTTATGAAGGCACCAACGGAATTCAAGCGCTTGACTTATTGGGCCGAAAAATACTAAGAGACAATGCTAAAACCCTTTCACTTTGGGTTGAGGAAATCAACCAACACGCAACCTCATTGCACCAACATGAAGAGTTAGCGGGTGCTGCGTTGAAGATCTCAGAATTGTGCGGAGAGTGGATGAAGCTGACGGCAAAAATAGGTCAAGCGGCACAACAAGACATGGAAGAGGTTGGCGCTGCGGCATTCGATTTCTTAATGTATTCGGGCTATGTTTCGGTAGCGCATATGCTGTTAAAAATGGCAGAAGTGGCCAAGGACAGTCAGCAATCTGATTCGTTTAAGGCAAGTAAAAAACAAGTTCTCGATTTTTATGTCGCAAGAATTTTGCCACGGACGTTGACTCATTCGGCAGCGATTTTGAGCGGAAACAGTAATCTAGACTGTGCAGAATTTGCACTCGATTAAGACAATCCATCCCCGTTCAATATTTAGTTTTGGGTTTCAATGGATCAATGGAAATAGTAATTAAAATTGAAAATTCACTGCAACCCAAATCTATTTAGAGAGAAAGAATTTGTTTCACAAAAGGGATTGTAATTTTACGTTGGTGAGCGAGTGATTGTTGGTCGAGTAAATTAATCATATTGACGAGCTGCTTCACATTTCTATCCGTTCTCACAATCAAAAAGTTGGCGACTTCTGTGGGGATTTCTAATCCTCTATATTGCGCAAGCTTTTTAATAAACTCTAACTGATGCGAATCGCTAATTGAATTAAGTTTGTAGATCTCCATTGAACTTAATCGTGATACTAGGTCAGCCAAATTAATTTCAAGGTCTTTAAGTGGCGGCTGACTCATGATAACTAAATTCTTATCGCTTAATTTAATCCGGTTAAACAGATCGAATAATGCTTCTTCCCAACTTGCATCACCGGCAACTGACTGCAACGAATCAAGACATACGAGATCAGCAAACTCAAGCCCATGTAAAACTTCAGGCGCGAGCTGTTGGTTATTTAACGGAAGGTAAACGGCTGCTTTGTGTTGCTCGGAAAGTTGTCGACACACGGCTTGCGCTAAATGAGATTTGCCTGCACCTGATAGTCCCCAAACAAAATAAAATTGTGAACTTTGGTGTGCAAGCTCACTAAGGCGTTGCACCAACTGCCTATTTTCACCGGCGTAAAAATTTTCTAGCTGTGCAGCATCGTCCAAACGAATATCGAGCGGTAATTGAAACATGACAAAAAGCCGTTACTCGCTACCGGAGTCTGATGATGTTTGCTGTCTTGCGTTGATTTCAGTTTTGAATTTACTGCCCCAAACCCAAGTATAATGGATGCTGCTGGTAACGACCGTCAAGTAGACTGCGTAGGTGCATAGTTCTATCGCCAAGCTCGGTAGCGTTTGGTAACCCAAAGAAACTAAAATGCTGGTTACTAGCAAAATCTGCATAAAAGTGTTTAATTTGGAGATTAGACTGGGTTGCATATTAAATGGTCCAATCTTTTTATAATAAACGTAAGCACCTAAAATAATATAAACATCTCTTAGTGCCACAAGACTAAAGAGCAACCAGCTAATCATTTGATTGGCCGTTAACAATGCCATGGTGAGTACCAATAAGGCTTTATCGGCAATCGGGTCGAGAATGCTACCGAATCGGCTAACCCAATTGAATCGTTTTGCTAAGAAACCATCGAGCGCATCCGAAATACCTGCAATAAAAAAGATTATGAGTGAAGTCCGATAATCTTGGATAGTTAAAAAATACGCCAAAGGTACCAGCAGTAACAGTCTTACTGAGGTAATCACATTAGGTAATTGCTGCCAGTTCAACCGATCCACCGATAATATAGAGTTTGTAATTTAGGGCCAGTCACTTCTTGACCATTCATTTCTTGCCCCTTGTCTTTCTGCCCCTTCAATTCCTGATTAACTAACTCTTGTATACTTGAATTGCCTTCGGTAGCAGCCTCACTTTGCTCGGAAGTTGATGTTTGCGAAGTGTTGTTGTTGTCATTTGAAGTTTGCGCTCCAAGCTGATTTTCTGGGGTGCCATTCAAACCACCCGACTCGATGAGCTGATCAACCGAAAGCCCATTTTGACCATCTTGATTAAGATCTTCGTTAGCTTTGATGGGCGGTTCAATCGCGATCATTTTTTTACTAAGGCCTATTCCCTCAATAGTCGAATTGACCTGACCCAATAAGGTGAGTTTAAATAAGACGTCGTATTTATCGACACTGATGACTGCTACTTTGTTGACCGACGACAAGTCTGACAAATAGCTTTCCGCAGCTTTAAAGGCTTTAAAACTACTGATATCGCTAACTCGAATCAGCACTTCATTTTTTTGTCCGACTTCTTGGACCACACAATATTTTTCACATAGTCTGTCCGCTAGGTTGTCCATCATGTTGGCGATTAATTGCTGTTTGCTCTCGCCGACAGCTTCGAAACTAATCTCCTGTTCTTGATTTATATAACCGAACTTACCTTGCCAGTTGTCACCGATCTGATTGATACGCCCGTAGCTAATAACGTCGGCAGGATATCGTTGAGAGGCTCGTGTAATCGCGGAAGGAAAACGCCCCCAAATATCACTGATTGACACCATCTGTTCGTCTTCAAGATCCATCAAGGGCAAAATAACCGGTAAACCACGTCGAGTCGCATTTTCTTTAATCATTGCGTATACGCTGTCTTCTTCCGCGGACTCCAATACCACCTTGCGTTCTCGATCTTCTTCGATGGCTAACCATAAAATAGTCAGTGGTCGATTGCTTCCCCACAGTGGCATTTGCGCATCTTGAATCAAGCTATCGATAAGCCTTGGTTCAAAATACAACGCAATTTCATAAGGATATTCTTGATTGTCTTCTTGGCTGGCGTATTCAAATCGCTGTAAATAGCTAGTCACTTTGCGATAAGCTCGTTGCACTTCGTCACTTGTGAGGATTGCAGACGATCCGCTCTTTCGCACCAAGACCTCTTTAAAGCCTTTTACCGATGCGTTCCAAAGCACGGTTCGACCTTGCTCTGCGACTGGTAGCTTAACTAAATACAGATCGCGCACTTCTACCGCGTTGGCCGAGTAGAAGGCACCTAAAACTAGCAAAGCTATGAAAAATGAAAACCGTTTCGTCATACCGCAAAAGAATCAATTACTATAGATAACCGCATGATAATCCAACTGAATTCGCTAACCAACCATAATCAGGTCAAAATGGGTGCAATTCAGCAAAAAATCTAATTTGAAGGTTATATGTTCAATAAATAACGGTTAATTGGCACCGGTTAAGTCATTGGAAATTATCATCTTTCCCTGATTATCTATAATCACTGCAGAAACATCTTTCAGCCGATTGACTAATTCCATGCCTTTTTCGGTGCCCAACACAAAGATGCTGGTGGATAGCGCATCCGCTTCTAGGGAAGAGTTGGCTAAAATAGTCACACTCTGAGACTTCCGCGCGGAATCGCCGGTGGAGGGGTCAATTATATGATGATATCTCACCCCATTTTGTTCGAAAAACCGTTCGTAATCCCCTGAGGTCGAAATGGCTACTTCTTGCAGAGGCATGTTTACGATGAGCTTATTCTCGTCTCTGGGGTGACGAATACCAATATACCAGAGCCGATCACCTTTACTGCCAATGACTCGGCTATCTCCTCCAGCGCTGACAAACGCATTTTTTATACCATGCGATTGCAACAACTCAATACAGCGATCGACTGCATGCCCTTTAGCAATTCCACCCAAATCTATTTTTGTTTGTTTATTTAAAAACCTAACGCTTCGGGTTTGCGGTTCGAGTTGAATACTTCGATAATTAATCGAATCTTTCAGCTTGTCACGAGTACTTGAGTCGGGTTTAGTTTTTTGCCTAAAGTCATAAAGGTAGCCGACGCTCGAAAAGGTAATATCAAACGCACCCTCGGTAATTTTGGAATAATGCTTGGCGCGAACTAACAGTTGAAAAAGCTCGTCAGATATTTTAACCGCTTGATCCGCCGCAGAGCGGTTCAGTAGAGACAGCTCACTGGTAGGTTTATAAGGACTCATGAGTCGATCAATACGATGCATTTCCGCCTGCACCCCATCGAGTAACCGGTTAGCCGTCTCTTCAGAATCACTTTCGAATTCAACTTTAGCCAAGGTCCCCATGACATCAAAACTTCGTTGATACCATTTGGCATTTGCTTGAACACTGCTGATCATTAGCAGGATGCAAAGAAGATATTTCAAAACAGTGTAACCTCAGAAGTTTTCTATGCTCAACTCGGCAGCCGCAAGCATAAACCAAATTTGGACATTGGGTGATTAGCCGGTTTAAAGATATTACTACAGAAAGCGAACAACTGCCTCCCGATTTGAGAGGCTATTAATTGAGCTTAGCTAGGTAAGAAATTAATTTGATAAGTATCATTCCACACAGCAACGTTTTGCGCGCCAAAATTTATTCGCTTAATTTTGGCCACTAATCGTTTAAGTAACGCTGGATCGTCTATTTCACTCGAATCAACAGAGCATTTACTCACTTTTCCACTTGGCTCAATGGTAAGTCTAAAGACCACACGGCCTTGTAGCGCTGGATTCTTGCGCAGTGCGCGATGATAAAGTGCAAATATGGCAGGTTTACTGCGTTCAAAAACGAGCTGAATATTTTCGTCACTGCGTTTTGAGCTGCCATCTTTCGCCTTACGCTTGGTATTTTCGACTGCAGTACCAATGTCACTTGTTACTTTAGTCTTATTTTGCCCTCGAAGCGTACCTACTCCCGATGACTGACTTGCCGAGGCAACTTTAATACCACCACTACCTTGAGTGGCTTTTTTGGTGATCAGCGAGCGAGTGACCGCTGCCGCTTTACCGGTGTCATTACTCAGCGATTGATTGTTTTTCAAATCATCGACATCGCTCATGTCTCGTAAATCAGCTAACGCGTCAAAAACGGCGATATGCTTCTTAGCAACTTCCTTCGCCGTTTTTTCTACCGGTTTTGGTTCTTCTTCTTTAACCTTTTCTGGCTCTTTCTCTGGCTCCTTCTCTGGCTCCTTCTCTGGTTCTTTTTCTTCCTTAACTATCGGCGGCGGAGGTGGTTCCACTACTTTTTTCTGTTCGAGAACCATTTTTACTAAGCGAGGTGGAATGGTTGTGCGTTTATTTCGGTCAATTTCTTCAACTTCGAGAAAAGGAACAATACTGGTGACCAATATGGCAAACGCCAAGCACGCCAGCAGGATTTTGATAAAACGCGAAAATTCCTCATTGTTCTTTTCCCAAGGAAGTATCGGATCAAATGATGTGTAATGAAAGCGTGCCATCAGTTTGCTTAACTCTCTGTAGTATTCGCTTGGGAATCAGACTTCTTCATGACAGCCATCGAAATATTGGTGTAATTTGCTTCACTGAGCGTGGCCAATATTTTTCGTAGTAACTTGTAGGGTATTTGCTTGTCGCCCATAATTGTCACATCTAACCCCTCTTCTTCGGACTTAGGTGTGAAACTCGCTTGCGCTTGCAATTTCATCTCTTCGAGCAGCGGTTGAATTAAATTCCCATCAACATTGATAACCTCGCTGACCCGGGCGATTAAACGCCCTTGCACTAATATTTGGTCCCTATTAACAAGCAAGATTACAGTTTCTTCAGGCAACTGCTGAGCTGATGAAGTAGGCAATTTAACGGCCTTACTACTGGGTAGTTGTTGCACAGAGGAGGAGTTGACCAACAAGAAAAATACCAAGATGGTAAATATGTCCATCAATGAAACAAGGTTTAGGCCTCCGGCATTTCCACCACGTTTGTGATGCCGCTCCATTCTTACCGCTTTATAGGATTTTTTCATTACTGAGCTCCCGCCTGATTGCTACTATCAGGTGGAGCATCACCCATCGAAATATTGGGGAAGAGTTCACCGTGCAGCGTGTTTCCTTGAGCATCTTTCTCTTCACTATCGAGTTCAATCATTCTAACCGCGTCCATGGTTTGAATGAGTGCATCATATTCAGTTTCCATTTCCATGAGCAATGTAATACCGGTATCAGTATTAAATTCTGGATGAGTTTTAACTTGCTGCAAAAACGTATTTAACCCTGAATAATCATAACGACCGTCAATATTCGGAATACTCTTTAGTAAACCTGAATTTCTTTCTAATACGTCAAAGCGTTCTGCGCGAATTATTACTTCCAGCGCTTTTGGTGGCTCTTCTTCTGTCTGGATTTCATCAGAAGCGCCGGTCGGTAAATTCATATTCAAAATCGACACTTGAGAAAAAACAGCTGTCATTAACAAGAATGGCACTAACACAACCATCAAGTTCATAAACGCCGTAATATTTAACTCTGCGTTGGTTTCTTTTAGTTTTTTTGACTTATGTCGATACATTGATCAGTTCGCTAATTTGTTTAATAAATTTAAAAGCTTTTAACGCCCATCTTTAACCCTAACTTAGGGTAAGAGAGTTAAACGCCAGGCTTAGGCGCTGGTTTTCTAACTGTAGGCTTAGCCTCTTTAGGTCTCGCTGCGCGGATCAAATTAACAAACTTAACCGAAGCCATTTCAATACTATCAACAATTTCAGTCGTTTTAGTTTGTAAGAAAGTAAACATAAGTAACAGTGGGATCGCAGCCATTAATCCGAATGCAGTTGTGTTCATTGCAACCGAAATACTTGCTGACAATAAATTCGCTTTTTCCGATGGGTCAACATTAGCGACGGCAGTAAATGCTTTAATCAATCCCATAATCGTACCGAGAAGGCCAAGTAGTGTCGCAATGTTGGCAAAAGTCGCCAAATAAGGTGTGCGTTTTTCAAGTCTTGGTAGCACCTCCATCATGCCCTCTTCCATGGCCATTTCCAAATCATCGTGGCGACGTCCATCACCGACTTTAGAGAGGCCATAAGCAAGAATTCGACCGATTGCAGAGCTTGAATTAGTCGACATTTCAAGAGCTTGTCTAAAATTACCCTGGTTAAGAACCGGCAATAACTTATTCCAAGCCGCTCGGTTTTTAGTTTTGATAATACTGAGGTAGATAAATCGCTCGATCGCTATTGCGAGTCCAATAGCGAATACAAACAAAATGATGTACATAAACTCACCACCGTTTTGCATAAAGCTTACGATAGTGTCATACATACCAATTTCAGATTGCTGAGCCGCTCCGCTAAGTGCGTTTTGCGAGTCATTCATTGCTTCAGATGCCATGGTGGTCCCCTGTGGCTGGTTAAATCAGTTGAGAAAAAATACTCAGTATTAATTGTTAATAAAAGAGTTTGTTAATTGCAGAGTGACTGCTGAGCAATCATCTCTATTAAGAAATAAAGTATAGACGCTTTTTTCCAAAATTAAAGTTGTTCAAGTTCACAATAATAGAATGCAATAATTATTTAATTCTATGATTCGCTTTTGCCAGGCAATGTTTTGTAACTAGCTGAAAAATATGACTAATTATCGTCTTCTATTTTAGGGTTACTTTGCGCAGTTTGGAGCTGTTCGAAAAAATTGACTTCCTTTTGAAATACATCAGGATCAACGGTTGAATAAACTTCATCCATCAACCGATACACCTCCGGCGGACTGGCTTTATCGGAACTTTCCTTCCACGGAATAATATACAGAAGGTTGGGCGCTTCCTTGTTACCTGACACGTTCATCCCAAGCACCGTCTCTTCAATTTCTGCCGCCTGTAGACTGGCAATTGAAAGACAACTCAATAACGCTAGTGCTATGTTCTTAAAATTTTTCAATTTCCTCATTACCCACCTGCCTTGATACGACGTTCGATTTCAATGATCCAATTCTTAACCTTATTATCGGCATGACCAGTCAATGCTTGATATTGCTGATACTGTATCAACGCCAATCCAGAGTCTCGTAAATAAATATCAGCTAACACACCGAGATTTAAATGCGAATTTGGATAAGGCGGATAAGCCGTAATCGCGTCGAGATAAGCCTGTTTTGCCTCTGCAAACTGGCCCTTCTCTCGAAGAATGACTCCCTTCAAATTGAGTGCGTAATAATTACGCGAATTATTTTTTAGACTTAAATCAACCGCTTCAAGGGCCTCATCTAACTTTTGCTGCAACAAAAATATTCTTGCTCGCTGATAATCTGGCCCGGAAAGTTGTGGGTATTTAGTTTTAATTCCATCTAATGTTACTAGCGCTTGAGCATAATTTTTACTGGCACTCAGCTTGGCCACCGTAGAATAGCCTTTTTTGATCTCAGCATTGATTTGAATATCCGCCATGGGATCTGGCCCTTGATAGGCAAGCAAGCTGTTAATCGCTGGATCACTTGACTCTCCTTCAGCCGAGCCTTGCGCGGTTGCATCGTCTGCCGGTGATGTCGAGGATTGTTTTTCGGTTTTGTCCGTTTGACCTGGATCTGAGTCTTTTTGCAAACTACTACAGGCAGATAACACGGAAAACAACACCGCTAATAGAGCGAATCGAAACCTACAAATATTATTGGTTTGGTTGACACTAGAATGAGACATTTTCAATCGCCTCCATTTTTTCTGCCTTATCATATTGTGCTGGTTTTAACTTTTTCAGCTCATTAATACTATCTTTAACCGCTTGATTATAAATACTGTCTTTGGTTCGCATTGCATTAATTTCATAAAGATTAATCGCTTTGTCCTCAAAGGGAAGCGCCTGATCTTCAAGCAAGAAGGTGTATTCTTCTAACTCCTCTTCATTGAGCCCTTTTGGTCTTTGTGAATCCATTAAATCCTTAGAAAGAATTTGATAAATCTGTCCAATCTTGTGGGTTGAAGCAGATGTAAACTGAGCCACCTGATAGCTTGCTACGGACTCATACGCTTTGAGTGCTTTGTTCATAGCGGCTCGTTTCTTTTTTAGTGATTTTGCGAGCGGCAAGCGCAGTTTAATTTTTTTGAAGTCATTAAATAATGGCTCATTTAATATGAACTGTGCTTCCGCCGCTAAGAATCGAGTTCGAGCGTTATTTTGATTTTTATTACTCGCGTAAAATTGTACGATTTTTTGTCGCCAAAACTTAACCTTGTCTTGAGCGCCCTGCTTTTCATAAAGGTTTACCAAGTTCAACCTTGCTTCTTGTGCAAGAAGATAAGGATCGGGATATTTCCAAACATAATTCTTGTAAGCTTCAATTGCTTTCGACTGATTACCCGACTTCATGTAAAGCTCTGCAACTCGCCAGTAGCCTTCACGCGCAAGATTGGGATCTTTATTAGTCGCGGCGAGTGATTGATATTCGGCGGCCGCTTTGTCCCAATTTTTTTGTTCTTCGTATATAAATGCCAATTTTTCAGGGATATCTCCTGCTAACTGGCTTTTAGGGTACTTGCGTCTAAAATCTTCAAATAAATTAGCCGATCGCTCCCAAGACTTCATTTGTAATAACAAAGTAGCGGCATCAAAATGAGCGTTAACAGCCACCGACGATGAGGCTTCCAACAATCCAACTTTCAAGAATAAATTGACCGCCTCTGTTAACTTACCCGCAGCTTGTTGTTGCTCGGCTTGCTTATAAATAGCCTCTCCGCGTCGTTGATGGAAGGTTTTAGCTTGTGCACGCGTCAATTTTACATTTTGGAATAAATCGGTAATTGCAACTTCTGCTTTTTGGTACTGTTTTAGATCAAACAGTCCATTAGCGATAATAATTCGTGCGCGATCCGTTTGCTGCTTGCTCGGTGGTACAGCCATGGTTAATAACTTTTCACTGGTGTTTATAGCACCGGCAATATCTTTTATTGATAGCTGCTGCTCCGCTACTCGCGACAAGATGCCTGCGGCTTCTTTATCCGTTGGGAATTTTTCAACAAACTTTAGTCCACTTTGAATAACCGCAGCCAACTTATCTGCTTTGCTTAGATTAGCCGGGTGTTTTACCGCTTGATGAGCTACTAAAGCACGATAACCCGCGTCTCGTGAATATTTACTCGGTGGGTTGACATAGGCCACCACTTCAAACTCTTGAGCGGAACGAGCAAATTGTCCGCCTTCACTTAAGGTCTCCGCTAACAAAAAGCGATAATTGGAGTCAATTTTGGGATCTTCAAAAGTATCCAAAATTTCTTGGTACCACTTGGCTGCAATCAAGTAATCTTTCGGCTTGTTCGATTTTTGAGCCTCAGCATGATAAAACTTTGAAATATCATCTAAATGCTCACGTAATTGTGGCTTGATACTTTCGGTTACAGAGCCTTTGTGCTTTTGCCAGAACGCACTGTTTCTGCCATAACTGACAACAAACTTTTCTTTCGCAGGCAAAATTAAACTTGGAAAGCCACCCTTTTTATAGATGTCGATTACACGGGTATGAAAATCTGGCGAAGAAATTGATAGTGGATTTCTTTCAATAAATCCTAAGTAGGTATCCGCTGCATCTTGAAAGCGCTCTTGTTCAATATAAAGCTGCGCCAATGAATCGTAAATTTCATATTCGTAAGCTCGCGGCCCCTTTCTATCGAAGAACTTTTGTACTGACTCCGCACCATCTTGATTATAAAAAGCTAGACTAATCACACGCCGAGTATCAACGATGAGATCGTCGGTGAGTTTAGAAACATTGGCTGCATTTAATTTCAGCTCATATAACCTTTCTAATAATTCAAAAAAATCTTCTTGAGCTTCAGGATAAAGACTCTGTTTAAATAACGACCAACCTCTTTTATACAGGGCTTTATCATAAAATTCAGTGCCTTTGCCTTTATCTAACACTTCGGAATAGGCTTTTTCGGCAACTTGATATTGCTTACGCACAAAGTAAGACTCACCGCGTCTAAATTGACTTTCAACATAGGAACTCGCTTTGACCGGACTAACTGCAATTTGATCAAGCAACACCAACGACTTTTCAGGTTCTCGATTAAGTGAGTGAGCACGGGCAAGTTGATATTTAACATCAGCCGCTTTTTGATAATCTGGAAATTCTACTAATAATTGTTGATACAATCGAATAGCTTCGGCAAATGATGCTTTTTGAACAGCTGGATTTAATTTTGATAAATCCGCTCCCTCCTCTAAGGTCATCTTTGATTCAGCGAGTCGCATCGTAAGATCGGCTAAACGCCGTAACGCCTCCATTCTCACTTTGGAGCTGCCTCTTGAAAGTAACCGTTGGTAGCTTGCTACCACTAATTCGGGATCGATTTTAGGTAATTCAGAAGGCTCTACCTTTACTTCGCGTTCGTCCACAAAGGTCACTCGAGGTTCGGTATCATCAACTTCAATATCTGCAAAAGGATTAATAATTTTTAAACTCGAACACGCAGAAAGGCTGAGCAAAACAAAACCAACAATAAGGGCACGTCTATTCATATTAATGACGACTCCTAATTTGCTGTTCGCTTGCAGAAGAACTGTTAAATACTTGATAATTCATAATCTTGGTTGTTACTCGACTTCTGGAATAAAAACAGCTTGTTCGTGAAGACGAGCTATTGATAAATCTGACTGAAGCAAGAAATGTTCTAGGGTCGATTTTCGTTTTTTAAGCACAGCCAAAATTTGTTGTTTTATATAATTCGCTTGAATATCAACATGGCCTCTAATTCTATCTCTTAAGTCAGATAACTTATTGGCACCTTCATCAATTTTGGCTTGATAACCGACAAAACGAGTTAATGCCATACTTCGAGCCGAAGCCAATTTGCTAGTCTGTTCTTTAGTCTGGTTTAACAGTTCGCTAAGCTCTTTGCTTTGCTTTTCCAAGTTCCAAATTTTTTCAGTTAGATTTTCCTGCAATTGCCATTGCAACACGCCGCGCGCTCGACGTGTCTTTTCAATTTGCTCTGGACTTAACATATCCGCAGGAATCAATTCGATTCGTTTTTCCAAACGGGTAATTCGTTGATGGATTTCTAATTCTTCAGGTGTCGCAATTAAGTGTAGATTTTCGGCCTTTCTGAGCGCCTCAAGGTCTTGTAAAATATTTTGATACTCAGCCTCAAAAGTATCTAATTGATCTTTTCCAATATAGGCGTCTATTTGCGGTATCTTTTGGTCAAATCGAATTTGGTTGGTTGTTAACATTTCTGAAAACATTGGCAGCTGTTCTTCCCAATGATCTAACATTAAAGCCAGCCGACCAAGTTTCTGATAGTTTCTAAACCCTTCGTTAAAACTATTTTGAGCCAACAATTCATACAAGTAATAGTCATAAACGTCACCAAATAATTTGGAGTCTTGAATACTTCCATCACCCGCCCCCAACTCCTTGGCACGAATCAGCTTCAATACTAAATTTTCTACCAAATTGCCTTCACTCACCTGCTGTTCAATTTGATCGATCAACTCAATTTGCTGTTGAAATTGTTCAGAGGCCGACAAGTAGTTTTCTAATGCTGGCTTCATGGCGTTTAATTTTTGATAAGCATAGGGGATGGCCAATAGCCCTTCCTGCACAGCAATATCCCGAATGTCTCGCGAACGAAGTTCAAGCCAATGACTTAACGCTTTGGTATAGTCTCCGTTTTCGACGTAGGTCCACCCCATTCCAAGCAACGCCTTATTGGTATAAGATGAGTCGAGTCGTACTCCGAGGAAATATTGCCTAGCAGTGAGATAGTCTTTGGCTTTCAAATAGTGAAAACCCAAAGCCACTTTCGCTTTGTCTTGAAGGGTTCGCTGCACATCTGTCGGTTCATGTGTAGTATAAACTTTAGATAAGTAAGGTAACGCGTTATTCACATCCCCGGCGGTTAGCCACAGTATACCTAAATTATATCGACTATAGGCCAACAGCTCCGAATCTTCGCTTATTTGAGACAGCCAGTCTCTCGCCGCATTTAAATCATTTTGATACAAAGAAATATTACTTAACATAATCAAGCTTTCGTCTTTAAGCCCGACTTCTAAAACTTGATAAACATTTTTTAGCCGTCTTTGTGCGTCTGCAAAATCTCTTTGTTTATAATGCAATTTAGCCAGATAAAATTCTAATTTAGCGAGCAGCTCATTTTTAAGATCATCTTTGGTAAGTAAACGATTAAAGATATTCTGCGCTTTGCTAAGCATTCCCAAATTTAGATAGATTACGCCAGAAAGTAGTTCTGCACTGTTGGCATGATTGGGCAGGTAATTTTTCTTTTGTGCAATCAAAATATGAGTGAGAGCAGAAATCTCATCACCACGATAGTAATCAAACAGAATTTCACCGTAAGCTAAGTCTTGCAGCTTAGCCGGCTTTTTAAGATCTTCGCGCTGCTCTTCATTAAGTTCTTCTGTGAACGCAAATGAAGGGAGCAATGCCCAAAGAATTAGTAATGAGAGCCGTGCAAGGCAATTCAGATGTTTCACCAGGCTTTACCACTCAACGACTGATAATTTGGGTTGTAATTTTCCAGTATCATCACGAAGTTTAATTTCTAACGCTTTGGCTTCTGTGCCTTTTTCAAATTTAAACGAAACGGCTTGTCGATATTCTCGATTCCGAGGACCCTGTCCGATTAAAATTGCTACTAGCTCGTGCTCTCCGGTACTGATGTTGTCTAGGTGTAATTTTTGTACCGCGCCGCGATGCAGTGCCTTGACATCTTTATTGGTATAAAGGTAATGGGAAACTTGTTTGTCGTCTATTTTGACTTTGATGTTATCAAGACTAAAAAATTGACCAATATCGACAGAAAAATAGACCGCTAACTGCGTCGATGCCGGAAACAAAAGATCTTCTTCTAGGATGAACAAATCTCGATTAACCGCTAAAACTTCACTTTTTAGATCTTCTAACTTTTCCGCCGTGGTCCGCTTATCGTCTACTTTTGGCTCTGCCGCAGCAGCCTGCGTCTCAGAGGTCTCCTCAGGTTGCTCTGTTTCTCCGTCTTCATTTATTTTGAGATCAAATATCTTAACCGGTGCTGACTCAGCCTGCTGTTCGGGCTGCGCCTGCTCGGCCAAAATAAATGTCGAATGAAAGGCCATCATAGCGAGTGCTATAAAATTGACGGACCAGCGTTTAATTAATTCTGACGATAGGCTAATTTTAGAGGTTTTTAACATTTGTAACTTCTATTCATTTTGGTTGAATGATTGTCTTAATGCGCTAATGCGCTAATGACGACTTGCTAAATCTAAGGACTAATCCAAAGGCACATACTAAGTAATAGCTCAAAACTGCCCGCTTGACTGATAATTCCGAGTGTTTTTTGTGAATTCAAGACATATTTATCAGTAATTTGCAGTCGAACAAATCAATACTAGCCCAAGATTCATAGTATAAACCTAGACTAGTGCACAAATTATTCACTTTGAGATGATTATTTTTCTAGTGTTATCAGTAACTTGGTAATTGATTCATAGGATTGTTCACCTTTTAATTTGGCCACGACTTCACCATCGGGATTAATCAAGTAATTTCCAGGTAAACTATTCGGAAGCGAAAAAGGTAAAATGGGAACCGGCTCAGTGGCCATTATCGGATAAAGAATACTCCATTTGTTGACTATTGCATTAATTTGCTGATGAGAAAGCGGGTCGTAACTAACGCCAATCAGCTCTAAGTTCAATTGGTCTCGCGCTTGATATAACTTATTTAACTCGGGAATTTCCTTTAAACACGGTGCACACCACTCTGCCCAAAAATTAATAAGCAACCATTTACCACGATAATCGGACAATTTTTGTCCATTTTGATGTTTTTTCGTCTGATCTTGCTCTAAAAGGTAGAAATCTGACGTATCTTGACAGGCGGCAAGAAATATCGCGGCAAAAACGATTATTGAACATTTTAAAGTGGTTATTCGGTGCATAGCGGATTAATTCTTTGAATATGGTTTAATTCGGTCTTATGTCATTGTAATTTCTTGACTATAATAAATATAGAGGTGGCTGGGTGTTTGACTAAGTTTAGCGCTGAAAAACCATTTAATTAGCATCTATTTACACTTATTCGAGCGGGAAACATGGTGTTGAAGACGCGCATCCGGTTATACTAGCTAATTCAACAGCTTAAAAAATTACTCAAGCCTAAGTTTAAATAATTTATCTACGGAATGAAGTTAAAAGAGTCCGAATAGAACATGGATAGCATTAAGTTAACAATCCCCTCCCAACAAGAGGGTCAACATATTTTGGTGGAAACGGATCCCACCAAGCTGCTGGAGTGGTTAAGATCGCTCCCGCTCGCCGATATGTCCAAAACTCTGCCTGAAATCACGCGAGCTATTTCGAGCCTTAACCGTACCGAAATACCCTACAAATTGCGCGCCGAGCTTGTAGCCTCCTTTGACGAAGTCTACACACTTATCCATGATTATTTTAGGCCAAGAGTGAACCGCTTAGCGGTCAAAAAACCGGATCATCAAAGTAATTTAGAGAAACTTCAAACGCTAACCCGTGAGATGGCCTTTGCCCATAAAATCATCGTCAATGATTCGCAAAGCAAACGTCAACTTTGGGGTAAAAACAAGACCAAAGCGAGGGCATCAAGCTACGCAATCTTTTATTTGGGTTTAATGCTCCTTGAACAATATGAAGTCTATGCACCAATTCCTATCTATCTGTGGCGAGAGATTAACTCCCTCTATGCTTACGCTGGTAAAGATGATTTAGCTCATTTAGAGCTCAACACCAGCAATAGCTACTGTTTGCCAACGGTAGAACAAAACTACATCAGAAACTGCCTATTGGCACTAGCAGACCCTTATCATCTCGATAAAGGAGAGCATTGGTATCTGTTCCATTACCTACACCACTGGGTGCACCTTGCGCGAATTTCTGAAAATCCAGATGACTTTCGAAATGATGCATGTTTCATAATTGATATTACCAGCGAGAACAAACCCAATTTTGTGACCAGTGAGCTAGATGACCCTGAAGATCCCAAAATCAGGCTACTGCTCACTAACGAATTGCTTCGTCAAATCCAGTTTGACATGGAAACCTTAGAAGATAAGCGCCTGCTTTCGGATCGCTCATTTCATAAATCGATTAAACATACCACGGCAAAATACTTGTGGGAACATGTCAGTAAGCATTGGAAAGAACGCATTGAGCGCTCCTCTCGTCGCTATCCGATCGTGTCAAAAATTGATGTAGTGTGGGGGTTGCCGGACATCATTCGAATTTTAGGCAAAACCTCGCAAGACAAAAACAAGCTGCTTTCTTCAACGGAGCTTGTCAGCATGAGTCAAATAAAATCGATTGATCACCTTAGTTGGGATGCAATTAATGTCAGTAGCGGTGGTATTGGTCTGCGTAGTACTAAATATATGCTGCCACATGTCGATCTTGGCAACATTGCTTTGTTGCGAGAATATATGGATGGTAAGCCAGCTCCTCATTGGCGTCTGGCTATTTGCCGATGGTACACAGGTGATAAAACCAATGGAACTACCCTCGGCTTGGAATACATTGATGGACGCTATTCACCTGTCCGATTAATTTTGCATCAAGGCAAAAACGAACGAGGTGGGCAACCCGGATTAGTCGTTTCGTCTAATCAAAAAAATGGTAGTGATGCGCCAACGGTTATTACTAACGAAGGCTCCTACAAAGATGGTCGCGTGTATGCCATGTTGGGGTTAGATGAGCCGGTAGAGATTCGCCCGCGAATGCAAGTTGAAAGCACCGCGTGTATCGATCGTTTCTACTATCAAACGTTTGAACTCCGAGATGAGTTAGCCGAAGAAGTTTTAGATGAATCGCCCGATGTTATTCCTTGGACCGCGGTTCCACACGAACGCGGCAATATTGACGATAGCTTTGATGAAGATGAGGACGAAACTCACTCATTGGATGACGTCAGGTTGCCTGGCGACCACTAGCACTAACTTAGAGCAATTTTTGCGTCAACAACTCATCTAATTGCTCTGAAAGCTGCAAAATTTTCTGTTTATATTGCTCCGGCAGCTTACTTGCTTTGACCGTCGCAGGACTCGGCAGTTTGTTTCCCGCCACTTGGTATATCGTTCCAAAATCAATGTCTTCTCGACCCACTTTTAAGCAATAGTCTTGATCTTGAAGCTTGGCAACCATTCTTGCGTCGATCAATTTTTCTAACGCCACCACGTTAGCTTCCCGCGAGCCAGAAATTTTATTCTTAAACAAAAACTCCTCAGTAAGGGAGTTCCCCTGCTGCTGTTTTTCGATTAACAACAACAAAATATGGACCAGCTGAATGAAGGGATGGTTTATTTTTCGACGCAAATTAGATTCAAAAGAAAACAAACCATGACAAACCTCGGCACCAAACAAAATGATTGACCAACTTAGGTAAATCCATATTAGAAACAGAGGAATGGTGGCTAATGCACCAAAAATTACCTGATAGGTCGAAAAATATTCGACAAATATGCCGAACCCAGATTTCGCGATTTCGAATAATATAGCAGTCACCAGCGCAGCAAAACCGGCATGCTTAAGCGCAATTTTCCGATTAGGAATGATAAAGAACATCAGCGCAAACGCCAGTATCTCCATTGCCATTGGCAACCACAAACGCATCCAAAGCGTATCTTGGGCAATCACCTCAGAAAACAACGGCAACGACTTAAGATAGGAAGTGAGCAAAAGGCTACTGCCCAGAAAGATAGGACCAAGGGTCAAAACAGCCCAATAGACTAAAAATGTTCGCAGAAATGACTGCTGGCTTCTAATTTGCCAGATATTATTAAAGCTGTTGTCGATGGTTTTCATCATCAGTAATGCCGTGACCAAAAGCATGAAAAAGCCAACACCGCTCATTCCCTTGGCCTTGCCAACAAACTCAGTTAAATAATTTTGTACGGACTCACCGGTTGCTGGAACAAAATATTCGAACATTAATTGCTGTAATTGACCAGCTAGATTTTGAAAATTAGGGATCAATGCTAACAATGAAAAGACCACTGTTGTCAGTGGCACAAGTGCGAGCAGGCTAGTGACGGTTAACTCAGCCGCAACCGAAGAACACTTATCGTGCTTAAAACGATTAAAAACGAACTCAACAAACTCTTTCCAATAAATCAGGTGTTGCTTCATGGTGAAATAGCCTCAAGGCTAGGTTAAAATAGCGCATCGACGAAATAATGATGATTTTGTATCAGTTATAGTACAAAAACAATTCAATTAATCAACTCACAGGAACCCATGATGGCAAAGTTTAAAATTCTTCATAATCCACGTTGCAGCAAATCACGCCAAACACTTGCCTTGCTAGAGGAAAACAACTTAGATTTTGAAGTGGTGGAGTATTTAAAAACACCGCCGACGCAAAAAGAGCTTAAATTAATTCTAAAATTACTGGGTTCTGAGCCGAAAGACATTATGCGTAAAGGTGAGGCGGAATACAAAGAATCGGGGTTAAATGACGACTCGTTAACTCAATCCGAACAAATAAAACGCATGGTTGCCTACCCAAAGGTGATTGAGCGTCCGATCGTTTATAGTCAAGATAAAGCTGTTATCGGGCGACCTCCCGAAAATGTACTCGAATTAGTATAAAACCATGAACCATATTTTGGTGCTGTACTATTCAGCGGGCGGAAAAACCAGAACATTAGCTCAGCAAATTGCACGAGGCATCGAATCACAAGGAATCGAGGCATTAGTTCGAACCGTGCCAAAGGTATCGAGTCAAGTCGAGCAAGTTGCTCCTTCAATTCCTGATGATGGTGACTGTTATGTCACTCTGGAGGAGCTGCAAACCTGTATTGGATTAGCGGTTGGCAGCCCCACTCGCTTTGGCAATATGGCTGCTCCACTAAAATACTTCATCGACCAAACCAGCAATATTTGGATGAACGGACAATTAGCTGATAAACCCGTGAGCTTCTTTACCTCATCGAGCAGCTTGCATGGTGGACAAGAATCAACTTTACTGACCATGATGATTCCATTTCTTCATCATGGCATGCTGATTAGCGGTACGCCATACAGTCAAACAGAACTGCTTAGAACTGATTCGGGTGGAACACCTTATGGGGTATCACATTGGGATGGAGAACAAAACGATCGAAACTTAAGTGAATCAGAAAAAAAGCTCGCCATTGCACAAGGTCAGCGTCTTGCTCAACTCGCCAGCAAATTAAAAAAATAATCATCTAAGGATTTAGACCCTATTTATGTCATCTGAAAACCACGTTGCGACTGATAAAACAGAACATTCGGATTCTGCTCAGCAAGAGCCAAATAAGTCGAGTGATAAGCTGAACACAAGCCACACCATTCCCGCACCAACCACAAAAATGTTATTAGCTCATCGACTGACCCTCGTGGGTTATTGGGGCTTGGTATTATTAATTCCGGTTTGGAATTTGTGGTGGTATCCGTCTGAAATATTTTCCAATAAAGTGGTTACACTTTTTTGGCTGATTCCTCTTGTCTTTCCGATGTTCGGTTTGCTCAAGGGAAAAGCTTATACCCATGCGTGGTCAGGCTTTATAGCAGTGATTTATTTTTGTCATGGGTTTGCATCTTTAGTCACCTCAGAGAACGAATACATTCCTATCGCTTTAGAGATTATCTTCTCTAGTTTATTTTTATTTGGCGGAATGTATTTTGCTCGATGGCGCGGTGTCCAGCTAGGACTGCAACTTCCAAAGAAAAAATAACAGCAGCCACCCCCAAATAGCGGGCTGAAGTAAATTTATTGATAGGCTTTAAAACGCAACCAATGATCGCATAACACCAATGCGGCCATGGCATCAACAATCGGTGCAGCTCGAGGCAATACACAAGGATCATGGCGCCCTCTGCCATGATATTCGATAGTCTCACCATCGACGGTGACTGTGGTTTGCTTTTGCATAATAGTTGCAACCGGTTTAAACGCCACCCTAAAATCAATATCCATACCATTGGAAAT
Organism: Kangiellaceae bacterium; assembly: GCA_965230525.1. Lineage (GTDB taxonomy): Bacteria > Pseudomonadota > Gammaproteobacteria > Enterobacterales > Kangiellaceae. The sequence goes on from OZ246008.1 coordinate 3,551,682, forward strand.
CCCGCCTTGAATTCCACCCGAATAATTGGTTTTAGTTTTGATTTTTCCATCTGATTTATCTTTGTAAAAGATGTCGTTGTGCTCACTGCCTTTCATCAGCGTTCCATCAAAACCAGAACCAAACTCAACCCCTTTGCTGGCATTAATTGAAAGCATTGCCTTGGCCAAATCAGCTTCTAACTTGTCAAATAATGGCTCGCCTAATCCAACTGGTACGTTTCTCACCAAACAGCGAATCACACCACCAATGGTATCGCCGTCTTTTCGCGCAGCGAGTATGGCTTGCTCCATCTTTTCAGCGGCGACTGGATCGGGACAACGCACTAAACTACTTTCAATCTGTTCTGACGATACCTTTGTTAGGTTGGTAGTTGATTTAATATCCGCCACCGACTCAACCCACGAAAGTACCTCAACATTGTGCTGACCCAAAATTTTTAACGCGATGGCTCCGGCTGCAACATTTGCCGCGGTAGTGCGCGCTGAACTGCGCCCTCCACCGGAAGGATCTCTAAATTGATATTTTTGCTGATAAGTAAAATCGGCGTGACTCGGACGATATAATTTGGCAAATTCTTGATAATCTTTGGAACGACTATTTTGATTTTTAATCATCAAACTAATTGCTGTTCCTGTTGTTTTACCTTGAAACACCCCCGACAAAATTTCAACTTGGTCAGCCTCATTACGCTGAGTAACGAGATTACTCTGCCCTGGTTTACGTCGGTCAAGGTAGATTTGAATATCTTGCTCTGAAAGCGACAAACCCGCAGGGCATCCTTCTACCACACAACCAACGGCCGGGCCATGGGACTCTCCCCAATTGGTCACTTTAAATAATTTTCCAATACTGTCACCAGACATTTTCGACTCTCTATTGTTCGACCAACAGGTCTTATTCTATTTGTTTAATCTCTTTATTTGCTCTTGCAGAGACTATTTCTTTAAATCATTAGCCTTGGCTAGCATTAGATTGCTCTCATGTAAAAATGACTGAGCGTGCACACCGAACCAATCAGAAACCTCGTTAAATAATTCACTAAATTGTTGGACGTCTTGCTGCTCTAACAAGTCCAACAGCTCAGTAAAGCGCTCGATAAACCGACGTATCATCGGAATATTATCCTTGTTAGCAAAAATAATATCGCTATAAAGTTCGGGATTTTGAGCAAACAACCTCCCCACCATAATTAACTCTAAACGATAAATGGGGGAGCTAAGTTGTAACACCTTGTCTAAGTTAATATCTTCTTGCTTTAAGTGATAGCCATAAGCAATTGTCGAAAAATGTCGAAACACTTGAATAATCGCCATTAGTTTATCGTGCTCTGCGCTTTCCACAAAAGATAGCGTAGCTCCCCAACTCTGTAATAACTCAATTAACCACTGGTACGCTTGTTGCTTTCGACCATGACAAACAACGATTGTTTGTTTTGCGAGGGTTTTAATTCCCGGACCGAACATGGGGTGTAATCCAACCACTGGACCATGATACTTTTTTAACATTAGCTTTAAAGGCTGCTCTTTCAAACTGGTAATATCAACCAAGATACATTTCGGATTGAGATCTGACAGCTGATTAATCACCTGCTCAGTCACTCGAATGGGCACGGCAATCATTACTAAAGCCGCTTCACTAAATTTTTCTTTTGCACTGGACCAGTCATCTTTTTCTAAAACATCAACCGGGTAACCCGCTTGTGAAAACTGTTGAACAAAAAGTTTTCCTAATTGACCGTCACCGCCAACGATTAATATTTTTTCAGTTTGGGTAATGGTTGCCTGGGTACGAGTTTCAGTTTGGCTTGAATAAGAGTCGCGCATGATTCGCCGAATTACATCCTCAACCAGCTCAGGTGAAATTCCGATTTGTTCGGCCAATCGACGTTTTTCCGCAATTATTTTTGCTTCGCGACTGGGTACATACAGGGGCAGATTTAATTTAGCTTTAAGCCGCCCTACTTCGCCGGTTAGTTGCAATCGTTTATCGATTAGTTTAACTAAGTCGGAGTCAACCTGATCGATCGCTTGCCGCACTTTTTCAAACTCAGCCTGATTTTTATCAAGGTCTTTAGCTGACATGGAAACTCCAATCAAACTCGTATTGCATCTTACTTACCGTTTTTCGGTTGAAGCTAGACGACTTTCAGACTGCAGACCGCAAAGTGCCATTTGTTGCCAATAGGTAGGAAAGGACTTATTAACAACATCAGGGTCAGCGATGACAATGCCTTCCGTTTTTGCACCGAGCAGAGCCATACTCATGGCCATTCTGTGATCGTCGTAAGTCTCAATGAGAGCGGCATGGGGCTTGCCACCAGTGATTTGAAGAAAGTCTTCGCCAAACTCCACTTGAATACCCGTTTTCATTAGTTCTGTGGCAGTATCTTTGATCCGATTGGATTCTTTATAGGCGAGATGAGCAATATTTCGGATCACAGTTGTTCCTTGGGCAAAACAAGCCATCACTGCAAGTGTTTGAACAACATCTGGCATTTCTCCCATATCAACATCAATCGCTTGCAACTGACTATCGCTAATAACCACTAATGTTGAACCTTGGCGCTCAAATTTCATCCCCATTTTTTTAAGAACATGGTAGAACTTGGATTCACCTTGTAATGAGTCAAAATCGAACGAATCAATTTCAATTTGACCACCAGCAATCCCAACTAAGCCCATAAAATACGACGCCGATACTGCATCGCCTGGCACGTCAATATTAATACCATTTAAAGACTGATTTCCGGCAACTTGGTAGCCGCGCGCACTCCTATTAACTTGAGCACCCACTTGAGACAGCCAATATAATGTCATATCAACATAGCTGTTCGAGACTTGCTCACCAACTAACTCGATATCGATACTGTGCGGCGCTCTTGTTGCCGCTATTAACAACGCACTGATAAACTGGCTACTCCGGTGAGCATCAATTTTACAAGCCTGTTGGGTGATTGGCCCCTGAATAGTTGCAGGCAATTTATCATTGGAACTTGTCACTGAAACCCCAAGCTCACGTAGGGCTTCAAATAGCTCCTTCATTGGCCGAGTTGCCATCTTTTCAGAGCATCCTATATTAATTGGTTGGTTGTCTAAAGCAGCCACGGCACAAACAAAGCGTGAAAAAGTACCGCTGTGTGACGTATTAAGGGTCGATGGCTCGGATAATGCCCGCTCTCTGGGTGAGATGGTCAGCTCCCCTTGGGCAAAGGTCATCGGGTAACCCAGAGCCGTCAGCCCGGCCATCGCTGCCTGAATATCGTTGTTATCAACCACATTGGTTAATTTAGACGGTGTTTTTGCTAAGGCACACATTGGAATCAGTCGATTGGCAATGTATTTACTACCCGGAAGCTTAATTGTTTGGGAAACCGAAGGACAAGGTATTATTTCGAGCACGTTGCAGGTTCTATTGATTTTTCTATTTGTAGTGATTAAACCCTTTTAAGCCACTAAAGTAAAATAACTTTTCCAGCTATAATCTTATCTCAGTGAATTTCCTTTTCGGGTTATCAATCAGTTAGAATATCTTAATAGTATTGAAGCGAGATAATAAGTTCTCAGATGTCTAATTTTCAACCAGGCGCTCACCATCAAGCGGATCACAATATGCAGTCAAACCGCGAAGCGCAAACGCATTGCCAACAGCAATCTTGCCCGCTTGACTACATCGGCAATGACACCAAATACAGCCAGCTCGCGGACTTATTGCAACAAGACTGGTCGGTTTTGCTTGATAGTGGCAAGTTAAACTCTGGCGAACAGAACACCTCGGCCGCCGACTATAAACGCTTTGATATTTTAGCTTTTCGTCCAACACTACGTATTAATTTTGCAGACGGCGCGCTCGAAATTAACGACTCTAAAAGCCACCAACGGATAGAAACCGACACGCCTTTAACTATCGTCCGAAAGCTACTTAAACAGCACCAACCTACCCGCGCACCTGGCGAGCAATTGGCGCAGCTGCCGTTTCAGGGCGGTCTATTGGGTTACTTAAGTTATGATTTTGGCAAGCAGTTTTTGTGCGAGCAAGCGAGAGCCACTTTAAATAGCGTAAAAGCGGTTGACGACTTAAAACTACCGCTACTCAGACTGGGGCTATACCATTGGGCACTCATTACGGATCATCATCAGCAAACCTCCACCATTTATAATTTTGGTTTAGAAGAACAAGATTGGCTCGAAGTCGTCACACTCGTTAAAGCAAGCATAGCGCCCAACTCGTCTGAAAAGCCATTAAACTATCAAGTAGACACTTTTAAGGCTGAACAGTCTTTTGAACAATATAGTCACTCTTTCTACAAGATAAAGGACTATATTACCGCTGGCGACTGTTACCAAATTAACTACTCACAACGTTTCAACGCAAAATTTCAGGGTGATCCCGTTGCAATCTATAGCGCATTAGCCAAAGCCAATAACTCTCCGTTTAGCAGCTTTATTAATTACCAAGACTTTCAAATATTAAGCCTTTCGCCTGAACGTTTTATTGCGGTTGAAAAGGATCAAGTGGTCACTCAGCCAATCAAAGGAACCCTACCAAGAAAGCCTGACCCGGTGGATGATCAACTACAGGCAGACCGGTTGAAAAACAGTACCAAGGACAAAGCTGAAAACCTAATGATTGTTGATTTGTTACGTAATGATCTAAGCCGAACGGCGGCGAAGAATAGTGTAAAAGTAACTGAGCTGTTCGGTCATTACCGCTTTGAATCTGTCCATCATTTAATTTCAACCGTATACGCTCGACTAGCCCCAAAGTTTGATGTGTTCGATTTATTAACCACCACACTACCTGGAGGCTCAATTACCGGCGCACCGAAAATTCGTGCTATGCAAATCATCGATGAACTCGAGCCTGTAAAGCGCGGTGTATATTGTGGTGTTATTGGCTACATCGACTTTCAAGGTAAAATGGATACGAACATCTGTATCAGAACCTTGTTAGCAAAAAACAATTCGCTCTACTGCTGGGCCGGCGGCGGTCTGGTGCATGATTCAGAATTGGCGGCTGAATATCAAGAAACCTTTGATAAACTCAATAAAATTATACCGACGCTAAACCCTCAGGCTAAAGCCAATGGATAAACAATTTTTCATGGAGCGCTTATTGCCGGTTGAGTACCAGGAATCCAGTCAAGCTCAGCTTTTGAGTGAGCAATCCAGAATTGAAGAACTGTTTAAAGCCAACAAGCGCAAACTACGTAAAAACTATTTGCAAGCTGGGGTGTTGATTCCTCTAGTAAAAACGCCTCAAGACAAGCACTGGCATGTGATCTTGACTCGCAGAGCTGAACATCTAAAACATCATCCTGGCGAAATTAGCTTTCCGGGAGGACGATTTGAAAACCAAGACAAAAGTTTGGCGCAAACCGCTATTCGAGAAACCTACGAAGAAATAGGTTTGCAATCAGGCTTAATAGAGATTGTTGGAAAGCTGCCCACCCAAGCAACAATCAGTCAGTATCATGTGACGCCCTACGTCGGTATGGTTGAAGCGCAGTACTCGCTCGAAATTGATAGTAATGAAGTTGAAGAAGCCTTTTGTGTGCCGTTAGACTTTCTAATTGACAAAAACAATCAACAATTACTCTCAAGAACGGTCAATGGACAAACCTTTAGTTATTATCAAATAGAGTACAATCACTATAAAATTTGGGGTGCCACCGCGCAAATGTTGGTGAGACTATCGGAAAGACTGGCCCGCTAATTGAAAACCTTTAAAATTACGGCGTACTAGGAGAAAAACTTGGCTGTTTCTGTATTTGATTTATTTACCGTGGGCATTGGTCCATCAAGTTCTCACACTGTTGGCCCGATGCGCGCAGCGAGAATGTTTGTTAAAAAACTCGCTCGCAAGCAGTTGACTGCCCATCGGGTTAAGGCAGAGCTTTTTGGTTCACTTGGCCACACAGGCAAAGGTCATGGTAGTGATGTTGCTGTGCTACTAGGGTTTGAAGGTGAACAGCCGGACCAGATCGATACCGATACTATTCCTGAGCGACTAGCGAATATCCGGGATTCACAAACCCTGCGCCTTGATGGCAAGTACTCTGTTAAATTTGTTGAATCTGATTTGGTCTTTCATCGTAAAAAGACTTTGCCGGGTCACGCCAATGGTATGAAATTCTCAGCCTATGATGAAAATGGCGAACTGCTTAAAGAAAACATTTATTATTCTGTGGGTGGTGGTTTTGTTATTGGCGAGAACACCGCTAAACAACCGATTACCGAAATGCATTTAGAATTGCCGTTTGATTTTCAAACCGGTCAGCAGTTATTGGACATGGCGAAATCCTCTGGCAAGTGCATTAGTAGTTTAATGTTTGAGAATGAAAAAACTTGGCGAACCGAAGCTGAAATCCAATCGGGACTTGATCTGATTTGGGAAACCATGTCGGCCTGTATCAATAAAGGTATTCGCACGGAAGGTGTGTTAAAAGGCGGTTTAAAACTACGGCGACGTGCCCCAGCATTATATAGAAAATTGAAATCTCGACATGATAACAATGATCCATTAAGCGCTATGGATTGGGTAAACCTATATGCACTGGCTGTGAATGAAGAAAATGCTGCCGGTGGCAGAGTGGTAACAGCCCCAACCAACGGCGCGGCTGGAATTATTCCTGCTGTGCTCCAATACTACGTTAATTATTACTCGCCGAAAGATTCCGAATCAATCCACCGCTTTTTGCTTGCTTCAGCAGCTATCGGCATTCTTTACAAATTGAATGCTTCTATTTCCGGTGCAGAAGTCGGCTGTCAGGGAGAAGTCGGTGTGGCCTGCTCAATGGCTGCCGCTGGACTCACGGAAGCGTTAGGGGGAACCCCCTCACAAGTGGAATGTGCTGCAGAAATCGGCATGGAGCACAACTTGGGACTTACCTGTGATCCGGTTGGCGGATTAGTTCAAGTACCCTGCATCGAGCGCAATGCGATGGGAGCGGTTAAGGCGATTAATGCATCAAGATTAGCACTGCAAGGCGAAGGCGACCATAAAGTGTCGCTGGACAAGGTAATAAAAACGATGCGAGATACAGGCCGAGACATGAAAACTAAATATAAGGAAACATCTCGCGGAGGACTAGCGGTCAACATAGTTGAGTGCTAGTTTACGGTAAAGTAGGTTGGACGGAATCGATTCCCCCCAATACTTTAACTTTTATCCAAGTGCTTTCACATTGGCGTAAAACAGCTGTTTCTATACAGCTGTTTTTTTCTCAATATGATTTTCAAACGACGGGCGTTACTTGAGAGCAATAACTGAGATTTGGCAATATTAGAAATTAAGCGCTTTATTTGCAGATAACAAAAATCAATTCGAACCCTATCCCATCTTTCCAGTCGATTTGTGCCTGTGTTTGTTGCAGAAACCCTTTAACTTTAGCCAACCCAATCCCCGCAGTACCAAACATTTCTTTGCTAGAGTGATAGGGCTCAAATAAATCTTGTTTGTCTGTGTTAGCAATCTCCATCGAGCTTGCGCGAAAAATCAATTTAAAAGTGTTGATTGAATCATCTAGACGACTTTCAATACTCACCAACTGATTGATTGCATTAGGTTTACCGGCTTCGGTTAAGAATTCTAAAATTTCTTGCAGACTATCTCTGAGCCATTGATGCTGGGTCTTGATAAAATGCTGCTTACTAAAATCTCCTTTTATTTCGATTTGGGGAGCGAGCTGCTGAAGCATTTGTTTAAATTCATACAGCGTTAAGGATTGAGTTTCAATCTGCAGACGACCAATACTAGCAAGTAATGTTTGGCCAAAATAAACGGCCTGCTTTGCAGACTGAAGTGATAATTCAAGAAGCTCTTGGCTTTTTTCATGGTTATTTCCTAGGTGCAACAGCGCTAATTCGCTAAATCCGGTAATAGCTGCTAGATGGTTATTGTACCCATGAACAATTCTTCCAATTTGTTGCTTGTTGCTTGTTTCGGCATTAGGTTCGGTTTTCTTCATTTTGTTCGACTCTAAAAATATGATTTCAAATTAAATTGTATATTAGGATCAAAAAAGCGCCCAAAAGGACGCTTTCTTATAAGTCGAAAATAGCCATCAGATTATTTAACAATCAACACGTCAGCTTTGACTTTTCGAAGCACGTTGCGAGCAGTATTACCTAGTAAACGGCCTCGCAAACTTACTCTTGTTTTATTTCCCATGACCACCACATCCGCATCAATTTTTTCAACAATACGACGAATTTCTTTGGCCGGTTTACCAGAAACTAAGTGGAGAGTTTCCTTGTTCAAGCCGCCCTGCTCAATTAGCCGTGAAATAATCGGATCGATTGATTCCTTCATTTTCTTCTCGTAACCTTCGGTGTCAAAAAAGTCGAGTTCAGCAAGCGCTGACGGCATTGAAATCGAATAACAAGCATGTACCTCGCTATTGGTCGCTTTAGCGAGCAAAAAGGAATACCTTAAAATCTCTTCGTTTAACTTGAGAGCTTCTTCACTACTTGAACCGAGATCCAACGCAGCTAGAATCTTCCCTCCTTTTTTCCACTCACTATCGCCAACAATCATTACTGGGTCAGGACAATGTCTCATAAGCTGCCAGTCAGCTGGCGCGTGAGTAGTAGACTCAGAGCGATGTCCTGTTTTGAAAATCATATCAAAAGACTTTTGGTTACAACGATCAGTCACCCATCGTTCGAAAGAACGTTCCCAAACGACATCGACATTGATGCGAACATCTGTGAGATCCAGCTTGCTTAAAAATCCATCGATTTGCGCCTGCTTTCTGTCAATAAACTCGTGATGCACTTTGCGCTTATCGCTTTGCGATAAAATCTCGGAGCTATCAACACCCGGTGCATGCACAAATCCAACAAATTCAATTTTGGCGCCGGTATTTTTAGCAATTTCTAATGCGTGTAAAAAAGCAGGATTACTATCAGCATTTTGATCAGCAATAACCAGTAACTCTCTCATTAACTTTTCTCCGTCGAGGGTGACCTCATGTTTTAGACCGCGGTATTTTATCAACTATTGATGACAGCTGCATGACAAATTTAGTACTGCCGTGAGAACTACTCGTTGTAATAACCAATCGATCGATTAAAACCATGCATCCACTACTATTTTTCTAAGCTCAAATTACTTAATTCATGTTTTCGGCTGCTTAGATTTGAGTTTGTAAATCGGCTTATGAGTGGGTCTATAAGCGTAATTTTGAGTCGGGTTTATTTGTCAGTGAATTTGAGTCAAGATTATAACCTGTAGGCCATGTTTCAAATAGAGCGATAAACGCGATCTATAATTTTTAGTGCTTGGCTATTTTTTTGGTAATAAAGAGAGAATTTGGTCGGAATGAGAGGATTTGAACCTCCGACCACTTGTACCCCGAACAAGTGCGCTACCAGGCTGCGCCACATTCCGACATGGTATCACTATTGTAATCAAACTCGATTCACACATTCTTCGATAAACTGATTGTTGACGAATCATGTGTTAAAGCTTTACCGAGGCGGAATACTACCTGAAATTAATTACATTGCAAGTCTGATTGAAGATTCTAGAATAAAATTATTACAGGTTGGTAGAGCAAAAAATCCCCAACTGGAAGTTGAGGATTTTGGAGAATATAACAGAGGATGTAAATTTAGAGAGTGTAAATAATTTGACTAATGAGCGAGTATTTTCAAAACGCTTTCTAGCTCTTTAATAACTGCGTTTATGGCCTGAGGATCGGGCTTTGATTCTTCCGCTTCAAGTTGTTGTCTTGCGCCACCAATGGTAAACCCTTGATCGTAGAGCAACTCTCGAATTTCTCGGATCACCATTACATCATCACGCTGATAATAGCGGCGATTTCCTCGGCGTTTAACAGGACTTAACTGGGGAAATTCTTGCTCCCAATACCTTAAAACATGCGGTTTAACCAAACAAAGCTCACTGACTTCACCGATGGTAAAGTAGCGCTTATCAGGTATAGGCATTAACTCGTTATTATTACTCGCTTCCAGCATATGCTTCTACTCTAGCCTTTAATTTCTGCCCCGGTCTAAACGTGACCACTCGACGCGCGCTAATTGGAATTTCTTCACCGGTTTTAGGGTTTCTACCGGGTCGCTGTTTTTTATCTCTCAAGTCAAAATTACCAAAACCGGACAACTTAACTTGTTGATTTGATGCTAGAGAATTTCTGATCTCTTCATAAAATCCTTCAACCATTTCTTTTGCTTCACGCTTATTGAGACCTAAATCATCAAAAAGCCGTTCTGCCATTTCCGCTTTAGTTAGTGCCATCGCTAATCCCTCAATACCGCTCCTAGCTTATCTGTCAAAGTAGCAATCACTCGATCTAGCGTTTTACTAATTTCTGCATCTTTGAAAGTCCTGTCATCTCTCTGCAAGACAATGCCAATAGCAACGCTTTTAAAACCTGGTTCGATCCCTTTGCCACGGTATATATCAAATATTACTACACTATTTAGCCAATTTTTAGCCGTTTGTCCAATTAAATCAACAATTTGCGACGAAGTCACGTTTTCTTTGACCAAAATTGCCAGATCTCGACGAATGGAAGGAAATTTCGATAAGCTGTTGAATTTAGGTATTTTTCGCTGCAATACGCTTTTTAGCTCCAATTCAAACAGGAATACAGGCTGCTCAATATCAAAGGCTTTTTGGGTTTCGGGGTGAATTTTGCCGATATAGCCACAAACTTTGCCATTTCTGGCTATTTCAGCCGTTTGCCCAGGATGAAGCCCGTGTCGCTGCGCCGCAACAAATGTGAAAGCATCTTCTGCGGCCGTCATTCTAAAAATGGCTTCTAAATCACCTTTCAGGTCAAAAAAGTCTAGCATCTGAGCGTCAGCTTCCCAGTTTTCAGCCCTTCGAGTACCGCAAATTGCGCCAGCAACAACCGGTGTTTGTATTAACCCACTTTCACTCGGAACAAATTTCAGCCCCATCTCAAACATTTTTATTCGCGGATGCTGTCGCTTTAAGTTGTGCTCAAGAGCCTTCAACAAACCGGGCCAAATCGAAGAACGCATGACGGCTAAATCAGCTGAAATTGGATTAAGTAGCGGCAGTGGCTCAATATCTGGGTCGATTAGTTGTTGAGATGGTTTATCAATGAAAGAGTAAGTTATGGCCTCTTGATAGCCTCGATTAGCTAATAAGCGTGCGACCTGTGATTTAACCAATCGATTTTCAGATCTGCGAATCATAGAAAGCTCTGCGACTGGCTTTCTACTCGGGACATTGTTATATCCGTAGATACGAACTAATTCTTCAATCAAGTCAGCCTCAATTGAAATATCAAAACGATTACTCGGTATGCTCACCAACCAGCCTTCAGCATTGGTTTCTAACTGCATATTTAAGCGTGTGAGAATATCAACAATTTGTTCATCAGATAGACTTATCCCCAGTAGTCGAGATATTCTGTCGCGTCGCAGCTTTACCTGTTTTGCGGCTGGAAAGTCGGATTCCGCAATTTGGTCGACGAGCGGGCCTGCTTGACCACCTACTATTTCCAATAACAGTTCAGTTGCTCGCTCAATTGTTGCCGCGCATAGATTGTAATCAACACCTCGCTCAAAGCGATGAGAGGCGTCGGTGTGCATACCATAGCTTCGTGCCTTGCCTGCAATTTTGATTGGATCCCAATGTGCAGCTTCAAGAATGATGTCACGGGTATCTTGGCTAATTCCTGAGTATTTCCCCCCCATGATGCCCGCTAATGAAAGTGCTTTTTCATCATCAGCAACCACAAGCGTGTCTTCTCTGAGTTTTACAACCTTGTCATCTAACATGACCAACTCTTCATTATCCTTTGCATATCGAACGGTAATATCGCCTTTTATATTTTCTTTGTCGAATGCATGCATAGGATGGCCTAGCTCTAGCATGACATAGTTAGTGACATCCACCACCGGATCGATAGAGCGAATGTCAGAGCCAAGTAACCGCGATTTCATCCACTCGGGTGTGTTAGCGTTTAAATTGATGCCTTTAATCACACGAGCACAAAAGCGAGGGTTAGCTTGCGGCGCGTTTAAATTGACTTTAACAGCATCTTGAATAGTCGGAGTGATAGAGTTTATTTGAATCGGGTTGACTTCTGTTTGAGTGAGTACCCCTACTTCAGTAGCAACGCCTTTAATCCCCAAACAATCACCTCGATTCGGTGTTAGGTCAATATCAATCGAAGTGTCCTTTAAGCCCATGTGCTCAATAAATTCTTCACCAATTTTGGCATTCTCATCCAATTCAAGAATACCGTCATGCTCATCAGAGAGTTCGAGCTCTTTTGCCGAACAAAGCATTCCATAAGAATGAACGCCTCTTAATTTAGCTTTTTTAATCTTAAAATTACCGGGAAGCACACATCCAATAACCGCCACAGCGACTTTAAGCCCCTGTCTAGCGTTTGGCGCACCACAAATGATTTGAAGGTTGTCATCGACCCCAACATCCACCATACAAACCTGAAGTTTGTCAGCTTCTGGATGCTGCTTGGCTTCTACAATTTGCCCAACCAATATTCCTGCTAGCTCAGCGCCAACCTGCTCGACACCGTCAACTTCTAGACCAGCCATGGTCAACAGTGATACTAACTCATCGGTTGATACTTTCGGGTTTACCCAAGTGCGTAACCATTTTTCACTTATTTTCATCGAAATTATTCCAAATATTCTTTTAGCTTGGTGACCTTCTCGGCCACTTTGATTGGTTTAATGACTAGCTTGGGCTAGTTAAACTGTTGCAAAAACCTCAAATCATTCTCGAAAAACAATCTTAAATCATTGACGCCATAGCGAAGCATAGTCATACGCTCCACGCCCATACCAAATGCATAACCAGTAAATTCTTCACTGTCGTAACCAACCGATTCGAGTACGTTTGGATGCACCATTCCCGATCCAAGAATTTCCAACCAACCGGTGTTGCTACAGACGCGACAGCCTTTTCCAGCACACATGACACAAGCGATATCGACTTCGGCTGAAGGTTCTGTGAAAGGAAAATAGGATGGTCTGAAGCGTACCTTTAGCTTTTCATCTTCAAAAAAGTGTTTTAAGAATTCGTCTAACACGCCTTTTAAATCAGCAAATGAAGTTTTGGTATCAACCAACAACCCCTCCACTTGGTGAAACATGGGCGTATGAGTTAAATCTGAATCACAACGGTAAACTCTACCCGGAGCAATAATTCTAACGGGTGGTTTTACCTTTTCCATGGTTCTAATTTGAACAGGGGAAGTATGAGTTCTTAATAAGCTGCCATCACCAAAATAAAACGTATCATGCATTGCTCTGGCTGGATGGTGCCCGGGAATATTTAGCGCTTCAAAATTGTGATAATCATCTTCCACTTCTGGACCTTCTTCAACGCCAAAGCCAATTTGTGAAAAGTAATCAACAATTCGTTCAAGTGTACGATTGACAGGATGAATTCCTCCCACATCGGAATTTCGACCCGCAATGGTGACATCAATAGACTCATTGGCTAATTGATCGGCGATCGCTGCGGATTCAAAGGCAGATTTCTTCTCATCAATTTGTGCTTGAATGGCTTGTTTTGCTTTATTGATGGCTGCGCCGTGGATCGGACGTTGCTCGGCAGGCAATTTACCCAAAGACTTTAGTTGCGCAGTTAATTCGCCTTTTTTACCCAAAAAGTCTACTTTAACTTGTTCCAATGCTTGCAGGGTATCGGCCGCTTCTACCGCAGCTAAGCCGCGCGATAATAATTCATCAACGTCGTTTGACATAACTCTAATTTCCAATGTTTTTAGGGTTTAACTGACCATCTACAATGGCCTTTTTGGGAAGACGATCAAGAATATAAGGTCTCTAGTAGCCATCCCAAGAAAATAATTCTATAGATAAAAAAAGGGAAGGACATTTGCCCTTCCCTTTCAGAAACTATTTGGATTAGTTACTTAACTCAAATACAACCGTTGGGTAACTAAATAGTTCAATCTTAAGCAAGAGCAGCTTTTGCTTTTTCAACTAAGGCCGCAAAGGCTACTTTGTCGAAAACAGCGATATCAGCAAGGATCTTACGATCAATCCCGATAGATGCTTTCTTAAGACCGTTAATGAATTTGCTATACGACAAACCACTAACGCGAGCTTCAGCATTAATACGTTGAATCCAGATGGCTCTAAATTGACGTTTGCGCTGACGACGGTCACGGTAGGCATATTGGCCAGCTTTGGTTACTGCTTGAGTCGCTACTCGATAAACTCGACTACGTGCTCCGTAATAACCTTTTGCTGCTTTTAAAACTTTCTTGTGACGCTTATGAGCGGTAACACCGCGTTTTACTCTAGGCATTTCAAATCACTCCCATTCTTAAACGTAAGGAAGCTGGCGATCCAGCTGTGGAACGTCGCAAGCAGCAACCATTTGCATGTCTCGCAAATGACGCTTTCGCTTAGAACTTTTCTTAGTAAGAATGTGGCGACGATGCGATTGAGCATGCTTGAAACCACCTTTACCAGTGCGTTTGAATCGCTTTGCAGCGCCGCTATCTGTTTTGATCTTTGGCATTACTATTTACTCCAATTTTCATCTGTAGGTCGCATTTGGTTAAACAGTTTACTAAACCAGTAAAGTTGTCTAGCTATGCCGTTTGTTACCTAACAGTGCTAATAAAAAAGAAGCTTGCTTTCCATCTTATGGAGTTGCAAAGCTTCTCACCAACTAGTTTTGGGGCTGCCAAAAGCCTTGCAACTAGCTTATACGTTCTAGTGGAACTAAAGCGTATTTTGAATTTCTGAGTATTATTCAGAAATTTAAAATTTGTTTCTCAGGTATAAACCTGTTTACTTCTTTTTCTTAGGCGCAATGACCATTGTCATTTGACGACCTTCGAGTTTTGGAAATGATTCTACATCTCCGAACTCTTCTAAATCTTTTTGTATTCGCTTCATCAGATCCATTCCTAGCTCTCTGTGAGCCATTTCACGGCCTCTGAAACGAACTGTGATCTTTGTTTTATCCCCTTCTTCCAAGAATTCAGTTAATTTTCTTAACTTGATCTTGTAGTCACCAATGTCGGTACCGGGTCTAAATTTAATTTCTTTAACATGAACAACAGTCTGTTTTTTCTTAGCGGCTGCTTTCGCTTTCTTTTGTTCGAAAACGTACTTACCGTAGTCCATGACCTTACAGACTGGAGGCTCAGCCCCCGGAGAAATTTCCACCAGATCTAAGTTTGCCTCTTCAGCGGCAGCGATTGCCTCAGCAATGCTCACAACTCCCTTAGACTCGCCTTCTTGGTCAATTAACCTTACTTGCGGCGCTTCGATTTCCTCGTTAATGTTGGCCCGTTGAACCTTGGCCGCCATTTTTGGCTTTGCTCTTTTAATGTGTATGTTCCTCTGTTAGTTAAAATATAAAGGCTCTTTTTCTCTTTTTACTTGGGCAATTTTTCAATTTGCCTCAAAAGCCTGTTTAATCAATTAGTTTTGCTTGCGTGCAAGCTGTTTAATATCTGACTTAAGTAGCTCCGAAAAGGCTTCAATCGACATACTACCTAAATCTTTACCTGCTCGAGTTCTGACTGAAACGGTTTGCGTTTCTACTTCTCGATCACCGACTACAAGCAAGTATGGTACTCGCTGTAATGTGTGCTGACGAATTTTAAAGCCGATTTTCTCGTTTCTCAAGTCCGAATTGACTCTAAAGCCTTGAGATTTCAATATTTTTGCACTTTTTAGAACAAATTCACTCTGTTTATCAGTGATATTCATAATTGCGACCTGCTTTGGTGCTAACCAAGCAGGGAATTTACCGGCATATTCTTCGATTAAAATACCAATAAACCGCTCCAACGAGCCTAATATTGCTCGATGAATCATGACTGGGACTTTCTTACTACCATCTTCAGCCACGTATTCAGCACCTAAACGACCCGGCATAGAGAAATCGAGCTGCACTGTTCCGCATTGCCACACTCGCTCTAAGCAATCTCGTAAAGAGAATTCGATTTTTGGACCATAAAATGCGCCTTCTCCAGGAAGCACTTCAAAGTCGATATTTTTAGCATTTAAAGCAGCTTCTAACGCTTGTTCGGCTTGATCCCAAGATTCATCCGAACCAACTCGCTTTTCGGGACGAGTAGAAAGCTTAATTTCAATATTGTCAAAACCAAAGTCGGCATAAACATTGTAGATTGTATCTATCAAATGACCAACTTCATCTTGTATTTGCTCTTCAGTACAAAATACGTGCGCATCGTCTTGAGTAAATGCTCGAACTCGCATTAAACCGTGGAGTGCACCAGAAGGTTCGTTTCGATGACAGGAACCAAATTCAGCCATTCGCAGCGGTAAGTCACGGTAGGACTTGAGTCCTTGGTTAAAAATTTGGACATGTCCAGGGCAATTCATTGGTTTTACCGCGTAAGTTCTGCTCTCTGATTCAGTGGTAAACATATCGTCATGATACTTTTCCCAATGACCGGATTTTTCCCACAAACTGCGATCCATAATTTGAGGCGCTTTGACTTCTTGATAGTCGGTATTTCCAAGCACAACACGAATGTAGCGTTCAAGCTCTTTAAAAATACTCCAACCATCGTTGTGCCAAAAGACCATTCCTGGTGCGTCTTCTTGGAAATGGAAAAGCTCCAATTGTTTGCCAATTTTACGGTGATCACGCTTTTCAGCTTCTTCTAATCGATGGAGGTACTTTTTTAGTTCTTTCTTACTAGTCCAAGCAGTACCATAGATTCTTTGTAGCATTTCATTAGTTGAATCACCGCGCCAATAAGCACCTGCAAGCTTCATCAACTTAAACGCTTTAATTTTTCCGGTGCTTGGTACGTGAGGGCCGCGACACAGGTCGATAAAATCACCTTGACGGTAGAGCGAGATCTCTTCGCCTGCTGGAATACTTGCAATAATTTCAGCCTTATATTCTTCACCCATATTGCGAAAAAACTCTATCGCCTCTTCTCTCACCATCGTGGTGCGACTTACTGGCAGGTCTTGCTTAGCAATTTCGGCCATTTTCTTTTCAATCGCTTCGAGATCTTCTGGCGTGAAAGGGCGTGAAAACGCAAAGTCGTAATAGAAACCATTATCAATAACCGGTCCAATGGTCACTTGCGCCTTAGGGAATAGTGCCTGAGTGGCTTGCGCCAATAAATGTGCGCACGAGTGACGAATAACTTCTAGGCCTTCTTCATCTCGTTCGGTGATCAAAGAGAGTTCTGCATCTTCGGTGATGGTGTAGCTGGTATCAACTGTTTGCCCATTAACCTTTCCAGCCAAAGCTGCTTTAGCTAAACCTGGACCAATATCCGCTGCCACCTGATATACAGTGACTGCATCGTCAAATTCTCTTTTACTACCATCAGGTAAGGTGATAACAGGCATGTGTGAATGCGACTCCAATAAACCAAGAAAAGCACCAAGAAGACTAACTCTTGATGCTTTTCGCCGAGGAACAATCCTCGAAATATGTATTTGAAACAAAATCTGGCCGCAGTTTAACCAATTAAGACCTTAAAATCAAAGAATAAAAAGCCCTTAACCGGTTAATTTTGATAATAAAAATAGTTACTTAGAGGTCGTGGCCTAGGGTAGCTTAGCAGCCATATTTTCTCACCCAAAGAGTATTAAGTAAATCAGCAACTTGTATTCGCGCACCTTCACAAAGCAGATGGTTCTTCATTGAAGTGAGTCAATAGAATAATCGTTCAATCAGACTGGCGACTCAACGAGGTGGCGAGATAAAGTGATTAGATTTCAAATATTCGATAACCTGAGTGGCACACTGCTCTACCGACTTTTGCCCGGCTTGGATATGGATTTCCGGCTTATTGGGTGGCTCGTAAGCGGAATCGATCCCGGTAAAGTTTTTAATTTCTCCCGCTCTGGCTTTCTTATACAAGCCTTTAGGATCTCTTTGTTCACAGATTTCAATCGGTGTATCGATAAAAACTTCAATAAACTGCTGTTCGCCCAACAATTCTCGAACCATTTTTCTTTCAGTGATAAATGGCGAAATAAACGCACTGGAAACCAATAAGCCCGCGTCAACAAACAGTTTGGCCACCTCGCCAATCCTTCGAATATTTTCGACTCTATCATCATCCGAAAAACCGAGATCACCGTTTAAGCCGTGTCTGATGTTATCTCCGTCTAAAACGTATGTTTTGCATCCGCGATCATGAAGCATTTTATCCACGGCGTTTGCCACGGTCGACTTGCCAGAACCACTCAACCCTGTAAACCAAAGCACTGCTGGTTTATGCCCGTTAAGCGCAACTCTGCTTAGGTGAGAGACACTCGACTGGTGCCAAACCACATCGCTCGACTTATCCTCGTCGGTTTCTCTATTTTGATAGGGAGAATCAGGCATAAGCTTTTCTTTCATCAGATTTTCTTAGCTTCCCAGTGTGGGAAATGTTTTCTGACCAATGCATTAAACTCTTTTTCAAACGCAGAGTAATCCGCTTTTTCGTCGCTATCAATGGATTGTGCAACCATACCCGCACCGACCGTCACATTTGAGAGCCTATCAATAATGATAAATGCCCCGGTCATGCGATTGTCTTCATAAGGGTCGAAATGCACAGACTCGCTTAAGGTAAAGTGACAACGGCCGATTTCATTCAGCCCCAGCTGCGATGCTTCTGAACGATCTAAGGTATTAACATCAACTTTGTATCCGATCTCTTTGACATAACCGAATACCGATTGACTTCCCATTTTAATCTCATATTCTCGATCGACATGCAGTGCTTCTTCGGTCATCCAAACCACATCAGCTCCGAAATCACGTGCCGACAGCGGCAGTTCATGGGGCCTCACCAGCATATTGCCCCGACTGATATCTATTTCATCTTCAAGAGTTAAGGTTACCGCCATGCCAGAACTTGCAGTATCTAGCTCACCATCAAAAGTCACTATTGATTTTACTTTGCTTTCTTTGCCCGACGGCAGTGTGCGTATGGTGTCACCGACTCGAATTTCTCCACCAGTGATAGTTCCACAAAATCCTCTGAAATTAAGGTTAGGACGATTAACGTACTGTACTTGCATTCTAAAAGGCAGAGATTTATTTCTATTGATAGACACCGTATTCAACAGTTTCATAAGTGTTGAACCGGGGTACCAGGTCATATTCTGACTTTCATTGACGACATTGTCGCCTTTCAAAGCAGAAAGCGGGACAAAACGTACATCATCAAAACTAAGCTTTTTAGCAAATTCTCGATAGTCTTTTTTGATTTGTTGATACGTCGCTTGGTCGTAATCGATTGCATCCATTTTATTAATGGCAACAATTACGTGTTTAATACCGAGAAGCGAACAAATGTAGCTATGGCGTCTAGTCTGTACTTGAACCCCATGGCGAGCATCAATAAGAATCACGGCCAAATCGGCAGTCGAAGCGCCAGTTGCCATGTTGCGCGTGTATTGCTCATGACCGGGGGTGTCGGCAATAATAAATTTTCTTTGTTCACTGGCAAAATATCGATACGCAACGTCAATGGTAATTCCCTGCTCTCTTTCAGATTGCAAACCATCGACTAGTAGCGCTAAATCAAATGCCTCGTCAGTTGTATTAAACCGCTGAGAATCTTTTTCGATAGCCGCCATTTGGTCTTCAAAAATCATCTGATTGTCGAACAATAGTCGACCTATCAGTGTCGATTTGCCATCATCCACACTACCGCAAGTTAATATGCGCAGCATGTCCTTATTTTCATGAACATTTAAATATTCTTCGATATCTGTTGCTACCAGAGATGTGTTATTCGACATCCTATAATTCCTTCAAAATCTTTTGCTTCTATTTCCGGTTTATTTATGCTCTTTGCGAGAAACTCGCTACTCGCTACTCGCTACTCGCTACTCGCTAAAGCATACTAACGAGCGCAGCGTCTAAAAGTACCCTTCCATTTTCTTTTTCTCCATTGAGCCCGCCGAATCGTTATCGATAACACGCCCCTGCCGTTCAGAGGTCGTACATAGCAACATTTCTTGGATGATTTCAGGAAGCGTGGTTGCGTTAGACTCAACTGCACCTGTCAAAGGATAGCAACCAAGCGTTCTAAACCGAACCGATTTCATCATCGGCTTTTCCCCCTCCTCTAACGGCATGCGATCATCATCAACCATGATCAAACCGCCATCTCGTTCAACCACTGGCCGCTGTTTGGAAAAATAGAGTGATGGAATTTCAATCTGCTCTTTATAGATGTATTGCCAAATATCTAACTCAGTCCAATTCGAAAGTGGGAAAACGCGTATACTTTCTCCTTTATCAACTTTTCCGTTATAGATATTCCATAATTCCGGTCGCTGGTTTTTAGGATCCCATCGATGTTTGTCGTCCCGGAATGAGTAGACCCTTTCTTTTGCTCGAGATTTTTCCTCATCTCGACGAGCTCCGCCAAAGGCGGCATCAAATTGATATTTATCTAACGCTTGTTTTAGCGCTTGTGTTTTCATAATATCCGTATGCTTTGCACTTCCATGGGTAAAGGGGCCAACTTCCATTTCAATACCTTGCGGATTCTTGTGTACAATTAGATTAAAACCATGCTGTTCCGCCATTTGATCCCGAAACTCTATCATCTCTTTGAATTTCCAATTGGTATCCACATGCATCAGCGGAAATGGTATTTTTCCCGGATAGAATGCTTTTCGTGCAAGATGCAGTAAAACTGAAGAGTCCTTGCCAACCGAATAAAGCATCACCGGCTTCTGAAACTCAGCGGCCACTTCTCGAAATATTTGAATACTTTCAGCTTCCAGTTGGGCCAAATGGGTCATTCTTGTCATAATTGTTAGTCTTTTATTTAAATTCTAAAACCGCATTAACCGACGATTTTAAGTAAAAATCCAATTTGCTGGTGATGATACCAGCTTTAAAACCATATATTCACATAATTTGTACTTATTCAGTTATAACAGAAGATTTTCATTGCTGCTTAGAAAAATCGAAATCTAGACTTGCGAGCAGTTCAGAATGTTCTGCTTAAGTTCACAATTCGATACTAATAAATTGTCGATTCCGATAGATTGGGGCTAGGTTCAAGTCTTTGATATTGTTAACATAGCGACCTTAAACCTCAATGATGATTCAACTCATTACAAAGGATAATTTTTGAACGCTAAACTGCTAATTCACTCGCTTGTTGGTGACAAGTACTCAACCGCTTGGAAGTTAATTTTCTGGGCAAACTGTGCACTTCTGCTGTACCTAACACTTTCGCCAGACGTCTATCACCGGCCCACCTTTTCAAACGTGGATAAGGTTTATCACTTTATCGGATTTGCCGCTTTCGCCGGATTTTTGGTGTTAGCCTACCCAAGATTAAAAGCTTGGCTAGCAATTGTTGTTGGTTCGCTATTGGGTGTATCAATAGAAATAGCCCAACATTTTATTCCTCACCGTGCCGCGAGCTTTGGTGACCTTGCTGCTGATGTCTTAGGCGCTGTTTTTGCGGTTGGCGCAGTGTTTTTAGTTAGGAAACAGGTGGAATAGATGGAGCTGGTTACCCACAGCACTCGCTTTGCTCGCGGGGGATGCTAAGCTGGGAGCTGGGAAATTATTAAAAACCTAGACTACTATTGCATACAATTAGCTATATAAATCGACTTCAAAACCTTTTAGCGAAGTTACTAGCCACTCGAAACTAGTAACCCGCTACTGTTCTTTTATTTATTAAAATACTCTTTATACCACGCCATAAAGTTATCAATGCCGGTTTGTATTGAAGTATTAGGCTTAAACCCAACGGCTTCCTCTAATTCCGAAACGTCAGCACAAGTTGAAGGAACATCCCCTGCTTGCATTGGCATAAAGTTCTTAATGGCTTTTTTGCCAGCCGCATTTTCAATCGCTTCGACAAAGTCCATTAATTTAACTGGGCTATTGTTACCAATATTAAACACACGGTAATTAGTGTAGCTGGTGGCTGGATCAGGCTTATCGCCGCTCCACTCAGGGTTACCTTCCGGCGGGTTATCGAGTACTCGAACAATCCCTTCAACGATATCGTCGATATAAGTAAAATCACGGATCATATCGCCATTGTTGAAAATATTGATCGGCTCTTCATCCAAGATCCCTTTAGCAAATAGGAACAATGCCATATCAGGGCGGCCCCAAGGACCGTAAACAGTGAAAAATCTCAACCCAGTGGTTTTCATTCCATATAAATGACTGTAACTATGAGCCATTAATTCATTGGCTTTCTTGCTTGCAGCATAAAGTGAAACAGGGTGGTCAATGTTATGATGCTCAGAGAACGGCTGAAGCGTGTTCGCGCCGTATACTGAGCTAGATGAAGCATAAACCAGGTGATCGATTTTATGGTGTCTGACACCTTCCAAAATATTCAAAAAGCCTACAATATTGCTTTCCATGTAAACATGTGGATTTTCAAGGGAATAACGCACGCCCGCTTGTGCAGCAAGGTTGATCACGCCATCAAATTTGTGTTCAGAAAATAATTTTTCCATCGCTTCTTTGTCGGCAATATCCATCTTTATAAAAGAAAACTTATCGTTCTCTTTCAACATATCCAGTCTTCCTAATTTAATATTAGGATCATAGTAATCATTAATATTATCGATACCCACAACAGAGTCGCCGCGCGCCATTAGATATTTAGAAACGTGAAAACCAATAAAACCAGCAGCGCCGGTAACTAAAACATTCATTATAAAAACCTATAAAATAAAAACTATAAAAATTTTACCACAGAGGCACAGAGCTCACTGAGGATAAAGAACTAAAACCTATCTGTTGTTATGTATAATCAGATTACAACGGGACTACCGTCGTGAACTGATTGCTCTGAGTATTTTAAACATTAAGTCTTTCTCTCTGTGTTCTCTGTGGTGAATATGCTTGTTATTTAGATTCGCCAAACTTTTTTGCCTAGTCCAGCTAGCTCTTCCCTTGGCAAAATACCTTTTAGGTCAAACAAGCTACCTGACTCTGAGAGCATTGCGGAGAAATCCGATGCTTGTAATGCTTTGTATTGTTTGTGTGCGACGGCGACCAAAACCAACTCACAGTCTTTGATGTCGGATAACTCAGTTAACTCAACACCATATATATCCCTAGCTTCTTTTGAGTCCGCCATGGCGTCATGGATAATAGGTTCGACACCGTACTCTTTAAATTCTTTAATTAAATCCTCGACTTTAGAATTTCTTAAATCGGGGCAATCTTCTTTAAAAGTTAGTCCTAAAATCGCGACTTTTGCACCTTTAACCTTACGATCCTGCAAAATCATTTGCTTAACACAGCGATCAACAATTAATCCGGCCATATTGTCATTGATACGACGCCCAGCTTGGATCACTTCAGGGCGGTAGCCAACTTGCTCAGCTTTGTAGGTTAAATAGTAAGGGTCAACTCCAATACAGTGCCCACCGACAAGACCAGGTCTAAATGGCAGGAAGTTCCATTTGGTTCCAGAAGCTTCGAGCACATCGAGGGTATCAATGCCCATTTTTTCAAAAATAACCGCTAATTCATTCATTAGTGCAATGTTCAAATCGCGTTGAGTGTTCTCGATTACTTTGGCCGCTTCGGCCACTTTAATGGTGGCAGCCTTGTGAACACCAGCAACCACGACGCTGCTGTACACCTCGGCAACAATGTCTAAAGTAGCTTCATCTTGACCAGAAACCACTTTAGTGATTTTTGTGAAGGTATGCTCTTTATCACCTGGATTAATTCTTTCGGGCGAATAACCAACGGTAAAGTCTTTGCCGCAAACCAAGCCCGACTCTGCTTCTAAAATAGGTACACAATCCTCTTCGGTAGCACCAGGGTAGACTGTAGATTCAAAAACCACGATATCGCCCTTTTCTAGTTGTTGTCCAATCGTTCTGGAGGCGGATAGCATGGGACGCAAATCCGGTTGATTCGCGTGGTTTATGGGTGTTGGGACGGCGACGATATGGAAATCTGCATTTTTTAAATCGGCAGGATCACAGGTAAATAGAATATCAGTCGCCGCTAAATCTTCATCTTCAACTTCTAAGGTGCGGTCATGTCCGTTTTTTAACTCCTCGATACGTCCTTGGTTTAAATCAAAACCAATCACTCGATGAGACTTGCCAAAAGCCACCGCCACCGGCAATCCGACATATCCTAGGCCAATCACTGATATTTTTCTATTCATTTTTATCCTTTATTTGTTTCTTTGTTACTGAATTTTCAACCCGGCACAAGTAACTCGAAACTAGAAAACTAAAATTTTGTTTCAGTTCGACTCAGCTCAGTAAGCTTTTTTATTCCTCGCTTCCTTCGACTTCGCTCAGTGCACCGCCTAGCTCCTAGCTCCTAGCTCCCTGCTTAGCATACCCCGCGAGCAAATCGAGTGCTGTGGGGACCCAGCTCCTAATTATATTTCTTCACCGATAACCCACGCCCAATCGCATAATAAGCAAAGCCTTTCTTAGCCATATCTGCCGGCTCAAACAGGTTTCGACCGTCAATAATGACATCATGGGTCAAACTTTCACTAATAAGCTCGAAATCCGGTGCTCGGAATTGACTCCACTCAGTGCAGATAACTAAGGCATCAGCGTTCTTAAGGGTAGCTTCTTTCGTGCCACAAAGGGTTAAATCATCGCGCGCACCATAAATTCTCTGGCACTCTTCCATGGCTTCAGGGTCATATGCCTGAACTGTTGCCCCAGCATCCCATAATGCCTCCATCAATACTCGACTGGATGCTTCTCGCATATCATCAGTATTGGGCTTAAAACTTAGTCCCCAAAGAGCAATGTTTTTGCCCTGCAGTTGTCCGTTAAAGTATTCTGTTATATATTCGAATAATTTGTTTTTCTGACGGTAATTGACCGATTCCACAGCTTCTAAAATAGCGGGTTTATAATCGAGACTATTCGCAGTACGAACCAAAGCCTGAACATCTTTTGGGAAACAAGACCCGCCATAACCACAACCCGGGTAGATAAATTGATAACCAATTCGTGGATCAGAGCCAATTCCATGCCGAACGGCTTCGATATCAGCACCCAAGCGTTCAGCTAAGTTCGACATTTCATTCATAAACGATATTTTAGTCGCTAACATACAGTTTGCTGCATATTTAGTCAGCTCAGCAGAACGCACATCCATCACAATAATCTTGTCATGATTTCGGTTAAATGGCGCATAAAGTTCACGCATTACTTCTTCAGCGTGAGGATCTTCAGTGCCGATAATAATGCGGTCAGGTCGCAGACAATCGCCAACAGCGGCGCCTTCTTTTAAGAATTCGGGGTTGGAAACAACGGAAAAAGAAAGTTGCGAGCTGCGAGTTGCGAGTTGCGAGTTAATACAATCAGTCACTTTGTCGGCGGTGCCGACTGGTACTGTTGACTTGTCGATGATAATTTTACGATCTTGCATATAAGTTGCAATGGTCTCAGCCACTGCCAATACATATTTTAGATCGGCGGAACCATCTTCATCAGGAGGAGTACCGACAGCAATAAACTGAACCTCTCCATGATTAACCGCACGTTCAGCATCGGTGGTAAAGTCAAGACGACCAGCTTCATAATTTTCTTTTACCAATGGAGTCAGGCCGGGCTCATAAATTGGGATCACACCATTTTTTAAAGCATCTACTTTGGCTTGATCGACATCAACGCAAACGACATCATGCCCAACAGAAGCCATTACAGCCCCTTGAACTAATCCAACATACCCTATTCCAAATACCGTTATTTTCATCTAAATTTATTTAACCTTTCCATAATTCCGATTTATCAATATCTGTAGCGAAAAGCTTTAACGACTAGGTCCCTTCGAATACGCAGTTCGACTCAGCTCGCGACAATGCTAAAGACACCGCCTAGCAACTAGCAACTAGCAACTAGCAACTAGCAACTAGCAACTAGCAACTAGCAACTAGCAACTAGCAACTAGCAACTATCGATTTTAAATATTGCCTAAACTCTTCACCCTTCTCTTCATGCCGCATTCCATATTCTACAAAAGCAGCCATATAACCTAATTTTGACCCACAGTCATGAGATTTACCGGTCATATGAAAAGCTTCAACAGTTTCTATTTTCATCAAACTGGCAATAGCATCAGTTAATTGAATTTCCCCACCAGCTCCTGGCGGGGTAAAATCTAAAAGATCCCAAATCTGCTCGGACAAGATATATCTGCCCACAACGGCTAGATTTGAAGGCGCTTCATCAATAGCCGGCTTTTCGACGACCTGGGTCATCTTAGCTGATTCTCCCGACTCAATATGATTTCCTCCGCAATCTGCCACACCATAATTAGAAACGAGCTCTTTGGACACAGGTTCAACCATAATTTGACTTGCATTAGTCGACTTATAACGGTTTATCATGGCAGCAAGATTCTCGCTTTTAAGGTCACTAGCACCATCATCAATAAGCACGTCAGGTAATACAACGGCAAAAGGATTATCGCCTACTAAAGGCCTCGCTTTTAAAACTGCATGCCCCAACCCTTTCGCTTCGCCTTGCCTTACATGCATTATAGTGACATCTTTCGGGCAAATAGCCTGTATTTCCTCTAATAGTTGACGTTTTACACGCTTCTCGAGAGTTGTTTCTAACTCAAATGATTTGTCAAAATGGTTTTCGATGGCATTTTTCGATGAATGAGTCACTAGAACAATTTCTTTTATTCCTGCGGCTACGCACTCATTGACAATATATTGGATTAACGGCTTGTCGACAATCGGCAACATTTCCTTTGGAATTGCCTTTGTTGCGGGTAACATTCTAGTACCTAATCCGGCAACTGGAATAACAGCTTTAGTGATTTTATTGCTCAAGCTTAAGTCCTTGTGATCTTATGTATTTAATTTAATTAATCCTTTTACCACCATCTTAACCGTTTCTTAAGGATAGATAGCAATCGGCTCAGAATTATCCACTTTTAAACTAAAAAGTAAATGACATCCCTTCAGAATAGTACAAATTGGGTGAAAATATTCTATTTTCGGGAGCTGGGAAAGAATAAAGGGATTCAAAGCGACTTCCGTACCTTAAACACCAAATAACTAATAAATAGGTTAGCTTATAAGCTTTAGATATTCGTCTACAACTGCATTTAGCTTAACTTTCTCCAGTATTTCTGGAGACTTCACTTGATACCCGATTGCGGAGTCAATTTTCTCAGCCAATTTTTTGGAGTTTGCGACTGGGGCCAAGAACTGTTCGAGTTCACCAGTGAGAATTTCATTGGGTCCATGTGGGCAATCCGTGCTTACAACGGGTGTTTTGCAGGCCAGAGCTTCAATCAATACCATTCCTAGCCCCTCAAAATCCGAACTTAATACTAAGGCTTCTGCACTTTTTACCATTGGGTATGGATTCTGTTTGAATTTTAAACCAATAATCCGTTTGTTATTGGTATTGTACTTGGCGATTAGTTTATGGAGCTTTTTTAAATTGCTGGTTAACACAACCAAATCAACGTCGGATTTAACTGATTGAAATGCTTGGATGAGGATATCAACCCGTTTTTGCTTGGCGATTCGTCCCATAAAAAGAATATAAGGTCGATCTGGAACTTCGTCGTCTAGCAGAGTTGAACTAACTTTCAATTGCTCTATGTCGATAGGGTTATAAATAACGTGGACGTCAAGCGGGCAGACAGTCTTCGCAGCGATTATTTCTCGCTTAATTCCTTCGGATACCGTGATAAGACGCTTACCGTTCAAATGATTGATCGCTCTTTTCTTTCGCCAGTATTTTATTGGACCCAGGCGGCGGTGAGTTTCTAGCGTTTTTTCTATAGAATTATGGACAACATAAAAACAGTTCTTTAAACCGCTCTTGGCAAGTACAGCATGGGAAAAATCCAAATTCGAAAATAGCGCGTCAATTGAACCTATCTTAGCCACCAATTCACTTAGCTTTCGTGCTGCCCTCTTTTGCACAAAATAGCTGTATAGACGCAATTTGTCATTATCAAAAATAAAGTGAATGTTGTTAGATTCAGGAAGGTTATATTCGAACTTTCGCTTTAGTACAATTAAATGAGCGTCCACTCCTCTAGCTAACATAGCTTCAAAAAGGGTGAGGCAAACCTTTTCAGCGCCACCTCCGTTAAGAGTTTCTATTATTATCGCTATTCGCTTATTGGGAGTATTCAAAATTAGTCAGTCTTATTGTTTTGTGTTGAGGATTAGTTTGAATGGTGCGTATTAAGAGTAAGTCTACAAGATTTAGACTGTGGCGAGAAGGTTCGATGGTTTTAAAAAGATCGCTTGGTCGTATCTTCTTAGCATGCCCCCACAAATAGTGTGCGCTTTGGGTAAACCATTACATTCGCAATGAGGAATTTCGAAACAGCACCAGATAGCCTCATCACCCGTCATCATCCGTCATCATAAGGAATCGAAACACTCTCGGTTTTTAGTTCTTATCTTTTAAAACGAACTAAAAGGATTGCCGCACTTTGTTGAGCCTGCCCCGCGAATGAAGTGAGTGCTTTGGGTACGCAATGACAAGTCAATATATCTACCTGTCATCGCAAGGAAGCATGACGACGCTATCTCAAAGGACAACGAGGTTGCCGCGCTAGACTCGCAATGACAAGTGGTAAAACGGCGCGATAAACTTATTACGGTCACCCCGAGGCATCGAAGTGAACATGTGTTGTTACTTTGCTAGGAATAGAACAAAGCGGGAATTCTTGTTAATTTTTGTTATCGCGTTATTACATATCTAGTGTTGTTTGCTCTCAACAAACCCCCTATACTTCGCCATGAATTCAATAACAAATCAAATCGATGAAGAAAACTCTTTTAAACGGAATTTTATTACTTGCGACTAGTATTTATTCCAACACAGTATTTTCTAGCGGCGTCTCTCCTTATCTGCCGGTGAATGTCTCCCCGCTAATGGAAAATGAAATTGAAAGGCTAGCGACCATTGCTGGTATATCTAATTTAACAAAGCCATACAGCCTCGCGACAATTTTCGAAAATATGGAAAAAGTCAGGGAGTCAAATCCAAGACTTTATTCTCGATTAAAGACAATGCTGTCTCCTTATACTAAATCTCTTTCAGTAACTCAACTTTCGGCTACAGCGCGTGCCTCTCAAGATAGTCATCCGGTTGCCAATCAACGAGGAAAAACTACTAATTCAAACCTCAATGTTAGTTTTCGTACTCAATGGCAAGCAGATGACTGGATTGGGATCTACTTGGGTGGAGACCTCACCTATTATAAAGATTCCAACCTAGATAATCAGATGCAGCCAAGTGGCAGCCTTATTTCACTCGGTGCCGATTGGGCACAGCTCGATATCGGATATAAAGACATCTGGCTTTCACCTTTCAAAGGTTCTGCACAACTTCTTAGTACGCATTCCGAAACCTTACCATCAATTTCCGTCAGCAATAACCGTCAGCTGGATACATTTGGAATTAAGTGGAATTACAATGCATTTTTGGCGCAAACTTCCCGTCAGTTAGTCCAATTTCGTCCAGGTGAGTTCAGTAGCAAAGACAAACCGCTCATAGCAGGAATGCATTTAAGCTTCCAACCAACCAACTGGTGGTCTATCGGAGCAACGAGAGTGTTCCAATTTGCGGGAGGTGACAGGCCAGTCAGTTTTGGCACCTTAGCAAGAGCTTTTTTTGACCCAAGAGGAGCAGATAATGACGCTTCCGTCGATCAAGAGTCAGGGAATCAAATAGCAGCAATTTCAAGTAAAATAGATTTTGATGGCCAGCTTCCTTTTAGCTTTACTGTCGAATTAGGCGGTGAAGACACTTCAAATAATAAGGAATATCAACTAGGTAACACCTCGTTAACAACAGGACTTTACTTTCCCTACTTTTTTACTGAAAAACTCAGCTTTAATTATGAGTATTCCCAATGGCAGACCGGTTGGTATACCAATAATGTTTATCTAGAAGGCTATGTCAACGAAGCTTTTGTCATGGGCCACTGGGCAATGCAACCGCAAAGAGAGCTCGGCACCGCTACCCCAGGAATTTCACATTTTATCGAAACCTTTTGGCAATTAGAAAATGATTCCGTTTTGTCCATAGAACTGAAAACGAGCGAATTAGAAAGTACTGCCAATGTAATATACCAAGAAGCTTGGGAATTGACTTTGGATTACTCGATTCCTTGGAAAGGTCATATTCTAACCATTGGGACTTATTTAGGTGAAGACAGTTTTGGGGAGCGCTTTAGCCAGGTAAAATTACGGTGGGAGTTTTAGGAAAGGTGAGTGCCGAGTTACTAGTTGCTAGTTGCTAGTTGCTAGTTGCTAGTTGCTAAAAGATCGTACTGGGAGCTGGGTACCCACAGCACTCGTTTTGCTCGCGGGGCATGCTAAGCTGGGAGCTGGGAGCTGGGAGCTGGGAGCTGGGAGCTGGGAGCTGGGAGCTGGGAGCTGGGAAAAGATAAAACATCCGAAGATAAATACAACACAGAAACTATTACATAATGAAAAAAAAATTTTACATATTGATAAACGCACTTATTGGAGTGATTGCGGTTAGTGCGACAACAGTTCGAGCTGAAACCACTTTCGAATTAGCTGGTGGATTCGGGCAATACGCATTGGACGTTGACTCTAAACGAGGCGTACAAATAGAAGACGATTCAGACGCTCTTAATTTTTCAGTTGCCGCTTACCGTTCTTCAACCGCTGCCACATCCTGGGGTGCTGTAATCGAGGTTTCAACTCCCTCTAGCAGAGACGATGCACTACCCGGTTCTGGCAGAATGTTGGGCTTTAGATTTGCTGACTACTTATCACAAATAAATGAAAACAGCGCCTACGAATTGTATTTTGGTTTTGCACAATTTGACTGGCTCAAAAAAGCAAACGGCTATTATCTTGGCGCAAACTATAGATATGATGTTTTTGGTGAAAAATCAGGCTTGATGTTGGATGCAAAATATTATCAAGATTTAGCCTACGACTCTCCAACAGGTGATGACATTGTCGATGGATTTCAAACTACATTAAAGCTTTATTATCAGTTTTAGAGTTAGCTGCTTTTCGATGACTTAAGTGCTTTTTTTAGGTGTGAACTGCAAAGACAGTTTTCAATCGATAAACACTTAAACCAACTTATCATATCATTTTTCTGCTAACAAATAATTCGCAACTAAGAACTAAAGCTGCATTCAGATTCTTCCATAATCATCATCAAACCTCTCAATATCATCTTCACCAAAATAATCTCCCGTTTGAACTTCGATAAGCTCTAGTACATCTCGCTCGTTGTTTTCTAAACGGTGCAATTTTTGAATAGGTATGTAGGTTGATTCATTTTGTGTTATTTTAAACTTTTTATCACCACAAATTACGGTGGCGATGCCCGAAATAACCACCCAATGTTCTGCTCGCTTAAAATGTTTTTGCATGCTGATTTTTTTACTTGGATTAACGGTAACTCTTTTGATTTGGTGATTATCTCTAGAAATCAATATTTCGTAGTGTCCCCAAGGTCGATGAACCAATCCTGAACTACCAGCAATCTTTTTGCCCAAACCTTTTAGTTCTTGTACTAGCTCTTTAACTTCTTGATCCCTTTCTATGTTTGCCACAAGTAATGCGTCTTTAGTGTCGACAATAATGGCATCTTTAATGCCGATTATAGCAACCGTTTTATTATCCGCCCTAACTAAACAATTGCTTGAGTCTTTCACTATCGAATCTGTTAATAGTGCGTTTCCATTTAGGTCTTTATTACATTCTTCCCAAATAGCAGACCAAGAACCAATATCACTCCAACTAGTACCGAGTGTCACAACTACTGCATCCTCAGTTTTTTCTAAAATAGCACAATCAACCGAGTCTGCTGGGCAATCACTAAAGTCCACCTTTTGAACCCTTATAAAATCCAAATCTTCTATTGCGTTTTTAACGCTCATAAGACAACAATCATAAATTCCTGGTGCATGTTTTTTTAACTCTCGTAAGTAATGGCTTGCTCTAAACATAAACATACCACAGTTCCAATAATACTCACCGCTTTTTAAGTATTCCTCAGCTCTTTGTTTCACCGGTTTTTCTACAAACTCAGCAACATCAAAGACACCAACTTCTTCATTTTTATCAAATAGTTCGTTACCACGTCTAATATATCCATAACCAGTTTCGGGCTGGTTGGGAACCGTTCCGAAAGTGACCAGTTTGCCCTTTTTAGCAAAACTCTCAGCTGAATTAACTGACCGCTCAAATGCTGAGACATCTTGGATGATATGATCAGCAGCAAGTACCAATAAAAGTGGGTCATTTCCATCTTTGATCGCTGAAAAAGCAGCCAATGCAACCGCTGGCGCAGTATTCCGTGCCTCTGGTTCTAAAATAATATCACTGCTAAAAGCGATCTTTTCTAACTGCTCAGCTACTATAAAGCGATGCTCAGCCTTGCACACAGTAATACTCTTCATAGTCTCAATCCTTTGCAATCGATTAGCTGTATTTTGCAACATAGTCTGCTCACCAGCGATATTCAAAAATTGCTTCGGATAAGAGGCTCTAGAAAGCGGCCACAGTCGGGTCCCACTACCTCCAGCTAAAATTACAGGTCGAATCATCTGGTCACTCTTGAAGCGTCTGTGGCGAAAACTTGCGAAACATGATAATCAACTTACTCGTCCAGAAAAACCTGTAATTCTTTGTTTTTTAAGTTCATGTCACCTCGAGTCTCCAGTTTTAGACGAATTACCGATTCTGTATTAGATGCTCTTAAATTAAACCTCTATTCGCCAAATTCAATACTTATGCCATCCGCTCTATCAACCGAAAGCGAATAAGTGGCTCAACAGGGATCAATTTTAGCAATCGTCGCTTGCGGATCCGAATCTTTACGTTTTTTCCACCAGGCGAGGGGAATTTAGCGGTACGTTGCTTCACAAACTGGGATAAGCCAATTCCTTTTAAAACAAACCTGTTCGGCCACTAGTAACCAAGGGATCATACCACTGTTACACTAACCAAACTCTTTAAATTATGATGAGCGCTCCTTTCGCCGCCAATAAAAGCATCTTCTTCTCTCATTCTCTCTTTGATAAAAGCATAACCTGTCATAGATTGTTTTGGGAAACCGTGCAACTCTATGAACTTTCAATGGTGTTCCAGGTCAACCTTTGCTCATAACTTGTTTTTTTCTGAGGATTTTTGTTTTTAAAAGCTTCAGCCAAAAGACCTACGGTGTAATAGCCCTCAATAAACTCCCCCACTTCATCAAATAGAAAACAGTGGGCGAAATCACTATCCCAAGCGACACCAAAACCAGCCTGATGTTTAATCACAGCTTCCAAAGTTGAGCTTCTGTTTCGGGTAGCAAGGAGTTGGGAATACCATTAGGAAAACGAAGGGCGGCTTGTTGGTGTACTTTAATGAACTCTATAGGTACCTGTAACTCTTCAAATTCTCTCTGTATTTCATCCACTACTTGGCCCGCAGCCCCATTGACAGAGTTAGTAACTAGTTCTAAATAAGTAATATTATTAAAATAACCAAGTAAATGCGTAACATACTCAGCCAATATTGACAGCACCCTGCATCTTGTATTCCTTGTGATAGCGCCAATTTTAAGTTCATGACTAGTTTCTCTAACATCTGCTCCAAGTACTGCAGTTTGAGGTCTTAAAACTTCGCATAGGCTTTGCCAATCTCATAAACCATCTTAGTATTGAGCTCTTCACCTAATTTGCCACGAATATGATAAGCTTTAGAACAGGTGAACTTTTTTATCGATTATCCACCACTCCCTCACCTTAATCTCTTTATTTAGTTTGTTTACTTCTCTTTTCAATCACTTATTTACCCTAAATGCTGAGTAATACCAATTTAGAAAAAAGTACCATCAAATGTAAATGAGCGAGATTATCCATGGTGCCTCCAGCATGTTAATGAAATCAGCGGCTTAATCGGAATGATAAAGCTATTATCCCATTTAATCATTCCCCCCTTAAAATGATTTCAATTACGTTTTTTAACAAAATCCTAACAACTTACTGATTTTATTTAGGCTTTTTCTATTATATTGTCTACACTTGTTAACCATGGCGGTGTAAATATTGTTATTTGCATCAGAATTAATGGAATATGCCATTGTATTTATGCCGCAAAAGCGTATGATGTCGCAGTTGCTTCACACTGATCGGTACAACGGAAAGCCGAGACATTTCAACATATTACGGACATTGTTATGAATGAAACATCTCCAGTCATTCAGTATTTTTTATCTTCACAATTCTTTCTATCGTTACTGATTGCAGTAGCGGTAATCCCCTTGCTCAGAAGGCCTGCATTAAAGTTTAGCTTTGTTGATAACCCAAAAGGACGAAAACGTCATAAAGAGCCTGTTCCTCTCACCGGCGGCCCCGCGATATTTTTAGCGGCAGCTGTTTCTTTAAATATCTGGGGAATACCAGCTGACTATATTGGTATGCTGTGGGCGGCAAGTGGTTTATTCTTGCTTGGGGTTTTGGATGACAAGTATGATATCAGCGCAAAATTTAGGCTAGTAATTCAAGCCTCTTTAGTGACAGTTGCACTTTGGTGGGATAATAACTGGATATCAGAAATAGCTTTTACTAGTGAATTTACCCTGTATTTCGGTGATCTAAAGTATCTAATATCAGTGTTTGCAGTAATGGGCGTTATGAATGCCATAAATATGTTGGACGGGTTAGACGGCCTTTCGTCAGGCGTCGTATTAATTATTTTGGGATTTTTAATAGCTATAGCCGTATCAGCTAACCAATTTTCTTCCGCTCTTGTCGGTATTTGCATATTTGGAGGATTGTTAGGATTTTGGGCTTACAATTACCGTTTTGAATGGCGAGAAAAAGCTTCGGTGTTTCTGGGAGATTCGGGTACTACCGTTTTAGGCTTTATACTACCAATAATAGCAATCAAGCTTTCAAATGTAGCGCCTGGCCACGCACCGAAATCTATTCTACTCTGGTTATTTGCAATTCCAGCCTGGGACATCTGTGCGGTTGTTATCAAAAGAATTCGAGATGGACATTCTCCTATTCAAGCAAGGCGTGATCATATACACCATGTACTACTCAATACTGGCCTATCTGTTAGACACTCATTGCACTTAATTTATTTATTGACGATTGCAACTTTATCTTTTGGTGTGGCAATTCAATATTTCTCTTTTTCAAAAGTCGAATCTTATTTTGCCTTCGCAGTATTTACTTTTATTTATTTAGATAGAGTAGGTTCTTTGACTGTTAACCCTGAAAAAATTTCAGATACCAACAAAAATGAAGTCAAAGTAATTCCTTTGAAACCAAAAATTAAGAATTCAAAAAAATAATCTGTTAGGGTAAAACTAAAACAGTATTTAGTATCTCATGTTTAAAATTAATCATCGTTCTTCATTATACTAATTAAAACCATTTAAAAATGTTTAATTATTAAACTACACCTACTAACCGTATTTCTATTCTAGTCATCCAGTTCTCTCCTAAGCAAAGAATCTAATCTTTTGAAAACTGCTCAATTAGGTTTTGATAATGCCTTGAAACTTTCAAATGACAAAATTCTCTTTCTGCTTTCTTACGCCCATTGTTCCCCATTTCTATACGCTTATTGTGACCCATATCTATAACCGCCAACATAGCGTCCGCCAGTTCTGAGATACTCCTAGGCCTAACTAGAACACCTGACACACCTTGCTCAACAGTATCTCTGCAACCTACATTATCTGTAGTTATAATAGGTTTTGCCATAGCAGCAGCCTCAATTAAACATTGGGGTACACCCTCTCGATAATATGATGGAAGCACAACACAGTCGTATGATTTAACAATTTCAAAAACATTATCAGTAACTCCTAAATAATTTATTAGCTCTTTTTCATGCCAGCTATTTAGTTGTGTTAAATGTATCGCTTGAGGATTATCACTATCAACAAAACCGAGCAACGAAAATTCAAGTTTCGGTATGGTATTTCCACTTAGAGTCCTCAATTGAAGTAACTCTTTTACACGGGATGCGGCTTGAACAAACTCAATAACTCCTTTATTTTTTAGCATTCTAGCTACTAAGATAAACCTAACAAAATTATCGTCAGGAGCTTCACACGATTTAAACACTTTTAGATCAATTCCGATACCATTAACTTTGGAGGTTTTATTCTTAGAAACAAAACCATGCTTCACATAGGTCGACAAATCATCTGTATTTTGGAATACTGTGTGGCTAGCTAACGGCTGGGTGACTCTAAGTAAGAATTTGCCGAGCCAAGATTTGTACCCTTTTTCTGTAAAGATACTTCCTAGCCCGGCTACATTATTTATCGAGGGGATCTTTAACAATTTAGCGGCTATAGTTGAATAAATGTTGACCTTTGGTGTAAAATTCAAAACACAGGAGGGGCGAGTACCTTGATAAATTTTTATAAAACTCTTCAATGTCGATACCTCTTTAACCAAGTTCACACCTGATCGATCGAGATTGATAGCTATAAAGATACAACCACAGTTAGTCAGTTTTTCAGAATATGCATCAAGTGATGCAACGACAATCACCTTATTACCTTCCTTCATAAATTCTGAAATGGAAGACCTAAAGAAATTATAGATAAACCAGGATGTATTTGCTGCGATAAGAATTGTTTTCATTTGGACTTTGGATGAATGTATAACGCGGTCTATGCTAGCATTTTTAAGGAAAAACACAACCTGAACCGCTATGTCTTTTAATAAAAACAAAAGTTTTCGTTTATTTATTCAGCTCTTTAGAGAGTTGATATTTTTTCTCCCAAAATTGGCTGGCTCTATTATTCCAACCAAATCAACATTTTGGGTCTTTGGCCATCAACATGGTTATACTGACAATGCAAAATTACTATTTGAATATATTCGCTTCACCGATGAAAACGTTACCCCCATATGGCTTTTTAATGCTAGTGAGAACCCCTCAGATTATCCCGATGGCTCAGTTTACAAATATAGTATCAAAGGGATCTATATTCAGCTAAGAGCAAAAGTGTTTTTTATTTCTACAGGAATGCAGGATGTTGGAGCTTTTGTCCCCTACTTCAATCGAGATATATACGTTCTTTGGCATGGTTGGCCAATAAAAAAAATATTGCTTCACTCTCCAGAGTCTTACCCCTCTCACAACTCACTTATCAAGAAAGCCACTATTATTCTATACCGACTGCAAATGGCGAAATATCGTGCAATATTTTGTCATGACGAAGAAATGTCAAAACTATTTATCTCTGCATTTCAAGTTAACGAGAAAAAATGTGTTGTTACAGGTTGGCCGAGGCTAGACAAAAGCTATTTTCAACAAATTGAAAAAAAACGAGTCTCAAGAAAAAAACAGATTTTCTATGCTCCAACATGGCATTCAGATAAAGCAATAACTATCAACAATTTAAAAAATATATATTCTCTACCAATGATAAGGTACCTTGAAAAAAATGGAATTAGCTTAATTATTAAACTTCACCCATTAGACAGAGATCTTGAATGCTCTATAAGTTTACACCATAAAAACATCACCTTTACAAAGAAGCCTGCACAATCATTGATTGAAGTTAGCGACGTATTTATTAGTGATTACTCCAGCTTGATTATTGATGCCTACTTGCTCAAAAATGTTCAAGTTATTTTGTTCGGCTCCAATTTAAATCAGTATATAATCGAGCGAGGTATTTATGACGACTTTTTAACAATTTATCAAAATCATTTTATAAATAATACTAACGGACTTATTCAGCAATTAAAATCGAACTATCAGCTTTCAGTTCCGCAAATTAAAACCTGTGAGAATAGCCTAGAAAACATTCACAACTATGTTGTTGCAAGTAGTTGTAGCTTCAGACCTAGCTTGAAGTAATTGCAAAGATTAGTTAAACAGCCTATTTATGATAAAGCTATTTCAACGCCCCCTGGCTGGTAAGCGTTATTTTTAGTATACCTTTAGGCTAAAATCTAGTTGACACTGAACTTCGTTTGGAATTGCTCTACACTACAGTTGCATTAATGCTGATTTACTTTGGCTACACTGTTGCTGTGTGGTAGGATTTGGTTCTTTACTATTAAAGTTTATGACTGATAAACTTAGAATCGAAGAACAATAAAAGGACTTTGGAATGCTAAAATACTTGAGCACTCATCACATACTCTTAAACTCACTAGTTATATGTTTACTATTCGTAGGGGGGTGTGGTGGTAGTTCTAACTCAACTACACCAAATTCTAATATCGATAATACCCCGCCTGTCATAACTCTAAATGGCGTTAGCCAATACACTCTGTTTGTTAACAACGATTATGTCGAACTGGGAGCTACTGCAAATGATGCAATTGATGGAGCAGTTCAAGTCATCATTGAAGGTACTGTCGATACCAATCAAGTAGGTCAGTATACCGTTACGTATAGCGCTGTTGATAGGTCGGGCAATTCAACAGTAGTAACCAGAACAATAGTGGTA
Source organism: Kangiellaceae bacterium (assembly GCA_965230525.1). Lineage (GTDB taxonomy): Bacteria > Pseudomonadota > Gammaproteobacteria > Enterobacterales > Kangiellaceae. Next base: position 3,590,100 of record OZ246008.1, read on the forward strand.
GTCGAATTGACGGACCCTTCACCATTTGCAATTATGATGGAGAGCGATAAATACGATAATAATACGATTTCAATTAGAACTGCTCCAGGAGGTAACTATAGTTTTAGAATTGATTGGGGAGACGGTTCTTCAGACGAAAATATTACTCAATCGATTACTCACAACTACACCGAATCTGGAATTTATCTAATTCTGATTGAGGGCTAATATCCCCAACCCTACTTTTTCGAGAATTGCCGTCAATTGCTCACAATTGAACAATGGGGTGAGCAAGTCTGGGCATCGATGGAACGCGCTTTTGCTAGTTGTTATCAATTAAAAATAAATGCTTCAGATACCCCAAATTTAACTCAAGCCTCCAATTTAACAGAGATGTTTGCTGACGCAGAAGGTTTTGATAGTAATATTAATAACTGGGACGTTTCAAATGTAACTGATATGAGTTATATGTTCAAAGGAGCACAATCGTTTAATCAACCGCTTGATAACTGGGACGTTTCATCTGTCTCCAATATGTCTTGGATGTTCGCCGGAGCAATTCACTTTAACCAAACACTTAATAGCTGGGATGTTTCATCGGTTTTAGACATGTCTAATATGTTTTATGCTATTGAGTTAGATAGAGAAGATGACTATTACCTCCAACCTAGTAACTTTAATGGCAATATAAGCAACTGGGATGTTTCGTCCGTTACAAATATGTTTGAAATGTTTTGGGGAGCAATAGAATTCAATCAATACATCGGCGACTGGAACGTTTCTTCTGTCACTAACATGAGCTCAATGTTTTATAGAGCAAATCGTTTTAATCAAGAACTAGACAATTGGGATGTCTCTTCAGTAACTAATATGAGCAAAATGTCCTTTAGCGCGAGTAGCTTTGATCAAAGCTTGAATAGCTGGAATGTTTCTAGTGTGTCGAACATGCGAGCGATGTTTCAACAAGCAACTCTTTTCAATCAAGCGCTAGATAATTGGGACGTATCCGCTGTAACTGACATGAAGGATATGTTCAACGGAGCTACGCTGTTCAACCAAAATCTAAATAGCTGGGATGTCTCTTTAGTAACTAATATGTCTAATATGTTTGCTGAGGCGGATCTAGAAAATGGAGGAGATGCTGGCAGCGCCTTCAATGGAGAAGTTGGTAATTGGGATGTATCTTCGGTGACTAACATGAGTGGCATGTTTCTTGGCGCAACAGACTTTAATAAAGATATTGGCAATTGGGATGTATCAGCTGTCATTAATATGAGTGAGATGTTTTCTGTTTGGGAAATAGATTACAGTTTGCCTGGCGGTACTTTTAATCAAAATATAAGTAATTGGGATGTGTCTTCGGTCACTAACATGTGGAAGATGTTTGCAGAAAACAAAGTCTTTAATCAGAATATTAGTAATTGGAATGTTTCATCTGTACGATTTATGGACGAAATGTTTTACGGTGCAACAAATTTTGATCAAAACCTTGGAAGTTGAAATATCTCATCTGTACAAGATATGACTGATATGTTTAAAAACAAAAGCCTGTCAACGACTAATTACAATGGAATTTAACAAGGCTGGAGCACTCAAGATTTAAACGACAACGTCGATTTTCATGGTGGTGAGAGTACCTATTCCAGTTCGGCTGAATCCGCACGAAGCGTTTTAACTGAGGTCTTTAAATGGACCATTACTAATGGTGGATTTTCTGAATAAATTTTATCTATCATCCATTTATTACAGATGACCAGCTTGCAGTTTATTCAATTATATAGCAAACTAATCAATGCCTAATGAATCTAATAAATATTTTAAATTGCGGCAAATCGAGTTTAATTTGACTATCGGTTAGCGACTTTGCTTCATTACGCTGTCTAGAATTTTTTACGGAGATTTTTAAATAATGTTTTCCAAGACAACTGAAAAATTAAGAAATTTAATCACAGAAACTGTAAAAGAGAGTGTTGAGCACTCTGTTAGTAAAGCACTTGCAAAAAATTCAAATACCAACCAAGCTCATGAACCAAAACTTAAAGCTGGGCTAATAGGCTGTGGAGGCCATGGAAAAAAACTATCGAATGAGTTTGCTCGGCGTTATGATTGTGAAATAAGCCAGGTTTGTGACCCGGACTCAGCTATTGGTTCCAAAATGGCGGCTCACATCGAAATAACGACCGGCAAGAAGCCGAAATACGTTAAAGATTTGAGAGATGTTTTTGCCGACAAATCAATCGATTTCGTTATTATTGCGACCCCCCATCACTGGCATGCGCTGGCCGCAATTTGGGCAATGCAAGCCGGAAAAGATGTCTACCTTGAGAAACCTTTAACGCATACATTTAGCGAAGGAAAAAGCATTATTGCAGCAGCAAAAAAATATAATAGAGTTATACAATGCGGAACACAATTGCGTTCTCAAAGAAGTCTATTAAATGCCATCAAATATATTCATGATGGTAAGTTAGGAGAAGTAAAACTAGCCCGTTGCTTGTCTTACAAGACTCGAAAACCAATCGGAGAGGCTGGGATTTTCGAAATACCTAAAACACTAGATTATGACCTATGGGCGGGCCCCTCCGCTATGAAACCTGTAACTCGGAAAAGATTTCACTATGATTGGCATTGGGATTGGGATTTTGGAAACGGTGGACTAGGCAATAACGGTGTTCATCGAATTGATGTTGCCAGATGGGGGCTAAACGTCTCTGGACTTGGGGATAAAGTCATTAGTTTTGGTGGGAGATTTGGGAAAAAAGATGCTGGCGAAACACCCGATACACAAGTAACAGTTAACATGTTTGGTGATAAGGCAATTGTGCATGAACTACGCTGCCTAAAAACTAAGCCTCTAGCGCCATTTGAGAAAGGAGATGGTACTATTTTTTATGGAACTAAAGGGATTATCACTTATGGACTAAGTACAGCTACACTCTACGATACTAAAGGTAAGTTTGTGAGGAAATTCACAACAAAGTCGTCTCCATTTGAAAATCATTATGGTAATTTCATCAATGCTATAAAAAATAGAGATAGTTCAAAGTTGAATGCAACAGCTGAAGAATCTAACTACTCAGCCGGCCTATGTCACGTTGGCAGCATCTCTCACAGAATGGGCACAAAAACCTCAGACTCTGAAATATTAAAGAAATTGGCCAAAATAGATTGTTCTGACGATTTAGAGAAAACGTTTCTTCGGACTCGTCAACATTTATCGGAACTGGATATTTCTGATGATTTTATTTTCGGTCAAGTATTATCTATTGACGCTTCGACTGAGAGTTTCATAGAAAATGATAAAGCCAATGAGCTCTTAACTAGAAGTTACCGTAAGCCTTATTTAGTGCCATTACCTGAAGAGGTTTAATAAACCTTGAAGGAAATGGTCAAGTTAGCGCACTAAACTTGGCTATTTCCTAAAATTAATTAAGTAATTGATACGTCAATCTGACACCTCGCTGGACCTTTATAGCTTTAGATTCAATTGTCAAAATCAATCTTCATTATCATCTACAAAATCAATAGTAATATTTGGATTACTAATGGTAACGTCAACCAACGATTGAATAGCTTCTTCAGTTAGGGGATTTCCCCAAATTCTTTTATATAAAGGATTATCGTATGCAAGTAAATTATTTATATTATTATCTAGGTTAGTAAGTTTATTTTCAGAGAGGATTAAACTTTCTAGGTCCAGTGAAAAACTTAAATCGATCTCAGTTAAATTGTTGGATTCTAACTGAAGTGTTTTTGCCGCCTTCGGCACTTCGAAAGTTGAGAATGAATTATTTTCTAGGTCGATTTCCGTTAAATTTGAAGGCAAATCTAACTCTGAAAAATTCGTACCAACAGCTTTGAACTTCGTCAATTTATGTTGATTGGCCCAATTGAAAAGTGACAGGCTGTAACTAGGCCTTGAGAAAGTGTTGTAGAACTCGAATTCTTTAAGATTAGATTCAAAAGGTAAAGTAATTAATTCACACTTGCATTCGAGAAAAATACTCTCGAGCCCAATGCTATCTGTAAGGTCAATTTGTTGCGCCAGCGATAGGGGGGTGCCAAAAGCCTCCGAATACCAGAACTCTTTAAGTATAGGAGCATTCAGCACAATCGGTGTCGTGAATACAGACACAGATAACCTCAATTTACTCAGGTTTTGCATTTCAGGCGGAAGATATAGGTTCATTTCCCTATCAATTTTTGCTTCAAATCCTCTTATCTCTAAAATTTCTAAGTTACTTAGATTAGACAAATCTAACTCAGTTACTCCGCCGAGCTCCGTTAAGTAGAGTCTTCTCAGCGCTATATTATTACTGAGATCAAGTTCTTGTATAGTGCTATTCCAACTCACCGCCAGACGCAAAAGATTAGTATTCTGAGTTAAGTCAATTGCGATAATATTAGAGGAAGAACTAAGATATAGTCGTTCGAGTTTTGCGTTGTTGGTAACATCAAAATATTCAAGTTTTTTCATCTGTTGAAGATAAAGACGTCGTATCTCTGGATTGCTGCTAAAATCTAACATTGGTACAGCTGTTCTGCGGGCGTCAAGAATTTCAAGCTTTGTATTATTCGAAAAATCGACAGTAGTCAGTTTGCTACAGAGCTTAACATCAACATCGACTAGTTCCGTGTTTTTACTTGTGTCAAGAGACTTTAATTTATATATAATTTAATTTTAGAATGCTTAACTTGGACAATCTACTCAAATCCAGGTCGACAAATTGATGATCGACTAACTCCAATTCTACAAGCTCGACTAAATCTCCGATGCCCGTGGTATCCTCAATAGAATTTCTAGAATCTCCATGACATACTAAACTAGTGATTTGATCAACATATTCAGCGCCAATATCATCTATGCAAGCCTTTAGAGAAGCATCTGGAAAGTTGATATCCGTTAACAAAGTGCGTTCAGCGCTCATATTTATTTCGACTTCGGGTTCAATAATACTACTGTCATCGCCGCAAGCACTAATTAATAATAAATTAGCCATTATGAATAGCTGCCAAAATCTAATTATTCTTTGATTCTCATACATCGTGCCTTTCTCCATTTCATATTCAGGTGCTAGAGATTGATATAGTGTCATCTGAAGGGCTCCCTGTTCTATTAAATCACTTCAAGATTTAGCAAAACCTAGCACTGTGTATAACTATTCCAATGACCTAAATATTAAGTTTAACTTACTATAGTTATATTTCCTTTGTTCATCATTAGCTAACTCTAACTCCTCGATTAAATAGTCTATTTTGTTTTGAATGGCTTTTAACGCATATAAATCCGAAGAGCTAAAACTGATGTTATTAACTTTAATCTTATCAACAACCTCATCTATTTCCAATTTCGATAAGCCAAGCTCCTGAAGCCTCGATGTGATCATTTCCTTCACATCATCAGGTTTGATCATAACCAGCTGTGCGGTAGATTCATTTTCTGTCAATTGAGTTCGAAACTCGTCAGGCTCAAAACTATCTAAAGCAACATCCTTTAACTTATTTTTAATAAACTTCATTTTTATGGCCTTTACAAATTCAAATTTATTTATCTTAAGGTGACTAATCTCTTCATCAATATCATACCAATCTTTAAGTATTAAGCAATGAACTAGTCAAGTCCCGCCGTTTAAAAGCCAGCAATTCAACTTTTTGTTTGTCAGAAAATCTAAACCCGTTAAACTTGCAGGAATACCTTCGATGGTTGAGTAAGAGTCAACATCCTTAAGCACAACGATACTTACAACACTACAGCTGTCGTGTAAATGAAAGCACTTATTTAGTAGCTCTGGGATAATGTGTTTTACATAAATTATTAGTAGTAGGATTCTTAGGTTTAAAAGTTTGCATAACAATAAAGCCATAAGTTGAGAATTCACCACACCACTGTTCATTAAACATTTTCCCAAATCGCTTTTCAGATATTATGAAATTGATGTCAAGTTTACCCTTATATTTTTCTGCAAGAGTTAAAAGATTAGTTTTACCTGCGTCGCTAATACTTTTAATTTCTATCATAAGTGGTTTTGACAACCTGTGTTCCACAGAGACCTCTAAAACCTCCTCTGGTGTTGGAATCTGAAAACAAGATCCTTCGGGCCCATTCTTCAAACAGTACTTTCTAACCTCCTTAAATGGTGTGTTTTCTAACTTTGAATCATGTCTCTTAATAGTCATTCTATCGAAATTTGCGTCATGAAAAACTACTAGCTCACCTGAGCTAGTCTCCCTAACATCAAACTCGGCATACTTGAATTTTTTTTCATGCTGCAAGCCAGCTAAAACTGCTCGATATAGTTGAAGTGAATTTTCAGGCAAACAGGAAATTGCGTCAGCTCCGAGTCTATGACCGTAATTCACGGCAGTAGCTTTATCCGCTCCACAAGAAATATTAAAAAGACAGAATATACAGAAAGCAATTTGAACTAAGAATTTTTTTATCATTTAATTTCTCATTTACTGTTTACTATTGTTGGTCAATTCATCATCAAGAAATACTTCAAACTCAGTTCCTAACAAGCTATTAACAACAGCTTGATAGTTAATTATGACCTCTCTTAGTTTATCGCTTGTCATCTTTACATAATGTTCATCTAGAACTTGAAGTTTCACCCCCATAAACTCGCAGAGCTTTGCTTGCACCATTTTACTATTTTCCAAATATGACTCATAAGTTAGACGCAATATATCATCATTGTTACTGAATTTACTTTCCCAAAAGTCATTCTCGGCCTGTATTTTTTTTAATGCTGAAATGAGGCCATTTGTATTAATAGCAATTTTTGTTTGTTCTATAGGCACACGACTATTATATCCTCTTTTCACCGCCAGCTTCCGAGAAACAAATGTTTTAAGTAAGTTCTTTCTAACTATATGAATTATCTTAATATTATTATTCTTTATATAGCTAACGATCGTCGGAAACATTTTTGCTTGATTACACATTAGCTTGAATCCTATATTGCCATCCGATGACGTAAGATAAATATTATCTAATGTTTTTTTTACTAACTTCTCGCGATCGAAAAAATGTCTAATTAGATTTAAATTCGTACTCAACATTAAGCGATGATAAGCCAATCTGTGTTTTGAAGGTTTTGTTCTAAAGTGACGCATCTTAAAAAGTTCAGGATAGCACTCTATATCAGCGTGGCTATTTAAGGCCCTACGAATAACGGTTGTACCCGTTCGTTGTATACCTATTATTACAAATTTTTTCATGCTCAACCTAAGGGAGTTTATTTGTGAAGTAGAATTAACTTTCAAACAACTAATCAAAACACTCTTCGAAAATCAATTATAGCTTTGTAAATAAGCTCTGTTTTATTCGCTTTCTGTTCACACACATGATATTTTTGCTTTTGAATGTCGTATCCTATAAAGTCGGAGTTCTTTAAATTCAATTCAAGTGACTTAAGTAGCTGATCAAAACAATCTAATAAAGGTGTCGGCAATTCCCTTTTGTAGTCTAATATAAAGCCTCTTTGCTTTTGATATTCAGCATAATCTTGCGCGTAGAATACGATTGGCTTATCTACTAGGAGGAAATCTACCCAAATACTAGAGTAATCGGTAATTAAGATATCTGTTTCTCGTAATATTAAATTAGTGTTTGTGATATCGGATACATCTTTGATATTTGGGTGATTCAGTAGACGATTATATGTTTTCAGTTTGGAAAATTTATGAGTTCTTAACCATAAACAGACATTTTCTTTTTCAAGAAAGTTACACAGTTTTTCTTGTTGTTCCTCAGATAAATCAATTGGTTCGAGCCACTCCCTACTTCCGCCTCGATATGTTGGAGCCCACAAGATAGATTTACAAAAACCAAATTTCAACGTCGACAGCTGCTGCAGATATTGATTTACATCTAACGTTACTACCTCTGTGTTCGAACTCAATAAATAGTCATTTCTCGGTAATCCTGTGCTTAAAACATTAAATCTTGGAATATTCATTGAAGCAGACATAAGCAACGCATCGTAATCTGAATTTGAACATACTATATCAGTAATCTTAGCTTGTTTAACCGAACGAGTTTGTTCTTGAAAATCTAATAAATGAAACCTAATCTTTTTGAATGGAGTTCCATGCCACAGATTTACTCTTACGTGCTTTTTACTTATCAGCCCTAGAGGGATTGAATGATCATAGATAATGAATTTGCTACTAATCAAGTGCCAATAAACAATAAAATAATTCTTTAAGCCTGACCTTGACAAATCATTTCCATCGAGTAGACGTACTTTATGCGATGTTTCATTTATGAGATAGTAATGCAATATTTGCAAATTTGCATCCCAATAGGTTCCGTTCGTTATATAAATGCAAAACTGATATTTCTTAGGGAGCACTATATCGACTAGGCTCACCATCTGAATAAAACAGTATTTTAAAAATCTATACAACATAGCCTCCCCGATTGAACAAGATAGAACTTGCTAAAATTTAGATATTTCAAACAATTTTCTCATCTTGCGAATAGTCTAGATCGAGCTGTTCTTTGAAGCGCTCCATCGCACCTTGGGGCCAATGACCTAGTGAATACCTAGCCACTTTAAGACGTTCATCTTTTAGCGGGTCCATGGTTGTCACCGTTCGAAGCAATTGGTCCAAGTTCTCCCAATTATCAGACAAAATGTAGGCCGCTTTTGAAGAGTAAAAATTAGAATGATAGTTCGTTAGACTCAAACTTCGCGGGTTACTTATAATTATTGGTTTCTCAGTATATAAATAATCATTTAACACGCTAGATACATCTGTAATAATACAGTTCGATTCATTCATTAAGTCATGAATATTTTTATCATTACCAAAAATCTCTACATTAGATAATTGCGCTAACCCAATTTGAAGATCATTTAAATGTCTTTTAACATTTTGGCTTACTATCCCTGTGTAAGGATGTGGTTTAAATAACAATACGATATTTGGGTTTGCTAACATCGTTTGCAATGCTTTTAAGGTATATGAGTTAATCGAAGTATAGTTCGCGTCCTCTGAAAAGCCTTCCCAGGTTGGTGCATATAACACTCTTATTCTATTTTTTGGCGCTGGTACACCTTTATCCAACGCTAGATCAGTCTGAGGCCGTCCAACTAATTCAAATCGCTTATCATCTATTCCAAGCCCCGCATCTCTAATCCTATCAATGGCCAACTGTCCGGCCACATATAATTTATCGTAGCTCCTTAGAAACTTACTAACATTTACTACCTTATCGCTTTCACCATGATTTACGAAAATATGTTTTAAATGGGACCATCGAAAGAAGTGACTATTCTTAGCACTATTCGCCGGATAAAGTACAATTTTAGTATCATTTGTCAAAAATAGATCAATAGCTCCCATGTTTTTAGCCAAGAAAATTGGAAGATGAGTATTGTAAAATTCTAAAAAAAAATGTCGCTCTCTGACAATAATAAGAACTCGTTTTCCGCAACGGTTTAATACATCAAGCCACTGCTTCAATTGATAAGCTGAACCTTTATGCCCAGCACAATAAAATATGACTTCAGGTCGATAACTTTCTACATACATTCTTATGGACCTTTTACTAGCGCCATTTTTAAATTCCACCAAATTCTTAAGCTTGAAAAATATATTGTACAAATAGGGAGCGAAAGCTATCAAAAGCACGAGTAAAACTGTGCCTAAATACATTGGAAATAGCAGCGAAACAAAAACTAAATAAACAGGCCACTTTAATCGTAAAAAAACCTCCCTTGATACTTTCATCCATATAGCAACTTTTTTGGGCTTTTGATAAGTTTCTATCTTGATTTTTTTAATCAGGTTTTCAACTTTTCGTGCAATTAGTTCACTTGTTATACCTAATGCCAAGATTAAGAGAACCGAGGCTGAAAACTCTAAATAATATTGTAGTAAAACAGAAACCAGTAAAAGTATACTTAAAACACGATCAATAATTGGAAAAACCAAGTTATAAACGAGAAAAAACGGTCCGTTCGATTCAGCTTTTGTAAATAATAAACTTGCCAGACGTACCAAAACTAGAAGCAAGAATACTCCCTGTATATTTTCTAAACTACTATTCCATTCAACCTCATTTGATAGCAAGATGACCAAAAAAACAGAAATCATCAAATAAAACGTCTTCAAAATCAAATTTATCAAAAAACTCTCCTTATCTGAGTTTATAGGAAATATAAAGAGCTACAAATTTATACTTGTATACTAGAAACAAAAACTCAGAAAAACTAGATAGAAGTGAGAAAGCTATTCTTCCGAAATTTAACATTACCAATGAAGCTTCTTGCCGCTCTACATTATCTAGATTAAGAACCTAAAAACTATAGATTGATTGTAGCATGTCTTTTTTAGAATCCTTTTCACTAACTCACTCCTTTCAAGTTTTTTACCTATTGCGGGAAACAGCGAGCCAATATGGTTTTGGTTAATCTCATTACGTACAGCTTTATCTATATGGACCTATTAAACGCGAAATAACACTAAGTTTCCACACGACCTAAAAGGAGTTTTGTATCTTGCTCTTGCTCTCGCTCATGAATAGCATCATCAATTTCTTGTAAAAATTTATGAGTAGAGCCTCCCTTTTCAAACTCACCGAGATAGTAGGATTTTATTTCTTGCCTTAGATCATAGGTATAATCGTTTTCGAGCAAATCGCCGACCAATGAGTCGATGTTTAAATAGTCCTCCCCATCTAATAATCTAGCAGCCTTTACAAATTCAGGCATACCCTTAAGTCGGTCAAAATAATTTGTAATTAACATTGGTCGATCGAAATAAAGAAAATCGATTGCCGCTGAAGTATTATCAAATATGGCCAAATCTACACGAGGAAATATCTTCAATATATCCTCACTTATCAAACTGACCCCGTTATCGTTTTCTCTAACAATTTTTTCGATTTGTTTATGCGCTCTTAATTCCTTTTTACACGTTGAACCTACTGAAGGGTGTGGCTTGTAAATGACAAAGTTATCCTCATTAATAAGTAAGTTATTAATCATTTCCACACCATAGTCTGCAATTGATGAGTAATTCATTGATTCATGGGTGGCAGCCCAAGTCGGAGCGTAAATTATGATGTTCTTGTCTTCCGGGATTTCTACTTCTGTCGTTTGAACAAAGTCTAGTTGTGGCCGACCAACTATTCGATACTTTGAAGCATCAAAATTAAGTAAATGTCTTTTATACCTGTCGACTGCAGCCTTACCTACACAAAACACCCTATCGTAAGCCTTAGACTGATTAGAGTACATACAAGATTTTTCGCTTTCCCCGTGATTTATGTGAATATGAATTGAATTGGAAGACATTAAGGATTGAAAATTTTTGACTCCATTATTAACGTACAGCAATACTTTAATAGAGTTCTTATTATAGAATGCGTCTACATCATCTATACTGTGCAAATAACGTACATCAAATTCATTTATCAACAATTCTTCATATACCTTTAAACTTCTCACTAATATCGTAAATTTATAAACTTTAGCTATTTCATCAAAAACACTAAACCATTGTTTTAGTTGATATATATTAGTTAGCGAACCATAAAAATAAACAGCAACATCAATACTCTCTGGATGACGACCACTCGTGTTGGAAAGTTGGGATAAAACACGGTAGGATACCTTAATCATGTCCTCCTTTTCTTTTGAAAAAATATCTTTACTCTTGATTTTTTCTATCTCTTTTTTTAATTTGGCATTTCTCTTTGAGAGCTTTTTGTTCTCTTGTTGTAATTTATCAGCCCTTCCTCTGAAGAAATTGTTATTTAAAAACAACTTGAGCTTTGGTAACAAATAGAATATTCCCTTAAAAGTCAGTATTAAGATATTTTTCATAATATTTTCCAATAGTATCAGTTTGACGTTACGCGCATCAAGAAGGTAAAGATAAGCAAATAACTATTCAAAATCTTTTTTAAGAGTTTCTATTATCCTAAAAGCATTCAATATATCTTCTTTCGGGATGGACAAAAAATTAGTGAGAGATTTCTTTAATTTGGTAGTAGAAATATCTTGTGTTCGCTCTAAATAAATCACTTCACAGTACTCTCTCAAAAAATCGAACTTACCAGCCCAATCATCACCGATAACAAAGGTATCAACGTGATGTGCCTTAATATCATCTAACTTTTGCTCCCAAGAAGTTTCAGGAATTACTAAGTCTACATATTTAATTGAAGATACTATTTCAGCACGCTGAGAGTAGGGAATTAATACTCTTTTATCTTTCTTACGATTGAATTCATCTGTTGATACGGCGACTATTAGTCGATCACCTAACTTTGAAACTCGCTCTAATAATTTAAGGTGTCCTATGTGAAACATATCAAAAGTCCCATAGGTTATTACTGTTTTACTCATCCAAACCATCCAATCAAATAGAGTTATATAAGGGCATTATTAAATTTTCCGTCTCGAGCAGCGTCTAAAATTTCTAACGAGTCAGTGAATATTCCACAAACCCCCCAACCAAAAAGCTCTGTAGCTCTCTTTAGGGTATTTACAGTCCAAACATTAACCTCGACGGATTCAGCCAACATCTCGTACACTAAAGTTTGACTAGCAATAGTGTCTTCAATATTTATATGCTCGGAATTTGTCTTGTTTAAGACCTTTTTCCAATCAACACCAGCTTTAAATTGTTTTTCAGAAAGCAAGATTGCTGTTTTTAGATTTGGAGCTAGTAATTTTGCAATAAATATCAATTCATGATTAAAACTCGATAATATGATTGCATGATTATCTATCAACGGACTGATTTCTTTTAGGAAGCTCTTTACCAAAGACTCACTGGGTGGAACTCCCTTTTTATAAAATTTTAGTTCAAAGTTTATATTCAGATTTGTCCCAGACAAGAAACTCAGGAATTCCTTAAGTGTTGGAATAGTTTCTTTGTCGAAACCATTAGAATCTATGGAAAGTAACTTAATCTCCTTTAACTCTTCTAGCGAAAGGTCAGATAGGTTGACATCGATACCCGAAGTTCTTATTAAGTTAAGATCATGCGAGAGTATAAAAAGGTCATTCTTTAATATTCTAACATCACACTCAATCCAATCGACCTTAAAATCAATACATAATTTAAATGCCTTTAGTGAGTTCTCAGGAGCCAGTGCATTAACACCTCTATGCGCATAGATTGTTGGAGTACGAGTCATAAAAGTATGATTTCCACTTAGTTCAGTTCGTCAACAATTGCTATGGTCACTCTCACAAGACCAAATACTATCAATAATAATAATACCAAAAGTGCCGTATTGTAGATAACTTCAGGGTATTGATTTTCGTCCGTTAGAGTGGGAGACTCTATCACAACTAAAAATTTTAGCTGTCTATATGCATCAACTCTCTTCTTTTCCAGTGAAACAAGCGACGCTGAAAATGCTTGGAGAGCCATATCCAATTCTATTTTTAATTCATAATACTTAGCTTGGAGTGTGCTTACTGTTTGCCCCTCCGTTCCCCCTCGACCTTTACCAGTTAGTCGGGCATTTTCTTGTAAAAGTTGTTTTTCTAATGCTTCTATTTCGCGTTTCAATGCAGTTACAAGAGGTGAGCTATCAGTCATAATTTTTTGAAGCCTATAAAGTTCAACCTTCTTCGAAGAAATAGCACTCTCTAGATTAAACGTTATCTGCTGATATCCTCCCGCCTCTACCAATGGATCCAAAATATTGTTAGCAGCCTGAAACTCTAGTACGTTAGATTTTGCTCTTGCTAAACGTTCGGATATTAAAAGGTGCTCCTTATTCACAAAAGAGAGCTGCTGATCAGCGATGCTATTGGAGATATTATTAATGTATAATTCCGACAACCGCACTATTTCCTGGTTTAGCTTCTTAGCAAAGTCTGCTGTAAAGCCTTGGGTCTTAATGGTGATTAAAGAGGAATCTCTATCAATTGTCACAACCAGGTGCCTTCTGTAGAATTCGATTAAATCTTCGCTGGACGACCAACTGTGAAGCCTACTAAAAAAATCAACTTTAGTGCTTGAATAATGCTCCTTTAGGGCTAATTGGCTGTCCAGCAAATAATACATATCAGTTGATAAAATATATGCTTTAACCAAATTTGCATCAATTTCAGTTCCAGGAAGCGAAGAAACGGGTAACATAGCAAAAGAAGGGGTCACAACAGAGTCATCTGCTTTCTTTACGATCAATATCGAACGACTTTCATACCTTTCTGAAGCAAAACCAACTTGATATATAAAAAATATCAAACTGGGTAAGATGACAAATAGAGTGAAAGGACTCTTGACTTTGTCACGTAAAATTTTGGACCTCAAAGCTCCAAAAATTCCAGAAATATTGCCTTTGGCTGTTTCTTTAAGAAACTGTTCGTCCGAAGACATGTGTAAAAAATTAGGGTCACTCTGGTTTAATCCATAACATAAAGAGTGCATTTTCTTTTTAATTTTGGGGCCATCTGGTCTCAGCGTATGAGCCCTTTGAATCAACCTATAAGCCAGCGCAGTATCTTCTTTTTCAATGTTCCTTACAAGCCTATACAAAAAATCGGGGTTTAGCCAATCATCCGCAGAAGTCTCTTTCTTTATTTCCTGGAAGCGTTTTTCCACTTCTTGTATTTTTTCTAGACTCATAATTACAACTTTTTGTAGTTTTTTATAGCTTGTTCGATATCATTATGAAAAACTAGCTTCCCAGAATTAATTATTATCGCACTGTCGCAGAATTGTCGTATTTCGTCCATATTGTGACTTACCATGATAACATTTGAAGACTTACTCTTTTGCAATAACGATTTTTTAGCTTTTCGTTTAAATTTGCTATCGCCAACTGAAGTAACTTCATCAATTAAATAAACGTCAAACTCTATTTCCATACAACAAGCAAAAGCTAGCCTCGCACGCATGCCACTAGAGTATGATTTTACTGGAAGATCATACTTATGACTTAATTCCGAGAATAACTTCACCCTGTCCTCGTATAGCTCTAAATCTTCAACACCGTTAATTCTACCAATGAATCTAGTGTTTTCCCGCCCTGTCATTTTTGGGTGAATTCCGCTAGCTAGGGCAACAGGCCAAGATATCGATGCTTTGCTTATGATTCGACCTGAATTAGGGTGTTCACTACCGGCTAATAACCTAAAAAGTGTGGATTTACCAGCGCCATTTCTACCTAAAATTGCAATATTGTGCTCTGAAGGGAAAGAGAAAGATAAATTCCTCAAAATATATTGTCTTCCTAATTTTGAAGTATAATATTTAGTAATGTTTTCAAGTGCGATCATTTACCTAGCATTCTCTTCCATGATAATTTATATACTATTAGCGAAAAAAGAGCAGTAATAATTGTGAATGAAATTAAGTAAACTGAACTTACTCCTAGCACTGGGTAATTTGAATAAGCAGCGCTCCTAGATAATTCTATTGCATGCAAAATAGGATTCCAATCCAAATAATTCCAAAATTCCGTCGGGATATCTTGAAGACTGAAAAATACTGCCGAAATGAAAAACAATGGCCTTACTAATAGCTCCTGCGCCCTTTTAATCTCTTTCACGAACTCTCTAGATACCCCTAAAACCAAACCTAAGCTTATAGCAATAAACCAAGTTTGACCCAAATAAGCAAAGATCAAAAGCACATTACTTAGTTGATACTCTAAGCGAAGAAAAAGAATTATTAGCATCAAAAGCAAAATTACAACAATTTTTACCAATAGTTCGAGCAGCGCAGACGCTATTATAGCACTGATTGGCTGGACTTGACGAAAAGCAAATAAAGCTCGATTACGGCTAATTGCGGATGATGTAGATTTGAGAGTGGATGTGAACAGTTGAATAAAGAGCATGCCGTACAACATAAACATAAATGTTGGCATTGAATGCGTATAAGGCCCCCATAAAAGCTCCCTACCATAAGAAAGAACGAACACAAACATTAAAGGGTTTAAAAACGCCCATACCAGACCAAGCTTATCATCAAACTTGCTCTTTATCTCTCTAATAAAGATTGCAAAGATGACATCTTTCCAAACTTTCACCTTCTTTCGGTGAATAACTTTTGCCATTATCGAACCACGTTCGCTGATATAGCAATTTGGTAAAGAATTTGAGTTATATCTTTCATAGCTTGCAACGACTTAGTCTCGACTCGAGGTAATACTATGATACTATCCCCGCGTTTAAGATTTACATCTTTAGAGGAAAACCAAGTGGAATTCCCTACTGCAAAGTACTCTGATAACCCGTTAGCTCGCACCACTATGACATAGTCAAAATTAGCACGATCGGTAAAGCCTCCTGCCCAAGCGATGTAATCCGCAACTGTAGCTTCGGTATTATACACTATTGATTGGGGCATTGTTACTTCACCTCCAACTTGAATCAAATCGGTTTTAGATGGGATCACAATTATATCCCCATTCTCTAGAGATACATTTGCCACTTTATCATTATAAGATACTACTACCTTTCCTTGTGGGGAGACTTGCCTCGCTCTGGCGATAAAATCCGAAATAAACTGTGCTTCTTGAGCTCTAATTTGAGCCTCCCCCGTGGAAGAAGTCGGTGCAACAAGAACCGACCTTTCCAAGCGATCTAGGGACTCGTCTAATAGTCGTTTTTGTTTTATTGCTGCACTTTGCCGCATTATATAAACTGATGAAAAGTCTGCTAAGTTAGGGTCTATTTCTATATGATTCAGCACATCATGTAATTTTAATCGATTGTTGACTCTAAAATGTGAAGGGCCTAGATAGCTGCCTCTCACCTCAATTTCATAAAAATCGGTTCTACGATCTTTATTAAAAGTTAATTTATCGCCGTCTCGAAGTATAAATTTCTCAAATTCCCCGACACTTAAGTATATTGAAAATAGCCCTGTTTGCCTAACACCTCTGATGAAAACATGGCTACTTTGCGCCAAGGGACGGACGAATGAAAGTACGTCCAAACCACTGATTTCTGGATCCGAAAACTCAAATCTGAACGGATTACGCACACCACCAGTCACGTTGATTACTGAAGTCAGCTGAGGGACGAATATTACATCGCCATCCTTGAAGTTTATGGTAGGCATTACCCCTTGCCGAAGAAATTCGTACAGGTCGACCGTATGAATAACCGTATCACCTCTTAATACTTGAACTTTTCTGTAGCTTCCTCTCTCCGAATCAATTCCACCAGCTCTTTTCAGGTAATACAAGACTGTGTCAGAAGCCATTCCTGCATACTGACCCGGTCGATTTGCCGCTCCGGCCACCATCACTGCGATAGGCGTTGGTGCTAAAAGATTTACATATATTTTTGTATCCTCTTTATAGATTCTTTTTATACTTTTAGTTACGACCTCATTCACATTACGAGCTTTTACACCCGCAACTTGAATTGGCCCAATGTTGGGTAAAAATATGTTCCCTTGGTTATCAACGGTCACGACTTCAGCAGAGTTCGCAGCCCCCCACATCCATATGGAGATCTTATCACCAAATGAAATTATGTAGTCACTGTTTAAACCATCGGCTCTAGCCGTTTCATATCCACCAGCGAAGAGATTTGCTCCATATGGAGGGGCCATACCCATTTCAGGAATTGGTAAAAGTTTATCAGCTGTATTTTGGCCAGGGAGCAAGATTTTATTCTCTCCTACCCCCAGCGGCGCCCTACTTTCAATATCTGCTGATACTCTGTCAATATCATTCTTTGTACTGAAAAGCCCATCTGAAATTGAATCTTGAGTTGAAGCGACTCTAGCAATGCCACTTGATTCTAATTCAAGAGAGTACAAGTGACTAACGCACAATAGTGCGCACAAAACTGTTCTAAATATACCTTTGATTATCCGAATCATTTGCTAACCAGTTGTACGTTATAGTTCTAAATTTAGTGACTGCCGACCTGTATCAATAGAAGGGACAATATACCAAGTTCGTTCAGCCACCTCTCTACAAACAACCCGTGACTCGGTATTCGCTTCCCAAAACCGATTTTGTAGTAAATTGATAGTCCTACATGTCAACCCCATTCCGGATTTATAAATCTTCCCGACTTTCAAATACATTTTACTACCGCTTACTGGGTATATTCCAACATCGCCATTTAATATATTAATTATTTTGGGTTCGACTTTTTTATTATCAGAAAGGACCAAATTATCATCTACCAACGAAACCATTGGCCGCAAAGTCGGTACCCCCTGACAAGCCGAAATCAATAGGGTGAACGCCAAAAGAATTAACAGTTTAGTCTCGAATATAAATTGATTTTTCATTACTTTTTGAAACAGGCCTCAATGACTCTTGCAACTGAAGTTGTGTGACATTTCGATAATACCGCGACCGACTTTATGTGCAAGTCACGGCAACTGAAAGTTTGATTTAAAAACTCTTAGACTTGTCGCAATATCTTAAATTAAGAGGCCAGAGATTATACATAATATTATGTACAAAAAAAACGACAATACGCAAATAAACCGCTCCTACTCTGTCGTGAATTTTTAACCAATCCATAAACTTGGCTCCTGATTGTATTGCTTAACTGGCTGACATTATATTATCGAGGCGATGAGAACAAGTTTTTGGACATTATTCTACAAGGGCTTGTAATTAATTAGTCACATCAATATTTTTGCTTCCAAGGTGAGCCAATAAGCCCTCTACCCCCTTAGTATTGATAATTTGACGATATTCGTTCTTTTTCAACTTAATATAACTTACACCCTCAACAAATATATCATAGAGGAGCCAGTCTTTATCACGCTTGGCGACTTTGAAGTGGATATTGAAGGAAGGTAGATAGACAGGCTCTAGCTGAATAGTAATTTGACCTTGGTTATTTTTACCAGGTTTGCTCGAGAGTTTAGCGCCAATAAATTTTGCTCGCTGACCATCGTAGAGATTAACACCTTCATAGACATAGCGGTGCATGGTGTTAACAAATGCTTGCCTTAGCTTTTGAACATCACTTGGCGCTAGGGATTTCCATGTTTTACTACCCACTAGCAAACGAAGTGTTAGCTCAATATCCCAGTATGGGATAATTTTTTCATCGACAAATTCAAGTAGTAGTCCGCTTTCCGTTTTTAGCTGCTGGTGTTGCGCCAAAAGCGTGGTGTCGATATCTTCTAACAACCGCCGAAAGCGAGACTCGACGTCTTGTTTTGCCTGTTGTTTGGGGTTTAGATTGAGTTCTTGAGCAACTTGTTGTGGGCTAGCCTGATTTTTGTTATCAGCCTTGGTTTTGTCTAACGCATTTGCGGCAGAGCTCGATGTTGGCTGGTTTTGTTCCGTGTTTTCGCACTGAGCAATAAACGTAAAAGCACCGAGCAAGATCATCCCAATTGAAAGCACAGTTTTCACAAGCAACTCACTTAAATTTAATTAAACGCAACAGTTAATTCTACTATTCAATAGCCAATTATAACCATTCAATGTCTGAATGCTATCTGAATAAAGAAAATAACGAATAGGGAATGAACAGGAAATTGGTGGACCTAGAAAGACTCGAACTTTCAACCCCCGCCATGTCGGGGCGGTACTCTAACCAATTGAGCTATAGGTCCAGCGCTGAATGATTTGAATTTCAGACGGCGCGAATAATATCAGATCGATAATTTAGTGCAAGAGTTTTATTGGAATTGCGGAGATTACTTTCTAGCTCCTAGCTCCTAGCTCCTAGCTCCTAGCTCCCTGAGTATTACTCAAACCCATTTGGGTTTTTACTTTGCCAGCGCCAAGTGTCTGTTATCATTTCCTCCAGTCCTTTATTGGCCTGCCAACCAAGAACTTGCTTTGCCCGAGCAGGATCAGCCCAGCATTCGGCTATATCACCGGGCCTTCTCGCTACAATTTGATATGGTACTGGCTTTCCTGAGCCTTTTTCGAACGCTTTTACCATTTCCAATACCGAATAGCCTTTACCAGTGCCTAGGTTTAAGGTCGTCACCCCTTTAAGCTGAGGTATTTTTTGTACAGCTTTAACGTGTGCATCTGACAGATCAACCACATGGATATAATCTCTCACGCCGGTGCCGTCAGGTGTTGGGTAGTCATTGCCAAATATTGAAAGTTTTTCACGTTGTCCCACTGCAACTTGGCTAACAAAAGGCATTAAGTTATTGGGAATTCCCTGTGGATGTTCGCCGATTTCACCACTTGCGTGCGCACCGACCGGATTAAAATAGCGCAGCAACACGATTTGCCAATCTGCGTCGGCTACGGCTTGGTCACGTAGGATTTCTTCGATAAACAATTTAGTCCTGCCATAGGGATTAGTAGCAGAAATCGGAAAGTCTTCTTTAATTGGCACGCTGGCAGGGTCGCCATAAACTGTAGCAGATGAGCTAAACACAATACGTTTACAGCCATTAGCCTGCATCACATCAAGCAAACACAAGCTACCATTGACGTTTTGCTGATAATAAGTGAGCGGTATTTGCGATGATTCGCCGACCGCTTTTAAGCCCGCAAAATGCACCACCGCCTCAAAATTGTGCTCTTCAAACACTCGCTGAAGCGCGACTTTGTCAGTGATATCTACTTTATAAAACCGGATATATTCATTGGTCAGCCGCTCAACACGGCGAAGTGACTCAAGCGACGAATTACTTAGGTTGTCGACCACCACCACTTCAAAACCAGCTTCAATCAACAACAAACAAGTATGACTACCGATATAACCTGCACCACCGGTTACAAGAATCTTTTGAGGCATTAACAGTTTTCCCTAAATTACAGTGATAAGTATAAAAAGCTGGAGATAGTTTAGCATATTGAAAATTAACTTCTTAGAAACTAAGCGATTTGTATCAGCTGTCATTATCTTCAAAAATAGGTTAACAGCCACAATAAAAAACATTAATTTCAAATGCTTAGATATGCTTTTTAAGAACGTTTATACAAAAAGCCTCTTGCTGGCTGACAACAAGAGGCTTTGCAAATGTTATGTTCGCGCCTCTGGCACTCACATTTTCATCACAGGCAATGTATGCGTCGATTGACTACTAATCACTTAATCCTACTAGAAAACAAACTCGCCGTTTTCAACATCCAGCGACACCATCTGCCCATGCTCGATGGAACCACTGAGCAGTTTTTCGGCTAAAGGATTTTCTACCCATTGTTGAATCGCTCGCTTGAGTGGCCTCGCCCCATAAACAGGGTCAAACCCCTTCTCTGCGA
Organism: Kangiellaceae bacterium; assembly: GCA_965230525.1. Lineage (GTDB taxonomy): Bacteria > Pseudomonadota > Gammaproteobacteria > Enterobacterales > Kangiellaceae. The sequence goes on from OZ246008.1 coordinate 3,611,230, forward strand.
TTAACTCCAGGGCATCTTCAGTAAACTCAAACTGGTACTCATTATCTTCCAATCTTGTTGCCAAGCGCTCAAGTTGCAAGCGTGCAATCTGCTTAACATGCTCGCGCTCTAGCGAGTGGAAAATCACGGTTTCATCAATTCGGTTTAAGAATTCAGGTCTAAAATAATCACCAATCACGCCATTTATCTTATCTTTAAGCGCTTGGTAATTCTCTTTACCGGCAGATTCCATAATCAGATCGGACCCTAAGTTGGATGTCATAATTATCACCGTGTTTCTAAAGTCCACGGTACGACCTTGACCATCAGTTAATCGCCCGTCTTCTAGCACTTGCAGTAGAATATTGAACACATCAGGATGCGCTTTTTCGACCTCATCAAGCAAAATGACCGAATAAGGCTTTCTACGCACTAATTCTGTGAGATAGCCGCCCTCGTCGTAACCCACGTAGCCCGGAGGCGCACCAATAAGACGAGCAACCGAATGCTTTTCCATAAATTCCGACATATCCACTCGTACCATGGCATCTTCGGAATCGAACAAGAAATTAGCTAACGCTTTGCTTAATTCGGTTTTTCCCACACCTGTAGGCCCTAAAAACAAGAACGAACCATTTGGACGATTCGGATCTGACAGACCCGCCCTAGAGCGCCTAACCGCATTAGATACCGCAGAAACCGCCTCACTTTGACCAACCACGCGAGTATGCAAATGATCTTCTATTTTAAGTAATTTTTCCTTCTCACCTTCGAGCATCTTCTTAACAGGTATGCCTGTCCATTTGGAAACAATTTGCGCTATTTCATCTTCACTGACTTTGTTTCTGAGCAAGGTCATTTCTTGCATCTCAACCTGACTAGCCATATCGAGCTGTTGCTCAAGCTCTGGAATTCGGCCGTATTGTAATTCTGACATTCGGGCTAAATCCCCAGCGCGTTTTGCTGATTCCAAATCGATTCGTGCTCGCTCGAGATCGGTCTTGATTGATTGTGTACCGTGTACAGCCGCTTTTTCAGCTTTCCAAACTTCATCCAACTCAGAAAACTCTCGTTCCATTTCGGTAATCTTAGATTCGAGTTCTTCTAACCGCTTAAGAGAGCTTGCATCACTTTCTTTCTTTAGTGCTTCTCGCTGTATTTTTTGTTGGATCAAGCGACGTTCTAAGCGATCCATTTCTTCCGGCTTAGAGTCGATTTCCATCCGGATCAAGCTCGCTGCTTCATCGACTAAATCAATGGCTTTATCAGGCAATTTACGGTCAGAAATATAACGGTGCGATAGCGTTGCTGCTGCCACTATTGCTGGGTCAGTGATATCAACCCCATGATGTACTTCATAACGCTCTTTTAGTCCGCGAAGAATGGCAATAGTATCTTCCACGGTGGGTTCGCCAACCTGCACTTTCTGGAAACGCCGCTCAAGCGCAGCATCTTTTTCAACATACTTTCTATATTCATCCAGAGTGGTCGCCCCCACACAATGAAGCTCCCCTCGCGCCAATGCAGGTTTAAGCATATTGCCTGCATCCATTGAGCCTTCCGATTTACCTGCGCCAACCATGGTATGTATTTCATCGATAAACAGAATGATTTGTCCTTCTTGCTTAGACAGATCATTTAGCACCGCTTTTAAACGCTCTTCAAATTCGCCTCTAAACTTTGCGCCGGCAATTAACGCGCCCATATCCAATGACAATACTCGTTTGCCTTTTATACCTTCGGGTACTTCACCGTTAACAATACGCTGAGCAAGCCCTTCAACAATTGCGGTTTTACCCACACCTGGCTCACCAATTAATACCGGATTGTTTTTTGAACGACGTTGCAACACTTGCACAGTACGGCGAATTTCATCATCTCGCCCAATTACCGGATCGAGTTTGCCCTGCTCTGCTCTTTCAGTCAGGTCGATAGTATATTTATCTAATGCTTGTCGCTGCTCTTCGGCATTAGGATCGTCAATTGATTGACCTCCGCGAACTTGTTCAATCGCTTGCTCAATTGCTTTTTTGTCAGCGTTTAATTCACGCAAGATATTGCCCAAAGCCCCTTTGTCTTCCAGAGCTGCAAGCACAAAAAGCTCACTAGAAATGTACTGATCTTTGCGCTCCTGTGCTAGTTTGTCACAGTGATTTAATAATCGGCCTAAATCATTTGAAATGTGTACTTCACCGGGACTGCCTTCAACTTGTGGCAAGCGGTCGAGTGCTTCGGCCAATTGCGAGCGAAGGCTATGTAAATTTATATTAGTTTGTGCCATAAGGTGACGCACGCTTCCACCGTCTTGATTTAGCAGTGCAGTCATCATATGGATTGGCTCGATGAATTGATGCTCTCGGCCAATAGCCAGAGATTGCGCATCAGCTATAGCTAGCTGGAACTTGCTAGTCAATTTATCCATTCGCATGGGAATACCCCTATTAAAATTAAGTTACAGAATAAATGGGGGCGTTGTAGGTTAATTCAAGCTATTTCTTTTGCGAGCCCGGTTTAGACTTTTAGCCTCATTAAAAGCTACTGGGGCTTGTGGAAGCGAGGTAATAATCGATTGATTAAGGCCTCTAGAGCCGATTGGTTTTAATGATTTCGATCAGTTGTTGAATTTGCGATTCATTGTAATGCCCTGCGTATTTCAGTGTCGTGATAAGTTGCTCGGCTCGATAGAGCTGACCTCTTCGCTGAAAACCCGCTCGAGTATTTCGAAACACTTGAAAGTCAGGGTGAGAATTAAAAGTGTTAACTACTGCTTTCACAGAGTCTTGAAAACTTTTAAATTTATCCACCGAATGACTAACACCATTTTTCGTCGAGTCAACTTGAGCCTGATCGGAATTTTTGCACCGAGCGTTCTTACAGGTATTAACAAAGTAGTTATTATTTCTGAGTGCTAGACCTGAGCGCCCCCAGTTTGATTCGTAAATTGCCATCGCGATGACAATTGCATTGGGAACCGTTTGTAACCGCAATTCAAGTTGTTGAATATTTTGTTGTTCGGTTGGGTCAGATAACTTTCCATCGATCCCGTATTCTTTCAACAACCGCCTAAGTTTTTTCTGATCGGCACCGCGATGAAACGATTCTTTCTCAAGATTATTAATTAGTTTTTGCAGCAGCGCTTGCTGATATTTAATTCGACGATTTAACTTGGAAACTTGCAAATTAACTGTTGCGATTAAGCGATTGGCCTGTTCTGAATTTGATGGCTCAGGGTTAAATTGAAAACTGTCGTTTGTTGTTTTTGATGACTGCGCATTAAACAGTAATATAAGGAGAAAAACCAAAGATAAGCCCAGTGCAACAAAAAGACTTTTATCTTTGGGTTCTTGTTTCGGCATAATATATCGTCGATTGCTATTCATAGTTCAGCTACCAGTGACAATCAATTATTATGATTTTATCTTGGTGAGAAAGGTGATATCTCAACTCGATTTCTGCCGTTGCTCTTGGCTTTGTAAAGTGCCTTGTCAGCTTTTGAAAGTAGCTTTCTGGCATCGGTCGGTTCCGGAGAAATAACACTTGAAATACCGATACTCATGGCTATTTTACCGAGAGGCGAACCTCTGTGCTCAATATTCATTGACTCAATATGCTGTCTCAATTTTTCCGCCGCTTCCAGCGCGTCGTTTGCTAATGTGCCAGATAAAATCACAGCAAACTCCTCACCGCCAAAACGCGCTACAAAATCACCTGCACGTTGGAATTCTTGTTTTAAAATGGCCGCAATTGCTTTTAAACACACATCACCCTCGATATGGCCATAAGTATCGTTGTAGGCTTTAAAATAGTCGACATCACAAAAGAGTAAAGCAATATTAGATTTGTCTCGCGATGCTCTGCGAACTTCTGATTCTAACACCTTATCAAAATATCGTCGGTTAGCTAATTTAGTCAAGCCATCGAGGAAAGCTTGTTCTGATAATCTCCCATGATTTTCTGACAATTTTTGGTGGGTGACTTTGCGATGTTCTTCTTGCGCGCGACGGGTGAACGCTTCTGATACCAATTGTGCTAATGGTTCAATTACTTCAATGTCTGATGACCACCAGTGACGTTCATCAGACTGATAGTCCATGGCCAACCAGCCGATAGTTTCTGAACTTTTTTGGATAGGCAGCACCGCCGTAGACGCTGCGTTAACTTGGGCATAATGTTCCGACAAACCAAAACATTGATCGATGTCAGAATCCTGAATTACTGCAACGGGTTCAATAATTTGAGTGTGCCCTTCCAGCATTTGTTGAAACTCAACAAGTTGCGGATCGACATCCACCTTTTTAGAAAACACTTTTAAACTATCGACATCCTTTTTTAACCACTCCAAATAAATTCGCGCTTTCGATTTATTTTTGTCGAACAAATAGATTGAGACCCGATCGAGTTTGAAGAAGTTGGCAGTCTCAGAAACAATGCTGGATAGTTCTTCGGAAAATTTTTCTAACTTTAAGTTGATAAATCGATGTGCAAACGCTCTTAATAAAGTATTCCACATCGAGAGATAGAGGAGCTCAGCTTGCTTTTCCTTTTCATTTCGTAGATCTTCAAGGGTCAACAAGTATTCGGTTTCACTTGCCAGTTCTGATTCTTCGACATTGGTTGATTGTCGATTAAACAAACTAATTTGACAGCGAACGGGAATACTCTGTCCTTGCTTCGGAGTTACAATCATTTCAAATAATTTACTGGACTTAATCGCGTCTTTATTTTGTTTGGCTATTTCGGAACAATACGCTTTTAATTCTCTCACTAACTCAGAATAAACTTGTTTAGGGACAATATTATCAATAGGCTGATTTTTAATGTCCTTTTGCCGATACCCTAGCCACTCTGCACAGCGTTGATTGAGGTAAGTGATATCCAGATTTTCATCGAGCACTAATAAAAGCCCGGGTAAGAAGTCGAGTACTTCCGTAGGTTGTACAATTTTTCCTTGGGCGATTTCACTGAGTGCAATCAACTCGCCCTCGACCTGCTCAGCTGGCTCGTGAATATTATCCGATACCAAGATTTCGCCCAATTCTGCATTGCTAGTTTTGTCAGGAGGATTTATTTGAGGTTGCTTTGATTCGGCAGGCGCTTGCCCCATTCGTTCAAGTAGATTCGCAATGGAGGTCAAAATATCTTTGTCTTTCACTCGCCGACTTAAGTAGTCATCGGCGCCAGATTTCAGCAGTTCTACTGCAAGTTGGTCGTCTCCTTTGTTGGCTAATATCGCAATTTGCGAACTCGGAGCAACTGATTTAAAGCGGCGAAGCACGTCGATAGGATGATGAAAATCGAAGTTGTCAGCCAAAAAGATAACATCCGTAGGCGTTTCTTTAACAATAGTGAGTGCGGTTTCAATATTAGCCTGATGACTAATGTTATAACCAAAAAGTTTAAGGTAATCGGTGACAGTAGATGAGAAGTCCGGATCGGGATCAACAACTAAAATAGACTGGATGGGCGCATGATTTGAGTGATTTTCGGAGTCGCCTAGCCCTTCATCCATGAAGCTCTGACTGAGAGATCTAATTCCCTGCGATTTACGCATCCTACCACCCCTATACTTCCTGCCGTTTCCGGCCTAGATGAATATCTCCGTCTTTTCTAGGCTTTACTATCTGCGCTAGAATTGCGACTGCGACTAAAGATATCTATTCAATACAAACTATTGAAATTACAAGCTTTTTTACGCTTCTTAGATCAAAATATGTAAAACGACGAATAGTCCATGTGTTGTAGCCGGTGGGCTACTTATCAGGTTAAATTAACCGGAATAATAGCTTTTTGCAAGGATTTTATTGCTCTGTTTTAAGACTTACTTGTAATAGTCGTCAACCAAAAAGCGTGAAAAGTGTTAACTTGTGAAATATCACCAATGTTTTGCGAATTTCATTGCTCTATAATGCTCAGCCCCAATTCATTAACCTGAGTTAGTTTGGGTTAGAACTGTAGTAACGGACCATCACTAGGTAAATATAAAAATGACAACACTAAAAAGAAAACCTGGCCGCCCTTCATTATCAAACCAACAAAAAAATGAGATACGAGACAGCATCATCAACATAGCACGCGAACTCTTTATCAACGATGGCTATGAAAACGCGAGTATGCGGAAGATTGCTGCGCAAGCGGGCTTTGCTCCAACCAAGATCTATTATTACTTTAAGAATAAAAAGGAAATTCTAAAGCACTTTTGGGTCGATATTTCCCAAGATATGTGGGAAAAGAGTAAACCGAGCGATGCAATTATGTCCGGTGACCCGATAAATGTTATTAATCACTTAATGCACGCTACCGTTAAATATTGGCTCGATCACCCGAAAAACTATCAACTGCTGATTGAAACTCAAGATTTTAAAGCGCCTTTGGACGACAATTTTGATGTTTACAATACGCCAGGTACCAAAGAGTATGTGGAGACAATGACTAATGCGGTTACCCGCTGCATGGCCAATGGCACCTTTAAGGAAGATAACGTGCTCTACGTTTCACAACTTATCACTTCTGCCACCTATGGTATTTACGGCTCGTTTTATAGCTTGCCAAGTATCGCCTGGGTGGATAAGCAAAAGCTAATTACAGACAGCATCGAAAATACCTTAAGAGGCCTCAAAAACTGGGAAAACTAGCTCCCTTTAAATGTTTTAATCATTAAAAGCCTTAACGACTTGTGATTATCCTGAGGTTTAGTCGATGCTTTGACTAGGCATCGGCCTCAATTGTGTTTAAAATGCGCGGCTTATTCAATTCTTGATTAAGCTCGCGCCATGTCAAAAAATTTACTTCTATTCAGTAGCTCTCGAGTGGCTGAAACCCAATATTTAGAACACGCGCTGCCGGTTATCGCAGAGTTTTTCGCTGATAGTAATGCTAATGCACCCATTGTTTTTATCCCATATGCTGGCGTGACTATTAGCTATGAGCAATATGAAGCGCAGGTAGCACAAGCGTTCAATCAGGTTGGACTGGAAGTAAAATCGGTCCATCGATTTAAAAGCCAACAAGAAGCGATTGCAAATGCCCCAGGAATTGTCGTTGGAGGTGGAAACACCTTTGCGCTATTAAACGCTTTATATCAAGAAAACTTACTCGAACCGATAAAGCAACATTGCTCGCAAGGGAAGCCCTACGTAGGCTGGAGCGCTGGCTCAAACATTGCTGGCCCTACCATTAAGACCACCAACGATATGCCGATTGTAGCGCCGCCGTCGTTTGAGGCACTTTCTCTAATTCCTTGGCAAGTCAACCCGCACTACATCGACGGCAACCCGCCGGGCCATCAAGGTGAAACGCGACAACAACGGTTAGAAGAATTCCTCAGGTTAAACCCCAATGCAAAAGTGATAGGTATTGCTGAAGGCACTGCAATTCGATTTCAGGACGATTCCATCCGCTACCACGGAAAAAAGCCAGGATATGTATTCAATCAACAAGGAAAATTCGTTTTTCAGACCTCGGCACAATTGGCCGAACTAGTAACCAATTAATGAATAATAGCAACGATAACATCTACGCTGAACCCACCCAGCCTGCTCCGTTTCGATTCGATAGCAAAGTCGCCTCGGTATTTCCCGATATGATCAAACGCTCGGTCCCGGGCTACACAGAAGTGCTACATAATATTCAGCTGATAGCGCAAAAACATATCCAAACCGACAGTCATTGCTATGACCTCGGTTGTTCTCTAGGAGCGGCCAGCTTAGCGATGAGTTATGGAAATCAACAACAAAACGTCGAGATAATCGGAATCGATAATTCGCCAGCAATGATCGAACGGTGTCAAAATAATATTGACAACTTTAAACATCAAACACCAATTCGATTAATCGCCGGCGATTTGCTCGAGCAAAACTTCCACACTGCAAGCATGGTGGTTTTAAATTACACATTACAATTTATTCCGCTTGCGCAAAGAGAGCCTCTGCTAGCGAGACTCTTTGAAGCAATGTTGCCCGGCGGTGTTTTACTGATTTCTGAAAAACTGCATTTTGACGATCCGGTCATCAATGATCTTTTGATTGAATTACATCATCAATTCAAGCGAGAGAATGGCTACAGCGAGCTAGAAATTAGCCAAAAGCGGAATGCGTTAGAAAATGTTTTAGTTCCTGAAACCATGGAAACGCACCTAAACCGACTGGAACAAATAGGCTTTAAACCAGTAAAATGCTGGCACCAGCAACTGAACTTTGCATCAATTATCGCGTTTAAGCCCTAATGGTTGGATTTATTCGATGATTAATTATTCCGCATTTAAACAAGCGATCCAAAGCAGTCGTATTGAGCCTTGGCACGATTATTTGGTCGATGCAGTTGAAAAGCGTTATCAACACTACACTCACGGCGAATTGCAGCAGTGGCATGACCTAATTGCCAATCTACCCAAATTTTCAGGGGTTGAATCTGAGCTAAAAAATGGTGTCAATGTGACTAGCCATTCCCCAATCGAAACCAGACAACTCGAAGCACTAAGACAACAATTAATGCAGTTGCACCCATGGCGCAAAGGCCCGTTCAAGCTGTTCGATCTACATATAGATACCGAATGGCGCTCCGATTGGAAATGGGATCGGATTAAGCCGCACCTATCAAGTTTACAAGATCGAAGCGTACTCGATGTCGGCTGTGGAAATGGCTATCACTGCTTTAGAATCGCTGGCGAAGGCGCTAGGTTTGTACTTGGCATCGACCCATCACAAAAATTCCTCGCCCAGTTTTCGGTACTTCAACACTACATTCAGCAATCAAATACCCACTTACTTCCCTTAGGGATTGAAGACTTACCCGACTCGATGGATAAGCATGGTTTTGATACGGTTTTTTGTATGGGTGTTCTCTACCATCAAAAATCGCCAATCCAGCTGCTACAAAAACTCCTCGGTCAGTTACAACAAAAAGGTGAATTAGTGCTCGAAACTTTGGTCGTCGATGGCGATGAAAACACGGTATTAGTGCCCAAAGGCCGTTATGCCCAAATGAGAAATGTATGGTTTTTGCCGTCGGCTTCTGCGCTCGAGCTTTGGATGCGAAAATGTGGCTTTAAAAATGTTCATACGGTCGATATAAACCAAACCACGGTTGAAGAACAGCGAGCGACTGAATGGATGACTTTCCATTCGCTTTCCAATTACCTTGATCCTAATGATCCTAATAAAACCGTCGAAGGTTATTCCGCCCCTAAACGCGCAACAATTATCGCAACAAAGTGATAATTTAAAACCGATTTGTTGTTTTTTTACCGTTGATAAAATATTTACTGCCGCTCGAGCTGATCGATACGGAGAAGTGGGGAAGTTTGGACTAAACTAAAGGCAAGAACTCACTAAACGATTAAAAGCGATTTAAAGCAATGGATCAAGCGCTACTTTGCTGCAATTTTGACCACAATCGCACAATTCTGTGAACCGGTTCCTAGGATTCTTGCTAATTTACGATATTCTAAGATCTAAGGAAAGGAACGACTTATCAACTTAGCCGGGATTAATTTAGATATTTGAGGTACCCGAAAATGCATCTTTCAACACAGGAAATCCCCGTACACAGCCTACAAATAGGCATGTATGTGTCACGGTTAGATGTGCCCTGGGTTCAGACCCCTTTTCCTATCCAAGGATTTCACATCACCAAACAAGAGCAACTTGATCAGCTCGCGTTATACTGCAACAGAGTTTATGTTGACCGTTTTCTTAGCAAGGTTGATGTCAAATCAAACCTTTCGCTAAAACCAATCGCAGCAAGTGATAAAAACCTATACGATAGCAAGACTAAGCGTTTGATGTCTGAAAAGGCGCGCTTTAAACCCGCGGTCGAGCACTATGCTGTTACCACCAAATTGCGAAAGGAAGTGAGTAAGGCTGGGCAAATTTTTGATCAAATCAACGGAGAAATGGCCTCAATTTTTCGAGATATGATGCAAAACGGCTTTATTAACATCGCCCAAATACGCAGCGCTTCAACTGAAATGGTAAAAAGCGTTGTCAGAAATCCCGATGGCTTGGCTTGGCTGTGCAGAATTAGCGCAGAAAACAAAGCACTACACGAACAAGCGGTTCGATCAGCAATCTGGGGTATTATCTTTGGTCGCCACTTAGGTTTGTCTAAACACGACTTAAGAGATATTGGCACCGCACTACTGCTAGCACCGATTGGAAAATGCAAGCTTCCAAAAGAGCTTTTATTTGGCCAGTTGACAGCAGAGGAAGAAACTCTCTATCAAAGCCATGTCAATTTAACACTCGAAGAAACCGAAAAGATGTTTTCATCGAGTCATCAAGTTAACTATATATTGTCGAGCTATTGTGAGAGAAACAATGGTTCAGGATATCCTAGAAACTTAGTAGGTAATCGAATTCCTTTCCTCGCCCGCGTGGTAGGAATGGCAAACTACTATGAAGAGCTAATTAACCCGTTGCCGGGCACTGAAGCACTCACACCCGTTGAAGCAATCTCAAATTTGTACAATGAGCGAGGAAACTTGTTCCAACCTGAGATGGTCGAAGCATTTATCCAAGCGATTGGCATCTATCCAACTGGAAGCCTTGTAAAACTGACCAATCAGTCTGTTGGAGTGGTGTTAGAGCAACCAGAAAACTCACGGTTACGCCCTAAGATTGTTCTGGTTAAAGATGCCATGGATATCAAACTCGAAAAACCGAAAGTGGTTAATTTGGCTGACAGCCCTACCGACCGGTTTGGTATGCCACTACAAATTGAAAAGAGTTTGAAAAGCACAGCGCTGGAAATCAACTCGAGAGAATTACATGAAAAACTGTTTAATAACAAGTGGTTATCTTTCTTGAACGTCTCTTAATTTTAAAACTCACTATCAATAAAAAAGGGCTGTGTTAACACAGCCCTTTTTCGTTTCTATGTCCCGTCCTGAAATAAGTTGACACTTTGGAGACTTATTTCAGGACGGGACACTACCTTAATATTTAAACTCGGCACGGCTTGCTGCCAAGTCTTCTTACTAACAACATACTTAATCGACGTTGATAGCCTTGTGCTGTTCAGATCCTTGGCGTGTTCAGAACCTTGCCCTATTCAGAACCTTGCCCTGTTTAAAACCTTGGCCCGTTCATAACATCGCTCAGTTGCCAAATAGATCATTTTCTCGACTAACATTGAACGACATTAGTTGGACTGCTTTTCTTGTTCAATAAATGCAGTGATCTGCCCTTCAAGTACATCCAATGGAATAGAACCATTTGCCAAGATCGCGTCATGAAAACGGCGAATGTCAAAGTTTTTCCCTAGCTCTTTTTCTGCTTTCTTTCTTAGCTCAAGAATTTTTAGTTCGCCAATTTTGTAGCTTAAAGCTTGTCCGGGCCAGCTGATATAACGATCGACTTCGGTTCGAATATTATGCTTAGACAATCCGGAGTTTTCTTCCAATAGTTCGATGGCCTGCTCCCGACTCCAACCAAATGCATGGATACCAGTATCAATCACCAATCGCGCAGCACGCCACATTTCATAAGAAAGCCGACCAAAATCACTATAACCGTCTTTATAAAATCCTGCTTCCAAACCGAGTTTCTCGCAATACAAAGCCCAGCCTTCTCCAAACGCTGATAAATAAGAGTATCGTCGGAACTTTGGTAATCCTTCGAGCTCTTGATTAAGCGCATTTTGCAAATGATGGCCAGGCACGGCTTCGTGCAGCGTTAATGCCTCTAAGACATAAAGTGGTCGTTTATCAAGCGCGTAAGTATTGACCCAATAAGTGCCTGGTCGCGTGCTGTCTAAGGGCGCGGAAACATATCGGCCGGTGGTGTACTTGGGTGCAATTGAATCTGGTACCGGCTCGACGGCATAAGGCTGTCTTGGCAACTTAGTGAAAAAACGCGGTAGTTGACCGTCCATTTTTTTCGAAATATAGGCCGCTTCTTTTAATAAATCTTCTGCAGTTTTAGCATAAAACTGCGGCGATGTTCTTAAAAATTTCAAAAACTCCTTAAAAGTTCCTTTAAATTCTAACTTTTCAATCACCTCTTCCATTTCCGTGCGGATTCGTGCGACTTCGGCTAAACCGATCTCGTGTATTTGTTTTGCGGTTTTATTTCCGGTGGTAAATTCTGCGATCTTTTGCTGATAGTAGCGTTTCCCCTCTGGAAATTCTGATGCACCTAACGATTGTTTGGTATTTGGCACATACTTTTTATCAAAATAGTTTGCTAGCTCAGCGTAAGCCGTTATTACTTTCTCCCGAATAACCTGTTTCGCTCTGTTTTTTAACTGGTTTTGCGTTGACTCACTAAAATGATCAGGAAAAGCCTTAAATGGCTGATAAAAAACACTTTCGGCAAGGCTGCTTTTAGCGTGCTTGTGTAATACATCTGAAAAGCCAATCATGACGACCGAAGGCATCGAAAAGCCTCTCGACAGGCCGGCATTCATATTATCAATGTGCTGTTGAAAGTGGTTGGGGACTTTGGCAAGTCTTGCTAGGTAGTTTTGATAATCTTGCTCGGTTTTGAATTCTGTGTTGACTGGTAATCTAGCGATGCTGGTATGAAAGCCGGAATCAGCCAAAAATGGGATCTGATAGTCTTTGAAAGTTAATGATGATGCACGATTTTCTAATTGTTGTTTAAAAATCTGATAGTTAATTTGATCTTCGGCAGAGAGCTGTTGGTAAGGAATCTGTTTAAGCTTTGCGATAAAACTTTGAGTGGTTTTAAGCCATTTTTGCTGTGCTTTTTCCGAAACGTCAGTTAACTGGTCTGCCCTACTCTTATCCCCCATTCGTTGTGCAAATTCGGGAAAACGCTCTATTCGTGACTGCCACTCTGCTTCAAAAATCTGATGGAGCTTTTCATGTCGTTCACTGGCAAGTGCCGAGTTTCCAACAACTAACATTGAACAAAGACCAAGCAGGCCGCTAAATTTGATTAAGCCAGCTAACAATAGATTTGCAGTGGATCGCATATAAGATACCTTTTGCTTTTTATTTATCTTTAACGCCAGTCTCACCAGCGCCAATCGATTTTAGATAACTTGCATTAGTGGTCAATTAAGCCCGTTAATGCACGCCTGTATTTAACAATTTTACAAAATTACAGGGTTTAAACTCTTCGGTTAGTTGCTGGTCGATAATTTTTGACCAAGCTGTTTTACAAGCACCTGTCGAGCCCGGCAAACAGAATACCACAGTATTATTGGCCATACCTGCTACAGCTCTGCTTTGAATGGTCGAGCTGCCAATTTCCTCAAAAGAAACCGCACGAAAGAGCTCTCCAAAGCCTGGCATGGTTTTATCAAATAGTGGCTCAACAGCTTCTGGGGTCGAATCTCGGCCGTAAAAGCCCGTACCGCCAGTAATAATCGCAACTTGAATGCTCTCATCAGCGATCCAACCTGACAGTACCGCGCGAATTTTGTAGATATCATCAATGACTATTTCTCGGGCTTGCAGTTGATGCCCTGCAGCTTGCACCTGCTGTTGCAAGTACTCGCCTGACTTATCTGTTTCTAGAGTTCTTGTATCTGAAACGGTCAGAATACCGATTTGCAATGCCGCCACGTTGGTTCCTTAGTATTAGATTAAACTGGGTAAATGATACCGGCCATTTTAGCGAATGCAAAAGCCAATGTAATGTTAGTTTAACCACAAGTTGATCGATATCAAGCCTAGCGGTTAATTCTTCTCATTAGCCGATGGAGAGTACAACTGATCAACCTTTACTCTAATTAGATTTCAGGTATACTTGCGCCCCGTTAGCCCTAGCAATGAAACAGAGTGCTACTCTGCCGCAGTGCGCTAACTCGCTATTAAACAATTCGATAATTCAATCAATGAATATTTCAATATTCATGTATGACGCATATTGCCTTTGAAATTAGATATCTGTAAGGCATATGTAAAGAGGTATACAATCATGCAAGCATTACTCACCATCGCGGTTCGGGCGGCTCGAAAAGCCGGCGACTTTATTATTAGAGAAGCTAATCATATTAGCGCCGTCGAAAGTAAATCCGAACATGACTACGTAACCAATGTCGATAAAACGGCAGAAAAATTGATTATCGAAACTATCTCCAGCGCTTACCCAGAACACAGCTTTCTTGGTGAAGAAAGCGGTGAATCAGGCGATAGTGAGTTCCAATGGGTCATCGACCCTATCGATGGAACCACTAATTTCATCCGTAAAATTCCTCATTGGGCTATTTCTATCGCTTGCAAACACAAAGGCAGAACTCAAATTGGGGTTGTCTACGATCCCGTTAAAGAAGAGCTGTTTACCGCGGTTAAAGGCCGAGGCGCGCAGTTTGATAACAAAAAAATGCGAGTCAGCAATACTAAAGGGCTAGAGCACAGCTTGCTAGCCACTGGATTCCCGTTTAGAAATGAAGACAAACTAGCAGAATACCTCGAAGTATTTGCCAAGCTCTTTCCTCATTGCTCCGATATGCGACGCGCGGGCTCAGCGGCACTTGATTTAGCTTATGTTGCGGCGGGTCGATTCGATGGTTTCTGGGAGTTTGGACTAAGTCCTTGGGACACCGCTGCCGGTGCACTATTAGTTGAGGAATCAGGTGGCATGGTAGCGGATATTCAAGGCAACCCAAACTATGAGAAGCAAGGTTCTATTTTGGCGGCTAATCCCAAGGCATTCAAGGCGATGCTGAAGGTTATCAACCAAAAATCTTGACTTAGATCAAACAGCTATTACAACTGACTAAATAGCCAGCCACTTTACTTGACTATTTTACTAGGTTATTAGAGAATGGCGCGCATTCACAACCCGCTTGATTAAATAAAGGTAATGATATGCGCTTAACCACAAAGGGTCGTTACGCGGTAACCGCGGTACTAGACCTCGCCTTGCATAGCCAAGAAAAGCCGGTCAACTTAAGTGATATTTCGGAGCGGCAAGCAATTTCTTTGTCATATCTTGAGCAGTTATTCTCAAAATTACGTAAGAATAATATAGTTAAGAGTATTCGAGGCCCAGGTGGAGGTTATCTACTCAATTCGCCCAAAGACGAAATTAGTGTAGCGCATATTATAAATGCAGTTAACGAATCAATTGAATTATCACGCTGTGACGGCAGAGCAAACTGCCATGATGGAAAACAATGCCTTACTCACAATTTATGGGTCGACTTAAGCTCGCGTATTAACGAGTTTTTAGACAATATAAGTATTGGTGAATTGATAAGGCAAAATGAACGCCAAGCTGCGCAAAACGCACGCTCAATGGTTGATAGTATCAGCGTAACAACCGTTTAAACTTGCTCACAGAGCAAAATATAACGAGCTCGATTTAACCACAGCTGAAACAAAAGACAGACTGAAATAGAGAAAAATATATGTCCGATGTAATAGACGAATATGTAAAAACTGAATACGAAGCGGGTTTTATCACCCAAGTCGACTCGGAAACCATCGCGCCTGGAATCAACGAAGATGTTATCCGGTTTATCTCAGCAAAAAAGAAAGAGCCTGACTGGATGCTCGAATGGCGACTAAAAGCCTACCATCTCTGGAAAGAAATGGCGGAACCTGAGTGGGCTCATTTAAATTACCCAAAGATCAATCTTGATGATGTTTCGTTTTATTCTGCCCCAAAAAGCATGGACAACGCGCCAAAAAGTTTGGATGAAGTCGACCCTGAGTTAATCGAAACCTACAACAAATTAGGCATTCCTCTGCATGAGCAAGAAGTACTCGCAGGTGTTGCGGTTGATATCGTATTTGACTCCGTTTCAATCGCAACAACTTTCAAAGAAAAGCTAGCTGATGCAGGTGTGATCTTTTGCCCTATTTCCGAAGCTGTGCATAAATATCCCGAGTTAGTTAAAAAGTATTTAGGCAGCGTGGTACCACAAAAAGATAATTACTTTGCCGCACTAAATTGCGCCGTTTTTAGTGACGGATCATTTGTCTACATTCCGAAAGGCGTTAAATGTCCAATGGAGCTGTCGACTTACTTTCGAATCAACGAAGCTAAAACAGGTCAGTTTGAGCGAACCTTAATCATCGCTGATGAAGGCAGCCATGTTAGTTATCTTGAAGGTTGTACTGCGCCAATGCGAGATGAAAACCAGCTTCATGCGGCGGTTGTTGAACTCGTTTGTTTAGACGATGCAGAAATAAAATATTCTACCGTTCAAAATTGGTACCCTGGCGATGAGAATGGCAATGGTGGTATTTATAACTTTGTCACCAAACGCGGAGTTTGTCACAAAAACTCCAAAATATCTTGGACTCAAGTTGAAACTGGTTCCTCAATTACTTGGAAATACCCTTCCGTTGTTTTAAGAGGCGACAACAGTATTGGCGAATTTTATTCCGTCGCTTTAACTCGCAACTTCCAACAAGCCGACACCGGCACAAAAATGATTCATATTGGGAAAAATACTAAGTCGACCATTATTTCGAAAGGAATATCGGCGGGCAAAAGCTCCAATGCTTATCGTGGTCTTGTTCGTATGAGTCCGAGAGCTGATGGCGCTCGAAATTTTACCCAGTGTGACTCACTACTCATAGGTGACCAATGCGCCGCGCACACTTTCCCTTACATCGAAAGCAAACATCCGAATGCCATTATTGAGCATGAGGCGACCACCTCCAAAGTAAGTGACGATCAACTTTTTCTTTGCCTCCAAAGAGGTATTGAAACTGAAAAAGCAATCTCCATGATTGTTAACGGATTCTGTAAAGAAGTTTTTAAAGAGCTTCCCATGGAGTTCGCTGTTGAAGCGGGCAAATTACTCGAGGTTAGCCTTGAGGGTTCGGTTGGTTAATCCAATCGTATTGTTAACCACCAACCGAAATTTAAATATCACTGAGAATTATAAATGTTAAGCATTGACAACTTACAAGCCAAAGTAGAAGACAAAGACATTCTTAAAGGACTTTCTCTCGAGGTAAAACCGGGTGAAATTCACGCAATTATGGGTCCTAATGGTTCTGGAAAAAGTACCCTTGGTTACGTGTTATCAGGTCGCGAAGGCTACCAAGTGAGCGGAGGTAGTGCGAGCTTAAACGGTGAGGATATTCTTGATATCGAAGCCGATGAACGTGCTAAGAAAGGATTGTTTTTAGCCTTTCAGTACCCTGTCGAGATTCCCGGCGTGAGCAACATGGAATTTTTAAAAGCCAGCGTCGATGCGGTGCGAGAATATCAGGGTAAAGAAGCACTTGATACAGTTTCATTTATGAAGCTTGCGCGTGAAAAATGTGAAGCCGTCAACTTAGACCCAAACTTCCTCAAGCGCGGGGTTAACGAAGGCTTTTCTGGTGGCGAGAAAAAGCGTAATGAAATTATGCAAATGATGTTGCTGGAGCCGAGCCTATGTATTTTGGATGAGACCGACTCCGGACTTGACATTGATGCTTTGCAGGTCGTTGCCAACGGCGTTAATGCCTGTCGCGATGAAAATCGCTCTTTTGTAATAGTGACGCATTATCAACGACTATTAGATTTTATTGTACCCGACAAAGTTCACGTACTTTCTGATGGAAAAATCATCAAGTCAGGTGGCAAAGAGCTTGCTTTAGAACTTGAAGAAAAAGGTTATAGCTGGATAGCTAAGGCGTAAACGACGATGACTATTTCTTTACCTCACTTATCCGCTGAATCAGTGCTTAGCGATTTCGAGTCTCTCGAAAAAACTAGAGCTAGTACGCCCGAATGGCTTAAATCCATTCAAAAAGCGAACTTAGATCACTACACGATGCAATCCTTTCCAACGCGTAAAACTGAGCATTGGAAATATAATGATGTGAGTAGTCTAACGCAAAAAAGTTATCAACCTGCTCAACAAACAGAGCTCTCGCCTGCTGATATTAAGACACATTGGTTACATTTTGAAAATGCCATTCGTTGTGTCTTTGTTAATGGCAAATTTTCAGATGAACTTTCGAGCGCTTCGCTAAACGACGCTGTTCGAGTTACAGAGTTCACACAAGCGACATCAAGCCAAGTTGACTATATTAATCAGAGCTTCGAACACGCACAGCAAAATAAAAACCTATTTATTTCATTGAATGCCGCTTTGGCCAACGATGGGTTGCTGATAGAAATCGATAAAAATGCCAACATTGAGCAACCGATTTACTTACTGCATATTTTTACCAACAATGATGAACACCAAATTAGCAATAATCACACCTTGGTGTATTCAGCGTCAGGTAGTCAAGCTAAACTGGTCGAGCATTTTATTTCTTTACAAAACTCATCCAGTAATAAAAATCATCTATCGAGCCAACAGACGCTGATACAGTTGGCGGCCAATAGTCATCTTGATCATCATCGCGTTAGCACCGGCACTGAAAATCTTCAGAGCATTAGTCGAGTACTCTGTCGCTTAGCAGCGGGCTCTCAACTCACGAGCTTTTACTTTTCCGAAGGCGGACTACTTGATAAAACTGATATCGACATAATGCATCAGGGCAGTAACTCTAGCTCTCAGATGACTGGAATCTATCTACCGTCTGAACAAAACAATATTGATTTTCATACTTGTATTGAACATCAAGTGCCCCACTGTACTAGTAGAGAGACATTTCGCGGAATTATTGCTGACTCAGCCAAGGCGACTTTTAATGGAAAGATCCACATATTTAAAGACGCCCAAAAATCTGATGCGCAACTCAATAACAAAAACTTGCTACTCACCAATACAGCGGAAATTAACACCAAGCCCGAACTCGAAATCTATGCCGATGATGTCGTTTGTGCACATGGTGCCACCATCGCCAAAATTGATGAAAAAGCGGTTTATTATTTGAAAACTCGTGGCATTAACGAAATGCAAGCAAAAAAAATGCTGAGCATTGGCTTCATCAATGAGCTATTGCAGGAAATAAAAATAGCTGAGCTGCAAGAGTTTTTAGCCAGTTTGGTACAAAAGACTTTGGCAAATTTAAGGTAAAGCCCGATGACAACCGAAGCACAGTCACTGCAAACTTCCGCGTTGGATGTAAAAAAGATTCGAGCCGACTTCCCTATACTCAATCAGGCGGTCAACGGACACTCGCTGGTGTACCTAGATAATGGCGCAACCGCGCAAAAGCCCAAACAAGTGATTGAAGCATTAAATGGTTATTACCAAACAATTAATTCCAATGTTCACCGCGGTGCACATTATTTAAGCGATCATGCAACTCAAGCATTCGAAGCGGCAAGAACCAACGTTCAGCAGTACATTAATGCTAACGATCGTAAAGAAATTATTTGGACGAGAGGTACCACCGAATCAATTAATCTGGTTGCTCAAACTTGGGGAATAGCAAACGTTAAACAAAATGATGAAATTATCGTTTCGACGTTAGAGCATCACTCAAACATTGTGCCTTGGCAGATTTTGGCTGAGAACACCGGCGCTCAACTAAGAGTTGTCAATGTTAAAAGCAACGGTGAGTTTGACCTAGAGCATTATAAGAGCTTGCTTAATTCGCGTACTAAAATGGTTGCAGTCGGCCATATTTCTAATGCTCTTGGTGTAATTAATCCGATTGAGGAAATCATTTTGCTTGCCCATCAACATCAAGCAAAGGTTTTGATTGATGGCGCTCAAGCAATGCCTCATTTAAAAATAGACGTGCAATCCCTGGGCTGCGATTTTTACGCATTTTCGGGTCACAAAATGTTCGCACCAATGGGAATTGGTGTACTTTATGGCAAACAGGCGCTTCTAGAAGCAATGCCCCCTTGGCAAGGTGGTGGCGAAATGATTGAAAAGGTTAGTTTCGAGAAAACCACCTTTAATCAACTCCCCTACAAATTTGAAGCTGGTACGCCCAACGTGTCTGGCGCGATTGGAATTTCCGCAGCCATTGATTACCTTGAGTCAATTGATCGACAAGCAATACTAGACTATGAAAACTTCTTGCTCGATTATGCAACCAGCAAACTAGAAAAAATAGAAGGATTAAAAATCATTGGCCATGACTGCGCTAAAGCTTCCGTAATTAGTTTTAATATCGATGGGATCCATGCACAAGATTTGGGAATGATGCTCGATCAACAAGGCATTGCCGTAAGAACCGGACACCATTGTGCAATGCCGCTTATGGACGCCTTAAAAATTAACGGTACAGTGAGAGCTTCCTTTAGTTTTTATAATACAGTTGAAGAAATAGATAAGCTGTTTGATGCAATCAATAAAGCAACTTCGTTGTTAAGATAATACAGCCTCGCAAAATAAATTAAGGTTTAATCGAAATGAATGTAGAAACGTTTAATCCACAATCTGTAACCCCAGTCAAATTTACTGAGAAAGCGTTAAATCACTTACATAAACAAGTGGTTAATCAAAAGGCTGAGGGTATCATGTTTAATGTCAAAGAAAGCGGCTGCTCAGGATTTAAATACTTGTTAGAGTTAGCCTTTGAAATTGATCCTGCCGCCAACTCCTATTCGCTTACTGATGAGTTAATTTTGTATGTTAAACCAAACATCATTGAGCTGATTCGAGGCACCGAAGTCGATTATGTTCAGGAAGGTGTAAACCATCGCCTCGACTTTAAAAATCCCAATGCCACCGCAAGTTGCGGATGCGGGGAAAGCTTTGCAGTTGCTCAAAACCAATGAGTGTTATTGCATCTCAAAATAGAAAAATGGTTGTCGCGCTAAGCGACTGCCCTGCTCGCTTGGTGCCTGCTGGGACAAAAATCATTATTCCTAAAGATACTTTTGTGACCATCACCCAAGATCTCGGTGGTAATTATACGGTAGCGGTCAATGGTAACATGGCTCGGGTCGATGGTACTGACGCTGGCGCTTTAGGTTTAAAAGCTGAAGAGCTTGAATTCGAGTCAAAGGATAGTGACCAAATTGACGAAGAGCAAATTTGGCAAGCTTTAAAAACCATTTATGATCCCGAAATCCCGGTGAATCTGGTCGACTTAGGACTCATCTATTCGGTAAAAGTAGAGCAGGAAAATAAGTCAGTCTATATCGAAATGACTCTCACCGCGCCAGGCTGTGGAATGGGGCCGGTATTAGTCAGCGATGTCAAATACCGAACTAGTAAAGTTCCTAATGTTAAAAACGTCGAAGTCGATTTGGTTTTCACCCCCACTTGGAATCGCGATATGATGAGCGATGAAGCGAAATTAGAGACAGGATTATTTTTTTAGTATGAGCAAGAGCGAAGAAATTGTAGAAACCTTGAGCTTTTTCGACTCGTGGGAAGACCGATATCGTTACATGATCGATCTTGGCAAAGAAATTCCGAGCATGGACGATTCTCTCAAAACTGATGACCGTTTGGTGCCAGGCTGCCAAAGCCAAGTCTGGATAGACTGGAACAAACAAGGCGATACTTTTATCTTTAAAGTTGATAGTGATGCTCTCATTGTGAAAGGTTTGTTGGCCATTGTAATGGCCGCTTATAACCACAAAACCAAGCAAGAGATTCTCGAGTTTGATATCGAAAACTACTTCCAACAATTGGACTTAATTAAACACCTTAGCCCAACCCGAGGTAACGGACTGCGAGCCATGGTTGATAAAATAAAACTAATCGCTGCTAGTTAAATTTGCTTATTTCAGCCATTAGTTAAAATTAGATTGCTAGAAAAACGCCGCATTAAAGCGGCGTTTTTTATTGGACTCGAAGCAAAGTTTGTTTATGCCGGTTGAGCAGACTCTTGCGGTTTCTTTTCTCGCCCCATCGGCTTCACTAGAAGTAAAAGTACCGGCAGCAAAGTTAGGTTGGCAATAAGCGCAACTAACATGGCTAAACTGGTGAAAACGCCAAAATAGATCGACGGCATGAAGTTTGATAATACCAAAATAGAAAATCCAGCCATGATGGTAATTGAAGTAAAGTACATCGCACGCGCAATGGTATCGTGGCATTCATACATCGCCTTGGTATAGGAGCCAGTGCGTTTGTACTCTACTTTGAAACGATGAATGTAATGAATGGTATCATCCACAGATATTCCGATGCTGATCGCGGCAATGGTAATGGTCATCATATCTAAAGGAATACCAGACCATCCCATAAAACCAAGCACAAAAAACGCTCCCAATAAATTTGGAACCATGCCGATCAAAGCTAACTGAATGGAGCGGAATAGAATTAAAAACATCAAAGAGATTATTCCAAAAACAGCTCCGAGAGTCAGGATCTGCGATTTAAACAAGCTTTCTAACATGTTGTTATAAAGGATCAACATTCCAGTAAAATGAAAATGCTCCTCTGAGATTTTTAACTCTTCGGTAAAGAACTTGCTGATATCTGCCAACAATTGATTACGATCGAGATTTAAATCGGACTCCTTCACTCGAATTAAAAACCTGACTTCATCATTTTCACGATCATAAAAAGGTGCTAATACTTGTTCCTTAAGATCGGCAGGAATCCGCTTTTCAAGGATAGACAACTCAAAATCATCAAGACGTTTGTTACCATTAATTTGCTCAACAATTTGCAGGCCTGCGGACAAAGACAAAACTTTACCGGCGACATCAATATCCGATAAATAATTTTGAATTTTATGGAGTTTATCAATGCCAAATGAAGTCATCCAGAGTTTGGGGTCTTCTACAGGGGCTACATCAGCAAACTCATCTTCTGCTGCAAATTCATCTTCAAACTCATCCCCTTCATCTTGTTCCTCAATAAATGCAAAGTCTGCTTCAATGGCACCGCGCTCAATGATTATTTCAAGCGGTGTGGTACCACCCAACTCGGTATCAATGACTTTCATTCCCTGATAGATTTCAGTGTCTGATTTAAAATAGTCGATAAACCGATTATCCACCGACAGCCGACTCATTCCCCAACCACTAGTGGCACAAATTACAACGGACAAAATCACAATTGGCCATCGCTTTTTATCACTCGCAATGGCTAGCATATTGGTAAATTTAAAGAAGGCGCTTTGCTTACGTTGATCGAGACTGGTCTTCTTTTTGATCAGCATAAATAATGGAAACAACAAGAATGACAAGATGAACGCTAAACTCACTCCCATGATCATCATTTTGCCAAAATCGATAACGGGACGAATTTCGCTCACCATCAATGATCCAAACGCAACCATGGTGGTAAGACTAGTATATGCGCAGGGAACAAACATTGAAGAAACAGTTTCCAGCACTTTCTCGTTATAACTGAGATGAGCAAACTCTCGCTCCACTTGCCGAAAACGAACAATCAAGTGAATCATGAGTGACATGGTAATGATTAATAGCAACGCAACAAAATTGGATGAAATCACAGTTACCGGCCAGTCGAGTAAGCCGAGCATACCGATCGCTGTCACCGCACAAATAATGCAGCATCCAAGGTTTACAATCACCCAACGAGCACGTCTAAAAATAAACGCTTGAATAAATATTAGAACAACAAAGATCCCCAAACCAAAAACCAGCAAGTCATTCTTAACATAGTCAACCATGTCATGAGCGATCATCGGCACGCCACCAAGGTAAATTTTAGCAACGTCTTTGTAGCTTTTCTTTAAATCTCGAATGGCATTAATAACTTTTGCATCTCTCACCGCAACTTCATCTGCCAATAGTCGCAATTCATTCTTGAGATTTTGCATGGCAGCCAATTCGTAAGGCGTTAACTCCTCTTGACGCTGTTTCCATTGCAATTTTCGTAGCTCGTCATTGAGTCGAAAGTAGTTTTTGTTTCCTTTAAGGTTTGCCTGCATCGCAGTTGATCTGCCATCTGGACTCACTAATAAATTCACGTATAACGGAATCTGCAAAATGTCTTTTTTAGCCTGAGCAAGATCAACGCCTTCATCACGAACGAAGTAGACATCATCTTCGATAGTGCCGAGACTGATATTTTCGGGGTTAAAAATTGGCGTATCAATTAAGGAGATCACCGTCTCAACTTCGGGTAACGCCGAAACCTGCTCTTTAAGTGCATTCAGCTGTTTGATACTCGATTCACTAAATAACTCATCGTGAGGCGTAAAAGTGATAAACAAATAGTCATCGGTACCGTACTTCTTTTTTACTTTTCGATAGTATTCCAGCGACTGGTCATTTTCGAGCACCAAAGAATCCGCCGAAGCATCCATTCGAAACGACTCAGACTGTGCCCCAATAATAAAAATGATGGCCAGCAAAATCGTAAAGCATAGAAATGTGTGTTTAACCAAGAATTGGCTATAGAAGTGTTTCAGCCAGTTAGGCATAGGCTTCCCTTAATTTTAGTCACTTATTAAAGACAGTCTTATTGACTGCGCTGATCATATCCAGTTGTCATAGACCTAGCCCACGGCTTTGTCTATAATTGGCTTGGCAGTGGAGATTAGTCAAATTGACTCTAAGCCGCCTATTATAATGGCTCATCCAAGGCAAGCCACTATTATTTACAGCAATTGTGAATCTAAACTGAACAAGCCTTGTGTTTGCTAATATAAGATAACGGCAACTCGTCAATTGGTCTGTTTAGCCGGAACAAATTTCGACTTTATATGACATCTTGCGCTAATACCCACGAACCTTGATCTAAATCATAATATTACTCATTAATAACCATATAAAATTCACGGCTTAAGAAATTGAGAGTGTATTATTTAATTAACCAAGAATAATAGTAAATGGGAAATCATATGTCTGAACCTCAAGCTTTGACCTACAACTACAAGGTCGTCAAGCAATTTTCGATAATGACCGTGGTCTGGGGAATTGTCGGAATGCTGGTGGGTGTGATCATCGCCGCCCAGCTCTACTTTCCAGATTTAACTTACGGTATTGAGTATTTGACATTTGGCCGACTCAGACCCTTACACACCAATGCGGTTATCTTTGCGTTTGGTGGTTCTGCACTTATGGCAACCTCTTTATATGTGGTGCAACGTACTTGCCAAGCACCTCTCATTAGCAATGCATTAGCCTCATTTGTGTTTTGGGGGTGGCAACTAATTATTGTGCTTGCTGCAGTCACTCTCCCCATGGGCTTTACCGGCGGTAAAGAATACGCAGAGCTGGAATGGCCAATTGATATTTTGATTGCGGTTGTATGGGTAGCCTATGCAATATTATTTTTTGGCACCATTATCAAACGAAAAACGTCTCACATATACGTGGCCAATTGGTTTTATGGTGCTTTTATTATTACCGTCGCGGTTCTTCACATTGTCAATAGTGCCGCAATTCCGGTCACCTTAACTAAGTCCTATTCGGCCTACGGAGGCGCTATCGACGCTATGGTGCAATGGTGGTATGGCCATAATGCTGTTGGGTTCTTTTTAACAGCTGGCTTTTTGGGAATGATGTATTACTTTATTCCAAAACAAGCCGAAAGACCGGTTTATTCTTATCGATTATCCATTGTGCATTTTTGGGCACTTATTGCGACTTATATGTGGGCCGGTCCGCATCACTTGCAATACACCGCCCTACCCGACTGGGCACAATCACTTGGTATGGTTTTCTCGTTAATTTTACTTGCGCCATCATGGGGTGGAATGATTAACGGTATTATGACCTTGTCGGGTGCTTGGCATAAGCTGCGTACCGATCCTATTCTTAAATTTTTGATTGTTTCGCTTTCTTTCTACGGAATGTCGACTTTCGAAGGCCCGATGATGGCCATCAAAACAGTTAATGCTCTTTCACACTACACCGATTGGACTATTGGGCATGTGCACTCGGGCGCGCTTGGTTGGGTTGCATTCGTCACTATCGGAGCGATGTACTACTTAATTCCTAAGCTTTATGGTCGCAAGGAAATGGCAAGTATTGAGTTAATTAACATTCATTTTTGGGTATCAACGATTGGCGTGGTGCTTTATATCGCAGCCATGTGGATTGCCGGAGTAATGCAGGGTCTTATGTGGCGAGCAGTTAATGCCGATGGCACCCTCACATACAGTTTTGTCGAGTCTGTCACCACCAGCTACCCATTTTATGCCATTCGCTTAGTAGGCGGAATATTATTCTTCGCCGGTATGATCATTATGGCGTATAACACCGTAAAGACCATTAAAGCTGGTCCCGAAACTGCCACAGCAAACTAGGAGGCCGAAAATGCAACATGAAAAGGTAGAAAAAAATATTGGCCTTATGGGCTTGTTAATCTTCATTGTGATTAGTTTTGGCGGCTTGGCAGAAATAGTTCCGCTGTTTTTTATGAAAGACACCACAGAGCCTTTAAAGGGCATGAAACCACATTCGGCACTAGCGCTTGAAGGCCGTGATATCTATATTCGTGAAGGCTGTAACACTTGTCATTCACAAATGATTCGCCCGTTTCGCGCTGAAACGGAACGCTACGGACATTACTCAGTTGCTGGGGAGCATGTTTGGGAGCACCCCTTCCTTTGGGGTTCAAAACGTACCGGACCCGATCTAGCTAGAGTGGGTGGTCGGTACAGTGATGAATGGCACAGAGTGCACTTGCTTAATCCGCGAGACGTTGTTCCTGAGTCTAATATGCCAGCATTTACTTGGCTGGAAGACGCGGTTTTAGATGGCGAGTTGACTGGCAAAAAAATGGCTGCTTTAAGAATGGTTGGCGTTCCCTACACTGATGAAGATATTGCAAATGCCAAACAGCAAGTCGCTGGGAAAACCGAGCTTGATGCGGTCGTTTTTTACTTACAAACACTTGGTCTTGCTTTGCAAGACAAGCAATAGGTCGTTCTTTATGGACTTAAACGTAATCAGAAGCCTGGAAACATTGGCTCTTTTTGTGCTTTTCTTAGTGCTTGTTTACCTGCTTTACCGCAAAACAGACGACAAAACCTTCGAAGAAGCTGCAAACCTTCCATTTGTCGGAGACGAAACCTCCGACAAAGTTGAAAGTAATCATAAAAAAGGTGAAAACCATGAGTGAGTTTTGGAACTGGTGGGTCATTATAATAACAGTGGTCAATGTTCTCGGGTGCTGGGTGCTGCTTTATTGGACCCGCAGGATAAAATCAAACAACGAGGACAACGAAACCACAGGCCACGTTTACGACGGCATCGAAGAATATAACAACCCACTGCCTAAATGGTGGTTAAATATGTTCAACATCTGTCTCGTTTTCTCAGTGGGCTACCTCATTTTATATCCAGGCTTAGGTAATTTCGCAGGTGTATTGGGTTGGACCCAAGAAGGACAACATGCTGAAGAAGTGGCAGCCGCAAAAGCCGTTTATGCGCCGTTATTTGAAAAATATTCAGCCACGCCAATTGAAGAACTTGCCAAAAACAAACAAGCCACGGAAATGGGTAAGCGAATTTTTGTGAATACCTGTTTCGGTTGCCACGGTTCCGATGGACGCGGTAATCCCGGTTATCCTAATTTAACCGACCAAGATTGGTTATATGGTGGTACCCCTGCGAACATAAAACAAACCATTCTGAGCGGTCGGCGTGGTGTAATGCCAGGGTTTGAAGCAGCGCTCAACGCCGAACAACTTGACAGCGTTGTTCAATACGTTGGACAGCTTTCTGGCAACCAAGTAGACGAGGCCAAAGCGGCCGCAGGGAAAAAGATTTTTGACATACAATGTTTTGCATGTCACGGCAGGGATGGAAAAGGCAACATCGCACTCGGTGCGCCTAACTTAACCGACGATATATGGTTATACGGCGGATCGGCCACGGTCATTGCTAAAACCCTAAGAGAAGGTCGTAACGGTATTATGCCCGCTTATAAAGACATTTTAGGTGAAGATAGAGTTCATTTAGTGGCGGCCTATGTCTATAGTTTATCCGACGAACAGAAATAACTCATAGTCGATTCATAGCTCGTATTTTGACTTTATACGACTACCAAACTGGTGTCAGTTTGGTAGTCAGAACATTAGCAAATCTATTCTTTAAACCGGCTTAAAAAGATCCTTTATTGAGATTTTAGTGAGAATTTAGTATGTCTACTCAAAGCGAAAAGGATATTCAATACAAGGATTTGTATGTCTCCGCTGACAAAATCTACCCTCGTCAAGTTAATGGGTTATTCGCTAAATTAAGAATACTGACGGTCTTTTTACTCCTCGGTTGTTTTTATATTTCTCCTTGGCTACTTTGGAACGGCCAACAAGCCGTACTGTTTGATTTGCCAGCGCGTCAATTTCGCTATTTTGGCGTTACTTTTTGGCCGCAAGACTTTATTTATTTAACCTTACTATTAATTATTGCCGCAGTTGGCTTATTTCTATTTACCACCATCGCTGGTCGACTATGGTGCGGGTACGCCTGTCCGCAAACAGTTTGGACCGAGACTTTTCTTTGGATAGAAGAACTCGTTGAAGGCAACCGAAACAAACGCATTAAGCTCGACAAAGGTCCTTGGAATTTAAATAAGATTACGCGTAAGTCGACCAAGCACTTTTTATGGGTAAGCTATGCGCTGTTTACCGGTTATACTTTTGTCGGATACTTCTCTCCTATTCGAGAACTAGGCCAAGGCATTATCGAATTGTCGCTCGGTCCATGGGAATGGTTTTGGGTACTTTTTTACTCTTTAGCTACCTACGGCAATGCAGGTTGGCTGAGAGAGCAAGTGTGCTTGCATATGTGTCCCTATGCGCGTTTTCAAAGCTCTATGTTTGATAAAGACACGTTGATAATTTCCTACGACAAAGCGCGCGGAGAACAAAGAGGCAAACGCAAAAAGAATTCAGACTATCAAGCCAAAGGTCTCGGCGATTGTATCGACTGCAATCAATGCGTGCACGTCTGCCCCACCGGTATCGATATACGAGACGGTCTACAGTATGAATGTATCGCCTGTGCAGCGTGTATTGATGTTTGTGATAATGTCATGGATAAAATGGGCTACGACAAAGGCTTAATTAAATACACCACCGAAGTCGAAGAGCAATCCCAAGGCAAACAAAAAACTGTATTCTTCAGGCCAAGAACCATTTACTATATTTCGATTTTTGCCGCCGCGATTAGCGCGTTCATCTATTTGTTATCAAACCGAATTCCTCTTGACATTAATGTACTCCGAGATCGCAATAAACTGTATACCGAGAATTTTGCAGGGGATGTGGAGAACACTTATACTTTAAAGATTTTAAATATGTCCCAGCAGACTGAAAACTATAAACTTTCGGTCGATGGTTTTGATACAATTGAACTAATTGGCGACGCATCATTTACCATTGAGAGTGGCGAAGTATTAACTTTACCGGTTCGACTCAGAGTACCGGGCGAGCAAATTAAAAAGCGCTCAAATGATGTTGAATTTATTATTCAAGCAACCGGTGAACAACAATATATTGCCACTTCGAGTGCAAAATTTTTAGGGCCAGAAATTAAATGACTTCAATGAATGATTTAGATACCCAACCTTGGTACAAACAAGGCTGGCCTTGGGCACTAATTGCAATCCCATTCTTAACGGTTGTTGCTGGAGTGATCACCTTTATCATTGCAAACGATACCTCTGACTCGCTTGTATTAGACGACTATTACAAAAAAGGATTGGCAATTAACAGCAATATTGAACGTGTTGAAAAAGCTGAGCAACTTAATATTTCTGCCAAAATTACAATCGACAAAAACCTGAATTTGGTAACCTTAAATTTGACGGCCAAGCAACATGTTGGCGATGAGTTAATTTTAAATTTTTCACACCCTACTCTCAAACAGCGCGATCAATCACTATTACTTAGCCAGTTAACAAAAGGTGAATATGTGGCAGAGATTAGCCCTTTGGCTAGCACTTATTGGCATGTTTCCATTGAAGATA
Organism: Kangiellaceae bacterium; assembly: GCA_965230525.1. GTDB lineage: Bacteria > Pseudomonadota > Gammaproteobacteria > Enterobacterales > Kangiellaceae. Next base: position 3,640,837 of record OZ246008.1, read on the forward strand.
AATCCAAGTCATGGCTGCTCAAAGGCCGCTGGCTCTATCCCGACACTAAACAGCTCAGCCTTGGCACCAATGTAAATTAATGCCATTGACTCAAGCCTAAGCTATGTCTAATCTAAATTGCTTTCACTGCGGTCTAGACAACCCTGAAGGCATCAATTTAACCCTTACCCTGTTCGATAAAAAGCGCTACTTTTGTTGCCACGGTTGTATCGCCATTGCCGAAACCCTGGCACAGAATGACATGCTTGATTTCTATCGATTTAGAGAACGACCAAGTAGTAAACCTGAAGAATTAATTCCACAAGATCTATTAAAACTTGAAGCCTTAGACTCGCCCGAAATACTAGAAGAAATTTCTCAATCCGACGACGACTTACGAGAAATTCAACTGGGCATCGAGGGGATTACTTGCGGTGCCTGCGGTTGGTTGATTGAAAAACACTTAAGCAAAATAGATTACGTGAGAGAAGTTTCCGTCAATGTGTCGACACACCGTGCGATAATAAAATGGCATCAATCCGGTGAGTTAAGCGCCATCCTCAAGTCGCTTCGCAAACTCGGCTATATTGGCTATCCGTTTTCCGAAAATGAGTATGAAAACCACAACAATTTGATTAATCGCCAATACACCAAACGGTTATTAGTGGCTGCGCTTGGAATGATGCAAGTCATGACCTATGCCTTGGCTGTCTATATTGGAGAGTTTCAAGATTTGGAGCCAAAGCATCAGATGTTTTTTCATTGGTTAAGTGGATTGATTGCAACGCCGGTAGTTTTTTATTCAGCGTTGCCATTTTTTACCAGTGCCTACAATAATCTAAAACGCCGACATCTTGGAATGAATTTACCAGTTAGTATTGCGATCTTAGCGGGCTACTTTGCAAGCTGTTATTCCTTGCTTTTTGGTTCAAACGTATTTTATTTCGATTCAATCGTCATGTTTACTTTCTTCTTACTGATTGGTCGCTATTTAGAACACCGTGCACGCTACCGTTCGTTGCTTAAACAGCAGAATTTTAGTCAACTACTACCGCTCACAGCATCCAAAAAACAACCCGATGGCACAGTGCAAGAAGTCAGCCTCAGTCAAGTAAAACCCGGCGATGAATTGGTTATTTATGCGGGTGGTGTTATTCCGGTTGATGGTGTACTTGAAAGTGATGCTGCCGATATAAACGAAGCAATTTTAACCGGCGAGTTTCTTCCGGTTGAAAAATCTGCAGGTGACACGCTACTAAGCGGGACGACAAACCACTCTGCCAGTATTAGCATGAAAGTCACTCGAGGAGTTAAGCAAAGCCATTTACAGAGTTTGATCAATCTTCAAGCTAAGGCCGAACAACTAAAACCACGTTCCATTTCATTGGCCGATGGCATCGCACATTGGTACGTCGCAGTGCTTTTAGTCTTAGTGAGCTTAAGCGGCATCTATTGGTTTTATCATGAGCAAGAAAACACCTTTGCAATTGTGCTTTCCGTGCTTGTAGTCAGTTGTCCGTGTGCACTTTCGTTAGCTACTCCTGCGGCGATTGCTGCGGCAACATCCAAACTTTCTGACCTCGGTTTGATGCTGAGAACGGCAAGTGCCTTTGATGATATGCAAGCAGTCAAACACATTGTTTTTGATAAAACAGGTACCCTAACACTCGGTCAAATAGAGATCAGAGAATTGCATGTTCACAACAACAACCCTTGCCGCCTACAGACTATTGATGAAATCGAATCTCATCACTACTTTGAAATAGCCTGTCAATTAGAGCAGGTATCAAACCACCCCATAGCAACAGCGTTTCGATCAGCTAAGCACAAGTCTTCCGGCAGGATAAAGAATACCCAAGAGTTTCCTGGCTTAGGGGTCTCGGGCCAATCGGAAGGAAATCGATTCCGGCTTGGCAATCGAGCATTTGTTGAATCTCATGGTATCGCACTAAAGGATAACAGAGCTTCACAAAATGAAACTCAATTATTTTTGGTCGACCAAAATCAACACTTGGCGACGTTTATACTTGAAGATCGCATTAAAAATTCCGCTAATTCTGCAATCAAGCAATTGCAACAGTTAGGTTATGAGATCAGCATTTTAAGTGGAGATTCCAACACTGCGGTAAAAAATATCGCTCGTCGTCTCAAGCTTACCGATGTTCATGCCGAAATGTCGCCAAATGCAAAGCTCGACTTTATTCATCAACGACAAAAACAAGGGCAAAACTGCTTAATGGTTGGCGATGGGTTTAATGATGTTGGCGCGCTTTCCGCAGCAAAAATGAGCATCACCATCGGAAGCGGCACTCAACTTTCCAAAAGTGCCTCAGGCGCTGTATTAGTCGCCAAAGACCTTAACGTCATTCCACAGAGTTTGGCACTGGCTCGCAAGGTTAACCGCATAATAAAACAAAACCTCGCCTGGGCGGTTAGCTATAATTTACTCGCAGTTCCCTTTGCTATGATGGGCTACATTCCCGCTTGGCTTGCAGCCATTGGGATGAGTTTAAGCTCGCTAATAGTTGTTTTAAATGCACTCAGACTTAAATCGAACTAGCTGACACAAGTTGAATTTTGTGCATTGAAGAAAAGTATTCGGTATTGCTAGAAAGTTTTACGTGATTAGCTTGCGCTTGTTTGGAACGACAAACCTCAGCCACAATAACTCCCCTCATACTTTACCAAGAGGAGTCCAGTAGAAAATTTAAGTCTTTGGAAGCGTCACACCTGTTTGACCTTGATACTTGCCACCTCGATCGGCGTAGGATGTATCACATACTTCATCTGACTCAAAGAACAACATTTGAGCAACCCCTTCATTAGCGTATATCTTGGCGGGTAGTGGCGTGGTATTCGAAAATTCCAGTGTTACGTGCCCTTCCCACTCTGGTTCTAGCGGCGTGACGTTAACAATGATGCCACAGCGAGCGTAGGTTGATTTGCCGAGACAAACAGTCAATATATTTCGCGGAATTCTGAAATATTCGACGGTGCGCGCTAACGCAAACGAGTTGGGCGGGATAATACACACGTCAGAAGTGACGTTTACAAAGCTCTTTTCATCAAAGTTTTTCGGATCAACAATGGTGGAATGCACATTGGTAAAGATTTTAAACTCATTGGAACAGCGGACATCGTATCCATAGCTTGAAGTTCCGTAAGAGATAATTTTTTGCCCGTCAGCTTCTCTTACTTGTCCCGATTCGAATGGCTCAATCATGCCGTCGGCCGCTTGGCGGCGCATCCATTTATCAGACTTAATACTCATTTTGACTCATTAAATTAGGGTGATTTTGTGACCAGCGATTCTATCACAGGGCTTAAAGGCAGGCGAGCATCCTACCTTTAATTGAGTATTATTTTTTTCGTGTGCTGGAATCACCTAAGACGGTGATTTTGGCTTCCAGGTGGCAATATCGATTGCTTGCGCGCCTTTAGAAAAATCTTTACTCAGCACGGTCAAATTGGCTGCGAGCTTTCTTGCAATTTCGCGGTAGATTCTAGCAATTGCGCCTTCCGGTTCTTTTGCCACTGTAGGCGTTCCATCATCTAGATTCTGACGAATACTCATGGTCAAAGGAAGTTGCCCTAATAAATCAATTTGGTAGTCCTTAGCAATAAGCTCTCCACCGCCATCACCGAAAATAGGCTCTTGATGGCCACACTGAGAACACAAATGGGTGGACATGTTTTCAATCACGCCCATGACAGGAATTTTTACTTTCTCAAACATTGCTATGGCTTTTTTCGCATCGGCAAGCGCTAAATCTTGTGGGGTTGTTACTATGACGGCTGCGGTGACAGGTATTTTTTGTGCCATGGTCAGTTGGATATCACCCGTTCCCGGGGGCAAATCAATAATTAAATAATCTAAGTCTTGCCACTGAGTGTCCCTAACAATTTGTTGAAGTGCAGAGGAAGCCATCGGGCCGCGCCAAACCATAGCCTGTTTTTCATCAACCAAAAAGCCTATCGACATGGCTTTCAGATTATGAGCTTCAAGCGGCTCGATGGTCTTTTTATCTTTAGATTGTGGTTTTGCCTCTGGAATACCGAGCATTATTGGCACACTGGGACCATAAATATCCGCATCAAGCAAACCGACTTTGGCACCTTCCTTTTGTAACGCAAGTGCTAAATTTACACTTGTTGCTGATTTTCCAACACCGCCTTTACCACTGGCAACCGCTATGATGTTTTTGACTTTAGAGATAGGAGCCACACCTGCTTTAGTCTCATAAGCCACTAGATTTTGACGAATTTTGATTTGAAACTTAAAATCCGGCCATTGGTTTAGCAAAACCCCCATTAACTCCTTGCTTAAAGAGTCGACGATTCCCTCACAGGGAAAAGGCAGTTGGATTAAAATAGATGCATTGTTATCTTCGACATCTACTTGCTTAATAAAGTCGGCTAACTTTAAGTTGCTAGGAAACTGAGTAAATTCAGTGTTTTTAAGTAGCTCAGTTAAGGTTTGTTGTTCAAACATTTCGCTCATTCGGTTAGAAATTTCAATTAACCTGATTATACCTCATTAGTTTACTCAAATACCTACCTAATTTGTGGGTGTTTTTATCCGTCATTCGATTAATTTAGATGATATAAATGACAAAAATCGGTATAGTTGCGGCTTATTTAGCTGACAGAATACAACTACTTAAAGAGCTCAAATGTCTAAGGATTTAATCGCAAATAACGGCCAACGTCGGATTTTAATTACCAGTGCACTTCCCTATGCCAATGGTCCTATTCACATTGGTCACATGCTGGAGTATGTGCAAACCGATATCTGGTCACGTTACCAAAAGTTAGTGGGTAACGAGTGCTACTATGTGTGCGCTGACGATACCCATGGCACTCCCATTATGTTGAGCGCTCAGAAACAAGGGATTACCCCCGAAGAATTGATCGCAAAAAGCCACGCCGACCACAAGCAAGACTTTGACGCCTTTGCTATTGAATTTGACAATTTTCACTCTACACACAGTGAAGAAAACAAACTGCTGACCGAAGAGTTTTATCATAAACTCAACGATAAAGGCCATATCGCACGACGTACCATTAATCAGTTATACGACCCTGAGAAAGAGATGTTCCTTCCCGACCGCTTTGTAAAAGGCGAGTGCCCAAAATGTGGTTCGGCCGATCAATATGGGGATAACTGTGATGTATGCAGTGCTACCTATAGCCCGGTAGAGCTAAAGAACCCTAAATCGGCGGTGTCAGGTGCAACCCCGGTATTAAAAGACTCGGAACACTTTTTTGTTAAACTGCAAGATTTCGAGTCAATGTTAAAGAATTGGCTGGAAACCGGTGTAAGCCAACAAATTGCGAACAAACTAAACGAATGGCTAGAGGTCGGCTTACAAGAATGGGATATTTCTCGCGATGCCCCCTATTTTGGCTACCAAATTCCCAATGAACCCAACAAGTTTTTTTACGTTTGGTTAGACGCGCCTATCGGTTACATGGCCAGTTTTAAGAATTTATGCGATCGCAATACAGGACTTAAGTTTGAGGACTTTTGGGCAGTTGGTAGTGAAGCGGAGCTCTATCACTTTATTGGCAAGGACATCATCAACTTCCATTGCTTATTTTGGCCAGCCTGTTTAAGTGCGGCCGATTACCGAACCCCAACCCAAGTCTTTGCACACGGTTTCTTGACGGTAAATGGCACTAAAATGTCTAAGTCAAAAGGTACCTTTATTAAGGCTGCGACTTATAGAGAACATTTGTCTCCAGAATATTTGCGTTACTACTTTGCCGCCAAGCTATCCGATAAAGTGGACGATTTTGATCTTAATCTCGAAGATTTTGTTCAACGCGTTAATTCAGACCTAGTCAACAAATTTGTCAATATTGCTAGCCGCTGCGCAAAGCTGATTCAAAAGTCCGGTGGCAGTCTGCATGCAGAAATAGACCAACCGAAATTACTGCAAGCATTTCAAGACGAAGCGGATAAAATAGCTTTAAACTATGAAAATCGAGAGTACGGCAAAGCCTGTAAATTGATTATGGCGTTGGCTGACAAAGCGAACACTTACATCGACGAAAAAGCGCCTTGGACCCTTGCTAAAAATGAAGATACGCTTGATGAAGCATTAAAAATCTGCTCCATGGGCATTAATCTATTTCGAATTCTTAGCATTTATCTCAAGCCAGTTTTGCCTTCACTGAGCAAACAAATTGAGGTATTTTTAAATTGCGAACCATTGCAATGGCATCACCTAAAGTTTCCATTGACGGAGCATGCTATTAACCCTTTCAAACCGTTAATGAAACGAGTTGAACTTAAACAAGTAGAAGCCATGGTTGCCTCCTCGGTTGAAGCTGATAGCACACCTAAAAAAGAGAAAGAGATTAAAAAAACAGTCGGAAATGATGCGATCAAACCTGAAATAGAGTTTGCAGATTTTGACAAGATTGATTTAAGAATTGTCGAAATTGTTGCTGCAGAACATGTCGATGGTGCAGATAAACTCTTAAAATTGACTTTGTCTTTAGGTGAACAACAAAAACAAGTTTTCGCTGGCATTAAGTCGGCCTATGCCCCCGAAGATCTCATTGGAAAGCTAACCGTAATGGTCGCAAACCTCGCACCAAGAAAGATGAGATTTGGCCTTTCGGAAGGGATGGTTCTAGCAGCAGGCCCTGGCGGAAGTGAGTTATGGATTTTAAACCCAGATGAAGGTGCTCAGCCTGGGATGCGAGTTAAGTAGTCGTTAGTAAATACAGGAAAATAAGTGATGCAACCATTTGAACTATACGCAGAAGCTTGGATGCTCTACATTGGCTTGGGTATTCTTTTACTAGCACTTATCGGCTACAAGATGCGAACAGTCTCATGGGGCATAAAAATAGCTGTACTCAGCCTGGTCGGGGTCGGCGCGTTCACACCCGATACGGTTGCCAACGCTGAAACTTACGCGCCGCTAGTACTCACGGCGTTACTCAAAGCCGAAACCGAAGGCAGTGCGGCAATCATTAATGGACTGGTTAAACTAGTTATTATTTGGGGCATCGTATTTAGTTCAGCCCTCGCAGCTCGGCATTTTTGGTTAGCAAAACGACAACCAACACAATCCTCAGCGGATGATACTATCGACCAATAACAAATGAGGATAAGCAAAATTTCATGAGCGAGATATTGCTACTCTTAGTTAGCACTGTTTTAGTGAATAACTTTGTCTTAGCTAAATTTTTGGGCCTCTGCCCTTTTATGGGCGTTTCGAGTCGAGTAGAAACAGCGACGGGGATGGCAGCGGCAACCACCTTCGTGCTCACCATGGCTTCCCTTGCTAGCTTTCTTATCAATCATTTTATTTTAAAGCCTTTCTCCCTTGAGTATTTGCAAGTTTTATCTTTTATTCTGTCCATTGCTGTCGTTGTTCAATTCACCGAAATGGTGATACAAAAAACCAGCCCAATGTTATACCGCTTGCTTGGAATATTTTTACCGCTAATTACAACCAACTGCGCGGTGCTTGGGGTCGCGCTACTGAACGTGAATAAAAATCATGGTTTTGTCGACTCAATCGTCTACGGTTTTGGCGCGGCACTCGGTTTTTCACTGGTGCTAATTTTGTTTGCTGCAATTAGAGAACGCACCGCTGTTGCAGATGTACCCGCTCCGTTCCAAGGCGCTGCAATCAGTTTAATTACCGCTGGACTCATGTCATTAGCATTTATGGGTTTTAGTGGACTAGTTAAAGTTTAATATGGAAGTACTCTACGCGACATTAATTTTGACCGGACTGGCTGCAGTGTGTGGCGCCCTGCTCGGTTATGCGTCAATAAAATTTAGAGTCGAAGGAAACCCCATTGTCGAAGCCATTAACGACATTCTGCCACAAACGCAATGCGGACAATGCGGCCATCCGGGGTGTAAACCTTATGCCGAGGCAATTGCTGATGGAGCTCCGATAAACCGTTGTCCTCCCGGTGGTGAAGCAGGCATTAAGGCTTTAGCTGAATTGCTCGATGTTGAAGTGATAGAATTAGATGATGATTGCGGTGAAGAATCTTTGCCGCGAGTCGCCTATATTCGGGAGGACGAATGTATTGGTTGTACCAAATGTATTCAAGCTTGTCCGGTCGATGCAATCGTTGGTGCGCCCAAATTAATGCATACCGTGATTGCTGATGAGTGTACCGGTTGTGACCTTTGCGTCCCGCCCTGCCCGGTTGACTGTATAGATATGCCTTTGCTAGAACACCCCATTGCACAATGGAAAGCCCCCAACCCTCTTGTCTCAAAAGCCAACGCGGAATCGTCAGATCGGCCTGTGGCTAACAAGGTTTGTTAAGTCAAACCATGGAAAAGCAAACTAAACAGTCATACGTTGGCAGTGCACAACACAGCATTCGGGGAGGAATTCATCCGCGCGAATATAAATCCATCTCAAGTGAGCGCTCCATCGGTCATTTAGCGAGCGCTGAGTTTGTATTGTTACCACTGAAAGAAATTAATGGTTTGCTTCCGACTCTTTTAGTCAACGTCGGTGAATCCGTTGTTGCTGGTCAAGCCTTAACAAGTACAAAAATTTCGGATAGGGCAGATTTAATTCATGCACCATTTGATGGGATTATAGAATCCATAAGCCGATTTGATTTAGGCCACCCTTCCGGTCAAAAATTACTGGCGATTAAATTGAAAAAGCGTTCATCCGAAACAGAGTCAGTTAAACACACTGCAGTAGAACACCAAGAACTAGACGCTAATTGGCCGCAAAGTAATTTAGAAAAGGTACATTTTGCGGGAATTGTCGGACTCGGCGGCGCGGCTTTTCCAACTCATTTTAAGCTGTCTAGTGCAAGCAGTAAAATATCAACATTAATCGTGAATGCGATGGAATGCGAACCATACATTACCTGCGATGACAGAATGTTGCGAGAACATGCCGATGAAGTTTTGGCGGGAGCCGTGCTGACGGCAAAAACAGTTGGCGCAAGCAATGTTGTTTTTGGAATAGAAGATAATAAGCCGCAAGCCATAGAAGCGCTAAATGCTGCCATTGCGCTTTATTATAAGGCCCTTACTAAACAGTTATCAATTTCTGATCTGAATTCAAATCCAGCGGATAAACTGGATCAAGCATTGCAGTTGAGGATTGTTGTTGCCAAAACAAAATACCCCAGCGGTGGCGAAAAACAATTAATTCAATTGGTCACTGGCCAACAAATACCCATGGGGAAATTGCCTGCTTCGCTTGGTGTGCTCGTTCAAAACGTTGCGACATTGTTTGCTATTCAGCATGCGATCAATTTGCATAAAGTTATGACTAAACGCCTCGTCACCATCACCGGTGACTTGGTTGAGCACCCAGGAAATTATTGGATAGAGTTTGGCACACCGGTCAAACATATTTTGCAGCAACTATCTATTGATAGTAAGAAACTCAAGTGCTTTATTTTCGGCGGGCCCTTAATGGGAGATCGATTAACTAATTTTGATATTCCCACCAAGAAATCGACTAACTGTATTATCTTTAACTCTGATACGCAGCCACCACAATTCCCAGTGAAACATCAGGAGTGTATTCGCTGCGGCGAATGTGAAGTAGCTTGTCCGGCAGATTTATTACCGCAACAATTGTATTGGTTTGCAAAGTCTGAACAGTGGGAAGCTCTGCAACACCATCAACTTTTCGCCTGTATTGAATGTGCCGCTTGTAGTTACGTTTGTCCCAGTGAAATTCCACTAGTCAGTTATTATCAATTTGCCAAATCTGAAATTAGAGACAAACAACAAAAACAACTAAAATCGGAACAAGCAAAAATGAGATTCGAGCAACGAGAACGTCGACTGGCGCGAATCAAAGCCGAGCGAGAACAAAAAAGAAGACAAGCTGCAGAAGCTCGTAAAAAAGCAGCCGAAGATAAAGCTAACGATCCAGATGGGAAGAAATCTGCCATCGCCGCCGCGCTGCAACGAGTGCAAAATAAAAAGGAAAATAAGCAGTGACTCATTCAAAGGCCTTTTTAAGCGAAGCACGCCCAACACACAGGATTATGCAATTAGTTTGTCTCGCGCTAATACCTGGTTTTTTGGCACAAATTTATTGGTTAGGTTGGGGCGTGTTAGTCAATGTTATTTTTTGCGCGATAACTGCACTCGCCTCGGAAGCGCTAGTCTTAAAAATTAGAAAACGCCCGATCGCTGCGACATTAAGCGATAATTCTGCGCTTCTAACGGGTTTGTTAATTGGGCTCGCTCTCCCTCCTCTCACTCCCTGGTGGATGAGCTTAGTTGGTGTGAGTTTTGCGATAATTTTAGCTAAGCAAGTCTATGGTGGATTAGGGTTTAATCCGTTTAATCCAGCAATGGTCGGCTATGTATTGTTACTTATTTCATTTCCAATTGAAATGACCGCGTGGCTACCACCTCCCGAGTTAGCCGCAAAAATGCCGAGTTTTTTAGAAACCCTAAACATCATATTCTTGGGGCAAACCACTAGCGGCTTAAATCCTCAAGACTTTCGAGTAGTAACCGATGGCTTTACTATGGCGACGCCGCTCGATCAAAGTAAAACCGCTTTTTCAATGGGTAATATGACTTCCGAAATTGTTGAAACGACCGGCTTTATTAATGCTACTCAAAACTGGTTTTGGATCAATTTTGCTTATTTAATTGGCGGTCTCGGGCTGCTGCTCAGCCGAATAATCCACTGGCATATTCCGGTCAGTTTTTTGGGAAGTGTATTTTTATGCAGTGCGCTTCTCTACGTGGTTGATAACCAAAGTTATCTTTCACCAGACATTCATCTGTTTACAGGCGCAACCATGATTGGGGCATTCTTTATTGCCACCGATCCTGTCACTGCATCAACAACTTTCAAAGGTCGATTGATCTATGGTGGCTTGATCGGCTTGTTGGTGATCGTGATCCGTACCTATGGCGGCTATCCAGATGCCGTCGCCTTTGCGGTTTTATTGCTAAATATAGCCACACCAACAATTGATCACTACACAAAACCCAAAGCCTATGGTGAAAGAATAGAGGTGAAAGTTTATGACAACTGAACCAAATAAAAACCATTCCTCGCTACCTCAAGCAATCAGTAAAAATGCGTTAATATTGGGTGTTTTTGCATTGGTTTCGACAGGGCTCATCGCTATCACCTACCAACTGACTAAAGACAAAATCGCACAAGAAGTGGAACTCGCACTTATTAGACAGTTGTCTGAAATTGTACCCAGTGATGACTATGATAACGACGTCTACCAGGATTGTATTTTGATCACCGACCGCAACTTATTAGGTAGCGAAGAAGCACAAAAACTTTATCGAATGCGAAAGTCTAATTCAAACTATGCCGCAATGATGACCTTCGTTGCTCCAGACGGTTACTCCGGAAAAATCATGCTTGCACTTGCAGCCAAGCCTAGCGGTGAATTGCTTGGGGTAAATATAGTAAACCACAACGAAACGCCGGGGCTGGGCGATAAAATTGAACGCGAAAAAAGCGATTGGATAAAACAATTTGACGGATTAAGCTTAAGCTCAGTTGACAAAAAATATTGGAACGTGACAAAAGATGGCGGAAAATTCGACGCACTTACCGGCGCAACTATAACTCCGAGAGCCGTTGTCAAATCGGTATACAAAGCACTCGAATATCTACAACAAAATAATCATCATGTATTTAATTCAAATAGCAATTGTTATAAGGAAGAAAATATATAATGCTAACCAACGAATATCGCGCAATCGTAAAAAACGGACTGTGGGATAACAACACGGCGCTGGTGCAATTATTAGGTTTGTGTCCGCTACTTGCGGTAACCGGCAGCATGATCAATGGCTTAGGCTTAGGTATCGCCACCACATTTGTTTTAGTCGGTTCTAACGTCACCGTTTCACTAATAAGAAACCACATTCCAAAAGAAATAAGAATTCCAATTTTTGTATTACTAATCGCATCGTTTGTGACTAATGTACAATTATTGATGAATGCATTTACTTACGAGCTTTATTTGGTGCTTGGCATTTTCATACCACTCATTGTGACCAACTGCGCAATCATTGGTAGAGCAGAAGCCTTTGCCAGTAAAAACCCTGTACTGCCATCTTTAATCGATGGTCTAGCACAAGGAGTTGGTTTTACTTTAGTTTTGGTTGCTCTCGGAGCATTTAGAGAGTTGGTTGGTCAAGGAACGCTTTTTGATGGTGCCCACCTATTGTTAGGAGACTGGGCCAAAGAGTTGACTATTCATTTCTATTTGACCGAACAAAAATTTCTTTTTGCCATTTTGCCCCCGGGCGCATTTATTGGATTGGGGTTATTAATTGCGCTCAAAAACCAAATTCAAAATACTAAGTCGATTTAAATAAAGGCACAAAAAAATAATCCGTCTGCAGTCCTCTCACTTTTAAATAAGCTAACTATTCGACCAGTGCAGTTTTCATCCATTCTTTCAACGGTCGTTCAAAATACGCTAGCGAGTTTCTACTGCGCATAGGTAATTGTGGCCGCTGAGCGTCAGTAAATTCTTTTAGTTTGTGCTCACCTTGTTTGACCGTTTCACCCGCCGAATTCAGTAAAGTATAGTCAAAGGACAACCGGAACAGTGTGGCGTGATCAATGACTCGAATATCATGACTAGTTTGCCCCATTCCGTAGCGCATATTACCCGGTAAGTCGATATTTTTAACATTGACTACTAATTTATGGTCACCATCAATCACTTTTTCAGAAAGCGCTGTAAACATCGACTTCATTTCTTTTTCTAATACCGCTAAACTTTTTTTGCGAGTGTGACCAGTCAATTCATAATCGGAAAATTTTTTGGCTTCACTGAATTTAATTTCAACTTCGGCTGCCGATACGGTGGTTGCGGGAATCGCTGTGACCGTAAGTAGTAGAGTTACGATAGCTGTTAAGTGTTGTGATTTCATGTTTTGGTCCTCTTTGTCAATAATTCAATTAATAAGAGCATCTCTCGATAGCATAACGTATTTTTGTTAAACTCTCATGGTTTAGTTAATAAGACATGTGTCAGAGGAAAATCGTCACATTTTTTCAAGCTAAATATTTACCGTTACCAAAACCATAATCCTGACCATAACCATAACTATAACCGATGCAGTCGAGCTGTACGCAATTATAATCGACTTTAAACTTTTAAACCGATACCGTTTCGACAATCAAAAGATTTGGAATTAGAAATGACAGATGAACTGACAACCCAGCAAAAACTGAATTTAGAAACAGCAAGTATCGAGTGGAAGGATTTGCAGCTATTCTTTGCCCAAGGAAAACTACTTGTGGTTGATAGCAAGCAGGATTTAGTCCAAGTTGCAAGCATGATCGCGGATAACGCCGTACAAGAACTGGAATCTTTGATTTCAAACAAAAAGATCGAGTTTGCTACACCCGACTGGGTGAAAGCTAACTGTCAGGAAAATACAGTGTTGTGGGCAGTCGTTGTCTCGCCCTATGTGATTTGCCAATTAAACAATGAATAACAGTAATTGCGAAACAAACGGCTTAATGTCAAGCACTTGGAATAAAACTTATTATCAACAGCACTTTTTACAAACATAAAAAAACGGAGCTATTGCTCCGTTTTTTGAACTAACTGCAAATGCCTACCAGAGTAACTTTGTAAACAAGTCCAGCAATCCGGCTTTACAGACTTGGGCGCCATTTTCAAACATATAATCCGTTGGAATACCTTGAGTCTGGGCCGTCACTACAACAGCAACAAACATCGAAATGGCAATGACCAAACTGGCTTTACTGGTTGATTTTGCGCTTTTTCTATTGAGAATCATGTTTTTCTCCTTCTGGCATGACCATTATCATCCCACAAATGTAACAATAAATCAAGACTCGTCTCTGTAACGTCTTGTGTATACAGCAGCGGCTAAGAACATGGCTGCCACCAATAAGCCAAGCCAAAACTCACCTTGTGCTAAAACTTCATACCAAAGCGAAACATCGCGTTCATCAAACATGTCTTTACCCACAAGCTGGTGCATATCAGCGTTTAAGGTGGTAAACCCTCTGGCAATGCGGTATGCAACCATTTCAATAAAGTGAGAAGACTTAAAAATCCACCCTTCGGCAATCGCCAACATAAAGATAGGTAAAGTACCCCACAAAAATGCCACCTTTTTTGCCCATGCCGATGCCAACATCAACCATGCCCAAAGCGGAGCCAACCAAAGTGTCGCGACTACAATTGAGAACAGGCTGTTGAACAATACGCCAAATAGATTCGATGAACTCCAAACTGTTACGCCTAAACTTCCGCCAAACCAAGCTAAAACGGTCGCGTAGACTAATAAGAAGACCTGGAATACCGCTACCACAGCAAAGTATACGATGGGAATTAACAAACAGACCGTAACAAACTTAGACAACACGGTCGATGTGTCTGAAATCGGTAAAGATTTCCAAAACAAGATACTTTTATCTTTACGCTCGTCATACAAAGAACCTAAACAATAAAACAAACAGATAATAAACATCACAAAACCAAACAAAATCCGTGGTGAATAAAGGCCTATTTGAACGGCTTGAGTTCGTGTTCCCTCATCAATGTTATTAAACTCCTCAACAGCTTTAGGAAACTTATCCCATAAGTTAACTTCACCATGATGCGAGCTTACAATGGCATCACTGGTTAGGGTGCTCAAGATCATAATTCCAGCTAATACGGCGGCAATGATGGCTGGCGTTAAAAAAACAGAGCCTCGGTTTTCCCAGTATTCTCGTTTAACCAGTGCCTTAAAAGAATTCATCTATTTGCCCTCCTTCATTTTAGCCACAAACAGGTCGGCAACACTTGGTGAATGTAATTCGCCTAACTGCTCTAATTCTTCTCTACTAACCCCCTGAAATAAATAGACTTTACGTCCAAATACATCGCGAGACATCACTGGGTTTAAGGCTTCCGCTTGTGCAGCTTTATCTTTACCCACCATAACTTCGACATAATCATTTGCCACTTCATCCATCGAAGCATCTAAAACGATTTGTCCATCACGAATAAACAGTAAATCGGTTAATAGGTTTTCAATTTCTTCAATTTGGTGAGTTGTCACCAAAATACTTCGGCCTTCATCAAAAAACTCAGTAAGTAATTGATTATAAAACTCTTTACGGTAAAGAATATCTAGCCCAAGTGTTGGTTCATCTAACACCAAAAGCTCGGCTTCTATCGACATTACTAATGCCAGATGTAACTGTGCAATCATCCCCTTAGAAAGCTCTTTAACTTTGGCATTCATTGGGATTTTAGTTTGTGATAAAAAGTATTTAGCTCGCTCAAGGTTGAAGTTTGGGTGAACTTCAGTCACAAACTCGACCGCATTAGCGACCTTAAGCCAACTGGGAAGTACGGCAACATCAGCGATAAAGCTAACTTTTTGCATTATTTGGTGCCTTTGTCGCTCTGGATTCATTCCCAGCACACTTAATTCACCTTGGTATGAAGTGAGCCCAAGGATTGCTTTAAGAATGGTAGTTTTACCGGCACCATTTGGACCGACCAAGCCGACAATTCTGCCTCGCTCTACTTTAAAATCAACAGACTTCAGCGCTTGATGACTTCCGTAGCTCTTGGCTAAACCTTTCGCTTCAATCAAAGTGCTCATTATTTGTTTTCTCCAGTGCTGGTTGCTTTATTGACCAAGCTTTCTAGGGACATTCCTAGTCGCTCAATTCTTTCTAATATTTTTGGCCACTCTACTTCCAAAAAGTGCTTCTTCTCAGACTCAATCAATTGCTGTCTCGCAGTTTCAGTGACAAACATTCCCAACCCCCTACGCTTTTCTAGAATCGATTCATCCACTAACTCTTGATAAGCCTTTGAGACCGTTAATGGGTTTATTTGGTAATCAGCCGCCACCTGACGAACGGAAGGAACGGCTTCACCGCCACTTACTTCGCCATCGATGATCAACTCGATAACTTTTTCTTTGAGCTGCCTAAAAATCGGCTGCTGGTCATTCCAAGTAATTGTTGTCATAGTCACTCTCTTGCAATATTTGGCTTGAGTTGAATGCTAAATAGATAAGTAAAGTTATTTTGCTCTTCACATATCTTTAGTGTTGTATATTACTATAACACCATACCAGCTAACTGTCTAATTAAAGCTCTTACCACCAAATGAAATTCTATCTATCTGTTTTATATGTATTTTTCATTTATTGATGCTCCCATTTACACATTTGTTAACATTTACCCAAGGGTTCAAAGAGCGTTTTACAAGGAATTTCGCTCGTAAACACGCCTTCTTGAATTCATTTAAAACACACCAGCTTTACTTTAATTGACATAAGCTTTGTGCAATGATGCGCGCAATTTAGTGAAAGTCGGAAAACCCATGCTTTTTCAATCCTCTATCAATCGCCGCGGTGAAAATCGCCAAGACCAACACAAAGTAGATGCTTGGTTTAGTCGAGATACCACCCAAATACTGCTCAGTTTCAAAGGAAAGTTTGTCTGCCTGGACGACAGGCCTTGTTACTTCAGTTACCAACAAATTATCGATTGGGAGCTAGATAAACAGTCTGACGAACGCATATATTTGGGTGAACAAGAGGCTAACCACTTCTTTGTACTTTCCACCTCCACCTTGCCCACAGCGCTTGAAGAGCACCAAGTGCTCGATCTGCGAACCGCGGCTCTGTCTGCAGAAATGTTCGATATAGGCTCGCTTTTCTATTCTCAGGGCCTCATTAATTGGCACTTCAACCATCTATTTTGTGCTAAATGCGGGTCAAAAACCGAATCCAGCCATGCTGGTCATAGTCGCCTTTGTCAAAATGAACACTGTGCAAAGCAACACTTCCCTCGCATCGAACCGGCGGTCATATTTTCGATAGAATCCCAGATCAATGGCGTCCCTCATCTTTTATTAGCAAGACAACCAAGTTGGCCCGAAAAACGTTACTCAGTTCTTGCAGGCTTCGCAGAGCATGGTGAGTCACTGGAGCTAGCAGTAGCCCGTGAAGCGATGGAGGAAGTTGGCATTGCGGTTGATAAGGTTAAGTATGTAAATTCTCAACCCTGGCCCTTTCCCGCTTCCTTGATGATCGGTTTTCAATGTGAAACAAATGAGCATGCCATTCGTCTGATCGACCAAGAACTAGAACAAGCTGACTGGTTTAGTGCAGCAGACATCACCCACCAGATTCAATCGGGTGAGCTGCTAATGCCCTTTTCAGTCTCAATCTCTTGGCATTTAATCGATCGCTGGTATCGCAAGCAAACAGGCAACTCACTAAAAATACTTCTTCAATCATGAAAAAAACCACAAAGAAAAAACTAATCGTTGGTTTTAACCAGCTTCTCCTTTTTATTGGAATCTTCATGCTGATCAGTTGGTGGCAGAAAAAAGATATGTTGGCCACCCACTCAGCGGAACTCGCTCCAGCATTTACATTAGTAACGGTCGATGGCGAAACCTTTCGATTTGATCCTCAAACTCAAAATAAAAAGACACTGATTTATTTCTTCGCACCATGGTGCAGTATCTGCCACCTTTCCATCGAAAATATTGAATCCATTCGGCAATCTGCTCCTAACGAAAATAACTATATTGTTGTTGCACTCGATTGGAAGAATCAGCAAGAAGTGGACGCCTTCTTGGCAGAGCATACACTTAATATGCCCGTGTTACTCGGAACCAAGAATACTCGCCAAGATTTTAAAATAAAGGGCTATCCCAGCTATTACGTGATAAATAGTGATGGTTATGTAAAATCCAAAGACTTTGGTTATACCACTGAGTTGGGCATGAGAGTCAGGCTTGGCTTAGTAGAAGCTCAAATTGTTGACTAGCCTTGCAAAAACTCACCCAACAAACGGCTGGGGATTCTGTTCAGCTTATTCTTCTGAAATATTGATTCACATTTAAACTGATCTAAGTCATTAAAGTCCCTTTACCTTCCAACTGAGAATGAGTATCATTTCTAGCTAATAACAGACTCAATTTTCAAAGGAAAAATCAACAATGTTCAAGACCTTAAGTTTGGCAAAAGTTTCGCTCCTTACGCTTCTTATTTGCAGTATTTTGGTCAACACCCCTGCTCGAGCAGGCGGAGAAGTGGGCGATCATGTCAACCACCTTAGTGATAATCTAGAAAAATACACTGAAGAAGTTAACTGGCTCTTAAAGAAAGTCGATGGCATTGTTGCCCGCTATCAACAAAAAGGTAGCAAAGCTGCAAATGCAAAAGCCGTGATTGATCATTGGGAAGCGGTTGATTTTCACGCTGCGATTGAAACTAACTATGTGCCTGTTTATGCACAAATCTGGCAAGGCTTGTATGGAGTGAAAGAAAGTATTGAAAAAGGCGAGCCGATTAAGCAAGTCAAGCTAGAGCAAACTAAACTAGAGCAAGTCTTGTGGCAAGCCTTGGGAGCAGTTAAACTTGCGTCGCAATTTCAACAGCAAGGTCTGCTTAAGAAAATAGCCTTAAGAGAAGGCGGCCCAACCAATTCATTAGAAACTATCGATGAAATTAAACAACGGTTAAATCGCGTGGTCGCAAAATATGCTGAAAAACTAAACAAAGAATCGACCGATATAGTACACGATACTTATCTCTCACTCTTTGAAGGAATTGAGGGTGACTTGATTTCGATGAACGCTGAGCTTGTCGAAGATCTCGAAAAAGACTTTAATGTCACTCTTCCGCTGGCAATTAAAAATGGCCTTAAGGTCAATCTAGTTCAGGACATTGTTAACCAAATGCATACTAAGCTCACTAAAGCGAAAAACCTGCTAGCCAAAAAAGCCAAAAATAAAAAGGAAGTATTCTAAGCATGCAGCGTAGAGACTTTCTTCAAGGTATGGGCGCTCTTGGTTTGGTGGGAGCAAGCCCTGCTTTGCTTGCGGCGGCCTCTGCGGGCGCAAGTCGCATTGTCTCGGTAGAACAGTTACCGAAACTGGTAGGTGAGCTAACTTTATATTTGGGGCGTGGTGAAGGTGGCCTTTACGAAAACGTACTGGACGCAATAAAAAAACGAAACCCGGATTTTGATTTGAAAATTCGGCGAGGACCAACTGCGGCATTAGCAAATGCCATCGTTGCAGAAGCAAAAGCCAATGTGCGTCGAGCCGACGTGTTTTGGGCGGTAGACTCGGGCGCAATCGGCTTGTTGACCGACAAAAACTTAGCTTCGCCCCTTCCCGCAGATCTCACTGCTCAGTTACGACCTGAGTTTCAATTTCCTAATTGGGCACCGGTAACAGGCCGCATCCGCACGCTTGCATACAACACTGAGCGATTGACGCAAGATCAAATTCCCAAAAGTATCAAAGAGCTAGCGGAAAGTGATTTAACCGTTGCGTGGGCGCCTGCTTATGCATCGTTTCAATCTTTTGTAACAGCGATGCGATTACTAGTTGGCGAAGCAAAAACTATAGACTGGCTTAGATCAATGAAAAAGCGTAGCAAGCGATATGCCGGCGAACTGGGTGTGGTGCTAGCTGCAGAACGAGGCGAAGTAGATCTTGGTTTGGCAAATCACTATTACACACTACGATTAAAGTCGGGTAAACCTAAAGCCAAAGTTGATTTAGCATTTACCCATAATGATGCCGGTTGTTTAGTGAATGCGTCAGGAATCGTGGCGTTAAAACAAAGCGATCTCGCGGTGAATTTTATTCGTTACCTTCTGACCAAAGAAGTTCAAACCTACTTGGCCAGTGAAGCTTATGAAATTCCGCTGGTAGGTGAGCTTCAGCCACCTGCAGGTCTGCCTAATCTACAAACTATTTCTCCACCAAAAGTTGATTTGACGCAATTAGCAAACCTGAGACCAACACTTAATATGATGAGGAAAGCCGGCGTATTATGATCCGCTGGCCACTCACTTACCCCTTGGCACTATTGGTCGCAATAGTCGCCATTCTTCCGGTGGTTGTACTGATTATTCTGGCCGCTGATAGCGTCCAACTTTTTGATAGCTATCACTTAACCGTTTTAATTAACACGCTGTTATTAATGATACTCACTCTGTTCGGTGCAATACTGATTGGCGTCCCATTAGCTTTTTTAACCACCTACGTCCACCTGCCATGGCGACAATTTTGGTTAGTGCTCTTTGTCGCTCCGCTTGCAATGCCGAGCTATTTAGGCGCGTTTACTTTTTACGCTGCATTTGGTCCCGGCGGTGAGCTTTATGATTTACTCGGGGTAAAAACTCCGTCCATGCAAGGACTCACTGGCGCTGCCATTATCATGGCCTTGTATACCTACCCTTTTGTTCTATTAACCACTCGGGCAGCCCTCTCCAGCCTCGATCCAAGTCAATTATATGCAGCCCGAACACTGGGATTGTCTTTGGCTCAAAGTTTATGGTCTGTGGTACTTCCAAGGATCCTAAATGGTATTGCCGCCGGTGCATTATTAGCGGCCATGTATGCACTATCCGACTTTGGTACCCCAGCCATAATGGGATTAGACACTTTTACTCGAGTGATCTACGTAGAATATAACGCCTTTGGCTTAGCACAAGCGGCAATGCTATCCTTACAACTTCTTTTGGTTGTGGGCTTAGTGTTATACCTTGAGTCTAAAGTTAAAGGAACTCGCGAAAAACCAAGTCAGCATCTTTTATTTTTTCCCAATGTTAAGCAACTTACCGGTATGTTGGCTTCGACCTTGCCAATAACCTTTCTTTCGATCTTGCTTCCCTTGAGTATTTTCTTTTTATGGCTTTGGCGCGACGGCGCAGGCAACTTTGATCTGGCAATCGCATGGAATTCTGCGCATGCATCAATACTTGCGGCAGTAGTGGCGGTTTTCTTAGCCATGCCTCTGGCCTACGCTGCAATCGCGGGACGATTCGGGCGACTGCTTGAACGAGTCGCCTATATTGGCTTCGGCATTCCAGGTATTGTTATGGGAACGGCGTTGGTTTATCTTGGGCTGCAACTGCCTTTGCTTTACCAAACATTAGGCTTATTGGTGTTAGCATATGTTTTAAGGTTTTTACCGCTTGCCGTGAGCTCAATTCGAGCTAAAACCGAAAGTCTCGATGGCAGCATGGTCAACGCTGCGCGAGTTCTTGGTGCAAACCCCATAGAATCATTTAAACGAATTACCTTACCACTCTCCATGCGTGGAGTGATTGCAGGAGCCGCATTGGTATTTCTGGAATCCATGCGAGAGTTACCAGCAACATTATTGCTTGGGCCTACCGGCTTTGAAACCTTGGCAACCTACCTTTGGCGAGTTTATGAAGCCGGTTACTTTGGCCGTGCGGCGATTCCAGGATTACTGCTAATCTTAATTTCGGGACTCGCGCTATACTTAATGCTTTCTGGTGATGCTGGTAAGCAAGCCCCAAAACCTAACGAGTCATCGAAGTAATGCTTAAGTTAAATAACCTGACCATCAAATATACTGACACCACGATTGTTGAGAATCTCAACTTAGAGTTGGCTGATGATGAAATTTTAATGCTTGTTGGGCCAACAGGCTGCGGTAAAACGAGCATACTGAGAGCCATCGCAGGACTTGTACCAATTGCTCAAGGTTCAATCGAATTTTCTGCTTGGAAAGCAACCCCAGAGCGCAATATATCACCGGAAAAACGCCAACTCGGCATGGTATTCCAAGACTTTGCGCTTTTTCCTCATTTGACTGTAGAGCAAAATATTAGCTTTCGAGTAAAGGATCTTAAACAGGTCGAGCATTGGATTAATGTTTTGGGTTTAACTGATTTACGAAACGCCAAGCCCGACCGATTATCAGGTGGCCAAAAGCAACGCGTCGCACTGGCCAGGACGCTCGCTCACCAACCCAAATTAGTGCTACTTGATGAGCCTTTGTCTAACCTCGATGCAGCGCTGAAAGATGAGCTTCGTTGGGAAATACGACAAACATTAAAAACAGCGGGTGTGCCAGCGGTATGGGTTACTCATGATCAAGATGAAGCGCTTTCGGTGGGAGACACCGTGGGGGTTTTAAAAGCTGGCCAGTTGGAACAATTAGCCAGTCCAAAAGAGTGCTATAGCAATCCCAATAATCGTTTTGTTGCTCGCTTTCTTGGTGAATCGAGCTTTCTTCCAGGAGAGAAAAATAATTACAACCAAGTCACCACCATATTGGGAGAAACCGCAACCTTTACAAACGATAAAGTCGCTGGAAAGGTCGATTTATTAGTTCGTCCTGATGATTTAAAAATTGAGATCAACCCACAAGGAATTGGTGAAGTAGTCTGGGCGCGATATGAAGGAAGCTCTCGTTTATATGCAATCAAGTTAGATCAAGGAACTGTTTTAAAAGCTCGTAGTCCTCATGAAATTCAAATTGAACCGGGAACGCGAGTTGCGCTCAGCATTGACACTCATCATCCCCTAGCGGCTTTCAATCGTGATTGAGTCCTTGCCCCGCCAATTAACACCTTATTATCATTTTGCCGATTGATAATCAAAACCATACTTTACTCTGAGCACCTCTTTGCCAAACATCAAAAAAGATGATTTAAATAAAGTGCTGTATGTTTTTTGCACAACCTAATTTAGTAGTGAAGCTGTCGACTGGTTTAAATTATGAAAATTGGTTATTCTCGCAACCATAACAGAACACTTTCTGTAGAAATAAATTATCAGCAAAATTTACTATGAACTAATTGTCGGTCAAGGGATAATAGATGGAAAAGTACTCTAAACAACCAACAATTTCATTACGAAACTAAATCCATACCGCTTATGCAATACACTACCATCGCGCTCGCTAGTTTTATTTTACTGTTTGCCCTCTTTACAGCCTACGGCACCATAAAGAATCCAAAAGAGCTGGTTAGATTAGTCTTTATGCAAGCGAAACTAGGAAAAAAAGTCGGATTGATCTTACACACGCTAGTTTACGTGATTGTACCTGCCATTTTTGGTTACTTTATGATGATGGCAGGAATAGACGGCGAAACTATCACACAATTTATTACTGAATAATCGATTGCGCTCTTTTTTGAATGGGGTTGGCTGTCGAATGCGAGCTAGTGCGTTTCTGGGAGCGTTTCTTTGACTAATAAATCAAATCGCTTAGCTGTGAGCATCCCGGCCCCCACTTGATTCTCAAGCTCAATAGTTTCAGCAAGGGTTAGATCACCGTAAGGCCTGCCATACCTTAAGATGCATTCTTTGTTGATGCGAAGCATTAAGCCCCGGTGTTTCTTGGCGGTTTTTACTGCTTGTGAAAGCAACCTCGTAAAATCCGAATCCGTCATTGTATCCACTACTCCTTTACAAAGAAAAAATACCAGAATTTGTATCGGCAGAAATGGAAAAGTCTTTAGTAATAATTGAGTAAGCGACTGTTCGTTACTCAAGGCAGCACTTGATTAAGCTCACAGCGTTGCATTACTGACCTCTCGTTCTTAAATCAGTACACTTAGCAAATTAAGTGTGGTTCAACATCCTAGAAGGCTTTTATGGCAAGAATTCGATCGGGTAAGTAATAGTGATCGGCTTTGATTTACCGGAACTGAACTTAAACTGTTTCACTCGTGCAACAAGGCTTCGTTCTAACTTGGGCAAATTCAACTCACTTGAAACTATTTTAACAGACAATACTTTTCCATCGGGTGCGATAACAATTTCAAGCACCACCGTCCCTTTTAAACCAGGATTTTTCCGACGTTCACGATTGTAAATAGAATAAAGTTTGCTCTTATTTTGATCGAACACCAAGGTAATTTCCTCTTCTCCTCGGCTATGGCGATCGGCACTACCTTTACTCTTGGTCGCTTCTGCTTGCAAATTCTTTTCTGAAACCAGTTGCTGGTCTATTTTCATTATTTCTCGAGCACTCAGGCCAGTAGAGGTTGTCACTGTATCCGCATATTTTTCTGTTGAGACACTATTGCTGCCCTGGCCGATCCCTTTACTCAACACACTCTTATCAACTGCTGACAAGGTAGTCTCTGACCCGTTCTTATTATTGATTTCAGTGTTGAGCGAGCTCGTAATACTGGGTGTTTCCATTAAGTCTGCCAACTCACTTCCGAGGGCCAGCAAACCTGACTGCTGCGCTCTCTCTCGCGCATCTTTCTGCTCTTGAGTCACTGCTTTTTCGACTTCTTTTTGCTGTTTTTTAACTCGCTCTTCTGGTTTCTTTTCGGGCTCTGGCTCAGGTTCGGGCTCCGGCTCAGGTTTTGGTAAGGGCTTTTCTTCGGGGATTTCAATCGGTTTTTGCTTTTCTTGTTCAAGAATTAAATTGGCGATACGATCGGGTATTTCGGTTGTTTCGCGCTTGGTTTCAGGGATCTCCATATTCGACAAAATCACCGCACATACTAACAATACAACAATGGAAACCACTGCTATTGAAATAAATCGGCGATCTGTCCTACCTGTTGGGCTCCAATCTAAAGCCAAGTTTTCGTAAAGCAATTGAGTTGACATTTAGTTCTTTGACTTTTGGTTAGCAGCGAAAGCAATTTTTGTGTAGTTTGCTTGTCGACATGATTTTAAAATTTTATCGAGCAATTCAAAGGGTAACTCTTCATCACCCATAATCGTTGCCGCAAAGCCCGTTGAGCTAGATTGAGAAGCTCGCGTTAGTTTCTTTTTGTTACTGTGAAAGTTAAACTCTTCAACAAGTTCTTCAACTATATCTTGTTGCTGATCGAGTATTTTTTGAGTATCGACAATCGGTCTTCCTTGAATCAACACTTGGCCACCTACAATCATTAATACCAGCGTTTCTTCTGGCGCTTTTTTAGCGATCGAATCAGGAAGTTTTAAATCTTTGCTACTCGGTAAAGGCTGAGTACTCGACGATGTAACCAATAAGAAAAATACAAGAATGGTAAAAATGTCCATCAACGAAATCAAATTTAACGCGGGCTGTTTTCGGAGCTTATAGGCTCGCTCCATTCGCCTTGCTCTTGAAGACATTTCCATTACTGCTGCGCCTCATTTTGCTCTGTTTGAACTGCTTGATTTGGCTGTTGGTCAACAGTTGAACTCGCAGCCTTGCCAATCGAGATATTTGGAAAAAGCTCTACCCGTTGCAATTCTGCTATTTGCACCGTATCTATCGAGCGAACATTATCCATTACCTTTATCAGGGTTTTGTATTGAATTGATTTTTCAAAAAGTAACGCAATACTATTTTCTTCGGGGAAGCGTCGCTTTATTTCGAGTAGCGTGTTACCAAATACTTTCCAATCCGTCGTACCATCTTGCTCTCTAGGCAACGTTTTAATAACCCCAATATTTGCATCTTGAATAATATACTGTTGCGGTTGAACGACCAATTGCAGTTGCAATTTTATCTGCTCTTGCGCTTCTTTAGTCGCAGCGTCAAGTGCCGGTAAATTTAACTCCACCACGGTTAAGCGGGAAAAAACCGCAGTAATCAATAGAAATGGTACAAGAATGACCATTAAATTCATAAAAGCAGTAATATTTAACTCTACCGCTTCCTTCTTGTAATCTTTATGAACAAATTTCATTAGATGCTCTATTCTTCATCCAAACCCATTAGGTTTAGACACTTAACGGCTGCCATTTCTAAACTACCGACAATTTTTGCAGTCCGTGTTGATAGGTAAGAATGAGACAGTAACAATGGAATCGCCACGATTAATCCAAATGCGGTGGTATTCATTGCCACCGAAATACTTGCGGACAACAAATCAGCTTTATCCGCAGGATCGGCACTGGCCACCGCGGTGAACGCTTGAATCAAACCAACGATGGTACCAAGCAGCCCAAGCAAGGTTGCGATATTAGCGAAGGTTGCTAAATAGTGAGTCCGCTCTTCAAGCGCCGGTAGTGCTTCCATCATGCCTTCTTCCATGGCCAGTTCTACCGATCGTCGTTTGGCTGTTGCACTGTGTCGAGAAAAGCCATAGTTTAGTAATGTAGCCAATGGCGTTTTAACATTTTGCAGAAGCTTTTTAGCTCGCTCATAGTCTTGCGCTTTTAACATGGGCGCCAATTGCGACCATAGCTTTTTAGTTTTGTTATGTGTATTCAATAGATACATAAACCGCTCTATTGTAATTGCAAGACCAATTGCAAAAACAATCAGGATTGGGTACATAAACGGTCCACCCGATTGAAATATCTTAGCAATTTCCATAATAAATTTAGCCTCTTTCTCTATTTAATTAAAAGTTGAATAACTGATCCGACGGCGAGGTCGGTCGGGTGATGCCATTGTACTTGGAATTTATTTTATCAAGTAGTTGATTTCTTTGTTCGCGGTAAGACTCAAATGTCATCTCACGATTGTAATACCGTGTTGATAACGCTCTTACTTCCGAAAACAAACTTTGTTTCTGATTGATCATTTTATCTCTCTCAGTACTCTAAACCCAGTGACTGGATCAGCTTGACCAGAATGTGAGCTTTGGGTATCGATATTGCACTTTTCCAGCGGTATATTATACCCTCCGCCAACGGCCATTAGCTTCTTTCCTTTACCGTAGACCCACTCACTGGCATTGCCCACATAATTGACCAAACCCCACTTATTTTGACGACCAACCGATACTCGTTCAAACTCATCGCCTTTACTAATACCTCGAGTGTTCAATTGGCAATTTCGGTTAGGATCAAGTGACGCTCTGCCCGCTTTCGCCGCATATTGCCACTCTTTTAGCGACGGTATTCGGTATTTCTGTTGACTACTTTCGCTCAACCATTGAACATACTGCTCCGCTAACCGCACAGGCAAATTAGAAACTGGTAATTTCTCATCTTTGGTTAATATCTTTTTACAACGCTTAGTCGACTGGCAAAATAGATTAAATTCTTCTATCGATAACTCGTACTTGCCGATTGCAAAAGAAGGCACACCTTTCGCTGAAGGAACCACCACTAATTCAGGACCACTGCCAAGATTTGCCAATGAGTCTCGACAAGTCGCTCTTTTACCTCTAGCGCCTAAACCGGCTAACGATCTTGAACAAGGATCTTTTGGCACTATGACAATCCCAGAAATATTTCGATTTCGTGTAAACAGTCTTAACGCATCTTTTTTGTACTCGGTTGCGCGCTCAGGAAATGCTTTTCCTATTCTAGTGATGCAACTAACCAAAGCTTCAACAATGGCCGCTTCGCGTCGTTGATATTCTCGCTTGTTAATAGAACGTAACTTTTTAACCGCAGTATCAAGGTTGCGCATATTGATCTGATTGGCTTGACACTTAAGTTGTGTTTGCACATTATCCATAGCAATATTAAACTGACTGTTTTTCTTCTTCTGTACAACTTGCGCGCGCTCATTTTTCTTAGCCTCAGCCAATCTTTTCTGCTGTTCTTTTGCCTCGGCCTCTTTTAACAATTGCTGTCGTTTTATTTCCTCTTCGGCAGCAATTTTGGCAGCACTTATAGCTTCATCTAGCAACGCCTGTTGCTTATTTAGACGTTCACTATTCTCAGTATACCGAGCCGCATTTTCAATCAAGCTTTGAGCACCCGTTAAGTTCCCCTGAGTGCGCTGTTGTATAATTTGTTCAATATAAGCGTTAAACACTGTTTGTTCGGTATTGCTAAACCACTCAAAATTGCTCTTTAAGAATTCCTCAAATTCTGAGTTTACCGTGGACTTCAACCACTTCTCACTGCTATCAAGCAAAGCTTCAACCCCCTGAAACTGTTTCCAGAGGTTAGCTTCCCAAGATTCTGAAAAAGTGTTTTCTTTTACCAAATCATCAATAGTGTTTCGATAATTTTCCATTCGAAGCGTAAACTCTAGCTCACTTCGAATTTCAGTTTCCGAAATCGAATAGTCTTGACCTTTGAAATATTGAAAGTAAACCGCTGCCGACGCGACAAGCGTTAACACTGCCATAATAGGTAAAACGATACTTGCACTTTTGCGGGTATATTGTTGTAAGAAGTCCTTAACTGTTTCAATCCTATTCTCTCGCTCAAAAGCTAAGGCCTTTTCGATTACTTTCCATTGACGCCTTGAAATATGATTAATTCGTTTAGGTTTGAGCTTTTGCTTTTTGGCTTCATCTGCAGGCACTTTATTAAATGGATGACTGCCAGTAAAAAGTTCATAGGCTACGCAGCCCAAAGCATATATATCATCTCTTACATCGGGCTCTTTGCCGTCGAGCATTTCACTACTCGCATAGGCTGGCGTTAGCGCGCCTAAATCACCTGCATCGAAGATAGTTTTATCTTCTAAATTTTCCTCATAATGCTCAGCTTTGGCCACAGCGCGCGCGATGCCAAAGTCGAATACTTTGGTATCACCACTGTCAGTTACAAAGATATTTCCAGGTTTAAAATCAGAATGGATAATGTTTTGTTGATGCGCATAAATGAGCGCTTGGCAAATACTTTTTAAAATACTATCGGCATCTTCAGTGGGCAAGCCTGTTGATTTGTATTTCCTTATCAACTCATCTAATGGCTGACCTTCTAAATACTCCATGGTCATAAATACCGTGTCACCGTCACGGTCAAAATCATGTACGTTTACAATATTGGGATGAGCGATTCGCTGCGTTTTTCGAGACTCGCGTTGAAGCGCAATAAAGGCTTCTGGATGTTCTTTAAATTCATCCCCCAAAACTTTGACTGCCAAATAGGGATCTTTGTCACCCGCTTCAACCTTAACCAAATCTTTGGCTTTATAAACAACCCCCATGCCGCCAGCACCGAGCACTTTTTCAAGCACGAATCTCTCTTTTAACAGATCACTAGACGTGTTTTTTTTATCGGGCGAAATTGTGGCGGGTTGACTGCTTCCAGTTGGTCCCGATTTATTACGAGGCGCGCGCTTGGTAGCCGGCTGAAACCGAGTTGCGTCGGGTTTGCTCGGTCTCGACTTCTTGGCGATTCGAGTTTTATCGTTTTCAGTTTCCTCAACGGCACTTTCTTTGGGACGGACTTTATTTGGCCTAGCTATTCTCGTTTTATCGTCAGCTATAGTGCGTTTACTCTTTGCTATTCTGGTTTTGTCTGTCGGCGTCGGTCGTGACTTTTTTACGATCCGAGTTTTATCAGAAGAATCGCTATCACTTTGCTCTGTCTCATGCGATACCTGACCTGTTGATGCCGCCGTAGAACTTACCTTAGTTTTGTTTTGATCGTCGGAATTAGTCACTAGTATAAACTTCTACTTCTATCGACAACTTCTCGGGAAATGTTTTTTTCAAATCCCCCCTTCACAACGATGACGGAAACATTGTCCGGCGCGCCCTTGTCCAGCGCAGATTCGATAAGCTGATTTACTTTTTCGTTGTTTTCACTTTTTTCCAAATGAGCACTAAGTTCATCTTGGTCAAGCATGTTATATAAACCATCACTACACAGCAAAAACGTATCGCCAGTGCTCGCATCAAATGCATTGATATCGACACAAAAATCCTCATCAACTCCGACAGCTCTAGTAATTACGTTTGATTCTGGGTGATTTTCAGCTTCCTGTTCGCTAATTCTTCCTTGCTCAATTAACTCTTCGACCCGACTATGGTCTCGAGTAAGCCTTTCTAATTGACCTTTACGATAGCGATACAAGCGAGAGTCGCCAACCCACATACAAATACCTACGCGCCCTGAAATAATTAAAACAACGATAGTACTGCCGACGGTTTTATTATCTAAAACGTCTCTAGAATAATCCAACAGTCGTTGATTGACCTCAATCAACGCATCTTCCACATCATTCACCAGGCAGGTTAAATCATTACTAGGTTCAATATAATCAATCGCCTCTAAAATCATTTTACTGGCGACATCGCCGACTTCATGCCCCCCCATCCCATCGGCCACCGCCCAGAGGCCAAGTTCAGGTTTACTGAGAATTGCATCTTCATTGACAGAACGAACTCTACCTACGTTGGTATCGCCCGCATGTTCCCAGATTACTTTTCGTCGAATGGTTTGTTCATTCATATCTTTCTACTTAACCGCTTTAACTCATACTTAGCTTTGCAACATTTCTAGCTGATAAGGTATTGGCCAATTCCAATGCTCCCACTGTCCGTCTATCATCGCTGCAACACTCCCAATCTTTGGCAAGTTTTGTGAAATGGCCATACATGGATTGACATGTTCTGAACCCAAAGTTCGCCACACACTGTAACTTCTCAAAGAGTTGCTCAGGAAGGAATCCAACAAGTATGGAAAAACAAGGTTGGGAGACTGCTCCTCAAATTCTAGATTGATCACCGTTGAAAATTGCGCCGGAGGACTCGGATATTTTCTATAAGCGGTATATTCCACCATGGGTATGTTTTCGATTTCATTTAAGAGTTCATCAATATCAAGTTCGCCGTCCAGAGAACTAAACAACAGCTCTTCGACTGCTTCATACCAATCTTCTTGCAGCTGAGAGTACTCAAATAAATTGACCCCTTCGGGTAACCGACTTAGAACTGAAATCGGAAAATAACGTCCGACACGATCAACGCTCGGTAGCATGACGCCCAACCAGCTTTGATCATCCAGCACGCCTTGCGAAAAACTGAACCGCCAAATTGGACTAGTGAGATAAATATCGAGCCAGCTTTCCCCGAGTTGTTCTCTTGAGCCAGCAACAAAACTTTGTAGCCATTCATCCCATACTTCGATCAACTGCGGGGGAAGATTTCGATAAACGAAATCTCCGTGAAGTGGCAATTTACCGTAGATTCCTGTTAGTCGATTTTCTGACATTAAATTGACTCTGGACACCGAAAGGCGCCAAGTAGATTTTTACTAAACGGATTATTTACACTCTTGGCTTTAACAATGTAATCAATTTCATGCTCTACGGTCATGCTTCTACCGCTACTTGTGGTGAGCTTATCGGCGACCGAGAAATTCATTTTATACATCTTAGCGACTGAAGTTTTTCGCAGTTGAGCGCTATCTTGCAGCTTAAACCATGCCCACGGGCCATTGAAAACTTTGGAGTGATGCTCGCCTTTGAGGTCTTCAAACAAGATTCTTACTCTTTGATTTTCGTCTTCACCAGACCACGACATATTTTTCCAAAACTTTGGCCCATGATTATAAGTAAGCTTTTGCCGGCCTAGCTCCAAGGTAAACCGCGCTGTATTTTTGCTCATATTGTCAGGTTTCAATTGGAACGAAATGCTAGGTACCGCTGGATTGGCTTTAAAAAACACCTGTCGAATCATTTGCGCCCGTTGTAATTGGCTAAGCAATCGAGGCGAAAGCGATAGGTGGCGACCTGAAACGACCTTATTTTCCCAACCTCTCTTGTTTATAAAAGGAGCTAGGTATTGCTTTTCAAATTTATCCAGAGTGCCTTGTGCTTTAAAGAACTCGCTAAAATCAATAATTGCCAACTCCTCTCTAGAATTACGATTTAGCGGATATCCATTGGCTAAGCCCCTCGAATAAGCACTATAAACTTGGTTGCGCCATTCCGAATCTAAATAGCGTCGCGTCGACTGAATCACCACTTTCCAAGACTGATCGGCCAAATCGATAAACCAACTCTTAACAGGATCAGGGAGCTTTTTACCGTAAGAATCGATTTGCGTTATTGCGTTACCAACATTATTTTCAAAACGCGCCTTGCTAATTTCAAACGCTTGCTTACTCGGATCGGGAGCCAACATTATGCCATCGATAAAATCATGCAACTGTTGGATGTTTTGAATAGCAGCGTTAATGGGAGCCGCTCTTTGACCAGACTCTCTAGAAAGCGCATTTAAATTTTGGAATTGTTTATCAACTTTGGTACCGCGATTACTGTTAAGCTTGCCAGCCAGTAGGCCAGCAGCTTGTTTAGTTTTCTTACCTACTCGCTTGGTTGCCTTTGAGTTGGGTACGGCATCGGGAAGTGGTGGCATTAACTCGGTATTCTCGCGAGACACCTGCAAAATCGCAATAAGCGGTGAATAAACAGGGTCGGTCATAATCGCTAGAACTTCGGTTGCATGACGCATATCTCGAAATTCAATAACCTTAAGTGCTTGTAGTACCTTTTTCCAAGTATCTAAGTATTCGGACAAATAATGATCTTTAACTTGTTCACTAATCTCATCCAAGTCTTCTTCAACGAAATCTGTTTTTGCTTTATTGTCTTCTGATAGCACCCAGCGATCTTGCATAATTCCACTAATAACTTCGGACTGCGGCGATAGATCGATGGCATTGTAGCCTTCAAGAGTAAACATCCAAGGAATTTGCAATCGTTGACTGATTTGCGAGTCGATTTTAAATGTATCTCTTACAGACTCTCCAAAATAATTAAGCAAATCAATTGATTCAGAATACTCTGGACTCGTTCTTATTCGCCCGTAGATTCTCTGAGACACTGGAACTCGCAACAACAATTGTCGTGTATTATTTACTAAGCTAGCGTTTAGTTCGGAAGGCTCAAGCTCCAACTTTAGCAAATTTTCCAGATGGACCAGTAATTGTTTGCGCTGAGTTGCTTCGCCATATAAGCGTTCACTTAAATTAGTTTTAAACCAGTCTAAAATAATTTGTGAATCCATTCGCTCCAACTTTTCGAACATCAGGTAAACCCGAAAAGTATTGTACAGATCCCCTCCTCGGTGCCCTTGCTTTAAATAGCCGGCTAAATATTTCACAAGTCTCGGTTGTAGGATGGTTTTTAATTTTTGCTGATACGCAGTATCAGCAGCGCTATCAACATTACTATCGTAAAGCCCTAAACTTGATAACCATGGGTGCTCTTCTTTGTCATAAACCTTACTGGCTTGTAGCAAAGGATTTAATGAAGGCAAGGTGACTCGTAAATCACTGCTACGCGAATTGACTCGCTTCGATTCGGCTTTAAATTCTGCAATATGTTGCTGAACATCCGACATATAAGCCTTGTGCTGTGTAACACTTCCAGCCCAAACGCTAATGAAGCCTATAAACGTTGCTGCTATTCCGACAAACCCAGCTTTTCTTCCCCAAAATATAAATTTTTCATAACGTCTATTAGAGCCTACCAATTCGGACTCTGGAAAAATGACTTGTTTAAACAAGTTACCTAAAAAATAACTCTTACCTTGTTGTCCACCATGGTGAGCGACATCTCGTGCAAATCCAAAGTTTGATGCGACCGAGGTCATTAAGCGATCGATCGGAGTGCCATCTTGAGTACCACTGGTGAAGTAAACACCACGTAAATAGGGTTGATATTGGAATCGATTCTTGGCAAATGTCTGCTTAACAAAGCCAGATATAATCGCCTGTAAATTTTCCATTTGCTGTGGAAAACCTTCAATGACTCCGCGTCGATTCACATCTCTTTCTTGATGGACACGCCACAACACTCTATCGTATAACCTTTGCAGTAAAGACTGATATTCATCGTCAAAATATTCAAAGTCAGGGTTATCAGAAGGCTTATCGGCATTGGGTAAAGAGACGCCCCAAACCTGTTCTCGCTCTTCTTTACTTAAGTCTTCAAAAAACTCAGTAAAACCAGATACTAGATCAGACTTGGTAAACATCAGATAGATAGGAAATCTGATTTCTAATTTTTCCATTAACTCATCAATTCGCGAGCGAATGGTTTTAGCGTGTGCCAACCGTTCTTCTTCTGTTTGCATCAATAAGTCTTGCAAACTAATGGCAACAATTGCGCCGTTAATCGGCCTTCTTGTGCGGTTGCGCTTTAGTAAGTTTAAGAAACCTTCCCAAGCCGAACTATCAACCGCCCGATGACTGTCTTGGGTGGTATAACGCCCTGCGGTATCAACTAATACTGCATCATTAGTAAACCACCAATCGCAATTTCTGGTGCCACCGACTCCTTGCAGCGCGCCTTTGCCAAATTTTTCAGCTAAGGGAAAATCTAAGGTTGAGTTAACGAGTGCCGTTGTTTTACCCGAACCTGGCGGCCCGATTATGATGTACCAAGGAAGCTCGTAAAGTGCTTTGTTTGAACTCTTTCCTTTAAATTGAGTTTTCTTTAACGTAGCGAGAGCATCTGAAAAACGTTGTCCTATTTGATTTATTTCTTGCGAGGATTGGTCGTTTACCTCATTCATTGCATTTTGTTTTTGATTTTTTTCTAGGTCCTCAACCAATTCTTCATTATGTTTTTTATTTTGAAACTGCTGTCTTAAATTATTCAGTCCCCATATAACCACAAGAATAATGATGGCAATAAGCCGCGCAACCACACTCGCTAAAGGTGCCGTATTTTCTTCGCCAAACTTGAGTTGCGGACCAATAAACCAAACTAAGATAGATATGGCGATCAATCCAAGGACAGAAAGAACAATTCGATTTTTAAAAAAACTTATAATTTTTTTCATTTTAGTCTTAATTCATTTACTTTTTATTTAAAAGCCAACAGAGTGCTGGCAACATGGCTTAATCGCAGTGATAGCCATCTGTGATTTTTATTTACTCAGTCTTGTCTGTCTCTACAATTTCATTAAGTTGAGTCATAGCCGGATTTGATGACTCATATAACCAATATCGAAAACCCGAATAGCTAACAACCAAAATGGCGGCTGCAACGCTGGCCACCACCCACATTGGCAAGTAATCAGTCAAACTATTATTGGTCTTACCGAGTCCCTGCCAATTTGGCGACAAAGCGCGCTCATATTCGCCACGGTAGCTACGAATAATTGAAAATAATTCATCTCTAACTTGCTCCAAAGCATCTCGGCCGCGATCCGCAAAGCGGTATCGACCTTCAAATCCAAGGCTAATGAGGATATACATCAGTTCTAGCATATCTAAGTTTTCTGAGGGCGATTGTCGCAAGTGATCTAATATTTTGAAAAACTTTTCGCCACCAGAGGTTTCGTTATGAAACACACTTAGTAGCGTTTTTTGTGGCCAGTGGCTTTCAGCCCCCCAAGGCGTATTTAAAACAATTTCGTCGAGTGCTGAGCAAAGTACATATCGCGCCGAAATCGCTATTTCAGGTTTTATGTCCAATTTTTGTAAACGCGATTGAAACTCACGAATTTCTCGACTCAAACTCTGATGTAAGCCTGCTACATCGGCGTGGCTAGCGGTATTTCTGGTTTTCTCAAATACCGCTATTAGCGTGGCCGCAGAGTTTACTATGGGGTTTAAACCGTAGGCGGTCTCAAACTGAGCATTTGAAGGTGCATAAGGTTGAGTATATTGTTGATTTGTTTGAGGCGGCGGTGTTTGCCGTGCATTGGGTTGCGCGCGCCGACGCCCAGGCGTCGGCTTTACTATGGTTTGATCTTGGTTTCGAGCAGCTCGTGGACGAAACACCGTTTTATCGTTTTCTGAACTCATCGCTATTTAAACTCCTCATTATCCCTAACCTGTCGACAAAGACGATAGTTTGGATGGTTACTGTCGAATTGCCCAGAATTCAAGCTCAAGTCCAGGGAAATCGCCGCCAATATGTAACGCGAAACCGCCCGACGTTTGTAGCTCTTTCCAAAACGCGCTGTGTTTTTCCAGTTCAAAGTAGCTGTAGCCAGCTCTAAACGGAATTTGTCTTGGCGAAACAGGTAATGGTTTAATTTCGATTCCCGGTAATGCTGCATTAACTAATTGTCTAATGCGTTCAACCGAGGCAATTTTTATTTGTGCTGGAAGTAATGTTCTGAGTTTATCGTCAGCAACATTGGCTCTTGCTGCAAGTACAAATGTTGATGACTCCAGCATGCTTCGATCTTGAATTTGAGCCACTCGAATACCGTACTTTTTCTCTACCAACTCAAGTGCTGTAGCCGTTTGTTCGTAAACCATACTCAAGCACTGACGTAAAGATTGCATTACGGGATTAAAAGTTTGTTGTAGGTCGTGATGGAGATAATCGGGCAAGCGTGGTGCTCGTTTATTACTACTAACAAATGTCGATAATTCGCCGGTCATTTGCACCAACTCAGAAAATAATTCTACTGGGTGCAATCCACTCATACTTAACAAGTGTGCTGCCAAAGGCTCAAGTCGATTAATGACTTGCAACAGCATATAATCGGCAATTTCAGCGGTTCCTCCACGTTGAGTATCCGCTAACCGCCCTGCTATCGCTTCGCCGCGGTGATGCAATAACCCCACCAGTTCAGATAAAAAATTACTCAGTCTTAATGATTTTCGACAATCAAGACAGGTAGGAATGTATTGCTCGTCGAGAAGAATATTTTTGTCCTCTCTTGATTCGGCAACATGGATTAAACCAATGCAAGCGTAACCGCTTAAATCATCGCTTTCGGTCAACAACCTAATTCTTAGCTTTCCAACCTTAATGTTCAGGTTGTCACCACCTTCTACAGTCACATCTCTTACTGGCTGCTCTGAGGTAAAGTATCGAGCTAAGCCTTGAGGACTTTGTTCAGACAGCACATCTACCGCACCCGCTCGTCTTACCGGAATCGCTAAATAAATCACTTGATCATGAGTGGATTCTGGCAACTCAAAAACTGGCGGAGCGTCATCAATTTCTGGAAAACAAAACGGCGTACCATCAGGAAAAACACCTTTGCCACGCACAATCGATATTTTGCCTAAATTGAGCAGCTCTCTATCGAGCTCGAAGCTATCGACTCCCCACCCATAAGCACCATAGGCGGAGCACTTTCCGTCAACATATCTCTCGAAGTAGCGTTCTTGTTGTTGAAAATGTTGGGGGTTTAAGAACATCCCCTCCCCCCATACAACCTTACTATCTAAGGACATTGATTCTTTCCTTGTAAGTTCTCAAGCCCAACAATGGGGCTTTTCTATTTGACCAATTAGAGTTCACTACTTATTTTGCCAAACTCATGGAATTACCATTAATATTTATCGTGACCTTATCGCGAAAAACATTGTTACTCTGAACTGGAACAATGATTAAAAAATCCGACTCTTCAAATTTAAAGAACTCCGAAAACAAGGCGACATATTGAGTATCCGAATCCAAAACAAAACTTTCCTCTCTTAATTCTCCCGGAGTAAGCCGTTTTAATTCTTTCTTTGAAATAATATCTGAACCAAACATTTCTTGGTCTCGTTCATACAGATCGATAAAATTCGCGTTTGCGAATAAGTCTTTCGATTTTAACTGATAGAAACGAACAAATAATGGTGAAGGTTTCGCAGAGTCATCGGGGTTGATATTGGCTGCGCTTTTTATGGTCAGCGTTAAGTCAGTATCAAGGTTCAAGGTCTTACCCACGGTTTGACAACCCGAAAGAACAAAGACATTGCCCAGCATAACGACCAATATTAAGGTTTTTGTGATTAGTTTTAACATCTATTTAAGTTCCTACTTTTTAGCGTTTTTATCTTTTCTAGCGTGTGATAGCAGTTGTAATTGTTCTTCGTAAGCTTGGGAAAATTCATCACCAAATAAATACTGAAATGAACTGTCAATATCTCTAAACAATTCATCATAATAATCGTTATAGGCTTCCCAATTTCTGGCTTTTTCGTTGCGAGGAATCAAACCGCGCTTATTCTGTTTCTCAAACCGAGTTTCAAGTGTGGCTGGCTCAAAGCGATTCACGATGCTCTTAAAAGCTGATCGTATTCCAGCTAAAATAGCTACTTGGTGATCCGCAATACTTTCAAAACTTTCTTGAATTGTTTCCACGGGTTTTTTATAGGAATTACCGTCTTTAAGAAACATGTTTTCCAAAGCATCATCAACATTGGCTGAAAACTTTAAAGGATTGTTTTCAACCGGTTGAATAGTAGTCATATTCATCCTAAAAGTAT
The DNA here is from genome assembly GCA_965230525.1 of Kangiellaceae bacterium. Taxonomy (GTDB): domain Bacteria; phylum Pseudomonadota; class Gammaproteobacteria; order Enterobacterales; family Kangiellaceae. Next base: position 3,678,385 of record OZ246008.1, read on the forward strand.
TCTTCACATTGTTTCTTGAAGCTAAAGTCTGCATCAAACCAGCGACCACCTGACGAATAAATTCCCCCGAAAGTTCATTAATCTCATTGATTTTGTCATCGCTTAAAGCTTGACTATCAAAACCAATCGCGTCAATCAGCGTTGTATCAACATCCGATGTTGAACGCTTCTTCAAGGCTAAAACCTTTTTCTTTAACGACGTCAACTCACTTCTGATCTTGCGGTTTTCTTTTTCCAATGCTCGTCGGCGCGCTTCCGATTGCGAAAGGCTGATACCGATATTGTCACTGTCGGTAGTTTGAGGTTGACGGGCGGGCGGAGCCTCAGTTGATACCGCCGTTGCGTCAGCGTCTGGCGGAATACTGGGTTTGACTGTGAAATCCGCCGGCGGTTGGCGAACTGGTTCTGGCTTCGCTGCTGGTTTTGGCTGCGCCACTGGTTCTGGCTGCGCAATATGTTCCGGCGGTGCAACGGGTTCTGCGAATTGAGCTGGAGCCGGCTTAGGCGCGTTGACCTGAGAAGTGGCCGCTGGCGCGTCCATCAAATCATCGTCATCCCAATCTTCAGGGATCAATCCGCTTTGCGGATTGGCGCTTGGCCAGTCCACGGCTTGATTAACTGAGTTGGCATTATCTGAATAACTGTTGCCAAATGGATCAGCTGGATTAGCTTGTTGTTCAAAACTTTGCTGAGACTTATTTAATGCTGCCAACGGGTCGGTCTCTTCCTCTGCCATAGAGACAGGCAACTCATTAGCCATGGGGAGTTCTCCAGCCATCGGCGATGCGAACGGGTCGGTCGAAGAAACCGGTGCAGCGGGTGTCGATATTGGCGGTGGAGCAGGCGTAGCAAATGGGTCGTCGCTATCAAATATATTGGAAGTTTGTGGCGCTGGGATTGAACTTGGCGTATCTAACACTTGAACTCTAAACTTGTAATCACTGAGTTCAAATACATCACCACTGTTTAGCCTAACTTGGTTGCCTTTTCCCAAGGGTTCCGCTGAGTTATTAACGAATGTCCCATTCGTACTTGTATCGGTCAAAAAATACTCGCCATTGATACAACTAATTTGGCAATGATTACCAGAAAGAAATCGTTCTGGGTCGTCCAATACCCAGGTATTATTTTGAGTACGTCCAATGGTTCCACCTTGTTCAGAAAAAGTCATACTAGACTCTCTTAGCGGAGAACCTTCTGGAAATTCTAAGACAGTTACTTCTATTGCCATTAAATCATGTTCCTTAGATTTATAATTTAAAATGCTCCAGTTTCCAAAAAAAGCTAATAAAACAAAGCTTTACACTGCTCAAAACTCTCCAAAAGAGAGCCAATATAACCCATCAAGTAGGACAATTCAAACCACATGTGTACTTTTTACAAGCACATTTGTTGATTAATTTCTAACGTGTGAAGTGAGTTCAAATTCAATTAGGCTGAGTTACAATTTTATCACTATTTTAGACCTAAAAATTGATTTATTTCACCGACATTCATTTCAATTTGAGATATTGCAGCTTAGATAATTCATCTACTACTGACTTATATGTATAATTAACTGTTGTATGCATCCGTAGATTGACCCAGTATTTCGCTTGGTAAAGGTTGGTCGGTGGTTTCACTTGATTGTGGCAGCACCTGCAAATACGACGAGTTGCTATTAAATTAGATTAATTCTGCATCTGAGCTAAAATAAAATAATTCAGCTGTTCGCTCAATTCGTGAATTAGTCCATTTTGTTTGAACGAGTTTTATTCTAGGATAGCACTCTGTTTTAAGGATAGCCCATTCAACCCTTATGGATATTGATGTAGAGCCGCCCTGTTTAATTTATTGATGCGATAGAAATATGTTCAGTCTGAATAGTTATTCGTATAAACTAAAATAAAATGCTGGTGAATTAGCGAGTTAATCACCCCAATACAAGAGATAAGATTCAAATGGCATCAAGTTCAGTTGTCGATATCGAAAGTTTGATAGCACCAATTTCAGATGAAAACCCAGCAGGAAGCGACCTAAGAGAAAATAGTGCGCCGGACTCCTTGTATTATAAAATCAAAGATGCCCGTAACTCTGCTCGAAGTCATGAACGAAAAAACATGTTTGAGTACAGCACTGAAGCTGCTGACGCATGGCGCACAGTTTTTCAGGTGGCTCCAGAAATTCTTAGAGAACACGCCAAAGATCTTGAAATAACAAGTTGGTATATAGAAGCCTTAATAAGGATGAAAGGTTTTGCGGGCGTTCGAGACGGCTTTGAGCTGCTTGAACAACTTATCGATAACTATTGGGAAAACCTCTACCCTGTGCCCGATGAAGATGGCATGGAAACCAAAGTAGCGCCTATCACAGGATTAAATGGGTCCGGAGCAGAAGGTGTTCTTATCGCGCCCATCCGACGCGTTTTAATTACTGAAGGCGAAGAGCCCGGTCCATTTGGTTATTGGCAATATCAGCAAGCACTCGATGTGCAAAAAATCAGCGATGAAGGCGAGCGAAATAAGAAAATAGAATCCCTCGGTTTTAGTCTGGCAGATATTGAAAAGTCGGTGGATGCCTCTAGCATTGAGTTTTTTGTTAACCAAAGAGATGATTTAACTCAAGCCATCGAAACCTATAAATCGATTGGAAAGAAACTTGATGAGCATTGCGGCTCGCAAGAAGCACCATCAACCAGCAACATTATAAATGCTTTGCAACAATGTCTTGGTGCGATAAAACACCTAGGCAAAGCCAAATTCCCGGTCGAAGCAGAACCCGACCAACAAGCAGAATCCGGTGATACCGAAGCTGGCCAACCAGCAGCCGAGGCTCCGCAAGCCGCAGCAGGCCCAATTCGCTCCCGAGAGCATGCGTTTGAACAACTTAAAATCATCTCCGAGTACTTCTTAAAAACGGAGCCCCACTCTCCAATTTCTTATACACTGCAAAAGACTATCAAGTGGGGAAATATGCCATTAACAGAGCTTATTAGTGAGCTGATACCTGACGGCGGTTCTCGTCAGCATTACAGTTCACTCACAGGTGTAGACAGCGATAATTAGGAATTCATTAAAATACAAGAGGAAATAATGATGTCTGATAGTATTCACGACAAACTAAAAAGAGTAAGAAAACCACGAGTTCACATCACCTATGAAGTGGAAACTAATGGCACCACAGCAGAAAAGGAAATCCCTTTTGTTATGGGTGTTATGGGTGACTACTCCGGTGATAATACTGAGGGAAAGAAAGCTTTAAAAGATCGTAAGTTTTCTCAAGTTGACCGCGATAATTTTAATGAAGTAATGAGTAAAATTAAACCTGCGGCAAAAATGAAAGTAGAAAATACTTTAGAAGGTGACGGTTCAGAATTAGCGGTTGACCTTGAATTTAAAAGCTTGGAAGATTTTGAGCCTCAAAAAATTGTTGATAAAGTAGAGCCGTTAAAACAACTAATGGACACGCGAAACAAACTCCGTGACTTGTTGACTAAAGCGGACCGCTCGGAAGAGTTAGAAACCATATTAGAAGAAGTTTTGAGCAACACAGGCGCGCTTGCTTCTCTAGGTGATGAATTAGGTGTTAATGCCGACGAAGGCGAAGATAAGAAGGAAGACTAATAATGGCAAATCAAGAAGAACAAATTGAAGGCCAAGAAGCGGAAGCACAAGAAGTAAGTTTTCTTGAGCAAGCGATTGGAGCCACAAAACAAACCAAACGAGATGAGACTGAAGATCTACTAAAAAATCTCACTAAAGAAGCCATGAAGGGTACACTTAAGTGGGACAAGAACTTAACAATCTCAATCAATGCTGCAATAAAAGCCATTGACGAAACTATGTCAAAGCAAGTTTCAGCGATCATGCATAATGAAAAGTTCCAAAAAATTGAAGGTTCTTGGCGCGGCCTACACCACCTTATTACTAATTCTGAAACCGGCGCTGGTTTAAAAATTAGAATGCTCAATATCAGTAAAAAAGAGCTTACTAAGGATTTAGAAAAAGCCGTTGAGTTTGATCAAAGCCAAACTTTTAAGAAAATTTACGAGAGCGAATTTGGTACTGCTGGGGGCGAACCTTATGCAGCATTGATCGGAGACTATGAATTTTCGTCACATCCGGACGATATCGACTTACTTTCTAACATGTCAAATATTGCTGCAGCAGGCTTCTGCCCATTTATATCTGCAACAGCACCTGAGATGTTCGGCTTTGATTCATTTACCGAGCTTTCTAAGCCACGGGACCTCGAAAAAATCTTTGATTCTGCGGAATATATTAAATGGCGTAGCTTCCGAGAAAGTGAAGATTCACGTTTTGTCACTTTAACCATGCCAAGAGTGTTAGCACGCTTACCTTACGGCCAAAATACTAAGCCAGTCGAAGCGTTTAATTATGAAGAAGCTAATCTTACCGAAGATGGCCAACATCTCGCTTCCGACCATGACTCATACTGCTGGATGAACGCTGCTTATACAATGGGCTCTACGCTTACTAAAGCTTTTTCAGAATATAATTGGTGTACCAGTATTCGTGGTGCTGAAGGCGGTGGTAAAGTTGAAGGCTTACCTAGCCATGTTTTTGTTAGTGATGATGGTGACACCGATCAGAAATGCCCAACAGAGATAGGCATTACCGACAGACGAGAAGCGGAGTTAAGTAAACTTGGGTTCTTACCGGTTTGCCATTACAAAAACACCGACTACGCTGTTTTCTTTGGTGGCCAAACGACTCAAAAACCAAAGGCCTTTGACGATCCGGACGCAACTGCAAATGCTGAAATATCAGCCCGTTTACCCTACATAATGGCGACATCAAGAATTGCGCATTACTTAAAAGTAATGGCTCGCGATAAGATTGGTTCATTTATGGAAGTGGAAGATGCAGAGCGCTGGCTAAACAAATGGATTCAAAAATATGTTAACGCCACGCCTGGTGCAAGCCCAGAAATGAAGGCCCGCTTCCCATTGGCTGATGCTAAAGTTGAAGTTAAAGAAGTTCCTGGTCAACCAGGAGTCTATAATGCGGTTGCTTATTTAAGACCATGGCTACAAATGGAAGAGTTAACAGCCTCTTTACGATTGGTTGCAAATATTCCAAAAGCTGGTTAATTATAAACAGGGAGAGCTCGCTCTCCCTTTTTTACATGGATTGGTTTTCGTCGTGCAATCAACTCGATCTAACACGCTATCTTCAGGCTCTGACACTCGATCGAACATCGACCTCGAGGCAATCTGTTTAACCCCCGCCTATGTTTCCAACCTTGGACAGTTTCTTGCTACTGACGACTCAACAAAAGCATTAGTTTACTGGCTGACTGAGTTTACCCTTGCTGAAAACATTAAAAACACACGAGATATAGTTGACCTCATTCAACGTTCTGTGGTTTCGATTGATCATCTTATCAATGACCAATTAAATATCATTATTCATGATTCAAAATTCCAAAAACTGGAAGCATCTTGGCGAGGTTTAAAGTATCTAACCGAACAAACCAATGAAGCCAAAAACATAAAAATAAAGTTATTAGATATTAGCTGGGCTGAGGTGGTCAAAGACATGGCTCGAGCGATAGAGTTTGACCAAAGCCAACTTTTTCAAAAAGTATATAGCGAAGAGTATGGCACTCCGGGCGGAGAACCTTACGGGGCACTAATTGGTGACTACGAAGTCAGTCATCGACCGTCCGAGCGGCATCCTCATGATGATATATCCACCTTAGAACGACTAGCCGAAGTGGCTGCCGCAGCATTTACTCCTTTTATCGCGTCGGCTTCAAGTGAACTATTTGGACTCGATGACTTTTCTGGTTTAGGTCTACCGTTAAATTTAGAAACTATTTTTAATCACAAAGAGTATATAAAATGGCGAGCATTTCGAGAAAACGTCGACTCGCGATTTATCGGTCTAACACTTCCCCGTATGATTATGCGTAAGCCTTATCAAACCAAACCCGGTAGTTATAAAGGCATTTTTTTCTACGAAAAAAACAACGGTAAAAACGGCCAAAGCGCATTATGGGGGAATGCTTGTTATGCTTTTGCAGGCATTCTGTTACGCGAGTTTAATAATATAGGCTGGTTTGGTCATATTCGAGGTGTGCCTCGCAATCACGTTGGCGGTGGTCTTATTACCGATCTGAATACTAATTATTATGAAACGGATTCTGACGATTTAATTCACAAGCCATTGGCCGAAGTAGTGATTACAGATACCTTAGAGCGAGAGCTCAGTGATTTAGGTTTTATTCCTTTTTGTCAGTGTTATGATTTACCCTTTGCTGCCTTTTATAGCAATCAGTCAGTGCAAAAGCCGCAACGATTTGCCAACAGTGATGCCAACATCAACGCTAAGTTATCTGCGATGTTGCAGCATATATTATGTGCGTCAAGAATTGCACACTACATAAAGGTGATTATTCGCGACAAAGTCGGCTCTTTTATGAGTGCTGATGACTGCCAAACTTATTTGAGTAAATGGATCTATAAATACACCACAGGTCGAGAAGATATGGATTGGGAAGAGCAAGCACGGTTTCCTTTGAGAGATGCATCCGTGAATGTGAGAGAACATCCGAACAAAATGGGAGAGTACCTTTGTGCCATTCACTTACGGCCACACTACCAGCTCGACCAAATGATTTCAGAATTAGAATTAGTCACTGAGTTAACCCAAAAATCCTAACCAATAGCATTTAAAATTAATGGCACATATAGATAAAAATAAAAAGCTAAGACCCTCGATTCTCGATCGCTTGCTCGATGACGAGCCTCATAACAAGGTAGAGGTAGATGCTGGCAGAGAGCAAAAGATCGTGCAGTTAAGAAATAGTGTGCGTAGAGATCTGGAAACGCTCTTGAATACGCGTTATCGAATTGTAGAACCCCCAGAAGATCTAGAACAATTGGAATTGTCATTACTTAATTATGGATTACCCGACTTAGCGACAGTTAATACACTTAACCAAAAAAAGAAAAGTGAATTTATTAAAAATTTAGAAAAATTACTTAAGGATTTCGAACCCCGATTTAAATCCGTGAAAGTAAAATTTAAAAAAAACGATGATACCAAAGATAGAACCTTACGTTTTAGTATAGATGCCACCTTGTATGCTGACCCTTTCCCGGAAGTTGTGGTTTTCGACTCTATTTTAGAGCCCGTCACTCGCACCGTAAATGTAGAAGAAATTAGATAATGGCTGACGAACTACTCCCCTACTACGAAAAAGAACTCGCGTTTATCCGACAAATGGGCGCAGAGTTTTCCAATGAACACCCCAAGATAGCCAGTCGGCTAGGAATAAGTACAGACACCATAGAGGATCCTCATGTTTCTCGGTTAATCGAAAGCTTTGCCTATCTTAATGCACGTATTCAACATAAATTAGATGACGATTTTCCAGAATTAAGCGATGCAATGTTAGCGGTTTTATTCCCACATTATCAGCGTCCTATTCCTTCTATGTCGATTGTTCAATTCTCCGCAGACGAGGAGCAACTGGAAGCAAGCTATACCGTATCAAGAAAAACAGAAATAGAAACAGAACAGTTTCAAGGCGAGAACTGCCGCTTTACGACCTGTTACGATACCGAACTATTACCCATAAAAGTAACTTCAGCGAATCTGTTAGCACGCCCATTTACAACGCCCGGTTCGGCAGAAATTAAAGGCGCTGGCGGTGTTCTTAAACTTTCCCTCGAAACATTCTCTGATGCCCTTAGCTTTTCCGAACTAGACGCCGACAGTTTCAGATTTTATCTGAAAGGACAAACACAGCATATCAATCCGTTATATCAACTTTTACTCAATGATTGCTTGTCGGTGGTGTTGTCGTTTGGAGAAAGCGATACTAAATTAAAGAAGCTCGATAGTAGTATGATTCGCCCTGTTGGTTTTGCAGAAAACCAGACCATTCTTCCATACCCCGACGCATCGTTTACTGGTTACCGCCTACTTACTGAATATTTTATTTTCCCAGAAAAATTCATGTTTGTGGATTTTGTCGGTTTAAAAAAATACCTTAAATCTTGCAACGGCAACAAGTTAGACTTATACGTCTATTTACGCTCTTCCGACGTTGAATTAGAACATAACATTTCGGAACAGACATTTGCACTCGGTTGTACGCCAGTAGTGAACTTGTTTCAACAGCGTGCAGAACCCATTAAGTTGGATAACACGCAAACTGAGTATCAATTAATCCCAGATATGAGACGCCCAGTAGGTTTTGAAGTTTACTCGACGGATTCGGTTAGGGGCACCACTTCAACCGGTATCGAAAAAGAGTTCCATCCGTTTTATGGATTGAATCACGAACAACAATTAGCGCAGGACAACGCCTTTTGGTTCGCATCGCGTCGAAGCGCCAAACTCAATCATGAAAACCGCGACGAAGGCACCGATGTTTATTTGAGCTTAGTCGACTTACAATTTAATCCTCATCTTCCTGAAGATTATACACTTACCGTCGAAACAACCTGTAGTAATAGAGATTTGCCCAGTAAACTACCATTCAATTTGGATCAACCTAAACTTCAATGTGTGGATACCGCGCCGCCCTGTTCCAAAATACGCTGTATCACCCAACCCACAGCCACGGTAAGACCACCGCTAAGAAATTTTGCTCGCTGGCGGTTGATATCACATCTAAATTTAAACTATTTATCCCTAACCGGACGAGATGATCCGACTGAAGCATTAAAAGAAATACTACGACTGTATGATTTTAAAGAGTCTTCTGTCACCCAAGGGCTAATCGCTGCGATTCTAAAAGTATATGCCAAGCCGATTAGTGCACCATTAAACATTGATGGCCATGCCACTATTTGTCGCGGGATTGAAGTTGAAATTGAACTCGACGATACCCAGCTAACCGGCAGCAGTAGCTATTTATTTGCATCAGTTCTCGAGCAGTTTTTTGCACTCTATTGCTCGGTTAATTCATTCACCCGTCTTTTAGTTAAATTAAAAGGTAAAGAAGGTTATTTAAAAAAATGCCCACCACGAGCAGGCGAAAAAGTACTCATTTAAGCAAAGCCAGTACTTCGTTGACTAACAATATTCAAGAATCACCCGAGCAATACAGCTTTTTTCAAGCTGTACGCCTGCTTGAGCGCGCATTAAAAACAAGTGAACAAAAACAAAACTCCAACGAACGGGATATGTCATATGGCAACCCTGTCGCTCGTTTTGTACCGCCAAGCTCCGAAGCGATCCGTTTTGCGACGAGCCAAGCGCTAAGATTTACCGAATCAGAGTTAGACAAAATTAAACAAAAGAAAATCACTGCGAGTGGCGTCCCCCGATTCCAATGGCAAATGACTGTCAATTTTATGGGGTTAACGGGCAGCCATGGGGTGCTGCCTTATCACTACACTGAGCTTATTTTAAAACGATTAAAAATTAAAGATGAATCGTTTGCCGACTTTTTAGATCTGTTTAACCACCGGACAATTTCATTGTTTTATCAAGCGGGGTCAAAATATAACCTGCCGTTAGAATACGAACGAAAAAAACTCAATCCGCCGAGCTTTTCAAGTCGCGATTGCCAAACCCAAGTATTACTCTCATTAATTGGTTTAGGAACCAACAATCTGACGGGTCAGCAATATACAAGTGACGAATCGCTAATATTTTATAGCGGCTTACTGAGTCAGCAGCTAAGAACGGCAAGCGGCCTAAAACAAATTTTACGTAGTCATTTTGATATTCCAGTTAAGATAGAAGAATTTGTGGGCCAGTGGCAAGAGCTTATTGATGATGTTAGGAGTAAGCTGCCCTGCCAGCGTCTTCCACTCGGACAAAATAACCAGCTTGGCAAAACCACTATACTAGGAAAAAAAGGTTGGTTTGCACAAGGCAAGATAAGAATTATCTTAGGGCCGCTAAGTAAGAAACAAGCACAAAAATTTGCGCCTGACACGAAAGCTTTATATGCTATGAACGAGATTGTACAATTCTATCTCGGCATGGAATATGAGTATGAGTTTATTGTTAGAATTACAAGAAGTGACTCACTTGATAAGGCCCAACTCAATCCAAAACAGCCCCCAATTATGGGTTGGAATACTTGGGTGGTAAGTAAGGCCAAGCAAGAATATAAAAAGAATGAAACATTAGATATATCAGTTTCTTCCAAACAATTTAACTAAACAGAACGCTCCAACGTTAAAACAATTATGTTTTAGTTGGTAACCGATTAAACAAAATAACATTAGGGAATATGATGGTTTCTATCGATCTAAAATCACTGGTTAATAAACTCAATGAGCCATGCCGACAATCACTTGAGAAAGCGGCTGGGCTTTGCATGGCTAGAACCCACTACAATGTCGAAGTTGAACATTGGTTACTCAAACTGCTTGAAATCCCAAATAGCGATATTATTGCCATTTTGGAAAAGTTCGAAATTGATATTGGCAAGCTCACTCAAGACCTAAACAACGAACTCGATAGAATTAAATCTGGAAATTCACGCTCGCCGGCCCTCTCTCCTACCATTGTCGATCTTGCCAAAAGCGCATGGATTTTAGCGTCGGTAGAATACGGCCACCCCGTGGCGACAACAGCACATATCTTAACCGCATTAATGCTCGATGAAACGATTAGGCGATCGACCGAAGCGACTTCGGGTGAACTTAAAAAGATCCCACCAGAATCATTGCGGGAACTAACCCGTGCAACCGTCGGTTCAACAGAAGAATCAGCGTTTAGTGCATCCCAAGCAAGTGAGTCTGGCTCGGCTGCAGCAACTCCCGGCGCACCAACTCAAACCCCCTCGCTGGATAAATTTACTACCAACTTAACCGAGTCTGCTAAAAAAGGGGAAATCGACCCGATACTTGGCCGAGATGAAGAAATTAGACAAATTATCGACATTTTAATAAGACGCAGACAAAACAACCCCATTCTCACGGGCGAAGCAGGCGTTGGCAAGACCGCAGTCGTTGAAGGCTTCGCACTTAGAATCGCTTCTGGGGATGTTCCTGAGCCGTTAAAAGGTGTTACCGTTCGTTCGCTCGATCTCGGTTTGTTGCAAGCCGGTGCCAGTGTTAAAGGTGAGTTTGAAAACCGTTTAAAATCCGTCATCTCGGAAGTAAAAAAATCAGCCGAACCGATCATCATGTTTATTGATGAAGCCCACACTTTAATTGGTGCAGGTGGTAAAGAAGGTCAAGGTGACGCCGCCAACTTATTAAAACCAGCGCTGGCAAGAGGCGAGCTCAGAACCATTGCTGCGACCACATGGGCTGAGTATAAAAAGTACTTTGAACGTGATCCGGCGTTGACTCGACGTTTTCAAGTGGTAAAAATTGAAGAGCCCGCAGAGGATAAAGCCATTGATATGATGCGAGCGATTTCACAAATGCTACAGGCCCATCACGGCGTCAGAATAATGGATGAAGCCATCGTTGACTCAGTCAAGCTTTCGGCTCGATATATTACCGCCCGACAATTGCCTGACAAGTCGGTAAGTTTACTTGACACAGCTTGCGCTAGAGTTTCACTAAGCCAAAGTGCAACCCCAGCAAGTGTAGAAGACACACGTCGCAGAATTACCCAATGTGATACCAACATCATTTCACTTGAAAGAGAAAACGCGACGCTCGGCAACTGTGAGATCAGAATTGAGCAACTAAAAACCGAAAAAGCAGAACTGGAAGCACAATTAGTACAACAAGAAATACAGTGGGATAAAGAAAAAGAAATCGTTGCAAAAATTCATGCGCTTCAAAAACAAATCGAAGGCGACTTTCATGCCCAAAGACTTTCAGAAGAAGAAGCTAAGAAAGATGATGCTCCTAAAGCGTTAAGCGAGCAAGAGCGAGACAAAATAAAAACTGAATTACAGCAGCATATGGCCGACCTCACGGAAGTACAAGGCCAAGAGCCGATGATCCAGGTAAATGTTGGTAGTCAAGCCATTGCAGAAGTGGTTGCTAATTGGACCGGAATTCCTGTTGGAAAAATGGTTTCAGATGAAATTCAATCAATCCTCAATTTAAGTGAGCGCTTGGGTCAGCGAGTTATTGGACAAGATCATGCCTTGGAAGCGATTGCAGAAAGCATTCGAACTTCACGAGCTGGTTTGACCGATCCTCGAAAACCAATTGGTGTATTTTTTATGGTCGGTTCAAGCGGCGTGGGCAAAACCGAGACAGCTCTGGCACTGGCTGATATTCTCTATGGCGGTGAACAAAACATAACCACGATTAACATGTCTGAATTTAAAGAAGAACATAAAGTCTCGATGCTACTCGGTTCACCTCCGGGTTATGTCGGCTATGGTGAAGGCGGAGTGTTAACCGAAGCAGTCCGGAGAAAACCATACAGTGTTGTGTTACTAGACGAAATGGAAAAGGCCCATCCTGGCGTCCAAGATATATTCTACAATTTATTCGATAAAGGAACGATCAAGGATGGTGAAGGTCGAGATATCGATTTCCGAAACACTGTCATCATCATGACGTCTAATGCTGGAGAAGAACACATCCGAGCGATTTGCGCTGCTGGTGAGGAGCTTCCTGAACCCGATGTTTTGTTAGATAACTTTAGACCACAGCTACTTAATTTCTTTAAACCGGCGTTCCTAGGACGTACAACGGTTATCCCCTACTATCCACTTGCAGATGAAAACTTATTAAAGATTTGTAAGATCAACATGACACGGATCGAGAAACGGGTTCGCGCACATTATGATGCCGAGTTTAGCTACGACGAGGATGTACTTTTACACATTGTTGCTCGCAGTCAAGAGGTTGATACCGGCGCCAGAAATATTGAAAATATTTTGACTCGGACCATGCTCCCGGCCATGGCATCTGAGTGTTTAGCGCGCTTAGCGACTAACCAAGACATTACTAAAATACATGTTGGTGTAACCGAAGATTCAAACTTCACTTACGATATTCAGTAATAGCGGCAAAATACTTAAGCACTTCATGGCTTCATGGAGTGCTTTTTCATTCCCAGTTTAATTATGAAGCAAATGACCCAACATTTTGTGAGTAAGCATTTCTTGTTTAAATCCTTTATACGGCTATTGCTCTGTTCTTTCGCTTTAATGTTCAATCACATTGCGAGCGCAAGTGAGCACCCAAACATTCATCAGCAAATTAAATTGCTCGATCAAAAAACAAGTAAACTGGCAAACCGTTTCTATCAGCAATTATCTTTCGTATCTAACGACTCTGTCAAAACTATAACAACGTCAGAACAACTGAATGACCTATTTGTGTCTGATCCGAGATCAAACCATGGCTTGTCTTTAGTGATTACAATTCATGCTAACCTAGCTTTTATCCGCGAACATTTGGACCCGAACAGCACACCGAAAGTATTAAAAGCTCTTCTCGACAATAATGATATTACGACGGCTTTGTCATTATTTAAATTGATTAAGAATAACGCGGACGACCTCTTAATAGCTAAGGCATCAATTCAACTCGCAGACTACTATAACGACCGGCGGCAGTGGCAAAATACCCTGAACATTCTTGATTTTGACTTTGAGGAGCTCGCCGAATTAGACGCTAGCCAAGCATCGATGGCGAAAGGGCTAGCCCTGCAAAATCTAAAAAAACACCGGCAGTCGATTAAAGAATATAACAAGGTATATGCCAATACACCATTTCATACTTCAGCTCAAACTAATATTGCAATCGCCCACCTTCGCCAAGACTGGTGGACTGATGCGCATATCATCATAAAACAACTGCTAAAGCCTGAGTCAAAAATCTCTGCGGAGTTTAGAGATAGGCTTAATCTAATGCTGGGTTATTCATTTTTTAACAAAGAATACTATCGAGAGTCGCGAGAAGCGTTTCGAGACATCAGTTTGGAGAGCCAGTATACCAATCGTGCTATTATGGGGTTAGTGCTAGCTGCAATTGCACAACAAGACTATTCTGGGGCTCTAAAAACGCTAACCCTATTAAATCAAAAAAATGGTAATGAATTAGTAATTGAAGAATCATACCTGCTGCTTCCTCACTTGCACCAAAAACTTCAACAGTTTAACAAAGCTAATTTAGCCTATCAAAAAAGTATTGATTACTACGAACAACGAATTGCCCAACTGGGTTTAATTACCCCGGCAGAAATCGTAAACAACTTTAATGCCATCGCTAATCGACGACAAAATACGATTCAGCTTGCAGAAACAAAATTAGAGTTAACCACGCTATATCCAGAATACTTTGAAAAAAACATTGCGCTATTAAATCAAATGAAAAACAACTCGCTGGATCCGTCGATTAGTACAAAACTCGATTTATTGTTGAACGAATACCAAGAAACCTTTGAACTCGCTGCGCATCAATTAGTCGCGCGCCGAGTCAACGCCCTAAGTAGCTACCTCAGCCAATCTAAATTTGGCTTAGCTCGACTTTACGATGGTGCCGATGATTAAAATTGCTAAGAAAATTGGAGTCACCTCTACGCTAGTAATCGCAGTGGCTAGCTGTTCGACAGTGGAACCCGTCACAAAACCGACGTTACGAAGTATCGATAATTCGCCGATAGAAAGTACGGCCGCTCAATCTCAAAAGATACAAAAGCGAAGTACCAGAGAAATTAGAGATGCCTATAAAGATTATTTGTCTAAAACCGACAAAGATGATCTATCCAGAAGAACGGCGCTAAATCGACTCGCGGAGCTAGAATTTGAAGTAAGCAACCAACTTGCGACCGAACAAGCAGAGTCAGAAGCCGAGCGAGCTAAACTGGTGGAAATGCAACAACAGCAAAAGCTCGATCAAACCATCAAACTATTGACCACTTCGCTGACGGACTACCCCAAAGCTAAAGGCAACGACAGACTGCTTTATCAGCTAGCTAAGGCGCTTGATCAGAGAGGTTTTTATGAAAAATCGATTGAAGTTTTAAGGCGCTTGGTAAATCAATACCCCAAATCAAAATATTATGTGGAGTCTCAATTTCGGTTGGCTGAAGCTAACTTTAGTAAGGGTGATTATTTAGCAGCTGAGAACGGATATACTGAAGTTTTAATTGCGTCAAACAACCATGTATTTTATGAGAAAGCTATTTTCAAACGTGGCTGGTCTCGCTTTAAACAATCCTACTTTCAAGATGCAATCGATGATTATATTCGCGCCATTAAATATCATCAATTTACAGAGATTGAGCAGCTTAATGAGACCGAGAAAAGTCTTTTTAACGAATACTTCAGAGCGCTTGGGTTATCTTTCGGAGGTTTAGGTGGCGCACAAGCGTTAAAAGAGTTTTTTGATAATTCGCCTGACTTTAAGTATCAATTTACAACCTATGCCGTTTTAAGCGATTTGTACTTAAAACAAGAACGATTCAGCGACGCAGCTCAAGTGTTAAAGCAATTTATTGAGCAAAACCCTTACGCTAAAGAAGCTGCCTATGCACAATTGAAAACAGTCGAAGTATGGCAACAAAGCGGCTTTACTTCAAAACTCAACCAAGAGATAGAATTGTATTATCTTCGCTACAACCCTAATAACCTCTACTGGAAACGAGTGGGCAGAGAAACTACTGCTTTTGAGTCGACGAATCAATCATTAAGAAAGTATATATTGTTGATAGCCGAATACTTCCATAGTTTATATCAACAACAACCAAACAAAGCGAATTATTCAAGTGCAAAAAAATGGTACAACCGATATTTAAATGATTATGCAAGCTACGCGCTTAAGGATAAAGTTTATTTTCAATTTGCCGAGTTACTATTTGCCAGCAATAAATACCAAGAAGCCCTCGGTTATTATGAATTAGCAGCCTATGATCAAGATTTAATCTTAGATAAACCTTCGGCTTACGCCACTATCATAATAACTGACAAGTTATTTAATCAAGAAACTGGTCAAGCTAGACGCTCTGCTATTTTGCAAAAGCTATTAAAATATAGCTTACTATTTGCTCAGCTTTATCGCGACGATCCACGCACATTTGACGTTATCGCTCATGCAGCAGAAGCCAGTTACGCTGTTGGAAACTATCAAAAAACCATAGAGCTTTCAGATTTACTAGACTTTAGCAAAGCTGATAGTAAAACTAAGCAAAATACGTTTTATGCGATTAACCTGCTCAAAGCCCAGTCTTATTTTAACTTAGAACAATTTCCACCAGCAGAGTCAGTGTACCGCTCGCTATTGGAGTCATTCCCGCTGAAGAAGAAACAGCGAAGTGATGTTGTGGAAAGAATGGCGCTCACCGTTTATAACCATGCCAATCAATTAAAGCAGCAAAACAAACCTGTTGAAGCGTCTCAAAACTTTATGCGAATTGCTGAATTTGCTAATGCGTCTGATATTGCCATTGCTGGTATTTATGACGCTATCGCAATATTTATGAGCAACCAATCTTGGCAACAAGCTATTTCAGCGATAAACCAAATGCAGTCAAGCTACCCCAACAATAAATATTCTAAAGACGTCACTAAAAAACTATCCATCGCGTATTTAAAATCAGACCAAGGACTTAAAGCGGCCGAACAATTTGAGAAAATATCGACGTTCGAAAAAGATAAAGAAGTTAAGGTTGCGGCGTTGTGGCAAGCGGCAGAACTTTATGAAGCGAAAAATGATCTGATGGCGGCAGCTCGCTCCTATTCTGAATACGCTAACACGTTTAAAAAGCCCTATCCTCAATACGCAGAAGCGATGTATAAGCTAGTCGCGCTTTATCAAAAAATGAATAAACAAAAGTTAACGTCTATTTGGCAAAAACGCATTATTAATGCTGATAAAAAACAAGCATTGAGTGAACGTACCGATCGAACTAATTTTATCGTCGCGCAGACCTATTTAGACCTCGCACGCGAACAACAAACTCAGTTCAAACAACTAAAGCTAGTTGAGCCACTGCAAGTGAACTTACGCAAAAAGAAGAAATCAATGCAGCAAGCCATTACCTACTATGGACAGGCTTCCAATTTTGGCATTGCTGAGTTAACCACTGAATCAACATTTGCAATCGCCGACATATATCTAAATTTTAGTCAGTCACTTCTTGACTCAGAACGACCAAAGCATCTTAAAGGAGAAGATTTGGAACAATATAATATACTCATTGAAGACCAAGCCTTTCCCTTTGAGGATAAAGCGATTGAGTTTCATGAAGTTAATTTATCCCGAATCAAAGACGGCGTGTATAACGACTGGGTTTCCAAAAGTTTAAGTGAGCTGAAAGTTCTTTTTCCTGCTAAGTACGCCCGGCGGAGTAAAATAGAGGGTTATATCGATGTTTCGTATAACGACGAGCAATAAAATGAATATCTATCAGATTCAAACTCAAAATGGTATCTCCAGTAAGAAACTGTGCCCGTCGAAAGATGATACGCGTTATATACAAAATATCTCGCTTATTAAGCGCTGCTTTACACTGCTGCTGGCAGTAGTGCTGATCAGTGGCTGTCAAACCTCGTCCCCCAGCAAAACGGCTGGTCAACACGACAAGCCTATCAGCGGCCCCGTACAACTTAACAAAGAGCAGATTGGTCGTTATCAAGAATCCCTGCGGCTCTTGCAAGCTAAAGACTATTCATCAGCTGAGTCAATTTTGCTTGAGCTCTCAGAAGTACAACCAAACTTTGCAGGCAGTTGGCTGAACCTAGGCTTGATTAAGCTTATGACCAAACAGCCAACGCAGGCAAAAACTTTCGTCGAAAAAGCACTCACCTTGACCCCTGAACATTCTCAGGCGCTTAATCTAATGGGATTAATTGCGACACATGACAGAGATATTAAACTCGCAGAGCGTTATTATCTAAAGGCTATCGAGCACTCAGCACAGTACGCCAATGCACATTACAACCTGGCGCTACTCTATGACGTATATTTACAAAATATTCGAAAAGCGGTGAAGTATTATCAAGGTTATTTAGAATATGCTCAAATTGAGGACAAACAAACTCAAGATTGGGTCGAACACCTTCAATCGAGCTTAACTAACTGATAGAGAGTAACCACAATGAAGCTTAGCTATATTTTGGGTTTATTTATCTTGCAAATCACTACACCGCAATCCGTTGTAAAAGCGGCTGATAATGCTAAATCAGAGCCGCCAAAGGTATCAAAGCCTTCTAGCTCATCCAAAAAAGGAAAGTTAAAGCTTAACACTCTAAAAATTCAAGGCAATAGGGAGCTCCCCAAAGCGCTTTATATTGTCCCTTGGCAAGAAGTAGAAATTAAAAATGGAAAACGAGACCGGCAGCAGTTGATATTACACAGTCTCTATGGTGATTTATTTGACCCCATAACAGCTGACCAATTCAATGATAAAACCGATAGCCATTAAAGGAATAGAACTATGACTTTTAAAATTACTGTCAATCGTGGTGAAAAAAAAGGTGTGCTGACTTTTAAGTCGCCGGACAAAACAATTACCTCAGACTGCTATTGGAATCGCTCAAAGAAGATACCGGCCCGTACATACCAAGAATGCTCCGCAACAACTATGGCAAGAAAGAAGAATTCTAAAGGAAAACCGAGAGAGGCCATTTTTATACCTAATGTACCTGGTTTCTCAGGGATTTTTATCCACTTAGGAAAGGTTCCCTATGAAAAATGGTCCGATGGCTGCATTGTTATTCCAGAAAATAAAATCATTGAAATCTACAACGCAATCACACCAAAAGATGGTAAAAATGTGACCGTTACGGTTTCGGGATAGAATATGTGCAATTTACAACTCAAAAAAGCCATCTATCGTATAGTGGTAATTGTTGGCACTGCGATTCTAAGCGCGTGTGCTCATACGCCTCTAGAAAATACAACTTCAGTAAACGAGTCGCAACTCGACACAGTGCAAAAAATTGATCAATACCACTTATTGTTGGCCAGCCTACTTGATGAAATAGATATCAGTCACTTTAGCTATGTCAACCAGCAAGGCGTTAAAAAGTTTGATCAACTTCAGCATTTTAAAGCACTCGAACAAGTCTATATCGCAAACATCGAAAATCGACCAGGGCAAAGTAAATTAACCGCTCCTCAGATTAAAATTTTAATGTTCTTTGCGTTTTATGCCCAACAAAAAAAATCCGCCGCTTTTCTCGAGTATTTAGCCGAAGACCTAATGTCTGTATACCAATCTCAACCCCAGCGCTTTCTTCAACAACTCAATCACCACCCTTACTTAATTGCTGCAAATTGCGATCGATTGAACGCGCATTTTGGTTTTAAAGGAAAAAATGCTGAAAAAAAATCATCGTTTCTGATTAATAATACTCAGAACTTCAAACAGTACTTATCTGACGAAAATGCCGAAACTTGTCTCAAAGCGTTTAATCGATAATTAATTTTCAATGGTTCTGTGTACTAAGATTTATTCAGACCGCAATACGATAGACAGCCTTCCTTGTAGAAGTCACACAACTTCGTTAATTATTAGCTTTGCTTAGTGATTTATAAAATTCTGCGAGGCTATCAATGACTAATTTTCGTTTTCAATATGTAAGGTTTAATCGATAACCCAGTAGAATATTTTGCTCGGCTATCCATGCTAAAGTTTTCTAAACATATTCTAAAACACGATTATTGAACAAGCTTACCAACCGAGCAACCGAATTAGCTCTAACTGGGATACTAAGACTGAAACTGAAACTGAAACTGAAACCGAATATATTCTGACATCTCTAGGAAAGTTTCTAGGTTCATTTAGAGTTGGCTCAAAACTGGATAGAATATTATTCTTCAGTATAAAATACGCTATCTTCTACTGAATTATATCGTCAGCTTCCCAACCTATTAATGTTTCTTCCGGGTCATTATCAACGAGACTCTTCAAGACACTTTTATGGACAATTATGCTTGGTGAGTGTTCCTGTAATCGAAACAACAATGCGTCTTTCGCCTTTTCGGTGTCTATTGCTAATTCTTGAAATCTATAATGACCGGGCATGATTTCAGAATAAGTAGATTTGGACAGAACGGCACATGAAATCATTCCGAGCACATTCACCGTAAAATGATTTTTCCACACTGTTCCATCTTTTTCAATCTTAACTATTGGAAAATCTTGTAAATTATCGACGCCAGCATCTTGGAGAATATCTAGGAATCGCTTAGACATTAAAGTGACACTCCCTTTAGAAAAGTCAAGCATCGCATCTCCCTTCTTTGCGTTAGTGGTATAAACAAGAGGCGTCTCGATATTCTGCGATATCGTGTTTCCGCTAATAAAGTTGACCTCCCTAGGAAAGTTTCTAGGTTCATTTAAAGTTGACTCAAAATCGGATAGAGTATTGTTCGTTAATATGAAATACATTTTTTTACTGGATTATATCGTCAGCTTCCCAACCCAAAAGCTCTTCTTCTGGATCATTCTCGACAATATATTTCCCAATAGATTTATGCATTAATATACTTCCAGAATCTTCTTGTAATCTAAACAATAGAGCTTCTTTAGCTTTATTTGCATCAATGGCTGACTCTCTAAACCTATAACTACCCGGCATAATTTCCGTAAATTCAGATTTATCTAAATCTGCGCAAGAAATTAAGCCCAACACATTTATAGCATAATAGTTTTTCCATATAGTTCCATCAACATCACTTCTAACAATAGCAGGAAAAGTTTGCAAATTATCAACACCAGCGTCTCTAAACAAGCTCAAACATTTTTCAGACATCAATGGTATGGTTCCATCTCTAAAATCTACAATAGTATCGTTAGCTGAAGCATCCGTAATAAACTCTAAAGGTAACTTCAAGCAGTCCCCATCAATTTGGCGCCCACTTATAAAGCTAATTGCTCTAGGCAAGTCCGTAGGCGCTTTGATATAGAAATCAAAATCACAAAATGGGTCATTCACAAGTATAAAGTACATATCAAACCTTATGTGATTTTATGAGTTTTTTCGTTTCTTAGAAGCTCTTTTTTTCTTAACTCCACCCTTGAAGTAATCTTTTACCTATTTAGAGACAAAGAGCTTCGCTTTCGCTATTTGGCCAGACAATTCACACTTAATATTTCAAATACTAGGTGGAGGAAATCACTCCTTAGAGACATTATAATTTCTGATTAAAAGTACCTGATAAACTAAGATTGGTTCAATATCTATTCCTACCAATATTTCATTGACCAACAGAAACTGCTCAAATTAACCTTAATGATTACATGTTGCATATGAAATATCACTGAATAATTTTTTCACCAGCCCAGCCAGATAATGTTCTTTCAGGATCATTTGATGCTAAGTATTTTCCGACACTGCTATCCATAATTAATGTTGGCGGGTCTTCTTGCAGCCTAAATAAAAGCGCTCCATTAGCTTTACTTGCATCAATAGCAAGCTCTTTGAATCGATAGCTACCTGGCATTATTTCAGTGTAAGTTGATTTATCCAAATTAGAACAAGCGATTAGGCCAAGAATATTAACTGCAAAATAGTTATCCCAAATAGTGCCATCAGTAAGACTCTTAACGATAGCGGGAAACGTTTGTAGGTTATCGACTTGTGCTCCTTTTAGCAGCTCAACAAATCTTTTAGACATAAGAGTAACGGTTCCCCTTTTGAAGTCTAATAATTTAGTCCCTTCAGGTGCGTCAGTGGTAAAAATCAACGGTGTTTCTAGTTCATCGTCTATAACGGAACCGCTAATAAAGTCCACAGCTCTTGGCAAGTTTGTAGGGGCATTGATGTAGTAGCCGAAATCCGATAATTTTTTATTTTTTAATACAACGTGCATTTTTTCGTTTTCACTATGTAAGGTTGAATCGATAACCCAGTAGAATATTTTGCTCGGCCATCCATTAGAAATAGTTTACTACACGATATTCTAAAACAGGATTATTGAACAACTTTTGCAACCAACCAATCTAATTAGTTGTGATCCGATTCCTCAGACTTAATATACTTTTACTGAATAATATCATCAGCATCCCAACCGATAAGTTCCTCGTCAGGATCTTGTTCCATAATATATTTACCTACGCTTTTATGAAAAATTATGCTGGGAGCATGCTCTTGTAATCTAAACATTAAAGCTTCGTTAGCTTTCTTAGAGTGAATTGCGAGCTCTTTAAAGCGGTAATGACCTGGCATAATCTCTGTATATGTCGATTTAGTAAGATCTGCGCATGAAATCATTCCTAAAATATTCACGGCGTAATAATCTTCCCAAATAAAACCGTCCGCTGTGCTCTTTATAACAGCAGGTATTAGTTGCAAGTTATCAACACCAGCACCATTTAAAATATCAGTAAATCGTTTAGACATTAGAGTAACTGTCCCTCTATGAAAGTCTAGCATGTCACTTCCTGAAGTGGCTTCAGTTGTGAAAACTAATGGAGTATCTAGATCTTTATCAATTTTCGCCCCACTTGTAAAATTTACCTCTCTCGGTAAATTCTGTGGAGCTTGCAAACTATAATCGCGGTCAGAAAAGCTATCATTGACTAGTATAAAATACATTACTCTTATCTCTTAGGTTTAAGAAAATTTACTTTTCTTTGAACTTCTTGTTTTAGGTACTTCATTTCTGTAGTAATCTTTTGAAGTGGTTTAATAAAACCGGACTTCTTTTTAGATGATATTATATCAATCTAAAGGAGTTGAACATGAAAAGAAGAACATTTAGTCCTGAATTTAAATTAGATGCGGCGAACCTGATATTGAAACAAGGTTATACCTATCGAGAAGCCGAAGAGGCCACAGGCGTTAGCAACGGCGCACTGAGAAATTGGGTCAAGCAGATACAACAAGAGCAAAGCGGTAAGACTCCGGTTGGTGTGAAAGCGATTACGGAGGAGCAGCAAAAGGTCCAAAAGCTCGAAGCCCGAATAAAACAGCTCGAACTTGAAAAGGAAATCTTAAAAAAGGCTACCACTCTGCTGATGACCGACAGCAACCAGTTTTCACGATAATTGAAGACTTAGTGCAGAGTGGCTATCAGTTGGTTGACTGTCTTCTCGCTTTTGATTTTAAGAAGAGCACTTACTACGACAAAGTCAATGCTAGAAAATTGAAGACCGGGCAAGAATTTATGGTCAAAAACAAGCTAGTTGAGTTGTTTAAGCTGAGCGGCGACTCTGCCGGCTCTCGAACGCTACGCACTCAGTTAAAAGGGTTTGATTACCAATTAGGGCTATATAAAATAAGACGTATGATGAAAGAGCTTGAGCTAGTCAGTTGTCAGCCTGGCCGTCATCGATATAGAAAAGCGGAGCAAGAGCATCTTGAAATTTCTAATGTTTTGAGTCGGAATTTTAATGTTACAGCGCCCAATTTATTTTGGTGTGGTGATATTACTTATGTTTGGACGGGAAGCTCTTGGTCTTATTTAGCCTTGGTCATCGATCTTTATTCTCGAACGGTCATTGGTTGGTCGATGTCGAAATCGCCCGACACTGAATTGACTAAGAAAGCGTTAACGATGGCTTATGAGAATCGTGGAAGACCAAGCGGTGTTACCTTTCACTCGGACCAAGGCGTACAATATACAAGCTTGTCATTTCGGCAAATAATCTGGCGCTACCGTATGACTCAGAGTATGAGTCGACGTGGAAATTGTTGGGACAATGCGGTAATGGAAAGAACATTTCGAAGTTTTAAAACGGAGTGGATGCCAAAATGTGGCTACCAAAATTTCGAACAAGCATTAAAGTCGATCAGTTATTACTATATGGTTTATTTTAATCAACAGCGGCCTCATACTGCTAACCTCGGATTAACTCCAAGACAAAGGGATGAGGCTTACTATAAAAACTTGTCCGGAATTAGTTGACCACTACAGACACAAAGAAAGGGCTACTAGCGTAAAGATTTGCTGTGCTA
The DNA here is from genome assembly GCA_965230525.1 of Kangiellaceae bacterium. Taxonomy (GTDB): domain Bacteria; phylum Pseudomonadota; class Gammaproteobacteria; order Enterobacterales; family Kangiellaceae. Next base: position 3,702,133 of record OZ246008.1, read on the forward strand.
AATTTATAAAATTTTCGCTTGATGTTATAAAGAGAATTCTTCTGGCTTATAAATTTTAATTCCTGTTATTTTCGCTGACTCAATAGCTAGCTTTAACTGCGAGCTAACGACTAGCAAAGGTGAGTACTCTGCTATTCTAAAAATATGACCATACTCCCTTTCAGTGTTTAAATTAAGAACAAGCCTATCAATAAACTCAATATCTCCGTCATCGTAATAATCCAAATCAGATTTATCTTGATCAACGCATGAGACTAATCCAACGACATTAGCAACACAGTAGCTTTCATCAACTTCTCCTGTGTTAGATTCAATAAGCTTTGACCTAAAATATTGGATATTGCCTATATCAAGTGACTCAAAAATAGATTTCAATTTTTCATTAATTAACAAACCCATTCTTGGGGCAGCAACTAAATTATCCGTCATTAAATTATTTGACTTGTTTAAATAAGGCATTTCGATAATTGGAGGTGATTTTTTTATCAGTTCTCCTCGGTCAAAATTAAGATCTAACTTATCAAATATTTTCGGTAGTCCATTTAAACTCAATTCATTTTCATCTGAACGCTCTGACATTAAAATCCAATACATATTCATTTACCTAACTTAAGTTTTTATATCTTTCAATACTCTGAGCACGCTCAACCAATGCATTTTTTCGAACAAGAAATTTCCAAGATTTAATCTTCCCTTCTACTCGCTTGGATATTCTATTTATATCTTCTAAAAGACTTAGCTGTGAGGTTGGGTCTCCGTAGAAGTCCATTTCGCAATATTTTATACACCTTATCTCAAGTTTACTAAGCATAGGCTTTATTTTATCATTATATAAAGAATCTGAATGACTACCTCTATGACATTGAAGATCGTGTTGAACTATATCCAGTACATAACTAGGTAAACAAATACCATTGTTCTTATGATTTACATCATAACCAACTAATTCGGCATTCTTACTTAGTTTTGTAAAATTATCAAAAAGGTTAATTGATATAAGGTGATGTTTTTGCGTATGGTATTCAGGGTACTCCATTGCTGCAGCATTCACCGCGTATTTTGCTTTTGGTGTTTCCTTTCGATAATCGGGTAGAGCAGCTCGAGAATTTTTACCTGCACCATAAAGTTCCCATGGTTCAAGTTTTGCTTTCACCCAATCAGATTCATACGAACTATTTCTAGCGACAGTCCCCCCCTTAGGATAGGTTGGTTTTTTTTCGTGAGTTGTCTGGCAATCTAACCAATCACATTTAACTGGATTACTCTTTTTTGGAGGGACGCCAGGAACAGCAATACCTTCACCAATTTGTGTCATATATATCTCCCTCTTAAAACTAATGTCTTAATTGTTCTCCCATTTATACAATACACGCAGCCCCCCTAAACTCATCATCCGATGAGCTAAAACACAGAACAGGTGTAATACTCAATTCCGTCGACAGCGCTAGTAAAGCAACACTTGCCGCAGCTCCCAAATCACCGAAACAATCCCCAGGATGCAAATGCTTACAATCAATACTAAAAGCTGAACTATTTCTAGTTATCGCAACACCATACTCTTTTGCAGCAAAAGACTCACCATTAAAACTGCTATATATATTTTGTATATTGGTTACACCAGACATAGCTATTGATTGAGTGAATGCATTTGACAAACCATCTCCTTGATAAGGTTCTTCACTATAAAGATGACCAGGCTCTTCAGAAATTCCAGGTCGACATATTTGCCTGTTCTCATTAGCACTCTGCTCGCTAGCCAATAATAAAAAACAAGCACCTTCACCTGGGACAAACGCATCGGCTTCCCCTAACTCTGTTTGAATACGGTTTTCATTGGCAAGATAACTTAAATTCATTACATCTTTACATGTATCAACCCCACCTACCAATACATATTGTTTACCAGAACTTTCTAAATAATTAAACGCATATTCCAAAGCATAAAAGCCTGCCGCTCTTCCCATAGGGAAGACCTTACTGTTCTCAATATCAAACTCAACTTCAGTTTGTAATTGTAAGTGTTGGAGAAACTTTGAACGCATGGGTAAGGGACTATCAGGTCTTGGCTCGGGTCCAGCTAAAAATAAAGCTACAGGCTCAGAAATTATTGGGAGTTGGTCAAAAGCAGCTTGAGACAATCGTAACATTCGAGCTTGTCTGCTTGTAAGTTCTGCAACAGATAAATCCGGTGATAAAGGCTGCAATGCATCTTCAGGGACAGATGCCATTTTTATTGCATTGTTGCCATAGTGAAACTCGGAAAATTTATAAGCACTAACCCCCGCTTTTACCGAAGCCGCCGTCATCTCAGTGTTCATTCCCACCGGTGTTATCATTCCCGTGGCAGCGATATAGAGCCTATCCAACTTACTCAACTGGCGCTCCTTGCCTTTATATTAATCAGCGGAGATTGAGGTTGCAAAATGGCCAATTCCATTGCTGCTGCAAACCGCTGCCGCTGTAATCCATTGGTCAGTTTATCTTGCAATGTTTCAGCATTAATCACTTTACCCATAAAGTAACGCTGTCCGGCGGCATAATTACTGCCGTGTTTTTGCCAAGTCAGCGCCACTTTGTCAACATCTGGAAAGGGTAGATTTTCATCGTCATCCATATCCACATTGTCATCCTCGGGGTTATCATTGGGAATAACCGTGATGTCTTCTGGCGCTTCTATGACTAATTCATATCTTTCTAAATCAATTCCAGTAATCAAACTAAACGCTTCAGCGGCAATTCGAGCCGTTTCAACTTTTCGCATCTTTTCGATTAACCAGGGTACAGCCACTGGGTCACCTAAAATTCCGGTTGCTTTAATCACTGTTCTCGCTTGCTCTGGATCGGCAGCTAACTGAGAAATCCAAGCCCTCCCCTGTTCAACAGGCAGTCCGCGAAAAGCGGTATTAACAGCCACCAATTGAAGTGGTCCTGTTTGCACCACATACGGCTTTATTTGGTTAACCGCAGAAAGGTCGCCCATCATAATGGTTGACCAGTTCACCCAAAACTTAACTTCTGGATCATCGTCTTCATAAGCTTCGTCTAACGCCCAGCGGTAATCGACGAGTTTAAGCTCACCAATCAGTCGAATAATTCTTGCAAGTAACTTTTTATTCTCTAAACAATCTTCCCTTTGTAATAGTCGAGTCAGCATTTCACCGGGATGCGTTCTTCTTGCACTGTGTACTGCAATTGCTAGATACTTGTGCTCCATTTGCTTACTGCTCAAGAATTTGTGGAGCCAGTTATCTAGCGTCTTTTCCGGCAACCAAGCGAGCGCCGAGATTAACCCCTTATTCGTTTCTTCATTTTCAATGCCAGCTAATACCGCTGTTTTGATTTTTTCAACATCTCGAGAGCGAAAAGCAACCACAGCGACAGTAAAAATTTCTCCGGCTTGAGCAACTTCGAGCGCTTCTAAACAAATTTCCCAAGATAAGTCGAGTGAGGTCATAAGGCCATCTAAATTGGCCTCGATTCTAGTTTCTAATTCAGCAATGTCTGATTGCGAATAGTGGGGTTGATTAAGCCCTATCGAACGCAAAACCCAAAGGAATGATGCATCAGTGATGTATTGCTCGTATACCTCACGAAACGCTTCGGCGGGAACTGCTGATATTTTTGTTGTTAATTTTTTCAGTATGTCCATGGTCTTTTTAGAGTTAGCCCATTATATTTTTTTTATTATGAAACAAAGGGTCGCCCATTCGGCAGACGTTTTTCCCTTCAAACTTAACGTCAAACGAGTACATCATATACTCGCATTCACCTTTTGTTTTGCTACTGATCACACCACCACCGGCGGTACCCGCTTCATCACCCGTACTGGTCGAGTAAACCGCGCCCTTTACCATTGGCATTTTTTTATCAGTTTTAACTGACTTAGGTCCCTTGGCGGTATCTGATGACTTACCGATATTAGGATAAGGAATGGGTACTGGTCCTCCAGGCGTTGGTGTTTTGCATACATCTGGGAATACCGGACTCATTCCGCCACTTCCTTTGTGGGCAATCCCTCGAGTATTTGCAAAAGTAGTCTGTGCCATGCTTTATTCTCCTTAGTGGATTGACCTAGTCGCATAACTGGCCATTCAATGCGCTTTCAACTGATTCATTTGAGCGCTTTATCGCATTAACTTGAGCCCGATTTCTTGAACTTTAAGTACTTTCTTATCGCATTCAAACGCAGCTTTCCAAACCATTGAAACCTGCTTGCGGTTTGGCTCGATAATCAAGGTTTCTAAGTTTGCGCTTGCCGTATTTATCCTATTTTCCACGTTAATTTCACACGAAAGCTTTACGTCTGGAAGCTCACCATTAAACGCACCGTCAGGATGCATATTGGTTACACTAAAGCTTTCTCCACCCTGTAAAAAGCCAGGATAAATTAACTCAGGATGCGCTGCATTTAAAAACCGTTTATCAAAATCCTTTGGTAAATAAGGCGCGCGTGTTTGTTGCCAATGTTTGTCGTAAGTTCCAGCATACTTTCTTCTTGGTAACCAGCTTGGCGAAGAGAAACCAAACGCAGCAGGCGGTGGAGTATCTGCCAAAGACCGTATTAACTGTCCTTCATCCTCAATATTAGGAAGCGCACCACCATTCATGGATTTTTCATCACGATTGCCTACAAATCCACACCCGACGGGATTTTGTTCAACAGCCAAGATGTTCTGTTCGTCGAGTTGATGTTCTCCACCAAACGCTTTTTCGTAAACAAGAGGCATGGTTGTAAAAGGTTCGATCGCTGAAATAACACCATTTTGCCAAGTGCGATTTCCAAAAACTTTAACTGTTTTACTGACACTACCAACATTGACACTCACATCGAGCTGCTCTACTGGCTGTTGTTTAGGTGCACATGCAAGACCGAGTACGACAATATCAGAAGCAGGCTTACCGGTGTGGAAATCGGACGCTAGCTTGAGACTAGATTTTCCAGGCTCCCCCCAGTATTGATCTTCTGCCTGAGGTGGAAGTTGCTCATCAGCCAAAACCCACCCGTTGGAAAAACAGAAGGTTGCCTTCACAATCGTATATATTGTGTCTACCCCATTCTCATTTGGAAATACTGCGATATCAGCAGCAAATGGGGTTGCGTTTTTTAACTGTAGCATGGGTTCGACTTCTTTCGCTGTTTGCGATTTTAGTTTACTTGTACCGACCCGCCCATTATTCGATTGACTCCACTGGATCGGTTTAATAAATACTTGCCACGAATTAAAACTTTGCCTGCCTTAGTCAAGGTGATACTAGCTTCACCGCATTTTAAAGTGATTTCTTCCTTTCCTTCAAGGACAACACGAGTTCCATCAATGTAGGCCGTATTTGCCTCTGAAGATTCGCTCACTGGTTGATCTTCAGCTTGAAATTTTTCTTCACTGGCTTCAACCATTTCTTCTTCAGAAGAAACCAATTCAACACTATTTTTGAGAATATCGAGTAACGGACTATAAATTAGCCCCATAATCACGGGTTTATTTAAATCACCATTAGCAAACAGTAGCGCTACTTGTCGTCCAATGTGCTCCTGCGTGACTACCACGGTTGACATAGCGGTTAATCCACCCGACTCCGCACCGGAAAAAAAAACTTGCGGCTCACCAACATCATTAAGTCCCAGCAGTTCACCAATAATAATTTCTCCAGCAGACACGGCATCGCGCTCAACTAGTTGAGCTTCTGGTTCAAATCCTTGATTCATTGAGTCACTCATACTTTCTCTCTAATTCGCTGAGACCTTACTGCCCTTCAGTACGATATTGCCTGAACCTTTAACATTAATATTTTTACCACTAATCGTAATGTCACCATTTTTCTTCATCACGATTTTCGCTGAACCTGTCTTCAGAGTAATTTGATCATCGGCCTGCATGGTGATCGACTTAGCCGTAAGACCATATTCTTTTGTCACCGCTTCAGTATATTTTCCATCCACGGTTTCTTTTAAATCTTTCGAAACATTAATGGTCATATTCTTGCCGATACTTTCAGTGTGATTTTCTCCGATAGTTATATCGACATTCTTACCAATTGTCTCGGTGTGGTTTTTACCAACATCTATTTTCTTGTTTTCACCAATGTTTTCTGTCTGATTTTTACCGACACTTTTATTTCTATCATTATCTATGGTCGAGTTTTCATCATGCTTGACTTTCTTGGTTCGATCGTTGTCGACGGTAAGCGTTTCATTATTCTCGACTTGTGTATCTAAATCTTTCTCTGCATGAATATAGATTTGTTCATTGTCTTTTTTATCTTCAAAGCGCAGCTCATTGTAGTTTTGTGCTGTGCCTTCTTTTGTCGAACGAGTTTTTATTCCTGATTGGGTTTTTGACGGGTAAGGGATTTTATTTTTACCATTATAAACACTGCCCATAATCAGTGGTCGATCGGGGTCACCATCCATAAAATTAACAATAACTTCATGACCGATACGAGGAATAAAGGAGCTACCCCAGCCATTACCAGCCCAACTTTGCGCTACTCGAATCCAGCAAGAGCTATTCTCATCAGATTTGCCTTCTCTATCCCAAATAAACTGAACTTTAACTCGACCATGCTCATCGATATAAATTTCTTCTCCGCTAGGCCCAACAACAACCGCGGATTGTGGTCCACGCATCACCGGGCGTTGATGCTTTTGCTCCGGTCTAAAATGAACATCGGATGGCACACAAGCAAAAAAGTTACTATAGCCGACATCACCTTTTTCACCGTTGTAATAACTGTCATCGGTAGCGCTATGATGGATACCTACAATAATGTACTCGCCTTTTTCGCCCTTAGTGCTGTGTTTTTTTACGGTAAAACGCCCACCTGCGAAAAAGCTACTACAATCACTTGATGCCTCGACAATACTTCTTTGAACTTCTTCGGCATCCAAACGAACTTTGACTAAATCCGCACCAGCACCTGCTTTATAAACCGAAGGATATTGGTAGTGTTGGTAATTTTTATTCTTGGCAAACTTACTCGTGGTATTGGATGAGGCGATAAGCGAAGTGGTTGGTTCCTTAAAGTTATAATCGTTAAGAGTCCATTGTCCTTTTCTAAATTCGTAGATATGTTCCCAGCTCAGTATTTGAGCATTCGGATTGCTGCCTTGAGAATAATCAAGGTCCGTTTCTGGACATACTTCATAGGCATTTTTTTTATCAACCAAGTGCAAGACATGCTTGTTTTTTTCATGTTTAAAGTAATAAGCAATTCCTTCCTCTTCTAACAATCTTGAAACAAAATGGAAATCACTTTCATTGTGCTGAATACAGTATTCACGAATTTCACCACCGCTCGCTTTAAACACATAATCGTTGAAACCGAGATCATCGAAAATCTTCGAGACAATGTCCTTGCTGTTTTTCTCTTGAAAAATGCGATGGTTGTTAGTTTTCTTTAAAAACCATAACCACGGCACCATAGTCATCTTATAACGGTGCATGTCGTGAGCTTCAGCCTCGCCATGCCAAAAACGCGAAATATAGCCGTTGAAACACCGTTTTTGCTCATCCTGTATGGTTACAGTACAGGTTTTACCAACAATGTCATCTGCAGAAATGTCATGATCTTCAGACAACACTTCAATGTTGAAATTAAAAGGTTTAGATATATGTTCATCACCCTGAAAGCTGGTTAATAAAAACTTATCTTTACCTAAGGAAAAATCCGAAATTGCAATTAAGTGATCATCTTGAGTAAATTGACTCATAAATTACTCCATATTTGTCTGATATCGTCATATCAGCACAATTTCCTAAATTATCAAAATAATCCGAGTAAGCGTCAGAAATGGCTGTCAGAATGTGAAATTGTTTGTGGTTAGTGACTGTTAGCCTTACTAATCACCGGCAGGAGAGACATGATGTAAAAGCCTCTGGAAGCCGTATTAACACCATAATAGCCGTCATCTATTTGCAAAACAATACTCAAAAATGGTTATTTGTGAACCCTTTTCACAAATACTAAAGGAGTCAAAACATAAAGCTATTGAAATCCTATTCTTTCGCGTAATATCATCATTTGTATAGGGTCTGTGCCAAAGCAATATAACTCAAAGCGAGATAAAAAGACTGTTTCAGATGTTTCGCTACGGGAGTTTGGTATGATTATAAAACTAGTCTCTCAGTACTTTTGTAAGCGTACAATCTTATGCTCGTAAAATAAGCCAATAAATCGGTTTAATTTTTGCGACATCTTGCTATGCATTTGGCTGGAAACTAAACTAGTTTAAACCGAAATTATGTTTCAACTGGCGCTGTTTTTCACCGCCCGATAAGCTTTTTCAAACCCAAAGGATATGACCATTTTGAAAATTCTACTTATTGATGATCACGAGATGTTTAGAGACGGCATTTCATTGCTTCTCACTCGAGAATATCCAGAGCTGGAGATTCTCCAAGCGAAAGACTTACCTCAGGCAGTCAATCACCTGCGCCAACACAGTGACTTTAGTCTTATTCTGCTCGACCTCCATTTACAAGATTCTTCGCCGCATGAAAATATTCGCTGTATTCAAAATCAGCGCCCCACTGCACCAATTTGTGTCATTTCAGGGGAAGAGCGTCCAGAGTTTATTCGCAATATTTTGGAATTCAAAATTGATACTTATATTCCCAAAACGATTGGCAATGAGGAGTTTATTAACGCCATTAAACAAGTGTTAAGTGGCAAGAGCTATCTCCCGCCTGGTGTAGATGCAGAAATTAAGCGTTGGGAAAGTGAGGGAAACCCCGCATATAATAACCTTACTCAAAGACAGCTTCAGGTGCTTGCGTTATTGGCGGAAGGGATCAGTAACCAAGATATTGCTGACAAGCTTAATATTTCTGGAAACACGATAACGGTACACGTAAAAAATATACTGAAAACACTAAACGCGGCTAATCGCACCGAAGCTGGTTATCTCGCACGAAAATATGGACTCGTCTAAATGGAATATTACCCCAAAAAGCGCTTTTAACTTAGCTTAACAATAGGCGTTTAACTTTTTTCTTCAGTTTTACCGGGTCCGCCGGTTTATGCATAAAGTCCAAACCAGACTGGTTTATTTCAGCAAGGCTTTCTTCACCGGTATCACCTGTCAAAATAATCGCTGGGATAGCCTTATTCGCGAGCTTTCGAATATGTTTAACCAGCTGCACACCGGTCTGATGGTTGGGTAGTCGGTAATCAACAATCAACAATTCTGGCGTTATCTCTTCTTGAGTTATCATTTTAACACCATCAGAATAAGAGTCTGCTGTTAAAATTTGACAATCCCAACTCAAAAATAAACGGCTGATACTGTCCAAAACAACATCATCGTCATCGACCAATAAAACGATTTTGTCATATAACACACTGTCTTGAATTGGGAACTTAGTTTGACTGCGTTCTTTTTCTTCAAATGCTTTGCCAATTGGTAATGCGAAAGAAAAAGTACTGCCCTTGGAAACTTCTGACTCTACTTTGATACGTGTATCGAGCAATTCTGCTAACCGTTGCACCGCGTAGAGACCTAAACCAAAGCCTTTGCTGCGATCTCTTTCGGGATTCTTAACTTGATAGAATTCGTCAAAGATACGCTCAAGGTGAATTTTCTCAATCCCCATGCCGCTATCCTCGACGCGCAATACAAGTCTGCCGTTTTCTTCGCGGCATGTTGCTCGTATAAAACCTTCTTTGGTATACCTCAAAGCATTTTCCAAAAGATTGCGTAAAATCCGCTCAACACTGACAACATCGCTGTATGCAAAATAGGCTTCAGTAGAGAATTCGATGGTTAACCCTCGATCGATCGCGCGTAGCTCGTAGTCATTTCGCAATTTTTCAAAGATTTGCTGAATAGAAAAGTCGGTATGCACTATATCAACTAAGTTTGCATTTAGTTTGGAAATATTAAGCAACTGGTTTAATAAATCCTCAAGTGCTCGGTAAGCCTTTAGGGTTTTATCAAATAACGCCTTTTTACTTGGCTCTCGCAAAAAGTCGGAAAGCATAACAATATAAAAGCCAAGTGCTTGTAGGGGTTGCCTTAAATCATGGCTCGCAGAAGCCAAGAATCTAGACTTACTTTCATTGGCTTCAATGACTTTATCATTTTGCTCATAGAGCTCATTTTGTAACTTAAACCTTTCAAATTCGCGGCGGTTAAACCAACTTGCGAAGCCTAGCATGACCGCTAAGTAGATCAATAGAACGCCGCTAATCAATGGAGACGTACCTTGTTGGTTGAACGTCAGCTCTGCAATAACAGGTAAAACAAGTGAAACAGAGAAAACGCTAAAACTTAAAAAATAGTGAACCAAAATCGGAAAGTAAGTTGATAAAAGGATTACAACCGCCAGCAATACGAAGGGCTGAGCGGCTACAGGAAGCTGTGGATAAAATAGCAATGCCGCGCCCCCCCAAAGCGCCCCACTAAAAGCGCTATTAATACTTAACGCCCATTGCCATACAGCTTTATTGAGTTGTTTTTTTTGTTTCCTCTGTTTAAATAGAAACGATAACACTAGACTGAGTAAAAAAGCGAAAAATGCCAATCCCGCCCAAACGAATAATTGCGAGTCGGCAACATATCCTTCTAAACATAGCCCGCACACCACCAAAATGATCAGCCCACTGAAAGAGGTAATGGGTAAAATGTTAAAGTAAGTCGTCAGACGCTTTATTTCTATTTTTGACCGTAGCTGCTCTGGTGACATAATGGCTCCGTGTTGACTCAATCAACCTATTATTAAGAACGAAGATGGTAAAGGCAATAGCAGAGCTAATCTAAAATGAAATCCGAGCCACAGATTCCGGCCAGGGACCTTACCGGACGGGAGAAAGTAAATCTTAAGATTTTGATTAAGAATACTAGCTTAAAAAATTAATCGCACAAAAAAGCCCGGAAGTGGCATCCACTTTCGGGCTCTCTTACAGTTTTTAGCTAACCTTACTAATTGAAAGGATCTTATAAAGGCTTAGCAGTCGTTAGGTCATAACCAGTGACTTGTTGGCTACCTTGACCAAGTTTTTCATCAGTGTCGATGTATGTCACTAACAATTTAGAAAAGCTTAGTGTCAAGTTCTCGATTGGAGTCCCTTCAGCGTCGCCCGACATAGAGTAGCTGCTGATTAAACAGTTTTCTAATTCATAGACCATAAACTCTTGTACTTTGTCAGCACCAGTTCTTACAAACTTAATTTTAACTGTTTGACCAGCATCACCTGTTACAGCCGCTTTGAACAATGCCGTAGCAGAGTTGTCTAGCTCTTTAGTAATATTAATTTCACTTAAAGAAGGACGTGTCGCCTCTCGATTAGAAACGTTTCCCGGCTCCATTGAAATGCCACGAGAAACACCAAAACTACATGATAACAACGCGATGTGATCGGCATAACCATCCGCAGTTACGTTACCTTTAACACCTTCAAATTCCATAACTATCATTTTCTTGCTCCAATTGTTTAGTTAAAAAGTTAGGTTAAATATTCTGTCAGTTTTGAAGTCTTGTATTCCCTTCAACCTGTCCACGGTTGTTAATATAACAATGGGTGTATTTTTAATAAATAACCAAATTTGGGTATTTTGAGCTAAATCTACAATTTTATTAGATTTAACACTAATATAAGCGCCTGTCTAAAAACGATATTGGAGTTCAAATAGTATTTTGGTGTCATCATCAATAATACTATCGTCACCCGCTTGCCCTTGGGTTGCCGCTACCGTTGAGGTGTTTTTACCTTCCAAAGGAAAAGCAAACTGTAGATTTCCGCTAATATTCGAGCCGTAAGAAAACTGGATGCCCAGCCCTGCACTAATCAAAGTTGCGCTATTACCTTCTCCGCCAGAAATATTCCCCTGATTATCGACCACGGGCTCAGTAGGGCTTTTTGCTTCACCATAAGCCAAATCAATAAACAAGAATGGAGTAATCATATTGGCTAAGGACGAATCTCCCACTGGAGTATTGAGTGCTTCAGGTAGATTAAAAAACCAGTCAGCGCCCACGTAAATCGCGCTATCTGCGGAGAACTCTTTTTGCAAATAACCTCTTGCCCTTCCTGGGCCACCGAGGGAAATTTGATTGATGGTTGAAAGTGAAGTGTCAGTATATTGTAAAGTGGAACGAACAACTGAACGGGTTTCAATATCAGTAAACGGGATCTTCCAAAAAGAGAGTAAAGAGTAGTCAGCCTTAAAAATGGTGTAATCGAGATCTTGTGCGGTATTTGCCCCTAATAAAAACTCCCCCTGGGTAATTTTGAAATTACCTTGATGAAGCATTTTGCTCTTTTCCTGCAAAATATCATAATTAAATTTAAAACTCGCGTTGCGAACTTCATCATCAAAAAAATCACCTAGGCTATTCCCTCCAACCGTGACCAATGATTCAATATTTTCAAAAGTAAAATCAAAGGAGTAGTTTTCTTTACGGCTTCTTTTATATTTGTAGTTTAGATTTAGATCCGTCACTCGTGTTTCACCTTCCAGCTGCAAAATAGCATTAACTTCACTATTGCTTCCTAATACAAACTGGTTGGTAGCGTAGCCTAAGGAAACTTGGAAACGTGGTCCGAAAATATGACTGGAATATCGTAGCTGTCCGTAGTTCGTACTTCCTGGGTTTGAAGCATGTAAAATTCCTATTTGAAGCTGATCAGCCGTCCCCGTAGGGTTGTTCCAGGAAAAGTCACTGTATATTCTATTTTCGCCGGTTTCTTGAGAGCCGTGGTTATCAAGCCGGATATTGGCATCAAACCAATTTTCTGATCTGACATTGACATTAAGCCGAGTATCACCAACCTGTGAACCGGCTTCAAAAAAGCCTTGAGTACTAATGCCTGGATAATCGTTAATCAGATAGAGCTTTTCTTCGACGACCTTACTAGTAACTGGCTTAGTCATCATGTCGTCAAAAACAGAACTAATTCTCTCCGAACTATAGAGATCATTTTCGTTAACTTTAACTTCACCTAGCACTCCTAATAGTAAAGTTAATGTCACCACCCCATCTCGAACTTCTTGTTGTGGAATATACGCTTTAGCTAAGATGAAACCATGTTCTCGATAGTAGCGAGTAATTCTATCTGCCACTGTTTCTATCATTCCCAAAGTGACACCACGTTTTTGCTGTTGCTCTCGCACCAACCAAACTAACCTTTGCACCTCAAGTGGGCCAACATGTTTATCCTCAACTTCCTTTTCAATGTTGACTAGCAAGTTAGATATTTCTCCGATTTCATCAATCGTTCGACCGGATTCAAGAAGTTGATCTTCTTTCATAAGCTTGAATCGAATATCTTCTACGATTTTGCTAATTGCATCTCGCGTTATTCCTAGTTCGGGGTATTCCACGATCCCTTGTAAGCGAAACTCAGTGATAGAAAGCCGAGGACCTGCTTGCGGGTCGGGATCTCTATCTCTAACCGAAGGGATATCTAAATCTTTCAAAAGCGTTTCTTTTTTTAGCTCAGGCGTCTCGGTAATTTTAGGTAGTTTGACCGTTTCGGCGATGGATTGAGCGGCACCAAAAGAACTTAGTGTCAGCATAACTAACAATAAATTACGGTTCATAATTTGTGAATTAAACATATTTTCTCTGCGTAATAGGTCGAGTCACTATTGACGCGACTATTTTAGGTTAATTTAGTTTTTGTTTAATGTGGGCAGTCGAAGGGAGAATGGTGGTCAGAATAAATCTCACCGCCATTCTAATTTATATAACTAGTATGCCCCTACTGAAATTAGTTCCTCAGATTCTTCTTGTTCTTCGGATTCTTCATCCTCTTCATAATCAAACAATTGATCGTTTGGTAATCTCACTGCTATTTCGTCATTGTTGTAATTTCGTAAGTCGGTGAAGATTGCCGGGTCCACATCCACTAGTGACTCTACTTCAACTAGCTGTCCGCCAGCTAATGCGGATATAGTATCGAAAGAGCTGAAGCTAAACAACGAAGCACTATCATTGATTTCAGGCAAAGGCGCAGCAAACAATGGACTGAAACTTGTTCTTACGCTAATGGTTGCAATGTCTCTTACTCTCAATACCAGCGGCCTTGCAATCGAGCCAAACGTTCCGCTAAATGAAGCGTCTACAAAGGTTGCAGCTCTTGCTACGATATCGGCATTTTCAAAGCTTGGAACGCCCCCAACACCTAAAAAGCTACCGCCTTCTGTTGTCATCAATAGCGCGCCGTCATCATAGCCCGCATCGACACTGCCCGGAACAAAATAAATATCACTGCCATTTAAGTCAGTATTATTAAATTCGATATCACCGATGGTCGCCAATCGCTCTAACGTGATGGTGCCGCGATTATTGATATTGATTTGACCCACTCCATTTTGCGCGTGAAGCGTCGTCAGTTGCGTTTCAATGGCATCCAGAACACCAATGCCATTTTGAGAAACAAGTTCTGCTCGATTAGCAACAATATTATCGAGATCGCCATTAGTATCGATAATTTGGCCATCTTGGCTGGCAAGACTCACGGTACCATCAGCAGTATTGAGCAAACTCACATTTAGGTTGTCCTCAGCGCTATAACCTATATTGCCAACCGCAACGGACGATGAGTTTGCGTCCATGGTGATTTGGCCATTGGAAACTAAACTAATATTGAGTTGGCTATTTAAATCCGCATTTTGGTTTATTTGATTACCAATGATCGATAAGTCACCATTTAAGCTATTAACATTTGCCGATAGCGATACTAAACCCGATGTATCAAATAACACAGAGCCTGCGTTTATGGCTTCGCTGACTGTGAGGTCATTACCGAAAACATTTAAACCATTATCCACGCTTATTTGATTTAAGGTAAGGGAACCATTATCTACTAACGTAAGATCACTGACATTAGAAGCCGTCACTAGGTTAAAATCATTGTCAGCATGATCAAAAGTCACACTATTGTTATTCGCATCAATCGAGGTGAGACCTGTCACGATGATTTCACCGCTATCTGAAATATCGCCATTAATGATAAGCTCAAGCGCTTGAGCATTAATGCCCGCAAATTCGGTGCTGACTGAGTTGTGGAAAACGATACTTGCATTAGCCGATAGATTTATTCCTCCAGACAACTGATTCTGATTAGTAAGAAAGATATCATTTGTCGAGTTAAGTGTTACAAGCGCATTACTGGTTAAAATCGAAGCGCTCGATTGCATGATGTCACCACCAGCGACCAGATCAAATACCCCTGTTGTAGAAAAAGCTAGAAGTTCAATATCGCTCGCTTCTTCGATATATAAATCACCCAAAACATTACTCAAAGAAAGACTAGCGATGTTGGTCCGGAGCCTAGCCGAATCACTGCCAACATTTGCACTCGAGTCGAACACAAGACTGTCTGCTGTAATCAAAGAGTCTGTACTATTGGTTAAGGATGAGTTATTAACGGTTAGGTTTCCATTGGCTAAATTTAAATCACCAACTAAATCAAATACATCACCTGTTCCGCCGTTGAAAATTAAATTTGTTCGGTTGCTGAAATTAACGGCCACTTCACCATTCACTGAAACCACTCCACTACTGATCTCAATTTGATCATTAGCCGATGATCCATTGATGGTAAAGTTTGTCGCGACAATGTCATCTTGCACTGTTTCTACTTCACCGTAGACAAGGCTATAACTTGTGCCATTTTCAGCCGTGTAAGTGAGCTCTTCATCGCCCTCTGAATTGATGTCGGAGGAATAACTCGCATCAAAATTAGCACCGCCGCCACTTAAAACGACTATGTCGTCACCTAACCCACCAATAAATCGAAGTTCTCCTGAACCATTGACGGCTAGCCTCAATTCATCAGCACCCGCGCCGCCATGAATAAATCCTGTGATTGAGCCAGCATTTTGTACATTGAATATATCAATTTCAGAGCCGCCCTCAAGAATATTGAAATCGATAAAGCTAATCACATTCCCATCAGAATCTTGGAATAAGCCATCATTGATTCCATCCGCAATGCCTGCACCGTCAAAGTCGCCAATGGTCCAAGTGTTATTGCCATCATTCACGGTAATCGTGCTGTCAAATGGGCTACCACTACTACTGCTGTTTCCAATCAACCCTTCAATGCCAGTCACTTCCACACCATCGGGGGACAATGAACTGCCGATAATGATATTAACGTCGGCAGTTGTATTGGAATAATCAATGGCATCGTTTCCAGCTCCGTCCCCGCCGTTAATTTGAGAGACTAGTGTTGTATCAATCACTTCAAATGAGTCATCGTTGGTGCCACCCGTTAGGACGCTGAAACCACTAAATGATACAGTCTCAGTGGAATTAATATTTTCGATGGTACTGGTATTAGGTCCGTCTATAACCCAACGACTTGCGACATTACTTCCGATTAGAGTGTTTAACTGAGTAGTATTTGCATTAATAGTTTCTATATCATTCGCATATAACAGATCAAATGAGCTGGCCCCTGCAGTAACTCCTAATTGCACGGTGATGTCACGTCCCAAACTCAATAAATTAAGTTCATCACCCCCCCCAATGCCACCATCAATGAGTCCAGTAATATGATCAGCACTATTGAGATTGAACAGATCGCTAAGCTCTCCGCCAATCAAGTTTGCAAACCCCGCAAACTCCACGCTAACACTTGTAGTGTTTAGAGTTCCGGCATTAATCCCATCAATATTCCACGTATTAACCGTATCGCTCGCTAATAGCGAGTTAACAATACTGCTATCGGTATTTGCTTGGATATTTTCAATTTCTAAAACGTTAAAATCGGCTGGAGTTGTTGCATCTAAGGCCACAGTCGAATCGCTCATTAAGGCAGTAATATCTAAAACGTCAATGATGCCAGCTCCAATTCCACCATTAATGACTCCTGTAATCGCCCCTCCAGCTTCAACAGTAAAGATATCAACTCCGGAGCCACCCGTAATGTTATTAAAATCAATAAAAGTGATACCAGCAACCGTGCCGTCATTTTCGCCATTAATTACCCAATTGTTAGTAACGTTATTTCCAGTCAACGAACTGTCCGTATTATTCCCTTGAACAATTTCAACATTTGAGACGCCAGCAAAAGCTTCGGCAAGCGTTAAATTGACGGTCACTAACGAAGAATAATCGATGACATCACCGAGAATATCGCCCCCGCCATCAATTAAGCCCGAGATCATTCCTGTGCTGGTGATAGTAAAACGATCATCCCCGTTACCGCCAGTTAGGTTTTCCATTCCTGAAAATTGAACTGTATCTGTTGGATTGGTTGTGGCGAGAGAAACACTTCCAGAATCTGTACCAGTGATCAACCAGTCATTGTCTTGATTAATCCCAATTAATGTGTCCATTGTTTGGCTACTGCCAACTAAATTTTGGATATTGGAAAAAGCGCCACCATTCAAACTACCAAGGAACTGTGCAGTCAGTTCCCAAATGTTTGTTCCCGATGTATTAGTCCTTTGTAAAGTATTGTTTCCACCGGCACCGTTGATCAGTCCAGTAATCGACCCGCCCTGCTGAATCTCGAACACGTCATCACCACTACCTCCAACTAAGTTATTAAAATCAATAAAAGAAAGAGAACCAATTAAGCCATCATTTTCACCGGTTATTAGCCAAGTCGAAGCTGTATTCTCGCCTGTCAGTGTACTGTCTGTATTATTACCTTGAATAATTTCAGCATTGCTTACACCATTAAAAGCGTTCGCAAGACTAACATTAACCACGGTTTGCATTGAGTAATCAACGATATCGCCATCAACATGATCACCTGCATCAATCAGTCCAGATATTGAGCCGCTATCGGTAATTATGAATCTGTCGTCACTCGATCCGCCGTTAAGATTTTCGATGTTTGAAAAAACTAATGTATCTGTTGCTCCTGAAATTGACTCGGCGACATTCCCACTATTTGCACCGTTGATTAACCAATCATTATTTTGATTTAAGCCTGTCAGCGTATCGATCGCTGTCGAACTACCGATTAATGTTTGGAAATCAGTAAAAACAACACCATTAAGCGTACCTTGATGAGCCGCAGTCAACCCCCAATCATTAACACCCGAAGTATTAGAACGTTGCAAAATATTATTTCCAGCACCTCCGATAATTTGCCCAGTAACGGTCCCACCTTCAGTGAGTTCAAAAGCATCATCTAAATTGCCGCCGACTAGGTTATTAAAATCTATGAATGTCAGACTATTGAGTGTCCCATCATTTTCGCCGTCTACGTACCAAGTATTATTACTGTTCGTCGCGTAAAGCGTACTTGCAGTATTATTACCTTGCACTACCTCAGCATTTAAGATTCCGTTTATACCAACCGTAAGGTCGACGCTAACAGTTGTCTGTAAGGAGAAATCTATAAGATCCCCGAGATTATGATCGCCCGCATCGATAGAACCAGAGACAGAACCAGTATCGGTAATTGTGAACCTATCGTCCGCATCACCTCCGACTAAATTATCAATATTAGAAAATAGTGTAGATTCAGATAAAGTCGCACCAGCGGCAGAAACATGACCACTATTATTTCCATCTAAAAGCCAATCATTATCTTGGTTATCTCCGGTTAGGGTATCGACAACAGTCGCAGAGCCGACAATCGATTGGATATTGATGAAATCATTTCCATTTAAAGACCCTTGATGTTCACCGCTCATTGTCCATTGATTAGTGCCAGTGGTATTATTGCGAATAATTTCATTAGCTCCTAAACCACCATCAATCATACCAGTAATTTCTGCACCGTTTCCTAATGTAAATGTGTCTTCAACATTTCCACCAATTATATTGTTGAACCCAATAAAAGTTAGCGTACCAAGGCTACCGCTGTTGCTACTTGTAATAAGCCAGTTGTTAATAATGTTGTCACCGGTGATTGTACTGTCGGTATTATTACCTTCGATAATTTCTGCATTAGTCACCCCGTTGAATGCAGTAGCCAACGTCACATTTACGGTCGTCTGCAGAGAGTAATCGACTACATCACCAATGGTGTGATCGCCAGCATCGATCACGCCAGAAATTGAACTTCCTTCTTCAAAAGTAAACCGATCATCACCAAGCCCAGCACCACCATTTAAGTTTTCCATTTCGCTGAAAGCTATCAAATCCGAACTTCCTACCACTGAACCGGAGTTAGCGCCACTAATTACCCAAGTATTGTCTTGGTCTCGTCCTGTTAAGGTATCTGTTGCATTGGCACTACCGGTTAAGGTTTGGATATTCGAAAAACTACCGCCATTGAGCGTACCGGCGTTGGCAGTAGTTAAAACCCAATCGTTAGTGCCGGTTGTGTTACTGCGTTGTAAAGTGTTGGTCCCAGCACCACCATTAATCAATCCAGTGATCGAACCGCCTTCTGCCAAGTTAAATATATCAGTTAGGCTTCCACCAACCAAGTTATTAAAATCAACAAAGGTTAGCCCAGCGACGGTACCATCATTTTCGCCGCCGATTAACCAGGTGTTATCAACATTAGCTCCTGTTAAGGTACTGTCGGTATTATTTCCCTGAACAATTTCGGCATTAGCGACTTGGTCTAAGGCCGTTGCTACGTTAAGACTGACACTGGCCAAATTAGAATAATCAATGATGTCCCCGTTGGTATGATCACCAGCGTCGATGGTGCCGCTGATCGAACCGGCTGCGGTAAATACAAACCGATCATCGCCGGTACCAACCCCACCATTAATATTTTCCATCTCACTAAAGACAATCGTATCGGTTGCGCCAGCATTTTCCACCGAACCTGAATTGGCACCGTCAATTAACCAAGTATTGTCTTGGTCTCGTCCGGTTAAGGTATCTGTTGCATTGGCACTACCGGTTAAGGTTTGAATATTTGAAAAACTACCGCCATTGAGCGTACCGGCGTTGGCAGTAGTTAAAATCCAGGTGTTAGTCCCGGTTGTGTTACTGCGCTGTAGTGTGTTGCTACCGGCACCACCGTCAATCAAACCTGTGATCGAACCGCCTTCTGCCAAATTAAATATATCGGTTAGGCTTCCACCAACCAAGTTATTAAAATCAACAAAGGTTAGCCCAGCGACGGTACCATCGTTTTCGCCCGTGATTAGCCAAGTATTTGCTGCATCGGCACCGGTCAGCGTACTGTCAGTATTATTTCCCTGAACAATTTCGGCATTTAAAACTTGGTCTAAAGCGTTTGCCACGGTAAGACTAACACTGGCCAAATTAGAATAATCAATGATGTCCCCGTTGGTATGATCACCAGCATCGATTGTGCCGCTGATTGAACCGGCTGCGGTAAATACAAACCGATCATCGCCCGCACCAACCCCACCATTAATATTTTCCATTTCACTGAAGATCATGGTATCGGTGGCACCAGCATTTTGAACCGACCCCGAATTAGTGCCGTCGATCAACCAATCATTATTTTGGTCTCGTCCGGTTAAGGTATCTGTTGCATTGGCACTACCGGTTAAGGTTTGAATATTTGAAAAACTACCGCCATTGAGCGTACCGGCGTTGGCAGTAGTTAAAATCCAATCGTTAGTGCCGGTTGTGTTACTGCGTTGTAAAGTGTTGGTGCCAGCACCACCATTAATCAACCCAGTGATCGAACCGCCTTCTGCCAAGTTAAAGATATCGGTGAGGCTTCCCCCAACCAAGTTATTAAAATCAACAAAGGTTAGCCCAGCGACGGTACCATCATTTTCGCCGCTGATTAACCAGGTGTTATCAACATTAGCTCCTGTTAAGGTACTGTCGGTATTATTTCCCTGAACAATTTCGGCATTAGCGACTTGGTCTAAGGCCGTTGCTACGTTAAGACTGACACTGGCCAAATTAGAATAATCAATGATGTCTCCGGCTGTATGATCACCAGCGTCGATGGTGCCGCTGATCGAACCGGCTGCAGTAAATACAAACCGATCATCGCCCGTACCAACCCCACCATTAATATTTTCCATCTCACTAAAGAGCATGGTGTCTGTTGCGCCAGCATTTTCCACCGAACCCGAATTGGCACCGTCAATTAACCACGTATTGTCTTGGTCTCGTCCGGTTAAGGTATCTGTTGCATTGGCACTACCGGTTAAGGTTTGAATATTTGAAAAACTACCGCCATTGAGCGTACCGGCGTTGGCAGTAGTTAAAATCCAGGTGTTAGTCCCGGTTGTGTTACTGCGCTGTAGTGTGTTGCTACCGGCACCACCGTCAATCAAACCTGTGATCGAACCGCCTTCTGCCAAATTAAATATATCGGTTAGGCTTCCACCAACCAAGTTATTAAAATCAACAAAGGTTAGCCCAGCGACGGTACCATCGTTTTCGCCCGTGATTAGCCAAGTATTTGCTGCATCGGCACCGGTCAGCGTACTGTCAGTATTATTTCCCTGAACAATTTCGGCATTTAAAACTTGGTCTAAAGCGTTTGCCACGGTAAGACTAACACTGGCCAAATTAGAATAATCAATGATGTCCCCGTTGGTATGATCACCAGCATCGATTGTGCCGCTGATTGAACCGGCTGCGGTAAATACAAACCGATCATCGCCCGCACCAACCCCACCATTAATATTTTCCATTTCACTGAACAGTATGGTATCGGTGGCACCAGAATTTTGAACCGACCCCGAATTAGTGCCGTCTATCAACCAATCATTATTTTGGTCTCGTCCGGTTAAGGTATCTGTTGCATTGGCACTACCGGTTAAGGTTTGAATATTTGAAAAACTACCGCCATTGAGCGTACCGGCGTTGGCTGTAGTTAAAATCCAGGTGTTAGTCCCGGTTGTATTAGAACGTTGTAATGTGTTGCTACCGGCTCCACCGTCAATCAACCCAGTGATCGATCCACCTTCTGCCAAGTTAAAGATATCGGCCAAGCTACCACCAACCAAATTATTAAAATCAACAAAGGTAACTCCAGCAACAGTACCATCATTCTCCCCAGTAATGAGCCAGGTATTATTAGCGTTAGTTCCAGTTAAAGTACTATCAGTATTATTTCCTTGGATGGTTTCTGCATTAACAACGCCATTCGCGGCATTCGCCAAAGTGACATTGACGGTAGTCATTAGCGAGTAATCTACAATATCTCCTGTAGTATGATTGCCTGCATCAATAGTGCCACTCACCGAACCGCTAGTTGTAAACGAAAAAGTATCATCACCATTTCCCACGCCGCCGTTAAGATTTTCCATTTCACTAAAGACAATCGTATCGGTTGCGCCTGAGTCTTCCACCGAACCCGAATTGGTACCATTAATTAACCAAGTATTGTCTTGATCTCGTCCGGTTAAAGTATCTATCGCATTGGCACTACCGGTTAAGGTTTGGATGTTCGAAAAACTACCGCCATTGAGCGTACCGGCGTTGGCAGTAGTTAAAATCCAGGCGTTAGTCCCCGTTGTATTAGAACGTTGTAATGTGTTGCTACCCAAACCACCGTCAATCAACCCAGTGATCGATCCACCTTCTTCCAAGTTAAAGATATCGGCCAAGCTACCACCAACCAAATTATTAAAATCAACAAAGGTTAGCCCAGCGACGGTACCATCGTTTTCGCCCGTGATTAGCCAAGTATTTGCTGCATCGGCACCGGTCAGCGTACTGTCAGTATTATTTCCCTGAACAATTTCGGCATTAGCGACTTGGTCTAAAGCGTTTGCCACGGAAAGACTAACACTGGCCAAATTAGAATAATCAATGATGTCTCCGGCGGTATGATCGCCAGCATCGATGGTGCCACTGATTGAACCGGCCGCGGTAAATGCAAACCGATCATCGCCCGTACCAACCCCACCATTAATATTTTCCATTTCACTGAACAGTATGGTATCGGTGGCACCAGTATTTTGAACCGACCCCGAATTAGTGCCGTCGATTAACCAATCATTATTTTGGTCTCGTCCGGTTAAGGTATCTGTTGCATTGGCACTACCGGTTAAGGTTTGAATATTCGAAAAACTACCGCCATTGAGCGTACCGGCGTTGGCAGTAGTTAAAATCCAGGTGTTAGTCCCGGTTGTATTAGAACGTTGTAATGTGTTGCTACCGGCACCACCGTCAATCAACCCTGCGATCGAACCACCTTCTGCCAAGTTAAAGATATCGGCCAAGCTACCACCGACTAAATTATTAAAATCAACGAAGGTAACTCCAGCAACAGTACCATCGTTTTCGCCAGTAATGAGCCAAGTATTATCAGCGTTAGTTCCAGTCAAAGTACTATCAGTATTATTTCCTTGGATGATTTCAGTGTTGCTAATTCCACTGAATGCGTTGGCCAGATTGACTGAAACGGCCGTTTGCTGAGAGTAATCGATAATGTCTCCAGATGTGTGAGCACCGCCGTTAACAACACCTGAAATTGAACCTAAGTCTGTAAACATGAATCGATCATCACCGGTACCAACACCACCATTAATATTTTCCATCTCACTAAAAAACATGGTATCGGTTGCACCAGCATTCTCCACCGAACCCGAGTTAGCGCCGTTGATTAACCAATTGTTGTTTTGATCACGACCGGTTAAGGTATCAGCCACACTTGCGCTGCCAGTTAAGGTTTGAATATTGGTAAAGCTGTCACCATTAAGTGTTCCAGCGTTTGCTGTGGTTAAAATCCAGTCGTTGGTTCCAGTCGTATTACTGCGCTGTAGAGTGTTGGTACCTGTCCCGCCATCGAGTAATCCGCTTATAGAACCACCTTCAGCTATATTGAAAATATCGTTTAAGCTACCACCGGCTATGTTTTCCATACTTGAGAAATTAATGGTGTCGGATGGCGAGCCAACATCTTCTTCTACTGTTCCTTGACCTGTGCCATTAATTAACCAGAGGTTGTTTTGGTCGATGCCTGTGAGGGTGTCTGTAACACTACTCCCACCAGTAAGCGTTTGAATATCTTGGAATCCACTACCATTCACTGTCCCTGAATTGGCGGCTGAAATGGTCCATGTATTACTCGCAGTTTCGCGCCCGATAATTTCATTAGTACCACCGTTGCCATCAATAGACGCAATGCTGCCACTACCAACCATGCTAAAGACATCGTCGCTGGTGACAGAGCCGCCATCGGTACCACCCTGGATATTGCTAAAGTCAGTAAAAGTAACGCCATTGACCGTGCCGCTGTTTGTTCCTGTGATCTGCCAGTCGTTGCTAACTAGCGCGCCTTGCAA
This sequence comes from Kangiellaceae bacterium, assembly GCA_965230525.1. Classification (GTDB taxonomy): domain Bacteria; phylum Pseudomonadota; class Gammaproteobacteria; order Enterobacterales; family Kangiellaceae. Next base: position 3,726,236 of record OZ246008.1, read on the forward strand.
GATGTTATTAGCGTTTCCAGAATTTAAGAACTCTTCGACACCCGCCACGCTCCCCGCTACTAACGTCACATTACCCAATCCAGCTAATAATTCTATGGTGTCTAGAGTGGCTGCACCTCGCCCATCGATGGTTATGCCACTTAAACTAGGATCGGTACTAAATCCAAACGTATCATCAACGGTATTTCCACCAGTAAGCGTTTGAATATCTTGGAATCCGCTACCATTCACTGTCCCTGTATTGGCGGCTGAAATGGTCCATGTATTACTCGCAGTTTCACGCCCGATAATTTGATTGGTACCACCGTTGCCATCAATCGACACCATGCTGCCACTACCAACCATGGTAAAGACATCGTCGCTGGTGACAGAGCCGCCATCGGTACCCCCCTGGATATTGCTAAAGTCAGTAAAAGTAACGCCATTGACCGTGCCGCTGTTTGTTCCTGTGATCTGCCAGTCGTTGCTAACTAGCGCGCCTTGCAAGATGTTATTAGCGTTTCCAGAATTTAAGAACTCTTCGACACCCGCCACGCTCCCCGCTACTAACGTCACATTACCCAATCCAGCTAATAATTCTATGGTGTCTAGAGTGGCTGCACCTCGCCCATCGATGGTTATGCCACTTAAACTAGGATCGGTACTAAATCCAAACGTATCATCAACGGTATTTCCACCAGTAAGCGTTTGAATATCTTGGAATCCGCTACCATTCACTGTCCCTGTATTGGCGGCTGAAATGGTCCATGTATTACTCGCAGTTTCACGCCCGATAATTTGATTGGTACCACCGTTGCCATCAATCGACACCATGCTGCCACTACCAACCATGGTAAAGACATCGTCGCTGGTGACAGAGCCGCCATCGGTACCCCCCTGGATATTGCTAAAGTCAGTAAAAGTAACGCCATTGACCGTGCCACTGTTTGTTCCTGTGATCTGCCAGTCGTTGCTGACTAGCGCGCCTTGCAAAATATTGTTGACATTTCCAAGATTAACATAACTTTCTATGTTGCTAATATCTTCTGCGAAAAGGGTCGCGCCAGACAAACCTGCGGCGAGTCGAACTATATCTTGAGTACTTTCCGAAGAACCATCGATACGAACTCCTGCATTTAACGGGTTTGTAGTAAAAGAAAATAAATCATCACCAGCATTCCCAATTAGCGAAGAGATTCCATTAAATCGAATATCAAGATCTGTGCTATCGCCATTGTTTTCGAGTGTACCTGTATTTGCTGCATCAATAATCCAGGTGTTGTTTATTGCTCCACTCGCTGAAACCGTATCTGAGCCACCTAACCCATTGATTGTTGCAGAGGCACCGCGTAAAGAAACACCATTATTAATATTAAAGCTATTGTTTGATGAGTCTCCGTTGAAAATTATCTCTCTGTCATTTCCAGCGGTTCCTGCTCCTTCATTAGCCCCTCCCAAAGATTCTATATCAGCATTGATCACTATATTTCCACCAGCATTTATAGTTATTGGTCTGGCAGAACCACCATTTTGACTCCCGGTGTTCGCTAAACCTCCGCTGGCGGTAATAGAATCATTAACATTGACATTTTGACCAGCTGTTATTGAAACAGTCTCAGCGTCTCCTCCTTGCGAACTGGTCCCCCCAGCTCTATCCCCTCCGCTGGCTGATATCTCCCCGTTAATTGTCACGGTTCCAAGTGTAGCCTCAATATCAATTACACCTCCATCGCCTCCCCTACCAAGATCAGAGTTACCTTCAGATGATACTCTGTCAGAAATCACAATATCACCTTCACTGTTGATGAGGTTGATACTCCCACCGTCATCACGCTGACTAGTCCCTACACCTGATGTTGAAGTAGTGATTAGCGACTGCAGAGTAAAACTCCCAATATCCGTTGCACCAGACACATTATAACTGCCGGTTGTTATATCTATATCACCCCCACCTGTGGAAATGCTGGAACCACTCCCCATTTGAAATACTGCAGTGCCGGCATCTCTAAATGTTGAAATTGCTCCTTCGTGGTTTACTCTAGCGATAAAGTTTCCATTGTTTAAAGATATATTGACATTATCCTCGATTATTATTGAACGACCAGCATTTAGTGTCATACCACCGATATTAGAATTAGTATTGAAAGTCGAAATGTCAACTATGACGTCTGCACTAAATGTTATATCAGTGTTAGCTGATAATGTAATACTATTACTAGCAAGAAAAGTTGCTAGGCCAACATTATTTAGATTAGTAGTTATACCTTCAAGGTCACTAAAGTTATCTAAATTAGATGGTTCACCTTCATCTGTAGAATTAGTACTTATAGTAATGTTTTTAGGATCTATCAGTAAGCTTCCAAAAACACCATTGGAAGCATATGTACTTACTTGACCATCAAAAATTAAGCCCTCTTTACCTGAGACTTCTACAAAACCGCCATTCCCTATAGTATCGCCTCCTTGAGCACTAACATTCCCGTAGTACTGTGTGCTTTCATCAGCCCAAATAATGACCTTACCCCCGTCACCAGAATTTAGCGCGTCAGCATTTATTTGAGTCACTTCCCCGACAAAAGATCTTTGAGCGTTTCGAATCGAGCTATTGCTCCCTTGAAAATCTCCACCAAACAAGACTTCTCCACCACCGAAATCTCCGAATGCATCAATTTTTGATTCATCAAGTAGACCAACCCAGTTCCCCAGAATTATTACATTGCCACCTCTCCCCCCAACAAAAGAGCTCGCAGAAGTCACACTATCACCGGTTAATAGCGTCGTATCATTAGACTCCAGCAGAATCGTACCACCGTTTCCATGTTCAGAATTCGCTAGAATTTCGCCACTGCTAGTTACATTCTCGCCGAGGATTTCAATTTGTCCGGCATCACCTTCCGCGACAGAAACATATAGGCTACCTGTATTAACAATATCGCCCCCGGGCTGGAGGTCTGAAGCAGCCGAAACACCTGTTCCAATAGCCTGTTCGGAAATCCCTCTTGCACCAAGGGTAAAGGAGCCATCCTCATGAACAATAACGCCGTTAGCTTCATTAATGTCACCTATATTAACGGCTTGAGAAAAGATATCCCGGCTTGCGCTCGCACTAAGTAAAATATTGCCACCAGCAGCGGATATTTCTCCGCTATTTAGCACTGCGGGTTCGACCCCTATATCGTCCTGCAATACGGACTGGGTTACTTTGACGCCTAACAATCCTTCATTGTCAAAAGTAACCACGGCTTCTCGACCGGAAGCAAGGTTAACGCTACCAAGATTGGCAGCGATGAGACCGTGATTTTCAACACGACCTCCCAATAAATTAACGGAGCCGCCTGTTGCTGCGTTGATGACACCAAAATTCACCACACTGGCATCCACTCCATCTAGCGCAGACAGGGTGAAATCGCCATTCATAAAGTCATCGGGGTTAATGGTAAAACTACTCGCAATTAAGCCACCTACGTTTATCGAAGATGTTTCGCCAAAGAGCATTCCATAGGGATTGAGCAATACAACTATTCCATTTGAATTAATTTGCCCGTGAATTTCTGAAGGATTGACATCAAGTATTCGGTTTAGCGCAATCGAGTTAGCGCCCGGTTGAAAAAAATTGACCTGTCCGTCCGAGCTTAAATTAAAGGTATCCCAGTCAATGGCCAATAAATCTGAGAACTGGTTAATGTTGGTTATACGGCCTAACTGACTAATATCGCCCTGACCGCCGACAACACGACCTCCAGTCGGAACAACCCCCGCTGGCTGGACGCTTGATGGTGAAATGCCTACGGGAAGTAAGCGATCATTGGCTAAAAGATGAGGAGATCCAGCAAGGATTAGCGACACGCTAAAAGATAAAATGGATTTACTTAGTTTCTGCCGATTAGGAATAAGACTATATGTTTGGCTTTTGATGTTCGCGGGTTTATCGGTAGACCCCAAGTTAAACTGCAACATTTTACAAAGTATTCCCTTAATTTAATTAACACCCATAAACCAAATCGGAAGTGCTGAGCTCAAACAGGAGTTTTTGACTAAGCCTTCTAATTTTCGGCAACCAAATTTTACAGGATATCGCTACGGAATGTTACTGTTTAGGGGCCGGGAAATTCACAATAATGTTGGGTAGTGCACAGATTTCTTGGAAAATATTTCACTGCGAGATTGTTGGCACGACATTGGCTTTGCCCAAAATCATCTAGGGATGACAAAGATACGGTCAAAACCTAATTTTGCAGGCAACGAAAGAAGCTCCTCACGTTTCATTTTTGTATAATCTCAAACTTCAATATTGAGGAATTACCTTCACATTAGCTTAACTATATAATTCGACTCAGCCCTCTTGATTCTGGAATAGCTCAAGAATATGCAGGGAGTTGGTAAACTTCTTCGCACTAGCAGATGCCTGAAAGTTTATTGCCAATAATTTGTCTTTCCAAAAACAACAATGCACGCTAAATTGCGTGCATTGTTGGGAATAACCACAACTAATGATTATTGAGGTTCTAAGCCTGCATCATTAATTACCCAATTAAAACTATCAATAATCAACGCTCTTGCCTCAACAGCAGACGAGTTATAAAAGTTTGATGATGCGTCTAGAGTAACGTCGAGTTTTAAACTAGATAAGCGACTCCAAGCATTTAAAGCTTTGGAATAGTTTTCTGTTGTCAGGCTTGCTCCAAATAAAAACTGCTCCATATTCTCAACACTAGAAACGTCCCATTGGCTAATATCCATCTCTCTTAAAGTGGCGTTTGCAAACATACCTTCCATATTTTGTGCACTAGAAACATCCCACCTACTTAGGCTCTTATTAAACTCTTTAACGCCTCGGAAAAAAGATTCAAAATTTGTGACTTCTGATACATCCCAGTTTTCAATGTATCCGTTAAATGGGCTACCAAACTCCCCAATAAACGAAACATGAAACGTAGCACTTAGATCAGTAACATCTGTTAGATCCAATGCATCTGTCCCTGAGAATTGAAAATTATTTGCTCCGGTGAAAGCCCTGCCATTATTACCCAACCTAAGACTTCCCCAATGTTGGATATCAATTAACTTATCTGCATCACCACTATTATTAAATCGAAATCCAACGAATTCACCTGAGATAGTCACTGTATATTCACCAGCATTTGCATAAGTATGAGTCACTTCAGCTTGATCCCACTGTGTAATTTGGCTTGTTGTTCCATCCCCCCAGTCGACTGTAAAATCATAATTTCCATCAGCTTCTAAAGGCAATGTTATTTGATTATCATCACTAGTCCCCGGATTATCGGTCTTCCAAACCGAAATAAAATTACCATGTTCTTTGGTGGTAACATTAAACAACCCCCAACTATCACCAACATTTAAACGAGCCGTCGTTGTTACACTGTAGTCGCTACCAGCATTCGCTCTGACTCTCACTTCCTGACCATTATCAATAAATCCCGCTTGGTCAGTCCAGGCTCCTCGGTCGAGTTGATACTCACCATTTTCAATGCTGATAGGGGTTGAGTCTCCGATATCATCAATAGTCACAATATGCGTTTGAAGACGGGCGTTTAAAGCTACACCGGTAAATCCTTCAAAGTTATATTTGCCAGGTGTAGTAACCGCAAAGCTGCCTTCGACGCCACCGATGGTTAAAATAGCTTCGGTCGTTGTTTCTGGGTCAGTTGAAGAGGTTTGTCTAACCACTACAGTTTGGTCATTTTCTATCGAGCCTTCTGCATCGGAAAACTCACCACCATCGATAGAATACTCACCGCCAGTAATGCTGATAGGAGAAGCAGCTGCTAGACCAGTTATGGTAACTTCATTGGAAGTCACTTGAGTGCTGACCTCTACTTCTGTTTGCGCTTCAAAAGAAAAGGCATCGGGGAATGTATCATCTAGTGTGGTCACACTAAAGGTACCACTCACGCCACCAATGGTCAGTGTCGCATCGGTTTGAGTTGAATAATTTTCACTTGATGTCAGTCGCACAGTAACCGATTGACCATTGCTAATGGTGCCTGTCGCGCTGGTGTAATTGCCTCCGGCGATGGAATATTCTCCACCAGAGATACTAATACTAACCGGCTGATTGATGCTTGATACGGTGATGGCATTCGACTCTACCACTGTACTTAGCTCAACATCAGTTTGAGCTGTAAATGTAAAGGCATTGGGCGTTAAATCATCCGGAGTACCTCCCCCGCCTCCACCGCCACAAGCGAGTAGAAAGACAGACAGTATTACCGCGGGTAGAAGTTGAGTGAGAAAGCTTTGCCGCGAGTTTCCTTTAAGCGAATTCATTATGTATCCTTTACTTTGATGATCTACAAGTTGAAATTGTTTATATAAGAGATTGAATTATAAGGGCGAGCCACTACAAGTTGCAACGTATAGAGTTCACATAATTGGTCTGCTGTGCACTAATTTATGTTGAATAACTCAGATTGAAATATAATAGCGAACAGCTTCAATAAATTTCTCACGTTCGAGCCCCCAATATTCCATAATTTTTAAACTGCCCCAAAAAGAAAATGCGAAGCAAAGAAGTACTTAGTTCACTAAATACGAAATATAACCAATTTGGGTTATTGAAAGTCACTAAAGCAACGCCTAGACTACTGCGAAAATGTAGTTTCTTCGGATATGGGTAAAACAAGGAGTGAAGAGTGAGTAATTATCACCAAGCCAAGCAAAGAGCAAAGTTAGCAGGGTTTAGTAAGTTATTAGGAACAGATAAAAAAAGTTTTATCCTTTTAAGCGACAAAACAGACGGGCGAGCTGGCCGTTGTGTATATATAAATTCCAAACTATCAGAAACTTTTCTGAATATAGTTTCAAAAGACAAACACAACTTGTTCCTGACACGAATGGAACAACTCAGCTCGACCGCTGGCGGCTTGCAATCTTACAGCAATGTAAAGTCAGCTTTTGAACACTTCTCAACTATTCACAACCTTCAAGTTGGATATAAAATCATTCCAATGACCGGTAGTAAAGAGCACCAACCTGGGGTTTATATAACAAGTATAAAGATATCCCGAATTAGAGGCCAACAACCTGGTTTTTACGATGTAAATTATCGAGGAGATGAGTGGATGGTAAACTCTACTGGTGTTAAAGAAGAAATTAACTCCTCTTACGCTGCTATTAATGGGTTAACAAAAGACTTAGAAATGGCGGCTGGAAAAATCATGCCATCTCTAATCGAAAAAGCCTATAGCAATAGGAAATGGGGAACTGAGAGCGTTACCAGTACAGGTTATAGCCTATTGTATAATCCTCCAGCTTTATATGACGATGATAAAGAGTGGAAAACCCCAGCGCACAAACTCCAGGGCAAGAACTTTACTGCTAATTTACTAAGCCAGGCGATGATAAATTCCCAACGTAATAAAAAGAAAGTTAAATGGGTAGTGCATGGTGATGGAGCAAAGATTTTCCACCAAGCCATTCAAAAATTAAATGGTAAAAACCTAGATGGACATACCGTTTTATTCGCTGCTCCTTCAGAGGATATGACTAAAATACTACCTTTAATGCGACAATCAAAAATGAATCTACATGATGATGTAATGGTTTATCAAGGAGACGACTGGTCACATTCGAAAAACCGAACGAGTAAAGCGGTAGGTCAAGAGGTATCAAAGTTTGGAGGAGATTTTGCGAATAAAGGTAAGTTCATGCAAGATGATGCAGGAAAAACAAAAAATGACTTTCGTGGAAAGATCTTAGGTGCAGCGGGCTTATCCGACCTCATTACCAAAGCAGGTACGGGTTTCGGTTTAACAACAGCCGCAGGCACCATTGCTGGCGCAAGTGGTGCACCATTATTGACTGCAGCTGCAGTTGCTGGAGCAGCCTACGCAGGTGCGAAAGCATTTGTTGATATTAAGGGGATGCAATATACCTCACAAAGTCTGAGAAATAGCTCGATGCAAAATGTTGTCGATCCCGCTCTGAACCCACACTTAAACCCCTATGCGACTCGCGCAGAAATGAATGCTGCCTTTAAGCAGCATTCTGGTGGTAGACTTAAGACTTTTGCGACTATTATAAAAAATCTTGGCAAGTAAATATGAAATTTTTGAATAGATTTATTGGAGATAACCTACAGCTCAAAGGGCCAAAGTTCGATTCTGCAGTAACGCATACGGTTGATCTATCTGGGACGAAGCTTTCTTTTCCAGCTCCAAAACAAACGGCATTAATGCCAGGGCACGTCCAACGGTTTGAGTTTGATCTTAGTAACGCCTCTGAATACAAAAAATGGGGCGGGAGCGAGAACTCTGGCTTCAAAATACACGCTAACGGCTGGAGTTTAACAGGTAAAAAGAAGCGAGATTTCGGCTATGTGTTGGTAGACATATCACTAGCGAAACTGGAGTCTTTGGGTGATAGAGCAACACTATTTAACAAAGAAGATGCTATAAAATGGCTTCTAAGTTACCTCGAAGACACCTATGGTAGGTCGAATAAAGAAACGATTCAAGGTTTGGAAGAGCAAGCAAAAGGACAAAGCTATGAAGGCAAGCTTTGGGTATATCCTAGAACAGGATCGGAGTTTTCTTTTCTAAACAATATAAATGCAATCAATTACTCCCTTCAAGTGCCAGGTTCAGGAATAAATATACAATATTGGACGCCAATCAGCTCTGACCACTTTATTAAAATAGCATTCACTTTAAGAACTGTTGATGTTGAATTTTTCAGCCCAGAGCATAACTTCCCTGAAGCGGCTGAAAAATTGGTTAAGGATTATATGAATAGAGTTAAAGTAGAACTATCCCCTGAAGCTGAACTGGAAAGAAAAGCTGCTACTGGCAATTAGCTTTTTCGTTGCAAAGTCAAATTGAAATACCCGCTTCAAACATTCTTCAAAAAACTGCTTTCAAATGAGTCGAATTTTGAAAACATGATTATCACTTCAGAGTGGTTCGAAATAGATCTATTTAAAAACATTTTACGCTTTAAGAACCCAAAGCAAACTTTTTATCCCAAAGACGATTTAATTGCTGAGTTATTATGGCAAGACAACCGACCATTTGTTGACACCGTTAACCGTTCTAAATTTCAGGGGCTAATTGCTAATGGCTATAGTTCCTGCCAAATCACTAAAACAGGCTGGAAAATAAGGCCAGAAATTACAAATGATTCAGAACAAATAGTACTTTGTATGCTCATAGACTCCATGTACGCATACCCACCTAGTGACAGTGGAAATTGTGACTTAAACGATATTAACAACCTAAAATCTTGGGTTGAATTTTGCCATAGACGCGCACGTGCTTATGCTGAAAAGCATGACCTGTCTGTGGATGAAACTGGCGGACTGACAATTAAATTTGAAAGTGAGCAGGATAAGAAATCATTATTACCCGACTTGGCTTTTTCTGAAGAACAAGACAAGAATACTGATAGCAAAGAATCGGATGAAAACACACAAGCTGTAATATTTAAATCAGAAGCCTCAGGGAAGGCAAATATTGAACTTATTAATGGAAGAAATTGGGTCAAAATTGCGGAACCAGGGGAAATAAGGTTTTATACTGCTGTCGATAAAAAAGATTCTTTATGTTTTACTTTTGACTTAGAGTCCAATGATGGCGAAACGCGTTTTTGCACTTCACCATCTAAGGAGACCGAACAAAAAATAATTCAACTCATCTATCACATTCTTGAAACTGTGAGTATTACACCCTCTAATAGACTGCAGAAATACTTGAAGCATAAAGGTTTTGAGTAAACCAATTATTTAACTGATTCACAGCAAAATACTTAATCAATAGGACAATAATGTTGATTTAGAAAAGCATTTTCAAATACGGGATACAAGTTACACCTAAATCTAAATCTAAATCTAAATCTGACGACTATACCGACATGTAGGATACAGCTGGCAAACTAATAGCTGTTTAGATGAGTTGGCAGCTTCTTGCTCTGACTTAACTTCCATCGGGCTACCACACTTTGGACACAAGTTTTCTTGTAATAAAGGGGATACGGTCTGCTGGGCTTTTTCTTTCTTATCGAATTCGTTAATGAGCCCTTGGCGTTTTCGTTTTGCTTCAATTGTTGCAACAAATTTTTCAATTTGTTTAGAACTAAACATCAATTTATTTTTGGAACGAATATATTTCAAATAGCGGGCACCATAAGTAATTTTATTGCTCAGTTGATTCTTAAAACCACTTATTCCAGCAAACAAAACAACCGGAAAAACCTGTGATTTTGATAGTGACAATAATCCACAGATGGTGTCCACTCTTTCATTAACAACCTCCATTGGATTGGCAAACTGTTTCTTTTGCTTTCCCCTCACCCACTGGCTCCAAGTTTGTTCATATTCGGTACCTTCGATCATGCCGGAGTAATGCTGAACCATGACAACAAAAAGGCCGAATCGACTAACGATTAAGTAATCAAACTTTTGTAATCCATCAAAGGTGAGGAAAACTACATTTTTCATTAAATAATAGTCTTCGGAATCGAGTAAAAATTGATTGGCAGTTTTGAGTTGGTAGTGACGATGCCACTTTTTGATGAGCGGTAGTTTCCAATAGAACACCAGAAACATTAGGGTAATAATGGCTATTATATAGATCAGCTCGATCATTATTTATCTTGCCATTGTGCAGATGAATCAACACTCATCGTAACACCACGCTAAAGTGACCAAAGGTTACATCTAACTATAATAACAGTCTGTTTTTTATGCAAGAAAATCCATTAAGAGAACACATAAACAAAAAAAGGGGGCCTTAGCCCCCTTCTGCTACCTAAAGGACTAATAATTACCCCCAACCACCGGCACCTGGCATCGCAGGTGTTTCAGTTGACTCTTCTTTTGGAAGGTCGGTAATCATCACTTCTGTTGTTAACATCAAGCCGGCAATTGAACATGCATTTTGCAATGCTGATCGAGTGACCTTGGCTGGGTCGATAATCCCCATTTCCAACATATCACCATACTCACCGGTTTGCGCATTGTAGCCGTGAGTGGTTTCGGCGTTGCGTACTTTTTCAAGAATGACACTCGCCTCTACACCAGCGTTAGTAACGATTTGCCGGAATGGCTCCTCCATTGCTCGTAAAGCAATTTTGGCACCGACTTTTTGGTCTTCATTAGCTAGTGATAGGTCTTGAGCTTTTACAGCTTCTGCTACTCGGATGAGGCTGACTCCACCGCCAGGAATAATACCCTCTTCGACCGCAGCTCGCGTTGCGTGGAAGGCGTCATCAACCAAGTCTTTTTTCTCCTTCATTTCAACTTCGGTTGCGGCACCTACTTTTACCACAGCAACACCGCCAGCAAGTTTAGCCACTCGCTCTTGGAGTTTTTCTTTGTCGTAATCCGAAGAAGTTGATTCAATTTCTGACTTGAGTTGAGAGACTCGGTGCTCAATTTTACTTGCCTCGCCAGCACCATCAACAACTGTGGTTGTATCTTTAGCTATAACCACCCGTTTTGCGCTGCCAAGTTGAGTTAATTCAACATTTTCAAGGGTCATACCTAGCTCTTCACTGATCACTTCTGCACCAGTCAAAATGGCAATATCTTCAAGCATTGCTTTGCGACGATCACCGAAACCAGGCGCTTTAACCGCAGCGGCTTTAATAATGCCACGTAGTTGGTTGACCACTAAGGTTGAAAGCGCTTCGCCTTCAACGTCTTCTGCAATCAACAGCAGTGGGCGGCCTTCTTTGCTAACAGTTTCGAGCAATGGCAAAAGATCACGAATTGCGCTGATTTTTTTATCGAACAACAAGATGTAAGGATTATCTAGCTCAACTTGCATCTTATCTTGGTTGGTAATGAAGTAAGGTGACAAGTAACCTCGGTCGAACTGCATACCTTCAACAACATCCAGTTCGTTTTCTAAGGATTTACCCTCTTCAACAGTTACCACACCGTCTTTGCCAACTTTTTCCATGGCTTTAGCGAGAATATCGCCAATATCGGTATTCCAGTTAGCTGATACTGTAGCCACCTGACCAATTGATTTGTTGTCATCACAAGGCTTGGCAATTTTTTCTAACTCTTTAGTTGATGCCTTAACCACAGCGTCGATACCGCGTTTTAAATCCATTGGATTCATGCCTGCGGCAATGGCTTTGTTACCTTCTCGAAGTAACGCCTGAGCGAGCACAGTCGCCGTTGTCGTTCCGTCTCCTGCTACATCAGCGGTTTTAGAAGATACTTCTTTAACCATCTGCGCGCCCATGTTTTGAAACTTATCGGTCAGTTCTATTTCTTTTGCTACCGAAACCCCGTCTTTGGTTACTCGTGGGGCACCAAAGCTTTTGTCGAGAACAACGTTTCGACCTTTAGGCCCGAGTGTTGCCTTAACGGCATCGGCTAAAATATTGACACCCGAAAGCATGCGCTCGCGAGCGTCATCAGAAAATTTTACGGCTTTCGCACTCATGCTGCTTTCTCCTCTATTCTTTGATTTTCAACAATCGCTAAAATATCAGACTCTTTCATGATAAGTAGCTCTTCACCATCGATTTTTACTTTTGAACCGGCATATTGCCCAAATAAAATTCGGTCGCCAGGTTTTACCACTAATGGCTGTGTTTTGCCTGAATCAGTGATCACGCCGTCACCGACCGCAATCACCTCTCCCTCTGTCGGCTTTTCTGCCGCATTATCTGGAATGATGATACCCGCTTTGGTAGTAGTTTGAGCCTCTATCTGGCGCACAACCACTCTGTCGTAAAGAGGTTTTAATGCCATATAACTCCTCCTAAAATGATTGATAAAATATAGATAGTTGAATTTGGGAAAACAGTCCCAAGTGATAAAATGTGGATAGATTTACGTAGTTCAAGAGTCAAAATTAATTTTTTTTCTATTGGAGGCCGTATGCCCAAAAAAAACAATCTAATCAGCGATATTCCCCTGTTAGAAATGTTTGTAAAAGGCATTTCTAGTGAATCGAAAAAGCTGGCTCCCCCGCTTTCTGATGAAGTCATTCAGTATCTCGCTAACCTGCTTATTCGATTCAGTCGCAGCAAGAATTTGTTTATTGAAGAAAATAATGCCAAGTCATTGCCCACCTTGGCACTTTTGTATCAAGATGCCAATCAAGCAACCACTAGCTACCATCGAAATATTAGCCTGCGTCAGCTCGGTGATAGCGCGCTATTTATTGGTTCATTGTTTTCTGAACACTATGCCAAAAAAGGGATAAACCGAGATTACTTTATTGGTATGGGAGGTGGGGCCTATTGTGCTCTCGGCGATGCAAAATATGGCGATCCTAATACCTTCTACGAGCTGGCAGATAAATTTCCTAAGCTGATTTCGATTATGGCAAATGCATGTTCTCGCGATTCAGAATTCACCGCTGAAGAAATCTTTTCGCTACTGGAAAGGTGGCAACAGAATAAAAATGAAACCATTCGTAAACAGCTTGATGCCATCGGAATAGTGCCTGCTGAATTTACCCAAAAACACTAAAGGGCTTCGATCAACACAAACAAAAAAGCCTTGTCAGAAAACAAGGCTCTCTATTTGGTACCAGTGGACGGACTCGAACCGTCACACCCGAAGGCGGGGGATTTTGAATCCCCTGTGTCTACCAATTCCACCACACTGGCTAAATTTTCACCGACTCGAAGATAGATGAATTAAGTCTTCATTCGGAGCGGGCAATTATATACAAAGCAGATACTAATGCAACGCTTTCCATCGGCTAGTTTTCAAATTCTTCGGGATGACCCGCGCCATATCTGACGACTTGTGGAAATCCATCCATTAAATCCACGACGGTGGTAGGAATATCACTGGTATGCCCGGCATGAATAATCAGATCCACACGGCCATTTAGATTTTTATTCATGCGATCTTCATCGACTAAAGTGTGCTCATCACCGGGCATTATAAGACTGGTGCTCATCAGTGGCTCCCCCAACTCTTCTAACAAGGCTAGCGCCACAGGGTGATCAGGAACACGAATACCAATGGTCTTTCGTTTGGGATGTTGCAACCTTTTTGGAACTTCCGGCGAAGCCCTTAAAATAAAGGTGTAAGGTCCTGGCGTATGATTTCTTAATACTCGGAAAGAGGCATTATCAACTCTGGCAAAATTAGCCAGTTCGGATAGGTCACGACAAATTAGCGTGAAGTTATGTTTTTTATCTAACTTACGTATTTGCCGTATTCGGTCGAGCGCTTTTTTATCGCCGATATGGCAACCCAAAGCATAACCAGAATCCGTGGGATAAACGATCAATCCGCCTTGACGAATAATCTCAACAGCCTTAGCGATTAATCGAGGCTGTGGATTTTCTGGATGCAGTTCGAGCGATTGTGTCATTGATGGAGCCCAACCAATGATTGGCTTTAGTCTAAGATGATTATACTCTCATCCTTCCCTGAATCACGCTTTTTTAGCTATCACTTTTTAGCTTATCTCAATAAATTTTGAAACACATGGGGTAACTCAGGATTTACCGGCTTAAAACGACCTAAGTCTGTCCATTTTAAATCGGGATAATGAAAATCTGAACCCGCGGAAGCGAGTAGCTGGTTTTTATCCAATAATTGATACAGCCAAGTTTGCTTGTCAGGTGAAAGACTGGGGTAGCTTACCTCCATGGCATCACCACCAGCATTTTTAAACTCCTCTATCAAATAACCGAGTTTTCGATTGGATATTGGGTAGCGCGTCGGATGAGCCAAAACGGCTACTCCGCCTGACTGCTGAATCAACGCTATCGCTTCATCCATAGCCACCCATTCAGCGGCGACCTTTACTCTGCCCTTCTTTCCCAAATACTTTTTAAACGCCTGCTGAATATTGCTAACTTGCTCCGTATCAACTAATGCGCGAGCAATATGAGAGCGGGTAACGACTTCACGGCAATGTGTCTGTAAATAGTCGAAAATTCCGTTTACTTTAAGAACTTCAAGCTTTTTGCAAATTTGTTCGGCTCTCGCCCACCGATTCTTTTGTTGCTGTTCAAGAGCTTGAATTAATCGCTGATTAGAAGGGTCAATATTAAGTCCGATGATATGAATTTCACCAAAATCTGATTGCGCCGATAATTCTAGGCTATTGACCAAGTTAAGGTTTAATTGATTACTTTGAATTAGTTGCTGGGCTTCTTCCAGTCCGCTAACTGTATCGTGATCACTAATGGCTAACCATTCTACTTGTTTTTCGACTGCGCGAAGGACGAGTTCCGACGGTGACAGCGCCCCATCCGAATAAAAGGTATGACTATGGAAATCGTATTTTGGCAGCAATATAAAGCTCCTAACAGCTTAGACGAAGAATGTTCTCATTAATTGAAGAGCGATGAAAGCTTTGCATTGAATTTAGGCTGCTCTAGGTTGAGAATAATTTTTTGAGACGCTCTTATTTCACCACCAAACGATTATTTAATAAAGTGATAAATATCGTGGTCAGCTCAATAGATTACGCGTATTATTCGGGGTTATTGTATTTTCACCATCGACGCTTTGCCGAGGCTCAAGTATGAAGTTTCTTCTCGACTTTTTCCCAATTGTCATTTTTGTCGGACTCTACGTTTTTTATCCGTCAGAGACGCCAATGTATCCAGCCGTCATCGGTTTGATGGTGGCCACGGTTATCCAAAATATTGGCACCAAGCTACTGACCGGAAAATTTGAAAAGCTTCACTTATGGACCTTAGTGATTACATTGGCGATGGGAGGCCTAACTCTGCTCTTTAGAGATCCCGCATTTATTTTCTGGAAAGCCAGCGTTTTGGTTTGGGTAACAGCCCTTGTATTTTTGTATCGACAACATATTATCGGCAAAATACTGTTGCAAGAAATGTTAAGCAAAACCATGGACGAACCCATTGAAGCGCCAGAATCTGTTTGGCGTTCGCTTAACCATCTTTGGGCAATTACCTATATATTATTTGGTTTTCTCAACCTCTGGGTGGCATATAATTTTTCAGAAGCTGTTTGGGTGCAGTTTAAACTCTTCGGATTGTTAGGCTTAAACTTTGCCTTGCTCGTCTTCATTATGGCCAAGATCTATCCTTATCTTCCAGTTGAGGAAGAGCCAGAAAAGGCGTCAACAGAAGAGCCAACCGATGCATCCGCCAAACTCAATCTTGAGAAATCGAATAGAGACTAATCCGAGCTAAATATTAAATCTAGGTGACTCAATCAACGAATAGGCAAAATTATGTTATATGCTTTTATTTCTGTGGACAAACCAAATAGTCTTGAACAACGAATGGCAGCGAGACCCGCGCATGTGGAACGGTTGCTCGCCCTCAAGGCAGACGGCAAGCTAATCATCGCAGGACCGCACCCAGCGATTGATTCACCCGATCCTGGCCCTGCCGGTTTTACTGGAAGTTTGGTGGTTGCAGAATTCGATAGCTTGGCACAAGCTGAAGAATGGGCCGCTCAAGACCCTTATATGCTTGAAGGAGTCTATCAAAGCATTCAAGTTAAACCATACAATTTAGTTCTTCCTTAAGGTCTGCCATGAATACAAATACAATCAACCAGCAACGAATTGCGCAAATGAAGCAATTACTTCAGGAAGCGCTAATCCCCAGTGAACTTGTTATTGAAGATGAAAGTCATCTTCATGCTGGCCATGTGGGTGCACAAACTGGTAAAGGTCATTTTTTTGTTAGTATTAAAAGTACGGCCTTTGACGGTGTCTCGCCAGTGAAAAAACATCAACTGATTTACCAAGCGCTTGGAGAAATGATGGAGACTGATATTCATGCATTGAGGATATCGGTGAGTTGAGTTTAGGCTGCGATTTTTCCATTGCTGACCTTTGCGGCCTTTCTTAAGAGCTAAGTTCAAGGGCGTTTCGCAGCGCTGCGCTCTGACTGCGACATTCTTTTGTCAAGAGCAACAAAAGAACGCAAAAGTGCCCTTTACGTTGCGCACTGGGCGAGCGCGATTAGAGTATTCATGTGGACGAACATGAGTTTTTTGCGTTTACCCTCATAATGCTCGCAAAGCCCGCAAAAACCTGGCTTTTAAATTTGCCCAGTGGCTAAGAGCAATCCGACAGCCCCATGTCCACCGGAATAGTGGAAAAGCTGTTTGAGCCTCGGCGAGCTCTTTTCCACCCGATGGGCGCTCTAAAGCTCTCAGAACTACATTTAAGTCATCTGAACATTCGATAAGTTCATTCGCGCTCGTTTCAACGTAAGAAGTTTTTGCATACTTTTGTCTTCTAACAAAAGTATGTCGCAGTCAGAGCGCTGCGCTGTGAAACGCTTTTAATTTTAGTTTTGGTTCTTTCAAAAAGAACAATAAAAATTGTCCGCTATAGATAAAAGTCAACCTAATACCCCTCTTCCACCTGACCCGCAAAACTTCAATAGCTAAAAGTACTCAAATTCCAGGCATAAAAAAAGCGCAAATAAATGCGCTTTAGTCACAGAGACAAACCAAATTGTCAATTTTCAACCCAGGGGAAGGCTGATATACCAGTCTAAACGTTGAAAATGCTGGCTAGGGATAACCCCTGACGCTCTAGCATAAATCTTAATCTTCTTAACGCTTCAACTTGAATTTGACGAACTCTTTCTCGAGTTAAACCAATTTCTCGGCCTACATCTTCAAGAGTTGCAGCCTCATAACTTAACAAGCCAAATCGTCGAGCTAGTACTTCTTTTTGCTTAGAGCCCAATTGATCTAACCAATATTCAATACTTTGCTTAAGATCTTCTTCTTGCAGCTTACTTGAAGGACCACATTCTCTCTCATCAGCAATAGTTTCAAGCAACGGCTTGTCGTTATCTTTACCGATAGGACAATCAACAGAAGTGACTCTTTCGTTTAAACCTAACATTCTCGCAACAGTTTCAACAGGCTTGTTTAATTTAGCCGCAATGTCTTCCGCAGTTGGCTCGTGATCTAGCTTTTGAGCGAGTTCGCGAGATGCTCTTAAATAAACGTTTAATTCTTTAACCACATGAATTGGAAGTCGAATAGTACGCGTTTGATTCATAATTCCACGTTCAATGGTTTGACGGATCCACCATGTCGCATAAGTTGAAAAACGGAAACCACGTTCAGGATCGAACTTCTCAACGGCTCTAATCAAGCCTAAATTGCCCTCTTCAATCAAATCAAGCAACGCTAAACCTCGATTTGAATAACGTCTCGCTATTTTTACAACTAGACGTAAATTACTCTCAATCATACGAGCACGCGACTTTTCACAACCTTTACGCGCCTTACGAGTAAAATAAACTTCTTCTTCTGCCGTCAATAACGGCGAGGCACCAATCTCACCCAAGTAAAGTTGAGTCGCATCAAAGCTCTTCTCTTTGCCGATTCGACGTTTGGGGATTTTGGATTCTTGAATGGATATTTCTGCTAGTTCAGAAACTTCGGGTTCTTGTGCATTATCTGCCTCAGCTAATAATAAGTCACCTTCATGCTCAAGTTCTTCTTTTGTCATTGTATTTATTTTTGTCATTTCGCTTCTCTCTGCCGTGGGGACTATGTCCCAAAAAACGAAACCGCTGATTTACTTCCCTCAGCAATCCCTTGTGAAACACACTTTTGTTTTACTTCTTATTATTACAAGTTACAAATACAGTGTGATCTTTATTGTTATCGTCACTAGTAAATATAACTTTAGGTTTTATAAAAATAATTTTATACAACCCTCAACTTTGTTACATGAGACCGGATTTTGGCAAATAGTTGAGGGGGTCAACTGGCTTGCCTTTTAACCTGATTTCAAAATGTAACTTGTCCGTGTCGGAGCCCGTATCACCCAGCTCAGCAATGCGCTGGCCAGCTTTTACAACCTCATTTTCTTCCACATGAATCTTCTTATTGTGAGCATACGCACTCAAAAACTGCTCATTATGCTTGATGATGACTAATTGCCCGTAGCCTCTAAGTCCGTTTCCGCTGTAAACCACCCGCCCTTCGGCGGTTGCACGCACTGGTGAGCCCTTCTTGGCAACAATATCGAGCCCTTTATTCATATTAGAATGCGGCGAAAACCGGCCAACGACTTTGCCATTAACTGGCCAAATCCATTGTTTCACCGGCTTGCTTTGTTCGACTAAAGCTAACTTGGTGTTAGATCGGACCTTGTTAGCGCTTGGCTTTTTGCGGTTCGGCTTGCGGGGTTTCACCTTAGCAACATTCTTTGCAGGGCGCTTTACCGCGGTATTTCGTTGATTTACAGATTCGAGTTTCGCCAGCTGTTCGCTTTGAATAATCGGTTTGTTTAGAATTTCTTTGTTGATAGCCGCTAACAGATTGTTAGCTTCAAAGGGCTTGCTTGTTTTATCTACCTGGCCTCTTTGCAATGGCTGCTCATTGAGCAGCAGCTTTTGCCCTGGATAAATTCGATTTGCTTGAATTTGGTTGTTTTTGGCAAGCACTCGGTGATCTAAGGAATAGCGCCAAGCAATAGAATATAGGGTTTCACCCGGCTTCACTTCATGTGTGCGCGGCATAACTTCGGCCGAAGTAGGAACATTTTTAGCGGTATGAAATCGTACTTTTGGCGAAACTTGAGTAATTTGGCGCTTTTGGCTAACGGATCGATCGGTTAGGTCTATAACGGGAGCTGGCCCACCGCTGGCGCATGCGACAAGTAGAGTTGCGCTTGTCAAAAGCACGGTTACTCGAGATAAGTGATGTCGTTTGCTCATTTTAGTCGGAGTCCAAAAAGCCAATGTTAAATTAATTAGCCTTTAAACTCCTACTTGAGAAATTTAACGAAAACGAGCTAGAATGAGGGCTGCAGCAACTTTTGCATGGCTTAAAAGTTAATGCTTAACCTTAACAATATGCTCTAACTGCTTGTTTTCATAGGCTATTGACTGTATTTGTACATCAAGTAGCCGAGAAAAGCAACTATTACTAATCCCCATCCAATATAATCGATCATCTGGTGAAGCTTTTTTTCCATTTTTTCACCACCTAAGCGAAGTATAAAAGCGACTAAATAGAACCGACCGGCTCGACCAAATAAAGACGCCAAGATAAACGGCGTTAGATCGCCAAGTGGTGATAGACTCAATGCCCCAGCGCTTACTGTGAACACCTTGTAGGGAATGGGTGCGAAACCAGCAATAAACACCATCAACACGCCATACTTCTCAAACCACACTTGGGTTTTTAAGTAAGCATCACCAAATCCCCACTCCGTTAAAAACGGTTCTACCACCGACGCCCCCAAATAAACGCCCAAAAAGTAGCCGACCACTCCACCCAATACACTTGTAGTGGTTGCTACAAATGCATAGTGCCACGCTTTATCCAACCGGGATAAACACATGGGAGCCAACATCACATCAACTGGGATGGGAAAAATGATTGACTCAAAAAAGCTCATTATCCCGAGATAATAAACCGCATGTTTATGTTTTGCCCAACGGAGGCAAGATTCGTACATAGGACTAAAAATTTTCATTACAACGTACCACTCAGTAATGGAACAAACTTCACCGATTCCATACCGATTTGAGTCATTCCTTCTTCTGTTTTTTCCAATAATAATAATTCTTGATCACCACTTGGTTGGGTAACTGGAATTACCATCCTGCCGCCCATAGCTAATTGCTCCACCAACTTAGGCGGCACATTGTCGGGTGCAGCAGTCACGATAATGGCATCAAAAGGGGCATGTTCTAGCCACCCTTGAAATCCATCACCATGTTTGTGCGTGACGTTTTTTAGCTCTAACTGCTTGAAGCGTTCAACGGCCTTCTTTTGCAGCGCTTCGATTCGTTCAATGGTAAATACTTGAAATGAAACTTGCGACAAAATAGTGGTTTGGTAGCCGCACCCCGTGCCAATCTCTAAAACGCTGCCCATGATTCCACTGTCTACCAAAATTTCGGTCATTCGGGCAACAATGTAGGGTTGAGAAATCGTTTGCCCCATGCCGATCGGTAGCGCTGTATCTTCGTAGGCACGATGCGCCATCGCTTCATCGATAAAAATATGACGCGGTGTTGATTCTATGGCCGCTAAAACCGATTCTTCTTTAATGCCTTTTTCTCTAAGTCGAGCGACCAAGCGAGAGCGCGTGCGTTGTGACGTCATTCCGATGCCGGAGAGATGATTTTTTTTATTCATTATAATTATTCTCTTGCTACTAAGTCTTTTAAGCCCTTTGCCCAGTCTTGCATTACGGGACTTAATTGATAGGCGGTGAAATCGACTACCAATGGCGTGATGGATATATAGCCTCGCCCTACGGCGTTAAAGTCAGTGCCAGGACCTGTATCTTGCGGATTAGTTGGCGGGCCGATCCGATAGACAGCCTCACCTTTGTCATCTTTCTCCGGGATAATCGTACTGGCTCGGTGGCGACTACCTAATCGAGTTAACTCGACCCCTTTTATCTGTTTAGCGCTTAAATCAGGAACGTTCACATTTAATACAATGGACGAGTCAAGTTGCAACAATTTTATATTGTTCACTAACTTTACCGCAAAATCTGCAGCAGCCCCATAATTAATGCACTGATCTCCTGCTAATGAAATAGCAACGGCCGGAAAACCCAAGTGTCTGCCCTCCATTGCGGCGGCAACGGTACCAGAATAAAGTACATCATCACCTAAATTCGGACCACGATTAATTCCGGCGATCACCATGTCTGGTAACTCTGATGATAACTGGTGCGACCCCAAATGAATACAATCGCAAGGCGTTCCTGTTACGCTATAAAAACCACGACTGGTTGTATGACATTGTAACGGCCTATCCAGTGTTAAAGCGGCACTGCTTGCGCTTCGGTTGATATGTGGAGCGACCACCAAGGTATTAGCAACTTTTTCAAGTGCTTGATTTAACGCGATGAGCCCTGGGCCTTCTACGCCGTCATCGTTGCTGATCAGAATATTCATATTTCTTCTTTTATCAACTGCTCAGCCTTTTCTTCAGACCTATGATGATTGGCCGAGTCTCGACAATCAATCAGTTCGTTTAATAAAGAGGTTGCAAAGCTTCCGCTGGGTAATGAAAAACTCAGGAAAGCTTGCCTGTCCGATTGCTGCAAAACAAAATCCTTGGCAAATACTCGGTAAGCACGACGTTTAGAATCCAATTTAAATTGGGTTAACCCTTGCAACCAATCCCCGTAATTTCTAATAGATTGCTGCTCTAGTTTTAGTGCACTTCCGACCGCATCTGAAGCTTGTTTACCTGGCAACCAACCACACAAATGAGTATCCCCAGCATCGATACGCTGTTGCTCTTCTTCAGAAGGCGCCTTTAGCGTAAAGTAAGAGTGACTGGCATTTAAATTGACACAATCCCCCTCAACAATGGTGAGCCAATTGTTTTGTTTTATACGCTCAGCTAATTGCAAGTTAAACAAAAACGATCGAGCACTTGATAAAACCAGCCCTTTTAAATTTCTGTTCTTGATTTTTTTTCCTGCAACCAGGAGTTCTTCTGCTCGTTCTAAGTTACTAAATTTTCGACCAAACCTTTGGCTGCCAAAATAGTTAGGGAAGCCGTTTTTTTTTATCTGCTCAACAATCTCAGGGTTGATAGGAGAGGCTAATTCCCGCACCCTAATCTTAAACTGATTTTCTTTAATTGAGCCGACTCGAAGTTTTTTATTATGCCGCTCACAACGAATAATTTTGATCGAATCCGATTCGATGAGTTTAGCTTCCACCTGTTTGCCTGGGAGATGCAAACTAAACCACTGAGTAGAAATACTGTAGCGATCTTTTTTTCCTGCATAGCCGATTTCGCGGCTGGAAAGCCCAAAGACTTTTTTAAGTTGTTTGATTACCCAATCGGTATTACAAGCGATTTTTTCTATATACAGAAACAAATGCTCCCCTTCGCCGGCAGGCTCAAACGGAAGCACTTCTTCGACTCTAAAATCGGCATTCTCGGTGCGTATATTTCCAGCCGGCAATTCGCCACCAAATGCCTTGGGTAGACCGTTATGAATGGTTTCAAATCGATTAGCTGTCTGGTTCACTGACTAGTCGCCCGACCTTATCAGCGCCACACAGTGGACTGCGATGCCTTCTTTGCGACCAACGTATCCCAGTTTTTCTGTGGTCGTCGCTTTAACATTAATTTGGTTTATATTTACATCGAGTAAGTTTGCGATATGTTCTTCAATCAGTTGGATATGATTTGCCATTCGAGGGGTTTGGGCTATGACGGTAATGTCTAAATTATTTATCTTATAGCCCGCACCTTGAACCAGTTGAAACACCCGAGCCAATAACTCACTACTATCAGCACCAGCATATTGTTGATCGGTATCTGGAAAATGACGGCCGATATCCCCCATGGCCGCAGCTCCAAGTAAAGCGTCACAAACAGCGTGGAGGAGTACATCACCATCTGAGTGAGCGAGCAAACCGATATGTTCTTTAAATAATACGCCACCGAGCTTGAGTGGTTTATCACCGCCAAAAGCATGCACATCGAAACCGTGGCCAATTCTAATCATTTAAAAAGGTCTCTAATAAAAATTTACTGATTGTCATTTCGCTCATAGACTATTTTGATTGGTCAAAATATTTTCAGCGATTTCTAAATCTCTAGGGTGAGTAATTTTTAGATTGGGATGCTCTGAAATTACTGCCTTCACATCAATGTCACAGTCGATTAGCGCACTTACTTCATCAGTCACAACAATCCCAGATTTGATTATTTTTGATAATGCATTTTTGAGCTCTAAAAATGTTGCCATTTGAGGCGTTTGCGCTCTAACTAAATGGTCGCGAGAAACATTGTCGACGACTTGATTTTCAAGGTTTACTTTTTTCAGGGAATCCGACACAGGCTCTGCTAAAAAGCATGCCATCTTATCATTGTGGAATGTTTGGATGAGTTTTTCTAAATCACTTTTAGACAGACATGGACGAACCGCATCATGAATTAGAACTGGAGTTTGGTCTGGAAGCCCGTTGTCATACAAATACCTCAAAGCATTATTAACCGAGTTTTGTCGTTGTTCCCCACCATCAATCAGAATCAATTTATCATTGGAGACAGACTCTAAGTTTTTGAACTCTTCATCCTCTGGCGAAACAACAAGAACGACCTTCTCAAAGTACGCCGATGTTAAGAATAATTCAAGGGTAATATCTAACACTGTTTTATTGTTAATTTTTAAATATTGTTTGGCGACATCACCGCCAAATCGCTTACCAACTCCAGCCGCAGGAACCACTACAACAAAATTGTTTACTGACGATAAATCTGAATCACTATGATGCATTTGAGGGCAACTCCAAGGTTTAACGTTTAGCTATCGTCCGCTGGAATAATTCGATAAAACGTTTCATTTTTCTTAACTAAACCCAAATTCTCTCGAGCTTTTTCCTCAAGGATTTTTGGTTCGTTTCTGATTAGTTTTATTTCCTCTCTGAGCAATTTATTTTGCTCAGAGAGTGATTGATTATGTTTTTGCTGGTTTTCAATTTTTTGTTTGAGTAATTCTATCTCGTGCTGGCTATTCTCACCGTACCATGCTCGGTACTGTAGCCATACGATAATTAAAACTAAAATAATGACGAAAAAACGTCTCATAGCTCACTCAAAACAAAAATAGTTAGAAGCAATTGAAAGCTTTCTTTCCAGGGTAAACTGCTTTATCACCCAAACGCTCTTCAATTCTTAAAAGTTGATTATATTTCGCGACTCGGTCACTACGACACAATGAACCCGTTTTAATTTGCCCGGCATTAGTTGCTACGGCAAGATCGGCAATGGTTGTATCTTCAGTTTCGCCGCTTCGATGCGAGGCGACTACTGTGTACCCCGCTTTGTGAGCCATTTCAATAGCAGCCAAAGTTTCTGTCAACGTGCCAATCTGATTAACTTTGATCAAAATGGAATTGGCGATATTTTTTTCAATACCTTCGGCTAATATTTTAGTGTTAGTCACAAATAAATCATCACCGACCAATTGGATTCGATCACCTAACTTTTCGGTGAGAATTTTCCAACCATCCCAGTCACTCTCGTCCATACCATCTTCAATTGAAATGATAGGGTATCGATTTACCCAGTCTTCAAGGTAGCTTGCGAACTCTGCCGATGTCAATGACTTTCCTTCACCCGCTAATTCGTACTTTCCATTCTTGTAAAACTCAGAGCTAGCAACATCGAGTCCAAGAAAAACTTCTTCGCCAAGTTTATAACCGGCGTTTTCAACCGCTTCAGCGATCGCTTGGATAGCTTCTTCATTTGAACCTAAATCGGGAGCAAATCCACCTTCATCACCCACCGCTGTATTTAATCCTTTAGCATTAAGAACCGCTTTTAGGGCATGAAATATTTCCGCTCCGCAACGCAGCGCTTCGGAAAAACTAGCAACACCGACCGGCAAAATCATAAACTCTTGAATATCAACATTGTTATCTGCATGCTCTCCACCGTTAATGATATTCATCATTGGTACTGGTAACATCGTGCCCTTTCCGATTTGCTCAAAGAGCGGCAAGTTATTATCAGCGGCTGCCGCTTTGGCAGCTGCCAAGGAAACCGCTAGGATAGCATTAGCGCCAAGGTTCTCTTTATTTTCAGTACCATCTAAATCCAACATAATTTGATCTAATGTCGCCTGTTGGTTGGCATCTTGACCGATTAATTTTGGCTTAATAGTTTGATTTATATTATTAACTGCTTTCGTCACACCCTTGCCTAAATAACGAGACTTGTCGCCATCACGAAGCTCAAGCGCTTCTCGAGATCCTGTTGAAGCACCTGATGGTGAACAGGCGATGCCATGTGCTCCACTTTCAAGAAAAACCTCCGCCTCTACAGTCGGATTTCCTCGTGAATCAAGGACTTCTCTTCCAATGATGTTAACAATTTTACTCATTCCTACTAGCCTCTTACTTAGTCATTAAAAAATTACAACAGTGACGAGCAGCTCCTATCTAAAAGCTGCGGTCGAAAATAATATTTAAAGGTTGCTCTCAGCGAACCCTTTGGATTTAACCACTTGGTCAATCGCTTGCAATGTCGTCAATAGCTCTTCAATTTGGTACATCGGCCAAGAGTTTGGACCATCACTTTTAGCTTGCTCTGGATCGGGATGAGTCTCCATAAACAAACCTGATACGCCTGCGGCAATCGCAGCCCGTGCGAGTACCGGTACATGCTCACGCTGACCGCCAGAAGAACTGCCCTGACCACCCGGCAATTGCACAGAATGAGTTGCATCATAGACCACTGGCGCACCGGTTTCCCGCATGACCGCCAAGCCTCGCATGTCGGAGACTAAATTATTGTAGCCAAAAGAAGCACCGCGTTCGCAAACCATAATATTCTGATTTCCAGTTGCTCTCGCTTTGTTAACAACATTCGCCATATCCCATGGTGCTAAGAATTGACCTTTTTTAATATTGACCGGAATGCCTGGTTCACAGACTCGCTGAATGAAGTTGGTTTGACGGCATAAAAACGCTGGCGTTTGCATGACATCAACCACATCAGCCACTTCATTAAAAGGCGTATCTTCATGTACATCGGTCAATACTGGCACACCAATTTGTTGTTTCACTTTGGCGAGAATCGCTAAGCCTTTCTCCAGCCCCGGCCCTCGAAAACTAGTGTGAGAAGAGCGGTTGGCTTTATCAAACGAAGACTTATAAATAAATGAAATTCCCAATTTCTCTGTCACTTCTTTTAGATAACCTGCGGTATCAAGTGCCAACTGTTCGCTTTCAATGACACACGGACCCGCAATCAGAAAAAACGGATGGTCGAGCCCAACTGAAAAGTCACGAATTTTCATATTAACCTTCTTCTTTTAGTTTAAATTCTTTTGCCGCCGCAACGAAGCTAGTAAACAACGGATGACCGTCTCGTGGCGTTGAAGTAAATTCTGGATGGAATTGCACAGCGATGTACCAAGGATGCTCTGGAATTTCTACAGTTTCCACCAAGTTGTTTTGGCTTGAACGACCTGATATTTTGAGGCCGCTTTTTTCGAGTTTTTTAACGTAATTTTCATTGACTTCATAGCGGTGACGATGGCGTTCATTAATTTCTTCACTGCCATATATTTCGGCCAATTTAGAGCCCTTAGTTAAATACGCTGGTTGTGCACCGAGGCGCATCGTTCCGCCTAAATCAGAATCTTTGTTTCGCTGCTCGACCGAGCCGTCTTTATTGATCCACTCAGTAATCAACCCGACCACCGGATGATCAGTTTCACTGCAAAATTCTGAGCTGTGCGCGTTTTCAAGACCTGCACAATTTCGAGCATATTCAATAACCGCCACCTGCATTCCTAAACAAATTCCGAGATAGGGCACATTTTTGGTGCGCGCATATTCAGCGGCCAGAATTTTTCCTTCCACGCCACGTTCGCCAAAACCACCAGGAACCAAGATAGCGTTAGATTCATCTAACAAGCCAACCCCTTTTTTCTCGATATCTTGCGCATCGATAAAGTCAATTTTCACGGTTAAGCGGTTTTGCAATCCCGCATGTTTGAGTGATTCGATTAACGACTTATAGGCTTCCGTTAAATCCATGTATTTACCTACCATCGCAATTCTAACTTCACCATTTGGATTAGCCTCGGCATAAAGCACTTGCTCCCACTCGGTCAAATCAACTTCTTGTTCAGGTAGCTTGAAGCGTTCTGTGATTAAGCGTTCCATCCCTTGAGCATTTAAGATCGCAGGGATCTTGTAAATACTATCGACATCTCTCAAAGAAATGACGGCTTTTTCATCCACATTGGTAAACAATGCAATCTTAGCTTTTTCAGAGGCCGGCAAGCTGCGATCGGAACGGCAAATAAGAATATCGGGTTGAATACCGATTGAACGCAGTTCTTTAACTGAATGCTGAGTTGGCTTTGTTTTTAACTCACCCGCTACAGCAATGTACGGTAACAGAGTCAAGTGCATAAATAGCGCTCGCTCTCGGCCAAGTTCAAACCCTAATTGACGAATAGCTTCCAGAAACGGTAATGACTCGATGTCACCAACGGTCCCGCCGATTTCAACCAACGCAATATCGGCATCACCTGCGCCCTCTTTGACTTTCTTTTTAATTTCATCGGTGATATGCGGAATAACTTGCACCGTGCCACCTAAGTATTCGCCCTTTCGCTCTTTTCTTAGCACATCGGCGTAGACTCGACCGGTTGTGAAGTTGTTGGCTTGACTCATCTTAGTACGAATAAAGCGCTCGTAATGGCCCAAATCTAAATCGGTTTCAGCACCGTCATCGGTCACGTAAACCTCACCGTGCTGAAAGGGGCTCATGGTTCCAGGATCCACGTTAATATAAGGGTCGAGTTTAAGTAAGGTCACTTTTAAACCGCGAGACTCGAGCAATGCAGCTAACGACCCTGCTGCAATCCCTTTACCAAGAGATGATACAACGCCGCCCGTAACAAAAATGTATTTAGTCATTAAAAATTCGCCAAAAATATATATAAATCAATAAATTAGATAAAACACCTCTAATCACTTTGACTATAAAGTCAAAATGCAATAACCATGCTTATCAATAACAAAATTTGCCAATACCAATCTCAATAAACAGGCGCTTTGTGATTGCTATTTGATTAACTATTTTGGAACTTGGAGGTGTCTTTAGGACGGGAAAGCATTGTACCAAATAATTCTGCTGGAATCACGAACAAACCGTTTATTTAAACAACAAATTATAGCTGGGCCAAGCAATGGCTTTAGAATGGTTTGACAGGTGAACAAGAATCGGCTTTTAGGCAATAACAATGCGAGTTAACTCATACTTTTACTCTTTTGCCAAAAATCTTCTAGCTCATCCAATGAGTATTCTTGTATCGGCTTGTCGGCGAGCCGTTCAACTTGGGCAAAACGCTTTACAAATTTTTGATTTGCCTTTCTTAGGGCGGTATCGGCGTCAACTTGGTAATGACGGGCGAGATTGACACAAACAAACAAGAGATCCCCTATTTCTTCCTCAACGTCGCTTTGCGTGCCATCAACGGCGGCTTGTTTGATTTCTTCAGATTCTTCGGCAAGCTTTTCCCATACATGCTCTCGCACTTGCCAATCAAATCCATGTTTTGCAACTCGACTCTGGATTTTTTGGGCTTTTTTAAGCTCTGGCAGCACCTTAGGTATATCGCCGACTAGACTTGCAGGTTGATCGGCACCTTTCGCTTGACGCTCTTGTGCTTTAATTTTTTCCCAATTGTTGGCAACTTGCTGTTCGGTTAGCTCTTGTTGTTCACCGAATACATGAGGATGACGTCTTTCTAACTTTTCACAGATACTCTGTACCACATCATCAAGCTCAAAAAGGTCCTGTTCGCTGGCTAGCTGAGCATAAAAAACGACCTGAAACAACAAATCGCCAAGCTCATCTTTAAGATCACAGTAGTCATTACGCTCTATCGCGTCCGCGACTTCATACACTTCTTCAATAGTGTAAGGAACAATCGAGGAAAAATTCTGTTTCAGATCCCATGGACAGCCAGACTCGGGGTCACGAAGTTTAGCCATGATGGTCGTTAATCGTTCGATATTAATACCTGACACTGTTATTTTCCTTTGTCTCATACCTGCCAAAGCGCGAATTTCACATCAGCAAAATCAATTTTTGTGTGTTGGCAATCAGTCTAGTTCTGGCTTCTTACGACGCTAATAATGTTGGGAAGTTGTTCAATTAAATTCATCAAGCGCGATACATTGGATAAATTAGCTAACTCAACTTGAACATCTATTCTAACCTCCAGTTGACGGTGATTTACCCGAGTATTTAGCGAAGTCACGCTGACCTTCTCATTACTCATCAACGAAGTGATGTCACTCAAGAGCCCTTTTCTATCGTAGGCACTAATCACCAAATCAATTAAATAATGCTTATTAACTTGCGTGGTCCAACTCACTTCCAATATTTTTTCAGGCGATTTTTCTTTGCTATTTAATAGATAGCGGCAATCACTTCGATGGATCATAATGCCACGGCTTAAAGTGACGTACCCGGAAATAGCATCACCAGGGATTGGCTTACAGCAACCTGCCATTCGTGTTAATAAATTGCCGACGCCCTCGACCAAAACATCGCTCGAATTGGCTCTTTTTTCAACCGAGCTTTTGCGCTTAATAATAGATTCACGAGTGATCGGCTCGGTGGTAGGATGGAGTAACCTAACCGCATTCATAACTTGGTGAATGCCCTTATCTCCTGCCCCCAATCCAGCATAGAGTTCATCCGCCGAATTATAATTAAAATGGCGCGCTAATTTGCTGTACTTATTAAATTCTATTCCGTTCTTCTTTAATTCGCGTTCTAGTATCGACTTGCCAGCGGCCGCATTTTTGTCTTTATCTTGATGCTTAAACCACTGTTGAACCTTGTGTCTGGCCCGCGATGATTTAATGTAACCCCGCTGTTCGCTCAGCCAATCTCGACTAGGACCGCCGGATTTTGCGGTTAATATTTCAATCTTTTGGCCTGTCTCCAAGGGCTGAGTAAGCTGAATAATTCGCCCATTTGACTTGGCACCTCGGCAACGGTGACCAACATCAGTATGTACTCGATAAGCAAAATCCAGAGCGGTCGAGCCTGCTGGTAAGTCAATCAGTTTTCCTTGCGGGGTAAACACATAAATACGATCTTCAAAAACTTGGCTTTTAAATTCGTCAGCCAGCTGTTGCGAGTCTGCGACTTCATCTTGCCATTCTAATAATTGCCGCAACCAAGCGATTTTTGCTTCATAGCCGCCCGCGCCTCCATCAGCTCCTTCTTTGTATTTCCAATGCGCCGCGACACCTAGCTCAGATTCTTGGTGCATTTTATGAGTTCTGATCTGTACTTCCAGAGTTTTACCCCCAGGCCCTATAACTGCAGTATGCAGCGAGCGATAACCATTTTCCTTTGGAGTCGCGATATAATCATCAAACTCTTTGGGGATGTGCTTCCATTGACCATGAACTACCCCAAGAACCGAGTAACAATCCTGAATTTTTGGCACCAATATGCGCACAGCACGTACATCATAGATCTCTTCGAATCCAACTTGCTTGCGGTGCATTTTTTTCCAAATGCTATAGATGTGCTTGGCTCGTCCCATTAATTCAGCATTTATATTTAATTCGCTGAGCGCTTGCTGAATGGTGTCTAACACTTGATTAACGTAGGATTCTCTCGCTTCTCTTTTTTCCGCTAAGTACTTGGCAATTCGTTTGTAATCTTGTTCATGTAAATAGCGGAAAGCTAAATCTTCCATTTCCCATTTAATTTGGCCAACCCCCAATCGATTAGCCAATGGGGCGAACACATCACTCGCTTCCTGCGCTATTTCAATTCGACGTTGTTGCGGTTGATGCTTGGCATGCCTTAACTGATACAAGCGCTCGGCCAACTTAATGAGTACCACTGAGACATCATCGACCATCACTAACAGCATTTTCCGAAGGTTTTCGATCTGCTCTGCATCGGTACCGACAGATTGGTTGGCTTGTAACCCGCGGACACCATCTAAAGTCAGTACACCCTTTATTTTGTGGGCGACTGTTGATGAAACTTGCTCGCTGACTTGACTAAGGCTTATAAAGTTTTGTTCAACCAGTGGATAGAGCATGGCGGCAGCCAAGGTGTCACAATCAACTCGTAATTCACTTAAAATACCTGCAATATCAAAGCCTTGAGTAATAATAGGCTGACAAGAAAGTTTAGCTTCTTTAGAAATATTTGAAGCTAAACTGGCTGTGGATTGGAAAATACTCGCTTCGAAATTTTGTTGATCGTAAACAAGCTGTTCGCACCAAGCTAAAAAAGAACTGCTCTGCATAGACTTAGGGAGTTTCAAGTTGGAAGTTTGTACCATCTATTTATTCTCCGATTCGCTTATTTCCGAAAATAAAGCCTCACAAATGATCTTGGTTTATCACTGAAATAAATCGTTTATCACTGAAGTAAATCGTTTTTTCACTGAAATAATTTGTCTATCACTATCGCTTGTCAAATACCGCTATTGATTCAACATGGGTGGTGTGCGGAAACATGTCCATCACTCCCGCTTTGCTGAGTTTGTAACCCGCTTTAACTAGTTCCCCAGTGTCACGCGCTAATGTTGCCGGATTACAAGACACATAGACAATTCTTTTTGGATCTAACTTAACAATGTTGGGAATTACTTCTAATGCCCCACTGCGCGCTGGATCGATTAATACCTTATTATAAGATTTGTCTAACCAAGCTTTACCGCTCAAATCCCCGGCTAGGTCAGCCTGATAGAATTCCACATTGGTCAAATTGTTGTGTCGAGCGTTTTGCCGCCCCCGCTCAACCATTTCATCCACACCTTCAACCCCAACCACATGGCTCGCCTTGGTTGCCATGGGCAAAGTAAAGTTGCCTAGCCCACAGAACAGATCCAATAACTGGTCTTGCGGTTGAATATCGAGTAGTTCGAGCGCGAGCGGGATCATTTTTTGATTAATACTGGCGTTGACTTGAGTAAAATCTAAAGGCTCAACCAGCATCTCTAAATCGTACTCAGCCAGCCGATAACTAAGTTTTACAGGAACGCTTTCACCAGCAGGTGGCCAAACGCGGTGCACAGTTTTCGGCCCTTTAGGCTGTAAATACAACAATAATTGATGCTGCTCTGCAAACTCGACCCAAGCTTGCTGATCCTTTTCGGGCAAAGGCTGTAAATGCCGAACAATTAAGCAAACCACGTCATCCCCGCAGGCCACTTCAATTTGCGGGATGTGCATGCGTGTATCGAGAGAATCAATTAAACGACTCATCGGCTGCAACAGATCAGCTACTTCTTTCACTAATACATGGCAATGATTTATGTCTGCAAGAAAGTTAGAATATTTTTCTCTAAAGCCAATTAAAGTTCGCTCTCGCTTGACTACATAGCGAACCCCCAAGCGTGCTTTTCGGCGGTAGCCCAATAAATCGGCTTGCAGCGGTTCAAGCCACTGTTCCGGTTGAGCGTTGGCAAAGTGTTCAAACTGCTCTTTTAAGATTAACTGTTTGTGAGCGATCTGCGCGTCATGAGACAAGTGCTGCATGCTGCACCCTCCACAAACGCCAAAATGTTCACAATCGGGAGTGACTCGATCTGGATGTGGGTTTTCAACCGAAAGCGTTCTGCCTTCGTCAAATTTGCCTCGCTGAAACGTATATTGCATCTGTACTTTTTCACCCGGCAAGGCGCCATCGACAAATACAGTTTTTCCATCGATTCGGCCTACGCCGCGCCCCTCGTGAGATAAGCTATCAATGGTGATTTCAACGGGTTCGCTTGGAAGCGGCTTACCCCTTCGGTGTCTTCGTTTGGCCATTTATTAAATCTTTAGCTGTTAAAATGAGAAATTATTTATAAAACACAAGCTCGCGCTCACTAAATATCTCAATTTTAGCCACCTAGCAGGTGGTTGGAATTTATTCGATAGCGGATTTTACACGCTTAGAGATAATTTTGCTGCATTTATAAGCGGTAATTCACCGTGACAAGATTGGTTAGTCTGCAAGGGCTTAGATTTGACCTGTGATGAGGTTAAACTTTGCTATATACTTTATCCACTCAAGTGATTGATCGAAAAGAATAATGTTAAATATTACAGCGCCACAGGCAAATCCACTTAAAGCTCATTAAAACGGATCCTAATGACATATTTTTACGCTAACCTTCAGACCTCATTCAAAGCTTTATTCTTTGTCATTTTAGTGACCTTTATTGGTCAACCAGCTTTTGCTGCAAGCCTTTCAATCTACCTCGCTCATTCGGGCATCAAAGAGTCCGACCGCTCATTGATTGATTCACTCATTGTTCAACTGCAAAAAACTAAACCTCCTGGACATACTATCAAACAGCTAAATATCCAAGGGCGTTCGCTAGCCGCTTTGGAAACACTTCTCAATCAGCCCCAAAGCTGCATCATAACCTTTGGCGACTTTGCCCTTGAGAAAGTGCTAGCGGCTCGTTTGCCTACCCCGATTTTTTCACTCATGGTCGCTCGACATAAACTTGACAACTACATTGAAAATTATCGTCAATTTGGCGTACCACTGAGCGGTCTCTATCAGGAACAATCTTTTGCGAGACAATTAATGTTAGCTAAAGCGATCAAGCCAGAACTAACCAACATTGGCGCATTGTTTGGTAGTAAGACTCGCTATGCCCTTGTCGACCACCAAAAAATTGCGAAGCAATTAGATTTAAACCTCACCTTTAATCTGCTACGCCATCATGCATCGGCTCAGAAATATTTTAGTCGCATGCCGATAGATGACGGCTTTTTGATTATCTTGAATGACTCCGAGAATTATTCAACCACGGATTTACAAAGTTTGATGTTAACCAGTAACAAACGAAAAATTCCAATGATTGGCGCAAAACCTTCCGATTCTGTATTTGCTGCATTGGCTAGCGTACAAACGCCAGCGGAAAATTTAGCTAAAGAAGCCGCTAGTATTGTTGGTGATATTTGTGCCGGCAAAGCAATTCCGAAGGCTAATTACCCGAAAGATTTCGAGGTTTATATCAACCCGCACATTGCCGAGTTTTTAGGTTACGAACACTTACAAGACGCTAAACTTTTAGCATCACTCAAATCTCAAGAGGAAGCTCTTAACAATGACTGATTGGGGAATTAGAGCTCGGGTTATTCTGTTGGCAATTGTGCCAACCGGATTAGTCGCAATTGTAATGGGTAGTTATTTTGTCGCAACACGGGTACAAGATTTAAATGTCAATGTAGAAGATCGCGGCACCACCATCGCTAACTACGTGGCTCAAACATCTGAATACAGTTTACTAACCGGCAATACCGAATCACTGGCTCGTTTGGTTAATTCTGCGCGAGATGGTGATGTCGATATTTTGGCGATTGCGATTTACTCGAAGAACAATTTACTACTCGCAAGTTCTGGCACGCAAGAACTTATTTCACAACTATCTGAATTAACCGAAGAGCCCTTAAAACGTTCGATGGTACGAGAGTTAAGTGACGGACTCATTCTTAAAACACCTATATATAGTCATACATCACAAACAAACTCTAGTGCTTTTCAAACCCAAAAATCGTTACCCATTATTGGTTCTGTAGCGGTAATGATCACCAATAAAAATATTCAATTAAGACAGTACCAAACCATGGTAACTGCATTTATTATTTTATTAGTAGGACTCATATTAGCGGGGTTATTAGCCCATAATATGGCTCGAAACATTACCATTCCTATCATTCAATTGGCTAATGCCGTTAAGCGTATTAAAGAGGGGCAACTGAAGGTAGAAATTAAATCCAATGGCACCGGCGAGCTAAAAACTCTAGTCGACGGCTTTAATGATATGAGTAACTCGCTTTATGAGGCGAGAGAAGAAATGCAACAAGCCATAGAGCAAGCAACTGCCGATATCAACGCAACCAATACCGCATTAGAAGAACAAAATGTCGAATTGAACATTGCCAGAAAACAAGCTGTTGAAGCGAGCAGAGTTAAGTCTGAATTCTTGGCTAACATGAGTCACGAAATTAGAACACCAATGAACGGCGTTATCGGTTTTACCAATCTTCTTTTAAAGTCTAACCTGACGGAACAGCAGCACGATTATTTGCTAACTATTCAAAAATCAGCCAACGGATTGTTAGCGATTATTGATGACATCTTAGACTTCTCAAAAATTGAAGCTGGTAAAATGGAAATGGAAAATATCAGCCTTTCTATTTCCGACTGTGTGGATGAAACTTTAAAACTTCTCGCGCCTTCAGCGCAAGCCAAAAACATTGAAGTAGTTGGCATCGTTTATCAGGATGTTCCAGCCAACTTAAAAGGTGATGCGGGCCGAATTTGTCAAATCCTGACTAACCTTTGTAATAATGCCATTAAATTTACTGAAGAAGGCACTATTCAGATTCGCGTGATGCTGGAAGAAGAAAGTAGCAACTCGGTGAAGCTTCGAATTAATATTACTGATACCGGTTTGGGCTTGTCAGAAGAACAGCAAAAAGTCCTCTTTCAAGCATTTACTCAAGCCGACACAACTACTACTCGAAAATTTGGTGGTACCGGCCTTGGACTTGTAATCTCCAAAAAACTTGCCGAATCCATGCAAGGTAAAATTGGCATTGAAAGTAAAGAGAATGTTGGTTCAACCTTTTGGTTTACTATTAAGCTGGACAAAGATTTAAATGCTAACCCACCGATGGAATATGGATTTCCTGGACGAAGAATTCTTTTCCACGACGCAAATAATACATCCCAATTGGCAACAAACTATTTACTTGGCCGCTGGGACAGCATTGTTGAAAACACTAAAAGTATTCAAGAGCTGGTGGACAGAGCAGAACAATATCATCAGCAACAAAAAGACATTCACTTAATATTACTCAGCGGCTATTCTCCAAAAGAGCACTCAACCGAGTTGCTGAGACTATTAAAAGTTTCTCAAGAACTAGACACCCCACTAGGCGTATTGGTCAATTCAAAAGAAGAAAAAGTACTCAGTGAGTATTCCGATCTCGGCATTCATCACCTCTATTCGAAACCGATCACTCGACAATCTTTCCACAGCACATTGGTTAAATGGTTTGAAATCGACCAAACGGCTACAAAAAAACTAGCCTCAGAAAACAATTATGTAGCCGCCCCCATAAGAATTCTTTGCGTTGATGACAATACCGCAAACCTAAAATTAGCCGATGCATTTCTCGCCGATTTTGAGCTAGAAAGAGAAATCACTGAAAGTGGAATCGATGCCATCAAAAAGTGTAAGCAGAGCAAGTTTGATCTTATTTTTATGGATATGCAAATGCCTCAAATGGATGGACTTGAAACCACCAAGCAAATTCGAAAAATCAACTCGCACTATAAAAATATCCCAATCATCGCATTAACAGCCCATGCCATGAAAGGTGAGAAAGAAAAAGTCTTAAATGAAGGAATGAACGAATATTTGACTAAGCCCATTAGCCAAATTCAATTAAAGCAAAGTATTGAGCAATGGACTCGCCGCTCAGTAAATTTTATCAATCAACAACAGCCTAAAACTAAACAAAGCGATTTAAACAAAAGCTCAAAAAACCTGTCTATCGACTGGCCACTTAGTTTAAAGAATGCCGGTGGACGTGAAGATCTTGCGTTAGATATGCTATCTATGTTGGTAAAAAGTTTTGATTCTGCCAAAACTAATATTGACAATCACTATATCAGCAAAGAACTAAATGAACTTATTGCCGAAGTACATAAACTTCATGGCGCCACCGCTTATTGCGGTGTTCCACAGTTGAAATATCTAGCAAACAAGTATGAGAGCATTCTAAAACGTGACGGATTTAACCAAGAAGTTGAATTGGTGCATAAGGCTTTTATGAAAGAAATTGAAACCATCAAACTAGATGCGAAGAGCTATATCGAGACAGCCTAGAGTGTTTTATTGGTACGATATTCTAAACTGTTAACGCGGCTCTTTTTTAATTAAAGTTGCTGAACAAATATTTCTTGATTAGAGCTGTTTGGTTTATCTAACAAACGACCAAGCAGCAAACCAGTATCAGAAATTGATTCGATCTGACATTTAAGAATCTGATTGCTAATTTTATATGCCATATCAACTTCAACACAAACTTTGTGATAGTTAGGCGTATATCCAAAATACTTTACCTTGCCAGCATCCGAAGGCTTGCCCGCCCCTTCCCAAAGCACTTCACAGGTTTTTCCGAGCATTGACCCAGCCACTTTTTTCTGCACACTCGCAGCAACTTGATGCAAGGATTTGCTTCTTTGTTTTTTAATCGGCTCATCAACTTGCTGCGGTAGGTTTGCGGCTTTTGTGCCTTCTCGCTTGGAGTAAGAGAAAGTGTGCACATGTCCAAACTGGGCTGCCTCAACCATGGATTTAGACAATTCAAAATCACTCTCTTGTTCACCAGGGAAACCGACTATAATATCTGAGGTGACGTTGAAGCTAGGTTCGACACTGCGAGCCTTTGCAATCAGTTTTAAAAAGGATTCTGACTTACAGCGACGTGACATTTTTTTCAATATTCGATCACTTCCACTTTGGATTGGAAGATGCATATGTGGCATCAGCCTTTTGTCTTTAAATAAATCGAAAAATGACTCGGGTAAATCCCAGGGCTCAACCGATGCAAAACGAATCCTTGGAATTTCAGTCCTGGCCAGTATCGCTTGAACTAAAGTGTAAAGATCGCACCCCAAATCCGTTCCATACCCGCCTACATGCACACCTGTTAACACAGTTTCTTTGACACCTTGTTGGTGCAACAGATTAATTTCGTCAATGATATCATCGACGGTTCGCGAAACTTCATCACCTCGTGCAATGGTCACAATACAATAGGTACAACGGTAACGGCAACCATCTTGAATTTTGATAAATGCGCGCTCTCTATTGCGACTAAAAATGGCAGATTCCGCAGGCTCGGTTGCAGCATAAGGCATTGACTGCCACTCAATTAATTCTGCCGCACGGCTAGCAAGTTCGGTTTTGTCTCGGTTATTAACAACAAGATCAACACCTAAAATTTCTTCAGCATCCTGTTTTTCTAGCGATGCGTAACAACCTGTCACAACGATTTTCGCCGACGTGTTTTTCCGGTGTAGCTTACGAATAGTTTGTCGCGACTTACGGGCTGCCTCACCGGTCACCGCACAAGTATTAACCACGATTATACTGGCTTCTTGAGTTTGATTGGTTGTTTCAATACCTAGCTCAGCAAAATCATGCGACCAGGTTTGTAATTCCGCTTCGTTAAGTCGACAGCCAAGCGATGTTAAATGCACTTTTTTCATTGGGTTCTTGAATCTCTCTTAAACTTTTCTTGGCAAGGTCCAAGCCCAGTCCATCTGACAATTTATTGGTTCGACTTGCTGATCGTCAATCACCTGACAGGCGATTCTCATTTCACCTTTATCTAAGGTGTGTAATTGCATAATTTGATCATCCGTCAATTGCGCAGTGGCCGTTAGTCCACCGGTGCTTCTTTTGACGTAGTCTATATGCATTGATTTTAAAACTGGAATTTTACCATCCGGAATATGCATCGCCAGGGCCATTCCTGTGGCGGTTTCCGCAACTAAAGCTGACGCAGCTGCGTGTATAGTGCCAATATGGTTTCTGACTTTCTTTTTATTCTTTAAACTAAATACCGACTTTTTCTCCGATAAATGCTCACATTTAACACTGGCGGTGCCGACGAATTTAACCGTTTTACCTAATGCAAAGCTAAGCAACCGGTAGCGCAGCCATTGCGGCTTCTTTTCTAGCTTGTCGACCATTTTTGCGAGTTGGTTTTTCATTGGTGCTTTCCAAATCTGTATTAAAGTTTAAATTATTCTGAGAGTAACAACTCAACGAGGTTGACAGCAGTTTGCCAGTCTCGATAAAACAAAATCTCAGTTATTGGCAGTTGACTATTGTTCTGCCATGACGTTGACGATTTAAAAGTTCATCAAACACAATTGAAACATCCTTTAACGCGACTTCATCGGTTAAAATTTTGTCAAGTTTCGCGGGTTTCAAATCTTTACCGAGTCGATGCCATATTTCTTTTCTAAGTGGCATAGGGCAATTAGTGGAACTTACCCCTAATAAGCTCACGCCTCTTAATATAAAGGGAAAAACCGTTGGCGTGAATTTATGGGTGTCTGCTAAACCAATGCTGGCAACATTTCCCCAGAGATTTGTGTGGGCAATGATTCGATTCAATAAATCGCCGCCCACATTGTCGACAGCGCCACCAAAGATCCCTTTATCTAACGGGCGCTCTGAAAGCTCTAACTTATCCGCCGAGCAGACTCGATCAGCGCCCAGTTCAGTCAACAACGAATCATACTCGCGGCGACCGCTCACAGCGATGGTTTGAAACCCTAGCCCATTTAACATACTGATGGCATTAGTCCCCACGCCACCACTCGCACCAGTCACCACGATTGGACCTTTATCAGGTGTTTGTCCATTAACCAACATACGATGAATTGCAAGCGCAGCAGTAAAACCAGCTGTGCCGAGAATCATCGACTCTCTCATAGTGAGTCCCTCAGGTAACGGAATCACCCATTCGCTAGGCACTCGAGCGAACTCAGCAAGGCCACCATCGTGCTGCTCACCCAGTCCACAACCATTCACTAGAACCTGCTGGCCGACCGAAAAATCGGAGTTTTCTGAAGATTCAATCACGCCAGCAAAGTCAATTCCACCATTGAGTGGAAAGCGTTTGAGGATAGCGCCTTTACCAGTGGCTGCAAGCGCGTCCTTATAATTAACCCCAGAATAATGCACTCTGACAACAACATCACCTTCACTCAAATGGCCGAGTTCCATTTGCTCTAATCGATGAGTGACCGGTGTTGTGGCGTCTTTCTGTTCAGATTTATAAATTCTGCATGCTAAAAATGTCATAACTTATGGCTCCTAATTTCTCCCGCGCATTGTAACTGAAAACGCGCTAGTTTTAATGATTTCTTGCCTTTTATTGTTGGCATAAGGTATAACTGCGCCTTATAAAAATAAAATCTGATCACTGTTAAATAGGAAGTAGTATATGAATCAACCCAATTCGGACTCTTTTTTTGGGCATCCCGGCGGACTAAGCACTTTATTTTTTACTGAAATGTGGGAGCGCATGAGTTATTACGGCATGCGAGCTCTATTAGTGCTATTTATGACCGCCATGTTGCAAGAAGGAGGCTTAGGATTAACCGTGGCTTCTGCTGGCGCGATTTACGGCTTATATACCGGCGCAGTCTATTTTATGGGCTTGCCTGGCGGCTGGATTGCTGACCGATTATTGGGCGGACAAAAAACCATTTGGTATGGCGGTATCATTATAATGATCGGTCATATTATCCTCGCCATTCCAAGTGAACAAACCTTCTTTATAGGGCTCATCTTTGTTGTTTTGGGTACCGGTTTACTCAAGCCAAATATCGGCGCTATGGTTGGCCAGCTCTACTCAGCGGAAGATGTTCGAAGAGATAGTGGTTATGCGCTCTACTATATGGGTATAAATATCGGCTCTATCATTGGCTACTTTGTGACTGGCTATTTAATGGAAAACGTCGGCTGGCATTGGGCGTTTGGCGCTGCAGCTGTGGGCATGGGGATTGGATTAATCCAGTATAAAACCACCGCTGGTAAATTAGGCGATATTGGCACTGCGCCAGTCGCTCCTTTATCTGAATCAGGTCGCAAGAAATCTTGGATGGGAATTATCGCTTTCTTGATATTACTTGCGGCAGTTACTTTGTTTACCATGATCGGAGCCATCACAATTGAGCCTGTTGCCATCGCACAATATACCGTTATCGCAATCACGCTAACGTTTGTTGTGTACTATGCTGCAATCTATTTCGGTGGAAACTTATCCGATAGCGAAAAGAAGCGCCTGTTAGCTCTGCTATTGGTTTGTGTTGCTTCTGCCTGTTTCTGGTCGGGCTTTGAACAAGCTGGTTCCTCTTTAAACTTGTTTGCTCAAGACTATACCAATCGAATGATTGGAACTTTTGAAATACCAACAGCATGGTTCCAGTCATCAAACTCTATTTTTATCGTGTTACTTTCTCCTTTCTTTGCAGCCTTATGGATTAATATTGGAAAGAAATTAGTAAGCCCATCATACGGTCTAAAATGTGCGGTCGGATTAATAATTATGGCATCAGGGTTTATCGTGATGTTTTTCGCAGCACAATACGCAGCAGCAGGCCTTAAAGTTGCTCCCTACTGGTTAATTACGACTTATTTCTTACACACGGTTGGTGAGCTTTGTTTAAGTCCGGTGGCTTTGAGTGCGGTGAGTAAATTATCGCCTAAACGATTTGCTGGACAAATGATGGGGATTTTCGTACTGACCTACTCCATAGGAAATATCATTTCAGGGCTATTGGCTGGTAACTTCGACCCAAGCAACCCTGAACAAATTCCATCTTTGTATATTCAGATAAGCTTATTCAGCATCGGAATAGGTATTCTAGTATTCTTGTTAGGAATAAAAACGAGACACTGGGAAAAACTTGCTGAAAAAGAGTCCTAATCAATAAAAACAATAGGTTACATTGATTCTTAACAAAAGCACCTAGGGTGCTTTTGTTTATTCTGAGATGCAAAAAATCGCATCACCCTGACAAATTCCAGCGCTAGGCTATACTGAGTATAAGCTTTTATATTCTAGGACATCTCAATGAGCCAAATCAGCGAAATTATGACTACCGAGCCTATCTGCCTCTCTGAGCATGCAAATGTCCATAAAGCACGTATGTTGATGGCCGAAAAATCGATCCGACATATTCCTGTCATTGATCCCGATAGTAAAAAATTAATCGGAATCCTTAATCAAAAGGCTGTTCTGTCCAATGCGATAAAAGTGATCAATCAGCGCGGTTTAGAAAACTTGGAACATGAAGAGAAGTCGATGGAAATTGCCAGTATCATCCAAGTAGAAGCAACTCAAGTTGACATAAACCAGCCACTCTTGGAGGTTGCCAATATTCTACTCGAACAAAAAAGCGGCTGTGTTGTAATATCTGATAACCAGCAAGTTGTAGGGGTTATCACTTCCAAAGACTTTGTAAAGTTTGCCGCGCGCGAACTTAAATAACCAAAAACTATTGCCTAACCAGCCTAAGGTTTGGCATCTGCTGTTCAAAGTTACTGCGCCAAGGATTAATATCCAGCCCACCTCGCCGCGTGTAGCGGGCATAAACTGTTAATTTTTCAGGTCGGCAACGTTGCATAATATCGCAATAGATTCGCTCCACACACTGCTCATGAAATTCGTTGTGGCTTCTAAAAGAAATAATGTACGCCAATAGCCCTGCGTGATCAATTTCCTGTCCTTGGTAATTTATGTAGAGACTGGCCCAATCAGGCTGATTTGTAATAAGACAATTACTTTTTAATAAGTGCGAACATAGCGCCTGTGGCTTAAGCTTGTGACTAGCTTTATCTGTCAATTTAAGTAAATTGGGGTTGTATTGATAAGTTGATATTTCCACTGGTGTGTTGTCTATACACAAAGCATCGAGCTGATTAAGCCGCGCGTTTGCATTGCCAGCTTGAGCCGTTTCAGTGACCCCATAAATAGTGATAGTGACATCGCTTTGACAAATTTCTTTAAGATCGGACTCCATTCTGCTTTTA
Source organism: Kangiellaceae bacterium (assembly GCA_965230525.1). Taxonomy (GTDB): domain Bacteria; phylum Pseudomonadota; class Gammaproteobacteria; order Enterobacterales; family Kangiellaceae. The sequence goes on from OZ246008.1 coordinate 3,769,270, forward strand.
AGCGCTTGCTGATTTTCAAAGCGGGTTTGGTTTAAAGAGTTAAGATAGAGTTTTAAAGATTTTGACTCAACAATGTTTGGCGAGTTAGCCTCAATTCTTAGTTCAGCGGTGGCAACTCTCGGTACACCAGATGAGTTTAGCCAACTTAACTCATAGGCATTCCAAATATCTTCTCCCACAAAAGGCAGTTCACCCACTAAGCCGAGTTCAATTCGCTTCTCTTCTCTTGCAATCGCAAATAATAGTTTGGGGTTATAGTCACTTTGATAGCCAACTTGTCGGCCAAGGGGATTACTATTTTCTTGCGGTTGATCCGTACTCATTATTACTTAACCTTGTTAGGCGCGCCGGACATTGGGAAAGGCGTGACCACGGAGCTTGAAGCATCTCCAATTTTACAAACCCCTTGTTTATCGACTTGGTCAATCCTAATAATGGAATGAACTGGGATCTGGCTGCTCTTTACACCTTCAAATTCAGCTTTTAGTTTTTCCTCACTCGGATCAACTACGACGCTGGAACGATTATTAAATAACAACTCTTGAACTTGAACAAAGCCATACAGCGCGCCTTGCTCGACTGATTTGGCATAGATTTCATATGTTTTACCATTGTTGACAAAAACCACTTTATAAATTGGCTTATCAGTCATCGTTTACTCCATTTAACTTACACATCTTTAAAATAAATCAACTCTGAGCAAGAATCTTTCATAAGAATCAGCTCAGCGGGTAACGGTTCGAGATTTTACCACAGCTAATTTAGGCTTATAATAGCTGGCTAACAACATCTCCATAGGAAACCATCAATAATGTGCCCCTCCCCACTCAAGCAAGCCGCTGAGATTAGAGAACCTTTAGAATTTAATACAGAGCTGCAAGGTGAACCTTTGAGCTTTGAAACGACCTATGGGATCTTTTCACCGAAAGAAATTGATGCTGGGACCAAGTTGATTCTGCGCTATTTGGAAGTTGAGCCTGATTATGACTGTTTAGACTTGGGTTGCGGTTATGGACCGATAGGGATCTGGATGGCAAAAAAAGCCACCCAAGGCCAAGTCACCTTGCTCGATAAAGATTTTGTCGCCGTTGATTTTGCTAACAAGAACATCAAAAGAAATAACCTAAATAATGCGGTAGCAAAGTTAAGTAATGGTTTTTCCGAATTAAAAGATCAAAAATTTGACCTGATAGTGTCAAACATACCCGCAAAGGTGGGTAACGAAATGCTCTACTTGTTCCTCTATGATGCCCACCACCACTTAAAACCCGGCGGTAAATTTGTGGTTGTGACTGTCAATGGATTACGCCATTTTTGCAAGCGCACTTTTAACGAAGTATTTGGCAACTACAAGAAGCTTAAGCAAGGAAATGCCTACACCATATCTGCCACAACTAAGTGCTAAATTTCAACACTTTTTTTGTACTAAATGAGTAAAAAATTAGTCCACAAATTCTGTGGATAACTTTGGGGAAATGTTAGTCAAAAGTTGCTCGATGCCGCGAAAAAAGGGCATCCCGTTTGAATTGGTTAATTTTTGTACAGCTATTTTTTTCTCTATAAAAATCAACAACTTACAGTTATTTTTATGAAAATCAGTAAGTTACATGGGTTGTATATTTCTTGTGCAGAGCAGAATAAAAGAATGCAAAAATTTCTGTGGATTTTAATTGACAGAAAAAATAAATAGTGGTTATAGCCGCTCAGTTCTTCGCTAAATCTCTGCACGCCTTTCATAGCGCCAGATAGACAGAATTGAAGGCTAAAATTGAAATATTTTAACTCGCTAGGAAAACTCGCGATGAAGGGTAAAAAATGGTTTTAGAGCAATGACACAACGCATCAATTGGCAATGAAAAACTAAAACTCTGGGCTCAGCAATTCGTTTGCCAAGCCCAGTGTCTTGATTATGACTCTACTTTATTTACGTGAACATCCATTTGAGGATAAGGAATGGAAATGCCCTCTTGGTCAAATGCTAATTTAATGGCTTCTGTCAGGTCAAACTTGACAGCCCAGTAATCTGCACTGTTAACCCAAGGACGCACAACAAAGTTTACCGATGAGTCTGCTAGCTCAGAAACGGCAATTAATGGCGCAGGATCTTTTAGAACTCGATCATCCTTGCTAATAACATCGGACATAATTTCTTTGGCTTTTTTAATGTCATCGTCATAGCCGATGCCAAACACCATATCGATTCGACGAGTGTCTTTGGCAGAATAATTAATAATCACACCACCATAGATTGAGCCATTTGGAACGATCATCTCTTTATTGTCGCCAGTTCGAATTATGGTATTGAATACTGTGATTCTTTCAACTACACCAGAAACCCCGCCAGCTTCGACAAAATCGCCTGCAGTAAATGGTCTGAATGTAATTAACATCACACCAGAAGCAAAGTTTTGTAGTGATCCTTGTAACGATAAGCCGATCGCTAAACCTGCCGCACCAATCAAGGCAACCAATGAGGTGGTATCAACACCTAATTCGCCAAGCGAAGCAATGATGACAAATAAGATTAAAACACTCTTGATAATGCCACCAACAAAGTCGACAAGTACCTGGTCAACTTTACTTTTAAGCATAATCTTCTCTGCGATATTGGTGATAATGCTTGCCGCCCATTTACCTATCACAAAGATTAATAGAGCAAAGAATATGTTTAGTCCGTAAACCACCACATAGTCCTGAAATAAATTGGTTATCGTTTCTTCTGAAAATTCCATGTCAACATCCTCATCTTTTTTACTTTTTCCCACCTTGCTTAACCAAGGTGGGGATTAGTTTATTATTGTGGCTTAGATACGCTGGTTTTTATTTCAGCTTGTACACGACGATTTGCAGCTCGTCCTTCAGCCGTTTCATTATCTGCGATAGGTTCAACTTCACCTTTACCGATTGCAGATACACGAGCTTGCTCAACACCAAACTCTGAAACCAAATATTGCATAACGGCAATTGCTCGCTTTTCTGACAACTGTTGGTTATAGCTCGCTTTACCACGTGAATCGGTGTGACCTTCTATCACAACGCTGGTGTCAGGATAAGACTTCATAAAATCAGCAACACGCTTTATATCATCACGATAAGTATCAGTAACGACATTACTGTTATTAGCAAATTGCACATTGAGTTTAATGGACACATCTTCAGTGAGAACAATTCGACAACCGCTAGCATCAACTTTAGCACCGGCAGGAGTCTCAAGACACTGGTCGAGGCTGTTAACCACACCATCACCGTCTGAGTCGAGCTCACAACCTCGGGCATCAACAATAACGCCGGGCTTGCTAGTAGGACATTGGTCAACTTCATCTCGAACACCATCATTATCAGAGTCTTTAGCAACTGGTGCCGCTGGCTCTGGCACCGGTGCCGCTACAGGCGCAGCCTTGTTTTTTGAATTACCAAAGTAATAGTTAAACCCGATATACGGAACCCAATCGGTATAATCTTCGTTGAACATCCAGACTGAGTCGACACCTAAGCTCATAGAAAATTGATCGGTGAAATGCGCTTCATAACCAGCCCCCAAGTTGACAGAACCTCTATCATCAACAAAATCTTGGTAACGACCAATACCTAACTTCCAGAAAAAAGTACTTTCGCTTCGAGGAAGGTAGCGATAAACAGAGCTTAGAGAATAATAATCAGCGCCGAAATCGCTGTATTTAAGCTCCAGTCCGACATTATCATTAATTTGATAACCAATGCCGTAGAACAAATCATCTTCGTCATCTACACCGTTTCTATCATCATCAAAATTAAACCAGTTATAACCTGCAGTAAGGTAGGCCCCATGTGTTTCCTCCTCGGCTTGTACAGCATTTGCAGCGAAGATGATTAACAACAGGGTTAATCGGGTGACTTTTAGCATATTTTTTCAGTCCTTTAACTTTTCTATTTAGCGAGCCAGTATGACTCAATTTATTTCGACAAACACCAATCTGTAAAACAAAGACTAGTCATAGTAGAAATCCCCTTTAACTAGGGATTTAACGCGGCATTTTAACAATTTTATATAGCAGTTGCATGTAAAAACCGCGTTTTAGTACGCTTTTTCGCCATATATATCAACTTTGTCATATTTGTTAATGAACAAATCAACCGATAAGACATTGGTATTTTACGACTACTGAGTTGTTCGTACGATGTAAAGCTCAGGCTGTTTTTATATAGGTCCTCGTAGACTTAGACTCATAGACTCATGGTCTGAATGTTCTAAATTCTCTTAGGGGATTTTTCTATCATCCAAACTCACCCTATGTTTTGACAATAAGTGTATAATGGCGTTTTTTTAAGTTACACCAGTAAAGTTCTCATGAGCACCGTTAACGATTATTCTCTTTCAGCCTCCTCTCAACAAGCTGGCAAACAATTGGCCAAGTTGGAGCGCAACCTGCGCCGAAATGTCGGAAAGGCCATCAGCGACTTCAATATGGTTGAGTCCGGTGACAAAATAATGGTTTGTCTGTCAGGGGGAAAAGATAGTTACACTATGCTCGACATTCTTTTAAAGCTGCAAAAAGCAGCTCCCATTGATTTTGAATTGGTTGCGGTTAACCTCGATCAAAAACAACCCGGCTTTCCAGAAGATGTGCTGCCTACCTATTTAGCATCCATTGGAGTCGAGTACCACATTATTGAAGAAGATACCTACAGCATTGTGACAGATAAGATCCCGCAGGGAAAAACAACCTGCTCGCTATGTTCAAGACTAAGAAGAGGGATTATCTATTCTTGGGCTAACAAAAATAATATATCTAAAATCGCTCTCGGCCATCACCGCGATGACATCATCGAAACCCTGTTGTTAAACATGTTTTTTGGCGGAAAGCTAAAAGCGATGCCACCCAAACTAAGAAGCGATGACGGCAAAAATACAGTTATAAGGCCATTGGCTTATGCGACCGAAGCCGATATCTCGCGTTATTCTCAGCTTAAAAACTTTCCAATTATTCCTTGTAATTTGTGTGGCTCGCAAGAGAATCTTCAACGTAAACAAATAAAACAAATGCTGGCAGAGTGGGAGCGCCAATATCCAGGACGAGCACAGAGTATTTTTTCTTCAATGACAAACATAACACCGTCACACTTAATGGATGCGAGTTTATACCCGTTCAAAAATATGGATGAAAAAGAAGTATCCAATGGGGCTGGTTTTATCAGTGATGACGAGTTGTTTGACCCGCCCAGCATTGATCACGGCATTAAAGTAACCCAATTAAACTAGCCCCTTGTAACTTCTAGCCCCTTGTAACTTCTAGCCCTTTATGACTTCTAGCCCGTTGTGACTCTTTGGTGCAAGTAATTAAACCAAGTAAATAGCAGAGCCCCTGCGGTCGTTAAACTAAAAGGTAGCAGCAAAGCGTATCTCCCGTCACCGGCTGATTGTAATTCTAGCCATTGATAAAACGCTATTCCGACTAATGGCATAATCAATCCACGAAGCCCGGTTAGAGTCACGTGCACTGCCATATAATCCATGGGGTTTTCCAGCTGGGCGGGCTGTGAACTATTGCTGGATGTGCCGTTTACAAAATCGTTATGGCCCAAATTCCAGCCGATAACCCCCCCCGAAATAGCAATACCGTAGATAATCGCCGCTGGATAAAATAACCAATCATGGCCTGTCAGTTGTGCTACAAAAAACAATCCAAGTGCAACAACAAATCCCCAACTATGAATACTTCTAAAATAAAAAATATGATTGCCGTCGAGCAATTTCGCCCACCAGCCCACAGCTAGCGGAATCAACGCCAGAGGGATCGCCGTGGTTATAAGGATCTGTTGGAACTGGGCCAGCGAGGTATATTCGTTCAGATAAACAATTAGTGGCGCAGCAAACATTAGGTTTCCACTGCCAAGGGTAAACATTGCCAACATATAACGACCAAACGAAGGGTTTCGACGAAGTAGCCCCAACATATGAAGAAAAGACGAAGGACTTTTATCCGAGGTTTCACGCGCGATTTCTTTTGCTTGATTTCTTACTGCTAACGAACGGTAACGGTAAGCACTAAACAAAGACAACAGTGCGAACGCCATGAAAATCCATCGAAAAAAATCGAACTGCCAATCTAACACCCAACCTAACAAACTACCGGAAACGGCCATAATCAATGATGCCATAGTGGCTAATTTTGCGGTGACTTTGCCGCGAATATAGCGTGGGTAATTAGCTCGCCAAATATTAGAACGAATGGTCAAAATCCCAGACCAAACGATGCGAGCTGCTACAATGAGTATTAGGAAAAATGCCAATCCAACAGGGTTAAATGGCACTAAGGCCATTAAAGCCGCACACAAACAAAAAACAACCGCTAAGTTAGATACTAAGGTTGATTTACTCTTCCCCTTGCTCATTTTAACCCAATAGAAACTGAGTAAATTAGAGAAAAATGGCGCGCCGGTTGCAACCGCCACGGCAGTATTTAACAACCAGTCATCGACAATCCCAGCAAAACCATTTTTTATAATGATGCCAAGCACCCCGCCCTCAAGTAAGGCTCCGACAAATGCTAAACCAGCCCAAGTGGACCATTCGACATTGATGCGCTTTGAAACAGGTATTCTTGTGCTGACCGGATGGGCGGGCTGGTTCATGATTGGCTTTAACAACATTCAAACTAAAGCTTGAATAATAGGGATTTTCTAGTCGATTGCAAATAGCCTAGAGCTATAATATCCTCACCAAGCCTTTAAACTGACTGTAAGACTTCCTTGTCCTCATTTAACCATCCCACTCCTCACTGGTTAGAATGACTAACATTTATAAATGCTCAAGAAAGAATTGATTCGTTTTTTTAAGGGCTTCTGTTAGGTTTTCTTGAAAGCTAAAACCCGATTTTTTGCGTGGTTTTAGCGAGTGATCACCATCGGGTAAAAAATGACAGTCTACCAAAGAAGATAGTTGATAGTTTTTGACTTCTTCAATGCTGCCGAATGTGTCTCGCTCACCTTGCAATATTAATGTCGGTGTACGCATTGTTTGCAAGTGTTCCCCTCGATAGGACTCAACTTTTTTGGGCGGGTGAAAGGGAAAGCCAAAACAAATAACACCTTTGATTGGCAAATCCAATTCCGGTTGTGCCGCAAGCAGACTTGCCACTCTTCCCCCCATTGATTTTCCACCGACAAACAACGAATAATCCGCAAAATTTTTATCGTTGATTTGATTTTCAACCTGTTGTTGAAATGCGGCAATTAGTTTCGGCATACGGTCTGGTGGTCTGCGCTTACCAGTTTCTTGAATCAATGCCATGTAGGGAAAGTTAAAGCGTTGAACTTGCACACCAAGTTGCTGCAACCCTTCCGATGCTTGTAACATAAACTCACTATCTTTACCTGCACCAGCACCGTGCGCAAAAATAAATAGGATTTTTTTCGCTTTATTCATTTTCCAATGACTTTATTAACTGTTGCAAATATTCTTGGTTGAAGTTTTGCAGTTGCTGAATAGATTGTTGCTCAAAGAGTTTTTCACTATAAGTGGTCCGAAAGATTAACTGTTCATCTAGTACGCCCGCCTCAACATAGACTAAGTAACTTAATTGATTTCGCTCATCTGCCGAAACAACCCCTTTTTCATCGAGACAAGGCTTAAGTAATAAATCCGCTGAAACAAACGAATCAATTTGCCCAACATAATTGAAAAACAGCCAAGGTTCTGACTTTGACTTTAACTCACTGCAATTGAGCCCATATCGGTAATGATTATAATCATTTTTCTCTAAAGGTAAATTTTCTAACTGCGCAATTATATTGTGAAGCCACTCTAATGGCTCATCTCGGGTTACTGCATTTTCAGGCGCTTTTAAGTGCACTGGGTAAACCGCATTAATCCAACCGACCGTTCGACTAAGGTTAACTGAGCGCTGTCGTTCATCCGTTCGCGCATGTTCACAAGTATTAATTGCAGTCTCTTTACAGCCTGACCATCGACATATCGCTTGATGAAAACACGCTAATAAAATCGCTTGTATTTTTAAACTTTTCAGCTTTGACCTAGCTCTTAGCAGCGTGGAAGTATCCTTAGCTGGCAACACAAATAGATGCTGGCGAGCATATTTTTCAATATTGAGTCGACTTAAGCTTGCTAAACTTATTGCATCTCTCGTTGGCAGGTTACTCAGTGAAAGCATGGGGTGCTCTAGCCAATAAGCAAGCGCGTTTTGGCTTGGCTGAGGATTCTTGTGGCAATAAAGATGCTCGATAAACTGTTTGATACTGATGCTTTTCTGACCTAGCATAACAACTCGCCCACTCGCCACTTGGTGGTAAGCCGTTAAAATATCTTCTAGTACAATTCGAGACGAGACCATATCAATCAAGAGATGATGAAAAAGCAGAATGACGTCTGTTACTCGCGTTGCGTTTTTGAATATCGCGACTCTAATCAGAGGCGCCGAGTCAAGTTTAATTTCCTTGTGCAAGCGATTGACAAAGTCGACCCTTTCTTTACGTTGCGCGTGGTGTATCTCTGCGGAAACGTTTTTCACCCGAAAAAAGTCATTTATACTTTCCTCAATAGTCTCAGATGAATGACAATCTTGGAAGAACCGACCTTTGCTATCTTGTTTAAAAGAAATTCGTAAGTTGTCATGGTGCTTTAGGACTGCCATGAACGCACTGCGAAAATAAACGATATCAAACGATTGATCAACCTTAAAGCTAAACGTGCGATTCCAGTGATTTGGATTAAGGAATTGCTCTGCAAAAAACTTTGCTTGCCTCGGAAGTAAGCGATACTGACCGGTAATTTCCTTTGCCGAGATAGGAACAATATCTTCTTCAAAAGGTTTAGCAACGCGCGAAATTTCTCGAATGCTACGCTTTTCAAATAAGTCTCCAACCGAAAATTGATAACCGTATTTTTCCGCCATACCGATAAACTGGATAGCCATTAAACTGTCACCACCTAAATTAAAAAAGCTTTCCGTCACGCTTACTTCATTCTCAGGTATACCAAGCAATGTGGCCCATAGCTTAACTAAGTCCTGCTCAACATTTCCTTCAGGTGGTGTGAATTGACGCGTTTTAAAACTTGGTCTATGTTTTTTTAATTGCTTTTGATCGGGTTTGCCGCTCGCTAAGCGTGGAATTGTATCTAATATAACGATTTGTGCTGGTATCATATAAGCTGGCAAGCTCTTAACCAGATTTGATTGTAATTCTTCAATCAACGCGTCATTGCTCAATTCTATTTTCGGTTTAGCCGCCACAAAGGCGATAATTGATGCTTGTCGATTATCCAATGTGGCAAGTTGAACGCTTGTATCTAAAACCTGTTCGCAATGAGAGATGACCTGCTCAATTTCTGACAATTCAATTCTAAATCCGCGCAGCTTTATTTGCTGATCGTTTCGACCGACAAACTCAATTCTCCCATCATCGAGTCTTTTCACAAGATCGCCAGAAGCGTACATCTTTTTGCCCACAGTTTGTTTAAATGGGTTAGCTAAGAATGACGATTTAGTTAACTGAGGTTGATTGCGATAGCCTCTTGCCAACCCCTTTCCTGTAATATATAGCTCTGCCACCACATTATTTTCGACCGGTTGTAAGTATTGATCTAAGACTAATAAATCAGTATCACGCAAACCTCGTCCGATGGTTGGTTTTGCTAAGCTGGAATTTTTAGATTCAGTGGTTTCTATTCGATCAAAGCTAGCATAAATAGTAGCTTCTGTCGGACCGTAGAAATTATATAAATCGGTCTTTTCAGGTAAGAAATGTTGATAAAATTCAGTTGCTAAGCTCGCCGACAAAACCTCACCGGCGGCTAAGACACGGCAACAATCTTTTAGTTGACCCGCTTTTAATCTCGAAAGAATCGCTTTTAAAAGAGAAGGAACTAAACAGAGGCTGGTTACATGATTCTTCTCGCATAAGCCAATTAGTCGATCGGGATCTTTGGCCTCCGCTGGCTGACTTACCACCAAAGCAGAACCACTTAACAATGGCCAAAACATTTCCGCGATTGAAACATCGAATGATGCATCAGTGTTTTGTAGCATTCGATCGTTTTCAGTCAATTTGAAATAATCGGTTAGCCAACAGAGTCGACTAATTAGACTTGCGTGTTCAACTTCGACACCTTTAGGCTTACCAGTAGAACCCGATGTATAGATTATATAAGCGAGACTGCTGTCTTCTTGTGTAAGCTGACTATTGGGCGTACATCGAGAAATCACCAATGTCTGATTAAGAAAATGCAGTTTATTTTTACTAGTGTCTTTTGGCTGCGTTATTTTATCAGATTGGTCACTCAACAATAGCGCCGCATTTGAGTCTTTAATAATAAATTCGAGGCGCTGTTTTGGGCAATCAAAACTTACCGGTACGTAGTAGCATCGGAGTTTCCAAACTGCCAATATGCAAGCAATAAGAAGTGATGACTTTGGCATGCAGATGACCACACCCTGCCCACTAGCAAGACCAGACTTCTTTAGTTGGTTTGAAACTTTTTCAACTAGCTGGTTTAACTCAGAGTAGCTAACTTGAAAATCAGTGCCCATTAAAGCCGTTTTATTGAAATGCTGAGTGAAGCTATTGGCTAATAGCTCAAATATTTGTGTGGGTTGTTTACCGAGTTGTTTGTTGCAGGTTGGTGCGACAGAGCCAAATCGACTCGCTTTAATTTGATGCTCAAGACTTTGCGAATCAAGCATTTGAAATTCAGAAAGTTTTGTATCCGGATTTACTAGCGCTTGAGTAATAATTTTTTCAATACGGTTAATCGCTTGTCGAATGAATTTAGGGTCAAAAAGGGCTCGACGAAACTCTAGCCACAAACCGACTTTACCATCAATTATTTCATACGAGAGTGATAAGTCATCGTTTACATCATAATATTCGGTTTCTAGTGGAGTAGACTCGATACCATCTAACTCCAGATTAAATAAGCGAGAGACTGTTTGCGCCATAGAGAGATTGAATACCCGGCCATCAAAATCGGGAATTTGTTTGCGTAAATCCGCAACAATGTCGAGCGCTGGATAGTCTTGATAAGTTTTATCTTGCAAACGAGTCTCATGAATATTCTTTAGTAACTCAACAAAACTATCCTGCCCCTTCATGCTCACTCTCAGTGGAATGATGTTAACGAAAAAACCAAAAAAGTGCTTAAATGCAGGTGGTCGAATATTGACAGGATAGCCGATTAAAATATCATCACGTTGAAAATATCGATGGATAAATACACTAAAAATAGCAACAAGACCGTTGAACAAAGTGGTTCGTTGTTGTCGACAAAACTTCCTTAGTTGTTTGGTTTGCTGTTCAGACAAATCGAAATAAATCCTTTCACCTTGCTTGTCATCCTGACTCCTAACCGCATTACCGTAACTATAATCAAAATAATGATTCGCGCCTTGTAACCGAGATAACCAATGTGAGCGCGCCTGATTATCATCGTTGATTTCGAATAGTCCGGCCTCAGCATAGTTCCGCCAGCTTCTATTAGACTTACCGTACTGTGCTTCTAGCCCTTGTTGACCATGATTATAAGCCGTGGACAAGGCTTGCAAGTATAGAACTGCAGATTGCCCATCGGAAATAATGTGCGGCACAATTCCAATATAATAAAATGTATCGTTTGCAACTTTAATCAAGCAAGCGCGCATGATGGGCGCCTTACTAAGCGAGATTGGGGTGTTTAAAAACTCCGCAAGCATCGCTTTAGCTTGCTGCTCAATTCGCCTAGAAGGTTCCCCCCCCTGTTTAGAGATATCAATATACTCAGGAAAATGCTCTAAGCCTTTAATCTGCTTTTGGTAAGGGGTGTGATTTTCTTCGACAAACTCTACCTTTAAGGTATCAAAGTACTGAACCACTTGATTAGAAGCTTGTAAGAACTTTTCTACGTTAAGTGCTCCAAGCAGCTTGAGTTTGACGCAGGTATTGTAAGAGGTGTTGTTTGGATGAAGCTGTTGCTCAATCCATAACCCTTTTTGCTGATTGGTAAGTGGAAACAAGCTAGTCACGCAGACTTTGAATCCGTTTCAAATTTTATGGTTGAAGGTGATTTACCGAAACTGTCGTTAATTTCCAAGCCATTTAATTTAATCGCTAGAGCTATCAACGCCATATGGTGGGTCGTATGGCTATGCAATGCTTGCAATTCTCTTGCAAGATTAGACCTGAGCTCAATTTGAGGAAAGCTTGATTTGGGATAAGTTTGTTGAGGATAGGTTTGTTGATCATTGGTACTAGCGATAATTCGAATATCTCGATTCCCCTTCGCGGCAAGCTCGTTAAGCTGACGCGACACTTTGTTAATCAGTTCGATCGCTAAGGTCGCACTCTGCTCAATCGATTTAGCTCGATTTCTTGTATCATAATCAACTACCCCTCTGTCCAAGCCACACAGTAAACAATCGTAAAAATCCAAGATATGCCTGACATGAGCACCAGGACTTGCACTTTCTAAGCGCGGAGTCAGCGAGGAATACGCCGCCGGCATTTGCTGGTGTAACTGACTAATACTTTTAGCAAGTTCGCTTAATAAATTTTGATTATCTGTAATCAAATGATGTAAATCATTCAAAATAGGTAGTCGCCTAATTGGAGTGAGTCGCTTTTGCCAATAACAGCATAAACAACAACGATTAAATTTACTAGCTGCTGATGGACTAGTTTATTCAATCTCAGACGGGAGTCACTAAAAGATGTTACACAATTGGTGTTATTAAATGCTTTTGAGGCTACTCAGCGACATTTTCGGCGAGCATATTGATCAACTCATCAACTTCAACTAAGGCACTCATGTACTCGACCACCATTCCAGCAAACCAAGGTCGTTTGGAAGAGCGTGCTGACCAACGAATATCATCTGGCGAAAGGTTTTTTGCATCATTCACCGCATGGCAGGCTAAGGCCCAATTTGAATTATCCAAGACGATTAAATATTGATAATCTTCGGGCTCAGTCGGTGGTTTCTCCGGCATAATAAACTTTTGCGTATCCACGACCATCAAATTTCCCCGCTCATTGGGAACTAACCCTAAAAACCAATCGGGGGTACCCACTAAAGGTGTTAAGTCTTGTTCTCCAAAATTAACAATGCCACCCAATTTAACCAATGGCACCGCCAAAGGGAGTTTATGGACTTCAAAAACCAAAGTTTGAAAGACGTCTCCAAGCAATTCTTTTAGAGGCTCAGATTCTCTATGCACAAATGACGCTTGCGCTATTTCTTCGGTGAGCGCTTGCGATTCATCTACTCGAGTCTGCTGATTAACCTCGATTTTCTCGCTCACATTGGTTTGGTTTTGGGTTTGGGTTTGGGTTTGGGTTTGGGTTTGGGTTTGGGTTTGCGATTTGACCTGTGTTTTAGCCTGCGTGTCTTGTTGAGGAACAACGGCACTCGCCAACGCAATACGACTCAATAATTTTTCAACATTTTTGAGCCGAGGATCTTGCTCCTGTGTTTTATTGTGCTCACTTTCGCGATATTCTTTATATTCGCGCGTAATCTTCTCATGGTGCCGCCTAGCGGTTTCACTTGAGTCACTTGCTGTAGCCGCCTTATCATTTTGGGTGTCCACTGGCGATGGCTTATTTTCTGTTGTTTTTGCCGAGTGGCTATTTGTATCTCCATCAACGGACAAACTGTTTTGCGACGATTTAGACGACTCACTCGAAGTCACTTTAGCGCGTTTAGCTGGCTGTTCAGACTTTTTGGCCTGAACTGTTTGCGCCGATGGCACTTGTTCAGTGGGCTTTTTGGCCTTATTTAGACTTTCAGATAATTCTTGCTCGATGGGGGGGATAGCCGAAACCTTATCTGTCAGTTGCGACTCTCTCCGCGTATTTTGTTTACTTCTTAAGGGAGTAACTTTGCTATCGAGCGGCTCAACAAACCCAACGTTATCCTTCAACAATGCCTCAACATAACTTTCCAGTTCGGTTTGGCTTTCGGAAACTGTGGGCTTATTTAATTTCATAACGAGTTAAGTTGGCAAAACAGCGCAACTAGGCGACCTTTGTTTGGCTAGACATTGCTAACAAGGTATCGGCCAGCTTTTGATAGGCTTTAACGCCATGAGTATCCGGATACAAAAAACTAGGGGTTCGATGCCGACGAGAGGCGTCTCTGAATTTGGTATCAACTGGGATCACTCTTTCCCAAAGGTGCCCGCCAAACTCATCGCGCATATTTCTTAGCGCTTTAATAGAGGCGCGCGTTCGACGGTCGAACATAGTTGGAACAATTTTGTAGTCTATCGTATGGTGTTGCGCTTTGATCACCATGTTCAGGGTTTCCATCATCCGCTCCAACCCTTTAATGGCGAGATACTCTGTTTGTACCGGTATTAGCAAAAATTGACACGCAGCTAACGCATTAATCATCAATATGCCCAATATCGGGGGACAATCAATCAACACATAGTCATAGTCATCTTTGATCAGTCCAAGTACTTTGGTAACGACCAACCCCATACCTTCTCGACCGCTAAACTTCTTATCTAAGGTCGCCAAGCTGAGCGATGCTGGCATCAGTGATATCTTTTCATTTTCTAATCGTAGGATGGTATTTCTGACTTGCTTCTGCGATTTAGGCTCTTGCGCAAACCAATCGAATAAACTGTAGTTAAGTTTTTCACTATCAAAACCAAAATAAGAGGTTAATGACGCGTGCGGATCACAATCAAGCATTAGCACTCGATAGCCTCGAGCGGCAAGAATGCCAGCCAGCGCAGAAACCGAAGTTGTTTTACCTACGCCGCCTTTTTGATTTGCGATAGTCCAGACTTTCAAAAAAGCCTCCTTTAAAAGGTTTAGTTTTGCTCGTTTTCCGGCGATTCTTTGCCGCGAATTAAGATTCCACCACCGGGAAGTTTTATTATCTCATACTTCTTTTCTTCTTCTTTACTCAACTGTTCCGCTTCACTTTGCCCCGTACTATCTTGAGGTGTACTTGATTGATTAACCAAGTTATTCTTTGGAACGCTTTGTTTTCGCGAAATAGAGATCACAACTCGGCGATTTTGCTGCCTGCCTTCTGCAGTCGAGTTATCCGCTACTGGTTGATATTCGCCGTGTCCTTCAACGCTTAAACGATTCGGTTGTACTCCAAGATTTTGCAATTTACGTACCACCGCTACACCACGAGCGCTCGAAAGCTCCCAATTGGATGGGAATTTGACTGTATTTATTGGAATATTATCGGTATGGCCATGAACCAAAATGAGTTGCTGGTTAGAGTTTAAATGTTTTGCCAATTCATCCATCAAAGGATCGGCTTCTTGATTAAGTTGATCGCTTCCGGAAGGAAACAGTAAGGCGCTCTTTAATACAACATTAATCCAATTAGCATCAGAGTTAATTTCGGCAAGATCTTGATCAATCAAGTCGCCAAGGCTCGCTTGTAGCCCTGACTCTAGATCTCTAAATTCTTCGGTGGTCGCAAAGTTTTCAGAATCAATGCCGGTGTTTTCTTGCTCAATGTTATCGATTTCTGGAAACTCTGTCTCATCACCAGTGATTGGTTGAAGGCTTTTTGCAGGATCACCAATGGGAACAATTTCAGTGCTCTTTGGTCGATTATCAAAAACCCCTTCTAATGACTGAGATAGCAGTTTATATTTGCTCACATTAACTTGTGAAATGGAATACATAACCACAAAAAACGCAAACAATAGAGTGATAAAGTCGGCATAAGAAATTAGCCAACGGCCAACTTCTTGCTCGTCTACATCAATATTGTTTCGTATTCTTCGCATGATTTATTTCATTCAAACTTGAAAAGTAAAAAGCCGTCTATTTGTTTTTCCGACTTGAATAGCCTTCGAGTTTCATTTCAATTACCCGAGGATTTTCGCCCTCGGCAATGCAAGCGATCCCTTCCAGAATCATTTCCATGTATTGAGATTTTTCTGAAATGATTGCTCTAATTTTGTGATAGATAGGCAAATAAACTAAGTTGGCCAAGCCCACGCCGTAAATCGTGGCAACAAAGGCCGTTGCTATGCCTTGTCCTAAAAGTTCTGGGTTGCTCAAATTTCCCATCACCTGAATCAATCCTAAAACGGCACCTACGATACCAATAGTTGGAGAATAACCTCCTAACGATTCATAGACTCGAGAGGCAGCCAATAAATCCTTTGCTGTAACATCGAGTTCGATATACATCGCATTGCGAATTGCTTCTGGGTCATTTCCATCAACCAACATGTTTAACCCTTTTAAAATATAGGGGTCAAGATTTTGGTCAATATTTTTCTCTAAACCAAGTAGCCCTTCACGCCTCGCTAGGTGGCTCCATGCGGTGACTTTTTGAATACCTTCCACCACCGGTTGTACGGGAGGCTTAAAAACCCATTTAAGAATTTTAAGTGCTCGAACAAAGGTTTTCAGGTGAGTCTGAATCATCACCGCACCAAAAGTTCCACCGACCACAATGACAAAAGCGGCTAAATTGAGCAACGCTCCAATACTGCCGCCTTCAAGAACTTGTCCGCCAAAAATCGCCGCGAGTGCTAACAGTAGCCCGACGATGGTCAATCGATCCATCAAACCTCCTTCATAAGTGCACTCGCAAACTGCTCAATTGAAAGCTCTTTTTCTGATAATCCTGCCTTTGTCACTGACATTGGCATCCCATAAACGACACAAGAGGCTTCATTTTGTGCCCAAATTTTTCCGCCACTGGCTTTTATTAATTTACTTCCTTCTGTGCCATCGGCGCCCATTCCGGTTAAAACAATCGCGAGGACTTTTCCAGCAAAAACTTTGGAAGCCGAGCCAAAAGAAACATCCACGCTCGGCGAAAATTGTAGCCGTGCATCAGTTGGTCTAATTCTTATACGAGCATTTTTACCGCGACCTTCGAATATCATTTGCTTGCCACCAGGCGCGACATAAACATGCCCTGCTTTTAATGGCATACCATCTGTCGCCTCACAGACTTCCAGCTGACATAAACCATTTAGCCGAGTCGCAAACGCTCCAGTAAAGGTCCCTGGCATGTGCTGCGTTATGGTAATTGGGCAAGGAAAGTTGGCAGGCAATGGTATCAAAAGCTTTTGCAGTGCGACCGGCCCACCAGTTGAAGCACCGATTGCAATTAAATCATAATTGGATGCTCCCGAGGCAGTCGGCGCTTGATAAACCGGAAAAGGTTTCGGTTTTGATTTTTCGGAACTAGCTCTACTTGGAAGGGTACGAGCAGAGCCCAGCTCCCTTATTTTATCTCTCAGCTGATTAACCATTCCATCGGTATCACTTGAGAGCGACTCATAGGATTTAAGTAAAAAGTCGGTAGCCCCAGCATCCAAAGCATCAAGAGTTACTCTTGCGTTGTCGTAAGTCAAAGACGACAACATTAGCACTTTGGCATCGCACACTTTAACGATTTGGCGTAATGCTGTGACGCCATCCATAACCGGCATTTCAACATCAAGCGTAATCACATCGGGCTTTAGTTTTTCGGCCTTTTCGATTGCTTCTTTGCCGTTATTGGCGATACCAATGACTTTGATATCGCTAACGCTATTTAAAATCGAACCAACGCGGCGACAGAAAAATTGAGAGTCGTCAACAATAAGAACCTTTATTGCCATTCATTAAGACCTTAAAACGAAAAGTATAAAATTTTGTTAGCTAACATAGTGTTTCAACAAGCTTGGTATATCGAGAATCAGTGCGATTTTCCCGTCGCTTGTTATAGTCGCCCCAGCCATTCCAGGCGTACCATGCAATGACTTACCCAATGGTTTTATCACAACTTCTTCTTGACCAACCAATGAATCCACAACAAAGCCAACGGTTTGTGTACCAATTTGAGCCAGTACCACGTGCCCTTCTCTTTCGCGACCATTACTTTGATGTTCCTTGGATAACATTTCGTTTAAGAAGAATAGAGGCAACGCCTTTTCCCTGACCACGATCATGAGCTGGCCATCGACGATATTGGTTTTAGTTAAATCAAGATGGAAAATTTCGTTAACCGCAGTGAGCGGAAACGCAAATGCTTGATCTTTTAGTTTGACCATCAATGTCGGTAGTATCGCCAAGGTCAGTGGCACTTTAATTAGTATTTTAGTGCCTTTGCCGAGGTCGGACTCTATATCAAGTGAACCATTAAGTTGGGTGATTTTAGTTTTAACCACATCCATACCGACTCCGCGGCCGGAAATGTCGGAAATTTCTTTTTTGGTGGAAAAACCGGCATGAAAAATTAAGTTATAACATTCATTATCAGTCAGCCGATCGGCTTGTTCTTTATCCATCAAGCCTTTGTCAACAGCGATCCCTCTGAGTACATCAGCGTCCATACCTTTACCGTCATCTTCGATGATCAGCATGATGTGGTCACCTTCTTGCGCTGCTGACAGTGTGATGGTTCCAGCTCTTGTTTTTCCAGACTCAACTCGTACATCCGGCATTTCGATACCGTGATCGACGGAGTTTCTTACAAGATGTACGAGAGGATCGGCCAAAGCCTCAACTAAATTTTTATCGAGGTCAGTGTCTTCGCCGACCATGTTAAGGGTAATTTCTTTTTTAAGGCTGCGCGCCAAATCTCTAACAACTCGTGGAAAACGTCCAAATACTTTTTTGATTGGTTGCATTCGCGTTTTCATCACCGCGCCTTGCAAATCGCCCGTAACAATATCGAGATTAGAGACGGCTTTACTTAAATCTTCGTTATTTTCCATTGCCGCAGAAACGGTTTTTAAACGATTTCTCGCCAGTACTAACTCACCGACCATATTCATAATATCGTCAAGTCGTTTTGTATCAACGCGAACCGTTGCCTCGGTAACAACTGTTGGTGGTTTTTTAGCTTTTGCAGCGGCCTTTGCAGCGGGTTTGGCTGCAGGTTTGGCGACTTTGGTGTCTTTAGTTGCCTTTGGTTTAGCTGCAGGTTTAGCAGCCGGTTTAGCCGCAGGTTTCGCCGTTGGTTTTGGTTTTACTGGCTCTTTTTTAGTTTCTTTTACTGGCTCGGGCTTGGCTTTTTCGGTTGCTTTTTGTGCGTTGCTAACTGGCCCTTTTCCACTCCCGTGGAGTTCATCTAACAAGGCTTCAAATTCAGCATCATCGATCAATTCATCACTATTAGCCGCTGCTGGCTTTTCGGACTCTTTGATTTGATTTGTTGTTTGGTTTTGATCCGTCTTATTCGTCGAATCTTTACCAGTATTGGCGACGCTAACCGCACCGCCCTTACCGTGCAATTCATCCAGCAAGGCTTCAAATTCATCATCCGTTATGTCATCACCCGGTGCACCAGTGGTCGCTGGTTCGCTTGCGGTTTTGCTACTTTCGCTTTGCGCAGCGACTCCAGCATCAAACTTTCCATCACCATGTAGCTCATCTAAAAGTGCTTCAAATTCGTCGTCGGTTATGTCGTCTGCCGCAGCGCCTGTATCTGCGGCAGCTGGTTGGGGATCCTCTTTTTTACCTTGTAACTCATCTAATAAAGCATCGAACTCATCATCAGTGATTTCATCATCAGCGCTGGCTTCGGACGATTCTACCGCGGGTTCTGGCTCTACTTCAGATTCATTTTCAGATTCAATTTCGGCTTCTTCGGCCTCTGCATCATCTTCACCGGCGGGTTTAGCAAACTTGCCTAAATGCTCGAGAAAAGCTGGATCGGCATCTTCAGGCTCTTCACCGCTTTTTACCGAGTCAAACATTTCATTAACAATATCTAAAGACTCAAGAATATTGTCCATAAGATCCGCATCAGCGACTCGGTCACCATTGCGCAGGATATCGAATATATTTTCGGTAATATGACAAATATCAACCAATGGTTTTAGGTTTAAAAAACCTGCACCGCCTTTTACGGTGTGGAATCCCCGAAAAATACCATTTAACAGATCCATATTTTGTGGCTCATTTTCCAGCGCCACAAGTTGTTCGGAGAGCTCCTCGAGGATTTCTCCAGCTTCAATAAGAAAGTCTTGCAGTATTTCTTCGTCTGCTTCAAATGACATTAAAAACTCCCTTAAAACCCTAAACTGGATAGTAGGTCGTCGACTTCATCCTGCCCTTTGACAACATCTTCGCGTTTCTCTTTATTGACCACAGGTCCTTCGACGCCTTCTTTAGCACCAGATTTTCCTTTCGCGGAGTTGTAGCCATCCATGCTACCGAACATTTTAATAATATTGACCATGCTTTCTTCAACATCGTGTACCAAGGTAATCACTTGGCGAATCACTTGGCCAGTGAGATCTTGATAATCTTGCGCCATTAGCACTTCGGTTAATTCTGCGTGCAGCTCGTCAGCATCGTTTTTATTTTTTTCTAGGTGAGATTCAATTTTCTTACAGAGCTTTCTAAAATCACCTGGCTCGAGCTCTCTGGAATAAAGTTTTTTCCATTCGGTTAATAGCTCTTGCGAGTCTTTTGCCATGGTGTTTGAGCGCTCAGTACAACTTTCCACCTTGTCCATGGTTTTATTCGCAGCAATTTCGGTTTTTTCGATGACATAGTTCAAACGTTCTTTAGCATCAGGAATTTCTGATGCCGCAATATCAGTAATTCGAGAGTCCATTTGAAAATTGGTCAGCGCCTCGTGTAAGTTGCGAGTCAGTTTACCAATTTCAACAAATAGATCTTCATCACCAGCTGACGCAAGCGTATCGATGAGCTCTTGTGCATCTTCAATCTCGTTACTTTCCAACAGCACCAACAACTCTTTAGTTTGGTCGATTGTTGCTGCGAGCCTTTCTTTATCGGATAAATTCATTGTGCAAAGGGTCCTATGGGGCAATTGGTCCTAAGGGGCATTGTGGACGATTATCTAACCGTCGATACGCTCAAAAATCTTTTGTAGTTTTTCGTCTAATGTAGCAGCGGTAAACGGCTTAACGATATAGCCATTAACACCGGCTTGAGCGGCCTCAATTATTTGCTCTCGTTTGGATTCGGCGGTCACCATTAGTACCGGCAAAGATTTCAGCTTTTCATCGGCTCTTACCGCTTTGAGCAAGTCGATACCTTGCATTCCGGGCATATTCCAATCGGTGACTAAAAAGTCAAAATTTCCGGACTGTAACATGGGTAACGCGGTATTACCGTCATCGGCTTCTTGTGTATTGGTGAAGCCTAGGTCTCTGAGCAGATTCTTGATGATTCTACGCATTGTAGAAAAGTCATCAACAATCAGTATTTTCATGTTCTTGTCCAAGATAAATCTCCGTCTGATTACTTTTTGAACGATTAAAGTTTGACTGTATTGAAAGTTATTTTGTATTTGTACGGACTTGCCCACTAAACCAGCAAGTACCTACAATTAATCTAGTTCAAAATTGCTATTTCTTCCAATCTTTTAGTCGAGATTGCAATCTAAGCATTGCTTGGCTGTTAATTTGACTGATTCTGGATTCACTTACACCCATGACTTCCCCGATTTCTTTGAGGTTCAGCTCTTCATCGTAATACAAGGCAAGGACCAGTTTTTCTCGTTCTGGGAGTGAGGAAATCGCGCCTGCGAGGGAGTTTCTGAAGTCTTCTTTTTGAATTCGTTCGAGTGGCGTTTGGCTGCTGTCGGATAATCCTTGAGAAAAGTAGTCCTCGGTGACCCCCATCGCTTCAAAATCCATCATGTGTCCATTGCTAACATCCATTAGCATTTGTCGATATTCCGACACTTCCACACCTAATTTTTCAGCCACTTCGGAATCACGAGCATCTCGACCAGTTGCTTGTTCTATTTCTTTGATTACCGATGCGATACTGCGAGCATTCTTATGAACAGAGCGCGGCACCCAATCTCCGCGCCTAATTTCGTCAATCATGGAGCCACGAATGCGAATACCAGCAAAAGTCTCAAAACTAGCCCCTTTGCTCGCATCAAAATTGCTTCTCGCTTCTAATAGCCCAAGCATTCCCGCTTGTAACATATCTTCCAATTGCACGCTGGAAGGAAGCCGCGCCATTAAATGATGAGCAATTCGCTTCACCAACGGAGCATAGCGCTCTGCGAAATCATCATCTTGAATCTTTTTGTAGGTGTCAGCTCCGGTCACGTCTACAGCCCTAATTTATTGATATTATTATTCAACTCAAACTTCTATGAGACTAATCTTTCCATAAAAAACTCGATATTTCCACTGGCGTCACGCGGTATCGGCCATTGTTCCACCTTTTTTGCAAGGCTTTTAATTGCAATTGCGGCGGGACTACGCGGAAATGCATCCACTAACGCCGTTTGTTTCCGCACAGATTTTCTTATGTTGTCATCAAACGGTACACTGCCTAAATAGTTTAAAGTGACATCCAAAAATCGATTACAAACGCCACTCAGATTGGCAAATAAATCTCGCCCTTCTTGGCTGGTGTGAACCATGTTGGCCAGTACATTGAACCGAACAATTTTATGGTCGCGATTGAGCACCTTCATGAGCGCATACACATCGGTAATTGAGGTAGGTTCGTCACAGACCACGGCAAGGATGTCCTGAGAGGCCTGTACAAAGTTGATCACCATATCGGTGATTCCAGCCGCGGTATCAATAATTAAAAAGTCCAGGTTCTTACCAATATCGCTAAATGCCTGAATAATTCCGGCATGTTGTACCGAAGAGAGTTCGGCCATGGACTTGGTGCCAGATGAGGCGGGTACAATTTGTAGACCGTGTGGGCCTTCGATCACAATGTCTTTGAGATCACATTCGCCGTCTAAAACGTTAGCGAGATTTTTATTAACTTTGACTCCGAGCATGATATCAACGTTGGCTAGACCTAAATCGGCGTCTAACAACATGACTTTATGCCCTAGCTGGCTTAACGCAACCGCTAAATTAACCGAAATGTTACTTTTGCCAACACCGCCTTTACCACCGGTAACGGCAATAACTTTGACCGGTTTAGATGTTGTACTTGCGGCAAGATCGCTGTTTTGGCTCAATCGAGCATCTCCTCGTAAAAAACTAGCGTTAAAACAACAGCATTAACTTGTTGTAAGCTTAGCTTATAATTAGATAACTTGCTGATAATTCTGCAATAAAATCTGATTGTCTTGATTATCCATAGCGCAGGTCATCAAGCTCTTGTGCCATGCGCCACTCTTCTGGAGTTTCGGCATACTTATTGGCCAGCCACACCGCCTTAGAAACTAAGTGATGACTTCGAGCTAAGCGGATATCTTCCGGCACTCTTTGGCCATCAGTAGTAAAGGCTACCGGCAAATTGTTTTTAATCAACAAGCTTATCACTTCGCCGAGACTAGCAGCCTCATCCACTTTAGTAATAATCACACTGTAAGGTGAAAATGATTTAAACAATTCAATCGATTGCTGTAAAACCGCGGTTTGATTGGTGGCTGGCATCATTAAAAATCGCTTGATCGGGGTATTGGTATTTTTAATGCTCTCTAACTGCTGAAATATGGCGGTATCTTTAGCTGAAACTCCGGCGGTATCGATCAGCACCAATTTCTTGTTTTTGAACTGAAGTAACAAATCATCCAAACTACGATTAGCGCTTACACTCGTCATGGGCACGCCTATAAGTCGAGCGAAGCTTGCGAGTTGTTGTTGAGCAGAAATTCGATAATTATCGGTTGAAATTAACCCAACAGAATCAGTGCCATGTTTGATAACAAATCGGGCCGCGATTTTTGCAATCGAGGTGGTTTTACCTGCACCGGTAGGCCCCATAAAGGCAAAAACTCCTCCGTCTCGCAGAATATTCTGGCAATTTACCGGAATAGATTTAGCAATCATTGCAAGAAGATTTTGCCAACTGCATTCTGCATCTTGTTGCTTTTTCACACTTGGGATCAAGCGATCTGAAATTGACTTACTGACGCCCAAACTCGTCAATCGTCTAGCTAACATGGCTTTGGTTGGCTCGGTTTCAACAAACCGCTCCCACTTTATTCCCTTGAGCTGTTCCGACATCATTTCACGCATCAACTGCAACTCTTCTTTCATTGCGGCCAACCCCGGATCGGTGGACCATTGAAGCTGGCTAGATACGGTCTTTTTCTGCGCAGACTCAAGGTTTGAGTGTTGTTCAAAGTTGTCGCTCTCTGCAATCGTTTCAATCAGATTAGCCGAACTGTGGGATGTCGGCTTGCGGTTAAGTAGCTCACTCAATCCGGATCTAGCGGAAGTATCTGCCGTCGCTTGCTGGTCAGTTATCAATGACAGCGAATCATTGACTGCTTCGGCAACACTCGTTTCCCTTTCAGACGTTGACACATTATTTTCCGAAGTGGGAACTTGTTCGAGACTATCCGGCAGCAGATCTTGGTCGTAGTCCAAGGCGGCAATCACCTCAACACCGGTGGCCGTCTTTTGACTCGATAAAATGGCGGCATCCTCGCCAAATTCGTCAGTGACTTGCCGCAATGCATTCCGCATGTTGTTACTATAAAAACGTCTTATTTTCATGAGCTTAACTCTGCATTAATAGTGTTATTGATTGCCCACATTGGCAATCACTTTGATTTGTTTATTGTCCGGAATTTCCTGATAACTCAACACGTGCAACCCTTTGATTCCAAACCGAGCAAATTTTGCTAAGGAAGGCCTCAAGGTCGGAGCAACTAACAAAATCGCTGCCTGCCCCGCAGCCTCTTGCTGTTCCACAATTTGTTTTAGTGACACTTGGATTCTTTCAGCTAATCCTGGCTCTATTCCAACAGCATCTTCAGAACCAACGGCAACTGATTGTTGTAATATTTGTTCCAATTCTGGCGCAAGGGTCACTACTGGGATCTCATCTTGCAAACCGACAATATTTTGCACAATTAGACGACTTAGAGACACTCGCACAGCTGCAGTAAGCACCGCCGGGTCTTGGCTACGACTAGAAAATTCGGCGAGGGTTTCAGCAATGGTTCTTAGGTCACGAATGGGAACTTGTTCTAATAAAAGGTTTTGTAAAACTTTAACTAAAGTCCCCAAGGAAACCACATCGGGAATTAAAGTCTCCGCCAATTTAGGAGCGCTTTTAGCGAGCACTTTTAACATTTGTTCTGCTTCTTCATGACCGAATAAATCCGCTGCATGAGATTGCAATAAATGACTTAAATGGGTGGCTATCACAGTACTCGCATCAACTACGGTGTAGCCAAGCGCTTGCGCATTATCGCGTTGGCCTGAATCTATCCAAACGGCCTCTAACCCGAATGCCGGATCTTTTGCTTCAATCCCCTCTAACTTGCCAAACACTTGACCCGGATTAATGGCTAATTCTTTATCCGGATAAACTTCTGCGTCACCCACGGTAGCGCCTTGAATAGCAATGCGATAAGCATTAGGTGATAGGTCCAAATTATCTCTGATATGAACCGAAGAGATTAAGAATCCCAGTTCTTGGGATACTTTTTTCCGAACGCCCTTTATTCTTCCCATTAACTTGCCGTCCTGAGCCGGATCGACCATAGGGATTAAGCGGTAGCCAACTTCTAAACCGACTTGATCAACCGGTGGAACATCATCCCAACTTAATTCTTTTACCGTCGGCTCTTGAACGGGTTGCTGTTCGGCTGCTTGCTCTAATTCGATTTGAGTTGTTTCATTTTTCTGTTTGACTAAATAGCCTCCTCCAATGCAAATGCTACTCAGCACCAAAAACGGGATATGTGGCATGCCGGGTATAATTCCCATTACTAGTAATACCCCGCCGGTCACAAATAATACCAAGGGATTCATCACCAGTTGAGTGACTAACATGTCTCCCATATTGTGAGAACTATTTTGACGGGTTACCATAATTGCTGCGGAAGTTGATAATAACAATGCCGGCACTTGAGCCACTAAACCGTCACCAATCGTAAGCAAAGCGTAATATTGCATTGCTGTTGAAAAGTCGAGGCCATGCTGTCCCATACCGACTGAGACACCACCAATAATATTGATGAAAAGTATTAATAAACCCGCAACCGCGTCACCACGAACAAACTTAGATGCACCGTCCATCGAACCATAAAAGTCGGCTTCTTCAGATACCTCTTTTCGTCGTTCTCGAGCCTCTTCCTGTGTCAAGAGTCCGGCGTTTAAATCAGCATCAATCGCCATTTGTTTACCAGGCATTGCGTCTAAGGTAAAACGAGCACTTACTTCAGAAATACGTCCTGCACCTTTGGTGACTACCACAAAATTAATAATCACCAGAATGGCAAACACCACCAAACCAACGGCATAATTTCCACCAATGACTACCGAACCAAACGATTCAATAACATCGCCAGCAGCACCGGGCCCAGTATGACCATTAATCAATACCACTCGGGTTGATGCAACGTTCATGGCTAATCTCATTAATGTGGCGACTAACAAAATGGTTGGAAAAACCGCAAAGTCTAAAGGTCGTTGTGCATAAACGGTTGCAAGAACAACAATTAGTGCCAGAGAGATATTAAAAGTAAACAATATATCCAATAGAAATGTCGGGATCGGCAAAGTCATCATTGCCAATAGTGACAATAATAAAATGGGTGTCCCGAGAGCAGGGATACGGCTTGTGACTGAATTTCGTGGAATTACTTCGGCCATTTAATCCATTCTAACTTCAAGTTAAGTCTATGATTTTTAACTTTAAATAAAGCGTCAAAAATCCAACAGTTGTATCGGTTTAATGGAAATTGCAAGAATCGCGCCGAAAATTCAAATTGCTTAAAAATAACTTACATGACGACTTAAAAAGGATCAAAAGCGGAATTCGGGAGGGATATCTAGATCTTTAACCTGCTCGGGCCGCGGCCCTTTGCCTTCGTTGAAACTCCTTAACTGAAATACAAAAGCCAACACTTGAGCCACTGAAAGGTAGAGCCCTTGAGGGACCTCTTCATCAATCTCAGTGGTATAAAACAGCGCTCGCGCTAATGGTGGCATTTGCATGATATGAACATCGTTTGCCGCGGCCACTTTGCGAATTTGTAAGGCGATAAGATCGGCACCTTTGGCAACAACAATAGGTGCACCTGACTTCATTACATCATATTTTAAGGCAACCGAAAAATGCTCCGGATTGGTCACCACAACATCGGCGTCTGGCACGGCTTCCATCATGCGCTGTTGTGATATTTCTCTTTGTTTTTGCCGAACCTTGCCTTTTACTTCGGGACGCCCTTCTGTTTCCTTAAATTCGTCTTTGACTTCTTGTTTGGACATTTTTAACTCTTTGGCGTGATTCCAAATTTGATAAGGCACGTCAATGAGCGCAATAACAATTAATGACAGCGAAAGAAAGAAGAAACTTCCTGCGACTATATCCATGGCCGAGGCGATCCCCGCTTCTACATTCCCCTGCCCGAGCTGAGTCAGCGATGGAAAAGCGAAGGTCATTACCAAATAACCAACCAAAAACACCACCGAAATTTTAGCTAGCGCCTTAAGTAATTCGACAAGTGCATGCAAACCAAACATTCTTTTTAGCCCCTTTCCAACCGACATACGATTGGCTTTTGGCGCGAGCGCTTTGGTGCTAAAACTTATCCCGCCAATTGCCATGGGAGAAATTAAGCCAATAAAAAACAGTACTAAAAAGAAAGGTAAAACGGCAAAGATAGCATCACCGACTAGTTCATTTAAGCTATCTAACATTTGCTTGGGATTAAAAATAAATCGACGATCAGGTGAAAATGCTTTGCGGGCAATATCGGCAATGTCGGAACCCGCAGACGAAGAAAAACTGTAGAGCGCCGTGGCCGCGGCCATTAATAACAACGCCGTGGTTAACTCTTTCGAACGTGCTATTTGTCCCTTTTCTCGCGCCTCTTTCAGGCGCTTGGGGGTCGCCGCTTCTTCGCGTTCACCGGCATCATTTTCAGCCATTTATGCCCCCATTAACGATTAACATGTCAAATTAACCATCTCACACATTAAACTATTTGCGCGCACTAGCTGATTTTCAAAGTGCGGTAAGAAATACAATAAACTCAGCCAAACCAAGATCAGACCTGCAACCATTGTTAGTGGAAAACCGACAGCAAAAACATTGATCTGCGGAGCTGCTCGAGTCATCACACCAAACGAAATATTAACGATTAACAATGAAGCGATTGCCACTAATGACATAAGTAATGCAGCGGCAAACATCCATTCTGCCCAGTTGACTAGTTGAATAAAAAGTGTCGCGATGCTTTGTGATGAGCCAACAGGAAAGGAAGTAAAACTCTCTACGACCAATCGAATCATCACTAAGTGACCATCAACCGAAATAAATAATAAGGTTGTCAGCATTAAGAAGAATTGCCCGAGGGCGGGTACACTGTTGCCATTAGCAGGGTCAACTAAAGAAGCAAAACCTAAGCCGGACTGCATCGCAATTATTTGTGAGCCGATAACAAAAGTTTCCAACATCAATCTGGAAACAAATCCTAAAGCGATACCAATTAAAGTTTGCTCAGCGGTGAGTAAAAAACCTTGCAAACTAAATAACTGAATAGCTGGAGTTGCGGGTATCACAGGAACAACCACCACAGTGATTGCAAGTGCCAACAACATTCTAAAGCGTGCAGGAAAATTTCGAGAACCGACAACACTTAACACCATTAGAAATCCCGACAAGCGAGCGAATGGCAAAATATAAGTTGCCATCAGATTTAGCAGTTGCTCAGCTTCGAAACTTATCACAACAATATTGCCTCACACTCATCAGCCAATTAGCTCAGGGATTGATAAATAGAGCTCAGTAGTAAATCCGATTAAGGTTGAAAAGATCCAATTAGCTAGAAACATCATTGCACCTAAGGTGACCAATAATCTGGGTAGGAAAGACAGTGTTTGCTCATTGATACTGGTCGCGGCTTGAAATATTGCAACCAACAAGCCAACAATAAGTCCAGGCACAACAATGGCCGCAACTAGTAAGATGATGATATACAAGGCACCACGAAAAACTTCTACTGCAACTTCAGGAGTCATAACAATCCCCCAGCTAAGTGAAACTGTTCGCTAGTGTACCTACCACTAACGCCCAACCATCAATTAACACAAACAGCATAATTTTAAATGGTAGCGAAATAATTAATGGCGATAGCATCATCATTCCCATCGCCATTAGTATACTCGCAATCACCAAATCGATTATTAAGAACGGAATGAATAGTAAAAAACCAATCTGAAAGGCTGTTTTTAGTTCACTGATAATAAACGAAGGAACCAACACTTTGAAAGGTGGCATTTCTCCCTCCTCAAGTGCTTCAGTGCCAGATAAATCCATAAACAAAATTAAATCGCTTTCTCTGATTTGACCAAACATAAATTCCGCAAATGGTTTTTGTGCAGCTTCTAAGGCTTGCACAGAGGTGAGCGATTCTTCGAGATAAGGCTGAACCGCTTCTTGATTGACTCGCTCTATAACAGGCGACATGATAAAGAAAGTTAAGAACAAACTGAGTCCAATCAAAATTTGGTTAGACGGCGTTTGTTGCATACCTAAAGCTTGCCGTAATATGGCAAAAACCACTGTGACTCGAATAAATGAAGTCATCATCATGATGATTGCTGGCAAGAATGTCAGCAGCGTCATTAAACCCAAAATCTGTAAGGTGACGCTGTATTCTTGATTACCCGAATCATTCGTCTCAACTGACAATACTGGAATACCAGGATCAGCGAGAGCGCCCTGACTAACCACAGCTATCAAAAGGAAAAAAATCGCTTTAATTACCGCCGAAGATCTCATGATATCAGCCTGCAAGGTTGCCATTGTTTTTGGAGGAATTTTTTAGCCCAATAGATTGGCGAACAATGTTATTGAGTACCGATTTAAAATTTGGTGCATCGGCATCTTGAGTGGGTACTTTTTGCTCGGCTTGCGCAGCTTGCAGATCGATCTCTAATTCACCCAGTTGATTAATAGAGTGCGCTGTAATACCGATTAAAAAATTCTGATTTTGTACTTGAACAATTGCCAATTTTTCTTTTGGCCCAATCATTTGTGATTCGATGATTTTAATATTTTTACTGTTCGGAGCGAAATTAGTGAACCGTCTAAATAGGTAGGCTAGCGCGAAAATAAAAAGTAGTATTAATAGTAAACCGCCAAGCATCGGTAATAGGCTATCAGCAGGCGTTAGTTTTACTTTTTGCTCAGCCCATACAGGCGTTGCACATAACAGCAAATAGAGACTCAGAAAACCGTTAAACATTGAGTATGGGTTATGATTTTGTCTGAGCCGTTTGAACACTGGACAATCCATCTTATTTTAGTTTTTGAATCCGCTCATGAGGACTCATAACATCCGTTAATCGAATGCCGTACTTCTCATTGATAACAACAACTTCGCCATGTGCGATCATAGTTCCATTGACCATTACATCAAGAGGTTCGCCTGCCAACCGGTCAAGTTCTACCACTGAGCCTTGGGTTAACTGCAACAGATTTCGAATGGGAATTTGAGTGCGCCCCACTTCCATAGACAACGAAACGGGAATATCTAAAATAACATCAAGTTTTTCATTTTGAATGGTGTTGGCACCGGCCGTTTCTTCCAAATTTTCTGGTGAAACAGCTTGAGCTTCGGTTTCGGCTTGCTCATTCATTGCCTCAGCCCATTCGTCACCAACGTCTTCGTTGGAATCGTTTTCATCAGACATATTTCTAATCCTCTAGCATTGAACGCATAATATGTTCGCGCGAAATTTCTTCTAAAATCTTAATTGATTTATAGCCGTTTGATTTGCCATAAGTTGCTCTAAAACAGGGCATATCATGAGCTTTAACGACAATATTTTCTGGCATTTCAAAGGGAATAATGTCGCCTTCTTTGAATTCAAGCACATCCTTTAAACTGACTTCCGTTTCACCCAGTGAGGTAGCTAACTCGACCTCAGCAGTGAGAATTTCCTCTTTTAACGCGTCGGTCCAACGGTCATCCCCTTCATCTCTATCCGACTGAATACCGGCATCCAGTTTTTCTCGAATGGGTTCAAGCATGGAATAAGGCATGGTGACATGAAAGTTTCCGCCACCGCCATCAAGCTCAATATTAAAACTACAAACACACACCACTTCACTTGGGCTAACAATGGTTGCTAATGCCGGATTCACTTCAGAATCCATGTATTCAAAGTCCACTCGCATAACCGGAGCCCAAGCTTCTTTCAAATCGATAAATGCTTGATCGAGCAACAACTGAATAATTCGTCGTTCGGTCGGGGTAAATTCTCGACCTTCGATTTTGGTGTGAAACCTGCCATCACCGCCAAAGAAGTTATCCACTAGAATAAAAACTAACTTTGCTTCGAGAGTAAAAAGTGCGGTGCCCCTAAGAGGTCGAATTTTGACCATATTCAAACTGGTAGGAACAAAAAGACTGTGAATATATTCGCTAAATTTAATCATTTGAATGCCGTTTACCGAAATTTCGGCACTGCGACGCATCATGTTAAATAAGCTGATTCGCATGTGTCGGGCGAAGCGCTCATTAACCATCTCCAACGATGGCATACGCCCACGAACAATTCGATCTTGCGATGAAAAGTCATAGGTCCTCGCCTCACCAGGGTCGAGCGATTCGTCTTCGACTTCGACATCACCATCATCCACGCCATGAAGCAGCGCATCGATTTCGTCTTGACTTAATAAATCGGACATACTTTCTCTTTGTTTAAATTAACCAGCTATAGCAAACGACGCTATTGCATAACAAAACTGACAAACAATACTTTTTCTACGGTCGGCTCATTCACTAACTTTGTCAAGGTGTCTTGAACTGTTGTTAGGGTTTCCTCTTTTAACTTGTCGTAACCTTCCGGTGTTTTTAATTCTTGTGCATTTTTTTGACTGAGCAACATTAAAATGTCATTTTTGATTTGTGGCATATGTTGCTTAATATGATCTTTTGCTTCATTGCTTCTGACCATTAATGACAACTTAATTTGCACTGTTCTACTCTTTCGATCGCCAGGCAAATTAGCCGTGATGGCATTGGGGATACCAACGTAAATGGCTGGCCCTTTTTCCTCAACAACGGCTTCTTCTCCTTCGGCTGGCTCGCTGGCAGGCTCACTGTCTCCCATTAGGAAAAAAGCGGCAGCTCCTCCACCTAATAGCAACACAGCAGCCGCGATAATAATAATCAGCTTTTTACTGCCCTTACCACCGCCAGAGTCGTCACCACCTTCTACGTCTAACTCTAAATCTTGATCGTCTTGTGCCATACTTAGTCACTCCAAATTATCGGTTGAATTAAGTCAATTTCTAAATACCAAGTATGGTCAAAAAATGAGTTAATTGCACAACACGCTCACGTCGTAGCGACGATATTCCGTCGATTCAAATCATCATTAAGTTAGAATGCAAGAGTTATACCAACCGCTTAAAAAATGTTTTTTACTTATATATCAACCGGTTAAGAGATAAATTAAATGCGGCTTGATTAAGTGCCAATTTATTGGCGTAAATTCCGGTGATGACAAGAGCCGTGTAAGCCATAACTATAACCCTGCTCGAATTGAACTATTGAACTATTGAACTTAGAAACAGGCCTAGTCGATTGAAATGACAAAATATTTGGCCCAGACAGCGCTAGACCGAGGATTTGAGTTAAATTTATGAGCTAATTTAAAAGTTAATTTAAAATTTTAGACATAGGCGTCGAGTAGTTGCACCTGCATGCTAGTTGTAGATTTTTCATCCGCGCTCAGTGAGTCTGGTTCACTCCCTTCTTCAAGCTGAGCACCATTGGCAAGTGCTGTTTCCGTGTCATCTTGGTTTTGTTGATTTTGCTTGACGTGAGTATCTCCCAACGCAATCCCCTGCTCTTGAAGCAACTCTTTAAGTTTGGGTAAGTGTTCTTCAATCATCTCTTTAGTCTGAGGGTTGTTGACTTGAAAAATAATATTAGTTTCTCCCCCACGATGTTGCATTTTTACACTCAAAGGCCCTAGCTCAGGCGGATCCATCATGATTTCAGCACTACTCAGCGCTTGTTGAAAAATCCACTGGATTCGCAGCGCTAAGTTGGGTGAAAAATCACCTCGCAATGCAAGACCTTGTTGAATATTAGAGCTGGCACTGACTTGAGGAGAAGTTGATGGCAATAACCCACTCAATTCTGCGCTGGCAATCTTATTAACGGCACTTGATGAATCGATTGGAGATAATAATCGTGAGGTCTCATTGATTTCAGCCGTGTTGGCGCTTGAGCCGGTTACAGCAAGCTTTCTTTCGACAAGCTGTAAGAGGTTGGCAACCGCCTGGTTTGGTGTTTTCGAGGCTTGTAATAATTGTCCCTCGATAGACTTGCTGAGATTTCGTTCCACTAAATTATTATTGAGCGGGGTATTTTCTAAATCAAACTCGGTCATTGCATTTAATTGAGATTGATTAAGGCTCGACAATTCCACCGCAGATTTGACCGGTCGCTGGGCGTGCAGTTCTTTCACTAGGCGTTCTTTTGGCAATGAGGCGAGGTTTAGATTGTTGAGGTCAACGTCGCTACTTTTCTCAGCTGGTTGCCCGGTGAACTCTGTTGAGACAGGTAAAGGCAAACTCATGTTCGCTGAATGAATTTTGCTGCTGGAAGTGGTCATCGAGCCCTGGCCTCCGGCGTGAGCCTTAAGTGCTTTATTAACTCGTTTTAACGCCAACAATGATTTGTCCAACAGCGAATCGACTGCTTTGTGAAAATTAGCGGGCTCCAACGGCTTTACCCCGGCTCCAAAATAGACCTGATTAAGCTTGTCCACTTCAGTTTGTAAAAATGCTAACGCATTTGTTAGTTTCTCGACCTGAAAATCGGTGAGATCTGAGTTCTCGTCGAGCATCACTTGGTCGAGTGCATTTATGTTTTCACTAATCGCATTCAAGCTGTCTTGCATGGATTGTTCCGCTTCGAGATTGCTCAGCCCATGCTGATCTGTCAGTTGCCCCTCTGCAAGGGCTCCAGTTGATTTATATCGTTCAATAAATTGCAGTAAAGATATTAGGGTACTTTCAAGCTGGGGTAAAACGGCTTGTTCAGCACCTTCATTGAGCGGCAAACTATTGCCATTATTTTCAACGGGTACCTGCATAAGTTGCCGAAAATGCGTTAGCTGCTGTGAAAAAACTTCGCTTGAAAAACCGTTTGAGCCGCCATTCAGCACCAACTGCGGATTGCTAGACCAGTCCGTAACACGAGACTTTTCAGGCCCTTGTTGAGGAAAGGAGCTGGTGAAATTCAATATGGAAGTGAACATAAGTACGCGCTCTCTCAATCGTTAACCGCTTTGGTGATTGAGAATTTGCAAATCCAATGCCAACAAGCGACTAATTAAGCCTTAAAACAAGCCGTAAGCCACCAGACCCTAGAAAACAAGCCTAGCAAGCCGCCTAAAAACTACAGGAGGTTCACCACCCCAGCTTGCGTTAACTTTACGATTAGCTAGACGCATTACGACTAGCTAGGAGAATCAAGCTGCTGTTTGATTTCATTAATTGCCGCTTCAAACAGCTGAACAAGTTCGATTTGGTCAAATTGCTTTTGGGTTAATTGTTCAGCTCGAGCCAAATTTTCAATCTGTTCACAGGCATCAGCAAATGCTGCCACACCAACATTGCGACTCGCTCCTTTTAAACTGTGGGCGAGCCTAAAAATGGCTTGCTGTTGGGTTTTAATATCAAACTCAGCTAGTTGTTCAAGCTTAAGCCGAGTATCTTCAACATAAGAATCAATGAGCATCGACATATCATCGCCCATTATTTCAATAAGCTCATCCAGCGTATTTTGGTCAATCGTCGATTGATTCATTATTTATTCCTTGGTGAACAGTGAGTTAGTCTTTGTGCTCATCAAATTTCCATCGATAACTAGCCACCACTCGAGAGCCTTCGTCAAAATATTCTATCGAATCACATAAACTCAGCAACAAGGGCAACCCTCGACCACTGTAATCTTTGACGCCTCGCTTTAAAAGTTTGTCAACTTCAAAACCAATCCCACTGTCCTTTAACTCAAAGACCAAGACTCCACCATCGTCCGTTGGCTGATGATCGACACTGACATCGACGAATCCTTGTTCGATAGATTCCAAATTTTCGGCTCGAGTTTGATAGTACTTTGCAAACCCTTCTCGATCATTTTTCATTTCGGAATCGAGTCGCAGTACACCATGATCCAGTGAATTATTATAAAGCTCAGACAGCACAGTAAAAATTCGCGTTCGATGCGGGCCCAATTCATTACAGGTTAGCAGTGTTTGCATCACCATAGGGATCGGGTCAAAGGTTCCCAAAGACTTTCCTCTTAATCGCAAAGAAAGCGCTGTATCACAAGTACCGGAAACACTTTTTGAACCACCACTCGACTGAATTACTTCATCTTTTACCGACTTAGGTAATACCACTTCAAGTAAACTTACGTCATCTGTTTGATCACTGTTTCCACAGAATGTTTCAACTTTCTCCATTAGAGCATCGCAAATACTTTCACTGCCAATATTATCTTTGATGCCTTCTAAAAGGCGCGCTTCTCCAAATAAGTTTCCAGTTGCATCTTCTGCTTCAATAATTCCATCTGTTACCGCGATCAATTTATGCTCGCGCGAAAACTCATGGGTTTGACAAACAACCTCAAACTTGTCCGGCGCTTGAATACCCAACGGGAGGTGTGAAGAATGAATAGGATCTATCTCCCCCGTATCACGATTAACCACATACGAATCTGGCGCTCCGGCATTCCATATGGTTAGCGTTTGATCTCTCGCATCAATGTCGACCACGATAACACAGCAAAATACCCCGCGAGGAAGTACTCCGTGTAGCCTCATATTCATTTCGACCATCATATCGGGAATAGAGAATCCTTTAGTGGTCATCCCATAAAAAATTTCCGAAGTTGGCATTGCGCCGACCGCCGCAGGCAAACCGTGCCCAGTAAAATCAGCTAATAATAATCGCATTCCCCCCATGGGCAGCTCGGCCGCCAACATCAGATCACCATTAAATATCGACATAGGCGAAAGGTGATAATTAATATTGCTGGATTCTAGGCAGCCTCGATGCGCAATATTATTAAAAATTCGCTTCGCTGCTTCTTGCTCTTGCACAAGATGCTCATGATGGAATTGAATACGCTCTCGCTGCTCTGCAACCGTTTGGTATAGATTTATAATACGTTCAAAGGCGTCTATCTTTGCTTTTATAATTATTTTATTGATTGGTTTGGAGACAAAGTCATCGCCCCCGGCATCAATACACCGTGCCAAATCACTGGCTTCGGTGAGCGAAGTAAGAAAAATAATTGGAAACCAAGTTTTATCGGATTTTTCTTTGATAATTTCAGCCACTTCATAACCATCATACTCGGGCATGATGACATCAAGTAGCACTAGATCGGGGTTATGGTCTATAAATTGGGTAATCGCGATCTGACCATCATTTGCTTGAACAACTTGATGGCCAAGGTTTTCCAGTACTCTGGAAAGTATGATTCGGTCTGTCGTATTATCATCGGCGATGAGTATTTTCACGCTAACTCACCGCGCAACTTAGACTATTTCGAAGAGCTGTTCAAAGTTTGAAATGGTTAAAATTTTTCGAATATCGTCATTACATCCGATCAGTTTAATATTCGAAGCGTCGCCACCAGAATGGTCGCGCAGCAGCAATAACATACCAAGCGCAGAGCTATCCAAATAAGTGGTTTCAGACATATCAACGGAAATATGCTTAGGCACCGGAGTGACTTTTTCGTAGGCACCTCTAAAAGCTTGGTGCGCGCTAAAGTCAAAGCGACCTTCAATCGAAATTGTTAACGATGCACCATCCTCTGACGTAGCAGAAGTTACTGCCATAGCTTAATCCTCTCTACAAAATCTACATTAACTGAGTAATATTATTATTTAGACGGCAAACACACCACTTTCGCGGCCTTAGCAACCCTCTACTTAAGAATAAGCATAGTCCATAAATTGCAAATGCACGAATTTAATTAGCACAAAAAAATGGACAAGGCTCAGACTCAACAAATAGCCATTATGTTATTGATTATCAACAATATAATGTGCTATTTCATTGATGTCTAAAACATCTCCCGCAGCTCCTAGTGCCACTGCTGAGCCCGGCATTCCCCAAACCACACTTGATGCTTCGTCTTGTGCCACGGTAGAAGCACCACAATCATGTAGTCGTTTCAGCCCTCGCGCGCCATCTTTTCCCATTCCTGTCAATAAAATTGCCAACGTTTTTTTACCGCAAACCTGCGCTATTGACTCAAACAAAACATCCACTGAAGGCTTGTGCCGATTTACTTTTTCGCCATCATCCAGTACCCCCCAATAGGTACCATTTTTAAGTTCAACTTTAAGATGACGATTTCCTGGCGCTAAGTAGGCGTTTCCTGGTAAAAGTTGAGTATCATTTTGCACTTCAGTTACTGCCATCTTAGACTCGGTATCTAAGCGCAGTGCATACGAAGTAGAAAAATTTTCTGGGATATGTTGTGCCATCACTATCGGTGGCAACCCTAACGGAAGGCTGGTAATCACTTGGCGAATTGCTTCAGTACCTCCGGTTGATGCACCGATTGTAATCAAATCAAAACGAGAGTCTGTACGATTAGTCAGTGCCGCAATGTCAACTCGACCTGGTCGCGCTTCAAGCGCCGCTGTATTACATTGTGCTGCGGCTAGCACTTTTTCGATTAATTCATCAGCAGAGTCACTTAATTGAGATTTAACATCCATAGTGGGCTTGGTAACAAAGTCAAAAGCACCCACTTTAAGTGCATCCAACGTGATCTCGGCACCCGCTTTAGTTAAGGTAGAAACCATCACCACAGGCATCGGCCTTAACCGCATAAGGTTTTTTAAGAAAGTGATGCCATCCATTTTTGGCATTTCAACATCAAGAGTTAATACATCTGGATGATACTTTTTAATTTTTTCTCGCGCATCAAATGGATCCGTTGCCGTTGCAACCACCTCTATTCTGGAATCACGTTCAAGAATTTCAGTGAGTAGCAATCGAACAAATGCAGAGTCATCTACGATAAGTACTTTAATAGGATTATTCAAGGATTAGCATTTCCATTGAGTAAGAAATTTAATCGAACAGCTCGATTTCACCTTCATTTTTCTGGTGGGTAATTTTGTCAAAGTAACTTTCGTCTCTGATCTCAACCGTTTTATTATGTTGATTAAGAAGCTTTTTCATTTTTACTTTTCCAGTTTTAGGTAAATAAACAACCTTTCTGGGATAGTTCCCACCGACATCTTCAGCTAGAAAATTAAGTTTCTCCAATTGAATATATTGCTTAACAAATTCAATATTTTTTTTGCCAACATCCGTCACTCCTTGCATTACACGGCCACCGCCGAATATTTTAATTTCGAGGTTCTCTCGTTGACCGCCATTGCGAAGTATGTCATTAATCATTTGCTCCATCGCAAAGTTTCCATAGCGGGCTGCATCGGCTTGCTGCATACTAGACCCTGACTTTATCGGTAGCATAAAGTGATTCATACCGCCCAAACCAGCAACAGGATCTCTTACGCAAGCCGCAATACACGATCCTAAAACAGTGATAATTGCTTCGTTATGCGCAGTAACATAAAACTCACCTGGAAGAATTTTTGCTGTGGGTAGCCCCGTATGCTTATCCCAATAACGATTAATATGATTGAACTCTTGCCAGCAAGAAGGCAAATGATCTCGTTGATAACCGACCGCCATTAATTGACCTTCCTGAAGATGGTTTTCCCAATATTCTCGAATCGATCACGCAGTTCACCAAGGCTCTCAGAATGCCCTAAAATTAAATGGCCTCTTGGCTCGAGTAAATCGTGAAAGCGTTTTATCAGTTTTGCTTGAGTCGGCTTGTCAAAGTAAATTAAAACATTACGACACATGATAAGTTGAAAGGGCCCCTTCATTGGCCAATCTTGCATTAAGTTGAGTTGCTTGAAATGAACGTGCTTTTTGACCGAGTCTGATATTTCTTTTTGCGTTGTTGAGCACTTTGCGGTTTGATCGAAAAAAGTTAAGTATTGTTCTGCAATGGGTGCAAGTTTATCCATCGAGTAAATACCCTGTTGCGCTGTTTCTAACACATTGGTATCTAAATCTGTGGCTAAGATTTTAAAATCCACCGACTTCGGTTTATTCATCAACTTTTCCCATACCATGCCGAGCGTATAGGGTTCTTCTCCGGTTGAACAACCTGCCGACCAGATCCTGATTCGAGAATTGCCCGAAGAAAACACCTCAGGAAGCAAGGACTTAATAATATAGTCGAAGTGATGCTCCTCTCGAAAAAAATGCGTTAAATTAGTGGTCAATGCATTAACAAAAGCTTTCTGCTCTTCACTATCCTGTTTTACAAAGTTTAGATAATCATCGAAGCTTCGCAAACCTAGCTTCCTTAAACGTCGAGCAAGTCGCGAATAGACCATATCTTGCTTGCGTTCAGAAAGGCTAATGCCAGAAACCTTATAGATAATCTTTACAACGCGCTCAAAGTTTTCATCCGAAAATTCAAATTCTCGATGTTTTACAGCGGTAGAATCGATCGACATCTAGACCTCTTAATTATGCTACTTGCACTTCGTCCTACAATACTTGCGTTGCCACTTTATTAAAACTCTTCCCAATCATCACTGGCATGAGTGGTAACAGGTTTAGCTGTTGTTTTGATTGGCGAAACAATTTTGTCATTTTTTACACCACTTTCTTCGCCAGTTTTGAAAAAGCTCATTAACTCAAGCATGTTACCAGCTTGTTCTGTCAGTGCTTCTGCTGCCGCCGCGGCCTCTTCAACCAGTGCGGAGTTTTGTTGGGTCATGTTATCCATCTGAGTGACGGCTTGATTTATTTCTTCAATGCCACTTGCTTGTTCCTGGCTCGCATCAGCAATTTCACTCACTAAGCTGGATACATTTCTGACTGATTCGACAATCTCTGCTAGTTTTTGTCCAGAGTCGTTGACCAATTCAGTCCCTTGATTCACTTTGTCAACGCTATTGCTGATCAACGATTTAATGTCTTTC
This sequence comes from Kangiellaceae bacterium, assembly GCA_965230525.1. Lineage (GTDB taxonomy): Bacteria > Pseudomonadota > Gammaproteobacteria > Enterobacterales > Kangiellaceae. The sequence continues at coordinate 3,809,172 of OZ246008.1, forward strand.
GCGGCACTCGCACTTCGCTGCGCTAAGTTTCTAACTTCGGCGGCTACCACAGCAAATCCTCGACCTTGGTCTCCGGCTCTAGCAGCTTCTACTGCCGCATTTAGTGCCAACAGGTTAGTTTGAAAAGCAATTTCATCGATGACGCCGATGATGTCAGAAATTTCTCGAGAAGCATTATTGATTTCTTTCATCGCAACAATCGCGTCTTCAACTACTTTTCCTCCTGACTCAGCTTGCTTCATGGTTTGATCACTTAACTGATTGGCTTTTTTAGCTGATTCCGAGTTCTCTCTAACGGTAGCTGTTAGCTCTTCCATACTAGAAGCTGTCTCTTCTAAACTCGATGCTTGCTCTTCCGTTCGCTGACTTAAATCGGTGTTACCTTGTGATATTTCTCTCGAGGAAGTTGAAACATGACTGGAAGATTCCATAATTTCGCCAACCATATTCCTTAGATTATCAATCGTTGTATTAATGGAGGCTTGCAACTCTGCGAAAGCGCCTTGATACTCACCATCCATGGTTTTTTGCAAATTACCACTCGCCATTTCAGTCAATACCGATTGGCAACTCTCTATCGGGTCAACCACTGTATCAAGCATTGTGTTAATTGACGTCGCTAGCTTGCTCATAAACCCATCAAATTTTGATGCGTCAATTCTCTCGGCAAGATTACCTTCAACGGCTTTGGCGATTAACCCTTCAACTTCTTGTTGCCCGCCGACGAGTTCAGTATTATCCGTCCATTCAACCGCCGAGCCAAGGTGAGTTCCCTTTTCATCAAATAACGGTATTGCTGTTAGCTGAAAGTGTAAATCAGCGACTTTTATATCTGAAGTATAGGGTAAGTTTTCTGGCTTCAATAAGTTTCGTTGATGAGCAGGATTGGCATGAAAGCTGTCAAAGTTTGTCCCAATCACCTCATCAACCTTAAAGTTGGGTAGCACTGTTTGAATTTCTGATTCTCGCTTTTTTAACATTTTCTCAACCGCAGGATTCATATAATTTATATTGCCATCAGGGTCGGCCATCATTAAATTCACAGTCATTCCTTGAGTCGCTGATACTAGTCGACCTATTTCTATCTCAGCAGCCACTTGTGATGAAATATTTTCCCATTCCAAGCTCGATCCAACATACTTTCCTTCAAGGTCGTGAATAGCGGCCACATTCAACTTGATCGTTTGGTCTGCTAATTTAATATTAGTTTGGTATGGTAGATTAGCTGGATCGGCGAGCAGCTTTCGTTGATGTTCTGGTTGCTTATGAAAGTCATCAATACACTTGCCTAACATAAATTCTTCAGTCGCTTTAAAGTCTGGCCAAATCGACTGCATGACGGGTTCAAGTGATTTCAACAATTTAATACTAGATTCATTCAAGTAAGTAATAATTAAATCACGGTCAACCATCATCATGGCAGTAGCAGAACCGCCCATAGCGCCTTGCATTCGAGATGCCGCATGAAATAGTTTTGTTTGTTCGGTGATGTCAGTAGCGTACTTGACGATTTTCATCGGTTGACCATTAAGGTCCATGATCGGATTGTATGATGCTTGAATCCAAATCTCTTTACCCGTTTTACTGATTCGCTTGAATTCGCCTGCCTGATATTGACCTTTAGCTAAATTTTTCCAAAATTCTTTATACTCATCGCTTTCGCGATAGCCTGACTCGACAAATATACCATGGTGTTTACCCACGATTTCATCGAGCTGGTACTCAACGGCATTTAGGAAATTTTCATTGGCTCCCAAGATGTTTCCATCGAGGTCAAACTCAATGGTCGCCTGAGACTTTCCAATCGCATCGACTTGACCAGAATAGTCCGCATTTTGTAGTTTTTGTTCAGTTACGTCAGTCGCAAATTTTATTACTCGGGTAACTTTTCCACTTTTGTCCAGAATAGGGTTGTAAGAGGCCTGAATCCATATTTCTCTGCCTCCTTTGGCTAACCGTTTATATTCTGCTACTTGAAATTCACCATTCGCTAGTTTATCCCAAAAAGCCTTGTATTCAGGACTATCTTTGAAGGCAGGCTCAACAAACATACTGTGATGCTTGCCTTTAATTTCAGAAAGCTGGTAACCCATTGCTTGTAAGAACAGATCGTTTGCATCCAATATTGTGCCTTGTGGATCAAATTCGATTACAGCTTGAGACCGTCGAATCGCTTCAACCTGTCCTACTAATAGCTCATACTGTTCATTAGAATTGAGTTCGCTCATGATAAATTCCTTGATAATTTAAATAGGTCTATTCATTCTATTTTGTTAATAGTAATTGCTTAATGATTTACTCAGCGAGAGCCTCCCAATCAATTAACTGATTGGTCTCTAGAATAACTATCATTGACTCTTTGATTTTAGTGATACCCTTTATAAATTTTGTATCAACTTTACCGCCAAAACTTGGTGACTTTTTGATGTCTAACTTCTTGATGTCATAAACGTCGGCGACAGCATCTACCACAATACCGATGATGCCTTCAGTTTTATCCGCAAGTTCAGTTTTCAAAATTATAACCACTGTGGTTGGCGTACAACTCGTATCGGTGTATTTAAACCTTACTCTTAGATCAATAATGGGCACCATCGTGCCGCGCCAGTCGATAACACCTCGAATATACTCGGGCGTGTTGGGCATCGGTCTTGGCTCAATCCAGCAGTGAATTTCTTGCACCGCAAGAATATCCACGCCATATTCATCTTGTCCCATTAAGAAGGTGAGGAACTGTTCCTCTGTTTGGTGATTGCTCTGTTCGGACTGCGCCACCGTGTTTGATTGCTCAGGCATTTCCAACCCCAGTATATGGATGTTCAATGAGTTCTAAATTTAGCAATTGCCCTAACTCAAGTAAGGTAACAGCTTTACCCTCAATGGTCATCACACCGTCAGTGAACCTTGAATCAACACCACTCCCATAATCGGGCACTTCTGAAATATCCGATTCTTCTGCATTAAAAACATCCGATACGCCATCCACAACACAGCCCATCAATCGTTCTCCCACTTGATTTTCGACCTTCAAAATAATAATGACCGTGGTTTCCAAGTAAGTCGGATTTTTAAAACTAAATCGGCGTCGTAAATCCATGACTGGCACAATAGTCCCTCTTAGATTAAGCACACCTTTAATGTAATAAGGTGAATTGGGTAAAAACGTGGGCTGTTCCCACCCTCTAATTTCTTGCACACTTAAAATGTTTACCGCGAAAATTTCACCCCCAACGGTAAAGCTCAGGTATTGATTACCTTTTTCTTGTTCATCGAGATCCATATTTAGCGTGGACAGATTTTGAACCTGCTCAGCAAATACGTCTTGTAATTGTGATGACATAAAACTTTTCCGTGATAACTAAATACTAAAACTATATCGCTTAACCCTGTTAAGCGACTCGTTCACGCTTGTTGTTTGCTCGCTCACCCGAACGTTTGGCTAAGCCAACAATATCCAAAATTAATGAAACTCGCCCATCTCCTAAAATGGTTGCACCGGAGACGCCTTCGATAGATTTGTAATGAGTTTCTAAGCTCTTAATGACAACTTGTTGTTGACCAAGTAATTCATCGATTTTTATTGCTATTTTTCTATTCTCACCTTCAACGATTGCGATCAATCCTTGATTAATTGATTGCGCATCCTGTTTAATCTCAAACTCAGTGCACAAATCAACAATTGGAATGTATTCGCCATCATTGTTATAAACTGGCATATCACCCGCTATTCGAGTAATTTGAATACTGGATAATGGAATTGATTCCACGATGGATGCTAATGGAATGACAAAGATTTGATCAGCAGAGCGAACAAGCTGACCATCTAAAATAGCTAATGTTAATGGTAGTCTAATAGTAAATACGGTTCCCTCTCCTAACTCGGAACTAATGTCGACACTACCGCCCAAATTATTAATATTTCGTTTTACCACATCCATTCCAACACCACGACCAGAAACATCACTGACTACCGCCGCGGTGGAAAAACCCGGCTCCATTATCATTCCGATGATCTGATCTTTCGGTAACTCCGTGCCTTCAGCAATCATGCCTTTCTCTATCGCCTTGGCATAAATAATATCCGGATCAATACCAGCACCATCATCTTTGATTTCGATAATAATATTGCCACCTTGGTGATAGGCTTCGAGTGTTATAGTTCCAGTTTCATTTTTACCCGCAGCTAATCGCTGCTCAGTTGATTCAATACCATGATCCAAAGCATTTCGAATTAGATGGGTTAAAGGGTCACCGATTTGTTCCATCACTGTCTTGTCGAGCTCGGTTTCTTCACCTCGAATAACCAAGTCGATTTTTTTGCCTAATTGAGCTGATAAATCTCTCACCATTCTTGGTAAACGATTAAACACGAAACCAATTGGAAGCATTCGAATACGCATTACGCTTTCTTGCAATTCGCGAGTATTTGCCTCAAGTTCTCTTAAACCACTTATAAGTTGCTCTACTTTACTCATGTCAAAATTTTCACCCAATTCACCAAGCATGGATTGGGTTATTACTAACTCTCCGACTAAATCAATTAGCATATCAACCTTGTCGATGCCAACACGAATTGAAGCGTTGCTCGAAGGCTTTTTTACATTTGATTTATTCTTCTCTGATTTAATTGGAACTAAGGTATTTTCCCCTTCAACCGCTTTTGATTGCGCCACTGGGGGTGCAGATGCAGATTCTTGTTTAACCTCCTGTGGAGTCGCGTTTTGCTCGGTTATTTGTTGTTGCGCATTAGAACCTGCTTGAGATTGATTATCATCAACTGTTATGTCTAGCTGGCAATCATCTTCCACCCACTCAAATACTTCTTTTATGGCTGATTTATCTTCCGAAGTATCCAGCTCTAATTGCCAAGATAAATAACAGTTTTCAGGGTCGATAGATTCAAAATCCGGTAGTTTGGACACGTCAACCTTGACTTCTAAGCCACCCAATCCTTGCAACTCTTTAAACATGCGTAATGGCTCATTACCCGTCTGTAAAATATACGCTTCTGGTGCAAATTTTATTTTCCATACAAGCAGCCCTTCATCTTGGTTTGCTTGATCAGACTCTGTTAATAAATCAGCTTTTTCTGAATCAGATCCACCTTCTTTATTTAAAAGCTGATTAAAGTAGCTAACAATTTCTAAGTAGTCATCACTCACGGTTTCTCCGTCCTGTAACTGGTTGAGCATTCCTCGTAAACAGTCGACAGACTTCAATAACAGGTCAATAATTTCTCTGGTTATTGCTCGTTTGCCATCTCTCACCTCATCAAGTAATGTTTCTAATACATGGGTGAACTCCGCAACTTGATTAAAGTTAAACGTTGCACTACCGCCTTTGATTGAGTGAGCGGCTCGAAAGATAGTGTTTACACTTTCCAGGTCAGCATCTTCTTCCAACTCAAGTAGTTCTTGCTCCATAACGTCTAAGCCTTCAAAGCTTTCTTCGAAGAAAACGGAGTGAAACTGGCTTAGATCGATTTCCATTAGTCGGTTCCTAATTTACAGCGCTTGTTAATCATTTAAATAACCAGATTAGATTTTTTGAATTAGCCAACCACTTTTTTTACCGTGGCCAATAATTGATCGGGGTTAAATGGCTTAACAATCCATCCAGTTGCCCCTGCACTTCGTCCTTGCTGTTTCTTGTCAGATGATGATTCAGTGGTCAACATTAATATGGGAGTAAATTTGAAGTTTGGGAGCTGTCTAAGTTCTTTGCATAATGTAATACCGTCCATTTTAGGCATATTAACGTCGGAAATTACCACATCAAACGCTTGAGACTTTGCGATGGCTAGTGCTTCCGTTCCATCAGCAGCATCAGTTACATCAAATCCAGCACTTTTCAGCGTAAAAACAACCATTTGTCGCATTGAAGCTGAATCATCCACTGCTAGTATTTTAGTCATTCAAATTTTCTCCAATCATCAATTAAATTAAGTTCAGTCGAGAGCTAGTTGTGTTTTTAACCCAAGCAGTTCACTGGCATTAATTAACGCCTCACTAGGTTTTTGCCAACTAACTCGTTTATTGCTTTTTTCGGCATGCTGTTTAAATGCTAGGACCAATTGCAATCCCGCAGTGTCAGCTCTTTGGACTTTATCGGAAATAAGTAAGATATGATCTTTTTTGGCCAGTGCTGCGCTTAGCCGTTCTTTTAAGCTGGCAGCGTGCATTATATCTAGTGCAGTACCCAAACTGACCGTGGTTTTATCGCTCACAGATAGACTCTCTTGACCCGCATTAGCAGAAACCTTTTGACTCCCCGTGAGGGTTCACCAAATGATCCGCCATTTTTAAAAGTATTAATAAAGGTATAGCAGAAATTTAAGAAGTTTCTAGCTTTTTGCAGGGCCTATCTTAGGATGGAGTAAAAATCAATTTGTCGAGGGTTACCGAGCAAAGCGGCGTCAGACTATCTCAAATGCGAGATAGCAAGCTAAAACCGCTTCTGTCTTAAGAATGCCTGAGTTGACATTTCATCTACTTGGGCGCTTTCTCGCTTTTCTGATTGGCGATTTTCTTTATTCTTTATTTTATCAATCGCGCTACCGATGGCATTGTTTCGGCTATTATCTTCTCGCCAATTGTCTTGGCTTTGGACCAAAGACTTCTCGCTTTCTTCTACAACTTGCTCTTGATGTTGGATGGCTGTGTCGAGCTTGGTTAAAAACAAATGGTATTGCTGTAATTGATCGCCAAACATGCCTTGCTGAGTCTTTTCCGACATTGATAAAACGTATTCCGCACGATAATTTCTAAGCTGGGCTAATTTATTCAGCTGCAATTTACGATATTCAACCGACTTGCCCAAGTTTTGAGCCGCTGCTTTTTCTTTGTTTTCAGCAAGTTGCTTGATTGGTTTTAATCGTTTTGAGGCGTTCATTAGCTTCTCTTTGGATCCCATGTAAGTGTTGCAATTAAAGACTTAAATGGCTTTTTAAGTATAGTCTAAATAGCCCTAATTGGTCATCATTTGTCTAAGTTCATCAATACTTTCATCCATTCGGACCTTTTCATTTATGTTTTGACAAAGGAACGAACGAATTTCGGGCATGCTTTCTATCGCGTCGTCAATAACAGGGTCACTGCCCTTTTGATAAGCACCCACCGTAATTAAATCTTTATTTTGTTGATAACTTGAATACAGGTATTTGAGTTGCGATATAGCTTCTCTGTGACTTTCTTCTGTAATCTGATTAATCACTCGGCTCACTGAACCTTCAATATCAATGGCAGGATAATGACCTGAATCGGCAAGCGCTCTTGATAACACCACATGCCCATCGAGTATAGCCCTGGCCGCGTCAACAATAGGGTCTTGTTGATCATCACCTTCTGCAAGCACGGTATAAAAAGCGGTAATGGAACCACCATCGGTATCACCATTACCGGCACGTTCAACCAGCTGCGGCATTCGTGCAAACACCGAAGGTGGATATCCTTTGGTCGCTGGCGGTTCTCCAATGGCCAGCGCTACTTCGCGCTGAGCTTGGCAAAAGCGTGTTAGGGAATCCATTAAAAGCAAAACATCTTTGCCCTGATCTCTAAAGTATTCAGCGATGGTGGTTGCTGCCATGGCACCTTGAATTCGCATTAAGGGTGAATTATCGGCCGGTACCGCGACAACCACAGCTCGCCTTAGCCCTTCCTCTCCGAGAATTTGCTCAATAAATTCCTTTACTTCTCTGCCCCGCTCACCGATTAACCCGACCACAATAATCTCGGCCTCCGTAAAGCGAGTCATCATTCCAAGCAGGACACTTTTACCGACGCCACTACCTGCCATCAATCCCATCCGTTGTCCTCTGCCAACAGTTAACACCGAATTGATCGAACGTACGCCGACGTCCAAAGGCTCTTGCACCGGCTTTCGCTTTAGTGGATTGACAGTATCAGCCACTAAGGGTCTAGTCTGAGAACAATGCACCGGACCACGATTATCAATCGGCTGCCCTTGCCCATTCAGTACGCGACCAAGTAATGCCCGCCCTACCGGAATTTCGGGAGCGCGCCCAGTCGGAATAACTCGAGCTCCTGGACCTAACCCTTGAATACTGCCAATTGGCATTAAGTAGATTTTATCATCTGAAAAACCAACCACTTCCGCGTCTTCCAAGCTGCCGCTGATGGTTTCAATTTGACAACGCTCTCCGATATTGACATTACAACCGACAGCTTCAAGAGTCATTCCAATCATGCGTGTCAGTCGTCCCTCCACCACAATACTGGATTGGTTTTCTAATTTGGACTGGTACTTATTTAAAAACGCACTAAAGGTTTCATCCGTTTGCATTATCTTCACCTGCTCTTTGTCCACCGGCAATACGGCTGAACAAAACTGCGATTTGACGGTCCACGGAGGCATCAACATTAGAATTGTCGGTTTTTAGTAAACAACCACCTCGCTCCATCGAAGGTTCTTCGACAAGTTTCCAGCGAGAGTCTGGAGAATCTTCATCGATTGATAAAACATTTCGGATCACCGCTGCATCCTCTGGATGAAGCTGGACTTGAATGTTTTTGGAACCTACCGGCAAAAGCTTTAATGCATCTCTGATAATGGCAATGAGCTGTGTTGGATCTTGCTTTAATTCTCGCCTAACAATTTGCCTTGAGATAGCAAATGCCATTTGCAATAACGCTTGCTCAGTTTGCTCGCCACAAGCTTGGGTTGGTTCAGCAAGTTGTTGAATCAAGCTTTCTAATAACAGCACTCTCGCATCAACTTGTTCTTGCGCATTGGCTAAACCATCGGCTTGACCTTTTTGAAACCCTTCTTGATAAGCAGCATCTCTAATCGCTTGGATTTCATCTTCGGAAATTTTTTCAACGAGCTCGACTTCTTGTTCCTGCTCTTCCTCGACAGGTTGACGAAAAATCTTGCCTTCAGGTGCATCAATCGCAGGCATTTCCCACTTAGCAAAGTTAGTCACATTTCGCAGTGGCTTTGTCGGCTCGTCAGATTTTGCTTTAGTAACCATGTATAAATAACCAACTTTTACTTGAATTTCAGATGTGTTTTAAGAAAACTTATAACACACATTGAATACTTACAAATAACACCAATCAAGATCTCATCTCCATTAGTCTGGATAGAATCAACCAGTATACAATGCCAGACGAACAATGCCTTTGCCAACAAAATTCCAATTCGTTAGTTGTTGCTAAACCATTTCTTCGCCGCTGCCACCGAGCACAATTTCACCGGATTCAGCCATACGTCTCGCGATAGTTAAAATCTCTTTTTGTGCCGATTCAACCTCGCTCAGTTTTACCGGTCCCATGGCTTCTAAATCGTCACGCATCAATTCGGCAGCACGCTTCGACATATTTTTGAAGATTTTTTCCTTAATCGACTCTTCACAAGCTTTTAGTGCGACAATTAACGTATCAGTAGAAATCTCTCTAAGTAATGCCTGAATTCCACGATCATCAACCTGTTCAAGATTATCAAACACAAACATTAGGTCTTGAATTTGTTGTGCCAAATCTTCATCGGTTTCTTTAATGGAGTCCATGATCAATGCTTCGTTTGAGCCATCCATAAAGTTCATGATGTCTGCCACTTTCTTAACCCCGCCTATTTCATGGGCCTGGGTCGAGCCACTACCGGTAAATTGTTTTTCCATAATATCATTCAGTTCTTGCAATGCATCGGGCTGAACTGCTTCGAGTGCGGCGATTCTCATGGTAAGGTCAATGCGAACTTTATCGGGTAACAATTTAAGTACTTCTGCCGCTTGATCAGGATCGAGATAAGAAAGAATAATTGATTGAATTTGTGGATGCTCAAAGCGAACAACATCTGCGACTGAACGAGCGTCCATCCATTTTAGTGTATCCAATCCTTTGGTGTTTGCTCCTGCAAGAATACGATCGATAATACCGCCAGCTTTATCATCACCCAGCGCAGTTTTGAGTGTATTTCGAATGTAGTCTTCGGTACCAATTCCGATCCCAGTTTGTTCCTCAACTTTCTCTAAAAATTCGCTAACAACATTTTCAACCGTTCCTTTTCCCACATTTTTTAGCGAGGCCATGCTCATACCCAAAACTTGAACTTCTTTGGGGCCCATATGTTTTAATACTTCCGCAGCGGTTTCTTCACCAAGCGAAAGTAAAAGGACAGCGGCTTTTTCAACGCCTGAAATTTTTTCTTCTTTACTATCAGCCATCTTCTTCAATCCACCCTTTCACTAATTGGGCAACTAATGTTGGATTATTACTTACCACACCTTTCGCTTGTTCGAGTTTTTGAACTTCGCCAACGGTCGGCGGCGGAAGCTCCAAATTTTCGTGGCCAGCCAAAGTCACTTTATCACTTGAAAGTTCGGTGTCACCAGCTAAGCCACTGGCGAGATCTTCAAAATCATTTTCTTCCTCTTGCGCAGCGGGCTTGGCAATCGCCGGCACTGTTGAAAGTCGAGTAAACATCGGTTTTATTGCAACAAAAATAAACACTAAACCAAGAAGCAAAGCTATTGCTGGTTTTAACAGAGTCTGAAATAGCTCTTGCTCGTAAAACTCTGGTGCTGGTGGTGGTGGGAGAGTCTCGCCCGCAACAAAAGGAAATGAATCAACACTCACTATATCACCACGTTGAACGTTGTAACCGACAGCTGCTTGAATGAGTCGTGCGATTCGATCAACTTCCGCAGCGGGTCGCGCTATTTTTTGACCCGCGTTTGCAGGATCATCGATGTAATCTAATCCAACCGATATGCTTAACCGGTCAACCACACCAACCTGTGGCACGATATGACTAATAGTGGTATCTAAATCATAATTTCGCTCAGCTTCCAAGCGACGGTTGCCCGAATTAGCATTTTGAGAATCAGCGGTGCCATCGGCTGCGTTGGTTTGTGGGATGGCCGAATTTGCTGGTGGCTGATTTGATAAAGCACCGGGAACGCCGCCAGCACTTGCAGAGTTGCTGCTGTCTTCAATTGTTCGCTCACTTCTTACCGCCGGTAAGTCAGGATTAAACGTTTGCATGGTTTGTTCTTTTTTACTGAAGTCCATATCTAAATTGACCTGCACGGTAAATGCCGCTGCGCCAACAATCGGAGTTAAGATTTGTTCTATACGATTTCGAATATCGTCTTGTCTTTCTCGCACGATATTAAGCTCTCGCGAACTTGCAAGTTGAGCACTGGTCATGGAACCAGAATGATACAATCGACCATATTGATCGGTAATTGTAACCTGACTTCGTTCCATGTTTGGAATACTGCCAGCCACCAAGTCAACCATCGAATTACTTTGCTCTTCTGAGATTGCTCCTCGTGAATACAAATTAAGCAAGATAGAAGCACTGGGCTTACGACGATTTTTGATAAAGGAGGATTCTTTTGGAATGGCAAGGTGAACTTTTGCAGCTCTCACACCATTAAACTCTTCAAGAGTTTGTTTTAAAAGATTTTCTTGATTTCGTAATAGACGTGCTTTTTCCATTCGTTGAGAAACACCAAAGCCACTGTCTTTATCGAGATAGGAACGGGTGCTGCTATCTTCCAAATTGACGCCCTGCGCTCCTAATTCAATTTGAATTCTTTTGAACTTTGATTGAGGAATTAGTATTCGACCATTGGTTGCAACCTGATAGGGTATTTGTTGTTGCTCCAAATAATTAATAACATCCATTGCCGCTTCTGGCTCTAAATTAGCCAAAGGTCTCATCGGTGGTTCACTGGACCACATTGCAACCATTACACCCATAGCAATACTTGCCGCAATAGCGATTAAAATGCCCACTTGTTTTAATGGTGCAAGGCTACCCATTCCAGGAAGAAGTCCACCGGACTCTCCTTCGACCTTAACCATATCTGAAGTTGCTGCTTCGGCCACTTCTTTTTCTCCAATCAATTATTAAACTAATATTGTGTTTTTTGTTTGTTACTGATATATAAATTATATCGGCATATTCATGATATCTTGATATGCCGAGACTACACGATTTCTAACTTGAACTGTGGCTTGAAACGCCACACTGGATTTTTGAGCGGCGATCATCGCTTTAACTAAACTAACTCCACCATCGCCCATATCGATTTGCCGTGCTAATTGTCCCGACTCTTGTTGCTGCTGGTTAACAGTATCAATCGCCTTACTCAACAAACTACCAAATTCATTACCTGCAGACTGAGTCGCTGGAGTCACTCCACTCGCGCCACTTTTTGCAACTTTATTAAGTTGCTGCATTTGCGCTAGAAGTTGATTATTATCAAAAGAAGTTTTCATTGTGAATTTACCCTATGCAAATGATTTTTTATCAGGGATACAGTATCCTGCTTCTCGCATTTTAGCGATTTTATATCTTAACGTTCTTGCGCTAATACCGAGCTGCTCTGCAACGGCTTTTTTCTTGCCATTGCACTTTGCCAGTGATTCAACGATTAGTTGGTACTCATGATGTCTCATGTCATTGCCTAGTTGATTTTCACCACTGTCAGCTGCCGGTGAGGTGACCGAATTGCTGGTATTTTGATGTTGGGTTGTGCTGGGAAGTTCAAAAATAATTTCATCAGCCGATATCGAGTCGCCGCTTGCCAACACGGCTACCCGTTGAATTAGATTATCTAGTTCACGAACGTTTCCGGGCCACGTGTAACTAATTAGCTTAGCTTTAGCTTCTGCCGAAAATTGTAATTCTGACAAGCCTTGACTAGTACGATATTTTTGCAACAGAGATTCTGACAGTGCCAAAATATCTTTTGGTCGTTCAGGCAAACTCAAGCAACGAATTGGAAATACATTCAACCGATAATAAAGGTCCTCTCGGAAAGTTTTATTCTCAACTTCTTGTTTTAAATCTCGGTTGGTGGTGGCAATAACACGAACATCCAATTTGATTTCTTTCTTGCCGCCCAATCGTTCAACTTCTCGTTCTTGAATAACCCTTAAAATTTTGGCCTGTAACGCCAGAGGCATCTCAGAAATTTCATCTAACAACAAGGTACCACCTTGAGCCTGTTCAAACTTTCCAGGCATTGATTGATGGGCACCTGTAAATGCACCTTTTTCATATCCGAATAGCGTTGATTCAAGCATGTTTTCTGGGATTGCCGCACAATTAATGGCGACAAACTTATTCCCTTGCCTAGGCGAATTTTGATGAATGAACTTTGCCATCACTTCTTTTCCGGAACCACTCGCTCCAGAAAGTAAAACGTTTGAATGAGTTGCAGCAATTTTTTTGGCAAATTGGAATATTTCTTGACTCGCTGGATCAACGATGACGATTTGTTGTTCGCCAACTTTTGGAAGGTATCGCTCTATAATTTCTGTAAGCTTTTCTGGCTCAAATGGTTTTTGAATATAGTCACAGGCGCCCAATTTCATCACTTCGACAGCGTCGCTAACATCTCCATAGGCTGTCATTAAAATAACTGGCAATTGCTGATTATTCTTTCGAATATGTTTTAACAAATCGATTCCGCTCATTTCTCCCATTTGGATATCTGTAATGACCATATCGGGCAAAGGCGATTTCGCGAGCTGTACAATTGCCGATTCGGCATTTTCGCTGGACAGTATTTTATAACCAGAAACTTCTAAACTTGCGACTAATGCACTGCGTAAGGCAAAGTCATCTTCAACCACTAATACTTTAGTAACCATATAAAACTCCTGCTGATTGCTCGGCTTGTCTAGTGCTTTTGGTTTGAGTACTTTTCTGGGCTGACCTCGCTTTTTCAACTTTTGAATTGGCCGATACCTCATGGGGACTTGCATTTGCAACTTTACTTGAAATGACTGGTAAAGTAATTTTAAACTGGCTCCCCCTGCCGCGAGTTGAACTGACTTCAATGCTGCCTTGATGTTCAATCACCACACCATGAACAATACTTAACCCCAAACCGTTTCCTTGGCTTTTAGTGGTATAAAAAGGTTCAAACAAATTCTTTTGTTGAGTCTTATCGATGCCAATGCCTTGATCGCTGACAATAATTTGCAATTGGTTGGTGCCAATTGATTTTAGTACAACCTTCACTGGCGCTTGGCTTTTAGTAGCGTCAATGCCATTGTTGATTAAATTGCTAATGGCACCATTTAGGGCGTCGAGATCGCCGACTAACAATAATTGATGATCACCAATCCCACTGGTATCAAGCTGAACTTCGTGTGCTGCGGTCTGACAATTTAACTTAATTGCGTCAATTAAATCAGCCAGTTTAATGGCAGCCTTAGACTTTCGTTCGCCTTTGACAAAGTTGAGCATGTCACCAATTTGACGTTCCATAAACTTTAATCTTTCCAACAGCAAATAACTAAATTCTGAGCTTTTATTTTCCGGCAACTGACCATTGGACAAGTGCGAAGCATAAAGTAATGCGGCCGACAACGGCGTTCTAATTTGATGGGCAAGCGATGCCACCATCTTGCCCATACTTGATAACTTTTGTTGCTGACTGAGCTGCGATTGCAGTTGCCTTGTTTTTGTCATATCCGTTAAAACAATCAACTGACCAGGTTCAGAATCAAGCGCCCTAGTCTCGATATGTACTTTACGTCCGTCTTTAAGCGAAATTTGGTGACCGTCGTCCGCTTGCGGATCAAAGGTTCGTCTTATTACGTCGAGCCATGCTTCCCCTACTAGAGGCCTTCCAAGAATGTCGATCGCGACGGCGTTGCAATCTCTTACAACCCCCTTTCCGTCTAGAACAACAACCCCAGAAGGCAAAATTGCTAGCAAGTTTTGCAAACGATTATCGATCGCCTGCTTTTCATCGATTAGTTTTTGTTTTTCTTCGATGGCTTCACAACGTTGTTCACTTGCATCAAGCAATTGATCATTGAGCTGTTCAACTTGACCTTCAAGGTTTTGATAGGAGTCAACAAATGACCTTGATAGTCGGTTGAGATCTGACATGACAGAGCTAAGCTGAGAGGTTGTCGACGGATCCTCTTGGGCAGAGTAATTAGAGCGATCCGCTTTATTTCTCAGGTTGGCTTTATCAACCGCAACAGACGAAATAGTTTGAGCATTTTGGGGCATACAATCCTCACTCGATTCAATGTATAAAGTGCCAAAGTATTCACAGCTTTAACAATCGAAATGATAATTTGCAATTTATATGCCGACTTTATTTGTTGTTTATTAACAACAACTTAGAGAAAGATATCTGGAGTTTTACGGGGATGTGTCAAATTCTCGCCGCATTATGAGCGGCTCGCGTGAATCACTTTTGCAAGTCGTACTTACGCATTTTTTCGACTAAGGTCGTTCGCTGCATTTTAAGCCGTTTAGCCGCTCTCGCGACAACCCAGTTTTCTTGATCCAGCGCTTTTGTGATGAAATTAATTTCTGTGTTCTTAATGTGAGTCTTTAGGTCGATACCGTCTTCTGGAAGCGTTTGCGACTCTATCAGTTCTGGCTCAGGAGAAGTAACGGTTGGCGGTTGCTCAAAGCTACTCGCAACGCTGTCATCTCGATAGTCTTGTGGCAACTCCCTGACATCGACGACGCCATAAGGATAGAGAATACATAATCGCTCAATCAAATTTGCCAACTCCCGGACATTACCAGCCCATTGGCACTGCATGAGAGACTTTAGAGCATTTGGGCTTAACCTAACGGAGCCTCGTTTTTCTTTTTCGAGTCGGCTTACTAATACCGACACAAGTTGCGGAATATCCTCAACGCGCTCTCTTAGTGGTGGCATATCAATCGGGAATACATTTAGCCGATAAAATAAGTCTTCTCTGAAGCGATTTTCTTTTACTTCTTCCGCTAATTTGCGATGAGTCGCCGCAATAATTCTTACGTTTGCCGAAATCGGTGTGCTACTGCCCACTTTTTCAAAGGTTCGCTCTTGCAATACGCGTAACAACTTCACCTGCATTGGCATCGGCATGTCACCGATTTCATCGAGGAAAATAGTCCCCCCCTCAGCCAGCTCAAACCGCCCTTTTCTGGCAGTAAGCGCACCGGTAAACGCCCCTTTTTCATGACCAAAAAGCTCACTTTCTAATAATTCGGCAGGAATTGCTCCACAGTTTATCGGTACAAAGGGTTTATCTTTACGATCGGATAAATCGTGCAGGTTTCTCGCAGCAACCTCTTTACCAGTCCCTGATTCACCAAGAATTAACACACTTGCTTCACTATTGGCCACTTGTTGGATCAAGGTTCGCACCGCTTCCATGGCTGCACTTTTGCCCACCATGTTTGTTCTTAGAGTGCTCCGACGATGCCTTTCTGCTTCACTCAAGTCCGCATGATTGGGGGTTTGGCAGCTATACAACAAATTAGTTAATTGTTCTGCACTAAAAGGCCAACTGAGTTGATGTTGCAGCAATTCTTTATTGTGGTCGGCCTCAGGATTTTGAGTAGTATCAACAAGATTGACTAACGGTATGGTTTGATTTTGCTTTGAAAAACTCGAAATAAATGTATCTCGCGCTGATTTGTCATCAAACTCTCCGAGCAACACGGCACTGTAACCTTGCACCGTTTCATTATTTTCACACCACTGCGAATTAGAAATAATTTTGCTTTCAATCTCTGCTAGCGCAAAAACAGCGGTTAGTTCAGACTGTCTAACCGATTGATCTTCGATCACTAGCAAGCGTGTTTTGACATTCATAGCATTCTCAATGCGATTGGATGCTGCTGACTAGGCCCGTTGTGAATGCAATATAAAGACACAAAAGGTTTAAAAATTAGCAACATACGTCGTGTTTTTATTAAGAATAGCCCATTTGTCAAACTTTTGGCAGTTTTTTATAGCTAGTTGTTCCACCAAGCCCAATGATTCAACTAACGGTTGTGATATGTCTGATTTTCGGAGAATATTTTCCGCTTGAAAATAACGCGGCAAACGAAGAGGAAGGAATTAGCCGCTAAAAAAGAAAAGGGGTCGACATGCGACCCCCTTACCGTACGACAGAAGTTAAGCACTAGACGGCTGTTCTCAGCAACCACCTGACTTAGAGCTTCATACTAAAACCTTTGAATTAAGCTGTTCTCAGCAACTTAAAGCGCCAGTTTTAGCATTGTTCCGAAGAACAGAACTGATACAAAGCGTGGAGATTTATCATGGGTAATGATTAACTTACACAATTCATATCGTTCGATTCTAACTAAGCAATGCGTGTGCCAACATTTAACAAAAGTGGTAACTACTAGGCGCAAATAATATTCAACCCGTTGTTTTTAAAGCATTTACTCCTTTGCGGAATAAAGATTTGGCAAATTATCAATAAAACTAAAATTTTTTAAGATTTAAATTAAAGACGGAATTTTGACCGCCGATATTCTAGTTAGCGCAAGATTCTCAGTCTCGTGCTTGCTTGATCACTCCTCTCAAGTGACTCAAGCAGATACATCGACAATTCTCAGATGTTCGATTTTAAATCGAAAGTAAAATTCTCAGTTTTTCTTTCCCAATTAAATTTTATTGTTTTGTTTATGCTCTAACGACTGCAACAGTCTCTGACTGATTTGTGTTGTTTACCGGCATTAAAATAGGAGTAGATATAATGGGAAACGTACTTAATACCAATGTTTCTTCGATAAACGCACAACGAAGCCTACTAAGAGTAAATACTGATCTAGGCATAACTTTTCAAAGATTATCTTCAGGCTTGCGGATCAACAGTGCAAAAGATGATGCGGCTGGATTACAAATATCCAACAACCTGTCGTCACAAATCAACGGCTTAACCGTTGCCATTCGAAACGCAAATGATGGAATATCACTTGCTCAAGTTGCGGAAGGCGCGCTACAAGAGTCAACCAACATATTACAAAGAATTCGCGATCTATCCATCCAATCCGCATCGGATGTGAATGGCCCAACGGAACGTGCAGCACTGCAAGCAGAAGTAAGCCAACTGATCCAAGAATTAGGGCGAATTGCCGACACCACCCGTTTTGGTAGTACACAGTTGCTTGACGGCTCATTCCTCAGCAAACAAATTCAAGTAGGGGCGCAAGCCAATGAGACTATCAACGTTAGCATTGCTGACGCGAGAGCGACCTCTTTAGGTACTCATATCCTGACTACCGCTGGAACAATTACTGGAGATACAGTTTCTACTATCGCCAATGGAATCGCAGCGGAAACCGACCTTTCCTTAACCACTGCGGATGGTGGTACAGCAGCTAACATTTCATATGCCGCCGACGCGTCTGCCGCCGACATTGCTGCGGCGATTAATACCGCGGCTAACGGCATCGGAATAACCGCCACAGCTAGTAACTCGACAACTCTTACCGGGTTAAGTGGTGCAGGTGATATTACCTTTACCTTAAACGGCAGCGCTATTGCCGCAACAGTGGATAACGCCAACGACTTAACCGCGATAGCAGCGGCTATCAACGGTTCGTCAACAGCAACTGGCGTGACCGCAACTTTTGCCAACTCAAATAACCTCTCAAGCCTGACCTTGCAGACAACAGACGGCAGAGACATTGCATTATCTGCATTCACTAGTGACGCAGGTGCTACAGAGTCTATTACAATAGGCGCTGATACTCTAACTGAAGGTGGAACAGTCATTGGTAACGTTGTTGGTACGGTTTCCTTATCGAGCTCCAAAGGTCAGATAACAACAGCCACAGCGGGTACCGATGTGTTTGCCAGTGCCTCTTCGACCAGTAGTTTTACTTCTGTCGAAAGTGTTGATATTTCTGATTTTGCGGGAGCTCAAAGCGCCCTAGCCGTTGTTGATGCGGCAATTCGAAAAATTGACTCTCAACGAGCGGATTTAGGTGCGGTGCAAAACCGTTTCTTGGCGACAATATCTAACTTAGGAAACATTATCGAAAGCGCTTCTGCTGCTAGGTCTCGAATCACCGATACCGATTACGCGGTAGAAACTGCCAAATTGGCTAAAAACCAGGTATTGCAACAAGCAGGTCTGTCGGTGCTGTCGCAAGCAAATGCTTCTAGCCAGTCAATATTGTCTTTATTGCAAGGTTAGTAGAATGAAAGCCCAACGCTCCCCTACCGTACGACAACTTTAGGCGCAGTATTTAGAAAACGGACTCATTTTGCAGTCTATAAAATCGCCAACCAATCGAAACATCTCAAATCTCGATTGGTTGGCAAACCGCCTCTATTTCTGCTTTATCCATGGCTATATCAAATTAAATTAAATTTTTTCTGTAAATAATTTAAAGTCGCTATTTTTAGCGCCGATACCCTTCTTGAACGCGAATTGTTCTCAGCAGTTCTCGAACACCGTAAGTTATTGTTTCTCAGGCGATAAACTTTATCTGATTATAGTCAGCTCTAGCTTCTCTCCTTTCGACTCAATCCCTTGCAAGAATCCAAGTGTTTCTCAGATGCTTGGTTCGGAAAAACGTCTTTAACAAGACACACGCGGACGGCTAACCCCGTCTATATTTTAAGCACTTTGTAATTTCAAAATAAGACTTACTCTTCTCAGGAATAAGTTCTTGTTGAATATCAAAGGTTTAGGAGATTTATCATGGGTAATGTAATACAAACTAATGTATCGTCAATCGGTGCACAGCGCTCTTTAGGGCGAACTAACGAAGCTTTAAGCACAACTTTTCAGCGTTTATCAACTGGTTTAAGAATCAACAGCGCAAAAGACGATGCAGCGGGTCTTCAAATTTCTAACAACTTAACCTCACAAATCAACGGCTTAGGCGTAGCTGTGAGAAATGCGAATGATGGTATTTCTTTAGCTCAAACCGCTGAGGGTGCGTTACAAGAATCTTCAAACATTCTTCAACGTATTCGTGATCTATCCATCCAATCGGCTTCTGATGTTAATGGGTCGGACGAGCGTGCAGCACTTCAGGCTGAGGTAACTCAACTTGTATCAGAATTAGGCCGTATCGCTGAAACAACTAGTTTTGGTAGTACAAAATTATTGGACGGTACTTTTTCTTCCAAAAATATCCAAGTTGGTGCTCAAGCAAATGAAACCATTTCGGTCAGTGTTGCTGACGCTAGAGCGACAGCATTGGGTAGTAATGTATTGACAAGTGCGGGTGGTTCTATTTTAGGTGATACTGTTTCAACAATTGCCAACGGTATTACTGCGGAAACGGATCTAGCACTTACAACTGCGGAAGGAGGAACAATTACTGGTATCGCCTATGCTGATGATGCATCAGCAGCAGATATTGCTGCAGCGATTAACACGGCTGCAAGTGGTATTGGTATCACGGCTACAGCAAGCAATTCGACAACTTTAAGCTCTCTTAGCGGAGCAGGTGATATTACCTTTACTTTAAATGGTAGTGCGATTGCCGCAACAGTAGCTAACGCAAACGATTTAAGTGCGGTTGCAGCCGCAATCAATGGTTCTTCTACTGCCTCTGGAGTAACAGCGTCATTCGCTGACGCCAATAATCTTTCAAGTTTAACACTTAGTACAACTGATGGAAGAGATATTGCTTTATCAGCATTTACTAGTGATGCAGGGGCTACTGAGTCAATAGTGATTGGCGCTGATACTCTAACGGAAGGCGGTACAATCATCGGTAACGTTGTTGGTACTATCTCACTATCTAGCTCTAAAGGTCAGATCACTACTGCAACAGCGAGCACAGAAGTGTTTGCAAACGCTTCTTCAACCAGTAGTTTTAGTTCAGTTCAAAGTATCGATATCGGTGATTATGCCGGTGCACAAGCAGCCTTAGCAGTAGTTGATGCAGCACTAGGCAAGATCGACTCACAACGAGCTGACTTAGGTGCGATTCAAAACCGTTTCAGTAGTACTATCGCTAACTTAGGAAGCATCATCGAGAATACTTCAGCGGCACGTTCGCGTATTCGAGATACTGACTTTGCAGCTGAAACAGCTGAATTGGCTAAGAATCAGGTACTTCAGCAAGCAGGACTTTCGGTATTGGCACAGGCTAACGCTTCGTCTCAATCAGTATTGTCGCTACTTCAGTAGGATTAAGCTGATGGTTAACGTTAAATTTCAAGCGCTTTTTAAGCCATTTAACGTTTGGTGGGAAAGTCAGTCTTGGCTGGCTTTCTCTTTCGCTCTTTGAGGTAAATTGCTATGGCTACGTTAAATTTAGCAGGCAACTTTCAACCGGCCTCGGTGGCTAGCGGCAGAGAATTGCCGCGAAGCGACTTAGGTAGAGCGCCTTCAGCTTCAAAAGGTCTAGTTAATAATGAGCAAATAGCGGAGGTTAAAAGGACTAACCAAAGCGACACCCAAAACACTAATAAAGTCGAAAGCGCTGCTAGC
Organism: Kangiellaceae bacterium; assembly: GCA_965230525.1. Taxonomy (GTDB): domain Bacteria; phylum Pseudomonadota; class Gammaproteobacteria; order Enterobacterales; family Kangiellaceae. The sequence goes on from OZ246008.1 coordinate 3,830,369, forward strand.
GCACCCGCTCAAGTTGATCAGCAAGAAGTAAAAAACCAAATTGAAGAGCTTCAGCAATTTAATCAAAGTATTGATAGAAGCCTTCAATTTAAAGTCGATGACGAGCTTGGTGTGACCATCGTGCGAGTTGTTGATAAAGAGACTGATGAACTGATCAGGCAATTCCCGCCTGAGGAGCTTATTAATCTTTCTAGACGCTTGAAGGAGCTCAATGAACAAAACTCTGGTAATAGCGGAGTATTGCTTCAAGAGAAAGTTTGAACGAAGGGAGGTGCGCCTCCCTTTTTTCTGCCAAACGCCAAATTAATTGAACAGACCAACTTGGATTGGTTTGGCCTAAATTTTGCTAAATTAAAAGGATACTTAGCTAATTCTAAACCCCACTCAGCGGTTAAAATAATTTAAGAAATCATTAAAAAATATTCATTTCAGCTTTTTTACGGCCGATAACCTTTAAAGTAGTTGAAATAAGTATTTTTGTTTACAAAGCAATAGGTATTCACAATATGGGACTCATTAGTATAGGTGGACTGGGTTCGGGACTGGATGTGACATCAATCATCGATGCACTGGTCACTGCCGAACGGACACCTAAACAAAACAGTTTAGACCGGTTTGAAGCGGATGTATCCGTCACCCTGACCGGTCTGGGTGGACTTCGTAATTCGCTTGATGAACTCAGAGCTGCTGCATTGGATCTTAGTTTGGCATCAAACTTTGAAAAACGTGGCGTAAGTGTTTCGGACTCTAGTTTTTTTAGTGCCACCGCGTCCAGTTCTGCCTCCGCAGGGAGTTATGACATCGAGGTCAAGCAACTAGCGACGGGTAGTGAAGATCAAAGCCAAATCTTTACCGGCGGTAGTTCGACAACCTTCGGCGACGGCACCCTCACTTTTACCGTTGGAGTCAATACCTTTGATGTTGCGGTGTCCTCTGCGGACACTTTGGAAGATATTCGAAATAACATTAATCAAGCAACAGGTAACAGTTTTGTTTCTGTTAATTTACTTAATAATGTCACCGACCAAGTCGATACCGGAAGTGTATTGGTGTTTAACTCTTCGACCACTGGTGCAGGCAATGATTTGGCAGTGACATATACTGGCGATGCCTCGCTGGCAGACCTATCGACAAATCTGACACAAACGGATGCCGCAAAAGACGCGACCATCGAAATCGATGGGTTTGAAGCCTCCAGCGCCACTAATAAGTTTACTGATGTGATCGAAGGCGTCACCATAGACGCTGCAAAAACGAATGCGCTTGGGGAGAGCGAGTCTCTCACTGTTACATTAGATACAGATAACACTAAATCACTTATTACTTCGTTTATCGATACCTACAACAGCTTTGTTGAGCTGACCAAACAACTCGGCTCTGCAGACGAGAACTCTCCCGGCTTATTACTGGGAGATTACACCCTAAGACAAGTCAGCTCTCAAGTGAGAAATTTATTTTCCTCTACCATTTCGTCTGCGTCAGGTTCATTTAATAGCTTAACATCGCTGGGAATTAGCAGTACTCAAGACGGCTTACTTGAAATAGACGATGAGCAACTCACCGAGGCGATTGAATCTGATTTCGAAAAGTTTGATGATTTATTTGCTGGCGATACGGGGTTCGCGACTCAACTAAGAGACTTAATTAATAATTACACCAGTAGCACCGGTATTATTGCTACTCGTGAAACTTCGTTAAATGAACAACTCAGCCAAATTGCGGATGATCGTATATCATTAGAATTACGTATTGAGAAACTACAGTTTAGACTAACTAATCAATTTGCTGCCATGGATGCCATTGTGGCCCAGTTTAACAGCACTCAAAGTTATATCGCGCAGCAATTTGAAAACTTACCTGGCTTTGGTGGTAACGAGAGTTAAGCCAGCTTAAAGAACTAACTTTTATTGAGGAATTAAAACTATGGGACTATCCGGAGCGTTAGCCTACAACAAAATTAGTGCCACGAGCGGCGTTGAAGACGCGGACCCACATATGTTGATTCAAATGCTGATTGATGGAGCGATCGAAAAAATCAACAAAGCAAAGTATTTTATGAACGAGAAAAAAATTGCCCAGAAAGGTCAACACATTAGCTGGGCTATTTCTATTATTAATGGCCTTCAAGCGAGTCTCGACTTTGTAAAAGGGGGCGAAATCTCAACTAACCTCAATGATTTATACGAATTCAGCACCGTCACTTTGATGCAAGCAAACGCAGAAAACAGCATCGAAAAGCTAGATGCAGTATTAAAAGTTATGGGCAACATTCGTGAAGCCTGGATGGGAATACGAGACCAAGCGCTCGCAGAAAGTTAGTAAAAGATAAGTAAACGAACGCAATGTCTAATTTAGAATTTAAAAATAAGCTGGAAAAAACCAATCGCAAAATCATGCACCTAGCCGATTCGGAAAATTGGGATGAACTGCTCACCTTGAGCAAGCAACGCGATGAATTTATTCGAGGTTATTTTGAAGACAAGTCAAATACTCACAGCAAACGTGCTGTAGAATCATTATTAGAAACGGTCAAACACTCGGATAAATTGGTTGCCGATAAGCTAGCAATTTTAAAGCAGCGAATGATAAGCCAAAGTATTAACCTCAAAAATTCTCAAAGCGCGATAAAGTCTTATCAAAAAACTCAGGAAAGCTAGCCGGCTTGAATATACGCGAGTGCAATAAGAGCGATATAGCGACCCTCACCCAGTTCACTCTATCACTGCACCATCATGAAAATGATCATCAACTTAAACCGCATTCTGATCTAGAAATTAATTTAACTCGATGGCTAAACTCAGAACTCGACTCGCCTAACTCTCTGCTATTATTGGCTGAAAGTGAGGGGAAACCCGCAGGCTTTATCTGTGCCACCAGTGTGATCAATGATAATGGATTCCTGGCTGATCCAATCAAAGGCTTGATCCAACTGTTGTGGGTAGAGCCCGCGTACCGCAGAATGAAACTTGCGCAAAAAATGGTCACAACGCTAGAACAGTGCTTTATCGAGTTGGGCATTCCCTATGTTGAATGCAACTATTTAAAAGGTAATTCATTAGCTGAGTCATTTTGGCAAAAGCAGAACTACCACGTAACGTCCGTGACTTCTCGAAAGTGGTTAAACACCAATAACTAGACTATTTAGTTTTTAGTAAAGTCTGATTTTTGCAACGTGCTTTCGAATAGCTTTTCTAACGCTCGAGTATATTTCTCAGAATCAAATAGCGGCAGATTTAACTTGTTTGTTGTTAGCTTATTAGTAATTGCTTTCAGCTTATTTCTATTCTGGTACAGCTCAATCGCTTTGTTCTGGTAATCGCCAAAATTTTCGCAGATGAGTTCGCATAACTCAGCGGCAGAAAGAATACTACCAGCAACTCTTGAAATAAATGTATTGCCAGCAATGGTAACTACCGGAACGTTCGCCCAAAGTGCATCGTTGGTACTGGTGTGACCGTTAACAGGGAAGCTATCTAAGACCAGATCTGCACATTGCAGACGCGCTAAATGTTGCTCAGGCGATACTTTCTCTGCAAAGATAATCCGCCCTGGAGCAATACCCTGTTGAATAAAATAGTCTTCAATATTACGCTGTGCTAGCTCTGAAATAGCCAAACACCAAAGCACGCTATCGTGACATGCTTGCAAAATTTGACTCCAAGCATGAAGCAAATTCTCATTCAATTTGTAACCTTGGTGAAACGCTGCAAAAACAAATTGTGCTTCCTTCAATCCTACCGACTTTCGATCTGGCGGCGCTAAAAGCGTTCGTTGGTTGTCGCTAGGCTGATAGCAGTTTGGCATGAGTAAAGGTTGCTCATCAAACTCTACCTGCTTATTTTTGACTATAAAAGGATCGACAATTATATAATCGACTAACTTAGCCCCCATCGACGCAGGATAGCCAAGGTAGTTGATTTGCACTGGCGCTAAATCAGCGAGTAATATTTCTGACAGACTATTTTGGGTAAACCCTTTAAGATCGACCAAAATATCAAGTTTGTCATTCTTGATTTGATTGATGACTTGAGCGATAGATTGGCTACTCACATCGTTAAAATTTTCAATCGCATTGACTACTCGCTGCCGCAGTTCAGACTGGTCATCTGGCCCATAAGAGTAGCCAAACACTTCAAATTTTTGTTGATCATGAAGCTCTAGCACTCTGGCCAATAAGATGGAAGTAGCATGAAGATGAAAGTCAGCTGATAAATAACCGAGCCTAATTCGCCTAGTCCTTGTCCCAGAAGCAGTAGCAGAAGCAGTAACAGTTGCAGTATTAAGTCTCTCATCGCATTTGCGATCGCCGACTCGACGCGAAGTAGTCTCGGTGTCCTGGTATTTTTGAATATGCTGCTTAACCCAAAGCTGAGCCACTTTTATTTGCTCTACGCTGTGACTTGACTCTAGTGTAATCATGCTAAAAGGTGGCACATCCACAACATCTTTCGACTCGATGATATGGCGTAGTTGTGATTCTATCGCTGTGGCTGTTTGCCAACTACAGGTTTGACGTAAACTGTGTAAATAAGGCGCGTAGGCAGCAAAATAGTCATGTGTTTGTTCCAGCAATTCGGAGAAATAGTTGGCTGCCATTTGATAGTTCTTTAGCTGCAGATGACAAATTGCTAAATTGTAAATCGCGTCTGCTAAGCAAGTCCTTTGAGACAAAATGCTTTCGGAGGTGCCACTTTGGGAGGTACCGCATTGAGAGTAAGCACTTTCAAAATAATCTTTAGCTAATTCAAATTGTCTTAGTTGAAAATAGTACTTACCTACCTCTTGTAATAACTCAATCGATGAATTGTTCTTTTCTAGTAGCTCTTGGTAGGTCTCAAACGCCAATTGAACGTTACCGTTAAGGCGTGAAATTTTGGCTTTGAGCAACTTCGCTTCAAGGTAATCCGGGCTAGTCCCCAATGCTAACTCAATATGATTTAGAGCGAGCTGCCCTTGGTTTTGTTGGTGATAAATATTAGCCAAATTATAGTTGGCGACCGCATGCTCAGCCTCGATAGAAGTGACTCTTAAAAGATGTGCTTTAGCTTGTTCGAGCTCTCCCTGCTGTAAATTGATTGCTGCTAAGTTATTTAGCGCGTCGGTTTGATTGGCATTTAGTTTTAACACTTTAGAATAGCATTGTGCTGCTTGTTCAAAATTGGCTAAACCAAAAAAACAATTACCATACTGCAACCAAACTTGCCAATCAGAGGGATATAGAATCGAGGCTTGTTCTAACAAAGGCAACGCGTTTTCAGCAAGGCCATTTTTGACTAGCATCGTCGCCAAGCGGAAGCTTATCGATTTATCCTGGCTAAACCTTAGTTCATAAGATTGAGACAGTGCGGTCATCGCTCCTATATTGTTAGCTTCAATATAAACATTGCTAAGCGATAAATAAAACTGTGACTTATCCGGAGAAATTAGTATCGCTTTCTTTAGCCATTTTTCCGCCTTGCTAAGATGCTTTTGTTGCAAGTAGACCAAGCCCAACAAATGACATGCATCAAAGTGATTAGGGCTGGATTTTAAGACTTTTTTATAAAGTGACTTAGCCTTGACCAGATCTCCCACCTGATGAAATTGCACCGCGTGATGATAGTTTTGCTCACTGAGATCACTTGCCTTTTTTTTCAATGGTAATCCTTAGACATTCATTCTTACTAGGGTAAGCGCTATTTCATGCATTGTCCAAAGTTCTGAAAAGTTTGATGACTTAATGAGCTTTGGCAGATTGAATTAATCGAGCACCCACACTCAATATTTTATACTGGCTTATAGGAAATTAAAAAGATTTAACCCTTGGATTCTAACAAAGCTTGCCTGAGCCGCTTCAAGGACGACCAACTGTTGAGAATATCGGGATGAGGCCTCAATAATATCCAAATCGCGAACGTCGGAAAGACTACTTTTATTTGTGATAATTTGTGAAAGATTACTATCGAATTCCGATTCAATGGCATTTAATCGGCCACCAATTTTACCTCGCACAACATTAATGTTATCCATATGGCGGTTAAGTGATTCTTGCACATTGGTTAATTGATTAGAAAACTCTGCCCTCCCCGCTTCGGTGTCAGTAAAGCTTCCGATTGCCGCGATAGCATCTTGCACCACCGAAAAAACACTCTGTGATTGACTGGGGGAAATATTCAGTTCATCTCCAACATCAGGTTCACCTCTTACATTAACCGTTACACCGTTAAAGGTAATCGCGTTATCTGGCTGATAAATGGTGGCTGGCACAATGGTTGAGCCAGATGTATCCCCCGTCACCGTATAAGTTGTGTTATTACTCGCGTCAGTAGCAAAGGTAATGGTGTAAGCCTCTGCAAGAAAGTTCGGCGGAGCTTGATAACTGCCTTGGGTAATAATTGCACCGCCGGTATTAGCCGCATCTGAAGCAACCGTAAATTTGCCATTACCATTCTTAACATCAACAAACACTTCAAATCCCGAATCAGAAACAGGCTCCACAACACCGCTACTGACTCTCAACAGACGCTGGTTTTGGTCGCCATTGTATGAAATATTTCCGCTGGCATCCTGGATAAAACTTTGAGATTTAACTTTACCGCCGCTAAAAAGATAATCCCCATTAGCATTTTTAGTATTTGCTAGTCCGGTCAATTCTTTTAAACTTTCTTCTAATTCAACACCAATACTATCGTATTCATTTTTAGTATAAGAACCATTTCCAAGGGCAACGGTTAACTCTCTTATTCTAAACAAAATATCATTGGCGCTAGTCAGAACTGTTTCTTCTAACTCGTTGCTTGCGCGTGCGGCATCGCCATTTTTATTATACTGTTCTAGCTGCGCTATTTCAGCCGTTAAGGCACTAATTGCTGTAGCTGCTACAGGATCGTCAGACGGCTTTAAAACTCTTAACTGAGTTGATAGCTGCAGCTGAGTATGTTGGATCTCAGCTTGCCGCAGCAGCATTTCTCGAATACCGGCACTTGTAATTTGTGAAGTTGAGATTCTCATGATTAAAGCCTTTGTTTAAACTGCTTATCGAACCGAGTCAAGCACCGTTTGGAACAGCGTTCTTGCCACATTGATCACTTGCGCAGAGGCTTCGTAGGCTTGTTGAAACTTCAACAAATTAGCTGCCTCTTCATCTAAATTAACACCCGACAAGTTATCCCGTCGCTCTTGCGTTTGAAACATAATACTTTCGGCCGCATCTCGTTTAATTTGCGCAGACTGAGTATTGACCCCAACTCTTCCTATGATTCGACCAAAGGCTTGTTGATAGGTGGAGGTGCCATTATCCAATCCGGCAAACTGTTGCAGATCTGCTAATAACGCAGCATTTTCATTATTTCCGCTACCATTATTGTTATAGCTAATATCAAAACTATCACCGGGCTGTGGATCCCCATTGAGAGTAATATCATATCCATAACTGTTAAACGGAGCACCCGCTAAGGCGAGCATGTCGTTGTCTTGACCTGGCACATAACCTGCGATGCCTCCGGTGATCAAAACTGGGCTGCCAGTCGACATATCGTATATTGAAAATTCTCCCGCGACTCCCGGTGGAGCGTCAAACTCAATTCGTATCGGTGGATCCAAATCATAAGCCACGTTGGTGAATTGGGTTGTCGATGTATCAGTAACAGTGACTCCCGAGATTGCGCCACTACCAATATTAGACAAAGATTGCTCTGCTCTGATCGGCGACGCGGCGGCGATTTCTTCGGCAGTTGTTATGGCGACGGCAAAGTCTCTGGAGAAGTTTCTAGCCGGTTGTATTTCAAAAGAATCACCATTCACAGCAGCACCAGATAAAAAGTTTATGCTAATCCCTTGTGCGGCTAATTGCACTGTGTCGGGTAGAACTCCCGGAGGCGCAAATGTAGCGACAGTAGTATTGGTAGATTGATCGACTAATTGGTAATTACCACCTTGCAAAAACAACGTGTAGTCAGAATCTCCCAATAGTGCAGGGTCATCGATATTAATACTTAAATCAACATTACCGGTATTATTAAGATTATCGAAGACTCGGGAATCAGCAATCGCTGCGTCGTTAATATCAGTGAACAAGTTGGTACCTAAATCATTATTTAAGTCGATACCCAGTCTATTTTGTTGGTTAAATGTATCTGCGACAGAAAGAGCAACCCGTCCCAAAGTATTGAAAGCGGGTTCTATAATATCGGCTGTCACTGCCAATAGACCACCTAACTGCCCACCTTCAATGTTGTTAGTAATTTCAATTGATGAGCTACCAGATGCCAAACTTAAACTCATTTCTCTTGGGTTTTGAGAATTAGGTGCGGCTAGTAGTTGATTAGAAATTGCACCAACAACTAAAGATTGCCCCGAACCAATAAAAACATTAATACTTCCGTCTGTCTGACGAGTGGTTTGCACTGCCACCAACTCACTAATGCGCTGAATGGCAACATCGCGTTGGTCAAGTAAATCAGGCGGCGGGTTTCCGGGCGCACCGGCGATTCGAGTATTTAAGTTTGCGATTGAATTACCTAGTGCTGTAATTTCCTCGGCCACCGAGGCGATACTTGTATTAATCTGCGTGACTTGTGCGTCTAACTGGGCGTGAATAGAGTCGAATCGTGAAACTAGCCCTTCGGCTTGGCTCAACATTACTTGCCGAGCAGCAACCGATGCGGGGTCATTCACAACACCGCTAAGTGCGGAAAAAAAACTTTGTAGGGAATTGTCTAATCCGTTTTGGCTGTCCGCCAATAATCCATCAACTCGATCAGCTTGCGCGAGGTAGGCTTCCAATTGTTTAAAGTTGGCGGTTGCAGACTGGATCTCTAGTTGATGCGTTTGATCAAATATTCGTTTAACTTGTCCTACTTCTACGCCCGATCCGAAATAATTACCACCGATGAATTCCGGCAACCGCTGTTGCTGTGAAACACGTTGTCGACTATAGCCTTCAGTATTAGCGTTGGCAATATTGTGGGAGGTTGTATCGAGCGCCGCTTGATTCGTTAGCAACCCAGAGACGCTGATGCCAAATATATTTACCGGCATATTAGGTTCCTCTTAGCGATTGTTGATAACTTGATCATGATATTCTCTCTTGCAAGACTGCTTTGTTTCATTGGAATCAAATCGTGATGATTACTCTGACGCAGTAAACGGCTTTACACCATTCTCGTAAATATTAATAACTTTATCCGCATAATTTGGATCAGTCGCATAGCCCGACTGCTGAAGCGCTTTGATATAACTCTTAGCATTTTCCACGGCATCAAGGGCTTGTTGATATCGAGGGCTCGACTTGACAAATTCAACGTAGTCGACAAAGCTCTGTTCGAAACTTTCATACATGCGAAAGTGCTGTTGGCGTTTTACAAACGTACCCTGTTCAACTTCTAAAGTATTAGCTTTAACACTGTCACCTGACCAGCCATCACTGTCTTTGATACCAAACAGGTTATAACTTGGCTTACCTGAAGCATCGTGCATTATGTATTTCCCCCAACCAGTTTCTAACGCGGCTTGCGCCACTAGTAGTTTTGGATCGACCCCGAGTTTGGAGGCAATTTTTTTGGCCGTTGGTAAAAGCTTCTTAATAAAAGACTGCGCGTTTTCGAAAAGCGATTTTTTCTCCGCTAATTGATTCACCCCGAGCTGGGTAGAATTCTGTGAAACCGCATTATCTAGCTGCAAACTTGCTGCAGATACTTTTTCAAGATAATTAGATTGATTTATTCTGTTTACCGCGGGAGTAACGGCTTCGTATCGATGAGTTTGCAGTATAGGGTCAGTAATACCACCGACAGTTTGATTCGATAATGAATCAAGCTTGTTTTCATATTTTTCGTATGGCTTATGATTATTTGCCTCGCCCACTGACTGAATTTGTATTTCCGCTTCTGCCTGTTTTTCTCGATGAGTTCGCGGAAGAAATTCTGATATCGATTGAACTGGCTTCTTGGATAAGTCCTCCCCAAGTAAGTCGCGTGTCAAAAGTTCGGCAATCCCTAGGTTGCCTTTTTGTGATAACTCAACCGATAGCTGCTCGTCCAACATGCCAACAAACATTTTTTCTTGCTGACTAGAAAACATCGAGTCCTCGCCTATCACTTCACTTGCCTGACGCATAGACTTGAGCATCATATTCATAAAGAAAGCTTCAAATTCTTTAGCGGCAGCTTTGATCGCTGCGTGTTGATCATCCTTCGCTTGCTTGCGAATTTTGTCCAGTGAATTCAAATCATTGTAAATACTAGGACTGGATTGAATTTGGCGAGCCGCGGTGTTCATCATTAAATAACAACTAACTCGCCACTGATTGCTCCGGCTATTTTTAATGCTTCCAAAATAGCCATGACATCACCAGGCGCTGCACCGACCGCATTAACCGCTTCAACAAGTTGTTGTAAGGTTGCGCCAGGTTGAAAATGAAACATTCGATTATTCTCTTGTTCTATTTCGAGTTGAGTATCTTGAGTGATTGCCGTCTCACCAGCTTGAGCCAGCGCACCAGGTTGAGTGACTTGTTGATTCTCTTTGATCTTGATGATCAGGTTGCCATGTGCAATCGCTGCTTCTTTAAGGTGAATATTTTTTCCTATAATAATGGTACCTGTGCGAGAATTAACCACGATTTTAGCGATCCCTTCTGCCGGAGCCACTTCAAGATTTTCGATCACCGAAAGATAATTAATGCGTTGTGCGCCATCACGTGGCGCAGTAACTTTTATACTTGTTGCATCAATCGGTTCTGCTGCCTTAGAACCAACCAGTAAATTTATTTGCTTAGCCAAACGCATTGCTGTTGTGAAGTCCGGCTGATGTAAATTAAAAACAATATGTTCCGTTTCCATAAAGTTGGTAGCAACCGTTTGTTCAACCGAAGCACCATTTGGAATTCTTCCCACGGTGGGAACATTGACGGTTATCGAAGAGCCGTCGCCGCCTTGTGCTCCAAAGCCGCCAACAACAAGGTTGCCTTGAGCAATGGCATAAACTTGACCATTAACCGCCTTCAGTGGCGTCATGATTAAAGTACCACCACGTAAGCTTTTTGCTTCGCCCAAACTGCTCACCGTTACATCGATTGTCTGTCCTTTTTTTGCAAACGCAGGTAAGTTTGCATGCACCGCAACAGCAGCAGTGTTCTTTAATTTAAGTTGCCCCCCGGCAGGCACATTGATCCCAAAACGTGCCAACATGGTTCTAAAGGTTTGTTCTGTGTACTTGGTCTTTTCACCGGTACCATCTAGCCCTACTACCAATCCGTAGCCGATTAGTTGATTCTCACGAACCCCTTGTACCGAAGTAATATCTTTTATTCTCTCTGCCAATAGATCGCACGAGACAAAACTAGATACCAAAACTAGTCCGGCGACGAAAATCGGTTTACAGATAGATTTTAAATTAATTTGAGTCATTGTATTATTCCGCGTTGTTACTGCTTAGAACGGCCACCAACCTGAATTAAAGAATCGGCTTAACCAACCTTCTTCGTTGACTTCAGCAAGTGGACCAGTGCCACCATAATAGATTCTCGCGTTAGCAACTTTAGTTGATTCAACTTGATTATCTTTATTAATATCTTCCGGTCTTATTAGCCCCGACACTCGAATAAATTCATTGCCTTGGTTTAGTGCAATCCACTTTTCGCCTTTAATCATTAAGTTGCCATTGGCAAATACTTTTTGCACTGTGACACTAATTGTCCCTTGGAGTAAGTTACTTTGTTTGCTATCCGTTTCCGCCTTGAATGCGTTTGCGCTATTGATCGATAAACCAAGATCGGTGGTTCCACCACCCACGCTAAGCGTGTTTCCAAACGCAATCGGTGCAGTGGTGCTTAAACCAGTATCTTTTGATAATTCAGTATCCGCATTTTTGGTTGCTCGAGTATTTTCGGTTAACACAACAGTGATAATGTCACCTTCTCTTAGGGCTTTCTTATCTTGGAACAACATCTTAGCGGTGGCCACATTGTAGATAGAACCAGAGCTTTGCGCGTTATCACTTGCTTCTACTGGATAACTCGGCGCCCAGTTAGGATCATCTTCCACTTCGTGATGATAGATGGTGGTACATCCGGACAATATTAAAATACAACCTGCTAACAAAATTGGCTTAAGCATGATCAACTCCAGACCTATAAGGTTTGATTAACAAACTGCAGCATTTGATCGACGGCTGACAATACTTTGGCATTGGTTTCATAAGTTCGTTGCGTTTCGATCAACGCCACTAATTCCTCAACGCTCGAAACATTAGACGTTTCTAGTTGTCCACCAAGCAATTGCCCGACGCCATCTAAACCCGGCGTACCAATTACCGGCGTACCACTGCTACCTGTTTCTAAAAAGATATTGCCGCCAGCAGACTGAAGTCCTGCCGGATTGATAAAGGTAGCCAAGGTAATGTTAGCTATTGTGGTTGGCGCTGCAGCGCCCTGCTCTTGAATTGTAACTGTGCCATCTAAACCGACATCAAAACTAGTCGTATTTGGCGGAATAGTAATTCCAGGATCTAGCACAAAACCGCTACCAGAAGTTACGATTTGGCCATTCTCATCAGTCGCAAAATTTCCCGCTCGAGTGTATCCAATGGTTCCATCTGGCATTTGAATTTGAAAAAAACCATTGCCTTTTATGGCCATATCGAGTGGTGAGTTTGAGGTTTGAAAACTTCCTTGTGTATGCTGTTTTTGAGTAGCAACCACTTTTGCACCAGTACCAACTTGTAAGCCCGATGGTAACTTAGTATCTTGTGACGACTGGGCACCCGATTGACGAAAATTTTGATAAAACAAATCTTCAAAAATCACTCGATCTCGTTTAAATCCATGAGTACCAGCATTGGCTAGATTGTTCGAAATAACCGCCAAATTGGTGGTTTGTGCTTCAAGTCCGGTTTTAGAAACCCATAGGGCTGGATGCATAACTATTACCTCTGTTCTAATTCGTTTGTTGTGCCTGACTTGCTAACCATCAAGGTTGCAATAGTCGATCAAGCGCTGCGCCTCGTTCTTCTACCGAAGCCATCATTTTTACTTGTACTTCATACTGTCGAGACAGTTCAATCATGTTACTTAATTCTTCGACCACACTAACGTTGCTTCCTTCTAAAGTACCGGTTTGCAAACGCACATTAATATCATTGTCAAAAATCTCCGTATCCTGACTCTTAAACAATCCATTTTCGGTCTTGTACAAGGACTGTGGATCGGGATTAACCAAACGAATCCGATCAACAATGGCGGTTTCATTTGCTTGCGCACCGACGGGACGAATGGTGATGGTGCCATCTCCGGCAATATCTATTTTTTCAAAAGGCGGTATAGCGATTGGGCCGCCGTCCCCCATAATGACCTGCCCGACTCCATCGCTTAAAGTGCCGTTCGCATCAATCTTTAAGTCACCTCGGCGAGTCAACAACTCTTCACCTTGGTCATTTTGAGTCACCATCCAGCCTTGCCCTTGGATCATCACATCCAAATCGCGTCCTGTTGAAACGGCGCTACCACCGCTCAGTCGATAGCCGGGCCGCTCAGTCATGGCAAAAGCTCTACTAGGTGCGCCGTCGCCATACACTGGCATCGAGCGAAACTGAGCAAAGTCAGCTTTAAACGCCGTAGTAGAGGCGTTAGCCAAATTATTGGCTGTTTTCGCTTGCGCGTAACCAGCCTCACGGGCGCCTGTCATTGAAATGTAAAGTAATTTATCCATTAGCGACTCGTTTAGATTCCATCATTTAATTATCGAATGTTGATAATGGCTTGAGTGATAGTGTTGTTAGTTTCAATCGACTTAGCGTTGGCCTGGAAATTCCGTTGCGCTGAAATCAAATTCACTAACTCGGCAGTCAAATCAACATTTGAAACCTCGATTGCTCCCGAACGAATTTGACCAAAACTAGATGTAACAGCTTCACCCACCAATGGTGTACCGGAGTCAGTGGTATCTTCCCAAGCGTTATTACCTTGCTGAGCTAAACCTTGGGAATTTTGGAACCTTGCAAGCGCGATTTTTCCAAGCGCAGTCGACTGACCATTACTAAAATTAGCTCGCACAACGCCACTATCAGAAATTTCTACACCAGTTAATCGCCCAATCGCAAAGCCATTTTGTTCCAACACGTTAACTGTAAAAGGTGATGAAAATTGCGTGGTTCCATTGCCTGCGTAATTAAAGGTTAAGGTGCCGGTAGCATTTGAACCATTACCGTAATCAATCGCAGTAGTGGTAATTGGATCCGGCACGCTGGCCTGAAATACACCTGAGTTCGTGAAGGTCATGGTGTTGTACAATTGACCACCTGCGCCCGCTGTACCACCCGCGATATCAATTGGTAAAGTCGTTCCCGTATCATCGGTAGTGTTGTAGTAACTCGCCCAGGTATTCGCGCCAGTCTTAACATAGTATGCGGTGACGACATGGCTTTCACCCAATGAATCAAAGACCGTTAAGGAAGTCGAACGAGTAAATGTAGACGCTTGAAGTGGATCAAATAAGTTGGGGTCCAAAACCGCAGCATTGGCGGGCAAATTTACCCCAATATCGACTAGACTGGTTGTTGTTGGCACACCCGCTGTTTGAGGAAGCTGCAGCGGAATAGTGCTCGAAATACTGGTTGCGGTTACCGTGCCATCAGAGTTAACCGGAAAAACCTGTAGCCGTGCGCCAGCGTTATTAACCACGAAACCGTTGTTATCAACACCAAATTCTCCGTTTCGGGTAAAAAGGTTGTTCGCATTGGTTTCACTAGGTGAAAGTATGAAAAACCCTTCACCTGAAACCGCAAGGTCCAAAGTGTTGGCGGTAAATTCTAAATTACCTTGACCAAATTGTTGCGCAACATTTGCTAATAGAGTTCCGTTACCTATGGTTGTGCCAGAACTACCAAATGATGAGGTTGCAAAAATATCTGCAAACTCTGCACGTGATCCTTTAAATCCTGTTGTACCGACGTTTGCGATATTATTACTGGTAACATTTAACTCTGCTTGTGCTGCATTTAAACCACTCAATGCTGTATTAAAAGACATAACTACTCTCCTATAAAAGTACTATTGTTATCCAACCGCTTTCACGTCGTTGAAATTAATTTGACCTAAACCTGTTAAATTTAAAAAGATGCCGCCACCTGCACCACCTAGATTGACACTTTGAACCTGAGCCCGAATCGAAGTGGGCAATTGTTCGGTGGTGCCATTTATAGTTCCAAACGCAGCTACTTCATATTGACCTTCACCAACAAATTCACCAGCCTCATTATTGCCATCCCAATAAAATTCGATATCGCCGGCATCACGATTGCCAACATCAATTCTTCTGACTAACTGCCCCGCCGCATCTCTAATTTCAAAACGAAGATTATTCGTTTGGCTTGGAACATTGATTTGCCCTGACATACCAGTTTCATTCGGCACATAACCAACCGCAGATGGAATTAGAACTTGCCGCCCTACCAATGAAGACGCCTGTAATGCTTGATTGGAAGTGAGCGAAGTTGATAAGTCGTCAAATTTATTCACCAGTGTTTGCAAACTATCAACACTAGAAAACTGTGACATTTGACTAATAAATTCTTTACTATCGGTTGGCGCTAATGGATCTTGGTTGGCCAACTGAGTTGTCAATAACATTAAAAAGTCTGCTTGACCTAGCTCTTTAGTCGCAGAAGTATCTTCCGTTCGGGGCGAATTAATACCAATGTCATTAAAAATATTTTCTGTCGGGTTTGAGATGATAGACATAATTTTTTGCTCAATAATTGGGTTACTTTACTTTTTAAATGGCTTAAATTTATTTCGAATAAACTAAGCGCTATTGACCTAAGCTTAAAGTTTTTGTCAGCAAGCTTTTGGTCATGTTTGCAACTTGTACATTCGACTGATAAGAGCGCGACGCTGAAATCATATTGGCCATTTCTTCCACAAGGCTTATGTTAGGTGCGTAAACATAGCCTTCCTCATCAGCCATTGGATTTTCTGGTTGATAACGAGCAATTGCCTCAGCTTGGCTTTCGATGATGCCAGCAACTCTGACACCACCTGAGTTTCCTTGGCCAGTTTGTTGATTAAGGATGGTGCTAAAGACCGGGTGACGAGCCTTGTATACCTCGCCATCACTACTGGCGACGCTGTCGGCGTTGGCGATATTACTCGCTGTAGTATTTAAGCGAACCGTTTGCGCCGACATGGCTGAGCCAGAAATTTCAAAAATATTATATAAACTCATTTTTTACCTACTCGCCTTTCAGCGCAGTGATTAAGCCTTTTACACGACTATTTAAAAATGTCAGACTGGTTTGATATTGCATGGCATTTTCTGCAAATTTGGTTTGCTCAATCTGCGCTTCAACAGAATTGCCATCACCGGTATCAGGTTGGAGTGGAATACGATAAGACAAACCTGGAATCTCAGTGCCAATGCGGCTGTCCATATGAGACTCATGAGTCTTGATTAACCGAGAAGCTCTTTGACTACTTGCTTGTTGTAAGGCTTGTTTAAAATCAATATCTCTCGCCTTGAAATTTGGTGTATCTGCATTCGCTAAATTATTGGCGATGACTTCGGCTCGCTTTGCTTTTAAAGTGAGTGCAGTCTCATGAACGCCAAATGCTTTTTCAAAACTGATTGCCATCTAACCTATACCTTTGAAAAAATTATACCTTTGAAAAAATTGTACTTTTGTAGAAATTGTATTCTGGGGTTAGTTCGCGAAGAGCCTTCTCACCCCCGAAACTAACTTGACCTCTTTAATCAACCTGCCACCAATGACAGAAAATTAATGAACTCTCTCGCACTATTCTGCAAAGGCTGTGCCAAATAACAAAAGCTCTAGAAAAGTCGTCGCGAAGCCAGCAATTAAGCGCGCTTTAACGGAGTGGGTTAGACTTGACAATAAAATAATGAGGCTCGAACGCAAACGAACGACTGAGACGCGGCAATGCTATTCCGCAAAAAGCGGCAATAAATCAGAATATAAAACGAGAGTTTAAATAAAGTGGCAAGAACTGCCGCCCGACTAGTCTGAAAAGGTTGAGATGTCTCACTTTGAAATAGCAGGCATGAGCGTATCAGGGGGCGAAGGATCTGCGAAGGTGAGTGGTGTAAAGGCTTGCTAAAAACACCGGCTATTCAGGTTTTCGATAGACCAGTCCAGGGTTGCATCGTACCATTTGCAATGGCTCACAATCGCGAGTGAGCGACTCTGACGCGCCGAGAAACAAATAACCGCCAGGTTTCAGGCTTTTGATCATCGCGTTTAAAACTTTAGTTTTATTCTCTTGAGAAAAATAAATGAGTACATTCCGACAAAAAATCACATCGAATTTACCAATGGTGTATGGAAAGTTGAGCAAGTTTGCGGGATGGTATTTGACCGACTTTTTGACTTCAGGTTTTATTTGCCAGCGGTTGTCTTCTAGCGGATTAAAATAGCGTTTTAGCTTGTCATTTGGCATGCCACGCTTGAGTTCAATCGCTTGGTATATGCCCTGCTTAGCTTTTTCTAATACCCTGGTCGATAAGTCGGAAGCAAGAATTTCTATTGCGTTTTGGCTCATGCTCTCGTGTAGCAGCATTGCTAAAGAATAAGGTTCTTGACCACTGGAGCAGGCCGCACACCATATTCTTGCAGAACTTTGTTTTTTTAATTCGGGAATGATTTGACGTTTCATGTAATCGAATGGGTATTGATCACGAAACCAAAGTGTTTCATTGGTTGTCATTTGATCGACCACACGTTGCAATAGTCCTGCCCCGGAAGGTCGTTCGATTCGACTAAGCAACTCCGCCAACGAGTCGAGTTGGTTCTCTTTTATAAAATTAGAAAGTCGACTTACCACGAGGTATTGCTTATTCTCCCCTAGCAGAATTCCGCTTTTATTTTCGAGAATCTGACGAAACTTACTGTAGTCAGCAGTAGATATTTCCATTGATTAAGCTTTTTTCCGATTAGTTATTATTAATAAAGTAGGTCGCTTGTGTACACAAACAACAGACTTGATTGCCAAAGTGCATTTTATCTAAAGCAAATTAATCTTCGAGCTCCATTCGTCTTTGCACAGCTTTAGCGAGTTCATCGGGGTTAAATTTAGGAATAAAGTCATTCGCGCCTACTTTTTGTACCATCGCTTCATTGAACACTCCACTCAAAGAAGTATGCAGTAAGACCCACATATGAGAGAGTTTTTCATTATTTCTAATTTCTGCGGTTAGGGTGTAGCCATCCATTTCTGGCATTTCTATATCAGAAATCAACATTAGCACCTCAGAATCGACTTCGATACCTTCGGCGACCAGTCCATCTAAGTACTCATAGCACTCTCTTCCATCCTTAAAGATTCGAGTTTTATAGCCAATTTGTTCAACGGTCCGCTTGATTTGATTGCGTGCTACAGACGAGTCATCTGCAATTAAAACCACTCTATCTTGAGGCGCATTGCCGGCGGTTTCTTCAACAATTTCCTGACTAACAGTGGCATTGTTGGGGGTAATTTCAGATAAAATTTTCTCAACATCAATGATTTCGACCAATTGCTCTTCAATATTGGTGACTGCAGTGAGGTAATGACTCTTACCTGAACCACTGGGCGGTGGATGAATATCGCTCCAATTCATATTGACGATTCGTTCTACCGCTTTGACTAAGAATCCTTGCACTTTGCGATTGTATTCAGCAATGATGACAAAACATGTGCTCACATCACCTAACGACGGTCCGCCGACAGCCATGCTGAGATCGATGACAGAAATTGCCTTGCCTCGAATCTGAGCGACCCCTCTCACCACATGGTGACAACCTGGCATAGTTGTCAATGGTGGGCATTGAATCACCTCTCGGACTTTGAAAACATTAATACCGTAAAGCTGTTTACCAGCAAGACTAAACATCAACAACTCCAAGCGGTTTTGTCCGACCATCTGGGTACGCTGATTTACTGAGTCGAGAATACTGGACATTTTTATTCCTCGTTGAGTTTACTTGCCAACTTTTACCTGTTGGCATAATAACTGCTTATTCTTTGGATAATTATTGATTGCTTTATAGGTCAATCATTTAGCTGTAATGATTGGGTAATTATCCACTGATTTAACGGTTTTTGATTACCAACTCATAAGAAAGTCGAATTAGTAACCAATTACTGTTTATTAGTATAGTAAAAATAGCGAGAACTGTAGGATAAAGATGAGAAAAATTAGGCCACAATCAGCGTTTACACTCAGAACCCTAAATTTATCGGTATTTATTGCACTTTTAATGATTGCGAAATCGGCATTTGCAAGTACTAATCACTTTCATTCGTCCGATGAAATTCAAGAAACGGCAAAAATTTTCCTCGAGAAAATGACATCTGCTGCCGATAACTCCAATATCAGTGTTAATGTAAACGAACTTGATCCGAGATTACGGCTAAGAAAATGTGAGCAGGCTCTGCAAACATCACTGTCAAAAAGCTCGAATTCGCGAGGTAAAGTGACGGTATCGGTCAGTTGTGAACTTCCAGTAGCATGGAAAATATTCATTTCCGCTGAAATTGCAGAATATGCTGAGGTCATTGTGGCCGCGCGCTCGCTGGCAAGAAAGACCACAATTACCAAAGATGATATTACTCGAAAAAATGTTAATATTGCTAGATTAAGAAAATCGCCGTTGTTGCAAGAATCTTTAGTGATCGGCAGCACCACCAAGCGAAACATAAATCAAGGTAAATTGATTTATAACGAAAGCATCTGCATGGTGTGTCGTGGTGACCATGTGCAAATAACCGCTAAGAGTGATTTTTTTAGTATCAACTTAGAAGCGGTCGCACTCTCGGATGCTAGTATCGGTGAAACAACAGTAGTTCGTAACAAACAATCAAAGCGGTCTTTTTCGGCAAAGGTGATTAGCCGAGATCATTTAGAAGTAACACTTTAACCAAAATTTTAATATAGGACTCCATTAAATGGTTTTAGACGTTAGAAATTTAGTACCAGGACAGACCAAAACAATGCTGGGCAAGACTGAAAAGTCAAAGAAAAAAGCCAGCACGTCAGTCAGTGGACCATCAGATTCTAGCGATAACGATTCTGTGGAAATTACCGGTCAGGCTAATAAAATTAACCATTTGATTGCGCAAATGAAGGCCGAACCAGCACTCGATCCAGACAGAGTTTCGCCGGTAAAAGACAAGCTGTCCAAAGGCGATTACCAAATTAAGTATGAACAAGTCGCCAATAAAATGTTGGATTTCGAATCAAGTTACTATGGTTATTAAAAGCACTGGTTATTAAAGCCTATCATGGCTAAAGGCTCCGGCTGCTCGTAGCGTACGCTGCTGGACACTGAAGCGCTTAATTTAAGGAATAATTATGAAAGAGATACAAGTTTACCGAACCCTAATCAATCAATGGCGAAGCCAATATCAGTCTTTGCACGAGTTAGTGACTAAGGAAAAGCAAGCGCTGGAAAAAAGAGATTTTGAGCAACTAGAAAAGCTCGTTCAACAAAAGAATGAGCTAGTTGCTAAAATTAATCTAGACCAAATACCTGCAATCATTGACCGAGGTAATGTTGCACAGCCCAAACTGGCTCAAGTAAAACAGTTTTGTTTAAACTCACCAGAACTGCAAACCAGCTGGAATGAGCTTATGGATTTGGTCGGTCAGTGTTTCCATTTAAATGAGGTCAATGCACAGCTCATTGAATTACTCACCAACTCGACCAAACGCACCTTTAATATTATTAAAGGGTTTGATCCCGATAATAATATCTACGATGCTAAAGGTGATCGTAAGATAATCTCACATTATGGTCAGCCGGTATCAGCCTAAATTCAGTGGCACTCGATATGATAAACAGTGCGCTGAACAGCCCATTGCGCAGCGCATTATCAACCTAAGCTTTTAATTCGTAGCTATCCGAATCGTTGTTTAATCACTCGTCATTAAACGATTCGTAATTAACTAATCACCAAGCGGCCAGCCGCCCAGCTTTTTCCAGCGATTAACAATGTAGCAAAATAACTCGGCGGTTTTTCGTGCATCGTAAAGTGCGGAATGAGCTTCATTGGCATCAAACTTTATTTCCGCCGATTCACAGGCTTTTGCCAGAACCGTTTGTCCGAGTGCTAAGCCTGACAAAGTTGCGGTATCAAAACTTGTAAAAGGATGAAATGGATTACGTTTGGCATTAATTCTTTCAGCAGCCGCCAAAATAAATGACACATCAAAAGCGGCATTATGCCCGACTAAAACCGAACGCTGACATTCCGCTTGTTTTTGCTCTGCTCGAATATCATTAAACATTGATTTAAGTGCTTCTGATTCATCCACCGCAAAACGCAATGGACTGCTTGGATCAATACCGGTGAACTCGAGCGCCGCTTGTTCGATATTGGCCCCATCAAACGGATTGATATGAAAGTGATATTCATTGGCTAAATGAAGGTTTCCCAATTCATCAAACTTTAGAGTGACCGCCGCGGCTTCCAAAAGCGCATCGGTTTTGGGATTAAATCCTCCGGTTTCGACATCTACGATGACTGGGAAAAATCCTCGAAAACGTCGCTTCATCATGCTCATTATCTTAGGAAACTCAAAAAAAGGTTAATAGCCGCCGATTCTATCACTTAGTTAGCCGCAAAAGTAAGAGTCACGATCGATTATGTGAATGCACTGAGTAACAACACAAAATTTTGCGGCTAAGTAAAATAGAAATATTATGAAACTCGATTTAAGTCGCTATTTTTAAGGCCGATAACCTATAAATAAGAACAAGTTTTGATTGAATCGAAGGACGGTTGACAATGCTTAAGGTTAAACCAATTTTAGTTGGCTGTTTATTAGCCAGTACTTCAGCAAACGCAGCTTATAAGACCTTTGAAGCGGATATATCAGAGTCGAGTTGGCAGTTTTCCGGTAATCCGCTTAATTGTCAGCTCACTCATAAAGTACCGCAGTATGGCGTTGCTAGTTTCCAAAAATCAGCCGGTAAAAAACAAAGTGTCCGTTTCAATTTAAGTTACAAACGACAACCGATCACCGCGGTTAAAGTTGCATCAGTACAATCGATGAGCCCGAGCTGGGCGCCTAATCGCCCTGCGAAAAACCTGGGTGAGTTGAACATCAATTCGGGTAGCACCATATTCACTGCTCAAGGCAATGCAAGCTGGCGGTTGTTAAATGAATTAGAAGTTGGACGCTTTCCTATGTTTCGTTATCAAGATCTTGAAGGACTCGACGACCAAGTTTCCGTGTCCCTTTCTACCGTTGGTTTTTCTCAACCTTACAATGAGTTTTTAGATTGTTTGAGTAATCTTGTTCCTTACCAATTGCAAGAGCTAAAACAAATGACCTTGCGTTTTGACTTTGCCAAACACAAAGTCAAATCAGCCTACATAGATAAACTTAACGCGCTAGCGGCCTATATTCGACACGATCCAAGCATCGAAGTGGTCTTTATTAGCGGCCATACAGACAGCAAAGGCTCTCGATATTACAATCATCAATTAAGTGAACGACGTATAGCCTCGGTGCAAGAAATTTTAACCTTACCTGGCACTCAAACTAATCGGTTTAAAACTTTGCCGCATGGAGAACGCAAACCGGTGGCAACCAACCGCAGCGCCGCAGGCCGAGCATTAAATCGTCGCGTTTATATTAGAGTCGATTAATCAGCAGAACACTGAACAAAAAAAGCCTCGTCAATACTAATTGGCGAGGCTTTTGTATGTCACCACATTGAACAATTTTTGCTCAATAGCGGGACCGACTTTATTTAAACGCTATTCTTTTTCAGCTAAGAATAACCAAGTTTCCAAAACGCTATCAGGGTTTAGTGAAACGCTATCGATCCCTTCCTGCATCAGCCATTTTGCTAAATCCGGATGATCTGACGGCCCTTGACCACAAATTCCAACGTATTTATCGGCGCGTCGACAGGCCTGAATCGCCATGCTCAGCAGCTTTTTGATTGCTGGATTTCGCTCATCAAATAAATGCGCAATAATGCCAGAATCTCTATCAAGGCCTAGGGTTAACTGAGTTAAGTCATTTGAGCCAATTGAAAATCCATCAAAATATTCAAGGAATTCATCGGCTAACAGCGCATTGGACGGAAGCTCACACATCATAATCACTCGCAAGCCGTTCACGCCGCGCTCAAGCCCATTCTTTTTAAGCAGAGCAATGACTTGCTCTGCCTCTTCCAAGGTTCGTACAAATGGGATCATAATTTCAACATTGCTTAGGCCCATTTCTTCTCGAACTTGTTTGATTGCACGGCACTCTAATTCAAAGCACTGCTCAAACTCTTCGGAGATATATCGAGATGCACCGCGGAATCCAAGCATCGGGTTTTCTTCTTCTGGCTCGTAGAGATGACCACCAATTAAATTAGCATACTCATTAGATTTAAAATCTGACATTCTCACAATAACTTTTTCCGGTGAAAAAGCAGCGGCTAAAGTGGAAATACCTTCGACTAGTTTTGACACGTAAAATGAAACAGGGCTTTCATAACCCGCCATTTGATCGTTTATCGTCTCTTTTAGATCTTCATCGTCTAAACTATCAAATTCGAGCAGTGCTCGTGGGTGAACGCCAATCATTCGGTTAATAATAAATTCAAGTCGGGCCAAACCAATACCGTAGTGCGGCAATCGAGCAAAATCAAAAGCACGATCAGGATTACCCACATTCATCATAATTTTGAATGGCAGGTCCGGCATATTGTTAATTTCACTTTCATTTACTTCATAGTTCAGTAAACCGGCATAAATATTTCCGGTATCCCCTTCTGAGCAAGAAACGGTGACTTCTTGGTCTGGCTTAATTAAGTCCGTGGCGTTGCCACAACCAACGACAGCCGGTATACCCAATTCTCTGGCGATAATTGCCGCATGACAAGTACGGCCACCTCGATTAGTCACAATGGCCGAAGCACGCTTCATAATAGGTTCCCAATCGGGATCGGTCATATCGGTCACTAACACATCGCCTACTTGTACTTTAGACATTTCAGACAAGTCTGTGATTAGACGAGCTGCACCTTTACCAATTTTCTGACCAATCGCACGACCAGTTGCGATGATCTCTGACGTATTTTCTAACACGTAGCGTTCTATTACTCGTCCATCATCACGGCTTCTCACGGTTTCTGGTCGAGCTTGGACAATATAGAGCTTGCCATCTGCGCCATCTTTTGCCCACTCTATATCCATCGGGCGT
Organism: Kangiellaceae bacterium; assembly: GCA_965230525.1. Taxonomy (GTDB): domain Bacteria; phylum Pseudomonadota; class Gammaproteobacteria; order Enterobacterales; family Kangiellaceae. Next base: position 3,854,548 of record OZ246008.1, read on the forward strand.
TGGTAGTGTTTTTCGATGATCATAGCTTGTTTAGCCAGTTCTTGTACCTCATCATCGGTTATACAGTATTGTTGACGTTGCGCCATCTCTACTTCCACGGTTTCAACAGATTTGCCATGACCGGTATCTTCGGTATAAATCATTTTAATGGCTTTACCACCAATGTTCTTACGAACGATGGCTTTTTTGCCCGCGGTTAAAGTTGGCTTGTGCACATAGAACTCATCGGGATTGACTGCTCCTTGAACGACGGTTTCTCCTAATCCATAAGCGCCAGTAATAAATACCACGTCTGAAAACCCAGACTCGGTGTCGATAGTAAACATCACACCGCTAGAAGCGATATCACTGCGGATCATTTTCTGGATTCCGGCCGACAATGCCACCTCACTATGCTCAAATCCTTGATGGACTCGATAAGAGATGGCGCGATCATTGAACAAGGATGCAAACACTTCTTTAAGTGCTAGCTTGACGTTTTCCCAACCTCTTACATTCAAAAAGGTCTCCTGTTGGCCCGCAAACGAAGCATCCGGCAAATCTTCTGCGGTGGCAGACGAGCGCACAGCGACTGCAAACTCGTCATTGGCATCGCCCTTTAGCGTAAGATAAGCCTGATGAATTGATTCTTCTAAGTCCGCCTGAAACGGTGTTTCGATGACCCACTGACGAATTTTCTTTCCGGTTACTGCAAGGGCATCCACATCTTCCACATCGAGAGCATTGAGTTCAGCTTGTATTTTGTCGTGTAAACCACTTTGTGCCATAAAGGTTCTAAACGCGTCGGCTGTAGTAGCAAAGCCATTTGGAACACTAACGCCCATGTTGCTTAGGTTACTGATCATTTCTCCTAAAGAAGCATTCTTTCCGCCGACTCTGTCGACATCATTCATCCCTAAACCGTCATACCAAAGAACATTATCTTGCACAGTTATCACTCCGATGTTTAGCCAAGTTCAGTCTTACAGACCATGACAACAGTCTGTCCTGAGGGGCAGAATCAGTCATCTGGTTGATTGAGTTTGCTTAGCGTGATTAAATCATATGAATTAGATGGTTAATTATAGAGTTATTTTACTTCAAGGTGAGAAAATATGAAACGCAAAGTCTTCTTTGTTTCAGACAGAACCGGCATAACCGCCGAAATGTTCGGACAATCACTGCTCTCTCAGTTCGACGAGTCTCAGTTTGACCAAACGACTCTGCCCTTTATAGACAGCATCGCTAAAGCTCATAAGGTCTGTGAGACGCTAGCTGCCGCGGAAAAAGAAACAGGCTTAAAACCGATTGTTTTCGATACCATCGTACTGCCAGAAATAAGACAAGTGGTGCAGAGCAGTGGCGCCTTAGTACTAGATTTTTTTCATACTTTTATTGGCCCACTAGAACAAGAACTGCAGCAATCTTCAGGTTTTAGAGTTGGAAAAACCCACTCCCTAAGCAACTCAGAAGCCTACGATGCAAGAATTGAGGCGGTGAATTTTGCTTTAAACAATGATGATGGTATTACCATGCGCCACTATGACAAAGCGGACGTTATTCTAGTAGGCGTATCTCGCTGTGGTAAAACGCCAACATCGCTTTACATGGCAATGCAATTTGGCATAAAAGCAGCAAATTACCCCTTTACAGAAGATGATATGGAAAACCTCGCACTGCCAGCCGAATTGAAAAAGCACAAGAATAAGATTTTTGGACTCACTATTAACCCGCATAGACTGCACGATATTAGAACCGAGCGTAAGGCTAACTCTAAATATGCTTCGCTTAAACAATGCCAGTTTGAGGTAAGAGAAGTTGAATCAATGTATCGGCGCTTAAAAATTGACTACTTAAATACCACGTCGCGTTCAGTGGAAGAACTATCGGCTAAGATCCTTGCGGCAACGGGTATAAAAAGAATGGTTTTTTAAGTCTGCTAGTTATTAAAAAACCACAAATCAAGTCTTAGCCTATAAGCCTTGCGACCAATATGACGCTATTTGAATGAGTTTGTTTGCATTATTTTCTAGGAGTTTTGACTAACCGCAATCAACGATCGTCTGTGCTCAAATGCTGTAAAAATGCTGCGAAATGCATTCAAATGCTTCAATTTTAAGCAAACATCGTCAAATTATAATTTGGGATTGACCGAGATGAAATATAAAAAACTGCATTACAAGTCACTCAATTGTACTTATTCGTTTGTACTTCCCGTGACTCGATAAAAGATTAACCAGGGTGTATCAACATCAATTTTAGCGCCAAGACTTAAATACCCCTCGCCCTTTAAGGGGATCTCATCGTGCCGCAAAAAACTAATAGTACCATCTTCTGTCTGCACATAGGTGCCATTGGTACTTTGATCCGTCAATACAAACTGACCTCGCTTGGTACCGATTTTGGCGTGGAAGCGCGAAGCTAGCTCGGCATCCACAATCAAATCACAGTTATCACTGCGACCTAACTGGAGATCGTGACTTTCAGTGTCGGTCGTCACTTGGGCGTGACCACATTTTAAAACAAGGTTTTGTTTAAGCTGAGACACAAGATTATCAAATGAGACCATTTGCGTAACACCGGTATTTTCCCATACAAGTTCGCTAATAACGATAGCTTCCGCCTTACCTTTGACGTGAACTCTATCGAACTCGCGAATTTTATCTTGCTGCACGGGTTGTAAAGTTTGTGCGGTTTCTTGGGTCAGAATAATTTGTCGCCCCTTGGCGATCCCCGCCATTCTCGCAGCGGTATTAACGGTGTCACCAAAGATATCACCGTCATCTTGAATAATCGCTGGACCACAGTGAAAGCCGATTCGGACAGCTACAAACTGCCCCTGGACAAGGCCTAATTGCAGTTTTTCTTGGATAAGAATGGCGGCATTAGCGCAATCGGTCGCATTGTCAAATCGGCACATAACTTCATCGCCAATGGTTTTGATCACAATTCCGTGGTGAGCATTGATTGCATCTTGCATCAATTGAATGACTTCAGAAACAATACTATTCGCTAACACGTCACCAAGCTGTTCGTACAGTTTGGTGCTCCCCGCAACATCTGCAAACATCACTGTTAATGTTTCTATTGGCTTAGCTTCCATCACAATGGCCTAATTGAATTTCGCGAATACTAGTTTGAGAATAGAATATTTAGCTGGGCTTAGCAATAGAGCAAATTTGAGGAAATCAGCAGCTTTGGTGATGATGGACAAAAAAAGCCACCAAATTGGTGGCTTAAGAAATATCGGAATACTCTTGTGTCGAGTCATTCAAGGGGTAACTCACACCATTTCCGAGTGCCTAACTAACAACCGAGGGGGTAGAGGTCGTATACTTAGCTACTATGACTTAATCCACTAATAGAAGTTCATAAAAACGTTTACTATGTTTAATTTAGCGCCTATCCGTTGGCTAGCTTGGTAGTCATTGATAGAATTACATGACTTTTAGGGATAATAAATGTTGAAATCGCTACTGAATCACTAAAAATACTTCCCTCCTAATCTGTAATTACACCGCTACAAGTATGACCAAAGCTTCTTTGATAGCAATCCAACTGCCTTGGCCAGCGTTGCCATGAATCTCAATTTTTTCATAATATGTGGTTAATTCGAGTTAATTCATTGATATGATAAAGCTTGAACCGCTGCCGCCAAAACTAAAAAATAGGTTGTTTCAACCTATCTAATGAAAAATCAAGATCTCCAATGGACTGTGCTTCGATATCAGGCGCAAGTCCTGCAGTTTCCGTTTCCGTTTCCGTTTCCGTTTTCTAAAACTTAACTGAAACTAGCTCTAAATGTTCGCCGATTTGCCCAGATGGCATCAAATTAGAAATTCCGGCATTAACAAATACTTTAGCAAATTCATCAGGTCTCATTTTATCGTCGTCACTTGACAGCACAGACCACGAATAACAAAGATAAACCGTGTCGCCTTTCGTGATATCAGGTAATACAAAAAATTCAAGCAGGTTGAATAACGAGCGATATTTAGTATTTACATCTTTTTCGAAAATAGTTTTTTTAAATTATCGCTCATCATCATTTCAATAAGCTGTTTTTGCTTTAAGCCAGTTGTTTTTTAAAACTAAAGCAAGGCTAATCTCCATTATTTAACACCAAAACTCGTCGCTTACATCGGCACATACTGTTTTGATTTCTGTATGATCTTTTTCTGCTCGTTTATAATTATAGCCTAATTTCAACATCGGAAATCCTGGATAGTATTTTAGTTGGTATTTTCTGTGTATCATATTTTCTTGGGCATCATTTTTGTTAGAGTTTGAAAAGACGAGATGCTCAATACCCAAGTTATTTTTAATTCCATGAGATAGCATTAGAACCACGCGAGAGAATTGATCAGCATCGTAATACAAACTTGTTAAGAAAAAGTTATTTGAGAATAAAGGCAACCAAACCCCAAGCATTGTTGTTCCATCTTCGAACTCTAAAGGTTCCTCGAAAAGAATGACTCTGAGCCCTAAATCAACCTTTTCACTACTAACCTCTTCAAAAGGCCATTCAAAATATATTAAAGTTTCAAATGCCTCAAAACTTTTATCAATAGCAAACTTGTCTTTAAAGCTCTGATCCATAATATCTATAATATTGACCCTTGAGACTGACGGTTGAGAGCATTCCAAAGAAATTAAGTCACACTCTATAAAATACCTAAATATTTCTGACAAGTACTGTTTATGATTATAGCTCCCACTATCAACTATAATAGCCCTAGGTTCTATTATTGAGTCATATACCCATGTACCATCATGCCCACAACCCGATACCATTTCATACTCATCGTCTTCATCATAGTCTTCAAGATCTGCCAAATCTATAAAAAGCTCGTCAGTCTGATAATACTCCTCCCCGTTAAAATCAAGATATTTTAGAATACTAGGAAAAAGTTTTACCGACTCATAACAGTTTTTCACCAGTTCGGCCAATCTCTCAGTTGCTAGAAAACTAAATAATTTTTTATTCAAGAATATGTTAAGAAGAGATAACTTTTTGGTAAGATTTTTATCCACTAGGCTTGGATTATCAGAAACCAGAGCAAGACACACTTTGAAATATTCTAATTGCCATTTCTGCAATTCTTCATCAAAAAAATCATCCGATAAATACTGAAGACTTTCATAACGCGAACTGATTTTATGATAGACATCTGAGATATAGCTATTAATATAATTAGCTGCGTTTTTTGAATTGGGGTTTTGGCACGCGTACTTCATACGAGCTATTCGGTACATCTGCACTCGCTTATCAACTTCGTCTGATAATGCATTTAAACCAGAGCGAGCAAATACAGAAAAGTACATACCTAAATCTTCGGGCTTGTCTAATTTGGAATTCTGTTCAAAAAGTTCGACAATATCTTCTAGAGTTAACTCATCGGCAAACATAGCCTGATAAGCTACTGGTATCCAGATCTTGCCATCCGATTCAACCCTAATATAGCCTTCTCGTTCATCTTGACCCGAAATGGTCGGAATTATGCCGCTAAAAAAGTACTCTTTAAAATAAGGAATATGCGTTTTATATTGAGGTTCTTCCTCACATACTTTTATTAATGAGTATTGAATGCGGGGCCAAATCTCCTTTCGCCATTCTTTTTTACTTTCATCTCTTACTGCAAAATCTAGCACTGAATATTCCTTCGTTTCATATTATGTTACGGCAATATTTATTACCTATTGTTTCGATCATCTAACCAAGTTTATAAAAATCTTTTTCCGCATTTTCAGTGATAATTTCTCTGCATTCATTTTCTCTTACATTATAAGAAAGTCCAGATTGAATGAGAGGAATGCCTGGATAATATATTAATCTATATTGTCGATAAATTTCATTACTTGACTCATCATCCCTATTTTCATTAGAGACAGCTAAATGCTCTATCGCATACTCACTCTTCATTTCCTTGGCCAAAGATAAAACTATGCGCTTGAAATTTCTCATATGAAGATACCAATTTTTATCTAAAAACTCATTTGAGCATTGTGGCAGCCAAAATCCATTTAACGTTAAATTTCTACTGATTCCTATAGGCTTTTCCAAGATAATCAGCTTAATTCCCATTCGAACCACTTCTTCACTTTCTTCAGAAAATGGCCAATCAAAATAGACTGGAATCTGAAAAGCATTGAAATTAGCTATTGATGGATTTAAAGACTTCAACTCGGTTGAAAGCAAAGAAGATATATCAACTTTAGATACTGATAATTCAAATTTTTCCTTCCTTATAATATTAACGTCATCAAATAGACTCACTATTTGTTCTAGATATTTAGATGGACTGAAGGGCTCTTTTGAAAAAATTCCCCTTGGTTAAAATACAGCGTCAAAAACCCAATCACCATCTAAATTGAATCCTGGTTGCGCAAGCTCATTTTCTTTGACACTTTGAGGCCTAAGGCCAAAAATTCTTCTATTTTTAAGAAACTCTTCTCCTGTAAAGCCAATATTTGTAAGCCACTTAGATTTCTCCGCTAAAGCACTGAAACAATCTGTAACTTGTTTTATAAGCCTAGGAGATGCTAAGTAGTGATAAATATTTTTCTCCAGAAATATCTTTAGTAAAGAAATTTGTCGAAGAAAAGGTTTAGTGTATTCGTTCTTTTCTTCAACAATATAATCTAGACACTTTTTAAAATATTTAAACAATACTGCTCGGTATTCATCATCAAAATAGTCATCATCTAAAAATTGTACCGACTCGTTATGAAAGTAAATATTTCTATAGACATTATTGATGTAATTCTCCACGACTTGCTTAGCTTTGTATTTTAAAGGCAAGGTCATTAAGTACTGAACATGTGCAATTTTAAAATATTGAACCCGTTTATCGATTTCATCCCGAATTTCATCATATCCTGAACGCGAGAACCCCCACATAAAAACTTCGTTATTCAGGTGTTCATTTGATTTTTCTGGATTTCTATAGAGCTCCTCTACATCACTTAATTCAAGAACATCTGCACTTAATAGTTTAAATGGTTTTGGAATTTCAATAAAACCGCTAGAGTTAATTTTTACTAGAGTCTTAAATTTAAGTTTATCTTTTTCTTTAATGACCGCCTCCTGCCCAGTAAAGAAGTAGTCTTTTAAATATGGAATAAGTAGCCTAAACCTAGAATCTGATTCACCCATTTTGTTGAGCGACGTGAGTATCCTTGGCCAAATCTGGATTCGCCACTCTTGATAAGTAAGATCTCTTGTGCTTAATCTATTCATATTATTCATAGTTCTTTCAAGACTTCATTAGATGATGTGAAAATTGAGCTAGTTATTCTTCTAATATATCTATCCCACGATCAACTAGTGCCATATGCCTTTCAGCCACGGGGAGCTTGAGTTAAATAGGCTTATCTTGCTAGTCATCATAAGTGCGCTACTTATTTTTTCCCGCATAAGTAATTATAACGCCTATATTACTTCATAAGCGTCGTTAAGTACTTTGGGATGAATAATAAAAACAAACAGCTAAAGCGGCAAAAGCCAATGCGAATAAGAACTCGACGAAAGGCGATAAGCACTGCTAAAAGTACCACACATGAGCTTTGGTTAGTATTAGCTCTATTTAGCTTTGCGTCAAAAACAAGCTTTTTATTTAATTGAACAAGATGGTCAAAGTCAAGAATCCTTTCAAGCTGATTTTCACTAGTGAACATAGCAACATTTATAAAGAAGCGCTATTTTGCAATAGATATTGATTGCCCCGTTAATATTTGCCGAGTTTTCGCTTAGCCTAGCGAGAGATGCGTAAGTTTTAAACAACCCCATCACCATTGAATCAGCGACTGTCTATTTTTTATACAACAGCTGTTCACGTTTTGTAAATTAGCAACAGTATATTCGGTCTGTTTTGGTTTGTTTTGGCTTGGCTTAAGAGCAAATGCAAGCAAATCAGCAGCTTTGGTGGTGATAGACAAAAAAAAGCCACCAAATTGGTGGCTTAAGAAATATCGGAATACTCTTGTGTCGAGTCATTCAAGGGGTAACTCACACCATTTCCGAGTGCCTAACTAACAACCGAGGGGGCATAAAAAGTGTTCTTACCCATTATGACTAACCCCCATAGTAAAAGTTCAAAAAAAAGTTTATTTTGTTTAATTTGTTGAGCGGCTTTGAATTTACTGGTCTCGAGCAAACCGATCGGCGCGTTTACCCAAGGATATCGTAATGTTTTTGCTAAACTTTTGAACGCTTTTTATCGATTTGCGTTGATTCACGCACAATAAGCTCCGGACTAAAGCTTTTTAGCAACCCCTGCTGTTCTATGTAATCTTTAGAGCGCCCCTGAATTTTTGCAATGAGTAAATTAGCCGCTTGACGAGCAATAATATCATTAGGTTGATGGGCGGTAGTGAGTTTGGGCCAAGTTTGTCGGGAGAATGGGCTGTTTTCAAAGCCGACTAGCGCAAGATCATCAGGTATAGAAATTCCCATTAGTCTCGCAGCAAACAAGGCTCCGGCCGCGATTTCATCATTGCTCGCAAAAATCGCGGTTGGCTTATCTTTTCGCGAAAGTAACTTCTTAGCTCCTTCTACTCCCGAGTTAAAATTGTATTCTCCCGGAATAATTAGTCGCTTCTTGACCTTAAGGTTAGCCTCTTCCAACGCCGTTTGATACCCTTCCAAGCGCTCAATACTTGATAAATGCTCATCACCACCACGCAAAAAGCCGATGCAGGTATGACCAAGCTCAATAAGATGCTGGGTGATTCTGTAGGCAGCTTGGAAATCATTGACCAGTATACTGGAATCTTTGTCATGTGTGCCTACCTTGCCGCCAACACCATCTCTTCCTGAGATTATTTGCACGTAAGGTAGGCGCAACTTATCTAAAAGTTTTGCAACGCTCGGCATTTCAGAAAATGGCGGTGTTAACACAACCCCAGCTATTCGAGAGTGGTTAATGAGATTTATCAGCTCTTGCTCAAAATCCGAAGACTGATGATCACAAGGGTGGATCAATAGCTCAAAATTATTTTCTTTACATTGAGACAATATACCGTTTTGCATGTCGATTACATAGTAGGCATTTGGGTTGTCGTAAATAAAACCAATGGTATAAGAGCGAGTACCCGCAAGACTTCTAGCGGAATTATTTGGTTTGTAATTTAACGCCTTAACTGAAGCTTGAACTTTGTCATAAGTAGACTGCCGCACACTGGATTCATTATTAATCACACGTGAAACGGTTTTCATTGAAACGCCGGCATGCTTAGCGACATCATTGATGGTTGCGCTCATGGCGTCAATCACCTCTTTATTTTCTTGTTAGCGCTATTTTACCAGCGTTCTGCATAATATCATCTAGAAATTTTCGATTTAAATTGACAGCGCTGTCATTTGTGCGTTATTTTCTGAGTTATAAACCATTCATTGGCAATTGCCATTCGAGGAAAATCATGAAACTGAGAGTCGCACTGAACGGTTTTGGTAAAGCCGGGCAAGGCTTGTTGGATCAAATCTACTCAACCGAATTATCGGAACATTTTGAAGTGGCTGCTATAAATGAACAAGAGCTTGCTTCCAGTTGCATGCATGATTTGTTCTTTAATCATCGCAGCAATAAAAAAGCTCGTTATCACATCGCCTGCACCACGGATGAACTTAGAATTAACCATCGAGCTATCCCCTATCTGTCATTGCTAAATGAAAACAAGTTGCCTTGGAAAGCGCTTGATATCGACATTGTTGTTGAATCGAGTCAAAGCGCCAGTCAATATTTTCTCGCTCAGCAACATTTAAACTTTGGAGCAAGTCAAGTATTAGATGCCGCCCCCCCTTGGCCTACCCGCAATCTTTGGGTTGAGGGATTAAACGATGATAGGTTTAGTAAGCATAACAGCGTTATTGAACAAGCGAGCGCGGTTAGTCGAGCTGTTGCGCCAGTAATTTCCATCCTCACGAATCACTTTGAATTTGACCGCTGTCATATTGAGCACTTGCAAAAAGCCGAGCAACATAATTTCTATTTTAGCTCTCAAACTTGTGACCAATCTGTCCGAGCTGCACTTCCTACAAATCTAACTAATATATCCCTTCCGCAACCTTTGCCCGAATTAGCAGAGCTAAAGGCTATATTTCCCGAGTTAAGTCATTCTTTGAGTGGTAGAGCCATTCAATGTGAACTAAAAAACCACTCGCTCGCCATGTTAACTTTTGAATTATTAGAACCAGTTAAGCAGAACCAAATACAAAGCATCATCAAGAGTGCAGTTAACGCACGCTTTAGTTCGATGATAGGATTACAGCCCAACGACATTGGTAAGCATCAGGCAAGCGGAAAAATGAAATCATGTTATGTTGCTTTGAATCGACTTTTGGTTGTAGGAAGTCAACTCAGAATTCCGATCATATTTGAAGATAATTATGATGCAACCAAACTTTTTCGCTTTGCTGCGTCACTTAAGAATCGGCTGAATAGAAGTAGTCAGGTCGGTTAATAATCGATTAGGAGCTGAGTTCTATACTTTAGGCAAGCCAAACTCGAGTACTTTATCGATCAACTCTCTATGGGATGGAAGATGTTTAAGCAATTGTTCCGAATTACTTTGCACTTTGGCAAATGATTTTTGTGCTTGCTTTGATAAATTATATTGCACACGACTCGACGTTAAATCTGTTTGATAATTCATTCCATATAAGATCCATTGATAGCTATCCAAAGTGAAGATTTCAAAAATGCTCGGAAAGTCAAAGGCAGATGGCGCTTTGTATTTCCAAAACTGCAAATTTTCTAAAAGACGATCCGGAATAGACGCCTCGTTTCTATTATCGGTCCAAAATGAATTGTCGCTCCTTTTAGATATACAGTAATGCAATTTTACAAACTCAATAATTCGTTCAAACCGGTAGGTAAATGACTGATTAAATTTCTTTTCAATAATGGGTAAATAATCTCTTGTATGGGGAAACTGATCGCTAATAAGGGTTGCGGCTGCTTCAACCAAAACCAATGCTGTCGATTCTAGGGGTTCCAGAAAACCCGCGGAAAAACCTACTGCAACACAGTTCTTATGCCAAAATTTTTGACGGTAACCGGTTCGCATTGGAATCTTTCTAGCGGAAAGCCCACTCGCTTGCTCCCCTACATACGAGCGTAAAACTTGCTCAGCACGCTCATGAGTGGTGTGCGCGCTAGAATAAACATACCCCACCCCTCGTCTACTTTGTAAACCAATATCCCAGGTCCACCCCGATTCATGAGCGGTAGACACGGTACAACACTCAATAGCCTGTTGCGGGTCACTGTAGGGAACTTGCATGGCGATGGCATGGTCTACGAATAAAATGTCACTTTTATCCACAAAAGGTACTCCCAGCGCTTGCCCTAAAAGTAAACATTTAAAACCGCTACAATCAACAAACAAGTCCGCAGCAATGGTTTGTTTATTTTTGGTTTCAACAGAAGTGATGAATCCTTGCTGGTCTTGGTTGACTGTTTCTATATGGCCAATTAAATGCTCTACACCCAAATTTCTAGTACTCCAGTCGCGTAAAAATTCAACGAACTTAGTTGCATCTAAATGATAGGCGTAATTTGTGATTGCACGATACTCAGGAGTGGTAATTTTTTTTGGTGCTAATCCCGCATCACAGACTGCGGCTTGCTCTGATAAATTGTGTGCAAATGGTATTTGGTGATTTCCTAATCCTTGTAACCAATAATCAGCCAGCTCTAACTCTTTTGTACTATAGGGTGTGTTAAACAAATGATAATAACTATTAGTGCCATTAGCTGTCGCAGGATTTTCCCAATTAACAAACTTGATACCTTGTTTAAAAGTAGCATTGCAATATCGAATAAAGTCGGCTTCTGGGATCCCTAAGAACTGGAGTGTATCCCGCATTGTTGGAAAAGTCCCCTCTCCCACACCAATCCCTGAAACTTCGGGCGACTCGATTAATGAAATTTTTATGTTCTGGTTATTTTGCGCAGAAAACTTTTTCGCTAGCCGGGCTGCAGTAATCCAACCGGAAGTGCCACCGCCCACGATTAAGACTTGGCTAATTTGTTCTGATTTATTTGTGGCAGACTTCATGAGTTTCCTTGGAGAACAATCGCTTATTTTAAATTTCTTAAAATTTTAATTCGTTCTAACTGCCCTAAAGAAGTCAGATGAGTATAAATTGGCCCTATAAAGCCTCGCTTTTTCAACATCAGATAATCCTTATCTTCTAGCTCACTCAAGCGTTCTTCATCCACGCAATAGATTCCGTTTATTTGTTTTTGAGTTTCATCGTCTTCTATCACTTTGAGCGGCGTTTCTTTGAACAAGTTTAGCTCTGCGAGCTGTTGAGCAAAAGCATTGGCGAGATGGTCTTTTTCAACAAAATCAACTAAAAATGATTTGACATTTTCTAGTTGCTGGCTGGGTTTTCCGTCGCTTTCAAACAGCCGTTCTCCTTCGGTTCTTGATAAACTCTCACTTTCAGTTTCTATGCATATGGACCAATCTTGGCTGCCAGTTTTTTTCTCGGCCTCATTCGACTGGGTCTTAGGCATCATTAAGAACGGATGCCTGCGAATGTTGGCTGGCACATAGGTAGTGTTCCATTGCGGTTTTCCAAAGAAAACATTTTCGCCAGGCTTAAAGCCAAACATTGCCACCGGTTTAAATTGGCCGTTGCTTTCGTCTTTAACAAATACTATTGGAAAATTTAACGCCGCTTGAGGAAATTCATGTACCAACAAATAACTCATATGGTGTAGCTTTGCATGAGGATAACTACGATCCGAAAGTAACTTTAAATCTAAATGCTCATGATTATTAAGATAGGCGACTGAACTCATAATAAGACCTCGAGTTTTCAATTTTGATACAAGCAGGTATAGATACAATGCAGTATAAACAGTAAAACCTCAAGCGCTATTCTTGAGGTTTTACTCAGGAAGTATATTCAGATTCAATGCCAGCTAGATATCAGAAATCTAACAGCCTCGCTCCTGAACTAATGGTCTAAAAGCGTAAGCTAGCACCTAACACAAACCGTCTGCCGTTCTTATAAGCTTTTGAAAAGCGATTTTCATCTTGATGATACTTTTCAATAATCTCATCGGTTAGATTAACCGCCTCAAACTTTATATCGAGATATTCGGTCACATGCCAAGAAACACTCGCATCAAGTTGCCCATAAGACTTACTAAACTGCTCGGCACCAAAATCGTTTATACCATCGTAATACTTACTTCGATAGTTGTACATTAAGCGTGCGCCAAAGGTGTCATTTTCATAATAGCCGGCCAAGTTCATCATATGCTTTGAAGCACCTCGAACCAAACCTGTACCGGAATTGTTCAAATCTCTTTCACCATCATTTTGAGCGTCAGTAAAAGTATAATTGCTTGAGAAACCATACCCATTTTCAAAGTCATGTTGTAGGATAAATTCCAGCCCCTGGGTGATTCCACCCGCGCCATTAGCCAATACATTTCGAGTTGCAATGATTGGCTGATTGGTTTGGTCATCGATAATTGTATAGGCTTGTGCTTCAGCAATTACGTAGGAAGAAACGTCTTTAAAAAAGTAGGTCACGGCAAACATTGATGAGTCGGCATAGTACCATTCATAGCCCACATCAAATGCATTTGCAAATTGTGGGTCAAGCTCAGTTGTACCGGTTATAGCGGTTCCTGTATCTTCATTAGCTCGAGTCGTTGGCACCATTTTGGCGTAATCTGGTCGCGCCATGGAGCGATACAGCGCAACTCTTAATTGCGCATCATCGGCTAAATCAAATATTGCATTTAAGCTCGGAAGAACTTCGGTGTCTGAACGGCGATCGGTCAACCATGCTCTGGTGCAATCTGCGCTAATCCCATCACAACCTTGATTGCTATCATCCCACCAATTTCCGGTATAACTCCAACTCGATACATTGGTGTCAGTATCGACCACACGGACACCTAAATTCCCGCGGAAATCTTCACCTTCAAAGTCAGCTTGCCAATAAAAAGCTTGAATATCTTCTTGAATGGTATAGATCGCATCGAGATTGTCATAGTAATTGGTCGCTAAACCGTTGACAAAATCGATCATAGCATCAGTGTTTAAAAGCGGATAGCCTTGGCTATAGCCACCTAGACCACTTTGATGATTCGATGGTGTGCTCCCCAATACAAAGTCTGCATACCATGGATAAAGTCCTTGCATTTCAGCTAAACCATTTTCTTCTGTACCATCGCCATCAAAATCTGCTCCGGCATTTAGATTATGCCAGCGATGTAAAATCATATCCTGAGACTTTTCATGATCGCGGGATTTAACCCCAAATTTAAACGCTTCAAACGCGCCCATTTCGACCGGTATTTCGAGATCAATTTGCGCATAGGTTTCCTCGTCAGTTTGAGGTTTACTCGCCCCTTGAATCCAACCCAGTCCGTAAGAAGCTGCATCGCCCGGCGCAAAGCCACCAGCTGGATGGCTAACATCAATATCACCACCTCGAATATCAAATGTATATTCAGTGCGAGCACCGTATTCATAAAAACGGTCGCGAATCGTTCCACCTTCAGCGGAAGTATCTCCAAACTGGAGTCTCAATTCGAAGTTCTCGGCTGCATAATTTATTTCAAGGTCGATGGTTTCTGTTTCACTGCTCGCAATACGGTCAATTACATTGTAGGCGGTTGAGTTAGTTCCGTGATCGGCAAACGTTGCTGCAACCAACGCTCCATTTTCAACAGTGTAATCGGAGATCATACTGCCGTTGCCACCGCGCCAGCCGGGTATAACGCTCCATTTAGGCACATGTAATAAGTTATAGTTAGTATTATCGGCTTCTAGTTCAGAATTCATGTAATTAAGCGTGAAGTCAAGTTCTCTTGTCGGCGCAAATTGAACCGAGGTCGTAAACGTTTCACGCTCGCGATTTTGAACAAAATAAGCATTTCCAAGAATACCTGGCAGCCTTATGCCATCGAGATCGGCGGGAACCGTTGGATCATTAGCTGAGTCAAACCGGTTGCCCCACCCTAATACTTCGTAGCCATCTCGCCTTACTGTTCTTTCTTGATTGACATAAGAAACTAAAATACCAAAATTTTCTGCATCATTTTTCCAAGAATACATACCACTAAATTGTGGATCAGTTTCGTCTGGTAAGTCACTATGTTGTAGCTCTGCGGAACCGTAAATGGTATGAGCCTCTTGGTTTAGTGGCTTACGAGTTTTTAGAATAACGGTACCACCAATAGAGCCTTCATCAATGGATGCGGTGGGCGACTTGAAAACTTCTAAACTGCTCACTATTTCGGAAGGTAGCAAAGTGTAGTTGAAGCTACGGGTAGGTTCATCAAGAACAAACCAATCCGCTGATGCAACATTTTGGCCGTTAAGCAAGGTTCTATTCTTAGTCGGGTCCGACCCGCGAACGCTTATTTTTTCACCTTCACCAAAGTCGCGCGTTATCGCTACACCGGTCACTCGCGATAAAGATTCTGCCACATTTTTATCTGGGAACTTGCCGATATCTTGCGAGGTTATTACGTCGACAATGGCGTTAGCATTTCGTTTCTGAGAGATATTCTCCTTGAGACTTCCTCTGATTCCCGTAACAACGACAACGTTGTCATCTTCTTGCTCATTAGACTCTTCTGCAACAAGCGGCATACTCATCGATGAACCAATCACCAATGCAATACTACTTGCGAGAATCTTTTTTCTAAACACTTTTTCCGACATTTTAATTCCCCTTTTATCGTTTTTTATATTTAAAGTTTGATTTTCCAATTTTATATTTACTGATCTTATGTCTTTCTTAATTGAAACGATTACTTAACCGAGTGTTAACTTTTATTTTCATTATTCTTAATTTTCAGCGCGATTATTTAAACCATCATTGCGCTTGTTATTACACAACTAATTCAATAGGCTGACCACCTAAATGACAACGCTGTCATTTGCTAATCTAAAAACATACACTTTTTTACCGCTAATTGCTAGTTAAAATTGCGACTACTTTCCTTTTTATTGGTTTAAGCTCAACTTATTGGTTTAAGCTAGACATTTTTACCGCGAGCGAAAACTTCGGTCGACACTAAATTGTAGTCGCCCGTAAAAAATAGATCCTTATCCCTTGCAAACGCTTTATAGTTTGCACAGGATTACCATTTCTTTAACTTATGTCCCTTCACCGCGTAAAACAAAATGAAAAGGTAGCATGGCAACATCACCCAATAGCCTGCTTGCTCACCTGACTCTGAGAAAGAGCTTGCGACACTCCATGCGACCGGACCGACCGCGCCACCAGCAATCCCCATAATGAGTAACGCTGAGCCGATACTGGTTAACGTTCCTAAGCCCGATAATGCCAATGGAAACACTGCCGGCCAGACGATAGCGTTGGCAAACCCCAACAAGGCGATCAGCATCAAACTGTCAGGAAGTTTCGCTCCTCCGAAAGGCACTAAAGCGAGCTCTGACAAAAAGTAAGTCTCATTACTGATGCTCACGATTGCCAAGGTTAAGATAACCCCCAGTAAGGCAGACACCATAAGTGCACTCTGCTGGGAAATTAATCGCGGTATTAAAACTATTCCCAAAATGTAACCAACGACCATGCAAACCATGGTGTAAGAAGTCATCACGGCATAGTTTTTCACCCCTAATGAAAGCGCAAATGATCCGATGGTATCACCGGCAATCACTTCGACAGCGACATAAAAAAAGATCGCAAATACCCCCAGAACCAAATGAGGATGGGATAACACTTGGCTAAGTTGAGATTTATTGGGATCAACTTCTGTTTGTTGTTGTTTTTCTTCCTCAAGTTCTGGTAACGGCGATAGCTTAACCGCGAGCGCCAAAATACCGATAAAAGCTGCCATTCCCAAGTAGGGTAAAATTAACCCGTTAGCCATTTCATCCATTTGCGATTGACTAAGCTCTGGCCCAACATTTTGAAAACCACTTGTAATTAGCGTCGCAAATACAATCGGCGCGACCACTCCCGCACTTTTATTTAAAATCCCCATCACGCTAATACGTGCTGCTGCCGACTCTTCAGGGCCGATCCTAACAACGTAAGGATTGACCGCAGTCTGCAACAGGGTGATCCCAGAGCCCATCACCAGTTGAGCAAAAAGAAATAGCGCAAACTGCTGAGTCTTGGCCGCTGGAATAAACATCAACCCAGCAACCATCATGGTTAACATTCCAACAGCCATACCATTTTTGTAGCCGATACGCCGAATTAGCATTGATGATGGTATGGCCGCAAAGGTGACTGCGATATAAAAATGAAACAAAATGAGCGACGCTTGAAAAGGCGTTAACTGCAGTATTTGTTTAAGGTAAGGCATTAACGCACCGTTAATCCAAGTGGCAAATCCCAAAATAAAAAACAATACAGCGACAACAGCCATTGGGAGCAATGATTGCTTAGTTTGAAAATTATTACTTTGATTTACCATATTCTTTCCTCTCCCTTTGCAGGGTATTGGCTTGATGCCATTAATTCTTATAAGTGATTGCCGTTTCGCTAGCCTCAATCGGCTAGACTAAAATTGTTGGTATCCTTTAATCCAGCTCGCCGAGATATCATGCGTTTCAGATATAAGCAACATGTTCGCAGCAAATCCCGGTTGCAGTTTAGCTAGCTTTTTCTCTAATCCAAGAAAATTTGCCGGATTCAATGTGGCCAAATCAACGGCTTTCAAAAAATCAATAGACAACATTTGCTCGGCGTTTTTAACTGCGCTCATCATATCAAGCGTTGACCCCGCGAGCCGCCCTTCAGAGTCTTTGAGTTGATGACCTTGGCGAGTAATTTGTTGTCCAAAAAACTCAAAATGTTGTTGCTCAGAACCAACCGGCGGCATTGCGTCAGTGACCAACATCAGCTCCGTTTGAGAGTGATAAGCAATGGCTGCGGCTGCGGGGTGCAAATGTAGACCGTCAAGAATTATTCCGGAAAACGTATTAGGGGAAGTAAGCGCAGCGCCCACGACACCCGGTTCTCGAGAATTTAAAGGCGACATAGCATTATATAAATGGGTAAAGCCTGAAGCCCCCGCTTCCAATGCGACCTTGGCCTGTTCATAACTTGCAGCGCTGTGGCCAATCGAAACGATGATGCCTTCACTAACCAACTCTTTAATTTGTTCAGGGGACACATTTTCTGGGGCTACAGTAACTAACACTTTTCCTAGATCGGCGCGCGTTAATAATTGCATATCAGCATCATTAATTTGCCGAATAAATTCTTTCGCGTGGACTCCTTTTTTATTTTCGGACAAAAATGGTCCTTCAAAATGTACCCCTAAAATGCCAAGATTATCGGTAATCGATTCCGCAATACTGTCGGCTGCTGCGGACATTTTTTCAAATGAATCAGTGACCAATGTTGGCAACCAACCAGTGGTACCAAATTTTTGGTGTGCCTTACCAATTTTTTTGAGACTAGCAAGAGTTGGCTCATGATTAAACAAGCAGCCTCCCCCACCATTAACCTGAACATCAATAAACCCTGGAATTAACAATCCTTGTTTAACTGACTTGGCATTAACAGCTGGTTCAATTGAAATAATGACACCTTTATCTACGGCGACAGTTTGATTAGTTTTTATGTTTTCACCATCATATAGGTGACTTACTGTTAGCTTAAATGAATTCATGCTTCACTCGATTTTGACTATGAAGGTTTATCATAACAATTAAATTGTCTCTGTGACCTTTTTTAATCCCTTTGGAGAATCCGGATTCAACCCACGCTCAACGGCGATCCGTTCGATATCAAGGTAGAAGCGCTGCAATATTGTGAGTGGTCCTATCCTTGGGTGTAACTCAATTTGCGACTGTGACAAGTCGACGATATTTGCGCCTCGCTGTTGAATATCTTCAATTTGCAATTGATGACTCGATAACGATTCATCGCATGCCAATACATTAAGGATCATAAACTGATTAGTCACCAGCGCAACCGGCCCATGCAAAAACTCAGCACTACTAAAACATTCTGCATGTATGCTGCACACTTCCTTAAGCTTTAATGCGATTTCGTTAGCCAAGGCATAACCAAAACCTCGACCGAGTACGACTAAGTTCTTCACTTTATCTAAGTCACCTATGAGTAATTGAGGCTTTTCGTCGATGGCATTTTGTAGCGCAGTTGGAAGATCATTAATGGCATTTATTAAACCCGTATCTTGCTTCCAATGGGCCACTAAATGCAACAGCGCCGATAAAGCGGCGAGATAACTTTTGGTTGCAGCGACAGACTTTTCTTCGCCAACACCGAGAGGAATTACAAAGTCTACCACTTCGGCAAGCGGCGATTGTTGGTCATTGACCAGCGCAATACAGAGCGCACCCGAATTTCGCGCTTGCTTTGCTTGAGAAATAATATCGGGACTTCGTCCTGATTGAGAAATAATCAGCACTAAGGTTTTAGATAAATTAACGGGCCTGTTATAAATAGTAGCCACGGATGGAGCTGCGGCAAACGTTGAAATTCCTAATTCGACTTCAATTAAGTACTTGGCAAAAGTGCCAGCGTGATCGGACGAGCCTCTCCCTACAAACATAACCGAATAGGGATCAAACACCCTAATTTTTTCGGCTACCTGCAACATTAGCTCAGTATTTTTTGCAATTTGTTGCGCAATTTTCTGCGGCGCTTCCGTCGCTTCTTTTTGCATCCAGCTACTGCTCAACTGATTTTCGCTTTTTTTAGACATAGACATAAAATCTTCCAATTACAAATTAAGGCTTGCTAGCCGCAACCTTTTCGACCGGCGTTACTACCGAACTCACGTTTGAGCGTTCCAACTGTTCAAGCGCAAAGTGATAACCGCCGAGCTCTGGCGGCTGCTTAGCCGCATCAAAATGTGCTCTAATATCTTGCTCAAGTTGCGGCAGCATTAAATGAGCTAACCCACCTATCATCGATAAACGGGCTGGTTCATTTGCCAATAGCCGCTTCGCGAGTTGACTAATATAACGCGCGCCTTCTTGGACAATTTGAATAGCCCGTTGATCCCCTTGTTCGGCACATTCAAAAACGAGCGAAGCAACTTTAGCGTAATGTTGAGAAGCCTTACCAATTAATTTTTCGGATAATGAAATACCATTATCGACTTCAAAATACTGACTGATTTTTTCGGTTAGAATTCCTTTCTGTTCAAATTGGTCCATGGCTAATAGCGTATGCTCTATTGCTTTTAGTCCAAGCCAAGCACCACTGCCCTTGTCGCCAATCGGGAAACCATGCCCTCCAAGCATTCGCTTAGTGCCATTTTGGCTTATAAAACCACACGAGCCAGTTCCCACAATAATGACCGCACCATCTTTTCCGGCGTGCGCTCCGATGTTTGCAATATCCATATCAGTGGTCAGGTACATTTGGGCAAAGGGATGCTCCCAGGCGGTTATTTTATCTCGCAACGCAGGCAAATTAACCCCTGCTAACCCCACTCCAGCAACAATTGAATTTATACTGGCGCGAGTCAGTTGTGCATCGTCGATGGCGTGTTCCGAAGCAGACACAATTGAATTAAGTGTTTTTTCAATACCGTAAAATGGATTAGCAGGCCCGCCTACACCACGACCGAGTATTTCGCCGTCTCGATTAACAATAACCGCCTTACACTTGCTGCCGCCGCCATCGATACCTATAAACAACCCTTTATTCAAATGTTTTTGTAAGCTCACGAATACTCCTTTCTAATTCTCGTTATTTTATTGCTGTGTGCTTAGAGTTAAAGTTTGATTTAACCTGAGAGAACGACTAAAACGATTGCCGCTTGGGTTTGTTGTACGGACCAATATTGGTTGTTGGTGATCCACAATTTCCCCTTCGTCAAACTTTTCAAATGCTTGCCATGGTCCATCGCCTACTTTGAACTGTAATGGTAGTCCCTGAAAAGTAGAGTTCATATAAAGCTTGTTTCCGACTAGTTTCGCACCGGCCGTAGGCAGTCTATATTTTATCCCCAACCGGTCGAGCTTTATCAACTCTTTCTCTGCTAGAACTTGACTAAAAATAGACCAACTATCTGCCATCTTTTTGCGCTGCGCTTGAGTAAAATAATTACTATCTTGAGTAAATAGTTTTCCTTGATGATCATAGGGAACTGCCCAACCGGGTTTATGCCATGCGCGCTCGGCCAAGGCAATCAATCTGGGAAAGATCATATACTCCGCAATATCATCACTGCGTACCATTTCGCTCCAAAGTTGAGCTTGGACACCATAATATGATTTGCTTTTCTGTCTAGGCTGATAAGGCTTCTTTTCACCGATTGCATCGCTTGGACGATCGTCAGCAGCATAAGGACGATTTAGCCTGTCTTTCCAAAACTCGGCATGAATTGGCAAGTTATCAGGCATCCACTGAAATATTTGCCGCGTATTAGTATAACGAGCCCCCCAATAATACCCTCTCTCTTTGGGGTCTGCTTGGTAGGGGAAATCGAAGTAGGTCACATCCGGCACAGATAATACAACTTGCCAATCCTTATTGACCATACTATTGGCGACCTTATGTCCCTCCCAAAAGAGTGGAGTCCAAACATTGACATGCACTTGCTCAGGCATGTTACTCGGCTCAACCGAACTTAGGCCGTCGCTCCATCCACCGATTCGGATATTCTTAGCGGCCAAGAAGTTTGCTACCCGCTGAATAAAATAACCGGTAAGTTGATCGAAAGTGAGATTGTTTTTCTTGATAAATTCCGCGCACTCAGGTGATTTCTTCCAAGCGCCGGCCGTTTCATCAGCGCCAATATGATAGGTTGTCAAAGGCTGATGGGCCTGTTGGTGATAACCAATAACCTCAGTTAAAACTTTTTCTACAAATCGATAAGTTGAGTCTTTGCAAACATTGATAGTATTGTCATTATAAAACTGTAC
Organism: Kangiellaceae bacterium; assembly: GCA_965230525.1. Lineage (GTDB taxonomy): Bacteria > Pseudomonadota > Gammaproteobacteria > Enterobacterales > Kangiellaceae. Next base: position 3,876,397 of record OZ246008.1, read on the forward strand.
CGAGCGATATTCAGTTTGGTCATTAAGGTCTGTAAGTAAGAACTCTTTTGCCAACTCACTCTCACCTTGTTTCATATAGTTTTGATAGCGTAATTGCATTGACTTTACCGCGGCTCGTGAATGCCCAGGCATATCAAATGATGGAATAATCTCGATATGGCGAGCAGCGGCTTCAGATATAATTTGTTGATAATCCTGCGCTGTGTAGTAGCCATCATTTTGGCCGTTTGCAAATGGTCCACTACCGAGTTGAGGGCTTAAGCATTTTTGCTCTTTTGGGTCATGGCATCGGTTGGCACCAAGTTGAGTCAGTTCGGGCAGTCCTTGGATTTGTAAACGCCAACCTTCATCATCACCTAAATGAAAGTGAAATTTATTGAGTTTATACGCTGCCATTTGATCGAGTAACTTGATTACAAAATCTTTGTCACGAAAATTTCTTGCGACATCTAAAAAGAAACCACGATAGGCGTATCTAGGCCGATCGAGCACTTGAATTAGAGGAAACTTTTGTAATTTTGGCTGGTAAAGACTTGCAATGGATTGCAACCCGTAAAACGCTCCCACCGGAGTAAACGCTTTTAAAACTATTTGATGCTCAGAAACCGTTAGTAAATATCCACTCTCCAATAACTCCCTTTCTGTTTGCGACATTTTCACTAACTCTGTTTGCTTGGGTAAGTCGAACAGTTGTCTTTGTTGCTCGGTCAATTGCTCAATCGCGAGTGACTCAATAATGAGAGGAATTCCTTGTTGATCATCAAACGTAATCCCTAAGTCAATAAGCCTCTGAATTGCGGGGTTCTTTGAGTCAAATTTAAACTGCCTAGCAACTAACTTAAATCCCTTTTCAATGGCTAAATAGTCCTCAAAGTTATCTCTGATCAATTGCAACGGAGTGGGTATGATGTGGTGTTCAATATTCACATCCGATCGTATTTGTGCAATATTATCTTCAAATAGCACTTCTGCAGTCGCCCACTTTGAAAGGTCTTCTTTGCCTCGTTTAAATTGAGCAACAGGGTCAACAATGGGTGTCATATGTGGAATGAATTCTAGGCCAGTATCGGGGTCAATTTTTGCCCGAGTCGATTGAATCACTTGAGGGGGTTGACCATCTACAAATAGATAAAAATTAGGTGGAGAATCAAATTCCGAAATGTGCCAAAACTCGGCTTTAAGATTAATATCGTAGGCTTTATTTTTCTGCCATCCAGTAAACTTTGTAGTTGGTGAAATATAATGCTGATCGCCATTAACATGAGTGATATCAAATAACTCGCTATTCTCTTGTATGATTGGCGACATGTGAGAAAAATATATTCTCCAATTTTCCAGCCCAATAGGCTCATCAATTTGCAGTTTAATTTTTGCCTCAAAACACGAGCCACTTTTAACCTTGTTAGCACATTCCTTTGCACTCACGTTATTAATGATTTCATAATTGACTTTAAGTTTTGCAGCGAGCCTTTGCATCTGAGCGTGATCGCCTTGGGTGCTCGCGAGTTCGATTGCTGGCAAATTATTTGCTGGAATGGGGTTGGCTTCAGCGTCTTGCGTTTTATAAGTGTCGACATCACAACTTGCTATGCAAACAACAAGTATGAGTAGAACGAGCGCTAGAAGGATTTTTTTCATAAATTATCTTTTAGTTGTACTTAAAGAAAAAGGAAGGTCACTCATCAGAGAGACCTTCAATCTAACAAACAACGCGCAGAATCAAACAAACTGAGTAATCGGGCAAGACCAACGATTTAACAAGTCTAGCTATTAACAAGTCTAGCTATCTTGCAGGATTAGCTTTGTGACAACCTCCGCACAAAATGACAACGCTGTCATTCATGCTGATAAATTACTTGATTCTGCTAAGGAATGCAAGGGTAATTCACTCGGTTAGAGGTAATTTACTTCGAGAGCCCAACCAATTCGGCCTGAGACTCAGACAAAATGTACCGCCCCTTCTCATTAATCGCCAACTGACCACACGCAGTTTCAGAATCATGAGTAAAGAACAACCGCCCATTTCTTTTCAGTAGGTCGGATAATAGTTGTTGCTTTTCATCAATTAATTTTTCAGGGAATCGATCGTACCCCATGGTGATCGGCAAATGTACCCAGGGAACGCCAGGGATCAAGTCAGCACAAAAAACAATCGGTCCATTCGGCATGTCAATCTCTGCCAGCATCATTCCAGGAGTGTGACCATCGCTAAAATGAAACCGATAACCATTGCCGAGAACTGGATGGCTTTCACCTTTAACGATAACAAGGTTTTCACGTTGTTGAAGCATATTCATTAATGAGGGTATAAATGAAGCTCGATCTCTAAAATGAGGATTAAACGAACGCTCCCATGCCGCCTCTCCAACTACAATCGTCGCATTTGGAAATAGCAATTGGCTTTCTTGCCCTTCTTGATATTGGCTTAACAAGCCGCCAATATGGTCAAAATGGAGATGAGACAGCACTAACACGTCGATATCAGCATCGGTTAATTCGAGCTGTTTTAGAGAATTAAGTAAAACATGTTCTGACTCGACTACGCCAAAACGATCTTTTAATTTCGGTTCGAAAAACGCCCCGATTCCCACTTCAAACAAAATATGGCGAGTGCCACCATCATCGTTTTGTTCTTTAACCAGTAAGCAACGGCAAGCCAAGTCAATCCGATTAAGTTCGTCAACTTTCACCCACTTTTGCCACATTGCTTTGGGCGCATTACCAAACATCGCGCCACCGTCTAATTTTTGAGAATTACCCATTAATGAATAAAGCGTTCTTTTCATAATATTAACCTTGTGCAATCTCGGATTCTTCAATTCGAGCAATTCTAAAATTCATCACCCCGTAAGCAATCGAAATAAACGGGCTGGCAATATTAAAGAAACAAAATGGTAAATAAACTAAAGTTGGCACTCCTAACACGCCGGCCATATAAACACCGCAAGTATTCCATGGAATAAGCGGAGAAGTCATGGTCGCACTGTCTTCCAGAGTTCTTGAAAGATTCTTAGCGTCCAAGTTTCGTCGTTTAAATTCAGCTTTAAACATTCGTCCAGGTAATACAATGGCAATGTATTGGTCGGCCGCGATGATGTTGGTGGTAATACAGGTTCCAATCACAGAGGTAATTAATGTGCCAGTGCCTTTGACCATACCTAATATTGATTCAACAACTTTTTTCAATAAACCAACGGTTTCTAAAACGGCTCCAAAGGTCAGTGCAGTTAAAATTAACCAAATTGTATTCAGCATGCTACTCATGCCGCCTCGGGAAAGTAAATCGTCGACGGCTTCATCGCCACTCTCACTTTGATAACCAGCGAACAAAGCACGCCAAACGGCATCCAGCCTGCTGCTAAAACGACTGCGCGTTTCTAGTGTGACAAAATATTGTTGACCTCGGGCATCAATTGCCAACTCGTTTGTGCCTGAAGTTAAGCTGTGTGATACAACCTGTTTTATTTGTTCTTCATTAGCAACAGTCAAATTAATTGCCAGTTCTAACTTTTCGTCATGCGCTTTAACCAACTCAACTTCACACGTTTGTACTTTTGGGCCGCTTTGTGCGTCGTAGCAACTGTACTTTGTTGAGGCTACTGTTCGGTCAAGTGTTTGCGGTTGTAAAAACACCGCAAAAATACCACCAACTAAAGCGCCAATTAATAAAGTCAAAAATGCAGGTACCTTTTTAAAAGCTAAAAACAAAACTAATATTAATGGCAACAGCGCCCATCCGGTGATATTAAATTGCGATTGCAAGATCTCTACCGTATTTCCCAAATTAGCCGACTGCTCTGAGGAGTCCTGCGAAAATCCAATAATGGTAAACAGGGTAATTGCAATAAGAATGCTCGGTCCGGTGGTCCAAGCCATATGCCGAATATGGCTGAATAAATCGGTTCCTGCGACTGCTGGGGCAAGATTGGTTGTATCCGAAAGTGGCGACATTTTATCGCCAAAATAAGCACCGGAAATAATCGCTCCTGCGGTAATAGCCAACGACATTTCCAAACCCGCAGCGATGCCAATCAACGCCACACCAACCGTTCCTGCAGTGGTCCACGAACTACCGATGCTGATGGAGACCATGGCGCAGATTAAACAAGCCGCCATGTAAAAGATGCTGGGGTCCAGTAGTTGAAGGCCATAATAGATCATCGTAGGAACAGTGCCAGAAATGATCCAAGTACCAATTAACGCCCCGACCATCATTAAAATCATAATTGCGCCGTAAGCGGTTGCAATCCCTTTGGAGATACCTGTTTCGATTTCTTTCCAGCCGTACCCATTTTTAAAGCCAATTAAGGTTGCAATTGCCGCACCTAAAATTAGCGCAATTTGATTAGCGCCATAAGATGAGTCCGAGCCATAAAAAACCACCGATGCCGCCAGCATTGCGATAAGGCTTAAGATTGGGATCAGCGCATCTAGTAAACTGGGTTCACGTTTTTCAGAACTCATAAGCGGAAATTTTCCTTTTTGATTGTTATTTTAAAATTAATTATTTAGATTTTTATTATTTTGATCTCGGTGTTCTAGGGATCTTTTTTAATTAAGCCTTTTTTTGTTGACTCACTCGCTGGTGTCGGCAATTGCCAATAACGATCACGCAAACGGGTTGCTCGAGAAACCAAAGGTTGTTCTACCCCTTTGATAAATACATAGTCGGCGTGACTGGTCACTTCTAAAGGGTCGCCGTCCCAAACAACAACATCAGCTTGCATGCCTAACTCGATTTTGCCGTAGTTTTCTACACCAAACGTTTCCGCAATATTAACGGTCATCGCTTTCACTGCAGCCTGCGGCGCTAAACCATAGGATACCGCTTTCCCGGCCGATTGTCTGACCAGGTAGGCATTGTGACTTGAACGGTTGGTAAAAAGCAGTTTAACTCCCGCTCTGTCTAACAATAACGCCGCCTCTAGCTTGATCCCAAGTGACTCAAATTGACCGGGAATATTATCCATTGGGTCAATTAATACCGGTATTTCGGCAAGCGCTAACTCTCTGGCCAACATCCAGGCTTCGGCTCCACCGTTAAGCACTAATTTTATTTTGTAAGCCTTAGAGAGTTTAATTAAATTGAGAATATCACTTCGTCTATTCGCTGAAACCACCAGTGGGATTTTTCTTTCTAATACCGGTGCCAAGGCGTCGAGATCGGCAATAGAAAAGTTAAATTGGTGAGGTTTGCCCGGTGTAAACTGGCGGCGATTATTTCTAAGAAAGTCAGCTTCGTCCAATGCTTGTTGCAACAACAAAAACGCGGAAGCTCGTGAACCACCCGACAGCTTAGCCCCATCGGCACCAAATTGAATAAACTGAGCTACCGCCGGTTGAATATATTCTTCCGTTCCGGCTTGTAACAATATGGCCGCGCCTGCACCTTGTAAAATACTTGTACCATTAGTCGGTGCAATGATCGCACGAGTTAGTCCATGCATTCGATTGTGAGGAATCAACGTCGAGTTTAAGTTCACCGCAAGGGAAACATCAAATCCTGCTCCGTGTTTGGCGTAGTTAGTGTGATGGTCAACACTTGCAGCGACTGAACTTAGCTCTTCCAGACCGACTTGAGTCCATGCATTCATCAACCCGGGTGTAATGTGTTTTCCTTTGGCATCAATCACTTGGTAACTTGGCCGCGACTTTAATTTTGGGCCGACCGCCATAATAAAACCGTCACTGATATAGACATCAGTGTTTAACAGTGTTCCTTTTTCGCCAGCAGTGTGCACGGTAGCATTTCGAATCAAGTAATCTTTGCTCAAAGCATTTAGACTGATACTGAGTAATGTCCAACCCAAAAACAGACTGAAAAACAGACCAACACGACGAGTAGATGCTGAATTATTAATCATCGGCGATCACCGCTAGGATTGATCACCCCCAATTCAAAATCAGTGAGTGGTTGTTTTTGAAAATCGGAACGATCATAAGTTAGCTGACCATCAATAAATACTTTTTCAGCTTTCGCATAGACGCTAAACGGATTACTCGACCAAATGACTAAATCAGCCATTTTGCCTTCTTCGATGGTGCCTGTTTGCGAATCTATGCCAAGCGCTTTGGCTGGGTTAGCCGTAATCCAAGCAATAACATCTTGCGGCTTTAGCTCCATGCCATGCTTGTTACCCGCGGCCATCGCTTTCGCCGCCTCTTGGTTTAAATGTTGAATTCCAATCGCTGAATCAGAATGAATAATCGCACAGGCACCCGCTTTGTGAATCATTGCGGCATTTTCACGCACATGGTCGTACGCTTCATGTTTGAACCCCCACCAATCGGCCCACACCGCGGAGCAAATCGCTTGCTCTGCGAGCTTATCTGCAACTTTGTAGGCTTCTACAGCATGATGGAATGCGGCAATTTGATAACCAAACTCCTTGGCAACTTCTATCATAACCACCATTTCCTCCCCACGGTAACAATGGTTGTGGACTAAAATATTTCCGCGCAGCACTTCGGCTAAAGTATCCAGTTGAATATCTTTGTCAGGTCGTTTGGCATCGTCACCCGCTTCAACCGCGGCACGGTATTGGTCCCATTGACGACGATACTGCTCAGCTTGTGCCCATGCTTTACGATAACCTGCGACATTTCCCATTCGAGTGGACGGCGCAATCCCCTGCTCACCATAGACTCGCTTAGGATTTTCACCGCAGGCCATCTTCAGGGACTGAGGTGCATTGGGAAATTTCATTGCATAGACCGAGCGCGCAGAAACATTCTTTAAGGTAACCCCACGGCCGCCAAATAAGTTTGCTGAACCAGGTAACACTTGAAAAGTTGTCACACCGCCTGCAAGCGCTAAAGGCATTCCAGGATCTTGAGTCCAAACGGAATGCTCTGCCCAAACCTCAGCAGTGTTAGGTGAAGTCATTTCATTACCATCTTCACTACTCTCAAAATGCGGTGCTGGATACACTCCAAGGTGAGAATGAACATCAATTAACCCAGGTGTTACCCATTGACCGTCTGCGTCATAGCGAGTCACCGTAGCGGGAACATAAAAGTTTTTGCCGATTAATTTAATTCGCCCATTTTCAACTAATATTGATGTATCGTTTAGTTGCTTACCTGTCGCGGTTAATACTGTGGCATGCTCAATCACAAATGCCGGGGCATCGGAGGGTTTATACTGGGATTGGTAGGCTGTACCGGCTTGGGAAGCGTGGTTTTCTAGTGAGCTGTCTTGCGGCTGACAGCCAACTATTAAGGCAGTTGAGAGCGTTATTGTCAGAGTCAATTTTTGTTTAATGCCATACCAACTCATTAATGCTCACTCAGTTCTTATTTGAATTTAAAATTACAGCCAGTTAACTTGAAAACAGTTCGAACTTAAAAAAGCCAAAGTTCTTAAAATACCAAATGCATTCTATTTTTTATTTCGTTTCGCTATCGGTATTTTAGAAAAAGCCACTCCTAATGGAGTGGCATTGATCATTTTACTACCCTTGAGTGTTTTCGCTCAAAAGCACTATCTAACCGAACAACATATTTAAAATTCGAACACCAAAAAAGTTATCGAGCACGGTAATTAGGAATATACAACCTAGCAATACTGGGCAAATATAACCAATGGCAAAATCAACATACTTTTGTAAGAAGCTGCCACTCATCGCTTCATCACCATTTGAGAGTTCAAGATTAAAGTTTTCTTTCTTCCATACATAAGCAGTAAATACGGCAATCAAGAAACCGCCTAGTGGCAAGAAGGTGTCACTTGCTATCAGTCCGATAAAATCCATAAAATTCTTTTCACCCGCACCTGGCAGAGTAATAAAGTTGGTAAGTGCATCGACCGCGCCCACAGAGAGCATTGAAGGTATGCCGACTAAGAAGATAAATATCGCAACAATCCAGGTTGCTTTACTGCGTTTAATTTTTTGCTCATCGACCATATAGGCCGTTGGAACTTCCAATAATGAAATGGTCGATGTAAAGGCTGCAAACGACAGCAATAGGAAAAACAGTCCACCAACAAGCACACCGAATGTAGCCCCGAGAGACTCAAAAATACCCGGTAGGGTGACAAAAATTAGTCCTGGCCCACCGTCAGTTTCGATCCCTTGTGAGAAAACGAATGGGAATATCATAAATCCAGCTAAGGTTGCTACTCCTACATCCATCAAGGTAATGGAAGCCGCAGAACTAACGATGTTATCTTTTTTAGAAACATAACTTCCGTAGGTAATTAGCGCGCCCATCCCTAAAGATAAACTGAAAAATGCTTGGCCAAGTGCAGAGTAAATCACCGGACCGGTAATTTGGCTAAAGTCTGGCACTAGGTAAAAACGAATCCCATCCATTGCATTCGGCAAGGTCAAAGCATAGATAATGAGTGCGATGATCATTACAAACAAGGTGGGCATTAAGATTTTTGCAGCTCGCTCAATCCCGCCAGAGACCCCTCGAGAAACCACAAATGCCGTTCCGATCATAAAGATCACACTATAACTACCAATGGTAATCCAATCCGAAGTAAATTCTCCAAATCGTTGACCAATATCAAAATGGCCAAGCACTATCTCAATAAAATAACCGAAGGCCCAAGCGGCCACGACATTGTAAAAAGAAAGTATGAGTACACCACTGGCGAGTCCCAAGTAGCCGACGATTGCCCAATTTTTGTAACCGAGCGATTTAAAAGCGCCAACGGGGTTGAGTTGGGTTTTTCGCCCAATCGCGATTTCCGCCACCATGACCGGGAAACAAAGGACAAAACAAAAGATCAAGTACATCACTACAAATGCTGCACCGCCACCTTGGCCCACCTCAAATGGAAACTTCCAAATATTTCCGAGACCAACCGCTGAACCAGCAGCAGCCAGTATGAATCCTAATCGGGAACTAAATCCACCACGTTGTACTGACATAATATTCCTTGTAATTTTTATTCTATTTAAAAGGCTTAATTTTTAACGCTCAATAAAACCACAATTTACCTTGGTTCGACAAGTGTCTCAGTGACATTTTTACGCTAATTCAACAGTTAACCGTCGGGTGACCAATATTTTTATACAACCACCGCAGAAATTGCTCATATAATAACCACTCGTTCCAATGATAAACGAGCCACTACCGCGGAATGAAAGTTTACAAAAAGTCAGTTAACGCGACCCCAAAACCAAGTCGCTCAATCTGATGATCGTAATCGATAAGGCTTTCCCCGTAACCATTAAAATATTGTAAATAACCTTTGAAGCGTTTCCCCAAAGGAAAGGTCCAATCCAGTTGAATCGCACCTTTATTCGATGATCGTAAATTGTTGCGCAGCATGAAACTAAAATTTTGATCATCCCAACTATAAATCGTTGATAACTCAAAATGCCCCATGTATTTTTCAATATCCGGATTGTCATCGCCAGTGGCTTGATTGGGATCGTCTTTTTCCTTCTCAGGAATTCGGTACCACGGCTTAAATGATACTACCCAATTATCTTTTTCAAAAAAGAAGTTGGCGTAAATTCTGTTCCAACTTCTTGAAAATCGCTGCGTGCGGCCGTTTGACTGGTGCTCTATTCCAAACATAAAGCCTTTATTAGTCCATTCGCCAAGCTTGGCTTCATTTTCGATGGCATAAAATATCTCGGGTTGATAGTTTGTTTCTCTAAACGGTGACGATAGCTCTGAATTATACAGTTGCCAATAAGATTGCAGAGTAAATCCGAAAAAGAGTAAGTCCTGATCATCGAACACTTGAGATAGCAAAGGCGCTTTAAAGCTGAGTTGAAATTTGGCTTCCGCATTGTCGAGCTTTTCGTTAGAAAGCGGTAAGACAAAGGGAACCGAGTTTTGCTCCTTCACATAAGTCAGTGGCAACATGTAATTACGTTTGTGCGAAGTGATTACTGCGGGATTATCCAGGCTTTTCTTTTCGTTTTGGATTCGCCGATCAATGCGAGACACCGGCTGTGAGGATGACTCTGCCGCCTTATTTTGGGTCTTTTGTTGCGAAGCTTGGTCACACTGCGCTTTGATTTGAGCAGCGGTTTGATTGGCTTTAGCGGTTTCCAGCGAACGCAACAGGCAGTCTTTTTTATCCTTCGGCAACTCTTTTGCTTGCAGAGGGTGAACTATTAGATAAATTAATACTAATAATATAGCCAGATGAGATTTATTTGTTCTATTCATTGTACTTTTCTTCGATACTCAATTATATTTAAGAGGTTAGTGTCTACTAAATGGGAATTTCCTAAGGAGTTGTAACTATGTCAGTACAGCAGATCCCCACTATCCTGAAGTCAATGCAGCCTCAGTTTGACAAAAAGAACGCGATTAAAATCACTAATTCGCAATATACCATGATGAAGGAAGTCATTCAGGAATATTGTAAATCTCACGACGCTCCTCGTCTTTATGGAATACTCGGACGAATTAGCCGTCGTATGAAACAAAGCAACAACCCTCACCTGTGGGCAACGGAATATGAGTACTTTGCCAACAGCATGATGGAATCACTCAAAGAAAATGATTGTTGTCGACTTGATGATACCGTTGAGAATATCAACGAAATCTTTCTAAGAAATAACAAAAATTCTGAGCCTGGAAATAATCGGTACGACGATAAGTCTCAGATTATGAGTATTTTCGGTTAAATAATAACCGATTTAAGTCACTCTTTACGCAACGCGTTAGTTTTTGCTAAGTAGCGAGAGGGCTGCTTTGCCTCTTTTGAACTTCACATAGCAAGATATATTATCCCCGCTCGGTTTGTTACAATCCCATTATCAATTAGCTTTATTTATTAGGAAGTATACTCATGTCATTTGCAAATAGTTGCGCAGTTGTTAGTGGCGGCGCGTCAGGTCTTGGATTAGCGGTGGTCAACCGAATTATTGCTCAAGGTGGAAAGGTTGCTATCTTAGACATCAACCAGACAGACGGCGAAAAGCTCCAGCAAGCTCATCCCGAACAAGTGTTGTTTGTAAAAACAGATATTAGCCAGGAACAACAAGTGGATGCAGCGGTCGATTTGGCTGCTGAAAAATTTGGTCTGATAAACCTAGCCGTCGGATGTGCCGGTGTTTTAGGTGCAGGCAAAATTGTCAGTAAAAAAGGCCCTATGCCATTGGACTACTTTCAAAAAGTGGTCAATATTAATCTAATCGGCACTTTTTTACTTACTCGCGCAGCGGCTAAACACATGCAAGCCAATACCCCAGGCGACAACAATGAACGGGGTGTAATCGTCCATACCGCATCAATCGCGGCGTTCGAAGGCCAATTGGGTCAAGTTGCCTACTCGGCGACAAAATCAGCTATTGTAGGTATGATGCTACCGCTAGCGAGGGAGTTTGCGAGTTCAGGGATCCGCTGTATGGCAATTGCGCCAGGAATTTTTGAAACCCCAATGATGGCCAATGTGCCTGAAGATATTCGCGAATCCCTATATCAAGGTATACCTTTTCCTTCACGATTTGGCACCGCTGATGAGTTCGCCCAAATGGTTGAACACATCAATCTAAATCAAATGCTTAATGGCTCAGTCATTCGATTGGACGGTGCAGCACGGCTGCAATAATTCCAGCCGATATAGTTAAACCTAGAATAGCAAACAAGCCAACAGCGAGCCCTTACGCCGCTTTAGAATGGAATGTTCAGTTGCTGTTGACTTGATGCATTCGATGATTCTGGAAACTTTACCCCAATACCCATGAGCCGAATAGGCTCTGGGTATTGTTCTCGTAGCCGCTTGAGAAGCGCTCTTATCAATTTGATATCCAAGCCAATCGAAATAGACTCAGCGGTATGAAGGGTAAAATTGGCTTGTTTTACTTTAACATAAACTTTTCGTATATTTTTTGAATCGCCAACCGACTGAAGCCTTCGAGAAAGCGATGAGATTAAATCCATCAACTGTGTTTCGCAGTCTTGCCATTCTACAATATCGTGGTCAAAGGTATTTTCCACACTGACCGATTTTCTTTCCGAGTCAGCTGAAACTGTTCGCTCATCAATACCACGGCATAAATCAAATAAATACTTTCCGTGTTTTCCAAACCGTTTGACTAATACCGCAAGCTCTACATTTCTTAGTTCTTTACAATTGATAATATCCATTGACTCTAGTTTGGCTGCCATCACCTTACCAACACCATGGAGTTTCTTTACCGGAAGCTTATCCAAAAAGGCCAACTCTTCGCCAGGTCCCACCACTTTGATACCATTTGGTTTATTCCAATCACTGGCGACTTTGGCCAAAAATTTACTGGTAGAAACGCCGGCTGACGCGGTTAATTGAGTGGTTTCATAAATCTCTCGACAAATCGCTTGGGCAATCCAAGTTGCGCTTCCGTGGCATTGCATCGAATCGGTAGTATCTAAGTAGGCCTCATCAAGCGACAAGGGCTCCACTAGGTCAGTGTACTGGTTAAATATTTTCCGAATCTTAGCAGATTCATCTTTATACTTACTGATGTTTGGTTTGACAATAATCAAATGGGGACAAAGTTGTTTTGCGTAGCCGGACGGCATGGCAGAATGAACCCCAAATTTTCGAGCTTCGTAATTTGCGGTCGCGATAACTCCGCGATTGTCTGCACTTCCTCCAACGGCAACAGCGGTGTTAGCGAGGTGGGGATCGTCTCGTTGCTCAATCGCCGCATAAAAACAATCCATATCAACATGTATTATTTTTCTCATGAGTGCAGGACGGTTAAAATTAATCTTCCAATGGAATGGTGACTAAAAACAGTGCACCACCTAAAGCACTTTCTTTGATGACTATTTCGCCACGATAGTTGTTGATTATATCCATAACTATGGATAACCCTAGCCCTTGCCCTTCGGTGGATTGATCAAGGCGCTTTCCACGGTTTAAGATTGCAGCACGATTTTCTTCGGCAATACCCGGTCCATCATCATCCACATAAAGGCAAAACTGATCATCTTTGTGTTTAACCGAAACCACAACATGAGATTGAGTCCACTTACACGCATTTTCAGTTAAATTACCAACCAGTTCGAGTAAGTCGCCTGCATCGCCGGGAAATATTGCGTTATGTTGAATTCGACTTTCGATATTAATATTTTTGCTTTGGTAGACTTTCTTGAGTGCATCGACGATTTTACTCACTTCAGGCTGCACGGCGCAGGTCTTGACTAAAGTGCGGCCCGAAGAAATTACCGAACGATTAAGTTGATATTTAACAATATCATCAATTCGCTCAACTTGATTTTTAAGCACATGTCTTTCATCATCGATTTTTTGGTTTTCTATTTCACCCTTAATAATTGCTAACGGTGTTTTCAAACTATGCGCAAGGTTTCCTAAGCTATCCCTAAATCGATTCTTTTGACGCGCCTCACTTTCCAATAGCTGGTTGATACTTGTCGTGAGCGGTAACAACTCTTCGGGAAAATCATCGCCAAGGCCTCGCACTTTTCCTTCTCGAATTTTTTCAATTTGCTGTTGCGCTTTTTTGAGTGGCCGTAAGGTATAATTTAATGCGTAAGCAAAAACAATTAATAGCAATATGCCAGAAATAGAGAGCCAGGCAGCTATTTCTTTTCTAAACTTTGAAACCGATGAGTTTAAAATCGATTGCTTCTCGCCAATAATAAAATAATAAGTTTTCTCTTGTTGGTCATCGTGCTCCCAAATGATTGAAACGCCAACCCAAAACATCTCCCTTCCTTCAAATTCGGATTCGGAAATTTTTTGCATTGAATAAGGAAAATTAATATCCGGTAAAGATTCAAACAATTCACTGGAAGGCGACTGCCAAACCAACCCACCAGTTTGATCAAGTACGTAAGCGACTAGCCCAGAACTTAAGTTTTCAAGTCGCTCGTTGCGAAGAATATCGGGAATAAACAGCTGACCTTGATCTTCATTGGCCACAGCCATAAGGGCATAAACTTGCGCTGTCATACTCTCTTGCAGTCTATTTTTACTCGCAATTAAGTAAGCCGATTGAGTCGCAAAAAAGATGATACTAAAAGCAATGGCTAGAACAAATCCACTAACAAAAGTGAGTCTTTGTTTGAGAGACCAATTTCGCATCAAGCGCTAGTCCCCTGCCTAACTAAGGTATTCAGGGTTGAGTCGATAGCCTTGACCACGAAGTGTTTGAATTAGTTTTAGCTGCTGGTTAGGGTCAATTTTTTTGCGCAGCCGACCAACAAAAACTTCCAAAACATTGCTGTCTCGGTCAAAGTCTTGATCATAAATATGCTCAGTTAACTCAGACTTAGACACAACTTTTTTAGGGTTCAGAAATAAGTACTCCAGCACTTTATATTCATAAGCCGTTAGCTCAATATTTTGGTCCGCTTTTTTGACGCTTTGTGCCATGGTATCAAGCTCAATATCGGCTATTTTGAGCAACGGTGAAGCAAAGCCTGCGGTACGACGAAGCAATGCATTACAGCGAGCCAACAACTCCTCAAATTGAAAGGGTTTTGCCATATAGTCATCGGCACCAGTGGAAAGTCCTTCGACTTTATCTTGCCATGAATCTCTGGCGGTCAATACGATTACCGGAATTTGGTTTCCATCTTCTCTTAATTTAGCGATCAGCTCCAGACCAGAAATTCCTGGTAAACCGATATCAACCACAGCCAAATCGATGGGGTATTCTTTGGCCAAGAAAAGACCGTCTTCACCGTTATCAGCAGATTCTATTGCGAATCCATTTGATTTAAATGAATTGACTAAGTTTTCACGTATTAACGCTTCGTCCTCGACCACTAGAATTTTCATCGTCGGAATTCTCTTTTTGATAGATTTAAGTATGAAATTTGCTGGTTGAGCATATCAGATTTATTTGCAGGCATTAATTGACAATGTCTTCACACGCTTTTGTTCAACTAGCATTCTAACTTTATAAACCGAACGGCTTCCTCGTTCACTCAACTGCACGCCAACCACTTTGCCCTTGGTTTTTCTTTTTGCTTGTTTAATAGCCTCGCCACGAGAAATGAGACGACACTGGTATTTTTTGCTTTTCTTATCCGCTTGAACATTGGCTTGCGGCCCCTTGGGTGAAAGTTGAGCAATCGCAGTTGGAGACACCAAAGAGAATGAGAATAAGAAAGTTGTAATAAAAATGAGCTTTTTCAAGACGATAGTTCTCTAGCGTTAGTGATTTAAGTGAGTCGCTTTTTAGGCGTTAACTATAGCATGCCAATCTCGCGTTTTTAAATCCCATTGAGCGCTTTTGGAAATTAATGCAGCTTTCAGATTGTAGCAGCTTGGCAAGCTTAATCGATTGGGGCTGAACTCTAACTGAATAACCAAATGACAATCAGCATGAAAAGCGGGCATCTTGTTTAGCCAAGTTAAAGGATGCAGCTTAAAAATTGACAGGATTGATGAGTTTGGCTGCAGTCTATGACAGACCGCAGCAAAATGAATAATCGCCGTTAGCTTAAGCGAGACTTAGGCAACCAACTGTTTTGCCATTAAATCGAGAGATTCGCTCTCAGTTTCTATATTTTCGAGGGCGGCTTCTACGCTCTGCATATCAAGTGACAGCAATTCAAGTGTCGACTCTGGAATACTGGTCATAACAGAATCACCAATATCAAGTCGCGTGAGCAAGCGATTAGCCACTAACACAAGGTTGGAGTAGACGGAGTGTTTGCTCCAAAATTCTTCCTGATGATGGCGGTGGACCGCAACAATCAGTTCATCGGGCATATGCCAGTTCTGCATTAACCAAGCACCGATTTCTTCGTGGGAAACGCCAAGGATAAACAACTCAATGTCTTCCACAGATACATGTGGATTGCATAATATTGATTGGTTAATTAAAGCAAATTGTGGCGGAAAGATATGCCCTAGCAACAAATGGCCAAAATTGTGTAACAACCCACTTAAATAAATTAATCCCCGTTCTGGCCTCTGCTTTATCGGCATGGCGCGACATAGCTTTTCAGCTAGACTTGCCGTATAAATTGATTGTTTCCAGAATTCTCTTACACCAAGCGGTCCATCTTTGGGCACTCTGAGTGATTTTCCGATTGATATGCCTAGCGCAAGGTTCATTACGAGCTCAAATCCTAACACGCGCGCAATTGCCGTTTCGATTGAGTCAATTTTTCCTTGGTAGCCATAATAGGGAGAGCTGGCCCAGCTTATAACCTGCGCCGCAAGCGAGGGGTCTCGAGCGACAATTTGTCCCAACTTGGTGGCGTCGGCACTTGGATCAACTCTTAGTTTCATAATATCTTGCGCGATATCAGGCATTGCGGGCAAATCGAAGGTTTCATCGACACGCTGTTTCAGACGCATTGGGGTAAAGCTAAGATCAACATCAACATTTGATTGCTTATTACGACCCGAGAAGAAGCTGTCCGGACTGGCCGCAAAGGGCAATGAGTCACAATCTTGAAACAATAGGTTGCCGGCAATTTTATCTAACTGCAAGTAATGCGCTGGATTCCCGCTTTCGATATAAAGATGTTCTAAATCGAGCACTGCAGGGTCTACGATTAGCTTAACATCAAAGATCCCGTCTATGGGCGGACGACTGAACTCCTCGCAGCCTTTAAATATTCCCTGTAACTCAACATCAGACAACGGCTTAGGTTCAAACCCGAGTATTTCTGAAATAGCCTTGTAATCCATAAAGTAATTAAACGGCAAAACCGCAATAAATACATCTGATTCGTGCTTCAGCCCAACTGTTCGGACGAGTCTTTTACACGGATGGTTGGGATCATTAATTCCCTGATAGATGTCTTTACATTGAAATGAATCAACTATTGAAAAAGCAACTGCTTTATCCTCGAGACTTTGTTGTATTTTATTTGGAATCGACAATCGCACTACCTCAAAAAACATAGATAGTTAATATATAGTCCAAATCAGTGAGTTTGGCCTAATTTTATTTGGCCAAAGTTGACACGGTTAACGATTGTTCTAAGAATTAGCCAAGGTTATATAATTCGGCACTTAGCCGGCAAGATTGAAAGTATCCACCAGCAAAATTATTCACTTTTTGAGATGAAAGCAAGCTATTGCTCACCAAGCTTTTCGACCAAGTCAGATTGTTTTTCGACACTTAGGTCTACACGTTCAATTTTCTCAAAACGAGAGCTTATTTTTTTAGCCGATGTATGCACCAAGTCTACATCTTTACTAACTTGGCCAATATGCGATGACAATTTGTCCATTCTGCCTTGGAATCGCCCAAAATCCTTACCCAATGCGGCCAAGTGCTCTTTAATAATATGGACTTGTTTTCTGGTTTGTTCATCCTTAATTACTGCCGACGCTGTGGTGAGTATGGCCATCAGTGTTGTCGGAGAGACCATCCAAACTTTGGATTTATAAGCGTACTCCACCAGCTCTGGATAATGCCCATGTATTTCGGCAAAAACGCTTTCCGCTGGAATAAACATAACGGCACCGTCGGATGTTTCCGGTGGAATAACATATTTTGAAGAAATATCGTTAATGTGTTTTTTAATATCCTTTGCAAATTGCTTACTCGCTGCAACGCGGTCAGCCTCCGCCAGCTCAAGGTCGGTCATTCGTTTGTAGCTCTCGAGCGGAAACTTCGCATCGATTGCTATTTTTCCAGTGGGTTCCGGCAAGGTCAAAACACAATCGGCTATTTTTTCATTACTTAATTTACACTGCATCGAATAGTGGCTGTCAGGCATAATATTACTGACTAATGACTGCAGCTGCACCTCACCAAATGCGCCGCGCGAACGCTTGTCATTTAAAATTTCTTGTAAACTGACGACATTGGTCGAGAGCTCAGTAATTTTTTTCTGTGCATCATCAATTAGCGCCAAACGTTTGATAACATCACTGAAAGTTTGATTGGTTTTTTCGAATCCATCGGTTAATCGCTTTTCAACCTGCCCACTGATTTCTTTTAATCGGTTGTCGGTTGACTCGGTCAAGCTCGCGATGCTTTTAGAAATTAATTCACCTTGTTGCTTTAAGCTTCGATCTAAATCCTGGCGTAAATCCTGAATACCTTTACGAATACTCTCACTAATCAGTTGAGTAGTGGCTAATTGATGAGCTTGCATATTTTCGGCGATTTTATCACCAAAGCCGGTGACTGTAGTGGACAACTGCTCTTGTCCAGTTTGCAATGACTGGCCAGTACTCCGTTTTAACTGTTCAAATCGCTCTACCATATCAACTTTAAATGACTGAATGTTGTCGCTTAAAGCAGACTCGGAAGTAGCAAACCGCTTTTCTAACGTAAGTTTGAGATCCGTTAAAGAACTCAATTGCTTTTCGCGATCAGCTTGTATCATCTCAAACAGCTGAGACTGACTTCGGCTAATTTTATCATCGAGGTTTCGTTGATTTTCGTTGATAAGCTGCTTAAGAACTTCCACTTGCTGTGCATTATCGTCAATCAACTTTTGTTCAACACCTGAACGGCCTAAGCGAAATTGCAAAAAGGCCACCAACACAAGCACTAGTGAGTTGGCTAACAGAATATAAGGGAGATATTGAAGCAATAATTGCATAGTTAATAAATAACTTAGTTAGGGCGGATGACGAACTTGATAATAACACGATTTGCCGTCATAAATAGCTCAAATTGGCGGCTCGAAACTACTAGCGTACTGATGCCTACCCGGTTATAAAACCAATTCTCTCGTGGCGCAATGAGCACTTCTTGTATGGCTACTCGCTCGATTCACATATGATGATACGCTCAGTTTGCGCACAGCCAAAAGACCAAGCCAAAAATAGCGATAACACCGAAAGCCTATGTGAAAAAGTAATGGTTGAGAGTAGCCACGTCCGCTGCTTCATATTAATTAGCAAAACACTAAGTGCGCCTCCCTATGCAGCTTTGCAGTTTGCCAATCACACCCCTGCGATCAAATAATCAGCAGCGGAAATGACCAAACCAGAACGATGGTTAATTCAAACGAAAAAAGTAATGAGGAGCTTTCTTGTGGAGAAAATGACCTGGATTAATTAAAAATTCAAATAACAGAAAAAGACCAAATTGCTAGTTAAAGTTTAAAGTGACGACGCAGCGCACGCAAAAACCACTTTGCATAACCACTTTGCATAACCACTTTGCATAACCACTTTGCATAACCACTTTGCATAACCACTTTGCATAACCACTTTGCATAATAGCAATCAAACTATTTCGGCCCTGAGCCTCTGTTTATCTGACTAATTTAAACCTACTTTTTTCGCGAGATTTAGCGCCAACGAGAGCTACTCTCAACAAAACAAATACTACCAAAGTAGATAGTAGTTATGCAAGTAGTATTTTGAGAAATATTTAGCTTAGAAAGAAGCGCCGTTGGGAGGGAATCAATGAAAGGTGTTTATATATCCATCGCTCGGCCAGTGATGGTAAGCCTCACTTTATTTCTTCGGTCATTGCCAGTTCTGCGATCATAGCCCGAACGCATATCGGGCACAGTAATACTCCGCCCCTTGTATTGACGACGGTCAATACCCGCGCGACGATCTGTCTCGTTTCTTACTTGGTGCTCAGAGGACCAAAGAACTTCTTCTTTTAAATTGCTCGCCACTAACAAAACCTTATCAATTTATAATTTTCTTATATGAATAAAATCAAACACTTACTCAACTATATTTGCGATATTGAGAAGTGTTTAGGGCCTGAAATCTGTGTGATTTATTTGATTTACTATCTTAAAGTATAGGTCGCAAGCGGATATTTGCAGAATAAATAAACCAATCTCAATAAAAATGTGATGGGGTTCAAAAAAAGTGTGAATTTTGTCAATTGTGCCACACTTATAGCTGAGCGATTCATTAAACTAACTTTATGATCGAGAAAAGCTTAAATCAATTGGCCAATAAATCGAGCGAACCAGATACTGAGCGTCACAATAGAGAATTGAGTGCTACTCTCAGTAACCTGATCAAAAAAGCCAAGCACAACGAAATAACTCAAACGAAGTTTTTCGAACTTGAGCTATATTGCCTGCAATCAGCATCCATTGCTGAGCTATTTGAACGATTACTGATTGATATAGAACAGCGTTTAGAATTGGAAGTGGTAGAACTTCATTTAATCGACCCTAATCATGATATTCAAGATTTAGTCAGCGATATTTATGGCGAGTTAAGTTTTTCTAATTTAACTTATCATGCCAATGCAAATTTTCTCGATGGGTTGTATCAGTCCAACTTCTCCATTCAACTCAGTCAATCCAATGAGTTAATCAAGCAACTATTTCATTCAAGTAATAAACGCGCATATAGTGTCGCTATGCTGCCGCTGATTCGAGAAAATACGCTCATTGGTAGTTTACATTTTGGCAGTCACAACAAGCAGCGTTTTGTGCCAGGACTTGCAACCAGTTTCTTGGAGCACCTTGGCTCGATTGTGAGCATCTGTATTGAAAATGCGGTTACCCAAGAAAAATTTAAACTGTTAAGTTTGGTTGATCTTCTGACTCGTGCAAAAAATAGACGCTATTTTATTCAATCTCTCACCAAGGAAATCGCGAGAGCGTCCCGCTCTGGAACCACACTGTCTTGTTTATTTATGGATTTAGATCATTTTAAACAAGTTAACGACACGCATGGTCATTTAACCGGAGACCGAGCACTTCAATCCGTGGCAACTACGATTATGCCTTTGTTACGAAAATCGGATGTGTTAGCAAGATTTGGTGGCGAGGAATTTACCATATTACTTCCTGATACCCAAAAGCAACAAGCAATGGAAATTGCTGAGCGCATTCGTCATGAAGTCTCACAGATCAGCATTGTGGATGACCACAATCAGCCTTTTAGTATTTCGTTGTCAATTGGGGTAAGCAGCTGGAAAGCAGAACAAAAAAGTATCACTTTTGAAGAAGCCCAAAACTACCTTATTAGCCAAGCAGACAAAGGTGTTTACTTGGCTAAAGAAGCCGGAAGAAACTGTGTGCGATTTGCCTAATAGCACCAAGCGATTTCAGACTCAAGTTCTCCTGCCGATTATTTTTTAGATTTCATCTTGTCAATTTTTGCCTGCATTCGTGCTTGACGTCGCGGATCTTTTTCAACCGCCATCAAATACTCGAGTAAATCAATATTTGCTACTTCGAGCGCTCTGCTGGCATCGACTTTACGATCAGGGATCACCCCCACCCCCTCCCAATTAGTTTGGGTGATACTATTAATCGAGCGAGCACTTGGGATAAATATTTCAAAGTGATCAGCGAGTCTCACAAAATCACCAGGGTGAGCCCCTCCTCCGGTCACTTCACCAATAATCTTCGCTCGCTTTAAGTGCTTGAGTGAATAACTAAAATCTTCAGCGGCAGAAAAAGTGTCTCGACTGGTGAGAATGTACAAAGGCCGCTGTTCACCATAGCGCGTTTGCTCGGCTAACTTCTCGGTCCAAATTGATTGTGTTGAGTTTTCTTTTCGATCGTAAATATCACTTAAGTGAGTCGCATCATCTAAGAAGTAACTCGCAATTAATGCAACCGTTTCAGGATCGCCTCCGCGTGAAAACCTTAAATCAATAATTAGCCCTTGCGTGTTGGATACCAAAGTCATTGCCGCTGCAATAGTTTGTTGCGCATGTTTCGGATCAGCGAACATTGAAATATCAATATAGCCAATATTAAACGGAAGTCGTTGAACCTTTTCTATTCCCCAATTCAAAGAACGCATAAAAGCTAGCTCTTCTTTTCTTTGTTTTTCCGTGTCAGCTTTAGAAGGGTTTTCTTGGGGAATTTTTCGCTCGCTATAGCTTAGATGCAAGTGTCCGTCACCGATAGTCTTTTCTAAGGCTATATTGATTTGAAAGGCAAAATAAGTAGCGCTCGTTTGCTCCTGGTAATCCTTTTTTTGTTGTAATAAGCGAACCCGTTGTTTAAATTGACTAAGCTTTTCCGGAAAAATATATTGGTCATCTAATTCTGCTATTAAACGATCAACTATATTATTCTTCTCCGACAAACTAATTGGTCGGTCTTGCGCTGGCGGAGGTTCATTTGCTACTGCATTCGAACTAATCAACACCAATGAACAACCAAGCGCTAATAAATTCTTAATCAAGTTTAACTTGAAAAAAGTCGTTATTCTTTTTACCACTTTATTTACCCCTTACCTATTCTAGAGTTTTTGATTTAAGCCGCTGTACATAACCTTAAATGTTGCGGCTTATCTATTTTGCTAACAATTGAAAGTACGCTATCTTTATTTATTCACTCTCATGCTGATTACCAAATAACAGGACGCCATAGGGATCAGCGACCCAAATTCCAAACGGTCCACCATAGGTTTGATTGTCAGCCACTACCGACTCACTAAAGCCTTGACCAAGCAAGTGGATATGTGCTTTTTGGTCAGAATTCCAACTATTTAGAACATTATTATTTTCAACATTAACTCTACTGGCAATCGATTGAAAACCATCGCCTCGAGGTTCATTAGAAATGTATATTGCTTGACGATAGTTATCAATTTGATTGTTCTTAATGGTGATGTCTGACCAATCATAGAGTTCATCGGTAAAACCATCAACGTGGGAGCGAACCGCAATTGCATAATCAGGCCCGTCAATTACCTGATTATTTTCAATAAGTACTAATGAGTAACCGGTAACTTCGATTGCATTTGAATAACCCCAGAAGTCAGTGCCTGGTCCGGTAACAGTATTATTGGTTACCCGTAAATTTTCTTGATAGTAGGTTTGAGCAGTGTAGTATCCATCGGTTAAATCAATCACCTTTGCAGAATAAAGTTGCAATCCACACTTTAAAGTCTGAAATTGATTATTATCAATGACTAATCCATAAGAGCCATACCAACTACTTTTAGTACTCACTTCACACACATTATTAAAAGTATTATGAGTTAACTGTGTGCCCGTAGTTGGACCGTTACAATGAAAAGCCATCATGTCTTGATTAACAGAGTAATCTGACACCGCGCCACCGCCAAAGTCGACAAAAGCATTATGACTTAATTGAGTCCCACAACTATTGATATTAGAAATACCATGGTCTTTGTTATTCAGTTGATAAGCCGCTGCGGTTTTACCATAGAATGCAATATTTTTAATATCGATATTTTTGCTTCCAAAAATAGCTATCATAGCGCCAGTTCGCTTATCCCAGTAGAGGGGAAACTTATCGGACTTTTGAAAAACGGTATACTGATTAGTATCTAAATACTCCAGCGTCGCATCATCAATCATATGAAAAGAAGCAGTTCCTGATAAGCTTAAGTTTTGAATATTTTCAAGTGATAGTTGTTGATCAAATTGATAAACACCGGCGCCCAGCTGAAAAACTAATTCATAATCATTATGTCCTCGCTCATAATTCAAAAGCGAAATTAACTGACTGATACCATGACTATCATCTTTACCATCGTCCGCGATAACCTCCCACTCAGATAGAATCTCGGAAGTCAGCATGGTTTGCCCACCGCACGAAGGTAAAGCAAGCACCGCCTGTTGCCAGTGTTTATAGTCAATGATGGAAGAACGACAGAGGTTTGTATTGGAAAATTGTGGCACCGACGAGCTGTCATTACCATTAAATACTAATGGGCCAATCAAGTTTTGATTATTGTTTATTTCGACCTTAATCAGTTTAATATTTTGTGTGAAATCAGTCAGTAATCCTGAAAAATGGTTATTCGATAAATACAGTTGCTCAAGCTTCTTGTTAAAACTAACATCCGGAGCTTTGCCTGATAATTGATTGTTTGCTATATCTAAAACCCGTAACGATTTAAGGTTTTTTAGGCTAGGAAAAACGCCACTCAAGTTTTTACCTCTTAGGTTTAGCTTAGCAACATTTGCCCCCCAACAAACAACACCTTCCCAATCACAAGGATTTTGTCCTTGCAGCCAATGAGACTCTAGCGGAATATTCCAATCGAGACCATTGGTTTGGTTCCATATTGCTTTTAGAACTTCACATTGTGCGGGTGTTGTTTGCTCTACGGTGTCGCAGTTGGTCTCAGCATAAAGTGAAAATGAGTGAAAACTTAAGAGCAACAAAAACAATCTAACTACTTTCATCGAAATTCCTTAACATGTAATTAACAACCGGTCGGTGACCATCACTTAAGTCGTTCTAAAATGAGCAACTTTGATTAACTCTAAACTAGCTGAATCATCTTTATCGCTGCTAAATTAAGCGGTTGCTGATTTGCTAACCATTTTTTACAAGCGAAATTTTTACAACAGATGATGAACAGCATATATCTTGACATCAAGATATATTCAGAGAGTTTACGTTAAGTTTATCTTGATATCAAGATATCTTTATGGCTATTATGGTGCCTATAAAACAACCAACTATTGAGCGCTAGGTAACAGTGATGACGGATATAGTGAGTGAATTTAACGCAGAATGGGCAAAACAGCGTCCCGATTTAGATGTCAAACCGATGGAGATTATGGGGCGGATTTTGGTTTTGAGCAAGCTTCTTGAAACAACCGCCAACAACACCTTAAAGCCTTACAATTTAATGTTTACCGAGCTGCATGTTTTGGCTAATTTAAGACGAATTGGCAAGCCTTATCAATTGAGCCCGAAACAATTGATGAAGTATGTATTGATCACCTCAGGCTCCATGACAGCGTGTCTCGACCGATTAGAAAAAAGGGAGCTTGTTGTTAGAGTCGTGGACCCAAAAGATAAACGAGGCCGCTTGGTGGGTTTATCCGAGAAAGGATTTAAACTGATCGACAAAGCCATTGGCGATTGGTTTACTGGAGTAAAAGGACTAACCCAAGGTCTTTCATCGAAAGAGCACGAACAATTAGCCAGCTTACTCAATAAATTAATCAACGCTCAAGCGAGCGAATAATTGATAGGCTCGCTTTTACTAACGGGTCTATTCCTCTTCTCTAACTCGCAAGAAGGTGGCAAATCGCGGGAGGTCGTTCTTGGTTTTGCCTCGATATCGATAGGTGATTAGGCTGCCAATTTTTGGTGGCGATTGACGTTCTTGATCACTAAACCCACTTCCAATTCTAAAGACTTGTCCATTTTCATTGGCGACTTCAATTGCTCCCAGCATACCCTGATATTTACCTTGACCCGGCAAATGCTTTATCACTCGCGCCTCAGCATCATTAAATCGTTTTAGCTTCAACAACTGCGGACTTCTACCGGGAGTATAAATTGATTTTTGGTGGTGCAATATTAACCCTTCACCACCGGCTTTAACGACTTTATCCAATAAAGCCATTAATTCAGATTGATCAGCAACCCGCTGCTGTTTAACTAATCTAAGGTAAGGCGATTGACTGGTACCGATTAAATCTTTGAGAAACACATAGCGCTGGCTAAATACTTCGTCAGCCTTTGGGGCATCAAACACTTGATAAGTGACTTGCTGCCATAGCTTATCGTCGGGTATTTTTGTCCGTACCAGACCAGAGACTGCTTCAAACTGGTTTCGTCCAATCCACAATTCACCATCTAAGACGAGGCTAGGAAAATCTTCAATAAACCAGTCTGGCACATTGATTAATCGGCCGCTTCGCGTTTTAAGTTGCTTACCGTCCCAATAAGCTCGCACACCGTCTAACTTTTCACTGACCAATAAGGATTTAACATCACTTTCCTGCTGATAGTTTTTGGCAAGCATTATTTGCGGTGCAGAATAGCTTTCCAAGGATGCTGGAAAATTAGCCCGCTTGCCGATTAATCGGTCCGAATCATTTAAATTATCTGCATAAACAGTCGTTAATATTGAACCGCTAATTACGCTTCCTAATACACTCGCCCATTTGATATTTGATGACATAAAAAATACTCCTTTATTTGATGATTTTGTCAGTGATTTACAATCTAATCACACGTCCTTCCCTGTCACGCACAAGTATCACTCGGATTACAAAAAGCACCAATGCGAGAAAGCGGTCAATTGATGTAAGCGATTGTCTATAGACCCTGTACTCGATCCATTGCCCGCTAGAGTCAACATCAGCGAACTCTTTGAGCGATCCGAGGTTGACTTTGTGAGAGCATGCTTTGTGAGAGTATGCTTTGTGAATGGCCACCTTAAAATCGGCGACCGGTAGAAAGATCCAAATGCGAAAAACGAACGAGCGAAAATCGATCGCAGCGTTTTAGCTAGATAGCTCGATGATATATGAAAGGAGAGCAATAGCTCTCCCTATTGTTGTAGAGAATAATCAACCGACTGAAGGCTTAGGATTGTTTGGCTTTTTATCACGGTGTCTTTGTCTTCGTTTAGAATATTGCATCGACAACTGATAAAGTACCGGCACCACAAACAAAGTAAGCATCGATGAAAATATTAGACCCCATACAATCGCAGTAGCAACGGGCGCCCAAATTAAAGAATGTCCGCCCAGTCCAACAGCCAAAGAAAACAATCCCGCCACCGTTGTTAGGGTCGTGATAATAATCGGCAATACTCGACGTCTCGCGGCATAAAAAGTAGAGTGAGTTAACCCCATGCCTTTATCCAAATTCGAGTTCGCTTTAGATATCAACACGATCGATGCATTTACCGCTATTCCGGCTAAAGCGACGATCCCATACAAAGTAAATAAGCTGAGTGGATTTCCAGAAACCGCCAACCCAAGTACCACGCCAATAAACGCCATTGGTACGGTAAATAGCATCATTAACGGTTGAAAATAACTTTGGAATTGAGTGCTTAATATCAAATACATTAACCCGATACCAAATAAAAACAATGCCCCCAT
Organism: Kangiellaceae bacterium; assembly: GCA_965230525.1. GTDB lineage: Bacteria > Pseudomonadota > Gammaproteobacteria > Enterobacterales > Kangiellaceae. The sequence continues at coordinate 3,903,030 of OZ246008.1, forward strand.
TGCATTAATACTTTCTTCTATATCATCTAATTCCCCGGAGAAATCTAGCGATACATTAGGATGCTGGGAGGCAATGCCCTGCCAAAATTCGAGTAGCTTTTCATTGGCTTTGACGGTATCTGTTTTTTGTTTGTCGATATCAGATTCAAGCGTAATGGTTCGCTTAAAATTATAGTGCCGCATATTACCTTTGACTTGTTCAACGGTGGCATCCACCAAAGCACTCAAGGGCACATTATTTCCGTTTGCGGTCGGAATCGATAAATCCAGTACCGCTTCTATATTTTCGAACTCATTGGTAACCGCCGCCGATGATTTAAGTCGAAGCGCTATGCGGTCACCCTCGCTTTGCACATAACTCACTATTTCACCGTTGATGAGCATCTTTATGGTTCGATAAACATCATCCGGAGAAATCCCAGCGCGATTGATGGCATCACCATTTAGCTTTAAAGAAAGTCCAAACCGCCCCTTGCTATCATCATCGCTGATATCTAGATAATGCTTTTCGGGATCACTTTTTAGAAACGCCATCAGTTCATCGGTGGCGATCCTTAATTCTTGATAATCGTCACCGCGTACTTTGACACTAATCGCTTTGCTGGTAGGTGGACCACCAGCCAGTTTTAAAAAAGAAATATTTACCGGCCCTACCACGGATGTCACATCCGCCCGAATCGCCTCAATAATTTCTGGCACATCCCGCATGTCCCCTTCCCTCGGATTAAGAGAGACTAATACCTGACCAATATTTTGCGCAAACAGTGGCTCAGTTTCGGTAAACATTTGACCGGAGTAACTGACAATTGAACGCACTTCCCCTGCTAACATTTTTTCGTTGGTCACTTTTTCAACCGCTAACACTTTCTCCATGGTTTCAGAGAGTGAACTCGTTGTTGGCATTTCTACATTGACGTAAAACAACCGAATATTGTCAGAAGCAAAAAAGTCCATTTTAATGAGGCCACTTTTGAGCGCAGAAATAGACAGGACAAACAGAATCATCAAGCCGGAAAGCGTTCGCTTCGGATAACGCATTACTTTTAGTAACAACAGACCGTAGCGAATTTTAATCCAGTGAATAAACTTCACTCGATATTCGTGAGCCTTAGTTTTATTTTCAAAATCTATTTTAGACACAAGAATATGCCCGGGTAACATCCAATAAGCTTCAATCAAACTAACCGCCAGTGCAATGGTGACAACCAGCGGGATCACCATCATGAATTTGCCAAGAATTCCCGGCAAAAGCATTAATGGCAAAAACGCTGCAATCGTTGTTAGTACCGATGCAGTCACTGGACTAATCACTTCAGTCAGTCCATTCCATGCCGCTTCAATTCCTTTTTGCCCTCGGTGTAAGCGGTGATTGATCGACTCTACCACCACAACCGCATCATCCACTAACATCCCGAGTGCAATAACGATGGCAAGTAAAACCGAGGTGTTGAGAGTTTGGTCGAGTAAATAAAGACAAATAAATGTGCCTGCTAAAGTAAACGGAATGCCAATAGTGACTAATAAACTAATTCGAGATCCTAAAAATACCCAAGTCACAATTAAAACTAAAAATAGCCCGAGCAAGGCATTATTTTGCATGATTCCTAATGCATTTCGAGTGATCAAGGTTTGATCATCGACCAGAGTAAATTCTACCCCCAATTGTTCAGCGTTGAGGTTGCGCTCAGTAACGAACTCATCAATTCGCTGCACTAACTCCAAGGTATTGGTACTTTCTTGTTTCATTACTGCAAACAAAACTGCTGGTCGACCTTGAAAGCGCACTAATCGGTCGGGCTTTTGTCTGGCTCTGACTACACTTGCCACATCACGTAGCTGAATTTCACCGGCGGACGCAGCCCGACCGATAATAGGTATGGAAGCGAGTTCTTCTGGATCGGTGGTTGTCCCCTGCACTCTTACCAACCATTGATCTTTTGCGATTCTAGCCGTGCCCGCAGAAGTATCTTGATAAAACGCCCTGACAGAATTGGCAATCATGACAGGGGAAATACCCAACAATTGAATCTTTTCAATGTCGAATCGAATTTGAATTTCAGGATCAAGTAAGCCCGTGGTTTGAATTCGGTCGACACCTTTAATTCGCGCTAAGTCTTTCTCTAAGTTCCTTCCCTGCCGTCTTAAATTTTCATCTTCTGCCGGACCGCTGACGACAACCGTGGCCGTTGGAAAAGCATTTGCAGTGGTAATTTCGAAAATAGTAGGACGTTCAGCTTCTAGCGGTAACTGATCTTCAACGTTGTTAACTTCGCGGCGAAGATCGGCGATTCGTTTGTCAAACGTATCTTCATCGACATCATTAAATCGCACCAGGATACTCGAGATACTTTCTCGGCTGGTACTTGATACAAACTTTATATCTTGTATTTTTTCGATTGATTCTTCGAGTACATCTGTCACCTTTTGCTCAACATCTCGTGCAGAAGCCCCCGGCAGAAAAGTAGTAATTTGCACCCAATTAAAATTGACTGACGGATCTTGTTCTCTCGGCAATTGACTATAAATAGTAAACCCAGAAAGCAAAACCAGCACAAACAGTAAATTGGTTAGCACATGGTTTTCAATTAGTTTTTTTAACCACATAGCTATATCCCTTTGGTAGCTGAATGTGTGGTTGTTGTGCTATTTTTTTCGCTGGCTTTTACTCGAATCGTTTGACCATCAACGAGTCCATGTCGGCCATCAATGATAAGACTTTTACCTTGCCATTGTTGGTAATTTTTTAGTAAAACAGGTCGACCTTCTTGCGCTTCCTTAACTTCAATAAACTTTGCTTTGTTTTGTTCGACAATAAAAACACCGGCTTTGTCGCCACGCTGTAACAGTAAGTTGGCAGGCAAATGATAAAACGGAGAGAACCAAATCAGTCTCCCAGCACTGCCCGGTAATGCGCTTTCATTTTTGAAATCTAGGCGAGCTTCACGAGTACGCGAGGTTTCATTCACAACAGGTAACAAGGAGCGATTGACCAGTTCAAACGCTTGCTCGCCGACTTCCAGTTGGAATTGATTTGCAGTGAGGTAGGCTTCGGCGTCGGTTATCGAAACCAATGCCGACACTTCCGTCTGATCCAAATCGACAATTTCAATTATCGGGCTTCCCACCGAAAGCATTTCGCCAACACTGGCTAATCGGTTTACCACAACACCAGCAAAAGGCGCTCGAATTTGGCAGCGTTCAACCCCCAATTTCGCCCCCTTTAACATCGCCTTTTGCGCTGACAGCAAATTCTCTGCAGCACTCGCTTCGGTATTAAGCTGATCGAGTTCCGCTTCACCAATGGTTTTCCGTTTAGCGAGTTGTTGACCTCGAACATACTGGCGCTTAGCGAATGCCAGGCTTTCGCTGAGTCGAGCGACTTGAGCGGTCTGATTCGCAAGCTCTAACTCTCGATCGTCACATTCTAGTTGGGCTAATAAATCACCAGCGTTAAACTGATCGCCAACCTTGCGTTCGAATTGTTCTAATACCGCATTAATTTGCGCAGGAATTAAGCTTTGATTAAGTGCGACCACACGAGCTGGCGCATTCCGGCTGGGTAAAAAAGCCAAGCTCTCAACCTGAGCGGTTGTGACACCAACGACAGGTGTTTTGTCTGTGGTGTCAGATTGCGCTCTCAATGGCAAGACACAGATTAAAAGACTTCCAGCAGATACAACAAAATAAGATAATAAGGTTTTCATTGGCAAACTGTGCACTCTCGGTTGGTCAAATCTGAAACAAACAGAACAATCATTAAAAATCAGCGCGATCCTAGCATTGACCGACCGGTCGGTCAACGAATTAGAAGTCACTAAAATGTTTAATTTTGTTGCTTTTTTCGGTTATTTCTTAACAACTTGCAAGGTTAGCCAACTCAGTTATTCAGTTTAATCTTCTAAATAATGCGCTAACATCTCACTAAAGTCATTCCATATACGCAGATAACGCTTTTTCTCGGCAAAAACTTTGTAGTGAATGCAAAAACCAGCGCTAAACATATCGATCATACGAATGGCATTATCAATTCGAACCTCATCAATTTTCCCCGCGTAAAACTTTTGAATCGCAGGAGCAATACGATGACAGGCATTTTCCAACATTTTTTGTGCCACTGACTCAAAAAAGGGGTCATTAATGCCTTTGGGTATAAAACCAAAAACGGTGTTCATTAAACTCGGGTTTTGTGTAAAGTCATGAATGAGGTAGTGACCTATTTCTTGCAGGTAAGCTTGGACCGATTGATAGTTTTCAACAGCGACCTCATCAAGCGCTTGATCGAAAACAGACTCGATCATTGCGTAAACCACTTCATCTAAATTATTAAAATGGTGGTAAAGCGTGCCCTTGGCTACGCCTGCTTCGGCAATCAAGCGGTTTGTGGTCAGCGCTTGATAGCCGGCTTCGCCAACAATGGCTAGCGCAGCTTCAACGATTTTCTGACGAGTCAATAATGCAGCTTGTTGGCGGGATTGGTTCATTCTCACCTAAGATTGGTTGATTTTGACTAAATTGTAAATCTCACCGACCAAATGGTCAATGAAATTATTTAGCTCGTTCTAAACTTTGTCGTTTGCAAAGAAAAGCGTATGAAGTAGCGTAAACACTGCCAATCACTGATCCAGGGAAAATCGTCATTAAAATATTCGGAGTTTTTGCTAACCAATTAATAGTATAGGAAACTACGATAAGACACAGGCTTGCTGTCATGCCAACTAAAAAAACTTTGACCTTAACCGCACTAAACTGCTTGAGCAGCCACTCGATAAAAACGTTAATCGATAGAGTCAGCGTAAAACTGATCGTGCCCTGCGTCACAGCGGCTTTCAGTGCGGTACTAACTACATACTCATGGTTAGCAAAAAATGCCCATGCTCCATATCCAACGAGCGCCAAAATAGAAGGGATCAGTCGTCTTTTTAAGGTCGTGTGTGTACTGTTCAATTCGATTCGTTTCTGTTTATGAATTTACTCAAGTGCTTGATTCTAACTCGACTTAAGCAAGCTTATAAACAGTCGAGCGAGTTGCTAAATTTTGATCAATTCAGTTTAACAAAGAGGTGATAAGTCTTTGCCTGTCTCGATGTAAGACTATCTCCGCTCAATTAAATTGCAATCGAACGGCGAGTTTATGCAATTTGCTGCTTGCTGCAATCTTTGGTAGCTTGTGAGGCAACCCCCACAGCCTATTTGGATAAGCCGATGAAATTAAAAAACATTCCTTTTAATAAACTGATGTTCGAATTCACTGTTATCCTGCTCAGTATTATTTTGGCCCTTGCAATCGATGAATGGCGAAATGAACGAGAAACCAACAAAAAAGCAGCGCTCGCTGAACAAAAAATCTTAAAAGAAATAAGGTCGAATTATCAGCAACTCAAAGAATTCAATCAGATTGTAAAATCTCGATACCAAAAATTAATAGCGATAGAAAGCCAGCTCGACGGAAGCAAAGGGTTTCACCATTATATTAATCAATTTGTTGGCTATCGTTTTACAGAGCTCAATGATTCAGCTTGGCAAAGAGCAAACCGTGGGATTTTAGCTAACTATATGGATGAAGCTTTTGTTGAGAGTGCTTTTAATCTCTATAACTGGAATTCAACGCTGCAAGATTTTCATACCAAAATGAATGACTTCCTTTATCAACCTTACTTCTTCGATCCCGCACAAGTGAATTACGCTTGGCACATTTCTAAAAGATACAAAGCACAACAAATTGGTTGGTCAGACTCAATGATAGAATCCCACAAGGAATTTATTGAACGATATGAGAGCAAGAATTGACTCAGCGTTTTCAATGTTAATTTAATATCAGGCATAAAAAAACCGGTAAGCGCTGCTTACCGGTTTAGTTTTACTTAATTAACGGGGAGTTAATTATTCCCAGGTCGCCACTAAGTCGACACCGGTGTAAGCACGATACCCATATAAGCTGATGTACCAAGTTCCCGCAGCCGGATTAGTAAAGCTACAAGTTTCTTCGTTTCCATTCTTATACGGACGACAGTCCCAATTGTTAGTGGTAGGTTGTCCTGATTGGCGTACATAAAGATCCGCATCACCCGTACCACCCGTCATGTTAACCGTTAGGTTGCTCATGCCCGCAGGGATATCAATGGTGTAATGTGCCCACGCACCTCTGTTACCAGACAAGTCAGTTGCTGAGGCACTGCCACCTTCACCACCAGTCGGTGCTTCAGTGTACGAACCCGTTAGGCTAACGCCAGAGAAGGTCGAATAAGCTCTAAGCATCACATGGTAGGTACCCGCCTGAATATTAGAGATAGTACAAGTTTCAGAGTTACCGCTTCGGTATGGACGACAGTCCCAATTTGAAGTTGTTGCTTCTGACCCAAAGTTTACATAAAGGTCTGCATCTCCACTGCCACCTGAAATAACAAAGCTTAAATCAGTTGCTCCTTGTGGAACTTCCATGGTGAATGCTAACTCTTCGCCGGTTGAAGCCGCTAAACTGGTTTTCGCCACACCGTTACTCAACTCTGAATCACCTGGTGGTACAACAACCGTGTCACTAACTGTCACTGACTTAGTTTGAACGTCAGTTCCACCTTCATTATCCGTTACCGTCAGTTCAACAGTATAGGTGCCGTCAGCAGAATAAACATGCGAAACACTTGAGCCGCTTCCAGTAGCGCCGTCGCCAAAGTTCCATGCATAACTTGTAATGCTACCATCAGAATCTGAACTTCCTGTTCCATCAAAGAAACAATCAAGATCTGTACACGATGAAGTAAATGACGCAGAAGGCAATACGTTATCAACAGGACCGCCTTGGCCATCGCAACCGTTAGCAGTAATGTAATCGCTCGCATCTTTTGCTTTAACGATTCCATAACCATAATATACATCGTGGCCAGCATCACCAGCATCAAACGCTGTTGCTTTCAATACTTCACGAATTTCCGAACCGGTACAGCTAGGATGGTTAGACCAAACCAATGCAGCCACACCCGCGACACCTGGAGTTGCCATCGAAGTTCCGCTCATCAAACCGTAATCGCCTAAGCCAACCGAAATAGAAGCCGATGAAGCACCTTTGAGTGCCGTTCGATCAGCGAGATCAGCACCTACCACAGGGATAGTTGTTGAGTTAGTTGTACCTAAAGTACCTTGAACTACACCAGCAACATTATTGATGATAACCGCACCAATACCGCCACTATCTTCGCAATTTTTTACCTTGTCATGGAAGGAAATGTTGCCTCGATCAATCATACAGATTCTGCCGTTTGCACCAGAGTTAGTAGACTCTGCGGTTCCCATGTCAAACGTTGAACCAGAAACATTTCCGGTATTTTCCATCGCTGCCGAAGAATAGCCAACATTGTCTGCCGAGAGGCCTGCAACCGTAGCACCATCGGAAGGATACGTAGATAGAACGTTTAATCCACCTGCAGTGGCTTCAACACAGTTGGTTCTTGCCGTGTTACAAGACGGGAATTGAGACGCTTCATATCGACCATTGTCAGAGTTGTTTCCTCCAATCATCATAACGCTGTCATAACCCGCTGGGTAAGAACGCGTTGAATTACCGTCATTTCCTGCAGCCGCTAACACTAAGCCGCCACTCGCCGTAAATGCTTCAAAAGCATTTTCTTCAGTGGAGTTTGCACCGCCGCCACCGAGACTCATAGTAATGATGTTTGCACCGGCTTCGGTACATTTGTCTGCCGCGTGAGCTAAATCAGATGAATAACCCCAGCCCGCCGCGTTAAATACTTTAACAATGTGCATGGCAACGCCAGGCGCCATACCAACCACACCAAATCCGTTATCGGCAGCACCAACCGTTCCTGCAACATGAGTTCCGTGAGGACCACCATCGGCGTCCCAACTACCTGTTCCAGAATCATTTGAACCTGTGATATTTGCCCACTCAAAATCGTTGTTGAGGCCGCCAGTTTCACCATCCGAGCCAGCAATACCAGAATCGATAATACAAACTTTCATGCCGGGCTGAAGATCTAAAAGGTTAGCTTGTGATTGATAAATGGAATAAGGAGTCAGCTGAGTTGTTGTGGGGTCGCCCACATCATCATTGTATTCAGCCATTAAGTGTCGAGGGTGGTCAATTTCAATTGATTCAATCTCAGAACTTGCTTGTAACGCTTGCAATCCTGCAGGTGTTAATTTTGCTGCAATAGCATGTTGCCCAGGAATTTCCTTTTTAACTTCAGCACCGAGCAGCGCTAATTTTGACTTGGCGGCTGCTGTATTAAACACTTGCTTCCCAGAACTTTTCATCATGGTGTTCGCAGGTGTTTTTTTGTATTTAATAATATATCGTTTTGGTAATGGGTTGTTTGCATTTGCAAACGGTGTTTCTGATAATGCTTCAGCGCGTAGTGGCACCGATTTTTCAATCGCGATTGTACTCGCCGAGATTGAAAAACCAAGAATGGTTGCAGTAACAGCGCTTGCTACTTTTTTGACGGGATAATTCATGCTACTAATTCTCCTAACAGAATATATTTTTATAGTTTTGGCTCTAAGGAGAATCAAACAAACTTTTTGTAATCAGTTTTTGTTGTTTGATGTTAATTAATCGTAACCGATCTTCTAACTAGCAAATGCTTTAAACATTACCAAAACATCACACCGTCCCCTCAACGCTGTTCGAATATATGCCATTCGCAACTGGTATTAATAGGTAAATAATGCACAAATTAGCGCTTATAATCGGTAATATTGAAGCTATTCGCGTTATATTAATTCTGGCAGTAGTCACACGGCACAAGCTTGGTAAAACTTTTTGCCGCTTTTACCGGTTAAATTTGGGACAAAATAGAAAAGCGATTGCAAATATCGATCGCGTTAGAAGTATTTTTGACAATCACTAATTAGCTTGAACAACAGTCTTATAGATTTTTGATTTTCTAATTTTGTTTTCAGTTTAAGACAACTTAGGTTGGCAACATAATCTCAACTCATCCCTTCTGGTACTTTAGGTTTTAATTTAAAGTACCTGTGTTTCGGTATTGGTATGTGAGTTTCTGTCCTTTTTTTCTCAGTTCTTATTTCTGTGTTCTTATGTTCCCGTTTTTTCCAACTCTTTTTTTTAGTCTCTTTTTATTGGACTATTCTTTTAGGTCACTATTCTTTTAGGTCACTATTCTTTTAGGTACCGTTTTTTTTGTAAACAGCAAAGTAAATTCCCTTTGCTATTTACTTATTTAAAATTAACTTTCTTCCTTCACTCGCCTTACCATATTATCAAATATTGCAGTAATTTCATTTGAAGGCGCTTTAGTGATTAAGCTCACAAAAACAATAGCCACAGAACTTAAAATAACACCCGGAACAATTTCATAAACATAATTACTTAACGATTGCCCGTCGATACTCAAAGGCGCATAAATCCATATTAATACCGTTGCCGCACCAACAATAATGCCAGCCAAAGCACCGGCAAAAGTCATTCGCTTCCAATATAAACCTAGGACGATCAGCGGACCAAATGCCGCGCCAAAACCGGCCCAAGCGTTGCTCACCAATTGTAATATAGAGCTATCTCTATCGTGCGCTAGATAGATAGCTAATAGAGCAACGGCTGCGACACAAACTCGGCCAATCAATACCAGTTCTTTTTCGCTTGCATCTTTTTTTAAAAACGCCTTGTAAAAATCTTCGGTCAATGAACTTGACGTGACTAACAATTGCGAAGAAACAGTACTCATGATCGCTGCTAAAATTGCCGCCAACAAAAATCCACCGATTAATGGATGAAAAAGTACTTGCGATAAAACGATGAAAATTGTTTCGGCATCACCGAGTGGTATTTCATTTTTTGCGACATAAGCGATTCCAAAATAACCTGTTAAAATAGCACCGACCAATGCTAATAACATCCAGCCCATTCCAATTCTTCGCGCCACTTTAATGTCTTTGACTGAACGAATAGCCATAAACCTGACAATAATGTGCGGCTGCCCAAAATACCCGAACCCCCATGCCAATGCTGAAATGATTCCAAGCGTGGTTGTGCCAGAAATCCAGTCCAAACGGCTTGGGTCAACTTGCGCAATTGTCTGTTGAATTTCAGAATAACTACCAAACTCCATTAGCACCACAATAGGCACCAGCAAGAGCGCAACAAACATAATACAGCCTTGTACAAAGTCAGTCATACTGACGGCAAGAAAACCACCAAACAATGTATAAGTTACTACGACACCAGCGGTGACATACAAGCCGAGCTCATAGCTTAATCCAAAAGATGATTCGAATAATTTGCCTCCGCCAACAACACCCGAGGAAGTATAAACAGTAAAAAAGACAATGATCACTACCGATGAAATAATTCTGAGCAATCGTGTTTTGTCTTCAAAGCGATTTTCAAAAAATTCAGGCAATGTGATTGAGTCTGAGGCCAATTCGGTGTACATCCTCAATCTTGGCGCAACAATTAGGTAATTGATATAAGCACCAACCGATAAACCAATGGCTATCCAAGCACTGCTTAAACCACTTAAATACATTGCGCCAGGTAATCCCATGACCATCCAGCCACTCATATCAGAAGCGCCAGCTGATAACGCTGTAACAGCTGGTCCCAACTGGCGTCCACCTAATAGATAGCCAGAAGAATCCTGTTCGGTAGTTTTAAAGGCATACAAGCCAATGCCTAACATCACCGCAAAATAAAGCGCTAACGATATGATTGTTCCGATTTCCATAAGAGCCTCTTTTTATTGAAGTTTTGCACTCAATGTTTTGTTATTAGTCAATCAGTGTGCCATAGCCTCCGAGAGACTACAAGGCGCACTGATTGCTCAAAGAGTTTTGATGGGCTAACTTTTGTGAGCTAATTTTTTAATCGATGTGGGTAGTTCCCAGCCAGAATAGTCTCTTCTTATTAGTCCATTTTTAAGCTGAAAGGCGTTTCGTCTTAACTCATCAAATTCCATAGCAACATTATCTCTAGCAATTGCTTTTAGTGAATCAGAATCTAAGCTCACGTCATACATTTCAAGTATCTGTTTTTCTAACCTCGAGTTACTCGGCTTTAGCTGTTTTTTTGTTGGGTACAAATTCTGCTCTTGAGCGTCAACCGTTATATTAAAATTCTTGCAAAACGCTCGGTAGACCATCCAGCTACCTCTTAGCTTTCCTTCAAGCGTATGTCCAGCGATATGCGGCGTAGTCAATAAGCATAAGTCCAACAGAGGGAACGGAATGTTGGGTTCGTTCTCAAACACATCAAGCACTACCTGCGCACTATTTGCAGTATTTAAGTAGTGAATAAGATCGGTATTATTAATTACTTCACCGCGAGAACTATTAATTAACAACTGTTCAGAAGCTAATTGAGAAAGCACATCGGTTGCGATTAAATCTTGAGTTTTATACTCGCCCTCGCGGGTCAAGGGAACATGAAGAGAAATAACATCGCAGGCCAAAATAGACGCAAAATTAACGAACTCGCGGCGATCCCCTTTGGCTTGCAGTGGTGGATCAAAAATTGAGTAGGAGACGCCTAACACGCTTAAACATCGCGCTAGCTCTGTGCCAACGTTTCCTGCGCCAACAATACCTACGGTTAGACTGGTCATTTCTTTTCCCAGTTTCAAGCACCAATAGCAGATAGCACTGATGACATATTGAGCCACCGCACCAGCATTGCACCCCGCTGCACTCGACCAATTTATTCCATTATCGGCTAACCATTGTTTATCAAGATGATCGGTGCCTATGGTCGCCGTACCAACAAACTTCACGGTTGTTTGATTTAATAAGGCGCTGTCTACTTGAGTGACTGAGCGGCACAATAATGCATCGGCATTCAATAGGTGCTGCTTGGTAATATCACGGCCTGATACGCGTTGAATCTCGACTCGATTTCCAAGCAACTGGTCAATTCCAGGCATGCTCTCATCGACAACAACTTTATATTTTTTCGACACGGTTGGTTTTACTCACACAAATCAGGCTAAAGGTTTTGATTGTATGACAAGGTTACCATAGGTGAGTTGAAGGAGAATAAGGAAATGTTTCAAACGGAAATCTCCGTGTCGCCTTTAAATTAAACGGAATCACAGAGCAAGCGCTTCAATGCGAAACGCTTGTCAGTTTGAAAAGTAGGAGAAGTAAGCTAGCTTAGCGATCCATTTTCGACTAGCTTACCTCTTTTGGGGGTCTTTCATTTTCGATCCAACATGACGTTTTTCTTACTCAACATAATGTTTGATCGAATATTACTCGACGCACTCCAGTTCAATATTAGTTTGGAACTTAAAGTTTGACTGAGTGACATGACGTTCCGCAAAAAATAGGTCAAACGAATAACGATTGCCGACAATCAGACCTAAACGATCCGCAACTTCGTCAATATTAACCGTTTGCTCTTGCACAGCGTGGACGCCACCAATATCAATCACCAACTGACCATCAATAAACAACCAAAGGTCATCATCCCCTCTGAAGGTAAACTCCTCGCCACCTTTGTAGTCGAAAACTAAATGAGTTTCCAAGGTAAAGTGGAAGTTATGATCTGGGTCAGTCAGTCCAGAGTTACCCCAGCCCTCACCGTCAATTGGGAAGAAGCTTGAGTTACTATATTCCCAGATGGTTGAGCCTTCTTGACGCTCAATTGTTAGAGTTTTTGGAATGTTAATGTTCACGCCTGGCACATCTCTATACCACTGTGCAAAGTTATCTTTGTTAGTGGTGGTTAAAGTAGAGCCATATTCATTGGCGTACACTGGTAATCCATCGTCTCCGAGCTGCTCCGCCACAATGCCTCGATCGGTACCAATCTCATACTCAAAATCAGGATGCGACTCTTGGAAGTCCCTAATGACAATCGGCAATACTCTTGTCAGAGAATCAGAAACTTCACAGACCCCAGGACCTGAAGTAACTCTGATAGCGATCGTGTCTGGCGAACTATCAACCAGTCCATCATTCACGATTAACTGCGCCACATAGGTACCCGCCAAGTCTGGGGTAAAGTCAGCAAGTCGACTATTAGCGTTGTTTAAACTTACTTCACTATCCTCAGGCGTACTGAGTAAATTCCAGCGATAGCTTATTGGATCACCGTTTGGATCATAGCTCGCCGCGCCATCAAGTTGTACATGATTTCCTAATTCCACTTCAAAATCATCACCAGCAATAGCCACTGGCGCTAGATTTTGACTGGTCAAAAGCAAGGTGTCGGGCTGACTATCTTCTTGACCATCATTAACAATTAACTGCACCACATACTCGCCATAAACATCGACAACAAGTGATGGGGTAACGCTCGATGTGTTTTGCAACATCGCTGAACTATTTTCCGGTTGATGGATTAAGCTCCATGTATAACTAAGCGCATCACCATCCACATCATAGCTAGCACTACCATCAAATGTGATTGATGCGCCAGAATTTACACTGAGGTCTTCGCCTGCAATTGCGACTGGCGCGGTATTTCCAATGGCGTTGACGATAACAGTATCGGCATCGCTATCGGTGTAACCATCATTGACCACAAGCTCTAACAAATAGGTACCGTTAACGTCAATCAATAGTTCCGGTGCGACTGCTTGGGCATCAGCAAGCGTTAAACTACTCTCTTGCGGTTTAGATACGATACGCCAGTGATAAGTGAGGCTATCACCATCTGCATCGGTACTATTAGAACCATCAACCACTGCGGTTTCACCCGCTCGCGATGTTTGATCATCACCTGCATTAGCGATTGGTTTAGTATTAGCAAAACTTAAGGTCACTGAATCGGGTGAACTATAATCTTTGCCATCAAACACGACTAGTTCAATCACATGCGTTTCATCTGACGTCATTCGAACAGTCGGAGTCACAGAGTTGGCATCTGACAAACTTGCATCAGAATTGTCCGGACTAACAATTGTCCATTGATAACTTAAAGCATCACCATCAAGGTCGCTACTTGCTGAGCCATCTAATGACAAAGTCTGACCTCGGGTAAATCGCTGATCGGGCCCTGCATTAGCAGTTGGAACATTATTTAGTTCTGAAACCTCTAAGGTTAAGCTATCCGGGTCACTGCTTTCACTACCGTCATTGACCACAAGCTGTACTTGATACATACCAGCAACATCCGCAGTAATTTGCGCAACCGCTTCGTTCGCGTTCACAATACTTGCGTTTGCTCCGGTGGGAACTTGTAATAATGACCATTGATAACTGAGCGGCTCTCCATCGGGATCACTACTTGCGCTACCATCTAAGGTGAATTGATCATTGACTTCGCCAAGTTGATCTTCGCCGGCAACCGCGATAGGTTTGCCATTTAGGTCAGAGACGCTAATGACAACACTGTCTTTCTCACTGTCTTCTTTACCATCATTTACAACCAACTGAAATACAAAGTCACCTTGCTTATCACTGGTAAACTTTGGACTTACACTGGTAGGCCCTACTAACACAACGCTACTTCCATCGGGTTGCGAAGTCGTTTGCCATTGATAAGTTAAAGGATCTGAGTCAGCGTCGTAGCTTCGTGAACCGTCAAGTGAAACCTCAACACCAATCGACGATACTTGATCAATTCCCGCATTGGCTACTGGCTTAGTATTTTTTGCAACCACGGTTATTGTTACGGTATCTGGAGAACTTTGATCTTTGCCATCGTCAACAATTAATTGCAGCACATAGGCTCCTTCAACTGTTGGACTAAAGCTTGGAGTCGCTGCTTTCGGGTTACTTAAGCCAGCCCCTGAATTACTCGGCTGCGAAATAAAAGTCCAAGTGTATTCAATAGCATCGCCATCGGGATCGTAACTTGCGGTACCATTCAAATTGACGGCTTGTTCGACGGTACTGGTTTGGTCAAGCCCGGCATTAGCAATTGGTTTTTGATTATCTTCTTCAACCAAAACGGTCACTGTGTCAGCTGCACTGTCTAAAACACCATCGTTAACAATTAATTGGATTGTGTAAGACCCAGGCTGACTTGGGTTGAAGGAAGGACTCACGGTTTGTTCACCGTATAATGTGGCCGATGCGCCATTTGGAACCGACACAAAATCCCAGCTATAAGTGAGTGCCGCGCCTTCTGGATCATTACTGGCGCTGCCGTCCAGCCGAACTTCGCTTCCGACATTGGTTTGTTGATCGGCACCGGCATGAGCTGTTGGTCTGATGTTGACATATTGACCCACGGTAACATTGACCGTATCTGGAGCGCTGTCAATAACGCCGTCATTAACAATCAGTTGAATTACATAGTTGCCTGGCAGATCAGGGCTAAAACTAGGTGACACTGAATTTTTATTGTTGAGAACTGAACTACTCTGTTCTGGTTGACTGATAATCATCCAACGATAACTCAAAGGCTGCTCATCAGGGTCGCTACTCGCGCTGCCGTCAAGGTTGACCAAGGTATTGACCAGAACGGTTTGGTCTTCGCCAGCAACAGCAATCGGCTTATCGTTATCAAAAACAACGGTCACGGTTAAGCTGTCAGGCTCACTTTCTAACTCAGCATCTTTGACAACCAATTGGATTTCATATCGTCCAACAACGTCAGGGGTTAAAGTGGGATCAACCCGAGTTGAGTCATTAAGGTTCGCCTCACTTTGGCTGGGTTTCGATACGATTGACCACCGATAATTAAGTGGGTCGCCATCGGGATCGCTACTTTGATTACCATTGAATTTAAACGCATCTCCTAAATAACCCGACTGGTCTAAACCTGCTAGCGCAATCGGCGCATTATTAGGAAAGGTGCAATCAATCACTGTTGCATCGGGGTTATCAACAAAATTGGGGTCAAAAGGATCTAAGCTTAAAAGACTACCTTTTTGCGGTTGAAAAATTGCCACATCACTGATGACCATATCTTGCTTGACTCGGACGATTGGCGACTGACTATTAGTCGCAGGGTCAAACATCCAAATGCCGTACTGTACATCTTGAGTTGCATCGGGATTACTTGAGTTTTCGCAAAATTCACTCACACCGTTATTCACCAGTGTACAGTTTGCCCAACTGGTCAATAATCGCGAAGTGCCATCTCGGTAGGGCCATACACCCGCGTACCAACCATCGTTAGATAGTTCGCCCGGATAAAGGTTTATTTCCTTATTGGCCAAAACATTTGGGGAAAACTCAGAAAAAGCAATACCCGATTCTGACTGTTGAAATGGTAAAAACTCTAAAAGCTGACCACCAAAAGTAGGATTATATTGGTGTTTTACTAGCCCAAGAATGTTTCCGTTTTCGGCCTGAACAATTTTGTCAACCGCCAAGAATGAGTCTTCAGAATCACCAGAAGTTGCTGTATTGTAGAGCTGCTCCATTGATGTTCCGTCAGAAGAGATCGTTAAGAGCTTATGATGTATTTTGGTAAACACAGCGCCGTTCGTTGTCAATTGGGCCATTTTACACTGCTCATCACTGGACCAACTCGCGGGGATATTCAGTCCGTTAAGGTTATTTTTGCTCGCAGGAATATCAGATTGTTGTGTTTTGTCAGTTAACAAACAGCTAGGTAGCGGCGAAAAAGAACGCTCCCATCGAACAAATGCAATCCGGCCATCCGTTAACGTTGTTGGACGCAAGTCGTGGTTATAACGGCCATAAGTCAGCTGCGTAATTTCTGCGCCCTGCATGGTCATGGAATGAATCAATGAAGGGTTTTCAGCTGGATCAATTTTTCGGCATAAATCACCGACTAATTCGATATTTTCGCGAGGCTTAAGCGGGTTACCCGCATCTCTATCGGATGAAAAAATAATTTTGTTATCAAGGGTGATCGTGGGATTCGTGTCTTGCCCACCGTTAGCAGTAATTGAATCCTCAATAACTCGTTTGAGCGATTTGTTTTCGAAATTATAAATGAAGATGTTCCAAGTAGAATCCGTTGGGTGAAGATCAGATCCTCGCGCGGCGAACACTAACGATTTGCCGTCTGGCGCGATATTGAGATTCTTAACATCGTATTCGGCGTCACCGAAATAGTCAGCTAATATGTCGATTTCATTTGCATTGACATCGAGACCATCTCTCACCAGTAACTTCGCACCGGGATTAAAATCATACGGAGAAACAGAGTTTAGTGGGCTTTGTCGAATATCCGATAGCTTGACCTCGTATCGGTCGGCTTGCGCGGAAGCCAAGCTATCAATGTCTCTTTCAATGTAAGCAAAGGGAGCTTCAGACTTTATTTCTGGCGCCTCTAGCTTTTCCTTGGTGGGCTCTTCAGCACAACCTATTAGCATTAATGAAGCCAAGAAATATGCAGGTTTAGCAATACTTCGAATTCCTAGCGATTTCATAGTGTCATCCATTTAAAATTTATCAAAACGATCTTCTTGCAGGCTGTATATGATCTCATTTTTTACAATAATTAATCTGAAAACTGTCACAAATTGAACAATAAACACACAATAAAACACAAACTTCGGGAACTAATTCCGATATTTGCATAGCATTCCGAGATGATCTGACAGCGGTTTAAATTTCGCGTCAATAAATCTCGTTCAGCTATGTTCAAATAGCATGAGTTACGATCTCGGGCTTGGATTTATCAGAAGATGATATAAAAGAGCTGAAAAGTCTTATTTTACGGCGTTGCAATTAAACTCAGTACAATTTGTTTAATTTAGCTTGGAACAAATCTAAATCGGTATTGGACGGTTGTAGTAGCAACATCAGCAGGTCCAAAATTGATCGCTCTGATCCGCGCAAGCATCTTTGCTTCCAACTCAGCATAACCAAGCTCACTTGAGACTAGATCTAGCTGAGATATCTTGCCATCAGGTTCAATGACCATTTTAAACACAAACACGCCGTGCAATTCTGGGTTTTCGTTCATCGCTTCGTAATAAAGCGAGTAGATTGCACCCTTTCGTCTTTCGACTTCCATTTTTATGCTTTCGGAGTCTCTTAAACCACTGACATAATTGTAGTTGGACTCATCTCCAATCTCATTGCCACCTTCCACGACAATTCCCTCAACACTGGATGTTTGATGTCCGGCTAAACTGGCTGAGGTACGTTTCATTACGCCTTCATCAATTTTAACGCCTAAGCTGGCTTGAGTCGCTCGATTCTCGCCCAGCACATCTCGATCAACAGTAGCAACGAGCCCTTTATTACTGGTTAGTGCAGTTTTCTTTTTTAAACCTGCAACATTTAATTTTCCGCGCAAAGCTTTCAAACTGGATAAACTAGAAAGACTCTTAGAGCGACTTAATGATGCTTTAGTTGTTTTGGGTTTAACTTTGGGAGCCGATGACTTTTTTGCGCTTGGCTTAACCACTTTAGGTTTTTCTGGCTTAGGCTTTACTTTAGGCAGAGGTTCTGGCTTTGGCTCTAATACCACAGGTTTTACCGGTGGCACTTTGACGGCTTCAAGAACTACCTTGGTTCTCACGATCTGGCGTTCCGGCTCTACATATTCTGCTTCGAAAACAGGCAACCAAGGGATCACAATATAAAACAATAATGCAACAATGAGTGAACGCTTAGTCCAGCGTTTAAACAATTCTTCTTGTTTGGCATTTGGAGTCCAGGGTAGCTCGAGATCAGGCGATAATGGTTCAACTATAGCAGTCATATTATTTGCCTCCAGATTTACCGAGATTCTCAGGTTGACCGACGCTTGATTGAGCTCCTAACAAGGACTGACTCGCAACTCGATTGACCGCTAATGAAATTTCTCGAAAATTATTTTCACTACAAGTCGCCATCACACTCTCTAGCAAGCTATATGAAACGGATTGATCACCCAAGATAGTGACCGATAAACCGTTCTCTTTTTCGTAACTAGTTAATTCGCCTTTTTCTTCTGAATAAACTCTAAGTGCCTCGGCTAAAGGTTCAATCGATTTTTTACCGGAATTTAAAACCTCTTCCACACTTACCACGACCTCATTGTTGAGCCAGATACTTTCTTCGCCTATGATGATCGATGCGTCAACATGGGGTGCGGTACCTACGCTCGAATCGGGCAGCTTTACAAATTTTGCACTTTCTAACTCATTAGCATCACCGCTGTTGAGGAGAAGAAAAAAGACTAAGATAGTAAAAATATCCATCAGTGCCACCAAGTTTAATTTGGTCGCAAAGACGGTCTTTTCGCTAGTTTGAAAATTTAAATTTGAATTGGCTATCGTTGCTGTTTCCATACTATTTAATACTCGCATCTGCCAACGAAATTTCAGGAAAAAGCTCTACTTCAACCAAACTAGCTGCAACCACTGTTTTATATGACTTCAATGCATCCATGGTTGAGACAAGGCTTTGATAGTCCATATCTCCTTCTGACAATAAAAGGACGTCGCGCTTTTCAGTCAATTGCTTTTTCAATTCTCTCAAGGTTAACGAAAGTAATTCAAAGTCGTACTGTTCAGATTGTTCCACTTCTACCATTGGGATATCTTTAATCAGTTGATTGCTCGGATAGAAAACCTTAATGCCCTTTTGGTGTAACAAAACTTCAAGTTTTGGCGGGTTCTCTTGTGACGAAACAGCACTCTGTGACAAGTCTGGTAATTTAATTTCATGCACGGTAATTTGGGTAAAAGTTAAACTTAATAACATAACCGGTACCAATACGATCATTAAGTTCATAAATGACGTCACATCAAGGTCCGCTTCTTCGACTAACTTCCTCTTAAAATTAAGTGCCATGATTCAGTCCAACTCAGCTTGGTTGTGGTTCCGCAAATGCGGTACTAGGAGAGTCCGAATCATTTTGGTTTTGAACAGTTTGGTTATCAGAGCTGCCTGCCTGAGTCTCATTAGCGCTTTGCTCTTGAGGAGCTGCCTGAGCTTGCACATCAGTTTGATTTTGCGCGCCAGCTTGATTTTGAGATGCCGCCTGAGGTGGTACTGAACCTTCAGGAATAGGCATACCCGCCAAAATCTGTCGGTTATAAGTCATAATATTTAGAAACTTAACCGCTGCCATTTCGATACTACTTACAATTTTAGATGTTTTATTTTGTAAAACTGAATAGCAAATAAGTAGTGGTATCGCCGTAATTAATCCAAATGCGGTTGTGTTCATCGCTACCGAAATTGAAAGTGATAACAAGGCAGACTTTTCAGCTGGGTCGGCACTAGCAACCGCAGTAAAAGCAGAAATCAAACCGATGATCGTTCCGAGTAGACCAAGCAAAGTAGCTATATTAGCGAGCATCGACAGATAACCTGTGCGAGACTCCAGTCTAGGCATGGCTTCGAGCATGCCCTCACTCATTGCGTGCTCAATATCGGCACGATGTTTAGTCACTTTCATCATATCAAGACCGCTTCCAATCACACGAGTTACCGGCGCTTTACTCTCGCGAGTGTAAAGTTGCATTTTTTCCATATCAGCTGTACGCAAGAGTGGCAAAAAATCCTCAAAAGCCTTGATATTTCTGTGCTTTTCTCTTGCTAAAAATAGCCACCGCTCAATCACAATAATGATACCGATTAGCAAAACGGTTGCGATAGGATAGATAAAGAGTCCACCCTCTTGAAAAAATTTAACGATGGTACTGTAAACAACTTCCATCATAATGCCTCATCTGTAATAGTTAACTTGTTTTCTAACTTCATCTCTTGGTACATACTCGATGACCTTAATAAAACCTTGCGGTCAACTAATGCTAAAGTCTTGTCGTTTTTAGCATCAATATTCCAACGTAATTTGTCAGGTGTGCCGATCTCATTCCATGGGATGAAATAGCTCACCAATGGCTGCTCTTTATCGCCGATGAAATTGGACTCCAACTTTATCGGCTTTTCCGAATCCAACTTTATCGGCTTTTCCTCTGCGGCCGCATTAAAGCTTAGTCCAATAATTGCTAAAGCTAACAACTTATTGGAAAACTTTATCTTAAAAGTGTGTTCCATTTCTAATTCTCCTAAGATTGTTCTAATGAACTAGCTTTTCGTTCTTCTACGTGCAGGGTAGTAGGCTTTCCAGTTCGCTGCTGAATTTCACTTAGCCATTTACCGGCTTTTAAATTCTCACCATAAGTCAAAAATTGATATGCTTCTAAGTGCTTTTGAGCAAGCAATGACTTATTCAGATACAGATCATACAATATCGCCAAGTTGAGATGCGCTTCCGGAAAGTCTTTCCATTCTGAAAGCGCCTTTGCATAGGTATTTTGAGCTTGCAAAAATAATCCTTGCTTGCGTTGTAACTTAGCGAGCCGAAGGTAAGCGTTAACATTAGCGCTGTTGACTTCGATGGCACGAGCATAATTTTTCATCGCTTGATCTAGTTTCTTTTCTTTCTGCGCAATATCGCCCAACAAAATCCATGGACCTGAAAGCGTTTGGTCACCTTCGAGTAACTGATCTAGTTGCTGCTTTGCTTGTGAATAACGACCATCTTGAAATGCTCTGCGTGCGGCAACAAAACGCTTTACCGACTGCGGTTTTATCCGTCCCTTTTGTTGTGTGTAGGGATTTGGCATCGCCGTGTAAGGTATAAGCATTCCCGTTTCTTCATCTATTGAGCGTCTCGGAATATAACGAGAGGCATCAATAATCTCGACTTGAGCAGTCTTATCAAGGGCCAAGTCTATCTTTGGTTTTTTGGGGCCTGACGCACAGCCTGCTAACGACAAAGTAATTGTCGCCAACAATAATTTGATTGATAAATTATCTAATTTCATCGCCATAGCTCACAATTAATTCTTCCTTGTCGAACCGAGAAGGTTGTAACTCTTTCATGGTTTCAAAACTACTGTTAACCCATTTGTTAAACGCGCCTTTCCAAGCTCGCTCAACATTTGCCATATGCAACTCGAGGGCTAATTGTTCAAAGGGATGTGCTTGCTCTTCAATGATTTCTGAGTACATCACTTTCTCTTCCTTTGAAAGCCCTCTTGGTGGCGAGACTTGCCTAAGCTCAAATGCTAACTGTTGGTAGATTTGAGCAATTTTATAGCTCGACATGGTCACAAATTCTAAAATTTCATACTCTGCCGCCATTTCGTAACGCTTTGTGGCGTTCTGCAGCATTTTGTTTTTCTTAGGCAAAGTTTTATCCAAAGAACTAGTCAACCGAAGCTTTCTAAACTCTTTGGCGTAATAATCTCCATATTCGGCATTTGCCCACGCAGCCAGCCATTTACTTCGATCATTACGAAGCTCTTTACCTAATTTGTCACCATCGATAATTCTTCGAAGCCAAAACAGTTTTTTATCTACTTGATTGGTCTGTTGGTATAACTCAGCAAGTCGAAAACGAGCTTCCATTCTTACTGCAAAAGGCTTTTCATAGGTCCTAGCATAGCGTTTAAACAAATCAATTGCCGTGGCGTAGTTCTTATTTTTCTCATAAAGTCCGGCCGCTATGAATAGCGCTTCTTGGCGAACTTTCTCATCTTTATCTTGCTTACTCAGCTTTAAGTAGGCATCTGCCGCCTCTTTCCATGAGCCAGCTTTTTCATAAGCAAAGGCTAATTTCCGAGAAAATTCAGGGGCTTGTTGGGCTTTGGGGAACTCAACAATCATTTGTTTAAGTTCTATGATCGCCTTATCCCATTGCTCTGTCGCAAGTAATAAAGTAGCAGCATTGTACTGTGCCGAAACTCTCAGTTTTGACTCAGGCGTTAGAGACTTAATTCGCAAAAGCTTGACGATGGCTCTTTGATTATCTTTGGATGCCATCAATTCTTCAGAACGTTTATACATGGAGGTCGCTAACCTTTCTGAAATTTGCTTATATTCTTTGCTATCTAACTTTACTAATTCTCGTTGTTGAGCATAACTTTGTTCCGCATTTTCAAAATCATTTAACTTGAAATAAGAATGAGCAGCGATTCCAAGTGCGGTCTTTTTTAACTCTATATCGAGAGTGGGCGTATTTTGGATCAAGTTTTGTGCAACGGTTAACGCTCGTTGATATTGCTCTAATTCAAATAGTAACTCAGCAGCATTTGCAAGTACTGCGGGTGAACGCTTGTCCTGGTGAAATACTTGGGCAAACTTAAGCATCGACTCTACCGAACGGCTCTGCCAATTCTTAGATTCTGGCAGTTCAGGCTTCAGTTGCTTTAAGTGATTTTGATAAGCGATGATAGCTGCATAACCAGCTTTCGAACGATACTGTTGTTCACTAAATTGATCGAGACCATAAGCCACTCTTTCAAAATCTTCAATCGCTTTAGGGTATTGGGCGGCAGAAAAATGAGCTTCAGCTTTTAGGAAAGTAAACTCAGGCACTCGAGGGTCACCTGGAAAAGTTTCAATATACTGTTGGTAAAAATGTGCTGCTCTCGAAAACGCCGCCACTAACTCTTGGTCGTATTCGGCAAGTTTTACATCGCGCTGTGCACTTTTCTGCTTTTTTTGTTCCTTGGAAATTCGAGTAGCAACTAACTGAGCTTTACTATGATAATGACTGGCAAGTTCATCAAAATAAACTTTTAACTGCGACTTAATTTGATCATTTATCCCGCCATTAGCCGCGGCGTATTTGGAATTCAAGCTGTAATATTCAACATAAACTTCTTTTTCTTTAAGTGCCTGAAGCGGAAACCCACCTTTAATGTAAGAGAAGATCAACTTACTATGGAGCGTCGGTGCGTTTGCTGAAAAATTATAACGTCGAACATATTGTCGAAAAGTATTCGCTGAGTCTTCAAAGCGTTCTTTTTCTAAATAGTATTCACCTAAACTGTCATAAACTAACCAGAGGTAAGGTTTACCATTTAAACTTGTGACGGTTTCAATTAGTTCGGCACCTCCGCTTTTAGCAAGCGCTAAACTCATTGATTGAATAGAATCTTTTACTAATGGCTGCTGTGAGGAATCAAGCTGTTCGATTTTCTTTCCGTCTACTAATAACTTGCTCAATACTTCCGCATATTCATTGACAGCTGAACGATAGTTGAACTGTTTGTAGTGTGCCCAGCCAAGCATATAGTGCGCGTAAATAGCGAGCTTGGGATTATCCATTCGAGTAACCAGTGTGTATTCGATTTGTGCCTTTCTGTATTTTTTCTTGGTAAAATAAATGTCACCCGTTCTAAAGTGAGCTTCGGCTCTATTTTTGTAGTTGGGATGACGAGTGGTTAGTTGCTCCAACATTTGTAGTGCTTTGTCAGTGTGGCCATCCATATCGTAGGCTCGCGCTAGTTGATATAGCACTTCGGCGTTGTCAGGAGAGTTAGGATACTTTTCAAGAATTTCTCGGTAGCTTTTTATCGCTTCGGCATAGTAGCTTTTACTCGGTTCAGCAGACTCAAGTTGTGCCTCGCCACCTTCTAACATGAATACATCAGCGATCCTTCGCTCGATTTGCTCTTTGAGTTCATCGTCTTTAAAAAGAGACAATAGTTCTTGGTATTCTTTACGAACTTCTTGGTAGTTCATCGAATCAAATTCGATCGGCTTTTCTTCCTTGGGTTCGTATTTTAAATCGCCTAATGTTTCTTGATTATTGAAGCTACAAGCTGTTAGCAGCAGCGTGAAGGTTACTACACTAATTTTTTTCATCTTGTCCCTCAACGGCTTCTTGGCTCGGTTCAACTTTCATTTTTGCTTTAGCCTTTTTTATTCCCATTAATGTCGAATCGTAAAGACGCGCCTTGGCCAGTCTCGATTGTGCTAAGTAATAACGCATTCGATTTTCATGCTTATCAAGTTCTGAATTAATTAATTTTCGAACAACCGGTTCTAACAGCGCAACATACTCAGTTGCCTTTGCCAGTTTTTGTTTAACTTGATTATGCCGTTGCGTGAGTACGGCCTTATACTTTTTGGGTTGTTGATAAGCGACCTTGGTACCTTTTAATTTCGCTAGCTTGCTTTTCAACAACTCGAGTTCTCGTTCGGTCGTTTCTAACAGCGACGAGAGACGTTGTTGCTCAGACTCATCAAGTGTTAGGGAGTAGAGTTTTAAATCAGATTTTTGCCGGCTTAATCGCTTTGTGAGTTTAGCGGCCTTGGCAATTATTTTTTTCTGGTCACTTTCAAAGGACTTATTTTTAGCTGCTTCAAAAATCAGTAAATGTTGTTCTGCTTGGGTGGCCCAGTAACTTAAATTGTTTTGAATGGTATACAGCTCAGAAAGTTCCTTGAGTGTTTCGTTAAAAACTTTACTGGCAGTTAAATCAAGCACAAAAGGTGTGAGTTTATTATACTCCACAGTTGGTTCAATAGCATACCAATCTGAAACACCGACAATGGCATCAAAGTTAACAATAAACTCTTTGGGTACATCTTGTTGTGCAATTATCGAACGAGCGTTTGCGATATCGATCAAGCCTTTTTCAAAAGCCTCAATCGCCAACAAATTACTTTTTAATGCCTTACGCGGCGAGCCTTCTTGCTCATAGAGGTGAGCCAGCAAGACTTTCGCTTCTTGCGTTTCAGGAATTGCAATCGAGCGCTCATCCAAAATGGCAAGTGCAGGAATAGCTTGGTTGAATTGTTTTAGCTTTATAGCGGTCCAAGCGTAACTGAGCAATGCTCGGTTTGAATATAATCCGGATGTACGAATCGTTTCGAGGTATTGCCATGCTCGGAGGGTGTCGCCCTGTTTGATCATTATTTGAGCCAAGCCATGCCTCGCTCGATCTGCCAAAGTTGAAAGCTCTGGGTTTAGCTCACCCATCTTAGCAACTGAATCTAAATTTTTAATTGCACCTTCTATATCGCCGGATTCTAGTAATGTAATGGCGTAATTGAAAAGAATATAAGCGTAGTGAGAGCTTTGTTCAGGGAGCGAATCGATAATTTTTTCTGAGGTTTTTAAGTGCTTACCTTTGTTACTAATTAAAGTGGCTAAATAGTGATATTCTGTGTGCAACTGGCTGTCAATCTCTCCATTAATTTTTTCAAGCGCATTGTAGGCTTTTTGATTTTCTGATTTGTGATAGTACAAATTCGCCATATAGTACCAGGCAGAATTCCTCACCTTTTCTGGTATACTTTCATCCAGCAGTTCAGTAAAAATTTTCTCTGCAGGTTCTGCCATACCATAGCTCAACCTCATTCCACCGTTTAGCAATTGACCGTCCGCACTTAAGGCTATTTCGCTGCCTATTTCTTTAGCGTACTCATATTCAATCAGTGCTGATAAATAATCTTCTTGATAATAATCAAACAGCACGGTACCCCATTTGAGATCTTCCACTGAGTTAACACTGGGATCACTGGCAAAGCTAGGATTACTCGCAGAAACGATTAGAATTGCCAAAGACGCAGCCACTTTTGAACCTGCGTGCCTAATACGGGAGCGCGTCAATGCCTTATTGACCTTAGAGATTGTCCCAAAAAACAAATTCATAAAACTAACTACCACTGCTTTATAAAAATTATAGGCTCTTGGGCCTCACCATCATCTCTAATAGCGAGTTCTAAATATTCTCCAGCTTCCTTCTTAACAAAATCAAGCGACTTAGCCAGCTTGTAGGCTCTGCCGTTTGGTCCTAAACCCGTGAAAAAAGCGGTTGCGGTATGTTTGCCTTCGGTGAGGTTAGTAATATATAACTTCTGCACCCCACCTCGCTCTAAAGACTGTCGTTGTTTGTCAGTATAGATATGAGTCGCAACAAACTTGCCATCCAGTTTCAACTTAACACTTTCGAGCTTAAAGAATTTTCCCGCGCTCATTGAGACAAATACCGAATACTTAGTACTCGAAGGAAATAGAATGGATTCTTCCAAAAATCGTAAGTCTTTATTGAGCGACACTACATCTTGCTTGAGGTTTTGTACGCCTTTAGAGATGCTTTTTAAAGTCGCCTGCGCTTCTGCCTGCGTTTGTTGCGAGTCACTCATAGCCTGCCCCTCGGTTTCATCCGAGCTAGCCAATACCCCGTTGGGTATAAGCATTAGAATCAGTGAGATAACTAAGATCCCTGTTCGCATATCCGTACCTATTGACAAAGAAACAGCCCGATCAAGCGGCGCCATTTTGTGGTTAATTTACTAAGATACCGAATATCCTAGGCAAAACCGCATTTAACTGATAGCAGCAAGCGCATAAAAATCAAACTCTGTCACATTCCAGAGA
Organism: Kangiellaceae bacterium; assembly: GCA_965230525.1. Classification (GTDB taxonomy): domain Bacteria; phylum Pseudomonadota; class Gammaproteobacteria; order Enterobacterales; family Kangiellaceae. Next base: position 3,929,995 of record OZ246008.1, read on the forward strand.
CGGTAAAGAAAAAAAAAAAGACCTAGTTCACAAAATCTTTCAATACGAATGGGGGAAATACCTGATTTGCTATAGCATTCATGCTCGCTAAAAATCATGGTTGGCTTCTCTGTGGGCTAATTTGCGGGCTAAATAACAAAATCGTAATACTCGGTTTAACCACGAAGTCCCTCGATATGCCGATAGTCAATCAAAGCGCTTATGCGTAATTATTGCACCAATGAGAAGCTTCGGTTCGCTCATGAAGGGCTCAAAAACAGCCAACAGTGCGATAGCAAACAAAGGAATTGAACGACTCAAATGCAGCCAAAATTAATCGCCTTTTCTAAACTTTTCTTAGTTCTAAGCCTTCTGCTCTCTTGTGATACTTTAAAAGCGTTAGAGTCAGAAGATAAGGAAGTCGTCACTATTATCAAACCGAAGAAAAAAGTCGCTCAAGTTGATGCAGCGGCTATTGATACTGAGCAGTTTGAACTAGGTTTGAGTTATGGCGCGCTTTCTGTCGAAGACTTTGGTACTAACAGTTTGACAAGCATTCATTTTGGTTACCATTTAAATCAAGATTTTTTGCTACAAGCAACGGTTGCTTCATCTGATATCGATAAGGCAACGTTTGAAGACGTGGTCGGTCAAGACTTTTTGTCTAGCGCTGATAGAGAGTTAAGCTACACTCAACTAATGGCGAGTTATCAAGTTTTTTATGGACGCTCTTTTCTCGGTAAGAAACGAAAATTTAATTCCCACTTGTACCTTAACTTCGGTATAGAAAACATAGAGTTTGCCGGAGAAAAGGAAATTGGCTTTATCGTTGGAACGACCTACAAAGTGGTTGCCACTGACTGGCTAACATGGAACTTTAACCTTAACAATCACATATTTGACCGAAGCTTTTTGGCTGATAATAAGGTTACTAACAACATCGAACTATCAATTGGACTCAGTGCACTCTTCTAAGGACCCGAGCTCATTATAACTGAGGTTAACCACTTGGTTTGCAATGAATAGCCTGTGGTTAACAGGCCCTTGATGAATAGAAACGTAAATTGATATTAAATAAATATGAAAGGATTAATGAAATGTTAAGTTTGAAGACTCTCTCGTACTTTTCATCATTTAAAGCGATAACAAAGAGCAGTCTGTCGTTGTTACTTTCTTGTTTCGCCATACTCTTTAGTCAAAGTAGCGTAGCACAAGAACCAGAGCTGCAGTTGGAGGTTATTGATCCTTACATTGAGCTTCACACTGGACCAAGTGTGGGCTATCCGATCTTCTATACGATTGAACAAGGCGAGACCATTACGATATTGACTCGTAGAACCGGTTGGTATGAAGTAAGGTCAGAAAACAACCGAGTGGGCTGGGCGCGCGCATCACAAGTAGCAAGAACCTTATTGCCAACGGGTACGCCGGTTGAGCTGCCAACTGTAAGTTACGGCGACTATCTTAAGAATAGTTGGCGAGTCGGTTTTAATGTCGCCCAGTTTACCAATGGTGAACTTGAAGGGGCGGATACTTTTAGTACCAGTGTAGGGTACAAACCACTTGAATGGTTGGGTTTAGAAATAGATTACGGAAAATTTTATGACTCGCAAGTAACAGGCGATTATTACAGTTTTAATATTTTGTTAGAACCTTTCTCACAGTGGAAGTTATCTCCCACTCTTTTATTAGGTAGTGGGCAGCTTGAAATAGAATCTCAGCCAGAACTCACGCCGCTTAGTATCGGCAAAGAAAGTTTTAATCGCTACGGATTAGGCGCAAATTACTACATAGGTCGAAATTTTGTTATTCATGGCGGATTTCAAAATTTTATTGTATCAACAGCAAACGATGATGAGAGACTCAACCGATGGAATATTGGTTTCAACGCATTTTTCTAGAGTATCCTAGGGCTTTTTTAGCGACTGGCTTAGTAACATTGGGGTTGTCACTTAGCACCCCGTTGTTAGCCGAACAACCCTCACAGAATAAAGATGAAGTCTATATAGACTCGGAATACTTTGACGTTGGTCTCTTCACCGGCGTGCTTAATATCGAAGACTTTAATAGCGAATATGTAATTGGTGGAAATATTACATTTAATGCAAATGAAGATTTCTTTATGCAGTTTAACTATTTTCAAACTGATTCTTCGCTGTCATCTTATGAGCGAGTAGAAGGTCCGTACTTTAATGGTTCGGATAGAAACTTCACGCATTTTGATTTTCTAGTCGGTTATAACTTGTTTTTAGGCGAACAGTTTTTTGTTGATACCAAAGCAAAACTGTCGTCCTTGTATCTCGTCGCAGGTGTTGGTGACACAGAATTTGGCGGTGAGGGAAGCTTTACTTATACCGCCGGCATTGGCTATCAAGTGGCATTAAAACGTACTTGGTTGATGCGAATCGATTACCGAGATTACATCTACGAAACCAACATCATTGGAGAAAACTCAACAGTTCACAACACTTCATTGACAGCAAGCCTTAGTTACTTGTTTTAGTAATAAGCTTGCTGTTTTATTTTCTCTGTGTATTTCTTCTTAGCCTTATAAAAGTACTGCAAGTCCGCGGTTGTAATCATACTTTAAAAAGCAATCGTAAATGACTAGTTCCCGGCTGCCCAACAGGCTCCCCCCACTTAGAGTTTTGCCGCCACTCGCGTGCCTTGGTCAATCGCACGCTTTGCATCTAACTCAGCCGCTACATCAGCACCACCAATCAAATGATACGGCTTAGTCAATCCTTCGAGTAGCTCTCTTAATGGCTCCTGGCCTGCGCAAATGATGATCGTATCGACGTCCAATACCTGTGATTGTTGGCCGATTTTGATATGTAACCCATCATCATCTATTTTTTGGTACTCACAACCTGGCAACATTTTTACGCCTTTCTTTTTAAGATCTGTGCGATGGATCCATCCGGTCGTTTTACCTAAACCGGCGCCCACTTTGGATTCTTTCCTTTGCAGCAAATACACCTGACGCGATGGCATTTCAAATTCTGGCTTAACACCCTCAACTCCAGCGCGCGCCTTTAGGGTCATATCTATCCCCCACTCTTTCATAAAAATAGGAATACTTTGACTCGAGCTTTGGCCTGAATGAATTAATGTTTCGCACACATCAAAACCAATACCACCAGCCCCGATCACCGCCACTTTTTCTCCAGCGGGTCGTGCATGCTTGATTAAATCGATATACGACATCACCTTTGGGTGATCAATTCCTTGAATATTTGGTCGTCTTGGTAAAATGCCGGTAGCAACGATCACTTCATCAAAATTAGAGTCGTTTAATGCTTTTGCAGATATTTTATTGCCTAAGCGAAGTTCTATTTTATTGAGTTCTATTTGTCTTGAAAAATAGCGAATGGTTTCGTAAAACTCTTCTTTTCCAGGAACTTTTTTCGCAATATTAAATTGCCCACCAATCGCTTCGGCTTGATCAAACAAAGTGACTTTGTGACCTCGTTGTGCAGCAGTCACGGCGGCGGCTAATCCGGCTGGTCCGGCGCCGACAACGGCAATTTTTTTCTTCGATTGAGCAGGAACAATCTGCAACGTGGTTTCGTGACATGCTCTCGGATTAACTAAACAACTCGCTGTTTTGCCGAGAAAGATATGATCGAGACATGCTTGGTTGCAACCAATACAAGTATTGATTTCATCACTTCGTCCCTGCTGCGCTTTAATCACAAATTCGGCATCCGCAAGAAAAGGTCTTGCCATTGACACCATGTCGGCATCACCTCTTGCTAGAACTTCTTCTGCTTTCTCCGGTGTATTGATTCGATTGGAGGTAATCACAGGTACAGAAAAATGCTCTCGAAATTTAGCCGTTACCCAAGTAAAAGCAGCTCTGGGTACCTTGGTTGCAATTGTTGGGATACGAGCTTCGTGCCATCCAATGCCTGTATTTATAATTGACACGCCGGCTTGTTCAATGGCTTTACCTAACAACACTACTTCTTCAAAACTTGAGCCACCTTCAACCAGGTCAAGCATCGATAATCTAAATATAATGATAAAGTTTTCGCCCACAGCTTGCCGCACGCGCCGAACCACATCAACAGGAAAACGCATTCTGTTTTCATAACTTCCTCCCCACTGATCATCTCGCTGGTTGGTTCTAACAGCGAGGAATTCGTTTAGAAAGTACCCCTCGGAACCCATGATCTCAACACCGTCATAACCGGCTTTTTGAGCTTGAGTCGCCAAGTCAATAAAATCCAAAATCTGTTGTTCGAGTTCTTGTTCGGTGGCTGCTGCAGGCTTGTTAGGGTTAATCGGAGCTTGAATTGCAGACGGCGCAATAGGATTGGCATTGTAGGCATATCGCCCGGTATGAAGAATTTGCAAACAAATTTTGGCACCGTGTTGATGGACTGCATCTGTAATTTCTCGATGATCCTTGATATCTTGTTCAGTTTTAATCAGCTTGGTTTTTTCGTGAGTTGCCGCTCGATCGTTTGGACCAAAGCCGCCTGTCACAATCATTCCCACACCGCCTTTTGCTCGCTCGGCAAAAAACGCAGCCATACGTTTCGGACCGTCTGGTGCTTCTTCTAAGCCGGTGTGCATTGACCCCATTAGCACGCGGTTTTTGATTTGAGTAAATCCCAAGTCAAGTGGCTGAAACAGGTGTGAAAAGTTGTTATGGGACATAAGTTTATCCTGGCTATATCGAATTTTGGAAATTAATGTTGTTAGCTTGTGTTTAGCGCTAAGCCGCTAGCTCCTAGCACTAAGAACCTAACACTTTTAAGACTCATCAATCTGGACAGCGTCCAGATGCAAGAGTACAATTTGATGTTAGCAGTGTCAAGATTATAGAATTTACGCTCATGACCAATCATTCCAAAAAAACTAACTATCACCATGGCGATCTCAGAAGCCATTTGCTCGAAGCGGCCACTCAAATGATCCGCGAGCAAGGCATTGAGCAGCTATCGTTGCGCAAACTGGCTCAAAAAGTAGGTGTCTCGAGAACCGCCCCCTACCATCACTTTAAAGACAAAAATGAACTGCTATGCGCGATTGCACAACAAGGCTTTATAGACCGCAGCAATATGATGAAGCAAGGCGCTAACAATGAGAGCCTTAAACCTCGCCAGCAACTTACTCAGTTTATGCTCGACTATGTCACCTTTGCCCAGCGCAACCCTGAAATTTATGAATTAATGTTTGGCCGAACAATCTGGCAAAAGAAAATCGAAACGCAGGCCCTCAAGGACTCGGCCTACCCAACATTTCAACACCAGCTCTCAATAACAAAAAACTGGCAACAAAACGGTGTGCTAGACAAAAATGCGAATTCTCTTCGGTTGTCTCAAGTCATATGGGGTACTATGCACGGCATCGCTAAATTGTTAATCGATGGAATTTATACCGATACTTCCCATATTGAAGAAATTTGTGAGTGCGCCGCTCGCCAATTTAGCAACCCTGTTCAAGACTAAACCCTCATTAACGACAGTATGATAGATTACACTTTGCTTTCGATATTTATACCGACTTTTCTGGTAATTTCAGCCACTCCCGGTATGTGTATGACGCTGGCGATGACGTTAGGTATGACGATTGGGGTAAAGAAAACCCTATGGATGATGGCAGGTGAATTGCTGGGCGTGGCAACAGTTTCTGTGCTGGCAGTCATCGGTGTCGCTAGCGTTATGCTTAATTACCCCGAAGTTTTTGCCGTATTTAAATACTTAGGTGGAATCTATTTAGCTTTTGTCGGTTTTCAACTCTGGCAGGCGAAAGGTAAGTTAGCGATTAATAGCGACTCCTCGGTAGTCCCCTCTATAAGTCGGCTGGAACTTGCTACACAAGGCTTTGTCACGGCTATCGCCAACCCTAAAGGGTGGGCTTTTACTATTGTATTTTTACCACCGTTCATCAATACCTCACTTCCATTGGTCCCTCAATTGAGCGTGCTCATTGTGATCATTTTGATTTCGGAATTGTTGTTTATGCTGCTATATGCTTCCGGTGGCAAAACACTTCGTCGCTTGCTGCAACGTGGTAATCAGCTCAAACGGCTAAACCAGATTTCTGGCAGCTTAATGATTGCAGTTGGTATTTGGTTGACTCTGGGGTAAATATTGACATAATCGTGGATTATTTCATTCCGATTAACTTTCGGTTTTCCTTGGTTGCTCGTCGAGCCTGTCATACAATACCAACCCATTATCGATCCGCAAAATTCGACTGGGACTTAAATGAGCCAAAATAATACCACCGAACAACTATCGAATAACTATTCAGAAATACTCGAATTATTAGGTGAAGACCTTAACAGAGATGGTTTAACAGATACTCCTCAACGCGCGGCTAAAGCGATGCAGTTTTTAACTCGAGGGTATCAGCAATCGCTCGATGAAGTGGTAAATGGTGCCATTTTTGAATCAGATAATGATGAGATGGTTATTGTTAAAGATATCGAACTCTATTCATTGTGCGAACACCACATGCTTCCATTTATTGGAAAGTGCCATGTGGCTTACTTGCCAACAGGTAAAGTTATTGGACTCTCAAAAATAGCTCGCATTGTCGATATGTTTGCTCGAAGACTACAAATTCAAGAGAATATGACAAAGCAAATTGCAGAAGCAATCATGCAAGTGACTAATGCATCTGGAGTCGGTGTCGTTATCGAAGCTAAGCATATGTGTATGATGATGCGCGGTGTGGAAAAGCAAAATTCATCGATGATTACTTCAATCATGCTAGGAGCATTTCGTTCCAAACCCGCGACTCGAGCCGAGTTTTTAAATTTAGTTCGTCGCTAGGGGCAAATGATTGCCGGAATCAAAAGACTAAGCAATCACCTAGTGGCTCGGCCAGCTAGCCTACCGCTTAAATACTGAGTATGTCGAGCGCCTACATAAAACGATTTAATACAGTGACACCCGCCATTGTTGAGTGGCGCGATGGATTGCCATTTAGTCCAAAGTTTGATGATGTCTATTTCTCCTCCGAAGGCGCCGTTGAAGAAACTAATCACGTTTTCATTTCAGGTAATCAATTATTAGAAGATTGGCAACAGCAAACACAAAAACAGTTCACTCTGGTTGAGCTTGGCTTTGGCACGGGCCTGAACTTTTTGGTAACCGCAAGCCATTGGCACAAGCTTAATCAAACTAAGCAACAAGTATCTAGCCCCCAATCGAATACTCGCCGCCAGTCGTTACAATACATATCCATCGAAAAACACCCGCTTAAACTAGCAGACTTAAAAAAAGCCCATGCGCTTTGGCCAGAATTTCGCACTATTGCTGAAACATTGCATAACCAATATCCGAGCCCGAGCTATGGGCGCTTTCAAATCGACTTTTTTAATTTAAATATTACTCTAATCCTGCTGTTTATGCCTGTGCAAGACGCTTTGGGTGAACTTCAAAATGACAGCCGCTCACGCGCGCCTCGGTTATCCGTGGATCATTGGTTTTTAGATGGTTTTGCACCGGCCAAAAATAATCAAATGTGGCAGCACAGTGTGTTTAATCGAATCGCAGATTTGTCTCACACAGGCACTCGCCTTGCTACTTTCAGCGTTGCATCTGCAGTTAAAACCCCGTTAAAGCAATTAGGATTCGAATTAAAAAAACGTAAGGGCTTTGGTCGCAAGCGTGAAATGTTAACCGCCACCTATCATGCAACAAAATCAGCCGAACAAACGCCACAGTCAGTCAATATAAAATATGAAAAGCCCTGGTTTAATATTGCACCATGCTCAACCTCAAACAGCGAGCAAGCAAATGTAGCCATCATTGGCGGTGGCATTGCAGGTTGTTCCTTGGCTTATACCTTGGCCCAAAAATCGTTCAATGTTGACCTCTACGAATCAAATGCCGATTTAGCTAACGGCGCTTCGGGAGCTGCCGCAGGAATTTTCCACCCTCAAATCACCACCGATTTAAACCTCACGAGTCAGTTTAGTTGGCAAGCTTATCTCTGCTTGCTCAGCTTTTTGAAGACACTGCCAAAAGGCTTCAAACAACAAATAATCCAGAGTAAAGGATTGCTTCGCTATCTGGACGAGCAAAACTCGGCTCGCGAACTGCTTAACTTAGCGAATCAATTTCATTTGAACACTTGGGTTCAGAGTGGTATTGAACAACAAAACGGCCAGCCTCAGGCCATTTATTATCCAGATGCGGGTGCGCTTAATATGACCGCCTTGTGTCATTATTATATCGAAGTGGCCCAGTCACTTGGGCTGACTTTATACTCAAATCAAAAAGTTGATAACATCACCGCGCAACAAAATCACTGGCAAGTCAAAACAACAAGAGACTCCAAGAGCTATGATCATATCGTGTACTGTGGTGGCGCGAAAAGCTCGCTTATCGAGCAGTTTAATCAGCTTCCCACCAACACCAGTCGAGGACAAACTTGCTATTTTGAACAGCCGGAATTAGCGTCTAAAATTTCACAAGCACTCTGTGAGCAAGTATATCTTGTGCCCTATGATGCATATAAACTGCTGATTGGAACTAGTTTTGAAAACTCTGACACAGAAAGCTTAAGTCAGAAGAGTCAGCAGCAAATATTGCAAAAAGCCTCTGCCTTTATCAATAAACTAGGCTTTGAAGGTCTCACGGATGAACAAATTGCCTCGAGTCCTTTAAAAGGAATGGTCGGCTTTCGGCTCCACTCAAAAGACCGCTTGCCCTTGGTTGGCGCCGCATTTGATGGGCAGAGGCTGCAGCAGGACTTTGCTAAACTAGGTCAACAAAAAATCTTAAGAAATCAATTGCGACACTACAATCGCCCAGGGCTCTGGTTGAACACAGGCTACGGTTCTCACGGCTTAAACTACTCTTTGCTTTGCTCGCAATACTTATCCAGTCTTATGCAAAATCAATTTTCCAGCGTATCCAACTCGATCTCCAACGCAATCAACCCAGCACGATATTATGTGAGATCACTAAAAACTGCCAAATAGCACCCTCGCTAAAACTTGATCTAAATCATAATTATTCTCAAATTCCAATGAGAATGATTTGCATTTAGATTATTTCTACATTATAGTCTCGCCAACATTAACAAACCAACTCATTTAACTAGGAACAATGATGAAAACCAAAGCTATTGCGTTAGCTGTTGCAGGCATTCTCTCAACTTCCACTGTTTACGCAGCGGAACCGTCGAATCAAGAACTTTTGGATATTCTTAAGAAACAACAAGCTCAAATTGAAGCACTTCAAGAAAAGCTAAAAGAAACGGATGAAAAAGTGAAAGAAAGTGACGAAAAGTTAGAATCAAGTGTGACCGCAATTGAGGAAAACATGTCAAGCACCAGCAAATCAGGGCCAGCTATTGGCGGCTATGGTGAGCTTCACTACAATAATATAGAAGATGCAGAAAGCATCGACTTTCATCGATTTGTACTGTTTGTGGGCCATGAATTTACTGACACTATCCGCTTCTTTTCAGAATTTGAGCTAGAACATGCGTTGTCTGGCGACGGTAAGCCAGGGGAAGTTGAGCTTGAGCAAGCTTACATAGAAATGGATTTATCCGACAGTTCAACGCTTAAAGCTGGTGTTTTTCTAGTTCCTGTTGGTATTCTTAATGAAACTCATGAGCCCCCTACTTTTTATGGGGTAGAAAGAAATCCAATCGAAAAGAACATCATACCTTCAACTTGGTGGGAAGCAGGTGCAGGTTTTAATACCCAACTAAATGATGGTTTATCTCTTGATTTTGCGGTTCACTCTGGATTAAATGTTCCTACCGATGGCAGCAAGTCCTTCTTGATCCGTAGCGGTCGCCAAAAAGTTGCTGAAGCAAATGCCGATAGCCTCGCTTATACAGCACGTCTAAAGTACACCGCAATTCCAGGGTTAGAATTATCCGCATCTTATCAAGCTCAATCTGATGTTACTCAGGGTGCTTTCGGAGCCGATGCTAACCTTGTCACCGCCCACGCGGTATACAATTCAGGCAGCTTTGGTTTAAGAGCGCTATATGCTTCTTGGAGTATTGATGGTGTCGAAGCTGAAGCCGTGGGCCGCGATACTCAAGAAGGATTTTTTGTAGAGCCCAGCTTCAAAATCAACGAAAATTTTGGCCTGTTTGCCCGCTATAACAGCTGGGATAATAACGCCGGTGACACTGTAGACACCGAAAAACGCCAAACCAATGTCGGCATGAACTATTGGCCACATGAAGATGTTGTTTTCAAGATTGATTTTGAAAACCGAACGGGCGCACAAGATGGTAGCGGGTTTAATTTAGGTGTCGGCTATCAATTTTAGTCGCAACCTTTAACCCATTGGATAATTAATGCTGATTGATCCATTATTAAAATCTAGTCCCTTCGCACGTTGCATTATTGCAGCGTGCGTTTTGCTTTTGTCGGTGAGTCCAGTTTCGGCAAAAGTCTATTTAACGGCCGATGCCTTCGTTGAGCAAGTTATTCAGCTGTCAAATGAGCCGCTTACCTTCGAAACTAAAACATTGTGGTTGAACAAGTCCATTCAATCGGAGATAAAAACGGTTCTCAATCGCCCCTATGCAAAACTTAGATTACGCTATAAAAAAAGCATCTCTAGCGCCTCGCCTACCACCATTTGGTTTTTGGATGAAATAGGTAAGGAGCGTCCCATTTCATTTGCGGTTGCAGTTAAAGATCGTCAAATTGTACAAATCAAAGTGTTAGAGTTTAGAGAAAGTCGAGGCTATGAAATCCATATTCCTGCTTTTAGCCAACAATTTGATAACATTGGTGTTGATGAACAAGGAAAGTTAAACAAAACTATCGATGGCATTACCGGAGCAACTATGTCCGTTAGCGCAATGAAAAAAATAAGCCGAGTTGCATTGTTACTGCACGAAATAGTAGTGAAATCTTGAACTATCGTTTAGACTGTTGCTTTCGCTAGCAAGGTGCAAATTAGATTTAATCATCGGCGGATAATGACTCCATATAAGCAAAAACAAAAACAAAAGCGTCGGAAAAATTTATTTCGCAAATGGCATCGACGAGTCGGCTTCGCCGCAGCTGCATTTCTCATTAATTTAGCAGTTACAGGCATACTGCTAAACCATTCTGAATCCCTCGAACTTCATGAACAATATGTAACCAGTGATTGGTTAACTGATTGGTATGGTATTTCTGCCCCAGCAGCTAGCCGATGCTTTGAGCTACAAGACCACAAAACATCAATCTGTCAACTTGGAGAAATTAGTTTTGTAAACGAAAGCGTCCTTGAGAACGAAACAAGTGTACTAGTGGGCGTAATTGAATTTTCCAACTTATACTATCTTGCCAGCCGAGACCAGATATCAATTTATACCAAAGAATGGCAACTGGTGGAAACCATCAACAAAAGCGGTGGGCTGCCAACGCCTGTCAGTTTTATCGGTCAGTTAGCCACCGAACTGGGTAGCGATGCAAAAACTGAAAATGATAAAAGTTTAATCGTCATAGCGGCTAAGGATAATTACTATTCGTTAGATATTGATGAATTGCAATGGCGATTACTTTCTAGTTCGATGGTAAACCAACTGCCTGAGGCTAACGGCGGAGTTTATTCCCCAACACCAGAGCATAATAGGCGACTCCAGTCTGTCTATCGAGATCGCCAAGTCAGTTATTTGAAGCTAGTTCAAGATTTGCACAGTGGCAGAATTATATATAGCCCAGGAAAATGGCTGACTGACATCAGCGGAATAATCATAATACTTCTGGCTTTTAGTGGATTCTTCGCATGGCAGAAGCGCACCCAAACCAATTAAATGTTAGATTAATTACCCTTTTTGACAAAGTTTTGCGCGGCCACTGATTTCGAGTTTTTTACCGCTTCCATTTTACCTAGCAGGCGTTTTACCGCTGAGCTTAATGCCCAAATTTCGGCACTTGCGACCGGATCAGTCCACTCATAGACACTGCAACCTTCTGCAAAAGAATCCACATAGGCTACACGAAAGGTAATTTGGTTTTTGATGGCCGAAAGTTTCGAGTCTTTGCTCACCGTTTCAATCACTTCATCGGACGACTTTACCCGGGTTCTCACTCGGTTCCAGATAATCTTGGTATTGAGAGATTTATTAAATTTTGCAGCTTCGTGAATTAACGCTTCAAATGTTCCAAATGACCATATTTCGACACTTGAAGGAGCCAATGGCACAAGCACAAGATTAGATTGCAACAGCATACTGCGTACCAATGAATTCACGTGTGGTGCACCGTCAATTAATATGTAGTCGTACTTACTTTTGTTTTTTTCAATCAGCGAAGTAAGCTGTGCTGGTGTTGCGGCCGACTCCATTGAGAGCCCTGTTTCAACATAGATATCATCTCTGACTTTATACCAATGAGAAAGCGAGTTTTGCGGAGGATCACAGTCTATCATTAAGACTTTGCCTGTTTGAGACAGGGTGACGGAGAGGTTGGCGCATAATGTACTTTTGCCTACTCCTCCCTTTGCTTGCGCTATCGAAACGATTTTCGCTGTCATGTTAACTGGCTTCCCATTAATCAGTGCTAAAAAGTAGCTGTTTTATTCCTTGCTTTGCTATCTAACTGATAATGTAGGAGTTTTCTACTAAAAAAGCAACTTTTTATGCATTTTGCTCTATCTCTAGAAGCCTTTGTTTACGCCACAAGCCGCCACCATATCCTGTCAACGAACCGTTTTTACCAACGACTCGATGGCAAGGGATCAAAATAGCGATCCGATTATCTCCATTTGCCTTGGCCACAGCGCGGGTAGCCGAAACTCGACCGAGCAACTGAGCTTGCTGCTGATAGCTCCTGGTTTGACCGAAGGGAATTTGGCCTAACCCCATCCACACCAACTGTTGAAACTCAGTACCGATAGCGTCTAAAGGAATATCAAATTGTTGCCGCTTGGCAGTAAAGTATTCGCCCAGTTGTCGCTTTAATTCGGCCAGTAAAGGGGGCTCACCCGGTACAAACACAGCATTTCTATATTTTACCAACCGCTTAAATTGAGTTTCTAACATTCTTCGATCGCTAAATTCCAAAAGGCAAAGACCTGCCTCACTCATTCCCGCAATCATGGGGCCAAGCGGAGATGAGATTCGACTAATATGCACTAGCGTTGTCGCTTGACTGTTTTTAGGCGATAAACCTGTGAGCTTTTTAAATGCATCATTAAAGCCGCTAAGCGACTCATAGCCGGTGTCAAAGGCTGCATCAATGACCGAATGTTTGTTCTTAATTTGCCCAATGGCGCTATTTAACCTTAGCGCTCTCAGGTAAGCCTGAAATGTCATCCCATGGTGTTTTTTAAACCAACGACGGAGAGTGGCTGGTTCGACACCACGTTCTCGAAGAGCTTGGTCTTTAAGCCGAATTTGCGGGTCCAAGGCTACTTCTTTCAATAAAGACTGTACCCAATCTGGGGTTTGGCCAAGCGGCTCAAGCGGCTTACAGACTTTACAGGGGCGAAAGCCATAACTTAATGCCTCTTGACTATGGGCATAATAAGCAACATTTTCGGGTTTGGGTTTCCTTGCGTGGCAACTGGTTCGACAAAATATGCCAGTCGTTTTTATCGCCGCGACAAATACCCCCTCATAGGCTTGGTCCTTATTAACCAATGCCGTGTACATTTCTTCGACAGGCGGCAGTCGATGGCCAGATTGCTGCTGAGCTGTTGAAATAGACATAATATTCTCCCTCTAAATTCTCAGGCAATTATGCATTTAAAACAGTCTCACCACAGCCGAAAAATGAACAACCATTTTTCGGCCTTAGGTTCTTTTGGCGCGGAACTACTCTAGATCGAGTATCAAATATTGTGAACCAGCGCCTGGCCGATTAACCAATATTGGTACGCTACCTTGCTGGGGTAACTCCGAACGAACCTTGTCAAATTCAGACAAATTGTTAATACTGGTGAGTTGGATCGACTGAATGATGTCACCCGACCGAATGCCTGCATCGTAAGCGGGGCCTGATTCAATATCGGTTACTAGAATGCCATGAGTAACGTTGGCTCGGCTGGCGATTTCATCAGGTAACTCCTTTAAAGTTGCTCCAAACCACTCTACTTCATCTTTATTTTCTAGTGTTTGTGGTGCCGAGGCCACGACCGCACCATCTCTACTTCCAATCACTACATCCAATTCTATTTTTCGCTTTTCTCTAACGATGGTAAATTTAGCTTTATCACCAGGGCGATACCGACCAATGATAAACGGCAGCTCAGCTGCATTTTTGACCAGTTTTCCAGCCACGCGTAAAACAATGTCACCGTTCTTAATCCCAGCGCGCATTGCAGGAGACTCTTGCGCTACGCCATTGATCAAAGCGCCTTGGGTCGAATCCAGTTTACTCCACTCCGCCATTCTACGATCAACTTCTTGGTAGTTGACACCTAAGTACCCTCTGACCACTTTGCCGTTGTCTCTGATTTGATTAACTACATCCATCGCCAAATCAATGGGAATTGAAAATGAAAGTCCGTTAGAGCCACCCGATGTGCTGAGAATCTTAGAGTTGATCCCAACAACTTTGCCGTCCATATCAATTAACGGTCCGCCCGAGTTACCTGGGTTTATTGCCACATCGGTTTGTATGTAAGGGACATATTGCTCGCCAACACTACGACCTTTGGCGCTAATAATTCCAGCGGTAACAGTTTGGTCGTAACCAAAAGGCGCTCCAATGGCAACCACCCATGAGCCAACTTTTGTTTTAGCGAGATTGCCTATTTTAAACGGCTTAAAATTGTTTCCCTTTAACTTTAGTAGCGCGATATCGGTATCGGCATCAGTTCCAATTATTTCAGCTTCCAGATCTTTTCCATTGTGAAGCCGCACAAACACTTCTTCGACACCATCAATCACATGGTTATTAGTCAGAACATAACCATCTTTAGAGATAAAAAAACCTGAACCACTTGGACCTCGACTGGTTCCCGTGCCGGGCTGGCGTGAAAACAAGTTTCTTCGGTTTACTTTAATGGTGGTCGAAATGCTAACCACACTGGGCTGTGATTTCTCGACAAGATCAACAAAATCAGGGAGCTTTGCTTTTGTCTTAGGGCTAAACGAAAGGATCAAAAGCAAAAAAATGGAAGTAGAAGCAATACTGCCTTTGCGAATCATATAAAATTTCCTTTTTGTCTAATAGTACTGACTGTTGAGGTTAATGCAAAATTATATAAAACTAGTGTTAATGGTTTTAACTATCTATACGCTGAATGTCGGCATCGAGATCGTTATTAACTTTGAGATATTTGGAGCTTCTAGTTTACTACACTGACTATTTTTGGCAGGTATAATTCATTGGTTAGCCATCGATGATTGTAATATTTTGTGACTAAAAGCCCCACCGTGAGGCTCAAAAGGCTCAGAAAAATAGTCGTATTTTCATTAAGTTGAGCAATACTGCCCAGCGCAGCACCAAAAAACAAAAATAATAGAGGTAAGCAGTAAACAACAATTGACGCTTTGGTTACACTGGCTTTGGGGATTTCGATGAGGACGCTCTGACCGACTCGGGCATTGATTTGATTGACCAGCTCGGTCTCAAATAATTTGGCTGACAAATATCGCTCGACGATGCCATTTCCGCAACTTTGCGATGCTTTACAGGACGCACAAGCTAATTTGTTTTGTGTCTGAATGACCGCGAATTCGCCATTGAGGGCGATGACTACGCCCTTCTCTTGCAACATAAGTTAAAAAACCAATCTGGCCGAAAACATAAAAAAGAACGCTTAAAAATTAGTCCTTAGATTTTTCTAATTTAGCTTTTTCGAGTTGTCTTTGCTGCTCGAGTGACTTCTCCAAAATCGCTTGCCATTCCTCCGCAGAAAACCTCATTGTGCGCACAAACTCACCACTGACTGGTGCAATGTTACCTTTGTCGGAACGTCTTAGGTCTCGAATATATCGATCGTTGAAGATATCCATTTGGTACTGTTCGGCAGCAGCCATCTGTTGGTTTGTAGGGTTTGTTGCAACTGTATTTTCTGGGGAAGCTTGTTGTTTAGACGCAACTTGCGTACCTTGGGGCGCGTCATGTTGAGCTATTTGGGTGCTTTGGAATGAAAAAAATGTAGCTACGGCAACACTTGCAGCAATCGCAAAACCGCCACCAACTTTCTTGATTTCGGCATTGAGTGGCACAACTTGAGCGTTAACTGGATGGGAAGATTCCTGACGTGGAGCTGCAATAATAGCCGGCTCATCTGCAATTTTCGCACTAATTTGCTGACAAAACTTCAGACTGGCATCGGCAGAGTTTTGACCTTTAATAATCTCGCTAATCGAATGGTATCGATACCAAGACTCGATCGCATGTTTATCTTCAAGCAAATCGTCTAAATTGTTAGAACTACAATTTTCATCCAACAAATCCGACAATAACTTATTTGTATCTACCATTTATTCCACTCCGCACTAACAATGCTTAGTTCGTTTAGGCGATAACCACTTATATAAAAACTTATAAATAACAGCCTGAACATTTAAAATTCTTAACGATTTCTTTTTTCTGCGCTACTAGGACACAATATTTTACATTTGGTTCACTCTATCGCCAGTTTTTTTACCCTTTATAGTAAGTATAGGTTCATCTCACCAGTTTTTTACCTGTGAAAATCATTATTTATTTGCTAATAATGGCCTCGTTTTCTCATCGATTGCCTCTCTTGCCCTAAAAATTCTGGAACGAACGGTTCCAACCGGGCAATCCATTGATTCAGCAATTTCCTCATAACTCAAGCCTTCGATTTCACGTAAAGTAATGGCGGTTTTGAGGTCGTCTGGCAATTCATCGATAGTTTTAAAAATAACATCCCGCAATTGATCACGCATCATCAATTTCTCAGGCGATGCATTTTCACGCAGCGCCACTCCAACCCCGTAACTTTCCGCATCTTGAGAGTCGATGTCTGAAGCCGGAGGTCGCCGCCCTTTGGCGGTTAAATAGTTCTTGGCGGTATTTATCGCAATTCGATAAAGCCAAGTATAAAAAGCGCTCTCCCCTCTAAAATTAGGCAAAGCGCGGTAGGCTTTTATAAAAGCATCTTGAGCAACGTCATTGATTTCAGCACTATCACTGATAAACCGACTGACGATAGATAGAATTTTACTTTGGTATTTCACTACCAAAATATCGAATGCCCGCTTGTCACCTCGCTGAACTCGCTCAACTAATTCAGCATCTACATTTTTTGTCATTTATTATTTTTACAATTTATTAGTTTGGGCCACGATTTAAGACTTGAATCCAACTTATCGCAACTTCCAATGCGCTTACGACCAAAAGGTGAAACTTGTTAACATTGGGCATTATTTTGATATCTGAGTAGCGGCAACTATAGACACAACGTTGCGGTGCTCACTCCCATTGACCTACATTATCACAACTAGTTCAAAGTCAGTGGATTGCTGTTGCTCAAATTTTATTAAACAAGTTGATTATAACAGAAGATTCAATTCCTACACCCCACTATATACAACTAAATCATTGGCTTTTATGGTCATTATTGAGCAGAATACAAGCTTTAAAAAGTATCGACAATCTATTGCTATGACCATCGAACATAAATCAGACGTACTCATAATTGGAAGTGGCGCAGCAGGCCTAACCTGTGCGTTGCAACTGTCTGACCATTTTAATATTCACTTGTTGTGTAAGAGGAACTTAAGTGACGCCGCGACTTTTTATGCGCAAGGCGGCATTGCTGCGGTATTAGACGATCAGGATAGCGTTGAGTCACATGTAGAAGACACCTTGATCGCTGGTGCGGGCCTTTGTAACCAGCAAACGGTGGAGTACACGGTTAAAAACAGTCGCGATGCCATCGAATGGTTAATTAAGCGCGGGGTAAACTTTAGTTTGGATGAGAATGGCAAAAGTGATACTTCAAATTACCACCTTACTCGTGAAGGTGGCCACAGTCATCGACGCATAATCCATGCGGCAGATGCTACCGGAAAGGCTGTTCAAAATACGCTAGCGAGCGCTGTCAGCAATCACCCCAACATTCAGATTTTTGAAAATTACAATGCGATTGACCTCGTCACAACCCATACTTTAGGAATAATTGGAGAAACAAATCGATGTCGCGGTGCTTACGCTTTAAACCGAGAAAGCGGCGAAGTCGAATCCTTTAACGCTAAATTTGTGGTTCTAGCTACCGGTGGCGCCAGTAAAGTTTATCTTTACACCAGTAATCCTGATATTTCTAGTGGGGATGGCATTGCGATGGCTTGGCGAACTGGTTGTCGTGTTGCTAATCTAGAATTTAATCAATTTCATCCTACTTGCTTATTTCATAGTAAAGCGCACTCCTTCCTGATTACCGAAGCACTCAGAGGTGAAGGCGCTCTATTAAAACTGCCTAATGGCGAACGCTTTATGCCCCGCTTTGATGAACGTGCTGAATTAGCGCCTCGAGACATCGTCGCTCGGGCGATCGATCATGAAATTAAACGACTTGGAGTAGACTGCGTTTATCTAGACATTAGTCACAAAGAACCGGATTTTATTCGCTCACACTTTCCAACGATTTATCAGCGATTACTCGATTTAAATATAGATATCACCAAAGAGCCGATTCCCGTGGTCCCGGCTGCTCATTATACTTGTGGCGGAGTTGTGGTTGATCGTAATTCAGCTACCGATCTACCCAACCTTTACGCTATTGGCGAAGTTGCGTTTACTGGATTGCACGGTGCTAATCGAATGGCGAGCAATTCATTATTAGAATGCTTAGTCTTTGCTAAAACCGCCGCTGAAAACATTTTATCAAGAAAAAGTGAGCTTCAGCTATCGACAGTCAGCATTCCTGATTGGGATGAGAGTCAGGTATCTAACTCGGATGAAGAAGTCGTGGTTTCCCACAACTGGCATGAACTCAGGCATTTAATGTGGAATTACGTTGGGATTGTTCGAACGACCAAACGATTAGAGCGCGCACAGCGACGCATTCAGTTACTTAAACAAGAAGTTAAAGACTATTATTCTAATTTTACTGTGACCAGCGATTTGTTAGAACTGAGAAATCTCATCACAGTTGCAGAATTAATCATAGAGTGCGCTATGCGTCGAAAGGAAAGTCGGGGCCTGCATTACAGTTTGGACTATCCGAGTGCAGAATCTAAATTGGATGCTAGTGATACCATATTAACAAGAGTCAGTTAAAAATTGACCATTACTATTAAGAATTCAACCGGTTGTCTGAATCTAGACCAACAGGAAACTCATATTGAGATTATATGTTATTATATTGGGCTCCAATTTTAGAAAAAAGACCGCAGTACAGAGGATGAAATCGCACCGCGAACAAAGTTTGTGAGTCGATCCCAGTCTTAGTTTTTTATGTTTCGATCCCTTTATCTATTTAAATTCACACTCTTCATTGTCGTTTTGACAGCGATATCAAGTGCAGTGGTAGCAGATGTCACCAAGATAGATAGTGAATGTTTCAATGTTAATAAAGAACCTTGGTTGGCTTACCAAGCGATAACCGCCCCTGAAAATCAAAAAACACGGTCCCAACTCACTTATCTGCAATTTCTCATCTGTAAGGCCAAAGCCGAAAATTTACTCTATTTCTTTGATGAGTTTAATCAAACCATTGAGATTGCTGAAGCCGCAATTACAGAAAATTCTGATGTCGAGTTAATCGCCAATCTACGATTTTTTATTGGCCTTAGAGAGCAACGCGCAGGAAATTATCAAGCTAGTGCGAAAGCGTTTGAAAATGCCATCCATTTAACTAAGCAGCATGATCTGGATTTACTGCACATCACTTCGTTACAAGAATTGGCTTACACTAAAAGTTTAACCAACCTATATGTCATCTCTTTTAATAAAATCCGCGAAGCCTATGTGAAAGCTAAAAAGATTAATGACCCTTTTCTGCTTGCCATTGTTAACGAGACTTATGGTGCCATTTATGGATTTCTTGGTGACTTTGATGCTTCAATATCACATTACGAAAAAGCTCTAGAAAGCTATCAAAATTTAAACTACCGGCCCTACGAGGCTGAAGCCATTTATGGATTAGCTTCGACCTATCGATACTGGAATAAGCACGACACAGCGATTAAGTATTTCAATCAATATATTGACAAAACACGCTACACCCCGAATTTTCAAATCACTTTCTATGGTCAGTATGGCCTGAGCATGTCACTAGCCGAAAAAGGCCAATGCGACGAAGCACTGATTGCGTTAAAAAAAGCCTTATCCTTAAACGGTGCTGCTGACTATAAAGCAGAGCTATACAAACGAAAAGCTGGTTGCCACATACGACTAGGCCAACTCGATCTAGCCGAAAAGTCAGTTTCCAAGGCAGAGAAAATTTTCAGCGAGATTCCCGAATTAAAAAATACTAAATGGGATTTAGAAACTAAAAAGATCCGAGGCGATATAGCGCGTGCAAAGGGTGACTTCAAGAAAGCGCTTGAGCTGAGCTCGGCATTTTACGAATCCTATACAAAACTACTCGCAGAAAGCTCTTCAGAACAACTCTCTAATATTAGTTCAAGCTTTGAACTAGCCTCACGAGATGCAAAAATTGAACTGCTCCAGCAACAAGCTAAAGTCCAGCAGCTGCAGGCGGAGCAGCACCTACAAAATTCTTTGAAGAACCGTTATACCATTGCCATTTCAGTCTCGATTATCTTGATAATATTGATTGCATTCTACATACAACGAAAACATACTCGTAAGATCATGGCAATTTCCATCCGAGACTCACTGTCTGGATTATACAATCGCCGCTATATATTTAATCGCTTCGACAAGCTAATCACTGCCCTCACAAATCGTAAAGCTAAACTATCAATTATTCTGTTAGACATAGATAACTTTAAACAAATTAATGACCAGTACGGTCACCCTTTTGGCGACACTGTTATTAAGAAAGTCTCTGAAATTTGTCAATCGACCTTGAGAGCAGAGGATACTATGGGAAGAATAGGTGGTGAAGAGTTTCTATGTTTACTGCCACGTATCGACCAGCAAAACTGTATAAACATTGCGAACCGCATGTTATGCCGCGTTTCAGAGCATGATTTCCTTACGGAAAATAATGAAAAATTGAATATTACGATTAGCATTGGTATCACTAGCTCGAGCAATCGAGCGAAAACTCGACAAGCACTATTAATTCAGGCTGATAAAGCACTATACCATTCAAAGAAAACTGGAAAGAACAAAGTTACCAGTTACGAAGATCTTTAGTTGTTTGGTTGTTCTTTCGGCTATGTCAATTTGTCTGCTCTCCTTATAGATTGCACTTGCAAGCTTCCGACAGAAATCCTTGTTTTAACAAATGCATACCGTCCTAACTAAAACTATTGCTTTATGGTTAGGATTGCTTGGATATTCTATAATCACCAATTGTTGCAGTTTGCTCAATCGACTCTCACCTCTTTAGCAACCAAAGTCTCATTCGATATAGGATGTTTACTCACTTAACTATCGGGTAAACTACAAGCTACCAGCACTGATCGATAAGCCAAAGAGTTGTAACTGTTGAATGGTTTTAGCCTTGTGTAAAGTTTACTACTTTGACATTTTCTCAACCCCCTCAAGATAATATGCTAGTAATTAATTGGTAGCGGAATTTAGAGCACTAGACTAATCAGACTAGAGACTAGAAAATTAGACATTAACGCTCGAGAACTGAATAACTGATCGCTCTAACTTATGGTCTACTTTGCTTTCGGTATGACCTACTTTATTACGGGCATCCTGTCCTCCACCCCTTTCGGAGACTGCATCGTACCTTTGCAGCTAAAAATTACTCCCGACAAGTTTTTGAGTCTGCCCCATGAGCAAAGCGACAGTTTTGGGTAATCCTGTCAGCATTCGGGAAACTAGCCCTATCAAATTCTAATTAAAAAAAAACCCGCTCATAGAGCGGGTTTTTCTTTTAATTAAGAGCCTGGCAATGACCTACTTTGTAGCCTACTTCCATGTAGGCTATCCCTACGGGACCAGCTAGAGCTGTCTAAATTCGTTCCTGACGAATTTATCACATGTCAGCATTCGGGAAACTAGCCCCATCAAATTTTAATTAAAAAAAAACCCGCTCATAGAGCGGGTTTTTCTTTTAATTAAGAGCCTGGCAATGACCTACTTTCACATGGGGAAACCCCACACTATCATCGGCGCTGAACGTTTTCACTTCTGAGTTCGAGATGGGATCAGGTGGTTCCCGTTCGCTAATGTCACCAGGCAAAACTGGAAGATTAATTGAGGATGAGTCAATCAATCATTAATCATTTAGGTAACTTGACTCTCGTTTGAGTCGGTGAGTAACACTCTATCGCAGAGGTTTTTTCAATCGTCGGATGAGTTATTCAGTGATTAAGTCAATCACACACAACACCAAAACTGTTTGGGTGTTATATGGTCAAGCCTCTCGGATCATTAGTACAAGTTAGCTCAATACGTTACCGCACTTACACACCTTGCCTATCAACGTCGTAGTCTTCAACGTTCCTTATGTGAGCTTAAAGCTCAAGGGAAATCTTATCTTGGAGGGGGCTTCCCGCTTAGATGCTTTCAGCGGTTATCCTGTCCGAATGTAGCTACCGGGCAATGCCACTGGCGTGACAACCCGAACACCAGAGATTCGTCCACTTCGGTCCTCTCGTACTAGAAGCAGCTCTCCTCAAATTTCCAACGCCCACGGCAGATAGGGACCGAACTGTCTCACGACGTTCTAAACCCAGCTCGCGTACCACTTTAAATGGCGAACAGCCATACCCTTGGGACCGGCTACAGCCCCAGGATGTGATGAGCCGACATCGAGGTGCCAAACACCGCCGTCGATATGAACTCTTGGGCGGTATCAGCCTGTTATCCCCGGAGTACCTTTTATCCGTTGAGCGATGGCCCTTCCATACAGAACCACCGGATCACTATGACCTACTTTCGTACCTGCTCGACGTGTCTGTCTCGCAGTCAAGCACCCTTATGCCATTGCACTAAACTCCCGATTTCCGACCGGGATTAGGGTACCTTCGTGCTCCTCCGTTACTCTTTGGGAGGAGACCGCCCCAGTCAAACTACCCACCACACAATGTCCTCGCCCCAGATAATGGGGCTGAGTTAGAACTCAAAAACTACCAGGCTGGTATTTCAAGGTTGACTCCAACACGACTGGCGTCGCATCTTCAAAGTCTCCCAGCTATCCTACACAAGCAGGTTCTAAGTCCACTGTGAAGCTATAGTAAAGGTTCACGGGGTCTTTCCGTCTAGCCGCGGGTATACGGCATCTTCACCGCAAATTCAATTTCACTGAGTCTCGGGTGGAGACAGTATGGCCGTCGTTACGCCATTCGTGCAGGTCGGAACTTACCCGACAAGGAATTTCGCTACCTTAGGACCGTTATAGTTACGGCCGCCGTTTACCGGGGCTTCGATCATGAGCTTCTCCGAAGATAACCCAATCAATTAACCTTCCGGCACCGGGCAGGCGTCACACCCTATACGTCCACTTTCGTGTTTGCAGAGTGCTATGTTTTTAATAAACAGTCGCAGCCATCTGGTTTCTTAGACCAGCCTCAGCTTAGGGAGTAAATCCCATCACCAAAACCGGTGTACCTTCTCCCGAAGTTACGGTACCATTTTGCCTAGTTCCTTCACCCGAGTTCTCTCAAGCGCCTTGGTATTCTCTACCTTCCCACCTGTGTCGGTTTGGGGTACGGTCTCATATTATCTGAAGCTTAGAAGTTTTTCCTGGAAGCAGGGCATCAACGACTTCCGAACCTTGGTTCGTCGTCATCAGCTCTCAGCATTGAAAGCCCGGATTTACCTAAGCTCTCTGCCTACAGCCTTAAACCAGGACAACCATCGCCTGGCTCGCATAGCCTTCTCCGTCACTCCATCGCAATAATATCAGGTACAGGAATATTAACCTGTTTCCCATCGACTACGCATTTCTGCCTCGCCTTAGGGGCCGACTCACCCTGCTCTGATTAGCATAGAACAGGAAACCTTGGGTTTTCGGCGTGGGGGTTTTTCACCCCCATTATCGTTACTCATGTCAGCATTCGCACTTCTGATACCTCCAGCAAACCTCTCGGTTCACCTTCGCAGGCTTACAGAACGCTCCTCTACCACGCGTAATAAATTACGCGTCCGCAGCTTCGGTGTATGGTTTTAGCCCCGTTACATCTTCCGCGCAGGCCGACTCGACTAGTGAGCTATTACGCTTTCTTTAAAGGGTGGCTGCTTCTAAGCCAACCTCCTAGCTGTCTATGCCTTCCCACATCGTTTCCCACTTAACCATAACTTAGGGACCTTAGCTGGCGGTCTGGGTTGTTTCCCTTTCCACGACGGACGTTAGCACCCGCCGTGTGTCTCCCATGATTGCACTCACTGGTATTCGGAGTTTGCATCGGGTTGGTAAGTCGGGATGACCCCCTAGCCGAAACAGTGCTCTACCCCCAGCGGTGATACATGAGGCACTACCTAAATAGTTTTCGAGGAGAACCAGCTATCTCCGGGCTTGATTAGCCTTTCACTCCGAGCCACAGCTCATCCCCGCATTTTTCAACATACGTGGGTTCGGTCCTCCAGTTGGTGTTACCCAACCTTCAACCTGGCCATGGCTAGATCGCCCGGTTTCGGGTCTACTGCCTGAGACTAAGTCGCCCTATTAAGACTCGGTTTCCCTACGGCTCCCCTAAACGGTTAGCCTTGCCACAGACAAGTAAGTCGCTGACCCATTATACAAAAGGTACGCAGTCACATGACTAAATCATGCTCCCACAGCTTGTATGCACACGGTTTCAGGTTCTATTTCACTCCCCTCACAGGGGTTCTTTTCGCCTTTCCCTCACGGTACTGGTTCACTATCGGTCGGTAGAGAGTATTTAGCCTTGGAGGATGGTCCCCCCATGTTCAGTCAGGATATCACGTGTCCCGACCTACTCAGATTCATCTATAACGTGCTTTCGTGTACGGGGCTATCACCCTCTATCGCTGAACTTTCCAGAACATTCCACTAGCACGAAACAAACTTTTGGGCTAAACCCCTTTCGCTCGCCGCTACTCAGGGTATCT
>OZ246008.1:3960000-4830707 GCA_965230525.1 Kangiellaceae bacterium
TTCCAGGGTACCACTAATCTAAGTGGAGCCCCATTTTGTCCTGGCAAGCGTTTGCCATAGACGCCGGTTGCGATAAAAGTGAGCGGGTTAATGGCCTCATCCATTCTCAAACCTTCTCGATAAGGCCAAGGCAGCGAACTAAATCCAAGCGCACCTCTTCTTTGCCCAGGGAAAACAGATCGTGATTTTAAGGTTTTGAACTCTACAAATTTGGCCTTACTTGAAGGATTGAAATAACGAATCAGGTCACTCAATTGAAAACCACTCCACGGTATGACCATCGACCACCCCTCAACGCATCTCAAGCGATAGATCCTTTCTTCCACTTTAACTTTGGTTAAGAAATCTTCCAATGTGTATTCGCCCGGTTTTTCGACCAGTCCGGATACTTTAATATTCCAGTCATTTCCAGGGTTAAAATTTTTTGCAAGTTCAGCGGGTTTGCTTTTACTGGTAGAAAATTCGTAAAAGTTGTTGTGATGGGTGACCACATACTCACTCGACAACGGCTCTGCGGTGGAAAACTTAGACGTGTTTGGCTGCGCAGAATGACCCGAAAATACCGATATTCCTGCACCGGCAAGCGCGCTGTAACCAAGCTTTTTCAAAAACGAGCGGCGATCCCAAAATGCCTGTTCGGGTGTGATTTGAAAATCTTTAAACCCTGTATATGCACTACGAAATTTTCTATTCTTCATTAATACCTCTGCAAACCTAATGTTCGGCTGACTATATAGAGATGTCCAAGACTAAAAGATATGTTCAAGACTATCTTATAAGTTCGAGACTATCTTATAAGTTCAAGATTATAAAATACCATCAACACTAAAAAGACGACCGAGAGAAAGTGAAAATGTTACTTGCTCTATTTTCATTGAGAACTCCTGACTCACAAACTCCTAACTCCTAAGCAAATCAATGCGAACAGGTCAGTTAACAACGGCGACAACACTAACGAGAATAGCAGAGCGAAGAACACGACCTTCCATCATACAAATCACACGATCAACCACGATAGTCTCTTAAAATTGCCGCTCTTAAACAGAATACGAATGGTCATGACAAATTAGATCGATTTAACCAAATAGGAATATTGAATGTTAAGCTCCTATTCTTGGATATCTTTGCTAAACTTAGATTAATTCGGCCACAAACTGCTTTGATCAACCGGCTATCGAATAGTATTCTTTTAATAAGTTTACTAAGAAGGCATTTGATTAACCTGTTGGACAAGTACACGGCTATTGACAACGCTAAACAATCTGGCATCATTCGCGCGCATAGATTGCCGCAAAAACAGAGAACAAGCTATGAGCCAAGTCGACTTTAACCGACTGATATTGAAAGGTATTACACCAGAAGGCAACAAATTTAGACCGAGCGATTGGGCCGAAAGGTTGTGCGGAAATCTTTGTACATTTCGAAACCGCCGCATGTACTACTCTCCTCTTTTGAGGCCTGCAGTGATCGATGGCATTAAGTGCGTGATCGTCGACGCAAAACTAGACGTCGAACACCCCGCGATACTTCAAGACGTCATTCATTTTGCCAGTAAAAACAACTTACAAACCGAAAAACAAGAATAAAATCAACGGATTTCTCGCCGTCTTCCCCTTTCTTTCAGTTCACTTTACTTGACCCAGAAGAATATTCGAGCATATAGTGAGCGTATTCTCTCAAACTTGGCATAAAAAACTTAACTTTTAGGTCGTATTACCGCTATATTAGAATAGTAACTGCAAAATATAGGAACCCATATGAACAACAGAATTCTAGCTATCATTTCCGCTGTTTTAGCATTTTCGAGTGCAAACGCGATAGCAGCTGAAAAAATTATGTATAAATGGAAAGATAGCAACGGTGAAGTTCACTACACCGAGCGCGCGCCGAAAGGCATAGAATATACACGAATCAAGACCTATGTTGACTCATCTGCAGCGGTTTCTTCAAAATCACCGGCTAAAGCAGAAGCCGAGGCCAAAGCAAAATCTCCTGAAGCAAGTAAAGCCTATACCTCATGGCGCCAAGAAAACTGCATGAGAGCCAATGAAAACCTCGATATTCTCAAGAATGCTGCTCGCATTGGTGTTGATGATGGCCAAGGTGGAAAGCGCTTAATGTCAGATGAAGAAAAAGCGGCGCAGATTAAAGATATGGAAGCGCAACGAGACAAATACTGCGAGCAAACTGACGACGAAGGTTAAGACTCTAACCAATCTACAAGATCTTGATACTCAAAGGGCCAGCCTAGCTCGCCCTTTTTTGCAACTAATACCGGAATTCTAACGCCATATTGCTGCACGAGCTCCTCGCTGTCTGAAATTTCCACTTTATCAATATTAATATCGCCGGTGGTCGCCTCCCGGTTTTGACGCCAATATTCAATCATGGACCAGGCCTGGTCACACAAATGACACCCTAATGTGGTCATAAACTTTATCTGATAATTATTCGACATTCTCAACCCCAATTAACCTTTCACTTTTAATTTAAGCCCCTTAATCGCGCCATTTTAATCGAGCTCGTTTAACTCGGCTCTCTTATGTTAACTCAATTTTCCATGATTTATGTAATGGCTTTCGTAAGTAGTCTTGTGATGTGGTTTGTCTGGTAATTTCTGTCACTTTACAGCCCTCTCTCGTTTGAAATTGCATTTTAAACTGAGAAAAGTTGTTGGAAAAAATCAAAGTGCCTTTAGCCGAGAGCAGTTCGATACACGACTCAATGAGTTCAACGTGATCGGCCTGCACATCAAAGTGACCTTCCATTTTCTTTGAATTAGAAAAGGTTGGTGGATCGAGAAATATAAGGTCAAACTTCTCTCCCATGGTTTTAGCGTCTGCAATCCACTTAAGACTATCGTCCCGAATAAACTGATGGTTGGTTAAATCTATTTTATTTAATTTAAAGTTTTCTTTGGCCCAATTTAAATAAGTATTAGACATATCAACATTGACGGTCTCGGTTGCACCCGCGGATGCAGAGTAAACCGAAACTGAACCGGTATAACAAAACAAATTTAACATCCGCTTGTTATCCGAAAGGTCAGCAATCATTTGACGAGTTTTTCGATGATCAAGAAACAAGCCCGTATCAAGGTAATCTTGCAAATTTATTCGAAACTTTCTACCGCCTTCTTGGATTACATAAAATCGCTTGTCTACAATTTGTCCATCAAGGCCTCTCCCTTGAGACTCATACTGCCAATCGCCCTTCTGTTGCCTTCGTTGCTTGACAAAAACATTGTCGAGGGGGAGCTGCAATAATCCAGCAGCGGCACGTTCAATTTCCTTGAGGCGTCGATTGGCAAGCTTTGGATCAATAGATTTTGGCGCTCGGTATTCTTGAATATGCAACTTGTCATCATAGACATCGATTGCAGCGTTATATTCCGGAAGATCCGCATCGTACAGTCGATAACAAGAAACCTGCTGTGTACTTAAAAATCGTTTTAGCTTTGCCCGATTTTTTCTCAATCGATTCAAAAGTTGAATACCCGTCTCGGAGAGCTTTTGTTCAAATTGCTGATCGAAAACACTGGAATCTTGCACAGTCAAATAATTTTGGGGTTGTACACTTAGATTCAGTAGCTCACACGGGATACTGCCATTGTTAAATTTATATATCTTTTTGGCTCTAATACCTAAAGCATGCCCAAAATCTTTATTGGGGCACAAAACAGAAGCAGACCAATTAGTAAATTTGCTCTTTAACAATTCGCCCAGTTGAGCATAAGTACTTTTAACTTGATCAAATTCGCCCAGTCGCTCGCTATAGGGAGGATTAACCACAAGCACACCTGAGTCAGGTAGCGATAATTGGTCTATTTGATCTAATCCAGCGATTCTCACTTTGATTATATCTTGCAGCCCTGAACGGCTTAAGTTAGTTTGTGCCGCCTTAATGGCTTTGGGATTAATATCACTGCCTTCAATGCTCAACTCCGGCAGAAACGGCGCCTCTGCCAACTCAACAGCTTCATCAACAACAGCTTGCCATAAGCTCTGATTAAATTGTTGCCAGCCAAAGATTCCTAAATAGCTTCGCAAATACCCGGGAGCAATTTGCTTTGCCATCATCGCAGCTTCAATCAGAAAAGTTCCGGAACCGCACATCGGATCGTAAAACGAAAGCTTAGAATCCGGCTGAGCTGCTTCACAAAGCCTTAACCAGCCAGCCCGCATTAGCAGCGCCGCCGCCAAGTTTTCTTTTATGGGAGCCGAACTACCGTCAGCGCGATAACCTCGATGATGAAGACCGTAACCTGCTAGGTCTATGGATAGCGTCACTTTATTATGACGGATTTTACAATGCACCACGACATCCGGTTGCTCAAACTCGACATCGGGTCGTTTATCTTCTAGCTCAACAAAATGATCGACAATAGCATCTTTTACCCGCTGGGAAACGAATTTAGTGTGCGAAAGCTCTGAGCGAAAGCTTTGCGCGTTGACTAAAAAACTGCCATTACTTTTGATGTGTTGAGACCAGTCCACAATCGAAACATTATCGTACAGCTGTTGCTCGTCACGCGCTTCAAACTGTGCGATAGGATACATCACACGGCTTGCCACGCGAGACCACATCAATATTTTGTAGACAACCGGCCACTCGGCATAAAAATTAACGAATGACAAACCTTCTTTGACATTTTCAGCGCCAAGCTTCGAAAGCTCTTCGACAAGAAGATATTCAAGACTTGAAGCGCAGGTTGCAAAAAATTGAGGCATAAGGGTTGAAGCTCATTAGTTTAAAAATATTGTCAGCGATTATACGCGTGCTAGAGACAATTGTCAGAATCCATCTTATTGCTATTTCAAACCCGAGAGCAATTCATTTGAATATCCAATTAGAATGTATTTTAACGTAGATAAATGTTTGATTTTCTTGATAAAGCAGGAAATTAGACTATATTTTAGCTAGAAATAAAAATAATGATTCCTGTCATGTCGAAAGAAACTACCTACACCATACTCATTGTGGATGACGAGCCCACCAATGTTGCGATTTTAAATGCAATGTTAAATAGCGACTATAAGATCAAAGTTGCGCTTTCAGGAACTGATGCCGTAAAGCTGGCTCAGGCGCATCCTATTCCTGATCTAATCCTTTTAGACGTGGTAATGGATGACATGGATGGTTTCGAAGTTTGCCAAAGTCTAAAAGCCAATCCACAGACGCAACACATTCCAGTAGTATTTGTCACAGCGTTAAATGACGTTAAGCGACATAGAAAAGGGCTTGAGTTAGGTGCTATCGACTTTTTCGAAAAGCCTTTTAGCGCACCACTCATCAAAAAGCGCATCAGTAATCATTTAGATGCCATTGAAAAATTTAATCAAGTTCTTGCGCTCTCGAACAATAATGATAGTGAACCGAACAAATGAAAACGCCAACAATTCAAATCAACGATTTAATTGGAATGCATTCGAATGCTAACTAAAGCTTTAAAGTTAGCCCTTTGCTTAAGCCTGATTGTTGCGATCCCCCTTTCCTCGATTCAACTTAAAGCAGCAGACTCACTGCGTGAAAAACAAATTAAGGTAGCACTGACTCTTAATTTTATTGAATACACTCGCTGGCCAAATGAGCAATCTAAGCAGCAAATATTAATCGGCGTGATTGAACCGCAAAGCGATATGCATCCTCTATTTGAGTCGGCGCTGCAAAATAGAAGCGCGAGAAACCTGCCACTCAAAGTGGAGCAAGTATCCAACTTTAACTCATTGCAAAAGTTCGATCTGATTTATCTGGCTGAAAATAGCCCAGCTGAACTCTCTCAAATGTATGAACAGCTTTCCGGAAAGGAAGTCTTGTTGGTCTCTGTTGATGCAAAAGACAAAAAGAAGACCATGATCAATATCATCAGCAAACAAGATGGAAGCTTTGCATTCGAAGTAAACTATCCGAATATAATTTATGAAAAATTGGAAATAGAGAAAAGCAAGCTGTTGTTATTAGGCGGGACCGAACTCGATGTGGTTAACTTATTTAGAGAAGAAGAAAAACAACTAAAACGGATAAGAGAAGATTTAACCAAGCGAGAAGAAGAGCTGTCGCAACTTAGCGAACAACTAAAAACATCAATTGAAGCTTCCGAAAAAAGCCTTAATGAATTAGAAAAAACCAAACAACAACTTGAACAACAACAAGCTCAGTTTGCTAGTCAGCAGCGGCTATTGCAAACAAAAAATATTGCTATTAGGGAAAAAGAAGGAGAATTAGTAGCCGTTCAAGATGAATTAAAAAAAACGAGTGTAGAGCTTCAATCCAAAAACGCTGAGCTTCAATCTAGAGAGGCCGAACTTGCCGAAAAAATAAAGACCATTGAGTTAAAAGAAAATGAGTTCGCTCAACTTGCAGAGAGCATAAAAAGTAACGTCAATGTTCTTTCTCGGCAAAACACTGATATTCAGCAACAAGAGCAGTTGCTAAAAGAACAAAGAGAAAGTTTAAAACGGCAGAACACTCTAATAGAACAGCAACAAGACTGGATATTATTTGGTGCTATTACTTTAGGATTGTTTTTTCTTCTTGTGATTGCAATGTACCGATTCAATCGAGAGCGAAAGAAGTCTAACCAATTATTGTTAGAACGAAATACCATGCTGGAAGAAACGAGACAAGAGTTAACCCACGCGATAAAACAAGCTGACAAAGCAAACCAAGCCAAGTCTTCTTTTTTGGCCAATATGAGCCACGAAATAAGGACCCCAATGAGTGCCATACTGGGTATGCTGCACCTCGTTGGAAGCACAAGGCTCGATCGAAAACAATCGGCTTATGTTCACAAAATGGAAAATGCGACAAAGTCACTACTCGAGATAATTAACGATATTTTAGATTTTTCTAAAGTCGAAGCGGGCGAGCTTAAGATCGAAGAAACTGAATTTCAATTATCTGATGTGCTCGATAACTTATCAAACATAGTCGGCATGCAAGCGCAACAAAAAGGGTTAGAGTTTATCTATGATATTGACCCACGAATTCCGACAACACTTACCGGTGACCCTTTGAGACTGGGACAAATTTTGATCAACTTAGCGAGCAACGCTTTAAAGTTTACTCAGCAAGGGGAAATTATTATTGCGGTTTCACTATTAAGCCAACAGCATGAAGAGTTTGTGTTGGGATTTACGGTGAAAGACACAGGTATCGGAATGGATGAGCGCACCATTAATTCGCTATTCAAGCCTTTTACTCAAGCAGATAGTTCGACCACTAGACGATTTGGTGGAACGGGATTAGGGTTAGCAATTAGTAAGAGGCTGATCAAACAAATGGGTGGGGATATTAGCGTCGAAAGTCAGCTCAAGGTTGGTAGCCAATTCGATTTTTATATTAAAGTGGCCAGTAAAGTCCAACAAGTCGCCTCAGAATCTCCACTCGATATTATGAATTTGGCAGAGAAAAAGTTTTTAATCATCGAGAAAAATTCACATGCCAGCCAGGCGCTACGAAGAAACCTACAGGCTTTCACTTCTCACATCGAAATCGTGCCTAAATTTAGTCCCCAATCCATTCCCGAACAAATTTCCAAACACACGTATGATCTTGTGTTTATCGATGGTGGTAAGAATGATGAAGCGCTCAATCAAATAAAAAACTTTTTTGCCAACCAAGATGGCCAACAAATTGTTCAACTTCTGTCTAGTTGGGAGTTGGGAGATACGCAAAAACAAAAGAATGTTTGGAAAGATTGTACCATCCTACCAAAACCTATTACGCCTTCCAGTGTTATGGATTGCTTAATGAATTGTTTCGCTAAATCACACGATTTAAAAATGGCAAGAGATGTCAACGCTGAACCCGCTTCTAATTTGACACATTTAAAAAATCAGCTTGCAGGTGCGCACATTTTGTTAATTGACGACAATGATATCAATTTGGAAATAGCAAGCGAAATTCTCGCACAAGCCGGTGTCACTGTCGCAACAGCAAATAATGGGGAACAAGGTGTAAACAAAGCGAATACTGAATCTTTCGATTGTGTCCTTATGGATATTCAGATGCCTGTAATGGATGGCTATGAAGCCACTGATTTGATCAGGAAAACCTTCTCAAAAGAACAACTGCCGATTATCGCAATGACTGCTAATGCTATGAGTGGTGACAAGGAAAAATGCCTTGCAACCGGTATGAACGATTATGTATCCAAACCAATTAAAGTTGCAGAGTTTTATGAAACGCTTGTTCGTTGGTGCAAACACCAAAGGCCTCCACTCAGTGAATCAATCCAAGCGGATGATTCTAATTTACCAGGCCATTCAGAACAAGCGACTGTACTAGACTACCATAGCAATCATATAGACTTAGATGCAGGCTTGGATCTAATGCAAGGCAATAAGAATGCATATTTTTCTTTGCTTAGCAAATTTGCGCAACGAAATATTGGACTAGTTGAAGAAATTAAAAACTTAGCCGGAGAGGCTGATTACGAGTTACTCATAAAACACGCACATGCGCTAAAAGGCGTTTCTGGGAATTTAGGCATGCGCCAACTTTGTGAATATGCAGGAAAAGTAGAAGACTTCTGTAGAGCACAAGAGCGAACAAACCGAGTACTTCAAGCCGCCAATGATCTTGTACGAGAATTGGAACTCACCATCGAAGAAATTAACTATATTAATGAATCGCAAAGTGAGTCTGTAAATACCATAGCGACCAGTGAAATATCAATTCAGTCGACATTGACATCCCTCAGCGATACCATAGAGCAACAAGATACTGAGTCATTAGTTCTAATTAAGACGGTTTTGGATTATTATGAAAATGACCCTGAACATTTCGCGATCGCGAAAAAAGTCGAATCTTGTCTAAACAATTTTGACTTTGCACGGGCAAAAGCGCTGCTAAGCGAGCTATCGCCCAAATAGTGATTTTAACCTTTTAGAAACTTCGGTTACCAGTTTTGGTCCACGATAAATAAACCCGGAATAAACCTGCACTAAACTAGCGCCAGCATCAATTTTTTGTCTTGCGTGTTCTGGGTGACAAATTCCGCCGACACCAATAATTGGAAACTGTTGACTGGATTGTTGACTCAATCGTGCGAGCACTTCGTTACTACTCAATAAAACGGGTAATCCACTGAGTCCGCCCTGCTCATCGCTATGAGTTAACCCTTCTACACCCTCACGAGAAAAAGTAGTATTTGTCGCAATTACACCATCAATATTGAGACGACAAAAAGTTGAGGCCAAGTCGTCAGTCTCTTGCTGACTAAGATCGGGGGCTATTTTAATAAAAACTGGGATTTTCCGACCGTATTGCATTACCAGTTCCGACTGTTTCGATTGGAGCGCAACTATCAGCTGTTCCAGCGACTCTCCAAATTGCAGTTGTCTTAAGTTAGCCGTGTTGGGTGATGAAATATTAACCACCACGTAGCTCGCGTAGGGATAAACCTTTTCTAATCCAATTAGATAATCTTGATTAGCTTGTTCAACGGGGGTATCAAAGTTCTTCCCAATATTGATCCCAAGAACCCCAGTATAGCGGGATGCCTTAACATTTTCGATTAACTGATCGACACCATCATTATTAAAGCCGAACCGATTTATGAGTCCAGTAGCCTTGGGTAAGCGAAATAAACGAGGCTTAGGATTGCCTGGTTGTGGCCTTGGTGTCACGGTGCCTATTTCAATGTGGCCAAAGCCCATCGCTGCAAACGCATCGATACATCGACCATTTTTGTCCAATCCTGCAGCGAGCCCAATACGGTTTGGAAACTTTATTCCGGCAACCACCACGGGGTCTTCAATCATATTCTGAGTAATTAAAAACCGAAAAGGAGACCGTTCTATGCGCGCCAACCACTGTAAACTGAGATCATGTGATTTTTCTGGATCCAAACGGAACAGTATAAATTTGAGTAAAGGGTAGAACCAAGCAAACATAATGATCTTTGAAGCCGCAATAATTTGGCGGGATTATACATGGATTTTGCGGACGTGTGTTTAAAATTATAAACCAGCTTACCGCTAGTCTTGTGTTGAATAATTAGCTACACAAACAGTCAACCTACCTCGCTAAACTGGAGGTGACTGAACCAAGAAACGACGAGCGCCTATTTCTTGGCGGTCGCTTTTTTCTTGGCTGATTTCTTTTTTACAGACTTCTTAGCCGCGGCCTTTTTCTTTGGCGCAGCTTTCTTTTTGAGAGTCTCCTGCCATTGGCCGTCGACATAATACGCGCTCCAGCCACTTGCTTTGCCATCAACCTCACTCATCACATATTGCTCTTTGGTCTTTCGACTGTAGCGATACATTGCTTTGTTGCCGTCAGGGTCTTCAACGGGTGCAGTGGTGAGATACTCAAATTTTGGGTCCAGTTGATCTTTGACGGTCAAAAGCTCTTCAACCAAAGGTGCACGAGTTTCTCTGTTTCTAGGAAACTGACTTGCCGCCAAAAAGATGCCTGAAGCACCGTCCCTTAAAATATAGTGATCATCAACTTTCAAACACTTGAGGTGCGGCATAGGAATAGGATCCGCTTTAGGTGGCGCAGCTTCTCCATTTCTCAATAGTTTACGGGTATTTTTACAGTCTTCACTAGTACAACCAAAGTACTTTCCGAAACGGCCAACCTTCAGCTGCATCTCACTGCCACACTTGTCACAGTCTATAATTGGACCATCATAACCCTTTATTTTATAGCTGCCTTTCTCAATGGTGTAACCTTTACATTTTGGGCTATTCCCACAAATATGTAGCTTTCTATCCTCATCAATCAGGAAGCTATCCATTGCCGATTCACAAACTGGGCAACGTTTTTTCAACAGCAGATTTCTACTCTCTGCTTCTTCGTCTTTATCAACCGCTTCTATTTCGTCACCCGGAATTAAATTCATGGTGTGCTTACACCGCTCTTTAGGTGGCAGTGCAAAACCACTGCAACCTAAAAAGGTTCCCATAGAAGAGTTGCGGATCATCATTTTATTAGTGTTGCAAAGTGGGCAAGTCATATCCATTTCGACAGACTTTTGGTTTTCCATGCCCCCCTCTTCAACCGGCAGTTCCGCTTTTTCCAGTCGCTTAGTCAGGTCTTGATAAAATTTGTTAAGTGTTTCTTTCCAGTTTTGCTTACCGCTAGCAATAATATCGAGCGTCTCTTCCATTTTTGCGGTAAAAGAATAATCCATCAGATTATCAAAGCTTTCTCCCAAACGGTCGGTGACAATTTCCCCCATTTTGTTGGCATAAAATCGACGATTTTTTACAATCACATAACCGCGATCTTGAATTGTGGAAATAATTGACGCGTAAGTAGACGGCCTACCAATTCCTCGTTTTTCTAGTTCTTTAACCAACGCGGCTTCGCTATAACGAGGTGAAGGCTTAGTAAAATGCTGCTTTGGTAAAAGCTCCTGCAGTTTGAGTTTTTCGCCAACCACCACCTCGGGCAAGATGGCATCGTCATCGTTTTTACTCTTTCTGGGTGGCTGCACAGAAGTCCAACCATCAAACTTAACCACTCGACCTTTCGCTGCTAGTTTAAAATCACCCGCTTTGACCACTAAATTAGTCACATCATAAATCGCATCGGTCATTTGGCATGCGATAAACTGCCCCCAAATGAGGTTGTACAATTTAATTGCATCATCATCGACATTCTTTAAATGTTTGGCTCTGGTTCTTGCATTTGAAGGTCTAATTGCTTCATGCGCCTCTTGCGCACCATCTTTACTTGAATATAAACGCGGCGAATCCGGTAAGTAACGCTCACCGTGATTCTCTTTAATATAATCTCGACACATTGCGACAGCATCAGCGCTTAGCGCTGTTGAATCCGTACGCATATAAGTAATGTAGCCCGCTTCATAAAGCCGCTGCGCCAACATCATTGTTTTCTTGACGTTATAACCTAACCGAGTACTGGCCGCTTGTTGTAGAGTTGAAGTGATATAAGGGGCACTGGGTTTACTTTTAGTTGGTTTAGAGTCGCAACTATCAACAATAAGGTCTTGTTGTTTGAGGATGGCTTGCAGTTCATCGCTTTCATTTTTATTTGTGGGGCGATATTTTTTCTCGAGGTATCGCCGCACTTCTAAGTTGAGAGGTTCGCCGCCACCGGTCACTGTATCGGCAAAAAGACTCCAATACTCTTCAGGAATGAAGGCTCTAATTTCTCGTTCCCGCTCTACAATTAATTTCACCGCCACCGATTGGACGCGACCAGCGGAGAGTCCACGCGAAACTTTTTTCCATAGGAGCGGTGATACCATAAAGCCAACAACGCGGTCGAGAAATCGTCTTGTCTGCTGCGCATTGACAAAATCCATATCCAAATCGGTTGGCTTTGCGAAAGCTTCGGTAATCGCTTTTTTGGTTATTTCGTTAAACACCACTCGTTGATATTTGTCATCTTCGCCACCAATTTCTTCTCTTAGGTGCCATGCAATCGCTTCTCCCTCTCTATCCAAATCCGTTGCTAGAAAGATATGGTCGGCATCTTTGGCGAATTTTTTTAGCTCTTTGACAACTTTTTCTTTGCCAGGCAAAGTCGCATATTCTGCTTTCCAATCCTTTTCAGGATTTAGTCCCATTCGCTTAAATAATCCTTCTTTAGCCATTTTGGCTTTATGTTTTATTTTAGCTTCCGGAGATAATTTGCGAGTTGCCGCGGCTTTCTTTGCTCTTTCTTTAGGATCGCTTGTGCCTGTCGCCGCTTTGGTCGGCAGGTCACGAACATGGCCGACACTCGATTTAACGATGTAGTCTTTACCAAGGTATTTATTGATGGTTTTGGCTTTAGCCGGAGACTCGACTATAACAAGTGACTTTCCCATGAATAATTTTTATTCCCACTAGATTATTTGGATTTAATCTTTAAATTTATCAGCCAATCAAGACATGCTTATAGTTATTTGAATACTTCAAACGACTTTAAAGTAACGATTTCGTCGAAGCTCAGCGATTATGCTGAGCCTGTTCCTTTTTTATTTTAGGACGATTTATGGTGCTTTAGTCAACTATTTTTTTGAGAATTGGAAAATCAGCTTGTTTTATGGATTTGATTTTTCCAACAATTAGCTTACTTTAATAAAGTCAATGGCGCGGGACGAGTCACCCTGTTTACCCCTCGCCACGTGCCGATTAGCATGAGCAAGAAAAGGCTGATAGGGAGTTGCCACCAGAGCGAAAAATGAAATGAGAACTCAATTTCAAATATTTGCTGATACAAAAAGTAGCTTACTAATTCTATACAGCTTACCGCAACCATCGAAGCGAGCAACGCTAACCAGAGAAACTCGAAGCGGAAGCTTGTTGCAATAAATCGTTTGCTAGCACCTAACGTCCGTAAAATTGCAGACTGATGCAGTTTTTGAGAAAAGGTATGCTCCATTGCCGCCCAAAGCAAAGCCAATCCTGCTCCGACCACAAAGAACATAATTATTTCGATTGCAGAACTGACTTTATTGATTATTTGCTTGACCTCCTCAAAGATTCGGTCCAGTTCAATGATGATAGCCGTGGGATGCTGATTGGTTAAATCGGCCACCAGTCTCTTTTTCTCCGGTGGTAGGTAGAACGCATTAATATAAGTTGGGGCAAATTGATCCATCGAGCCCGGCGTCGCAATAATATAAAAGTTGGGTGTAAAGGTTTGCCAGTCGATCGAACGAAAGCTCACAATTTCAGCGGTCCACTCCTCAGAGCCAATATTAAAGGACAAGGTGTCGCCAAGTGCAAGGCCAAGCGTCGATGCCATTTTATCTTCAATAGAAATTTGCGGCAGCGTGGCTGCGGTGTCGCTTATGGAGTCGGATTGTTTCGAGGTTTGAGGCCAGCCCCATTCACCTTCAACCACTTTGTTACCTTTAGGTAATTCAGTCGTCCAGGTCATATTTAACTCTCGACGTAAAGAATTGTGTTGTCGAGCTTGTTCCGAGAGCGCATCTTTCACTAAAACGCCATTCACTTTGGTAACTCGCCCCCTCACCATCGGGTACACTTCAGTGGTTTTCACTTGATTAGCTACCAGCATGTTTTCAACTTTCTCTGCATCGGCGGCCGGAATGTTCACCATAAAATGGTTAGGCGCCTCGTCACCCAAGCTTTGTTGCCATTTACTCAATAATTCCGTCTTGACGATGATCACCAATGCGATGACAAAGAGCGTGCTACTAAATGCTAATAAATGGAGCATTGTCACTCCTTTGTTAGCATCTAGTTGGCGCAGACTATAATTAATCGCTGCGCTTTTGGAGCGGGTCAATTGGCGAATCTGCATCAGTACAAGTCGCGATAGCAGCGCAAAAATTGCCCCCATCAACAACAATCCAGCAAACACACTGAACAGCAGTTTTAGGTCTCCCATTTGGATATACATCACCATCATCATGGATAAGATCGCTAACCCGTATACAAACCATCCACTCGCTTTCATGGGTTCTAGCTGACGTCTGAGAACTCGCATTGGCGGCACACTTTTGAGTTGAATTAGTGCCGGCATCGCAAACCCCAGCAGCAAAATAAAAGAAGTCAGCATTGGAAAGAGCAGCACCGAAAACTTTGCAGGCGGCAGATTTTCACCAAATAAATCGGCCAACCAGTCAACCATAAAACTTTGAAATACAAAGCCGACTATCGCGCCGATACCGATTCCAACGGCACTTACCAAAAGCAATATAATTAAGAAAATATTTAGTACTTGACGGTTATTCATACCAAAGCAACGCATCAGAGCACTCATATCAAACTGACGTGTCGCGTAGCGGTTTGCCGACATTGCAATTGCTACTCCCAATAGAATCAAGGTCAACAAGCTCGAAAGGCTGATGTATTTTTTTCCACGGGTAATCGCTGAGCCGGCTACCGGAGATTCGTCAAACACAGAAACCACGCGCTGAATGCTTTCAAGTTGTGGCTTGAGCCAACTTTGGAATTCGGCGATCGCGCTATCATTACCGACAAACAAGTAGCGATAGCCCACACGACTCCCGGGTTGGATAATTTTTGTTGCGGCTAGATCTTGTAATCCAATAATTGCAGTAGGCGCTATATTAAACAATGTTGAGCCCTGCCCCGGCTGAAGCATGATGGTGCCAGCAATAGCCATATCTGTGTAACCTAGCTCGACTTGCGTTCCTTTTTGGGCATCAAGCACCGCTAAAATACGTGGCTCAACCCAAATTTTTCCTTGCGCGGGGTGTCCGCTAACCACTGACACTTCAGAATAGGGAGTATCAGCAATTTCAATTCGGCCTTTTAGCGGGTAGTTATTTGAGACAGCTTTTACCGCCGATAATTGCAGTTTGTCGTTAGCCGATAAAACACTAGCAAACTCAACCACATCCGCACGCGTAAGCTGAAGTGCTTGAGCCTTTTCCAGCCAAGCTGCATCCACAGGTTTCGGCGAACTAATCACCAAATCGGCACCTAAAACTTCTGATGCTTGCCGGTTAGTGGCTGATTCGACACGATCAATGATCAAATAGATTACGCTCACAGAGGCCATGGCAATCGCCATTGCAAAGATCAAATTGAGAAGATCACCCCTTTTCCAATCGCGACTAAAAATTCGCCAGGCAATTTTTGCTAAATGCGAAAAATCCTTCATATTAAATTCCTCAATACTCTATGCTGATTGCTCGTTAAACCGAGCGAGGTCAGCTTGATCCTGACTGGCAGTGGTATTTTCGCTCGAGCTAGCATCGTCAATTGAGGAATTTGTGTCAGCCGCAGAGTGCAGCGTATTGGCGACTATTTGACCCGCACTAATAGTAATGGCGTGGTCACAACGTTTAGCTAATTTAGGATCATGCGTTACCAAAACCATGGTGGTTGCCAAGGCAGAGTTGAGTTCAAACATTAGCTCAACCACTTTTTTACCGGTCTTGGTATCCAAATTTCCGGTCGGCTCATCAGCTAACAAAAGTTTCGGTTGAGTCACAAAAGCTCGCGCAATCGCCACGCGCTGTTGCTCCCCACCAGAAAGTTGGTTAGCAAAATGATTAACGCGATGGGATAAACCTACTTTATCAAGCATGGCTAACGCCTTAGTCTTCGCTTGACTATCACCTTTCAGTTCAAGCGGCATCATGACATTTTCGAGTGCTGTCAAGCCATCAATTAACTGAAAGCTTTGAAAGACGAAACCAAGATTTTTTTTACGTGAGAGCGCACGCTGCTCTTCAGAGAGTTCGAAAATTGACTCGTTGGCTAATTCTACTTGACCTTCGGTTGGCGTATCTAGACCAGCCAAAAGCCCCAATAAAGTCGTCTTACCGGAACCCGATTCACCGACAATCGCCAAGCTTTGACCTTGTGCTAGCTTGAACGAAACATCTTTTAGAATCGTGATTTCACCGTCTGAAGTGGTCACTCGCTTGGTTAAATTTTTTGCTTCTAACATTTGGCTCTCTTTGATTTAACAGTTGCTTAGTTGATATTACTGTAACCTTTTAATACTAACGCATTTTACGTGAAATTGGTGTGAGCCGATCGAAGCCCTTGTTACAAATCGTTTCATGGACTTTAACAAGCCAGTTGGTCGCGCCGTATTCGAATCGCTGAATACTCGTTTCATGGCTTGTAATTTAAAAACTTGCCTCCAGTGTAGTAGGATATTCACCGCTATGGTGTTGTTTTGTGCCGTGAGCTTCAATTTAAAAGCGACTCGTTTAAAAACCCAGCAATACTAGGCAATCAAACGTAAAACCAGGTAATCAAACACAAAGGTGCATTTACAATGAGATGGATTCAAAGACTCTGCATAGTCCTTGCTTTTGCAATGAGCACGGCGGCGCAAGCTGCAGATAAAACAGTGCTTGTGTTCGGGGATAGTTTAAGCGCCGCCTATAATTTACCGACCGAAAAGGGATGGGTGAAATTACTTGAACAAAAATTTCAACAGCAAAAATGGCCCGTCTCATTGATTAACGGCAGTATCAGTGGCGAAACATCTTCAGGCGGCTTAGTGAGGTTTCCTGCTCAGCTCGAGCAAGCCAAGCCAGATGTTGTCATTTTGGAACTGGGCGCCAATGACGGTCTCAGAGGGTTTGATCTAGCCACGACTCGTCGCAACCTTACCGAAATGATTCAAATGAGTCACGATATTGGAGCCAAAGTATTGCTTGCAGGCATCCATATCCCACCAAACTATGGCCGTACTTATACCCGCAAGTTCGATCAGATATATCAAGATTTAGCAGCAAAGGACAAGGTTGAGCTGATTCCGTTCATTCTTGAGGGTGTCGCAACAGTTCCAGGCATGATGCTTGATGATGGCCTGCATCCCAACGAAAACGGGCAAAAAGTAATGGTTGAAACCGTTTATCGCTATTTAGCCCCCATGTTAGAACTAAAATAATGCTGAGTTGAGCCGACCGAGTTGAGCCGACTAAACCTGTTGCTATCATTTGAAAATTTGCATCTTGAGTAACGCCTCAAGATAAAATATCATACGGCTACTCGGTTCAAGGTGTCCCGACGCAATTATCATTGAGGCTCTATCTAGCAGCAGCTTACGATTTAGACTCGCGACTCAATATATGATAAGTGCCCGATAGCTGTGAAATGACGCCTCCTAGAGAAACGCGATTAAATCAATTCAATCGCAATAGGAGTCATTTATATGAACCAGTCAAACAAAGCATTTGAAGTCAATTTTGATGGCCTAGTCGGCCCAACTCACAACTACGCAGGACTTTCAGTCGGCAATGTTGCGTCGTTAAAAAACGCTGCTCAAGCCTCCAATCCCAAGCAAGGCGCCTTACAAGGCCTTGCAAAAATGAAAGCCTTGGCAGATATGGGATTAAAACAAGCAGTTCTTCCTCCTTTAGAAAGACCTGATGTCCACGTTTTAAGAAAGTTAGGTTTTACCGGAACCGATGAAAACGTGATTACTCGCGCAGCGAGTGAAGCGCCTGCCGTATTTGCCGCAACTTGTTCGGCATCCAGCATGTGGACAGCCAATGCCTGTACGATTTCACCGAGCGCAGATACCGCAAACGGCAAAGTGCATTTTACTGCAGCAAACCTTGCCAACAAATTTCATCGTTCCATCGAAGCTCCTACCACATCGCGAGTATTGCAGGCTATTTTTGCTAATGCAGACTATTTTGACCATCATCACCCGTTACCAATGGGCGATCACTTTGGTGACGAAGGCGCAGCCAACCATACTCGTTTTTGTCAGGACTACGCGGACCAAGGCGTCGAATTTTTTGTTTTTGGAAAGTACGCATTTGATTCAACCAAGCCGTTCCCCAAAAAATACCCTGCGAGACAAACTTTTGAAGCCTCGCAAGCTATCGCAAGGCTGCATCAGCTTGATGCCAACAAAACGGTGTTCGCTCAACAAAATCCTGATGTCATTGACGCTGGTGTTTTTCATAATGATGTTATTGCGGTAGGCAACAAAGATTGCCTTTTTTACCATGAAATGGCTTTTTTGAATTCCCCCG
Source organism: Kangiellaceae bacterium (assembly GCA_965230525.1). Taxonomy (GTDB): domain Bacteria; phylum Pseudomonadota; class Gammaproteobacteria; order Enterobacterales; family Kangiellaceae. The sequence continues at coordinate 3,978,413 of OZ246008.1, forward strand.
AAGTGATTAAAAATCTGCAATCGGCATTTGGCGATAAACCAATGCACTTTGTTGAAGTTCCCACAGCCGAAGTAAGCGTAAACGATGCAGTGCATACCTATCTGTTTAATAGCCAATTGGTGACCTTGTCTGATGGCAGTATGGCAATTATCGCGCCGGGTGAATGCCGTGAAAATGAAAACGTACGAAGCTATCTCGAATCAGTTATTGCTGCCGACAACCCCATCAGCAAAGTGGAAATTTACGATGTAAAACAAAGCATGCAAAATGGCGGAGGACCCGCTTGCTTGCGACAACGTGTGGTGTTGAGTCAAACTGAATTGGCGGCTGCAAACCAATCAGTGATGATGAATGATTCACTGTTCGCAACGCTCAACACTTGGGTTGAAAAGCATTACCGCGATTCATTGGTAGAAAAAGATCTTGCAGACCCACAATTGTTAATCGAATCGCGAACTGCCCTTGATGAACTCACTCAAATTCTCGATTTAGGTTCAGTTTATCCGTTTCAACAAGTGTAATTTTGATAACAAAATGCAGGAGTAGCTTGATAAAATAGTTACTTCTGCTTGTCTCAATATATCTAGCCAACCCGCCAACTGGACCGGGTAAATATCAATAAATGTAAATATTTGCGGTTATAAGTCCTCTTTCCTTCCCCTATAATAATAAGAAAAAATACGGAGTTAACCCGATGAAGTCTTTAATAACCCAGATCATTCTGATCATCACTTTCAGTATAACCTTTCAACCAAACGTACAAGCAGAAAAGAACTATAGTGTTGAAGACTTTTTTAGGAAACTGGAAATCGACGCCCTTTCGCTATCACCTACCGGTAAATATTTAGCTGCACGCGCATTAATCAATGGTAATCGCAATGTTGTTATACTTGATAGCAAAACCATGAAAACCATTTCCATTCATCATTTTGGTGATGGTGAGCGAGAGGTTGGAAATGTTGGCTGGCTAAACGATGAACGAATTTTTGCCTCAATGGTCACTAAAGTTGGGCCATTGGAGCAGCCCGCTGCAACAGGTTTTTTGTTTGCTGCCAATGCCGATGGCTCTAAAAAAATTCAGTTATTACCTCAAAAGACCCGAGCTGGAAAAGCAGCTAAAACGCCGACCGGATATCGCCGAGTCAGCGACTTAAAGCATGATCCTGATCATATATTAATTTCAAAGACTCCGCGGGGTTCATCACGCAGCCACGCGTATTTAGTAAATGTCTATAACGGAAGACAAAAAAGAGTATTACGTGGGCCTGTCGAAAGAAACAGCTTTGGAACAGACAACGACGGCGTCATTAGAATCAATCAAGGTTGGAGTGAAGACTATAAAATCAAAACGGTGCTTTATAGAGAGGGTTCCGATTCAGAATGGCAAAAAATTGATGAGCGAAATACAGAACTAAGTACTTATCGATTTATTAAGTTTAACCGAGACAATTCTAAGTTTTACTACTTCCTTTCTGAAAAAGGAAAACCAAGCGCAATTTATCTCTACGACCCGAAAACAAAACAATCAAACTTAGTTCACGAAATAAAGGGCGATTTTGATATCGAGGGCTATATTGAGTCAATTGACGAAAAAGAACTATTAGGTGTTGTCAGAGAAAAAGGTAAGATGTCAAAAGAGTATTTTGATATGCACCAGCAAGAAGCACAGCTCTACAAAGAGTTAGACGCAGCATTCCCGGATGATTTTGTTAGGGTAAACCAAATTACCAATGACCAAACAAAATTTTTGCTGTTTGTTCATAGTGATCGAAACCCTGGTGACTACTATATATTTGACTCAACCAAAGGCACAGTCGATCTCCTACTTCGGCCAAGAAGCCAACTTTTGACGAGTGATATGGCTGAGCGTCGTCCTTTTGAATTTGAAGCTCGAGATGGTTTAAATATTCGTGGTTATTTAACATTACCCAACACTAATAAGAAAAAGCACCCCTTGGTCGTATTAGTTCATGGTGGACCATACGGTGTTAAAGATTCATGGTTTTTTGATGTTGAAGCTCAGTTTTTAGCGAATAACGGATACGCCGTTATGCAAGTAAATTATCGAGGCTCCGATGGTAGAGGATTAGATTTTATTTACGATAATTACCGGAAAGTCGGTAAAGAAATGCAAGATGATCTAACCGATGCAACCCTCTGGGCAATAAATGAAGGTTACACCGATAAAAACAGAGTGTGCATCTACGGTGCGAGTTACGGTGGCTATGCATCAATGATGGGGGTAGTCAAAGAGCCCGACCTTTACCAGTGCGCCATCGCTTACGCTGGAGTCAACGATATTTCTATACAAGCTGACTCAAGCGATACTCGATTTAGTAAGAATGGCCGTAAATTTCTCGAAGAAGCATGGAATGCCTATGATGAGGACTTTGTTAGGGAGCGTTCAGCGATCTATCATTTAGACAATCTAAAAGCAGCACTGTTTCTAGTCCATGGTAAAGAAGATAAACGCACTCCCTATAAAAACTACACCGTATTGGCAGATGCTTTAGACAAAAGAAATTACCCTTATGAGTCACTGGTTAAGGACTTTGAAGGTCATGGTTTTAGGGATATAGATAACCAAAGGGAACTTTATACTAAAATCTTAGCTTTCCTAGAAAAACATATAGGAAAGTAATTTTTATTGAGGGCGCACTCCGCCCTCTTTATTTCTATTAAAGAGCAATTGTGTAGTTCAGTGACTAGTTACTTTTGCTCGAAACCTCCGCAAAAATCGCTTTTTTATTACCTGGTAAACGGTGCCAATTTCTGCGCCTAAATAGGTGCTCTGCCGTCCCAACCCCCTTGCGCAGCATTTATTGAAAACAATTCACACTCATTTGAGCGACTATCAATCATTTAAAATCAAATTTGCAATTCGGCCGCCGAATAGATTACCCTGTTGGACAGTTCGCAAATGACATAACTAGCTCTAGCAAGCGCTTTAAACTCGGGCGCTCGAGCAAATAATAACAAGAGATAAAAGCATGAATTTAACTTCCAAAGTTCTTATAGGTATGGCCGCCGGAATTATTGTAGGACTTACAATAAACTTTGCTGGACTCAACAGCGAAGGCTCCGTCATTAATGAATATTTTGTAAATGGATTATTTTTGGTAGTCGGCAAGTTATTTGTCAATGCGTTAAAAATGTTGGTTGTTCCGCTTGTATTGTTTTCATTGATCTGTGGTGTATGTGGTATCGGCGACATTAAATTATTGGGAAGAATCGGCACCAAGTCCTTTTTACTTTATATGCTCACCACAGCAATCGCTATCGCAACCGCGATTGCGATCGCAGCAGGCTTGGGCATTGGCGAAGGCATGAATGCGAGTTCGGATGCAACGTTTACTGGCAAAGAAGCTCCGCCATTAACACAGGTCTTGATAAATATCGTTCCAAGTAATCCGATACAATCGATGGCCAATGGCGATATGTTATCGATTATCTTTTTTGCAATTCTGGTGGGTGTAAGTATTTTACTCGTTGGAAAAAAAGCCAAACCGCTGGTTGAGTCGACCGAGTTATTAAACGAAGTGATGATGAAGATGGTTGGTATTGTTATGAGCCTAGCCCCTTACGCCGTTTTTTGTTTATTGGGTAAAGCGATGGCAGAGTTAGGTTTCGATTTATTTATAAAATTACTTGGTTACGTTGCTGTACTTATTGGTGTTCTGCTGTTTCATTTGTTTGTTACCTTACAAAGTGTCTTGGTTGTATTTTCGGGTTTAAATCCGCTCACGTTCCTTAAAAAAATTAGAAATGCTCAAGTTTTTGCATTTAGTACATCAAGTTCAAATGCCACTATTCCTGTCACCTTAAGAACAGTTACGGAGCGACTCGGGGTAAACAACTCTGTCGCGTCTTTCACGGTACCTTTTGGCGCGACGATCAATATGGATGGAACAGCAATTATGCAAGGTGTGGCGACCGTGTTTATTGCCAATGTCTACAATGTCGACTTAGGAATTGCTGGCTATTTAACGGTTATATTGATGTCCGTATTAGCATCCATTGGTACAGCAGGTGTTCCTGGAGTTGGCTTAATTATGCTGTCGATGGTGTTTGCTCAAGTGGGGCTTCCTTTAGAGGGCATAGGCCTCATTTTGGGTGTCGACCGGTTACTCGACATGATTCGAACCTCTGTGAATATTTCTGGCGATGCTATCGTTTCTTCAGTGGTTGCCAAAAGCGAAGGGAAATTGGATGTTGCGATATACAATGATCCGAGCGCGGGACTATTCGGCGACGATGAGACCACATTTCAACCCGCTCAAGAAAAAGAACTAGCGGATGTGGTTAAAAACACTCACGACCAGTCATCTTAAATTTGAAGTAAAAAACGGTGAGTGGGTAAGCTGTTACGTACTCGCTTTTTTACGCCTATTAACTAAAAGGACTCTTCTCGTTATTGAATTAATAGCCTTAGCACTAATAAACGAGTATAGATAATTCCCATTGGTTCGAGCAGAGAATATGCAAAAGAAAAAACTGTCTCTTAGTTTAAAAATAATGCTCGCGATGTTATTCGGTATTGTTTTTGGATTAGTTTTTGTCTTCATTCCTGAGCAATTAAGTTTATTCGACGTTTCAATTAAAAGTTGGATTAACGAGTATGTTTTATCTGGGCTGTTCGCATTAATTAAAACTTGGTTTGTCAGTAGTTTAAAGCTGATTGTCGTACCGCTAGTTTTAGTCTCATTAGTTTGTGGCACTTGCTCTTTGTCCGACCCTAACAAACTGGGCAGCATGACTGTTCGTGCAGGCAGTTTGTATCTTGGCACCACGCTAATTGCTGTAACCTTAGGTATTTTATTTGCGATAATCGTACAACCAGGTGCTGGTGTCGCTCTTTCAACTGAAGCCTCTGTGACGGCAGAAAAAACCTCCATTTTTGCAATATTTTCTAATCTAATTTCGACTAATCCGTTTCACTCCATTTCTCAACTTCGACCAAACATGTTGCAGATCATTATATTCGCGATATTGCTAGGTTTAGCAATATCTTTATCCGGTGACAAAGGCAAGCCGGTCGCGATTCTTTTTGACAGCATGAACGAAGTCATCATGAAACTTGTAACCATGATCATGAAAGTCGCACCTTATGGAATTTTTTGTATTATGGCAATTGTTGTCGCCGAGGCAAAATGGGCAGAGTTGTATAGTTTACTTAAGTATTTTTTACTGGTAATTGTAGTCCTTATTATTCATGGCAGCCTGGTCTACCCCACACTTATAAAATTCATTGCTAAGCTAAATCCAATTAAGTTCTTAATGAAAATGCGCCCGGTGATGTTGTTTGCAGTGAGTTCTTCAAGCAGTTCAGCCACCTTACCGGTCACATTGGAAGTCGCTGAAAAGCGGATCGGTGTTGATAATTCAACCGCCAGCTTTGTACTTCCCTTGGGTTCTACTATAAACATGGACGGAACCGCAATTCTTCAAGGTATCGCTGTTGTATTTATCGCTCAACAATATCAAATAGATTTAAGTCTAGCGCAATATTTAACAGTCATTTTAACAGCAACACTTGCTTCAATTGGGGCTGCCGGTGTGCCAAGTGCGGGGATAGTTTTGTTGGTTGGCGTGCTGTCATCAGTCGGTCTGCCAACTGAAAGTATCGCGATGATTTTAGGCATCGACCGAATATTGGATATGGTGAGAACAGCGGTTAATGTGACAGGAGATGCAACCGTAGCAACCATTGTTAGTCAGTGGGAAGGTAATTTTGATCAGGAAGTCTTTGATTCCACAGAAACGGAGTTAAACAATTAGCCTGAAAGTCCGGCGCTAGCGATAAAACCGGCTAACAATATAATAATAAGTTGTCGAACAATCAGCATTCAATCCACCTTTTTTATTATCGAGTACGCGACACTCTGAGCTTTAATGTGGCCCATCGGCTACTTCAATAATCTCACAGTCTACTAGCTCTTTAAAACGTCGTGGTAAAGATTACTAGCAAATAAGCTTTATGAGAACTGTGCAAGTCAATAGATTATGTAGCGGCCTAAGAGTAAGTGCTATAATTTAGCTAATCATCCTGAACAACTAAAAAACCAATGCCCTTTTTGATTTGGTTAAAAAAACTCTCTACCCCACAATTGGCGATTGCTGGCATGTTGCTCGGCTTGTTAGCTGGGCTCACTAGCTCCGATCTTTTTTGGGGTGTAGATGCCATTGCGGATAGTTTTTACACCCTACTTCAAATGACTGCGTTGCCTTATATCTCCTTGTCGTTAATCGCTGGGGTGGGCAAGCTAACGCCTCGCTTTATTAAAGAAACCCTACGGGCATCGCTGTTAATGTTCTCGGTTTTGCTCGGTATATGCCTGATCGTTATTCTATCGGGTTCATTTGCCTTTCCAGATTGGCTTAATGCTAATTTCTATAACGCAAACACCGTAAAACCGACAACAGAGCTTAACTTTGTCGAGATGTTTATACCTTCGAATCCGTTTAACGCATATGCCAATACTGTGATCCCCTCCGTGGTTATTTTTAGTTTATTTGTTGGGGTTGGGCTTCGCAAGGTTAAAAATAAAGCGGCCACGATATCGGTGTTAGAGCACTTGTTAGCCGCCATAGCAAATGTCAATAGTTTGATCACTAAATGGTCGCCACTCGGTATTTTTTGTTTGGTGTACCGAGCTATTTTTAGCTTTGATAGTGCTCAAGCGGATGGTTTGCTGATTTACCTTGTCACTGCGGCGAGTCTCGTTATTCTGCTTTCATTTGTAATATTGCCTTTATTTGTCACGTCACTCAGCCAATACAGTTTTAAACAAATTGTGGATACTTCTAAAGAACCCTTGTTAATTGCTCTTGCGACTGGGAGCTTTTTTGCGGTAATCCCAATCATCATTGAAAGACTTAAAATCCTATTTGACAAAACCACTAAAAAACACCGCTATGCAGATTTTATCCCAGAGATTATTGTGCCGATCACTTATAGTCTGCCGGCGGGTGGAAAATTAATGTGTCTTCTATTTGCGTTATTTGCCGCGTGGTCATCGGGCTCACACATCGTTGCTGCTGACTATTTTGTATTACTGACCGAAGGCTTACCACAATTATTTGGCACGCAACAAGTGGCCATGCCTGGGCTTCTCAACTTGCTCAATGCGCCAGCATCAATGCTCGATACTTTTATTTTGGCAGAAAACTTAATGATGACCCGATTAGGGACCATGTTTTCAGTTTCCTTTGCTATCTGTTTTCCAATAGCGATTATGGCAAGAATTGACCGTAAGCTTGATTCAAAGTGGCGCCCCGTTTTAGCGTACAGCGGGTCTATACCAGCGCTCTTATTGGTCGTGCTCTTAAGCTTGTCTTACAGCTTTGAGAAAATAGAATACCAATATGATGGCTATCAACGATTCATTCAAAGGGACTTACTGCTACCAAGAAAGCAGCAAACCTTGAGTGAAGTTGCTTCAGATTTTCGCGTTCGCTGGGGCAGCAACTCGACCGTGTTAGAACGGATAAAAAGCAATGGGGTACTTAGAGTCGGCTATTACCGAGATGACCTCCCCTTCAGTTTCTTCAACAAAGCGGGTCAACTCGTTGGACTTGATATTGAGTTAATGAATTTACTAGCCAGCGACCTTGGTGTTGATATTGAGTTTATTAAAATCTATCACTCTCAAGCCGCTAATTTATTAGAAGAAGGCTTCATTGATATCACTACCGGTGTCCCGCTTATTCCAGAAAACATGCGAAGCTTTGGATTGACTATCCCCTACACCTCACAGCAGCTAGCATTTGTTGTGCAAAAGCAACGACGAACCGAGTTTAAAACCTGGTTAACGGCAATTGATCGTGAGGAAATAGTCATTGGCGTTCCGGAGGCGTTTTATTACAAAAATAGAATTAGTAGCACCTTTACCAAAGCCAAAGCATGGGAAATTTCCTCACCTCGATTATTTTTTAAAGCAGAAAAAAATAATTTAGATGCAATGCTCTTTGGTGCACCTGCGGCGTCTGCATGGACATTAATATATCCCGAATATACGGTGGTCATGCCAAAACCTAAACTTCCGTCATTACAAATGGCATTTCCAATCAACAATAAAGATATCGCCTTTGAAAACTTCATGCGAAGCTGGTTAATCAGTAAGCTTGAAGATAAAACGATTGAGACTTTTTTCGATTACTGGATTGAAGGTGAATATCAAAGAGAAGATTGATTTGTGACTTTTCGCCAACTCAAATCAACCAGAATATTACTTTTTAATGGCGACTTTGCTCTACCAATTGTTTAATTGTCGTCACCATTTTTTCTCGATTGAGTGGCTTACCTAAGTGACCATTCATGCCCGCCAGTCGTCCTCGTTCTATGTCAGAATCCATCACGTTGGCCGTGATTGCAATAATAGGAATATGAGTCAGTTTCAGTCGATTGCGAATAATACGAGTCGCTTCATATCCATCGAGAACAGGCATCTGTATATCCATTAAGATCGCATCATAATTCGACTTTTCCAACGCTTCGATCGCTATTTGACCATTACTCGCTGTCGCGACAACGGCTCCTGACTTGAGTAACATTTTTTTGGCGATAAATAAGTTAACATCATTGTCGTCAACCACCAGAATTTTAATGCCCTGAAGCCTAAGCTTCTCCGCCTGCTCTACATTTTCTCGCTGTTTATTTTCGTTGTTAACTGTCTCAAAAACCAATTTAAATTGAAAGCGACTTCCGACATCGAGTTCGCTCTCTACCCAAATATCTCCGCCCATTAACCGGCATAATTGTTTGCAGATACTCAGTCCTAGCCCAGTACCTCCGTAGTTTCGGGTAGTTGAGGTATCTGCCTGGCTAAATGTTTGAAAGAGTTTTTCGATATTTTCTGGCGCAATACCAATTCCGGTGTCCTGTACATAAAAGTCGAGTTCGACCTTTTGTTGCTTAACGCTGGCTAGCCCCACTCCGATGGTAATTTTTCCGCCCGGCGTAAATTTTATCGCATTGTGAATTAGGTTAAGAAGTACCTGGCCTAGCCTTACCGAATCACCCAACAATATTTTAGGGATCGAATCATCAATTTTAATGCAAAGTTCGATCTGGTGTTTTTCGAGTTCTAACTGAACCTGAGAGCGAATACCATCAACAATTTTTTTCAACGAAAATTCATGTCGGTCGAGTTTCAACTTTCCCGCTTCGATCTTTGAGAGGTCGAGTATATCGTTAATAATTACCAATAAAGACGCTGCTGAAGTTTGGATGGTGTCGTTATAGTACTTTTGTGATTCATCTAGCGAGGTCTCTTCCATCAACCCAGCCATACCAACCACGGCATTCATCGGCGTTCTTATTTCATGGCTCATATTGGCCAAAAAATTATTTTTAGCTTGATTTGCTGCATCTGCTTTTTCTTTCTCTTTCTCAAGAGAGATTTCAATTTTTTTGCGCTCCTGTATTTCAAGTCTTAATTTTTTATTGGAATAAACGATATAAAATATGATTAAAGAAACGACAATGGCATACGGCGATATTTGTAGTGCAATTTCGAAATAGTCAACACGGCTTGGTCTTTTGGTCGCAAACCATTTGTTAGCCAACAATGACTTTTGCTCATCGCTCATTTGCGCTAATATTTTATTCAAAATTGGCACCAATGGTTCTAACCCTTTTCTTACACCAATGGAAATCTCAAGCTCGTAAGGTGTAAATGCCGCAATTGTGATGTTGGTTAACTTGTTCAACGTGACCTCTCTGTTATAACTTGATAGATCCGCAATAACCGCATCAACCTCACCAGTGGTTAATAACTTAAGTGCATCACTTAGCTTAGTGAAAGTAGTCAAATTAATCTTGGGGTGATTGGTTCGATAAACTTCCTCTAAGATCAACCCTTTTTCAATGGCAACTAATTTGCCATTTAAGCTTGTCATATCTTGAACAAATATTGAGTCTTTGTAAGTAGCGACAACAGAAGGAAACGTAGCATATGGTTCTGTAAAATTTATCCATTGCTCTCGCTTATTGGTTTTTACCACTGCAGACATAAGATCAATTTTTCCGGCCTTGATAAGTTCAAACGCCTCAAGCCAGGGGGTGTTAGTCTGCGCTGCAATTTCTAGCGGCAACTGCTGCTTTATATACTCAATATAATCAGCACTCAAACCACTATGGATCGAGTCCTCATTGATAAAGTCATACGGATACCATTCTAAGTCGATGCCTAACGTGAGTTCAGGTAATGACTGCACCCAACTTAACTCCTTGGTTGTTAGGACTGATTGAGTATTGGTCATGGTAAAGTAGGTTTCTTCCCCGGCAAGCCACTTTTTCTCTAGTGCTATAATTTCCGCAACAGGAATACTTTGAATACCTTGATTCAATTTTTCAAGAAGCTGATGATTACCTTTTGCGACAATACCATAGATTTCGTTGGCTAGTACTTTTGAATGAGCCAACCTAAACAACCCTCTCAATCCTTTACCCGCAATTTGTGCATCCATGTAGGGTTGCTCTTCTAAAATCGCTATGATTTCACCGGCTAGAAATTTTTCGAGAATTTCGCTGACTTCATCATATAAGATCAATGGAATATCGGGGTAGTTAAGATTAATAAAAGTCTCTTGATAGCTGCCGCGTTGAACCGCCATTAAAAGCTTTCCAGAGTTGTTTAAACTCTCAAGGTCATAGTTGTCGTTTGAAGAGGCTAAATAATAAAGGCCTGTATCGACACGGTGAAACGGTAGGCTAAAATCAGCCCAGGCTTCCCGCTCCGCATTTTTGAACAAACCCGAGTGTAAATCGATTTTGCCAGAAGCCAGATTGGTTTTAATATTCTTAAAGCCTAAATCGACGAACTTTACCGGGGTGCCCGTGTATTGTGACCAGAGCTTCCAAAATTCAACATAGAGTCCTGTCGCCTGCCCATTGGGCAAAAACAATGAAAAAGGGGCTCTATTGGCCCCGATATCAATAATGATTACATTCTCATCTTGAGGCTCAGCTAACGGTTTTTCACTGGCAGCAAGAATTCCGCTCTGAGATATCAGGCAAAAAAGCACAACACCTATATAGGAAACGATCCTTAGCATATGATTGTTTTTTGAACAATAAACATTATTAGTTTATACGAATTTTATCGATTAAGCCTATGAATGTTATTGAAAAACTCGAAGATAATCGATGAATGACCTCTCAACTCTGCAATTCTCATCTATCCGTCGTTAATGTAGCTGAAATACGCCGTTCTGCTGCACCCTATGGCACAGTTAGACGAAGCGGCTGATGATGACACCCCTTGTAACAGTTTGCCGGTGTATTAAAGGTTGAACTCGCGCTGTAAATAGCCTAACTTTCATCAGTTACCATTCTCCCTTTTTCATTCATTTGGACATTACCCATGAAACTAAAACTCAGCCTGTTACTTTGTATGACTTTATCGGCTTGCCACCAGTCACCTTCGACTCAAACACAATCTAATTTGACTGAGACGCCCGCCAAAATTGGCTTAGAAAACAACCTGCAAGCTCACATTGAATTTTTGGCAGATGACTACTTATTAGGCCGGGATACAGGTACTGAACAATATGAGATCGCTGCACGATATGTTGCCAGCCATTTTAAGCAGTTTGATATGACCCCTGCGGGCGACGACAATACCTGGTTCCAATCTGTGCCATTTGTAAAAAGTTCGCTCGACAAATCTTCGGTTATTTTTAAAATTAACGCTAACGATAAGCCGCTCACCTTAGCCTATCCAAACGAATTTTTAATTGGCCCGAATCCAAACAGTATTGAAGATAAAGTTACCTCAAAGCTGGTGTTTGTTGGTTATGGAATCAATGCGCCCGCGCTAAATCACAACGATTACGCCAACATTGATGTGCAAGGCAAGATCGTTGTGATGCTGTCTGGAAAACCTCAATCTTTTCCAAGTGAGTTAGGTGCTCATGTCGCCTCTGGTGACGAAAAATCTCGCTACGCCGCTGAGCAAGGTGCTATCGGTATCATATCGCTACATACGCCCGAACGCGACAAAGTAAGAACTTATGAAAAAATTCTCCCCTTCGTTGGTCGTCCCTCATTTCATTGGGTCAAAGCAGACGGTACCGCTGCTGGTACGCAGCCCAGTTTAAAAGTCGGCGCTTATTTATCCAAACAAGCAGGACTCAAGCTCTTTGCTGCGGCAGGCTCTGACTTGCAACCAATTTTTGACGGCCTTGCCGAAGACAAAATTCCACAAGCGTTTGATTTAGATCTTGAAGTGAATATTCAACGCAACAGTAAACATGAAAAGGTAAAGAGTTCTAATGTCGCAGGAATTATTAAGGGTTCTGACCCGGCGCTTAAGAATGAATATGTTGTTTACTCCGCGCACCTTGACCATATTGGAACAGGCGGCATGGTGAAAGAAAATGATCATATTAACAACGGTGCGCTCGACAATGCCTCAGGCATAGCTGTTATGTTAGAAACTGCACGCCAATTTGCACAGCAACAACCGCCCAAACGATCAATACTATTTGTTGCGGTCACCGGTGAAGAGAAAGGTCTACTCGGCTCAGAGTATTTTGCAAAGAATCCAACCGTGTCGGCTGACTCTATGATCGCTAATGTTAACTTAGATATGCCTTTAATTTTGTACCCGTTCGCTGATGTTATAGCTTTTGGTTCCGAGCACTCAACCCTAGATAGTTACGTTTCTAGAGCCGCTAAAGCCCAAGGCCTTAAACTAAGTCCTGACCCAATGCCAGAGCAAAATCTATTTGTTAGAAGTGACCATTATTCTTTTGTTAAAGAAGGTGTTCCATCCATATTTTTGGTGCCAGGATTTGAATCTAAACAACAAGGTGTTGACGGCCAAAAAATATTTCAAGAGTTTTTTGTCGAGCATTATCATCAACCCAGTGATGATATTCATTTAGATATTAACTATGAAGCCGGAGCCACTTTCGCTCGGGTCAATTATCAAATCGGTAAAGAAATCGCGAATGATGACCAGCGACCAGCTTGGAAGGAAAACAATTTTTTTGGTGATACTTTTGCTAAGAAGCCGAAAGAATTGAAATAGATACATCAATAGCAAAATATTTTTAGCCCCAACCATCGTGTTGGGGTTCATGTTTCAGCCGCAACCCACAAAGCACTATCAACTTAGCCATTTAAACGCTCATTCATTTCCTCCAACATCAAATCTGCACAGCCTCCTGGTGACACTCTTTGATTGATACTATCAATGGCGTTTCTCGACTCTAACGCTTGCTGATTTTCTGCCACTTGTTTATAGGCTATTCTAAATGGAATATTTTTAGTACTTAACTCAATCGCTAAATCAGTGGCATACATTGGTCCATCAATTTTTTGCTCACAGCTTTCAGCATTAAAATTCGTTCCGTTAATGAGCGCCGGAAACAGCGACATGGTATCGACGGCTTTTTTAATCGCTCTTAACATCGGCCCTTTGGTTAATTGCAAGTCCCTTTGATAGCCAGATGGCAGAGATAAAATTGATTGAAGTTCTGTCGATGCCGATTGAACCACGGCATAGCTTGCGCGCATAAGTTCGACCAAATCCGGATTGTTTTTATTGGGCATAATAGAACTGCCCGTCATCATTTCCTCGGGCAAACTAACCATAGCAAATTCTTGGGTGGTAAATAAGGAAATATCCCAACAATATCGTCGAACATCTAATAAGCAAAGTGACATTGCATTGAGCGCTGCTAGCTCAAATTTCCCTCGACTATTCTGACAATAAATAGGGTTAATTTGTATTCTTGCAAAGCCTAACTCTTCCGTTGTCAGTTTTCTGTCTAATGGTAGGTTTACTCCATAGCCGGCAGCTGTTCCTAATGGATTAGCATCCACTAAGTCGAGCGCGGCATTTAAGCTGGTTAGATTATCAATCATCGATTCAGCGAATCCAGCAAACCACATTCCAACCGAAGATGGAACCGCCTGCTGTAAATGAGTATAACCGGGCATCGGTATTTGTTTACCCGCTTCTGATTGCTTCAAACAAGCACTTGCGCTTTGCATGGTTAAGTCAATCATTTGCTGAAGCGCGTCTTTCAAGTGAAGTCGAGTCGCTACCAAAACTTGGTCATTTCTGGAGCGACCAGTGTGGACTTTTTTGCCTAAATCACCGAGCTTTTCTACTAGCCAATATTCAATCGCTGAATGACAGTCTTCAAATCGCGTATCTAAGATAAACTCGCCGCTTTCGATGGCATTTTCTAAGGCAGATAATTGTTCGATTAATCGAGTCGATTCATCTCTGGAGATTAAATCGATAGAGAGTAAGCCTAAGACATGCGCTTTACTCGCTGTGATATCGTAGCCGATCAACTGTTGATCAAGGATTATATCTTCACCCGCCATAAAATCCATCATGGCTTGATTAATTGATGTGGATGATTTTTGCCACAGAGGTTGGGTCATTGTTTATCTCCTAATAAATCAATCTCTAGTTGACAGGCCGCTGCGATATTTTGCAGAGCCTGGCTCGCTGCGCCTTTTAACAAATTATCTAAACAACTAATTATGGTTAGCCGCTTTCCGTCAGCGCTTAAGGTAAAGCCGCCGACCAATGCATTAGGGGTGTGGTTGACTTGTTGTATATTGGGTATCGCTTCTACCACTTGAACACATTGAGCGTCCTTATAAAAACTTTGAAAAATGCTCGTAATTTCTTCTTTGGAAGACTTTCTCTGAAGCTCGATTTGCGAGGTCAAATTGATCCCCCGAAAAAAGCTTGCGACATGAGGGGAAAATGAAACAAGTTGATCAAGCTGATATGACACTTCTTTTTCATGAATATGCTCTAACAGACCATAAGGCAGGATGTTATCTTGCAAATTATTAGGGTCATTGTTAGGTGATGGATTGGTCCCAGCCCCACTGTAGCCAGAAATTCCAAAACAGTTTATTCGACCTTGAATCATTCCAACTAAGGGTGCGATAGCAATTTGCATAGCCGTGGCATAACAACCAGGATTACTGATCTTTATCATGGTGTTACTGGTCTTTGCCATAGTGCTACTGACCTTTGCTATGCTATGACTATTTTCTAACGCACCGATTAAACCCGGATGAGTCGATATTTCTTTAAGCTGCCTACAACTAATTTCGGGTATTGAATAAATCCATGAATCATCAAACCGATAGTCGGCAGACAAATCGATAATCACTCGACAGTTGTTTGTTTGTTCTAGCTCTGAAACAAAATTTTTTGCTAGTCCATTTGGCAATGCCAACACAACGATATCAGTTTGCTTGTTAGCGACTTGATTAGCACTCATATTGTCGACTTGTAGCTGGTGAAAATAATGCTCGCTATCCAAGCTGACTGTCTTAAATTTGTCATCCTTGTTGAGTAATTCTGACAGTTTTTTACCCGCTAGTTGTCTAGAACTAACCCATGCAATCTTAAGATGATTTTGAATAGCCAGTAAACGAATTAGTTCTAGGCCGACATAACCTCTTACCCCAACTATTCCTACCGTCAGTAGTTTCGCTACTGTATTCTTTTTGAGTATTGAATTCATTGAGTTAACTCACTGTCACTGGTTTTGTCGAAGCTTGTCGAACGCACTTTTCAACCAATGAAAAATCCTTCAGACCATACCAATAAATATTCCAATCGGCAGATTTAGAGCAGCCCTCAGCGTTTTTGAAATAAAATCCATTGATAGAATTTTCCGGCCGCGCTCTCCAATACAAACTAGGGTTTTCCGTTTTAACTTTTTCCCATAAGACTTTACCCAACCCTTCACCTTTTGCTTCTTCGGCAACGACAAATTTATCTAAATAGGGTACGCCATCAAGATAAGTAACAATAGCAGCGGCGCGATAACAGTAGGTGATATAAGCGCGATGAATATCAGTTTTCTCAAAGTAGTCCAGATCTAATGTTTTCTTAAAGCTTTTTTCAATGAGAGCGGTGAGTTTTTTTGTTTTAATCGTCTCAACATCATCATGCTCCATGATCGACTCACCTTTCCTTATTAACGTACCGGAACCTTTGTGAGTAAATAACTCTTTAGCCAGGTGAGCTGGCTTAGTTATAGAAACCGATGATGTCGCTGGTAGTTGACTAAGTATCTCTGCAACCTGCTGGATTTTTAATTTCATGCCGCCGTGCAACCAGTCTTCTTCCATCATTTTGTTATAGTCGGTAATTAAGTTGACTGATGAAATAATCTTTCCTTGTTTGTTTAATAACCCACCAGTACCAGTGAGAAAAATTATTTTGTAGGGATTAATTGCAATTGCCAATTGATTGGTAGCCACATCAGCATTGATATTAAGTATCTGACCTGTATCAGTTTCAGCTATTGAAGACAAAATGGGCACAGCCCCGGCCTTTATTGATAGCTTAATCGGTTCTAAATCAATATCGGTAACTTCACCGACGTATTGCAATTCTTTTTGTGATGATTTTTCTGCAATAAAAACGCCCGAGGTAATGGTCGAGGTTTTGACTCCCATTGACTGCAGCTTGTTGGCGAGCTTTAAATTTTGTTGTACAAACGTTTTTTTAGCTATTTTGAGAGTATCGGCATCGGTAATTCTTTGACCATCAATAAAACTAGACTGTACACCAGCATCTTCTAGGTTTCGATTTAACTGCGGCCCTGCCCCATGAACAACAATCGGAAATAAACCAATTTGTTCTAAGAAAGCTAACGATGAACATAAGTTGTCCAAGTCATTATCTAAGATAGCACCGCCGACTTTAATTACCGCAAAACGTGACTGGCCAGCCTCGACAAATCTTGTCATGTACTGATTAAACTCTTTTGGATTAGCCAAATTGGAAAGTAACTGGATAATAGTATCTTTAACCTTGCCGCTTTCTTTTGTTTGATTGGATTGATTCATATTGATTCTCTTAAAACTCGATAGAAATATCGTTTAATGTTGCAAAATTTTGATATAGATTTTTTCCACAGCTTGAAGCTGTGATATTGCCACCCATTCATTCGCGGTATGTGCTTGCGCAATATCACCGGGACCAAACACAAAGGCTGTCATACCCGCTTGAGAAAATAGACTGGCCTCGGTCCAGAAGTTGACGGCATCGCCGATGTCTATTCCGAGCGAAATGGCCATTTGCTTAGCTTCATTCATCGCCTTTTCAAATGATTGGTTGGCCGCTGGTAGACAGGGACCAAAAAAACCATTACTAATTTCGATTGGGCTATTGGAAAGCTCAACTAGTTTTTCAATCACCGACTCAGCACTCTGACCAGGAAGTGGTCTAAAACCGAACTTAAGCTCACATTTTGCGGCAATCATATTCGCCTTAATACCGCCTTCAATCGAACCGATGTTAAAAGGAAGTCCCGATAAATTTTCAACTTTTTGTTCAAGTTTGGACACCCACGAAGTTGCTTGTGAGATCCACTCGCCAGCTTTATGAATGGCATTATCCTTTAGTGCTCTCGCTTCAGAAGCATGCCCAGAATCGCCTTCAAAGCAAGCGACCGCAGTTTGAATGCCTCTATGAGCCACCACTGCTTTCGATTGAGTCGGCTCAGCGACAATCACTTTGCTAAAGCTTTGGTTAACCGTAAGGAATTTTTTAATCGCTTGGCTCGACCCATGCTCTTCATCCGATGAAAATAATAATGCAACATCACCAGTCGATTGATTAACAGCAGACAACATACAAGCCGCCGCCCCTTTTATATCGCAAGCTCCAAGGCCGACTAAACGTCCACCTTGTTGTACTAAAGTATGTGGGTCGCTCGTCCAACCCTTGGCGATAGGAACCGTGTCGATATGAAAGTTAAATAGCAACTCAGGACTCCCTCTGGTCGCGAGTAGATTTAAACATCCATCACCAGCATCGATTATTTCAAATTCAAAGCCTACCAAGTTGGATTTTAGATAGTCGAAAATCTCGCTATCCGCATCTATTTTTCTCGGTGGGTTTTGGGTATCAAATGAAACCAATTTAGCTAAGTGCTTAAATACTTCGCTACTGGTGTAATCCTGGTTATTTTCTAAATCGCAATTATTCGTTAAACCCCTATTATTCGTTAGCCCCCTATTATTCGTTAGACCCCTATTATTCGGTAGATCTCTGTTTTTGGTTAAATCCATCTTATTGACTCACGTTGCTCTGTGACGCTTTGACTTGCTTCGACAAAACCGTCGACTTACCAAAGAGCTTGATAAAACCGATCGCCTCTTCAATATTCCAGGAAGCGGATTGTGCGTAAACAGATTGAGAGTCTTTAAGAATATTATTAGACTCAACCTCGACCGCTAATAACTGGCCAGGCATAAGTTCAAGAGTGACGGTACCAGTCACTTGAGCTTGTGAGGATTTAAGAAATGCCTCTAAATCATCCTTGAGTGGCTCGTAGAAAAAACCTTCATAAACCAACTCAGTCCACTTTTCAGCAACGGTTGATTTAAATCGATTCTGAGCTTTCGATAATACCGCTTGCTCTAAGGCAACATGCGCTGCGTTTAAAGCAACCAACGCTGGCGCTTCAAATGCGATTCGACCTTTTAAGCCAATACTGGTATCACCGGTATAAAGCCCTCGGCCGATTGAGAATGAACCTACTAATTGATTTAGCTGTTGCATGACCTTTTCACCGGTAAAACTATCATCAAGCTTTTTACCATCCAGCGCCACCAAGTTACCTTGTGCAAATTCAAAACTAACTAATTGGCTGATTTTGTCGGTATCAACCTTGGCAGGTGTCAACAGAAAGCTTTCTGCTGATGGTTTTTTCCATTCATCGATTTCAGAACCAGAAATGGTCGAACCGAGAAGGTTTTCATTCACTGAATAAGCAGAGACTTTATCGGAATAACTAAAGCCTTTTTCGACTAAATAGCTCTTTTCAAACTCCCTCACTTCATCGGTTAATTTTTGGATTTCTCTCACCGGTGAAATTATTTCATAGTCACCTAAACACTGTACCGCTAAGTCGAACCTGACTTGGTCATTGCCCATTCCCGTACATCCATGGGCAAACAATTTTGTGCCTAATTTGTCGCAGAGTTTTAAGCAAGTAGCAACAATCAAATATCTATCGGAGCAAAGCAAAGGATATTGATTTTGATACCAGTGCCCACTCCAAATTAGTGGCGTGACAACCTCAGACCAAAGTTCTTCAGCAATGCTTTCTTCGACGTGTTCAACCGCACCCAGTTCCAGCGCTCGTTGTTTTATTTGGATTTTTTCCTTAGCAGAGACACCACCCGAATCAACAAAAATAGTGGTAACTAGATAACCTTTATCGATAAGGTAAGGAATACAAAAGCTGGTATCTAAGCCCCCTGAAAATGCTAATACCACGTGTTGTTTTTGATCGTTCATTCTAAAACTACTCCAATTGATAAAAATATAAAAGATATTCACCACGGAGGCACGGAGTTCACAGAGAAAGATAATTATTTCTAAACCCAGCTCCTAGCTCCTAGCTCCTAGCTCCTAGCTCCTAGCTCCCAGCTCCCAGCTCCCAGCTCCCAGCTCCTAGCTCCCAGCTACCAGCTCCTACCTCCCAGCTCCTAGTTTTTAAATAAGCTCCGCCATAATGGCTTTTTGTACGTGTAATCTATTTTCAGCTTCGTCTATGGCAAAACAATAATCGGCATCCATTACGGCATCGGTAGCTTTAATGTTTCTTCTTAGGGGTAAGCAGTGGGAAAAGTGGCCATTGTTAGTGAGGCGCATTTTTTGTTCGTCGACGATAAAGTGTTTGTATTGATCTCTAATCAACTTTTCTTTATCCCACTTTCCGAAATAAGGAAGTGCCCCCCAGCTTTTTGCGTAGACAATGTCTGCGCCACTGTACGCTTGTTCAATGTCATAAGTGACGTTAAAGCTTCCGCCGTTTTCTTCGGCTTGTTGCTTAGCGGCATCCATATATCGAGGATCAAGGTGGTAGTCTTTTGTCGGACATAACAAGGTAACGTCCATACCAAATTTGCTGGAAATAAGTAGTGAAGAGTTTGCTACCGCGGTATTAAGGGGTTTTGGATGATAGGTCCAAGTTAACAAATATTTTTTATTCTGAGGCTTGCCGAGTATGGACTGAATAGCTTGCATATGAGCAAGCTCTTGACACGGATGAGTAATAGTTTCCATATTAATCACCGGAACGCTGGCATATTTGGCAAACGAATGAATCACTTTATCCAGTCTGTCTTGCTGCCAATTTTCAAACTTAGGAAAGGCTCTAATACCAATCATATCCACATAGCTTGAAAGTACTTGCGCCACTTCCGCAACATGTTCTTCGGCGATTCCATCCATTTTTGTGCCGAGTTCAAACTCAATAGGCCAAGCATTTCTTCCCGGCTCCAATACCACGGCATGCCCTCCCATTTGCCAAGCGCCTAACTCAAATGAAGTTCGCGTTCTCAACGAAGGATTAAAAAACAATAGCCCAATGGACTTACCTTTTAAGCTTTCACTTTGTGCACCTTGTTTAAATTGATTGGCATGTTCTATTAGCGATTGTAATTGCTTTTGGCTCCAGTCGATGGTGCTTATAAAGTTTTTCATTGTAAGTCCTGTTGAAAATTTTAATTTAAGGTTTAGTAACTTGGCATTTATTTTAGGCATAAAAAAACCCGGCATTTGCCGGGTTTTTTGAAAACGTATTTGCTTTTACTCACACGTCATCGCACCCCAGCATAGCTGCTACGGCGACGGCGGCGGATGATTGCAATTTGTGAGAAAGCAGGTTGTTTATTCACGTTATACTCTTCAATTCTGTTGCTAGTTGCTAGTTGCTAGTTGCTAGTTGCTAGGGTTTTAAATTAGATCAGTGATTTTTATATTCACAATCTGCATTATTTCGTTATGTCGTTTGGTCAGTCAATAATATGACCTGCTCGACTTTGTTGGATTTAAACATGAATATTTTTTATTGTCTAATTATTTTTTTATTATATTAATCTTAGTTATAAGGCGTAAAAATCTTAGTTATAAGACATGATTTCGGCATCATCTGACAACGAAATTTCTTCAGTCTTGATACCAATCAGTTACAAACTGATGTTTCTATGGATCGGGTTTTGAAGGGAAATAAGTGTGTCAGTAGCGCGAATTTTCTCAATTGATTGAATTTTGTTGACCAATAAATGATGTAACTCATCAATGGACCCACAGAATATTTTAGTAAAAATGCTATATGCGCCTGTGGTGTAGTAGGCCTCCACCACTTCTTCAATTTTTTCGAGTTTTGCTAATACTTCAGGATAATCTCCAGCACTTTTTAAGGTGATCCCTATAAAACAGCAAACGCTAAAACCAAGTTCCTTTGGTTCAATTGCTAATTTGTTTCCAGTAATAATCCCTGCCTGTTTAAGCTTCTCGACTCTCACATGAACGGTAGCGGGACTCACACCAAACAATTTACCCAATTCGGCGTAGGATGTTCGCGCATCAAGCACTAATGAATTGATAATTTGCTTGTCTAGGTCGTCAACTTGGTAATTTTCCTTTTTTGACGTTTTAACGTTTCTTCGATTTGGCACCCCTATATCTCCTAATAATTAACGGGTTAACAATATATCTCAATAATATTAAATTATATTCACCACAACAACTATATTTGTTAAACACTATTCACTTTTAGCACCAATTAGGCAAATATAACCACATTAAACAGCCACTTTATTTAGTTAAGGTTCAAAAATGTGTTCTATATTTGGCATTCTGGATATCCAGAGCGACAGTCAAAAGTATCGAAGTTTGGCACTTCAACAGTCGCAAAAACAGCGTCATAGAGGTCCCGATTGGTCAGGGATTTGGACCTGTGATAGTGCGGTGCTAGTGCATGAGCGTTTGGCAATTGTTGATATTGAAACGGGTGAGCAACCGCTGGTCAATGAAGCTCAGGATATTGCTTTATTGGTGAATGGCGAGATCTACAACCATAAAGAACTGCAACAAACGGAAATATTCGCTGATAAAGGTACTGATTCAAGCTTAGATTCAAGCATAGATTCAAGCTCAATGTACCAATTCCAAACCAAATCCGACTGCGAAATCATTATGGCGCTTTATCAAACTGATAAGCGTGAAGGTGTTGAGCTACACACCTCACTAATCGAAAAGCGCTTAAACCAACTTGAAGGCATGTTTGCCTTCATTCTATTTGATACCACCTCAGATCGTTATATAGTTGCTAGAGATCCGCTGGGCATTATTCCTCTTTATTATGGCTACGATGAGCAACAACATTTAGTGGTTGCGTCTGAGCTAAAAGCTCTCGCGGATATTTGCCAGCAAGTACATAGCTTTCCTCCGGGGCATTATTTGGATAGTCGACTCGGTGAAATTAAGCCTTACTACCAAACGGCATGGAAAAACTTTGATCAGGTGAAAGATAACCAGTCATCAACCGAAACCATTCAAGCGGCTTTAACTAAATCAGTTAAAAAACACATGATGTCAGATGTGCCTTACGGCGTTTTGCTGTCTGGCGGCTTAGATTCATCCCTTATTTCAGCCATCGCGCAATTAAATGCGGCCAAACGCATTGAAGATGATCAGCAAAGCCCCGCTTGGTGGCCTCAGCTTCATTCATTTGCTGTTGGACTGAAAGGCTCTCCAGATTTAATCGCCGCACAAAAGGTCGCCGATAAAATTGGCACCATTCATCACGAAATCAACTTTACCGTGCAACAAGGTTTAGACGCATTAGCCGATGTGGTTTATCACTTAGAAACTTACGATGTTACGACTATTCGTGCCTCTACTCCGATGTTTTTAATGGCTCGTAAAATTAAATCCATGGGAATAAAAATGGTGTTATCTGGCGAAGGCGCTGATGAGATCTTTGGTGGTTATTTATATTTTCATAAAGCGCCTAATGACAAAGAGTTTCATCAAGAGACGGTTAGAAAATTAGAGCGGTTACACCAATTTGATTGTCTGAGAGCCAATAAAGCCATGGCTGCTTGGGGTGTTGAAACTCGAGTCCCCTTTTTGGATAGAGCCTTTTTAGATACCGCGATGAGTCTCGCACCGAAAGATAAAATGTGCGGCGATGGAAAAATTGAAAAGCATATTTTACGCGCGTCTTTTGAAGGCTATTTACCACAAGAAGTTTTATGGCGACAAAAAGAGCAGTTCTCTGACGGCGTCGGCTATTCATGGATTGACTCTATTAAAGAATACGCGGATGCAAAAATTTCAGATAGCGAGTTAGCCAAAGCCGATATCGAATTTCCAATTAATACCCCAGATACCAAAGAAGGCTTGTTGTATCGGCGAATGTTTGCTGAAAAGTTCCCCGGTGATAGTGCCGCACTCACAGTACCTTCAGGAAAATCCATCGCTTGTAGTACCAAAGAAGCACTAGCCTGGGATGAAAGTTTTACCAATAACGCAGACCCATCTGGACGAGCCGTTACCGCCGTTCATTCGATGGCCTCATAATAATTAAAATGACAGGAGAAAACACATGAAACTTCAACAACTAAGATTTGTACTAGCCATAGCGGAACATGATTTAAATATTTCGAAAGCCGCAAAGCACCTCTACACTTCTCAACCGGGTGTTAGCCGTCAGTTACGTTTACTGGAAGAAGAATTGGACATTAGTATTTTTGTTAGAAATGGTAAGCAACTAGTTGATACCACGGCACAAGGCAAAGTGGTACTAGAAAAGTTTAAGGCTATCATGGATCTCGTCAACGATATTAAATCAACCGCCAGTGCAGAAACTCCACACCGAGTATCTTTTTCCGATCTGCCTCAGTTAGCACAAGCATCTTAAGTTCCTTTAGCAAGGAGCTTGCTGAAAAGCGTCATGGAGGTCATGCTTGCTCAGCGTAGTTGTAGGGCAAGTATGGGTCTTTTTGTTTCGTGATTTAGCGCTTCGCATCACCGGCAGGAAAAAGCAAAGCGACGAAGGAGCGGCGCTTTTTCGAGTCCGAGTGCATGCGATTGTCATATTTATTGCAGTATATAATCAGAGCCTGACCATAAGATCAAATCAAAATTACTGCACTCCATACATTTATACCACCGAATCTGATTACCCTCTAAATAAATAGAGCTATATCCAGAGGACTCCGCATCTGTAAATAATTTAATAAACTCAGAATTCCTAAATATTGCTATAAATCGTCCTTTCTCGCCGGATAATGCTTCGTATACCCCAACAACAAATGTATCGTCATTTGGTGTGTTAACTAAGCTTGCCTGCACATTAAATTTCAAATTGGACTGGCTGATATCCCTAAATTGATCTGCTGATAACCTTTTCTTCAAATAAATTTTATCTATCAATGTTGCATATTTCCAATCTGGCATTATTTGCGAGACAGGGATTCCTTTGATATTTGTTCCACTAGGAGTAAATTCTTCTGAAACCCACCAAGCCTCATTTGGTTTTGGTGACAATGTCTCAGTCTGTGTTGTTTTGCAACCAACACACAAGAAAACAACTAACGATAAAACGTGTGACTTACCAATCAACATGCCAGTGCCTCCCTCCAGCTGCATTCGGCTCTCTTATCACAGAAGCGCCTAATGTTTGAATGCGAGCTTCTATTGCGTTTAATTGCTGCGGGGTTCCTATGGGCCAGCTAATATCTCTCGCAGTATTTGATAAATGATTTGAAACCAAAGCACCTCGGGTACGTGCTCTATTAATAATGGCTTCAAACTCGGTAACTGTTTGCTGCAACGTAGCTC
This sequence comes from Kangiellaceae bacterium, assembly GCA_965230525.1. Classification (GTDB taxonomy): domain Bacteria; phylum Pseudomonadota; class Gammaproteobacteria; order Enterobacterales; family Kangiellaceae. The sequence goes on from OZ246008.1 coordinate 4,003,063, forward strand.
CTCTATTGGCTAGGAACCACTGGTCCATTTCCGTTATGTGTTGTGTTCTTCGGTATGTACCAAGAAACTCTTGTCTATTGGCGCGAATTCTCTGCGCCATTAGCTCGGCTTGGCGTCTAATAGTGCGTGCGCGTCCCGTTATTCTAATGCCAGCCGCTGGAAACTCTCGTTGAATCGTGGCGATTAACTGGTCAATATTTGCGGGTCTCGGTTGCGGTGCTATAACATTTGTCATTTAAGACTCTCACTCTTCATTAAAAATATAACAGTGAATTCATGCGCCAACCAATCTTATCACCCAGCGCTTAGTTAAGTTAACGTCGGACCGGCATGACTCATTGTAATCATTAAAGTTCAACCTCAATATACAGCCATTTAATCGCTTAAACTAGCCTTTTTACCATCAAAAAACACATTATAAGTGGCAGCTGATTCGTTCACTACACGGATACCATCTATCAACTTAATCTTTCTGTTGTGGCCTTTCAGACCAAGTGAATCGACAAATTTTTCGGTGAACGCTAATCCGCCAACGGCAAGGTTTTTAGTTTCTGATGTAACCGAAATTAATTACTTTTTTGCTTATTGAGTTGAGAACGGCTCATATATATTAAATTTTATAGTAGCTCGCACAAAGGAATACCCACTTCCTTTTCAATTCTCTTGTATTGCGACTTTATCTCGGCATAGAACTGACTAATTTCAAGCAAATGCTCTTCATAATCAGCTCTATCACTAAGAGTTTCACTAGTTAACAACTGCTCATTATAACGAACAGCATCTCTCAAAGCCTGAACAAGAAGAGGAGCGGCAGCATCTGAAATTTCTATCATATTACCTCCTTTATAGCGCTTGTTGCTAACTCACTTAATAGGTTTCTAAATCTAGCAACCGGCATATCATAGGCTGGTGCGATAGTATAGTGCGTAGCCTGAAACGACTCGTTAAAAGAATCTTGAACAATAGCTAAACCATCAGGCAATTTAGTTCCTGCTGATATTTTGTAGTGAACCCAATCCTTTCCCTTGGGTACACCTGCTGCGTCAAACGTAGAGATTCCTCTGGGCCAGTGCTTAACCTTAACCCAGCCGTTCTCAATAGAGACGTCTGGTTTTCTTGTACGTCCATTTGACATTTTGAAAGGTTTTTCAATGAAGTCTAAGAGCCCCATATTTTTCTTAATATTCAGGCCTCTCCACAAATTCACTGGCACCACTCCATCGAAATACCGTTCTAATTCATCCAATGAAATAAATACTTCTTTCAAGATCGTCTTTTCCATAACTTCGTCTCCTACCTTAGTTTTAGGGCAATCTTACGCTTCGCTAAATTTGCGTGTGTTTAGCGCTTTATTTCAACGCTTTGTCATATTTTACTCTTGGGCAAACTAATTTATTTTAGATTGTGTTCGCTTACTATTAAGCAAGTTGACTAGATCATTATATCGCGGGCCTGATGCCATATGAGCAATCATAACGAAAAGAGCAAGGTACGCTACATTTATGAAATATTTGTGCTCTAACAAGCCAAATAGTACCGTGCACATTCCAATGGCGAAAGCTACTAAAACAAAGATCCGAACGAATTGGTTTTGTTTTAATTTAACTGTTGCTTTATCTATTAGAGCTTCTTCATTCTCAGAAAATTCCATTTGTGTCTCCGATTAATGGTTTAAGATATAACGCTTTTCTTTGTAGGCCTCGCGAAGCGAAGATCTGCAACAGAAGTTGATTATGTGGCTTTGTGCCACTGAATATCTATCTTTCGATGTTGAGTTGCACAGTCCCGCAAATACAAGTTAATCAAACTTTGATAAGGAACACCTGACTCTTCGGACATTTCCTTAAAAAAAACTATTACATCCTCACTTAATCGGATAGTCACAGGCTTCTTTAATTTGGATGCGTAAGGATTTTTACGCGATTTCATTTTAGAAAAATCATATTCAGGTTTCATGATGAGCCACCTTGGTAAAATTTACGTTCGTTTTTGGTCGCCTTGCGGGCAGAAATAATTCTAATGATCTCGCCATCCTTGCGTTCGCAATGGCATACAGTGAGAACATTTAGCTCCTTACTTATTCCCAGCATGATAAATCTATCTTCTGACTCAGAGTTATCATTATCATAGAATTGAACTGCTAATTCGTCGTAAAAGATCGACTTCGCTTCATCAAAGGAAACACCATGTTTCTTGAGATTAGCTTGAGCTTTGGATGGATTCCATTCGAACTTAATCATAAATACATTGTATGTACAAGCTAACCGTTAGTCAATAGTCTCTGGATTAGCCTTTAAAGCCTAGCGGTGTCGAAATCGAAACGCGGTGTTATTTCAAATAACCGCGCCTTGTCAAGTTGGTTAAATAAGCATTTGAAATCGGTTGAGAGAGATGGTATCTACGATTAATGCAGCTTACGAGCGCCTTGAGAGAGTGGTCAAATGCACAAAGCGGTTATATTTTCCCAAACTTAACAACAAGCTCTTTGACTTTATCAATACCATGACTTTCATGCAGTCTGAAGTAAACCTTTCTATTAAAAGTTAAATTGAACTCTAATATTAACCATTTTGCCCTTCTAGGGTCATAAGATATAGGCCACTTTGGTTTGCTATCATCATTGTAGACCTTCCAAGTTTTCACTGATTTCCAACTGACTTTTTTACTGCCCATAGATTCTTCTTTTAAATATTTATGAGTAAAAATCAGCTTCTTTTTACAAATTGATTCAATAAATGCCGTAATAGTAAAAGTCAGCGGTAGTACAATTGGAGTTGTCCAAATAAGCTTAGGAAATCGTCCACCCCAATGCTCAATCAAAAAATAAGTTGCTATCACAAATGGTACAGAAATTAGCCCTGCTCTAAAGGCAAATAAAGCAGTGCTTTTTATATCTTTACGCTCGAAAATTTCCTCTTCAGTTTCATGTAGAATAAATTTTTTCATAGTTTAAAATTTAACGCTTACAGCGCATGCAGATTTTTTGGCTGTGACGAATATGAACAGCCGAAAAATCGGTCATGTGCCTGTGATTGTTAAGTATCTGTGACTCCATATGCTTCATTAAGATTTAGTAAGAAGTGCCCATAAACAGCACTGGCCCCCAAATCATTAACCAGAACCATGAATACATTAGGAGCGGTTGCTTTTACTAAAACGTGTTCATATAGGTTATCACCCATACGATACACGTCATTTACTTTACCCTCCGAACAATCATGACCTTTAAAGTCAGCCTCAGGAATTAAATCAAAGTAATCCCAGAAGTCGAATTCTGGTGCACCTTCATAACGCCACGGGTTGGCTTGAGTGTCATAAAATTCTGATTGAGAGAGTAACTTCATCGTGTGAAAACCTAACAGTGAATTCAAACGCCTGCCAACCTTATCACTCGGCGCTTTATTTCTTTTTAATTAAGATGCAGATTATGTTAATAAAATTGCAATATCAATCAGTTAATAGGATTTATCTCAAAAAATACATGACAGATGCCACTATGCTTGGTAAAAGTTTAACCTCTGATTTCTGAACGTCATAAATTTACTGGATTGATTAATTGCAATAAAATCAGAGGATTAACCAAAAACCGTAAGTTAGAACTTTAGGCAACAAGATCTGCTGGCGCGTGAAAAAGGCTACATATAAATCCTTAATCAAAGGAAACTGAGAGCATCTTGTCACCACGTGGCGACTAAGTTTACCTAGGCGAATTTTGGCTGAATACTGTTAAACAACCACTTATCTAGTTAACTCGCCCTTGCCCACCATTCTTAAAACCAGCCTGAACTGATATACTCTTTCGCACTTATCGAATCTTTAAGACTGAATATTAGATGATGGAACTGACAACCGACCTGTTTATTCGATATTTTCTTGGTGGTTACTTTACCTTTATTGCTGTGTTTTACAGTGTCAAGCTAATGCTAAACCGCAGCGGCCCTGCGCTCACTCATACTGGGCAGCTAGGTCAACCACAATATTGGGGTCAAATGACATTTCGATTTTTTCGACTAATCATTTGGGCGGTGTGTGTTGCACGAATTTTTTACCCGATTGTTGACGATTATTTGATTATGCTCACACCACTGTTAATCCCTAGTCTCAATTTAGTGGGCGTTGCTTTGATTTTAATCGGCTTTGGTTTAATTGTGATTTGCCACCAAGTGTTAAAACAACATTGGCGATTAGGTATTGCACCAGAAGGACCCAATAAATTAATTACTTCGGGGATTTATGCCAGAACTCGTAATCCTATATTTATTGGCGTTTTAATTGGTCAACTGGGCTTCTTTTTCGCTTTACCCAGTGTGTTTAGTTTTGTTTGTCTAATGATCGGCATCATTACCGTGTTAAACCAAATAAAATTAGAGGAAGCGCATTTATCCAAAATATTTAAACAGCAATACCTAAGTTACTGCGAAAACGTTCCGAGATTTATTTAATACAAGCTGTTTAGTGTTGATAATTACTAGCCTGCTATAGTCTTGATTTAAAGTCCACTCGCATTCGAACTTTTGGAATCCCGTGGGAAGGAACCCATTGTTTAATTTCTACAAAGCCATGTTTTTTATATAGTTCAATCGCTGGCAAATTAACCACTGCGGTTTCTACCGTTGCATCATGACAATCAAAATTTTGAAATAAAAATTCAATTAGCTGGCTGCCAATACCTTGCCGAAAATAACTGGGATCAACTACCAAACTGCAAATATGAAAGGTCTTTTGCTGTTGTTTTAGTTCAAGCGCGACTTCCGCCACGCCTGCCAAAAAGTCATTAACCAGTAATCCATAAAACTGGTTTTCGGCCGAACTAATATCATCGGCTGTACGCTTTAAAGGCGGGAAATCAGAGACGCCGATTAATGCAGCCTCTATTTGATAAGACCGCTGAAACACATTATAGATAGACTGTGCAACCCGTTTGTCCGTGTGTTTAAGCGGCTTAATATTTTTAATTAATGACAAGAGCTTACCTAATAAAAAGCGAGAAAAATTAATCTCTCAACTGGTAAATGGCTTCTACCTGCTCCATTGAGTTAGTGGTGACGTTTAAGTCTTTTAACAAACCATCGCCAATGCCATAAATAACACCATGAACCGATAATTTTTGCCCTCTTCGCCATGCATTTTGAACAATATTGGTATGGCAAATATTTTTGACCTGCTCTACAACATTGAGCTCACATAATAAATCCAACTCTTGCTTTTCATCGGTGATATCTTTAAATTTATTTTGATGAGTTCGATATGTATCTTTAATGTTGCGTAGCCAGTTATCGACAATACCATGCTCACTATTTTCCAAAGATGCTTTAACACCACCACACCCATAATGACCACACAAAATAATATCCTTCACCTGTAATACATTGACTGCATATTCTAAAACCGACAACACATTTAAATCAGAATGATGCACTAGGTTAGCAATATTTCTATGCACAAACACTTCGCCCGGTTGCAATCCGATAATGGTATTAGCAGGTACTCGACTATCGCTACAACCAATCCACAAATACTCGGGTTCTTGTTGCGCTCCAAGCTTGGCAAAGATACCGGGATTATTTTCCTCAAACTGTTTTGCCCAGCTTCGGTTGTTATCAATCAATTGGTTAATTCGATCACTCATAGTTATTGTCTCTTTCGTTTTTTATTGCTAGTTAAAACACTACAAAAATAATTAAAAATTAACGCTTCTATTTTTCAATGCTAGCTAAGTTGTGGCTGTTATTTTAAGAAATGTATTTCTACTTGAGAAATATTTTCAGCATCCTTAATATTCAATATTTGTCGGTAAAAACTTAATTCAGCATTTAGCGCGCTGATTATAGTTTCTGACTTTCTAAATCCATGCCCTTCTCCAGGGTATAGTTGATACGCAAACGGGATCTGTTTTTCTGTTAATGCGTCAACCATCATTTCCGCTTGATTTGGCGGTACCACTTTATCGTCTTCCCCCTGCAATAATAAAATAGGGCATGATAATTTATCGGTCGAATGAATTGGCGAACGCTCAATGTAAACATCTTTCATTTCTGGATAAGGACCGACCACACTATCAAGATATCTAGCTTCAAATTTATGGCTATCCGACGCTAAACTTTCTAAATCCGCTACGCCATAACGACTCATTCCAGCAGCAAACACATCATGAAAAGTGAGGGCGCATAAAGTGGTGTAACCACCGGCACTGCCACCCCGAATAAGTAAAGCGTTAGGATCGGCTCGTTTTTTATCCACTAAATACTGAGCCGCGGCTATGCAGTCTTCAACATCAGCAACTCCCCACTGACCATTCAACGCTGTCCGATAACGTTTCCCGTAGCCGGTGCTGCCAGCATAGTTAACATCAACTACCGCAAAGCCTCGATGCGTCCAAAATTGAATTGCAGCATCGAGTGAATTAGTAGTCATTGCGGTTGGGCCGCCATGGCTCATGACAATCAATGGCGGCAAACTACTTTGCGGTGCTTTATACGCAGTATTGTGCGGGGCGTAATAAAACGCATGGCTTATTCGCTTGTCAGCAGAATTAAACTCAATGGTTTCAGCAATGCTCAGCTCCTCTACCGGTAAAGGGAATTCAACAATCTCACTGAGCTTAGTGCACTCTTGCGTCTCAATGTTATAACTATAGACAGCTTCTGCTACCGCAGGCCCGGACGCTCTAAAGAACAAATGGCCATTAGTAAAAAGTAAATGCTCTCCAAAATCTTTAAAGGGCAATGGGATGGGTTCGATATGACCCGTTTGCTCGTCAATGTGACAAAGTTGTTGTTGCCCGTGCTGAAAATACACCGCATAAATCTGATCGTCACCTGCAAAGGTGTAAGTGGAAGTACCCATGACCCACTGCGGAATTCCAAAATCTCTATCGATTGGTGTGAGCGCATTTAGTAAGCCATCGCGACATGAGTATAAGTTTGTCCAGCCACTCGCATCGCTAATATAATGCAACACACCATCAGCGCTCCAAGCGGGTTGGTAAATGGCGTTCATCCAGCAATGGTCCGCCTGAGTCGCTGACTCATTGGGATGATCTTGTTTATTCTCATTGATGCCACCCGCTACTTTATGTTGCGCACTGATACTTCCGTCTTGGTGTAAATCCGCCAACCAAAGCTCAGCAGCGTCCCAAGGCATTTGCGGCTGATTCCAGCAAGTCCAAGCCAAACGGTTGTTATTTGGGCTTATTCTTGGAAAGCTATAAAAATCAAAGCCTGAATGCACAAGTTCGACATCGGCATAATTACCCTTGCTAGAAGATTGTGTAAGATCAATTCGGACTAATTCATTAAGCACTTCGTCTTTGCTGTGCGTTTCTCTAACGCAAATTAAGAAATCGCCTGAATTAGATACACAATAATCGGCGTAGCGGTGCTCTTGGTTTAGTCCCGGTGCAGTCACTTGAGAAAGTTCACCATCAAATCGATACACGCATTGATCATCGGCGTTACTAAAATAGACGACTCCTTTATCAACCACAAAATCTCCACATCCGTATTCGTGGACTTTTGTTCGAACACTGATTTCTTTAGGCAAGACTTCGCTTCGGTTGCCTTGATGGTCGCACCGAATCAACACACCACGTCCCTGCTCTTTGGCGCGCACTTCGAGCCAATAGAGATCATCGCCATCAACGACCATATGTCCATATCGAACACCTTTGTCCGCTAGTTTTTCTGCCGTCAGTGATGATTTCCAACTTCCATAGGGACTAATTTGTGTCATTAACGCTTTCCTGTTTTCGAGCTTTAGAAGATAAAGTAAACGATTGAATTGTATCGGTTACGGCTTGGGTGGCTAACATGCCGCCAGCTATAAGAAATTCATTGCCGTGCCGGATCAAACCTCGGTGGTCCATACTGGCTGCTGGCAAGGGAGAAAAGCTCTCCCATTGCTGGGTATCCAAACGATATCCAAAGACCCTTGCCGATGGTTGACTCGGATTTCCATCGTAACCTATGCCGTTGAAATTATAAGGATTATCACTACCGCCAGCAAACACGATCATATTCTGCTCAGCAAAACCAACCGCAGCCATTCGATAAAGTGGAGGGTATGGGTGCTTTTTAATAGCTCGCCAAGTGATTTTGGCAGGGTTTGTAGGGTCTATCTCCCCCAGCCAATTTTGCGCCGACGCCGCGTACTGATTCTTGCCATCAACTTTTCCTAAAACTTTTACTCCGTCGACCACCAAAATTTTGTTGCCGACAATTCCACCGGCATGCCCGAAAACCGGGTTCCCTGGATATTGAGTTGCCGAAAACCATTGATTAAGTTGAGTATCGTAAACCTGTACTCGATCAACATTATTGGTGTTATGCCAACCACTGACTAAATAGATATAACGATTCTTATAAACAACTGCGATACTATCATCTACCGGTGTCGGCATTTGCGAAACGACTTTGTACTGATTGGTGTCGGGGTTAAATTGATAAACTTCCGGGGTCGATATTTCAGAATGATCGGCTGCAACAGTATAACCGCCGAACAAATATATTTTGTTTTTAACTGTGACCGCAATAGACGCTAAGCGGCCTTTTCCATCCGGTAATCCTTTAATTTCTTTCGATTCCCCAGTGCTCAAATTAACTGCAAAAGCTTTGGCCGAAACGGCCTTATAGTTTTTTTCAGGATGTAAACCGGCAAAACTGTACAAAATAACTTGGTTATTGACTTCGGCTTTAGCAACTGCATTATTCGTGACAGGCTGAGCGAGTTTAAGCTGCGTGTGCTTCGTTTGATTGGTTTCAGCCGTTGCCAAATTGGAGCAGATAAGCAGTAAACATACACTGGAATACATCATAGCTAAATGTAAAAAGCCGAAAAGCTGTTTCATTGTGGCATCCTTGAATTTGGTTTTAATCGTTTGGTTTTAATCGTTTGGTTTTAACTATTCTGTTGTAAGATTTTGGGTCAATGGTATTGAACAAAACTTTTCTATTAACTCAATAACGCTTAGCAATTCAGCAGCACTCTAAAACGCATTAATTCGTTATGACCAATTAATTCTATACGCACTCTCGTAAAAGTATTCTAAACCTCTGGCTTTAAATCGGGGCTCTTTTTCGATTATATCCCTGCGCCATAACTGTTCAACATTGGCCCACCCAAATAAATTTTCGACTTCTGATTGGGTCACAGAAAAAGGAGGGCCAGCCATCTGTTCTTGCTGATAATCTAATGTTATGAGCAACAGCTGTGCGTTGCTAAAAAGTTGCCTCATGTGGCCGACATATTCGAGTCGCATTGATTCGGGTAGTGCGATTAGTGCGGCTCTATCGTAAATACCAGTGCAAGTGCTGAGGTGCGACGGTTGCAATTTAAAAAAGTCACCTTGTAGAATTTCAATCGATTCATATTGATAACAATGGAGTGATTCATTGCCATCGGTTTGCACAATGGTTTCTAAGTCATCGTTATTCAGTTCGTAGTTTTCTCGGTAAAAATCCTTGACCGCAATTTCACTGAGCTCGTTTCCTACAACAGAATAGCCAGCATTGGCTAACCACTTTAAGTCCCGCGACTTGCCACATAAAGGAACAAATAGTGTCGCTTGATTAGAAAAAACTTCAGCATGATATTTTTGCAGCAAGGGGTGCGCTTCCGGCAAGTGAAAACCGATTTGATTTTCTTGCCATTTTTGTTGCCAAAACGCTTTTTGCATTGTGCTATCTACGACCCTTAGATTTTATTTGTACAACGACACTTATTTAAACAAACGAGACTCTATAGCTCGCCTCCAAACCGACATAAATGCACTTTCGAGGGCTGAGTGCACGGAAAAAGAAAGTCTTTCAGCTAAAGGTTTTTTAACTTCATAGGAGACTTCAAACACATCACCTTGGTTGGCCGCATTTACAATAAAGTCATCGCTAGTTTGAATGGCGTCGATTAGCCCGAGCTCCAATGCTTGGGTACCGTACCAATGCTCACCCGTGGCAACTTTATCAATATCCAAACTGGCACGATTGTCACGAATAAATTGTTTAAACAACTCATGAGTTTCTTCTAATTCTTTTTTAAACTTTTCTCGTGCAGCCTCAGTATTTTCTGAGAACATAGTTAATGTGCGCTTGTACTCTCCCGCCGTGTGTTGTTCGTAATCAACTTTATTGTGGCGTAATAATCGATGAAAGTTAGGCAGCTCAGCGACCACACCAATTGAACCGACCACTGCAAACGGAGCAGCAATAATATGGTCCGCTACACACGCCATCATATATCCGCCCGAAGCCGCTACCTGATCTACGGCAATTGTGAGTTTCAAATTTGCCGCTTTAATACGTGTTAACTGAGATGCGGCCAAGCCGTACGCATGCACCATGCCGCCGGGGCTTTCTAAGCGGACCAGCACACTATCCTGAGGCTCGGCTGCCGAAATGATGGCAGTGATTTCTTCTCGCAGATTTCGAACCGCTGACGCTTCAACATCCCCGTCAAAATTAATCACAAATAGCCGGCTCGAGCCAGATGGGGCATTCTCGGAATCCGAAGGTTGCTGACTAGCCTCTGATGCTTGCTGGCCTGCTGAGCTTGATTCGCTCGCTTGCTCCTCGGTATTGGATGATTCTTTTGGCGATTCTTTCGCTGAGCTTTGCTGCTGCGATTCAGGTTTACTTTTTTGTTCTTTTAATCGCTTTTTCTCAGCTTTGGCTTTTTCTTTTTCTTGTTTCTTTTTGTCCTTTTGTAGTGCCTTATAAGCTTCTTCTGAAAGGATCTCCTCTAACATCCCTTCTTTTACTTGGTCGATTTCATCGGTCAAGTTATTGATTTCAATCTGGCCATCGGAGGGCTTTTTATTTTTATTGCCTAAACTCGCAATCGCACCAATCACCGCAATAATGGCAACCACCACGGTCACCGCTTTGGCCAAAAATATCCCGTATTCTGCTAAAAATTCCAATCTACACCTCAAACCGGCCTATTCAGCCACTAATTAAGTTGATTATCTATATTCTCCCCAAAACAATGACCAATCAATTTAAGTCACCTGAGGGGGAAGCTGGTTAGCGCACGATTTTACGGGATATTCGGCGCTAGCACTAGTCACTAACGCAAGATATGAGGGGCAAATTTAGTCGACTTTAGTATTTCGCCACAAAGTCGAGGGACAAATCAAATAAAAGGCCGATGAGCTGTATGGTTATAAGAATTGAGTTATTCGAGCTCTTTCAGCGAACCCAGTTGCTGGCGAACTTTCATCCATAATTCACCACTTTCCCGGCCATAACTCCAGATTGCTTCATTGAGTTTTTCAACATCCTGAGACAACACAATGCTCGCCAAATTTTGATAGTGTCGTTTCGCCAAATCGCGAGTTTCTTGATGGCTAAAATAAAATGTACCAATGCGGTAGTAAATAGTCTTAAAACCATTGAGCATTAATAAATAGACGGGGTTTTTAGAAAGAAATGCACATTGGTGTTGAGTGTGCCAGTCAAAATCAATAAATGACTTTGCATTGTTTTCTACATCAGCCACTTTGGCAAAAACATCACTCATTTGTTGAGCATTTTCTTTCATCGCCAAGCGAAAGAAAATACCGCCAATTTGTGTGCGCGCATCTAATAATTGATCGGCAAGTGTCAAAGAGCCTTCGTCATCAAGCCGTGTAATGGTATCAAGAATATGCAATCCACCGGTTTCCCAGATATTATTAACTTTAGTGGGCTTACCGTGCTGAATAGTCAGCCATCCGTCTCGAGCAAGTCTTTGTAGCACTTCACGTAATGTTGTGCGCGTCACTCCAATCAACTCTGACAACTCACGCTCGGCGGGTAGAATAGTTCCGGGGGCAAATTTTCCATTCCAAATCGAATCAACGATGTACTCTTCTGCGAATGCTGCGGGGCTACGTGCGGTGATTAAATTGGCCATTATTATCCTTATTTGAATCTTTTTTCGCTGCGAGGTTCCTCCAAAACAACATTAAAGAATGAACCCACCAGTCATCGAAGACTTTGCCTAAGTATATCAGACTACTGGTCTGATATGTTCAAATATAAACTATCCCACCTAGCGATGTCACCTTTATTGCGTATAAATTGCTGCCGGCTGTTCAATGTTTAACCTAATTCGAGTGAATTTAAAGAAGTATTCACCTAAAGGGTTTGGCAAACGTCGAATTTAAGACTAAAATTCTTAGTTAGTTCAATCATTTAAAAGCGTTCAGGCAACCATTGATTGAGTTGCTTGTGGTTAATAATTCGGGACCCAAATAATAAAGGAACCATCATGAATAGAAGCCTTCCGCAAACTTTTGTCGACAATTTCCTCGGCAATGCACCAGATTGGTACAAAATGACGATCATTGCATTTTTGGTGATCAACCCCATTCTCGCGCTAACAGCTGGCCCTGTTATCACCGGCTGGGTACTCATCCTTCAATTTATTTTCACTTTGGCAATGGCGCTTAAATGTTATCCCTTGTTACCTGGTGGACTACTCGCATTTGAAGCCTTGTTTATTGGTTTAACCTCTTATCAAACGGTGTGGCATGAAATTATTGCTGCGCTCGATGTTATTTTGTTACTGGTCTTTATGGTTGCAGGTATCTACTTTATGAAAAACCTGCTGTTGTTTATTTTTACTAAGTTACTTTTAGGTGTTCGTTCTAAAATTTTACTTTCAATGATGTTCAGTTTTGTTGCGGCATTCTTATCTGCTTTCTTGGATGCCTTAACAGTAACCGCGGTGGTGATTGCAGTTGCAGTCGGCTTTTACGGGATATACCACAAAGTTGCCTCGGGTAAAGTGTTCACCAGCGATCATGACCACGGCACCGATGATGAAGTGCATGATTTACACCGTGAAGACTTAGATGCCTTTAGAGCTTTTTTGCGAAGCCTAATTATGCATGCCGCGGTTGGTACTGCGCTCGGTGGTGTATGTACTTTAGTTGGCGAGCCTCAAAACTTATTGATTGCTGCAAAAGCGAATTGGGAGTTCGGCGAATTCTTCTTACGCATGTCACCCATCACAATTCCGGTATTTTTTGCAGGACTTCTGACCGCAGGCGCTCTCGAAATCACCGGCTGGTTTGGATATGGCCAGAAGCTTCCTGAAAAAGTTCGTAAAGTTATGGAAGAGTACGCAGAGCACGAAAACGAACAACGCACTATGAAAGATAAAGCAGCATTAATTGCTCAAGCCGTGACCGGGGTATGGTTGGTGATAGCACTTGCACTTCACTTAGCGCCCGTTGGACTGGTCGGATTATCGGTTATCATTCTTGCGACTTCTTTCTGTGGTGTTACCGAAGAACATCAAATTGGTCATGCGTTTGAAGAAGCGCTGCCGTTTACAGCACTTTTAACGGTATTTTTTGCAATAGTTGGCGTGATAGCCGATCAAGCGCTATTCAAACCCATCACTGACGCAGTATTAGCGATGGAAGGAAACACACAGATAGTTATGTTTTTCGTAGCAAATGGTGTGCTTTCGATGATTAGTGATAACGTATTTGTGGCAACCGTTTATATTAATGAAATAGCACTGGCCGTGATTGACGGTAAAATTACTCGCGAAACATTTGATATGTTAGCAGTAGCCATCAATACAGGTACCAATATTCCAAGTGTGGCCACGCCTAATGGACAAGCAGCATTTTTGTTCTTATTAACCTCGGCCATCGCCCCATTGGTAAGACTCTCCTATGTGAAAATGGTTATTATGGCACTGCCTTATACCATCGTTATGAGTTCGGTGGCACTAATCATGGTTATTTACAGTTTACAACCTGGTACCGAAAAACTGTTAGAAAAAGGGCTCATTAAAAATCATAGTGTAGAACAGCTTTGTCTGAATATGGGCGGCGACTGGAAAGACGAACATTGTGTGCTTGCCCAAAAGAAGTCCGGAGCGCATTAGTAATTTCAGTTAACTTGAATTGATTTAAACGTCTCAAGAATAAAAAAGGCCGCACAATGCGGCCTTTTTTATTGAGCAAATTATTATAAGCTTACTTTTGTCTCTGGAAAAAAACCAGCGGCCAGCAGCAAACTTTAATCCTTGCTAACTAACGGCTTGCCAATAATAGCTAAACCGTTTTAACGGTAATAATTTTCAAGGAACTGTTCAAAACTTATCGCATCTGAGTCTTCGATTTTTTGTTTTTTAAGATGGGATTCTTTTGCGGCAGCCTGATAATGGGCTAAGCGCTCTCCCTCCAATGGTTTGCCTAAGAATTCCGCTTTATGCTGCTCTGACAGATCAAACACATAAGGAAAGAAACCTTGTTGATTTTGCTCTATCTCTTTAACAATTCGGCCTGAAAATGTTTTATCTAAATCCATCAATTGAGACTCAAGTTCAACGATGACATCTTGGTGTTCTGAAGTCGAATAGGTCTTATCTAGCAAGCCCGCAAACGGTTTCATTTCTTGTAATATCTTTGCCGCGATTTCTTTCATACATACACAGTTGTTCTCAACCGTTAAACAAAGATCAGGGTGACGCCCTTTACGTACCACCCGATCAAAATTATCTCTATTCTCCCCCATCTCTCTTGCACTAATGGGCTCTGATTTAGCGAACAGGCTGCACAATAAAAAAGAATCTAAAAAAGCAATTTGAGATGATGTAATACCAATAGGAGAAAAAGGATTTATGTCGAGGGCGCGGATCTCAACATATTCAATTCCATGAAGCTTAAGCGCCTTGGTTGGCCTTTCTCCGGAAACGGATACCCGTTTTGGCCGGATGCTGCCATAAAACTCATTTTCAATTTGTAATATATTAGCGTTCAGCTGCTGGTATTCACCGTCCTTAATGACCCCTAAGTCACGATAATAGGGATCTTCGGTTCTAATTGCGCTTTCAAGTGCAGCAATGTAAGAATCCAGACAGTTATAGCCTACATTAAGTTGACTTTGTACCTTGTTCTGGTAGCCCAAATCACTCATTCGCAATGAAGTTGAATATTGACCATAACGAGTACCAGGCACAAGCTCTTTTAGATCGATATTTTTGCCCTTTAAAAAGCTCTCACAGAGTGCCGGCGATGCGCCATAGAAAAGCGGAATTAACCATGAATAACGCAGATAGTTTCGAATCATGCCCATGTATTTTTCTGAAATAAAATCTTTAAGTGGGAGAGTAGAATTTTCTAACTCATGAAACGCTTGCCAAAACGATTGCGGTAAAGAAAAGTTATAATGCACGCCGGCAATGGTTTGCATAAACCGACCATATCGGTGCCCTAAACCGAGACGATAAACTTCTTTCATTTTTGCGCTGTTTGAAGAACCATAGCGGGCAATGGGTATATCTTTTTCAGCCCCCATAACACAAGGCATACTTGCCGACCATAAAATTTCGTCACCCAGATGTTGATAACAAAACTGGTGAATTTCATACAACTGCTTCAAGGGCAATTGTCTATCATCACTTGCCTGAGTAATAAACTCTGGAAGCGCCTCAGAATAATCAGTTGTAATGTAGGGATTAGTCAAAGTAGCGCCGAGCTCTGCGGGATGCATTTGGTCTGATAAATAACCATTCGGTTTTATTCTAAGACTTTCTTTTTCGATGCCTCGTTTTATTCCCAACAGTGAGGGTGATAGCTTTTGAGCTAACTCGAGGTTACACATTTCAATGGGTCGCATGAGATCTCGCTGAGCAGTTTTCTGAACAATCTGAAGCCTAGACTGGATGAAAGCACCGGTTACTATGCTTGAAGTTGTTGTCAATAATGCTGATTTTGCTAAGTGGGGTCAAGTGGATATTAAATAAGAATGTAAGAGAGATTGTCCTGCTATCCTCAGAGCAGTGCATTGAATGCATTTTTACACTGCGCAGGGATATTTTTGTGGGTGCGATTGATAAACTTTATTAACAGCCGATTTTTCTAGCCTACACTACGCGGCGGCGCCGGAATGACGAAGTATTGCCAATAATTCGACTTCAGCCGGCGACATATCGCACGCCGTCACAACTTCATCAATTGTAGCGCCACGCGATAACAGCAAACTTGCTTGTTGGTAGGTTTTATCGTTCGCTTGAGGCTGATTGTCGGATAGGTGATTTATTTCCACATTGGCAATGTCGCTTGCGAATTTTTTTATCGTTCTGCCCATGCCAAGTGCGCCACTGTTAAGCGCTCTTATTTCATTTTGAACTTGGGTGATTTGTTGCTGCATAGCGGCGAGCTTGCGTCGCGCTGAAAAAGCCATTGAAAAAGCCACTAGGGCTAAAATCGTTGATAAAATGGACCACCAAGTTGGCAGCATTAAGGTATTAAACCAATCAAACATATCTTCTTCCTCTAACGCAATTTGCATAACTGAGCTCGAGGAAGACTGATTCGTCGATTAACTAGTAGTCAAGAAAGTCTAACTCGTCCCATTCGTCTTCACCTAACAACTTGTTAAGGTCGACTAAAATTAATAATTCCCCTTCGCGATGAGTCACGCCTTGGATAAACTTGGCTGACTCGTCGTTTCCAACATTTGGTGTGGAGTCGATATCTGAGCGTTTCAGATAGACGACTTCCGCAACCGCATCCACCAAGATTCCGATCACCTGCTGATTAGTCTCAATCACGATCACTCGGGTGTTATCAGTCAATTCAATCGGCGGTAAACCAAAACGCTGGCAGGTATCTATCACTGTGACAACATTTCCACGAAGATTGATAATACCTAACACGTAACTCGGTGCTCCTGGTACCGGTGCAATATCGCTATATCGCAAGACTTCTTGGACTTGCATCACATTGATGCCATATGTTTCATTGGCTAACCGAAATGTTACCCATTGAAGAACCGCATCTTCATCGCTTTGTGCTTGTTGTTTATCATCAGAACTCACGACAGTATTTTCCTATTAGTCAAATTTTTGTCAGAAGTGCCTAAAAACAACCATTTGATTACTTATAGGCAAAATATGTACCAAATTTTCAGCTGTATATACTCTTTAGCCAAAGAAAAGGTCGGATTGATTTATTCTTTACAAAAATCAATCCACTAGCTGTCTTTAAATATAGACAAAAATCAGCAATATGTGGTCTTTTTTACTCTTTAAACCAAAAAATTATGCTGCAAGATAGCTAAAAGCGCCGATATGCAAAAAAGTACCTTGACACTGCGGCGTGGCTACAGATAAAGTTGGCGCATGAACGCACGCGCAAAACATATCGCTAACCTTAAAGTCGTTAGCCATTTATCAAGCCATTGGTGGCATAACACCAATCGGGCGTTAGTGCTTGGTTAGTTATTGTGTTTAACTAATCATTCGAATTCACAAAAGCCCGTTAGAAAATATCTAGCGGGTTTTTTTTTGCATTAAAAATTTGTTTTTACAAGGCTTGCTTCGACCCCATAGCAGTATTTAGTTCGAACAAGCGCAACAGAGATAATAGAATGAGTTTATTAGTATCAATCCAGCCGCTATTTAGCGATTACACAGCGAAAGAGTTCAGCGTATGTTGGCATTGGCACACTCGATAACTCTGAGTGGGCAAGCCTGTATTTTAGATTGATAATAAACAGACAACCCGCTAAAACAAGCGGGTTTTTTGTGAGCAACAAACTCACTTTATAACCAAATCAAGCATGAGCGTAGGGAACATAGAATGATAATTGTGTTAAAACCATCGGCAACGGAAGATGATGCGAAGCAAATTCTCCATAAAATTGAGCAGTTAGACCTCAAACCCTTGTATATGCCCGGGGTTGAGCGGATTGTTTTAGGAGCGCTCGGTGATGAAAGAAAGCTAACAAAATTACGACTTGCTGCACACCCTGCGGTAGAGAGCGTTAAACCTATACTCACCAGCTACAAGCAGGTAAGCCGGGAAATGCAAGCTCATGATAGCCAAGTATCAATCGGCTCCAACCAGTATAAAACCAGTGTGGGTGGCGGAAGCTTTACCGTGATTGCCGGCCCCTGCGCAATTGAGGACCAACAGCAAATTCAAAGCTGCGCCAAGCTGGTTGGCCAGTTCGGCGCTAGTATTTTACGTGGAGGTGCGTTTAAACCGCGCACTTCGCCCTATAGCTTTCAAGGGCTTGAAGAACAAGGGCTGGCTTTAATGCAGCAAGCGGCCGCTAGTAACTCGATTCCTTGTGTAACCGAAATTGTTGACCCTAACCATACTGACTTACTCGCCTCTTTTGTTGATGCGGTGCAAATTGGCGCTCGTAATATGCAAAACTTTCAACTCCTCAAAGCCGTTGGACAGACCCAAATGCCGGTTATTCTGAAGCGCGGGATGGCTGCGACCATTGAAGAATTGTTGCTCGCGGCCGAGTACATCTACAATGAGGGGAATCACAATATTATCTTGTGTGAACGTGGTATTCGTACTTTTGAAACAGCCACTCGAAATACCCTCGACCTCGGCGCCGTCGCCTATATTAAATCCCGCTCTCATCTTCCAGTGATTGTCGATCCTTCCCATGCCACTGGAATCAAAGAATTAGTCAGCCCCATGGCGAGAGCCGCCGCAGCCTGTGGCGCCGATGGTATTATTGTAGAAGTTCACAACAACCCGAGCGAAGCACTTTCAGATGGCGACCAATCACTTTCTGAGCCGGAATTTGAATCTTTAATGAGGGGCCTTAAACCATTTGTTGAAGCCGCAGGCAAGGTACTAAAGTAATGCAAAACACCCCAACCATTCCCATAAATGTGAAGACCCTACGAAAGGTCGTCGAATGCCAATATAGCCCAGTCGCACTTTTTGCTCGACTCGCTGAGTTCTCTGACAGAAAAAACAGGGTTTTACTCGAGTCGAGTGAAATCGAAAGTAAAGCACAATTAAAAAGTATTATCGTTAATCGATCCGCATTGAGGATTGAGTGTAATTTGCAAAAAGTAAAAATTGTGGCACTCACGGCCAATGGAAAAAACGCATTAATGCAATTAAAACAGGTGTTTGACCCAGCGTTGATTTCCGCCAATAATCAACCTGAGCAAATCGAATTGCAATACCCTACTCCCACGGCAAGCGGTCAAGCGATCGATGAAGAGTCCCGACTCAAACGACTAACGCCAGTCGATTGTCTAAGAAAAATCAAAGGCGCTTTCAAATCCGACAACCTCAGTCAATATTCAGTATTTTTAGCAGGACTTTTTTCATTCGACCTTATTGCCAGCTTTGAACATTTACCGGAAGTCTCTGAAGGTAATAATACCAGCCCGGATTTCGTTTTTTATTTAGCCGAAGAAATCATCGTGTTTGATCATCAAACTCATCGAAGCACCTTATATAGCAACATTTTTGAAGGTGATGATGAGCAAAAAAATTATTATGAACAATCACGCAGAATGCAAGTCATTGCCGATGCAATGGATGAACAAGATCAATGTATTGAAACGTTACCCTCCGCTATTCAGGATTTAAATGAGGATCAACTCAACCATGTTAATTGCGATGTGTCTGATGCTCTTTTTGAAACTACGGTTAGCCAGCTAAAGCAAGAGATTATCGCCGGCAATGTGTTCCAAGTTGTACCTTCACGAACCTTCTCTTTAACTTGTGCTAATACCCTGCTGAGCTACCAAAAGCTAAAAGAAACCAACCCTAGTCCTTACATGTTTTATCTTGAGGATAATGACTTCACCTTATTTGGCGCATCGCCGGAAAGTGCACTTAAATATTCTCAGCAGACTCGGCAAGTAGAACTTTACCCCATTGCGGGAACACGCCCCAGAGGAAAATTTGCGGATGGTCAAGTTAATGATGATCTCGATAAACGGCTCGAGACTGAACTAAAACTTGATCAAAAAGAAGTCTCCGAGCATATGATGTTGGTCGATCTAGCACGTAATGATATTGCGCGAATTAGTGAAACTTCTAGCGTTAAAATTCCAAGGCTGTTGGAAATTGACCGATACTCTCAAGTAATGCACTTAGTTTCTTGTGTTCAAGGCACCTTACGAAAAGAGCTCGATTGTTTACACGCTTATCAGGCGTGTATGAATATGGGGACACTAACCGGTGCGCCTAAAATAAAAGCAACGGAAATTATAAGAAAAACCGAACAACAACGACGCGGAAGCTATGGCGGAGCTGTGGGTTATATTAACAGCAACGGTGATATGGATAGTTGTATTGTTATTCGCAGCGCATTCTGTAAAGACCAGCGAGCACATATACAAGCCGGTGCAGGTATTGTTTTTGACTCTGTTCCTAAATCAGAAGCTGAGGAAACTAAAAATAAAGCAAATGCCGTTGTTTTGGCGATTCAAATGGCGAATAAAGCGCTGGTGAGCGGGGAGGAAAAATAATGGATAATCCAACTACGCGAAAAATAACGACGCGAAAAATATTCTTGATCGATAATTTTGATTCGTTTACTTATAATTTAGTCAATCAACTTCAGCCACTAGTTGATCAACTCGAAGTCTATCGAAACGATATAGCCATTGAAGAGATGTGTCATTTGATAGACAGCTGCCATGCTGAGAAAGTCATCGTTCTATCGCCCGGACCAGGAAACCCAGATACCGCAGGAAACACATTAGAACTGCTAAGTCGTTATCAAGGAAAAGTGCCAATACTAGGAATTTGCTTGGGACATCAAGCGATTATTCAGAACTTTGGTGGAGAAGTTGGCGCCGCCAATTCAATTGTCCACGGAAAAGCAGAACCTATCCAATTTGCTCCCAATGAAACAGCAATCTTCGGCGACTTGCCCTCGCCATTTATAGCTGCGAGATATCATTCGCTTGCCGCCACTCGCTTACCCAACTCACTGAAAGTGATTGCAAGCACCACCGATGAAATTATGGCAGTGAGACATAAAACCGAAAAAATCTTGGGTTTTCAATTTCATCCAGAGTCAATTCTCACACCGAAAGGTGGCGAATTACTAAACAATGCACTGAATTGGTTGTTGCAGCCAAAATCTAATCATTAATCCAGAAAAATGTTAAACAATAGGACTTGCTAGCATGAATGATATTCAGCAAAAATTATTTGAAAAACAACACTTAAGTCAGGCCGAAGCCAAAACCATTTTCGACCAACTGATTAACGGAAAGCTGTCTGAAGTTGAAATGACTAGCTTGTTGGTTAGTTTAAAAATGAAAGGTGAGCAACCCGAAGAAGTAGCTGGAGCGGCGATGGCATTAAGAGAAAATGCGATTGCCATACCACCAAGAGATTATCCTTCCGCCGACTCTTGTGGCACGGGTGGTAGTGGAATGAATACGGTTAATATTTCCACCATGGTTGCTTTCGTTCTAGCGGAAATGGGGCTCGCGATGGTTAAACATGGTAATCGCTCTATCTCATCAAAATGTGGTTCCGCAGATGTCTTAGAGTCGCTTGGCGTTAAAATTGATATGGACTCAAAACTCGCCAAGCAGTGTTTAGATCAAACCGGGTTTTGTTTTCTATTTGCACCGCTTTACCATCCAGGAGTCGGTAATGTGATGCCAATTAGAAACCAGTTGAAAACCCGAACAATTTTCAATTCCCTCGGCCCTTTGATTAATCCTGCTGCGCCAGAATATCAACTAATGGGAACCTATTCGGAGGCGCTTTGCTTACCGGCAGCTCATTCATTAAAACTCTCTGGTTGTAAAAGTGCCATGATCGTTCATAGTAATGGCTATGATGAAATAACCTTACATAGTCCAACCAAGGTTGTTGAGTTGAGTGATGGAGAAATTTCTAGTTATAGCTTGAATGCAAAAGACTTCAATTTACCTAGCTGTCGCGAAGTTGATATCGCTGGCAGTACGCCCGAGGTCAATGCTGAGATTTTTCAAGCCGTTCTCAAGGGCCAATTAACATCTGAAAAGCTAGTCGCAATTAGTAATACCGTGGCGTGTAATGCCGCTGCGTTGCTGAAAGTAGCGGGTATGGAAACAGACTTAATCAAAGCTTCGCAGAGTGCCTTAGAAACGATTAAGTCCGGTAAAGCTTTTTCAAGATTACAAATGGTTGTGGATTTTTGTAATGACTACCAATCGCGATAAGACAAAGGAACTTCGTCATCATGAGTAATGTTTTACAAGCCATTGTCGAGAACAAAAAAGCTGAGCTGGTTGAGCGAAAACGTCTTATGGACGAGCAATTGCTCTCGCAAAATTTAACAGTGTCGAATCGAAGCCTTTTTCAGTCACTATCCAATTCTAAGGCTGATTTTATTCTGGAATGCAAAAAAGCATCGCCATCAAGAGGGCTTATTCGTGACGATTTTAACTTAGAAGAAATCGTTTCGGTTTACTCTAAATATGCCAGCGCTATTTCTGTGCTGACCGATCAAAAATATTTTCAAGGCAGTTTCGACTATCTAAACTATGTGAGTACTCATGTTGAACAACCAGTACTTGCCAAAGATTTTTTCATTGACCCTTATCAAGTTATTGAAGCACGATACCATGGTGCAGATGCCATCCTTCTGATGTTGTCAGTACTGAATGATGAACAATATCGTGTGCTTGCCAGTAAAGCAGAATCCTTAAACCTTGACATTTTAACCGAAGTTCATGATTCGGAAGAAATGCAAAGAGCGATAGAACTAGACGCAAAGATCATTGGCATTAATAATCGCAATCTAAAAGATCTTAGCATTAGCTTAGATACCACCCACCGGCTTATCGCAGAGTTAAGCGAGGCGCAAAAACAAGGGCGGGTTTTCATCTCTGAGTCGGGAATATCTAACGCTAAGCAAGTTAGAGAGCTTGCCCCATTTGTCAATGGCTTTTTAATTGGTTCTAGCATCATGGCTCAGCCCGATATCGAAAGGCAATGTAAGCAATTATTGTATGGGCAAATAAAAGTATGCGGGATTAAAGAGATCGATATTGCTCAGACAGCCTACAACAATGGGGCGATTTATGGCGGTTTGATATTTTATCCCAAATCACCTCGTTCTGTGAGTGTTGAAAGTGCACAAAATATCGTGAGTCAAGTGCCGCTCAACTGGGTAGGTGTTTTTGTAAACGCTGAAATAAATCAAGTTGTTCAAATCGCTCAACAATTGGCGCTTTCGGCCGTTCAGCTACATGGCGAGGAAACCATAGAATATATTCAAGCGCTTAAGCAAAAGCTACCAAGTATAGAGATTTGGAAAGCCGTTTCGATTAGCGCAGATAATCAAGAGGCGATTGAAGCCTATATGCAACATCCCATGCTAGACAAATTGCTATTTGATACAACTCACAATAACCAACGTGGTGGAACCGGCAAATCGTTTGACTGGGCGCTAATTGCCTCACTAGCTAAACAAAACATAGTACTTGCTGGAGGAATTTCAGCTGACAATGTCTTACAAGCTCTACAAACAGACTGCCCAATACTTGACGTTAACTCAGGTGTAGAAAAGCAAGTGGGCGTTAAATCTAAACAGAAAATAGCAAGCTTCTTTCAAACATTAAGAGTCTAATTAAGACAAATTGACGCTATAGGAAAAGGAAAAATGATTAAGTTAGATAAGAACTTTGGTGAATTCGGCGGTATGTTTGTACCAGAGATTTTAATGCCTGCGCTTGAGCAATTAGAACAAGCATTTATTAAAGCGAAGGACGACCCCCACTTTCAGAAAACCTTTTCAGGTTTGTTACGAGATTATGCGGGCCGCCCTACCCCACTAACGTTAGCCAAGAACTTTTGTCCCAACAAAATGGTTAAACTCTATTTGAAACGAGAAGATTTATTACACGGCGGCGCACATAAAACCAATCAAGTATTGGGACAAGCGCTTCTCGCAAAGCAAATGGGAAAACAAGAGATTATTGCGGAGACTGGCGCGGGTCAACATGGCGTTGCAACTGCAATCGCCTGTTCATTACTCGGGCTAAAATGCCGAATCTATATGGGCGCCAAAGATTGCGAAAGGCAACAACCCAATGTTTTCAGAATGGAATTAATGGGTGCCAAAGTGATCCCTGTTTCTGCTGGTAGTGGCACGCTTAAAGATGCGGTTAATGAAGCACTACGTGACTGGTCGGCAAGTTACTTGGATGCTCACTACCTGCTCGGCACTGCGGCAGGACCACACCCTTTCCCAACCATGGTTAGGGAGTTTCAAAAAATGATCGGTGAAGAAGCGCGCTCACAGTTGCAAGAAAAAGAACAAGCTCTTCCAGATTATGCGATTGCTTGTGTCGGCGGAGGTTCGAATGCAATTGGTTTATTTCATGATTTTATTCCTCATGCTTCGGTAAAGCTAGTGGGTGTAGAGCCGGCAGGAAAAGGGTTAAACACCGACCATCACGGGGCGACATTAGCCAAAGGAAAGCGAGGCATTCTGCATGGTACTCATACCTATGTAATGCAAGACCAAGACGGCCAAATTGAAGAGTCTTATTCAGTTTCGGCAGGCCTTGATTATCCGGCAGTTGGGCCCCAACATGCCTACTTAAAATCGATTGGACGGGTTAATTATGTTTCCGTCACCGACCAGCAAGCATTGTCTGCCTTTAGACGACTGTCTAGAACGGAAGGTATTATTCCAGCACTCGAATCCTCACATGCACTTGCGTACGCTTTGCAACTAGCAGAAAGCATCTCAGAGCCAACAACAATTCTGGTTAACCTTTCTGGTCGAGGTGACAAAGATTTAGAGTACGTTCGTAATTTGCAAGACTAAACGAATTAGAAATGATAACCAAAACAACGCTCATTAAAAGTAAATATTATTTAAGGTTTAAGATATGAATGATCGATATCAACAGATGTTTGACAATTTACTGGCGAAAAACCAAGGGGCTTTTGTTCCCTTTGTAACGCTGCACGATCCCGACTTTGAAACTAGCATTGAAATCATTCAGTGCTTAATTGACAATGGTGCGGATGCGCTTGAATTAGGCATTCCGTTTTCCGATCCTATAGCCGATGGGCCCGTCATTCAAAAAGCTTCTATTAGAGCGCTCGAGTCTGGCGCTACGGTTGAACGAAGTTTTGAAATCATAAAGCGAATAAGAAACAAAAACCCAGAAATTCCAATCGGGCTACTGGTGTATTCTAATTTGGTGGTTGCTAATGGCATGGCCAACTTTTATGCCCAAGCAGCGGACGCACAAGTAGACTCAGTACTCGTTGCCGATGTACCCGTTTTAGAGTCCGCACCTTTTATTGAAGCCGCAAAAAAAGCCTCGGTAAAGCCGATTTTTATCGCAACGCCTAACGCATCGGAATCCAAGTTAACAAAAGTTGCTGAGCTAGGTGACGGCTATACTTACTTGTTGAGTCGAGCTGGCGTCACAGGTACGGAAGTGAAAGCAGAAATGCCGGTTGAAAATATTGTTACAGCGTTACATAAAAAATCAGCGCCCCCCAGCTTACTGGGTTTCGGTATTTCAACGCCAGAGCAAGTTAAGCAAGCAATAAAACTTGATATCGCCGGAGTGATCAGCGGTTCTGCTGTGGTTAAGACCATCGAAAATAGCTTGCGGGACAAAAATCAAATGTTAATAAAGTTAGGCGAATTTATCAGCCAGATGAAACAAGCAACTTATAGGTAGTTTGGGTCAATTCAGGCAGCGAATCGTGTTCAGAATGCCGACGATAAATTGCACTAAAATGGTAATAAAATCAGAGCTTAACAATAAACTGAACAGTTTCATACAATAATGAAAAATTTAGTCTAAACTCTACTTAGGAGTACGCCTTTAAATATAGAAACTGAAGATATCTCAATTTGTGAATTTTTTGATAAAACACTGTGGACTTTTGTTATTAGCGGTTGTTCTTTTTTCCGCCAATGCGTTAGAAGCCGCCAACAAAATTAATTTTCGAGATTCCGAACGACAGTTTCTGGCGTCCTTAGATAGTATTAAGCTGTGTGTTGGGCCGGATTCTATTCCGTTGGACAGTATTGACCAAGGTGTGCATGTGGGGGTCAATGCTGAATTTATGAAGTTGTTCGAATCCCTAATTGAAGTACCGATTGAACTTGTCGCAACGGAATCATGGAATGAATCAATAGAGCGAGTTAAAAACGCAGACTGCGATATTATCTCATTAATTGTTGAAACGCCGAGACGTCGTGAATTTCTATTCTTCACCGACACTTATGTTGAAATTCCATTCGTGGTAGTAACCACTCAAGAAAAATTCTTTCAAACTAACCTCTCTGAAATAATCGATAAGCCACTCGGTATTCGCTCCGGTTATGCTTACGTCGAACTGTTAAGAGCACGCTATCCTAATATTCAACTCACCGAATTTGACTCCATTGAAGAAGGATTTGAAATGGTGAATTCAGGAAGAATTTTTGGCTATTTGACAGGGCTTCAAATTGCGGGATTTGCGATTCAAGAAGGCGGTTATAGCAATTTGAAAATAAGTGGCCAGTTCGATGAATTGACTAATATCAAGTTAGGTATCGGTGTTAATAAAAGCAAGCCGTTTTTAGTTGATATTTTTAACAAGGCCATTGCCAGTATCTCAGAGTCGGAAATTAAGCGAATCAATAACTCTTGGCTGACGGTACGATATGAAATTGGTGAAGACTACCAAAAAGTTTATCAAATCACTGCTGGGGCGATCGCGATTGTTTTATTTTTGCTATATCGCCAACGTAATTTAAGAGAACATAATCGACAGCTCGAAATTCGCGAAAAAGAAATTTGGCAAGAAGCGAAATTCGATTTTTTGACTGGGTTGCCTAATCGACGCTTTTTCCAAGAAAAAATAGAAGCCGAAATTACGCAAGCGGTAACCGATAAGCGCTATTTTAGTTTGTTATTAATCGACTTAGATGGCTTCAAGGAAGTGAATGATACATTGGGTCATGATCAGGGTGATGAATTGCTGGTGGAAGCCTCACAACGAATTAAGAGTTGCTTACCAGAAGACAGTATTCTTGCAAGGCTTGGTGGCGACGAGTTTGTTGTCATCTTACGAAATGTCTACGAGCAGCAAGTCATCGGAAGAATTGCACAAAATATTCTGAATGCTATCAAGGCACCATTTCAATTAAGGCAACAAGCGTTTATATCTGCGAGTATAGGTGTAACTGTTTGTCCGGAAGACTCTACCACGATGGTCGAGCTAATGAAAAACGTCGACCAAGCGATGTACGCAGCGAAAGAAAAAGGCCGAAACGTATTCCACCGATTTACTCTTCAAATGCGCAAAGATGCCATAGCGAGAATGAACCTTATTGGTGACTTACGCAAAGCAATTGAACGCGAAGAGTTTGAGGTTTTTTATCAACCCATCATTTCACTCGATACCATGGAAGTTAAAAAGTGCGAAGCGCTGATCCGATGGAAGCATCCAGAAAAGGGTTATATTAGTCCAGTGACCTTTATCCCAATACTTGAAGATACACAAATGATCATCGAAGTGGGCGATCAAGTTTTTAAGCAGTCCGCACGACAAGTTAAGCTCTGGCGAGAGATAATCGATCCCAACTTCCAAATTAGTGTGAACACTTCACCGGTGCAATTTGAAAGTCGTAGCACCGTTGGTTGGAGTGACTATTTGGAATCGTTACAACTTGATATTTCATCCATTGGGATCGAAATGACCGAAAGCATGTTAATGGAAGGTTATGACGATATTACTTCGCATTTGAGCGGCTTGAGAGAAACAGGCTTTCAGATTTCACTTGATGATTTTGGTACCGGCTACTCGTCACTTTCGTATTTGAAGAAGTTTGATATCGACTATCTAAAAATCGATAAGTCATTCGTCAATAATTTAAGAGAAGGCTCTAGTGATATGGTATTGTGCGAAGCAATCATTGTGATGGCACATAAGCTGGGTTTGAAGGTTATCGCAGAAGGCGTAGAAACGATTGATCAGCAGGAGCTGCTCAGTAAGGCTGGCTGTGATTATGGTCAAGGTTACCTTTTTTCCAAGCCAGTCAACGGCCAGGAGTTTATAGAAATTCCATCCGTTAAAGAAAGTCTAAGGGCACTTTCTTCTTGAACCAATAACAAACAACTTAAAGATTGAAAACTAATCAAGCTCATGTTGTCCCACCAGACAGTCACTCCTGCGGTTTTTACTAAGTTCTTTACTTACCTGTTAAACTCTTTACTTGGCCGTTAAATAAGTAATAATAGGCGAGTTGGAGGAAGACATTGAAAACAACTGACAAAATCATAGAACTACTTAAGCATAACGGCGCGATGACAGCAAAGCAATTGGCTGCGGAATTGAAATTGACTTCAATGGGCGCACGGCAGCACCTACAGTGGTTAGAGCAACAACAATTGGTTTCGTTTTATGACCAACGGGCTGCTCGAGGAAGACCTACACGCTACTGGCAATTGACCACTAATGCTCAATCAAAATTTCCAGATGGGCATGATGAATTAACCGTTCAAATGATCGAGTCAATTAAAGTTGTTTTTGGTGAACAAGGGTTGCAAAAACTCATACAACAGCGAGAACTTGATGTAGCAAAGAAGTACCATAATGTGCTCTGCCAACAGCACGACTTAAAGGCCAAGCTTGAGGCCTTAACACAACTTAGAACCGCGGAAGGCTACATGGCCACGCTAGAGTTTAACAATGGGGAATATTGGTTAATGGAAAATCACTGCCCTATATGCGCGGCAGCGACGGAATGTCAGAGCTTCTGTCGTTCAGAGCTTCATTTATTTAGCGAATTACTGACTCCATTGGCAGAAGTCAAACGCGAAGAACATATATTAGAGGGGGCTCGGCGTTGTGCTTATCGAATAAAGCCGACACCAACTGACTAATAAAAACCTGAAGTCTGAAGCTTGAATTTATTGTGCTATTTGCAACGACCTGTAGCCCCAAGCCTTACCACCGATATTTTGCCATTCATTCGATTTTTTCGAGAACAAGGTATCTAACCGGCATTTCTGTGGCGTCTTTAATCAATTTAAATCCATGTCTTTGCGCCCAATCAGCATAATCTTTTTTGTGCCATGCCGCTACAAAGGGCTCAAAAACTCGCTTAGCTAAAAATCGAAAATACAGTCCACTGAAACCAAACCGTTTAAACATTTCTGCATAACCTAAATAAAATTGTTCAGGTGCCGGTTCACATAGGCTGACAATTCCTTTCGACTTTAAAATCCTGTGACACTCCAACAAGACCTGATCTGAATATTTAGGAGGAATTTCATGAAAAACAAAGCTTGCTGAAATGCCGTCGAAACGATTGCAAGGGAAACCAGTGTTTTCGGCCAGTCCCTGGGTAAATTTCAATTCTGGAAAGTTATTGGCCGCGTGCTTGAGTAAGTAAGGCGATGGTTCCACTCCCCAAACATCGTCAATTCCGGCGTCAACCAAAGACTGGGTAGATCGCCCGCCACCACTGCCAATATCTAATACCGATTGACACTGTTTGAGTGGCAACGCTAATTTAGCACGAGCCGACTTCATTTTGCCGAGCATACTAAGATCAAAACCAGTCACGTATCCTCGACTTATGTGTTTTGAAAAGTTACCGTTAGGCAAATTATGAAACTCTTGCAACAGGTATTTAGGCAACACAAACTCAGATGGAAAATCAGTTGGTAACTTGACTCGCTCTATCTGCTTTCCGCTAAATTTTTTAACCAGAACCTTAAGATCGCGCACACGACTAAATGTTAGCCGATCGGGCCATGTATCAGGCAAATTGATGCTTTTCCAGTCGACAATATCGGGGTCGTTCCGTGAACTCATGGGATCTATTTAATGCTCTATAGGCTTGCTCGAAATTTGAGCTGAATTATACCTTGTTCCTTTCAAAAGAATAGCTCCCTGTGGTTTAACCTGTCATTGGCTAACTTGCTGTTCAAAAGCCGTCGACAAATCTTGGGCCAATAGGCTTGAAAGTTCAATTAAATTGACTTGTAGTTGTTGAACCGCATGTTCAAAACCGTCACGCTGTAGAGATTGGGAGAGGCTAAACCGACGATGCCCTGTGAGCTCTCCTTGATGATTGAATATCCAGTAACGACCTGTGCTCAAAGCGCTCCTCGCGGTATTATCTATTTCAAATTGTGAAACTTCCAACTTAATACGCAGATGAGGCTCCGTCGACTGAAGGGCTTTTAGTTCAAAACGAACATTTTGCAACTTGCTTTCAAGCTCTCCTCGAAGATGTCTTGCTAAGGCTCCATCAAGGCTCTCAGCCCAGCGATGATTCGCGGACACTTGCAGGCGACTGCGGGATTCTTTGACAATAATGCCCTGTTGACGCAAATAATCTGCCAATGCAATTTCATCGAGCACCACCAGTTGTGTGGTAGCTTCACTTTTTATTAATTCTGATTGAGTCGTTTGTTTATCAAGGGTATAAAAATACGTCTTTTTAGCGGGAGAACTACAACCGAGCAAAGCTAAGCTAACTAATAGACTACAAATCGTTTTATTCATTTTCTACCCCTTTGGGTTCAACATCTTCTTCTCGCGCACCGCCAAACAGCAAGCTATTGGGCTGATGATTTAGTTGTGAAAGTATAGGTGTTAGTTCTTTAAGTGTACTTTCCAATGCTTGCAACATTGCACGAATATCTTGATGGGTTTTCGAACCATCAGAAAAGCTTGCGGCTAAGCCTTCGACGCTGCGAAGCGCTTTGTTAACATTGGTGATCATGGCTTTACCTTGGTCGTTATCTAAAAACTGGTCTACTTGGGTCGATGCTGAGCTAAAGTTAACCATCGCGGTTCGCATTTCCTTCATAGCTTCTTTAGCATTGATGACTAAATCATCCAATGGTAATTGATCGATCGTAGCAAAAATATTGTCTAATTTTTGCAGCAGATTATCAATTTCACTTGTCGCCGTTGGTATCACTTGATATCCGCTGAAATATTGCTCATTGGAATAAGTATTTTCAACATATTGAATTTCAATAAATTTACTTCCTGTTAATAAATTACCCGAGCTGATGAAACCGTGTAGTCCTGAAGCAATCATTTTATTCATGCGTTCTCGAATTTCTACGGTTTCTTCTTTGAGATCTTTCAAGCCTAAACGTGCCGGTTCGATTTGTATCAACACCGGAATCCGAGTATCTTGATCGAGTAAATTCCCCATATCTTGATAATCGATATCGGTTCGAATAACCGTGCCAATTCTCACCCCTTTGTATTCGACTGGCGCTCCAGGTTTCAAGCCTCGAATAGATTGTCCAAATAACAATATAAAATCTTGCGCATTTTTAAATTGATTAAGCAATACATCTTTCTTATCTTCATAAATTGTATAATAGGCTCTTTCCGTGACGACTTCGCCTTTCGGCAAGTTTGCAGGAACATCGAAGGCAACACCACCGGCCAAAAAGGTCTCAAATGTGCCAGAGTGAATTTGCAAGCCATCGGCCGAGAGATCGACCTCAATGCCGTTAATTCGCCAAAACCGAGTATTAGTGGTCACTAGTTTATCGTAGGGACTCTCAATAAAAGCATTGTAATAAACCCGTCGCTCTTCTACATTAAAATGCACATATTCCACCCGGCCAACGTTGATCCCTCTAAATATAATTGGGTCACCAATATTAAGTCCTGATTGATTGTCGCTATCTAAAGTGACATGTAAACCCGGAGTCCCCAAGGGGGTTACTGGCGGGCTTTCTAATCCCACAAATTCATATTTTATTTCTTCTTCGACGCCAGGTGATAACTCAATATACGCCCCCGATAGTAAGGTTGATAAACCGGATACCCCACCACTTCCGATACGTGGTTTAACCACCCAGAATTCGGTATCAATCGAAAGCAATTGTTGGGTATTTTTTTGTAGTCGTGCGGTTATCTCAATCCCGTCTAAGCGATCATTTAATTGCAAGTCCACCACTTTGCCAATGGTGATATCGCGAAGTTTTATTTTGGAGGTATCGATTTCTAATCCTTCTGCGGTTTCAAAATAAAGTTTGATCAAAGGCCCCTGATTCGCCCAGTGTTGGTAGACCATCCAAAACCCGATCAACAATGCAACTAACGGAACAAACCAAACTTTGGAAATTCGGTGTACCGGTTTAACCTTTGCCTGCTCTGCATTATTTGCCGAATTATTTGATTCGCCAGACGGCGGTGAATCGATGTTAGTCATCGCTTGAATTTCCTCGTTGGTTAATCCAAATCAATCTTGGATCGAAGTAATGTGCAGCTAGCATAGTAGTAACCACCATAGCCGCAAACGCAATGGTTGCCTCTCCTGGCATCACTTTCATCAGATTCCCCATCTGAATCATAGCAACCAATACCGCCACCACAAATACGTCGACCATAGACCATCTACCGATAAACTCGGTAAATCGAAACATTTGATGGTTGGTTTTAAAAAAGTAAATTCGTTGAGTGAGAACGGAAAAGCATAACCACGACAGTGCAAGAATTTTAATCACTGGCACTAAAACACTTGCGATAAAAATCACTAAAGCAATGGGATAAGAGCCCTGCTCCCAAAGTGTGACTACACCGCCCAAAATTGTACTTTCAATGGTTTCACCCAAATAAGTGGTGTACATAATCGGATAAATATTGGAAGGGATGTAAAGCAACGCGGAAGTGATTAACCAAGCCGCACATAATTGTAAGCTACGGCTGCTGGTATGTGTTATTCGAGAACCACAAACATAGCAATGATGTTGTTCAATATCACAAAGCTCTAGGCAAGTTCGACAACCTGTTTTATGTATAGAATGAGCGGTAACCGCTGCAATACTGGCTTTAGACATCCGCACTCCCCTTTAGATACTGAGGTGAGATTAATCGCCAAAGATACAATTTATCGATGTATAAACGGGTACTCGCCATTGCGACAATATATAAAACAAACGCCAAAAACGACCACCCAAATTCAACATGTGCCAAAGTGGCTATTTTGACCATACTCACCAAGATCCCCAGTAAAAATATTTCTGCCATATTCCAGTGCTGTAAAAAAAACACCGACTTCAATACAAGCCTTGCTAACGGAAAAGGCTTATTAAAGTTTGAAGAAATCAGTACGTAGTTAAGTCCAAGCAAAATGGCGATGGGAATGAACAAGGTCGTCAACAATAAAAACAGAACAACAATGCTGTAACCCTCACCGCCGAGACTGATCAGGCTATCAATAAAATAGACGGTTTTTTCACGACCTTGAGAGTTAAAGGTTAAAAATGGAAATGCTAAGGTCAACAGCATAAAAATGATCGCCGTGCACGAAATCGCAAACAAACGGCTGCGAGTAAAGTGATGAAAGCGAGTCAAGACAAAATCACAACGTGGACAGACCGCCTTTTTCCCGTGGGACAATTCCGGCAGTGAAACCAACAGGTCGCACTCTTTGCAGACGAGTCGTTTATTACTTTTAACTACCGGCTGATGACTTTGCACCATAAATATCCTAAACAGCCTCCCAACATCCAAAACACCTTAAATACTCTTGGTTAAACCCGAATTAAGGATATTCGATATAGTGGGGCTTTACAAATAGCCTATAGCGGCCTAGTGATTTTTCAGATAGCATAATATTACCGAGCTCTAGATACCGCAACAAATAGGACTAATAAAATGAAATTGATTGTGATCACCTTCGCATTGTTACTCGCACCGCTGGCGCAAGCTCAAGAAAGCTATCGAGTCTCGTTATTAAGGGCGGCACCAGGCCTACTAGCAGACTTGCTTGAACAGGTACGTCAATATAAATTAGATCAACAGGGTCAGGCGACTATTATGAGGCATAGTCAAGGCGATCATTGGGATTTAATGATTCTTGAACCCGCAGGGAAATCGCCTCTCAAACATAAGCAGTTTTCGAAAGTCGCTGATTTTCAACATACATTTTTGGCCAAGTCGAATAGCGACTGGAAAACTCTCAAGAAACTTGGCGAGACCAGCGGTATTTTTCATATTGAAATGTTTCATGCCATGCACGGTAAGTCCCAAGAATTACTAAAGCAGCGCGCCATGGAAAATAAATACCTTACCACCACACAACGACAAGCAAACGTTATCTTTGAGACCACCTTTGGAAGCGATGTGGATAGCTTTACCATTGGGTATTATCCTGACTTGCCGGCATTCGCTAGTATGCCTGACTTAAAAGCTGAGGTGTTTGCTCAAGCGGCGATTGATGCTGGGTTTAAATCACGAGACGACATTGGATTGTACTTGCGAGCGCTAATTGTGTCACACCAAGATACCTTGGCCACGCGAGTTGACTGAATCACAGCCCTTTCACTTCGCTACGATTCACTTCGCTACAAAAATCTGGGTTCAACAACGCAAAGAAATGCAAAACCTAGCGAATTAAATTCTGTTAAACCGAATTAAGCTTGATTGATTATAAATTGGGTAAGCTCTTCTTTAGGCATTGGCTTCGCGTAAAGATAGCCTTGCCCAAAATGACAATTGAGATTCTGAGCAATAGCACTCTGCGACTGAGTTTCAATACCTTCAACCACGATCTGCATACCTAAGCTTGCCACAAGGAAACCAATCGACTCTATCAACCCTACCATTTTGTCGTTTTCTTCGGTCGATTGAATAAATGATTGGTCTAGTTTGATAATATCAAATGGGAATTGGTGTAAATAACTGAGCGATGAATATCCGGTACCAAAATCATCCAATAGTACCTTCATACCAATTGACTTAAGCTCTTGGACAAACTGAATCGCCGCATTAAAGTCCTCGACCAATATGCTCTCGGTAATTTCCGCATTCAGCTTGCTGGTATCAATTTGGTATTTTGCGATTTGTTGTCGAATATACTCATCCAAGGTTCGCGATAGAATTTGCATAGCCGAAATATTAATATTAACGTAAAGGTGTGCTAACTCCGGCACTTTGGCAAACTCACTGAGAGCCTTACAGGACATAGCCACCACGGACTCACCTAGCTCCTGAATCAATCCCGTTTCTTCTGCAATGGGAATAAACTCTGCCGGACTAATAAACCCAAGCTCAGGATGTTGCCAACGAATAAGCGCCTCCAAGCCAATCACTCGACTATCAAATAGATCCACAATGGGCTGGTAAAATAAACTCAGTTGCTCGGTACCAATTGCCAAGCGTAGGTCTTGCTCAATTTTTAATCGCTTAGAAACAATCTTTTTAATGTTGGCATCAAATAAGCAATAGCGGTCCTTACCGTCATGTTTCGCCTGATACATTGCCGCATCCGCATCACCAATCACTTTATCGGCACTATCTTTACCGATTTTGGTGATTCGAACTCCAATACTTGCGCTGGTAATTAGTGAATGTTGCTCCACTTCGACTGGGTCTCTCAAGGTCCTCAAAACACGTTCAGCAAGTTGAATGGCAATTTGAATCGAATCAACATCGTGCATCAAAATACAAAATTCGTCGCCACCTAATCGCACCACGACATCATGTTCTCGCATGCATCGGGTCAAACGTTTCGAGACTTCAATTAAGAATAAATCACCGACATGATGTCCTAAACTATCATTAATGATTTTAAACCGATCTAAATCTAAAAATAGCAGCGCAAGATCGCATTCTTTCCCTGTTGGAGGCAGGCTTAACACGACCTCTAACTCCTCCAACAAAAACCGTCGATTAGGTAGCTGAGTCAAAGAGTCATGCAATGATTCATATTCGAGTTTTTTCTCAATTTTTCGCCGTTTGATAATGGTTTTTTCCAATACCGATGTACGCTCTTTAACTCGCCGCTCTAGGTTTTCGTGCGCGAGAAACAAAGCATCAGAATCTTTCTTTCTTAAGATGGCTGAAGATACTTGGTGTGCAATGGTTTCGAGAACTAACTGCTCTTGTTTGGTATAGATAAATGCCGGGTCATAACTTTGCACCACTAACACACCGAAAGTAGCTGATTTATCTTTTAAGGGTACTCCCAACCAGGAAACCGATGACGGACCAATTTGATCCATTTCTGGGTTTTCGGATTGAGTAAACAGAATTGATTCGCCAGACCTTAAAATTTGCGCAGTCACTGACTTTTGACTGTCTGGACAGTCGGGATCTAACTTGATAATACCGGGTCTATCGTCGTGCTTGTCGACAAAATAAGGAAACTCCAAAGTAATGTTGTCTTCAGCTAAAGTTGCGATAAAGGTATTTTCGGCATACATCAATTCTGAAATACTACGATGAACTCCCTTAAATAAACCATCGATACTATTGGAGGTATTCACTAAATCGGCGATATTAAACAACGCTTTTTGAACTTTTTCACCACGACGACGCACTTTGACTTCATTAGCCAGGGTCTTGTTAATACTCTTTAGCTCTTCGGTTCTTTCAGTAACTCGCTTTTCCAGTTCAGAATTATAGGCTTTGAGTTTTTGGTGTGCCTGCTTTAAAGACTCTGCATCTTCACGACGTCGCAATGCTGAAGCAATATGTTGAGAAACGTAAACCAATAAATTTTCATATTTTTTAGGGTATCTAAAACCGGCTTCGTAACTTTGCACCACGACTGCACCAAGCAATTTTTCTTCAAGCTTTAGTGGTACACCTATCCAATCTTCAGGCGCTTTACCGACCATTGAGGTTTTTAGCATTTCAGCTTTACTTAAATGCAACAATTTACCGGTTTGAATAACCTGCATGGTTGGCGAACCTTTAATCTTTTCCGCTGAAAACATTGCATTAGGATTATGCAATGGATCGTCCTTACTTTGCTCATCATCATCCTCATCAACATAGTAAGGAAAACTAACTTGCTCGGTTTCTGGGTAATGAAGCATGATGAAAAAGTTCTTGGCAGGGATCAGGCTAGAAATAATCTCATGAAGTGTTTTGTAGAACACCTCAATGCTCTTGCTCGAGTTAGCGATATCGACAATATCAAATAAGGCTTTTTGCAGCTTTTTAGTATCAGCATAATATTGAACTACGCGCTCTAAATCGGCGTTCTTTTGCTGATATTCCTGTAACTGCGTTTCCAGATCAGAAGTATTTTTGGCTTTTTGATTCAAAGGCTTATAGAGCGAAATTGCTTTAATTTATAGTACACCTCTTAACTATAGCAGCAATCTTTAAATCAGTGACCCAAATTCAATCTCATAAAGAGATAGCAAGGCTATTATTTGTTTGTTTTGTGAAAGAAAATAGTCATTATGTTGGCAGCGATAATAAGCGCAGCGCCAAGCAGTTTGGCGTAGTTCATGGATTCTTCAAGCAAAAAGTAACTCAGCACGAGAGTGAGAGGTAGGTATCCATAATAAACAACGGCCGTAAGATTGGATGGCAACTCGGTACTGACCTTAATCCAGAGAGTATGTGCTATCAAGGTGCTCAATACCCCTAATACAATGAGCCCCTGCCAGGAATGTTCATCTAATTTGAAATCTGCAAACGGCACGAAAGGTAAAAAAACCATGAGTGCAAAGCCAAATTGAGCGAAAGCTCGGGTTTGAGTTGAAACCTGACTTGCTTGCTGATTGATGAGCGGAAGGCAAGCGTATAGAAAACCACTCAAAACAGATACGGCAAAGCCTAGCCACTTTTGAGGTTCTAATTGAAAACTTGGTGAGGCAAGCAGCATCCCAAACACGCACATAGCCACCGCGACCAAGTCAACTTTGTTAAAGCGTTCGTTTTTGAAAATGACTGATAATAACAGCAGGTGAATTCCGAAAGTGGAAACACCAATGGCGGCGAGCGACGCATCGGTCATCCTGATTGAAAGAAAGTATGTATACCAATGCACCGCAAAAACAAGCCCCAGTAAAATCAACCATTTTAGCTGGCCTTGCTGAATTTGTATCGCGCGTCCTTTAGCAAGCAAAATCAATCCGATGCCGCCCGCAGCAATCGCCAACCTAACGATACCGATGGTCACTTCATTGGCACTAATCCATTTTATGATGACAGGCACAATGCTCATCAATGCAATGGCTGTGAATGCAATTAGCAGCAAACTGAGTTGTGATGAGCCTTGGCAAAAACCGTTACGCATTAGTGATATTGGGCATCACTGAATAAATTACCTAGCAAGCGATAATATTTCATTTATCGATAAACTCTTGGCACTCTTGGACTGACTCGAGTCAGTAAATCATAACTAATGGTTTGAGCTGATTCGGCCACCTTAGAAACCGCTAAATTTGTTCCCCAAAGCTCGACCTTATCGCCTACCTTAACTGGAGAGATGTCGCTTACATCGACTGAAAGCATATCCATTGACACCGTACCGGTTAGTTTCGCTTGCTCACCATTGATCAACACAGGCGTTCCCGATATCGCATTTCTAGGGTAGCCGTCTGCATAGCCTGCGGCAACGGTTGCAATCAAAGAATCTTGGGACGCTCGCCATGCGTGCCCGTACCCCACAGCGTCACCTTTTGCGACCTTTCGAATAGCAATGACTTCTGATTCAAATGTCATGGCCGCTCGCAATTGTTGCTCTCTCGGGTGCGGCGAGTCAAACATCGAGCCCCCGTATAACATGATTCCAGGTCTATTCCAGTCGAAATGGCTTTCGGAGCAGTTCAGCAAAGCCGCCGAATTAGCAAAACTCTTGGCGATCGAGCTTTCGACCTGCGCAGTTGTTAGCATTTGGGTGAAAACTGCGAGTTGTTGGTGATTCTGCCGATTATCAAGTTGGCTTGCGCAGGCAAAATGTGAGGTGACCACATAATCAGAATGGATCCATTGACATGATTGGATGACCGATATGGCTTTTTTTAGCTCGGGTCCGCTTAACCCAAGGCGGTGCATCCCCGAATCGACTTTTAGCCATACTTTAATTATTGAATCCAATGGCGTTGCGACCAATACCTGCAACTGCGTTAAACTATGAATTGTCAACCAACAGTTCAATTGACTGGCGATATTACACTCTTCGGCGGTTTGTACGCCTTGCAAAATCAGGATCGGCGTTTCGATTCCAGCCTGCCTTAGTTCAACCGCCTCTTGTAAAATTGCCACGCCAAATGCCGGAACATGGGGTGCCAAATGCTTCGCAACTTCCAATGACCCATGGCCATAAGCATTGGCTTTAATAATCGCCATATTGTTCGAGCCAGAGGCCCAACGCTTCGCCAGCTCATAATTGTGACGAATATGTTCTAGGTGAATAACCGCTTGAGTATTTCTAAGCATAGTGATTAATCTTTATTAATAACTTTGGCCCTAAACATTTTGCTATAAAATGACGAGGCCAATTAACAAATAAATTATGACTGTCAGGCCACCGGCAAATAGCGCATAAGGTAGCTGAGTCCTAACATGCTCCAACAAGTCGCAACCCGACGCGATAGCAGAAACGGCGGTTGTATCCGAAATAGGCGAGCAATGATCACCAAACACTCCGCCACCGAGAATGGCGGCGATAATTAACGAAGGTGGTAAGCCCATTTGCTGAATTATTGGCACTCCAATGGGAATTAAAATCGCAAATGTTCCCCATGAGGTTCCTGTGGAAAAGGATATGATACCTCCCACAATAAAAATCATTGGTGCAACAAGATAAAGTGGTAAAAAGTCGCCGACAATTTGTGAAATATAAATCCCAGTGCCTAATTCTTTTAAACTCGATCCTAGGGCTAAAGATAACAGCACAATGGTGACCAGCGGCAAAATTTCTGACATTCCTTTAAAGCCAATTTTAACCAGCTGCTGATGTTTAAACCGACGGCTAAAGAGCATCATTAAATACGCCACTAAACAAGCTAACGATGTTGCGTAAAATACCGATTTGGAGCCACTGCCTTTGGCGAGTTCTCCATCACCAGTCCAAAGCATAAAGCCAATCATGCCAAACACCATGACTAAAATGGGCACCACCATAAAGCTCGCATGAGCTCCTTTTTTTTCTTGTTCCGAGTACTCCGATTCCGCATTAACCTTTTCGATTTCGAGCTCGGATTGCAGTGGACTGGTGGCCAGTGGTCCATAGTACTTGCCGGTGTAGCAAGTATAAAAGACAACAACCAAAGTAATTAATGCGTAAAAGTTAAACGGCACTGTCCCCCAAAGAATCTCGGCAGGACTGCTACCTAGCTCATAATTACTGAGCAGTGCTAATACGTAGGCTCCCCACGCATTCAGTAAGATTAATATGCAAATGGGAGCAGATGTACTATCAATAATATAAGCAAGTTTGGCTCGACTGAGTTTGAATTTATCGAATAATCCTCGCGACACGATACCCGCGGTCAACACACTAAGGTTTGATTCAATAAATACGACCACGCCGGTAAAACTCGCCATTAATGAAACTTGCCTTGGCGACTTTGCCAACCCTTTAGATATCAGCGATTTGACCAAACCGGTGACTCCACCTGAGTCGCGCATAAAGGCAAGAAGCGCACCCACAAGCACACTAAAAATTAGTATGCGGGTATTACCGCCATCGGCAAATACCGAGGTAATTCTTTCTAGCAAATTCAGCCCACCAAACAATGGGCTCACCAACGATGAGTCTGTCACTAATAGCCATTCAGAAACAAATATCGCTAACAACAGCGCTAAAATGACTTCTTTTTTCCATAATACGATGATAACTGCGACTAGCGGAGGTAATACCTTGAACCATTCCATAAAGCACCCTTCTTTTATTCTTCTTAAAGCTTTTTTACTAACAAAGTCGCTATTAAACCACGCTTTAGCTAAGTTGAGAAATTTCGATTGAATTTTGACCGACTAACGATTGATGAATTTTGGGCATTATTGATCGACTTACCTCGTCCGATAAAAAATAGCTGACGGTCGCCGTTTGAGAGTTTTCAAAAGTCGCAATCAATTGTTCACCGACTAATTGTGAAATTAGCCCACCTGCACGAGCTTTCCATTCGAGCATTTGCTCACTCCCCAGCAGACTTAACAAACTACCAAACACGTTTAATTTCGAAATATCTACAACTAAGCTAACCGCTAACTGTTCAGCGCTCGGCATCGGTTGATCTGAATTAACATATTTAAAAAGGTAACGCTGCGACTCGTTCTGGACTTGATCGATGATCAGATCGAACCCCATTTCTAATAGCTGTTTTATCTTACTTTGATGAGATGCTTGCTCATCACTTGAGTTTGGAAGCTCGACCATGATGCAAGGGTTCA
Organism: Kangiellaceae bacterium; assembly: GCA_965230525.1. Taxonomy (GTDB): domain Bacteria; phylum Pseudomonadota; class Gammaproteobacteria; order Enterobacterales; family Kangiellaceae. Next base: position 4,043,936 of record OZ246008.1, read on the forward strand.
GCCACATTACCGCAATAATCTCATTGGTTTGGCGCGGTTGTTCAAGCACCTGCTTGCCTACCAATGTACCTTGATACTCTGGAAACCAAGTCGACTTTACTTGCAGCGGTATTTGGTTAGTCAATAAAGGCCTAATCACTTTAGGGTGGAGAACTTTAGCACCTAACTTTGCCATGGTATGCGCCTGCTGGTAGCTTAATGTTGCAATTGATCGAGCCTGAGGAACATCAGCAGGGTTGGCGGAGTAAACGCCGATAACATCAGTCCAAACTTGTACCCCTTCAGCGCCAAGCATGGCAGCCAAATAAGCCGCACTGGTATCTGAGCCTTCTCGTCCTAAAAGTACAGTGTTGCCGTCTGGGTCAACTGCAATAAACCCTTGGGTGACAATAATTCGCTTTTGATTAGGGTTTTCAAATAACCGTTTTACGCTTGCAGGGCAATAGTCGAACTCACAGACCGCACTAGTAAAATGATGCCAATTATCTTGCTGCGGTACGGAAACAAGCAGCTCTCGTGCATCAACCCACATCGCGTCGAGCCCAGCGTGTTTGATAAATTCACTTCCAATGGTTGTCGACATTAGTTCGCCAATAGCTAGAACGCTTGCATGCAACTGCGGTGTAATTTGTTGCTTGTGGTGGATCAGTTGGCACAGCTGACTAAGTTCAGTTGAATATCGCTGAAGTGCGGCCGCAATTTGTAAACCTAATTCCCGAGCGAATTCTAAATGTCTTTGGGTGAGTTGATTTACCGCCCGCTCAAAATCGCCGGCGACCGCTTGATGTAAAATAGCCTCTAATCGATTAGATACATCCTTTAATGCTGACAACACCAACACCGGACTCTTACCTTGTTCTATCTGCAGTTTGAGTTGCTCAACTATGGTGGTCCAATGTTTTGTTTCAGCGACGCTGCTGCCACCGAATTTAAGCACGATTGGAGTTGGAGTTGCTGCTGGCGATACCATGACTTACTCGACAAATTAACAAAGCCGGACTTTAGCATAAATCACCCCAAACTCATTACCGAAAAAAGGTAAAAACGGAGGAAAAATCTGTTTTATTAGTGGCGCTTCACAGAGAACCATTCTAAGTGCTTTATTGCTTGAGACTTTGCAAATATTATTCCAATGTGTCACCTAATCAGGGCTCCGATAAGGTTAAAAGAGTGACAACAAATCTAGCGCAATATTTTCATAAAAATATCCCACATTTAGCTTTACTTTCATTAAGCCGACCTATATATTGTGTACCCACTGGCGTGAGGACTACCAGATATAGTACCCCTTTGATTTTTAAGGAAAATTAGTTTTCCCTAATGTCGGTCACTATTATCCACCGGTTGTTAACAGGCTTGTGCATATTTTATACGTTGATTTATACACAGTTGTTTCATTCTGAACCCTTTCAAACGGTCAATGAAGATTTGTAAATTAACGAGTTTTTAAAGCCAAATTGAACTTACTCAATACAAGATTTACGAAACCATAATTTTTATCATATTTCATAATTAAAATAAGCTCTGATTCGATTAGAGCATTCAGATATTCAGAGGGAAACTGTTAATGACAGCATCATTAAAGCAAAAAGAAACACCCGAAAATTTTCAAATTGATTTTCAACACACCTCGGTTGATATTTGGGAAACAAAATACCAATTAAAAACCAAAGAAGGCGACCCAGTTGACAGCACTATTGACGAAACTTACCAACGAGTGGCTCGTGCTCTTGCTGAAGTAGAAGAAGAAGAAAAACAAGATGAAGTTCATGAGAGCTTCTTATGGGCTTTAAGGCACGGCGCAATTCCAGCAGGCAGAATCATGTCAAATGCTGGCGCGCTAGAACATAAACCCGCAACATCGACAATTAACTGTACGGTGTCTGGCACAATTGCCGACTCAATGGACGACATTTTAGAAAAAGTTCACGAGGCAGGATTAACTTTAAAAGCGGGTTGTGGGATAGGCTATGAATTCTCGACTCTTCGCCCCAAAGATGCCTATGTGTCTGGTGCTGGCGCGTACACCTCTGGCCCACTCTCGTTTATGGATATCTATGACAAAATGTGCTTCACCGTATCTTCTGCTGGTGGCCGTCGTGGCGCTCAAATGGCGACTTTTGATATTAGTCACCCAGACGTTCTCGATTTTATTCGCGCAAAAAGAGAAGATGGTCGGTTAAGACAATTTAATTTATCCTTATTAATTACCGACGAGTTTATGCAAGCTGTGATCAATGATGAAGATTGGAAATTAATCTTCCCAGTCACAGAAAAAGAAGTAAAACTAGACAACATCGATCTAAACGACGAAGCACAAGTCGTTTGGCGAGAGTGGCCAATCACAGATACTTATATCAGCAATGATGTTGGGCAAGTTGCTTGCCGTGTCCATAAAACTATCAAAGCCTCCAAGTTGTGGAATTTGATCATGTCATCAACTTATGACTTTGCTGAGCCTGGTTTTATATTAATTGACCAAGTCAATGAAAAGAACAACAACTGGTTCTGCGAAAATATTAGAGCTACGAACCCCTGTGGGGAACAACCTTTGCCACCTTATGGCTCCTGCTTGCTAGGTTCTGTCAACCTGACTCGATTCGTTAACAAGCCGTTTACTGAGCAAGCTGAATTTGACTGGGATAAGTTTAGAAAAGTAGTCAATATATTTACCCGTATGCTTGATAACGTGGTCGAAATTAACGGACTGCCTTTAATTGGCCAACGCGATGCTATCAACTCTAAGCGACGACATGGCATGGGATACTTGGGACTCGGCTCCACCCTAACCATGCTTTGCAAAAAGTATGGCTCTGAAGAATCCATTAAATTCACTGACGAAGTCACCAAAGTACTGGCTGTAGAAGGCTGGAAAGCAGGTTTAGAACTCAGTAAAGAAAAAGGTGCAGCGCCTATTATGGAAGAAGAGTTTACCGTTACCGGTGAAATGCTGCATAAGCGCCCAGAAATGGCTAAAGATGGCTACAAAGTGGGACAGAAAATAAAGGGTAAAGTTTTGCATGCCCGCTACAGTCGATATATGCAGCAAATTGCAAAAGTTGAACCTGAGCTCGTGGAAGCGCTGGCTGAGCAAGGCGCACGATTTACTCACCATTCATCGATTGCTCCTACCGGAACTATTTCACTTTCACTTGCAAACAATGCAAGTAACGGCATAGAGCCAAGCTTTGCGCATCACTATGCAAGAAACGTGATTCGACAAGGTAAAAAGAGTAAAGAAAAAGTCGATGTTTTTTCATACGAGTTGTTGGCATACCGCACTTTAGTCAATCCTAAAGCGATGCCTTTTTCGGATAAAGCTGAAGAGCAGCTTCCCGATTACTTTGTCACCGCTGAAACCATAACGCCTAAGCAGCATGTTGATATTCAAGCGGCTTCTCAAAAGTGGATCGACTCGTCCATCTCTAAGACAGCTAATGTTCCAACAGACTTCCCATTCGAAGATTTTAAGGATATTTACTTATATGCCTACAAAGAGGGACTAAAAGGCTGTACAACCTTTAGATTTAACCCAGAAGTATTCCAAGGCGTTCTGGTTAAAGAAGATGACCTAAAAAATACCACTTATCAGTTTACTCTTGAAGACGGTACCACGGTTGATCTAAAAGGTGACGAAGAAGTTGAATATGACGGTGAAGTTCATACTGCAGCAAACTTATTTGATGCGTTAAAAGAAGGTTACTACGGTAAACTTTAATCGCGTTAACTTTCCACCGGCTTCAAGTCGGTGGCGTTTGAAGAGAATATAACGGAAAATTATTATGGCAAAACAAATTACACAATCCATCGTTGGCTATAAAGTCAAAAAAGACGACGAGCCAGTCGTTGAGGAAGTCGCAAAATCTGAAGCTAAGCCGAGTGCTGATATAGTACAAATGCATGAGAGTGTTAAACGTCCAGAAATGTTGCTGGGCTCAACTTACAAAGTTAAGACCCCTCTTTCTGATCATGCGCTTTACATGACTATCAATGACATTGTTTTAAATCAAGGAACAGAGCACGAGCTTAGAAGGCCTTTTGAAATTTTTATTAACTCGAAAAATATGGACCATTTTATGTGGGTGGTTGCGTTAACCCGAGTTATTTCAGCGGTTTTCAGAAAAGGAGGTGACTGCACCTTTTTGGCAGAGGAATTGAAAGCAGTATTTGATCCTAAAGGTGGTTATTTCAAACCAGGTGGAAAATACATGCCCTCACTGGTTGCAGAAATTGGTGATGCAATAGAATCTCATTTACGAATGATTGGACTTTTAAAAGATGAAGGACTCGACGAACATCAGCAAAAATTAGTTGATGCTAAACGAGCAGAGTATGATGCGATGCAAAGCACCGACAAAGATGCTTCTGCTGATTACCCCGATAGTGCTCAAATGTGTGCAAAATGTATGACTAAAGCTGCCATATTAATGGATGGCTGCATGACTTGCTTAAGTTGCGGCGACTCTAAATGTGGCTAGTTTGAGTATATAAACTCTTCTTAAAGAGAGAGTGAAAAGGTTTGTTTATTGAGCTATCACTCTTTCAAACAAAAGTGTTTCGCTAATCTCTGCCGAGTTTAGCTTTGAGGCCTGAACCTTGTTCAGGCCTTTTTTTATGGTGCAATTTGTTCTGTTTTATTTGATTAAGCGTTATATTTGATTAAGCGATTTTTGGAGGATTCGGTTGTTTTTGGGATGATTCAATTGTTTTTGAATGGTTTACTATATGGTACCACAATCTGCTTTTGAGTACTTAATTTAGAGACAAAAAAAAACGTCTGAGTCACTATAAAGTGATCAGACGTTTATTTCGTTCAGTATATAAGGTTGAGCTAGAGCGCTTCGTTTAGCTCCGGTAAAACCTTAAACAAATCTGCAACCAATCCGTAGTCAGCAACTTGGAAAATCGGTGCTTCTTCGTCTTTATTTATTGCAACAATCACTTTACTGTCTTTCATTCCTGCTAAATGCTGAATTGCGCCAGAAATTCCAACCGCAATGTAAAGTTCTGGAGCCACGATTTTACCAGTTTGGCCAACCTGATAGTCGTTTGGTACAAATCCCGCATCGACAGCTGCTCTGGATGCACCCACAGCGGCACCGAGTTTATCGGCAATGGTTTCGATCAAATGGAAATTTTCGCCACTTTGCATACCACGGCCACCAGAAATAATGATATTAGCCGCCGTTAGTTCAGGTCTTTCAGACTCTGTTAGTTCTTGTGACACAAAAGTCGATTGACTAGAAATTAAAGCCGCTGGGTCAAATTCGTTAATCGCCGCGCTTCCGCCTTCTGCCACAGCGGCATCAAAGCCGGTGCCACGAACAGTTAGCACTTTCACTGAATCGGATGATTCAACAGTGGCGACTGCATTTCCAGCATAAATAGGACGCTTAAATGTATTTTCGCTTTCGACAGCTGTAATGTCTGAAATCGGTTGCACATCTAACTTGGCACCAACACGTGGCATGAAGTTTTTGCCTGATGTAGTCGCTCCTGCAAGGATATGAGTATAGCCGTCAGCATTTGCTAAAACGATTGCGGCTAAACTCTCGGCAGTCGGATGCTCAAGGTCAGCGTGGTCCGCTTTAATTACATTTTTAACCGAAGGGCATGCGGCAGCTTGCTCAGCAACAGACTGACAGTTGCTTCCCATGACAATCACATCAATGTCAGAGCCGATCTTTTCTGCTGCACTTAAAGTTGATAGCGTTGAAGCCGCTAAATCTTGATTATTATGTTCTGCAATCACTAAAATAGACATTAGATCACCTTCGCTTCATTTTTAAGTTTATCAACTAACTCGGCTACCGTTTCAACCTTGATACCTGCTTCTCTCGATGCTGGCGGCTCAACTTTAAGGGTTTTAACTCTCGCTCCGACATCAACGCCTAGGTCATCAGTTGATAACTCTTCCAATGGCTTTCTTTTGGCCTTCATAATGTTCGGCAGCGAGGCAAAACGCGGCTCATTCAGTCTTAAATCCGTCGTCACAATAGCCGGAAGTTGTAATGCAACAGTTTCAAGACCACCATCAATTTCACGGGTAACATTCGCTTTACCATCCGTGATTGCAACTTCAGAAGCAAACGTACCTTGTGGCCAATCTAAAAGTGCGGCTAACATTTGACCGGACTGATTGTTATCGCCATCGATTGATTGCTTACCCATAATGACTAAATCCGGAGACTCTTTTTCAACCACACCCTTCAGCAGTTTTGCGACTGCGAGCGGCTGAATTTCATCATCAGTTTTGACTAAGATGGCTCGGTCAGCGCCCAGCGCTAGTGCCGTTCTCAAGGTTTCTTGACATTGAGCAGGGCCAATTGAAACAGCGACGACTTCGGTTGCCACTCCTTTTTCTTTCAACCGAACCGCTTCTTCAACTGCAATTTCGCAGAAAGGATTCATCGACATCTTTACATTCGCGGTTTCAATCCCGGAATGATCATCTTTAACGCGAACTTTGACGTTGTAGTCAACTACGCGCTTCACCGTTACCATTAATTTCATTGAGACACCTGTATCTAGACTTGTGTAATTTGAATTCTAATTTTTGAGACTTTTGCAAAGTAGCGAGATCTTGCCGTTTTATGCGTTTAACGTCAACAAAAATCGGGTATAATGCAGCACTTTACGGCTATATCACCTATATAAAAATACGATAACAGCGTCGCTGTTATTTAGGCTAGAATAATTGTTTTTAAGTTTGGAGCATCTAAGATGGAAAATACTGCGGTAGAACGTGAATCGATGGAGTTTGACGTCGTTGTTGTTGGAGCAGGTCCTTCAGGGTTGTCAACCGCGATTAAGCTGGCACAACTAGCCCAAGAGCAACAAAGTGACGTCACCATTTGTGTCGTTGAAAAAGGCTCTGAGGTTGGCGCCCATATTTTGTCGGGTGCGGTATTTGAAACCCGTGCGTTAGACGAGCTGCTTCCAAATTGGAAAGAACAAGGCGCGCCGGTCAATGTCCCCGTCACTGGCGATGATATTTATCTGATGCGCTCGGCTCAATCTGCAATAAAAATTCCAAACTTTGCAGCCCCTAAAACCATGCATAACAACGGCAATTATATTATTAGCCTCGGTAACTTGTGCCGCTGGTTGGCTGAACAAGCAGAGGCTTTGGGGGTAGAAATCTTTCCAGGGTTTACCGCTAGTGAAGCCTTGATCGATGAAAATGGTCAAGTAGCAGGCATTATTACAGGGGATATGGGAGTCGCAGAAGACGGCTCGCAAAAAGATGGTTACATGCCAGGCATGGAATTAAGAGCCAAATACACCGTTTTTGCTGAGGGCTGCCGCGGACATATTGGCAAACAACTAATTAAGCGGTTTGAGTTAGACAAAGGCAAGGAGCCCCAACACTACGGAATCGGAATTAAAGAAATATGGAAAATTCCAAGTGAGCAGCACCAACAAGGAAAAGTAGTTCATAGTGCGGGATGGCCTGTTTCAGAATCCAACAGCGCAGGTGGTGGATTTTTGTATCATATAGAAGATAATCAAGTCGCCGTGGGCTTTATTGTCGATCTTTCTTACAGTAACCCTCACGTAAGTCCGTTTGATGAATTTCAACGTTATAAGCACCACCCCAAGATCAGCCAATACCTCTCTGGTGGCGAGCGAATATCTTATGGTGCGAGAGCAATCGCCAAAGGTGGAATCCAATCTCAACCCAAAATGGTTTTCCCAGGTGGTTTGTTAATTGGGGACGATGCAGGCACCCTTAACTTCGCCAAAATCAAAGGGTCGCACACCGCGATGAAATCAGGAATGATCGCAGCAGAAAGCATTTTCGAGGCGCTAAAATCAGAATCCCCTGCTGCGGAGTTAGAGCAGTTTACCACCAGCTACCAAAGCTCGTGGGCTTGGAAAGAGCTCCATATGCAACGTAACTTTGGGCCTGCTCAACATAAATGGGGCAATTTGCTGGGCTCTGCTTATTGCTTTTTCGATATCAATATTTTCAACGGCAAACTACCCTGGACATTGAGTGACCCTAAGCCAGATCATGCACAACTGAAAAAGGCGTCGGAGTGCAAACCCATCAATTACCCAAAGCCAGACGGGGTTTTGTCGTTTGATAAGTTGAGCTCGGTATTTATTTCCAATACCAATCATGAAGAAGATCAACCGGTTCATTTGCAGCTAGCTGATCCTAATATTCCAATTGAAGTTAACCTAAAAGATTATGATGAACCGGCGCAACGTTACTGTCCGGCAGGTGTGTACGAAGTCATTAGAGATGATGACGGCAATAACCCACGCTTTCAAATTAACGCGCAAAACTGTGTCCATTGTAAGACTTGTGACATTAAAGATCCGAGCCAAAATATTAACTGGGTGACTCCTGAAGGTGCCGGTGGTCCGAACTACCCCAATATGTAACACCACGCTTACCTTTAATAAAAATAAAACCCAATTGATTCAAGACAAACAAAAAAGCTCCTTAACGGAGCTTTTTTAATTCTGTTGGCTGTCAGCTATTCTGTGATCGAATAATAGACTTAGTGCCGAGTTAAGAATGCTTTAATTATTAAAACTTAATTCAGTTATTAAAACTTAATTCGAAAATTATTTGATACTATTTCGACGAAAGCCCAATAACATCAAACCCAACAATCCTAAAACAGGCATTGAACCACCACCACTTTCGTCATCTTCGGTTTCACAAACCGGTGCCGTTCCAGCGAGCGGTTTTAGCATAAAGGCATGTTTTTCACCATTGACCACACCGGTTCCGGTAATTACCGCTCCACCGGTTGCATCATTGATGGCACGAGCCTCATTCAAAACCCAGCCACTGTCGCAATCAATTAATCGGTTGAGGTTTTTCATCTCACCATCTTCATATAAAAACGCATGATAAACAGCAGGCGAGTTTTGGAAACGAGATCGTCCGACAATTTGATTACTTTCATTAATATCAATCGCTTCAGATGCTCTAAAACTATCGTTTAAATAACCCAGCTCGGTCACCGTTTGAGTTTCTGTGTCATATAAAAAAGCTTGCTCGGTAACGTTGTTTTCAAGACTTGCCTTACCCACAACCATACCGGCATTGTTAATTGCCCAGGGAAAGCTAGAAAAACCACCAAACACATCTAACTCTTCAAGTTGATCCGGTTGGTTAACGTCAACAATGATGACTCTTGCTTCGTTGCGATCATCAACAATTCGAGTCGAAACCCCAACCGCAATACCGTTATCATTTACATCGCGCATTACCACAAATTGGCCTTCATCATCAGGAACCAGAGGTTCAACAACAGTGAATTCTTGAGTGCCTATATCGAAGAAGAAACCTCTTTCATAAGTATTAGTCACTTCATTACCATCGGAATCAGTATCATTGGGTGGGTCAATTTTAGTGGTTCCGACCACCAATTGATTTTGATTAATGGCAGTTGCGATGGTGTTGGTTGGATTATCTTGATCGTATTGCGGAATGATCGATAGGGTCAAAGCGTCGGTATCAAAATAAATCCCGTAGTTAACTTCGATTGATATCGGGTTACCGTCGCTATCTTCACCAACTTCAACTAATTGGGTTGAGGAACCAACCGCCATTCCATCTTGGTTGACCGCTAGCGCAGTACTCCGACCCGATTCTAACACCGCGGTCACGTTGCCATCACCGTCACGAATGACTCGCTCGAAATCCAAATGACCTAAATCAATTAGCTCTTGAGTGGCATCACGATAAATAAACGCATGGCTTGAAAAGTTCTCTCCATTTGAAACGCCAATGACATCATTACTATCATTAATGTCCCAACCTTCACTCGCTGTACCTTCAAGTGTCCCCAAGTCAATCACTTGATAATAATCTGCGGCGGAGCTATGACCAGTCACAAATAATGCGCTGATGAGTGCGACCTTGGTTACGCTTTTGAATTGGCCTAAAATTCTCGACATACAGTATTCTACTTCTTTATTAACGTTTCAAAAATCACCAGTTTTGGTGTCGTAAGCTTCTACAGAGCATCCGGCTGACTTTCAGGGCTCGCGTCTTGAAAGCGAGTCAACTGAAGGCAGTTTTCATTAATTGATTGAAGCAATGGGTGCTTTTCCATTGGATAATCAAAACGGTTTGCATTGTAGATTTGTGGGATAAGACAAGTATCGGCCAGAGATAGTTCCCCACCAATACAATATGGTCCATTAAATTGATGCTTTTCTAACAATTGTTCGAACGCGCTGAACCCCAAAAACAGCCAGTGATGATACCACTTAGTTTTATCTGCGTCTGCTACAGATAACTCATTTGACAGATATTGCAGCACTCTTAGGTTATTTAGCGGGTGAACATCACAAGCTATCGTATTAGCCAGCTGTCTTACTAATGCTCTTTTTGCCGAGTCTTCCGGTAATAACGGGACTTTAGGGTAACGCTCTTCCAAATATTCCAAAATAGCCATTGATTGACCGATTTCGGCAGGCCCATCAACCAAAGTAGGAACTAGCCCTTGTGGATTAAGTTGACGGTAAGGTTGAGCATGTTGTTCTCCACCATCTTTAATCAGGTTAACTGATGTTTGCGAGTAAGAGATTTGTTTGATATTTAGTGCAATTCGGACTCGATAAGCCGCCGTAGAGCGCCAGTACCCGTAAAGTTTAATCATTCAAACCTCCCCTCAAATTTATTCGATGGTTATTTTGTTATTGGTTTTGTTAACTTCTATTTTGAGCTATCTAGCTCATATTGTTCAACCGTTTGATCGATAGCTCCGAAAATTGACTCGCCGGCTTTATCGAACATCTCAATGCGAACACGATCACCGAACTGCATAAACGGCGTTTTAGCCTCACCTGACTCAATAATTTCCAGCATTCGCTTTTCTGCTAAACAACTCGAGCCGGTACTTCGGTCAACGTTAGAAATAGTCCCTGAACCAATAATAGCGCCGGCGCACAGCGGTCTTGTTTTAGCTGCGTGAGCGACAATGGTCGGAAAGTCGAAAGTCATATCAATTCCGCAATTCGGCTCACCAAATAGTTCGCCATTAAGATGGGTCACTAATGGTAGATGGAGTTTTTTGCCATCCCAACTATCACCCAGCTCATCGGGCGTAACCGCAACCGGTGAAAATGCACTGGAAGGTTTGCTTTGAAAAAAGCCGAAACCTTTTGCCAATTCTCCAGGAATCAAGTTTCGTAGCGAAACATCATTAACTAACATCAACAATTTAATCTTATTGGCGGCTTGCTCTGGTGTTGCTGCCATCGGCGTGTCGTCAACAATAACCGCGACTTCCGATTCCATGTCGATACCATAGTCTGTCGACTCGACTAAAATCTGCTCTCTTGGTCCTAAGAATGCATCACTTCCCCCTTGATACATCAGAGGATCTGTCCAAAAGGTCTCTGGCATTTCTGCATTACGCGCTTTACGAACGAGTTCAACATGATTGACGTAGGCACTACCATCAGCCCATTGATAGGCTCTAGGCAATGGTGACTCGCAACTTTCTTGGTCAAATTCAATGGTGTTTTCGAGCTCTCCGGCATTCAGTTTTTGATAAACCGCTTCCGCCTTTGGCGACAGCTCACTCCAATCATCCAAAAGTTGTTGCATGGTGTGAGCGATCTCTGGAATTGCAATTGCTTTGCTTAAATCTCGGCTAACGACTACCAGCTGCCCATCGCGTGTATTATTTTTCAAACTTGCCAATTTCATATTAGTTCACCATTTATTTTATTAAGGTAATTTAATTCAATTTTGCAATTGACTGGTTCGAGTCAATTGCAGTCTATTCTGTTTTTGCTTCTAGCTCATCCCACTCTGCATAAGCAGTATCAAGCTCAGATTTGAGCCGATCAAATTCGGCCAATCGTTCGGCCGATAGTTTAGCATCCTGATAGAACTCAGGCTGAGACAATTCTGATTCAAAATTTGCCACTTGTTGTTCCAATTTTTCGATTAATGCTGGCAATTCATCGAGTCTACGTTGATCTTTATAGGACAGCTTTTTAGCCTTGTTGGGCTGTTCTTGCACTGGCTCTGTCTTGGGCTTAGATTTAACCACTTTTGGCAAGTGCTGTTGAAAGTAGTGAACCCAATCTTGATATCCGCCAGTGATTTCAACAACTTGGAAAACGCCCTCTTGCTGATTTGCCGGCGGTAGTTGATTATCAAAAACCAATAATTCAGTACAACAGTTGTCTAAAAACGTTCTGTCATGGCTAATAATGATAACGGTCGCTTTAATTTCAACCAACATATGCTCGAGCACTTCTAAAGTCTCGACATCAAGATCGTTGGTGGGCTCATCCAAAACGAAAAGATTAGCAGCTCGGGTAAATAATTTTGCCAACAGCAATCGATTGACCTCGCCGCCCGAAAGCGAATGTGCGGGCGCTCGGACTCGGTCTGGGGTAAAATTAAAATCCGACATGTAGCTAATAACATGTCGCTCTTGACCATCAACGACCACAAAATCTTTACCATCAGTCAAATTATCAGACACCGTTTTTTGCAAGTCGATACCATCCCTTAACTGATCAAAGTAAGCGACTTCTATATTTTCACTGGCTGAAAATTCTCCGCCACATGGTGGTATCTTGCCGAGCAAGGTTTTAATAAATGTGGTTTTTCCGCAACCGTTATTTCCTAGTATGCCTATTTTGTCACCCTTTTGAATAATGTAATTCAAAGGCAAGGTGAGTGCTTTATCATAGCCAACTTGAAGGTCTTTCATGCTAGCAACAATTTTACTTCCTTGTTTAGCAACACTTGCTTTGAATTGACTATTGCCTATGACATTTCGACGAGCTGCGTGCTCTTGACGCATTTTCTTGAGAGCCCTAACACGGCCTTCATTCCGAGTACGACGCGCTTTAATGCCTTGTCTTATCCATTTTTCTTCGTTGGCTAAACGTTTATCAAATTCACTGTTAGTCTTTTCCTCGTCTTTTAATTGTTGTGCTTTAAGGGTTTGATAAGCCGCATAATTACCGGGATAGAGTCGTAAATGTCCGCGATCCAGCTCCATAATAGTGTCAGCTACTTTGTTAACAAAATGTCGGTCATGGGATACAAACAACAACGCGCCCTTAAATTTCAGTAGTTGCTCCTCAAGCCACTGGATGCTTTCAAGATCTAAATGGTTAGTCGGCTCATCTAAAATCAGTAGGTCAGGTTCCTGAACAAGCGCTTTGGCAAGTGCTGCTCGGCGACGCCAACCACCTGATAAGTTAGACATTTTCAACTCACCATCAAGCGATAAACGCGACAGTGTTTGTTCAACTCGCTGATCAATACTCCAACCATCATAGGTATTAATCATTTCTTCTAACGACTCAAGTCTTGGGGAGGTATGATCTTCCACGATTAATGTTTGGTACTCTTCCACTGCATCTTTAATGGCTTGCAGACCGGACTCGACGAACGCTTTGATTGATTGCTCGGTTTTTTCAGGAAGCGCTTGCGGTAAAAAACCTACTCGATGATTTCTTGAGCGATTAATCACTCCGTCATCAGGTTTAACTTCGCCACTGATTAGTTTTAGCAGGGTCGATTTGCCAGTACCATTTCGGCCAATTAGGCAAATTTTCTGATTTTCTTCCACCACAAAAGATGTGTGATCGAGAAGGACTTGTGGACCATAAGATAAGCTGAGGTTATCACCTCGAATTAATGACATATAGAAAATAAACTGGGGCTAGTTGAAATGAGCGCTATGTTAACAAAATCGACAAAAGAAATCTCTCTTGCTGAAGGACTTGTTATTGTTTATGAAATTTGATTATTAATAACCTATGACTGCTATTGACCCCAAGGTTTATATTGACCAAAAAGCATTGCCATTTAATCCACAGATTTGCAGATTTTTATCTATTTGAGCTTTTCTAGCATTTGACCCATCTTATGGTGAATTAGGTTTACGCCTTTTAGCGGCCTAACCATCACCTTAAAGTCGATAATTTGCCCACTTTCATCAAATTTGATCATATCAACGCCATTGACAAATATACCGTCAATTTCTAGCTCAAACTCGAGTATATGATCAGGATGACAATTCAGTTTCCTGACGTAATGGAAGCTATCGTTTAAAAAGGTGTGGAAAGCTGCATGCAAATAGAGCGAAACCATCTTCTTACCTTGGATTAGGCTATGTACCACGGGAGAGTGAAGGACCACATCGTCAGCCAAAAGCGCATCCAGTAGAGACGGATCACTTGTTTTAATAATCTGATGCCATTTTTCAATCATGTTTCGTCCAAGCTATTGAATGTGCCTTGCAACTTATCGGTTTAACACAAAATAAGCAAGTCGAACAAAATAAAAGACGGCACTGAGGCCGTCTAAATTTGAGTGGATCTGAATATTATTACAAACAATTAAACATCGTCCGAACCGTCACTGATCTCATCGAACAAAAAGGTGCTCAAGTAACGTTCACCTGTGTCTGGTAGCATCGCTAAAATAGTCGCGCCTTCGGGTGCGGACTCCGCAACCTGCAAAGCCGCCGCAAATGTTCCGCCGGCAGAGATACCACAAAAGATTCCTTCCTGTGCAGCGAGCGCCAATGCTGTATCGCGCGCTTCAGTGTCCGTCACGGGGAGGATTTGGTCTATCACTTCACGATTAAGTACGGATGCAACAAAATCAGGCGTCCAACCTTGGATTTTGTGCGGTTGCCAGTCGTTGCCCTTCAACAAAGCTGCACCTTCGGGTTCGGTTGCTATGACTTTAAGGTTTGGACGAGCAACTTTTAGTACTTCGCCAACCCCAGTAATTGTTCCACCGGTACCATAGCCACTCACGAAGTAATCTAATGGTTGTCCCGCAAAATCTCGTAAAATTTCAGGAGCCGTGGTATTTCGGTGATACTCTGGATTGGCTTTGTTATCGAATTGACTAGCCAAAAACCAACTGTTTTTCTCTGCCAGTTCAGCCGCCACTTTAACCATGCCTGTTCCTCGTTCAGCAGCTGGCGTCAGTACCACCTTGGCTCCTAATGCGCGCATAACCTTGCGTCGTTCCACAGAAAATGTTTCCGTCATAACAGCGACAAAGGGATAACCTTTAGCTGCACAGACCATCGCCAGTGCAATACCAGTATTTCCAGAAGTCGCTTCGACCACGGTTTGTCCCGGTTTCAACAAGCCCTTTTGTTCTGCATCGTTGATAATGGCAAATGCTAATCTATCTTTAACCGATGCCAGCGGATTGAAATATTCCGCTTTGACATACATGTTGACATGCTTGGGAGCCAATCGGTTTATTCTAATCACTGGGGTGTTGCCAATGGTGCTTAAAATTGAGTCATGTATCATTTGAATACCTTTTTACTTAAGTTTAAATAATGCTAAAAATTTGTTGTTGAGCAGATTAATTTACTCATTTTAACAGCGGATCACCTTTCAGTTTTTTTCATTAGCGGCAGGCCTCTAACTGATTTTCGGGCTGCTGTTGTACGCCGTTAAACCAGCTGAGTTGTTCTGCTAAAGCAACAACCTCGCCGACCACAATTAAGGCCGGCGATTTGATTTGGTGAGTGCTCACCAATTCGGATAGATCTTTTAATTGACCAACAACCACCCTTTGATGCTTTAACGTACCGTTTTCGATAACCGCCACGGGTACGTTGCGGCTTAACCCATTTTCAATTAACCCCTTGGTTATGGATTGATTCTTCATCAACCCCATATAAAACACCAATGTTTGACCCGCTTTAGCCATACTTGACCAATCAACGCCAGTATCGCCTTTTTGATGTGCCGTAATAAATCGAACAGACTGCGCAAAATCACGATGAGTAAGTGGTATGCCGGCATAGGCTGTACAACCTGATGCCGCGGTAATGCCAGGGACTACTTCAAATCGAATATTATTTTGCTTTAAAACTTGCAGCTCTTCACCGCCTCTCCCAAAAATAAAGGGGTCACCACCTTTAAGCCTTACCACTTGCTTGCCAAGTTTTGCATACTTGACTAAAAGTCGATTGGTTTGTTGCTGATCAACAAAGTGATGGCTTGCTCTTTTTCCAACATGCACTTGCTCAGCTTGGGGATTAATAAGTGCCATTATCTCATCACTTACCAAGGCATCAAATAAAACCACATCGGCATTCTGCAACAGCCGTAATGCCTTAACGGTTAGTAAGTCACTATCCCCCGGACCAGCGCCAACCAAATAAACTATTCCGCGTTGCTTTTTAAAATCAAGCGCGGTCACCTCGAGTAACTTGTTGTGTTTAGCCGAAGCGTTGGTATTCAGTCTTTGCGGGTGCGATCGCTCCTTATTCAGGGCTGGCTCGTTCTGGCCTGTTTTTCTTCGAATTAAACTCATAACCTATTACACCAATTTTTCTAGGCTAACGTTACTCGAAAAAAATCTTCGCCAACCTGCAATCAATTCTCTGAGTGTAATGAAATCATTGAATGGTGCCACAGTAAAATATGCATTCCTTCTTATAAAATAACCAATTGGAATAGCTATTCTAAGCGCTCGGTGCTACATTTAACTATTATCCATCAGTTCTAATGAAGCTGCGAACTAAGACTGCTTACCATGAAACTACAACAGTTGAAATATCTACTGGCAACAGTGGAAAATAACTTTAACATCACTACTGCAGCAGAAAAGATTTATACATCTCAACCTGGCATCAGCAAGCAATTAAAACTCCTTGAAGAAGAACTGGACTTAAAAATTTTTGAGCGCTCTGGCAAACAGCTTGTGGGACTCACCGCAAGTGGTGAACAAGTTGTGCTACATGCTAGAAAAGCATTACAAGAAGTTGAAAATATAAAGCGATTATCTGCCGACAAAAATCAAGTGGAACACGGTAATTTTCGTTTAGCAACAACCCAGACTCAGGCAAAATATGTTTTGCCAACGGTGCTTACTCGATTTCACCAACGCTTTCCAAATTTAACCATTGATATTCAACATTCGTCGGTTGAGCATATAATCCAAATGTTATTAGAACAAAAAATTGAGTTTGCTATTGCCTCTGATAACCAAAACTTACATCCGGATATTATTAAAATCCCATGTTATGAATGGGATCGAGTAATCCTTTTTCCGCAAGATCACGAATTGGGAAATCTGACCAAAGTGACGTTGAATGATTTAGCTGCCTTTCCGATTGTCACATACAAAGAACCCAGCACTGGAACCTCTGGTTTAATGAAAGCGATGCAAGCTGAAAACTTGTCCGCGAATGTGGTATTTACTGCAAGAGATGCTGATGTAATAAAAACCTACGTAAGGAAGAATATCGGTGTGGGAATTGTTGCCGAAATGGCTTACGACGCGCGACTCGATTCAGATTTGATCAGCTATTCAACGCGAGACTTATTACCTCGTTGTACCACCTGGCTAGCATTTAATAAAAACTTATTGATGCGAAGTTACATGTACAAATTTATTGAACTGTTTGCCCCGCATCTTTCAAGAGAAAAAATCGGTCAATATCTATCAAAACAATTGAAGTCTTCAGATGACAATTCGGATGAAAAAACCAGTAGCGAACTGCCAATGCATACCATGTGGCACATTTAGCGATTGCTGTTTATAGCCCTGAGAGTGTATCTTCATGTAAACCGCACTCGCGTTTTACCCCTCCAAACCGCGTATCTTCATCACGCATACCATCTAAAAGCGGTGTAGTACTGTGTGTATCGCCAACCGATACGTAACCTTTTTCCCACAGAGGATGGTAAGGCAGGTTGTGCTGGGTTAAGTATTGATGAACTTTACGTTTGTTCCAATCGATGATGGGGTGAACTTTTAGTCGTCCGCGAATCATTTGCAAAACCGGTGTGTCAGCCCGACTCGCTGATTGGCTTCGCATTATGCCTGCAAACCAAGATTTTACCTGAAGTTTGTTGAGGCCATGCTCCATCGGTTCTACTTTATTAATTTGATTATATTGAGTCAGCGCCTGTTCACCCTTTTCCCACAAGCGCCCCAAAGTAGCTTCTTGCCAACTAGAACTTTTCTTTGCTCTAAAAACATGTAAATTCAATTTTAATCGCTCTGTCATTTGTTCGATAAACTGGTATGTTTCTGGAAACAAATACCCGGTATCCACAACAAGGACAGGGATCTCAGGGTAAACTTGAGTAACCAAATGCAAACTAACAGCCGATTGGATACCAAAACTCGACGACAGCGCAAACTCTTGTGGTAAATTATCTAATGCCCACTCGACTCGTTCTATACTCGACAGTTTTTCAAGCTGCGGATTAATCGCAGCAATTGATTCTTTGTCCCAACTTACCGGCGAAACTGTCGAACTAAATTGTTTTTTATGATTTAACATTGAATCACCAAGTTAATGAAAATCCAGGCCATTGTTGACTTCCCTGATAATATTTTTTCTTACCACAAAATCACCAAACGCTTCATCTGCATTCTTTTCTTCGGAGTAGCGCTTAAATAATGGATCCAATTCTTTCAAGATCGTTTGCTCGTCGACATTTTCTCGATACAAGCGGTTCAATCGGTCGCCAACATGACTTGCCCCAAGATACAAATTATATTTGCCCGGCCCCTTACCGACTAAGCCAATCTCACCCAAAAATGGGCGAGCACAGCCATTCGGACAACCGGTCATTCGAATATTGATGGGCTGCTTAGTGAGCTGATGACGATTAAGTAATCCTTCAACTTTTGACATAAATTCAGGTAAATACCTTTCCGCTTCAGCCATTGCCAGTGAACAGGTTGGAAACGCAACGCAGGCTAGGGAATTTAATCGTGCCGGTGTTTCGTATTTTCCAATACTTATTTTGTATTTAGCCAGTATACGTTCGATTTTTTCCCGTTGTTCAAAAGCGATATTACTAATAATCATATTTTGATTAGGCGAAATCCTAAATTCACCTTGATGAATTTCGGCAATCGCTTTTAACCCACTAAACAATTTAGACGATTCAGAGTCAATGATGCGTCCGCTGTGTATGTACAAAGTTAAATGCCAATGATTATTTTCATCCAAAAACCAACCGTAGCGATCATTATTGTTTTTAAACTCAAATGATTTAGGTTTAGCCAGTTCAAATCCTTGATAAGCAGATAGTTTGGATTTAAACCCGTCAATCCCTAACTTATCGACAGTGTATTTTAGCCGGGCATGTTTGCGTACTTCGCGATTGCCATAATCTCTTTGTACCTTGACCACGTTTTCCGCAACATCTAAAACTTGATCTAACTTACAAAATCCGATCACATCAGCGACTCGTGGGTAAGTCGAAGTATCACCGTGGGAACTGCCCATTCCTCCGCCGACCAAAACATTGAATCCAATCAGCTCTCCGTGCTCAACGATTGCAACAAATCCTAAATCGTTAGCAAACACATCCACATCATTGTAGGGCGGTATTGCGATAGCCGTTTTGAACTTTCGGGGTAAATAGGTATTTCCATAAATTGGCTCTTGAGTTGATTCTACTTTTTCACCATCGAGCCATATCTCATGATAAGCTTTTGTTTTAGGCAATAGATGTTCACTAATTTTTTTTGCCCATTGATAAACTTCCGCATGAATCGCTGAGGTCTCGGGTAACGGATTACTCATCACATTTCGATTCACATCACCACAAGCCGCAATGGTATCCAACATTGCTTGGTTAATGCCCGCGATGGTTGTTTTTAGATTGCGCTTAAACACTCCATGCCATTGAAAAGCTTGTCGAGTAGTTAAACGTAAACTACCGCTAGAGTACTGGCTGGCAAGCTGTGCCATTTTTAAATATTGCTGCGAAGTTGCCACACCACCCGGCACTCTTGCTCTGATCATAAAGGAGTACAAAGGCTCAAGTTTTTGTTTTCGACGTTCGATTCTGAGGTCTCGATCATCTTGTTGATAAATCCCATGAAACTTGATTAACATGAGGTCATCATCGGCAACCGCACCAGTAATGGGATTTTTCAAACTCGGAGTAATGGTACCTCGAAGGTAATCACTATCAACCTTTATTTTTTCAACATCCGAGTGTGTATTCGGGTCAAATTTTGTTGGCGTTATTGGTTGCTTATTTTCTTTGTCGGACGAGTTTTGTTGGTCTTGCTTTTCAATCAATTCTGTTTTCATTTTAATACACATCTCTTTGATATCGACCGGCCTTTTTCAGGTCGCTTAAATAATTAACAGCCAGTTCTTCAGATAGCTCTCCGTGTTCCTGTATGATCTCTAGCAGAGCAGCTTCGACATCTTTGGCCATGTAATTCATATCACCGCAGACATAAAAGCTAGCGTTACGATTATGTAACCAATCCCACACAGCCTCACCACGCTCACGCAACCTGTCTTGCACGTAAATTTTTTCTTCTTGGTCTCTCGAAAACGCCACCGAAAGCTCAGCTAGCAGCCCAGACTTTAGAAAGCTTTGTAACTCTAACTGATACAAAAACTCAGAATTAAAATGACTATTACCAAAGAACAACCAATTCTCACCAGAAGCCTCAAGCTCTTCTCGTTCTTGTAAGAATGCTCTAAACGGCGCAATACCAGTTCCAGGTCCTACCATAAGCATTGGCGTTTCCTCTGCGGGCAATCTAAAGCGGTCATTTTTCTCGATAAAAATATTGACGGTTTGCTCTTCTTGCAATTCCTCAATTAAAAAACGACTCGCCGTTCCTTTGCGACAATGTTTTTGGTTATGACTCTCAACAAGTTTTACTGTGATATGAATTTCATCTGGATATGCATTTTGACTTGAGGCAATGGAATAAATCCTTGGCTTAATAGGATTTAATAAATCGACTAATTGTTGTGCAGACAACTCAACAGAAGCAATCGCCAAAACATCCGCAATTTGATGATGCTTAATATACTGAGAGTATTCCTGAATAAGAATCAACTCAATTTGTGCAACTTTATCAGAGCCCTGTTGTTGTAATATGGCTAAATATTTTTTAAGGAAAACCTTGCTGATCAAGGTGATTTCAAGTCGACTAGTCAAAAGCGTCTTTATCGATAATTCTTGCCCTTTGAAACTAGCCTGACTGTCTTTCTTGATTTGGCAAGATTTTAGAATTTCATCGACGACCTTCTTATCATTATCCGCCCAAACGCCAACGCCATCCCCCGGCTGATAGCTTAAACCCGAACCTTCAATTGATAACTCGATGTGTTGTACATTTTTATCGGCATCATCGGCTGTGATTCTTTGGCTACTCAGAATAGTTGCACTAAATGGATTGTTTTTTGAGTACTGCGAACTTTCTGTCTGAGCTGATGATGGCTTTATCGATAAACCTGCTGATGAAGTGGAGTGTCCATGCCCAGCAAAACCCTGATTCAGCGCATCGAAGATTTGTTCAATCCATTGCTCAACCTGAATTTCATAATCAAGATCACAATCAACACGTTCAACCAATGGTGTCGAGCCAATCCGGCTCAACTGAGTTTCAAAATCTTTTCCGGTTTGGCAGAAAAACTCATAACTTGAATCGCCCAAGCCCAGCACCGCATGCTTAGTGCTGCTTAACTTAGGTGCTCGCTTACTTGAAAGTAACTCCAAGAATTCAATCGCATCATCCGGTGGCTCGCCTTCTCCATGAGTGGATGTAACAATTATGACGACTTGTTTTTTCGCTAAATTTTTAACTTTAAAGTCATTAACATTTGCCACATCGATTTCAAATTGTTCACGACTGGCAAGAGTTTGTTGCAACTTTGCAAATAATTTTTCAGCAACCGATTGAGCATTGCCGGTTTGAGAAGCATAGAGCACTTGCACTTGAGTCACCGAAACCACTGACGCGGCTTGGCTTTGCGTATCAGCCAATAAAGAATTTACCACTTGACTGTCCGCTTGTGTTTGCGCTTTGCCTTTTGCCAATCCAGCGCAGTAGCCGCTCAGCCAACTTAATTGTTGTTGTTCAAACTGTTCAATGGCTTGTAAAACCTCGCTCGAAACCGGATAGGCAGAGAGAGGAAAATCGACTTTAGTATTCACGCGATGCTTTTCTTTAGTGGTTAGTTTTAAGTGATACTCTCAATTGAGCCTTTTTTTAACCACTAATTAACGGCTATTTTGCAATAACCAGATGGAATAGTTGAACGATTAGACGGATTGTGCGCGATTGCTAGCATTGAGTTTGACTCTATTTTTACCCACATGCTAGAGTGCTGTTACGGTTTGAAGTCAATTAGGCACGAATTTCCCCATGTTTAGTCGTTTTTTTAATAAGAATAATAGTGAGCACGCTGCCTCAACAGAACCCCCAGAGGCCAAAGATACTGCAACTCAAGCCGATAGTAATATGGGTAATCTATCGGCTGAAAAGCTAAAGTCAGTGATTATTAGTCTTAATGAAGCAGAACCTATTTTCCAACAAGCAGGCTATATCTTAGAGCAATTAGACGTTGAATTTGGCAGCGATCCTAAATTAACACCCCACTTCAGACAGCACTGCTTAATCGATGACACCACTCAAGAAAGCATTCTTAAACAATTAGAAAACCAACAATTAATCCGTTTTATATTAATCTCATTGTTTAAATCGGGCAGAATGCAATCACTTTTTGATGAATCTGAGCTTTATTACTACGGTATGGAAATCGATATTTCGTCCGTTCCTTCAGTTAGAACAATTTTTCGTCGTAAGGACTCTGTGGCGGAAGTCATCCCGATAAAGCACTAGATATTCGATTGGCGGTTATCGATTTTCGATTATCGAGAGCCCCACTCGTTTACTTTTGGTTTGTTATTGCGTAACAGTTTCGATGTTCAATGCAATTGCACTTTTCACGCCCTAAGGTGAAAAAATAGCTAAGCTATTCAATTTAAAAATTTGATCTTCTATACACTCAGGAAAACCTAATGTATTTAACTCGTTCATTATTAATTGCTAGTTTTTCTACATTGCTACTAGCTTGTCAGGACCCCCAAACCAATCAATCTAAGATGCCTAGTAGGTCAACCGAGCAAACAAGCAACACCGCAGAGCAAGGCCAACGGCTGGCCGCTTTATTTCAAGATTATCAAAAAGAATCTTATTCGTTTAATCCGATCTCAGCGACTTTCCAAGGAGTTAGTGAATTCAACGATCAATTCCTGCCTGCACTCACTGAAGAAAACCGAAGCAAGCAACTCGCCTTTGAAATAAAGTATCTGGATCGATTAAACCAAATCAATTTAGACCAGCTTTCAGAACAAGACCAACTAAGCTATCAAGTATTCAAAGGAGAGCGAGAGCAAAATATCGAAACACACCAGTACCCCTTTCATCTGACCCCAATTAATCAAATGACCGGCATGCATAACTTTTATGCTGTGCTTGGCTCTGGTCAAAGTGCTCAGCCGTTTAAAACTGAACAAGACTACCGAAATTTTATTAAGCGTAGTGAAGGCTTTTCGCGTTGGATGCAAAGTGTAGTCGACAATATGAAGCAAGGACAACAACAAGGGATTGTATTGCCTTTACCCATTGTAAAAAAATTGATTCCACAACTAGAAGCTCACATAGTCGATAAGCTAGAAGACAGTGTATTTTATGCGCCTCTCAAAACCTTACCTAAGGATTTAACCGCAGAACAAAAAGCACAACTCAGTTCTGATTATCGCCAAATGATAGAGCGCATTATTATCCCCGCGTATCGCTCGGCCCGGGATTATATTAAAAATGACTACAAAACTCATGCAAGAGAAAGTGTAGGTCTATCTGAATTACCCGGCGGCAAGGATTGGTATGAGTTTCTAATAAAAGTCCATACCACCCTGCCTTTAACAGCTGAAACGATTCATCGATATGGCTTGAGCGAAGTTGAACGCATACTCTCAGAGATGGAAAAAGTAAAACAGCAAGTTGACTTTAAAGGAGACCTTGCCGAATTTTTTGAATTTTTACGAAATGATGACCAGTTCTACTTTGATAATCCAGAAGACCTTATTAAAGCTTATGAAAATACTAAAACTAAAATCGATGCCACTTTACCTAAACTGTTTGATGTATTCCCAAAAGCCGATTATGTTGTCAAGGCGGTACCCGATTTTCAAGCGGCTTCGGCAGCGGGCGCTTCTTATCAATCGCCATCGCCAGATGGTTCTCGACCCGGCATATTTTATATCAACACCTACAACTTAAAGTCGCAACCTAAGTTTTTGATGGAAACACTTTCCATTCATGAGGCAGCCCCGGGCCATCATTTTCAAATTGCTATTCAACAAGAGGTCGAAGGGTTACCAGATTTTAGAAAATACGGCGGTTACACAGTTTTCAATGAAGGCTGGGCACTTTATGCAGAAAGTTTAGGGAAAGAGTTAGGCTTATTTACCGATCCCTACATGTGGTATGGCCGACTGGTAGACGAACAATTACGCGCGATGCGGTTAGTAGTCGACACCGGACTTCACGCTTTTGGCTGGACCCGAGAACAAGCGATTCAATATATGCTCGACAATTCCTCTATGGCCCGATCAGATGTCGAAGCGGAAGTAGAGCGTTATATCGTGATCCCAGCTCAAGCACTAGCATATAAAACCGGTCAACGAAAAATCAGGGAGTTACGTGAACTAGGGGAAAAAATGCTTGGTGAACAATTTGATGTAAGGAAGTTCCACACGCAAGTGCTGATTGATGGCAGCTTACCTATGCCAATCTTGGAGCAAAAAATTACCGAGTGGTTTAGTTCACAGCAATAATCGACACTAAAATTAAAGGTATAAAGCGCCACTGGCGCTTTATCCTTTAAGGTGTTTTTTTAATCTAAACGCTGCCACTCATCACCACTGCCCAACCAATCCTTATATTTCTCTTCACCACCTCGACTTTTCCAGTCCGAGTCAATAGTAAGGTGAGAACTGATTCCGCCGCGAGGATTGCAATTCATAACAATACGCAAGCGATCAGGTTTATAAGTTTCCATTAATTGGTCGTAAATAATGTTAATCAATCGCTCGTAGGAGACAATAATATCTCTTAGTTGATAGACGTAAAGTTTCAGCGCCTTCAACTCAATGATTTTATTCTTGGGATAAAAAGTTAAATAAATTTGTGCAAAATCAGGCTGCCCACCGACCCCCAAAAAGGTAAACTCAGGTACCTTAATTTTGATCTCATAAGCTGAGTCAGAAGGGTTAGGCAACGCTACCAGTAAATCGGCATCAATCGCTTCGAATGTTTTTACTTTGTCGTTCATGTGAGCTCTCTTAAGCTTAAGTTTCACCTGTTACTTGCTGCTTGGTCCTAATACTAACCACTCAAATCTGTTGTAAACATCTAGTAACTAATTATAGTTTAGCCAAATCTTGCTTATTTGGGCCAAATTTGGTCTCATGACCCGTTATTCGCTGGCTAAACGACCTGAGTAGAAGCCAGACAGAATTTTGACCAGTTTAAGATTCAATTAAAAATAATTACTAGATATAAGGGAGGCTCTTGTGAAGACAAAGCTCAATACCTCAATAATAACCAACTCACGTCGATTTACGCATAAATTAGCAATCGGTGGGTTAGTGACAGCCCTACTAACCGCTTGTTCACAGGATCCAGCGCCTAACAAGCCGCAACAAGCTGCGCCCGAGAATGAGGTTGTGGCGAAAGAGTCCACCTTAGAATCAGGCATTGTGCTTGAAAATATGGATACCAGCGTCCGGCCACAAGATGACTTTTATCGCTATGTGAACGGTAAGTGGTTAGATTCAACAGCAATTCCTGACGATAAATCAAGCTATGGTTCTTTCACTGTTTTAAGAGACAAGTCACGTCAAGATGTTAAAGCGATCATCGAAGAAACCGCTCAGTTAACGGATGTAAAAACAGGTTCTGACGCCCAAAAAGTGGGTGATTTATACAAAAGCTATATGGATGTTGAAACTCTAAACCAGCTTGGCGTTAAGCCGCTATTACCAGAATTCGCAAAAATTGATCAACTAAAAGATGCGGATGATATCGCTGGCTATTTTGCCCATACCCAAGTCATTGGCAGCGACGCTCCTTTCGGATTTTGGGTTAGCAATGATGTTAAGAATCCAACAAGTTACATTACCTACTTTACTCAGTCTGGCCTCGGATTGCCTGACAAACAGTATTACTTTAAAGAAGATGAAAAATCAGTCGCTATTAGAGCTGATTATTTAGTCCATTTGGAAAAGATGTTGGCACTGGCTGGGATTGAAAATGCAGCAGAAAAAGCCAAAAGCATTATGGCTTTGGAAACTGCGATTGCGGATCTACATTGGAGTCGCACTGAAAGACGTGACCGAAATAAAACCTACAACAAAGTCGCCAAACCGGAGCTTTCAAATCTAACACCGGCATTTAATTGGAATGCTTATATGGAAAAAGCTGGAATCAGCCAAGAGCAAAATATCATTATTCGAGAGAAGTCTTATTTTGAAAACTTTTCTAAATTATTTGCTGAGACACCTGTTCAACAGTGGAAAGACTATTTTAAATGGACCTTAATTAATGCTGCGGCCGGAATATTGAGTGAAGACTTTGACAAACAAAACTTTGATTTTTACTCAACAACACTAAGAGGCACTCCAAAACAAGAAGAGCGTTGGAAGCGAGGCGTCAATGCGGTTAACGGTTTATTAGGTGAAGTGGTTGGTAAAATCTATGTGAAAAAGCACTTTAAACCTGAAGCCAAAGCGAAAATGGTTCAACTAGTCGAAAATCTAAGAACAGCCTACAAAGAGGCGATCATTGGATTAGATTGGATGAGCGAGGAAACCAAAAAACAAGCACTCGATAAATTGGCTAAATTTACTCCCAAAGTAGGCTACCCTGATAAATGGCGAGATTATTCTGCACTTGAAATAAAAGCTAATGATTTGGCCGGAAACTATCAACGAGCTTCTATCTATCGTCACAACTACAATATCAATAAGTTAGGTAAGCCGATTGATAAAACTGAATGGGGCATGTCACCACAGACGGTGAATGCTTACTACAGCCCAAGTATGAACGAAATCGTTTTTCCAGCAGCGATCCTTCAACCACCATTTTTTAATATGGAAGCTGACGATGCGGTTAATTACGGCGGAATTGGCGGTGTTATTGGTCATGAAATGGGCCATGGTTTTGATGACCAGGGTGCTAAGTCAGATGGCGATGGAGTCTTAAGAAACTGGTGGACCGAGAAAGATTTGGCCGAGTTTAAACTTAGAACTAAGAAACTTGCTGATCAATATTCTCAATTTGAGCCTCTCGAGGGCGAGCATATTAATGGTGAGTTAACGCTTGGGGAAAATATTGGCGACCTAGGTGGCCTCACCATCGCTCATCGCGCATTTATGATTTCTCAAAAAGACCAACCGTCTCCCGTTATCGACGGCTTCACCGGCGAGCAACGCTTCTTTATGTCTTGGGCGCAAATTTGGGCTTATAAATACCGAGATGAAGCGCTAAGAAGTCAAATCACTAACGGGCCGCATTCACCAGGCCCCTATCGTGGAAACGGTACACTCATGAACATGCCAGAGTTTATGCAGGCTTATGATGTTCAGCCAGGTGACGGCATGTATCGCGCACCAGAAGAAAGAGTTAAAATTTGGTAATCAATTAATTGGTTAAAACCAATTTATAAAAGCACAAAAATAAGGGCCGTTATGGCCCTTTTTTTGTGACAGAAATTATTTTTTCGAGCGTCTTGGTTTGCGCTTATCTTTGCCTTTATTGTCACTTGGCTGTGTCGAAGATTCGGAAGCATTTGATTTCCTTCGCTTACCACCAGAGCCTTTCCCGGCATGACCTTTCAACTTAGCCAAATCAAAATCGTCCGCTTTAGTTAGGTTCATTGGTTTACCACAAACGCGAACTTTCTTTAGGTGCGCTAGCGCTGTTTTCGGAAGTTTACCGGGTAAATCGACTGTGGTGAAATCATCATAGATCTTGATATGTCCAATGTACTTACTCTCAATGTCAATTTCATTAGAAATAGCGCCAACAATATTGCCTGGCTTCACTCCAGCAAAAAAGCCAACCATAATGACATATCGTTGCATCTCGATTTGTGGAAACTCTTCTAACGCTTCCGCTTGTTTAGGAAAGTCTTTACCGGACCGACCTTCTCCATCACGACCACGCCGTGGCTTTTTACGAGTGCGCCCGCCAGAATTTTCTTCGTAATCACGCTCTCTCCGCGATTCTCGGTGGCTTTTGGCCGCAGGCAAATCTTCCACCAATAATGGCGACTTATCATGCGCAAGACTTGCTAAGGCGGCCGCGATTTGTATGCCAGCCTGATCCGTTTCAAGTTGATAGTTTTGCAAAATTTCTAAATAAGGCGATAGTTCACCACTTTCAATTTTTTCTGTAATGCTGTTTTTAAAACGCTCGACTCGTTGGTCATTAATTTCTTCCGTCGTCGGTAAGCCGATGCGTTGGATGCTTTTGCCAGTGGTTTTCTCGATTAATTTAAGCATGCGCTTTTCTCTCGGCGTGACAAACAAGATCGCCTTGCCTTCCCTACCAGCACGGCCTGTTCGACCAATACGATGCACATAAGATTCTACATCTTGCGTAATATCATAATTGATAACATGAGAAATTCTTGCAACATCTAAGCCTCTTGCAGCCACATCGGTTGCCACTAAAATATCCAGTCGTTGTTTCTTAAGCTGCTCAATGGTTTTCTCTCGAGCCGATTGCTGCATATCACCGTTGATTGCTGCAGCAGTAAATCCTCTCGCATTAAGTCGCTCGGCTAGTTCTGTAGTGGCTGTTTTAGTCCGAGCGAAAATGATGATCGCGTCAGTTTCTTCAACTTCTAAAATTCGAGTTAACGCATCTAGTTTATTGTGATGCGATACAGTCAAAAATGATTGTTCGATGGTTGTTGCCGTTGCCGTTTTAGTTTTGATTTTAATTTCAACAGGTTTGTTTAAAAACTTTTCGGCGATGCGTTTAATTTCTTTTGGCATGGTGGCAGAAAACAGTGCAATTTGACGATCATCTGGGGTTTTCTCTAGTACCCATTCGACATCTTCTAAGAATCCCATGCGTAGCATTTCATCTGCTTCATCTAAAACCAAAGTATGCATTTGTTCCCAGTTAATTTTGCCTTTTCGCATATGGTCCATCACTCGACCAGGTGTTCCGACAATTATCTGCGGGCCCCTCGCAAGTTGTTTTAATTGAATTGGGAATGATTGACCTCCATAAATAGGCACGACTTGTAAGCCTTTCATATAGCGAGAATAAGTATTAATGGCTTCTGCTACTTGAATTGCCAGCTCTCGAGTTGGGGCAAGCACCAAAGCTTGAGGTTTTTTTAGATTGACGTCGATTTTGGCCAACAAAGGAAGTGCGAATGCGGCTGTTTTACCGGTACCGGTTTGCGCTTGACCAATAATGTCTGCGCCAGACTGTAAAACGGGAATACTTTGAGCTTGGATAGGCGATGGCTTTTCATAGCCTATTTGATTCAACACCTTTAATACGCTTTCGGGTAGATCCAACTGACTAAAAGTGGGTTCATTGACTTCTATCGGCGAATCATTCGATTCACCATGTGTTGGTGTGGTTGATTCATTTGAATCGGTAGATGTTTTGCGAGACATTGACTTTCCGGAGATAAGCTGGGTATTTAAGTATAGCCCAATTTTTGAAATTAAATAAAAAGGCCCCCACAGCAACCGTGAGGGCCTCATACTTGTCGATTGATTTTTTAGATCAGGGGTTAAATCGATTAAATTAGCGCATCTTGATCAGCGCCTTCTTTTTCGACTTCTACAGGCATTAGGTCATCTTTGGTAATTCCTAGTGCCAACGCCACATTGCTAGCGACATAAATTGACGAGTAAGTACCAATAAATACACCTGCAATTAATGCTGTCGCAAAGCCGTGGATCAACTCACCACCTAAGAAGAACAATGCGAGTAAAACTAACAATGTTGTTATCGAGGTCATCAATGTTCTTGCCAGTGTTTGATTAAGCGAAGTATTAACCACTTTTTCAGGATCTGACTTTCTTAGCTTAAGGAAGTTTTCTCTTATTCTGTCAAACACAACAATGGTATCGTTTAGCGAGTAACCAATGACAGCGAGCAATGCCGCCAAAACGGTCAAATTAAATTCCATACCAATAACTGAGAAAAAGCCGAGTGTAATAAATACATCATGAGCTAATGCCGCAACAGACCCGAGTGCAAATTTCCACTCAAAACGTACCGAAACATAAATCATGATGAAAATAAGCGCGACTAGCATGGCAAGACCACCTTTTTCCGCAAGCTCATCGCCTACCGCAGGACCAACAAATTCAATTCGTCTCATGGTCACTTTGGTTTCCGAGTCGGCTTGTAAGGCGCTCAATACATCATTGCCTATTTGATCGGCCTTACGGTCAGACTGTGGCGCTAATCGAATGGTTAAATCTTTTGACGTTCCAAAATATTGCACTACCGTTTTAGTGAAGCCGGCCTGCTCTAATTGCTGTTGAACAGCATCACGATTGGCGTCTTGCTCATAACGAACTTCGATTAATGTACCACCGGTAAAATCTAGCCCCAAATTCATTCCGTTGGTAAATACTGAACCAACGGCAACAAACAATAAAATAACCGAAAAAACAGCAGCGGCTATACGAAATCGATTGAAATCGATATTTAAATTAGACTTTAAAATATTCATTGATTATCGCCTCTTATATCGATAATTTTTTGACAGACTTGCCGCCATAAATCAGATTCACTACCGCCCTCGTTCCGACAATTGCAGTAAACATTGAGGTAATGATGCCGATCAAAAGTGTCACCGCAAAACCAGCAATAGGACCCGTTCCTACGGTAAATAAAACCAGTGCGGCGATTAATGTGGTCACATTTGCATCCGCAATGGTTGAAAAGGCTTTATCATAACCAGCATGAATCGCTTGAGCTGGATTGACATTGTCGGCAAGTTCTTCTCGTATCCTTTCAAAGATAAGTACATTTGCATCAACTGCCATACCAACGGTTAAAACAATTCCTGCGATACCGGGTAAGGTTAAGGTAGCCCCGGGAATGAGCGACATAATAGCAACTATAAAAACAAGGTTACTAAACAAGGCAATATTTGCCACTAGACCAAACAGCTTGTAGTAAATCAGCATAAAGATAAGTACCGCAACAAATCCTACCACGATCGACTGCATACCCTTTTTAATATTTTCTTCACCAAGACTTGGCCCGATGGTTCTTTCTTCGATGATAAAGGTTGGCGCCTTGAGTGAACCCGCTCTTAAAATAAGCGCAAACTCGCTCGCTTCTGCAGGTGTGTAACTTCCTGTGACCTGAAATTTTGCTCCAAATACGCCATTAATTCTGGGCGCACTCACTACTTCTTTAATCGTCTCGTTAGCCACCACTTCGAGCTCACCAGTTTCAGTTCTCTCGTAAACAGCTTTGGTTTCTACCATTACAATAGCCATCAATTTGCCGGTATTTTTAGTCGTATTGGCTAACATCTTAGCGCCACCATCACTATCCAAAGTTACACTGATTTGAGGTTGACCACTCTGTGGATCGAACCCCGGTTTGGCATCAACTATTTGTGTTCCACTGACTATGATTTTTTTCTTTACTATCCAAGAAAGACCACCATTTTGATCTTTAATTTTTTCCGAACCGGGAGGTGCTCTTCTAGCATCAGGGTTTGCATTTTGATCAACCATTCGAAATTCTAAGGTCGCTGTTTTACCGAGAACTCGTTTTGCTTGAGCAGAATCTTGAACACCCGGTAGTTGAATTAAGATTCGATCTTTACCTTGTTTCTGAATTAACGGTTCCGCAACCCCAAGTTCATTAATACGGTTTCTAAATGTCGCTATGTTTTGATCAACCGCATAATCTTGCGCTTCTTTAATTTTTGCTTCAGAAAGATCTAATACTAGCTCATAGATACTTCCACTTTCACGTGTTCTTGTCAGAAAATCGGTGTAATTTGTTCTAACTTGAACATCCGCTTTATCTCGCAGTTCTTCCGTACGAAACCGGGCAACAATTTGGCTATTGCTCGACTTAATAATTGACGAATAATGAATTTTATTTTCGCGCATCAAAGTTTTAAGCTCAGTGACATACTGCTTCAATTTGGCATCCATGGCGCTATCCATATCGACCTGCATCAAAAACTGCACACCACCACGTAAATCTAAACCGAGGTTTAATGGGGCGCCACCCATTGCTTTTAACCAGTCAGGGGTAGTAGGCGCAAGATTAATCGCCACCACATGTTCATTTAGTCCTTTGCTGGACAAAAACTTTGGTAATTCTGCGCTGGCTTTAAATTGATCGTCTTTATTATTAAAGCGAATTAATGACTTGCCATCTTCAACTTGTGCGGACTTTAAAGTGAGACCTTTTTCGGTCAATCGATCTTGAATTTCCTTAAACAAAGAAGCCTCAATCAATGAGCCGTTTTCTTTGGTAATTTGAATGGCGGGATCGGGTGGATAGATATTAGGTAAAGCGAAAATCACACCAACCGTTAGTAGTAGCGCAAGCATCACATACTTCCACGCAGGGAATGTATTGATGGGCCTTAAATGTTCTTGATTTGCAAACATATAAAATTCTCAATATTTTCGGACTATTCAGTCCAGACTAGAGATAAAAACAAAGGCGCTCAATTAGTAAGCGCCTTTTTAAATCTCAAAAAACTTATTCGTTTATACTTTTAATTGTGCCTTTAGGCAGTGTCGCGGTAATCGCGTGTTTCTGGAATTTCATTTCAACATTGGCAGCAACATTGAGGATAATAAAACCGTCAGTAATTTTACTCACTTTACCAATAATACCGCCACTGGTGACCACTTCATCACCTTTTTGAATGGCTTCCAACATGTTTTTATGCTCTTTAGCGCGTTTACTTTGCGGTCTGATCAGTAAGAAATAAAACACGACTGCAAACAACACCATCATTATCAAACCAGAGCTATCGAAACCACCAGCTGGTGCCGCTTCGGCTGCTTGTACGCTAGAAATAAACATTTTTTGGGTTACCCTCTTCTTAAATAGTTAATGTATAACTTATTCGCGCTAAGTTGCTTATAAGTTATTGATTTTTATAGTTTTTAATTGTTAGTTCTCTGTTGGCTCAACGAGCTCAGGGACTGGTTGACCTCGAAGCTGATAAAACTCAGTAACAAAGTCGTCGAATGTACCGTTTTCAATAGCGTTTCGCAATCCTCTCATTAAATCTTGGTAGTAATGAAGATTGTGAATGGTCGCGAGTTCTGCGCCAAACATCTCACCGCATTTATCCATATGATGCAGGTATGCTCTGCTATAGTTGCGGCAAGTATAACAGCCACACGCATCATCAATTGGCCCAGAATCTCTTTTATTGGGGCTATTTCGTAACCTTACAATGCCAGTTCGAGTAAATAAGTGGCCATTACGCGCATTTCGGGTTGGCATCACGCAATCGAACATGTCGATTCCTCGTCTCACCGCTTCGACCAAGTCTTCTGGCTTGCCTACCCCCATCAGATAACGAGGCTTGTTAGTCGGCATCTTATTGGTGAGATTATTCAAGATCATCTTCATCTCTTGCTTGGTTTCTCCCACCGACAAACCGCCAATAGCGTATCCATCAAAATCCAGCTTTTCCAAACCGGCTAACGAAATATCTCTTAGCTCTGGATACATACCACCTTGAACAATGCCAAAAAGCGCGGCAGGGTTGTCCGCATGCGCCACTTTTGAGCGTTCGGCCCAACGTAAACTTAATTGCATTGATGTTTCGGCTTGTTCATAACTCGCTGGATAAGGCGTACACTCATCAAAAATCATGACAATATCGGCCCCAAGCTCTCTTTGCACCTGCATAGATTCTTCAGGCCCTAAAAAGACTTTGTCGCCATTGACTGGCGAGCGAAATGTAACCCCTTTTTCAGATATCTTACGTAGTTCGCCAAGGCTAAAAACCTGGAACCCTCCAGAGTCAGTCAATATTGGTCCCTGCCAATTCATAAAATCATGCAGATCGCCATGTTTTTGAATGATTTCGGTACCGGGCCTTAACATCAGATGAAAGGTGTTACCGAGGATGATTTCTGCACCTGTTGCTTTGACCCGTTCGGGTGACATGCCTTTAACCGAACCGTAAGTTCCCACAGGCATAAAAGCAGGCGTTTCAATAGTGCCGCGTTCAAACTCTATTTGACCTCGTCTTGCCGCACCATCGGTTGTAATTAGCTTATATTTCATTAATTTGCTTCGTTGTAATCTTTTGTAATCATCAATTTTAATATTTAAGACATGCTGTGTTCAGCCGGAATTTTATTTTGTAAGAACATAGAGTCACCATAACTAAAGAAACGGTATTGCTGTGCAATGGCTTCGGCGTAAGAATCCAATATAAACTTTCTACCGGCAAAGGCACTCACTAACATGATAAGGGTCGATTCCGACAAATGAAAATTTGTGATCAAAGCATCAACGGAGCGAAATTGGTAACCCGGACTAATAAAAATATCTGTTTCACCCTTTGCCGCACGAAGCGCTCCAGACACCGATGCAGATTCCAAGCAACGCACTGAGGTTGTACCAACGGCAATGACTCGACCGCCGTTTGCTCGAGTTGAATTAACTAAGTTGACCACAGAATCTGGCACTTCAAACCACTCGGAATGCATTTTGTGTTGCTTTATATCCTCGACTCGCACCGGTGAGAAGGTGCCAGCACCCACATGCAAGGTCACAAAATCATGTTTTATGCCCTTGGCTTTAAGACTTTGCAATATCGCTTGGTCAAAATGCAATCCCGCCGTAGGTGCCGCGACAGCCCCTTGCTTTTTAGCGTAAACTGTTTGATAGCGTTGCTTATCAAACTCGCCTGCCTGCCTCGATATGTATGGAGGCAATGGCATTTCGCCGTGCGCATCAATTAATGCAGCCAACGGCGCTTCCGAACAATTTTTTAAGTGAAAGAAATCTTCGATACGACCGACCACTTCGAGTTGAAAACTGTCCGAAATAATTATTTTAACGCCCGGCTTGGGCGTATTGCTCGCTCTCAATTGCGCAACACAGGAATCGGCATCTCCATCAACGCCGATTCTTTCGATTAAAATTTCTGCCTTACCACCCGACTCTCGCTTACCGTTAAGTCGCGCCGGAATGACTTTGGTATTGTTAAAAATCAAACAGTCATTGGGCTCTAAATAATCACAAATTTGGTGAAAATAAGCATGCTCTCGTATTTGATTAGCTGGGTCACAGACCAATAAACGACTATTAGAACGCTCCTCACTGGGCTTTTCGGCGATCAGCGCTTTAGGTAGTTCAAATTTGAAGTCACTTTTTAGCACGTTTAGCGTTTCTCAAGGTGGCCTGAATATATTCGCGACTCTAAAAGCAGAGTGTCTAGCGAGATAGTAAAATTTGCCGCGCATTCTAACAGAAAAGTCTAATTAAAGGGCTTATTTGCTGCTTTTTGTCGGCTAATTCTGACTCTTTTTAATTATTCACTCTATAATGAGGATTATCACGGACAAAAGAGAAGATATTTGCATGAAAAAAGCCCTGCTCCCCCTAATATCCGCGTCACTGGTTTCAGCATCATTGGCTTTCAGTTTAAATGCCAATGGCGAAGAGCTCACTCAGGAAATTACATCGGGTCAATATTGCCAATCTGATATTTTTAAACAATTTAAGAAAATTGAGCAAACTGAACACAAGCGATTAAAGTTTAAACCAAGCAACAAGCTACTCGAATTTGTCACCTCTATGGAATTAATGTGTCCTTGGGAGAGCCAACGAGATTTTAATGGTGATAAGCGAGATGATTGGATTGGTTATGTGCAATTAGGTAGCGAATACCAATTGGTTGCTTATATGTCAGGTCGACAAAAATATCAGATGAGTGTGTTAAGTCACAGTGAAAAACCACCCAAGAACGCCTTTATTCGATGGCTACCAACAGGCCAACTCAAAAACTTTACTAAGAAAAAAATGCCAATTAATAATCTAACTTTTGCACTGCAAGTTTCTAATTTTGAAGGAATGACAGAGTTTTACTTGTGGGATGGGAAAGCTATGAAAAGCGTTTTGACCACGCCGCAAATGTTTTAATCGGTTTAGTACGACTTGAATTACTTCAAACTCTAGTCCATCAATTCAAAAATGGCGCTTTGGGTTAAATTAAGACGATACAATAGCGACCCTAGGTAGTTTCTGGTTGTGCAAATACAAAAAAGAGAAGCGATTGCTTCTCTTTTTTATTTCCAACAGATGTCGGTCTATTTATCAGTACCATTCGCTAACAGCTACTACCGGACTCGGGCCAACAACTATCGCCACCCCAAGTTCTTGCACCGGTATTGGTCAGTGTTAAAACCTTTTTACCTGACATACTGCCCGTTGGGGTGGCTGTTAAGGTATAGGAGTTGGCATCACTTGTGAGAGATAAAGTGTAATAAGCGGTTCCGCCTTCTACCGGCACTTGAGTTGCGAATATGTCTGATAACGCAGGCACATCATAACTATAGGGCGGGTTGGAACGATAACGCTCCATCGCTTGCGAGGCCAGCATTAAAGCACTCATGGCATCGCCTCGTTTTGACCGAGTAATATATTCGTCATAAGACGGATAAGCGATTGAGGCAATAATACCCACAATCGCAACCACTATCATCAGCTCAACTAATGTGAAGCCTTTAATATATTTCTTCATAAACTACCTTTACCTTTAACTTCAACTTAAAGTAACTATAGTCAGCTACTGTTCTCGACGCCACTTAATTCCCATCAAACCATCAGAGAGTGGTGGCAAAATATCAAAATCACATTTAGTACCGATACAGAGTCTTGGTGTGACCCCACCTGAGCTTGCGTCTCCATCACCTTCCAACAGAACTTGTGGAGGCGGAGCAATACCACCGCCTGGCAGCTCAGCATATCGATCAGATTCGTTCAACGTACCATCCGTGTTGGTATCCACATAAGGGTTACCGTTCAATATGTTCAACGCATACACTCTACCGCCACCCGCAGCAGCCTGACAGACATCGCCGGTCGCACCAGGTGGAATGTAGCTTGTGAAGATCACCGCGTTGTTGAAAGTCACTGAACGCTCAATAACTTTCTCGCCGACCGCATCAAAACTAATATACCAACCTTTTTTAGGATTGAGGTTATCATTTAATAATTCAACCGCATCAGAAACCCCATTGCTGTCTGTATCTGCCAGCGAAGTAACATCTTGCAGGTCGAGTAAACTTGCATCCATATCAAAGGAACCTGATATCGCTCCCTTATCTTTAAGAACAAAGAAGTAGTCCGTAATTTCAGTATTCAATGGATGTGCTCGGTAACCACTACCAATAGCCACAGAAATAAAGCTATCACCCACTTGTCGAATAAGCGCAGTATCGGCTGAATAATACATTCTACGGTTTTCTGCAGCAGTCAGACCATTGAGATGTGCAATTCGACCACCTTTGATTTCGCCAGAGTCATTGTCTACATCAAACCTAAATACTTGCGCTTTAGTGTCAGTAACATACATATGGTCAATCAAGTTATCTTCATTTAAGTCAAATGCTGTGACTTGCGAAGGTACACTGTTCATCGTACTTACCGGCCCGGCAACACCACCATGATCTTCAGTATTATCAACCGAATTCCACAATAGGCTGCCGTCTAACGCATCAACGATATAAACAATATTACCAACATTATCAGGTTGTGAAACCACACTTTCTGTATCTTGACCTGTGTCATACCCACCGCCAAAAATCATCACAAGCTTTTCAGAATTGACTCCTGAAAGGTTCATTTTTGCAATGGTTGGTGTTGACCAGGATTGACCAAGTTTATCAAAATCACCAGTGCCACCTTCAATCTTAAACATCAATTGAGGCGAGTTAGGGTTAGTGATATCGATGGCATAATAATTCCTACCACCGCGACGTTGACCAATGTAAAGGTACGCTTTATCGCCTGCGTCAACAGCACCGTTATTGTTACCGTCAACCAGGTGAATCGCTGCGGAACCATCGAGCCCATATATTTTAGACCCATTTGGATTTTCAACAACAGTATCTAATTGGCCAAGTAATTCTTGTGGAATGTAAGCCCACTTTTCTGACCCATTACCGGCATCAAACGAATGCAAATAGCCATGATTAGTACCCACATAGATTCGCGTTTCAACTGACGGACTATTATATTGCAGAACCGTCGGTTGAGAATGCAGTGGATCGCCCAAATTCTTACGCGCCGGTGTTGAGGTTAACGTACTTGCATCAGCAGGATCATATGCTGGGTCATTGACATCATAACCTTCAGCCCAGTCCAAAATAGCTGTTCGGCGTAACGGTGTAACGCCACCCAACATAGCTTCGGTAATCGTTGTGTTGCCATCGTGAACTTTGTTGCCTGGAGTCACTAAATTATTACCCGCAATATCCGTATATAGGTTGCGGTTTTTACCAAACTGCTCGGCCGTTCCACCACGGGTTACATCGTTACCATCGACAATGCCACCCCAAAAACTTGAAGCTTCATCTTTAAACTCGGAATTAAGTGGGTTGATTGCCGATGCGTTATTAGCATCCACAATATCGCCACCAGATAACTTGTATCGTTTAATATTTCCAGGCCAAGTCACTCCAGCCTGAGGCGTAAAGAGAGAGAAATATAACTGATCATTATGAGTCAAGCGGTTGTACTGATTGACCGTTACACCGGATGTTACGAAGGTAGTGTTTACATTCGTAATATCATTGATGATGCTAGTAATATCAGCAATCAAAGTTTCACGATCCGACGGTGAGTAGTAACCGCCACCACCCGCTACGGCCATATCTCTCATCAGCACAGGATCGGCGCCTGGACCGAATCCAATCATATTGGTTGTTACCGTTTGTACACCTGGAATCCCTGGTGCAACATCGTTTGTATGTAACCATGCCGCCATTTTAACCGAGCAATCATTACCACCATTACTACTGCTACAAGTACCACCGTTACTCCATGCACTATAAATGGCATTGGTAGAATTTAAGTGAGAGTTTGAAGCACCATCAGTTAAATAGACGATGTGGTTTGTCTGACATGACTCGGTAATGGGTGATATGTAGTTAGGTGCACCCGTGATCACTTCAGAGGCACAGTCAGAGTCATCTAAATTATCATCTGAACAACCAGCATCTCTAATAACGGTTCCCGACGCTGAGTAAGATAACTCATGACTCACTCGACTAAAGCGATTGTTATTACGAGTAGCCCCGTAAAAAACTGGGTCACCTTTAAAATAGCTTCCAGCCTCGGCCATAGTGCCACTTATTGGTGTACCACCTGAAGGAGTCAATGATGCAACCGCAGCTTTTAAATCATCGCGGATTGTATTGACACCCGGTTGCCACTCGCCTTCAAAACCTATTCTTAGCTTGGGTGATTTACCGGGTGAAGAATAAGAATGAGCTTCGTGATACCCAGCAGAACCTTTCAAATAAAAGCCCATACTGTTATCTAAACTCCAATCAGCTCTGCTTACTACGGCACTGACCAATGTTGACAGATCGGGGGAGCGGTATCCTTGATTTGCCGTCCAATCTTCATCGGTGTTCCAAGTTGGACCTGAAATCAATATGCCACTATGAGGTTCTCCTGCAAGATAAGCAGTGTCTGGGTTAGCAATGTCACCTGCATTAACGATATTTATCTCTGTAGTAACTGCGCCACTAGTGGTATTTTTAGCAACAAAATCGATGTAAGCATATTTGATGGTTGCATTTTTAGGCACCTTTATATTTTGAAAGATAAGACCGACACCTTTTTGTGGGTCGCTCCCTTCGTAATACAAAGCTAAATCTGGAGAGTTTACATTGTTGACGTTGCCATCACTCTCGACTTCAAAATCATGTGCTTGAGAACTGATTTGAGAAACAGCCTCATTGGACATACATTTACTCGCAGTTGCATCAAACGTTTGTGAATACTCAACCTTGATACGAGGCGCAAATATGGTGAACGGGTCATCAGCATCCGCGGGTGGATTATTATTAACCCCTTCTTTACTATAGGCGTTACGGGTCGCTCCACTTTGGTTTTCAAAGAACAATACTAAATCGTTCCCGCCACACCAACCGACTTGGCTAGTCACTTCTTCAAGTACATTGGAGATATCGCCAGTGGCATAAATATTACCAGCGGTCCAATCTTCCAGATTCCAAACTTTAAACTCGGTGGTGGGGTTAAGGGCACGACTACTTAAATCGGTATTCCCATCACTCAAAGGGCCAGCAGAGTCGAGCTTTTCGGCATAAATTTTTACATCAGCCGCTCCCGAGGAATCTCGATCGGCAGTAAATACAACACTGGCAGAGAGAATTGTTGCACCTTGCGGAACATTTAAATCTTCAAATCGCACAGCTACATACTTGCTGGTGCCATTAAACTGTAGGGTATCACTGACAAGATCAACAACCGTTGTATCAGATTCATAACCATCGTTATTTCCATCGGTAACCGTTTGAAATGCCGTTGGTGTCGCTTCTTCGTCAATATTTAAAACTGGGTACAAAACAGGGCCTGGCTTACCGTTATTAAATCGCATTAATCCGGCATTAACATTGGTGATATCTGTCAGCACTTCATCCATTACATCTTGAACGACTTCCATACGTGAGTCGGTGGTTCCATCAACCCCCCACCCCATACTTCCAGAGCTATCAATGATAAACATGATGTTAGGATAGATACCATCCACGTCATCAGCTGGCGCAAAGAATATTTCCGTATCATCACCAACGGCACTCTGCAAACTCGCAGCAGTGTACAGCACGGTGGCACAAACTATCTTGGAAAATCTACTTAAACTTTTCATAATTACCTCGATAAAACTCTTTTAATCAATCCTTAATTAAAACAACAAAAGTTAATTCAAAATCTGAGACTCTAACAAGTCGTTACTTCATAAGCCCAGAGAGTACTTCGCTCTTCTTTAGTACCTACCTTACCGGTACCTTCAATTTCATACACACGACAGCCGATGGTACCCGAGGCATTTGCGCCTAAAGTAAATCCGCCACAAGCTCTTGGGTTACACTTTTGTAACACCGTTACTTCTAATTGAGCTTCAATAGCACCTTGCTTATCGCCATCTAAATACACCCCGCCGCATGGCTGTCTTACGCCGGCAAAGTCATAACACACATTACTTAGGGTTTCGTTAATACGTAAATCGTACAATACGTGCGCCGGGTCCAACTTATTTCCGGTATACGAATCGACAACGAAGCCACCAACCGCACTTTCCGCCGCATTAAACGCTAAATTTTGAATATGTAAATTACTTGCCATGCGTTCTTGCAAGTTACTTCGATTTGCGGCTGACAAACCAATAATGGTCAACGCAATCAGCATAATTAAACTGACGAATAAAGCTGCGCCAGACTGCTTGTTAGCAAACTTAGTATTACGGATGTTGATTGTCTTTTTCATTAAATAAACCTTTTTAATCATTTCCTGAGGAAAGCAATTAACTTCCTACTTGTTGCGCTCGACAAGTGATTGCCATCTCTGGGTTCCCAGCGGTAGCATAAATAGCATTAGGCATGTAAACAGTTTGTTGGAAGGTGCGATAAGCCAATCGATCGTCGGTAGCAACTTGAGTGTCTAACACTTCGTGGGTTTTCGCCTCTGCTTGGTCAAGAACATCATCTTCACTGGCCAATAACAAAGCGACTCGCACAGACACCACTACAACATTTCCGCCCATGGCATCAATTTGAGTTTTAGTCATATATTGATTGACTGCACCGTCTGGACATTGAGCACTGGTTTCAACACCGTATAAAACTTGAAAACTTCTTACTCCGCTAATTAATGGTTGAGGAGTAGAACCGGCCCCGTTCCCACGGCATAACAACTCATCGCCATTTGCACCGCCAATAAAGAACTGGTTAACCACCACACCAGACGCTACCACAGCACCATTGCAATCAGGACTATCTGGCGGTAACGAATAAGAGACCGCCATGGTATCAGACGCGCCATCTGAACTATTGGCCAAATCAATGCCTGGCGGCACCTGCATATTAAAATCACTGATCCAGCTGCCTCGTTGAATTTCATTTTGCAAAAAGATTAGCGCAAAACGGCCATCTTCTTGGACATTAGCGAGTTCGTCTTGTAGTGAATAGTTCTTATTAGAACCTATAAACAGTTGGATAACGCCTGCCGTTAAAACAATTCCTAACAAGCCTGCAATCATCAACTCAACAATAGTAAAACCACGCTGATTGACGGGTAAGCCCTTCATTGATGAGGCCTTAGATTTTTGAGAAGACTTTAAATTTGTGCTGGTTAAAATATTTATCATGGCAAAATCTCCAAAACCACACAATTTTTCTCTGCATCGCCTATTAAAGCCGCGCAGTCAGTATTGATGTTGGTTTCTTGACCCAAATCTGCACGTGCTTTAGCAGAGTCCCATTCGACGATAACTGAAAGTCGCCAACCTGAACTCAACACTCGAACCTTACCGCCTGGAAGAGTATTTTTAGCGATATTGCACATATCCCATTTATCAAATGTGGTCACATCTTCAAGGTCATTATTGCCATCACTGCAACCAACGTCTGGATCAGCTCCCATATTGGCACGGCAAAACAAGGCGGGCATTGCGTCACAGTCAAAACCATCTGCATCAACATAATTTGCGATATAAGCATTGTGAGTGAGTGTACTTCCGGGAATCATTTCGGCCACTTTAGACGCTCTCATTCTTGACGCCATTTCCTCAGCGATAGAGGTAGCTTGCGAGTGAAAAAAGCCTTCTTGGTTACTACTGACACTAGCAACTTGCAACGAAGCAACTCCGAGCAATCCAATACCTAAAATAAGGGTTGTCACCAAAATTTCTATTAGCGAGACACCTTGTTGATTTTTAATATGACTCTTCATTAAATTTCTTCCACTTTGACTGCACCAGCAGTTGAAATAGTAATTAATCTTCCCTTGCCACGATCATCTTTGATTTCGATAACTTGTTCACTGCTTCCAAATGGACGAAATCCTGTAGTGTTATAAGTAATTACTGGGAGCGCTGACGGATTCCAAGTGATGCCATTATTATCTGTAGAGAAGGTGTTTAGGGTTTCCGCGGGCACCACTGGCGGTCCTGGATTTGCAACAGTCTCGACAGTCCATCCGCTAGAATCACCGGTCACACGTGTTTGTGCATTTCGGCTAATCGCTTCTGCTCTGGCAATGCCATAAGCCGTTAGTAGCTGATTGGCTGTGGCTTTTAGCTTGGAATTTTTGATCTGATTATCAAATGCTGGCACCGCGAATGATG
The DNA here is from genome assembly GCA_965230525.1 of Kangiellaceae bacterium. Taxonomy (GTDB): domain Bacteria; phylum Pseudomonadota; class Gammaproteobacteria; order Enterobacterales; family Kangiellaceae. The sequence continues at coordinate 4,087,150 of OZ246008.1, forward strand.
CGATAATTCCAATAATCGCGATGGTAATCAGCAGTTCTAGTAATGTGATACCTCGACAAGGCTTTTGCATTGATTATTTCCTAACTCGACCAAATTTAAAAATGTGCGGTTTAAAAGAAACCGGGGCTTGGCTTTCTTTGCTATGGTCAACTATCTAACACAACTCAGCGAGTTGCAATGCTAGTCCGATAACAGTTTGTTTTTAGGGGATAAATGGAAATATTACGGCAAAAACGAGAATTGCGTCACAGATTTTGGCTAGGCAAAAAACAGAGCGAACACTTTAGATATTTGCGTTACAGGCAACAATTTCGTGCAAGCGATGGCTTTTTGTTAGAAGTCAAAACCATCTCCTTAACGAAGCTCAATGGGAACCGCGAACACCATGTTCTCGGTATTTTCAGTAGGGAAACTATCCATCTCCCCACCATGCGCTTTAAGGCAATCTAATACTTCATCGACTAATATTTGAGGTGCTGAAGCGCCAGCGGTAACTCCGACGCAAGTAACATTTTCTAACCATTCAGCCTTGATTTCAGTGGCATTGTCGATCAAATAGGCTCGACTACCTTGGTTTTCGGCTAGCTCTTTTAGACGATTTGAATTAGAGCTATTTTGACTGCCGACCACCAGAATCAAATCCGAACTTTCGGCTAACTGCTTAACTGCATCTTGGCGGTTTTGAGTCGCATAGCATATATCGTCTTTTTTAGGCCCTTGGATATCAGGAAACTTTTCTTTGAGCAAGTTAATAAGCCGTTTAGTGTCATCAATGGAGAGCGTAGTTTGGGTCATATAATGAAGTTTTTGAGGATTCTTAACTTCGAGTTGCTGAATGTCATTATCAGATTCGATTAAATAGATTCCGCCGGTTTCGCTGGCATATTGTCCCATGGTCCCCTCAACCTCAGGGTGCCCTTTATGACCAATGAGTACACATTCTTCATCTCGTCGACTTCGTCGATTTACTTCCATATGAACTTTTGTCACAAGCGGACAAGTGGCATCAAATACCCGAAAACCTCGCTCTTCGGCTTCATTTTTAACCGCTTGTGAAACGCCATGGGCGCTATAAATCAGAGTGCTGCCTGGTGGCACATCAGATAATTCTTCAATAAAAATAGCACCTTTCTTTTTTAAGCCATCAACCACGAACTTATTATGAACAACTTCATGTTTTACATAAATTGGCGCACCAAATAGATCGAGCGCTCTATTCACAATTTCAATCGCGCGATCAACACCTGCACAGAAGCCTCGAGGATTGGCTAAAACAATTTTCATCTTCTTTCGACCTCTTGCGTATTTATGTTTAGTTTTTGACTTGTTTGATTTCTATTTCGAAAACAACTTTTTCACCCGCCAACGGATGATTAAAATCTACCTTCACTGAGCTCCCTTGCACTTGACGAATCAACCCCGGTAGTTGCCCTCCGGAAGGTTGGTCAAAAGCGATAATAGCGCCCTCTTTCAACTCGAGGTCATTTGGAAATTGGCTAATATCCATAAATTGAATCAAATCCGGGTTAGATAACCCAAAGGCATCTTCTGCTTCGAGTTCAAAGGCTATATTATCCCCTGCCTGTTTTGCCATTAATTCATTTTCAAATGCTTGGCTAAAACTACCGTCGCCCATAACCAACCAACTCGGCTTTCCATTGATTTTTGTGCTGTCTGCAATGTTGCCATTGATTAGCTTCACGGTTACATCAGCTAACACGCGGCTGTTTTGTTCTATCTGCATCAAATTCACTTTTCGTTGTCTTTCGACTGGTCGCTAGATGATGGCTCCTGCGGATGCATAAAACTATCGTAGAGCATCATAGCAGCGCCGAGAAATATCACCGCGTCTGCCACATTAAACGCAGGAAAATGAGAATCTTCATAATACCAATCGATAAAATCGACCACCATTCCCAAAGTGACTCGGTCGTACAAATTACCTAATGCGCCGGCTAAAATCAGACACAAGGCAATACTTAACCAGCGATTTTTTGCCGGTAAAGTGTAGAGCCAATATAGCAAGCCAAGACTCACCACCGATGATATTGTGGTGAAAAATATTACTTGCCATCCGCCTTGATCTGCCAAAAATGAAAAAGCAGCACCTTTGTTATAAGCTAAGGTAAAGTTAAAGAATGGCATGACCTCAAATCGACCGCCTGGATTAACAAAATAGTCAACCGCCATTTGTTTGGTAACTTGGTCAATGGTGAAAAAAATTACCACGATCCACAACCATCGCAAACCTGTCTGCAAAATCGGCTTTTTGCTAGGCATAATGACGAACCTCACCATTGCCCTCGACATTTTCGACACAACGGCCACACAACTCTGGATGATTTTGGTCAACACCAATGTCTTCACGTCGGTGCCAGCATCGGTCACACTTTTGATGACTCGATGCATTAACCGCAACACCTAAGCCATCTAGCTCAGTTGCTTCTCCGCCATCCGAATTTTTTACACTCGCTTTTGAGGTAATCAAAACAAAGCGCAACTCGTCTTCTAATTTGCTCAAGCTATTATATATTTCATCCTTGGCATACAAAATCACTTCAGCTTCAAGAGAAGAGCCAATACCGCCTTGTTTACGTTGCATTTCAATTTGTCGATTAACTTCATTTTTTACTTTAGCGATTAACTGCCAGTCAGAGTCTGAAATTTTCGCCTCAACATCATTGGCAAATAACCCTTCATACCAAGTCTCCCAAAAAATGGTATCTTCATCATTTCCTGGAATATTTGGCCATAACTCCTGAGCAGTAAACGACATTACTGGCATAAACCATCTCACAATCGCTTGAATAATATGATAAAGAGCTGTTTGACATGATTTATGTGCATGTGAACCGGCTTTAGCCGTGTACTGTCGATCTTTAATAATATCGAGATAAAAACTCCCCATATCCATGGCGCAAAAATGATGCATCTTTTGAGTGGCAACAAGAAAATTATATTCGTCATAGGCTTCGCGCAATTCGTTTTGAGTCTTTAATGCACAGTCAACTGCCCAACGATCTAATGGCAACATATCTTTCGCATCGATCAAATCAGTTTTTGGATCAAAGCCATTTAAGTTTGCCAAGAAAAAACGCGCAGTATTTCTTAGACGTCGATAAGTATCAGCGGTACGATTTAAGATTTCATCGGATGCTGTGATTTCTGAGCGATAGTCCGTAGAGGCCACCCAAAGCCGCAGAATATCAGCACCAAGCTTATTGATCACAGTCATAGGAGCAACCACATTGCCTAACGACTTGGACATCTTTTGACCTTTGGCATCCACCACAAAACCGTGAGTTAACACTTCTTTAAACGGAGGGTGGTCATTGATAGCAATCCCGGTAAGCAATGAAGACTGAAACCAACCACGATGTTGATCGGAACCTTCTAAATACATATCTGCAGGTTCAACTAACTCATCTCTTCGATCCAAAACACACTGATGAGTCACACCTGAATCGAACCAAACATCGAGCGTATCATTCACTTTGACATAGTTGTTTGCTTGCTCACCAATAAGCGTTTCTAAATCCAAATCAAACCAAGCTTGCATGCCTTCTTGTTCGACTAGCTTAGCAACTTTTTCCATCAGCTCAGTCGTGTCGGGATGAAGTTCATCTGTGTCTTTATGGACTAATAAGCACAAAGGCACGCCCCAGGTTCTTTGTCGAGAGATACACCAATCTGGTCGCCCCTCAACCATGCCTTCAATACGAGCCTGTCCCCAATCAGGAATCCATCTGACCGACTTGATTGAGTTCATCGCCTTCTCACGTAATCCATTTTGATCCATCGAGATAAACCACTGAGGAGTCGCTCTAAAAATCAAGGGCGTTTTGGTTCGCCAGCAATGCGGGAAGCTATGCTTAAACTTTTCTTTGCGAATGAGCCGCCCCTTTTCAGCAAGCAGCTCACAGATAGGCTCATCGACTTTATAAACATGTTGTCCCGCAAAATGTTCAGTCGCTTCAGAATAAACACCATTTGCATTGACTAAATTTAAAGTTTCAATGCCATATTTTCTCGATACGCTAAAATCATCGGCACCATGATCGGGGGCCGTATGAACCAAACCAGTACCGGCGTCAGTGGTCACATGGTCGCCCAATAAAACGGGAATTTTTCTTTCGAGATAGGGATGACAACAAACAAGATTCTCTAACTCTGCGCCCTTTGCAAGTCCGACGACTCGATAATCATCAACGCCATATCGAGACATCACTTGATTGACCATTTCAGCCGCCAAAACCACACGCTCTTGACTCACACCAAATCGACAATCCTGTTCGTTGCCTGCATCAAATTCGACCAGCGCATACTCTAACTCGGCGCTAATTGATATCGCCTGTGACGCTGGAATTGTCCAAGGTGTAGTGGTCCATATTACCAATGAAGCTGGTCCAGCACCAAGATCTTCTCCGGTGGGCTTAAATTTGCCAAGCAGCTCACTTTCACTTTCAGGCGAATATCGCACATCGATCGCAATCGAGACTTTGTCTTGATATTCCACCTCAGCCTCAGCTAAAGCTGACCCGCCAACGACACTCCAATAAACAGGTTTAAACCCCTTATGTAGATGACCGTTATCAACGATTTTAGAAAGTGAACGAATGATATCGGCTTCAAATTGAAAATCCATGGATAAGTAAGGATTGTCCCACTCACCAAACACGCCTAAGCGAATAAAATCTTTTTTCTGACCTTCAACTTGTTTGGCCGCATAGTCTCGACACTTTTGTCGGAATTCATCAAATGGAACTTTGACGCCAGCCTTTCCAATTTTTTTCTCAACTCTGTGCTCGATCGGTAATCCATGACAATCCCACCCCGGAACATAAGGTGCGTCAAAACCAGAAAGAGTTTTACTTTTGATGACTACATCTTTAAGTATTTTATTGACCGCATGACCGATATGAATATCGCCATTTGCATAGGGTGGTCCATCGTGCAAAATAAACTTAGGTCTTCCGGCACAATTTTTTCTAATCGCTTTATACAAATCTTTTTTCGCCCATTTAGCTAAAAGCTTTGGCTCATTTTGGGCTAAATTTCCGCGCATCGGAAAAGATGTTTCCGGTAGGTTTAAAGTCGATTTATAGTCACTCATGACACTGTTTCTCATTGGTTTTATGTTTCAACTCAACTCAGCCTAAGGCTAAATCGAATACAATAATAACTTCACTAATTTGCTAATTTCGCTGGTATTTGCCGATTAAGCGGCGTGCACTCGCTACGTCCTTTTCGATCTGTATTTTTAATAGCTCAACCGATTCAAACTTTTGCTCATTTCTAATATGAGCGTAGAATTCTGCTTTTAATTCGACGCCGTAAAGCTCTGCTTTAACATCCAGTAAGTGAACCTCAAGCCGATAATCTTTGCCCTTTACTGTCGGTCTTGAACCGCAGTTTGCCACTCCCCAACAGGCCCGAATTCGATGACTGCCATCGGCCAAAATATCGGTCCATTTAGCGCGAACTAAATAAACTCCAGATAATGTCGGTTTGCGCCTGTTGAGAGCAATATTGGCTGTAGGAAAACCAATCGTCCGACCTAGCTGTTGTCCATAACCGACTTTGCCTGTCATCGCGTATCGACGCGTTAACAACATATTGGCAAATGCCAGATTGTTTTCAGCCAAGGCTTTACGTACCAAAGTACTACTCGCTCTATACTGCTGTTCACCTTGGCTCTCATCCTTCACCCAAACTGTCGGTGTTGGTTCTACAGTATAATGGCCTTCCCCATATTCTCTTAATAACTGATAGTTTCCTTGGCGTTTATATCCAAACTGAAAATCATCACCAACCACCAAGTGCTTTATTCTTAGCTGCTCTATCAGAACCGTTTGTATAAAGTCCGTGGCCTGCATCTGACAAAGTGCTTTATTAAATTTGAGCACTAATAATTTGTCGACCCCAAGGGCTGCGAGTTGTAAATATTTTTCGGTAAAATTGGTGATTCTCGCTGGACATTGATCCCCCATAAAAACTTCTTTTGGATGAGGTTCAAATACGATCACACAAGATTGATGATTTGAGCGTTTTGCATGCTGAATCACCTTCTTGATGATTGCTTGGTGACCTAGATGCACGCCATCAAAATTACCGATCGTTGCTACGCAATAATCAGCTTGATGATTTAAATTGATCAGCCCTCGGATCAGCTGCATATAGACCTTATTAATACCAGCACGAAAGCGCCGAATTATAGCCCAGCCGCGGCTTTGAAGATAGACCTAAGCATGTTTTAAATCTCTTGTTCGAACCCCAAACACGAACATGGCGGCCGTATAGATTAAAATAGAAAGTACCACCAGAATTAGCATATTTTCAATCCGCTCTATGGTGCCCCACTGCTGCCAAACCGCAATTTCGGCCATTTGATACTTTATAAAGCCAAATAATACTAAATTGCCTGCTAACAGCTTGGCAAACCAGACTTTCCACCGGCCATCAGGTTTAAATACTTTCGCTCGATACAACGCAATAAATAATAGCGTGGCGTTAACGATAGCTGAAATAGTGGTGGCAAGTGCTAAACCCACGTGCGCTAACGGAAAGAACAAAATCACGTTGAAGATCATATTGACCACCATCGCAATAATGCCTATTTTCACCGGTGTTTTGGTATCCTGACGTGAGAAGAAACCGGGAGCCAGCACCTTAACCAACATAAAACCACAAAGACCAATAATATAGGCTTGCAAACTTAAGGATGCGGCGTGAGCATCAGCCAAATCAAATTCGCCCCTTTGGAATACCGTCAATAATATCGGCTCCGCCATCACGAAAAGCCCGATAGCAGCAGGAATCCCTATCAATAATACCAAGCGCATTCCCCAATTAAGGGTCAAATTGAACTCTTGAGTTTCTTGTCGAGCGTGTTGACGAGAGAGAGAAGGTAAGATCACGGTGGCAATCGCAATTGCAAATATTCCTAAGGGGAACTCGAGCATTCGATCAGAGTAATAAAGCCAGCTAATACTGCCATCCTCGGCCAAAAACGAAGCGATAATAGTGTCTAATAATAAGTTAATTTGGGCTACACTCACGCCAAATAAAGCTGGCCCCATCAGCACCAATATCTTTTTAACACCTTCCGATTTCCATCCCCAGCGAGGACGAACTAACAATCCTTCCTTCCACAAAAATGGCAGTTGGAACAGAAGTTGGGCAATACCAGCAATAAATATTCCCCAAGCCAGCGCTTTAGCTGTGGTCGTAGGCAACGATGGTGAAACGATAATCGCAGCGGATATCATGGAAATATTGAGCAAGACGGGTGTAAAAGCCGGTACCGCAAAACGCCCAACGGTGTTCAGCACCGAGCCACAAAATGCAGTCAGCGAAATAAACAAAATATAGGGAAAAGTGATTTTTAATAACAAAGAGGCTAATTCAAACTCTTTGGAATCACCCATAAAACCTGGACCGAACATTGAAACCAGTACTGGTGATCCAACCACTCCGATCGTTGCAACTATCAGTAAAATAAGTCCCAAGGTCCCAGAGGTTTCAGAAATTAAGCGCTTTACCTCATTAGAGGTTCTGTGAGTCTGATATTCAGAAAGAACAGGAATAAATGCTTGAGAGAATGCACCCTCTGCAAAAAGTCTTCTCAAGAAATTAGGGATCTTTTGAGCCACAATAAATACATCAGAGACCCAATCCGCTCCTAGAAAGCTTGCCATGATAATGTCGCGGGCTAACCCCAATATGCGTGACAAGAAGGTCATGCAACTGACTATTATTCCAGACTTAAGCAATTGCTTAGCCATCCCTACCTCATTTTTCTTTTTTTACACCACAACTTGGCATATTTGTAATCGCTTACGCAAGTCCCAAAAAGCGCCACAAGGTTATAGATTCACGGGCTTTGCGTCAATTAGAGATTACTCAGACCCGAACAAGATGGCGAATCTGAGAAGAAAAAATGCCAAAAACACACAACTTAAGTTTGCAATGGCTTATTTGACTAGAAAAAGCGCAGAATCCCTTGATATCAATAGTTAAACCATGTATATTCTCGCACCTAATTTTGACCCCTAATAAACGTTAATTTTTTGGAGCAAAGCCTTGGCTAATATCAAATCCGCAAAAAAGCGTGCCCGTCAGGCTGAAGGCCGACGTCAGCACAATGCAAGCCGTCGTTCAATGATGCGTACCTACATGAAAAAAGTAGTTGCAGCGATTGAATCTGGAAATAAAGAATCTGCTGTTGAAGCATACAACGCTGCTGTGCCAGTATTGGATGTTGCAGCTCAAAAAGGTCTTATCCACTCAAATAAAGCAGCTCGACATAAGAGCCGTTTTAATGCCCAAATCAAGGCTATGGGATAAAATACCTTCTAGTTAAATAAAAAAACCCGCTTTAAGCGGGTTTTTTTATGCTCAAACGAGCCGATTCAACAAGCAACGGCTAAGCCACAACTAATCCTTTACTCAACCGTCCCCATCTGTGCTTTGTGACTCATTGATTTGTTCCGCTTCAGCTTCAGCTTCAGCTTCCAGCTTATCTAAAATATCGAAGCATAACTTCTCTGTGCCGGTACCGTCTAATCCGGAAATAACATAATGAGGGCCTTTCCAGTCAAGTGCAGATAAGATTTCAGCCTTACGCTCTTCCATTTCATCCGGCTCTAATAAGTCGCATTTATTAAAGACCAGCCAAACTTCTTTATCTGCCAGAGGCTTTTCATATTCGACAGAGTATTTTTGCAACTCGTTACTAATGGTCTTAATGTTAGTTAAGGGATCTGACTCATCAAATGGGTTTAGATCGACCAAATGTAATAGCAAATTAGTACGACTCAAATGCTTCAGGAAGCGAACACCGAGTCCCGCACCTTCTGCAGCGCCCTCAATCACTCCAGGAATATCCGCAATCACAAAGCTCTTGTAAGGCACAGGGGCTACTACCCCAAGATTTGGGATTAGCGTGGTAAAGGGGTAGTCTGCAACTTTTGGCTTAGCCGATGAGACACTGCGAATAAATGTGGATTTTCCTGCATTGGGGAGCCCTAAAAGCCCGACATCAGCCAACACATTTAATTCCAGCTTTAATTCACGAAAATCACCCTCACTTCCGTGAGTGGTTTGACGTGGCGCACGATTAATACTACTTTTGAAACGAGTATTTCCTAACCCATGGAAACCGCCTTTAGCCACCAAAACACGTTCTCCCGCTTCTTTCAGATCACCGATGACTTCATCGGTTTCGATATTAATCACTTTGGTGCCAATGGGTACGGCCAGATCAAGATCTTTGCCTTTTGCTCCGGTGCAGTTTCTTGGCTGGCCCTTTGCACCATTTTCTGCACCATAAAATCGCACAAATCGATAGTCAACTAGGGTGTTTAGTTCAGAGTCTGCAACCAAATAAACACTTCCACCATCGCCGCCATCACCGCCGTCAGGACCGCCTTTTGGTACGTACTTTTCACGGCGGAAACTGCACATCCCGCTGCCGCCATTACCGCCTTTTACTTTGATTTTTACTTCGTCGACAAATTTCATCTTGCGCTCACAGTGACTGAATTTCTAGCGATAATAGTTGAGGTTAGCTTAAGCGATTAATAATTACAAAATCACAAACGAAAAAAGCCCCGAGAGTGATCGGAGCTTTTTCAAATAGTTTTAAACGCGACTGGCAATACATTGACCAGAAGCATTAAAATAATTTTAGTGAACTAAAATGCTCACAGTTTTGCGGTTAGCTTGACCTTTTACTTCAAACTTAACTTCACCGTCGGCTTTAGCATATAAAGTATGGTCTCGTCCGATACCAACATTAGTTCCAGGGTGGAAACGAGTCCCACGTTGACGAACAATGATGCTACCTGCAGAAACGTTTTCGCCACCGAATCGCTTAACACCTAAGCGTTTACTTTCCGAATCGCGACCGTTACGGGTACTACCGCCAGCTTTCTTATGTGCCATTTTATCTCTCCAAAATCTAACTAAACGTCAAACAGATTATCTATTTGAGTTAATAAATACGATTACTTACTGATGTTAGTGATTTTAACTTCAGTAAACCATTGGCGATGTCCCATTTGCTTGCGACTGTGCTTACGTCTTCTGAACTTAACAATCTTGATCTTTTTGCCACGACCTTGCTCAACCACTTCGCCAGATACTTTGGCTTTGTCTAAATAAGGTGCGCCAAGTGCTAAATCTTCGCCTTCACCAACCATTAATACTTTATCAAAATCAATAGTTGCACCTTTTTCTAGGTCAATTTTTTCTAGGCGAACGACTTGCCCTTCTTTTACTCGGTGTTGTTTACCACCACTTTGAATCACCGCGTACATAGCGACACTCTCTCCGTCATTATCAGTATTTGATTAAAATCAGCAACTTATTAGTTTTTACAGCTCATTCAAAGACTTATTGAACAAACCGTGAGAGAACCGACCCATGAAAGTAGTCATTCCCTCAAATTAGGGCGCGCATTTTAAGTCATTAGTGGCGCGCTAGCAAGTATAAATAGCGGAAAAACCGAGATTTTATTGATTCATTCCAAGTCAGCCTTAAAAACCGCAGTTTTCACTTGACCCCAAGGAGTTCAATCAATAGCATGCTGGCATTATCGATAGGCTTGAAAGTGGCTAACCAGCTAGATTTCAACGTAATTTTCACCTTTGTTATTGAGTTTAGATTTTTGTCGGATATAAAAAGCATCACAAAATTAGTCGAACACGACTTTAAAGCAACCAACACCGTCATTTTAGAACAACTTAAATCAGATGTTGCTTTAGTCAACCAGTTAGGGCACTACATTGTTGCAGCTGGCGGCAAACGATTGCGCCCGCTGTTAGTTCTTATGGTCGCCAACGCGCTCGGTTATCGCGGTGAAACACACCATCAGACCGCAGCAATCATCGAGTTTATTCATACCGCAACCTTGCTGCACGATGATGTCGTTGACGAAAGTGACCGACGCCGAGGCCGAGAAACGGCCAATGCTTTGTTTGGTAATGCTGCTAGCGTCTTAGTAGGTGATTTTCTTTACTCTCGTTCGTTTCAAATGATGGTGGCCATCGATAAGATGGAAATTATGCAGATCCTTTCTGACACGACTAATCTAATCGCTGAAGGTGAAGTGTTGCAATTGATGAACTGTAATGACCCAAACGCGACTGAAGCCAGTTATTACCAAGTAATCGAACATAAAACTGCGATTTTGTTTGCCGCAGCGTGTCGCCTAGGAGCCATCATCTCAGATCAACCTCAACTCGCAAATGATCTTCACCATTTTGGGCTGCATTTGGGCCTTGCATTTCAGCTGATGGACGATGCGCTAGATTATATTGCTGATGGCGAAGAGCTCGGGAAAAATGTCGGTGATGACCTAGCTGAAGGCAAACCAACACTTCCACTTATTTATGCAATGTCTAATGCTGATGAGGCTGGCGCAACCCTTATAAAAACTTGCATTGAAAATGGTGGGCTTGAGCACTTAGAAGCTGTACAAGGCATCATTAAGCAAACCCAAGCGATTCAATACACCCTGGATAAAGCTCAGCAAGAAGTGGAAAGCGCCAAACAGTATCTCGCTGAAATGCCGCAAAATGAGTTTACCGATGCACTGTTTCAACTGGCAGACTTAGCTGTCGAACGAAAGTTTTAACCGCGAAGCAGTCGGCGTGAACTCGAAAAAACATCCTATGGCTGATATCTCCCAACCCATAAAAGTAACATCATTTAACGAGCCTTTGAGTAAATGTGACCGCTGCGTGCAATCTAAATGCTGTCAGTACATTACAATTTCGATTGAAACACCCCGCTCGATTCGCGATTTTGATACCCTGTTGTGGCAAGTTTCCCACGACAATATTCATTTATACAAAGATGATTCCGGCTGGACCATGACCTGCTTTGGTCGCTGCGAACATTTGAGCGCCACCGGGCTGTGCGGAATTTACGATAAACGCCCTTTTGTCTGTCGAGAGCATTCCGCATCGGACTGCGAGTTTGAGCTACCAATCGATTATGGCTGTGACCTTTATTTCAGCAACTATCAACAACTAGACGATTATTGTCGAACGCGATTTAAATCTTGGGACAATCGATTTAAAGAATAAGACCACTGCTAGTCACATTAAGCGCTCATCGTTTGTCTTTTTATTGGTCAAGTTAGTCCCTATGCAGACAAGCTAGCGTTCACTATCACTTCATTGTATGATTTTTCGAGCTGTTTCTTTGGGATTCCCATCATCAAAATAATTACCCCATAAAAGCCCAAACTTTGCTAGTTTAGGCGATTTTTATTTGATAGAATGCCGCTCAAATTTTAGCCAAGCCAAATATGTCATTAATAGGTCATAATGGAGACATCAGTGGAAAACAAAGCCGTTCAGCATTTAAACCTTTCAAGTCATCAACTTATCGATCATGCTCTTGAGCGAAAAGAAGGTGTTTTAGCCGCAACTGGCGCATTAAGCGTAATTACCGGAGCAAGAACAGGACGTTCTCCTAACGACCGATTTATTGTTAAGGAAGCTTCTACCGAAGCAGAAATTGACTGGGGTAATGTAAACCGCCCTATATCAGAAGATAAATTTGATGCACTATGGAGTCGTGTTGAAGACTACCTAAACCAAAAAGACGCCTACTTTGAATCAGAACTTCACGTCGGTTCCGATCCCGAGCACTACTTGCCAGTCAATGTAAGAACAGAAACGGCTTGGCAAAACTTATTTGGTCAAAATTTATTTATTCGCCCAGAAACTTTCAACCCAGCCGGAAAAGATCAATGGAAGATTTTAAATGCTGCTCATTTCGCCTGTGATCCTGAGCGAGATGGAGTGAATAGCGATGGCACTGTTATTATTAACTTCGGCCAACGTAAGGTTTTGATTGCAGGCATGCGCTACGCTGGAGAAATGAAGAAAGCGATGTTTTCTGTGCAAAACTTCCTACTCCCAGCTAAAGATGTATTACCTATGCACTGTGCGGCTAATACCGACGGCAAAGGCGATGTAACCTTGTTTTTCGGCTTATCTGGCACAGGTAAAACAACTCTTTCTGCAGATCCTTCTCGCTACCTCATCGGCGATGACGAGCACGGATGGGGTGTTGGCACAGTGTTTAATATCGAAGGCGGTTGTTACGCCAAAACAATTGATTTATCACAAAAAAATGAACCTGTGATATGGAACGCCATTAAAAAAGGCACCATTATTGAAAATGTTGTGCTTGATGAACAAGGCAACGCCGACTATACAGACACTACCCACAGTCAAAATGGTCGTGCTGGATACCCAAGAGAGCACATTGAACTAATGGTTGAAGAAAATCGAGCGGGTGAGCCTAGCGCGGTTATCTTTTTAACTTGTGACTTAACAGGGGTACTTCCTCCCGTTTCAATTTTGTCAAAAGAAGCCGCGGCCTACCATTTCCTAAGTGGTTATACCGCAAAAGTAGGCTCCACAGAGATTGGCTCGACGGCTGCAATTGAATCGACTTTCTCAACTTGTTTCGGCGCTCCTTTCTTCCCAAGACCAGCTGGTGTCTATGCGGAGTTGCTAATGAAACGAATTGAAGCAAATGATGCAAAAGTTTATTTGGTGAATACCGGTTGGACTGGCGGAACTTATGCTAATGGCGGAAAACGATTTAGTATTCCAACCACGCGAGCGGTTATTTCTGCAATTCAATCTGGCGCACTTGCTAACTGCGAAACAGTGCATCTTGATCAACTTAATCTTGATGTTCCGGTTGAAGTCGAAGGTGTTGAAACGGACTTGTTGCAACCTCGCAAGACTTGGGCAGATCCGCAAGCCTATGACGAAGAAGCGAAAGCCGTAGCAAAATTATTTGCCGATAACTTTGAAAAATTTGATGTTTCGGACGCTATAAAGGCTGCGGGACCACGCGCTTAAAAAATCTTCTAAACAAAATTAAAAAAGGGAGCTTCTGCTCCCTTTTTTGTGTAGCCCTCAAATCTCTGACGGCTTGTAGACAGGTGACAAATGCTTAGCTTCGATCAGTCACTTCAAGCAAGTGATAGCCGAATTGTGTTTTCACAGGACCATGAACCACACCGACTTCACCGTTAAAGCATACGGTATCAAATTCTGGAACCATTGCGCCCGGACCGAATGAGCCTAGCTCACCACCACTTTTACCTGAAGGGCATGAAGAATGTTGTTTTGCTATCTCAGCAAAATCACTTCCATTATTGATTTGTTCTTTTAGTTCATTACATTTAGCTTCTGAATCGACCAAAATATGTCTAGCGGTTGCTTGTGCCATTGTGTTCTCCGTATTGTGTAAATATGCTCGTTGGGTAGTATACATGGAAAACCGAACGACCTAAACTCGACTCATTGGCACAGTTCTATTTAGTGAGAACCTCAGTGGACATCTGCGGACGTTTCATCAATAATTAGCACCAATAAAATATTGTATCTTTAGACCTATGAAAAACGATTTTATAATTCCCTGCCCGACTTGCCGAAAAAGCCAACGTTGGTCAGAATGCGGCGATCACAAGCCGTTTTGTTCAAAGCGATGCCAATTGATTGATTTAGGAGAGTGGGCTAATGAAAATCATGCGATTCCAGGGGAAAAGGTAACCCCACCCGAGGATTCATCCGAGTAACCAATAATGATCCGCAATTGTAACCAATATTCTTCATTTGTAAGCAATTGAGCTCTTAGTGAGCGCATGACCTATTTGTGATAGTTTGGAGGCCGCGACACTAAGATCTATTGCGAATAGGCTACTAATCGATCACTTCCAATTGCTCAATAATTAACTGCAATGATTGATTCCCCCTAAACTCATTGATGTCTAACTTAAAAACGACTCGCACTTTATCACCATGCTTTACTGTGACATCTGAGTTAAAGAAAAACTGAATGGCATCAATTTGTTTATCTTGTTTTTGCAAAATCAGTTTTAGATGTTTTTCGCCGACTATTCTTTGGCTTAAAACCACGAACTCATCATCAAACAATGGTTCTGGAAACCCTTGTCCCCACGGTCCGACATTTCTAATTGCGCGGGCAAATTCTAGCGAGAAATTCTCGATGGCTAAATTAGCATCCGTTAGAATTTCATCAGAAATTTTTTCACCTTGTAAAAATTTTTCGGTAGCGTTCAACAATTGCTCAGAAAATAGTTGAAAGTTTTTTTCTTTCAATGATAATCCTGCCGCCATGGCATGACCGCCAAATTTCTCGATCAAGTCAGGATGACTCGCATCAATCAATGCAAGCACATCTCGAATATGAACACCAGCAACCGATCTCGCTGATCCTTTGATCATCGGCTCCTGGCCAGAATCATCTTTTGCGAAAACGATGACCGGGCGATTTATTTTTTCTTTTACTCGCGAAGCAAGAATTCCTATCACCCCTTGATGCCATTTAGGGTCGTAAAGACAAAGCGTGGTCGGGCGTTGTTCAGGCTTTAAACTTTCACTCATTGCAGCTTGGGTATCACTTTGATTCAGTTGCTCAAAATAGGCCTGTAAATCTTGATTTGCCTGATCCAACATTTGTTGTTCAATGCTTCTTCTTTGCTGATTAAGTTGATCGAGTTGGCTGGCAATTCGAATCGCCTCCACTTCATTTTCTGCCAGTAAACACTCGATGCCAATCGACATATCCTGCAGCCGTCCGGCGGCATTCAGACGCGGCCCTAATGCAAACCCCAGATCGGTCGCTTGACAGCGAGCCGGTTGACGATTCGCGATTTGTAACAAGGCTTTTATTCCAAAACAAGCATGGCCACTTCGAATTCTTTTTAACCCTTGTTCAACCAAAATTCGATTGTTTTTATCTAACACTACAACATCCGCAACCGTTCCGAGAGCGACAATGTCTAACAACTCTGCTAAGTTTGGATAGTCTAATTGTTGTTGAGTAAACCAATCGTTACTTCGCATTAAATTTCTCAAAGCGAGCATTAAATAAAATGCCACCCCAACACCGGCTAAATGTTTACTCGGAAATGAATCGCCTGGCTGATTTGGATTAACGATTACCTTTGCTGCAGGCAAGGTTTCCGCGGCTAAATGGTGATCGGTGATAATGACCGGAATACCTAACTGATTCGCGCGCGCTACGCCTTGATGGTTTGCAATGCCATTATCGACTGTAATTAGCAAATTCGGTTTTAGTTTTACCGCCTCGTCGACTAACTTTTCAGAAAGTCCATAACCAAATTTAAACCGATCGGGAACTAAATATTTAACATCCTTTGCGCCTAGCACTCTTAAACTTTTAATCATAACCGCGGTACTCGTTGCCCCATCAGCGTCGAAATCACCAACGATCAATATTCTTTCCTGCTTAATAATTGATTGGTATAAAACCTCAGCCGCCTTATCAATGTTAAGCAATTTGTTTGGTGGGATTAATCCTGAAAGACCGTAGTCTAATTCATCAAAGTTTTCGACGCCTCGGCATCTCAAAATATGTTGCAGCTGGAGCGGCAAATGCGAAGTGTTTGGTTGTTGTGTTTCAAGCGAGTGTAACTTTGAAGGTTCAAGCCGATGGCGTATTTTTTTTATAATCAATGTAATTCCTTAAACCAATTTAAACTCATAGTCGCAAGAGCAGAGATTCAGCTTTCACACTTTAAACCATTGTAAAAACTTATTCCAAACGGATTTTTTTTCACTGAGTATGATGAGTTTGTCCGCAGTGACAATTCTCACCTCAGCCAGTCTATTTTGGTTGGCCATATCAATCAACTTTTGAATAGTGGTAGCAACCGTGCCACTATTCGTTCCGCTAACAACCACTGACAACTGATTGCTTTTGTGTTTTTGCTGATTGTCGGGGCTATCGAGAAAATCCAGTCCAGCAAAAGGTTTTTTGTAGTGGGTTGCGAGCGACTCCAGTTGACTATCATTGGACAATATCAGCTGAGCAGAATTATCCATACCGGCAGTATCATTTGGTAGTCGAGCTTTAGTATTTCCCCAAAAATGAACATTAATAAGGTGCTCGCTTTGTGGCCCTGTCAATCCTTGATAGTCGATCATTTGTTTAACCAGCATTTGTATCTCGGTCGCTAGTTTATCCCACCAAACTCCGTCACTTCCTGGGTACCCAAATCCAAACATATCTTTGCCAATATAACTCTCAAAGCTGGGTAAATTGAGATCGAGCTCCTGTTCACTAGTAAACAACCACTGATGATTACTTAACAAGTAAAAACTTTCTCCGGGCCCCATTAATTTTTCATTGATATTAGCAATCACTCTGATCGCTTCTTCTTTAGAAAACTCAATTCCCTGCTGTCCCCACAAATAAGCCCCTCGATGGGTCATTTGCATCAAAACGGGGTCGCAACACACTACAGTTTTAGTCTCATCAGATAGGTTAAAGTGAGTGGCTCGTAATAAATTCCACGGAATTGTATGCTCATTTATACCATGCTGTTGGGCGAACTCAAGTTGCCAGTCCCCTACTAACTCCAATTCGGTAACACTATCACTGTATTGTTGAAACGAACTCAACTGATGCAGCCCTTGCGCTGATATATCGGTTAAAAACAAAGTGATCGCTTGAAGATTCAACTCGTTAATCCTCTGCAAAGTGTCGTCTAGTGTGAAAGACTTGAGGACTTAAACTAACACCGGAAGACCTCATCAATCTCTTGCTTAAAAAATCGTATAACCAAGTACTGTAGCTTCTGACTTGATTCAAAAATTCCACAGATTCGCGTGTAATTAAGCCGTAGGCTGCTAGCTTTTTTGATGAAATAATTGGCATAACACCCGGTAATGGAAAGTCAGAGGCGTATAACAGTCTCTCGTGCCAATCAGTGTTTTCGACTATTTGTTTTACTTCCGAGACATCTCTATTAATTAAATTAATGGCGGAAATATCGGCGAAACAATTCGTTTGATAATTTGCGTCATTCATCAATCGCGCAAACAGTTCGAAATTGGAGCGATTGGGTTTGCCTGGATTGTCCAAGTCTTGGTTTTCCCCTAACGAAGCACAGTGAGCCACTATTATCTTAACCCCTTGATCTAAGGGCTTTCTCAAGTGTAATGGGTTGGCTAATTTTTGCAATTGCTCACTATGTACCGCTTTTTCATCCCCAGCATGGGTCAATAGCGGTAAATTTAGCTCAATTAGTTTTTGGTAATAACGATCACATTTGTTTGAAGAGGGGTCAATATTCATTGCGGGAGGAAGCCACTTTACCGCTTTTGCCCCATTTGCTTTACACCACTCTAACTGCTCAAGAGCGTCTGCTCTATAGGGATGCACGGAAGCAATCCACTCGTAGGACTCAGAAATTTTAGCTATTTTGTTCGCGTATTGATTTGGAATATAAAATGTTGATTGGGCTTGAACCGGCTCGCCTTTTTCACTATGTAATAAATCAAAAGCTAACAACATAAATCGTATCCCAGCGGGAAGTTGATCGACCATTTTGGCTAAGTTAAGTACAAACTCTCGATCAGCGTATTCCGGCTTCACCAAACAAGCGGCATCTAAGTAAAAGGCGTATTGAATTCTCTGCAGCGGCGATAGCCACGATTGCATTTTGGGGCTTAGCCAAATTTCGGTGGCTTCACCATCGTGACCAAGGTTTAGCCCATTTCCCAACAAATGGAAGTGACTATCCCAAAGCTGGTTAAAGTCAATGCCCTGAAACGCCTGCTTCATAAGCGGATGCTCCATTAACGCCTTTGGAATTTTTGTCATCAAACAATGATTAAAAACCGGCCCATCGAAATGATGATACCAAAGCGCTGTGCCTGCTATGGCGGAAAGCGAAGCACCGCCTAGTGCGTATTTTAAGAATCGTCGCCGTTGCATACTTCCCTTTATTGGGCGTTACCCCACTCCAAGTTGCCATAAGTTCCAACATTTTACATTAATTCGTTTGGATCTCAGGGGAATTTATTTAATTTGCCAGTTTATAGGTATACACTAACCGCAAACGCCTTCAATTTACCTATTGTTGAGAGTCCACTTGAATGTTATTTCAAAAAGAAACTAGCCAAGCGAGCGCGGTGATAAAAGCCTACAAACCAGGGCTAATCACCTTGAATATCGGCGAGTACGATCAAGCCGTTTTACTGGTGGATGGCGAACTAAAGGACTATCAGGGGCCGCAAGACTATCAACAGGTCTCAGCAGAAATACTACTAGAACATGTCACCGAGCAGCCGGAAATTATGATTATTGGCACCGGCGAAAAACATCAGATACTTTCCCCTAAGATTACTCAAACAATTAATAAACAGGGGATTGCCGTGGAGTCAATGGCAAGTCGAGAGGCTTGCCATACTTATCAAGTACTAAGTTTTGAACAGAGGCGGATTTGCGCACTGATTTTCCCTTAGTTAATCGGAAAACGGTGTCCTCAGCCGAATATAGGGTAATTGGGCTATATTTAGACAAATCTCTGCCAAGCAATACGACGCCAAATTAAATGGCGCCGATGTACTGACAAGGAATGTTTGTGTGGCTTAGCTTAACGGCCCGCGGCTTCGGACTCTGAGTCTTTGTTCGCAAACTTTTCTTTTAGGTAAGCATGTAATTCATTGTATGGCAAGTAACCACCAATTAGCTCACCATCAGGCAGGATAAGCGCCGGAGTGCCCGACAGGTTCAACTCTCGAGTAAGGCGATATTGCGATGCAATTGGGTTCTCGCACGAGTTATCAGAAAACTGACGTTTAAGTTTGGCATTATCCATAGCGAGTTGCTTGTCTTCAGAGCACCACACAGATTCTAGCTTTTTATGAGCCGATGAGCCGAGCCCTGCTCTAGGAAAAGCTAAATATCGGACAGTAACACCAAGTTTATTAAGTTCCGGAACTTCTTTATGTAGCTTTCGGCAGTAGGCACAATCGACATCAGTAAATACTGTTATGGCAAACTCTTCCTTATCCGCCTTAAATACCACCATATCTTGTTCTTGAATGCTTGCGATTGCTGCTGCTCTTTCAGGCGACCGCTCCGAGGCTTTGGCGCTGATTGCTCGTTCAGTTAAATTTACCGGTTGCGATTCTGTCAAACCAATCAAGTTACCGGACAATATATAGTTTCCATCACTAGAAACGTATAGAACCTGTCCACTGTAAAATACTTGATAAAAACCCTCCATCGGCGAAGTTTCGACACTAGAGATTTGAATACCTTCTAGCTTGTCTTCGAGATGCGCTTTTATTTGCTCTGGGTTAAGGCCCTCAACACTGGCCGTTGAAGTGGACTTTTGCTCTGTCGACTTGGAGTCACAAGCTGAGAGCAACACGCCGAATGAGAAAATAGCGAAAACAGCAGCAATTGATTTTGCTGAATAAGATGTTCGAGTTGATTTCATAATAAATTTGTATTCCTAAACGAGTAGTCAAAGCACACAATTGAATGATTAGAGGCCTTAATTTAATAAGATTATGCGCTGCTTAGAGCCGGAATACTATAACAGGTTCAACTTCCCTTGGACAGACGGTATATCCGTTTAGATAAACGTGCTCCCGTCATATTTATTAACATTAAGCGCGCTCTATATGTTCAGCCTCTTGGATGATGCTGCTGGTGAATCTGTTGCAGCCTTTCCTTCGCAATGTGAGTGTAGATCTGAGTTGTAGACAGGTCACTATGGCCCAATAATAACTGCAAGGTTCTTAGATCGGCCCCGTGAGTCAGCAAGTGGGTTGCAAACGCATGTCTCAATGTATGCGGTGAAAAATCAGTCTTTATCGATGTCTGTTTGGCGTAAAACTTTAACCGATGCCAAAATGTTTGCCGGGTCATTTGCTTGCCGCGAGCGGAAACAAACAAAAAGTCACAACTTGTCCCGCCTAAATAGTTTGCTCTTGCGGTTTTAATGTAGCGCTCAATAGCATCAAGCGCAACATCGCCAAATGGCACCAGACGCTCTTTGCTGCCTTTACCCATCACTCTGACAACGCCTTGCTGAAGGCTAATTTGAGAAAACTCAAGACTGATTAACTCACTTACTCGAAGTCCACTGGCATACATTAGTTCAATCATTGCCAAATCTCGAACCCCAATATCACTGGATAAATCAGGTGCAGCGAGCAGCTGCTCGACATCCGCTTCGCTAAGCGTTTTTGGTAAAGGCTTACTAAGCTTCGGAGATGCGATTTTGGCAGTGGGATCTTCTGCAGACTGATTAATTTCTATCAAGTAGGCATAAAAACGTCTCAAGGTAGATAACAATCTGGCGGTCGAACGTTCGGAAAATTTTTTGCTGAAACGAAACGACAAATAGTTTTGAATAATTACTCCATCCACACATTTCAAATCGAAGCCTTGCGGCTTTAGCCATTGCGCAAACTTCTTTAAATCATTTTGGTAACTGCTCAAAGTATGTTTGCTTAGTCCATCGTGCATCCAAAGGTGATCAGCAAACAGAGCAATTTGGTTGGCATCCTCTGTTGAAATTGAATGTTGTTTTTGCATAACTCTAGCCAGCCTCACGCATTAGTAAACCGCAATGCGACCTAAAATTCGAGGCCCTCATGAACCAATAGTTTTCGTTTAATGGTGATCAAATCACCACGAGTTTGTCCTGCAAATCCGCCAATGGCCTGAGCTGCAACGATTCGATGACAAGGAACAATAATAGGAATAGGATTTCGACGACATGCATTGCCGACGGCTTGCGCACTGCTGGTCAACGCCTTGGCAAGTTGCCCGTAGGTCTTTGTTTGACCTGGTGGTATGTTAATAAGACTCGACCACACCGCTTGCTGATGTTGTGTGCCTTGTAAATCTAACGGCAAATCAAAATTAAAACTCGCACAATAAAAATAGCTTTGTATTTGACGCTCAATCTCATTTTCGAAATCCCCCTCAGGTAAGCGGGCTTGACTAGAGCTGTGCAAATTAATTTTTACGATTTTACGCCTTTGATGCTGAACTTCAATTGCCCCAATGGGTGTCTCGAGCACTAAAGACTTTTTCATTTTTCCCACTCAAATAACGGATACTCAGGAAAATCCAAACTAAGATTCGAATCCTGACTCTCGGACAGCTCGAGCGCCTTGGCATTCAGTTTCTCCAAATCATCCATAAGTTGGTATCTATACTTAGCGACCTTTCGCCAATAGGCATTAAACTCATCAACAGACTCACCATTTTCTTCTCGCTCCAGCATCGGCCCAATAATGTCAAAAGCACGATATAGCCGTTCTGCTTGGCGCTGTTGAAAGTCGTCGATTTGTTGATTTAGCTTTGCCAATCGTTGTGTTTGTGCATTTTGCGAGTCTCGATTTTCATGCTTGGAAATTGGCTGCTTGTTTACAAACTGAGTGAAATAATCAATGGTTTCGCGGGTCGATAATTTTGCAGCATCTCGCCAAACAAACATATTATGCTGGTTTAATTGCACATTGTTACTTGGATCAATTACCAAAACCGTTGGCGTAGCATAAATCACAGGATGGCCCAACTTGGTAATAGCCGGTTTAATCTTTGTTAAATAGCCAACATCAACAAAAAGTAACTGATAATGTTTTTCACGCAATGCCTTAAATTTCGGTTTGAACATCTTTTTAGCGAAGCTTTGGCTGTCGTGGCACCAATTAGCCCCCAGTGCGATGATGGCAAGTTTTCCATTCGCTTTGGCTTGCACTAAGGTCTGCTCGATATCCAACAGTGGATCGGGCGAAGGTAAGTAGACTTTGCCAGCTTTTTGTTGCTCTTTAGTTATTTTCTCCAAGCTATATTGCTCAGATTGATTGGCTAACAAACTGGTGGTGCAAAACAAACTAATACTGAGTGCGAGTAGCACGACATTCAAAATCGATTTCATTCGATTATTCCGGTTCTTTGTCAAATAACATGCTGCGAATTTATCACATCAAAGGGCACTAGCCCAGCACCGTATTATTCCCTAAAAACAACCCAATCTAGCGCCATGGATAAATTGTAATATATAAGCTACAATTGTAGTAGTCATCACTTATATGGTTTATTAATACTGGAGATTTCAATATGAAAACAAACAACCGCTCATTTGAGCAGGATTCCGAAGTTGATATGACCCCAATGTTGGATATCGTATTTATCAAGCTTATCTTTTTTATTGTCACTACCTCCTTTATCAAAGAAAGCGGGCTAGTCATCAATCGCCCCGCCGAACAACCGATTGATGATAGAGAGGTTAAACAGGCAATTAGCATTAAAATTAACAGCTTGCAAGACGTCGTATTTGACTCTCGATTAATCCAACCCGACGCGGTATTAGCCAATGTTCAAGCCGCCATCAGCCAAAATCCAGAGTTAATTATTTCGGTGCAAGTGGCTGAAAAGGCCGATACCGGCCTTTTGGTGAGTGTGGTTGACCAAGTTAAACAGGCGGGGTTAGAAAAAGTCACTGTAAGCCAGTCGAAGGAGCTGTAAGGAAATATCGGCTAAGATTTCGTCAGCACCAATGGTCACTATCGGCTAAAAACCTGTATGAGCCATTGCTGGTTTTGTTTAGCAAATAATTTGTCCTGCTCGGAGAGTTTATCGAGGCTTGCCTGAATCAACGCTGCTTTTTGTTTTTGTTGAGCGAGAAGCTGCTCCGCTTGTTGGATTATTTCCGGTTTGGCACTATTAGCCTTCATGCTATGCACATTTGCCTGGAGAATTTCGACTGTTTGAAAAACACTGGCCTGATTGGAGTTTTCTAACTGCAAATACAGCTTAATTGCCATCAAGCGCTCAGAGAAAGCGAAAAATTCCGTAAGATTAGCAAAATCAGACTGCTCTAGAATTTTTCTAATATCGGGATAGCTGGCTGATTTTTCAAGAAATTCAACGATCGCAGCAGTATTTTTGGCAGCACTCTCATCTGAGAACTGTTGCATTTCGGGCATCGCTTGTCTTAGCGTTGCAAGCTGCTGTGAGGATTGCAAAAATTTAACAATCGCTTCTCGAGAAATAGTGGAATTGCTCTCTAGCGATAAATCGGCTGAATTCTCGGCAATCGAAGCAAATGAGTAAAAACTGAACAATGCGATGAAAATAAGGCCTCGATTCATTTAATTTCTCCCATTCAGCTGTTCTTAACCGATCAAAAGGCACTGGCTACGATGCTCTGAGTGTACCTGATTTAAAGCACCCAATAAAATTAAGAAGTTCGCAACTTACCCAAGTAAGCTAAACGTAAAACTCACTAGAAACGACCAAAAATGAAGAAGATACCGAGAAACAAAAAAGGCCTCCATTAAGGAAGCCTTGATTGTATCGAGATGGTGGGTCGTGGGCGATTCGAACGCCCGACCAATTGATTAAAAGTCAACTGCTCTACCGGCTGAGCTAACGACCCGATGCGGAGCGCATTATCCGCGATTCTAGAAAAATTACAAGCGTTAATTGGAAATTTTTAACAAAAAAGGTCAATTAATTGGTGAATTCTTGTGATCAGCAAAATCTAGCTAATTTACGAAAGCACTTACATCTAAAAAATGACCAATCAGTTTAAAAATAGACTAAGAAATCGGTAAATAAAAGCTGAATTTTGCACCGACATCACGGTTGTTGCTGACTTTAATTTCGCTTCCAATAATGCTCAACAATTTTTGAGTAATGGTAAGCCCTAGCCCGATATGCCGCTCGCCATCGTCTAAGGCCTTAGTTCCGCGATATCGAGGATTGAATAAATGCGGTAGATCCTCTTCTGGTATTCCGGAACCGGTGTCTCTAATTTCGACCAACACTTGATTCGAACGCTGCTGATCAAGCACTCGCAAGGTAATCTCGCCCTGTTTCGGAGTATGTCGTATCGCATTCTCTATTAAGTTACTGAGTACTCTCTCTAGCTTTGCGATGTCGGTAACAATTTGGATCTTCTCATTTTCCACATCGACTTTAAGTTTGACACCTTTTTGACCCGCGGCATAATCGAATTTATCGGCTAAGTCGTAGAGAAGTTCGGCGATTGGCAATGGCTCTAAGTTGGTAGAAACTTGTCCCGACTCTAAATTGGCCAGTTCGAATATTTGATCAACAAATCGTTTGAGTTGACGAGCATTTTTTAAACATCGATGAATATAGGTTTTACGATCGTCAACAGACAGTTGATTTTGTTGAATATCGATGGTTTCAAGAAATCCATGCAGTGAGGCTAACGGTGTTCTCAAGTCATGCGAGAGATGTTCAAACAGCTCGCGACGTTCCGCGTCAACTTGTTTCAGTTTTTCAACTTGCTGATTAACTTGTGCAATCAATTGATTAAAGGACAAAGTCAATTCATCGACTTCTTTGCTGCGCCCTGAGGTTTTCAACTCTAACATGGGCTGACTATTTTCGCCGGGCTTTAGCCGAGTGACTTGTTCACTCAAATCTTGCAGCGGTGCGACGATAAAACGAAAACTCACCAGTAGAACCATAAAAAGAAAAAACAAACTCGCAATGGTCACAAGCCCATAGACTTGGATCTTACCATTAGCACTGATCTGCTCAAAAATGCCATCATAAATTTGACTACGCATAATCACATACAAGTAGCCTCTTAAGTCTTTGTCTTGATAAATTGGCGCTACGGAAAATATTTTGTTTTCGTTGCTGCGAGGATCTTGGGCGTAAATGGGTAATTGCTTATGACCCGCCAAAAAATCTTTGATCGGAGCCAATTCTACCCTGTCGCGAATTACTTCACCGGGTTTGGCAGAATAGCTTAGTATTTTTCCATCTTGATCAAGAATATAAAACTCAAAATTTTGCCCTAAGATCATCATGGAATGGAAAAGATTTTCCAACGCCTTCTTATCAAACTGCCCAGACGCCATCAGCGGGTTATCGTGAACAAGGTGTTCGGCGAGTTGATGATGTAAACGCTGTTCAGCATTATCTTTAGAAGTTGTATCGATGCGTTGGCTGGCATACAAGAAAGCAGTTACAATCAGTACAAAAGTGAGCAGTAAGACCGCCGATAATTTTTGGTATAAAGATAACTTCATTTATTGACAATCCTCGCTGGAAAGTTTGTACCCTACCCCCCAAACCGTTTGAATAATCTGATCGCTGCTCTTATCTGTTTTTAATTTGCGTCGCAACCGGTTGATGTTGGAGTTTACCGTGTGTTCATATCCATCATGATCATATCCCCACACTTTATCTAACAAACTTGTTCGAGAAAAAACCTGATCAGGACGCTCCATAAAAAAGGTCAACAAATCAAATTCTAACGAAGTCAGTTCAATTGCAATATCATCAAAAGAAACCGTGTGATTGTTTTGATCAATTTGCAATCGCCCGACTTTAATTGC
Organism: Kangiellaceae bacterium; assembly: GCA_965230525.1. Taxonomy (GTDB): domain Bacteria; phylum Pseudomonadota; class Gammaproteobacteria; order Enterobacterales; family Kangiellaceae. Next base: position 4,113,372 of record OZ246008.1, read on the forward strand.
TTTTTGCTCACTCGGCGATTGCTGGCGGTTAGCAAGTAATTCAACTCGTCTTAGTTGAACTCTCACTCTCGCTTGAAATGCGGGAATACTGAAAGGCTTGGTCATGTAATCGTCAGCGCCTAATTCTAAGCCGACGATTTGGTCAGTCTCAGAGCCTTTTGCCGTTAGCATCATGATCGCTTGCTCAGGCTTTTCTGCTCTGACTGCTTTACAAATATCTAAGCCGCTAATGCCTGGCAACATGATATCTAATATAACAAGTGCATAATCGCCACTCAAGATTTGGTCGGTGGCCAAGCGACCATCACTACAATGATCAGCTTCTAGCGACAAAGCCATCAAACTTACTTTGATTAACTCCGCAATATCGGACTCATCTTCAACAATTAATACTTTGTGTTTATCTAACATAGCGGATGCAGGCTTAACTAGTCTAAGTGAACTTTACAGTTTATCCAAAGATTAAACGTAAGACTATCGACTAATACCAATCAAAACATCACGAATTTATAACATTTGATATCCCACTGACTTGTATTTTCATATTCAGTAACGATGCTCAGAAGAAAATATTAAGAGCTGGTTTGTTGCCAAGTCGGTGACATGGCTCTGAGTTTTTCGAGGCCTTGTTTTACAACACTGGCGGCAAAATCGGCGTCTTCAATGGTGGTGAATCGTCCAAATGAAAATCGTAATGAGCAGTGCGCTTGTTCGTCTGAAAGGCCGATACTCTTTAACACATAGGAAGGTTCAACACTTGCTGATGTGCATGCAGAGCCAGAAGAGACAGCAAGGTTTTTAAAAGCAATTAGCAAGTTTTCACTATCAACATGATCAAATCTTAGGTTGACGATGCCTGCGACTAACTTTTCTCGACAGCCATTGATATGCACGCCAGGTAAAGCGAGTACTTGGTCTAAGAAATGGTTCTTAACCGAGAGAATATGATTATCTGCCGATTCTAGCTCTTTTCTTGCTAACTCAAATGCGGCACCCATTCCAACAATTTGATGTGTGGGCAATGTTCCTGAACGAAGACCGCGTTCATGCCCTCCACCGTGAATTTGCGCTTCAATATTGGGCTGCTGATTATTACGAGCAAACAGAGCGCCAATACCTTTAGGCCCATATATTTTATGAGCACAACAGGATATAAAATCAACTTTAAGTTGACTGACGTCGATCGCAATCTTACCGGCACTTTGAGCCGCATCAACATGAAACGGAATATGATGATGGTGGGCTATTTCTCCAATAGCAGCAATATCTTGAATGGTTCCTAGCTCATTATTCACGTGCATAATGGATATTAGAATGGTGTCATCTTGAATCGCGGCTTCAACCAGCTCTGGCGCAATGAGCCCCTCATCACTAGGTACCAGATAAGTCACTTGAAATCCTTTAGATTCGAGGTACTCACAACAATCCAAAATCGCCTTGTGCTCAAATGCACTAGTGATGATGTGCCCCGATTCATGCCACTGAGCTATCCCTTTTAAAACGAGGTTATCCGCTTCCGTCGCTCCAGAAGTCCAAATAATTTCCCTAACATCTGCGGCAAATAAGTCGGCGACTTGATTACGCGCAATATCGACGCTCTCCTCAGCTTGCCAACCATAGCGATGAGAGCGAGAGGCAGGGTTACCAAAAACGCCATCCGGTGTTAAGCACTCGAGCATTTTTTCAGCTACTTTAGGATCAACGGGAGTGGTGGCTGCGTAGTCGAGGTAGACAAGTTGTTTCATAATAAAAGCGGTTATAAACAGTTTAAGTCGCTATTATACTATTGATGTATGGTAAATGACGACATAGTTAACTAAGTCTTGGGAAAAGTGGCTATGTATTTAACTTGCTTCTGTATGTTGCGACTGTTTTGAAGGCTCTGACGGTTGCGATAATTCTAATTCAACTTCTTCAAAGAAGTCATTTACATCTATCCCCGGCAAATTGAGCTTTTGAATATCAATTCCCTGACTGTTCAATTCATTCAATAAAATATTCAGTTGATTGTCTACCGCTCGAGAGTGATCCAAAATACTGCTGATTACTTGTGCCACAGGGTCGTAACATTTCTGGCTCTCACCATAGGCTTCAAAACCAATCAATTGTTCTACTCGCTCTCGATGCGAGTTTGACTTGTTGGCCCTTGGTTCAATGATATGCCCAGGAATACCAATTACGGTAGCTCCTTCGGGTGCATCTTTAGTGACTACAGCATTTGAGCCCACTCGACATCCCTTGGCCAGGGTTATGGGGCCAAGGATTTTTGCGCCCGCGCCAATCACAACGTTATCTTCTAAAGTTGGATGGCGTTTGCCCGGCTCCCATGACGTTCCACCCAAAGTTACACCGTGATATAAAGTGCAATCATCACCAATAACTGAGGTTTCACCAATCACAACACCCATCGCGTGATCAATAAAAAATCGTCGCCCTATGGTTGCTCCCGGATGAATTTCAACTCCGGTCAGCCAACGATTAAAATTAGAAACGACTCGGGCGAGCAAGTACCAGTTTTTCTTCCATATCCAGTGACTGAGACGATACCACCAAACAGCATGCATGCCTGGATAGTTGAGGACAACATCCCAAGTCGAGCGGGCCGCAGGATCTCGCTCAAAGACGCTCTGAATATCTTCTTTAATAGTTGAAAACATATCTTTATTTTGCCACTGTTTTAAGAAATCAGTTAAAACTTATGGTTCTATAGAACTTTCGATAGATGATAAAAAACCACGTAACAGACGGTATTCACTCTCTGTAACTTGAGCCTTAGCAAACAATCGGTTCAGGCGCTGGTCAATTTGTTTTGGGTGCGCGGGATTTAAATAGTTAGTCATACGCATAGTTTTCTCTAAGTGTTCGAGTAGCCCTTGCATTTGTTGTTGGCTAATCATTGACTCATTAGCAATGACTCGTTGCTCGGGCAATTGTTGCATATCGGAAAACGCTAAGCGCATTTCGTAACTAATTAATTGAACCGCAGACGCCAAATTTAAAGATGAATATTCGGGATTCGTAGGGATATAAACATGATAGTGACATCGGTGTAACTCTTCGTTTGTTAAGCCGGAGTTTTCAGTACCAAATAAAATGGCGACAGGAAGGTTTTGGGTATTGGCTTTTATTACTTCAACCAAACCGCTGGGTGTCACTAATTTACTCGGCAATGAGCGGGTGCGAGCACTCGTGCCCACCACCAACTTACAGTCCGCAATTGAATCTTCCAAGGACTGATAAGCTTGAGCATTGGAAAGAACGTCGCTCGCCTTTGAGGCTCTCTCCATAGCCTCAGCGCTAGGAAAATGACTTGGGTTGATTAAGCGCAGTTTAGAGAGCCCCATAACTTTCATTGCTCTGGCTGCTGCACCAATGTTTCCAGGGTGCGTGGTGTGGGACAAAACTACCTTTATTTTTTCTAACATTGTTCTTTTATTAACCCATAAAAACCGTATTGCTACGTCAGTGCAAAGTACTCGATAGTATCACTGACAACCGCAAGATAAAACGCACAAAATTTATAATTTTTATAGAACTTTATTGCACTATATTCGCATTTTAAATTCCATTTTGTTATTTTAAAATTCTATCAAATAAGACTAAAGACAGCGATTATCAGGAGTTAAGCTAGGAAACCAGCGCATCAGCTCAAGTAAGATAATTAAATTCAATGTTCTATACTAATTTTTAGAATTTATGAGGCGAGCAGGTTAAATGCAACAAATTGTAATTGTGACAAAACTTTTTCAGATTTTGGACGTCTCAATAAGCAACTGTAGCTAATAAATTAGTTTTCCAGCTTTCTTTAAGGTTTTCCCTGTCATGGAACCTACCCCCGGGCCTGATCTGCCAATCTGTCCGGGTTTTTTTTGTTTAAATTTAGGGATTTGGAGGGAATGTTAAAGCGATTATCTGCTTTATTTTTTGCCTTTACGGAATGCCGTCACTATGTGGTGGGTCTCTTGACTCAATATTTCCCAGAGCCGGTCAAATCTTGACTCTAAAAACGCAGCATCTCTCAGTTGTTTGACACTCAAAATACCCGGTTCGTTTTCGAGGGTTTTCATGCTTTTTGTCGAAGCGATGATAAGTGCAACTTGAAGTAGTTTTTCCTCTGCACAATAGCGCCGATCATGATCCGAAGAGGTGTTGACTTCTTTAGTGTAGTAACGAGGGTCATATTCCAACATATCCTCATTAACCAAGGGTCGAATTAGTTTTATAAACTGCTGACGTCGTGCAACGCCAACAATCGGTGAATCCGCACCGTTGCTCGATGAAAGCTTCTTGACGACATTCGTTTTATTAATTTGATCATCAACATTAACGGCTGATAGGAAGGATGTAATATCGGAACGTTCTTCTTCTAATTTTATCCCAAAGAAATCTTCGAGTTTCAGCATTTCATCTCCAACATTGGTAATATCGAGCTGGCGTCTTCACCTACTTAACCAAATTATAGCAGATTATAGCTAAAAGACTGATTTCACGCGAAAAATGAAGTCTGAGCTGACCAAAATAAAGAACAAGTGGGACAAATGGTCGACAATATAACTACAAAAAAACCGGCCAAAAGCCGGTTTTTTAATTGACGATTCCTTTGGGAATTACTTCTTTTTAACGTCAAGTTTTTCTTTGATTCGAGCCGATTTACCACTCAACTCTCTCAAGTAGTAAAGTTTAGCTTGGCGAACATCACCGCGACGCTTAACAGTGATGCTGCTAATCATCGGGCTATAAGTTTGGAAAACACGCTCTACACCTTCACCGTAAGAAATTTTTCTTACTGTAAAAGCAGAGTTTAAGCCGCGATTTCTTACACCAATTACAACGCCTTCAAACGCCTGTAAACGCTCTCTTTCGCCTTCTTTTACTCTTACTTGAACAATGACTGTATCACCCGGAGCAAACTCAGGGATTTCTTTGCTCATCTGTTCCTGTTCCAGTTGTTCGATCAACTTACTCATGATTCACTCCTAGGTATAAAACCAATCTTTCAATTTAAAATCTTAACAATCTTTTTCACTAATAAACTCATCAAGCAAAGCCTTTTCCTCTGCCGACAGCTTTTTAGCTGCTATTAAATCAGGTCGCTTCAACCAAGTATTTCCCAATCGCTGTTTCAAGCGCCATTGAGCTATTGCTTTATGGTTGCCGCCGAGAAGAACTTCAGGAACTCTTGTGCCTTGGTAATTCTCAGGTCGGGTATAATGAGGATGGTCTAATAACCCATCTTCAAAAGAGTCCGCTTCAGCCGACTCTTTATGCCCGAGTACCTCAGGTAAAACTCTGGTAACCGAATCAATTAGGCTCATTGCCGCTAATTCGCCACCACTTAAAATAAAATCTCCGACCGATATTTCCAGGTCGATCAAATTATCTATCAGTCTTTGATCAATACCTTCGTATCGACCACAAACAAGCACTAGTTCTTGCTCTTGTGCTAGCTCTCTCACCAGTCCCTGGTCAAGCTTTTTGCCCTGCGGAGACAGATAGATTACTTTGACATCTGCCTTTGAACATCGACTCTTGGCTGCTTGAATGGCCTTTTCTAAAGGCTCAACTTTCATCAGCATTCCAGGGCCGCCACCATAGGGCCGGTCATCTACCGTTCTATGCCGATCTTCAGTGAACTCCCGTGGATTAATACAATCCATTTTCACTGCTTCAGCCTTTACTGCTCGGCCAACGACACCATAATTGGTTATTGCCGAAAACATTTCCGGAAACAACGTAATGGACTTAAATTTAAATTTTAATTCGTCTTTTTGAGAGAGGCTGTTTGAACTTTGATTGTTAACTTCATCAGTCAAAATCTTCATCCCAATCTACGCGCATCAACCCTTGTTCTAGGTTGACTTCTTTGATCACCGAATCCATCAAATAAGGGATCAAAATTTCACTCTCTTTTTTCTCTGCATGCAAATCTGGATGCAGTTTCACCACCACGACATCATTTGCGCCAGTGGCCATCATGGAAGTGACTTTTCCTAACTCAACACCTTGAGTATTCACAACCTTTAACCCCTGCAGCTCACGCCAATAAAAATCATTGTCATCGAGCTTCTTTAACTGACTCTCTTGGATGGCAATATCGCAACCAATCATCGAGTGCGCCAGCTCTCTATCATTGACCTTATCGAGTTGGGCAACGATAGTTTTCCCTTGATTTCGTCCCTTCAAAAGTGGAATTGTCTTCCAACTCCCCTTTTGCTTAATCAACCAAGGATCATATTTGAGTATGTTATCTCGCGGCTCAGTATGGGAAAAAACTTTAACCCATCCATGTACACCAAAAACTCCAGAAATTTGACCAACCACGATGGGTTTATTTTCTGGAGTCGAGTCACTCATAATATTGGTGCTTATTTAATTAAGCAGCTTTATGATCTTTTACTAATTTTCTTACTCGGTCGCTCATTTGTGCGCCTTGTCCAATCCAGTGCTCAACACGAGCGCTATCAACACGGATTCTTTCTTCTTGCCCAGTTGCAATTGGGTTGAAGAATCCAACACGCTCGATAAAACGACCGTCACGTGCATTGCGCTTGTCAGTCACTACCATATGGTAAAATGGACGCTTTTTTGAGCCACCACGGGCTAAACGGATGGTAACCATGCGTTATATTTCCTCTAAATTCTTGAATTTGATGTCTGTCGCAAAGGAGTCCTAAATTGGGATTCCAACAGCCAACTAATGGTCAACTTTGACCTCTTTTGGCTGTAGAACTTTCGCTCAGAGCACAAAGGACGCGCATTTTATCTTTAAATGCTTCGTTTGAAAACCCTTTTCGCAGCTAATTTAGCGGTTTTTTGACGATTTAGCTGCGAAAATGACTGTTAGCTGGCACGCTTAGGTGAATTGCCCGATATCGGCGGCTTAATAGTGTGAGTGGGAGGCGATTATTTTAGCCCATGGGTGGCATGCCACCACCCGGGGGCAACATCCCTTTCATCCCTCTCATCATTTTCATCATGCCGCCTTTTCCTTTCATTTTCTTCATCATTTTTTGCATTTGTTTAAATTGCTTGAGCATGCGGTTCACATCCTGAATCTCGGTGCCCGATCCATTTGCAATCCGTTTTTTTCGAGAACCTTTGATCATTTCAGGAAATGCTCTTTCTTTGGGGGTCATTGAATTGATCATCGCTTCCATTCTAATGGTGATTTTATCATTCATTTGATCTTTAGCCGCTTGCGGAATATTGCCCATGCCTGGCAACTTATCCATCATTCCGGTTAAGCCCCCCATACTCTTCATTTGCACCAATTGTTCTCTGAAGTCTTCTAAATCGAATCCTGAGCCTTTCATGACCTTCTTGGCCAGTTTCTCAGCTTTCTTTTTATCAACCTTTCGTTCAACTTCTTCGATTAGGGATAACACGTCTCCCATGCCGAGAATTCGTTGCGCAATACGGTCCGGATGAAATGGTTCAAGCGCATCTAACTTCTCGCCCATACCAATGAACTTAATCGGTTTGCCGGTGATGTGTCGGATCGAGAGTGCAGCACCCCCTCTAGCATCACCATCAGCCTTGGTTAAAATCACCCCGGTCAAAGGTAATGCTTCATCAAACGCTTTGGCAGTGTTGGCCGCATCTTGTCCGGTCATGCTATCCACGACAAACAAGGTTTCTACGGGATCAATCGCTTTGTGTAGCGTCTTGATTTCATCCATCATTTCATCGTCCACTGCTAAGCGGCCAGCGGTGTCGACGATTAAGACATCAGCAAATTCTTTTTTGGCTTGCTTTATCGCGGCCTTGGCGATATCAATGGGTTTTTGCTCTACGTTGCTGGGAAAGAAAGTGGCACCAACTTCTTCACTTACTCTTTGTAGCTGATCAATAGCTGCGGGCCGATATACGTCGGCACTTACCAGCATTACAGATTTCTTTTCTCGCTCCATTAAATAGCGAGCGAGTTTGGCGCTCGAGGTTGTTTTACCCGCCCCTTGAAGGCCTGCCATCAAAACAATCGCTGGTGGTTTGGCTTTAAGACTTAGGGACTCGTTAGCATCCCCCATCGCCTTAACCATTTCACTTTGCACTATTTTGATAAATGCTTGGCCCGGCGATAAACTGGATTTGACTTCCTTACCCAGCGCTCGGTATTTTATTTTGGTAACAAATTCTTTAACAACCGGAAGGGCTACGTCAGCTTCAAGCAGCGCCATACGCACTTGTCGTAAGGTCGTCTGAATATTGTCTTCAGTAATTCGCCCTTTACCGCTAATATTTTTAAGGACTTTATTTAAGCGTTCACTTAAGCTATCAAACATATTTTAATCCGAGAAATTTACCGAAAAAAAGCCTTTCTAAACGAGCTGTGCTTAACCTTTCGTTTAGCCATAATAGGCCTGTGCTGTTAATACTAATACCCTCAAGCACATTAAATTAGCGAGGATCTTATTTTGTCGGCTATTATAGCGGTATATTTTCGCTGAACAACCGATTTGTTTAGCCTATATGTTATAACATTTTATTTTTAAATTGGTGTAAAATCCCCACTATTACATCATTCTATCTACAATTGTCAGTTATATTGAACAAGGGATACCAAATTTGAATTTAATTGCACTTGAAGTGTTTGGATTCGTTTTGTATAGCGGATTGTTCATTCACGCCTGGCGTAGGCTGACGAAAAGTGAAGCGCTTAGCCCGCTGCTACCAGGGTTATTATTTGCCAGCATCGTCATTCATGCAGCAATTACCTATCTGAATATTGACACCCCCGCTGGTCAAAACTTTGGTTTATTTAATATTTTTGCGATCACGACTTTAATAGCAATGTCGATAGTACTCTGGAACCTTATAAGGCACCAATCCAATGCACTATTACTTATTTCCCTGCCTGTCGCGGCGATAAGCCTGCTCGAAGTTGCGCTCTTTGAGGGGGACGCTTTCATTTCAAAGCGACAATCAGCTTACGATATTTGGCATATTCTATTAGGGATTTCATCGATGAGTATATTGCTGCTCGCAGCATTGCAGTCCCTGCTGGTTTTATACATAGATAACGGACTTCGCAATCATCCGGCGTCGATTCACCCTTGGTTAGGCCCGTTAAAGAGCATGGAACGATATTTAATTCAATTGTTATCCATTGGGTTCGTATTAATGACCCTTTCTTTAGTGCTAACTTTTTGGGTGTCTAACGAAGCATTAAAAGATCAAGCTTTACATAAAGTCGTTTTGACGCTTTTATCCTGGTTGATACTAGCTATTTTGTTGTATGGTCACTATCAAAGAGGCTGGCGCGGCGTTTTTTCAGCTAAATGGACACTGGTGGGCGTTTTTCTGCTCTTGCTCGGTTATTTCGGTACTAAACTTGTATTGGAGTTTATTTTAGCTAGTTAAAGGCTAATCATCTTTCCTTCTTTAGAGAATCATTGAATTGGAATCTATTTCGACCCTAACTTTATGCTTTGTTTTACTTGGTTTAATCGTTCTCTCGGGCTTTTTTTCGAGCGCAGAAACCAGTTTAATGTCACTTAACCGCTATCGTTTAAAGCATTTAGCCAAACACAACCATAAAGGTGCAAAGTACACTCAAGCCTTGCTATCACGACCCGATCAGTTGATTGGTCTGATTCTGATTGGAAACAATTTTGTAAACATTTTGGCCGCCTCACTGGCAACAGTCATCTGTGTTAGGTTGTGGGGAGATGCGGGAATTGCGATTGCCACAGGTTCGCTTACTATTATTGTGTTAGTTTTTGCCGAAATAACTCCTAAAACTTTAGCAGCAATGCATCCAGAAAAGATCGCTTTCCCTGCCTCATTCGTTCTAACGCCTCTCAGAAAAATTCTTTTCCCTGTTGTTTGGTCGGTTATTAGTTTGACTAACAGTCTACTGAGATTATTGGGCGTAGACACAAAAGACTCTCGAGATGAAAGCATTCGCCCCGAAGAACTTAAAATTATAGTGAACGAAGCCGGTGCTTTTATCCCAAAGCGTCATCAAAACATGCTTTTGAGTATTCTCGATTTGGAAAAGGTGACTGTCGAGGACATTATGATCCCTCGGGCAGAAGTAAATGGGATCGATATTAATCAAGATTTAGACCAGGTTATTGCCCAAATAAGAAGCGCTGTCCATACACGAATCCCGGTTTACGATGGCGAGCTAGACAAGGTGCTTGGCTTTCTACATTCCCGCCAAATTATAAAATTGCTAACCTCCAATGATGGTGAAATAACGCTTGAAGACTTGTTGGAAACGATAACGAAGGTGCACTTCATTCCAGAAACAACCCCTCTCAATACCCAGCTTCTTAACTTCCAACGGACCAAGGTACGGATAGGTTTAGTAGTCGATGAATACGGCGATATTCAAGGCTTGGTCACTCTAGAGGATATATTAGAAGAGATTGTTGGTGAGTTCACCACTGATTTTGCAGCGCTCAGTAAAGATATTCAAATAGAAAAAGACGGTAGTATCATTATTGACGGAAGCGCCACCATAAGAGACATAAATCGCTCACTAAGCTGGAATTTGCCGACCTCAGGTCCAAAAACATTAAATGGTATTATCTTGGAGTATATGGAGTCCATACCGCAAGCCGGAACGGGATTACGCTTGGCAGGATTTCCCATGGAAATTTTGCAGATTAAATCGAATATGGTGAAAAGCGTTAGGGTTTGGCCGGAGCTATATCAACAGAATCATTCCTCAAAAATTTAGAAATGTCTTCAAATTGTCTCTTGAATTTTCGACCGATTGTCATTATATTCACGCCGCTTGGCCAAATCTGAACCTACTTTGGCATTTAAAAAGGCCTGCAAGACTAGGAATCAAGTAATTTTAATGCTATCTTCGCAAAACACATACTTGTATTAGGTGTATAGGTCACTTTGTTGAAATAAACAAGAATCAGTGATTATCAAGGAGAGACTACTATGGGTGCAAAGAATTCTCAGTTCACGTACCGCAAAAACGAACAGCCAAATGGCTTATTTGACAGAAGCGGTCGTTTTTTCTGCCGTAAAGGAAGTTGGTTTTTCAAAACTCGTGAAAATATTGATTATGGCCCTTATGAAAACAGGGTTGAATGTCGTTACGCTTACAATGAGTTTATCGAAGTCGTTTCAGACTCTAATCAGCTTTCTACGGAAGCGTTTGATTATCAAGATACAAGCTCTAACTGGCAACCACCCAAAATTAATTTCAGCTAACTTCATCGCTTTTTCTGCAAATTAATACCAGATAGAAAAGAAGAATCGAGTAACCAAGGCGTCAAAAGTATACGACGGCTCTGTACCGGGTGTTGTTTGCACCCGAATATCCCTAAAGTCCTCATAATCAAATTCTATATAATCAAGCGCTAAGGTAATTGAAAACTTATCAAACGCATCCCATTCAAGTAGCTCATGCTCATAGGCAACTTCGAATCCGATACTATCATTACTGAACGTACTCATTTCTTTATCTCTGGCTAAAAAGTTTTGCGCATCGATACGCGAGTACAAATCACTAAAAAAGTCAGCTTTAGTCTGTTCGTAATGTCTCAAACTAAAATCTAAAATCCATTCCTCGCCGATAGGATGGGTGTATTTTAACTCCATATTTTTGGCTTCTATTCCCCAAGTGTCAGCAAAAATTCGTGCTTCTGCCTTTATAGCGGCTCGATAAGGTAAGTAATACATACCTCTTATGGCAAACGCATCGCTGGTACGAGTCTCGGGATACACTTCAGCTTGAAATGCATATCCCGCTGCAGAAGTGGGGTCCAAATACCTTACTGAGCGGTAGGGGTTATTAAGAAACCCTGCATCGGTGATCGTTTCCCAAGAAATAGCCACCAAACTATCTTTGGTTAATACTTGAGAAAGCCCAAAACGGTATTGTTTTCTACTGGCATCCTTTGCAAATTCAGGCTCTTCGCGCTTGCCAACCACATCCCAACCCTGTGAATAACCGGCACTTATGGTAGTTAAGTCACCAAAAAAGTCTTGGCTGAAATTAAAACTTGCGGTACGAGCAGAGTAATCTGTTTCATCACTTTGGCCATAATTGACACTTAGAATAGTTTTATCTCTTAAATACTCAACGCTCATCGAACTTTCGATACGCTGCTCAGTGTAAGCGCTTGCGGTAGTGACAACATCAATCGATGCACTACTAACATTATCGACGTAATAATTCGCCGAAATAGAAACGGTATCGGCAATCGACTTTCTCACCAAAATTGAAGGGCCATCAATAACTACACCACCACCATCAAAACGGTGATACAGCACATCAGCTCTGTCTTCTGGCAATACCGCCGCTACTACATGAAAATTAACAAATAGATTACAAAGTAAAACTACCGCGAAAAGAAGTTGTGTAGAGCGACTAGTTACAACCACAACCACCTCCCGCACTACCTTCGGCACCACGCGCCATTTCTCGGGCTTGCCTTACATGATGCATATAATTATCGGATATCGGATCCCGACCAAAAAAAGTGATCGGGTCTGCTAGGTTTTGCCTTTCGTAAGGCTTTACCCAAGGTTCTATACAGCCACTCAGCGATGTTATTAGCAATAAACTCGCAAGCAAGCGTTTTACGAAAGGCGACATTAAAACTATTCTCTTAATAAGGTCTTGATTTGCTTGCGGTAATCGTCTTCATAACCCGACTTGTAGCCTTCGTGAAGATAACGAACATTTCCGTCCTTATCGATAATAACTGTACTTGGCATTGCTTGCACACCGTATTGGCCACTAACATCGCCTTTCGGATCGTACAGTACAGGGAAAGTGACTGGTGTGTCTTTTAGGTAAGCAATTGCTTTGCTGGATTTCGCATCTAAATTCACTCCTAGCACTGAAAAACCTAAATTTTTGTACTTATTATGGATTTCATCAAGAATTGGCATTTCTTGCCGGCAAGGTCCACACCATGAGGCCCAGAAGTTAAGCAAGACCACTTGCCCCCTTAGGTCGGATAATCTGACATTCTTACCTTCTTTGCTTTTCAGAGTGAAGTCGGGGGCTGCTGTTTTTTTGGCTTCTACGTCGGTGACAACTAAAAGAGCTGAGCCGCTAAGCAAGGCAACAATGAAGAAATAACTGAACGTTTTGCTAAACCACTTCATAAGATTAAGTCCTAATAAATCGAAAGATTGAGTTTTAAATTATAGTCAATCACTAAAAATAAATTGTGAAACTTGTTGAAATTTCAAGATCATTCGCGGTTTTCGAACTACCGAGAAGTTCAATGTCATAGAAGTGATCTTTTAAGGTTAAATGCATTGCAAACCAATCGGTAAACAACACGCGGTAACCGCCCCCGACCATGATCGTAGAGCGCTGCTCTCCTGCGAAGTCTGTGCTTCCTAGTCCCGCAAGCAAATAGAGCGAACTGGTAAAAGCTAATTCTTCACCAATGAAACCTTCGCCGGGTAACAGGTTAAACCCCAGACTCACGTTAAAGTGCGAGTATTCGCGCTGCTCATCGGTTAGTAAAACAACATTACCATTTAAACGCTCGAAACTAGAGATCCCCGCAGTGGTTTGTGCGTAACTTCCTTCGATAAAAAAGTCCTCTGTCACGTGGTAAGCAATTCTTGCCCCTGTTAACTCGCTTGAACCAAAATCTTCAATCCCAATGATTCCGTAATAGGCACCAATCTCCCAGTTTTCGGTGTCGATCGCTTCACGCTCAACTTCACGTCTTTCGACTTGTGGATTAAAAATACTGCCGCCTTCGCTCGACAGCTCTTCCTCTGGGTCTTTTTCAGCCGCGTAAACCGGCGTCACCCATAGCGGTGTCGCGAAAAGGCAAGCCAATAAGGCTCTTGATACAGCTTTGCTAGCCGTTAGAAAAATACGCTGAATCCTAATTTCCATTCTTCCACTTCGTCGTTGTCATTTCTGCTGGTTAAAATTGTATACTTCGAATACTCTGCTCGAATAAAAAACTCTCTTGAAATATAGGCTTTGACGCCAGCCCCAGCAAGAACAATCTCATCATTTCGATCTTCAGTTTGAATCAAAGTTGTAAAAGGTAAAGTTTCGATTAACCCCGCTCCAAGTTTAAAGTAAGGCGTAACTCGCCATTCTGGAAACGGATGGTGCAATAAATTGAAACTCGCATGGCGTATATCCGAAACATTTCCTAGTGCTTGCGAAACCGCAAATTCAGCGGTTAAGTTTTGCGTGAAATTCCATGCGCTGTAAAGCGTTAAACTTGTCGCACCTTCAAAATCGCCAGCCATCACTCCGGCTTCGAAGGATCGATCAGTGAAATCAGTCTGATCGCTATTGCCGCTATCGAATGGCTCTAAATCTAACGCGAGGGTTAACGCCATGGTATCTTCATGCACCCAACCTTCTTGGCCTTTGGCTGTTCTAACCTTAAACCATTGGGTTTTCTTTTTGATTAGTTCAATTTGTTCACCTTTTTCCTCTATATGAAATACTGGGTACCCTCTTCCAGGGCCCGTTCTTAATTCAATAAAAGACTCGGCAACAAGAACTCGCTCATAATGCTCTTCATCTTCGTCAGCGGCCGCGGACAAAGATAAAAACGTCATCAAAATAAAAAATAGCAGCGGCTTGGCTGACGTTAGATTCTGAATATACAAGTTACTAATTATTCCTTCAGTAGGCGATTAATAGTGAGAGCGACGCTAAACTGCAATAATCTCACTAATCTTGTGGCACATCAAACGGGTTATTGTAATATTGCCCACCTATATCAAGCCACTCTGAAAGTAACTTTAGTTCAGCATCAGTCAATCGGCCAGCGTGAGATCCACCGGCAGCAAATAAATTGAAAAAACCTCGACTATTATTGGCCGCCGAAACTCTCATGGTTGCCCCAACTGGCACGGTTTGTGTGACCGGAATGGGGTTGCCCTCGGGATCCAAAATTAAATTTCCATCTTCATCAACCTCAAATACCGGATTTCCATTTCCGTCAAGTACGGGTACTAATTGGTCAATCAAAGCACCATTTACAAGCTCGACAGCGTTATCACCAAATAGTAGCTCACGATAAGAAACTAGGTGCTCTGGCTCATCGGCAGAAGGGTTGCTCAACAACTCAAGCTGTCCAGCCGGCACTTGCGCGGCCCCCATGGCATCGACCACATTGTGGCAACTGATACAGGTGTTATCCGCAATTTGATTTCCCATAGCATCAAACACCAGTCGTGGTAATTCCCAAATAGGTTGAATCTCATCCACATAATTTATCGAAATTCGACATTGCGCAGTCCAGTTTTGTTGGCAGCCAGCGGAGGTTGGCGCAGGTGTGTTAAGATCAGAATAACTGTAGCTGATATCTTGGTTTACGGCGCTAAGTGCAGGGTCAGTCCAATAGTCTGTATATTGAATATCAACCGATAATGGTTGATAGCCATTAATTCGATTATATACCTCCGCCATGGTTTCGCCCTCATCGGCGAACAAGGCTGCGTTGGTATTTGGAAATGGTACACCGGTTGCGGGAGCACCGGTATTGGGCGAGTCGGGCTCAGCATCGTAACGCCCATGTGGTAGTTGGCTATCCGCAGTATGGCAACCATGACAACGCTTTACCTCGCCTGCTTTCACAGTAATCCAATTTTGGTGTCTCTCGGTAATTCTTCTGCCATTTGCGTCCAAAACGCTAATACCGAAGGCGACATTGGCTGGAACTTTAAACATCGCCGAGCCATCTGGCTCAACTACCGCATAACCTAGAATATCCCGCATCAATTGATTACGGCTGCGGCCAAACGCGGTGTTGTCCAACTCAACAATTTCTTCATCGGGTAACGATACAGCTTTTACGATACGTATAAATCGAGCAGGCCTTTCTGCGGCACTTGTCTGAACCGGATCAGCCATCGCCGATATGCCAGCGGGGCTGGTATCTACACCATCAAAATCATAGACACTTTCAATATGGACCACGCCAACGTTCTCATTGACCAGATTTTGATCCGCTGTTGGTGCGCTGTCTGGGATTATAGTCCCTAGATCTCGTGGCGCCATGGCAACTATTTCATTAATCACGGTGCCCTCAACGCCAACAACTATGGGTAACTGTGTGCCTTCGTTAGGATCGAAACTCCAAATGCCATAAAGTGGCTGCGCTTCAACCGCATCCCCCGCATCTATCAATTCCTGAGTACATGGCACAATAATGGGATTATCTTGACTATCCACCGACTCCAATCGACAGGGTGTCCAACTGATCAAAAAACGACCGGAACCATCAAAAAGTGGGTAAACATTAGAAAAACGACCACCGATGGACGGCTCATCATCAGTTCGAACTTCAAACGGCGTGGCACTCACTTGTGCTGGACCGGCTGTCCCCGTTGAGGCTTCTGTGGTTTGGTTAATTTCAGTAAAATTTTCCCAATCAATAAATGCAAGCTCCCCACCTAGCCGGGTCGAGGTCTCTGGTCGAAGCTTTACAATTAGCCGCCCATCAGGTCCTTGCCGTGCCTGCATAAATTCGATTGTGCCATCATCAGAACCTGTCGCATGCGAATGATAGCCGTACAAAAATTCAAGCTCGGTCCCGTCAGGATTAATTTGATAAAGACTGATCTGGTCGTTATTGCCGGCGTTATCCCAACGACTAAATACTATTTTGCCATTAGTCAGCACGCTAGGCGCTAAATCATGACTTTGATTAAAAGTAATTTGAGTGACGTCTGTACCATCAGAATTCATAACATGTAAAGCGAGGGTGGCGACATTTTGGTCCTCATCAAACGCATCGTATTGAGGTTTACCTTCATCCAATAAAATTGCCTTTGAAAGTCGTTGCCGAGTTGAGGTAAATACAATTCTACCGTCGGGTAAATAGTGCGGGGAAATATCCTGCCCTTCTTCGGCATTGATATCAGATGTGATTACACGCTTAACTTCTTGAGTTGTATGGTCGTACTCCCAAATATTCCATGTCGGTTGGTCTTCTTCGTCTGCGTCTTCAATTTCTGGCGCGCGCATTGCAAATACGAGTTTGGTACCGTCATAAGAGGTGTCAACATCTTTGACATCGTAGAGCGCCCCGTCTTCAAAAATACCATCGGTGATGTTGGTTTCTGCCGCAGTAGGTGAAGCCCTGTCTTTGACATAAAGGGCGGCCCCAGGGAAAAAGTTAATTGGCTCACGCAAAATAACCTCTGCCGGTTGCTCATCACCATTATCATCAACTTCTACAGGGAGTGATCGTTTTACATAGGCAATCGGAAATTCGACAACGACTGGATCAGGATCTTGACCTGAGGTACTGACGCCCGCATCACCACTGGTGCAAGCTGCAACAGCGGCCACGCTAAAGGCAATTGCTAGAGTTCGGTAAACTCGTTTTATATAAACATGATTCATAAAAACCTGCCGCGTTATTCCAAAGTATAACTGAATGCCGATCATCGGCTAGCTTGAACATTCCATCTGAGGCGGCGGTAGATAAATCAAGAAATTAGCACTACAGCCGATAGATTCCTAACTCACAGTATAGTTGGATTAGGATCGATAGCTCCATTATTCATTAATCAATAGCCTATTTCTGTGCGAATCATCACGAAAACTTGATATGAGTTGGGCTACAGTGAATACAGAAGCGAGCAATAATGCGGGCTGCACGCAATTTATTGCTTTTAATATTTGAACAACTATGTTTAACGTCTGTAGCAGCAAAATTCGCGAAACCAATCATTATTTACTGGGTAATCATTATGGCCGAAGTAGTAAAAAATCCGACTAAACTCCGACGAACGGTGACCTCAATGCTCGCCGTAGGAATCAGCTTACTGGTATCTACCACAAGTGTTGCTGGTCCGAGAGAACAAGCAAAACGAATACACGACCGCCTCGCAGGTGTGCCACCAACAGCGGAAACACTCGACTTAATGGAAGCAGACTTGATTGCCAATGATGCACTAGGTGCTGCCTATAGGGCCATGGACAATTCAGCTTTCTATTCGGTGACCTTAAAGAATTTTGTCACCCCTTGGACCAATGAAGCAGAAACTGTGTTTGCCCCGCTCAATGATTATACAGCGACCGTCATTGGGATCATTCGAGACGATATCGACATCAGACAAATGTTGTACGGTGACATTATCTACACCGGCAATGCTGCGGGACTAGCGCCCTACTCCAACTCAAATAATGATCACTACGAGCAAATGGAAGACCAAGCTCTTGATCTGCAGGCTGTTTTGCAACAATCCACCCAATCAAGCGTTACAGGACTTGAAGCCGAAGCCACCGCTGGCGTCTTAACCACGCGAGCATCGGCTAAAGCGTTTTTGATTGACGGGACTAACCGAGCTTTGTTCCGTTTTACTCTCATCAATCACATGTGTGGCGACCTTGAGCCGCTCAAAGATATCACCAGAGCAGCTGATAGAATTCGCCAAGATATTGCGAGGAGCCCTGGAGGCGACAGCCGTATTTTTAACAACAGCTGTTACGGTTGTCATGCAGGTATGGATCCAATGATTCAGTCTTTTGCTTATTATCAATATGAATACAATGTCGAGTCCGATCCAGATGGTGAAAACGGCCAAATGACCTACAACTCGGAAGGTGATATCGATCCGGTGACCGGCACTCGAGTTGAAGCTAAATATTTCAACAACAAAGCTAATTTCCCACACGGTTTTATCACAACCGATGACAAATGGGACAATTATTGGCGTGCGGGTCAAAATTCAACTCTTGGCTGGGATGAAAACCTACCTGGAAGTGGCTATGGTGCAAAATCAATGGGCCAGGAACTTGCTCATAGCGCTAAATTTGCCCAATGCCAAGTTGAAAAAGTTTTTGCTAATGTTTGTTTACGCGAACCGGGGAATGCTGCCGATAGAGCTCAAATCCAAAGCATGATTACTTCGCTGTCAGACAATAATTATGAACTCAAGCGCACCTTTGCTGAGTCTGCCGTTTATTGCATGGGGGAGTAATATGAATATCATCGATAAATACAAACAAAAAATGTGGCTCTCTAATGCGACAATGAACACGTCGTTGACAGCAGCGGCACTTCTATTTATTTCTGCTTGTTCTGGAGGCGGTGCTGAGGTTGAAGAAAACCCGGTTGAGCCACCACCACCGACCAGTAATTACTCCGGACCACCGCCTGCGACTGATGATGTGCAAGCATTTAAACTAAACGTTTGGGATAATCTATCTGCACAAAACCGATGCGGCCAATGTCACGGCACCTCCCAAGAACCAGACTTTGTTAATTTAGAAGATGTTAACATTGCGTACGCAGAAGCAAACGCAATTGTTGATTTAAGCTCTCCAAAAGACTCAAGAATGGTCACCAAAGTAGCTGATGGCCACAATTGCTGGTTAACGAGCGACTCCGCATGCGCCGATACAATCACCAGCTATATCACGGCTTGGGCTGGCGATGCGGCAGGTAGCAGCAACTCGATTACTTTGGAAGCTCCACCAGAAAGAGAGCCAGGAAATAGCTTAACCTTCCCAGAGGACTCCAGTCTTTTCGGAACAACTATCCATCCAATTCTGACTGAAAATTGCGCCTCCTGTCACACTGATGCGGCGGCCTTACCGATTGCGCCATTTTTTGCCAGCTCAGATGTTGATGCAGCCTATGAAGCAGCGAAATCAAAAATTAATCTTGATACGCCAGCTAACTCTCGTTTCGTGGTGAGACTTCGCAGCGAATTCCATAACTGTTGGAGTAATTGTTCAGACAACGCCACTGAAATGGAAAATGCGATTTTAGCATTTGTCGGCGATTTAGAACCTACAGAGGTGGATCCCAACCTTCTTAAAAGTCGAGCCTTGTTCCTGTCAGACGGAATTGTTGCAAGTGGCGGAGGCCGCTACGATGCAAGTGCGATTGCGGTCTGGAACTTTAAAACAGGCACTGGAACCACCGCATTTGATACCAGTGGAATCGAGCCAGCAATCAACTTAGAAATGGACGGTAACTTTAACTGGGTCGGCGGTTGGGGAATCCAACTGGTTGATGGCAAAGCACAAGGGTCTACCGCTTCTAGTAAAAAGCTGACCGATTTAATAACCTCCACAGGTGAATACTCAGTGGAAGCTTGGGTTGTTCCGGCCAATGTAACTCAAGAAGGGCCGGCCAATATCGTCAGCTATTCGGCGAGTACAACCTCTAGAAACTTTACCCTGGGTCAAACTTTATATAATTACAATTTCTTAAACCGAAGTAGTGAAACGGATGAAAACGGCGAGCCAGGCATTTCGACTCCCGATGCGGACGAGGTTTTACAAACTGCGCTTCAACATGTTGTTGCCACCTTCTCTCCGACTGAAGGCAGGAAAATTTTTGTCAACGGCGAGTTAGTAGCCTCTGAAGACGTTGAAACCGGTGGTACATTAAATGACTGGAATGATACTTATGCATTCGTGTTAGGAAGCAGCCCATCTGGTGACAACAAATTTGCTGGAACTTACCGTATGGTTGTCATTCACAATCGAACGTTATCGCAAGAGCAAGTGGTACAAAACTTTGAAGTGGGCGTCGGTGAGAAATTCTTTATGTTATTTGGAATTTCACACTTGGTTGATTTACCAGAGTCATACCTAATGTATGAAGTCAGCCAATTTGACAGCTACAGCTACTTGTTCGCGCAGCCTACATTTGTCAACTTAAATGGCGATGCGATTCCAGATAACATTGATATCGAGAAATTCAGAATTGCCGTCAACGGTAAAGAAGCAGGCACAGGCCAGGCTTATAAAAACGTTATTGCCAACGTAAACTCGACCGATTACAGCAGTGAAACAGGTCAATTACTGTCTCGCTTGGGTACCGTTATTAACCTGGAAAAAGGTCCAGAGGCTGACGAATTTTTCATTACTTTTGAAAAAATCAATGGGCAAGAAAATGCATTTGTAGAGCCGCCTGTCCCGCCTGCTGCGGCACCGGAAGACTTACCTGCCCGCCCAGAAATTGGTGTACGTGATTTTGCTGAAATCAATGCGACTTTGTCACAAATCACCGGGGTCAGCATGGCAAACCCTGATGTTATGGCAACTTATCAAGCCGTTAAACAGCAGTTACCGACATTGACCGATATTGATATTTTTGTATCGTCTCAACAGATGGGTATTACTCAGCTAGCGATTGAATACTGTAACGCATTGGTTGAAGACACTAGTGCTCGAGCTAGTTACTTCCCAGGGTTTGATTTTAACGCAGCTGCTAATGTTGCATTTAATACAGACACTAAGCGAAATATTATCTTTGATGCACTGATTGGTAATAGTGTTGGCTCTAATTTAGCGACTCAACCAAGAGATACAGAAATAAAAGATGAGCTAAACAGTTTAACCGACAAGTTAACAGCCTGTGGTGGCAGTTGCGAGTCAGACAGAACTGAAACCGTAGTTAAAGCAGTTTGTGCAGCAGCCATTGCAAACGCTGCAATGTTAGTACAATAGGAGTAGAGAATAATGAGTAAGAAAACAAAGAACCTTTCGCCCGACGCCCCTTTACTCCATGCGGCTCATAAAAAACCGGTTACACGACGCGATTTTATCTCGCAGAGCATGTTAGCCGGCTCCGCGAGTGTAGTCACACCGTCTATCTTTGGAATGTTTGCCAACCCAAGAAAGGCACAAGCAGCGCTTTCACCTGATATCGAAGCGCTAAAATCAGCTTGTGGTATTGCGGTTCAAGGTGCAGGCAAAATTCCATTTATCTGTTTTGACTTAGCCGGAGGTGCCAATATTTCTGGCTCAAATGTGCTAGTCGGTAAGGCTGGCGGACAGCTTGATTTCCTATCGTCTGCGGGCTACAGCAAACTTGGGTTGCCAGGGGATATGATTCCTTCGGTGGTAAACGCGCAAACAGGTCTGTCAGATTTTATCAACAATGACTATGGTATTTCTTTCCACACGGACAGCGGATTTTTACGTGGTATACAGGAAAAAACAGATGCGACGACTGCTGCTAATACAGCAGGTGCGATTATTCCAGCTCGTTCAGATAATGATACCGGCAACAACCCGCACAACCCTATGTACGGCATTAATAAAATTGGCGCTGATGGCTCATTGTTAACTCTGATCGGTTCACGAAATAGCGATTCAGGTGGTAATTCAATGGCGCCAGCATCAATGATTGACCTTGCGGTTCGTCCAACTAAAGTTGATCGACCCAGTGACGTCACAGGATTAGTGGATATCGGTGATTTGGTTGGCCTGTTAAGCCAAGAAGATGCAGTTTCTGTTATGGAATCGGTTTATCGAATATCCGATCAAAAAATGAATAATGTGCAAACTCAAGTTTCAAGCGACGAAGTGATCAAAGAACTGGTTAGATGCGGATATGTGAAAAGCGCCGACTTAGCCGATCGCTTTGGTGACCCAAGCACGCTTAACCCTGAACTTGATCCCGATATTGTTGGCCCTAATGGCATCTTTACACAAGAAGAATTTGACAGCGATGGTGAGTTTAGAAAAACCGCCTCGGTAATGAAATTAGTGGTCAATGGATTCGCTGGCGCAGGAACCATTACCATGGGCGGATTCGATTACCACACCGGAGATCGCTCCACTGGTGAGGTGAGAGATCTAAGAGCTGGCCGCTGTATGGGAGCATGTTTAGAATATGCTAAACGAGTGGGAGTTCCACTGATGATTTACGTCTTTAGTGATGGCTCAGTTGCCAGTAACGGCATGATAGACGATTCTGAAAATGGACGAGGAAAAGGCGTATGGACAGGCGATAATTCATCAACGGCAAGCTCATTCTTTTTGGTTTACAACCCAGATGGTCGTGCCCAACTTATTGGCGCTACGCCAGAGGAGCAAGCAGTTCATCAACAAATTGGCTATATGCGTTCGGATGCGTCGGTTGAAACCGCTTCCTCTCCGGCCGCGAGCAACCCAAATCTCTTGGTAGAAACCGTGCTACTCAACTACATGGCATTGCATGGCGAACAGAATAACTTTGCCACCCTATTCCCTAATCATGGCTTAGGTAATGCTACCTTGCAAGACAGCTTAACGGCCTTTGAACCAATCGTAAATGGTACGATTGGCTCTTAGCTGCAACTCTATATAGCGACTGATTTGGTCGCTTTTTTATTAAGTTGACTCGCGAATATCAACAACAATTCGAGCAGGCTTTATCCTATCTAAGAAAATTGGAAATTGATAAAGCCCTTTCTATTTTCTATTGCTTGCTAGCTCACCAGCCCAACAACTGCGACCTGATACGGCAGATTTATCAATTAGAAATACGAAAGAAGCGCTCCAGCGGCTTAATTAAAATAGCCAACCACATTTTCTTACAACCAGACAAGAGCACAGATTTTCATATCATTGCACTGGAATGTTATCGGCAAGTTAGAGAAAGGTTGGGTTTGAACTACTTCTTTGATTTAAACGCGGATTCGCTTCTTAATTTACTTTATCACCTCGGTCAGACCAACCGTCAACAAGACACAGAAAACATCCTTGCCAAACTTAAAGATGAACAATCGGAACATCCCGAGCTAGCCAAAATATTGTTACGCTATTGTGAACAATTGATTAATAAGAATCAGTATATCCTCGCCAAAAAAGAGCTGGAGTATTTAATGATTTATTACACCGAAGCGACGACTCAACAGCAAGCTGAAAAACTTTACAATCAGGTTTCGGCGGGAATTCGAGTTTAATTTACCGAACGAATTCGCATTGGAATTAGTAATTCCAATAGTGTATATGGATTAACGAGAAGTAATAATACGTTTATATGCTTCAGCGTTCTCCAAAATACCTTGGTCGACACTTCGCTTCAGGATTCGGTCGAGCAGTTCAAGTGCTTTAACATCATCTTGCTCAAACTCGAATTTTAACTTTGCTAAACAAAGGGCAACTGCATCCCACTTTGTATTGGTAGTCGGCGTGGTTGGATATTTCTGTAATAGGTTGACGGCTTTCGCATAGTGTCGGATTGATTGCAGTTGTTCTGCCATTTCTACCGCAAATACTTCACTTCGTGGTTTGAATTGAATATCTCTTTCAACCAACTGACAATAGTATTCCGCTGCTCGAGAGTACAGATTTTTTTCAGCAAGGTGATTAAAGTAGTCTTCACACACCTTCTCGACATAAGAATACTGTTCCTGAAAGTGATAAATAGAAATTAACTTTTCGTATGCAACTAATAATTTTGAGTCATCAATTAATCGCCACAGAATTTTGGCAGCGTCTTCAAATCGCCCTTCTTGAACATAGATATCAACCTCAATCAAAGGTGAATTTTTTCGCGTACGAAGCTTGCTACGTTGGGTACTTCTGACGCTATAATTTAATTCAACATGATGTTTAAACACCAGACGCCCCATCAACCGAAAGCTAAATTGTAAGACTAGAATACCAAAACAAAAGGTTAATAATGACTTAACAAAAAATAGGTTCGTTGCTGGAGAAAAATTAAAAAACGGTAGTGAGAAACATACAAAAACTAAACACCAGAGTAAAAACACGCCCCAATAAGCCTTAGAAAATAATTTAACGATCTCAAATATTTTACGCGGATTAAGGGCTGAGAAAAATTGTTTTTCCATCATGATAATAACTAATGAAGCTGGAATTCCAAATACAAACCATGCCGCTATCAGGTTTCCAAAGACACCACCGAACAATAACGACTTATTGACAAGAGCCACCACCAAAATTAGATAAATAAATAATTTGATAAGAACATCAAATGTTAAATATTGAGAAATTTTTTTAAGTTGCAAAGGTGCAGATTCATTATTGGACAGCCTTTCTAAAGCATAAAAATTGAACCCCAACAATGGCACTAAAGCGAGTCCCATCAATATTACTAGCAGCCAAGTGTTTAAAGAATACAATGCTACGAACGCGAGCGCGATTGATGTAATTATTGTTAACCCCATAGCTTTTAGTTGCAGTACGGGATTCAATAGTTGACCAAGGCTCAAATTTACATGGCTATCAGAGATACTTAAGCTAGTGAGGGTCTTACGACAAAGCAAGCAGCTCGGAAATAGGTCACCTCTCGGATCAGTGACACAATTAAGGCAAGAGTTTATTTGGCAGTGAGCACAAAACCAACTTGCAGGTTCTGAGGGGTGATATTTACAACAAGTGACACTCATTTGTTACGTATCCTTACGCGCAGGCGGACAAAGAAAATTACTGACACTCTCTAGGATACAGGCAAACGAACCAAGTCCAAATTAATTCCAAACCGTTTATCTAATTCCAAATCACTTTACCACCATTACTGTCGGCAATTTCTTTCAAGTATTTTTCATGTTCTGCCAACTCTTGTTCAGAGCTACGGATCACTTTAAATGGCTCGCGGTTTGCTGGAAGGCGTCGAATTCCTTCTTCATCACGGCTACTGTTCAAATAGTCTTGCTTGTGGGTCAAAGTGAGATCCGTTTGCCCACCGGTCATTCCCAAATAAACGTCTGCTAAAATTTCAGAGTCGAGCAATGCGCCATGAAGATCACGATGACTATTGTCAATAAAGTAACGTTTACATAAGGCATCGAGATTATTTTTTTGCCCAGGATGCATTTGTCTCGCCAAAACCAAGGTATCTAAGACACTGCAATAATCACTCATTTTACCCAAATCGCGACCAAGAGATTTCATTTCCCAATCAAGAAAACCAATATCGAAGGGGGCATTGTGAATGACCAGCTCTGCGCCTTTCACATACTGCAAAAAGTCATCAATTACATCTTCAAACAAGGGTTTGTCAGCCAAAAACTCATTAGTGATCCCGTGAACTTCGATAGCCCCCTCTTCGACCTCTCGCTGGGGGTTTAAGTAAACGTGGAAGTGATTCCCTGTGAGCTTTCGGTCGACCATTTCGACACAACCGATCTCGATGATTTTGTGCCCCTGAGAAGGTTCCAATCCTGTCGTTTCTGTATCAAGTACAATTTGTCGCATAATAGGTTTTTTTCTTATTAATCAAACAAGTGGTTTAAAGCTCATCAATGCCGCGGTTAGCTAGTTGATCGGCTTTTTCATTTTCAGGATGTCCGCTGTGACCTTTAACCCATTTCCAATCAACTTGGTGTCGTTGGTTTTGTTGGTCAAGCAATTTCCACAGATCCGCATTTTTTACCGGTTTTCTTTGCGAGTTTTTCCAGTCCTTTTTTTTCCAACCTGCAAGCCACTCGGTAATACCTTTTCTAACATATTGAGAATCGGTTGTGAGAACCACTACACTTGGTTTTTTAATCGCTTCTAGCGCTTTAATCGCCGCGGTAAGCTCCATTCTATTATTGGTGGTTTCGGGCTCGCCACCATAAAGCTCTTTTTCATGGCGTCCCGCTCTAAGCAAAGCTCCCCACCCGCCGGGCCCGGGATTTCCGCGACATGCACCATCTGTGTATACTTCTATTTTGCTCAACTATAAAACCTCGGTTGATTTTGGGTTAGACCAAGATGCAATAGTCTAACAAATAAACGCAAAGACTATTAGTAGTTTGAGGTGATAGTCTTAAGTGTCTATTTAAGCTTCTTTAAGTAGTCGTCGACCTGACTACTCACCGAGGTATCCGCAAACCGAGGGCTAACAAGTTTCCGATTACTTCGCCAACTCGGTCGAATGGGGATCATGGTGGATACTTTCTTTTTGGCAACAATAATGTAGTAACCCGAAGTATAATCGCTAACCCATTGAGATAATCGTTTAAACCAAAATGGGCCTTTGTTGCGCGAGATTCTATTTCCCAATGGACTAATGGGAATTTCACTGCTGACTTCTAACCCAAGCAATCTAAACCAATCGTTAATGCGCAATTTTCCAAAAAGGCTTGGGTTCAAATTCTTTCGCAAGACAGCCCCTATCAGTCGCTTTTTGAAACTAATGGCACTCATGGGATTCTCCAAGATGAGAATCACATGCCCTTCAGGAATTAATACTCGCTCTACTTCACGTAAAATTTGGTGTGGATACTGACTGCTTTGAATAATTTCTGGCAACACCACCAGGTCGATACTGTCTGAGGCAATGGGTAACTCGGTATAGGCGCAGCACAGATCGCCTTGCTCCGGCGTTTCAGAAATGATTACCGAGTGCTTAACCACCACGTTATCACCGACCAACGCTTTAGCTCGCGGCGAATATAAGATGGCAAAATAACCAAAAATTCCGCTTAAAAGCTGTTTTAACTCACTTTGAGCTAATTCGAAGTGCTCTGTCGAAAAGCTATTTTTTAGCTCTCGAAAAAGTCTTCGTTGCCAGTTTCGGCGTACATTTTTAAGTCTATTTAGCATATTTCGATTATCTAACTGGTTGTTTATTAAATACTTCTGTTACAAAACAAACTCGCGCAATCTATTTGGAGTCATCTATAATGATAGCTAAACTAAGTTAGAAACGGTTAGAACATTTGTCTCTA
The DNA here is from genome assembly GCA_965230525.1 of Kangiellaceae bacterium. Taxonomy (GTDB): domain Bacteria; phylum Pseudomonadota; class Gammaproteobacteria; order Enterobacterales; family Kangiellaceae. The sequence goes on from OZ246008.1 coordinate 4,140,708, forward strand.
AGCTGCCAAAATTTAAGGTAAATTTGACATATTCATTACCAGAAAATACCATGTGGGATTGGTACTTTCAATTGTTGAATGACTCATTTGTTGAACCGCACGCGCTGGTAGAAACAAACTTGTTTTTCTCGTTTTCAGTTGTCGTTAGGAAGTTCTTTTGAAAAGATTAAGTTTACTCATTATTTGCGCCGTTGCTCTTACCGGTTGTGGCAAACTCTTTCCAAAGCAAGATCAGCTTGCTCAACCCGCTGTTGAAGCTGAACCCATTGCTAGCCTCACCCCCGAATTAGTGCCATTGGAGGTTTGTGAATTCAAGCCTGGCCCGACCGATCCTGAAGCCTATGCCGATGCTTGGGAGCGAATAACCGCTCAAATGCAAATGCAAGTGCCAGATAATCGACGTGTTCGCGCACAAAAGTCTTGGTATTTAAATCACCCTTCTTATTTAGAGCGGGTTAGCAAGCGAGCAAGCCCTTACTTGTATTTTATAGTTGATGAAATTGAAAAGCGTAATTTGCCCTTGGAGCTGGCTTTACTTCCTATCGTCGAAAGCGCCTTTGACCCTTTCGCCTATTCACATGGGCGAGCATCTGGAATGTGGCAGTTTATACCAGGTACCGGCAAAGGATACGGACTAACCCAAAACTGGTGGTACGACGGCCGCCGAGATGTTTATTTATCGACTCATGCGGCACTAGACTATTTAGCCTACTTGCACAAACACTTTGATGGTGATTGGCTTCATGCGCTTGCTGCGTACAATTCAGGACTTGGAAATGTTGGAAGAGCGATCCGTAAAAATAAAAAGAAAGGAAAACCGACGGATTTTTGGTCTCTAAAACTCCCGAAAGAAACCAAGGCTTATGTGCCTAAACTACTGGCACTAGCTGAAATTTTAAGAAATAGAGAAATCAATAAAACCACTTGGACTTTTGTTGCTAATGAGCCTTATTTTGTGCGGCTTCCTACCGAGTATCAAATTGACTTAAGCCTTGCCGCGGGCCTTAGCGAACAATCCATGGATGAGTTTTATCAATTGAATCCGGCGTTCAATCATTGGGCAACGCCGCCTAATGGACCGCACTACTTGCTTTTCCCTATTGAGAAAAAAGAGACCTTTATCAATAACCTTAAGACTATTCCTCAGAATGAGCGAATTGCACATAAGCGCTATACCGTTAATAAAGGCGATACATTAAGCACAATCGCCAAAAGGTTCTCAACCACTGTTAAGTTGTTGAAATCAAATAACAATTTGTATAAAAATCAAATTAAAATTGGCCAGATGTTGTTGATCCCTGTGCCCTCAGAAAAAAGGGCTGCCTATGTTAAAAGTGCGCACCAACGCTTACTTGCAAAACAGTCGACCAATCGTAAAGGCCATAAGCGGGCAGTGACTGTCAAACCAGGTGATTCATTCTGGACCCTGTCTCGAAAACATAATGTCACAGTTAGGAAGCTCGCGGCTTGGAATAATATGGCACCTAACGACACCTTAAGGGTTGGTCAAAAACTAGTGCTTTGGACAAAATCACCGGGCAAATTTACCGGCTTAATGAACTCAAAGCAAAGAACCAAGAAGATTCGCTATAAGGTACGTAGTGGCGACTCATTTGCCAGAATAGCCGAGAAGTTTAATGTGAGTCTGAGTAAAATTAAGCAGTGGAACAAATCTTTGAGCCGCAAAAAGTACCTGCAGCCCGGTCAATCTTTGACGCTATTTGTCGATATTACCAACCAGCTATAAAAGCTGGTTAAGCGGATTTAGATTGCTGCGGCTTGTCTTTGTAGACCATATAAATATCTGCCCTTGAATAGCTAGGCTGTTCATTTGGAAATTTTTGCTCTTCAAATCCAAATTTATCATACAAATTAAGTGCCGCCGTAAGTTGACGGTTAGATTCTAAGAAAAGACCTTTAAAATCAGTAGCTTGATACTGTTGAATGGCTGCCCGTAAAAGTTTTTCGCCAATTCCTAATCCTTGATAATCTTCCTCCACGGCCATTTTCGAAAGCTCCAATAAGCCATCTTTTCTGGCCATTAGTGCTGCGGTGCCAACGATCTTTTCTTTAATTCTCGCCATAAGGACAAATCCCCCGGGCTTGATGATTTTACCCATTGGATCAGACAGTATTTCATGATCAATGTCTTCAACGTAGAAATAGCGCTCTAACCAGCTTCGATTAAGACTATAAAAACTATCACCATGCTCTGGTAAAAAGTGCACGATTTCTACGGATTTGATCAACCTCTCTTTTCTTAAATCGGCCATTCGATCAGTTAAAGTGGACTGATTTAATTGGCGTTCCAGAAGATCTAGATTACTCATCATATTCCCGCCAGACGTAGTCATCATCCTTCCCAACACCACTTGCATGTCTTTCCAAATAGGCATAAGTTTGTCGAGCAGCTCATAGCCCGATGGCGTAATCGATAAAAGCCGCCGCCGCTCATCACTGTCATCGACATGATGGTAGACCCAGCCTTTTTGTTGCAATTTTTTACTCATCTGGCTAATCGCAGGGTGAGTTTGCCCTAGAACATCTGCCAACTCAGTGACTGACATCGACTCATTTTCATTTAATAATTGGAGTAACGGAAAATTTCGCGCATGAAAATGAATTTTTTCGAGCTTATAGACATCATCTAGTTGACGAAAAAGTAGTTCACTCAGTCGTTTAAGACGAGACCCCAGACCTAAAATCCCTAAGTCATTCAGATTTTTCATTTTTTTCCTTATATATTAATGCGTTACAAAAAGTCATTGATATAAATGCAAGGAAGCAGTGAGTGAGTTTTATAGTACTTTGACTGCAATCCATGAACCAAGTATAGACCGATATTTTCCGTTTGCAGTTTTATGAGAAGGATTTAGGTAATTTGTTACGTAATCAGGTTAAATTTGTTAAAAAATTGCCCGACCAGGCTTAGTTTTGTAGTGAAATATCTCATTAATTAAGAGATTAAATGCTCTATTTTAGCACTCTATTTTAGTCGTCGAGGTTGGCAATGTGCCGGTATGCTGAGTTGATTTTGGTATAGAACTGGGTAGTTAGGCTAATTGGCGCTCACCAACTAGCCTAAACATTCGTTTTCGCTTAATTCTTAATCCAACGATAGACTTCCTTCCAGTTAGGTCGTTTACCTGTTTTTAGTACACCGATTCGGTATATTTTTCCCGCGAAGGAAAACACAAATAAAAGGGTAATGAGATTGACCAGCGTCGCTACTCCAACTTCCCAAAGTGGAACATCTATCATCGCCATTCTAACAGGCATGACGATAATCGAAGAGAATGGAACCATTGAACAAACCTGCGCAATAGAATTAGTCGGATCTTTCAACATTGAAAAACAGATGTAAAAAGGCACTAGGATTAAAAACATAATCGGCATTGCACCTTGTTGAGCCTCTGACATATTGTCAAAAATGGCGCCCACTGCCGCATATAAACCTAGGAATGTAATGAGTCCCAATCCGTAGTTAAGAATAAAATAACCAATTTGAAATAGCGAAATCGAAAATTGCAGTTTTTCTGGCAGAACAAAAATACTTGTCACGCTGACCACAATAAAAGGCAGCATCCAAATCACGATTTGCAAAAGCCCCGCGCAGGTTGTCGCAACAATTTTTGCAGACATCAATTCATTAGCATGTACTGATGATAAAAGTACCTCAACGACCCGATTTTCTTTTTCTTCGACTACAGCTTTTAATATTTGCATACCAATCATTATAAGACTCATATACAACATGAACGCTAGTATGCCAGCTAACAAAATAGCCCCAAAGTTATCTTTTTCAACTTCATCCTTTTCACTAATTTTGAAACTTTGTAATGAGACTCTGTTACGGGCGTATTCAATGTCTGCCTCAGAAACCGACTTTTCAGAAAAATGATTTTCAACCAATACATTGTTAATCATTTTGCTTACTCGATTGGTTATGTTGCTATTTTTGGGATTAGCAGAATAATACTCAATAGACTTATCAAACCTATCGCCACTCGGGATAAAGAAAATTCCGTTCAAACTCCTATCAAGAAGACTTGGTTTAACGGTTTGTACATATTTTTTCAAGTCTGATTTTTCTTTAAATTTAAAGCTAACTTTAAATGTTTCTCGATTGAAGTCATCGCTGGTTTTATACTCTTCTTCGAGAATGCTTACTAACTCCATTCGCTCTGTAAAGACTTCAACATTAATATCTTTTTTTCCTTCAAACATCATCAAAAATGTTTGTAGCCCCATTAAACCCACCATAATGATGGGGACAAAAATAGTGGTAAAGATAAAGGTTTTGGTCATTACTTGCGCTTTTAACTCTCGCTTTATAATGGCCATAGTTCTGAACGAAAATAGATTAAGCATTAGCTTTCTCCTCTTGTACCAAATTTTGCTGCTTGTCTGAAGCAGAGTCTTCCTTTTCTCCCCCGGTTAAATCTATAAATATTTCATGCAGGGAAATATCATTCGCGTCGAACCGCTTGACGACGATGTCATTTTCGACGAGGAGTTTGAGTAGTGGCTGAACATGCTGAGGAGCGGTCACGCTGATTCCTGTAAACCTACCAAAGTCTTCAATTTTTTCTATCATCGGATTGCCATCTAAGAATGAAATATCTCCCTCATAAACCAGACTAATATTCCTTTGGCTATACTCCTTTTTAAGCTCTGAAAGACTTCCCTGGACAATCATTTTTCCATGATGAATGATAGCAATGTGGTCACACATTTTTTCTGCGAAATCCATCAGGTGAGTAGAAAATATAATGATTTTTCCTGATTTTTTTAAGTCCAGTATAATATCCTTTAGTAAATTGGTATTAACTGGATCTAACCCTGAGAAGGGCTCATCTAATATAATAAATTCGGGGTCGTGAATAATAGTACATATAAACTGAATTTTTTGCTGATTACCTTTGGACAAGTCTTCTATCTTGGCATCTTTTCTATCTAGCAACTCAAATTTTTCTAGGTAATAAAGAGCTTTGTCTTTTACCTCCTTTCCCTTAACGCCTTTTAACTCTGCAAAAAATAAAATTACTTCCAATAATTTCATTTTTTTATATAGTCCTCGCTCTTCCGGCAGGTAACCTACCCTATTTCTGAACTCTTGGCCTACTGTCGCACCTCGAAGCAAGACTTCACCTTTATCTGGAAAATAAATACTCATTAGCATTCTGATCGTTGTGGTCTTACCGGCTCCATTTCTTCCGAGTAAGCCGAATACAGCTCCCTCGGGAATATTGAACGACACATCATCTACTGCGACAAAGTCATCGAAATTCTTGCAAAGCCCTTTCGCTTCTAGTGCGTAACTCATAGATTCTCCATTATAAAGATTACTTTTTTATCAATTACTGACATTTATACACGTAATTATTGATTAGATAGGTGTGGAATAAAGTCATTTAGTGTTCGTTAGTCTGCCCAGAGAGCATTTTATTACATGAACTAAACATTCTTTGTTTGATGCAATCAACGACTTATTGGCGACATTATTTCATAATATTGAGAATTTGTTTTGTAATAAAATGACAAGACGCAAGACTAACCCATAACAGACGCACAATAATACTTTAAAAATAGAAGGAAAATCTCATGTCAGATAACAACCCTTACGCTTCAGAGTCTGAAGTAAAAGCGCCAACCGGCAACCTCTCAATTTTAACCAATATATTCACTGCACCCGCGAATGCAATGACCCAAGTTCAAGAAAGGTATAGTGTTGCGTTCCCACTACTTCTAACTCTGGTTCTCTCATCAGTTATTTGGATTGCATACTACCAAATGATTGACTACCAATGGTTTGTTGATTACTCGGTGGAAGCCTCTGCGGGTGATCTCAGCAAAGCTGAGCAAGACCAAGTTCGTAAGGGCATGGAAATGATGTCACCTAGTATCATGGCGGGGTCAACCGCTGTGTTTGTAGCGATTTTTATGGCGCTAGTCTATGTTGTTCAAGCCGTTTATTTCCTAATCGTTTCAAACGTAAATGGCGATGGCTATCAGTTCAAGCAATGGTTGTCATTTGTTTCTTGGGCGTCTATGCCTATTTTGTTAGCCATTTTAGCGATGTTTGTCATGCTTCTTACCAGTGCCAATGGCCAAATTGCCCCCGATGATCTCAACCCACTCAGCTTAAATGCGTTGTTTTTTGGTTTAGATGGCTCCAAAGGGTTAGGTAAGCTATTGGCGAGTATTCACCTTGCTCAAATTTGGAGCATTGCGGTGATGGTAATTGGATATCAAATTTGGACCAAGAAATCAGCAGTCGCGTCGGCCCTAATTGTCGCCTCTCCTTATGTCCTTATTTACCTCGGTTGGTTTTTATTCTTTATCGACTAAAACGAACTTAATCGTTAAATTTTCCGAGGAGTGCTCGCGCTCCTCCGGTTTTACTCGCAAATTTCTCAAGGCAATAGCATGAAAAAAACACTCGTTATTATTGTGGTTTTATTGGTCGTGGTGGGCATTCCTGTTTCTAAACGATTTATGAGCAAAGAATCGGTAAAAGAAGTTTTGGTTGAAAGCGTTAGCAATCAAACTATTGAAGCTTCTATCTTGGCCTCGGGTCAGTTAAAGCACGAGCAAGAGGTTAAGCTGAGCGCTGAAGTTATCGGTAAAGTGACTAAATTGTTTGTCGAAGAAGGCGATCGTGTTGAGAAAGGTCAACAAGTGCTGCAAATTGATGATGAGTCATACTTAGCTTCCGTAGAACAGCAGTCGGCGGTTGTTAGCCAACAAAAAGTTGCAATCGAACGCCAAAAGCTAGTGGTTGCCAACCTGAAAGAGCAATGGTTACGAAAGAAAAGTCTTTTTAATAGAAACTTACTCGATAAAGATGGCTTTGAGGCGGTGACTCACGCCTATGAAGTTGCCAAAGTCGATTTAAGAAGCGCCATGGAAATACTGAAACAGGTAGAAGCCAGACTAGAACAATCCAAAGATCAGTTGTCGAAAACCAAAGTCACCTCGCCAATTAATGGTTTAATCACCTCACTCGACATTAAAGAGGGCGAAACCGCCATTTCTGGAACAACCAATATTGCAGGCTCATCATTGATGACAATCGCTAACCCAGAAAGCATGCTAGCTGAGATTAATGTTGATGAAGCAGACATTGCCGATGTTAAACTTGGTCAAAAAGCCGAAATCATTTCAATCGCCTTTCCCGAACAACCAATAACCGGCTATGTTAGTTCCATTGCTTCGAGTGCAAAAAATACTCCAGGCAGACAAAGCCTAAGTTTTGCAGTGAAGTTAAAGTTAGACAACCTTTCAAATGTTGCCTTAAGACCTGGAATGAGTTGCCGTGCAGAAGTATTTACCCAAGATCAACAAAGTAAATTGGCGGTTCCTCTCAGAGCATTGAGGACCGAAGAAGACAACGACAAAGACTTAGTAAAAAACTACGTCTTTAAAATTGCTGAAGGAAAAGCACAGCGAGTTGATCTAGAGCTTGGCATTTCGGACGATCAATATCAAGAAGTAAACAGTGGACTATCTGAGGGTGATCAAATCGTAATTGGGCCAGACAAGGTGCTGAGACACCTCAAAGATGGAGAAGCCATCGAGATAGATGATTCAAACACCTCTGAAAGCAAAGAATAATCGCTCATGTCACTTATTCAATTAAATAATATTTGCAAGTATTACACCATGGGCGATCAGACAGTGAAAGCCCTAGACCACATCGAACTAAGTGTAGATAAAAACGAGTACATCGCTTTTATCGGTTCTTCGGGGTCAGGTAAATCCACAATGATGAATATCTTAGGGTGTTTGGATAAGCCAACGGAAGGAAGTTATTTATTAAATGGAAAAGACGTTTCGCACTTAACCCAAGATCAATTGGCAGATATTAGAAATATCGAAATCGGCTTTATCTTTCAGAGCTTTAATCTATTACCAAGAGCGACCGCCCTACATAACGTTATGCTACCACTTGTTTACAAGGGAATTCCCCTAAAAAAGCGAAAACAATTGGCATTGGATGCGCTCAACAAAGTAAATTTGGGTGATCGAACTGATCACATTCCGAGTCAGCTCTCTGGTGGTCAGCGTCAAAGAGTGGCGATTGCTAGAGCCCTGGTCACTAAACCCTCAATATTATTAGCCGATGAGCCAACAGGGAATCTCGATAGTGAAACCACCACCGAAATAATGCGGTTATTCGATCAACTACATAGCGAAGGCCAAACGATAATTATGGTTACCCATGAGGATGAGATTGCAGAGCATTGCCATCGCGTAGTTCGCCTAAGCGATGGAAAAGTAAAGCAAGATTATTTTAATTCTAAAAAACCTAAACACACCAATACTGTCGACCGAGGTACTCAACATGTTTAGCTTAATAGAAAGCTTTCGTAGCGCCATTAGCTCAGTCAGGGCGCATGGTTTTAGAAGCTTTTTAACCACCCTTGGCATTATCATTGGGGTGAGTTCAACCATTGCAGTGGTGTCTGTCATTCAAGGTCTTAGTTATTCAATTAATCAACAGTTCGAAGGCTTCGGTTCCAACTCCATATCAATTCGTTCTTATACGCCTCGCAGCGAACGGCTGAAAGGAAAAATAGCCCGAATTACTCCGGATGATGTCCTCGCTATTCGAAAAAACTCTGAAGGTATAGCCTTTATAACCCCTCAATTGGGTTCTAATGTTGGTGGCACAAGCGCGCTAAGATACAAAGGTAATCAGAGCTTTGCCCAAGTAGCAGGTACAACCTATTCCTATCAAAACGTACAAAATATTGATATTAAATATGGGCGCTTCCTAACCTACGGCGATGATGAATCGAGACGCAAAGTCGTTGTTATAGGTGACAAGCTTCGTGAAGAGCTTGAATTACCAGACAACCCTGTTGGGGAATTTGTTAGCTTTGCCGGTGAATGGTTAAAAATAGTGGGTTTAGCAGAACCTAAAGGCTCTTTCTTTGGCTTCAGCCAGGATAATTTCGCCATATTGCCCTACAACACAATGCAAAGCCTCAATGGAAATTTGATCGAGCCGGATATATTTATTCAACTCCAACTTAAAAATATTGAACAGCTAGAGCAAATTAAAAATCGACTCACTCGGACACTTCGAAAACAACATCGACTTGAACCCGATGAAGACGATGATTTCAAAATTGAAACACCTGAACAGCTTACTTCCGGAATATCACAAGTAATTGATACCATGACCGTTGTACTGGGCGGTATTGTCAGCATTTCCTTACTTGTCGGAGGCATCGGCATTATGAATATTATGCTAGTATCCGTAACCGAGCGAACCCGTGAGATAGGGATCTGTAAAGCGATTGGTGCAAAACGCCACCATATCTTATTGCAGTTCTTAATTGAAGCCATAGTACTTTCGCTGTTGGGTGGCATTATCGGCATAGCTCTGGGCTATGCTTTAGGTATGCTAGCAGCAGCTTCAATGCCAGGCTTTCCACCTGCCAATGTGCCCCTTTGGGCGGTTGGAGTAGCGTTTGGATTCTCAGCTTTTGTTGGTATTCTGTTTGGAATAATACCAGCAGCCAAGGCTGCTAACCTAGATCCCATTGATGCCCTAAGGTATGAGTAAATGCCGAAGATATCTCAGATGAGAATTAAAATGTTCTTCGGAGAGGAATGAGCAAGACATCAAAACATTGAATAATGAAGAAATGTGAATATTCACGCTTTCAGTTCAATTGAGCGGTTTCAATTGTAAATAAAATAATTTATCCTCGACTGCATGCTGGTGGAATAGAAATAACAATAATCCACTGCAAGTTTATTAAGGCATTCAAGTTCTAATTAGAAATGCCGAATTCCAGAAATAAACCACAACCGGGGAATCACTATGAAAAACAACCGAAATAGGTCTTCGTTTATTCGAACATCTGTCGCATTGATGGTGGCGTCAACTCTGTCCACTACAAGTGTTTACGCAGAAGAGTCTGAAGAAAATTCAGCAGAAAACAAAGATGAAAATAAAGTTATTGTAACAGGCTCGCGTATCAAACGAGCTCAAGCTGAGGGGGCTGCACCTGTTATAAGAATTACTAATGAAGATATGTCTGAGAGAGGCTATACAACAGTTTCAGAAGCGCTCAAAAATTTAACTCAGAATAACGGTTTTCAGTTTGAAGGGGCGGAAAGCACCAATGGTTTCACACCTGATGTGCAAACGCTTAATTTGCGTTCTTCTGGGGTTGGAACAACATTAACCCTCATAAATGGTCGAAGAATCGCTAACTACCCTGCCGCTTTTCAGGCAAGTAGTTCAGTTGTTAACTTTGGTGCGATTCCTGCCGCAGCGGTTGAATCAATTGAAATTCTTGCAACCGGCGCATCTGCAATTTACGGTTCTGATGCGGTTGCTGGGGTTATCAACATCAATTTAAAAGAAGAAGTTGATGATACCAGTATCAACTTGTTAATCGGTGGTCCAACCGAAACAAAAACTAATCGAAATACCACTCGCTTACAGATAGTTTCTGGGTTAAGCAATGATGAAGGAAACTTGACAGCAGCCGTCGAGTATCAAAAACGAGAGCCGATTCTAGCGGGTGACTATAAACAGTTTGACTCTGATCTTGACTACCCCTATGGCCAAGGTGTTCTTCGACGTAACAATCTTGACCTAGATTACTGGGCGCTTAACGGCTGGGCTCTTGATTCTACAGGTGAGGGCTACCGTGATCCTGGCGAAGGAACCTGTGAAGCCATGAATAATGGGACGGAGCGTTCATTTAGAGAAGGTCGGGGCTATTTCTGTGGAAAAGACTCTAATGCACAAACCAACTTTAGAAATGAGAGCGAAAAACTTTCATTAATGTTAAGCGGAAGATATGACTTGGGAGGCATGGAGTTCTTCGGTGAATTACTTGCTTATCAAAGTGAATCTAGAAGCCACAATGATGGTTTATGGATATCCGAAGATATTCTAGACACTAGTGCTTCTCGCTCCAATGTTTTCGGTATTCCCTGGGATTGGTATTTGGCCCAAAGAAGGTTCACAGAAGAAGAGCTCGATAGAAGCTTAGATCAGACTTTTGAAGAAGATGCGATTTCTTTCTCCGTTGGCTTAAGAGGTAACTGGGGATTCCATGATTGGGAACTCTCGGCGACACGAGGTGATTACTCTCTTAGCCAAGATCAACCCTGGTGGAAAGCAGAAGAAGTTATCAATGTTTTTCTAGGTGACTACGAAGGTGTCGGCTTTTTTGGCGACAACTGGTGGGCCGGTAATGGCTCTTTCGGACTTCAAACTGGTCCTAACGGCGGAATATTTAGTCCTGTTGATCGAGACCTTGTTAATAGTGCGATCGGAAACCAACATTATGACAATGAGACCTCGACCACAAGCTTACAGTTCGTACTCAATGGGGATATCGCAGATACTGACGCAGGCCCAATCAGTTATGCATTGGTAGCGGAATATGAAAAGTCGGAGTTTAAATATATTCCAGATGACCGCCTAAGACAAGATCCAGTAGAAGACTACTTGGTTGGTTCTGGCTGGTGGAATTTGACCGGTTACAACGGTAACGGTGATAGAACACGCTCAGCATTAGGCTTGGAAACACGGGTTCCAATTTCAGAGTCATTGACTTTGAACTTAGCTGCTCGACTTGATAACTATGACAGCGACTCATCATCCATCGGTACACGTACAACCCCTTCTGCCTCTATAGAGTGGAGACCAACAGAGGATTTATTAGTACGTGCAGGATACACTGAAAGTTTTAGAGCGCCAGACTTAGTTATGGTTTATATGCAAACTGGTTTCTTTACCTCTGCAACTGACTTTGTCCAATGTTATGAAGCCTATATTGGCCAAGGTGGTGACCCTGCGACTTTCAATGAGGCAACCTGTACATCTTCTAGTCAATTCGTTCGAAGAACACCAGGAACTCAACTTTCAGGTGATGAAGCTCTGAAAGACGAAACAGGCTTTAGTCGTTGGATCGGGTTTGCATGGGATGTCAGTGACGACTTGCTGCTTACTGTTGACTACACCAAAATATTACTAGAGGACAGAGTTAGAACTGAAAGCATTTCTGGCCTGTTACGAGATGAATTCCAGTGTTTAAGAGGAAACATCACAGGTGATCGTTGTGACTACGTCAATGCTCGTATCGATAGACAAGTGGACCCTACAACAGGTGTTTCATTTATCGATGAGTTCAACGCCTCACCAGTCAATAGAGCGGCAGATCAGTCAGAAAACATTGATGTTCGCCTAAACTATCGTTTCGATACTAGTTTCGGTAAATTCTCGGTGAATATGGATTACACTCACCTTATCGCTCACGATCAAAAGAACAACCCTGGTGATGAGTGGCAAGATCTTCGTGATGATCCGTTCCTAGGCGGCTGGGATTTCCGTTCGATATTTACCGGAACGCTTAGTTACTCATATGATAACTTTAGCACTGCTCTAACTGGTATTCGTCGAGGTTCAACCACGCGTTGGAGACCGGGAAGTGTCGGAATCAATGATGATATGCGAGTTGATAAATATTTAACTTATAACTGGACGGCTCGTTATGATTTCAATGATAGCTTGTCAACTAGATTGCGTATCGTAAACGTCTTTGACGAGGGCGCTCCAGAAGATGATACATTCCTATTCTTTGATACACCTTGGTACAACCCGTATGTGTATGGTGGCTCAAATATAGGTAGAGAAGCGTACTTAGAAGTGAATTACACCTTCTAATCTACCCACAATGGTAATAATAAAGGCCAACAACTAGTTGGCCTTTTTTTTGACCAATGTTGCTACAAAAAGAGACAAAACCTTTTTTAATCCTTTTTACTAGCAAGCTTGTACAGGTATTATGCTACTTTCTGCTAAACCATAGAAATTATCTACTAGCGAAATAAATAGCACGCAAACCTAACCCATCGTATGAAGTATTTTTGTAGCTGATTTCTGCTTTTGCTATTACTAGCCCATCTTTCTATCGCTTATTGCTTACTATTCAAATTAATCTGACTAAATAAACGTTCGTAGCTCTAAATACAACTAGCACAAGAACCTAACCTATATACGAATCGTAGTAATTATTTTACCCGTTGGTTTCAGACCTGCATGTAAAGATCGAATAGTGTTAGAGATGCTTGCGAGACGATAACAGCGATTAAAACAACCGGCCTACCTTTAATGATAAGTCTTATTATAATAAGCTGATGTTAGATGAATGACAGATGCTATTGCACTAGCTGTAAAACGAAAAGCTCATTGGTTAGGAAAATAGATTGGTTAAGAATTATAAGATTAGTCAAAACTAAGGTCTCGAGTTTCATTTAGTTTTGTAAAAATAATGTCAAGATTTAATAACCGTAGATTTAAAGCCAGTTCTCTTATATTGATTTAATAGATGAGATGAGTATGTAAACAAACCAGTAGACTACAGCCTTCCTGAGCAAGGCTCTTGCTAAATCTTTTTAATCAACAAAGCTTTTAGTTCCGGTTACATAATACATTATCAGGCTCGAATAGTTTGTTTAGCGCTATAATTCTCAGTTTACTGAAGGCTAAAAAAACGCCAGCAATTGTGCTGGCGTTTCAATACTTACAAAGCGAAATCTACTAAAGTTTTGCAGCATTTGCCTTACGCGTATTTGCATACTTTAAATACTGACCTGCTTGCTTTTTCCATTTCTTGTATTTTTGAGCTTCTTTAAAAGCTGCAATCGAACTGTTGTACTGTTTCATTTCCAAATAGGCAATACCTTTTCTAAAATGAACTTTTCCGACATCTTTAAGTTTTCCTTTCTGGAGAGCCCTGTTAAAAACTTCAACGGCTTTCTTATATCTCTCTCTGTCAGATAATAGTTCAGCCTGTTTCACATCATACTCACCAGTATCAGCCTTTGCAGCAGATCTTGCATAAGCATCTATAGCTTTATCAAGCTCACTTGCTACGTGGAAATTAGCAGCAATATTATCCCAGTTCTTGACCGTATCCTTTACAATTCCCTTTTCAATTCCTTCCTTTAGAATTGTTGCTGTACGATAGGGTATATCACTATAGGCAAAAATCGAGGAAAGCTGCTTATAATCATTTTCAGTCTCCATGTACCCCATGACATAAAACATCTCCATTACAGCGAGTGCGTCTTCAACCATGTCTTGGTTCATATAAACAGAAGCAAGGTTTCTCCAATAACGCTTTTCGGTAGGAAAATCCAAAATCAATTGTTTTAATATTGCAATGGTTCCATCAAAGTCTTTGAATTCAAAATGAGCATTCAACAAAATTCCAAATGCGCTTTTGTTTGGCTTACTAGAATGTTTTGCTGCCCAATAAGCAGGACAGATAGATTCTCTCGTTTTACCCGAATCAAAAAGGATCGCCGAATAAAGAAGGTAGACGTTATCACTGTGTTGGTTAGAATTTTTCAACCAGCGATTAAGGTACTCAATTGATTTAGCCTTCAAATCATTGCTGTAAAGCATAGATGCAACATTTTGCGTAAGATCTTGCACTTCTTTATGTTGCAAATATCCCTTACCCAAATCAAGTGCTTGGCTAAAATATTCTGTTGCCTCAATCGATTTACTCTGTTGCGCGTAGGCTAAGCCTATGTATTTCGCAACCGTAGCTCGAACATATTGGTCCTTGGTATCCATCATCGCTTTAAACAATTCAATTGCTTCAGCGTATTTTTCTTCACCTAGTTTTTCCAATGCTCTCGAAATACGTTTGTGAGCTCGCTCTGGTAACCCTCTAATGGGCACCTTAGGAATCTTTAGGTTAGTATCTATCAGGGGCTTACAATTTTTTGTTAAACTAGTTACCGGAACTGTCGGCGCTGCGCTAGCCGAAAACACACCAGTTAAAGCCAGAACCGGAACAAAAAATAAAAGTTTCTTTTTCATAATTTCATCTCTTCCAATTCAGTCTAATTATTCTTTGGCCAAATTAAATTGCATGGTATAGACCATGTTGTGCTGCTCTACGGCTTTGCCATCGACAACTTTTGGCTTAAATTTCCACTTATAAATAGCACGTCGAGCATCTCTCTCGAATACACGACGGGGCTGAGCATCAACAAGTTCAACGTTTAATGGAGTACCATCTGGTGAGATTGTGAATTTAAATTTAACCCAACCTTCGATACCTTCCATCGCTGCTTTTCTTGGGTATCTTGGTTGAATAATTACCATAGGGATCGCTTCACCGTCACCCATGTTTCCGCCGCCTGGAGGACCTAAATAAAGACCATTACCAGCGATCG
This sequence comes from Kangiellaceae bacterium, assembly GCA_965230525.1. GTDB lineage: Bacteria > Pseudomonadota > Gammaproteobacteria > Enterobacterales > Kangiellaceae. The sequence goes on from OZ246008.1 coordinate 4,155,939, forward strand.
ATACGTCAATTTTTTCCATATTAAGGTTCATACTTTGAACCTTAGGCCGCTCTGCCTTTGCTACTCTTTGTGTTTGCGGTGGTGGAGGGTTTTTCGGAGGCTCCGGCTTTTTCGGAAGTTTTCGCTCCAAAAGATTAATATCATCATCCGGCTCCACCATACTGATTTGTATGGTCACCGCTTTTTCTTCTATTGGCGGCCGAACGTCAGCTTTTACTAAATAAGCCATCAAAACGAATAACCCGAAAGTTACTCCGCCACCAACACCTAATCCTATTAAAAGTCTTTGCATCTTATAAGTCCGCCGCAACTGATATGTTCTTTACCCCTGCCGCTTTAGCAGCGTCTAGAACTTTGATAAGGACTCCTGCATCAGCACGATTGTCAGCCTGCACAACAACGGTACTTTCAGGATTCTCAAGCAACATTTCTTCCAGTCCTGCTTTAACGGCATCTTTATCTACTTTGTTTTTAAGCATGTAGATATCACCGTTGTGATCAATTCCAATAAAAATATTCGCTTTTGGTCTTTTTTCTGCAGTTTCTGCAGTAGGCTTGTCAACAGATATCCCCGACTCTTTTACAAAAGAAGCGGTTACTATAAAGAAGATCAACATGATAAACACGATGTCTAACATCGGCGTCATATCAATTTGAGCTTCTTCCTGTTGCGACCCTGCTTTATTATTCGCCATAGTAATTTGATTCCAATTTATTCAATTTCAATCTTTCAACTAATCGAGCGTAGTTAACCTTCTCTGAAAATGTTGTTTTTATTATTAGAAGATTAACTACAAGAACCAGACAGATATTTGCCCTGGCCCTTGTTAGTTTTCTATTTCACCATTTTAATGGTGTGGCATATGGTCCGCGAGCTCTTGAGCTCTGACGTTAGCTGAGTACTCTAATCTAGCGCTGATAAACAACCCTGAAAGCGCTGCTACCATTCCGGCCATAGTAGGAATAGTCGCTTGAGAAATACCAGCAGCTAACAATCTTGCGCTACCAGTTCCGGCTAGTGCCATCAACTCAAACACACCGACCATACCGGTCACTGTACCTAATAGACCAATCATAGGACAAATAGTCACTATAGTTTTGATCACCAATAGGCCAGAGTTTAGCTTTTCTTTCATTTGTGAAATCCAAGCCTCTCGGATTCGGTGCGCCTTCCAAGACGTAGTGTCAGCCCGAGCATCCCATTGAGCAATCATTAATCTTGCTTGTTTTGGGTAAGTTTGGGTAAAAAACCACAGTCTTTCTATTATAAGAGTCCACATGGCGATTAGAGCAACCGCAATAAACCAAAGTACGTCGCCTCCAGTGTCAATAAACTTGGAGACGGTTGCCATTAGTTCCTCGAGGAATAGCATAGATTATGCTCCCGCTTCTTCTTCGTGTTGCGCAATCAATCCAGTACTTTGCTCTTCAAGCATGTGATTCAAGCCTTTCGCGATTCCAGATACAACACTGTGAAGTAGAATCAATGGAAGCGCTGCAACGATACCTAGAACGGTAGTAATCAATGCAGAAGAAATACCACCCGCCATTACTTTCGGGTCACCTGCTCCATATAGTGTGATACTCTGGAACGTTTCAATCATACCCGTTACAGTTCCTAGCAGTCCCATCAGAGGCGCTACAGCCGCAAATACTTTGATGATGGTGATACCACGTTCAATCCGCGGCGTCTCTTTAAGTACCGCTTCATCAAGCTTCAGTTCTAAGTTTTCAGTGTCGTCATCTTTGTTAGCTAAGTAAACAGCCATGATACGACCCAGTGGGTTATTTCCAGGTGTGCTCGACTTAGCTTGTGCGCGCATTTTGCCGCGTAATGTAAGTAGAGTGAATAATCGTTCGATGACGATTAACAAACCAATTCCTAGCACCACGAAAATTGCATAACCGACAACACCCGCGTATTTTTCGACACGGTCAGGCCATGATTCACGTTGTACTTCGATAGTAAGGATACTTCCTCGAGAAGGGTCAATAGCCAATCTTTCTACACCAGAAGTGGCTGCTTGATAGGGCTCAATGGTACTAACAAAAGCGCCTTTTGGCTGGCTAAGGAGCTGATTGATATCTTGCTCATCTGAGTTAAATACTAAGTATTCACCATTTGAAACAAGGTTAAAGCCACCAATTCGATCAATCGTTCTTTCTTCTTTACGTCCATCGCGGTTAACGATGTCTGTCGTAAAAGTGATAACTTTAGCTTGTTCGGTCATTTCAGTTTGAATTTCAACCCAAAGACGACGAATTTCTGGAATCTCTGGAAAAACTTTAGCTTGAGCTAAGGTCTCTAAGAATTCATGTCGCCCTGGGTATTGCGCAGAAACAATAGAGCGTCTGAATCGAGCAGCTGAATCACCAGCCACTTGACGAACAACACCAATCATCTCACCTAAAGAACCTGCTTTTAGCAGCTTAGCTTCTTCTAGTTCCGCTAGTTTTTTCTCGTTTGCTTCATATTGCGCTTTTAACCTTGCAGTGCGATCTTCTTCTCGCTTTTGCTCAGCTTTAGCCGCATTTAACAAATCGCGCTGCTTATTTCTTTCTTTACGAAAGTTTGCAATACGTGACGCGTTTACTTTTGATTGTCTAATTTTGTCTTGTTTAACCAACTGCAACAGCTCTTGAAGAGTGTCAGCAGCAGGAGTTTCTACAGCCCCAGTGTCCTTAGCTGCAGGCTTGGCTTGTTCAGCCGCATGTACGCCTGTTGTAGAGGCCGCAACAAATAGTAATGTCGCAAAAATATTTCTAATTGTCATTATTCTGCCCTCTTAGCTGCAGGAATTGGAAGTTCGATTAAGTTCATGGTTGCTTGCTTATTCGCCATTTTGATACCTTGTTCAATACTTCTGATATAACTATCGTCTAAAGGTTCAAATCGTTTGTTTTCAATATTCCAGAACCCTGCTGATTTACCATCGAGGGTTAAATATACTAACGCAACACGTCCTACCTGAAGAAACTCGACTTGAACTTCTTCCGCGCCGTCCATAATAGTACCTTGGTAAGCGTCGATACTTTCGCCGTAGCCAATTTCAGCTTGGTAAGCTTCAAGTATTTTTCGGTATTTTTCAGAGTTAGGAATATCTGCTCGAATCATGTAGGTCTTTAACTTCTCTACCCGCTCTGTACGAACATCTTTTTTAAACGGTATGTCAATCTGAATAAACTTATCGATTGAAGCAATCATCTCGTTCATCAGTGGGATAGCACCACGCTCCGTGGCATCAATGGTTTCCATTTCTCTCTCAATGGTTGCCATTTCTTGTTCTTGCGAGTTGATTAAGAGCTCTAACTGATTGTTATAGATTCGCAAACTATCAATCAACTGGAGAGTTGCCTTGTAGTCAGAGTTTAGGTCGATAGCTTGGTCCGCAAATCGATCCACTCGTTTCTGGGTAGCTCGTGAATCTTTATTGATCTGCTTTTCAATCGCTACAGACTGATCGTAAGGTCCTGCTGCAAAAGCATTCCCTGCCATGAATAAAGCTGTCAGTGCAATCACCGATGCTCTAAATAGGTTGTTTTTATTGCTACTATGCATGTGGCTTCCTAATCGTTATTTTTAGGGTTGAAATGAATTTGGTCTGGTTGGTGCTATACGTCTTTGGCTTTAAACAAAGAACTTTCAACCCTTTGATAATAAAGGAAAAAGAGTTCTCTTTCGGTCCGACCAGTGCGTATTTTTTATTCACCAACAATTGCTCCCAGATTTATATTTTATTGTCTATCTGAATTAGCAATATTCTTTACTCAAGTGCGGTCGAATAAGTATTCGAGCGCATTGTGCCGACTATAAACACAAATAAAGATTGAGTCAAACGATCTGTCCAGAGTTTTCTTTGAATTATCAATAGGACTTGTTGACTTAATCTAACAGTGTATTTCAATTCCAACTCCGCTCTACATTACAATTGTAGCAGATCTATCACAACTATTCCAGCCTGCCTTCCGAGGAATTTACAATTGTTACTTTGACTATATTTATACAATGATAAGAAACTAGATCCTAGCGATGGAAGCTACCCCCGACGGCCCTCTCAAGTGGCATGAGCTCCTTTCTGTAGTTCTTCCAAAGCCCAATGGACGATGAGTAGAGCGGCTTTCTTACTTGTGCTGCGCTGGCCGTTGCTGAAAATTGCTGGTTGCTTTCAAACCTATCGCAAGCGTCTTGCCACTCAAGTCCACAGAAATCGATAAGTTTACGACTGCAAGTCGGATAATCAGCAACTAACGACTCATACTTTACCGTGAACAGGCTATCTCCAAGACAGCGCTTCCAATGCTGCATCAATTTCTTATGTGCTAGGTAGTATTGGCCAAGCTCATCTAAATCATAGGAAAATTGATAAATATCAGTGAAAAGTTGCTTATACATCGCGTAACAGACATCCATGGGATCGCGTTCAACCAGAATAATCTTAGCCTTGGGCAGAGCAAGACGAATAAGGCCGGCATAGAGTGCATTTTGTGGAAATTTATCGACAAAATATTTGCCTTTATTAAGCTCTGCTTTAGCTAGTCTTAGGTACTCTTGACCAATCCTTAAAAAATCAAACGTTTGAGTTAACGCCACTAAGTCTTGAGAAGGCACAGCGCTTTGTTGTTCAGCCTGACTAATATAGGTATTTAATAAGTTAGGAAAAACGGTCAGTTCTCCGGCATTTTCAACCTCGCTATGAGAAGTAACGACTCGCTCTACAAGCGTCGAACCAGTGCGCGGCAAGCCTATAATAAAGATAGCTTGCTCGCCTAAACCGCTTGTGTTGTTTGTTTGAAAAACGTCCGAACTATAAACTTCTTCAATTCGCTGCATAAATTTAATATCTTGGTTTACATCATAGTTAAAGCGCTTTCGATAAAGTTGGGCGCCATTCGAACGCCACTTAAAACTTTGTTCATAGAGTTTGCAGTCTTCCAATTCCTTTGCATAAGCATAACACCCCATCACTCTAGCCAAGCTATTTTGCGACTGACGATTTATAAATGATTCCAGTTCTTCAAAGTGATTATTTTCGGATGTCTGCTTGGCTAAATTAGATCTTAAAAAGATTGCTTCTTCGTGGTCAGGGTTGAACGAAATGGCTTTTTCACAACAGATAAGAGATTCTTCAAGGTTTCCTAGGTATTGTTCAATGGCAGCTAAGCTATAGTGCAACTCAGCACGGGTAGGTGCCAGCTTAATTGCTAATTTATAAAATTCTTTCGCCCAAGCATGTTTTTTAAGTTGATAACATGCGACTGCCAATTCTGTTAACGAGCGTTCGGAGTCAATATCTACCGCTCGTAACTGTGCTACCAGTTGAATCGCTTGCTGTGAATTTCCTTGCAGCAAATACAATCTCACTTGAATTACTTTTATCGTGATATCGCGGTTATCAACCGTTAGCGCTCGTTCAAATGCTTTGGCCGCATACTCAAAATTCTTAGCTTCCAACCCAAACCTAGCAAGCAGTATCCATGTGGCAAGAAAATTCGCGTACTCTGATGCTAATTGCCCACATAGAGCAGCTAATGCCTGGAAATCCTTTTTATCCAGATGTTGATAGCCTAATGCAATCAATTGACTATGTTGGCTGTTTTTTTCCGAAGAGTTGGTCATTAAAAGAACCACGAATTTTGGTTGATGTTTGCGAGATGTTATCACTCAGCTTTCTATAATTCAGCTAAAATAAAGCATTCTGAATGAATCGCGTGTTAGACTGGCAAATCATAGACTTCGCCTACAAACAAGGTTATCCTCTAAGCATCAAAGGTTATTGATTATATAACTGAAGTCCAATCCCATCTCAAGTAGCGAAAGCATGCAAAATCAAGAATCCAATTTACCCAATGCCATAGAAAAAGTTGTTATTGTCGGTGGAGGCTCAGCCGGCTGGATGACCGCTGCCGCACTTTCCAACCATTTGCCAAAGAATGTCAAAGTGACATTGGTAGAAAGCGACCAAATCGCGACTGTCGGGGTCGGCGAGGCAACTATTCCAGCCATTAGAATTTTCAATCAAGGATTGGGGATTGATGAGGCTGAGTTTATGCGTGAAACCAATGCCACTTTTAAACTATCAATTCGTTTCGAGAACTGGGGAAAAATTGGCGATGCATATAACCATGCATTCGGTGTGTTTGGATATCCTATTAGCGAAGTCCCTTTTCATCACTACTGGTTAAAACATCAAGACGCGCCCGGTGTTGGAGCGTTTGGAGACTATAATTTAGCCAATAAAATGTGCGATTTAAATAAATTTAGATTAAGCCAATTTAACCCACAAGTACCTGATTCAAGATACTACTATGCGTTTCAATTTGATGCAGGTCTCTATGCAAAATATTTACGCAAATTTTCTGAGACAAAGGGCGTCACGAGAATTGAAGGAAAAGTCGAGTCTATCCAACAAAATGAACAATCGGGATTCATAGAATCGATTGCATTAGAGTCCGGAAAAAAAGTTGAGGGCGACTTGTTTATCGATTGCACTGGATTTAGAGCATTATTAATAGAACAAACTCTTAAAGTCGGTTATACCGATTGGAGTCATTGGCTGCTAGTTAACCGAGCATGGGCAGTGTCTACCACCTACCCTTCAGCTGATGCCGTAATTCCCCCCTATACCCGAGCTCGAGCGCTCACCGCAGGGTGGCAATGGCGCATCCCTTTACAAAATCGAACAGGTGATGGCAATGTTTTTTGTAACGATTACATTTCGGAGCAACAGGCTTTAGACCAGTTCATAGATAACTTAGAAGGCGAACCATTTAACGACCCGAGGCTAATTAAGTTTACCACCGGCAAACGCAACCGGCTGTGGGATAAAAACTGCGTAGCAATTGGTCTATCGGCTGGCTTTTTAGAGCCACTAGAGTCAACCAGTATTTATTTGATACAAGCAGCAATTTTACAACTCATAAGAAGCTTTCCCACAAAAGCTTTTGCAGCGGCAAATGCCAAAGAATTTAATCGTTTAATGGATTATCGTTATGCCGACGCTCGTGACTTTTTGATCTTGCATTATCACGCGACTGAACGAGAAGACACTGAATTTTGGAAATATTGTAAGAATATGACCATCCCAGAAGAGCTTAAACGTAAAATGGATTTGTTTAAAAAGCGAGGCATTGTCTCAGGCAATAAATTAGACCTATTTTCAGAATCGAGTTGGTTAGCGGTTTACACTGGTCAGGGCGTGTTTCCTGACAACTATGATCATCGAGTCGACAAAATAAATGATTCACAAGCTCTTCAATATTTGTCGCAAATGAAGAATGATATCGATGATGGCTTATTAAAAATCCCAAGTCACAATGAAACCTTAGCAGACTATTGTAAGGGCGAATTAATTGGAAAGTAGTCGCACCATAGATGAATTGTAATTTAAGCTTCTACTCGGTAAAAATAAAATGAAAAAATCAAATACTAAAACTATTGCAATTATCGGCGGAGGGTTAAGTGGATGGACCGCGGCACTGACGCTGGCGCAATCGCTTAAAGGAATGGATGTCGATATTCAATTAGTTGAACTCGATCAGCCCTCAAATGAAGTCCCATGGTTGTTACCAAATCATCTGAACTTTCATGCACGACTTGGAATTGATGAACGACAATTAATCAAGCGCTCTGCTGGAACGTTTACTTTAGGGACCCAGTATAAGGATTGGGTTGAACCGGGTCATCAATATTTTAAACCTCATGGTCCACATGGCAATGCGATTGATTTTATCTCCTTTCACCATTTTGCGATTAAACAAAAATTAATTCACAAAGAATGTGACTATGAAGAGTTCGCTTTTGCTACGGCTGCAGCCAAAGCTGGAAAGTTTGTACATCCAGAAAACAACCCCCAATCACTACTATCGGTTCTTAACTATTCTCATAATATAGACCCAACAGAGTATTTAAGTTTTATTCAAGATGCCTGTAAAGACTTCAATATCAAAATAATTACTGACAATATTACCGAAGTGATTGTCGACAAAAATACCAACACGATTGAGTCGGTTCACTTACATGGTGGCGGTGAACTACAAAGCGATTTTTACCTTGATAATTCCGGTGCGGACGCCAGACTACTCAACCAGCTTAGCAATACAAACTTTGTCAGCTGGCAGCAGTACTTACCTTTTGATGGTAAAATTACGATGTGTCGGCCAGCTGACTTAGTTAATTCAAAACCTCTCAATAATGTCGAACGAACTTCACATGGATACATTCGCTATCTATCAACTCAAGATAATGAATTCGCAGAATATATTTTCGACACCAGCCAAATAAGTCCAGAAAAGGCAATGTCAGAGCTACAGCATCAATTTGAAAGAAGTGAGCCATTCGGCACCTTTAGCTCGATACATTCAGGCCGGCAAGAAAGCAGTTGGGTGGGAAATTGTTTAGCGATCGGTCAATCCTCATTAGATTTTTGCCCGTTAGAATTATCATCAATTCAAACCGTCCAAGAGAGCCTGAGCCTATTTCTTGAACTCTACCCAAATAAAGACAGTTATGATTTTTTAGCACATGAATATAATCGGATTTTCAATCAACGCACTGATAGCATCAGAGATTATGTTGGGGTAAACCTCACAAAGCTAACTTCAAATAGCGGACTTCCCGTTAATGAACAAGACGTCCCCAACAGCTTGCGAGAAAAGCTGGATCTTTTTAAGTCATCAGGAAAACTCTCATTTCAAGAGCGTGAAGTTTTTTCTCACGATGCTTGGGCTGCAACTCTACTAGGTGTTGGTTTTTGGCCCGATAGTTACGATCCATATTTAGATGCGTTCAACTTTCAAAAACTTTCCGAAAATTACGCACAAATGTTGGCAGCGATTAAACAAATGACTGAGCAACTACCCAATCATATCGAATACTTAAAAAGCGGAATAGAGTAGCATAAAAAAGCGCGATTACTAAATCGCGCTTTTTAGGTTATTTAGATAACATTATAGTCTCATTGGGATAACTGGCTGTTAAAAAGCTCTAAAGCCTTCTCATCAAGTAAATTATCCAAGGATGTTGGGGTCGCTTGCTGCTCCCAAACATCTACTAGTTTGTTAGAAACATTTAGTTGGTAACCATCATTTAGGTCAATAGACGGCACAGATAGTTGTATTAAATTTTGTGCTTTTAGCTCAAAACTAAACCCCATACATTGGTTAGTACTCTTTGAAACAATGCTGATGCCGCTATCGCAAGGGGCGGCGAAATTCATCACAGAGTTAAGTAGCGGCTGCTTGTCAAATTGAAGCTCTACTATTAAAGTGGTCGCCGTTTGATTTGTCACTTTATCAACACTAACTTTACCAAGTCGAACACTATCAATAATAGTTATCTCTATAAACTCCTGAGAAACAGCGCCATCATTATCAACAACTTCAATTAGTAGTCCTAGAGCTGTGTCTTCGCTGACTTCAGGTGCAATGAACTGGGCCGCTCTATCAGTAGCTGTGTCACCGAAATCGATCGCTGGTCCATAGGTTCTTACCCATGAATACTCTCTTATCGTTCCGTCTGTGTCTTCAGCACTCACACTGACGTTGACAGTATCTCCTTCACTGACTGATTCAGGAAAAGTAACAGACGAAATAATTGGTGCTTCGTTCTTCGCAGAACCACCACCACCACACCCGAATGTTAGGCTAGCAATAGCTGTGAACGCGATTGCCGTTAAACTCTTTTTTAACATCATCTTTCTACCCTAAGTAATTTTTATAATCCTGTCTTAATCATTCACAACAAGCTTCAATAGACAGGGAAACCTGAATCTACTGAAGCGTCCTGTATGATTAAATCCTACCCTGATGTTCTAATGCAAATTGTGCACAAAAGAACATTTGTTGAATTTACCTTGTATTTAACTTGATTTCACATTGAATTTTGCAAAATCGTAAAAAAATCCTATTTGGTCGGCTGCGCACCAGGTCCGATATGCTTTTCAAGAAAATCGAGCATTTTTTGATAAAGCTCAACACGATTTTCCTCAATCATAAAGCCGTGACCTTCTTCATCTTTGTACATTGTTTCATAAGGCTTTCCAGCTTTTTTAAGGTGTTTCTCCAACACTTCGGCGTTGATAATCGGAACACGTACGTCTTCGCCGCCATGAACTATCAGCAACGCAGCTTTTAGCTTGTCGACATGATAAACAGGAGAACGCTCTTTAACGAAATCGTAGCCGCCAATCGCGAAATTCATGTAGTTTTCCTTTCTTTCCTGTCCTTTCCACCCTTTGAACGAGTCAGCTTCATCCCACTGTATCTCCATCTCATAAACACCAGCGTCTGGAATGGCGCATTTGTATAAATCAGGTTCACGTACAACGGCATTCATAGAAGCATAACCTCCGTAAGAAACTCCGTGAATGCAAATTCGCTCTGGATCGGCTAGACCATTATTGATTGCCCATTTTGTTGCATCAGTGAGATCATCTTGCATCTTGCGCCCCCATTCCTTACTACCCGCCTTGTAAAAGTCTTGTCCGTATCCCCCTGAACCACGGAAATTTAATTGCATGACTAAGTAGCCTCTACTAGCAAACATTTGGGTCCTTCTGTGCCAACGCCAGGAATCACTAACGCCGTAAGGGCCGCCATGAGGATATAAGACCATTGGTAAGTTATTCTCTTTTATATTGTTAGGAATAGTTAGCTGTCCGTACATTTTCAGACCATCTCTAGCTTCGATAACAAAGGGCTCAACTCGTGCCATCTCAGCAGGTTTTACCTCTGGTTTACTATCAGCATAATGAGTCAAGCTATTCTTACTTTTATCAAAAAGAAAAAACTGTCCTGGATTTCTATCACTTAACACCCGAACAACGAACAAGTTGTTATCTTTAGTACTATTTCGAATACTCACAAATTCATTTTTGAAAGCATGTGACAAGGACTGTCGGAGCTGAATAGACTCTTGGTTCTCTGGCTTGTTGATATAAAAGTATTCAGGATATCCCGGCTCTAGATAAGCGCCGATAAGTTGATTTTTCTCGCCATAAACTCCACCACCGATATCAACATCTTCATGTCGGTGTAGTAGAGTAATTTTTTTGGTGTTCATATCAAACTCAAATAAGCCTCGAGTATCCGAACTTTTTTGATCATGATTAGACGTGAAGTAAAACTTAGAATTATCTGCTGACACACCCGCTACTGCGATGGTTGCAGGCGCGCTTCTCACATTATTGTATCGAAGTTTATGCCAACGACCAGAGTTGGATTTGTAATGAATAAAGCCTTTGTCATCTTTATCATCTATTTCATCATCACCACGGTCAAATTCAAAGGCAAACCGAATTTCTTCGTTTAAATCTACACCTAAGCTAACGATGCCAGGTTTGGTATGACGCGCGGCTCTTGGGCCAGCATCGACACGCTGACGTTGTCCGGTATTTATATTAACCTTTATGGGTTTTACTGCACCTCGATCTCGCCAGTCTGTTTCTTCCAAAAGTACATACTCTGGCTCATCTTTAAGCAAAGAAAGTATTTCAATTGAAGAAATAGAGTGCTCAAAATCCCAAAGAATCCTTCTATTTGATCCATCAGCATTGCCTGCAGCCCACTTAGTATCTGGATTAGTACCGTCCAACCATCCAATAATGGTTTGAACCATCATGCCTATTCTCTCATCGTTTAGCCACCTAAAAGAAACAACATGCCGGTTTTCGCCAAACTCAAACGATGACAATGGTTTCATTGTTTCTCGTTCCATCACCCCAAGCTTCACCTGATCGCCTTCCGCGTAAGAAAAAGCGATGTATTTTCCCGTTGGCGAGATTTTCATATCTGTATACGAAGGGTGTTTGGCAAAAACCTCGAGTGGTGGTTGAGCCGCACTAGCACTCAAAATAACAAGAACGCTAAGCAGAATGCTGAAATAGAATATTTTTTTCATAGGTAGTCCATGTTTTAGGATTAAATTAACAATTTTTCAAACAAGCTAAAATATTTAATTTTTGTTGAATATGCAAGTTAAAACCGAGGTAAAATTCACGATTTAAGCGATAGCTTCAGTTTCAAAATGCCCCGCAGATGAGGAGGATTTGGCTCTCGCAATCGACGAGCGGATTTCCCAGAAGAATTGATGTGAATCGTATTGAACATGCTCAGAAGCTAAGTTAGCCATTCCGTCAGGGTCATCAAAAACCATAAATGCGGGCAAGTAACTTTTAAGTGGCCTTCGGTGTGCACAATCGAAAGGCTGATTATGCCGAAAATAACTTTCAAAGTCGTGGGAGAGTTGTAATCTGAAAGGGTAGTTTCTACCTTCGTCTGGCATGGCTAATTCATTTACGGCCAAAACAGTCTCAAATGATGAATCTAGTTTGATACTAAAATTTGTATTTACAAACTCGGCAATTTCCTCAAAAAATAACTGCCATCCACCTGGCATACACTTATCGGCTTCAAAAAACTGAAATGCGAAGAATACATGTGGGTACCGCTGGGGCTCATTTACCAACATTTTTCGAAGGGCAAATAGAAAATCTGTATATTGAACATTATGGTCCCACTGTAAGTAGCGACAAACATAACGAAGTAGTGAATAGCCATCGATCAACGTGTGCAGATGGTATAAATGTTTCATTAACTGCAAATCAGCTTCGGTATAGGTACTGGTAGATATTAGGTAACTCTCTTTATCGACCGTAATTTGATAAGTCGCCATATATTCTGGATCGGCCATTGGGCTATTGGGTAAAAGTTGCGTGGGATAAGCTTTTACCGAGATATCCCTGTCAAAATACCGCTGTAAATCTGCGGTAAAACTTTCCACAGTACTACCAGGCAAGCCAATCATCAGATCTGTCGATAAAGGAAGATTTGATTCTGCAAAAATTTTGGTTAACTCATCATATTTTTGAGTCTTAATATTTTTGCGATTGATAACTTTTAGAGTGTCTTCATCTGTCGATTGAATTGAAATCACCCCTTGACTGATAATCCCTCCACTGGAAAATATTTTGATAATTTCAGCCAATCTCCAAGTGGTATTTTTAGTATAATTAACAACTACTTCTTGAGGAAAACCGTGTATGGCTTTTTGGTCGACAATATATTGTGCCAACTCTATATCACGGTCATACATACCAAAGTTTGCATCGGCTATCCAAAGAACTTTCACCTGTCGGTTGATTATCCAATCCAACTCTTTTTTTACTCTTTCTAAATCGTATTTTCTAACTTTTTGATTTGTAGCCGAGCCCCAGTCACAAAATGTACACCCAAATGGGCAACCTCTGTTAGATTCAATGATGGCGGCTTCAACCTTTCCATCATAACAATCGAATACACCTTCTTCATAGGGCGATGGAATAATTTCTGGCTTGGCAAGCCGGGTGCGAGATTTAGTCCGTACAACTTCATCTGTGGCCGACTCTGTTCGAAATGATATTCCATCAACCTTATCAAGAGTTGATTGAAAATACCTTTCTTTCTCTAAATCAATGAGCGATAAGCAAGCGAGTATTTCCGCAATAGCGGCTTCACCTTCGCCGTGTACACAGATGTCCACCGATGGGTTTTCGCTAAAAAATTCTTTGCTCTTGTCTTTATAATCCGGTGTACTCGGACCGCCATGAATTGTCACGTTTTTAAAGTTATGTTTTTTAACAGCAACAGATATTTGCAAATTTATATCAATTGACCACATATAATTTGAAAACAGCCAAATTCCAGGGCCGAACTTTTGATAAGGACCTTGCAAAAATTCTTGCGGAGGTAAATAAGTAATGGGAACTAACAAGTATTTTTCTAGCAATTTGCCTTCTTCCGCTGCAGCGATTGCGGTGTATAGCAAACCGAGAGCCAATGGATAATGATTCTCCATATGGGGTACAAAATACACAGGTATTCTTCCGTCTGGTTTAAGCTCTTGCCAACTCGGAATTTTTGCATTTAACGCTTTAGCTTTGATTTCAGCTCCCGCAACCTTGCTACTGGAGGAATCTAAGTCAGCCGCTGCAGGCACCCTAATTATTAATCCATGATATTGAAAGGTCACCACCAAATGACTAAACTGTGGCTCTCCAAAATAACTAGCTAACTGGTCTTGCAACTCTTGATAAGAAACTTCTTGAGAAAAAAGACTCAAGATAAAAGCTTGCTCGGGTGTCAATAGTAGATGTTGTCGCTCTGTAACAGACCAAACTAAATAACCGCCTTCAACTGGCGTCAGCGAAAAATTATGTGTTAGCGAAAACTTCTGTAAACTTATACTTTCATCGCTACCAGTAGTGTTGTTTAACTTAAGCGAATTTGAGTTCTCTACGCACTTATATTTGCTCCTAGCTTCACTCAATAATCCGCTTTGAGCGAGATATTGGATTCTTTGCAAAATTTGTTGTTGCGAAATATTAGAAAATAGTTTCTTGCTAATATCATAATTTTCAAATTGCACCACACTTTCTTCAATTGACTGAAAGTTAGTTAGTGTAGCTATCAGCAAGATATCTACACTTGATAGTGCAACCGGCTTTATCCCCTGCACCATATCGCCAGCGAATAATACTCTATCCCGATTTAGAATATAGAAATTGGCTCGTATATTATATTTAGGCTTTGTCACAACAGCCTCTAATCGTTTTCAAAATGGAAATATCGTCCAGCATTATGCTGACCCGCTTGAATGATGTCGCCGGTTTCAATTAACTTTAAACCATGTCTTTCGAAAACGCTGTACCAATCAGAATCTTTCATGATTTTTTCAGAAACATTAAGGATATCTTGTAATCGTTGAAAAGCAAATAAGTGTTGTTGGTAGTATCCCTGTACTCGAGCATGTTCGGATTTAAACTCTTTCGAATTGAGGTTAGTCACATGTTGTAAGAACTGCATTACATTACCAAACAGCTGACTAGGCTCAATTTGGTTTTGAAATTGTAATTTGTTTTTTACCGCATTAAGCTTCTTCAGCGTGTTGCCCGCGCTAGTTTTATTTGCAAAGTAATTGTCAAGGCAACTAAATAACTTTATTTCGTTTAAGTAAGCATATTGTTTTTGCTCGACTTTCATAAAAGCTAAAATACTTGTTGATGGTGCATGACTTATAAATACCAGTTTGCCCTTTGGTTTGAGTAGTGCTTTTACTTTTTTCGCTGTTTTTTCCCAATTACAATACTCAATGCCGTATTGGCTAGTAATTAAGTCTTGGGAAGCCTTTGGTAAATCAATTTCTTCAACAAAGCAGTTGGAGATAAACGAAACTTGGTCAAGGGCGGCCTTAATAGAAGTATGAGTTTTTAAAATAGAAGATTTATCGACTTTTGCCGCATCAACACCTAAAACTTTAAAATTGGCTTGATTACTAAGTGAAAACTGAGCTGCCAGCAGTGCAATGGCGCCATTCCCAGTACAAAGATCAAGAATTGAACTACCATTATCCAATGATTGAAATATTTCAGACCAAAAAGTCCCGATTTCTCCATCGTAATTCTGTGCAAAATCTTGCGGTAGTGAGGTTAAATTGCCACTACGCCAATAATTAGTCCAGTGTTGTTGCTTTTCTATCATTATTGCCAATACATCTTTTAGAGGTTAAAAAAAAGGCGTGCTTTCGCACGCCTTTCAAACTAAAGATTAATAACTAAAAAGTTATCAATTAGAAGTTTTGAGTGTAACGAACGTAAGTGATTCTACCGTAAGCGTTATACAATGCGAAATCGTAGTCACGCGAACCAACAGCACCTAAACCTACAGGTGGGCGTTTTTCACCAGCGTTTTGAACACCAATTGTTAATCTGCTGTCCCAAGATGTGTTGTAGTTAACTTGGAAATCGTGCGTGATCCACGTTGGAACGTGTCCAGAACGGTCAGCCGCAGTAGAAACACCAGCGTCATTAGTAGCTGTCGAAGTCACTTCGTTGTACTGGTCACTGATAAGGTTCATGTTGTAACCGAACGAGAAGTCACCAATAGTGTACGCGTTTTGAACAGTCATTCTTGCAGCAGGTAGACCAGGGTCTTCTACTTGGTTACGACCGCCATCAACAGCAGTATCGAGTAAGTAACTTAATTGAACGTTACTTGTTAGCTCACCACCAGCGATATCAAAGTTGAAACGACCGTTGAAATCAAAACCTGAAAGATCTACGTTACCTTGGTTACCAAATCCACGAACAATGTTCAAGATTGCACCGTTATTAGGGTTACGAGTTACACCTAGACCTGAAGGAATAGAGTCGCCTCGTAGTTGGGCATTGATTAGGAATTGCGACGTGAAAGATCTGATTCTGTTTTCAATCGTAATATCCCACCAATCTAACGAGAAATTAGCCCAATCAGTCGGCTCATAAACTACACCTGCAGAGAATTGCTGTGAAGTTTCAGAACTAAGATTTGGGTTTGCTGTAGAAGTCGCATTGATTTGTAAACGACAGTCAGCAGGTTGACCTTGTGCAAGACAAGATTGCTCATCAGATACTGTGTCAGCTGAGAAAGAATCTAACTGAGTTAAGATATCAAGTGTTGGTGCTAAGAAACCTTCACCGTATGAACCACGAATCAATAATTCGTCAGTAGGACGGTAGCTAACAGAAAGCTTTGGAGAGAAGTCTGAACCGTAATCGCTATATGTATCGTAACGACCAGCAAAGCTAACTTCTAATTCTTCAGTCACAGGAAGATAAAGCTCAACAAAAGCAGCTTTAGCATCACGGTCACCACCAGCACTATTACCAGCTGAGCCACCTACTTGACCTGCTTCTGAAAGCGAGTCATATAAATCTTGGTAGAACTCTTCACGATATTCAACACCAGCTGCCACTTGTGCAGCACCACCGTCCATTTCGAAAATCTCGAAAGTACCGTTTGCCCAAAATTCGTTTTGGTCATACTTACTGATACGCGAAATAGTAACTTTCATGCTGTTTAGGATTGCAGGGTCAGTTGAGTAAGGGTCACGTAGGTCATACGCACCACTTTCAATGTGAGCTGCTGCCGCTGAACGAAGTAAGTAGTTACGGCCAATATCAGAAGTTCTATTGCTAGTTTTACGGATACCAATATCTAAATCGATTTCACCGTTAATTACACCAGTAAACCCAACTTGCACATCTTCCAATTTGTTGTCAACTGTGCTGTCACGATTACCTAGCGCATCAAAACGGTGCCACCAGTTAACAGTTTCTGCACCGCCTGGGAACGCAGCCGCATCATAAACGTTACCTGAAGGATTAGATGGGTTGTTAGGGCTGGCACCTGTTAATGGTGTTGAGAAATAGCTTGAATCTGGTACTGGAGCATATCGGCCAAATGAATTTGACTGAGAAATACTTGCGTTAGTCCAAACAGACCAATCTGAATTAATTTCTCTTTCTGCTTTCACCCAAATAGAACGGTTGCTAGTAGAAGCTTCATCTGCACTTACTTGAGTAAAGTCATATGCACAACGAGCGCCTAATGTGAAGAAAGCTGTTCCGGGGAAGTCACACGCTGTTCCGCCGTTACCGTCAGGAATAGATACCCAATCAAAGTTATCTGCACCACCAGTGATAGTTGTATAACTGTTACCGTATACAGAAGCACCACCTTGGTTGAAGTAGAAATCACGTGCAAAGATAATGTCACGGCTGTTCCAAGAAACACCACCTAAGATTTTACCTTTTGCAGAAGTCGTTCCGAAAAGAATCGAACCTTCTTCTCTGTCACCGCCGTCTTCAGGCAAGCTAACAGTTTGTGCACCCAACATCATTTGAGCACCGTCAAAGTCATCACGAGTAATGATGTTTACAACACCACCAAGAGCATCAGAACCATATACCGCTGAAGCACCGTCAGTCAGAATCTCAATTCTTTCGATTGCGCCTAGAGGAATGGTGTTCAAATCTTGCGAAGAACCTGTAGAAGGTGATTTAGGTAGACGACGGCCGTCAACAAGAATCAAAGTTCTGTTTGCGCCGATACCACGTAAGTTTAGTTGCGAAACACCTTGAGCTGAGCTACCAGACTGAGGACGGAAAGAGCCAGCACTGTTAAAAGTTGTGTTTCTTAATAAATCAGCAGCACTACTTTCACCGCTCATTTCGATTTGTGAACGAGTGATTACTGTCACTGGTAATGCACCAGCAGCTTCACTTCGTTTGATACGAGAACCGGTAATAACAACTTTATTACCGTCATCTTCTTCTGCTGCTTCTTCTGCGTAAACAGCTGTCGGCATAGTTACCGTTGCCGCTGCTGTTGCAAAAAGTGCAGTACGGACCGCTATTGCAAGCGGATTACGTTTGTCTAATTTACTCAATTTTAATTCTCCCTGGTTGTCATGGAGGTTGTTATTTAGCGAAATAACAGCTTCTCGTTATGTTCGAGAAGTCTACTAATCACCATAGTTGGCCATAAGGCCTGATCTGCCAGTGCCGATATTAACCGTTATTAATTAGATAGGTCAACCTCTTGTTACAAAAAAATAAATTGTATAAAAACTAAGCATTTAAAGGGCTTGGCAGCCTATTTAGAGCAAAAGATAGAGAATTATTTTAACGCTTTGTAAGGAAATTTAGCGATGATTTCCACCTAATATCAGGTTAAAAGCACGCATTGGAGTTTTTTTTTCGGGGGTATTTTGAGTTTCTAGGCTTCCTTGCCCTGCTTCGATTAGCTCGTTAAGTCGCTCAACTGCGAATTTTCTCTAATGATAGGAAAATTGGTCAGTTTGACTTGAACTTTTCGCAAATTTTAAGATATTTTTTCAAATTCCTTTGAAAGCTGATATTTATTAGAAGTCACATAAGATTCCAACTGTTGTAGCTTAGCTTCCATGTTTTCAAAAGACGATTCAACGTCGGCCAAGGTCGCTGACGGGGCATCACCTTTTTTCCATACTTCTTTAACACTCGGCTTATACTGCTTGTTTTCAGACGGCTCAGCTTGATTTCGACGACGTTCACCGCCAAAGCATCCTTTATTACTCTTAGTGCCGGGCTTAGGATCAAGAATAAAACAAGCCACAAAGTAGGCAACAACAGCCGTTCCGCCAGAAAATAAGAAGAACGAAAACGCTATAACTCGAATTACCCAGGTCTCAAAGTCAAAATACTCTGCCAATCCAGCACAAACACCACATAATTTAGCCTGATCAGGATTCTTATATAAACGCCTACCATTTCTCATATATCTTGGCTCCTGGTGATAATCATCTTCGTTTGATCGAAATTGATTACTCATGTTTCATTCTCCAATCCGGCGTTTCTTTGTCTAGGATAGATTCTAAGGTTTCGATTCGTTGCATCATTGAGTCTGCAATTTCTGTCAACTCTTTTAATCGACCTTGGTCAGCCTCAGATATTCCGGTCTGTTTTGTCCCTTTTGAGCGATAATGCATCACAATCCATATTGGCGCCACAACCACCATAAATACAATAATTGCTTCCATTATTTGTCTCCCTTAGAGTTACTTTCAGACGATTTACCTTTAACACGCTTTTTTAGTTCTGCTAACTGCTGGTCAATTGCATCTTGACTTTCTAAGTCATTGATTTCGTCCGCCAACGCGCGATTTCCCATAATATCGTAGGATTCAACTTCCGACTCTAAATCTTCAAGTTTTCGTTCAAAACGTTCAAATTTGTCGACGGCGCTGTCTCCGGTGTTCTCATATAAGGAACGCTTAACCTTTAATCGAGATGATGTAGTGTTATGTCTCATCAACAGCGCTTTTTGTCGTGCTCGAGCATCATTAAGCTTTTCTTGCAGCTGGCTCACTTCAGTTGTTAGTCGTGTTAGTTCTGACTCTACCTTATCTAACTCAACTTGAAGATCATTTTTGCCGATGTCTGCCTTGTTTCTTTCCTGTAAGGCGGCTTTTGCCAAATCTTCTCTTCCTTTAGATATAGCCAACTCAGCCTTACTTTCCCATTCAGTTACTTCATTATCCAACAACTGAATTCTACGACTAATTTCTTTTTTGTCGGCAATCGTTCTTGCAGAGGCTGTACGCACCTCCACCAACGTGTCTTCCATTTCTTGCACAATTAACCGGATAAGCTTTTCTGGATCTTCTGCTTTGTCCAATAGTGCATTAATGTTTGAATTAACAATATCTGCAAACCGTGTAAATATACCCATCTTAAACTTACCTCCGAAATTCTAAAATCTATTCTGAACTGATTACCAAGCGGTTAAAAAAATATATTGGCCAGGGTAATTTGACTAACCGCGGGAGACACCTGAGAAAAATTCTCGACTCTATCGGTTAAATCACCTTGGACGTCTGTGATTCTATAATTGCTCTCCACCGCTCCTACTGTCGGCAATTGAGAAGACTGACGATCGGCTATTTGTGCCAGCATGATACCAATTAAACCGATAATACCAATCGACATTTCAACCATTAATTTAATCGTTCTACGACTTCTTCCTGCACTACTCCGTTTACTGACAGAGTTATTCGCTTGGAACCCTTTTGAATTTTTTGTGTACATTGGTCGTCTTGCTCCATTTTCCAAATTTTTATCTAGCGAAATTAGCCAAAGCTTTTTCAATACCAAGACTAATTGCACAAAGCTTGCCAACTTTTTGCAACTCGTAAACCATTGTTATTTAAAGATTTTATTTTTTGTTACTCTCTCCCCCTTTTCTGCTCATAGTAATTCCACTAAACTTTAGCCAAATTAACCAATCAAGTACGTGGCCAAAATTTGAAAGCTCCTCAAGATAATCTGATCGGCGAATCGAGTTGTTTTTTAGAAGTTCAAGAGCAAGTATCCCTTTTAGCTGGCGTTGATAAGCCCGTTTTGGTCATTGGTGAGCGCGGCACCGGCAAAGAGTTAATTGCCGCAAGACTGCATTATCTATCGAGCCGTTGGGATCAGCCTTTTATTAAATTAAACTGTAGTGCGATTAATGAAAATCTACTCGAGACCGAACTTTTCGGTCATGAAAGCGGCGCATTCACTGGAGCAAACAAAAAACACCTAGGAAGATTTGAGTTAGCAAACAATGGTACCCTTTTTCTCGACGAACTTGGAAACAGCTCTCAAAGTGTCCAAGAAAAGCTGCTAAGAGTCATTGAGTATGGAGAGTTTGAGCGAGTTGGCGGCAACAAGACGATTAAAGTCGACGTCAGAGTCGTTGCGGCTACTAATGAAGATCTACCTCGTTTAGCAGCCAAGGGCGAGTTTCGAGCCGATTTACTCGACCGACTGGCATTTGATGTTATTACTATCCCTCCTCTTAGACACCGCGCGGAAGATATTTTGATTCTGGCTCGACACTTCGCGCTTGAAATGACACTCGAACTCAAGCGACCCTTTTTTGCAGGTTTTAGCGCTAACGCGGAACAGCAGCTGCAAGCCTATCGATGGCCTGGCAATGTCAGAGAATTAAAAAATGTGATCGAGCGAAATATTTATAAAACGGCCGAAGATGAAGAAGTAGACGTTATCCAATTTGATCCTTTTGACTCACCCTATCGCATCGGCACTTCAGAATCGGAGCAATCAATAACAACTTCTGAATCAGCGCAGACACCGGTGGGCCACTCAACGCCTGAGCAGGCAACACCAGCCCAACTATCGCCCGCAGCAACTGCGACTCAATCAATTCAATCGGCTGATAATTTTAGCTTTCCCATGGACTTAAAAACCAGCATGGCGGAATTAGAAATCGACATTTTGAAATCCGCTTTGGAAAAATCTCAATTTAACCAGAAAAAGTGTGCAGAATTAATAGGGTTGACTTATCATCAGCTCAGGGGTTACTTAAAAAAATACCAACTTCTCGATCATAAATAAAAACCAAGGCTTTTAAGTTGGCAATTCGACAACAAAAATCAGCGCGAATCCACCAACCAAGCAGTACAGTTCATTCTGTGCTAAACGGACTAGTTGGCTCTTTTTTTGCGCTTTTACTCGCCCTGCTTTTATCATCCTGCACCGATTCAACTCAAGTGAATGTGCGTGACAGCGTTCTGGTATATTGCTCAGAAGCAAGTCCGCAAAGTTTTAATCCTCAGCTAGTCACCTCAGGTGCAACCTTTGACGCATCGTCACGACAACTTTATAACCGACTGATCGAGTTTGATCATACTGACAATAGTTTACAACCTGCACTGGCCGAAAGCTGGGAAGTTTCACCCGATGGCAAAAGCTACACATTCTACCTAAGAAAAGGCGTAAGCTTTCACAAAAATTCCCATTTTACGCCCTCTCGAGCGTTTAATGCCGATGATGTGTTATTTTCTTTTCAAAGGCAGTGGAAGTCCAATCACCCCTATCACCAAGTCTCACCATTGAGTTTTCGTTATTTCGAATCGATGGGGTTAGGCACTCTCATCAAAGATATTATTAAGCTGGATGAATACACAGTTAGATTTGAGCTAAATTCGCCGCAAGCGCCCTTTTTGGCGACGTTGGCAATGGACTTTGCTTCGATTCTATCCGAAGAGTACGCGTCTAGCTTGATTTCCCAAGGTAAGCCAGAACAAATTGACAACCTTCCAATTGGAACGGGCCCATTCCAATTAGTAAGATACCATCCTGACGCATTTATTAGATACCAACCTCATCCGCAATACTGGAAAGGAAAGGAGCCGCTTGCAGGATTGGTTTTCGCCATCACCCCCGATCCTTCATTACGCTTTGCCCGGCTCATAGCTGGAGAGTGCGATATTATGGCGAAGCCACTGCCTATTCAGATCCAAGCGGCTGAAAACTATCAGGAAATGAACATATACAGCCAGCCAGGCTCGAATGTCTCTTATTTGGCGATGAACACGCGCAAAAAGCCATTTAATGATTTAAAAGTGCGACTTGCTTTAAATCACGCAATTAATAAAAAGGCTCTTTTAAAAATTGTGTATGCGAATAATGCGCAACTTGCTGTTAATCCAATTCCGCCGAACATATGGTCCTACGACCAAACGACAAAACCGTTAACTCACTCATATTCCAAAGCGAAGCAGCTGCTGGTTGAAGCAGGTTATCCCGACGGTTTCGAGATGGATTTGTGGGCAATGCCTGTCCAGCGAACCTATAATCCAAATGCCATAAAAATGGCAGAATTAATTCAACAAGATCTTGAGAAAATAGGAATTAAAGCGAGAATTGTAAGTTACGAATTTGGTACTTTTCTTGAGAAAGTAAAAGCGGGTGAACACCACACAGCATTGCTTGGTTGGGTGGGTGATAACGGTGACCCAGATAATTATTTGTCATCATTGTTAAGCTGCGCGGCTGCGCGATCGGGTAACAATGGCGCTTTTTGGTGTGACCCTGAGTTTGATTCTTACATACGGAAAGCCAGCGCACTTTCCGAGCAACAAGATCGAGCGGAATTGTATGTTAAGGCTCAACAAAGGTTTTCTCAGCAAGTGCCGTGGGTTCCAATCGCTCATGCCAAACAATTTGTCTTAGCGCGAAAAAATGTTAAAAACTTGCAACTCGCCGACACAGGCGGCATGTACTTCAGTGGGGTTTCATTAAGCCAACAAGTATCGGTCGCTAAGGATGACTCCAATGAGGAGTAACACTGATGTTTCTTAACGCGACCCGCATCGTTGGCAACTTTATAATCAGTTTCCTTGTACTGACGTTATTTACTTTTGCGCTGACTCAATTTTTTCCCGATGGATCAGACTTTTTATTTGACCCTAATAATAATGAACACCTATTTCCCCATGCCTCACTGACCGTGGCTCAAGATAACCACAATTTGTTTACTGCCTACATTCACTATCTAAGTAATATTTTATCTGGAAATTTCGGCTTTTCATCAGTTCGCGGCACGCCAATCTTTGATGACTTTTTTATCTATTTTCCAGCCACCATAGAGTTAGCATTAGCCGCATTAATCTTTGCATTAATACTCGGGTTACCAATTGGAATGTACGCTGCGAAAAGAAAAAACCAGTGGCAAGACAAGCTTGTGATGTCAGGCACTTTGGTGGGGTACTCAATGCCAATTTTTTGGTGGGCAATGTTATTAGTACTGCTTTTTTCACTGACACTTGGGTTAACACCAGTTGCAAGTCGAATAGGATTCGAGTTCGATATTCCACACCTCACAGGCTTTCTCCTTTTGGACACTCTACTCTCTGATCAACCATTTGCAGACCAAGCTTTTTGGAGTGCTGTCCATCATTTGATTTTACCAGCGGTTGTACTTGGCACGGTGCCTCTCGCTGTTATAGCGCGCTCTACTCGATCCACAATGACCGATGTGTTAGCCCAAGATTATATTCGTGGCGCTAAAGCTAGAGGCATATCACCGGCAAAAATTTTATGGAAGTATGCACTGCGAAACGCAATGATTCCGTTGATTACCTCCCTTGGTTTGCAAATAAGCATTCTGTTGACCGGCTCATTAATTACTGAAACTATTTTTTCCTGGCCTGGTATCGGAAAGTGGCTTCTAGAAGCGGTTTATCGTAGAGATTTTGCAGTTATCCATGGTGGGATTTTAGCGATTGCTAGTTTTATCATTATTATTCATCTCCTACTCGAAATGATGCAGCTGTTAATTGATCCGCAAGCGAGAAAGAACTCATGAAATTGCATTCCCAGTTTTATGTTCACACTCGTGTACCGAGCACACTCTCTCGCTGGTGGCGTCACTACAAAGAAAATCCGCTTTCAGTCATTGCCCTAATCCTGCTTTGTATAATCTGTCTTGTCGCGATTTTTGCCGACTGGCTCGCTCCTTATGACCCTGCACAACAGTTTACTGATGCAATCCATCTTCCACCTTCTTGGTTTGATAATGGAAGCACGGCCTATTTATTTGGTACCGATTACATTGGCAGAGATCTTTTTTCAAGACTAGTCCATGGTGCACGTCTTTCCTTGTCGCTAGCGGTTGCGGTGGTGCTTCTGTCTGCCACCACTGGCATATTTTTGGGTGTGATAACCAGCTTTGCAAGTTTTTGGGTTGACGCATTAATTCTTAGAATTATGGATTTTATATTGGCCATCCCTTCACTTATTTTGGCCGTTGTTATTGTTGCCATCATAGGACCGGGGTTACCCAACGCCATATACGCCGTTGCATTTGTTTTAATACCGCATTTTGTTTTGACAACACGTAGCGCAATAAAATTAGAAAAAGATAAAGACTATGTGACGGCGATGGTACTCGACGGCGCATCCAAGTCTCGGCTATTTTTTCAATCGTTGCTACCAAACATCTTACCGCCGATTATCGTACAAATAACTTTGGCTTTTTCAATTGCTATTTTAGAGATCTCAACCTTGGGTTTTTTAGGCCTAGGCGCACAAGCTCCGCACCCAGAATGGGGAACCATATTATCTGAGTCTCATCATAATATAATGTTTGCCTCGTGGACCGTAACGATTCCAGGCTTAGCGATTTTGTTTACATTGCTAAGTGTAAACTTGGTTGGAGATGGGTTACGAGACGCAATGGAAACTCGGGTCAATCGATGAACTTACTTCATATTGAAAACCTGACAATCAATCTGCTGACTCATTCAGGACCTCTGCCGATCGTGGATAGGTTTTCGATTCGCATGTCTGACAACGAAATTTTGGGGATCGTGGGTGAGTCTGGCTCCGGTAAAAGCATGATAGCTTTGGCCATCATGGGTCTACTTTCCTCAAAAATGGAAATGAAGGCTGATTATTTTAGCCTTGATGGCCAAGATATGATGAAAATGACACCTGAGCAAAGACAGTCATATGTTTCCGCAAAAGCGTCTATTATTTTTCAAGATCCGAAATCAAGTTTGAACCCCTGCTTTTCCGTCGCCACTCAATTAAATGAAACTCTTTCTGCACACGGAGTCCATCGTCGTGCTGAGCGCAAACAGCGAGCAGAAGAGCTATTAGATGCGGTAGGCATAGGCAATGTGAGTAAAGTCCTGAAACTTTACCCCCACCAGCTTTCTGGGGGAATGAATCAAAGGGTCGCAATCGCGATGGCCTTGGCATGTAAGCCAAGACTTCTAATTGCTGATGAGCCCACTACCTCTCTGGATGTAACCATTCAAGCACAAATTCTCGACCTTATTGTAAAACTGAACAAGTCAGAAAATGTCGGCGTTATTCTAATCACCCATGATGTTGCGCTACTTTCTGAAAACACTGATAAAATCGGCGTTATCTACTCAGGACAATTAATGGAGCATGCGTCGAGTAAAAACATATTGAGAAACCCGCTTCACCCGTACACTCGTTCGCTATTGAACAGTGTACCCCAGCTTGGGCAGCGACACTCAAAAGGCTCAAGACTGTTCGCCTTGGAGGGGCAAATTCCGACCATTGATAAGTTACCGGTTGGTTGTCGGCTAGGACCACGATGTCCAATTGCTGAAAAACAATGCGTTAAACCGCAACAACTTTCAAGCATTGCTAACCACGGGAAAGTCAGGTGCCATTTGGCAAAACAATTAAATGACTCCGCCGAAACCACTCGAGAAGAGGAAAGTAAGGAACATAAATCATGAGTCTTCTTAGGGTAGAAGGGCTAACCAAACACTACAAACTTTCTAATGGCTTGTTTCAACCAAAAACCAAAGTATTGGCTAATCAACAAATTGACTTAACCATTGATGAAGGCGAAACCTTGGCTATAGTTGGCGAATCAGGCTCTGGAAAGTCAACCTTGGCTCGGCAAATAATTGGTATCGAGAAACCCACTAGCGGTTCAATTTTTTTAAATGAAAAGAAGTTAAATTACAAAAATGGAAAAGATAAAAAGCAGCGTTTCAAATCCATTCGAATGATATTTCAGAACCCCTACGAATCATTAAACCCTAATGTGCGTATCGGCCACTCGTTAGAACAAACATTAATCATAAATACCAAACTCAGTAAAAAGCAACGAATTAGAAAAATAGAAAAGACACTCGAAAAAGTGGGCTTGGCACCAGATCAACAGTTTAAATACCCGCACATGTTTTCTGGCGGCCAAAGACAGCGGATAGCCATCGCTAGAGCAATACTTCTAGAGCCAAGTATCATTATCGCCGACGAACCGCTTTCGGCTCTAGATGTCTCTATACAAGCTCAAATTTTAAACTTGCTGCAATCTCTGCAAGAGGAAATGGGGATTTCTTATATCTTTATTTCTCACGATCTTCATGTTGTAGAGCATATAGCAGATAACATAATGGTTATGTACAACGGGCGAGTCGTCGAGCAAGGCACTGTCGCTCAAATTTTTGACAACCCTAAACATCCCTATACTCAATCATTATTCGCGAGTACACCGGTTTATAGGACGAGATTCCCCGACTTCTTACCGAGAGGCCCGAAGAACCAGCAAGTTCAAAATGAGTCAGCTTGTGTTTTTGCAAATCGTTGTCAATATTGTGGTGATCGATGTAAAGAAGAAACGCCTGCTTTAATCGATTATGAAAATAACTTGAGAATAGCCTGCTTCAATTTAGAAAACCAACTTGAACAAGATCAAGTGGCTCAAAAAGGGCGCTAAATATTAAGCGCTCAGGCACGGTGCAATTGATAGAAGTGGAGCGAGAAGCAGTTGAATGGAGAGACACTCTAAAAAAATACTTATTCTTAGAGTGTCTCTGAAACCTTATCGGTTGATATTATCTAAATTTCTAGAGACATCGGCTTCACTTCTTTTTTGTTCAACAAAAGAACTGTAGTTTGCCTCAGCTAGAAAACGATTTAGCCGTTGCTTAGTTTGAGTGACAGCGGTTTCCTCTGCTTGAGTTAAATCACCAGGTTCAACAGAATTTAATACCAATAAAACATACTCGTTAGCCGCCGCTAAAGTATCGATAGTCGGTCCTCCACTATCAGGTTTAGGCATACTAAAGAAGTGCTGTAGTTGCTGATATGGCAAAGCAGCGCTGGTACGATTAACTTTATCTAAATCTCTCCAAGCAAGCCCTTTTAATTGAATCAACTCTTCAATCGGCTCATTACGTGCCAACTTGTCCTTCAAGGAATCACCAAACGCCGTTGCAGCAACCTGCGCTTTAGTCGATTTTAATTCGGCCACTACTTGTTCCTTGACTTGTTCCAATGGCTTTATTTCGCTTGGCTGATGAGAATTTAGTCTTAATACCACGACGTGAGTTTCGCCCAAACTAATGACACTGGAATTGGCATTTCCGACTACCACATTTTCATCAAACGCAGCTTCTCGAACTTCACTGTTGGCAAACAAACCAGTTCCTGAATTTCTTCCGAACTTGGGACTCGTTTTTACTTCCACACCAATTTCTTTTGATACCTCTGCAAGAGAATCGGTTATTTCGAAGGTCTTTTCTTCTAGAATATTGCTTTTAGCGTAAAAAGCTTCTTCAGCCCCTAGTCCTTTTAGCGTTTCAACTATCTGCTCACGAACGTCAGCAAGAGGTTGTGTTTCACCTTCAACCAACTCAGTCAGCTTAATTATATGATAACCGAAGGATGTTTTAACCGGCTCAGACAAGTCACCAATACTATTGAGTTTTGCTACCGCATTTTCAAATGCTTCTTCCATATCGCCTTTGGCTAGAAACCCTAAGTCACCGCCATTAGCTGCGCTAAATTCATCACTCGATTCTTGCACAACTTGTTCAAAGGCTTCACCTGCAAGTAATCGTTCTCGTAATTGATTAACTTTGGCCAATGCTTCCTCACTCTCATCTTCGCTTGCCACTAAGATATGCGACACTCTTTTCTGCTCATCAGAACGATAGCGGTCAATGTTTTCTGCATAATATTCGGTCACTTGTTCTTCAGTGACTTCAATTTGGTCCTTTAAAGTTGCTACCGAAAGCTCAATATAATCAACCGCGACTTTCTCTTCAATTCTGAAGCGATCTTTGTTGGCTTCATAATATGTATTGATCTCTTCATCAGATACTTCAACGCCAGCGTCAAACAGCGAGTATTTAATTGGTAACGCTCGGCCAGAACGCTTTTGACCTTGCAGACTAAATGTTTGTTCGAGCTCTCGTTCCGTGACGAATTCCGACGCGGACAGTCCAGAGACAAGTTGACTTAAGATTAAGTTAGCCACAACATCTTGCTTAAGCTGTTCACGCGACATGTTGTTGCTGAGCAAGACGCGATCGAGAAGTTCAGTAGAAAAAACACCATCAGCTTGAGCGGCTGGTATCTCTCGAATTGTTTTACGAATTTGCGGAACGGAAACGCGTATTCCTAAGTCCTTTGCCGCCTGTATTGTGACGGTTTGACTAATTAAACTTTGCAGTACGTTTTCTCTGAAATTCCTTTCTTGTTCTTCGGTCTTTACGATTTGCTTAAACATCTCGCCATACTGCTGACGTGTACGAGAGTAGGCTCGCTGGAATTCATTGGTACTAACGCTTTCACCATTGACGACCGCTGCGGCAAATGGGTCACCTGAGAAAAAAGCAGAGGTAAAATAGCCTGCGCCGACAAATGAGATCACAATGGCAAAAATAACAATTTTTGCCCACGGTTTTTTGACCCCTTCTCTAATACTGTCCATCATCATAATGATTATTCACTTTAAAAATTGTTTACTTAACTCGCCATATCTTATCAAGGCTTTGGCCTCGGGGTATTGCTTAAAACGATGGCGAAACAATAAAAAAACGCGTCTAAAAAGACGCGTCAATTCTTGGCGGAGCGGACGGGACTCGAACCCGCGACCCCCGGCGTGACAGGCCGGTATTCTAACCAGCTGAACTACCGCTCCACAAACTTAATCGTTTAATATCATCACCATTTAGGATGAAAACAAAAACTCTGGGGAATGAGATTAAACTTGGTGGGCGCTACTGGGCTCGAACCAGTGACCCTCGCCTTGTAAGGGCGATGCTCTCCCAACTGAGCTAAGCGCCCTTATTCGACTTAACGCACAAACTAACGGAGCGCTAGTTTACCGCGTCTTTTAGACCTTTTCCAGCCTTAAATCCTGGTACTTTTGCTGCTGGAATTTGAATGGTTGCACCAGTTTGTGGGTTACGACCTTGACGCGCTGCTCTGTCTTTTACAGAGAAAGTTCCAAATCCGACAAGAGCAACTGGGTCGCCTTTTCTCAAGCTTTCTGTAATAGCGTCTACCATTGAGTCTAGAGCTCGGCCAGCTGAAGCTTTTGAGATGTCTGCGCCAGATGCAATCGCATCGATTAATTCAGATTTATTCACATTGTTCCCCTTAATTCTATTCTACGTGTATTTGAAGCACTTATTTTGATATAAATTCCTTTCATGCTCCATCCGGTTAACTTTATACCAATGGAGGAATTTAACTGTCAAGGAAGATTTGCCTTTAAAGCCAGAAAATCCGCGGCTTTGCTCAAATTTGCATCATCCTACACACTTTTGACTTTAATTTGACCAATTTGCCGAGAATTATCGCTCCCGCATCTTAACTAATGAGGCTTGCTCTTTCTTGAACTTGTCGACCGCTGTTTTATTTTAGTTTTACTTTTAGTCGGCTCTTTTTTGACTGCATCAAGAGACGGACTGGGAGTTCGGACAAGCGCTTTCTCCAACACTTCGTCAATCCATCGGACCGGGATTATCTCTAGGTCACCGATGACATTTTCTGCAATTTCCTTCAAATCTTTGACATTTTTCTGAGGGATCAGCACTCGTTTAATTCCACCTCGATGAGCTGCAAGCAGTTTTTCTTTCAATCCACCAATCGGCAACACCTCGCCACGTAGTGTAATTTCCCCGGTCATTGCTACATCTCTTCTTACAGCAATGCCTGTTAGCGAAGACACCAGCGCAGTACACATAGCACAACCAGCACTGGGTCCATCTTTTGGTGTTGCGCCTTCAGGCACATGTACGTGAATATCTTTAGACTGGTAAAAATCTTCATCAATTCCCAACGATTCAGCTCGACTTCTAACCACCGTGATAGCCGCGGTAATCGATTCTTGCATCACTTTGCCTAAATGGCCGGTGGAGGTAGTTTTACCTTTACCTGAAGTCACTACAGACTCGATCGTGAGGAGCTCACCACCAACGCTTGTCCATGCAAGCCCCGTGACCTGACCAACTTGGTCGTTTTCTCCTGCAACGCCAAAATCATACTTTTGCACACCGAGGTATTTGTTAAGATTCTTAACATTGACTCGAACCGATTTTTTAGATTTTTCGAGCATCAGCTGCTTTACTACCTTTCTGCAAATCTTAGACAACTCTCTCTCTAAATTTCTTACACCCGCTTCTCGTGTATATAGCCTGATGATATCGGTTAGTGTTGATTTAGATAAATGCATATCGCCATCTTTCAGGCCGTTGACTCTTTTTTGTTTAGGTAACAAATAGCGCTCGGCAATATTGAGCTTTTCGTCCTCGGTGTAACCAGATAAGTTGATAACCTCCATTCTATCGAGCAAAGGAGCGGGAATATTCATTGAGTTTGCAGTGCACACAAACATGACCTCGGAAAGATCGTAGTCGACTTCTAAATAATGATCATTGAAGCGGCTATTTTGCTCAGGATCTAAAACTTCCAATAAAGCTGAAGCCGGATCACCTCGCATATCCATCGCCATTTTATCAATTTCATCCAATAGAATTAGGGGGTTCTTTACCTTTGTTTTATTTAACTTTTGGATTACTTTACCTGGCATTGAACCGATGTAAGTTCGACGATGACCTCTTATTTCGGCTTCATCTCTTACTCCACCGAGTGAAATCCGCACAAATTCTCGCCCAGTCGCTGTGGCAATGGACTCTCCTAAGGATGTTTTTCCTACACCCGGAGGTCCAACAAGACAGAGCACCGGTCCTTTTAATTTTTTAACTCGAGTCTGCACCGCTAAAAACTCTAGGATTCTTTCTTTTACTTCTTCTAAACCATAGTGATCTTGCTCCAAGGTATCTTGCGCTTTTTGCAAATTGGAGTGAAGTTTTGTGCGTTTTTTCCAAGGCAGCCCGACTAGCCAGTCAATATATCCTCTGACAACCGTCGCTTCGGCCGACATGGGTGACATCATTTTTAGCTTTTTAAGCTCTGATTGGGCTTTTTCTTTGGCTTCTTTGGGAAGTCCACCTTTTTGTATTCTCTCCTCTAAATCACTTAAATCGGACTCACCATCATCTTCACCGAGTTCTTTTTGAATCGCCTTGATTTGTTCATTCAGATAGTAGTCTCTTTGACTCTTATCCATCTGATTTTTCACCCGACCACGTATCTTTTTCTCGACATGCAATAGATCAATTTCTGACTCCATCATAGACATGAGAAACTCTAATCGTTGGGCAACGTCGTCAATCGCTAGAACACTCTGTTTTTGTTCAATTTTTATCAAAATATGCGCCGCAATAATATCGGCAAGCTTTTCGGGACTATCAATTGAGGCGATAGTGTTAAGGACTTCTTGAGGTATTTTTTTATTTAACTTGACGTAGTTTTCAAACATCGCTTTGATTGTTCGCATAATAACGTCTTGCTCTCGACTCGTACTTAGCAAAGAAGGTAATATCTCTGCTTTAGCAACTAGAAAGTTAGCATCGTGATTAAATGCTTTAATTTTTGCTCGCTCTACTCCTTCCACAAGTACTTTTAAGTTACCATCGGGAAGTTTTAGCAGCTGCAAAATATTGGCAACACAGCCGTATTCATAAACATCCTTCTCGGATGGTTCATCTGTATTAGCATCTTTTTGGGCAACCAGTAGAACTTGATTTCCATTATCATTTGCGTACTGCAGCGCTTCGATAGATTTGTCTCTTCCTACAAATAGCGGAATAACCATATGTGGGAACACAACAACGTCTCGTAGCGGCAAAACCGGATACTCTGTATCTAACAACTGAATAGGTAATTTTTTGCTCATCTAATTATTCCTGATACGGTGTAATTGAAATTAGTTAACTTTCTAGAAACACTGATGACGCAGTGCTGTGTGTGCTGATTCACTCTAGTAGGTACATCGAGTGTTAACTCAATATATGGGTACCTAACATAGGATTTTCAACGGTCTTCAGAATTTATTTTACAGTTACAAAAAAGCCGTGACGAGTCACGGCTTTTTCATTGTAAATCAAGGGCCTGCATCACTCTGAGGCCGCTTTTTTATCCTGACTTTCATAAATGAGCAATGGCTCGGACTCGCCGTCAACAACAGCTGCATCTATTGCAACCTTGGTAACGCCCTCCATTGAGGGTAAATCATACATTGTATCTAAAAGCACTTTCTCTAAAATCGAGCGAAGTCCTCGAGCTCCCGTTTTGCGCTCCATACCTTTTTTAGCAACCGCTTTTAACGCGTCTTCTCTAAATTCTAGACGAACATCTTCCATCTCAAATAGTTTTGCATATTGCTTTGTAAGGGAGTTTTTAGGCTCGGTAAGAATTTTAACTAGTGAATCTTCATCCAACTCTTCTAGGGTCGCAACCACCGGCAAGCGGCCAACAAACTCTGGAATTAATCCATACTTAACGAGATCGTCAGGCTCAATTTCTTTAAAGATTTCGCCTAAGTTCTTGCTGTCATCTTTACTCCGCACCTTTGCAGAAAAGCCAATACTGGATTTTTCTGAGCGATCGCGAATAATATTTTCTAACCCAGCGAATGCCCCACCGCAAATAAACAAAATACTACTGGTATCAACCTGTAGAAATTCTTGTTGCGGGTGCTTTCTGCCACCTTGCGGAGGCACAGAGGCAACTGTTCCTTCGATAAGCTTCAATAGCGCTTGCTGAACACCTTCACCCGATACATCTCGAGTAATCGAAGGATTATCTGCTTTGCGAGATATTTTGTCGATTTCATCGATGTAAACAATCCCATGTTGCGCTTTTTCGACATCATAGTCACATTTTTGTAGTAATTTTTGAATAATATTCTCAACATCTTCACCAACGTAACCGGCTTCGGTCAAGGTGGTGGCGTCAGCGATAGTGAATGGAACATCTAACATTCTCGCCAGTGTTTCAGCTAATAACGTTTTACCGCTACCTGTAGGGCCAACCAACAAGATGTTGCTCTTGCCTAGCTCTACGTCATCAGTTTTCACATCATTTCCGGTACGAAGTCGCTTGTAATGGTTATATACAGCAACCGACAAAACACGTTTCGCTTTGTCTTGACCAATAACATATTCATTCAAGTGCTCATCAATTTCTCTTGGTGTGGGCAACTTGTCCGATTTTTCTTGCTGGCTAATCTCTTGAATTTCTTCACGAATAATATCGTTACATAACTCGACACATTCGTCGCATATAAAAACAGAAGGCCCGGCAATTAATTTACGCACTTCATGTTGGCTTTTGCCACAGAAAGAGCAGTAGAGTAATTTTCCGCTATCGTCTCGTCCGCCTGTCTTTTTCTTATCGCTCATTTAACTTTCCTATTTATACCGCGAATTCTAGCTTTCTTTTACGTATTTGACCCCAGAATTAGACCACAAATCATGATTCTGGTCCTCTATTGCTAAGCTTAGACCTTTTAAATACCGTTTGTCGATTTATTCTGCCTTGTTTGGGCTAAAATTGTGAATATTCCGACAATTCCTAAAGATAAGTATAGCTTAGCCGTTTTCTAGCCTAAATCCTTTGTTTTGAAGGCCTTAAGGACCAACAGTGGTCAGATTTTAAGATCATTAATTAAAAATTAAATCGATTTTACTCTCTTGAATTAATCACTTTATCGACTAATCCGTATTTGGCCGCTTCCTCGGCACTCATAAAGTTGTCTCGATCGGTGTCTTTTTCCAAGTCTTCAAGCTTGCGTCCGGTATGGTTTGCTAAAATTTGGTTTAAATTAGCTCTCATTTTTAGAATTTCTTGAGCATGAATTTCAATATCCGAAGCTTGTCCCTGAAACCCACCTAATGGTTGATGGATCATCACCCGTGAGTTGGGTAACGCAAATCGTTTGTCTTTAGCACCGCCAGCCAATAAAAAAGCCCCCATGCTAGCCGCTTGACCGATACATAAGGTGGTAACATCTGGCTTTATAAATTGCATGGTATCGTATATCGCCATTCCAGCAGTTACCGAGCCGCCAGGGGAGTTAATATACAAAGATATATCTTTATCTGGGTTCTCTGATTCTAAGAATAGCATTTGCGCCACTATTAAGTTGGCCATGTGATCTTCAACTTGGCCCACCATAAAAATGACACGCTCTTTCAGCAAGCGAGAATATATGTCGTAAGAACGCTCTCCCTTTGCAGTTTGCTCCACTACCATCGGAACCAGTCCGAGTGCCATTTCATCTAATTTCGAGTTTGTCATTATAATTTAGAATCCTATTCTTAGTAATTTGTCTGGGTCTTAAGTCTTGGTTATTTGATCTTATTCATGTAAAAAGGTTCAGTGATACAAAAGAGTTAACCTTCTACGGCCTGGATTCGTGTGGACTGTTTAGGCGGCTCAACTCGAACCAACGAGCCATACGAAAAAACCCAGTCGTAAAACCATTATAGCTAACTTAAGGGTAAACTATAATAATTTCAAGACTGGGTTCACGTTATCTTGAACAATAAGGATTAGTAGCAAAATCGCTAGTTTCTGGCTATTCCTTATCGTCAGATTCGTCACCTGCTTCAGTTTCAGCAGATTCTTCTTGTTTTGGGTTCATAAGCTCGTCAAAGCTGGTTTCTTTTTCCGTAACGCTAGCTTTAGATTCAACTAACTCAATCACTGAATCTTCTAAAACCAATTGTTCCACTTCATTAAGGCGGTTTTCGTCTGAAAGGTAATAGTTAATTACCTCTTCAGGCTGCTCATACACGGAAGCCAGCTCATCCAATTTAGCTTTTACTTTATCCTTGTCCGCGGAAATCTTGTTGTCTTTGATAATTTCGCTTACCACTAGACCTAATTTCACACGCCGAGTAGCTTTTTCTTCGAACAATTCATTCGGTAAGTCTGGTAAATTAGCGGCATTAGCACCAAATTGCTGCAAAGCCTGCTGCTTTTGATGACCAATTTCTTGCTCTACCATCGCTTTTGGAATGTCAAATTCGTGCGCATCAACCAATGCATCCATCACCTGCTGCTTCACTTTGGAATTAATCACTTGGCCTAATTCGCGCTCCATATTTTTACGGATATCGCTTTTCATTGTGGCTACGCTTGCGTCCTCAATTCCAAGTTTTTCAGCTAACTCACCAAGCTTTAATGGTTCTTTTTTATTAACGCTGTGCACAGTCGTTTTGAAAATTGCGTCTTTGCCTGCAACATCTTTATTTTGGTAGTCCTCTGGGAAAGTCACTTTTAGGTCTAACTCATCACCTGCTTTGCTGCCTTCAAGTTGCTCTTCAAAACCAGGGATCATTTGACCTTGCCCCAAAACTAATTCAAAGTTGTCAGCTTTTCCACCGTTAAACTCTTCACCATCAATGGTCCCAACAAAATCGATAACCACTTGGTCGTCGGTTTTTGCTTTTCGTTTAACAGGTACCCAATTAGCTTGTTGCTCACGCAAAGTATCAAGCATTTTGCTTAAATCGTCGTCGGATACCTCAGCTTTAGCCTTTTCGATTGAGATTTTAGTGAAATCTTGTAATTCAATTTCTGGATAGACATCAAAAGTTGCTACAAACTCAAGGTCTGTTCCTTCTTTCATTGAAATAGGCTCTATTTTTGGAGGCCCCGCAGGCTGCAACTTTTCTTGCATCACCGCTTCATAGAAAGAGCGTTGCATTACATCAGATATAACATCTTGTCGAACATGCTCTCCGAAACGTTTTTTGATTACATTAAGTGGAATCTTTCCAGGTCTAAACCCGTTCATTCTCTGTGTTCTAGCCAGTTCTTTCATTTTAGCTAGTGCCACGTCGTCAATCTTTTTTGCTTCGACGGCAACGGTTAATTTACGCTCTAGACCTGATGTGGTTTCAACAGAAACTTGCATTTGTATGCTCCAACTTGGATTTCATCAATTTTATTCTAATAGCCAATGAATACTAATGTAACTTCAGGTTAACTTAGTTACCTTATTATCGTTAGCTTCAAATAGTGCTTAGTTCTCGTAACGCTTAGCTGATAAGCAGTTATAGTAAACTAAACAAAAATCTTTAATTAGGATTACGACTTAAGAAGGAAGGTTGACGCTGTATGACGAGAGCTTTAAGTCGTTTTAAATGGCTAGCAGCAAACTCAGGCAACCACCTACCGGCTTGAGCCAGAAATCTATATAAAGGCAGGTCCGTATCGATAGTCGATAAGAACGTTATCTACCTTTACCTATAATACCTTTATTTGTTGTTACAAATGGTGCGAGAGGAGAGACTCGAACTCTCACGCCGCAAGACACTGGAACCTAAATCCAGCGCGTCTACCAATTCCGCCACTCTCGCACTGTATTTGCAACTAACACACTGATTTTATTTACCAAAAACCAGCAAAAATTGGGGTGGACGAAGGGGCTTGAACCCTCGACCGCCGGAATCACAATCCGGAGCTCTACCAGCTGAGCTACGCCCACCAACATTCCGTACCAAGAAGAAATGGTCTCACAGCCAACTTAAAAGTTCAACGACTGCAAACACTCCTTCTCAAAATCATAGAAACTAAAAAGCTTCTTAGAGGACACTATGGCGCGCCCGGCAGGATTCGAACCTGCTACCCTCGGCTTAGAAGGCCGATGCTCTATCCAGATGAGCTACGGGCGCATCGTTTCATAGTAACCCTGCTCTTAGCTGAAACTCAGCTAAGTAAATTGGTCGGGGAAGAGGGATTCGAACCCCCGACATCCTGCACCCAAAGCAGGCGCGCTACCAGACTGCGCTATTCCCCGAGACCACAAGCAAAGTCAGCTCTGCTTGAGAGCGCGGAATAATACTGATTTAACTCCGACAGGTCAACAAAGAAAATCGATTAAAATCAAATTAATTGAAGGAAGCTTAATCTATTGAATTAATAACTCCTATAATGCGTAAATTTAAGCGTCAAGAAAGCTATTATCTCACTTGTTATGGATAAAATTAGCTAATTTACTTGGCTAAAGGGTTAACAATTGAGAAAATAGCGCGCATTCAAAAGTCTCACTATATTACGAGCCACTATGACCGCTAAATTAATTGACGGTGTGAAAATTTCTGCCGACTTTCGACAGCAGATTAAACAAAAGGTTGAACAGCGAATCGCCTCAGGTAAACGGCGTCCTGGTTTGACGGTAATTTTAGTTGGCGAAGATCCTGCTTCTAGCGTCTATGTTGGCAAAAAAGTAAAAGCCTGTGAAGAAGTCGGGTTCGAATCTCAAAAGCTTGTATTTGATACCTCGATCTCTCAACAACAACTCGAACAAGAGATTGATGCGCTCAATAGCGATGATAAGGTGGACGGTATTCTTGTGCAGCTTCCACTACCTGAACATCTCGATGTCAGTCGGATTTTAGAAAGAATTGCGCCTGCCAAAGATGTTGATTGTTTTCATCCCTACAACGTTGGCCGGCTGGTACAAAGAATACCAGGTTTAAGACCCTGCACTCCTTATGGCATTATGCTTATGCTTGAACATATTGGCATTGACGTTAAGGGGTTGAACTGTTGCGTGGTGGGGGCAAGCAATATCGTCGGTCGGCCAATGGCCATGGAGTTACTTTTAGCTGGCGCAACGGTGACGGTTTGCCATAAATTTACAAAAAACCTGGCTGAGCAAGTGGCCCAAATGGATTTGGTGGTGGTTGGCGTCGGCAAACCAAATTTAGTAAAAGGAGATTGGATTAAACCGGGCGCGATAGTTATAGATGTTGGCATCAACCGGCTAGAAAGCGGGAAGTTAGTGGGTGATATTGAATTTGAAGTGGCTCGCCAAAGAGCAGCATGGATTACCCCAGTTCCCGGCGGTGTAGGCCCGATGACCGTAGCCACCTTAATGCATAATACACTTTATACATGCGAACAAACCGATCCGTAACCTAGCGCTTACTCGCTTGATGCAAAGTAAATTATTGCGGACCAATAAAAAAGCCACCCTTGAGTAAACTATCAGAAATTTACTAAACAGGTGGCTTTAGATTTCGCTCACGGCAATCATGCCATTCTGCGCTGACTCAATTAACTCTGCCAGAACAAATCGCCGCCGTGATCTTCGATGGTTTCCAGCACTTTTCCACCACCCCGCGCAACGCAAGTGAGCGGGTCCTGGGCAACAATAACGGGTAATCCCGTTTCTTCCATAAATAAACGATCAAGATCTTTAATTAAAGCGCCGCCACCGGTCAAAACCATGCCCCGCTCCGAAATATCGGCTGCAAGTTCAGGCGGTGACTGCTCTAATACCGAGCGAACTGCGCGGATCATCCCTGCTAGCGGATCTTGTAGAGCTTCTAAAATTTCATTGCTATTAATGGTAAATTTTCGAGGAACACCTTCAGCTAAGTTTCTGCCACGTACGTCGATTTCCATTACGTCGGTGCTTGGGAATGCGGTCCCGATTTCATGCTTAATTCGTTCTGCAGTTGATTCACCAATGACTGTTCCATAATTACGACGTACATAATCGATAATTGCGTCGTCAAATCGATCGCCACCAATTCGTACAGAATCAGAAGACACGACGCCGTTAAGCGATAAAATAGCAATCTCCGTTGTACCACCACCAATATCAACAACCATTGAGCCACGCGCTTCACCGACTGGCAAACCGGCACCAACGGCCGCTGCAACAGGCTCTTCAATAAGGTATACATCACGTGCG
Source organism: Kangiellaceae bacterium (assembly GCA_965230525.1). GTDB lineage: Bacteria > Pseudomonadota > Gammaproteobacteria > Enterobacterales > Kangiellaceae. Next base: position 4,195,461 of record OZ246008.1, read on the forward strand.
CCAGCACCGTAAGCTGATTCTTTGATTGCGCGCCGTTCTACTTGAGTTGAGCCGCAAGGAACGCAAATTAGTACTCGCGGACTTGGTCGCATAAAGAAACTAGAGTCGTGAACCTTACGAATAAATTCCTGCAGCATCTTTTCGGTCACTTCAAAATCGGCGATCACGCCGTCTTTTAAAGGTCGAATCGCAGTAATATTTCCTGGCGTACGCCCAAGCATTGCTTTGGCATCTGAACCCACGGCTGCAATCGACTTATTACCACCTCTTTCATGTCGGATCGCGACCACAGAAGGCTCGTTTAAGACAATGCCCTGCTCTCGCATATAAACCAAGGTATTCGCAGTGCCTAAGTCGATTGAAAGATCGGCTGAAAAAAGCCCTCTAATTTTATTAAACATATTGAGTTTCTTATTTCCTATTGCGTTTATTCGTTAATTATCGCTTACTTCGAGAATAAACAGAAGTCATTGCGATTCTTTTATTGTAATTTGACGCTATTTTGTGGTCTTTTTTGCAACCAAGCTGTGTAGTGATTTATTTAAATCGGGTGAAACTTCTGCTTTTATAGATTTGTTAAGTGTAAAATAGTTCATAATTATCGAATTTCAAATTTAGTATACCAATACCATGATTAAAATTTCCTTAATGGAAGCTAGCGAAGCAAAAGATATTGCCACCCTTGCGATTCCGATTTGGCAAGAACATTACACCCCAATTATCGGTTCTGACCAAGTGAGCTACATGTTAGAAAAGTTTCAAAGTGAAGCCGCAATCAAACAACAATTGGCAGAAGGTTATCAATATTTCCAAGTATTTTATATGGATGTACTTACGGGCTATTTTTCGGTACAGGTAAGACAACCAAATCGCTTTTTCATTTCAAAATTTTATTTATCTGAACAAGCGCGCGGCAAAAAAATTGGCACAGCAATGTTGGCGTTTATTGAGCAACAGGCAATGAAAAATAATTGCACCCAATTAGATTTAACCGTGAATAAATTTAACCCAGCTTATGAAATATATCTTAAACTGGGTTTCGAAAACGTCGGTTCGGTAGAAATGGATATTGGGAATGGCTATATCATGGATGATTATTTAATGCGCAAAACACTGTAAAGATCGTTGCAACCGATTACCAGGCAGTTTTTTCGAAAACAACCTTTGTATCACAAAAATTAATAGCGCAAATTGACCGCTTCGCACCCATCAATATTTTTTAGCTGGTAGAGTAGTTCATCAGTCGGTTTTACCGACCAGTCTCCTGCCGCCACTAATTCCGCCGAGTACTTAGCTTGCTCACAAGCAATTCGAACTGGACATAAACCGCCTTTAAATTGCTGAAGTGCTTCAACCAATTCTTCTGCCAAAGGCGGCCCTAAATTTATATTAATTTTTAGTTCCAGATATTTAACCCGAGTTTCGCGAACCTCAATAAGTGGTAACACCTCGACGCCGCTCATTTTCAACCCACCTGAAAAGTCATCATGCGAAATATCACCTTTGGCGACTATCACTTGATCTTTTCGAAGTATGTCTTTGCTCGCTTCGTAGAGGTCACTGTATATCATCACGTCGACTCGTCCGCTTTGATCGTCTAGAGTCACAATAGCCCAGTTCAATCCTTTTTTGGTTTTCATCACCCGAATATTAATAATTAACCCCGCCACCATGACATACTCACCACGTCGAGTGGGTTGCAAAGCGTTTAGCCGGAGACTGCCAAACTTTTTTATTTCAGGTAAGTAACGATCAATCGGATGCCCCGTGAGATAGAGCCCAAGCGTTTCTTTTTCGCCCTCTAATACTCTGCCTTCAGGCCACGGCCTAACCATGGTGTATTCAATATTTTGCTCCGCATTTTTCTCCGAGGGCGTTCCAAACAAATCGTTTTGACCGAGCGCTGAGTTTCGTTTGAACTGCTCAGCACTTTTAATCGCTTGTTCAAGGGAAGCCATAATCACTGCCCGATTAGGACCGAGTTTATCCAATGCCCCAGCCCTAATGAGTGCTTCAAGAGTTCGGCGATTGGCCTTTTTCAAATCAATACGATTGCAAAAATCAAATAAATCTTGATATGGTCCGTCTTTTTGTCGCTCTTCAACGATTGATTGAATCGCTGCCTCACCGACTCCCTTTATCGCACCTATTCCATAGATTATGGTCTTGGGGCCATCAATGGTAAATTTATAAGCGCCGCGATTAACATCGGGCGGTACAATCGCTAACCCCATCTCTTTGGAGTCATCGACGTAGGTGACTACTTTTTCAGTGTTGTCCATATCAGCGGACATTACTGCAGCCATAAATGCGGCCGGATGATGCGTTTTTAACCAAGCGGTTTGGTAAGATACTAACGCGTAGGCGGCAGAATGCGATTTGTTAAATCCATACCCCGCAAACTTTTCCATCAAATCGAAAATATGCCCCGCTAATTCACCGTCAACACCGCGCGCCTCAGCACCTTTCATAAAAATTAGCCGTTGCTCTTCCATAACTTCGGCTTTCTTTTTACCCATCGCTCGGCGCAATAAATCAGCTCCGCCCAAGGTGAAATTAGCTAGTACCTGCGCAATTTGCATGACTTGCTCTTGATAGAGAATAATCCCGTAGGTGGGCGTTAGAATAGGAATCAAGTCTTCATGCTGATAGTCTGCATGAGGATAAGCGACTTCTTGGCGACCGTGTTTTCGATTGATAAAGTCGTCAACCATTCCGGAACCAAGCGGTCCAGGCCGAAACAGCGCAACAAGAGCGATAATATCTTCAAAGTTACTCGGTAATAACTTTTTAATAAGCTCTTTCATACCGCGGGACTCTAACTGAAAAACCGCTGTCGTCTTGGCGGCTTTTAATAGATCGAAAACCGCTGGGTCTTCTAGATCAATCCGCTCTATATCAATTTTTTCTTCTTCGGATTGCGCAGTACTGTTTACGGTTTCGAGCGCCCAGTCAATAATTGTTAAGGTTCTCAAACCTAAAAAGTCAAACTTTACTAGTCCAGCAGTTTCAACATCATCCTTATCAAATTGAGTGACCAGACCTCCGCCTGATTCGTCGCAATATAATGCCGAAAACTCGGTCAAATCACCGGGCGATATCACTACCCCACCGGCATGCTTACCAGCATTTCGAGTAATCCCCTCAAGCTTGCGCGCCATATCCCAAAGCGCTTGAAACTCTTCTTCTTGTTCATAACGCTCACGAATTTCTGGTTCTTGTTCCCAAGCTTTGGCTAACGACATGCCAATTTCAAATGGGATCAGTTTAGAAATCTTATCAACAAATCCGTAGGGCTGACTCAGAACTCGACCAACATCTTTTATTACCGCTTTGGCAGCCAGACGGCCAAAGGTAATTATTTGCGAAACACTCGTTCTGCCATATTTTTCGGCGACATAGTCTATGACTCGGTCGCGGCCATCCATACAAAAGTCAATATCGAAATCAGGCATAGAAACCCTTTCTGGGTTTAGAAATCTTTCAAATAGTAGCTCATATTTAAGCGGATCTAAGTCGGTAATCTCTAAGGCATAGGCGACCAAAGAGCCAGCACCGGAACCACGCCCCGGCCCAACAGGCACTCCGTTGTCTTTGCTCCAACGAATAAAATCAGCAACAATTAAAAAGTAGCCGGGAAAACCCATCTGATTTATGACATCTAACTCTGTTTTTAATCGTTCGTCATAGGGTTTTCGAATAGCCTCAAAGTCTTCACTTGCACGATCAAATAATTTGGTTAATCGCTTTTCAAGCCCTTCCTCACTCAACTGACAAAAGTACTGTTCAATGGTCAGTCCATCTGGAATCGGATAGTTAGGTAAAAAATATTCACCTAGGTGTAAACTGAGATTACATCGTTTTGCTATTTCTAGAGTATTTTCCAGCGCTTCCGGTATATCCGAAAATAGCGCCTGCATTTCCTCTGGGGACTTTAAATATTGCTGATTAGAATAATTTTTAGGACGACGAGGGTCATCCAACACTCGACCTTGGTTAATGCAAACTCTGATTTCATGTGCATCGAAATCTTCTTGTTCCAAAAAGCATACATCATTGGTAGCAACAACCGGCGTTCCAGATGCCTGTGCAAACGAAGCAACCGAATGAATATAGTCGCCTTCACCAGCTCGGCTGGTGCGCTGCAATTCGATATAATAGCGTGTTGGAAAATGGAGATGCCAAAAGCCCAAATATTCGGCAGCTTGCTCATGGTTTCCCGACGCAATTGCACGCCCTACATCTCCATCCTTGCCACCAGAAAGTACAATCAATCCTTCATTCAGGTCTTTAAACCATGATTTATTGACAGTAGGTACCCCACGCCTTTGGTTTTCTTGATAGGCCCGGGAGATCAGTATTTTGGCATTGAGATAGCCAGCATTATTCATACAAAGTAATGCTATTCGAAAACTCTCCGAATCGTTTGATTCGTCATTTACCATTAAGTCGACACCAACAATCGGCTTAATACCAAGCGCGCGACTTTTCTTGTAGAACTTAATCAGCCCGCAAAAATTAGTGAAATCCGTCATCGCGACGGCTGGCATTTCTAGTTCAGCAATCTTTTCTAATGTTGGGTTTATTCGACAAATGCCGTCCACCATGGAATATTCAGAATGTAACCTTAGATGAACGAAGTTTTGTGGCGGCATTACTTCAACAGATGATGGCTCATCAAGAGCGTCAGTCGCATCAATTTCTGAAGTTGTTTGCGGGTTGTTACTCACGGCAGAATTAGCTCACTTTTAGTACCAGCAAGAATCTTTTTTACTGGTGCAAAACTGCGACGATGAATTTTGGTAACGCCTAAGTTCGATATCGCTTCAAGATGTGCTTTAGTTGGATAGCCTTTATGTTTTGCTAGGCCATAACCGGGAAAAATCGAGTCGAAATGAACCATCTCATTATCTCTTTCGACTTTGGCGATAATTGACGCTGCGGAAATCGCAGGCTCTTTTAAATCTCCCTTAACAATAGCCTCGCTTGCACAACTCAGCTCGGGACAACGGTTACCATCAACAAGACAGTATTCAGCCTTAATTGACAACCCTTCTACCGCGCGTTGCATTGCCACCAAACTGGCTTGGAGAATGTTTAACTGATCTATTTCTTCGACTTCTGCTCTGCCAATACACCATGCCAGCGCCTTTTGTTTAATTTCTGTTGCTAGCAATTCTCGTTTACGTTCGCTCAGTTTTTTGGAGTCAGTCAATCCTTGGATCGGTTGATTAGGGTCAAGAATAACTGCCGCTGCAACCACTGCACCAGCGAGTGGTCCACGACCAACTTCATCAACACCTGCAGTATGGATTGGTCTTATCAATTTGCTACCCTTCTGCTTTATTTCGTTGATTATTTTTTGTGAGCAGCTCGACAATTGCCTGTGCGGCAATTTCACTGCCGTTTAACTTTAAACTCTTATGAAGATTTAAATACTCAGCTTCCAATGTTTCGGTTTGCTCACCTCGCAATAAGCGGTTCATTTCTTCCACTATATTGGCGACATTACATTGCTCTTGCATTAGCTCTTTCACAATGGAACGCCTTGCCAATAGGTTGGGCAATGAAAAGCTGTTAATCTTTAGAAATTTAGTATAAACCCAATGACTAAATGAAGACACTTTGTAACACACCAGCATGGGCTTTTTTAACAGCATGGCTTCCAAAGTAGCCGTTCCCGATGCTAACAATACCACATCACTCGCTAACATTAATTCCCTCGACTTTCCCAAAACTATGGTTACATCCATATTAAGCTCGTTGCAATCAATATAGGCCTCAATTTGCTGCTTGCGCTTTTCATTGGCACAAGGAATAACAAACTTCAAATCGTGTTGTTGAGCTAATTTTTTTGCAGCGCTTAAGAATGGCTCAAGTAAAAATTTAAGTTCAGAACCACGACTTCCTGGCAAAATGGCAATTATTTTTTTGTCTATCGGCAAGTTTAACTGGGCGCGCATTTCACTCACATCGGGGTGCAGTGGAATCTCATCCGCAAGCGGATGTCCTACTGCGACTGCCGGCAGTTTGTGCTTCTTGTAAATCTCTAGTTCAAACGGGAAAAGGCAGATCATTAGCGAAACGCTTTTTACAATTTTATAGATACGGTTTTCCCGCCAAGCCCAGACCGAAGGGCTGACATAATGAACCGTTGGGATCCCTTGTGTTTTCAGTTGGTACTCCAACTGAGTATTAAACACAGGTGCATCGATACCAATAAAACAATCTGCACGTTCTTTAATTATTTGCTTCGCAAGACGCTTTCTGACACCGAGTAATTCGATTAAACGTTTTAAGATAGGAATCACGCCCATGACTGACAAGCGATCCATTGGATATATTTCTTGCAACCCCTGTTGTTTCATCAGCGGCCCACCGATACCTTTGAATTCAGCTTGCGGAACACGCTGTTTCAAAGCAATCATTAATCGCTCGCCCAAAATATCGCCTGATGCTTCGCCCGCCACTAAGTAGATTAATAGAGGTTGGTCGTGCAACTCAGTCGAGGCACTTGTTTGCTGCTTGTTTATATTGGATTGACTCACGAAATATTCTTATTAGTGTAATTACCAGTGAGATTAGTGTTTTATAGCTAGCGAGCTATGCCACGTTCCGACGCTTGAATGAAGTCGATCAAAGTATTCAATACATCCGAATCATCGGTTAATTCGCTGATTGTTGTGAGCGCTTCTTCAATCCGTAAGCCTTGCCTAAAAATTATTTTATAGGCTTTTCGCAGCAACCCTATTTGCTCTTTACTAAAACCTCTTCGTTTAATTCCTTCGACATTAATTGAGCGAGGTGCTCCTTCTGCAAATAAGGTAAAGGGTAAAATATCTTGAGTTACATGACTTCGAATACCGAGAAAAGCATGCGCTCCAATTCGGCAGAATTGATGAATTCCAGAAAAACCGCCCAGAATAGCCCAATCATCGATGACTACATGGCCTGCAATGTTTGAACTATTAGCGATAATTATATTATTGCCAATTTGACAATCATGGGCGATATGAGTGTATGCCATTAATAAATTATCGTTACCAATTTTGGTGACTTGCTTATCTTGGGTCGTACCACGATGAATAGTACAAGATTCTCGAATAATATTGTTATCCCCAATAATCGTCTGGGTTGGCTCGCCCTTGTACTTTTTATCTTGATTAGCTTCTCCCACCGACGAGAATTGATAAAAATGATTGTTCTTTCCGATAGTGGTATGACCGTTAATCACTACATGGGGCCCGACAACCGTACCTTGGCCGATTTTGACATCTTTTTCTATGACAGAAAACGGTCCAACTTGGACATCGCCAGCCAATTCTGCTTGCGGGTGGATCACAGCGCTCGGATGAATTAATGGATTGGTGTCGGTCATGTTAAATATCCTGCTTAGAACACATTAAGTCGGCCGCACACACCACTTCGCTGTCAACAATAGCCTCAGCTTCGAATTTCCACATAGTGCGCTTGCGCTTAAGCAACTTCACTTTTAATTCGACTTGATCGCCTGGTTCTACCGGCTTTTTAAATCGAGCCTTATCGATTCCCACAAAATAATAGAGAGATGTCTCGTTAGGTAACTCGCTTAAGGTCTTGAATGCAAGAATTCCAGTAGCCTGGGCCAAGGCTTCTAAAATTAAGACACCTGGCATCACTGGGCGGTGAGGAAAGTGACCAGTAAAGCAAGGTTCATTAACAGTAATATTTTTTATCGCATGCAAATAATTGCCGGCTTCAAAATCGATGACTTTATCGACTAATAAAAACGGATATCGATGAGGCAAGTGCTTCATCACCTCGTGGATATCTAAGCTACTCAGCTGTTTGCTTTCATTGGTCACTAAACTTACCCTCTATTTAACTCTTTTAATTGTTGTTCAAGTAGACGAATTTTTTTTGCCATTTCATCGAGCTGTTTAAACCTTGCAACGTTTTTTCGCCATTGCTTGTTTTCTTGAGCACCGGTTCCAGAAGAAAATACCGCCGGCTTGTCATTCGACTTACTCACTAAGGTTCCCGCCGTTAAGTGGGTGCCAGCTGCAATATTCAAATGTCCGATAATCGATGAGCGCCCACTAAAAGTGCAGCCTTTACCGATGACACTACTGCCAGCGACTCCGGTAAACGCGGCCATCGCTGTATTTTCCCCGAGTTCCACATTGTGGGCAATATGGCAAAGGTTATCGATTTTGACCCCCGCTCCGATAATGGTATCAGCGAGGGCGCCTCGATCAATGGTTGTATTTGCACCTATTTCAACCTGATCAGCAATACGTACTCCGCCTGTTTGCGCTATTTTCACCCACTCACCCGACTTAGGCGCATAGCCAAAACCGTCACTTCCAATGATAGCACCTGACTGGATAATGCACTGACGCCCAATACTTACATCATGATAAATACTGACATTAGGATAAATAATAGTCGCTTCGCCAATTCGACTATTTTCGCCAATGGTGACATTTGCCCCAATACAGACATTTGCTGCTATCTGACAGTTTTTGCCGACATATGCTCCTGCAGCGATACTGGCACTCGGAGCGACCTGAGCGCTCGGCTCGATAACAGCCTGCTTTGCGATACCATCGGCGGGTAAAGGCGTTGTGTCTAATGCTTGAGACACAAGCGCAAATGCGAGATATGGATCTTTACAATACACTACGGAAAAAGAGTAATCTTTTTTACAATGCTCAGACAGCAAAACACAACCCGATTGGGTTGTGTCTAATTGAGATTGGAACTTTGGATTGCTCAGAAACGAAATCTGATGGGGTTGAGCTGAATCAAGAGGGGCGACACTTAAGATCGTTTTATCTGCATCTCCCGCTACCTCACCATCAACGATTTTCGCAATTTGGGCAACCGTTAATACCTTTTCTGTCAATTTTTAGCCTGCTGGGTTACTTAAGATCGTAATAATCTTGTTCGAAATATCAATTGAGTCTTTTCTGTAAGCAGTTCCTTCGACTCTTAAGATAAGGTCGAAACCTTCCGCTTTAGCAAGTTTATCAATCGTTTGCTGGATTTTAATTCGAACTTTATTAATTTCCTCGTTTCTAGCTCGTTGGAAATCTTCTTTCAAGTTCTTTTCTTTAATTTGTAGATCATTGCTTAGTTTTTGCAATTCTCTTTGCTTTTCAATACGTTGTGCTTCTGTCATTGTCATAGCATCACGTTGAAAAGCTTCTTGTTGTTTCAAACCGTCGTCTCTCAGCGCTTTTGCTTCATCCATTCTATCTTTAAATTTCGCTTGCAGGTTTGAGGCAATTAAATTGACCTGAGGAACCTTACTGATTACAAAATTCTCGTCCACAACACCAATTTTTAGCTCAGCGGCAAATGCACTAGAAACACTAGAAAGTATGATTGCTGCAGTTAATAATATTTTCTTAAACATCTTTTTACCCTTATTTCTCTATAAATTTGTTCTTAGAACGTTTGTCCTACATTAAACGAAAAGCCTTCCTTGCGGTCGCCTTCTTGTGATTCGATAATTTTAGCGAAACTAATAACAAGTGGTCCCATTGGAGACAACCATTGTATCGAGAATCCGGTCGAAGCGCGATAGGTATTTGAGCGCGAATAATCCGGAATTTTATCAAATTCAAGTGGGTCGACTAACGAGCTATAGCGTTCTCGGTCGAATTTAGTGTCCCATAAATTACCAACATCGACGAAAAAGCTTGTTCGTACCGAATTACTTTGTTCCACAAACGGTATCGGGAAAATGACCTCAAAGCTGGCTAATGCTTTAGCATTTCCACCGACGGTTCTACGCCCAATTAAAATTGTGTCGTATTCTTCCGGTAAATAACTGGTCACCCCACCATCAAAAATATCGACATTATTTGTATCGCTTATAGTTTGTGGGTTTCTAAATATTTCGCGAGGACCGATAGTGTTTCGTTCAAATCCACGTACACTACTAGCACCTCCGGTTGAGAAGTTTTCGAAGTACGGTAAATTTTCACTATCACCATACCCATCACCGTAAGAAAGTTTTAATCGGCTCAAGAATGACCAACCTGGTGAAAGCGGAATATAATGATCGATGGAGTAGTCGACTTTATAGAACTCCAAGTCGCTCCCCGGAACAGCTCCGCTTAATGATAGAAATTGCTTAGTTCCTCGATCTGGAAAAATACCACGATTTAAGCTGTTTCGAATAATCGAGGTGTTAAATTTAACCAAGTCATAGGAGAAGTCTGGATCTTGTCTAACATCTCTGCCATTGTCGGCGAAAAAGTCGATAATTTGTTGTGACGCTCGACCTTTCGCGCTGAGATCATTAGTCTGGATCCCGAGGCCATAATTTAATCGCGTAATTTCGTTTACTGGATAACCAAAATTAAAGTCTAATGCAGTGGTATCGAGCAAAGTTGCGGCAATGTTGATTTCGCCAAAATCGGAAGAACGATAGCTCAAGGCAGCGCCCGCACTAACTCCATCGATGGTGAAATAAGGATCAAAATAATTAATCGCATAATTTGTGGAAAAGCTATTTTTGTTAACCGACACCCCAACAGTTTTACCAGAGCCCAAAAAGTTATTGTGACTCACATTTGCATTCACCGATAAGCCATAAGTTGAGCCATAGCCTAAGCCACCAGAAATCGTCCCCGCCGAGCGTTCTTTAATCTTGTAATTAACGTCGACTCGATCTTCTTTGTCTTCCATCTTAGGCGTTTCAACTTCGACTTCTTCAACAAAAGTTAAGCGCTGCAAACGTATTTTGGTTCGATCAACCTGTGCGGTTGATAATGCGCCGCCCTCCATTAATCTTGCTTCTCTGCGCAGGACTACGTCGTTGGTGGTTTCATTGCCAGTGAAGTTGATTCGGTTTACATAAACCTTTTTACCTGGGTCAACATAGAGACTAATGTCGACTTTATTTGTTCCTGGTTTAACCGTCGGTACAGATGTCACTTTTGCAAAGGCATAACCAAAATAGCCGAGGTTTTGTTTTATTTGCTCCTCAGCAAAAGAAATCGCTGCCGCAGAATAGGTATCGCCGGTTGTCAGTGGCATTAATTGCTTGAGTCGTTTTTCTGTAAGGATTAACTCACCGTTAAACGCAATTTTTGATACTTCAAATTTCTCACCCTCTGAAACATTGATGGTAATGTAGATACCTTTTCTATCTGGAGATATCGCTACCTGGGTCGAAGTAACATTAAATTTTAGATAGCCGCGATCTAAATAATAAGAACGTAACGTTTCTAAATCGCCGGATAATTTTTCTCTGGCATATTGGTCATCACTGGTAATAAATGAAAACCAACCACCGGTAGTAATTTCAAATTGATCGAGCAAGTCTTCATCACTAAACAGTGTATTGCCGACTATATTAATCGACTGAATCTTGGCTGGCTCGCCTTCATTGACATCAAATTGAACCATCACTCGATTTCTAGAGCGGCGAATAACTTTACTAGTAATTTTTACCGAGTATTTGCCGTGAGCAAAATACTGCTCTTCCATACCACCAATAATATCTTTGATAGCGGCAGGGTTGTAGATTTCGCCTTTAGCAAAGCCTGCACCTTTCATCGCATCTAAAATTTGTTCAGTTTTGATATCACTATTTCCATCAATGGTAATATCCGAAATAGTTGGCCGCTCGACAACATCGATTAGTAAAACATTGCCGTCTCTGAACACTCTAATATCATCGAAGTTATCAGCGGCAAAAAGTGTTCTTATAATAGTGGGTACTCGACTAGTCTCTAACCTCTCACCGACCTGTAAGGGTAGCATGTTAAAGAATGTTCCTAGTTCCATTCTCTGTAGGCCTTCAACTTTGATATCTTCAACCACAAAACTGGAATCGTCCTCAGCAGCAAAAATAGTCGCGGAAGCAAATAAGCCAACTGACAATGTCAGCAAAACGGCCAGCTGATTAACTAATCGACTAGAATTTCTCAAATTTTTACCTAAGACTTTACTCATAAATTACTTACTTCTTAATTAATGCTTTACTGCAAAAAACTCGACCGCGAAAGGTCGTTAAATATGGCCAATGCCATCAGCGCGAATACCATCATCATACCTACTTGCAATCCCAAGTTTTGGGCCTCTACCGAAAGAGGTTTTCCTCTAATGGCTTCGATCACAAAGTATAAAAAGTGCCCCCCGTCCAACATAGGAACAGGTAAAAGGTTGATAAATCCTAAATTTACGCTAATTAAAGCGAGAAAACCCAAGAATGCTATCAAGCCATAGGACGCTGTTGTACCCGCTCCTTCAGCAATTGCAAAGGGTCCGCTCAAGCTCTTGTGAGACACTTCGCCAAACAAGAGTTTTTTAAACATGCGAACGGTCAATTCTATCATACTGTAGGTTTTTGCAAACGCCATATTAAGCGCTTGTATAGGCCCTACTTGAGTTGTTTGAAGGTATTCTGAATATTCTAGAGATACGCCCAACTTTCCAACTTGTTGACCATTTTCTTCAACCGAATCTAAGACCACAAGAATTGGTATCAGTTCATCATTTCTTAAAACTTCTAAATTTGTCGGTATTCCTGGCCTTTCTCGAAGATGCTTTGACATTTCATCCCAGTAACGAATATCCTGCTCCTCGATTTTAACTATCTGGTCACCAGACCTCATCCCTGCTTTATCTGCAGCTCCCCCCGGTTGAACCTGGATAATACTGGCACGACCTTGGTGGACAAGTCCCAACGAACCAAGTACGTCTGGCCTTTGCTCATCAACCTCCCACTGGCTTATGTCGAGCCTTAGATTTAATGGGTTTGGTTCCCCGGCGCGGCGGACTTGCAACTCTATCGATGTTTTCTCACCAATGCGTTTAACTAATGCCAATTGCACATCCTGAAATGACTCTGTAGGCTGTTGGTCAATAGCAATAATTTGATCCGCTTGTTGTAAACCGGCATCAGCGGCAATCGTTCCGCTCACCGGTTCGGCGATCACGGGTTTTAGTGAGGTTACATCGTTTAAAAAGATGATCCAATAAAGCAATAGAGCGAGCAAAAAATTGGCGATTGGACCGGCCAAAACAATTGCCATTCTGACCCACACAGTCTGACGATTGAAAGCTTGCTTTTGCTCCGCCTCGGTCAGAGGTGGCTCGTCATCGGCCTGCTCTCCAAGCATTTTGACATAACCGCCAAGCGGTATTGACGCAATCATATATCGTACGCCGTCTTTGCCAACTCTCTGCCAAATAGGCTTGCCGAAGCCGACCGAGAATGTGAGCACTTTCACGCCTAACTTACGAGCAACATAAAAATGTCCATACTCGTGAAAGGTTACTAACACGCCAAGGGCAACAATAAAAGAAACGAAATTCCAAAGATATTCCATTTATCCACCTAACCGCTTAACGACATCACTGGCCACGCCTCTCGCCTCTGCATTTATCTGCATAACTTGATCGATGCTTTCAAGTGACTCAAAAGTAAAACTCGATAACGTGTGCTCAATGACTTCAGCTATTTGAGTAAACTTGATGCGCTTTTGTAAAAAAGCATCAACAGCAACTTCATTAGCGGCATTGAGAATGCAAGGAGCACTAAGCCCTTCTTTGGCCGCAAGGATAGCCAACTTCAAGCACGGATAGCGTTCATAATCTGGCGGTCTAAAATCCAAGCTCGACATGGAATAAAAATCAAGCGGCGCAACACCGGCTTGAATTCGCTCAGGCCAGGCTAAGCAATGTGCAATCGGTGTGCGCATATCAGGATTTCCCATTTGTGCTATCACCGAACCATCAATGTAGGACACCATCGAATGGATAATACTCTGTGGATGCACTACAATTTTTATTTTTTCGATATCCACACCAAACAGATAGCAGGCTTCAATCAACTCCAAGCCTTTATTCATCATGGTGGCAGAGTCTACGGATATTTTTCTTCCCATGGCCCAGTTGGGATGAGCACAGGCTTGGTCTGGCGTCTTATCGCTTAGTTTTTCTAAAGGCTCGTCAATAAACGGCCCGCCAGACCCTGTTAGCAAGATTTGATCAACACCACTCAAGTTGGTGGCTGAATTTTTTTGCATCGTCGGCAAGGATTGAAATATGGCGTTATGTTCACTGTCAACAGGCAGCAGAGTTGCTCCCTCATATTCAACTTTAGACATAAACAGATCGCCTGACATAACCAGCGCTTCTTTATTTGCGAGAAGAATCTTTCGGTTAGCTTTTACCCCAGCGAGCGTCGGCAACAAACCCGCCGCGCCAACAATTGCAGCGATCACTATCTCAACATCATGTTTTGCTGCGGCTCCATTAACCGCCGCTTCTCCCGACTCAACCTGCGTTGGGAGGTCGGTATCGGCTAATAACTTGGAGAGTTCCTTTGCTGCCATTTCGCATGCCATAACAGCAACGCGGGGCTTATACTGAACGCATTGTTCAAACAACTTTTTATAGTTGCGATTAGCTGTCAGCACTTCGACCGAATAGAGCGTCGCATTTCGGGCAATGACGTCAAGAGCACTGCAGCCGATTGAGCCAGTGGCTCCCAGAATACAAATTCGGCTAACCATTGAACCACTCGAAATAACTGAAACTCAGTAAAAACATGGGTGCAACTGTTATGGTGCTATCCAGCCGATCCAAAAGTCCACCATGTCCTGGCAATAAATTCCCTGAGTCTTTTATGTTCGCGACTCGTTTTAATGCACTCTCAAACAAATCTCCATAAACAGAAATAACGGCAAGACCGAACACAACAGCAAAATAAAGAATTAAATTATTGACCTGTAAATTAAGCACGCCAATTCCAGCCCAACCAATTAAGGTACTCAACACCAATCCACCAATAACACCTTCCCAGGTTTTATTCGGACTAACAGCCGTCAGTTTATGTTTTCCAAACAATTTTCCAGTGATAAAAGCCCCCGTATCAGCAGCCCAAATTATCAGCAACATAAACAACAAAAGTCCACCACCATAGTTGGCGTTTTCATTGGCATAACCAATATTTCTTAAACTTACAAATGACACAAATAAAGCAGGTAATAATATGATTCCAAATAAACTCGGCACCAAGGCGTTACGCCACCATTGACTCTGTTTGGTGTAAGTCAGCACGATAAAAATTGCAGCAAAAATTGCGAACATGGCGGCCAATAAGAAAATGAGTGGAATATCAAAGTGAACATGATGTGGCCAGCTCAACGATGGCCAAACTAAAATCGACTCGCTGAAATACCAAATAGCAATATTGATTGCACTAATCGCAAGGGCGTAAAAACTCGCCTTAACCGACGACTGATATTGCGAAAGTTTTGCCCACTCTAGTGCCAGCAAGTAAACCACAATAATAATTAGGCCAGCAAAAGTATCTAAAGGAACTCTAAATAGCAGCAGGTAAACAACCGGCAGCAGTGCTAAAGCCGTGATGACTCTTTGTTTTAACATATATCTCGCACCCCACCTGACAATGATTTATTTGGCAACTTGTTCACCTGTTTTTCCGAAGCGACGTTGCCTACTGGCGTATTCTTGAAATGCAACTTCTAGCTCACTTCGATCAAAATCAGGCCAAAGCTTTTGACTAAAATATAATTCCGCATAAGCCGCTTGCCAGATTAAAAAGTTACTGATTCTCTGTTCTCCACCCGTCCGAATCATTAAATCAAGCGGTGGTAACTCAGCTGTCGACAAATGTTTTGCTAGTGATTCTTCCGTAATAGGTTGATCATTTTGCAATGTTTGCCTAGCTTTGTTGGCGGCCTGCAAAATATCCCAACGACCACCATAATTTGCCGCAATGTTTAAACAGAGACCATCGTTAGCGCTCGTCTGTTGGGTAGCCTCCTGAATGCTTTTTTGCAGTTTTTGATTAAACCCAGAAACATCGCCCAGAAATCTAAGCTGCGCGTTATTTTTGTTGAGGAGCTTTATTTCTCGCTTTAGCGCCATCACAAAAAGCTCCATCAAGTAGCTTACTTCTTCTTCAGGTCTCTCCCAATTTTCACTACTAAAAGCAAACAAAGTTAGCGATTGAACGCCTTTCTCAGCACAAACTTCGATAACTTCTCTGGTTTTTTCGACGCCCGCTTTATGACCAAAAGTACGTTTCTTGTTACGCGCTTGGGCCCAACGACCATTGCCGTCCATTATGATTGCCAGATGTTTAGGAATATTGTTTTCCATCATTTCCGAAAGTTTACTTCTACTTTAATATTTGATCGTTTCTTAACAACGCTAACTATTTGAGCCAATACAAAAACGCCGCAAAAGCAGTTTAGCTATGCGGCGCTCAGATGCAAAGCTGATCTTCTAATTCAGTTTAAATAGAAGAGCAGTCTGTTTATATTTCCATCAACTCTTGTTCTTTTACCGCGCTCAACTCGTCAATTTTTTTGACATGAACGTCAGTAATCTTCTGAATTTCATCCTCTGCGCGATGCAACTCATCTTCACTGATTTCTTTTTCGGCTTCTAGTTCTTTTAGTGTCGAGTTGGCATCTCGACGAATATTTCTAACAGCAATTTTCGCTGATTCAGCTTCGCTTCGTACAATTTTGGTCATGTCTTTACGACGCTCTTCGGTGAGTGCCGGCATAGGTAAGCGAATAACATTTCCTGCGGTATTCGGTGTAATGCCTAGGTCAGACTCCATCAACGCTTTTTCAACTGGCTGCACCATTGACGCTTCAAATGGTTGAACAACTAAGGTCCTTGAGTCCTGTACTGAAATGGTAGCGGCTTGAGAAAGCGGTGTGTCCACCCCGTAATAAGATACTGTTAAATGCGCTAACAAACTAGGATGAGCTCGGCCTGTTCGAATTTTTTGTAAACTGGTTTTAAATGACTCTATGCTCTTATCCATTCGGGTTTGGGCATCTTCTTTTATTTCATTTATCACGCAATTGCTCCCTAATTAAATGTATTTCACACTAAAATTATTTTGATTTGCCACAGTGAATCAACGTGCCCTCAGTTCCATCTACAACGGCCTTAATCAATGCGCCAGGCTTGTTAAGATTAAACACTCGAATGGACTTGTCATGATCTCTGGCCAAACAAAACGCGGTCAAATCCATGATTCCTAACTCCTTTGATAGAGCTTCATCATAACTTAACGAGTCATATTTGACAGCATTTGGATCGACATTTGGGTCAGCTGAAAACACGCCATCGACTTTGGTTGCTTTTAAGATGACATCTGCATCAATTTCGATACCGCGCAAGCAGGCTGCAGTATCGGTTGTGAAAAATGGATTTCCGGTACCAGCAGTGAAGATTACCACTTGGGACTTTTGCATAAATCGAATCGCAAACCGTCGGTCATAATCTTCACAGACACCGGTCAGCGATATTGCAGACATAACCCGTGTGCCAACTTTTATACGTTCAAGCGCATCCTGCATCGCCAAAGAGTTCATTACCGTCGCGAGCATTCCCATATGGTCGCCTGCAACACGATTCATTCCAGCCTTAGCGAGTTTCTCTCCTCTAAATAGGTTCCCGCCGCCAATAACTAAACCCACTTCGATGCCTTGCTCGACAATGACTTTAATTTCGGCCGCGATCCTATCTAAAATAGTAGGGTCAATACCAAATGATTCTGCACCCATTAAGGCTTCGCCACTGAGCTTAAGAAGGATTCTTCTATTGGTCTTAGTCGGTGCAGAACTAGGCATTTAAATTACTCCCCTTTTACTTGTGCCATAACCTCGGCAGCAAAATCGTCTTCAACTTTTTCAATCCCTTCACCCACTTCCAAACGAACGAGGCTAGTGACTTCAGCTGATGCCGATTTTAACAAATCGCCAACCGTTGTCGAAGGATCTTTTACAAATGCCTGACCAACAAGGCAGACTTCTGCAGCAAATTTACGCATCCGTCCAACAACCATTTTTTCTGCGATGTCCGCAGGCTTGCCGCTAGCAATCGCTTGCGCTGTGAAGATTTCTTTCTCACGATTGTATACATCTTCAGAGATTTCTTCAGGTGTAATAAATTGAGGATTAGTCGCTGCAGCATGCATTGCAACATCTTTAGCGAGTTCAGCGTCACCGCCTTTAAGAGCAACAACGACACCAATTTGACCACCGTGAATGTAAGTATTTAGTGCGCCATCGTTTGCTTCAACCAATTGAACACGTCTGACAGTGATGTTTTCACCGATTTTCGCAATTAAATTAGTACGAGCTGTTTCAACAGTCTCACCTGACGCCAAATTGGCGGCTACAAGCGAATCAATATCTGCTGTTTTGTTGGCTAAAGCAGCATCAACAACTTGTGATGCAAAAGCTTTGAAGCTTTCATCTCTAGCAACAAAGTCAGTTTCACTGTTGATTTCAACAATCACTGCCATTTTCGCATCATCGCTAGTTTTAGCAATAATTACGCCTTCAGCAGCGACTCGACCTGCTTTTTTCTCGGCTTTAGCCGCGCCAGACTTACGCATATTGTCAATTGCAACTTCGATATCACCATTGGTTTCTACCAAAGCTTTTTTACATTCCATCATACCTGCGCCAGTTCTTTCGCGCAGTTCTTTTACTTGAGCAGCGGTAATCGCCATAACATTCTCCACTCGATTCTCAATTTCAGATTCGTTTGATTTAACCAGAGTTAAATTCAATAAAATCAGTGTTTAATTAAAAAATAGGGGGCAAAGCCCCCTACAACAAAAGCTAGAGCTGATTTCTTACTCTGCGGCGGCGTCTTCGCCAGATTCCACAGATTCTTCAGCTTCTTCTTTAGCTGCTTTAGCTTTCTTAGTTTTTACAACCGCTTTTGGCTTTTCCTCTGCAGCAGACTCTTCAACGAACTCGTCGCTAGGAGACTCTTCTGCTGGTGCTGTTGCGGTTGATTGACGACCTTCGATGATCGTATCAGCGGCTGCTGAAAGGTATAATTGAACCGCTCTTATCGCATCATCGTTTCCAGGAATTACATAGTCAATCCCATCTGGGTTTGAATTACTATCAACTACTGCAATTACCGGAATTCCAAGCTTTTTAGCTTCTGCGATAGCAATATGCTCATGATCTGCATCGATAACGAATAAAACGTCTGGCAAACCACCGATATTTTTAATTCCACCAATACTGGCTTCTAGTTTTTCCATTTCGCGGCTTAACAATAAACCTTCTTTCTTGGTCAAACGCTCAAATGTACCGTCTTCGCTTTGTTTTTCTAACTCTTTCAATCGGTTGATTGATTGACGAATGGTCTTGTAGTTAGTCAACATTCCACCCAACCAACGCTTATCAACGAAGAATTGATCACATCGAGTGGCTTCTTCTTTAACAATTTTACTTGCTGAACGCTTTGTTCCAACGAAAAGAACTTTTCCTTTTCGTGCTGCAACTGAACTGAGGAAGTTGAGGGCTTCATTAAACATCGGCAAAGAGTGCTCGAGGTTAATGATATGAATTTTGTTTCTTGCGCCAAAAATGAATGGTTTCATTTTTGGGTTCCAGTAACGGGTTCTGTGTCCGAAATGTACACCCGCTTGTAGCATATCACGCATTGTGACTTTAGCCATTGTAAGCTCCTGATTTTAATAGGGTTATGCGTCCACTGCCCCCAGATTACAAACCAACGAAAAATTAATTTCTACGGCACCCTGAAATCTGTGTCGAACAGTGTGTGAATTAGGTTAAGTCAGTCTTTGATTTACTAAGCAAATCGATACTTCGTTAACTCGGCGCGCTTTATACCATAGTTATCAAACCAAGAGCAAACAATATCAGCGTTAAACGGCTTTTAGGTGAGGATTTTCGAGCTAATCTGAGGTTTTAAGTTAAATAGAACAAAGTTCGACTAATTTTGCTCTATTTTGGCCTTAGCTTTTAAGTCCTGTTTCACTAAGTAGCCTAGCTCCCTAAACGCTCTTTCTCCTAAGTGCTTTTTAGTGAAAAACCAGGCATGTTCATTATGGTCTTCAACAAATTTCAATAAACTAAAGTCGGCGGTTAACCAGCAGGTGGAAGCGAGCTCTAAGTAGGTAACCGAATTATCAGAAGACGGATCGCTCACAACCCAATTCTCCCCTGTCCAGCACAGGTCACTGTTGAAGCTAGTGATTGCTTCATATTGCCTAAAACTGATTACAAGGGATAATAAGAGAGACAGGATGATTAAGCCAATAAGCCACCAAGAGGTCAAAAACATGATGGCCGATATTGCCACTACACCATGCAAACAGACTCCCAAAAAGAAAAGTTCAGGACAGGACTTAATTGGAAATCGAGCAGCGATTTGAACAGGCTTCCCCATAGCCTCAGTCCTCTCCTTGGTCGTTATTAGTGACAACGCAAGTCACTTTTACTGGCTCACATTCTAAGCGACTTTCATTAGCCTTCTGATAGTCTCAATAATCGGTTTTAACGTCTCTATTTCGCAGGTTCCAAAGCCCATAACCCAAGTATAAATATCGGGATCAGGGTGCTCGAGCAACTCAACAAACCGCAGCTGCGACTGCGAATCTAAACTATCGAAATGCTGCTGTAAAAACGGCGACAAGATCACGTCTAGCTCTAACATTCCTCGACGGCACTGCCATTCTAATTTTTTTCGGTTAATTGTTGTTTGCATAGCTAACGCTCTTAAGTCTAATCATCCTTAATATACGCATGCGAACAGTAAATTCAAGGCTAGACAGATATTATCCTGAACTTTTTAAAGAATGCCCACATAGACCCTAAGGTAGTTGCATTAGTTTGCCTTGCAACGTTAAACTCGGCGAACTCATTTTGTCACACAACGATAGGCGCAAGAGCCCAATGAATGCACCCCTTTTCTCTGTTTTACCAGATTACTCAGCGATTGATATCTGCGGATCGGATACAAGCAAGTTTTTACAGGGCCAATTGACCATTAACATTGAAACTCCGAGCGAACAGAAAAGTTGTCTTGCTGCAGTCTGCAATCCAAAAGGACGCGTCGTTTCGTTGTTCCATATCGTTACAATACCCGACGGGGTTAGAATCATTCTACCTACTTCGCTGGTAGAGCAAACTCAATCTCATTTAAGTAAATATGCTGTTTTTTTTAAAGTCAGTATATCAACCTGCGAAAACTTGCAGTTGGTCGGCGGACATAACCTGCCAGACACAACAATAACATCGCTGGTCAACGCAAACTTTAGGCTTTATCAAGCCAATGAGCATCCACTTTGGTTTATCGAACTGGGCGCAAAAGACAGTATTGAGGCTATAGCAAAATCCGCTGAAATCGATTTTACAGATGATCCTAATTATTGGTTCGAATGTTTGGCAAGCCATAAGATTTGCTGGCTGTCTGAAAAAACTTCTGGCGAGTACTTACCTCATAATTTGGATTTGCCTCAGCTCCAGGCTGTCGATTTCAACAAGGGCTGCTTTACCGGCCAAGAAGTCATCGCGCGAATGCATTACAAAGGTAAGCTTAAGCAACATCTTAGATTATTGCACTCGAAACTGCCTGTTGAAAATGGTCCGGCACTGACTCAATCAGCCGCCACCTGCAAGCTGTTACAACAACAAAGCTCGGTCGGCGAAGTCGTTTGTAGTAGCCTGTCCAAGCAAAAACGTTGGATAGTTCTCGCTTTGGTCAAAGAAAGCGCAAATTTTCAGCAAAATTTTACGGTTAATTTTGAAAATAGTCCTATACTTGAATTAGTCGAATAACTACTTGAACACGCTCATGTTTTTACCGTGTTCTGACCAATAAAAGTTGATCCTATGAGTCTAGAACAAGATTTTCTCAATGAACTCGTCGATGCGATTAAAAACGATCGATTGACCCTACCAACCTTACCAGAGGTTGCACTTAAAATTCGCGATGCTGTGAGTGACCCAGAAGTTAACTCGAGTACGCTCTCGACAGTTATCGGACAAGATGCAGCACTAGCGGCCCGCATTATCAAAGTTGCCAACAGTCCACTGCTTAGAGGTGCGGTAACGGTCGATAATTTACAACTAGCTATCACTCGAATGGGGATTAATTTCGTTCGAAATTTAGCAACCGGCTTAGCAATGGAACAAATGTTTCAGGCCACTCATGATGCGGTAGACAAGCGGCTGCGACGCTCTTGGGAACACTCCTTAGAAGTTGCATCGATAAGTCATGTGCTAGCAAGCCACTTCACAAAATTAAAGCCCGATCAAGCGACCCTGGCAGGCCTCGTTCATGAAATTGGGATTTTACCTATCTTAACGCTTGCAGAAGATAACCCAGAAATATTGGAGCAAGAAATTGTTCTCGATAAGATAATCCAGCGTCTACACGGCAAAGTAGGAAAAGCCATCATGAAGGCTTGGGAATTTCCAGAAGAATTAAGGGATGTGCCGCTTGGCTGTACTGATTTTACGCGTGATTCCGGCCCAGTTGCGGACTATGTTGATGTGGTCACGGTAGCCAAAATTCAAAGTTACACGAGTGAAAACACACCTTACCCTGATCTTGATATTGCCACCGTTCCCGCGTTTACAAAACTTGGACTGGCAGGTGAAGTCGATGTGCATGAAGTGGATGAGTTGGCAGAAGAACTTGAAGATGCGCGGCAAGCATTGGCTTAATAGGGCAGTCTATCGACGCTGGTGATTGATTTTTTAGACGCAGGTTGAAGCAAATTCAATGAAACCACTTAGCTCATCTCATTTCAACAACGCTCTCCTAAGGCAATGTGGTTCTCAAAAAGCTCTCTTTGTAATTGCTGTAGGAATAAAAACGCCCAGCTGTTCCAGTGCAAATTGTCAAAATGGGAGATGTTGGTAGATGCGGTCTCTTACTGTAAAAAGTTTGCTTCGTTTTTACGTTGCTAGTTTTCTAATTATACCTTTTCTAATTACCCCTAAGTTGCTAATGGCAACCGAAGTTGTCAACTCCAGCGTTCCAGGCACTGGCACCTATACCGTGCCTGCCGACGACCAGCTGACTATTGTTATAGTAGGCGGTGAAGGCGGTGGTGGTTCAACTACCCGCGGAGGACAAGGCGCAAGCGTAACTGGCGTGTTCAATGTCTCAGCGGGTGATGTGGTGAGCTATGTTGTTGGCGCTGGAAGCCTAGCTGCCAACAGCGCTGGCGGTGGCGGCAGTACGGGAGTATTCATTAACAACACCCTAGTCATGGTTGCCGGCGGTGGCGGTGGTGGTGACAATAGTAATAATGCGTTTGGTCTAGGAGCCAACACGACCACAAATGGTGACAGTGGCACCGGCGGATCTGCTGGCGCGGGCGGCACCGCTGGTGCTGGTGGCGGCTCGTCAAACGGTGCAGCTGGCGGCGGGGGAATAAATTCTGCCGGAGCCAATCAAGGAGCAGTGCAAGGCGGGCAACCTGCTGATTTAGACCCCAGTGATGGTGTTACTTTTGTTGCGGGCGGCGCAGGCGGTTCGGGCTCATCAGCCGGCGGTGGCGGATTTACCAGCGGCGGTGGCGGTGGCCCTACTTACTGGCCTGGCGGCGGCGGAGGATACTCTGGCGGCGGTGCCGGTGGTGCTGGCGGACGAGCTGGTGGAGGCGGGTCATTCTTGGCAACCGGTATCAGTAGTTATGTCAGCGGCTCAATAACCGCAGGAGCCAATGGCGCAGCAACAGGAGGTTCAGGAGTCGATGGTGCCGATGGCTCGATCACAATTAATGACACCACAATACCACCAATTAGCGGCCTAATTGGTGAATGGCGATTCGACGAGTTGTTTTGGAATGGTACCAATAGTGAAGTTTTGGATTCTTCCGGAAACGATTTACACCTTACCGCATTTGATGCACTTACCGGCAATTCTGACCCGGCAATTCCTGGCGATCCGGGAACCTGTAGTTATGGCGTATTTAATGGCTCTGTAAGTTTTATCCAATTAGATGATGACACGAGCACAGCTGACTCGTTGCTTGACATTCCCAACACCTTAACCGTGACCACCTGGATTAATACTAATGTTATTCCGACTTCAGGATTAAAGTCGATTTTGTCCAAAGATGAAAATTATGAGTTTCATATTAACTCCTCTGGTCAAATCTATTGGTGGTGGCGTTGGGATACATTAACCACAACAGGCCCAAGTTTAACCATCAATCAATGGCACCATATAGCCATCACTTGGCGAAGCGGCGAACAAGTAATTTACATTGACGGGGTCGAACGAGCAAGGTCAGCAGTGACCGGCACTCTTGATATTAATAATGACCCACTACAAGTCGGTCAGGACTTAGCTATCCCTGAGCGATTTTTTGATGGCGAAATCGATGAGGTCAGGATTTATGAAAATTTTCTGGATGTCACTCAGATAAATCAAATCATGAACGAAACTCGTCCCTGTATTTCTTCAGGAGTCTGCACCTTAACCTTTGAAGATAATTTCAATACAGCGACATACAATAACAGCACAGGCTCCCAACCATGGGCTTCGGATTGGATAGAAACCGATGACGACGGTTCAGTCAATGGTGGCAATATACAAATTTCAGGTGGCGAGCTACAAATGGACGATGCGCCAAACAGCGGCGGAGAACCAGGCCTTGAGCGAGAACTGAATCTAAACAATTATATAACTGCATTTATTACTGTCGATTTAGATACTTCTGGAAATTTAGAAAACGGTGATCGATTTGATGTATCCGCATCAAGCGACGGCGGCGCTAATTATACAGTTTTAGCCTCTTTTTCAGACGACTTTTCAGGTACTTATAGCTACGATTTGTCTCCTTATATGGCCAGCAACACTCGCATTAGATTCCGAGTCGAAAATGGCTATGGCGGTGGCGGTGAAAGAATCGATATTGATAACGTGCGTATAACCGGGCTGCGCAATTGTGGTCCCGATCACTTTAGAATTATTCACGATGGCTCCGGAATCAACTGCCTAATGGAAGCCATAACCATTCGAGCTGAAAACGCAGATGGTAGTTTAGTGACTGACTATGCAGGAAATTTAAATTTATCCACCAGTACTAATAATGGGAATTGGACAACGACCAATGAAGGTGGAACCAGCACTGACCTAGCCAATGGAACTCTCAATGATACAGCGGGTGACAATGACGGTGCGGCTGTTTATCAATTTGCTGCAGCAGATGGTGGAACCGTGACTCTGTATTTAGAAGATACTGTGGCCGAAACCACCAATATTAATTTAGCTGATAGTGGTGTTGTCGATGATGGCACCGAAGGCGACATCACCTTTCGCCCGTTTGGCTTTGTTTTTAGTCCTGACCCTGTAGTGACACAAGTCGCTGGACGACCATTTGACTTGACTCTAACCGCGGCAGGGCAAACCCCAAGCCAAGCAGAATGTGGCGTCATCGAAGAGTATTCCGGAGTGCGAAGCATCAATTTTTGGAACAGCTACTCAGATCCCACAACAAGCCCCACAGCAGTGTCCATCAATGGCAACAATATCGCCAGTAGCGAAGCGCTTTCCAGCGCTCAGAACACCACTTTCACAAATGGTGTTGCAACCGTATCTGTGCTTTACAACGATGTCGGTGAAATCAGTATTTCAGCCAAAGATGAAATTGACGTCGGCGATCCGCCTTCAGGGTCAACGGATGAAATAATTGGTGGGATCAACCCTTTCGTTGTCAGGCCTTTCGGCTTTGACATTCAAGTAACCGGCTCACCCTACGCTGATGGTTCAGGCAATAGCGCAGTCTTTAGATCGGCAGATGCGCCCTTTGATATGACCTTGCGCTCAGTTCTTTGGCAAGCGGCAGATGATCTTGATAACGATGGATTCCCTGACCCATTCATCGACTCGAATGCCGATGGGATTCCTGATAGCGGCGGTGACTTAAGTGACAACGGCGTTACGCCAAATCTCGCTAATACGCCGGGTACGATCAATCTTACTCCGCAAGCGTTGTTCATCACTAATTCAAATGGATCTTTAACCACCACTTCAATCGCAAATGCCTCATTTGTTGCTCCGGGCTTTACGGATGAAGGCACTTATTCCTTTTCTCAAAGCTGGAATGAAGTCGGCGTATTGCAAATCGATGCCTTGAGCACAGATTACATGGGAGGCGGCGAAAACGTTTCAGGGCAACGCATTAACATCGGCCGTTTTGTCCCAGACCACTACCAGATTGGCGCTCCAGTGATCGTTGAGCAATGTGGCGGGTTTAGCTATGCAGGATTTTTTGATGGAGTTAATGCCGGTCTCGACAAATCAGGTCAAACCTTCCAAGTTTCTGGATCAATCACAGCACAAAATTCGACTAATGGCACCACTCAAAATTATCAAAACCAGTTTGCTAAGTTAACCGCCGCTAATCTTATTGCGAGTGGCTTCGATACCAGCAACACGATTGCTGCAACGGGTCGAGTCAACTTTAGCTCTAATCCACTTGCTTTTTTGAGTGGCGTTTCAAATTATTCTGATCCGGCTGTCGATTATCAACACGATCTACTCGCCGCACCTTTTTCTCTTAGAGTTGATCTTCAGGCTACAGATTCTGACTCTGTTACTAGCGCTGTTGCCAACTCTAACTCATTTGAAGTCAGACTCGGCCGACTAAGGTTAATCGATAGTTATGGCCCTGAAGTGGCTGCTTTAGAAATGCAGGTTATCAGTGAATATTATGACGGAACCAATTGGACCTTGAATACCGCTGATAGCTGTACCACTTATATTGATGCAAACGCCAGTTTTGATGCCACAAGCTACACCGATCAACTCAATAGCGGCGAAACGACAATAACCTCCCCCAATGCTGTCACCAACATCGTCAACGGTCAATCAGTCGTAGGTGCTGGAATAGGCTTTAGTCCACCTGGCGATGGAAATTACGGCAGTGTAATGATTAACTATGACCTGACTAGTCAACCATGGCTGCAGTTTGACTGGGACGCTGATAACAATCATGACACACCCGCCGCTACCTTGAACTTTGGTTATTACCGAGGCAGCGACAGGGTCATCTATTGGCGAGAAGTGAGAAACTAACAGCTCGCTTTTTAGGGCGTGAAGACTAGCTCACTGGCCAGATTTTCTTGCACGGCTTGTGGCGTGGTGTAGTGTCGACGAAACTTCCCTAAAGCATAATCGAGAGCTTGGTCATCATAGTGCTCATCGCTGACGATCCCGGACTGGCCTGTAGGTAAAATTCCCCAGCTCTTGTTGGGGTCAGAAAAATCGATTACTCGACGAGTTGAAGGTCCCATCATAACTTTTAAATCATCACCGTTAAGCACAAACTTTAGATTATTGATTGCTTCAATTCCCGCTTCACTCGGCAAAGGCCCAACGTTAAAAAGTTTATCCAAAGGAGACACTTTTCCGAGGGGGTGCTCATGTACCATTTTTACATCAAACTCCCAAGCCCAATCGGCTGTGTTTTCTCCAAATCGCTTTTTCAAAAACTGAATAGTCTCTCGCCATGCTGTCGCTATCAGTTCTTCTCGCGTTTCTCGTCTTGATGTATTGATGTTATCCCACCACGGTGAATCTGGATTGTCTAAGATTTTCCATATTGAACGGTCCATTAAAAACCCAAATTGAAAATTTTTGTACAACGACTTTCCAAGTTCGTCCTGCATAGCAAGGCGCATTAGGGCAATTCTAAATCGAGTATAAATTGTTGCCCCCACCTGTTTGGGAGAATGATTACCTTGCCATTGAGTCAAAATATTAAGTGCTTTCGATTCGAGTGAGGTTAATTTTTGCCCGTTTAATACTGGAAGAGTCACTTGCTTAAAAAATATTGCTGTTGGCGTTATATTATCCATTAACATTTTTTTCATATCGTCAGGGTTAAACTTTTCTTTGCTAGATAACAATTCAATAATTCGACTCGGCCGATCGGTGGGCGAATAATAGCCAGGTACTAAACCTGCTCCTCGATCGGCAGGCTGGTTATTAGCCGAATAAAGATACCCAGAAGCAGGGTTTACTTGTTGCGGGTTTTGGGAAAAATCGTAATAACCCAAAATATCGTCTCTACCCGTTGCACCATCGAGGATAAATTTGGGATTAACATGAGGCGGTCTTATCGGTAGTCTAGCACTAGCCCACCATGCAATATCTCCAGATTTATTGGCATACATCAGATTCAAACCCGGTGCATGAATTTTGGCCGCAGCTTGACCGGCTTTTTCAACAGTGTTTGCATGGGGAAGCTGATAAAATGCTTGCATCATGTCATTGCTGGTATCCAAAAATGTCCACCATAAAGCCAAGGGCTGTTTGGCTTTATCTAGACCATATTTACTACCAGGAATATCATCAAAAATTTGATTGATAATGTTGCCATGTCGGGAAGATTTTATTTGTAACTCGACACTTTCAGCGTCCTTTACCAGTATAGTTTCTGTGTGAAATTCAAAATCCTTCCATTGATCAATTGCTAAATATTGGTTGGGGTTATTAGGGTTTAATCGTTCCGCATATAGATCCATGTCATCATTTTCGAACATCGTAAGTCCCCAAGCATGCTCAGGTGTTTGTCCTAGCAATGCTAGTGGCACTAATGCGAGAAAATGACCATAGACATTGGTGGTCGGCGACCTTAACTGAGCTTCATACCAAACAGCAGGTTGACTAAATGCAATGTGTGGATCGTTGACTAACATCGCACTCCCAGACTCACTTCTTTGCGGCGCAATCAGCCAACTATTGCTGCCATGGATTAGACCAGATGATTGTAAACTCTCTACCATACTGCTCACCGCAGTGGAGACTTTTTCTGTCAGTATGGGATCGACAGGGATCTGTTCAAAGCCCGGAGTATACAAAATCCCCAAGTCCTTAAGGTAAGCTTGCCCTAGTTTTTGCGATAAATGATGCACCAGCGGATCGTCTCGCAGCCCTTGCGCAAAAGAAAACGACATATAGCCAGCAATAGAGGCGATATCATCGAGTGTATAACGATGTTTAGGCATACCCACGATATCGAATTCGATTGGTGTCGTTCCGGTTTCGACGAAATGATTAACCCCGTCCAAATAGCTTTGCATGATCGCAATCATTTGAGGCTCTGCTCGCTGTTTCACCGCTTCGACCCATTGTTTAGCAAACTTTCCTATACCAAGAGTTCGGAAAAGTTTATCGACACCAACAAGCTCTGCACCTAACACTTCTGCCAACTTACCTTGAGAAAGTCTTCGCGTCATTTCCATTTGAAACAAACGATCTTGTGCATGCAAATAGCCAAAAGCACGATACAAATCTAAATCATTTTGTGCATCAATATGCGGTACACCCAAATGATCAAATTGAACCTTTACCTCTTCTTTTAAACCAACGAGCTTTATCACTCCTTCACGTGTTGGTTTCTTGGAGTTTAAGTAAACGATCCCACCGGCTGTTGACAGTGTTCCGACAACTAATACAGCTAACAATAGTTTTTTTATCATGAGTAATAAATATCCAAAAAAAAAGCCCCGACAAGTCGAGGCTTAGTTTATTTTAAATTTCTCTATCAGAGCAACTTAATCGTCCAATAAATCTGGA
Organism: Kangiellaceae bacterium; assembly: GCA_965230525.1. GTDB lineage: Bacteria > Pseudomonadota > Gammaproteobacteria > Enterobacterales > Kangiellaceae. The sequence goes on from OZ246008.1 coordinate 4,224,834, forward strand.
TTAACCACTTGTACTGCGGTTCCACCACTGGATAAGAAGCTTACGATTTGAGATTGCATTTCAACAGTTGCTTCGTCAGGCGAGAGCACTGAAGAATGGCCGCCAACATTTAATTTGGTGAATATTCGGCTACCAGCTACCAACCCAGCTTCTTCAGCAACAAGCGTCTCTAAGCCCAAAATTCGCGCTAATGGCTCTGTACCAGCAAGAGGTGCGGTCGCCACGGAGTTAGGTACCACGGAGTCACCTAAGTTTTGCAACATTAATGTCGGAACATTGTTAGCCAGAGCTAGCACGCCCGTATTGGCTGGATCGGATGAATCAACCACTGTTTGTGCGGCAAATAAAAAGCTTGCTAAAGTTGCGGCAAATGTTGGGTCTTCAACAGTGATACCCGCGCCAGCCGCAACACCCGCTCTAATTCGAGGACCAAATGAATCCGAACCATTTAACAACGAAGCAATAGCGCTACCTGGGTTAGCTAATGCTGCCACAGAAACATTGTCTGAGTATGCGAGCAAGCCAGTACCAACCATTCCACCGAGTGAATGCCCGATAAACGAAATCTGAGTTGCATCGAAATCAACGGCATCGTCGCCATCGATATCCATAAACGCGATTGCTTTTTCCAAATACAATAAATCGAGAATTGCTTGACGGTTATTGTCTCTAGCCACCAACAAGTTGGCTAAATTAATTGTGTGAGTACCTGAACTATCTGCAACGCCATCAGCACCTGGCGCACCTGTTTCGTTGTTTACATAATCAACACCAAAAGTTCTCTCTCTAACCGCACCGGCGTCGTAGCCTTCAAAAATACCAATGGCTCCATCAGATGCCGCTTGTAGACCAAGGTGAACGGGATCTTCTGCGGTAATACCATGAAGTGGCATATCCATCGCGACGGCTGCAGTACAGGTCGGAGGCGCAGCAAGCGAATCAGCAATGCCTAATAAGTTAGTTCGATTAGCTGTAATTCCGTGCTGAAAAATAACCACTGGGTAGCCACCGGCCGGTTTTGCGCAACCTAATGCAGCTTTTGGCATAGAAACCAATAAAGGGGCTGTTTCAGCGCCATTAGCGCGAGGGAAAGAGTTTGCGTAAGTGAGGTTTTCACCAAACGGGTTGGGAACTAATGCTCCCTCAGGGCCAATTGGAAGTTGCTCAAGCGCTTTCCACATCGTATTTAAAGGCGCTGTTGGATTTTCTTCCGAAGGGATCCCTAACAAATAAGTCAGAGTGATAGAACCTTTGTAAAGATCAGCAGCACCCAAGCCGGTAAAAGGCGTGGTATCAGTAAACAAACTGCTAAAACTCGTCGCGGGCACCGCACCAGCTGCCAGTGGGCCATCAATGGTTGCTAATTTGGCTGATTGCATTACAGCGCCAACCGATTGAACTGTAAACTGATAGCTCATGATAATGCTGCTTTTTGCAGGACCGCCTTCAAACGATTCGGCCGCATTTTCCATCGCATTGACTAGTTGACGAACAGGCTCCAAGCCTGCGACTTCAGAGGTTTCAGCGATTGGATTTTCACTTTTTGCGATTGCATATTGAGCATCGTGAAGAATTGGTAAACCATTGCTATCAGTCAATCCGTTAGTAAGAACAACCATATAAGAAGCTTGTTGCTCAAACGGCACGGTTGGAATTATCGCAACGCTCGTTCCACTTGTCGCTTGAACCACATACTCTAAATTGGCTGTCAGTTCGCGCTCGACACTGGTGACTGGACCGGTTGGAGCGGGTATGCCTGGAGACACTTCTGAACGAAGTACGTTGACTTTAAACACTCGCAAGGTATCGCCACCCACTACACTGGCCGGGTCTACAGAAACATTGGCATCGAGGCTAGAAAAAGAAATAGAAAAAGGGGCTGTAGCAGACCATCCATCTAACGCACTGATAGCAACCGAAGGGTCGGAAAAGTCAGTCGCATCATCTACTGGAATATTAAGAGTGAGGTCTGTCGAGCCGCTAAAGAGTAAATCATTGGGAACCGGTATACTTCCGGTAGATGGAGCATAAGTAGCAACCATTCTCACCGGAACATCAACTGTTTGTTGTTCAAGCGGTGGATTACTGCCATCGCCTGAGCAACCGAGCATTCCGATAGTAATCCCTACTCCAGTTAGCGCTGAGAGCAAAAATTGTGACTTTTTCATGAAATTCTCCTGTGATTTTTTCTACTTCAATCCTACTTAGTAAAATGATGAGTTTTTACATCAGTCTGGGTTGTTATATTTTTAATTATTTGATCGTTTTGTTTATAAATTCGATAGCTATGTTGTTATCGATAATTTTATTCTTATTTATTGTCTCTGCTGTTAACACTTATGGAGCTTGAGATTCATAGACTCACTAATCCTACTCGCATTAATGGGTAAAAGGCAAGTCCTCTGACCAGCAAGAATGAAATTTCAGTAATATTTACTCAACGCTGCCAAATTCATAACCCAATTACACGAGTTTCGGCTAACTTTTGGTCGAACTAGCAAGGGCTAAATGATAAAGCGCTTGCGACCAAAGTTTTTCGCAACAGCCACCAATAAAGCATCTATCTCAAAATCCTTATAACACGCACCGATAAACTTCTGCTTGAATGAAAGTATCGAGCATTTGATTGTCTACTTTACCCTTTTTGGCCTCTTCTAACAAAATATCGAGTGCCATTTGATAATTGAGCGCCTTCTTGTAGGGTCGATCTTGCGCGGTAAGGGCATCAAATATATCTGCAATCGTCATTATTTTACTCGCAACCGGGATTTCAGGATCATGCAATCCCCGTGGATAGCCGCTGCCATCTAGCTTTTCGTGATGAGCACCGGCAATGCTGGGAATAGCAGACAATTCATCAGTCCAGGGTATACGCGCCAAAAAAGCCTGAGTGTAAACCACATGCGACTGTATCTCTTTGCGCTCTCTCTCGGTAAGACTGCCTTTGGAAATAGATAGCGAGAGAAAGTCAGAATCACTGATTAATTGTTGATTAAACGGAAATTCGTCGTCGAGCTGATATTCAGCCATATGAGAAAGCTCCTCGACCACGTTTTGTTCTAATACTGTGGGACGATTAGCTCGATTAAGCATTTGCTGATATTGCTCTAACTGTTGTAATTGTTGCTTTAAACTTCGGTAGGCACTCGAGTTTAAGATACTCGAATCAGTTAATTGATTATCTTTAAATGAGTCTACCGTTAGTCCGACGCCCTCGGATAACAATTGTTGGTAGAATTTTTTTTGCAAAACTTGCTTTTGCCATTCTATTTTTAACTCTAAGTATTGAAACCGGCTTGCGTGAAGCTTGTTGGCTTTGAGTAATACATTCTCCTTAACACCAACCTTGCCAAAATCATGCAACAACGAGGCGTATCGAATCTCTTTAATTTGCTCTGGATTAAAGAAAAGCTTCTTGTATCGGCCAACAGTCTCTTTATCAATCATTTTAGCTAAGTTGGTCGTTAACTCAGCCACACGAAATGAGTGACCACTGGTGACAGGGTCCCGAGATTCGATTGCATTCACCGAAGCAGACACAAAACCTTCAAATAGATTTTGAATATTTTCAATCAGCTGTGAATTATCGATAGCCACCGCGGCTTGGCTAGCAAGCCCCGCCAATAAACCTTGTTTAGCTTTGGAAAATCCGGCGGCACTGGCAGATGATTTTTGTTCTTCGAGGATACCTTGCTGACTTGTGTTCTTACCAAAAGTATTTACAAATTGCAGAACACCGATGATATTTCCTTTGTGATTTTTCATGGGAAGCACCAGTAATTCTTTAGAGCGATAATTTATTTTTTGATCGAAACTCTTGTCAAATGAGTAAGGTAAACTTTCATCCAAATCATAAACATCGGCGATATTTAGAATTTCGCCATTGAGCGCGACATACCCAGCCAATGAACGGCTTGTTAGCGGAAACCTCATTTCCTGAAAATCAAAGCTAACTTTACTATTCTGAGTCAACTTAAAAACCAGTTCTGGCTCACCCAACTTGTTTTTCTCAATTAGATAAAGCGAAGCGCCTTCACATTTCCCCAGACCTCTTCCTTCTTTCAATACCATGCCGAGCAACTTGTCGAGATCTTTTTCTGCACTTAACGCGACCCCAATCGCACTGAGATTTTTTCTCTCTTTAGTGACAATGAGGTGTTGTTTTTCAATTTCTCTTAGTTGAGATTTAGTTTGGTAAAAATCAATAGCGGCGTTAATAGCGGCTTCAAATTGGGCTCGAGTAAATGGCGTTTTAATCTGAATATCACCAACGACCTGGGGGGAAAAAGACAATACAAAACATCGTTTTATTTCTTCAGTAGGTAATGAAATTTGTTGCACATTTGGAGAGACAATTATGACCGCATAATCCTTCATGTGATAATTGTCTGGTGGAGTAGCACGACACTCTAACTGATAATCACTTAGCACTTGCTGGATACTTGCGGCAAAGTCAGCTAGCTCCCCAATGATTAGCAACAGATTGTTGCTCCTCAATGGGGTTTTAGTGTTTATTTGGTGCATGGGCACCGGCCTGTCTTGAAAATGTTGATCAAGCGCTCCTGTTAATTGGCTAAAGGCTTCATATGCGGAAACAAAATGACATCTTTAATAGTCGGAGAATCGGTCAGTAACATGACTAAACGATCAATCCCAATGCCTTCGCCTGCGGTTGGGGGCAATCCATATTCTAACGCATTGATATAATCATCATCAAAATGCATCGCTTCATCATCACCTGCGTCTTTTTCTTCGACTTGTTTTCTAAATCTGGCGGCTTGGTCTTCGGCATCATTTAGCTCAGAGAAGCCATTAGCAATTTCTCGTCCACCAACAAAAAACTCAAACCGGTCGGTAATAAATGGATTGTCATCGTTGCGTCGGGCAAGTGGCGAAACTTCCCATGGATACTCTGTTATAAATGTTGGCTGAATTAACAAGTGCTCGGCGGTCTCTTCAAAAATTTCGCAGATGTATTTCCCAGGCCCCCAAATTCCATCAACTTCCGGTTCCTTAACATGAACTTGTTTAGCATATTGCTTAATCGCTTCAAAATTCTCTTCTGGAGAACGAAATACTGCCTCATCAAAACTAGGATTAAATTTTAAAATTGCATCGACCATTGAAATTCGCTCAAACGAAGCACCGAAATCATACTCAACGCTATCAATAATATTACCTTCAGCATCTTTGCTAGTATTAGTCACTCGTGTACTGCCTAGAACATCTTGAGTAACTGTTCGAAGCATATCTTCTGTTAAATTCATTAAGTCTTGGTAGTCAGCATAAGCATGATAGAACTCAAGCATTGTAAACTCAGGGTTATGACGAGTTGACAGTCCTTCGTTACGGAAATTTCGATTGATTTCAAATACTCGATCAAAACCGCCGACAACCAACCTTTTCAGATACAACTCAGGGGCAATCCGCAAATACATGTCAATATCCATTGCGTTGTGGTGAGTCACAAATGGTCTCGCAACTGCACCACCAGGAATAACTTGCAACATTGGTGTTTCAACTTCTAAAAAGTTTCTTTCCACCAAATAGCGACGGATCCCCTCGATGACCTGACTACGAATCAAAAAGTTTTTGCGTGTCTCTTCGTTAGTAATCAGATCAACATACCGTTGTCGGTATTTAATTTCTTGATCTTTTAAACCGGCATGTTTTTCGGGCAGAGGCCTTAAAGACTTGGTCAATAAATGATATTCATCCATGGTGACAAACAAATCGCCATGCCCACTTAATTTCAATTGTCCTTTAACGCCAATAATGTCACCAATATCCAAACTCCCCCAACGCGCTTTCATATCTTTTTGCACGTCTTTTGCTGCGTAAGCTTGAATTCGGCCGGTCATATCTTGAATGACAAAAAACGGCCCTCGTTTGGCCATTACTCGACCAGCGATACTGACGATTTTGTTTAACCCAACCACAGTTTCTTTATCTTGATTGCCGTGTTGTTGCTGCAAAGCTTGCGCATAATCGCTCGGTTTAAAGTGATTAGGATGTCCGTTAGCTGGGCAATTTTCACGAATATTGGCTAACTTTTCTTTGCGCTCAGCAATTAGTTTATTATCATCAACAGCTGACGTTTGGTTGTCTTGATTACTCATATAGTTTGTCTTTACTTAGTTAAATTATGCTGGTTAAAAAAATTGGGTTAATGCAACCACTTTAAAGTTCTTAGTTATAAGCCGGCTTTAAGGCTTTCTTCAATAAATCCATCTAAGTCACCATCCAAAACGGCTTGCGTATTGGTAGACTCGTAGCCGGTACGTAAATCCTTAATGCGAGACTGATCCAAAACGTAGGAACGAATTTGACTGCCCCAACCAATGTCCGACTTGGCATCTTCCATTTCTTGCTTTTCAGCATTTTGTTTTTGAATCTCTAGCTCATACAATTTCGCCTTTAACAGCTTCATAGCTTGATCTTTATTCTTGTGTTGAGAACGATCATTTTGACATTGAACCACTGTGTTGGTTGGCATGTGGGTGATCCTGACCGCTGAGTCGGTTTTATTGACATGCTGTCCACCGGCTCCGCTTGCGCGATAAGTGTCAATTCTGAGATCGGCAGGGTTCACTTCTATTTCCACATCATCTTTTATTTCTGGGTAACAGAAGATACTGGCGAAGCTCGTATGACGCCGGCTGCCGGAGTCAAAAGGAGACTTTCGAACTAAACGATGCACCCCTGTTTCTGTTCTTAGCCAACCAAATGCATATTCACCCTGTACTTGAATAGTTGCACTTTTAATGCCCGCGACTTCACCACTCGAAAGTTCGATAATGTCAGCTTTAAAGCCCCTGCTTTCGCACCAACGCAGATACATTCTTAGCAGCATTTCTGCCCAATCTTGTGCTTCAGTACCACCGGAACCTGACTGAATATCAATATAAGCGTTTTCAGTATCCATTTCGCCACTAAACATTCGGCGAAACTCAAGCTTTTCAAGATGTTGTTCTAATTCGCTTAAATCAGCAAGCAACTCATCCACGCTCTCTTGATCGCCTTCATCGGCGGCCATCATTAACAAATCTTCAGAATCAACCAGACCCGAATCCAATTTATCAATGGTAGCAACAATTGCTTCTAAATTTGCCCGCTCTTTACCTAACGCTTGCGCTCGCTCGGGCTCATTCCAAACATCAGGAAGTTCAAGCTCGCGCTCTACTTCGGTTAAGCGCTCTTTACTGTTGTCGTAGTCAAAGATACCCCCTAAGCGTCTCGGTTCTTGACTGCAAATCTTTAATACGTTCCTTAATGGATGTGACTTCTATCATCGCTAAATATTCAAATTGCTACTATATTGAAAAGAGCTATTCTACTAAAGATCAATGTCTTAGCCCAGATAAATTGATTATAAGGACCGGCAATATGACCAATTACCGAAAACTGACCTTAACATCCATCACAATGGCTATTTTCATCCTCGCAGGGTGTACCAGCATACCGATTGCAGATGTTAACCAGCGCATTAACTCTTGGCAGAGCGCCTCATTCGACCAAATCATTCAGTATTGGGGGCTTCCAAGTAAAACCACACAAGTTAATGACATATATTACGCCGAATGGTCTCACACAGAGCACCAGCAAGGTAATTCTTCAGTATCAGTAGGTTCAGGCACTCGGATTGGGAACGGCGCCATTGGCATTGGATTCACATTATTCCAACTGGGTGGCAGTGACGACACATGCAATCGAACCATACGCTACAGAAAAAGTGGTGAAGTCATCGATATCCGATGGCAAGGCGATCAAGACTTTTGTTACAAACTAACCCCGGATAGGGCTGAAATAAGGAAAAATCAAGCAACAATCGATGCTGAAAGCTAATATATTGCCTTCAAATCAACTATAATAAAGGGAATTTGTTCATAGAGTTCGTTCGAGCACCGACACGCGTTAACCCTTAAAGATTAGCCGACAAGCTCTATCGAACATTTGGACAGTGTAAGAATTAAACGGAAATTGTATCGTCCCATGAAACACGCTTTAACTCAGTTAATCACAATTTTGCTGTTTGCAACTTTAAGCTATTCGATTGTCGCAGAGCCCAGTAAAACAACCCTCCCGTTGGCGGGCATAGCGGTTCAAGAGAAGCTCAGAGTGCCTATTGTTTATGCTGCAGTGTTTTCACAGCATTACACTCAACCCGATTTTAGGACTAACCCCAATTATCCGTTGAGAATGGAAGTTCGCTATATTCAAGATAAATTTTCAAAGCGACAAAACCACCAGCTATGGATTGAGCGAATTTTAATTAACACACCAAGAAGTGAACTTGATAAGCTGTCTCAAGAGCTACTAGAGTTCAGCAAGTTGATGAAGCATGAAATGAAACAAGGTGATCAACTGGTATTTGAATACTACCCTGGCGCAGGGACTCGAGTTATTCTCAATGAAGTGATACTCACTAGGTTTGATAATTTCGAATTTCAAAAAGCGCTCACCGCGATCTGGTTTGGCAAACGTCCGCCGACAATTATCTTTCAAGAAGACTTACTTTCAAAACCTGATCCAAAATTAGTTTCAAAATTTAACGATTTAAGTTTTGATGCACAAAGAAAACGTGAAATCACCCGTATTTTCCAACCGTTAGACCAAACGACTCGAGTTGCTAAAACCGAAACCAAACAGTCTCAACCGGCAAGAAAAAAGCCGACCAAGACTGACACCAAGGCATCTTCAACTAAAACAAAACAAGAGCAAGCGTCTAAAAAGCCGCCCACAAAAAAAACAGCGAGCCAGCCTCAGAAAAAAACCAGTGGCACACCTTCAGAGTCGAAAAAGAAAGTAGTTAAACCCGCTAAAAAAGAAACGGCTCCACAACAAGGCTCCAGCCAGACTGTGAATCGAGAAAAGCCAGTAGAAACAAAAACACCCGAATCGAATGGACAAGTTAAATCCACTCGCGCTGCGACCACTTTTGATCAAATAATTTTAGAAATGAAAGATGACTATGTCGAAGACGTTAAAAATTATATTGAAAGTAAAGCGAAGCCTATTCCACCACGAAAAGTTAGAAGAAAGCCAAAAGACAATGCGCGCATACTGGTTAGCTTTAAAGAAAGTGCGGGCACAATAGATGTTATTGACAGCAAAATAATTGCCGGAGAATTTCAACCAGAGTTGGTTGAAGTACTTCATGAATCGATTAAAAGCTTAAAAAAAATTCCATTAATGCCCACGCCAATTAATGATCAAACGCTAACAGTTGAAGTTGAGTTGAGCTTTTCGAAATGTAAGCGTACCCCATCCGCGTGGTTATGCTTTTAGTTCAGAAATTTTTCCAGCAGCCTTTCCACCACGGGTTGATTGGCCGCTGGAAACGGATACTGCTGAAGCGCCTCGAGCGCCACCCATTTTAGCGGTTGGCCTTCCATACTTTTTTCATTGCCTGAAAATCGTGTTATCCAATAGAAATTAAGTTCAACATTTTTATCAGGATAATCAAAGCAAATCTGTTCGAACAAACGACAACTTTCCACCTGAATATCGAGTTCTTCCTTCAGCTCTCGAGCAAGTGCCGTTTGATGGTCTTCATGCTCGGCAACCTTACCACCAGGAAATTCCCACAGGCCACCTTGGTGCTGTGAGTGATGACGTTTGGCAATAAGAATTTGATAAGAGTGGTCGGACAGTTGGCGTTGAATAATGCCAGCCACGACCACGACTCGAGTCACTTTATTTTCCAAAGTAAACGGTAAACTAACTAGGCTAATTTACCGTGACATTGCTTGTATTTTTTACCAGAACCACAAGGGCATGGTTCATTGCGGCCGATTTTTTGCCCTTCTCTTGTGTAAGGAGTATTTGCTTCTGCCTGCTGTTCCTGTGGCATTGCTGAACCTTGTTCGTGTTGATAATTAACTTGGCTAGCTTGCGCTTCCTTACGTCTTTTTTCCTCAGCGGCCTCAACATCGTCGGAGTCTTTCACCTGTACTTTCGACAAAATAGAAATGACTTCAAATTTAATATTCTCAAGCATTTCTGAGAATAATTCGAAAGCTTCGCGTTTGTACTCTTGCTTAGGATTTTTTTGCGCATAACTGCGTAGACCAATGCCTTGACGTAAGTGATCCATTGACGCCAAATGCTCTTTCCAATGGCTATCAAGGTTTTGCAGCATGACTGATTTTTCAAAGTGGCGAATAACTATTTCACCGACTTGTTGTTCTTTCTTTTCGTATTCGTCAACCAGCGCCTGCAGAATTTTTTCGCGCAAAGGTTCTTCATGTAAATTATCATCTTCATCCAACCATTGCTGAATAGGCAATTCGATTAAAAAGTCAGCCTTCAAGCGATCTTGTAGCCCAGAAACATCCCACATATCTTCAATGCTTTGTGGCGGAATATATTGACTAATAACGGTATTGATCACATCAGCGCGCAGCGATTTGATAGTATCTGAAACATCTTCAGTCGACATCAGCTCAGCACGTTGCTCGTAGATAACTTTACGTTGGTCATTGGCAACGTCATCATACTCAAGCAAGTTTTTACGGATATCAAAGTTTCTTGTTTCCACTTTTTTCTGAGCATTTTCTATCGCCCGTGAAACCCACTTATGCTCAATCGCTTCACCTTCTTCCCAACCCATTTTTTGCATCATACTGGCCATTCTATCGGATGCAAAAATTCTCATGAGGTCGTCTTCAAGCGAAAGGTAGAATCGACTGTGGCCTGGATCACCTTGACGGCCTGCTCGTCCACGCAGTTGGTTATCGATACGACGTGATTCATGACGCTCAGTACCAATAATGGCAAGCCCACCGGCATCAAGAACTTGTTGATGTCTTTTTTGCCAGTCTTCAGTGACTTTGGCAATTTGTTCATCCGTTGGGTTATTCAACGAATCTATTTCTGCCTGCAAACTACCACCTAGCTGAATATCGGTACCACGACCGGCCATATTGGTAGCAATTGTGACATTACCAGGGCGACCCGCTTCTGCAATTATTTCCGCTTCTTTCGAGTGGAATTTAGCATTAAGAACTTGATGCTTTATTTTCTTTTCTTTTAGTACTCGAGAAAGTATTTCAGATGACTCCACCGATGCAGTACCGACGAGAATCGGTTGTCCTGCTTCTCTTCGCTCTAAAATATCTTCAATAATCGCCATATATTTTTCTTGCTTGGTCAAGAAAATGAGATCGCCTAAATCTTGTCGTAACATTGGCTTATTGGTTGGCATCACAACCACTTCAAGCCCATAGATTTGATTTAATTCAAACGCTTCGGTATCGGCGGTACCGGTCATACCGGATAATTTTTCATATAAACGGAATAAGTTTTGGAAAGTAATCGACGCGAGTGTTTGACTTTCATTTTGAATATTACAGCCTTCTTTGGCCTCAACGGCTTGATGCAAGCCATCCGACCAACGTCGCCCGGGCATCGTTCGCCCTGTGTGCTCATCAACAATAATGACCTCATTATCTTTGACGATGTAGTCGACATCTTTCTTAAACAGCGCATGTGCTCTTAACGCTGCATTGACGTGATGAAGCAGCGAAATCGAAGCCGCACTATAAAGGTTTTGACCTTCTTCAATCAGTTTGTTCTCGATCAGAAGTTGCTCAACTCTTTCTTGGCCCCTTTCGCTTAAGTGGACTTGCTTGGACTTTTCGTCGACCGAAAAATCCCCACTTTGCTGATCTTCTTCATCGGTTTGCTGTTCAAGTTGCGGAATTAGTTTATCAACCGCCCGATAAAGCTCAGAGCTATCATCCACTGCACCAGAAATGATTAAGGGAGTTCTTGCTTCATCAATTAAAATTGAGTCAACTTCATCGATAATGGCATAGTGCAATTCGCGTTGGACTTTCTCTTCAATCGAAAAAGCCATGTTGTCGCGCAAATAATCAAAGCCGTATTCATTGTTTGTTCCAAATGTGATGTCACAGGCGTAAGCTGCGCGCTTAGTTTCGGTATCTTGCCCCGAGAGAATAACGCCAACAGACAATCCTAAGAATTTGTAAAGCGGCCCCATCCAGTCGGAGTCACGCTGTGCGAGATAGTCATTAACCGTAATAATATGAACGCCTTTGCCGGTTAGCGCATTCAAGTAAGCGGCAAGTGTAGCCACCAGGGTTTTACCTTCCCCGGTTTTCATTTCAGCAATTTTGCCTTGGTGAAGCACCATCCCACCGATTAACTGCACATCAAAATGACGCATGTTCAGCACTCGCTCACCGGCTTCACGGACCACCGCAAACGCATCTTCTAATAGGTCATCAAGCGTCTCACCCTGCTCCAGCCGCTGCTTAAACTTTACTGTGCACTCTTTAAGTTCTTCATCAGATAAGGCTTTCACAGCATCTGCTTGCGCATTGATGTTGTTAACTCGTTTGTTCATTTGCTTTAACAAACGTTGATTACGGCTGCCGAATATTTTGGTTAATACATTTCCAAACATGGATAAACACTACCTAGTCAGTTCTATTATTTTAGTGACTCAAATGGCCCAATACTTTATGGCCTGAACAAAAATTGTTCGAGGTTCTAAGTCGACTCGAGAATTAATCGCGGAATTGTACCTTGTTCATGGCTTCTTCTCTAGTGAAACATCACGATTCTGGGGGTGCTGAAGTAGATCGAATAGCCAAACTCGACTAATTTCGATTATCATGGGGACAAATTAGCCCATTCTCAACTTTGCGTTACTATTCACTATGCATTCTCCTTGGAAAAATGACTTCCCAGCACTAACCAGCCGCGCCTCAACTCCTCGAATCGCTTACCTCGATTCCGCAGCAACCTGCCAAGTACCTCAGGTTGTTATTGAACAAATTTCAGCTTATTTATCTAAAGGACAAGGCAACGCAGGGCGCGGTATGCATGGATTGAGTGAAAATGCGAGTTCGCGAATTGAACAATGCCGACGCGGCGTTGCTGAGTTTATCGGCTGCCAAGCAGATCAAATCATTTTTACTAAAGGTGCAACCGAGTCCATTAATTTAGTCGCCTCGAGTATGCAAGCGAGTCTCAGTGCGCAAGATTCGATTCTTGTGACAGCGCTTGAACACCACTCGAATTTATTGCCGTGGCAACGATTAGCTAAACTCAGCGGGGCTCGATTAAACATATTACCGATTGACGCGTCTGGAAACCTTGAGTTGGCAACACTGGAACAAATGCTCCAAGACAACTGCAAGCTCTTTACAATGACTCATGGCTCCAACGTTTTGGGTCATCACCCCGATGTCCAAACGCTAGTCAAAAAGGCTCAACAGTTTGGGGTTAAGACGCTACTCGATGGTGCACAGGCGGTTGCTCACCTGCCCTTGGATCTCGAACGGTTAGATTGTGATTATTATGCATTTTCAGGTCACAAACTCTATTCGGTGGGCGGCAGTGGGGTGCTGTTTTGCAAAGACCACACTACGCTCGAGCCATTACTGCTTGGTGGTGGAATTGTCAGTCGAACAACTTTAGATAGTTATCAATTGATTGAAACTGCCACTCGTTTAGAAGCTGGTAGTGCCAATCTTGCGGCATTGGTTGGACTTAAAAGTGCAATTGAGTATCTAAATTCAATTGGTAAATCCGCAATTAGAGCTCACGAACAAAAAATTACCGAATATTTACGCTCGCAAATTGAACAGAAAACCCAATTCAAAATCGTTTCCCATGCTACGAGCAATAGTTTAGTCAGTTTTGTTCATCCCACCATTCATTGTCATGATGTAGCCGCACTACTGGCCTCCAAACATGTCGCCGTTAGAGCTGGACACCACTGTGCACAACCTTGCCTCAATTCCATTGGTGTTAAACATTGTGTTAGAGCATCGGTTGGCCTCTACAATGATTTTGACGATGTCGATCAGTTGATTGACGGGTTAGCTTTGGTAGAAAATGTAGGTATCAGCTAGGTGTTGCACCGAGTGAGTGCAAGATAGCGCCTCAAACTGAGGCTGCTATTTTTAATGTACTACTTTCTTTAAAGTACCACTCTGTTTAATTATTCTCTCTTTAAATACTTATCTCTTTAGAGTCTTGCTTGTCTTTAAAGTACTACTTGCCTTTAAGCGCTACTTTTCCTTTGACACATTCAACCGCTCTGCTTTTTCCACGGTTTTCAATGACTGCACTTTTCGGAAATTTGACTGAATCACATTTCGCCCCAAGTCTCACTCTGATTTTAACAGGTTTGATCGTTCGATGTTCTCTGTTCTGTTGAGTCGCCCGGATGTTCGAGGTGGTTGCATTTTGAAGTGGTATCGTTTGGGCTTGATGACTCGTTTCCATATTGGAAAACCGATCGTGAGAGTCTTTAACTCCTTTTTTGACATTAGCTTTTTTAGGGGTAACAGCAGAATTAGGAGATAACTTAGGCTTTGGCGAACCAGCCGTTTGTGCGCTATCAGGTGAAGCCCCCGCGGCATTAAAATCACTTGAGGTGAAGAGCCTTCCTTGCTGTTGCATCGTATGCGTGAGTTCATGTCCGATTAGCTTTTTGGGCTTTTTGGGCTTTTTGGCTTGTACCAACTCCCCGTCTGACTTTAGACCCGCAGCTTTGGGTTGGTTTTCTTTGGCCGCCATTTTAAGTTCGACTTTGTCACTAAAATCAACTGGCTTAAGCATCGATGTGTGCGCATGCGCACCGAAAGCCAACATCAGTAAAACTAAACTGGTCTTTATAAAATAAATAATTTTTATCATTGCTCGCCTCTTACCGTGAACCGTGAAACAGAAGTGAAGCATTTGCGAAATGCCTACTAATTTTGCAGTGTTAGGTTTTAAGCCGCTAAAGACAATACACTCACTATAAACACCTAGCTAACAACCTGTAACGCACTCGAATGATATTAACCTTCAGACCACAAATGAATCGTGATGAAAGCGTGATAGATTTTGACGATGACTTAATAAAAACGAATTTTCGACTTAAATTAGCTTAGAAACGCTCTGTCAGGCTTTTGCAAGTTTGTATTGTCGGCGAATCTCATCAACGAGTCTAAAGCGTGAGCTCTTAAGTCTTTCGTGCGGTGCAAACATCGAACTAGCAGCATCCAAGAGATCAACTGCACTCTCAAGCTTCGCCAACGAACTAGCGTCTAAGTTATCCGTTTCGATGAGCTGATTGATTTCCAGTATCGCAAGTTCTTTCGCGGCGATATCTTCTGGTAAGCCCGACTTAGTACACAGCCCATAAATCCCATCCAGAAAATGTTGCCATTCTTCCTTTATATGTGAGTCAATCTCTTCATTGATTTTTGGATGCTCGCAGGCAAAACCTTGTGCTTTAAGCTCTTTAATCTTGCGTTTATAGCGCATTGAAAAAATATTGAAGAGGTCATTTTGGTTCTTAACTAATTCGACAACTCCCAACCAAGCGGTATACCCCTTGGCATAATATTCAATAGTTTGTTGTTCCTGAAATTCTCCGAAAAAAGAGTCACAGGTTAAATTGAGGTTTAATTTATAAGCGCATTTTGGCATCAAGTCTTGATCTTGGAAACTCAATAGTTGTTGCTCTGAAATCTTGCTGAGGGCAAGCAGTTGCTGTTGGGTAAAAAAGTTTTCGTTTAGGTAGTTAACTAATTCCATTAGATTGACTCTCGTATTTTCAACAATAATTAAATATTAATGGGAGACTAGTTGAAGTGTTTAATCACCACGAATGTCCTATCAACAAATCGTATAAAAATTAGGACTTGACTGCTACAGTTAGGTTTTAATTTGAGATTAAACGCTATTCCAAAATTGAGTAAAGCTGTTCAATGATGGCGCTCACTTAGCATAATAAATTGACTTCAAACAAAAGGCTACACTTTGCTATTTGAGATTTTTATTAAACTTAACTTGTTTTTATATCTCGCGCCGAGAAAGTTTGCAAAATTTTTTCCTGCGATCCCTTGCTAAAGGATTATGCTGGGCTGGCCGTACATTTTTTGTACAGCCTTTAGATTGCGACATGCAAGCGCTTTGCATGTTGGATTGCACAGGAGAAAACTGAATGAAAAAATATCTAAAAATAAAAAGCATCGTTTCATTATCATTAGCTGGTTTTATCTTTGCGTCCCAGGCAGCACCGCACAATGTATCAATTGCGATGGACGAAATAGAACAAGAAAAAATGATAACCAATATTTATCGTGCTTATTTTCCAAATCACGACATTGCTCGTAAAGCATCGATCACTTTTCATAGCCAATTGCTTGAATCCGCCATGGATGATGGTTATTTGATTATGGAATTATCAGAGCAAGACAAACATAACTTAAAACAATTTGGGTTCCGCTTTAAAACAGCTGACTCTTATATAGAAAACAGAAATCAACGATTGGCAATGATTCAGCAATCCTTGTCAACACAAAGCATTCTTTCTGATGACTTTAGTATTCAGTCAATTCCGGGTTACGAATGTTATGAAACAGTCGAAGAAACGTTTAACGTGGCCGATGACATGGTTTCCAATCATCCTAACTTGGCTCAGTTTGTAGATGTCGGCGACTCTTGGGAAAAATCTCAAAGTTTAGGTGGCTACGATATTAAGGTATTAAAGCTAACTAATAGCAATGTATCCGGCAGTAAGCCTATTTTGTTTATTAATAGTGCAATCCATGCCAGAGAATACACCACAGCACCACTCAATCTAGAGTTTGCTCGGTGGTTGGTCAATGGACACGGCTCCGACGCAGACGCAACTTGGATTCTAGATCATCACGAAGTTCATTTAATGCTACAAACCAATCCAGATGGCAGGAAAAAAGCAGAAACAGGATTGTCATGGCGAAAAAATACAAACCAAAACTACTGTGGCGCAACTTCAAATAGCCGCGGCGCCGATCTCAATAGAAATTTTAGCTTTAAATGGAACAGTACTAACGGACAAGGCTCCAGTGGCTCGCAATGTAGCAACACCTACCGAGGACCATCGCCTGGTTCAGAACCTGAAATACAGGCATTAGAAAGCTACCTTCGTTCTATTTTTCCAGATAACCGCGGTCCGAATAACTCCGATGCCGCGCCTGCGGACACCAGTGGAATTCACATCGATATCCATAGCTACAGTGAGTTAGTTTTATGGCCTTGGGGTGATAGCAGTCAAGTAGCACCCAACGGGATTGCAATGCAAACCCTGGGACGAAAATTTGCCTTCTTTAACGGCTACACACCGCAACAATCGATTGGGCTATATCCTACAGATGGTACTAGCGATAACATCAGTTACGGTGAGCTTGGCGTTGCAGCCTTTACATTTGAGCTGGGTACGAGTTTTTTCCAAGGGTGCTCGACTTATGAAAACACCATTGTCACTGATAACTTACCCGCGCTAATCTATGCTGCAAAAGTGGTGAGACAACCCTACATTACGCCAAGTGGTCCTGACATCACCAATCTCACTTTAAATGGAAATTCCGGTTCAAGTACTATTGCTCCGGGCGAGACAGGCACGATAGCGGCAACCGCCACCGATACTCGATTTAGCAACTCGAATGGCTCTGAGTCGACTCAAAATATCACCGCTAGCGAATATTACATTGATACGCCGCCATGGGCTGCAGGTGCAGTTGCGATTCCGTTAACAGCCACTGATGGTAATTTTAATAGTAAGTCAGAAGCGATCACGGGCAGTATTGACACCACCGGACTCAGTAACGGTCAGCATATTATTTATGTTCGCTCAAGGGACGCAAGCAACACCTGGGGAGCTGTCTCTGCAATATTTTTACAGGTATCCGATGATGTCCCTCCTCCACCAGACAATGAGTTAGAAAATGGTGTGGCAAAAACTGGGTTAGCCGCTGGTCAAGGCGAGGAATTACTGTTTACGATGCAAGTTCCAGCAGGTGCGACCAACATTAACTTTGCAATCTCTGGTGGGACTGGCGACGCAGATTTATATGTTAAATTTGGTTCCATTCCAACCGACAGCAGCTACGATTGTCGTCCCTATCGTAATGGTAATGTAGAGTCCTGTTCAGCCACCCAAACCAATGGAACCTATCACGTTCGATTAAAAGGCTATAGTAGCTTTGCAGGGGTGAGTTTGACTGGAAGTTATACCGAGCCTGGTACCCCGCCAGATGTTGAACCGATCAATCGGACGGAAACCATCAGCTCACTTGGTCGTTCACAATGGGCACGTTACACTCAAGTATTACCAGCGGGTTATGCGAGTTTGAATGTTTCTATTTCAGGTGGTAGTGGTGATGCAGACTTGTATGTTCGCAAAGGAGCAGAGTCGACAACATCGGCTTACGATTGCCGCCCTTACTTAAATGGAAACACAGAGAGTTGCGATTTCAACAACCCAGACGCTGATACATGGCATATCGATGTGAGAGGTTATCGTGCATCCTCAAATGTC
The DNA here is from genome assembly GCA_965230525.1 of Kangiellaceae bacterium. GTDB lineage: Bacteria > Pseudomonadota > Gammaproteobacteria > Enterobacterales > Kangiellaceae. Next base: position 4,243,165 of record OZ246008.1, read on the forward strand.
ACATTAACGATTACCGCAACACCCAGTAATTAGGTTTAACCGTTGCAAATAATGTGAACTAAAAAGGGGTCTTCACGACCCTTTTTTTTTACAAATATTACACTGGACTTTGGTTTATCACTTCTGAGCAGTGATCATTAAAGTGCATCACATGAGCAACAGCATATTGCTGCTTGGTGAGTTTGCCGTAAGCAAAATGTGGGGCTAATGAACCTTTAAAATGATCAAACTCAAGTAATGACAATCTCAATCGTTTTAACGCTTGGTCTAGATCTTGGTTAGCCGCAATTTCGGGAGCACCCGGTATTGCTTGAGTCAGGTCATGAGTCATTTTACGCTTTGCTTCAAACATAGAAAACGCCAGCCGCCCAATGGTTTGCTTGAAGATGTCTGATTTATGCTGCGGATATCCCTGATAGGAATACTCCACACTTTGCGCACAATGGATAACTATTTTGGCAAGATCCCATTCGCCAATAACCTGCACTTTGGTGACATCAAAGTGGTCTAACCGATTAAGCAAACTTTGAATGCTAAATACGCCGTTTGCTTTTGGTATAGCCCACCATGTCGCACTCCCACCGACTACCAACGTCGCGCTTGAAAATGCAGACACTTTTAAAAACTTTCTTCTATTCATGGCCAAGCTAACTCTCGATTTACTTAGCATTCTTTTTAGTTAAACGCGCAAGCTCTTCTTCGATTATTTCTTCAAATGCCATGTAGGGTTGAGCGCCTCTGAGGGAAATTCCATTGACAAAAAATATCGGAGTTGAACCCACGCCAACCTCTCTACCTTGTTGTAATTCTTGTTGAACTTGTGAGACATATTTTCTGGATGTTAAACACTGGGAAAAACGCGCTTGGTTGGCGCCTAACTCGGTAGCCTTATCGATCAAACTAGCTTGATCGAGTGAACGTGGATTAGCCAACATAAAGTCATGAAGTTTCCAAAATAAATCGGTTGATTGCTCGTTAATGCATAAACTCGCTTCTGATGCTCTAAACGCATCCTTGTGAAAATCCAGCGGGAATTGTTTGTAGACAATCTTTACCGTATCTGGATAATTTTTTCGGATTTGCTTCACCGTATCAACAGCTCTCGCACAATAAGGACATTGAAAGTCAGAAAATTCAACAATCGTTATCGGCGCATCCTCAGGTCCTAAGGTAGGTGAATCACCAATGGTTATTTCCGCTCGCGGTCTTTCAGGAGGCTGCAAATTAATCATTAAGCCATATTTCTTTCCCTCGGACTCAATCCATTGATTGATTGCGGTGGCTTGTTGTTGTTGCAACATAAAGGTTTTTACCTTTTGTTTGAAATCCGGAGTAATCCGGTTGGCGGGAACTTGTCTTTCTGCAATAAAACGCTCGACCTGTTGATCACTCACTGAAGGCGACTTGGTAATATACTTTTGTACAAAAATTTCAGTACTGAGGCCCTTGCTTCGGGGATCTCGCTGGATCAGTCGAGCTAACAATTGAGATTTTAATTGATTAAGTTTTAGTTCATAAATATCTCGCTCGGCCTGATAAATTTCATTGGCAATAGGTGAAATAATATCTTGATAAGTAATCATTTCATTACCTAAAACAGCCGCCGCTCGGCTGTCTTTTTGAGCATGGCTCGATTGACTTACGGTTGCTAAAGCAAGCAAGAAAGTGACTTTGAGAATATATGACATTGAAAGATTGATCCGTTGATTAACTAGCGTTGCCGCCATACTAGAGAGTTAGCAACAAAGATTCAAACATTATGCTACAACAATCAATAGACTGTTAAATAGGGTAAGCCGTTTGAGTGACCTAAAATGACGGCTAAGCTTCAAACAACTTACCACGTACCATTTCTCGATATTGTCGTGGCGTTAAATGAGTATTTTGCTTAAATTGCCGAGCGAAATAGCCGTTATCTTTATAGCCAAGTAGCTCAGAGATCTCCTGATGGCTTAAGTTAGTATCTTTTAATAGCTCTTGGGCCGCCTTAGTTTTTAGGTCAACGCCGTAAGCCAGCGGACTCATTCCAACCGCCATTTTAAATCGCCGGGAAAAATTACGACGACTCATATTTGCCATTCGGCTTAAGCTATCTAGTTCAAATGAGTGACTGAAATTGTTTTGCATCCATTGCTGAACTTCCAGTATTCCCTCATCGGGGTGACGGTTTCCGCTCTTGTCAAACCAAGGTTTATCATAGGTACGATTTATTTCATGGCTGTAATGCTGCTCGATAATTTGACTAACATCTTTGCCGTATTCACTTTCAATCAAATAGACCACTAAATCGACCAATGCATTAATACTTCCAGCACACGTGATACCGCTGTCTTGGGTGATAAAGTGCTTACGTTGCAGATTCACTGTGGGATATTTGCTGGTAAATTGCTCAAAATAATACCAATGAGTGGTCGCAATTTTAGCGTCCAGCAAACCAGCGTGGGCTAATAAACAAACGCCGGTACCAGTGGCAACCAGCCTGGCACCAAGCTGATATTGATTAACCAACCAGTCAAGTAAAACGGGGTGTTTTTCAATCACTACATCCGGATTACCCCAAATTGGCGGAACAAAAATGGTATGTGCTTTGGGCGCATTGAGGAGAGAATGCGTTGGCTCAACCTTTATCCCATTGGCAAATTGAATGGTTTGTTGTTGCTGCTCAAAGGGTGAAACAAGATAACAATTCCATCGGTTGTTTTTGCTGCGCTTAATTCGGGCTATGGAACGTGCTGATGCAATCATTTCCATGGGCAAGGAAATTCCAGTGAGCAACGCTTTTTGATATCCAATAAATAAGCTAGGGTTCACTTGATTACACACGGCCTAATAATTATATTTTATGGCCTAATTATCCTATATATAATCCTTCTCAGTCAATATACTAGCCACCACTTGCTGTGTGACTCAATTTACCCGGTTGGCAATCGAATCAATTGCATTGGCCAACGAGCACATCAGCTTAAATTTTTCACTAGCTCAAATTTTAACCTAGAGACCAATATGAAAAAATTACCGGTAATTGTGGGATTTGGCGGCATAAATACCGCTGGACGAACTTCATTTCATCATGGCTATCGTAGAATGGTGCACGACGCTTTACCTGATGCTGTAACCGCCCCCATGTTTGAGGGACTCGCCACTCTAACCAATCAGCCCAAAGACACCCCCAAAGAAACCCTGTTGGCTCAAACTTTAATTCGTAAAATTGAAAAACAAACTTTTGATATTAATGAAATCAACATTCATAAAAAAGCGGTATTAAAGTCAAACGACGAGACCATTCACTTTCAAATCAGTAAACGGCAATTACCTAAACATATTCCCGACAATTGGAAATTGGAGCAACTTGAAAACGGCGCCTACAATGTCACTATTGAGGGCGAGCTAACGGTGATGATGCCAGAAAAGCATCAAACCGCAGTAACCAGCGCCGGTCAGTTACCAACCGGATTTGACCCAGCTTCACTTTACAGTTCTCGCAACCAACCGAAAGGTCTGCAACTCACCGTATTCGGAGCCTCGGATGCTTTAAATTCAGTGGGCATTGAGTGGTCTCACATTCTCAAGCATATAAACCCCGATCAAGTGTCCGTTTATGCCGGCTCAGCGATTGGTCAATTAGATGACTTTGGTGGTCGAGGATTAGCGCAGGCTTGGCTTAAGGGTGGCCGAGTGAGTTCAAAACAAATGCCACTCATGTTATCGCAAATGCCAGCCGACTTTATCAATAGTTATATGATCAACAGTGTTGGCTCTACCGGCACCAATATGGGTGCTTGCGCCACATTTTTATATAACTTAAGACAAGGCATCAGTGATATTCAATCAGGTGTCGCTCGAGTGGTTATTGTTGGTGGTGCGGAAGCGCCTATCGAGCCTGAAGTGATCGAAGGATTTAAAGCGATGGGAGCGCTAGCAGAAGATCAACAACTTGCCGAACTTGATGGTAGCGAACAAGCTGATAACCGAAGAGCAAGCCGCCCCTTTGCTGAAAACGCAGGCTTCACCATTGCCGAAGCTTCGCAGTTTTTTGTCATCATGGATGATGAGCTCGCATTGGAATTAGGTGCCACTATTTATGGTTCTGTCGCCGATGTATTTGTTAATGCAGATGCCAATAAAAAGTCAATTTCATCGCCTGGGATCGGCAACTACGTTACCGTCGCCAAAGCCATGGCTTTAGCCAGAAATATTTTAGGCCCTGACGGTGTTAAACAAACTTTTGCGCAAGCTCACGGCACCGGAACGCCACAAAACCGAGTCAGCGAATCTCATATTTTAAATGAGGTGGCCAAAACTTTTAATATCGATAAATGGAAAATCGCTGCCATTAAATCCTATGTTGGGCATTCGTTAGGTCCCGCAGGTGGTGACCAACTGGCAGCGACTTTAGGCGTCTGGGAGTATGGTGTTATTCCTGGAATTACTACCATCGAAAAAATAGCCGATGATGTTTATGATTCGAATTTGGAATTTTGTTTAAAGCATACACATGTGGGTGAAAAAGGCGAACAAATGAAAGCCGCTTTAATTAATTCCAAAGGATTTGGGGGCAACAATGCAACTGGTTTAGTTCTTTCTCCTCATGTCACAATGGAAATGCTTGAGAATAAATATGGCCCGGCACGAATCGCACAATATAAATTGCTAAATGAAAAAGTGAAGGCCAAAGCTGAGGCTTATGATCAAGGTGTGATTAATGGCGAACTTAATGTGATTTATCATTTTGGTTCGGATGTTATGAACGAAAATGACTTAAAGATTACAGAGCAAGGAATTGAGATGACTAAATTTGAAAACCAACTCAGCTTTAGTCAAGAAAATCCATTTGCCGAATACTGCAAGTAATCAATTCCTTGATTTGAGCGACAAGGCAAGCTGTTAGCCGATAGCTTGCCGGGCTTGTGACTTAGCTTATTTCAACCGCCGTGCTATTTTTTGCCAGCACTCTCATTGGCTCGATACTCTTGCATTAATTTAATCCCTTCTTGCGCGAACCGCTCTAACAACGGATGTTCGGGATCAGAAAACTGCTGAACTCCCAACACTTGTCCCGAAGGTGCAATAAATACGACCCCCGGTGTTCCACTTATTCCGTAAATATTAGCGACTTCATCCCCCGCTAAAACCGTATCAAATTGATATTCGTGATTTCGCCAATAGACTTCCGGCTTCCAATCCTCTTTAATGTTTACCGCTAACACCTTCAAACCTAACGGTTCGTATTTAGAATTAAGCCGAGCAATGCCGGGCAGTAGTTTTTTACAGTAAGGACACCAAGTGGCCCAAAACACAAGCAATGTCGGTCTACCCTGAAAACTTGATAGTTGTACCGCTTCACCGGCAAGGTTATTTAATGTCCAATCGGTTCCCTGATACCCATTTGCATTGGTTGGCTGCTCAGAACCTTGCTCTGTTGCAAGTGTTGCGTCTTGTTGACAGCTTGCTATAAATAAAAACGCTACTGCGGCAATGATTAACTTTTTAAAATAATGCATGGAATGTCCTTTAAAAATATTAATTTAATCTTGAACTTATTGTAGACATAAGCTGAATAAAATACTGTTACTCTAGACGCGTTATTGGTTAAATGATTACAACATTACCAGCAAATACTGGCTACTGACCACTGAGCATTAACAATTTGCAACGAATCGATTCTGGCTAAATAGGTTCTATGACCTTAGAATCAAGCCATTATTGCTAAAAAATGACGGACTAAATGATTGAGCTTTATCAACAAACTCTAACCCAGCATAGCAATCATCCGATAGGATTAATGCGACCTATCGCGGCTACCCATCGCGCCGAGGGCTACAATGCCAGTTGTGGTGATGAGCTCACTTTTTCGCTGCAAATTGAAAAATCGACGCAAAGAATTCTTGATATTAGCTTTAACTGTGACTGCTGTGCAATTTGCAAAGCCTCCGCCTCTGCTTTGTGCGAACTAGTGATAGACCAAGATATTCAGTATATACAGCAGCAAGCCAGCGAACTTGATCGACAACTCAATGGGATGAGCTCTTTAGCGGATCAAGACACACTCGCACTTTCGAGCAAGCTGACCTTTTTAGTGCCGGTTAAAAATCACTTGAGTCGAATCAATTGTGCGCTTCTACCTTGGCAGACTGTCATTAAAGCCTGCGGTACGCCAGTGGCAGAACAGAGTCAGCAATCTCAAACCATCCAGGAAGCTGGCTAGATGTTTAGTTTATTAAAAGCACTGGAACAGTTTGATAGCAACCATGATTACGTTTTAGCCATTATTACTGATGCCAATGGTTCAACTTATCAAAAGCCTGGGGCAATGATGTTGATCAACGCGCAACAACAATATTGGGGATTATTAAGTGGTGGCTGTTTAGAAGGCGATATTGTCTTGCACAGTGAAAAGGTAATTAAGAGTCAAGAAGATAATGTTTTGACTTACAACATGAGAGATGAATCCGATCTACTTTGGGGCATGGGATTGGGATGCGATGGCGAAGTCACAGTACTCTTAAAGTTTTTACCCGCCGCACGGCAGCACCTAAACTTTTTTGATGCACTCTCACAATGGCGATCAGGTGAAAGTTTAAGAATTTCAATTTTGGCAAATCAATCGAATGAATTAGTGGTCAATACCCTTTCTGCAATGCCAAATGAACAACAAAATTTGCCAACAGAAAAGTTTAGTTTTGAGCTATTAAAACCGCATCACTTATTAATTTGTGGCGGCTCTCCGGATGTTCCTCCGGTCACAGCCATTGCACATCAAGTAGGTTGGAAAACCACAGTGATCGACCACCGCCCCGATGCGATCGACTCAACACGATTTCCTTTTTCGGAATCTTGTAAACTGATCAAGCGCTCACAATGGGAAAAGTTTGACCTTTCTAAATTTGATAGCGCCATTATCATGAGCCATCAATTTGAACACGATCAACGTTATTTAGATACGTTATTGAAAAGTGATCTTAGGTACATCGGTTTGCTCGGCCCCACCAAACGGCGTGATAAACTATTGCAAAATTGTGGAACGGACTTTAGCCATCACCGTGGCCGAATATTTGGACCTATCGGACTAGACATTGGTAGCGATTCTCCAGAGACCATTGCTTTGGCGATCATTGCTGAAATTCAAGCGGTGCATAACAACAAGAATGCGATTAGCTGTTTTCAAGATCCGACTCGTTAAAAACCAAAACTGAAATGACTGATAAGCCTTCATAATCAATAAATCAAAATGACGATTAAAATTAAACACATTAATGTTGAATCATGCACAATAATCTAGGTGTGGTGATTATTGCGGCGGGTAATTCATCGCGATTAGGCCAAGCGAAGCAGCTGCTCAAAGTAGGCCAGCAAAGCTTCCTACAAAAAGTCATTAGCATGGCGGAGCTTATTACTCAACGTCGTGTGGTGGTACTCGGTCATGAACACCAGCGTTATCACGCCATGCTAAATGAGTTAAACCAACCGTGGTGTATTAATCAACAATGGCAGATAGGAATGGGCACTTCGATTGCTTGTGGCGTCGAACAGCTTGAGCGTGAGCAAGAGCAAACGATAAGTGCCCCCCCGCTAGCTGCTGTTATGGTGCTTCTGTGTGATCAATATCAACTGAACTCAACTGACTTGAAAAAGTTGCTCAGTCAGTGGACAATGAATGAACATCGAATTATCGCAAGTCGATATTTTGATAACAAAAAACAACAAGAAGTATTGGGTGCACCAGCCATTTTTCCCTGCAATTACTTCGAACAATTGAAGTCGCTTAGCCAAACCGGAGCTCGTAAGCTCCTCATGGAGTACAGAAGTCATGTAACCGCCGTCAACATCGCGAGTGCTGCTGTCGATTTAGATACTCAAGACGATTTACAACAACTCAAAGAATACAACGCGTCCAAAACGGAGAACAACTATGATTGAACTCACCATCAATAATAAAAGCCATTCACTTGATATTCCACCCGACATGCCGTTGTTATGGGCACTAAGAGATATCGTTAAACTCACAGGAAGTAAGTATGGTTGTGGCATGGGCTTGTGCGGCGCTTGCACGGTTCACTTAGACGGTGAGGCGACGCGTTCTTGTGTGTTGCCTGTGTCGGCAGCTTTAGGAAAAAAAATCACTACGATTGAAGGCTTGTCAGAAAATGCAGACCATCCACTGCAAAAAACTTGGATGGAAAATAATGTTCCTCAATGTGGTTACTGCCAAGCAGGACAAATTATGTCTGCTGCTAGTTTACTCAACAAAAACGACTCACCTAGCGATCAAGAAATTGATCAGGCCATGTCAGGCAATATCTGTCGTTGTGGAACTTATCCACGAATTCGAGCGGCAATTCATCAAGCGGCCAAACTAGCTAAGGAGGTCAAGTAATGAGCTTTCTAAATAAGATCGGTGTGGTCCCCAGTGAAGACAGTATTTTTGCAGATAAGCCCCAAACAAACGAAGAATTATCTTCTTCGCAAGCCATCATCAAGAGCGTTAGTCGACGTCAATTTTTAAAATCCACCGGGGTCGCAGGCACCGGACTAGTGCTTGGTGTACAACTTAACGCGGCACAAGCTGCCACGATTTCTCATGCACACCCTGACGGCAAAGACTTTGCACCCGATGTATTTATTTCCATGGATAAAAAAGGCACGGTTTATATTGTCTGTCACCGCTCAGAAATGGGCCAAGGGATTCGCAGCTCTCTCCCTTTGTTGGTGGCAGACGAAATGGAATGCGACTGGGACCGAGTAGTGGTTAAGCAAGCCCTTGGTGATGCTAAATACGGAAGTCAAAACACCGATGGCTCTCGAAGTGTAAGACGTTTTTATGACCGACTTAAAGAAGCGGGCGCAACAGCCAGAACCATGCTACAAATGGCGGCCGCGCAAGTTTGGAAAGTAAAACCAACTCAAGTCACTATTTATAATCACCAAGCAAAGCTCAAAGGAAGCACTCAAACACTGGATTTTTCCGAGCTTGTGGAAATTGCAGCGACACTAAAAGTGCCTGAGAAATCGACCTTAAAACTCAAGAAAGAATCTGAACACCGTTATGTCGGCAAAGATAATATTAAACTCATCGATGGAAAAGATATTGTCACTGGAAAAGCTCGTTTTGGCTTTGATGTTGAAGTCGAAGGGATGAAACACGCAGTTATTGCTAGACCTCCGGTACTGTTTGGCAAAGTGAAGTCTTACGATGCCAGCGAGGCAATGAAAGTCCCAGGCGTCATCAAAATTATCGAAATGCCCGCTCTGACTCCACCCGCTGCATTTAGAATGCTCGGAGGAATAGCGGTCATCGCAGAAAATACCTGGGCTGCATTACAAGCGCGCGATAAATTAAAAATTGAGTGGGACCATGGTAGTAATGCCAAATACAGTACAAAGGATTACGAAAAAGAGTTTATCAAAGCGCTGGAAAATCCGCCTCATGTAGTACGTAACCGAGGCGACTGGGACAAAGCAAAACAGTCGGCAGATAAAGTCATAACCCACAACTATTATGTGGCTGGGATTGCTCACGCAACCATGGAGCCCCCAGCTGCGACCGCTGTCGTTAATGACGATGGCGTTGAAGTATGGACTTGCACACAAACCCCGCAATCCGCCCAACGCAACGCGATGGCTGTGATGCAAATTCCACAAGAAAAAGCCGCTAGCGTTAAAATAAATGTCACTCTGTTGGGCGGCGGCTTTGGTCGTAAATCCAAACCGGACTATATAGCTGAAGCGGTTTATCTCGCAAATCAAACTAAGCTGCCGATTAAAGTGAGCTGGACTCGAGAAGATGAAATAAAGCATGGATACTATCACTCGCCTAGTTATCAAACCTTATCAGCGTCATTTGATAAGTCTGGTAAAGCGACTGGTTGGTACCATGGAATGGTCAATCACCCAATTGGCGCGACTTTTAATCCGGCCGCCAAACAGGCCGGCGCCGCGGATTTAGGACAAACGGATTTGCCTTTCGATTTACCCAACATAAAGCTGACCAACGGCGAAAGTGATACGTTTATGCGCATCGGTTGGGTACGGTCGGTGACCAATATTAACAACGCATTTGCGGTGAGCTCATTTGCCGACGAACTTGCACGTGAGCAAGGGAAAGATCCTAAAGACTACCTACTTGGGTTGATCGGCAAAGATCAAAAACTTGATGTGAATAAAGATGGTGCAAAGTATGAAAATTATGGCGAAAGTTTTGATACCTACCCGGTTGACACCGCGCGACTAAAAAATGTGATTGAAGTGGTCGCTAAAGACGCGAACTGGGGTGCAAAACTGCCAAAAGGCCATGGAATAGGTATTGCCGCCAGCCGAAGCTTCTGTACCTATGTGGCAACCGTGGTCATAGTTTCCGAAAAAGACGGAAAAATTCAGATCGAAAAAGTCTTTTATGCCGTTGATGCAGGAAAAGTTATTAATCCAGATAGAGCTCGTTCGCAAATGGAAGGTGCGGCGATATTCTCCGCTTCATTGGCTTATTATGGCGAAATTACTGCTAAAGATGGCATCGTAGAACAAAGTAATTTCCATGATTATCCGATGGCAAGAATGGGACAGGTGCCAGAAGTCAATGTGAATATTCTTAAAAGCGATCATCCGCCAGCGGGTATTGGAGAGCCGGGCGTACCGCCATTTGCACCTGCATTGTGTAATGCCATTTTTGATGCAACAGGCAAGCGCTACCGGCGATTACCGCTCAATCAATATGGTATTGTTTAAATAACACCAGCTCACGGCAATAAAAAAGCTCTAGCATTATTAATGCTAGAGCTTTTCGCTGATTCTTTGGTAGGCATTAAGCCAAGCGTATTTAACTTTTCTTTCTGCGATTTACATAAGGTGTTGGGTCGGTAGGACGGCCATTTTTTATCACTTCATAATGCACATGAGCACCGGTTGATCGCCCGCTATTACCCATTTCTGAAATGGTTTGGCCTTTTTTAACCACATCGCCTTTGTTTACCAAGGCCTTTTTATTATGGCCGTATCGTGTGACCAATCCGTCGCCGTGATTAATTTCGACTAATAATCCATAACCAGAACGATGACCAACCCAAGAGACAACCCCAGCGGCAGTTGCAATCACAGGATCGCCTTCTTTACCCGCAAAATCAACGCCAGCATGCCAAGCGGGTTTGCCGGTAAAGGGATCACTTCGCTCACCATAAAAGGATGATAACCAACCTTTAGTGGTCGGGCGCCCAGAAATGTATCGCTCTACCCCCATGTGTTTGTCCATTAACAATGACTCCAACACTTTTAATTGTTGCTCTCTTGATTGCAGTGAAAGGTTCACATCCTTAAAAGCCTCGTCTAAAGAGTTAATGTCACTATTAGTATCATCCAAAGTTTTCTCCGGGCCACCAATTGCAGGTGCTTCACCAAAGTTAAACTCTTTTGCATCGATCCCAGAAATAGTAAGTATTCGCTCACCTGCTGCATCAAGACGTCTTACATGTGCTTGGATCATACCCAAGCGGGCTGCAAGTGCATTGATTTGTTGCTGAGACGCTTGTTTAGCAAGTTCAATTTCGTCACGTTGAGACTGCATCTCCGCGTGCCACTGATCGATTGTCACCTGTTCAACTTGAGTGACTTCGCCCTGTTTTATAGCGTAATAGTAACCACCCACTCCGGCTGCAAGAGGCACAACAAGCATAAAAGAGATGATGCTATAGATAAATCCATTACGTAATTTGACACTTCTCATTCCTTGCGAAGAGCGTTGTAAAATTGTAATACTCATAAAAGATACTTGTTTATAGCTGTTATTTCGTCTTGATTATTATTATTAATGCTCTTATCAAATTGATAAAAAACAATGTTAAAATGATAACTTACCCTTATATTCTAGCTAGTTATCAAAATTATGCCCAAAAATCGTCCAAATGCTGTTGATAACTTGCTTAATCAACCTGAAGGCAACGTCAAAGCGTTACTCGATCGGCTGACTAAGATACAGACGATCGACAAAAAACTCCATGAATATCTCGCTCCAGAGATGGCAAAGCACTGTCGCGTGGCAAATATCCGCAAAAGTACTCTCGTTTTAGCGGTCGATAGTCCAGCCTGGAGTCACAAACTGCGCTTTCAACTCCCTGATTTACTGAGCTATTTTAGAAACACTGGCTTCTTGAATTTGGCCAACATCGATATTATCGTTCAGCCAAAACGAAATCCTTAGCGCAAAAAGCCGAGCAATGCTCGGCTTTAATAATTTTGTGCGCTAGAAAGCGTCTCGATAAACCCCTTAAACCGCGAGTCCAGGGTTCATTATGTATGAAATTGGTGCGGTATCGTTATCCTCAAACGAGACCATTTCATAAGCTGTTTCGTCGGCCATTAGAGCTCGAAGCAGCAAATTGTTTAGGGCATGTCCTGACTTAACGCCAGTGAACGCTCCGACTAAGCTATAACCCAACAAATACAAGTCACCGATGGCATCAAGTATTTTGTGTTTAACAAACTCATCATCATAACGAAGACCATCTTCGTTGAGTACACGATATTCATCAAGAACAATAGCATTTTCCATGCTACCACCTTGAACTAAATTCTTTGAACGAAGGTATTCGATATCATTCATAAAGCCAAAGGTGCGCGCACGGCTAATTTCTTTAACAAATGATGTGGCCGAAAAATCGACCTCAGAAAACTTTGCACTGGCTTGAAAAACCGGATGATCAAAATCGATACCAAAAGAAACTTTAAATCCATCAAAGGGTTCGAAAATAGCTTTTTTCTCACCATCTGACACTTCAACGCGCTTTTTGATACGAATGAATTTCTTAGGCTTGCTCTGATTCTCAACACCAGCAGATTGGAGCAAAAAGACAAAGGGGCCAGCACTGCCATCCATAATCGGAACTTCGGGAGCAGAAACATCAATAATTGCATTATCAATGCCAAGACCAGCCATAGCGGCAAGTAAATGCTCAACGGTAGAGACTCGCACATCGCCATTAACAAGGCAGGTCGATAAAGTAGTGTCTCCAACATTTTCTGGTTTAGCAACAAGTTCAACTACAGGGTCAAGATCGACGCGTCGAAAAATGATTCCGGTATCAACGGCAGCAGGTCGTAAGGTCAGGTAAACTTTCTCACCGGTATGCAACCCCACGCCAGTAGCACGGATCGCAGTCTTGAGAGTGCGTTGTCTGATCATCAATAAAATCTCCAAAAATGAATTTATTAGACTCAATATTCCTTTTTGGCCTAGTTTATATCGTTTAAGCTTTTACTAACTAAGTTTGATTTTTATCAATTTTATCAATCTGTTAGCAACTCATCGGATGAGTTAGCTGAGCGATTGTGGAATATTACCACAATATGACAGAACATAAAATTAAAAAATTGTTCACTTTTTGCACAATTTCGCGTTTTATCTCAAAGCTCGCTATGCATCTGCCTAAACTTTGTCATAAGCGCTGCCGAGGGCAGCTTGTATCGCTTCGTTTGACCAAAAACCACGGCTAAAATTCCCGCAATTCTCAATATGAGATTATATTCAACCGCCTGAACACTTTTACTATTTAATATTATCGAACACTAGCCCACCTACTAGAAGGGAGGCATAGGTCGGCTAGCATTCGACAAAACGCTGTGTCGCACAATAAAATTGTGCAATTTTCTTTTATCGAAACTAACTGCTAGTCAGCTTGCTTTCGTAAAAATGCCGGAATATCCAAGTAGTCCATATCGCTACCCACAACCTGTTTTGGTTGAGTAGCTTGCTTACGCAAAATAGTCGGACGCTGCAATTTCTCGTAGTCATTGGTTCCATCCGCTTTTTTGGTGTTATCGACCTTAACCTGAGCAACTGGTTCAGCTGCTTGTCCAATGCCGGTAGCAACCACGGTCACGCGAATTTCGTCTTTCAACTCAGGATCAATTGCGGTTCCAATAACCACCGTTGCATCTTCTGCGGCAAAATCTTGAACCACGCTACCAACTTCAGAGAATTCGTCAATACTCATATCTTCACCTGAAGTAATATTAACTAGAATTCCTTTTGCACCTGATAAGTCGACGTCTTCCAATAATGGACTTGAAACTGCCAGCTCAGCCGCTTTAATCGCTCTGTCTTCTCCGGTGCCAACGCCATTACCCATCATTGACATTCCTTTCTCAGACATAACAGTTTTTACATCTGCAAAGTCAACGTTAATTAATCCTGGGCAAGTCATTAGTTCAGCAATACCTTGAACTGCACCATGCAATACATCGTTGGCGGCTTTAAATGCTTCCGTTAGCTTTTTGCCTTTCATAACATTTAAAACTTTGTCGTTTGGCACGATAATTAACGAGTCAACATGCTGACGAAGTTCATCAATTCCGGTTTCTGCGACGGTCATACGTTTTTTCATTTCAAAGAAAAATGGTTTAGTCACAACTGCAACTGTTAACACACCCATTTCTTTAGCAATTTCTGCAATAACAGGAGCAGCACCTGTACCGGTTCCACCGCCCATCCCAGCGGTAATAAATACCATGTCGGTATCCGTTAGGATTTCAGCAATCCGCTCTCTGTCTTCTAGCGCAGCTTGCCGACCAATTTCTGGGTTTGCACCAGCTCCCAATCCTTTGGTGACTTCACCACCAATTTGAATAGAGGTTCGCACTGAACTTCTATTTAATGCTTGTGCATCGGTATTGGCACAAATGAATTCAACGCCATCAACATTGGCACGAAGCATGTGCTCCACGGCGTTGCCACCGCCACCGCCAACTCCAATGACTTTAATTACTGCGTTGTCACGCAAACTATCGACTAGCTCAAACATATTAGACATAATAATTCCCCTTCTAGGTTGCTAATATTTAAAAATAAAAAATAAAATTTAAAACTAAAAATTAATATATTTCTCTGCCATTTATAAAGGGCAGAGATGACCGTTAATATCCACTAAATAAACGCTTTAAACTGCCAAAAAACCCGCCTAACGTCAGCGCTTTTTCTTCATATGAACTGCTATAAATATTTTGTTGTTGTCCGTAAAGTAAAAGTCCGACACCAGTCGCATGGATCGGATTTTTAACAACGTCAACCAAACCGCTAATACCTTGTGGCACGCCTAACCTTACCGGCATATGAAACACTTCTTCAGCTAACTCGATTAAGCCTTCCATTTTTGATGAGCCGCCGGTTAACACTATGCCGGCTGGAATCACTTCTTCAAAACCACTGCGGCGTAGCTCGGCTTGTATCAAAGTAAACAGCTCTTCATATCGTGGCTCAACGACCTCGGCTAATGTTTGCCGTGACATTCGTTTAGGCTCTCGGTCACCGACGCCAGGCACTTCAATGGTATCCTCTAGCGAGGTCAACTGGCGAAGCGCACAAGCGTATTTAATCTTGATGTCCTCAGCATGTTGAGTAGGTGTTCTTAAAGCAACAGCAATATCATTAGTCACTTGATCGCCTGCGATTGGAATCACAGCGGTATGCCTAATTGCACCTTCGGTGAATACTGCAATGTCAGTTGTCCCGCCACCGATATCGACAATACAAACACCTAATTCTTTTTCATCTTCGGTTAACACGGAATAACTTGAAGCAAGTTGTTCTAAGATAATATCGTCAACTTCTAACCCGCAACGTCTAATACATTTCACGATATTTTGAGAAGCACTATCAGCGCCGGTTACCATATGAACTTTTGCTTCAAGGCGAACGCCAGACATTCCGATGGGCTCTCGAATACCTTCTTGGTTATCAATCACAAACTCTTGCGGAAGGATATGTAAAATCCTCTGATCCGCTGGAATGGCGACAGCTTTGGCAGCATCGATAACCCGTTCAACATCTCCAGAATTCACCTCGCTGTCTCTAATTGCAACGATGCCATGAGAATTGAGGCTTCGAATATGGCTACCCGCAATACCGGCAAAAACCGAATGAATTTGACAACCAGCCATTAATTCGGCTTCTTCCACTGCGCGCTGAATCGATTGCACCGTGGATTCAATATTGACCACAACGCCTTTCTTTAAACCATTGGACGGGTGACTACCAATACCGATGATATCGGTGGTTCCGTTAGAACCGATCTCTCCGACAATCGCAACCACCTTAGAGGTGCCGATATCCAACCCTACAATAAGTTTTTTCTCTTGTGTTTTTGACATAATTTGTTAACTCGTTAATTAACTTTCTTCACTTATGGCGTTTGACTTCAACTCGACGGCTAAGCCATTCCGATATCGTAAATCGACGCTGTTTAACTGGTTTTTATTTTCTATTGCAACATAGACTTGTAAAAATCGATCGAGACGCTGAAGATGGTTTTTACGCCCGGTCTTAATCAGCACATCGGTTGCAGTTTTTAAATTCCAACTATTTGTTTTATCTATTTCAATTTCACTTAACAAAAAATTATTACTAGCAAGCTTTTGATTGACTTTGGTTAGCAGTTCAGTCATGGCCAGTAATTTTTGTTGGTTTATATTTTCAGTTTTTTCGATACGAATAGTTAGTAACTCGTTCTCATCTTGTGCGGTAACTTCAGTTTTTACGACTTGTCCATCCGCTAACAAAAAACCATCGTTTAAAATCGCAATTGGCTTTTTTTCATACAGGGTGAAAATTAAGGTATCTGGCCATTGCTTCCTAATTTCTACACTTTCCACCCAAGGGTTTTCTAATACTTCGCTTCTCACTTTTTGTAAGTCAACTGACAACATTCCTTTTCCGTTTGCTAGTCCTAATTTTTCAATTAGTCCAGCTTTGTTAATTCGTTGAGTGTCACCCCCAAAACTTACTTTTTCAATTGGCCAAATATTCGTGGTAATACTTGGTAAACTAGACAACCAATGAATGATCGCTGCAATAATAACGATTCCAAATAAGCCGACCATTGCTCGCAACACAGGCTTAGGAAGTGCAATTTTAAGCTGTGGCAATTGCCGCTGCTTTTTCTTAGTTGTTTTAACTGCCATGCGCTTAGCCATGACTTGCCTCCACGTGCCCAGTGGGGGTTGCCAAGCTGGTTGCCAATATTTGTAGCACTAATTCATCAAAAGACATTCCCGCCTGTGCCGCAGCTTTGGGCACAAGTGATGTTTTTGTCATTCCAGGCACCGTGTTAGCCTCTAACAGCATAAACTCTTGGCTACTTTCATCTTTAATAAAATCAACTCTTCCCCATCCGCTGCATCCTAAAGCTTTAAATGCAATCAACGCTTGTGATTTAAGATGCGCTTCTTGTTTTTCATCCAGGCCACTGGGGCAAAAATATTCGGTACTACTTGAACAATATTTTGCGTCATAGTCATAAAACTCATTAGGAGTGACCATGCTGATACTCGGTAGCGCTTTGTCATTTAACAAACTAACGGTGTATTCTTTGCCCTGTACAAATTTCTCAATCAAAACATCATCAAATTGTTGGGCTAATTCTACCGCCTCGACCAACGCTTCAGCGCTCTGAGTTTTTGACATACCAACACTCGATCCTTCACGTATAGGCTTAACAAATAAGGTATTACCTATTTTATCCATCAGTGTTTTAGCCATTACATTGTTAAACTTAAATTGGCGCGCTACTTTTTCAAAAGGCGCAGTGGGCAAACCTAAGCTTTGCCAAATCCGCTTGCTATGCAGCTTATTCATTGCAATCGCGGAGCTTGCCAAATCACTTCCTGTAAATGGAATGTTGAGCATTTTTAAAAAGCCTTGAACCATGCCATCTTCGCCATCTCTTCCATGCAGCGCTATGAATACTCGATCGACTTCACCATCAAGCAACAATGAATAGTCTGCTTGCTGGGTATCAATTTTGACCACATCAACACCTTGATTAGCCAATGCCTGGTAAATGGCACTGCCTGATAATAGCGAGATTTCTCGTTCAGCACTGTTTCCACCAAGCAATACAGCTACCCTTCCAAACATTGTTGGATTAGATAGACTCGCTGTGTTGATTAGATGGCTCACTTTTCTAATTTTCCATTCCGTCAGTTATTTAATAAAACTCATATTTTCTTCGGCCCAACTTGCTGCTAAGCCTCCGACATTTCCAGCGCCTTGTGTAACTAAAATATCGCCATCTTTAACAACCTTGGCGATGGCCGACTTCAAGTTTTTTTGCTCCTCAACAAAAATCGGATCTAAGCCTCCATGTTGTCGAATGGTACGACATAATGATCGACTATCAGCGCCGGCGATGGGCGCTTCTCCAGCAGCGTAAACTTGCATAATAATTAATACATCTACGGTGGCTAACACCGCAGCAAAGTCTTCGTACAAGTCTCGCGTTCTGGTGTAACGATGCGGCTGAAAAACCATCACAATACGTTTCTCAGCCCATCCATCTCTAACCGCATCAATAGTCGCTTTAATTTCCGTTGGATGGTGACCATAATCATCCACTAATTCAATATTGCCTTTGGCTGTATCGAACACCCCATAACTTTGAAAGCGACGTCCTATTCCAGAAAAGGTTTTTAACGCTTCGGAAATAGCAGCGGCTTTAACGCCATCTTCATTGGCTACCGCAAATGCGGCCAATGAATTAAGTACATTATGTTTTCCTGGCATATTAAGAGAAATATCCACTAGTCCAGGCTTGTTTTTTCGCTTAATTTTAAACTCACTCACGACACCATTTTGCTTAACCTCCACGGCCTGATAGTCGACCCCATCGGTAAAACCATAAGTCACATAAGGACGAGTTAATGAGGGAATTATTTGCTTTACAGCATCATCATCGCCACACAAAACCGCCAACCCGTAAAATGGTAAGTTATGAATAAATTCAACGAATGTTTTTTTGACGTTTTCGAAGTCGCCTCCATAGGTATCCATGTGATCCATATCAATATTGGTGACCACAGAAACCATTGGCTGAAGATGTAAGAAAGAGGCATCGCTTTCATCAGCTTCAGCGATAAAATAACGACTTTTCCCTAACTTAGCATTAGCGCCTAAACGATTAAGTAATCCACCAATGACATAAGTTGGATCGAGTCCAGCCTCGGCAAAAATTGTGGCTAACAAACTCGTTGTAGTCGTTTTGCCGTGAGTACCCGCTACCGCAACACCATGCCTAAAACGCATTAATTCGGCTAGCATTTCGGCTCGAGGAACCACCGGTATCCGTCTTGAGCGAGCGGCTTCTACTTCCACATTTTCATTTGAAATTGCGGTACTCACCACAACCACATCAACTCCAAGAATATTATTCGCTGTGTGTTGATGAAAAATTTGTGCGCCTAACGCTTTTAACCGCTTAGTATTACTACTTTCAACTGGATCAGAACCGGTGATGGAATACCCTTGATTTAGTAGCACTTCAGCGATGCCACACATACCTGCGCCACCAATACCGATAAAATGGATTCGACGAATTCTTCTCATTTCTGGTATATGAATGTCTAAATCATTTGCTCTTGTAGCGACCACGGTACTCATGCAGCTCTCTCCAAAACTTTCTCACTTGCCTCAGCCATCTTTTGCGTCGCAGTTAAAAAAGCACTCTTTCTCGCATTTTTGGCCATTGCCTTAATTTGTCGATAATCTGTTAGCAGCGTATGTAAAACCTTTTTGGTCGCTTGCTTACTCAGATCGGATTGCGCGATCACAAGGCCAGCTTGTTGCGCAACCAACCAATTCGCATTAAGTGTTTGGTGGTCATCTACCGCAAACGGATAAGGTACAAAAACAGCTGCCACACCAACTGCAGCAATCTCCGACACCGTGAGTGCTCCAGCTCTACATATCACCACATCGGCTTGTTGGTAGGCTTTTGCCATATCGTCGATAAATGCTTCAACTTTAATTAACCCCGTCGAGATTAAATCAAGTTCTTCATATTGTTGACACGCAATTTGATAACCGGCTTCACCTGCTTGATGTCTTACCCTAATTTTGCTTTCGCGAACTAGATCAGCAAACAAGTTGGGCAACTCCTGATTAAGTGCTAGTGCGCCGCGGCTGCCTCCCACCACTAGAACGTTGATTGTTTTTTTGTTGTCGCTTGCAGTCGAGCTATCGCTCTCAATTGAGCCATCGGACGGCTGACTATTTGATTGAACTTGTGCTTGCTCAGGTTGAGTTTCTGTCACTAACTCAAGTATTTCTTTACGGATAGGGTTACCAATGGTTTCAGCATTAATTGAAGCTTGAAAAGTATTAGGGAAAGCCTGAAAAATCACATCAGCCCATTTTGACAATAATTTATTTGTCATACCTGCAATCGCATTTTGTTCATGAATAATTAAATAAGTACCCATAACTTTCGCCATGGCGCCACCCGGTCCTGATGCAAACCCGCCAAAACCTAACACAACTTGAGGGTTTACTTTGGCAATAATTTTTCTCGCTTGATACATCGCCTTAAATAACGAAAAAGGCGCCTTAAACCAACCCAATGCTCCATTCCCTCTTAAACCTGAGACAGCAATCACCGATAACGGAATATTGTGCTTAGCGACCAACGTTTCTTCCATGCCGCCTTGGGACCCAAGCCAATGAACTCGCCAACCTTTGCTTTCTAACTCTTTGGCAACCGCCAACCCTGGGAAAATGTGCCCACCGGTTCCACCAGCCATCACTAAAGCCACCGGCTGTTGGCGATTCGATGTGTTTTGCTTAAGCATCAACAGCACCTCTGGCTTCGAGCTCAGTGTCTTTAGCACTGAGAATTTTTTCCGCAACTAAGCGGTTTTCAAAATCAATTCTCAATAAAATAGCAACCGCAATACCGCACACTAGTAAGCTATTGTTTCCATAACTCACAAATGGAAGTGTTAACCCTTTGGTCGGCAATGCTCCACTGGTGACGCCAACATTAATCAACGCTTGAAAGGTCAACCAGAAACCAATGCCATAGGCCATATAAGCGGAATAGGCTCTACTTTGAAGCAAAGCAACTCGACCGATTTTCATTGCGCGAACAAACAAAATAAAAAACAACACTAATACAGCAAACACACCAATAAGCCCAAGCTCTTCCGCTAACACCGCGAACACAAAATCGGTGTGCGCTTCCGGCAAGTAGGACAATTTTTGCAAGCTATTACCAAGCCCTTGACCAAAAATATTTCCGCGTCCAAATGCAATTAACGATTGAGTCAATTGATAACCCGAACCAAAAGGATCGGCCCAAGGATCTAAAAATGTGAGAACTCGTTGCAGTCGATAAGGAAAACTGACTACCACCGCAGTTAGTGCAGCGCCAACAACTAAAGTGAGACCAATAAACTGCCATAACTTTGCGCCACCTAAAAACAACATCGCTAAAGTGGTAGCCAATATCACCACGGTTGCACCAAAATCAGGTTCTAATAACAACAAACTGGAAATCAGCGCAATCACAAATAGTGGCTTCATAAAGCCGGCAAATTGCGTTTGTAGTTCGTCAGTCCTTCGTACTAAATAACCAGCCAAATAGGCAATAATAAAAAGTTTCACAAATTCAGAAACTTGCAATGTAATTGGTCCAAATGCGAGCCAACGACGGCTTCCATTAACAGTTCTTCCTGCAAACAACACAAGCAACAATAAAATGATTCCAGCGATTAAAAGGTAAGGACTGTATTTTTGCCACTTTATGATAGGTTGAGTCATAACAACACTAACAGCCACTAATGTAATCAACATAAATACCATATGTCGCAGAACATAATGAAACGAATTGCCTCTAAACATATCTTGCGCATAGTGCATTGAACTAGACGTCACCATGATCAATCCTAGTGACGCCAATATGATAATGACCCCAACGAGAGTGCGGTCGTACCAGATAATGCTTGGGTCAAGGCGTTTCATGCGCACTCCTCCACCGCAGCAATAAACGCGTTCCCACGCTCTTCAAAGTTTTTGAACATATCCAAACTAGCACACGCAGGTGAGAGTAAAACGATATCGCCCTTGTTAAGTTCTGGCGAAATTGCTTTAACAGCTT
Organism: Kangiellaceae bacterium; assembly: GCA_965230525.1. Classification (GTDB taxonomy): domain Bacteria; phylum Pseudomonadota; class Gammaproteobacteria; order Enterobacterales; family Kangiellaceae. The sequence continues at coordinate 4,265,070 of OZ246008.1, forward strand.
GTTGTAAGTTTTCAACTTTAATGTAAGGTACAATTCGACTCACTTCGGCAAGACGGTCAGCATCTTTGCCTAGCAAAATTAAGCGATACACACTGTTATCTAGAACGCCTTGCAAGTCGTTTAGATCAGCATTTTTAGAATCACCACCTGCAATTAAGAACACCCGCTGATCGGAAAACTGTTTCAAACTGTTCAATGCCGCTACCGTTGCACCAACGTTGGTTGCTTTTGAATCATTGATCCATAAGCAGTCCATTTTTCTTGAAACCAATTGAAACCGATGTGCTAGCCCTTGGTAATTAATCAAAGCGTCTAAAACGTCCTGATTAATAGCAACATTTAGTTGATGCAAAATGCTAAGGCTAGCCAATGCATTCAACCAATTATGAAAACCAGTAATTTTTAAATCACGTGTTGAAGTCAACGTTTTTTCATTCACCACAAACTCGTAATCACTTTCATTTTTGTCTAGGTAACTTACAACATGATTAACTTCTTTCGGCTTTTCCAAAGAAAAACTCAAATCGTTAGCATCAATTTCAGTCGGTAAAGTTAATCTGTCATCCCAATTAAATATTTTGCATTTGGCATTTTCGAATATTCGTCGTTTTGAACAACCGTAGTGCTCGAAGCTTTCATAACGATCCATATGGTCTTCGCTGATATTTAATAACACCGCTACGTCGGCTTGTAAGGATTTAGTCGTATCCATTTGAAAACTCGATACTTCCAAAACGTATACATCGGCCTCGTCGGCTGGTAAAAAATCAAGTACCGGCAGACCAATGTTTCCACCTTTTTGAGCATTGACCCCAGCTGCTCTTAATAGAGCTTCACTCAACTCGGTGACAGTGCTCTTGCCGTTAGAACCGGTAATTGCAACGATTTTCTTACCACAATGTCGAGCAAACAACTCAACATCTCCCACAAGTTCTATTTCCCTTGATCTTGCTTGCACCAAAAACGGATCTTTTAAACTTATTCCAGGACTCACTACAATCATCTGGCAATCGTCCAAAAGCTTAAGTGACTGCGCACCAAAACTATAGCCTTGACAATATTCTAAAGAATCAATTTGCTCCGCAGCGGGCGGACGCTCGCGAGTATCGGCCAAATAGTAAGGCTGCTCAATTCGGTCAAAATAACGAGCACACGACAACCCAGACACACCTAGCCCGTAGATGATATGAGTTATTGATTTTTGCTGTGCTTTATTCATTCGTTATTTTTCATTTATATAAATTCTAAGTTCAGCCATTAACGTATTTTTAACGTAGCCAAGCCGACCAAAACTAAAATCACCGATATTATCCAAAACCGAACAATCACTCTTGGCTCCGGCCATCCCTTCAATTCATAATGGTGATGCAACGGTGCCATATTAAATATTCTCCGACCGGTCAGTTTGAATGAGGCAACTTGCAAAATAACTGAGACCGTTTCGATGACAAAAACACCGCCCATAATGAACAGTACTAACTCTTGTCGAACAATCACGGCCACAGTACCTAATGCTGCACCTAATCCTAATGCACCAACATCCCCCATAAAAACCTGTGCGGGATAAGTGTTAAACCATAAAAATCCAAGCCCAGCTCCGGCTATCGCCCCGCAAAAAATTATCAGCTCTCCGGTCCCAGGAACGTAGGGAATCGATAAGTATTCTGAAAAGTTAATATTTCCGGTTAAGTAAGCGAAAACACCTAGCGCGCCGGCGACCAAAACCGTTGGTAAAATGGCAAGACCATCAAGGCCGTCTGTCAAATTAACCGCATTACTCGTGCCGACAATCACAAAGTAAGTAAAGACGATATAAAAAAGCCCCATGCTGATTGCCACATTTTTAAAAAATGGAATAATCAAGGTTGTTTCTAGTGGACTTTGAGCGCTCAAAAATAAATAGCTCGCTGCAACCAAGCCGATCACCGATTGCCAAAAATATTTCCAACGCGAAGCAAGACCCTTGGGATCTTTATAGATAAGCTTACGATAATCGTCGACCCAACCAACCAAACCGAAGCCAATGGTTGTTAACAAAACAGTCCAAACAAATCGGTTTTCCAAATCACCCCACAACAATGTTGCGATAGTAATAGCTGCTAAGATTAGCGCCCCACCCATGGTCGGTGTGCCCGCTTTGCTCAAGTGAGTTTGTGGACCATCATCTCGAACGGTTTGCCCAATTTGTTTGACACTTAGTTTTCGAATCATATAAGGGCCTAACATTAAGGAAAAAACAAAAGCGGTTATTACCCCTAAAATTCCTCGAATAGTTAAGTACTGGAACAAGTTAAAGCCCGAATAAAACTGTTCTAAATATTCTGCAAGCCAAAGTAACATATTATTGATCCCCTGAGAGGGAAGCGATGCGATCAGAATCTTTTTGCTGATCCTCGGTTAACGATTCAGCAGATAAATCTATATCTACTAATGCTTTAACCACATTTTCCATATGAGCACTACGAGAGCCTTTGACCAAAATAGTCACTCCATTTTTCGCTTCTTTTATTAGTCTTGTTATTAGTTCGGACTGTTCCGAAAAATGATATTTGTTAATTTCATTAAGCTCGCTAGCCGTTGTGCTTTGACTAGCTAGGTTAAATGCTCGCTGGGCAAACTGCGTTAGTACACCACAACTAAACATATGATCAATTCCAACTTCTTTGGCAAGTTCTCCAATTTGTTGGTGACACTCTCTGGCTGTTTCACCTAGCTCTGCCATATCACCTATCACTAAAATCCGTTTACCTTGAAACTGACTAAGCAGGTGAATAGCGGCGGTCATGGAAGCAACGTTTGCATTGTAACTATCATCAATAATCTGACAGCCATTTTGCAGTTGCTTCACGACTAGTCTTCCCGATACAGTAGCCGCTTGTTGTAATCCTACTGCAATCGTTTTTAAAGAAATTCCTATTGCTAAACAACAGCTGGCTGCGGCTAATGCATTGGCAACATTGTGTCGTCCAATAACTGCCAAGTTAATAGTCTCTGTTTGTTGCTGATAATTTAGATTGAAAGATGTAGACTGGTCGGAATTAACCTTAATCGCTGATGCGTAAACATCGCTTTCTTGCCGCATCGAAAAGCGCAACATTTTTGACTCAATTCGTTGCTCGAAAAAACTTGCAAACCGATCATCTTGATTGACTACCGCCACCCCAGATTTATCGAGTGAAAAATAAATCTCTGACTTAGCTCTTGCCACACCTTGAATATCGCCAAATCCTTCGAGATGCGACTCGGCAACATTGTTGACAACGGCAACATCGGGCTGGGTCAGATCAGAAGTAAATGCGATTTCACCTTCATGATTGGCACCAAGTTCAATGACAGCAAATTGATGCTGATGATTTAAATTCAACAGCGTTAACGGCGCACCAATATCATTGTTAAAGTTGCCTTGTGTCGCCAGGGTTAAACCCGCATTAGAAAGAATTGCCGCGGTCATTTCTTTCACAGTAGTCTTTCCGCTACTTCCGGTAATTGCAATAACCGAAGCATGACATTGGCTTCGATTGTATCTTGCCAAATCAGCTAAAGCCTTGTGAGTATTTTCAACCACTATTTGTGCACAAGTCACCTCACACGGATGGTCCACGACCATACCACCGACCCTATCGGCAAACTCGCTTAAAAATTGATGTGCATCAAAATGCGGTCCTTTGAGCGCTATAAATAAATAATTTGAATAATCGTTGCCTGCCTCAATTTGACGGCTGTCGGTCATTACACTATCAACTAGGGCATCTGCACCGATTAATCGACCGCCAAGTACCTGCGCAATTGTTTCTATACTCATAGAAATCATTGGTAGGTAGCCTCCAATAATTTCTGGCACACTTCGACATCACTAAAGTCATTTTTGCTCTTACCAATGATTTGGTAATCCTCATGCCCTTTACCTGCAATTAAAATAGCATCAACCGGTTCAGCGTTGCTAATAGCGTAGGCGATAGCTTCTTCTCTATCCGAAATGTAAACCGCTTTTTCGGGTCGCTTAAATCCGGCAAAAATATCCTTTTCAATTTGCTGCTCATCTTCTAAACGCGGATTGTCTTGAGTTACAACCACTCGATTAGATAACTTTTCTGCTATTTTAGCCATCAAAGGACGTTTACCTGCGTCGCGATCACCACCACAGCCAAACACGCACCAGATTAGTCCGGAGCAATGTTCTCTGATCGCATTAAGTGCCTTTTCCAATGCATCCGGCGTATGCGCGTAATCAACAATTGCCGTTGGTGTTTTCTCATTGCCGATAGACTGCATTCTTCCGTCTGCCGCCTGTACCGTCTTTATTGCCTCTAATACCGGTTGTAAGTCTTTTAAAATTGCACCAAGCGCCGCAATCACCAATAAGAGATTAGACAAATTGAACTGACCGATTAACGGCGAGTCCAGCTTTCCCGATCCCCAAGGCGTGTAAACTTTGGCGTGAATTCCACGCAGTGAGAAATTAACTTCTTCCGCCCAAACCCAATGCTCTAAGCTGGCACCAGAGGGTGGAGTATTGGTAGTGGTTAACCATTTTTGCGCAACAATTTCATCATCTTTAGCTAGCTTGCGCCCAAATTTATCATCGACATTAAGGACGACATTTTTAAGTTGCGGCTGCAAAAATAACTTCCTTTTAGCGGCACCATAATTTTCCATGTTTTGATGATAATCGAGGTGATCTCGAGTTAAATTTGTAAAAATTGCAGTATTAAAATGAACCGCGGTTGCCCGATTTTGGTCGAGTCCATGAGAAGAAATTTCCATGGCTGAAAACTGAGCACCGCTATCGAGCGCTTCTTTTAAAACCTTTTGTAAAGTAATCGCATCCGCCGTGGTATTTTCAGACTCTCGCAAATCACTGCAACTACCCACCCCCAAAGTTCCCATCAAGTAACATTCGAAATGAAGTTTTTGCAATGTTTTAGCAATCAAAAAGCTACAGCTTGTCTTTCCATTGGTGCCAGTAACAGCAATATTTTTTAACTCTTCAGAAGGATGACCATAATAGTTTGCTGCAATTTCGCTCAACTGATTTCTTAGATTTGCAATCCAAATTATTTTTTCTGATGGTAAATCAGCAAATAACACTTTGAATTCTTCACTGTTATCATCATCCGCAAAAATTAATCCTGCACCTTGTTTTAACGCCATTGGGATATACACTCGACCGTCAGTCTGAAACCCTTCGACGGCAACAAAGGTATCGCCTTGACTCACTTGCCGACTATCTAAGCGAAGCGGCCCAACCGGACAACCAGAACGGTCGGGCGCTACCTGCTCACTGGAAATATCATTTAAAACAATTTCTAAACTTGGGAGATCAGCCATTGTCTGCTCCCCTTTTGCTGTTCTTAGCCACTTTTAAAGTGCTAAGTTTTAGTTCTTTTTCAGTATTTTCATCCGGCTTAACATTTAATAATCTGAGGGTATCACCGGCCACTTTTGCAAATACCGGCGCCGCAACTTGGCCGCCATAATAATCTTCACTGCCCGGCTCATCGACAAATACTACCATTGCAATCTTAGGATCACTGACCGGTGCAATCCCCGCAAAAAATACTGAGTATTCGTCACCGTAACCACCGCCAATGGCTTTACGAGCAGTACCGGTTTTTCCAGCAATACGATAGCCTTTCACATCGGCCTTCTTACCCGTTCCACCTTCACTCACAACGGTTTCCATCATCTCTACAACTTGTTGTGCGATGGTCGGATCAATGACTTGTTCACCGGCTTCGCTTTTGTCCAGTTTCACCAAAGACAAAGGTCGCTTAACGCCATGGGCACCCAGCACAGCATAGGCTTGCGCTAACTGTACCGGTGTGACGGTAAAGCCATAACCATAAGCTAAGGTCGCCTTTTCAATTTTGCTCCAATTGGGGCGAATATTAAAAATGCCGGCGCTTTCCCCAGGGAAACCACTTGCGGTATCGACACCAAATCCGACACTATAAAAAGCCCGCAGAAAATCTTCATCTTCCATCATCATTGCAAGCTTGGTAACTCCAACATTGCTAGATTTTTGCAAGATTCCACCAACATCTAAAACACCATGGTTACGATCGTCCGGAATCACTTTAGAGCCCACTTTGATTCGACCAGGTGAAGTATCAATTTTACTATTAGCATTCACTACCTTTGCTTGTAAAGCGCTGGTCACAGTGAAAGGCTTTGCCGTTGAACCTGGCTCAAAACTATCTGTAAATGCTCTATTTCGTGTTAGCTCTGGCAGTCTTAAATCAAACCGATTGGGGTTATATGAGGGTTGACTCACTAACGCCAAGACTTCACCCGAATCTATATCGATCATGACCAGAGCACCCGCTTTAGCTTGGTGTTTTAACACTGCTGTTTTAAGTGCTTTATAGGCGATCGCTTGTACTCTCGAATCAATACTTAATTGCAAAGACATGCCGGTTTTGGCTTGTGCAATAACGTCTTTCTTTTCAATCACTCGACGTTGTAAATCGAGCATGACCTTTTCTGCACCTTTTTGTCCTTTTAACCATTGATCATAGGATTTTTCTAATCCTTCTTGTCCATGGTCATCGACATTGGTAAATCCGACAATATGTGCGGAAATTTCTGCTGACGGGTAATAACGCCGTGATTCATTTTGCAAGTACACGCCGGGTAAGTCGAGCTTTGCGATAAAGCTCGCTTTTTGGGGATTTAAATGACGTGATAACCAGACGAAGCGACGATTTTTACGTTTAGCTAACCACTGTTTTAACTCTGACGGTTTTTTGTCCACAGTAACAGCCAGTCGATTCCAACCGTCTTCTTTTAACAAAGGTGATTTTTCAAATACTTTGGTGACATCAAGCCATACTGACTTAACGGGCACACTACTCGCTAACTCTACGCCATTGCGATCGATTATATTTCCACGATAGGTTGTGATGCCTTTGGTTCGAATACTTCGAGAGTCGGCTTGTTGATTAAGTTTTTCAGATTCATCAATTTGCAAATAAACAGCTCGAGCCATCATTACCACAAAACCTAAAGACAATACCGTACACAGTAGATAAAATCTGATACTGCATAGTGGTATTGTATTGGGCTTTCTGTTTTTCTTCATGTTCTACTTTTTTGTTTTTATAAAGTAATTATTTTTTCGTTATTAGTGTTCACTTCTATCATGTCTAACTGTTTTTTCGCTAAACTTGAAATACGATTCGCTTCCGTTAAGCTAGTCAGCTCTAACCTTAAAGCTTGCAATTCAATTTCATATTGTTGGCGCTGCTCTCTAAGTTTTTGAGACTCCGCTACTGCTTTCCTAGCATCATGAGTTGTTTTTGCTTGAAACATTGCTGATAAAACCGCCAGCACACCTAAAATACTCACAAGCCAATAATTTCTAAATACATCGTTAAAAACGCCCATTAAGAGTGATGGTTGCGCCTGCTTTAACTTTATTTGCTTTTGCCTCTTATTTTTTTCATCAGCCATATCAATTTCACTAACTCGCTTTTTCTGCAATTCTCAATACAGCACTTCGTGAGCGCGGGTTAGCGTCTATTTCTTGCTTTGATGCTTTAATCGCCTTGCCAATCTTTTTAAATTTTATTTCCAACTCATTATTTCTCAGTGGTATACCTTTTGGCACTTGCGGACCTTGGGATTGCGACTTGATAAATCGCTTCACCATTCGATCTTCCAACGAATGAAAGCTAATAATCGACATGCGCCCACCCGCTGCCAACAAGCTGTACATATCTTCTAATGCAGTTCTTAGCTCGCCCAGCTCATCATTAATGAAAATTCGTATCGCTTGAAAAGTTCGAGTGGCGGGATGCTTATACTTGTCTTTTACTGGACAGGCTTGGTCCACAATTTCAGCTAACTGCAACGTTCGATTAATTTCATTTGATTGCCGATACGCTTCGATGCCTCGCGCAATTCGAAGTGCGAATTTCTCTTCTCCATACTCTTTGAAAACTCGTTTCATATCTTCAACCGATGCAGTATTGACCCACTCTTTTGCTGACAAACCTCGGGTGGTGTCCATTCGCATATCAAGTGGCCCATCTTTAGAAAAACTAAAGCCTCTTTCTGCTTGATCAAGTTGCGGTGACGACACCCCAAGATCCAATAAAATTCCGTCTAACTTATTTAACAAATTTTGCTGCACGAGCAGCGACTTAATACTGGCAAAATTCTGATGAAAAAAGCTGAATCGTGTATCGTCAGCAAACGCTTTGGCAGTCTCGGCAGCTTGCGGATCACGATCCACGGCAATCAGCTTGCCATTTTCTCCGAGACGCTCCAATATCAACCGGCTGTGTCCTCCTCGACCAAATGTGCCATCTAGATACAGTCCATTCGGTTTTATATTTAGCCCGTCTACCGCCTCATTTAACAGCACGGTAATATGTTTTGACTTAGTTTCCATGTCGTTAACTAGTAATAAAGGTCTGGCAATTCGTCGCTGTCTAGCTCATCGCCCGACATTACCGACATATCTTCTTCAACCAACTGATGCCAGCTTGCTTCATCCCAAAGCTGGAAGGTCTTACCCTGACCAATTAGCATCACATCTTTTTTCAATTTGGCGCGTTCTCTTAACACGCCCGGAATAAGTAACCGTCCGTTTGCATCCATATCAACTTCAGTTGCGTGAGAGAGCATGATTCGCTTTAACCGTCTGTGGAGAGGTTTAGAGTTCGAGAGAGATTGGAGATCGGCTTCAGTACTTTCCCAATGTTCTAGGGTAAAGATCAATAAGCAGTTATCATAAGGGTCGCAGGTAATAATGAGATGAGAATCTGCAGATTCAGTGATCCCTGGACGGTACTTTGCCGGAACGGCAATACGCCCTTTGGAATCTAAATTGATTGAATTTGCTCCTCGAAACACTTTATTAATCCTGTCACAGAGTTTTTAGCTCTGTTTTTACGTTTAATGATCAGTCAAACGTTTTTGGTTTTTGCTACACATTTTGATTTTGCGACACAAAAAGACACAAAACGACACTTTTCTCCACTATTGTGCACTATAGGTAGTGGGCTGGTGCTTTGTCAAGTAAAAGCGCGCCGAAAAACGAGGAAATATTGCTTATATGACAAGGACTTAGGTGAATATCTCGAAATGAATTTTAACTAAAATTTTGAATTAGAAATGAATTCAGAAGGTTAACCTGCAAACTTAAAGTAATACTTTAAGTTTGAGCAAAAGTACCGTTATTCATTGGAATTTTACTTTTGAGAGCCGGTTCACACCTTAAATTTGGTGGCTAATAAAGAGATTGGCTGCGATTGTTGGGTGATTAGAAAAGTTGAGGGTCAACCTATAAGCCGGATCCTGTCGAGAACAGTCATTCATCTAGGCCAAGAATCACTTCTTGGCTCAAGCAGCCTACCCGGTTCCAGCGCGAGCCACGCCTTGTTAAATAGCAAGCTATCTAATCAGGAACCCTATTTGGCCTTGCTTTGAGTGGGGTTTACCTTGCCATTGATGTTACCACCAACGCGGTGCGCTCTTACCGCACCGTTTCACCCTTACCGATCAACATAAAATGTTAACAGGCGGTTTACTTTCTGCTGCACTTGCCGTCAGTTTGCACTGCCCAGGCGTTACCTGGCACTCCGCTCTATAAAGTCCGGACTTTCCTCCCCTTTGCATGCGACTACAAGAGTGCATTGCGATAGCGGCGACTGTCCAGTTGACCCTCGGCGCGCATTCTATCAAGTAGACTAGGTGATATCGAGCGTTACTGGAAAGGAATTGAAAAAAAGGCCGCTTTAAGCGACCATTTTTAAATTAATTGATAAGGTTACTTCTTTTTAGCTTTCTTTTTGGTCGCTTTTTTCTTGGTCGCCGATGACTTGCCCGCTTTTTCGTCTTCTTCGTCAGGCTTTCCAGCGAGTTTTTCTATGGTTGCTAAAAGATCTTCATCTAACTTTGGTGTTTTATCCAGCTTTTTAGGATCTTCAACTAATTCTTTTAGTTGGTCATATTGCGCTTCGCTAAAGGTTTTCAACTCTCTAACTTGCTCAACTAACTCGGCACATTGTTCTAGATTTGCTTGCAGGTCTTTAACTTCCTGCTCGGACTTTTGCTTGTCTTTTTTCTGGCGTCTTGCTTCTTCTTCGGCTTTTTTGCGTGCGTTAGCTTCATCCATTTTCTCTTTCTTGAGGACTTTCAGCTTTTTAACAACGTTTTCAGGTGAATCAGCGAGAACCTTTTTAATTTGTTTTAGCGCTTTATCTCGCTCAGCGATTTGCGCATTCGCTTTCTTAAGAGCATCAGCATTTGCTTCTCGGCCAGCATCTACACGCTGTTCCGCTGCTTTTAAGGCTGCTTCGGCTTGCTCGGCAGTTTCTTTAGCTTTCGCTAACTCGATGTCATTCGCCTTAACCTTAGCTTGCATTTCACTAATCGCATTTTGAGCATCTTCTTGAGCCTTAGCAATCGCTGCGTCTGCCTGAGTAGCGCGTTGAGTTGCTTTTTCAAAAGCTTCTTTGATCTCTTCCATGCTACACTCTGAATTAATACCAAGAGCTTCAGCTGCGGCTCCAATTAACATCTGTTTGCTAATTGCAAGATCTTTCCACACCTCTAACTGTAACTCTAATTCCGCACGATCCACTCAGTAATCCTCATAATGCTCAAATTTTAGGCGGGGGATGATACCAAAAGTGTTTGTATGTGGCTACTCTACAAACACCAAGAATCACTCTATTTGCAGATTAATTGTTAAATTTAGTGGATTTTAAGGCAAATACTTAAAAACTAGGTGTTCTGGCGCAATAATACCGGTGAAAATAATCATCTAATTGATCGGAAAATCAATCCTAAAATCTGCGCCCGGCGCTCGATTCTTGACTGAAATTTTGGCAGACATGGCTTTCACTAGCTCCTTAACTAAGGCAAGGCCAATTCCGGTCCCTTTCACTTCGCGAGTCAATTCATCGCCACTTCGATAAAACAGATCAAAAATACGTTTTTGATGAGCCTTAGAGATGCCCGGCCCATAATCTCTTAACGAGAAGCGAAGCTGCTGATTCTCAATTTGGCTAATTCTGACATCGATTTGAGGGCGTTCAGGGTTTGCCGCGTATTTAATCGCATTATCGACAAGGTTAATCATCACCTGAATAAACGCATCCCTATCCACGACGACACTCAATTCTTCTGCTTCAGGATCCACTTCAAGTTTTAGCTGAAAGCCGCTTTGGGCAATTTGGGAATCGATTTTCGATTGGAGTAAATCGACAAGTTCAGTCACAGAAACACTTTCAAGCTTAACCTCCAAAGCATTATGATTGACCCCAGAAATCTGTAAAACGTTTGCGATTAACCGTGAAAGTCGCTCGGACTCAGAATAGATATAGTCATAATATTCCATTCTTTTTTCATTACTAACCCAGCCCTGTTTAAGAATTTCACCATACATGCGAATTGAGGTAAGCGGTGTTTTAAGCTCATGACTAACGGAGGATACAAAGTCTTGCTGTTGTTGTACTAAGTATGATTGCTTAAGTACAAGACGATAGAGTAAATAAGTGCCAATAGTTAAACCTAACAACAAACACCCTGCCACCAAGATTACAAAATCGGCCCCGGCAGCGGCTGGCATATCAACGACCTTAAAATTAAGGCTGAGTTGAGAAAAAGGCTCGCTCAGATTAATTTGTGACAAGGGCTGGCCTTGCAACTCAGCGGCACTGCTAGCAAGATACTCTCTATGAGTAGGCTGCCAGCTAGTCAATTTTTCACCGGCAAATGAAACACTAAGTTCTAGGTTATTGAATAACGTAGACTGCTGAAAAGCCTGCCCAAATGAATTGCTCAAAAACTCCTCCGCAGAAATAATTGCACCTTGAACCAGTCGTTTGTTATTTCGCCAAACTTGCCGATACAAAACGAAATGCCCGCTTTCCAACTGATTAAATCTAAACGGTTCGATTTCGCTTTCAAATAATTTCAGCTTGATATCCTTTTGTTCAATCAATTGAGAGGTCGACTGTTGATCAAGCAAATTTTGCTGAGGGCTGTAATTTTTTTCGGTTCGAACTTTTCTGCTAGTCAGTTGTTCTTTTTTTAACTGACGCTGTGGATTAGTCGATTTAAGCTTGGTTGCGGCGGGTTTTGTCTGTTGCCGTTGTTTTTCAACCTCTTGGTAAAAACTTTGATAACCCCGTTGTTCTGTAAGCTGTTGAGTTTGACTTAGCTGTTTCGCCTTTTGCGCCTTTTGTCGCTCAGCTGAACTTTGGTTAACCGAAGATTTCCATTGGCTTTGCTTTTGCTCTGCTACTTCGCTTTGAACACTTGATTTTTGTGGCGTCTTTTTTCGAGTGAATCGTTGCGAGTCCGTTTGGAATTGAGATGCCACGGCTCTCACTTCCTCAGCCTCTGCCAAACCGCTGTTTTGGTTATCATCTTGAGTTTCAGATAATTGCTTTTCACTAGGCGCTGGGTCTTCCGATCGTGCCACTCGAGTCACCAATTGATTATTGGAAAGAATCTGCTTGATCTGTTGCTCTAGCTGAACTCTCTGTTGGTTTTCTTCTCGACTAATGCCATAAAGGCTCGGCACAACTTCCGATTGTACGTAGGCAGATGGAAGCAACGGAGTACTAAAATTACCTTGTTCATCAATTTGGAAATAACCTAAAAGCCCACGAACATCTGAATTAACCGGAAACTTGGACAATTCCGAGCGCTGCACAAAACGAGCTTCAGGACTACCGGCGAGAACAAAAAAAGTATAATCCGTATCGCTTCTTGCTTCTTCTTGCTCTAACGCTTGGATTAATTCGCTATCAACTCGCTGAGTAAACTCGGAAACGATCTGACGGATCTGATGCAAGTTTTGCCAGCGTAATTGTTGATAGGCTTGCACGCTCAATAAAATCGCCGGCACCATCAAGAGCAAAAAGAAGGCAACAAAAACCAATCGAGTTTTAGTAGTCGAAAATTTAACCATCACAGCATACCCAATGGATGACAATTCGATTTAATGCTAAGCCCCACTTTGTAATCGATTATCATCAATTCGCATCGGCAGTAACCATTTTATAGCCTGCTCCTCTCACTGTGATTAAATGCTCTGGCTGCTTAGGGTTGCTTTCAATTTTCTTGCGAATTTTGGCAATGTGGATATCCACGGTTCTAGTTTCAATTTCCATATCGGGCTGATAGCCCCAGACTTTACTTAACAACTCTTCTCTGGCAACGGGTCGGCTGGAGTTTTGTTGTAGATATTCGATGACTTGAATTTCGCGTTTGGTGAATGCAGTGCTTTCCCCCTCATTGTTAATACAATAATTGAGAAGATCGATGTGTTTGTCCTGAGCTAACTGGATGGTCGATATTGGTACTAAATGGTCAGTCGATCGTCTCAAGACGGCTTGCACCCTTAGCACCAATTGAGCCACAGAAAAAGGCTTGGCAACGTAATCATCGGCTCCCAAAGTTAGGCCCTGAATAATATCTTCGTCAGCGGTTTTAGCGGTAAGCATGATAATAGGTTGTGACTTATCTTGCTGACGTATTGCTTTGCAAATATCAAAACCATTCATCTTGGGTAACATCACATCTAATAAGACCAAGTCAAATTGCCCTGTAAGCGCCATTTCTAGGCCTTTATCACCTTCTTCGGCAAATTCCACTTTAAATCCGTGATAGACAAAAACATCGATCAATCCAGCTCGAATAGCTTCTTCGTCTTCAACAATAAGAAGTGATTTTTGTTCGCTCATCTATCCTATTCCAAGGTTGTATTATCTTTTAGTGCGCATTGCTCTAAAGCGAGAGCCCGCTAACTCGTTTAATGATGATACATCGAATGATCTTAATAGGAAGTAAATTTTGTGTAAAGTTGAGTCAAATACTAGCTTCGATTAAACTGGACTAATGGGCCCAAAGTGCAAAGAACAGCAATCATAGTATGCCGAGCCAACAAGACTGATGTATGAAAATCATGATAATCAAGTTACCCGCCTCCTTTCGGAGCTTCGACAAGGTAGTCGTTCTGCACTGGAACAGTTAACACCGCTAGTCGTTAATGAATTACACCGCCTAGCCAAACACTATATGCGAGGAGAAGCTGAAGGACACACTCTACAAGCCACCGCCTTGGTCAATGAAGCCTACATGAAATTGGTTAATATGGAACTAGATTGGCAAAGTAGAGCGCATTTTTTTGCTGTTGCAGCTACCCAAATGAGACGAATTTTAGTCGATCATGCTCGTTCCAAGCTTGCCGAAAAACGCGGTGGAAAAATATTACGTGTGACGCTAGAAGAAAACCTGAATGCTAACGCTGAGAGTAATCACGACCTTATTTATATTGATGAATTACTATCGCAACTCAATGAGTTTGATGCTCGAGCAGCTCGCTTGTTTGAACTTCGACTTTTTGCAGGTCTCAGCAATAATGAAATAGCAGCAGTAGAAGATATTTCTATTTCTTCAGTTGAACGAGAAATTAGGGTTGCAAAAGCTTGGTTACTTAATGAGCTTAAAAATTCCAAATAAAATCTAATAAATTAGCCGACGATTGAAGGTGATTGCAGAATAATTACGCATTAATAGAAAGAGCAGCATTCTACAAATAGCGCTAGAGCACACCGCTATTCAATCGAAAATTAGGAATCATGATGGATAAAACTAACTGGCAGGTCATTAAGGCTCATTTTGAAGAACTTCTCACTCTTTCCTCACAAGAACAACAAGACTGGCTAGCTCAGCATGCTAAATCTAATCCAAAAACAGCTGCAAAACTAGAACAAATGCTGGCGGCTGATGGCGATGATTCATCTAAGATTACTCGAGCCGTCTCCACTAATATTGATCAACTGTATCAACAGAACTTCAACCACCAAGAAGGCGAAGTCATTGGCGGCTACAAGATTGACAAGCTAATAGGGAAAGGCGGTATGGGTGTGGTTTTTGCAGCCAGCCGAAGTGACAAAGCATTCGAACAAAAGGTTGCTATTAAGCTTATACAATCTCATTCGATCAACCCAGACTCAATCCGTCGCTTTGAAAGTGAGCGTCAAATATTAGCCAACCTCAATCACCCTAATATTGCTCATTTGATTGACGGTGGTACTACTCAAAAAGGGATCCCTTTTTTAGTAATGGAGTTTATTGAAGGAGTCCCCATTCTAGAATATTGCATCGGAAAACAACTCAACCTATCCGAACGAATAGAATTATTTCTGCAAGTTTGTTCTGCAGTTAGTTACGCTCATCAAAACCTCATTATTCATCGAGATATTAAACCTTCCAATGTTTTAGTTAACAATGAGGGTCAAATAAAATTGCTTGATTTTGGCATTGCCAAAATACTGGACCCAGAAGCTTATCAGCAAGATGTAGTCAATACCCAAGCGGAAATGAGACTGCTATCTTTAGAAAATGCCTCTCCGGAACAAATCACCGGGGACGCTATTACGACACAGACCGACGTTTACTCACTCGGCAATTTACTCTATCAGTTATTAACCGAAGAAACCCTGTTTCAGGTCGCTAAGAAAACCAGACTCACTTTGGAACGCGCCATTTGCGAAACACAACCCATCAAGCCAAGCGTGGCGGTGACTGAAAATAAGTCAGCTATTTCTGCGAAGTCGGCTGAGCGACTAAAAAACTTTAGACGGAACATTAAAGGCGATTTAGATACCATCACCCTGAAAGCTCTTAGCAAAGTACCGCAAGATCGCTATGCTAGCGTCGAGCAGTTCTCCGATGATATCCATCGATATTTGAACCACTATCCCATTATTGCTCGCCCGGTAAAGTTCTCTTATCAAGCGGCGAAGTTTGTTGGTCGAAACAAGTTACTGGTATCACTAAGCGGTCTATTAGTTCTTTCTGTAACATTTTTCACTATCTCGCTGGGTATTAAGTCGACCCAATTAGAAGTTGAAACGCAAAAGGCAATTGCTGAATCCAAAATCGCCAAAGAAACGAGCGAGTTTCTATCCGAAATTTTTGAGTTTTCAAACCCGAATAATCAAGATGGCAGCGAAGCGACCGCATCAGAACTGCTCGCTAGTGGAGTGGAAAAAATAAACAAACTAGACTCAACGCCACAGGTCAAAGCGACACTATTAAATACCTTGGGCGTCGTTTATAGCAAACTCGGGAAATTCGAAAAGGCGGAACAGCTGTTAAGCGAAGCGCTTAACATAAGGAAGTCATTAAGCGACGTACCGATAGAAGAATTGATCGAGACTCAAGTCAACTTATCTGAAGCTTACGGTGAGCTCGGCAAATATCAACTGGCTGAAAATGGACTGAGAGAAAGTATCACTCTAGCAAACGAGAACCCGCAAATACCTGCGATTAAAACCATTCCAGCAAAAACGAATCTTGCAACAATTCTTAGTTGGAACGGCGAGCTAGAAGAGGCCTTAGCACTTAATCAATCAGTTGCAAAATTAGCAGTAAGCCACTTTGGAGAGAATTCAAAAGAAGCCGGAAGCGCGCAATCAAACCTCGGTTACATTTTGTCTCTAATGGGTGATTTCGACTCATCCATTGAAGCACTCAAAAAAGGACTAAAAGCTCGCCGAGCGGCTTATGGCAATAATCACTTAGAGACTGCCCATAGCCTAAACCACCTTTCATTTACTATGGCGAATACAGGACTGTTCCGAGAAGCCCTGCCGCTTGCGAGAGAGGGATTGGAGGTTCGAAAGAGTATCTATAAAGCAGCCCACCCAGAGCTCGTTACAAGCCACAACAATGTAGCAACTATTCTCAGTAACTTAAATCAACATGAGGAAGCTGAAGAAATTGCAAGAGAATCTTTAAAAATTGCAAAAGAAATTTATCCTAGCGCTAGCTTCGATTTAGGTGCTACTTATTATAGTTTAGGCTCAACCTTGCTTCGCAAAAAAGACTTTGAAGGGGCTATAGATGCTACTAATCAATGCCTTTTAGTGCTTCAACAGATATTACCTAAACAAAGCCCTCAACTTGCTTTTCCACTCACTCAACTTGGCCGAATTCATATTCAAAACAAGAATTATGTTAGCGCAGAGGAAGTGCTACAAAAAGCTTACGACTACCGCAAAAAAGGGTTACCAATGGGGAACTGGCACATTGCGGAAAGTGCTCATTTACTAGCGAGAGCAATGACCAATCAAGATAAACACGCAGCCGCAAAACCATTTGCAGAGGAAGCCTACCAATCAATGCTCAGCGCTTTTGGTCAAGACGACAACCGAGTTAAGCAGCTTGAAGAATTGAAGGCTACAATAAGTAACAATTTATAACTCTTGATTCACAGTACCCGTTGAAAAGACTCGCTTTCATTTGATATTGAGGCCGGTAAAAAAAATAATTTGAAGGAGCTTTCTACTTTTTCACGCTTTCCCTAATAGACGCACAAATCGCACACATATTAGGAGAAAGTCAAAATGAAAGTTAACCACTACAACGCCAACTTTTTAAGCAGTTTATTGATTGGAGCCACTCTATCAGTCACCGTTGCGTGTGGCGGCGGCGGAAGTTCACCGGAAACACCCGATCCAGAACCGCCACCTCCTCCGCCAGTTGCGAAAGCCGATGTCAACGGTGCCTTCATGGAAATTCCCACTTGGGATGTCTATTCGCCTGAGAAAGCAGCGCAAGACGAAATCGATCCTAATGTACCTACCACCGAGCCAGAGGAAGAAATAGTTGGCACTTTGAAATACAGCTGCACGTCGACTCAGTACAATTTGACCGACACCCCAAAAGAAGTTGTGATTTTTTCACCTAATGAGTCTGTATTATGGCTTGGGAATTTAATTCAAGGACAAGGCTATAAAGACGGTATAGGCTCTTTCACCGAGTTGTCGGTGAGAGAAAGAGCACCGCTTAGAATCTCTATTAACTTATTAACCGCAGGGAACTATAGGGAGGTCACGAACCCGTCTTTGACCACTGTTCAATCGGCGATTGGCGAGTTAATTCAACAGGCGACTGATTCTGGATTGGAAGGAAGTACCGACACTCTATACAGTGAGAAAATTACTCACTCAGTTGAACAAAGCGCCCTTAAATTTGGGATCTCCGCAAATTATATGGGCGCTTCTGCCACGGCTGATTTGGAATTCGAAAGAAATGCCGAAGAGACCACTCTAACCGCCTACTTCTACCAAAAAATGTTTACCGCGTCCGTTGAGTTGCCACCAACACCGGATGATTTTTTTAGTGATGACTTTACCCAAGATAAGCTCGACCAACTGTTGGTTGACGGCGCGCTTGGAGCTGAAAATCCGCCGGTATATATCGCAAATATCGCCTACGGTCGAATATTAATGTACAACTTTACTTCATCAGCAGAAGAGGATCTAATGAGAGCGGCAATCACTGCATCGTATGAAGGTATATCGGGAGATGTTTCTGGTTACACCGAGGGCGAAATAAGAAATACTTTGAGTACCGCCAAAATTGAAGTCACAGCACTGGGTGGCGCATCAACCAATGTGACATCATTAATTCGTGATGGCGACTTAAAAAGTTACTTTGATTCCGACCCTTCTTTAACTAGTGCTCGCCCAATCTCATACCAATTAAATCAACTTAAAGTTGGCAACCCAATCGCAAAAGTGAGTGAGTCGACCGACTACGCTATCAGAGAGTGTGAATTTATCGAGGATACGGCCGAGCCGATTGGTGAGAGAATTAGAATTGAGTTAATCGATGTTGACATTAAATATGATTGCGATGCTTTTGATCCAGGAGATATGTACGGTAGCTTTAGTATCAATGGGACAACGGTATTTAATTTACCTGACTCAGATACAAGAAATGTCAGTGGAGGAAATGCTTTTGTCATCGCCGATGGTAACAATGATGGCATAAATGATGGCTATCTCGAAGTCGATTACTATTATAGCGGAAATAGAGACGTCGACATTTCTGGGCGACTGCAAGATAAAGATGCCGGAACGGATGATAACGTAGGCACCTGGAATTTTGATGTCAGCGTATTCCTTAATCAAGGTCGGATTAGATCCAGTCACGGCACCAATCAATGTGGCGATAGCAGTCAGCAACCGGTGCTTAATTATCGGAAAGATAGACTGCACTACATATACTAATGCAGTAGAAAAAACTAGTTTGTTTTCCACGCGATGACAGTTTCGTTCTGTCATCGCCTAGTTGAACAACCCGAGGATTCTAAAGAGTATCATTCCGTCTATTATCGGTAATAACCAGTTACCAACGTTTAGTATTTTGATAATCCCAGTTCATCCCATTTTTCAGCAGCTTGAGGCACTCCTTTCTCCTTTACAAGACCTATCCATTGTTTCGCTTCTGCCATATTTTTTTCCACTCCAATACCGTTAGCGTACATAATTCCAACTTGTAGCTGGGATGCCGCAACACCTTGTTCTGCTGCTTTTAGGAACCAAAAGAACCCCTTTTCCAGGTTTTTAGGTACGCTAAGTCCATTCGAGTAAAAAACGCCCAAATTATTCTGGGAATATGGCTGACCGAGTTCAGCACCTTTACGATACCAAAGAAATGCCTCATCCACATCTTTTTCAATGATGACTCCTTTGTTGGATTTTAATCCTGCATTAAAGAGGTCTCCCATTTTTTGTACTGCATCAGGAAAGTCTTGCCTCGCTGCTTTCATAATCCAAGTTTGACCAATATCTAAATACTCATGATTACCATTAGCATATTTTATATATAGTATTCCGGCATTAAATTGAGAAGGTGCATATCCTTGCATTCCTGCTTGCGAAAAAAGATTTATGGCTGTTTTTAAGTCTCCTTTATCGAATGCCTCAGTAGCTTCACGGTTAATCTGCCTAAGCTGTTCGTTTGCTATACCGTGGGTGATGGTTCCAAAAAAAATACTAAAAACCACCAAAAGCTTTATACAAATTCTTAACATATTAATTTCCTATTTTCTCTTTTTAAATCTCAGACATAACTTTTTCTGGTGCTCGCCATTGGTATAGTTTGTCTGTTGCGAAGTTGAAACTATCTCTTGTGCCTTGATTTCAACGCCAAATAATTCATTCAAATATTCATCATAATTCAACCATGACCTTTCCTTACTACACCTCGAAATCTCAGCTTTCTTACAATAGAGTCTTATCGGCTTATCGTGAGCTGGAGTTTCTATTAACGATGCAGCACGATGATTAACAATATTGTTGGGTGTAACAACGATGGAATCCCACACGGTGATATCTCTACAGGTTTCAACCTCTCCCTTGCGTTTAAATGAACTCCTTATAACCTTACGAGAGTTTTCGCTAGTCGTTTTTTTGGCTATGCGACTCAAACTATTCGAATTGCTAAAGAACTTTCGATTTCTTTTTGAAGAAGCGCTTTCAATATTTGTACTTCGAACTTGCTTTTTACGAGCCTCTGAATTGTCAAGCTCCCGAAGGTCTTCTTTAAAAAGTTTCTCTAGCCCATCTTGCGTCAGATTAAACACCTTTTTGACAGCTTTTGAGCAACTTGTATTTAACGCGCTGATTGGGGACTTTCGCTTTCCTACACAGCGAATAGATATCAATTTTTGCTTTACGCCGAGTATTTGATAGCTTTTCTTACCGTTCATTAAGTCATTTACGAGGATCACGCCAAAATTTCTTCCATTGGTAGCAACCTCTTTATGAGTAATCGAATAAAAATCTCTTGCGCTATCTTCACTGACACCCTGCTGTTTAGCCATGTCGGCTCTAACTCTTTTGCTCTCTCTTCGACTTAGAATATGCATAAGCTCTGAATCGACTTTATAAACCGGAGTATCTTTAGGCTTTATATATACATCAAAGAATTGGTCGTTAAGACTTTCATTTTTTTGAGCGTGAACTTCAAAATTAGAGACAAATACCACCAGAAGTATTATCAGAAAAGGAAAAAGTTTGCTGGATGAAATGAGCATAGCTACTGCTTAGTATGTTGATGTGAAAACAAACTAAGTTTAGCACATAATGTCTATAATCGAGTGAGTGTTGATCGGTATGGAGTAATCATAAGGGCTGAAGGGACTGATAATAAATAGCCAAGCATTTTATACAAGAAACAAGCCCTCTCAACTCGATTGAGCCTCTAACTGCAACTGTTGTGATTAATTTCTAGCCGAAAATTTGCGTAAACGTCAGGAAAATTTTCCGGATAGACTGGCCCGAATTTACTCACTAGTCATTGGGGTTCGCAGAGCCCGCCAATCAACCGACGGGTCTACCCAGCTCTCTAAACTTATAGGTCCCCTTCCCCTAAGCTCAATAAATATTGATAAATGCTATTCTTTTTTTCGTCATGAATTTCAGCACTGATTTTAGCCGCTTGCTTTTTAGGTAAATACACGCAAAGTTTTTCAGCTAACTGCTTGGCCTCTGCCGAAAGCTCGCTTTTTTTCTTAGAAGCTCCGGCAATCATTACCACGAACTCGCCTTTGGTTTGGTTGTGATCGGCTTGCAATACCTCAAGGATTTCTGGCGCACTGCCAGAAATTACTGTTTCAAAAGTCTTGGTCAACTCTCGTGCAACAACAATTGTGCGCTCTTTTCCAAAAACGCTTTCTATATCTGCTAAACAAGCCATTATTCGGTGAGAGGATTCATAGATTATGAGAGTTGCGGTTTCTTGGTAAACCGCCTTAAATCGAGCGATACGTCCAGCGGATTTAGCGGGTAAAAAACCTTCAAAAACAAACCGATCACTTGGTAAACCTGCGATTGAGAGCGCTGTAATCAAGGCACATGCCCCCGGAATTGCGACTATCGGTATGTTTTTCTCTCGTAATGTAGACACCAAAGGATATCCGGGGTCGCTGATTAGCGGGGTTCCTGCATCTGAAACGAGGGCGATGGATTCTCCCCCTTCAAGTAATTGAACCACCCAATCAATTTTTTGTCTTTCATTATGGTCATGCATTGAAAAACATGGCGTATCGACCCCAATATGCGATAATAATTGCTTCGTCCGACGAGTATCTTCGGCGGCAATTCGGTCAACTCGCGCTAAAGTGTGACGCATTCGATCGCTAAGGTCGTCTAAATTGCCAATCGGAGTCGCAACCACATACAATGTACCCAAATGTGTTTGTTGCTGATTGCTTCGAGGATTTGAAATAACAGCGGCCATAATTATAGAGTTAAGAGTAGGTATTGTTATGAGTAAGTATATCACCCAAAGCATAAGATTAGCTTCCTTTGCTGCACTTGCTTGCATGATGATTGCTTGTGGTTCACCCGGAAATCGAGGAACTAGCCCGCTAGCCAGTTCCGGCCAAAACCTCGAATCCATTCTGCGTCAAGCGGATCAAGCAACCCCCGAAAAAAAGAATCCCCTGTTAGTCCAAGCTGCTGGCATATTGCTGTTGGATGATCGGCATGAAAAGGCGCTTGAATTACTACTCCATATTGACCAGCGCTATTTGAACGAATTACAAACCGATACCTATCATTTGTACTATGGCGAGGCCTTGCTCTGGGAAAACCCAGAATTGACTCCAAGCAAGATCTTCGAGCGATTCAAAGCTTCATTAGGTCAACTGCGCTCAGTCAACGACCCTAGCCGCCATTCAATCGAATGGCAGATCCGCTACTTTCAATCATTGTCTGATAGTTATTTTGCCAATGGTAATTATTTTGAGGCAGCCAAACAACGTATCGGTTTAGATGACTTAATTGACGACCCGGAAGTGCTTGCCGCAAACAATGAAAGGATTTGGTCTGCAATTAGCCAAATGAGTCCCGAATTTCTCGACCAAATGATTTCAAGTTTCAATAGCCAACGAGTGAATGGTTGGTTAGAGATCGTAAAAATCAACCAAGTATGGGGAAACCGCCCCGACAAGTTACTTGAGCAAGTTAACTTGTGGAAACAACGATATCCATTACATCCAGCAATGGTTTCGCAACCCAAAAGCTTACAACGTGTGGCGACCGTTGAAACATTTGAACCCAAGAAAATAGCCGTGCTACTGCCTTTAAGCGGGCGCTTTGCGCGCACTGGAAAAATGGTACATGACGGAATCGTAGCCGCACAATACCAACAAGCGAATGCGGAATCGATTGCGAGTATTAAGTTTTATGATACTGCGCAATCTCTTTCAGGTGCTGCTAGTTACCAACAAGCGATTGCCGATGGTGCGGACTTTGTAATCGGCCCTCTCATCAAAAAATCGATTAATGAAATTATTAATTTAGAACAACTTAGTACGCCTGTTTTGTTTCTTAATACAGCGTCCGAAGAAGTCTCTCGACATCAAATGATTTACCAGTTTGTGTTTTCAATTGAAGATAAAGCAATTCAGGCAGCGCACAGAGCTTGGGAACAAGGCTATCGAAAAGCGATCGCTTTTTTGCCAAAAGATCAACGCGGACAAAGAGCAAGAATAGCCTTTCAAGAATACTTTGAGCAACTTGGTGGAGAACTGATCGATACCGAGGAGTTTGACGATATCAAGAACTTAAAAAACAATGTTCAAAATTTGCTTCGGGTTAATGAAAGCTTCGAAAGAAAAAGACGAATCGAGCAGATTGTCGGTCGCAATATTGAATCCAAAATTCGCCGCCGACAAGATGCCGACTTTATTTTTATGATTGCCACACCAAAAGAAGCAAGACGAATCAAACCCTTTATCGACTTTTACTTTGCGCTCGATTTACCCGTTGTTTCAACAGAAAGAGTTTTTTCCGGTGTCGCAGTTGGTCAATTAGAAAATGATTTGAACGGCATCGAGTTTGCCGATATTCCACTTTATATAAGTGAGCAGCCAGAGATGGCGCAGACAAGAGAAAATATTATGGATATTGATGCGGATATTTTAAAGGGGACTAACGGACGCTTTTTCTCCTTAGGTTACGATGCGTACCAATTAATACCTGAGCTCTCCAAATTACAGGCGTTTCCGAGCTACCGATGGTATGGATTATCTGGGGAAATCGGCGTTAATGAAAAAGGCTTGGTTCATCGCTATTTGACTTGGGCAAAGTTTACCAATGGCGTTACTAAAGCCACCAAAGAGCGAGTACCACCCGAGCCGCAAATGGGCATACAACCAATCAGCCAAACATTGTCAAACGACTCGGTTAGCCCAAGTAAATAGCCAATCTTAAGCAAAGGATATTGAACCTTGTGATATGTTTGATGATTTAACGCCCAACAAGCGAGAAATCGGTGACCAGCATGAAGCGTTTGCTGCAAAAGTCATTAGCGAAGCTGGATTTAAGCTCGTTGAGCGAAATTACCTCTGCAAGCTCGGTGAAATTGATATCATTGCAAAAAATCAAAAACAGCTGGTGTTTATTGAAGTAAGATATCGAAAGTCAGAACTATTTGGTGGGGCGCTCCAGAGTATTAACTTAAAAAAGCGCCGACGTATTTGTTTGGCTGCCAATCACTATTTGCAAACACATAAACTCACAAACAAAGTGGCCTGTCGCTTTGATGTTTTCGCTATTACTGGTAACCTTAAGCAACTCAGCTATCAATGGATAGAGGCAGCATTTGAGGCTGTTTAGCGGTCTTAACTTATTAAGGCCAAACAAATGATATCCCAAGGTAAGCCACACTTAACTTAAAGAACAGTTAATTATGATTGAACGAATTAAAAATAATTTCACTGAAAGCATTCAAACCAAGATTGCGGCAGCAGATGTTTTACCGGAAAAAATAGCTAAAGCCGGGGAGTTGATGGTAAAAACGATGCTCAATGGCGGCAAAATTTTAACCTGTGGTAACGGCGGCTCAGCGGGTGATTCACAACATTTTTCTTCAGAAATGCTTAATCGATATGAAAGAGACAGGCCACCTCTGCCTGCAATTGCATTAACAACCGACACACCGACCATTACCTCTATTGGTAATGACTATGATTTTAGTCAAATATTTTCCAAACAGGTAAAAGCACTGGGGCAGCCTGGCGATATTTTGCTTGCATTTTCTACCAGCGGAAATTCCAAGAATGTGATTGAAGCAATGCGCGCCGCACTGGCAAAAGATATGTTAATTATCACCTGCACCGGCAAAGACGGCGGCGAAATGGCAGGCCTAATTAGCGAGAATGATGTGGAAATTAGAGTGCCATCTAATTCCACTGCACGAATTCAAGAAGTTCATCTTTTAGTAATCCATAGCCTTTGTGATTTAATTGATAACCAACTATTTGGAGAAAACGAATGAGACTAATTGTACTGCTCACTTTAATTACAAGTTGTTTTTGTATGACAGGCTGCGCAGGACTTTTTGTCGCGGGTGCAGCGACAGGCGCAGTAGCAAGCCAAGACAGAAGAACTGTACCAGCACAGCTGGAAGATGAAAACATTGAAATAAAATCGACCACAACTTTGTTTGAAGACGATGAAATTTGGCAAGACACAAACATCGATGTGATTAGTTACAATGGCGTTTTGCTACTCGTTGGTCAAGCACCAACAGCAACATTAAAACGTCGAGCAAAACAAGAAGTTGAAAGCATTCCGAATATACGAAAAATTTATAATCAAATTAGAGTGGCCGCTCCAATTTCATTTTTTGCCAAGCGCAATGATGAATTCCTCACTTCAAAAGTTAAGTCATCAATGCTGTTCACTGAAGATTTCCCATCCTCAAAAATAAAAGTTGTGACTGAAAATAGTGAAGTTTTTCTACTCGGCTTGGTAACAGAACAAGAAGCCAAAAAAGCCGTTGAAATCGCTAGAAATGTCGACGGGGTAGCTCGAGTGGTTAAAGTGTTTGAAACCATTGAGCCACCAAAAGACGACTAATTGAAGGTCAACCACATCAACAAAATAGCTATTATTTAATCACTTTCAGGTGAGAGGGCTTGTCAGCTTTTTTGCCGTTAGATGGATTGCTTTCGCTGGTTGACTGCTCTTCCGTTTCAGAGGGCTTGCTATCCTCTGACACAGTCGCATTTTCAGTATCAGGCTGATCAACCGCTTCTGGAAATGCCATACCCAGACTGTTTTCCTGTGCATATACAGCCAAGAGCGCATTCATCGGAATATAAATTTGCTGCGCCTTACCCGAAAAACGAGCATTAAAGGAAATCGCCTCGTTATCTGCAAACCAACTTTGGATCGCATTTGGAGAGACATTAAGAATTATTTGACCATCTTTCACGTGCTCTTGTGGCACTTTTACACTGGGCTGTGTGGCATCCACCAGAAGATACGGCGTTCCCTCGTTATCGAGTATCCACTCATGAATGGCTCTAAATAAGTAAGGTTTATTTGACGAGAAAGGTGTACCGACTAAATCTATATTGGTCATACTAAACTCCGAAAGAGGAGAAAGTTGGTTGGATTGTTTGCGCAAGAAAATCGAGCCTCGTGGCTCGACATTCTTAATTAAGTCTTACGGACGCATCTCTCGTTCAATATCGCTTAAGCTCGCTTGAAATGACTCGCGCTCAAACAGTAATTCCATATAGGTAGTTACTTCTTTAGCTCCACGCCCAGTCAGCTTAATACCCATTGCTGGTAGTCGCCACATTAGCGGTGCTAAGCAGCAGTCAATGAGTGAAAAGTCTTCATTAAGAAAATAAGGGGTTTCAGAGAAAACAGGGGCAAGAGTCAATAAACTTTCGGTTAACTCTTTTCTGGCTTGCTCAGCTTCTTTGTCTTTACCCGACAAAATGGTATTCATTAAGCTATACCAATCTTTTTCAACTCGTCTCACCATCAAACGAGAACGAGCACGAGCGACTGGATAAACAGGCATTAATGGTGGGTGCGGAAAACGCTCATCAAGATATTCCATGATAATTGGCGCTTCGAATAAAACCAATTCACGATCGACCAATGTAGGTACGGTGTTATATGGGTTTAGGTCGATTAAATCTTCCGGCGGTTGACGGCTATCAAGCACTTCGATAGCTTCAAAGTTAACGCCTTTTTCCGCTAGAACGATTCTAACTTGATGACTATAAACATCATCAGAGCCGGTGTATAGAGTCATTATGGAACGTTTAGCAACAGTCGCCATTGAGGCTTCTCCTAATTATATTTTTACTCAGTTTTAAAAGCGTTACGCTAATAAAACTAAGCATTTAAAACGACAACAGCGGCTCCAATGGAGCCGCTTAGAAACTTACAAAAAAATTCTGAACTTGATTAATGAATATCTTTCCAGAATTCTTTTTTCAAGAAATAAGCCATGCCTGTAAAGAACAAAATAAACAGGAGCACATAGATCCCTAGGCTTTTTCTATCTCGCTTAATCGGCTCGCCGATGTAATCCAGAAAGTTGACCAAATCAACCATCGCTGAGTCAAACTCTTCAGGTGTTAGTTTGCCTTCTTCTAAAAGTACAAAATACTTACCGTCTTTAGACAGCTGCTTAAGGGTTTCTTTATGGCCTTCGATCAATTCTTCGGCTTTTTCAATAGTGGCAGTCAGTTCACTAGAGCTACCGTCCGTCTTGATCTTTTCATTGGCGGTAGCAATATCACCTAATGCATACTCTATTTCATTTTCAAGCTTTTTAACTTCTTCAGTTTTTCCTTGAATACCTTGTAATCGCTCAAGCGCATGAGGCATACCAACATCTTTGAATACTGAATTGTTAACTCCGTAAGGTCGCGAGTCGTCAGCGTAAAAACCTCGAAAGTAATTGTATAACCAGTCTGTCTTTTTAGATCGTGCAATCAAAGAAAGATCCGGCGGCGCAGTACCAAACCACTTTTCAGCGGCAGCGCGAGGCATGTTATTGGTCATCAAGTCACCAATTCGCTCACCGGTAAACATTAAGTTTTCGACCATTAAAGGTTCCGGAATTTCCAGGTCCTTTGCAGTACGGTTATATCGCTGAAACTCTAACGAATGACAGCCCATACAATTATTCATGTAAATTTGCATGCCATTTTGCATCGAAGTCGTCAAACGGTGGTCCGAATAAGTAGGCATCTTGTCATTTGGTAAATACTCACCACCACCAGCTGCCAAAGCAGGTAGAGAGATACTAGCTAACGTGAGTAAAGAAATTTTTAATAACTTTTTCATTAGTGAGTCACCCTCTCTGGAACTGGCTTAGTTGTTCCCCATTGACTCCACCAGGGCATCAAGAGGAAAAATGCAAAATAGTAAATGGTACAGATTCTTGCCACCAAAGTTCTCATATCGTTTGGTGCCAACATTCCTAAGTAACCTAAGATAAAGAAGCTGATTACAAATAGTGCGAGTGCCACTTTAAAGATTGGGCTTTTGTAACGAATTGAAAGCACTGGGCTTCGATCTAACCAGGGTAGGAAAAATAACACGACCAAAGACAAGGCCATTGCAACAACCCCGAGTCCCTGATTAGGTACCGCCTTAAGTATTGAATAATAAGGTGTGAAATACCAAACAGGCGCAATATGTTCAGGTGTTTTGAGCGGATCAGCCGGGGTAAAGTTAGGCGGCTCAAAGAAGTAGCCTCCCATTTCAGGGCTGAAGAATATGATCGCACAGAAGATAAACAAGAACACACCGACACCCACAATGTCTTTTACTGTGTAGTATGGGTGGAAAGGAATTCCGTCTAATGGAATACCGTTTTCATCTTTGTTCTTTTTAATATCAATTCCGTCTGGGTTATTTGAACCTACTTTGTGAAGAGCAACAATGTGTAAGAACACCATTAACAACAACGCCATAGGCAGTGCGACAACATGCAATGCAAAGAATCGATTCAAGGTGGCGCCAGAAATAATAAAGTCGCCTCGAATCCAAACGGCAAGATCTTCACCAACAACTGGAACCGCACTAAATAAGTTTATGATTACTTGAGCGCCCCAATAAGACATATTACCCCAAGGTAATAAATAACCCATAAAACCTTCGGCCATTAATAGAACAAAAATAATCATACCAAAGATCCATACGAGCTCTCTGGGTTTACGGAATGAACCGTAAATTAACGCCCGAAACATGTGTAGATAAACTACAACGAAGAAGGCAGATGCGCCAACACCGTGCATGTATCTTAATAACCAACCCCATTCAACATCCCGCATAATGTACTCAACGGATGCATAGGCTCCTTCGCCTGTTGGGTTATAGTTCATAGTTAACCAAATACCAGTAAGGATTTGGTTTACAAGCACTAATAAGGCTAGAGAGCCAAAGAAGTACCAGAAATTAAAGTTTTTAGGTGCATAGTATTGAGCTAAATGCTCATTCCATACTTTGGTTGCAGGGAAGCGGTCATCAATCCACTGCATAAACAGAGCCATCTTTCCCATTATGCTTCTCCCTCATCAACACCGATTAAAATTTTATTATCAGCTAAGTAAGTGTACGGAGGTACTTCTAAGTTGGTCGACGCCGGTGATCCACTGAATACACGACCAGCAAGATCGAATTTAGAACCATGACATGGACAGAAGAAACCACCACCCCAAGATACCTCGGTTTCTTTTTTATGCTGAGGTACACAACCTAAATGTGTGCAAATTCCAACAATAACAGCAATATCTGGTCGTAAAGAGCGAGTGCCCTCATCGACGTAATCGGGTTGCTTAGTTTCTGGGTTTTCGGATTTAGCATCCTTAAGTTCACCCTCTATCGCTGCAAGCGCTTTAACCGTTTTATCATCACGACGAACAACAAAAACAGGTTTTCCGCGCCATTTGACTTTAACCATTTGGCCAACTTGAACTTTATCTAGGTTAAATTCAACTGGAGCACCACCCGCTTTTGCTTTTTCACTAGGGTTCCAAGACCCCAGAAAAGGCACAGCCACAAAGCCTGCGCCTACTACTCCAACACCAGCGGTTGCTAGCGTCAAGAAACGGCGTTTCTCTCTATCTACACCATCATTAGTCATTCGGATAGTCTCCCCTTCGACCAGCTATATACAACGAAAAAATAAGTATTCAAATATTAGACCTCAAAAATGAAAGTTTTGAGGTGATAAACCTATAGTGAAACCAGTATTTATGGGCGGTAAAGGCCGGATTTGTGGCAATATCGGTTTATTAATCGGACGGATCATAAAGAATTACCTTATCTTTTACAAGGAATTGCCGTTTTTTGTTTCTATCTAACTGATATTGTTGATAATTTAGTTTTAGCAATGGCACTTTGCATCAGCTAAAAAATGGCCAAAATTGACACTTATCCTCAAACAACAATTTTAGCGTAATTTTGTTCTCAAAATCAGTTAGATTTTGCTCAAAATTTGGCCTGCTCCGCTGCCCTCGCTTTAACTTTTTTCATCACTACAATAAAACCAAATCGCTTGTTTATGAAAATCAATAAGGATTGTGTATAGTCGTGACATTATTTACTTTTTATAAGGAAATGGCACAATGCGGCTCCCTCAAATTGGCCCTGCATTTTTGGTAACGGCGGCATTTATTGGCCCGGGCACGGTGATCACTGCTAGTTTAGCGGGTGCAAACTACGGGTACGCCTTGATTTGGGCACTGCTTTTCTCTGCGTTGGCGACCATCATATTACAAGAAATGTCGGCAAGATTGGGGATCGTAACTCAGCAAGGGCTCGGCGAAAATATACGCGCCCAACTAACTCATCCTGCCAGCCGAGTAGTTGGAATGATATTAGTGATTGCAGCAATTGTAGTTGGTAACGCGGCCTATCAAGGCGGTAATATTTCTGGTGCAGCATTAGGACTTGAAAGTATCGCTGGTGACTTTTTGCCCTTTTCAATTTGGCCGATTACGATTGGCGTTGCAGCTTTCTTGCTACTTTGGACAGGAAGTTATCGATTAATCGAAAAAGCACTTATCATATTGGTTGCGTTGATGAGCATTGCATTTGTGACGACCATGCTTTTAACCAATCCCAGCTATAGCCAGATCTTCTCAGGACTATTTACTCCTCAAATTCCCACCGGCGCAACCTTAACCGTTATCGCACTGGTAGGTACTACAGTGGTCCCATACAATTTGTTCCTGCATGCCTCAAGTGTTAGCCAAAAATGGCAATCTGAAACGCACCTGCACGATGCTCGTAAAGATGTGTTTGTTTCCGTTCCAATCGGCGCATTAATTTCAATCGCTATTTTATCGACGGCAGCAACTGCATTTTTTGGCAAACAAATCAATATTCAATCTGTGGCCGACCTAGCGCCTTCTTTGCAACCGCTTTTTGGTTCATTTTCGAGCGTTCTTATGGCGATTGGACTGTTTGCCGCAGGCGTATCGTCAGCGGTCACCGCACCACTTGCAGCAGCCTATGCACTAAATGGTATTTTAAAACTCGGGTCGCCTAATGACTCAGCAAAAATGGATACGATAGCCTTTAAATCAGTCTGGATTATTATTCTGTTACTCGGCGTTTTGGTTGCCACCTCAGGATATAAGCCTGTGACCATTATTTGGTTCGCCCAAGTCGCTAACGGTATATTGCTGCCAGTCATTACTTGTTTTCTGCTCTGGATTATGAACACTCAAAGACTAGGCAAATATAAAAACAACTTAATGCAAAATTTTCTAGGTGGTTGTGTATTAGTGATTACAATTGGCTTAAGCGCGAGAAGCTTGGGCTCAGCATTTGGTTTGTTGTGAACAGTTAAAAACACTTTTCTGGTTGTAAATAATAACAACGGACTTCATTGAGGTGAGTAAAATCAAATATATTGATATTAATTGTGATTTGGGTGAAGGCGAAAGTCTGCAAGATTGCCAAGTCGATGAAATGCTCATGCCCTTTATATCAAGCTGCAATATTGCATGCGGTGGCCACGCGGGCAATCAGTTAACAATGACGCATAGTTTGAATAATGCGAAAAAGCATAAATTAAGAATAGGTGCACACCCAGGATACCCTGACAGAGCGAATTTTGGTCGTACGTCAGTCGAGATAAAACCAACGGCTCTCAAACAAAGTATCGCTTCACAGGTCGATAGCTTAATTAGCATCGCTAAGACCATTGATGCTCAAGTTTCTTACATTAAATTTCATGGAGCGCTCTATAACGATATTGAAAGCAATGATTCGTTGGCCCAGTTATTAGTTGAGTTTTGTAAACAAAAATTTTCAGCGCTAAGTCTAATGGGGTTGGCTAAAGGCAACTTAGAAAAATATTGTCGTCAGTTAAAGGTTGGTTTTATTGCCGAAGGGTTTATGGACCGCCGCTACCTTTCCAATGCTAAGCTTTCTCCGAGATCGCATCCCGACGCAGTAATCACCAAACAACAGGTCGCCATAGAACAGGCCGTCGCGCTAGCAAAAGGCCAGCCAATTTTAACCCTCGAACGCTCGGTGATTTCCATATCGGTGGACAGTATTTGCTTGCACGGTGATAATCCAAATGCTCAGGTAATCGCAAAGTCACTACTTCAGGCGTTACAAATTAATCAACTTAAACTAGGCTCAGCATCAACAAATACCCTTTTGAATTAAGATGACAAACAACACTTTTAAGTTTTCCAAGTTTAGAATAATAAATAACGGTGATAGTGGTTTAACGGTGCTATTTGACAGCCCAACATCGCGCCAATTAACTGAAAAAATTTTATCGACGGCTAAACACATAAATCTAGAATTAAAATCATGTATCGATGAGTTAATTCCTAGCTATCAAAGTTTATCGGTATTATTTAATCCGAGTAAAGTGGATCGAAAAGACCTTTATCATCGCCTAAATAATATTCTTTCTGGATCAATAAAACTGGCTCAGTTTAGTACCAAGCGAATAGAAGTTCCTGTCTGTTATGAACCTAAATTTGCTACCGATATCGAGAGAGTTGCTGAACATTGCCAGTTAACCAGACAGCAAGTTATTGAGCAGCATTGTCAACCTGTTTATTGGGTCGCGATGTTAGGATTTTTACCCGGCTTTGTTTACTTAAGCGGGCTCAAGCAATCACTTTTTTGCCCTCGAAAACAAACGCCAAGTTTATCTGTTGCGCCAGGTTCGATCGCCATCGGAAATCAACAAACAGGTATCTACTCGCTGGCAAGTCCAGGCGGATGGAACGTCATTGGCCGAACGCCTCGGCAATTATTTACACCCAATACAACCCCACCTATTAGCATTGGTCCCTTGGATGAAATCCAGTTTGTTGCTATATCGGCGCAATCATTTTCACGTATTCAAAGTGGAGAGCGCTAGGTATGAGTTTAACTTTTATAAAAGCTGGACTTCAGACGAGCATACAGGATATTGCCCGTGTGGGACAAATGCACTTAGGAATATCCGCTAGCGGCGCTATGGATTCTCGCGCTATGAAGTTAGCTAACCGTTTAGTCGGCAAACCTAGCCATGCCGCAACCATTGAAGTCACATTGGTCGGCCCCACAATTCAAGCCGAATGTGATATTGCGATTGCAGTTTGTGGCGCTCAATTTGAGTTATTTCATCAAGGCAAACCGGTTGTTCCCCATCAAGTGATTAATTTAAGTAAAGGCGATATCCTAGAATTTAAAAGATGTTTACAGGGTGCGAGGGCCTACATTGGTTTTACCGGAGAACTTGACCTGCCACCTGTTATGGCCAGTTATTCAACTCATCTAACTGCTAACTTTGGTTGCATTAATGGTGCAATTGAAGACAATCAAAGATTACCGATTAAGGGCTGCCACCCGCTCCCCCCAAACGTGCTTGAGCAAGCATTGCGGCCCAACTATTCAGGAAATTATTTAATTCGAACCGTTCCATCGGTGGAAACGGATCTATTCGAGCCCCACCAACTTACCCAGTTTTTTTCCCAATCTTATCAAGTTTCAAACGACATAAGCCGGATGGGTATACGGTTAGATGGTGATGCAATAACAATCCATAAAGCTTTGAATATTACCTCGAGCGGCTTAACTCAAGGCAGCATTCAGATCCCACCATTAGGAACTCCAATCATCTCTTCGGTAGATGGACAAACGGTGGGAGGTTATCCAAGAATTGCCAATGTAATTGCGGCTGACTTGCCATTGCTGGGGCAGCTAAAAAGTGGTGACAAGCTTAACTTTATAAAAGTGAGCTTGGACTACGCCGATCAACTGCTGGCGCATTCCAATCAATTGACTATGGATTTTTAAATTGCGTTTCGAGCAGATTATTCAAGTAAGGCAATTGCTGACATAAATGACATCATGCCAGCAATGCTAAGCAGTGTAATATACAACACCAAGATCAGAAGCGTTTTTGGTATAACCAACCAATAAGTTTGCTGGTAGGTCACTTTTTGAGCCTTCGCTAAGTATATTGGCACGAAAGCGCTCAACCATGACCAAGCGGCATTATATTGCGCCAATCCATAAATAATTAACACCGCCCCCATCAACCAAGTTTGAAAGTGCAATGAAAAAATTAAATGGTCAAAATAAAATATTCTTTTAAACAAATAGAGCAACTTCATCACTAGCGCAAAAATTGGAAGAAAAAAGATCAGCATCGTTGGTAATACTTCTTCTAGGCTGTTGAAGATTTTTTCGACCGAGAGCTGTGGGTCCGCACTCTTAAGTACTTTTATCTGTTCTGAATAAGTCGTTTCAAACCAAGTATTGGCTGCATTATCTTTACCAAAATGCATTATTTGGAAATTAGGAGCCCCTTTAACCGGCTCTTCATGGCCGAGGAGCACGTTTCCAATATAAATATTCGATTCTTTTACATCTGGTGAAGGGATTTGAAACACCAAGAAAAATAGTAAACTGATCGCCAAATAAAGCCTTACGGGCGGTAGCACTGAATGACGCTTTCCTTCAAGAAAAGCCTTGGTCAACTTTCCCGGTCTAAAAATTAGAGTAAAAAGGCTTTGAAAGGTTTTGGAATCAAGTGCGAGGGTATCCTGCAAGAACTCTGCGGAAACCTGCCAAATAGGTCCACGACGACTTTTCGCCGATTGCCCACAGTCGGAACAAAATGGTCCAACTAATTGGGCCTCGCAGTTTTGGCAGTAGCTAACCTTGGGCTCGCTCATAAGAATCCTTAGAATTGCGGCTTAAGCGAATATTTATTTTCGCTGAAATGCGGCCAATAATAGCAGGCTTTTAGAAAAAATGAATCTTATCAGTTAGTTAGTTCAAATACATCGTTTTTGATTGGCTAGCTCATTAAATCGCTAGGTCGCTCCTATTAGCTGCTCCCTACGACTCGAGTTGATTTAGATCAAAGCTTTACAAGTAGCTTCCAGTATTATCTATACACACTTGATAAACCGGAGAATAGCAATATGGCCTTATTAAACGAACTATTAGGAAGTTTTGAGGGACAGCTAAGCTTGGCTGTTTTAATTTTTATATTAGCCATGGCAGTATTTTTTATAAGAATGTTTTTAAAGAATATAGAGCAAGATACGCCCAAATAACCTTAGGTTGACGTTGAGTTGATTTAGGCTTTTTGCAAAAAATAGGATGAAGGGTCTTTATCCCTTGCGCTTTTTTAAAGAAATTAAAGCGTTGGTAGCTGTGTAGCTTACTTTGGTTTATCTAAGCGATCAGCGTGGGCAACTCAGAATAAACCAGCTCAATTCTTCCACCCGTTCATGGTGACTCACAGAGAGTCTCAAAGACTATCATTTACTCAGATACACTGTATCCATTCTGGCGCTTGAATAGGATACAACTGTTTCATAAATGAAACATTAAATACTTATTAACTTTTGATCAATCTTGTTTATCTCACAAAGTTCTAAATTACCCATTGAATATTTCGACTCTAACCTTTATAACTAGCTATAGATAAGAACAAATATCCAACGGTGACAGTGCTAACTCGTTTATTATTTGCCTGCACGATATTCGAAATATGAGAACTTATTAACTCTGCCTAACTAGTTAGATCGCTAAAATAGTTCGAACCACCTAGGACTAAAACTTTAAAATAATCAAACAAAGGAAGGTTGTGCGGAATATGATCTATCGAGCTAGCGACTTTGTTATTAATAGTGACTCCTTCGAAATATTTTATAAAGGTACTTTAGTCAATTGCGAACCCAAGGTATTCGACTTAATACTCTACTTAGTTCAAAAGCGACAACGGCTTGTAACTAGAGATGAATTATTTGAAAAAATTTGGCAAGGTAGAGAAGTTACGGATACTGCACTTAGTAATCACATTAAGATTGCACGAAAACTTCTCGGCGATAATGGTCAAAGTCAATCTGTTATAAAGACAATACGAGGTAGAGGTTATCAATTTGTTGCACTTCTTGAAGAAGGCAATATTCAAGCTCCAACAAACCAACAATCTGACCTTAATAATTTTAACCATGCTAACGGAACTAAACTTGCTTCCAAGAAGTGGGTAAATGGCAGGAAAGATACCCGTAAGTTTATCTTTACTTCTGTTGCAACATTGATTGCTTTAGCGATTGCCATGCAGTTAGTTATAAAATTAACTAAGAATTTTTCCTCTTCAGCTGAGAGTTATTTAATCGCCGTTGTTCCGTTCTCAAATACAAAACCAAGTGCCGAATCCGACTATCTAGGCATCGCGATTTCTGATCGGATTATTAGCGAATTAGCCTATTTGGAAAAAATAAATGTGCGTTCCGCGAACTCTACTAGAAAATTTAATCAAACTAATGCGGATTTTCAACAGGTAGGCAATGAACTCAATGTAGATTATGTTTTATCAGGCAACTATTTAAGTATCGACAATGTTATCCGGTTAGATATTGAATTAATCAGAGTATCTGATAATCATTTATTGTGGCGTTCTAAGCAAATTGAAGTGACAAACGAAAACACCTTCAAGATTCAAGATATGGTAGCTAATGAAGTTTTGGCAGGCTTTAAGTTAACCCTAGATGTGAAAAAGAAATCATCTATAAGTGATCAACCACAAAATCCAATTGCATACGATTTATACTTAAAAAGTATTGCTCAACCCTTTTCAAATGAGGGACATCAGAATGCGATCGATTTACTAAAGCAATCAATCAAACTAGAGGATAGTTTTGCTCCCGCTTATATACAGCTGGGTAATCGCATACGTAGGTTGGAGCAATTCGGCTTGGTCAATACCGGCGAATCACACGACACGCTGCAATATTACCAAAAAGCGCTCTCGTTAAATCCAAACCTATTAAGTGCTCTCTCACATTTGGCCTTCGTATATACCGAAACAAACCGAATTGATGAAGCGATGGAAATCGTCTTAAGGATGTTGGAGATAAACCCGTTTAATGCTCAAACTCGTTTTACTTTAGGCTATGTATACCGCTATGCAGGCTTAATCGATGAAGCCATATCAGAAATGGAACGAGCTGTGGAGCTAGACCCAAGAAACCGGCGCTTTCGTTCGATTATTGCTACATACTCTGGTATGAGTCGCTTTCAAGATGCTTTAGCCCAGGTAGAGCTTTACCCTAAAAGTTCGTTTACCACTGGCTGGCGAGGGTTAATTGATATTCGTTTAGGAAAGACACAATCTGCTCTTAAACATTTCGAACAACTAATCGAAAAGGATAAAGATAGTTTATGGGGGTTGGTGGCGTTGGTACACGCGTCTTATTTGACTGAGAATATCGAACCAGGCTTACTTGCTGTGCACCGTCTTGAACAAACCAATATTGTTGATGCAGAAACGATTTATTATGTCGCAGTCTATTATTGTATGTTGGGAGATAATCAACGCTGCTTAACGGCATATAAAAAATCGGTAGATAGTGGTTATTACAACTACCACTTTGTTGATCTAAGTCCTTACTGGACGAAAGTAAAAAACAATCCCGAATTCATAGCTATATATAATTCCGCCAAACAGCGCAGCCAGGCTTTTGCAAACAAGTTTTTAGCCAAAGCTAGTCGCTACCAATAGAATTATTAAACCAGCCAGACTAGTCAATCAAAGCTCAATAGCTTCAACATCCACAAGCATAAAAAGGCCATCGTATCTTTCGATACGATGGCCTTTTTAACGTATAACTCTTTAAACCTTCCAAAGAAGGATTTACATAGGATATTAACGCTTCGAGAATTGAGGCTTCTTACGTGCTTTATGAAGACCAACTTTCTTACGCTCAACCGCACGAGCATCACGAGTAACATAACCCGCTGCACGAAGAGGAGAACGAAGTTCGCTATCAAACTCCATCAATGCTCTTGTAATACCTAATCGAATCGCACCAGCTTGACCTGTGTCGCCGCCACCTTTAACAGTCACGTACGCATCAAATTTCTCGTGATTTTCAGTCAACTCTAGAGGCTGACGAACAACCATTCTTGAAGTTTCACGACCAAAGTACTCGTCGAGAGGTTGCTGGTTAACAGTGATAGTACCGTTACCTGGACGCAAGAAAACTCTAGCAGTAGAGCTCTTACGACGACCTGTTCCGTAATATTGTGTATCAGCCATTCTATTCACCAACTATATGTTTAATTCTTTTGGTTGCTGTGCCTGATGAGTGTGCTCAGGTCCAACAAAAATCTTCAATTTACGTAAACATGCACGGCCTAATGGATTACTAGGAACCATACCTTTTACTGCCAATTGCAAGATACGCTCAGGTGCTCTGTCACGAAGTTTGCCTAAAGGCATACCTTTGATTCCACCTGGGAATTCAGTGTGACGGTAGTACATTTTATCTGCTTCTTTATTGCCTGTTACAGCAATTTTCTCTGCATTGACAACAACGATATAATCGCCAGTATCAACGTGAGGTGTATATTCTGCTTTATGCTTGCCACGTAATCGACGCGCAATTTCAGTTGCCAAACGGCCAAGTGTTTTACCTTCTGCGTCTACAACGAACCATTCGCGTTGTACTGACTCTGGTTTTGCACTAAAAGTTCTCATTGTTAGCTCCAATGTGGGCTTGTTTTTGCCTGTTAATTCTTTCTTGCACTCAAAAAAGAGCGCGAATTTTACAGAAATGTCTGGCTATTCACAACCCATTTTGATGAATTTTAATCAATTTTATCTAAATCTGGAGTTTTCACTGAATTGGCGCTGGTGGGAGCAGCGTTTCTTCGCTCAGAAACCATCCTTTTTTGCTGATTTGCAACAGAGTTTCAAATCGCGCGGCATTGTGCGCTATTTTGATCAAAAAAGCACCAAAATATTAAATAATTTGCATCATTTTCTTCAGATGTTCAAAATATTGCCCGAAAACGAAAGATTTGCTTTATTTAGCGGTAAATCTGGGGTAAAAAGCGGACTGGTATCGGCCAGCTCCGTTTTGGCTGCTACTTATTAGTAAGATTACCTTAAAACAATCCATGCATAGGAAATATAATGGCTACTGCAAAGAAACCAAAACTAATCAAAGAAAGATACACTAAAACTCAAATCATCACTGAAATCGCTGAGTCAACAGAACTTACGAAAAAGCAGGTGGCTGCGGTTATTGATGAATTAGGTGATGTAATTGACCGTCATATTAAAAAGCGTGCATGCGGTGAGTTCGTACTACCTGGAATGCTTAAAATTACTACGGTTAAGAAAAAAGCAACTAAAGCTCGTAAAGGCATTAACCCATTTACTGGCGAAGAAACCATTTTTAAAGCGAAGCCTGCTTCTACTCAAGTTAAAGTTCGCCCGCTGAAAAAACTAAAAGACATGGCAAAATAGTTTTTGTCGACTTAGTTTTTTGTCAAAACAGCTCTAGGGCTGTTTTGACTACTTTTCAACCACCTGCACTATACTTACAATGTGCACCACCACTTCCCTTCCTTAGTTTCAATAATTTAGCCTTTTTTGTGAAGTTTTTATTACGTTGCGATCTGAATCAGTCCACATAGAGGTAATTGTGTGCCAAGCTGTGTTGGAGCTATTTAAGCCAAGTGCTCGAGCGCTAAGTAATCATGCGACTGCATTTCTAATAATCGACTTAATGTTCGTTTAAACTCGAAAGCCAAACGTTCGCCCACATAGAGCGATTCAAGTTCAACCTCAGCAGTAATCATTAAGTTAACATGCCTTTCGTAGAACTCGTCGACTAGGCTAATAAAACGCCTCGCGGCCGCATCATCCTTACTTTCCATTTGAGGAATTTCACTCACCATCACTGTCTGATAGCATCTAGATATTTCGATGTAGTCGGATTGGCTTCGCGGCGTTTCGCAAATTTCGGCAAATTGAAACCAAACAACTCCTTCCGCACAACGAACCGTTTTTATTGGTCGATGTTCAATCTCAATGGTGCAACCTCTCTTCATTTCCTCCGTCGCTAAGTGAGTAAAGCTGTGCTCTAAATTATCAATGGCCGCTTGATCGTGAGGAGTATGAAAGATGTCGGCTTGCTCCAATGTTCTCAATCGGTAATCAATTCCATTGTCTAAATTAATTACTTCGCAGTGCTGCTGAATCAACTTGATTGCAGGAATAAAGCGCTCTCGCTGTAATCCATTCCAATACAGCTTTTCCGGCGGAATGTTAGAAGTGGCCACCAAACTAACTCCGCGGTCGAATAATGCTTCAAATAAACCACCCAAAATCATGGCATCAGTAATATCTTTGACAAAAAACTCATCGAAACAAATTAATCGTGTCTGATCTGCGAGTTCGTCTGCTATCAACAACAATGGATCTTGCTTGCCCTTAAAATTATTTAATTGTTCGTGAGTTTGGTGCATAAAACGGTGAAAATGCAGCCGCATTTTTTTTTCAGTATCGAGCAGATCAAAAAACATATCCATCAAATAGGTTTTACCGCGCCCTACACCTCCCCAAAAATAAATCCCTTTAACCGGCATTTTTCGTTTTGAAAACAATGACTTTATTCGGCCTAGCGTGGATTCATTTTTGAGATCATTTAACAATCGACATCGCAAATCGTTCAGCAACTCGATGGCGCGAAGTTGCTGAGAATCCTCAGAGTACTCGCCTGTCGCCAGGTCGGTTCGATATTTTTCAAGTAGCGGGTTAGTTGACTGCCCATTCATGTTTGCTTGGTTCCACTGTAAGTTTTCGACAAGTTTAAGGTCTGTTTTCTCGCTATTCTAACGCGCCACTGAGATTGAGTTGAGAAACGCAAAATGACTCGATGCTTTCTCTCAATGCAACAAGTTTACCGTGAAAAAAATGACTGGTTTCTGGCATACGGACTATCTGTGGCGGAATCTCTAGCTCGGTTGCCCAATCTATCACCTTATTGGCATCTACTAGCTCATCTTGCTCCCCTTGCACCACAAGCCAAGGACAGGCAGGCAATTGCAGGTTAGCAAAATCGATTCGACCAACCGGAGGGGCAATACTAATCAATAGCTCGGGTTCAAGGTGCTTCGCTTGCATGGCGGAAATATAAGCGCCAAATGAAAAACCAACTAAGACCAATTTACGCTCAGGAAATTGCTCTCTAGCCCAGCGGACAACCGCCTTTAGGTCATGCTGCTCTCCTTCAGCATGCCCATATTCACCTTCGCTTGCACCGACTCCCCGAAAATTGAAACGAATACTTGGGATTCCGATTGTCGCCATTGCCCGTGCTGCGGTATGAATCACCTTATTAGTCATAGTGCCAGCGTGTTGCGGATGAGGGTGACAACAAACACTGACATAAGGCTGTGTCGGTTGGTCTGTACGATCGATTAGTGCTTCTAGCGTACCTACAACACCTGGAATGGTCAGCTTTTCAGAATAAATTCGCATCAACTGTCAATCAAAAGTCAAAACGCTATTTTCGCATTTTATTCTTATATTGACTATCTATCTTTATTGTCTGTAATGGCTCAAAAAGCGACCAAGAGATTTGATTGCGGCCTGCAAATCGTCACTATGAGGCAGAAATACCAGCCTAAAATGATCGGGTTTATGCCAATTAAAACCACGACCATGAACCAGTAAAACCTTTTCGCTCTTCAGAAAATCCAAAACAAACTTTTCATCATCTTTGATATTGAACTTACCGGTTTCTAGTTTAGGAAAAAGATAAAGAGCGCCTTTTGGTTTAACACAACTTAATCCAGGGATCTCATTGATAAGTTGATAGCTTAGCTCCATCTGTTGGCAAAGTCGGCCGCCGGGTTTTACAAGCTCTGTAATGCTTTGGTAGCCACCCAGCGCAGTTTGCACCGCATGTTGCATCGGCACGTTGGCGCAAAGCCGCATCGACGAGAGCATATTAAGCCCTTCGACGTAGTCTTTGCGGGGCTCTCGTGGTCCAGAGAGAAGCATCCAACCGACGCGAAAGCCGGCAACACGATAGTTTTTTGACAAGCCACTAAAGGTAACACAGACCACATCATCGCTTAATGACGCGATTGGAATATGTCGTGCTTCTCCGTATAGGATCTTGTCATAAATTTCGTCACTAAAAATAATTAAATGGTGCTCTCTAGCCAATTGAATTATCGATTCTAAAAGCTCTTTCGGGTAAACGGCACCAGTCGGATTATTAGGATTAATCAAAACAATGGCACGGGTATTACGATTGATCTTGGACTTTATATCGGCAATATCGGGCAACCAGCCAGCAGCTTCATCGCACAAGTAGTGAACAGGCTTTCCCGAAGATAACTTAACCGCCGCCGTCCAGAGCGGGTAATCAGGACAAGGTATTAACACTTCCTCATTGTTATTCAACAAGGCTTGCATCGCAATCATAATGAGTTCACTCACCCCGTTACCTATATACACATCGGCTGGCGAAATTTGCTGGATTGCCTGATTCTGATAATACTGATGCACCGCGACTTTGGCAGAATAAATGCCATTGGAGTCACTGTACCCCTGAGCATTGGGCAAATGGTGAATAACATCTTTGACAATATCATCGGGCGCGGCAAACCCAAAAGGCGCAGGGTTGCCAACATTTAGCTTAAGAATTTGGTGGCCCTCATCTTCAAGCTGCTGTGCAGCCTCTAAAACGGGCCCACGGATATCGTAGCAAATGCCAGTTAATTTATTTGAGCGATTTATAGGTTTCATAGGGCTAACGATACGAGCTATCTTTACAATAAAATCGAGTTTAAAAACAAAGTTTTACCGCTTCAAATACTTTCTGGTAATGGCAACCAAAGCCATTCGTGCTGAAAAAGGGAAAGAATTGCTCCATAAATATTAAATTCCTAACTTTGCTCTAAAATTTACATTTCTTGACCAAATAATAATCGACGAATCCGGCAAAATTACGATATAGTTAGTATTAGTTAGCACTCATTTATTTAGTTGAAAGAACAGGAATCATCATGGAAATCTTATTATCAGTTGGAATTATCATTGCTGGCGCCGCAGGATTTTTCTTTGGTAG
Source organism: Kangiellaceae bacterium (assembly GCA_965230525.1). Lineage (GTDB taxonomy): Bacteria > Pseudomonadota > Gammaproteobacteria > Enterobacterales > Kangiellaceae. Next base: position 4,308,079 of record OZ246008.1, read on the forward strand.
AAATTTTTCGACCGGTGAAGTTGAAAAAAACCGATTACAACAAGAGCTAAATGAAAAAACCGCTGAATTAGAAGCTTTTCATAATAAAGTGAACAGTCACTTTGAAAAGACTGCTGAGCTGTTTAATCATGTCTCCGACAGCTATCAGTCGCTCTATGACCATATGGCAAAGAGTTCTACTCAGTTATGTGCCACTCAAACATTTCACTCATTGCCTAAGTCAAATGAGTCTCGTGCCGCTACTACTGAAGATAGTCCTATTTTGACACCACCTAACAGCAAACAAGATGACGTTTTTGATGCTGACCACCTTTACAATGCGCATGACTATCGTAATAAAGATGACGTAAACAGCAATGAGACCGCACCTGCTGACGAAACAAATGTTGTTGAAATTGCAACGGCCAAAGAAGACACAACGGCGCAAGCACTTGACTATGCTATTAAGAAAGACGGTGTGATCAATCATAACAGTCTTGATATCGACGGCGTCAAAAACTCTTAATTGTAGATCCCACACCACTTTAGCCTGTTTGCGGTTGTTACCACCACCGAGTTGATTTAGTATAATCCCTTATTACTCAATCAACTCGACGACCTAACTCCATGAAGTTCCTAAAAAATTTCGTTTTTATACTGAAGTATGCGCTGTTAGGCATTGTGTTTGGATTTGCGGTGTTATTTTTTATTCCGCAAAGCCCGCTAAACTTTAATTGGCAAGAAGCCCAAAAAGCTTGGCGCTTTTATCAACAAGCTTCACAAGCGCAGCCGGTCAGTAGCAGCTTGTCGGAAGCAGTAGAAAAAGCGGGGGCTTCCGTTGTAAGCGTCAGAGCAATGCGCAAGAGTCGAGTCAGACCGGCTCCCGATGGTCGTTCCGGAGATGTTCTAGTTGATACACCTTTTGGTGTTGGTTCGGGCGTTATTTTCGACCAGCGAGGCTACATTGTCACCAATTATCATGTGGTTGAGAGCAGCGTAGAAATTGCAGTTTATTTCTCCAATGGACTGCGTAAAAAAGCGGACATTGTCGGCTTTGACCAACGCAACGATATCGCAGTTCTAAAAGTCGATATTGAAACTCCGGCGGTGGCAGAACTTGGCAACTCCAGTGAAGTAAGAACGGGCGATGAAGTACTCGCAATCGGCACGCCTTTTGGGCTTTTTCAAAACTCCGTCACCAAGGGCATTATTAGTTCGATAGACCACGGTCCACTCTACCCAAAAATTCAAACCGATGCGGCGATTAATTACGGAAATTCCGGTGGTGCGCTGATCAACAGCAAAGGCCAGGTTATTGGAATTAGTAGCGCTAAGTTTAGTTTTGAAGCAAACGATGAAATTGGGATTAATTTCGGTATTCCCATTGATGTGGTTAAAGAAAGCTTTGAACAAATAATTAAGAATGGGCGAGTCATTCGAAATTGGTTTGGTGCCGAGTTGTTACAACTTAATCGAGCCGGCTATATGCAAGTCGATCCGGGGATTGAATTTGGTACCGGACTATTGGTTAATCGAATCGAAGTGGGTAGTCCGAGCTCGGAAGCAGGCCTAGTGCCTGGCGATTATTTAATCGAGTTTGATGGGGTTGTCATTAAAGATATGGTTCAACTCAGAAAAATCTTTCTCGAACTGCCGATTGGCAAAGAAGTGATTGTTAAGATCTTACGTAATAAGCAACCGTTAGAAATTAATCTGAAGTTACGGGAAAAGCCTCAAGGGTAAATGAAGCTTTTACACCAATCGTTCTATTCTAAGTTTATGATTTAAAAAAGATTTGAAATTAAAAGCTAATATCAAACGCGTTTGATGTTAGCTCCCAACTGTTGTAACTTTTCTTCAATACATTCATAACCCCGATCGATGTGATAAATTCGATCGACGGTGGTTTTGCCTTCGGCGACAAGTCCCGCAATCACTAAACTTGCAGAAGCTCGCAAATCGGTCGCCATTACTTGCGCCCCTTTAAGAATATCTACACCTGTGCAAATGGCATTATTCCCTTCGATTAAAATATCCGCCCCCATCCGCTGTAGCTCGCTCACATGCATAAAGCGATTTTCAAAAATGGTCTCAGTGATCACGCCAGTTCCCTGAGCTATGACATTGAGTGCGGTAAACTGTGCTTGCATATCAGTTGGAAAGCCGGGGTAAGGTGCGGTTTTTATATTTACCGATTTTGGACGTGCACCTTCCATGTCTAACTCAATCCAATCACTGCCAGTGGTGATCTTGGCACCGGCTTCTTGGAGTTTAAGTAATACTGATTCCAAGATATCTGGGCTTGTTTCCCGAACCTTGACCCGACCACCGGTCATTGCCGCAGCAACTAGGTAAGTACCTGTTTCAATTCTATCCGGTAGCACTTCGTGATGTGCGCCAGTAAGCTTTTCGACACCTTCAATGGTAATAATGTCGGTGCCAGCACCTGAAATTTTGGCACCCATTGCAATCAAGTAATTCGCAACATCGACAACTTCTGGCTCACGTGCCGCATTTTCTAAGATGGTGGTTCCTTTGGCTAGAGTCGCAGCCATAAGCAAATTCTCTGTCGCACCAACACTAACAATATCCATGCATATTCTTGCACCTTTGAGGCCATCTTTTGCTCTGGCTCTTACGTAACCATCGGTCACATCAATTTCGGCCCCCATCGCTTCCATTCCCTTTATATGTAAATCAACTGGGCGAGACCCTATTGCGCAGCCGCCAGGCAAAGAAACGTCAGCCTTACCAAAGCGAGTCAGTAGCGGTCCTAAAACAAGAATCGACGCTCGCATTGTTTTGACTAAATCGTAAGGCGCCTCAAAGGTCTTAATTGTTCCCGCATCAACTTCCACGGTCATGTTCTCACCCAGGGTTACCGACGTTCCCATCACTCCGAGTAACTCTAAAGTTGTGGTGACATCGTTTAAGTGAGGTACATTTCCAATTGTAGAAGGACCTTCAGCCAGCAACGTTGCCATTAAAATAGGTAACGCGGCATTTTTTGCGCCAGAAATTCGAATGCTTCCATCAAGGCGGTTACCGCCGGTGATTTGTAGTTTATCCATTAATAAATCTCGTTTTGCTTGTCGATTACGGGTTGGCAGCTTCTTCGGCTGTAAGAGTTTTGAGTGTAATGGCGTGTAGCTCACCACTAGCAATCTTTTCCTGTAATGCCGCGTAGACCAACTGCTGACGAGCGACCGGCCTTTTTCCTGCGAACTCGTCGGAAACAATTTTTGCTTCAAAATGATAGCCGTCACCAGCGACTTCGACTGATTGACAATTTAATGCTTGTTCAATCATCTGCTGTATTTGTTGTTCGTTCATCTAAAAACTCTGTTAATGGTAATTTATTAAAGTTGCACTATTGTACCCGAAACTCTCCAAACTAAGAACACACTGGTGGAAAATTGGCGTAACTTACGGTTACTTTATGCGACTCACTTACGTATAATATCTCGCTTTTAAAATTATCAGTCAGATAGCTTTTCAAGTATGAAGGTAACGGCTTGAAACAAATTTTTCCTTGATTGAACAACAAGTTGGCACCATTATGATGTTTGGGCCATGGTAAAACGCGAGTATTCAAAAATTGATGACCTATTCTGAAACAACAAGTTGGAGAACTAACTAGTTCTATGCTGCTTTATTTTGCCATGGTCATTTGTGGGATCTCCCTATTGGTGTGGAGTGCCGATCGTTTTACTGACGGCGCAGCGGCCATTGCCCGAAACATGGGGATTTCTCCACTGATCGTGGGATTGACCATTGTTGCCATGGGTTCTTCGGCGCCTGAAGTCATCGTCTCTATCAATGCGGCGCTCAAAGGAACACCTAAATTAGCAGTGGGTAATGCGATCGGTTCAAATATCGCTAATATTGCTATGGTTTTAGCTATCTCAGCCCTAGTAGTGCCACTAAAAGTCCAATCTGAAACCCTTAAGCGAGAAATTCCAGTTTTATTTGGGTTTATGATTCTCACTTTTGTCGTAATGCTTGATCTCGAGCTTTCGATGTTCGATGGCATTTTGTTGCTAAGCTGCTTGGTTGGCTACCTTGTTTGGTTGACCAAAATGGCTGCCAACACTCGATCTAAGTCAGATTTGATGCTGAAAGAGCTCGTCGAAGAGCTGCCTGACACCATGCCGACTGGACGAGCGGTTTTTTGGGTCATTGTAGGGCTGGTGCTGCTGCAAATGAGCTCAAATATTCTGGTCTTAGGTGCTACAAACATTGCGTTGCAATATAACGTAAGCGAATTTGTCATTGGGATTACCATTATTGCGATTGGAACAAGTTTGCCAGAACTTGCCGCTTCGGTCACCGGCGTTTTAAAAGGCGAACACGAATTAGCTATCGGAAATGTTATTGGTTCTAATATCTTTAATTTATTGGCCGTGCTCGGGATCCCGGGGGTTATCAAAACAGTACCGTTGGAGCCGGAAATCCTACATTTTGATTATGCTTTCATGTTTGGCCTAACCGTCGCTGTGTCAATTATGGCATGGGGAAAGAAAAATGCACCGGGTGAAATCACCCGGCTGGAAGGGGGCATTCTGCTCGCATGTTTCCTCGGCTATCAAAGCTATCAACTATTCCTTAATAGTTAAGATTTAAAATAACTCTCACCACTCGATTGAACTCATCTGCATTCATTCAATTTTCTGATAAACTATAACCTTTATAAATCTACCTCTGTTAAAGCGACCTTAATAATATGCCTGAAACCCACTCCAAGTGTGACTTTATTACCTTAGGTAAAGCGGTGGTCAAAATCGAACAGCAAGCCATTGCTAACATGTTAAGTCGTATCGACCAGTCATTTGCAGCTGCTTGTGAACTTATGCTGGCTTGCCAAGGTCGAGTGGTGGTCATCGGCATGGGAAAATCTGGCCACATTGGCAATAAAATAGCAGCGACTCTGGCGAGTACAGGGACACCTGCATTTTTCGTTCACCCGGGTGAAGCCAGTCACGGTGATTTAGGAATGATTACAGACAAAGATGTGGTCATTGCCTTATCCAATTCTGGAGAAACTAGCGAAGTAACCAGCCTACTTCCGGTAATCAAAAGACTAGCCGTTCCTTTAATCAGCTTGACCGGCAAGCCCGAGTCTACACTCGCAAAATTTGCCGACGTTAATTTAAATACTGGAGTCGAAAAAGAAGCTTGTCCGCTGAATTTGGCGCCCACGGCTTCCACCACCAACGCACTGGTTATGGGTGATGCCCTCGCTGTCGCATTGCTTGAAGCGAGAGGTTTTGATGAAAATGATTTTGCACTTTCGCATCCGGGCGGCTCACTAGGTAGAAGACTACTACTCAAAGTCGAAGATATTATGCACAAGCATGAAGATGTGCCCAAAGTATCTCCCTCAACAATGATTAGCGAAGCACTCTTAGAAATGACCAACAAACGGCTTGGGATGACCTGTGTTGTTGCTAGCGATCAGACCTTAGTTGGCATCTTTACGGACGGAGACTTAAGACGCACACTTGCAACCAAGGTTGATTTAAATGAAACTGAAATTCAACATGTCATGACCAAAAATGGCAAAACCATTTCATCGGACAAATTGGCTGCCGAAGCTCTTCAAGTGATGGAAGAAAATGCAATTAATGGCTTGGTGATTACAGACGATAGTAATCGCCCTATCGGTGCACTTAACATGTATGATCTATTAAAAGCTGGAGTGGTTTAGTGGACAAAAACAGTTTTGATCCTTTGCTAATTAAAAAAGCAAAAGCGATTCGGTTATTGATTTGTGATGTTGATGGCGTACTTAGTGACGGCAAAGTTTATTACAGTAACCAGGGTGATGAAATCAAAAGCTTTAATATAAAGGATGGGCTTGGAATCAAACAATTGCTTGATAATGGTATCAAGGTGGCAATCATTACTGGAAGGCAATCTGATATTGTCGAGCGTCGAGCAACCGAGCTAGGGATCCCGTTTATCTACCAAGGAAAAAAAGACAAACGCAAATCCTACAAGGCGATTATTGATGAATTAAAAATAACCCCAGCAGAAGTTGCTCATGTGGGTGACGATCTTCCCGACTTGCCTCTAATGAAAATGTCAGGTCTAGGCATCAGCGTGAATGATGGCCATGCGTTTGTAAAACAAAATGCGGATTGGTGTACGCAGTTAAATGGTGGTGAAGGAGCTGTCCGAGAAATAGCTGACTTATTACTTGTGGCTCAAGATAAACTTGACGCAATCCAACAAGGGTTTCTGTCCGCGTGAAGCGATTAAAACTCAATCGTTGGTTGATCAGTTTTGTAGCATTAATGATGCTGTTATTAGTGTTTTTACCCAGCGATACTCCGCAAATTGAACCCGAATTAACCAATATTCCTGACTCTGACTATTTTATGCGTAACGTCACCGTCTACCAATATAATCCGGATGGTTCAATCGCAAACACGCTACGCGCAACTCGGATGCAGCACTACATTGAACAAAACCTCTCCATTTTGCAGTCACCCAACATTACTTATAACAAGTCAGACTCGGGTAATTGGCAACTAAGGTCGCCCCAAGGTGAGCTAATTAATAACACCATTCTGACCTTAAAAGACCAGGTTACTATCGAAGAGTTTTCTCAAACTAATCAATCTCAAGCAAAAATTGAAACTAGAAATTTAACCATTGATCTGCAAAAAAATATCGCGGCCAGCAACGAAAGTGTTTTAGTTGTTAGCCCTTTGTTTAAAACTGAAAGTGTCGGTTTCGAATTTGACTTGTCCAACGAAATTATAAAACTCAAAGCCGACGTAAGAACCGAGATTTACCAACAATGAAACAGATCACTAATAAAAAAACACGTTGGGGATTTTCTCAAAGTATTCTCTCTCTGTGTTTCGTTATTTTATCTCCACAGGCTATTTCAAATAAGCAAGTAACAGAGCAAGTATCAGAGCAAGCGCCAATAAACCTTCGCGCAGACAGCTCAAGGTTAAATGGTAAAACTGGATTGTTCGAGCATTGTGGTAATGCCCAACTTACACAGCTCAATATTTCCATCAAGGCGGATTGTATTAACGGCAAACGACGAGACGATGGTGGCTATGACTTTATCGCGGCGTCCGGTTCGGCCAATCTAATTCAATACGATGCTGAAAAAAAAGAAAAACTCGATATTAAAGGCGAACTGATTGAGTATAAAGTGCAGCAAAAACAATTTAGAATTGCAAAAGCCGCGGACCTGAAGTTATCAAATGAGCAAAAAGATAGCGTACAAATTTTGGCAGAAAGTATTAACCTCGACAACCGTAATGAGCAAAGCCGACTGATTACAGCTAAAGGCTCGCCGTTAAAAATAGTCCTAGCCAGACTCGGAACGGTTGATTTAGAAGCCGTTTCAAAGCAGCTAACCTATAACACCGGCAGTTCTCAATTAAAGCTTGCTGAGGATGTGATTGCTAATTTAGAAGTCGGTCAAATTTCGGCGGGGCTTTTCGAATATAACAGCAATACCAAAGAGTCCAGTTTCACCCGCTCAAGTGACCAGCAAGTTGAAATTATCCAACAAGAGAAGCAGCCCTAATGACCCAACTTGCAGCCAATAATTTAGCTAAAATTTACTCTGGAAAAAAAGTGGTTTCCGACGTTTCCTTTAAGGTTGCGGCCGGTGAAGTTGTCGGCTTACTTGGCCCAAACGGTGCCGGAAAAACCACTTCGTTTTATATGGTGGTCGGCTTAGTCAATGCCGATGGCGGCACAGTTAGCTTAGGCGAACTCGATATTACCTCGCATGCTATGCATGATCGCGCAAAAATGGGCATTGGTTACCTACCTCAGGAAGCTTCTGTTTTTAGAAAAATGACAGTTGAAGATAATTTGTTATCAATACTCGAACTCAATAAAAGCCTGACGCCAGCCCAACAAAACGAAAAAATGCAAAGCTTGCTCGAAGAGTTCAAAATTACTCACATAAGGCAAAGCCTCGGTATGAGCCTTTCTGGCGGTGAGCGAAGACGCGTAGAAATAGCCAGAGCACTTGCCAATGAGCCAGCATTTATCTTACTAGACGAACCTTTCGCTGGGGTTGACCCAATCTCAGTCGGTGAAATTAAAGGAATTATCAAACACTTGAAAGAACGAGGTTTAGGAGTACTAATCACCGATCATAATGTTAGAGAAACATTGGATGTGTGTGAACGCGCTTACATTGTTGAGTCTGGACAGATCCTGGCGCAAGGCAGCCCCGATGAAATACTGCAAAATAAAGATGTAAGACGAGTCTATCTTGGGGAAGACTTTAAAATCTAACCGTGTCGGCCGCTAATCAAAGCGGCAGTTCACCCTCGCTCGCCCCATCTCATTTGGAAAATTCTTTTCCGTCAAATGAATTCACCTCCGTTGAGTTGAATTCACCGAACTTCATCACCATGGTAATGGTAGTGGAGTTAAAAAATACCAGATTAGATCTCTTTTAGCTCATTATTTAATCAACTGTTTCCAAGCGGTTTATTATAACTCCATCGCAGTTCACAATTTCACTATTACAATAAGTCGATATATGGAATTAATTTGCTCAAACACGGTCAAAAACTGCTATAGTCATTACTATAGGAATAACAAAACCAGTTGTGAAAAAAGACAATAATTCTCCTCTGGAATAAATACTGAATGAAACAATCTTTACAGCTTAAGCTCAGTCAGTCTCTTACAATGACACCTCAGTTGCAACAAGCAATCAAGCTGTTACAACTGTCGAGCCTAGACCTCGAAGCTGAAATCCAAGACGCGCTTGAATCAAACCCACTACTAGAGGTCGAGTCTAATCAAGATTCTGCTAATGGCGAGGATAAAGCGACCACTAATGAAGCCAGCCGCGAATCCACCGCTAAAGAAGACAAAGACACAACCGAGTCGCTAAATAACGACACCATTGACACAGATTTAGTTGCCGATACCCAATGGGAAGATTGGGGTTATGTTTCCCAGGGTGCTGGCTCAAAATCAGATGATAACAGTCAATTCGAATACCAGGGCGAAACCAGTGAATCACTGCGAGACCAACTGGTGTGGCAAGTGAATATGACTAAACTATCAGAAACCGATCGCGCAATTGCGATGATTCTTATCGATTCCATCGATGACTCCGGCTTTATGAAAGCTGAGATTAGTGATGTTGTAGAGATGCTCCAAGAAAACAATGAGCATTCGACGGAGTTGAATAGCGACGATTCAGAAAACCAAATTCAACAAGCCGAAGTCGAAGCGGTTTTGCATTTTATTCAAAGCTTTGAACCGGCTGGCATTGCAGCCCGCTCGCTTCAAGAATGCTTACTTATTCAACTGAAACGGCTACCTCAAGAAACACCTGATATTTCACTTGCAAAACAAGTAGTTGAGACTCAATTTGACTATTTGGCAAATCGAAATTACCGACAGGTAATGAAAAATTTAAAATTAACCGAAGCACAACTTAAGGCCGCTTTATCGGTTATTCAAACCCTTGATCCGCGGCCAGGCAACCAGCTGAATCAAAATAATGCCCAATACATAAAGCCGGATGTTTACGTAAAGAAAAATAAATCGGGTGAGTGGACTGTTGAATTAAATTCTGAAAGCACGCCCACGCTGAGAATTAATAAAGACTACGCTGCGCTGATTAAACGCGCGGATAACAGCTCAGATAACCAATTTATTAAAAATAATTATCAAGATGCCAAGTGGTTTATCAAAAGTTTACTCAGCCGTAACGAAACCTTGCTTAAAGTAGCTACTTCTATCGTGGAAAAACAAGTTGGCTTTTTAGAGTACGGAGAAGAAGCGATGAAACCTTTGGTGCTGCACGATATAGCGGAAGAAGTTGAAATGCACGAGTCGACTATTTCAAGAGTGACAACACAAAAGTATATGCATACACCGCGAGGCATTTTTGAGCTTAAGTATTTTTTCTCCAGCCACGTCGGGACAGCGTCCGGTGGCGAGTGTTCATCAACTGCGATTCGTGCCGTCATCAAGAAACTTGTCGCTTCAGAAAACCAGGCCAAACCGCTAAGCGACAGTAAAATAGCAACATTGCTAAAAGAGCAAGGCATTAAAGTAGCAAGAAGAACGGTGGCAAAATATCGAGAAAGTATGTCGATACCGCCATCCAATGAGCGTAAAACGTTGCTCTAGTCGAGCAGCTTGGTATGCGCCCAATTAACCAGTTTCCATCAACAACAGAAGGAAGTGCACTATGCAAATAAATCTTACTGGTCACCATTTAGACCTCACTGATGCGCTAAGAAATTATGTTCATGACAAATTTCGCAGGTTAGAGCGACACTTCGACCATATAAACAACGTCCATGTGGTTCTCGAAGTCGACAAAGTAAGGCAAAAAGCAGAAGCAAAGTTAAACGTAAACGGCGGTGAAATTTTTGCCACTAGCGAGGAAGAAGTAATGTATGCAGCCATTGATTCACTGGTCGATAAATTGGACCGACAGGTCATAAAACATAAAGAAAAAATGATTCGCCACTAGCTGCTTTTAAAACCCCAAGCAAATATCGGCGGTGTGACGCCGCTGATCTTTGCCCCACTCTTCTATTTAAACCACTCCGTTATTCACTCCCAAAGTGAATTAGTCCGTTAATATTGTTTTATTTTACATATTTTAGAGTGCGCAGAGATATAGGTATGCTAAAATCTGTCGAATCGAAAGCAGCCCGCAAATGCAAACTTAGTAAATCTTAATGAATATCAGTGAACTTCTATCGCCAGACGCAACGCTGGTTTGTGACAATATTTCTAGCAAGAAAAAAATGCTGGAAAAAGTCAGTGAGATTTTGGCGGAAAAAGTTAATGCAAAACCCAAAGAAGTATTCGAAAGTCTCTTGTCCCGAGAAAAACTCGGAACGACTGCGCTTGGGGAAGGTGTGGCAATTCCACATGGTCGAGCTCAATGCTGCGACCAAGTTACCTCAGTTTTTCTATTATTAGAAACACCGATTGATTATGACGCAAGAGATGGTAAGCCGGTCGACATAGTGTTCGCGATTGTGGTACCCGAAGAGGCGCATGCCGAACACCTAAAGCATCTCGCTAAAGTGGCCGAAATACTGTCTAATCCTCGTAATTTGTCACAAATCAGAAATGCTCATTGTAGCGAGGCTCTTTACGAAATATTAGAACTCGCTGCGGAGAAATTGGATAAGAAGTAAGGAGTGATAATCGCATGAAAAGGATATTTCTCAGTGGCCGTTCAGGTTCCGGGAAAACCGTTGCTTTGAGAGCGCTCGAAGATCAAGGCTTCTATTGTGTCGATAATATTCCTATAAATTTAATTCCCGAGCTACTCAAGCAAACCGAAGAAAAATACCCTGAACTCGCAATTGGTGTGGATGCTAGAAATATTCCAGCAAGTGACGACGAGTTCGATCGTGTTATGAAGCACTTACAAAGTAAGGGCAAACAGTTCCAAGTTATTTTTATTGACGCTAACGATACCACCTTACTTAAGCGATTCAGCGAAACACGACGTCGTCATCCTCTAACAGCCGAAGGACTTTCATTAGCCGAAGCCATCACGGTTGAAAAGCAACGTTTAGAGCCAATTACTCGCTATGCCCAGCTTGTGATTGATACCACCACTAAAACTCCGCATGAGCTGTGTGAAACCATTGTTAATCGCGTAATGGGAGATAATGAGACACAAATTAGTCTATTGTTTAAGTCATTCGGTTTCAAACATGGCGCTCCAACCGATGCGGATTTTGTATTTGACGCTCGTTGTCTCCCCAACCCCTATTGGGAAGAAAGCTTACGGCCATACAACGGCACTGATCAAGCCATTATTGATTATCTCGAGGAAGCGCCAAGTGTGCAAGAGTACTTTTGGCAACTAAAAACCTTTTTGCATACTTGGATCCCAAGGTTTGAAGAAGGCAACCGCAATTACCTAACCGTCGCAATTGGTTGCACGGGTGGACAACATCGCTCGGTATTTATGGTCGAAAAGCTTGCCGCTGCCTTTGCCCCTTTATTTCATGATATACAAGTTCGGCATCGGGAATTACAACCCAAAACTCCATGAACAAATTCGAGCGAGTGATCAAGCATTGTATCGTTCCTAATAAAAAAGGACTCCACGCACGTGCCGCGGCACAGATAGTGGCTAAATCCTCGGAATTTGATTGTGAAGTCTCAATTACCCATCAACAAAAAAGCGCTAGTAGTTTAAGCTTAATAAAACTCCTTACGCTCGATGCACCACAAGGCTCAAAGTTAATACTCAGTGCTCAAGGACAGCAGGCTCAACAAGCAATCGATGCCGTATGTAGTTTAATTGAGAATGGCTTCGGCGAACTGGACTGCCAGTAAAATCCATCAAGGTTTGAAGAATGAGCTTGCCTCTTTTCTGGTGCCGGCTAGCCGTTGCGGTTATGCTAGCAATCGAGATTATAGTTACGGAACTGGCTTCCCATATGACTACGATTAACTATAACTTTTCAAAGTATCGACCCGCGCGAGGCAAGTAATAATTGTCTTTATCAAACGAAATGATCACTCGTTCAGCACGGCCAACTAACTCACTTCGTGGCACTAAACCAATCACTCGCGAATCCGCACTATTGTCTCGGTTGTCTCCCATGACCCAAAAATAATCAGGCGGCACCGGGGTCGCAGCAAACGATGAACGATGCGACATAAAAGGCGCAATCTGCACCTGATATTTTGGCGAACTAGCTTGCGCTTCGGAAAACGCGGTTTCTTGTAGTTGATAGTAAGCTTTATCGGAAGCACCACTGGATGGCTCAATAACGGTCATGCTCAACGGCTGTTGATTAATGTACAGCTGATTATTTTGCATGGCAACCACATCACCCGGAACAGCAATCACTCGCTTAATTAATCGATCGTTTGAAGCCGCCGAATTAAATACAATAATATCCCCGCGATTAGGCTCCGCATGGCGATTTAAATTGATATCCGTTAAAGGAATTTTGACATCATAAGCGAGCTTGTCGACCCAGACCCTATCGCCAATCAAAATGCTCGGCTTCATTGAACCTGAAGGTACGTGATACCAATCCGCTACAGCACTTCTAAAAAACAACAGCAAAAACAAGAACGTGATAACCCCTTTATTATTTTGCCAAAATGTTTTCACTGCTTTCATTTTTTCATCCTTACTCACTAAATTACGCTTTTTGGTCAACTAAGTTTAAACTCTGTAGTTGACTACTTGGAAAATTCATACTCATGAAGAATAAATCCAATCAATTAGTTTAGTCTCGTACTTAGCTAATTTATTACCAGTAATTTTCGAGCTGCTGTTCTTTTAAGCACTTTCTAGCTGAACAGTTTCTACTAACCAATCGATAAACGCCTTGATTTTAGGTCGTTGTGCCGACTCGATCGGACAAACTACATCATAAGACAGGTCACTTTCCATCATTAATTCAAAGGGTTGTACTAAACGACCTGCTTTAACTTCTGCTTGCGAAAGAACGATATGTCCCATCGCGATGCCCTGACCAAAAATTGCCGCTTGTTGCACCATGCTCGAATGACTAAATACCGGCCCTCTATTTAATTCAATCCCACTGACACCCGCGAGTCTTAACCAACGCCGCCAATCATTGGTGTTAAAGTCATGTAATAAATTATGGTATTTGAGATCTTCGGGAGAGCTCAATGGCAAATCGCCTTCCAATAAAGAAGGTGCACACAAAGGCGTCAAGCGTTCATTTAATAAAGTCACACTATGCAATCCCGAATACCCTCCACTCTCATAATAAATTGCAATGTCAACATCCTCTTGTAAAAAATCAACAGTCGCATCACTTGCTTTGAGGCGAACTTCAATATCCGGATAAATTTCATTAAAGCGGGATAAGCGAGGAATTAACCATTCTGTTGCAAAGGTCGGTACCACGCTAACGGTTAAAGCCCCACCTGCCACTTGCGCCTTAATTTGATCGGTTGCCGATGTTAGGCTTTCAAAAATATCTCTAATTTTTGGCCAATAGTTTTGCCCTTCGTCAGTAAGTAATAACTTACGATTACGTCTAATAAACAAGGGAATCCCAAGAAACTCTTCTAATGCTTTTATCTGATGACTGACAGCCGCTTGGGTCACAAAGAGCTCATCAGCGGCCCGAGTAAAGCTCAAATGTCGCCCGGCAGCCTCAAAGGCACGCAAGCTTTTAAGTGGAGGTATTTTTCTGGCCAATGTCTATCTCTCAAATAATTAAGTGGACTAGCGATTTATTCGCATTAGTTTTTCTAATGATTAGCATTATAAATGATCGTTTGAATCCTCGCAATTTGAGCGTATAGTACGCAGCATATTCAGTTGCTACTCATTTTATGAATTGCAGGTATATGTCTCCAAATTCAAGATTTCTTGAACATGGGTCGAAGTTAAATTCGCTAGCGCCTTTTGACTTCAACACGCCGGAATGCGTGTTTTAGATTTTAAACAATCAATCAATTGATTGTTTTTGATCGTCGGATCATGTGGATCCTCTTTGAGTGTTGTTTTATTTCTGTCCTAACAGAATTTTGTTAGTAAAATTTGTGATTTCCTACCCCTTTTGGTCCAAATGAATCACACAATAATTGCTAATAAGGCTTGCAGCTTGCAAGCCTTTTTTTTTGACCAAATTCCAGCTATCATCGCGCAACCCTATCAAAGAGCTTGTCGCTCAACCACGCTAATTATCAAGATTAGACAAATTAATTTTCAATTGGATATTACTCATGGCATTAGTTCAAAAGCAACTTACCCATAGCGTTGTTATGGTTCGCCCTATAGACTTCGGTTTTAATGAGCAAACCGGCATGGATAACGAATTTCAAAATCGACCTGCATTAAACGCCTCTGAAAACATTACCAAGAACGCACTAAAAGAATTTGAACAATGTGTAAGCACCCTTGAAAGTAAGGGAATAAACGTTCAAGTACTTGGCAAGTCAAACGAGCAGAGCAAAGTCCCTGATGCTGTCTTTCCGAATAACTGGTTTTCTACTCGCTGTAATGGCGAGCTAATCATTTACCCTATGAAAACACCAAACCGGCAAGCCGAAGTGCAAGTTGAAGCCCTTTCGGAAAAATTGACTGGCCAGCAGTTTACGATTTCAGGGATTATTGATCTTAGAGAGCAATATGGCACAGAGCAGATACTTGAGGGGACTGGCTCGCTGATTTTTCACCACCCCAGCAACCATTTATTCGCTGCCATCTCCGAGCGCTGTCTGAGCACACCGTTAAACCGCTTTGCCGAACAATTTGACTACCAGCTGGTCCCGTTCCATACCCAGTCAAGTAATGGTAAGCCGGTTTATCACACAAATGTTTTAATGAGTTGTGGTGAAAACTTCACGGTCATTACACCTTCGATTATTCAGCCGGAACAACGAACTGCTGTGCTCAATTCAATCGATAATATCATCGAAGATCGCATCGACATTAGTGAACAACAAATGGCCGAGAGCTTTTGTGGCAACATATTGCAATTGATCAACAATAAGAATGATCCGGTTATAGTTATGTCTCACTCCGCTTATAAGGGCTTTACGGGCGATCAAAAAAAGATTTTGGAGCGACATGGCGATTTTGCAATATTTAACATACCGACCATCGAGTCGGTGGGTGGTGGAAGTGCTCGTTGTATGATTGCAGAAAATTTTCTACCTGCTGGTTAGATCGCGAGTAAGCACTATACAGCGTTAAATGCTCGGGCTTGTCTGCAACAAAAGTTCGTCAAACCCTTGACTAAAATTTTGCCATCGACTCCAATGTTTCGCCATTGCCCAGCCTGCAATTTTTGCTACGAACTCGAGCCACGACATCCCCATTGATGCACTTCCATCGGACTTCATTTAGTGTCACGGCTGGTTCGAGAATAATCTGCTGACCGGTCAAATAAGGACTATCATTGGGAACTTTCAAGACAACACGGTGCGCGTCAACTTGCATATCAATGCTGATATTGATTGACTCCCCCAATGGAAGCTGAAAGCGGACAGGTAGCTCAACTTGCTGTTGTTGCATGCGTTGCGTTGATTTGAATTGTGCGTTGATATCTTTGGCTGATGCGGCAAACTCCTTAAGAATTTGTTTAAACATGATTTGTGGCGCAAAGTCGGGAGAGGTGAGCATGCTATAGCCCACACCAGCACCGATAAGCAACACTAAAAATAACACAATGATCAAATTCTTCATGTCTTTCACCAAACCAGTCAGTCTAATATAACTTAGAGTATCTCAAGTATTACAGTCAATTCCCCTGTTTCCAACTAAAATCTATGAAAAATGGTTAATTTACTTCTAAACTTATATTTCAAGATAAAAATACGATAAATCAAATACTTATGGCACTACCCCAATTGCAAGGATATACCATCATGCGCGAGTTAGCCGCCGGTGGTATGGCAAAAATTTATGACGCGATTCAGATATCTCTCAATCGCCCGGTGGCCATTAAGTTTCTGAGTAAAACATTACTTGATCATCACGAAGCGCTTTCCTTATTTGAACGCGAGTCATTGATTATCGCGCAGCTGACTCACCCCAACATAGTCCAAGTCATTGATAAAGGAATAACCGAAGATTCTCAGCCTTATTTTGTTATGGAAAAAATTAATGGCATTGATCTTTCGGAATTAATCAATGGTGCGGAATTGCCCTTCAGCAAAAAAATAGATATAGCGATTCAAATTTGCAAGGGGCTTTCCTACGCACACAAAAATAACGTGATCCATCGAGATATTAAGCCAGCTAATATCATTATTGATCAACACGGTAACGCGCGGATTTTGGATTTTGGCATCGCCTTGTCAGAATCAGAAGGCAATGATTCTGAAACGACAGTAATTGGAACCGAAGGCTATATCGCTCCAGAGCAAGAAAACAATTATGCCCAAGCGACAATCGCAAGCGACATTTACTCGTTCGGAATGCTGATGAAAAACTTGTTCTATAATCACGCCGAAGGTGAACCAATCGACCAAACAGAACTAGCCAAAATTCCCAAGCCTTTATTAACATTGATGGACCAATGTACCAATCCCGAGCCCTCGATGCGACCGACCTCGCTTTCAGAAGTCAGAGATTGGTTACTTCGAATTTCACAAGGTAGTCATTTAAATAAAAGTAAACTTCAAGCAGCGCAGCAAGAAACCAAAGATTTGAGTGCACAGTTTAATTTACTCGATGTGCTATGCAAGACGCCGCAAAAAAGTGTTTACTTATTTCAAAAAAAGAGTAACCAACAATTACTTATCATAAAAAGGCAAATGGACAGTTCCGCTGGGTTAAAGCAAGCGAAAATTCTATCCAGTTTAAAACATCCAAACATAGTGCAAATTTATGCCGCCGCTAAGAGTACTGGACACTTTGTTTTAATCACAGAATATTTGCCAGGCGGAAGTTTGGCCAATGTATTATTACAGGATATGAGCGAACAAGACTTCTTGACTCAAGCTTGTCAAATTAGCGCAGCAATGCATTTCGCCCATCAAAACAACATTCAGCACAACAATTTATCACCTGAGAATATTTTGTTTGATAGTAAGCAAAATATTAAGCTAGCTGACTTTGGCCAAGTTAGAAAACGAGCTGCAGATGATAACAACTTAGTAAACTACCATCCCCCTGGAAACCAAGCTTACTCTGAACAATACGATATTTATTGCATGGGTGCTATCTTTCATCACATGCTCTATGGAGTCAAAGTTGGAGAGCCGTTACCCAAAACTAATCGAAAGCTTTCATTTAGATTGCAAAAACTAATTGATAAAATGATTGCAATCGATCCTGTTAACCGCCCTACGACAGCGCAACAAGTACTAATTGAATTACAACGAATTGCAAGAAGCGGATTAACAAAATCGCAAAGCTCGAATATTTCTAAAAATAGGAAAGAGGCGCGGCAACCAAAAAAGCAAAAGCGACAAGCAAATTTGAGGCACTCTCCACCGGCGCAATCAAAAGGCCTTATAATCGCTTTGACGATCAGCGTGCTTATTATTATCGGACTGGTGGCAAAAGACTTTATTGGTTAAAAAACGCCGCGTAAGCCGGCACTAGCTAAACTGCCAATTGGTAAAGTATCCCCATACGCCTAGCGCGACAATAACAATTCCAGCGATAAGAATTTTTTTAGGTACTCGGCTCGCAGAGCGTTTTGGAACAAAATAAATCCTAGGGACATCACCTTTAGATTGAAACTTTAGCCGAGTTCCACCTACAGTAATTTCATCCCCGTCTTGCAAAATAGCACGAATTTGCATCTTGTTATTAATCAAAAGTCCGTCAGCAGCGCCGTTATTAACCACTTCCCACCCTAAGTCAGTTTCATTTAAATGAACATGACGAGCCGACACACTCGTTTCACTGGTAGAAAGGTGATGCCCAAGCATTTTACTTAAATGATTATTCTTGCTAACAATTTCATAGACTTTGCCCGTTGAGGTCTTGTCTATATCATGCAAGAAAACTTTTTCGGATGCTAAAACAGGACGACTTTGGCTTTTAGTCGTGCGCTTTGCCGATGGCTTTTCTTTTTCAACTTTCGGTTTTAGTTTAGTCGCTGGTTTTGCTGCTGTTTTAACTTCAGGGCCTATCACTGTAAACGAAAACTCATCAAGCCTTACCACATCATTATTCTGTAGTTCACAAGATTTGATTCGTTCATTATTGACGAATGTTCCATTGGAAGAGTTTGCGTCTTCAATAAACAGCTTTTCTTGCTTTATTGTTAGATTGGCGTGAGTCCTGGAAACAAAACTCAGTGGTACCATAATATCGGCTTTATCATCACGACCGATGGTGGCCGTTTGGTTGATTTGAAAAAACTGTCCGGTGAGTGGCGCTGAGTTGGCTTTTAATAACCAAGGCGAAATAGAAGGTCGAATAACCGTCTTACTTGCTTTCGCTGCTGGACGAGGTTGATTTAACTCCTGCAATGGATCGATAATTTCTAATTCGACTTCGCCTAATTTCAGCATGTCGCCAGCAACCAACTTTTGACTATCAGGAATCGGGAAGTCGTTAACTAATATGCTCTTATTTTTGGTCAGGTTATTGACTACCACTTCGGACTGCTCAATTACCAATTCACAATGGGTAGCTTCAACATTGGGATCATCAACCACTATATCGCACTGGCTATCACTACCCAGTTTAATAGTCGAATCCACCAGCCACATTGCTGGTTTTCGGCGATCTTTAAATTGAATTTTCAACATTGTGGCGAATTAGCCTCCAACAGCATCAATATCAACCCTTCACAAAACGAGTAAGTTATTGAACTAATTTCATTTTTTGCAAACCCGTATGATAACGGTTATGCGCCAAGAAAAAAACGAAATTTTATTCTTTTAATTAGTTATATTATCGCGTTATACAAACCAATAAATTGCTTAACCCGCTGCTATCATGAGCAGCTGGCCACATAACCACGCTGCATAAGTTCCCAAAGCATAACCTAACACTGCAAGTAAAACCCCCACAGGCGCCAAAGAGGGATGGAACGCAGAGGCGACCACGGGAGCCGAAGCGGCACCGCCCACATTAGCTTGACTACCAACAGCCATATAGAAGAGTGGCGCTCTAATGAGTTTAGCCACGGTCAGCATTAAACCGGCATGAATTAACATCCAAATAGCGCCAACAAGGAATAACCAAGGTCTTTCAAAAATGGCACCAATATCCATATGCAAACCAATTGAGGCGACTAAAATATAGATAAACACCGAGCCCACTTTAGATGCACCAACCGCTTCAAAATGACGCAGCTTGGTAGTCGATGCTATCAAGCCGACGGTTGTTACCGTGACGATCAACCAAAAGAATTTGCTTGTTAATGAATATTTGGAAGCGGCTGGCCACATTTCGGCAATCCAGGGCGCCAAATTATCTGCAACCAAATGGCCGAGCGCGGTTGCACCAAACGCGACTGCAACAATCATCATCAGGTCAGTAAGGTTGGGATTTTTCGCATTTTCTCGATTAAATTTTTCAACCGTTTCTTTCAAATCTTCAATCGCGCTGGTGTCTGCACCAGTTTTTGCATCAAACCGCTTAGCATTACCTGCCATATAAAGGATCACAGCCATCCAAATATTCGCGATAATGACGTCGACCGCAATCATGCTTGAAAACAAGGGTCCGGATACTTCAAAAACTTCCTTCATGGCCGCCTGATTCGCTCCCCCGCCAATCCAACTACCAGCCACCGTTGTTAATCCACGCCACACGTCTCCAGCAACCACGTCTGGATTAATTACCGACATAATCAACACTGCAATCGGCCCACCAACTACGATGCCAATGGTTCCAGTTAGAAATAAGATTAACGCTTTTGGACCAAGCGCCTTAATTTTCTTGAAATCAACACTTAAAGTCAGCAATACAAGACTTGCAGGCAGCAAGAAACGAGATGCCACATAGTAAATTTGGGAGCCATTAGCGGCAATTTTGGTATCTTCTGGGTTGGCTGCATTTTGACACTGTTGCAGCACTGCGGCCCCCGCATCAATACTGCCATTGAGTACTTGAACACAGGGGTAATCATAAGGCACAACATGAAAAGTATGCAGCAGCGATGGAATAAAATAGCAAAGTAGTAATGCTGGAACAAAGGTATAAAACTTTTTGAAAAAAGGTATGTCACTTTGGTGGGTATAAAATACTGCGCCTAATATAACAGCAAGAATTCCGAATACAGTGGCAGTATTTGTGACTAAATAAGTTATCGGTTCAGACATTCAATCCCCTAGGTAATGATGACTTTGCAGGTAATTAGCAAAGCTTAACGCATTCGCTACTCGATTCATTGGCTTAGTCAAACTCAAAAGTAGTCAAAGATAAATCCGATGACTCTAAAATAGACGCTAAGGCATTGAAGCATAGTGCTTTTTTATTGGATTAAAATACAGTAAACCTATCAAGGACTCAATAGCTAATTCGAGACAGTGCCACCCAAACCAAGCCGCTGCTTATAATTCCGCTAACTTGGCAAGAGCAATCTCTTGATAACCTTGTAAGGCCTAGGCGTATTATTCTGGCGGGGGAAGGTCGATGGACTGCACAGAACTTGGTTTTGCTCTTCCTGATTTACGCAGCGCATCTCGCAAAACATACTCAATTTGTGCGTTGACACTGCGCAGTTCATCGTCAGCCCAAAGCTGCATAGCTTTGAGAACTTCTTCGTTGATTCTTAATGGGTAGGCTTTTTTGGCCAAATTACTCTCCAGGCACGCAAGCAAATATTTAAACGGGGTGGAAGTTAAGCAAACAGTCTAATAAAGACTGCCTGCATTAACCACCGGTGAAGCAGCTTCATCACTGCACAACACCACTAATAAATTACTCACCATGGCTGCTTTTCGCTCGGAATCAAGTTCAACAATGTCGCGCTCCGCTAATTGATTGAGCGCCATACCCACCATGCCAACAGCTCCTTCTACAATCGTTTTACGTGCCGAAATTATTGCCATCGCCTGCTGACGTCTTAACATCGCGCTGGCGATTTCTGGCGCGTAAGCCAAGTGACTAATTCGAGACTCGACAACATGCACACCCGCTTTATTTAGTCTGTCTTGTACTTCTGCTCGCAACGCTTTAGATATTTCAACGGGGTGACTTCGTAAAGAAACCTCAGCTTCGTGACTATCGTATGCATAACTGGTTGCAAGGTTTCTGAGTGCAGCCTCACTTTGAATCGAAACGAAATCTTCATAATCATCCACTTGGAAAATGGCCTCAGCTGTATCCACCACTTCCCAGACGACCACTGCGGCGATTTCAATAGGGTTACCATTGTTGTCATTAACTTTTAGTTTACTACTTTCAAAGTTTCGGACACGCAATGAAACCCGATCTTTAGTATAAAATGGGTTGGCCCAGCGTAATCCCGGCTCTTTAACCGTGCCAACATACTTTCCAAATAGCTGTAATACCCGCCCTTCGTTGGGATCGACCATAAAAAACCCGAACCAGCATATAAACACCACGATGGCAGACAAAAAAGTCACTATCGCTAAGAACGCGCCGGTTTTGGCAAACAGTAGTGTCAACACAATGGTCAAAACCTGAGCAACAAACAAAACCAAAAGCATGAATATCCCATTGGGGGCCTTAATTTCTTTTTCAGTGATCATCTATCTCTCCTCTGCCAATCGCAGAAATTTGCGACTAGTTTTTAGCAAAACGCCAAAATAAGATATCATTTTGATATCACCTTGTCAAAGATTGCGATTATGGGAATTTTCCAATAGTTGACTCGTTAGCAGTTTGCTACACTTAATCATCAATCATGCAGTCATCGTGATCAGCATAACCACAATAGGAACGAATTATGGGATTTTTTGACAAACTACGCGGCGAATTTATAGACATTATTGAATGGACTGATGCGAGTAGAGATACCATGGTTTATCGGTTTGAGCGCCATGAAAATGAAATAAAGATGGGTGCAAAGTTGATTGTTAGAGAATCGCAAGTAGCCGTTTTTATTAACAAAGGCAAGTTAGCCGATATTTTCGAGCCCGGTGATTACACCTTAGAAACTGACAATTTACCGATACTCTCAACTTTGCAAGGCTGGAAGCACGGTTTTCATAGTCCGTTTAAAGCTGAAGTCTATTTTATTAATACTCGCCGATTTACCGACCTAAAGTGGGGAACTAAAAACCCCATCACACTGCGAGATCCCGAATTCGGCCCATTGAGAGTACGCGCATTCGGTACTTATGCCATTCGAGTGAGCAATCCTGAAGCTTTTATTAAAGAAATTGTCGGTACAGACGGACACTTCACTACGGATGAAATTACTGATCAATTACGAAACTTAATCGTCTCGCGCTTTGCAGACATTGTCGGTGAAGCAAAAATTCCTGTGCTCGATATGGCAGCTAACTACGATGAATTAGGTGAATTTATTACCGGAAAAATTCATGATGATTTTTTGGCTTATGGAATAGACGTCACCAAAATGCTAGTGGAAAATATTTCATTGCCACCCGCTGTTGAGGAAGTATTAGATAAAAGAACCAGTATGGGCATTGTTGGCAACCTAAACCAATACACCCAATTCCAAGCGGCTACCGCCATGGAAAAAGCCGCGGAAAATGATGGCATGGCTGGCGGCGGTATGGGCATGGGTATGGGCTTTGCGATGGCAAACCAAATGGGACAATCAACCCAAAATGCTAACCAAAACACCGATGTCAATGCGCAAGTTTCAGCGCCACCGCCGTTGCCACAAGAGAAGCAGTTTCACGTTGCAATCGATGGCGAATCGAAAGGTCCTATGTCGATCGCACAGTTAAAATCATTGGTGAGTTCAGGCTCTGTCAATCGCGATAGTTTAGTTTGGACTGAGGGCATGGCAAACTGGAGTAAAGCATCTGACGTTGATGAAACCAAAGGTCTATTTGCAGCCACGCCTCCCCCTTTACCCCCGCAATAAGTAGCAAGTGAGTGGCGTTTACTTTTGCAGAAAGTGAACGCCTCTTATAGTATATTTTTTATCGTATATTTTTGAGAAATAGGATTTTCTATGGCTTCGACTCCACCGCCACTCAAACCAACTTCCGACGATTCAAACGCTAACCAGCCATCAGAGTCGACAGCAAATGATTCGCAGCCTCAATCGAGCGAATTTAAATGCCAGCAATGTGGTGCCAAACTCACCTATGCGCCGGGTACAAGCGTTCTTAAATGTTCTTATTGTGACTTTGAAAACGCAATTCCAAAATCGGAAGACGATATTCAGGAGCTAGACTTTCATCAACACTTGGCCGCCATGGCGGAGAAAGAAGTTTCCCAAGAAATTCTGCTGATCAAATGTACTTCGTGTGGCGCCGAATCGACATCGGAAGCCAATGTGACTTCGCAAAATTGTCCGTTTTGTGACACCGAAATCGTTACCACAGCAAAATCTAAGAAGCGTCTTAAGCCACGCTCATTGTTACCATTTAAAATAAAAAAGCAGGCCGCCAAAGCAAGCTACAAAGAATGGCTAAAAGGACTGTGGTTCGCTCCCAATGAGTTGAAACGTAAAGCCAAGCTGGATGTCGCAGTAAAGGGTGTATATGTTCCACACTGGACTTATGATGCGGATACTTTGACCTATTATACCGGACAACGAGGCGTTTATTATTACGTGACCGAAACACGCACTCGAACCAATTCAGATGGTAAACAGGAAACCTACACTGTTCAAGTTAGAAAAACTCGTTGGTATCCGGCATCGGGCACAGTGACCGATGACTTTGACGACGTGTTGATCGTTGCCAGTAAATCGTTACCAGAAAAATATACGCGAGAGCTCGAGCCTTGGGATCTAAATAATTTGATCGCTTACAAAGACGAATACTTAAGCGGTTTTAAAGCCGAAAGCTACCAAATCGATTTGGAGCAAGGGTTCGAACTTGCCAAAGATGTCATGGATATCACCATTCGTAATACCATTAGACGGCACATCGGCGGCGATGAGCAACGAATTTTTACGGTCAAAACACAACACAACAACATTTCCTTTAAACACATTTTATTGCCCGTTTGGCTGAGTGCCTACCGCTACAATAAAAAAACCTATCGTTTTTTAGTCAATGCACGAACAGGTGAGGTACAGGGTGAACGCCCCTGGAGCTGGGTCAAAATTACTTTGGCAGTCCTGACATCTTTGGCGGTCATTGGAGGTGGGGTTTACCTGTATCATTTGCACCAAGCTGGACAGATTTAACTTTGCAATAGAGTCAAAACTAAATCGAATTTTCCGGTGACCAAACTTCTGCTATTCGATGAGCAAACGAATTTGATTTGAAATATTGTTTGGGCGCAACACCCATATGTTTTTTAAACATACTGATAAAAGCTGAGTCGGATTCGTAGCCTAAATCCAGAGCAATATTTGAAAGCTTGTCACCTTTTTCAATCCGTTCTAATGAGTACAGTATACGAAGCCGCTGGCGCCACTCAATAAACCCCATATTGGTTTCCTTTTGGAATAACCGATTAATCGTTCTTGGTGTTGCGCCAACGGTCTCAGACCAAGTACTAAGCGAAGTATTATTGCCAGGATGAGAGCAAATAAACTCGGTGATTCGAGTCAAGCGTTTATCTTCAGGCATAGTCAACGACAGCGGCGCTCTTTCTGCTTGAATAAGTTGATCAAGCAAAAAATCAATATGCCGCTGTTTTCGCTCGGTTAGCCGATAGTCCTCATCCCATGTCGCAATGCTCAAAATTAACTCTCTTAGCAAACCATTGACTGAAAGTGCTACCGTTTTATCGGGTAGTTCAGTCGATAGACTATTATCTATATAAAGTGAACGAAAACTCAGACCATACCTTGTAGAAACAGTGTGAGGAGTAAATTTGGGCAACCAGAGAGCCCGCTTAGGTGGGATCATAAAACTGGCGCCGGGCACTTCAACTTTCATAATCCCGGTGGAGCAATAGGCTAACTGCCCCCAAGGATGCTGATGCGTCTCCACTAAATAATTTTCAGGCATCTCTGAAACTCGCGCTACAACGGGGCGCGCTAGCTTGTTCGCCTGAAAGCCTGATTGACCATGAGTCCAATGGTTGTCCGATTTGATAAATAACCCGTCTTTTTAGCGATAGAATGCCATTAATACTATCGCTATAATTCTTTTCAGGCAAACTCTTTCAAAGCGGTATAAAACATTGCAAACAAAACCTTGGCAAACCAAAAAAGCCTTCTTGATCATTACTTCAATTTTAATGACCTTAACATTTTCAGCCTGGGCCGCGCTGTTAAACAACTTCGCGGTTGAAAAAGCTGAATTTACCGGTGCAGAGATAGGCATGTTGCAGAGTTTGCGAGAGATCCCGGGGTTTCTAGCATTTACCGCGATATTTGTACTGCTCGTTTTAAAAGAACAGACTTTTGCACTTCTTTCTCTGTGCGTATTATCAATTGGAGTGGCCATTACTGGACTATTTCCGTTCGAAATAGGCTTATATGCCACCACCGTATTAATGTCCATTGGCTTTCATTATTTCGAAACCATCAATAGCTCGCTGTCACTTCAATGGCTAAGCAAACAAGAGGCTCCCGAAGTGCTTGGACAGCTAATATCGGTAAAAGCCTTTGCAGCATTGCTGACATATGCCGCCATTTGGCTCCTATTTAGCTTTTTCTCGATTGAATACTCTAGCGCTTATTTCATTTTTGGTGGTGCCGGATTACTGTTGTTTTTGTGGTTATGGTTTGCTTTTCCAAACTTTGAATCACCCGTTGAACAGCACAAGAAATTAATCTTACGCAAACGTTACTGGTTATATTATTTACTGACCTTTTTTAGCGGCGCCCGCCGGCAAATTTTTATGGTGTTTGCTGGTTTTATGATGGTCGAGAAATTTGGTTATCAAGCATCGGATATCGCTTTATTATTTATCATTAATCATTTAATGAATCTGTATATCGCGCCAAAGATTGGTCGATGGATTGGTCATGTCGGCGAACGCCGAGCACTGACTATCGAATACTTGGGCTTAATTGGTGTTTTTGTTGGCTATGCATTGGTAGAAGATGCAACCATCGCGGCCGGTTTATATGTTATTGACCATTTATTTTTTGCCATGGCCATCGCAATAAAAACCTTCTTCCAAAAGATCGCAGACCCAAAAGATATTGCGGCCTCCTCGGGTGTTAGCTTCACAATTAACCATATCGCTGCAGTAGTGATCCCCGCATCTTTTGGTCTGGTTTGGTTGTACAGTCCAGCGCTGGTTTTCTATTTTGGTGCCGGATTAGCTTTTGTTTCATTACTGCTCACTCAGTTTATCGACATTGAGTTACGAAAAGTAATCGCGGTCTAAAATAATACTCACCAGAGCTTGAAAAGCCCTAAAGCTTAAGTCAATTTGATCGCTCTAGCGGGCAGAATTATAAGTCATGGCAAAATAATCGCCGTTTATCCAAACTTTTTCAATCCCATTATCGACTTAAAGAGTAATTCTACTTGAACTGGCCTTTTGGCTAAGCGAAGATAATCAGGATAATAATCGCATGGGTAAATCATGTTTCAGCTAAACAAAGACGAAAAGCTAATCGAAAAAGCCTTGGCCGGTTCGCAAAGAAGCTGGGTTAGCTTGGTAAAACGATATGAGGGGTTGGTCTACAACTATTGCTTGCGTATGACATTTAATCGATCAGACGCGATGGATTTAATGCAAGAGGTTTTTTTGGCGACCTATCGCAACTTACCGAGCTACCGCGGCACGAACCAGTTCAAAGGGTGGATGATGCGCATTGCGGCTAATAAAACCACTGACTTTTTGAGAGCAAGGGGTCGTAATCCATTGCATCACGCAGGTGAAGTCACTGAAGATAGTTATCAAACTCAGGAACAACACCTAAGCCACTCCTACCATCAAGACCCAGCTGAAGATTATCGAACAACTAAAAGCAATCAGCAGATTAAAAAAGTGTTAGAGAAGTTACCGGAAGAACAAAAGCTGGTTGTTGAGCTCAAGTTTTTTCAGCATTTTACTTTTGATGAAATAAGTCATCAAACAGGGACTTCAATCAACACAGTAAAAACCCGACTTTATGCAGCTTTAACCAAACTAAAAGGTTATTCGGAGATTCAAAATGTTATGTGATCATCAGTTAGTGATTGACCACCTCAATGACTATATCGAAGACAAATTATCACCTGAAATAAAACAGCAAGTTGCCAATTGCATTGAGCAATGCGATGACTGTCAGGCCACTTATCAAAAATGTTTGGAAATGTATCAGTTGTCGCACAACTGGCAGCAACAAACTGTGCCCGAGTGGCATCGCACTCGCTACGCAGTGCGGCCCCCGGTGAAGACAAATGGTTGGTTAAACTGGGCTTCTTTAGCAACTTCCTCGCTCGCCATTATGATGGTGGTGTTTCAATTGGAAATTAACTCAACCGAGCAAGGGCTAACCATCAGCTTCGGTGGGAGCCAAACAGAATCTAAAATCGAAAAACTGGTTGATGAACAATTGGCGAGCTATCAACAAGCACAACAAAAACTGTTCGATGTCAAACTAAAAACTGCTTTAGAGCAGCAAGACAATCGAACTAAATTAAGATTAGCCAATTGGTTAGAAAAGAATCGAGATGAAAGACAGCAAGATATTAAATTTGTTATGACAGGCTGGCAATCACAACGATATGAAGATTTAAAAACCGTAGATCAACGTTTCGCTTACCTCGCGGATAATCAAATTGAAAATAATCAAGTGATTAATCAATTGATTCAAAACGTTGGAATAGATGATGCCAAACAGCAGCCTAATGAAATGTAATTATTAGTAGACTGTTTAAATGTATTTCACCCGATTATAGTGAGAACTCGATTATGAAGAATGTAAAACAAGTTAAAACCACACGATTTTCAAAAACTAAAAAACTAAGCACACTGAAAAAAGTAGCCTTAGTCAGCATAAGCAGCGCGCTCGCTTGTTCTAGTATGCTCGCTTCCGCCGAAGATTATCAACGTGCACAAAAAGAACTAAAGATCATGAGTAAAATATTTGATACCTCACTTTCAGAGGCAAATATTTCAAACAAATCTCATATTTTTCCAGGCCGCTCTGGGAGTACCAAAGCTACCTACTTAGCTAAACAAGGTATGGTCTTTACGTTTAGCTTTGCTCGCTCCGAATTTGGTGGGGCTGACGACTGGCAAGCGTTTGGAGAAGGCGTTGGCCGATTGGTGGGCACCATTGCAAGCGAAGTATCCGAGGCCTTTGCGGATATTGATAGTGAACTAAATAATACACCGCGTGCGCCAAGAGCACCTCGACCAGTAGATGATGTGGACGCTTGGGAAGACAAAATGGAAGCCTATGAGGCCTACCGTTCCGCAATGGACGAGTTACGAGAACAACAACGCGAAAGCCGTCGAGAAATTCGTGATATGCAGCGAAATATTCGTGAATTAGAGAGAGAAGCTAAGCATAATAAAGAAGAATCTGCCGAGCTGAACAAACAACGTGCCGAGTTAGAAAAGAAGATGAAAAAATTAAGTGAAGAACAAGCCATTTACCAGAAAACCATGGAAGAATACCGAGAGAAGAAAAATCAGAAAACACGCGAAAGAAATAGCAAAAAAGCAGATTTAATTATTTCTACCCTTTGTGACTACGGTTCTACCTTACGCTCGCTTGGAAATGATGAACATGTGACCCTAATTTTTTCCAACTACAACGGTGACCAAGACCAAGTTTATGTGTTTGATTATGACAAGGTGAGTGACTGTTCATCAAAAGACAAGCTTTTGAAAAATGCTGTGGCATATCAGCTTTAGTTGAACTGTTTGTTGAACAATAAAATGCCCGCTAAAAAGCGGGTAATTTTAGCTTTGTGTAATCTGCTCTAGTCGCTTTTTTTGAACAGAATGATATTTTCTGGATTTAATCTAACGGGGAAGTTTCTAGTCTTTCTTTTTTAAGAACCATAACCGAAATCAAAGGCATTTCGCAGCGCCGCGAAACAAGCGGAGTCGAAGCATTGACCTTAGTTCTTAAAAAGACCGTTAAGGTCCGCAATGGAAACGGTGCTGCCAAAACACATCAACTAAAAACTCTCCCTTAACTAGTTATTACATGCGTAAAAATAGGGAAGAAGAAGCCCCGCTTGCTACTCCTTATAAACAACGCCATCTTTCATCACAAAAGAAACATTCTCCATAAGACTAATGTCTTCTAATGGGTCGCCATCAACCGCTACTAGATCAGCCAATTTTCCCACTTTAATACTACCTAACTTATCCTCTATTCGAAGTAATTTAGCCGTATTTAAAGTGGCGGATTGAATAGTTTCAATTGCTGGCATTCCAGCTTCCACCATATATTTAAACTCTCTTCCGTTTAGTCCATGTGGAAAAACAGCTGCGTCCGTCCCAAACGCGATTTTAACGCCTTTTTTATATGCTCGTGCAAAGGTATCTTGGATCAATGGTCCAATCGCAGCAGCTTTAGGCTGAACAATAGCAGGGTAATAGCCTTCGATTGCTGCTTTTTCCGCCACCCATTTTCCAGCGGTAATAGTTGGAACATAATAGGTCCCTTTTTTCTTCATTAATCGCATGACTTCATCAGTCATATAAGTGCCATGCTCAACAGAATCGACTCCAGCGATTACAGCTCGTTTCATCCCTTCTGCACCATGGGCGTGTACTGCGACAACAAAATCATAGTCTTTGGCAGCTTTCACTACAGCATTCAGTTCTTCCTGAGTGAATTGAGGATTGGAACCACTTTTGGCCAAACTCAATACTCCGCCAGTTACAGTTAGTTTTATTACATCAGAGCCTTCTTTGTAGCGTTGCCGTACGGCTTTAATTGCTTCATCTGGGCCGTTAATCACTCCATGCTTTGGCCCTGGATCTAACATTAAATCTGGGCGCAATCCATTAGTTGGATCGGCATGACCTCCAGTAGTTGCGATACTTTTTCCCGCTGCGTAGATTCTAGGACCTGTTATATAACCTTGGTCGATCGCTTTACGCAGTGATACCACCACACCCGCAGAAAGATCGCCCAAATCTCTTACCGTAGTAAACCCAGCATCTAACGTCTTTTTAGCAAAAACTGTGCTTCGTAAGGCATAATCTGCATTAGATAAAAAGAACTTTTCGCCATAGGATTGTTTTGAAATTTCCCCTGACATATGAACATGCATATCCATTAAACCCGGCATGATGGTTTTATCTTTTAGGTTGATCAGCGTTTCAGTTTGATTGGGTTCAATAAAACCACTCTCGATTGCAACTATTTTGTTACCTGAAATTCGAATCGATTGATTCTGTTTTACTTTTAGTTTTTCGACATCAATTAATTTACCGACGTGCAATAAATAATCGGCGGCATGTACTGGAGAGAAAAACACTAATAAGAATAGGAGTTTTAAAGAGAATTTTCTTTTCACTGGTTTGATTGCCCTTGTTAGAATGTTAAATTATTATTGTTTTGGAGTTAACACTCTATCGCACTTTCAAACCGAACACAAAAAAGCCCAGAAGAACTGGGCTTTTAGACTAGCTTTCAAATCAGTTAAAAGTTGTATCGAATGCCGACGCCGTATTTGCTTAGATCTGATTCATAGGTGTAATCCGCATATACCGCCAAGTCAGCGTTTAGATTATATGCCCCACCAACGACATAGCTGGTTTCATCAACATCATTTATATCCAGATATTCAACAGCGGCTTTAAGTTCTAGATTTTTACCTAGCATACTTCTGATGCCTGCTGTGACTTGAAACCCATTTTCATCAAAATCATTACTGTTTTTGATCTTGGCGAAATCTATCTCACTAAAGAAAGCAGAATGGCTAGAAAATTGATTTTTGTATCCGACACCGATAGTCATCGTATCTAAATCGAATCCTCCTTCATTAACTCTTGCCAAATCACCGGCGAAGTAAAAGTTGTTATTCAGCTCTTTACTAGCTTTAAGTTCAAATCCATCTAGTTTGCCTAGTCCACTTGAATCAAATTCAGTAAACCCGAATTCAACATAATCAAATGAGGGACTTTCAGCCAATGTACCAAATGATACAAGAGATAATACTGCGCTAGCGATTATTGTCTTTTTCATTACTTCAATTCCTTATTTAAATTAAATGATTTGCGGTTGTCTCAACCACGAGCGCAGTTTAAAATTATTGAACTGAATTCAAACTGAATGGATAAGAAGTTCATTATTACATTGCCTTCAACTGGCATCTGCTCTTCAAAAAAGCTAGACTACATTTATTAAGACTAAAACACGTTAGTCACTGGAATCTATTTGAAAGGAAGCACCGATGAAACACTTAACCCTCGCGGCATTATTGCTTTTTTGGGTACCGCTTATCTCATCTACAGCCGAGCTGTCGGTAGGAGACTTTACGGCAGAAAGAACCATTATTGATGCTAAAATTTCGCCAAATGGCCAATTTCTAGCGATGACACTTTCCCAAAATAATTCTCGCTTTTTAGTTATACGAGATTTGACTAAGCCAAACCTCCCTGTTACGGGGTTATTGGAAGACCCAATAGTGAGACCTTCGACATTAAGTTGGGCTAACAACGAGAGGTTGATAGTCAAACTACTAGTCCCATTTCAAACCAACAAAGTTAGGTATAAGTTTAAGAACGACTCTGACTTTGATATCGATGATTATCTCATGTTTCATCGCTCTGTTTCGATGGACACGAAAGCACAAAACATCGTTCAACTCTTGGAAAATAAAAGCAACTTTACCGTAAATAATTTAAATCTTGGCTGGATTTCTAATATGCTCCCCAAAGAGCCCAATTACGTTCAAATGCCTGCTATCATAAATAGTCGATTAACCCTAAACAAAGTTGATATTACAACCGGTGACGGCCACACAATTGCGACTGGTAACGAACGCACTTTCAAATTTGTAACGGATGAGTCTGGTACTCCTACACACCGATTAGATTTTCTAAAACGCGCCAAAGAAATACAAGTCTTTAAGTTAATGGAGAAAAATAGATGGAGCAAAGTTGACTCCCTGTACTTCAACCCTTTGGATGAGGAAAGCGCCGATTCTTTTGGTCTACTATACTTTGGGATAGGCAAAGACAGCGAATTAATTTACCGCAAACGAAACAAAAATACTGGGTTCTATGAAATAGTTGCAGAGGCTAGGAATGACGGAAAAAAGAGGGTAATCGCAAGTCTCCCTAACCAAAGTATTCATTCTTTAATACCTGGCAGTAACAGCTCTCATATTATTGGCTACCGCGTACAATCAGACATATTGAGATCATATTATTTTTCATCGCAACATCAACAAAGGTATGATGCTATCGCTGCGCAAGTCGGCCCGGTCAACTTCTCACTTTTAAGCCCCATAGAACAGACTAAAAAGACGACTTTAATTACACACAGTCTCACCAACCCAGGCACCCTATATACGTTCAATTACGAGACAGAAAAACTGGGTTTTGTTGGCTTAATGCATCAAAAGCTGCCTCTGGAAAAATTAGCTAAGTCCGCAATTACCACCTACAAATCGAAAGACGGAACCAGTATTAGAGCCTATATCTTGTTCCCGCCGGGCTACTCTAAATCGAAACCCAGCCCCTTGGTGGTGTTACCTCATGGAGGGCCTAACGTAAGAGATAGCGCCGCTTATGATGGACTTGCTCAATTTATAGCCACAAGAGGATACGTCGTAATTAAACCTAACTATCGGGGCTCTTCCGGAAAGGGACTAGATTTTGAGCAACAGGGATACCGGCAATGGGGAGAGTTGATGCAATCTGATGTCGATGATGCCGCTAATTTTTTAATCAATGAAAACTATGTTCAAAAAGGAAAGGTTTGTATTGTTGGTGGCTCTTATGGGGGCTACTCCGCTTTAGTTGCCACAATCAAAAAAACTAAGCTATATAGCTGTGCAATAAGTATCAACGGTATATCAAACTTACACGACTTAATTGAAGATACCATTGAAAATAGTGGTGTTTTTAAACAACAAGTCGCGGCACGAATGTATCTTAAAGTGGGAAACCCAATCACAGATGAAAAATATCTACACAAAAACTCTCCCGAACTACATGCCGATAGTATATCTACTCCGATACTTTTAATCGCTGGCGAAGACGATGAAATAGTGCCTGTATCACAATCTAGAAAAATGGCCAATGCTTTAGATGATGCAAACGCCACTTTTCGATACGTTGAAATAGAAGATGTAGGTCATTACGTATTTCGAGATATTAAATCTAAGCAGATAACCTACAATGAAATTGAAAGCTTCTTAGCGAAGTACTTGGAATAAACGCAGCAAATTTCTTTAACTTGAAATTTAATAGGTTTTATCTTTGTAACCAGCAACATCCATTAACTTTTTGTTGCTTCTTACAAAGATACCATTGCCTCTACCCACTTCTTGATCCTTAGAATTATAAACGACTGCCTCAGCGATAAATTGAGTTCGATTGAAGTTGGCTACTTGGCCAACAGCTTTCATAATGCCTTTAGATATCGGTTTGGTGAGATAAGTGGTAAATGAAGTTGTGAGTACAAAAAATTCTGTTTCTAACGAATTAGCCGCAAAAAAAGCCGCGTCATCTAGCATCTTAAAATACACAGAACCATGTACGGCTTGGCCTGCATGAAAATACTTTTGATCAAGGTTAATGGTTATTTCCGCGTGAGCTTTGGAAACAGTCATTGTGGGTGAAAAAAACTCATTTAATGGCGCGGCCTGATACATATTTTCAAGCCGCTTGAAGTGCTCTATTTGATCCATCGAGATTCTCTAATCGCTAGGCAAAGAATCTCGATTTTACTTCATCGCTTAGCGGCAATCCAGATAATGATGCGCGTTGGAGTAATTGCCAAAAGTATCGATAAGTTGCGCGGTCATGCAATTCACCTTTATACTGAATGGGTCCCCAATCGGCATCTTGCGCTGCGAGCAAAATACCCTGAGCGTCTTCTACTTCAGAATAGTCAGGTTGCATTGCTTCCACAATGGCTTCTATTTGAGTGGGATAGATACTCCACATTCTCATAAACCCAAATTGATTTCTTGCAATAGAAGCATCGCTTTTAGTTTGCTCTACATTTTTTAGATCAAGCGTTACGTTGTGAGCCGGTACGATTCCATTTGCTAAAGCAGCCGCTACTAATTCGGTTTTAGCTCTAGCGAGTAATGGGTGCTCAAATTGGCCAGGGCTTCGCATGCAACTTGCCGGAATTGCGCCATAATGACCGCTCACAAAATCCATCATTCCAAAATCCAAAACTTGAATCCAATCGACTTCCGCAATCTTCCATATGTCTCGCAATGCGCCATGTGTTTCGATTAAAACATGGATCGGAATGGCTCGGTCGATACCATTTTCCTGAGCCACTTTTTTGATGTAACCAACCATAACTTCAATTTGATAAGCTTGGGTGCATTTAGGTAAAGTAATGTACGCAACATCATTACCGATTTTAGGCACGAGGATGTCGACATCATTTTTCCAATGCGGATGACTAAAGTCGTGGATCCTAACTCCCATCATCTTATGCTTGTTTTGCTCACCCGATATTACTCGAGCAACCATTTCTGCATGTTCTTTCTCTTGCCCAGCAGCAGCGCCATCCTCGCAATCACAGGTAATGTCAAAAACGGGTCCAATTTTGCTTTGCATTTCTAATGCTTTAAGCATCAGCTTTTCGCTACCGGCAAAGTGCTCACAACTCGGAATAACCGGAAAAGGCTTTTCTGCATCAAAAAGTGCTAAGTCGGGATGAACGTGTTTAGACATAAGTCGCTCCTATAATCCTGTTTTATTTACGCCAGGCCCCGCGGGTTATGACCCTGGACGTTTCATTAAAATGTGTATTCGGGTGTTTCGACGCTATATATCGGCTTATTATAGTTATCTCAATATTCCGCTAAACATGCAACCAAAGCGAACTAGACTTTAGTCATATTCAAGCGAAATTAGGCTTCAATCCAGTTTCGTTTGCGATAGAATCAAATGACTAAAAGGGTTAAATCTCACATAAAAATTGTGATTTTTAGTCAATTTCAAACAATTGTTTGAATTTTTAGTCGAAACCGGTATGATTCAAAACAACAGGTTAAGACATCCGACCAGTTGAGTAAAGCAAATTCTCAACCGAAACCTAACCAGTTTGTGCCAGTAACAACAATTTCAAGGGAAATTGCCATGAATAGCTACAACGAGTTTCTTGAACATGTTAACGAAGAAGATGTCTTAGGCGGTTTCTGGCCGGGCATTCAGCTTTATTACCCGCCAGTTAAATATTCCCCCAAAGATAGTGAATATGAAACCATGGAACAAGCGGTTGAACGCATTCGCAAGCACGCCCATCGCTGCCCGGCACACACCCTGTTATTTGATTTAGAGGACGGCTGTCGACAAAAAGAGATGAGCCGCGAGCTCTTACGCAATGAATTACCCAACTTTCCCGAAAGAAAATTTCAAATTGCATTACGAATTAATCCCTTTCGTACTGAAGAGTATGAAAAAGACTTGGAATTAATTAGAGAAGTGGGTGAACATGTCGATGTTATCGTATTAGCAAAAGCGGGCGAAATGTACGGCGCAGCGGAAATCAGAGATCTTTCCGCTTGGCTTGTGGGAGTCAACCCTAATATTGAAATTCAACCCATAATTGAACATCCACGCTCGTTAAAATTAGCCCCAGAGCTAATGCAGTTTTCAACCGTAAAGCACGTCGTTTTCGGGATACATGATTTCTCCAAAGCAATGGCAATTCACTTAACTCCCGAAGGTTGGATTGACGAGCTAAAAACTTATTTAAGAAATTTATTATTGGAAGCTCGGATCGCTGGTAAAGGTGTCATTGGTGGAGTGGAAGTTTTAATTAATGAAACGCCCATGCCAAATCATAATATCGAGCCTCACGATGTTCGACGCTGGCTCGACTTACATGGCGATCATGAATCGCATGTTGTCCATCGACATGCAACCGTAGAAGCGCAAATGGGACTGACCGGTAAACAAGTTATTCACCCCTACCATATCCATTTGTGTAAAGTGGCGTTTACCCCTTCTCCGCTGGTAATAAAACGTAACATCCAAATGCTAAAAGCTGCTATTGAGGCAGATGCATTATTAGGTGGTGCGATTAAATTTGAAGGCGAGATGCTCGACCCACCCATGTTTGGTAAAGCACTGCAAACATTATTAAGAGCTTACGCCCTAAAATCTTTGACTGACCAAGATAAGCAATTTGCCATGAAGGTACTCAAACTCTTACCGATCCATGTTATTCGTGAAAACTGGCCTTACGGACGAATCTAAAATGACTCAATTAGCAGATTACTTGACTGAAACAGACTCGGGCACGAAATGGCAAATTCCTGAGCATTTCAATATAGCTCGCGAATGTGTAACACGCCATGCCCTTGGTGAGCGTGCCGACAATATTGCCCTAATTGTTGAAGACGACCAGCTAGGAACTAAAGAACTGAGTTATCACCAACTGGAACAACAAAGCGGCAAGATAGTTAGCTTGCTTGAGTCACTTGCTATTGCAATTGATGATCGAGTACTGATTCGTTTGCCAAACTCTACGGATTATCCCGAAGCCTTCTTTGGTTGTT
Organism: Kangiellaceae bacterium; assembly: GCA_965230525.1. Lineage (GTDB taxonomy): Bacteria > Pseudomonadota > Gammaproteobacteria > Enterobacterales > Kangiellaceae. Next base: position 4,345,150 of record OZ246008.1, read on the forward strand.
TAAAGCATGGCGCTATCGCCGTACCAACTTCCACCTTACTCGCTGCCTCGGAAGTCAGTTATTTAGCAAAAGATTCAGGCGCTAAAATTTTAATCGCTGCAAAATCAATGTGGTCAGAGCTATCATCAATTTTAAATGAATCAACCGAGTTACAAGCAATCTTACTGGCGGGTGATGGCGATATGCCGAGCCTCAATAGTGACTCAAACATAAAATTAATTGACCTGAATAAGGCCTTAGAGCAAACGCCCTATTCCGATAAGATTGTCGCCAGCAAAGCAAATGATCCTGCTTATTTGGTTTACACTTCGGGCACAACCGGCTACCCGAAAGGCGTACTTCATGCCCATCGCTCTTTAATTGGGCGCTTGCCTGCAAGCCAATATTGGTTTGATTTTAAACCTGGCGATCGAATTATGCACTCTGGCAAGTTTAATTGGACCTATGTTTTAGGCTCAGCATTAATGGATCCGCTTTTTCATGGCCATACGGTGATCGTACATGAAGGAAAAAATAGTGCTAGCACTTGGCCAGAGCTTATCAAAAAACATCAGTGCACAATATTTATTGGAGTTCCAACGATTTATCGGCAGATCATTCAAAAGACCGAATTTAGTGGCAAGGATGTTCCTTCACTTCGACATTGTATGAGTGCCGGTGAACATTTATCTGATGAAATGTTATCCGCGTGGCGCGAGCGATTTAATCAAGATGTGTTCGAAGCAATTGGTATGAGCGAGTTTTCTTATTATATTTCGCAACGTATTGATCGAGCTATTAGGCCCGGAGCTGCGGGGTTTCCGCAGCCAGGTCATGCTATCCAAATTTTAGCTGGAGACGGTTCTCCGGCAGAAGTAAATCAAGAAGGTATGATAGCGATCCCTGAGGATGACCCCGGATTATTTTTAAACTATTGGCAGCTTCCTGACGAAACCGCTAAGGCGAAACGAGATGGCTTCTTCTTCACTGGTGATTACGCTCGCACCGATGAAGATGGATACATTTGGTTTTTAGGCCGTAAAGACGACATCATTAATACTTTCGGTTACCGAGTCTCGCCCCACGAAATAGAGCGAGTGCTGAAAACACATCCCGCCATTGCCGACTGTGTTGCGCTTGGTGAAGAATTAGCCCCCGATAAAGTGCTTGTTAGCGCGTGCGTGATTTTGCATCAAGGGAATTCGTTGTCTGAACAAGAGCTACTCGACTTTGGAAATGCAAATCTCGCTAAATACAAAGCCCCCAAACTTGTTCACTTTTATGACGATTTTCCGCGAACTAAAAACGGAAAGGTGCTTAGAAAACAAATGCTCGCCGATCTGAAAATCAAAAGGAGTCAACAACCATGAGTTATCAATATCGACCGAGACGAAGTGTTCTTTATGTTTCTGCTCATGAGGCCCGGCATATCGAAAAAGCTAGGCAGCTCTCCGCTGACTGTATAGTGTTCGATTTACAGGAGTCGGTTCCACCGGCTAAAAAAACGGAAGCCAGAGAGCTCTTAGTTAAAGCGTTTGAAAACCCAAATTTTGGTTACTCGGAAAAAATTATTCGAATTAATTCGCTCGACTCAGACTGGGGTATGGATGACCTGCGAGCAGCCGTTAATCTAGAAATTGATGGTGTTCTCTTTCCCCATGTTGAAAGTGCTGGTGAAATGAAAGCCGCTATCGCGACCATGGATGAAATGGGTGGTAACCGCCTTCCGGTCATGGCAAACATTGAAAGCCCAAAAGGTGTATTACGTAGTGAAGAAATAGCCGGAGCCAGTGAACGACTATCGGCGATTGTCCTCGGCACGACCGATTTAGCAAACTCTCTGAGAATTAACATGACCTTAGATAGAATGGGATTGCTCACCAGCTTATCAATGGCAGTTCTTGGGGCAAGGGCCCACGATAAATGCATTATCGATGGCCCTCACTTTGATCTCAAAAATATCGAAGCATGCGAGTTTTCGTGTCGCCAGGCACGTGACTTAGGATTTGATGGAAAAGCAGTTATCCATCCGGTACAACTTGCCTACAACAATGATGCCTTCACTCCTAAAGGCGAGGACATCAAGCGCGCGAAAAAAATTATTGATGCCATTGCAAGCGCTCATGAAATGGGTAAAAGCGTTGCGGTGATAGACGATCGTTTAATAGAACCGAGTCTCGAACTTTGGGCAAGACGAGTCATTGCTCTTTACAATCAGGTCAAAGAACTCGGTCAAAATGAGTTGATTGGCCCAGAAAAGTGAGAAACAACATGACTCAATCCAACGGCAATTTTTTTGAAGATTTTAGTTTAGGCCAAACCTTAATTCATGGTGTTCCTAGAACCATTACTGCAGGCGATGCTGCATTATACTTAGGCCTAACGGGCAGTCGCTACGCTCTGCATTGTGCCGAAACGGTGGCCACAAGTGTCGGCTTTAAGACCATGCCTCTCGATAACTTGCTGGTTTTTCACATTGCATTTGGTAAAACCGTAAACGATATTTCTCTCAATGCGGTCGCTAATTTGGGGTATGCCGAAGTTTTCTTTGAAACGCCATGCTACTCAGGGGATACGTTGTCAGTGACAAGCGATGTTATAGGCCTAAAAGAAAACTCTAATGGTAAAACTGGTGTCGTTTATGTTCATTCGATTGCTAAAAACCAACAGCAAGAAACTGTTGTAAGTTGGAAGCGTTGGGTAATGGTACATAAACGAACTGATGCTAAACTATCTCAAGCCACCCTTCCATCACTCGAGCCTCAAGTTGACTTTGAACAACAAAAATTACCCGACTCGGTGAACTTTAATGAATGGCAAGTTCACTACAGTGACTCACAAGCGAAGTTCTCTGAACTGAATGAAGGGGAGAAGATTTTTCATCGTGATGGAATCACAATTAATGATTCTGACCATTCTATTGCAACGCGACTTTATCAAAACAATGCTCGTGTTCATTTTGACCAATTTATGATGAATGATACACCGCACGGCAAACGATTGGTTTATGGTGGCCATATCATTTCTCTCTGCCGAGCTCTAAGTTATAACGGCTTAGCCAATGCAGTTTGGCTGTCGGCAATTAATGCTGGCACACATTGCAACCCTAGTTTTGCCGGCGATACCATTTTTTGTCAGAGCGAAATCATTTCTAAACAGACCATTGAAGGTAGAGATGATCTCGGCTTGGTCCGGATAAGAATGTTGGGATTAAAAAATAATACGCCAGATAAAATTGGAGAACTCTATCAGCAAGAAAACTCTCGGACTCGATATCACGCGAATGTCGTTCTCGATCTTGATTACACCGCAATGGTCATCAAATAAATTTACAAGCCAATTGAGAATTAAGTTTGAGTGGCTTGCAGACCGCCGCAATGAACCAGCAGTATTTTGGAATTTGCTCTGAAAAATTTTTTGTTCATTAAGTCAAATACAGCGTAAAACGATCGACCGGTGTAAACAGGCTCAATTTTTATTTTGTATTGCTTTTCAAACCAAAAACAAAATGTTGTCAGGTTATCATTTTTCTTAGCAAAACCTCCGAATTGATAATCATCAATTAATTGCCAAGCGTTACTTTTCACGCCCAGGCGCTGATTAATATCATTGATTTGTTGTTGTTGATTATTAACAACACTAATCCCTAATATTTTTGTATCTCTTGATTTCGAATCAGGTTTTAAACTGAGTTCTAAATTAACTTTTGATTTCGACTCGTGGGTCACTTGTGATCCAGAGTTTATGTTTTCGCATCCCCTGACCAAACCAGCAACACTTGTTCCGGTTGCGCTGGCAATTACAATATAATCATAAGGCTCTTCCAGCTCACTAATAATTTCTGCAACGCCGCCGGTCGACTCCAGTTGCAACGCCCCTTCTGAAATCCAATAAACATCATCGGCCAGTGTGGGTGATTTGTCTCGTAAGCGTCTAAAAGTTTCTCGGTCAACTAACGTAATCTTTGCCCCCCATTTCTGACAATCAATCATTGTGGGTGTAGGCTGTTGTCCTGCGTGACCTCTTATAAATAATTCACAACGCCAGTCTAGCAAATGGCAAACGTAAGCCAGCGCATGCATAAAGTTGGAATATCGTCCTCCCATTGAGGCGACTGACTGAAATCCTCTCGAGTTGATTGATTTTAGTAAGTACTTTAGCTTGCGCCACTTATTCCCAGAAACAATCGGATGGATTAAATCATCTCTTTTGACATCAAGCTGGTAGAGCTTACCAAGCTCAGGGGGAAGCGCTAAATTCTGAACAATCGAATTCGACAGCGCACAATCAAGTTTGTCGTTTAACTGGTTGAATAACAAAGAACTATCTGATTTTTGAAACGGCATTTTTTGGAACAACTCAAATGTACTAGACATAAAAAAACCGACTAAAGTCGGTTTTTTTAACGCTTAGTTGATTGGATCTAGAGATTAACAACTTTCTTGGAGGTAAGTAACCAAGAACTATCTTTTCTTCTACGATCGGTACTCATTCGGCGGTCTAATCCGAAGTTTTTTAGCAGTCGCTCAACCCGCTCGTGTCCTTTTTCTCTTCGACGATCGACACGACGCTCTGGGCCTACATAGGCAATATCACCATTAATAACTTCAAAATCTGAGCTGTTACTTTGGTCTTTCACTTCAAGTTCCTCAGTTGCTCGGTTCTGTTAAATATCGTTATTAACGGAGTAGGCTAAAAGCATTCATCCACAGCGATAGGTTCAAAACCGCTTCAATTCACATAATTTTAGCGGTTTAAAGATAAAAAGCAATGTAAATATCGACATTCGGCTACTTTTAGGAGATGAACATCTCACTTTGCATTATTTTTACTTGTATTTTTAATTTACTTTTGATAGCTATTATTAGAAACGCTCTTTTATATAGTGTTTCGCAATATACCAAAGTGAGATAACTATTAAATTAACTCAACCTGCAATATTAAACTGCGCGAAGTTCGATGTTTACACACCATTTATTCATTGCAGATTAAACAATCCCCTTGCAATTCAACCTCTTTTTTCAGCAAATTATTATAACACCATAGTGTAAAATGTTTTGCTTAAGATAAAATGCATCTCATAGCGTTCAGCCATCTGTTGCTTCCGATAGGCTATGCCAGTTCAAGTTAAGTAGCTTACTCGACCAGTGATCCGACGCTATCTGACAAACGTAGTGGTACCTGAGATATCACCAATCTATTTTTTGAGAACAATTGATTTAAATTATTAAGCGCATAGAATACTCATAGACCCAAAACATAAAGCGAGCACTCACAATGAAAGCACTCTTAACAGTCGTAATATTTGTCATTAGTTTTACCACCTCAGCCAATAGTAACCGCTGGGAAGGCCAACCCTTTGCGAAGTTTGAATTAGCCGATCAAAATGGTGAAGTAAAAACTAATGCTGACTTTGCGGGTAAGTGGAAAGTAGTCTATTTTTACCCAAAGGATAAAACCCCAGGGTGTACTGTCGAAGCACAAAATTTTGTTTCTGACTATGCCAAATACCAAGCTAATAATGTTGAGATTATCGGCGTCAGCTATGACGGCGTTGAATCACACAAAGACTTTGCTGACACTTACGAAATGCAATTTACTTTGTTGGCTGATGTCGACAAAAAACTGTCAAAAGCGATGGATGTCGATCGAATTTTACCTTGGCCGCACCCTAGCAGACAAACATTTATCGTCGACCCGAACGGAATCATCGTTAAGCATTTTGAATCGGTTGACCCTGAAACTCACTCTAGCCAGTTACTCAATACCTTCAAAGAGCTTAACAAGAGTTAACGCCTGAGAACGCGGCAATTGAATGGGGATTTGTTGGAAGATAATTCACTTCGCTGATTATTATTCAGTCCTGCACATCCTCTTAATTGTCGCTTCTATTCAAATAAATAATAAAAGCTCAACTCGCAAATATTCCACTAACTATCTAACAACAAACATTAGACTAAGTCACTAGCTCTAAGCTCTAAGTACTGACTACCAAATGTAAATCGTAGTACCTGAGCCTTATCTAAAATAACCCTTCACTATTCTGAACTCGCCCTCAACGTTGCATGCTTATTGGCTGAATTGTTAAAAACAAAGAATTTTTATCACTTTAATGATCCACTTTATTTTGAATGACGTAAAACCTATTAAATCCAATTAACAGTGTAAAGATAAGATGCAGTCTTCGCCACAAAACATCAGTCGTCTACCCACTATTATCGGCTTAGCCGATTCTCCGCATTACCTAGTGGGCTCGATGAATGAGGATAACGACTTTGTCGCTTTGTCACAGGCCGAAGGTGTGGCTAAATTCAACTCCTTAAGTTCGGCGAAGGACTATTTGAAGAGCATAAATTACTCGAGTGCTAGCTTAGCCTTTCAAACGCCTTACGATGAAATGTGCGGCAACGAATCGAGTAAGCAATGTACTCAAACGATTAGATTCTAAGTTGAATGAACGAGCATCAAATTGCATTAATGGACAATTTATCGGTATTTAACAAAATTGTCTCCGAAGGAGAAAAGACCGGATCGAAATACCATCTTAATGGGTTAAACGCATGGCATGACTACGATGGGTACACATGTTATATCGAATATAAAGACTTAACCTTGACACTATTGTTTCACGGCAAATTGGCCTTGGACTATAAGCAAAAGAAAACGCTTGAAGAATTCTATGGGAAAACCAAGAGTTTGTTAAGCAATCAATAGGTTTTACAAACAGTTCCTCCTACTGTGTGATGTTAGCCCGCTGCAGAGCGGGCATTTTTTTGCACATAGAAAATATATCAACTAAATCTTACGTTTTTCATTTGTTCAAAACTCAAATCATATTTTATTAGCAACTGTTTCAAACGATGAGAATCATTCTTAGATTTTTTTTCTAACCGGGAAACGTTAAAAAGTTTTCTTCCCGCTTCGGCCATTGAACTTGATTGACGACAAGTCTCTATAATCCCCGCTAAAGTAATTTTTTCCAATTGATCGAGCTTCGCCGCACGTTTATCACCAAGCAGTGCAATCACCATTTGCTCTGGAGCGCTCAACTGTTTAGTGTTGTTTTCCCATTGATGTTTTAATCTTTCAATCTCATCGTTCACTTCACTTTCTGAGATTCGACCACCTTCTGACAAAGTCGCCATTCGGGTTACACTGGAGTTTAGGTCTCTAAAGTTAGCACTCCAAAGTGCACTTTCTGATTTAGCAAATTTTAAATACATCGCTCGTGCAGTTTTATTAAAACTCACTAAGTGCCCCGCTTTATTGGCGAATTGCTTTAGCTCATAGTCTAAGTTTGGCTCTAAATCTTCAATCCTATCTTTAAGCGACGGTAGCTGATAGCTCCATAGATTTATCCTGGCCAATAGATCTTCTCTAAATTTTCCTTTAGCGACACTTTGATTAATATTGTGATTAGTCCCTGCAATCAATTGAAAATCACTTTTAACCTCGTTGTCAGCGCCAAGGGGTAAGTAGCTCTTTTCTTCGATGGCTTTTAGCAACATTGCTTGCTCATCAAGTCCCAACTCGGCAATTTCATCAAGAAATAACAAGCCACCATCAGCTTCTTTCAATAAACCTTTTCGAGCGACGGCAGCGCCGGTAAACGCCCCCTTGCTATGCCCAAATAGTGCCGACATGGCTTTGTCGCCAATTAAAGTTGCACAGTTGACCACTACAAACTTGCCGTTCAGCTGTCCGCGTTGTTGTTTGAGTTCATAGATCCGTTTAACCAGTCGGGTTTTTCCCGCACCGGTTTCACCGGTGATTAACATCGGCTCTTTTGAGAGTAGTGAGACTTTTTCAATTTGTTCAATCATCTTGTTGAACTTAACGCTTCTGGTTTCAATACCCGACTTAAGGTAATCAGTTCCAGTCAATCTCTCTTGATTAAACCGTGAGGCAATTTGGTCATATTTGGACAAATCCAAATCAATAATTTGATAATTACCGGCAGTCGGATTCTCTTTATTTCCGGGTGACGTTTGAAAAAGCTTACCCGGCAGGTAATTGGTTTCCGTGAGTAGATACAAACAGATTTGAGCGACATGAGTACCGGTCGTAATATGGATCAATAACTCTTCTTGTTCGACATTGAATTGATACTTCTGACTAAAATCATACAGCTGACTATAAACAGACTCAAAATCCCATGGGTTAGAAAAATCAACAGGGTAAAAATCAACTTGAGTTTCTGGCGAAACCACGTTGATATCCTCCTTCACTTGGATCGCTAACTTTTCAAAATTCGGCTCGTGCAGTAACACCAGTTTATCGACAATCAGATCATCCTGCTGGCACAAGGCGATATTGGGACGCCACTTATCCCAGCGCTTGGCATTACGCCCTCTTCTGTCGAGATTTGTCCCCAAAATACTGATTACGGTGGTTTTCATAATAACACCTACAAACTCACTCTATCATTTTAGATATTATCATATCATAATTGATACCCAACTCATCATCAGAACCGACAGGTTATTTTCTAAAAACCGGCCTAAATAAATTATTTTCTATATATTACAAAGAGTTAGGAAGTTAACGCGATAAAATTTGAATACTTGGCACGACCTTCGCTATATGTTTTCTACAAATTAACTTAGCTATCTATTAAGTTAAGTTTAGATTTATGTGAATAACGATTTTTCTAAAAGAAATAAAGAGAATAAAAATGCAAGCAAATACTAACAAAACGAACACCACTAACTATGAAGTCATGGAATCAAGTGGCGTTCCTATTAAGTCTTGGACTAAAGGTGTTCCCTTTGAAGATAAAGCCAGACAGCAATTAAAAAATATTGCGTCATTGCCCTTTATCCATAAATGGATTGCCGCAATGCCCGATGTTCATCTTGGTAAAGGTGCCACTATTGGAAGTGTTGTCCCAACATTAGGGGCAGTCATTCCAGCTGCAGTGGGAGTGGATATTGGATGCGGCATGATGGCGGTTAAGACATCAATGAATGCGGCTCAACTACCCGATAACTTATTTGCGATTCGCTCAGCCATTGAATCAGCCGTTCCTCACGGACGTTCTGCACGTGCGAGACGAGGAAGAGATAAAGGTTCTTGGAATGATCTACCCATTGATGTGATTGCAGCGTGGAAAAATCTATCGACTGATTTTGATCGACTATGTGAAAAACATGCAGTGTTAAAGAATACAAATAACGTCGCGCATTTGGGAACCTTAGGAACCGGTAACCACTTTATCGAAATCTGTTTAGATGAAGCCGATCAAGTTTGGTTTATGTTGCACAGTGGTTCAAGAGGCGTAGGAAACAGAATTGGGACTCATTTTATTGAGCAAGCTAAAAAGGATATGCAGCGTTGGCACATTAATTTGCCTGATAGAGACTTAGCTTACTTGCCTGAAGGAAGTGACCATTTTAACGATTATGTTGAAGCGGTTGAATGGGCCCAAGGTTTTGCCAGAACCAATCGAGAAGTCATGATGCAAAGAGTGATTGGTGCGGTTAAATCGAGTTTAAGCTTTGACTTTGAAGCGAGTGTAGAAGCGGTGAACTGTCACCATAACTACATTTCACGAGAGCATCATTTCGGAAAGAATGTAATTGTGACTAGAAAAGGAGCCGTGAGAGCCAGGGAAGGTGAGATGGGGATTATTCCCGGAAGCATGGGAGCGAGATCTTTCATCGTTAGAGGACTAGGAAACCAGGATAGTTTCTGTAGTTGTAGTCATGGCGCTGGACGAGTGATGTCCAGAACCCAAGCTAAGAAAGTCGTGTCCATGGAAGAGCATTTACAAGCTACCAAAGATGTTGAGTGTCGAAAAGACAAGGATGTGATTGATGAAACGCCTTCGGCTTATAAGGATATTGATAAGGTGATGGAAGCGCAGAGTGATTTGGTTGAGGTAGTGCATACTTTGAAGCAGGTTATATGTGTTAAGGGGTAGTTTGGATCAGCTTGTTTGAAGCTGTCCAAACTATTCTTAAAGTCAAAAGCGTTTCGCATCGCTGCGCTTGCATGCGGCAGTTTTTTGCTCCTGCAAAAACTGCATACAGGTCATCCGTGACCATAACTTACTTTTTGCCCTAAGCGGCACCAACAGTAGGCGCTTGAGGCGAAAGTAACCAAAAGCGCTTCACGTTAAGACGAACTTGATTCGAATTTGCTTAGAGTGCATAACTAATTTTAGTGACTGAACTTGCTGGAAGGGAATTCAAAGGAAGGAGAGAACTCGCGGTGCTCAAACAGCTCTCCTTCTGATCTTTGAATTCATGAGTTTCATTGTGTCGTTCGTAGGCACTGGGCGGAAGATAAGAGCAGGAGCTGGGAGCTGGGAGCTGGGAGCTGGGAGCTGGGAGCTGGGAGCTGGGAGCTGGGAGCTGGGAGCTGGGAGCTGGGAGCTGGGAGCTGGGAGCTGGGAGCTGGGAGCTGGGAGCTGGGAGCTGGGAAATAATACTCTTTTGCTAGTTATCGTCAACATGGAGGAGTTAAAACTAACAACGGGCGTGCTGATGCGAATGGAGTGTCACCACTAAAAATGATTAGATGAATAGTGACCGGGTAAAACCGGTGGCCGTTTAAAATACTTTGTCTGTACGGTTGAGGATGCAGGCTCGATGCTCTACGGCGGGTGTCAGCTGGCGCGCGTTTTCCAAAGACAATGTTAGCTTTGAGTAATGCCTTAGTTACGGTTATTCGCGGGTTCGAATCCCGTCGCGTCCACCAAATTTAGAAAACTAGCTATAAGGCCTATGTTGTTTTGCCCTTTCTGCCGAGTGCTTGTGAACGGCAATGTGAAATGAATGAAGCAAAGGCATTTCGCACCGCTGCGCTGATGTGCGACATACTTTTGCCCTAAGCGGCTAAAGTATGCAAAAGCGCTTCACGTTAAGACGAACTTGATTCGAATTTGCCTAGAGTACATACCTAATTTTAGTGACTGAACTTGCTGGAAGGGAATTCAAAGGAAGGAGAGAACTCGCGGTGCTCAAACAGCTCTCCTTCTGATCTTTGAATTCATGAATTTCATTGTGTCGTTCGTAGGCACTGGGCGAAGGGCGAAAGATAACAACAGGAGCTAGAAATTATGCCTTTCTGCCGAGTGCTTGTGAACGGCAACGTGAAATGAATGAAGCAAAGGATAAGAAGAGGAATGTTTGAGCGCAGCGAGTTTTTCTCTTCCCTTTGATTCACTCAAAGAAAAGTTCAGCCTTGAAAATCATCGATGAACTAACAACAAGTAAATAACTAGTTCGCTGAAACGGAAATCGCTTTTGGTTACTTTTGAGGATTTGATCAAAAGTAACTCGCGCAACAGCGCGAAACAGGTACAAGAACTAGTATCGCTGTTAGTTAATACCAACATATTAAATAAAAGATATAAGACTGAGATTGAAATGAAAAAACAAAAAGTCACCGTTGATGGTAGCCAAGGCGAAGGCGGCGGACAAATCCTCCGCACTTCCCTCTCACTATCAATGTGCTTACAAATTCCGGTTCGAATCGAAAACATTCGAGCAGGAAGAAAAAAACCAGGTTTGCTCCGCCAGCACTTAACGTGCGTTAGAGCGGCCAAGGCGATTTGTGATGCGACGGTTGAAGGTGATGAACTTAAATCAAGTTATATCGACTTCATTCCAGGGAAGATAAGAAATGGAGAGTATCGATTTGCAATCGGCTCGGCTGGCAGCACTAGTTTGGTTTTTCAAACGGTCTTACCAGCATTACTGCAAGCCGAAGACGAATCAACTGTCAACTTTGAAGGCGGTACTCATAATATGCAAGCGCCCAGTTACGAATTTATTACTAAGAGCTTTATCAAAGCGATTAGAAAAATTGGACATAGGATTGACTGCAAACTAGAACGATACGGCTTCTACCCTAATGGTGGAGGTCAATGGACAGCGTTCATTAAACCGAATAAGGAAACAAGAAGGTTAAAACTGTTAGATAGAGGTGATCTAGTGGCAAGGAACGCCACAACTTTTACTTCAAAGATTCCGATGACAGTGAGTCAAAGAGAATTGAAGAAAGTTGTTCAAAAACTGAATTGGAGTTCTGAAGAACTGATTGAAAAAGTAGTCGAGGCGTTTGGTCCCGGCAACTTAATTTCATTAAGTTTAGAGTTTGAGAATACAACAGAGCTATTTGATGAGGTGGCACAAAAAGGAATCACCGCCGAGAGAGTAGCGGGTAAAGCGATTAAGAACTTGAATCGATATTTGAATTCAAAAGCAGTGGTTGCTGAACATTTAGCCGATCAGCTACTTCTGCCGATGGTTTTGAATAATGGCGGTAGTTTTGTGACTCACTGTTTAAGTGAGCATGTGAAAACTAATATTGATGTTATTAATCGATTTATCGACAACGCAATAAGTATCACCGAGATTGATAAAGACACCATGAAGATTGTCGTCAATGGATTGAAGCCCTGAGATTATTAATCTTCAACAAGAATGCGAGAAGTCAGAATAGTTATTCTGCTTTTCCAAAAGCGTTTAGGAAATAATGACAAATTTAGCAGCTCTGATTGCTGGGGATAAATGCTCAGGTCAGTCTGGTGCAGCCGGCATACCTTGCTGTATACCAAGTTTGATTGTTAGTTCTAGACACCACTACTTTGTAGCTCATTTGGTAGAGCAATAGACATTTACTCTATGGGTAGTCGGTTCGATTCCGACCTAAGTAACCATCGACTGAAAATCGATATGCACGGTAAACCGAAAGGTTGAGGTTCGACTCCTCAGAGCAATACCCAGGGCTTCTGTGATAGAAGTGAAGGCGCTAAATATTGTAGTTGATGTTTGGTAAAAGCACTTGTATCACCGCAATCAATAACCAATCAATATGGGTTAGATTGTAGCGAAGTTGGCTGATGACCAAAACTTAATTGTTACAGACTAGTTCTAGCGTCTCTTTTGAGGTAAAGGTACTAGCTCTCGAAATAATCAAGTTAACAGTCCTCTCGGTCGACTTCCCTACTCTCTCAAATATTGGATGCGAATTGATTGCAGGAAGCCCGACTAATAAAAGTAAAAAGGAGAATGATAATGCTAGGAATGAAAACAATTAATGTCGCCGATAACGAACGTGTATTGGCCTTTAGAAAAAACAGATTTGAAAAAATACTCGAACCAGGACAACATCGAGTGTTTGATTTATCAAGCGCAGTAACCCTGTTTCGCTATGATATTACCAAGGCAGAATTGAATCATCACTTAGGTCGTTTCTTGATAACCGCTTACGGTGAGCAGTTGAGTGAGCAAGTCGTTAGTTTTGATATTAAGGAAAACCAAGTTGGAATTGTCTATTTTGACGGTAAGTTAGTCGATATATTAGCGCCTAACACGTTTAAAATATACTGGAATTTGGCAGTCAAAGTCGACGTTAAGATCATCGATATAGCAGATAATTTTCAGGTTGATGGCAAATTGCTTGCCGCGCTAGTCCGCAATAAAGCAAGTGCAATTTATGCCGCTGGTGTGAGTGCAATCTACTACATCGAAGTTCCAGATAATCATGTTGGGCTTTTGAAGGTTAATGGCAAGCTTGAGAGTCTTTTGCAACCAGGTAACTATGGATACTGGCGCTTCAATCGAAATATCGAGGTCACTCGATTGGATTGTCGCTTGCAAACCATGGAAGTCAGCGGTCAAGAAATACTGACCAAAGATCGAGTTAGTTTGCGTATTAATTTATCTGCAAGCTACAGAATTGCCGATACTGAAAAAGTGGCTACTTTGCTAAAGAACCATTCTGAATTCTTGTATCGAGAATTTCAACTGGCCTTGAGAGAAGTCGTTGGTACTCGAACACTTGATGCTATATTGCAAGATAAAGATGTTGTGAATCAAGTGGTAGAAAGTCAGATCAAAGAGAAAGCACTTACCTACGGACTAGAAGTATTGGACGTTGGTGTTAAGGATATTATCTTGCCAGGTGATATGAAGAGTATCTTAAATCAGGTTGTTGAAGCGCAAAAATGTGCCGAAGCTAACTTAATTAAACGTCGCGAAGAAACTCAGGCGACACGCTCCTTGCATAACACCGCAAAGGTAATGGAAGGCAACGCAACTCTAATGCGTCTAAAGGAATTGGAGGTATTGGAGCGAATTACTGGTAAGATTGACCAAATGACTGTTTACAATGGATTGGAGGGAGTTATGAAGGATATGGTTAAGATTGCTGGTGATGTTAGTAGGTAGATTGATTGGGGAAAGGGATTTCCCGCTTTCTTTTATTAAGGGCGTTTCGCAGCGCTGGGCGAAGTACATAAATATGGAGCTAGGTGCTGGGAGCTAGGAGCTAGGAGCTAGGAGCTAGGAGCTAAGAAATGATACTCATCTGCCTAGTGCCTGTGAACGGCAATATGAAATGAATGAATCAAAGAATAGGAAGAGAATTGTTTGAGCACAGCGAGTTTTTCTCTTTCCTTTGATTCGCTTACAGAGAAGTTCAGCGCTTGAAGTTATAGATGAACTAGCAACGAGTAAACAACTAGTTCACTGAAACGAGGGCCTTTTTTCGTTCTTTCGCCTAAAGGCGCCTACTGTTGGTGTTGCTCTTGACAAAAGTAAGTTATGGTCATGGATGGCCGGTATGCAGTTTTTGCAGGAGCAAAAAACTGCCGCAGTCAGAGCGCAGCGCTGCGAAACGCTTTTGAATTTAGATTTATTAACATTAAAAAATTAAGATTAAGAAAATGGAAATAACATTCTTAGGAACCTCCTCTGGAGTCCCAACAAAATCCCGAAATGTCAGCGGTCTTGCGTTAAAAAAACAAGATAGCAAATCATGGATTTTAGTCGACTGCGGCGAAGGCACTCAGCACCAGTTGCTGCATACCAAGCTGTCTTTAAAAAACTTAAAAACAATTTGCATAACTCATGTGCATGGTGATCACTGTTACGGATTACCGGGACTATTAGCAACGACTGCAATGACAGGTCGCACTGAACCATTAACAATTATTGCGCCAAAAGGTATCGAAGAATTCGTAACTTCAACTTTTAAGCTAACCGATACCCATTTAAACTTCTCGATTGATTTTATGTCTGTTGAGTCGCTTGGGTTATATGATAAGGATAAAGAATTCAAAATCGAAGCGATCGAACTCTCTCATCGAGTGCCGAGTTTTGCTTATAGCTTCACCGAGCAAAACCGATCACGGCGATTGGATGTTGAAAAGTTACAAAGCTTAGGTATTGAACGAGGGCCGTTATGGGGCCAACTTCAAAATGGACAATCGATTACCCTAGAAAATGGACGTGTTATTCAAGCGGAAGAATGCTACTTACCACTAGAAAAGGCGAGAAAAATAATTATCGGTGGTGATAACGATACACCAGACTTATTAGCGCAAGCGGCGAAAGAAGCGGACCTATTAGTTCACGAGTCTACCTATACTAGCGCTGTTTCAGAAAAAGTAGGTTCAGGACCGCAACACAGTTGCGCTAAGAGAGTTGCGCAATTTGCTGAGCATTCAGGGGTGAAAAATTTGATTCTCACTCACTTTAGCGCACGCTATCAGCCCGACAGTGATAAAAACGACTCTATTGACGAGGTTGAAAATGAAGCTAAGCAATATTTTAAGGGTAACCTTTGGTTGGCTAATGATCTTGATAGATATCACTTGGATAAGAACCGGTTGGTCACCAAACAAATTATCGAATGAACAAATGAACTGAATAGCACGAATAACAAGGACGTACCTCAAAGCGGAATTCCAATTTTTTTGATTGCCTCGTTAAGATTAGGTTATGGTTATGGTTATTGCATTGGCATAGTCTAATATAGGAATTATAGCTGATATGGAATAAGCATAGACGAATATTGTCGATAGATGCAGATGGAAGCAAGGCTGAATAGATAGTGTTTACTGGGATAACATCCGATTCCTTGTATTGCAAACTAACTAAAATTTAGCCCAAACTATTTGGAGAACAAAGTGGAAAGAAAACTAGTGTTTTTTACACCTAAGAAAGGCAACAATGTCGATATTCATATTGCGAAGAGTCCATTATCTCAAGAAATAGGAGAAGTCTATGATAAGACATCTGACTTGATCATCAATTTTTTACATCCCCTCTACCTTGCACATAGGTTAGTTGATTCCAGTTATGACGATTTAAAACGAACCATAAATAACAACGAAACTTACTTAATTGAAGAAGATAAAAAATCGTACATTGAAATAGATGTATATGGTGATACGCTCGAGAGAATGGTTGAACTAAACAAATGTGTGCTCAACATATTAACAGCAACAAGCCTTTTTTTTATTAAAGCAGAGGCTCTCACAAAAAATCAATTCGGTGAAGACTCTGAAGAATTACTTAGATTTACTTTATTAAGAAATAAACTACATGCTGAAAACGTAAGTTATCGATTTTGCTATGAGCTTAGAAATTACTCCCAGCATTATGGCATTCCATTGAATAATATGAGAGTCAACTTTACTAGAGACAAAAAGCCTTTTTTAGTTGCAGGCGTTCATAAGTCAAAATTTTTGGAAGGAAGCTACAATTGGAGTAAATACGGACGCGATGCACTAGCTGAATTCGATGATAAATTTGACCTAATTCCGCATGTAGTGTCCTATGTAGGAATTACCAATCAACTATTTAGACAACTTTTTTCAAGATGCGAGGATAACCTCATAGAATTTCAAAAAGTGGTACAAATTATATTGAATAATGCACAATGTCCAAAGGCTGCCCCGTATAGATTGACTACTGACTTTTCGGGGTATTTGAATGAGCTTGAAACAGAATATATACCAGATAGATTGGTCAAAAAGCTCAGAGATTATTTCATAAAACTAGATTAAATGAGCCTGTAGTGTGAATACCCGCAACGCTACGCAAGGCACGCTGACCCTACATTACACTATCAGGCAGGCTCAATGCTCCTTGTTTCAACCACTGATTTACGGGAGTAAGAACACGCTCTTAACCGAGTTGCAAGTCGTCAGATGAATTAGGAACAAATTCAAATGAAAGGCGACAATAAATCTTTAAAGAGATTTATTCGCTAACCTTCAAGAAATATTTCGAATCAACCACCGTATTCGGCCAACCAAAACTAGAGTCTTTAAACTCTTATAGTTGAAGATAGGAAGTCACTAGAATTAAGTTCTAGTGACTCTCCATTGCACTTTACGCTGACACTTCCAACACCGTTGCGGTTTTGAATAAATATCATCCCAAGCATTCGGTAGGCTTTTAGGCCTTCTTCCTCTAACTTTGATACGGATTCCTAGTTCGTTGTTAGTTGAGGCATAAAACTGCCGCATTTCTCCAGCTGTTTTAGGGTAGCGAAAAAAATAACATTTCATTTTGTTCTCCATTAGTTGAATTTAACTAATGAAAAACAAAGCCCTTCTTTCTTAAAATTAAACGATATCTCATGATTTAGTTCCTATAAAACCATTTACCTAGTCTAGCGATTCGAATACAGCTGCTCGCCTTTTTCACCAACAATCTGAAAATAATGAGCTTCATTAACTAACGGAAACTGAAAATCCTCAAACTGCTTTAGCAAAATATCTTCGGGTACAGCATATTCCCGATTTCGGTTGTTTTGTTCAATCACCGACTTGGGTAACATAAACAAAACAATGGTGACTAATGCATGATAATCACGACCAAGATCACAGATGATTTTTCTGAAATCTGAGCGTAGATTAGTCGCATCCCAAACGACATCTTGTTTGTTTCTCAAAGCCTGCTTCAGCCGGTCGCGAGCAAGATGAATAACTTTCCCTCTATTCTTCTGGTTTCTGCGGTCGCCGTTGATTTCTTCACGAATATCATCAAGAGAAATCAGTACATGGTCTGCACAACTATTTTCAATCCATGTTGTCTTACCAGAACCGCTCGGACCACAAATAACGATCAGGTTCGAATAGTTTTGCTTGTACTCGTAAGTACGAGCAACCGCCTCAATGGGTAGAGAAATCACACCTCGTTCCAATTCAGAAACCGCATGCGCTTTAATATAGCTAGCCACCGAATCACTTTCAGATTCAACTAGACTGATGAAATCCAGCTCAAGGCTATGGGGCTTATTCCAAACCCCATACTCTTCTGCGAACATTTTGAACTCCGCCAAATGTTGTAGCTGCAAAGGCAAATCGGGGCAAGTTCGACCTTTCATATCCGCGGTTTCTAACCAATACAACAGTTCGAGGTTCGCTCGCCGAGATAGAGCAAGGTAATCACCCTTTGCCTTGTTTCTAACAGCCAACAACTTTGGCATATGGTGTTCTCCAACTAATCCTAGAACATCCCAAACCACCTCAAATTCGATTTCTAACTCCATTAGCTTAAATACTAGGTAGGAGCGACCAACTGATTCATGCTGTGGGCTAGCCACTCGCAAAACGTCGTTAATCTCTACTTCCTTCGTCCGCATAGGTTTAGCTATGTCATGGAAAAGCGCGCCCAGTATCAATGCTTGCCGTTGCTTTCCGTTAAGATGAGAAGCTTCGGTATCCAGCAAATTGTAAAGCTCTGCGAGCACCATATCTGTGTGGATGTGTACGTTTCCTTCAGCATGCCACTCAGGGTCTTGAGGCGTGTTTTTGAGTTCGTATAGCCACTCAAAGTACTCTCCCAAGTATTCAATGCATTCGTTAATATCAGGTTTAGCCTTGGAGGCTAACTCGTTTAACCAAGCATTTACTTTTTTGTTTTTATTTGGTTTCATCCGATACCTCCTTATTTTCTATTGTCGCTTTATACGGCTCATGTTGGTGTTCGAATTTAACTTCAGCTAAACCATTTAGCTTCAGCTCTGCATGCATCCAGTGTTTATCCGTTTGTACATGTCCTTTTCTTACCCATTTGGCAACGCTAGAGTTAAAACTATCAAAATCAAATTGCTCGGCTAGCCGCACAACATAGCCCTCTACGACATCTGTATCTAACTTAAAGCTACGGACAAGTTTTTCATCCCAAAGACCCCGATAGATCACCTTTGGCGTTGTAATCTCGAGTAAACGAAACCAATCCAAAGTCTCATCCCAACTAAGGCAATAATTTTTGTCATTCCATATCGAGAAGCCATAAAAATAGCTTTTCAACTTGTCATAGACAATTGAATGCTGTGCATACAGGTTTTCTCCGCAAATTCTCCAACCGTTGGGAATTTCATGTGCGAACTCTGCATGCCATCGCTTTAGCCAATCTCTCGACGAATGATGACGACTATCGATTGAACGAGCATGAGTATGATCGTTATATAACGTCGTATTCTCACCGTCCATTTTTTCCGTGATGACAACCTCTCGACCATTAAAGATTTCTGAACTTGCTCCTTTTACATCACCGTCTGTAAATCCAGGAGACCATGGTAAATGTATGGTCCTCGGGTATTTAAATCGTTTATTTTTTACTTGAGTATTCATAGTCCTACTCCTATTAAGTGCATTGTGACAGACTCTTCTAAATTGAAGTAGAGTCCCATATACTTCCTTATTGTTCTTTTGCTAGGTATTACATACTCATTGCTGAAAGTACTACTTTCATTCTCCTTTTAGATATACTGCCTAAAGTTCTACACAAATATTTCGAACGAACTAATACCAATATTCACGAGTCTTAATCTTATTAAGCCGTTTCAATGCTTCATTTTGTAGTGTTCGCTTATCTTGCTTAATATGACAAGTACGACTGTTGTTAGCCCATTTATGTTCGAAAGACTTTAACAAACATTCATCAGGAAATTTTTTCCAGTTACCCCTTGTTACACACGCCACCTGATGTTCCACTAAGTCAAAATCATCAAGGTCGCCCCGTAGTTCACTTTGTACTTTTCTTCGGTAAGCGCGTAAACTCATGGCTTTATTCTTTCGAATTGACGTTCTTGAATTTTTATCGTTATACCCATAACAGTTTGTCATTTGGTATATGTAGTCCCTAATTTTCTTTTCCTGCGGAGAAACTCTTCTATCCTTCATTTCGTCGTTCCTCATGAGTTGCTACAATTCGAAAATCTGCTCCTTTAAATACCCTGACTGCATTGCCTCTTTCAATTGAATGATGAGACTTATGTCTCTTACCCTTATCCATTTGTTGCGCTTCACTTTGAGCTTCAGTTAATTTCATTTCAATCAAGGCTTTCGCCAGACGCTTGTTCATATGCTGGCTACGCTCTGACTGTACTTTGACCGTAATTCCAGTATCAAGATGAGTCGCTCTTACAGCTGAACTTGTTTTGTTAGCATGTTGCCCACCTGGTCCAGATGAACGACAGGCTTCATAGGTGATCGCCTTAGAGAAACTCGTCTCGGCATGTTCACTAAGACATCCAGTAAAGAACCAATTCTTTCTTTTGTGTTTCGGCCTATAAGGACTTTGACAAATCCATTGCATCGAGCCACTCCACCTTTTAGCTAATACTAAAGAGCTTTTACCTGCTAGTCGGTACAAAACTGATTTATAAGTCCCTCTCTTTAGACCCTCTACCTCTTCAACTAAGCTAAGAGTCACCTTTAACTTGTTCGCCTCTTTCTCAAGCAAAACCAATGCTTTAGCGATAGCTAAGCAACACTCAGCAGGGCCTTGGCCCGCGGAAAGTTGTAATAAAATCATTAGCAACCTCCGCTTGTTTTGTAAGTTAACACCGGTTTAAATCTTGCGACTAACTCAATTAAACCAGCATCCTGCATTGCATTAATGACCGAAGAAATTGACTTGTAAGCCTCTGGTGCTTCCTCAAAGATCAGTGCCTTGTTTTTACAGATCACTCTGCTACCTAGCGCTGTTCTTTCAAGATCTGATTGTCGATATCGCTTCGACAATCGATCTTTGCACTCAGAGCGCATCCATTTACGCCCCGCTCCGTGAGCTAAAGAAAACAAGCTTTCAAAATTGACTTCAGAGTCAATAATCGGTTTCACCAAGTAACTATAATCCCCTCTTGATCCTGGGATCATCACTAATCCACAATCGGCCGGAGTCGCACCTTTACGATGGATCCAGTGCGATTGATTATCAATAATTTTTTCTGTCACCAAGTTATGATTGACGTCTAAAACTTCGTTTCCTTTAGCATGCAAGTTCCCTAGCATTCGCACTGCGATCAATTCACGATTAAGCTCCGCGAATTTGATAGCTTTGTCATGCTGCTGGATATACTGGTTGAATTCATCGCTAGCAACATCCAACCCTGCGTGACCAAAACGATCAACGTGCGCTCTTAAAATACGCTCGCCTAAACCTCTGGAACCACTGTGAACTAACAATACTAGATGCTTCTTATCGATTGCCAATTCACCAACTAAGGTTTCATCAATCACTTGATCAAGCTGCTGTAACTCAGCAAAATGATTACCTCCGCCTATTGTTCCAAGTGCCCTTTCAAATCCAGTAGACGATAACCCTTTGTCCTGAGAACGTTGAGAAATAATGTCATACCAATCTTTTGATAACGGCTCATCAATACTAGCAAGACGTTTCTCAAATTTATCAAGGTTCACCTTCCTAGTTTTAATATCAGTGGCCCATAAAGACATACCGCAACCAATATCATTACCGATAAGCGCTGGGTATATTTTATCTTTAGTTAAAAAGGCTGCACCGATTGGGTAGCCTCTTCCCGGATGTAGATCTGGCATACCGGCGGCTTGAACAATCCCTTCTAACTCTGCTGTTTTTTGTAATTGTTGGATCGCTTTTCCTTCGACCCAAGTGTCTGCATTGGCGACTAAATTAACGCTTGCAGACAATGTTTGGATATTGAATCCATTTTGATTGCCCATAGTTCAATCCCTAAATTAATAGCTGTAAATTTAATAGTTTAAAAACTATTATTGGAATTAGCAGGCCTAATTAGAAAAGTAATTTAGGCTTTATAGGTAAGCAGAAAAAGCTAGATTAAAAGCGAAATTACTTTTGAAGTGACCTGCAAAAGATATTATTTAAATTCATTTTTTTAATCTCCTTTGCGGTTGTTTACGTGTGGTTAAAAAATATGACTAAAGTCAAGTTGGCGCGAAGTTTATCGACAATTTGTTCAAATTGCAATCAACAATGAAGCAGTATTTACTGAAAATTTACTTTTTGAAAACTTTCTTCAATGAATAAAATATTAATATAAAACTAATAGTCAACCAAACTCCACCCCATAAAAGGGTTGTCCCACCAAATTCCTGCGCCAACATGAACGCATCAGATGGTAAGTAAGAACGCTGAATGGTATCGCTATAAATATCTAACGGCACATACATCATGCTGGTTAAACCGATGACTCTTAGTAGGAAGTCGTTAACTTTGATTGATAAGTATTTTGAACAAAGCAACATGGCAACGCCGGTTGATATGCCGAATAACATGGCGAAAGAATTACTTGCGAATAATAAAGTAATCACCAATAACAATACGCCTAAGCCGCCCATCATTAGACGATCTTTATTAGAGGAAACGGCGACATAAAAAATGGCCACTCCCCATAACAACGAGCCTAAATATCCAGCGGTTAATGTGATAAACCGGTTGCCTCCAGCAGACACAACATGGCCACCGGCTTGTGGGACTAATTCAAACGCCAGTATTTTTCCGCCAGTGAGTAATGTTGCTATGCCGTGAGAGGACTCATGGAAAAACACCACCAGGATCTTGAGTGGATAAGTGATCACGGTATTCCATAGAAAGAATACCGCAATAAGAATCAATAGGGTTGTATAAATATCAAAGAATCGTTTCGATTTTACAAATTGTCGTAAGCTCAAGTTTTTTGTATCCGCTTAAAAATCTTATCCGCTTTAAGTTCTAGTTCGAATCAAAATTTCGTAGCGAACTAAAGAACATACCTGCACCACCCGCCATCAACACAATGATCACTAATATATCGAACGCAGTCATCGGCATAATCGTCATTCTTATATTAACGATGATTCCGGCAATTAGCGCCAGCACACTTAACCCACTTAATAACCAACCAAGAATATTCCTGCTATTCCAAAAGATCATGAATATACCGATAAAAAATGGGATCAAAATCATACCACCGGTAACCGCAAAGCCACCTCCCATACTGTACAGGTTGGTTCCCATACCAAAACCGCGAGAAAAAGCCCCAGTAGATACCAAGACTTTACTTAGAAATAGATATCCGCCTACGCACATTAGTGCTAGGCCAATTAGATAGCGCCCTATTCCGCCATTTGTCCCACCGGCACCGTTTGGTTTATTCATAAGTAGATATCCTTGTTTAGATCATTTATTAGTATTATTTAGTTTCTTTTGCGTCGAGATCGAAAAGAGCGCATTAATAAAACACGACGAAATAGCGCCTATAATATTCCATATTCCCTGACACTTCGAGCCTAAATGTTACCATTGAATATATCTCGCATTCGCTGTTCTGAATGGCTGACTATCTGACATAGATTAGTAGTATTAGCCTTTCAATCAACTTGCAATTTGTTTGAACCGAGCTTCTCACGTAGTATTTAATCCCTAGAATTAAGCTGAAGAGCGCTTTGTTTTTCGAGTTATTATTATTTGCTACGATTTTCGAAGGACTTTTACTTCATATGACTCTTACTAGTAATCATACCCAAGGATATAGAGTGCAAACGTAATGTTTGGCAAGCCAAATCACGATAAACAGCTAGTCAAAAAGCTTCTTAGCGGAGACGAGGCAGTGTTCGATCAATTCTATCAAGAATACTTTGATCGACTTTACCGATTTGTGCTGGTTCGCTGTAGTGGACAAACCGATTTAGCTGAAGACATTGTGCAATCGGCGTTATGTAAGGCTATCGACAAATTAACCAGCTATCGCGCTGAGGCCCCACTCTACTCATGGTTGTGCACATTCTGCCGCTATGAACTGAGCGCATTCTACCGTAAATCAAATCGTCAACCAGTCTTGATTGATGATAACCCTCAATTCAAAGCAGAAATCGAGTCTTTGTGTATTTCGCTGCAACAGGAGCCTGAAAATAGCTATTTGCAGCAAGAACTCAATAAATTTGTGCATCTAACTCTCGATAGCATTCCGACAAAGTATGCATTTGTCATCGAGAAAAAATATATACAAGGATTATCCGTGAAAGAAATTGCACAACACCTGCAAACCAGTGTTAAGAGTGTTGAGTCAATGCTCTCTCGCGCTAGGCCAGTGTTTGAGGATATATTTCTTAGTCTTTTTGAAGCTCACCACACCGAGGCAGACCTACAATGAGTTTGACTAAAAAGCCAACCACACTCCAGACAGGGACAAGCAGGCCTCAGTCAGAGACAGACAAACTCGACAAGGCCAAAAACGTCGCTATTGATGACATTCTTAAACATGCAGATGTGAGAGAAATGGCATCAGAAACTAGCAAAGCTCGGATAAAAAAGGAGCTACATTCTCACTGGAAAAATAGTATTGCTGCCCAACAACCCCAACCATGGAATAAAAAAATACCAATGGCTTTAGCAGCAAGCATTCTGTTTTTATCGCTGGTGGGATTGTTATTCAACAATAGCAATAATAGTGAGGGGATTCTTCTTGAACAGGTTCGTGGAAATATCGCAGTCTTTTCAAATCAGCAAAAAGCGATAAGTGCCCAGCCGGGTTCGCAGCTGACTTTGGGTAGCAGTATTAAAACGACAAGCTCTGGCAGTGCAACTATTTTACTCCCCATGATTGGAAACATTAGGCTAGATAGTAATAGTCAACTAACTTTTAATGAAATGAATCATTTGTTGCTGGAGTCAGGTCGAATTTATTTTGAGTCATCTGACAACGCCAATCACAGCCAAATAAAGATCACCACCAATCATGGGACTATAAAAAATACCGGCACCCAGTTTGAAGTACAGAGTCAATCTAATGCTCTTAGCATTCGAGTTAGGGAGGGCAGTATTAACTTCGACTCCAATTATGGCAGTCAAATACTGCAATCAGGTTATCAATTAAAAACCCTTTCATCAGGTACCTCTCAAACCAATGCCATAGATACCAATGATAGTAGTTGGAGTTGGATCCATGCTCTAGCACCAAAGTTTGAATTAGAAGGAAAATCACTGAATCAATATTTAATTTGGGTCCGTCGAGAATATGCAGTAAAAATTGAATTTACTCAGGACACAGAGCAACAAAGCAGGAACATCCTTCTGCATGGTGATATAGAATCATTGGAACTCGAACAAGCACTTAAAGTAGTCTTTTCCGCAACTCGATTAAAGTATGAAATGAGCGGCAAGACTTTGATTGTAAGCGCCAACCAATCGTCTTTAGTTGAATAGCTATCCATGCTTAACTTCTTAATGAATGCCGATAAAATGGATAGCACATTTTATAAAAATAGGATAGTGCTTCCTATAGCCGCGCTACTAGCAGTCTCGACGCTTCATGCTCGCTCGGAAAAAAATATACTACCTAACGAATCAGTTATACCTCCTCCGCCAAAAACAAATTCTGAATTAATCAAACCTACGACGTTTAGTGGACGTTCCTTAAGAGATGTCCTTAAGCAATTAAAGCGTCAAGGCTATAACTTAATTTATAGCAGTGAGTTAATAAAAAACTCAATGACCATTAGAACTGAACCGAAGCACCAGCAAGGTATTGAGTTAATTCGAGAGCTATTGGTCAGCTTTAACCTTACTGCTGAACAGCTAACAACCGGACATATCGTCATCCGTTCAATTGACCTCGAGAAATCGAAGGATGTCATAGTTGAATATTTCCACGGTAAAGTGATTGATTCTGACACTAATACAGCAATACCAAATGCCACTATTCTAGCTAAGCCTATCTCTAATAATAGCGACCAGCGTAACTTTAGAGACAAGTTAAAATCTCAAACTCTCGATGACGGTAGATTTAAATTAAGTCAGTTGAGCTTAACCGACTATCGGTTATTTATATCTGCGCCCGGATATCAAAGCGACTCGTTTATCGTATCTACCGACAAGCTCATTTCTAGTTTTAATTCAACAATAGAATTCAAGCTTAGTGAAGTTCCCATTCATGAAATTGTGATTTCAACTAGTCGTTACGACATTGAGTACTTCTACTCTTCGCAAAATCATCATCTCAATCAAAGAAAGATAGAAGAACTCTCGCACCTTGCCAATGATGTTAATCGCGCTGCGGTTCATTTCCCAGGAATAGCGGGGGGCGATGCGTCGGCAGAATTGCGGATTCGAGGGGGTGCTCCCTATGAAAATAAGTATTTCTTGGATGGTATGCCATTAGAAAATCCATTCCATTTACAAGGGCTAGGAAGCTACTTTGGAGTAATTGACTCGTTTGCTATCAAGGATGCAAACATCATCACTGGTGGTGCGCCTGTTAGTTATGGTGAGCACTTAAGCGGAATCATCGAACTTCAATCCTCTAATGGAGACTCGAGCACACCTTATGCTATTGGGGCTAATTTTCTCGACGCAAAAGTGAAAGGTAGTGGCACTTTCCTCAATGAAGACTATCGCTGGTTTGCCTCAGCTAGACGTGGTTATATTGAGTTAGTCACTGCCACCTCAGAAGTCGAAGCAGATGATATCCAACCAGAATACATTGATCTGTTTGCTAAGTCAGAATTTGTCCTATCAGATAGCAACACGCTATCGATTCATACCTTATTAAATCTTGATAAAGATACCTGCATAAACCGCTGTGCAACGGCTTTAAGCTCCGATTCCTTGGCTAGCCATTTTTGGTTAAATTTGCAAACAGAGTGGTCTGACGCTATCAGCTCTAAACTACTAATAGGAACAGCAGAGTTAGAAAATAATCGCAGTGGTTTTGAACAAAATCAACTACTTATTCTTGGAAATGATCAAATAGAACAAGCTGAAGAGTTTTATAGTGTCGATGATCGATTAACCTGGAAATTCGATATTCTAAAACAAGACTGGCAAGTAAAGTTGGCGGATAACCAATTATTGAAAGCTGGGTTAGAATATAGACAACTTGAAGCAGCATACCTCTACAACTCAACATTTCAGTTATTTAATTATTTCTCACCGATAAACTCCCAAACGGAGTTATTGATTAGAAGTGAAAACCTGACTCCAAAGGGTAATACAACTGCAGCATACCTCTCCCACCTATTTAAGCTTTCTAAGGAATTGTCTATTGAGTCGGGAGTTCGAGGGGATAAACAAAGTTATACCAAAGGTACTCAATTAAGCCCACGCCTTAATCTTCAATACCTAACAGAAAGTGGTTCAAATATTCGCTTTTCGTGGGGGATATTTCATCAATCACAAGGTATTCACCAACTGGCAATTCAAGATAGTCAATCAGTTTTCAATGAGGCTGAAAAAGTGAATCAAGTGAACTTTTCTTATACAAAGAAACTTTCCGACTCATTAAGACTGGATTTGGGAGTTTATAGTAAATCTTACAGTAACTTACGCCCTCGTTATGAAAATTTACTGGGAATAAATAACTTATTTTATGAGGCGGATGACCTTCGCGCTCAAGTCTCGCCAGATAGTGCTAAAGCCAAAGGCCTTGAATTAAGTTTAGCGCAATCAGGCAATAGCCGATTCAATTGGAGCGTTCACTATGCGCTGAGTGAAGCAAAAGATAATATAGATGGCCAACCAGTTTCTAGACCTTGGGAGCAACGCCACGCGTTGAGTTTTATTGCTAGCTATGCGACTGATTCAGGCTGTAGTGTTAATTGGATTAATAGCTATCATAGTGGCTGGCAAACGACTGGTATCATAATTAATCCAGAGTTTATGGCATTTGATCAGACTCGTCCTTATTTACTAGCCGAATCAAATTATCAGAAAGAATCACCCAGCTATTTTAGGACGGATTTACGTTATGGTTGTCAGAAAAAACTCGCCAATAGCAGACTCGAGTATTTTTTTGAAGTGTTGAACTTATTTGATCAAAGAAACTCTTCCGGTTTTGATAATGTCGAGCCCATTTTTACCGAGCAAGGTACTATACAATCAATTGAACTGAACGGGAATTCTACTTTTCCGTTAATACCTTCTCTTGGTTTTATTTGGAGTTTTTAAAAAATATTTCCGAAGGAATTTCATTAAACTAAGACTCTTACTAAATACTATTGACTAGATTAAGTGAGAGAAAAAATGAAATTCTTCCTACCCAACCTGTGTACAAATACACTACCAATAACAAAAGCGATTGCATTACTAATCATCCCTCTATCTTTAGTTGGTCTAATTTCATGTGGTGGAGGTGGTGGAAGCGAAGAGAACCTCGCACCGGTCATCAGTCTTTCGCAAACGAGTAAGGTGGGATATCAGAGCACGCAAGTAAGTTTAGCGGCAAGCGTTACCGATCCAAATGATAACCTAGCGCGAACACAATGGACTCAAGTTAGCGGCCCTGAGAATGTTACGTTACTAACTGAGCCGGCCGGTTCCACCAATCTTCAGTTCTTAGCACCTAAAACTACAGGGGAATATCAATTTCAATTGGTTGCCACCGATAATGGCGGCTTATCTGATACTGCTAGCGTCACAATAGATGTTCAACCACTTGCAGAATTTCTTTCCCCGCAACTCGAACAGATCCTTGATGATGTTTTTAGTGCAGGTCAATCGCTCACTGCCAATATGGCCTTTTCACTCGAATTTGACGGGCTGGATTATAAGTGGGCATCCGCACGTGGTGTAGAGCAACAGAATTCTCAAATTTCGATGACGGTCGACTCCCCTTTTCGAATAGCCAGTATTAGTAAAACAGTCACGGTAGCGTTAGCACTTAAACTCATCGAAATCGGCCATTTCGAGTTGGATACTCCCATCGGTGAGCTTTTGAGCGACAGTGATTTACCCGGTAACTGGACAGTCGCGGATTTGCATATAAAAGATGGTGTTAAACGCGGAACTGAAATCACCATACGTCAGTTGATGGACCAGTCCAGTGGAATCAATGATTTTATTTCTTATTTGAGTGATGCCCAAGCGCCTGATTCGTTATCTTTTGATGCTGCATTAAATGGTGACCCTAATAATCTACCTGATCTATGGATCCCAGAATTAATCCTGAGCGATATACTCAATCGAGGGCTTACTCAAGATTTAGAATTTCTACCAGGAGAGCGACATCATTATGGCAATAGTAATACCGACCTACTCGCCATCATCATGGAAAAAGTCGCCAGCGAAAACCTGCATGATTTGATGAACACTCATCTATTCACACCACTGGAAATGTCTTCTACTTACATGGAGTTTCATCAAGCAAACGATTCAACACCCGTTGATCACTTTCTACTAGTGACTGAAGAAATCTTTGGTTCTGATTTGCCAGATAATTACTACGCGAATCACAATGTCCTTGATATTGAAATGAATACCTCATTTGCTTGGGCCGGTGGTGGTCTGGTATCCACCTTAGCCGATCTCAATCGTTTTTTTGCGGCGATAGAAAATGAACAAATAATACAAGATGAAGCGCTGATCAATGAGTGGGAGAATTGGAAAATAGAAGACAGCGGAGATTTATATGGATTAGGCCTAAGTTTTGCTGATATCACTTCTAGCAGCGGAGAAACCTATCACTATATCGGTCATTCCGGGTTTTGGGGTTCCGCCGCATACAATGTTGACCCGCTAAATATTCGAATTATCGCTTGGACAGGCCAATCTAGTAGTCAAGCTGAGCTTGATTTCAATGAAAGATTGATGACTCTGTTGGAACAGATTGGCTACCAATATCAAGAATAGTCAAAGGGTATTAGTGCTAGCTCACGCTTGTCCACGGAGCTTTAAACCGGTATATTCTAAATTCCATGGACTCACTACCCTAATAAGGATTTGTTTTGAAGCTTCTAAAGATTTGTATTTTTTCACTTTTTGTAATTCTGGCTAATCAAGCAAATGCTCTAACCGTCCATGACTTTCTTAAAAAGGCCGAATACCGCGATGTTAAGATTTCTCCTGACGGCAAGCATATTGCTATTAGCTTGGTTACAGAGGAAGATTCGACAATTCTTTTTGTAAATAGTAAGACGTTCAAACCAACTGGGCGTTTAGGCTTTGACGATGATGTGGAGCCTGGGGACTTTCATTGGGCGAATAACGAACGAGTAATATTGCAGCTACTCGAAATTGAACCTTGGAACACCCACCCTAATTACTATGGACAAATGCTAGCTGTCAATATTGATGGTTCAAAAGCGGAAACTGTTTATGGTTATAAAAATGCGGAATCGTCATTAGGTGGTGGAATTGCCAAGAAAAGAAAAAAGGCCATTCGAGGATGGGGACATGTTCTCGATACACTAGCGACAGATGATCAAAATGTACTCCTTGAATCAATCCCCTATGCTCGCGACGATTCCTCACACCCTTCAATTTTTAAGCTCAATATCTATAACGGAAAAATTACTCAACGTTTAGGCACCTCTCCAGTTGAACGAGGTGGCTTTCTATCAGATGGAAAGGGTAATGTTTTGCATGCTATTGGATTTAACGAAAATAATGAGAAAGAAATTTATTATCGTTCAACCAATGACTCCCCGTGGAAGAAAGTAAACAGTCAAGAAATTAGTTTTGTTGCTAAGCTAATTTCTGTGACTGACAATAAGAATGAAATTCTTGTTGCTGACAATAACAACGAAGGGATTTGGAGTCTTTTTAAGCTAAATTTGATCACAGGCTCATATTCTAAACAAATATCGAATAATCAATATGAAATCCATCGAATTTACACTAATCCTAATACAGGCAAAGTTGTAGGGTTTCGTCAGGATAATGGCTATCCAACTTTTCACTCGCTCAATCTTGATCCAGATACTTCAAACCAGTTTGAGAAATTAGTGACTGTTTTCAAAAATAGAACTTTCAGAATTACAAGCCAATCTCTCGATGGAAGTTTAACCATCATCAGCACTTCGAGCGATGTAGAACCAGCGGCTTATTACCTCTATAAATCGAACACCAATAAACTAGTAAAACTTTTTTCAACAAAATCGCATATTCAAGCCAATCAACTCGCACAAATGATTCCTATTACTTTTCCAACTTCTGACAGTACAACTATACACGGCTATTTAACCTTACCTAAGGCAAAAGCAAAAAAGCATAAAGCCGTTGTTCTAATACACGGAGGACCGCATGGAGTAAGAGATACCTGGGGCTTTGATAATGATGTACAAATTTTGGCCAACGCAGGTTATGCAGTATTACAGATCAACTATAGAGGTTCTGGAGGTTACGGCAAAAAATTCGAAACTGATGGATTCCGCCAGTGGGGTGGATTGATGCAGCAAGATATTATTGATGGTACTAAGTGGTTAGCTAGCCAACCGGACATTGATAAAAACAATATTTGTATTATGGGAACAAGCTTTGGCGCCTACTCCGCGGCAATGTCTGCAACCTTAGCACCCGAGCTGTATCAGTGTGTAGTCGCTAACGCGGGTGTCTATGATCTCCCGCTGTTATTTGAAGAAGGTGATATCCATACATCATTTGCTGGCATTCACTACCTAAACGATGTTCTTGGGGAAGACTTGCAACAGCTAGCAAACTTCTCCCCAGTTAATCGAACGGAATTTTTCAATGCCCCCATCTTAATTGCGCACGGAGAAAAAGACAGAAGAGCACCAATAGAGCATGCTCACCGATTAAGGAAAGCTTTAGAAAAATCAAAAAAAGACTTTACTTGGTTAGCTGTCGACAAAGAAGACCATGGTTTTTATTCAACACAAAGTCGATTAGAATACTGGGACCAGGTTCTGAAATTTTTATCGAAACACCTCTAGCCTAAAACAGGATGTGTTGATCTTAACAAATCCCATTCGGTTTTTATTTTTTTAGCAAGTGCACGTGAATGATTCACGTGCACTTGCTAAGAAGAGAAAGCTCGTTAAGAATTATTATTTAATCGGTGTATGTCAGCTCTACCACCTCTTTTCTCGCAGCAATCTTTACCGACAATAATAAATTCTCATGGTTAACGTCTGTGATGTAATCAATATCATTGGGAAGCTTGCCAAGCGCTTTAAAATCTTCGCTCTTCAAATTATAAGACCAAAGCTGAAGCTCATCATTAATGCCGTAAATGGTCTTATTCTTAACAACAAAGCGTTTTGCACTTCCTTGAAATTCTAGCTTTCCAATTATTTGATCTTCTGCTGGACCGGGTGTCCAAAATCGATCCATTTTATCCGTATAGATCAGTTGTCCATCATCGGTGGTACCAGCCCAAACCACCACCTTGTCTGTGATAACTGTATAATTTGCATCATTTAAATTAAGCTCTATCAGTTTTCGAACTCCCTTTATGCGAGCCGAAAGCAATGCTGTATTGTCTATGCTATTCCATTGATAGAGCTGTAATACTGGAAAGTCAAATTGTACGGGGTGAGTCGTCGAATCTAAAAACACCTTAACAAGCTCTTTATCCACATTGACTAGAATACTATTACCGTCTGCGGCCCAATCCATGCCAAACATAAAAGTATCCGATGGGAAATTAGAAATTTGTCTTGGCATGGAGCCATCAGAAATCCAAAGTTGATCTTCACCAGAACGCTCTGACTTAAACGCAATTAAATTGCCATTAGGTTGGAACTGCGCGTTATCTTCGCCTTGATTTGATCTTTCTAAAATAGAAAGTTCGATAGTTGCAATATCGAGATTAGAACCAACATCATTACTCGAGCTAGCAGAATTACTGGTACTCATTTTTGCAAGACTTGAAAATGGAATAGTCGCAATATCGCTATCGTAATGACCTTTAATTGCTAGCATTCGTTTCTCTGTGGGGTGAAACTTTGGAGAACCCATTGGTTCATCGAGAGGGATACTAATGTTGGATATTTTTCCATCAAATGACAAGGTAAAAAGCTGTCTCCCGGTACTGAAAATTAGTTGTTCTCCGTCAGGCATAAAATTAGGGTATATCGATTTAAACTTGGCAATCTCGGGTGGTCGTTGGAGTTGATGGCTTGATAAAAGCTTGCCTTCTGAATTAAGTATGTCGAGATAAGTTTTGCCATCTTCACGGATACTAGTTAATGCAAAAAGATCATCTTTGGACGAATACTCATAGTCTAATAAATTACCGTCCTCAACTTCATAGAACAATCGGGTCTTATTGTCGCTAATTGAATATTTAATAAGGTTCCAACGATCTGTCTTCTTTTGTAATAAAGTAATGTCATTATTGTTTAACCACTTGGGGCTGCGTATTATCGAATTTTTACACTCAAGTAACTCTTGTGCAGTCTGAGGCGATTGCAGCGCTTTTTGAAAGTCTAAGCTCATCAACTTGTAGCACTTTTTCTGAGTAACTGGTTGATCACAATTCCCAGATTGAACAAAAACCAGCTTCTTTCCGTCTTGAGAAAAACTATGACTTCCATAAGAATCATAACTACTCGTTAGTTTTATTTCTTGCTGTGTTTCGAGATTTTTTGCCCAAATATTGTTTAGACAGAACTCTTCTGAATATCGGTGGAAAACCACATATTGACCATCAGGTGAGTAAATACTCGCTAGTTCTTTGTTATCAGTGTTGGTCAGAGAGCGAATTTCACCAATCGTCAATCTTGCTGGGGTTTTGGGTGAAAGAACCGCGGTTGCTATTAGTCCGACTATAGCGAAACCTAAGAAATACCCAAATAGTTTGAAGCGATTCTTGTTCTGAACGCCAACGTCTTTATCCTTGTCCAGCGACTGCGCACTTGTGTCAACTTCACTCCCAATGTCAGGGGAAACCGACCCATTGTTTAAAAGCGACTCTGAAATATCGAGTGACTCACTTTCTTCAGTTGACTCTAGGTTTACGTTCTTTTGCCATCGAACTTCAACTTCCAAGCTGTAACCCTGTTTAGCATGGGTCTTGATATAGGATTGATACTGACTATCTTCACCCAACGCTTTTCTAAGTTGAGCAATGCTTCTTTGTAAGGTATTGGGTGTTACTACCGTATCAGGCCATACTTCGGACAAAATCTGATCATGACTTACTACGCTGTTGGCATTCTTTGCCAGGCAGGTTAAAACGGCTAACGCTTTGGGAGGAATGGTCTTAGATTCAGTTTTTTGAGTAATCTGATTTCGAGTTAAATCGACGAAAAAATCGCCTACCCAATATTTTGCGGCCATAGTTTTGTTATCCAGTAATAAATGGGCGACATAAGTCACCTATAACAAGCGATCTCATACTAGCACAAAGTTCAAAACACTCTAAACCCAAGATTGTAACCAATTGATAATTATCACTTAATTGACCTTTCAGTCCAACGTCATTTAAAAATCAGCCGAACGTCAGGCATTCTATTCTCGATTCATTTAAGTTAGTTACCAACTTAATTCCGATGAAAACAATGTCATTAGATTCAACCTTTTTAGAGGCTATAAACTCATGAGAATAATTTCGATTCTGACCGTCCTAACCCTCTGTTGGCTTTCGAGTTCAGCAGTCCAAGCTGGAGAAATAACCAAGCTCACGCTACCAAAAATACAAGTACAGCCCATTAAAGATAGCCAATCCAACAAGCAATACGAGTTATATATAAAACTACCGGAAAGCTATTCCAAGCACCAAGATAAAAACTTTCCTGTGGTTTATTTTACCGATGCCATTTGGCATGTAGAGCTAATTTCAGGCGCCACAGAATATATGATGGAAGATGTTATTTTGGTCGGAATATCCTGGCAGAAAGATGTACCTGAGGATCTAAAGCAAGAATATGGCGCTCATTTCAGTCGATATGGCGATTACTCATTCAAGAAGCGAACTAATCCAAAACACCCCAAAATAAAGTTTGGCCAAGCGAATAGCCACTTACGTTTTATTCGGGAGGATGTTTTTAAGTACGTCGAAAGCAACTATCGAACCCAGCCGAATAATCGAACCTACTTCGGTTTTTCTGCCGGCGGTCTTTTTGGTACTTATGCGCTTATGGCTCAACCCGAATCCTTTAAGAATTATATTCTCGGAAGTCCAAGCGTTCGAGGGGATGTGGCCGACCTGTTTGCACTAGAGAGCTCAAAACTGAAGACTAAAGAATTAGCCATCAATGTTTTTATTTCTTACGGCGAATTAGAAACAAAATTGATTCCACATGTCGAAGAGTTTATTAGCACTTTAAAAAATAACCAATACCACGGCATCTCTTCAATAAAGTACAGAGTTATTGAAGCTTCAGGTCATAGCGATTCATTTCCACAAATGGGTGTGCAGAGTGTCAAATGGTTGTCTAGTTTGCAGGTCAAAAGGGATGAACAGTGAAACCTCTTTATGGCTTACAGTCCTTATCAACTTGTTTATATAAATAGTATGAAACCCCAAGAGGAAAACTAATGAAAATAACTTCTAATGTGCAGTCTAGCGTAAAGTTTAAAGTCTTAGTCAGTGCGGCTTTATTTGGCTGTTTTACTCAGTTAGCTTTAGCCGGTGGCATGGAAAACAATCAGCAAGCGCCGGAAGTAACTGAAACTGAGGCTAAACTACCCTTCTGGGACCTTCCATTCTTAGAAAAAGCCTTTATCAGTAGCTCACCTGAGCCGAAAAACGACGCTATTCCCGTTGGTGAATTAGGCGGCGAAAAAGCCATGGTTATCAAGTTAGCCAAGGAGATCGCTGACAAAAAGCATGGCAATTACGACAGCCTGCTAATTGCTCAAAAGGACAGGCTCTTGTTTGAGAGCTACTTCCTTCGCGGGCGGATAAACCTAGCCCATGGCCAAGCATCAGCAGTGAAAGCTTATACCAGTCTGGCGCTGGGTAGGGCAATCCAAATGGGCTATTTGACAATGGCCGATCTGAATAAGCCCATCACTAGTTTCTTGAAAGATCTGGACACGGCAAAATTAGCGAAAGGTGCCGAAAAAATCACCCTTCATAAAGCGCTCACCATGCATGGTGGTCTTAATGTCGATAGTGACAAATGGAAAGAAATAGAAAAAAATCCTGCAGTGTTAAAAGGCCAAGGGCTGGTCCAGAATCTTCTTGAACAAACGGCACCAATTACCGAAGAGTCTCAGACATATAAATATGGTAATCACAATCCAATGCTGGTGATGACCGTTATAGATGCCGTTGTACCAGGCACCGCCAAAGATTTCATAAAAAAAGAAATTCTCGATAAATTAGGCATCACCAATTATAGCTGGGACACTCACATCAGCGGTCTACCACAGGCGGGTTCGAGGGCCAGTATGACTTCTCGCGACATGCTGAAATGGGGCAGCGTAGTCCTCAACAAAGGTCGCTGGAATAACGAACAACTTATTTCTTCAGAGTACCTTGCCAAGGCAACAAGCGGTCTAGTTAAGCCTACCGAAGACTGGATACCTCAAACCTATCGCTATGGTTATTTCTGGTATCAAGCACCTTTAGCCGTTGGCAATAAAAACTATAACGCGACCTTTGCATGGGGCGGCGGAGGTCAAAGAGTCATCGTCATTGCAGAGCTTGAATTAACCATAGTCATCACAGGCCATGACAGGGATGATCAAATCATGACTCAGATTGAAAATGTCGTTCTACCAGTCTTTGCCAAATAGAGAGAGAAACATGAAAATATCTTTAATTTCAATCATTTTATTACTAAGCGCACTCACCACAAGTAGTAAGGTTGAAAGCCAAAACAAATCGACAAACCTTACTGGTCCATACCTTGGACAAAAACCTCCAGGTTTAACTCCTGTCGTTTTTGCACCTGGAATTGTTTCAACTAAGGGATGGGAATACGGCGTGGTCTTTGCGCCGAATTTGGAGGAAGTGTATTTTGTTAGAGAAGTTGATGTCGAAACCAAACCTAGGCAGGAAATGGTTGTGTTTGAAATGATCAATAATCGCTGGTATCAACGTGTAGTTGGTCCTAGAAAAGGAACGCCTACGCTCTCTCCTGATGGACAGTATATGTTCTTTGGTAGAAGCTATAAAGAGCGCACCAACACTGGTTGGTCTGAGCCAAAAAGACTTGGCGCGGACTTTGAAGATATACGCATCATGCGAGTAACAGCTTCCGCTAAAGGAACCTATGTACTCGATGAAGCAGTTGAGAATAGTGTTCTTCGTATTTCAAAACTAGTCAACGGTGTTAGACAAGCACCCACACCGCTGCCTAAAGAAATTAATACAGGAAAATATAATGCCCATCCCTTTATTGCTCCGGACGAGAGCTACATAATCTGGGATGGACAAAGAGATAACGAAGAAAGAAATGCTGACCTATTTATCAGCTTTAAAACGAAAGACGGTGCTTGGGGAGAGGCTATCAAGATGGGTAATGGTATAAATACCCCCGCATCTGAGTTTGCAGCCCAGGTTACACCTGATGGAAAATATCTTTTCTTTAATCGAAATATTGGAAAAGACAATGTTGACACTTTTTGGGTAGACGCAAGGGTTATTGAGAAACTTAGACCAAAAAACTAAACTGTTTTATTCTCAGTAATTATTTGAATTCTTAGTTGAGTCAACGAAATGATTGAAATGGTTAACCTAGGTTAACCATTTATTTTTGCCCTCATGTTATTTGAAAAACCTTTCACCAAAAACTCCATTTGATCGGCTAATATATTTCTATTGGCCAAGGCCAAATACTCAGAAATATTAGGTCGGAATGGCACGGCTAATAAGCTCATGTGAGCTTCTTCCGGTGTACGACAACCCTTAAAATTATTACAAGGTTTACATGCCGCGACACAATTGGTCCAAGTGTTTTTTCCTCCTCGAGCCTGCGGAATAACATGATCACGAGTTAGCTCTGAACGACTAAAAGGCTTTCCGCAATACATGCACAAATGCTCATCTCGCTGGAATAGCGCGTAGTTGCTTAAGGCTGGCACCCGACTATGTCGTTGATGGATTTGACCATCAGTAGCGATGACCGAAGCGATATCAAGAAAAGACCGTTTTCCAGTCAGTCGCGAATGGCCACCATTAAGACGCGCAGCAGTTTCACCAAATGTCCACAACACTTGGTCTTTAGAGTACAAACAAGCCGCGGACTCAAAATTAATCCACTCCATAGCTTGTCCAGCTTTATTTAGTCGCAAGATCTGAGCTTGCATGATATTTCTCCTTGTTAAAGTTAAGTATAGCAAATTAGTTTTCGCGTTGAGTTTTATGTAAAAGAAACATCCATGTACAGCAGATTTCCCTATCAGAATCCCATTGCGGGATTCATATAAAATTCTAACTTGCGTTAGAAAATTAAATTACGAATAGTATCGACTTCTAAACTGATATAAATGATTAACGGATTTAATCCCTCGCTCCATTCGCCGTCTTGCAGGCACATTCGCGGAATGAACTTTAATGTTTGGTGGGACTAAACCATAATCAACCACGGCTTTCTCCAGCCAAGTGATCACGTCATATCCTGTACCACGTTTGTCGTCACCTAAGTCATGGTCCAAGTTGACATCTGTTACCGCACCAGTCATCAAAAGCTCAATCATTTCCTGTGGCCAGCGCACTAACTTCCATCCTGCTGGAGCAGGACGAACATCGTCTAAATATAGTTTCATGGTTTATCCTCCTTATTTAAGTTATTAAGTTATCGAATGCTTGAGCCGGATATAGGTCTCGAACCTATGTCAATTGCTTACAAGGCAAGTGCTAAACCAACTCAGCTAATCCGGCATAAAAAATGGAAGCCCTGACAGGATTTGAACCTGTGATGCAAGAATCAAAATCTTGAGTGTTACCAATTACACTACAGAGCTAAATACCGAGTACGGACTTTCACCGTCAAAAAGTATCATCACACCTCGGTTCGTGATGTTGGAATGTTTGGTGGCGCGCGAGGGACTCGAACCCTCAACCTTCCGCTTACCAAAAGTAAGCGTATTTAAACGAAAGGCGGATGCGACCAACACGGATATCTGCCTGCTACCAATTAAGCTAGCAACCCATAACTAAAAACGATCGAGTCGGACTTTCACCGTGATGGGTCTGTAGGGTAAAGCCTCGATCAACTTCACCATCGCAATGCCGCTCGATTATAAAAACCGAACCTGGCGGGCATACAAGGACTCGAACCTTGATCAACCGGTTAACAACCGGTCGCTCTACCTTTGAGCTATACACCCTTAATTTGGTGGGTTGCCCGAGATTCGAACTCGGAACCTTCCGGTTAAAAGCCGGATGCTGCTACCAGTTGAGCTAGCAACCCTAAGTTATTTGGTCTGGGATGAAGGATTATTCAGACCATCC
This sequence comes from Kangiellaceae bacterium, assembly GCA_965230525.1. Classification (GTDB taxonomy): domain Bacteria; phylum Pseudomonadota; class Gammaproteobacteria; order Enterobacterales; family Kangiellaceae. Next base: position 4,384,228 of record OZ246008.1, read on the forward strand.
ATGGTCTTCACGCTTCGCGCCATCGTCGTTCCTCCAATGTTCCGCAGTGTTCCTACACTGCTTGTCGAACTCAGCCTTAAAGGTTGGAAACCTTTCGTGCTAACCGCTAACACTACACCTGCTTTGGTGGATGACCCTGGAGTCGAACCAGGTATGCCAGAAGCCTCGGGGTTACAATCCGATTGAGATCCACATCTCCCGCCATCCATTTTAAAACTTACGAGCATCAAACTGACTGCTCGTACTTTTGCAAAAACCAATTTGTTAAAGAACGTTGCCCACTATCGGGGCAGCTTTTTTATAAAAGCCATAAAATACCCGAGGATTTTATCTCTCGGGTTTTAACTTAGAACTCAAGAGAAACTTTTCGTGACTCTCAAGCAAAATCTTGCAGAGTTGCATGCCACTTTTTGCTAATCGTTATTGGGGTGGCCAATCGGGTTCGAACCGATGACTTTCGAGATCACAACTCAAAGCTTTACCAACTAAGCTATGGCCACACCAATAACGACTAAAGTTTTTTCTTGCAAACCAAAAATAGAAAAGCCGCAAGTTTTTAGGCTTGCGGCTTTAAAGAATGCAGGTATGAATTGAATTCTTCTTATCCGGAAGCCTGCGCTTCCAAATAAGGAAGCGAGTTAATTTAATATTGAATGATGTTTACCTATCTTTGATCCGCTTAATGGACTACTCAATAAACAGAACACAGACTGGCGAGAGAACTGTTGCTCTCTTCCGTCTTTAATTTGTGCTTCTATTTGATATTTCATCACTTCAATTTCTCTTCTAAAGGTTTTGTTTATTAATTAGTGTTTCTGATATGCCGAGTATTAAATACTTTTATACGCAATATTGTCAACACCAAATATTAATTATTTTTCTTTATTTTTCAATAAGTTACCGGAATTCAAATTGAGTCTCCCCCTTCACCCAGTATTCAGTGAATTCTCTTAATATTATTTGAAACAGACCCATTCAATTCCAAACCAATTACCCTAATATTCGATATTTTTTCGTCAAATTTTTTCCTTAAATTACTATGTTGTTTTTGATTTTTATAAATTCTTTAATCCACAGACATAACAGAAAAATTGTTCCTGCATTTTCTGAATACCGTCCATCCCTGGACATAAAAAAACGCCGGGGCTTTGCAGCTTCCGGCGTTTTAAATAAGTTGGATTGTTTAGAACAATCTTTTAATTTTAAACTTTAGAAGCTTTCACTTCCAAAGTTGGAAGTGTTTCTACAATAAATGGTTACCTATACTCAAACTGTTCTTGTCATTTTCACAAGAATAGATCGGCACAACTCCCCCAACAGAGAGACGCTCTGTTTGCAGGTAAATGCGCTGTAGTTTAGTCGAGTTATTGAACAATTTCTTGGTACCTTTGATTAATTTCAGGCACATTCTAATTTCAGAAGGCGAATTATGCAAGCTCAGCTAAATACCCTTTGGAAGTAAGAGACCCTAGATGTGATATCGAAATTGCAACTTACTTTGGTTTGAGTTTGTCACTAAACATCCCCATATAGAGTCATCTGAGCTTGATTTGCGGTTAAAACAAGTCCATGATCTTTTCGTATAAACCATTAGAAACATTCATATTTTGAGGTATAGAGATGACTTCATCTCAGCAGAAATTTGCAGCGATAAACAACTTACTTGATCATTTGCCTTCAGACTGGCTTGAGCTTACTACTCATAGACTGGATATTTATGACGAATCCAAAGCTAAGTCTCAGTTTCTTGAGCAGTTACAAGCGCTCTCGCTAGAATCAATTACCTCATCAAAAGAGCTATCAGAGCTTCCAACCGCTTACGACTATATTCGCTTAGGGCATCAGCTATCCAGTGTTTTAGAGTGGTTACTAGCGGAGATCAATCAAGTCAGCGCTGACCAAGTAATTACATTTTCCTCTAAGGCGATGCCTATTCTAGCCATCTTGCGAATGAATAAGCTGGCTGGCAAACAAACGACTATTTATCATTTGACCAAAGATTCACCTCTTCATGATGTCGAACGACTAGTGAGTATTTACGGTTATGATTTTGATGTGGTATTAATCAATGAAATTGCCGAAATTCAAAGCAAACCCGACAATACCAACTTATTAGTCACAGATTTACCATTCGATTCAGCTATCACCATTAATAACTCTATCGATGCGAGTATCAATTTGCATTCGGAATTCGGCAGCGCCGTAGTGATTCATAACTCAACGGATCAATCGGCGGTTGAAGAATTAGTCAAAGGCGTTCAACATGTCAGGCGTCGTGAGTCGATAGCAATGACACCTCCCAATGCACTTAGTCTGCTGCGAGAAATTGTAAAGAAGGAGCAAGCTGAAGCTGAAAGCCTGATGCCGGGCGCAATGCAAAAAATTGAGGCCAGCATAATAGAAAATACCGGGACACAACTATCACCCTTAATCGCTTCCAGCGGGCTCTCTATTCAATATGCCATTATGATGGGCTTGGTCGAGAATGCCTTAGTCAATCACCCGGGCAAACCTTTAAAGATTATATTGCCACCAAATTGTTATGGCGGCACCAATGATCAGGCCCGCCGAGTAGCAGAATTGGTCCCATCTGCAGGTATTATTGATTTACTAGTCGATGGTGGCCAAGAGTTAGTCGCAAGTCTAGAAACAGCTTTACAGCAAGTTGCAGAGCTTGATGGTGTGCCGCTGGTGTTAGCCGAAATTCCGACTAACCCGCGTGTCGAAGTACCTGATATGCAAGACTTAGGAAAAGTATTATCTAAACATCGATTAACAGCGGACAATAAAGCCGCCGTCGCTCCGACCTTTATGGTTGATCAAACTTTTTGCCCCAATGTAAAACTTCTCCACAATGAAAGCACCCTTGCAGGTGTTAAAGTGATTTCTTTTTCAAGTGGCTCTAAGTTTCCAAGCGGTGGTCGTTGTATCGCCGGTTATTGCGCAGCTAATCGACAAGCAAAAAATATTCAAACATTGATCGAGAAACATCTCGATTTATCAGATAACCGCGCGGTTAATCATCAGCTAAATACCTTGGCTGAAAATATGCCATCAATGCCGATTAGAATTGCAAAGGCTTACCAAAATACTTTGACCTTTGTTAACCATATTCAAGCAACACTGCCAGAATCCAAAATCAACTTTGTTTCCGAGGAACTAGCAGAACAAGGTTTTACTCCTTCAGTTTTTTCTTTAGATTTACCAACTGTTGGCAATACCGCCCAAGAGCGCGAAGATTATAAGCGTGATCTCAATTTAAAATTGATCAATTACATGATTACGCAACATCCAAATGATTGTAAGTATTGCGTCAGCTATGGTCAGCTAAAAGGGACTTATTGGACTATTCCAGCAACTTCAACTCAAGGAACGACCAAGGAAGCTGACAAAGATTATATTGTTAGAGTAGCTGTAGCGCCGGATGTAGATATTGATAAGATTTGTGACTCATTCACTGCTTTTTTTAAGCAAGAAAACATCATTGATTGATAGTTAGTATTTTTAGGGGGTGGGTAGAGCTTGTAGCGAAACCCAACGAATTTGATGGTATCAAAGAATAAATTCAAGAATACCCTACCCACATATGATATTGCGCTCATCTGATACTAAGCTGGTTGACTTACCAGCTGCCGGAGATACCCCTCAATAGAATACAAATGAGGATCTTCAACTCCCATTTCCTTCAAGGCTTTCGCCAATAAAAAAACATACTCTGAGTTATCTCCGCTTGGACCTTTAGACCGACTGATATGGTTTGCAATTTCTAATTCGGATGCCGATCCCAGGAATGCTTCATTATCTGTTGGTGCAATATAGACTAGTCCTCGCTTGATTGAGGTTTGCTGTTGCTCTTTATCTAACAGGTGTATATCAACGGCATAACGTAAATAACCATTTTTCTCTCGGTGGTCTAAATGCTCAAACTCTTCTTCTGTGACTTGGTAAGCCATACCAAAACATTGTTCCCCGGGCGCTTCAATTAAGGTAGCGACTCGCCCGGGATTTTCCGGAGTCCCACGATGGTCATGGCTACCCTGCCAAAAACGTCGCTTCCAACCGGAAATAAATGCGGGGCTTTGTTGAATAATAGGAAAGTCGACTTTGTAAATTAACGAGCCATAACCAAACAACCAAATTTCACCGTTGTTAATGGGTAATTGTCTCGCCTTATTTTGTTCAATGGTGTTGTGGGACATAGAATTTTTTCAGAGTGTTGATAAGCGCACGCTAATGATATGTCGATGAGTTGTCAATGCAATCTGAAGATAACTTTTTCATGCGATACGCAGCTTTATTTTTTGGGGATCGCCAACCCAAACCTGACTTCAAAGGTTTTATCTTGCGATTCAAACTCCAAATTCGCTTGATGCAATTCAAGAATTTCTCGAATGATTTCAATCCCAAAGCCAAATGATTTATAGAGGCTTTCTTCCTCAACTTCCACGCGATAATTCTTAGGAATTTGATTTAAGCAACTAAACCGAATTCGACTACCGGTTGGCTCACATTCAATTTTTATTTCAGATTTCTCTGGCGCGTATTTAATAGCATTTAAAATGACATTATCCAGAACCTGAGTAATACGATGCACATCCGCTTCAACCCACAAGCCAAGCGTCTTATCCACTTCAAAGTGTAATTCCTTGCCTTCCGCTATTTCCTTAAAGTTATCAATGCTGGCATCGACCAATTCGCTAAAATCAAAAGTCGAAATTTCTAATTCATATTTTCCCGTGCCAAGTGCAGTTGCTTCCAAAGCCGACTTCACTAACTCCAAGCCTTTTGCTGCAGCCTTTTCCATACTCTCCAAAACATGAGGAAGCTTATCTTGATATTTGGGATTTCTTCCCATTTTCGAAAAAGAAAGTATTGCACCTAACGGATTTCTTAAATCATGCGCCACAAAACCAATCAATTTCTTAAGTCGACGATTAGTTTCCGCTAATTTATCGGTGCGTTGTTGCACCGCCAATTTCAATCGATTGTTGATGAATAACACCATCAAGAGTATCGCCAGTACAATCACGAGGCCAATCGAGATTATGAGAACTGTCGTTTCTAGTTGGTGAGGCTTTTTAAGATAATCAAGGTAGTAGAGGCCGTTCAAATTTGAAGTGTTGGGCGCTAAGCCTTTCTCTTGGTAAATTTGCGATATTCTTCGAAAACGGCTTGGATTAATATTTCCAATATCAATCAGTTTTGGCTTAATCATACGCTTCGTCAAAGCAGCTTCGTAGATTAGTGCTTGTTTGGATTTTTTAGAGCCGTAACGATTAATGATCCAATCTATCACTTCGTCAGAGTTTTCGAGCGCATACTGCCACCCTTTGAGACTGGCGCGTCTAAAGGCCAAAACTTGCTGTTGTTGATGACTGAATAATTTTTCAGAGGTAAATAAGTTATCGCCGTAAAAATCAACACCATAGTTAGCTGGGTTTATGATGTTCACTTGGTGACCATTTGCTCGATAAATAAAAGGCTGATCGGTAATGTAGGCAGACATAACATCAGTTTGATCGTTTAGTAAGGCATCATCATCAAAGTTATGAGGAACAAAAATAAAGTCATTTTTGGTAATGTTGTACTCATTTAATACCTCCATGATCATCGCATCATCAACATTCTGCTGATACATAATTCGCTTGCCATATAAATCCAGCGGGCTAGAAATTTGCGAATCTGCAAGACTCATTAAAATCAGAGGCGAACTTTGCATAATAACCGCTAAGGCAACAACTGGGGCACCATTTAGTCTTTTAAGAATTAGACTAGAATCTGAAATGGCGAAATCAATGCTGCCATTGACTACTTCATCAATTGGACTAAGGGACGGATCTCGCTCGAGTATTTTTACCGATAGCCCCTCCTCCGCATAGAATCCTTTTTCCGCTGCAGCATAGTAACCAGCGAACTGAAATTGGTGAAACCACTTCAAACGCAATGTTAATTCTGTAGGTTCAGCGAAAACAGATGAACAAATGAGCCCGATTGAACTCAGAAAAATAAGACAGGAATTTTTGAACATAAAAGTCGTTATTTGCCCCCTAAGACAGAAAAGCCATGAATGCAATGCGCTAATCATAGCTTATTCACGCCAGTTTCTCAGCTGTAATTATCCTTCAGTTAAGCTAACGTTGATCTTTCAACTTTAAAGATGCATAATAAATACATCTTTATTTGAGCTAGCGGTTAAGCACTCGTTTAAAAGCTATCAACTTCCGTCATTATGGCTAAATAGACACATGCAAATCACTCGATACACAGATTACGCCTTAAGAGTATTAATTTACTTGGCGGTTAATGACAACCGAAAATCAACAATTCAAGAGATCGCGCAAAGCTATTCGATATCCAAGAATCACTTGATGAAGATTGTTCAGTTTCTTAATAATGAAGGCTATCTAATTGCCACTCGCGGCAAAAGTGGCGGGATAAAACTGCCCACCTCGGCCAATCAACTCAATATTGGCACCCTTGTCAGAAGTCTCGAAAGTCACTCTAATTTGGTCGAGTGCTTTGCAGAAGCTAATCAATGTGTGATCACACCTAATTGCCAATTAAAGAAGATATTCAAACAAGCCGTAGAGAGTTTCTATCGCACTTTAGATCAATACACTCTGCAAGATTTAGTCAATCAATCGACACAACCCGCGTTAGCGAATTCTCTCGGCATTAGCATTAAACAACAATTCCACACTGAGCGAGAGTCATCAACATGAGCCGTTTAACTCCATCTGGACATATTCAATCGACCGAAAACTCTAGATTTGCACTTTTTAATCTGGCTTTTCGACCTTTTTTTCTCGCTGGTGCAATTTTTAGTATTTTTGCGGTGATGATTTGGGTCCACTTAATTACTGGAAAACTGCAATTGAGTCTGTATGGCGGTGCGATTTGGTGGCACATTCACGAGATGTTATTTGGCTTTATTGTTGCAATAGTAGTGGGATTTTTACTAACAGCGGTACAAAACTGGAGTGGCATTCCGGGTCTTAGTGGAACAGGATTGATTGCATTATTTAGTATTTGGCTGACAGCAAGACTTGCAATGTTTTTCCCAGAATTCCTTGGCAATTCAATCATCTTCATACTCGATTTGCTATTTCTTCCCTGCGCAGCAATTGCCTTAGCCTACCCGATTATAAAAACCAAGCTATGGCGTAACTTAATCTTTATCCCCATTTTGTTATTAATGGCTTCGGCTAATTACAGCTTCCACTCGATTGCGCTTGAGCAAGATTACAAGCAACTGACCGCTACTAGTAACTTTATGATCATTTTAGTTGTATTAGTGATGTGCGTTTTGGGTGGCCGAGTATTTCCCATGTTCACCGCCAACGGTACTTTAACCCCGCGAGTAGCTGCAATTCCTTCACTCGAAATCGCCAGCATACTATCCGTGATAGTTGTTTTGATCATGAATGTTTGGTTAATTAACCCGGAAGAAGGACTAAGTGGTGCATTCATTGCTAATTCGTCATTAAGTGCTTCTTCTAACAATCAATCTTGGTTCGTCGCATCGATTTATTTTGCAACGGCTGCAATCCATATGATCCGAGTGTTTCGCTGGAAAATCTGGGTTACCTTTAAAACGCCCCTTGTTTGGTCACTCCACCTGAGCTATTGGTGCATAGTGATTGGTTTTTTATTACTAGGACTCGCAGAGCTTTTTGATAGCGTGACTAAGTCACAAGCAATCCACGCGCTCACCATTGGCGCTATGAGTGGCATGATACTCGCCATGATTTCGCGGGTTTCTTTGGGTCATACTGGGCGAACCATTAAAGTCGGCAAATTAATGACCATTGGATTTATCGCGATATTTGTTGGATTTATAATTCGTGTCTTTGGCTTGTATTTGAGTATTCAATATCTCACTGTTTTATTTTTAACGGCAGCTTGTTGGAGTGTTGCATTTGGCTGTTTCGTTTGGCGGTACACACGAATACTTAGTTCGCCTCGGCTAGACGGAAAACCAGGATAACGAATGAGCATAAAAATATGCTTAAAACCAAAACGCCACTAGGAAGCGGCGTTTTGGTTACATTCAGTATGTACATTCATTAAGACACCCTACGGTATTTTAACAAACCTCATCCAGTTAAGGTTCCATTGATTACTAATGGAATGAAGCCTCAATTTATACTCTCCCTCGGTGAGTGTTATGGTGGTTGTTACGGTTTGATAATCCTGCCATCCACCCGTTGCTGGCACAGTAACGGTTTCGACAACTTCATCATTAAATCGAACTTCAAATCCATTACTTCCAGGTACAGAAGCTAACCGATATTCAACGGTATATTCTCCGCTCTGTTCGACCCTAACGTCATACTCTACCCAACGACCGACTTCGAAATGTCCGATATTGAATCCACCACCATCATCTCCCGCAGTTTCTGTTTGAACACCTGGATGAGCTAATGAATAATTTTCTGCCTGAATTTCACCTGGAATTAAGTAGAAAGTTTCTCCGCTTGCCTGAATGCTACTACCGTACCCTTCGTCAACGCTGTTATAGGCAGCGACATAGTAGTAATAAGTAATATCATCAAGCCCTTCATCTAAGTAGCTGGTTGACTCAGATGTCCCGATAGGTTCAAACCCCGTAGTAGGAGATGTGGAACGATAAATACGATATCCATCAATATCACCTTGGGCGTTATCCCAATTTAATTGCACTTGGCCATCGCTAGGCATTAATACTAGGTTAGAAGGTTCACTCGGAATATTAGTGAAAATTGCAGGTGGCTGCGCCTGAGTCAAACTGCCAAGCACGTGATCGTTGGTTAAGTAATCCATACTTGCAAAGGAAGCGAAAAAGTCATTAATTTCTTCTAAACTAGAGCTATTAATATCGACTTGTGGCAAAACTCGACCGTTCGGGTCTTGCCAAATCTGTGGCTCCTTGTCGACCAAATAAATCTCAGCCCACATGTCATTACCACCATCACCATTGTCTTTAAATTTTCCTGAGATTGTATAAGACTGCCCTCCTTGAACTTCAACGGCTTGATAAATGAAACTATTATTTCCTGCTTCGGATGTTACCCTAAGTGCCGGGCCTGTATCGCTACCAGCAAATTCACCCGCATCATAATTAAAGTCATACACTCGAGGATCACCCCATACAGGTAACTCGGTCCAACCATCTCCATTACCAAAGTCGCCGTTTGATAATATGTTTTCGCCAGTTGCATCATTTGTCAGTGCAATGTTATCGTAAATAACATCACTGCCATTAAATGCACCTGTCTTAATAATAAGATACATGATTTTTGCACCTTCGCCCGCATAAGGCATGGTGCTTCGAGCTGAAACGTCACAAGTATTGTCAAAGGTAGCAACCCAATCATTGCAACTCCATGTCTGCGCCTTTACTAGCAGTTGATCGCCATTATTGGTCACTAACCCCCATTGCCCACTTCCTTGCCCGCCGGCGAGCGATGTGGTTTTGTATGACCAAGCCGTGGCAGCCCAATTTAAGGCGTTATATCGATCAAATGTAGCTCGGGTAATATCACCGCCAAGTTCACCTAAACCAACCCAGGGTTGAGTTTCACCAATTAGCATAGGCGTATATACATTCCTAACTCGTTTCGCCCAATCACAAACACCAGTGTCTCCGTTCTTGCCACATGTTAACCAATCACGATGAACTTCATAGCCTATTTCCCCCCAACCAAACAAACCCGGGTACGCGTGGTGTTCAAAAGCAACATTTTCCATTCCCAAATCAAGAGGATCACCATAAGCACTGATTCCATCTGAATTATGATCGGGTAAAATGATAATATGATTAGCATCGACCTCTCTGATCGCTTGATAAAGTTCAACCATATAGTCTTTCAAAGTCTCAGAATCTGTTCCCCAAGGTTCATTCAGCAAACCGTAACCAGCTATAGCCGCCTCGTTCTTGTAACGCATGGCGATTTGCTTCCAGAGCCAAGCGGTTCTCGCTCTATATTCAGCATTGCCCCACAGTTGATTTTGATTTGCACACCCCGTATGTTGTTCCACACCTTGACCTCCGACAGCACCATGCAGGTCAAGAATGACATATATTTTTCGAGCTTTTGCTTGCTCAATAGCCGCGTCCAAATAGTGCCAAGCGTTTGCTTTTGTTGTATAGGGGGAGGTCTCTGACTCAATCAAATTGTAATAAAACGGTATCCGTACCAAATTAAAACCAGCAGCGGCAATTGTGTCCCAATCCTCATTAGTAAACCAACTATCGCGGTGGGTATTTAAGATATCTTCTTTCTCTTGGTAACTAAATCGTTCGACCAAAAGGTCTTCTAGGCTGCACTGATCAGTCACACCATCACCAATAGGTTGTTCATGTCCGAACATCCACATTTCTAGCCCCAGCCAATTTCCAATATTAATTCCACGGAGAGATACTTTCTCACCTTGCTGATTCATCCAAATAGTTCCATTAGCCTTTAATAATGAATATTTTTCAGCTGTTGGGGCTGGCTCAGCAAACGCCGGTGCTACAACTTCCACTTCTTTTGGGCCGCCACTATTGCAAGCTGATAAGCTTATTAAGAACGACATTGCTATCACACTTATTTTAGTTTTCATCGTTATTCCTTAAATTTGTTGTGGTTAAACTTTGAGTTTCTTTATTTTTATAAGATGCTACAAAGTAACGTTAAATCGAATGCCGAATGTGCGGGGGGACGCATAGCGGCCTGGCAACCCAGCGGCTGTACCATTGTCAACAGAAGTGCTCGAGCGAGTCATTTCTTCAGTGACATTATTGATATAGGCATCGAGAGACCAGTTCCCATTGATTGGAAAATAGCTCAAACCAAGATCTGATTTTAAGTATGCTTCTTGCCCCGCAGGATTTCCCCAAACAACACCTGTTTGCTCTACATCGTTAATAATATTATCCACGAAAATTCTGTTCTCATTTTGATCTCTGAAGTAAACATCGTCGACCCAACGCAAACTAACTCGTGGAACCCAAACACCATCCCTAGTTTCGAACTCCCACTGCAGTGTTGTTGAAATTTGAAATTCAGGAGATTGAGGCAGCTTGTTTCCACTAAGGTCAAACAACCCTGTCCCTTCCCCATTTTCATCGAGGATTTCCGGATTATTGGTCCCACTGCCGCCGTTATCAACGATGTAATCCGTATACTCTGCGTTTAAGTACGAACCAGAGAAATTTAGCTGCCCCTTTTCACCAATTAGCCAAGTAAGCTCTGCTTCAAGGCCAGTGATCTCTGCCGCAGCCACATTACTATTCACGACTTGCTGCTGATCTTCGTCGAATCCAGAACGAATCAAGTCAGTGTAGTCGATATAAAATGCTGCAAGATTAAGCCTCATACGATCAAAATCTGATTTACTACCCACTTCGTAGCTAACACTGTTTTCAGGGCGAGTTACATTGCCGCCGTCTTGAATGACACCGGCTCGATAGCCACTCCCAACACTTAAATAAAACATGTTTTTCTGATCATATTGATAAGATGCTCTTGCTAAATAAGTGGTTTCCTCACTTTCACTTTCTACGTCATTTCGTAAGGTTGCCGCACACTGTCCACGCACTCTTTCACGACCAGTAAAATCATCTAACCCATCAGCTCCTTCACTACCAGTGCGATTGTTAAGAAAGTCTTCATAAACTGAAAGCGTGCTACCACCTAAGGTTGGTCTGATATATTCACCATCACAATCTTGTATATTTCTTCCGCCTCGGTCGTACTTCAGATCTTCGGTATATCGAGCACCGGCAGTTAAAGTTAATTTATCAGTAACTTGATAACCAACTTGAGCGTATGCTGCGGTTGATTCTGAACCACGAGCAGGCTGGATAAAGGTTGCTCCCTCGGCATTCAACCAGGAACCAAACCCATCAAAATCAAAACGAATCGCGGTTTCTTCTTCAAAGTAGTAAACCCCAGTAGTCCAAGTTAAAGGCCCATCATCAGTATTTTGAATCTTAATTTCGAAGCTCGCTGCATCACTGTGCTGATACTCAGTACGGCCTTCTTGAAAGCGAGAAGTTACACCAGCATCTTGATCAACAATTTGATTACGTTTTAATTTACTGTAACCAGCAATATATTCCATGTTGATGGAGTCTGTAATGTCATGACTTAATGAGGTTCTGAACACATCACTCGATAAATTGAGCGAGACAGGTGAGTCGATAAAAGCTTCGTATATTCCATCTTCTACCAGTACAGGGTTTAACAGTATGCCGTGATTTCCCTTATCTAAGAATGTTTCGTAAGAGGTCAACCAACTGATATTGTCTGAAAAATCCCAAACGGCAGTAACGCGACTAGAACTGACATCGGTGTTATTGAGTAATCGATCGGTTGTTGCTAGTCTTCCAGTGCTAATCCCACTATAGCCATGCTGTGTACCGCGCGGATCGACATCCACTGCATCAACCCACCCATCATCTTGCTCGATATAGGAAGCTAGCCTTACGGATAAACCATCAGTGATAGGAAGAGTGATCCCAGCTGATAACTGCCGACGATTGTAATTGCCATAAATCATTTGAAAATCAGCATCGAATGATGAACCTGGCTTCTTAGTCTCCAATAGGATCGCTCCACCAGTATTATTTCTTCCAAATAAAGTACCTTGCGGCCCTCGTAATACTTGAACATTTTCTAGGTCATACATCAGTGCCAAAGCGCCCTGAGCTCGAGCGGCAAAGACACCATCCACATAGACACCTACACCTTGATCGCCGGTTTCCGTTGGATTATTTGTTCCCACACCCCGAATATAAATTTTGATATCTGACTGGTCTTCTTGACTTGAAACAACCAACCCAGGAACATGACCAGTCAAATCGGTAACATCGGCGATATTACTTTCGGCTAAATCATCTTGACTAAGCACGCTGACCGCCACAGGTGTTTCCTGCAAATTAGTTGTTCGACGCTCTGCATAAATTTGAATGACTTTCATATCACTTTCGGCGCCTTCATCCTCGCTGTTCTGTTCTTCAGCAAATGCACCATAAGAGCCACTAAGCAAAGCTAAACTAATCGCATTTGCTAAAAGTTTTTTGTGACGAGAAAAAGGATTATCCATTTTTGTTCCCCTTTATTAATTTTTTAGTTTGTTATGATTTTTTTAGACTGGCTCAACCCGAGATAAATAATATATAAGTAACTTACCAGCGGAATAAAAAATGAACTTTGCACCGAAAGTAGATCGGCAAAAATCCCTTGAATTAAGGGAATGATTGCGCCACCCACAATCGCTAAACAAAGTAACCCTGAACCCTGACTGGTTCTTTGCTTTAACCCACGTAAAGCAAGACTAAATATGGTCGGGAACATAATAGAGTTAAAGAAACCAACTAGTAATATGGCCATAACTGCCGTCTGACCAGAGCTATTAATTGCAACCAGAATAAGTATTGCAGAACAAATGGCATTAAATGCCAAACATAAACTTGGTTTGACGAACTGCATGACAATTGCCCCCAAAAATCGCCCAACCATGGCACCGCCCCAGTAGTAAGCAACTAATTTTCCAGCGGCAGCCTCAGACATATTGCCGATTTTTGGTTCGCTAATAAAATTAATTAAGAAGCTACCAATCGATACTTCAGCTCCAACATAAAGAAAGATTCCAATGCTTCCCAAGACTAATCCCCGATAAGAGAGTATCGATTTAACTGGTTCATTTGAATCTGAATCGTATCTGCTATGCTCTGTAATTTTTGGCAAATTTATTTTGTAGAATAAGAAAGACAGTAATAATAAACACCCAGCCAATAATAAATAAGGTAGTTGAACAGCCCCCAACGCGGTCGCTTTTTCAGAAAAGGAAGAATCACCTTCAGAAAATACATTGGCAGTGTCTAGAATTAAAACCGCACCAAAAAATGGCGCTAATGTAGTTCCAAGCGAGTTAAATGCTTGAGTCATGGTTAATCGCCCCGAAGCAGACTCTGGACTTCCTAGCGCAGTAACGTAGGGATTTGCAGCGACCTGAAGAATGGTGATTCCTGCTGCTAAGATAAAAAGTGCTATAAGGAAAAATTGGTACGAAATCATTATCGATGCAGGTAAGAATAATACGCATCCAATACCAGCAATTAGCAGGCCTGCAACAATACCTAATTGATAACCGACTTTTCCAACTAACTTGCCAGCAGGTAATGACACAATAAAATAGGCGCCAAAAAAACATGACTGCACTAACATCGCCTGGGTATAAGACAACTCAAAAACCTGCTTAAAATGAGGAATTAGAATATCGTTAAGGCTTGTAATGACACCCCATATAAAGAACAAGCTAGTTAAAGCAAATAACCCGTAGGTATTCCGCTGCTTACTCTGTCGCAGTTTAGATAATTCTTGGTACTGCTTGTCGGGCATAGATATCGCCATTAAATTTCTCTTTTATTCTCGGTTCTTGTTAGGAAAGTTGACTTGCTCGATCGCAAAATATCTTTTTCACTATGCTAAATAGTTAACCAACTTTATTAACATAAGATCATGCTTGAATCTTTAGAATAAAATACTTGAAGTATTATGGCGTTCGTCAAAGTTCTGAAGTCTGGATTCGAACGTTCTGATCTAAACTAGAACTAAAATAGCTATATAAAACAGTCACTAAGCTTCAAACTGGGTTGTGAATATTCTAGGCTTGGACTAGTAGTAAGCGTGTCACTCTGAGTGAAACTACGGCCGCTCAGGCCATTGATTTACTAAAGTTCGAGTTCAGTGTAGTTATGAATTGAGCTTACGATAAGCACTTGGTGTCGATTTGTAGACTTTTTTGAATAGAGTGTTATACACAGATTTACTATTAAAACCTGCACTGTAAAAAATTTCGGTAATGTTCTTATCGGCGTAATCAGGTGATATCAATTTGTTTCGAGCATCGGCAATTCGATAACTATTTACAAATTCGTAGAAGTTTACTTTGTAATAGTGATTAATAATATAGGATAACTCTTTTGCCGGCATATCGACTCTTTCAGCAAAACGTTCAAATGAAAGCAGCGGATCGAGGAATAATTTCTTTTCGCCCATTGCATATTCGATTTTATCTACTTGTTCTAGATCGATTTTTTCAACCGGTTTATGTTTCTTATTCAGTGTTCTATTACTAATTTCGGTTATTGCAACATAGAGGACTAGATTTATTAACGCAAATAGAGCGTAATAATCAACTAAACCAATTATTTCAAGCAGGTCCAGATCGATCGAAAACTTTAGACCGTAAAATTTTATAGCCGTCAGAAGTAATTCCCAACTAGAAACTACTAAGAACATAGCCACCAAATAAAAAATCCAAGGTGTGCGATCAAGCGCATGGCTTTCAGCCGTACGCAAATGCTTTCTAACTTCAATCAGCGCTAATATTACATAGAAAACTCGCACTGACTTAACAGCTAAATCCGTACTAACATAATGCCAGCTGTAGGCAATATCATGAGTCTTAATCATTTCCACCTTTTCTGCATGGGGAAGTCCCCAAAACGCGAAATACAAATAGAGTACAAACAATATAACTGGAAAGAAGTGAAGTAAGTGCTTCAATTGGAGTTTAAACGACCTAGCGTAAAGGCTAGCAATAAAAAGATAGACCAAAGGCCCATCTAACAAATAAGAGAAGTTGAATATAAAAAACAAATTTGGAGACAAATTAAGCACCCACTCCCTAAAGGTGGCTCCCCACAACACGAGTTCGTGGAGGGCTATGAAAGTATGCGAAAGGAGTAATATTGCAAATAGATAGTAATGGGTTCGATTATGTAACTTATTGGACAGAATAAGTATGGCAAACACAGCACACTCAAAGCTAGTAAGCAACAATACTAAATCATGTATATTAAATAAGGTTACAGCCAAACTAATACTCGTCTATTTTGATTAAACTACCAGACTTATCTAGGGGAATCTACAGATAATATGCGAAGCAATAATCGCATGCAAATTTTATCAGTCATCCTAGGTTCGACTCGCCACCAGAACGTTCTAGTTATTAAGAAGTCTCATATTAGAACGACACAGAAACCTCTCGAAGGCATATTCCCACCAGATATACCTACTTCCCATAATTAGGTCATTTGTTAACCAAAGTCGCAATCAAACCGTTTCGGCCACAATAAGATGAGAATATCCATTATGCGTTTCGAAAAACTTCTGCTGTTATCACTAATCATTAGCTATTGTCTTTTTGGTAAAGCCGAGCAAAACTCTTTAAGTAAGACTTTCAAAGAGATAAGAGCGACGGTCTACACTACAGCTAAGGATACTAACCTGCGTTTAAGTAAGACTGGAACATTACAATTTAGCCAGGCTACTCAACCCTTCGAGAATGAAGTTTCTATTTTTATAAACCCCAAAAGATCTTTTCAGACTTTTTGGGGGATAGGGGGAGCGATTACCGACGCCAGCGCAGAAGTTTTTGCTAAGATTTCCAAGGAAAAACAAAGAGAACTTCTGCAAGCCTATTATGACCCGCAACACGGAATAGGCTACAGCTTAGCAAGGACGACTATTCATAGTAGTGATTTCGCGAGTGAAAGTTACACCTACGTTGACGAAGGTGATAAATCTCTCAAGAGCTTTTCGATAGAGCGGGACAAGGCATACCGTATCCCACTTATAAAAGCAGCAATACGGGCCGCAGGTGGAAAGCTGCCTTTATACGCTAGCCCTTGGAGCGCTCCAGCGTTTATGAAAACCAACAACAGTATGCTTCAAGGTGGCAAATTAAAGCCTGAGTACTTTGAAGCTTGGGCAATGTACTTCGCTAAGTTTATAAAAGCTTATGAAAATGAAGGACTCCCGATTTGGGGAGTCACCATTCAAAACGAACCGATGGCAGTGCAACGCTGGGAATCGATGATTTTTACCGCTGAAGAAGAGCGTGACTTCTTAAAGAATTACCTTGGCCCCACGCTAGAGCAGAAAGGCTTGGGCGACAAAAATATTGTCGTTTGGGACCACAACAGAGATTTGATAAGCCATCGCGCCAACACTATATTTGAAGATCCAGATGCTGCAAAGTATGCTTGGGGGATGGGTTTCCATTGGTATGAAACTTGGGCAGGCGGTGAAACAATGCATGATAATCTAGCCAATGTCTCTCAATCTTATCCAAATAAAAAGCTATTATTTACCGAAGGTACCAACGAAAAGTTCTCTCGTTCAAAATACCAATACTGGCCAAACGCGGAGCGGTATAGCCGCTCGATGATCAAAGACTTTAATCACGGTACAGTAGGTTGGACTGATTGGAATATTTTGCTAGATCAAAACGGAGGGCCAAATCATGTCGCGAATTTCTGTTTCGCTCCAATACACGCCGACACGAATAAAAACGAATTAATTTATACCCCAACCTACTACTACATTGGGCATTTCTCCAAGTTTATTCGACCGCAGGCAGTAAGAATTAGTGCTACTTCTAGTAGAAGTCACCTTCTGACAACGGCATTTAGAAACAAGAGTGGTGAACTAGTCACCGTAATTATGAATCAATCAAACGACCCAATAGATTTTAATTTCATAGTGTCTAATAGCCAAGCAAAACTAAGAATACCAGCTAGAGCTTTGCAAACTATTGTCACTGAATCACTCTAATCAATCCTTACTTAGATTATTGGATTGCTTTAAGTTGTTTAAGTATTTTTAATTCGATCCAACAGTTACCTGGTCGACCATTTTGATCAAAGTCAACTCAACAGGTTCAAAATGGTCATTCTAAGCTAAGCTTCGAGCCAGGCGACGCTTGATAATTTCGATGTTTTAAACTATACAATACCTACAAGCGACCTTGTAGGTATTTGCATTTGTATCTTCTCATAACCAATAAGATACCTCTCTATTCTCCAAAAGTAGTATTGCTACTGTTTCTGTTTGCCATTTTAAAGCTCAACACACTTGAGGCTAAGAGCAACAAGGATTCCGAACAAAACTTCGAACAATTAATGTCACTCTCTCTCGAGCAACTAATTAATCTAAAAGTTGATGTCGGCTCCAATGTGGCGACATCACAAATTGAGCAACCAGTGACGATATCGACGATCAGTCAAAATCAGATAAAACTAAGTGGGGCTAGAACGGTCAATGAATTGATCAGCTTACTCACTCCAGGCTATTTCTTGGTCGAAGATCAAGATGATACGATTGCTGGCTTTAGAGGCCTAGCGCCAGATAATAACTCCAAAGTACTTTTACTCTTAAATGGCAATAGTCTTAACACAGAGTGGTTTTGGGGGCCACCTGACGCTCTGCTAAACAGTTTAGATATGGATTTTATTGATCGCATCGAAATTATTCGTGGTCCCGGTAGCGTGACCCAAGGGCAAGGAGCGTTATTAGGAGTCATTAATATCGTGACTTCGACAAGCCTCGCGAGCGAATTACATATTGCTCGTGGTGCAGATGGACTAGCTAAACACACCTTTCATTATGCAAAATCCTTTGAACAAGGCGCATTTTCAATCTATTTATCCGATGGCGAGTATGTTGGTAATCCGATGGCGAATAGGGGATGGACCGAACTCCGTTCAGAACAAGGACTTTCGGTCTTTCAGCGTCAACACCATTTACACGCATCAGAATATACCACTGCCATTTTCTCGGCGAAGTATGAACAATGGCAAGGCAACCTATTTCGATTCAATCAGTCTCGCAATTTGTATAATTTTTTTAGAGATAGAGAAGTTGTTGAACAGACCTTAACTGGTTTCACATTACAGCAGCAATACAAGTTTGATCAAAATATCAGCCTAAAAACCTCGCTTAAATACCTAATTGATGATTACTTTTTATCTTCTCATGGGCGAAATATTCCAGCGCAAACACGGGAGCTATATGAATCAAGCCAAAGCAACTTTAGCGATGTGATCAACTCAACTGTTGGCGCAGACAGGCTAGTAACTCCGGAAGTGGTAATGGGGGGTACACGAGAGACCCGTTACGGTTTAAAAATGGTGTTAAATATTGCCTCTTTTTCCAACCACAAAATGGCCATGGGGTTCGACCACAATGTTTTTAAAATGGGTCAAGAAAACAATGATGGTATTAACTTTATTATCAATGAGCAAATTCAACGGTTGGGGTTAATAAGTGATGGTGCCGGTGGTATCGTCCAGTCTAATTCACCCAATCAGAACAATACTTGGGTTAACCCAGACGAGTTCTCGATCTTTAGTCTTTTTTTCGAGGACTATTACACCTTAACATCCAACACAGATCTGTTTGCAGCCTTTCACTGGGATGACCACCCCAACTGGGGACATCAAATTTCCCCCAGAATAGGCATTCATATTAGGCACGACCAAAAGCATTTTTGGCGAATGTCTTGGCAAACCGGATTTAGAGGAGCGGTCGGAGTTCAAACAGCCGGCGGCTTTATCCAAGACGGCTTTTTGGCAGAAAACAATTTCGACGCGGTTAATCAGGTTGCCAACACCTTTGCTGATTTTGACTTTGATGGCGATCCAAGCAACGATACCAACACATTAACACCGCTTAAACCAGAAACCATTGCAACCTTTGAAATATCTCACCAATACGTTGAGGACGCCCTGCAGATTAGAAGTGTCATCTTTCACAATACTGTAGAAGATATTCTTGCCGCGCAAGCACACGGCTATGTGGGCCTTAACTTTGGAGACACCATTGGTTCTGATCAACTGGGTACTTGGGGAGGCAATTGGTACTATCAAAACCAACAAGGCAAACTGACTCAAGCGGGGGTAGAAATTGAAATTGATTATTCAGTTAATCAGTGGAAATTTTCCGCAAGTCATTCCAATGTCACTATTCTATCTGCCGACCAAGGGGTCATTGGTCCATATGTTTTAGAAGGCAAAAAGATAGCGGCATATCCCGCTAATATCACTCGTTTCAGAACGCAGCATGCAGTCCAAAACAACTGGGCAGAGATCCACTGGGGACTAACAGGGCTTTATTATTGGAATTATTACGAGCCCGCTGGCGAACGAGTCGATGGCGGAGAAATGATTAACGTCGGAATCAGCTTAACGCCCAAACAAGTTAAAAATATGGAGATTAGCTTAATTGCCAAGAACATAACCGATAATGACTCGCTTTACCCAATCAACACCACCGGAGACGCTAACGGCGCTCGCGGAACCCCTTCTATTGAGCCATTTGGCTGGTGGCTTAGCCTCAAGTATCAGTTTTAACTTAACTCGCAGAGTTTTTGCAAAGCGAGGCAGCAAAAACCAGTCAACTTGAGAATACGTTAATTCATACTAATTTTGTACCCAGGTGCTTTATAACCTTTTTCTCGTTTAACAAACATTCTCTTCAGCGTCTTAAGGTTATCCAGATAATCAAAGACTTGGATAGAATCTTTTTTGCTCCTTTCAATCCTACAAGCAGGATAGTATCCACTTCTGCCATTTTTAGACTCCAACCGAAACGAGTAGACATTATTTCTTCCTTTGTAATAAGAAATAAATAGATCAACTTTGGCTTCTAGCGTAGCGAGTTGATTAAAGAGCTTGGCTAATTTGAGTTCTTGCAGCGCCAAAATTTCATTACCTTCAGCAACTAATAACTGCTTTTCTTTGGCTAACTTTTTGAAGTCGATTGTCTATTTGCGATAGCTTTTCTCTAAGAGAATCAGACACATTAAATGCCTAACACATCCGTAAGTTTTTGGTAAGCGGCAGTGTGTTTTTCATCGGGCATATTAGCCAGATTAATTTGTTTCCATTTAATAGCTGGAAGCTCACTCACGGTGTTTAATCCTAGTAAATCCCAATTGGGTTGTTTATTTTTAAATGTCAACAGAAAAATTCTTTCATCGGCAGTCAAACCTTCGTGGATCAATTTAATTAGTTGAGTTCGCACGTCCATAAGCTCTTCAAGTGGTACGTCCTGTTCGGCCATATTTGCAAACTCTCCCTCATAAATCGCTGATATATCTTTGAGCTGAGGTTGCAGTAATTTCGCCATTGGCCGGTTATGACTTGCTATATAAACCAGCAAAGCTTTTCTAATATCATCGGTCAATCCTTCGTTTTCCAACAACCACTTTACATCAAAGAGATCACGGGGATGTTGTCTGTCTAGAGCTGCGCAAATTTTTCCTGCATAGAGATCCGGCAACGCTACTACAGAAATTTCTGCGAAACCAAACTCATCCTCCACAGCTTCGCAAATAGTCATTTTCTTTGGCTCAAACACTGTCCCACGCAATACAGGTGACAACTCAATTTTTATTTGTACACCGTTACGCGCTATGACCAACCTCAATGCATCTTCTTTTTGATTGTATGATTTTGATACTTCGGTTTCGGCCAGCTTAGTTATTAAAGTATTACTTAACTTATCTAATGCTGTACGTATATCTTCCAATGCTTCTGTACGAGATTTTATTGGTAGGTAAACCAAATCAATATCTACTGACAGTCTAGGTAAATCCCTTACGAAAAGATTAATAGCCGTTCCGCCTTTTAATGCAAAGCACTCATGCTCAGACACAAAGGGTAAAACTTGCGTGAGCAGCTGAACCTGCTTGTAATAGTTACTTGAATGGTCCATTAAAACTTTTCCTTGTCATAACTCATTAACATCAACCATATGGCGCGGCACTGTTATTAAGTAATCTTTATCAAGCTTCCCGCCTTTTGCGACAACCCGCTTTCCAGAACCCAGCTCATATTTATCTGCATTTAACTTTTTAAACCATGGGTAATTTTGTCGCTTAGCTAACCAAAAGAACAAGCGTTTCACTTTAATATTGCAACAAGCATCAAGTAGCGGGTCCAATTTACGCGGCGATAAGTTCACTAAACCTTGCATTAGTTCATTTGCATGTTCGATGGTGACGCTATTCGGTGAGGATGCCAACACTTCCAATATCGCTTTTTCCGGGCAGGAATAATGAATGGGTGGCAAGTCTGCTTCCCACTCATATGTTTTTATAAACTTTTCGCTTGTCATAACACTCTCAGACCAAAGTGTTTTAACGTTGTAACTTTCGTACATTGTGGGCAAAGATAGACGCGCTAACCAAGACGGTAATTTGTTCTGCGAATATAAATGCACAGCTTGTTTACCCATAGACATATATTGAGTCAAACCCGATATCGCCAACGCGGTCAAGCCACCCACATGGACAGTAGGTACTGGACTCTCGTCCATTCGCTGAAGCGAAGCGACGACACCTTCCCATCGAATATTCCGCGCATACTGGCTATAAACCCCAGATGCCAACATCAACAATGTCCCTGTTTTAACCGCGTTATCCAAAGCATGAATGCTCAAGCCTTGTGACGCTAGCCACTTTTTGGTGGCCAGCATTCCATAGGGCAATAGCTCCCTAAGAGACTCTTTGTAGCCACTCTTTTTCACAGTGCTTTTCAATGCTTCATTTTTTGTCAAGACAATCACATTCTTTAACGAAAGTTTAATATACACCAAATATACGGCGATTGCCGCCGTATATTAATTATTATGCAAACTAGCATGGATGAAAATAGTTTACAATTTTTTAATAATGCGACGGAAAACGCCGTAAATAAGCAAAGAGACAAAAGTGTGTCCAAAATGGACAATCTTTGGTTTCGAGAACACAAACGGGCTAAAATAGAAAGGAAAATGGTGGGCCCTCCCCGACTTGAACGGGGGACCTGCCGATTATGAGTCGGATGCTCTAACCAACTGAGCTAAGGGCCCTTTCTAGGAGAATTCAGCTTAGAATGGCAATACCCTAAGCGGAACGAGAGTTTACGGAAAAAACCGCCTTCAATCAATAGCTTTACACGGTAAATGTAGCCCTGTTTTATGATTAGCCAAGGAATTTATGGGCGCACATCGAAATTCTGCGAACTAGAGAATAAATTCGACTAAAATTAACACTATGTCATCAATTTTGGGGTTTGTTGTCATTCATGTCCGATTCTGAAAAGAGCATCCAAGCGCTTATTAAGGAATATCACCTCACCCCCATAAGACCACTAGAATTAGCGGATATCGTTGAACAGCTCCGCGATCCATCCACTTCAATTCAATCTCTGACCCGCTATTTTTATCGCGATCCGATGTTATGCGGCTATTTATTGCAGACCGCTTGGCAACAAGCTAAAAATAAAGAAAATGCGCCTTTTGCTGCCGATCATGCACTGAGTTCGTTGGGAATGGAGCGTGTAAGTCAGTTTTTTAAGTCTTGGCAGTCAAACACTAAACGAGCAGAGCCCGCCCGCCCAATAAGTGATGAGGTCAAATTTATGATGTCTAGCGCGGTGCTAGCAGCTGAATTAATGAGGCAATTAACCGAAAACTCACCAAAACTTAAATCGCTTTACTGGGCCGCTTTAAATCACAATTTTGCCGACACTTTGCTTTGGTCACTCAAACCGAGACCCATGTGGCGTATTCAATACCGACAGTTGGTTTTACCAAAGAAAATTCCTTTATTTGAACAAGCCAAATTGGGGTTCGACCTGTGTCAGTGGCGGATTGCCATAGGCAAAGAGTGGCATTTGAGTGAACTGAACCAAATAACTTACGCTAAACAATTTCCGTTTAGCCGCAAGGAGCTCCTGCACTATGGTGAGCACGGCTACAGCAATCAGACTGCAACCCTAAAATCATGGCACCTAACAGATAGTTGGCTAATTGTGACAGTAAACTGGTTAGCGAAATGCATACTCGCGAGCTGGTTTAAAAATAGCTATAAGCACTATATTGGGATTACCCAGCAGGCCTTTCGCGTGTCCTCAAAAAAACTACAACAAGCAGTACAAGGGGCAATTAGGGAAAGTAGCGAGCACTTAAAACAAAGTCAGTTATTTATTCCAGCCGAACGGCATTTACAACTAAGTGGGTCCTCGGTTTATCCTCAATGGTTAAATGCTGCACCAAAAGTTCCCGCGCGAAGAGACTCAAAATACTTGCAGCAAACCGCTCAACTAAAACAGAAAGCGGATTTGATTGCGGCCGAGAAATTTATTCATGAAATAAGAAGTAAGCCCAAACAATTTCGAAATACCAATGTACTGCTGAGACAAGTCATGGACTTAATGATAGAAAAGATTGGCTGTTCTCGAGCGAGCTTATTAGTGGTCGATTGGAAAAACAAGAAGGTCTCTACTTCAATGTTTGTCAGACAAAATAACTGTGAAAAAATAAAACTAGCATTTGATTTTGCCAGCAAAACCCCACTAGTAAAATTTGTAGCCGAGCAAGGGTTTATGTTTTTTGACAAAAATAAACACGGCAAAATTTGGAACCGACTGCCGCAAGAGATCATCACTCAAAATATCGACCAGTTTATCTTTTTTTCATTTAAGCCTGCACAACGAGTTGATTTTTTAATTTACGTAGATAACGCCAACCAAGATGCAATCAACCAAGAAAGACTGAAAACCACTAAGCAACTGTTAAGTACGACTAACAAAGTAATTTCCTATAACACCAGCAAAACATAAATCACAAGATGCTCTAAATCTCGTTCAAAGCATTCAAGGCATTAAAGGCGTTCAAGGCGTTCAAAGCGATAATAAAAACAAAGCTTCACCACTAGTGTTTTAAGCTTTTCTACACTGACTATTTTTTATAACGCCGAACAAATAACAAAACACATTCAAATGTCCTTCTGAAAATAATCTCAAAAAAATATATATAACATGAACATATTTTTAGTTAAAAAATAATCGCTATTTATTTTGGTAATAATACACAAAATATTTGTTGTTGTTTCGCATAAATCAAAAATATCTCATAGGATGATTGCAAAATTTCTCATAGCTCTTTAGCATCTTCTGGCGTTTTTTAAGCAGACAACGATCGATGCAATTACTTTATAACAAGAGCACCCATCGTAAAAAACAAGTTATCAATGGAGCATCTATTTTTTATAACGCCATAAATATAATAACTGGCAAAAAAATGGATCTAGCAATCTGATAAATAAAATAACGTCCTATTAAAAAATGCAAAAACGTGCGATTTTTTTAAATGATTTTTTATGAAAATTGACTTAGGTTCACAGCAGTAAAATTGATTTGTTTTTTGTCGATCATCTTTACTCGTGAATAGTTGTAAGGTCTTAATAATTTAAATGGGTAGTACTTCGCGCACACTCAAACCAATGGAGACCAAAATGAAAACTAATAACATCTCTTCCAACAACCTGTTTAGTAAAACCAAACAAGCACTCGCTATTTCAAGCGCTGTATTTGCACTTTCTGCTACTCCGGTTTTCGCTGCAAGCGAGAGCGTAATAAAGCCTCTCAATAGCAGCATGGCAGCGTCAGCTGTTTCTCAGCCAGCCACTTTTCAAGCAGCATCTGCATCAAGTGCCATTCCTAACCAATACATTGTTGTACTTAAAGATGACTTGATAAACCAACAAGTTTCAGCTCTGTCTGGGCAAAACATGTCGTTGATGTCAACGGCAAGTGTAATGGACTTCCGTAGCCAAGCTGTTTCTAATACTGCTAGCGATCTAATGAGTTCGCTTAATGGTGAAATCACCAACCGCTTCCACGCGGCGCTACCAGCATTTGTGGCAAAAATGGACAAGCAAGCGCTTAAGCAAATGTTAAAAGATGATCGCGTTGCATTTATTGAACAAGATCAAATTATGAAGGCAAACGATACTCAATTTAACGCAACTTGGGGAATCGACCGAGTTGACCAACCGGACCTACCACTCAGCGGAAGCTATACCTACACTAACACCGGAACTGGAGTGACGGCCTATGTCATTGATACCGGTATTTTAGCTTCGCACAACGACTTTGAAGGACGTGTGGGAAGTGGTTATACCGCCATCAATGATGGTAACGGTACTAACGACTGTAACGGTCACGGAACACATGTGGCGGGAACCATTGGTAGTGAAACTTATGGTTTAGCAAAAGATGTTTCTCTTATTCCAGTCAGAGTTTTGGGTTGTAACGGTAGCGGTTCAAACTCTGGTGTAATTGCTGGTGTTGATTGGGTTGCGCAAAACGCATCAGGTCCATCAGTAGCAAACATGAGCTTGGGCGGAAGCAGCTCTACAGCACTTGATAATGCTGTTAACAATGCGATTGATTCTGGTATCACATTTGTTGTTGCCGCGGGTAACGATAATTCTGACGCTTGTTTTGGCTCGCCAAACCGAGTTGCCGCAGCACTTACAATTGCTTCTTCAACCAGTTCAGATGCACGTTCTAGCTTTTCAAACTATGGTTCATGTATTGATTTATTTGCACCAGGTTCAAGCATCACTTCAACTTGGAGCAATGGTGGAACCAATACCATAAGCGGTACGTCTATGGCTGCACCTCATGTTGCCGGCGCTGTTGCACTCTATCTGCAATCAAGTCCGAACGCTTCTCCATCTCAAGTTGAAACTGAGATTGAAGGTAATGCGGTGTCGAATCGCATCAGTAATGTCAATGGTTCACCCAATTTGCTATTACAAGTTGATTCAGGTTCAACACCTCCACCTCCACCACCCACTGACAACGTGTTAAGCAACAACGTTCCTGTAACTGGCTTATCAGCTTCACAAGGTAGCGATGTTGTTTACACCATGGAAGTTCCTGCTAATGCGACCGATATTAGTTTTGAAATTAGTGGCGGAACAGGTGATGCCGACCTTTATGTAAGATTTGGCTCTGAGCCAACGGACAGCACCTACGACTGTCGTCCATACGTTAACGGTAATAACGAAACTTGTACTGGTACTAGCACTGGTGGTACTTACTATGTTCGAGTAAAAGCCTACAGAACTTTCTCGGGTGTCACTCTAACTGGTAGCTACACCGAAGCCGGTTCAGGACCAGCGCCAATCGATTCGACAGTGACTGACATCTCAGTGGCTAGAAACGCTTGGGCACGTTATACCTTAGATCTTGACCCAGGTTACTCAACCATGACTATCTCGATTAGTGGTGGTACTGGTGACGCAGATCTTTATGTTAACTTCGGCTCACAATCAACGACTTCTAGTTATGATTGCCGTCCATACCTAAATGGGAATAATGAAACTTGTACTTTCAGCAATCCTCAATCAGGTACGTGGCATATTGATATTAGAGGCTACCGAGCTGCAAGTGGCGTTACCTTGAATGCAACGGCCAACTAGAGTTGCTGTCAAACCAAGTGAATTTAAACTAAATTAATTTTAGTTTTATTCAAACCAAAAAGCCGACAAGCGATTGTCGGCTTTTTATTTTGTTGGTGTTAAGACCTAGTATGTTTGAGCACTGTATCTGCTGACTCACGCAAAAGGCCCTTGAGGTCTTCGAGTAAAAGATAGAGCGCAGGAATCAAGAATAATGTTATAACCGTTGCAAACAAAATTCCAAAGGCTAAACTAAGCGCCATCGGAATAATCACCTGAGCTTGCAAACTTGTTTCAAACATTATTGGAAGCAACCCAAAAAAAGTCGTAAGCGAAGTTAGCATAATTGCCCTAAATCGCTGGGTGCCAGCGGTTAGAACCGCATCCTTCAAACTTTTTCCTTCGCGTCGAGCTCGGTTTACAAATTCAACCATGATTAAACTATCGTTGACGACGACTCCGGCCAGCGCAATGATTCCAAACATAGACATCATATTAAAGCTTTTATCAAAAATAAGATGACCCGCAATCGCACCAATAAAGCCAAAAGGAATAACTGACATAACCATGATCGGTTGCACATAGGACTTAAGCGGAATGGCTAATAGAATATAAATCATCGCAAAAGCGAATAACATGGAAATAGTGACTTCAGTAATGAGTGCACTGACTTCTTTACTTTGACCACTAAGCTCTGAACTTACTCCGGGGTATTTACTAATTAATTGCGGAATAAATTCTTGGTTGATCTCATCGATAACGAGGCTCGACTGAACTTTTTCTGGATTAAAATCGGCTAAAACTGACACAGCACGTTTCCGATCTTCTCGCTGAATTGCAGAGACCCCTTTACCCAATTTAAATTCTGCCACTGATGAAAACGGAACCCAGTCGCCGGAAGGCGTTCTAATTCGCATATTTTCCAAGTCAGCGATCGATCGGCGATCGGACTTGGGATAGCGAACCATCACTTTAATCTCATCTTTCCCTCGTTGCATTCGCTGCGCTTCTTGACCATAAAAAGCTTGCCTTACTTGACGACCCAAATCGGACAAGGTAATACCCAAAGTTTCAGCACTCGGCTTAAGGGTAAGCTCTATTTCTTTGTTACCTTCGCTGTTCGATGTTCTGATATCGTACACACCATCGTACTCTTGCAATTTTTTTTGCAACTCTTTGGAAGCACGTTCTAGATTTTGATAATCACTGCCAACCAGCCTAAAGCTAATCGCGGCATCCCCTCCTGGCCCCATCATTGAGAAAAAACGAAGCTCTTTGACACCAGCAACTTCTCCTACCTTATCCCGCCAAGCTCGCTCAAACGCATAGGAATCGACATCTCGAGTTTCCCCAGGCGTAAGCTCCACCAACATAGCCCCAGCAATGTCTCCTTCGGTCCAAGAAAGTGAGTGCTTTGAAATAGACTCGCCGTTATTTTGATTCGATAATTCCTCATCAACTTTTTTAACCGCCTGCTCCATTCGATTTATTAGTTCATCTCTTGCAGTAATTGGAGAGCCATCGTTGAGTGTAAATCTCGCTTGGATCATATCGGCAGGAATGCTTGGAAAGGGTTCGAGTTTGATGGCTCCTGATATCAATAAACCAAATGAAACTAGTAACACCATGACAAAAGTGAGCAAGGTTAAAAAACGGTGTTTAACGATCTTTTCTAAAATTGGCTGGTACTTATTTTTGGCGAAGTTTTCCATCCCTTCTCGAGTTGCATGTTGCAATTTACCCAGCCGACCAACTTTCGATTCATCATAGCTGTTATAGTTCATTTGCGCCAAATGAGCAGGTAATATCCATTTAGACTCAACTAAGGAAAATATGAGACACAAAATCACTACTACCGCTATCGCTTCAAAGAAGGGTGCAAACATAAAATCCAAATATAATAACGGTAAGAACGCCGCGATAGTGGTTAGTACTCCAAATGTTGCCGGCACGGCCACTCGTTTTGCGCCGATGATAACGTTTTCACGAGTATGCCCGTTTTTCTTAATCTCGGTATAAACACTTTCTCCAATAATAATTGCATCATCGACCACAATTCCAAGCACCAAAATTAAACCAAATAAGCTCAAGAAGTTGATGTTAGTCGACACCGGGCCAACCTTATCCATAAAAAGAAACGCACCTAAAAAACAAATGGGTATACCGACCAACACCCATAACGCTACTTTAAAACGCAGAAACAAGGTTAACAGTATGAATACCAACGCTATCCCCATCAGCATATTTTCAAACATCATATCAAGCCGCTGATTTAAATAACGCGCTCCATCCCCCCACAATTGTAAGTTGACACCTTCTGGCAAGCGCGTCTGTTTTAGATTAACGTATTCGTGGACTGCTTTGGAAATTGCAATATCATTTTGTTCTCCCAACGATTGTACTTGAATAATGGAGGCACGTTGCCCATTGAAACGAGCATAACCGTCAGACTCAACAAAACCATCCCTGATGCTAGCGACGTCTTTTAAAAGTAACCGAGTACCGTCTGGGTTGGTTCTTAAAACAAGACTCGCAAAATCAAGTTCGGAATAGGCTTGCCCTATGGTTCTTAATCGAATATCACCTGATTCTGTCTTAATTTCTCCGCCTGGAAGATCGATTGAAAACTGCTTAATTTTATTGGCTACTTGATCTAGAGTTAAATCATAGGATCGTAATTTTTCATCACTTATTTCTACTGCGATTTCATAACCGCGGCTTCCCATTATGCTTGCCTTGTTGACTTCCGGAAGCGCCATGATTTCATCGCGAATTTCTTGCGCTATCGTTTGCCGGCTTCGTTGTGCCATATCACCGAAAACGCTCAACCAAATTACCCCCTGTGAGAATTCTACTTTGGCAATTACTGGCTTTTCCGTTTCCCCAGGGAAAGTTGATATGGAGTCCACTTGAATTTTTATTTCATTAACCGCGTCGTCGAGGTCTATATCATTATTTAACTCAACCACCACGGTCCCTACACCTTCATTGGCGGTAGAGTTGATTCGTTTGATTCCTTTGACATCTTGGATTGCTTCTTCAACCTTGATAATTACACCTTGTTCTACTTCCTGAGGCGCGGCACCAAGATAGGGAACAGATATTCGCACCATGTTTGGTTGAATATCTGGTTGCATCCGTTTAGTCATCATTTGGTAGGAGATAAATCCCGCAACAATAATAAAGAGCATGAGTAAATTAGCTGCGACTGGGTTATACGCAAACCAAGCTAACAACCCTGTTTGTTTTTGTGAATTTTGAGCCATCGTCTTTATCTCCGAGTTACTTTGGCGATTGTTCGTCGACGGGAGAATCTATTTGAGTTGGTGCTTCCGATTCAGTTTTATTGCTGGACTCCTCACCGGCGATCCTTAACGTCATTCCTTCCACCGGTGATTGAATTGAAGTCATCACAACTCTATCGCCTTCTCTAAGCCCCGAGCGCACATAGACAAACTCTGAATCAGCCCGAGCAATCTCTAACTGACGTGAAAATAGTCGGTTTTCTGTGTCGCTAACCAAAACACTATTTAAATCTTTGAATGCACTGCGCGGAATTTTTACTAACGATTGTTCTTTTTTTCCTAATATATGAGCGGTAACAAAACTACCGACTTTGAGCGGAGTTTTCATTGGATTATCAGACAAAATAGAATAGGGATCTGTGACACGAGCAACCGCGTAATGGACTCGGCTTTGCTGGTTAACAACTCCCTCCATCCGAACCAGCTCAGCATGCCAACTATGTTGCTCTCCGGCATAGGTCGCAACCACTCGAACATGGGTTGGCTCAGCAGTGAACTTCTCTCCCCACTCGGGCACATCAACAAAAGCCAAATCTTTGTCAGTGAGCGGGAGTCTAATTTCAGCGTAGTCAGTTGCAAATACAACCCCCAACTGTGTTCCCATTGCAACAAACTGACCGATATCTGTTAACTTGTTTTTGACGATACCATTATAGGGCGCTGTAATATTGGTACGAGAAAGTTTTTGCTCAGCCTTCTTTAGATCAGCCTCTGCTGATTCCATATTGGCCTTTGCTTCTAACAAAAAGGGCTTCCTTAAGGCTAGTATTGGTGCGCTATCGCGAGAACGCCCAGTCAGATCCCACTCTTTTTGAGCTTGCTCAGCTCTTGCTTGCTCTTGCAGATACTTAGCTTTTTGACCTGCCAGCCTCGCCTTGGCCTGCTCCACCCCGACTAAATAATCAGTCGGATCAATTTTCAGTAAGATCTGCCCTTTCTCAAAGTAGCCGCCCTCTACAAAGTTTTGATCAACCCATTGAATGGTTCCGGATACTTCCGAGACAATCGTTGTCTCAGTCCTTGGCGTTACTACCCCATGAGCCTCAACTTCAAAAGTAACCGCTCGACTCTCTATGGGTAAGACTTCTACTAACGGTGATGTATTATCAATGGGCTTTTTAGGTGGTGTGGGCTTGCTCGCCATTAATAGGCTTAGAATAATTACACCAACTAAGACAATCCCTACACCAATCAGAATGGATTTTTTTCGACTCATAATTACCCCAAGTAAATCGATTAATGCTTGTTGTTATCATTTAAACAAAACGTCAAGAGGTAATTTTAACGCCATTTCCCTCTAAAATTGACTTTCGCTCGCCATTAAATTGTAACTATTTTCTTGGTAACTGATTAATTCTCAAGAAAATGGATTCTTTCTAACAGTAATACTTGAGCAAGCTTGATATTGCAAAGCTTTAACTGTCAGCTCGCAAGCAAGGGACTAGAACCACAATACCGGTATGGATAGTAGTTTTTTCAGGCGCGGCACTTACTTAAGTGCTCGCAGTAAATAATTAAATCAGCGAATGTCGCTTAGTCTGAGACTAACTCAAACTGCGCACCGCAATAAGGGCAGTCGCTTACCTGACTCTTTTTTAATTCAATATAGACACGAGGGTGCATATCCCACGCTGGGGTATCTTTGGGTGGGCAACTTGCTGGTAGGTCCTTTTTAGAGACTTTGATCGGTTGTTTGTTATTGGGCATGGCTATTTATCCTATCGATCAATTTGTAAGACGCGAACTATTCTATATCGACTGACCTAACATTGGAATAACCTGAATAGATTAATTAGCGCTTTATCCGTAACTCTGATTACTTTACCTCAGGCAAACATGATTGCACCCATTTAATGCAATTGCATCTGCAAGCACTTTAAAAGTGCGAAATACCTACTTTTTTACCTCAATTGTACGGTTCCTACTCATTGAATCGTAGCGATTCCTCGCTTTTTTAAGTTGGCACGCAATTTGAAATGCTGATTAACGAACGTTCCATTTTGTTTTCATAAAAGAGAACGATAAAACAAAAAAGAGCTTATTTCTAAATCCAGAAGGGGAAATTATTTTGTATTGGTTAACAGCAATTGTAAGACCGTTCAAATTGAACGATGTATACAACCGACTTATCGAAGAAGGTATTGGGGGAATGACGGTTAGTGAAGTCAAAGGCTTAGGAAGCCAGCGTGCAACGACGGAAGTTTATCGAGGCAATGAGTACTCAAATGATTTTATTCCTAAAATCAAAATCGAGATTGCAGTGAGCGAAGATGCGCTTGATAACGTGATCGATTCCATAGTTGAATCTTCCAAAACAGGCAAGCCGGGTGATGGCAAAATTTTCATCTCCAAAATACAGCAAGCCTATCGAATCCGCACTAACGAAATCGATTTAGACGCCTTATAAAAATAACCAATAAGAGATAAACACAATGAGTACAGAAACCTTAGTGAACGAACACAATTATATTTTCAACACCTTATTCCTGTTATTTTCCGGCGCACTTGTGATGTGGATGGCTGCCGGATTCTCAATGCTAGAAGCAGGCTTGGTAAGAAGTAAGAATACTACCGAAATCCTCACCAAAAACATTTTACTTTATGCACTAGCTTGCATCGCGTATCAGGCGTTTGGCTTTGACATTATGTATCAAGATAGCGAAACAGCAGGCTGGTTACCTTCGTTTGGTTTTGGCATTGAGGCCACGGCAGAAGGTGCAACACAATCTAGAGATGTCGACTTTTTCTTCCAAGTCGTGTTTGTCGCCACCGCCATGTCAATTGTGTCGGGCGCGGTTGCAGAACGAATGAAGCTTTCGGCATTTCTATTGTTTGCAGTCTTTATGACTGCAGTTATTTATCCCGTCGAAGGTTATTGGACTTGGGGAGCTGGTTTTCTGGGTGCCAGTGTTGAAGATGGTGGGCTTGGCTTTAGCGATTTCGCTGGTTCAGCAATCGTCCATATGGCTGGTGCGATGGCTGCACTTTCTGGCGTATTGTTATTGGGGCCACGTAAAGGCCGATACTCTAGCAAGGGTATAAAAGCCATGCCAGGCGCCAATATGCCGTTAGTGGCACTAGGAACATTTATTTTGTGGATGGGTTGGTTAGGGTTTAACGGCGGCTCACAACTTACACTTAATTCAACCGGTGATGCAGACGCGATCGCTAGAATCTTTGTTAACACGAATGCAGCCGCGGCATCGGGTGCAATAATCGTTTACTTACTGAGTACTGTACTCTATGGAAAAGCGGATTTAACCTTAATCGTCAATGGAGCACTTGCGGGTTTAGTCACCATTACCGCGGCGCCAGATTCCCCAACACCAACGCTTGCAGTATTGTTTGGTGCAATAGGTGCAACCGTTGCATTCTTCGCTATCAACCTGTTCGATAAACTACAAATTGATGACCCGGTTGGTGCGATTTCAGTACACGGCGTGGCTGGTATCGTTGGCGTGCTATTGGTTCCCTTTACCAAAGACGTTAGCTTCTTAACTCAACTCATCGGCATTTTAGTCATTGCCGCATGGGTGTTTAGTGCAAGCTTTGTAATTTGGTTTGCCATCAAAAAACTATTCGGTATTCGCATCAGCGAACAAGATGAATACGATGGCGCGGATGCAACGGAATGCGGTGTCGAAGCTTATCCAGAATTTGTTGGCGGTAAAAGTTAGACCGCTGCTAATTTCTAGCTCGGCTTAGCTGAGCTAGTACTCATGCCCGTTAATCTTCGGGAAATTAAACACTAACTCTAAGCTCTCCATTCTACAAATATGGCTTTTGTGGAGTAGCTAGTTGCGTCCGGGATTTGGCAAAAAACCATAAAGCAATCGTAACAAACCAAAAGCTAAAACTTAAAAAACTAAGAATCAAAAATAAACAAAAATGAGGAAATAAAAAATGCAAAAATTTACCACGCCAATCTTATTAACCTTGGCCACCTTAAGCTCTATCAGCTATTCAAACCATGCCAGTGCCGAATTAACCAGCAATGTCGGAGTAGTTTCCCAATATCACTTTCGCGGAATTCAGCAGACTGCAGGCGCTTCGGCAAGTGCAGGGCTAGATTATTCCAAAGGAAGCTTTAGCTTGGGTACGTGGGTAGCCGATGTCGAAGACGGGCTAGAGGTGGATGTTTATGGTAGTTACCAATTTGAAATTACTAAGGATTTTGATTTATCGGTTGGAGCAACAACCTATCAATACACTGGTGATTTTGATTCGGCTTATAATGAAATTAATCTAGGCGCTAACATTAACGCCTTTAGCATTGGCTATAACATAGGCAAATGGGATGGCGTTGTTGGTAATGAAGCTGCAACCGAAAGCGACTATACCGTTTTGACACTTGGCTATTCACACTTAGGTTTTAGTGGTGAAGTTGGCATCTATGGCGACGATGCTGAGGGTGAATATTTTGACTTTGCTTATGCCACCGAAATTGGCGGGTTCGACGTCAGCATCGGTGTGTTAATTAGTGGTAGCGATCTCGATGATGACGAATCAATGTACTTCTCCTTTGCTAAATCTTTTGAGTTGTAACTAAAGAGTTTTAATAACAAGCCTATCTGCCCGAATGAGATATCGCTATGAGCTGTTGATAATTTCGAACAGCTTTATCGGGCAGAACTTCAACGTTGGGCATGCCATTTTAATGCCCATTTTTTGAGTTGAAAAACTGCGGTTTAATATTAAGGTTTAGACTTTTTCCACAATGTTAGTTTTTGAGTTTCAACTTGTCTTGTTTACTTATTTACTTATTTACTTATTTACCTATTTACTATTCTATCACTTAGATTCGAGTCACTATGAATTTTGGTATCGTTATACCTTTGATTTTTGCCGTTCGAATCTTTTACACAGTTTTTCATCTGGTAAATCATGACAACTTTATTTAACATTGAATAATTTTTCCCAAATCGCTTTGACTTGATTTCTTTGTTCCAAAAACTCTGTAGCCGGAACGACCTTATCACCACTTTCCAACGTTAGTTTATTCAATCGGTTAATGTATTGTTTAAAAGCATTAATTAGCATCTTGCCATCTTGTTGGTCGATAATATTCGACTCACTGTAGCGTCGTAAAATGGCAACTGTACTGTGAGGAATTGTACTTGGTTTATCTAATTTCGATGCTTCGTTGCTGTGCCTCAAAACCAAATATTGACTCATAAATTCAATATCAACAACTCCCCCTTTACCTTGTTTTATGCTGAACCATTGCGATGTGGACTTATCTAACTCTTTACGCATTCGTTCACGCATTTCCATAACATCGCTTTTTAGTCGATACTGATCTCGTGCTTGAAGCAAAATTGACTGCCTTATTTGCATAAATCGTTGGGACACCTGCGGACCACCTGCTATCGGCCTTGCTCGCACTAATGCTTGATGCTCCCAAGTCCAAGCGCTTTCTTGTTGATACACTTCAAAAGTATCAATATGGCTGACTAGCATTCCTGAATTTCCCGACGGCCTCAATCGCATATCGACTTCGTACAACACCCCTAAACTGGTTCGTGTTGATAGAAAATGAATCAACTTTTGCGCAAGGCGAGTATAAAACCGACTCACACCTAAAACACCCGTGGACTGAGATTGATTTTGTTGTTTTTTTATACCGGTAGTTTCACCTTCTAGCGCTTGATCAAATAGAAAAACAAGATCGAGATCGGAATTAAATCCCAACTCACTTCCACCCAGTTTGCCATATCCGATGATAGCAAAGCCTGTGTCTAAGGTTTCTGAACTAGCCGGAGATTCATTCACTAGCTTGTGAACTTTCTCAGGATTTTGTTCTAATAATCCGGCGGGTTGACCATATCGGCTCACCATCTCACGCCAACAAATCATTAACGCCGTTTGAATGATCACCTGTGCCAACTGACTTAAATAACGATTAACTTGCGAAATACTGAGTCGCTCAGCCAATAAAGCTGCTGCCACTCGCAACTCATTAATTTGTTTGAAATTACGAATACTATCCAATATTTGTTCTTGATCGGTTTCTTCGATTCTAAGTAACGACTGTCTGAGCTCACTTTGCAGATCACTCGTTTGCAAAGGTTCATACAAGCTATTTGGATAGAGAAGTTCATCAAACAAAATTGGACTTTCACACAAGCGGTCGACTATCCATTGACTGCGACTGACCAAATCCACTAAGTGCTGCAGTATTGGCAAGTTTTCACTAAGGAGCTCTAAATAGGCGGTGCGTTTTAAAATACTTCGCAAAATTCGTATTAGATTCTTCAGCGTCACCAACACGTTTTCAGTTTCTAACGCAAGTGACAAAAGCGTTGGCAAAAATAACTTCAACCGCTTTGCCCCTTTTTGCGACAAACTTAAGTGCGCGTTCGATTCTCGAAAATTTGCCAAAGCAGCGATGATTTGTTGTGCTTCCTGGGATTCAAGCTTGGTGTGTTTGTGGCACAACTGCTCGACGGATATAAACCCTTCCCACAGTGATAAATAGAAGTCATCTTGCTCTTCACTTAGCGTGCGCTCTTCGCCAAACAGCGCCTTGAACTGGCGATTTGTGGCTGCTTGGATAGTATCTAAACTCGACTTAAAATCTTGCCATTGTGCAAATCCCATGAGTTTAGCAATCGTAGCTTGAGCTTCAGTAGATTCAGGTAGCTGCTGAGTTTGTTTTTCTTCGAGCTGTTGTAAACAGTGCTCTAGTCGTCGCAAAAAACGGTAATTTTCAGCTAGCTGTTTTGCAGCATCAACAGGCAATAGTTCTTGCTCAGCCAAAATCGGAAGCACTTTGAGTAGGCTACGTTGTTGCAAGCGTTTGTCTCGGCCCCCTTGAATAAGTTGCAACGATTGCACCATAAACTCGATTTCACGAATACCTCCAGCACCAAGTTTTATGTTGCCAACTAACCCTCGCCTTCGAACTTCTCTTTGGATCATATCCTTCATGCCGCGCAAAGAATCAATCACGCCATAATCAATATATCGACGAAATGCAAAAGGTCTCAAGATTTGATCGAGTTGCTTTTGTTCTTCAACCCGGCCAGTAATGATCCGAGCGCGCACCATTGCAAATCGCTCCCAGCCTCTGCCTTGCTCATGATAATAATCTTCCGCCTGATCGACGGACATGACTAAGCTACCCGAATCGCCATATGGCCTGAGCCGCATATCCACACGAAATACAAAACCGTCGGCGGTTTTTTCGTCAAGCAGCCTGATAAGCTGTTGCCCTAGTCGCTGGAAGAACCGGCTATTTTCGACTGAACGTCGTCCTCCTTTGGTCATGCCTGACGCGAGATAGAAAAAGATTAAGTCAATATCTGAAGAAAAATTAAGCTCAAAGCCGCCGTATTTGCCCATTGCTAAGACCATCATGTTTTGAAAGTCCCACGCGGGCTCTTGCTGCTGCTGTTGTTGAGCCTGCTCGTGCAACCGACTATGATTCGATTTAATGGTAAGCATACTCTCTCTATCAAATTCAGGTAGGCCTAGGCCGGTTGATTGCTGGGCAAAACTCCACATGTAAGCCACTTGAATTAAGCAGTCTGCCAAAATACTCATTCTTTCCATGGCTTGTTCGACGGAAATACTGTTGGAAAGCTCCAACACAGCAATAGCAGCGCTATGTTGTCGTCGAGTCACTCGTAAAAACTTCATTACTGCGAGCTCATTTTGATATTCGGGATGTATGTTCTCCATCCGTTGATCTGCGTTACTAAGTGACTTTGGTGGCTTAATAAATAGACTTTTGACTATCAAATGAGTGAGGTAGTCACGAAAATGTTCAGTCTCATTGGTCGCGTGCCACGCCAACTGTTGGCTGGCTGGCGACGCCATTTCGGCATAAACTTCCGCTAAGAACCGACTAATTTTGATTTTATCAGTCAAATGTTGGAATAATTTGTCAGGCAAACTCGTCTCAGCTTTAGCAACAACAGAATTTAATTGGCTAAGGGCTTGTTCAACAATGTTGTTAGTCATTAAAATGATGAGGTCTTTCGATTTTGCGGTTGGTATTAAACATACTAATATACATCTTACGCTTTTTGAACCGCATTACGGATTTTGCACTTAATCATCGATGATAGTTCAATTAAGATAGACTTTATTAAACGACAATTAACTAATTTTAGGAGAGAAAATTATGTGGGTAGGCGTTTTCGAGATGATCGTTATTATCGTCGTGGCTTCACTATTGGCCAATTTAGCGAGAGAATGGCTTAAGACTCGAGAAAAACCTGAGGTCGACTTGTCTCCACTTGAAGAGCGATTAGCGCGCGTTGAAACCTTAGAAGAAAGAGTAAAAGTATTGGAAGCCATTGTCACAGACAAAGGTTACGACCTTAAAAAAGAAATTGAAAATCTGTAACCAAGGTTAAATTATTAGGTAGACTAATATCAAGTTCGCTTAACTCAAGACCCGTATGATTGTATATGAGCTTGAATAAAAAATAATCCACCGAGCCTACTAGTTTTAATCGTGATATTTTTGCGATCTAAATCCAGCGACCTAAATGTCAACTATCTAAATGCCAACTACTTATGTTGGCAAGCTTTATTCCCTTTATCGAAAATAATTCGCCATTGACCATCCTGCTCTAAACGCCAAGTCGACGTATAGTATGAGAAAAGCTTTCCCTTAGCATTAAAAACTGGCCCGGTACTTAGTGCGAGCTTACCTGAGTCGAGTACTTGTACCACTTCTGGCTTCCATGAGAAGGGAGCTACTTTTTCGGTGAAGTATATTTGCCAGTGTTCGGCAATCGCATCTCGTCCTCGTCGCGGATTCTTTCCCGAAAGAAATATAGCCTCTTTTGACAAGTAGCTTTTGAATGCTTCAAAGTCTCGATCGGCCATGGTTTTGGCAAAGGCAGTTTCAATTTCAAAAACGACTTGCTGTAAGGATTTATCTTTCTCTGCCCCAACGGCTTTACTCACAGCCATCAACATCGCAAGTAGAATTAGAAAATATCGATTCATGGTTTTTCTTCCTTCGGAATTAGCCAGCAGCATTGGTAGTACTTAATTAAATATCCATTGAACTGGGTCTACAAATACATCAATGGACTTATATTTAGCCCACATTGGATTGACTACAAACTGGACAATCCTGCTTCTTAACAAACTTGATTTTATTAAATGACAAATCGGTTCCATCAAATAATAATAACTCGCCGACTAGTGGCTTTCCCGCTCCGGTCAGTATTTTAATAGCTTCTAAAGCCTGTAGGCTGCCAATGGTTCCCACTATTGGGCCAAGCACACCATTTTCGGAGCAACTTTGATCAACACTTGACTGACTATCGTACACGCAGGCATAACATGCTGATTCAGGTTTCATTAAAAAGCTAGTAAGCTGCCCTTCCCAACGAATTGCAGCCCCTGAAACCAATGGTGTTTTAGTTTTCCAACAAAGTTTATTGAGAGCAAATCTCGTCACAAAATTATCACAACAGTCTACAACTAAATCAATATTGGGCAACAACGACCTCAGCTGCTCAACGTCTAGCCTTTGATTGATGGTGCTTATTTTACACTCAGGGTTAATTTGCCGGATTCGCTTTGCCGCAGACTCGACCTTGTCCATTCCCTGATGGGAATCTTGATGAATAATTTGACGTTGCAAATTACTGACATCGACCTGGTCATCGTCGGCTAATGTGAGCTGTCCAATACCTGCAGAGGCTAAATAAAGTGCCACCGGCGATCCTAACCCACCAAGTCCAACTATTAAAAGGTTCGCCTGCCTAATTTGATGTTGACCTTGAATATCAATATTCTGCAACATGATTTGACGTGAATAACGTAGCAATTCATTATCGGTGAGCACAAACGTCCTCCGGCTTATTCAAAACTTGATTAAAAACCCCCATGGTCACACGCAAGTGACCCGCGAGATCGGATAGCGACCTGACTTGATTGAATCCTCTTAATTTCATCAAACTAGCAACCGCTTCAGCTTGTTGAAATCCATGTTCTAACATTACCATCCCGCCATCAATCAAGAAATCTGGAGACGAATTAATGATTTCTTTGATATCGGATAACCCGTCCTCATCGGCAACCAAAGCGGATTGAGGCTCAAACACTAAGTCACCCTGCTGTAGATGCGGGTCGTTTTTCTCAATATAAGGCGGGTTAGAAACAATTAAATCAAATCGATTCTCGGTAATCGCCTCAAACCAGTTACTGCGAAAGATTTGGATATTCTCAATCTCATTCCACTCAGCGTTTTTTCGCGCAAGCTCCACGGCTTCTGGCTGATAATCGACAGCCGTCACCTTATCATGCGGTCGCTCACTGGCGATCGCTAATCCGATTGCACCAGTTCCTGTGCCCAGGTCGAGGATCTTTTTTGATTCAACTGACTCAGCAGAATCAAGTTTTGCAGCCGTTGCCAATGAATTGGAATCTGTAGAACGATCGGCTTGCAGAAATTCGAGAGCACTTTCGACGAGTAGTTCTGTTTCAGGTCTGGGAATCAGAGTGGAAGAGTTGGTTTTTAGTGATAAAGTCCAAAAGTCTTTCTCACCTGTAATGTAAGCGATGGGCTCTCCCGACAAGCGCCTGCTCAATACTTGATGAAGTGCATCCATTTGGTCCTGTGACAAGCTCTCATCAGGCCAAGTTTTTAGCCAAGTAAAACTTTTTTCTAGGATAAAACTTAACAGATAGCGGGCATCATCTTCTGGTGAATCTGTTGCGAGCTTATCAATTAAAAACTGATTCGCTTGCTGTACGGTCAGTGGTTGAAAATCATTCATTTTGAATCAAGATTCAATCACTTCGCCGTTGACTAAAGAAAGCTTCTTGGGTCGACAGCAGCACAGTGCAATTTTTTGGTCGTAATAAGCCGCTTCATTTATAAACGCTAGATGAGTCGGCTCACCTTGATAAAATATATCTTTACCATCGAAGCACTTAAATAAGGGGTCACCTTCGACCACCTGGGGGTAAGCTTGACCGATTAAATTGGGATGGACACAAGCCGTTATCATATCATTTTGGTCGACAGGAAAATGAATCTTTGAGTGGTAACTCATCACCTCAATTTGAGTATCATTTTCTAGCTTAATTGCACCAGCATTGTATCGAGATATAAAGTCCAAACTAGCTTTGACAGCGGCCTCAGTTTTTTCAAAGCAAT
This sequence comes from Kangiellaceae bacterium, assembly GCA_965230525.1. Taxonomy (GTDB): domain Bacteria; phylum Pseudomonadota; class Gammaproteobacteria; order Enterobacterales; family Kangiellaceae. Next base: position 4,425,721 of record OZ246008.1, read on the forward strand.
CATATTGTAAACTCCCCTGTGGAATCGCGCCTACTTCTATCACAATACCTTTATTCGCAATAGACTCCAAAAAATGATGATCAGCCATTAGCTCAGTTTCTGAAGTGATGACCACATCGTCAAGCTTATCGATTAACCAAGCCGCGAGTTGAATATGAAACGGATCAATACGAGTTAATACAATATTGGTTTGCATGTTCGCGGTACTGGTATGCAAGTCCATAATAAAATCGGTTTTGGGATTGCCTTTAGGCCCCAACAATTGATTAATTTCTTTGGCTCGCTTTTGCTCGCGACTTTGTAGTACAGGATTTTCTAAGTCAATTTTTTTGAAACAACGATTCAAGTCGTGGTCTAGGTAACGTTTATTGGCTTTCATCGCTTCAGGATTAGCCAACAAATAGTTGATATTAAGTTTCGAATAATCAGCTGCCTGATTATTCGTCTGCCATTGATGAATCAGATGAATGCCTGTCAGTTCATTTCCATGAGTACCACCCACTAGAGTGACCTGATCAATTTTTTCAATTTGATTTGAATGACTCATATTTGCGATGTGTTTTCCTTTACCCTAATATCCAAGGCCAAAACGGACTCACTAGTTTGCGTCGGAAAGTGCAGCGAGTTGATCCGCTTGGTACTCACTGTTTAATGGCTCAAGCAATTGATTTAAATCACCTTGCATAATTTCATCGAGCTTGTACAAAGTAAGGTTAATGCGGTGGTCAGTCATTCTACCTTGAGGGAAATTATAGGTCCTTATTCGCTCAGAACGGTCGCCACTTCCAACCAGACTTTTTCTTTCTTCGGCTTGCTCACTATGGGCTTTTTCTTCCTGTGCTGCCAGTAATCTTGATTTCAAAACGCTTAGTGCTTGCGCTTTATTTTTGTGCTGCGAACGTCCATCCTGACACTCCACCACTAAGCCTGTAGGCAAATGAGTAATTCGAATTGCTGAATCTGTTTTGTTAACGTGCTGCCCACCCGCACCAGACGCTCTAAACGTATCAACGCGAATGTCGGCAGGATTAATTTCTATATCGTCCAACTCATCAGCTTCTGGCATTACCGCCACCGTACAAGCCGATGTATGAACTCGTCCTTGGGATTCAGTTTCGGGAACCCGCTGTACACGATGCGCGCCGGATTCAAATTTTAATTTGGAGTAAACATCGTTACCCGAAACCAAACAAATAATTTCTTTATAACCGCCTTGCTCGCTTCGAGTTTCACTGAGCACTTCAATTTGCCAACGATTCTTTTCAGCATAACGGCTATACATTCGAAATAGGTCGCCGGCAAATAAAGCCGCCTCATCGCCACCGGTACCCGCTCGAATTTCAAGAAAGATATTTTTATCATCATTAGGATCTTTAGGTAGCAGTAACTTCTGCAACTGCATTTCGGTTGGTTCGAGTTGCTCTTTGCAAGATTTAAAATCTTCTTCAGCCATTTCTCGCATATCGGGATCCGAATCTTTCATCATTTCCTCAGCCGAAGTCAGATCCTCAATCAATTGGTTGTAACGAGCAAAACAACTGACCACTTCCTCGAGTTGAGAATACTCTTTGGAAAGATCTCTAAATTTGTTTTGATCACTAATGACATCGGGGTCACCCAGTAAATGGCCAACTTCCTCATGACGTTCAGTCAATGTTTCTAGCTTTTTCAAAATTGAATCTTTCATAGTCTTCTGCTTTTATTGCTTGTTATCAGTTATCGGTTATAGCGGTTAACAAAATCGCATTAGCGTTTTTGATTCAACCCTTAAATTCTGAGTGCTGCCTAGTCTTCAAGTCCAAATAGCTCGGCCAATACTCTTAATGTTTGTTGATCTTTCTCTTCACCGGCTCGTCTAATCAGTTGACTGGGTTCGTGCATAAATTTTTGTGTCAGTCGATTAGCTAGTTCACTTAGAATTTGCTCCTGCCTAGCGGTGGCGCTTTCTGTTGTATGAGCTGAATCATCGGCTAGTAATTTTGCAGTCGCACGTTTTAGTTCTTCTTGCTTTACTTGTTCTATTTTGCTCCTAAACGCCTTGAGCAATGAAATCGAAGAAAGAGAGTGCAACCAGGTATGGTATTTTTCAACGTGCAAACTCACGATATCAGCAGCTTCCTTGGCCGCTTCTTCTCTTAACTTTAAGTTTTCTTGTATGACGCCTTGCATGTCATCAACGGTGTACAAATAAACATCACTTAGTTCAGCAACTTCTGGTTCAATGTCTCTCGGCACTGCCAAGTCCACCATAAACATCGAGCGATGTTTACGTGCACTAATGACCTTTTCCATCAATCCTTTACCGATAATTGGTACCGGACTAGCCGTCGAACTAATGACAATATCAGCCTGTTCGATTAACTCTGGTAAGGCGGCTAAACTATGCGCTGTTCCAGAAAACTCATTGGCTAAAAGTTGCGCTCGTTCAACGGTTCGATTTGCCACTTTGATATTGACGACTCCTTGTCTAACTAAATGACGAGCGGCTAACTCGATGGTTTCGCCGGCACCAATAAAAAGGCAATTGACCTGACTAAAATCATCAAAGATTCGCTTGGCTAAGGTGACTGCAGCATAAGCAACCGAAACCGCACTTTCTCCAATTTGAGTATCCGTTCTAACTTGCTTAGCAAGAGTGAAGGTTTGTTGAAATAGTCGGTTTAAATACAGCCCTATTGTCCCTGCATTATTAGCATAACCATAGGCATCTTTCACTTGCCCTAGGATTTGCGGCTCTCCCAACACCATTGAATCAAGACCACAGGCCACCGACATTAAATGATTTACTGCAGCTTGACCATGATGCCAATAACAGTGCCGCTGAATATCCTTAACTTGCAGCTGATGATGTTCTGCCAACCATTGCAAAACAGATTGTTCAGCCAACTCAGCTTGAGCTTCTAGAGAGTTGTCTTCAGCGACATCTTGCCGAAAAACGATTTCCATACGATTACACGTAGAAATAATGGCGACTTCATTCAACAAAGTCTCTGACTTGAGGGACTGTAATGCTGAGTTAATCTCTTTCGGATCGAATGCCACTGTTTCTCTTACAGAAACAGGCGCAGTCTTATGGTTTATTCCAATGATCGATACAGGCATGACGAATCGCGCTATGAATGGAACAAGTAGGCATTTGCTTGGTCTACAGACTTACAAGGAGAGTATTCGCTCAACATGGCCAAGTAAACTGGTGAAAAATCAGCCAATTTAAGGATGTTTGATGAAATTTTAGAGTCTGTTGAATACAAAATTGACCAGTCATAAAAACACGCATTAGATTAACTTACAATTCTATCGTGAAATAGTGTGAATTTATAGTTCACCGCGTGTTATTTTGATAATAAGCTGCGGGTTTTGAAAGGCCAATCTAGCCCTGCGAACTAAAGTTTGCATGAAATCCATAACCTCAGACGTCAAAGTTTGCCGTTTGCAGGGATGTGGTTGTGACTTTAAGGACAACCTACATGAGACTCACTGGCTAGCTATTTGATAGCTGAGCGAATATCATAGAACCCAGAAATCGACCGAATTTAAGAGTGTTATAAAAGATTTTCGAATGAAATTAAGCCATATTACTAAACCGATCTGCCTAGCAAGTTGCTTGGCACTTGCGAGCTGCGCCAATCAAACACCGCTCGAACAATACCAAACGCCACAGCAAGCTCACGAGTTTGAAGATATATCTCATCTCGATGACCGTGAGCGGGCCGACCTTTATGAGTCGATCATTGCCGCCGATTTGGCCAGTGCTAACCAGCAATTTGAGGTGGCCACTAGCTATTATCTCGCTGCCGCAAGACTATCAAAAAGCATCAATTTGATAGAGCTTGCGATAGATGCGGCTGAACAATCTAACGATAACCTTGCGATGCTGCAGGCTTCAGAACTTTGGCTCGCGTTAGAACCTCAAAATATCGACGCGCATATCACCAAAATACAAGCACAGCTCTCCCATCAAGAAATTGACCAAGCGGTGGCCAGTTCTTCCCATCTTTTTAGTTTGGAGCCCGATCTCAGTGAGCTGGGCCTATTGCTCGACGAAATGGTTCGCGCCAAACCGCCAGCCATTGCAAATGCCTACTTTACTCAACTCAACGCTAACTATGCAGATAATGTTGCTGTTTTGTTTGCTCGAGGAGCATTTTTTGCGCGCGTGGCAAAACTCACACCTCGCCCGGCAGAAGTAATGAAGCAGGCGTTTGTTGAGTTAAACAAAGCTCTCGAAATTCAATCGGATTATATTCCAGCAGTCGACCTTAAGACCCGACTGCTCTATCAATCCCGTCAAGATGAAAAAGCTGAAGCATTTCTTCGTAAGCTGCATACGGACTTTCCTGATTCAGGCGAAATCAGTCATATGCTGGGGCAATTACTTTACGATTTACGTAAATTCGATTTGGCCAAGCAGCACTACGCCAATTGGCTAAAGAGTAATAAAAAGGATCACAAAGCCTACTTTTATTTAGCTTCTACTCATTTTGCCACAGGCGATTACAAAAGCAGTTTAAGCAATTTTCAAAAAATACTGGGTAAAGATTACAAGCCGCAACTGACTTATTTTTTCTGTGGTAACTCGGCCGCTCAAATTAAAGAATATGCCCAAGCAATAGCCTGTTATAACCTTGTCTCAGAAGGAAAATACTTGACCCGAGCCAAAGTGGAACAAGCTAAACTTTACGCACTGACAGGCGAAATCGAAAAGGCCCTCGATACCGTACGAAACCCTAAGTTTGCCGACAACTTAGAATCTGAGCTTCAACTGATTAATATCGAAGTTGAAATCCTCAATCAATACAAGGGTAAATTACACGCTTTATCGCGACTAGAGTCAGCCATATCAGCTCACCCCGAGGCGATCAGCTTGCTTTTTAAGAAAATGAGACTGCTCGAACTGAACGATAAGCCTGAGCAACTCATTCCAAAACTTAAACAAGCACGCGCTCAATTTCAAGACGATGGGAAAAAGCACCAATACGACTTAGCTGTGGCGGCGCTGTTGCGAAATAATCAGCACTTTCAACAAGCTGTCGATTGGCTAACCGAAGCACTCAAAGAAAAACCTCAAGATCGAGACTACCTATATGCCAGAGCGCTTTATAAAGAGCCGCTTGGACTGTTTGACGAAATGATTGCTGATTTTAAACATTTGTTAGCGATAGACCCTGAGAATGCCAACATTATGAACGCGCTAGGCTACACCCTTGCTGACCAAAACAGAGAACTCGATTACGCCGCAGAACTGATTGAAAAAGCTTACCTGGCGATGCCCGATAATGCCGCGGTGGTTGATAGCAAAGGCTGGCTGGCTTTTCGCAAGGGTGAATATCGGGAGGCACTACAATTTCTAAACTTAGCTTACAAAATGTCACCCAGTGCGGATGTCGCCACTCATATCGGCGAAGTTTACTGGCAAACTGGCGAAAAAGATAAAGCTATGGTGTATTGGAACAAGGCTAAACAATTAGACCCAACTAATTACTTATTGTTTACAACCATTGAACGATTAGGCGTTAAAATATCCGATAAAGAGCAATAAATTTAAAGGTCATTCCAACTCGGGGTGACCTACTAAGGAAGTCAACCGTTTTGCAAAACCCCATCAAACTCATCAGTATAACCCTGCTTTTTATGCTGGTTAGCGGCTGCGCGACTAAGTCCCAACTGAAGTTGCTGGACCCTAATCAACCACCTCATCTGAGCCAGGTTGATCATTGGCAATTGGAAGCAAGAGTCGCAATTCAAACCGCAGACGACAGCACCACCGCGAGTCTGGATTGGAACAAAACAGGCCGAGAATTCGACTTTTTGCTAAGTGGAGCTTTTGGAGTAACCCTCGCTCACCTGGTACAAGAGAAGCAACGAGCCACTCTTAATATTCCTGACCACGACACCTTCGTTCACCATGATGCGCAAGTTTTGCTGCAACAAGCTTTAGGCTGGGATTTTCCAATTGACGCCCTAGCCTATTGGGTAAAAGGGTTACCTTCTGGTGCAGCTGGCGAAATCGTCACTCGAGATGAAACCGGCCGATTAGAAACCATAGAAATGGGGTTTTGGCGGATAAACTTCAGTAAATACAAACAGTTTCAAGGCTACCAATTACCCAAGATGATTAAAGCTGTTCACCCGCAAATGAGCTTGAAAGTGGTTGCCAAAAAATGGGCATTTTATGAGTCTTCAAACCGGTAGCGATATGCCCCTAGAAAGCCAATCTAGCTGGCCATGCCCAATTAAACTTAACTTGTTCTTGCACTTCGTGGGGCAACGCAGTGACGGCTATCACCTTTTACAAAGCTACTTTCAATTAGTCGATTTTGGCGACGAGCTAAAAATATCGATAAACCAATCCGGTGATATCAACTTTAAATGCGATGACCCAGACTTAACTTCGCCAGATAATCTAGTAGTAAAAGCGGCTGAATTACTTAAAGACGCCAGTGGCTGTTCTTTTGGGGCCGATTTGTATTTAAACAAACGCTCTCCCATTGGAGGCGGGGTTGGTGGTGGGAGTTCAGACTGCGCCACCGCGCTGGTCGCATTGAACCATCTTTGGGGGGTTGGGTTTAGCATTGAAAGTCTGGCAGAATTGGGGCAAGCACTCGGTGCGGATGTCCCTATTTTCGTTCGTGGAAAAAGCGCTTTTGTCGAGGGAATTGGAGAAAAAATAACGCCATATCAAATACCTCCAGCCTACTTCTTGATTATTCAACCTAAGTGCCCTATTTCAACCAAAGAAATTTTTTCAAATCCACTGTTGACAAGAAATAGTAAAGCCATCACAATACGCGACCTCGAAACAATGGGGCTGCCATTTGAAGGCGTCAACACCATGCAACCGCTGGTTGTTGATGGAAATTCAGAGGTTCGCGAGGCGCTTGATTGGCTAAAACAGCATTCAAGTCATGCTCGAATGACAGGGTCAGGAAGTTGTCTATTTTCTGTCTTTGACAATCAGCAAGAAGCGAGTAAAATAGCCGCCCTATGTGACCCGAGATGGCAAGTGATTGTCGCCCAAGGGCTCACTGAATCGAGTTTACACCAGAAATTGGGTTATTCTGCTTTTTGAATAGTTAATATGCTCAAAATGCGACTCAATTTTGCATACATTACTGGGATGTCGCCAAGCGGTAAGGCAACGGGTTTTGATCCCGTCATGCGCAGGTTCAAATCCTGCCATCCCAGCCATTTTTCTTTTCAATTGTAAGCTCTAATTCCTCCATATTATTAATCTGAAAACCATGACTTTATTAATTTCAGATTTTTTTCATTTTCCTGCGATCAATTTAAGTTTAAATAAAGAAACTATCGCGATCTTGTTGTATCATTCGCTTTTTATTTCAATCCTAAATAATAATACGGGGATTTCCCATGTCTGAACTCATGCTCTTCAGCGGAAACGCAACACCAGAACTCGCTAATAAAATTGCAAGCTATTTAGGCTGCGAATTGGGAAAAGCCAAGGTTTCGCGCTTTAGTGATGGTGAAGTGAACACCGAAATCTTAGAAAATGTTAGAGGCATGGATGTTTTCATTATTCAATCGACATGTGCGCCAACTAACGAAAGCTTAATGGAGTTAGTGATCATGGCAGACGCGCTTCATAGAGCCTCTGCTGGCCGAATTACTGCGGTAGTCCCGTATTTTGGATATGCCAGACAAGATCGACGCGTCAGAAGCGCACGTGTTCCAATCAGTGCTAAAGTTGTCGCCGACATGATGGCTGTGGTTGGCATCAACCGAGTACTAACCGTTGACCTCCATGCCGATCAAATTCAAGGATTCTTCGACATTCCAGTTGATAACGTTTACGCCACACCAATCCTTATTGATCATATTCAATCAAATGCCACCGGTGATGAAATTGTAGTTTCACCCGATGTTGGCGGTGTTGTCAGAGCAAGAGCGGTGGCAAAGCGATTGAACGATTCAGAGCTTGCGATTATTGATAAACGTCGCCCTGAAGCCAATAAAGCCGAAGTAATGCATATTATTGGTGATGTAGAAGGCAGAGATTGTATTATTGTAGATGATATGGTCGACACCGCAGGAACCCTTGCAACTGCAGCCGGCGCACTCAAGGAAAACGGCGCGAGAAGTGTATCGGCTTATGCTACCCACGCGGTACTTTCTGGCAAAGCGATTGAAAATATCACCAACTCGGCACTCGACAGACTTGTCGTGACCGACACCATCCCGCTTTCAGAAGAAGCACAACAATGTGATCGCATCAAAGTTCTCACTTTATCCGAAATGCTTGGCGAATCTATCAAGCGAATAAATGAAGAAGCCTCCCTAAGCACAATGTTTATGGAGTAAAAAGCGCAAACGTTTTACCACAGAGGCACAGAATTTACTGAGGGTTAACTCCTCGATGGTTTTAGTGCCTTTTGTAGTATTTATTATAGGATGTCAAATAAGAATCAGACCGACACTAGGCCTATAGACCCCATAAATCTTTTCCTCCGTGCTCTCCGTGCCTCCGTGCCTCCGTGGTGAAAATCTTTTGATTTTTTGTACCTAACGCTCCCCCACCGCAGAATGTCAGGCTGAAGTCAGACCTACACTAGACCTATAAACCTCCATAAGTCTTTTCCTCCGTGCTCTCCGTGCCTCTGTGGTGAAAGTCTTTTGGTCTTTTTGTCAAAAACCTAACGCTCCCCTACCGCAGAATGTCAGGCTGAAGTCAGACCTACACTAGACCTATAAACCCCCATAAATCTTTTCCTCCGTGTTCTCCGTGCCTCCGTGGTGAAAATCTTTTGATTTTTTGTCAAAAACCTAACGCTCCCCCACCGCAGAATATCAGACTGAAGTCAGAATTATTTTAAGCCTATAAACCCCATAAGTCTTTTCCTCCGTGCTCTCCGTGCCTCCGTGGTGAAATTCTTTTGGTCTTTTTGTCAAAGCTCTGGCGCTCCCCCCATCGCTGGATGTCAGACCTATATTAAGTTTATAAAACCCATCAATATTTTTCTCCGCTCTTTCCGTGCCTCCGTGGTGAATATGTTTTCAACCCCAATCTTACTCTTTTATTGACACTTTGATTGCACTCAACCCCCATCTGCCTTATAATTCGCCGCCCTTTTTGCTCGTCTAATCAAGAGTAAACGGGAAACACGTTCTCGAACTGGTCGCGGTCGAGGATTAAATTAAATTTTTGGAGAATTAAAATGAGTGATTCATTTGAAGTAAATGTTGAGCTTCGAGATGATCTAGGGAAAGGTGCGAGCCGCCGCCTACGACGTAACGAAGACAGAATTCCAGGTATCGTATACGGTGCTGGAAAAAAACCACAACCGATTTCTCTTAGCCATAAAGAAATCATCAAGCATTTAGAAGATGAAGCGTTTTACTCGCACATCTTGACACTAAAAGCCGGTAAAAAGACTGAAAAAGTAATCCTTAAGGACCTTCAACGTCATCCTTACAAGCCAAAAGTGACACATGCTGACTTTATGCGTATTAGCGCAACTCAAAAGCTACAAACAAGTGTTCCACTTCACTTTATCAACGAAGAAAACTGCCCAGGCGTTAAAGCTGGCGGTGTTGTTAACCATAGCTACACCACTGTTGAAGTTTCTTGCTTACCTAAGAACCTTCCTGAGTATATTGAAGTTGATATGGCTGATGCCGAAATGGACGCAATTATTCATCTTTCAGACATTGTGTTACCAAAAGGCGTTGAAATTGTTGAATTGAGCCATGGTGCAGACCATGACCAAGCTGTTGCAACAATCCACAAAACTCGCGCAGCAGTTTCTGATACTGAAGAAGATTCAGATGACGCAGCTGAAGGCGAAGCTGAAACTGAATAATATCGGTTTTATAACCTGTCCCGTTTGGGACAGGTTATTTCTCTAATTAAACTCTTTAATTAGACTCAATTAGCAAGAATCTAAATTTATTATGTCTCGGATTAAACTAATCGTTGGCTTGGGTAACCCAGGACCAGAATATCAACAAACTAGACATAATGCCGGCGAATGGTATGTGAGAGCATTGGCCAATGACTACTCCATCCCACTGCAATTAGAAACCAAGTTTTTCGGACTAACAGGTCGCGGCATGATTGGCCAATCAGATTGCCGACTTTTAACTCCCAATACTTTTATGAACCTTAGTGGGAAAGCTGTTGGGGCTTTGGCGACCTTTTATAAAATTTTACCCGATGAAATTTTAGTGGCTCACGATGAACTAGATATTGATCCGGGTACCGTCAAACTCAAACAATCCGGCGGGCATGGCGGCCACAACGGCCTGCGAGATATTATAAAATCACTCGCAAACAATCGGGATTTTTACCGGCTTCGAATAGGTATTGGTCATCCCGGAAATAAGAACCAAGTAACTAACTACGTGTTAGGTAAAGCGCCAGCAGATCAACAAAGGGCAATCGATGAAAGTATTGACGAAGCACTTCGACATACGCCTGATATGATTAATGGTGAACACGACAAGGTCATGCAAAGCATGCATGGGTTTAGGGCAACGATTTAAAGGATTTTACCACAGAGGCACAGAGAACACAGAGATAAACAACTTAAGTGTTATTGGTGCGCTCTGCGTTTAAACATATATCAATAAATCACTAACAACGGATTGCCAACTTAGTCGTATTCTAACCTCAGTGAACTCTGTGACTCTGTGGTGAATGTTTTTAATTTTTAGGTTTAAGTATTGAGTCAGTAAATTCTGACCAACAACAGTTTCGAATTGATGGGTGTTAAGCCCAAACCACAATCCGCACCAATAACACCAAGGATCTTTTCCTCCGTGTTCTCCGTGCCTCCGTGGTGAATTATTTTAAGTCTTATTTATTTGGAGAAAACCATGGGTTTTAAATGTGGCATTGTCGGACTTCCGAATGTTGGTAAATCAACACTTTTTAATGCACTCACCGATGCTGGCATCGACGCGCAAAATTATCCATTTTGCACCATCGAACCAAATACCGGTGTGGTACCAATGCCAGACCCAAGACTTGATGCACTGGCTGCCATTGTTAACCCTGAAAAAGTGATTCCAACGACCATGGAATTTGTCGATATTGCCGGATTAGTGAAAGGCGCATCCAAAGGTGAAGGGCTTGGAAATCAGTTCCTTGGTAACATTCGTGAAACTGACGCGATTGCTCATGTTGTTCGATGCTTTGAAAACGATGATGTTATTCACGTTGAAAATAAAATCGACCCGCTCGATGATATCGACGTAATCAACACTGAACTTGCACTGGCGGATTTGGAGTCAGTTGAAAAACAAATTATTAGAAATACCAAAATAGCTAAGAGCGGTGACAAAGATGCTAAGGCTCTCGTTGATCTCTTAACTCGATTTAAGGCTTTGCTTGATGATGGATTACCGATTCGTGCCGGTGATTGGGACAAAGATGAATTAAAAGCCATTAAAAGCATGCAAATGATCACCAGCAAGCCAACTATGTATATCGCCAATGTGAGCGAAGATGGCTTTGAAAATAACCCTTACCTCGATCAAGTAAAAGAATTAGCCGCCAAAGAGAATGCTACGGTAGTCGCTATCTGCGCCTCTATGGAAGCAGAAATAGCTGGCTTAGAACCCGAAGAACAAGCCGAATTTCTCGAGGAAATGGGTCTTGAAGAGCCAGGACTTAATCGCGTGATCCGATCAGGATATGAGCTACTCCATTTGCAAACTTACTTTACTGCCGGGGTAAAAGAAGTAAGAGCTTGGACGGTAAAAATTGATGCCACTGCACCGCAAGCTGCTGGAGTCATTCATACCGATTTTGAGAAGGGATTTATTCGTGCGGAAGTTGTTTCCTACGATGATTTTATCCAGTTTAACGGCGAAGCTGGTGCTAAAGAAGCCGGTAAATGGCGTTTAGAAGGTAAAGATTACCTAGTCAAAGATGGCGACGTGATGCACTTTAGGTTTAATGTATAGTCATTGGTAAAAGTTTAGTCATCAAAAAGGTCTGAGACCTCAAATGGCCCTTATCGAATTGTATTTAGAGTTTACTTAACCACATTCCCTTAAAATGTTTGAGCGTGAGATTTCTCACGCTCAAACATAAAAAAAGAGTCTCAAAAACTATCCAGGAGACTCCAAAAATCAACCAATTTGCATTAACGAAGATAAGACGCAATAGAGTAGTCTTTTAGCGCTTACCATCTACTTGCTAGTGACTATGTTTTTTGTCACATATTCGCGAATCGTAAGTAGAGACATTGATGGTTGCGCTAGGAATAAGCTTCGATAGTTCAGTAATGGCTTGGTAATTTAGGTCAAACTCAATACTTGCTCTTATCATCACCCTAGTAAACTCCTTGTTACTATAATCTGGTTGTAAATCAATATTGTGATTTACAAGCTTAAACCCTTTAAAGTTTTTACTCATTCTAAGCGACTCAACTTTGTTCATAAAATCTTGATATGTCTTTCCTAGGTCGACTTCTTTGGTCTTGGTATGTTGTACGTCGATATAGGCAGAGGTAATTGTTTGCATTGGACACTCCTTTACTTTACCCGCAGCAAATGCTGGCGAGGATACGAATAGTAACGAAATCGCAATTAATGCGGCACCGATTAAAATAGCTTTCATTTGGTTTTCCTTATAAAAAGTTGAGTAGTAAATTAGATACTAAAGATTGGAGGCCGTATTTATTGGCATCAAACGACAAAAGTTAGCACTACCTAAATAGTACCGCCTAGGGCCTTTTAGTTCGATTGTTCAAATTGGATATTGTTTGACTAAATGTGAGCACCTTGCTTTACACAAGATTGGGGAGTGCTTTCGAAATACAATAATGCCAACCCTGTTTCAAAACAGGAGATATTGTTTTTAAGTTGGCGATAAAGCACCTTGTCCGAAAGACTTTGACTCTGGTTTCATCGCCTTCTTATATGACTAAAAAGAAGTAACAAATCAAGAGGAAGTATTTGATGAGCACAATTAGCCAGACAAAGATAAAATTAACAACGCTATTATTTTCCATAACTTTGTTATCAGGATCTTTCGCTTCAGCAGAATCGATGAGTGAAATCAAAGAGAAAGCGTCAGAAACAGTTTCATTTTTTATGACTGTAGAGCCGGGTGAAAAATCTTTAGTGTCTTCAGCGCCCGTTCACATCGGAGAGAAAGAAGTTCCATATAAAGAATTTATGTCGTATTTACATAAAGGCAGAACCTTGGTGGTAAAAACCATCCGCATTGAAAACCTATCGTTACCCATCCCCGCAACAGATGCTTATTCAGTCGTAGCCTTTGGTCAATGTAATATCAATGATTTAAGTATTGGAGGCTTTGGTAATTCCGCGATAGCCACTTATGGGTTGCAATCAAATACAGTAAACTTAGAGCCTGGTTTGGTGGCAACCGTTCCGCAATCAGATCATAATCTTTGCGTCTCATCTTATGTACAATCAACGGAGACTGCACGAGTTTTTATTCACGGCGTTTTGCTTTAATTCCCCCCACCGAGGCTTTAATTTAAACGTCGCCGAGGGAGTCTAGCAGCGCCCTGCTACTCTGACTCCCCTACTTCAAAACACCACACAGATAAAAAAATCTGTAATTTCTGGACGCAGTGCTTATTCTATGGCGTCATTTGTTAAATGTGACATGAATGACTCCAACTCACTCATGTTTAAATCTCAGCATTCGTACTTTGTTGAAAAGAGTGAGTTGGAATTTCCAGTGAGTAATAATTGATTCATAAACGACTAGTTGTCAACTTGTCCAATCACTCAACAATAATCGTCCCCACCTTTTTTTGGATGTTAATCGGAAGTACATCCTGATATTGATTTCTTTTGTAGTAAACATCATATGTACCTTTCAGCAGCATTAATTCAACAGGCTCTCTGGTAAACCCAACTTCAAACATTTCAGATTGATTACCGAGTAAAATAATTCCTGATTGGTAGAGACTGCTTGGTGCGTGCTCACCATTGACTGTGGTCTCTATTCGAATGGTTGTCGATTCAAAATTTATGGCAAGATCGCTTGACTCTGTGATGGAGTATGTATCATCTAGCACAAAGTTGTTGTTCATCGGCATGTCGAGCATTTGCTTGATTTGATAAACCACTTGATAATCGCCGGGTATGACAACAACTGGAAATGCTGGATTATTCGAATTACCAATAAAGAACTTCTCTTCATTTTGACGCTGTAGAAAAATTTCCGCTCTCGAATAGGGGGAGGTTGCAAATTCTTCGTCATTAAGCGTAAAACTCGGCTGCAGAATGACACTCTCGATGGCAATATCCAAGCGCCGACTTTCAAGTAACGTTAAATCTGAGATTAATACGGCATCTCGATTCTTTGGTAGTACATCACCTTGTCGGTGAGTGTAGATAACCTGGTAATCACCCGCAAGAATATGCAGCTCTTGATAGACTATATCCCTAGTTTCACCAATCAGATAGCGTTGACCCGTGCTTACGTCGAGCAGTTCCAATTGAGCATTATCGTAGGGACTTTCGGATGGTGTTTCGCCATTATGAGAATAGCTGCCCTCGAGTGTCACTTGTGAAAAAGATGGCTCAATCACCGCCTGGCCATCCCTCAAGCTGATGGATTCGATGGTGGTCATTTGATTCACTGGAATATTCGTGCCCGATTGATAGTCATAAACTAATTCGTATTCGGCTGGGATCAGTTTTGCACTAACGATACTGTCGCTCGAACTTCCAAGTAAGGTTAATAAGCCTTTTGGTTCGCTTCTGATATAGAAATTCGCTATGTTTTCATTATCAAAAAGATTTTCAAATTCGTTGGTATCAAACCTTGCTCGAATATCAATGGATTGCAACTCAATATCAAGGGTCATTGAGCTAGAAATTTCCACAACATTAGGCAACTGATATTCTTGATTAATAGGAATGTCTTCTCCTGATATATATCGATAGATTACATAATATTCTCCAGGCACAATTTGCGTTTCTACGGCTGGCTGTGAGGTACTTCCTAAATAAACTTCACTTGCACCATCTGTCGACTTCAGCCAAATGCTTGCTTCATTTCCCTCTTCCATGGGAAACGCTTCTGAATTTAGTTGAACGTTTATGCCGACGGCAACACTCTGCACATTAAACACTTCGTATGTTGTATCTGCTAGTTGGAATGCTTCATCAATTATCGCAGGAAAGTTTTTTGGTAACTCATCTCCAAATTGATGAAAATATTCCAGTTGATACTCACCTTCGATAAATGTAACGCTGGCTGATTGTTCAAACAAGGTCCCCAGCGAAGTGCGAACGTCATCTTCCAAATTCTTAAGAAAAAATTGACCGTTGGCTAACTCAGACTGAAGAAGCATCCCGTTATGATTGAACTCAGCGGTGAATGTTACCGTTGGAATATCTATCACATAGGTATCAACCTCAATGGGATCAGGCTGTGGATCAATATTAACGATTGGCAATGGGTCTTCAGTATCAGATGATGATCCGCCACCACAACCTACCAAAAACAATATTAGTAGTACGCCAATCGCCAAGAATACTAATTTTACTGATTCGTTATCCAGTGGGTTTATTTTTTGTCCAGATATCATAAAAGACCTCTTAAATGCGTTTTGATAGACATAATTAATCCAATTTAATTTTTAATAGCAGTGAATTCTCAGCTAGGAATCATTTAAATCTCGCACCAATAAGGTGTAAAAAGTTTCATCCTTTTGATCACTAAATGTTTGCCCCAGCCATGTCATCCCATGCACATAATGATTGAACGTACCCGACTCATAAGATTCAGGCGTAGAACTCCATAAGGGAAACGATATTTCTTCCGCGAATAGCGCTGGGTCGATCATGGGCGAATGACAAGAGTACTCCATAAGGCTTTGAAGCTCTTTAATGTTAGGCACTCGCCAATCATCATGGCCGGCAAAAGTAAACTCTTGAGCCATAGTCAGGGCGTTTAGCCATGTACCGGATAATGGACTTCCAATACATACACCATTCTCAAAAGTTTGGCCCAATTGGCACCGATACCAAATTAATCCAGTACTTAAATCGAGAACTTGTCCTTCAGCATATTCGAGATCAAATGGCCCCGATGTGGGAGCGATATCATCAACACATTCGGCGGCTGCAACTTGACAAACTAGGACGGTTAATAACAGAGTTATGGTTTTCATAATATTAATCCTTTAAGTTTACAATTATTGATTGGTGGCGCTTCTAACAATCAAGATATTATTCAAATCTGATTTAGATGTTGGGTAAATTTTTGCTTGTATAAAATCGACAACAAAGACTCGGCTAGGGTCATTGCTATCGGTGGTAGCGCTCCAAAATACTGCGTTGCCAGCATTTATATTTGGAAAATAATTATTATCGATTTTTGCCTGAATACCTGGTTTCATTGAGACCAAACTAAATAGTTCTTTAGGTGTCGGCAATCGCCAATCATCTACTCCACAGACCTTAAGTCCACTTTGACCAGCCCAATAGTTACGAGTGTGACAAAGCTTTCCCTCATATGCACAACTGACATCATCATTGAGAGTCCCAACATCGCCACCATTTGTTTGTAGGTCGGCGCTATACCAAGTAAAGCGATTAAAATCAGCGGTTATTTCTGGACCTTGTGTTTTTATTTCCCAAGTGAGTCCGGTATTTTGATCAATCACACAAGCCCACTCTTCGCTGTCAGCTGGCAGAATAGTGCCCTCTTGATCGAGTTTTAAAAAGCGCATTCCGGCCAGACCATCTGAATCATCTTGTTCTTCTTGATCGAGCCCATAGTGACCATCTTGACCTTCAGGCACAGGATAGCCTTCTGGTGATTCAGTTAAATCGCAATCCACGTCATTGGCATGTACTTCATCAGGATCAGAAGCTAAAGTGTAGTTACCGCAAAGCGTTTGCCCAGTATCATTTAACTTGTTAAACGCGGGAACATCTAGGGAATCAAAAAGTTCAAAAGCAACCTGGGTCGAAGCGCTGGCATTTTCGTTATCAGTAACTGTCACTCTAAAAACCAAGTGTTCCGTTTCTTCGACAAGCGGAGCGGTGAAACTAAGCGTTTGTGCCGTTCGCTGTTCTTCACTGAGGCCAAGATCAATACCAGCCAATTGGGTCCACAAATAGCTGACGATTTCCCCGTCAGTATCTTCTGCTCTTACATTAACCTGAGTCGATAAAGACTCGATAACCCCTGGATGACCAAGAAGCGATAAAACAGGCATAGTATTGACGGGGTTAATGATGATGTTTACTTGGCTGCTCGCCGATGCTCCTTGATTATCTGTGACAGTCAGTTCAAAAGTTAAGAGCATTTCTGTAACCGTTTCTGGTGCGCTGAAACTAGCATTTTGTGAATCGGCATTATCGATGACGACAGTTTCACCTGAAGTCTGTGCCCACTGATAACTTGCGATACTGCCATCGCTGTCAGTTGCAGTACCTTGTAAATTCACCAAAGTTTGCTCGTCAACGTTAAAGTCCTCTCCTGCCGAGACTGTCGGAGGCAAATTGGAAGCCGGCTCTGGGTCGGTTGTCGAATCTGAGCTTGAGGATCCCGAAGAACCGCACCCTGTTAACGCAGCTAACAACCCTATACTTAACAACAATCTCTTCATTACTTCTTATTCCTTTTGATTACTTTTAGTCTCTTAAAATTAGTCTCTTAAAATACTTTTCTGCCCATTGAGAATTCTTTAAAACGAGCACTGAGTAGAACCAAGCACAAGGCACTGAGCACTGAGCACTAAGTTCTGGGCACTGAGTTCTGGGCACTGAGTTCTGGGCACTGAGTTCTGGGCACTGAGTTCTTTGCGCTAAGCACTCAGGCCGAACCATTAGAGCGAAGATTTGATATTCACCGATTAGGGTGAGAATAGAATGATGATAATGGGATTAAGTTTGATCAAAATGTGATCACAGCTGGAACCCGCCTAGATCGCAATGTGATTAGGCGCCCACCACGACTTTTGGAATTCAATTGGACTAATTATGATCCGCAATCACATTCGTTCAATGGGAGAAATGGGTATTTCAGGAGGTGAAATCGTTCGAGACGGCTCAAACCCACCATCCGGTATTACACCGGGATTGAGATCATCACAGCCTAAAGATGTTTCTAAAAGATTGTCGGTGTAACAAGTCAAGCCAGTTCCCGCAAATGCGACATCTCTGTTCGCCGGGCCATCACCCGAGCCGCCACTCATGTCGGTTACTATGCCCGAAACCAAGGAGTTTCTAACAATGCCTGCCTGTCCGGTGTTGGCTGGAGCGATTTTTATTCGTGCAGAATTATTGATGCTTTCAGGGGTGCCAAAATAAACATCTTTAACCACTGAAAAACGGTCTTGAAATAAATTGTTAAAGCCCCCCGCATCTGCTGCATCGCTGCGGCGGCTATCGACCTCCAGCATGTCAATTTCTAAGTTGCCACTCGGCCTCATTGTAAGTGCATTGCGGGGGCCGTTTGAAAGATCTAAGTGTTCTCCAATAAAGTCACTGTGCATAACAACGACTCTCGATGAGCACTGCACTCTCATACTATGACCATAGGATACACCCACTGTAGAATCCAATACGCCGAGAAAACTTATACAAACAGACTCCAGTAAACCGACATTGTAAATTGGTGGTGATTGGCGAGAGCCGATAATATCCATAGACGACAAATAAAGTCCTCTCGGCAGCGGCACATTTTCGCAATTTAGGTCCGAATTTTTAGAGCAGTAATTGGAATTAAACATTCTAATACCACCGCCTTCGGTAGCGCTGGATTGGTAGTCCATATCGACGTCATGCAGGCTAATATTTTCAAACGTCATGCCGAGTATCAAATTAGGTAAGCGCAGCCCCGTGATGGTAATATCTTCCATCCACCGGGCGATTTGAAAATTCTGCGCTTGCGTGTCATTAACCACTCTGTCGCTACAATTCGAATCGGCCCCCAGCACCAAGTTGTTTGCTAAAATAGGCTTTTGATTTTCCGTACCAAAGCGACCAATAAAGATGTTTTCGCGATCAAGAGGCACACAAACCTCACCGGCACCTGCCCCCGAAAAACTCTCTCCCGCGCGCAACAGATAACGAGTGTTTGATTGCCATTCATTCAAGTTGGGTAAGGCATTGGTGGTGAGTTGATTAGCTCCCACAGGGCAACCCTCGAAATTACCCGCATTGGAATAACAGTAGGTTTGGTTACTGGAATAACGCGTTTGTTGTGACTCAACAACAATGGTAGTCCAAGCCGTAGCCCAATCGCCCGACTCATTTTGAACCGACACCCCAGGATAAAAAACACAGGTTCCCGTGTCACAGTGGTAGGTATGAATGGCTAGGGGAGAGTTTGTATCACGGGTGCGAGTTGCGCCACTTTCTGCACCCCTTCCAGAATTAAAATACTGCGCACCACGCTTAAATTTTCCATTTCGCTCATCGGCATTTTGATCATCAAAGTACCAATAAACCCCGGTATCCGTAAACGCGTTGCTCGCTGTTGGATCGACTATGGGATCGATCGACATGATTACCGGACAGGGTGACACACAGCTATTGCGAGAAACCCGTATATCTTCGAGCACCAGTGCACCGCCACTTGAAAGGTTAGCGGGTTGTTCCGTTAAGCCGCCGTTTTGATTGGTTGTACAACTGATGTTGGCATCGGTCACATTGGCCATCACGACACCTTGATTATTTTCAATTTGACAATCTTGACCTTCGGGCGCTTGCTCAATCGAAACTTGATAAGCGCTCCCCGAAGAAAGCTTTGTTTCAAATTGATATTCACCGTTTTCTGTTAAGTCGATGAATTCATCATTGTTCAATACGATACGAATATTGCCGGTTGCGCCATCGAGCCTCCCTCCAACGGTAAAGACATCAACATTGTCAGGAATATCCACCACAGTGACATTCACAGAATCAGTGGCGGTGGCTCCATCATTATCTGTTACTAGTATTTCAAAGCTGAGGGTTTCTGTTTGATCGACGTCAGGCGCAGTAAAACTAGCATTATTAGTTTCAGCATTTTCGAGCACCACTGAACGCCCGGATATTTGTGTCCAAACGACACTTTGTATACTACCGTCACTGTCTACGGGTTGTGCTGTAAGTTGCACACTCGATAGCTCGTCCACGGTAAAATCGTCAATCACGTTAACCACTGGCGGATTGTTAACTGACGGCGGGGTGTCTTCATCGCTAGAACCGCCACCACCACAGGCAGCAAAGAAAACTAAACCGAAAACGCAAAAACAACTACTTCTCAAAATTTGACGATACATGGCACGACTTCGCTCACTTGCTAGTAATCTATAAATTAAGCTTATAGAACTTTTTCTCAGACATACTGAGCAATTGTGATCAAATTTGAGGAAACTAGCTTTTATGAAATGACAAGCGCAAATTAACCGCTAATAGAAAAGCTTTAATCGCGAGTATAAGGAGTCGTAGCGCTGTAGTGAGCACTAACCCGAGTCAACCGACTTTATCTCGAGCTAGTCTCTGTCAATGCTGATGCCATATTGATCTAGCATGACTTTAAATTCAGGTCGATTTCGATAAGGGTAGAATTCCGGTGAACGCTTAACAACCTGTAACCAGTAATCACTTTTTTGATCGATTGCATAACGCATAAATTCGACCATCTTTTCATAATCACCGGCTCCCGCATAGGCTTCGGCTAAACGAGTCGCATTAAGTTGTTTTCGCTCCCACCTTGGGGTGTAGTGTTTGATCCGCCAAAACCAAAATCCCTTCATACCTTGCTCATCCATCATCAACCTTAATTCATTAAGTTGTTGTTGTGAGTATTTACTATTGATGGCTTGCTGGTAGCGTAGTTGCATTACCGTTTCCAGCTCGCCCATCCAACCGTAGGTGTAAGCAATTTCTCGTTCAACCCAAATAATTTTTTCACCAATACTCTGTGCAAACTCAAATTTTTCCAATGCTTTTTGGTATTCCCCATTAATCATCAAGGTCGAACCCCAGATAGTGACCAATAAGCGGTTAAATGGATCGTCTGCCCAAGCATCTTCCAAAATAGCTAATGCTTCTTCATCTCGAGAAGTGATGGATAATAACTCGGCATACCATTGTTTCGCTGAAGTGTTGGTCGAATCCAAGGCAATGGCTTTTTGATAGGCCTGTTCAGCCGCTTTAAAATCGTAGTCACGACCAAAGGCAATCAGCCCTTTTTGCGCCCAAGCGTTTGAAGAGTCCGGCTTAAGTTCAAGTGCTCGGTTAACCGCCTTTTGCGCCAATGCATATCGATCAATATTATCGTTAAAAGAGTAACCCACCAAATTAATATAAACCGAAGCTAATAATGCATAGCCTTCTGCAAACTTTGGCTCTCTTTCTAAACACTTGAGTAATAAATCTCTTGCCTCTAGCAAAGTCGAGCGACGACGTTGTTTGAACTGATAAAGCGCTCGCAGATAGAGCTTTATGGTTTCTTGATCAATATTTTCATAAGGCATATTGCTCAGCTCGGAGTTCAACGATAACTTACCGCTGATGCGACTCAACACGCGCTGCGAAGCAATTTTGTAAAAGCTACTGATATCATTAGAAGCCACTTCTTCGTTAACAGACCATCGAAGCTCCTCAGTTTCAGCGTCGATTAACCGCAAATTTAAGTTAAATTTATCCCCATTGGTATAAACGCCGCCTTCTAAAATGCTCTCAATGTTTAATTCTGCGGCAATTTCACGAGGGCTCATATTATTGTTTTGATAGTAGACAGCACTCGTCTTCGAAATCACCCGCAAATCTTTTACCTGTGCTAGGCGGCCAATGATGACATCGGTCAATCCGTTTGCTAAATAATCCAATTCTTGGCTCGATGCTAAATTACTAATTGGTAGCACCACAATCGAGCTTATTCTTTGCTCATTGGGCTCAGCTTTGCGCGCTCCCCAAAAAGCAGCAATCGCAACAAATAACAATAATCCCAATAGGAATGAAAGTTTAATTACAACGTTTGATTTTGCTTGTCGCTCAGAAATCACCCGAGCAGAGCTTGCATTAGATGACGCAACGCCTTGATTTACCAGAGGTGTTTCCACGGTTTCACCAGGGCCGGTGTTCGAAACTTGGTCTTCGACGCCCGGTGCTTGCTCGGTCTTGGGCTTGTTAGTTAGGTTGCCAGCATTCGAACCAATTGATTGTGGTTCGCTATTACGATAGTGAGTGCTTGCATCTTCTTTTCTATCTGAATCCTCTAACACGCTTTGATTGGCTTGTTCAGCATTCGTTTGCGCTGTAGTCGACTGCTTGTCTGTCACTTCTTCAGAAATTAGTGACTTGAAGGTGGCTTGATCGATTAAATGGACCTCTTGAGTAAACAGGTAACCTTTACCGTACAGGGTCTTTACCCACTCAATATCCACACGCTCCTTTAGTTTCTTGCGAACCTCTTTAATGGCGCGCGACAAAGCCCAATCGCTAACGACTTTTTCTTCCCAAACATAGTCAAAAAAGTCTTCTTTGGTGATCACTTCATTGGGTCGTTGCAAAAACAAATGTAAAACCTCAAAAATTCGAGGCTCAAGCTTGATTTCGTCGGACTTATAGAACAGCGACTGGGATCTTGGGTCCAGATAGAAATGGTCAAATTGGTAGATGGGTTTCGAATCCACGAATAACTACGCCTAATGCTTCTTTATGTTTATATTTAGTGTGGCTTACAACACCAAAGTCTCAGGTATCTTCAAACAATTACAGATTATAAATTGTGATTCAGGTGTTTTGCACCTAGATACCGATAAAGTATATAACAGAAACAATCCAATTTTGTGGCCTTATTATCACTTAAGCCTTATTTTTCGGGGTTTCCTGACCGAGACGTCGCTTTTTACCGATAAATGGGAAATTGCAATGAAAGTGTTGACAAAGCAGCCTTCAAACAGGAAAATACGCGCCTCTTGAGTCTTGACCAAGATCTTAAGAATTTAGATTTTACACTTTATGGCAAGGTAGCTCAGTTGGTTAGAGCACATCACTCATAATGATGGGGTCGGTGGTTCAAATCCACTCCTTGCTACCATATATAAAAAACCTGCCTTCTGGCGGGTTTTTTTATGTCTGCAAGTTGGGATTTGGAATGGTAGTTCATACAGCTTGTGGCATACCAATTATGCCAGAAGTTCCCGAGGCAGCGTTTTCTCAGTAAGCCCCTTAAAGTAACAAATTAACTTCATAAAGCAGCTTCTGAATACTTTGTCGAGAGTCGATTACCGCTAGCAACAGAACGGTCTGCTGTTTTTCATCCACTTTGAAAAAGACGAGATTATGCTTGTCGACAAGCAGTTGTCTATAACTTGTAATACCCAATTCCACCAACCTCTCGCTAATTGGAGCACTGAGTGGGTTTGATATCAGCTTTCTCTCAATAGCTTGTCTAAGACTCTTTTTAGTTTTTACGGCTAAGTCTTTGGAATACTTTTTCTCTAGAAAAAAGCTAAGCCGTTGCAGACTCAGTTTAAAGACTGGTGAAGCGGCGATCTGATAAATCATCTGACACTTGGCGTCTTAAAATACGTCATCAAGTGACAGTGGTTTATCTTTACCTGCTCGCTCTGCCAAAGTGAGTAATTTTAGCAAAGCCAAAGACTCCTGCTGGAAATCGAAATCTTCTACATTTTGAACAACATATTTAGCTTTGCCATTTTGGGTGATTACAAGCGGTTCGTTAACATCCAGGCGGTTAGCGTTTTCTTTCAGGTAGGTTAATGTTTCAGTGCGCATTTTTGGCCTCCACCTTCGGTCTTTATTCAGTCTGAATTCGGTCTTATTATAGGTTTATTGTGTATTTTGCTCAATAATTAATCATTCGTTTTACTTAAACCGCTTTGTCATCTGCCTTTTCGCCTGTTCATAAATAGCTCATGTGTATTATTAGTGAGCGGCTATTGAATATGAGCATTGGGTCTTTAGAAAGAATCTGGCACACTAGAATTCTTTAATCGCTCTGTAGGGCATTATTCATACGGTGATGGGCTTGAAGGAAGGTTATTGTAAAACAACGATCAGCTTGAATTTTAGCTATTTCCTTAAAGTGACTAAATCTAGGTTAAAAACAGACTTCTAAGCATTTTTTTCGCCCTTAATTTAAGACTTTATTATTGATTATCAATTGGTTATGGCGGTCCGACCGTGGGGATATTATTGAAGATGAGGTTAACTACGATATACTTCAAATATTGTGAATAGCTATTGCTTGTTGGTTTTATGTTTAATCCCATCGCCATCTGGAAGCATTCCAATTTTGACTTTCAATTTGTCCAGAAACGATTCGCTGGTATAACGGTTCAAGCAAAATTTGTATTTTATCTAAGGTCGCCGAAAAATCATCCGTAATAACTAGTGAATTTTTCCTAATAAAAGCTTCCCATTGCATTTGTTTATCTTTGCTCGTTTTAAATGGTTTGGAAAAAAGGCTTAGTTGTACCTCATCAAATACTGTTCCTCTTCGATCAAATGTAGCTTGAATAGCAGACTGTAAGCTCACACTTTCTATGGGCATAATGCTTGCAAAAGTTACAATATCGAAGAAGTCTTTCATTCGACTATTAGCTAGACCTAAATACACCATTGCATGAAATTTCTCGGCAAGTACCGATTCAATAGGATAAACTTTCAAACTTGGCGAAGGTAAGTCATCAAGAAACGCGGGAATTTCTGTTAGGCTCTCTACTGGAATCACTGCATCACCAAACCCGATGTCAATTTGATATGGGATATCAGCTTTAACCAGAGTTGCTCGTCCGGTAATTCGTATTCCTTGATATTTTGCGTCTTCCTTAATTTCGATAGCTTGTAACTTAGTTGGGTCGAAAAACAATCCATCATCCTGCTCTATTGAGATAATTTTTCGAAACTTATCTTTTAAGAGAGTGATATCGTCAGAACCAAAACCTAATAAATCCATGTCTTTAGTTGGGCGGTGAAAGTCTTCTTTCCAAACCCAAAATAACAGACCACCCTTTAATAAAAAGTCGTTCGCGTACTCACTTACACTCAAGCGATACATTAGCCGTTGCAATACATACTGACGTAATATGAAATTGAAATCTTCTTTGCGCTCGCGAGCTAGTTTCAATAATCGCCCTTTTACGGATTCTGCCTGATTCTTAGGCATAAACAGATAGCTCCTTCATTTTTTAGCCATTCCATCAACTATGCACAATACTTTCAGTGTACGGTTGAATAACTTTACTGACCCGACAAATCTTTGCACAATCTGTTAATTCATCCATGGTGAATTTATTATCACGCCAGCCTTCTTTTAATGCTTCTATTGCGACATCTAGACCGACTTTATTTCTAAATTTAAAGCAATCTGCAACGGTTTTAGCAGCAGAATATATCCGAATAGAAACACCTTCAACCCGATGTGTTTCTATACATCGGTCTAATGCATCACCTGACATTGCAATGTAACGTACAGGCGGATAATCAATTTCTGGCCGCCAAGCTTTATTAGGTATTGCTATCCATAGCTTATGTGGATTTTGGGTGCCTATATTATGAAACGCCAATGCAGAGAGTAAACAAAATACGCCTTTAGGTATCCGACTCTGTAGCTCGACATAACTAGTCCACTCAGTGATATCGCTATTTGGCAATTGATATAGCCCTCGCGCAAGCCTTTCCACCACACCATCTTTCGTAAGCTGATATAGGTAATCTTTTGGCAGTCCAGCCTTCACCAGATCTTTAGGACGCACAACGGTTTGTTGTTGCATAAAATCGATGACTTGTTGGCGTTTTGTTGGCATAACTTATTCTTACCAAAATTATTATTTTCTAGGTAGTTATAAATATATACCTAGATAACAATAAATACAACAATTCCTAGGTAGTTATGGATATTTACCGAGATTTAAAGAATAACACATCGAATATAAAAATATTTTGATGTGTTTTTTATTTCATGGGATCAATTTATAAGAAATTCGTAAACCACCTTTATTAGTTGGCTCTTCCACAATTTCAAATAGTCCCTTCGCTAGAATTAATTGCTTGAGCGATGAATAGCTATAGCGTTCTTTCACTGCAGCTTTTTCCTGAGGAATGTGCTTTGCTAGAAGCTGACCGGCGACGTTTAGAGAAACAGCACCACGTTCATCACCTAGTTGATTGGCTATATCGATGAGCGTTTATCATGTTTGGCAGTATTAACTCCCCCTAAGTCGTAAAACCTATTTCACTACCCCCACCTTCATTTAGTTTTTGCGGCTTGCCTTCTACATAGTAGGCAACGGGGCTTCCTTTGGGTTTACCTTGATTTAAACCTGTCAAATGGCCCTTGGTGTTGAGGGGGTAGGAGATCCAAGCCGATGGGCAATATAGGTAACTGGATATCTCTCCAAAAAACCTTAGTTTGTTAGATACCTTTTTGGAGTGCGTTTTGGCAATCTCACCAGCTTCTTTAATCTGCTCGGTAATAGGTATATCAACTATTTCAGCTCTTAATCTTAAAATACATGAGCTATGGTATGTCATGGCTGCAAAAGTTACTTGCGTCACTCGCCCCAAACATATCACTTTAATGTGTGGTCCGATGTTCTCGTAGTATCGCACTCTTTCCATTTCTGAAGCTTTGTCTTTGGCATTTTGATGAGTTGAAATGCTGTTGCCATTTTTAAAGTGCGTGTCAGATTTTTTAGTTTCACTTGAAAGCTTTGCAGCTCGTAAAAGAAATGACTTATTTAGCCCCAAAATCATTGCGATCACGTAGGCGTCATTTGAGTCAATATTGCCTCGTAAAATATCAAAAGCAATGTGACTAGCGTCTGTTTGAAAATACTCCGATAGCGCGTTCGCTAAACAGCGTTGAGTTTGTTTTTGAGTGTTTACTTTGAAGTGTTGTGCGATAAATTGGGTGATTGGGTTCATTGGTTTCTCCTTGATAAATCTTTAATTGAGTTTGATCAAGGCAACAATCGCATTTTGACAATCTTATTGTTGAAACGCTTTAGCTGCATTTATAGCCCGCCCGCAAGTTGCCTTAAATCGGCGGTAGGATATAGACTTGGTGTAAATCTCTCCTTCTTTTGAATAGATTAAATTTATCTCAATGCTTTAGTTTTTCAGAAATAGATGTAAGCGTCAAAATCCTAATAAGCTAGTCATAACAACTATAAAGACTTAAGACGACCTTAACGACTTAAGTAGCTAGTTTACCAAGGTCACTGATTTTGTCATTACTAGCTATATAGGTGTGTATACTTTTCAAGCAGGTTATTAAATTTGAATTCAATGGTTCATTCAAGTGATTTGGATGATTTGGATTATTTCCATTAGCTCATCAATCAGTTTCACATAGGCTCTTTGGTGTTGTTGGACGAATCCTTTCAAAAAACAACACCATTGATTCTCGTTGGAAGTCACTTTCCATCGATCAAGCCTATCAATCAACCAATTAAATCTTTTTCCTTCTATTACAGGCAAATAATCCCCACAACAATAATAAAAACCCTGCGCCCATGCCCCCGCCGCCTGAAGAGGATTCTGGCTCTGGCTCGGTAGGCGTAGTTGTTTGTTGAGTCACACTCACTTCAATTTTGGTGGCTGTTTGATTAAGTGAGATCTCTAACCCTTGGCTAGCAACATCGGGCAAAACAACTTGATCAAATTCGCCGTTGATTTGATTTGCGGTGAGTAATTCGAAGGTGTTATCCGCCGCTAAACTAAAGCCATCGGCTAGTTCCACGGTTAATGATCCTGCAAGTGTGACAACACCGGCAGCGTCGATGGAATGGTAACCCGTTCCTTTTTCTACGCCTTGAATAGTTAAAGTAACCTGACTGGTTTCGGAAAGCTCTAGGCTTCCTTCGGTGGTCATTACTTTGGGTTGTTCACCAAGGTCGATATCGCCATTTAACATCAGAGTCCCTTGCCCAAGAATGGGTTGGGCCGCGGTCATTACCCCCGAAATCGATAGACTAGCACCGTTATTAATGATGATTTCACCGTTATGATTTAATTCACCCTCAATTTCTATACTTTGATTTTCCGGTACTTGAATAACGCTGTTATTTATCACATTTCCAATGACTGAACCGCCGCCGCTTAAAACGGAAAGGGGTTGAATGGTGAGCGCTTGATTAACGGTAAAAGCACCACTGGCAAGATTCAATGTGATTGCGCCATTTCCGCCACCTAATAGCAATGAGTTAACAGCGGTGGCATTGGCCGGTCCATGCAAGACTAGGTCTTGCTCAAGGTTTAATTCGAGGTCAGTTTCCTGATTTGGAAATCCACTAAATTGCCAATTGGAAATATCATCCCACTGACCTTCTGGAGCGGTTGATCGCCAACCCGAAAGCGGATACCAGACGTAAAGTGCTTCGCTGGTATCTTCAAAAATCACTTTATAGGCTACACGTCCAGAATCATTTAAACCATTGGCCGTTCCAGTTGTATTATTGTTAAAGATAATATCGCGAACGGTTCGAGTCCCGATTTGTTCTCCTTGACGGCGAATAGTTTGGAAATTTGTTCCATCAGTGATTATCAAAATATCCTCAGTGGGGATAAAACTGCCCTCATCTCCCTGTTGTTCTTCTAACGCAACTTCTGCTTTAAACACAACAACACCATGATTATTGATCACAGGATCTAAAAAATTTCTTAAGCTGCCGTCTTCATAAACATCGTCCCTACGGGCAACCTCGGTCACGCCATCTTCAGAAGCAATAAAAATACCATCGCTTTGTCCACTGGGTAATAGCAGCTCCATCTTTAACGCAAATACACCGGAATCATTTAAATCGGGGTTGGGAAGATCTGAAAAACCGCCCAAAAAGTCTCGGTAAGTCGCGGTACCGTCGGGAGTACTCTGGCCCTTAATCATAATGGGAATTATATTGGAGCCTTCGGTATAAAAAAGTCCAGAGCCATCGTCTACGGCAAAACCATCACTATTTCGCATTAATGCAGTGAATCCAACGGCTTCTGAGTTGTTGATTCGAGGATGCGAAAGCTGAGTAAAAATCCGAACCTCAGAATCATTTACCGGTGCTGTATCACCTTCGTGTACTACTAACGAAAAACTATTAAGGTCTATTTTATAGATACCTGAATTTGCGTTGGCTTCTTCGGAATCATTTTGACCTTGAAACACACTAGCTCCAAAATCATTGCTATAAATTCCTCCGACATGAGTAAATAAACCACTTGAAGCCGAGCCACCTTTTCTGACAATTTCAACCACATTCTGATTTGCAAATCGCTTAAAAATGGCCGTATTATCTTCAGATCCATTTTCGGTATTATCAAGTGCGGCAAAAAAAGTCACATCGTTATTTGGGCTTAGACCAAGAATAGCTGTCACTCCAAACTCCTGATACTCACCATTATTAGAGTCTACCGCGTCACCTGCTTCTGCCACCAAATCGTAGGAGCCCTCTGATTCGACAACGATTATCGAGTCACCTAGATCGCCGGAATTGGGTCGAAGTGGCAACATCATGGCAAGATTATTAAATTCGCCAATGCTTAGAGCTGTTCCGCTTGGTGTATTGGCTATCAAATAAGCGGCTGAAATCCCCAAATGATCGATATGGTACTGCTCATTGTCGACCACAAAAAACTCGCCTTCCCTAACAACTTGCTCCAGCGTTGTGATACTGGGGTTAATTCCATTACCAAGTGCGATTCGATAGATTGCGGTGTCATCAGCAGATTCTTCTTCTGTTTCTTGTAGCCAAGCAGAAAATACGAGGTTACTTGAAACATTGAGGGTGGGAGTTGCCAATGATTCAAATTGGCCATTTTCACCTGGCACATTGGTTTCGGTTCTGACTATTTCGAAATTCGAATTTGCTACTGCCAATTGACTAGCCAGCACCAAGCTACAAATAATTGATACTTTAGGCAAAACCAAACGAGTCATCCGCTTACTTTTTAAATGAGTTTTTGCTTGGTATATAACTTGATCTATAAATTGAGGTTCAGTTACCCATTGTTCCATTACTTTAATGCTCCAAAATACGTTTTTGATCCAATTTAAAATACCGTTTTAAACTTAACGGCTAGTGTGTTTTCACTTTACGCGATGAATGGTGGGTGATCATGACTTATTGGGGGATCATCAAACTTACGGAGCCTTAACAAGAAACCTCTTCTAAACCTCTGTAATTAAAGGATTATTTATTTGAAAGACGCGACACTGTCAGTCCTATTGTCAAATAGTCCAAATTGATCAAACTTTAAACGACAACTAATCTATATTTTTCTTAGGTTTGGCAATGACAACACGATACAATTGCGCCACCAATACATAGACTCGGCTGATGGACTTAAGGTAGCCTGTAGACATGATATCTTTGAATATTTCTTTTGCTAAAGTTATTAAATTGCGAGCTGATCTTGCTGAAGTTTTTGTTGATCAAGGGGTTGAGGTTGATACCAAAATGGTCGATGAGATACACAAAGCATTTCAATCACTTTTTGCCGATCAGTTCTCGGTATTAGTTAATAAATCCAATGCCTACTCCAGCCAGCTAAACGCATTGGAACAATTTGGTAAGTTGAACACCTTGGACAAGATTGCGGTCTATGCGCCTAATGAACTGGCAAAGCTGAGCGCAGAGTTTTCTGCAGATATTCCAAGCTCGGCAGCGCTTAATATTAAAGTCTTTACTGACAGAGAGGCTGCGCTTGATTGGCTTGAATAACGAGTCTTCTAAATCAAGATGCTGGTTTCGATTATTAATGAGCTAAATTAAAACGGATTACTTGCGCTTTTCACGACTCGCTTGCTTTCGTCGCTCAATTTCTTTATCAACATTTTCACAACCCGTTGCAAATACCGCGGACTTTTTGGGAACACTATCGCAATGGCGCTTCTTGTCTTTTAATTCAGAGTAAGACATTTTTTCATATTTTCCCTCCCCGCAGGCAACCAACACTCCCATCGATAGGATTAAAATTACACATTTTGTCTTGTTCATCACTTGCTCCGTTAGGCTTGCATAGATTAAGCATAGTCGGTGTCCGCCAATAGCGCCTAATTTAGCCAAGGTGAATTTGGCAAATTTCTCAACCTCCAGATGACCTGCCAGCAAATAACGCCTGATTTTAAACGATTTAGCTACCCGGTGAGTTTCATCAAACGGCTGTCTGGATTTTGTTTGATTTTTACTTGGCATTCTTTCAAGGCAGATTTAAAAAATCCACGCAGATGCTTTTTTAGATGCTTAGTGACTTGTTTAGCAGAAATACCTTTTAGCTGGCAAAAAACGGCTAAGGCATAAGTCGATTCCTCTTCACTCATATATACTTGTCGCACGGGCGATTGACCGCCACCACAACCGCCACAGCCGCCAACTCGAGCAACAATCGCACTATTAGCGAACATAATTCCAAATCCCATAAAAATACCGATTAACTCTCTCGCCATGGGCAGATAGTCTTGACCGCCCGGTGGTAGCGATTTTTTAATATTACTAAGGTGTTCGGAAAGCCCTTGAACAAAGTGCGCGATCATCCCCTCAGGGCTTTTTAATTGTTGTGGATGAAAAGTGAAAATAACCTTGCCACAGGCTTGCGCACCAAGCGCAGAGCTCACCACTGATGCAGGTAGACTTGGATCCATCCTGCCATCGAATAACACGATATGCCCCGCTTGCGTACTGGCATTCTTGCCTCGAATCGCACCTTGGATGGTGACCGAATTCTGTATTATCGGACCGCTTGCTGTTTCTGCCAAATTAATTAGTTGAGTCGGCCAATGCGCCATACCTGCGTAAAGCTTAACTTGTTCTAGAATTAGACTAGCCATACCATTGGCACTGGTTTCTTTCCCTGGAAAATGCTGATTATCGGGAAGCACCAAGGTTGTTTCATTGAAAAACACGTCCCTCTCGAATTGCTCGAATGCCCACGCATAAGTGTTGAATATCCATTCAATAATTTCGGGTTCGAGTAATTGTTGATTGCGATTAAACAAGTTTAGCATTAGCAAATGATCACCAATTTTCTATGATGACCCAATGTTACACTAACTTAAGCTTGGATGGCTAACCTCTAAATCCCATCAAAAAGAATTAGGTCACCCGAGCCTTTTCTACCAAGCTCGGGCATCGCTCATTGTCATTGTAGTGTTAAAGAGAAACTAATCTAATGATGCCACTGTATTCAAATCAATTTTCTTAGACGCGCTGTTTCTTAACAAAGCAAAGTCAACCGAGTTAAAATTATATTGTGCTACCTCAGTAAACAATTTTTTCGCTTGCTTTGGTTGATTGGTTTGCTCTAACGCCAATGCTTTATGAAACTTAACATAAAGCTTGTCTGCATTGGCTTGATCAAAGTGGGCAACCGCCTGTTTCCACTGCTCTTTTTGAATCGACACTAAGGCCTGTAGCTCATGATAGTCTTCGAGTTTACGTTCATCCTTGATTGACTCAAGAAGTAATTTCATTTTATCAGCACTTTGCAATGCAGTTTCCAATTGCCCCTCTCTTGCTTGTAGTTGACCACGATAAAAGTGTAGATTTGAGCGAATTCGCCGAACAAGATCTTTATTGGTTATCGTTGCTAAAACGGTATTCACCAAGTTTTCCCGCTCGGAAATATATTTTTCAGCCTCATCCAGCATTTGGGTATGCAGCGCAATTTTTGTCATATTCTGCAAAGTGTTGACCCGCGCTTGGTTTTTGTCATGCACTTTAATCGGTGCAGTCTCAATACTTAACAAATGCTTTTCTAGCATTTTGAGTGCTTGCTTGGGATTGTCGTTGTACAAGTGTGTAAACGCTTTGAAGTTGCCATTGTTGTTAAAGTCCGCGGAAAAATTGCCACTGACCTTAATGGCTCTATCAAAGTCTTCTCTCGCTTGCTTGTAATTTCCTAAGAAGCTATTAACATGACCGCGCTTGCTAATTGCAACACTGTCATTCGGATCGAGTAAACTCGCTCGAGTATAGTCTTGATAAGCTTGTTGTAAATTTTGTTGAGCTCGATGAGAGTCCCCTAATTTGATATGTGCCCAAACGTTAGTAGGCTGAAGGTTTACGGCTTTTTGAAAATACTTTTGCGCCTTCAACATATCTTTTGGCGCATTAAATAAATAACTGTTACCACTGGCAATGTAGCTACCAATTTTGAAGGGCGCAGCCTTTCTTGCTTGGGAAAAAGCAACACGTGCTTGATCAACCTTTTTGTGTCTTTCTAGCGCGTAACCGCGCTCAATCCATACTAACGTGCTCTGTGGAAATTTTTCGGTCATTTGTTGCGTGAGTTGCAATTGCTGTTGGCTGTTGCCAGTCATATAAGCAATTTGCAATTCAATGAGGTATTTTTCGGCAGTAGTGGTGCTATTCATCAACTCTTTCGCCTTATTTAACGCGTAATTGGCTTCTTCTAGTGATGCAGCTGATTTCGCTTGGCCAATCCAACCAATCGGAGCGTTTGGATTAGATTGAGTGATTGTGGTAAAAATTCGATTAGCAATTGACCACCTTCCCGTATTAAAGGACTCCATTGCGGCATGAACACTGGCAACCGTATTCGAATCAACATGGGAAATGGTTAAACCATCGATTTCGGTCGATTTGTTTTTATTTGGGCCAGCCGAAACACTTAAGATTATAAAACTAGCAATCGCAATAATTGAGATTTTCTTTAACTTGATATTCATTAGATTCTCCTTGATAACAACTTATCAAAATTTTTCTCCAAAATTGGAAAATAATTTATTAAACAAAGTTACATACAAGAAGTCATAACATGACAATATTGAGTGAAAATCTAAATCAAACAATATTTGGCAAATACGCTTGGCTTCTAGTTTCTTAGCCACAAAAAGCGTTAAGAACTTGAGCGCTTTTATGATGGGGAAAGCTAGATTACGCCTTTATTTTTGCATTGCAATGGTAATCTGAGATAAAGAAGTGAAAAGAATGACAACACTATTTTTCAGACATTGATGGTATAAGAAACGCAGGAGATAGCCTACCTTTTTAGGAGCCTATCTCCAAACCCAGCACACTAATGTCGTTGTATTATTTAGACTTAATAGCGTCACGAAACCTGCTTTTTAAGCTGATTGGCTAAACTAAGAATATCCATGCCCTTGCTCAACTCCCCTTGCATAAAAGCGAGCATTCCATGCATGACGATTAATAGTCTATGATAGGCTTGAGGTTGCTTTAGCATTTCGCTACGGGCAGCGTCATAGCCCTGTTGTTGGTAGAGCATTAGCAAATCAACCGAATATTCTTCCGGTGTTCTTTGTCGATGCTTGGGTTGATAGCCTAATTCGCTAACGACTAACTCAGCTAGACGCCATACAGACCAAGGGTTTTGCCCGGTAATCAATTTTCCATCTTGTACTACTTGTTCTAAATAAGCCACTCCGGGTTGAAAATTGGCCCCTTGTTCTACCAACTTACTTTGCAATAAAAATGGAAAGACTTCTTTGGCTTCTGGTATTAGTATTAATTCTTCTTCATTGGTAAAACTGCTTACTTTTTTATTGGCTAAAAGCATCTCCCCATTGTCTAATTTGACATTAACTAGAGCCGCGGGTCCGTGACATACGGCGCTAACCACTTTGTCGTTTTGATAAAGCGATTGCACGATTTTCTGTACATAAGGGTTGTCAGGAAAATCGAACATCGTGCCTTTACCACCGACAAAGTAAACTGCCTCATAGTCATCGGGATTAACTTGTGAAAGTGGTAGGGAATTATTCACTTTTTGCTGTATGGCTTTGTCGTTTAAAAACGCATAATCAAAAGCCCCCATATCTTCACCGTCGATCACCACCGGAGGCTTCCCACCTTTAGGGCTAGCGATATCAACTTCAAAGCCATTGGCAATAAACACCCAGTAGGCTCGCGCCAATTCGGTATGTTCGTAGCCGGTCGATTTATCTTCACCCATGGTATCGGTACTGGTAACAACCGCTAGTATCTTGCCTCGATTTTCTGGCAAGTTTTGCGTGATATAGGGTAAGTCGGCAACTTGAGTTTGCTTAAGCGCTTGAAAATGTGCTTTGTCGGGTAATAGGCTTTTTAGCCACGCTTTACCACCATAATACCCAACCACTAATACAACAACAGTACTCACAGCAACTAATAATTTCTTCATCTTTCAGTCCGATTAATTTATCAATGATGATAAAACTACCAACCAGGGTGTGAAATGAGTGTGAAGTCGTTATGGTGGAAAGTTGATTTGTTGAACTTCAGCTTCAGGGAAATCGGCTTTTAAAACCTATTGTCGTGAATACAGACTAAAAGTAAACAATTTAAGTTATTCAACGCTACCCAACTTTAAGAATAGCGGGTTAACGGTCTTTAAAAAAATCCAAACAGGAATGGCAATCAAAATTGGTAGAATAATATTCATTACCAAAATATTGACAGCTTTATAGGGCATTCGTGCATACTCAATTTCTTTCCCAACATCAGCGCCTAAGATGCGATCGGCCAGCATTGATAAAAGATACATTGCAATAGCAGGTATTATGAATGCCAATGCAGCATCAACATTAAACTGTAAAACCTGCTGCCACCAATTAGGCATAAATTTATCCAATAAATATACTACTGAAAAATAAATACTAATGAAAAACAGTATCAAAGGAATGTGAGCGAGAGAGGCCAGTATAAAATTCTGTCTAAAGGTTTTAAAAAATTTGTTGGTACCTATCGAGATTTGCTTACCTAAGTCAGCATCGCTATCGCCTAATCGACCTTGTAGGCAATTGAATGACCATGTGTGCTCCTTGATTGTTGCGGAGGACGATTGGTCGGGGTGAATTATTTTTTTGAGTTTTTGCATTTGCTCATCAGACATTTGATAAGCGTCTTGTTCCAAACCATAAACTTCATAATCAGAAAAAGCATCCAAATCAGTTCTGACTCTAGAAAAGAGCAGCTGATTTATTTGGGTAACGTCAAAAGCGGTTTTGCTATCCACGACACCATGCTTCTCGGCTTCACATTTATCAGATTCATCGCCCTCTTCGTTAACCAATATTCTCTTTGCAAATAAACCTCGCGTAAGATGGACAAACTCAACATGCCCTTGACCTTGATTAATTAAGCCATTGATCATTTCTTCTCTTACTCGACTAGTCAAAATGCCAGTCATTGAAGTGAGCACAGGAACGGTACCCACTTCCGGGCTATTAGTCGCGTCTCCCTGTCCTGATGCATCGCTGACAACAAAGTAGCTGCAAGAAATCTTCGATTCTAGCATCCAAAGCGCCCCGGCAATTCCTTGATTATCAAAGACGCCGCCATCGACTAATTGAACCGTTCTTTCTTTATACAAGTTTGAAACAGCCATTGGTGGAAAAAGCCCAGGTACTCCCGCAGATGCCGCTACCGCTGATCCAACAGAAAACCCTTTGGTCTTGCGCGAAGTAATCGTCTCATAACGACTGTATGAATATCGATCCTTCTTATCGATATCGTAAAAATTGTTGTTTCTAGGTGGAATTTCACCCATGCCACTTCCAGTAAATATCCAATTATGCCCTGAGTTCAAACTCGTAGAGTTAATCACGATGACGGGAGCATTGTTGATTCTTTGCTGATTGGTTTGCGCGCCTTTATAAGGGTGAAAAGCTTGGTGATCCTTAGGTGAAATATGCAGGTCAGTCATGTTAATTGAGGTTGCTTGTTTTTCTGGCGACTTCCCCTGGTTATAGAGTGGCAAATACAAATACTGGGTGTAGAGCCGACCGATTTGATCCGAACGAGAGAAATTAGGCAACGCCATACGCATATTGGCGATGGGGTTTAGAAAAGTTCTCATTCGTATATTTTTAGCAACGCCCTTACGAAATGTTTTTTCAAGCTCTACGACAAGATCAATATAATCTTGGTCAACAATATCTTGGTCCGCTTTGGATTCCAAAAGTCGCTTGAGTAAAATGTAATAAGCGACACCTAAAATCGAACCACCGGAGACCGTAGAAATGACTTTGACGTTTTTTAAAAGTCCCTTTTCCGCCATTTGCGCCAAAACACCAATATGATAAAAGGAAGCTCTAAATCCGCCTCCCGATAAACACAACCCAATTCCTTTATTCATAGCGACACCAATGATTGACAGCTAAATGTTCGTGTTTTGCTCTAATCTAGCTAAGTCACAGTAACGACTAGCAAACATATAGAGAACAGAAAATATAACAATGATTGTTATTATCTGAGATAGGTTATCAGGCGAAGATTTCTTTCCCTGTACAAAGGTAATGCATATCCGTTTTGATAGTTAACAGAAATTTATACGCCTTTTTATCGCAAAGTGCAAATCCCAGCTTGAGATTGCTAGATGTTTTTCAGTTGGCTCTTTGAATCTACCGAATTAAATGCGATTCTGAGTTTAATATTTTCACTTCGATTGATATTTATGTCTTAAAAAAACTTAACCTCGCCGATTACTCACAAAAATATGCATTTTACAGGTTTCTTTTTCTTTTTTGTAGATATTAATAAAACACAAATAATTTTATCGGCTCCCAAAAAAAGAAAATTAGAAAACCACAAAAGAATACCTGCTCTAGTCTTACCAAATTTTAAAAACAACATTATTTTTATAAAAACCGCTTATTATTATTGAATATTTTCAATTCAACATTTCCCCAATCTTTTGTCAGTTTATATACCGCATATATACAACTCGCGCTGTCTTGTTTGATTGCTGCTATCCCTGTCTAATTTAATCTTACTTAAAAAAATTTGCATCGCTGATTCCATTGATTGAATTAAATCAAAAGCGATACTCATTTTTTAGGTGATAAATATTCACAACAACAATAATTCAACCTAACTCACGATGAAAGCGGGAGAAAGTTAATAATGATAAGCAACAGAAATTTTAGTAAGAGCCTGACTGCAGCTGCAATCGCGTTGGCACTTGGTTTACAAAGTGTTGATAGTTACGCGGCAGATGCATCCTCAGGTGGTATTTATGGTGATGCACCGTCAGGTGAAATAGTCACCATTAAAAACAAAGCGACAGGGTTTACACGTAGCGTTACTGTTAAAAGCAATGGTAATTTTAGTTTTTCTTCGCTACCGGTTGGTAATTACACAATCACTAGCGGTGGCCAGTCTAAAGAAGTAACCATAACTATTGGAACTAATATTTCCGTTGATTTCGACCCTGACGATGATAATGTTGTTCAAATTATCGGCCAAAAAGTATCGGCAATTGACACAACCTCGGTTGAATCGACCTCAGTATTTACTGCCGACCAATTAGCGAGGCTTCCGGTTGCACAAGATATTACTTCGGTCGCACTGCTCGCTCCAGGGACTGTGCGAGGCGATCAGGGCACTACAACAAAAGGAATAGGCAGTGTTGACTTTAGTAACCTTGCTTCTTTTGGGGGCTCATCGGTGGCTGAAAATGGTTACTTTATCAATGGGTTTGATGTGACCAACATTCGAAACTTTGTATCTTTTGCAACGCTACCGTTTGATGCTTTGGAACAACAGCAAGTCAAAACCGGTGGTTATGGCGCTGAATACGGCCGGTCATTAGGCGGCGTGGTCAACATTGTTACCAAGAGCGGTTCTAATGAATGGGAATTTGGTGGTGCGGCTTACTACTCGCCGGATGGATTACGCGGAGCGCCACAAGACTCTTTATCACAAGATCCTGACCAAGACGCGTCAACACGACTCTACACTTATAATTCGGATGATACCTTTGAGAGGCTCAACTACAATATTTATGCGGGTGGTCCAATCATTCAAGATAAACTATTTTTCTTTGGTATGTTTGAAGGCAGAAATGATAAGACCAATATATATCGCTCATCGACCAGTGAAAGTAATCAAAGTAGCGAGCCAAACTACCTAATAAAACTGGACTGGAATGTTTCTGATAACCACATACTCGAATACACCCATATCAACAATACCCAAGTGCAAGAAATTGGTAGCTATGATAATCCGACAGGAAGTTATTATACTGGTGAGCATGGCGACTTAGCCGACTCTTACTCGCAAGAATCGGGTGGTGAAATTCATATTGCGAAGTACACTGGTTATTTAACCGATAATTTAATCGTCTCCGCGCTTTATGGCAATTTGGAAGATGTCACTAAACGAAATCCAGCGGGCGCAGAAGGTGACGCATGCCCTGCCGTAGTGGACTCCCGAGATGGCGGATTTTCGTTACCCGGTTGCTGGGTTAACTTTACCGTGCGCGACTTGCAAGCCGGTCCAGATACCGATGAACGAGAGTCACTTCGACTTTCTGCTGAGTACGCGTTGGATGATCACACCTTTCGATTTGGCTACGACTCAGAAGAATTTGAATCGTTTGCTGGCGGAACTTCTCGCAGTGGAGGCGTTTATTGGCGTTACTTTGATGATACCGCAGCAGGTGTTACCACTCCAAATGGATATGTTGTCAGAAAACGTGAACGCAATACTTTATCCGCAAACTTTAAGGTTGAAAATAAAGCAATCTATTTAGAAGATAGCTGGCAAGTGACGGATGATCTTTTAGCCTATATCGGTATTCGTCAAGAATCATTTGCTAACTACAACGGTGATGGTATTAAGTTTGTTGACTCCTCTGGAGAAATAGCACCGCGATTAGGTTTCTCTTATGACATGCAAGGAGATAGCACTCAAAAACTCTTTGGTACTTGGGGGCGTTACTATATTCCAGTGGCTTCGAATACCAATATTCGAGCGTCTGGCTCAGAAATTAGTACAGAAGAATGGTTTGAATACACTGCAATCGACCCTGTCACTTGGGCACCAACTTTAGGCGATGTCGTGATTCCGCTCGCGGTCAATGGTAGCGTTGAAGCGCCCGATCCCAGAACTGTCGCGGCAACCAATTTATCGCCAATGTTCCAAGATGAGTTAATCCTTGGTTATCAACAAGAGCTAGACAACCAATGGGTCGTGGGTGCCAAATATATCAGTCGAGAAGTAAAAGATGGCATGGATGATTATTGTTCTCATCAAGTTTTTGCTGATTGGGCTGAAGAAAATGGCTATAACAATTTTGATACCGCTTCAATGGCATCTTGTATGATGATGAATCCAGGAAAGGATTTTTCAATTGCTCTTGATCTCGAAAACGATGGCAACTTTACCAATGTGGTCATTCCTGCAGAACGATTCGGTCTTAAAGCATACAAGCGAACTTATAATGCACTCGAGTTATCTGCGGAACGAGTGGCAGATAACTGGTCATTCCAAACGTCTTACACCTATGCGAAAAGTGAAGGTAACAGTGAAGGCTATGTCAACTCCACTCAAGAGCAGGATGATGCAGGACTTACTCAAGATCTTGACCATGCCTTGTTTCAACATGGTGCCG
This sequence comes from Kangiellaceae bacterium, assembly GCA_965230525.1. GTDB lineage: Bacteria > Pseudomonadota > Gammaproteobacteria > Enterobacterales > Kangiellaceae. The sequence continues at coordinate 4,465,996 of OZ246008.1, forward strand.
ATGGTCCACTGCCCAACGATAGACATCATTCTATCAAAGCCTTTGGAGCCTATGCGATCAATGATGAACTCTCTATCTCGGGAAATTTCTTAGCGCAATCTGGACGCCCAATTAGCTGTACTGGTTGGGTGCCATTGGATGACCCAGCGCTTGGCGAAGACGCAGGCAATCTCGTGTTTTACGGTGCTTCTAGTTTCTATTGTGTCGATGAGAATGGTGAGAGCCAGTTAGGACAACGTGGAAATCAGGGCCGCACACCTTGGACTTATACATTTGATATGGGTATTTCTTATCAGCCGAATTGGGCAGATAACAATCTTACTCTTCGCATGGATATCTTCAATCTATTTGATGCAGGCCAGGTGACTTCATACAATGAGCAAGGGGATATTGATCGTTCCAATCCAAGGCAAAACCCCAACTTTCTCACGCCGAGTAGTTGGCAAACGCCAAGAGAAGTTAGGCTTTCTGCACGTTTTAACTTTCAATAATAAACGTGTTCGCTCCGTAGATTTTTCTATCGAGCGCAAAGCTTGAAGTAAAAAACCGATGTGATTTATCACATCGGTTTTTTTATGCCAATATTTAAGCGAGACGAGCGATTTCTGCCAAGGCTCTTTCAATTTCCTGTTCATTATTAATCAAGCTAGGTGCAAACCGTGCAAAACTTTTAGGGTAAGGTGTACTGCTCATAATAATGCCCCACTTATGTAGCTTTTCGACGACCTGATCGGGGGTATGTCCATCCACATCGAAACAAACTTGACCGGAAGATAACGCTGAATCGATAGGAGTATGCAATGTCACATGTTTCATCTTAGCCAAACCAAGTTTGGTCTGGGTGTTGAGTTGATGGATTCGTTTTTGCACCTGAGCTTTGCCTAACTGCATATGAAGGTCAAATGCTGCGGGTAACGCCCAGCGATATTCGAACGAATGAAAACCACCTGGTGTCATGTGCTGACCGATAGGCACGTTACTTTGTTTGGCTTGACCTAGCCAGACTGCATAAGAAAGACTAAAACTGGGAATGACCGCATTACAATTTTCCCAACCGCGATCCGATCCCCAAACCACTCCGGTTCCTCGAGGACCAAAGATCCATTTGTGAGTACCTGCAATAAAAAAATCGCAACCAATCGAACTAACGTCAACATCTTCAATGCCGAAGCCATGCACGCCATCGACGCAAAAAATAATTTTCTTGTCTTTGCTACGTCTTAAGTTGACCGTTTTAATCATTTTGGCAATATCATGAATCGGTAACTTTACTCCACTCATTGAGTGCACCCAAGTGACAGCAACCACTTTGGTTTGCTTGGTGATAGCAGCCCTTAATTGATTTACAATTTCCTTGGGGTTAGCTTTAGCAGGATTTTTATATAGTGCAACCTTCCTAACTTTAGCACCAGTTCGATCGGCTCTCAGCTTTATTGAAAGGTCGCTTGAGTAATGTTCATGTGTCGTTTGTAATATTTCCTCATTCGGTTTTAATTTTAGTCCGCTATAAACCATTGCTAATCCCATCGTGGTGCTATCAGTCAAAGCAATGTTTTGCCACTTAACACCCATATAGTTTGCTGCAGATTGAGCAATTTGTTGGTCGATGGTTTGAAAGTTTTGGTGCCAGTAATCGGCTGGATTTTTATCAAACTCATCCCGATGTTTATTGATCAGTTGGGTTACTGGCGTTGGGTGTGATGCTAGCAAGAAAGTTGCTAGATGAACGTAATCATTGGTTAAAGGAAAGAGTTTTCTTAAATGCGTCCAGTCACCCGCTTTAATTTTAAAAGGTTTTGAATCTTGAGGGTTTGATTGGTGCGCTCCACTTGCTATCGCATTAGCATTCTGCGAGGTCATACTTGAAGCGAGCCCGGTTATAGCCAAACCGGCGGTACTTAAAAAACGTCGTCGTTGCATAACAATCTTCCTATCAGTTTGCACAGTGAAATAGTTTTTCTACACAAGCTAGTTGCTCGTTTTTTATCTTCTCAACAGCACAAGTCGACAGGCAAAACCAAGGAGGTTATCCTTGACTTGAATGACGAAGGATCACATCATACCCAGTTGCTTAGTTATTGTCATCTAACAGATTTAATAATTTGTACAGACCGATAAGTGGTTAGCTTTCCAAGAAATGGATTAGCGTTATTCGTCAGGCAAAAACAAAATTATCCCTTATTCGCTTTTAACATCAAGTTTCTCGGCGTGACCGCTTGCTCGCAAAACTCAATTATCTCACATTGATATCCATGTTCTGCCAAATACAGCGCTTGATCAAGTAATAGCCAAACTTCAACCGCTCTTTGAAAGTGACTTTGAACCCATTCCATTTGCTGTACTGCGGGCATTCTCTTGGTTGCCTGCCTAAGCACCTTTTCCACATCAACTTCATCTGCCTGTTGCATCAGTTGAGGCTGCTTCTTGATTTCACTAGCCCAGAGGATAAATGATTTAAAATCAGATTTTAGAATGCGCTTAGGAATAGTGGGCAACGGCATATATTGATCAATCGACCGAACGTTTCTTTGCCAACTATCAAATGCCACACGCCACAGCTTTTCCTTCGATTGCTCATTCCTTTCTCTTTGCCCTGCCGTAACCACTTTTTTTAGTGGTAGACTTAAATCGAGTTTCGATAAGTTGATTAGGCTCTTTTTAGCCAAGCTTGAAAGTGGTTGATAATACTGCTGAGCGATTAAGTTATAACAACATGGCGCCAAACATAATCCATGCATATCATGCGTGACGACTTTCTTTACCAACTGGGTATGTAAGTCTCCACACGCATGTAGCGCAATTGGAAAATGATGAGCCGATAAGTATCTGGATATTTCTTGAGACAAAACATCGCACTGCGTGACTTCGGCTGGACAATAATGCTTAATGATTTCCAAACGTTGATTGAGTTGCTCATTTTTGTCACATAGTGCTTGCTTCCACTCGATGCTTAAGATTGATTTGGCGTTATTACTAGCAACCAGTCGACCTAAATGCCCTTTGCCAGCGCACCATTCTACCACTGCGTGTTGGATTGGAACATGAGGTGCAAAACACGAGATTTGTGACCATTTTCTACCGGCGATTTGATATTGCCAATGAGGGTTAGGGGGATCTAGTGTTTGATAATTTGATTCGATGTTTGTTAATCGCTTTATCGCCGCTAAATCAGGTATAAACTGATTTAGCTCAACGTCTTCGAATGGTTGCGATAAATCAACGCTAACACCGACGCTGCTTGAATCTTTGGATGAATGCTTTTCCAGCTTCAGATGTAAGTCGGGTGCAAGTTTTTTCCAACGACTTTCGATCTCAAAGAAAGCGCCAAACTGCCACCAATGACGATTATCATAGAGTAGTTTGTCGAGAGAGTTAAATTGGTGCTTAAGGTTCACTTTTGAGTGCATTAGTTTACTAGAGTCGGCAAACTATTTTAGGTAGCAAACCGAACAATGTCCAACGGTAAAAACGCCTAAGAAAGACGCTTTTACCTAACTGCTACGATTTTAAAGTCGAAACAGGACTTAGGATCACTAATATTGCCATTCTGCAATTTTGTTTTTACTACTCGCTAACCAATTTTTGATCTTGCCAGCATTCGCTTCAAGATAAGACCCACAAACAATCAAGCTTATCCCAACGCCAGCTAAAGCAATCCAGTAATTGAATTCAAATCCTGTGATTAATAGAGCGAGTTGATGGTAAAGCCCCATTGATAGCAATATTAATCCACCGACTAACAATCCTTTTTGTTGATATACAAAGCTGGCCACCAACATGACTAAGCCACTCAGCAACATTAATAAAGACGACATTAAGCTTTCAGTTATTAGGTAAGTTGCTGACAAACCAAAAACCAATACCACAGAAGCAATCACGCGATAACTTGCTGCGCGTCGTTGACCGCGAAATGACATTTCAAATAATAAACCTGAAGTAATCATAGTTGAAAGTGCAACCACAACTTCGAATGGAATAGCCAAATCCAACATGGTTACAGCTAAAGTTACACCAATTACAAACGTGAGAAGGACTGACACTAGTTCCGCAATTAATTTCACAAGTGACTTTTCGGCTAACGTTTGTGTAACTAAGCGAATAGCGAAGAATCCGATTAGCGAAGCAGTGCTGACGAGAATAGCGTCAAACTGGTACAGCCAGAAACTCCTTGTTAGTAATATTAAAACAGGTACAAATTGAATACCTATTGCCACTTTGCCTTCAAGCGTTTTTAATGCCAACGCTTGCTTAGAGGTGACCTGATAAAAATACATCAGACTAGCTGCCGCGATCATAGCAATCAATCCAACTAATTCAGGTTGTCGAAATGGTACAAGTAGCAACAGGTTACTAAGCATAAAAAACAAACTCGCCTTGCGGCTCACTTGTCTAACCAGCACCATAAATCCAAACAAGACAACCGGTGCGAGCACCAAGGAAGACGCTAACGACACCCATAGCGAATTCTCGAATGAACCAATACTCCAAGTGACATAGGAGGGATATTCAAGACTAGTCACACCACTCACACCTGAAAAAATAAAGCCACCTAATATGGCAAAAATCATGGGTATCGAAAACAGCGCTAATATTAACAACAATCGCGCGCCTTTAGTTTCTTTGATCACTTTGGCATTAAAAAGTCCGATTCCCGCCAATGCAATGGTGTGCCCTAGAAAAACGAGGTATCGAGTTAGGTCGCCGCTGGCGTCCCAACCTTTAGCCAAAAAAGTATACAAGGATATAACGACCGCAATCGCCCCCGCTCCGCGCAAAATCTTAGGAAGTAAATTTAGCCAATTAGCAGGTTGGCTTGAATCAATTGGATCATCATCGATTTGGCTATCGTTAGGTTGCTTGTATCTATCCCGACTATTAGAAGATGAGTATTCCGTGTTGGGGTTATTAGCGACCGAGTCGCTGGCATTACCGAACTGGACATTGCCGAGCTGGACATTACCGAACTGAGCATTGCCGGTCTCTGAAACTAAATTACTCATGCCCCTTCTCCTTGGTATTTACTTGGCTTGTGTTTTTAGGCGGTGAGAACTCTGCTTGATGACTATTATTCATTAATAGTTTGGCTAGTTCCGATTCAAGTTCAGCTTGCTTTTCTTGATCTTCAAATTCTTTTTCAAATGAGTCTAGATTGGCACTCAAATCATCATCCGCTAGAATGGCGGATAGCTTATGTTCAGTTCCGCTAATTCTGCTTCTTGTTTCTATATTTGCTTCCCACCGATCAAAGGTATCATGCAGTTGATTAAGGTTTGATTTTTGATGAGATTGAATCGTTTGTGCCATTTCTGAACTCGATTGGCGAGCAGATAACATTTCGCGCTTTTGCGCCATTTGTTGTAGTTCTAACTCGCCGTTGCGAATATCCTCGGCAAGTTTGTCGATCATTAAATTAAACTCCGACAGACTCTGCTGATGCTGTTTAAGCGCAAGCGATACAGGTTGCTTACGCTGCAAACACTGGAGTGCTCGCTGTTGGTTATTGGATGCTTCAGCAACCGCTCTTTTCTCCCAAAGCTTTTCAGATTTCAATAATTCGGCAATACTATTTTCGATATGTTGGCGCTTACGCTTCAGCTTAATGAGCTGTCGCTTAGCGCTTACGATTTTTTGCGATTGTTCGTCCAATGCCGCCTTAATCAGCGCATCATGGTTTTCAATATCAGCGACAACGCCGTCAATGCGCGAAAATAAGGTAATTGATAATCGTTTAAGAAGTGACATAATCCTTTCCTCTTGTTAGTTAATCACTCGGTGTCACTATCTACAATCAACACGGGTATTGACAGAAAAAGGCAGGAAGTATCAAATATTGCTACTTTTGGAGCATAGTATTCAGTTTTTCAATAAAATGACTGGATAGCAACCTAATCCAACCTAAATACTGCGCCAATAAAAGGTTGCCTCTGCTAGGCTTACCTGTAGCCATTTTAAATTTCGTGTATCGAGAAAACCTACAGAACCGTTGGAAAAAACTGACTTGACTCCTTCCCTCACATTAATAGAAAGACGGCGCACTCAGCGGTTTACAGTGAGTTTGCTTGGCTATTATGTCACCGAACAAGGGATTAAAAATAAGATTCAAGTTGTTGATATTTCGAGTTCTGGCCTGCAGTTCGTGGTTGACCAAAGTGAAATGGTGGCATTAATTCCCCATTCTGGAAACCACAATACAATGAGTCCCGTACCACTCGATTTATTTATTCACTTGGGATTTGAGTTACAAGACAATGCTGAACCCAAAAAGTTAGCGAACGAGAGTACCCCAAAATCGCTAGTGGAACAGCCTACCGATGCGAGCCTTACTCAAGTATTGGATATTGACACGCAAAATAAATCTGACGCAATCATTCAGATAAGTTGCGGAATTGTTTATATCAAACGCCAATCAATGACTCAGTGTTCGGTTGGTTGTCGCTTTGAGCAGTTTATTGGCAATAGCAATGAACGACTGAGCGATTACCTCGCTACGCATCAGTAATTTAAACGAATATAATTAATGACTGATTAAATACAAAATTAAACTAGGCGCCCCTATCTGCCTCTGTTACACTTGTGATATGAAACGGTATTCCAAATCTCCTATAGTTTGCTTGCTCTTCGCTCTGCTTTTGTTCAATCAACAGGCGCTAGCATGCAGTACCACCAGTGAGCAGCCTAAAACTTTACCGGACCTTCCACCCGATCGGCTAGAAGCCTACAAAAAGGCTCAAGCCATCATTCACCAAGGCAAATACAAAAAAGGCACGCCAGGTTTTTATCAAGAACTTTTTGATACCGCGAGGCATGTCTACATTGGACGAATCTCACTCATACTCGAAAAAAGCGACCGAGCAGATGAATCGAAAAAGGATGATGCAAGCTATGCCTATGTAAAAGTTTCTAAAGGCTGGAAGTCGGGTAAGGTTAGAGATGTTAGGCTTAGAGTTCCAAAACAAGAAGTTTTATGTGACCCACGATACAGCTACCGCTTAAAAGAAAAACAGCGGTATTTATTTTTTGAAAGCCGCAAAGGGTTGATTACCGCGCTGCCAATTGATAGCAAAATAGCTGATAACCGTTACGCCGCTCAGGCGATAAAATATTATGGTCAATCTGACTGGTACTACTCTCGAAATACCACGATTCACTACAACTCACAGTAAAAATCTTCATTCACTTCTTTTCCTCCCATTCACAAACTATTAACGACTGACGTTTTTTAAAGAAAATTTTCTTCAACTGTTTTTGCTTGGAGGCTTCAGCTGCTTTAGGTATGATTGTGAGCAAAAATCAACTAAAAACTTGGAATCCCCTAATGAACTCTTGTCGACTTAAATGTACTAGACTGTTAATTTTGGCCTGCACTCTTCTTTCAGCATGCCAACACTCACCAAACACTCGACAATCTAACAATGCTAATTCGGTGAATCAGCAACAGCAAGCATCCAATGCAATTACTTTAAAACAAATATTTGCAGACAAGTATTATGATTCCGATAAGATCAAAAGCATTCGTTGGTTGAAAGATGGTTCGGGTTACACAGTCGTTGAAGAGGTTGCTCTCACGCTCAAACCGGAGTCGAAGGAAGAAAAAGATTCTGCCAATAAAACAACGGCAAGCAAAGCTAATATTATTGTTCGCTATCATCCTGAAACCCTCGCTCGTTCAGTACTTGTTAGCTCGCAACAACTCACACCACGGGATCAGGAAACACCTTTAACCATTGATGATTATCATTGGTCTGATGATCAAAAACAGCTATTAATTTACACTAACAGTAAAAAAGTCTGGCGCTCAAAAAGTCGTGGCGACTATTGGCTGCTCAACTTAAGTAATAACCAATTAACTCAAGTCGGCAATGGTGAACTCGATGCTAGCCAATTAATGTTTGCCAAGTTTTCGCCTAACAGCCGATATTTAGCCTATGTCTATTACAATAATCTCTATTTACTCGATATTAATGCTCAAACCAGCAAACAACTGACAACCAGTGGCAAGGACGGAATCATTAATGGTGTATTCGATTGGGTTTATGAAGAAGAATTTCAAATTAGAGATGGATTCCGCTGGAGCCCCGATAGTCAACAAATTGCTTTTTGGCAACTCGACACTCGAGGCAGTAAAGATTTTATTCTGATCAATAACACCGATTCACTTTATCCCAAGTTGACCAAATTTCCATACCCTAAAGTGGGCGAAACTAACGCCTTAGCCAAAGTAGGGATCTTAGATATTGACTCCAGGAAGACTCGCTGGGCTGACATTCCTCATAATTCACGTGAAATGTATATTCCTCGAATGAATTGGGCAGGAGAACAACAGCAACTGTTAGTTCAACATGTAAATCGCCGACAAAATACTAACAAACTCTATTTGGTGGATAGTCAGAGTGGCAAGTCAACCTTGATTTTGACTGAGACGGATAAAGCATATCTCGATAAATTTGATGACGCAAAGTGGCTAAAGTCGGGCCATCACTTTATTTGGAAAAGCGAGCGCAGCGGTTGGCGACATTTGTATCGGGTGTCACGCAATGGTCAAAATCTAATTGATTTAACACCCGGGAATTTTGACATCCTTGCACTGCAAGCAATTGATGAGGTCAATGGCTGGCTATATTTTACCGCATCGCCAGAGAACGCTACTCAATCGTATCTCTATCGAAGTCGTCTCGACGGCTCGATTAAAAATCAACGCGTTACACCCGAACAATATGCGGGTTACAACCGCTACCAAATTTCAGAAGATGGCCAATGGGCTATTCATACACATTCAGCAGCGGACCAACCGACACAAAAACGATTGGTTAAAATCAATCAGCACCAAGAAAAATATTTATTACTCGAGAATAAAAGTCTTAAACAAAAGTTTGCAGCCCTCAACCTCCCTAAAACAGAGTTTTTTAAAGTTGAAACGCGTGATGGATTATCTCTTGATGGTTATTTAATTAAACCGAAGGATTTCAATCCAAATAAAAAATATCCGCTGATATTTTTTGTTTATGGCGAAATGGCCGGTCAAACCGTAGTCGATAGCTGGACCGGTTCTCGACACCTTTGGAACCATTTTCTCGCACAGCAAGGATACTTGGTGGCATCCATCGACAACAGAGGAACCCGTACCCCAAAGGGAAGAGACTGGCGCAAATCCATTTACGGTGCGGTTGGTGTACTTTCTTCTCGTGATCAATCCGATGCGTTAGTAGAAATGCGAAATCGCTGGTCTTTTATTGATAAATCACGCATTGGTATTTGGGGACATTCGGGGGGTGGTTCAATGACCCTAAACATGTTGTTTAGGTACCCCGATCAATATCATGTTGGTATATCTGTTGCGCCAGTGGCTGATCAGCGATTGTACGATACCATTTACCAAGAAAGATATTCTGATTTGTTAACCACCAACCCCAAGAGTTATGAAATTGGCTCGCCTATCACCTACGCTGAAAACTTAAAAGGTAAACTACTGCTTATCCACGGTACCGGGGATGACAATGTCCATTATCAGGGCACTGAAAAACTCATTAATAAATTAATTGAGTTGAACAAACCATTCTCAATGATGGCATATCCCAATCGGGGGCACGGTATTCGGAAAGGTAAAAATACCTTACTACATCGCTATTCCTTAATGTATCGATACTTTTCTGAACATTTAGAACCAGGAGCCAATTAGCCTTAAGTAAAAAAACATCAATCGATGATGCTTCATGCTTTATCGTTAATGTTTTATCATTTATCGAGATCTATAAGCGCCGAAACTTAGTTTGCTTTCGGCGCATAAATATTCTCCCTTAGACGAATTTCAACTCTATCCTACAATCCTTTTTGCTGCTCCAAAGGCTTTGCCAAATTGCGAGTAGCAAACATTAAAGTCAGGGTAATTAGCAATAAGAAGATAGTTCCTGTCAGCAACGCGAATTGTTCAAGCTGTAAGATTGAATAAAGCACAGCATAAAGCGAAATCAATAATCCGCCCATCATCGTTGCCGCTTTCTTGCTTTGACATGCGTGCCCGACATAGCTGGAGATTGATAACACGGCAGAAATTACTGCACAAAGGTAAGCAGCAAGAAACCCAAAATGTTCAGAAAGAGAAAGCAATAATAAGTAAAAGAGGCTCAATGACGCGCCGACTAAACAATACTGTATCAAACTAAAATTTACCGCTTTCTTTAAATCAAAAACAAACAAGGCTAAGAAGGTAAGGCAAATAAATAGAATGCCATACTTTATCGAGCGTCTTACTTTGCTGTAATGGGTGACCGGTTCAAATAATAGGGTATCAGCGGAAACTTCATCCAAACTGAGATTACTCCTCGAAGCAAATTTTTGCGGATAATTTCTGGCTAAATGACTGAGTTCCCACTGTGCAGTAAAGCCATCATCTGATAATTCCCGTTCACTTGGCAGCATTCCATGGAAACTAGGGTGTTGCCAATTTGAAGAAACCTTTACCACACTATCTTCGGCCAATGGGAGAATCGATATACTTTTGGACCCTCTAAATTCAAGAGCAAATTCAATCGATAGTGTTTTATCATTGACATCAAGATTAACCGGCGCATGAAACCCGGACGCGATCCCTTGATTAGATAAGCTTGTACCCGATTTTAATTTAAGCGGTTGTTGATTAGCATTAAATCGACTAACTTTTTGAATGGCCTTATTATCACTGATACCAAAACTCAAGTAGCTATCTTGGTAGTGCACTTCAACAATTGAAGTTCCGCTAAAACTAATGTCCGAAAACTCAGCACGACCTTTAACATTTGCATTATAAACCATGGCTTGGTAAATCCCACGATAGCGAAAGTCATAGTCTAAAAATGCATTGATTGATAGCGAATTAGGAAGCACTACCATTTTATCCTTAACTAGCCTAGGGACACGCGATACTCTTTCTTCACCGTCATCCAAAGTAATTTTATTGCTATCAAATACTCTATAGGTATAGGGCACCACTAAAACTGGACCAGACACGGTTTGACTATTTCCCCAGGTGTCACCAATTTCGTTGGTGACATTTGCAAATAATTTCCCACGGTCATTGCTCACCCCTTCAAGTAATCCTAACAAGCTGAGACTGACTAAACCCAAAACGCCCACCCCAACTCCCTTAAATATTACTGGCAACTTCTTGAGTAAAGATTGATAAACATTTTTTTCGGAATGTTCGGCTTCTTCGGTCGACTGATTGTGCTGAGCTCGGTTGGCAAAAAACTGCGTATTGCCGAATAGCTTTTTAGTCAAAAATAGCACGGCGAGCCCCACAAGCAAAATTAGCCCTAGCACAAATAAAATCGCTAAAACTTCAAACATCATCTCTTCCTCCATTAAATATAATCGAAGAATTGATTAGACTGATTGATTAAGTTTAACTACTGACTAAATTATGGCTTTAATCTGACCAATTGAGGATAATTCAATAGTTTAATCAAGTGTAGATACTCTCTATCTATGGTAATGAATTACTGTTTAACATATTGAATGCTTTATAAAACTTCTCACAAACCGATCTGATCTCAATAATTCAATTTGAGATAATCTGTATAGAATGACCAAAAATTAGGCTATAGTTGACTGCATTCACTGGAACCACCTCAATCAATTATTGCAAAAACGGAGTTTATACCTAATGAAATTCTTTGTAAGTTCTTCAATTAACCCGTCCAAGGATTTGTTCGCACTGACACTTCTCATGTTTCTTTTTCCAACCTTACTTTTTGCGAATGATGCCGAGCGTTCGAATGTTCGAGTTAAGTCTGACAAGGCCAGCGAAACGATTCAGACTTCGCAGAATACAAACCAAAACAAGATGACAGACAAACAAAAAAAGCTGCTAAAAAAGAGTCACAAAAACACCAGAACAAAGAACAGCCCTCAACCAATGACTCGATCTGGGTTACAAGAGGTAAATCCAGCGCATCCCTCAAAAAAGCCTATATCTCCCCCTGATAAGCGAGATGCATTGGGAAACCTACAAAATAGTGTCAATCTAAAGACAAGCGTGGCAGTCGAGTTTTCTTTGCGGGACTCACGCTGGGCAAGTTCTGCGAGTGACAAGAAGGCATTAAAGAAGCTTTGTGAAAAAATAAAGGTCTTTGCCAAGGTCCCAAATAGCAAAATTGAGAAGCTTAATCCCAGCTACCAAACAAAATATATAACCGCCAATATAGCTGGACAAAGCGTCGCCAAGGGATTCAAAGCCTGTGTCACGGAGTTTAAGTCTGTTCCAGTAAATTCGGATGTGCATTTTATTGCAACACTCTCGGATTCAAAATACACACTTTCGCAAAAGCTCAAGAAATCCAAATTTTCATTATCAAAAGGGCAAAGCGTAACTTTTTATCTCGAGAGAAAATAGTTATCGTTAAATCAATAAGAATACCGCGGGAATAAAGATTCCCGCGATAACCCATAATCCTTTTATGCCCCAAACACTGTTTTTACCCTTGAGCATAAACAATGCTGAAGTTGCTAGAAAAAGTAGAAGTACTGCAAACAAATCAGAAAAATAGACCCATGCTCGATTGACTTCATTGAGATGGAGTCGATTAAATGCCGATATAATCGGCCTTTTCGTCACCGATTCGACTAAGGCCGTTTGCTTTTTGAAATTGACGACAATAGTTGTTTCGTTTTCTACGAATAATTTATAACGAGTAGGCGACTCCCAAAAATTGGTTTTTACTGCACGGTCGATTGCGAGTTGTTGTAGAATTTGTTGGTCGAGTGAATCACTTTCTTGAGTATGATCATCAATATTAATTGATTCAGTTCTACGCTCTACTTGATAGTTGGGGTTCCAGTCATCAATGTGATTAACGGCAATCCCTGAGACCGAAAAAACAATGGTCATTCCAATACAAAAGTATCCGATATCTCGGTGTAGACTTCTGATCAGTTTGATTGACCGAGATTGGCGTTTTTTAGTTTTCATTTTTTAATATTTTATTTTTACAGCGAAATAAACGATGGGACTCAGTGATTGCCCAAGCAAAATTCGGATCGTTGGGCAAGTTCAAAATGCTTTTTAGGATTTATACTCGATGGTCACGCCAGTTGGAACCAATTGGTAGATTGTCATTTCTCCAGTGACGCTGGAGGCATCAAACTCTTCACCGGCCTCTTCAGCTAAATGAGCTAAATACTCAACCGCCTTCTCTTTTGACAAAACAATGGGGTCCAGCTTGCCTGTGGCATAGGCTTTCTCGCCTCGCGCATTAAAAGGAAAAACCATATCGCCGTCTCTGACTTTTATTCGCAAAGTCTGAAATCGCTTATCTGATGCTAACTTCATCCAACAGCCTCGCTTACTGCAAACTGAGACAATGGTGCCTTGTACAGTCACATCTTTGTTTAGATAATTTTCGGGCGTTTCAAGCAACGTTGAAATGGCAACCAGTTTGTCCATATTGGCACCATTTCCAAAAGATTTTTTTTCGATTGCAATAGCTTGGGTGGATAAAAAAGTGAATAGCAGTAAACAGGCTAGCGATTTCAATTTAGTCTTCCTTGTTTAGTCATTTTTAGGATTAGCGTTTTCGCGCGATTTACGCGCCTAAATAATATATAAATCAGCCACAAATTGGTAGCGATTGGGATAAATTGATAAGGAGAGTTAGTGGCGTCAAACCAAAGCACAAAGCTCTTACCAATTAATTAGCCACATTTGAGCAGCTGTTTTGTCTAAAAAACAACCAGAATTTGCCAAAGTTGTAAACTCTTCACTAAATAAATGAGATATTTTGGACTAAAATGAATACATACGTTAACCAAAAAAGGTTTTGATCGTGAAGCATAACTTGTTGATAAGTTTTACTTTTCTAATGATGCTCGGTTGTGGCGACTCAGTAACAACGGAAGAAACACCGCCGCCCCCCGCCAATTACACTATTTCAATATCGGGCCCCAGCAATGATATCGCGCCATTAGACGCTTCCATCGGATTGGCGCTCATGGCACCAGAGTCTCCAATTTCCAATATTAATTGGACTCAAACTGCTGGACCAGACGTTGATTTTTTAGGTGCCAATCGAAAGGTCATCGGCTTTGATGTAGAGGAAACAGGAAGCTACACCTTTCAGGTCACCTTTGACGATTCTGCTGGTGGTGCTAGAAGTGCCGAGTATAGTTTTACAGTTGAACAATCTGAACCGGTTTATATCAATGCTCGACTCGATCACGAGGCGAACTCGCAAGCAAAAATGTCGATTCGAGCTTACCAAAGTTTTCCCGAAGCAATAGCGTCGGTGGAATGGACCCAGGTAGCGGGTCCCAATGTCAGTCTGGATGAAACCGACCAGCTAGCTTTGTTTTTTACAGCGCCCACCGTGACACAAGACACACTGCTCGAATTTGAAGTAAGTGCATCTGACACCGCAGGAAATCAGTCATCGGATCGAGTTTATATATTGCTTGAACCGGAAACGATCGATCCTGACTCCCACTTTACTTCGGGACGATTTGAGGCGATCTCTTTAGCTGATGTTTACGCCTATAACGCAGATAGCCCGTATGCGGATGCGTTGGAAAGTTGCGTCTACTCCAACACTCAAACCAGTTATTGTAATTTAGCGCGACTGCCCTTTATTGGTAGCGTCAACCCAACCCCAACAGTGGATGAGATTATGGATCGAGTTTTAGTCTCCCATGATTGGATGGGGCATCGTTTTCGGACGTTCCTTGAAGAAATTGATATTGGTGATGACATTAAGAATTTATTGGGTGCAACCACTAGTGTTGTCATTTCTTACGATATAAGGCCCTCTTTTTTCTGGGCAGGCACCGGGGCAATTTATATTGATCCAAAATATTTTTGGGTCACCCCTGAAGAACGCGACACCTTAAATGAAACACCTGATTTTCGCTCCGACTTTGGTGCTGAGTTATCCTTTGTAGATACTTGGCGAACCGTCAAAGACAATGACTATGCTTTTTATAATCCACAGGTCACTAGTCGCGAGAGTCGTAGTCTAGAAGACTCTCGGTATTATACTTTACGACTGATGTATCACGAACTCGCTCATGCTAATGACTATTTCCCACCTCGTGTTTGGAGTTCAGCAGAAGGTTCTGATTTTACTTTTAGTTATTCCAATGAGAATGATACAGACTCAGCACAATTAGCTGAGAGCTTTCCATTATCTTCTGACGAAATGAGTGACCTCGCTCAAGTACTTTTTCAAGGCGAAACCGCCACTCAAACACAAATCGATTACACGCCTGATCAAGTTGGCGGCTTTTTCTTTCCTGATGATGCAACAAACACCTATAACTACAGTACGATTCGCGAGGACTACGCAATGCTCGCCGAAGAATATTTAATGGGCTTTAGACATGGCGTTTTATATGATCAAGCAATTACAGAAGGCGCGAGCGAGTATATTGTCGCGAGAGGGGAACGCGGACGTGTAGGACACGCTCGTATCAAACCAAGGGCCGAGTTTGTTATTGCTAATATTTTACCCAGCATCAATTTAACTCAAGCCTCTGCCAGTTTGGCCGCTCCGGTTGAGTTGGAAGCGGGCATTCCTTGGCGAGATTCTTTAATTATCGGTTCAAGCAACCAACACAAAGCGAAAAGTGCGGAAGGTGCGAAAAGTGCGAAAAACGATAGAGAGCAACCCATACTAACCAGCAAAGATTTTCATCGCTCACATGCTCTAAAAATAGACAAGTAGACTTACTTGTTAAATGAGCCCAGAGGTCGACTGAGCTTGATGGGCTCTACCGCGGAGCTATTTGGTTAACCGAGCTATTTAGCCGAGAATTCTATTTAATCATAAGTCTGGCAGGTCGGATTGACTCGTCGGCCTTACTATTAGGTGATCCTGTTAGTTGGTATGACCTGTTAGTTGCTGATTCCTGTCATCAATTAGCCCTCGCTGCCTAGCTTCGATTGCTACCTACAAGAGTAAATAATTCACATTTCGTCAGATAATTGCCAGCTTGAGCGCTGATTCCTCGCTTTTTATAGACCCTTTGCTATTCTTTTTAGACTATTTCATTAGAGAATCACCCCTTGGAAAACACAAGCTATCGACTAACATATCCGATCTACGGTTTAAGCCTACTGCTCATTTGCGGCTGTAGTTCACGAACCACGAGCTTGGCGGATAACTCTCAGGCTTTGCCAAACGAAACGGCGGTTACCGCGGTTTCAAGTCAAAATGAAGTGAGTATCGCCCAACTGCTCAATCAATCAAAAGCATCTTATATTCTTAATATTCAACAACCACTCTGGATTAACCAAAATTTAGACCAACCTTTATGGCGAGTGAGCGTGAGTCGCCACGATTTCGATAAGGTTGAGTTTGATGTTAACCAGCAAAAAATTCAAAACAAAATGTTCTTTAAGTCTGCTGGTGAGTATCGACTCAACGTTCAATCTATTGTTCAAAAAACTCAGGCTGGCGCACCACCCAATGCAATTCAGCAGCAAGTTACGATAATCGTACAGGATAACTGATCATGAAAAATTCTAAGCCACTACTAATCAGCCTTGTCGCTCTCGCTTTCCCGGTAGCGCTCCTTATTTCAGACTCTCAATCTAATTGGGAATGTGAGGTTACGCCATCTTTGGAGCGACAAGATATACTTGCAACAATTGACTCAGAATTAGCGGCAAAATTACAAACCCTTAGAGGCATTGATCAATCAGCGCTCTGTCAAATGCCGCTGCAAAAATTATCCAAAGCGATTGATCGAATGCATCACCCAAAACCGGACCATCCGGGAGAAGCTCGCTCCTTTCGTTATCAACAGCAATTAAGTTTTCAACAATCAACCAATCAGGGAAAGCGTACCGCATCCATTAACATTGAAAACTGGCATAAATCGAGAAATTTAGTAAATGAAAAGAAACAGCAAATTCAAGCCACCGCAGGAATAGGGCCAGATACGTGGCAATCCATTGGGCCGGGAAATATTGGTGGCAGAATTCGATCATTTGCATTCGATCCGGATGATAGCGAGCGAATATATGCTGGCGCGGTTGCCGGCGGTGTTTGGCTAACCGAAGATGCCGGTGGGAATTGGGCTCCGACTGATGATTTTATGGCTAACCTTTCCATTAGTAGCATAATTTTTGACCCAACCGACAGTGATGTTATCTATGCCGGAACGGGCGAAGGCACTTTTAATATCGATAATGTTAGAGGCTTGGGAATTTTTAAGTCCAGTGACAAAGGTGTCAGTTGGGATAGCCTCGCTAACACTGCAGACAATTTTGATTTTTATTGGGTCAATCGATTAACAATTACTAACGATGCAAGCCGCGTTTTTGCCGCAACCCATACCGGCATTTGGTATAGCGACGATGGTGGTAGCAGTTGGAGTTTAGCTTCTTCCGGGAGGACTTATGATGTCGATATTAATCCTAATGACGACCAGCTTTTAGTTGCTGGTCGCCGAGGCAGCGCGTATTACTCGACCGACAAAGGTTTAAATTGGAGTCAGGCAACTGGACTTACTATATCCGCTAGTAGTCGCGTTGAAATTGCTTACTCTCGATCGAACCCCGATATCGTTTATGTTTCCGCGGATAATAACTCTGGCGAGATTTGGAAAAGTACCGATGGTGGCCAAACTTATAGTTTAATCAATACCGGTGATTCTTATTTGGGAGGACAAGGATGGTACGACAATGCACTGTGGATTGACCCTCTTGATCCCGATCATTTGATTGTCGGCGGTATCGATCTGTGGCGCAGTACCGACGGTGGCGTTTCGCTCACAAAAATTAGCACATGGTGGCGAGCACCTAGTTCAGCCCATGCGGATCATCATTTTATTATGGAGCATCCTGACTATGATGGGGTTAACAACAAACGAGTATTTTTTGCAAATGACGGTGGCATGTATGAAACCCCCGATGTCACTATTGCTTTAGATGATGTTGGCTGGCAAGAGCTAAATAATAGTTTAACCATTACTCAGTTCTATGGCATTGGTGTTAGTCCAGATGGAACCGTTGTGGGTGGAACCCAAGACAACGGCACCTTAGTTTACAAAAATGATAGTGAAAATTGGACCGCCACTTTTGGTGGTGATGGTGGTTTTTCTGCCGCAGACCCAACCGATTCGAATTACTTGTATGGTGAATATGTTTACCTTCAAATCCATCGCAGTACTAATGGCGGTTCAGGTTCGAGCTATATTTTTGATAGTCAAATGGAAAACGATGGCGCCAACTTTATTGCCCCATTTATTCTCGATCCGAATGATGAAAACCGTCTGCTGGGCGGCGGTGAAAGACTATGGCAAAGCAACAATGCTAAGGCAGCCACACCGGCTTGGAGCACAATTAAAGATGCAATCGGCTCCAGTTCTCCAATTAGTGCGATTGCGGTTGCTCCTGGAAATAGTAACATTATTTATGTCGGACATAATGATGGCTCGCTCTACAAAACGCTCGACGGATTAGCTGCAACCCCAACATGGCAACAGGTAGCGAGTGTCGCGATGCCCGGTCGGTACTTGATGCGGATTGCTATCGATCCACTCGATAACAACGTGGTCTACGCTTCTTTTGGAGGCTACGAGTCGACTAACTTATGGAAAACGACTGATGGCGGTACTAGCTGGACGCTCGCTGTCGGTGTTGCGCCCAACGATATTCCGCCAGCTCCGATTCGTGCTATCGCCATCCATCCAACCAGAACCGATCACATTTATGTGGGCACTGAAGTTGGTATTTTTAGTAGTGAAGATGCCGGTTTAACCTGGGACTTAGAAAATAATGGCCCTGCTAATGTATCAGTCGATGAACTCGTGTGGGGCGATACCAATATATTATATGCTGCTACTCACGGCCGTGGCGTATTTTGGGCAAACGTGTATGACGACCAACCCGATAGCATAAACTTTGCGATGCAACAGGATGTTGAAAGAGCAACGCTCATTGAATCCGAACAACAATCAATTACCGGTCTTGGTGTTGAAGTAGATATCAGCATTAGTGGTGGAGAGTACTCACTCGGATGCACAGGAACTTATACTGGTGAAGATGGTAAAGCGAACAACGGAGACATCATTTGTGTCAGCCATACCAGCTCTGAAAACTATTATGAAAGTGTTGTAACAGAATTAACCGTTGGCTCTGAGATCTTTAGTTTTGAATCAAGAACCCTTGCAGACATAACCCCCGATCCAGTTAGCTTCAATTCGTTAGAAAATGTTGAACTCGGTGCCAGCGCCACGTCAAACAGTGTGACCATTACCGGCATAACCAATGAAATAGACATTAGTATCGACTTGGGAGAATACAGCATTAACTGCGATAATGGCGCGTTTACTTCTGTCGCGGGAAGCATACAATTGGATGAAAGCGTTTGTGTTCGACATGCAGCGTCTGATGAACACTTTGCTGCTACGACAAGCGTGCTGACATTGGGCGATTCAACGGTTAGCTTTCAAACCACCACACTACCCGACACGACACCAGATGCATTTAGTTTTACCGCAGCCGAAGAAGTTGCATTGTCAGCAACGCAAACTTCAGAAGTCATTACTGCAACAGGTTTTCAAATTGATATTCCGATTTCGGTGTCAAATGGTGAATATTCTTTAGACTGTTCAGCCTCTGGATTCACTAGCGTTGCGGGACAAATTTCGCCGCAACAGACGGTTTGTATTCGACACACCTCTGCGAGTAGCTACGTTACTGAGACAGTGACCACACTTAATATCAATGGAGTAACTGCTGACTATCGAACCACGACTTTAGCTGATAGAGAGCCCGATGATTTTAGCTTTACCTCTAATTCAAATGTTGCGCTCTCATCTGTACAAACATCCAACACTATTACTGTGACGGGACTTGGTGTCGATGTTGAAATCAGTGTTTCGGGCGGAGAATATTCCATTGGTTGTAACAACACCTTTACTGGAGCAACTGCAACGGTGAGTAATCAACAAACTGTCTGTGTGCGTCACACGAGTTCGTCAGCAAATAACGTCACCACAACCACAACACTTAACATTGGAACTAAATCAGCAAGTTTTACTTCTACCACAGAGCAAGAAGAAAATAGTTCAAGTGGCGGCGGTGGTAGTTTAAGCTGGATGCTTTGTTTACTGTTATTAAGCTTATTCAAAGGTTCGACGATTCGGCGTTGTCGGCCGATGAAATAACTGCTAACAACATCATTTCAAATTGAGATAGGTGTGAATTTTACATAGTTTTATGACTTAACAATCGTTAATATTTTTCTCATACGCTTTAACAAGGATGTTTAGGTATGAATCGAAGCACTTTCTTATTTTTTGCCATTCAATCACTTCTTTTACTCGCAATTCTGATTCAAAACCTTTCCTTAAATCAGTCCGTTAATCGGCTTGAAAAAATTGTTTCACTGTCGAATGACAACTCAGCGCAAATTAACCGAACCTCAACTTTAAATACAAATACGTTTGCAAAAAATGCTCAAGCTCGACTAACAGTTGCTGAGTACGATAATGTGACTGCGTCAAGCGCTGAAGACATGGCAAATAATAGCCAAACAATGACTTCAGCAATGCATTCAGCGATGCAAAAGACCATTCAAACAACCATCGATGCCTCGATAAAAAACGCACTACAAAATGTTGAAGCATTTAAGCACGCTCAAGAAACGTCGGGCTACGCTACAGCCGATACTAGCGATGCTTTCAACTCGCCTGAATACTTCCAAGCTGAGCAACAAGTCGCCGTCTATATCGACAAAGGCCGCATCTCCGACAATGAGTTTATGGCATTGTCACAACAATTAGTACGACTCAATCCCGATGTGCGACAGAAACTGCTTACTCGATTAGCGAGGGAATTGAACAGACAGTGATTTTAACAATGCTAAAACAACGGATTTGAACTCACAAAACTAACAAACTGTATTTTCAATAAAGACAAGGAGAACTTATGAAAATGTTAAAACTAGTACTTACCCTAGCCTTGCTCGGACTCCCCTTAGCAAGTCAGGCCGTTACAATCGTTAAGAATGCCGACAACAGTGGCTACGCCTATGGCATCTTTGACCCAACATTAAGCGGTTCCATTACCTGTGCTCGCTCCCAAGGTGTCGCATATGATGGCTACTCTGCCTATACCAGTGTGTGGTGCTCGGCTTACGATGGTTCCGGCGAATCAGCGTTTTGTTTCACTAGTGATCCAGAATTTGCAAAGGCAATACAAGGCCTTAGTGATTACGGCAGGCTCTTATTTCGCTGGTCGACAACGGGTGAATGTGGCGCTTTACAAATTGCTAACTCTACCAATTACCTTCCCACCCCTTAATTTATAGCGCATTTAAGACCTCGATGTTTAAGGTAGGCACTAGGTAACGTCGAGGTTTATTTAGCTCCTGACTTGTCAATTTAATGTCATAAATGACGGGTACTCTTTAATAACTTTAACTAGGGGAGTAAACCTAAAATGCAAAATTCGCAAGATGATGACCAATTACTCGATGAGCTGTTTCCTACGACCCGTTACGCTGATCGAAAACAGAAAAATACACGTAATAGAAAGTACAAATGGCAGCAAGTTGAAATTGCCCTAGAGAGATTAAAGTTAAAACGTGAGTTGCTAACCTATTCTCACTACCATTGAGTATTAACTAAACATAAATCAACAAAATGGAGATAAAATGATGACCGACGTTAAAGCTAATTCGGGTGAGCTAAATAGCCAATTTAAAAAACTGATCCGCAAAAAGTTAAGGCGAAAGTAGCTTCAGGTGTGCTAGCAGATAAAGTCTTTTTATATTTTTGCAGCAAAGTGCTCTTAATCGTTCTATTTCGGCCGTTATTTTAACAACGAAGATACAGTTCGAGAGACATTCATAGCGCCCTCTTTTATTTCCGCCATGACTCGATTCACCGCAGAAATCTGCTCATTACTTTCATCCACACTTTGGCTAACAATGGCCATATTGCCAGTAACATCATTGGTTAAGCCTTTATTCACTTCAACTACTTGCTCAATTTCTAAGGTTGATTGACTTGTCCTACTAGCCAAGGATCTCACTTCATCGGCAACCACCGCAAATCCTCGCCCCTGCTCTCCCGCTCTTGCTGCTTCGATGGCTGCGTTGAGCGCTAACAAGTTTGTTTGATCTGCAATCCCTCGAATTGTTGACACAATCGTTTCAATATTGCGAGATTGCTCATTAAGTTGTTCTAGCAATTCATTGGTTTGATGCATTTGTTCATTAATAAATGATGACTTTTCAACAGTCGCATCAAGCAACTCTTCAGCTTGTACAGATATTTGAGCTGTTTCTTCTGCAGTAGAGAATGACATTTCTGCGGCCTCCGCCACAGCCGCATTTTTTTCAACTTGTTCGGTAATTTCAGATGCAAATTTTATAATTTTTTCAACCTTTCCAGATGGCCCGACAACAGGGTTATAAGACGCTTCTAGCCAAACTTTTTTTCCTTCTGCATCAAATCGCTCAAATCTTCCTGAGCGGTATTGACCAGCTTTTAAGTTTTCCCAAAAATTTGGGTTTTCCTTATAAAATTTGTCATTACAAAACATTCGATGGTGCTGACCTACGATGTCATTGAGTCCGTACCCCATGGTATCCAAGAAATTACGGTTTGCCTTTACGATAGTTCCATCGGTTTCAAATTCTATGGAGGCCATTGAATTATCCAGTGCTTTTTCTATTGCTTTTAGGGCTTCAAGTTGACTAAATGACTCCGTCGCGTCAGATGCAATTTTTCTAATATTAACCAACTGGCCATGGTTATCTAAGATCGGAAAATAGGTGGCTTCTAGCCAAATTGCTTCTCCGTTTTTCTTAACTCGCTGAAAAATACCACGATGACATTGGCCACCGTTTAAGCGCTTCCAAAAGTCTTTGTATTCCGGGGAGGCTGCATAACTGCTCTCGCAAAAGGCGCGATGGTGCTGACCGACAACTTCACTCCGTTCATAACCCATGGTTTCTAAGAATAATTCATTGGCTTCTACCACTTTGCCATCAGGCGTGAATAGGATTGTCGCAACATTTTGATTATCGACTTGATAGTGGCTTCGGCTACGGCTAACTTGGATTGGCATACAGCTAACTCGTCTTTGTATTTTTTATTAAGCAAACCAAACATAGTATTTTGACTACCTATCTTATTGAATTTTATGTAGAAAAACCCTATTAAAAGGATACGATTGAAGTCGTATGTTGACTTAATCAGCAAGACTCCTAAGGGCAACTGAGTGAATTGGCTTACAACCCAGATCAGTTATTAAACCTTTTAAACAATAAGTATAGTCAAAAATTTTGCATTTTTAGAAAAATCGAGAAGCCTACGGAGTGTTACTCTCGGCGCTATTAGGTGTCGCTAAAACTTGACGCTCAAATTCCGTTTGCAAGTACTTTTCATCCAAAGTGAAATGCCATAACCCTTTTACTTTCCCTTTGTCTCGTGCTATTTCGCCAATGCGCCCAGGATTAAACTTTAATGGAGTCGCAATACGGTAGGCCGCAATGTCATCCTGATAAGCTAGTTTCAGGGGAATAATTTTCCAGCCTTTGTGCCGAAGAGCATCCACCAAATCGCCGATAAACAAGGCCGAAATGTCCATTTCATGCAATAACAACACATGCTTTGGTGAGCGCCCCAAGGCCTCAATCGCCATCTGATCGTAATACTCTATACTTTGAATGAGGGTAGACACATAGAACTGGCTTGCTCGTGCCAAATCAATGGTTCCGTACTTTTTAATAGCGTTTTGAAAAAGTACCTCAATATACCAATCATAATTATTGAGTGTAATGTAGGCATTCTTATATTGATGTTTCTCCAGTAAGTGACGTGCCCCATCACGTTTACGCTTGGTATCACCTTCTCTTAAAAAAGGAAAACGAAAATATCTTTCGAAAGTAGAAAACTGCTCAAGTGCTTTATTCGCCTTTAAGAATTCATTAGTAAACTCTTGCAATGAAATTTCATTAAAATTTGGGTGAGTATGGGTGTGGTTAGCGATGATATGTCCGGCTTTGGCATAATACTTCAAGCGCTCCACACCCTCTTGATCCAAGCGACTACTGACAGAAAAGAAGGCAACTTGATCGACGTTATGGCGTTTAAGGTTTTCGACCAAAATTTTTGCACGGGTCGGGCCGTCGAAATAGCCCGAAGCATGCCGTGGAGAGTCATCGAATGTTATCGCCAACTCTTTGGCATGGAGTGAACTAAAACTAACTAATCCTGCGATACAAAATATGAGAAAGCTATTAAAAAAGCGCATACTATTTGCCTATGTTGCTTCGTATGACAGGGAACGAACCTGGTCTCGATATTGAAAAACCTATAAAACGTGGAGCTTTTATAAAAACACTCAGCACCGTCTCCTTGGTATTTTGGTTCTTTAATCTATTCGTGGCCATTCAAAGAATAAGTTCACTTGTCTCTTCCAGTCAAATCAAGTAGATTAGCCCACTAAGCTTTAACTTGTCCAAAGACAATTTAAAGGGATTTAAAATTACTTGGACCTGCATTTTGAAACATTTTCTATATTTTGTCACTTTACTTCTTACCACTAGTACCGTATTCGCTAATTCCGTTCAGAAACTTGAAACTTCCCCTGTTCCGGACTGGGTTAAGGTTCGCGACTTGGGTAACGACTATGATGTACCCAAGGAGCAACTCAGCGATGGCATCTACTATTTACTAGCAGAAGTACAAACCAAGGTTGAGCGTAATGATTCGGTCTCTCGTTATATCAGAAATGCACGCTTAATCACCAACCCTAAAGGGGTTGAAACATCTTCGCAATTAGACTTCTCTTATGACCCAAGCTATCAAAGCATTCATATTCATAGCGTCCATGTTTTGCGTGATGGTAAGTTAATTAACAAACTTTCAGATGCTAGGATTTCTATACTTCAGCAAGAGGAAGAGCTAGAACAGCTGATTTACAATGGAAATGAAACAATAAATTTGGTGCTAAACGATATTCGAGTTGGAGACACGCTCGACTATAGCTTCTCTATTAATGGGCAAAATCCTGTCTACGATGGCATTTTTAGCCAAACAAATTACTTTCAATGGAGTGTTCCCCTGCTGAATCGGAGTGTGCGGATATTATGGCAAAAGAAAAAACCTTTGCGAATTAAGCAACATAATCAGAATCTAGAAATAAAACAAAATTCGTATGATGGAGGGATCGAGTACACTGTTGAACAATCTACTATCAAACCGCTATATACAAACTCTAACACCCCTCAATGGTTTAACAAATATGCTTTTATTGAGTTTAGTGAAACCGAAAGTTGGAGAGATGTGATTAGTTGGAGTATCAACCTTTTCGAAAATGCGGCCTCAAGTGACTCGACCATAAGAGAAGTTGCTCAGGGTATTAAAGATTCTACTTCTGATAAAAAACAGCAGCTTTCATTAGCGCTTGAATACGTACAGCAAGAAATTCGATACCTTGGAATAGAAATAGGTGAAAACTCTCACCGCCCTTCGTTAGCGAGAGAAACACTCGCCAGAAGGTATGGCGATTGCAAAGATAAAACAGTTCTCTTAATTGCCCTTTTGTCAGAGCTTGGGATTGAGAGCTATCCCGCATTAGTTAATACCGAGCTAAATAAAGAACTCGCTAACCGATTACCAAAGCCAGGAGCTTTTGATCACGTGATAGTAAAGGCGATAATCGGCGAAGCTAGCTATTGGTTAGACCCCACCAGACAATACCAAAATCGATCGCTCGATTCTATTTTTCAACCCGACTATGGTCGAGCCCTTGTTATTTCAAAAGAGAACGAATCTTTGGAAACCCCAGAGATAAACTTTGAGAGTACTTTCATTAAAACGGAAGAAGAATTTAACTTGACGGATGATTATAACCAACCCATAGAATTCTCTAGCACTTCGCTAATGTCCGGATTTGATGCCGAAAATGCTCGTTCACAACTTGCTAGTAACGGCCTTATGAAAACAAGAGCCAACTATTTAAACTATTACCAAAAATACTACCCTGACATAGTATCAAAGCAAGAACTTACATTTGAAGAGCAAGAAAATGGTCAACTAAAATCAATTGAGCAGTATGTCATAGAGGACTTTTGGCATAAAGATGAAGAGGCGCAAGAGCACAATGCATGGTTCTATGCCAATATTATAAGCCAATATCTATCTAGGAATGGGCTTCAAGGTAGGGTCGACCCGCTTGCAATCAGTTTTCCGGTTAATGCTTCGCAAACCATCGTGGTTAACTTTGCCGAAAAAGACTGGAACTTTTCCAACGGTGAACTTATAGAAACTAATAAGTTTTTTGATTTTTCTCGAGTGGTCAAATATAACCCAGACTCAAGCCAGCTAACGCTCCAGTTTAAATACAAGAGCAAAGTTAATTATGTATCTGCCGAAGAGCTTCCACTTTACGACAAGGCACTCGAAAAACTCGAAGATGTTACAACCTATGGTATTTAC
The DNA here is from genome assembly GCA_965230525.1 of Kangiellaceae bacterium. Lineage (GTDB taxonomy): Bacteria > Pseudomonadota > Gammaproteobacteria > Enterobacterales > Kangiellaceae. Next base: position 4,492,423 of record OZ246008.1, read on the forward strand.
AGAAGAATGGCTTCTTCATCTGAAGGTAACTCAAATTCGATGCCAGAAAGCGCTGATCTTTTTAGCACAGAAAACTTAATTTACTTTATTCTTGGATTAGAAATAATCTTATTGATTGCGGGTATTTTGTTATGGCGAATCGAAGAAAAATTCCACCCCTATCAAGGAGATGTTGTCTATTACCCTGTAGCTATTCCCAAATTTTTAGTCATGTCGCTACTTACATACGGAATTTATAATTCTTACTGGATTTACAAAAATTTTAAATACCTGAAAGTTCAGTCAGGACGTAACATTATGCCAATAGCGCGTGGAATTTTTGATTACATTTGGTTTTTTCCACTATATTCAAACTTACGTGACGAAAGTCTAAAGAATGAATTTAAAGCTAAACTTCCAAGTGAGTGGATTATAGGATTGTTAGCCGCTTTCTATTTTATTTTAAATTGGAGCAAGCATTCTTCAGACTTCATTCTACTCAATATAATATTGTCTGCAGTGGTTTTGCTTCCTTTGGTTCACTATGTAAATCAATGCAATCAAGGCGACAAGCAAGCAATAAAGTACAATTCTAAATGGTCCACTCGACATGCGTTTCTTGGGCTAGCCTCAGTTCCACTATTAGTCATCACTATGGGCGCTACGATTCGAATTCTACCAACAGAAATGGTCATTCCGGGTGATGAATTAATGCGCCACGATTTACAATTTTTGCAACGAAAAGGCGTTATTTCACCTTCAGATGAAGTCGATTATTTTTATAGCGATGCTTTCTTGTTTATCCGAAACGACGGTAGTGGGTTTACTGAGAGGCACGTCTTTTCTTATTGGATCAATGAACAAGGAAACTTTCAATTTGAATCTGCAGAATACGCTGAGATCAAGGATATTGAAGTAACCTGGTCCAAATCACAGCTTGACAATACAATCGTCAAAATTATCCTAGCCGATGAATCCTATTTCCTTCTATTCGCATCATCGAGCGATAAGAAAGACAAAATTTTTGTTAAACAACTTAGAAAGTATTGGAATAAGCACCGTTAATAGAGATTAAGCTGTGATTCTTAAATGAAACTAGGGTCAGCGAGTGACAAATCCCCACGAGTTCCTCACTCAGCACCGCACCCTTCAACGATCACAATATCAATATCAGCTCCACCCAGCCGGTGTTGTCTAGCGGATTGGTATTTTTCGGAGCGATAGCAAGCCAATGCTTTCTCGTAGGAAGGAAACTCAATTATTGTATTTCTACTTCGAGTCTCGCCCTCTACAACTTCATATTTGCCGGCTCTTGCCAAAAACTTCGCATTAAATGACTCTAGGACTGCAGGCGTCTTCGAAACATAGCGCTTAAACTTTTCAATATCGGTGATATCCGCTCTGACTATCCAATAAGCTTTATTCATAGTGTTCTATTCCTTGTTTAGTTTTCTTGCTAACTAGCTTTAAGATCGCAACTTATAGCCAGTCCGAAATAACCACCAAATAATGGTGATACAAATAATCATAAACAAAAACGTCATACCCACACTCACCCCAATATGTACGTCGGACTTGCCGACAAAGCTCCAACGAAACCCGCTGATCAAATAAACCACAGGGTTAAACAAAGTAATTTTTTGCCAAATAGGCGGCAACATACTGATCGAATAAAAACTTCCACCTAAGAATGTTAACGGGGTTACCACCATCAAAGGGATCACTTGCAGTTTTTGAAAGTTATCTGCCCAAATACCAATAATAAAACCAAACAAGCTAAAAGTGATTGCAGTTAAAACTAAAAAGCCGACCATCCAAATCGGATGAGCTATTTCATAATCAACAAATATGGTCGCTGTCGCTAAGATCAAACAACCAAGCACAATTGATTTACTCGCGGCAGCGCCAACATAGCCCATCACAATTTCAACAAATGAAATAGGTGCTGATAACACTTCGTAAATAGTCCCAGAAAATTTAGGGAAAAATATTCCAAATGATGCGTTAGAAATACTTTCACTTAACAAAGCCAACATCACCAAACCAGGAATTATAAATGCGCCATAACTTACACCATTGATATCTCCCATTCTGGACCCGATAGCCGCCCCGAAGACAACAAAATAAAGTGAAGTAGAAAGCACTGGAGAAGCAATGCTCTGCATTAAAGTTCTCGCCGTTCTCGCCATTTCAAACATATAAATCGCTTTTATCGCATAGAAATTCATGAGCGAGACCTCACTAAGTTAACAAAAATATCCTCGAGTGAATTTTGAGATGAATTGAGATCTTTAAAATCGATACCGTGATTACTTAATTGCTTTAAAAGGTCGGCAATGCCCGTTTGCTCTTGTTGCGTATCAAATGAATAAATTAAATCCAATCCATCATTGATTAGTTCTAATGGCAGATGATTTAGCTCCTGTGGAATAGAATCGAGGGGAGCTTGTAAGTGCAAAGTTAACTGACGTCTGCCTAACTTGCGCATAAGGTCAGCTTTTTCTTCAACCAAGATCAACTCGCCTTTATTGATCACACCGATTCTATCGGCCATTTCTTCGGCTTCTTCAATGTAATGCGTGGTGAGAATAATGGTGGCGCCACTATCTCTTAGGCCTCTGACCATTTCCCACATATCTCGCCGAAGATCAACATCTACCCCGGCGGTAGGTTCATCTAAGAATAAAATCTCAGGCTCGTGTGATAATGCTTTTGCAATCATCACTCGTCGCTTCATACCGCCTGATAGCGCCATCATTTTGGAATCTTTTTTATCCCAAAGCGATAGTTGTTTAAGAATTTTTTCAATATGAGCCGGGTCGGCAGGCTTACCAAATAAGCCTCGGCTGAAGGTGATGGTATTGATGACTGTTTCAAATGCATCAGTGGTTAGCTCCTGTGGGACTAAACCAATTTTAGCCCGTGCTTTTCGATATTCTTTTACCACATCATAACCATCGGCCAATATTTGACCATCGGTTGGTCTGACTATGCCGCAAATAGCGCTGATTAATGTCGTTTTTCCTGCTCCATTTGGACCGAGCAAGGCAAAAATTTCACCTCGATTAATTTCTAAATTAACATTATCTAAGGCCTTGAAGCCGGATTGATAAACTTTGTTTAACTGTTTAACTTGAATAATAGCAGGCATTTAAGTTCCTTTAGTGAGCCAATGCAAAATGCCCTTTAGTCGAGCGGCACACAGGGTTTAAATTGAGATCACAGAGACCGCTTGATTAAAACATACCCAATTGTTGCTGACAACCGCTTAGCTGACCATCAATTATGCTGATTTACTCTTTCTAAAACTAACAATTACCAGTAGACTATTTTGTAATCGACTAAACACTCTAGAACCTAACACTTAGAATTTCTGAATGAGCAATCAACCAATTCAACTCGATGACTTACTAATTGATACCGATAAACAGCTTGTTAGTCGAGCTGAGCAAGTGATTAGTTTGCCTAAACTCAGTTATCAATTGTTGTTATTTTTTATCCATCATCCCCATAAAACTCACTCAGTTGACGAAATCGCAAATGCTGTATGGTCAAACAGAGAAGTGAGTAATGAAACCGTTATACAGCGGGTTCGATTGTTAAGGCAAAGTTTGGCTGATAATCCACAGTCACCACGATACATAAAATCCGTACGGGGATTTGGCTACCAGTTAATTTCTTCTCCAAAAACATTAGACCCGACTAATTCGAATATGCAAGCCCCCCAAACAGTCCAGCATGATGCATCGGCCCAATCACGCTCCATTCGAATCCAAGTAAGCATTTTATTTGCAATTATCTTAGTAATTGGTTCTTTGGTTTCTTTTAAAATGCTGGTAACACAAAATTCTGATAAATCCTCTCCGTATTCAGAGACGAAAAAACCATCAACTAGCGATTCCATGCCTCATTCGGCTGGCAATTCGGCCCTCAATTCAAGTCAATCGAACAGCTCAAGCATTTTAGCTCGCGCTGATTATTATTTTCGAATTGGTCAGCAAGATGATTTAAGGCGTGCCGAAACCTTTTATCGTAAAGCGCTGCTAGAACCAGAACAAAAAATTCGAGCATCTATCGGTTTAGCCAACACGCTCAGTGCGCTGGTTTGTCGTTATTCACAACCACGAAAACTTGCTGAAGAATCAGACAAGCTAATGCAACAGCTGTTAGCTGATCCAAGCCTAAACCAAATAACTAGAGCCGATGCTTGGACAGCCAAAGGCTATGCAGTGGACTGCTTAGGCAACCTTGAACTCGCATTACAAAGTTATATTAAGGCGGTTGAACTCAATCCAAACGATTTTTCATCACGCTCATCAGCAGCACACTTATTGGAAAAAAGCGGCCAACACATTAAGGCGATTGAGTGGAACTTACAGGTGTTAAAACAGGCGGGTGAAAGTCCTCTCACTCAATTACAATTGGCACGAAATTTAGAATTATTAGGCTTTGTTTCTCAAGCAAGAAAAATCTACCAAAATGGTTTTGAACTCTATCCAGATAATGTTTTTATTAATGAAGCTTATCCGCAGTTTCTATTTTCTCAAGGTGAGTTAGCTAAAGCGAATCAAGTCGCTTTACAAGCCGTTGAACGCGGTATTTTTAGACGAGATATTTATCGGCTGTTAGGTGAGATCGCATTGCGACAACAAGATAGGCCTAAAGCCATTGCATGGTTTGAACAATCTAAGTCAATCAACCCTAATGCTTCTTATAATCATACGATACAAGAAATCTATACCGGTTCTCTAACAAAGAAACAAGCAGAGCAGCGAGTCGAGACGATCAATCAAGCTATCAGCTCTGGTGATACCTGGCCTGATAATTTTTTGGAACTCTACGCCATACAGCTCAATATTTTAGAGCATCAAAGCAAGGCGCTCAACTCACTCAATCGACTGGCGAATCATGGATTTTTGGATCTCGGCTATTTACAGAACAGTCCTTTTTTCGATCCGGTTCGTTCGAATGATTCTTTTATTCAGTTGCTGGATCAATTAACCCAAAAGCGACAAGCTCTTAAACAGCAACTCATCCAGCAATCTTGGATTTCTAACCAATGGTTAGAAGATTAACTCCATTACTTTTTCGCAGACTGATTTTTCTTTTTACTGGCATGCGCGGGATGCGCAGCCAAAACATAATCACTGTATATCGATTGTGATTGCTCGTGGCCTTGCCGCGAGTTGTAGAGCTCACTAGTGATCAATGTCACTAATTCTAATTCAGGCTGCACGAACAGATAATTTCCACCGTTTCCTGAAGCGGCATAACTCCAATATTTTTTTTCACCGACTTCAAATGCAAACTTCCACCAAAAATAGCCATACTCAACATTTGGTCTTACATCGACACGGCTCTTAATCGACTCTTTAATCCAATCTCGATTGACGACTTGTTGACCATTCCATTTTCCACCTTGACGATAGAGCTCCCCAAATTTTAAAAAGTCTCGACTTTTATAGCGAGTCCCGCCCGCGCCAGAAGTAATACCATGATTAGAATAGTTCCATTTCACAGAGTCAATGCCTAACGGCCTATCAAGGTATTGTTTAGCGTAGGCATCCATTTTAACACCAGATGTTTTTTCAATAATTGCCCCAAGCAAGAACGAACCCGCAGTGCAATAAGAAAAAGCTCGATTGTAAGGACTTTGTTCAGGTCGTTTTTCCCACGGCGCATACCCTCTTAGCGGAATTTTTTTAACAAACTCGACCCAATCATATGAAATATACATGCGCTCTTCATTTCCCATTGAGTAGGGTGTATCGTCATTGCAGCCCAGAATCGAACTCATACTGAGAAGATCTTGAATAGTGATAGCTTGCTTTAAGGGATGCATCGCTTGATATTCTTGTTGATCCGTGATCAACGAAAATGCCTTTTGCTCAACAGACTCTAAGTGCCCATGTTCTATCGCTAAACCGATCAATAAAGAGGTGATTGATTTAGTTGCGGACCGCAAGTCATTCATATAATCCACATGACCATTGTTATAGTATTTTTCGTGAATTAACTTCCCCTTGTGGGCAATTAACACACTGGTAATTTTGGCAAATTCTTTATTGTTGACTTTATTGGAGACCTGTTTCAGCCGCTCTGTATCCCAACCTAACCTTGTTGCACTACTCGTTTGCCAATCCGAGGTCGATGGATTCGACTCGCCAGTGACTGGCAAATTAATGCTCAAAATGAATAAAACAAATACCACCAAATCGAATCGCTTAAATTTTCTATTAACTTGTCTATTTTTTGTTCGCATAGGGCTTCTCTACTCTTAATAGTCGATGAACCCTCATTCAAGCTCAATTCATTAGTCATTTACTGAAACTTCGCAAAAATTTACATGAAGATTTAATGAAGGTCTTTAGAATCAATTGTTTAGGGTGTTAGTAGCGATGCTACTTTAGCAACCGGATTAACTCTAAAAGCAGCCCCTATGCCTGTGAACTGATAATTTGGCGATACTATTGTTATCTTTTCGTGATCAATTTAGATTATTTTTCGTACATACTATATACATACCTAGCAACCTCTCGCTCTCAACTCTATTGCAGGACAAGAATATATGAAGTACTTGATTAGTGTAATAAGCTTAACTCTAATGGCTTTATTGGCGCTGTTTACCCTTTCGCCTAATTCAGCAGAGCAACCAAGTTTGCTCAATACGCAAAAACTGTCTAAGGCAATCGAAACACTCGGCTCGAAACAAATAGCGACAAACCATTTAGATTCAGTGGTTTTAGGAGCTGGCTGTTTTTGGGGAGCCGAAAAACGCTACCAAGCCATTCCTGGGGTTATTGATGCAGTTTCGGGGTATGCCGATGGTAAAAATGTAAAAGCCGACTATCGAACCATTACTCAACGTAAAAACCGGTTCAACGAAAACAATCATGCTGAAGTGGTCAAAGTCACTTTCAATCGCTCCAAGGTTAGCCTTGAAACCATCTTAAAAAAATACTATGAAACTCATGACCCGACCCAACTCAATCGACAAGGAAATGATATTGGAACCCAATACCGCTCGACCATTTTAACTAATAGCTCGAAGCAATTGGCAACCGCCAAGCGGGTAACGGATGAATTTCAGGTCTTATTAACTCAAGCCAAAATGGGCAAAATCACAACCAAAATAAAACCACTGGAAACCTTTTATCCAGCTGAAGAATATCATCAAGACTATTTGGTTAAAAACCCAAACGGCTACTGCCCCGATCATTCAACCGGACTTAAGTTTGATTCAAAAAACTCAAAAATTGCCAAAGTTGATAATCAAAAATTAATGTTAGGAAAACAAGTGTTAATCATCGACTCTGATGATTACTGTCCTTACTGTGAAAAATTTAAAGCCAATGTGGCTAAAGATTACCAAGGAACCATTCCAATGACTTTTCGATTGGCATCGCAACTTGATGGTTTATCGATTAACACACCAACTTGGGCGACTCCAACCATCCTCTTCCTAGAAGATGGAAAAGAAGTCTTTGGGCGACAGGGTTATATGTCATCAGAAGATTTTTATAAAGCGTTAGGCGCTTTCAAACTTGGTGACAGCGAGGCCTATAATGTGGCATTTGATAAGGGTACTGATAATCGTTACTGCAAGCAATATGAAATATTTAAGAATACTCCTGACGGTATCTTTGTGGATAAACTAAGCGGTGCACCTTTGTTTGATACACGAGACCGATTTAACTCAAGAACCGGTTGGTTATCATTTACCAAAGCTGTGAAAGGCTCCACATTAGAAAAACCAGACTATTCTTACGGAATGTCTCGAATTGAAGTTCGCTCAAAGTCGTCCAATATTCATTTGGGTCATGTGTTTCCCGATGGCCCAAATGGTCAACCGCGATTTTGCATTAATGCCACGGTGTTAGAGTTTATACCTAGAGAGCAAATTGCGGGGTAATCGATGATGAACTAATCGATTGCTGAGTTCTCCCCTGTTATAGTAGTTAACCGAACCCAGACATTTGCCCTAACAACAGTGAACACGACCACCGACTTACAAGACGAGAAATCTATTGTTGAGCAATTTTGTGGGCGTCACCGAATTGAATTCACAGCGTTCTTTGCAAGTTATCAATCAGTCTATTCAAAGTTATTAAGTTCTATCATTCTTCGAATAAATGAAAAGCAAAGTAAAGATAAAGGACAACCACTTATTATAGGAATTGCCGCACCGCAAGGCGCAGGTAAGACAACTCTAACCCAATTATTTAAGTTTGTTTTGGAAAAATGCAACCAACTCAGTGTGGCCTATGCTTCAATTGATGATTTTTACAAAACTAAATCCGAACGTAATCAGTTGGCTTTAAAGACTCACCCTCTGCTAAAAACCCGCGGCGTTCCGGGCACCCATGACATTAATTTAGCAATTTCAGTCATTAGCCAGTTGAAATCTGGGTATGCCAGCTCGCCGATTGCAATCCCCCGTTTTGACAAGGCCACTGATGATCGATGCGATAAAGATCAATGGTCAATCATTAGCAAGCCCATCGATGTGTTTCTTATAGAGGGATGGTGCCTGCATGCGAAAGCAGAATCAGAAGCGAGCCTCTGCCGGCCAATCAATTCGCTGGAAAGTGAACACGACCCACAACAAATTTGGCGAAACTATGTCAACAAACAACTCAAGCATCATTATGATGAACTTTTTCAATTAATCGACCACACCTTTAAGTTTTATCCTCCTAGCTACCAATGCGTCTGTGATTGGCGAAAACAACAAGAACAGCGCTTGCGAGAAAAACTAGCTCATTTCGAGCATTCCAACAGTTCTGACGGTTACCAAGCAACAACCATGACAGATCAGCAAGTCGACTATTTTATGATGCACTTCGAGCGAGTTACTCGCCATTTATATTTATCGGAAGCACTCTCTAAACAAACTTCCACAAGCCAAACCACGCTTTTACGCCTGAACCATCAGCGAATTCCAGAGTTTATTTAACTAGCATTAACTTTTAGAGCACTGTTTGATTGGGTTGACAACGCTTGGTTAGCCGGCAAAAGGTTTCATTATGATTAAAATAGGCTATATTAATGAAGGACTTAATAAAAACGCGAGAAGCAACACCAAGTGAAGCAAGAATCGGACGACAGGGATTTTTACTCTGACAATCTAGTCATCATAAACAAAGATAACAAAGCGGTTGCCAAAGAGAATATATACAACTCAAATGGCGCCCTATTGCTGCCTGCCGGCGCAGAGATCCACTCGGACAATGCGAAAAAGATAGTACAACACAAATTACAAAAGCCACTAGAAGAAAGTGTTTCACTCGATAAGTTACTAAATAAACCCGTTATTATCGAGCAACTTAAGGCGTTACCAAGCCACCCTGAAATGGTGCATATATTCAATAATAAACTTTCGATTGAGCGATTTTCCCACCAATGTGATCAACTTAAAAAGCATCCGCTAATTGTACAAAAATTAACCGTATTTTCAATGCGTTACCCAGAGCATTATAAAAAGACGCTGTTCGGTGTTTATTTGGGCTTGTTGCTATGTGAAGAAAGGGACCTAGACGATAAGACTTGGCACAATGTCTTTATCGCAGCGCTTTGCCGCGACATAGGCTTGGTCCATATCGACCCCAAAGTGGTCGAGAAAGATCAAGCGCTTACCGCAGCTGAGTGGCGACTGCTTCAAGGTCACGTGGCGATAGGTTATCAATTTCTAATGGATCTGCCGAATGTCAGTAAAGAAATGGCGCGAGCGGTATTAGAACATCACGAACGAACAGATGGGTTCGGGTACCCTAGAAATATTTCACTCGCTAAATTGGGTGTTGAAGGGCAGATTTTAGCCTTTAGCGATATGTTTATCGCGCTATTTTATAAGTACGTATTTGGCCATGGCTTCTCACTAATCGACTTAGCGGCTATCGTGCAAATAAACTCTAGTATCCATATGCAAGAAAATACCGAAGCTGCGCTGCGATTGATCAAAGCGCTTACGGAAAATGAAAAACGCAAACCCGTATTTAAAGATTTGAGAGCACAAATTCAGCGCATTCTTACCTGTCAGCCCAAAGTTCAGGAGTGGATTCGACTAGCTAACCTACTTAATAATCAATTGATAAAGATTGAAAAGTCAGCAATGCTCCTTAGAAATGTTCAAATGATGGCACGTATCAAATCGGTCATGGTTACTTCCGGAGTTCTCGACAGTACGCTAGTAGAGTGGCTCAACGCACTCGACCCGATCAACCTTAGTAGCGATGACATTGCTGAAGTTGAACACTTTACTCTGATGCTAAATGAGTCGATCTGGCAACTCAGTACACTTCAAAAATCCTTTTCTGTTATTCTTCAACACCTGCAAAAACAAGGCAAAGATCTTACTGAGGCTGGTCCCACAAAAATGGTACTCGATGCCATTCATGAAGAACTTGCCAAAGGTTTATTGATTGAAGAACAACTGACAAAATCTAAAGCTAGTTAGTGGATTTTTTAGCTCGAACTTAGCGCGTAAAAAATTGGAGTGAAAAAAACTGCCCAGAGTCTACATTACCCCACTCGTGAATTTAAACAGTTAACTCTCTCGATAATATGAATTAATTTGTTTGATTCAAAGATAGTTTTTTAAAAAAATACTTAATGAATTTTTATATTTTTAAACAAAACACCCTCACCAAACAATCACCGCTAGCCATCGATAGCGTGCCCGATTTCATCTGCCCTTCGGATTGGATAAAAGGTGAAAGCATGGCAGCGCCAACTCAAAATGGTGAAGCACTTCAACTCGAGCTATCACCATCAGGCGGCCAATTTAAGAGTGGCATCATTGATGGTTTGTTAACTCTTTATCATTATCGTCTATATGATGCTCTGATAGAATTTGGTATCAACAATATCCAATGCTTTCCAGTCACTCTGCATAACCAACAAACAGATGAAAGCATCGTTAATTATCGGCTGGTTAATATTATTGGACTGTTAGATTGTATTGACTTTGAAAAGAGTAAAACTAAAGATTGGCCAAGTGGACGAGGCTTTGACTTTCTTTCCATGGTCATTGATAGAAACAAAGTTAATAACCTAGCCCTATTTAGATTGAAAGATGATCCGACCAAGGTGATTATTAATGAAGATTTAAAGGACTATTTACAATCAAAAAAAATGACTTCTGGCATTCAATTTATCGCCACAGAAGATTATTCTGATTGGTAGTTGATAAGTTTCCAGCGAGCCATTCTGCTCAAGTCCCTCTTAGCTCAAGTCCCTCATAGCTCTCCTTCCTCTCTGCTAGCGTCGGCCTTCAAACAAATGAAGCAGTGGGTCGACATTTTGAATAATATGATCCCTAAACGCCACTATTCGAGAGTTATGACGAGAGTCAGGATGAATCAACAGCCAAAGACCGAGATCAAATTTTTGATTAGGCGAACAAAACCTTTCTAACAACGGATCCGAATCTCCAATAAAACAAGGCAAATAAGAAACGCCCATCCCTTCTCGGACCGCAGAATGTATCATTAATGCATCATCGCAATTAAATTGAAATGATTTATGGTTGCAGGATAGGCGGGTCCAATCTCGATGAAAACTGCAACATTCTGCACCAATCCATTTGAGTGGTTCTTTTTCTTGTCGTTGCTGCTTAATGTATTGAACATTGCCATAAATCGTAGAAGCAACGGTTGCAATACGTTTGCCTATAAGAGACTCAGGCGGCGAATTAGTCCACCTAATCGCCACATCCGCTTCTCGGTGAGCTAAACTAACCACACCAGCAGAGGCGATAATATGTAAATCAATTTGCGGATAGGCTTTACAAAAACTATTGAACAGCCGCATAAATATCGATGAAGCCATGCTGTTGTTGGTAGTCACTCTTAATGGGCCAGCGAGTAACGCGTCGCTACTCATCAACGCGTTGTCTACACCAAACACTTCATTTTCTATTCTGCCAGCAGCCCGCATGATTTTGTGGCCAGCATCGGTTAATTGATAACAGCCTTTTTTGCGGCTTAATAAGCTAATATCTAGCTGTTTTTCTAATGCTCGAACGCGTCTTGAAACCGTTGAATGCTGCACATTAAGCTGTTTTGCAGCGCCACTCATTGTTCCGCAACGCGCGACCGCTAAGAATATTTTTAAGTCATCCCAGTTCATTAATCACCTACTTTTGTGCATATTTGCACATTATGCGTCCAATTATCAGCAATTGTTAGCTAAAAATGAATAAAGTAAGATGACTCTAAGCTAGCCTCACGTTAATAATAAGTGCTGAGTGAAACAGCAGGGAGAACAAATGCGATATTTTTATTTTGCTTATGGGGTGACAACTTACCTGATATTTTTTGGCGTGTTTCTTTATTCCATTGGTTTTGTGGGAAATTTTATCGTGCCAAAATCCATGGACACCGGGGCAAGCTCTCCACTCGGAGAAGCGCTAGTTATCAACCTTCTATTGCTATCAGTGTTCGCTGTCCAACACAGTGTTATGGCACGAAAAGGATTTAAGCGCTGGTGGACCAAAATCATTCCAGCAGAAATAGAACGAAATACCTACGTACTTTTTTCGAGCTTGGCACTTGCTCTGCTTTATTGGCAGTGGCGCCCTATGGGAGAAGTAATTTGGGATGTTTCCAACACGCCACTAGCTCCGATTCTGATCGGATTATCTTTGACCGGTTGGTTTATTGTTGTGATCAGCACGTTTTTATTGGATCACTTTGAGTTACTCGGATTACGCCAAGCTTACTCAAATTTATATGGTCAGCAGGCGTCAAATACCACTTTCAGAACACCGGGTTTATATTTATTTGTCCGCCATCCCATCTATTTAGGCTTTACTATTGCTTTTTGGGCAACACCAATTATGACTAGTGCGCATTTGCTGTTTGCAATAGCGACTCTGGGCTATACCTTAATCGGTATTCGATTTGAAGAGAAAGATTTAGTCTCAGAGTTTGGCGAGCAATATCGGTCCTACCAATCGAAAGTGTCTATGCTTTTTCCCATTAAATACAGCCGAATTATGCCACAAGCTGAAAAAGCTGATCACACAAAAGAGAGCTAACTATGACCTTTTCAGCCAGTCCTCCTCAAGGCGGTTGTAGCTGCGGAAAACTAAGATACCAGTTAACCGCTAATCCACTCATCATCCATTGCTGTCACTGCCGAAAATGCCAATGTCAAACCGGTAGCGCGTTTGTAATCAATGCGCTATTGGAAGCCGATTGTGTTGAAGTCATCCGTGGTGAAATAGAACAAATTAATGTTGAGACTCCCAGTGGCAAAGGCCAAAATATTGCTCGCTGCAAAACATGTAAAGTCGCCGTTTGGAGTAATTATTATATGGGTGGCATAAATGAGTTAATTCGTTTTGTACGAGTTGGCACTTTGGATGAGCCGGATAAATTTCCACCAGACGTACATATATTTACCACCACAAAACAACCTTGGGTGAGCTTACCGAAAGATAGCCATGTGGTTGATATTTTTTATGACTATGGAACTACCTGGTCACAAGAAAATCTAGATAAACGTAAAGCATTACTAAAAACTGCGGGAGTGATCGCTTAGATATTTGGGTGAATTTTGCAGTTTATCTTTTAGCAAAAAGTTAATTTGAATCACCCTCTCCAATAGTTTGAGCAACGTCCCTCAAATAAACCGCTAGAGTTTTCCACCAGTTGCTGCAAGAACTCTTTACAGGCTCTGACTCTAGCCGTTGTTCTAAGACCAACATGATTAAGCAACCAAATACCCCATTTAGATTTTTCTAATTCATAATTGAGCCGAATCAGTCCCGGCTGGGTATCACCAATAAAACAAGGTAACTTAACCACTCCATGGCCTTGAGCCGCAGCAACTGCCATAGATCCAACATCGTCGATTCGATAAGCCACCGGGTTATCTTTAAAATACTGTTTCATCCAAGGCGGCGGGCTTAGCTCTGAAGTAAACAAAATCACAGGAAGTTGATGTGAAGACTGTTGCAGCAGCTTCTCGCTTGCATATAAACCATGTTTAATTTTGATAAGTTCTCGGCCAATTAAATTTTCCGGCGGACTTGGCGTCATTCTAAGCGCGAGTTCGGCATCCAAACGAGCCAGATCGACCAGCCCCTTAGTCATCATTAATTGCAATTCAATTTTTGGATAAGCGCGATAAAACGAATGTAGCTTGGGTAATACAATACGATTGGCTAATTCAAATGCTACGGTTAATTTTAGCGGCCCAGCCAAAGCTGAATCTGAATGACTGGCTTGTCGGTCAATTAACTCAACTTTTTGTTCAATAAGTGAAACCTTATCAATTAAATTCTCTGCCGTTTGGGTCATCACATAGCCGGCCGGGGTTCGATCAAATAGTCGCGCGTCAATGTCTGCTTCTAGTGCTTGAATTCGTCTAGCTACGGTAGTATGTTTCACTCCCAATTCACGACCCGCAGCACTGATTGAACCTTCTCTAGCCACCGACAAGAAATAGCGTAAATCATCCCAGTTCATTGTTCTCTCCGGTGGCTAATTTTGAGCACATGACCGATTTATGATGTTTATTTTTGCACATATCCAGCTAATATTAGCTCATTTACACCCCTATTTGAACATCTTATAGTGATTGTGTAACCTAACTTATGCACCAAGGAGCACACTATGACATCGCCGAGACTACAAAAATTAGCGGCTTTTACCTCTAACCCACAAGGTGGAAACCCAGCAGGTGTTTGGATTGGCAATGAACTGCCAACACCCGCAGAAATGCAAACCATCGCTAAGCAAGTTGGCTTCTCCGAAACTGCATTTGTTGCGCCACTGCAAGGAACCACTCGAACTGTCAGATATTATAGCCCTGAAGCGGAAGTCGCATTTTGTGGCCATGCAACAGTCGCGACTGGTGTAGCACTTGGACAAAAGACGGGGTCTGCTGACTATCAATTTGAAACGACGGTCGGAACTATTCCGGTAAAGGTCTCCGAACAAGGTGGAAAATTTTTGGCGACTCTGACCTCAGTCGAACCTGAGTACCAACCAGCTTCAGAACCGCTATTAAGTAAAGCACTTGAAGCGTTGCACTGGAATGAACAAGAGTTAGACCCAAAGCTACTTCCTGCTCGAGCATTTGCTGGCAATTGGCATTTAGTCATCGCCGTTAAAACTAAATCTCGCTTAGATAATTTAAACTATGACTTTGAAAAGCTTAAAGCACTCATGCTAGATAACAACCTAACCACGCTTCAATTGATCTGGAGAGAAAATGAAGAGCTCTTCCATTCTCGAAATCCTTTTCCCGTAGGAGGCGTTGTAGAAGATGCTGCCACAGGAGCCGCGGCAGTCGCTTTAGGAGGTTATTTGCGTGAAGCCAAACTTATAAACACACCAAAGGAAATTAATATTTTACAAGGCGAAATAATGCAAAGACCGAGCGAGTTAATGCTTTCGATTCCTAGTAAAGGTGGAATACATGTCTCTGGAACCGCTGTCAATTTAGACTAAGTAGACCGCCGGTTTTCAATGGTGGGCAAGTTTTTTATCCACGCTTAACGACTGCCATCAGCTCAACAAAGCGCTGGCTGTCTCGTAGATGTTTTAATTCATCAAAGGCCCATGCGGTTGGCACCATTGGATTTTTTTCTTGAATAGCACTCTCTAACGCATTTAAAGCCTTTTCTGACTCTCCAATTTCTCCATATGCCAAAGCTAATTTAAAGGGGTCGGCACGATGTTTAATCAGTAGATCGATGTACCATTGGTTAAATGCATCTGGATTTCCCTTTTGAATTTCAGTCATTATTGTATCGATGTGACTCACTGGCACATCAAATAACAACATAAATTCTTTTAAGTAGTGTCTCGCTGTTTGCGATAACTCTAATTTCAATGCAGAACGGCCCGCACACAACAGACTAAATTGGTACTTTGGCTCAATTTCTAAACTCTGTACACATTGCCGCAAAGCCATATCATATTTTCCTGCTACTTGATAAAACCAGCCAGCATGATAGTGCTCTTGAAAACGGCCGGGATCAATGTCCAACGCTTTCGAAATGCTGTTTTCCGCAACTTGATAATCACCTTGAATAGTGGCGACCACAGCCAAATCATGCAAAACCGGAATTGACTTGGGTGCGAGCTGATTGGCAGTATCAAAATACTTTCGCGCCTTAACAATATCCCAGTCAAAATATAAACTAACTTTCGCCACGGCAAGATTGGCTCTTGCACTATTAGGATTTAGCGCCAAAGCTTTATCCGCTTGAGCCTTTACCGATGCCCTACCTTGATCATCATCCACTTCAAATAATTTTAGCAAGGCGAGACCTGCATAGCCGTCGGCAAGTTGCGGTTCTAGCGAAATCGCTTTCTCAAAGAGTCGCTGCGCCCGTTGGTAATTTTCATGCCCGGCTTGATCATATAAATAAAATCCTCGGGTGATCGCTTGCTCTGCTTCAGAACTTGCAAAGTAATGCTTTTGTTCATTTGAGGGGGGCGGATAAAAATACCATCCCAATCCTAAAATTAAGATACAAAGCGCCACTATTCCAGCCACGGCTTGCACTGGCCATCGTCTTAATTGTTTTTCAACGAGTTGATAATCACCGATAAACCGATAGCCTTTTTTAGGAACGGTTTCAATGTACTTAGGCGCTTTAGGATCATCTGCTAAAGCTTGTCTAATTTGCTTAATGCAAAAGTTGATGTTTTGGTCAAAATCAACCACTTGATCTGTCCAAACAGACTCAATAATTTGCTCTCTGGTCACCAGTTTGCCAGGGTGATTAAGTAAAACAGCTAAAATTTCGGATGGTTTAGGGGGTAGGTCTTTGCTCTCAGGTAAGCCATTTAATAGTTGAGTTTTAAAATCGAATGATAAACCAGCAAAGCGGATTTCTTTATATTTATCAGACAGTTGATTCTCACTCATAAGTTACTCATTGGCAATTCAGTTGTTCTCACTAGCGATATTATTATCACTGACAGACTATTTAGCTGTCTACTCAATTATTCGATATTAAGGTGATTCAATGAAATTGAATTTTTTAATTCCAACGCTTGGATTATTGTTTTCGGTCCTAAGTTTAAACTTATTCGCTGAAAAAAAGGCGATTTCGATTCCAAACCAACAAACCCTATTAGCATCCTTGTTTGAAGCGATAAATAACAAAGACTTGAGCGAGGTCGACGCGCAAATCACTTTAATAAAGAAGCAACACCCGCAATTGCTAAACGAGGAGTATCTCGGTGAAACCCCATTAAGTAAATCTTCTAAGCAAGGCAATTTAGCCATTGTGAATCGACTGATTACAGCCGGGGTCGATGTTGATAAAGCCCCAGCCTCAACCATTACACCATTAATGAAAGCTGCTTATTACGGTCATCTTGAGGTTGTTAATCAACTACTTAGCGCCGGTGCTAATATTCGATTGGAACATCAAGGAGGCTACGAAGCCTTTGATTGGGCATTGGAAAACAATAAAAATCAAGTGATGGTTCGACTAATTAATCAATTGTTACGCATAGAGTCGGCAAAAGATGGCGAGCAAGCAAATCTCGATGAAGCTTGGCTGGCAATATCAGAAGAAAAACTTGATCCTGCGACATTGAAACAGCTAGCACTCCCATCAAAACAGCTTCAGTCGTTAATTCTAATCAAAACCATATTAGCCGATGACGCGATTACGCTCAGTACATTACTGCAAAAAAAGTTTAATCCCGACCACCACAATGTTACCGGTTACGCGGCGCTGCCTCTCGCTGTTCGACTTAATAAACTAACAATGATTGATACACTTATACAGTCTGGTGCCAACGTCAATATAGGTAATAATGGGGACGATGAAGCCAGTCCGATTAATCAAGCTGCACGGGCGGGAAATGTTAAACTGCTAAAATTGCTAGTGGCTGCGGGCGCTGATGTTAACAAACCAAATGCACGTGGGTACACTGCGCTTCACTTGGCTGTAGGCCGACAGTCGCTCGAGTCGGTTCAATATCTATTAGCGTCCGGCGCAAATCCAAACGCTCTTATGCGTGATGGCTTAAGTCCGTTCGATTTTGCCTATCAAACCGGCAACAAAGCGATTATCACTGAGTTCTTATTAGCTGACATGCCCAGCAAACTAAAGAAACGAGCGCTAGCATCTATCAACGCTAAGCAATATTTAGTAGAAAGCAAATCATTGCCACATTCCGGTTTTCTTGCCGCTGCGATTATAAATGATTTACCACTGTCACAATTCCAGTGGCTCAAATCTACAAAGCAACTGCCCGCCGCTTTTGGATACTTTCCACTTAGCTATGCAGCACGATTTGGTAATTTAGAGCTGGTAATATTACTGCTCGAACGAGGAGCCCAGGTCAACCAAAAATCTAAAGCTGGCTATCAAACAACAGCACTCAGTGATGCTGTTCGACAGGCAGCTCACCTTGAAGTAATTAAACACTTACTCGACCACCACGCCGATATTAAAGCAACGGATAAGAATGGCGATCCGGCAATCAATTGGGCAACCCTTTATGGTCACTTAGAAGCAGTGAGGTATTTACTTTCGCGGGGTGCCGATCCGCTACAGGCAAATAAAGATGACTACACCGCTTTAAGAACGGCCAAAGAGCGAGGCCACAAAAAGATTATTGAGCTTATCCAATCTTTTCTCGAGCAGAGAAAGTCAGCCGATCAACTGGCGATACTCATCAAAGAAAAATCGTTTGCGCAGGCTCAGGATACACTGCCAAAACTAAAGAACCTAAATATTTATCTAAGCGATGGTTCAAGTCTCTTACTGGAAGCGATCAAGCATGCAAAAATGGACTGGGTCGAATGGTTATTAACCCAGGGAGCAGATGCTAATCAAACGAATATTTCTGGTTATTTTAGTACACCGTTAATGCAATCAGTGAACCACAACCTTCCACGATTAATCGATTTATTAGTTAAGGCTGGTGCCAATCTTGATGATACGGATGTGTTGGGTGATCCGGCAATAAATTGGGCCGCATACTTGGGTAAAGCTGATGTCGTCAACCGCTTAATCGAACAAGGTGCCAACGTGAAAATTAAAACTGTGCATGGCAATGCGCTCGATATTGCCATGCGACAAGGTCACTCGCGCATTATCGACATGTTGCTGCCTCAGTTTAATAAACAACCTCAATCCACATGGGTCACAAATTTATTTGCTTCTGTCGCTCGTAAAGACTTTGTCACCCTCAAGCGGTTGCTCAAGGAATCTTCGAAAGAAGCCATTTACGATGGTTACGGAAATTCTATTCTCCCTTTCGCAGCGAGCAAGCGATGCATTGCTTGTGTAGAGATTTTGATCCAAGCCGGACAACCGGTCGACCAAACCGATCGAATAGGGTTTAGCGCACTGATGATCGCCGCCCGGAATGGCGACCTATCACTACTCGAACTCTTATTAAAACATCAAGCTAATGTTAACCAACATGCAAATTCAAACGGAATGATGGCGACGCCTTTAATTCTTGCTGCGGCCCATAATCAAACCGAAGTCATCAAAAAACTATACAGCGCGGGTGCCAAGCTTGATGTGACCGATGTAATGGGAAATACCGCTCTTCATTGGACCCTAGGAGCTCCTAACAACTCAACAACAGACTTGCTTATTTCACTTGGCGCGAATACCGAAATTACTAACCAATACGGAATTAGCGCTAAATCAGTAATAGAAAACATATAGATTCATTCGACTGAATATTTTGCAAAACGATGGAGAATATTATGACAAACCAACCGCTTTTTTTGACAAGTAATGCGTCAGACGATGATAGCTTTATTTTAAATAGCCTTAGCCGAAAAATATGTACCTCAAAGGGAGAACGAAAACTAAGGCCAAAACTCTGGATGGTACTTGTGATTCTATTACAGAATGAAAACCAATTAATCGAACGAAAAACCTTGATAGACTTAGTGTGGAATGGAAATCATTTTACTGGCCCACAAGGAGTGAGCCATGCGATCTGTATACTCAGAAATATTATCAAAGAATTTGATCTTCCGTTAATCATAATCACTTTGCCGAAGCGAGGTTATATTCTTCAGCGTGCATCGATTACATCCAAGCAACCTCAAGTTGCAGAATTCGATGTGATTAAGTTTGGCTGATATTCTCAATCGATTAACAGCAGCCAACGACTCAATACACTTGCTTAAAGCAGCACCTGATAAATTACAACCGCAATATCAAAGGACTACTATTGTGGCGCACATTGATAAATCCATTCCAGCATATCTCGCTCAGCGGGATTGTTGAAGTTAACCGTAAAATTCCCCCCGGTATGCGCTTGTATGCCATCGCCCTTGGTAAATATTGTGCTATTTTCTGGGTCGGCCAAATTCACATTGTCACGGAGAATGCTCAACACATTAATCCAATCAGGATAAACGGCTGCGTTAGTTCCATGACAAGAATCACAACGCGAACCTCCCGTGGTCGTTTTAGTTCCATAGGCAGCGGCCACCGCCGCAAAAGACAATGAAGGAGTCAGACTTACCGAGACATTTCTAACAACGGGAACATCGGGAGCACCTGAACCATCGTCGGCTCTTAATTGGAATACACCATTTTGCTGGCCATTAAACACGCCAAAGGAGGTGCATAGGTTATTATTTTCTCCGATATCTTTTGCGCTATTGGCAGTAAACTCATATTCATAGGTGGTTGTTGTGCTGGTGGATGAAATTTCATCAACAGTCACATTCCCGAGCGATGATTGAACCAATGAAAGCGATACGTCATCGCCATCGGCATCGGTCACAACAAATTGATTAGAGGTGAACACGTCGGAAAAATCAGTATTGGTACTTTGAACTGTCCCAAAGACAGGGCTGTTATCACTGACTGGGGTAATTTGTAGCTCGATATCGGTTGCCGTTAATCCTGCCACCAACGTTCCGCTATCAAACACACTTAGCGTTAATGTCTCGGTCGCAGCTTCCGCGCCCACTTCATCGATTGTCGCTTGGTAGCTAATTACATCGCCTTGAATCAACTGATTTAAGTCGAAACTTGTCGCTGAAAGCGCTCCAAACGCCAACGCGTTAGTCAGCTCAAATGAGATGGTTGATGCTGGATCGAGACCGTCGAGGATATCTTGATCAATGACGTGAATTAAAGTGTTCACATTGCTACAAATATTAGTCGGCTCCAAACTACAATCGGGATCGGTAAACGCAAGTGGTGACTCTTGAATGCTCGCTGAGAGTGATATAATTGAACTTGCCGTGTCCGAATTAACTTCAGAGACAGTCAAACAAAGCTCGGCAGAATCACATTGGCTGGTAAACGCGATTTCCGGCAAGCGATTATCAACAGCCTGAACAAATATAATGGGTGCAGACTTGCTGGTGACATCATTACTAGCAGTCAACTGCAGGCAATAGTATTGCGCCGAAGTGTTTGCAAGACTTGGCGTTAAAGTTGCGGTTGCACCATTGCTGGCGAGCGCTTGAGAATCCGCTAAACAACTTTCAAATCCCTGGATACTGGTGCTTTCTAAAAGCTGCCATTCAAAGCTATCGGTAAAGCCAGAGTTGCTAGCATCAAACTCGATCGTTCGTCCAGTCTTGGTTAATAGGTATTCTTGACCATTTGCTTCTCGAGTCACAGAGTGATTCGCTTGAGCTTGATAATCAACTTGTGGCGTCGGTGCACCGGGAGGTACTACTGTGCCGTTCTCCTGCAAGCTATCCCAAAGTATCTGACCTGGATTAGGGTTACTTTGAGTACCCGCCCAAAGTCTATCCATGGTTAACCGAGCAAGCGGCATTGAGCCTTGTTGGAATACCAAGTTTCTAACTTTTTCAGCATGCTCTTCTGCTAAAAAGTCATCCGCTGTTGCCATTTGAAATAATGCCGGAACTTCATCAGAACCTTGTTGGACTAAATGACATCCGCGACAATGCCGAGCTACGACATCCAAATAGAGCTCGCTATTATCTTGCCAACCTTCTGGTACAGCCTCACCATTAAATTCGCCTTCTAAACAGCCTAGTGTTCGACTGCCTTCTTCACATTCAACTTCGGAGTACCAGCCGGAAGCATTTTCAGTTCCACCAATTAACTCAGTGACCGCATCAAATCGAGCATTATTTTCTGAGTTATAAATATGAAAAACCGATTGATTTAATTTTCTAAACTGCTCTTGTTGGGCAGCACGACTATAAACTAAATTACTCGGGTCTAATTCTACTTCAGCAATATCAGTAATCGCAGGGTCAGTATCAGTATACAGGAATGAATCAAGATCCCACGGTAAGAAAGACGCCTGAATATCACCAGAATAAGTGCCCATCGCTTCAGCAATGTCCTTGGGTTTTCCGCCGTGACAAGCCGTACAAACGCCAGGCATATATTTTTGACCTCTACCATCGAAGTCAAAATCGGTGGCTCGTATTTGCTCACCACTTTCATCAGGAATATAAGTGTAAAACTTAACAAACCTTGGTTCAGTCCCATCACCTTGCGCCGGACGGGTATACTCCATCACAACAGTCGCGATAGGTGATATCTTTTTAGCAGCAGCCTCTAAGGTGGCATAGTTTGTAACGTAAGAGTAAACATTACCTTGATCATCAACCCGAACATACATATCTCGACCAAAACCTAAGTCAAAGTTATTGGTATATAATGCGTGGGCAAAATCAGAGTCGGCAGTATTCTCGCCAACCAAGCCTTCTTCTAATAAGGTAATCGAGCCATCCGGATTTTCCGAGGCAAACCCAGCAGAAACCAACCATTTATTTAAGGTGTCAGCTTCTTGAAATGGGTCAATCATGTCGTAATATTGTTGCGCTGTAAGTTTAGATTCAACCAAACCAGCCCCGCTATTTCGAATTTGCTCAACTGTCAAACTAAAAGGCGATGTATAACTGCGGGTCTCTGAGCCAGTTGTATCAGTAGTCACCACGGGTTGACCACCATTTACTCCATTAACAACAACGGTCGCATCGATCATGGAGTCCAAGGTGTAGTCTAGAAAGATTTCAATATCATCGGCTTTCCAAGTGTCGAGCAATTGTTCTCGATCAGCGCCCGCATCTAGCAACGACTGCTTAAATTGACTTAAGATGAACTCCGGTAATTGCAATTCGATAGTTGTATCGGTTGCATGCCCTCGATCGTCAACATTCCATTCTGCTTGAATGCTTTGATTGCCTTGCTCAAGCGGAACGTTTGCATTGTTGAGATAGTTCAAACACACAAGACCGCTAGAATCGTAACCGTCAAACCGACAAGTAGCCTGCCGGTCGGGGTAGCTCACTGACGCAGAAATATTGAAATCAATTTGATTATTTGATTCGTCGACAACGATATTTGCTTGGGGCTGTAGAGTAACCTGATAAGTTTGAAGCTCGGCATCGCTGATTGCATCATAAGATAAAAACTTATTTTTATCGCGGCCTGGAACAACCGTTACCGTCACAGTGTCGGTTGCAGTGCCACCGTTTGCATCAACAACCTCGAGACTAAAACTTAATTCAGTCGGAGCGGTGACTTTTGGAGCGGTTACAGCAACCGCATTAACACTAAGTTCTTTTAATTGAAGCGCTGGTGTTACCTGAGAGCTTACGCTCCAATTAAATTGGAAAAGCGGCGAGTCAACACCGTCACTATCTTTACCCGACAAAATAAATTCTTGACCTTCTCGCACTTGGTTATTAGCACCAACACCAATTGCTATGCCCTTTGCAATCGGTGGTAAGTCGGTCTGATTACCCACATCACTATTCGATCCACAAGCCATCATCAAAACACTGATTAAAGTTGCCAGAATGGTATTAGTTAACTTATTTTTAGTCGGTAAACATTTCATCGAACTTATTCCATGTAGGTTAAATTTTTGTTTCTTACTTTGGGTTACTACTTTCTAAAGTTTTGGATTCATTATTCAATATCACTAAAAACCATACCTTACACCAATAGAAATGGTTTCTTCGCTGTAGTTCTTAATGCCTTCAATCGTTCGATAGTTGACAAACCCTTGAATACTCCCCGATGAATTTCCATATTGATCGATGAATGATTCGCCTCGCAACACAAAGGAAGCGCCTAGCGTGTAAGAGTAATAGCTACTGTCAATTTCTGAGGTCGGCAAGTTAAAACTAATACTATCGAGTTGCCCAGTCGGCAGATTGGAGTAAGTGGAAGAAATGTTTCTACTATCGTCTTCTTGTTGGTTATGTGATTGCACATCAAAATAAGGAACCACAACACCCCAGTTTGGCGTTAGGGTATACTGAAACTTAACCCCAAATGACAACTCCAATGAGTCGATTTCTTGCTTGTCGACCGTTAAATCAAACGCTAAATCGTTAATATCGCGCTCATCAAAACTATCAATGGTGGTTGATGAATTAGCTAAACTAACAAACGGCTCAATAACCAACGCCGCTTTGTTATAGGAGTATCCCACTTCAACAAAAAATGAAGTGGTTGAACTATCGGTAGAGCTGACTGAGATAGTGTTTGTACCTGACACATTCGGATTCAAAGACGGATAAGTGATATAGCGTTCCATATCAATCGACTGACTTTGAATTCCTAAAGAGAAACTGGCGTACATGTTGTCTGTTTGATACATAGCGTAGGGCATAAAGCTAAAGCCATCGCTTTCAATGCCGCCATCCACAATACTCTTACTTGAATCAAAATCAATTTCTTGTTCCGTCAAGCCGCCAGTCACACCAAAAACCCAGTTGAGATCGTATCGATAATCCGCACCAAAGCTAATTTTGGTTCCATCAAAATCATAGGCATCTTCAAAGACAGAGGGTCCTTTTTTACCAAAGCCTAAATCAACATTTAAGAAGCCGCCCCAGCGACTTGAAGTGATCCCTTGGTCAGCGCTTGCGCCACCACCAGATCGACTTTCGTTAGAATGGTTATAAGCTATTTGTTGAGAAGAATCATTGACATTATAATAGCTCACTCCAAATCCTCTCGCTCCTCGTCTTAAGGCCTTTAGTCGAGAGCTAAGATTTGCAACCTGGTCAGCAATAAATTCACCATTTAAACTACTCTGTGATGAAAACTCTTCTCCCGCAGTCCAGCGAAGTGCGTTTCCTAGCCCTTCCACATCAAGATTGAGACTGTATTCAGTTGGCCCGCCGTTGCGCGACAACGCATTGGCGGTATGTACCAGCTCTCTCACATTTTCAAACAGGTTAAACATATCTTCGGTACAATTCTGCTCAACCGGCTCCTCCTGTCCTTCATCAAAAGTTGGTTGTTGACCACAACCTGCCTCAATAAGACTTAGGTAAGTCGCTTGATTAGCAGCCGCTGCAGCTGTTTCCAAATCATTGCTAAAATCAATTTCCCTTAGATCGGCTTGTACCAGTGTCGGCATCGCCAGTAGTAATGAAAATGGGATAAGTTTAAGCGAGTGTTTTTTATTGTTAAATATTGTGCCCGAATACATGATTGAATTCCTTGTTCTAACCAATTTATTATGTGATTACTTCTGCAAAGCTGCATTAGATAATGGGATAAAAAAGAAGCTACCTGCTTCATGCCCAGCCCCTTTTATCGCTTTAAATTCTGGTGTCTGATCCACACCAATTGACTCAGCTGTTTTGCTCACATTTTCTTTTATGTTTAAAAATAATGACGAACCAGAAAGTATCTCTTGATTGTTTTCAAGTTTGTCTAGTAGCGCTCTTGCAAATACCGAATGGCCGTTTCCTAAATTATCTAACACCGGTTGATCGCCACCAGATGTCATTAACAATCGCGATTTTTTGGGAAGAACATAGTCCAAATAAGCACCACTATAATTTGCATTGTTGTTGGCGAAAACAAATCCAGGAGCGGAAGAGAGTAATCCTGCGTAACATGAGTCTGCCATTACCAGCACACGCTTTGCCTTTATTCTTGAAAGGTGCCTTGTGACAGATTCATTGGATACCCAACGAGAATCATTTGGCGGTAGATCGGCATTAACAGGCAACCAATATCCTGACTCCCAGTCACCTGTTTTAATCCGACTGCCATGACCCGCATAAAAAATTAATAAATTATCTTCCTCGGTGAGAACTTCGTTTAATTGATTGAGCGCTTGCATAATTTCAAGGTTGCTAACATTCATTAACAGCTCAACTTTAAAGCCATAGCGTGTTTTTAAAATGTCTGCGGCACGCGCCGCATCATTCACCGGCGAATCAAGTCTCTCCAAATGTTGATAGTCTTGATTTCCAATCACCAGAGCAAAGTAACGTCCGTACTTCGTATCCGATGCACCTTTTGAGTCGGTTGCGAAAAGTTTTTCAACTTCAGCTGGTTTGGGTTCGCGAAACTTCGGTAATGAATTAAGCGTTTTTTGACTAGCAACTTTTTTCTCTTCAAGTTCAGAGATTAATTGTTTGAGTTCGTTGAGCTCACTTTTTAACTCCGCATTTTCGGTAGAGGCTCCGACAGATTTTTGCAGTTGATCAATTTGCTTTTTTAATAAATTAATTTGTCGCGTTTTACTTTTTATTTCCTTTTCCATCTGAGATTTAATTTGCTTAATCTCGGAACTAGCTTCTGATTGAAACACCAGAGAATCTTCGCTCATGCCCCATGCTTTTCGATACCAGTTGAGCGACTCAAGCTTATTTTTTTCAACCCCAAGTCCTTGCTCATAAAGCGTCCCAAGGTTAAATTGCGCTCTCGAATTGCCTTGTTTTGCGGCTTTCTCATACCAGAAAGCGGCAACCTTATAATTTGGCTCACCGTTTAAACCACGCTCATAAATTTCACCGACATTGGTTTGCGCTTCGGCATCACCAGCTTCGGCAGACGGCATCCACACCTTGAGTGCAGTTTTATAGTTAGCGCGATCAAACTCAACATACTCCCCGCCTCTTACTCGACAGTCTGCCGCGGTGGTCTTTGTTGGTTGTCGTTGTGACACAAAACTCGTCGAACCGAGTCGTCGGTGTTGACCGGGAAGCAGACAATCAACAACTTCCAAGTCTGAAACTTTTAGTGCATTTGAAGCAGGTTCGGACGTGCGCTCGGGTGTGCTTTGGCATCCCAATAATGACGTTAAACCAATGGATAATATAATAGCCGCAGTGGAGTGACTAGAAGACATGGTGCTGATTCCTTTTGACTTGTCTGGCTAGAAGCGAATATGCTTGTTGTTTACGTACGTAGATTAAACTATCACCGGCTAAACACCATGTCAACGAAATGTACTAGCAATGAGAATTAGCGGACAAAAAATGCCAGAATCTGCTACCAATATCTCAATTTGCAATTTTATGAGAAACCTAAGCTTTTACGCCGCTCCCAAATTTAAGAGGCTATTGGCAGTTTCATGTTTATTATTTTTGTTGAGTTGCCAAACCAATCAGCCTAGCTCTCTGCCGCAATTGGGGCAAACCTATAACCTTTCTTTAAAATCAGTTTGGGCTAATCAATTTGAAATACGGTATCTGGAAAATCTCCGTACAGGCCAAACACTGCATATTTATATTGAAGGTGATGGTTTGCCCTGGACCAATCGATACACAATTTCTCGTGACCCGACACCAAGAAAACCACTCGCCCTTGAGCTAATGAATCAAGATCCACAAAACGCAATTTATTTAACGCGTCCCTGTTATTTCCTCGAAACCATTGACGAAAAATGCCAGGCTAGCCTTTGGACCGGCGCTCGTTATGGCGAGCAAGTGGTTGATACGCTACAAAACGCCATTGTTCAAATTGTCAAAGATAAACAAGTGAATCAAGTTATTCTGATCGGATATAGCGGCGGAGGTGTGCTTGCCTCGCTCTTGGCAACGCGATTAAAAATGACCGCCGCCTATGTCACCATTGCAGCAAATCTAGACATTGACAAATGGACTCAACATCATCAATTTACGGATCTGTCAGAATCGATTAATCCCGCCGAACTTGAGCCATCACTTTTTCCTGCAGCGCTCCACTTTGTTGGCGGAAAAGACAAAGTAGTCCCCCAAGAAGTTTCAGCAGGGTTTATTTCTCAGACCCATAGTCAGCGGATTATTGAGGCAAGCTTTGATCACCATTGCTGTTGGGTCAAACAATGGTCTAATTTGTTAAAGCATTTAGAAGCACTCAACTTTTAGGTGAAATAGCACCTTTAAAAAGTATCGAAGAATCTTAGCTTAATACTTAACCAATAAAACTAATCAGAGTCTAGCGCTACTTGTTGTTTATATTCGTCGAGTGCTGAGTTTTCAGCTAATGATTCATATTTTTGTAATTCACTAATAAATAAAAGCTTTTCTTTTTTGCTTAACGCGGGGCTTGCACTTTCTAGCTGCTCGATAATACTGTTAACCGTTTGTGCCAAACTTTCTTGAGTAATGCTATGCTGCGGCAATATTTTGAATGCCTGATCGTAAAATGATAGGGCATTGTTAAGATCGCCAAATCCTCTCAAGGTATCGCCTTCGGCAATCAAATTATCAAATTTAACTCGCTGCTCTTCAGCTAACTCATCATACAAATAGTCGGTATCTTGACTTCTAGGAATACTGAGAGATATTGCCAGTATGACGGAAACAGTGATCAATCCAATGCTTAAATTTCTGACCGTGCGCCCTTTGCCAGTAAAAAGGTCATCAAATTCCGTCGCATTCTTAAAACGTTTTTCTTGCTCAAAGCTTAACGCCTTGGCTATTGCTTTCCACTGGTATCCCTTTAGATCTTTGAGTTTTGAAACGGTTTTATTTTCTTTGAACGCCTCTTTTGCAGAGAGCTTTTGAAAAGGATGATCACCCGTCAATACTTCATAACATATCGCGCCTAAAGCATATAAGTCATCCGATGGAATAGCCGCTTTGTGATTAAGCATTTCTAAACTGGCATAGGCAGGCGTTAGCCCGATTATTTCGTCAGCATCATATTGACGTATATAATTTCCTTCTTCATCTAAGCGAGTTAATATTCGAGCGATGCCAAAATCGATCAGCTTCACTTCACCTTCTTTTGTAACAAAAACATTTTCTGGTTTTAAATCGGCATGCACCACATTCTTTTGATGTGCATAGGCTAACCCGCTAGAGATTCCTCGAATAACATTTAAAGCCATATCTAATGGCAAGCCTGCCGGATTATCTTTTATTAACCGATCGAGCGGCTTGCCTTTCAACTCTTCCATGGTGAGATAAACCAGGTCACCATCACGATCAAAATCGTACACCTTGATTATATTAGGATGGGATAACAGTTGACTCTTTTTGGCTTCTCTTTGTAAGGATATAAAGGCTTGAGGATGTTCGTTGAATTCACTGGTTAAAATCTTGATCGCGATGTAAGGTTCGGTGTCTCCGGTTTCCTCTTTGCGAAGATCAAGCGCCCTAAACACCATACCCATTCCACCAACACCAAGAGACTCTTTTAGCACAAAGCGTCGATTGACAATGCGCTCTCCGGCATTCGGGTTAAGTAAATCGTCTTGACTTAGTGAAGATGTTTCAGCGACACCTCTTACTCCCCCTGCATCTGGCTTATTGGTTGCTTGTGGTGACGATCTCACTCTAGACTGAATTCGGGTCGCGTCTTGCTGGTTATTTGCCAGCTTAGTTTTTGCTTCTGGCGTCTCGGTCGTGTTACCGGGACTTGGTCGTTTTCGAGGCTGAATAACCGTTTGATTATCTGCATCCTCCGGCTCCGATGCAACTTGAGGTTTAAAGATACGAGTTTTTTCTTCATTGTCGGGCTTTTTGGGCACTTCATCATCCATAACTATACTCTGGGATTAACGAATTCAAGATTCTATAATAATACGTGAGTATTCAGCGAATGCCCATATTTTGCTTTTAACTGGTAAAAATAAATATCTGTTGAAGATAAATATTCAATGGCGATCTGCAAACCAATCTACTTGCTTATGTTCAGCATTCCCTTCAATCCCTAACGCTTGCAAGTATACACAGTTCTCAACGGTATAAATTGCTTCTTTGGGAGGTCTTAATTGCACATTCAATTTTTTAAGGCTCGAAGACCAAGCGTATTGTTGTTTTTCAATGCCTACTCGTTCAATACTTACTCGTTCAATACTTACTCGTTCAATACTTACTCGTTCAATGCCAAAGCGTTCTATGCTAGCGTCTGCTTTGCTGCTCACAACCGGCTTCTTGGTGATTGCGGGGCTGGTCACCAACACAAAAACGCTGATTAGAAGTATTAACAAGGGCATTGGACTACTGCAAAACTAGATTGATTTTTCACGATAAACTTCAAAGTCAATTCCTTCGACTTGATAAGCTTGATAGCTAACTGAGGCAATTGCTAGAAAATACATACTCATAAAAGGGTCTAACAAATGTCGAGACCCAGTAGCACTCATCACGAGTTCGAAACCGACAAAGATAATCATTAAGTTACTGGTCATTAACATCACGCTTACTAACTTTTTAATTTGCTTGTCTCTATCCTCAGCAGCTAAATAGGGATTCTTTTTACCTCTAATATGCCACAGCAAAATAGCTATAAAAATGCAATCCGCAAAAGCGATCCCTGCCAAATTTGCAACGCCACCAAAACCTTCGAAGGGGTTGTAAATAAAATAGATGACCACAGCTACAAAGGCTAGTTGCATGAAAATGGTGAAAGCGAATGCTGGCTTAGAAACGTAATTCAAAATTCCTCTAGGCTTTAACACAGCACTACGCTTTGAACTCCTGTTGGCCATTCTCATTAGCTTTAAATATTGAAGCCCTGAAAGCTCCATGATTAGTAATGGCACCCATTGCAACATAAAATAAGCCAGGATCACTGCCATGCTATCAGCATTCAAGAGCTCCTCACTTTGAGTTATTAACCCATGTATGACGATTGCAATTCCGACTAGAGCAATTCCAAGGTTAAAGTGTTTAAAGTTAGAAATTTTCATAACCGCAGCATCTTTAGAAACAGGATATAGCTTGGGGTACTCTTCTGGAGAATATTTTTCTAGAATTCTACGAGTTTGTTTAACCAACTTCATGGGGAAGTAATAGGAAACAAAAAAGATCTGCGCGATAAAAACGATATAAAGTAAGTTATTACTCCACATACTAAACTCCTTGAACCGATTGGTTGCTCATAATTTGAGTAAATGCGATCCTGATTTCAGAATCGGTAATATTTGCATTTCTTAATTCTTTAATGACGCAGGCTAGCTTTTCGTTAGCCCACTCACTTAAATCAACTTCACAATTTTGTTTTGCTTCAGGATGAACAAAAGTTCCTCGGTAGCCTTTTGTTTCAATCACCGCATCTCTTTCGAGCAAACGATAAGCCTTGGCTACCGTTTTATTATTGATTTCAAGATCATTGGCAAGTTGCCTAATAGAAGGTAATGGGTCGCCGACCTTCACTTGGTCAGTACTAACCGCCTGTTTAATTTGATTTACCAATTGAGAAAACAACGGCATTGAATCTTCAATATCTATCACTATTTCCATGGTGCCTTGTAAACCTCTTATTTAGATAGGACATAGGAACATCTGCCTTGTACCACTTGTACCCTATGCACCCATGGTACATATAGATCATTATTTAATCAAGTATTTTTATTTGCAATAATGTTGGATAATCAATCGAGAAACTTCGCAGCAAACAGACAGCTTGTAGTTAACATATTGTTTTTATTAATTAAAAAGGCCTTATATGAGAGCGCTAATCGAACTAATTTTGGTAATCATGGTAATTTTAAGCTGTCTGCAAACACAGGCAACTCAAACCGCTTTCCCTGAGTGCAATAAGAGCCTTACCGGTGATTTAAGTGCCGCTGCCAAAGAAATCAAACAGGTATTATATTCGGTGGCTCGCCAGTTTTGCATCGAGCAGACTAAAGCCAACTACTCATGGCGAAAACTAAAGATCACCAGCATTCAAAGAACTGTCGAAGCACAAGCCGGATATATGCTGAGCTGCTTGGCAAGCGGTTGCCGAGTTTATGAAAATCAACCTGCGGTGGCTGAATACCAAGCACTACCAGTTAAGACTAAAGAAACAATCGCAGCGGTGATTAAAGATCAAATCAATCGTAACTGTTATATCTCTAAACACTTGTCTAATCGAGCAGTTGATATTGGAACAGCTGGTCATTCACAAGCCGAGATAGAGCGACTAAAAAAAATAATTAAAGCCACAAATTATAAAGTTAATGAAAAATACTATACCGCCTGGATTGAAGATAGAAGTCACGGAACCGGCCCCCATCTACACCTTAATTTTGAACCTTACGGATTTGTTGCGGATCAGTGCTCCAAAAAGTAAAAGCTAGATACTCGATTCAGGCTTGATTCATTTTATTTGAGTAAACTTATACTCACTCAGCATAATATCCCATAAAATAAAATGAATAGCACCCAATGGAATTTTCTAAAACAGGCTCATTATCAGGCTAATCAACAAGCAGAAGAGAGCAATCATAAGCCCGCGGCATCTCATTGCAAGGGAAAGTTTGTTGGACCAAACAATCAACTACTATCGTTGGTTGCTGATAACTGTCCAAGTCAAAAAGTCGTTAGACACTTACGGATTTACTGCAAAACAAGTTGTGAGTTTGTAGAAGAAACTCCCCTTGAAGAGACCAACAAGAAATATCTTTGCCGTATTTTTAACCTTGCGGCAGATGATGAGTTATTACTCAGCTACCGAGTCAAAACCCGCCAGAAGAAATATCTGCAAGTTTTAGCGGGTAGAGAATTGGATTTAGAAAAATTCGACTATTTTATGGAAGTTCCTTTGGCAGAGTAAGTGCTGTTTTTTTCTCGCTTAGGCTGCTATC
The DNA here is from genome assembly GCA_965230525.1 of Kangiellaceae bacterium. GTDB lineage: Bacteria > Pseudomonadota > Gammaproteobacteria > Enterobacterales > Kangiellaceae. The sequence goes on from OZ246008.1 coordinate 4,525,125, forward strand.
GCAACTTAGTAAACGTTTTTCCATTATCGAAGTATTGGACCTTCTGACTCAAAGCATGTCATCAAAAGAGTATAAATTTCCTCTATTTTTCTGACAAAACCAGTCTGTTATTATGTGGTTCTATAATATCCGTCTTTTTTAGCTGGTTATGCACATCCGTAATAGCCCACTCATAAGCTCTTCGATAAGGGTATACCTTAAATAGACCGCATGAGATTTCAGCCTTGGTATGAACAGACATATTTAAGTAGCGTCTTAATGTAGACGCCGAATATTGATGCTTTAGTTAAATCTGTCACTTAATCTAGGCTAGTTCAAATGTTCTCACCTCAAATCAATTGATGATGCTTTTAAAGCTCTGTATAGTTGCCAAGTTTTATAAATTTTGAACCTATGCTAATTCAGAGTGCAATGGCAATGAAATTAGATGACCTAATTAAAAAGAAGCATGAAAATAAAGCAGAGAAGCCAGAGTACGAGCTCATAATATTTGATGCGTCTAACGTTAAAAACCTGAAACGCTTGCAAGATAGTATCGACCATTTAAACCCTGTTGATGATTCCTATTTCTTCAGTGAAAAAATTGAGTTGCCTGATAGCAAAGTTGCGTTTTTTTATGAAAATCACTTAGCTGATAGTATGAAATCATATCTAACGCAAATCGATGTCGCATATTTTGATACTGTCCTCAAAACCATTCTATATTTTGGTGGAAAAGATGTTTTTATTAAAGTGAGAGCTTCTGCATTAAATGGAGTCGAATTACAAGTAAAACAGAATGACAAAGCTCTGGAAATGGCATTGATTAAATCCGATGGCCAGAATGATTTAGAAAATGAAGAAATAGTAAATGAACAAGTAGTAAAATACTATAACGCTCTTTCATATCAAGATTTTCAAGAAACCGTTGTCATCCCTTTCATCGAGAATATAGAAGAGAATTTTCCTGCAAAATCAGAATTAGAGGATATTCCTCCGGAAATCGCGCTCAAAATAACAGAGTCATATTGTTCTTCAAATGGCATTTCGCTTCCCCCCGTATTTATCAGAAAAATTTCGAGTAATCGATTCGTAGTTATAGACAACAATGAGAAAAAAGCACTTGCAACTCAATTTGAAAACTATTCTAGTGTGTGCAGGCAAATTGTTCGCAGAGAGGCATCGAAAACCGAGCTCCACATAGATGATGGACATTATTCCGTACTCGACCTTAATTTACAAAAGGTATATTCTTTGTTGGCAAACAAGCAGTGGGTTGAAGCTTCAATGTGCTCTGAGACTTCCGCTTTAGAATTACCTTGTTTTGGCGATTCGAAACTCAAATCGTTCACCGATAGTAAAAGTAACATTGAGAATCTTGTCAAATTATTAGTATCAGAATATGTTGAAGCAATTGAAGCGCTCCATTACCTAGCGTTCGAAGCTAAAATTGAAATCACAAAAGATAGCTGCAGTGGTTTTTATAGGCCTGCAGGTAGAAAGAGAAGCGTAAATATTTCTAAACTAGAGTTAAAAAACGACGTTGCTATATTAATCAATAAAATAGAAGGCCTAATTGAAAAACAAACTACTGATAATGGCTTAGTTGCAAATAAATTGGAGGTTTTATTCGATGAGGGAAATACTAGCCATTTGATCAAAAAATTTCCGGATGAGACGTATGATAAGGTGAAACTTTTCTGAAACCAGTCAAAGCTTCAAGTTTGTGACTGGATGAAGGTTCGAGAGCTATCAATTTAGATGTAGAGAAACTAATTGTTGAAATCTACGTATTCTAGAAACTCCAGATCAAATGAATTGATTCTCGAAAAAGCAGTCATTCGGCGGCTTTCCATAGCTGTCACTAAAAAGATAAAGATTTATGTAGGCAACTAATACCATTAGTCGCCTCCAATAATACTTAAATCAACCCAATTTTAAGCGTCTGAAAATCAGGTCGGCTGCAGTGTCCGCTTAGGAATCGTTGTGTTAGCTTTTAATCCACCACCTGTTTAACTAACATTTTGCCATTGATGCGCTTCATCAAAGCTATAAACTTTATCCAAGAGCGTATCATATATCTTATATCTTTCTGTATTAAACGAATCACCACTAATTTCGGCAATGTCGTTACCTAGTACAATACATAACTCTTCGACTCTGTCATGGGCAAGATCAACAATTTCATTATCGGCAATATCGACCACAACAAACCGGCTGGAGAAAAATTCTTCGTCAAAGCCTGGGAGCATCTCTAATGCGTTTTCTTCACAAAAACGCCTATAGTTATCTACTTTTGCTTGTCGAATTGATTCCGTTTCGTCATATATATCCCCTTCAAATATTTCCTCTTCAATTGGAAATGATTCTCGCAACCGAATAATGTTGTTGTTCGCATTGTGTAATTGAGAAGCTCTTTCATCAAACTTTTTACAAAACCCCTCTGTTCCTTTGAATCGTATTTTAATACGGTCTCCTTCTTTAAAACAGACATAATAGCCTTCTGGATCATCATCCCTAATTTCGAGTTGAACACGTATAATAACATCTTCGGCACCTATACTTTCGAGAACCTCGAAGACCTCATCGACCATATCATTATTAAATGCAATTGAATCTGAGCAATCAAAAACGTATCCTCCGAAGTAGAATAAAAAGCGTTCTCCTACAGTTTTAAGTTTTGCGCAGCGCGGTGCTTCTTCGAAAGTACCTTGAATAATTTTTTTGACTTGATTTTTTATTTTAGCTTCCGGCTTTTTATTAAGTTTAAAGTCCACAGAGAAATATCCGTAGTCCTCTTCTTTTTTCTGCAAGTTAGATAGAAATTCTTCAACGGTTTCGTTGTTCAACGAACCATTCACTATCTTTTCTTCTTCTGGAACTACCGAATTGGCGGTATCGTCACTGTTCTTTGATTTCTCAAGGTGGCCAAAATGCAAGTGGTCAGGCAGCGATTCATGAAACCAAGCATAACAACCGCTAGTTACTACTTCTGTGTCTAAATCTTCATCTTCAAAAGGAACGTGCTCTTCACTGAGAAGCTCACCACTTTTAATTCTAATAAACTGCTCCCAAGGGTCCTCATCTCCCCTAATGTAAGCTCTTGCATCTACATTAGGGATTAGTTTTTCGATCAATACTAAGAATGCCTCTATAAATTCAACAGAGCTTGAGCCATGTACAAAGCTGTAAGTATCGTAAGAATCAACTTTATCAATTGACTCAGGCTGAAAATAATGATGGTCACCAATGTCAGCAAGAGCCCTAAGCTCATCAACATTTACAGGTTGGCCAAAAGGTGTAAGTAAGCCACCTAGTTTATTAAAGTCTAGCTCTGATTGGATTTGTTCAATTAAATTTCTAAGTTGATTCTGCTTAGATTTGTCACTGTGGAAAATGATGAGCTGAACGTAATGTTCCATTGTGTATTATCCGTAAATTTACTAAGAGGCGACACTTTAGCATATTTAGGCAGTTGTTGAAGCATCTCGTTACAAACATAAAATTGGCTTTCTAAGCAGAGTAAGTTCGCCATGGAAACCGCTTAGTACTGTATGGACTAGACCATCAAATTTTAGCCTCCATTATACAGAAGTGGCAGAACAGCCGCTTTTAGCACACTCCAAATAGACTACCCCGATTAACTTTATCTCGCTTGGTATTTCCTAGCTAGGGTTATAACTCACCGGAGTCTCTGTTGCACAAACAGTCCTTCTAAAAGGCGTTTATACTCGGTTCTAAGATAGGTTAAGATTACTTTAACGGTATTTTAAAAACATGATAAAAAATCACCACACCACCCTAGCATTTAATAACCCACCATATAGCTCATCATTTCTCTGACAGTCGATAGACGTTGAGGATTATCTTTTAAGATAAAATCAACTGACTTAACTGAGTTTTTATCTTTTAAACGGTCTAAGAAAAAAATACCATCCAAATGATCGACTTCATGTTGTGCGATACCTGCTTCTTCTCCTTCCAGCTGAATAGACTTCAATTGAGCTTGTTCATCCATATAATCAACTCTAATATTCGAATAGCGAGTCACATTGCCTCTTAAGTTATAAAAACTGAAGCACTCTTCCTCAAGCTCAAAGGTTTTGTCAGATAAAGTTACAAAAGTTGGATTGATCATTGGAACAAATTGGTTGTTTAGTCTGAGAAGAATAATGCGAACAGAGTGCCCCACTTGAGGAGCCGCAATCGCATTACCATTTTCATTTGAGATGGCTTTTATCCCATCAAGAACTTCCTTCATTTTATTGATAATACGGTTAACTTTAGCTGTTGCTATCTCTTGAATTTCAATTGATCGGCATTCTTTTCGAAGAATGGGATCACCAATTTGATTAACTCGCATATAACCCTCTATTGGATATGATTCGTTTTAGTAGTGATATTCTGTAACAAATGAATCTCACAGTAAATAATTTGCGTTAAACAACAGATACTCTTGAACAACAACTAGCTTCAACACAAAATAGGCTAAAACTCCCACGGGCCCAACAAGTAAAGTGAGGAGTAAACAAGGGACCAGCATCCAATGGGCGATACCCAAATTAGCCGCATCCATTACAATATATAACCCGGCCATCAAATCAAACGCCAAATAATGAACCCAACCAGCTAGAACAATTCTAGGTGTTTTGAATAAAGACACCACGCCTTTGAAAGACCAAAAACTGCCTGACACTTTTTGCCCACCATCGAGTTTTCTTGCGAAAAAAACTAAGTAAGAATAAATCCCACAGAGCAGTAAAACTGAAATTGAAAGCACAAACCAATGGCCCGACGGCCAAAATGGAAAACCGATTAAAATAATCCACCCCAATATAGCGATGTAACTTGAAATTTTAAACAGCCTAGAGAGTGATTTCATCTTTAACCATTTTCCTTTATTGAGTCGCTTCAGAAGCAAAGAGAGTAGAGCTTTATGCCCGAATTCTTTCATTAGAACCTAATCAAATTTTTATATCAATTAGCTTTTTCTTTTAACCAAATAAAATTCTACTTATAATCCCACTTTTTACGACGGCCCCGAAATAATGAGAAAAGCACATAAACTACTCGGATTGATTATGGTTCTGCCGTTTATCGCATGGACTGTTACGGGCGTTTTCTTTTATTTGAAGCCGGGTTACAAAGCAGCTTATCAAGGTCTAGATATCAAGTTATACCCTCTGCAAACGGCTGTTTCTGTTAAGCCACCTTCAAGTTGGCTGGCTTTTGAATGGCGACGGTCAATCCTTGGTGATCATTTATTAATCAAAACGCTTAAGGGATGGCAACAACTCGATCCCATTAGTTTCGAATTAAGGAACTCCGTCTCTCAAGATCAAATTCGACTATTAGTGAATGATGCAATCGCTAGCGATAAAAAGCGTTATGGGGAGATAATAAGCATAAATGCTCACCAAATTGTTACCGATAAAAATATTGTCATCAACCTAAACTGGCCTCAACTTAAACTTAGCCAAAAAGGTCCCGATACAGACTTTATCAATCAGATGTATAAAATCCACTACCTACAGTGGACCGGAGTCGATTCTATCGACCGAATCTTGGGTGTAGTCGGGCTCGCAATGGTATTAGTCCTTGCAATTATGGGAGTCAAGTTAGCTTTTGCACGAGTGAGATTTATTAATCGATAAACATAACTCTTTGTTATTAAAACAAAAAGCGAAGTTCGTTACTATTTTGTAACACCTAGGCAATATCCTGTTCGTCATTTTGACTAGGGTTCCGGTATAATGCCCGGCTAATCTTGATATCGTATAGCAAACGCTATGCAGTAGAGCGCACTTACCTAAGATTTTTGCGTATACCACCAAAGAAAAAATAAAGTAGAGTCCTCCTATGTTTGATGATATTCGTCCGTATCGCGATGATGAAGTTGTTGAAATCATAAAAAAACTAGCAAATGACAAAGAATTATTGTCGTCAGTGGCAATCTACACCATGCGCTGGCTCTATCGCCCATTACCTGGATTAGCGCGAACGCTGGTTAGATATTCTCTTGTTCGAAAAATTAGAAACATTACCAGTGTTGAAGCAGTACAAAATGAAGTCGCCAAATATCTATTTAAACTGATTAAAAAAAGTACCGACGGCTTCACTTACTCTGGCCTAAAGGAATTAGACCTGACTAAACCTAGCTTATTTATTAGCAACCATCGAGATATCGTACTCGATCCCGCATTGGTTAATTATGCGCTATTTGATATTGGCGCCAAAACTGTAGAAATTGCAGTGGGCGATAATCTACTAACTAAACAATGGATTTCTGATCTAATGCGGGTTAACAAAAGCTTTATCGTAAAACGCAATGAGAAAACTAAGCGAGCCATGTTAACGGCTTCGAAAAATCTATCCGCCTATATTCATCACGCACTCACCGAAAAACAGCAACCCATTTGGATTGCACAAAAAGAAGGCCGCGCTAAAGATGGTATTGATAAAACAAACTCGGCATTAATATCAATGCTTTTACTGAATAAACCGAAAACAGTTTCGATCAAAGACTATTTATCCCAACTCAATATTGTTCCCGTGTCTATCGCCTATCAATATGATCCTTGCGATAAAGACAAAGCCAAAGAACTGGCTGTTTTAGAAACCCATGGTGATTATAAGAAATCAGAACATGAAGATATCAACAGTATTACTAAAGGGTTGGTGGGGCATAAAGGAAAAGTTCATCTAACATTTGGCACACCGATATTAGGTGACTTTGAAGACAGTAAGGAAATAGCCAAGGCCGTTGATAAACAAATTATTGGCAACTACAAATTATTTGATAGTAATCGCGTCGCTTACCAGCGAGTCAAAAATGCTCAATCTAAAGTGAGTAAAAATTGCCTTATTGAAAAGCGCTTGGCTGAATTAAATGAAACTCAGAAAAAGTGGCTATTAGCGATGTATGCTAATCCAGTTGTGGCGAAAGAGAGTTTGTGATTTAGCATTTTGCCAAAAAAATAAAATATAAAAAACGATTCACCACAGAGGCACAGAGAGCACGAAGAAAGGTATTGTTTTGGGGATATTGGAAGCCTCACGAAGCCTCATTTCGACTCAGCTCAATAGGCTTGTTTTTTGAATCCAAAAGCACAAGCCGGCTGAGCCTGTCGAAGCCTCACAAGACGGCTGGGCTTTGAGCTTTCTAAAACAACTTCTTATACTGGTGACAATAAGGCGCTTGGCCATTCTTCTGATAATAATCTTGATGATAATCTTCAGCCTTCCAAAACTCTGCTTTAGGTAAAAGCTGAGTCGCGATTGACATGCCTTTTCCTTCAAGAATTTTGATTAAGCCTTGTGCTACATCTCGCTCACTATCATCAGTGTAAAAAATAGCCGATAAATATTGGCTGCCAATATCTGGCCCTTGACCATCCGTTTGGGTCGGGTCATGGATTTCGAAAAATAATTTGGTTAATGTTTCATAACTGACATCTTGTGGACGATACGCTACTTTAACCACTTCTAGATGCCCCGTCGTTTTGCTACAAACTTGCTCGTAAGTTGGGTTTTCAACTTCTCCACCCATATAACCGGACTCGACGCTTAATACGCCTTCTTGCTGCTGCATTAAGTGCTCGACGCCCCAAAAACAACCACCGGCATAAAACGCTTCTTTAATCGACTGATCTTGTTCTTTCATATCATCTGAACTCACAAATTTCATCGACACTGAATTAACACAATGTCGAATATTCTTATCGGTTAATCCTTCGCCTTCAAACACGTGACCTAAATGCCCATCACAATTGGCGCAGAGGATCTCAGTACGACGCCCATCCGCGTCAACTTCTCGCTTGACCGCCCCTTCAATTTCATCATCAAAGCTTGGCCAACCGCAGCTTGATTGAAATTTATGTTGTGACAAATAAAGGGGCGCATCACACTGTTTGCAAATATACATTCCGCCTTCAATAAAGTCATTGTATTTTCCAGTGAACGGCCGCTCTGTGCCCTTTTCGAGAATAACCCGACGTTCTTCTTGGTTTAGTTGGTTATACTTTTTCATTTACTCTTCCCAAATCGAAAGGCTTAGCGCCAATTATCATGACAACTTAGTCGGTCACTGAATCTTGGACTGTCACCACACCTGGAACAGTCATTACATCTGCTACTTAATGGAGACAAAATAAAGAAAATCTAGTCTTGTTTAGCTTGTTCCATACTTTCTACCGCTTTGCGTATCATTTGTTCAACTTGCGCAAGGATTTTCTCCGACTTGGTTGGTTCAAAACCGTTGAATCGTGGCGTGTGTATGTGCCCCACAGGGAGTTTTGCTTGGTACTTATCTCGCAGCAATAAACTACGATAGGAAATTTCATTAGATAAATACCCACCACCGGAACCTTGTACTGATATGGCATCACGTAACTCACTTAATGTTTCTGGCTTGTAAGTCTTTTGCGTGGTGGTCACCTGATGATTGTCAATTATCTTAAAGGCACCCTCTGCCTGTACCATCGCTTCAGCAGGCAGGCTAAACTGATTAAATTCGGGTCCTGCGAGCGGCTTACCATCTAACAAAGGAATTAGCGGATTTTCTGCTGACGCGCCGGTATAAACGTTTAAATTATCCGGCGCTTTGGCGCTTCTGCGTTTTCCAGGAAAACGCTCCAAGTCGAAATTTTCTCTTCCCATACTGACTGTGATCAGCATATCTAACGCTTGATTTTTGAGTCTAGGTGTCAACATAGTTTCGATCATACCTTGGTCAAAATCTTGAAAGCGCACCGGTACAATCAAAGTTTCAATCTCTATGGCAATCCCACCTATATACAATACCTTGTCATCTAACGCAGTAGCGACCACTCCCGATGGATTGCTTTGGGTGATGTGGCGATCGAGAAAGAAAGGGTCAAAGCCCGTCAAAAGCACTTTGTATTGTGTTTTTTTATCGAAGTTAACATCTGAGTTGCCACGAGTTGCTAACTCAGACACCCACAGTAACTTTTGCTGCTCTTCGTGGGTCAACTTGCTGAAAGCTGGCGAGTTTTTAATCACGCTATTAAATCGCAAGCGAGCCCAGTAGAGCGGCCGGTCATCAAAATCTTTGGCTTTATGATAAGCACTAATAGCGCTTAGCCAGAGCTTATTGCCTTCGTGCGCAACGAGTCGACTGGCGCCGTCAAAGGTTTTGACTGTGTACAAGAGCTTTGAAAATCGATTGATCATAGAACCAAAGCGACCAGCGGTCTCAGGCATTGCTTTAACAGCCTCAGGCATCCGTAGCTCCTCCACTGAGAGGGGTGAGTTTTCCGCTGCGGCAAAATTTGCGGTGGTAACCAATAATATTGCTACCAGTGATAGTTTTAATTTTTTCATCGAATCTCCGTTTACGTTTTTTAGTCTTTTTTGTTTTCTGTTCATTGAAAGTTTGAGTATTCTTTAATCAGTCAATAGTACTAAGAACGAAAGGTGACTATTCCTATCTATGAGTACGAGTCTGCGTTAGAAAACGATCAGCTCAGTTTTACTTTGCTGCCAGTTCTCTGCTCTCTGCTCTCTGCTCTCTGCTCTCTGCTCTCTGCTCTCTGCTCTCTGTACTCTGTTCTCTGTTCTCTGTTCTCTGTACTCTGCACTCTATCCTATCCTTCGACGATAGCATTTTAAAGTCATCGCCCCATAATTCAGCCATTCGAGCATCACAAGAGCAACTTGTATAAACCATTCAGTTTTCCTTAAAGGTATGATTTTACTAGGTATTTCTCTTGTGACAATTCAAAATAATTAACTTCAATGGTATCTTGATACTTTTTGATGCTTTATGATTGTTCTTGATAACTCACTTATTAGAGGTTAAATACCAATGACAACGCTAATCCTTGGCGCCAGTGAAAACCCCATGCGTTTTTCAAACCGTGCCCAGAAAAAACTCTCGCAATATGGTCATCGGGTGCTACTGGTCAACCCAAAGGGAGGCGAGATTGACGGCGTGCCGGTCTTACCTAGCCTTCACGATGTAACTGAAAACGTTGACACCATAACCGTTTATATTAACCCAAACTATCTTGCAAATGAGATTAAACCAATGATAGAACTAAAGCCGAGAAGAGTTATTTTTAATCCCGGTAGTGAGTCCCATGATGCTTCTCAACACTTAAGTAACAACGGAATCCAAGTAGTTGAAGATTGTACTTTGTTGATGCTAGATGGTAATCGTTATTAACGAGTTTTGGTTCACTTACTCTGAGGGTTATTTGAGTTATTTAAGTTATTTGAGTTACTAAATTTTCCAACAAAGGTTTTGCGACTAACTACCAAAAATAAAGCAGCACAAATTACTGAAGCAGCAAACATCATACACATCACCATAATTTGATACCTAACCGCAATTAACGGAGAAATACCGGATAAGATTTGCCCAGTCATCATGCCCGGTAGGGAAACCAAACCAACCGCAAACAGCGAATTAATTGCGGGAATTAACGATGCTTCTATTGCCGAGGTTCTGGCTTGCAGATAGTCCTCTCCTCTTTTTAATTCGGCATTTAGCCGCTCCGCGGCCAAACTCACACTATTCATCGCAGTGGCAAAGGTCATTCCAGCTAAAGGGATCAGATAGTGCGGTAGAAACCAAGGTTTCAATTGCAACACTAATTGGCTAATTACCAATAAAGTACCTCCGCCACCGAGTAAAATAGAAAACAATGCAAACTTATAAAGAGCCAAACGGCCTTGGACAACGGTTCGCAGCGCAATCCAACTTGAAGCAAACACCATAACAGAGAGCACAAGTACCACAACAATGGCATTCTCTGCGGCAAATAAGTAGGTTAACAGATAGCCAATTAACAACAACTGTCCAAGCATTCGAGCAATTGCGTAACTCGCATTTTTTGCGCCGAGCGACCATTTGATCAAGATAAATAACGCAATGCCCACCGGGATAAACGCGAACGCTAATTGGGTTAAAGAGATGGTTTGAATTTCTGACTGCAAAATAATCGCCCTAGTTTAGTTCACTGTGCACTTCAATTGACTAAGCTGTTTCTATTAATATTTGCGGTTGTTTGTATTATCTAAGCTCTGCATGTTGCGTCATTTCTGCTGGTTTTGTAAGTCATGTATATTCTCTCAACTACGGAATCAATAACGCTCAGTTCTAAAAATCCAAGCCACCGCAAAGCCGAGGTAATAATTATTTTTTGTGGTTACCAACGGACTTTCTTCAAACACAGCTTGTTCAAGATTTCGATATCGAACAAACGCTCCAATCCAGAGATTATGTTTGCGCCTATTAACCCCAAACGTCAGTTTGTAGCCTCCGTAGCCTGAGCTAGCTTGGTATGCATTTCTTGACTCAGTTTGAAATTCTGGTGCGACAGAATAGTAATAATCGTTGTAATCTCGGCTTCCGTATTCAACTCCAAAGGAAGCGATAGTGTTCCAAACGCTACCTTGCCTATCGATTTGGTATCGCCACTGCAAGCTCGGCGCAAAGTCCCAACCAACAAAATCGAACTGTTGAAAATCGGTTGCCAGACCAAGTCGCAAAGGCGCGATCAATTTAAGCTGATGATTTTGATCTCGGAATATTCGATAATTAAATGCCGGTCCAGCCAAACCAACCCAATCTAAGTCGGGCATCCCGGCTCTTGCTCGATTTTTATCGCTATCAACCGGTATAGTGCCAGAAAAACTAAGGTCAAGATCCCAGTTGTCAGATTTGAGTAAGTAACGTTTTAAACCATCGCGGTTAAGCGATACATTTTTGCTTTCATACTTGATGTAAGGGAATGGCAAGGCATAGATTTGCGATTGTTCGCTTCCCGCGTAATGAGGCACATCTACCAGAGATAATCCGGCCCCGACTTCAAAAAGTGTTTGAGTATCTTGGTTGATATCTTCACTTAAGGTTGGAAAACAAGTCAGTAACAATAAGAAAGCTAAAACTAATTTTGCCATTGAATTCTCTATTAAACTAAGGCGGTTGTTAGCGCCAGATTATGCCTGCTGCCTATCATACCGATAACCTAACGATTTCCCAAACTTGAATATTCTCTCTTTGCTTCGACCGGCCACTCTTTGTATTCCGCTTTCTCTAGTTTGCTTTCGGCTCGCGCAGCTATTCGCTCATTTCGGGCTTTTCCAGCATCTAATTTACCCACAGCCAGAGGTCTTCGCGAAACAAAGTAAATCGTGAACCGGTTCACAATATTTACAGCATTTGATGGGATAACAAGCTCCAATGACGCACTAACTAAGTGATATACGCAAAATTATACTTGATTGAGGATACTGAAATGGACTCTGACATCCAACAAGACGACGGCGTGTGCATTATGTGTATTTGTGCTTGCCTACTAATTTTAAGTGTTCTAGCAATTTTTATATGGCCCGTCATGTAAACTTGTTATTTCGGGTTGCCGGCTGCTGATCGAGTTGCCGGCTGCTAATTAGTTGCTACTTGTTAGTATTTGCTAAAACAGGTTACGGGTAGGCTGCTAATCATCCGATCTGCCTGCCTGCATCTGATTTATTTAAATTCCTCCCTCAATTTCACATCCATTTTACATACATAGACTTAAACTTGGCGAACAGTACAGCCAGTTTGCGTGCATTCTACAAACTTAAAATGGGTATTAATTAATGCGGTTAGTTCAGATATTTTTCAGCTTTGTGTTACTTGCTTTGTTATCAGGTTGCACCCTAATTAACCAATTACGGTTAAGAAACGCTAATGATCATCTCGAACCGGTTTGGCAGGAAAATGTTAATCAGTCGTCGCTCAAGACTGAATACCATGGTGAGAAACCCTATGTTTACATTTCCATTAATGGTGTCGATAATTTCAAAATGTTGGTAGACACCGGTGCCTCAATTACCATTTTACAGGATACTGCTAAGGTGAAAGCTCTTGGACTAACGCGGGGCTATGATTTAGCGCTTAGAGGATGGGGTGATGAAGATAACTCTCCGGCCTATCAAACCGAGTTGTCGAATATTGCGCTAGGCCAAGCCAGTTTTAACGAAGTCAATATTGCTTTTATGCCGGTTAGTTTAACTAAGTATTTTTTACGTGCGGATGAAGCGGTGTACGATGGCGTGATTGGTCACGATTTAATGAAGCACTTTAACTGGAAGTTTGACAAACGTAACAATCATATCCAAATCAGTAATGCTCCTATTGAGATCCCAGAGTCGGCGGTGAGTTTGCCAATTGATACGTTTTTTAGCAAACTCTATATCGAATCAACCATCGACATGGGAAACAACCAAATTTTGGATCATGAGTTAATTATTGATACTGGCAGTCGCCATTACTTAAAACTCAACAATACCTACATGCAAGATAACGACATTAAGCTGCCAGGTACTTCAATAACGGCAGTCGATTTTGGATTAAGTGGTCGTGCAATTCATCAGCGAATTACGGTACCCAACTTATCTTTAGCTGAACTTTCAATCAATAATGTCAAAACTAACATGATCAAAAGTGATGACGATGATAACTTCTGGATTGTGGGCAGTGCACTACTTAATCAATACATTAGTATTATCGATTACCAGAATGAACAACTTCATTTATTCGCCTACCCAAATACTGAGTTTAGAAGCCGCTATAATTTATTAGGGCTTGAGCTCAGAAAAACCACCGGTGGTGAATTTGTTGTTCGATATTTATTTCCAGATATCGTTTCTAAACAATCTGGCATTAAAGAAGGCGATTTAATTACTCGAATTGATGGTAAAAATAGCCAAGACATCAGTCTGGAAGATTGGTTGGATATCACCAATACAGTAGGTGAACATGAACTTTGTTGGCAACGGGAGGAGCTTGTTTGTCGAGTTTTTATGGCCGAACCGATTGTTGGGTATTCGGCTCTTCAATGAGTTTTTTAGAATTAAGAAGCAAATCTAAAATTGACCTAGTTGATGAATTATCAACTAGAATAGTCTCGCAATCAGCTTATGTAGTAAATTCGAGGATGAAGAACTAAAAAGCTCACTACTCGGGTATCCTATGAAGTTCAACAACTGGAAATTCTTATTCCTCAGAACGATGCACTATGGATTTTGTGAGGCTGTTTAAAAACCACTACGCTTCCCATGGCGTGGTAGCAGGCATCGGCTCAAAGGAAAGCTTAAGTCTTTGGCCTATAACTAAAACAAGACTTTCAAATTCTTCTTTGCTTCCGATATAAAGCAAGTTGACGTTTGAAAGATCTTCATTTTTTAGGATTGTTAATGCCATAATAATCACCGCCGCAGAGTGTTTCTCATCAATACCTGAAACGGCAACATTCTCGCTTTCTTTTTTAGCTGATAGCAATAGTTTAGAAAGTGCTTCTGGTGAGCTTCCATTTACTTCGTGGAGTTCACGCTCCTGATTATCACTAAGCTCTCTAGTTGCAATATACTCAAATTTCGAGGTATCAAAATAGATTGGTGTCTTATCAAAATGGCGCTCTGCTACCGCCATTCTATCTGACAAATTGTCATCGAGATAAGGTGAATTATTGGATAGACATGAGCTGATTAGCAATAAACACGAGGAGAATATTATAATCCTTACAATAGATGATTCACTACTAGTTCGTTCATTTATATTGAAAGTATTTTTGACGAAAAACATATTGCCCCATGATATCTCAAATTAGTACTACAGAAAGTTGCACTCATTATTTCATAGTGATAGTGTTTTAAAGGTCAATTTCGATCACTAATAAAAAGGACTTAGATTAATGAATAAAATAAACCCATACTGATTATCTTAGTTTATTCCATTGCGTTAGTAGCTTCCACTATTCCAACTAAAGCGCCAAACGGTCAAATAGCCTGTCACTTCGGTGGCCGTACTTATCTTAGTGTTGTAAACGGCAATATAGTAGTTTGCGATAGTGATGGTTGTATTTGATTCCCAACAAGCCCTGACTGCAACCCCGTTCCTTCTACATAATCAATATAAACTCACTCTGCTTCATTTGACTGAGTGAGTTATCAAAAAATATTAAATTGATATAGGGCACAACCATAATGAAAAAAACTCTCTTATTTGTTATTTTTTTGGCAGTCACGTTTGTTATCATAATTTTCTTTAATATTACAAATAATCAAGGTCTCGAACCTACGGAGGCGTTAGTAGAAACAGAAGAATTAGCTGAGCATAACATACCAAAAATAAAACCTGAAAATCAAAAAATTAAGAAGGCTCATGCGGGCATAAAAATGAGTTCTTTGGTAGATAAGAAAAACGAAAATAATTCGGTAGATGATTCCAATAATGGAACCGCGCTTCCGTCCGATGAAATGCTTGAACTGGCAAATAAGATTAATGCACGAAAGAAATTACTGATATCGGGTGATTTTACCACTGATGATCAATGGGAAAGCGTATTTATCAAAGATAACTATTCTGAGTGGGGCGCTGGAATGACAACAAAGCTTCAGAATATTATCCTTAACAATCCAAATTGGGAGAGTAGACCTGCAAAGTTACAAGCAGTTGAGTGCAAGAGTCGCTTTTGCAAAATGAGTTTTTCGTTCGAGCACGACATCCCGGCATCAAGTCGTAACATTATCTATCCTGATCTTTTTCCAAGCGATGAACCTTCTTTATCTTTCTCATCTTTCTACGACAAAGAAACCGGCATGCAAAATATCTATGTAGAACGTTGCACAGAGTGTCAGTAGTTGAAATCACCGGTTTAGCCACACACCTATGTTGCAGATTGCTTGCGTTCTCCGCACCAATTCATACTAATCCTCAATATGCAGAAAGATAAATAGGCAAATTGGCCCATTTTCCCTATGTTTGGTGAACTTTATCTTAACCAGAGCCATCCACCGCAGCGCTTTCGGTTTTTACTGACTATTTTCCTACTTAAGCTAAGAAATGGGGAAATAGTACTTTTTCTTTTGACTTCGCTCTGCACAGCACTCAATTAGCTTTTTAGATTTTAATAACCGTAATGAAAATCCGCCGACTGAGACTATCAGTTAAGCCAACCAATAAAGAAAATACGAAATAAACGCATTATTCATTCGTTAAAGTGTTTCGACTTAAGGGAATAATCATTAATGACTGTAAAAAATTCAGCAGCTGACGCAGCACCAACGACTCTCCAAAAGCAACCGGCAGCTATCTGGTTTGCAATTGATTTAGTCATTTATGTTTCAGTGATGTTCCTGATAAGAGAAGTTTACTTCTCACAATTTAACTTTATCACCAATGGTTTATTCTGGTCTTTTACTACACTGCTGACAGCCGCTATCTTAGTCCGATTTCGCTATTTATCATGGAAAGAGCTTGGATTATGCCTGCCTAAAAATTACAAACAGCCACTAATAGCTACAGGATTTATTTTGGTTGCAGTTCCTTTATTTATCATCATTTTTAATTTACTAAAAGACAACCTTGGGTTGGAATTAGCCGCTGACCAATCAGATAAAACTGCACCCGCCAAGTTTGGTGAGCTCGCTGGAAATTGGATGTTGTTCTTTTCAATCATTCCGTTTATTTGGGTTCAGTCGATGTTAGAAGAAGTATTGGACAGAGGGTTTATGATTAACTGGATTGAAAGAGCGCTTTCCAGTAATTTATTTGCAACCATCATGGCAGTATTAATCCAAGCACTTATTTTTGGCTTTAGGCATTCTTATGATATTTCCGAGCGTTCAATTACTGTTGGGTTAATCGGATTGGCTATGGGAATTGGGTATGTCGCTTTCGGTCGTAATCTATGGCCGCTAATAATCGCGCATTGTATTTTTAATACTATGTCGATGGCAGGAAGAGTCGTTTAGCTAGTTCCAAATTAACAATTCCAACCCCAATTTGTTTATCCTTGCGTTTACTTGAAAGACAACTAACTATTGCAAAGGAATACAAAATGCCACGAACCAATTCAATCCTTCAAGTTTTAGCTATTTTGATTACAGCTACGACTTTAACAATTATCCCCCCAGCTTACGCTAAGAACAAGAAACAAAGTTATAGCAATGACCAGTTGGTTAATTTATTAATAGAAGAAACTAAACGGCAATCTCTTAACCTTGTCATTTCACCAAATAAAAATTTAAGACACTTCGTTTCTATAAAAGACTCTTTCAGCAACCTCAAAGATAGCAAGCAACTGCTATAGTTAAATGATGTATTAAATACCTTAGACTCTCACGCAATACTTAGTGGTAACACGCTTAAGATTATTCCGCTGGGAAATTTAAAGAAACACTTCGGAAAACTGTATAACGAAAATCTGAAATAGCTGAGAATGAATCGGTTTATTCGGTATTTAAAGTAAAGAATAATGTTTGTGTAGACAGGCTAGTTCCAATGCTACGAACCTTGCTACCCCAGCATGCTCATTTGGCACAAAATAAAGAACACAATTCTATGATTATCTTTGATCAAAAAGCAAACATTGACAAAATTAGAGGATTGATAGGTGCTATTGAGGCTCACTCTGAAAACAGTAAAATAACTTGTAATATCAATTCAAAAGCAAGCTAATTGATATACGCAGTTTCAAGTAGTCACCCTCTCAGTTGGGCTCTCCGGGCTCTCCGGGCTCTCCGGGCTCTGGCACATTTTCCTCGCTGACACTTTGTTCTTCCGCAATCTTTTTTGACCATTCACGGTCAGAAGTTTCCGAGTCTAAGCCGTTTTGGTTAGCGCCTTTCGTAGGTGAATAGGTCAAACTCGTCAATAGAGCAAAATGGTCAGAACCAAACGAAGGTAATCGCTTAATAGAGTTTAGAGTAAAATGGTGGCTGTGAAATAAGTGATCTAAAGGCCAGCGCAAAAAAGCAAAGTCAGCATGAAAAGTATTGAACATACCGCGGCCTACTCTCGGATCTAACAAACCGCTAATTTTACGAAATAGTCGGGTAGTAGCAGACCATGCTACATCATTAAGATCGCCTGTCACTATCACAGGTTGATCACTCTCGGCGACGCTTTGAGCTACTATGACTAGCTCGGCATCTCGCTCAGCTGACTCTGGATTTTCTGTTGGGCTAGGAGGGGCCGGGTGAAGAAAGTGCATGCGAACGGATTTGCCAGAGCGCAACACTAAAGTAGTGTGTATGGACGGAACATCTTGCTCGACTAGATAAGAAATTTTCTGATCGTTTAAAGATAATTTGGAATAAACATGCATGCCGTAAAGGTTGTCCAGTGGACATTTCACCTTGTGGGGCATTTCGTCTTCTAGTATCTTGAGTTGATCTTCCCACCATTGGTCAGATTCTAATGTAACAAGAACATCGGGTTTATGCTTTCTTACCAACTGAATAAGCAAATCTGCTTTTCGATTAGGAGTTAAGACATTAGCCGTCAAAATGCTGATTTGATTT
This sequence comes from Kangiellaceae bacterium, assembly GCA_965230525.1. Taxonomy (GTDB): domain Bacteria; phylum Pseudomonadota; class Gammaproteobacteria; order Enterobacterales; family Kangiellaceae. Next base: position 4,543,422 of record OZ246008.1, read on the forward strand.
GCAACACTTATGTGGCTTGTTTTCTTAACTTCGATAGGCCAAAAGAGTGTGTAAGGTAAAATCCACCATAAATGCCAAATTAAACACAGTACAGCGATTGAGATAAGTAGCCAAGTCAAAACCAATTGCATATCGAGGAACAAAAAATCGAAAATAAGCAGCGTTGCTATAAAAATAGCCAACTGTAGACGTGGAAAGTCCATACCTCGGATAATCCAGTGCGGATGTTCCAAAAGAGGAAGTAGCGTCAGCAGTAAGGCTAATGTGGTGCAAACAATGAGTATTAAAGTCATCTCTCGGTCCAATTATTTTTAGTTTCTTACATTTGATTCTAATTTTACTGTGGGTCGCTTGTAGCCTTTCTGACAGCCGCTAAATCTTCATCTATATCGAGTACCTTACAAGCTCGCTTTAAAGCTAAGCCTCTGTGATATCGGGCCGCTTTTCTAATTTCGTCATTGTTAAGGGACTCAAGGGAAGCCAGGGCCTTTTGTAAACGAACACATACTTCTATAACCCCCGCTCCATCTCGAGCTATCGATGCAAAAGCGTCTTCAAACATATCAGATACCGAAATCTCTGGCACAGCTATTAGATCATACTTAGCGTCGTTTTGACTCGTCGTTTTTACAGGCTTATCGAAATGAGAAATCAAACGCACAAATGTTCCAATGACCTTTATCGCAGTACCTGGGTCGTTGACTGCTGGCGAGAGCGCTCGAGTAGCAATTTCAGATAGCACGACTAGCCCGAATCGGGGATCATCTTCGAACGTTCGATCGTTACCAATTTGAAACGATTTGATCAGTTTAGTGTAGTCAGTTTCTGCCGGTTCCTTTGATGAAACAGTGACATAAGCTAGCACCTGATTAGGTAAGGTAAAAGTCCCTGGCAAAGCCGAAATCACTACCTGCGCATCTACATCCTCAGCCCATGCTTGAATGGCAGCCATGTCAATATGCTGTACATAACCGACTTTAGCAGTATAGACAGCTTCACCTGACGTCGCTTTATCGGATATCGATATCCCACCGAGAGTCGGTTTCTCTTGCCTTCTTTTAAAAGCAACCTCCGTCGCGCTTTCAACTTTTTCAATGGTTGAACCAATTCGACCCAATCGTGCAATGGTGTCTACCCAACGCACAAACGTGACGATGACTAAAGCAAATACAAATACCGTCACAACGAAAAGAACAAACAGACCTGCTTGGTTGTAAAAATCATTTTTTACTGCGGTTAGCGCTACTGCACTGAAAATAAATGCGCCAACAAAGGTAGAGAGAGCATTTTGTGAAACATCATCTGCGAGCACAAGAGTGAAAGAGCGTGGAGTCGCAGTGCTGCTCGCTGCGGCGTACGCCGATACCATGGATGCAACCGAGAAGGTAGCAATCACCAACATGCTGGATGCCATAAGAGAGAGCAAGGATTCGATGGAGTCTTCTGCAATAGCAGGTGCCAAACTTGCTACCTCAGAGCTGTCTATAATCTTGGCCGCAAAAACCGCCATAATTGACATTAAACAGACTACCAAGGGACGCACCCAGAGCCTCTCTCCTACACGATTGAATAAAAACCGGAGGCGATCTAGCGAAACTAAAGAGGTCATGAAGATATCCTATGTTCTGCCTAATCAGTTAATATTGCTCTTGAGAAGCCATATCACTTTACGGCAGCTGTGCTAAGTGAGTCAACGAAGTTACTTGAAACCCTTATCGATATCAATCACTTGATTGAGTTCTTTGTTCAAAGCGCTGTAAAAATGAATTCTTGTCGCCATATCTAGCTTTTTCGGAGAAATGGAAGTTTGCTTTTTGCGATTGGTTATCAATTTTCAATCCGTTAGATAGCGATATTTTGGCTCGACTCTACAAACTCAGAGTTGTAGGTCAAACTTCTGTCTGACTCGGCATCGAATGATAATCCAAATGAGCAGATATTTTTCCAAGAAAGAGCCTACGACGGATAGTCGCAAGTCGCAGTTTCGCAAGCTGACAATGACCACAAAGCATGCGATCAATAGTTGAAGGTAGTCAACGGCTTTTCAACTAAAGGCAAGTAATTAAACTAACCAAATACTCTGCGCAATAGATCCGTCACTCGCGCTGCAGGGTCTTTTCTAATTTTTAACTCTTCTTTTGCGAGCATGGTAAATAGACCATCTAAGGTTTGCTGCAATAAGTAATTTTCAATATTTAGATCAGGCTTATTGGTAAACGGAATTGCGTCATAAGTTTTAAGTAAGTTCTTGTAGTCATCATAAAAACCAATCTTAGACATAGATCGAGTAATAATGGGTTTAAACTTCGCGGTTAGTTCGTTGGTTGACGTGGCTTTAAAAAATTGAGTCGCAGCATCATCAGGTCCTTGCAATATGTTTAACCCGTCTCTTAGACTCATTTTAGAAATACTATTGAAGAAAACCTGCTTCGCTTCAGCAGAAGCATTTTCGGCCGCACGATTCATTTGAGTTTCAAATTTGGAAACATATTTCCCCATGCCGAGTTTATTTAAAGTACTGACTAATTTATCGAGTTCTTGTGGCGTATTAATTCGAATCAAAGGGTTATCGCTAAAACCACCTTTTTGGCTCGTTAAATTAACACTATTTTTAGTGCCTACTTCTAACGCCTGTTTCAACCCAGCAACAATTGTTTTGTTATCTAATGGACGCGAGTTGGCTAGCTGATCATTAATTTGTTTTAGGTCGACACTTTGACAGCTCATTAAAAACATCATCAAAATGACAGACTGAACAACCGAGGTGACGAGCGAAATTGAACGACTTAACATATCAAATACCTTCAGGCGTTTTAGGTTTTAACGTTTATCAATAAACCTCACCCAATTTAAGATTGGGCAAGGTTTAATTGGGTTGCTATTTACGTAGGTAAGTTGCGGCAAGCGCCAACACGGGGGCAGCAGTTGGCTTGCCGTGTTGCCAGTCCAACCCTTCTACCCCACTTCCTGCAATATCAACATGCACATAAGCAATTGGATGCTCGCTGTGCTTGGAATGGGCTTCAAGTCCAGAAGCCTCAGATAAAAACGCCATTGGGAATTGGTGTCCTCGCGGTACCGAAACGGAAGGCCCATTATTAGATGAAAGGACATCGTCCGCTTTGGTGCGCGGTTTGATGATATCCCAGTCTTCGCGTCTTGATAAACTAAGTTGACACGCATCTCCCCACAGCTCGCCTTGCTCAGCAATTGCTTGCGAAACACCATTTTGTTTTGCCGTGCCGTTTTCGACTAACAGGGTGTATGGTCCAGCGGCAAGTAAAGCATGACCGGTCAATGTGGCTACAGTAAATAAGCAGGGATTCACCTCATTCACAGCTTGCGCTCTAAAATGAGACAAGGAATCAATCATGGCTAAACGTCCTTCCGCATCAGTGTTGCCAACACGCACTCGTTTACCGGAATGTGCAGTTATGATTTCATCTGCCACATAGGCGTCTGCGCCAACCGAATTACGTACGGCCGCTATTTTTGCCACAACCTTTAGTCCTTCTGGTTTTAGCATGGCTAATGTTTTCATAAAACCAGCCACCGCGGCACCGCCCCCTTTATCTCGACTCATTCCAGCCATGTGACCGCCAGTTTTAATGTCTGCACCGCCGGTGTCGTAAGTGACCGCTTTGCCGACCAACATGAGCGTTTTGTTAATTGGGCCCTTACCTTGATAACTTAACTCTATGATTCGAGGATGATGTCTTTCGACAGCATAGGATGCTCTCGCAACGGCCTCAAAAAGAGGATACTCTTTAGCAATTTGTTCTCGTTCCGAGATAACGTTAATATCGACCGCAGAATCAGCGAATTCATTGGCACAATATCCAGCAAAACCAATAGGCGCCATTCTCTCTGGCTCTGTCCCGCAAAGATCTCGAGCAACTCGACGCCCTGCTTCACTCGCTGCCAAAAATTCGCAATCAACACTCCCGCTGGGGTCAAATAATCCGATAGCTTCGACCGGTTCAAGCTCATCTTCCGACAAGCTTTGGCGTGCTTCTAAGGGCTGCCACAAAGCTTGGCAGGCTCCAAAATAAGTCGTTTCAATTGCAAACTGATATTCGGCATGTGAAGGGATGCCATCAACGACCATTAGAATTCGCGTTGCACCAGAATCCTTTGCCATGAGTGTTGCCTGCTTAGCGGCATCGTGGAAATTTCGTACATCGTCATAATCTTTGTCTAAGCGTCCTGTCGGCGCATGAATTAAACGGCCGCCCGCTATTTTATCGGTATGAATCAACACCGGTTGCTGACCTAAGCGCTTATCGACTTTATTTGCTTCAATTAAAATGCTGTTCAGGATTTCATTTTGCTGAAACTCTGAGTTTGGAGAAACGATAACCACCGTATCAAAGTCTCCATCAGTGGAAATAGCTTGATTTAAATCTTTAATCGATTGTGCAATGGGATAAGCCATAGCGACTCCTTATTTTTGGAAATTGCTCCCCAGATGGACGGGGACCCGATATTTTTTGTTTTGCTGTGCTGAATTGCACTTAGTAATCATCCAGAATAAAGAAATTATCCCGATATGTAAATCAAACTGAAGTTTGAGTCAAAACTTGTGGTCGCAAGTTGTACAAAACCCGAGATTGCTTCGTACCTCGCAATGACACCCGACCTCCGTCATCGCCTAAAAGCGCCTACTTTCGGTGCGTACCCAAAGCACTCATTTCATTCGCGGGGCATGCTAAGGAGGCACGACGCCGCAATCCCTTCGCTTCAATCTAAACCTAAAACCCAAGATTGCTTCGTACCTCGCAATGACAATCAGCCCTCGTCATTGCGAGGAGGCACGACGCGGCAATCACTTCACTTCGATCTAAACATTAAACCCAAGATTGCTTCGTGCCTCGCAATGACACCCGCCCCCCCGCCATTGCGAGGAGGCACGACGCGGCAATCCCTTCACTTCGATCTAAACATTAAACCCAAGATTGCTTCGTGCCTCGCAATGACAATCAGCCCTCGTCATTGCGAGGAGGCACGACGCGGCAATCCCATCACTTCGATCTAAACATTAAACCCAAGATTGCTTCGTGACTCGCAATGACAGCTTTAGAATTGCTTCGTGACTCGCAATGACAATCAGCCCTCGTCATTGCGAGGAGGCACGACGCGGCAATCACTTCACTTAGATGTAAACATTAAACCCGAGATTGCTTCGTGCCTCGCAATGACAGCTTTAGGATTGCTTCGTACCTCGCAATGACAGCTTTGGGATTGCTTCGTACCTCGCAATGACAGCTTTGGGGTTGCTTCATACGTCGCGCTGAAATCCAATCCCTGTCGCGGCAATCTCATCACCCAATAACTTCTAGCTCTGTGCCAAAAGGTATTCTAATCCCCCAACCACGGCCGCAATTTGTGCTTGATTACATTCTTGGTCAGTGACTTTGGGGCTATCGGGATAGACTTCGGTGGTCGTAGCATAAGCCGCGTCTGTCATGCCTGCGCAAAGACCTAAAGATTTTGTTGGATAGTTGATCACGCCTTTTTGTGCCAATGCTTTTCCGATGATTTTTCCTTGTTCATCGGGCGGAGCAATATGGGTGACTTTTTCTACTGATTGAATGATGGCCGTTTGAAATTCATCAACTGGTAACTCACTATTTCCAACTAAATAAAAACCATCAGGAATATTCCAAACGGTTTGCTCGATGCCATCTCTTGCAGCCAATGCAGGTCTAAATACGGTGTTATCAGTGTCGGTAGTTTCGTGTAAATCAATATGAGCTAACACCTTACCGGACAACGCCGCCACCGCTTGCATAAGAAAAGCCGACTCTTCTGCTGGACTGTCTGATACAAATGACCGGTTGGGATCAACGGCATAAGGGTTCCATCGATTGATGGTCTCGTACCCCCAGGGACTAACGCAAGGGGCGACAGCAATATTAAAATGCTCGACATAATTTTTCGCTGGAGCTTGCAAAAAGCCGAGCGCTCCGTGCACACCGCTAGTTTCATAGCCATGCACACCGCCGGTCACAAGGATAATGGGCTTTTGTTCACTCCAAGACTTACTTTTGAGCATATAAAGTGGATACTTGCTGGGAGCATAAGTTAAGGCTCCATATTCAACAAGCTCAAAGTCGTTGGTTAATTCTTTTATAACACTGACCACTTCGTCCTGATAGCTTCGCTTAATCGACTGCCCTAAGAGCCATTGCTGCTTCTCGCTTTCGCCCCAGCTTGGATTATTTAAAGACATTGTATTGATTCCTGTTGTATCGCGTTAAATTGGATACGTTTGGTGAATTTTAGACTCGTCAAATACCTTGAATTATTATTGTGCGACTTTCCGCTAGGATAATCAATAGCCTAGACCCTTCATGCCGAAAAGGAATTAAAACAACCCCATTTGTGCATCAATAATTTGTTGAAAGGAAAGACCCACAAAAGGCAATATTGCGTCAGCCACCGGTTCAATTTGTCGGTCAATATAAAACTGATAGTCAATCGGTGCCGATTGGTATTCCACCGCTTGCGGACCTTGTAGTGTCATTAAATAGGCGATGCTCCCTTTGTTTTGATATTTTAAGGGTTTATTACGCTTTTTATTTTCCAGATCAGCCAGTCTTGCAGCTTTTACATGAGGTGGTACATTCTTCACGTAGCTATCTAATTTTCTACGTAATCGTTTTCTATAAACCAATTGATGATCGCGAGCACCCGAAAAAGTCTCTGATACAGTTTGCTTAATTAACTCAGTGGGATCTTGGTCATCAAAAATTATTTGATAAAGTTGTTGTTGAAATTCTTTAGCCAATAAAGTCCAATCGGTTCTGACATTTTCAAGTCCTTTGAAGATTAATTTCGGCTCACCTGTTCCCGCAATTAAACCTGCATATCGTTTTTTACTCCCTTGCTCTGCACCTCTAATGGTAGGCATTAAAAATTTACTAAAATGAGTTTCAAATTCAAGCTCGAGAAAGCAATCAATACCATGCTCTTCAGCTAAAGTTAATTGCCATTGAGTATTGATAAATTCGGCTAGACTTTTTCCTAAGTCATTGGCTTGTTGTGGATCATAACCCTCTCCCAACAATACAAAAGTTGAATCGGTATCACCATAGATCACTTGCAAGCCTTTTTGTTCAATCCACTCGGCAGTTCTTTGCATGATTTCATGTCCCCGCATAGTAATGGAGCTTGCTAAACGCGTGTCATAAAACGGACAACCACCGGAACCGAGTACACCGTAAAACGAATTCATAATGATTTTAAGTGCTTGCGAACGCGCTTGATCTTGCTGCTGCTTTGCTTGATCTCGCTGCGCCCAGAGTTCGGTTATGATGTTGGGTAGTAAGTGTTTTTCTCGGGCAAAATAAGCGCCTTTAAATCCTTCAATGGACTGCTCTGGATTTTTTAACCCTTCCACTAAACCTAAGGGGTCAATTTTGAAAGTTCTAATGATTGATGGATATAAGCTCTTAAAATCGAGTACCAATACGTTGTTATATAAACCCGGTTTGGAATTCATCACGTAACCACCCGGGCTTGCCAAACCACCACCCTCAGGTAGGTTGGGTGAAACATAACCGTGTCGGTGCAATTGAGGTAGATAGAGATTAACAAACGCCGCCACGGAACCACCAGCTCTATCTAACTCTAACCCTGTTAATTGGCTTCGAAGAATCAAATAGTCGAGCAACCTAGCCTTCTCAAAAATTTCAGTCACCAAAATGCAATCTTGCAGATTATATTCGGCTAGTTTTTGCTTGTTGTGTTTAAAATCGAAATTAATCGACTCCATGCGATTATCGACATCATCGGTGAGTTTGCCTTTGCCTAAAAAATGTTCGGCCATTGCTTGTAAGCTGAAACTCGGAAAACTATAGGACTCGGCCTTAAGCGCAGCGATACCATCCAAAACAACTCGGCCTTCAATGCTAATAAAACCTTGATTAGCTTCATTACTATTTTCACGCCATCGCATGGGCGAGCCATCTCGACCGATGTTTAACTTCACACCATGTTTTGTGGCTCGACGGTGCAGCAATCGAAAGTCAAAATTAATCACATTCCAGCCAATAATCAGATCTGGGTCGAGCTGATTGATTGTTTTTTCCAATGCAACAAGCAGTTGTTTCTCAGAGCTTGCCCATTGAATAAAGTCACTGGGGTTGTTTTGATTCTCCTGTAAGTTCGAAGTGGCTACTGTGTCGCTTGAACCCGAGCTGTCGGTTGCAGGAATCGCTTTACTCGGTTCTCGCTGAGCGTCGATCATGATTACTCGAGAAAAATCCCCCGTCGGAGTGCGCATATAAAATCCAACACTATATAGTTCACCATATTCCGAGCACTCCAAATCGAGCGAAAGTAAACTTAGTTTGGGAACGTATTGACTCGGTTTAACTTTAACCTTTTGATATTCTTTGTAGCCGGATTTTTGACAATGAACGCTTTCATTTTGTTGACCAACAAAAGCTACGCTCCCATAGACAAATCGTTCCATCAGAAAGCGTTCTTCCAGTCGAATAGTCCCCTCAAAAACTTCAATGCCAGATGACGCTAAAATTTTTCGTGCTTCGTAAAAACTAGATAAGTCTGAAAAGTAGAGCCCACAAACAGGCTGGTGATTGAAAGTAGATAGCGCTAGATTTCGATATTCAAGCCGTCTCTGAAAGCGTTGCAGCTTAGCCTTAACCTGAGTGAGGTTGGTTTGCTCCACGAATAATATACATTTTTCATCTTCGACATTAAGTTTAACAATGCCTTCGTCAGTCGATACCCACAAGCAAATGTGCGCTTTGCCATAATAGTCAAAACTTGAGCGAGTCAGAATAAAACCCTGTTTTGAAGCTATTTGTTTGGGTGGGTGGTTCAATGAGTTAATACCGAAGGAAAACAATTGTTGTAGGTAAGTAAGGCAAGTTTCTTTGATTTGTAGTCATGGGTCAATCGTAAAAATCGAGCAATGTCATTTACGCTTCGTAACATTTAGGAATAACTTCATTAGTATCTTACCCGCATAATACACCATCACTGTTATTATTTTTTTTCAATATTGGGGCAACGCATTGAACATCTCAAACACACTAACTCGAAAACCCTGGATTATTGCGGTTAGCTTAGTTGTACTTTTAACTTTCTGGATGCTAACAGGAGCGATCTCTCAAGCAGAAGATGCACCAACGACAGACAAACTCGAGAATAAGATGCTCACCAAAGTCAGGGTGGAAAAGCGACAAGCTCGAGAAGTTGCTGGGTTAATAGAGCTTCATGGTCGAACCGAAGCCGATCGAGTGGCTAAGCTCAGTGCTGAAACTAGCGGAAGAGTTGAAGCCATTTTAGTCGAGAGAGGCCAATTCGTAGAGCAAGATCAATTATTGCTAAAACTAGCAGTGAAAGATAAAGCGCTAAAGTTACAACAAGCCAAAGCAACGCTTAATCAACGTCAACTTGAATATCAAGCCGCCAAACGCCTAGGTAAAAGCGGTTTAACCGCTCAAACCCAATTGGCAGAGAGACAAGCCAACTTGGAGCTGGCAAAAGCGCAAGTTGCGCAGGCAGAACTAGACATTGCAAACACCGAAATTAGAGCGCCATTTGCAGGTATATTTAACGAGCGCTTGGTTGAAGTGGGTGACTTGCTTTCCGTCGGCACCGAAATCGGCCAAATACTCGACGTTTCACCTATTGTTATTAAGGGTGCACTACCTGAGCTTTCTGTGGCTGAAGTTTCGCTAGGTCAAATAGGCACCGCAGAATTAATAACCAAACAATCTGCTTCGGGAAAAGTCAGGTATGTGTCTGCCGCGTCTAACGACTCTAGCCACACTTTTAACATCGAGTTAGCCGTGGACAACCCTGAACAGAAAATCCCAGTTGGCGTGAGCGCCACCATTAAATTACAGACGTCACATGTTTTCGCTCATAAACTTTCGCCTGCAGCTCTATCCCTTAGCAAAACCGGAGGGTTGGGCGTCAAAGTAATCGACGAAAAGAATCTAGTTATTTTTAAACCCGTTGAAATCGTGCGCTCGGAAACTGACGGTGTCTGGTTGAAAGGCTTAGCCGAACAAGAAAATATTATCACGGTGGGTCAGGGATTTGTGGACCATGGCGATGAAGTAGACCCTGAATATGTGATCGCTGAATATGTGGATAACCAATCGGGCGACCACAATCAACCGGAATCAAAGCAGCCTGCAAACAATGCATTTGCTAGCAATAACCCAGGAGTCCACTAATTATGAAGAATATCATCGGTGGCTTGCTGAGCAAATCAAGAGCGGTGTTGCTGGTTTTCTTATTGATCTTAATCGCAGGAGCCAGCTTGCTTTCGGCGATTCCCAAAGAAGCTAACCCCGACGTTCCCATTCCCTATATTTACGTTTCTTTGGTGCACGAAGGAATCTCGCCTGAAGACGCTGAGCGAATGTTGATCAGGCCAATGGAAAATGAGCTCAACAGCCTTGAAGGTGTTAAGAAAATGACCTCGCGTGCAAGTGAGGGTTCAGCTTCGGTTTCGCTAGAATTTTACCCAGAAGTTGATAGCGAAAAAGCCCTAGCCAATGTACGAGACGCGGTCACGCTTGCTAAAGCTAAACTTCCGAGCGAATCGGAAGAACCGAGTATTCATGAAATCACCATGGCTGAAGAAAATCCTGCAATTTCGGTCATACTTTCGGGCCGAATGCCAGAACATACTTTGGCTGCATTGGGTAGAAATTTGCGTGACCAACTCGAAAGCTTGACCGAGGTTATTGAAGTCAAACTCGATGGCGCTAGAGAAGATATGTTAGAAGTGGTGGTTAATCCGCAAATTATGGAAAGCTACAACATCACGCCTTCGGAATTATTTAGCTTAGTTGGCAACAATAACCGCTTGGTAGCTGCCGGTACATTAGACACAGGTAGCGGACGCTTTGCGGTAAAGATTCCAGGCCTGGTTAAAGATCTACAAGACATGTTGAGCATGCCAGTGAAAGTGGTTGACGATAAAGTGGTGACATTTTCCGATATCGCGACGATACGCAGAACATACAAAGATGCGCGCTCTTTTGCCCGACTCGACGGTAGCAAAGCGATTACGCTTCAAGTGATTAAACGCCCAGGCGAAAACACCATCGAAACAGTCGATAAAGTCAAATCACTTGTGTCAAAACACCATCAACAATGGCCAGCAGGTGTAACGGTTAATTTTACTGGCGACTCCTCGAAAGAAGTCAAAAGTATGCTGGGTGACTTAGGCAACAATGTCGCATCGGCGATCCTGTTGGTTAGTATTGTCATTATCGCGGTGCTCGGATTTCGCTCAGCTGCACTTGTTAGCCTTTCCATTCCCGGTGCGTTTTTGGCAGGCATCGCGGTACTGGCAGCATTTGGAGTCACCTTAAATAACGTGGTGTTATTCGCGTTAATTATGGCGGTTGGCATGTTGGTCGATGGCGCAATAGTGGTTATTGAATATGCTGATCGCAAAATGGGCGAAGGGATTCCTAAAAAACAAGCTTACTTGCAAGCTTCTCAGCGCATGAGTTGGCCGATCATAGCTTCCACAGCGACCACGCTTGCGGCGTTTGCACCACTACTTTTTTGGCCAGATATTATGGGTGAATTTATGAAATATTTACCCATGACCTTGATTGCAGTATTGGGCGCTTCACTACTTATGGCACTGGTATTTGTGCCCACATTAGGTTCGGTATTTGGCAAGCCGCGTTACATTAGCGAAAAGGCAAAGCAAAATTTAATCGAAGCTGAACAAGGCGATCTGAATAAAGTATCTGGTTACACCGGTAAATATATCCAATTTTTGCGAATGGCTACCAATCGACCCGGTCGCGTTTTATCAATTGCAATTGCGGTATTGATCAGCGCTATCGTCAGTTATGGAATGTTCGGAAACGGTGTTGAATTTTTCCCAAATACTGAACCGAATGGAACCACAGTGTTAATCAAAGCACGTGGAGACTTATCCATCAACGAAAAAAACCTGTTGGTAAAACAAGTCGAAGATCGCTTACTGGATATGACTGATAACGTAAACACTTTTGTTACTCGTGGCGGCGGTGAAGATGTCATTGGCAGAGTCAGACTTAATTTTAAACCATGGGACCAACGCCAAAAGGCCACTGAAATCTATCAGGAAATCAATCGAAGAACTCAAGATATTTATGGCATTCAAGTTTCGATTCGACAACAACAAAATGGACCGGGAGGTGGTCGCGCGTTTGACTTAGAGCTTAGTTCTAAAATACCAAGCCTAGTTAATGAAACCATTGATAAGGTGCAACAAAAAATGCTTGAGATTGGCGGCTTCGTCGACATTGACGACGACCGGTCGTTGCCAGGAATTGAGTGGCGATTACAAGTTGACCGTGAAAAAGCGGCTCGATTTGGTGCCAGTGTGCAAGCGGTGGGCAATGTCGTACAACTGGTAACCAACGGCATTAAGGTTGCGGAATATCGCCCCGATGATACGGATGAAGAAGTAGACATTCGAATCCGCTATCCATTGGATACACGAAATATTCAACAACTCGATCAACTCCGAATTGCAACCAACCAAGGGTTGATACCAGTAGGGAACTTTGTGGAACGAGTTGCCGCTCAAAAGGTTGATACTATTCGTCGCATAGAAGGTAAACGTGCTAACCGCATAACCGCGGATATGGCACCAGGTGCTAACTTTGCGGCAAAACTGCAAGAGCTGCAAGCTGCACTACCGGAAATGAACATCGATCCACGAGTCGAGTTTAGTTTTAGAGGTCAGCAAGAACAACAACAAAACTCACAAAACTTTTTGAAAAATGCTTTTTTGATAGCACTGGCGGTGATCTTTATCATTTTAGTAGCACAATTTAACAGTTTGTATCAATCCTTCTTAATATTAACCGCCATTCTATTTTCAACCGCGGGCGTATTTATTGGCTTATTAGTCATGAATCAACCCTTTGGGATTGTGATGTCCGGAATAGGCGTGATTTCGTTAGCTGGAATCGTCGTCAATAACAATATTGTGTTGATTGACACCTTTAATTATTTACGCCAACAAGGTCTACCTGTTCAAGAGGCTATTTTAAGAACCGGAGCGCAGCGACTTCGACCAGTCATGTTAACCACACTCACTACCATACTTGGTTTAATGCCGATGGTTCTGCAGATCAATATTGATATCTTAGGCCGTGATGTATCTTACGGTTCTCCTTCGACGGAATGGTGGGTACAGTTATCTTCAGCAGTTGCAGGTGGTTTAGCATTCTCGACCTTATTAACACTCATTGTCACACCGAGTATGTTAATGATTGGCCACAAGACATCGGCTTGGTTTAAAAATAAATTGGCTAACCGACACTCTGAAAAGCTGGTGGAATCCACTCAAGTCAATCCATAAAGTCAACTAAAAAGCCAACAAAATAAAGCAAATAAAGTAAAAGAAAATCTAGTTCAACCAAGGAAGGTTGAGCGCTCGTATGTCAGAGCATGCATTAGCCGCAAAAGCCGGAAAAAATATAATTTAAACCAGTTAACTCTCGCAAATAAACACAAACAAGCAACGAACTGATTGGCTACTGTTCGGGCTTTTTGTCACTGTAGTGAACTCTGCCATTCTCATCAGTCCAACGGTGAACTCTTTTTGTAGTTGACGGTTGTTCCTTGTTAGCAAGCGCGCTGCCATCAAATGATATCTCACCAACATCAGTCTCTGACATAATTTTAAAGAGATTAGCTATTTTTTCGTTATTGAGTAGGTTAAACAGATTACCACTTTCCAAACTTCGTTTAACAAAAGGATCTTGAGTAATAGCTAAGTATTCTTGGTTAGTTTGCAGCTGTTGAACTTGAGCCCAGACTTTAGTGATTTGCACTGCTAATTTTTGATCTCTTTCTGTTTGGTCTTTAGCAAGATTAAGCATTTTGGCCAACTGCTGAAAATCGTTATTTTCAGTAAGACGTTTAAACGAACTCGTTTTAAATAAAGCTGCGGGGTCGCGATTGTCCAATGCTTGCCTAACCGCAGGACTTTGAAAAAATCGAGAAAGCTCGCCACTTTTTGCAAGTGAGTTATAATGCTTGACGTTTTTACTGGGATCACTTAAAAGATTGACCGCGCCGCCAGATAATTCTGAGTCGCCGAGTCCTTGCTGAGCAATTTTTTTAATCGCGCCAGAGGTCAATTGTTTGGCCGTTTTTTCAAAAGCTGTAGGTTGACCGACGGGTTTATTTGCTTTTAGTTGAATTAAATCGTAGGCAGTCGAAAGAAACCAAACTGCAATAATCCCAACCACACATCCTAAGGTTCCACCTAAAACCGCACCGCCTATGGCCGCTCCCTTACTCGGCCTATCGTTGGTTGCAAAAAGTGTCTTAGTGACCAACAAAAATAGCGACGAGAAAATCAGACTTGCACTAATAAACAAAATCATTCCTGCCGCCATATAGGACAACATGCCCTTCAGCGGACTCACTGACTGCACCCAGGTCGCGAATGTCTCAGTAAATAAGAAAGTGGCCGCGTAAGCCAAAGCCAAGCTCATAACTCTCGCAATGATCACTGCGATACCACTGCGGTAGCCTCGATATATTGAAATTGCCACAATGACAAAAAATAAAATTAGTGAATATTCCAAGTGCACTCCAATCATTCATTGAGTTCCAATGGTAAACTAGACTAGCTAAGCTGCGCTCGCAATGCAAACAACAAATAAAATTACGCTTCTCGCGGCTTAAGCGCACTGAAGTAGCCTCACTCAATGAATATTAAATTGAAACAATTTAGTCATGGATTCGATTGCTCGCACATATTGACGGTGATAGTCTCTTGTAGAGTGCGCTATTTGCTTGATGCCTATTTTAATACGCTTACAGCGCCCGCAAGCTTTAAGTTAAACCTATTCGCGACCTAAACCCTGCAGTGGAACGCTTGAAATAGGCAAACTCAATCATAATGAGGATATAACATGAAAAGAATAAGTATATTATTTATCTGCCTAGTCTTTGCTTTTACGACTGACATAGTATCAGCGAAAAACCTACCTAAGAAAGACCAAAAAACCGTATTAGTCACAGGCGCGACAAGTGGTATTGGTTTGCGAATTACCGAGCACCTGAGTAGCAAAGGCTATTTTGTTTACGCCGGCGCGCGCAAAGATGCCGATATGCAGCGCCTAAATAAAATGAAAAACGTAATGGCTGTGCGACTCGACGTTAATAAGCAAGATCAAATTGATGCAGCGGTTAAAACCATTGCCAGTCACGATGCAGGTCTTTACGGACTAGTTAATAATGCGGGTGTGGTGATACTTTCTCCGTTAATCGAGACTAGTGAAGATGACTTTGATTTTCAGATGCAAGTTAATTTATATGGCCCCTATCGAATTACCAAAGCATTTGCCCCGTTAATCATCGAAAGCAAAGGTAGAATTTCAACCATTAGCTCAATTTCTGGTATCTTATCTGGGCGATTATTTGGCCCCTACAGTATGAGTAAGCACGCGATGGAAGCCTATTCGGATTCGCTTGCAACAGAGATGAAAAAATTTGGTGTTAAAGTGAGCGTGGTTGAGCCAGGAAATTTCGAATCAAAAATTGGTGATAGCTTTATCAAACGATTTAATAAGCAAGGTGGAATGGAAGGCTTTAGTCGCTACAAAGAAGAGTGGCAAGGTATGTTAGGCTTTTTCGAGAATCGTCCTAAAGGGGCTGACCCAATTGCAGTTGCCAAAGCGGTAGAACACGCATTATTTAATGAAAAGCCAAAGATGCGCTATATGGTTGTTCCCAATCAGCGCGAAGGCGATATCACGATTCGTAAACAGATTGCCGAATTGGTTCAACTTAATCAAAATCATGAGTTTTCAGTTTCACGCGAAGCGTTAATTAAGATGCTAGATGAAGAGATTGCCAAGAACAAGGAATAATTTGGGGGGCGTTTGAGGGAACGCCTTAGCCAGTGGGGTTTCTGCTTTTTATCTATAGCGGACGATTTTGATTGTTCTTTTTGAAAGAACCAAAACTCAAATCAAAAGCGTTTCGCACCGCTTCGCTTGCGTGCGAGTAACTTTTGGCCAAAGCACCAAAAGTAACCAAAAGTGCTTTTCGCTGAAGATAACTCATTGTTTACTTGCTGAAAGTTATTTCAAGCCTGAGCGGTCCTCATTTGTTGACAGAGAGTCAGCGGAAGAAAAGAGGTTATGTCCATGGATGGACGGTATGCAGTTTTTGCTGGGAGCAAAAAACTGTCGCTGGCGCTCATTTACTTTTCTTGTCTACCCGCTGACTCATGAGTTTCACCGGTCCGTTATAGCCGCTAGGCGAGTAAACCATAAACAATACTATTATGACCAAGCCTAGAAAGATAAAGACTAGCTTCTCGATATGAGCTTGTTATCTTTTCGCCCAGTGCCTACGAGCAACCCGACATCCTCATGTCCATCGGAACAGTGGAAAAGCTGCTTGAGCGCAGCGAGTTCTTTTCCACCCGATGGGCGCTGTAAATAAATACTGTTTATATTTAAACAACCAGAACATTCAGCAACTTCAAAGCGCGCTCATTTCAACGTAAGACGTTTTTGGCTTCTTTCGCCTAAAAGCGCCTACTCTTGGTGTCTTCTTACAAAAGAAGCTCGCAGTCAGAGCGCCAGCGCTGCGAAACGCCTTTGCTCTTAGCTTTAAAAAAAGACAGCAAAGGCCTGCAATGGGAACTTTACAGTCTCAATTCAAATCAAAAATACTTACCCCATCTTAATACTTACTACTAAGCGAGTTCCTCGTCCTCTCTCCTCACTGCTATTCTGACTCAAATTATTACATTATTATTCGCAGCCACAGTTGAATTAGTTTATTCTTCCCCCAGTTAAACTAAAGCCTGATACACCTGAAAGGATTTGACTTTATGTCAACCGAAACTTCGGAACAAAATACCTCAGAGCCACAATCTGAGAATAAGCCTGAAAAGAAATCCCTAAAAAACCTAACACCGATCTTTGCGTTGGTACTTCCCTATAAAAAAATGGCATTCGCCGCGCTGCTTGCATTGTTAGTGACATCGGCTGTGAGTTTATCTTTGGGCCATGGCGTAAAGTTAATTATTGATGAGGGATTTACATCTGGTTCGGCCGAACAACTCTCTGCCGCAATTAGTTTTGTCGTCGGATTGATTGCGGTACTCGCGGTCGGAACATTTTGTCGTTTTTATTTAATGTCTTGGCTCGGTGAACGCGTTAGCGCCGATATAAGAAAGAAAACCTTTGAACAGCTTCTGTATTTGCATCCAAGCTATTTTGAAGAAAATCGAAGTGGTGAACTAATGTCGAGACTCACCACCGATACAACCTTACTACAATCGATAATCGGCTCGTCTTTTTCTATGGCATTGCGCAGCTCATTAATGTTAATTGGCGGTCTTATTATGATGCTAATTACTAACCTTTATCTTACCTTAATTGTACTGGCGGTGGTGCCATTAGTTTTTCTTCCGATGATGTTATTTGGTAAAAAAGTACGAGAACTTGCTCGCCGAAGCCAAGACAGCATTGCCGATATAGGGACTTATGCTGGGGAAATTATTCAAAACATAAAAGTCGTTCAAAGTTATACCCGTGAATCTCAAGAAAAAAACGCCTTTTCAGGTGAAGTCGAAACGGCATTTGAAATAGCTAAACTAAGAATTAAACAACGCTCGCTATTAATTGCAACAGTAATATTTTTATCATTTACCGCTATCAGTATCATGCTTTGGGTTGGCGGTATGGACGTGCTCGATGGCAAAATAAGCGGTGGAGACTTAGGTGCATTCTTATTTTATGCGGTTATGGTGGCAGGCTCGGTGGCGACGGTTTCCGAAGTTTATGGAGAATTGCAACGAGCAGCCGGTGCCGCTGAACGCTTACTTGAATTAATGTCAGTAAAAAGTGAGATCACTCTGCCGGCACAATTGCAATCACTTAATTCAAAAATTGACACCGTCATAGAATTTGACCAAGTGCATTTTTGCTACCCATCGCGTCCTGAGTCCGCGGCACTAAACGCTATTAATTTGAAAGTAAAACGCGGAAATGTTGTGGCTTTAGTTGGTCCTTCAGGTGCAGGCAAAACCACCTTGTTTGAGTTGTTGCAACGATTTTATGATCCGCAAAAAGGTATCATTCGTTTTGAAGGGGCCGAATTAACATCACTCGCCCCCATCGATTTAAGGTCACAGATGGGAATGGTCCCGCAACAGCCGGTGCTATTTAGTAGTGATGTTTGGCATAACATTCGATATGGCCGACCCGAAGCCACCGATCAACAAGTGATCGATGCAGCTAAACGTGCTCACGCACATGACTTTATTCAGCAATTGCCAAACGGCTACGCCAGCTTTCTTGGTGAACAAGGTGTTCGGCTCTCTGGAGGTCAAAAACAGCGAATTGCGCTTGCTAGAGCGATATTGAAAGACCCTAAGGTGTTATTGCTCGACGAGGCAACCAGCGCACTTGATGCGGAAAGTGAGCATCATGTGCAAGCAGCACTGAATGCTCTGATGAAAGACCGTACAACCTTGATCATCGCTCATCGCTTAGCCACGGTATTACACGCAGATCAAATCGTTTTAATGGATAATGGAAAAATAGTCGATACAGGAACGCATTTAGAATTGATCAAATCTTCACAACTTTATCAGCGACTCTGTGAGTTGCAGTTCGAACGCGCCGAAAAAGAGTCAAGCGCGTCGTAACATTTGCAACGAGTTCGCTCTTTTTTGAATCGCTTTTTAGTCTATTGTTTTGCTTCAACTTAAAAAACAGTACTTAATCACAACACCGAAATTTAGTTTTTGAAGTCCTCGCATATTCGATGCCCTACTTCACCTCGAGGATTAGGGCTGACTCATTTTTTATCACATGTTAGACTAAGCAACTTATTCGACGAGAGTTGAGCTAACTAATTCGGGACTAAAAGAAGGATTCCATTTTGAAAATATTTACTATCAAAATTGTTTTTTGCCTATTAACGCTTACTTTAATTTCGGCTTGCGCCACTAATATCGCAGGACGTAAACAAGTCATGCTCGTTTCGGAAGAATCTGCAATTGCGGCGTCGAAACAGGCCTATGTAGAAACCTTGGAACCCTTCGAACAAGCTGGCAAACTTAATAACAATCAAGCCATAGTGAAGCGAGTTAACCGAATCACCAACAAGCTAATCCAACAAGCCATTATTATGCGACCAAAAACTAAAGATTGGCAATGGAGCGTCAAAGTGATCGATGAGCCGGAAACGGTCAATGCGTGGTGTATGGCCGGCGGAAAAATGGCCATCTATACAGGATTAATCAATAAACTGTCTGCGACGGATGATGAAATTGCACAGGTCATGGGACATGAAATATCCCACGCGCTCGCCAATCATTCTGCAGAAAGAATGTCGGTTGCAATGGCTACTGGTTTAGCGTTGCAAATGGTTCAGGCAACCACTGAAGCCAATGAAACACAAATGGGATTAACCGCTGCGGCTGCGCAAGTCGCTCTTACTCTCCCAAATAGTCGAACCTCTGAATCTGAAGCTGATAAGCTAGGAATGGAACTAGCGGCTAAAGCAGGTTTTCATCCTCAGGCTGCAGTCACTCTGTGGCAGAAAATGGCAAAAGTGAGTGGTAATGCTGGTTTTGAATTTTTAAGCACCCACCCTGCTCCCGAAAACCGACAAAAAGCGCTGAAGAAATTGATACCAAAAATGATGCCGTTTTATCAGCTGGCAAAACAGTAAGAAAAAACCGAGATTGCTTCGTGCCTCGCAATGACAATCGATCCCCGTCATCGCCTAAAAGCGCCTACTTTCGGTGCGAGGAGGTACGACGCGGCAATCTCCTTACTTCGATCTAACCCCAAAACCCGAGATTGCTTCGTGCCTCGCAATGACAATCGATCCCCGTCATCGCCTAAAAGCGCCTACTTTCGGTGCGAGGAGGTACGACGCGGCACTCTCCTTACTTCGATCTAAACCCAAAACCCGAGATTGCTTCGTGCCTCACAATGACAATCGATCCCCGTCATCGCCTAAAAGCGCCTACTTTCGGTGCGAGGAGGTACGACGCGGCAATCTCCTTACTTCGATCTAAACCCAAAACCCGAGATTGCTTCGTGCCTCGCAATGACAATCGATCCCCGTCATCGCCTAAAAGCGCCTACTTTCGGTGCGAGGAGGCACGACGCGGCAATCTCCTTACTTCGATCTAAACCTTTTATGGTTAATCAATTGTTGACGATGTGTAGACTGCCAAAACTGGAAACTTGCTTTCCCCAAATGAGACTGTGAATGTTTGCACTTCATTACCCTTAAAACTAAGCGGAAAACTTTTTGGGCTTTTTCGTTCACCATTCGCAAACAACGCCATGATATGTTGCTGCTCTAATGATCGGTTGCCAGACGAACTGTTTTTTAGGGTGATAGTTGCCCACCTTTCACCCGACTCACTGCTCATTAGTACATAATTAATGATTTCGAAATCGCTCTTAGAGGGGTAAATATTATCGTCATTAGGAAAGGATAATTGGAGATTTCTGGTGATACTTCTATCCACGGATAGAATTTCATCTTCGGCGGCAAAGGACTGATTGTTGACTAACAGAAAGCTAGCAAAAAGTATTATTGAAAAGCTTGATTTGGACATTTTTGAAACCTGCAGAATTGAATTAATAATGATAACGGTATTGGCATAAAGAAAGGGTTAAATATCCTTTTACCCCTCAATTTATTCCGCTGAGCAACCAATCGTAGCATTCGAGCCCCTGCAAGTATCATGATGACTACACCAGAGACAATCAATCCATTAACAACCATATCATTTGCTAACAAAGGATGTACCGGCTCACCTTCCGAGCCAAATTTAGCGTACAAGCCTAATCCGAGAGCAACAACACCAGGAAAATCAATTAAGCCCAAACTTGATTTTGCGATCTAGGTTAGCTATTTGTTCATCAATACTTTCGTTCATTTTATTTGTCACTAGAGTAGTCCTCCATAAACCTTTGATATTTAATTTTGATGCATTTTAGTCTTCACTATTGCGTTGAGTTCAAATGTCACCACCCATTTGATTTTAGAATAGCCATACCAAGCTAAATGTTTGTTAGAACCGATAGCATTAGATATCAATTGCTGTTAGATTTTTAACAAGCGCTTCGGCAATTCCTTTGTCGCTAGCAAAAACCACCCCACAGTGATTCATAAAAGTGTTTCCAGTTTTGTTTAGCTGAAGGGGCTCGCCATAAGCATCGCAAACGTCCAATCCTAATTCGTTGAATAAGGCGGAGGTTGCGGCAAAATCCCAGCTGCTTCCACCTCCAGCCGAGGGCTTGGGTAACTTAAAATAGATCGCGGGATGATTTTCTAACACGCTACAAGCATTGCAAACGGCTCCACCACCTCGGATCACTTGTATTTTCGACCAATCGCGCCGCTCAGAGTAGGCTTCTAAAGAACGCTGTATTATTTCAAATTTAGGGTTTGAGATTAGGTTATCTTCCGCAATTATTGTTAACGAAGTTCCCGCGGAGTTGTTCTGCGCATCTAGAAAACTTACCCATGGTTGGCCGTTTTTGCACACTCCCTTTCCACGAGTTGCGGAATATAAATTTTTATTCGTTGGGTCATAGACTACACCCAGCTGCGGCTGGCCTTGTTTAGAAACGAGCGCAATTGAGATTGAAAAGCCGGGTCTAGATTCTGTAAAAGCCAATGTGCCATCAAGTGGATCGATACACCAAAAATAATCCCTATAAAAACGAGAATTATCATCGATAGTTTCCTCACTTAATAAAGCTAACTCATATTGCTGCAGGCTTGGTTCCAAAATATCTAAGATAATTTTTTCACTTTTCAAGTCGACTTCTGTCACCACTTGAGACGCAGGACTCGAACCAGATTGTTTTTGTTTAATAGAGATTTGCTGAAGCCGAGGGTCATTCTCAATAATCGATTCGATTATTGAGCCCGCTTGATTGGCTGCTTTTTCAGCCAGCCGCGTCAATTCCATTAATTGCAATTGGGTAAGTTTCATATTAGTTAAGCTGTCCACTTAAACTTTCAATCACTTGTTGAGTGACTCGTTCACTATAACCATTAATCTTCCAATGGCCTGGGCTCCAACCTTTTAAGAATCGATGGAAGTCTGCCCAAGCAAAATAGAATAACTCTCGCCATTCCAATTCTAGCGCTTCAAGATCAACATCATTAGGCGTATTTTTCTTAAGTAAAGACTTGGCTAATGATTGAAAATAATAATCAAGCAATTCGCTTTCATATTTTTCGCAATCCTCTTCATACAAACAACTTCCAATAAAATAGGCGACATCCTTCATTCCACAACCGCCACCCACATACTGAAAATCGACTGCCGCAACAGGATTAACGACTGGTATCTCAGATTCTGAATCCGAATTCAAACTTGCATCGGAAAAACAAAAATTGGCTAGTTTGGCATCACCGTGAACTAACGTCTTAAATTGACAGTTGTCGAGTTTTTGATCAATCTTGGCTGCTGCATTTTTAAGCGCAGAATCTTCTAACACTCGTAGCTCATCAGGCCGAGTTTGCAAATGCCAATAAGTTCCAATAGGCCAAAGTTGGCTGGATATTTTGTCAGAGTCAGCACTGGCTTCATCGTCGATAAAGAGAAAGGTCGCATGAAAATTTGCCAGCCACCTTAAACAATTTTTCATATCTTTCGTGGTGGCAGTGTCTTTTCGGATTGGAAACCCTGAGGCATCTAGATCTTCTAACAACACAAAAAATTCAGATTCACTCGACTCCACGGCAAAGCATTGTGGCACTCGGCAGCCATCATCGCATTGTGATGCCCAGTGTTGATACCAATTTGATTCGACTTGATAAGATTTTATTTTTCGCTGGTGTGAAATGTCAGTATTCCAACCTCGAGGATGTTCAGCAGCGTCGGGCAATTTGACATGTTTTACTACTACGGATTGAACTTGTGCGCCTTCGAGCGCATAACGCACAATTTGTCCATAACCACTCCACAAAGATTGAATTTGCTGAGTATCGGTTATTTTAGATGCTGTTAACTGATTGAGGATCAGGTTTTCTAATGCTTTTGACATTGCTTGGTGCAAACTTATATAGGTTTGCAATAGGCTAACATAATTTGTAGTTTACACCACACTAACAAAATCTCTCAGCTTCTATTCCCCAGCTCCTATTAACTAAGGAAACGCTTCGACTCCGCTCAGCGAGCTGAGTTGTTTTATAGCAACTAGTAACCATCCCAGCTCCCAACTCCTAATAACCAAGGAAACGCTTCGACTCCGCTCAGCGAGCTTGATAAATTTTGCATCTCCCAGCTCCCAGCTCCCAGCTCCCAGCTCCCAGCTCCCAGCTCCCAGCTCCCAGCTCCCAGCTCCCAGCTAGTCTAAAACGCATCCCCACCGGCGACAAACCTAACTGCTTTAAGCGTTTGCTTTCCAACTTTTCCATCCCCCCCAAATTTAAAATCGACAATCCAAGCTAGCGGCCCGCTGCCTCGGACATCGGGTGAAGAAGTCCAATAATGACCTTCTGTCGCTGGGAATACGCTTTCGTTGATAGAAGGTTCAAAACACGCTTTTTCGGTGAGAGACGCTAGCTCTTTGAGATTGGGCAGTCGCCAGTCGATTCGATTTCCACCTTCAAATCGAGTGGATTCATCCAATGCATCCTTCCAATTAAGTAAACTCGGTGTACCTTCACAAGGTTCGTCGCCAAGAGCTTTAAACACTTGTCCTACTGCGCATCGAGACCAAATTAACCCAGTCTTATTGTCAGTAACGATTCCCTCACCTACTGAATAACGTTCATCTGGAGCGGTCAATTTAATTTCTTCGTGACAAGTCTGCGCTGAGACGTTTGCTTGAAGCATTATCAATGCGAGAAAGTTACCAATGGTAAACAGTGTTTTACTCATTCGTTTTTTGCCTACTAATTTTTTACATTTCATAATCATCTACTCTTATTAATTGTGTGTTAAACGCTCTACTCTTCAGCAAATCGAACCAAACGCACAGCCCGTCGACTATTTTTGGATGCTGTTTGATCACTGCCATCAAAATAGCTAAATGTCCATGCGCCGATACTACGATTCGCTTCTGGCGTTGATGACCAATAAACATCCGAAGAATTGGGGAAGAAATTGCTATCAATCGTTAATCCAGGACTCAACACACTGTAATCGGCAATGGAGCGTAGCTGCTCTAAGCTAGGTAATGACCAATCTCCACCTCCGCAAAAACGTGCTTCATTTATCGCGTCGACGTAAGAGGCTGTATCGCAATTACTACCGGAGCAACTACCACCGTTCTCAGTGCCTGCGTCACCACCATTATTAGTTTCATCAAAGTTTAGCCAAGTGTAAGTATTGGTTGTGTCATGTAAGCCACCCACTCTTTGTTTTATCTGCCAAATCATGCCGGTATTGTTGTCTCTAACACAGGACCATTCTGCCGCTGAGTTGGCCAGCTCTAGGCCTTGCTCATCCAGCTTGGTGAAATTAAATCCCGCGTGGCCATCCTCATCATTTCCCTCATTAAGATCCAATCCATGATGACCATCTTGCCCACCGGGAATAGGATCAACTTCCCCATCTGTTTGGTCCTGACAGTTTTCTCGATTGCCATGAATGTTACTCGCCCCGGAAGCGAAGTCTCCACAAGTAGTGATGCCGGTATCATTAAGTTTGGCAACAAAGTGTTTTACTTCGACCTCTAATGTATCGCTGGATGAGGCTCCTTGGTTATCAACAACTATTAGCTCAAACTCTAAAATGCTATCGACGTCGACAAAGGGTGCGGTAAAAACGAGTTGTTCAGTATCAGCTCCGCGCAATTCGATATCACGACTTCCCAATAGGGTCCATGCATAACTAACAACCTCGCCGTCGACATCTGTCGCCTCAGCTTTAATCGCGAGTTCTAAACCTTCTTGAACTTTACGCCTTTCTCCTAATTCTAGGTTAGGAGGCCGATTAGTTGACTCTACCAGTATATCGACCGTATCGACGGCAGTTGCACCATCATCATCAGTGACTTCTAACTCGAAAGTTAACGTTTCATCGATATCAATATCCGGCGCTTCAAAATTAGCGATAGCGGAATCGGAGTTGATTAAAGTTACTTCAGTACCTTCTGTTTGACGCCAGCTAAAGCTGCTGATTGTCCCATCTGAGTCACTAGCTGAACCAGACAGTTCTACATTGTCCAGCGCTGAGACAGTTTGATCGTCTCCTGCATTGGCGACTGGGGCTTGATTGGTGGGAGGCGGTGGCGAGTTGTTATTGCTTCCAGAGCCAGAGCCACCACCACAAGCTGCAAAGAAAGCAATACACAAAACGCTTACTAATACTTTTGTCGTTGATAATGAACCATTAGTATGAGCACGTCGATTATTTAAATAAAACATATTCAATTCCATTTTGAAAAAAGAGACAGGTCCTAACTATGCTCAAGAAAGTCATTGCGAGCTTGTCATAAAGCTATTGATTAGGTATTGATTTGCTATTGAATTGATAACAAAGACCAAAATTTATTCACAAGTCGCTTTATAATTGGCGATTCGAGATAGTCTATTTCGAAGGAAGCGGCTAAATTGGCGAGTTCAGATTCGAGTATTAATCATGATAAAACAATCTCAAGTAATGGGATTAGGCTGTTGTAACTACCAACTCGGCGTGGTTATTGGTAACCGTCCCGAAATCGAAGAATACCAAGACTTAACTAATATTCAGCCAGTATCTAATGGCGAAATTGCCAATATCGGCCTGCAATGTGGCAACGGTTGGCGAAAGGTTTTTAACGTATACGCTAAACTGCTGTTTTGTTTAGCTGAGGCAGATCGGACGGCCAATTTAGATATAAGCCTTAATTTATCGCTGGTTAGAGACTTTAAAAACTGGCAAGACTATCGAGAAAGCTTACTGCTGCAAAAGAGTAGTCAAACAGCGTTGATTTTTGGTGAAGTGACGATTTCCCCTAAGGCAAATCAAATTCATATTTTAAGTGGTAAAACCCACGCAAAAAACCTCATAGCCAAGCAACTAGTCGACCCGCAATTTGATTGGCTAGATTCAGAATTTGCAGTAAACCGTGCCGCTCGAAGTATTATTTGTCCTTATTTTGACTACCGTCAGTTGTCCAATATTAAGATAGAAAGGTTAGTTAAGTTGATTAGCTCGCTTTAACAATCGCGACTTTTAACAACCAACGGAGCTATACGAGGCTCAGGTATTGCAAAAGGCTCAAGCTATTGCTTTAGATCAATAATCCTGTCAATTTGAATGACACCACCGACTTTAAACCTGTTAGACTTTGCATCTATTGAAAGCAGATAATTTAAGAGAGTTTCTATGTCCTCAAATTTTTTAAAAATGGTCGCGGCTGCACAAGCTCAAGATCAACCGCAACGACTGCTTATTATGTTAGCCAAATCGGAAATAGAAACCGACGATAAAGACAAAGGCATGTCTGGGACTATAACACCAGTGATTTGCGTTGATAAAACCCCTGATGAAATTACCACCTTTGAAGACTTTGTGGCCGAGGCCGATTCAATTAATTCAGACTGGGATATGCTTTTCATTGCCGGACTAGCAGGTGAAAATGACCAAATGCCCACCCCCGAGGAAGCCGATCCTATTCTCAACAAAATGGTCAATGACTTGATGACTGGACAAGATTTATCGCGCTACTTGGTATTAGATCGAAACGAAGACCCGGTCGATATCTTTACTGAATAATTTAAACCCGCCTAAACCCAGTTATAAATCGCTATTAACTGGGTATTACCCATTCATTTTGTTGTATTTAATCCCTAATTACTGCGCCGGTTTAATAAACTTAAGCACCATTCGATCCGTTTGATCGCGTTTTGTTTGCACATCTCGTGTGAACACGTAATCTCGAGTATCTTCGGGGTTAGCTAATAAATTTGAATCTTCGGCCAATTTAAAGCCAACCGAAGTGATCTCGTTAATAACGAATTGCTTGTCGATTCGATGTAGCGTGTCCACATCTTGTAAGCCCGTGCCCGCTTTGGCGCTGTGATCAATAACTAAGAAACTTCCCCCAGGTCTTAACGCATTATAAATGTGCCTATTCATCATTTTACGGTTAACATTTTGCCAAACCGTATCATGGTAAAAAAGCACCATCAATGCTGCGTCAATTTGTACCGGAAGTTGCATTGTGTCCAGCTCACTTACCATTTTGGTGACATTAGTCTTCCATTGAGGACTCTCCAACCGTGCCAGCCAACCTTGACCAGGCGTGTTTAAGAACTGTGGAAAACGATTAACCACATACGGAGCGTTGTGAGCGATCACTTCGCCCTTATCACCAACAATTCTGGAAAGAATATCGGTGTAATAACCAGCCCCTGCACTCAAATCAAGCACTCTCATAGCGGGCTGCACTCCCAATAGCTGTAATACTTCAGCCGGTTTTCTGTGAGCGTCTCGACTGGTTTCATTGGTTGGACGTTGTTTACTATTTACCGCATCTAAAATCACTTTAGAGGGTTCTGTGGCATTAGTCGTCAATACACAGGCGCACAAAATAAAAAGTGTTATTAAATTTTTAATCTTGGAATTCACGGGGGTGTTTCCTCTTACAAGTTTCAATTGATAAGCGGTAGTTATACTAGAATTCCAAGTTCAGTTTTATTGAATCAATCTTTCAATTTGTAAGCTTCTATTTTGTACACCGCTTGCCACGCTTTGGTGTCACTATTTTGCTTTTCCATTTTCCAAGAAAAACGCTGGTTGGTAATGTTGTAGAAAGTAATTCGCGTTGGTTGATTATTATAAATTCCTTGCATCACCATCGACTCCTCAGTACTCACCGCTTCAAATGTATCAACCTTTTTACCGGTATTCGAGGTCCATGCCATCTCCCATTTACTGGTATTCGGGTTAAAAATTCGAATATTGGTGCCGAATTGACGGCCTTGTTTTGGCGCAGGGGTATTGTAGCCAGGTGAAATCCAATCATCTTGGATAGCGCTTCCACCCAATATCCAATAAAAATT
Source organism: Kangiellaceae bacterium (assembly GCA_965230525.1). Lineage (GTDB taxonomy): Bacteria > Pseudomonadota > Gammaproteobacteria > Enterobacterales > Kangiellaceae. Next base: position 4,571,448 of record OZ246008.1, read on the forward strand.
CCAGTTAGCCCCTGGCCCAGCTTGCCATTTACCGGCTTTACTTAAACTCTGATCTTTTATTTCCCACTGACCGACTAATCGGCCAAAATGCAGAGTGCGTTTATCGGTGGTTGCAGCCATTGATTGGCGTTTAATCTCTATATCCACTTGCTTTGCTTCAGCCAAACTCATCGGTGCATAAACGCTGCTGATAAATAACAAAATGAAAAGCCTGAAAAAATGCATCAAACCTTTAGAGGTGAACATTGAATTGTTATGGGTTGGACAATTGATGGTTGATTTCATTATTATCTCCATGAGTAGGGATTTAGGAAATAATAAGGCACTAAAGGTTATTTACTCCACTACTAAATGACTCAAATATCACAGTTTTAGCGACAGTTTGTTACTTTTAATCATTTCGAGACGTGCCATGCCAAATCATTCGCTTTCAAAATTAGACTGGGCAATTTTAGAATTATTGCAGCAAGATGGACGGAATAGTGTCTCGACCATCGCTAAACAATTAAATCGCTCTCGAAGTAATATTTCGGAACATATTGCTGAACTGCTATCCAATGGCGTGTTAAAACGCTTTAGCATTTGTATTGATCCTGAAAAACTCGGCTTTGGGGTAAGCGCATTTATCCGCTTGGAAGCGTCTAGCAAACAACACCGTAGAATCGTAGAGCAAGTCATTGCTTTTCCGGAAGTGGTAGAATGCCATGTCATGACAGGTTCCGAATTACTCGTGATGCGAGTCACTTGTGTTGATATGGCACATTTAAGAGAGCGAGTTGACTCACTCACCCAATTCGGTGCAACTCAAACTGACGTAATATTTGCAACAGTTAAAAATGAATTAAAAATCGATGGCCAATTGGCCAAGTGCTTACAGCGTTCGATGAATTGATTTTGAGTTAAATAGAGGGATAACTAAATGATGGAACCGGTGGTCAGGGTCGATGATAGCGGAGCCAATCCGGAACAGGGGCAAGTCGTGTATGACTTCAGTAAACTCCTATGGAACATTGGAATGCTTTTAACAGCGCTAGTATTTGCACCCTTTACCTTTAGTTTTAGCTCCCTCCTATTATTTTTACTACTGACCTACTTTTCGCTGTTAATCGGTCACAGTGTCGGCATGCATCGAATGATGATTCATCGCACTTTTAAATCACCACGCCTGGTGGAAAGGCTCTTGATTTATATCGGTGTATTAGTAGGTATGTCGGGTCCCTATGGGATTATTCGTATTCATGACATAAGAGACTGGGCTCAGCGACAAGAAAAATGTCATGATTTTTTCTCGCATAAACAAAGCTATTGGAAAGATATTTGGTGGCAACTAACTTGCAAATTCCAATTTAAACATCCTCCAAAAGTGAACATCGAAGATAAATATAAAAACGATAAGTTTTACCGGTGGCTCGAAGCGACTTGGCGACTTCATCAAATTGGGTTAGCGATTGTTTTATTCCTTTTAGGCGGTTGGTCTTTTGTTATTTGGGGAGTTTGCTTGCGCGTGGCAGTCAGTGTTGTTGGGCATTGGACGATTACTTATTTTTGTCACAATCCTGGACCTGGAACTTGGCGAGTAAAAAATGCCGTGGTTCAAGCATCCAATATTAGAGGCTTGGGCCTGCTAACCTATGGTGAATGCTGGCACAACAATCACCATGCATTTCCAGAGTCCGCACAAATTGGAATTGAGTCAGGCCAAATTGACCCTGCTTGGCAATTCATTCGCTTATTGGCCAGGCTAGGACTGGCCTCAGAAATTGGCTTGCCAAGAAGTGAAGCGCTTAGAGATGACCTAGTAAATCTTAAAGAGATTTAAACTGTTTATTTGTGGCTAAGTTTAAGCCTCAGCAAATCATTGCACAAGGTATAAGCGTGGCTGCGCTTGCGGCGAGGTTTATCTTTCTGTAATTGCTTCGGATAGCCGCTCCATCATGGCTTCAAACGACTCTCCGGGCTGCTGTTTTTTCCTCAGATCATATTCGCACCAAACCCAACCATCATGCTGATCTTCGGGCAAATCCGTGGGTGGAGGTGCAGGGATATCGGTAAGATAACTCCATTTTGGTTGATTTTGCCCCATTGCATCTTCTCCGCCACCACTCCAAAACACTTCTAAAATGGTGGTCTCTGTACCCCACAAATGTTTAGCGGATGGATGTGGAGGCTGCAAAATTGCAACTTCGCCAACACTGAAATAAGGCGGTCTGCGTTCACTCATGAGCTTTTCAACTGATTACCCAACCAGGCCTTGGCAAATCGAATATCTCGATCAAGCGTGCTGCGTGATAGGTTTAAAACTTCGGACATTTCTTCATAGGTCAGTCCACCAAAAAATTGCAATTCGAGCATTTCAGCTTTTCTAGGATCTTTTTGCGCTAATAAATTAAGCGCCTCGTGTAAATCCAATATTTCATCGCCAGCCTCGGGACTAACCACAATAACATCGTCCAGCGGTAATGATTTAACACCATCACCCCGCCGCTTAGCACTTTTTGATTTTGCGTGATCAACTAATATTCTGCGCATAAGCCTGGCTGCCAAAGCAAAAAAGTGGCTTCGGTCTTGCCAATCGACATCAACTTCGATTAGCTTGGCATAGGCTTCATGGACTAAGGCGGTGGTTTGCAGGGTGTGGTTGGCCTGTTCACCACGAAATGCATTTGCGGCGATTCGATGCAAGGTGTCGTAAACCATAGGAGTTAGCTTATCTAGGCTTGCCGCATCTCCAGCAACCCAATTTTGCAAAAGCATTGTAATATTTCGGTTTGACACGACGACTCTCCATCATCTTCGGTTTTATCTTATACAAACCATCGACGATTTCAAGTTAGTGGTACACAAAATTGCACTACTCACTACTTAGACTCGCTTTCCGACTCCAGTAATTGCTCAAATTGGACTTGTTTTTCTTTATCTCCCATCTTTTGATAAAGCGCTATTAGTTTGCGGACGGCAGTTTGAGTTCGTCGATCGCCACTACCTCGTTTAGATTGTGCCGTTTGATAACTGTCTAGTAGCCATTCCTCTGCTTCTTTAAACTCTGAAAGCTGCGTCAATGCAGCGCCTAATTTAATCTTTGCGTCAATAACAGCCTTATGCTCGTCATTAACAGCCCCTCTGCGTACTGCCAAAATTTTCCGATACAAGACAACCGCTTCGGAATATTTCTCCTGGAGCATATAAATTCGCGCAATACCGCTAAACGGATAACTACGATGAATATGGTTTTCGGGTAGTTTGATTTCATCTTGAGTTTGAGTGGATAACCGAAAATACTGCATAGCTTCTTCATAACGACCGAGGTCCTTTAGTGTTAATGCATGATTATTGTATGCTGCCGCTAAACTTGGTGTTGGCTCTGGATAAGCGCGTTTTAGAATCTCTAGGAATTTCTTATTCGCTTCTAGCGCTTCCTCATGCTCGCCCATTTTTGACAGCAACAAACTATAGCTATTCCAAGTATTTCCAAGCTCACCATGGTCTGGCCCCAATATTTTGGTTCGACTTTCTATCACCTGTAAATAAAGCTGCTTGGACTCTTGAAACTTGTATTCATCTCTTAATAGCGCTGCAAGTTCTCGCTTACTGCTATTAATATCCGGATGAGGACCTCCGTTATAGATTCGCTCTTGCATCGCAAGCGCTTGCCGCAGCAAAGATTCCGCTTCCGCCTTTCTATCCATATACCGGTAAAAACCACCGAGCTGTTTAGTGAGCTTGGCAAGATACACATTATCACCTTGCGATAGTTGTTTGCTGGTAGCTAAACCCTGTTTAAAGTATTTTTCGGCTTGCGCATAGTTTCCGCGCATTTGTTCGAAGTAAGCAAAAACACTTAACACTTCCACAACGTCAAAGTGAGCATCACCCAGAATTTCACGCTTGGTTTTTAGCGACTGCGTTAGAAGTTGTTCGGCTTTATCATAATTTCCTTGGTCCTGAAGTAATAATGCAAGCACTAATTGAGTTGTGGCTACATCCAAATGGTGAGTACCCAATAAGTTAACTTGCTGCTCCAATGCATCCGAAAGCAAAGTTTTGGCTGTCTTTTCATCACCAAGCTTATAATAAACTTCCCCCAAAACACGTCGCAATGTTTGTTGCACAACGGGCTGTTCAAGCAATTCATAATCAATCGCTCTAGCCCCCTCATCTAAAAGCTCCCTAGCACTGACTTCTTCGCCAAGGCTTCGAGACGGCTTAGCATGCTCAAAGAGTCCAGTCACAAACTGCACAACTTGCTCGGCCTTTTTTCGCTCGCTGACGGCAATATCCCGCTGTTGCTTTAATTGATCGGTATAAAATAGTGTAATTAAGCCAATCGATAAAACAGCCAAACTGGCCACCATAACTGCAGCACGATTTCGCTGTACAAACTTACTCAACCGATAAAGTGTTGAATCTGGTCTAGCAGCCACAGGTTGCCCGCGTAAGTGACGCTTGATATCTGAGGAAAATTCACTGGCCGAGGTATAGCGGCGTTGTGGCTCACGATGTAACGCCATTAGACAAATAGTATCAAGGTCGCCCGCAATGCTGCGCTTCAGCCTTTGGATGCCAACACGACGGTGCTGACTGAGTGTTTCAATCACCAGTTGGTGCTCTGGATCTCTTTGCAGCTGGGTTACAGCATCGCTGGGTTTAAGCGGCTGTTGAGTTAACACTAGCTCACGAAATTCTTTAACTGTTCGTCTCACTTCAAAGGGACGTCGTCCGGTTAATAACTGGTAAAATAAAATACCAAGTGCATAGACATCCGATGCGGTTGTAATCGTATCACCTAGCAGTTGCTCGGGTGACGCATAGGCTGGCGTATGAATTTGTAATCCGGTGCGAGTCGCAAGCTGTTCTTGGTCATCATCTAGTAGTTTTGCAATCCCAAAATCAAGTAGTTTCAATTCTCCAGATTCAGTCACAATAATATTGGAGGGCTTCAGATCGCGATGCACAATAAGATTGGTGTGAGCATAATGAACCGCGTCACAGACTTTTCTAAAAAGCTCTAAGCGTTGTTTGATACCTAGTCTGTGGTTATCGCAATATTCGATAATCGGGCTGCCATCGACATATTCCATAACAAAATAAGGTCGACCATCTTGGGTCACACCACCGTCAATTAGCTTGGCAATGTTCTTGTGGTTTAGTCTTGCTAGGATCTGGCGCTCCAATTGGAACCGAGTATTAACGCCAAAAGAATCCATCCCCTTTTTTACCAGCTTTAGAGCGGCTAGCTGTTGAAAATCACTTTGAGTTCTTTTTGCCAGAAAGACGGTCCCCATTCCACCGACACCAAGCGATTTGATAATTCTCCACTCATCAATATCAGTACCAATAAGATCTTCATCCAATCCGGCGGGCTCCACCTGGATCAAGCTGTTTAGCGAATCGGCGGTTTGATCTGCCGCTAGTAGAGCTTCAAGCTCTTGTTTTAATTGAAAATTATCTTCACAAACCAATTCGAGAAACGCCTCACGTTCCTCGCTGGGCAAATCGACGGCTTGTTGAAAAATTGACTGAAGTCGTTGCCAATCTATATCACTCATCTAGCGTTTCTCAGTATGCTGTGTGTCGGTATTATTGAACGATCAATTGCAGAGGCAATTTTTACCCCATCTATAAACTTAACAGCGAGTTTTTAACGCAATATTACCCACAAATTTTTTGTTTTTTTCTAAAAGGTGAAATTATGACTAATAAATAATCAGCTGAAGCTGTATTTTGCTTACTATTTCAAGAGTCTCGCATGAATCAAACAGTAAATTCAAAGATAAGCGTAAATTCCCTTAGACAAACTATGACTCTATCAACCGATTATTGTAATATTGCGGATAATCATCAGGACTATATAAGTAATTTATGAAAAAAACCCTCATCATTGCAGCTATCGCGTTCTTAGTGCTCTATTTCACTGGATTGGGCGACGCCTTTATTCAGCTCTTTAAAGATGAGCGCGGCAAAACTAACTGGCAATACGTTGCTAATTGGTCGAGTGGTATATTAATCATATTACTGTCAATTTCCGCCACCATTCTATATTTTAGTCGCAAGGAAAAAGATAAAGCCAACGCTGAACTAAAGGCCATCAAAGACGATTTAGAGCAGCGAGTTTTAGAGCGAACTGCGACCCTCGATGAATCGAATCGCAAATTGAAGGAAGAGATAGAAAGGCACTTAACCACCACTGAGCAATTGCATGCTTCGGAACATTATATTCACAGTATACTGTCCTCCATGCCTTCGATGCTGGTTGGTCTGAACCCACAAGGCGAGATTACTCAATGGAACAAAAAGGCGGAACAATACACTGGACTAAAAGCAAAAGATGCCATCAGTCGAAACCTCTGGGAAGCCTACCCAATTATTACCGTCACGCCGACTCAAGTCAGAGAGGCGCTTACCAAGACTGAGCCTACCACGATTCGACAGAACCAACGCGGCTTGTTTCATTTTGATATTACTATTTATCCATTGCATGGCACCGGTGAGTCTGGCGTGGTACTGCTTCTGGATGATGTGTCTAAACAAGTTAAATCTGAAAACAAATTAATTCAACGAGACAAAATCTCTTCAATGGGCGAGCTGGCGTCTTCAATGGCTCATGATATGAATGCACCGCTGCATGGCATGTTGGCTGATATCAATCTGATTGATTCCAAAATCAATCAGTTACCGCTCGACTCAGAAGGCTTGCAAGAAATTAGAGAAGGAATTGCAGACGCGGTTGCACAAGGCCGACAAGCAAGCGCAATTATTCAAAACCTTCTTGATTTTGCCAATTCACAGCGGCAAGAAAAACAAGCCGCGGATATGACGGTAGTGATGGATCACTCAATCGAACTAGCGGAAAAAGTATTGTCACTACCGCAGGGGCTAAACTTTACCGATGTTCAAATTGAACGAGATTATGACGATAACCTTCCCAAAGTTAATTGTCATATTTCAGAAATTCAACAAGTGTTTTTGAGCCTCCTGCGTCATTGCTTTTATGCCATAGGCAAAATCGATAGAGAAGAGTTCAAACCGAATATTCGAGTGAGAATGCTAGAATGCTATGGCGCGCTGTGGTTGAAAATATCGCACAATGGCTTAGGGTTAACTGGCGAAGAACAACAATCTATTTTTGAGCCCTTCTTCAGTAACTTACCACTTGATTCGGAATATGATGCAGACAAGCGACTGTCGTTCTCACACTTTGTCATTACCGAACATCATCAAGGCCAAATGGCGGTGACTTCTGATGTCAATGTTGGGACGACCTTCCATATCCAATTTGACTAGATGATTCCCAATTGATGTTCTGGAGTTGACGCGATTAATTCATTGGGTAGAAGCTTGTTAAGCCTCTACCCACTCCCAGTTATACGGCGCTACCTAGCGCAGAGCTAAGCACTTTGCAGCTTTGCTTCGCTCTAACTCTTCGCTTGACTTCTCACTTCGCCAGGACTTAAACCAAGCACTCGTTTAAACGCTTTGGAAAAAGATGATTCGTTTTCGTAGCCGACTTGTTGCGCCACTGATAAGGTTGATTCGGCTGGATCTTTTAATAACCCATAGGCCACTGAAATTCGCCACTGAGTTAAATATTCCATCACCGGTAAACCGACAACTTTTTTGAACAGTTCGGCATAACTCGTGCGTGACATGTGACTTAATTCGGCCAGCGAATTGAGACTCCACTTTTGCTCAGGCTGCCGAATAATCGCGGCAACCGAGGCGCTTAAACGCTCGTTGGCAAGTGCCGCAAATAAACCCTGCTCTAACGAAAGGTATTCGCGAAACAAGCTCGCCAGTAGACACTCTGATAGCTTCTCAAGGATAAAACTGGACCCTTTATTGGCGGGCAGCGACTCTTCAATCATTAATTGAATAAACCTGGAAAGTTTGGCGTTGTCTTTATTGTCTTTGGTAATAATGATTGATTGGGGTAAATGCTCGGTCAACTGCTCAATTAATGGGTGCTGATACACAAAATAGCCACAGACTAACCCGGTCGCGCCGTCAATGACTCCGGCTTCATAAGTACTCGATTGTGAAGCATTTATCGCACTTTTAAAGCTCGGTTCATTACTGATACAGTGCTTCGCATCGTGTGGAAAAAGGACTAGATCACCTTGTTTCAACGTGACTATATCGGCCGATTGATCTTCGACTCGTAAATAGCATTGACCATGTGTAATCACATGAAAACTTAAATAACTCGCCCCCGAAGTATCAATGGTCCAATTTCCACAGTATTGACCATTATGAAAGATTTCCGCCGAAACATTAAAAGTCGAAAAAAGCTTGTTGAGCACATCTTCGGACATTTAGACATAAACCTCGTTATTTGAAACCTAGTAGCAAATGTAGCTTGGCAATAAACTAGAACGCGTCAATTAAGACTCAACCAAGGATACATACTATGTTCAATTATACACGTTTAAAAGCTGGCTTGATTAAATCTACCATGTCCTTACTAGTTTTATTATTTACTTCGATTAGCTTTGCTGGAGTAGACACAGAAACTGATAAAAATGGCGTGATTTTGGCCGGCCATGATGCGGTCGCTTACTTCACAGATGCCAAGGCCGTGGAAGGAAAGGCTAACATTACTGCGGTTCACAATAATGCTATTTACCGGTTTAGCAGTGAAAAAAATCGAAAGCTTTTTGTCAAGAACCCAACCAAATACGCACCCGCTTATGGCGGCTTTTGTGCCTATGGCATGACTTTTGGCAAAAAATTTGAAGTCGATGGCAAAGCCTTTGAAGTGGTTGATGGTGTGCTCTATGTAAATAAAAACTTAAGCGTTTATGAAGCTTGGAAAAAAGACGTTCCAAAACACCTTAAGGAAGCCAATAACGAATGGCCGTCAGTAAAAGATGTAGCCGCGGACAAGCTATAAGTCATCTTTCAAGAATATCGAATTCGTTGTCACAACGAACTGTCCTCCACTTAGTCGTAATGTAGCTTTCTCCGTTAGCTATTTGAAGAATTGAGTGGAGGTCATCTTTTTTCGCTCAGCTTGAACGCACAAGTGTTAGCTGCTCATTTAAGTCATCTAGTAGCTGGTCAACCTGTAACTGGTGAGTTCTAAATGACAGTATGCATACGCGAATAACATACTCCCCTGCAACGGAAGTCCCCGACAAGTTCACTCTTCCCTTTTGATTTATTCTTTCAATAATCTGACGATTAATTTTGTTAAGCGCCTCTATCGATAGGTCGGTATTATCAAATTTAAACACAGTTAAAGACAACTCAGGTGGCGCGATAATTTTCCAACATTTCTGCTGCTTGAGTTTTTGGTAGAAATAATTTGCTAAATCCAGTTTTTCTTGAAGTGTTTGCCGAAATGCTTGCACACCGTGCATTTTAAATGGCAACCAAATCGCCAGCCCTCTTGTCGGCCGTGTTAATTCGAGAGAAAGCTCAGAAAAATCCCAAAGGGTATTTTGTTCGGCTTTTTCAGGTATATAATCAGCTTGATGCGAAAAGGTATGCTTTAAATCCTCTTGGCTCTTAACCAAAATAGCGCCTGTACCATAGGGCAGAAATAGTCCTTTATGGGGATCGAGGGTAATTGAATCGGCACGCTCAATTCCGCTTAACTTTGTTTTACCCAAATCGGTAAAACAAAAAAAGCCGCCATAGGCAGCGTCAACATGATACCAAGCGGAATGTTCCTGACAGAGATCCGCAATATCGTGCAAAGCGTCGACCGAGCCTGTGTTGGTGCTACCCGCTGTTGCTACAACCATTAAAGGCCGGAGTCCATTTGCTAAATCTCGTTTTATTTGTTCGGCTAGCTTTTGAACATCAAGTCGATGATGTTTATCGACATCAATAATGCGAATTCGCCGAGACATAATTCCAGCCGCATGGAAGGCCTTCCACATTGAATGATGCACAAATTGACTGGCGTAAACGACACCACTGGAAAAGTCTTCTCCCATGACTTTACGACGAGCACAAATCACAGCAGTTAAGTTTGCGATAGAACCGCCGGAAGTAAATGTACCAGCCGCGTTTTGATCATAGCCAACCATTTTACAGAACCAGCGCAATACATCCGATTCAATCTGGCTCAACAACGGGGCGGTCGCATCGATACCGACATAGCGATTAGCAATTTTACTGATCAGATCGGCAATACCGGCATGCACTATCCCTCCACCGGGAATGTAAGCCATAAAGCCAGGATGAGCGGTTGGAAGTGCATTGGGGAAAACTTGCTCGAAAAGTTCTTTCAAGATCGCTTCAAGGGGCAGAGATTCATCAGGAATGGACTGCTCTCTTTGTTGAGCCAGAGAGCGAGCCTTTGTTACGTTATAGCTTGATACGGCAGAATTATTTTCTAGAAACTCAACTAACTTTTCAGTGACCAGAGATAACATCTCCCTCACTTGTTCGGGGGCTGGCTCTAATGGGTGAGTCAAATTAATCCTCTTTGTTTAAATGCTTCGCCAAAAATTCAAGTGTTCGCTGGTAAAATTTTTCTCGATTTTCAGGGTTATAGAATCCATGGCCTTCTTTTTCTTCAAATAACCACTCAAACGGTTTGTTGCGTTGCTCCAAAGCTTCGCGCAAAATTTTTGCTTGTTCTGGAGGAACTCTTTCATCTTTACCACCATGAACGATAAATATGGGAATTTCAAGTTTATCAATATAAGTAATGGGCGATTCCTTTTTCAATAAAGATAACTCGTTACCGTACACTTCTTCAGCCCGCGCTGAAACCGAATCAATTTTAGAGTAATCCGCCTCATCTTCTTGTTCAACCGCGTCATAAACCCCCGCTGCTGCAATACTACATTTAAACAGCTTCGGTTCCAATAAGGGAGCCATTAGTGCAGAATACCCACCAAAGCTCCAACCCATGATACATGCGCGATTAGGCGCAATTTGGGGCAATTGCAAAGCCCACTTCGTACCGTCAATAATATCGTGCTGAATCAGCGAACTGCGTTTTTGATAGGCGACTCGCTCAAAGTTTTTTCCATAACCGCCCGAACCTCGATAGTTGACCTGAAGCACCGCATATCCGTTGTTCGCAAGCATTTGTGGTTCTGATTCATACCACCATGAATCTTGAACGCCATAGGGACCACCGTGAACTAAAGTAACTAGCGGTATATTTTCTTTCACTCCGTTGGGTAGAGTTAGATAACCATGAATGGTTTGACCGTCTCTGGCTTTAAACTTGATCGGGCGCTTTTTAGCCATTTGATCGGGAATAATCCATGATTTACTCCGGAATAATTCATTGGCTTGTTTAGTTTCTTGATTAAATAAAAAATAGTCGCCGGGGTTTCTATCACTCGTTGCAAGAATGACCATTTCACTTTGGTCGCGAGTTTGCGAGGTAATGGTAATATCATAACCTGCGAAGGCCTTTGCCAAGCTTTTATGTAATTTGGCAAAGTCATCGTCGGGTTCTGTATAGTGATAACTGATCTCATCTGACATTAACTCGATACCAATAATCGAGTTATCTTTGGCATCTCGAATATAAGCGTGAAAATCAAATTTTGGATGTTGAAAAACTTTGCTGACCGATTGGGATTTCAGATCATATTTGAACAATGCCCTCGTCATATCATTTGGATAATGAGTAAGATAAAGCGTATCTCCTGCTTTATTAACCATAACAGGTTCATACTCTTTGATTGGATGTCCCGCTTTAATCTCTTGCCAGCTTCGCTTCTTAAAGAAAAATTTTCGACTCTCACCGGAGTGGTCAATACCGGTAGCAATCACAGGTTTTCCTTTAACATCAAAGATGACATTCATGTTTCCAAATGGCGTACGAGCAACACGCTTCTTTCGACTTGAATACACATTGACTTTTAGTATTTCCACCGGGGAATCTAAATCACTATGAAATGAACGGGCCGTGATAAGAATATGATCTTTATCTTCTGGCAACAAATTCACAACTTTACCGACTGCACTTTGTGGCCCGCTATTACCCATATAGCTCGCCCCAACTTTTGTGCCGCCAGCTTGATAACCAAAAATTATCGCTCGCTTAGAACCATCAACATTTCCGGCATATATTTGTCCATCTGTGTAGGGGAGTTCACTCCACGGCTGGCGAAATATTTTGGTAAATACTACTCGTTCATTATTGGCCCAAAAGAACTGATCAACATGCTCATTTTCGGAAAAGAAATAAGCATAGGTTATCTTCATATCTTTTCGATTAATGATCACTAACCCCGTGCGCTCACCTTTAGGCGCAGACGCGGCAAAATGACGCCCATCCGGAGAAATTTTTATATCATTATATTGCGCTTTTTTGGCAAAAACGGAAACAGGTAAGGGTTGAGTAGCATGACTAGCAAAGGGAGCAATCACTAAGATAAAGCAAAAAAGTAAGTTTTTCATCGGACCTCCATGAACTGCCGAGAAACAAGGCAAGGTATTCCATAAAATTCAAAAAATATTCTCGGCAATTTATCATAGAAGATTGGTTAGATAAACCAACCCCAGGTTAAATTCAATATATTCTCTCGAATGATTGCAGCTGAATAAACTTGCCGTTAAATCAATTCGACGTCTGGATATTTAGACATCAGGATATTTGGACATCAGGATATTTAGACATCAGGATATTTAGACATTTGGACACATTATCATTTAGATATATTAACAATACGATAGTCCAACAGAATCGAATTTTATAGGTTTACATTACTAACTAACGCCAAACAAATTTTCAGTTAAGTCCCTTGAAAGCCGCAACCTGTAAAAGCATGCATAACGCCGAGAGTAAAGTTGATATCGATGGTTCACTTTATCAAGCGGTCAGTGACACCCTCTGTTCATAATGATGGACGATTAGTTAGGGAAGCTCTGAAGAAACGCTGACAAAACTTATTGTAAAAAACACTACCTCTTTTGGCTAGGCATCAAGATTAAACTTAATCACCAGCAGCATTAGATAATTTTAGGAGTGGCCGTGGGCTATTGAGAGACTGATGAGATTCACAGTGGCATAGCTATTATTGTAAACGAATTCGACATGAAATTCCGTACTTGCTAAGCCATCATTCGCTAAGCCATCAGTTGCTATGCCATTAGCAAAATTCGTAAAAGCGCTTCGACAGCTTAACCTTACAATTAAAATTTAGAAACTCGCTGCGTCGTTGTGACAACTCTTCGCAATATTGGCTAAAACTGCCAGTACCACTCTGACGAATAGTGCTATCAAGTCTTCTAATTCTTTGTTCAGCCCACTGGCACTTATCGTTATTGCTATTGAGAAAAGTCGGTGAAGCTCTCTGCGCCGGTTGAAGCAATGCGTAGTCTGTGTCATCCATTAAAACTTCGGTTTCTGAGATATTCTGTTTTAGTGAGTTAGCTGAGGACTCGCTTAAAAAGCGAGCTTGAGATATCAAGTAAGAAGAATCAGGACGAACAACCAGTCGATAGGTCCAAAAAGCAGTCATACCGATGAAACAAGATAAAAATACTAGACTGGTAAATTTTAAGCGGTGCATGCCAACATTCCTTGTAACTAAATTGCTCTGCTCACTTTTTCAGTGACTCCATGCAGAACGATTGTTTTATGACTCTCGTCGCAATTGCTAGTGATTTTTTGCTTTCAAAGTGGCAAAGCAATTATCGCTGTTAAGCCTGTTTATCAGGTCAGCCTAATTATAGACCGAAAGGTCACTTCAATAGAAGCGCTGTTTAATCCAGAGGGACCAAAAAACAGTCGTTTACCTTCCCCGCTTTACATATAAGCTAATAAATAAGCGCTCCATATCTCTAGTAGAGATTGAATTTAACGAACTAGCGGGTAATTTTGCAAAAATATCGCGAGGGATGATTTGTTGTGCGAAATGTCTCACAGGTATTACCGAGCTTAGCGTCTACTCATTTTGGTTTTGTATAACTATACTTTGATTATCTTGAATGAGAGGAACATTCCCATGCAGTTACAAGGAAGATCAACAGGCTATTTGCCTGCTAGTGCATTTACTCGAACAAATCGAATCGTCATTGGTGATAGAGGCTATTACTTTAAGTCAAGGGATAACCAGTTGAACGGCCCCTACCCCACAGAAGCAGAAACTCGCTTTGAATTAAATCTCTTTATCGAAATTAAACGAATAGAAGAAGAATTTTCTCAACCAAGTTCTTCCAATGTGGCTTAGATCTCAGTACACTACTCGACCAATTTTGGTTTCGCTATTAATGCAAACCAAACACCTAATAAGAATAACAATACGCGGACGCTAAAATGTCTAATAAAAGTATTCCCGAGATCAACCCCTCGCAACTTGAGCGAATGCATTCTATCATCGAAAATGAGTGTTTTTTACTTGATATCGAACCTCAGTTTGTTTCCAAAGGTTGCGAATTTGCCACTTATGAATATCAGCAAAACTTTGATTTTGTCAAAAGTGTTGATGCAGGTATAGCGGTAGCAAAAAAATGCCAACACAATGCAAAAGATCCTTCTGAGCAATCTATCGAAACCTCACTAATTATTCGTAATAAGGCCACCAAATACAAGCCGCTTTAAATGTTAGCAAAATAGAACACAAAGCTCGTTAATTTAGCAGGTTTGTTAGAGATAATGGTTAAACGAAACCAAAACTATTACTTAACTCCAAAATTTCGCGTTTTAAAGCCCAGCCCTAGAACCCAGCTTTAAAACTCTAGTTTTACAAACCACTTAAAAATAAGCTTCTCAATCATTGGATTTTCTAAGGTTAAAAGACCTATCAAACCCAAACGCTACCATCTCATCGAATCGCGCAATTGGCATAATCAAACTTAAACGACTAAGCCTGTGTTGCAGCTTAGCCAAATAGCAATTACTTCAGCTGACTGAGAATTTTGTTGGAGTCCTTAGTCAAGTGGAATACGAATGACTAAACCGCCCATCATCTCGCCCACTTTAAAATCTTTTTTCGGGCTATCAATATGATCATTATGGCAACTAACACAAGCTTTCGATACAGCCACATCAGGATAGACAGCTGTATAATATTTTTTATCTCCGAGCTTTTCGGTTCCATAGACATTTTTGCCATCTTTATTCAAAGATTCAAGTGCCTTCTTTTCAAATTCTGAGCGAGGTTTATTTTGTTTATTGATTGCCCACAAGCTTAACAATGCGTAGCTAAAGCCTGCCTTTTTTTCATTCACTCTTTCTGCGCCCATCCTTAACATTTGCGCTGGTAACGGGAGAGCGCTTTCTTCTTGCCAGTGCTCTTCAGCGGTGATTACTTCGTCTTCATTTTGCAACCTTTGGACTACTTTTTTGGTATACACGGCTCTATCAGCTTCAATCACAGAAAAAATAGCGTCGGCCATTTTCTGCACACTCACTTTATCAGCCGTTGCGCTACTTGCCATGCTCGCTCCGAGTACCGCGATTAGAAATTGAAAAATAGGTTTAGATAGTTTCATAGTTTTTAGCTCCTTGGTTATTTGCCTTCGTTTTGCGATTCAAGTAATTTTTGTTTCTGCAAGATTCGTTGTTCGATTAATTTAAAAGTCGGGTGAACCTCACTTGGTGACCCCGAGAAATTATTATTTACCAGTTCTTGATCAGCCAAAGACGATAAGGAAAATCTGAGACCGTGACAGCTCATACAAACCTTTCTAAGCATCTTGGAATTTGGTCTTAAGTTGAAATTTTGGTTGTGATTTACCGTCACCTTTTTGCCCCGCTTGATTCTCGGTAAATGACAACTAGCACAACTTACCCCAGCACCTGCCTCTACCTCACCGGCTAATTCCTTTTGCCACAGTTCGAAATGCGCCGACTGTTTATAGTTTTTGCTGTGTTCATCTTGATGACAAGCCAAACATGAATCAACAGCCGCTACCTTTACATCGAGACTATGCGGATTATGACAACTGGTACAGCTCAACATTTTGGCGTTTGTAGTGTTCACATTTAAACGAGATTGCGCGGTTGTCATTGGGGAAAGCTCTAAAGCATGTCGCATACCGTGTTTGCCTTGCATAAACGATGCTTGTTGCTTTTGGTGACAATCGGCACACTGTTGCTCGGGCGTTTCAAAACCAGGATGAAGTTTTTCTCGTTGATTTTCATCTAAATGACAACTGCTGCAATTTGCCCCTACTTTGGCATGGATACTCACTTGCCAGTCTTTGGTGGCGTTGTGCTCTTCCGTATCCTTTGTATCAGAGGATGAGTTTGAGGCAGTCTGTTGTTGATAATAGAGTTCTATCGCCAGCAGGTTTTCTTGTAAATCCGGTTCAGCAGTTTCAAGCGGTAATTTCTTTTTGTTTTTTTTGAGCCATTGCTTCATGCCTGTTGGTGCCGGTATTGTTGGGGAGGGTAATAAATCTTTTTGATTAATGTGTTTAATTAAGAATTTTTCATACAACATTGTGTTGTCATGAAAATTATGACAGCCTGAAGAGGTGCAATCTTGAAATCCCATCTCCTGATGCGAAGGTCTTTCCTCAGCGATATCTTGGTGACAATGAAAGCAAAAGTCATCAGCTAAAGTTACACCATAATCTCGAGTGATTTCTGGTTTGTGTTCACGATGACAGGTTATGCAATAACGCGCATCCAATTGAGCTAACAATTCTGTATTTCTTGGATCGACAAATACAGACTTCGGATGACTGTCGTTAATTTTTTCTAGCTCCTTCGCATGGCATGATTCGCAAGCTGTTTGCATGGCATCTTCACCGGCAAAAGGACCAATATGACAAGCATTACATTCAACCTCGAATTGGTAGTGACCATGAGTGGTATCGCCGGAGAGGAAATGGGTTTTGTCTCCGGACAGCAGATGATAAGTAAGGTAACTGCCAATCGCAATTGTCAGCGTAATACCGGTGTAGAAAACTATATTTTTGGGTGCCTTCATTTATAACTCATATTTATAAGAACCGCGTTGCTCTCCGATTAACTAAAGTAATAAGCCGACAAAATATGAAAACCTAACAATGGTGGTAGCATCCAGAGCAAAGTGTGATGAACACGTGACCACCACAAACGATGTTTAGCAAGTTTGACATCGCTCCAATGGTGGTTTTTAGCCATGAAAACGCCCACCAACGAACCCGTTGTAGTGGCCGCTAGGAACACTGTCATCAGTACAAAGTTTAAGTTTTCGCCCATTCTCATACCAGTGTGCACCATCAACATTAAGAGCGCTGCCACCCCTACAATGGAATGTATATATCGCCACATATCAACATGGCCAAGGTTAAAACGTTTCCAACGCTTTCTAAGTCCAAGCGCCGCCGCTATCACGCATAACCCCAACAAGCTAAAGCCACTGACCTTTTTCCAAAAGCTATCGAACCAAATTTTTTCAATGTGCCAAGTGAATTGGACAGTCTCGGTAATTTCAAGCGGCTCAAACAGCACGATTAGCGCAATGAGCAATATCGATAAGACTGAAGTAATCAATATCGCTTTTTGATGTCTCATTACAAGATTGGCTGCAGGTTCATCCAATAAGTTAGCGAGTAATGGTTGGCAGGAGCCGCATGTTATTCCAGCCTTAGTTTTTTCACCGAGGGTTTCTACAGTCCTGCACCCATCGGTGATTGCAGCACTTAACTCACCGCGGGAGACACTTTGGCACAAGCACACCAAATAATCTTCAGGTAACTCCTTAACACTGGGCTGTTTAACTTGGTCGAACAAGAGCCCCGACTCGGCGAACTGTTCGAGCTGCTTTTCTGTCACTTCGGTGGATTGGTCAACAGCCTGTTTAACCTCATTTTGCTCGTCCCACTTTCCAACAAATACCACTCCGACCACGGTATTTTGTCGAACCAACAGCTTACGATAGATACCTTTGAGCCGATTGGTGAACTCATACACTGTCGTATCATGGGCGCTGAGCGATCCAAAGTGCGCCATTGAGTAGTCACCAAACTTGACTTGAATATGATCGTTATGAACGGTAACTCGTTTTTCCTGCCCGATAATATGGTTAACACAATTCACCGCTTGAGCAAGTCCCGGTGCAACCACACCATAAGTAAGGTGATTGAATTCGCTGCATTCTCCAATAGCGTAAACGAGTGGATCATTTGTTTGACAATTTTGATTAACCACAATGCCTTGACGTGTGCTTAGGTCGGCTGATTTCGCCAGTTCAATATTGGGAATTATTCCCGAGCAAATAATTAAGCAATCGCAATCGATCAATTTACCATCAGCTAACTCCACTTTTTCGACATGCTGATTACCAAAAATACGGACTATTGGATTATGATAAATTAGGTTGACGCCGGTCGCGGTCAGATAGTCAGAAAGAATGAGTTGTGCGCCAGGACCTATTTCGTGGCTTAATAATTTTTCCCTTACTTGCAGCTCCACTTGATTACATGGCAGCTTCATGGCCACGGCAGTTTCCAATCCGAGCGGACCGCTTCCAACGACAAAAATATTTTTACTGCGAGTTTTCAAGTATTTAAGCTTCTCAGCGTCTTGGATGGTGCGAAACGCATAAATACCCTTAAGATCGATATTAATAATTTCTGGAATTCTAGGCCGAGAGCCGAGCGCAAGGATTAACTTAGAATATTGATAATGTTGGCCAGACTCAGAAACAACGCTTTGTTTTGAGCGCTCGATTTTGACAATTTTGTGTCCGACAAATTGAACAAGCTTATCGCTATTATCAGAGATTCGATTAGACAGTTTTGATTTTTTTAGATTACCAGCAAGAAATAACGAAAGTTGCACGCGGTTGTAGGCTTGGTAATTTTCTTCGCCAAATAGGATGATCTTTTGATCACAGCCGTTTTCCAATAATAATTCGGCAGCACGAACACCGACAGGCCCATTACCTACAATAATGATAGGAGCCTGCGTACCTTGTGATTCTCTAGTTTTCGATAGATGAGTTAAGTTTTTTACTACCACCAAAAATCTCTAGCAACCTAATGCGGTTGATATAATACGTATAGAGACTTCTCTTCCAATGAAACACGTCTAGTTAATACTTCACCGATAGCTTTGTAATCATCCTCAAATTTATGGATCATCTCTGAATTAAATTTGCCTTGGTATGTTTTACAGAACTTAACTGCCGTATTCGCAATCTCGTTCATATCAGTTCTAAATTCTTTAACAATTCTTAAGTTGTGTGGATCATCTGCGAGAGTTTGCTCAAGATAAACATAGAACTTAACATTCTCTGTTAGTAGGTGAGCTTGAAACATACTTTTGAATTGACTTATTAAGGTGGAGGCATGAGAAAAATTGGACTCTTTAAATCCTTCAGTCCAAATTCTTTCATAGATAGTAACCAGTTTTGCATGATCACTTTCTAGTTCTTCGATCAAATTGGGATCGTATTTAATCGTAAGATTACTCTTGCTCTTTGGCTTAATCACAGGGCGAACTTTTTGTTCCTTCGCCTTCTTACTTTTAAAGTACTCGCCTAAAAATCCGAACACAAACACCACCTCTATGCAGTAGTATCAAGCGCTAATAAGGTCAATTCAGCGACACTCCTTTGTACCGAGATCAACACAACTACCACGTTGATTGTAAATTCAAAAAGCTGCCATCTCGTAGCGCAATAATTTTTCTCTAGCTACTTAATAAACAATGTTAAAGTGAAATAAAACGACACAAAAATATCACCTAAATGGTGAAAGACTATGCAGCCAAGACACTCTAATAAAGTATAGCAGCGAGAAAAATGCCGTAGAAAATATCTGCAAAAATATCTCGAAGTTGAGAACATTTTGTTGAAAAGCGTTTGCTATAAAGCCAAATATTTCTTAGCCAATTAATTTTAGGATAGAAGTGTTATAAAAAGGAAAACATTTTACAATTATTTTCCTTTTTATTTTTAAATGAGATTTTATCTAATTCGTTTTGGTTCTATAAATTTTTGTTTTCAGCATTATTAGAGAAACTAGAACTAAAAGAAGCCATGAGAAACTCCCACCACCGGAACTAGAACTCGCGCTTTCGGTAATGGTAATTTGTAGTTGTGAGGCAACAGATAGCTCGGAGTCTGATGCCGTAATGGTCGCGTTGCTCACACCAACTGTTGCACTAGAACCTGTCAATAAACCATTACTAGAAAAACTCAAGCCCGCAGGTAAACCGCTCGCGGTAAAGGTCAATGTATCGCCATTTTGGTCGTTAAAATGACTCTTAACGGAACGACTAACCTGCTCTCCTTGTTCAACGGTTAAGGATGGGATTGACTGATTCGCCATTGGTGCAAAGTTTTCGATGTCATTCAACTGAGTGCGAAAGGTTCCTCGTCCATAAGTAAAAGCAAACAAAAATGTTTGTAAATTATTTCTTACATACACCAATTTTTCTACCGCAACATTGGGCATGCCCGTTGTGAGTGGTTGCCAGCTAGCACCATTATCCTCGCTGCTATAAACCCCAATATCGGTGGCCACATACAAGGTATTTGTGTCATGCGGTGCGACGATTATATCGTGCGTAGGTACGTCAGGCAGCCCAGCCGCCCCGAGTGGGTCAATGGCTAGCCAGTTTGTGCCTGCATCCTCACTTAACCACGCATGTTGTTGTCCAAAGGTCGAAATTGTTGCAACTACTTTGCTTGGGTTATTACGATCAAAATTGACCGAAGACACATAACCGTCGGCAATTTTTATGGCATCCATTTGGCTTCCACTGTTACCACTCAAGGCTGAGGAGTGGATAAAAATATTGCCATCAGTACCACCTAAGATGATTTTATTAGAATCGCCGGGTGAAACGGCAAGTGCTGACAAACCATCAATAAAATTCATGGTATATTCATCGGTACTCGCTTTCACCCAACTGTCACCCCGATCATCACTTCGCCAAAGCGCCAACCCAGCGAGCCATAGTCGGCTAGTATCGTTTTGATCCAAAGTAAAAGGAGTAATAAATAGTCCTGGTTCTGTTATGCCATCGCTAATATTAGTTCTTGCGTTACCACCTGGTTTAATATTAATGCGAACTAAGTTGGCATACTGCGAGGACACATAAACTAAGTTAGGGTCATCTGGATCGATAGCGGAATAAGAACCATCACCGCCATTAATTTGTTCCCATTCACCCGATGCCGAACGCCAAATTGTTCCGTTGTCTTGTGAACCCCCAATCATGGTTTGGCCATCATTGGACACCGAGCCATGATAGAATTGGGTTACCGCATAATTCTGGTTAAGCGACTGCCAACTCACCTGCGCAGTATTCGGATCACAATTATTGGTCGCCAAAGCCGCAGTTGAATTTGTCGTTTGCCAAATTCCACCATCGTTGGAAGCAAACATTCGATTTTCATCGACACCATCGTAATTGGGATGATAGACAATCGAATGATGGTCACCATGAATATAACTATTTTGTTGCTCAGACGCCCACCAAAAAGAAGCCAACGAAAAATTTTCACCGCCATCATCAGAGCGCCACAAATCGAGCCCGCCGGTCCAAATACGATCGGCATTGGTTGGGTCAACGGTAATTAAATTATAATACCAGCCACCTCCTGCAAGACGCCCGCTCTGGTAGGTTTCACTCGCGCCACAATCAAACACATAATTTGTGGTTGCTAACAATGCCCGATTGTTAACATTAGCTGCTTGATAATCGCTCACCAAGCTCCAATTATCGCCACCATCGTCGGAACGATAAAGGCCATTCACTCCATACGGATAAGTACCAAATTGGTTTTGCGCGCTAAGCGCGTATACTCGAGCCGGATTTGAGGGAGCGAATGCAATCGTTGTTCGCCCTTGATTGACTTCTTCAATCACCGACACCCAACTATCGCCATTATCATTACTCTTGTACACCGCGGCAGTTTCAAAGCTGCCACAAGACACAAGTAACTGGTTTGGATTACTTGCCGGTCTAATTTCAATTTCATGGCATCCACCTACTTTATCCGACTGGTCCAGTACGAGTTCCCATTGTTCGCCAAAATCAGTTGAGCGCCATATGCCCTTTCCGGTTGCCGCAAATGCCGTATTATCGGGCGCAGTACGTAGCTTGTTAACAAATTGAAAGTCTGGGTTGTTTAGGGTCTGAGTGACCGCTTGCCAAGTATCACCGCCGTCAGTGCTTTTAAAAATTCCGTTTCCTTCGACTCCGCGACTACGCACAATCGGACGACCAATGTATACCCCTTCGCCAGTTCCAGCGAGAATTGTGGCGGGTGTTGATGAATAAAGCGCAAGACTAACCACCGCCAAGTTTTCAATATCATCGGCAATTGGCACCCAATCACTGCCACCATTGGTGGACTTCCAGACACCACCTGATACACCAGCGGAATAGATCAGTTCTGAGTCTGTCGGATGAAAAATAAAACTGCGAGTACGGCCGCCAACATTTTCAGGTCCTAAATTAATCCAAGGATCAGCAGAATGAGTTTTATTTTCAGCAAAATATTGTCGCTTATCTTGGATTGCTCGAACGATATTTTCAGAGGGTAATCGAGAAGCCCCTTTGGCCAATCGCTTATTGGAAAAATATTGTGCCGCGCCGTTTGGCGAAGGTAAGAGCCCGTTAACTTTTGCCGCTTGTTTGTTGGCACTTTTGGTTAATTTGGCTAATTCGGACGAATTAGGCTGATAAGATTCTGGTTGGTTGTTATAAATAAGGAGACTAGCTGCTGCCAATCCCAATGATGCCGTGATTATTATATTATTGGCTTTCATTCGTAAAGTCCTCCAACTTAATGACTAAAGAAGGAGGCAGAAATTGAACAGCTAATCTCTGCACTCAAATTGATTTTAAAGGTTAGTTTTTCGTCTTACTCCGAGCAGTAATAATAATGAAATAAGGCTTAAGGTTCCGCCACCGCCGCTCGATTGTTCTTCTGGCTCGGGTTGAGTCTCTGCAGACGCTTTGATGGTCACGCTAATTGAACTGGTCGCGCCCAATTCGCCCCCATCGGGGTTACTCAAGTTAAGAGTAAAGCTTTTATCCACATCAACCTCATTCACCGTGACTGTAATTAACTTTTCAGCGTTATCAAGCGCCGCCCAAGTAAGATTTCCGGAAACAGCATCATAATCGGTGCCAGCAACCGCACTACCATCACTTGATACAAATTCGACAGAAGCAGCAGCATGACTCGGCCCGACCCGCCTAACTGCAATCGTAATAGTACGATTATCGTCGGTTTCGAGTTGCTCTTGAGCAAATAAAAGCTGACTTACCGCGGTCGAGACTTCTGTGGTCCCCTTGGCTAATTCGGCAGCATAAATTACTGACAACTTGGCAAAGTTGATCGCATGGCTAGAATCAAATGTGGTATCGCCTGAAGTATGGATGCGACCGTTACTATTGTTGAAACGGGCTTCAAAAGGAAAAGAAGATGCAAAACCATGTCGGTTCCAACTTGCATGATCGGAACACCCATAGCCACATTGATCAAAAGCGTAGTTCAAATCGCTTAAATAAGTATCGACTAAATCGGCCATGTAATCGTTTTGCTCAGCGTTAGTAAAATCCGAGATAAAGGTAAAGTCCTGATCAGAAGTCCCTCGAAATCCAGTCATATCAAATTGTGCCGCGCCGACTACATCAATATTGTCATTGGCGTGCTCTGCGGCAATTTCATCGGATCCTCTAAGACCGACTTCTTCCGCCGCATATCCCATGAGCTTAATGGTTCTTTCGGGCTTGAAGCCGCTCGCAACAATCGCATTTAAGGTTTCTGTAACAACCGCAATGCCTGAAGCATTATCGTCCATTCCCGGTGCCCTTCCGTTAACAGGACTGCCGCCATTAATCGAATCCAAATGGCCTCCAATTACAACCACTTCGTTCGGTGAAGTTGTGCCCGTAATGGTTGCAATAACCGATGGTTGGATCCAACCAGCATGTTGATATAACTCTACTGAAATATCATCACGAGAACTGCTTAGTAGCTCCCATTCACCTTTCAGCCACTCAGAAGCTTCCACACCACTCGCCACGGCATAATAACGATTGTTGTAATTACTCATATTATTAACAGTGGTGGTTAAATTACTTTCTTGCAATTGACTAATGAGTTCGCTGACTACCTCGGCGTTGTCGATGGTGTATTCGACCATGCGGGTGGAACTTGCTTTCGCCTGAGCAGCAGACTTAGCTTGCTGTTCACTTGAATGGGCAACAAACCCGCCGCAGCGGCGAAATTCCTTGTGCATAATGTGACTCAAAGTATCAATTTGCGACGCCTTAATTTGCGCCACGAGCGCTTGACTCACCAGTTGTTCGGTTTGTTTGGCTTTTTGATACGCCTTTTTTTGGTCGGCAGAAACAACTAATTGCAGCTGTTCTGGATACTGTTCAGAAACTCGCTGGAAAGCATCTGCACCTAGGGTTATCCAAACGTAACCTGCGGAATTAGCATATTTATCTGACACCGGTGGGTGATTATGGAGGTTGCCAGCAATTGCGTTATAACTTCCGCCAAGAGAAGCGCAGCCAAGCGCCAAAGCAAGGGTTAAGCGCTTGATATTTTTGTTGAAACTCATGGTTTTTCCTTTATACGAAACATTTCGTCTCACTACTCTATTGACTCGCTTGTGCGGCCGCAAGTAAAAATTTCACAGAAAGTTTACTATTTCGATATAATTCCGTGCTATATCTGCATTTGTGCACAAAAAATCGAACCGAGGGCGACACGACGATATGATGGAGTTATCCCCAAACGAGCTAAGGGTGATTGGGTGTTTAATTGAAAAATCACTCACCACACCCGATCAATACCCACTTTCCGTCAATGCATTGACCAATGCCTGTAATCAAAAAAGCAACCGTGAACCAGTTATGTCGCTCAGTGAGCTCGAAGTGCAAAACACTCTCGATGAATTAGCCGGTAAAGGCCTGGTGATGAACCAATCCGGGGCAAGCAGTCGTGTGACAAAATATAAACACAGATTCTGCAATACGGAATTTAGCGAGCTGCAATTAAGCCCGCAAGAACTTGGAATTATCTGCGTTTTATTTTTGCGTGGCCCACAAACACCGGGAGAGCTAAGAACTCGAACCAACCGACTATGCGAGTTCGCTGATGTGCGAGAAACAGAGCAAGTCCTTAACCAGTTGTGTGCTGTTGGTCCCAATGGCCAGTCGGCAAAAGTGATTAAGCTGACTAGAGAACCAGGTAAACGGGAGTCGCGATATGCCCATTGTTTCGCTGACAATTCTGAGTCAGAGCTTGACCAAACTCAAATGGCTGACGAGCCAAACTTAACAAGTACAGATGCAGGCAGTCGTACGGCAAATCCTAATCAGAGTAGTCACCAACCAATGCAACAATCCAACCTTGCTGAACGAGTCAGCGAACTTGAAGAGCAAGTTGCACTGTTGCAATTAGAGCTCGAAGAATTACATCAAAAGTTAAGCTAACAATGGAATATTGCGAACAATTGAGAAAACCGAGTTGATAAAACCTTTCGTTTGATAACCTCAATCGAATTCACATAATCATATGGAATTTGTGGTCATCGATCACACCAAAAACCTTTTTCATTAGAGAGTAAATTATGCAGCTATTTTTGCGGTTATTTTTAAAGTCAGCGACACAAGCATCTTCTGGTCGCTTGTTTAACTTAATGAGAACTATCGGTGCTGTTTTTTTGTTGAGCAGTTGCTCGCAAGATACACCACCCACAGATCAACAATCGAGCGAAGCCAATGGCAAGGCTGAGGTAGAACAGATAGCTGCAAATTCCACACCCGAAAGCAAAAGTGATGTTCCGGAAGGCGCACTGCCTGATTTAGCTTATCCAACTTATTACAGCTTGGATCTAATTCTCGATCCTAATCAAGATACCTTTACCGGACACGCGAAACTTGAAGTGCAACTAACAAAACCGACTAATGGGATTTGGTTACATGGATTAGAACTAAGTGTCACTTCGGTTATTTCAGCGACCGAAGACGGCCAAGTTTTTCCAGCGGAGTACACACAACGATCTGATTCAGGCGTTGCTTGGGTTGATTTGGGTAAACAATTTCCTAAAGGAAAGTTGACCTTAATTTTTGATTATCAAGCTAAGTTCGACAAAAATTTATCCGGTTTATTTAAGGTTGAAGAGCAAGGTAACGCCTATGCCTTAGCTAAGTCCGAATCAATTCAGGCTCGAAAATTTTTACCCGGTTTCGACCAACCAGGATTTAAATCCCCTTATCGAATCTCAATGACAATTCCGAAAGGAATGACCGCCATCGCTAATACGCGTGAAACGTCTATCGACCCGGTGGACGAGCACATGGTTAAGTATCAATTCGCCGAAACTCGGTCAATGCCAACCTATCTATTGTCCATTGCGGTAGGTCCATTTGATGTGATTGAGTACCCTGCTATTCCAGCCAATGAAATAAGAGATTTTGAAGTACCACTTCGCGCCGTTGCGCGTAAAGGGCGAGCAAAAGACATGAGTTTTGTGATGGGAATTACCGCAAAATATCTTGAACTTTTTGAAAAAGCATTAGCACAACCTTACCCGTTTAAAAAATTAGATATTGTCGGCGCCCCACAATGGCCAAGTGGCGCCACTGAGCTATCTGCGGCAATCACCTATCGAGAACAACTCGTATTGTTAGGTGACTCACCAGCACCCGGTGCAAAGTTACGTATTATGAACACACATGCGCATGAAATAGCACATATGTGGTTTGGTAATTTAGTAACCCCACCTTGGTGGGACGATTTATGGCTAAAAGAAGGATTTGCGACTTGGGCGACGCCAGTTATTCTTGATCAATTTGAACCGCATGCTGGGCACAATTTGAACGCGCTGCGTTCAAACTTTAACACCATGAACTCAGATTCACTAGCAAGCACTCGTGCAATACGACAACCTATCCTAAAAAATGCGAACATTCGCAATGCTTATGACTCGATTACTTACCGTAAGAGCCAAGCGGTTATTCACATGATTGATAGCTATTTTGGCGCCGAAAAGTTTCGTAAAGCACTGGGCAGCTATGTTGCCGAGTATGCGGATAGTGTGGCAGATTCCCCGCAGTTTTATCAAAGCATTGCCAAACAAACTGGGGTACCCGAACTGACCGAAACTTTCAAACAGTTTGTTGAGCAAAAAGGCGTACCGTTTTTCGATATTGGAGTTAACTGCTCAAATAATCAAGCAACTGAGCTAAGCTTTAACCAGTCTCGTTATAAACCGCTGGGTTCTGAAATAAAGCAAGCAACACAATGGACGGTTCCCTTATGTGTTGCTTATAAAGTTAATGACAAAATAGAAAAACAATGTGACTTGATCAGTGCCAAAAATAACCGGCTGCTATTAAATACCCAACAATGCCCCACTTGGGTAATGCCTAATGCCGATGGCGCGGGTTACTATCGCTGGAAACTTTCCGATAAACAGCTCAATGGGTTAATTGATCATTATGACGAATTGAGTCATGGTGAAAAAATTGCCGTGTTGGACAGTGTATTTGCTGGCTTTGAATCAGGCCAAGTCGAACAAGCGCTAATGATCAATGCGATAAAGCTATCAGCAAAATCGGATCTCCGACAAATTGTAGAGTTACCACTCAGTAAGATCCAATACTATAAAAAAGTATTATCAAAACAAAAAGCACAACAATTTATTGATGAAATAGCACCACTTTATTTAGCAAAAATAACTCAGCTACAAAATAAGAAAGCTGAGTTAAAAGACGGTCAACGATTAATGCTCAATAACTTAATTAAGTTTGCCGCGGTTACCTTAAAAGAACCATCTATCCGCGCCACGTTAAAGTCACTCGCAGAAGACTTTATTAAGGCCAGTCAGAGTGGTGAAAAATCAAAACTCTCCAGCGATTTGTATACCAGTGCCTTTACTGTTGCCGTTGAAGAAACTGGTGCTATCTTTTTTGAAAAGTTAGTAAATGCTCGAAAAGTAGTTGACGATCCACTATTTGATAATGCCAGCGCTTATGCGCTCGGGAAATTGCGAGACCCTGGCTTAGTAGAAACCATACAAGGTTATGCCTTGAGTGACTCGGTGGGCCCTCGTGAGAGTTTTGCAATGATCACAGCCATGGTATCCAATGAAAAGTTGGGTCAACAACATTGGCAATGGTATGGCGCAAATTTGGAAACAATTCTTGAGAAAATTCCAGCTCAATGGCGTCGCCGTAGTCCGCGAATCGCGAGTGAGACTTGTCAACAAAATCGTTTGCACGAGCTTGATAGGCTGTTCAAGAAATATGGCGAACTAGCGCCTGGCCATCAACTGGCGTTAGCTCAAACAAAGGAATCAATTCAACTTTGTAGTGCGCTAGAGCGTCACTTAAATTAAGCAATAGTTGACACGGTCTAATGTATAAGGCGAAGTCGAAAGGGTAAAAGCAAAAAATATGCAAAACATAATTTGTTTCATTCCGTCCATTACCGAAACATTGATCGACTGTGGGGTCAATGTTGTCGGCAGAACTCGTTTTTGCATTCACCCAAAAGAAATGGTTGAATCGATAAAGGTGGTCGGCGGAACCAAGGATGTCAAATGGGATAAATTGGCTGAATTGGAACCCGATCTTGTTATCTTGGACAAAGAAGAAAACACTTTAGAGATGGCTGAGAATTGCCCGTATCCCTACTTTGCATTGCACATCACCGATATTGCCAGTATCTCCAAAGAGTTTTCTAGATTAGCAGACACATTGGACAACCCAGCTTTGTTAAAACTTGCAGAACGCTGGCAACAAGTAGCTGAGGCTTCTAACTTAGATTTTCCAGATTTGGATAATGTGCCAGGAGCCATTCGTTATCTATCCCACAGAGATTTACCCAATAGTCGCGCGGTGGTCACTCAAGTCGACTATTTAATATGGAAAGATCCGTGGATGGCAATTGGTCCAGGGACATTTATTTGGTCGGTTTTATGCAAACTTGGGTTTGCGCCCATGCTGATAGAGCGCGAGCAGAAATACCCCAACATCAATGATGAAAAACTTCCCTCAGAGGACTGCTTTTATTTGCTATCCAGCGAACCGTTTCCGTTTGAGAAGCATTGTCAAACTCTCTCGCAGATGGGCTTTCAAGGTGCCGTAATCGATGGCGAGCTTTATTCTTGGTACGGTACCCGTAGTTTAGTATTTTTAGAATCACAGCTTTCACTTAACTCGCCTAGTAAGCACTCATATTAGCTAGCCACAGAGTTTAACGCGTTATAAAAAACCACGATTAAAATCTTGTATTTAGCAAAGCAATCCGGCCAACTATGGGCTAAACTCAATCCTATGTTTGTGCATTTTTACCGATGATTTAAGCTGTTAAATTTTAATCATCTGGGCTAGGATGCGCTGCTATTTTTTGAGGTCCGCCTCGCCGTATAAAAAACACAATAACTATTAAGGAACCAACCTAGATGTCTAAGTCTCCATCAACCATCATACTTAATCTAATTTTCGTCTCTGTTTTGGCTTTGCTGACTGGCTGTGCAAGTTACCAGTATGCACCCACAGTTTATCCTTTAGCCGCTGATCGTATACCTACTTTTGAACTCAACGGAAAACTCAGCCTTGAAAATGTTCAAAGCTCAACTCAAGAGCAAGAATCAAGTAATTCTGGCGTTTCACATAGCTACAACTACAAACAAATTACTGATGGCTTTATCGCTCAATTCAACGAAGAGGTGAAGAAGAATGCAAACGTCACTGCTTCATCAGCTCAAAAAACAATCAAAGCGTCAATCAGTCACTTTCTATGCGAAACCCGCGGATTAAATACTTGGGTCTATCGCTGCGAAATTAAAGGCACTTTAACTACCGCTGATGGCACCACATTAAATATGGACTACAAGCATGGTGCGCCCGTCACGGCAGGAATCCAAGCTGGCTTTGATAGCATGATTGCAATTGCAGTGGAAAATGCATTGGAAAATCAAAAAGTGTTGGCTTACTTAGCGAAGTAATACCAATCGACGTAGAGGGAATCTCCCTCTACGTTTTCTAGCGCGAGCGACTTCTTTTCACGACTACCAATAAGCACTACCACTACCTTCACCCTCTTATTTCTCCTCACCTTCTTAATTCTGCAACTTGGAATTCCACCAAAAACATTCTAATGAGCTTAGTACTTATAGCTAAGTTTAATGATTAGCAAGATTGGTTCACATTCTGGTTTGCTATTATCTAATTACCTCGCATGTATCCTTACTCGCTTTACCGGTTTAATTTACTTATAGGAACCAACCGCTTCAGTTATTCGTGACTAACTCGCTGTTTTTATCTAGTATGGCTTTTGTATAATCAGCCCGTCAGAAATAAGATCGATCGCAGTTCTACACGGATATTCTTGCCAATGAATTCTAAGTGCTAAAATCGACCCTCTGATGCCAATTAAACATGAACGGAGGCTTACCATGCGAAACCATCGAACCAAGGCGCTAACCGCTTTATTAATTAGCAGTCTTTCTTTTCACACTTGGGCTGGGACCAAAATTGTAATGCAAAGTGCCGAAACAGGCGACAAGCTCAGTGACTCAACCATGTTGATCCAAGGTGAGATGCTTAGAATGACTCATTTTGATAAAAGTGATCAGTCAGACAGCGATGTAATATTTAACCACAAAAATCAAACCTTAATGATAATCTCACCACAAGACAACAGCTATACCGAGTTCAAAGCAACCGATTTGGACACCCTAAAAGCGAAAATGGACCAAGTTAAACAGCAAATGGAAGCACAACTGGCAAAAATGCCTGCAGAACAACAAAAAATGATGCGCGAAATGATGGCCGGAAAAATGGGTATCGGCAAACCTAAAAAGGGGCCAGTGAAAAAATTGGTTAAGACCGGTAAAACTGATTCGACCGCAGGATACACTTGCAAATACGTTGAGGTTTTGTCAGACGGTGTAAAAAAGCGAGAGCTTTGTGTTACTGAATGGTCAAAGTTTGAGAATAGTCAAGAAGTCAAATCAGCGATGCTAGGTATGATGCAATTTTTTAAGAAGCTCACTGACTCGATTGGTCAGTTTAGTGGTGACCAAGACACTCCTTTTTCGGAAATAGAAGAACTAGGTGGTTTTCCTATTATCTACAAGGAATTCGACCAAGGAGAAGTCACTGAACGCGCAAAGTTAAAGTCTATCAATCAAGAGTCATTTGATAGCCAGCAATTTGCACCACCAAAGGGTTTTAAGAAACAATCCATGAAAGATATTATGCCGTAGTTGCAACTTACATTTCTCTCACCGAGCGGGTTGTACTAAAGGTTCAACCTGCTACTAGCCGACATATTCGTTTGCGTAGTATTGTGAGTATTATTATTTATTCTTCGCCCATATCATTAAGCTTAAAGTATTTCATCAGCAGAGGTATAGCTGTGATAAAGTGAGTGCTTATTGATTGCTTTGATGTTGAATTATTTTTACAACGCTTGGTCGATTTTAAATTAAAGAAAACACCTGCCACAAAACAACCAGCCACCCCTTTAGGTGACACAATTGCAACCTTTGCGGCATCAGCCAGCAACTGTTTAGTTTGTTTTATTTGATGACGGTTAGATTCTCTACCTAGCGCCACCTCTCGCAGTTGTTGCTTCTCTTTTGCTATTAATTTTTCGAACATAACACCCTCGACTAAGTTATTTAGTTTAGCGCTGATTGGATAGTTTGAGAAAATCCTATATGTTTTAAGAAACGCTTAATACTACTCCAAAACCAAAAACTCAGAGCAACATGCCCAGCAAGTATCGCTGTCACAATCATCCAGCTAGCCACGCCTAAATCATGCATGGCAAAAGCGATACTGGCTACAATCACCAGCCAACCAGTCACAACGAACGCGGTTAATCCAAGCACCAGCATAAAAATAATCAATAAGCTTTTTAGTGATAACTGCCATTCTAATGATGCTGTGTTGGCGAGATAGGCAAACTTAGTCTTGTAACCGGTAAGTAGCAGTTTTGATGCTAACCTAAGCTGCTCAAATGGTTCGGCCGGAGAGTTATTATGCTCTCCAGCCTCCGCATTAACTCGTTCATTTTCAGCGCCTTCACTGACCGAATCTGATGTTCGATGTCCTTTAGCTTCAGCACTTCGAGTTTGATGATTGGACATTTTAAGATCTTCTTCTTAGTAATGCAGATACCAACATCCCGGTTGCAAATGCTATTCCCGCAGTCGCTAACGGATTCTTCTGCGCAAGTATTTTAGCTTTTTCAGCGGATGCTTTTATTTGGGTTTCAAGCTCTGCCCTTTTTTCTGCCAAGTTTTCAGCAGAATGGCTCGCGCTGTCACGAATTGTTTTTTCAGCAGTTGCTGCTTTGTCGTGAACTTTGTCTACGGTTGAGTGTAACGCTTCCGCCGAACGATCAGTCCAGGGCGATTGGCTATGAGAATTAGCATTAGAATTCTGACTATTAGTTTGAGCGTTTGGCATAATATTCTCCTCTATTGGCCTTAAAAAAAAATAATAACGAGCCAAAGGCTATCTTTTTATCTAAATAAACTTTGGCTACTCGCTTTAACACTTACGAAATTTTCTTTGCACCTCTGCAATAAATTTCCTCAGCCGGCCTGTCAAAATGATAAACCTGACTGAGAGTATCAAAGTGTTAATCTTGATGTTGCAACTGCTATGCCACAATTGTTTATTCGATTTTTAACTACAGAATAATGCTACTCTAAAATTCTATACACACCTTATCACGCAAGGGCTACAGAATTTCCGCCCTAAAAAATCAAAAAATAATTTTTAATTACAAAAGATTAACTAGGCTATGTAAATTAATGCTAAAGCTTGGTGAATCAGTAAGAATTACCGACTGTTTGAAATTATTTCAATGTATTTTATTGAGCATGCGCTCGGTAGAGTGATAGTAAAATAATCGGTTTGATTTTTTTAGGTGAGACCGATAGAGTACTGTAGCCGTACCAGCGTTGGCTGGTGTCAATTTTTAAGTCTTTAAAGAATAGAATTCTATTTAATAGCACGGACATTAGAATCCGCTAAAAACTTGGACAAACTACCTATGAGCACGGCTAATAAGAATATTTCTCAAACCGAACCGCAATCCAAGGAGTCAAGCAAAACTCCCAAGACCGGTTTTAAAGCCAGCTCCTGGCTGCTCGCTTTAGCAATTGTCTACACGCTTTATTTTGGTTCCAGTTTACTCGTGCCCATTTTAGTAGCCTTGTTAATGGCTCTTCTTTTAAGTCCTGTTGTGGAACTACTTAAAAAATTATACGTCCCACGCTCAATCTCAGCCCTACTCTTACTTGTAGCAATTGGAACACCGCTAGGTTTTGTTACCGCCGAACTCGCTCAACCCGCTCAAAAATGGGCCTCTCGGTTGCCAGAGTTAAATGCTTTTATGAATGAAAAGCTTTCTGAGCTTGCGGCAAAAACCAAAGCGATTGAGCCTACAGCCGTTCAACCTCAAAAGGAAGAGAAAGGTTTTTGGAGCAGTCTGTTCGGAAGTGATGAGCCTGAAGAACCGATTATTCAAAAGCCACCCACTAATGGCGGTGAAATAGTCAGCGATAAAATTGTAGAAAGTGGAATGGACGCAGCAGTCTCGCTAATGTTAGCAACCCCAGTTGCACTTGCCCAATTGATGACCACATTATTGTTGTTTCTTTTTCTATTAATTTTTGGTCCAAAATTATTCGAAACATTTTCTAAGGTCATTGCCATCAAAAATGATAGTCGCAAGACTATTCTTTTAGTCGCAAATCTACGACGACAC
Source organism: Kangiellaceae bacterium (assembly GCA_965230525.1). Taxonomy (GTDB): domain Bacteria; phylum Pseudomonadota; class Gammaproteobacteria; order Enterobacterales; family Kangiellaceae. Next base: position 4,605,080 of record OZ246008.1, read on the forward strand.
CTTTCTCGTTACATTATTACCGTAAGCCTTATCAATTTAAGCCTTGGAATAACCACAGCAGCACTTCTTTGGTGGCTTGGTGTAGAAGATGCGTTACTCTGGGGAGCCTTGGCTGCGGTGCTTAATTTTGCTCCTTATGTTGGCCCGCTTGTGCTAACAGGTATTCTAGCTATCGCAGGCTTGGCGCAATACGGGCCTTCACTCGCCGCCTTGCTACCAGCTTCGATTTATTTAGTGGTCAACATTATTGAAGCCCAACTGATTACTCCACTGGTATTGGGTCATAATATCCGCCTAAACCCGCTTGTAATTTTAATTTGGTTAATTATTTTAGGCTGGTTATGGGGTGCCTCGGGTGTTTTATTGGCAGTACCTTTACTGGTTTGCATCAAAATAGTTGTGCAATCTCTCGAAATCGCACCGCATTGGATACGGGTTTTGGAAAGTAAAGCTTAGCAAGCGTTGATAGCGACAACCAAAAGCCACGGTATGACAATGTTTTATCCGATCTATCTGCTCTGCTTAGCACTTTGTGGGGCACACTGCCCCGTCACGATGGTTAAATCAAAGAACATTATACCGGCTTTACAGTGTATTGTTGCGTTAGTGTGCCCCGCATAGCGTAGTTGGTACTAGCTTTTGGCTCAATACCGACCTACGCTTAACCCGTCTTACGTATTAAGATATACCCGCCTAACATGCTGTTAGCGCTATTTTTTAAAATGCTTTTGTAATGAATTTCTTTCTTCAATTAACCCTAATAGTAAATCTTGACGTGCGCTAAATTTGTTATTTTGCTTTACTAGTAGAGCCATTTGAATAAATTCAAGCGCTTTATCTAGATCACCTAAGGTCTCGTAGTAGATGCTGTGATTGTAGTAAGAAGCGGCTTTGGAATCTGCACCGTCTGACTGGGCACTCTTCCAACCGCTTAATGCATTTTTCCAATCGCCTTGCCCTGCTGCTTTATTAGCTATTTCAATTTTTTCATTTTTGGCTTCTGCAAAAGTCCGTCTGACATGTTCAGTGTAAGGAGTCACTCTCTTTACGATTTCACCGACAGAGCGTTTAAGTACGATATTATACATATCATAAGCTGACATCATCTGCTCATAGGCTTCAGTAGGGCTATATCCAGTACCAGTAGAGGACTCTGAAATGTCAAACTGAGATACACCAACTAAATCACCAGAATTATCAGTGACCATGAGTTGAACTTGTAACACACCAGTTCGAGTTGCGTTATAAGTATAAACAGTTCTACCATCTTTATCGGTGGTTGCCGAATCACTCGTGTATACATCTGAGCTAAAGTTCAACGAACCACCTAGAACCATGTCTGCTGGACCTCTAGATACTACTTTAAAGGTATTGGTTTGGAAGAGAGAAGATTCAACATCGGTACGATGGATGCCCGCGAGATTATAGCCATATGAGTTACTACTGGAGTCAAATCGGTTGATTCTGACACTCTTTGCGTTAGGAATGATAATTTCGGGTGAGCGTTGCACTTGCAGTCGAGTACTTGGAACCGACGAGCAACCCAAAAAGCTGACCACAAAAAACAAGGTGAGTAGTCCGTTTAAATACTTCATTAATCTATTCCTCTATTTTGATCTTTTTATATTCACTAATGTTTTTTATAACAATATGACTTCCCAAAGCCGTCAAATACCTTTTGGTCTCTTATCAGCAAATTTGTCACCTAATTTGGCTTTTTAACTCGTTCAGTAAAACGAGAGTAATTTTGTTAAGTACGATGCTCTCAATACTATTAATTCAATTTTGCTCACTCGAAGAAATAACTTTTTCGTTAAATCGACTCGGTCAAAATGCTATATAAGATCTTTGTCTACGAAACGAGCGTTGATAAATGCAGGATATGTAACTTAGTTACAAAAATAAAATAAGAATCTAATATATACTGGATACATTTTATTTATATTGATGGTCAGTATGAGAATCAAACAGTTTAAACGCCTAATTCACCTGTGGCACATACTGGAAAAAAAGAGCGTCACTGAGGCAGCGCTGATGTCAAATGTGACTCAACCAGCAATGAGTAACATACTCAATCAACTACGAAGTGATTTTAATGACTCTTTATTGGTCAGAACTGGAAAATCATACACTCTGACACCTAAGGCCGAAACTCTCAAAGTAAAACTAGATGCCCTGATGCCAGAAATTACTAACCTCTGGGATACGGCGGATTTTAGCCCCCAAGAGTTCAAAGGTAAATTCAATCTGTCAGGCGTTGATATGGACTATTATCTCTTCGCAGGCGTTATTTCAGATATTCAAACTCTCGCTCCGGGTCTCAGGTTTGTTTTGCACACTCATGACATGACAGGCAAAAATGCAATAGAAAGTCTTAAAGATGGCAATATAGATTTAGCTTTTCTTGCTTGGGAGTTAGAAGGTGCAGGCCTATATCGAAAGCGTTTATATCAAAGTGAATTTGCGTGTATAACCACAAATCGATGCAACCTTCAGGCGGAGGATATGACGTTGGAAAGGTATCTAGAATTTGAACATGGCAGTACAGTTGTAGAGCAAAATCCACTCTCTAAGATTAATCGAGCATTAGCGAATAATCAGTCTCAACGCAGAATAGTTTTGGAGGTCAACAACTTCTCGATAATGCCATCGCTAGTGACTAAATCTGATCTACTGTTTACTGTACCACTACCATTTGCAGAGCGGCTAAAAGAGCACTACCCAATCAAAGTATTACCATTTCCGTTCGAGAGCAAGAGTTTAGATTTCTATATTTATTGGCATGAAAGACAACATAAGAACCCAATGCACAAATGGCTAAGAGACAAATTTGTTGCGGAGGCTAACGTGTGGTCAAATAAAATTTAGACAAACTATTTCTATTCAAAGGGGTAGAGAATTGTATTTCCCTTAAGTGATTCCTCCGGCCTAACCTAAGCTGTCCAAAGCAATAGCCAGATAATGTATTCTTAAACAAGGCCACTAGATTTGTTCTTTTGTTTAACCGAACTGTAAAAAATGCAAACATTTACAAAGACTGACTCAACACTTAGCCTATCCACAAATTACGCCAAATGCTAAACGATAGGTGTACAGAATCATCTAAATACTCCCACCACAAGTCAAAATCCTCCCCCGCAAAAATTGTTCTTGAAATTCACTTTCTGCCTTTCCTAGTGCCTTGTGATAAAACGCCAATGCGTTAGTAAAATCATTTTGCTCAAAATATAATCCTGCCAAGGTGGAATAGTAATAGGGATAATTCTCAAGTTGTGATTTTAGCTTTAAAATTTCTTCTACAGCTTTATCAAACTTTCCACTTTTTGCCAGTGCCACCAGCGAATTGAGGCGAATGACCGCATTGTCCTGCAGCGTGAGCAGCTTACAATAAAGCCCGTAAATCTGTGGCCAGTCTGTTTCCGTTGCTTTGCCGGGATGATTGTGCAAAGCCGCGATAGCAGCCTGCAATGCATAGCCGCAAGAACCTGAATTATCTTTAGATAAATGACTTCGACTTAAGCGATTGCCGCCACTTAGCTTTAGTGCTTTATAAACTAATGTGTTTGCTTCTTGTATGTTGGCTTGTTTCCAAAGACTTTTATTCTGTTGATCTAATAACACCATGTTGCCATTCTCATCAAAGCGCGCCGGTCGCCTGGCATCCTGATGAAGTAGCAAAGCAAGCAACCCAATAACTTCCGCGTCGTCTTTGATCCCGAGATGTAATAAACGGGTGAGTCGAATGGCTTCTTTACATAGATCCGTTCGAATCGGGAATTGATGCTGAGTGGATAAATAACCTTCATTAAAAAGGAGATAAATAGTTTTAAGTACGCCATCGATTCGCTCAGACCAACTCGACTTGGCAGGCACTTCATATTGAATATGATTACCAATAATTTTCTTTTTTGCTCTAAGCAGTCGCTGTTGAAGGGTTTTGACCGGAATTAATAGCGCGCTAGCTATCTCGTTAACCGTTAAGCCTAAAACATGTTTTAACGATAAAATAATTTGTGTTTGCTGGTTAAGCGCAGGATGGCAGCAAGTGAAAATCAGGCGCAGCAAATCATCGTTGTAACTGAGCAATAATGCCGATTCGCTAAGATCGACTTCGATACTTTGCTCTTTGACGGAATGATCTGAAATTTGCTTTTGCTGCCGGCGATAAAAATCAATGTACTGATTACGTGCGACTTGTACCAACCATGCAACGGGGTTGTCGGGCATTTGCTGTTGCCATTTGATCAAAGCCTTCTCAACTGCAGACTGCAAAAAATCCTCTGCGTCTTGAATGTTATTTAACACGATCAGCAGCTTAGCCAATGCTTGCGGATAAGCAGTTTGGATTTGCGAATGTAGCAATGAGAATTGCTCAGTCAAATGTATTTTCCTTTTTTTAGAGAAAGTGCTTCAAGTCGAGCAGGGAGCGTTATATTTGGTGCAACTAGAAAACAAAAACAAACCTCCGGCCCAAAGACAAAAATAATCCCGGATCCTAGCTCCTAGCTCCCAGCTCCTATCGTCTATCCTGCTATCTCCTATTCAAACACCATTATCGGTCTAACTTCGATACTTCCGGTGGTGGCGGATGGAATTTTAGCCGCTTTTTCTATTGCTTCGTCTAGCGACTCGCATTCCAATAAGTAGTAGCCGCCGAGTTGCTCTTTGGTTTCCGCAAATGGGCCGTCTGTTAACAAGGTTTTGCCGTCTCTTACTCGCACAGTTGTCGCCGTGTCGGTAGGTTGTAACGCATCACCAGCGACTAAATTTCCAGCTTGTTTAACTTCCTCGGTAAAGGCCATGTAGTCTTCAAATATTTTACCGTTCTCTTGGTCACTTCGGGTTGCCATTAATGATTCATTTTCATAAATTAAACATAAAAATTGCATTGACTTATCCTTTTGAATTGAATTAATTGTTGATTACTTATCTGAAACAAGCTTACTTATGACTGCCGAGCTGGGCCAGCTAATGTTGATCACGTCGCTCCTAATCGCAAACTTCCTCTGCCACAGAGTCTGCAGTCATCTACTTAGACGAACTAGACCTTTGTAAATCGACATTCCTTCTAAATTTTTTCTAATCGCCTATGAATAAGGCTTTTACCAGTGCGATTCTGGGTAATATCTATGACTCTTGTTGATATTTCATACCAAACTTCACTACTTTATACCCAACTTCACTACTTTATACCCAACATCACTATTTTATATCCAACAATACTACTCTATAATTTTTACCGATTGATCGGAAACAATTTCAACTTGAGCCTCATGAAAACAGAAAATCAATGCTCTAATTTAACGAGGCAGAATAAACTCTAAGAACATAACCCATTGTATTTAATAGATATATACACCCCACGAAGAAAGTTGGCACACATTTAGCTATGTTGTTAACCAAGCGAGTGATTTAAGCGGTATCACTTTAGTCAACTTTAACAAATGGGGAGTTTATCTATGTTATCTTGGGCAATCACATTTTTGGTTATTGCGCTTATTGCAGCACTTTTTGGATTTACCGGGATTGCCGGGGCTGCAACGGGAATTGCAAAAATATTGTTCTTTTTGTTTATCGTATTATTTGTGGTGTCTCTAGTGATGCGGTCACTAAAAGGAAAATCGCCACCTGTTTAATACAGATTTGAGAACGACGACGCTTTGTCCATCACTTTAACCGGTATGATAGCGTCAGCCTAACTAAAAACGTTCAACGTTTTAAATTAGGTAAGTCGGTCTTTAAATTAACGATTCGGTCTTTAAATTAAAAACTTAGACCCTATTTTAAATATCGTGCTTGTCACTTAAGACTTGCCGACAACTTAAGAAATGAACATAAACCTTTAAAATAACGATTACAGCAAAGGAGTCAAACATGAAATACCTATACGCATTAGCTTTATCATTTACTTTACTTTTAACGGCATGCGAAGATAAAGGTCCAGCTGAAAAAGCAGGCGAGAAAATCGATGAAGTGGTAGAAGATTCAAAAGACAAAGTCGACGAAATCGTGGATGACACAAAAGACAAAGCGGAAGAGCTAGGCAACAAAGTTGAAGACGCTTGTGAAGAAGCTAAAAAAGCAGTCGATGCTAAAGATACAGATTGCTAATCACGCTTTTTAATCAGACTAAGGTATTACACCTTACTTAAAGAACGCGGGCATTTGTCCGCGTTTTTTTATGCTTATGGCAATGATGGTTGAGGATAATAATTGATAAAACAGCTCCTCCAATCAAAGCTGTCAGACTAAAAGTCTGACCTACAAAACACAAGGATCACTAAAAAAGTTCGTTCCTAACCTCCAACTATTTGGGCCAATCGAGTTAACTGACTTCTTCTGATTTATCGTATTTATCCAGTTTGTTGTACAGGGTCTTAACGCTGATACCTAATTGCTCAGCCGTTTCGGATTTATTACCATCATTTTCTTGCAAGGTTTTCTCTATCGCTTTTCGCTCTATTTCTTCGAGCGGAATACCCGCTGGTACCGTAGCATGCGAAGCTTGCTCGACAGCGCTGGCTTCAAGAAAATCTTGCTGTAGCACCAAATGCTCACAGTCGATAACAGACTCGGCAAGAATAAACGCTCGCTCGATAGCATGCTTTAATTCTCTAACATTTCCCGGCCATTCATATTCCCTAATTCTATTAAGCGCCTCCTCGGAAATCCCCTTATTAGATTCTTCTTCCGCATTTCGGTACGCAAGAAAATGTTTCGCGAGTCCAACAATGTCCTCATTTCTCTCTCGTAGCGGCGGGACTCGAATTGGAAAGTGGGCAAGACGAAAGTAGAGATCTTCTCGAAACAATTCATTTTTGATTGCTTCGGAAGCTTCTCGGTTAGTGGCAGCAATCACTCTCACATTGGCATATTTGATCTTATCACTACCGACCGGCCGATATTCATTGGATTCTAAAACTCGCAATAACTTGACCTGATGCTCAAGCGGCATTTCGGTCACTTCATCGAGAAACAGGGTGCCACCCTCGGCCTGTTCAAATACCCCAGTACGATCTTTATTGGCTCCGGTAAATGCGCCTTTTATATGTCCGAACAATTCGCTTTCGATTAATTCTGGGCTAAGCGCTCCGCAGTTAATTGCCACAAAAGGCGCTTCTGCGCGATCACTGGCTAAGTGGATGGTGTTGGCCACTAGCTCTTTACCAGCGCCACTTTCACCAACCACAAAAACATTGGTATTTGAATCGGCGGCTTTGCGAATAACACGGTATAAGCGGCGCATAGCTTTGGAGGACCCAACGAGCAAACCAAATTGATCAAGATCGCTAGTCACCGCTTGGTGAGACGAAGATTTGATTTGATCAACTTCTTGATAGAGTTCATCTAGCATTTCATGCAATACATCTGCATCAAGTGGCAAGCGCAAATGATAACTCACCCCCCTTAGCATCGCTTTATCAATTGCCTCGTTTGGCTCACCATTACTAATGAAAATAACATCAATATCCGATAAGACTTTGCTGGCAATCAGTTGCTGATAATCGTCCATTGAAAAACCATCGACCTGAACCATGGCAATATCCGCCCGACATTGCTGATTAACATCAATCCAATGCGATGGCTCTGCCAGTTTAATTTCAAATTGAGATACGCAGGAAAAACTCAGCAGTTCCTCTTGCAGTTTTTCATCATGAATAGCTAATAACAAACTCGGTTTGCTCACCTTTTAAAACCTCATGGCAACGATGGTGCGGGACAGCCAATTTATAGCATCCCTGTAAAATTAACAAGCTTCTATGTAATAACTACATAGCAATGTGTGAACTCTCCCTCCAAATTTCAATCTCAGCATAGTCGAAAACCCATAACTCATTGTTTTTATTGGACTTATAATAATTGGCACAGCACTTGCTCTATTACAAGTGAGATTTGAGAAAATGGTTTTAATTATTAGCCTTCTCAAAATTGTTTTTCATAACCAAGGAGACCTAGTATGAATATTTCAATGAAAAAGTCATTAATTCCAGTTGTAATCGCTTCTGCGCTTTCGCTACCGGTAATGGCCGGAAATGACGATAAGAACAGCGCGATGAGCGACGCATGGCTCGATGGAAAGCTTGATACTATCGTGCTTCTAAATGAACACCTGAACCCGTTCAAAATCGAAACAGATGTGACTGATGGCGTTGCGGTGATTACGGGTAAAGTTGATAACGAAGTTGAAAAAGACTTGGCGACTGAATTAGCGAAAAGTGTTGAAGGCATCAAAGATGTAGAAAACCGTTTAGTGATTGAGCAAAAGTCGAAAGACGAAGATTCGGTTGCTTCTGATATCACTGATGCATCGATCACCACCGCAATCTCAACCAAACTTTTATTAAATACAGAAATTGACAGTACCGAGATTGATATTGATACGGACAATCGAAAAGTAGTACTTAACGGTACAGTAGAGTCTGAAGCTGAAAAAGATTTGGTTATTCAGATTGCTAAAAATACTTTTGAAGTCGAAAAAGTAGAAGACCGCTTAGCCGTGAAATAGTTGATAGATGGCGCTTCATTGTAGCCCGCTTAGGCGGGCTATTTTTTACCCTTTAAAACGGTTCAATCAGTTTGAAGATAAAAGGGCGAATAATTTAAGGCGACCATAATCAACTTTATTTTTCGGAGAGTTTAACCTTAATTTCGGAGAGTCGTATGGGAGATATTCAACCAATTTCGAAAGAACGCACTAAGTCGACAAACTCTCGTTCACTTAACAGCACTAACTTGCTTGATACCATGAAGAAGTTGGCTGATGCGAGTGTTACTTTTTTTGAGTCAGTCACTCGTCGTGTGCACATCAAAACGCTTAAGTATTTACTATCCAAAATGACCCAACAGCGGCAGAAGCTTCTGCGCACGCTGCAAAACTACCAGCAGTCGGTCGAGCCGATAGCTCAGCAATCGGACATGGGGTCAGCAAACTTGCAGGAAAATCAAGCGAATTTAAATGACTCCCCTGATCATCAGTTAGCTGAAACTCATCTCAAGGCCATCGAAGTGATTCGCTGGTACACTGACAATCAGCAACGCGATATAAATCAAGATGTCGAAGAGTTTATTGATGACCTGCAGAATAATGAGCGTCAGTTTATTCATTTTTATCGTTCGCGGATTAAGCAGCTAAAACCGCATCAACTAGTGAGTGTAATGGCATCTAACCTAGCATCCATTCAAATCACCTACGATAAAATGAAAGGTTCACAATTTGAATCTGGCTTTAAACCTTCTGGGCTTAATTCGGCTTCAACCGAATCGTGTCAGCAGCAGGCAAACATAAGTAGTGCTCAACCAAAACAAAGAAAACAGTCAAACGCTTAGTGTGCAGCACCGGGCCAAATGATAAATAGCGCTAACAATCGATATTAGTAAACGGGTGTCGTTAAACTTCATTGTGCGGATGAAAAAAATCCCGAGGCTCAACCATCAAAGCCACGGGATGCTGCGCAAAACAGAGGAATCAGATTTCGCTCATTGTTGTTTTTGTTATTCGATAAACGAATCGTTAAGCGGGTAATGATAACTATTTAACACGTTCAATAGTGACTTTAAGTACTGGATTGCTCCAGCTGTACTCACTAGCGCTCAAATCGCCAATGCCATGAATGCCAGAATGAACATAGATAAACCCTTCGCCTTGATCATTCGGTGAGAAAGGTTCGCCACCACATTGAGGCCCCGGAATACTTGCACACAATTCATCATTCGTTTCTGTTCCTGCATCATAGGCCCGTAAGTAGTAGGTTTTAGCGCCACGTTTTGGTGCTCTTACCGACTGCGCTGCAACAAATGCATCGTTGGTAGGCAGTAACATCGAAGCCACAGAAAAACGAGTGTGACGCCCTAAGCCTTCAAATGTCACGGTCGCTGATTGACCCGCCATTAAAAGTCCGGCTGTTGAGCTGACTTGGTCGTAAGGGTGAGAAAACATTGCCGCAAGACCGCTAGTATCACCACCTTCGGCAACCGCGGAAATTGCATCCGACGCTTGTTCGCCTAGTTCAAAAAGAGGTACATTTTTATGGTGTGCTGCCACCATTATGGGAGTAAAAGCCACAGATTTAGTTAAATTAGTAACGGTCACTTCATACTTAGCCCCACCTGCCATCGCGCTGGTTGCAAAAATGCTAGAAATAACCAGTAAGGACACTGACTGAAAGAGTTTTTTTAGTTTGTTCATGCTGTTCTCCAATTGAGTTTTGAGGTTGTTGTTTTTAAAGCATGTCCACCTTAATGAAACGACTTTTATCATTCCTCACGAATTTATAACGAAAATTTAACAAAATATTTTTTATCTCAAATGGGTGAATTTAAAACTTGATACTCGACCTCGAATTTCTAAGTGAGATGCAACTATGGATTAGATTGTGTTGGCCAGGTTCGAATCCCAGGGGGTTGAGTTAAAGTGAACTGGCAAAGATTGGGTCGGTTGGATTTTTGAAAAAAGCAAGGCTGAGAATAAGCCTGTCGGCTTATCATGAGCTTACCCGCTTAACACATTATCGAGCTAGCGGGCTTATCAATCCGGCAAAAACTAGGGAAGCGGAAATACCGCTTTGAATCTTGGTTTTTGGTGGCGTTCCAAATAATAAATAAATTGCTTATTTTCACGATCAATCGTTAAGTGCCAGACATTGGTGGTGCCTTTTGGCACCAAAACTTTAGTCGCCTCGTCCGCAGGAAAACTTTGTGACCAGGCTGAGCCGTCGGTATTAGCATAACCGCCATACATCGTTAGCTGGTGAGGCGTGCCATCTTCATGGCGATGATCGTGCTTAAATAACAGTCCCTGTTGTGTCTTAGTTAAAATCCAGGTGCGAGAATGGTCTTCGCCGACACTAAAGGGAATTCGTATTTCATTATCACTGCAACTTGCGACTTTCATAACCAAAGTTTTACCATAAAAAGCGTCCTCTTTATTGCTTGGATAAACGCTTTTTCCTTTGAGTGTTTTATGACAAAGCTGTTTCAACTTATCAAAAAACGCATCGCTTGTTTGCTCCGCCTGAGCGGGTAAAGCAAAAAAACAGACTCCCAGTAGGCCTATTGTCATTATATTTTTCATCATTTCTCTTCAGCTCTTAATGGTTAAAATTTAGACAATCCTTTTATTAATGCAACTGTCTATTTGATTGGCTAATTGATTGATTAATTGATTGACGGTTCAACAGCTTATATGAATCGACCACTCTAGTTAGCATGAGCCTAACCTAGGCAACGCTTTAAGTAAATTAAATTATTTCGCTGCGAGGCAAACTATGAAGTGATAATATTCGACTTTAGTACTAAGACATACGTACAACATAATTTAAAGCAAGCCTGTTTAGGGGATAATGAATGCCGGTGTTTAGCCAACTAAGAATAGCCATATTAGATGGACTCTTATCGCTACGTTTTTTTAATCGAACGGCTTTAGTTTGGGGCGGGTTATATATAGTTGCAACGATAATAATTTTTGCCCTTTTTATTTCCGGCTTAATTCACTACCAGGAACCTCTAAAGGCCGCATTACTCGATTACCTTTTCCCAAAGTCATGGCATGGTATCTCTGAGCAACTTGCGGATTTTTTGTTTGAGTCACAAACAAAAATTGTATTGGGAAATTTGATCTTATCAGGCTCGTTAGTACTTGCTTCAATCACTTTGTTTCCACTTAAGGAAAAGTATTCCGCCGAATTTGAAAAAGCAGGTAGATATAACAATGGCTTAGTTAACGAATTTCCATTAAGAATGCAGGCAATGGAAGAGGTCAAGTTATTTCTGCTCTATTTGACTGCGCAATCCGTTATTTTATGGATTGGTTACTATCCTTTTAAAATAACTACACTGGTTGCCAATTGCCTAAGTTATTTATTCTTATTTTTTACCTTTGGACTCGATTTTATCGCCCCAACCTTACAAAGGCATCAGATAAAGTATGCCCTAATGATCAAATACCTGACTCGCCATCCGTTGATTGCATTAGGCTTTGGAACATTGTTTAGTTTGCCATTAGTATTGATTAGCCCATTTATTTTTGAACTTGCCGACTTGGACTTTATTGAAATTACCGCAGCGCTTTTGTTTTTAAATATTGCATTTTTAGCCGTTGCTGTACCGGTAGGGACTCATATTGCAAGTCAACTGTTATTAAACCTTAAACAGACAACACCACCAACGCGTCGCCATGTTCGCATTGCTTATGTTTTGATGAGTTTGTTGCTAGCCTCTACCTTGTTTTTACATTCCCGCTTGGTTATTTCGCTACACCATAAAAGCCAACTATTAAAAGCTGAGTATAATTTGGATTGGTCGAGCATTAATTTTAAATTACCGTCATTTTCTGACCTCACCAGTGGTCAAGCTTTGAGCAACTTTTCCATTGATATAGTGATTAAAAATCCAACGCAATTTGATATCATCATCGAACCGAGCGAACTCCACATATCGCAAAAGCAACAGCGAATCGCAAAATTAAATCTTAGTGGTTTTGCTTTATCGTCCGGCGAAACCAAGCGGGTTACTTTGCAAATAGATTCAGACTCTAACCTCAGCAAAGTCAGTGATTTTAACAGTATTACGGAAGACTGGAATGTCGATATGTATATTGATATTTGGCCAGGCATACCTTTTATGTTGAACATTTTCCAATCTGAACCAAACAAATAACCGTATAACTAGAATAACACCGAGGCCCGTAGACAAAATAATTTGATGCGCGACGACCTGAAAGTGTTTAGACTTACCAAAGTTAGGCTGTTTGTTGTTAGCGAATGGCTGTCATTAAAACCTTTTTAATTTTGTAACGCATACAAATTATAAGTTTCGGAACCAAATTGCATTGGCAAATTATAAAATCACTCAAGACGATGGCTTTTTCCACCTGAAATTCTTAGCGCAAGTGGAACTTGATACGGTGCAAGAAGCTTATTTTGAGTTACTCAGAACACAAGGTTTTATGCCTGAGTCACATACCCTTTGGAATTTCGAAAATGCCATTTTGCTATTATCGATAACCGATATGCATCAAATAGCGGACGCCGTTATAGCTGCCGCGGATTTAAGAGCAAGCAGCGCGCGCTCGGCGTTTTTTGTGCCAGATGCTCACGACGCAGCACTTCTCAAGAACTACATTACCTTGGTTGCACATTACCCAGTAGAGTTTAGATTGTTTTCTGATTATTCTGAGTCCGTGGCTTGGTTGCGCTCTACCAGTTAATTTGGGATCGCTTGGCAACTTGTAATAACAATTCTAGCCTTTTCAACTAGACTGCCGACGCAGTTCGAATTTTTTTGATTTCTGCGGTTGACAAGCCGAGCGACTGCAGGAATTTTTGATGCTCAATAGGAGACTGCATTTCAAATTGACGATGCCACTCACTCATTCCTTGTTCGTCTAAACCGGCTTTTCTAAGCATGTCAGTCCACATTTGCTTATTGAGAGAATTACCAGAGCTTTTAGTTGCATCTTGATTGAGCAAGTCTAGTAACAGCTGTTGTTGCTCTTTTAACTTACAAATTTCTTGGTTAGTTTGTGCCAGCCTTTGTTGTAGGATCTCGGTTAACGAACTGCTGGTTTGGTTGGATTGAATCAACTGTTTGATTTGCTCTAGAGGCACACCGGTGGAACGATAGAGCAATATTGATTGTAAGGTTTTTAGATCTTTTTGAGTATATTGACGATAGCCGCTTGCCGTTCGCGCAGAAACTTTTAAAAGTTCTATTTTTTCATAATAGATTAAGGTGCTTCTCGACACCTTATATCGTTGAGCGACTTGTCCAATGGAGTAAGTAGTCTGTTTTTTCATTTAACTATTTCTCCTGTAACCTCGTGGCACAACTAGAACGCCTTTCGGTCAGGTGCGATAAACTGTCTTTTTGCACCCTCAGAGCTAATTAGCTTCTCACTATAATAGTGTTTCAATAATGCTTTTGCGTTGAAAATAAGATCCTGATTTTGCTCGCAAAAGACCAGCCAATGAGCCGACTTTTGCTTTTCCCTTCGTTTCGAGATTATTTTACACAAGGCAACGGTGATAGTTTGATGATACTTATCTGGAGCGCCTAACGAAGTGGCATAGGCGTTTATCCCTTTAGCAACCCGATCGATGGCAACATCTTCAGTATACTGGTTCAAATAGAGCCAACACAGTCTAATGTGGCCCAAGTGATTGAACTCAGCAGGATCTAAAGTTGTTAGTTCAAATTGCGCTATAAATCGCTCATCACTTAACATAGGGAAACACCTTTAATATCGAAAAGCGCTGAATCTAAACCCTGAACCTCTAGTCAGGTCAAATAGTTTTACAATAATCGTAAAAAATATGAGCGAAACTCAACTAAGAACCTTCCTGAGTCAACTGTTTTTGATAATACACCACGGTTTCCTCGCCTAAAGGATCTTTATAGAGCATGGTTTCTATATAATTCATTCCCAGCTTTTTCATAACCGCGATAGAGGCAGCATTTCCAGGCATGGCATAAGCACTAATTTTATCGATGGGTTGAATAATACCTGTTATGCTAGCTTGCTCTAAACATTTTATCAGATGACTTGCGGCTTCAGTCGCATATCCTTTTCCCCAGGTCTTTTTGAAGAATCGCCACCCTATTTCTAAGTTATTATATTCAGGATGTTCACTAAAGAACTTGATAGGACGAATTAATATCCAACCTAAATATTCATTGGTCGATCTTTCTGTGACTTGCCATAGCCCCCAACCTTGTTGGCTATTTCGGTAGCTCTGCATTCTCGGTATATAAACTGCTTGTATGTCCTGCAAACTCGTTTGGGTTCCACCATTGATAAAACGCATGACTTCTGGGTCTTGATCGAGTTCAAAAAGTCGTTGACCGTCAGACTCATCCATAAGTCGATAACTTAGACGGTCAGAATGTGTAATCTGCATGATAACTCCAGCAAAGAGAGAAAGTGGACTATTGTACCCTGAAATGTCTTTGGCAAATAACTCTGCCTTAAAAATTTTTAATAACCTTTTGAAATGAGCGCTTTATGATTTGATCACAAAAACGAGAGAATTATTTGTGAGATTGGCTTATCGGTCGGTCTTATTGGTCTATCTTATCGGGGTAGCTCATGGCTTTTATTTTAGGCGTAAATATGAAGGAGAGAGCAGCCACCAGCCCTCCCCCTCAAAACTCTGTTGATTTATTCAACTTTGACATACACGATGCGTTCTTTACCTGAGTCTTTAGCATCGCGTAGTTTTTTGTGTTCGCTAATTTCTCTTCGCACTTGTACATCATGTTTTCTAAACCTATCTAAAAACTCGACAGTTTTGTTGGCATCATAAGTAAATGCAAAATCAGCAATTGATTTATCATTGCAGGTTAACTTGCGTGTAATTACACGATAGACTCCAGCACTTCGAGACAAAGCCATTGCTTTATTCTTGAACTTAGACAAATTGTTTTCTGCTGCCGCAATACAAAGATGAGTTTCGATTGTGTTATTTGCCGGTACAAATTTGTATTGTGCAGCACTCAAAGGTAAAGCCGATAATGCAAGCGAGGCAATCAGCAGGGTCTTAATTTTGTTCATCGTTGTTCTCCTATTCGATATTAATAAAAAGACTACTCTTTATTAAGCTAGCCTAAGCTAGAACCCGCTATATGTGTTTGTCCATTTTGTTTTAGTGATAGCCACTTGGAGTAGTTGATTGTTAATTTAGCAAAGCAAGGAGTATGTTTGTTTTTCTGAATGTAACAGCAATTATACTTATTGAATTTATGTTTAGAAAAGCAGACTATTTAACCGAATTTAAATATTGAGATACGTTTAGAAAAGAAATGAAATTTTGCAGGGATATTTTTTCAATAAGAATTAAATAAAAAATAGTCATTTTTTAAGTATAAAACTGAAAACGGCCTACTTACTCAGCAGGCCGTCTAAAAATAAAACGAACTTCAATTAATGTCAACTATGACTAATTTTGACTATAAGCTTGTCGACTTTGATTGTAGGTATCTACAAGATAGTCGATATCATCTTGAGCATAGGGTCTTAGTCCGCTCATTATGATTTGTTTTTCACCGGTACCAATCGATTGGTTATCCGCTTGGATGTCAAAGTTCATAGTAACCATGCCACGCTTTCCAGTCACAGCAAAATCACAATCTTTTAGTAAAACTTCGGGAGCGGTGTCGGCAAACGAGTTAAGAGAAAGCTTCATTTGATCATAAATAACCATCGGCTTTCGGGTGTTAATCATTGCATCTTCTTTTTTCATTAGCTCAATAATAATATGAGGAAATGTTTTTCCAGAAAATGCCACATAAGACCGAATTAAACCTTCAACAAATTGTTCATCACGACAAATATCACCGTCTCTTTCTACTGATAGCACAACTTTCTGTTTATCATTTTCAGCAACAATACTATTAGGTTGTTCGCTGATGCTAATTGGCATTTCACCGGCAATCATCCCCTGAAAATCAAAGGTCATTTGCTTGCTAACGCCAAACTTACTCAACATGACGCTAAAGAGTAAATCGCCTGGCACACAAAAACGAGAATTATCGATGTCATGCAGCGGGTTAAAATCACCAGCAATGCGCTTAGCAAAATCACTGCCTTGCTGGCGTGAAAAGACATATCGATTGTCTTTAAAAGTATAAAAGTCTTGAGTAAACATAGGTTATTCCTAACGCGATTAAACTGTGTATTCTTTAACCAATTGCTAAAATTAGCGCGCACTATACAGACCTTTGCAACCGATTGCTATCCACAAAGCGCCAATCTAGAGTCCGACCAGTGTAAAAAGTAGGTTTCATAAGGCTTGCAAGCGAGGTAAAATAACCACATTTTTACCAGTATAAGAGAGCTGTCATGGGAAGAGCCTACCAAAACCGAAAAGAATCAATGGCAAAAACTTCGGATGCCAACGCCAAGATCTACAGTAAATACAGTCGAGAGATCTACGTTTGCGCCAAATCAGGCGGCGCTGATACCGACGGTAATTTGGCACTCAGAGGATTGATTGAGCGTGCCAAGAAAGATCAGGTCCCAAGCCATGTGATCGAAAAAGCCCTCGATAAAGCCCAAGGTGGCGCCGGTGAGGATTTTGCCGTAGCACGTTATGAAGGCTATGGACCGGGAAACTGTATGGTGATTGTCGACTGTCTAACTGACAACCCAAACCGGACATTTGGTGATGTGCGGGTGTGTTTTACCAAAACCAATAGCAAGATAGGGACACAAGGCAGTGTCGGTCACATGTTTGATCATAGCGCCATACTGGTTTTTAAAGGTGATGACGAAGAAGCAGCCCTTGACGCTTTAATGATGGCCGATGTCGATGTGACCGATATTGAAAATGAAGATGGCAAAATTACTGTATTCGCACCTCATACCGAGTACTTCAAAGCTAAAAAGGCGCTGATGGAAGCCTTTGACGGCATCGAGTTTGATGTCGATGAAATCCAATTTATACCGCAAAGCATGACTCCCATTAGCGGAGACGATGTTGAGATGTTCGATAAGTTTATCAGTATGCTAAATGATTTGGATGACGTTCAAAATATTTACCACAACGCCGAGATTCAATAGCAACTATACGATTTATTAGGGCCTGAGCGCTTGTTTTCCTCGGGCTATCGCAACACAACCTGAGCGCACAATTTCAACTATATCGCTTTGCTTTCTAATCGACTTAATAAATGCGTTAAGTTTTTGCTTTTTACCGGTGAGCTGAACTGTATAAAGCTGGTTGGTGCTATCAACTATTTGGCCACGAAAAATCTCGGTGGTTCGCTTTATTTCTTCACGCGCTTCCGCAGTCGTTGCATTAAGTTTTACGAACATCAATTCTCTTTCAATGTGTTCAGTGCTGGATAATTCTGACACCTTAAGGACATCAACAAGTTTGTTCACTTGCTTGGTGATTTGCTCAATCGTTTTATGATCCCCAGAAGTTTCTATAGTTATCCTAGATAAGCTTTTATCTTGAGTGGCTGCAACAGTTAAACTCTCAATATTAAACGCTCGTTGAGAAAACAAACCAACAATACGAGAAAGCGATCCCGGCTCATTTTCTAATAGTATAGATAGAATAGACTGCATCTTTAGTCGACTCCTTTACCAAGCCACATATCATCAATGGCGCCCAGCCGCTTTTGCATGGGATAAACATGTTCATGCTCTTCCACTTGAATGTTTATAAATACCAAACGGTCTTTTATAGCAAAAGCTTGGGTTAACTCTTGATGTAAGGTTTGCGGTGCATCAATGTCAATTCCAACATGACCATATGACTCTGCTAGCCGTTTAAAATCTGGCAACGATTGCATATAAGACTGTGAGTGTCGCCCCTGATAAATCATATCTTGCCATTGCTTCACCATGCCAAGGTTTCCGTTATTGAGTAGCACCACTTTAATGGGAAGCTGATATTGCATACAAGTTGATAGCTCTTGAATATTCATTTGGATGGAACCATCACCGGAGATGCAAACTACCTCTGCATTTGGATGCGCCACTTTCACTCCCATCGCGGCTGGTAATCCAAATCCCATGGTGCCTAATCCCCCAGAATTGATCCATTGCTTGGGTCTTTTGAAAGGATAATAAAGTGCCGCAAACATTTGATGTTGACCGACATCGGCAGTGATAAAGGCTTCGCCTTGAGTAATTTGATAAATAGACTGAATAACTTGTTGCGGTTTAATTGTGGTTGCATCCGACTCAAACGCAAGGCATTGACGGTCTCGCCACAAAGCGATTTGTTCCCACCATTGACCATTGAGCGTCGGATCTGGCTGGTATTCGAGCTTGGTTAGCGAATTGAGCAACTGCTGGATAACAATATCCGCAGAACCAACGACCGGAATATCTGCATGAATGTTTTTTGATATGGATGTGGGATCAATATCAACGTGAATAATTTTGGCCTGCGGGCAAAATTTGTCGGTATTATTGGTAACTCGATCATCAAAACGGGCACCGATGGCAATGATTACATCGGCGTGAGCCATGGCTTTATTCGCTTCCAGAGTACCGTGCATGCCTAACATACCGAGACTCAACGGGTGCTCGCCAGCGATACAGCCCAACCCCATGAGTGTGGTAGTTACTGGCGCGTTTAATCGCTCTGCCAATAACTTTAACCTTGATGATGCGTTAGCACAAATTACACCACCACCTGCATAGATAATTGGCTGAGCCGCCTGACTAATCACTTTGGCTGCTTTTTCAATTTGTTTAGTATGACCTGTAAGCGTTGGGTTGTATGACCGCAACTTAATTTGACTTGGCATTCGGTAATCAAATTGCTGATTAGGATTTAAGATATCTTTAGGTAAATCAACCACCACCGGACCTGGTCGACCACTCTTAGCTAGGTGGAAAGCTTTCGCAATTAGCTCTGGAATAGTTTGCGCCGAACGGCACGAATAACTGTGCTTCACAATAGGCCGTGAACAACCCAACATATCAGTTTCTTGAAATGCATCATCGCCGATTAAATGACTGGCAACCTGTCCGGAAAGGATCACCATTGGAATGGAATCCATATAAGCCGTGGCGATACCCGTAACACAATTAGTAGCCCCTGGACCTGAAGTCACTAAAACGACGCCAACTTTATTGGTAGCCCGACTATAAGCATCAGCCATATGCGTAGCTGCCTGTTCATGGCGAACTAAAAAGTGTTTGACCGACGACTGTTCAAACAAGGCATCATAGATATCCAACACCGATCCACCTGGATACCCAAACAAATGCTCAACTTCTAAATCTTTTAATGCGCGCACTACCATTTGCGCACCCGATAGTTTTAAATTTTGCACTTGAGACTCCAATGATTTATCTCTCGCTAAAGTTATTGCAAAAAAAAACCCGCTTCTTACGAAACGGGTTTTTTTGTATTTTATCTGGTCACACAATCAAGCCCGTTTTGAATCAGAATTCACCACGAGGACCAGGACTGTTAGTAAAAAAATTGCGTTCATATAAGTTTTATTTTTTCATATCTTGAATATCTAGCGGATAGCTTTAGATATCTCAATTTTTTGTTTTAATCGCGCTCGTAAAAGACTTATTGCGACTCTCATTTTTTTCATTATCGCCATTTTTTTTATAAGTGGTCTAGTAACTTTTTGATCTATGTGGTGAGACATTGACTTGGTTGTATTTAAGTAGTCCATTGCTCACTTTGACCAATTGCACACTCAACTTACTCGTGAAAAAAAATGGTATAGACTGCTAATGCTTGATATTGGGCTAAAGATAACTTACTCTACCGAAACATTAGAATATTCTAATATAGATTTTAGGCGCTATTAAATCGCTGTATTAACTTTCTAAAAATACATTTCAATGCAACACAATAAAAGAGATAAGCCGATGAGCGCAATCGAGGTAAAAGCATTTTTTGATCCTGAGACTTATACCGTCAGCTACTTGGTCAGTGACCAATCAACACGCAAAGCCGCTGTCATTGACTCGGTATTAGATTACGATGCGGCATCCGGTCGAACAAGCTTTACTTCTGCCAACAAAATCATTTCCTACATCAAGCAAAACCATTTAGAACTCGACTGGATACTCGAATCCCATGCGCATGCCGATCATTTATCAGCCGCGCCTTATATAAAACAAAAACTATCCGGGCAAATTGCGATCGGAGCAGCAATTACAGAAGTACAAAGTGCTTTTGCTAAAATTTACCACCTAGAGCCACAGGTTAAACTTGATGGTAGTCAATTTGACCGATTACTAATCGAAGGCGATAGCCTGCCGCTTGGTGAAAGCCAAATTCGCGTATTACACACGCCAGGACACACCCCAGCCTGCTTAAGTTATTTAATTGACGATGCTGCTTTTGTGGGCGACACCTTATTTATGCCAGACTTCGGAACAGCAAGAACTGATTTCCCCGGTGGCGATGCAGCTACTTTATATGACTCCATTCAAAAAATCTTTGCTTTGCCAGACACTACTCGTATTTTTACTGGGCATGACTATATGGCGGAAGGTCGAGATGTTTATGCATGGGAATCGACCGTTGCAGAGCAAAAACAAAACAATGTTCATATCAATCAATCAGTATCTAAACAGGAGTTTGTCGCCTTTCGTGAAAAGCGAGATGCTGGACTTAATCTTCCCAAACTAATCCTCCCCGCAGTGCAAGTTAATATCCGAGCAGGCCATTTACCTGAGCCTGAGGACAACGGCATTAGTTATCTAAAAATTCCACTAAATGCGGTTTAACAGGAGCCGTTAGTTTGAATATTTTTGGTTTGAGTCTATTTGCTCTTTTAGGCGCTTGCGCCATTGGATTGAGTTTGGGCCTGATGGGGTCCGGCGGCTCGATACTAACCGTCCCCGTTTTAGTGTATCTGGTGGATCAACCTGAGCGCGTGGCAATCGCTGGCTCACTGTTTATTGTTGGTGCTATCGCCTTGCTTGGCGCACTTCCTTATATAAAACAAAAACAAGTTGACTGGCCCACGGTTTGGTTATTTGGTCTTCCGGGAATGCTCGGGACTTACTTGGGCGCTTGGGTTGCCTCTTATGTTTCGGGACTCGCGCAGCTAGCAATCTTTGCAGTTGTCATGCTGCTAGCAAGCTATTTTATGTTGAGGCCGCAAGCAAACTTAGAGCTAGCCAGTGATCATCAGCGACATTTACTTAAAATAATTCTTGATGGCTTATTGGTGGGCATTATCACTGGGATTGTTGGTGTTGGCGGCGGCTTCTTAATTGTACCAGCATTGGTGTTGTTGGCCGGCTTACAGATGCACGCAGCCATTGCAACGAGCCTCGTAATTATCGCTCTAAAGTCATTCAGTGGCTTTATAAAATACCTTGAAGTGTTGGAGCAAGAAGACCTTCAGTTAGACTGGCAGGTGATCACTGTGATGATCGTGTTAGGTGGCGTGGGCAGTTCGCTGGGTAATCATATTGCCAATAAAGTCCCGCAAAGCAAACTAAAGAAGCTGTTTGGGTTTTTCTTGATTTTGATGGGAATATACATTCTCGGTCGTTCTTTACCCCAGTTGTTTTAACCGCAAGGAACTATTTGAAATGAACATCATAGAACTTAATTCAAAGCTCTCGATTTCCGATCAAATTAAGCTTGAGGATGTTGCTCAGCTTGCCAAGCTCGGTGTAAAGCTAATTATTTGTAATCGTCCGGATAATGAAGAAGCGGATCAAATCAGTTACCGCGAGGTCAAAAAAGCGGCTAGCCAACACGGGATCGATTTTGAATTTATACCGGTAGCTGGTCGAGAAATTCCGCTCGAGACACTTGAGAAATTTGTCGAGTGTACCGAAAGCCGTACCGATAGAATTCATGCTTATTGTCGAACGGGTACTCGTTGTTCAATTTTTTGGGGGCTATCCGAGGCACGACATCGCACCCCGAAAGAAGTATTGTCTACCGCAGAATCGAAAGGATTGAACTTATCGCCAGTAGTTGATCAACTCGAAAAAATTCATGACCTCTAAGATTAGCCTAGTGTTAAAGCACGAGTATTAATTTTTCTGTTGCAAAACGAAATCCGTTACTGATCACCTTTTGCTGTGCCGGGCTATTTTCAATCAGCAATGGATTACTATGATTAAAGTGAATAAAGATCACTTTCTGCTTTTCTGTTTTTGGCAACAACTTTAATAATTGCATACTTTCTTCGACAAACGGATGAGGCACTTCACTCATATCTCGATTTGGTAATTCGCCATTGGCAAAAAAAGTCGCATCCAATAACGCAAAGTCAACTTGCTTTACTTGCTCTGCAATATCTAAATTCCACTTTTGCCATTTATCAATATCTGGAATAAAAAGCGCCGTTTTATTGGGGCCGAATATTTTAAAGCCGACTGTTTCAGAATATTCATCGCGATGCGGTACTAATAAAGGCATCACCGCAAGTTGATTGCTTAATTCCTTTTTTTGATTAGCTTGTAGCAAGTGCAGTTGAATATTCTTGAGCTTTACTAGTTGCTCCCATGGGCCATTTTGCGATAAAAACTTTGCCATTTTTGGCATCGCATAAACCGGCAAATTCTTGCTACCCACGGCTTCACGACCAAAATGCATCAGCCCAGTATAGTGTCCCATATGCGCGTGAGTTAAAAATACCCCTGCTAACGAGTACTCCGTTCTTGGGGCAAGTTGATGTAAACGAAAGAGTTGTTGTTTAATATCGGGAGTCGCTTCAAAGAGATAGTTAGTTTTGTTAGTACGATCAATAATGCCTAAAGAAGTGGCTAAACGCCTTTTACTTTTATCGTTCCAAGCTCTCATGCAATGCGGCTGATAGCATTCCATTTGTGGATACCCTGCGTCTTGTGCAATACCTAGAACAACCAATTCGACTTTGGCGGCTTGAGTAGGCAAGGTCTTAGCTACGGCCACTTGTACAAGAGCTGTATGCGATAAAATCATCAAATAAATTAATTTCATAAATGCCTCAATTAATTGAACTTGTCCCAATAATATCTATCAACCTACTACAACTTCGACAATAACGATTTTTAACAGTTTTTTATTCTTAGCTTGATTACAATCCGTGGCAGAAACATAATGCTCGCTTTCAGCCTAAAAACTAATAATGCTCAACTGAGTCCATTGTTTTTTGTCGACAGTTGTTTTTTACCGACAGTTGTTTTTTACCGACAGTTGTTATTAATAGGCAGCTGTTATTAATAGACAGCTGTTATAAACATAAAGCTGTTATTAATAGATAGTAGCATTCAACCCACCATCAAGACGAGTTAACGTAGTATGATAAAAACCATTAAACACCTTTTAATCTTTTCTTTGTTTTCAATGATTGCAACCCAGTCGGCACATGCCACGATTGTCATGCTGTCAACCAATCATGGTGATATTCGAATCAACCTTTATGACCAAACTACCCCGGAAACCGTCGATAATTTTCTTGCCTACGTCAACGCGGGAGACTATTCGGACGTTATTATGCATCGTGTAGCCAGTAACTTCGTCATTCAAGGCGGCGGGTTTATTTATGACCCAGATGGCGATATTAACGGGATCCCTGTAGTCGAAGCCAACAATCGTGGTACGGTGATCAATGAGCCTACCTATTCTAATGTTCGAGGCACAATAGCGATGGCGAAAATTGCCGGTGATGCAAACAGTGCGACTAATCAGTGGTTTATAAATCTTGCTGACAATAATGCGTTATCTAACCCTAATAATCTCGATCGGCAAAATGGCGGATTTACCGTGTTTGGCGAAGTACTCGCTGAAGATATGACAACTGTTGACACGATTGCCGCTATTCAACAATATAATTTTGGGGGAGCGTTTACTAATATTCCTCTTGATGGCTATGATGTTGCAAATGCGCCCACTAATAGTAATTTAGTGATTATTTCCAGTGTGACCGTGATTGACCCTGCCGAAGATACCGCGGCTGATTTAAATCCGAAGCTTAATGTCGGTCCAATTGTAGAACCTGAAGAGCCCGAAAGCTCAGGCGGCGGGGGCTCTCTTGGTTGGTTTTTATTGCTATTAACATTAACTTCTCGATTGCGCAAAAGCAAAGCACCGTCTATGCGTTAAGTTAGTCTAATTGCAGTGCTCAGCCTCCCCCTCAGTCTTTGACTTGAGCGCTAAAATACTCAACCACCGCTGGCAATTGCTAGCGGTTGGTACTCCTTAGGTTTGTTTGTTAGACTGTTCAACTGAATTTTTCACACCCAAGGATCCTAACCATGATAAGACCTCTCGCACTCGCGGCGACTAGTTTGCTTTTAGTCGCCTGTTCGACTGAATCTGAACAAGCTCCCAAAACTCAGCAAGCTCAGCCTGCGATGGAAAACCAAGTCAGTAAAGTGACTTATCCAAAGACCAAGAAAGGTGATGTTGTTGATAGCTATTTTGATACCCAAGTTGCCGATCCTTATCGATGGTTAGAAGATGACTTAAGCTTAGAGACCGGCGAGTGGGTTAAGCAACAGAATGAAGTTACTTTTGGATACCTCGAGAATATTCCTTATCGCGATAAATTAAAGCAACGCCTCGAAACACTTTGGAATTATGAAAAAGTTAGCGCTCCGTTTAAAGAAGGTGATTACACTTACTTTGCTAAAAATGACGGACTACAAAATCAGTATGTTTATTATCGTCAAAAAGATGGTGGCGAGGTCGAGGTCTTTCTAGATCCGAATAAATTTAGTGATGATGGCACTACTTCATTAGCACAACTGAGCTTTTCTAAAAACGGAAAAATCGCCGCGTATTCTATTTCGGAAGGTGGCAGCGATTGGCGAAAAATTATTGTG
Organism: Kangiellaceae bacterium; assembly: GCA_965230525.1. Classification (GTDB taxonomy): domain Bacteria; phylum Pseudomonadota; class Gammaproteobacteria; order Enterobacterales; family Kangiellaceae. The sequence continues at coordinate 4,630,341 of OZ246008.1, forward strand.
ATTGATACCGAAACCAAGCAACCCATTGAAGAGCCACTCATTGATGTGAAATTTTCAGGCATTTCATGGAAAGGTAATGAAGGATTTTACTATTCTAGCTATGACAAGCCGAAAGGCAGTGAGCTATCGGCCAAAACCGATCAACACAAGCTTTACTACCACAAACTTGGACAATCACAATCAGAAGATTCGCTGGTCTTTGGTGGCACTGAAGCTGAAAAACATCGTTATATTTTTGGTCGCGTTACTGAAGATGATCGTTACTTAATTATTTCAGGCGCGAATTCAACATCGGGTAATGATTTGTATTTAAAAGATCTCACTAAGCCTGACTCAAAGTTAGTCACCATTGTGGACCACTTCGAATTTGAAACGTCATTACTCGATAATCGTGGTTCAAAACTTTATTTAGTGACTAACAACAACGCGCCCAATCAAAAAGTCGTTACTGTGGATGCTGCCACGCCAACACCTGAAAATTGGGTGGATTTAATTCCTGAAACTGAACATGTACTTAGTCCTTCAACCGGTGGAGGTTATATTTTTGCAGAGTATATGGCAGATGCAATTTCAATCGCTTATCAATATGATTATCAAGGTAAGAAGATTCGAGAAATCAAATTACCTGGTGTCGGCACCTTAAGCTCATTAGGTGGCAAACAGCAAGAAACACAACTTTATTATTCGTTTACCAATTACAAAACACCAGGAACAATATATTCATTTGACGTTAACACCGGTGAGTCAAAAGTTTATCGCCAATCAGGTGCAAAATTTAATCCTGATGATTATGTGTCTGAGCAAGTCTTCTATCAATCAAAGGACGGCACCAAAGTCCCAATGATCATTACCCATAAAAAAGGCATTGAGCTAAATGGGAAAAACCCAACCCTATTGTATGGTTACGGCGGATTCAACGTGAGTCTCACTCCACGATTTAGTATTGCCAATGCGGTTTGGTTTGAAAATGGTGGTGTCTACGCGGTACCTAACTTACGAGGCGGTGGTGAATATGGCAAAAAATGGCATCTTGCAGGTACTCAACAAAATAAACAAAATGTATTTGATGACTTTATCGCAGCAGCAGAATATTTAATTGAAAATAAATACACTTCAAGTGATCGTCTTGCGATCCGCGGGGGTTCAAACGGCGGCTTGTTGGTCGGCGCTGTGATGACACAACGGCCCGATTTAATGAAAGTGGCTTTGCCTGCGGTTGGGGTATTAGACATGCTGCGTTATCACACTTTTACTGCCGGTGCAGGTTGGGCATACGACTACGGAACGGCTGAGCAAAGTAAGGAAATGTTTGAATACCTCAAAGGTTACTCGCCAGTTCACAATGTAAAAGCGGGAGTTCAATACCCTGCTACTATGATTACCACGGGCGATCATGATGACCGAGTGGTACCTGCTCATTCATTTAAATTCGCAGCTGAGTTGCAGGCAAAACAAGCTGGAAATGCTCCGACCTTAATCCGCATTGAAACCAATGCCGGACATGGGGCTGGTACACCGGTATCGAAAACCATTGAGCAGTATGCCGATCTCTTTGCATTTACTTTGTTCAATATGGGTTACGAAAGCCTCCCACAATAAGATAAACCGAATGCCAAAATCACCAATCCGGTGATTTTGGCTTAATTCGTTAAGGCATTTCCCAATTCAAATCTCAGAATAACTAAACCGACCAGCAGAAATAGGCTTTATTCGCTCTATAATGCACGGTAAAATCCGGTCCATTCATGAATATTTATTTTAGTCCGGCAATTTAAGGAAACCTATCCATGGTCATAAAACCCAAAGTACGCGGATTTATCTGTACCAACGCTCACCCACTTGGCTGTGCTGCCAGTGTTAAAGAACAAATAGACTTTGTAAAACAACAAGGCGAACTGTCAGTTAAACCTAAGAATGTTTTGGTGATCGGCTGTTCAACGGGTTACGGTCTTGCATCTCGAATCACCTCAGCGTTTGCCGGTGGCGCAAAAACCCTAGGCATTTGCTTTGAAAAGCCGCCAACAGAACGGAAAACTGCGACCGCAGGTTGGTACAACACAGCCGCATTCCATCAACAAGCTCAAGCCGCTGGACTATATGCTAAAACCATTAATGGTGATGCTTTTTCTCATGAGATTAAAGATCAAACCATTGATATGATCAAGCAAGATATGGGCAAAGTCGATTTAGTGATTTATAGCTTGGCTTCGCCTCGACGAACGGATCCCGATACCGGTGATACTTATGTATCAACCTTAAAGCCGGTTGGCGAGCCGGTGGTATCTAAAACTTTTGATACCAATAAAAAAGTTGTTCACGATATTTCCTTAGAGCCTGCAACTCAGGAAGAAATTGACAATACTGTCAAAGTTATGGGCGGCGAAGACTGGGAAATTTGGATGAAACGTCTTAGTGAAGCGGGTGTCTTGGCAGACAACTGTGTCACTTCCTCTTATACCTATATTGGTAAAGAGCTCACTCAACCGATTTATGGTCACGCCACCATTGGTAAGGCAAAAGAAGATTTAGACCGCGCCTCGGCGGCCCTCAATAAAGACTATGAATCTATCGGACTACGCGCTTATGTAACCTCATTAAAAGCGGTAGTCACGCAAGCGAGTTCTGCAATTCCGGTAATGCCCCTTTATATTTCATTAATGTATCAAGTGATGAAGGATGAAAGATGCCATGAAGGCGTGATCGAACAAATATACGGATTATTCAATAACCTTCTACTCGCAGACAACCCACCACTCGATGAAGCAAAGCGGTTAAGAATGGATGGTGTTGAAACCAACGATGATATTCAGGGAAAAATTAAAGCCGTCTGGAGCAAAGTAACTACTGAAAACTTCCCTGAATTAGGCGATTACCAAGGTTATAACCAGGATTTTCTCAAGCTCTTTGGTTTTGAATTCGATAATGTGGACTATGATCAAGATATTAGTCCGCTAGCCGACTGGTAGCAATACTTGACGCTCATCTCAAGTCAATCGAGCGATTCAAACTAAACACCAATCCCTTGTTGGAACACGCCAATAAGGGATTTTTTTATGCCATTTTTCCGCCTTAGGTCCGCTAGATTCCGAGTGCAATGATCGCTTTAAGCCCCTCGATTCAGGTATAGTTAAGCTTGACTCGGCGACAATCAGTCTATATTGGCAATAACTGCCACAGCTTGAATCACAGGTGATTAGACAATGAAAAACTTTACAATCTTGATATTTACACTATTTTCCGCGGTGATATTCGGTAAATCATTACAGGCTGAGCAAACGGCGCAAGAAGATATTTTTTCGGAGGGTGAGCTTGAGCAGATCTTAGCACCGATTGCACTATATCCCGATACCGTTCTTTCGCATATCTTGATTGCCGCCACCTACCCATTAGAAGTAGTCCAAGCCGAAAGGTGGACCACTAAAAATCCTGATATGACTGGTTCTGAAGCGGTTGAGGCCGTTGAAAATGAAGAGTGGGATCCGAGTGTTAAAGCACTGGTTGCCTTCCCACAGGTTTTACAGCGACTAAGCGAAAACTTAGATTGGACTCAAAAATTGGGTGATGCGTTTTTGCAAGATGAAAAACGATTATTAGCGAGCGTGCAAAACCTTCGGCATAAAGCCTATCGAGAGGGGAACTTAGATAAAATGGAAAAACTATCTGTGTCCCATGAAGATGACACCATCATTATCGAGCCACGGGTTAAAGAAGTTGTTTATGTCCCCTATTACGACACTCGCGTGGTGTATGGGCCATGGTACTGGTCACACTATCCACCCGTGTACTGGAGACACTCTCACTACTCACATCACCACGGTCCTTTTTTCTGGGGACATAGTGTTCATGTTGGCTTCGGCTTTTACTTTAGCTCGTTTCATTGGCATAACCATCACATTATCCGCATTCCGAGACGTCACTATCACAACCACTATTACTATGACCGTAGGCAAATTGTTCGGCATGAACATGCAAGGCGTTGGCAACATAATCCGAGACATCGACGCGGCGTATCCTACCGAAGTGTGACGGTTCGAGATCGCTACCACAGCGATAGAGCAAGCCAAGCGGAGATTAGACAGTACCGCGATGATAATCGTCGAGGTCGCACTCAAACCACAACAACACGAGAGAACCGAGTTTCCAACGGCCGTCGAGAAGACACACGAATTGCTTCGCCACAACGTATTCGAGAAGAACTCAGTGATGGGCGGATCAGCATAGAAGAACGTCATACACGACTTCGCGGAGATGATTCTTACGTACCACAAAACCGCAATAGTCAATCGGCCAACCGAGGCTCTCAAAACAGCGGCTCATCGACTTCTCAAAATTCGGCAGTGAAGGAGAGAGTGCGAACAAAAGAGCCCGGCTCAAGTTCGCCTGCGACCGTAAAAACACCAGCACCTCGACAGGATAGACAACAAAGCTCGCGGTCGAGAGATAACAATCAATCGAGCTCCGGTCGAGCCAATCGCTCATCGAGAGAATCATCATCTCGACGCTCGTCAGAGCGAAAATCCTCTAGTCAGCGAGCAAATCGAAGTCGTTCTTCAGAAAGCCGTTCCTCTAACCGTTCTTCAAATCGCTCTTCTAATACTCGAAGTCGAAGAAGTCGAGATAATTAGCCAGTCGATTGCTCTTGCGGAGGCAAATCCTCCGCAACCGGTTTTGGCTCAGCTTTAGGTTCCAAACTTAACCCTCCACCTGTTGGCATTTTTGGTTTAGCGGCTTGTGGCGGGGCCGACTGGGCAACTGGATTCGACTTGGGCTGCTCAGTGGGTGCAGCTTTAACCGCCGGCGCAGCGGCGTTCGGGGGCTGTTTTTTTCCCGACAGCTTGATTTTGAGCGCCAAATTATTTTTTGAGTCAGCGTTTTTGAGCGCTTCCTCATAAGAAATTTTACCCTCGTTATAAAGGTTTAGCAGCGCGGTATCAAAAGTCATCATACCGGCAGTTTCCGACTTAAGCATGACCTCTTTAATCTCATCGATCGCCCCCTTCTTTATCAAATCGCACACTCGGGGCGAACCGAGTAAAATTTCGATGGCCGCACAACGCTTGCCATCAACAGTTGGAATCAGTCGTTGCGAGATAAATGCTTGCAAGTTAAGTGACAAATCCAGAAAGAGCTGTTTATGACGTTCTTCAGGAAAAAAATTAATCACTCGGTCTAAAGCTTGATTTGCGTTATTTGCGTGTAGCGTCGAAATACAAAGATGGCCAGTTTCAGCAAATGCTAAGGCGTGCTCCATGGTTTCCTGATCGCGAATTTCGCCTATCAAGATGACATCCGGCGCCTGCCTCAAAGTATTTTTCAAAGCATCTTCATAACTGTCGGTATCCACACCGACTTCTCTCTGGTTAACAATTGATTTTTTATGTTGATGAACAAACTCCACCGGGTCTTCAATAGTAATAATATGGCCGGATGAATTGGAGTTTCGATAATCAATTAAAGCAGCCAGTGAAGTAGACTTACCCGAGCCGGTCCCACCAACAAATAAAATTAATCCACGCTTTTGCATCACCAGTTTGGGAAGAATGTCAGGAAGATTCAACGACCGCCAATTGGGAATATCGACCTTGATCGCCCTGATCACCATGGACACTTGGTTACGTTGCTTAAAGATATTAACCCTAAATCGGCCGACGTTAGTCTGGGAAATAGCCAAATTCATTTCTGGCTTACGCTCAAACTCAGCCTTTTGTTCCTCGTCCATGATTCGATTCGCAATCGCTTCAATTTCTCCAGGATGCATTATTTTGCGATCAACGGCCATCAATTTGCCATGGAATTTAGCACTTGGCGGAGCCCCAGTTGACAGAAATAAATCGGAACCATCTTTTTCCGCCAATATTTTTAAATAATCCTCAAATTCCATCTAAGCTCCCTAAAATTGGTCACAAAATAACTGATAGAAATTAAGTATAGACAGGATTTTTTAACTGACAGGGGATAATTTTGAGGGAAAATATCGGTTTACCACACCAAAATTTAAAGTAGCTTCTAACTTTGTGGGTTAAGCGATTGATTCCATATAAAAATACAATAAAACAACTGCACCAACTAATACCCCAGAAAAAACCAACAACCGTTTCATTGAATGCTGCTCGTGCTTTTGCTTGCTCTGTTGCTCCATTTGTTGGGCCTCAATGAGCGCTTGCGCCCGTTGGATGCGCTTTTGCATTTCTTCGTCATAAGCTTGTTGGCTGTCACCTATATTAGGATCGCCAGTGGTTGCGGTTTGTGATGTCTCAGAGGTCGATTCTGCTGACTTGTTCGATTCTGCTGACTTGTTCGATTCTGTTAATTGCGTTGATGTCTGTTGAGAACTGATGGGGTCATTTTGAAAAAGCGAACCGGTTGCGCCTTGAGAGGAGGCACTGGCTTGGCTGGCTACTACCGCGGGCACCATCACAGTTTCAGCACCAATTTTGAGCAATTTTTGTTGCCACTTTTCTGCTTTGTCCTTATCCACGGCTTTCTTTAAGGTAATTCTTTTCCCGCTGAAAAGTTTATCTACTTTTTGTTCACTCAGTTTGAGGTGCTTGGCAAAATTGGCTTTTACTTCAACTTCCGAAAATCCCTCTAATATCGCGCCCGCATAGACAATATCGAATAAATTTTGTTGCTCCATGGTTTTTCCTTTTTATGCCAGATTTTGATTCACTAGATTCCCGCTCTCGCCAACAGGTCAGAAATTCTTCCCACTATGATCGTTAGCTGCGGATGGTTAATTTCAAACTCTTCAATAGCTTGATTTATTTTACTGACCAAAAATTCATCCGCTGACAAATTCTCTTCTTTTCTTTGCAAAAGCTCATTAATCTTATCCATTAAATGAGCCGCTTTTTGCTGATGATATTCGTCTAAAGGCTGATCACCACTTAATTGCGCTTCTAACTGTTTTTGTAGCTCGATAAGTTCTAATCGATTCATTGCTCTACCTCAGTTTTATTATTCATAGCATGCTGCCATATTACATGGTTTGATTCCATTCGACTAGCACCACCAGCAGCTCCCATTTTGACTCCATTTAATGACTTTCTGAGGTTCAAAAAAGCTATTTTCAAGACAAATTATGCCTAAGTAAATTTTGCACTAGCAGATTGCGGGTCGCCCTGTTATTCTGCGCAAACCTTTGGCCAGTAGAACAGTTTTAATGACCGCACTTCGTCTCTTACCACTAATTTCAGCGACAATTTTTGCGACGGCTTTTAGCGCCTCAATTGCAGCACAATCGGGTCCTTCGCCTATTGAAACAGTATCAGAAGGAACTGAATCGTCAGAGCTGGACATTAACTGTCAAATTGACAGCGAGCAATCGCCGCAAAACTGCCAGCAAAGTAGCAGTGAGTTATTAATTATTACTCAACGAAAATCGCCTCTTGCCGGGCTCAGTCCCACCACCAAGGCCACCACCCAAATTTCTTTGGCTGAAACCATTGCATTACCGCTGACCCTTACCGATTTAATCGAAGGTACTCCGGGTGTAGCGGAAAACAGTCAACCTGGGCTTTTTCAGGTTGTTTCTATTAGAGGGGTGTCACGTCAGCGAATACTCACTTTGGTTGAAGGTTTTAAAATATCGAACGACCGACGAGCGGGTGTCGCCGCATCATTTATTGATCCACTGTTACTCAGTAATGTGGAAATAACCCGAGGACCGATCTCCAGTTACTACGGTTCTGGGGCCATTGGTGGTGTAAGTAACTTAAGCTTTTCTCGTCCAGAAGGATTAAAGTTAGCTGCAGGCATAGAGCAATCAGGTCAACAAAACTTCCAGATGTTTTCTTATGGGAAAGATTCTACCAGTGGCGCACTGGTCCATCGCCAAGCTGATAACAGCGAAGATGTTGAAGGTAACCCGTTAAACACCCATTTTGAGCAAACTTCCGGATTTGTACAGAAGGCATGGAGTTTAGACAGCAATACCATTGATAACTGGTTATTTGTTTCCAAAGGCACCGACTTAGGGCGCTCTAACAGTCGATTTCCCTCGCGAGAAGTCAATATTCCAGACGAACAACATATCTTGTTTAAAACGGCGTTATCCAGCCCAGATCGCTGGTCTTTGGACTTTGCTGTTCATGATCAATCCATCACAACCGACACCTTACGCCCCAGCGAGTCACTCACTAGCGTAAACACCAGCTCAATCGATTCTTCAATTAACTGGCAAACCGCTTGGGAACAGCCGAACGAGTCTATTTTAGTCGGCATTGACTATGACGCTCGTCGCAAGGTCAGCTCAAAAGAAACGCTGTTGCAATTAACCGATAGTCAATTGTTTCAGTCGAATACGCTCGAAGACGGTAAGTCAGATGAAATTGCTGGGTTTTACGCGCACCACCTTAATTTACAAGATTATAAACTGCAATACGGCGGTCGCTTTACTTATCAGGCTAATGGCCAACCCAACAGCCAATCGACCTCAGACAATGCGTTTACAGCATTTGCAGGGTTAGCTTATCGAATTTCAGACAAATGGGAAATTAGCGCTAATTTTGGCAACTCATTTCGCTTTGCATCATTAACTGAACGCTTTTTTAGTGGCACCACAGCAAGAGGCAATATACAGGGAAACCCTAACTTAAAGCCCGAGCGAGCAACCACTTTCGATTTCGGCTTGTCGTGGGAAATTCGTGATAAACGTTTTGTTACGTCCATCTTCAAAACTCACTTTAAGGACTACATTGACCGTGTAGAGATAGCCCCAGAACAGTTAACCTTTGTGAATAAAGAAGATGGAAAAATAGAGGGGGTCGAAGGCGAGTTTGATTGGGATATATCCGATCACCTGGAGTTTAATTTAGTTGCTACCTTTATTAACGGCAAGAATGCCGACCGAGAGCCAATCAGCGATATCCCAAGCGACCGGGTTGGCGCCTCGCTTAACTATCATTTGGATCGGTATACCGCTAAATTTGGTGTTCAACATCGCTTCAAAAAGTCTGACCCGGGTAGTGGTGAGGTGAGCACGGCGGCTGCCACTTTGGCTGAATTGTCACTGGTATTTAGGCCCACTCATCAATGGCAGTTAAGCCTTTACGCGAAAAACCTGTTTGATGAGCAATATGTTTCCTCAGCCGATGATCTCGCAACCCTTGCTGAAGGCAGAAACATTGGCTTGAACGTGGTTTGGCAGAACTAATCGAGCCGACATGCAATCAAAGAACTCTCAACAAAAGTTGATCTTTTTCAATGGTAAATTGCTAAAAATAGACTATTCTTAAGTGAGGTGACAAGCAGATGGCATAGATAGCAGCGACCATAAAAGCTATCAGCAGCAACAAACAAAGATAACACGCCATTCTGACTTACAAATAACAAGGGTATACTGCATGAGCAAGTCGCTCGACTCACAAGAATCCACCAAAGATTTACTTTTTGCGCGGCAACCTATCTTTGATAGTCAAAAGAAGCTCTACGGATTTGAACTGTTATATCGAGATAACGACCCAAACTCCGCTATTTTTGACGACGGTGATAAAGCTACCGCCTCATTGATCATGAATTATTGCGGCAGTATTCTTGAAGACGAAGTTAACTCCTACGTAAAGATTTTCATTAATCTTACCCGAAGCCTTATCCTGTCCGATCTATTTTTTCCGCTCGATCCCAAACGGATCGTCATTGAAATACTAGAAGACACTGTGATCGACCAAAAACTAGTTGATCGCATTACCGAACTCAAAAAACAGGGTTATCATTTTGCTTTGGATGACTTTGCTTTTTGTAAATCGTTTGAACCTATTTTGCCTTTAATGAATTACATTAAAGTTGAGGTGCTTGATGTGCCAGCCGATCAACTTGCTGGCAAATTAGAAAAGCTTAATCAAGAGTTGCTTAACAAGTTACCTGAGCGCCCCGTTTTGTTGGCAGAAAAGGTCGAAGATCAAGCAGTCTATACACAATGCAGTAAATTAGGTTTTCAACTTTTTCAGGGTTACTTTCTGGAACGTCCATTGCCGGTTTATGGTACAAAAATTGATAATAACTCTGAAACAGCGATTCAGATCTTATCGCAGCTTCAAGATCCTGATATTAATATTGATGATCTGAGTCATTCGATATCCAGAGATGCCAAGCTGAGCTACCAGATCCTCAAAATTGTAAACAGTCCGCTCTGCCGATTGCCGAAAAAAGTCAGTAGCTTGCACGAAGCGGTCGTGTTTTTAGGCCTTCAGCAGGTCAAGAAATGGGCTATGGCGATGGCGCTGGCAGGATCGGGTAATGCAAATAGGGAACTCTTTATGTTGCTATTAACACGTGCTCGGTGTTGCGAACTGATTTCAAGTAAATTAAATATAGATGATCCTGAAAGCTGCTTTACCGTGGGCTTATTTTCTGGAATCGATGCTGTTTTACTGGCCGATAAAAAGTGGTTGCTGGAAAAGCTCGATTTAACAGATGATATTAATGAAGCCATCTTAAAATTTGCCGGCGATAAAGGCAGAATGCTAAAACTGGTGATTGAGCTAGAGCGTCAAGACTTAGAAAACATTGTAGTGCTTGACCAAGAAACACAAAAAACCTATTACCAAAGCTTAGAGGAAGCGCTTAGGTGGACACAACAAACCTTTAAAAACATATAATTAACTCGTTTAAAATCAATAAGCTGCACTTAAGTTGTCGCTTTACTCTTGAACGCCTTCACCTTCATTAACATATACTTACATCTAACCTTTAAACGCTTTTATCCAAGAATCCGTCTTTGACTATGAATGCGAGTACAATGCTAAATTGTATTGCCAATTTTGAACATCAAACGCGGAGATCTCATGAAAAACAATAAAACACACCTACTTTTAGCCGCAAGCCTTACATTATTTGCTAGTTTGGCCAATGCTGACGTTACCGACGTGATTGAAAAAACCTATGATTTTGACCCAAAAGGCACTGTCTCATTGTCCAATGTGAATGGCAATGTGACAATTTCAGCGTGTGACTGTGACCAAGTTTATTTAACCGCAACCATTACCGCATCGAGCCAAGAAGAAAGAGACCGCATAAATGTTAAGGTCAATGCATCGAGTAAACGAATTTCGATTGAAACCAAATATGCTAAAAACAATCGCCGAAGTGGTCGTAATAATCATTCAGAAGTCATTTACGCACTAAGAGTTCCTAACGCCGTCGAGTTGGATGATATAAGTTTGGTGAACGGTGATTTAAAAATCTCCGGCGTTTCCGGCAAGTTAAGCGCCGATATGGTGAATGGTGATCTTACCTCCGATGCGAATATGGCCGATACAGAAGTCAGCATGGTCAATGGTGACATGGACATCACCTTTCAAGAATACGCTTCAGTTGACCGAATTAAACTAGGATCTGTAAACGGCGATATTGTTGTCACCTTACCATCCGATGCGGGAATCGATGTGTCTGCGGAAACAGTAAGCGGAAATATCAGCAATGATTTTGGCATAAAGGTTCACAAAGGCCGATACGTTGGCTCAGATATGCATGGTACGGTTGGCGATGGAAGAATTAACCTCAATATGGAAAATGTAAATGGGAAAATTAGATTAAAAACACTTTAGTTAACCAGTCCCATTTGAGTTAACCAGTCCCATTTGAGTTAACCAGTCTCATTAGAATTGACCAGCAGTCTCTAAATTGACAGGGAGTCAACAAGATAATTATCAATGAGAATGTTAGTAGAGCATCAAAAAAAGTCCCTAGTGGACTTTTTTTGATCTTGAAAAAGTTGGAATAAAAGTTAAGAGCGTTGCGAAACACTTTTGGCCTTAGACTTCAAAAAATCATTCCCTCAAAAAATTCACCTTCATTCAAGTCCAACTTCTGCCGCCAAAACACATTTAATCACACCGTAGCTAAACTCTTCACCGAGTAGTTCTCGCACTTCTTTGAGGCTCACAGACTCGACATCGGATAACTGATTAATTGTCTGGCTAATTAAATGATAATCACTTTCTTCGATGTTAAGAATATCAAGAGGATCAAGCATTCCGGCCGCGATGGCTTCTGCCAAGTGACTGTAGACAGTATTTTCGGTCAATCCGCGTTTCTCGGCAACTTGTTCAACTGAAAGCTGTTGCGAGAATAATATGAGTGAATCATTAACGGTATCACTAAATTGTCGATTAACCGCCATAGGCAAGGGAAATTGTTTAATTACCTGTAAAAACGCGTCCCCATATTGAGCTAGCTTTTTTTCACCAACACCAGGAATAAATTGCAATTCACTTAACTGGCTTGGTCGCCGTTCACACATTTCAATTAGAGTGGCATCATGAAAAATCACATAAGGTGGCACACTATTTTCATCAGCTAATTTCTTCCTTAGTTTTTTAAGTTCTTCAAACAAAGTTTGATGAAAAGAGGCTACTTTACTTTTCTTAGATTTTTGAGACTTTGTCGGTGCGACCATTTTTCTTGCTTCAAGTTTTTGCTCGCCTCTCAGAATGGGACGACTAGTCTCAGTCAGTCGAATTCTGCCGTAGTTTTCATGATCAACATACAAATACCCTTGGGCGATTAATTGGCGAAATATACTGCGCCATTCAGCCACGGAAAAAGCATCACCAATTCCATAGGTGGATTGTTGATCATGTTTGTTTTTGATAATTCTTGGATCATTTTTTCCGAGTAAGACATCAATTAAGTAGCCAACGCCAAACCGTTGGCCAGTCCGGTAAGCACAGGACAAAGCTTGCTGAGCAGGCAAAGTTGCATCCCAAGTTTGCGGAGGTGTTAAGCAGTTATCACAGTTTCCGCAAGGCTTTTCTAGTGTTTCGCCAAAGTAGCTTAGTAACAACTGACGACGACAACTGGAAGCTTCGCAAAGTCCAAGCATAGAATCGAGTTTTTGTTGCGAGATTTGTTTGTAGTTATCGCTGGCATCGCTTTGCTGCATCATTTGTCTTAAGGTAATCACATCCTGTAACCCATATGCCATCCATGCACTTGATGGCTGTCCGTCGCGCCCCGCTCTACCGGTTTCTTGGTAATAGGCTTCTATACTTTTAGGTAAACTTAAGTGAGCTACAAACCGAACGTCAGGCTTGTCGATGCCCATACCGAAAGCGATGGTCGCAACAATTATCACGCCCTCTTCTCGCAAAAAATGCTGCTGATTTTGCTGCCGAGCATCGGCACTTAAACCGGCATGGTAAGGTAATGCAATACGACCTTTATTACTTAACCACTCGGCGGTTGCTTCTACTTTTTTTCGAGACAAACAGTAAACGATACCAGCATCATTGGCAAAATTTTGTTGGATAAATTGCCATAGTTGATCGCGGGCATTATGCCCTTCTGATATCGCATATCGGATATTCGGTCGATCAAAACTATTAATAAACTTAGCGGCATTTTGCAAGTCGAGTTGTTGAACAATCTCTTGTTGGGTTCGCGGATCGGCGGTTGCAGTTAAGGCGATTCGAGGAACGTCTGGAAATTGTGTGTGAAGTAAAGATAGCTGCTGGTATTCCGGTCTAAAGTCGTGTCCCCACTGCGAAACACAATGAGCCTCATCGATTGCAAAAATTGAAATGCGAATCTGTTGTAAAAGCGCCAAAAACGATTGAGTTAGTAATCGTTCAGGGGCAACATAAATAAGATCGAGTTCCCCCCGCTGTAACTGCGACTCTATTTGACGAATTTGCTGATGAGTTAGACTTGAATTAATAAATGCTGCATTAACACCGATAAGATTAAGCGCATCAACTTGATCCTGCATTAGAGCGATTAATGGCGAGACGATAACCCCAACCCCTTCTCTGATGATGGCTGGGATTTGGTAACAGAGCGACTTACCGCCGCCTGTCGGCATCAGAGCAAGTACATCTTGCCCATCGATTAGACTGTTAATTATTTGCTCTTGATTTAAGCGAAAGCTATCGTAGCCGAAGGTTTTATTGAGTAATTGTAATGCTGATTGCATGCTATTTATTTTGCTCGATTTAAAAGACTCATTATAGCGAGTCACACTTTTATGGATATAGCTGATCTCTCAAGCCAAGTGGGGAGATCGGCGGCAATGGGCTAAAGAAACATTACCGCTCTAAATTATAAATTCTGTTTTAGCTGCGGTTGATCTTATCTACCCACGCCATACCAATGGCCGAGGCGACAAATGTGAGATGAATAATCACATACCACATAAGTTGAGTTTCAAAACTCTCAGGAAATTTGTTAAATGATTCAGAAACATTCATAAATTTCTGCAACAAGTGAATGGAGGAAATTGCCACAATCGACGCCGCAACTTTCTGTTTAAGTGACCCAGAATCGAGCTTTCCTAACCACGATAGCTTTTCTGCGTCATCATCAATATTTAAGCGAGAGACAAAGTTTTCGTAACCCGAAAACATTACCATCACAATCAGTCCACCAACCAAAGCAATATCAACCATGGACAATATAAATAAGATTAAATCGGTTTCTCTAATCTCGAGTACATTGGGCAAAGTATGAAAAACTTCTTGGAAAAACTTTATGCCTAGCAATAGCAAAGAAATACTCAGTCCGATATAAACAGGTGCCAAAAACCATCGGCTTGCATACATTAACCTTTCAAACGTTCGTTCTAACATGGGGTCTCTCTGTTGATTGGTGCTGTGATTTATTATTCTCGTAAGTCATTATTATAACGAGATTAATGGGCAATAGGTATGTGCAACCGAGCAATAGATAAAGATTCTCGCCTGCTTACAATCGCAGTGTGAGCGATTTAATTCTGAAACTGCTAACTAAAATGACTCAATAATCCACAGAATGAGAAAAAATAACACGACTTATTCCACGAAGCTGCTAGAATATTGGGCTGAATGGTTGAAATGCCTGAGGATATTGACAAGATCTTAATGTAAGACCTTAACGCAAAATCTTAATGCAAAATCTAAATGAAAGATCGCAAAACAAGATTTTTGCCTATTCAATAGAAACGGATGACAGATTAATCGAATAATCGGTATTGATTTAACCCACTATGCTAGCGCTGACTAAACAAATCTCTCCCCAAATAGGCTTGGCTGTGACGGCCAATCGCAAGCCTACGGCAGGGCTTGGCGTATTGTCAGTTCGGTTACGCGCGGCCCTCGCCAGCCTTGCGGCTCTTATCCTAAGCGCCTGTGCCGAACCCAGTGCAATTGAGAGCAAGTCGACAAAGATCAGCACCACCAAGTCTGAAAATTCAATCACCTATGGTCGCCGAGTAAGTTTTAGCTACCCCGACTTTTCAGGAGATTATCCAGTCGCTTCTCACTCAATGTTGTTGACCGATTATGGTCGAGCCGAAACATTTAAACCTAATAGCCTGGAGCGACGTAAACTACAGGTTCGTTTTTTTTACCCGACCGATGAATCCGCAATAGAGCTATCGCAAAAAAAGCTCCCTGTGATTAACCCGATAAGCTGGAAATACTTAGTCGGGCACCAACAAATTGAGGGTAAACGCTTGCGGTATGCCAATTACCAAAACGCCGTATGGGATGTGACGTTAGATTCTCCGGTAAATAGCGAACGACAAAACTTTCCGATCTTGGTGTTTTCGCACGGCTACGGATACAACACCGAATCCTATACGGCCTTGCTCGCCGAGCTTGCCAGCAAAGGCTATTTAATTGTTGCAATTAATCACAGCTATGGTGCTAACCCGAGTGATTTGGGTATACAGGGTGAACAAGACTCGCAATTCTCAGCGACACTCCAATCGTCACAACAGCCCGACCGATTCATTTGGGCTGAAGAATTAAAACATCACGCAATTGAACAATATTTACCAATATGGAGTGATGATCAAGTCTTCGTAATTGAACAACTGGCTCGGTTGAATAGCGAAATGGACTCAATGTTTTATCAAAAGCTCGACCTATCTAATGTCGGGTTATTTGGTCATTCCTATGGTGGTGCGGCGGCTTACCATACAGCGGCGAGAGATAGCCGAGTAAAAGCAATTATGGATATTGATGGCACCATCTTTAACTACGATAAGAATACGATTGTTCAACCCTTCGCATTTTTAGTTTCAGACCAGCATCAACCAAAGTTTGATTTTAACGATGCGACTGCAAGCAAATACTTGGTTAGATTAAACCGCTTTAGCCATGCTACTTTTACCGATCATATTTTATGGTGGCAATGGGATTATGATGAACCGATTTCCGAACTCGGCGAAGTTGAATCACTTCGAGCGATCGAACTAACCAGCGAACTGGTGGACGACTTTTTTGCTGGTCATTTACTTCAACAACCTTCCCAGTGGTTTAATCAGCAAGATATTACCACCAATGAATTTTCCGTTAGCTTGAAGTAGCTGTTATCGGATTACCATAACTTCAGCACTTGCAACTCATTTAAGCCAATCACTAAACCGGCTAATACAATCACGCCCAAGCCAAACCAAATACCCAGATTCGACTTTTTGGTTGTCATCCGCTGATGCGCTTTTTTCATCTTGTCGGTGATGGCGATTGCCTTCATAGGTTTCATATTTCTAATTCGCTCGAAAAATAGCGTGCCACCGGAAGGCTCTTCATGTTGCAAAATGCTATTGATTGCTTTCGCTCGTTCAAGGGTTGTTCTTGGCTTTCGCTTGCCAAATTCACTAACAATGCTGGACAGACTCATTGACTCAAATCCCAATGCGCGCCAAGGAATATCTTTTTGAGAGGAATACCACTGAGAATTGGCAATTTCAGGAATTAGGGTGATGAGATGTTGTCGTTCAATGTTGGGATTGTTATGGCTAATAACATAATCGGCTTGCTCAAATAGTTGAATGACTTTTTGAATGTCTAGCGGCGAATCGAGGTATTCATCCTGCTTAATATTGAACTTGCTAAATACTCTTTCCGGCGTGTCAATAATCGTTTTACGTGTGCCTGTATAGGTTTGCAGCACTCGAAATGCTGGTGATTGATCAGCGGCATATTCGGACAAAACTAAGGAAAGTTGCACGATTTCATCTGACTCTTTTTTACCGGTATAGGCTGCACACAAGGTTAAATATTTGAGCTGCTTTAAATTACTTTCTGCTTGCGGTGATATTAAAGTCAGATTAACTTTTGCTTTAGTATCAAGTTCAACGATATCGGGTTCGGACTCGATGGCGAGCAAAGACAGGCTTTGATCTTCTTTTTCAAACGCCTTTTCAATTATCGATTCCTTGAGGACATGACGCGTTTTAGCGATATGCTCGAGCCTTTCATAGACATCTTGGAGTGCCTCTTGATCCGCATTGGGGTGATCGGCATATCGACTCAGAATTTCATGCTCTTGCTTAAACGATTTGTGAAAATGATAAAGATCCGCCAATTTCAGATAGTTTTCTAGCGGTAACTTGGTTTGTTGCTTGGCAGAATCAGCTTCTTGCGATCGAATGACCGAGAGCAACTTTTTTTCGACCAGTTCAGTGAGATTGGGAGTCGGGTTATCAGCCATAGTTTAATTATTTTAATCGTTTTAACCAGCTTTTAGGCACTTGCAAGCGTAAATTCTTATCGCAATGACGAGCAACTAATCACGCCCTATTGATTAAACTATAACCCAAATTGACCAAACATACCATGTTGTGGGCTATCGCTAGTTACTCTAAGCTATTAATATCACTACATTTAAACTGTTCAATCATGGCTGTGATTAACTCAGCGAGTGCTGCTGTCATTAATGCAAAGTCGGCGTCAAACTTAACCAATTCATCTTCGCCTTTTAGCTCATCATTATCTTTAAGCAGCTCTTCGCTAAATTTTATGCCTTTGACTTGTAAGTTGTCTTGAATGCTAGCCGTAAGTCGCTCCTTAAATACAATTCCCAGTCGTTTAATACTGTAGCCATCTTCGAGCAAGCTTGCGACATAGGGGTTGCTAGCATCATAGTCTTTAAAACTTGCGGTTTTTTCTTCTTGGTGGTCCTTTAATTGATAATCGCCACTCAAGGTCCAACCTTGCGGCATTTCGGTATTCAGCCAGCGGCTCATAATGTCGGCTGGATTTTCTTCGGGCATTAATTGCATTGCGCCAAACGAACCGATGGTTTCCGTTAGTAGTTGATAAAACTCATCGACCTGCGCAGGTGACGAAGCATTGATAACCAAGAGTTTTCTTAAATTGTCAAAATAAGCAGAAATATGAGTCGAGCGGGCGAAGGCATTGGGCAGCATTGCGCTGACTAAGTCCTCTTTGATAGTTTGCTTTTCTTTTCGATAAACTTTACGCCCTAGTTCTTGTTCAAGTTCTAATACCTTCTCTTCGAGTGCTTCTTTGACGGTACTCGCGGGTATCATTTTTTGCTCTTTACGCATACAAAATAACACGCAACCTCCGGCCGCGTGCACTAAGTACTGCTTGTGTCGATGAATCGGTGACACCCAGCCTAGGGTTTTATCGGCTTGTCGCGCACAACTTTGGAATCGCTTTTCAGATAATTTTTCTTCTAACTCATCAGCAGTTAAGGAGAAATGCTCAGGAAAACGATACACATGCAAATTTTTAAACCACATAAACTTAATAACCTAGGACTATTGGGGGGTAAAATCGGGGGCGCTATTATTGCAATTTTAATCACTAGATTAAAGCGGTTTTAACGACCTCATTGATATAACCTTTTAGGCCAAAATTCTGCTAAAATCCCCATACTCCACTCACCATCGATTAATTTCTAACCATGCAAACATTTTCTCTCGAGGGTCGTCCTCACATCACCTTAGACAATTTATTAAAACACGAAGGTTGGTGTGAAAGTGGTGGTGTTGCCAAACAAGTGATTGCGGCTGGCATGGTCAGTGTTGATGGCAAAGTTGAGTTGCGTAAACGATGTAAAATAAAACCGCAACAAGTGGTCGAGTTTCAAGATCAAGCGATCAAAGTCATCGCCGAATAAACCACCTATACACCAGCAAGTAATCGTTTGTTGCCGAGAACACGGCCAGCGCTTTAACTGAGCTTTCTGCCAGCGATGATAAATTAACGAGTGCGCACAAGTGACCACTCACCGGAGCAAGTGGCCAATAATTAATCGGTGCGATTATAAGAACGCGAATGAGTCTTCATCTAAACGGGTCAAGCTCTTCGGGTTGGCCATCATTGTGGAGGACAGTGTTTTAATTCGAGGAAAAATCCGCTCAAAATAAAACTCAGCCGTTCTCACTTTAGCGCGATAAAACTCAATATTTTCGGGCTTCTCAGCAATTCGCTCGTTGGCTTTTTGCGCCATCATCGCCCACATATACCCCATCGTGATGTAACCAGAATACATTAAATAATCGACCGATGCGGAACCAACAATGTCGCGGTTCTTGCGCGCTTTAAGCGCAAGCCTTAAGGAATACTGTTGCCAGTTAACCACTGCCTTACTGAGCGGCCAAATAAACTTGTTCATTCGACGCTTATGTTCATTGTCGGATAGCATGCTGTGATCCTTACAAAAAGAAAGAATTTCTTTTGCAAAAGCCTTAAGACTGCGACCACGCTGCATCAGAATTTTTCGACCTAACAAGTCCAAGCCCTGAATACCGGTAGTCCCTTCGTAAAGAGTTGAGATTCGCGCATCTCTGACAATTTGCTCAAGACCCCACTCCTTAATGTACCCGTGACCACCAAAGACCTGCAAACCAGCATTGGCAGATTCGAGTCCAAGTTCAGTTAAAAATGCTTTTAGAATAGGTGTTAGAAATCCCAATTGATCATCAAGCTGAGCCTTTTCTTTTTCATCTTTGGCTTGTTCTAATTGGTCAACAATTTTTCCAGCGTAAAAAATCATCGCTCGACCGCCTTCGGAAATCGCTTTTTGAGTCAATAACATTCTTCTAACGTCAGGATGAACAATAATCGGGTCGGCCACTTTTTCAGGGTACTTAGGTCCGGACAGAGAGCGCATAGACATTCTCTCTTTGGCATAAGGCAAAGAGATTTGATAAGCCAATTCAGCGGAACAGACACCTTGCATAGCGGTACCAATTCGCGCGGTGTTCATAAAAGTAAACATATACTCGAGGCCTTTATTTTGCTCGCCAATCAAATATCCTTTTGCGCTGTCAAAATTGATCACGGCTGTTGAGGAAGCTTTAATGCCCATCTTTTCTTCGATCGACCCGCAACTAACATTATTTGGCTCGCCAATCGAACCGCCTTGATTGACTGTCATCTTTGGCACGATAAATAACGAAATTCCTTTGGTTCCAGCCGGCGCATCGGGTAATTTTGCAAGAACGATATGAATGATATTTTCTGTCAGGTCATGCTCCCCAGCCGAAATAAAAATTTTACTACCTGTAATGTCGAAACTTCCTTCTTCGTTGGGCACCGCTTTGGTTCTAACCTGTCCAAGATCTGAGCCACACTGTGCTTCGGTTAGACACATGGTGCCGCTCCATTCGCCGGAAGTGAGTTTGTGCAAATAGGTTTCTTTCTGCTGCTCGTTTGCATGTTCAATTAATGTATTCATAGCGCCTAAGCTTAGTCCCGAATACATTGCCCAGGCCCAATTTGCGGTGCCAATCATCTCTGTACGCAACAGCCCGACTGACGGTGGGAGCCCTTGACCGCCATACTCAACTGGATGGGAAAGTCCGTGCCATCCACCCTCGATGTATTGCTGGTAAGCTTGCTTAAATCCTTTAGGTGTTGTCACTTGACCATTGTCAAAATGGCAACCTTCTTTATCACCACTTTGATAGAGCGGTGCTAATTCGGATTGGCAAAGTTTATTACATTCGCTCATGATCATATCCACTAGCTCAGCATTAGCTTCTTCATAAGCTGGAAACTTCTGGTAATGCGAATAGAAGTCTAAGACCTCTTCAAATACGAACTTCATATCAGCGATAGGTGCGGTATAGTCAGTCATGGTTTGTGCCTTTCTGTTTTAATTTGACGCTCTTTGGGCGAGCCAATAGAACTATTCTGGCAGTTTTCTTGTGTCATTACAACTGGTCCGATGAGATAAAGATCGCCATTCTCGTATATTTAGCTGTTTAGACTGAGATCTTCTGGCCGCTTTTGTTTAGAATAGCCTCAGTTATCCACTTAGCTGTTTGACCGATTCGTCAACGAACATTTTATAAGAAAACCAACAAGTTATGACAAACAAAGCCGTACTGCTCGCTAATTTGGGTTCCCCAGACGACTGCACTGAACAACCCGTTCGAGAATATTTAAATCAATTTTTGATGGACCCATACGTCATCCAGCTACCTTGGTTGCTTAGGCGCATGATTGTCAGTCTTTTGGTGTTACCAAAGCGGCCGAAAGAATCAGCGGAGGCCTACGCCCAAGTTTGGACCGAAGAAGGCTCGCCACTGGTGGTGTTTTCCGAGCAACAACGAGCATTGCTTGCAGAACAAACAGACGTCCCAGTTCACCTTGCCATGCGTTACGGTAACCCAAGCATTGAAAGCCAATTGTTGGCGATAGCTGAAAATCCACAAGCCGACACGGTGCTTTTTATCCCACTTTACCCGCATTATGCAGACAGTACGGTGACAACCTCGATCAAAGAGGCTGAGCGAGTTATCGAACAACACAAGTTGCCACTAAAACTAGAAGTTAAAGATGTTTTTTACAATGATCCTTTGTATATCGATGCGCTAGTCAAAAGCTCCGCCCCCTTTATCCAGCCTTTGAAAGCGGATAACCCTGAAAATACACCTCATTTATTGTTTAGCTATCATGGACTACCAGAGCAGCATATAACCAAAGCCGATCCCACGGGTAGCCATTGTTTAAAATCTGCCAATTGCTGTGAAATGCCCTCGCAAGCTCACGCCACCTGCTACCGTCATCAAGTGATGCAAACCACGCGTCTATTTGCCGAGAAGGCTGGGTTATCACCATCTCAGTACACTGTTTGCTTCCAGTCTAGACTAGGACGAGCAAAATGGCTCGAACCGAGCACTGAAGACACCTTAGTGAAACTGGCTAAAGAAGGTGTTAAAGATGTGCTCGTTATTTGTCCGGCATTTGTTACCGACTGCTTGGAAACCTTAGAAGAGATAGCCATGCAAGGTGAAGAAACATTTGTTGCCGCAGGAGGCAAAACCCTAAAGTTAATTCCCTGCCTTAACAACCACCCAGCTTGGATCGAAACCTTGGCAAGTTGGACTAAGGACTGAGTCGATAAGGAAATCCACTATGGCCAAATATAAAACTTCCCCATCCAAAGAGACTGAACAAGCCGCTGTTAAAGCAGCCAAAGCTACACAGAAACCGGGGCAGAGCAAACAACAAACCAAATTGATTGCCCAAGGCATTCAAAAAGGTATAGAGCACTACAAAAAGCAGCAAAAAGCGAAGGCCCGCGAACTTGATAAAAAGCTAAAGCAGGTCAATAAGGCTGCCTCCGTTGAGTTTCAATCATCCGTTGATGAACATGAACAGACAACAGCCTCACAAGCAAAGTCGCCAAAATTACCATGGATTTTATTACTCATTTCATGGGCATTATTTGCAATTTATTTTATTCTGGTTGCCTAACCCAAGCTTTGTCCTATATCTGCCCAAGTCCGGCTAAAAACAATTGACGCTACGGAAATAAGGGCTGCCAGCAGCTCTTAACTAAATCAGCATTGACGCGCTCATCCGAGCAGCAGTCATTAGCTTTATACTAAGCAAGATAAATGGGTTCAAACTTCGCCCTAAGCCCTATTTTTGCTATAATGCGCGCCAAATTTGTGTCACTCGCCTCCCACATCTCCAGTCAAATTATTGAAAGGGAGATCGAGTCAAGGTAATTGATTAAATCAGGATCTTTCTATGTCTGACCCAGTCCCGTACAAAAGCACCCATAAAATTCGCATGGTTACCGCAGCCTCTTTATTTGATGGCCATGATGCCGCAATTAATATTATGCGCCGAATTATTCAAGCAACTGGCTGTGAAGTGATTCATTTAGGTCACAACCGCAGCGTGCAAGAAGTCGTCAATTGTGCGATTCAAGAAGACGTACAGGCCATCGCTATGACCTCATACCAAGGTGGACATGTTGAATACCTAAAATACATGGTCGACCTGCTCGAAGAAAATGGATGCGGCCATATCAAAGTATTTGCAGGCGGGGGCGGGGTCATTCTACCCGACGAAATTGAAGAACTTCATCAACACGGAGTCGCTCGAGTCTACTCTCCAGATGACGGCCGCGATTTAGGCTTGCAAGGGATGATCAATGATTTGGTCAAATCTTCAGATTTTGCCACTGGCGATCTAAGCGATGGCAAACCAGCACCCACCGATGTGCCCAATTTTGACCAACCACGCGAAATCGGTCGATTGATTTCAGCTGCTGAAAACTTCCCAGAGCAATCAAAACAGTTATTAGAAAAAGCGCGCCAAAAGGCTGAATCCTCTTCCACTCCAGTACTCGGAATTACTGGGACTGGCGGCGCGGGAAAATCCTCCTTAGTTGATGAGTTGGTTCGACGATTCTTAATGGATTTTGAAGATAAAAACATTGCGATTATTTCAGTTGACCCCTCAAAGCGAAAAACCGGCGGTGCATTACTTGGTGATAGAATCCGAATGAATGCGATTAATAATGATCGTGTTTATATGCGTTCACTCGCGACAAGACAATCCAATCTAGCACTATCACCACATATCCAAGATGCGGTTAACATTGTTAAAGCGGCAGGCTTTGATTTAGTGATTCTGGAAACCTCAGGCATCGGCCAATCGGATACCGAAATCGAAGAGCACTCCGACGTTTCCATGTATGTCATGACTCCAGAATACGGTGCGGCAACTCAGCTTGAAAAAATAGACATGCTTGATTTTGCAGACATTATTGCGATCAACAAGTTCGACAAGCGCGGAGCTCAAGATGCCCTCCGTGATGTGCAAAAACAATTTCAACGCAACCACACTCGGTTTGATGAACCGACCGAAAACATGCCCGTACACGGCACCATCGCAAGTCAATTTAACGACCCAGGAACCAATCGTTTGTACAAGCGATTAATGCAAATCGTCCAAGAAAAAACGAACACCGAATTAGTTTCAAACTTTGATTCGAGTGAAGAAATTTCCGAAAAATTATTTATAATTCCACCCAAACGCAATCGCTACTTAGCGGAAATTGCAGAAAATAATCGAGCTTATGATCAATGGGTAGAATCGCAAGCCAACCAGGCACAAAAGTATCAAAGTGTTTCCGAAACTCTCGAGATGGCAGCGCAAGCAGATGACCCTTCGCTTGAATCTTCGGTTAAAGCACTGTTGGAGCAAACCGAACTAAAATTGGATCGCGAAAACAGTAAACTATTAGAGCAGTGGGACCAAGAGTGCCAGCGCTATCAAGATGACGAATTTATTTATCAAGTAAGAGACAAAGATATTAAAGTGAAGACACACAGTGTTTCTTTGTCCGATCAAAAAATACCAAAAATTTCAGTACCAAAATATAAAGGCTGGGGCGACCGACTCAAGTGGAAATTACAGGAAAACTTCCCCGGTCAGTTTCCTTACACCGCCGGCGTATTTCCATTTAAGCGCGAAGGTGAAGATCCAACTCGTATGTTCGCAGGAGAAGGTGGACCAGAACGAACCAACCGACGATTCCATTACGTTAGCAAAGGCATGCCTGCAGCGCGTCTATCAACCGCTTTTGACTCTGTCACTTTGTATGGTGATGACCCCGATTACCGCCCCGATATATTCGGAAAAATTGGTAACGCAGGAGTTTCAATTTGCTGCTTAGATGACGCGAAAAAGCTCTATTCCGGATTCCAATTAACCAAGCCGACGACTTCTGTTTCCATGACCATTAACGGACCTGCTCCAATCTTGGTCGGATTCTTTATGAATGCCGCAATTGACCAAGAATGCGAAATTTACATCAAGCAAAATGGACTAGAGTCGCAAGTTCGACAAAAAATTGCCGACATCTATGCCGCAAAGCAACTTCCAGTACCAACTTATCAGGGTGAAATTCCAGAAGGTAATGATGGCTTGGGACTAATGCTTCTTGGAGTCACCGGCGATCAAGTACTTCCACAAGATGTTTATGACAAAATTAAATTTGAAACCATACAGAAAGTTC
This sequence comes from Kangiellaceae bacterium, assembly GCA_965230525.1. Classification (GTDB taxonomy): domain Bacteria; phylum Pseudomonadota; class Gammaproteobacteria; order Enterobacterales; family Kangiellaceae. The sequence continues at coordinate 4,655,340 of OZ246008.1, forward strand.
GTGGAACTGTACAAGCGGACATACTAAAAGAAGATCAAGCACAAAATACCTGCATTTTCTCGACTGAATTTGCGCTTCGTTTAATGGGTGATGTACAAGAATATTTCATTGAGAAAAATGTTAGAAACTTTTACTCAGTTTCAATTTCTGGCTATCACATTGCGGAAGCCGGTGCGAACCCCATTTCACAATTAGCCTTTACCCTTGCCAATGGATTTACTTTTGTAGAGTACTACTTGGCAAGAGGCATGGACATTAATAAGTTTGCACCTAACTTCAGCTTCTTCTTTTCAAATGGGGTTGATCCAGAATATGCAGTGATCGGTCGGGTAGCACGACGTATTTGGGCAAAAGCAATGAAGCACAAGTACAAAGCGAATTCGCGAGCACAAATGTTAAAGTATCATATTCAAACTTCGGGCCGCTCACTGCATGCGCAAGAAATTGACTTTAATGATATTAGAACAACGCTACAAGCGCTCTACGCTATTTACGATAACTGTAACTCATTGCATACCAATGCCTATGATGAGGCAATCACCACTCCAACCGAAGCCTCTGTTCGTCGAGCCATGGCAATCCAATTAATCATAAACCGTGAGCTAGGATTAAACAAAAACCAAAACCCACTGCAGGGCTCTTTTATTATTGAAGAATTAACTGACTTAGTTGAAGAAGCAATTCTGATGGAGTTTGAACGTATTAGCGAACGCGGTGGTGTATTAGGTGCTATGGAAACCATGTATCAACGTTCAAAGATTCAAGAAGAATCCATGCACTATGAAATGCTCAAACATACCGGCGAATACCCGATTATCGGTGTAAATACCTTTTTATCAGCAGAAGGTTCTCCAACGGTCATTCCGGGCGAAGTCATTCGCTCCACCACCGAAGAAAAAGAATATCAAATTGAAATGCTGGGCCGATTAAACCAAGCCTATGCGGATAAGATTGATGAGCAAGTTAAAGCAATCCAAACCGCAGCACTTGAAAACAAAAATATATTCGAAGTGCTTATGGGGGCGACCAAGTATTGTTCACTAGGAAAAATTTCAAACACCTTATATCAGGTCGGCGGCCAGTATAGAAGAAGCATGTAGGTAAGGTTTTAGTCGCCCGCTCGGTTTTACCTAGTGGGCGGGGCTGTTGTGGTTCTTTTTGAAAAAGCCAAATTTAAAGTTAGGGGTGTTTCGTAGCGATTTTTTGACCTTAAACTGCTCGCGAGTAAAAATCACTACGATTTATTTTAGAGTTTTTAAAACCAAAACATTCACTTAATGCATAAGTTTTGATATTCGGCAAGTAACGCTCCATACTTTAGCGGATCAACTTTTGCTTTTTTAGAAAAGTGATTAATGGTTTTCTGTAAGTATTCGTGATGCTCTGGATTTTCCCAATTCCACATTTGAGAACCCGCTTTGGTTAAAACTCTGCCTTCATTCCGAGACACGTAAATCAATTCATAAAACCGCCGATTCTCTTTTACGATTGCTTCTGAAACAAGTTTGAAACCTAATTTAATCAAACTCTCACGAATTTGATAGTTTCCATGGACTGAACAAATCAAAAAATCGATTACGAGTGAATTAGCTTTACCGCAAATACTTTGCACAAACTCAATGGTTTTATCACCGCCCACCCCTGCAATAATAAAAAGCTGATTGTCTTTTTGAGGTAGCTCAATCGACTTTAAGTCACAGCAAAACACTTCCCAGGAACACTCAGGTTCTGAAAAATGTTCTGCCAATTGAACCGTTAATTTCTCCATCGGCAGATGGAGTCGATCGACAAAATAAACCTTTTGTGCGACCCCTCGATGTAACAATGCCATACCAAGCAACCCATGGTCACAACAGCAATCCCAGATAGCCTCGTAGCTTTTGCTGACTACTTGATTGAGCGACGACAAACGTTTTCCAAGTCTCAAATAGAATGACCTTAAGTTGCTAGGCAACTCAGTGAATTAGTGTTTAAATTCGAACTTAGTTAGCATTTAGCTTGCTAAGTGCCGTTTTGGCTGGACCATGTTCTGGCTGAAGCTCAAGAATTTTTTGATAACTTTTAATAGCAAGCTTATTCTCAGAAAGTAGCAAATATTGTTGAGCTAATCTCTCTAAACCAGTAACGCTCTCAGGAAATAGTTTATTCGAAAATTCAAGAATTTTTCGTGCCTTTTGATTTTCCTTTTTGTTTGATAATGCCTCGGCAAAGTTAAGAATATTCCACTCTGCTTGTTCTTGCATGTTAGGTGTTTGTTTTAGCATATTTGCATACAACTTTTCAGCTTTGGCTAATTTCCAATTGATAACGGATTCAAAGGGGATATTCTCGTTATCCGTCAATCGTCTTCTAGCTACTTTAATTCCATCTCCCATATCGAATATCAGTTCTACTTGATTAGTTTCAGGGTTGTTTACAAAGCTAAATTTCCTATCGTATTCTTTTCTTATATAAAGATTTTCTCCCACTCTATGCACCTGCATCGTGGTTCCATCGAGATATTTCATTAAAACCTTATCGTTACTCTTGCTTATGGTAAACAACATATCAGGATTATAGAAATAACGACCAGAGATACGTTTAACTTCTTCATCACTGATTGGCAAAGACTTATAAGTTGGCCCTAAAAACTCCTTCCATTGATAAGTCTTAGCAATACTATTTTTTAATTCTTCGATAAAAGCTGGGTGATTTGAATTGGTCATAATTGCAACACCATATCCGTCCGTTTTATGTGCGACTAGGTCAGCACTAAATCCCTCATCCCAACCGCCATGACCAAAATAAACACCCCGCTCTTTGGTATCGATAAAAAAACCTAAGCCAACATTTTGACTTACCCAAGGAGTAAGCATTTTCTTAACCATCTTTTGGCTGAGCACATTACTTTTATTCGACTTAATTCCGAGTTGAACATCAACAGCAAACTTTGCCAAGTCCTCGGCAGTGGTCCATAGGCCTGCAGCGGCCATTTCCGGATAAACATGTCGCTTGCCAGGTACGGGAGCTTTGTTGGGTAAATACCCTGCCGCGGCAAATTTTAGTTTTTCTTTTGGTAAGGGTTGTTCATAGGTACTACGTGTCATCCCAATCGGTGAGACAACTAATCTATCGAGCGCTTTCGGAAATTCTAAATTGGTAACATCGGAAACTAGTTTCTGCATAACCGTGTAACCGCCACCTGAATATCTCATTTCAGTTTCTGGCATTAAATCGACTACAACGGCCGCAGAGTTAGCAGGCTTTTCACCGTTTAGTACTTGCAATACGGTCGGCACAGGTAGACCTTCGGAATATCCCCAGTAGCCATGAACGGTTAAGCCGGCACTGTGATTGAGTAAATGCTTCAGTGCCACTGGGCGTTGCTTGGTCAATTCGTTTTCTGGTATTTTCCAGCCGTCTAAGTAAGAATTGACCGGTTTGTCTAAAGACAGCTTGCCATCTTCTACTAGCTTAAGTGCACCATAGGCCGCTACTGGTTTACTGATCGAACCCGCTTGAAATAGAGTATTGTCATTGACGGACTCGTTTGTTTCTTTATCTGATACGCCATAGTGTTTAATGAGGTGTATTTTATAGTCTTTAATAACAGCGATGCTCACTCCCGGAACGCCATAAAAATCCATCCGTTGTTCAATATTCCAACTCGGATCAGACTCAAACCGCACAGTAGGCTGCAAGCTATTTTCAATTACGCGCAGTTCTTCAGCGAGTTCCTTGTTGCTAGAACTTGCGCTAGCGCCATATCCTGCTAAGGCAAGAACTGAAAATAGAATTACATGGTACTTTTTCTTTTGATAGGTCAACTGAACGCCCCTCTTTTATTAGACTTATTTTTAGAATAGATCAGAAAATAGCACAGAAACGCCCCAATTGCGACACTTGTAACAGACAAAAGGGTAAAAATTCTGAGAGTTGCCAAGAAATTAAATTGGAGGACGAAGCGTTGAGGTACGAAACTAGCCGTTCGAAAGAACCATTACTCCAAACAACTGGCGGAAGCCAGTTATTTGGAATTCGGTAATTTGCAAAGATATATGGTCAATAAACGCTGTCTATCGGCGAATTTCTGAAACCATTCCTTGTTCATTAAATATCACACGAATAGTCTTAAATCGGTTAATCCAATATATCCACTCGTTACCATCGAGACTTGGCGTTCTATGCTGTGGCGGATAGCCTGCTGCAAGCACAACCGCGTCTTTTGTCATGCCCATCAAAATCTTTCCTTGTTTAATCCCCTTTTGGTCGACTTCACTCATTCCTTTGACTTTTTCGCTATCACAAGAAGTACCAAAGTAGTCTTTTAAATAAACGCTTAAATCAGCAGTTGAGCGGTGTCGGTCGAGAGAATATTCTTTGCTAGTCGTTTTGTCCTTAAATACCAAACGCTTTCCACCCAACTCGACTAATTCCACGGGGGTACACATAGGAATTAGACCGCTCAATTGATAGTTAACGGTATAGAGCTTATTACGTCTTGGATCGGGATGAAGATTGGTTTTCAACACCACATTTGACGATTTCATCAAATCTTGACCGGAGGTGTCAATTAAGCTGGTTGAAGCACAGCCACTCAAAGAGAGTGCGGCGAGAGCAAGTATTAGTTTTTTCATAATAGATTATTCCTTCAGTTTAAATTTCGTCCTAAAAGATTTGAGGTATCAAATCAGGCAGGATTTTAACACTGCGTTTAGAATGCTGGCAATTGTCTTTGGCCTGTTAGTACTCCCCTTTTTAAAATTTGATGGAAGATTAAGCTAAGCAGGCCTCGAGTGGCTTGGCTGCAATCTGCAGTAGAAGTTAACTCAATTCGATTGTCAGTAAATTGAACTAAGTCAAATTTTCTCAACTATTCACCAAAAGAGGGCTATCGTCCCAAATTTCAAGCTCGGCGCAACAAGCGTTGGGCAAGATTTATAGATATTTGTCTATTGTCTGCCAACTCAAGTAGAATCGTTACTACGCCAATCACAATAAGAATAATAAATGCTCGCCAAATTGATACCTAACAAGCCAATGAGAATTTTCATGTGGTTAGTATTTATTCTACCAACACTGTTGTTTCTCTTGGTGAGTTTGATTTTTATTATTTATTTGTATTGGCCGCGTGATTTATCCCAAGTCACCAACTTCGAGATTCCTGTTCACAGCGAACACATTGTAGTCATCGCGCATGGTGTAAAAGATTCGCCCAATAACTGGGGTAATTCGCTGAAGGCAGCGTTACACGCTGAGGAAAATCCCAACCAATTTGTTATCAATGTAGACTGGCGACCTTTTTCAGACAGCCCGATCTTTTGCTCTGTGGTGGCAAAACGAATCGGTCAGCAAATTGCACAACAACTACCCGCTAATACTAAAACTAAAAGCCTACACGCCATTGGACACAGTTGCGGAGCGTTTGTTGTTTTAGGACTTACCGAGCAGCTTAACAAAAGCAACCCAAATATTAAACTGCAATCAACGTATCTCGATCCTGTGTCTATATATGCGGGTTTCTTTTGGCATTATGGGCTACAGCAATTTGGTCGCCACGCAGACTTTAGTGATACCTACATAGATACTGAAGATGGCGTACCAGGAAGCAACCGTGCGCTCGACTACTCAGTTACTTTTGACGTAACCCAAATAAAGCATGCCCGCGGCTTAAATATTGCCCCCCATAACTGGCCACCACATTATTACGTGGATGCATTCGAGAAAAACAAAGTCCCCTTATTGACCAGCGCCAAGCCGCAAGACTTATTACTACCCAAAGGTAAACTCATTGAACTCCGAGAAGACTAGCTCAATCAACGAGCAGCACGCTAGGGCATTACAAAGCACCAATAAGCAATGTAAGAACTGTGGCTCGCAAGATATTGCTCAATTTTGTAGTCATTGTGGACAAGCAGCCAACACTAGGGTTATCACTCTAGCAGGCGCGTTTAAAAACCTAATTTCTCACATCAGTGACCTAGACAACAAACTCTTTTATACCTTACGACAAATGCTGACAAGTCCCGGAAGGGCTAGTCTTAAATATGTGCTCGGTCATCGGGTAAAATTCATTCATCCTATCAAGTATTTTGTGGTTGCCATGGGCTTAAATTTTTTAGCCATTTCTGAATTGCAAGCTCAGGGTGCAATCGCTGCGTCCAAGTTACAGTTGCCCGAATTTATCAACATTCCAGTACAAGAACAACAAGCGATCGCACAATGGATTCTCAAGTACGCACATTTATTAATGGTAACACTACTACCTATCTATGGATATTTTCTAAGTTTGTTTTTTGGCAAGAAACGGACTGCCGGAGAAAGCAGTGCTTTCTTGTTTTACTTGTGGGGAAATTTAGCGATTATTTCAATGCTATTTTTATTTACTGCTCAATTAATTCAATCGAATTATGTACAACATGCTCGTAGTATTGCAGTACTTGTTTATAGCGGCTGGGCAATTCTACAGTTTTTTGAAGCTAAGTTTTTCTATGGCCTATGGCGCACAGCAGTAAGTTATTTATGCTACTCACTTGTAGCACTGGTCATTATTGTAACCATTTTTAAAGGCTATGAAATTTGGTTAAGTCTGAGCTAGATATAAAATGTAGTGGTGAGCTACGATTAATCTAATCCAAGTTCTAAATAGGCACTTTCTTCAATTTATGATGAGCTTCCAATCTCAATACCCAAAATGAACTCTATAACAAAAGCACTTGCTTTGGGGAAGATATAAGCGCACCCACCAAATATCAAGGATGCCGAGAGCATCCACGGCATATATTGCCAAAGTAAACTAGAATCAAATACCGTAGGTAGAGCGAGCAACCTTACTAATGCTCCTATTATCAACCCAATTATACTGCCAATGACAGCAAGAATGATCTTTTCCGTTATTTTGAAAATCTTATTCATGTTTTGTCACAACTCCGATACATGGTGCTGATTAAGCTTGCGCTAATATAAATTAATTACTAATAATCCACTATTAGTCCTTACTCTTTGCTATTTCACCTTGATAGACCTGCTTCTCTTCTCGATGCGCGACATAAACAGCCCAATATTCAACATGCGGCGAATCTGGCGCCTTATAAAAACCAACACCAATTTCATTTTGCAATCGATAAAATTCATGCTCTGCTAAAAGGTGCATTCGGTGATCATCGGAATTTTTAAAAATAGTCCATACCTCTTGCGCTGTTTTCATTCCACCGGCTACCGCCTCAACATTATTTTCTAATGCACGAGGATAGATTTTTGAAAGCGGATAACCCGCATCGATCAAACGTCGGTTTGGCATGGCGTGTCTAATCCGTCCATTGGTAGACATTTCTTTTGCTTTTTTCTCAGCGATTTTTGATAGTAAATAGCTACAATAGAGTTCTTTGCGCTGCTGTTTAGGATCATTAATAATTAGCAATGCAAGCTTTTGGGCTTTGGGATGAATGCCGCAGGCATTTTTATGAGTACGATCATTATCTTCAGCTTCAGACACTCGACTTTCTTCAGACACTCGACTTTCTTCAGACACTTGAATTTCTTCAGACCGACTAACTGTTGCAAAGCAAGTCGCTGTCATTATTAGCAAACTAAAAACTAGGTGAGACCTAAACAAACTACCTAATTTAAAACTCATAAACTGCCTACCTATTTTAAAAGCGCTTCGCCAACTGACTACTTTAAGGCGATTACTCGGAAACGTTGTTTTCAACTCGAATCGCGGGTAGCTTTATATTAGCAACCGCTTGATTGAACTGACTAACTTCATTTTGCTTTAAGGCATTAAACTGCTTCAGTTGATTATCAATTTTGGCAAATATTTCAAGTTTTAGCTGTTCCACTTGATTGGTCGGTGGATAGTCCCCGACTTCGACCTGAGATTTGATACCCATCAGAGAGTTTAATAATCTTCCCGGAAAATTGAGCGGATCTTGCCGACTTTGATTTTTCGTTTGATAGAGCGCCTCTTCAACTTTGCTAAGCTTAGACTTTAACCCATCACCCAATTCAATAATAGCTTTGTGGCTATCACTTTCTAATTCCCCAGTAATCTGAGCAATCTGCGCTTTAAAATCCCTAATCTCTTGGATGCTTTTGGTTACTTGGTTTATTTTTTCTCGCGCGTCTAATAAGAAGTTCAATTGCTTTTCAAAGTCCGCGGATGTAGTGCTTATTCTTGGGTCTTTGGAAATATTAAAAGTGAGCTGTTGACTTGTTTCACCAAGCTTAAATTTAGCCGTATAGCTTCCTGGAATTGCCTTTGGCCCTTTAACACCTCCAGCCCAAACAATCATGCCCTTAAAATCCTTAGCTGGCTCATAGTGCATATCCCAAACAAATCGATTAAAACCCGCCACGGCATTTAGCTTGTTTTCTTTCTCAGTTGCATCACTCGTAAATGTTCTGATCAAGTTACCTTTTGAGTCGCTTATCTCAATAATTAGCGGCAACACAGTAGACTTGCTCTTTTGTTTACTGTTTTTTTCTTGTTGAGGTTGTTTTTCTTTGGTCGAATCTTTTTTGTCTTCTGCTACAGCGGGCGCTTTGTTTACAAAGAAATCGAAAATGACACCATTCGGAGCATTGGTTCCTGCGTTGCCCGGATTTTCACTTACGCCACCTCTTAGACGATAGCTAGTACCTGGGGTAAAGGCATACAGTTCAGTTTGATTGTGTTTAAGTTGATATTGTTGAATCCAGCTTACATCATCCAGCATCCAAAAGGATCGCCCTTGAGTCGCGATAATCAGGTCGTCATCTTTTAACGCAATATCGGTAATCGGAACGATTGGTAAATTTTGTTGAAAACGCTGCCAATTCTTACCGTCATTCAACGAAATATACAAACCGTTTTCAGTTCCGGCCCAAAGTAATCCTTTGCGTTTTTTATCGGCTCGTATAACCCGAGTGAAATGATTACTGTTGATTCCTTTGACAATTTTTTTCCAACTTTTTCCATAGTTCTCAGTTTTATAAAGGTAAGGCTTAAAATCGTCAGACTTGTAGCGAGTGCCAGCAAGGTATAAACCACCTTTGTTAAAAGGGTCAATTTCAATACTATTGATTTGCATCCATTCGGGTAGTCCACTCGGTGTCACATTTTTCCATGTTTTGCCATCGTCCTTGGAAATATAAACGAGTCCGTCGTCACTCCCAGTCCAAAGTACCCCTTTTTCGTGATAGGACTCAGCCGCAGCAAAGATAGTTGAATAATACTCAACTGAGGTATTGTCTTTGGTAATCGGTCCACCGGAAGAGCCTTGCTTCGATTTATCATTTCGCGTCAAGTCGGGACTAATTTTTTGCCAACTTTGGCCTTCGTTAGTTGTGCGAAATAAATGATTTGCAGCGGTGTAGAGTACATTTGAGTCGTGCGGACTAAAGAAAATTGGAAAATTCCATTGAAATCGATATTTCAGCGATTCAGCCCCTTTACCCATCGGGTTGTCTGGCCATACATCAATTAATCGCGTGCTATCGATGCGATGATCGACTCTAGTCAAATAGCCATCATACGATCCGCCATAAACTATTTCCGGGTTGTCAGGATTAGGCGCAATGTGACCACTTTCACCACCTGCCGTGGGCTCCCAATTGGCTTCAGTAATACTGTAACGTGGCGAGCGATGGTCAATCCTTACAGTTGAGTTATCTTGTTGTGCTCCATAAATGCGATAAGGAAAGTGGTTATCGGTGGTCACTCTATAAAACTGTGCCGTCGGTTGATTCATATAAGTAGAAAAAGAAGCCCCACCATCGCGACTTACTTGAGCCCCACCATCATCGCCGACCACCATTACATTCGGATCCTGAGGGTTTATCCAAAGGTCATGATGATCGCCATGCGGAGTTTGAATACTGTCAAAACTTTTACCGCCATCTTTTGACTTCCAAAACCGAACGTTCAATACAAACACGGTATCAACATCTGTTGGATGCGCATAGACCCGAGTGTAGTACCAGGCCCTTTGTCTTAATTTTCGTTCTTGATTGATTCGTGTCCAAGTTTCGCCCGCATCATCAGAACGAAACAATCCACCGTCTCTGGCTTCAATCATCGCCCACAATCGCTCGCTATTAGATGGTGAAACAGTTATCCCATTGATACCAATGGTTCCCTTAGGTAATCCCTTATTGGCCATTAAGTTTATCCAGGTATCACCGCCGTCTGTACTTTTCCAAAGTGCCGACCCTTCCCCACCACTTTCTAAACTATAGGGTGTTCGAATCACTCGCCAAGAACTTGCATATAAAACCCGAGCATTGTTAGGGTCCATGATTAAATCAACAAAACCCACTTCATCGTTAACAAACAGTATCTTTTGCCAATTTTTGCCCCCGTCTTTGCTTCGAAATATTCCACGCTGTTTATTCGGACCAGACAAGTGGCCCATCGATGCCACATAAACCAAATCGGGATTTTTAGGGTGGATTCTAATTCTTGGTATTCGATGGCTGTCGGTTAATCCAATTGATTTCCAAGTTTTGCCTTTATCAACGGATTTCCACATTCCATCACCATGAGAAACGTTTCCCCGTACAGTTTTTTCGCCACCACCAACATAGATAACGTTAGGATCCCATTCACTAACAGCAACTGCGCCAATCGAGCCTCCAAAATATCCGTCACTAATGTTGCGCCAATTTCCACCACTATCATCAGTTTGCCAAACACCGCCACCGGCTGCACCAAAATAGAATGTATTAGGAGCGTCAACAACCCCAGTTACCGCCGCCGAACGACCTCCTCGAAATGGGCCAATTTGACGAAATTTTGCGTTTTCGATTCGCTCAGGATCAAATGGTGTCTTAGTTGATGTTTTGGCTGTGGCCGTTAATGAGAGAAGTGTGAGCGATAATGTCAGTAGTATTGCGGCTATCACGACGCTTAAATTGAATGCTGTTTTTGCGAGTTTGTGCTTTGGAGAGTGAGCTAATTGAAAATGGGCTTCTCGAAATATTGCATTTTGAGGTGCAAGAGCGGAAATGAGTGGTTTGGGTCGATTCGCCATAGATAACTCTCCCGAGCGCATAAGTGATTGTTTTTAAAATAATGTAAAACTTTATACGCGTTTACTTGGGAGAGATCAAATGCTTAAGGTTTTACTCTCCTATAGACCAATGGTTGTTCTTTAACGCTACCATCTTTGTATTTCATTACGATATAGCCGTTAATCTTATCCGGCCCATCTTGATAAAAACTCAGCCCAGAAAAGTGAACTGCTTGAGGTTCTATTTTTACCAGTTTGAACTTAATGTGGTCTTTTTTCTCCTCCCAAGCAGTAAAGTCAGCACTAAAGTGTTTAACTAACAGCGCCAGACTGTCATTTTCCTCAATCAACAACAAAAGCTCATAAAAGATGACGCCTTTTTCCTCATCATAAAGTTTAAACATTCCAACCATCGAATTTGCCGAAGCAGGATTCCAGACCTCTTCAAACTGACTGCCAAAAGCAGTGCCAGTCCAAGAGCCGACCAGCCAGCTCACATCTTGCAACGTTGCTTTCGGTTGCGTTGCATTTTCTGCCAAGGCAACGGTGTGTGCAGTTCGCTTAATCACCGATTCATTGCTCGCCAACAAACTATTGTTTGCCCACAAATTAGTACTTACCAGCAGGCTTGTCGTAATGATCAATAAAGCGTGAAACCAATTGTTTTTCATAATACTGTCTCCGTTGTAAATATCTCTAAGACGAATGGCTCAGAGCTAAATCGACAACCACTCCCAGTAATAAATGGACGATAACAATCGCTAATCAAGCTAAAAGCACTCTATCAACAAATTTAGCCAATAGTTTGTTCGACTCAGGTGTTTCAGTTGCTTGGCTTAGTACAGCTTCCAATCGACTTTTATTTTCCGTGTAAGTTGCTTGATAGACCGTTAATCGTTGTTTAAGGACTGCTAAATCCACTTCAGGGTGAAATTGAAACGCCCAAAATGGCTTGTCGTTAACTTTAAAGGCATGCACACATTGCTCTGTGTAGGCCAATAGGCTTGAATTGGGTGGCACTTTAATGGCCTTTTGTTTATGAACAGAAACCGCCATAAAATCATTGGGCGTATCGTGCAACAATGGGTCCGTTTTACTGTTAAAAGCAAGCGATATTGGTAAAGTACCTATTTCAAAATGCTTTTTGGAATCGATGATTTCGCCACCTAAAGCTTGCACCGCCAACTGAAAACCAAAGCAAGAAGCAAATACAGGCAGTCCACTGCGACTGCATTCCAATAAAAGACTCTGTGCGCTGGCGATAAATGGATAGTGCTTTGGTTGCAATACATTGGCGTCACTAGCCCCGCCGACCCATAACGCATCATACCCTTTAACGACTTCAGTTCCAAAGCAAGGGTTTTGAAAAACATTCAAGACATCAATTTGCGCAACGGAAAGATTCGCATAGCGTGCAAAACTATTTAGTTCTTCTTCTGCTACCAGTGGATCTTGCCTGATTTGCATTAACAGAATTTTCAATTGTTCTTTGTTTTTATCCAATGTCATTCACTCTGTTCGCAGACACCAAAAGCGTTCAACTCGCCACAAGAATTAGTCTTTTTCGTTAAACAACTATGCATTCGGTTCAATATTCCAATAGGGCGTATCACCAAAGTAACTCACTAAAAAATCAACCAATTGTCTGACGCGTTTGGAAAGATGTCGAGTCTGCGGATAAATCGCATAGGCATTGATAGGACTTTTTTTAACGTAGTCTTGTAAAATTGGGATTAACTCACCGCTTCGTATGGCTTGATAACAAATAAAATCTGGCGATGATAGAATTCCGCGCCCCGCAATGGCTTCATCACAAAGGTAATCACCGTTATTCGCACTAATAACCGTTTTAAATTTAAGATTAAGCTCCTTGCCCTGTTGGTCAACAAATTTCCAAGCTTCTGGAATAAGGTTGTAACGCAGCCTGACATGCCCTGTTAACAGGTCATCTGGTTTTTGTGGAATACCGTATTTTTTTAAATAACTTGGACTGGCACAGACCACAGGTTGGATACTGGTAATTTTTCTCGCAATTAAACTAGAGTCTGAGAGCTTGGCAATACGGATCGCAATATCAAAGCCTTCTTCGATTAAGTCAACTTTTCTATCATTAAAGTCAACATCCAAATAAATTTGAGGGTGCTGATCATTAAATTGGCGTAGCGCGGGAGCCAAATGTCTTAAACCAAATGAAAGCGGAGCGGCGATCTTGATCTTTCCCGCTAGGGCGCAGTGTTCATTCTTAATTCCGGCTTCAATTTCTGTGAGGTCATCCATAATTCGCATGGATTGTTGATAATAGATTTTGCCTGACTCGGTAAGCGTTTGATTACGAGTGGTCCGTGTTAGTAAGGTTACCCCAAGGCGCTTCTCTAGCTCAGTCAAACGACGGCTAACCGCTGATTTGGCGGTGTTCATCTGCTCCGCAGCTTTGGTGATGCTGCCTGCGTCCACAATTCGCACAAACGTTTGCATTTCTTCAAAAGGATTCATTTTTCACTTAATCCTGAAATTGAGGTATCAGAAATAATTTATAGCAATTAGTTGATAGCTTATTTGGTTTATACCTAGTCTACACCACATTGTTCTTATTTATCGAACAATAAATTCTAATTTACACGGTTTTTCTATTCTGAGGCAACTATATAATGATTCTACAGTTATCACAAAGTAGGAAATTCACAATGTCTAAACAAGAACAATCAACCCTAAAACAAGCCAGCCACGTCCTTGTTATTAACTCTAGTGGACGCTATCAAGGCTCTGTCACTCGCGCTGCGTCAGAGCAAATATTAGAAAAGATTCAATCTACTCACGGAGATTCAAAAGTCATCCATCGAGATTTGGCTGTCGGTTTACCCTTTATCGATGAACAATGGATTGGGGCGAATTTTACTGCCCCAGAGCAGCGAGCATCATCGCAAAAGCAAAGCTTGCAACTCTCGGATCAGTTAGTCAATGAACTGCAAACGGCTGATCATTTGATTATCGCATCGCCAATCTACAATTTTAGTATTCCTGCAGTACTCAAAGCATGGATCGACTTAATTGCGCGAGCAAAGGTGACTTTTGAGTACACCGAAAATGGCCCGAGAGGCTTGCTTAAGGATAAAAAAGCTTATTTGGTTATGGCATCGGGTGGCGTTCCGATCGGCAGCGAACTCGACCTAGCGAGTAAGTACTTGATTCAGGTACTTGGCTTTGTCGGTATTACCGATATTGAATTAATAGATGCCAATCAACTGGAGTCCTTAACTGCCTAAAAATATTAATTGAATCAATTAAGTATATTTAAAATTGGCGCAAAACCTGCCAATTTTCGTAAAGGAGAATAACTATGCAACAGATCCGACAAATAGCACAAATTTTCCCCGGTGTACCCGCATCAGACGGTGCTGGTGTGCAACTTACCCGAGTCATAGGCTCACCCTACATCAACCAACTGGATCCGTTTTTGTTGTTGGATGCCTTTGGTTCTGACAAACCGCAAGATTATATTGCTGGCTTTCCTCCTCATCCACATCGAGGGTTTGAAACCGTTACCTATATGCTCGCTGGAAAGATGCGACATAAAGACAGTGTCGGAAATTCCGGTGTAATCGAAACAGGCGGCGTGCAATGGATGACCGCAGGCAAAGGCATTATTCATTCTGAAATGCCCGAGCAAGAACAAGGCTTGTTATCTGGTTTTCAATTATGGGTTAATTTACCGGCGGCGCATAAAATGACGCAACCAAAGTATCAAGAAAAAGCTGCGCAAGAAATTCCTGTCGAACAGTATGACGAAAAAACACGAATTAAAGTGATTGCAGGAGAAACCCAACAAGGCACTCAAGGCGTGGTTGAAAATAAGTTTGTAGATGCAATTTATTTTGATGTCGAACAACAAAAAGGTGGAATTTTTAGTCAGCCCTTACCAATGGGGCACAACGCTTTTATTTACTTGTATGAAGGCGAAATAACCGTGGCAGATTCGGACACCGCAATAAAAACCGGCCAACTCGCGGTATTGAGTGATGGCGATGGTGTGCAGCTTTCAGCTACTCAAAACTCTAAATTTTTGTTGATTGCGGGACGTCCGTTGAACGAGCCAATCGCAAGAGGTGGGCCATTTGTTATGAACACGAGAGAAGAAATTAATCAGGCTTTTGCAGATTATCAAGCCGGAAACTTTGCAGTCTAAGAGCGCATTGATATACGCGTTTGCATAACATTTTTTAATTTGAAAATAGAGGAGATATCATGGGTTTACTAGTAGAAGGTCAGTGGCAAGATAAATGGTACGATACAAAATCCACAGGTGGAAAGTTCGTTCGCAAAGAATCACATTTTAGAAATAGGATTGGTGATGATGGTTTTGAAGCTGAAAAAGATCGTTATCACTTATATGTTTCCTTGGCCTGCCCATGGGCGCATCGCACTTTAATTTTTCGAAAGTTAAAAGGACTAGAAGACTTTATTTCTGTATCGGTTGTTGACCCTGGAATGCACGAAAATGGGTGGGAGTTTTCCGACCAACTCCCCGATCACTTATACGGAAAAGATTACGCTCATCAACTCTACACCAAAGCTGATGCTAATTACTCCGGACGAGTCACCGTACCCATTCTATGGGACAAAAAAAAGCAGACCATTGTAAGCAACGAATCTTCTGAAATTATTAGAATGTTTAATTCGAAATTTGATCTGATTGGCGCAACGAAAGGTGACTTCTATCCAAAAGAACTCCAAGCCTCGATCGATGAGATTAATCAGCGGGTTTACTCGGATATCAATAATGGTGTCTACAAATCTGGATTTGCTACTAAACAGTCAGTTTATGAAGAAAATGTAATTAAGCTTTTTAAAGCGCTAGATTGGGTGGAAGAAATTCTAGCTAAAAATCGATATTTAGTCGGTAAACAACTAACCGAAGCCGATTGGCGATTATTCACGACCTTAGTGAGATTTGACGCTGTCTATGTTGGTCACTTTAAATGTAATCTAAAAAGAATAGAGGACTACCCAAATATCTCTAACTATCTAAGAGAGCTATATCAAGTTCCGGGCGTTTCAGAAACCGTCAACATGACCCACACAAAACGTCACTACTACGAAAGTCATGACACCATCAACCCAACAGGAATTGTACCCGCAGGTCCGGAGCTTGACTTTGAACGGCCTCATAATAGGGGGTGATTTTTTGATGCATGAGTCGTGGCTACCGGATGTCGATTAGTTCGTTTTCTGTAAAGCGAGTATTTTTTGTAAGCTCAAAAAGCGTTTCGCAGCGCTAAGGCTCTCCTGCGACATACTTTTGTTAGAAGACAAAAGTATGCAAAATCTTCTTTCGCTGAAGATAACTAATTTTGTACGTGTTGATAGTTGATCCAAGCCTGAAATGTCCTAACTTGTTGAGAGCGAGCCAGCGGAAGAAAAGAGCTCGCTCACGCTGACTTACATGGATGTAAGGCATGCAGAAAATGCAGGAGCAATTTTCTATCATTTGCTTTTCTTGTCTACCCGCTGTCTCATGAGTTTCACTTCTCCGTTATAGCCGCTAGGCGGGTATCTCTTAAACTTTGATATTTAGTTTTAGATTTTTTCGCGTGGGAGCACGCCATATTCACAATAGTCTATTCTTGATTCCTTTCGCCCAGTGGCTACGAGCAACCCGACATCCCCATGTCCATCGGATCAGTGGAAAAGGTGTTTGAGCACAGCGAGTTCTTTTCCACCCGATGGGCGCTAAAAACAAGTACGCAGCTCGTTTAAGCAATAAAAACATTCCTCACAACCATTTGCGCTCGTTTCAACGAAAGAAGTTTTTGGTTTCTTTTGTCTTCTTACAAAAGAAACTCGCACGCAAGCGCAGCGGTGCGAAACGCCTTTAAGCTAAAATTTAAACATTGTTCTTCGCAAGTCAAATATAAAAAACTCCATAAATTCAAAACGCAATTTCAGCCTTCCTTGTGTAAATAATTAACGTGGCAAATTGCAGATTTAAGACCCCACCTCCGTGGTAACTGCAACTTCAACCGTCAAGAGCCCAAATAGCTCTCCCTACTAATCTTCATCCTTACTCTTTTTAGCTTTGCCAATAATCCTCAAAGCCGCAAAAGTCATTACCGCCAAAGTGATAGCGATTTCAATTCGGCCTAGGCCAACCGCAATTCCAATGGCGCCTGTTGACCAAATTGCCGCAGCAGTAGAAGTTCCACTTACCTTTGAAGAATTTTTTATTATTGCACCGCCCCCAATAAATCCTATTCCGGTGACGATGCCTGCTATCACTTTGCCTTGGGCGCTTTGATCGGAGAATGAATAGAGAGCCAAAATGGTAAAGGTACACGCTGCCATAGAAACCAAAGGAAAGGTTCTAAGTCCAGCCGAACGACTTGATTCTTCCCTGTCCCAGGCAATTAACATTGGTAGGACTAATGCGGTAACCAGCTGAGTTAAGTTTCTGATTAATTCTTGAGCATTAATGTGAAAGAGTTCCATATGAACCATACAAGTTAATAGAATTCTACTCACTATATAACCAAATCAAGAATTTAACAATATTCAGGCTTAGTTGCGCGATAGGCTGCCAATCATTACTTAGCTCGACGAAATTATGACAAATGTCACATTATATTAGTGACAACCGACAATTACTCAAATCAACTCAGCACGCCATAATATTCACATCAACTTGTTATTCTCTTTCTCTTAGCAGGAATCGTCTATGAATAAAAACAGCCACACCGTTGCATCGATAAGCAATCTAAGTAAGAGCTTTGCTGATAAGCAGGTGTTATCAGATATTAATTTGCAGCTGCAGCAATCTGAAATTTTGTCAGTGCTAGGCCCTAACGGCGCGGGCAAGACTACTTTAATCAACACCATGTTAGGCCGACTAAGCATCGATACAGGTGAAATCAGCCTGTTTGGACATCCGCCGGGCTCAATGCCGGTAAAGCGGCAGACTGGCGCAATGTTGCAGGTCGCGGGGCTACCCGATATGTCAACGGTAAAGGAGCACATAGAGCTTTTCCAAAGCTATTACGCCGAGCCAATGAGTTATCAACAGGTGATGGACTATTCGGGGCTTAAAGAGATCGAAAACCAATACAGTAAAACACTTTCGGGCGGTCAAAAGCAGCGCTTATTATTTGCTTTAGCGATATGTGGAAACCCTAAGCTACTGTTTTTAGACGAGCCTACGGTCGGAATGGATATCAGCTCACGAAAAGCACTATGGAGGGCTATTGAAAACCTTAAAGAAAGTGGTACGAGTATTTTGTTAACGACTCACTATTTGGAAGAAGCCGATCGCTTATCCGATCGAATTGTGATGTTAAGTAGAGGAAAAATAGTGCGTGAGGGAACACCGTCACAAATTAAATCTCAAATTAATACTAAAAAGATTCGCTTTCAATGCAGCAGCAGTATTAGTGAGCTAGCTGCCATTAAGCATATTGAAAAAGCGACACAACTTAAGGGCGAGCATAATTATTTTGAGCTTGAGTCAAGTAATGCAGAGGCAGCGCTACAAGAAATTTTTGAACACAATATAGCAATCAAAGATCTCACTATTGTCGGTGCTGCGCTAGAAGATGCCTTTGAAATTATTAACAGTCAACAAAACACTAATAGTGTAAGCGAGTAACTCATGATGACTTTGACAGATAAAAAACCGAGCTTACTAAATATATTTTATTTGGAAGCAAAAACAGAAACCATGAGACTTTTTCGAACGCCGGGGTTTAGTATCCCAACCTTGTTGTTCCCGGTAATGTTCTATACTTTCTTTGGTATTGTCTTTTCGATGAATCCCGCCACGATGCCAACTTACTTAATGATCACTTACGCAGTGTTCGGTGTAATCGGTCCTGCACTCTTTTCATTTGGAGTAGGCATTGCGATAGAGCGAGGGCAAGGCTGGTTCGATTTAAAAGAAGTTTCTCCAATGCCAGCTTCGGCTTACATCATTTCCAGAATCGCATTAACATTTATTTTCTCTACGGCCATCATTGTTTTACTTTTTGGTATTGGCGCAGCCTTTGGTGAGGTGAAACTATTTCGTGGTCAATGGATTGCGCTTGCTGCCATCTTTATCGTCGGTTCACTGCCCTTTTGCGCCATTGGTTTGACATTGGGTTTGTACCTTAAAGCAAGTAGTGCTCCAGCAACGGTAAACTTAATTTACTTGCCAATGGGTTTCTTGTCGGGGTTGTGGTTGCCGATTAATTTTTTACCCGAATTTATGCAGCAATTTGCGAACCTTCTGCCGCCTTATCATTTAGCGCAATTGGCATTAAAGGTTACTAACATGGACCTTGGCTTTCCGATAGCACTACATTTGTCTGTACTCGCTGCATATACCTTACTATTTATGTTTTTAGCCGTGAAGGCCTATCACAAGAAGGACAAGCAATAATGAAAAGTAAATTAATTATGATCATTCCTATTTTATTAGTTATCTTTTTCATGTTGCTTCCAGAGCCACAAGGTGATGGTCAGCGTGACAATCAAACGAATAGTGCTAAAAAACCTCAAACACAAGAGTCGACTAGTGACTTAATAAGTAGCAACTTTGTGCTCCGGAATGTCAGAGTTTACGATGGCGAAAAGCGACTAGAAAGAGCGGATGTTCTTGTAGTTGATAACAAGATCGCTCAAATCAAATCAGGTGAATTAATACTTCCAAATAATCAGCAATCAATTAGCGAAATAGATGGAGAGGGAAAAACCCTTTTGCCGGGATTAATTGATGCTCATACCCATGCTTACTTAGATGCGTTAAGCGAAGCACTAAATTTTGGCGTCACCACTGAACTAGATATGTTTACCATGCCTGAGTTTGCCAATGCTCATCAAACCAAACGTCAACAGGCTAATCATGTTGATAGTGCCGACTTGTTTTCTGCTACCATTTTAGCCACAGCCCCCGGTGGGCATGGTACCGAATACGGCTTTGATATTCCGGTACTCGAAAGTCCAGCTCAGGTTGACGATTTTGTGAAACAGCGAATCGCTCAGGGTGCAGATTATATTAAAGCTGTATACAATTCCAAAAAAGCATCTCGTCAACATTTTCCATCAATCGATTATGAAATCATCAGTGCGCTCATAGAGTCCGCGCATCAACATGACAAACTATTGGTAGTTCACATTGACAATTTAATTTCCGCCAAAGAAGTGATCGCGTTAGGCGCTGATGGCATTATTCATAGTTTTATGGATGAGTTGGTAGATCAAGAATTAATTCAACTGATGCTCGAAAAGCAAGCATTTATGATTGCGACACTCGCGGTTCAAGCTTCGGTTACACAACAACTATCTGCCGAATCACTCATGGACTTACCGCATGTCGAACCTTTTTTATCTAAACAACAAAAACAGCAATTGAAGGCAACTTTCCCAGACTTTGGAATTCCACCTCAAGCTTTAAACAATGCCTTGCAAAGCGTTAAATTATTGGCCGATGCCGGTGTTCCTATTTTAGCTGGAAGCGACGCGCCTAACCCTGGCACTACCCATGGACTGAGCCTGCATGTTGAACTCGAGCTATTGGCTAAAGCCGGGCTTAGCAATGAACAGGTTTTGTTTGCAGCCACAGGCGCAGTCGGAAAACAATTCCCTATTGGTACTCGCGGTCGTTTACTCGAAGGTGAATTAGCCACCATGCTATTGGTGGACGGAAACCCTTTTGAAACGATTAGCGATACCCAAAAGATCGACCGAATTTGGAAAAACGGAGTGCAATACCTTCGCACCACGTCTGCCTCAGCGAAACCAAATCAGCAATTTACCGCGGGCGTGATCAATAATTTCGACAAACAGATTAATACAACCCAAATGGGAACGGGTATCGGCGAGACCACGGATCAATTTGCAGGCGGAAAATCGTTGGTGGAATTAACCTTAGTAAAAGACCCAGAAAATAATGATAACCAGTTTTTGAAAGTGAGCGGTGAAGTCAAATCGGGTTTTATGTTTCCTTGGTCAGGGTTTTCTTATTTGCTGGGTAAAACTCAACAATCAGGTGCCGATTTATCTCAAATACGCTCATTGAGATTCAAGGCCAAAGGCGATCCAAAAACCCAAAAGATTTCTGTGCTATTATTTCAAACGGGTAGTTTCCGCCCTATTCAACACGACTTTGTGTTGACTGATTCATGGCGAGAGTTTGAGTTGGAGTTATCTAAAGTGAAAAACTTGGATACATCGGATATCACTAATATCTCTATTGTGCGCGCTCAAGCAATAGGCCAATTCGAATTTTATATTGATGAGTTAAGGTTTGATTAAGCGATCGCCAAAACGCGATCAAGTTTTCAACCGCAAATGCAAGACTAAAAAAATATGCTTGAACTACTAAAAAAGCTGGATAACTTTTTATTGCCTCGACAAGATGAACTGCAATACGGGCCTTACATTTGGCTATTGTATCTGTTTATCTTCTTTGTCAGTTTGTCGCAGTACCATCCGGTTGAAAACAGCTTTATCTATGCAACAATCGGCACTATTGCCTTCTTAGCGCTTTACTTCAATGGTTATTGGGCTGGCGCTAAAAAAGTCCGATGGAATATTTTGGGGATCTTAGTAGTTGGTACCTTAATGACTATTCTCACTCCTGGAGCAAGTGTCTTTTTCGTTTATGCCGGCGCGTTTTGTTGCCGTTTGGGCAGCACTCGAAACGCGGTAATAGGTTTGGCTCTGATCGCATTTTGGATTGGTTTGTTATCACTCTGGGCCGGCTATGGTAGCTACTTTTATATTCCGGGTATCTTATTTACTTTTCTAATCGGTGGCGTCAATATCTACCAGCATGATCTTTCCTTGAAGCGTAAGGAGTTAATACTAACCCAACAAGAAGTTAGACATTTAGCGCGTACATCAGAAAGAGAACGAATCGCTCGTGATCTTCACGACCTAATAGGCCATACTTTTTCAGTAATAACTTTAAAAGCTGAACTTGCTAACAAGCTTATGGATAAAGATCTCGAAAAAGCAAAACAAGAAATTTCAAGTCTCGAAAACCTCTCAAGAGATGCCTTAACTCAAGTCCGCGAAGTTGTCACCGGCTATCGAACCAGCGATTTAAGTACCGAGTTGGCGCATGCTAAATATGTGTTGGAAAGTAACGAGATCCATTTTGAATATCATTATGACGAACTAGAACTGGATGATTCAACCAATAAAGAACTAGCGATAATTCTTAAAGAGTTGGTCACCAATATTTTAAAGCACTCACAGGCTTCTAAAGTAAGAGCAAGAATAGGAGAGACTAACAATACCATTCAACTAACTGTGAAAGACAATGGTATTGGTTTTGATTCTGCAAAATCCAACAACGCGATAAAAGACGACAGCAATAGTTATGGGCTGCAAGGTATAGGCGAGCGGGTAAAAAAATTGGATGGAGAGCTTTCTATTCAATCTGAGCAAGGGACGCAAATTCAAATAAGCGTCCCAACTAAATAGAATAGTTCGTCCAATCAATGGAAATAGCAAAAATGATTAACTTATTGATCGCTGAAGACCAAGCAATGTTACTTACAACCTTGGCGACATTATTGGATTTGGAAGACGACATCTGTGTAATTCATCAATCAAAAGATGGACAAGATGCTCTCGACTTCATTAGTCAACCCGATAGACCGAATATTGATATTTTAATTAGTGATATCGAAATGCCACGAATGACCGGCATTGAGCTAATTCAGGCAATCAAAGAACAGCAATTACCGATAAAACCAATCATACTTACGACGTTCTCGCGCGCCGGCTATTTACGTAGAGCCATGGATGCCGGAGTAAAAGGCTACTTACTTAAAGATTCACCGTCTGAAGAACTATTAGCTGCCATCCGAAAGATTGCCTCCGGTGGTAAAGTGATAGCCCCAGAGCTATTACAAGACGCTTGGATGGAAATGGATCCATTGACAGAGAAAGAGCGAAAGGCTCTTCAGTTGGCAAAGACAGGAGCGAGCACCGAGGAAATCGCAGAAGCACTTCACCTTTCTGCTGGCACGGTAAGAAATTACTTATCTTCTGCTTGCAGTAAGCTTGATGCAAAAAACCGCGTAGAAGCGGCTCGGATTGCTCATCAGAATGGCTGGTTATAAATTTTAATATTATTTTTTTGATGGAGTATTGGTCTAACGAATTCGGAACTAATACAGATAGTGGGTTCACTGTTCTCACCAACCACTGTGGCGCACTGAAGTGCGACCTACACGGGTATACTCGGCGATGGTCTTTTTTTGAGGTACTGTCTTCAGTCTGACAATGCGCTTATCGCCTACTCGCTTTCCTTTATGCTTTACCGGTTTGCTTTTAGCCTTGTGAGGTAAACCTTTGCTCCGACCATAACGGCTAAACAATTCAGAAGAAGAACTGACAGTTTCCCGAATGTTCCAACTTCGATTTGTAAGCTAAAAAGACTGTAGCTTAGATACGCAACACACACTATACCTGCTGCAAGATAAGGATTACTCTGGGCATAGCGCGCTGAAAGCCGACCGGCAAACAGCGAAACAATCAAGCCAATGATGGTCATCACGAAACTAAAAAATGACAAAAAGCCTATATCAAAAAGTTCAGTCTCGAACGACTGTTCTGATTCTGGAGAATCGAGGATTAAAACAAAAAAAACAAAGCTAGATAATGCACTAGCGATAACTGAAACAACAATATTAAACAAGATCCCAATTAACACTCCGATAAACACGGAGTCAACACCGACACTGCCTGCTTTTATTTCCGAGCTTGGTGAACGGTAAATATCATCTTTCACGGACGCGCTCACTGGTTAAGTCAGCTAGGATTAATTCTGTATCACAATTTGCAGGAAAAATCGTGGACATTCGTTGGTGGCTAGCTTATTTGGCTAGCCTTTTATTTTTTGCTCTACTTTCTTAAGCATTGTTTGCATCGCTTCATCGACTTCATGCGGTTCGACTCGAGAAATTATGTTTTGCAGTACTCTAATTTCATTTTGGTCAATATTTCCATCCCTTTCAGCTATAGCTAAAATATTTGCTAACTCTTTTGCATCAAGCTTTCCATCGTTCGAAAAACACTCGATTGAACGAAAAGACATTTCCAAATAATCACGTGATTCAGCCATTGTTAATTCCTTTAATTTTTAGATGAGAGTCTATGTCGACATTATGGACTGAGCTATTAAACACTATTAGCGTGAAAAAGGTCAACAATGTTTTTTAACACTGTTTTTACTTTTCTCACACTCTACTAAATACTCTTTCAAGATTAGTGCCGATAAGCACCTAAACTTGAAACAGCTGACTTATAACGAATAATGACAATTTTTTCGTTAACTTTTTATTTTTGTAAATCGTACCAACAACACTAAAGCAACCAGTGCGCCCCAGCCGAAACTTCCCCCGCCTCCACCTGAGCCATAATAGTTCTTATCATACTCAACTTTAACCTCCTCTCCTTTTTTTGCGCGTTCTTTAAACTTGAGTAGTTCAGTTGAAAGATTTTCAGTCATCTGCTCAGAAGCGACTTTAAAACTATTAGCGCGCATTTCGCGATTACCTTTTTCAAATCCAACTGCGGTGTGATTTCGTGAAGCAGTATGGATACCGGGTGCTCTGAACAGCATCTTACGAGTTTTAACATCAAAAACCGCAGTATCAACAAAGGTTTGAAACTCAGTTGACTCGCCTTTAACAAAATAAGCGCCCACAATGGTCCAATAGGCCAAAGACGATTTGCGAAGTTCATGAATAGACACTTGGTCGTAAGAAACGAGCGCCATCACATCAACATTATAGAGCGATGCAATTTGTTCAACCGTCACAAACCCCTTGCCCTGCTTTAAATAGATTTCAGGAATAATTTGTATATGTTTTACGCTTTCATCGGAGCGAAACCGTTCTGCGACTTTGTCCAGCAACGCCTGTTTTTGGTATTCAGTGAGGGTAATCCTATGGTCATAGGTGGATTCAGGAATAAACGCTATACCAACTCTCAATGGTAATTTAAGCAACGGCATGCGGTCCTCGGAATGCGAAATTTGTTGCCCTTTGGGGTACAGGTAACCAACGAGATTACTTGAGACACCGCGCTGTGGCTGGGTCGTCATACAGGCCGATAATAACAATATCAGCCCAAAGCTACATATTAGTTTAACTTTCATTTGATAGTCCTCATTTTATCTAGGTGTAAACCAATGCTCCTTTGGAAGGGTTATCTTATTCGTTAAAATCGATGCGACTAGCGCTAACCCTAAAGTCCAATATGACTGATTGCTAAGTATTAAATAATGCAACCATCAGCATTGACTGAACTTTAAGAAATTCATCTAAACACCACCTAAAAACACATTTTAGAAACCTTATGCCCCCAACCAAGCCAAGATTGAGCGTTTAATTAAAGAAAAGACAAAGCCTTAACTCGTTGTTTTTATTGACTTTCAAGTTCAATCAAACTCTCTCAAGCTATTTTCAAGCTTTGATTTGCGAACTGCATAGAATCAATCTCATGAATTTCGAACATCAACCCATTTTTGATAAAGAAAGGACATCATCATGAATAAAAACACACGATTAAAGCGCCAAAAATTCACTACAAAACGGCTAGTTTTGCCAATTATCTCGTTGCTGACTCTCAGCATTTTTTCGAGTTCCAGTTGGGCCGCTAATGAGTGCCGACTTAAATACAAATCGGGAAACTCAGGCTTTCGATATCAAAATGTCGACCAAGGAAGAACTACTAACCTAACTCGAAGTAACTTCAAGGAAGCATACAATGTAGGTCGAAATGATATGCAGTTAACGCTTGAATACGTAGATGCCTTCGGTCGTACTCAATCAGAAAAGATGACACTGATAAAGTCGGGTTCGGCGACCATTCCAATACCGCCCGTGCCGCTTTTCAATAAAAAACTTAAATCGATCAAGTGTCAACGAGTGGCCACTGTTATTGATACCCTTGCCTATACTCAACGCCTTGGCTCGTCAGCTGGAAATATTGTTAGCCAAGCAACTCGTGACGCTACGACGGCAATCAATACAGCAGCACAAAATACAGCGAATCTTTTTTCGGCACAAAATGCCGCGCAACTAAAATCGCGTTCAGAAATAGCCATTGCTGATGTACGTAATGCGCTGGCAGCTGCCAAGCGAGGCGCAAATAACACGACTAACAAGGTTCGAACTAATCTCGCTCGAAGTTTTCCGGAGGTTAATGCGGCAGCGGCAGCGACTCAGCAATATACTTGGCAGGTGTCAGATGCGGTTGTATCGCAAGGTCGACAAAATATTGAAGCGACGTTGGCAAAACTAAACCAACTCGATAAGAAGTACAAAGTTTCGCAAACTGCATCTGCTCTTGTTTCGGTCAATCTAGCCAAAGATTTTCCGGAAATCAATTCGTTAAAAAACGTGCGTTGCCGGGTTTCTAGCTCACCACTGGTCAAGTTTCAAGGTGGAATTGCCAACTTAAAAAAAGAGCTAGAAAAACTCGACCGAAAATATAAGTTTAGTCAGGGAGTTAAAAACGTTTCGCAGGCACTAGTGAAGATACCTTCCTCGTCACAACGTCTACTTAAAACCAGGGTTGACTTTGGTAAATGCTCTCAAGCGTTTGGTAGCTTTAAACGAGAATTGGCTTCGGATTATCTACTACTAAATCGTTACCTAGCGTCCGTACTGACAGAGCTTAAGAAATTAAGAGCGAGTCAGTTTAAAGGTCAACAAGGCAAATTCTTTCAACAGATCCGCAAATTAATAACAACCACTGAACAACTACTTCGAGAGTTAAAAGCGCAGGAGAAAAGAAAAAATGATATGGAAGCAGCCGAAAAAGCTCACGAGAAAGCGTTTGAACGCATCAAGAAAGACTTGGGTCCGATTCAAGACGATCTCGAGAAGCTACCCGGTGGTGAGCTTATTGTGGCGGCAGGTTTAGAGATTAAATCTCTAGTGCCCGAGTGGCTAACCGATGATCCCAAAAGAACGCAGCAGCTGTTAACCGCAGAAATAAAAGCAGCAGAAGCTTATCGCAAAGCAATTCAAGAGCATGAGGATGGAAAGTTAAAAGTAAAACGTAAATTTGATCAATGGGTCGAGCAATCGGGACAAACGATAAAAATGGCATCACAGTTGAAAATTAAGTTGCCTCGCAATAGTCAATTGCTTAAAACGCTCGCAGCAGTACCTAATCTGCAGGCATTGTGGCAAGTCGGTCATACCGCAGTAAAATGTATGGATACCGCATTGGCACATGCAATCAAGGTAGCAGGTACTATTCTAGACGTAATCGAGCAATATCAAAAAAATGTAGTCAAAGCGACGCTTAAGTCACTGCCTAGCGATGTCGCTGCCGCCTTGATTGAACTCAACGCTTCGGTAGTGGGATTACAACAAGCAAGTGACAATGCGATTACATTAGACGATTACAACAAAGCCAAGAACGAATTTTCTGCAACCATTAATTCGCTCATGCAATTATTAAATCAGGATCCTTCCGCAAATAACTTTCAAACACGGATTGATCAGCTTTTTAATAAGCTTCGCGCAGATATTATTAAACTGAGAAGAGCGGGTGTGACAGTAGAAAAGAAATTATCGAAAGCCAAGGCCGCTGCAGTTCGTTTTTCAAGCGCTCAGGCTAAATTAAATCAACTTGGGAAGAAATATCGCAGACAGCTTGCCCAAGATGTTTTTACCGTCATCAAATCGGCTGTAGGTGTAGAAGTTCAATGGAACGCTGTTATGGCAATACCTAAGCAAATGGCAGACTGTGCGGATAAGTTTGCAGTACCGCTTGAGCGCTCAATTAAAACTTTTACGTCTCGCTTAAGAAAGCTACTTGAAAGCAAGGCACAAGTTGCCGCTAACGCGATACCGAAACCAATCAAAGACAAATTATCGATATCATTAAGCGGCTTTAGAGAAGTTCAATCTAAATTTGTTAGTCTACAGCGTTCAGTGGCTTCCGCTAAAACCGCTTTCGAGCAATTTAGCACGGCACAACAACTCGCCATAAACTCACTCGTGCCACTGCCTAAGAGCGATGCAGTAAGTCGCACTCAGGAGTCGGTCAACAAACTGAATAGCCTAAATCAAAAACTTGCGAAAGCGAATGATGATTGGGCTCAGTTAAACCGTGCGCAACAAACAGCGTTACGCCAAATGGCAGACTTAGCTAACGCCATGAGATCACAAGCCAATGAACTACGTAAAGATGCACAGCAGCTAAAATACACTGCATTTAACGGTAATATCATTGCCAGTCAAGCTTCTGGAGCTAACAATTTGATCGCTCTATGGGGTAAAGCGGCGCGAACCCTCCCTAATAGACTCGCTTCACTGGCAACGGGCGGATTATCTGCTGAGATTGAAGCGCAAATAAATCAGGGACTGAACTGGATGAACAGCAAACAAGCAAGCTTAAACAGCTGTATCTCGACTGCAGCAACTAAGCGGAGTTCTATCATGAGCAATTCGGTAAAAGTTGCGGCTGTTAATCGCACAATTGCTGGTCTAAATGCCGAAGCACTCGCGGTTATTAATGGCTTAAAATCCTTAGTCCCACCAAAGCCAAATTTGTTAAGTCAAGTGAGTGGGATTTTGAATAACGCCAAGCAATTAATTTCGCGCCTCGATGGAATGAAAACCCAGGCCGCCAATAATTTTCTATCCCAAGTCAGTAGTTTGCGAAGTCAATTAAACCAAGCCAAAAGTTGTGTGGTCAATAACCTAAACCAAGTGGATTCTAAAAAGTCAGAGTTATTGGGTTTGTTAAATCAACCTGCCCAACGAAATACTCGCTCTCGCCGTCGAGGATAATCCACTAAAAAATAAAAAGGCATGCTCTAATCAAGCATGCCTTTTGTTCAATCAAAAACTAATCACTTAAAGGGTAAAAAAATATTCAAAATGATTAATCGTTGCTCCACTTAATTTGGAACTCAATTTCTTCTTCGTTATCTTCGCGCTCATGTTCAATATTATATATCGCTCTGACTGGCACATAGATTCGTTCACCTGCAATTTGAATTTCGAACTTTTCGCCGGTTTCCAGCGCATCAGCTAACCGTCGTAATTTTGCTACAAACTCGGATGTTGAGTAACTCTTTTCTATATCTCTATCTTCTTTTCCACTCATTGTATTGTCTCCGTTAGGTTGATTAAATAAAATAATGATTTTGCACAAACTGGCCTTTTAGTCGTTGCCTTTTGCTTGAGTTTAAACCGGAAAGGCTTTGCGACGCAATCGCTTGCTTATACGAACGAACGAGTGAGCTTGAGATTCCTAAGAGAGGCTTATGTTTTCAATTTTCTGGGTTTTCGTTTTTTGTAATGAGATTAACAGTTATGAGTAATATACTCGATCGATCGCGCCCAGCACACGATGACTGGGCTTCACAATGTTTTCACGAGGGTTGAAAAAAGAAAAATTGCTAGGCTTTACGCCTAGCAAAAAAGTCATCTGCTTTTTTTGCAGATGCAGAGAGAATAGTTTGAAATTTTCTTAGCCATTTACGTGCCCCAGGGTATTCAAGCGCCAAGATCCCAAGCCCAACGACAACTAATAGAAAACCGGGGCCAGGTAATACAAACATAATGATACCCAGTAAAGTTATAAATACGCCAGCGACGGTAATAATGGCCTTTTTCGCTGGACGACCCACAGGGTTATCAAAAACCTCACGAAATGCGCGCTTTACTCGCAGCATAAAAGAATCTATCAATTGTTGTTTTGTTCTCATCAAACACCTCCCTCTCGGCTGTCTAAGATTGAGTTTACCTCTTATTTAGATATCTAGGTTTGACAAGATGTAACAAGAGTTGAATGCTTATAACTTATTGATTTTAAATAAATTAGAAGGAACTATAAGTTTAACTAAAAGGTCAACTTGCGGCTATTTTCGCGAATTCATGGAATATTTATTCATCTAGTCTTCGTTTTCTGGACCAAGCATTATCGCTATCCATTGTGTACTTGGACTAGTTTCTAAAGCGATCTTAATGGTCATAGTCAACGGAACTGATAAAAACATACCAACAGAACCAAAGATCCACCCCCAAAAGATTAAAGAAAGAAATACCACAAAGGTCGAAAGCCCGAGCATTTTACCCATAAACTTTGGCTCTAAAAAGTTGCCCACAACGGTATTAGCGACTGCAAAGGTAATCGCTGTCCAGAAAACTGCCGCCGGTCCTAATTGCACAAAAGCTAAAATCAATGGGGGAATTGCAGCGATGATCGATCCGATATTGGGTATGTAGTTGAGTAAGAAAGCCAGCATCCCCCACAAAAAAGGATAGTCCACGCCAATAAAATATAACGAGAGCGAAACGATAAACCCAGTAAATAAACTGGCGACGGTTTTAATTGCCAGATAATGTCTAATTTTTCCTAGAATTCGATTAACGTGAATCATTTTATCTTTGCTATCCGAGAACGCTCTAGCAAATTTATCTGGAAAGCTCGACATTTCGGCAAGTATAAAAATAACACTCAAAAAGATAATAAAAAACTCTTGGAAAATTAGATTTACCCCACTCACTACTCTGCTCACTAAGGCAATGCCGTACTGATCAATAAGAGCAGCAAGTTCTAAACCCTCTATTGGTAAGCCTTTGTCCGCCAACCACTGAAAAGCGCCTCCGAGACTCTGATCTAGTTTTGCTGAATAGACTTCTTTGTTCGCGCTAAATGACTGAATTGAATCGCCAACTAAATAACCGATAAAACCCAAAAAAGCTAACACGGCGGTCAATACGATTAAAATCGAAATGCCTTGAGGGATTTTTTGACGATTCAACCATTTAATAGGTGGCACACACACTACTGCAATAAATAATGCTAAGAGAAACTCCGCAAGAATTGGCGCCGCTACTTTTAGTCCAGCCACCACTATCACAAATGCCGCAAGGTTAACCAAAAGTGAGCTATGGTTTGATTTATTATTTGGATTGCTGAGCGGCTCGTTCATTTGGTTTCCCTTTACTTTGTTACGCGGATACTTTTGGCCATGTTAAGTAAACTTTATTTTCCTAGCATTCGATTTAGCGTGTCATCTTTTTTGATTCGATGATGATAGAGAGCACCTAAAATATGCAGGCCAATCACCGCGGAAATAGCATATGCGCCAAGCTCATGAAGCTTACCAAACAGTCGACCGATTGATTTATTTTCAGCGAACATGGCGGGAATCTCAAACAAACCATAAACACTCACACCTTTACCATGCAACATCATCATTAGCATTCCTGACAAGGGCATGCCGATTATCGCCAACATTAACAACCATTTAGCCGCGTGCCCCATGGCTTTTTCAAGTTTAGTTACGCCGGCAACCGGGTTGAGCTTTTTGTTACTCAGCACCCAATACCAACGGAACAGCGCAAGTAACAAAACCAACACGCCGGTTGAGACATGCAGACCAATCATAAGATCTTTTGCATCACCTTTACTCATAGCCTCCATAATAAATCCGGCAGCTACCATGCCGATTACCATCACTGACATTAACCAATGAAGTGTAATCGACATTTTACCGTAGCTAGTGTCAGTATTTCTTAGGCTTAGGCTCATGTTCGCTCCCAGTTTAGTTTTTATAATAAGCGATTTAAGATGCTATCAAGCTTGGCTCTTTTGGCAAACTTAAGCAATTTTTGCGCTTCCTCGCGATATTGATCCGGTGTCTCTATTTCTTCAAAATGATTAATTCGAGTACAGTGCTGCATAATTTTTTCTAACTCTTGATCAAATTTTTGTTTTAACTTTTGCTCCGGATCTTGAATTAAAATGCCGTTTTCTATATCAAGCTGCCAGGCTCTCGGATTAATGTTGTGTCCAGTGATCAAATAGTTAGTTTGATCGCTACTAATCCCTTTGAGATGAAAGCTATTTCCGGGATCAAGCCACAAACAAACATCGAGTTTTCCTTGATCAACGAATTGCTGATTGGCTTTGACAAAACGACGTAAACTAGTTTCGTAAATATATGGCAATATTCCGACTCTATTAAAGGGTTGATCTTCGGGAATATAAAAATCGTTTGCGGTTTTATCCCCGACAATAATCGTCACCTTTTTTTGACGTTTAAGAATCTTTCTTACCGTCTTATTTATCTTTGTCGGAAAGTTAAAATAAGGCGTAAAAATGATGACACGATCTTGAGTTTGATTAACAAGTTGGAAGATAGTTTTATTTAGTTTATTTTTTCTTCCACCAAACCCCAGCAAGGGTGTAAGTTTGATAGCGTTATCATTGGGCTCTTGCTCAGCGCCCTTTTTCAATTTACCTTCACTTCGAAAGAAGTAGCCTGAGCGCCGTAGACATGACTTTAAACGTCGAATTGACGGTTTAAGTTTTTTGGCAGTCGGAATGGGATCATTGGTCAATAACTGAACCGCACTACTCTTTACAAAATTATCGCGCAAAAATCTCACAAAGGAATTAGCTAATAAGTGATTATCAATTAAATGATAACGATCGTATCGATAACGCTCTGACTGTTGTAAATAGATATTGTTGATACTCGCGCCGCTGTAAAAAACCGTGTCGTCAAACACAAACCCTTTTATATGTAAGACGCCAAGAAATTCTTTGCTTTTTACCGGTACACCATAGATTTTTATGGGATGCTCATATTTTTGGTGAAGTTCTCGATAGAGTCTTACATTACCAATACTTTTGGCATGCCCCATCAGTCCGCGTTGTGCTCTTAAAAAATCAACAAAGACAAAAACTTCTAGCTTCGGGTTTTGTTGTTTCGCTTGGTACAAGGCATCCAAGACTTCGCGCCCTGCCTCATCGTCTTGCAAATAAAGTGCCGTCAAATAGACTCGCTTTTTGGCAGATTTGATCAGCTCAAGTAGTTTATTTCGATAATCGAGCGTATTGTCGATAATTTTAATTGCATCCGGAGATACCTTGATCGATGGCAGCGACTCAATAAATGAAGGTCTTTTCTTTAAGGTAAGCTTCAATCTGCACGCCCCATAAATTTGCGATCACCGGTATTGATTTTGACCTTTTCATTGACAGCGATATATTCAGGCACCTGAATGGTTAAGCCGGTCGCAAATCGAGCTGGTTTGGTTCGAGATGCTGCAGAAGCACCTTTGATTGAGGGATCGGTTTCCATAATAACCATTTCAACCGATTGTGGCAGTTCGAGGCCGATTGGTTTGTCATCAACTTCTAATACAACCAATCCTTGCGTATCTTCATCAAGAAAAAGTAGCTCTTCTTCAATATCCGCTTTATTAAATGGGATCTGGCTGTAGTCTTGATTGTCCATAAAAACGTAATCGTCGCCATCTAGGTATGAGAACACAACATCACGACGATTCAGTTCAACCGCAGTCAACATATCGTCACCTTTAAAGGTATGCTCGACTTTACTTCCGCTGCCTATTTCGGCAAAACGAGTCTTATATAGGGTTGCCGCCCCTCTCGCGCTGGGACTATGCACATCAACAGTTTTAACCAGTAAAAGTTTGCCATTAAACTCTACTGCAACTCCGCGCTTTAATTCACTGGCTTTTGGCATTATTTCCTCAATAAGGTGACCGATGTTTAGTGTCTGGTGTCCAACGACAATAAACCAATTTCAGAACAATCCAGAAAATACCAGAAATAGCCGTTAGAACCAAGGCTTATTAGTCGTTCAAAATGTGTACAAGTGTTTGTAATTAAACGATAAGTCCTTGATCAGGTATGACCAATTGTCACTTAGACTAATTGCCTTGAGGGTAAAATCGCTTAATAACCTGCATTGAACGACCGTAATGATACTGAATTTGCTCGAGAGAATATTGATGCTGTTGTGCCACAGGACATGCCATACGAGCGACACAGCGGTCTTGGCACATTGAATTTTTGGATTGTCGATAAGTCACGCAAGCTTGTAAATTAAATTTGTTAACACTAACCGCATCGGCAGGACAACGACTGATGCATGGCTTATCGGCGCAGCTTAGACATGGGGATTGCGATTGCGATACTTCTGTCGGTATAAAATCTGTATCACTTAGCAACAGTAATCGATAGGCAAACCATGTTCCCCATTGCGCATTAATCCCGACTTTTAAGGGAGAGCCATGATGCCAACCGGCCAGTTGACCGAATTGTTGTAGTCCGACGGGCTGGTCAAAATCGGCAGAATTTGGATAGACAATTTGATAGTCAACGGAAGGATAAAAAGTCTTAAAATGCGCCTTTACCAGATTGATTGAATAGTCATCGATTGGGTGTTGCAGCTCATCTAACGGTTGAGAGTAGTCATTCGAGCCAGCACTATTTTTTATTTGCTGCCAGAACTTATTGCCGGCATGTGCGATTAATATCGCTTGGCGGTATTGTTTGTGTTTTGGTACTAGTGCCTGAATTTGCGCACTTAAAGGTTTGGGCAGTGAGTCAAGATCGAATACAGCGCTTAATTTAAGTCCGGCTGCTTGCAAAGTTGATGTGTTAAAAACTAAGTTACTCACAGATCCATTTCCTATTTCAATTAGCAGTTAGCCTGTATGTCGGCTAACGCGTTTTGCAATCGCGCTAACCCCGAATCATCCGTTATGCCAAATCGCAATCCGTTTTTTTCATCCATTAACCTTACATAAATAGCTCGCTTAGCAAGCTGTTCAAAATAATAACCTGCATCTTCGTGCATTAAACTTCTAAATAAAATGGTGCCTTTCGTTGGTCGGTCAAAAAACGCCTCTAAAAGTTGATTCATTTTTTGTGATTGTTGTTGCAATTTTTTGCTCTGCAATTCTTGCCATGACGAGTCACCTAATGCCTGTTCGGCTATATAGAGCGATGGCCCCGTCAAGGGCCATTCCCCCAGCGCCTGATGGATTCGTTCGCACCATGTTGTTGAAGCAAAACAAAATCCCATTCGTATACCCGCCAGACCAAAAAATTTTCCTATTGAGCGAAGAACAATCAAGTGCTGATGAGGACCAGCCGCACGCGTAATACTTTGCTCCGGACAAGATTCAACAAAGGCTTCATCAACGATTAATAGGCCCTGCCTTTTGGCGATAAATTCTGATAACTCAAGTAACTGCTTTTTATGGTAAATTTTTCCGGTCGGGTTGTTCGGGTTAATAACAACAACCACACTGCCTGTTTCGAGCTCATTTAAATCACACAAATCAGAATAGAATAAACATTCAAACCCATAATGCCGCCATTGACGCAGATGTTCTTTATAGCCACAAATTGGTAACCAAACGGTTGGATTTTCGACACTGCGTAAAGGGACTCGCTGACTTAAGTCCTGATACCAAAGTTTGGGTAAGAGCTGGATCGCGGCTTGTGATCCAGGACAAATCACAAATTGTTTATTGGCATAGTAGCGGCTCACGATTTGCTGCAATTGAGTTGAAATTTCTGGCAGCCTTTGCCAAATCACTTCAGGAATATTATTGACTGGATAACTATATGGACTAATACCGGTCGACAAATCTAGCCACTTTTCTTTTGCAATAGCAAAACGATGAGCTTGTTGCTCGAGCTGCCCGCCGTGTATAAGTTGATTTGCTCTATCCATTTATGCCTGTTCTTGTTTGTCGTTTTGCTTTGTGTTGGCAATATCTTAGCCAAACCAATAAGCGATTAGGTTAACGCTTACTGAAACCAACAACAATCCCAACAGCCAACTATAGAGGGCTCTTTTCATTAAACTAAGTGCTGAATGTATATGTTGATGACTCACTAACCGGCGGGAATTCTGCACTTCTCCAAGCGTTACTTCAGGCTGAGCCACACCATCGTAGTTAGCTTGACCACCCAGCGAAATACCCAACACGGTTGCGCCCGCCGACATCACCCAACCACCATTTCGGCTCTTATAATCTCTACTTTGTTGTTGAGCCAAACGCAACGCTACCAGCGTCTTGCCTGCTCGAATACCTTGCAAAGCGAACAGCATTGCGGTGATACGAGCTGGTATCCATGCGAGCAAGTCATCGAGCTTCGCTGGGCACCAACCAAACGCTTTGAATCGTCTGTTTTTGTATCCCCACATAGCATCAAGCGTATTGACCAGCCGATGAATAACTGCGCCGGGTGCACCACCAATGAAATACCAAAAAAGACTGGCAATAATCGCGTCGTTGGTATTTTCGAGAGTTGATTCAACCGCAGCTTTGGCCATTTGCTGGGCATCAAGCTGTTCAACATCACGACTTACAATCATCGCGCACGCTCGCCTTGCGGTGTGTAACTGTTCGTTGGATAACTGTTCTTTGGATAACCGTTCGTTGGACAAGTATTCTGGGGTTAGAGGATTGGCAATCGCTAGCATATGTTGCTGCATACTTTTCAAACCAATACATAAGTATAAAATAAATGAATCAACGATTAACCACAACCAAACGAAATCGGACGTTAACCAATGCAGCGAAATTAAAATAGCCACAACCGGGAAAACTAAAACAATGACAGCTACAACGCCGCGCAATCGTGTTCGATAATCGTTTTCCTGTAAGGTGTTTGTTGTTTTCGTTTCACTATAATGAGGATTACAATTTTTCTCTAAATAATTGGCGACTCGTCCGAAAAGAACTAATGGATGAAAGTATTTGAATTCTCCCAACAATCGATCCAGCAGCACTGCAAGCAGTGAAACCGAAGTAAAGTAATACAAAACCAAAAAATAAGAATTGGATTCAGTTGCGGCGCTGGTTTGAAAATCCGGGAGAAAAAAATACCCATTTAGTAGATGCAGCAGCATCAGAACAGAACGGAGAAACGATCATTATTTAAACAATAGCCAACCTCAAACACTTTGCCATTCTTGAATAATTGATAGGCACTGCCATCAACACTATTTTCTAAACCACTGAGAAAACAACGAAGCAGCTCACCGTGAGTGACCACGAGCATTTTTTGTCTAGGATAGTCACTCGCTAACTGACGCAACCCATCGGCCATCCGTTGACGCGCTTGGATCGCAGATTCGCCTTGTACGATGGGGGTGTCGTTGACTTTGAAAAACACATCGGCAAAATCCTTATCATTTTTGATTTTTTCAAATAATTGCCCCTGCCAAACACCGAAGCTTCGTTCTTTTAATTGGTCTAATTCAGTCAAGGGCTGTCGGATTCGACTCTCAAGAATTTGCGCGCTGTGCTTGGCTCTTTTTAAAGGTGAACTTATTATCTGCTGAATCGGTGACTTAGCGTGTTGAGATACTAGCTGCTGTGCAAGCTTTTGGATTTGTTCGATACCCTTTTGAGTCAGTGGACTGTCTAACTGCCCCTGAAGTCGTTGTTCAAGATTCCACTCAGTTTCGCCATGTCTAACGAGTAAAAAACGGGTATCAAAGATTACGTGTTGAATGGGTTAGTCCTCGATAAAGCGCCAGCAATATAAAGTTACCGGCGCATTAGCTTTTTTTTGGAATTAAAAATTCATGTACTGCAGGGTAACAAATACTTGTTGGCCTACGGGATTATATCCAATGATAGTCGAAGTGTTAGAGTCAGTAAAATCAGACACTTTAAACTTAAGATTCCAATATTCCGCGAGTTGATAACTAGCACCTAAGTCGACTCGAAGATAGCTGTCGAGACGCTGCTGTGGGCTACCAAACACCGAATCAAATCGAGAACCCACGTAATTCAATTGCGCAAAGAAAGACAAGTCACCTAGGTCTGCAATCACTTCATAGCCATAATGTTCTTTTGCCCGGCGGAGCAACTGGCTGTCTCGAGCTTGTCCTGTGACTGAATCAATGCTTACATCAATAGGCTCGATGTTACTTGCTGTGAACTTATGAGTGACTTTGTTAGTAATAATTTGATAGACCACTTCAAATCCTGACAACTCAGCTTTGTTAATATTTTCAGAGCAAAAACAGGCAGGATTGTAGGCAATCAACTGGTCGATATTATTCTCGTAATAAGCAAGCAGTAAATTAGAGTCTTGCCAATTGGCTTTAATCAACAACTCGCTATTATATGAAATTTCACTTTGTAGATCGGGATTTCCAAAACCAGGAAAATATAAATCGTTAAATGTTGGCGCTTTGAACCCTTTAGAACGATTCACACTCATCATCAAATGTGGATTAAACCGATAGCCGATGCTCGCGTTAAAAGTGTTATCACTCTTTACCGCTTCAACATCATCATATCGTCCGGTTAATTCGCCGATAAAATCACCAAACTTAAATTGACTTGAAATATAGACTGATTCTGTGGCTCGTTCAGTCTCTTCATAATCATTAATCGAACCATCAAATGCCACAACATCACTATGCTCAACGTCATCCACTAGATAATCAACGCCACCAAGTAAAGTAAATGACTCTGAAAAATTATATTGGGCTAAACCATTAACTTGACGTTTTCTGGTTTCAAAAACCGAACCGTCTTCTTTGATTGTGCCGTTGCCAAACGTGATCGATTGGTCGCGCGACTGTTTAACACTAAATTGAGCAAAAACCTTGTCGAGTTGATAGTTGTATCGGATATTCCAAAAGTGATTATTATAGTCCGTTTCATCGCCACCAAATGAACTATCAAATTCGCTATTACCTTGATCAAATTGTACAACCCAATCGAGTTGAGTGTTATTTGATAACTCATAATCACCTCGAAGTGCAGCAGAAATTCGAAGATAACCATCATCATCAGGTTGAGTGTCGGGTGAAACATTAGTGGCATTGTCAAACACATCATATCCATCAGATTTTTCGTAGCTGATTGTCGCTGTGTTATTTATTTTTTCATTTCCAAAGCCCGCACTAAAATCCATGCTTGCCTTATTATTTGAACCTGCTGTTACCGACATAGCCACTTCACCAGTGCTCAATTGACGAGTAAATATTTGAATTACCCCACCAATCGCATCACTACCCCAAAGCGCCGCTCGCGGCCCCTTAACGACTTCAATTCTTTCTATTTGTGCTACCGGAATACTTGCAAAAGACTTGTTGCCAAGCGTCGCTGAGCCAACTTTAACCCCGTCGACCAATACCAAGGTATGGTCTGAGTTAGTACCTCGCGTGTAAAGCGCAGATGATTGACCCGCACCACCATTGTTAACAAAGTCTAATCCCGCTAAAGCGCGTAGCAAATCGGTGATCGATTCAGGTTGAATGCGTTCAATATCTTGCCTTGTAATCACTTCAACGGCTGCTAAAGTCTCATTAATGTCTTGCTCAACACGATTAGCAGTGACAACGACTAAACCTTCATCATTGCTAGGAGTCGTTGTTTCGGCCAAAATGGCTTGAAATGGAATTGCACTCGTCAATACGAGTGAAATCGGAAATACGGATCGGATATTCATTATAGAGTTCCTTCGATGTTAGCGCCCGCCGCGCAATAAAATACTCAGTCACAGAATTAAGAATTTTCTAACCACTGAGCGAAAAATGATAGCTAGTGAAAAACTCAGTTTGCTATCCCAAATTGTCAATCAAGCCGGTCTCCGGACTTAACTCATACATGGCAATTTATCGCTCATGATGTGAGTATCACCGTTGCGGGGGCAGTGCTGGATTTACACCAGCTTCCCGAATATTCGATTCTTACTCGAAACACTCGATTGTTTCGCAGTCCATTTGCATCAGTCAATCAGTTGACTAATTTATCTCGCTAAATCTATTTTTTGACAGAGCGAAGCAAGCCCATCCAAGGCTCGCGGGGTAAAGCGATGCAGTAAGTCACCATTCAATACGTGAATATGATTTTGTTTTACTGCACTAATCTCAGGCCACTGGCTCCAATGTTCAGTTTTGGCACCTTCGTTACCTGAGTGGTGCGGTATAATAATCACTTGTGGATTTTTTACAAGTATTGATTCAAAAGAAACTTGAGGATACGGCGCTGATGCATCGGTAAACAAGTTTACCGCATTACAGTCTTTTAATAATGATTCAATCCAGCTTTCCGGACCAACCGTGCGTAACGGCTTGTGCCAAAGCTGATAAAACACTCTCACTGGCTGTTTGGTCGCATAGCGCCGCGTAATGGACTGATAACGAGTAGCCATTTCGGCAATAACTTTCTCGGCGTTACCGGAGAGACCGGTTAGTTCGCCCAAGGTCCTAAGCTCATCACTAATCTGCGATATGGTGGTAATTTGGCTTTGATGCACCCTAACACCTAACGAATTCAATTTATCAAGATCAGCCTGCTTGTTGCCTCCTTTCCAAGCAATGATTAGATCAGGTTTCAGCGCTAGAGCTTTTTCAATTTGGATTCCTGCAAAGTTACCTATTCTTGGAATCGATTTCGCCTGTTGCGGAAAATCAGCATACTCTACCGTACCGACAATTCGCTCTCCGGCACCGATGGCAAATAATTGTTCTACCGTTGATGGTGATAAGGCAATAATTCGTTTTGCGGATTGCTTAGCATCTGAAGCAGAAACAGTCTTAGAGTCAAAAACAGTCTTCGAGTCAAAAACAGTCTTCGAGTCAGAAACAGTTTCTGAGGCCCAAGCAGTTTCACCCTGTGCAAAAGCAATGAATAGCCACAACAACGACCATTTAACTTGGCTCACCAGTCAATCCCTTTTCGTGCTTTAATACCGGCTTTGTATGCATGCTTTACATCTTTAATTTCACTCACAGTGTCCGCCACATCACGTAATTCCGCGATAGCGCCACGTCCAGTAATCACCACGGACTGTTCTTCAGGACGATTGTTAATAGCCTCTAACACTTCTTGCTTATCAAGGTATTTGTAACCTAGCATGTAAGTCAGTTCATCCAGCAATACGACATGATACTGAGGATCGGCTAAGTATTTTTTTGCTTCCTTCCAAACCTCTGTTGCAGCGGCAATATCGGATTCTCTGTCTTGGGTGTCCCAAGTAAAGCCCGTCGCCATGACCGAAAAAGGCACACCATTTTGCTCAAGCAAATTGCGTTCGCCACAATCCCAAGTACCTTTAATAAATTGCACCACGGCTGCTTTGTAACCGTGGCCAACACTGCGCGATACCACACCAAATCCAGCGGTACTTTTGCCTTTACCATTGCCAGTAATTAGTAAAACGATTCCTCGTTCTTCTTGAGCTCGAGCAATCCCCGCATCAACTTTTTCTTTGTGTTTTTGCGATTTGATTTTGTGCTTCTCTTTTTCATCTGTCATTTTTTGTGCCTCTTAAATTAACTTATTTTGTATAAAATAATATAAATCACTATCTTTATAATTAGCTTGTCTGCTTTACCAGCCCTTCGATAAATTTAATATCGAGATGGGATTCAAAAACATCCGCCAGCCTGTCAAGCTCACTTTCTCTAACCAGTTGCCAGTCAAACCCACAAATTACTTTTCCGCTTGCCCACTCTACAATGGTCTCGGTGAAGGCTTTATCTTCAAACAAACCATGGAGATAAGTGCCAACAATCGCTTTATCCTCAGAGACAGCGCCATCGGTGTATTGTTTGCCCTGCTGATCGGTCAAGGTACAAAAGGGCTTGCTTAAATCAGCACCATAAGAACGCCCACAGTGAATTTCATAACCACTTAATTTGCCATGATGCCCTGCAAAGTTAAACTCTCCGGAAACTCGCTTTAAATCTTTTTGCTGCTTTAATTCAGTTTTCATTGCTAGCAAACTTAACCCCTCGGAACTTCCTGCTTCGCTTTCTATTCCTAAAGGATCGCTTATTTTTTCACCCAGCATTTGAAAACCGCCGCAAATACCTAACACTTTACCACCGTAACGAAGATGTTTATCAACCGCTTGCTTCCAACCATTTTCTTTAATAAAAGTTAAATCGTCACGTACACTTTTACTCCCTGGTATAATGATCAGATCAGCCCCCTGTAATTGCTCGGGTCGTCGAACGAACTCAAAGTTAATTTGCGGGTTAGCAGCAAGCGGTTCAAAGTCAGTGTGGTTGCTAATTCTGGGGAGCAGGATAACTTTAATATTGACACAGCCTGTTTGCTCCGATTCCGCTCGCGGCACAGCATCTTCAGCATCAAGCTTAAGGTCTTGAATATAGGGTAACACACCGACCACCGGCTTGTGGGTGGTATGCTCTAACCAATCTAAACCATCCTGCAACAAACTCAGTTGGCCACGAAATTTATTGATAACAAATCCTTTTATTCGATTTTGTTCACTACTGGATAAAATATTGAGGGTGCCAGTAAGATGGGCAAATACACCACCGCGATCGATATCACTGACCAACAACACCGGACAATCCACCGCTTCGGCAAAGCCCATATTGGCGATATCATTGGTGCGCAAATTAACTTCCGCTGGACTTCCCGCACCTTCAATTAATACGACATCATATTTCTCAGTCAATCGTTGATAAGCGGCTAACACCGACTCAAATGCCAGCGCTTTAATATTGCCAAAAGTTTTCGCATCTAATTGCGAAACAGCTTTACCATTGATGATCACTTGCGAGTGTTGATCGCTACTTGGCTTTAGCAACACAGGATTAAAATCAGTTTCTAACTCTAATCCACAGGCCACTGCCTGCAATGCTTGCGCTCTTCCAATTTCCCCTCCGTCCAATGTAACGGCGCTATTCAATGCCATATTTTGTGGTTTAAATGGCGCGACGGAGTAGCCTTTTCTTTTTAAAACACGACAGAGCCCTGCAACTAAAATACTTTTACCCGCATCAGACGTAGTGCCTTGAATCATCAAACTTCCCATTAATAGCGACCCTTCGTTTGATTTAATACGATCAACTGAGGCAAAAGACTCTGTTGTTTCCAAACATTAATTTGAGTAACACTCGCGTAGTCAACTTGCAGTCTTTGGAAGGGAACGTTTGCAAGTGACGACTGCTGAATAAAATCCAATTTTAAGCACCAAGAGACGGCACATCGAATCACACCACCATGAGTGATTATAAGTATTTTTTTGCCTGGATTTTTGTTTACTAACGACTCAATCGTTTGTACAACTCTTTGGTAGAAAGCACTAACTCGCTCTCCTTTAGGCGGTGGATTGCTGATGGGATCAACGAGAAATTCCGAATAAAGTTTGCTAAATTGATCAGAAATTAGTTGGTAAGACAAACCATCCCACTCACCAAAATCACACTCTGCTAACTCTTTTTCTTGTTGAAGTTCGAGCTGCCGCTCTCGAGCAAATTCTTGGGCAAATTGCGATGTTCTCAGCAAAGGACTTGTAACAACTTTGTCGACATATTTCAATTGCGCCGTAGCTGTTCGAAGCTGCTCCCAACCTTCTTCCGACAAGGCAACGTCACTACTTCCCAGCAGACAATTCGGTTGCTGAGTTTGACCATGCCTTAGGAATATAAGTTGAGTCAACATGTTGTGCCATCCTGCTGTTGTGGATTTGTAGCATGATGGTTCTTTAACGGCATTGGCAAACCGGCGACAACCAGAGTCACTTGATCAGCAAGCTTAGCCACCGCTTGATTCAACCAACCCGCTTGATCAACAAATTCTCGACTCAAGGCTCCCATAGGCACAATCCCACTGCCAACTTCATTGCTGACTAATATTATCGGAATGGGCGCTTTGGAAAGTTGCTTAAGAAACTGTTTTTTTTCTGAATCCCATTGAGCCATGGTCGCTTGGTTTTGATCGATGCGACATAACCAGTTTGATAACCATAAAGTGAGGCAATCAATCATTATTACATGTTGTTGCCTGGTTTCAGCTATTTTTAACTGTGCAAATAAACGGTTTAGAACTTCGCTTAACAAAAATTTTTCTTCGATTAACGCCCAGTGAGAAGGCCGCGAATTCTGATGATGGCTTATTCGTTTTTGCATTTCATCATCATCTGCTGAAGCGGTGGCCATGTAAGTGACGTTCGTCGCTAAGCCTTCTGCTAGCGTTTCTGCGTAACGACTTTTACCGGAGCGAGCGCCTCCTAAAACCAAGTTAATCATACGCCAATGCTCGGTAATTGAGTGGAAAGAATCAGCAAATAAATACCCACTTCAGAAATTTGCTGAGCAGCTCCTAAAGTATCCCCAGTAAAACCACCAATTTGTTTTAGATAAAGCCATCTGAGCACCCCATAGATCACAGCGAGTGTCACTAATAAAGGCAAAAAAAGCCCCGGTATAAGAAACAAACTCAGCGCTGCAATCAACCAATTAATAGCCAACTCTTTGGCTGTTAATAATTCCGCCAAAGGCTTTACTTTTGAAGTTTGTTGCTCACTCACATAAGGC
This sequence comes from Kangiellaceae bacterium, assembly GCA_965230525.1. Taxonomy (GTDB): domain Bacteria; phylum Pseudomonadota; class Gammaproteobacteria; order Enterobacterales; family Kangiellaceae. The sequence continues at coordinate 4,699,428 of OZ246008.1, forward strand.
AAGTCGAAAATCATAGTTGTTGCCAAGGCTCGACTTAACACATGGGCTACTACTAGACTGATTATGACGTTCTTAATTTGAACCAATGACATAAATTTGATGGTTAACACCATCCAAATTGCAACCGCACCATACGTCCCTATACGGGAGTCTTTCATAATGTTCAACTTTTGCTGAGTCTCCCAACCACCACCAAATCCATCGCAGGTATCAGCTAGTCCATCTTCGTGGAAACAACCGGTAAGCAAAACGCTAAGCAGCATTGAGCCGACAATGGCTATTTCGTTGGGTAGCACTAAGCTCAACAAAAAATAACTGAGGGCACAGATTGCCCCAATAAGCCAACCAACCAAGGAAAAATAGCGACCAGCTTGGTTTAGCTTTTGCTGACTAAAATCAAGCTGATTGGACACAGGAATGCGCGTAAAAAAGCCGATCGCAATCAACAACAACTCCAGCTGTTGGCGGAGAAACGATTTGTTAAGAACAGAGAAATTCATATTACACTGCCGTGATCCCGGCTGTTTCAAAACTCGCCATATCATTATAAAAGCTGGCGGCCGCTCGTAACAAAGGTACTGCGAGAGCTGCTCCAGTGCCTTCTCCCAAACGCATTCCCAACTGGAGTAATGGCTCAACGTCCAACTCGCGAAGCATTAGCTGATGACCTCGTTCGCCCGATTCATGACAGAACACCATATAGTCTTTGCAGTTTTCATTTATTTTAATTGCTAGCATTGCAGCGGCGGTAGTAATGTAACCGTCAACTAGAATAATTTTTTGATGTTCAGCGGTGGCCAACATAGCACCAACCATTTGCACGATTTCAAAACCGGCGAATGACGCCATGACTTCAAGGGGTTTTAGTTCTAAGTCTTTGACTCGAGCATTATGAAAAGCCAGTGCTTTGTTGATTAGGTAGACTTTTTTATCAAATTGCTTATCGTCTATACCGGTTCCTCTGCCGACACAAGCTTCTGCTAACAAGCTCATTAAGCAACATTGAATGGCTGCCGCAGAAGAGGTGTTTCCGATGCCCATCTCGCCAAATCCAAGTACGTTACTTCCTAGCTTAATGTTGCGCTCGGCGGCGAGCTTGCCCAACAACAAACCTTTGTCCACTTGTTCTAAACTCATACAAGTGGAATCAACCATATTGTTAGTACCTTGTCCCAGCGACTGGTGTTTAATATTTTCATGTTCTACAGGGCACAACATTCCGGCGTCAATCACTTCAAGTTCAATTTCATTAGTTCGACAAAAACAATTGATAGCGGCTCCACCTTTTAAAAAATTTACTACCATCTGTTGAGTCACTTCCGAAGGTGCAATGCTAACGCCATGCCGAGCGATCCCATGGTCGCCCGCAAAAACTAACATGACGGGTCGATTGATTTGAATCGGATCAACCACACTCAATATCCCCTGAGCGTGTTGCTTTTCTGACTGGTCAAGGATCAGAGCAAGCTGCAATGCCAACTGTTCAAGTTGCCCCAGTGCTCCGGGCGGTTTGGTTTTGTTATCAATAGCAGATTGAATCAAAGCGCAATTTTTTAAGTCGAGCGGTTTAATGTTAAACATGGCGATTCCTAAAAAAGATTAATTACGACTTCTTGTTTTTAAAATAACAAAGAAAAATAAACTTCCTATTGCTGAGGTAACAATACCAACAGGCAGCACCTGTGAATCCAAAATAGTATGTGCAATTGCGTCGATCCAAATCATAAAGCTACCACCTAATGTCACACACATAAATAACACTTTATGCAGTTGAGAACCGACCATAAACCGACAGATATGCGGGATCATTAATCCAACAAATCCAATCCCGCCAACTTGCGCCACCAAAACCGCAGTGATAATTGAACAAACAATCAGCATTGCGAGCCTTAATTGATTAACCGGAATACCGAGGGTAAAAGCGCCTTCATCACCGGCTTGTATGGCGCTAATCCATCGACGGAATAAAATAAATAAAACGAGTCCAAGTAAAATGACCAAGAAGGGCAACAAGAGATCATTCCAATCACTGTTAGAGAAACTACCCATCATCCAAAAAAGTAAAGTACTGGCGGTCTCTGGATCAGAGTAGTAGACGATTAAGCTGGTGAAGGCACTCAACATAAATGAAACTGCGACCCCAGAAAGTAACAATCGCTCGACTTGAATGGCCGTTTTTCCAGCGAGAGTAAGCATAAGAATGACTGAAAATATTCCACCGGCTAGTGCCCCGAGAGTTATTGAAATCATCGCACCAGAGATTGTCGAAATGACGAGAACAGCCCCCAACGCGGAACCCGATGATATGCCAAATAAATAAGGGTCAGCCAGTGGGTTTCTGGTGACTGACTGGAGTATTGCGCCAGTAATTGATAATCCCATACCAGTTAATAACGCCATCAAAATTCGCGGCAATCTTATTTCCCAGACAATCTTTTGGTAAACCACTTCCACACCACAGTCAGTGGCATTGTTGGAACAGACAAACACGCTTTTGAATACTTTGTTTACTGGCACATCGACACTACCTATGGACGTGGCGACCACCACACTTGCTAAGGTAACCAGCAGAGAAATTATCGCAATTGGTGTGAATCGATCTCGAATCATTGCTCGCTAATCCGTTTAAGATTTTCAGATTCATACGATGCGCTCGACATTTCAGAATCAGCCGAAAAATGATAAGTGATCCGCTTGCCTTGATGAAACGGATGAGGGTCAACTTGAGCTTTTATATTAAACACATAGTCTAAGTTTTTTTCAGTCAACACTTGATCAGGATGTCCACTGGTTACAATTCTGCCTTCCTTCATCAACACCAATCGATCACAGAAAGCAGCGGCCATATTAAGATCATGAATACTGAGCAATACCGTAATATTCATTTCTTTGGCTAATCTCAACACATCGATTTGGTGCTGGACATCAAGATGATTAGTCGGTTCATCCAAAATTAATACACGCGGATTTTGCACAATCGCTCGAGCCACCATTACCCGCTGTTTTTCACCGCCAGAAAGTGTATTGAAAGCATCTTTCGCTTTTTCACTTAACTCCACTCGTTGCAGCGCTTGAATAATAGTTTGTTGATCTTCATGGGTTGCAAAGGAAAAGAGCGGTCTATTTGGAATCAACCCCATAGCAACCACTTCAAAAACCGACATTTCAAATTGACTTGGTTGCTCTTGTACCAGCACTGCAATATGTTGCGCCAATTCTCGCCGAGTATAATTGCAAAGCGACTCTTGGTTGTAACTTAACGAGCCAGAACTGATGGTATTTTTACCATACAGACAGCGCAATAATGATGATTTACCTGCACCGTTAGGACCAATAAAACCAATAAATTCATTTCGGGTTACTTCAAAGGAAAGGTTGTCTAAAATTAGCCTTGAGCCGACCTGCCAACTTACATTTTGAGCAGCAAAAATCGTTTCACCACTCAGTGGTGAATGAGATTGCTCATTGACTGCAAGTTCTGCTTTCGACACGCCGAAATCCTCGAATATTTTAGTCGAGTTTCCGAGTGAAGACATCTGTCCAAAAATTTATTTAGGTAGCAATAGAGGAAAGTGCAGGGGCGCGGTGACGCCAGTCTACAACGCTCCACCGAGTTACCCGCTCGGAAACGTAATTTGCTCGAAACTATCTGCCATTCAAGTTTCGATTGATTTAATAGGTGTCCTGGCTTGTGAGTTCGAACAAACATCACTTACAGTTGCGGGCACAGCCGTGGACTTCAACCACGTTCCCCTGAGTAAATCAGCGAGTGATTGTAACATATCCTTTTGGGTTAACGAGGGGCATTTTGGAAGCTAATAACCGCTAACAGGCAAAATATCACTAAAAACAGGTTAAATTTTAACCAACAACCCTAGTCTAAGCCGCCAATTTCTGAGAAAATACGCGCCCTCTTCAATGTGAGTAACTTGTAATCATGTCCAAAGCCAACCAAAACTTGTTTGCCTACCCAAAATATTGGGCCGAATGCTATGGGCGAGCCAAGTTTCTGCCTATGTCACGCGCAGAAATGGACGAATTGGGCTGGGATAGTTGCGATATAATCATTGTGTCCGGCGATGCTTATGTAGATCACCCAAGTTTTGGGATGGCAGTAATCGGTCGATTTCTTGAATCGCAGGGCTTCCGGGTGGGCATTATTGCGCAACCTGACTGGAATGATCCTGAGTCCTTTAAAGCGCTTGGCCAACCCAACCTTTTTTTCGGAATAACCGCCGGAAATATGGATTCCATGATTAATCGCTACACTGCCGATAAAAAAATTAGAAATGATGATGCCTACACGCCCCACGGGGTGGCAGGCAAACGACCCGATAGAGCGGTGATTGTTTATACCCAAAAGTGTCGCGAAGCATACCCTGACACACCAACGGTGATTGGGGGCATTGAAGCAAGTTTACGACGAATTGCACAATATGATTATTGGAGTGATGAGGTAAGACGCTCAATCTTAATCGACTCAGCGGCCGATATTCTTTTGTATGGTAATGCCGAACGTGCGATGGCAGAAATAGCTCACCAAGTATCCCTAGGTCGTGCTATCAGTGAGCTAACGGATATTCCAGGCACCGCAATTGTAAGAGATGAAATACCTAAGGGTTGGAGCGAAGTCGATTCGACTCGAATTGACTGGCCCTCGGACAAGGAGATGCTGAAAGAGCTCGGCAAATCCAATCCCTATGAATATAAAGAGCCTAGTTCCAGCGCATGCCAAAGTAAGCAAGCCGATGTCAAGGCGCAGGCAGATTCTGATCAAGTACCAATTCGTTTTACCCCTTCAACAGTGATCCCAATGCCCTTAATGGGAAAGGCCGGACTCGACAATCAAACCACTGTGATTCGACTACCATCCTTTGAAAAAATCAAGGGTGATTCGGCGCTCTACGCCCACGCATCAAGAATTTTGCATTTAGAATCTAATCCGCATAACGCGAGAGTTTTAGTACAAAAACACGGCACTAAAGAAGTCTGGGTGAACACGCCGCCAATTCCACTGGAAACCGATGAAATTGATGGTGTTTTTGACTTAGAATACGAACGAGTACCTCATCCGAGCTATGGCGACGCCAGAATTCCCGCCTATGAGATGATTCGGTTTTCTGTCAATATTATGCGTGGATGTTTTGGTGGCTGCACCTTTTGCTCAATTACTGAACACGAAGGGCGAGTCATTCAAAGTCGCTCACAAGAGTCGGTAATTAAAGAAATTGAAGACATGCGTGATAAAGTGCCTGGGTTTACCGGTACCGTATCTGACTTAGGTGGCCCGACTTCAAATATGTATCATCTCAACTGTAAAGATGATGAAATCCAAAAAAACTGTCGAAAACTTTCTTGTGTTTATCCGGTCATTTGTAAAAACTTAATTACTGATCACAGTCAAACTACCCAGCTATACCGAAAAGCGCGCGCTGTCCCTGGGGTAAAGCGAGTCGCGATTGCTTCCGGTCTCAGGTACGACTTGGCAGTTGAAGATCCCGAATACGTTAAAGAATTAGTCACTCATCATGTTGGCGGTTATTTAAAAATCGCTCCTGAACATAGCGAGAAAAACACCCTCGAAAAAATGATGAAGCCAGAAATGGATCGTTATGACGACTTTAAAAACATGTTTGAACAGTTTTCTAAAGAAGCCGGTAAAAAACAATATCTAATCCCCTACTTTATTGCTGCTCATCCAGGTTGTGACGATACCGATATGCTCAATTTGGCACTTTGGCTAAAACGCAATAAATTCCGACTTGATCAAGTACAGAACTTTTACCCTTCACCTATGTCTCTCGCGACGGCGATGTATCATTCGGAAAAAAATCCGTTGAGTAAAGTGACTTATAAAAGCGAAGCGGTTTACACCGAGAAAGATTTAGAAAGAAGACGTGTTCACAAGGGCTTTTTACGTTTTCATGACGAAAAAAATTGGCCGATGCTGAGAGAAGCGCTAAAGGAAATGAACCGCACCGATTTAATCGGTGACGGCCCTAATCATTTAATTCCAGCAGAAGTAAAGAGCAAGAAAAATCTTGGTAAAAAAGGTCGAAGTAAGAGAAACTCGAATCATCGAGCGAGGCGATAACCAAAACCAAGTCGATCAATCCTTTGAGAGAGATTAGGCAACTTTTTATCAAAATTTTGTGGTCTACCAGTCGTGACGCGCACCTTGATGTTTAAACGTTTCGGTACTGATCAAAACATCACAAGCGTAATTTTCGATGCCATTGGTTTTTACAATCTTATTGAGCTCAGTCAATACATCATGCTTGGTCTTACCGTGAATCATGGTAAATAAATTGTAAGGCCAGTCCGGTAATTGTCTTTGTCTGCGGTAGCATAAGCTTATTTTTTCTTGAAGCCCCAGTAATGCGCCGACTTGATCGACTTCATCATCAGGAATATCCCAAACGACGATGGCATTTTCACCGTACCCCACAGACTCAGGGTCGATCACCATACCAAAACGGCTAATCACATTGGAATCAACTAATTCATGGATAAAACCGATTAGCGTTTCTTCTGAAACACCACATAACTCCGCAAGCTCCTTATAAGGATCTTCACAGATCGGCAATCCGCTTGATAAATGCTTTAGTATTTTTCGCTGTTGATTAATGTCCATCATAAGGTTATCACCATGTCGCTGTGGTAAGACTGCAGGATGGGCAGATTAAGCATGGGAAAATCCATGTGCTGACGCAAGTCTGCAAGTGCCGCGTCGAGTTTCTTTGCAGAAGAGCTTTGCACAACAAACCAAAGATTAAACTCATGTTCGCGCAAATAATTGTGGGTAACTTCATCGTAAGTGCTAACTAAGTGCGCAATATCTTTTACGCGCTCAGGAGGAACTTTTAACGCGGCTAACGTACTGAATGTATCTTTTTTTCTGATAGCGACCGAGCCAAAGCGAGTGATAATGTCATTATCTTTCAACTCATTGAGCCGTTTAATCACCCACTGCTTATCCAACTTTAATTCTTTAGCAATCTTTGCAAAAGGATCTTTGCAAAGTGGAAAGTTACGCTGGACTCGATTAATCAGTTTAATGTCGTCTTCACTAATATCCATGGGCATCCCAAGGTAGCAACCTGTTTAAAACGTGCTCATTTTTAAATATAGTATAAATTCATTCCCTAAGTAAGCCAAATACTATTGCCGAAAGCTGACCTAATGGCGCGCTTTGAGACTAATTCTTAGCTATCGGCGCTCTTTTCGCTTAAGTAGGCTAAGCCGATCTCGCACAACAATATAGGCAAGCGCCAATAGTCACACCTATACAAACCCAGTATGATGCCACTCGTAAAATCAAATTACTTTAAAGAACAAATAGTTAGCCATGTTTTTTTAGTAACACAATTGACTCAATTAATAGTGGAAAATGTGTGCTGTGTAGGAAATTTAAAATACCTAATTGTCAGCTATTTTTAGCCGTGTTAGTCTTAAACTGCTGACATAATGATTAAAGGATTATGTAACATGATTAGAGAAAACAATGCCATGACTTTTACCAATCGGCTGAACTACTCGGTTTCTGAGGTAACAAGAGAAGAGTTTTTGGCAGCACTCTCTAAATATGGAAAAACCGAAGAAGATAAACATCACGCGGAAAAAATAGAAAATATATTTCGCCAACTAGATTAATTTTATTCGCTCAATTCACAGCAGAGGTTTTCAATAACTCACTCTGCTAATTCCACCAATTTAGGAAATCAATGTCTAACCCAGACAAGCAAAAAGCATTTACAGCACGATTAGACAAGTTTCACCAAGTCCGGCAGACAAGCCTTGATTTAACCTCTTCTTTAACTCAAGAAGATATGCAAATTCAGTCAATGCCTGACGCATCCCCGACAAAATGGCATTTAGCCCACACCAGTTGGGCGTTTGAGACCTTTCTTCTAAAGCCGCATTTAAAAGACTATCGACCCTTTAATCAGCAGTTTGAATATTTATTTAACTCATACTATAACGCGATTGGTGAACAATTTTCACGGCCACAACGCGGACTGTTGAGTCGTCCAAGCTTTACTGAAGTTTTGGATTATCGCGAGCATATCAATCGACATATGCAGCGGTTAATCAATCAACACCCCGATGAGCTTCTCAACTTGATTGACCTGATGATTAACCACGAACAACAACATCAAGAGTTAATGGTCACTGACATTCAACATGCGCTTTCCATAAACCCGCTGTTGCCAGCTTATCGGTCAACTGAAATTCCAAACTACAGTCACACAGAAATGCAGTGGATTAATTTCGAACAAGGGCTGCATACCATTGGGCATAGAGATGAGCCGTTTTATTTTGACAACGAAGGCCCGCCTCACCCTTATTATGTTTCTGGGTTTCGATTATCGAATCGCTTGGTGACTTGTGGAGAGTATCTCAAGTTTATCGAACAAGGAGGCTATCATGAGCCATCATTTTGGCTTTCAGAAGCTTGGTATGAGCTTCAACAACAAAAATGCGAATCGCCGCTTTACTGGCTAAAAAGAGATAATCAATGGTTTCAATATACTTTATCGGGACTCGTTCCACTCGATCTGAACGCCCCTGTCAGTCAAATTAGTTTTTTCGAGGCCAACGCCTTTGCCGCAAGTGTTGGAAAACGTTTGCCCACCGAACAGGAATGGGAGGTGGCTGCTCGAACAGTTGAATCGCCACTTATCGGCAAGATTACAAATTCTGAAAAAGCTTTATTTCCACAAGGCGCTCAGGGAAATGGTCTACAACAGATGTTCGCCACGCTTTGGCAATGGACATCCAGTAGTTATAACGCATACCCCGGCTTTACACCAAGTCACGGCGCAATTGGAGAATATAATGGTAAATTTATGGTTAACCAATATGTATTGCGTGGCGGCTCTTTTGTAACGCCTGACGGACACATTCGTCCATCCTATCGTAACTTCTTTTATCCTGATGCCAAGTGGCAATTCTCAGGCATTCGATTAGCGGAGAGTCTTTAAAAATGGACGATTATGTAGGTGATAATACCATCCAAGCAGAACCTAACTCTGGCCAACCTAGCTCTAATGATAATCCCGACTATCAAGAGAATCCCAAGCAACAGTTCTTAAATGAAGTTAAAGCGGGATTAAGCGGCATACCTAAAACGCTGCCCTGTAAATATTTTTATGATCAAAAAGGCTCGGAGTTATTTGAAAAAATATGCCAACTCGATGAGTACTATATCACCCGAACCGAACTGCAATTACTGACTCAAATTGAAACCGAATTAACTGAATTAATTGGAAAAAATGCGGTTATTATTGAGCCTGGCGCTGGCGCTGGGATCAAAATTAGAAAGTTACTGAGCGCATTAGATTCTCCTCGCGCCTATGTCCCGATGGATATTTCGGAAGATTTTCTTTTTTACAGCGCAGAAATCATTCAAAATAAATTTCCTGAAATTGAAATTTTACCGATTGAAGGAGACTTTACTCAACATGTTGAGTGGCAAGGGATGGATCAATATCCTAATCGAGTGGTATTTTTTCCCGGCTCGACTATTGGTAATTTTGAAAAATCAGAAGCCATTGATTTTTTAAAGAATATGTATGAGCTTGTGGGCAAAAATGGTGCTTTAATTGTTGGCGCTGACCTATTAAAAGATCGAGCCACTCTGGAAGCTGCCTATGACGATAGCTTGGGGGTTACCGCACGATTTAATAAGAATTTGTTGCTAAGGATTAACAATGAACTCGATGGAAATTTCAACCTTCAGCAGTTTACTCATCAAGCCCGACTTAATCACCAGCAACAACGAATTGAAATGCATTTAGTTAGCGATAAAACGCAGCAAGTGGAAATAGCTCAAGAGACTTTCAAGTTTGACAAAGGCGAGTCCATCCACACAGAAAACTCACATAAATACACCTTGCAAAGTTTTACCGCAATGGCAGAGCAAGCTGGTTTTAGAAGTTTAAAGACCTGGACCGATGAACAAAACTACTTCAGTATTCATTACTTAGTGCGCGACTAAATGAAGCCTTTTCTCACTAACATCAGCTTGTTTTCAGAGTGCTAAAGCGGATCAAAAAAGGAGGCTATGCCTCCTTTTTAAATTAATGGATATTAATTAGATTCAGAAGTATTAGATTAAAAAAGGATCTCGACGAACAATGGTTTCAACACGATCTGGACCCGTTGAGACAATATCGACCGGAACCCCTACAATTTCCTCAATTTTCGCAATGTAGTTTTTCGCAGCTTGCGGCAATTCATCCCACGATTGAACACCAAAAGTGTTTTCACTCCAACCTGGCATTTCAATATATTGCGGCTCTACACGTGCATAGCCTTCAGCACCAACCGGTGTAGTATTTAACTCACCTTTTTCAGGACATAGGTACTGGGTGCATATTTTGACCGTTTCTAATCCATCGAGCACGTCTAATTTAGTTAAACAAATTCCGGTCACACTATTCACTTGAATTGCTCGACTTAGAGCAACGGCGTCTAACCAACCGCATCGTCTGGGGCGGCCAGTGGTTGCACCAAACTCGTGACCTTTTTCACCCAAGCGCTGCCCAACATCATCAAATAACTCGGTAGGAAACGGGCCGCCACCAACGCGAGTGGTGTAAGCTTTGGTGATTCCAAGAACATAGTCTAGATAAAGCGGCCCAAAACCGGAGCCGGTTGCAGTTCCACCTGCGGTAGTGTTTGAGGAGGTGACGTAGGGAAACGTTCCGTGATCAATGTCGAGTAAGGTACCTTGTGCACCTTCAAATAAAAGCGACTCGCCATTTTCTCGTGCTTTATGCAATGTGTGTGGAATGTCTTCTACAAGGTCTTTTAACATTTCCCCGTAGCCTAAACATTCTTGGTAAACGGAATCCAGTGAAATCGCTGGCTGCTTAAAGTAATTCACCAAAATAAAGTTGTGATATTCAAGAATTTCCGTTAATTTTTCTTTGAGTCGCTCTGGATAGAAAAGATCGTCAACTCGCAAGCCTCTACGGGCAACCTTGTCTTCGTACGCCGGGCCAATACCGCGCCCTGTGGTGCCAATTTTTTTGACTTCGCATTTTGCTGCTTCACGGGCTTGATCGAGCGCGATGTGATAGGGCAGAATTAGTGTACATGCAGGACTAATTCTTAGTCGCTCTCTAACAGGAACACCGTTTTTTTCCAGCATCTCCATCTCAGTAGCTAAAGCCTCAGGAGAGAGTACCACCCCGTTACCAATTAAGCATTTTACATTGCTGCGCAATATACCCGATGGAATTAAATGCAGTACGGTTTTTTTACCATCAATTACAAGCGTGTGGCCAGCATTATGGCCTCCTTGGAATCGAACAACGGCACCAACGCGGTCGGTCAAAAGGTCGACAATTTTACCTTTACCTTCATCACCCCATTGCGTCCCGAGTACTACGAGATTTTTAGCTGAACTTGTCTGATTTGTCATAACGAATAAATAATTGCTATCTTTTGCAGGAAACCGCGAATTGTACTCTTATCGAGCGATAATTTCTGCTTTTTTTGCGGTTTTTTTAGACTATTTTGACGATGGAGCTCTCCTTGTGTGACAAAATCAAAAAGGGAGCCGAAGCTCCCAAATTGATTCTTACAAGTGCAATTTATTGCAAGTGCTTACTTACTTTTTACCATCGAGGTTTTTGAGGTATTTAAAGAAGTCACTATCCGGACTGACCACCAAAATATCTCCCTTATTTTCGAACGATGCTTTATACGCATCGATACTTCTCAAAAAGGCATAGAACTCGGGATCTTTGTTGTAGGTTTCTGCGTAAATTTTTGCCGCATCCGCGTCAGCTTGACCTTGTACCGTTCGAGCGTATTCGTCGGCTTCAGCCAAAGTTCTGAGAACGTTTGCATCAGTTTTAGCTTTGATAATGTTCCCCTGCTGTAGACCTTCACTTCGAATTAATTTAGCTTGAGCGCCACGCTCAGAGACAATTTGCTCGTAGACGTTTTTCAATACTCTTGATGTATAGTTAACTTTTTTAACGCGAATATCGACAACTTCCAAACCGTACTCAGGCACCTTAGAATTGACGAAGGTGCGAATATCCCCCATTAACTCTTCACGCTCACCGGAAATTGCCTGTTCAATCGTCCGTTTACCAAATTGGTTTCTTAGTCCGTTATCAACAAATCCTTCGATAAAGCCTTCAGCAGTGCGGAAGTTTCCATTGGTTCGAATATAAAACTTTGCAAAATCTGTCACTTTCCATTGTACGTATGTGTCGACATCCAAAAACTCTTTGTTCGAGGTGGTAAATACATCTGGGCTTCCGTCCATTAATTGAACTCGAGTATCAATCAGTACCACGTTATCGACAAATGGCATTTTAAAATGCAATCCAGGAGCGTAAACGACAGGCAGATCGTCTACGTCTCGTAACACTTTACCAAACCGGAGAATCAAACCGCGATCGGTTTCTTCAACTATGTAAATCGACTTTGAAATTACAATGACCGCTAATAATGTAAAGATTATTCCTAGGAGACCTTTAGTAGACATTATTTCTTCTCCTTGTTGCTATTTTGCTTCATTATTTGGTCCAGAGGTAAATAAATCATATTATTCCCGCCTTCGGTATCTAGCATCACTTTGCTCGAATTGGACATGACTTGCTCCACCGCCTCCAAATAGAGTCGAGTTCGAGTAACTTCTGGTGCTGCCGTATACTGAGGTAGTAGCTGTTTAAATCTTGCTACTTCACCATTTGCTCGAGCTAAAACAGTCGCTCTGTATGCATCAGCCTGCTGTTTAACTTTTTCAGCGTCAGCAATAGCTAAGGGTAACTTTTCATTCTGATAGGCTTCCGCATTTTGAATTTCCCGTTTCGCATCTTGTGCGGCTCGGTTAACTTCCTCAAAGGCCTCATTAACTTCACGTGGCGGTTTTACGCTTTTAAGGGTGACGGTTCTTACACTTAAGCCGGAACGGTACTGAGCAAGTACAGCAACGATTTCCAACTTAAGTTCGTCTTGGATTCTTTCTTTATCCGTGGTTAAAATAGCGTCAACATTAGAGTTACCAACAACCTGTCTAAGCGCACTTTCTGAGGCTTGCTCAAGAGTCGACTCAACGTTACCTAATTTAAACAGGTAATCTTCTGGGTTTTGCACCTGATACTGTATACCGACATCAACTTCGACGATATTGATATCTTTGGTGAGCATCACTCCGCTGATCGATGCGTTACGCATTTCATCGGTATTTACTTTGATGACGCGCTCGATTCCTGTTGGAATCCAACCGAGGCCAGCGCCGACAGTTCGGTCATACTGACCAAAATGCAGTATCACCCCTTTTTCTGCTTCGCCAATTGAATAAAATCCTGAAAATCCCCAAAGACCCGCTAACACCACGGCGCCAATCGCAAAAAACGATTTGCCCGAACCAGAATTCGATCCGCTATTGTTATTTCCACCGCCAAATATCCCTGATACTTTTTTAACTAATTCATCGAGGTCTGGTGGCCCGTCTTGGTTCTTACGTTTACCCCATGGGTCTTTATCGTTGTTATTACCTGGTTCGTTCCAAGGCATATTTATCTCCCGTTGTACGGATAATGACTATTTATTTTATTGTCGATTGTTTTAAAACTGTCGTTCTCGACAATTCTCAATTTGTGTTTTGTTGTTACAGACGAGCCTTTTGGCTTTGATTAATTGCTCAGATGACTGACTCGCAAACTTCAACGGTTGCCGTCAAACACCTAGGCTAATCACTTTATTTATACGATTTTAACCGTAAATGGTTCACTTATGATATAAAAATTGATTAGCCACTACCACCGTTTCAAATCGAATTGGCAAGTTACTCTTCGGTGAGCCAATCGTCTTGCTCCGCAAAATTTGGCACTTCGCCGATACAACATTTTTCAAGCCGGTTGTGGCTTTGACGATTAAGTCTGCGCCAATCGCCAGCATCAATCCGAATATGCACCGTGATATCACCGTTTTCTTCAACCTGTTCATCGCTGATCACATGCAAATTGTAGAGCTCGCTTCGAATATCTAAATCTTGGGGTGAAATCAATAATTTCAAGTCTAACCACTCAATTTCGAGCTGCTCGCTGAGCGTCTTTAAAATTAGCTCAACCCCTTCACCAGTTTTTGCCGAGCACCAAATTTTGTGACTGACTTCATTACTGCCCATATTTGGCACGGCAACCACTTCTCCTCGGTCATCGATTTCCGCCACCACACCTTCAGAAACGCGCTCAAGTTGATCGATTTTATTATACACTTCAATCACTGGCACATCGCCAGCGCCAATTGAATCAAGTACTTGATAAACTTGCTCAATATTGTCCTCTTTTCTTATATCCGAGGCATCGATGATATGTAACAAAATGTCAGCTTGACGGCTTTCTTGCAGCGTTGCTTTAAATGCGGCGACTAAATCGTGGGGTAAGTGTCTTATAAAGCCTACGGTATCAGAAAAAATAACACGCTGACCCGGGACTAATTCAATTTGTCGGTGTGTCGGGTCGAGTGTTGCAAAGAGTTGATCCGCGGCGTAAACCTTAGCCTCGGTTAAGCGGTTGAAAAGAGTCGATTTACCGGCGTTGGTATATCCCACTAGTGCAACCGTTTGGATGTTCCCTCGCTTTCTCGCTCGTCGACTTTGCTCGCGTTGTTTCTCGACTTTTTCTAATCGCTTGCGAATGGTTTTTATCCGATCGCCCAGCAGACGTCTATCGGTTTCTAACTGAGTCTCTCCAGGCCCTCTTAGTCCGATCCCACCTTTTTGTCTTTCAAGATGGGTCCAACCTCTAACCAGCCGAGTGGATAAGTGTTTTAGCTGAGCCAGTTCAACCTGTAATTTACCTTCATGGGTTTGCGCTCTTTGCGCAAAAATATCGAGAATCAACCCCGTTCTATCAATCACTCGGCAACAAACCAAACGTTCAATATTTCTCTCTTGCGCAGGTGATAGCCGGTGGTTGAACAGCACCACATCGGCTTTGTGGTGTTCCACAATCTGCTGGATCTCTTCGGCTTTTCCGGTACCAATAAAATACCGCGCATGGGGACTCTGTCGGCTCCCCCCGACCATCGCTTTAATGGTGAGACCGGCCGAGACCACTAAGTCGACAAATTCGTCTTTGTCTTCCTTATTGTGGGAATCAGGTAAATCAATATGAACTAAAACGGCGTTTTCGCCGCCGGTATGACGATCAAACAAAGGTGAATAAACTCTTAAAGGTTAATTACTAGCTGTGGGGAATGAGTATAAACGAATAGCCGGCCGTTGTGCGCAAACACGACAAAAACTTTGACTATTGATACAGACGAAACAACAAGGCTCACTACGATGAGTGAGTCCTTATTCTTTCATTTAAAACTAAATTGATGTTTGCAAAGCAGCCGTATTCTGTAATGCCACTATTACAAAGGGTAACCGATTAACGATTAAAAGTTACCTGCACCATCATTGTTCGTGTTGTTTTGCTCAGAATCATTATGCGGCAGCTTAACATTCTTTGCAGGTACAACAGTAGAAATCGCATGCTTGTAAACCATTTGGCTAACGGTGTTTTTAAGCAAAACAACGAACTGGTCAAATGATTCAATCTGACCTTGAAGCTTGATCCCATTAACGAGAAATATCGATACGGGGATATGATCCCGGCGTAATGCATTTAAGTAAGGGTCTTGTAGTGATTGCCCTTTTGACATAATAGTCTCCTTATTCTTGTTCTTAGTTTCGACAATAACGGGCTACTGACTAGCGTAAAACACCGCAAAACTCATTATTGTTGTTGTTAATTTTGTCGATTTTATTCGCTATAAATTCAACACTTTAATTAAGGAAAGCCTGCAGACTGATTAGCAAACTTCGTTAAACACTTTCCATGTATTTTTCCGTCTATAAGCCCTTATCTTTACGAACATTAGGCTTAAATAGTTCAGTTAATCTTATTTTCGCTGCAATACCGAAAAAATACTACGATTAACCTAGAGCTAAGTTTAGCAGTAAATGGCGATTTCTACCAAAAATCAAAAGACCAAACATATCGCATTAAGCTATTGATTTTATTGTAAATGTAGAAGAGTTCACTGATTTTTAGGGTGTCAAAAGAAGCGTTAATGCATTTTTACACAGAAAATTCAGCGGTGGACCAGTTACGATCCTATTAGTGGGGACGATACTTCTTAAGTTCAATCTTTTAGCGAAAAAAACACTTAAATTGCCAGCGACGTGGCAAAATTCAATAAAATTTGCCACTAAATTGATTGATAAGCTGAGCACAACGAGAAAGCGATTCCGAATTTAAACTATCAAACCAGTGAACGTCGGGCCAGCTTCGAAGCCAAGTAAATTGCCGTTTGGCAAGTTGTCGGGTGGCAATAATCCCTCTTTCAACGGCTTGTTCGAGGGATAGCTCACCGCTGAGATATTGCCAAATTTGGCGATACCCAACACAGCGCATTGACGGTAGTTGTAAATCTAGATCACCTCGGTTAAAGAGCGACTCAACCTCCGCGACCAATCCCATTTCTAACATTTGCTGAAATCGCTGCTCAATTCGTTGATGTAAAACAGCTCGCTCTTTAGGAGCTAAGGCAATCGATAGCAGTGGATTAACAAGTGACTGTTGTTGTTGCTCGGAATGCCATTGAGAAAGCGGTTTATTTGTCATCAAATAGACTTCATAAGCTCGAGTCAGTCGCTGATGATCATTTTCATGAAGTCGCTCGGCTGACTTGGGGTCTATTTTTGCCACTCGACGATGCAAAGCAGTCAGCCCTTCGGCCTCTACCAACTGCTTGACTTGCTCTCTTACATTTTTATCGGTACTTGGCATATCAGCTAACCCATCTTTGAGCGCTTTAAAATAAAGCATGGTGCCGCCAACCAATAGAGGCACTTTTCCTCGCTTATGAATTTGGTTAATTAATTGAATCGCATCTTGTCTAAAGCTAGATACAGAATAGCTATCTGCGGGGTCGACAAAATCAATTAAATGATGAGGTGCTACAGCTAGTTCTTCGACGGTGGGTTTTGCGCTACCGATATCCATTTGGGTGAAAACCATCGCCGAGTCCACACTAATAATTTCAAATTTGTGGGAATAGCTGGATTGTTGCATTAAGTTTATGGCTAATGCTGTTTTACCACTGGCGGTTGGTCCCATAATAAAAACCAATGGCGCTTTGGGGTCGCTAATCGTCATTTGGCTCTGGGTCTCAGGCATAACGACTTATTTCGTTTGAAACAGTTTTTCAATCATTTCATCACTCAATGAAATAATGGACGGGTTTGATTCAAGATTTGTTTTTTGTTCAAACAATTGTGTAATGATCGGACGGGCATTTTGACTTAGAGCGTCAACCAATTGCCTATTTAATGCTTGTTCATTTCCTGAGTCATGGGTATCTGTCGAACGAGTTCCAGCCTGCGCATAAAACTCACTCAGCAACTCAGCCCAGCGAATAAAAACCAATTGCATTTCTTGGTTAGCAACCAATTTTAACCATATAGGCGATTTTTTGAGGATTATATTGTTATCTTCACTCGGTGAAAAATCAAAGCCAAAAAGACGCATCATCTGGTTTACTTCGAGCTGTTCGAACAGACTAGGTTCAACAGATATTTTCAAAGGAAAGAGTAGCGGTTGGCTCGCTAGCGCTTTGGTCGAGCCACGCTGTAATTTAACCCATTCCAAAAGAAAAGATTGAATACTGATCACCCTCCACTGCTGCTCAACCAATGAAATTAAATGTTTTTGCCCTAACGGATATAACTTTAATCCTTGCGATAATGATTGTTGTCTATCGTATTGTTGGTTCTCGTCATGTCGACTCTGGTAATGCTGGCTCTGGTAATGCTGGTCACCGTCATGTTCAGTATTAGTGATACGCGAATTTTCATCCAAAAAAGGCTGAGGGGAATCGATGGATTGGAAAATTTTATTGAGCTGAGTTTCGCCAACCTCACGCTTATCGATACTAGAAGCTGAAGTTGCTGAATCGGCATAGAAAAATTTTGAGCCGGACAAGGCTGACTGAGAAAGTTTTCGATTGCCTTTAGGATAATCAACTTGACTGAAACCAAGTCCCACATGCTGATTTCTATGCGAATCGATGGTGATAGTATCAGAATGACCTGCCTCGAGAATAAGCGGTTGTTGGGTTAACGACTCCATGATTGAGTGGACAATCAAATCATGTACCATACGCTGCTGATCAAATCTTATTTCATGCTTGGTCGGATGGACATTAACGTCAATTGCACTTGGATCAACAGTTAAAAACATGACAAAGGTTGGCATCCGTCCCGCGGGTAATTTATCTTGAAACGCTTGACGAATTGCATGGTTCAGCATTTTATCTTTGACAGGACGATTATTTACAAATACGTATTGTATGTCCGATTCGCTGCGATGATAACTCACGCCCCCAGTCCAACCTGTGATATTTATCAGTTCATGTTGACAATTAAACTCAACCGCATTTTGGGCAAAAGGTTTACCGCACACAGCTTCGATTCTGGGTAAAAAATCAGCAGAGCTAGCGACCGCAGGGATCCGACGGATGACTTTGTGATTGTGTTTCAAAATAAAAGCTGTGGAATAATTAGCTAATGCATGTCGCTTGAAAATTTCTTCGATGTGTGCAAATTCAGTTTTTTCGGCACGCAAAAATTTAAGCCTTGCGGGCGTATTATAAAACAGATCACGCACTTCAATTCGCGTGCCGACAGTCGCTGATGCCGGTTGAATTTTGACCGCCATTTCACGCCCTTCGGCAATGGCTTGCCAAGCAAACTCGGAATCAACAGTACGCGAGGTCAAGGTCAGCTTTGCAACGGATGCGATACTTGCAAGCGCCTCACCTCTAAACCCGAGTGACTCAATCGCAGCCAAATCTTCACTGCTTGCTATTTTACTCGTCGCATGTCGAGAGAGCGCCAATTGAAGATCTTGTTTAACAATGCCACAACCGTTGTCAGTCACTCGAATTAGTCGAGTGCCCCCCCGCTCGATATCAACTTCGATTCGAGATGCGCCAGCATCGATCGAATTTTCGAGCAACTCTTTGACAACTGAAGCTGGGCGTTCAACAACTTCCCCAGCGGCTATTTGATTCGCAAGGCGATTATCTAACTGATGAATTCTAGGCAAGTTGAGCGTCTCTGAAAGCACTGTGTTTACGCCGCAGGAATTTTGATGACTTGACCGATTCGGATCTGGTCGTTTTTCAGCCGGTTATACGATTTTAGCCGACGAGTAGAAACGCCATAGCGCAACGCAATTTCAGAAAGAGTATCGCCGCTTTTAACCTTATGCGATTTTACCCGAGGTGGTTTAGGTTTCGCTGAACTGGCTTTTTGAGTTTTCTTTGGCTGGTTACTCGCGGTTTTCTTTTTCGTTTGACTTGCAGGTGTTGCGGTTTGTCGGGCAACCGAACCGGAATTCTTTTTGCTGAACATGGCCGCATAAAGTGTTCCATCAGGAGGATTACTCTTGAAATAAGTTTTGACTCCGGTAAACACTGAATTAGCAATTTTTCGTTGATACTTATTAGACTTTAATTGATTGCGTTCTTGTCGGTTGGACATAAAACCCATCTCGACTAACATCGCAGGAATATCCGGCATTCTCAGGACAACAAATGCCGCTTTCTTAATCCCCTTGCCATGCATCTTAGGAACACTTCCGGCCAGCTTTTTTCTTACTTGCTCTGCCGCTTTAAGACTTTCACCCACCGAATAATTCATAGACAAGTCTAGCAAAACAGCAGCAACAAGTGGGTCTTGATGTGAAATATCGACCCCCCCAGCCAAGTTAGATGCATTTTCTTTTTGCTCCAACCAACGACCCATTTCAGAGGTGGCTCCCTTCGGAGAAAGAACCCAAACCGAAGCCCCTCGGACGCGCTTATCGGAAAATCCATCAGCATGCAAAGAGATAAAAAGATCCGCCTTGTTGCTGCGGGCAATCTCGGTACGTTTGAGTAGATCAACAAAGTAATCGCCCGAACGTGTTAAAACTGCTTTCATACCCTTTTCTTTGTTAATCAGTGCGGCAAGCTTTTTTGCCACGGCTAAACAAATTTCTTTTTCGCCACCCGGTGCACCCGGATCTTCGCCACCATGACCGGCATCAATGGCGATAACAATATCACGCTGATTGGCGTTATGCTCTTGAGCCGTTTTAACAACTTTTTTGCGACTATCTTTTGGTACTAAGTCGATCACTAATCGATGACCATACTTTTGAAACGGCTTAAGTGTAAAGTCCTTGGTGGTAACCGATTTCTTTAAATCGATAACAACTCGCATATCGCCATTGTTAGAACTGCTGCGAATACCGCCAACTAAAGATTCCGGTAAGTCAATTTTAGAAACATCAGTCTTTAGCGTAGACTGGTTAATATCTACCACTAAGCGAGAAGGGTTAGACAGAGTGAACAGCTTGTAATCGATATTATCGCTCAGGTCAAAAACAATACGCGTTTTTTCAGGGTCTTGCCAAAACCGGATCCCATTAATATCGGACGCCCAAGTCGGGCCAATAAGTAACACGCCTAAGCAAATAATACTCAACCATTTCATCGGATTTATCACGATACTTCCACCCTACCTCGATATCAGCTTGCTCAGCTTTTCTTTGCCTCTAAAATGCTTAGCCTGTCAAATGCCTAGCCCTACTAGTGCTCGGCCGTTCAAATGCTCGGCCGTTCAAATTCATAACCTTTCGACCGGTGAACAATCCCTGCTTTAAACTATGGTCGATAAATCTATTGACTGCTGCCATTCCAAGTTGTTCAATTCAAGATTAATGCGTCTAGCCTCACCTTGATAACTCAAGCTAAGCTCCATATCGGCCTTTGGCAAAAAACCTTCACCTTTTTCAGGCCACTCAATCAAGCACAATGATTGCTCAGCAAGATAGTCTCTAAACCCAAGGTACTCTAACTCTTCAGGATCAGCCATTCGATATAAATCAAAATGATAAACCGTCTGCTGAGCTAACTGATAAGGTTCCACAATAGTATAGGTTGGACTTTTGGTGCTTCCCTGATGTCCCATTGCCCTTAACAGCCCTCTGACTAACGTTGTTTTACCGGCACCGAGTGGCCCATGTAAAAAAATCACACCCTTCTTTGGCAGCAGCTTAGCAAGTGCTGCGCCTATGGCGACGGTGGCGTGTTCATCTGCTAACTCAATATTCAATTTGGGTCGACTAAACGTTTTATTTAAAACCGTAATTCTAACATTGATTGGCCGACTGCTCTACTTGTTACCCTTAGCGCTCACGCCGCTATTGGACGGGGCCGGATGTTGTCTAAAAAGTCCACTCTGCCAAATAAAAACCATTAGCGAGCTGCATAACCATTCGAAGCTTTACTGGCTGCTCGCTATTTTTAAGTTTCGCAAGTAGCGGCACCTTAACCTTCGCTTGATTAACACTTTTGGCTAGGCTCGCTTTAAACTCTTTGCTCTGCTCTGCGGCAAGCAAGAAGCTAAGTACATGCAGCGGGTAATTGCTACTGACTTCAATCGCACCTTGGTGAAAGCGGATGTTAACCTTTACATCCCCATTATAAAGTTGGCAGCCCTGCGCCAACAAATTACAGGGTTGAACAATGGTTAAAGGGTAAATTTTTGCTTGAGTTTGTGAAGCTAAATAATAATCAGAAGCAATATAGCCGATGATGACTAAAACAGGTGCGATCAATAGCGCCAATTTAAAGTGTTTGTGGGCAACTAATTGCCGCGCTGAAAAAGCCATTATTTATGCTGCGACAGGTGGCGATTGATCGGTTTAATGATGATGAGCGCTCCCTGCCCCTTTGGGCACACGAAAGTTTTCTACCATTTGCTGAATATTTTCTGGAGCTGGCCCAGTAAACCTTAAAACCGTAAATGCTACCGCAAAATTCACCAAAGCACCTACCGCACCAAAAGCATTGGGAGAGATGCCTAAAAACCAGTTTTCGGGCAAGCCGCCCAGAAAACTGGTTCCAGGAATAAACATAATACCTTTGTGCTGAAACACATATAACATGGTTATACCAATTCCGGCCACCATACCTGAAACTGCAGCTTTTCCACTCATCGACTTTGAAAATATTCCCATCATTAATGCCGGAAATAGCGAGGAAGCCGCCAAACCAAAAGCAAGCGCCACCGTTCCGGCGGCAAAACCAGGCGGATTAAGCCCCAAATACCCAGCGACAAAAATTGATAAAGTCATTGCAACGCGACCAGCTAGCAGTTCATCTTTTTCTGAGAGTTTAGGTTTAAAAACACCCTTGAGTAGATCATGAGAAATAGCGGAAGATATCGCCAACAACAATCCGGCAGCGGTCGAAAGTGCCGCCGCCAATCCGCCCGCAGCAACCAAGGCAATTACCCAAGTCGGCAAGTTAGCGATGGCGGGGTTGGCGAGCACCATAATATCATTATCAACTTTCACCATTTCGTTATGAGTTGGATCGGCTGTGTACTGAATCTTACCGTCACCATTTTTGTCTTCAAATTTTAATAGCCCAGTTTTCTCCCAATCTTTAAACCACTGAGGTCGCTCTGAATAAGCTAAGCTTTCACCACTGTTGGGCGCGATAGTGTTGATCAAATTAAATCGTGCCATTGCACCAACCGCTGGAGCCACGGTATACAATAAAGCGATAAAGACGAGTGCGTAACCTGCAGATGCCCGCGCAGCTTTAACATCGGGAACAGTGAAAAATCGCATAATCACATGGGGTAATCCCGCTGTACCAATCATCAAAGAAAGGGTATAAGCAAACATATTTAAGCTACCACCCATATTGTCGGTGGTGTACTGCTTAAAACCCAAATCGGTCACCACCTGATCTAATTTATCGAGTAAGTAGACTCCGCTACCATCAGCCAAGGTACTGCCAAGCCCTAATTGAGGAATTGGATTTCCTGTTAACTGTAAAGAAATAAAAACCGCCGGAATGGTATAAGCAAAAATCAATACACAATATTGCGCGATTTGAGTATAGGTAATTCCTTTCATCCCGCCGAGGACTGCGTAAAACCAAACAACCGCCATCCCATAATAAATGCCTTGCTCATATTCGACTTCAAGAAACCGAGAAAAGGCCACGCCAACACCTTTCATTTGACCAATAATGTAAGTGAGCGACGCGATAATAAGACAGATGACGGCAACAACTCTCGCCGTTTTGGAGTAATAACGATCATGAATAAATTCTGGTACAGTGAACTTGCCATGTTTGCGCATATAAGGTGCAAGTAGCATCGCAAGCAGCACATATCCGCCCGTCCACCCCATTAAAAACACTGAGCCGCCATAGCCTAAAAATGCGATCAGACCTGCCATTGAGATAAACGAGGCAGCACTCATCCAATCGGCCCCGATCGCCATGCCATTTTGTACTGGAGAAATTCCGCCTCCGGCAACATAGAAATCGCTGGTCGATTTGGCGCGAGACCACCAGGCAATCACAAAATAGAGCGCGAAGGAGCCGAACACCGCGATGTAGGTATAAAACTTAAGCTCTTCCATAAGCTACTCCTCAACCTGATATTTTTTGTCAAGCTTGTTCATCTGGTGGGTATACCAAAAAATTAACCCAACAAAAATGTAGATAGAACCCTGTTGAGCAAACCAAAAACCAAGTTTGTAGCCGCCAATACGAATTTGATTTAGTTGCTCAACCAGTAAAATTCCAAACACATAGGAAGCGGTAAACCAAATGGCTAAACATATAACTATCAGGCGAAGGTTTTCTTTCCAATATTGACTATTATTTTGCAACGGGCGCTCCTTGATCGGTTGTTTTATTTTTGTTGGCGCATTAACAAACTCGCTTTATTGGCATTAAGCTAACTTGGCGGCTCAGCTAACTTGGCGGCTCACTTTGCAGTTAGCCATTCTAAAGTTAACAATAAATCAATCGGATATTCAACGAGTTTTCGGCAGTCATTCCGCAAATAGAGGGTTCGACCAAAAAACCGCACTATCGCTTTACTTAATTCAAGATTTTTTGACTACTAGCGCATCCCAGTTTAGGGGTTTAGCAACGCTGGAAAGTGTTGAAATAAATCGCTAGCTAACAGGCCGCGATAATGCTGATGTCGACCCGCCGCCCGATCAGCCGCCTCCCCGTGAATTGAAACAGCTAAAAGCGCGGCATCCATCAATGAGTATTTTTGAGCTAACAAGCCAGTGACCAGACCGCAAAGTACATCCCCCATCCCGCCAGATGCCATACCTGGATTACCCACCGCACAGACGATCTGAACGCCTTTATCGTCGGAAATAATCGTCCCAGCTCCTTTCAATATACAAACGCCACCATAACGTTGAGCAATTTCTTGCGCAGCCGCAAACCGGTCGCTGGCCACCTCTTCTGTAGAACAACCTAATAATCGTGCCGCTTCGCCAGGGTGAGGTGTTAATATTCGCTTGGCATTAAATTTAAGCGGGTGTTGGTCAGCAAGCTCTGCAAGTAGGTTAAGTGCATCAGCGTCCCAGACTTGAGCACACTCGGTCAGCCAGGACTGTGCTTGAATCGCGTTTAGCCAGCTCTCAGCCCAATTACTGCGACCCAAGCCAGGCCCAATTGCCATGCAAATATTTTTATTCGACAAGCGGGCAAGCATTTGTTCCATTTGCGAGTTTTCTACTTTAGTCGCCATCACCTCAGGCGTTTTGTGATTTATGGCTGTGATCGCCTGTTGACTTGAATAAAGTGAAGTAAGGCCACTTCCCGAACGAGCACTCGCTGTCGCAGCAAGCACTGCGGCGCCTGCCATGCCAGTCGCTCCCCCGATAATTAATGTGTGCCCAAAATCCCCTTTATGAGCAATCGGGTTTCGGGGTTTAAGCTTATGCTGACTGGAATGCCAATCTTGAGCAAATAGCTGGAACGGCTGTTGATCAAAATACTCGTCAGGAATAATTAGCTGATTTAAACTCAGTGCGCCACGGTACATTGCAGCCGCTCCGGTAAAAAGTCCTCGCTTATGACCAACAAAAGAAAGCGTTGCCTCAGCTTTAACTGCGTCGCTGTGCACATACCCAGTATCCGCTTCAACACCAGTCGGTACGTCGAGTGACAACACTGGTTGCCGATTGCCATTAATATGTTTGATCACCGAATGAAAAGGCTCTCTCAACGCCCCCTTAATCCCAGTGCCTAACATGGCATCAACAATCAAGTCATACTTGGAAAATTGCACATCCTCTAAAGACAGTTTGGTTACAGCTTTATGCGGTATTTCTTGCCAAGCACGGGCCGCATCCCCGGCTAAGGCTTCAGGTTCAACCAGAGCGCACAAATCAACTTGTAACCGCTGCTCAACTGCCAACTTAGCCAACACAAAACCATCACCAGCGTTATTGCCCTTTCCGGTTACAATGACTATTTTTTTGCCGTTTGGCCAACGCTGTTTTAAGTAATCGAGAGCCACTGCGCCGGCTTTTAGCATTAGCGGGTATGTGCCTTGTTGCGAATCAGCAGCAAACCTTTGTTCAATTTCGGTAATTTGTTGAGTGGTATAAAGGGCGACCGCGCTTGGCAAAGACAATGATTTTTTTCCTCGATATTAGTGGGAGTCCGGCATCACAATTTAATAAAATGTTCGCGATAATAGACCAGCTCTTCAATGGACTCCCTAATATCATCAAGTGCTAAATGTTTATTTTGCTTCTTGAATCCAGGCAGAATGCTTGGTTTCCAGCGAACTGCTAGCTCTTTTAAGGAGCTGACATCAATGTTTCGATAATGAAAATAATCCGATAACGCTGGCATATATCTCACTAGAAACCGCCGATCTTGTCCGACACTGTTGCCACACATAGGCGATTGTCCCGGTTCAACCCATTGCTGTAAAAATTCTATGGTCGCTTGCTCTGCTTGTTGTTCCGTAATTTTAGACTGTTTGACCCGCTCGGTGAGCCCTGATTCGCCATGATGAGTAGTACACCATTCATCCATACTGTTCATTAAAGAATCCGGCTGATGAATAGCCATCATAGGCCCCTCTGCCAGAATATTAAGATCTTTGTCAGTAACAATCGTAGCGATTTCTATAATGCGTTCTTTGTCTGGATCTAACCCAGTCATTTCTAGATCGATCCAAATTAAATTAGTTGCATGCTTCACGGTTATGTCCTTGTTGATAGCGGTTAAATTGGCTGTCAGTTATGGTCGATTATACGATCAAAATCGATTATCGTAGCATCGTGAATTTAGTACTGATTAGTTTAGCAGTAAACGAGCATCGTTTACGAGCTTAAAGCTGTGGTAAAATCCGCCACTGTAGCTAAACACAACTAGACAAACCCTTTGGATAAGCTTTGGCGAAACGAGATAAATTAACCGATAAACAAAAGCGGCAAATTGCGAAGACCCGAGCACGCAAGCGCCAACAGCAGCACGCAAAACATCCTGTAGGCGAGCTCGGTGAACGACAGCATGGTTTGCTGATTTCCCGTTTTGGCGAACAAGCCGATGTTCAGGATTTGAATTCAGGAGACTTGATTCGCTGCTATTTGCGACAAAACCTCGGAGCGCCTGTTCCTGGCGATCGAGTATCTTTTAGAGTCGACAGCAACCAACAAGGCGTCATTGAGTCATTAGACGAAAGAAAAAGCTTACTTCAAAGACCCTCGGTTCATGCTGGTTTAAAACCTGTGGTTGCCAATATTGATCATATTTTTATTATCGTTGCCCCGCTGCCCGACTTCTCATCAATTCTTTTAGATCGTTATATTATTGCCATTGAACAAACAGGCATTGAATTTACCATTGTGGCAAACAAAGCCGATTTGCACGCTGAATATGAGGCTCAGAGAATCGATAGCCAACTGGCGATCTATCAGGAGTTGAATTACCCAGTGATTAAGATTAGTACTAAAGATGTTGAGAGCCGCGCAGCAATGATAAAGGTAATTGAAAACCGCTCGAGCATTTTAGTTGGACAGTCTGGGGTAGGAAAGTCATCAATTATTAACTGGCTGTTTCCCGATGCAGCCTTGTCAACTCAAAGCATCTCTGAAAACTCTCGACTCGGACAACACACAACGACAGCTTCTCAACTATTTTGTCTGGATAACCGCTCGCCTCAACATGGCTTTATTATCGACTCACCTGGGATCAGAGAGTTTGGCCTATGGCATTTGAGCCATCAGCAAATAGCCGATGGCTATAAAGAGTTCTTGCCTTTTTTAGGCACTTGCAAGTTCAGAGATTGCATTCACGTTAATGAGCCGGGTTGCGAAATTATTGCAGCTGTCAAACAGCAAAAAATACATCCGCAACGCTGGAATAATTACATTAAAATTATTCAAAACAATAGCCCCAACCAATAGCAGGATTAAGCATTATCTAACTTCATAAAATCTGTCAATGGAAGCGGTTTGGAAAAGTAATAGCCTTGCCCAAATTGATAGTCGAATTGATTTAGCTGAGAGAGCTGTTGTTTGGTTTCCACACCTTCCGCAACAATTTGCATATCAAGATTGTTCGCCATGGCTGCAATTGATTCAACGATTGCTAATTTTCGATCGCCACCATCCATTGCATTGATAAATGACTTGTCGAGCTTGATGACATCAAATGGAAATTGATGCAAATAACTGAGCGAGGAAAAGCCAGTACCAAAATCATCTAAGTAAACTTTTACACCAATCGATTTTAGCTCACGTACAAAGTTAATTGCGGCGGTATAATCCTCAATTAAGATACTTTCGGTTATTTCAATATTAATACTATCTGGCCTAATCTCAGAATCAGCTATTAATTTACGTAAAAATGAATCGAACGTCCTTGACAATATTTGCATAGCCGAAACGTTCATATTGATAAACAATTTTTTGGTATTTTGCTGCCCTGCAAAGACTTGTAATGTTTTAATCACTTCTTCTGTAACAAATTCACCGATTGGCATGATTAAGCCCGTTTCTTCAGCAATTGGTATAAACTGGTCTGGGGGAATAGCCCCTTTTACAGGATGATTCCAACGAATTAAGGCTTCACAACCCACCATCTTGAGGGACCCTAATTCAAATATAGGTTGATAGTTTAGATGTAGCTGCTGCGTAGCAATGGCCTCTCGCAAATCATTTTCGATCTGCATTCGTTCGCTAACAATTTGCTTAATCTCAGAATCAAAAAGGCAGAAGCAATTTTTACCTTGATGTTTTGCCTGATACATCGCGGCATCGGCATCACTCATGATTTCACTAGCCTCGGATTTTCCGTACTGCGAGAAACGGATCCCAATACTGGCACTGGTAATCAATGAGTGATTATCAATGACAACATCTTTTTGCAGTGCTTTTAATATGCGACCCGCAAGCTGAATCGAAGTTTTTTGTCCTTCTATATTTCTCATTAAAATGCAAAACTCATCACCGCCCAAGCGGGCAACAACATCCAGCTCTCGTAAGCAACTTTTTAACCGATGAGCAATTTCTTGCAGAAACAAATCACCGACATGATGTCCGAGGCTATCATTAATTAATTTGAAGCGATCAAGATCTAAAAACAATACCGCAAAGGCTTGCTCCTGTTTGTCGATTTGCTCAGCCAATAAATTAGAAAAGTATTGACGGTTAGGCAGACCGGTAAGTGCGTCATGAAGTGAGTCGTGCTCTAGCTGTTGTTCAATTTTTCTGCGTTTGACAATGGTTTCTTCAAGTTCAGACGTTCTTTCTTTTACCCGTTTTTCAAGATGCACTCTTGCCGCATGCAAAGAGTCAGTGTCTTTTTTTCTCAATATTGCGGTAGCAACTTGCTTACCGATGGTTTCCAAGACATTTTGATTGGTGTCATCATACTTAATATCTTGTCGATAGCTTTGCACTGCCAAAACACCAAAAACTCGACTTGTATCATGAAGCGGTACGCCCAAAAACGATGCACACTTTGCACCGGTCAATGCTTCTTCCGAGTCAGCTTCGCGATCGAGCCTTATGAGTTGGCCATGCAGTAAAATTTGCTCTGTAAGGCCGTTTTTTTCTCCGTCTTCAGTAATTCTTCGACGTTGCGGATTTTTGTCTTGTTGATCAACGTGGTATAAAAATTCAACGTATTTTCGATCGTCAGAGAGCAGCGCAATATATAGGTTTTTTGCATACATCAATTCGGAAATTACGGCATGAACTTGAGTGAAGAAATCATCTAAACTTCGCGTGGTACTTACCAAGTCAGTAATTCGAAATAACGCCGATTGAATTTTTTCACTCTTTTTTCGTTCTTCGATTTCTCGGCTTAGTGTCAGGTTGGTTTTATTAAGCGATTCGGTTCTTTCAGCAACTCGACGTTCCAAATTTTTATTGGCGTTTTTCAATTCCTGCTCTGCCAGCTTCCCTTTGATAAGTAGTGCGATTTGGCGCGAGACGAATTGCATTATGTCTTCTTCACGCTTACCAAACATAATGTTTTCATCGTAACTTTGAATCACCATTGCGCCGAGAATTTCATCATTGTATTTAAGCGGTACACCGAGCCAATCAGCCGATGCACTACCATGACTACTGAAAGCGCCATTTTTGGTCAACTCACTAAATTGGCGCTCATTTAAATGCACCATTTCACCTTGTTGAAATAAATACCCGGTTGCTGACTTTCTCAGATCGGCTTGTTTTAAAATTCCAATTTTTTCAACGGTTAAATCGGTATCCACCTCATCAACGAAGTAGACAAACTCCATTCGATCGAGCTCTTCATCATACAAAACGATAAAAAAGTTTTCGGCATAGGTTAATCGACCAATAATTTGATGAAGACGGCCATAGTAGTCACTCATCGATTCGCTCGAAATACCGAGTTCGGTAATTTCATAGAGCGCCGACTCTACCTCGTTAGCGGTGGAAGGCAAGGTGAGCGACTTGGAGTCCATCATGGTTAAGCTCGCACCAAGTGGCCTTGTCGAAAAATTCGACTGAATCGAACGAAGTTTTTTGCAAAACATGAGGTTAGGCTGCAATCAAGCAAATGGCGTGCTAAACCACTTTTTCTGCAAATTTCAGCATCAATTGCATTTTTGACACATAAGATGGTTTTCATAGTTAAATAATTCTTATCAAACAGGGACTTAGCTGAAGCCATACATGTACCTAAATATAGTTGAAAAAACCATGATTTGCTGAAAACTTAGCGCAAAAATGTAAATCTTGGTAACAACCGAGCAAGTTATTGATGAATGCCAATTTGAATTGCGATAAAATCGCTCAGCACCACCACAACAGCACAATCACTTAACAACCACACCACAACCACTAATTCCGAGAACCTTTTAATGGGCGATAAGTTAAAAATATTCCTACAGTATATTTTGCCAAAACATTTAGTTTCTGTTTTGGCAGGCAAATTAGCTGATGTAAAAACTCCTTGGATAAAGAACAACTTTATCAAACAGTTTGCCAAAGCCTATAACATCGATATGAGCAATGCGGTTCAGCCCGAACTCACCGAATACGCATGTTTTAATGACTTTTTTACCCGCGCTATCGACCTATCCAGTCGCCCCATCGACCAAGATGAAAGCAGCCTGTGTTCACCTGTTGACGGCGCAATGAGTCAGTTTGGCGCTATCGATCAAGGTAAAATTATTCAAGCTAAAAATCACCACTATTCTGCACTGGAGTTACTCGGTGGCGATCTATCCCAGGCGAAACAGTTTGAAAATGGTGAATTTTGTACGATCTATCTTGCACCAAAGGACTATCACCGAATTCACATGCCATGTGATGGCAAGTTAATCGAAATGATTCATGTGCCGGGACAACTTTTTTCAGTAAACCCACTTACCGCTCAAAACGTGCCGAAACTTTTTGCTCGCAATGAGCGAGTGGTGTGCCTATTTGAAACTCGTTTCGGAAAAATGGCAATGATTTTAGTGGGCGCAACCATAGTCGGCAGTATTGAAACGGTTTGGGCAGGAAATATCACCCCTCCGACTCGAAAAGATGTTAAGCGATGGCAATACGACAATGAATCGATCAGTCTAACCAAAGGCGAGGAAATGGGTCGATTTAAACTGGGCTCGACGGTTGTCTTGCTGATGGAAAATAAGCAATGGCAATGGGATCCGTCTGTCGCTCTAGAAAAGAGTCTGATTTTAGGTCAAAAGCTAGTCACTCAACTTTAATTTGAGTGGCTAGACAGCTCAACCAAGCTCCGTTTTAATCCACGGGAAATATAATGGATTTGCAAGGATCATCTTTCCAAAGTGGGAATTTTTGCATCACCTGAATAAAGTGCTCACTTTCAACCAATCCCTTTAACCACTTGATGACATGATGATAGTTGCTTTGTTCAAACCAGCTTCGATCCACCCCAGCAAACTGGCGAATAAATGGAAATATAGCGATATCCGCCACCGACATTTGTTCAGCGCAAAGGTATCGGTGAGTGCTTAGTCGCTTTTCTAAATTTGCCAAAAATACCTCTCCGTCACGACGGTAGTCTAATTCCGACTTTTCCGGATACCGAGTGGCATATTTATACCGATCGAGACTCGGTTTGAATTTGGTATCATTTAATTCAATTAATTCCTTGGCTTGCTCGAGAGTAGATGGTGCGATCAGTTGCTTGGCAAGTGGAATATTTATTGCCCGCTCAAGCGCCCAATAGAGAATGTCCAAACTTTCATCTAGCACCTGTCCATCCGCTAAAATCAATACCGGCACTGTCCCTTTAGAAGACGCAGCCAACATTTCCTGCGGTTTATCTCGGAGCAGAATTTCTCTTAATTCTACTGACTGCTTGGCGATCACTAGCCCCATACGGGCGCGCATCGCATAAGGGCAACGTCTGAAGCTGTATAAAATTGGCCTATCGTTCATTTGAATAATTTCGTATGTCTATTAATGAGCCATTAAGGTCGCGGGCATGGCTGGTTGAATATTTTGCTGGCCTATTGCAATCATAAATAGCCGATCTAAGCCTAAAGCAACACCAGCACAATCTGGTAAGCCTTGTTTTAAGGCCGCAATCAATTCCATATCAATTGCAATCTTTGGACTGCCTAACTGCTCTCTTATTTTATTGTCTTGCTCAAATCGGGCTAATTGCACAGACGCGTCGGTTAATTCGTTAAAACCGTTCGCAAGCTCCACCCCAGCAAAGTAAACCTCAAAGCGTTGCGCGACGCTTATGCCATTTAGTTTTTGAGTTTTTGCCAAACTCGCCTGGCTTTCCGGAAAAGCATGAATTACGGTAATTTTTTCTGGGTCAAACTGCGTCTCAACTCGCTCTGCAAAAAGCAGCGTTAATAAATTATCAAACAGCAAATCAGCTGGAATATCCCCAAGTTGCGCAACGCAAAGCCGATGTAATTGTTGATAGGTTAGCTCAAATGGATCAACCTGCAGCGCCTCAATAAAGGCTTGCTGGTAAGTCAACTTATTAACTGGCTTAACACCGAGTAGCTCAACCATCAGCTGACAAACCTCCTCAGCCAATTGGTGGTGATCATAGCCAAGTCGATACCATTCCAGCATCGTAAATTCGGCAGAGTGGATCGGGCTATTCTCATTTGCACGAAACATTTTGCTCAGCTGAAAGATATCACCGGCCCCCTCGCAGAGTAATTTTTTCATCGCATATTCAGGCGATGTCTGTAAAAAACCCACCTCTTTAGCGAGTGGGTCAATCACCCTAAATGCTGACATATAAGGGTCACTCACGGTATGTGCTTGCAACAGTCCTGTTTCAACCTCAATCACTCCACGTTGTGCAAAAAACTGTCGCGTTTGTGAAACGAAATCGGCTCGCTGAATGAGTCGCTCCCGCAATTGCGACTTGACGTTTGACATAGTGGTTATATGACCGCGATGCATTCCACTTCGACACGAGCATTAAGCGCGAGTCCGCTAGCGGCTAAGGCACTTCTTGCTGGGAAGTTATCTTTGAAAAAAGTGACATAGACTTGGTTAAATGTTGACCACTCACTGATATCCGCTAAGAAAACCGTGCACTTAGCCACCTTGCTCATATCCGAACCAAACAATTTCAAGGTCTGACTAATGTTTTGCATCAGCTGTTTTGATTCTGCCTTGATCCCACCCTCTACTAATTTATTGGTTTTTGGATCAATACCAAGCTCACCAGACAAAAACAATAAATTGCCAACTTGGGTGGCCTTGGAAAAAGGCAGATTCGATTTTTCGGCGCCAGGCGCATTAAGAAATTTTACCTGTTCGGCAACCGCGGAATGGCTGAACAACAATATCAATGTGTAAAAAATAGCTTTCATAGTATTCTCCCTAAATCAGTGTTTTTTACGAATAACGTTTGCTGCAAACCGCACTTAAATAATAACCGGCGCAAATACCAGCCCCTTTAAATACCCGACATATTAGATGCGAGCAATAAAAAACCGCCTACAGACGGTTTCATATTTTAGCTGTGGTGGTCACCTTTAAGCTCTTGAAACGTATTCACCCGAGCGTGTGTCAACTTTGATTTTCTCGCCGATTTGTACAAACAGCGGAACCCTGACCACCGCGCCAGACGACAATGTCGCAGGTTTGCCGCCACTGCCAGAAGTATCCCCTTTTAGCCCTGGGTCAGTTTCGGTTACTTCTTGAACAACAAAGTTAGGCGGAGAAACAAGGATCGGTGTCCCGTTAAACAAGGTCAGCATACAAGAGTCTTGTTCGGTCAACCACTTAGCATTGTCACCCACTGCTTTTTCATCTGCGGCGACTTGCTCGAAGGTAGCTGGGTCCATGAAATGCCAAAACTCTCCGTCGGTGTACAAATACTCCATGTTGGTTTCCATCACATCAGCCGCCTCAAAGCTCTCGCCTGATTTAAAGGTCTTTTCAACCATTCGGCCGGTCATCAAATACAAAACTTTGGTTTTGGCAAAAGCTTGCCCTTTGCCGGGACGAACAAAATTATTTTCAACTATGGATACTGGCTCACCGTCTAGCATAAATTTTAGGCCAGACCGAAAGTCATTAGTGGTGTAAGATGCCATGCAAATACTCTCTTTGTGCTGTGTTTCTAAGGAAATTCTAAATCGATGAAAAATTCTGCCACAATAATACCTGTTTCCAGTGACGATTGTCAGGTAAATTCATGGAAAAGCCAGCTAAAATCCGCGTTCTCTCGACCCGAGTCACTTTTAGAGTATTTACAACTCAAGCCAAACGATTATCGTCACATCATCGATAGCACACCGCACTTTGCATTGCGTGTGCCACGGGCATTTGCCGATAAAATGCAACCAGGCGATATCAATGATCCTTTGCTGCAACAAGTGCTCTCGGTGCAACAAGAAAACCTTTCAGTTAAGGGGTTTGTCAGCGACCCATTACAAGAGCAAGAAAACCATCAACCCGGCTTACTACATAAATATCATGGCCGTGTTTTGTTGCTTCTCACTGGCAGTTGCGCGGTCAACTGTCGTTATTGCTTTCGACGTCACTTTCCCTACCAAACCAGTTCTAAGGAAAGTGACAACTTGCAGGCCAACCTCGACTACATTGCGACTCATGTCGAGATATCGGAAGTTATTTTGAGTGGCGGTGATCCGTTGCTACTCAGTGATAGCAAGCTTAGCAAATTGATTTCTCAGTTAGATGCGATTCCGCACTTGCGCCATTTGCGAATTCATAGTCGTCTCCCCATTGTGATCCCAGACCGTTTAACTGAGCAACTTAGTCGACTATTAAACAGCTCTCGGCTGACTACCACACTTGTCATTCATGCTAACCATGCTAATGAAATCGACTTAAAAACCGGGCGGCTTTTACAGCAATTAGTACAGTCAGGAACGAATGTACTGAATCAATCAGTACTGCTCAAGGGGATCAACGATAGCGTGAGTGTTTTGAGTGATTTAAGCAGGCAATTGAGCCACTACCAAATATTGCCCTACTACCTGCACTTGCTAGACCCCGTCGAAGGCGCTGCGCATTTCGATTGCAACAAAACCCAAGCGCGACAAATTATGCAGGAATTACGTGCTCAACTGCCAGGCTATTTAGTACCGCGATTAGCGATGGAAGAGCCCAATCAACCCTATAAAACCTTGATTCAAACCTAGCTAAGTGCGACTACAAACAATCCTAAGTTAACAATTCAACTAAATTGTTGAATTTCTTTTGTAAGTCCGTGACTTTTAACAAAAAATAGACTATCTATAGAGATACGTGTGTGTTGTTAAAAAGAGCCTTTTTCCAGGCGCTTAATAGACAATATCTATAATTGAGATGAGATGACCTCGACACATTAAGCACACAAAGGTTATCTTTAGTGCCGCAAGCGGCCAACATCGACTAATTTAGGGACGGTTTTAATGAAGCTAGGCTCGACAGGATTAACGGTAAGAGAACTACAGGTTGCACGGCGGTCTGGGACAGAGCTCAACCCGAAACAAGTCGCCTCATGGATTGAACAACTGCCTGCAGCCAATTTGGGCGAAAGTTCACAAGCAATTTATCGGATGCTGGTCGATGCCAATCAAACCATCCTCGACCCGGAAACGCGGCTCAATATTTTAAATATCATTGAACCGGTTGCGCTTAAACTCGTTGACTCGCTTGAACGGCAATTTATTAATAACCACATCTCTTTAACTGATAAGCAACGAAAAATCGCGGCTTTAGTGCAAGCCTTACAAACCGAGCTTTCGTTTGGCTACCATGCGGTCATCGAATCCATCACCAGCGAAGGAATAAAACGCTCGACTAAAAAGATTCTGGCACAGGCAATTTGCTATGCCATTAAATATCACGGCTTGGTGATCTTAAGGTGTTATCAGCTTTATGCATCAGTGCCTGGGCGGGTGTGGCGAGAGCTTTATCGACTGTATAAACTAGCAAAACAGTACGAGCTTGAAAACTTGAAGTCTATTGTCCGCGAATCGGGGCATAGTGGCTCAGCCAAAAGCTATTTTACTCAAATCTTATTGCTCAGCATTTCTAACCCCTACCAACTTCGACAAAGTGAGATTGAATTGGTTTGGTCGCTGTTACCCGATTATGTCGAGTTTTGCAGTTTAGAAGCTCATTCCTACAGCAAGAATCCGTTTTTACTGAACCTGAACTCTAATTCACCCCCCGTACAAAAGTCGCTGTACGTGTCTGATGAAAATGAAAATAAGCTGAAAGTTTCAGTGGTTGCGGTGGTGGACAAAATAAAAGTCGACTTGGCTCAAGTGACTGAAAAAGCCAAGTACTCGGCTCGTAAGACCATGGTATTTAAGCATTTAATTCAATGTTGGAGCCATGGAACGCAGCGCAGTTT
The DNA here is from genome assembly GCA_965230525.1 of Kangiellaceae bacterium. GTDB lineage: Bacteria > Pseudomonadota > Gammaproteobacteria > Enterobacterales > Kangiellaceae. The sequence continues at coordinate 4,735,653 of OZ246008.1, forward strand.
TGCTCGTACCAGCTGCCAAGATGAAATCTATGTCACTATCGGTCTTGGTGCCACTCACTTTCTACTAACAGAAAGCTTGATGAAGCGACAAGCGGTAAGCAATGATTCTAACGAAGAACAAACCGAACTTTCAGAACAAACGCTTGAGGCAATGGAAGGCAGCCTAAAAGATGCCACCATTGAAATGGTCTCTGATAATCGTGGCAGCTTGCGGGTAGCTGCAGATCGCAATTATTTGAGTACTTCCGCAATAACCAGCAATGATGTTTGGGCAAAATTATACCGACCCGATCAAGCCGTGGCTGAAACCGAAAATGAAAATAAGGTGGAGCAACGCAGTCGCGACTCGATTGTGAGAGACAGTTATAAAATTCAAAAAAGCTCATTGATTAATATGAGCCCCGGCGGATATTGCATTCAAGTCTCCACTCTTGACTTGCCCAAACACGCTCAAACTGGAGAAATCATCGGTTTTATCGAAGGTGATCAAAATTCCCACCAGTGGAGTTTGGGCATTGTTCGTTGGGTACGCCGCCAAGTAAAGGGCGATTTTGTGCAAATGGGTGTACAGTTATTAGCACCTGATGTATTGCCAATAAGCGTTCAACTTAAGAATAACCGGAACGAAGCCAGCCCCGCGCAGAGAGCATTGATGCTGCCAGCCCTGACGGGCGTGGGTCAAGCGGCGACCATAATTACCAATCCGTTGGCCTTTAATATTAATAATAAGTTACGGGTAATGGAGATCAGCAAAGAATATGACGTTCGATTGACTAAGGAAATTAGCTCATCGGGCAGTTCAAAACAATTTAGTTTTGAACGAATTTCTCCGGCGAATGAGAGCAAAGTAAAGGAAACACCAAAAAAGCCGTCGGAGCCTGAAGATTTGGATGGAATATGGGATTTGATCTAAGTCTCATTGCTCTACAATATTTTAAACAGCCTAAATGATCTATGAGACAATGATATTTCGTAACATTAATGATAAGAATAAAAGTTTGAGCTGATCAAGTTCAACTGACAGTAGAACTTAAGGACCACAACAAAAAAGATGACTAATGACATTAAGACCGTTCACTTACTCTTACTTGAGCCGTCTTCGAATCACGCTGAAAAAATTATAAATGCGCTGCGTAACAAAGGTTATGCGGTTCGTGCGACTCAAATACTAAATTCAGAAGACTTAGCTGCAATTCTTGAAAAGCAGGTCTCCGATCTGATGTTAGCCATTCCAGATCATAAAGATTTGCCGGTTCAACAAGCGATTGAGCAAATTTCTCAATACGGTCGAGACATTCCAACCATAGTGATGCTTGATGACCTAAGTGAAGAAAACGTGCTGGCCGCATTGAAGAGCGGAGCAGCTAACACAGTGAGCCATGACAACATGGAAATGATGTGCATCCTCACCGAAAAAGAAATCGGACATTTAGACACCCGCCGCAGTAAAACTCAGGCGGAGCTAGCCCTTCGTACCAGTGAGAAACGATGCACTTTATTATTGGACAGCTCTCAAGACGCAATTGCCTATATTCATGATGGAATGCATGTTTACGCTAATCGAGCTTATTTAGAGTTGTTTAAATATTCTGATCATGACGAAGTAATGTGCGTGCCCGCACTCGATATGATCGCTAAAGAGAACCAAGAAGAATTTAAGCAACATTTAAAAGACATATCTCTCAGTAACGACCAACAAAACTTTACTTTTTGCGGTGCCCGCTCCGACATGAGTACGTTTGAAGCCATTATGACTTTATCGCCGGCTAACTACGACAATGAAAACTGCACCCAAATCTTAATTCGCTCTGCCAACGACAATTCGGAATTGGAAGAGAAGCTCAAAGAAATTAGTTCGCTCGATACACTCACTGATTTATACAACAAGGTCTACTTTGTTGAACAGCTTGAAAAGGCGCAAACCGATGCGATAGAAAATGGTGGCACATACAACCTACTCTACATTGAATATGACCAGCATAATCAAATCAAAGGCGAGTATGGTATTGCTGGAATAGAAAAAGTCACCCAAGAAACCGCCAAGTGGCTAGCCTCTCGCGTAGACGAAAAATATATTCTAGCGCGCTTAAGTGATCACTCTTTTGGTATTTTAATTGATGAAAAATCCAGTCAAATAGCCAAACAAATTGCTGAAAAATTATGTAAAGAAATTAAAGAGCACTTATTTGATATTGAAGGTCATACGGTCAAAACCACGTTTAGTATTGGTATCTGCCCTATTAGTGAAAACAATTCGAAACTGGATCAATACATCACTAATGCGCATAGCGCGGCAGCACGATTAGAAAACGGTGATGGTTACAAAGTTTACAATAAAGCGATTCAATCCATGAGCGAAGAAATTGATCCGGCTTTAGTGGACACAATTCAAGACTCGATTGAAAATGGTCGAATCGAATTATTGTTTCAACCCATTGTTAAGCTACACGGTGATGAAAAACCTCTTTATCAGGCGCTACTCAAACTCACTGACGCAAAAGGAAATACCATTAGTTCGGATCAAGTTTTTCCTGTCGCCAAAATAGCAGGGCTTGGTGTTAAACTGGACAAATGGATTATCGCCCAGGCACTTCGCTCGATTCGAGCGAGTAAGCAAGAAAATGAAGCGCAAATTTTTGTTCATTTGACTAGCGTTTCATTAATTGATCCGTCAATCGTCCAGTTTATCGAGAAAACCATTATAGCCAGTAAGCTCGACAAACGACGACTTATTTTCCAGTTTGATGAAGAAGATGCGGCCAACCATTTAAAACGGGTTATTACACTTTCGGCCGAGTTAAAATCTAAGGGCATGGTGACTTGTTTGTCCCAGTTTGGTGCCGACCCCGAGCAAGTCACATTAATCGATCAGCTTGATGTCGATTACGTCAAAATTGCTGATTCAATTTCTGAAAATTTACACACCAAAGCAGAAGCCGCGGCGCAAGTTCAGCACTTGCTCGACGAGATTCACAACCGAGATAAGCAAAGTATTATTCCAAGAGTCGAAGAAGCAGCAATGCTTGCCGCGCTTTGGCCGATGAATGTTCGTTATATCCAAGGATTCTACTTACAACGACCCAGCGAAACCATGGAATACGACTTTTCTTCAAGTGGCTTCTAACTAGGCAGGGCGGCAATCAGGTCGCCCCATCTCGTTACCATTCAAACACTTCGGCAAGGTGGTTTAAATAAGACTCGTTCATTCTACCAGCAGCCTGTTGCTGGACCGCCGGTTTGGCACGATAAGCCAAGCTAAAGCCACTGACTTTCATCATTTCTAAATCGTTAGCGCCATCACCAATCGTCATGACTTGATCAAGCGATAAGTTTAATTCTTGGGCTAATGAGTTTACGAATACAGCCTTTGCCTGTGCATCAACAATCTCGCCATCCAATTGACCCGTTAATAGATTATCTCGCACTTGTAAATGATTTGCCTTAACCTTAAACAATCCCATTTTATCTTTTAAATAATTCACAAATGGTGAGAAACCGCCTGACACAATCGCAACGTTTACATTGGCTTGCCGGCACTGGGAGACAAGTTTATCGACCCCTTGAGAAAGTGGCAGTTGCTGGCAAATTGAGTCAATCACAGATTCCGACAATCCCTTTAAACACGCCACTCGAGAAACTAGACTTTCAGAAAAGTCTAGTTCACCACGCATCGCAGCTTCGGTTACCTTAGCAACCGAATCACCTACACCATGACGATGCGCCAACTCATCAATTACTTCAATTTCAATAAAGGTTGAATCCATATCAAAAACAAGTAACTGAGGTTTTTGCTGCGAACGAGGCCACAATAAAAAATCCCATTCACTTGGTTGAATCCATTTGCTCAATATAGATTCCAGCACATCATCCGCCAGATATAAGTCGAGGATAGACAAGCTTTCGGTTTGTCGAATTGCAAACTCTACCGAGTGAGCAGCTTGCATACTTTCGACTAAACTTTGCCAACTAACTTTTGCGTTTGGATTGGCCGAGTGAGTTATTTGCCACACACTCAGTTTACAATCAGTTCTGTTAGAGTGATTAATCACGCTTTTATTCCTAAATCAATTTGATGATACTGTTTGATCAGCATTACCTTGCCTCTCAGCACGCTTTATTGCAATTATTGAGGCCGCTACTTTACACCAAATACCCTACTTTTAATATGATCCGCTTGATCTATCAGGGGTCTACTCTGTCGATAAAGCAAGCTTTGCCAGATTGAATAGAATTGATACAATGAGCTATGCCGAATAATTATAAAAAAGTAACCTCGCCACCTAATTTATTGCGTGGAATCGTCTCCCTTGTGATTTTCACAGTAGTGTCAATATTAGGTCTTACTTGGTTTATTATTAACAGCCAAGTCGAGCAACTAGTCACCCAAAGAACATCCGAATATGCGCATAGCATCGCGCGTATTGCGGCGGACTCTAGCTCTGAAGCGCTGCTTGCAGACGATGTACTCCAACTTAACTTACTCGTAGAAAACGTTGCCAAAGACCCCTATATCCGGCAAGCCACTATCTACTCAGAAGATGGAATTGTCGTCAGCCAATATCCCGCAGAAAATCCAGCACGACCGAAATCGCAAGCGATGCTCGAAACCCAACAACAGGTGGCGGGCGAAATTGAGGGCGGCCCAGCGAGCACCACTGCCGATGATAAAGCTCAGGTTCCCAAAACGCAGCGAATATCTTCAAAACAATTTATTCTTAGGCAAAAGAACATCCCTTTTATTGAGCCGATTGTCTATCAAGATATCACTGCGGGCTGGTTCAAAATAGAAATAGACTCGCACCTTCTTGGTCAAAAATTTAGAGATGCTTACTTTGAGATCCAACTCTTTTCAGCTGGTATTGCCTTTGCTTTTTTGCTGATTATGCTTATTTTACTGTTTCGCTTTGAGCTTTCGATTAAGACTATCGCGCAAAGCTGCCACCACTTATTAATGCAACATAAAATAAAGCCCGAAAGTGGCAAGAAAGCGTGGATCAACGCACTAAAAGAACTTTCCGAGCAACACCCCCAACAGCTCAAAGAACATACTATTTTACCCGCGGCCCAGGTTCAATGGCAGCAGCATACTCAGGTTAAAGACGCGCTAGTTTGTGTATTAGAGTTCGAAATTAATTATGATGAAAGTGCCGACCTAGCACACCAGCTATCCCTTGCAGAACAGTATCTCAATAAAGCCATACAGGCTTACGGTGTGCAATCTCAAGGCGATATTCTGACCGGTTGTATTGTGCCTTTTATTTCTGCTAATCCAAGTCACTCAGACCCGAAAAATGCCATTACATCTGCACTCAGTTTTATGGCACTTGTAAAAAGCCTTCTGTCTCAAATGGGTGAGCGTATTCAGATGAAAGCATGCATTGCAAGAGCACCGATTCTGCTATTGGAAGATGACCACGACTTAATCACCGGAGTCGCACTCTTACAAGGCAACGCGCAAACTCTGAAACAATGGATGCAAGCGATTGAACTTGGCGAAACCATCAGCCTGTTTATTGCGATTGAGGAGTTAGCGCAATATGTAAATTGCCAAGCGTTTGCAATCGGAACCACAACCGATAGTCGTCCCAGTAATCTCAATGGGCTCAAACTATTGGAATTAACCCCAGAGCTACAACAACAAATCGCGCGAAAACGCCAATATATTAGCCAAGCTTAAGTATTCAATTTAGGCCTTTGACCCGTATTAATATTCTGTAAAAACTGGTGACAGCTCGGCTGCTCGCTTGCCACTCAAGCAACAATATTTAATTTGCTAAGCTTTTTTGTAATAAAGCGCAATCTAACTGGCATTATTGGCCTAATTTGCTATGTTTAATAAGTAGCATCAATGGTAGCTAAGGCGACCTTAATAATAACGAAAATCAACGACTTGAGCCGACACACAAATCTATGACCACCAAAATTCTGATTTGCGATGATTCCCGAATGGCAAGAAAGCAGCTTGCTCGCAGCCTGCCCGCTGACTGGGATGTCGAGATTTTCTTTGCCGAAGATGGCCGACATGCACTAGAGGTGATTGTTCAAGAATCCCCTACTCTGATGTTCTTAGATCTTAATATGCCGGTCATGGATGGTTATGAGACACTCGAGGAAATAAATGCGCAAGCGTTTGATGTGACCGTTATTGTCGTTTCTGGCGACATTCAACCTGCAGCCCAAGAGCGAGTTCTCGGCTTAGGTGCGCTCGACTTTATTAAAAAGCCGAGCAACAAAGAAGCCCTGTTGGATACCTTAATTGCCACAGGGTTATACGAGGGTGAACTAACGGTTGAAGACGTCAGCGAGCCTGAGCCAACAACATCGCCGATGCCCAACTCCTTGGCGAATGATAGTGTATTAACTGATGAACGAATATTCTTGGACGCCTGCCAAGAAGTTGCCAATGTTGCCATGGGTAGAGCGGGTGATTTGCTCGCCAGATTTCTGAATGCATTTATTGAACTTCCCATCCCAAAGGTCAACCATATTGAACTCGCCGAACTAAATATGGCGTTGCAGTTTGCCGACCAAGACGAGGCTGTTTCCTCGGTTTGCCAAGGCTTTATCGGGCCAGGTATTGCTGGCGAAGCGCTATTAATTTTTAATGATTCTAGTTTTAAAAATATTGCCAAACTAATTAATTTTAAAGGCGAGATTAACGATAATACTCAGTTAGAGTTACTGATGGATATCGCCAATATCATAGTGGGAGCTTGCCTTCAGGGCGTTTCTGACCAGCTCAATTTAAATTTAAGTCAAGGCCATCCAGTCGTATTAGGTCAACACGTTAAAGTGCCTGACTTAATTTCGCAAAATGTGAAGCACTGGAGCAAGACTTTGTCGATTGAAATAAATTATAAAATTGAGAATGAAGCGATCAATTGTGATCTCTTGTTACTATTTACAGAAGACAGTATTAACCCACTGCGACAACGATTAAGTTATATAGTTGGATGAAATGAGCAATCAAATCGATGAACTAAAAGAACTCCATTGGATGATGGACATGTTGCAAAACATCGATGTCGGCTTAGTGGTGCTTGATAAAAAAAATGAAATACAACTCTGGAATTCTTTTATGGAAAACCATAGTGGAATGCTTGCATCAAACGCGCGAGGTCGAGACTTGTTTAAGCTTTTCCCCGAAATTGATAAAAGTTGGTTTTTACATAAAGTAGAATCGGTATTCCAATTAAAGTCTCGAGCATTTAGTATTTGGGAACAAAGACCTTACGTTTTTAAATTTAAAAACTATCGCCCCATCACTGGTATTGCGGAATTTATGTACCAAAATATTTCTATTTTTCCGATTGTTTCGACAACCGGCAAGGTGGAAAATATTTGCATCATTGTTTATGACGTGACCGATGTTGCCACTAATCGGAATGCCTTAAGCGAAGCCAATATTCAGCTTGAAGAGTTGAGCCGAACCGACCGCCTTACAGGGTTAAATAATCGGGGTTATTGGCAAGAACGACAAGAAGCCGAATTCGCACGTTTTCAGCGATATAAAAACACCATTAGTTTAGTTATTTTTGATATTGATCACTTCAAAAATGTCAATGATACCTATGGCCACGCCGCCGGTGATGATGTTATACGTAAGTGTTCTGCGGCGCTGCTGGAGTGTGCCCGAGATGTTGACGTGTGCGGTCGTTATGGCGGTGAAGAGTTTGTTGTGTTACTCAGTGAAGCAGACGGTCAACAAGCTAAAGTCTTTGCTGAGCGACTAAGAAAACATATCGAAGCGATGACCGTGACTTATCAAGGTACCGATATCAAGTTTACGGTTAGTTTAGGCATTTGCCAACTGAGCGAAAAAATTGAGACGCCACAACAGTGGCTAGAAAAAGCAGATGAAGCGCTTTACCAATCTAAAGAAGGCGGCCGAAACATGACGAGCTTAGCCAACTAGTTGCTAGATTAAATCTGTACCAATAGTAAACCTAACAGCATCACGTAAATCGTCATAATCGTATTCCGAAAGTCCTGCAAATTCTAAGACTTTGGGCGCGATTTTTTGCCACTCATAGTCTACCTCACATTGCGCTAATTTTTCTGGTAAGTTCACCATATCTTCAGCCATTTTTAAAACGCAAAGTAGTGTTTTTAAAGTCGGATTTTCAATGGTCTGATCATCCAACACTCGATCGACCGAGTGATGGTTTTTGACTGCTAAGCAAATCACCGTAGGCAAATTCCAAACTCGCGCCACTCGATAACCTGCGGCAGCATGGTGTACACCAAAATTGGTAAATTCTTCGCTGGTGATTCGCCCATCCTCTCTTTCGTAGGATCGTTCTAACACCCGTTGGTAATTTTCGTATTTAGAAGCCAAAATGGGTACGCCACAATTATGAAACAAACCTAAGGTGTAAGCCTCTTCCGCAACCGCCAAGTTGAGTTGCCGGCAGATGGTGGAGGCAACCGTAGCCACCGCTAAAGAAGCCTGCCAAAAGACGTTCATATCTAATCGTGTATCAAGTTGCGACATCGATTCGCGAAGTAACAAAGTCTTAAGAATGCTGACTACTCGTTCGACGCCCAACATGATTACCGCTTGTGGGATTGAAGAAATTTTGCTCGATAAACCAAACGCTGGAGAATTAACGACTTTGATGACCGCCGCACTGACACCTGGATCAATTGAAATAACATCTGCTATTTCTTCTAAATCGGCACCGCATTGATTGACTTGTTCAATCAAGCCGGGCTGAGGGGGAATGAAAATACCCGAAACTGGGCTATCATGAGAAACTTTTGTTTCTTGTAATTTAGACATAGATCGACTTAATCACTGAATGAGTTGATGGCATCAACAAATATTGATGCCTTATCTAACTAAATATAGTCGAAATATTAGCGAAGATTAAACTATTCGGCGGATTCTTTGGTTTCGACTTCCAAGTAATCAACTTTTTGGAAACCTCGCGGTAATTTATTTCCTCTTCGTCCACGCTCACCTCGATAATGTTCAAGATCACTGGGCTTTAATCGCAAATATCTTTTTCCTGAATAAACCAATAACGACTGATCCGCCGAAACTACCGCAGTTGACGCCATAAACTCTTCTCTAAGTTTAAGTTTGGCCGCTGGAATACCGATAATTTTGTTGCCTTTTCCTTTCGCCAATTTTGGCAAATCACTGATTGGAAATACCAACATTCGTCCTTCGTTGGAAACGCTGACACAATATTGGTTCTCATAGTCATCGACTTGATGGGCAGGCAAAACTTTCGCACCTGCTGGTAGGGAAAGCAAGGCTTTACCGTTTTTGTTTCGAGTTATAGTGTCGCCAAACGTGCCAACAAACCCATAGCCTGCATCCGACGCAAATAAATATTGCTGGTCTTCGGTTGCCATCAAAGTGTCGAGAAATACAGAACCGGCGATTGGGTTAAATCGTCCTGTTAACGGTTCTCCCTGGCCTCTTGCTGAAGGCAAAGTATGGGCAAGCACAGAAAAGCTTCGCCCACTCGAATCAATAAATACCACCGACTGATTACTTTTTCCTTGCGCAGAGCTACCGTAAGCATCTCCCGATTTATAATTTAGTCCGGTTGGGTCAACATCATGTCCTTTTGCACAACGTACCCAGCCCATTTTAGAGACAACCACAGTCACCGCTTCGCTCGGCATAAGATCGGCTTCGCTTAGCGCTTTAGCTTCTTCACGTACTTTAACCGGTGACATGCGCTCATCAGCAAACTCGTCGGCAGTTTGTTTTATTTCTTTTTTCACTAAAGTTTTTAGTCGTTGCGCCGAACCAAGGGTAAGTTCTAAGCTGGCTTTTTCTTTTGCCAACTCGTCTTGCTCGCCTTTAATTTTCATTTCTTCTAAGCGAGCTAAGTGACGCAATTTCAACTCTAAAATGGCTTCTGCTTGTAGATCTGAAATTCCAAAATGCGACATCAATACGGGCTTAGGTTTGTCTTCTTCGCGAATAATCTTAATCACTTCATCGATGTTTAAAAACGCGATCAACAAACCATCTAAAATATGCAATCGTTCATCGACTTTCTTTAATCTTGCTTGTAGCCGTCGACGGGTGGTTTCGGTTCTAAAGCTCAACCACTCTCTAATAAACTCAACTAACCCTTTAACCTTTGGATTGCCATCAATACCAATGACATTCATATTGATTCGATAGTTTCGTTCCAAATCAGTGGTAGCAAATAAATGCTTCATCAGCACTTCAATATCAACCCGGTTAGAACGAGGCACAACCACCAACCGAGTGGGGTTTTCGTGATCCGATTCGTCCCTCAGATCGGCAACCATCGGTAATTTTTTGGCCTGCATTTGCGCCGCTATTTGTTCAAGCACTTTGGCACCTGACACCTGATGAGGCAGATGATTTATGACAACCTCGCCATCCTCTACTTCAAACACCGCACGCATTTTGATACTTCCTCGCCCGGTACGATAAGTTTTAGCAATGTCTTCTTTAGGGGTAATAATTTCAGCTCGGGTTGGATAGTCGGGTGCGGGCACATGGGCCATCAAATCTTCCAATTCGGCTTTGGGATTATCGAGCAAGTGTATACACGCATTAGCCACTTCTTGAATATTGTGTGGCGGGATGTCGGTTGCCATACCCACTGCAATCCCAGTTGTGCCGTTGAGTAATAAGTTGGGCAAACGAGCGGGCAGCACTTTGGGCTCTTTCAACGTACCGTCAAAATTTGGCGTCCATTCAACAGTGCCTAGCCCAAGCTCAGACAAGAGTGTGCTTGAATAAGCGGAAAGCCTCGATTCGGTATATCGCATCGCGGCGAAAGATTTGGGATCGTCGGGCGCTCCCCAGTTACCTTGTCCGTCGACCAATGGGTAGCGATAGGAGAAAGGCTGAGCCATCAGCACCATCGCTTCGTAACAAGCACTATCACCATGGGGATGGAATTTACCCAGAACGTCACCGACCGTTCGCGCCGATTTTTTAAACTTTGCGGTCGACTTTAATCCTAGCTCACTCATTGCATACACAATTCGTCGTTGCACCGGTTTTAGTCCATCGCCTATATGCGGTAATGCACGATCCATGATGACGTACATGGAGTAATTTAAGTAAGATTTTTCGGTAAAATCCGCGAGCGTTTGTTGCTCGATACCATCAAATGTTAGATCCATAAAAAGTCTTTTTTTAATTGCTATTTAGTTTATTTAAGGCCAACAAAACTTATTCAAAGTGAGTGACCAATTGCTTAATTAGAGTGATTGATGTTGTTAATCAATCTCCACCATGCCGCCTTTTTCTTCCAACCAAGATTTTCGGTCAGCCGCTCTCTTTTTGTTAAGTAACATATCCATTATTTCAAAAGTTTGCTCTTCTGAATCGATCGTTAATTGCACTAGCCGACGAGTATCTGGATCCATGGTCGTTTCTCGCAATTGCTTTGGGTTCATTTCACCCAAGCCTTTAAATCGCTGGATGTTAACTTTACCCCGTTTCTTTTCAGCTTGGATCCGATCCAGTATCCCGCGGCGCTCGTCCTCATCTAATGCATAGTAAACTTCTTTTCCCACATCAATACGATACAGCGGCGGCATGGCAATGTAGACGTGTCCGGCTTCGACGAGCGCTTTAAAGTGGCGAATAAATAGCGCACAAAGCAAAGTCGCAATATGCAAACCATCGGAGTCCGCATCCGCCAACACACAAATTTTTCCGTATCGTAAGCCGCTTAAGTCATCGCTGCCGGGATCGAGTCCTAAGGCAACAGAGATATCATGTACTTCTTGTGAACCTAAGATTTCGGTCGAGTCGACTTCCCAGGTGTTTAGAATTTTTCCACGCAACGGCATAATGGCTTGATACTCTTTATCGCGCGCTTGCTTTGCCGAACCACCAGCAGAATCCCCTTCCACCAAAAATAACTCTCCGGCCATAATATCTTGGCCAGAACAGTCCGATAGTTTACCCGGCAAGGCAGGCCCACTAGTCACCTTTTTACGTGCGATTTTTTTACGCGAGCGCATCCGCTTATGAGCATTTCTGATGGCTAGTTCAGTCAACGCATCACCGTATGTCGGGTTTTGATTTAGCCATAAAGAAAACGCATCTTTGACCACACCGGAAACAAAAGCGGCAGATTGACGAGATGACAAGCGTTCTTTAGTTTGCCCCGAAAACTGGGGATCTTGCATTTTAACTGAGAGTACAAAACTTAAACCGTTCCAAATATCATCAGCAGTCAGTTTTACGCCTCGAGGTAGACTATTACGGAAGTCGCAGAATTCTTTCATTGCATCCAATAAGCCGGTTCGCATGCCATTAACATGGGTTCCGCCTTGAATAGTGGGTATCAGGTTCACATAGCTTTCATTCACCACTTCGCCGCCCTCTGGCAGCCAAAACAAAGCCCAATCGACCGCTTCTGTTTCTGCTTTGAAACTGCCGGTAAATGGCTCGTCGGGTAATTTGTCGTAATCAATTGCGGTGATTTTTAAGTAGTCGGTGAGCCCGTCTTCATAAAACCATTCGTCTTTATTGCCACTATGGTTGTCAATCAATGTCACTTTAAGCCCAGGACAAAGTACGGCCTTGGCTCGCAGCAGGTGTTTAAGCTTTGAAATTGAATACTTAGCAGAATCAAAATATTTAGGATCTGGCCAAAAGATGACACTTGTCCCGGTGTTGCGCTTACCGACATCACCAACAATTTCAAGTGGCGACTTTAAATCACCGTTGGCAAAAGTGATTTGGTGTTTTTTACCATCTCGCTTAACGTGCACCTCGACCCTTGTCGACAAAGCGTTGACCACGGAAATACCAACACCATGCAGACCACCGGAGAATTCATAGTTTTTATTTGAGAATTTACCGCCGGCATGAAGCTTGGTCAGGATCAGTTCGACCCCGCTTACACCTTCTTCGGGATGAATATCGACTGGCATTCCGCGACCATCATCTTGTACTTCTAGCGCACCGTCTTTATGCACGATAACGGTAATGTTTTTACAGTATCCGGCGAGTGCCTCATCAACACTGTTATCGATAACTTCTTGGGCTAAGTGATTTGGCCGAGCGGTATCAGTGTACATCCCAGGACGTTTTTTAACAGGATCTAAACCGCTGAGAACTTCAATTGAGTCCGAATTATAAGAGCTGGACATTGGATTCCTTAGATTTTGGTATTTGTGTCGAGATTTTGGTTTTTATATCAAGGTTTCGGTTCTTATATCAAAATTTGGTGTCTCTTAGCTATGACCCGCATTGCGAGTTCATGGGTAAGATTAGGCATACGCCAAACACCGGCTATCATCGCGTCAATCTCAATCAAAGGCAAGTGCCAAAGCGCATTTTTAGACATTTCTTTATAGCTAAAACGTGAATATTCACTCATTTAATAGCACTTAAAGTGCTTTGTGATATTTAAACGTTAACGTAGTATTAATGGCTGGTAGTTCGTAACTTCAAGACCTATCTGTACAGGGATTTAAGGACTGTTGTACAAAAACTGGCGTATGGCATGCCCGACTAAGTCGATGTAATGAGCGAGGCCCATCAAGGCGCTAAGCCATTTATTTACTAGCAACTAACTCCCGCAGTAAGAGCTCTATAGATTTGTATTCGGTGCTGCGCATCAGAAATCTAGATATCAATTATATTAATAAAAGTCTGGAAAGGAGGAATCCATGGATTCAAATCACACTCGCAAGGGGCTGAAGTTTAGTCTCAAAATTTCCGCTTTGGCATTGAGTTGCGCGATAGCTGGTCCAGCTGCCGCGGAACCTGCACAGCGCTTTATCATCAAGTATAAAGATGCTAGCCAAGCTAAAGCCCCGCAATCAACTCGCATCAAAAAAATGATGGAAAGGTTGTCGGCTAAAAGCGGTATTTCACTCTCACATTTCCGCAAAATGGCTCTTGAAAACCGCCATGTTGTTAAACTTCCGGAAGGCTTCGATCGCAGTAAATTCATCACAATGATGAATAAATTACGCCAAGATCCTAATGTTCTCTCGATCGAAGAAGACGCCTTGATGCAGCCAAGTTTTGTCCCTAATGACGAATTTTATGATCTGCAATGGCACTACCACGAGGCAACCGGCGGAATGAACGCTGAGGCTGCTTGGGATACCAATGATGGAACAGGTGTTGTGGTTGCGGTATTAGATACTGGAATCACCGACCACTCAGACTTGAATGCAAATATATTACCCGGTTATGACTTTATTGAGGATTTAGCCGTTGCCAATGATGGTGACGGTCGTGATGCTGACGCCAGTGACCCAGGTGATTGGGTTGATGATTTTGAATGTGGATTTAATTTTGCTCAAAGCTCAAGCTGGCACGGCACCCACGTTGCTGGAACCATTGCTGCAGTGACCGACAATGAACAAGGTGTAGCTGGGGTTGCTTACGGCGCTAAAATTGTTCCGGTTCGGGTGCTTGGAAAATGTGGTGGATTTTTATCCGATATCGCAGATGGCATCGTTTGGGCTTCTGGTGGTTCAGTTGCTGGAATTCCTGACAACGCTAACCCTGCGCAAGTTATTAATATGAGTCTTGGTGGCAGTGGAGCCTGTGATGCGACTTATCAAGACGCTATCGACATTGCTGTCGCAAACGGTACTACCGTGGTTGTAGCTGCGGGTAACTCGAGCTCAGACGCATCGGGCTTTAGACCTGCAAGCTGTGACCAAGTTATCAACGTGGCGGCAAACGATCGTCAAGGTAACATTGCCAATTACTCAAACTTCGGCTCAACCATTGATGTGACCGCACCTGGCGGCGAAACATCGACGATTGCTGATGACGGCATTGCGTCAACCCTTAATGATGGTCTTGAAGGTCCGGGTAGTGAAAACTACGTTTATTACCAAGGCACCAGTATGGCTGCACCGCATGTTGCAGGCACAGCAGCTTTAATGTATCAAGCTAATCCAAGCATCACACCGGCAGAAGTAGAAGCTGCGCTCAAAGATACCGCACGTGCAGTCCCCGGTGACTGTGCAAATGGTTGTGGCGCGGGCATCATAGACGCAAGAGCTGCACTTGATTCGCTCGGCTCAACCAACGCTTTACCTACAGCTGGTTTCAGCGTAGCAATTACAGGGTCTGAAGCGGCCTTTACGGATACAAGCTCCGATTCTGACGGAACCATTAGCGCATGGAGCTGGGACTTTGGTGATGGCAACTCTTCTACCGCACAAAATCCGATTCACACTTATGCGGCCGATGGTAATTACACGGTTACGTTAACAGTTACGGATAATGAAGGCGGCACTGGAGACTCCAGTCAAAACATCGTCATTAATGAAAACAATGTCGCTCCTTCTTCCAGCTTTACCTACACAGCCAGCGACTTGCAAGTCACATTCTCGGATGGCTCAAGTGATAGTGACGGTAGTGTAACGGCATGGAGTTGGGATTTTGGTGACGGTAATTCTTCTAGCGAGCAAAACCCCGTTCATACTTATGCAGCAGAAGGAACTTACACGGTTGCCTTAACCGTTACAGATGATCTTGGTGCCACCGATACCAGTTCACAAGCTGTGACTGTTGTAGCTCCTAATGTTGCACCGACTGCCGACTTCAGCTTTACTGCAAACTTACTCGATGTCGACTTTACCGATGCTTCAAGTGATAGCGATGGGAATGTTGATGCTTGGAGTTGGGATTTCGGTGATGGAAATAGCTCAACAGCGCAAAATCCATCGCATAGCTATGCTGCGGCAGGAACCTATACTGTTAGTTTAACCGTTACCGACGATGAGGGCGCGACTGATAGTTCGACTCAATCAGTGACTGTCACGGACGGTTCGGTTACCACAGGAGGATTTACCGAAACCGGTTTAGCGCCGGCTCGTGGTGAAAACCTTTCGTTCACTATTGATGTACCAGCAGGTGCTACATTACTTGAAGTTGATACTTCGGGTGGAACAGGTAACGCTGATTTAGTCATCAATTTCGGTTCTACGCCAACTAGATTCGATAACGACTGTATCCAACAAGGTGCTGGCAATACCCACAACTGTACTATTACCGACCCTGCCGAAGGAACTTGGTTCATCATTGTACGCGGTGCGGCGGCCTCATCTGGGGTACAACTCGATGCTTACTGGACGGCAGAAGCTGCTGGCAATATTGCACCGACCGCTGGATTCTCAGTGGCAACCAGTGAATTAGAAGCAACTTTTACTGATTCAAGTAGCGACAGTGATGGCAGTATTGCTAGCTACAGTTGGGATTTTGGCGATGGCAATAGCTCAACCCAAGCCAACCCAGTGCATACTTATGCTGCAGCAGGTACTTATAGTGTTTCATTGACCGTCACCGACAATGAAGGTGCCAGCGATACCGAAACTCAATCAGTCACGGTTTCGCAAAGTGGTGGTAATTCCGGTGGCTTTACCGAAACCGGTTTAAGCCCAGCACGAGGCGAGAACTTGTCTTACACCATTGATGTACCCGCAGGCGCAACTTCGCTTGTGATTGATACTTCCGGTGGAACGGGTAACGCGGACTTAGTCATTAACTTTGGCTCAGCCCCGACTCGAACTGACAATGACTGTCTTGAAATGGGCGCTGGCAATACTCACAACTGTACCATTACCAACCCTGCCGCTGGCACTTGGTTTATTATTGTGAGAGGCACCGCCGCTGCAAGCGATGTGCAACTCGATGCTTACTGGTTTGATTAAAAACCACGAGTAAAAATCGACAACTAAAAAAGCCAGCATCCGCTGGCTTTTTTGTGACTTGATTTTATCTTTGGCGTAATTAAAATTTTGAGTGATTTAAATTTGGGAGAAATAAACACGGCAATTGCCCGGACGCGAAGCTCAAGCGGATCAAAGATGAACTACGGTCGATTCCGCGATGTTTTGCTTAGTAACCCTTGATAGAATAATCGACCGTAAATTCGATATTGTCGATTCTGTGAACGACCGACTCAATTCGCCCATCGGAAAACAAATTTAAATATCGATAGCCCGGCGCTTTGGTGTCTGCTGAAAAATCTTCTGAGCCTGGTGTAAACTGCACGCAGCTCGAAGGACTAGCAATCCAGTGAACCCCATCAATCAACTTGTCAAACTCCTGATGAACATGCCCCCATAACACGCCTTTAACGTGCTTATGTTGCGCGATTAGCTCTCTAAATTGCTCACGGTTATTTAATCCGATCCCGTCGAGCCATTTGCTGCCCACTTCAACCGGCTGATGATGTAACACGACTAAGGTGTGCTTGTCCTTGTAGCGGTTTAGAGTTTTTTGAAGGAAATCGAGCTGATCTTGTGCAAGTTCGCCATAGACTTTACCAACCACTGACGAGTCCAATAAAATAACTTGCCAATGGCCTAAGATTAAATGCTTTGCTGGTGATACCTTGCCATTCGACAGGTACATTTCCATCGTTTCGGGATTATCATGATTGCCCGCCACCCAGAAACTTGGAATGGCCATGCTATAAAAGTAATCCGCAAGATATTTGTATGACTCTGGCGACGAATCCTGTGCAAGATCACCCGTTGCCAATAGTGCATCTGGACGCCACTCTTCTTTGCTGACCCGTTCACAGACCGCTTCAAAGCTCTCGCGCGTATTTAAACCCAATAAGCAACCTTCGGGATCAGCGAAAATATGGCTATCAGTCACCTGGACTAAACGAACAACGTCCATTCGAGATGGAGTGATATCGTAAGGCAAATTTTCCACGTTTGTATTTTCCATTATATCTCTCGCCAACAAGTAGCCTGGGTTCCCTAGACTATTCGACTAAACAAGCTTTCAAGCTCTCGCCCAAAAATCGGTTTAGTTGTCTTTTTTCATCGGTTTGTGCATGTTTGAGCTGTTCGCCTTTAAGTACTGGTTTTAGTGCCTTGGGGCCAACCTTATCCATGACTTCAAGCAGTTTTGCATCGTGATAAAGCCTGACCAACAGGTCGATTCCGACCTTGGCTGCACTTTTACTACTTTTTAACCTTAATTGAAGGGTAGTCGTATATTTGGCCTTTTCAACCATTTTGACCGAAATATCGCTGCCTTCGAGAGGTTCGTAGCGAATACTGGCCTGCTTTTCTAATTGCAAGTTGTCGTTTTTACTTACATTCAAAAACGGCATCAATTGAATCATTAGATGATAGTTGAGCTCGCACTGGCTGATAAACTCATCCAAACACGGCTTATACTGACTTTTCAACTGATGACGACTATACACCGATTTCCATCCAAACTTGTTGCAAAAGTTTAAATATTCAGAGTAACCACAGTCGGCGGCTACCACACATTAGTTAAGGCATAACCACACATTTAATGCCCTTGAGCTGCTTGTTAAGCGAAAATGCCGTTAAACTAAAACATAGACACTAATACTAGAACAATTACGCAAAAATAAGTGTTAACGATTTACGAAAACCCAAGAATTCTGCTGATTATCGCTTATTTTGTGACCAAATCCTAATTTTTAGCTCCAAAGAGTTGATTTGGTTAGGATTTTTATCTTTAACCACTGTAGTGCAATAATCGACATTGCATTATTCAAAGTACCTTTTTCTAACATCTGGAAAGCATCTTGTAGTTTCACTCGATGAACCTTAATATCTTCGTGTTCGCTCTCTAAACCACCAAAGTCTGGCAAATTAGTACTGTCAACTTCGCCCAAATACAGCCATATACGCTCGCTGGTGCCACCTGGACTAACCCAATAATCACAAATTTTGGTTAAACGAGAAACCGCCACGCCCGCTTCTTCAATCGACTCTCGCCTGACCACCTGGTCCGGCTGCTCACCTTGTTCGATAATACCGGCGACCAATTCCATCAGCCAAGGGGAATCTTCAGATCCAATCGCACCGGGCCTAAATTGTTCGACAAAAACCACAACCTCAGCCTTAGGGTCGAACAATAGAACCGCTGCGGCGTTTCCTCTCTCAAAGATCTCGCGGGAGTATTCTTCACTCCATCCTCCCTGAAACAACTGATTAGCAAGATAGTATTTGTTCATGCTAAAAAAGCCCTGATAGAGATTTTGCTTGCGGATAATTTTGAATTTCATTGATGAATGCTTTTGTAGTCAATTAGTTAGGCTTGATTCTCCCAAAAAAAAACCAATAAATATAGGTGGATTATTGGCTTTCTAGGTTGCGCTAAGGCAAAATGTTCACATACATCAATCAGGGATAACGGATACTAATGAATATCGAACAAGCTCGTTTTAATATGATTGAACAACAAGTTAAGCCTTGGAAAGTTTTTGACCGTAAATTGCTTGGTGCAATGTCGGTATTGCCAAGAGAGCTTTTTGTACCAGAGAACCAACAAGGTTTGAGCTACGCCGATATTCACATTGATTTGGGCCACCAACAAATGATGTTAGCCCCTCGAGAAATCGCCCGATTAGTGCAAGCATTGAACCTCAGTGAGACAGATAAGGTATTAGATGTAGGCACCGGTAGTGGTTATGCCGCAGTACTCATGGCTAAGCTCGCTCGACAAGTCTTTAGCGTGGAAATTATTGCCGAATTTGTCGAACAGGCCGTCAAACGACAAAAGAAACTCGCGGTCGACAATTTAGTCATTGAAGAAGGCGATGCTTGTGATGGCTGGATGTCGCATGCTCCCTACGACGCCATACTGATCACCTCATCCATGGTAAAACTAACGGATTCGATCAAACGAAACCTTTCCAAAAAGGGACGAGTCGTTTGTATTCTTGAGCATCAAGGCGGATTAATGGCAACGCTTAGCCAAGTCGATGAGCAAGGCGAGTGGCAAAACGAATACCTGTTTCCAATCGATACCACCAAAATGATTAACTCTGAATCCACCAACCGATTCGTTTTTTAGCTCGTTGTTTCATTTTTCGGTAATAAATATCAAAATGCTGGGACTAAATTGTCGAGCTATTCGTTAGCCAAGTTACATATCCATTTACAAATTGTGGGACTTTATAATAATTTACTTAAGTGAATTAAAATTTAGGTGAGTTACAATACTAACACACCCAGTCATCCCTTCACTGTGGTTTAGTATCTAGCCAAAAGAAAAGCTAGGGAATAGCAACCAGTGTTTATTAAAGGTAATAAAATGAAAAAACCATTTAAAATTGCAGTCAGTGTGCTTGCTGTCGCTCTTTCAACCAATGTTTTTGCAGATAATTTACTCGACGTTTATCGACTTGCGAAAGATGGCGACCCGACATTCTTAGCCAGTGAAGCTGGTACCAAAGCGAGTAGCGAAAGAGTTAACCAAAGCATGGCAGGATTGTTACCTCAAATTTCTGGCAGCCTTAGCTACAGCAAAAATTCTAGTGATTCCTCAAGCGAAACCACCACTCGCAGTGCCCAGGATGACCCAACCACACCGATTGATGAAACACTCCCTCGAACAAACGCCAGTTCAGGAAATTCGGATTCAACATCAAACGGCTACTCAATTAATTTAAGACAAGAGTTATACAACCACTCTACATGGTTAGGCCTAAGACAGTCGGAAAAAAGAGAGCTGCAAGCAAAAATCAATCATGAAGGCACCAAGCAAGATTTGATTGTTAGAGCAGCAGAGGCCTATTTTAACGTATTAGCAGCACAAGACAGCGTTGCTTTCTCTAAAGCTGAAACTGAAGCCGTCTCTAAAGAGCTGGCTCAAACAAAGCAGCGTTTTGACGTGGGCTTGATTGCCATTACCGATGTTCACGAAGCGCAGTCTCGCTACGATTTGGCCATTGCCAATCAAATTGCAGCGCAAAACGGCTTAGATAATGCCCATGAGCTGTTACAACAAATTACCGGGCAATATCACTACGATTTGCTGACGCTTAAAGAAGACATCCCGCTTAGAAACCCTGAACCAGAAAATATCAAAGAATGGGTTAAACGAGCCGAGTCAAACAACATCTCGATCAAAGCTTCAAAAGTCGGCATGGAGATCGCTAAAAAGAGTATCGATATTTCTCAAGCTGGACATTATCCAACATTGGACTTAAGCGCTTCTTATTCAGATGGTAGCAGCGATTCAGACTCAGAAGGTTCCCAAGTATTTGGTGGTGTTTTATTCCCAACAAGTACCAACAGCAGTGATGGTGATCAGCAATCTACCTCGATTAGCTTAAATCTCAACGTGCCAATTTATTCAGGCGGTCGAACCAATTCTCAGGTTGAAGAAGCACAACACTTATACCTACAAGCGGCACACAATTTGGAAGCCGAACGACGACGTGCGGTAAGCCTCACACGAAGTTCTTATTTAGGTACGGTTGCTGCGGTGAGCTCGGTAAAGGCGTTAAAACAAGCTGTGGTTTCGGCCGAAAAATCGCTGGAAGCGACTCAGGCCGGGTTTGAAGTTGGTACTCGAACTATTGTGGATGTACTGCAACAAACTCAAATACTGTTTAACTCAAAGCGTCAATACGCCAGAGCCCGCTACGATTACGTATTAAATATTTTGCGATTAAAGCAGGCGACCGGATTGTTAACCGAGGATGACTTAGCTGCGGTAAATAAACTTTTGCGTTAATCCAACGCTTTTTCTAGGCTGCTAAATCGATGCAGCCATAGCGTAATCGAAAAGCCGACTCACAGTCGGCTTTTTCATGCCGGTTAATTATCTAATTCGAGCAGGTAAGTCCTATAGCAAATTATCACCTAGTATCTAGAATTTGATTCACCTATAATTCCCCAAATAGAAATCACTGTATTTTGGCCCCGTTTTAAGGCTCATCAATGGCAAAGAAGAAAAAAGTACCCGAGAATACCATTGCACAAAACCGCAAGGCTCGGCATGACTATTTAATCGAAGACACCTTTGAAGCTGGCTTGGCGTTAAAGGGGTGGGAAGTAAAGTCGATGCGAGAGTCGAAAGTCACCTTGGTGGATGCTTATGTTCAACTCCATCAGGGAGAAGCCTGGCTATACGGCTGTCATATATCTCCGCTAAAAACCGCATCTACCCACAATGCCATCGAACCTACTCGAAATCGTAAATTGCTTTTGCATGCCAATGAATTGGTCAAATTGCATGATGCACAACAAAAAGGCGGTTACACCATAGTCGCTTTATCGCTCTACTGGGTTAGGAATTTAGTTAAGCTAAAAATCGCGACTGCCAAGGGTAAAAAACTTCACGATAAAAGAGCGGCCGATAAGGCAAAACAATGGGCCAAAGACAAGAGCCGCATATTAAAAGAGAGTCGCGGTTAAGTGATGACTGCTGCTGGCCAACATTGCGGGCGAATACTATTAATAGCCTGCCTGTTAAGTACTCTATCGGCATGCCAGCTGTTGAATAAGCCTGATGAAGGCAAGATTATTGTTGATGATCTCCAGTTACAGTCACCCAATAAACAAGACCAAGCAATCAGCATCGCCATTAACAATCTTGAGCAAGGAAATAATCAGCAAGCTCGAGAAGTAATTGAGCGCGTATTACGTGTAAATCCTCAACACCCCACGGCAATATTGTTAGTAAAACTCCTAGATGTTCCGGCGACTCAGTTTTTCAAGACTCAGCGAATTACCCAATATCGGGTGAAATCAGGTGATACCTTGGGAAGTATTGCTGAAACATGGCTTGGCAACTCCCTTTACTTTATTAGCTTGGCACAACTGAACCAAATCAGTAAACCAACGCGCATTAAGCCCGGCACCCAATTACAAATTCCGGTTATAGAAATCAGTCCACTTGCACAAAAAGAAAAACGCCGCTCTCAAGCAAATTTGGCATTAATAAAAAAGCTCAATCAACAAAACAAATATTACCAAGCACTCAAAAAATTAAATACCTTGTTTATTTTGCAAAGACAGCATCCAGAACTATTAGCGCTACAACAACTCACCCTAAGGCATATAGCAACGGCTAGCGTCTCAATTAGCGACCGTTATGAAATGCTGGCTGCGATAAAAAAAATAGCTGACTCAAATCCACGAGACTTTTTGAACCCGCAATACCAGCAGTTTATAACCTTGCAAACCCACCAAGTGCTATTAGATGAGTTTGTGTTACTGCTGGATGATCAGAGCTATTTGGAGTCAGCCGAAAAGTTAATTGAGGCAAAATCTTCACTTGCTCGTTCTCAGAAATTGAGTGAGCTCGACGACCGAGTTAACCTGTTAATCGATAAGCTGCATGAGGAAGCGATTATTTATCGCAAAAATCAAGATTTACCTCAAGCAATGCTTCGCTGGAAAACTATTTTAAATATTGATCCAAACAATGAGCTTGCCGCAAAGTATTACCAGCGCACCGAAAAACTACTCACTAAATTAAAACAACTAAACTAATTTTTGCTTAGCTATGCAACAAATATTACGCAGCGCATTGGTTCCTTATTCAGCGCAACAAATGTACCAGTTAATTGATGATATCGATCGTTATCCCGAATTCGTTCCTTATTGCCAATCAACAAAAATTATTGAACGTTTACCCAATCAAGTAACGGCTGAATTGGTCGTTGCAAAAAGTGGCTTTGCCAAATCTTTTACCACTCGAAATACCCTGCAAGCGAATCAAGCCATTCGAATGGATTTAGTCGATGGTCCTTTTAAACATTTGTCGGGCGATTGGAAATTAACGGCTCTCTCAGACTCTGCCTGTAAAATAGAATTAGATATTCAATTTGAGTTTTCGAACAAACTAGCATCAATGGCTTTTACCAGTGTTTTCAATCAACTGGTGCAATCGATGGTGACGGCTTTTACTAGCCGTGCGGAGCAGATTTATGCAAACTGAAAACCAAGATTCATTGGACAACGATAAAATTCAAATCGAAGTCATTTATGCACTCCCCAATGAACAAAAGCTCTATCAACTAACCGTCGACAAAACCACAAACGTTGAGCAAGCGATCGAGTTGTCTGGTATTTTGCAAGACTATCCGATGATTGATCTGCAACAGTCTAAAGTAGGCATTTTTAGTAAAGTGTGCAAACTGAGCGATGGATTACATCCGTTCGACCGAATTGAAATTTATCGACCACTTGTTGCCGACCCTAAAGAGGCTCGAAAAAAGCGAGCCGGTACCCCGACTTAATCGAGTCGTTGGCAACCAATTAATATTTAGTGGTTAGGCTTTTACAATTTTATGACCTTGTAGGTTTGTAAACTTTTGACTTGACAGCTTCTTATCGAGTTAGATTTTTCGTAATAGAAGCGCGTCGGTGGTAACAAATAATTGATAAACCTGACTTTGTGTTGCATCGACATAACTTGCAGAACCATGCTCAACATCCACTAAAAAAGCCAGATGCTGAAACTCTCGCCGCCAAGCCGCAATATCACTTTCGTCAGCAGGAAAGATTTGATAAACCGTTGGAGTGAAATTTTGTTCTTGGGCAATATCTTTAAACCGACCTCGAATTCTATCCAATCGATAAGCGGTTTTTAAACCCAAAATATTAGACCACGGCTTCCATTTTAAAATATTAGCTTCTAACATCACTTCATCGCCACGTAAGCTATAAGACTCGCTATACCCATCGGGGTAAACAACACGAGCAATAAATTTTTGCTCGCTGGTTGGTGTAATGGTAATCGTGGCGGCCAATATTTCATGGGTGAGCGCCTTGTAGCCTTGTGTACCAATCACAATTAGAGAAAAAAAGCCGGTGGTGATTGAAAAAAACAACATCCCGAAAAGCTTGCGGGTTGATTTGAGAAATTGCTTATTCTTTAGTCTTAGGCAAAAACTGGAAAAATAATAAACTGAGAATAGGCCAGTGACAACAGCGACAACCATAAGATAATTTAAGTATTCCGAAACTGTATTGCTATCCATCATATTTGGCTCACTTTAACGATTGTTAGATGATTCGCTTTTCAATTACTCTCTTTTATTCGACCTGGTAAATTCGTTCTGGCAAATTTAATATTTCAACTAATTTGAACTTTCACTAAATTTGATTTTTCCATCAAGTGCATACTTTCTCTAGCTGACTTATTCCTTATCTTCGATTGCTATTTCCACGGTGTCTATGTCTTCTTGCAAATCATCATGTTTGTTATCAACTGACACTAAATTAAATTCTCTCGTATCACCAATTTCTTGATTATTTCTCGAATCGGCTAAACGCTCTAAATAACCGGCAAGTTGATTAAATGCGGAGAAAAGCGAATTCGCTTCATCATTTCTATCGGATACGATTCTGGCATCGACCCGACCAATCGCCATCTTTTTTAATCCTAAGGTTACTCGTTTATAATCATTTGAGGTTTGCTTGGCTAAGATTAATGTGGTCAAGGATACAACTAATAAAGTGACTAGCATCACTAATAGCATAGTAATCAAGGTAGTATTTGATGCGCGATAAATCGCTTCGGAAGAGTAAGAAACAAATAGACGCCCTACCATTCTTTCACCAACGTAGATTGGCATAAAGACATCAAACAACACGATATCATTAGCTAGCTTTCGCTTGTAAATTTGGGTCGAATCAAATCGTTTAATAGGCTGCTCTGAGCTAGGTATTTCAAATACCTGCCCGTTCATTTTAGTTACATTAGACGCAAGAATTCGATTATTTAAATCCAATATAAAGATTGTTTCAAGCTGTTCATTTTTAACACTTTCTTTTGCTAGCGCAGTAAGACCGACCGAATCATCGAGAACAATCGCTTCACTACTTTGATACGCGATCATTTTGCCAACTGTATGCCCATAGTCATAGGCAATAGCTGATAGCGCGCGGTATTGCATCATGTAAACAACAACTAAACCAATGCACATTGAAACAAACACCGCACTCGCCATCGCAATAGTCCAGCGTGTGGTTAATGATGAGAAAAAGCTATTGGAATTTTTTGGCTTAGTGAGTTTGCGTGAAATGTATCGGATTTCTGACAACAATTGCTCAGCATCTTGAAATCGTTTTTCGGGTCTTTTTTGCAACAACTTGCGAAGTAAATCATTGACGTCATCTTTGACTTCAACATTTTCTACCATTAGCTCAGGCTGTTTACTTTTGATGATTTGTTTAAATAAATCACCTAAGTCATCAGCAATAAACGGAGGCAAACCCGAAAGCATGCGATAAATTAGCACACCAGTAGAATACAGATCAGAGCGCTTATCTAGGGGGTTACCAAGAATCTGCTCGGGTGACATGTATTCTGGCGTGCCTAACACTTTATCACTCGCCTTTCCGCTTTTAGCCAAACTCTCATCGACCTGAGCGATTCCAAAATCAGTCAGCTTAGCGGTCTTTTTGTCTTTTAAAATTAGTATATTGCCGGGCTTTATATCCCTATGAACCACTCCGTGGTTATGTGCATAAGCGAGCGCCGCCGCAAGTTGACGAACAATTGAAAGGACTGTTTTGAGTGAGAGCCGAGGTGACTTTTTAAGCACGGTCTCTAAGGTAGCACCTTCCATTAACTCCATAGCGATATACGGCTTTTCATCAGAAATCCCAACATCATAAATCGTCACAATATTAGAGTGGGTAAGCTGCGCCGCAAGACGAGCTTCGCGGATAAAACCGTCTCGGTAGTCTTTATCCTTAGCCAGTTGCTCGCGTAAGACTTTAATCGCTAAAAAGCGATCGAGTTGGGGATCGTAGGCCCGATAAACCAATGCGGTTGCACCTCGGCCCACTTCATCAAGAATTCGATAACGTCCTAGTTTAGTGGGTTGAACGACTTTAGTTTCGGAGGTTGAGTTTTCTGATTCAATCGCTTTACGAACTGCTTTTAAAGGATCGTCCGCCATATTACATGAATAAATAGAGCAAGGCTAAAATTGCAACCGCTAAAACAGCGCCCACGATGATTAAGTTATTAGAAGATTTTTCACTTTTAGCTTTTGGTTCATCGTCTTCCACTAAGGAAAACACAAACTCGGAACCCGCAAATGCGATCATATCACCAGGAACGATGGCTTGATCAACGACTTTTTCGCCGTTCACAAAAGTCCCATTAGACGACAATAAATTCAGCACCCGCCACTCGCCATTGTCTTCAATAATTTGCGCATGCATGGAAGACACACTGGCTTCATTTAAAACAATGTCGCTGGTCGGTCTACGACCAATTTCTATTTTGCTTTTTCGGAAAATATATTGCTGCCCAACCACATCATTACTGATTCCAATCAGCGCCGGTTTATCGGCATTTTCTGAGCGAGAGTCCAAGATTTCCTTGGCAATCATTTTGTTTATTTCACTGACTTCAAAAACCTGTGTACCCTGTGGTCCTGTTTTGCCAGCTTCGTTTTGTTTTTCTGTCATGATTATCCCCCTCTTATGGACATTGCTAAAATTATTGCGCTGCCCATGATTGAATTACCGCCCCAATAGTTTTTTTATTCGATCAAAAAAAGTCGGTGGAGTACTGACCGGTGTATCAATGATAATCAAACTAATATTATCTCGACCACCAGCACTCTTTGCGTTTTTAATTAATCTTTTTGTTTTTTCTTGAAGACTCATTTTCGAGGCCATCACCTCGCCGATCATGCTATCCGAAACCTCATCAGTGAGACCATCGCTGCATAATATAATCTGTTGCTCCCTATCCCATTCCCCATCAAACTGATCCACTTGAACAGAATCTATTTCTGTTGATCCCAAGCACTGCGTAATCATGTGCCGCTGCGGGT
Organism: Kangiellaceae bacterium; assembly: GCA_965230525.1. GTDB lineage: Bacteria > Pseudomonadota > Gammaproteobacteria > Enterobacterales > Kangiellaceae. The sequence continues at coordinate 4,763,189 of OZ246008.1, forward strand.
GAGTTAAAGCATCTTGCTTGGAGATAAGACCGGCGTTGATCAATCGAACCATTAAAGAATGGTCTTCAGACAATTGAATCAACTTACCAAGACGTTTATCCCATAGATAAGCTCGGCTATCCCCCACCCAAGCTATATGATATTGATTAGCTTGGTTAGTCATGGCAACAACAGTGGTCCCCATACCCGAGCGAGCTATATTCTCGCTGCCAGACTCAACAATTTGCTCATGCGCCGACTGAATAGCCTCCTCTAACGAGCCATGCTCTTTATAGCCCTGAGTTATTGCTTCAATCGCCATTGCCGAAGCGACTTCACCGCATGCATGTCCACCCATACCGTCCGCCACAACCCAAAGGCCTGGCTCAGAATAGATAGCATCTTCGTTAAGCTCTCTTACGCAGCCAACATCCGTTGCTTGGGCATAATCGCAGCGATTTTCAGAGTTTTGCTCTGTCATTGGTAGAAATCGTCTTCCAAAAGTCTGCTCCAATCGTCAATCAGGCTAAATTCTCTTAACTTGATGCCATTTTGGAATAGTTTAGTTAGATTAAGTGTGTCATAATTCTAGTGTACTTTCGAGTATTAATCCCCTACAAAATCAAGATTTTAGCGGGTTGTGAACTAATTCAATTGGTTCCCTGTCTAATTCCTGACAATGTAGTATTTGGGGGCGACATGGCTTCGACGAGGATTACAAAACTCAAGGTGCATGCCGAGGTGTCAGCGAACCTCGTACCCACTAGCTGAAACACTATAGTTGCAAACGATAACAACTACGCTTTAGCCGCTTAAGGCTAACTGTTGCTACTGAGCGTCACCGGTAGGTAGTTCAACAGTCATATACGGAGACTCGCGTGTAAGGGTGTTTGCCCCCCAAGCGTTAAAACCAAGCAAACTCGTTTCTAGCATCCTGTTAGTCGGATCTGTTAGAGATTAAGATATAGACTAACTAAGCATGTAGTACCAAGAGCAGCGGATTCACGGACGGGGGTTCGATCCCCCCCGCCTCCACCAATCACCACTAAATTAAGCCCTTGATTTTCAAGGGCTTTTTTTTTGCCTGTCATTTATTCATTCTTCCTTAATGTCCTCATACTGCCTACACAGCGAAGTGAAACGAGAATTTAACTTTTAGATTCATAACCAATGGCATAGGAGAAATAAAATGAGAGCTTTGCTTTTATTATCGATAGCTATTTTTAGCGGAAGCATGTGCAAGTATTCATCAGCTAACGATAGAACGAAAAACGGAATACATATTCAATTGGCACAAGCAGGGCTGATTGTGAAAAATGGGGAAACAGTAATTGATAGTTTCCCTGGTCGGAAGGTCCTTCAGAGCGGAAGTTTTAAAACTGCAATTTCTGAAGGAACATACGATTTGTTGTGCTCTGGCCTTAGAACGGCGAGAAGGTGTGCAATTGAAAATGTATATAACGGAGAAACTTTGGATTGGGTCGTTTTGGCTATTACTAATGGCAAATTGTCGAAGTTGTAATTTATAGCACTCGATTTTGCAAATAGGAGTTTATCCATATATTAAATGAGAAAACCAAAAGATAGGAAATACTATGAAGACTATATTAAGCTTTTTAACTACCGTTATTTTGATTGTGTCAACACTCATGATTTATGACAAAAGTTTAGACGTAGAAACTAGAGAAAAAGGAGTAGACCCGGCAGCAAAAGTTGAATGAATTGTTAAGAACTAGAAGAGCGAGAAACTACCATCAGAGTTTTTATAGTCAGAAAGGTTAGCCCCTTTCATACAAAAGTTCTGCTTGCCTAGCTCACTGGCTGATATCTTATTTTCAGCCAGTAGTTTGCTTTCTCGCTTGCGAACAGAGACCTTTAATTCAGCTTTTTTCTTAAAATCCATATCCATAATAAATCAACTTGATTCGTTTTATACAAGGTAAAAATAGAGAAAGGTTACAAAGAAAGCAAATGACCTAGTATTACCTCACTCACAAAGTATGCATTTTTCTAGCTTTCCGCTATAATCGCTGATACGACTAACCCGAAGCTTACGTCTGCATTGAGACTTGCGAAGTGAGGGAGAACAGACCGCTTTATTGCGGTTTTTTCAATTTTATAAATAGCTTATTGAAAGCTAGCAATATGCCTTTAGCTGTTCAGACCATTAAAATCTTTCTTCGGCCTCATTAGAAATACCTTGCTCTTAGCACTTTTCACTTCTGATACCTAAGATATACTCATAGAATGAACGCTTATTGGATAAATTTGAGCAATTACATCGCCTTCTAGCGACTTTACAACAGACTCGTATCTCTTCTTATTTTTTTCCTCTAAGTCAAGTTTATTCCTCAGCGCTGAGTCAATACTCCCCACTAACTTCAGTACCAGAGCTATCACAAAAATTCGCTGGTTATCTTCACTCGGATTCGGTAATTTGTATAGTAAATTTCCTATCTCAGCGATACGGTCCTTATGTGGGGACTGATTTAAATAGAATGTTGCAGTTGTATGAGCGCAATCATTTCGAATTTTTCGCAATAGATTAAGCGCACTTCGAACTTTTGAATCTACTATTCTGAGTCTATAAGCCAACTCAGTGACTGAAGAAAAAGTTCCCAGCGGCATCATTGGCCCAAAAAGATTATCCTTTCCTTTAGGCACTTGTTTAAGGTGTGCTATTAAGAGCTCCATTAGTTTATCGTGTATCATTGCACAAGCGACGATTATCATTGCTCTCTCGTTTACGGCATACAATTCACTCTTGATTTGATCATGCCAATCAATACTTGCCATGATAACTAACCCTTACTTTTCTCACCCCAAAAACTCCCATTTCGAACGATTAAAACGAATTTAACTCGATGCTAATTCTAACTCAATCGTACTTATCTTCTTGATTCTTAGCCTCTTGGTCTGGATTGTTTAGAAAAGATATAAGCTCTTTTAATACAATCAAATCCATTTCTTTTTGTCCGGATGTCTCGTTAGTTATTACGTGAGTAACTCCGTGATATTGCCTTTCAGACAAATTGTCTTCATTAAGTAATGAAGTGATTTCATAATTTCCTCTATAGTCATCATCAGTTTGCCATACGACGACTAGGCTAATATCATTAGAGTTCTTTGAACCATCTTCGAGATTCTCGATCAGACCATCTAAACTATATTTGTACTCAAGAATCATCGGTGCACTGACAAACCCAGAGTGCTCTTCAATATATTCGGGTAAAACCCCTAGTGGATTTTTTTCTACATCATACTCGTGATTCTCATCAGGCTCATCAAAACTCACTTTATACATCCCGTCATAAACAAATCTTTCATTAGTCGACATTATCTTTATCCCTCGTATTACCCCCCCGGCGATTAATTGATTAAACAGAGATATTACGTCTTGCTCTCTAGTGGGCTCGGATGTAATAGAAATAGCGTTGACTGGTTTAAAAAAATGCTCACTATTGAGGCTTAAAGGGTTCAAATCTTCATGATCGGATATCTCCTTTTTCCAATCACTTACATTACTTTCTCTCTTTAAATCAGGCGCAACACCAGTACTAACCCGAAGGTATGATTTGTATTTAGAAATCACATCTTCAATCAGTTTTTTTCCTATTAGCTTTGATAAATCAACGACCTCTTTTTGAAACCCCTTACGCCCCATATCCGGAGAACAGTTATGAAAATGTGCCACTACTGAAATTTGATTCTGGCGGCCTATATTTCGATTCAGAGGGACTTGAATGACTTCACCTTGGGGCATTTTATTTGCACAGATTTGAATCCCTGGCATCAATATCTTTTGCCCTTTTCTGGTTTTCAGGCTTTCGTTAAATTTAGACCAAACTTTGGCTGTGTACATGTATGAAAAATGTACTTCTGGGTCGTACTGCTCTATTAATTCCTTTTCCCCATCAGAAAACTCTAACAACTCAATTAGTTGCTCCTTAGAAAAGGTGTCATAAATACATTCAATGTTTTTTATAGCAGAGGGCACCTTGAAATTTGGACCTTTGCTTGCAAACAACTTGGCCGTTTTTGACGCAAGCTTGGTATAGTTATAGCTCTTATTTACTACCTGATGCGGCCAAAAGTACTCTATGCCTCTGAACTCTTCCAGTGTCTCGTTTCCATTTTTTCCGATCACTTTGATATTTACAGCGATGTCATCATTTTTAATAAATGCACCGAGTCCAGTTTTAACGAGAAGTATCTTTTTCCAAACAGCCGCAGAGTCAGCTATTAGCCATGATAGTTTCTTAGGATGAGTAGATGAATCGAAACCGAGAGTAATAGATACTCCGGTCTTATATTCAGCAAATTTTTCATCATTAGTGCCACTCTCTTTGTACTCCATTTCAGGGTTACCTGGTGGAGTAGTGTCTGATAACCAGTTGCGAGCTCCTTCCATTTTACCCGTAGTTGTAAATGATTCTGTCTTTGTTGATATGAATATCCTATTGAACCCATAGGCTAAATAAGTTGCACCAACCCCTTTATGGCCACGAGTATTACCTGATTTAAATGAAAAACAAGGAGCCAAGAATTGCTCAAATCTTCTTTTATCTAATCCTGTACCATTATCTGAGACGGTTAAAGTGTTTTCTTTGATGTCTATAATAATTGATAAACTCGGAATATATGAATCACCCTCTGTTTTTTGTTTTTCTTCGATAGAATCCAGCGAGTTCTGAATTAGCTCACAGAAAGGGTCATACCATCCGACATAAGAACTTAAGATGTTTTCAATTTCACGTTTTAGTGCACTTGCTGCCACTTCAGTGTCAGCTATTTGTTTTGCTTTCAACGGATCGAATGATTCAAATTCTTTCACAAGTTTCATCCCTTATTGTAATTTTGATAATTTATAATTCGTTCAATATTCAAATCACACGAGCTTTCAATAAGGGGTGATAGGTGAAGAATGACCACCCGCCCAATGCGCACCATAAAATTCTAAGAGCCAGAGAGAATGTTCTGGTTCTTCTTCGAATATAATATATTTGTATATTACTTGATTTTCACCAATTCTCACTTCATGAAAAAGATGTAAGTATTGTAAAACGTCTTCTGGTATTTCTCGAAAAAATTGAACTGACAAATTACAAGTCTTTGGCATTGGAGAACCTGTGTGATGAAAATACAACCCTCTTATAGTTCTTGCAATAACAGCATCATGTGCAACTGAGTCCCAAAGCACCCCTGTCCGAGTTTCAATCTTCCCACCATCGGATTCAATTCCAATAACCCTAGACTCTTCCCTTATTTTAGCGAGCAAGCTCTGATTTCGCTCAAGAGTTCGAACAGTCTTCTCTTCAAATAATAGTCTGGCTATACCATTGTTAGTTGACGCTTGCAGACTAAGAAAGACTTTAAATAGATCATCATAGTCGGATGCACCGTTATTACAATCAATACACGCTGGAACAGTAACTAAATTTGCGGGTCTAGGCTTAGGAAATATGCCTTTAGGTGGCACGTGGTCCCTTGTAGTAGCTTCCCGCTCCCCACATATTGCACAGGTAGTCATAGAGCTTCCTTACATCCTTGGCGACTATTAAATATAGTGAATATCACTAACAAATAAAAGTATTTTATTTAAAGGAGCATTGTTAATTAAATCATTATCTTACAGAGATAAATAGAATTCTCAAGTGGTATTATGTCAGCCCTAATCTATTTAGTTTAGGTTACGCTCAGCTTATATAGGTGTGTATTCAACAAACTCCCATCATCATACCGATTTATCCAATATTTTTCTCTTTTCATGACAAGTCCCTCTTCAATATCATCCTCCAATATGTATACATTCAGATTATCATGTTTATTCATATGATTTGACATCCAAGAACTCACTTTCCTACTGCAATGTCCAGGGTCCTTAAGCAGAGTCCTTAAACGAACAGCAAGATTGTTCGTCTTACCAACGTATTTGACGACCCCGTTTTTTTTGTTACAAATAGCATAGATTGTAAAAGTCGAAATATCTCGAACGTAGTCGTATTCTGACAAATAGTTCCCTATTTTCATTCGTCCCTCCTTAATAAATTCGAAACTCCGGCCATCGGATTGAATTTTACTGCATCCATCAGGTGGTCTGGAGATAGGTGTGCATAACGCATGGTCATATTAATTGACGCATGCCCCAATATTTTTTGTAGCGTTAAGATGTTACCGCCGTTAATCATGAAGTGACTAGCAAAGCTATGCCTTAAGACATGAGCAGCTTGACCTTTAGGAAGCTTGATTTCAGTGATTTTCAAGGCTCTTCTAAAAGCCCCAATTAAGCTTGTAAAAGATTTCCATATTCTCAGGTGTTCACAAACCGCTATACAAAGTTCTTCAGCGATCGGGATACTTCGAATTCTACGGTTCTTCGTTCTAGTCAAAGTGATTTTATTATTATTCACTTGATGCAACTTAAGATTCTCGATTTCGCTCCATCGAGCTCCCGTAGCTAGACATAATTTTGTTATCAAAAGAACATGAGGGTTTTTACAATAGTTCGTAATAGTTTGAAACAGCATTTCTATTTGCTTAACTGACAGCCAAGATAACTCTCTCTCATCTAATTTAATCATCTCGACTTTTCTAAGAGGGTTCTCGTAGCTAATCTCATCAACGTTGTTCAGACTATTAAATAGCGCGTTCATGTACCCTAAATGATTATTCAATGTCTTATCAGATATGCCTTGGCTTTTTCTGGTGGATATATAGTTTAAGAAATCTCTTGGTTTCAACTCAACGGCAATTGGATTATCTAAATAGACATTAATAGCGGTCAAACATCGCTTGCGCTTTTCTCCATCTTTCAAATGAATCCCTTTAATCTGAAACCAGTAATCTATTAACTCTAAGATTGTTCTATTGTCTTTTTTCGACGCGTTCCAATCTTTGTCCTGATAGGATTTGTTTAACACATACTTCTCAAAATGGAGAGCTTCTAATTTAGTATCAAACTTCTTTCGAATACGCTTACCGCTTCGTCCGTTAGGGTAAATATCCACAAGCCAACGATTATTATGCTTCTAGACACCCACGGCCTAATACCCTTCTCCTTGTTTCCAACTGTAAAATTTCTTATAGGGAAATTCTCTCGAACTAACTTTTTGCAATTGCGATGCAGACAATTCGAGGATATTTTCAACTTCATCAAAAACATGACCATCAAGTTTTAACAAACTCGAGTTGAGAATAAGGTCTTCATCGATTTCTCGTAAGTATCTTCTAAAATCTTTCAGCACATTTTTACCTCCATGTTCGCTGTCGAAATTCATGTTTCCGGATTGTACCCAGATGACACCTAAGACATTTGGGGAATTACTGAATTGATACGTTGTTTTGTTATCAGCGACAAGTATTGCGGACAAATCAGAATCATCCTTTGAGCTCTGAATAAATATGACTTCGCTAATCATATTGTTTTTCACAATGCATTTATCCATAAATCGAGCGTCAACAATATCGATAATTCTATACTTTCTTTTAAGATTTAAGTCGTGAGCGAAACCGGATAATGGAACATTACTTGTTAGTAGCCAATCTGCATACTCAGGCCAACACATTGCTATTTTTACCAAAATGTCAGCTTTTGGATTAACTCCCTTCTGCTCGATGGACTTTAACGTGTTAACTGATACTCCGCACATCTCTGAGAATTCGGGTCGGGTTAGCTTTAAATGCTCGCGAATTTGAGAAATTTTTGTATAAATAGCTATTGACATTACTAGCTCCGAGTTATATGTTTGACCCTATAGGGAGGTCATATATGACCCCTTAACAGGTATCTTAAGACATCTCTCTAAATAATGCAACACAATAGACCACATAGACACACAGTGCTACACCTAGTGAGAAAGTATGGAAGACATGAATAACAAACAAAGTGTTTTAAGCTCCGGGCCAATAGTGACTAAAGCTCGATTTTCTCTGTTGTCTGGATTAACGGAGGAAGTGATCAGAGGTATGGTGGAGAAAGGTCATATACCGTCGGTGAAAGTCGGACGACACAGAATGATTAATCTTGCATTGTTGACAAAAGAAACACTTGAGTACGATTTCGAAAGATAATTGGTAGCCATACCAGCGCTAACTGGTACGGCTAAACGGAGTGCGCTAACACTCCATTATTGCTCCCGCTTCGCTAAAAGAGGAACCATGAAATGGTAACGCAACTTGCTACCTGTGATCAATTCGTTGGTCATGACGGACATATCTACAATAATTCCAAATTAAATGAATTTGGTTCTCGTCAATGCATTTCGTTTCGTGACAAAATTCTAGCAAAATACTATTCCATAGCCCCAATCTTACGAGCAGAATACCTTTCAATTGCAAACCAAGATTCCTATGTTAATGCAAACCGGAAATTTTTGGAGCTTGATAAAGCTCTACATATTCGCGATTTAAATCATAAGTAGCCAATTGGGTCGGACCAAGCTAACTCTCTGATTTAAGTTTATTTTGTCGTTAAATTACTACTGTTTTAAGCCTTAAACAAGGCTTTTTGAGCTATAAATGATCGGTGTAAGAAACCTCTGGCTCTTAAATGATCGTGAGCTCATCTGAATCTTTCATCTTGCGATAGCTGACTTTACCACCAGTATTCCCAACCCAACTCGTCATTACACCAGTTTAACCAAAGACCTTAAGGCTCGGCTGATAAAACATAACGCAGGAGAAGTTTCTCACACCTCAAAGTATTGCCCATGGCAAATCGAAACGGCTGTTTCCTTTCGATGTAGAGATAAAGCGGCATCATTTGAAAAGTATTTGAAGACTCATTCAGGCAGAGCCTTTGCATCGAAGCGGTTTTAGTTTTAACTAAAACCTAATCAGAGGCAGTCTTGAATCAGGCTTTACAGTTAAGACTTTCTGACTTAGTTAAACCTATCTAGTGTCAAATGTGCATGGCCCGTTTTTCGTTAGATCCGTTTTTCGTTTTTTCGCGGAGATCTGATCAATATATTCGAATTTAGCTCAAAAAATCCCTGCTAATTTCTTAACAGGGATTTGCCTATAAAAGACGGACCATAAAGCCGCCTTTTTTCATGCATTCATCCTTTTAGCTTAAACGGTTTGCCTCGAATAACTTTAATGCTAATTTACAAACGAATGGCTAAAAGAGTGAATTTATCTGCTTATCGCTGACCACCGGTTCGAGGAATTTGGCACTGATTAAACCAAGGCGGCAACGGTCCAATTCGAGGAGCTGTGATCGTAAAGCTTAACGCGTTAGATTTAGGCGCATTTACCGAACCAACAGCAACTCGCTCTCCACTTATCCAACCGCAATGAATTGGGTCATTGGGTAGTCCGTTATATAAAATAATAGCTAGGACACCATTGCTGTCTGTATAGCCAATAAAATCACCATCTTGACTATGAATGCCTTCAGTTCCATCAAAGTTAGTGTGCGTTCGCCAAGCATAAACCGGCTGATTCGGTTGTTTTGGATAAGTATAGATTAAGTGTGTTGCTCCAGTACTGCCGCTTCCTAAGTAGTAATTGCTTGCATCGCGCACTGAAGTGGTCGCGGCGAGAGTGCTAGTAGAGACAAATAGTATTAAAGCACCTAGTATTTTTTTCATTGAATGGTTCCTCACAAATTTTTATATTATTTTGCAAATCTTGTTGTTTAATATTCAAGATTCAGGGTTTAGTATTTAGGTTGAAAAAGCCGGCTTTGCTTATTCGCAATGTTACTAACAGCAAAAACCTGACTTTGCACAACCTACTCTTACGTTCTAGTTTGAGTTTTTTTGCAAACGCCATTCTTTTAATAATAAGACTAACGTTCACTCATAAACCTAAATAAAACGAGTGACTATATTCTTGCTAGTGATAGCGAAAATATAAGTTTGCATGGTAGGGAAGGAAGGCCTTAAGCCGTTATCAGAAAAGTGCCAAGAATTTTAGAATTCTTGCCAAAATTGGTCGGAAGCCATTAAATTAGTACCATTGGAGACTTTGAATTACTTTTTTATGTCGTCGTTACTTAAAACTCACAAAATCGATACTAAAAAAAAATCTGCTTTTGTCTAATTGAAATCATTAGAAAGTGGGGGGTATTTAACTTAATTGTGTGAACGATTAAAACCGTTTAACTTGCGCGCTGCTCTTAGATTAATGCGTCGAGAAAAAATCTCAAAAATATATAAAAATCTCAAAACCTAATAAATATTCTAGATATTCAACGCGTCTAGGTTTCATACGAATTCACTTGAACACCTAAAACTTCTATGACAAATTTAGGTGTTCAAGTTGCCTTTAATTAGCTTGTGATGATTAGGTTACCTAGTTTAAAAATCAGTTTGCCATAAACTGATGATTAATAAATAGCTAAAAAAGCATGCACCTAATCAGGATTCCCCAGGATTTCTACTTTGACAAGGCATATTTCTGGGTCATGTATTTTATCAATACCGGTTAACTCCTTAATGTAATCCGCGAACGATTTTCCATGTTGAGGATTGTCACCATGAACTTCATCATCAAGTAAATGGTAATACATGGCACAGGTATCATGCTCGTTATATAAGATCCCGAGATTCTTTGATTTTTGAGTCGGCACATCATAGTGAACACATAGTAGAGTGTCCCTACCAAATGCCTCAGTCTTTTGAACTGGCAAACTCAAAATCAGTAAAGCTAAACTTAATATTAGATACTTTTTCATTATTTCTTTCTCTATAGTTGATATTAATGACCACAATAAACATTGGTTAGGGACTCGTACAAGTCCCTTGCTACCTATTATTCAATATCTTTCCCTTAACTTAATGAGGGTCATTGATTGGCGTGCATTTGATTTTATCACCAACCTTAACACACCTTACAGGAACACCTCCCATAGGTCCTCCATTTACAATAATTGGAATTCCAGCTCGCGCAGCAGCAGCAAGAAAGTCGCTCAGTGAGAGTCCGCTATGGCCTGTACCAGCAAAACTGTTGGTTCCGGCAAACTCAAGATTGTTTCCATCGGCATCTCTCGACTCCTCTGGAACAAACTCATAGTAGATGTTACCTGCCGAGTCTAAAGATTTATACTTGAATTTTGCAACACTTCCATCCGCAAACTCAATGGAAAGTGTAATCGCTGGTACTCCAAAAAAGCCTGTCGCTAAATTAACAACGCTAATCAACGATGAATAAACTGGCTGGTTAGACTGAATCCAATCTCCAACTCGCTGTCTGGCGATGGGATCGTATGCCATGTCCCACGCACTGGAAGCAATATCTGACGGAACCTCATCGATGAGACTCTTGAGAGACTCAAACGTATTTAAAGCACTCACATAATTGAGATACTTAATATTAATATCATCAGGGGTCCCTGCCGGAATGACAAAGGTCGTAACAAATGGGCCTGCCTCAAAATCTCTGACCACTTCATAGGAATGAAGTGTCTTTCGGGTTTCATCAAAAATATGCACCATCGTAGATTCTGCATATCTTGGTGCCGCTTCATCAGCTCGCCAATCGTGTGATGCAACACTACAATTATTGCAAGCAATCACTTTGTCGGCCGCAGACAGTTTATTACAAGAAAAAGCAAAAAGTATTATTAATGTGTAGACTAATCTATTCATTTTTATACCTATTTAATTAAAACTGAGTTTAAGGGTGAATAGCCGCTGTACAGCTAAGGCTTGGCAATGCAAGCTTAGGTGCTAAGCATAAATAGAAGAATGACAAAGGCGTTATCAAATTAGAGACAAGGTTTGTAGATTTAGTGCCACAACCAAATAGTGTAACAATTTCAATAACCTAGTTTTATGTCTAAGCTATGGGATAAAGACTTTATTATTGAAGGTGAGCCTGAACGACGTCTGTTGGCTTTTTTCCAAAGCGAGCTTTAAAGCACTGTGAGAAATAGGAAGGAGAACTAAATCCGCACTGTTCTGATACTAAACCGACAGGTTCGCCTTTCTTTAGCATTTTGATCGCTTCTTTTAGGCGAAACTCTCGCAGAATCTCTATTGGATGTTGGTTTAACAATGCATGAACTTTACGATGTAACTGTCGTTCGCTAACAGCCATTTTAGAGGCTAAATGAACTCTCTGAAAACTAGGGTCTGAATAATTATTTTTTATTGTATTCATCAGCTTTTCGATAAACACCTGCTCTTTTTGAGTAAGTCCACTGTCAACCACAGAGCGACCAACTTCTGCATTTAAGACTTTATTAAGCGCCTCGGGTTGATGAATAAACTCTTGATAAGCCTTATGTCTAATAATATTACGAACCGAAATTATATTGCCAATACGAATTAATAGTTCTCGCTCATCAAATGGCTTGGTCATGTAGTCATCTATATTTTCGTTCCATCCTTGGATTCGACTTTTCTTATCTCCCTTTGCTGTGAGCAAAATAATGGGAATGTGTGACGTTCTCTCATCTTGACGTAACTGCCTTGCAACCTCATAACCGCTGATACCAGGCATCATCACATCACAAACAATGAGGTCAGGAACTTGTTCAATCGCGGCCTCAATTCCTTTGTTACCATTGAACGCACAAATACAAGCGTATTTTTGCGCAAGGACAGAACGTATATACTGTTGCATGTCTGAATTGTCTTCTATGATTAATACCACATCTCTCGCATCCTTAATTTGAACTTGCGAGACATCTGCATCACTCCATGGGGATTCACTGTTGGTCAACTGTAAATCTTCGATTTGAGTCAGGTGAGAGATTGATCCTAGAAGGGGTTGTTGCGAAGTAGAAATGGTTTCCTTTGTTGTCGGTAACCCAATTGTAAACTTTGAACCTTTTCCTTTTTGGCTCTCGATACTAATTCGCCCATCATGTGACCTCACGAGTTCACTGACAATAGATAGACCGATTCCAGTTCCAGTAGTATCGGATGCTCCATCGAGTCTTACAAAACGATCAAAGACTTCCTTTTGCTGAGACTGAGTCATTCCCACACCACTATCAGAAATCGTTAACGCTACTTGCTCGCCATGCAGCTGACTCGAAACTTTAACAACCCCACCGGAAGGTGTGTACTTAATTGCATTAGATATCAAATTTCCTAACATGATGATTAAAGCGTCATTGGCAGCTAAGACATTACAATCGCGGTCTAACTTCACGCTTAGTTCTAAATCTTTTTTCTCTGCTAAAAATTGAAAAGATTCGGCAGTCGCCTCTACAACTCGATTGAGCGCATGAGGAACTTTTTTCACTTGCTGTTCCTGCTTGAGTTCGGTAAGTTTTAGTATTTGTTCTACCATTCCTAACAGACGAGAAGCATTTCGCTTTATCATTTTTAATAGTTTCGGGTCCTTCGGACGATCTATAGTCTGAAGCTCTCTTTCCAACGGCCCTAGAATGAGAGTTAAGGGAGTTCTAAACTCGTGAGATATATTGGCAAATTGTGCATTTTTTTGCTCTAGCAGAGTTTCAATGACATTCTTTTTTACCTGAATTTCTTTGGTTCGTTCTTGTACCTCAATTTCCAACTTATCTGCTCGATTAACAGCAGACCTAATTCGAAGATGAATAAATAATAACAGCAAGCATATTGCAGATACTCCATAAATTGTAAAAGCCCACCATGATAACCAAGGTGCAGGCAATACCTTAATTTTTAAAGTCGCTTCATTTTCTGTGGGAGACCAAACCCCATCCTTATTAGTCGCTCTTACCCTAAAGGTATAATCCCCGACGCTCAGATTTGTGAATGAAGCGACTCGATTTAGTGAATCAGTAAACAGCCAGTCTTGATGTAAACCTTCCAATTTGTATGCATAGTGATTTCTTGTTGAATCAGAATAGTGAAGTGCTGCAAATTTCAAGCTGAAGACATAGTCTTTATGACTCAAAGTCAAACTTTCTAATAACTCTATCGGCTTTTCAATGGTAAATTCTGTTTGCATTGAATCGCCAGACCTTACACTCACCGGTTTATTAAAATGTCGCAATTCAGTTAAAACGACCTTAGGGGGATTGGTGGTTATGTCAAGGTTCTTTGGGTGAAATTCGTTAAACCCTTCTTTTCCACCGATTAACAGTCTTTCGTCAAAAGAGTGAAAGGCTGAATTTCGATTAAATATATCTGACTGTAAGCCGTCACTTCTGGTAAATTTTCTAAGTGCTTTGCGTTTTTTGTCTAACTGAAAGAGACCTTGCGTCGAACCTATCCAAAGCTTGTCACCGCTTGCGACAATGGAGACGGGTCGTACATTCGAAATTTTCTCTGATAGTGAGTATTTTTCAATTAACTGACCTGCTTTATTGAACTGAAAAATATGATGGTCATTGTCATTCCCTACCCAAATATATTCACCATCAACTAAGAGTGCACTGATAGAACTATTAAGTGCTTTATGTCCATTTGGAGAAAAACGAACTAAAGTCTCGTCAGAGTTAGTAACTAAAAGGCCAGCCACTGAAGCAAATATCAATCTTTCTTCGTCCAGCAAGTCTGCCCAACTTGCTCCTACCGGACCCTCGCTTTGGTCAATTTCAGAGCTCAACGCATTCAATTTGTTAGTCTCGGTATCATACGAATATATACGAAAATAGGTCCCTAACAATAAACTCTGTTTAAACGGTTTTATAAAATAGACGGAACTTTTTACTTGCTCAGAAAATAGCTTTTTAGTTTGCTGGGTAACGGGATTATAAAGAGTTAAACCGCCAGAGTGACCAAAATAGAATTCTTCATTATTTCGACGATACCCGCTATAAACCGCAAAGGTATTTGAGTTCTTTTTAGTATCACTATTGAGTTCAATGGGCTCACAAGAATCTTTTTCTAAATTTATATAATAAGCTCCTCCGTCTGTTCCCAGCATGTACTCACCTTCGGATTGCTTATTAATAAGGTTTATACTTCGCCCTTTTAGACATGACAAATGGCTGCCTTTTGACTGATGAAGTCCGAAAAGCTCAGTATTAATGTCTCGATAGTTGACCCCGGAACCAAACGTGCCAATCCAAAGTGTTGAATTTCTGTCAAGCCACAGTGATGCGATTACATTGTCACCAATACTTTCATTTAGCTGTGCTTCATACTTAAAATTCTTGTAGCTCCCATCTGGCAGGACTTTATAGAGTCCGTTTCTGATAGTTCCTAACCATATGTTTTCTGTATTGGAAGCGATACTTTGAACAATATGTTTGCTAATTTCAGGATACACCTTTTGATAACGGTTATTTTCAATATCAATTATCATTAATGAATTCTTAGTGGCAGCCCAAACCTTTCTATGCGGGTCAATATGCAATTTTTCTATATTCTTTGGATTAATCTGAGAACCGAAATCCCAAATCTTGAACGAATGTTGAGTTGATTGTTTTTGATAAAGCCCGGCGTCTGTAGCGGCAACAATATCACCCGAAGACAAGCGAATTAGAACTTTGGTTTCGACGCCTTCTAAGTATGATTTCCTTAATTTATTATCATAGGAATAATGCACTATGCCATCGTCAGTCCCTATCCAAAGGCCAACAGCATCACTTGTGATTGTATTTATATTTCTGTGAGAAATCACAGAATTTCCGTTGGACGAGCTTCTTTCAAAAGAGTGTCTAACAAATCGACCTTCGACATATTCATCAAGTCCTTTTTCACTAACAACCCACATTACACCCCGAGCATCGATGTGTAGCAGCCATAAGTCATTACTTGATAGTGAATCTTGTCTCAATTCATTGTGATAGAAATTCTTGAAAGAGTAGCCATCGTAACGAGATAAACCGTACGCTGTTGCAAACCACATGAACCCTTGTGCATCCTGGGTAATATCTCGAACTAATTGACCAGCCAGACCATCTTCCGTTGAAAAACTATTGAATCGGTTGGCTGCTTGAAGCGCAAAGCTCAAACAGAACAGCAAAAACAGTAGAATTATATAAACAGGAAATTTACGCATAAGTAAGAATTAGACAAAGAGAAAGGAACTACACATATAACCTCAACTATATCGCCAATAAGTTAAGTTCACAATCTTTGCTTACCGGTCTCTTGTTCAGATATCAAAATACCTCATTAAACTCTCAACAGTCGTATGGCATTGACTATTTCACCTTTGAGTGCTCCTTAACTATAGACGTTACCTTAATTCCGTAAAATTAGGATTTGATTGATGGGACATATCGATAAATGGCCAGTAATTAGACCGCTGTGGGGTCAAGCCCAAGCCGAAGTAACTATTTGTTGTGACTAGCTATTGGTAATGACTAGCTATTTGTAATGCCTGACTATTTGTAATGACTAACTATCTCGCTAAATATAGCGACCTTGATCGGCTTAAACTAACCTTCTCAGCATTAAGTATGCGTGATATTAGCGGAGTCAGGTTCTTTTACAAAACTATCTCTCAAGCCTAAACAAATAAATAAAACTCGTCATACTTAGCACCAAAAATATCATGCTGCCCAACATCAACGCTTGCTGAATCGAGTATAAATCCGCCACCACACCAAACCCAGGGGAAATAACAGAGAATATAATTCGAGTTACAAAGCTTCTTAACGACATCACAGTTGCACGCATGTTAGATGGCGTATGACGGTTCATATAATCCCTTAAAACGGGAGTTGCTACGCCTCGTGCAATATAAAAAACGCCAAGAAATACTAGTACCCATTGGCTATCATAAAACCCCAATAAGAAATAACAACCGACAATCAAAACAAGGATAGCGAGCAAGATATTGGAAGTTTTGAAACGGTACTCAATTTTGTAAGCGTAGAAAGAAACAACTGCGACAATTAAGTTTAAGATCGCACCAATAACACCAAAATAAAAAGCACTCTCAATACCGATTGATACATAAAGAGGTTGACTAAACCACGCAATACTCAATGTTGCCGCACCTATTATCGCTGAATAGAGTAAATAGTGCCGTAGCGTTTTATTTTTGATAATTGCAAACTGAATAATCGACCCTATATTGGCCCACGCGTTGCTTTTCTCTTGTTGTTCATGTTCTAGTTTGGGTTCAACCAAAAACAAAGCGGTTAGAAAACCAATTAACGCGATAAAAACCTGAACATAAAATGGTGTTCTTAAACTAATCTCGGCGAGTATTCCGCCAATCACAAATGCTGATGCTTCAGCAATATTTCCCGCGGATACAATTCTTCCTTCCAACTTTATGAATTCATTTTGCCTTTTTAATTTAACTAACGAATCATACATTAATGCTGTATCGGAGCCAGAAATAAAACTTTGCCCCACACCTAAACAAAGCGCAGCGATTAAGAAACCACTAAATCCGTAAGATAGTGAATATGCAATCATCCCGAGCAATCCAAATAGAGTCCCCAGAACAATCGCCTTTTTACGGCCCATGATGTCGGCTAAATAACCCGATGGAATTTCAATGATTGCAATAACCATTGAATAAATACCTTGAATAATGAAAAGGTCACTAATCGACAATCCATTCTCGGCATAAAACAACCAAATGATCGGCATAAATAGCATCAACCATTTTGATGCCTTAATAATCGTAAGCTTTAATACATTTGACTCTAAACCCTTGCTAGAGTTAGAGTTGAACTGATGGGACATATCGTTAAATAGCTAAATTGATATTAGAAATCTCGGGGAAGCGGCACTATGCCAGAAAAAGCGTTAAACTTCTATTAATGAAAGTCGTCTCAGATCGTCAGACAACCTTCTTTTGCTCGACAATCTGGATGTATTTCGTTGGTTAAAATATCTATGTTCCGCGCGATTAACATATGATTCGACCTCTCACTTAGCGATGCCTAACCCCTCAAGAGATTCGAAAAACGCACCTCAAAGCTTTTTCATCACTAGCAATAAACGATTGCTCTCGTTAAACTAAGATTGCTAAAAGTTGAAATATATTGAATCGGTAGATATAAAATGACAAATCAAATCACGCAGCTAATTCAGCTTAATTCATTATCATCCTATTCTGAACACACTCTTTTGCTAATGCGATTGTTGATAGGAAGCTTTCTGATTTGGGGTGTTTCAGATAATATTTTAAGTGAACAGCATATGCAGGTTTTCATCGATTTTATGAAACGCTTTGGATTTGTTTATCCTGAAGTGCTCGCAGTGCTCTCTGTTTGGGCGCAGTTTTTTATCGGCTTATGCTTTGTATTAGGACTTTTCACTCGATGGGCTGGCATACTTTGCGTTATCAACTTTATCGTTGCTATTGTTATGGTAGATAGTCAAAGTGGCATAAGAGCTTCATTTCCGTCAGCTTTTTTGATCGCTTTTGGACTATACATGATGACTCGCGGTGCTGGACGTTTTAGTCTTGATCAGAAGTTGTTTGCTGGAGAATCGGCTAAGTAATTGGATTGAAAGTATTGGAGTTAGAATACTTTAGCCCGCTAGTTCTTTTTTCCTAGTTCTTTTCATTATGTAAAAAGTACTGATCTAGCGAGCGATCGTTCCTATTTTTAAACCGTTTATGAATCCAAAAATATTGCGCTGGCTGCTGACGAATACTTTCCTCAAAAACTTGATGCATTCGAGTCGCGTCGGCAATTTCATCGTCGCTTGGAAAGTCACTTAACGGGGCTTTGATAACCAATTTGTAGCCTTCTCCGTTTGCTTTTCGATAGGAAGCAAAAGGAATTACACTTGCCTTACTTAACTTTGCAATTCTTGAAGTACTGAGATTAGTTGATGCTGGTACACCGAAAAATGGGATCATTTGCCAACCCTTATCTTGGTACACTTGATCGGGCGCATACCAAACTAGTTTGTTTTGTTTGAGCGATCTAATTAACCCACGAATATCATCTCGAGGAATTAACTCGTTTAAATATCGCTCTCGTCCTCGGCGCATAAAGAATTCAATGACAGCATTCTTATGAGGACGATACATGCCACAGATTGGCATTTGAGTTTCCGCCGATAATAAAAAGAGTCCAATTTCTAGCGTGGTAAAGTGGGCCCCCAGCAATAGAACACCTCTGTCTTGGCTGAGCGCTTGCACTAAAAATTCTAGCCCTTCAATTTCAACAAGGCTTGAAAGTCGTCGCTCGCTGGCCCACCAACTCAATCCCATTTCTGGAAGCATCACTCCCAATGAATAAAAATGTTGTTTGACCAACGCCTGTTGTTGTTCAGGTGATTTTTCCGGAAAACAAAGTGCAATATTAATTTCCACAACACGCCGTCTTGATGGGGCTATTTTGTACAACATGCCCCCAAACCAGCTACCAAGTTTGAATTGAGCCTTCAGCGGCAATAATGTGACGAGTCTAAGTACCCCCATCGCTAGCCACACTAACCAGTTTTTAGGATGAATAAGAGCAAGGAACTGAGCCATGAGTGGTCTTGATAGTTACGCTATGGATTAATGATGAGAGCGCTATCTTATAGTTAACACGCTTTAGACACAACCAGACAGAGTGCAGCTGACCTAAGGAAACCTTCCCACTCGCATTTAGCTGAACATTTAACCAGCTTGAATACGCTTGCAAAAGCAATCAATTTACTAATCGCCTTCATCCCAAGCGCGAGATAAAAATCTCATTTCAAAATATTTGCCGCTTAGATTTATCTCACTGCCCAATTTTTTGTTCGAAAGTTTTTATGACCACTTGTAAACTGTGAGATCTTTCACAGTTAACAACTCAATTGACAACTAGTCTCTTTTTGGCAGTACAAATCGTTCCAATCGCTCACTAATAACAACAACTTGTTTGTAAGGAATTGAAATGAATAATACCAAGCATCAATGGACCATTTTCAGAAAAGGCCGACTTCGCGTTAAAGCATGTGCATGTTGCGGAGAGATGAGCCTACCCAGTAACAGTGAAAGTATTTGCGATCAACGCAATATTTTGACCAGTCCCATTGTGAGAGCGGGTTACGTATTGGAAAGCGACATAGTCGCCGCAGACAAAGGTTCGCAGCAAGTCGCTTAGTGCTTACTAGCCCATTTTTCAATTATTAGATGGGATCGTATCTCGGACAAGCTGGGCGAGCTTACTTTTGTTAGTTGACGCTCCTATTTCCGCTTTGGTTGTGCGCTGAACCTTTTCGAATAAAATTCGAAGCTAGGTTCGGCGAACTCTACTTTATGTGCTCACCACTCTATTCAAAGCCCCCACCCATTTAATTCAGTCTATTATTTATCCGACCGGTGTTCGACTGGCTTTTTTTGGGCTTGCCCGCCCCATGAATACTTGACTTCCACACGATAAAAACTAGACTTAAAGCAAGCCTTAAATAACCACCTAGCGCTAATAACCATTTGATTTTACTGACTTTATTGCCAAAAGTACTGCTTACTAGCCAACCCTTAGCAGTTTTACGGACGACCGGTTGATGCCCAACGACGAACAAGACTATTTACAGTATTTGCAAAAGCAAATCTTTGTAGACGTTGACGAACGTAGTGTGAATGGGATCTACGTGTATTTTGTTGCCTGGCTTATTATTGGCGGGGTGAGTGGTTTTTATATCCAAAACTCGTTGTTCTTTTGGAGTACTGGCGCAGTATTGCTTACTCTTGGCGTTATTCGACTTGCGGTGCATATCTATTTTTCTAAACGCGAATATCAAAATCCGACCACGCGAAAAATTTGGCTTTATTTTAATGTGTTAGTGCCTGCGGGTATCTATAGCGTTTTATTTTCTTTATCGATCGTCCGGCCCGAATTTGAACCGATTTTCATTTATTTATTAATGGCTATTTTCGCTTTAATCAGCACTGGCGCGGTTATTTTTGCTCCAATGAAAAAGCTATCCATTGCCTTTATTACCGCTATTACCCCATTACCATTTATTTGCGCCATTTTTGTTAGCGAAGAACGGCTTATCGAAGGTTTGATGTTGGCACTTTACTCCACTTATATGTTTGCCCAAGCCATCAAGCTAAACCAAGAATATTTAATCAATTTAAAACAGCGCTTCAAGCTCGATAAGCTAAACCAGCAAGATAGCCTCACCGGGATCGCTAATCGTCGACGATTTGACGCGGCCTTTGAGAGCGCCTGGAAATCCGCGTTACGATCACAAGTTTCTTTAAGTTTAATACTAATTGATATCGACTTTTTCAAAAAGGTGAATGATAAACTTGGTCATTCGGCGGGTGACGAAGTGATTAAATCCATCGCCCAAGTAATTCGAGCTAAATGCCAAAGAGAAACCGATGTGGTAGCCCGCTTAGGCGGAGAAGAATACGGTGTGTTGCTCAAAGATTACGACATCAACAAACTAGAGACATTTGCCGATCAAATTCGTGTTGCAATTGAGTCTTGCGAGACCCAATCCGAGCAGTATTCGATCAAAGTCACGGCAAGCCTAGGCGTTGCCTACACTCAAGCTGAATTAGATAAGTCCGCCAAAGCGCTATTTAATGTGGCAGATAAAAATCTTTACGCCGCCAAAGAAGCAGGCAGAAATAGGGTGATCATTTCCGCCTATTAGAATTCCCCCTAAGGCTTTTATCCCTCACGCTCGTTTGTCATAAATTTGGTTATTCGACCATCACCTTGCCCTCCCCTCCCGAGTAGCAATCACCTACTACCGATAACCTGCGACCAGATCGCACCAAGAGTCGAACGTTAATAATTGCTGATGGTGAACAAAACCAATGGGCAAAGGGTTCGAGGAAGCGAGAAAATCAACTAACCACGCAGCCTAACATAGGCCATATAAGATATTGAAGTTGTTGAAAATAATTCTCATTATGGCATTATCAATGCTAGCGTTTGAGACAATTGACTTCACATAATAGCGACAACAAATGTCAATTTGACTAAATTCTGGGGAAAAGTGGGCGCGTAGCTAAAGCTCTATTTTGGGCAGAACAGAATAAAACTAACCTCAGCTTACTAATGGCCTTGCCATTAAGACCACTTGTTAAACTTCACATAACAACAATATTCAGGATTTCACTATGCAAGATGCCAGTAAACCTTCCCTCTTAATGAGGGCGCTTAACGCCATTGAGCGAGGCGGTAACAAATTGCCTGATCCAGCCATGATCTTCTTGATCGCCATGCTGATTATTTGGGGCCTTTCTTATATCTTTTCGCAAATGACTTTTGACGCCATCGACCCACGTACGGGCGAAGCGATTGTGGTCAATAACCTACTTACTGGGGGCTCTCTGGCCACCTTTTTATCGGGAATGGTTAAAACCTTTACAGGATTTGCGCCACTCGGTGTTGTTTTGGTCGCCATGCTAGGTGTTGGAGTTGCCGAACATTCAGGTTTTATTAACGCCGGGCTAAAACTATTACTCAAAGTAACCCCACAAGCATTACTAACACCTTCAATTATATTAATCGCCATCGTCAGCCATACCGCAACAGATGCAGGCTACGTATTAGTAATCCCCTTGGCCGGGATTATTTATTTTGCCATGGGACGACACCCCGTTGCAGGGATAGCCGCAGCATTTGCCGGTGTTTCAGGCGGCTTTGGTGCTAATTTTGTACCATCAGGAATCGATCCGTTACTGCAAAGTTTCACCCAAAGTGGTGCACAAATTATCCAGCCTGATATCCAAGTTAACCCATTAAATAACTGGTTTTTCACCTCTGCGTCTAGTTTGTTTATTGTTTTACTTGGCTGGTATATCACCGACAAAATTATAGAACCTCGGCTTAAAGACACTAAAGTAGAAACCGAAGAAGGCGACGAACTTCCGCAATTTGATGAAATCAGCGCGAAAGACAAAAAGAGCTTTATGATTGCTTCATTGGTCATGGGACTTGGCTTGGTCTTATTATATTTTGCCGCGAGTTATGAAGAATCACCTTTGCGCGCCCCCGACGGACAACTCTCGAGCTTTTCTGCCCCATTAATGCAGTCGATTGTGCCACTTATTTTCTTATTATTTATTATTCCGGGTGCTGTTTACGGCTTTTTATCGGGCACTTTTAAATCCTCCAAAGACATGATCGATGCCATGACTAAGGCAATGAACTCCATGGCCTATTACATTGTTATGGCATTCTTCTGTGCCTTGTTTATCGATGCGTTCAATAAATCAAACATCGGTGCACTAATGGCCATTGAAGGCGCTGAGTTATTAAAAGCAGCCCAACTTCCTTCTTGGTTAACCATTATCGGAATTATTATTCTGACAGGCATTGTTAACCTATTTGTTGGCTCCAGTTCCGCAAAATGGGGGCTTTTAGCACCAATATTTGTTCCCATGCTAATGCAACTTGGGATCTCGCCTGACTTAACTCAAGCGGCCTATCGTGTAGGTGACTCCACTTCAAACATTGTCACTCCACTGATGCCCTACTTCCCGCTGGTGGTGGTGTATTGCCAACGCTATGTTAAATCCACCGGAATCGGAACCCTCATATCGATCATGCTGCCCTACAGTATTGCACTAATGATTGGCTGGACATTGTTCTTGTTAGCCTACTGGGCACTAGGGATCCCACTAGGATTGCAAGCCAGTTATACCTACCCAGGTTAACCTGTTTTAACGCTCCGCAATGACAAGGGTGCTGACAGACCATTCTTGTCATTGCGGGCTTAGTTTTTGTCTTTGCGAGCTTAATTTTTGTCTTTGCGAGCTTAATTTTTGTCTTTGCGAGGTACGAAGCAATCTCGGTTTTAGGTCTCGATCGAAGTAAAGGGATTGCCGCGTCGTGCCTCCTTATCTTGCCCCGCGAACACAGTGAGTGCTTTGGGTACGCAATGACAGGGTGCGGGACGATCTCGCGAGCTTAATTTCTGTCATTGCGAGGCACGAAGCAATCTCGGTTTTCCGCTTTTTATCACTCCTTTCTGGAATATCAGCTAGCCATTAACCGTTAGTTTCAATTAGCGATTTAGCGAACCTACCGGTTATTTGCTGAAATATTAGTCAAAATAACCAACCTAAAAAGGTTTGAAAGCGCGATCTTAAAGCAATCCACAAGTGGTATAGTAATTGCTGTTTGTTTTCTTTTAGTTAAATTATTTTTGGTTTAGGGAGAATCTACTTGACCGCCAGTTCGCAACAGCCAGAAACTCAGTCATCAACTACCAGCAAGCAACAGGGTTTCGTTGATCCTAAAAGTTACCAGCGTGCAGAAAAATTAGCACTTTGGTATTTACAGGACTTACAGCAAATTGTTGTTGACGATGAATACCTTGGTCGACTGGGTGAAGATTATCAAAGCTGGCAAGTGCAGCAAGACCAATCAGGCTCCAAACTCAACTTGTCGGACTTAGAAGCAGAACAGCATATTGGCCAACAGTTGGACTCCTGGTCTTTTTTACAAAAGCTTTCGGCAGAAAAAAAGCTAAAGGACTATTTGAATAAATCTATTACCTATATTTTTATGCGGGACTTGGGCAAGTCGATAACTGATAAAGATGCATCTCGACAAATCAATCAAACTGTTTCTCAAATTCACCGTTGGATTAAGAGACAATCTTCTCAGTCTAATTCAGACCCACAGCAACAATTTTCCAATAACTGGTTATATCGCAAAGCAAAACGTCATGGTTTAGAGAAAACTTATTTTTGGTTAATTAATAAACTATCTGCCGTACAACAAAATATGCCAAGCGAGCTCGACCAAACTCATGGTATGCGAAAATTAGTTAAGATAATCGCTGGCGTAGTAATGCATCAATACATTGCGTTACCTAAAAACATTTCAATCGAGGAAAAAACTAAGGCATTAGATCAAGCAATTCGATTAGGCTACAGCTATGGATTAACCTATCCATTTATAGACGATTTACAAGATTCCTGTTCTGCTTTAGAGCCCAGTGAAAAAGAGCTTTTTAATCAAGCAATTCGACAGAGTTTACTCTCTGGTGAAGTTGTTGAGTGCCCAACGTTTAGTCAAAAAAATCAACAACAAATGAGCTTTATCTATGCCGAACTACAACTGGCTTTTAATACCATTAAATCGTTTCGCAGCGAATCAGAATGCTTGCGATTTTTTGAACAAGCCTTTATTTTTTTTGAAGCACAAGATATCGACCGACAACGAAAACTAGCTAGCCAGCATTATTCAATTGAAGAGCTGTTTTTGCCGATTATTCTTAAGTCATCGGGCTGCCGGTTAATCGCCAAAGAAATCCTCAATAGCGAAAATGACGAGAGCTTTAACCATCATACTTTTTGTTTTGGCATTTATAATCAATTTAATGATGACATTAAAGATATTTTTGATGACTTAGAAGAAGACAATGTAACGCCTTATACCTACTATTTGAAACAACTAGAGCAAGGCAAGCAAGTGAGCGTTAACCCTTATCGTATTTACTGGGCTGTGGTATTTTATTTAATCTATCAGGTTTATGAAAATCACCCTCGTAGTAAAAAACTCTTATTAGAGCGTAGTATCAATGCTCACAAAAGCCTGAGAGCTTCGTTAGGTGGACAGCGTTACGATCAACTGACTCAACATTTGCTTTCTACTGGAAATCAAAACTTTGACCGGCTTATTCATCGACTCGTCAAGATGCCAAATGATGTCGCTTGGTTTGATAAATTGATTAGTCGGCAAGTCGCAGAGCATTTTGACCAACAAAAAAATCACCAACAACAGTTTGCTCAACGCTATCAGAAAATTGACCAATTTATTACTGACTCACTCCCAATCCCTGCTCATTCAAGGATCAAAAAATCACAGCTTGTCGATTATGCAAATTACAGCCTTCAAGCCGGCGGTAAACATTTACGAGCCGCAATGGCTTACGTGATGTGTGTCGATCGATATCATGTAAAGCCGAAAGACACCGTCGCAATTATTCAATTGCTTGAATATATGCATACTGCTTCCATTATTTTCGATGATAAACCTAGTCAAGATAACAGTGCATATAGGCGTGGACAACCAACCTTACACAAAAAAGCAAACAGTGAAGCAACAGCTGAGTTGACAGGTGTGTTTATGATGATGAGAGCCGTCGAAGTTCAAAGCGCAATGCAAGGCTTTGCGCCTCAAAATATTCTAGAGTCTCTACGCTATGCAGCAAATACCACCCAAGCTATCTGCGAAGGCCAGCTACTTGATTTGCAGTCGAAACAGCGAATTATTGAATTACAACAACTTGAAGCAATCAGCGAACTAAAAACGGGCCTAGCCATTGAGGCGGCTTTGATGATCCCAGCGATTTTAAACGATGAGAATGATATTGAAAAAGGTCATATCAAACTTTTTGCAAAACACCTTGGCTTAGCATTTCAAATTAAAGATGATTTATTGGATGAGCAGGGCTGCAGTCAGGCACTCGGTAAACCTGTTCACCAAGATAGCCAGCAGCAAAAAGCCTCTTTTGTCACTTGCCTTGGTCAACACAAAGCGCAACAAAAGCTATTCCATCATTACGCAGCAGCGTTAGAATACTTGCCTCACCTGGGCGATGCAGAAACATTTATGGCACAAGTCTTGGAGTTCGTGGTCCATCGCAACCATTAATCAATTAAAAATTAATGATGCACCTTTGAAAACAACCTTCAAAAAAGGCTCCCACTATTGATTTTCCTGCTAAATTGGCTACGCTAATAATAGCGCGAGGAAAGAATATGGATAATGAGCTGGAAAGACAATCCGAGCATTTTGCGGCCATCCAAGAAATGGCCAATGTTGGCACATGGGAAGTCAACCTTAGCAGCAATCATCTCTATTGGTCTGAACAGACCTATCGAATTCATGAAGTTTCTCCTGATGACTACACTCCCTCCGTAGAGACGGCAATTCAATTCTATACACCTGAGTCGCAAGTCATAATTACCGCAGCTTTAGAGCATGCTATACAAACCGGTGAAGGTTACAGCCTAGAGCTAGAAATAATAACCGCGAACAAACGACGTCTTTGGATTCATACTTATTGCTCTGTGAAACGCAAAAATGACAAAGTTTTTAAATTGTATGGTGTTATTCAAGACATTGACGAAATTAAGCGAACGCGTTTGGAATTGGAAAGAAGTGAATTTTTATTCCGGTCGCAATTTGACCTTGGAAAAACGGGACTTGCCATTACTTCGCTTGAAAAGGGTTGGATTAAAGTTAACCAAGCGCTGACTGAAATTACAGGATATAGCAAGGAAGAATTGTTTAAACTGACCTGGGCCGATTTAACTCATCCCGATGATTTAGATAGAGACGTTAAAGAGTTTGAAAAACTCATTTCGGGTGAATCACAATTTTATCGTATGGATAAACGATACATCCGCAAAGACGGCTCCATTGTATTTGTACACATTACAGTCGCATGCTACAGAAAAGATAATAAAGTCGAGTTTTTTGTTGCCAGCATTCAAGATATTACTGAACGTAAACTAGCGGAAGAAAAAATTCAAAAGTTGGCACACTTTGACAGTCTAACCGGTTTGCCAAATCGAGTAATGGCTGAGGCACGATTCCAACATTCGCTGCAAACGGCAGAACGGGACAATTCATCAGTTTGCATTATGTTTTTAGATTTAGACGAATTTAAAGATATCAATGACTCTTTGGGGCATCGTGCAGGCGATCTATACCTAATTGAAATTGCTCAACGAATTAAAAATATTGTTAGAAAGTCAGACACTATTTGTCGCCAAGGTGGCGATGAATTTTTAGTGATTATCGAATCAGTTTCGGAAAGTAAACAACTGGTACTTTTGGCAGAAAAAATACTCGAAGCGGTAAAGCTCCCTTTCGACATCAATGGCGTTAAAGTTTCGGCATCGGTATCCATTGGAATTGCAATGGCTCCTGATGATGGTTACAACTTTGAAACCCTATGTCGACACGCCGATATGGCTATGTACCAAGCTAAGCACTCTGGACGGAATGCGATTTCTTTTTACAATAAGCAATTAGAATTAAACGCCGAATCAAAAATAAAATTATTGGCTGACCTTAGAATCGCCATCCACGAAAAACAGTTTGAATTGTTCTATCAGCCCAAAATCGCTTTGCAAAGTAATACTATTGTCGGAGCTGAAGCACTTATACGCTGGCATCACCCAGAAAAAGGCGTGATTTCACCATTAGATTTCATTCCCCTAGCTGAATCTTCTGGTCTTATCGTTGAACTAGGTAAATGGATTCTTGAGAAGGCCTGTCAGCAGTGTAAACAATGGCAGGAGTCAGGGTTACAAAATCTATCTGTTGCGGTCAATGTTTCGGCAATTCAATTCAAGCGACATGATTTCTTTTCGACAGTGAAAGACGCGCTCTCTCAATCGAACCTTTCGCCCGACGCTCTCGAGTTGGAACTGACCGAATCATTATTAATAGCTGACTCAAAAAAACTAGCAAAACTATTTTCCCAACTTGATCAACTGGGAGTCAATCTGTCTATTGATGATTTTGGCACCGGCTATTCCAATTTAGCTTATTTAAAAAGCATGAATATCGATACCCTAAAGGTTGACCGTGCGTTCATTTCAAAACTTCAATTTGAAGAACAAGATCAGGCGATTGTGGAAGCAATTTTACAAATGGCTAAGAGCTTGCAGATTGATGTGATTGCCGAGGGAGTAGAAGATCGTACCACGGCTGCAATACTCCGTGCGCTTAACTGTCATCTAGCACAAGGTTATTATTGGTCTAAACCACTCGGTTTTGATGCCTTTATTCAATATTGTCGTGAGCAACCACCAGCTAAACTCGTGGATTCGAAGCAACATTGACACTGTCATTTAGGTTTAAAAACGATTCGTGTGAAAATTGTTCAACATACCCAATACTCAAAGAATGTTTTCTCCACAGTGCATAAGGATAAATTAACTTATCTTTGAGTAATCTAGTGACCCGATATCATGGCCTGGCAAATGGAGAAGATATTTTGAACACAACCACGTCTCAATCCGTTATACAATCACTGAGGTTCACTCAAGAATTCGATACACGCTTTCAATTATTAGATTAATCCGTATTTTCAAATATGATCGGTGCAATCTTTCATTTTCCCTGACTAAAGAAGATAATTAATGAATGACATTTTAGATATGCCTAGAGAGAGACACTATATACTCGGCCACGAGGCCTTTCGTCAATTATGTGAGTATGACCCTCATCAGTTTTTCGAACGAATGGTGTCGGATGCGCTACTGCCTTTTGTCTCCGAATTGATTCGACAGGTGGAGTTAAATTGCCCAGATGACCCTACAAGATTAGATCCTGAAACGATCAGAGTGACGCCAACAGTGATTGGCAAACGGCCTTTATTGATTATTGAAATGCCACCCGTTGCAGCTTATGCGGAGTGTATTTTAGTCGGCATTGTTTTGGAGATTGATGTGAATCAACCCGAGGCAATTGAAAAACCAGATATTCACTATTTTACTCTGGAGCTCGGCGAAGGTGAGGTGGAAGACAAAACTTGTAAAATGTTTTGCCAATGGCAAGAAAATACGCACTACAACTTAGGTGAGTTAGATAATAATGCCGGGTGGCAAGAGTTTGCTTTGGTGATTCAGCAGAGGGTTGGTGAGGATCTTCATTAGTATTAGTTCAAATCTAATCCGCCGGTTTAACAAGTAGGTCTGCAATTTAACGCATAATGAGTGACTACGCGCAGAAATGAAAAGTGCTGAGATAAATCCCGCAGTAATCTCAGATTTAACGAGGCCTTTTAGTTTAGTTGTTAACGTTAAGGGAGTTTCGAGTCGCTGTGCTTACCAGCGGCAGCTAGCTGCTCAAACTTTATCTGACACTCTTTTGAGTAGCTAAGCTGTAATTCGTTTACGTATTTAGGGTGCATTGCCGCACAGTGCTCGTAGGCAGAGTGCTTCAATCGATTGAATCAGTTCTGCTTGTCGTTTGGCGGGCAGTTTTGTATTTTGCCTCGATAGAGGGACCACAAGTGTTTCTGAGATTATTCCAACCAGTGCGGCAGCACTGACATCGGCTTGCTGATCAACAAACTCTCTTAAAGCGATGCCTTGCTTAATTAAGGCAGCAAAAGCATTGGCATAATCTTGTCGTAGTTTTATTCTTTCTGCATCAACCGAAGTATCAACCGGCTCGGCGATTAACGCATAGGATAATTTTGGTTGTTTGATGGCTCTTTCTGAAAAGCCTCTAACCGATTTTTGTAGGCGTAGGGTTGGATTTTCTTTGCCTTGCGTTTCTGCGACCACTCGCGCCAGTTCTTTTTCTGAGGCGAGCCGAAATACTTTGGCGCATAACTCTGCTTTTGATGCAAAGTGCTTATACACCGATCCTGTCGCCATGCCTGCTTGTTTGGCTACAGCCCTAATTGACACGGCGGCAAAGCCATTCTTGGTCAGTAACGCCAGGGTGGCATCAATAATCGCTTGGTGCACTTCTTGTTGACGCGCTTTGGTTTTTTCTGTTTGACGATATGCCATAAACAGCTCTATGAATAAACATCACTTAACAAATTGATTTTGCAATGAAATCACAGTCAATATTAGATAGCAAGTGAACACCAATAAAATGAACACCTGTTCATTTTATTGGGTTTGAGTTAACATAGTCGCTGCATTTTGTTCGATTTCTCATTTAAATAACAGAACACAGGATTTGTTATGACTCACCAACCAAGCTATCTTGCAGAAACTCACCAAGTAGAAAACCAACCCCGTGAACTGGTGAACTACAATTTATTTGAACAGGATCAAGCGTTGCAAGATTCATTAGTCAACAATTGCGCATCTTGGGCGACAGAGGATCTGATCAATTTTGCTCAAACACTCGGTTCTCAAAAGGTGATTGAATTAGGGTTTCAAGCCAATCAAAATAAGCCTGAACTATTCACTCACGATCGATATGGCCGACGAATTGATGAGGTTCGATTTCACCCTGCCTACCACCAGTTAATGCAATTATCCATAGAACAAGGCTTACACTCATCTCACTGGACCGAAGCAAAACCAGGCACTCAGGTAGCGCGTGCGGCGGGACTTTATTTAATGAGCCAAATCGAAGCTGCACATATCTGCCCCATCACTATGACCAGTGCGGCGATTCCGGCTCTTGCGGCACAGCCTGAAATAGCTAAACAATGGTCTGCAAAAATAATGGCTCGGCATTACGACAAGCGAAATATTCCTGCTCATCAAAAAGCCGGTTTAACCATCGGTATGGCGATGACTGAGAAGCAAGGTGGTTCAGATGTTCGAACAAATTCGACTCGTGCCTTCCCATTGGGTAAGCCTGGAGCGGGCAACCTTTATGAGCTGGTTGGGCATAAGTATTTTGTCTCAGCACCAATGAGCGATGCCTTTTTGGTATTAGCGCAAACAGAAAAAGGTCTTTCTTGTTTCTTACTACCGCGATGGCGACCCGATGGCAGTAAGAACCCTATGCAAATTCAGCAGCTAAAAAACAAAATGGGAAATATCGCAAATGCTTCGTGTGAAACTGAGTTACGCGGCGCTCTCGCTTGGATGATTGGTGAACCTGGCCGCGGTGTTGCGACAATTATTGAAATGGTCAATATGACTCGATTCGATTGTATGATTGGGTCTTCCGCGGGAATGCGCGCAGCGGTATCACAAATCACTCACCATTGTCATCATCGATCTGCATTTGGCAAGCCACTCAACCAACAACCGTTAATGCAAAATGTTTTAGCTGACCTCATCGTTGAGCAAGAAGCAGCACTCGCATTGACCATGCGCATTGGTAGAGCGCTTGATCAAAAAGCGGTAAGCGATTCGGAAAAAATGTTGGCCAGAATTGGAACAGCCATTGGAAAATATTGGATCTGCAAACGTACGCCGGCGCATGCCTACGAATCCATGGAGTGCATTGGTGGTAGCGGAGTTATGGAAAATAGTATTATGCCACGCTTATTTAGAGAGTCCCCCATCAATTCAATTTGGGAAGGCAGCGGAAATGTTCAATGCCTTGATATGTTGCGCGCCGCCCAACGCACGCCAGCAAGCTTAGAAGCATTTGTTGAGGAAGTTCGGAGTGCAAAAGGTGAAAACAAATACCTTGATCAACAGATTGAAACTTTAAGTTTACAGCTATCTAATCTTGATGATTTAGAGTATCGCGCTCGTTCGATAACTGAAGCGATGGCGCTTGCATTGCAGGGGGCGACACTTGCAAAGGTTGGGTGCTCTGAAGTTTTTTCTGCTTTTTGTTGTTCTCGGCTCGATCCGAATAACGCCAGTAAGAACTATGGAGGATTACCTTCTGGCATCGACTGCTCATCCATCATCACCCGAGCAACACCTCAACTCTAAACTCGGTGAACTAACTACTCAAATCTAAAGACCAAGTTCGTTTGTACTCTTTTGTCTTTTTAATTTTTGCTAGCTCTTGGTTAAATCGTTCAATAAAATCAGGCTCAATGTTTTTCTTACTAAACATAAATGTAATATCGCCTCGATATACTTCACCCGGTAACGCTACAATGTATCGTTGTAAAACGGCTTTTCTTAAGGTGTAACCGGCTACAAGTGCATCCTCAATAAAACCATCAATTTTTTTATCCCGTAGTAGCACGTAATTGTCAAAATTCTTATCTACAAAGTGAAAATTATCACGATACTTCTCTGAAACTTTCAGACTTTCCAGCTCATCGCTATAGACAAAGCCGCTGGTGACTCCTAAACGAAATCCTTGATCAAACAAAGCCTTTATACTTTTATTTAGACTTTTCTGATAGTTTTCCCTATGCACATATAATGTAAATGTTTCTTGACGATAGGGATTAGAAAAATAGCTAAATTTCTGGCGGCTTTCAGTCACAGTTGCATCAGCCATAAAATCAATTTCACCCTTCTTTAGCTTTTCAATTAAGTCGCTCCAGTAGGATTGTTTATAAGTGATCTGACACCCCAACCGCTGCATAATAGACTCGACAAGTTGGATTTGGTAACCCTCCATTTCTCCATCTGAAGTTTTATACTGGAATGGCTCAACCCGATCCCAACCAAAGGTGAGTTGGCAATTTTCAGTTTGGCTTTGGGATGACTCCTTGACGACGTTCTGTGACTCAGGCAAAGGTTCGGCCTGTAAGCTACTGCCAATAAATAGCCCTAAAATAACGACTAGCCAAGCTCTTTTGTGTTTTTGTATCTTAAAAATCAATTGGTTAGCCCTTTTCTACATTCGCTGACAGTTCGCTTCTGCTACTTGATGCTAGGGTGATTTGGAATGTTCATTTTTCCGTCATACCTCTCCTACCTGAGCAAAAATCGTCCAGCTCAATCATTCTAAGCAAGCATCTCATTAATGTCCACAACTCTGAGATATTTCGCCAAATACACCGAAACGCGATCCAAGGACTTAAATACGACGTACTAATTACCAATCAATGAAAAGCAAGGGATAACCTAGGCATGTCGAGTGCAAATGCCATTATTAACATCACCAACTTAAGACTTCGAACTTTTATTGGCTTCAATCAAGAAGAACAAGAAAAGCAGCAAGACGTGGTGATCAATGCAGAAATTCATTATCCAGCGAGTCATTTGTGTTTGTCCGACTCTGTCGATAACGCGCTGAACTATAAAAACATTGCCAAAACAATTATTAAGCTAGTCGAGAATGGACGGTTTCTATTATTGGAAAAACTTGTCGCCGAAACGCTTGCGATTTGCGCCGCCCATGATTGGGTTCGTTACGCCAAAGTGACCATCGACAAGCCGCATGCACTGCGGTTTGCGGACTCCGTTTCTCTTACGCTAGAACATCAATCCAAATAACCAACAGCTGTCGCTAAAATCCGTGACTATTAGGACCTAAAACCATGAGTACACATTCAATCACCTCAGCCGTAAACTTTAAACCTGCTACCAACCAAATATCCGGAGAAGCACAAATTGTAAGAAGCGCTCTGCAAGACTTCGGCCTTGAAACCCCGATGATTGAATCCGCTCTCAGTTCAGACGAAAAATACCAAGTGATTAAGTCAAGATTTGAAGAGGTAATCACAACCTTAGGACTAGACTTGCGTGACGATAGTCTTAAAGAGACGCCACATCGAATCGCCAAAATGTTCCTTAAAGAAATTTTTTCGGGATTGGATTATCAAAACTTTCCCAAAATTACTGTGATTGATAACAAAATGAAGGTTGACGAAATGGTACGAGTGAAAGACATCGACTTAACCAGTACCTGTGAACATCATTTTGTCATTATTGATGGTACTGCGCGGGTGGCTTACATTCCGAACGAGAAAATTATTGGTCTTTCAAAGATTAATCGAATTGTGCGTTTTTTCGCGCAGAGACCACAAGTTCAAGAGCGACTCACCCAACAAATCTTAATTAGCTTACAAACCTTACTTGAAACAGAAAATGTTGCTGTATCCATCGATGCGACCCACTTTTGCGTTAAGTCTCGCGGTGTTCAAGACAGTCACTCTGAAACCACAACAACTGCTCTTGGCGGTGTGTTTAAAACTAACGTGCATACCCGTGCAGAATTTTTGAGTTAAGGCTATGGACCAAGTTACAAAATCAAGTGCCCCGATACTAATTACAGGTGTCGGAAAGCGCATAGGCTACGCCATTGCTAATCACTTTTTAGCTCAAGGTGTTCCAGTGATTGGCACCTATCGTTCAAAATATCCTGAACTTAAGTTACTTAAAGAGCAAGGTTGCTTCTTATATCACTGCGATTTCTATCAACAACCCCAAATTGAGGGCTTGATAAATACCATTAAGAAAAACCATCCAGAGCTCAGAGCGATTATCCATAATGCTTCTGATTGGTTGGCGGACCTCAACGAGCTAGATACCAATCAAACCTTTTCTCGAATGATGCAAATACACGCTGGCATTCCGTATCAACTAAACATTGCGCTAGCCACACAGCTAAACCATGACAAATCAATGATGACTGACATTATTCACATCAGTGACTATGTTGCGCAGTCAGGGAGTAGTAAACATATCATCTATGCCGCCAGTAAAGCCGCAATGGAAAATATGACCTTATCCTTCGCGGTAAAGCTTGCGCCCAATGTAAAAGTCAATAGCATTGCCCCGGCGCTTATTGAGTTCCAACCGGATGACGATGAGGATTACAAAGTGAAAGCATTGGATAAATCATTGCTTAAGAAAACGGGTGGCACAAAAGAAATGTTAAGTTCGATTGACTATCTTATGGCAAGTTCGTATATGACTGGGCGCGTGATCCATTTAGATGGCGGCCGACATTTGCGATAGTTATTTATTTAGCTTTTCCGGTTTGTGTAAATGATAGCCTTGCAGCCAATCGATATTGATTTTTTCTAAAATATCGGCGATGGTTTTACTCTCGACAAACTCTGCAACCACTTGCATGTCGAGCGAATGTGCAACACGAATAATTGCTTCTACCATCACCATATCAGAATCATTGACTCCCAGATCTTTAATAAACATTCCATCGATCTTTAAGTAATCAAAAGGAAGCTGCTTTAGATACGCATAACTCGCCAGCCCTGTGCCAAAATCATCAAGCGCAAACTGACACCCAAAGACTTTGAGTGTATTGATAAAAGTTTTCATCGACTCAATATTAGAAATAGTTGAGGTTTCGGTTATCTCGAAACAGAGCTTTCTCGCTATGCTTGGCTTTTGTACAAATATTTGATGAACATAGTCAAGAAAAGAGGGCTTGCAAATAGTTTCTCCCGAGACATTAATCGAAAGCTGTTCGAATTGATCGGGGTTGGCTTCTAAAAAGGCAATAGAATGGTTTAATACCCAGAGGTCAACTTCGCTAATTAAATGGTACTTTTCTGCAATTGCTATAAAATGCCCTGGTAACGCCGTACCTCCTTTGTAGGGCAAACGAATAAGCACTTCGGCCTTTTTGATTTGCGGATCATAAGGGTTATAAATTCTTTGAAAGTGCAATTCAAATTTGTTGTTGCTCAGCGCGCTATTGATCTCAGGTACCCAAGCCATTTCTAATCGGCTACTCTTTTGCAGATCTTCTTGGCGGTCATAAAAGCGTAAGTCACTTCCTCCTTGATTTTTGATTGCAAAACAAAAACTTTCAATCTCGCTGATTAAATGTCCACCCGATTCAAAGCCTTTAACCTCAGCAACCACTGCGCTGAGAGATAAGTTAAATTGTTGTTCGTCCCAGCGAAAACTTTGCGTTGATATTTCCTGCACCAATTGCTTGACTTCATTTTCAACTTGCTGCTGCTGACTGTTGAATATAATTGAAAACTCATCACCACCTAAGCGAGAAATAAACGCATCATCGGGTACGATCTGATTTAACGCATCACTTAACCAACGCAAAAACTCGTCGCCAACAAAATGTCCATGCACATCATTAATCACTTTAAACTGATCAATGTCGAACATTAGGTAATAGTAATTCTCGCTGCCATTTTCACTTGGACTTGCTAAGATATCATTTAGCCTTTCCTCGGTAGCTAATCGGTTATGTAAGCGAGAAAGAAAATCATGACGATCTAAAAACGCTAGTTTTTCCTGCAAAAACCGACGCTCGTTAACTTCTTCTCTTAATTTATTGTTTGCTAGAATTAAATCACGCGTACGCTGTGCCACTTTGAATTGCAGGGTTGCATTCGCCTTTTCGAGTTGCCGGTTTGATTCAGCAAGTTCAATTTGCTTTTGTTTGAGCGATTGATTGAGAAATTTTCGTTCTTGATGAAGCGCTATTCGGGAGAAAAGTTCGAGTGGCTCAATCGGTTTTTGAATATAGTCAGCGCCGCCCACATCAAACGCATTTCCGATTTCATTTTTACTAGAGGTGATAAATATGATAGGTTGATCGCGATAGTGAGCGCTTTCTCGAATTTTTTGACACGCTTCTAATCCATTGATCTCAGGCATTTGAATATCGAGAAGTATTAAATCCGGTTGATGTTTTTCGAAGGATTCAAGTGCTGCTTTGGCATCGGCAAAGCCATGAACTAAATGCCCCTGCGATTCAATTAATTCGGAGATTAATGAAAGCGATATGGGATCGTCATCGACAGCGAGTATGTCAATGGGTTTTGGTTTGCTAACGGCTATCGGTATTTCCATAACTTAATCGACAACGAGTTTACTTAAACACATTTTGGCGAGTCTAGTCCCTGTCTGTTAATAAGTTTAGCAAATAATGCAGAATTTGTCTGACTTAGATGACTCTATCTTTGTTATGCGACTAACATTCAATAGTATTATCTCCAAGAGAGATTTTTAAACGCTTAGAATTTTTTAATTTTTGCATTAGATAGTTTTTACCTTGTTAGGCATAAATTTCGTCTTTTTTACGACTGCAATTAAAAATAAGATGCTGCTTTCAACATAGCAACATGCTACTGAGCAACCGCTAATTGAAAGAAATCAGTCGATTTATTTCGCCCGGTTTGTTTCGCATGATACAAAGCCTTGTCAGCGTGCGAGAGCAATTCTCCCAAATCAGCACTATCTCGGTTAAGCTCACTTACTCCGGCACTAAAAGTCAACGAAATAGTTCTACCGTCTCGCTGGCTCGAAAATTTAGTCTTACCAATGAGCCTTCTCAATTTCTCCGATAGTTTGAGGGCGCTCTTAGCATTGGTTTTAGGAAGCAAAATAACAAATTCTTCACCTCCAAACCGAGCAAAGGTATCGTAACTTCTCAGGCTATTGGATATAAGTCTTGCAAATTTGACCAAAACATCATCACCAAGTTGATGTCCGTAAGTATCATTGAGCTTTTTGAAATAGTCTATATCAAGAATAATCAGCGAAAGCGGGCTATTGGTTTCTAAAGCTCTTTCAATTTCGGCTTGTGCGATAGCGTCTAAGGCTCGTCGATTTAGAATTTTAGTTAGTGGGTCGATGGTCGCTTGTACATGTAGTTTTTTTTGCAACACATCGGTCGCACTCCAGATCAAAATAATGCTGGTAAAAATAACCATCAGTAAAAATATTAATAATGAGCCGGGGTGAATTAGCAATTGCAAATTGATGGTCGTTGAAACATTTAGTGAACTTATCCAACCTGCCCGGGCGGCAAAAATAGTACCCGACAAAACTGCGAGGTAAAACAGTAAATTAACCGGTACTGACCGATTTACAGCTTTGATATCATTGACCTTATAAGCGAGGAAAAAACATTGAATTGAATAAACGCTGCATAAAATAGCGCTCAACGCGTGACTATTCGGTTGTACCGACGAAAAATAGTAGAAAGTAACCAGAATCAGTGCGACTAGCCAATTACTTAACTTTTCGAATCCTTTGAAGGAGGTACCAAAAAAGTTTAGACCGCCAACCCCGACTAACTTGAGTCCGTTAATCACTAGCCCGCCAAGCGCAATGACACTCCACTTAAAGGTAATGAAGTGCTCCAGCATAATTGTGGAAAAGCCTAATGAAACACACAAGAAACCGAGCCCGATCTGCCAAAATCCAACGAACAAACTCGAGGATTTAGCGTATCCACACAATAAAATACCGTAAACCGCAGAAAATAGCGCGATTGTTAGCATCAGCGTGTAGCTATCGAGGCTCTCGAACATGGAAAAGCCTTATAAATAAACAGTTATTTAGAGTTTAATCGATATTCTAGAAACTGCAACACACCAGCCGAAAAACGAGGCGCTCCATGAACCTAGTAAAGGGATAAAACAAATATAGCCTCTATTTAGAAAAGGCCAAATTAAGTTTGGATAGGAAAAAATTAGGTCTTGAGTAACCATTTAACCGCGGGCTAGCTTTATTCAGTAGTGCAAAACTTTGATACCAAACAGGTAGCCCGCAGCATAATTGGTTTGCTATGTTCTATTCGCTATGAAATGCCTCCAACACACGCTTTAATCTGTTTTGTCCGTATTCTCATTTTCTTGCTCATCTAGTGATAAGTTTTCTTCAGTTTTGGCTTGCTGGTTCTCGCCTTGTTCGTCTTGATTTTGCGCAGCCTCCGACAGAAAATTGTCGAGCGATATTTTGCTCAGTGACTGATAGGTTGAAGCGCTTATTTCAAACCATGAATCAATATCACCCCGTTTTATCCAATGCTTATTCTCATTTTTCTGTAAATAATAAATGTAATCTTGCTCGGCAAAAATGCTGAGTGCTACAGCTTTTTCGTTGGAACCTGTTGGCGCTGATGAAGCGACACCAGTAACCGTCAAATTAATTAGTTTATCGGCAAACGCTTCAATTTTCTTATCGTCTAAGTGCTTGCCTTTGGGCAGCTTTCCCTTGGGAATTATTTCCCACTTCTCATCATTCCGCTCGAAGACGAATTGCTCAAAAGTAAGTCGAGTAATATTGTTTACTTGCAGTAAAGCTTGGTTAAGCCAATCGTTTGCGTCTACTGGAAAATCGTAACCATTTAATTCCAAACTGTAAATTTCATTATTATCCGCACGGCGAATATGAATTTTCTTAAACCCAGGGCTGGTTCCTAACAACAGCTCTGCCAGCAAATTTTTGCCATTAAAAAATTGAACCTTCTTTTTAAATTTAGCTTCACTGACTTGAAAGCGTTGTTGAGCTTCTTCGCTGGTTGCAATAGGCCAGCTGGTTTGCAATCCCATTAACTTTCCAATCGCGAGATCTAATTTAGCTTGGTTTGCAGGCAACTGGTTTAATTGCGGCAGTTTCCAATCACTACCCTCTTTAACCATAACAACTTGGTTAGATTTTTCCGCTTGTCTGCTGTTGACGTTTTCGTCCGCATTCTCATTTTTGTCCGCGTTTTTATTTTCGTCGGAAGAATGACTTTTTTCATTATCATCGTTGCTTTCTGTTGTCTCATTTTCACCGTCTACAATGACCAGTTTGGTTATTTGAGATTTATCTAAAGCAATAAGTGGCGCCGGTTTGTAATTGACATCATTACTCACTCCAGCCATATAAATAATAACCGCAACGATTAATTGGGCCGCCAGCAACACCAGCAACCACCGTGTTAATTTACTCATGCTAGTTGTTCTCCTGTTTTAATGGGCCAAATACCTGTGCATAAAATTGATGCTTGCTATTTCTTAATACTCGTTGAATAACGCCAACTAAAAGCAACAAAATGGCAGCTAACCCATAATTTAAATACTCCCAAAAAACTTGGGTAGATTGATCCATGGGTGGCAATGTTCGATTGAAATGCCCGCGTGAGCGAATACTTAACAATCCGGAATCTTGTAGTGACCAGTCGATAGCATTGGCGCTCATTTGAAGGGTATTTAAATACTCTGACTGTTGTGCGCTACCGGCTAATCCGAGGACTTGATCGCGTAAAAAGTCGTTAGAAGCGAATAGAATGATTCTAGCAGATTCAGCTGAACGATTGATCACACTCGATACTGTTAGCTCGGCTTCTTTGGCATCACCATCACTTTCCTCTGATTGACTTACTCCACTGTCACCCTCAGCAGCCTTTGCTATCGCACTATCCGCAGTATTATTAGCCTCCTCATTGTTGTCATTTTCGCTCGATTGCAATAAAGGTGATTGTTTATCCGCAAAGTAACTAACAAACTCACCTTGCAGCGCAACACCTAAGGTATGTACTTTTTGTTCACCGGTGGGAACAAATTCACTGACACCTGCGGCACTCACTTTCGGCATAATGTCGGTAGAATCCGAAAGCCACGCTTGGGGCGAGCTTTGCAATAACTGGATTGTTTCCCGCTCTTTGTTTTTTGCTTCATCTAATACAATCGGTGAAGCCCAAACCATGGTTGCTTGAGGAAGCTCAGAAGTAATTAAATTGTCTTGATTTAGACCTTCACCACGAACATCGATAAAGTAGGGATAATCCAACATTCTCATTTCTTGAAATTGTAGCCCCCCCATACTTCGCGTCACTGGAATTGGAAATGCTGAGTTTTGTTTGTCCAAAACTAAACTGGACTCAACCGTTACACCGTGGTGTGACAACCAGTCTTCTAAGCCACTTTGTTGTTTTTGTAAACTAAGCGTTCGATTGCTAAAACTGGAACTGTAGGGGGAAGTTGCGGCTATCACCGTACCACCTTTCATTAGGAATTGGTCGATCGCAAAAACTGCTTTTTGGTCCAATTCTTTTGGGGCTAACAACAATAACAGGTCAGCATTTCCAGAAACACTACCGTCACTTAAATCTTCGTCCACAACATTTAGCTCAGTTGATAAGAAACTTCTCAACTGATTGAACTGAGCACCCCGCGGCGCGTAAGGAGCATAAGGGTTAGCTGGATTTTTAGGGGCCACTAACGCGACTGTTTTAGTAAAACCGCTGGCAAAGCGTTTAATACCGGCCTCTAAATTTCGAGTAAAGTTTTCTTTGCTTAAATCCCCCAGAGGCAACTGCACAATTTGATCTTCCGAGGTCAAGGTTAAATAGAAATAGAATCTATCTTGACTGAGTAAACTTGTTGCCATAGGTTGAAACCCAAAGTCTTCGCTAATGCGCTTTCCTATTTCGCCACCATTAGCGTCTGGGTCATGTAAATTAAGTTGCAATCGACCTTTGGATTGTTGTTTATACTGCTCAATGACATCCAGTATTTGTTGTTTAAACTCCCCCAACGGCTCAGGTAAAACCGCTGGGCCAGAAATGTATGCGTCGAGCGTAATGTCTTTATTGACCGTTGCAAACAAGTTACCACTGGACTGGTAGCTCTGTAATACTTTTTTAATACTACGTGTGAGATCATGTTCAGGATTTCGCAGTTGTACATCGATATCCGATTCATTACGAGCCTGAATTTCAATGAGTTCTCTGAAGCCAAGCACTTCATGCTCATCTCCGTATTCAACCAAAATATTAAAGTAGCTACTAACAATCGATGATTGATAGCGGTCGGCCATTTGAAAGGGGACAGGCTGGATCCCGTACTTTTGATTGGCTTCTTGCTCCATTTCTGGCGAAGTAAGTGGGTCAATAAACTCGACTCTGACTTTTTTGCCACCGGCAATTTGATATTCACTGATTAAGTCTTTCATTTGCGGCACCAAAGGTGCCAACAAAGGATGAGTTTTGCTACTAAAATAGCCGCGGATCAATAATGGTTCTTGAAGTTGTTTAAGATAACCTTTGGTCGCTTCGGAAATGGAATATTGATTTCCTTGGGTCATATCAATTCGAACATGGTTTAGTTGCCCCAGCCAGAGGTTTCCTGCGAACGCATTGATCACTAATAACAAAGTCGCAGTGCGCCAAAGTGTATGATTAGCTGAGCCCGCATGCGAAGCCCAACGCTCTTTTTCTAATGCATAGCTGTTAAGCGTCAAAAAGATTAAAACAATGCTGAGATAGTAGTACAAGTCACGTAAGTCAATGACACCACGACTAATGGATTCAAAGCGAGTTCCAGTGCCAAGCAGTCTAAACCACTCACTGGAATCAGTACCAAATAAGTTAGTGATGGTCGAAGTGCCTAGAATATAGAAAAAGCCACAGACAACCGAAGCCGTGATCAAGCTGACAATTTGGTTTTCGCTACGAGCAGAAACGAATAACCCAATGCTTAAATAGGCAGCCCCCATTAACAATGTGGCAAGATAACCGGCGAACACTGGTCCCCAATCTAACTCACCAAGTAGACTTACCGTTATTGGCAAAGGTAATGTCATTAGCAAAGCGATTGCGAGTAAAAATAAACAACCTAAGAATTTTCCCGCAACAAAATGCCACAAAGGCACCGCTTGGGTGAACACATATTCCAAAGTGCCACTGCGTCGCTCTTCGCTCCACAGACGCATGGTTAAGGTTGCCGCAAGGAAAATAAGCAGAATCGGCATCCATTCAAACAAGGGTCTGACATCGGCAATATTTCGGGCAAAGAAGGACTCACCCCAAAAGAAAACGAATAAGGTAATCGCAGCAAAGGTGGCTAAAAAGACATAGGCTATTGGCGAGGCAAAGAATAAGGCTATTTCTTTTTTTGCAACGCGTGAAATGCTTAACATAGGTTTGATCTTAGGCTGCATGGCTTACCTCCTTCTTTTCAACCGTTCCCTCATTTACTTCTCTAAATAAGGTCTCAAGATCACGTCTTTCTGTTTTAAGTGAATAAAGCTCGAATCCAGCATGCGTTACTTGCTTTGCTATGGCAGCGGATACATTTTTGGCCGCGGCCTGTTGATCGATTTCAATTCGATAGCAGAACGTATCGGATATTGTATCTGTATTCTTCGTACCGTCACCATACGCTTTAACTTGATTAACTTTATCAAGTGCGATCAACTGGTCGATTTGCTCATTGGGCAGATTGGTTTCTAGCAAAAGGTGATGGCTGTGGGTGAGTTGGTCGATTTGCGCATCGACCACCA
Organism: Kangiellaceae bacterium; assembly: GCA_965230525.1. Lineage (GTDB taxonomy): Bacteria > Pseudomonadota > Gammaproteobacteria > Enterobacterales > Kangiellaceae. Next base: position 4,806,230 of record OZ246008.1, read on the forward strand.
AACCGCCTGCTCTTAGCATTAACACTCGACTACAAAGCGCTTCGACCTCTTGCATAATATGGGTTGATAGAATAACCGTGGCATCTCTCGCGATTTCTTTGATCAGTTCTCGCATTAATTGAGTTTGTTCGGGATCAAGACCGTTGGTCGGCTCGTCTAAGATAAGGAGTTTCGGTTGACCTAATATAGCTTGCGCCACTCCAACTCGTTGTTTGAAGCCGCGTGATAAGGTGGCAATCGGAGACAATAATTTACTCGCAATATCGGTTGCCTCAACCGCTCGGCGAACTTCTGCATATTTTGTTTGCCCAGTTAGCCCTTTCAGGTCAGCCGCATAATCTAAATAATCCGCAACCACCATTTCGGGGTAAACCGGTAAGTTTTCTGGCAAGTAGCCAAGTTGTCTTTGAATTTTTTCAGCTTCCACTGATAACGCTAATCCATCGACAGTGACCTCGCCTTCGTCGGGCTCTAAATAACCACTAATCATTTTCATAATGGTGGTTTTACCCGCGCCATTATGACCCAACAATCCAACGATTTCGCCTTTGCCAATCGTAAAATTGACCTTATCAACCGCTTTAAATTGACCGTACGACCGGCTTAACTGGCTTACTTCCAGCATTGGTTCCTCCCGAAAAAGAATAGTTAAATTTGAGCAAGTAGTGCGCAATCCGCATGCGCAGCGGTGGGTGACTATATAGGTGGGGAGCGAGCGATGCTCAGCTGCCAATCATCCGTATAAACCATTGTTCTTTTCTCCTAGTAACCTGGGTGTATTCCCGAAAGAATTAGCCGTTAAGACGAAGCATTTTTTATAAGACATCTAGCAAAATGGGGACAAATCTTTTCGGTTCAATGTTTGATTTGAAAAAAATTTTAACTATTGTTAGCCGCCTGCTTTTCACTGATAGCAAGGTTTGTTATGTTTAACAAAAGCACAGGAGCAGATGATGACCGATCGACGAAATTTTATAAAAGCGAGTATTGCCACGGCTTTATTTTCAACTTTTTCCGCTAGCCATACGGGGCTGGCCGCCAGCGGGCCGAAGCTTAAGCCTAAGCGGCTCAAATCCGGTGATACTCTTGGCTTAATTGCACCGAGCAGTAATACCTGGGAAAACGAAGAAATTGAATTCGCCAAGGATGTGCTGAGATCCTTTGGCTTCAAAGTCAAATCAGGGGAACACTTGTATCAACGCCATGGTTATTTGGCGGGTGAAGATAAGCAACGTGCTTCTGATGTCAATAAAATGTTTGCGGACAAAAGTGTCGATGCGATCTATTGTTTACGGGGCGGCTACGGCTCACCGAGAATGCTGCCCTATCTCGACTTTGAACTAATAAAAAATAATCCAAAAGTCATTGTTGGTTACTCCGATGTAACCGCTTTGTTGAACGCAATCTATGCCAAGACTAAATTAGTGACGTTTCATGGTCCAATAGCCAAACAGAACTTTTCCGATTACACCTTAGCAAATTTTAAGAAGATACTTTTTAGTCCAAAGGCCAATGTTTCTTTGGCCGAACCGCCGCCTTTCGAACCCAAAGAAGGTCAAGCTGAAAAGGAAAACCGTTTGATTACCGTGACCAAAGGCAAAGCCACTGGCCAGTTGATTGGTGGCAATCTGTCACTGATGGTCAAACTCGTCGGCACTCCTTTTGAACCGAGTTATAAAAAGAAAATTCTATTCTTAGAGGATGTGGAAGAACAACCCTACCGAGTAGATGGTATGTTAACCCATTTGTTAATTGCGGGCAGGCTCAACCAACTGGCTGGCATTGTTTTTGGCAAGTGCACTGACTGCTCTGCCAAGGGCCCTTCGCTTAGTTTAGAGCAAGTGATAAAAGATCGTTTGGGCAATCTAAATATTCCGGTATTAACCGGTGTGATGATAGGTCACATTGATGATATGGCCACCATTCCTGTGGGCGCGATTGCGACACTCGATGCTTCGCGTAAGCAGCTTACTTTAAATGAAACTGCGGTAAGCTAACGATGAACCTGTTGGCGGCACTGTTAACATACTCTTTAGCTTTTCCAGCTCAAGATGATATTGTTGTTCAAATTACCGAAAATGATTCAAAGTTAAATCAGCTAGTATTTATCGCACCGCACGAAAATGAATCGGTTGCCAATGCGTATTTGCGAGAAAAAATTGATATAAAAGGCGGCAAATTTATTGAAATTCGTCAGCATGGCGAGCGTCACTTAACCCTTCAAGTAAACAACAAAGCCGTTCAAGTTGACCCCAATCGAATCTTTACGCCTTTAGGTCGTCAGGCCACCCTAAAAAAACTCAATCCGAGTCTCAAGGTAAAAACTGATGAATTTAAAAAAGCTAAAGCCAAAACTAAACAGCTAGCGGAATTTTTGCTAAAGCAGTTAAAATTTAATCAGCAAACTTCCGCGCTAAACTGGATAGCAATGCATAATAATACCAACGGCTATTCAAATGACGGTAAAGGCGGAGAAGGCTCAGTTTCAATCATTCGCTACCAAAACAAGCTTACCAATGGAGCAAAGTTTTTATCCAAGGTTCACCAAACAAAACACGATGAAGACGACCTGTTTTACGTGACTTTTTTAGCTGATTTTGAACAAATGAAAAAAGACGGTTGGAATGTGGTACTGGAAAGTCCCATCGTTAAAACAGATGCCGACGAAGACGACGGTTCGCTTTCTGTATTTGCTAACAAAAATAATATTCGTTACATTAATATTGAAGCGGAACGAAAAGGAAAATCGGGTGGCGCTGATCATCTTGTCGAAAAGAAAGCCATGATCGATTATGTTTACTCACTGATAAGATCGAATGAGTCAAAATAATCCATCGGACTAATCAATCGGAATAGCCCATCAGACTAATCCTCATAACGACGGGACTTATGGCACCATTTTTAACTTTAATCCCGTTAATCCTGCTCTTACAGATTCAATAAACTCAGCCCCAGGGTCGGTCTTTTCGGTAAGATAACCAGGGTCCACTTCTTTCCATAAAGGATGGTCGATAAACTGCTTGTATTCATAATGACCAATTACGTACTCAATAGCATGGCGAGTGGAAAGTTGTTTGATTAAATTGATGTTTGCTTGCAGCTGCTCTTCGGTTAAAGGGTGGCTATCACCATTGCCAACATTCTCTATACCAATTGCACTATGATTGAGGCCAATCACATGACGAGCGAAGGTTGTTTCTGGTAGCAATTGATAAATGGTTCCATCCCTATCAATTAAAAAGTGGGCTGAAACATTAAGTGCACTTGCGCTACTGATCTTTGCTCTTGATGCAGGCAGTTTTGCTTTATTAAATACCTTAAACGAATCTTCGAGGCTATTAATTGCTGTCCAATGAACCACAACCATTTTAGGGGTAATGGTCGCCTTGGATTGGACCATGTTGTAGCGTTGTTTTAAATATTCAATGGAAAGCTGCTCGCGCTCTTGATTAAAAACGATAGGACGTTGGATTATTTTTAGCTCAGGTTTTGCAGCCCAACTCCAGGGTGAGAACAAAACAAAGATAGCTAGCAGTGCAATCCATGCACGGCTAGCCACACTGAGTGTTTTTTTCACAAAAATCATGGTTATTAATTACTAATTCAAAAAAATTACGGCTTTTTGAATTTTAACGTCATTCGGGTCGACTCACCAATCTCTTCATATTGTTTTTTAAGTTCAGGGTTATCTCGACTATTAGCGAAACTGGGTGGTAATCGCCAAACGAAATCTTCTTCGGTCGGTTGATCTTTAGGGTTGAGGTTTATTTCACTCGAGCCAACAAACTCAAATCCTGCTTCTGCCATTTTTTGTTTAACAAATGACTCTTTCAAGTAACCGTTGGCACCGTTTGCCCAACTGTCTGCAGATCCTTCTGGTGCCTTATGTTGAACCACACCAACCATACCACCTGATTTCAATACCGCAAAACTATCCGCTAACGCTTTGGTTAAATAGCCACCATCGTCTTCAAATCTAGCCAGATTGTGCAATGCACGAATAAATAAAACGCGATCAGCCGTTCCTTTCATTTCGTCAGGCATACTTCCAAACTGAAAGGCTGCTAGCGCTGCATCACTGTCTGAACGCCAAGAACTCGCTTGCTTTGTCCAATCTTCTACCCACGTTTTTTTCTTTTCTAGATCTTCCGGTTTAAAGAAACCGAATTTGGGATACATATCGGCGGCATAGTCAGCACCGATCAGTTTTCCTTCTTGACCAAGCACTGGCAAGATTAATTTACTGTACCAGCCGCCACCGGGTAGCGCTTCGACCAGGGTTTGACCGGGTTGCACTTCAAAGAAAGTTAATGTCTCTTGTGGGTGTCTTGCAGAATAGCGCGCTTTGACCGAATCAGGTTGCGCGTCGAGTATTTGCTCTAACGAATTGGCATTGGCTTCTCCCGCACTAGCATCCTCAGACTTTTGATCTTTAAGAGCTTGTTTTTTAACGACTTCGGTTTTTACCACTGCCTCTTTAGCCGTTTCGGCTTTTGCCTGTTGGTTCTCAGCATCGCTGGCGGCGTCATCATTCTGTTGGTTACATGCAGAAATAACGAAAGATGTCGCAACAACCATCGACAACCAATAAGCCTTTTTGTTGGTTCTGTTCATTTTGTTCTCCCAGGTTAAAAGGTTTAACAACGCTATATCCTAAGTGATTAAGGCATGGTTAGCAAAGATTTGGCGCGCAAATGGGCAGAATTCAACATTCTTAAATAGCAAGAATTAACGATGTGTTAAGAATTGCTCTCAGTGTGTTTAAAAGCGGTAGCTCAATTGACTTTTTGCCACCAAGCAACCACTTCTGATTGTTCTAGCTTGCCACTGATTGCCAATCGCTCATGTTGCTGATTGTAAAAGTAGGCTCGCGGCAACTCACCGTACCAACTCGGATCAAGTTGATATCTTAGTTCCGCTGAATGTGTTTCCGCAAAAGCCCAATTATCCTGTTCCAACAATTGATGCTCTTTTAAAATTTCGACTAGTTGAGGAAAGTCTTTGAGGCTTTCGGTCGCCACGATCGAAAGTTTAAGCGCTGGAAATTGACGTTTCACCTCAGCGAGCATGTCAAACTCTTGGCGGCACGGTAAACAGTCAATAGACCACACGATTAAAATAAATGGTTGCGATGAATGACTGTTTATTATTTGGCTAAGCGAATTTGCAGTAAAGGTTTTAATGGCTGGCGCTTCAGGTGTATTTTCCGCCGAGGCGAACGAAAGATTTATACTGATCGATAGTATGCTCAGAGTCAGATAGGCGAAGTATTTTCTGAAGTAACGCTGCATTTATAGTTTGTACCTGCTAAATAACCTGTTTTTACAAGCGGTCGACTGATTGGCTTCCTCAAAAGCGCTATCGCCTTTCGCCAGCGTTTATCGGTTGTACGACAAACCCTTTTTCTTGGGTCCACCAAGTTAACCATTGATTTTTTTCGGATGAAATAATAAACGGATGATCCGACTTGCCTTTAGCATTTGCAATCAATTTGGCATCGCTCCACGACTTACCTAAGTCCTTAGATTGAACTTGTACTATTTGAGACTGCTTGCCATCAAAAATTTTCCAAACAACGGTCAGCCTATTTTCATGGCTTGCAATATAAGGATGACTCGCACTTGGTGCGCTCGACAAATTTTTTAAATTATCTGCCTCGCTGTCACTTTGATTAAGTCGGCCATAAAAAATGCCTTTTCGACTCTCACTTGCAGTGAACCAAACCATGTGCAGTTGTTTATTTTGGTCCATTACCATGGAGGGCCCATGATGTGGGCAAGCGTTTATTTTCCAATTGTCTGTAGAGACGCGTTTAGCTGGCTGCTTTATGCCAGCACTATTGACTATTGCAAAGGCATGATCACGAATATTACCCGGATAAACATGCCGCCATCCAATCGCAACCGCATCATTGCTCACCGGCGTCATTGCTAGTCGGCAACACACACAACTGCTTGCTGCTAATCGCTGATTTTTGCTAAACGATTTTCCTGAGTCTGTTGAAAAACTTGTATAAATTGCACCGTTCAAGCCTTTTTGTTTTTTTGCAACTAACAGCCCTTGTTTATCTAACTCAAAATTATCCCGTTTATCAATCCATGCTAAAAATATGGTTCCATCCTGAGTTACTCTGATGCTTTCAAAACGGTGGCTAGTGAGTAAGCCATCATCATTGACTGTGATCGGACTAGAGAAAGTTTGACCGCCATCGAGGCTGCGACTAAATCGAATATCACCAGTAAATCGTCCTTTAGTCTTTTTAGTCCAAGAGATATAAATTTCAGCATTTTTTCCAAAAACAATTTTGGGACGGTTTTCACCATTGGTATAAATGCTTTCAGCAACCTTGTTGACTTTAATCGCCGGCGAATAGCTTTTTCCCATATTAGGGCTTGAACTCACATATAGATGTTGTTGATATTCAAACACGACCCACAGCTTTCCGCTAGCATCAGTCACACTGGATGGGGCGCTTCCACAAGCAATGACAGGTTGCTCTGTGCGCTTACACAAATCTTTTACCTTGGCTGAGTAAGCAAAAGCCGGAAAGACTAGACTGAATAAACTCAAACAAACTAGCCTTACTTTAAACATTTTGAATAATTGCAACATAAAAATCTTCCTACTAATTCAACGATTTAATGGAATTAGAGATCGAGTGAAGCTTCGATATAGTAAGTTCTTTGCGGCCACGGATGATGCACAAACGCAACTTCGTTGGTCACGTTGTCTACCCCAAAGCTTAACCTAGTCGTTTGGTTCACTTGATAATTGGTCTTTAAGTCAAAAAACAAGTAACCATCTTGAGCACCGAACACATTACTTTGAGTATCAGCATTATCCAGGTCGCCAAAGTTTGATGAGGCGAAACGCATACCGGCACCGATGTTCCAGTCTTCGGTCACATGGTAGTTGGCAGTTAGGTTAGCTCGCCAATCGGGCATTCTTGGAAAATCATTACCCTCTAACGCAGTATTAGCACTGTTCTTGTCGATCTTAGAATCGAGATAGGTCAAATTAAAGTGCAGATCAAGCGCATTGTTAAATAAGCCAATTTGGTTGTATATAAACTCAACACCGGTTGTTTTAACAGTGTCGATTGGAATGAAAGTGTTTATCGCTCGATTATCTACCACGGTCGTTTGTGCAAAAATAGCGTCGTCGATTTGTTCGGTAAAGTAATTAACCCGCAAAAATCCATTTTCGATATTTTTTTGTAGCATGAGGTTTTGATGAAAACCGTCTTCAGGTTCTAAGTTAGCATTTGCCAAAGATGTGCCTTGAGTTCGGCGTTCATTTTGAAACAGCTCTTCCACAATTGCAAAGCGATAGGCTTTGGCGGCAGAGTAGCGAAATAGCCACGCTTGATTCATTTGATAAGTCACCGATAGCTTTGGAGAGAATCGATTTTCATCTCGATCTTGATGAAGCTGGTCGCCGAAAAAGCCGTTTTCACTGCGCCAAGATTCATATCGCCCGCCGATGACGGTATTCCACTGCTGATTTATATCCCAATTTAACTGCGCAAAAAATGAGGCTAACATGGTATCACCGCCGCTTGTGCCTGATAACTCAGTTTTTACACCGGCTTGATAATCATCGGAGTTGTAATTATTGATAGTCAGTTGGTAATTTTCGTACTCATAACCAGCAATAAAACTGAGTTGCTTATTTCCCATAAATTGATCATTTTGTAGGCTCACCTTTGCGGTTTGCCACCCCGTGTCATCATATTCGCGAATTGTGCCACTTGCTTGATAAGCTGGTGAATTCTTATTGGCGCCAGAGGAACGAGTTTCATCTTGGAGTACGCTAAAAGAGCTAAGGCTTGCTTCAAGTAACCAATCATTAGAGAGCTCCCCTTGAACTCGCAACCCGGTTAACAAACTGCGTCTTTCTAGTTCGTTTCCAGCAAAATTTCGTTCACTCACACTGTAGTAGAGTCCGTCTTGTACCACATCCCCATTCCACACAATGTTGCCATTAGCATCTCTTAAATAAGAATTTGCTGCGGTGGTATTGGTTGCTCTATCTTCATAAGCCATGTTAAAGAGCGCAAACCAATCTTCGAACTCATAACCAATTTTGATTTTGAAGTTATCGGTTTCAGCTTTTGCGATGCCATTATCACCAAAATAAATTGTTTGGTTGCCATATTCATCGGCACCGACTATGCCGCCAGTAACGGGAATGATCTGCGAGCTATCATCTGGGGCGTCCGTGGTCGCTCCTCGGTCAAATCGAAAGGTTTGAGGGTGACCATCATTTTGTAAATGATTGTAGGAAAAGTAGAAGCTTAAATCTCCCGCTACATCTTCATAAGATAGGAATTGCTTGTTGCCATTAAGTCGATCGTCATAACCAAGCTCAGCATAGTCATGAGAAAAAAATCCCGCCTCTAAATGGACCCTTCGCTCGGTCGGAATAGCGGTTTCTATATTAATGACGCCACCCATCGCATTGCCACCATACTCCGCAGAAAATGGCCCGTAAATCACATCGACTTGTGCAATTTCGTCCGCCGATACCAAGGACCAGCGCGGCGCTCCGGACCATCGAGTTTGTAGAAAATAGTGCAACGGTACTCCGTCTGCAAAAACCATGGAGCGTGATGTTTGAAACATGTTTGAGCCACGGATCCCAATTGTGCCATTGGAATCTCCAATAAACCGCTTGCGAATCACCAAGCTGGGAACATGCTTAACTAAATCTTCTGTGGTGGTTGAGTTGATAGAACTCATGTCTTCTGCGGTTAGAGTCACTCTCGAACTGGCGGAATCGGTTCTTTTTTGCGACTTTGACTCTCCCCAAATAACTAGCTTTTGGGAGTCATCACCGTCAGGCGATTGAATGTTATTTGGTTGCTGCTCTTCAGCTTGTACAGAGCAATTTGCTGCCCCTGAAAGACTAGCAATAACTAATAATGAGGTGAGTGCTTGCTTAAAGTGTTTTGGCGCGATTGTTTGTGACATGCCTGTGATTCTATAAAGGTTTTGATTAAAGGCGCGATTATGAACGATGCCTAACGGAATTGAAATGCGACCATTTGTCACACCGACACTATCCGAAATTGATGCCAAATACTAGTCAGTGTGATAAATTCAATTACCCCCTAAACAGACTTCCCCTGCAGTGTCACCACTACTTCTACTCCTGACTAATTTCGATGGAGACACTTAATGCATATTTGTCTTGAGAATAGTCTTGATGGTCTGCTTCATTCTCCATCTCAACTTCAATTAACGATAATCCTGTTTGCTCCCACGTTATTTTTACTTTGCCATTGGAATCGGTTTTAATCATTTGAGTCTGTCGTTGGTTTCTATAGCGAGTATCTCCCTTAGTGATCTTAATTATCGCTTCTCGGGTAAGTGGTTTTCCTTTCAGAAATAACTGAGCCGAAGTCGACTCTCCGATGAAAAATTCATTAGGGTGAGTGTCGAATACAATATCTAATCCCTCTTCATCGGGTTTTAAGTTTAGATCGGAAGTGTTGTTTCGAGTCACGTAGGTTTTTACTCGATTGGTAAGACGAGTAGCGACGAGCTTGGACACTCCTTTAGGAAGTTTATCAATAAGTTGAGTTAATCGGCCAAACTTCCTAGAACGCTTTTTGTTTACATCATAATAAGTCACATAATAAACAGGCTGGTGGGACACCTCGATTCGATACGTACCATTTTGTTGCATTTTGTAACTAGCTACGCTTTTTCGACCAAAATCAACAATCGGAGAGTTCATAGTGACACTACCATCGGGGTTGGTTACTTTTAATCTAGTCCACTTGTTTCGCTGATTGATTTTAAGATTTTTGAAACTTGTATTTTCATCACTCTGAAAAACAACCTCGAGTTGCTCCGCTGGAATACCACCGTAACCTCTATCTGGATGAAAAATATCATTGGATATGCTGAAGTCAAACGTGACGACTTCGGGTGTATCCCCTGAAAGAACAGAGTGACTAGGGACGATCCATCGGCCATGTGCCGATAGATTACTGCCTGCTATTAATAACAGGCAAGCGAATAATGGTTTCATTATTGACTCTCCAATAAAATTGTAATTTTGCCGAATTCATTATCGGCCGGAAGGATAATAGTCTGTGGAAGATTAGCTTTCTGGATAGTCAAAGGGACACGATGAAATGTTCGCCCTCCTTCTTCTCGGGCAGCTTCAAAATTAATAAAGTAGTTTCCAGAAGCTATCTGATCATTGAGTTGTGTCTGGCTGACAATAGAGTATCGACCAGGTCTTCTAGTTGCTCCGGTTACACTGTCATAATCGGCCTTTTCATCTCGACCAATTTTCCGCCACCATTGGCGAAGGTCTTTTAACCACTTGCCCCCATCTTCTTGCCCTGCAACCGAATCTGTTTGATACCACAACGCGAGGGTTTGAATGGGTTCCCGCTTGGCAGTTTCCAGCCAAACCACAACATAGGGTCGAAAATAAGCATCTGTTTCAATACGAGGGACCTCTAAAGTTATTTTAAACACCTGAGTCGAATCGCTATTCAGCTCTTTAGCCTTCGAATTCGCTAGGCCAGCCGAGAAGAACATGAAGATAAAAAGGGTAATCAATAGATGGAAGGCGTTAAACATAGCTTTCAATTTAGGCTCCTAATGCAGGGACTAGAAAAAAATAAATAACATAGGGAGAGGCCGTACCTAACAAGAAGGAAGTAACCCCCGCTTTCCGGTGCTTTTTTCCCTGAAACAATATGATAAATCCGGTAATCGAAAAGAAAATGATTAGAACCGCACTGATATCGATTAGCCAAGACCAAGCGTTCCCGCTATGACGTCCTTTATGTAGATCATTGAGAACTGCAATCAGACTGCCTTTTTCTTGTTCAAAAATAAGCTTTGACTCTTCAAACAACAGTGTCACCGTCGCGAAGCCTGCGGGAACTTTGAAATCGAACAAAACCTCCTTGAATTCGTGCTCTAGCTCTATACTAGAAGGAATGGGTAGTGAAAACTCTCGCCGCAAGTCAAGCGTAATGACGGTAAGCAAGGGATTCCATTCGTCGCGTTTATGCTCAGGTTCTTGTTCGAGCGCAGGCTTGCCAATAGAAGTTGACTTAGATTGATTACTTGCTGAATTCTGTGATTGGTTGACTTGACGCTTTGAGGGCTCAGAATAACTTAACCAACGCTCTTTCTGTTCGCTAGTTATCTTTTTTTCAATCCGACTTTCCTGACTGTTTTCACTATCATACCAACGATGATTAAGCGTAATTCCGGTTATGGAAAATAAAATAAGCAAAGTTAAGAGAAACGTCGACAAGTAAATGTGAAGTAGCCTTGAATAAGCAAAAAACGCTTTTTTCAAGGCTTTATAATTGCTTTGTTCCAGCATTATTTAGAACTGATAGGCTACTGTGGCTTTAATATTTCTGCCAGGCTCGTAGTCAAGTAAGTACAGAGGGCCAAAGAATGGATGAAAGCTGGTTCCTGTCCGAGATGATTGCGATGCGTAAAATTCGTCAAATAAATTATCCACACCAAAGGTTAAACTAAATCCTTGTAAATGCTCCGGATTCCATTGCGCCGAAATATTGTGTACGGTGAATCCATCTTTGGCATTATCTAAAGTGGCTCCGTCAAGATCTAAACCAGCATCGACGTCACTCACATTCAACACATCCCAATGCAATGCTAAGTCGATTGTATCGATACTGTAGTCTAGATTGAGGCTTAATGTGTCCCCCTGCTGTCTATCAATTCGTGCGCCATCCAAATCGTCATATTGCTCAAATGCATTCAGTTCACTTTCGGCACTAGAGTAACTAAACAAAAGGTTTAAGGCGTCAATGTCGTACCCTAAATAAAGTTCATATCCATCTATTGTTAAGTCGCCAACATTGTCTTTCCACGAACGGCCACCAACCTCAGGTGGAGGAGTCGCATAGTCGTAAATATGATCGTCGATTGCCGTTTCGAATAGGGTCATGCCTGCTGTAAAACGTCCATGACTAGTTGTAGAGCTAGCGTAAGCAAACGAAAGTTCCGAGTTTAGACCGGTTTCAGCTTTTATATCCACATTGGCAGTATCCGTGAGCCCTGCACCGATAAAAACTTCGCCGATCTCTGGCGCTTTAAAAAGCTGAGTTGAGCTAATCTTGGCAATAAATGCCTGATTAAATTGATACTCAAGGGCCAATCCCGCAGTGACTTCGGAAAACTGACTATCCACCACCGCAGAATCTAGCTCAACATGATCGTATCGAATTCCTGGAATGATGGCTAACTTGCCTAGCTCAATTCGATCTTGAATAAAGACCGATTGATTGATGGCTTGTTCATCACTGGCATTCACACCGTCGGCTCGATAGTCGGTATCAAATCGAATAAGATCAAGACCGTAAGTTAACTTGTGAACTGTTCCGCTTCCCATTACTGAGCTGCTCAATAAGTTCAAACCGGTGTTAGTCGCAGTTCCTTCAACGATTGCAGGCGAACCATCAAACACCGCGGCAACAGCCGATTCATCTCGCCAAAGGGTACTTTCGTTGCTAAACAAGGTGGCAGTTAGTTCATTTTGCCCTCCCCAACTTAACTCGTAGCCGATTCTCGCCGTGTCTCTACTAAATTCCGTTGGGTAAGTGAGCGGTAGCCCAAGCGTATTACCGATGGATAGATCTGTCGCTAACCCCATATCGGGTCGATAGCTATACTGTCCTTTGTCTTGATAAGCTTCATAACCAAATTCAAACCTTTGATTAGCATCAAAATCCCAACCGAGTTTAAACAGTGAGTCGGTGATTTTTCCTTCTAGTCCTCTGACACGTCCATCGGTCCCGTCAATCTCATCGCCATTGCTATCGATGATTTTGCCCCCACCCACTTCATAATTCCCTCGGTCTACCTGATTGTGATAAATCAACATATCTAGATTATTAGAAAGTTGCCCGTAACCAGTTAACGATGCACTATTTCCTTCATTAGAAGAGTAGCTGTATTGAACTCGCCCGCCAAAATCATCTCCTGATAAAAGCAAGTCCCTCGCATCTTTAGTTTTAAACCTAACCGCTCCGCCTAAGCCGCCATCAATAACTGAGTTGGTTCCGACTTCAACCTCAATGGACTGTAAGATATCAGCATGAATTTGCAAGTTTCCCATATGGTGGTACATATAGGTATTCTGATTAGCGCCGTCGATTGATACCACGAGACTCTTATCTTCCAAGCTTCGGATGGTAATTCGTTGGTTTAAAGAATGAGCCCCACCAACATCCACACCGGGAATTGTCCGCATCAGGTCACTCAAGTGATCGGCTTGTTTCATTGTCATTTCGGTTTCACCCAGATAAATCGAGCTACTCTGGACCTTAGTTCCCCATATTTTGAGAGATTGTTCATTACTCGAAATGCTTTCTTCAACAGTTTCCTCTACTACTTCTAATGTTTCTGACTGCTCGGGTAGCTGCTCTTCGGCTAACAGCAAAGGATTACCCATAAAGCTCGCTACTAACAGAGCCAAAGGGCTGAGATTTTGTTTATTCATGAGACTACTTCTAGACCTTATTCTAAATGAGAACGATTTGCATTCAAGAATTCTACTCGATAAACTAGCTCCCTATACAGTTATGGCTTATTAATAATCGTCAATTGATTATGCTAAATGGTCAAACTGTCAGATATAGGCGAAACCTGTATTAGTGTGAGATAAAAAATGTGAAAAGGTTTAAATTGTGAAAGGCATAAGAGAGAAATCTAAGCATACTGACGAAAGGCCGTTAGGCATAGTTAACGACTCTTTTAACGGTGCTTTTCAACTTGATACTACCTATTCAAATTTGCAATTTCATTGTTCTAATACAACAGAGCTAAAGACTAAAAGAATAGAAAGTAAGCGTCCGCCAGGGATATCAATTGGTGTACTTATTAAAGGAAGGTTAGAGTTTTCATTAGATAACCAGAACTTTGTTTTGGACACAAAAGATTCAGGGCGACCAATATGCTTTGCATACAATTTAGTCCGAGCGACTAATTGGACTCGGCTATTTATTGAAGGCAATCAAGTGATGAAGGCTGTTTTAACACTCCCTAAGCAGTGGACAGATCAGTTGCCGCAAAATTCTTCTGAACTCGATCTAATAACCGACACACTGCATTTTTCGCATAGCCAACTGTTCGTATGCCCTGCGTCAAATATACAAATAGAATTAGTCAACAAACTAATATCGGCTAATGAAGGTACAACTTCCGCGTTAGAACTAGAGAGTACGAGTCTGCAAATTGTGATTGAAGGGTTTAAACTTTTAAAACCGGTAATCTCGAAGGCTCACAAATTGAACAGTCATAATAACCCACCATCGAGAGCATCCATGGAAATCAAAGTATTCCTCGACCAATGGCTAGATAGTCGAGATCCCATGCAGCCCATTCGACTATCCAGCATCGCTAAAAATTTAGGGGCAAGTATCAGTACGTTACAAAGACAGTTTCAACGCTCTTATAACATGACAATCGTCGAGTATATTCGTTGGCGTAAACTCAATATAGCGAAGGACAATTTATCAAAAGGACTCAACATTGGAGAAGTCGCTTATTTATCGGGTTATGTACACACATCAAATTTTACCACTGCCTTTAAGCGACTATTCGGAAAAACGCCCAAAGAATTTTCAAAGGAGTCCCAATACTCATCCCAATAATTAAACCAATAAAAAATATCTCGATTGTCTATATAAACTATTTGGGTTAACAAGGCTAAACTACTATACTTAGGCAACATAACTGTTATAAATACGAGTGGTACCATGACCTGCATGCGATTGGTTAACCTATTGATAATAATATATTTTTTAACTTTTGGGACCTTTATAGCTTACCGATATGGACGTTAGTCAGCAAAATAACTCAAACGCCAATTCGCGAATTCTATTTGCACCGAGTACACTTTCGGCCGAAACAGCTGCATCGAACAAGGCAATCAATACTCAATCAGCGGTACTTGTGTCGTGGTTAATTCAGCTTGCACGCTATTGGTCGCTTGACCAAATTGAGGTTTGTGCAAAACCTAAAGCTAATCTGGATAAGCGGCGCTTCACTACCCTTGATGTTGCTCAGCAATCCTGTGAACAACTTGCCGCTCAACTTGAGTCTGGATTATCTAATCAGTCTGCTAATCCGTCGTTAAATGACTCAGCTCTTACCGACTTACATCACTTTTGTTTTATTTGTCCAGTGGATGCCATCATCTCTGATACTCACTTGATTCAAACCTGGCAACATCCTGATTGCGAATTTCAACTTTTGATTTGTGGCGACACTAATCTGTTGCCTAAGCTTTCGCAGCAACGCTTTCAGGCACATTTTGATCAAGTATTTAGTCAAGTCAAATCGAGTCCAGAGTATTTGCTTAACCAAGTTGAATGTGTCCCCAAAGAGGAATACCACACCATTGTCTCTTTGTGGAATGACACCGATAGGGATTACCCGATTGATCAACGAGTTGATCAATTATTTAGTATTCAAGCCAATAAGACACCGAACAATGTCGCGCTTAGATTTAAGCAACAATCCATAGACTATTCTGCATTGACCATTAAAGTTAATCAGTTTGCGCAATTCTTGGTAGAGCAAGGGGTTTCCGAAGGTAAAGTAGTTGGCCTCTGTTTAACTCGCACTCCGTTGTGGCCTATTGGTATGCTAGCCATTTGGCGTGTGGGAGCAACCTTTTTACCGTTGGAAGCGGAACTACCCGACGAACGATTAAGCTACATACTGCAGGATAGTGATTGTCAATTGGTTGTCACCGAAGATGACTTAGCGTCGCGTTTTAACTCCGAAAAAACTCAGGTTGCGAGCATTAGTTTGGCGGCGCTAGAGAAGCACAAGGAATACTTAGACTGCGCAAGTAATCATGTGGATACGCTGGCTTATATAATTTACACCTCGGGAACGACCGGTCTTCCCAAAGGAGTTAAAGTTAATCACCGCGGGTTAAGCAATTTAGCTTACTGTCAATATGAACGCATGAGCTTTGCTCCCAACCAAAGAATTTTACAAGCAGTATCGTTCAATTTTGACGCTTCGCTGCATGATGTTACCTTTGCATTATTATCCGGAAGCACATTATGTATTGCCGATGAAAATGAGCGCTTACCGGGCCCAGCGATGGTCGAGTTTTTGCGTGATGAGAATATTAACTTTATTACGCTTCCACCATCGGCTCTGGAAACACTTCCATTCGAGGATTTACCCGAGTTACATACCATCTTAGCGGTCGGTGAGGTTTGTAGCTCCAATTTAGTTAATCGATGGGCAGGCATCAAAAAGTTTTTCAATGGTTATGGTCCTACTGAAACAACCGTGGGCGCTTTGATAGGCGAATGCTTTTCTAATGAACAAAAGCCAACCATTGGCACCGCGTTGGCAAACGTTAGGATTTATATTCTCGATCATCGAATGAAACCTGTGCCAATAGGAGTCATCGGCGAAATTTACGTAGGCGGTGTTGGTGTTGCGCAAGGTTATATGAATAAACCGGAACGAACCGCGCAAACTTTTGTGGCCAATCCATTTTCTAGTGATACTCATTCAAAACTTTACAAAACCGGTGACAAAGCTCGATTCTTAGCGGATGGTCGGGTCGATTTTATCGGTCGTATTGACGATCAAGTAAAAATTGCCGGTAGACGGATCGAAATCGAAGAAATTGAAGCGCGCTGTAAATCGTTTGAGCAAATCAATAACGCAGCGGTCATTGTTCACCGAGACGAAGCAGGCAATAAACTGCTGAGAGCATTTGTCCTACTTGATGATGCCAAAACAGCCCACCAAAAAGTAAAGTCACTTAAGCAATATTTGATTAAGTATTTACCGAGCTATATGCTCCCTGTGCAATACTTTGTGTTAAAGGAATTCCCGGCGAGTATCAATGGAAAACTAGACCGCAAACGTTTAGAACGAATTGAAAATGATGCCAAGCCTACGACAAATGCGATTAAAGAGTCTTTATCGTTGCAAAACATTCAAATTGTTTTTAAGGGTGTTGGACAAAATATCTATTTACCAATTTGCTATTATGGAAATCCCGATAACGCGATCTCTAAACAGCAGATTGCCGATAAGCTCGATCAAGAACTTGCCAGCTTTTTGCAACCCTTTACTTTATTTTCGTTGGGCAATCTTCCCAATATAGATTCAGCTAAAGCGATAGAGCAACTGCCAACGCCAACAGATTATGAAGACCGCTGGCAAACCTTAAAATCCCGCCCAAGCACGGAAAGTCAAAAAATACTGGAAGCAATTTGGCTAAAAGAGCTGAATTCTAATGAAGTCTTTTTAGACGATAACTTTGTTGACTGCGGTGGCGACTCGCTAAAAGCAGTCAAAATTATTCTTGAGTTAAAAACCAAAACGGGGGTCGAACTAACGGGTGCTGATTTGTTTGGTAGCGATTTTGGCTACTGTGCCGCACGATTAGAAAGCGAAATAACAGGTAAGCCGTTAGAGCTTTCTTTAGCACCGGAAACTGAAATTCCTGAAACTGTAAAAGCATTTTATTTTACCAGTGGTGAGCATCAGTTATATGGTGTTTATCATCCTCCGACCATTAAGCAACAATCTCAAAAAGCAGTGCTTATCTGTTCTGGTTTAACCAATGATTATCAAAGAGCGCGCCCAATGCTACAAAAGCTTGCAGCACGATTATGCGCCAGTGGTATTCCTGTGTTGCGGTTTGATTATTACGGCTGTGGTGACTCGGAAGGCAACTCCGACGAAATGACTTTATCGACACTCAACACTAATATTTCATCTTCGGTCGAACAGTTAAAGCAGTTATCCGAATGCTCTGAGATTGTGATTTTTGCGGTCAGACTAGGTGCAAACTTAGTTTCCAATACAGAGTTTTCAGATGAAGTTAAACAGTTAATTTATCTCGATCCGCCTGCAACCGGTAAAGAATTTTTAGACAAACAAAGAAAAATTCATCATGCCATACTCAATGATACCAACTATTTTCAATGGCGAAAGCAAGACCGTAAATTTGAGAGCTACCAAGAAATTTTGGGACAGTATTTCAGCCATGAATTTGTTGCAGAACTGGAGAGCTTAGAACTCAACCTCTCGCGACATAAAGATAGAAAGATAGACCTAATACTATCCAAGGGCTCCAGTCCAAGTTGGCCCGCATTGAGCAAAACCAATAACCAACCGATCAGAGAGTTTAGTTTATCAGACGACTATGGCTGGCAGGCAACCGATAAGATCGATACAACGATTATCGCTAAAAATCTGTTCCAACAACTTGTCACCTGTGTGAGAGGTGATTAATTATGAATGAATTTATCCATCAATTTGGCGAGCAACAACGACTGATTGGCGTGCTCAGCAAGCCGCCGACGGAGCAGAATGATACTTGTTTTATCATTCTAAATTCTGGATTACTGTCAAAAGCCGGTGCATTTCGATTTAGTGTAGAGCTAGCGCGTCAATTACAAGCAAATAATTTCTATAGTTTTCGGTTTGACTTTGGTGGAATTGGTGACAGTGAAACAGGTCTTTCTTCTGAAACTTTTATTGAGCGTTCAAACAGTGAAATTTTGCTTGCCATGGATTTAATCCAAGAGCAGTATGGCATTAAGAAGTTTGTTGTTGGAGGGCTTTGCTCTGCCGCTGACTGTGCACTTCAAGTTGCAGCGATTGATCGACGAGTAAAAGGATTGTTGTTAATCGATCCGCCGGCTTACAAAACACCAAAATATCATCTTCATCATCAAATCAATCGAGTGCTTCGGACCATTTACGCGTTTGATCTAAAGCGCTGGCTCAATGTTTTTTCCAAATTAAGTAAACCAGCCGTTGCCAAGAAAGCAACTTTAAATTTTAGAATATTTCCTTCTCAACAGGATATGACGCAAAAGCTTGGCCAGTATCTTGATGAAAACATTCAGATGTTTTTCGCCTATACCGGTGGCTCATCAAGTTATTTTAATCATAAAGCGCAATTTTTTGATATGTTCCCGGAGTTAGATTTTTCTGAAAAAGTGACTCTGCATCATTTAGCGAGATCAGATCATCTCAGTATATTAAAGAGAGATCGTGATCACTTAATTAAGCTAATTGTCGAGTGGTCTCAAAGTAAGCTGTCAATTACTAGCGATAGATAAACAATAGAAGGGTGTATTAACTCGCATGCAGCCGGCAGACAAATCATCTCAACTCAATCTGATTGGTCCGATACTTTTCTTTGTTTCTCTTGTCACAATATTATTTTTTCCATTTTTAGTTGGTTATCAATATTCCAATACAAGCGTTAAACTCGCAACATCTGAAAGCCCAACATTCTCGGCTGAAAGGGCTTTTGCTCATTTGAGTCAACTGCTAGAAGGCATTGAATCTCACCCAGTTGATAGTCATCAAAATCACGTGGTCGCCGATCGAATAATTAATAAATTAACGGCTTTAAAATTGAATGTTATAGAGCAGATTGTTCCATCCTGTGTTGATTCAGGTAATGGTCGTGCGCACTGTGCCACGGTTAGAAACATTGTCGCGACACTTCCTGGAAGCAAGCCAACTCGGCATATCTTATTATCTGCACACTATGATTCAGTCGCCGCGGCTCCCGGTGCAAGCGATGCAGGTATTGCTGTCGCAAGTTTGCTGGAGATAGCATCTTTACTTTCTCAGCAGTCACCGCCAAACAACACTTTTACCTTTCTTTTTAACGACGGCGAGGAATACGGTTTACTGGGTGCAAGAGCGTTTCTCAGTGACTACGCCTTATCCAACTCTTTAACTGATGTTATTAATTTAGATGCCATCGGGAGTACCGGAGTTAGCTTATTAATTGAGACGGCAAAAGCAGATAGATCACTGCTAGAGAACTTTGCACGAGCAAGTCACAAGCCGGTTGCTAGCTCTATTATTGCAGACTTATGGGCACGCGGTCCCAGTGATACTGATATGACAATTTATAAACGCGCCGGTTTACGTGGCTATAATTTTATTAATTTAGAGAATGACCCGCACTACCACACGCCTTTAGATAACTTATCAAATGTTTCTTTACACAGCTTGCAACATCATGGTGACAATGCTTGGGGTCTCGTTAGCTTGTTACAAAACAAGCTACTAAAGGACACGTCTGTCACAAATTCGTCAAACTTGCGAACTATTCACCAAGATGATGCTGATGTTCTTAGAGTAGTGTACACCGATATTCTTAGCTTCACTTTAGTATTTTTCGATAACAATGAAGTTTATGCTTTAGTGGGCCTTTGTCTAATGATTTTCGGATGGGCTAACAAGCGGCTATTTTCACAAAAGCTCATCTTATTACGATCCTTAATAGCAAGTCACTTTGCGGTGGTTATTATCTTATTTAGCGGCATGGTCACAGCGATAATCGCGAAAAAATTTGTACAGCTTTCGCTGAATTCTATTGAGCCTTGGAACAGCCAGTTTCAAGTCATGCAATTATTTTTGTTCTTTATAGTGATAACAACTTCTGTGTGGCTTGGCAGCGTTCTATTTCAATATCAAGACCGCTTAAGTCGCTCAGTAGCCATTGCAAATTGTTATTTGTTTGGCCTTATAGTGAGTACACTCTATTATCCACAATATTCAGTTTTGTTTATAGCTTCGGCTTTTTTTGCAGTTGGCTTGGTATTTCTGTCAACTTTCTCGACAGCAAAGCGTTTGCTGGCTTCAATGAACTATCTTTGGCTGCTTATTTCACTCATAAGTTTCTTGAGTGCAACCTATCACTTTCAAACCATGATGAAATTCTACCTGTCACCGATAATAGGCGTCCTAATTAGTTTATCGATATTACCTTTGTTTATGTTTGTTCGACAAGCAACCTTGCCTATCAAGCTTAAGGACTTTTTCAATTTTCATACAAGTCTTACTGCAATTCCCTCGTTGCTATTTAGCGGCATTTGTTTCTATTTATTAAGTAGTAAACCAATTTACATCGAACAGGCGCCGAGAGACCTAAATTTGAAGTTAATTTCGATCGATGAACAGCCAGCAAACTTAACTTTCGAACATGACACGCCGAAACATTTACCGGCTAAATTAGGTATAGAGACGACCTCTAAAACTATTAACCTGCCTTGGTCTAATCAATCGCTGTTGGGTTTCGCTGCACAGCAAAACGTCGACCACCAACTAGTAATTAAAAATACTCATCTTGAGCATTTTCAAACTAGCCAAGCGCTCACTTTAAATGTTAACACGGAAAAAGATCGATTAGCCGGAGTAAAGTTATTCTTACCTGCGAATTCAAACTTGAATTTTATAGATTATTTAGGGACTCAATTGGATTATGCAAATGATCAACGCCAAAATAAAGGCTACTACGAGTTTCATTGTATTGGTGAACGTTGTGCCAAGCTAAAATTAAAACTAACGTTTACTAAGCCTTATAAAGGTAAATTTTGGATCAAGCGTATTTATCATTCATTGCCTTCTACCTATCAAGAATTAATCGACAAAAGAAATGAGATTGCCAGTCCAAAATCGAGAGGCGATCAAATGTGGTTGATAAAAGAGTATCAATTATAGTTTTGAAAGAACCCGAAAGATTATTATCTTAAATTGACAAAATCTCCTTAGCTCACCGACCTTTACCAGAGGTCAATTAAAACAGATTCGTAAAATGCAGTTTTGTTGGCGGCAAGGATCAATAGGCTATTTGGATGCTATCGCAATGCTACTTGTCGGTATGGCATTAACCTGTCTATCTCCTTTCAAGAAGTTCTTCGTACCCGACAGCTAGATGTGGCTATCAGTATCGTTTTAAGCTAGCCTCAAGCGCATCGCGAATGTTTAGATTACAGCGGTCAGCATACTTAGACCTAACCTTCTTAAATTTTGAGTAACAAAAACCCTTCCTATCGGAAGAGCCTTTCTTTTTAAATAAGAGCCTGGCAATGACCTACTTTGTAGCCTACTTCCATGTAGGCTATCCCTACGGGACCAGCTAGAGCTGTCTAAATTCGTTCCTGACGAATTTATCACATGTCAGCATTCGGGAAACTAGCCCCATCAAATTTTAATTAAAAAAAAACCCGCTCATAGAGCGGGTTTTTTTTAATTAAGAGCCTGGCAATGACCTACTTTCACATGGGGAAACCCCACACTATCATCGGCGCTGAACGTTTTCACTTCTGAGTTCGAGATGGGATCAGGTGGTTCCCGTTCGCTAATGTCACCAGGCAAAACTGGAAGATTAATTGAGGATGAGTCAATCAATCATTAATCATTTAGGTAACTCGACTCTCGTTTGAGTCGGTGAGTAACACTCTATCGCAGAGGTTTTTTCAATCGTCGGATGAGTTATTCAGTGATTAAGTCAATCACACACAACACCAAAACTGTTTGGGTGTTATATGGTCAAGCCTCTCGGATCATTAGTACAAGTTAGCTCAATACGTTACCGCACTTACACACCTTGCCTATCAACGTCGTAGTCTTCAACGTTCCTTATGTGAGCTTAAAGCTCAAGGGAAATCTTATCTTGGAGGGGGCTTCCCGCTTAGATGCTTTCAGCGGTTATCCTGTCCGAATGTAGCTACCGGGCAATGCCACTGGCGTGACAACCCGAACACCAGAGATTCGTCCACTTCGGTCCTCTCGTACTAGAAGCAGCTCTCCTCAAATTTCCAACGCCCACGGCAGATAGGGACCGAACTGTCTCACGACGTTCTAAACCCAGCTCGCGTACCACTTTAAATGGCGAACAGCCATACCCTTGGGACCGGCTACAGCCCCAGGATGTGATGAGCCGACATCGAGGTGCCAAACACCGCCGTCGATATGAACTCTTGGGCGGTATCAGCCTGTTATCCCCGGAGTACCTTTTATCCGTTGAGCGATGGCCCTTCCATACAGAACCACCGGATCACTATGACCTACTTTCGTACCTGCTCGACGTGTCTGTCTCGCAGTCAAGCACCCTTATGCCATTGCACTAAACTCCCGATTTCCGACCGGGATTAGGGTACCTTCGTGCTCCTCCGTTACTCTTTGGGAGGAGACCGCCCCAGTCAAACTACCCACCACACAATGTCCTCGCCCCAGATAATGGGGCTGAGTTAGAACTCAAAAACTACCAGGCTGGTATTTCAAGGTTGACTCCAACACGACTGGCGTCGCATCTTCAAAGTCTCCCAGCTATCCTACACAAGCAGGTTCTAAGTCCACTGTGAAGCTATAGTAAAGGTTCACGGGGTCTTTCCGTCTAGCCGCGGGTATACGGCATCTTCACCGCAAATTCAATTTCACTGAGTCTCGGGTGGAGACAGTATGGCCGTCGTTACGCCATTCGTGCAGGTCGGAACTTACCCGACAAGGAATTTCGCTACCTTAGGACCGTTATAGTTACGGCCGCCGTTTACCGGGGCTTCGATCATGAGCTTCTCCGAAGATAACCCAATCAATTAACCTTCCGGCACCGGGCAGGCGTCACACCCTATACGTCCACTTTCGTGTTTGCAGAGTGCTATGTTTTTAATAAACAGTCGCAGCCATCTGGTTTCTTAGACCAGCCTCAGCTTAGGGAGTAAATCCCATCACCAAAACCGGTGTACCTTCTCCCGAAGTTACGGTACCATTTTGCCTAGTTCCTTCACCCGAGTTCTCTCAAGCGCCTTGGTATTCTCTACCTTCCCACCTGTGTCGGTTTGGGGTACGGTCTCATATTATCTGAAGCTTAGAAGTTTTTCCTGGAAGCAGGGCATCAACGACTTCCGAACCTTGGTTCGTCGTCATCAGCTCTCAGCATTGAAAGCCCGGATTTACCTAAGCTCTCTGCCTACAGCCTTAAACCAGGACAACCATCGCCTGGCTCGCATAGCCTTCTCCGTCACTCCATCGCAATAATATCAGGTACAGGAATATTAACCTGTTTCCCATCGACTACGCATTTCTGCCTCGCCTTAGGGGCCGACTCACCCTGCTCTGATTAGCATAGAACAGGAAACCTTGGGTTTTCGGCGTGGGGGTTTTTCACCCCCATTATCGTTACTCATGTCAGCATTCGCACTTCTGATACCTCCAGCAAACCTCTCGGTTCACCTTCGCAGGCTTACAGAACGCTCCTCTACCACGCGTAATAAATTACGCGTCCGCAGCTTCGGTGTATGGTTTTAGCCCCGTTACATCTTCCGCGCAGGCCGACTCGACTAGTGAGCTATTACGCTTTCTTTAAAGGGTGGCTGCTTCTAAGCCAACCTCCTAGCTGTCTATGCCTTCCCACATCGTTTCCCACTTAACCATAACTTAGGGACCTTAGCTGGCGGTCTGGGTTGTTTCCCTTTCCACGACGGACGTTAGCACCCGCCGTGTGTCTCCCATGATTGCACTCACTGGTATTCGGAGTTTGCATCGGGTTGGTAAGTCGGGATGACCCCCTAGCCGAAACAGTGCTCTACCCCCAGCGGTGATACATGAGGCACTACCTAAATAGTTTTCGAGGGAGAACCAGCTATCTCCGGGCTTGATTAGCCTTT